>NZ_FXTC01000001.1 GCF_900182655.1 Chryseobacterium rhizoplanae
AAGACTTAATCTAAAAGGAAAGAGTCCGGTACAGTACCGAACTCTTTCATATAATAATATTGTTTAATTTTGTCTAAACTTTTGGGTGCAGTCTACACCCAGCGGAGTTTTTTATATTTTCAAAAAAATTATTCACCATCCCTTTCTCCCAAAGACTCTTTCAGCTTAATAAGCTCAGCTTTTACAAACTCAAGTCGGTCAATAAGGGTGATGGTTTCGGAGATTTTACTGTTTGTGGTCAGAGCAATACGGGCTCCGTCCAGCGTGTATCCTTTTTCTTTTACCAGATGGTAGATCATCTGAAGGTTTTTGATATCTTCAGGAGTGAAATATCGGTTGCCTTTTCTGTTTTTTTTAGGCTTGATAATAGGAAATTCCTGTTCCCAGTAGCGTATTAATGAAGTGTTTACATCGAATGCTTTTGCTACTTCTCCTATAGAATAATACAGTTTATCAGCTAAATTTATTTTCATTTTTCAACTCCTAAACTTCAAAGATAAAAATTTTTTAAAGTTTCATCCAAAATATATTACAAAAAGTGCGGTCAGACTTTATATAAAGGGAAAATATAAAGATAAAGCGGTCATGAAATAACTCTGTTTATTATAACAGATAGGAAGGGCTGCAGTATGCCAGTTCTTTTTTGTTTAAATTTGTGAATCCTTACCATACATATAAAATAAGTGATGAATCCTATCTCTGTTCTTCATATTGATCTTTTCCAGGCAGGTAAAAATACGTCAGATTTTTATTTTAATACGATGAAAGATCATTTGGTGGTAGGGCATCGTCACATAGAAAAGCCTCACAGACATGATTTCTATGCTGCTGTTCTTTTCACCAAAGGAGCAGGGGTACATGAAATTGATTTTCAGAAGTATGATGTTTCTGAGGGAAGTCTTTTCTTTCTGTCACCCGGGCAGATTCATAGTTGGGAGCTTTCAGAAGATATTGATGGTTATATTTTCTTTTGCTCTCAGGAATTTTATGAAATGCATTATGTAAATCAGAAACTGAGGAATTTTCCTTTTTTTGGATCTGTGTCTTTTCCTAGAAAACTTCAGCTGGATAGTTTGGAACTGAAGAAAAATATAACCTTATTTCAGGAACTCGGAGAAGAACATCATGCTAAAAATATAATGAAAGAAGGTCTTATTCTGTCATTGATGTCTCAGATCTTTATTAATTCCACCAGATTATTTTCAAAAGATTTTGATACACAGGCTTCTGCCGCCGGACTTTCCTATTTTAAGCATTATCAGGATTTTGAAAATTTGATTGAACAGCATTTTGCAGAACATAAATCGATTGCCCATTATGCCTCTTTATTGGGTATTTCATCAAAACATCTGAATAGAATTGTACAGACGGTTGTTCAAAAAACTGCTACAGATGTGATTACAGAAAGAGTGGTACTGGAAGCCAAAAGAATGTTGATGTATCTGGATGAAAGCCTGGTTGAAATTGCTTTCAGGTTGGGATACGAAGAATATTCCTACTTTGTAAGAGTATTCCGGAAAAGCTCCGGAATGACTCCCACGCAGTTTATGAGGAAATATAAGGCGTAATGAGTTCAAAGTTCAAGGCTTAAAGTTCAAAGTTGCTGGTTGTCATTTATTTGAAACATTTATCCATATTTCACAGCGTATTTTCCCTAATCCCTATTACCTGCAACCTAAAGAGCTAACTTAAAAGGTCCTTCAAAAGTTGTTTCAAATGAATCTACCAGTTTTCCTTTCTCATCAAACACTCCGATGACCATATTTTGTTTTGAAAACTTAATCTCATCTTCAGGGAAAGAAATGTTGATGTTTCCTTTCAGGATCTGGTCTCCTTTCAAGATGATTGTTTCAGAACCGAAATAAGTGATTTCTGCATTCGATGGAGTGATAACTTTGATGCTTAAAGTCTTTTTTTTATTAGATTTATTCAGAAGCGTATAAATAAAGGTATTGGTGATTTTACCATTTTTAACGAAAAATGTAGAGCCCGCTGGTTTGATGAACTTAGCCTCCATAGAACCCCGGTCATACATCAAGAATCCAAGGAACCCGATCAGCAATGCCAAAATGACGGTCGTTGCTTTCATTCTCGGAGTAAACCTGAACTTCTCGCTGTTTTCAATTTCTGATTCTGTAGCATAACGAACCAATCCTTTAGGTAAACCCACCTTTTCCATTACTTCATCACAGGCATCAATACAGGCTGTGCAATTCACGCACTCCAACTGCTGTCCGTTTCTGATGTCAATTCCCGTAGGACAGACAACAACGCATTGGTTACAATCTATACAATCTCCTTTGCCAGCCGCTTTTCTGTCTTCATTATTTCTCCATTTTGAACGGCCTTCCCCTCTTTTAAAATCGTAATATACGTTGATTGTCTGTTTATCAATTAAAACTCCTTGAAGCCTTCCGTAAGGACAAACCAGAGTACATACCTGCTCACGAAGCCATGCAAAAACAAAATAGAAAGTCATCGTGAAAAAGATCATCGTAATGAACTTTAAAGGATGTTCCGAAGGTCCTTCCTGCATAATCAGGAAAACCTGTTCATAGCCTACAATATACATAAACATGAAAGTAGAGCAGAGCAGGGAAATCAATATAAATACGGACCATTTTGTAAGTCTCTTTCTTATTTTTTCAGCATCCCATTCCTGTCTGTCGAGTTTCATCTGCTTATTTCGGTCTCCTTCTATCCAATATTCTATTTTACGGAAAACCATTTCCATAAAAAGAGTTTGGGGACAAAGCCAGCCGCAGAATATCCTTCCGAAAACTACGGTAAATAGCATTACAAAAATGACAGAGGTTACTGCGCCTAATGCAAGGATAAAAAAGTCCTGCAGGTAGAAAGGCTGTCCAAGGATAAAGAACTTCCTGTCGATGACATTGATGAGCAAAAAAGGATTATTGTTGATCTTTACAAAAGGCAGTCCAAAAAACAGGGCAAGAAGAAAATAGCTGGTATAATTCCTGTAGTTGGTGTATTTTCCTTTAGGCTTTCTGGGGAATATCCACTTCCTTTTTCCGGTTTCATCCATTGTTCCTACTGAATTTCTGAAATCTTCATTTTCAATTTCCAAAGACTTGATATTGTTGGACTCTGCGCTCATTGTTGTATGCTATAAAAGTATTTTAGTACTATTTTAAGCAGGATTCACCTTCTTTTTTGCATTGATTTTTTCATTGAAAAAAGCGATCGATCCTGTTACTGCAAAGCTCCGGATTATATCCTTTTACTACTAATATGATCTACTTCAAAAATAGGACAATTGGGACATTTTGTATTTATGATTTTTATTGTATCAAAACGGGAATATATTTTGAAACCTGAAGGCCATATTGTAAATTGCAGGTTTAAAAATGAAGCATGAAGAATATCTTTAAAATAAGCATGATTGGTTTGGTTTTCGCATTGGTAAACTGTCAATCAGTAAATTATAGTAAAATGTTTTATGAAGGAGTAAAGCCGGAAAGGGTTTCCGATACGTTCAGTTTCACAGAAGGACCATCAGCAGATAAAGAAGGGAATGTTTATTTTACCGATCAACCCAATGATAAGATCTATTATTGGGACTGGAAAAGTAATACAGTAACAGAATTCTTAGATAAGACGGGAAGGGCAAACGGAACGCACTTTGACAAAGATGGATATTTGATTACCTGCTCAGATGATCAGGGAGAAATCTGGAAAATTTCCAAAGACAAAAAAGTAGAAGTTCTGCTTAAAGGTTTTGAAGGGAAAAGGTTCAACGGTCCCAATGATGTATGGAATGATGAAGCTGGAGGAATGTACTTTACCGATCCATTATATGAAAGGGATTACTGGGTAGGATTTAAGCAGGAATTACCACACAAAAGTCTTTACTACAGGGATAAATCAGGGAAAGTAACCAAGCTGGATACATTTACCCAGCCGAATGGAATTGTAGGTAGTGAAAAACTGAAAAAATTATACCTTTCGGATATTGATGCCGGAAAAACCTATGTATATGACATATTGGGTGAAGGAAAACTGTCTGAAAAAAGACTTTTCTGCGAAATGGGCTCAGACGGAATGGAGCTGGATAAACATGGGAACCTTTACCTTACAGGAGATGGAGTACATATTTTTAACCGTTCAGGAAAGAAAATTTACCATATTCCTATCCCTGAAAAATGGACTTCCAATGTAACTTTTGGCGGAGAAAATAATGACATTCTTTTCATTACCGCTTCAAAATCTGTGTATACTTTTCCTACCAAAGTAAGGGGGATTAAATAATTTTTTTGTCATTGCGAGGAGCACAGCGACGAAGCAATCTCCTTTTCATTAAATATGAGATTGCTCACTTCGTTCGCAATGACAATAGAGTATCGAGTGGAGGGTTTAGTAGGCAACCTCCATTTTTACTTTCTTTCCTTTCAGTTTTTCGTTTTGCAGCTTTCTTAAAACAGCATTGACTTTACTTCTGGAAACAGCAACATAGGACGTGGTATCCTTTACTTCAATCAAACCGATATCTTCTTTCTGAAGTTCTCCTTTTTTGATAAGATATCCCACAACATCCACTTTGTTCACCTTATCTTTTTTTCCGGCACTGATATAAATAGTCTGAAAAGGTGTTTTTTCCGGAACTTTAGTAAATCCGGCAACATTTTCTTCAGGAGTATTATTTTTAATGAATGGGAAATTTTCGTCCTCTGTCATGATCAGATATACAAAACCTTTGGCATTCATCCTTGCAGTACGTCCGTTTCTGTGGATGAAAGCATCTTCTTTGGGAGGAAGCTGGTAATGTACAATAGATTCTACCTCCGGAACATCAAGTCCACGGGCAGCAAGATCCGTAGTAATAAGAATTCTTGCAGAATCATTCCTGAATTTCAGCAATGCACGTTCTCTTTCGTCTTGTTCCATACCGCCATGGAAGGTTTCTCTGTCGATTCCCATCTGATGAAGAAGTTCAGAAATTCTGTCAACAGCTTCACGGTGGTTACAGAAAATAAGAGTCCTTTTATTTCCTATTTTACAGATTAAATTAAACAAAGTATCCAGTTTTTCCTCAGAGATTGTCATTACTTTTCGCAATTGAATATCTGGTTTTACTTCACTTAGTTTTAAAAAGTCAATTGTTTTTTCATTTTTGAGACCAGTAAACGATGGAATTTCATCCATTGCAGTGGCTGATGTTAAAATTCTTTGCGAAAGCCCTTTTAATGAACCTGCAATAAACTCCATATCTTCATGGAAACCCAGCTCCAGCGCTTTATCGAATTCATCAAGAACGAGGGTTTTAATCGTTTTCGGATCGAAATTATTATTTCTCACATGGTAAGCAACCCTTCCCGGAGTTCCTATCAAAACTGCAGGAGCTTCAATTAAATTGTTAACCTCAATTTTTTTGTCATGACCACCGTAACATACAGATACTTTATAATCTGTTCCCATGGCTTTGAAAACCTGTTCAATCTGTAGAGCCAATTCTCTGGCCGGAACCAATATCAATGCCTGAACCCCCTGAGCATTTTTTTTCAGATTCCGAAGAACCGGGAATAAAAAAGCAAGAGTCTTTCCAGATCCTGTAGGGGAGAGTAAAACAATGTCTGTATTGTTTTCAGACGCATTATAAGTAGATTTCTGCATCTGATTCATATCCTGAATCTGCAGCTTCTGATAGATTGATTGTAGTTCCATGGTGCAAAGGTAGTGAATTTAAGCGGGTGCTGCGTGGGAGAGTTTGAGGGGTTGAGAGGGATAGGGGAAGTGCTGCTCTTCTTTAATTGTTATTGTTTTATTCTGGGGTACTGTCATTCTGAATGAAGCGTAGCGAAATGAAGAATCTCATTTTGTCCACCATTAGTTATAGGTGCTTCGTAACTACGTTTGTAAACTTTAAGCTTATGCTCAGCATGACAGCGAATATTGCTTCATTCTAAATTTAAAACAGTTAGTATTAGATATGTCTGCTGAGTGAAGCCGAAGCATTATTTAATCAAAATATTGATTTTTAAATATATAAGTTAAATATTAACGCGCTGAAACCTGTTGTTTATCTCAAATAAAATCCCTATCTTTGCACCCACTTTTGTGGCGAAAAGGTTTGATGGGTAAATTACTTACAATTAATTACTTCCGTATTTTTTAATCCGCATTTATTCAAACCATTAAAAAAGAAGGAATACAAATTTTTATTAGAAAATGTCAAAAGAGACAAATTCAGCAGAGGTTTTATTAAACCAAAACGTAGCACCAGAACAATTTGATTGGGATTCTTTCGAATCAGGTCTTGATGCAGATGCGAGAAAAGAAAAAAGCGATTTAGAAGAAATCTATAACGGATCTCTTAACAGCCTAAACGATAATGACGTTTTAGTTGGTAGAGTTGTAAGATTAACTGACAAAGAAGCTATCGTAGACATCAACTTCAAATCTGAAGGTGTTATTTCTCTTAACGAATTCCGTTACAACCAAGGCCTGAAAGTAGGTGACGAGGTAGAAGTAATGGTTGACAAGAGAGAAGACAAAACTGGTCAGTTACAATTATCTCACAGAAAAGCTAGAACGCTTAAAGCTTGGGATAAAGTAAACGAACTTCACGAAACTGGAGAAATCGTTAACGGTTTTGTTAAATCAAGAACTAAAGGTGGTATGATCGTTGACGTTCACGGAATCGAAGCATTCTTACCTGGTTCTCAAATTGACGTTAAGCCAATTAAAGATTACGATCAGTTCGTAGGAAAAACTATGGAGTTCAAAGTTGTGAAAATCAACCCTGAGTTCAAAAACGTAGTTGTATCTCACAAAGCATTGATCGAAGCAGATATCGAAGGTCAGAAAAAAGAAATCATCGCTCAGCTTGAAAAAGGTCAGGTTCTTGAAGGTACTGTTAAGAATATTACTTCTTACGGTGTATTCATTGACTTAGGAGGTGTTGATGGATTGATCCACATTACAGACCTTTCTTGGTCTAGAGTGAACCACCCATCTGAAATCCTAGAGGACGGACAGACTGTGAAAGTTGTAATCCTTGATTTCGATGATGAGAAAACAAGAATCCAGTTAGGTATGAAGCAATTAGAAGCTCATCCTTGGGATGCTCTTTCTGCTGACTTGAAAGTAGGTGATAAAGTAAAAGGAAAAGTAGTAGTTCTTGCTGACTATGGTGCATTCGTAGAAATCGCTCCAGGTGTAGAAGGATTAATCCACGTTTCTGAAATGTCTTGGTCTACTCACTTAAGATCTGCTGGAGATTTCGTAAAAGTAGGTGATGAAGTAGAAGCTGAAGTATTAACTTTAGATAGAGAAGAAAGAAAAATTTCTCTTGGTATCAAGCAATTGTCTAAAGATCCATGGGAAAACATCGAAGCTAAGTATCCGGTAGGATCTCAGCATGTAGGAACTGTAAGAAACTTCACTAACTTTGGTGTATTCGTAGAGTTAGAAGAAGGTATCGACGGATTAATCTACATCTCTGATCTTTCTTGGACTAAGAAAATCAAGCACCCATCTGAGTTCTGTGCAGTAGGTGATAAATTAGACGTTGTAGTTCTTGAATTAGATATCCAGGCTAGAAGATTATCTCTAGGTCACAAGCAATTGACTGAAAACCCATGGGATAAATTCGAAACTAAATATGCTGAAGGAACTATCCACGCTGGTAAAGCTGTAGAAGTTCACGATAAAGGAGCTTCTGTTCAATTCGAAGATGCTGAAGTAGAAGCATTCTGCCCTTCAAGATTATTAGAGAAAGAAGATGGATCTAAAATCAAAAAAGGTGAAGATGCTCAATTCAAAGTAATCGAATTCAACAAAGAATTCAAGAGAGTAGTAGTATCTCACACAGGTATCTTCAGAGACGAAGAAAAGAAAAACGTTAAAGAATCTTCTTCTAGAAACGTATCTTCTTCTTCAAACAACGAAGAAAGATCTACTCTTGGAGACATCGATGCATTAGCAGAGTTGAAAAGAAAAATGGAAGAAGGTAAATAATCTTTGAACCATTCATACATAAGGAGCCGCTCGTTTGAGCGGCTTTTTTTATCTCTATACCCTATTAAAAGTAAAAATATAATAATAGAAAAAATCAGATAATATAGCTTTTTCAAAAAATAATAATATAAGGTAAAATTAGATCATCATTGAAATATTACAATGATGTGTGATTTGGTTAATGAAATAATTACATCGTAAAGATCTAAAAATAGGTTAAATATAATGTGGTAGGCATAAATTTATGATGAGGTTCTCCTTATTGAGAAATATGTAAAGTAATATTAATCTGACAATTTTCAATGTATTCGTTTATATTTTTGTTTTTAATAAAAAAAATATTAAAGTTATGTGAATTATTTGTAGATTAGCGGCTTTAATAATGGATATGAAAAATAGAGCTTTACCCCTTTTATTTGCAGTATTTTCTGCATTTCCGACTGTATTGTTCGGACAGGATAATGAAAAACTGATTAAAGATTATATTTCTCAAAATAAAATAAGAGAATATAAAAAGTCTGATCTTAATAATATCATTGTTGATATTGTAGATCCTTCAAAATCCTTAAATGGTAATGTTGTGAAATTTTTACAGACTTATAATGGTTTACCAATTTACAGTTCTGTGGGAACAGCATTGATCAAGGACAATAAAATTGTTTATTATACGGACAATTTTGTAAAAGATTATACTGCATCTACTTCTGGTACAGCTGCTATTAATAAAAGCACAGCGCTTCAAAAAATTGCTGAAGACCTGAAAAATCCTGATATTGCAAATTTTACAATTCTTGAATATCTTGAAAAGACTCAAAAAAAAGCTACATCTGCCAATCAAAGACTTGTATATACCAACGACGAGAGCGGAAACTTACGCTTGGCTTATGAATATACCTTAACGGAACCAAAGACTCCGAATTACTGGAATATTTTAGTAGATGCCAACAATGGAAATATCCTGCTAAAAAATAACCTGACTTTATCTTGTAATTTCCATCATGATGCTTATAGCTCAGATGCTGAGTACGGCCATGCTGATCATTTTGAAAATACCCTAATGGGGCCTCAAAATAATGTAGCACAGAATAACATTCCGTTACTTTTACCGGATAATGCATCATATAACGTATTTCCATTGCCAATTGAAGCACCTACTTTTGGTTCAAGATCAATCATTACTAATCCTTGGATCCTGAGTGCTTCTCCTGAAGGATGGCATTCTGACGGAACCAATCATTATACGGTTACAAGAGGAAATAATGTTTTTGCCTATGAAGATGCTTCAGGAACAGCTTTAACAGCACCTGATTATCTTACAGGAGCTCCGGCAGATGGTGGGGCTACAAGAAATTTTGATTTCCCTTTTAATATCAATGAAACTCCTTTAAATAACAGGAATGCTGCCATTACGAATTTATTTTATCTGAATAATAGAATTCATGATGTTTTCTATAAGTTTGGATTTACAGAATCTGCCAGAAACTTCCAGCAGAACAATTTTGGTAATGGACCTGTAGGAGGAGATGATGATTCTGTATATGCAGAGGCGCAGGATGGCAGCGGATTAAATAATGCAAATTTCTCTTCAGGACAGGATGGCTACAATGGTAAAATGCAGATGTACCTTTGGTCTCCGGTAGGAAGAGTATTTTATTATAATGCACCAAGTACTGCTATTTCCCGTACACCGGGGGCAGGAACTGCACAATTTGGTAATCCATTACCTATGAGCGGTATTACAGGAGATGTAGCACTTTCATCAGTTTTGGATGGTTGTACAGCTTTGCCTGCAAGTTCATTGACTAATAAAATAGGACTGGTTGAAAGAGGAACATGTTCTTTTGCTGTTAAAGTGAAAAACCTTCAGGATGCCGGGGCTAAAGCAGCGATTGTTTATAACAACGCAGTGAATGGGGCTACTATAGGTAATATGGCAGGTAACGATCCGACAATTATAATTCCTTCGGTGCTTATTACCAATGCAGAAGGAGAATATATCAAAACTCAGATGGCAGCAAGTACAACAGTAAATGTTACCTTGAAAGGAAATATGACTCCTGATGGAAGTTTTGATAACGGAATCGTAACTCATGAATATGGTCACGGAATATCCAACAGAATGACAGGGACAGGATATAACTGTCTGAATGCAGGGGTAAGTAAAGAACAAATGGGAGAAGGATGGTCTGATTTCTTTGCTTTAATGTTGACTAATAAAGCTGGAGACAATGCTACTGTGGCAAGAGGTACAGGTACTTATGCATTAGGTCAGGCGATAACAGGTGCTGGTATCAGACCTGCCAAATATTCAACAAGTCTTGCAGTTAACGGATTTACATATGGAGATACCAATGGAATGGAATATAATAACGGATCAGCAGTTGTTCCGGATGTACACTCTATTGGTTTCGTTTGGGCTACTATGTTATGGGATCTTCATTGGAAATATGTTGAAAAATATGGGTATTCTTCGGATGTCTTATCTACAACGCCTAACGGAAGTACAAAAGTATTACAGCTGGTAACAGATGCTTTGAAACTTCAGGGATGTAACCCTAGCTTTATTGATGGAAGAAATGCAATATTAGCAGCAGAGTTAGCAACTACCGGAGGTGTTGATAAATGTATGATCTGGGGCGTTTTCGCAAGAAGAGGTTTAGGAGTGAGTGCATCTGCGGGAGTGAAGAATAATATTAATGATCAGGTGCAGGACTTTAATGTACCGGAACAGTGTTTATTAGCGACCAATGAAGTGAATGGTGATAAAAATAAAAATATTTCTATCTATCCAAACCCTGCTAAAGACGAGTTTTATATCAACTTCCCAAGCAATACTCTTGGAAAAGTAAGTGTAGAACTTTATGATATGTCTGGTAAACTGGTTTCTTCTGAAGATAAAATTTCACCGGACGCTAAGAAAGCAATTTCTACAAGCAACCTGGTAAATGGAACTTATATGGTGAAAATCAAAGGACTTGGTTTTGAAGCCGCTTCAAAAGTAATGGTTAAAAAATAATTTACTTATATTTAATTTCAAAATCGCCACAAGCTTTGCTTGTGGCGATTTTGTTTATCTATCATTATAACACTTAAGATAGGTTTAATTTATATGTCGTAACTTTGCAGGCTGTAAAAAAAATTATGAAGAAGAAAAATATACTAAAAGGTGTTTTATTTGTAGGGATTGGAGCTAGTATATACGGTATGTTGGCCACTTTTGTGAAAATGGCTTACCATGATGGTTTCACAACTTCGGAAGTAACTACTTCCCAGTTTGTATTAGGTTTGACAGGACTTTTGATCCTCAATTTTATTCAGACTCTAACCTCAAAACAAAAATTATCGCTGCCAAATTCTAAAGAAGTCAGAATGTTACTGCTTGCAGGAACTTCTTTAGGAGGAACAAGCTTATTCTATTATATTGCTGTACAGTATATCAATGTTTCAATTGCTATAGTACTTTTGATGCAGTCGGTATGGTTCAGTGTGGTGGTGGAAAGTATTCTTACAAAAAAACTACCCAATGCAAGAAAAGTAATTTCTGTAGTTATCGTATTGTTGGGAACAGTTTTAGCCACGAATCTTATCAATATGGAAATTGAGCTGGACTGGCATGGAGTCTTCTGGGGATTGATGGCCGCTGCTTCCTATACTTTGACAATGTTCACATCCAATACGCTGGCAACCCATCTTCCGGTTTTCAGGAAAAGTATTATTATGCTGGCGGGTGGTTCTGTAGTGGTTTTTGCATTTTTATTCTTTGCACAGATCGGGCCTATGTATTTTGATGGTTTAAAATCATTATACTTGAATTTTACAGATAATACAGAACATATCCATTCATTCAATTATTCAATATTCCTGACATACGGATTTATCCTGGCTCTTTTTGGAACCATTATTCCGCCAATTTTATTCAATATCGGATTTCCAAATGCGGGGTTAGGTCTGGGAAGTATTGTTTCCTCACTGGAACTTCCGGTTTCCGTGACAATGGCCTTTGTTTTATTAGGGGAGAAAGTATTTCTGATTCAATGGATAGGAATTGCTTTGATCCTTTTTGCTATTGTTCTGATGAATTTACCTTCAAAAAAAGTGAAAGAAGTTTCGGTAGCAGAATTATCTTAGAAAAATATTTAAATAAAAATAACAGTTGAAACCGTTCCTTTTGGAGCGGTTTTTTTTAATTTTAATCTTTAAATAAAAGTTTGATGAAACATTTCAGAAATATAACGGCTGCTTTTGCGTTGATCGTGTCCGGTTTTATGTTTTCACAGGTAAAACCTCTGGATGCAATGCTTTCCGACTATAAATATCCTTATGAAGTTCATTTTCTCAATTTTAAGTCTCAGGGAGAGGATTTGAAAATGGCTTATATGGATGTAAAGCCACAAAAATCCAATGGAAAAACAATAATGCTTCTTCATGGAAAGAATTTCAACGGAGCATATTGGGAGAGAACAGCAAAGGATTTGTCTGCGAAAGGATTCAGAGTAGTAATTCCTGATCAGATCGGGTTTGGTAAATCATCTAAACCTCATTCTTATCAGTTTTCTTTTTCACAATTAGCAGAGAATACGAAAGGAATTTTGGATGAACTGAAAATTGATAAAGCAATCGTTCTGGGACATTCAATGGGGGGAATGGTAGCAACCAGATTTACACTATTGTATCCTGAAAAAGTACAGAAGCTAATTCTTGAAAACCCAATCGGGTTGGAGGATTATAAGACTTTTGCAGCATATCAGACAATCGACCAGGCGTATCAGTCCGAACTGAAAAATACTGCGGAAACCTATAAAAATTATCAGCTCAAATTTTATTATGATAACAAATGGAAAGAAGAATATCAGCCCTGGCTTGATCTGATTGCAGGATGGACGCTTCATAAAGATTACCCTCAGGTAGCCTGGGATGCAGCACTCACCTCGGATATGATCTATAATCAGCCGGTATGTTATGAGTTTAAAAATATTAAAGTTCCCACGCTGCTTATTATTGGAACAAGAGACAGAACGGCAATAGGGAAAGATAGAGCGCCTAAAGAACTTCAGTCAAAAATGGGACAGTATCAGGAATTAGGAAAGAAAACCCAGCGTGAAATTGCAGGCTCAAAACTTATAGAGATTGAGAACGTAGGGCATCTTCCACATATTGAAGTATACCCTCAGTTCTTTGAAGCTCTGTATAACTTTATACAATAAAATACTTGAAACATTAAGTTTTTATATGAAACTGGGCCTTCTTCTTCTTCATTTTCATCTTTGATGAAGCTTAACGATTCTTATTTTCTTTATTAAACTTAATGTTTCAAAATTAATTTTTCCTGTATTCAAAGAATACTAAAGTGCAAACTCCAATTCCAGAAAACAAGACACAGGAAATTCCTAAATTCTGTATAAAACCAATGCTTATCAATCCTAAACCTATCAGGATATAATAAATAAGTCCCAGCAAAGCTCCTGCACTTCCGGTTTCGTTTTTATAATGGATAAGTGCGGTACTCAGAATATTCGGGATTGCAATGCTGAATGCCATCACAATGAAGAAGTATGGAATTAAAAAGTATATCCCTTTACTCACCAGAATCCATACGAAAATTGAGGCGATACATGCGGTAAATGTGCTTGCTTCAACTAAATATTTAGGTTGTATGTTTCTCAATAACAGAAATCTGTTAAGTTTTGCTCCGGCAAATGTTCCGCCAGCTAATATAACACTGCTGTATCCGAAAATATAAGAAGAATAATGGTGCTCTTTGAAGATAAACGGAGCCAGTGAGTAGTAAGAAAACAGCAAGACATTAAAACTCATAATCAGTAAACAACACTTTATAATCGCTGGGTCACAAAGCATCCTCTTTAATAAGTCAGTTAAAATACTTATGTTGATTTCTTTTACTGAATGTTGAGTTTCTGAAATTCTCTTACGGGAAAGAATATAAAACAGTCCTGCAAGCAAACATAGTGTTATAAAAACGCCTTGATGTCCAGCAGAAGAAGCTAACAGTGATCCTGTAATCATTCCTATGACAGGGCTTATGGACAAACCAATTCCGATCCATGAAAATACTTTGCTGATATTGTTTTGATCATAAGTATCCCTTAGAATTGTTTGTGTAACAATAGAGCCCACAGATATTCCAAATGCAGAAATAATTCTGGCACTAAGCAGAATCATGAAATTGGGTGCAAAAACAGCTGTCAGTGTTCCAATTCCATAGGTAATAAGTCCGTATTCAAGGGATTTTTTCCTTCCTATTCTATCACATTGTACTCCCCAAAATGCCACTCCAAGAGCGAATGCTATAAAATATAAGCTGATCGTCAGGGCAGTAGATTCTTCTTTCACTCCGAATCGCTCCTGAATCATTGGTAAAACCGGGCTGTAAATGGTTTCCACAAACTGAGGAAGCATTATAAGTACAGTCAGCAGCCAAATGGGATTTGTCTTTTTCATTTTTTTCTACAAAGTTTCCAAAATTTCAATGTATATTTATAATGATATAAAAACAAAAAATATCAAAAATAAGACATGGCTGTATTGAAACAGAATGAAGAGTTTGATGCGGATTCTATCCGGGAAAAAGTAATTGGAATAGCTTCTGATATGGTGATGCATGATTCCGGCTTTCATTTTCATACAACAAAGGCTCAGTTGTTATATGCGCCATCTGGCTGTATGACCGTTACTACTTCTGACAGACAACTTGTTCTGCCTCCATTCAGAATGCTCTGGATTCCTGTCAATGAGACTCATAGGGTGAATTTCAGAAATATTGTTGCTTACAGGTCAATTTATTTTGATGAATGTTATGCAGAAAAATATATGAGCACCAGTCTTAGAGTTTTGCACGTCAATCCATTATTAAAAGAAATTATTGAAAGGATTTGCTTTTGGGAATGGTCAGAGCTCAGAAATGATCAGGTCAATCTGCTTAATGTGTTCTGGGATGAAATAAACGGGGCTCCGGAAGAAAAGCTGGAACTTAAAATACCGCAAGATAGACGTTTTAAGAAGTTTTCAGAAGAGTGGACTCTGCGTTATGCTATGCCGCCGATGTTGAAAGATCTTGCTGAAAAAACCGGAGCAGTGGAGAAAACAATCAGCCGTATTTTTAAAAAAGAAACAGGGTTGTCTTACCAGGAATGGAGGCAGCAGTGGCGGTTGCAGCGATCCATTGAACTTTTGGTGGAAGGTAATTCAATAGGAGAGGTGTCTCATATTCTAGACTTCTCTTCAGACAGTGCTTTTATAGATTTTTTCAAAAAGCAGACAGGCTCGACTCCTTTGCAATATCTCATAAAACATAGTAATATCTTTACAGGTGATAAAAGAGATTGGATAGATGAACCCTTCCAAACCCTGTCAAGGTTCTAAACATTGACAGGGTTGAATAATATGGATAATCTAGAAACAGGAAAAGGAACTTCAAATAGAGAATTAAAAAGAGTTTTAAACAAAAAAAGAGACTGTTTACGTGTAAACAGCCTCTTTTTGTATGTATTGTTGTCTGAATTATTTCTTCTTGTAAGCAGCGTCTTTGATTCTTGCTTTTTTACCTCTAAGGTCTCTGAAGTAGTAAATTCTAGCTCTTCTAACTCTACCTTTTCTATCAAGCTCGATTTTTTGAAGCGCAGGCAGGTTAATAGGGAATACTCTTTCTACACCTACATCACCACTCATTTTTCTGATAGTGAAAGTTTTTGTAGAACCAGTACCTCTTAATTGGATAACTGTTCCTTTGAAGAACTGAGTTCTTGTCTTTTGTCCTTCTTTAATTTCGTAATACACAGTAATTGTATCACCTGCTTTGAATTCAGGGAATTCTTTTTTAGCAATGTACTTGTCTTGTACGTACTTTAATAAATCCATTATTAATAAAATAAAATGTTAAAGCTAAGCAACTTACACGTTCTTCGTCAGAGGTTGAATAACAGGTTGCAAATGTACAAAATAGTTTTTGAATATGCCAAATAATTAATGTACTAAAAACTATAATTTTTTCATTCGGTTTTTGCTAAAAAATTAACGGTTTCTTTAAAATACCATCAGACAGAGTTTATATGGGAATTCTACTTTTGCCCAAAATAAAAAATCTTAACACCGATTTTTAAATTCCTGATTCACAACTTAAAACTATATGTTTTTTTAAACTAAAGCTATTATGAAACATTATTTCTTCTTTTTTTGTTTCGCGGTCCAGATGGCTTTCGGGCAGGTTTTGTTTCCCTATTTACAAAATCCAACCCCGAATTCTATGATCGTCAATTGGAAAACTGCTTCCAATAATGAAACAACCGTTATCTACGGAGATTCCCCAACGAATTTGAACGTAACAGTAACAGGAACTACCAATATCTTTTCAGATACAGGGTACAACAACAACTATTATTATCATACGGCAAAGGTTACCAATCTGCAGCCGAATACGAAATACTATTATAAGATAAAAACAGGTACCAGCGAGTCTGCCGTCTACAATTTCAGAACGCTTCCTCTGCCGGGACAGGCTGTAACGGCTAATGGAAAGATCCGTTTCCTTATTATGGGGGACAACCAGATTAAAGCTGAGCCCAGATATGATACGCTTACTTTGAATGCCTATAAAAAATTAAAAGAAAAATTCGGAGCCACTTCAGATCCGTCTGATAATGTTGCTCTTACTTTTATGGTGGGAGATCAGGTGGATGTAGGAACATTGGACCATTATGAAAATGTTCACTTTAAAAAGAATATCAAATTATCACCGTATTTGCCAATCCAGACAACTGTAGGAAATCATGAAACCTATGGAACGATGGGAATGAATTCTTACTATGCCCATTTTTATATTGATGAGATTAGTTATAAAGGGATAAGCTCAGGAAATGAGAATTATTATGCTCAGCAGGCTGGTAACGTTTTGTTTGTGAGCTTAAGCTCAGAACATACAGGATCAGCACAGCAAACATGGCTTCAGCAGATCTTAACAGCGGCTAACAATGATACTACAGTAGACTGGATCATTTCTTTAAGCCACAGACCTTATCAGGCTGAACAATATGTGGGAGATATCTCTACATGGGTAAGAGAAAATGCCGTACCGCTTCTGGTAACTTCTGATAAATATTTAATGCACGTGGGGGCCCACCATCATTTATACCACAGAGGACAGCTTAAGAATACACCGAACTATCAGATTATTTCCGGTGGAACGGCTTGGGATCAGTATTGGGGAATGTCTAATGAAAAGGATTTTGATGATGTTCAGAAAACCTTGACAGACTGGACATACCAAATTGTGGAAGTAGATGTTCCAACCGGAAAAGTGGATATTGAATGTTATTCTATCGGTGGAGTTTACAACAAGAAAAATAATGTACTGGTAGATTCTTTCCACAGGTATAAAAATCAGCCTAAACCGGCAAAACCATCCATTACAAACAATTTTTCAGGGGCTATTACTTTACCTTTGACATTGAATGGAAGTGCATTTGCCTCTTCAAATAATGAACTTCTGAACACAACGCAGTTCCTGATCAGTAAGACATCCACTTTTTCTGTGATTGAAAAAGAATTTTACCGCGATTTTGAAAACTGGTTCGGAAAAGACGGAAACGGAACTCCGGATAAAACCAAAAACCTGAATGATGGAGTAGACATTACAAAAGCAACATTGGCTGCTAACTCTATTCCAAACGGAATCTATTACGTGAAAACGCGTTACAGAGACAGAAACCTGGAGTGGAGTGACTGGAGTGATGTAAAGCAATTTGAAATCACCGGAAGTGTTGTTTCAAATCCTACATTTACTTTAAATAAAACAGAATACGCCCAAAATGAAGCCATTACTGCTACTTTCACCGGAGGTCCGGGGAATCAGCAGGATTGGGTAGGAATTTATAAAAAAGGGCAAACGCCGGCCACTACTACTTCACAGGTATACAGTTATACTAACGGACAGGTAGCAGGAACAGTTACTTTTAATAATGGTATGGCTAATAAAGGTCAGTATTTTGCAGGATTTTTTGCAAATGGTGGTTATACAGAAATTACTCCAAGAAAAAATTTCTATGTAGGACCGAAAGTTCAGTTGCAGACAACTTCTGATACGTATCCGGTAGGAGGAACAGTTGTTCTTAATTTTACAGACGGACCCAACTTACAGAAAGACTGGATCGGGATTTATAAAATGGGACAGACTCCGGGAACTACAGCTTCTATCAAATGGAGCTATGTAACGACTGCATCAGGAACGCTTAATTTCACAGGACTTCCGAAAGGATATTATTACGCTCAGTATCTGCTGGAAGACGGATATAATGGAATCGGGGAGAAGGTATTCTTTAAAGTAGGGGATATCGTGACCGATCTTTGGATCAATAAACCGGTATATACTTTAGGTGAAAATATTACGGCTTCATGGACAGATTCTCCGGGAATTATCAAAGACTGGTTAGGAATTTATCCTCAAAGTGTTCAGACACCGGATGATAACTTCGTTTCTTATACCTATTTTGACGGAGTAACTCAGGGAACAAAAACCATCCAGGGAACAGCAGTTCCTGCCACACCAGGAAACTATTATATGGTCATGTTTACCAATGATTCTTATACGGAAGTTTCAAACAGAGTACAGTTCCAGGTAACTTCACCAACATTAGGAACTGAAGAAACCAGAAGTACAGAGAAAAATGTAGTGTTGTACCCAAATCCGACCAAACCGGGACAGCCTACTTTTATTAAGAGTGATTACCCGATTGAGAAAATCGAATTGGTTTCAGCTTCAGGAGAACTGCTTTATGTATCGAAAAATATCAATAACCAGCGTTTCTCTTTGGTGAATGAAAACCTTCCGGCAGGCGTTTATTTTGTAAAAGTACACGGAAGAAAACTATTTACTTTAAAGCTGATCATTCAGTAAGGTAAACTAAACACAATTATAACGGAGAGGCTGTCAGCAATGATAGCCTCTTTTTATTAATGCAAATAATCATAAAATTACCCATAATTATCTGTAAAAATCTTCCATCTGTGGTTAAATAAAAAAGCGATTCCAAAAAAATGAAACCGCTTTTGATATATAGTTGTGGTAATTAGTCAAATAGATGGTACAGGTTATCCTCGCTGATCAGTGTCTGGTTTTCAGCAGAAGCATTTTCCTCCTGAGCGTCGGCCAGCGTTTTAGTTTCCTGAATGAGCTTTCCATCCATATTATAAAGTTTTAACAAGATCCATTTCCCGCTGCGTTCAAGTTCTTTAGCCCCATCCCATGTTTTTATTCTGATTTTTCCGCTTTGAATAACACCTGCTTTTACAGAAGACTTATTGGCGGGCTTTCCTTTTACATACTGTGTGATTTGTGCTGTGAAGGAATAATCTTCCCCGTCTTCACTGATAGGTTGTGTAAATGTATATAAAATAGTGCCTTTTGGGTCATAAACAGTTGCATCATAGCCTGTTTGTTTAGCATTCAGCTTTTTTTCAAAACTCAGCTTTGTATTAGCACCTTCAAAAAAGTTTTTGATATTTACAATAATACCTTCCTTATAGATTGTTTCATTAAAGCCTTCATAAGTAGTACCATTATAAGGGATACCATCTTTATATGTCAATGTAGATTTCAGCTTTCCATCCGGTGAATAATATTTAATTTCCTGAATGACATCATCTTTTAAAAATTGCTCGGAGGATAACTTTTTGTCTTCATCAAAGTATTTACTGATTACCTTTGAGCCTTTTTCATAAGTATCAATTGAAGAAATCTGTGAATATTCATAGGCCAGATGATAATCATCCCCATCCATTGGATTATAAATATCATTTTCCTTATCATATTGGTATACCAGATGACCTATTTTTTTACCCGACTCATCATAAGTGGTTTTATAGCCATCTTTTTTATTCATTTTCTGTTCCTGTAAGATCTTTCCGCTTTTGCTATAGATAACGCCTTCCTTTACACTGCCGTCCTTTCTGTATTTTTCTATTTTAGAAATCCTCATTGGGCTGGAATAATAATCCACCACCATATTTTCACCCGATCCGGAGGTCGTATTGCTGCCAAGATATCTTCCTTTTTCACCGTAATATTTTGTTTCAGTGCTGCTGTCCTTATCAGTGATGGTTTCATTTCTGATCCCTTTAATGTCACCATCATAAACGGTTGTTTTTACAGGCGCTGAGTTTTCATATTCAATCAGAATATTAAAATCCATTCCATCCTCAGCGTCTTTATAGCTGAACATCTTTCCTGAAAAATTTCCATCAGCTTTATAGACCAAATCTTCTGTCAGCCTGCCATTCATATCATAAGTCTGGGCAGGGCCAACCTGCTGTCCGTTGGAATAGGTGGCGAAATTCAAAACCTTTCCTTCAGGAGTGTACCAGGTTACTTTTCCGTCAAAAACTTCACTGTTTGGAGTTGTGTCAGAAGCCAGACCTTCCATCTGTAGTTTGCCGTCTTTATAGTAATCCTTGATAAGGGTGAGCTTGCCTTTAGGAGTTGTTTCACGGTAATATTCCATGTTGTCCTGAGTGGTCTTTTCCCAGTTTTCATCGAAATAAGTTTTTTCCTGTGCATACACATTGATGCTGAGTACCAGGGCAAGTAATGCTGAGGTAAATAATTTTTTCATGTTTTTATTTAAAGTTTGATTTTGATATAATTAATGTGATGATACATATTGAAATGTTTCTCTGAAGAGATCAGAAGAAGTAAAGGGCAATCATGCTCTGCCGTAAAATAATTTTTATATTAAAGTTGTGTTTAAAATCAATGATATCCGAAATAAAATAGACTGTATTTCTGGATTTGAAGCCTCAAATATAAATCAATTAGATGAGAAATACCATAAAAAATGAACAGATCTGTTCATTTTTATTGATAAAATTCTGACTTTTAAAGTTTTAAATATTGAAAAAAAGGATTCAATTCAGGACTATTTCCGGTCGCAGGATATACCGGAAAATTTATTAAATTTAGCCAACAGAAAAATCTAATATTTCATGATAGATAAAAGAGTAAAAAATGCAAAGGAGGCCATCGAAGGAATTCAGGATGGAATGACATTGATGCTTGGCGGATTCGGACTTTGCGGAATTCCTGAAAACTCAATCAATGCTTTGGTAGAAAGTGATGTGAAAGATCTTACCTGTATTTCAAACAATGCAGGAGTAGATGATTTCGGATTAGGATTACTGCTTCACAAAAGACAGATCAAGAAGATGATTTCCTCTTATGTAGGAGAAAATGCTGAATTCGAAAGACAGATGCTTTCAGGTGAACTGGATGTAGAACTTACTCCACAAGGCACATTAGCTGAAAAATGCAGAGCTGCCCAGGCGGGAATTCCGGCTTTTTATACCCCTGCAGGATACGGAACTGAAGTAGCAGAAGGGAAAGAGGTAAAAGAATTCAAAGGAAAGCCTCACATTCTGGAGCATGCTTACGAAGCAGATTATTCTATCGTAAAAGCATGGAAAGGAGATCATGCCGGAAACCTTATCTTCAAAGGATCTGCAAGAAACTTCAACCATCCTATGGCGGGTGCTGCGAAGATCACCATTGCTGAAGTAGAAGAATTGGTAGAACCGGGACAATTGGATCCAAACGAAATTCATATTCCGGGAATCATGATTCAAAGAATTTTCCAGGGAGAAAAATTTGAAAAAAGAATTGAGCAGAGAACAGTAAGAACTAAAGAATAAGCTCAGATAATAAATAAAAAGCGCTGAAAATATTTTCAGCGCTTTTTTTATGCTTGAGGAACTTGTGTTTTCCTTTCTCCAATTTGTTGTCGCCACATAGCATAGTAAAGTCCTTTTTCGGCAATCAGATTACTGTGGGAGCCTGTTTCTACTACCTGCCCGCGTTCAAGAACATAGATCTTATCAGCATGCATAATCGTACTTAAACGGTGTGCAATAAGTACTGTAATCTGCTCTCTTTCTTTTGATATGTCTTTGATAGTCGTAGTAATTTCTTCTTCAGTAATACTGTCCAATGCAGAAGTAGCCTCGTCAAATATCAGAAGATGAGGCTTTCTTAAAAGAGCCCTTGCGATCGCTATTCTTTGTTTCTCACCACCACTCAGCTTCAGACCACCTTCACCAATAACCGTTTCAATTCCTTTCTCTGCCCTTTCCAGCAATGCAGTACAGCTCGATTTCTGTAAAGCAACAGCCAGTTCCTCTTCAGTAGCTGAAGGATTTACGAAAAGAAGGTTTTCTTTAATCGTTCCTGCAAATAATTGGGTATCCTGTGTTACAAAACCAATCTGATTTCTCAGTTCATCAAAATCAAATTCCTTTCCATTAATTCCATTGTAAAAAATATTCCCTTCCTGAGGCCTGTACAATCCAACCAGCAGTTTTACCAATGTACTTTTCCCGGAACCACTCGGTCCAACGAAAGCAATGGTTTCTCCATTTTTAAGATCAAAAGAGATGTTATTTAAAGCTTTATACTGGGCAGACTGATGTTTAAAAGAAACGTGTTTGAATTCCAGTTCTTCAATAGCACCAATTTGTTTCGGATGAAGAGGTTTTTCTTCTACTTCTTTTTTCATTAAACGGTCAAAATTCTGAAGAGATGCTTCAGCTTCACGGTAAGAAATAATAATATTTCCAATCTCCTGCATTGGTCCAAAAATAAAGAAACCATAAAACATCAGAGAAAGGTACTGCCCCGGAGTTACAATATTTTTAAAAATCAAATACAATAAAGTCAGGGTAATCATCTGCTGGAGAAAATTCACCATCGTTCCCTGGATAAAACTTAAAGAACGGATACTTTTCACCTTTCTTAATTCAAGACCAAGGATTTTATAAGTATTGTTATTCAAACGGATCACTTCCTGATTGGTTAATCCTAAACTTTTGACAATCTCAATATTTCTTAAACTTTCTGTAGTACTTCCCGCCAAAGCTGTGGTCTCGGTAACAATGTTTTTCTGAATTACTTTTATTCTTTTACTCAATAAATTTGTAACAATAGCAATAAAGAAAATTCCACAGATATACACCGGCATAATAGACCAGTGTAAACGGATCGCATATACTGAAACGAAGATAATGCTCACCAGGATCCCGAAAAATATATTGATAAAATTAGTAATGAATTTCACCGTATCTTCTCTTACTTTTGTTAAAATAGACAAGGTTTCACCACTTCTCTGATCTTCAAATTCCTGAAAAGGCAACGCCATAGAATGCTTTAACCCGTCTGTAAATATTTTCGCTCCAAATTTTTGGGTAATCACACTTACTACATAATCCTGAAAAGCTTTTGCAATTCTACTTATCATGGCCGTTCCGATAAGGAGTCCCAGAAAATAAAAGGCACCATGATATACAGAGCTTCCGTATAGGTATTCGTTAAGGTTTCTGGGCAGTAGTTTTTCTTTATCAAAAAAATTAGGATGAGTAACCAGCTGATCAAGGATGTTTCCTGTAATAGCCGGTGCAAATAAAGAGAAAACCTGGTTAATAGTAGCCAAAAATAATGAAATGAGAATCAGCCACTGATAAGGTTTAAGATATTTAAAAAGTATTTTCATTCTGTTAAAATAATGAGGCAAAATTACAGATATTATTTTAACTAACAGTGTTAATTATTGAATACAACAAAGCCCTTTTGTATTCAAGTGAAAATAATTAAATTGCAGTCTAAGTTTTTATTATGCTTACAAAAGAACAAATTGCCAAAAGAATTTCAAAAGAACTCAAAGATCGTTATTATGTAAACCTGGGAATTGGGATTCCTACTTTGGTTGCCAACTATGTTCCGGAAGGTATTTCCGTAGAATTTCAGAGTGAGAATGGAGTTTTGGGAATGGGGCCTTTCCCTTTTGAAGGAGAAGAAGATGCTGATATCATCAATGCCGGAAAACAGACTATTACTATTTTAGAAGGAGGTTCATTCTTCGATTCAGCATTCAGTTTCGGGATGATCCGTGGTCAGAAAGTAGACCTTACCATCCTTGGAGCAATGGAAGTTTCTGAAAACGGAGATATTGCCAACTGGAAAATTCCCGGAAAAATGGTGAAAGGAATGGGTGGTGCAATGGACCTTGTAGCTTCTGCTGAAAATATTATTGTTGCAATGATGCACGTAAACAAAGCGGGAGAAAGTAAAATCCTTAAGAAATGTACACTTCCTTTAACAGGAGTTAACTGTGTGAAAAAAGTAGTTACTGAATTAGCTGTTCTGGATGTAACTCCGGCTGGTTTCAAACTGGTGGAAAGAGCACCGGGAGTTTCAGTAGAAGATATTATTAAAGCTACAGAAGCAGATCTGATCATTGAAGGTGAAATTCCTGAAATGCAGTTCTAATATGTTTACAATTACAATATAAAAAAGTTTCGGCCTCACTTTGTGAGGCCGAAACTTTTTTTAATGACATAGGAGATCGTAGCGTCAAAAAAATAACTCCTGTGAACGTTAAGAAAATTCTCCTGTCCGAAGCGCGAGACAAATTTAGAACCGATTAAGAAATAATGAATTCGCGCAAGTTTAGAATTTTTAGAGAACAGGATTTATTTTTAGCGGAGAGATCCAGGTCTTGAATTTTTGTTTCTTTTGTTTCAAGACAAAAGAAATTAAAGCCAACAAAAAAATGTTTTGTCAATGAAACAACTTTTCATATTTAAAATTCTGAAAAGGGAAATATTTCTAATAATGATATTAAAGCGACATCGGAACTCGTAGCGTCAAAAAAATAACTCCTGTAAACGTTAAGAAAATTCTCCTGTCCGAAGCGCGAGACAAACTTGGAACCGATTAAGAAATACAGATTTCGCGCAAGTTTAGAATTTTTAGAGAACAGGATTTATTTTTAGCGAAGGGGTCCAGGTCTTGAATTTTTGTTTCTTTTGTTTCAAGACAAAAGAAATTAAAGCAATAAAAAAACGGTGCGTTTGTCATTTAGAATTAGGCAGATAGTTCTATGAATGACTTTAAAAACGACATCGGAACTCGTAGCGTTAAGAAAATAACTCCTGTGAACGTTAAAAAAATTCTCCTGTCCGAAGCGCGAGACGAATTCAGTACTGATTAAGAAATACAGATTTCGCGCAAGTTTAGAATTTTTTAGAGAACAGGATTTATTTTTAGCGGAGAGATCCAGGTCTTGAATTTTTGTTTCTTTTGTTTTAAGACAAAAGAAATTAAAGCAATAAAAAACGGTGCGTTTGTCATTTAGAATTAGGCAGATAGTTCTATGAATGACTTTAAAAACGACATAGGAGATCGTAGCGTCAAAAAAATAACTCTTGTGAACGTTAAGAAAATTCTACTGTCCGAAGCGCGAGCCAAACTTAGAACTGATTAAGAAATAATGAATTCGCGTAAGTTTAGAATTTTTAGAGAACAGGAATTATTTTTAGCGAAGAGGTCCAGGTCTTGAATTTTTGTTTCTTTTGTTTCAAGACAAAAGAAATTTAAAAACAAGAAAGCTGCTTCATCATGAAACAGCTTCTATATATTTAGTCTAATCTTATTTATTTCCCATCCTGCGCCCCAAACACCTTCTGCAAAATGCTTGTCGTTCTCATTGCCGGAGTATTTCTGATTCCGCTTTCTTTATCGGCAACCATTTTGAATACACCGTTGATGGTTTCTGTAGTAACATATTCGTTAAGATCTGTGGTTACAGATTGTCCTGTAAAAGTATTGTATTTTGAAATCAGGTTTTTCCAAAGCGTATCAGCACCAACTTTTCCTAATGATGCCTTTACTTTAGGCTGGAAAGCACTGAAGAGCTGGCTCTGGGTTTTCCCCTGAAGATAACTTGTTGCTGCATTATTACTGCCCAATAAAATATTTTTGGCATCTGTAATGGTCATAGAAGTAATAGCATTGGTGAAAATAGGAGCAGCTTCTGTTACGGCATCTTCAGCAGCTCTGTTTAATAATTTTACGCCTTCATCAGCAAGACTTCCCATACCGATGGAACGTAAAGTGGTATCAATCTTTCTTAATTTTTCAGGCATTAAAATTTTTACCGCTTCATTTTTGAAAAAACCATCTGTAATTGCCAGTTTTTTGACTCCGTCCGTTACTCCCAAGCTTAAGGCTTCTTTTAATCCTGAAGAAATCTGGGTAGAGGTAAGGTTTCCAAGATTGGCAGATGAATTATTAGTCTGACTGGAAGTGGTGGTTGTGGTAATGGTTTTAGTACCGTTATTTTTTACCGGAGCGTTCAGATCTACGCCTGTTTTATCTTTAACGGTAGATTTTATGATATCGAAAATCTGTGCCTGTGTTGACATTGAGAATAATAATCCGGCTGCCAGAAAAATATTTTTTTTCATCTTATTTTTTTACAAATTTAAATCTTTTAATTTTTTTAAGTCGTCAAAGTTGATCAAAAAGCAAACCATAATATGCGGAATAGATATAGAAGAATATCTAAGAAATATTTTAAACGGTAAATTGTCCACTCATAAGAATCTAAACAATTGAAAGATGCCTAAATTTTGTTTTTAAAAAGCCTCAAAGAGTTTTGAAAAATAATTATCTTAGCTCAAACCTTAACCACTTCCAATGATACGTACTTTTTTAGTGTTTTTTGTATTGATTTCAAATGTGATTTTAGCCCAAAATAAATTGAATCTAATTCCTTATCCTCAAAAAGTTGAATTTTCACAGGGTGAATTTATAATCCCTGAAACTCTGTTATTAAGCAGCAATTTACCTAAAGAAGAAACAGGGTTTTTCAAAAAAAGGTTAGGCTCTGGGTTTAAATTTCAAAACATTCAAAAAGATGGTGGAAGCCATTTGACCTATTCTATAATTCCTGTAGCTCCAACAGATGCAGAACAGAAAAAAGAACATTATTCAATAGAAATTTCTCCTAAGCAGATTCATATAAAATCTTATACTAAACAAGGTTATTTTCTGGCACTGCAAACATTGATTCAGGTTTTTGAGCAGTATAAAGAGGGTAAGAAAATTCCGGCTTTAAAAATTGAAGATCAGCCAAAATTTGCGTGGAGAGGAATGCACCTGGATGTCTGCCGCCATTTTTTCACGGAGGAAGAGGTGAAGCAGTATATAGACTATCTGGCGATGTATAAGCTGAATACTTTTCACTGGCATTTAACAGATGATCAGGGATGGAGAATTGAAATTAAGAAATATCCAAAACTGACTCAGATAGGTTCAAAACGTAAAGAATCCATGATCGGGGCTTATGTTGATAATACTTTTGACGGGAAACCTTACGGACCTTATTTTTATACTCAGGAACAAATAAAAGAGGTGGTAAAATATGCTCAGGACAGACACATCACAGTGGTTCCGGAGATAGAAATGCCGGGGCATGCTTTGGCTGCGTTATCTGCATATCCTGAACTGGCCTGCACAAAAGGCCCTTTTGAGCCTGCTACAAAATGGGGTGTTTTTGATGATGTTTTCTGCCCGAAGGATGAAACATTTACATTTTTGGAGAACGTTTTAGATGAAGTGATCAAAATATTCCCATCCCAATACATTCACATAGGCGGTGACGAATGTCCGAAAACACGATGGAAAGAATGTGCACACTGTCAGGAATTGATTAAGAAAAACAGCTTAAAAGATGAGCATGGCTTGCAAAGCTATTTTATTCAGAGAATTGAAAAATATGTCAACAGTAAAGGACGAAAAATCATTGGCTGGGACGAAATTTTAGAAGGAGGACTGGCGCCCAATGCTGCTGTGATGAGCTGGACTGGTGTAAACGGAGGTATTGAAGCTGCAAAATCAAAACATTTTGCCGTAATGACCCCTGGAGCATATTGTTATTTTGATCATTATCAGGGGGATCCGCAGTCAGAGCCTAATGCTTTTGGTGGTTTTACTCCTTTAGACAAAGTATATTCTTACAATCCTGTTCCTTCCGAACTGAATGCAGAACAGGCGAAATATATTATGGGAGTTCAGGCTAACTTATGGACAGAATATATTTTAGACTTTAAACAGGTTCAATATATGATCTTCCCAAGATTAATGGCACTTTCCGAAGTGGGCTGGGGAACATCAGACCCTAAAAATTATAAAGAGTTTGAAAACAGGGTGATCAACCAGTTTAAAGTTCTGGATAAAATGAAAGTGAACTATGCAAAAAGCATTTATAACATCACCGGAAAAGTAATTCCTTCAAATAACGGAATTGCTTATGAACTTTCTACTTCACAGAACTCAAACGGAATCAGATATACTTTGGACGGAACAGATCCTTCGATCAACTCTAAAACTTATGAGAAAGCGGTTCAGATTCCTAATTCTTTAACGATAAAATCAGCTTATTTTGAAGATGGCCAGCTGAAAAGTGCTGTTTCTACCCAACATTTTACCATTTCAAAAACTACTGGGAAAAGCATAAGTCTTGAACAGCAGCCCAGTGAAAATTATTCTTTCGGAGGTGCTTTTACTTTGGTAGATGGTATTATCGGAAATGTAAAACAGCTTGGTAAAACATGGCTTGGCTTCCAGGGTAAAGATGTTGTGGCAACCATAGATTTTGGTCAGAAAACAGTTTTTTCAGAAGTTTATTTCAATACCCTAGAAAATAAAGGAAGCTGGATCCACCTTGCAAAATCTGCAAAAATTTTCGTTTCTGATGATAATAAGAATTTTAAAATGATCAAGGAAATTGCGGCTGCAGAAATTCAAAATGCCAAAGGAAAAATCAGATTAAATGTAGGAACACAGAATGTAAAATACCTGAAAGTGAGTATAGAAAATGCAGGCATTATTCCAGCAGGAAATCCTGGAGCAGATTCAAAAGCATGGCTGTTTGTAGATGAAATTGGTGTAAATTAGCCTTATTAGAATTAAATTATGCAGAACGATACCATACTTTCTTCCGAATTTTCATCACCGGATCTGGTGGAAAAGCTGTATCAATATGGTACAACCAAAAACTACCAAGAAGGAGATATCATATTAGATGAAAATGCTTCCATCCGTTCCATTCCCATTGTAATGAAAGGAATGCTGAAAGTGGTCAGGACTGAAGAAGACGGACGTGAAATTTTACTGTACTACATCAAAGCGGGAGAAAGCTGTATTATGTCTTTTCTTGGCGGAATGCATAACGAAAAAAGCATCGTGAAAGCCGAAATCGAAGAAGATGCGGAAATCCTTTTTTTACCGGTAGACAAAGTCTCCTTATTCATTAAAGAGCATCCGGAATGGTTAGACTATATTTTCAGATTGTATCATAAAAGGTTTGAAGAACTACTGGATATCATCAATGCAATTGCTTTCAAAAAAGTAGATCAAAGACTGTTGAATCTGTTGCAGAAAAAATCAGAACTTACCCACTCTGAAACCATCAATACCACTCATGAACAGCTTGCAAATGAGCTGGGAACCGCAAGGGTAGTTGTTTCCAGACTCCTGAAACAGCTTGAAGAAGACGGAAAACTAAAGCTGGGCAGAAACAAAATCACCCTTCTGAAAACCCTCAATTCATAAACTAACCCTCATTTTAATAAAGGATACTCACATTCCTCTCCTTTGGGAGGGGTGGCAAAAATTCAGAGAATTTTTGACGGGGTGGTCAATGATCATCACAAACCAAAAGTAAAGCAATCTCAAAGTTGAAAGATTACCCTATCTCCCAACATAATCTCTTGTGCCCTTTGTAAACATATGAATGTTCATTCGTGTTAAATCTTCCTTATGTAACAAAAGTAGCTGTAGACCTCCTTTCACTTTCCCATTTTTGCATCAGAATATTTGAATAGTACAATGGAAATTATAGGATATGCAGCAGCAGTTTTAATCGGGGTTTCTCTTGGTCTGATCGGAGGTGGGGGAAGTATTCTCACCGTTCCGGTTCTTGTTTATCTCTTTGGTGTTGATGCTTTTCTGGCAACGGAATATTCCCTTTTTATAGTGGGAATAAGCAGTCTTGTTGGATCTGTTTCGTATTTTAAAAAAGGATGGGTCAATTTTAAGATGGCATTGATATTCGGAATTCCTTCTGTGATTTCTATTTTTCTGACCAGAGTATATCTTCTTCCTTTCATTCCGGAAGAGGTACTTAGAATACAAAACTTTATCATTACCAGAGACATTTTTTTATTATTGTTGTTTGCAGCACTGATGATTCTGGCTTCTTATAAAATGATAAAGGGCAATGTTTCAGAAAAATTGCCAGAAAGAGCCACAGATAAAAACAATACTTTTCTGGCAGCAGCGCAGGGTTCTGTTGTAGGTGTTCTCACCGGCCTGGTGGGAGCAGGAGGTGGTTTTATGATCATTCCGGCGTTAGTTAATCTTTTGAAAATTCCCATGAAGATTGCAATAGGAACGTCTTTAGTCATTATCTCCTTCAATTCTTTGATAGGCTTTTTTTCTTCTGTAAATCACGTAAAAATAGAGTGGGAACTATTGATTTCTGTCGCGACAATTGCTGTTGCAGGAATTATAATAGGTTCACAGCTATCAAAAAAGATAGACGGAAAAAAACTGAAACCGGCATTCGGATGGTTTATCCTGATCATGGGTATTTACATTATTACCAAAGAAATATTCCTTTAAATCTCTTATGTAACAAAAGTAGCTGTAGAGGAAAAAAGAAAGCAGGAGATTTGTATCAGATAACAACATCAAAAAATAGAGACAATGAAAATAGAACAGATTTATACAGGATGCCTGGCACAGGGAGCTTATTATATTACTTCAGCAGGAGAGGCGGCAATTATTGATCCTTTAAGAGAAACACAACCTTATATCAACAGATTGAAAGAAGATGGAGTAGAATTGAAATACATTTTTGAAACCCACTTTCACGCTGATTTTGTCAGTGGACATCTCGATTTAAGCAATAAAACCGGAGCTTCGATTGTGTATGGTCCGACCGCAAATCCTGAATTTGAGGCCATCATTGCAGAAGATCATCAGATATTTGAAATAGGAAATGTTAAAATAAAAGTCATTCATACACCAGGACATACCCTTGAGAGTTCATGCTATCTCTTGATAGATGAGAATGGAGATGAAAAAGCACTTTTCAGCGGTGACACTTTATTCCTGGGAGATGTAGGCCGTCCGGATCTTGCACAGAAAGGTGCGAATATGACCCAGGAGGAACTGGCAGGACTTTTATATGACAGTTTGTACCACAAAATTTTGCCTTTGGATGACGATATTACGGTATATCCTGCTCATGGAGCTGGCTCAGCCTGTGGTAAAAATATGCAGAAAGAAACGGTAGATACACTGGGAAACCAGAAAAAGACCAATTATGCTTTGAATCAAAAGGACAGACAGAGTTTTATAAAAGAAGTAACAGATGGACTTTTGCCTCCTCCTGCTTATTTTGGAATGAATGTTATGATGAATAAAAAAGGATACAACAGTTTTGATGAAGTTCTTTCACAAGGATTGCATGCACTGGCTCCGGAACAGTTTGAGGAAATTGCTGAAGCTTCAGGAGCTCTGATTTTAGACGTGAGAGACAATCATGAATTTGCCAAAGGTTTTATCCCGCAGTCGGTCAATATAGGACTGGACGGTGATTTTGCCCCTTGGGCAGGAGCTTTAATTGCTGATGTAAACCAACCTATTCTTCTGGTTACAGAAAAAGGAACTGAAGAAGAAGCGGTAACAAGATTAAGCAGAGTAGGATTCGATCATATTTTAGGATTTTTGGAAGGTGGTTTTAAAGCCTGGGAAATGAGTGGTAAAGAAACAGACTTTGTCAACCGAATTTCTGCAGAGCAGTTTGAAATCGAAATAAAAGAAAAAGAAGAAAAAATCATTGATATAAGAAGAGAAAGTGAATACAATGCGGAACATATTCATGAAGCCTACAGCATGCCTTTAGCGTATATTAATGAATGGATTAATAAAGTACGGACGGAAGAACATTTTTATATGCATTGTGGAAGCGGATACAGAAGTACAATGGCTGCAAGCATCCTTCAGGCAAGAGGATATAGGAATTTTACAGAAATTGAAGGAGGTTTTAAAGCCATTTCATTGACAAGTATTCCTAAAAGCGATTTTGTGTGTCAGACTAAAATTTTAAATACATTAGATTAAAAAAAATGTTGGAGATTATAAAAGAACCGTGGCCATGGTATATTGCAGGTCCATTGATTGGGCTTACCGTTCCTGCCTTATTATTGATGGGAAATAAATCCTTTGGAATCAGCTCTTCGCTGAGGCATATCTGCGCAGCTTGCATACCTGCCAATGTGAATTTTTTCAAATACGACTGGAAAAAAGAAGCCTGGAATTTATTTTTTGTAGCTGGAATTTTCTTCGGAGGAATAATAGCTGCCAATTTTTTGGTTAACCCCAATGAAATAACAGTAAATCCCAGCCTGAAAACGGAATTGGCAGGTTATGGAATTACAGATTACAGCAATCTGGTTCCGGGACAGCTCATGAACTTTGAAAGTTTGTTAACCTTGAGAGGATTTATCACAATGGTTGTTGGAGGTTTTTTAGTAGGTTTCGGAACAAGATACGCAGGAGGATGTACCAGCGGACATGCCATCATGGGACTTTCCAATTTGCAATGGCCATCTTTGGTGGCAACAGTCTGTTTTATGATCGGTGGTTTCTTAATGGCCAATTTTATTCTGCCAGTGATCCTTTCCCTGTAGGTATAATTTAAAAAAGAATTTAAGATGATAAAAGAAAAAGAACAGGATATACGTCATCAGGATGCTGTTTGTATAAACGAAAGTACACTTACTCACCGATGGTATCACAACCTGAAGTACCTTGCTGCGGGAATTATTTTTGGGATTATATTTGTGAAAGCAGAAGTGATCAGCTGGTTCAGAATACAGGAAATGTTCCGCCTGCAGTCTTTCCATATGTACGGAATCATTGGGAGTGCCGTATTGGTGGGAATGATTTCTGTGTGGCTGATCAAAAAATTCAAGATCAAGACAATATACGGTGAACCCATTACACTGGCTCCCAAGAAGTTCAATAAAGGTCAGGTTTATGGAGGATTGATATTCGGTTTTGGCTGGGCCATTACCGGAGCCTGCCCGGGACCTCTTTTTGCTCAGATCGGAACAGGAGCTTTGGCAGTATCTGTTACTTTGTTGAGTGCTGTTGCGGGAACATGGGTATATGGATATTTCAGAGATAAATTACCGCATTAAGAGGAAAATGATACTTTTTAAAACAAAATAATATGATCATTTTTTTTGGAGTAAAAATATAAAAGACTACGGATCATTTTTCTGTAGTCTTTTTGCTTTTCTACCAGCGGGAAAATTGTTAATTTGTAGGCCTAATAAACCTGATATGCAAAGCAGACGAAATTTTATAAAAAAAACCGCAGCCGCTTCTCTTGTACTCGCTGTAAATCCTTTAGATTTAATTGCTAAAGACTTCCCTGATAAAACTATAAACGTAAACAAACCGATTGTCCTTTCCACCTGGAATTTCGGATTAAAAGCCAATGAAGAAGCATGGACGGTTCTTGGTAAAGGAGGAAAGGCTTTGGATGCGGTTGAAAAAGGAGTTCGTCTTGTAGAATTAGATCCTAAAGAAAGAAGTGTTGGGTATGGAGGGCGTCCGGACAGAGATGGAAGAGTAACGCTGGATGCCTGCATCATGGATGAAAATTATAATATTGGTTCTGTTGCATGTCTGGAACATGTGAAAAACCCGATTTCTGTTGCCAGAGCGGTAATGGAAAAAACACCTCACGTAATGCTGGTAGGCGACGGAGCATTGCAGTTTGCCCTTTCACAGGGATTTAAAAAAGAAAATCTTCTTACTCCTGAATCCGAAAAAGAATGGAAAGAATGGTTAAAAACCAGTCAGTATAAACCCATTGCCAATATTGAAAACCACGATACCATTGGAATGATTGCATTGGATGCTCAGGGAAACCTTTCCGGTGCATGTACAACCAGTGGAATGGCTTTTAAAATGCACGGCAGAGTAGGAGATTCCCCGATTATCGGAGCAGGTCTGTTCGTAGATAATGAAGTAGGAGCAGCTACAGCAACAGGCCATGGCGAAGAAGTCATAAGAACGGTAGGAACCCATCTTGTAGTGGAACTGATGAGACAAGGCAGAAATCCGCAGGAAGCGTGCAAAGAAGCAGTGGAAAGAATTGTGAAAATCAATCAGAGGAGAAACAAAAACCTTAAAGATATTCAGGTAGGTTTTATCGCCATCAATAAAAAAGGAGAATATGGTTCTTACTGTATTCAGGACGGATTCAACTTTGCTGTGCATGATCAGAAAGGTAACCGCCTTGAAACTCCTGAATTTGCTTTGAAGTAATGAAAACTCAATAGGAATGGGCTTTAGCCCATTTGAACAAATCAAAGTCAATTATTGGCTTTAGCCAAAACATACAACAAATATGAAAAGAACGATTATCGCTTCTTTATGTCTGATTATTGCATGCAAAGAAGAAAAGAAGGAGATGAAAACAGCCATAGAACCACAGCAGACAGAAGAGAAAACAGGCTTGGAAAATGAGTCCAATGAAGCAGAAGATGCAAAAAAATGGTTGGAAAAAAGCATTGTCGATTATTTTAAAGCTGATATAGGAAGTGAAGAAAAGAGTATGCAGAAGATCACAACCAAAGACTATTTCGGGTATAAAACAGATGCAACAAATGTAGATATGGACGTAGATAGAAGTCTGACTGAAAAAGAATTTCAGGATAAATGGAAATCGAAATTTGATACCAATAAAGCAGGTGTCGGAGTTGGTTTCCTGATTACAGCACAGGACTGGGATAAAATTGAAGTGGAGAGCTGTGATTTAAAATCTACCTCAAAAGATGAATATATCTTTAATGTAGTGTTGACTGATAATAGTTTTAAAGCTAAATATCCGTCAGTAATAAAAGTAGTAAAACAAAACGGTTCCTTTCTGATTGCAGATGTATTGCAGGATGAACCAAAGTAGAATTAAAAAGATATATACAATGTCAAAAATAGAAATAGCGTGCTTTAATCCTGAATCAGCAATGATTGCTTTTGAAAATGGGGCTGACAGATTAGAATTATGTGACGGTCTCAGTGAAGGAGGAACCACTCCGGACTTCGAAACCATGAAAAAGCTTCGCGAAAAAATTAATATCCCGATTTTTGTGATGATCCGTCCCAGAGGAGGTGATTTTACCTATTCGGATTCAGAATTTGAACAGATGAAAAATGATCTGGTTCAGTTAAAATCTTTACAGGCAGACGGTTTCGTATTCGGTATTCTGAATGAAAATGATGAGGTTAATGTTGAACAGAATAAAGCTTTGGTTGAATTAGCTGCACCGTTTCCATGTACGTTTCACCGTGCCTTTGACCGTGCGGCAAATCTGGAAGAGTCCTTAGAAAAAGTAATTGAATGTGGTTTTACAACCATCCTTACTTCCGGCCAGAAACCCAATGTATCAGAAGGAAAAGAAAATTTGAAAAAATTGGTTGAACTCTCCGATGGAAGAATAGAAATCCTTGTTGGAGGCGGGCTTCGTTCATCCAATATTGAAGAAATAAGAGCTGTTACCAATGCAGGGTATTTCCATTCCTCAGCCATTACGGATGGTGGTGTTTTTGCGAACCCGGCTGAAGTGGTTGCGTTGAAGAGTAAGTAATGCATTATATACACTTATTTTGTTATTCCAGGCGCAGCAGGAATCTAAATTCTTATGGTAGAGATTCCTTCGTACCTCGGAATGACAAAATCAGTGGTATGGTAACAATACAAAACAAATTTATTGATGAATAGAACGATCCTTTTTGCTTTCCTTTTTATGCAGAATATCCTTTGTGCCCAGTTTTTCCAAAGAAATTTGTCTTCTGAGAACTGGCAGTTTAAAAATTCAAAAGATCAGAACTGGCTTCCTGCGAAAGTACCGGGAACCGTTCATTTGGATTTAATGGATAACAAGGTCATTCCTGATCCTTTTAAAGATGAAAATGAAAAGAAAGTACAATGGGTAGAAAATGAAGATTGGGAGTATCAGACTCAATTTTCGGTTTCATCTCAGGAATTGAAAAATGATAATATTGATTTGGTCTTTAATGGCCTGGATACATTTTCAGAAATTTATCTTAATGGTAAGCTTTTAAAGAAAACGGATAATATGTTCAGGAAATGGAATATTCCTGTGAAACAATATCTGAAACCGGGTAATAATGCATTGCAGATTAAGTTTCAATCTGCTGTTAATACCGGAAAAGATCTGGCTAAAAAAGTTCCGTTTACCATGCCGGAATCGCCAAGAAGTTTTGTAAGAAAAGCACAGTATCAGTTCGGATGGGACTGGGGACCAAGACTGGTTACTGCGGGAATCTGGAAAGATGTTACCTTAGAATTCTGGAATAATGCCAAAATTATTACCGTTAAAGATATTCAGAATAACTCTGAAAAAGCCTCTGATTTACATTTTGAAGTAGAAATTTATGCTCAAAATGCAGGGGACTACACCTTAGACCTTAATAAAATCCACCAAAAAATAGCTTTAAAAAAAGGGACTAATACAATATCAGTTCCTTATGACACAAAAGGAATGATGTTTTGGCAGCCTAACGGACGTGGTGAAGCTAATCTTTATGATTTTAAAATAAAACTTTCAAAAGACCTTAAAAATATTGATGTTAAAGACATCAGGATAGGATTAAGAACCGTAGAATTAATTCAGGAAAAAGACGAAAAAGGAAAGTCGTTCTATTTCAAAGTGAATGGAAATCCGTTGTATATCAAAGGAACCAACTGGATTCCGGGAGACAGTTTTTCACCCAGAATGAGCAAAGAAAAATATCAGAAACTGATCAAAGATACCAAAGACGCCAATATGAATATGATCCGTATCTGGGGTGGCGGTATTTATGAAGATGACGAATTTTACAAAGCCTGCGATGAAAACGGAATTTTAGTCTGGCAGGATTTTATGTTTGCAGGAAGTTTTTACCCTGCGGACGAAGCATTTTTAAACAATGTAAAAGAAGAAGTAAAAGATCAGGTCAACAGACTTCAGAATCACCCATCTATTGCTTTGTGGTGTGGGAATAATGAAATTGATGAAGCTATTGTCAACTGGGGATATCAGAAACAGTTCAACTATTCAAAAAATGATTCACTGCAGGTTTGGAAAGACTATAAAAAGTTATTTCATGATGTCATTCCCAATGCATTGGCAGAAAACCTGAAGTCAGATAAAAATATATATTGGCCAAGTTCGCCATCTATCGGCTGGGGACATAAAGAAAGCCTTACAGAAGGAGATTCTCACTATTGGGGCGTTTGGTGGGGAGAGCAGCCATTTGAAATTTACAATGAAAAAGTAGGACGTTTCATGTCTGAATACGGTTTTCAGGGAACACCAACCCTTGAAACTACCAAATCTATGTTTTCAGGTACTCCGGATTTAAATCTGCAAAATTCAACTATCAAAGCACATGAAAAACACGCCCGAGGCTGGGATATCATTAATGAATACCTGAAACGTGATTATAAAATTCCAACAGATTTTGTACAGTACAATTACGTTTCACAGCTGCTGCAGGCGAAAGGGATGCAGATTGCCATTGAAGCTCACCGCCGTGCAAAACCTTACAACATGGGAACGCTGTATTGGCAGCTCAACGACTGCTGGCCGGTAGTTTCATGGTCTTCCATTGATTATCTCGGAAACTGGAAAGCCTTCCATTATCAGGCAAAAAGAAGCTTTGAACCTGTTTTGGTATCAATCGCAGAAACCGATAAAAGCTATGACGTTTACCTGATAAGCGATCTCATGAAAGAATTGAAAGTGGATACGAAGTTTGAACTCATTGATTTTAAAGGAAAAACACTTTGGAAAGCCAATCAGTCAGATGTTGTAAATGCCGATGTAAGCAAGAAAATCAGAAGTATAAATAAATCAGAATTGGCACAGTTCAATCTATCTGAAGTCGTTTTAAAGATCAGCTCCGAAAAGGATGCAACATTTCAAAAACTGTTCTTTTTTAATAAACCTAAAGATATAAAACTCCTGAAGCCTGAGATTAAAATCAAAAAAATATCAGCCACGGAAATTGAAATAGCGACAGATATCCTGGCAAAAGACGTTTATCTGATCGGCGATACTCATTTTAGTGATAATTTCTTTGATCTGTTACCTGGAACTTCAAAAAGAATTACCCTTTCAAAACCTTTGGAAAAAATTGAAGTAATGAGTCTTTGGGATGTGATGAAGAATTAAAATTTTTCTAACGTTCTCAAGTAGTCAAACCATGTCAAGGTTCTAAACCTTGACATGGTTTATACCTAAAAAAATATAAATTTTACCCTTCCAACTCAAAAATCAGCCGTAAATTTGCATCATATTTCTTTACAGTTATGGTAAATTTTGTTCTCATTGCAGTGTGCATTATTGCAGGAATGATATTCAAAGCAACAAAATCTATCCACCCCGATGCTCACAAGGGTATCAATACCTGGATTCTTTATCTTGCTCTTCCGGCAGTTTCGTTTAAATATCTGCCTAAAGTAAAATGGACAACAGAAATGCTGTTTCCGATAGCGGCCACATTTTTAATTTCTGTGTTCTGCTTCTTCTTTATGATGTTTTATAGCAAGAGCAGGGGATATTCAAGGCGTTCCAGAAGTACTTTAGAACTGGCAAGTGGTTACAGCAATACATCATTCATAGGATTTCCCTTAATCAGTGCTTTTTATGGTGAAGGGCTTCTGAGTATTGCCATTATTTGTGATCAAACGATGTTCTTTGCCCTTTCTACCCTTGGAATTATTGCTGCTGTAAAAGGAGGAAGCAGATCAGGAAAAGTAAGCGCAGTATTTATTTTAAAAAGACTCATTACATTTCCTCCATTAATCGGTTGTATTTCTGCTCTGATATTATCGCAGTTCATTGATTTTACCGTTGCAGAACCATTTTTTGATAAGCTGGCGGCTACAGTAAGCCCGTTAGCTCTGTTTTCAGTTGGACTGCAGCTGAAATTTAACGGATGGAAAAAACTGATTCCACAGATGTCAATGTCAATGCTTTACAAGCTTATTCTGGCACCGGCAATTGTTTTGGGAATGGCTTTATTATTGGGAATAAAAGGAGATGTGGCTAAAATTACCGTATTTGAAGCCGCAATGCCTACACTGGTTACCTCCAGTATTATCGCAGAGCAGTTCAGACTCAATACAAAACTGACCAATCTGATCATCGGGGTCAGTATCATTGTAGGGTTTTTTACTTCCGCATTTTGGTATGAGATGACCGAATACTTTTTTTAACGATAAGATGGCTCTTTCTCAATACTGTCAATTGATATCGGTTTTATACGTGTTATTTGTCATTCCGTAGGAATATCTTAGCTAAGTGAAACGCCTTTGCGAACGAATTAAACCAATTAATAATACCTTTGCGAATATTGCGTTGTAATCTAGGTTTTGGCTAAAGCCAATTGAAATTTTAATTTTTATCAAACGGACTAAAGTCCGTTCCTATTGAATTATTATTGATTTTTTTTGCAAATTTCGTTGATTGGGTAGATTGTATTCCTAAAGTATATCTAATCTATTGTATTCGATAATTATTTTTAATAATACGGTTTTTACATACTGAAATCTTGAAATTCCTGTGGACATCTGAGAATGTAGGGTTAAATGTCTATTAAACGAACACGAAAGAATTTCTGTAAAGTTGCAGTTCTCTGAAGAAAAATCTAATTTTACACTTTAAATATTTCTCTTGCAATACGCTCAAATTGTTTTACCACTGAACCTCAAAGGATCTTTTACCTATAAAGTTCCCGAAGAAATGATGTCCGAAATTCAAGCCGGAATGCGTGTTCTGGTACCCTTTGGCGGGAAAAAAATCTATACCGGAATCGTATTTGAGCTTCACGACAATGCGCCGGAAAATTTTACTGCTAAAGAAATTATCAGCATGTTGGATGATAAGCCGATTGTTCCTGAAGAACAGATCCGTTTCTGGAACTGGCTTTCGGAGTATTATCTGTGCAGTCTTGGTGAAATTTACAGGTTTTCATTCCCTTCTTCTTTGAAGCTGGAAAGTGAAACTTATTTAAAATTAAAACCAGGAATAGTAGTTGATTTTGAAAACCTGGATGTCAATGAAATGTACCTGATTCAGGCACTTGAAGTCCGACAGCTGATCAACCTGACGGATATTGAGGCATTTATTCCTAAAAAAGATATTATCAAGACCATCAATTCATTGATCGATCTTCAGTATATTGAGATTGATGAAAAAATTGCTGAAAAATATAAAGCTAAAGAAGTAGCTTATGTGAGAATTAAAGATGAGGTTTTGGCCAATCAGAATCTTACGGAAATTCTTTTAAAACTAAACAGAGCCCAAAAACAGAAAGACCTGTTCCTTCTTATTTTGGAAAAACAGACAGAAAATCCTGATGCGCATATCAAAAAATCTGAGTTGTTTGAGGATGGTTATTTCGGAAGTTCTCATTTCAAACCTTTAGCAGATAAAGGTCTTGTGGAGGAGTACTACATGCAGAAAGACAGAATTGAAAGCTATGAAGGAGAAATTGAAGAGCTGGAAGAACTTTCTGAACAGCAGAAAATTGCTAAATCTGAAATTGATCAAGCTTTTGAAGAAGGAAAAAATGTGCTGCTTCATGGGGTAACTTCATCAGGAAAAACACATATTTATTTAGAAAAAATTGAGGAATGTATCAAAGAAGGGAAAAATGTTCTGTTTTTGCTTCCTGAAATTTCCCTTACCAAGCAAATTACGCAGAGATTAGAAAAAAAATATGGCAGGCAGTTAGGTTTTTACCATCAAAAGCTGACAGATTTTGAAAGAGTAGAAGTCTGGAGAAGAATCAGGCAGAATGATATCCGTATTCTGATAGGAACCCGTAATGCATTGTTTTTACCTTATCAGAACCTGGGACTTATTGTGGTGGATGAAGAGCATGATTCTGCTTACAGACCAAGGGAAGTGACGCCTTATTTCAATGCTAAAGATGCCTCATTGGTTTTAGGTGGATTTTATAATGCGGGAGTAATCCTGGGATCTGCAACACCTTCTGTTGAAAGTTACTACAGAGCTAGAAAAGATAAAATGAGGTATATTTTCCTGAATGAAAGATTTGGGAATGTGAATCTGCCGGAATATGAACTGATCAATTTCAAAGAAGCCCTGGATTCTAAAAAAGTTTCCGGAAATTTCTCTTTGAAACTTGTTGAAGAGATTAAAAAGACGGTGGATGAAAAGAATCAGGCGATTGTCCTGCACAACCGCCGCGGCTATTCCAATGTCATAGAATGTGAGAGTTGTGGCTATGTCAATTACTGCTCCAATTGTGATGTGGTGATGACTTATCACAAGGCAGCGAATGAAATGAAATGCCATTACTGCGGACAAAGAGCTTCAAAACCGAAGACCTGTCCGAAATGCAATTCTGAAAAGCTGAACGAAAGAGGTGTAGGTGTAGAGCAGATTCATGAAGAAGTTTCCAAGCTGTTTCCGGAAAATGAGGTAGACAGAATGGATGTGGATTCTATGCGTAAGAAATTTGCCTACGAAAAGCTGTATGAAAAGATTGAAGACGGAGAAACAGACATTATCGTAGGAACTCAGATGATTTCCAAAGGACTGGATTTTAATCATATTGAACTCGTTACTATTCCCAAAGCAGATTCCTTATTATATGTACAGGATTTCAGAGCAGAAGAAAGAGCTTATCAGCTGATCACTCAGGTTTCAGGAAGAGCCGGAAGGGTTTCCGGAAAAGGAAGAATTCTTATTCAGACCTTTAATCCTGATCATTCTGTATTCCAGCTGATCAAGATGAATAATCCTGCGAAGATCTATAAATATATCCTTACCGAACGCCAGAAATTCCATTATCCGCCCTTTACGAAGCTGATTATGATTGAAATGAAGCACAGAAAGGAAGATAAAGTGGACCGGGCGTCTCAGTTTTTAGGTTCCATTTTAAGAAAATATCTTCCGGAAGATTGCGTTTTAGGTCCTGAAAGAGCTCAGATTGCAAGGCTGAATAATCTGTACCAATTCCAGATTATGCTTAAGCTTCCCCGGGGGAAAAACTATGAGAAATTCAAAAACCTGGTTTTAATAAGTTTGAAAGAATTTGATGAAATCACTGCATATCAAAGCATTAAAAAAGATGTTTTTGTTGATTTTTAACAATTTTTAACAAACTTTACACTCTTTTATAACGGGTCAGTGGTCTGTTATATGACAATAATTTCTACTTTTGGACGTTGATTAAGTGTTTGGCTCTTTAATTGAATGATTTAACCTGTCATTTTTTATAGCGTCAAAACTATAGAACAAAAAGAAGATAGATGGTAAATTTCAGAAAATATATTTCAAGTGCGGCGGTGTTGGCTTCTGGTCTTTTCCTGGCTCAATCTACCGTTTCTACCGTTCTTTATTCTCAGAATTATGACAGTCAGAAAAGCAGTTTAAACCTGCCTTCACCCGTTAGTACGATGGTGGAGAAAACTGTTTTGTCAGCAAAAGAACTTGTAGATATTAATGTGAACACAATGATGGCGGATCCTGTGCTGAAAAATGCAAGCTGGGGATTCGTAGTGTACGATCCGAAAACGAAGAAAGTAATCTCTTCGTACAATGAAAATACTCCCCTGGTACCTGCTTCTACTACAAAGCTGCTTACAACAGAAACGGCATTAAACCTGCTGGGTGAAAACTACCGTTGGATGACTCAGCTGGAGTATTCAGGAACTATAGATGAAAATGGAGTTTTAAATGGAAATCTTTATGTCATAGGAAGCGGTGACCCTTCTCTGGGAACAAACAAAGCGGGTGCATCATCTTACAGAGACATTATTTCAGATTTCGTGGGTGGAGTTTCAAGAGAGGGAATCAAAAAGGTAAATGGTGATATTATCATTCAGACAGCGCTTTTCAAAGGCAATATTTCAGTGCTTCCGGAAAATGTTGTATGGCTGGAAAACAATAATTATTATCTGCCTGCAGGAAGTACCCGTGATATCAACCCGGCTAACGAAAAACTGATTGTTAAAAAAGGAAGTTTCTCTACGGATAAGAAATTTTTCTATGTTTCTCCTTACAATCATCAGATGGTATATGCTGATAAATATGAAGGAAACGGAGCTTTAACAACCAAAATTCCTGATGCTCCTGCATATCTTGCCAACTCGTTCAGAACAACATTGGTGAAAAGCGGAATCCCTGTTACCGGAAAAGTAAGTCCTAAAATGACAGATTCAGCTCCGGAAGGCAGAAAAATGCTTTCAGCTTATAAATCTCCAACTTTAAGTGACATTATTTATTATACCAATCAGCACAGTGATAATTCATTGGCAGAAGCTTTATTAAGAACCGTTGGTTATCAGAAAATGGGTGACCAGACTTCAGAATCAGGAAGAATTGTGGTGACAAATCACCTGAAGGATGCAGGTTTTGATATGAATGGTCTTAATTATATGGATGGAAGCGGGCTTTCAAGAAGCAATAATGTAACGCCTATTTCCCAGGCGAAATTTCTAACCTCTTTGATGGATCAGAAATATTACAGATCTTATTTAACTTCTCTTCCTATAGGAGGACAATCCGGAACTTTAAAAAGAATGTTCATTGGTGGAGGTAACGGACAGGTTTTTGCAAAAACAGGAACTTTGAATAAAGTAAAAACATTAGCAGGTTATCTGAAGACAAATTCCGGGAAGACATTAGTGTTTTCTTTAATGGTAAATAACTATTCCGGGTCGGTAGATATGGTGAAAAAGAGAATGGAAAAAATTCTTGAACCTGCACTGGATCTTTAAAAATTTTTTATTTTATATATTATAACAGCCTTTTAATCATTGATTAAAAGGTTTTTTTTATATTTGGTTAAATTTTTCTAAACATGACAAAATTGTACCTTTTGGTGTTGGGATTTTTATTTTCTCAGCAGTTCTATGGCCAGAAGCATGAGCAAAACATCGATATGAAAGGATTGATCGAAAAAGAGAAAAAATCCTTTACGCAAAAAATGAATATCGGGAATACGAATCCTAATACTTTGAATTACGATTTACAGTATCAAAGAATGGATGTTACGCTCAATCCGGCTTCCAATACTATTTCCGGATCGGTAACTTCTCATTTTAAGCCTACTCAGAGTATGGGAAGCATTTATTTTGATCTGACAACTTCTTTAACGGTTTCTCAGGTTAAATATCATGGTAACAACCTTGTTTTCCAGCAGCTTCCTTCCAACGAAGTGAAAATTGATTTTCAGACTCCGATAGCTGCGAATACGCTGGATTCTCTGACGATTCACTATTCAGGAATGCCGCCTAGTGCCAATGGTGCCTTTACAACAGCTACGCAGAGCGGAGTTCCGGTACTTTCTACTTTAAATGAACCTTATGGCGCACAGGACTGGTTTCCCACAAAACAAAGTCTGAATGATAAAATTGAAAGATTCGATTTCAAAATTACAACGCCATCCAATTACAGTGTTGCTGCCAATGGAAAACTAATGTCCGAAACTTTCCCTACAGGATCAACCAAGCTTACTTTCTGGAGAACGATGTATCCTACGCCGGCTTATCTTATTGCGCTGTCAATTACCAATTTTGTCAAGCTTACTGATACCATCGGAAACCCTCCGTTTCCTTTTGTCAACTATATTTATCCGTCTACGAATTCAAATGCAACCAGTATAGCCAATATTAACTGGACAAAGCAGGTGATGGATACTTTTGAAACCTATTTTGGTTCGTATCCTTTCCGTAATGAAAAATATGGCCACATGGAATTTATGTATGGTGGAGGAATGGAACATCAGACCATGTCTTCTATGGGAGGATGGAGCAAACAGTTGATTGCCCATGAGCTTACTCACCAGTGGTTTGGAGATAAAGTAACCTGCGGTGCATGGAATGATATCTGGCTGAATGAAGGTTTTGCCACTTTCGGGGAACACGTTGCCAATGAAAAGTTACTGATGACCAATACTGAGTTCCTTAATTATCTGCAAGGTCAATCCAATTATATTACAGCAAGTACAACAGGAACGGTATATGTACCAGACAGCGGACTTTCCAGCATCAATAGAATATTTGACAGCAGACTGTCTTATTCTAAAGGTGGATATGTACTGAGAATGCTGAAGTGGATTTTAGGGGATGCTGCATTTTATCAAGCCCTTAAAGATTATCATGCCAGACCGAATTTAGCCTACAGCTATGCGCGTACCGCAGATTTTAATGCTTCTCTGCTTCAGTCTACCGGAATAGATTTTACAGGATTTTTTAATGACTGGGTGTATGGGGAAGGATATCCTACCTATACTATAAAATGGATGCAGGGCGGTAATCAGGCTTTATTTAAGGTTTCTCAGACACAAAGCAGTTCTAACGTAAGCTTTTTCGAAATGCCTTTGCCTATAAAAGTAACCGGAACTTCAGGGCAGACTGCTTATCTGGTCCTTAACAATACTTCCAATAACCAAAGTTTTTTAGAATCTGTGACATTCCCTATTGCAAGTGTTCAGTTCAATTATGAGTATCAGATTCTGGAAAAAAACTCTACTGTTACTCAGGATAATACTTTAAGTGTTTCCTCTGTTGAAAAAGAAAGCTTTGGACTTTATCCAAATCCTGCTAAAAATGAAATTCATCTGAAAGGAATAACCAGATCCACAGACTTTACGATTCATGCTGTAGATGGGAAACTGGTAGGAAAAGGAACGTATCAGCCGGGTAAAGCGATCGGAATTTCAGAATTGGTTCCGGGAACTTATTTCATTACGATTGATGAAAAAAGCATCAAGTTCATCAAACATTAAAATTTAAGATTGTAAAATATCAATACATATTTTACTTATCATTAACGATAAAATAACAGGAAGCTTTCAGATCTGAAAGCTTCTTTGTTTTCTGGCAGCTTTAGCCCCTCTCTTCCGGGCTATTTTTACTTTATATCCAAACCATCTTTCTTTAAACAGTTTGCGCATGAGGTTGTCAAAATGTCTTGTGATGACCAGGTTCTTGAATCCTCTCCATTTTTCAAGAGGACTTGAAGGTAAGGCTCTCACCGAGATGGAATAACCTTCCGTATCATACTGAATATAGTGCCACCATCCTGAAGGAATATAAAGGGTTTCACCGGGATGAATCACTGCTTCATAGCCGTTTAAATAGAGTAGTGCAGGATATTTTCTGTAGTCTGGGTTTTTAATTTGGGCAAGATTGTGGAAGTTATATGGCAGCTTATACATAAAATCAGACTGTTCCCAGGGAAAAAGCCAGATTCTTTTGATTCCCTGAAACTGGGTAATGAAAACGTGTGACATATCAATGTCAATATGATTTCTGGTCACGGAACCTTCCCCTCCAAAAAACATAAAAGGAAGCCATTTTATTATTTTACCATCCGTAACATCATTGTAGATAAGATCATTTTTAAGTTCAGGTTTTATTTTTAATAAATTAAACAAAAAAAGGCGGTGTTCAGTAGGGGTGGACTGTATAAGATCGAGATATTCTGAAAATGTACTTTGTGCTATAGGATCACTTGCGACTCTGTCAAGGGAATCAAGCTCACTGCCGTAAATATTTACTTTATGATCTCCCGCAATTTCTTTGAAATATTCATAATTCCATTTTTTGAAGGCTGGGCTTTCCGGATGTATAAAATCTTCAATAATAATTGGAATTCTCGGCTTCATATGGTCCTTAATAAAGGTTTCTGAATGGATGGTCTTTATTTTTTGTACCGGCTTTAATCTCATGCTCTCAAATTTTAAACAAATATAAATATTATCCTACTAAATTTGTAGACTAATAATGTTAAAAGTGAAACCTGAATTGATTTTTTAGAATTAAACATATAAAAGGTTTTATTTTACTGCCTTTTTAGTAAATTAGCACATCTAAAAAATTACTAAAAATGATCTCTGAAAAATACCTTCAGCATTTACAGAACGAACTTCAGAATATTGAGAATGACGGACTTTACAAAAGAGAAAGAATCATCACTTCTCAGCAAAGTGCAGAAATAGAAGCCAACGGAAAAAAGCTTTTGAACTTCTGTGCGAATAATTATCTGGGATTATCCAACCACCCGGAAGTAATGAAAGCGTCTCAGGAAATGATTCAATCTCACGGATACGGGATGTCATCGGTACGTTTTATCTGTGGAACACAGGATATTCACAAGGATTTGGAGAAAAAAATCGCTGACTTTTTAGGTCTTGAAGATACCATTCTTTATGCAGCAGCATTTGATGCAAACGGTGGCGTTTTTGAACCATTGTTTACTGAAGAGGATGCTATTATTTCAGATGAACTGAATCATGCTTCTATTATTGACGGTGTTCGTCTTTGTAAAGCAGCGAGATACAGATATAAAAACAATAATATGGCGGATCTGGAAGCTCAATTGATTGCAGCTTCTGAAAAGAACCACCGTTTCAAAATTATCGTAACAGACGGAGTATTCTCAATGGACGGTATTGTTGCAGACCTGAAAGGAGTATGTGACCTTGCTGATAAATATGATGCTTTGGTAATGGTTGACGATTCCCACGCAACAGGTTTCATCGGGAAAACAGGACGTGGAACTCACGAAGCCAATGAAGTAATGGGTAGAGTAGATATCATCACTTCTACTTTAGGAAAAGCATTAGGAGGTGCTTTAGGAGGTTTTACTTCCGGTAAAAAAGAGATCATTGATATGCTGAGACAGCGTTCAAGACCTTATTTGTTCTCGAACTCTCTGGCGCCTGGAATTGTAGGAGCTGCTTTGAAAGTATTGGATATGATTTCTGATAATACTTCTCTTCGTGATCAGGTAATGGAAAATGCAGAATACTTCAGAACAGAAATGAAAGCGAAAGGTTTTGATATTCCTGACGGAGATGCTGCCATTGTTCCGGTAATGCTTTACGATGCGCCTCTTTCTCAGAAAATGGCTGAAAAGCTTATGGATGAAGGAATCTATGTAATCGGATTCTTCTATCCTGTAGTACCGAAAGGAAAAGCGAGAATCAGAGTACAGTTATCTGCTGCTCATACTAAAGAACATTTGGATAAAGCGATTGCTGCTTTTGAAAAAGTTGGAAAAGAATTAGGAGTGATTTCTTAATCATTGCGTTGATTAAAACAATAGAAATATAATGTTCGGCTCGGGCAGCTTTGCTGCCCCGAGCCGAACTATTTTTATATGAACCCGTTTTATCTATATTTTCCAAATCAAGGAAATTTATTCTTAAAAAATTATATAAAAACTTATCTTTGCGCATAATTTTCAATGAAATGTTTTTTAAATCCAAGTATATAGTTGAATTTTCAAAACCAAAAGAGGAAATTTTAAATGATATAGATAAAAATTTATCTAAAAAGTTCTTTGATTGGAACAAATTTTTCGTAGGAAGGGTATCTGAGAATAGTTTTGATATTAAGTTTAATTATGATAAAATATCTCCTTATTTTAAGGGAAAGTTTGTTGCAAAAGATGATAAACCGGAAACTATTGAATTAACCGTATACAATGGTGTTCTTTCCATTTTTGGAAATATTTTAGGAATAATAATTATGTTGATGTTTGCAATCGTATTTTTTCAGCAGGAAAATTATTTATGGATTGCTTTGATCTTCATTTCTATTTTAATTGTTTTATTTGAACATGTTCGGATTAATAACGCAAAAGATAATTTTTTTGAATATTTGAAAAAACTAGATACTTTTAGTAAGATTGTTCCTGTTAAAAAATAGAATTAAAAAATGCTTTACACAATAATAAAAGCACTACACATTATCTTTATGGTGAGCTACTTTGCGGGAATTTTTTATCTCGTGAGGATTTTCGTTTACTATAAAGATACCGATGAATTTCCTGAAGAGAAAAAGAAAATTCTGAGAGAGCAGTACACTTTTATGGCCAGAAGACTGTGGAATATTATTACCGTTCCAGCGGGAGTAATTATGGCAGTATGTGGATTGGTCATGATCTTTTTAAATCCGGGGCTGATGAAAATGCCGTGGTTTCATTTGAAATTGACCTTCCTTATCGGACTTGCCATTTACCATTACTGGTGCTGGAAAAAAGTCCTTCATTTAAAAGAATTACATGGAGATACACTGCCGATTGCCAATATCAAACTGAGACAGGCCAATGAAATTGCAACATTCATTCTGTTTCTGGTAGTATTTACCGTTATTTTAAAATCAATGGTGATTGAATACTGGTGGCAATTAATCACAGGATTTTTCGTTCTTGTATTTCTGATCATGATGACAGTGAAACTGGTTAATAAAAATAAAAAAAACAAATAATTGTAGAGTAGGACCTATGTCTTAAACATTCATCCTTTTTACATCTTACAAAAAAACTATGATTGCAATTTTAAAGAAAGAACTTTGGAGTTACTTTGGAAACTGGAGTGCATGGGTGATCATTGCCGCTTTCAGTTTGATCGCAACTCTTTTCCTGTTCTTTTTCGACAACGATTCTAATATTTTTGAGATCGGAATGGCCTCGCTTCAGAGTTATTTCGTATTGGTTCCATGGCTGCTGATGTTTATCATTCCGGCCCTTTCTATGAAAACTTTTGCGGAAGAACAGCAGACAGGAACGTTAAACTGGCTTTTTTCACAACCGTTAAAGGTTTCTGATCTCGTAACCGGAAAATTCCTTTCTGTATGGATTGTTGGGGTTTTATGCCTTATTCCTTCACTCATTTACCTTTATACAGTGTATGTGCTGGGAGTTCCTGCAGGAAATATCGATCTTGGAATGACCTTTGGGAGCTACTTTGGGCTGATTATTTTAATTGCGGCATTTGCTGCAGTAGGAATTTTGGCTTCTTCATTGTCACAGAATCAGATTATGGCTTATCTGTTGGGCGTTTTCATGTGCTTTATTATGTATTTCGGAATCGAGCAATTAGCAAGCTATAAACTTTTGGGAGGTGCAGATTTTATCCTTCAGAATATAGGTTTCTATCAGCATTTCTTAGGCTTTACAAGAGGGCTTATTGATTTTAAAGATGTAGCGTATTTTGTTCTTGTCATTGGGGCTTCATTAGTATTGTCCAATCATTTTATAAACAAAAAGAAGTAGAATTATGAAGAAGATCAATGCTAAATCTCCACTGGGAATTTTCTTAATTGCAATTGTTCCTTTGGTTATTATCCTGACGTATTCAGGAATCAGATTAGACTTAACAAAAGAAAAAAGATATACACTTTCAGATAACACCATCAAAGTACTGGAGTCCGTTAAAAAGCCTCTGACTGTTGATGTATATCTGGAAGGAGATTTTCCGGCAAGTTTCAAACAGCTTCAGAGCGAGACGAAATTCATGCTGGAAGAATTCAGAAAAATAAATCCAAAGATTGATTTTAAATTCATCGATCCGATTAAAACAAAAATGTCTCAGGACACGCTGATGGCCTTGGGAATGCAGCCGTCTATTCTTCCGGATGTAAAAGATGGAAAAATTTCACAGATCACCCTTTTCCCATATGCTGTAATCAAGCATGGAAATGACGGCGTTTCTATACCTTTGGTAGTACAACAGGCAGGAATTGATGCGGACCAGCAGTTAACAAGATCCATTGAAGGACTGGAGTATAATCTTATTTCCAACATTAAAAATATTGCAGCTGCAAAGAGAAAGAAAATCGGGATTCTGGTCAATCATGATGAATTGAACCCGGATGAATTCCAGGGATTTGTACAGCTGGCTATGGAAAACTATGATGCTGGACCTATTATTCCTAAAAACCAGACTGAACTTTCATTAGAAGATGTTCCTTTATTAAAGCAAATGAGTGCTTTGGTGATTGCAAAACCAAGAAAAGCTTTCACAGATAATGAAAAAGTAATTCTTGACCAATACATCATGAACGGTGGGAAAACCCTTTGGATGATTGATGCGGTAAATGCTGAGATGGATACCTTAACGAGATCTAAAAAAGTAATGCCTTTCCCTGTAGATATCAATATGACAGACTTTTTTTTCAATTATGGGTTAAGAATTAATCCGGCTTTGGTAAAAGACGTTAAAAAGTTTGCCCTGTTAAGATTGGTTACAGGAGAAGTAAGCGGAAATCCTCAGTACACAAGCTTACCATGGCCATATTATCCGCTTGGAATTGCTGAAAATAATAATCCGGTCACAAAGAATATTAACCCGGTAAAATTTGAATTCCCGACTTCTATTGATACTTTAGGGGGAAGAAAGAATATCAAAACAAAAGTTCTTTTTGAATCCAGTGAAAGAACATTACTGAAACAGGTTCCGAACTATGTGGACCTGAAAGAAATTGCAAGCGTAGACAGTCTTGGACAAATGGAAAAACCAAGTACACCGAAGATCTTCGCTGTAGCCTTGGAAGGAAAATTTAATTCTGCCTATGCATCCAGAATTGAAAGACAATCTTACCCCGGATTCAAAACTTCAAGCCCGGAAAACAAAATGATCGTTATTGCAGACGGTGATGTAGGAAGAAATAAGGTGATCAAAGGAAAACCGCTTCCACTAGGTGTAGACCTGCTGACCAACGAGCAATTTGGTAACGAACAGTTCCTTAGAAATGCTTTAGACTATCTGTTAGACGACAGCAACCTGATGGAACTGAGAAACAGAAACATTGAAGAAAGACTTCTGGACAGACAAAGAATCACTGAAGAGAAATCCACATGGCAGTGGCTGAACTTACTGCTTCCATTGGCCATTATCGGCCTTATCGGAGGACTGTTCTTCTGGCTGAGGAAAAAGAAATTTGGATAAAATATAAAAGTCCGGAAGATATTTTCTTCCGGACTTTTTATTGTAATATGGCTCAATCTTGCTTTAAAAAAAAGTTGAGTTCACATCTATATCAATAATTTTTGAGATTAGTACTAATACACTATAGATTATTGCTGAAAGGCTCCTTTTGGAAGTAAAGCGGCAGTTCTGTAATAACTGATATCAGTAGAGATCTGTGCCTGAAGATCCTGGAAGGTATCATAATCATAATGAACCCAGTTTTCTTCATTGTCCGGGTCTGGAGTCTTATCTACAGCCAGTTCAAGCTTTCCGTCTTCCTGGTAGCTGCATTCTATGGCAGCATATTTTTCACCGTTTTCGTCGTTGCTATACCAGCATTTTATGGTTCTTTCAAGCTGTGGTTCATGGGTTTCGTTATCGATCACCTGTGAACAGATAAAATTTTCTGGATCTTCTGTTTTGAAAACAGTTTTGGAAATTAAGGGCAGATCGTCTACGGATAAGGAATATAGTTTATTGGTAGAAATAATAAAACCGTCAGCAGTTTCTTTTTTTTCAATATCAAAAAAATCTGATTTTTCCTTAAGATACTCTACTACCTGTGCTTCGTCCTCTTCGTCACTTAAAAAATAATTGATGTTGTAAACACTGTCTTCGTTGATGAATTCAATTTCTTTTAGAAAATCAGAACCTTCCTCATAATAATACAGATGATATTCGCTTAGCTTCACAGCTTTACTTTTAGAGATAATTTCTCCAAAAATGTTTTTGTACACTTTTCTCATTTTTAATCACGTTATTTAGTTTCATCTATTAGTTTAAGTGGTATCACAAAGATAAGTTTTCTTTTTTATCTAAGCCTGAAGTGTAAAATAGTATTTATTTCGTAAGTATTTTATATATCCTTTATAAAATCCTCATATTCATAGTAAAACCTTTCGAAACCGTCCATTTTGTCCACAAAAAATTCAAAAATTTCTTGCCAGGTATTTTTATTGAAAATGGAAACCCCATGTTTTTCTATCCATATCCTGCTGATAATCTTTCCGTTCTCAAGGGTAAAGTGTTCTTCTTTATGAAAGTCTCCGGTGTAATCTTTTAAGATATCTTCCAGTGACCAGATCTTTTCGTAATAGGCGTTTCGAAAAATTTCGTCTTTCATTTCGATATCCAGAGAAACTTCTGCTTTTTTATTGTCGGCAGAAAATTTAAATGCCATATCCTTGATTTTGGTATCATAAAGAATCCATTTTCTGGGAAATGATCTTCCGAAAGCGGTCCAAAATTCCTTTTTTAACTGCTGTGCCTCTTGTTTACTGAACATATGGCAAACATAATGATTTAATAGGAGAAAGGCAAAAATGTGGTACTAAAAACCGTGAAATTACGGATAAGCCGGATGAGCAAAAATACCTAAAGGCAGAGCTGGAATTGAAGATTTATCTTTCTGCTTGCAGCTCTTTTTCAAATGTTAAACAATTTTCTTATTTTTGCTGTAATGCTTTCAAAAAAATCTCAATATGCGTTCAAGGCGCTTTCATATCTTGTAGAAAAAAGAAATGAAGGCCCGATTCTTATTTCCGAAATTGCGGAACACAAAAAGATTCCTTTAAAGTTTTTGGAAAATATTCTGCTTGAACTAAAAAAAGCGGAAATTCTTGACAGTAAAAAAGGAAAGGGTGGAGGATATTTTCTGAAGGAAAAACCTGAAAATGTGAAACTGGCGAAAATTATTCGTCTGGTAAACGGTCCTATTGCCATGCTTCCCTGCGTAAGTCTAAATTTTTACGAAAAATGTGATGACTGCAATGAAGATCACTGTGGACTGCATGATGTACTGATAGAAGTGCGGGATGCTTCGCTGAACATTCTGGAGAAAAAAACTTTAATGGATCTGGTCGACTGACCTGATCCTTTTTTTTGAATTAATAGTCTACTTTTTTTGTAGGATAAATATTTTATCAGATATTTGCAGTACTTCAAATGAATAAACTATGATTTCAAAAGAAGAGGCAAACCGATTACAAAAGCTTACACTCTCCATGACTGCCGTGCATTCTGCTGCAGTATATAGTATATCTGCAAATATTTCCTTACACAGAAGTGCAGAAAACATACGATCGTTAAATGTTTTTATTTTCGATGTGACGGATAATCAAAAACTACAGATTAAAACGATTTTTTAATATGGTGATTTCAAGAAAAATTCAGGTAAGGCTTAATGTCCTTTTTGTGACGGCTGTCATTATATCTATTGTTGTTTTTTCAATGTATGAACTGGGATATCTGGAAGAGCTGCAGACCATTCTGGCAAAAAATAATTATATTTTTTACTGGATGCTTCTGGTAGGGGTTTTTGCAGAAATTGTGGCGGGATCAATGGGAATGGGATATGGAGTCATTTGTACCACTACACTTATGATTCTGAATATTCCCCCTCATATTGTAAGTGCAAGTATCCATTCAGCAGAAAGTTTTACAACGGCAGCGGGAAGTATCAGCCATATCAGATTGAAAAATGTCAGTAAGAGTTTAGTAAAAAAACTTGCAGTGCCAGCAGTTATCGGGGCTGTTATTGGTGCGGTAAGTCTTACTTATCTTGGAGAGTATTATGCAAAAATTACAAAAACACTGATCGCTTTTTATACTTTATATCTCGGGATTCAGATTTTATCAAATGCTTTCAAAGAAAAACAAAGTAAAGCATTGAAAAGAAAAACCAATCTTACCAGACTGGGAGTGATAGGTGGTTTTATAGACTCTTTTGCCGGTGGAGGATGGGGACCTCTGGTAACCGGAACTCTGATTAAAAATGCATTTACCCCAAGATTTGCCGTAGGAAGTTCTACCGTAGCTAAATTTATCCTTACCCTAACGGCCGCCGTTACCTTTTTCTTTACCCTGGGAATTCAGCACTGGAATATCATTCTCGGGCTTTTAATCGGCGGAATTATTACCGCTCCTTTTTCAGCTATGCTTACTGCAAGGCTTCCTGTGAAGAAAATGTTTGTGATTATCGGAACATTGGTGATTGTGATGAGTTCTATAACTATTTATAAATCAGTTTTTAATTAAAAATTATGCTTTGTATTGAAAAATAAAGAGCTTAAAAAGATATTCGGTTTTGAAAATATTTTACTTTTACATCACTAAATATTAGAACATGAATTTACATATCATTGCACTTTTTAAGTTTAATGAAAATTATCTGATGGATGCGGTAGAGCTATTTCAGAACCTTGTGAAAGAAACAAGAAAAGAAGAAGGCTGCCTGCAGTATGACCTTATTGAGGATAAAGATAATAAAGGAACTTTCTTCCTGATCGAGCTTTGGGAAAGCGTAGAGCATCACAACAGACATAATGGACAGGATCACCTTTTGGATTTCCGTAAAGATGCTTCCAAAATCATGGAGAGCTCAGCAGAAGTTTATAAAGGATTTAAGATATATTAATTTTGAGGATGTAAAGAATTTCTCAATTACTTTACAGAATAAAAGGCGGTCTCAAACTATTGAAACCGCCTTTTTATTAGAAAAAATAGAAAGTATTAAAATAAAAAGTTTATTTCACGATAAGCTTTTTCGTCTCCGAATGGCCTCCGTAAGTTATTTTTACAAGGTAATTTCCTGATGTAAGTGTAGAAAGGTTCAGATCCTGCTTGTAGAATCCTGCCTGATTGGAAAGCTCAGCAGAATATACCTTTGTACCGGTAAGATCATACACCTCCACATTTCCTTTGTTGCTTGCTTTTTCTTTAACATCAAAAAGAACCGTTACTTTTTTATCTGCTGGTGCAGGGTTAGGATAAATACCAAAAGAAGCCTTTTTTCCAACTTCGGTAATTCCTAATGTTTCAGTAATTTTTTTGTATTTGAAATACATATTTCCTGTACTTGCCCCGCCATTAGTCGTGAAGTACATTCTGTAGTAGTCATTTCCTTTTTTAACATAGTATACCACATCACTTTTTACCGTTCCGATGCCTTTCCATGAGTGTCCCACAGTTGTAATAGCTGATGAGAAACTTGCATTGGCAGGGATTGTATAAGCTGTTGTAGCCTGTGTTTCCGGCTGTGTCATTGCTACTTTGATATTAGGGCTTTGGATGGCTCCGGAAAGCGGATACATCTGCACGCCCATATAGAATGTGTAATATTTTGTGAATACGAAATCCCATGCAGTTCTTGACGGTTCAAGACCAGGAACTTTTGCACCGGTATCAAATGAGAAATAGTTAAAATAAGAATCATCCGTTCCGTTAGCGATGGTTCTTGTTTCTGTAGCGCTCCATGAAGTGCCGTTCCATTTTGAATATTTAAAAGTGTACCCTGCAAAGGCATCTTCAATAGCAAATTTGATGTATGTTCCTGAAGGATATTTTAAAACAAAAATAGCTTTCCCCTGGATGTGGTGATTCATAGGATTGTAAACTCCCCATCCTGTTGAAGGAATATTGGGGTTTGGAGAAGTCACAGGCCCCTGTTCAAAAGCTCCCTGGCTCCAGTCAGTGGTCTGATCCGGGTTATAAAGAGGGGCTCCCCATGAAGCTTCATTGCTGATACTGATGTTATCCCAGTCTGCTAAATTGGTTGAAGCAGTGAATACTTCAATATCTTTTGCATCATTTATTCTTGATCCAAATGCATAGTTTGAATTTCTATAAAAAGCAACATCCCACGTATTGGCAGGCTGAGAAACCATATTACCATCTGCAAGGTTTACAAATACTCTGTTTTGATATCCGCTCCCCATTGTCATATTTACCTGTGAGTATCCCAATGCATCAGTTTGCGCAAAAACAGTCTGCTGAACAGACATTGCCAATACTGAAGCCAATAATAGTTTTGTTTTCATAATTTATTTTTTAAATCCTTATTTAGAATGATTCAACAAAAGTATATAATTATTTTTAATGAGTCTAAATAAAAACATGATTTTTATCGTGTTTTACTTTAATTATATATTGTTTATATAAAAATAAGAGCACAGAAAAGCCGGAAGGAATGATCCCGCCGGCTTTAAAAAGGCCAATAATAGTCTAATAAACCTTATTTTTTGATGAATTTTGTCTGAATCGTTTTTCCTTCAGCAGTTTCAATATTCATATAATAAACTCCGGTCTGAAGAGTGCTGATATCAAAATTTTGTCCGTTTGGTTTCCCTTCTGTTGCTTTTTGTCCGGCAGCAGAATAAATACTGATATTTTTAAGATCTTTTTTTGATTTAAACTCCAATGCCGTTTGATCAGAATTTAAGGCAAATCTGAAATTTTCTGTTACTTTATTATTGTCATTTACTCCTAAAGAAGCTGTCGTGTTATACACTACATTATCCACCTGGATTGCAACGTGCGTTGCTGTAGGAGTGAATTTAAATACAATATATGAACCTGTAGATGCCGGAATATTTACGCTGATATTCTGAACTGTACCAATAACCGATACATTGATAGGGATTCCGACAGGAACGAATGTTGACATATCCGCAGGATTGGATGCTACCCCAATCTGGATGCTTCCCGGACCGGGAGATGGGGATACTAAAGTCGTATCAAAAGTTAATGTCTTATTTCCGGTTGGAGTTTCAATTTGTGGAGCAATCAGATATGAAGACCCTGTCGCATTATTTCCTGCATAGGATTGAACGAACCTGTTAGAATCACCTGCTACAATCATTCTCGGAGGTACAGGAGGAAACTCTCCGGTAATTGGTGCAACAATGGCAGACCACCCAAATTGAGGGAAAGTGGTATTCCCGGCTGTAAAATTATTGAAATTTTCATTGATGTTAGATACCTGAGCATTCGCTGTTAAGGCTGTAAACATCAGAGTTCCTAAAAGTAATTTTAATTTCATGAGATTATTTTTATTTAGAATTATTCCACAAAAATATATATTTATTTTTAATGAGTCTAAATAAAGTTTTATATTTGTCGAAAATTTGTACCCTTATGAAGAAGAAAGTGCTTTCCGTTCTATCATTATCCGTGGCCTTATGGGTGAATGCACAAGAAAAGGATTCTCTTAATCAAAAGAAAATTGAAGAAGTTGTTATTACAGGACAGTACATGCAGCAGTCCATTAACAAATCGATATATAAGGTTGATGTAATTGATGCAGAACAGATTAAAAATATGGCAGCCACTAATGTTGCCGAGGTTTTAAATCAAAGTCTTAACATACAGATCACTCCGGATACCCGTTTAGGAAATTCCACCGCCAATATTATGGGGCTTAATGGTGATTATGTAAAAATCCTTATAGACAATATTCCGGTAGTAGGGGATACAGGATTGGGAAGTAATATTGACCTTACCAAAATTACCTTAAGCAATATTGAAAGAATTGAAATTGTAAAAGGAAGCATGGGTGTTGAATATGGAAATGGAGCTGTTGCCGGGGTAATCAACATTATTACAAAGAAAACCAGTACAAAAAAAGTAAGTGTAAGAGGTTCGGTACAGGAAGAAACCGTAAGAGATAATTACGATCTTAAGAAAAGAGGGAACGGAAGACATATTCAAAACCTGAATATAGATTATAACATCAGCAAAGAATGGTTTGCAAGTATCAATTTCAACCATAACCAGTTTATGGGATATGAAGGAGAAAGCAAAGGTTACAAATATTTCGGACAGGACAATCAAAGAGGCTATGAATGGAACCCGAAAGACCAGTACGATGCCTCTGCATTGTTAAGATATACCAAAAACAAAACAACATTTTTCTACAAACTGTCCTATCTTAATGAGAATTTTAACTTCTACAACCCTGAAGTAAGCAGGAATCCGCTTAATGATGGAGTAGGTGGAGTATCTTATGAGAGTAGAGACAGAAAGTACAATACTGACCGCTGGATTCACCAGTTTAATATTCAAACCAATCTGGGACATATCCGGTACATGGGGGATTTTTCTTATCAGAATCAGGACAGAAAATATTACGACTACAATTACGATATTCCAAACAGAGCAATAAAGAGCCGTCAGGACGAAAAATCATATTATAAAACAGATGTTATCTACTCAAGAGGGATGTTCAGTAACTTCCTGGATAGCAAAGTTTTTGATTTCCAGCTGGGTTATGAGTTAGATTATACCAACGGATATGCTGCATTAATTGCCGGAGATTTCTTTGGAGAAGCGGTAAAAAGAAAAATATTTACCTATTCCAATTTCCTTTCTGCAGAATGGAATGTTTCAGACAAACTTTCATTAAGACCGGGAGTAAGGCTTTCCCTTAGTGAGAACTTCAATGATCAATACAACTATTCCTTATCAGCAAGATATAAAACTTCTGAGAATTCAAATCTTAGAGCAATCTTAGGATCTGCAAACCGTTTCCCTAAATATGATGAACTGTACACGTATTTTGTAAATCTTAATCATGATGTACAGGGAAATCCGGATTTAAATCCTGAAAAAGGATTCTCTGCAGGGCTTTTCTGGAATCAGAACTTTTCAGTGGATAATGGCTGGAAAATCGCTTATGGAGTAGATGCATTATATCTGGATGTTCGTGACAGGATTGAAATGGTTGTGGTAAAACAACCTTCTACCTATAAATACATGAATCTGAACAGGTATAAAAATCTATTATTCTCAGCCAATGTAGATTTCAGAAAAGATCAGTTTGCCCTGTCTTTAAGGGGATCTGTAAACGGAACATCCGTATCAATGAATGAATTAACATCCTCTTCTCCTACAGATTTCCAGTATTTGGTACAGGCAGGCGCATCTGCAACGTACAAACTGAAAAATACCGATACCAATTTTGCCCTTTACTATAAATTCACAGGTCCTGACAGAATTTATGTGTCTGACGGAGCAAGTGGTTTCCGCCTTGGAAAAGTGGACAGTTTCCATATGATGGATTTTATCGTAAGCCAGCCTTTCTGGAATAAGCATTTTGAAATTTCTGCGGGGGTGAAAAATATATTTGATGTGACGAGATTAAACTCTACTGCAGTTGCTGGTTCAGCGCATACAGCAGCGAATGGTTTTGTTAATTTATACTATGGCAGAAGCTATTTTGCCAGATTAATGTTTCAATTTTAAATAATAAGTTACTGTTATGAAGTATTTAAAAATATTTTCTGTTCTTTCCATCATGGTGGCCACACAGTCTTGTCTCTCTGCAGATGAAGATCCGGTTCCGGTTCCTCCCATGACTGGATCAGAAGTTAATGTAAAAGTTGGTGGTCCTACAGAACCTAATCAGGTTTGGATTGATCTGAGTGATTACACCAATCCGGCTGTCAACAGCAGAACAGACTGGGATCTTGGTTTTTATACAGGAGATGAATTTCGTGTGATTATGAACGGATCTCTTGCTATGACAGTTATTAAAATACCTGATGCTACAGATATCAGTAAAATAAAAGATGCTGATGTTGAAAGTTTGAAAGAAATTGCTCAGGTGGGAACATTTGATGCTGCCAATATGAAATATATCGACAATCCTGATGGTAATTTTCTGACTCAGACTTCCGGGATTGATGCCATCAAAGAAAATGATTCTGATAATCCTGTTTATCTGATCAATCTGGGAAGAGAAATACCTTCCGCAGCCAATATCGGGGCAGGTTCCGTCTCATTGTCCGGTGATCCGAGAGGATGGAAAAAAATTCAGATCCTTAGAGCTCAGAATGGATATAAAATCCGCTATGCCGATCTGAATGCAACAGGAACAGATATCAAAGAATATATCATTACCAAAGATACAGAATACAACTTTTCGTTTTTCAACCTGAAAACAGGTACACCTGTAAAAATTCAGCCTAAGAAAAAAAGCTGGGATTTGGTATTCACAACGTTTACCAATGAGGTATTCATGGGACCTGCAACCAGTGCAGGAAGCTATTTCTATGCAGATTTTGTAACGACCAATACCTTGAATGGAGTAGGTGCCTATCAGGTAAGTGTTACAGGAAGTCTGGACCAGGCTTATACTGCATTTAAACTGAAAGATGTTGAACCTGCCAAATTTGTTTTTAATGATCATAGAGCCATCGGTGATAAGTGGAGAACAACAACGGGCACGGCATCGAATCCGGTTCCTTTTGTCTACTCAGATCGTTTCTTTGTGCTGAAAGATGCTGAAGGCTTCTACTTTAAACTGAGATTCAACAAAATGAAAGACGAAAACGGAAACCGCGGGTACACCAATTTTGAATTTGAACCTTTATAAATAATCAAATAATAGTATATCATGAAAAAATTCATCCTTGCAGCTTCTGTACTTGTAGCAGTGTATTCTTGCAAAAAGGCAGAAGCATCAACGAAAGAAAATACAACAGAAGCCACTTCTGAAGCACCAAAAACCAACAATAAAATAGTAACGTTAAACGGTGGAATTACTGAAATCGTGGCTGCTTTGGGCTACGAAAAAGAAATCGTAGGAACAGACGTTACAAGTACTTACCCGGCATCTTTAAAAGCTACAGCTAAAGATTTAGGGCATATGAGATCAATGACCATTGAGCCGATCATGGCAGTCTCTCCGACATTAATTTTAGCTTCCGATAAAGATATCAACCCTGAATTAATGAGGAAAATCAAATCTTCCGGGATTCAAACTGAAGTATTCAAACAGGAATATACAGTAGATGGAACTAAAAAGTTAATCGAATCTGTAGCAAAAGCGATTGGAAATACAGATTACCAGAAATTAAATGACAAGATTGACGCAGATCTTAAACAGGTACAGCCTATTGCTAAAAAGCCAAAAGTATTGTTCATCTACGCCAGAGGAAATATGCTGATGGTGAGTGGTAAAAATACACCAATGGCTTCATTGATCACTCTGGCAGGAGGTGAAAATGCTGTAACTGATTTTGAAGACTTCAAACCATTGACCCCTGAAGCCGTTGTAAAAGCTAATCCTGATGTTCTGTTCTTCTTTGAAACAGGTTTACAGGGAGCAGGAGGAAATGAAGGTGCTCTTAAAATGCCGGGTGTTTCCCAAACCAATGCAGGAAAGAATAAGAAGATCATCGCAATGGATGGAGGTTTAGTATCAGGTTTCGGACCGAGACTAGGAGAAGCAGCAGTAGGATTAAACAAACTTTTAATTGAAAACACAAAGTAAACTATACTTTTATCTTATTATAAGTGCAGTACTGCTGGTCATTATAGCAGTGCTGTCACTTAATACAGGAGTTTATGATTTCGGAGAGAATTCTCCGTTCAGGGCACTGTGGCAATTTATAAAAGGTGATCCGTCATTATCCTTAAGTGATAAATATGTGATTTGGGATGTAAGAGCAGCCAGAATTGTTATGGCAATTTTAATAGGAGGAATGCTTTCCGTCTCAGGAACCAGCCTTCAGGGACTTTTTAAAAATCCGCTGGCAACAGGTGATTTGATTGGCCTTACATCGGGAGCAACCCTGCTGGCAGCAATTGCGATTGTTTTAGGAGGACATTTCAAAGAATACCTTCCTGAGGCTGTACAGTTTTCATTGGTAGGAATCGCAGCTTTTGTAGGATCATTCTTATCTATGATGCTGGTATACAGGATTTCAACAAGCGGAGGGAAGACAAATGTAGTGATGATGCTGCTTACCGGCGTTGCAATAACCGCAATAGGTTTTTCAATTACCGGGTTCCTGATCTATATTTCAAAGGATGAACAGCTTAGAGATCTTACCTTTTGGAATCTGGGAAGTTTGGCAGCTGCTACATGGACAAAGAATATCATTCTGGCCGTTGTAATGACGATAGCTTACATCATTTTATTGCCTAAAGGAAAAGCTTTGAATGCCATGATGTTGGGAGAAAAAGATGCACAGCACCTGGGAATCAATGTGGAAAAACTGAAAAAACAGATCATCATCACCGTTGCTTTAATGGTGGGAACCTGTGTAGCATTTTCAGGGACAATTGGTTTTGTAGGTCTTATTGTACCTTATATTTTAAGACTTTTATTCAAATCCAACAATACCTTTATCCTGCCTTTATCAGCCATGTGCGGAAGTATTTTGCTGTTGACGGCAGATACATTCAGCAGAAGTATTGTAGCGCCGTCTGAACTTCCGATCGGAATTCTGACTGCACTGATGGGAGGACCTATCTTTATTGCTATTTTGGTTAAATTTAAAAAATCACTGTAATGATCAAGGCACACCAGATTAATTATAAACATAAAGAATTCCGTATTCTGGATGGGGTAGATGTCTCTCTGGAATATGGTGAATTTTTAGCCATTGTAGGTCCGAACGGAGCAGGAAAATCAAGCCTTATGAGTGTTTTGGCAGATGAAGTGAAATCCGGAAAACAAAAAGTATTATTTAAAGATAAGCTTATTCAGCATTGGAATGTAAAGGAGCTTTCCAGGCATAAAGCAAAATTTTCGCAGCATAACAGTAATGATATCCCGCTTGAAGTAAAAGATGTGGTCATGATGGGAAGGTATCCTTATTTTGATGCCCAGCCCGGTAAAGAAGATCTGGAAGCCATGAATACTATGATGTATGAAACCGATATTTTTCATCTGAAGGACAGAGATTACAATACCTTGTCCGGAGGAGAAAAGCAAAGGGTACATCTGTCAAGAGTAATGGCACAATTACAGAACGACATTACCCATAAACTGGTTTTTCTGGACGAACCTTTGAATAATTTGGATATAAAACATCAGTATAAGGCGTTGGAAATTATCAAAAACTTTACGAATAAAGCCAACAGTGCCATTGTTGTTTTACATGATCTGAACCTTGCTGCACAATTTGCAGACAAGATTTTATTGATGAAATCAGGAAAAGTTTCCGCCTATGGAACTCCACAGGAAGTTTTTACAGCAGAAAACATCAGCAAAGCCTATAATTTTCCCTGTACCATCTGCGGACACCCTATTACGAATAACCCAATGATCATTTTTGGATAACCATGGAAAAAGAAGAACTCAAAATCCTCGCACATAATCTTGCCAACCCTCAGGGAGAAAAAGGCATCGAGATTGGTGAAATGATGAATGCCACTAACATCAGTATGACGTTAGAAAGTATCAAAACACTGGTGATAGATGACAGTCAGCATATCCTAGAAATAGGGCACGGCAATGCCGGACACCTGAAAAGTATCATGAGCCTTGCCAAAAACCTCAGATATACAGGAATCGATATTTCTGAAACCATGCACAATGAAGCCAGAAAACTCAATAAAGAATTTGAAAACCAGGCAGACTTTGTTTTGTATGAAGGAAAGAAGCTTCCTTTTCAGGACAGAACTTTTGATAAAATATTTACAGTCAATACTGTGTACTTCTGGGAAAATCCGGTAGAATTTTTAAATGAGATCTACAGGGTCTTGAAAGATGACGGAACATTCGTTCTTACATTCGGGCAAAGAGATTTCATGGAAAAACTGCCGTTTACGGAATATGATTTCACACTCTACAACAACAATGAAATGGAAGAACTGGTTTCCAAAAGCCATTTTAAAAGAATGAAAACTTCCGAAAAAGAAGAGCAGATAAAAAGTAAAACAGGAAACGAAACAATACAAAGAATTTATACAATTTTAACCATAAAAAAGTAAAGTAATGAGCACATTAGTTAATGATTTAAAGGAAAAATGGGAAGCTCTGAAAGCAGAAAATCCACATATCAGAATAAGAAATGCCGCTGCACAGTTAGAAGTAAGTGAAGCAAAATTATTGGTAACAAGCATTGGAGAAGGAGTTACTGTCCTGAACCCGGATTTCCCGGAAATTCTTACAGAAGCTGAGAAGTTAGGAAAAGTAATGGCTCTTACCCGTAATGATGAGTGTGTTCACGAAAGAAAAGGAATCTATCAGAACGGGGATTTCAGCAGCCCGCACGCACAGCTTTTTGTGGGTGAAGATATTGACCTTAGAATTTTCCTTAATCACTGGAAGTTTGCTTTTGCCGTAGTAGAAGGAGATAAGAAAAGTCTTCAGTTTTTCGGAAAAGATGGTCTGGCATTGCACAAGATCTATCTGACAAAAGATAGTAACGAAGAAGCTTTCGATGCTATCGTTGAAAAATTCAAAGCAGAAGATCAGAATCAGGCTTTTGTATTTGAGGCAGTAGCTCCAAAACAGGCTGAAAAAGCAGATGCAGAAATTGATGTAGAAGGTTTCAAAAAAGCATGGACAGAATTGAAAGACACTCATGATTTCTTCATGATGACCAGAAAATATGGGGTAAGCAGAACACAGGCATTAAGATTGGCACCGGAAGGATTTGCTAAAAAAATCGATAATGCGAAAGTGGTCAACATCCTTGAAGATGCTTCTGAAAAGAATACTCCGATCATGGTTTTCGTTGGAAACAGAGGAATTATCCAGATTCACACCGGAAATGTGAAGAAAACACTTTGGCACCAGCAGTGGTTCAACGTGATGGACCCCGATTTTAATTTGCACCTTGATGTAACTAAAATTGCTGAAGCGTGGATCGTTAAAAAACCAACGGAAGACGGAGAAGTAACAGCTATTGAAGTATTCAACAAAGAAGGAGACTTTATCGTTCAGTTCTTTGGAAAAAGGAAGCCTGGAATTCCTGAGCTTCAGGAGTGGAAGGATCTTGTAGCAGCATTAGAAAAGTAATAATTAGATAATTTGAATGAGACCGTTTTGTTTGTAAACTTCAAAGCGGTCTTTTTATTTCAGGTTTTGGCGAAAATAATTTGAGATTTAAATAAAAAAGATGTGCTGTTACGGTGCAATAGCTGCCAAAATATTGTGTAATTTGTAGTTAAATATAAAATAAAATGAAAAATATTTTCATAGCGATATTGCTTGCGGGTTTCTGTTCTTTGAAGGCACAGGAGCTTAAAGCTTATCAGTTTTATGATAAAAAAGGAAAAGAAGTAAAGACTGAAAAACTGGTGAAAGAATTGGCGGATTATGATGTGGTCTTTTTTGGTGAAAACCATAACAGTTCCATCAATCACTGGCTTCAGCTTAAAATTACAGAAGCTTTGTTTGCTAAAAAGAAAGGACAGCTTATTTTAGGAGCTGAAATGTTTGAAAGAGACAATCAGCCTCAGCTGAACCAATATCTGAACGGAAAATTTGATGCCAAAATATTCAAAGACTCCGCACGTTTATGGAACAACTATGCAACGGATTACAAACCTTTGGTAGATTTTGCTAAAAATAAAAAACTGAATTTTATTGCCACCAATATCCCAAGGAAATATGCCTCTCAAACTGCTAAGGAAGGTCTGGAATCCCTGAACAAATTAAGTGAAAAAGAGAAAACATATATTGCTCAGTTACCGATAAAAGTTACATTAGATACTCCGGGATATCCTGAAATGAAAGCAATGATGGGAGATCATGCGGAAGGAACCAAAGTGATGAATTTTATTTCAGCCCAGGCAACGAAAGATGCTACAATGGCAGAATCTATCCTGAAAAACTTACAGGCCGGAAAAACATTTATCCATTACAACGGAAACTATCACAGCAAAGAATTTGGCGGAATCTATTGGTATATCAAACAGAAAAATCCCCACCTGAAAATGGCCGTCATTTCTGTTTTTGAATCAGAAGATCCTGAATTGAAAGTGCCGGCCAAAGACTATATCCCGACAGACTTCAATCTGATTATTCCGGGAGATATGACGAAGACTTTTTAATTTTTTTTACAAAAGTGTTATTGGCTACGCCGAATCTTCGATTTCTGACGAAGGAAGAATGTTACTATTAATTATGAGATTCTTCACTGCATTGCATTCCTTTCAGAATGACAAAAATCAAACTTACATTGAATTCAATAGGGTCGGGCTTTAGCCCGGCCATTTTATCAAAGCTTCAACGGCTTTAGCCAAAACATAAAAATCAGCGTTCCATAATCATTTTTATTCTACAATATTTACCTTTGTATCACATTTCAAAAAACATGAAGAAACTACCCATCCTGCTGATTTTTTTTATCGGGCTGTTGAACGCTCAAAAACTTACTTCCAATGAGATTTCAATTATTAATCAGGGAGATATAAATACGGCAATGCCAATCTATCAGACTACAGATTCCAATCAGCACAAAACATTGCTGAGCATTTCTTCAGAAGCAGATCCTCTTGATCCAAATACAGCTGTTTTGGTAAAAAGAATGAAAGAATCTCTTCTTTCTACAGATGGTGGAGTAGGAATTGCAGCGCCTCAGGTGGGAATTAACAGAAAGATCATCTGGGTACAGCGTTTTGATAAAGAAGGAACTCCTCTGGAATATTTTATCAATCCTGTCATTGTTTGGCATTCCGATCTGCAGAATCTTGGTCCTGAAGGAGATTTGTCAATTCCGGACTTCAGGGATCAGTTTTACAGAAGCAAAGTAATTCAACTGGAATATGTGGATTTGAAAGGACAGAAATATTCAGAAATTGTAGAAGGTTTTACAGCCGTAATTTTCCAGCATGAGATCGACCATCTTTTCGGCATTCTGATTTCCGATAAAAAAGAAAAAGAGAAAAATGATTCTTATAAAAAAGTAGATGCCTATCAGAAAAGTGATGTAATGAAAGACAGGAGGTAATGATGAGTTATAAATGATGAATGATGACACGCTGGTACTAAAATATCTTCAATCATCTGTGCTCATCTGCGAAATCTGTGGTTAAAAATAACATAAAAGGAGCTGTTTCCATGGAAACAGCTCCTTTCGTTATAACTATGCTTAAAAAAATTGGATTAATCGTTGTTGGTTACTGATAGTTTCACCTCCATATTATTTCTGGTTGCATTAGAATAAGGGCAGATTTGGTGTGCCTTTTCTGTCAGGGCCTGTGCTTCCTCAATAGAAACTCCGGGGATGTTGACATCAAGTTCTGCTGCCAAACCGAAACCTCCGTTCTCAAGTTGGCCAATGCTCACTTGTGCAGTAACAGTTGTTTCTCCGGTTTTCACTTTAGACAGACTGATTACTCTGTTCAGAGCACTGTCGAAACATGCAGAATATCCGGCTGCAAAAAGCATTTCAGGGTTGGCAAAATCATCATTGGCTCCTCCTAATGCTTTCGGCATTCTTACATCAAGATCCAATACTCCGTTTTCACTTTTTACATGTCCGTTTCTGCCTCCTTGAGCAGTTACTTTGGTGGTATATAATGTTTTCATTTATTTTCTATTTTATTTAATATTTTTAGAACTGTGTCTTTAAGGTGCAGCAGTTCTTCCGGCTGTATACCCAGTCTTTCCTGAATTTTTCCCGGAATTTCACATGCTTTTTTCTGAAGCTGTTGTCCGGCTTCGTCTAAAAATACTTCAACCACTCTTTCGTCTTCTTTTTTCCTTTTTCTGATGATAAATCCTTTGGCCTCCAGTCTTTTAAGAAGGGGTGTTAAAGTACCGCTGTCCAGGAACAGCTTTTCTCCGATGTGGGTTACGGTAAGTCCGTCACCTTCCCATAATACCATCATAACAAGGTACTGCGGATACGTTATGTCCAGCTCATCGAGGAAAGGACGGTAAAGTCCTGTGATCTCTTTGGCTATAACATATAACGGGAAGCAAATCTGGTTTTCTAGTTTGGGAGTTTTCGGATTTTCCATAAGTTTTGGTACGAAAGATTTGATGAAGGTATTACTTTTTTATGATAAATTCATCCATTGGAATTCTGACTTTTTTCATAGAAGACAGCCAGTCATTGGCTTCGTCACGGTATCCAAGGTATAAAAGGCTTACACTTTTTAATCCTAATTCTTTTAATCCCAATACTTCATCTACCACTTCATTACTGAATCCTTCTGCCGGAGTACTGTCGATTTTAAGTTCTGCAGCCTGAGCCAGGGCAATTCCTAACGCAATATAAGTCTGGCGGGCCGTGTGTGCAAAATGCTCTTCAGGAGTCTGTGCACCATAGATTTCTTTAATTTTATCGGTATAGCTTCCGAAACGTCCTCTTGGAAGGTCTCTTACATCCGTATGATAATCGTAAACTTTGTCAATTTTTTCATTAGAATAACTGTCCCATGCTGCAAAGACCAAAACGTGAGAAGAATCTCTCATTACTTCAGGGTTTAAAGCACCTGCTACCATTTTTTCTTTCAGTTCCTGATTTTCTACCACGATGATTCTGAATGGTTGTAATCCGGATGAAGTAGGAGCCAGCCTTGCTGATTCTAAAATAGTATTAAGGTCTTCCTGTGAAATTTTTTTGTTCGGGTCATAAGCTTTTACAGCATGTCTCCAGTTTAGGTTTTCTATTAATGACATTTTTTTTCTTTTGTTTTAAATTAAACTACTTGGTGGTTGTTGAACTTCCTGTTTTTTTAATTGAAGTAAAACAACAGCACAAATGTATAAACAATTTAATTGTGTGCAATTTAATTTTGAAAGATTTTATTGATGACGATTATTGATGAATTAAAATAAATAGTAATACAGTTTGCTTTTAACTCATTTTTCACATGATTCGGATTTTTTCAAAGCCTTTGTATTCCAATCTTTGCAGGAGAATTTTAAACTAAAAACAATGCAGAGATTTAAAAACAAAACGGCTTTAATTACCGGCGGAACAAATGGAATGGGGCTGGCTACCGCCCAGAAATTCATTGAAGAAGGAGGAGCAGTCATTATTACAGGAAGAAGTGAAGATACTGTGAATATAGCCCTGGAAAAACTGGGAGAAAAGGCTTTTGGAATTGTATCCGATGCCGGAAATATAAAAGACCTGTTGAACCTTCAGCAGGAAGTCAGAAAATATACAGAACAGATTGATCTGGTCTTTGCGAATGCTGGATACGGAAGATTTGCTCCCGTAGAATTTGTGGATGAAAATCAGTTTGACGAACTTTTTAATCTTCTGGTAAAAGGTCCTTTTTTTACAGTACAGCAGCTGTTGCCGTTGATGAATAGCGGAAGCTCCGTTATTTTTAATACTTCAGTAGCTACCGATATTGCGATGCATAATTTTTCCGTGTATTCTGCTGCTAAATCTGCTGTGCAGTCTTTCATTAAAACCTTTGCGGTAGAGCTTACAGAACGCGGGATTCGTGTCAACGGGGTGAGTCCCGGACATATTAAGACCAATATTTTTAATAATACAGGCTTAACCGGAGAACAGATTGAAAGTGCGATTGAAGATATTATTCCTACCATACCATTTAAAAGACAGGGGGAACCGTCAGAAATAGCCAATGTAGTTCTGTTTCTTGCTTCAGAAGAAGCTTCCTATATCCATGCGGCTGAAGTAAAAGTAGATGCCGGGATTTCTGTGATCAGATAATGGCAGACTATTTCAAAGCAATTAAAAGGTTATTTGACCTCTTTAATTTCTTTGATGATATTGGTTTTATTTTCAATACCAATATCATAGGTTTTACTTTTCTTAAGGCTCTGGGTTGCTTTTTCCATCAGAGTTTTGTACTCCGGTGATTTTTTTGAAATATAAAAAACCTGGGCACTGATTCCAATGGCAACACGTACTACTTCATTGGGTTTATCCGGATCTTCGGTGATATCTGAAATAGTAGCATTATTATACCAGGTTAAGTTCTGTGAACTGGAATTACCGGAACAGGATGTAATCATAATAAAAAATAATAGTAAATAGGACCAGGCTTTCATAGCAAAAAGTATTAAGTAAAAAGCTCCTGCAATGTATCAAAATAAATGCAGGAGCTCTATATAAATGAGTTAAAATCCACAACTTCCTACGCTAGGTGCAGGAGAAGGAGAACATCCTGAAAGGGATGAGAAGATATTCAGTACACAATTGGTATTTACATAATTGTTATCATACAGTAAGGATCCTGCCGGGCTTCTGTAATATACATTTCCAGCAGTATTGGCATAAGAAGATACAGAAGCAGATCCACAGCTTGTATTGGTACATGCCGCTCTCCATGCAGAATCAGTTACAGGTCCGCTGGAGAATAATGATGGATCAATGATTCTTTTCTCAACAATTCCTGAAGCATTTTTAAAGCTTATCAATATTGCTACGTGATATACCCATGATACGCAGCATGTTCCTGTAGAAGCTCTCAGGTTACCGTACACGAATTGTTTTTCACAATCGTATCCTGCATTCAATAGTATTTGTCTCATTTTATGGGCTCTTGCATAGCATCCGTCAACAGGATATCTGAAGGTGATGCATGGAGAAGAAGCTGTAGAAGTTCCGCAGGCCTGATTTTTTATCTGAGCAAACAGACTGTTTAAAGTGGCAAGATCAGGAATAACACTTACTGCTTTTCTGCTCTCTTCTTTTACTTCTTTAGTAAGGATAGATTTGAAATAACGGATATCTTCAGCGGTAGCTTTGTCTACTTTTGCGATTTCGCTGGTATTGGCCTTAAGGAAAATCTGAACAGGAGTTTCGTTTTCAACAGCCTGTCTGATCATGGAAATATAACCTGCATTTTCTTTAGTGTCCCTGATGTAATAGGGCTGGGCAGTAACCATAAATGAGATTTTAAATTTCCCATCTTCTTTATCAATCCCTACCGGGACAGTTTTGCCGAAATCTTTCATTGCAATTTCGTTTGACTCTTTGGCAACAAGATTGGGATCCTGATTGGCACCTGAATCTGAACAGGAATTAAATGACAGTACCGACACAAATACCATCATGGATAACAGAAATTTTTTCATAGTTTTTATATTTTGGTAGTTAATTTTAAGTGAACATTTTAATTTGTAATAGTTCACTTATTTGTGATATTAAAAGTAATAAAATTTAAAATATATGCAAGAGTTTTTTTTAATAAAATATATTAATTCTTTCATTTTATTGATTTTATGGTATTGAAAATGGTTAAAAAGTAATGATTATGATGGTAAATTGATAAAACTAAATTTTTTGATTTTATAGATTCTTACAGAATGGACAAAGTGAATAAAGATATGTACTGAAACACTAGTGTTTTAAGGATATATTATCCATCCATATTGTCTATTCCGCAGGAATCCAAACAATACAAAAATTACAATGGTATATTAAACTAAAAACCCAGTTTCAATAGGTGAAACTGGGTTTGTTATATTTTAAGTCAATTGACTATTTGTAAACGAGTTCTGCCTGAAAAACGTCAGCAAAATGTTTTCTGATCTTTGCTTTCAGTTCTTCCATTTCTTCGGGAGTAAGCTCTCTTTCAAGTTCTCTTTTCAGAGAAGTCACCTGCTTATCTTTGATCCCACATGGAATGATATATTCAAAATAACGCATATCCGTATTCACATTCAATGCAAAGCCATGAAGAGTAACCCATCTTGAAGCTTTCACACCCATTGCACACATTTTTCTGGCGTAAGGTTTCCCTACATCCAGCCATACTCCTGTTTCTCCCGGAGAACGTTCCCCCTTAATGCCATATTCTGCAATCGTTCTGATGATCACTTCTTCCAGATTTCTCATATATAAATGAATGTCTGTAAAAAAGTTCTCAAGATCCAGGATAGGGTAGCCTACAACCTGTCCGTAACCGTGATAAGTAATGTCTCCGCCACGGTTTACCTTTACGAAAGTAGCATCAATCTCTTTCAGTTTATCAATGCCGGCAAGCATATTTTCTTCGTGTCCGCTTTTTCCTAAAGTATACACATGAGGATGCTCTACAAAAAGAAGATGGTTGGAAGTAGTAGTATGCTGTTCTGCAGGAAGATCTCTGTTTTTTATCTTGGTATCAATGATGTTTTTCATCAGCTGCTCCTGATAATCCCAGGCTGGCTGATATTCTTTGACCCCTAAATCTTCAAATTCTACTGATTTATTTTGATTTGTATTCATTTCAATTTTTGATATACAAATTTAGTGAATTTTACCCTTTTATGGAATGGATAAAATCTATGGCACTTTTCTTCCAGTCTTTATCCTGGAGCAAAATATTCACAAAGGCTGTTCCTATGATGCCGCCATCTGCTTTTTCCGTTACATTTTCAAAATCCTCTTTCGATTTAATTCCGAATCCGATCATCACAGGATTTTTGAGTGGGAGGGAAGCTACCCTGGAAAGGTAATTTTCATTTTTTAAAACCGCATTTTCATTTCCCGTTGTAGAGGAAGAGCTTACTGCATACAGAAAACCTGAACTTAGAGAATCAAGATACATCATTCTTTCATCAGAAGTTTCCGGAGTCACCAGAAAGGTAAAATTAAGATTGTACTGCTTTAAAACAGATTGATAATTTTTCTCAAACTCAATAGGAGGAAGATCCGGAAGAATCAACCCTGAAACACCGCTTTCCGAACATGCTGCACAGAATCTCTCAAATCCAAAACTCAAAACCGGATTGATATATCCCATCAGGATAATGGGAATTCTGATTTCGTCTTTGATGGCTTTTAACTGAGATAATAACTTTTCAATCGTCATTCCGTTTTGTAAAGCCAGTTCATGAGCCTTTTGAATCACCGGGCCGTCTGCCACAGGATCAGAATAGGGCATTCCGATCTCGATCATATCTGCTCCGGAATCCTGAATCAGTTTTATAATATCAGCGGTATCTTCCAGTTGTGGAATTCCTGCGGTGAAGTATATATTTAGTTTTTTCATTTCTTTCTTTTTTTTGTATTGATGTAAAATGTATTTATGATCAGGTTTTATCTGTTAAAGTCATTTTACGTGAATACCTTTACCTTTTACAAATTCTTCAGATACGTTTCCATATCCTTATCTCCACGGCCGCTCAGACAAATAACAACAACATCATTTTCATTAAATTTCTTTTTGTCTAAAACAGCCAGCGCATGGGAACTTTCCAATGCCGGGATAATTCCTTCCAGTCTGGTCAGTTCGAAAGCACATTTCAAAGCTTCATTATCATTAATGCTAAAGAATTCAGCACGTTTTTCTTTAAATAAATGGGCATGAAAAGGTCCGATTCCAGGATAATCCAAGCCTGCGGATATAGAATGAGGTTCTATGACCTGGCCGTCTTCCGTCTGCATCACAAGGCTTTTACTTCCGTGAAGAACACCAAGGGTTCCAAGGAAAGTAGTAGCTGCAGATTTCCCGGAATTTACTCCCAGTCCTCCTGCTTCTGCAGCGATGATTTTTACTTCTTTTTCTTCTACAAAATGATAAAAAGTCCCTGCCGCATTACTTCCACCTCCTACACAGGCAATCACGTAATCTGGATTTTCTCTTCCAATTTTCTCTTTAAGTTGTTCTTTGATTTCTTTTGAAATAATACTTTGAAATCTTGCCACAAGATCCGGAAATGGGTGAGGACCTACCACGCTTCCAATCACATAATGAGTTGTCTGAGGATTGTTGATCCAGTCTCTTAATGCTTCATTCACTGCATCCTTAAGTGTTTTTGATCCTGAAGTGGCTGGCACAACTTCCGCACCCAGCATTTTCATTCTTGCAACATTCGGGGCCTGTCTCTGGATATCAATTTCTCCCATGTAAACAATGCATTCCAAACCAAGCAAAGCACACGCTGTAGCGGTGGCAACACCATGCTGTCCGGCTCCGGTTTCAGCAATAATTCTGTTTTTTCCAAGACGTTTTGCCAACAGAACCTGTCCCAGAGCATTATTGATCTTATGAGCTCCGGTATGGTTGAGGTCTTCCCGTTTTAAATAAATCTGAGTCTGGTATTTCTGACTTAGGTTTTTAGCAAAATATAAAGGGGTGGCGCGGCCTACATAATTTTTCAGCAAATCCTGATACTCAGCCTGAAAATCTTCAGATTCTATAATTTCAAGATAGTTTTTTTGTAATTCTTCTACATTAGGATAGAGCATTTCGGGGATAAAAGCACCTCCAAACTCTCCATAATATCCGTTTTCATCGGGGTTTTTATAATTCATTTTTTTATTCTTTAGTAATTAAATAAGCATTATTCTGGGCGCTTAGCTGATTAAGCAGTTCTTTGGTTTCCTTTGATGCATTAAAAATCAAAATATCATCGTCTTCAGAGTTAACCCATTCCGACCCGATACTTTCTTTGATCATTTTAGCTTTGTCATGAAGAATTTCAATTGAACACTTTTCATAAAAAGGACGGAGATCCGAATGGCAGAAACCAATAGTATCCAAATTTCTCTGAATGACATTTTCTTTGAAATGACGAACTAAAGCCGCTCCATACCCTTTCTTTTTATGAGCAGAAACAAGTCCTACAGCTTCCGCAAAGGAATAATCAGTACCGGCTATTTGTAATGTAAAATCAAAATTGACACGCATCAATGCCAGAATATTTTCATAAGTATCCATTATAAAATGAAATTCAGAATCTTTGAAAAAAGTCCGGAAATAAGCAGACTTCATGCTGTTCCAGGCAGAAATATCCCAAAGCTGTAGGATATGTTCTATCTCATTTTCCGTTAAATCTTTCGTTTCCTTTACTTGATATTTCATGAGTTTAAGCTATTAATAAATGTAAGATGATAATCGTATTGTTGTTTGGTAATCAGTTTTTTATAATGTAATAATTCTATTTTATGCATTAAATCAATTAACGTTGCTTTATCTATTTTAGATTGATACATGGTAATGGCAATTTCCAGATTGTCAATCATATAATAAGAATCAGAGTCTTCATACAGCAGAAATATTTTAGCATAAATCAATCCTAAGTCATATTTTATAACTGATCTTACATGGTTTTCCAGAAACTTATCTGAAATAATAACAAGATAATAGCTGTTCCACAAGCTGATTCTTTCAAAAAAATACTGGATATCGGTTTCCTGAAAATCTTTAATAATATCAATGAACTCAGACAATAATCCGCCAACTTCCCAATGCTCTATATTACTGTCGTTCTCAGCAACAAAATGGTACAGAGACTGTATTTTTTCATTCCCGAACTTGGGGGGAAATAAAGTTTTATAAAATGTCTTTTTTAGCAAATGTATGTTCATCATTGTGTTTTTTTAGTTGTTATATCTTTTACTGATATAGGTTTTTAAATTTGTTGATACGGCCAATATCTTTATATCCTGGTTCTGTTTCAAACTTTGAATTAATATCTAAAGCATATGGTTTTTGTTGTAATACTTCAATATTTCCAATGTTTTCTTCTGAAATACCTCCACTTAAAAAATAAGGCAAAGGAATAATAAGGTCATTCAATAAAGGCCAGTCAAACTGTTTTCCTGTTCCTCCGAATGCTTTTCCATCTGTATCGAAAAGGTAATAGGAGATAGGTTGTCGATTTGAGGTTGTTGATTGCAGGCTAAAAGTCTGCAGTATTTTATTTTTGGTTTCTGAATCATTTTCTCCTATCCTTATCACTTTAATGATTTTAACTTCAGGATCCAGTTTTTGTCCTAATTCAGCAATAAAACTATTACTTTCGTCGCCGTGAAGCTGAATAAAATTTAATCCTGCTTTTTGAACAATTTCCAAAATGGTTTCTGCGTCTTCATTCACAAAAACACCTGTTTTCCCGTGATGACCAATAGTAGAGATCTCTTCCAGGGTCAGATGATTCAAAACATATCTCGGTGATTTTGCATAGAAGATAAAGCCAAGGAAATCTACATTCATAGCGATCAGCTCCTGAATCTGGTTTAATTGCGTTAAACCACATACTTTGAGTTTTGGAGTGCTGGTAGGTTGCAGGTTCATGATAGGGTATGTTTTATCTATTAAATTTGTACTGAGAAATCTTCAAATGCTTTAGCCGGATTTGTATTTTTCATAAAATATTCTCCCATCAGGAAGCCGTCAAATCCTTTTTCTTTTAAAAACTGAAAATCTTCAAGATTGTAAATACCGCTTTCTGCCACAGATAAAACTTCTTTGGGAAGCTGGTTTTTCAACTGAACAGAATGTTGAAGATCTACTTTGAAATCCTTAAGATTTCTGTTGTTGATGCCCACAAGATCAATTTTTGAATTACAATGTTTCAGCTCATCTTCGGTATGAATTTCCAACAAAACTTCCATGTTCAGTTCATGAGAAAGATCTGTAAATTCTTCTACCTGAGCGGGTGAAAGACAGGATGCAATGAGTAAAATAACATCAGCTCCAATACTTTTAGCTTCATAGAACTGGTATTCATCAATCATAAAATCTTTTCTCAGAATCGGAATGTTAATATCATTTCTTACACTTACAATATCATTTAAATTTCCTCCAAAAAAATCATGATCAGTCAGGATAGAAATTCCGCTGGCTCCAAAATTTTCGTATGCTGAAACCACTTCTAACGGTTCCACGCTATTGTTGATGATTCCTTTTGAAGGCGATTGTCTTTTAAATTCAGCGATAATTCCGCTTTTATTTTTGATGGATTCTTTCAGAGAATGGGTTTTCCTTCCAAAAAAGGCTGTGTGTTTTAACCGGTCAAGAGATATGCGTGATTTTGCTCCGGCAACTTCCTCTTTTTTTCGTTCAATAATTTTATCCAGTATAGTCATTTGATACAGAATTTAATAAGATGATAAAAATGATAAACCATTAAGGGATATTAAGGTGATAAGATAAATTAAGTTCCATCAAAGATGGAGAATAAAGGATGTCGCTGAATAAATAGCTTTAGCTATGATCTTAACTATTCTTCATCACTTAAAAGTTCTTAACGGTTGAAAAAAATAATAACACTAATTAATTAAAAGATTAAAACTGTTCAGTGCTTTTCCGCTTTGCAGACTTTCTTTAGCCAGTAGAAGACAATCATCATATGTTCCGAAGCGGTGCGTGTTGTACAGCGCTACTGAAGCATTGGCCAGAATCACAGAATTTTGTTGTTCCGTACCGTTTCCTTCCAGGATATTCATAAATATTTTTGCCGTTTCCTTAACAGTGCTGCCAGCTTTAATATTTTCCAGCGTTACCGGATTAAACCCTAAATCTTCTGCAGAATAAATTTCTTCCCCGTTTTTTGTAATAATTTTGCTGTCGTCGGTAAGACTTATTTCATCGTATCCGTCAAGGCCATGTACCAGAATAAACTCACGTTCCTCTTTTTGAAGAAGGTACTGGTAAATTCTTGCAATTTCCAGGTTGTACACTCCAATCATTGAATACTTGGGTTTTGCAGGGTTAACTAATGGCCCCAAAAGGTTAAAAAATGTTCTTAATCCCAAAGATTTTCTCAATAATCCAACAGATTGAAGCGCGGGATGAAAATAAGGAGCATGTAAAAAACAGATATTGGCTCTTTCAAGGTCTTCATTCAATTGTTCCGAACTGTTTTTAAACTGATAGCCCAGTTCTTCAAGTACATTGGATGAGCCTGTGATAGTGGAGGCTCCGTAATTTCCATGTTTGGTTACCTTCTGTCCGGCTCCGGCCACCACAAAGCTGGCTAATGTTGAGATATTAATGGTGTCTTTTCCATCACCTCCCGTTCCCACAATGTCAATGGCGTCACTGGCATCTATGTCTGCTGGAACAGCCATCTGTAGCAAAGCCTCTCTGAAGCCTTCCACTTCCTTCAGAGTAATATTTCTCATCAGGAAAACACTGATAAATGCGGTAACTTCTGCGGCATTGAACTTATTCTGTGCAATCTCAATCATGGTAGCCTTAGCTTCTGATTTTGAAAGCGTATTATGGTTGAACAGGTATTGCAGTATTTCTTTCATTTGTGGCGTTTTTATTGTTGTTGATGGGATTCCTAGTGTTTTCACGATAAAAGAAAGTTTTTAATGATTACTTCTCCTTCGGGAGTTAAAATACTCTCAGGGTGAAACTGTACTCCGTGTACATCATAGGTTTTGTGCTGCAAAGCCATGATCATTCCGTCTTTGTCTACAGCTGTGATCTCCAGATCTTCCGGGAAACCTTCAGGATTTACTGCCCAGCTGTGGTATCTGCCTACTTCCAATCCGGAATGTAGATCTTTGAATAATTTAGTATTTTCTTTTACCAGTTCCGTAGTGGTTGCTACTCCGTGGAAAATTTCAGTCAGGTTAATAAGATTTCCTCCGAAAGCTTCAGCAATAGCCTGCTGTCCGAGGCATACACCCAGAATACTTTTCGTAGGGGCATATTCTTTAATAAGGTCTAATAAAATGCCTGCTTCTTCAGGAATTCCAGGACCTGGAGAAAGAATGATCTTGTCATACTTTCCGATTTCTTCCAGGGTAATCTCATCATTTCTTACCACATCCACTCTTTGATTCAGAATTCTTTCAATAATCTGGACCAGGTTATAAGTGAAGCTGTCATAGTTATCAAAAACAAGAACTTTAAGGGGCTGCTGAGTGTTTATACTGTTGTTCATTTCTTTTTTGTTAGGTTGGTTGTTGCTGTTTTTTTGCTAGTTGCTAGTTGCTAGTTGTTAGTTGATGAGGCTTATTTTATTTTTCAACTATTTTTTCTGCTTTTTCCACTGCTTTTTTCAGTGCATTCAGCTTGTTGTTGACTTCCTGCAGTTCATTTTCCGGAACCGATTTTGCCACAATACCCGCACCAGCCTGGTAAAAGAGTGTATTGTTTTTACTTAAGAAAGTTCTGATCATGATGGCCTGGTTGCAGGTTCCGTTCAATCCGATCATTCCTATACAACCTCCATAATATCCGCGGGAATCTTTTTCGTATTGATTAATAAGTTGAAGAGCTTTATGCTTCGGAGCGCCGCTCAGTGTTCCCTGAGGGAAAGTTGCAGATACCATTTCAAGAGGGTTGATATCAGCGGAAACATCGGCTGTTACTTCACTTACCATATGGATAACGTGAGAGAACAGCTGAATTTCTTTAAGCTTGGTCACTGTTACATTTTTTCCGAGTTTTCCAAGATCATTTCTTGCCAGGTCCACCAGCATGGTGTGTTCTGCATTTTCTTTAGGATCAGCTTTTAATTCTTCAATAGCCTGAAGATCAGTTTCAAAATTTCCCGTTCTTTTAGAGGTTCCGGCAATCGGGTGAATGATTGCTTTATTGTCTTTTATAATTAACTGGCTTTCAGGACTAGATCCGAATAATTTGTAATTTCCGTAATCAAAATAGAAAAGATATGGAGAAGGGTTGATGTTTCTTAAAGCACGGTATACATTGAATTCATCTCCCTTGAATTTCTGTTCAAATCTTCTGCTCAGAACCAGTTGGAAGACATCGCCACGCATACAGTGCTTCTGGGCTGTTTTTACCAGTTCTCTATAATCTTCATCAGTAATATTAGACGTTTCCTCATCTGTTTTTTCGAAAGGATAGACCGGAGTATTCTGATTTTTAATAAGGTTTTCCAACAGATGAAATTCAGATTTTACCCCGTCAATAGAATTTTCAATGATATACATTTCATCGTTGAAATGGTTGATCGCAATTACATATTGATATAATCTGTATCTCAGAACAGGAATTTCAACTTCCTTACTTTGTGCTTTAAGATTGATCTTTTCAAAAAATTGTACGGCTTCAAAGCTTGTATATCCAAAAAGGCTCTGAGCGGTTTGTTCTATAGGATCGTTGGTTTCTTCACATTTAAAAATTTTCCTGAATTCTTCAAATATATCTGTGATATTGCGTTCCATCATGAATTGTTTTACAGGAGCAGAAGCAGGAAGCTTGATTTCATATTCGTTGAGGTTTTTTACTTCAATTCCTGCAATGGCATTTACTGCGATGAAAGAAAAGTTATTATCAATGCTTTTTGAATCCGAGCTTTCCAGAAGAATAGTATCGCGGAATTTATCTCTTATTTTAAGATAAATATTCATGGGCGTGTGAAGATCTCCCAGCGTTTTTTTCGAAACAGTTTTTATTTTAATTGTGTCAGTATGCATTTTGTTTTTTTGTAAGATTAAAGAATAAAAAAAGGCTTCAACGGTATCCGTCAAAGCCTATATATTGTTTTTTGATTATTTCTGCTGTATGATTAGCAACATGACAATACCTTCAGACCCGACGAAGAGTTTGAAAGCCACCACCAAATATTGTTGCTCATTTTAAACATGGGACAAATGTAGAAAATTTTTTAATACAAAAACTAAAAAATAGTAAAAATTAAAAAAACTTAATATAAGAATCTCCTATTTAAGCTGTTTAAGCTCAAGTTGTAATTCTTTGATTTTCTCTTTGTAAGCTTCATCATCATAGTATTTTACATACTCTTCCAATGCTGCAATGTATTCTTCAATGAATTCCTTATTGGTTCTGTCTGCTTCATATTTGATTTTTGCTGAATTGACAGGGGCCAATTTTGAATACCTAAGATTTGCCTGTCCTTCATCAGACTTATTGTAGAGAATCACTATGTTTTTTTCATAGCCCGGAATGTATTTTACAGGAAAAGAAACCTCCGTTTGCGGGATTCTGATTGCATTTTCAATCGGATAAATAGAAGCTGTTGTTGTTGAGAAAAATGTTGAAATATATTTCCCGTCCTGTTTCTTTACAATAGCTTCATAGTCATGAATATACATATCGTTCAGGGTAGAATTGGTTTCTACATCAGAAGTGATGATGGCGGTGCTCTCCACTCCGTATTTGTTTAAAAACCATGCATTTAAAAACTGTCCTCCAAATCCGTTTAATATAGCAAGAGGAATAATGGGGATCAAAAACCATGCTTTTTTGGTCAGGTACGACAGTCCTCCAAAGAATACCAGCAACAGAATCACAGTATAAAAACCATGATGACTGGTAAAAAACAGAATTTTTGAAATTAAAACCATGGATTAAATATAACGATAATAATCTTTTATTAAACGTTGGGATTGCAAAAATGTTATTAAATTGACTGTTAAAACGGTCGCAAAGGCGTTTCACTTAGCAAAGTTCATTGTCATTAGCTAAACGGAGTGCCCTTGCGAACGAAAAAATAGAGTTACATAATTACTTTGTGAACGTAGCGGTTAAACTAGTCATTGTGCCCGGTTCATATAAAGGAATAGTTAAACGCTACGATCGCAAATATGCTATTAAATCACAGTTAAAGCGGTCGCAAAGGCGTTTCACTTAGCAAAGTCCGTTGTCATTAGCTAAACGAAGTGCCCTTGCGAACAAAAATAGTTTTATCGTAATTACTTTGCGAACGTAGCGGTTAAACTAGTTATTGTGCCGGTTCAGATAAAGGAATAGTTAAACGCTACGATCGCAAATATGCTATTAAATCACAGTTAAAGCGGTCGCAAAGGCGTTTCACTTAGCAAGGTCCGTTGTCATTAGCTAAACGAAGTGCCCTTGCGAACAAAAATAGTTTTATCGTAATTACTTTGCGAACGTAGCGGTTAAACTAGTTATTGTGCCGGTTCAGATAAAGGAATAGTTAAACGCTACGATCGCAAAGATGCTATTAAATCACAGTTAAAACGGTCGCAAAGGCGTTTCACTTAGCAAAGTTTACTGTCATTAGCTAAACGAAGTGCCCTTGCGAACGAAAAAATAGAGTTACATAATTACTTTGTGAACATAGCGTTTAAAACAACTATTTTACGGGTTCAGACAAAGGAATATCAGGAGTTCCGCTGTAGAAAACAATCAGCGTTGCTCCTTTATCTCCGGTTTTTCCTCTGTGGCCGGTATTAATCATTTCAGGAAGAACCTGGCCCTTTCTTATCCATTGTGTTTTGCCGTCTTCTTTTCTCTCGATCTGGATTTCTCCTTTTTCTACATACGCTGCATTAATGACAGGGTGCTTATGCCAGTCCAGAGCTTTGTTGGGAGGAACAGCAATTTTCAGAACCGAGATTTCAGGCTGTGTTGCGGGATAAGCCGGATACACAGTTCCATCCCAGGACTTTGTAGTTTTTAAAAGCGTTACAGATTCAATTTTATCAGAATATTCTGATTGTGGCTCGTTCGATGAATTATCACAGGAAAGAAGCAGGGAAGAGAGTAGAGCAAAGAAAGCTGTACCCGATTTACTTTTTTTAATCATAAACTTTTCAATTAATAGATTGATTTGGTTCGGATGATCCGTGATACAAAAATAGCAAGCTTGTTTAAATCTCCCTAATGTTTGAATTATTTTTTATTGATCTGATTACAATTCAGCCCTTAAAAAATATTTATCAAAGAAAACATTTGTCATAAGTTTAAAACTTTATTTTTTATATTTTTGCTACCAAATTAGAAAAAAATGAAAAAAGTATTAGCAATCGCATTTATCGGAGGTTTACTATTAGCAAGCTGCAAAAAAAAGCCAGATCATTCTTTACAGGATACTAACACAATGCTTGAAGAACCAGAAACAACTACTGTTGTAGATTCTACAGCTAAAACTGCTGCTCCTGCTGCTGCAACTCCTGCTACAACTGCTCCTGAAGCTGCTAAAACAGATTCTACAGCGAAGAAATAATGAAAAAAATACTTTTGGCAGGAACACTCAGTCTTCTGATCATTTCCTGTTCTAAAAAAGAAAATACAGCAGAAGTGGCTCCTTCCTCTGAGACAGCAGCTGTTTCAGAACCGGCTAAATCTAATCTTTCAGGTGATCAGATCATGGAAACATTGGATTGCTCAGGATGTCACTCTGTGAATGAGAGAATGATAGGACCTTCTTATAAGGAAATCGCAGGGAAGTACTCTGAAAAGGATACAGAATTGCTGGCTTCCAAAATTATAGAAGGCGGAAGTGGAGTATGGGGAAGTGTGCCTATGGCTGCCCATCCACAGGTATCTAAAGAAGATGCCAAAAAAATGGTGGAATATATTTTAAGTCAGAAGAAATAAAATATGTCCGCTGAAAAATCCAGTCTGCACACAAGAAATCTGCATCGTAATCCTTATGATTTTGATGCGCTTATTTCTTGTGTGCCGGAACTGAAACACTTCGTTTTCGTTAATGCTTATCAGACGGTAACCATTAATTTCAGCATTCCAAAGGCGGTGAAACTGCTCAATAAAGCCTTACTCTTACATTTTTACCATATTAAAGGCTGGGATATTCCCGACACCAATCTTTGTCCTCCCATTCCCGGAAGGGCAGATTATATACACTATATTGCTGATCTTTTAGCTGAACAGCTGGATGGAATTCCTACAGGAAATTCTATCAAAGGATTGGACATAGGAACAGGAGCCAATCTTGTGTATCCTTTAATCAGTCACAAATCTTATGGCTGGACGATGCTGGGAACAGATATCAATCAGGATTCTTTGACAAATGCTCAGTCTATTTTGGATCAAAACCCGGATCTTTCATCCGTAATTCAATTGAAAAGTCAGCCTGATGCTGATCATATCTTTACCAATATCATTAATCCTGATGACAGGTTTACCTTCACCATGTGTAATCCTCCTTTTCATGATTCCGAAGAATCTGCAATGAAAGGAAATATCAGGAAAACAAAAAATCTTAATAAATCAAAGAAAACCAAACCTGTTCTTAACTTTAGCGGCCAGCAGTCTGAGCTTTGGTGTGAAGGAGGTGAACTGGCTTTTATTACAAAGATGATTTATGAAAGTGCATTATTTTCATCACAGGTTCTTTGGTTCACGTGTCTGGTTTCTAAAAAAGACAACCTCAATAAGCTTAACAATCTTTTAAAGAAAGTAAACGCTGCAGAGGTGAAAACCATTGATATGGCTCAGGGACAAAAGGTAAGCAGAATGCTGGCCTGGACGTTTATTCCTCAAAAAGACAGAAAAACCTGGTTTATTTAAAAGTTCAAGATTCAAAGTTTAAGGTTTCTGGTTTCTGGTTTCTGGTTTTTTTGTTGCAAGTTTATTTCGTTGATGCTTAAAATTAAGGATAGACGTTCTAACTCTATTAAAAAATTCACCATTCACTTGCGAAGCAAAATTCACTATTGGCAGCATCCCGAATCTTATATCCCATTATCCCGAATCTCGTATCTCAACACCATTCCTCAACACATTTTAAAATTTCTGAAAAAAGCCATTGATGGTCATGTCAAAAATGCCTAAATTTGTACGCTTTTAGAAAAATAAGAAATGCAATTATCAGAACAAGAAATCATTAGAAGAGAAAAGCTGAATAAGCTTACTGAAATGGGGATTAATGCGTTCCCTGCGGATGAGTATACCATTACAGATACTACAGAATCTATAAAACAGGACTTTTCTGAAAGTAAACAGGTGAAGATCGCTGGTAGATTGATGTCCCGCAGAATTCAGGGGAAGGCTTCTTTCGCAGAATTGCAGGATTCTAAAGGAAAAATCCAGGTTTACTTCAACAGAGACGAGATCTGTCCGGGTGAAGATAAAGAACTATATAATGAAGTATACAAACATCTTTTGGATATCGGTGATATTATCGGTATCGAAGGAGAGTTGTTTACTACACAGGTAGGAGAGATGACGGTTTTAGTAAAGAATTTTACACTCCTTACAAAGGCTTTGCGCCCTCTTCCTCAGGCTAAAACTGACGAAAACGGTGTTGTACACGACGGCTTTACAGATCCGGAATTAAGATACAGACAACGTTATGTAGATTTGACGGTAAACCCACAGGTTAAAGAAATTTTCGTGAAGAGAACAAAACTGTTCAATGCCATGAGAACATTCTTCAACGATGCGGGATACTTTGAGGTAGAAACTCCTATCTTACAGTCAATTCCTGGTGGAGCAGCAGCAAAACCGTTTATCACGCATCACAATGCATTAGATATTCCATTATATTTAAGAATTGCCAACGAATTGTATCTGAAAAGATTGATCGTAGGTGGTTTTGACGGAGTATATGAGTTCTCTAAAAACTTCAGAAATGAAGGGATGGACAGAACGCATAACCCTGAGTTTACCGCTATGGAGATCTATGTAGCATACAAAGACTACAACTGGATGATGGATTTCACTGAGAAATTATTGGAATTCTGTGCCACTCAGGTGAATGGAAATGCAGAATCTACTTTCGGTGAACACACGATCAACTGGAAAGCTCCTTACCCAAGAGTTTCCATGACAGAAGCGATCCTGAAATATACAGGATTTGATATTACAGGAAAAACGGAGAAGGAATTATACGATTTTGCCAAGTCTATCGGTATTGAAGTAAACGAGACGATGGGGAAAGGAAAATTAATTGATGAGATCTTTGGCGAGAAATGTGAAGGAAACTTTATTCAGCCGACATTCATTACAGATTATCCGATCGAAATGTCTCCACTGACAAAGAAACACAGAAGCAAAGAAGGCTTAACAGAGCGTTTTGAATTAATGGTATGTGGTAAAGAAATTGCCAATGCGTATTCAGAGCTTAATGATCCTATCGATCAGAGAGAACGTTTTGAAGCACAGATGACTTTATCTGAAAGAGGAGACGACGAGGCAATGTTCATCGATCAGGACTTCTTAAGAGCATTGGAATATGGAATGCCGCCAACTTCAGGGTTAGGAATCGGTATGGACAGATTAATCATGTTTTTAACGAATAATGCATCCATCCAGGAAGTATTATTCTTCCCTCAAATGAGACCTGAAAAAGCAGTTCCACAGATTGAATTGGGAGAAGATGAAAAGGTAATCCTTGAAATCCTTAATTCTCAGGAAGAAGCAATGTCCTTAGCTGAAGTAAAAGAAAGAAGCCAGTTATCCGGTAAAAAATGGGATAAAGCTTCTAAAACTCTGACCAAGAACAATATTGTGAAAGTAGAGAAAATTGATGAAAATCTTTTGATGACATTGGTTTAGTCGAAATCATTTCTATAATATTATATAAAAGCGAGCATTTTGTTCGCTTTTGTATTTTTTCATTAATTTGCACCAGATAAAAACACATTTTAATGAGAAAATTAATTACTACAAGTATTGTATTGATCAGTTCTCTGATCAATGCACAAATTAACTTAATCCCAGATTCTAATTTTGGGAATAATAGTACAGTTGATTTAGGATCAGATGTTACTGCATTTCTTTCTTACCATTTTTTAAATGACAAAATAATGGTCCAAAATTATGATCTTGTAGATCCGGATCTTACTTACTCCAGAGTTACAATGCTCAATAATAATGGTAGCGTAGATGGTAGTTTTGGTACAGGTGGTTCTTTTCTTTTCCCAAAAAACTATAATGCTAACGAAGATGCAGATTTTGTGTATCATCTTACTTCATCGCATCTATTCATGTTTTCTGGTAGAAAATATTTGTATAATGGAACTTTAGATCAAACTTATGGAACGAACGGACAATCGCTAAGCTATCATCCGTCAGAAATTTATCGAAAAGTACTTCCTGATGGCAAATTAATTATCAGAACCATAAATAATTTTTATCAATACACACAGTCAGGGAATTTAGATACAACTTTTGGTACCAATGGAAGTCTTGCGAGTAATAATCTTTTAACAAATTATGGCTATCCAACTTTTGATTATCATCAGGAATTCGTTCCATTATTTTCGGACAATTCTGTTTTAGAATACGATGGTAATTATTCTCATTTTAGAAAGATGAATTACACAACCGGTTATTATGACACTAATTTCGGGGTGAACGGAGATGCGCAATTTTCTACAGGAACTTCTGGTACGATTATGAAATTTCGTGTTTTAAATGACAATTCTTTCATTAATTATTTATTTGATAATAATACTAACTTTTTAACAAAAACATTATCAACGGGAATGTTAGATAATTCTTTTGGAAATAATGGTAGAATTGATTTACCAAGTAACATAAGTGCTACAAATTTATTGTACAACCAGGATTTTGCTGTTGTCAATGATAATAATTATATTATTCCTGTTTTCGATGATAACTATCCGAAAAAGATGTATCTCGCCAATTTCAATAATAATGGATTAAGTACGATAAACAGTCAGAATCTTTTAGATACAGGAATTACCACTGCTATGGTAAATCCTGATGACAAAGTATTTATTTCTGTAAAAGATGGTTATCTCTATCTCTTTGTAAATCCTAGATTTATCAAAAGATATTTAATTTCAGAAAGTACTTTGAATACACGTGAAAATATAAACAAGACTGACGAAATTAGTTTTAACAATCCTTTCAGAGATGAATTACATTTTAAAACCACAGAAAAAATAAAATTTACAGAAATTTATGATCAAGCTGGGCAATTGGTCTTGAAAAATTCAGGACAAAAAGACAACAATACTTCTGCGCTTCCAAAAGGGATTTATATTATTAAAATAACCAAGGAAAATGGACAGATAATTTCTAAAAAAGCAATTAAGAATTAATAGTATCTATCTGCTGAAAGTAGAGAATATTGATGAAAATCTTTTGATGAAATTGGCTTAAGATTTTTCAGAAGATATAAATATAAAAGGTACAGAGCTATTCTGTACCTTTCTTTTTTCTATTTCCGAAGCTGTATCCTAAAATTTTTAAAAGGAGCTACGGTATTGATATGAATCCATTTCCAAACAGACCACTGAGCAGGTGTAGAAGCCTATTTTCTAAGTTTACTGAACGATGCCATCAGATAAAATAAAAAGGGAAGAATAAATAATGAACCCAGCATTAAAGCCCATCCCAATGCGGCAATGGTTTTTTCGGGAGCCATATGTTCCAGTAGGGAAAGATGCTGTCCGTTTCCTAATAAAATTATATTAGGATTATGCTGATAGGTTGCAGCTACTAAGATCATGACCATCTGAAATCCTGCCAACGCACGTACCGGAAGCAGTTTTTGTCGGTTCAGCGCTCTTAAAATAAGCAATAAAGCAATCGTTGCAAAGGCAATAGCCATAATCCCCAAAGGTTTGGAAAATACCCACATCAAAAGCGGAATATCTGAAATATAAGCTGTTAAAAATACCAGTATTCCGGTAATGACCACAAAAATCATCGTTTGCTTGGACTTTCTTATCATCAGCAAAAGATCTGCCTTATCACGGGTCTCCCTTAATGAAAAGATAGAAGCAAGATAAGCGCACAATGCAACAGTGAATAGACCTACCGAAACTCCAAACCAGTTCAGCCAGCTAAAAATATATAAATCCACAAAACTTACCGCGTCAGGATTGATAGAGTGAGAAACCGTTGCAGCAGCTATTAACCCTAAAAAGAAAGGTGTTAAAAGACTCGCGTAATAGAAAATCTGGGTATATAAAACCTGCCAGTTGTCTTTCACAGCATCATAGTGTCGGAAAGTAAATGCCGTTCCTCTTGCAATAATGCCTACCAGCATCAATACCAAAGGAATATGAAGATAGGTAGACATGGTGGTGTAGATTTCGGGAAACCCTACAAAAAGAATTACAATTGCGATGATCAGCCACATATGATTGGCTTCCCATACAGGAGCAATAGACTCATACATGATTTCCTGAGTCTTATGTCTGGCTTTTTTATTGGTGAAAAGCTCTACAATACCAGCTCCGAAATCGGCCCCTCCCAGGATAATATAAAGACAGATGGAAAGCCAGAGAAAACCTATAACAACGTAGATCATGATTTTTTGTTTTTATCGTTAAACTGAGGGTCGGTAGGATCGTAAAGTTTCGGTACCATTTGAATCTGTCTTCTTAAAAGGAAGATAAGAATCATCGATAATGATATGAAAATTGCAGTAAAGAAGTAGAAGGAATACTGTATTCCAGGCATTGGGGTAACAGCGTCTACTGTTCTCATAATTCCGTAAATAATCCAGGGTTGTCTTCCCACTTCCGTCACAGTCCATCCCGCTTCCAGTGCAATATATCCAAAAGGGGTTGCTATTAAAAAAGTTTTTAACAGCCAGTTTTTATTCAGCCATTCCTTTCTGAAGAAAAAAGAATATAAATAAATAACTCCAATACCAATCATGACCACTCCGAAAAAGATCATAATCTGAAAAGCATAATGAACAACTGCAACCGGAGGCCATTCATCTCTCGGAAAATCTTTAAGACCTTTTACTTCAGCATTGAAATCATTACTCACCAGAAAGCTTAATACCTTTGGAATCTTAACAGCATACTTCACCTCTTCTTTGTCTTCGTCAGGAATTCCCCCAACGATAAATGAAGCTCCTTTTTCAGTTTCAAAATGAGCTTCCATAGCAGCCAGTTTTATCGGTTGTCGTTCTGCTACCGATTTTGCAGCAACATCACCGCTTAAAGGCGCTCCGAATGCGCCAATAAGAGCAAAACCTACCGCAATTCTAAACGCTTTGGTGTGAAATTCGATATTTCTTTTTCGCATGATCATAAAAGCATGAACTCCGGCTACCGCAAATCCTGTGGCACAAAATGCAGCAACAGTCATGTGAAGAGCCTGTGGAAACCATGCATCATTGAACATCGCTTTAATAGGGTCTATGTTAAGGTATTGTCCATTTATATAATCAAAACCCGTTGGAGAATTCATCCATGAGTTGGCTGCTACTACCAGAATACCGGAAGCAAGCCCGCTTACCCCAACAAGAAATCCGCAGAACCAGTGAAACCATTTGTTGAATCTTTCCCAGCCATATAAAAAGAACCCGATGGCAATAGCCTCAATGAAAAAGGCTGTTCCCTCAAGAGAGAAAGGCATTCCGAAAATAGGACCGGCATGTTTCATAAAACCGGGCCATAAAAGTCCCAGCTCAAAAGAAAGCATTGTTCCCGAAACAGCTCCGGTAGCAAAAAGAATAGCTACTCCTTTGCTCCAAGCTTTTGTAAGCCCTTTATATACTTCATTATTGGTCTTTAGGTATTTCCAATGGGCAAAAGCCATGAGAAAAGGCATCACCATACCCACACAGGAGAATATAATATGAAAGCCCAGTGAAAGCGCCATCTGGGCACGGGCAGCTATAAAATCATCCATAATATCAACTTTTCAGTAAATAAATTTACGCATAAATTATTGATGTTGAATATGATTTACAACAGTTGGTATTTCACCAATACCTTTTAATTTTGAATCTTTTATTATCTTCTTGCTCCTTATGTTTTCAATAAGAAAACTCTACATTTTTTTGACACTTTTTAACTTTCATACCTCGAAAAAAATCACGATATTTGTGAGTCTTTGCATAGAGCAAGAATTTTAATATTTAATATGAGTCAAAAACAATATACAGCTAGTAGTATTCAGGCATTGGAAGGAATGGAGCACGTTCGTATGCGTCCTTCAATGTACATTGGTGATGTAGGAACAAGAGGTCTTCACCATTTGGTTTATGAAGTAGTAGATAACTCTATTGACGAGGCATTGGCAGGATACTGCGACACGATCTTCGTTAGCATCAAGGAAGGGAACGGAATTGAAGTAAGTGATAACGGTAGAGGTATCCCGGTTGATTTCCACGAAAAAGAGCAGAAATCAGCTCTTGAAGTTGTAATGACAAAAATTGGAGCCGGTGGTAAGTTTGATAAAGACTCTTACAAAGTTTCAGGAGGTCTTCACGGAGTTGGGGTATCGTGTGTGAATGCACTTTCCAACGAAATGGTAACTACTGTTTACAGAGACGGAAATGTTTATCAGCAGATTTATTCTAAAGGAAAAGCACAGACTCAGGTTGAAGAGATCGGACATAGTGATAAAAGAGGAACAAAGCAGTTTTTCCAGCCGGATGATACCATTTTTACGGAACTGATTTACAACTATGATACATTAGCAAGCCGTTTAAGAGAACTTTCTTACCTTAATAAAGGAATTACAATTACGCTTACCGATGAAAGAGAAAAATTGGAAGACGGTTCTTTCCGTTCTGAAATTTTTCATTCTGAAGGAGGGTTGAAAGAATTTGTTGCTTATATCGATGGTAACCGTGAATCTATTATGGAGCACGTGATTTTCATGGAAGGCGAAAGAGATGATATTCCTGTTGAGGTGGCGATGCGTTATAACACGTCATTCAACGAAAACCTTCACTCTTATGTTAATAATATTAATACCCATGAAGGAGGTACCCACCTTGCTGGTTTCAGAAGAGCTTTAACAAGAACTTTAAAGAAATATGCAGATGAATTGGGGCTTCCGGCAAAAGAAAAAGTAGAAATTACCGGTGATGACTTCCGTGAGGGATTAACAGCTGTGATTTCTGTAAAAGTAATGGAACCTCAGTTTGAAGGACAGACCAAAACAAAATTAGGAAACTCTGAAGTTTCTGGTGCTGTTGATAAAATTGTAGGGGAGATGCTTACAAACTTCCTGGAAGAGAATCCTAATGAAGCTAAGATAATCGTTCAAAAAGTTGTTTTAGCTGCTAAGGCAAGACAGGCTGCGAAAAAGGCCCGTGAAATGGTTCAGAGAAAATCTCCGATGGGAGGTTCTGGTCTTCCCGGGAAACTTTCTGACTGTTCATCCAAAGACCCGGCTGAATCTGAACTATTCCTTGTAGAGGGAGATTCCGCAGGTGGAACGGCTAAACAGGGAAGAGACAGACACTTCCAGGCTATTCTTCCGTTAAGAGGTAAAATTTTGAACGTAGAGAAATCTATGCTTCATAAAGTATATGACAACGAGGAAATCAGAAATATCTATACTGCCCTTGGAGTATCTGTAGGTACTGAAGAAGACAGCAAAGCGTTGAATATGGCCAAGCTTAGATATCATAAAATTGTGATTATGACCGATGCTGATATCGATGGTTCTCACATTTCTACTCTGATTCTTACTTTCTTTTTCAGATATATGAAGGAACTTATTGAGAACGGATATATCTATATTGCTCAACCGCCTTTATATCTATTAAAGAGAGGTAACAAAAAAGTATATGCGTACAATGAAAAAGAACGTGAAGAGTTTACTTTAGAAATGTCTCCGGACGGAAAAGGGGTAGAAGTACAACGTTACAAAGGTCTTGGGGAAATGAACCCTGAACAGCTTTGGGAAACAACCCTGAATCCTGAACACAGAATTCTGAAACAGGTAACCATTGATAATGCAGTGGAAGCAGACAGTGTTTTCTCAATGTTGATGGGAGATGAAGTTCCGCCAAGAAGAGAGTTTATCGAGAAAAATGCGAAATATGCAAAAATTGATGCATAAACCTTTTTAAAAATATAATAAAAAAAGCTTCTAATTATTTAGAAGCTTTTTTTATATTTGGATAAACCAAAAAAACAATAATATGTTAACTCTTTTACAAACAGACCCTTACAATGGGACAGATGCAGTGTCTGGAGCAGCCGCTGCAGGATTAGGGATCGGAACAATGTTCTTCGGCTTACTATGCTATATCTTCTATGGATACTGCATGTACAAGATCTTTCAGAAAGCAGGAAGACAAGATGCCTGGGCCGCTTTTATCCCGATTTATAATTCAATAGTATTGCTGGAAATCGTGAAGAAGCCCATATGGTGGATCATTCTGTTCTTTATCCCGTTGGTAAACATCTATGCGTGCTGGGTTGTATATGACAGACTGGCCAAAGGTTTTGCCAAAGAAACTCCTCTTTACACCATTCTGATTCTCCTTTTTGGATTTATCTTTATTCCTGTGTTGGGGCTTGGCAGTGATCGTTATGATAGTAAACTGGTTCCAAATGATTAAAAAGAAAATGAAAAACTTAAAGACTTCAGAAATGAGGTCTTTTTTTATGAATGGTTGTTAGGTTGTAGAATTAATTGTACTGCTGGTTATTATTAATTCTACAGATTTTGAATTATATGAATCATAATTTATTTTAAATTTGAAACGCAGACAATATGAAGTTTTATTACTTCATGCACAGAATAAATATTTGGAATGAGTATAAATATTCTGTTTTAACTTTTCAGAATTTTGATAATGAAAAGTTGATAATGTGTTCATATCCTTATAAGTACATCCAAAAAGTACTTTTTAAGTATTAGGTTTAAGGCTTCACTGTGTTGAAGCCTTTTATATTTTTTTTAACAGTTATTAAGATTTTCTTATTTTTGCTTAATTTTAATAACTATGATGAAAATATTAGTTCTTGGGGCGTTCTCTGTTGCCTCATTATATTTTGCACAAAGCTATCCTGCTTCTGCAATTCCTGAGAATTTAAAGAAAAATGCGAATGTTGTTATACGGAAAGATTTTACAACAGCTCAGATAAACAAAGTTGATCAGATAAAATATCAGTATAATACGGTTACTACCGTTTTAAACAAAGATGGTAATGATCAGGCTACAGCTTATATTCCTTATGATAAAGCAAGACGTATTTCAAATGTAAAAGTTACCATTTACGATGAAGCCGGAAAAAAGATTAAAAGTGTTTCAAAATCTGATTTTCAGGATGTAGCAAACAATCCCCAGGGAATTTTTTATTCTGATAACAGAGTCTTGGTATATTCTTATACACCGGCTCAATATCCTTATACCGTTGACTTTTTTTATGAAACTGATGATGAAAATACAGTTTTTATTCCTGACTTTGTACCCTTTACTTCTATCAAAACATCTCTGGAAGAAGCACAGTTTAAAGTCATTAATACTTCAGGAATTGAACTTCGTACTAAGATATATCCGTCAAAATACAACTATGCTTCTGTTATAGAAAGTGGCGGAGTAAATGATAAAACTTATTCATATAAAAACGTACCTGCAATTGATGATGCTTTTATGATACCGCAGCCCGTTAAAATTTTGCCTTCAGTAAACTTTGCACTGGCAAAATTCAGCTTAGCGGGAAAGCAGGGAACTTTAAATAGCTGGACAGATTTCGGAACCTGGATTTATAATGATCTTCTGATACCTGTTTCAGCTTCTACTCCTGCGATCAAGGCGGAAGTGGCATCTTTACAACTGAAGGGATCTGTGGAGGATAAGGTGAAGAAAATTTATCAGTACATGCAGAACAAAAGCCGATATATTGCTGTGGCCTTAGGAATAGGAGGCTGGCAGCCTATGATGCCGGATGAGGTTCAGAAAAAAGGCTATGGAGACTGCAAGGGACTTACGAATTATATGAAAGTTCTTCTGAATGAAGCAGGGATTCCTTCCAATTATTGTATCATCACCTCCGGCCGTTCGCAGGTTTCTTTTGACCCTGAATTTCCTTCTATGGGTGGAAACCACGTTATCCTGATGGTTCCGACTGAAAAGGGGAATATCTGGCTTGAAAATACTTCTCAGCAAATGGCTTTTAATCATTTAAGTTACAGTACAACCGATAGAAATGTACTGGCAGTGACCCCAAAGGGAATCGAACTTATCAATACACCGGTGTATAAAGCAGAACAAAATAAAGAGAAGCAGGTGTTGAAAATTAATCTTAACGAGGATAACAGTATCGCCGGAACAGGAAACTTTTACTATACAGGAAATCAGTATGATTATAATTTAAGGTTCGTAAATCTCAATCCAAAAGAGAAAAATGATGCGGTAAAAGCCAATTTTGACATTTTGAACTTTGAAAAAGTGGAAATGAAAAACTTTAACAATGACAGAGACAATGCTGTTATTACGTATGACCTTGATTTTAAAACCAATAATTTCTCTAAAAAAGCAGGAAACAGCCTTTTATTCAGATCTGTACCCATTTTTTCTGATGTTGTTTATAAGACAGATGAAAACCGTGAACTTCCTTTTGAAGTCAATATGTCTTTCGAAGATGAATACGAAATTGCTTTTATCCTTCCTTTGGGCTATAAAATTGATGAAACCCCGGATAATTCAAACATCACTTCTGAATTTGGATCATATAAGCTAAGCTTTGTTAAAAATGATAATCAGGTAAAAGTGATCAGAAAAATGCAGATCAATAAAGGATTGTATCCAAAAGAAAAATATAATGATTACATAAGCTTCAGAAAAAAAATTCTGAACATGGATAATTCAAAAATTTTAATAACAAAAATATAACCATGAAAAAACTAATAGTATTGGTCCTTTGCTCTGCCAATGCAATAATGATTAATGCTCAGAAGAAATATGAATTTCTGAATCCTCCGAAGTTCAACGATGCAGATTTATCAAAAGCAAAATCTTTATTGGATGAGAATGCCCCTGCTGAAATTTTGTATAAATCGGCTTATTTTATGGTGGATGCAAACACAGGGAATCTGCACAAAAGATATTATTACAGAGTTAAGATTTATGATAAGGATAAGGCGGAAGACTGGCTGAATCTTGAAATCCCTATTTATAATGTTGGAACCAACAGAGAATCGCTGGGTAAGTTCAAGGCTTTTACATACAATCTTGAAAACGGAATCACGGTTCCGGTAAAAGTGGAAAAAAGTTCACAATATAAAAGTAAGGAGAATAAATATGTTACGCTGACAAAATTTGCTTTTCCGAGCGTGAAAAACGGATCAGTTTTAGAATATCAGTATGAAATTATCTCTCCGTTCCGTTTTATGATTCCAGAAGTATTGATAGAATCTGATACTCCTTCACTGAACACAGAATATGTTTTTGATACGCCTATCAATATGTCATACAATGTGAACTATACTGGCGGACTTACACCTAAATACAGAGAAATGGAGGAAAGGAACCTGTATGGTGCCCAATACAAAACCTTCAGATTTGCTTATGAAAACCTAAAAGGCTTTAAAACTGAAAAGTTTGTAAGGAATGACAGAAATTTCAGAACGAAAATCAGTGCAGAGTTGAACTCTACTAACTTTGGTGAGCTTAAACTGTATTCATCCTCATGGGATCAGATCGGGAAAAGACTTTATGAAAGTGACGATTTTGGAGGAGAACTGAAAAGAACAAAGCTGGCAAAAGAAAACATGCCGGCAGGAGTTTCAGAAATGAAAACCGATCTTGAAAAGGCAAATGCTATTTTTTCATATGTTCAGAAGACTTTTACCTGGAATAAAGATAAAGGAATTTATACAGAAGACGGTATCAAAAAACTGTTGGAAACTAAAGTTGGAAATGCAGCAGAAATCAATCTTTTCCTTGTAATGATGCTTCGCGAAGCAGGTCTTAAAGCTGATCCGTTGGTGATTTCTACCGTGGAAAATGGGTTAATTAACCTGGTATCACCTAATATTTCCAACATGAATTTTGTATTGGCTTCTATCAATATTGATAATCAATTGCATATCTATGATGCTACCTCAAAGCAATCCTCTCTGGATGAAATACCTCTTAAAAACTGGAATCAATATGGGATTTTGGTCACTAAAGAAAAGACTCTGCAGATTCAAATGGCCAATATAAAATCAAGCAACACTTTCCTTACAGTCAATGGTAAGATCAATGATGACGGAAGTATTTCCGGAACCTATTCGGACAGAGATACAGGTGCCTATGCCATGTATGTGAAAGACAGCTATGATGACAACGCTGAGAAATATAAAAAGCAGTATAAGGAAAACTTTTCTATGGACTTTACGGATATCAATTCAAGAGTTTTGGAAAACGGAGATTTTGAAAGCAGCATGAAATTCTCTTCCATGAACCTTATTGATAGAGTAGGAAAGAAAATGATCATCAATCCGATGCTCTTTTTAAACAAAAGTTCCAACGAGTTTGATCAGACAGAAGTAAGACAATATCCCATCGATTTTGGTTCACCGATCACCAAAGTGAAAAAGGTTGTTCTTGAAATCCCTGAAGGATATGTTATTGAAGAAATGCCTAAAGAAAAAAGAATCGTTACTGAAGATAAAGAAATAGCCTATACCTATTCTGTGGAACAAAAAGGAAATAAACTGGAAGTGACTACCACCACGAAAGTGAGCAGTTCAGATTATCCGAAAGAATATTATCCTGCATTTAAACAAATCTGGGGAGTAGCATCTAAGTTTGAAAACCAGGTAATAAGCCTTGTTAAAAAGTAATATGTAAGAAAACTTAAGCAAGATTTATAAAAAAAATAAAGTTTTTTCAAAAACCATTCATCTTTTGAATGGTTTTTGTATTTGATATCAAAAATCAGAATTATGAAAAATACGATTGCTGTTATAGCATTATCTTCTTTCTTAGCAGTGACTGCCTGTAAAAAAAATGAAAAGGCAGAGCCAGTAGAAAAAACCGAAAATAAAACCACAGAAGGATTTGTGGTAGACTCTGTCAAAGTAAATGATTCTACAAAGATCACAGATTCTTTAAAAGTAAACTACACTTCAAAGCTATTGGTTTTTCCTTCATTAAAAGATAAAAAGTTATTAGACAGCATCTATTTCCAGAATGAAAAAATCAAAGACTTTTCCAAAGCAGGTCTTCAGGCTTACCTTGATAAAGAAAAGAATGATTATTTCAATTCTATAAAAAATGATAATAAAGATTGGGTTTCAGATGTTACCTATGCTCAGAATTGGTATTCAAGCTCACATATGAATTTGATGTCCAATACAAATGATTATATGCATATTCAGTATGTAGGAAGCGGGTATGAAGGGGGAGCTCATGATAATTATGGTTTTTCAGAAAGAGTTTTTGATCTTAAAAACAGTAAAAAATTAGAGCTGAAAGACATTACTTCAATGCCTAAAAATAAAATTGAAGCAATTCTGATGAAAAATATTGATAAAATCAACAGTGGAACGATGGATGGTGACGGAGAAGTGAAAAACTCAGAAATGCTGTTGGTTGAGAAAATTCCAGCATCCGATAACTTTTATTTTGATGATAAAAACCTGTATTTCCATTACAGCCCTTATGAAATTGCCGCTTTTGCAGCAGGTGATATCACAATTCCTGTTTCCTGGGAAGACCTGAAAGGCACATTAAATGCAGAATTTAAAGAAAGAATGAAAATTAAGTAAATTAATGCTTCCAGATCAGGAAGCATTTTTTAATTTTGCGTCAATGGAAAAAGTAGCTTTTATTATCAACCCTTTTTCGGCCAAAAAAAACTATCAGCCGTTTTTGAATGAACTTAAAACAAAGGTTAACAACCCGTTGTATTATGTATCAGAATCTATTCCCGGAACCGATGAGTTTATCCAGTCTCATTTTGAAGAAGTGGATATTTTTGTGGCCATAGGAGGGGACGGTACCATTTCTACCGTAGCCAAAAATCTGATTAATACAGAAAAGATTCTGGCTATTTTCCCGGCTGGTTCAGGAAACGGATTTTCCAATGAAACCCAGTTCAGTAAAAATCTGGATGAACTTTTAGAAAAAATAAAGGTCAAAAACTCCAGAAAGATTGATACTTTTACGGTGAACGACAGGCTTTCTATCAATGTTTCAGGAACAGGATTTGACGGTAAAGTTGTCAAAGAATTTGAAAAAACAACCCGCGGATTCAAAAACTATATCAAAGTTTCCTTAAAAACCTTCTTCAACTACAAGCCTATCAAGGTGAAGTTTTTTGATGAAGAATATCAACAGTACAACGGAAGGTATCTGATGATGAATATTGCCAATACCCGTCAGTTTGGTAACAACGCTTACATAGCTCCGAAAGCCAGCAAAAGTGATGGTTTGGTGGATATGGTTTTGGTGAAAAAGTTTCCTTTGACCTATTCTGCGCTGTTTGCTTTCAGAATGTTTACCAAAAGACTGAAAGATGATGACTATGTTACCTATCTTCCAGTCTCTGAAATATCATTTAAAGTCAATACCAAAAACTGGCACCTGGACGGTGAATTCAATAAAATCAAATCACCGATTCATGTTAAAGTACAGCCGTCAAGCTTAAGTATTTTGATTTAAAGTTGCTGGTTGCTTGTTGTTTTTTGTTGCTGGTTTATAGCTTGTGGTAATTAAAAAATTCACCATTCATTTGCGAAGCAAAATTCACTATTGAGCTTAATAAACCTCTGTCTCTACTTCACAGCTGTTTTCCTAAAACCTGCAACCTACGATCTGCCACCTGCTTATACTTCCAGCTTTTTCTCAACTGCAGCCGGATGATCCAGGCAAAATTGAAGCTGTTTTTTATCAAGCTGTTTTTCCCAGTTGGCAACCACTACCGTAGCTACAGAATTCCCGATTACATTCGTCAGTGCCCGGCATTCACTCATAAATTTATCGATCCCAAGGATTAATGTCATTCCGGCAATTGGAATTTCAGGAACTACTGCCAGGGTTGCTGCCAGGGTTACAAATCCGGCACCGGTAACACCTGCGGCTCCCTTTGAACTTAACATGGCCACCAGAAGAAGCATCAGTTGTTTTTCAATAGGAAGATGAATGTTTAATGCCTGTGCGATAAACAGAGAGGCCAGTGTCATATAAATATTGGTTCCGTCGAGATTGAAGGAATATCCTGTAGGCACTACAAGCCCTACAATAGCCCTGGAGCAGCCCGCTTTTTCAAGTTTTTCCATGATTCCCGGAAGGGCAGATTCTGAAGAGCTTGTTCCCAAGACAAGAAGGAGTTCTTCTTTAAGGTAAAAAAGAAGCTTGAAAATGTTAAATCCGTTATACCATGCCACGGCTCCTAATACCAACACCACAAAAAGAGCAGAAGTGATGTAAAATGTGCCGACCAAAAAAATAAGATTTATAACCGAGTGAAGCCCATATTTCCCGATAGTAAACGCCATAGCTCCAAAAGCTCCTATCGGGGCCAGTTTCATAAGCATGTGAACAATTTTAAATACCGGAGTTGACAGATCCTGTAAGAAATCAGTTACTTTCTGGCTTTTTTCTTTTGTTAAAACCAAAGCAACTCCCATTAAAATAGCTACCAAAAGAACCTGAAGAATATTATCACCCACCAAAGGACTGAATAAAGTCTCCGGAATAATATTCATAATAAATCCTGTAAGCGTTGATTCATGGGCTTTTGCCTGATATTGAGAAACATCGCCTGAAAGAGTAGCAGGATCAATATTTAAACCATGACCCGGCTGTAAAATATTTCCTACTATTAATCCGATGATAAGCGCAAGAGTTGAAAATGTGAAAAAATAGATCATTGCTTTTATGGCAATTCTGCCTACTTTTTTCAAATCGGTCATGTGGGCGATTCCCAGCGTGAGGGTAATAAAGATCACCGGGGCGATGATCATTTTTACTAATTTGATGAATCCATCTCCCAGAGGTTTCATTTTTTCTCCCAGTTCAGGATAAAATTTTCCAAGAAGAATACCGGCAACGATGGCAATAATCACCTGGAAATAAAGCTGATTGTATATTTTTTTTGCTTTCAAAGAACAGTCGTTTTGTTTTTTTAAGGGCGAAAATTAAGAAAATTTATCTGAAAACATGACAAAAGTCATTAAAAGATCTGGATAGAGGACTGATCAATAAAAAACTCCGGCTTCATTCGTAAAAAGGCAAAAGCCTTTTAGAATGAAGCCGGAGCTGTATTTAATTTTTTGAAAGATATTATTATTCCACTGCAACAGAGTCATCTCCACGGCCGTCTGCCACTGCATGGATGCTTCCGTTTTCATCAAGAACAATCATTTCTGTTTTTCCAATGTATTTGGTCTTTTCAATAACATAGTTTTTGCTTTTCAGATCCGAAATTGTGCTTTCAGGGAAGTTATTTTCTACCGTAATCGTTTCCGGAAGCCATTGGTGATGGAATTTTGGTGCATTCACTGACATATTGGCGTTCAGTTTAAAATCCACAACATTCACAATAGACTGGTATACTGAAGTAGGGATGGTAGTTCCTCCGGGAGTTCCCACCACCATATAAGGTTTTCCATTCTTAAGGAGGATAGTTGGGGTCATGGAAGACAGCATTCTCTTATTCGGCTGGATAGAATTGGCTTCTCCACCCACTGCACCGAACATGTTGGGTACACCTGGTTTGATAGAGAAATCATCCATTTCATTATTTAAGAAGAATCCGGCTCCTGAAACCAATACCTTACTTCCGTAATAACCGTTAAGAGTTGTGGTTACAGAAGCTGCATTTCCATCCTTATCCAAAACGGAAATATGAGTAGTCTGCATAGATTCTTTAGGTTGTTCTATGATTTTACCTACTTCTGCACTTGGTGTAGCTTTATCAAAACTGAAACTCTTCCATCTTCCTTTCAGATAATCGTCAGAGATGAGGTAAGAAGTTTTATCCTGAATAAAATCCGGATCACCCATATATTCTGCCCTGTCTGCAAAGGCTCTTCTTTCTGCTTCAGCCATGATCTGAACTGCTTTTGTAGAATTTTGCTGGTATTTTTCAAGGTTTTCAAAACTTGCCATTCTGAGCATCTGTGCCAGGAGAACTCCGCCGCTTGAAGGTAAAGGCATGGTTACTACATTGCTTCCTTTGTATTCAAATTCCAGGGCTTTTCTCTCTGCAACCTTATAATTCTTAAGATCTTCAAGGGTGATAATTCCGTTGCCTCTTTTCATTTCAGCAACTAAAAGATCAGCTGTTTTTCCCTCATAAAAACCTTTTGCTCCTAATTTTTGGATCAGTTTCAAGGTTTCAGCAAGGTCTTTTTGAATTAATAAATCTCCGGCTTTCCATGGAGTGTCCTTTACAAAAATGATAGAAGATTTGTTATGTTTCTGAAATTTTTCCCTTTGGTTATTCAGCATTTCTGCTTCTTTATCTGTAATGGCAAATCCTTTCTCCGCAAGATCAATGGCGGGTTGAATAATCTTTTCCATAGGGAGTTTGCAGTATTTAAGGGTAGCAAAAAAGCCGGCCACACTTCCGGGAATACCTACTGCCAGTCTTCCGTTTTGAGAAAGATCCGTATCTGCTTTTCCTTTTTTATCAATGTACATATCGCGGGAAGCTTTTTTCGGAGCCGTTTCCCTGTAATCCAATGTGAATTTTTCTCCATTGTTTTTTACGCCTACCAGAAATCCACCGCCTCCGATATTTCCTGCCTGTGGATAAACAACAGCAAGGGCATATTGCGTTGCAGTAACAGCGTCGTAGGCATTTCCGCCCATCTTTAAGATTTTGGCACCCGCTTCACTGGCTAATGGATGTGCAGAGACTACTACACCTTTCTTTTTTACCTGTACTTCCTTGACAATATTGATATCTGTGAACTGAGCCCAGCTGAGTTGAGCAGCTAACAGCATCGAAGCAATTAAAATCTTCTTCATATGATTGTTTTTTCTTGAAACAAAATTATTGAATTTTCACCGAACAGCAACCTGATGATCATTGCATTTGATTTTTTCTTTTATTGAAATTATCTGATTGAAAATACAGAGCATTATCGCGATACTATTTTAAATACACCTTTTTTATTATGGTTGGCATGTTTTTTTTACTTTTGTACAATTCTAAAAAAATCTGAAAAATGGAATCCTATACGGAAAGAATACTGATTACAGGTGCCTTGGGACAAATTGGTACCGAACTTACGAACAGACTTGTTGAAATCCACGGAGCGGAGAATGTGGTTGCTTCAGGATTAGACAGATGGCAGGAAGGAATTACTTCTGCCGGGCACTATGAAAGAATGGATGTTACCAATACCCAATTGGTAAGACAGGTGATTCATGATTATGAGATTACTACAGTATATCACTTGGCATCGCTTTTATCCGGAACTTCGGAAAAGCAGCCTATTTTCGCCTGGAAACTGAATCTTGAGCCACTGCTTCATTTTTGTGAAATGGCGAAGGAAGGGCTTCTTAAAAAGATCTTCTGGCCTAGTTCTATCGCTGTATTTGGAAAAGGAATTCCAAAGCATGATGTGGGACAGGATGTAGTGTTGAATCCGACAACCGTTTATGGAATCTCCAAAATGGCAGGGGAGAAGTGGTGTGAGTACTATTTCGATAAATATGGTGTAGATGTAAGAAGTATCAGATATCCTGGATTGATCTCATGGAAGACTCCGGCAGGAGGTGGAACTACTGACTATGCGGTTGAGATTTTCTATAAGGCCATTGAAGATGGAAAATATACAAGTTTCATTTCCGAAGATACAGGAATGCCGATGTTGTATATGGATGATGCCATCAATGCAACCCTGAAATTAATGGACGCTCCGAAAGAAAGTTTATCCGTTCGCTCTTCTTATAATTTAGGAGGAATGTCATTTACTCCAAAAGAACTGGCAGCAGAAATCAAGAAAGAAATTCCGGATTTTGCTATTGATTATAACCCGGATTTCAGACAGGCAATTGCAGATTCATGGCCGGCTTCTATTGATGATTCAGTCGCTAAAAAAGACTGGGGTCTGACTTATGATTTCGGAATTTCTGAAATGACAAAGGACATGATCAAGAATCTTAAAGTTAAATTAAGCAAGGATTAATAATGTAAAGTAATACTTTAATTAATTATCTTTTTAACGTCTGATTTTTAATATTTTATAGAATTTGTATAAACTTTAATTTAAATGGTATTATTGACTTTTAACATCACCTGTATTGAAGCTGAAGTAAAAAACGGCTCCCAAATTACTGATAATGAGCGATTGAAAATTATAGAAAATAATACCAGAGCAATTCTTAGAATTTTAGATATTCATGATGTCAAATCAAGTTTTTTCGTAGAGATTTCTCTTGTCGGAAAACTTCAAAATTTAATAAAAGCAATTTCATCCAAAGGGCATGAAATTGCTTTTTATAATAAAGACTCCAATCCTGAAGAAATTGAGAATGCCAAAAAAAATATTCAGGATCTTTTGGAAAAACAAATCAGAGGAATTCGTCAAAAAGATGTAAAGGTTTCACAGGAAATTTTGAAACTGATGGAATTTAATTATGTTTCCAATATTGACAATGCCAATATTCTTTTTCCTTTCAAAAGGCTTAAAAGAGATACGGAAATTACAGAAGAGGACGGACTGAGTATTGTCCCTGAAAGTATCTCTCCTTACAGCCAGCTTCCTTATAATGATTTCGTGTTTCAGATCCTGCCGATGAAATATTACCAGAATATGGTGCTGGAAACATTACAGAATGAAGAATTTGTACTGATTTACCTGAACACATGGCAGTTTACAGATTTTAAGAAATACCGTTTTGATATTCCTTTTTACAGAAGCTTATTTTCGGGCAAAAAAATGGAGGACAAACTAGATGCCCTCCTTACTTTTCTCAATGACAGGGAAATGGCTACTTCCCGTATGAAAGATTATGTATTTTAGATGGTAGGTTGCAGGGATTAGGGAGGATTCAAGGTTTAAGGTTTAAAGTTTAAGGTTGTGTGTAACTAGCAACTAGTAAACTCGCATCCCGAACCCCGCATCTCTAACTCAGCTCAAAAAGCGTAATCTCCGGCAATACTCCAACTCTTCCCGGATATCCCAATACTCCGAATCCTCTGTTTACATATAATAGTTTTCCTTCGCTTTCATATAAATCAGCCCATTTTGGATATTTATATTGCACCGGTGACCATTTTACATTTTTAAGATCCAGCCCAAACTGCATCCCATGCGTATGTCCTGAAAGGGTCAGGTGGATATTTGCGGGGTGTTTTTTCACCACATAATCGAAATGGGTAGGGTCATGGCTCATCAGGATCTTTGTAGCAGATTCCGGTACGTTTTTTAAAGCATCATCTATTTTTCCAAATTGAGGGAATGGTTTTAATCCCCAGTTTTCAACACCAAGAATGTAAAGTTGTTCTCCGTTTCTTTCGATGACTCTGTGCTCGTTTCTCAACATATCAAAACCAGCCTGCTTTTCATAACTAATCAGGGTGTCAAGGTTTTCTTTTTTGGCTGCAGGTGATTCCCAGGATACGTAATCGCCGTAATCATGGTTTCCTAATATTGCAAGCTTACCATCTTTAGCCTGGATTTTTGAAAACAATGGAATGAAAGGCTTGAACTCATCTGCAACGTTATTGACCATATCTCCGGTGAATAACACCAGGTCAGGTTTTTGCTCATTAATCAGATCTATAGCATGTTGTAATTTGCTGGGGTCAGAGAAACTTCCACTGTGAACATCAGAAATCTGGACGATTTTATATCCTTTGAAGCTTTTCGGAAGATTGTTGAACTTCACCCTTACTCTTCTTACGGTGTGGCGGTATTTACCAAAAGTAATCCCGTCTATGAAAAGCGCGGAAAGAATACCTCCCATTCCCAAGCCTACAATGCTCAAAAATTTCCTTCTTTCCGGGAAGAAATTTTCTGAAGATTGGGTAAAGCCGATCAGGTATCCTCCGGTTCTGAAGATATCATCAATTAGTAAAAACAGAACGACAAAAATTTTTGGTAGAATGAAAATTAAAAATAACGAGATCATAATCTGAGCTCTTACCGTACTTCTGTCTGATCTTTGGAAGTGAGTGACTTCATAAGCGAAAATTCCATACACGGCTAAAGAGAGTACCCAATATCCGGTTTTTATCCATGAGTTATCAGTAAGTGTTCTGATAGCCTGATAAATATAAACTTCCAAAAACAGGAAGATTCCAGCGATGATTAAAAAATTTTTTTGCATGTTCTGATCAAAAAAAGCACAAAGAATAACTTCCCTGTGCTTTATATTTTTTTGTTTATTAAATATTTTAAGGAAATCTGTAAACGAGCGCATTGATGTTCATTCCGGCACCTACCGAAGTCATCACAACGTTCCCTTTTTCTTTAAACGTTTGACCCTCCATTTTTCCTTTAATTATTAAATCATACATGGTAGGAATTGTTGCTACAGAAGTATTTCCAAGATCCTGAATCGTCATAGGAGAGATCGAGTGATCATATTCTTTAATGTCATACAGCCTGTGAAGTCTTTCAATCATCGCGTAATCCATTTTAGCATTTGCCTGGTGAATTAAGATTTTATCTATATCTTCAATAGAAAGACCTGCATCTGTAATGGTGTCTTTAATGGCAACGGGTACGTTTTTAAGCGCGTATTCGTATATTTTTCTTCCCAGCATTCTTACATAAAGGCGTTTTTGATCTACTTCTTTATTGATAGAAGGGGCGTTTTCAAGATAATTTAATTCCGGACCATTGTCACAGATTGTATTGTGAGAGATAATTCCAACATTTTCTTCGTCAGTTGCTTTTACTACTACTGCTCCGGCACCGTCAGCAAAAATCATTCTATTTCTGTCGTGTGGATCTGTTACTCTGCTTAAAGTTTCAGCTCCGATGACAAGAATTGTTTTGGCCACTTTGGCTTTAATCAAATTATCAGATAAAATCATTGCTTCTACCCATCCAGGACATCCGAAAATCATGTCATAGGTTACACATTTTCTGTTTTTAATGCCCAGCTTATTCTTCACTCTTGCTGCCATTGTTGGCATAAAATCAGCATATCCGTTTTCAGTCACTTCCCCGAAATTGCTTGCATAGATAATATAATCCAATTCTTCCCCATCTACTTTTGCATCCTCAAGAGCAATTTTTGCAGCTTCATAACCGATTTGAGAGTTGGAAAGATCATCCTCAATGAATCTCCTGTTTTCGATTTCTGTAATCTCTACAAATTTCGCAATGGTCTCTTCCACAGGCTTTTCAATCTTTACTCCGTCTTCAGTGTAGAACTCGGAATTCATGAAGTAATCTCTACCAATAACTCTGTTCGGAATATAAGATCCAGAGCCAATAATGATCGTATTCGGCATTCGTTTATATGATTTTTTTAAAGATGCAAAGTTAATAATTAATATTAATAACGGAGAATTAAAAATATTATTAAATTTGCAAAAATTGTACTTTACAATCTATGAAAAACAACTCGTCCTTAAAAGGCTTACTTATTGCAGCTGTGGCGTTTATCGTTGCCTTTGGGATCTACTTCCTTTTTTTAGCCAAGAAGAATTATTATGTTGTAGATAATCCTACCCCGAATACGTATTACTTTAAGATCAATAACGGATCTGAAGGAATCATCTCTGCCGGGCAGTATGTGCATGTGGATTTGAATAAAGGGAAAAACTCTATTCAGGTTTTTGATCAGAACAAAAAAATGCTTTATGATTCGGCATTTGAAGTGAATAAGCTTCGTGGTCTGATTAATATTACCCATCAGGATTACTATGTGAATGACCAGTATTACGGATACAATCTTAAAAAAGATTCGTTGCTGGCCAACCTTGATAAAACGGTCATTGACGGAAAGGATTATTACGGAGGAGCCAGACGCTTCAATAAGCTTTACACAGAAGATTTTTATTACAATGTGGATGAAGATTATGATAAAGTGATCAAGAATATCCAGAAAGTGGAATCCCGATCTAAAATCTTCAGAAAGCAGGATTACCTAAATTATTACAAAGAATATTACAAGTTTTAAGTTTTGACAAAAGATATCACCAAAGTTACTCCCTACAATTCAGAGGCTACAAAAAAAAGCCAGGTAGAGGATATGTTCGACAATATTGCACCGAAGTATGACCTTCTGAACCATGTTTTATCCATGAAAATTGATGTTTTGTGGAGGAATAAACTGGTAAGATGGATGAAAAATGATAATCCGCAGGAAGTGCTGGATGTGGCTACAGGAACGGGAGATCTGGCAATTACCATTGAAAAAGGAACCGGTTCTAAAGTAGTTGGATTAGATTTATCACAACAAATGCTGAATGTTGGCGTTATTAAAATAAAAAAACTTAAATTAGACGGCAAAATTTCCATGCAAAAAGGGGATGCAGAAAATTTACCTTTCGAGGACAATAGATTTGATGCTGTTTCCGTTGCATTTGGAGTAAGGAATTTTGAAAACCTTCCCAAAGGTTTAGCAGAGTTAAGAAGAGTAGTTAAAGATAACAAAAGTGTTTATATACTGGAGTTTTCAAAGGTTGAGGGTTTCATGGGGCCATTTTATATGTTTTATTTCAAAAATATATTGCCTGCCATCGGCAGATTGGTTTCTAAGGATAATAGGGCGTATACATACCTTCCGGATTCTGTAAATGCTTTTCCTTTCGGGGAGAAGATGAAGCAAATTCTTTTAGATACGGGATTTAAGAAAGTAGAATATAAAAAATTAAGTTTAGGTATAGCCACAATTTATAAAGCAACAAAGTAACCTATGAATAAATTTCTATTAAAAGCACTGGTTTTAGCCTCAGTAAATGTTGCCGTTTTTGCAAACGCGCAATTCAGAACCCGAAACAGAATGGATAAGTTGGAAGATTTCGACGAGCAGAAATTCAGTTGGGGGTTTTATTTGAACGGGAACAGACTGGATTACCGCATTGTTTTGCATCCGAAATACGGGATGAATGATAATGAAAACCTTGTTACCTCCAAGGAAAGTTATAGCTTCGGTGCCGGGCTTATTGCAAAATGGAGACTGAACGATTATCTTGATGTAAGGATAGAACCAGGTTTACAGTTTGCACAAAGACAGTTGACTTTTAATACTCAATCCAATGACATTTATGCAGGCGGTTCTTTGACCAATCCTCCTTTTATGCCATTCCCTTTACAGGAAAAGGATAAAGTAAGAGAAATTAAATCTACATTAATTGACGTTCCTGTAATGTTGGAACTTCACGGACAAAGATGGTACAATTCAAGACCTTACATTGCTGCGGGGGTGAACTATGTGGTAAACCTTCAGTCTAACTCAACTTCCACAGATGATAACATGCAGGGAATCTACAGATCAACTACCCACAACTTTGCGTGGTCTGCAGAAATGGGAATCCAGTTTTATTTCAACAAATTTAAACTGACTCCTGCCGTAAGAGGAACATTCTTCATGAACAATGAGAAAGTAGCTGATAACGCTACTACACCTCCTTACTGGGCTTCTGCAATTTCAACATTACAGACAAGAGCCGTAATGTTTGTTCTGAAATTTGAATAAAAAATATTCCATTGAAAATACATAGGAGGCGCATTTGCACCTCCTTTTTTATTGGTATATCAAAATATAGAGCGTTTTATTTTTGTTAGTGTTATTATTTTTTTATTTTTGCTTCTAGTTAGAATATACAAACCTGAAATGCTTCAAGATTTAGAAAACAATTTTTCAGAATTAGAGAGAAAGATTTCGACTCTGCAAAAGAACTATAAAAATCTTACGGAAAATTTAAAAGAATTAAATATTGAGCATGAAGAGTTGAAGAAGAAGTATGATGAGGAGAGAAGAAAGAATCAGGTATTAGCAGAAGAACAAAAAAATATAAAACTTTATTCAGCAATATCAGGAAATCCTGAACACAATAGATTAATGAAAAACCATATCAACAGATTGGTGAAAGAAATTGATTTCTGTATTGCTCAGCTTCAAAACAGTGGATTATAATGGAGATAAGGAGAATAACCGTCAACATTGCAGGAAGAGTGTATCCGCTGAACGTACCGGCAGCAGAGGAAGAAACTTTGCGTAAAGTAGGGAAGCAGATCGAGAATATGATTAAAGATTTTGAACAGAACTTCGATGTAAGAGATAAACAGGATGCTTTGGCTATGTGTGCCCTTAAACTGGGAACCAATGCAGAAGTAGTTTCTCTTAACTACGAAAAAAATATTAATTCTACCAACGAGAGATTAGCTCAGATTAATCAATCGTTGAATGAAATCGGGAAATAGATTTTTTTTCCTGAAAAATTACTGCCTACAATAATTCTAACACATTAAAGGTAAACTCAACGCTAAACAATTACCGAACAAATGTCCATCGAATGGCGTGCCGGATTTCCGGATTACAGACAATGGAAATCAGTTCAAATCGTGTTGATTAGGAGTTTACTCTCAATCTCTGGATTATTGTAGGCTTTTTTATTTGGATATGAAGACAATTAAAACTCAATATATATTATGACAACAGCCATTATAGCCGGCGTTATTTGCTTAGTTATTGGGGCAATCATAGGGATGTTTTTCTCTAAAAGCTCATTGAATACTAAGGCAAAATTTATCATAGATGATGCAACAAAAAATGCCGAAAACCTTATAGAAAAAGCTACCGTACAAGCTGAATCCATAAAGAAAGAAAAAAACCTTCAGGCAAAAGAAAAATTCCTGGAACTGAAATCTCAGCATGACGCAGACATTCAGTCCCGTGAAAAGAAAATGCAGGAAGTTGAAAAGAGAACGAAAGACAAAGAGCATAAGCTGAATGATGAACTTAGCAAGACCGGAAAACTTGAAAAAGATTTAGACAAGCAGATTGCAGACTACGCTAAGAAGAACGAAATCCTTGAAAGAAAACAGCAGGAATTAGATATAGCTACGGCTAAGAAAGTAGAAATACTTGAAAAAATATCTAATTATACGGCAGAGGAGGCTAAAGCAGAACTGGTAGAAACCATGAGAGCTGAAGCTAAAACAAGAGCACAGGCACACGTTCAGAGCATCATGGAAGAAGCTCAGCTGAATGCGAAAAACGAAGCAAGAAAAATTGTTATTCAGACTATTCAGAGAATTGGAACTGAGCAGGCTATTGAAAATTCAGTATCCGTTTTCAACATCGAGTCTGATGAAGTAAAAGGTAGAATTATCGGTAGAGAAGGTAGAAATATCCGTGCTTTGGAAGCTGTAACAGGAGTTGAGATCATCGTTGATGATACTCCGGAAGCGATTCTTCTTTCATGCTTTGATCCTGTGAGAAGAGAAATTGCAAGACTATCCCTTCACAGATTGGTTACCGATGGTAGAATTCACCCGGCAAGAATTGAAGAAGTCGTTGAAAAAACGAGAAAACAAATTGAGGAGGAAATCATTGAAGTAGGTAAAAGAACCATCATTGATTTAGGAATCCACGGATTACACCCTGAATTGATTAAAATCGTAGGTAGAATGAAATACCGTTCTTCTTACGGACAAAACTTACTACAGCACTCAAGAGAAGTAGCCAACATCGCTGCAACTATGGCTGCAGAATTAGGATTAAACGTAAAATTAGCCAAAAGAGCAGGTCTTTTACACGATATCGGTAAAGTTCCAGAACAGGAATCAGAATTACCACACGCCCTTTTAGGAATGCAGTGGGCTGAGAAATATGGTGAAAACCCTGAAGTAGTGAACGCTATCGGAGCTCACCACGACGAGATTGAAATGAAATCATTACTATCCCCGATCATTCAGGTTGCCGATGCAATCTCAGGAGCAAGACCGGGAGCAAGAAGACAGGTATTAGAATCGTATATCCAGAGATTGAAAGACCTTGAATCTGCAGCATTAAGCTTCGACGGAGTATCCAGCGCTTATGCAATCCAGGCTGGTAGAGAATTAAGAGTAATGGTAGAGAGCGGAAAAGTGAACGATGAAGTAGCTTCTCAACTTTCTTACGATATCTCTGAGAAAATTCAGAACGAACTTACTTATCCGGGACAGGTAAAAGTAACAGTAATCAGAGAAACGAGAGCTGTGAATATTGCCAGATAATAATCAGAAAAAGATATTTAATAAAAACCTTTCAAGAAATTGAGAGGTTTTTTATTTTTATCAAAACTTAAAAATGCAAGAACTGTCCATGTCTTCAAAACTGAAGTACATTTTTTCAATTCCCGTTATTATTTCCGCCTTAGGCTATTTTGTAGATATTTATGACCTTCTTTTATTCGGGATCGTCAGAATACCAAGTTTAAAAGCACTGGGGCTCAATCCTGATGCTGACGGAACCTTTATTCTGAACTGTCAGATGGTGGGCCTTCTTATCGGAGGCGTTTTCTGGGGGATTTTCGGAGATAAAAAAGGAAGGCTTTCCGTACTCTTCGGATCTATTTTAGTGTATTCCCTGGCTAATATTGCCTGCGGGTTTCTTCCTTACTTTCCAAAAGAGCATTTATTGTACCAATATGCCGGTTTAAGGTTTATTGCAGGTATTGGGCTTGCCGGAGAGCTTGGAGCGGGAATTACGCTGGTTTCTGAAAGCCTGCCGAAGAGTCTGAGGGCAATCGGAACCTCAGTGGTAGCAGGTTTTGGATTAATGGGAGCTGTGGTGGCTCAGCTTACCGTAGAACTGGCCGGTGGGTGGAATATCTCTTATATCATTGGCGGGATCATGGGAATTATGCTACTGGTACTGAGAATAAGTGTATCCGAATCCGGAATTTATAAGAATATTGAGCATAAAAATGTTTCAAAAGGTAATTTTCTATCCTTTTTTACCAATAAAGACAGATTGACAAGGTATTTAAAATGTATTGCTGTAGGATTGCCTACATGGTATTGTATAGGGATTCTTGCCGTTTTAGCCAACCAGTTTGCCCCTGAATTAGGGATAAAGGAGATTAACCCCGGAAAAGCAATTATGTGGGCTTATGTGGGGATTTCTGTCGGTGACTTATTAAGCGGTTTTATTTCTCATGCTTTAAAATCCCGTAAAATGGCCATTTTTTATATGCTGATCTTTACCCTGATTGGAGTAGCTATTATGTTATTTGGGAATACCAACACGGAAACAAAATATTACCTGTTTTGTGTATGGTTGGGCTTCGGGACAGGTTATTGGGCTATGTTTGTGACGTTGGCTGCGGAACAGTTTGGAACCAATATCAGAAATACGGCAACAACAACGGTTCCCAATATGGTAAGAGGACTTGTACCAGTGATGATATTTGCTTTTGATTCTCTGAAAGGACATTTCCCCGTTGTGGAAAGCGCCGCTATAGTGGGAGTGGTAGTATTTGGACTTGCGTTTTATTCCTCGCTTACCATTTCCGAAACTCATGACAGAGACCTTGAATTTACAGAATAATCTGAACTGTTTAATAAATAAGCCTGTGCTATTCCTTGTTTTCAATATAATAATTAGTTTAAAATCAATAATTTATTAATTTTATTCTGATTATTGTTGCGTGTAATTAATATTTGTTTAACTTTGGAAAGTAACTAAAACTATATTGTTTAATCAAACTAAATCTCATGAACATTATGAAAAACGCTAAAAAATTAAAAAAACAAGACCTTAAGAATATCGTAGGAGGAGTAAGCGGAAACCCGGATTTATCTCTTTGCGGATGCAGCTGCTCTGGTTCTGTAACAGGACCTTGGTATTGTGTACAATATATTGGTTGTCCACAGGTCTATACTTGTGGTGAAGCCGCAATCTAAAGAAAATTATTTCAATACGAAATAAACATTTCCACATTTAATATGCAGAACCCTTTTGATATCAAAAGGGTTCTGCTCATTTTAATGGATAATATACAGAAGGCTGCCCACACTTATGGTAATCCATAGAAGTACAGCGGTGAGTAAAGGCTTTAATCCTATTGATTTCAGCGTCTGAAGAGAAAGGGTAGAACCAATGAAAAACAAGGTCAGATTCAGTCCGGATTTTGCTAAAACAGTTATGGAAGTACTGAAGCGGTCAAGAAACGGGAAATACGTATTCAAAAGAATGGCTATAATAAAATAACCGATGAACCACGGGATTTTTATTTTTGAATCTTTACTTTTAAAAATGAACATTGTAATCAATGAAACCGGAATGATCCAAAGGGCACGTGCTAATTTAACAGTCGTTGCTATTTTCAGGGCTTCATCGCCATATTTGCTGGCTGCACCTACAACAGAACTTGTATCATGAATTCCCACTGCACACCAAAGCCCAAACTGTTCCTGTGAAAGATTCAGCAGATGTCCTATGGCAGGATAGACAAACAAAGCAATAGAATTTAAGGTAAAAACAATCGCTAAAGCAAGAGAAATCTGTTTGGTGTTAGGCTTAATGATCGGGGATACTGCGGCAATGGCACTCCCTCCACAAATAGCTGTTCCTGCGGAAATAAGGTAAGACAGAGGTCTTTCCAGCTTAAATATTTTTCCCAGAAAATAACCTAATACCATTACTGTAACAATACTCACAACCGTTAACATCAAGCCTGTTTTTCCGGCATGTAAAGCTTCATCCAGTTTCATCCCGAACCCAAGGCCCACAATTGAGATCTGTAAGAGTAAATGAATATAATGATGAAGATGTTTCTCAAAAGGATTTCCGATAAAAACAGCCAGTCCAAAACCTAAAACAAGGGCAATTGGCGAAGATACAAGCGGAGTAAGACACAGAACTGCCAATACAATAAAAAATACTTTTCGGGTCATTTCATTCTGGATGAAATCTTTCATAATGCGAACTTTTAAAATCTGCATCAAAATTCCGGAAAATAGTATTACGAAATAAATTGTATTTTGTTATATTGGATAACCAAAAGTTATATCTTTGCTTATTGCTTATTGCTTATTGCTTATTGCTTATTGCTTATTGCTTATTGCTTATTGCTTATTGCTTATTGCCTGTCATTCTGCAAACCTCAGAAAAAGCTTAATCAGTTCAGATTGCTCTCCTTTAGGCAGAATAAAATGGAAGTCTCTTTCAATGCTGAAGTTTTTAATATCAATGACAGTCAGGATATTATTTTTCAGTTCGTTCAGGATGGTACTGATCGAAAGAAATGCCATACATTCAGAATGGAGAAGATAGTTCTTGATACTTTCACTGCTTCCAAGCTGCATGACGGTATTCAGTTCATGGATATTAATTTCTTTTTCTTTAAGTCTGTTTTGTATAAACTCAAGAGTTCCGGAACCTTGTTCTCTGAAGATCAGATCCAGATGATAGAGATCTTTTAAGTTTAAGGTTTTATGAGCAAGAGGGTGATCTGATTTCGCTGCCAGAACAATTTCATCAGGTTTAAAAGTTTTATATTCAAAATAAGAAGACTGTGATTCTCCTTCAATAATACCCAGATCTATTTTTTCTTCTTTTAAAAGTGTTGAGATCGTTTCTGTATTGCCCGTAAGAAGCTCAATCTTAATATCTTTATAATACGTATTGAATTTCGCTAAAATTTCAGGTAAAATATATTGCGCAACAGTTGTACTGGCCCCGATAATCAACTTTCCCTTATGCTGCTGATTGATCTGGCTGATCTCAAATTCCATGTCGCGGTAGATATTTCTGATCTTTTCTGCATGCTCATACAGAATCTTTCCACTTTGAGTCAGCTGGATAGAAGTTCCTTTGCGGTCAAATAATTTGGCACCTATTTGGGTTTCAATTTCTTTAATGTGCTTGGTGACAGCAGGTTGTGAGATATGAAGCTCTTCTGAAGCCTTAGTGAAACTTAATCGGGAAGCTACGGTATGGAAAACTTTTAATCTGTAATCGAACATGGGGTAAAATTACGAATTATTGTTGGAAGTAGTGGTGGGGTGCGGGATGCGGGTTTTGAGGTTCGAGGTTTAACGTTTAAAGTTTTGGGTAACTAGGACAACCAAAAAACAATTTATAAAAAATCCGAAATTGAACGATCCTGCTGACTTTCAAATCTTCTGTTTTTCGCTTCTCCGATTTTCTGTTGGGTATAAATGCTGTTGTGCCCTGAAAGAAGATAAGATATCACACAGGCAATAGCGACATAAACTCCACATTCTGCTCCGAATAATTCAATTCCCATCAGCATACAGGCTAGAGGAGTATTCGTTGCTCCGGCAAATACTGCTACAAATCCCATTCCTGCCAATAATCCGAACGGTAAAGGAATAAAAAGAGACAAAGCACTGCCTAAAGTAGCTCCGATAAAGAACAACGGGGTAACTTCTCCACCTTTAAATCCGGCTGAAAGTGTAACAATGGTAAAAATCATTTTTAACGCAAAATCATATAAAGGAAGCTGTTTCTCAAAAGATTCCACAATCACAGGAACACCTAATCCGATATATCGGGTGGTACCCATTGCAAAAACTGCCAGGGCAATAATAACTCCACCGGCTACAGGACGAAGGGGTGGATATTTAATTTTTGATTTGAAAACAGAGCCTACCCAATGAATAATCTTACTGAAAGCTGCAGCACAGATCCCGAAGGCTATTCCTGCCAGAATGCTGTATAGAATGGGTAAAAACTCCAGCTTAGGAATAAAATCAATATGATAATGGGTATGTTTTACATTCCATAGATTGGTAGTCCAGTCTGCCAGAATAGCTGAAGCAAAAGCAGGGAATATCACATTATATCGTATTCTCCCGATCAGAAAAACTTCAAGACCAAATACTGCTCCCGCCAGTGGAGTGCCGAAAACAGAACCGAAACCGGCAGCAATAGCAGCAATAATCAATATTTTTCTTTCATTTCTGTCAAGCTTAAAAGGTCTTGTAAGCTGATCAGCAATAGCACCAGCCATCTGAAGAGCTGTTCCTTCACGGCCTGCAGATCCTCCGAAAAAATGGGTTGCCATCGTTCCGAGATACACAAGAGGAGCCATTTTAAACGGAATGATTCCTTTGGGCTCATGAATAGTGTCAATCAACAAGTTGTTTCCTGCCTCAACATCTTTTCCAAAATAATAATAAAGAAGTCCTATCAGAAATCCTGCCACGGGAAGCAAAGCAATCAGCCAGAGATGATTTTCCCTGAAATTCGTTGCCCATTCCAATGATTGCAGAAACCCAGCAGAAGCGGTTCCTACTAAAGCTCCAATAATGATACTGATGCACAGCCACTTTAAAATATAGGGCAGAGCCGGAAATTTTCTGAAGAAAAAATTTGTGTGGAAAATTGCTTTTTTGCCTAATGTTCTTTGACTTTTTGACATAATAATCCTGATTAGTTATTTGTTAATAATCTTTTAATCAGGCGTCATCAGCTTTTGTAAAGCGGTTGGGTAAGGAAGAACACCATTTCCTTTTGAGGGTACAAATATATGAATTATGGTAAAAAGATAAAAGATAAAAGATAAAAGATAAAAGATAAAAGATAAAAGATAAAAGATAAAAGATAAAAGATAAAAGATCTTGTCGTTAAAATTCAATAGAGGTGGACTTTAGTCCGCCCACATCTATTTAACATTTTGAACCGGCTTTAGCCCAAACTTAAAGATAAATCAGTGTTTTAATAGATTGGATAATGTATAGCCTTATCGATTTCGAGCGGGTTGTTGTATTTTCTTATCACTTCCTGCATACTTTTGGTCTGGGTATTCAGTTCATCCACATTATGGATTTCTTTTCCATTGATGTTAATTCTCAGATCGCTATTGGATTTGCTGAAATTATTTCTCTCGAAAGCAAATGGATCATTGTAAAACTCCATGACCAGCTTATGTTTCTGTTTTTCATTGATGGGGATAGCTTTATTTCCGAAATTGGATTCAAGAAAGTCATCAGTCGGGTATACTTCCGGCAGTTTCTGACTTTTGATAAGATGATAAATGAAATTTTTCTTTGTGTCAGATAGTTCAAATATTAAACCGGGAAGTCCTGAAAATTTAAAAGGACCTTCATTAAACGGAATATCTTTACAGAACCAGGCTGTCCAGTTTCTTCCGCCAAACTTAGTCGTTGCTTTTTGTAATGTATATTGCTGAATCTGTTTGGTTTCGTTGGAAATGTTCCACGCTATTTTATCATTAGTTTTAAAAGAGTAATATCCAAATTTTATATTGATGAAATTTTCATTTTCAGTAGTGTTTATCTTTCTTTTTACCACCTGTCCGGTCATGTCAACGTGTTTGTTGTCCATATTTCCGAATTTTTTATTCAAAGAATCCGCAATGAAAAGATTTCTTCCGTAAAATTTTGCCTCTTTCGGATTAATATCTAAATTCATATTGAATTTCTGATATTCAGATTCAGTAGAATCCATTTTTAATTGAAGCTCATAAATAAATCGGTGGGTTTGTGAGCTCAATGAAATAATAATCAATAAACAAAAGAGTTGTAAAATTTTTTTCATGATTAAATATTTTTAGATTCAGGTTCCTCTAAAAGTAGGAATGTTCAAGAATATACTTTTTACTGATCTTTATACTGTCAAAAATATCTTTATCACTGGAATCCTGTTCCAGAAACCAATGTTTCAATCCTGCTTTTTCTCTGGCTTCAAAAATTCTTTTAAAATCAATAGTTCCATTTCCGATTTCTGCAAAATCTTTTGTTCCTGCTTTCATATCTTTCACATGCCACAATGGGAATCTTTTCGGATATTTTTCAAAATAAGTTAATGGATCTAAACCTGCTTTTGAAATCCAATATAAATCCAGCTCCATTTTAACCGTATCTGATGAAGTATTTTCTAAGATGAAATCATAAAAAGTATTCTTTTCATCCATTTTTAGAAACTCAAAATCGTGATTATGATAAGCCAGCTGAATGCCGTTTTGTTTGGAGAGATTTCCTGCATTTTCAAGAATATCAGGAAGTTTTTTATAATTTTCAAGTGTTCTTTCCGCTTCAGGAAGGTAAGAGCAAACTGCATATGTTGAACCAATAATGCTTAGATCTTCCAACGTTGTATCCCAGTTTTTCAAAAGAGTTCCATCTTTAAGGTCTGTAATTCCGGTTTGGTGATGTGAACTGATCACTTTTAAACCATGAGCAGATAAAATCTGCTTAAATTCTTTTGCCGTTTTTCCGAAAAATTTTCCGTCATAACCATAGATTTCAAATGAGGTAAAACCAAGTTCTGCCAGTTTCTCAAAAGTCTTCTCGAGATTGTTGGAAATGGAATCACGAACAGTGTAGAGTTGAATAGCTAATGTTTTTTTATTCATATTGAAATTTGAAACTCCACAAGAATATAACCCCAAAAAGCCCAATGATGAAAGTCTAATGAAATCTTTTCTTTCCATTATAAAAACGGTTTCATTTCATCCTCAATCTGCGTTCTCAGCTCCATCAGACGTTTAGCATAAATTTCCTGTTGTTTTTCTTCCTCTGTTTCCGGAATCCATTTCGGTACAGGAAGTTTTTTACCATTTTCATCTACAGCAACAAAAACGATGATACAGTGGGTTTTTTTCTCAAAATTCGGCTGCTTCAGGTTTCTTGAAAAAACATTGATGGCGATATGCATGCTTGAGGTTCCGGTATAGATCACCTGGGCATCCACTTTTACCACTTCGCCAATTTTAATAGGGTCATAAAAACGGATTCCGCCTACATATACGGTGACGGAATAATTACCGCTCCAGGTTGTCGCACATGCATAACCGGCCTGGTCAATCCATTTCATAACACTTCCTCCATGTACATTTCCTCCGTAATTCACATCTGAAGGCTCCGAAATAAACTGAAAAGTAATAGGCTTGTTCTGCATCTTTATAAAATTTGAATAAAGTTATTTAATAATTTTCAAAGTTTTAGATTAAATCCTACTTTTGAATGACGAAATCCTAATGAAGAGATTTTTAATACATAATAGAAACTATAATGAAGAAAGTATTTCACCTTAATACATGTGATACCTGCAGAAAAATTTTAGCACAATTTGATCTTACCGGCTGGGAGCTTCGTGAGATTAAAAAAGAGCCGATTACTAAAGAAGAACTGGCGGAAATGTACAAGAAAACAAAGTCATACGAAGCATTGTTCAGTAAAAAATCTACTCAGATCAAATTGAGAGGGTTAGAGGTAAAGTCTTTAACTGAAAAGGATTTTAAAGAATTGATATTAGATCATTATACCTTTTTGAAAAGACCTGTCTTTCTTACTGATAAAGAAATTTTTGTAGGAAATGACAAGAATAATGTAGCTGCATTACAAGAGTTTTTCAGAGGGAATTAAATTAAAGTTCTAAATCAGTGTAATGTCTTGTGTGGCTCCGGAGGTGGAGTTATTTCTACAAGGCCGGGAATAGGCGATGCTTGTAATTCCGACAGGTCCGTCTGTTGTATTGCTATTAAATATAAAAAAGGTTGTAGAGATACAGCTTTTTTTTATACAATAAATGTAAAGATAATATAAGCTCCTTTGAACTCTGTTTAAAAAATTATCTATTTTTGATTTTTACATTGCTTTTTTATTTGTGTTTTATTAATTTATTAATGTTTATTTTATTTATTTCATTTATTTAATTGATAGAAGGGTGGTTTTTTATTGTTATTTGAATATTTTATTATAAAGTTTGTAAATTAGTGAGCGTGGGATATTTAAATTTATCTTCACTTTAAAAAACACATTTCATTCTTTTAAAATAGATATAATTAAAACAATTATGATGGAAAAGCAATTTAATCCTGTGATTAAAGCGGTACAAAGCTTAAGAAAACTTTCTTTGGATATCAAGACAACAAATAAGGAAATTCAATCAAGTGATACTGAAATAAGACAGAAAATTGAAGATTGTGGAAAGCTGATTGCTACTACAAATGACAGTACGATCATGAGTTTATGGATAAGAGAAAAAGCTAAGCTTATAGAAAACTCCAATGCATTACTTAAGGTCTTAGAAAAAATTGAAGAGAAGTTTAAAGAAAAAGATGCTTCAAATTTAGTAGGAATCTGGGAGACCCATGAAGAAGATAAAAATTTAGTATTAGATAATTTTGCTACAATGGAAAGAATGGGGACTGCCATTTTTATTGACAGCAATCTTGAAAAATGGGAAAATCTCTGGGAAGATATAAAGAACTCATTAAGCAAAATACTATCAATATCTGAAACCTATCATCTCAAACTAAAAATAATGGAGACACTGGAACCTGATGAGATTGATAGCCTAACAGAAGATATTCTTAATCATATTCCCTGGAACTATTCTGATGATGAAGCATTTCAATACGAACAGGAATACTTGGTTGCTTATAATGAAATAAAAGAATCCCAGTCTAAGAAAAAAAATCTTTGGGATAGAATTTTGAATGCATTAGCTGGAGGAATAGAAGAGACACCGGCACATAGAGTTCAGATGAGAAGGTGGATGGAAGGTTACGGAGATAATATATGATTTACTTATCTGAGAAATAGTAAAAATAAAAAACCGCAGATCAACTCTGCGGTTTTTATGTATTTTATACAAAAGGAGCTTTTACCACTTTTGCAGGAATGTTTTTGTTTCTTACCTGAATAAAGATCTCAGATCCTAATTTGAAATGAGGCTTGTCTACATATGCAAGACCTAACCCGATTTTCTTCATAGGAGACTGTGTTCCGGAAGTTACTTTCCCGATTACATTTCCTTCAGCATCTACTACAGGATAATCGTGTCTTGGAACTCCTTTGTCTGTAAGTTCGAAACCAACTAGTTTTCTTGTAACTCCTTCCTCTTTTTGTTTTGCAAAAACATCTTTAGAAACGAAGTCTTTGTCAAACTTAGTGATCCATCCTAAACCAGCTTCGATAGGAGAAGTCGTATCATCAATATCATTTCCGTATAGACAGAATCCTTTTTCTAATCTTAAAGTATCTCTGGCAGCCAATCCGCAAGGAATAATTCCTTCTTCTTTACCAGCTTCCATCACCGCGTCCCAAAGTTTTTCAGCACTTGCATTGTTGAAATAAATCTCAAAGCCACCGCTTCCAGTGTATCCTGTGTTTGAAATGATCACATTGTTTTCTCCGGCAACAGTTCCTACTGTGAAGTGGTAGTAAGGAATTTCTGAAAGGTTTACTTCAGTAAGTTTCTGAAGGATTTCAGTAGCTTTAGGTCCCTGAACTGCCAATAATGACATCTCATCAGAAGCATTGGTCATTTTGGCCCCGAAAGTATTGTATTTTGAAATATGATTCCAGTCTTTGTCAATGTTAGAAGCGTTCACAACCACGAAATATTTGTCATCTTCCATTTTGTAAACGATAAGGTCATCTACAATTCCGCCGTTTTCGTTAGGAAGACATGAGTATTGAGCTTTTCCGTTTTCAAGAGTATCTACATTATTGGTCGTTACATACTGCAAAAGGTCTTTTGAACCCGGCCCTTCGATGAAAAACTGTCCCATGTGGGAAACATCAAATAATCCTGCTTTTTCTCTTACTGCAAAGTGCTCTTCTGTAACCCCTGAATATTGAACAGGCATTTCAAAACCTGCGAAAGGTACGATCTTAGCTCCCAAAGAAACATGTTTGTCGTACAAGGCTGTTTTCTTCATATTTAATTTTTATTTCTTTATTTTAAAACTGTTAAAAGTCTCATTGAATTGGGTCATATAGTTTCCGTTCCAGAATTTCTGGCCACAGTTGATGGAAACTAAATATAAGTTTTTGTCTTTCTGAAAAACTTTTGTTATCCAGAACAGCTTCTCTTTTTCATCAAAGTGTTCATACAGATATTCTGTGTATCCTTTCTGTCCCTTTTTATCTTTCACTTTATTCTCTTGATCTTGTGACTGATAAAGTGCCAGGATGAATTTTTTTACTTCTTCTTTAGGAAGTGTCAGATCATGATATTCTGAAATTGTAATAGCTCCTATCTGGCTGGTAGGAAAAATATTGATGATCTCGCTGTCATTCGTAGATTTCCAGCCGTCAGGAACATTAATAGAGTAGTTGGGACTTTCATATACTTTTGCTTTTTGGGCAAAAAACAGACTTCCCGTTAACATTGCAGAAAAAAACAATATTTTCTTCATCATTTAAAAATGGTGTTTATATTCTTCGAGGATAATTTTGAACCATTCTGTAAAGTTTTCAGGATGTTCAGAGATTTCTTTGTCCAGATTTTCAGGGGAGATGAATCTGACATCTTCCACTTCTTCTTTATTCAGATTGAAATCAGCTTCATAGTTTCCCACAAATACGTGATCAAGCTCGTGCTCCCAAAGGCCGCTGCCAACATCTGCTTTATAAATAAAATTGAATTTTTCTGAAAGTTCTGTCTCTATTCCAAGCTCTTCCTTTAGTCTGCGCAGGGCTCCTTCCTTATAAGTTTCCCCATCTCTTGGGTGTGAGCACACGGCATTGGTCCATTGATTGGGAGAATGGTATTTTCCTGAAGCCCTTTTCTGAAGAAGCATTTCTCCTTTACTGTTAAACAGAAATACAGAAAAAGCACGGTGCAACAGGCCATTGATGTGAGCCTGCTGTTTTTCCATCAGCCCTAAAACCTCATCTTCAGGATTTACTAAAACGACAAATTCTTCCATTCCTACAAATGTAAGAGTAATAAATGTATTTTGGAAATTTTTAGATAAACATCATGCTTTTTGTAATAATCCTGAGAGAGTAGAGAATGCTTATATATAAATCTGCAAATTTACTTTTGCTTTTCTGGCTGCTCTTATATATTAATCATAAAAAGAAATATCAAAACGAAAAATTTTAACTATTTGAGATGAAATGGTTGATAAAATATTGATATTATTCTTTAAATACTACTTTTTGTAGTATATTTTTAACTTAAACTAAGATTAACGTGCCTGATAGTTGTAAAAACGCTAACTTTGTTACTTAATATTTAGTAATGGAATTAGAATACATTGAACACATTAGTCCTATTCTAAAGGATGGCGTAAAAAATTACTTAATAGATATCGACGGAACCATTACAGATGACGTTCCCAACGAAGAACCGGAAAGAATGGTTACCTGCGAACCTTATCCTGATGCACTGGAAACTGTCAACAGATGGTATGATGAAGGGCACCAGATCTGCTTTTTTACTTCAAGAACCGAAAATCTGAAACAAATCACTATTGACTGGCTGGATAAGCATGGTTTCAAATACCACAGCGTACTTTGCGGAAAACCAAGAGGAGGAAATTATCACTGGATAGACAATCACCTGGTAAGAGCTACAAGATACAAAGGAAGATTTACGGATTTGGTAGAAAAGCAAGTGACCATTGAAGTATTCAAAGAAGACGGCGAATAAAAATATAATTCAAAGATTTAAAGATTAAATGTGAACCCGGTTCCTTTAATTTTTAAATCTTTCATTTTTTAATATACTCGATATTTTATGAAAGTTTTAGCAAACGACGGCCTGGATCAATCTGGAATAGATGCATTGACAGAAAAAGGCTTTGAAGTGATTACTACAAAAGTTCCACAGGAGTTTTTGGTAGATTATATTAACGAGCACAAAATCCGTACTTTATTGGTGAGAAGTGCTACGCAGGTAAGAAAAGATATTATTGACGGATGCCCATCTATCGACATTATTGGAAGAGGTGGAGTAGGTATGGATAATATTGATGTAGACTATGCAAGAGAAAAAGGAATCCACGTGATCAATACTCCTTCTGCTTCTTCAGAATCGGTGGCTGAGCTTGTTTTTGCTCATTTATTTTCCGGAGCAAGATTTCTTCAGGATTCTAACAGAAAAATGCCTTTGGTAGGCGATACTGAATTTTCAGGTCTTAAAAAAGCATATGCTGCCGGTATTGAACTGAGAGGAAAGACAATTGGTATTGTTGGGATGGGAAGAATCGGGCAGGAAGTGGCAAGAATTGCTTTAGGGCTTGGGATGAGAGTGGTTGCTGCTGATAATAATGTAGGAAAAGCGAGTATCAAAGTAAAGTTTTATAACAACCAGTTTATCAATGTTGATATCGAAACTGAGCCATTGCAGGAGGTTTTAAAGCATTCAGACTTTATCACGCTGCATGTTCCGGCTCAGAAAGACGGCTATATGATTGGTCAGAATGAATTTGAGATCATGAAAGACGGAGTAGCTGTTGTGAACTGTTCCAGAGGAGGAGTTATTGATGAAGCAGCTTTAATTCAGGCGTTAGATTCCGGAAAAGTAAGATTTGCCGGATTGGATGTTTTCATTAACGAACCAACACCTTCTAAAGAAATTCTTAATCATTCTAAAATCTCTCTTACCCCTCACACAGGAGCTTCTACTCTTGAAGCACAGGATAGAATAGGACTTTCCCTGGCTGAGCAGATTTCAAGTATTTTACAGATTCAATAATTGAATGATATTATACAACAAAAGCACCTCAACTTGAGGTGCTTATTTATTTTGAATTATTGTTATCAGATTATATATTCTTGCTTTTCAATAAATCTCTGATCTCCATCAGTAATTTTTGATCTTCAGTAGGTCCTGCAGGTGCCGGAACCTCTTTTTTGTTGACTTTATTAGCAAATTTAATGATCCAGAAAAGAACCATGGCAATACAAAGGAAGCTGATTACGGCAGAAATAAAATTCCCATAAGCAACCCCGTTCCATGTAAGTTTTGCAATATTTTCTGCACCGGCTGCTTTTAATGCAGGATTCAGTATCAGAGGAGTGATTACATCTTCTACCAAAGACGAAACAATTTTACCAAATGCTGCACCAATGATCACACCGACAGCCAGATCGAGAACATTCCCCTTAAAGGCAAATTCTTTAAATTCTTTTACAAATCCCATAATTTATATTTTTTTAATTAGTATATACACAAAAATATAATTAAAAAATGTAAAAAACATTACTTTTTATAGTTTTTTATTCTCAAAACATTGAGTTTTATGATAAATTCATAGAATTGGATTTAATGAATATTTTAGCTTTATACAGATCCTTTATTTCATTCATGAGGTCTCCTTATTTTTATTATTGACGTGATACCATAATGAAAAATCTTTTGTAATTTGCTTAAAAGTTTGTTTCACCTATGAAGATTTTTACCGCAGAACAGATTCGCAGCTGGGATCATTTTACAATTTCCCATGAACCGGTTTCATCCATTCAGTTGATGGAAAGAGCTTCAATGGCAGCAGCCCACTGGATTTCGGAACATTGTAAAAATCATAAAAAGCTGGCCGTATTCTGTGGCAACGGAAACAATGGAGGAGATGGGTTGGCGGTAGCAAGAATACTGTACCTCAAAGGATTTGATGTTGATGTATTTGTAGGCGATTCCAAACGTAAATTTTCAGACGATGCTTTGGTTAATCTGAAAAGGCTCCGCGATTTATCAGGAATTTCAGTCAGAAAATTTGATCAGAGCGAACACTATAATTTTGATGATAAAACTATTATTATTGATGCTCTTTTCGGAACAGGTTTATCCAGACCTTTGGAAGGGGAGTTGAAAGGACTTGTGGAGCAGCTGAACTCCAAAAAGAATATTAAGATATCCATTGATGTTCCTTCCGGATTATCTTCAGATGAAATATTTGATAATGATCCCGTTATTCTGAAGTCTGATTACACACTGACTTTTCAATGCTGGAAAAGGACTTTCCTTCATCCCGAAACCGGAAAATATACCGGAAAAGTAGAAGTGTTGGATATTGATTTAAACAAAACCTATGCTGGTACCACGAATGCGGAATATTTTATCATTGATGATCTCTTGATAGAATCTATATTCAGGCCCAGACAGGAATTTTCCCATAAAGGAAGCTATGGTAAAGCTGCAATCATAGGAGGAAGCTATGGGAAAATAGGAGCTGCCGTTCTGGCCACACAATCCGCCTTAAAAACAGGAGCAGGCTTGACCTTTACGCTGGCACCGGAATGTGGTTATGAAATACTGCAGACTTCTTGTCCGGAAGCTATGTTTATAGCAGGAGGGGAACAGTTTGTAACAAAATTTGAGATAGACAAAGAGTTTACCTGTGGCATAGGACCTGGACTGGGAACTCATCCGGATACTGAGAAAAGTTTTCTGAGCTTTCTGAAAAACTGTACCAGCCCGCTGATTCTGGATGCCGATGCATTGAACATCATTTCTAAAAAAACAGGAAATCTGAAATTAATCCCCAAAAAATCAATCATTACGCCTCATCCAAAAGAGTTTGAAAGGCTTTTCGGAGGGACAGAAAATTCTTTTAAGAGACTTGAGCTGGCCAGAGAAAAGGCTAAGGAATATCATATTTATATTGTTTTGAAAGATCATCATACCCAAGTTATTACTCCGGAGGGAAATGTATTTTACAATATAACGGGAAATGCCGGACTTGCGAAAGGAGGTAGTGGGGATATCCTTACCGGAATTCTGACTTCACTTTTAGCACAAGGATATTCTGAAGAAGAAACCTGTATTTTAGGGATATGGCTTCACGGAAGATCCGCTGATCTTGCTTCGGAAAGACATTCAAAAGAATCTATGCTTCCTACGGATGTTATCGGTGAATTTGGAAGCGTTTTTGAGGAGCTGAACAGGAAAGTTGCCAGAAGTTTGTAACAGAAAATGAACTGAACGGCTTTTTAAATAGACTTGAAAAGAAAAAGGCAAATCTGTAGTAGTACAAATTTGCCTTTTTTATCTTAAACCCGGAGTCCTTTAAACTCCAGTAGTATTCTTGCCTTTTTCTATGTATTCAGGTTTCTCATTTTCTTCCGGAGTAATCTTAAATTTCTTAGATACGATCATGATAACAACTCCTGCAATCATAAACGGAATAGAAAGTACCTGACCTGTATTCAGACCTCCGATCTGGATGAATTCGTCACCTTGTGGCTCTTTAAGGAACTCAACAAAGAACCTGATAGCCCAGAGAATAATAAAGAACAGTCCGAATAACCATCCCTGCTGATATTTTTTATCGGTTTTTCTGTACAGTATCCATAACAAAATGAAAAGAAGAACGTATCCTACGGCTTCAAATAACTGGCTTGGATAACGAGGTACGGTAAGACCATATTCACTGCTTTGCTGTGGGAAAAGTAAGGCAAACGGAGAGTTGGGATCAGCTGGTTTACCAACGATTTCAGAATTGAAAAAGTTCCCCATTCTTACAAACGCTCCTCCTAAAGCTACTACAATACCTAATCTGTCATATACCCAGAACGGATTTTTTCTGATGATTTTAAAGGAATAATAAAGAGTTGTGAAGATCAAAGCGATAGTAGCGCCGTGACTTGCCAGTCCTGAAAATCCTGTGAATTTTAAACCATTTTTTGTACTTATGGGTAAAAATACACTCCAGAAATCCTCTTTAAACAATTCCGGCTGATAGAAAATAACATGTCCTAATCTTGCCCCAAGGATTGTTCCAATTAAAGTCCATGTGAAAAGGGGTTCAAGGTATCTTTGGTTAATATTGTCAATCTTAAAGATTCTCGTCATTAAAACATATCCGAAACCAAATGCAAATACAAACATCAAACTATAAAAGTGAAGGGTAAATGATCCGATATGAATTCCTTTCGATGGATCCCATATTTTGAATGGAGTTTTAAGTTCTACGGTATCAGAATCTGTAATAGGTTTTGCCGTTTTTACCGCATATTTAAACGTTGTAACATTTTCCTGAGTAGCAGCGGTATTGATCAGCTTAAAGTTTTTATCAAAAAACTGATAGTTGGCATCTTTGAATCTTGCTAATGCTGAAGCTGCATAATTATAATAAGAAGGTTCAAGGCTGGATCCGTTAAGGATCACAACAAAAGACTGACTCTTATCTGATTCTCTGTCCGGAAAAGCGGTAAGGTCTCCCATTTCTGTGGTAGAATAGATTTTTACCGGAACATTGCTTCCGTTGATATCTAAAGTTCCGTCAGATAAACCTCCAGGGTATTCCTGCGCAAAAAAAAGCTGCGTGGTGAACGCAAACAGCACAAGATAAATTCTGAAAAAAATAGTATTCATTTTCTATTGATTTAATAGTTTGATTATTGACATTTATGTTTGGGCGGAACGGGATCATAACCGCTGCCTCCCCACGGATGGCATCTCAAAATTCTTTTAAATCCCAGCCAGAATCCTTTAAAGATCCCATGAACCCGAAGAGACTCAATCATATAATGAGAACAGGTAGGTTCGTAACGGCAGTTTTTGGGAAGTAAGGGCGAGATGAACCATTGGTAAAATTTTATCAAAATTACCAGCGGAAATGTAATGATTTTATTGAATGTAAGTTTCAAAACAATGCAAAAATAGGGTAAAAAAATGAAAATTAGTTTAATTTTGTTATAAGTTTCGGTGATCAAAAATCCGGAACATTGATCTTAAAATAGAATTACTTTGAATCAAAATATTCCATTAGCTGAAAAATTAAGACCCAAAACCCTGAACGATGTATTGGGGCAGGAACACCTTACCGGCGATAAAGGAACAATCAGAAAAATGATTGAAAATAACGCGCTGAATTCGCTGATCCTTTGGGGGCCTCCCGGAACCGGAAAGACGACGCTGGCTGAAATCATTTCAGAACAGTCGGGAAGGAAGTTTTATAAACTTTCTGCTGTTTCTTCAGGTGTGAAGGATGTTCGTGATGTCATTGATGATGCTAAAAAACAGAATTTGTTTTCCGGGAAATCACCCATCTTATTTATTGATGAAATTCACCGTTTCAACAAATCTCAGCAGGATTCATTGCTTCATGCCGTAGAGAAAGGCTGGATTGTCCTGATAGGAGCGACTACTGAAAATCCAAGTTTTGAAGTGGTTTCAGCGTTGCTTTCGAGAAGCCAGGTTTATATTTTAAAAGCTTTGAGTTATGAAAAACTTGAAGAATTGATTGATATTGCTTCTGAAAGATATAATAAAGATGAAGGAACCGATTTTAAAATCCTTGAAAAAGAAGCTTTCATTCAATACTCGGGCGGTGATGCCAGAAAGTTGATCAATTCTGTAGAATTGGTTTTGAATCAATATAAAAATTCAGCCACAACAGAAATCATTAATACGGATGTCCTTGAAGTTCTTCAGGAAACAATGGCGCTGTATGATAAAAACGGCGAACAGCATTATGATATTATTTCCGCCTTTATCAAGTCAATGCGTGGTGGTGATCCAAATGGAGCCGTGTATTGGCTGGCAAGAATGATTGCCGGAGGTGAAGATATTAAGTTTATTGCCCGCAGAATGCTTATTCTGGCCGCTGAAGATGTAGGGCTGGCTAATCCCAATGCGCTGGTGGTTGCCAACAATTGCTTTCAGGCGATCAATGTGATTGGAAATCCTGAAGCAAGAATCATATTAAGCGAAACGGCTGTCTATCTTGCGGTTTCTCCTAAGAGTAATTCCGCTTATATGGCCATCAATGAAGCATTGGCTTTAGTAAAACGAACCGGGAATTTACCGGTACCACTTCATTTGAGAAATGCTCCTACAAAACTGATGAAAGATCTGGACTATGGAAAAGAATATAAATATGCACATTCCTATGAAGGAAATTTTGTGGAACAGGACTTTCTTCCTGAAGAAATAAGGGATGTGAAATTATATGAGCCCGGTAATAATTCTACCGAGAAGAAGATTTATGAAGAGCTTAAGAAAAAATGGAACAATAAATATTAAAACAAAAAAGGATGCTGAAACGGCATCCTTTTATATTATTCAAGTTATTCGGTAGTGTAGATAAACAATGCTTTCTTACCGTTGTGATCTTTTGTTTCAGCTCTTTTCTTGATCTCAGGATAGATCATTGTGCTGGTATCCGTAAATTCATAACCTTCAATAAATACCGGATTGTCTGCCGGAATATTATATTGTGCGTTGATGTTGGATAATGACATTCTGTCTAATGTATTTTCCCCGTTTTTGAATTTGTATTCAGTTACCCCTTTTGTAAAAACAGAACTGTATTTTTTTAAACCTTGGGGAAGACTTGCCGGAGTATTGTATACTTTAGAAACCTGTAATATGTTCTTTTTCGCATTGAACAATTCTACTGTTCCGATAGCGTTGTCAGCAACTGCAAACTTCACAGCAGGATTTTTTTGCTGTGCAAATAAAGTAGCCGAAGAGAGTATTAAAAAAGAATAGAGTAATTTTTTCATAATCAGAATATGTAACTGTTAAAAACGTGATAAATATAGTTATTTTTTATAAAATGTGAATGAAATCTCAGATTGTTTTACATTTTATTTATAATAAAAACTTTTATTTTGATTATCAGTCTGTAGTTTCTTCATTTTTATCTTTTTTGTCAACCATATTTCTGATGATATTTTTCAGCCGCTGAAAAGCGAAAGAACTTAATAATAAGATAATTCCGAGAGCAATAAAGGCGCTGATTCTTGAAATATTATCCATTTGCCATACATCATAACCATAGAGTTTTAAAACCATGAGCCCTATCAATGCAAAACCAACCTTGTTGTATTCCTGAATATCTTTTTTTAAGCCCATATAAATAAAAATGCTGGCAAGAATAGTCCATACAATAGGAAGATAAAGAATATTGAAGTGTGCACTTGCTTCATAAGAATGAGGAAGGTCATTAGAAGCCATTAAAACATAAGAATGATGAAGCTCACAGCTTAAGGAAATGATAAGTGTCAATGACAGGATCCAGTAAGAAATCCTGACTTTATGAAATTCTGATGATGGAATTATCCGGGAACATACATATATAAAAGGAATCCACTGAAGCAGATGCAGTAAATAGAAACTTAAATGGAGTTTTTTTGTTAATACAGCCGTTACGATTGGTAGTGTGGAAACTGAAGTATTAAGGATGATCAGAAATAAAAACAGATAAATCAGAGCGGTCTGAACATCACTTCTGATATTCAGCGGTTTTCTGAAAAGTAATAATATAAACAGATAATAAATGCTGAATAACAATCCTATGCCCACAATTGCGGACCAAGGCATCTCTGAAACATGATAGGTAAGCTCAAGAAGAAAACTGATATAAATAACTCCGTAGCTAATCACAGTCACAAGATCTTCAAAAAAGGTGTTGACTTTCTCCTGTGACTCTTTTCCGGTATCCCTTAATAAATATAAATTGATCACTAGGGAAAGGATCGTAAATGAACTGGTAATAAACGGAGGATTGAATATGATATTAAAATCTGTTGTTCCCAGATACTCTGTCCAGGTTACAACCTGAGCGATCATGACCAATGGAAAAAGGATGTAAAAGAAAATCCTGAAAATCTTATGACCAGTTTTTTTCCAGATGAAAAGCAGCAGGGTGGTTTCTATTGTCCAGATACTGGTGATAAGGTGGGTTTTAAACTGAATAGCTATGGCAATAGTGATAAGGCTGGTAACGAGTCCTGCAAATACAGAATAAGCAACTCCGAAATTTTTTCGACTATATTCTCTAAGGAGCAGAATAGAATTGACTGCAGCAAAAGCAAGTGGGAAAATAATGGGAGGTTCATATGCTAAAGTATCAAAAATATAAAGCAGTCCCAGAACACTCGAAAAATTAGCAAAAGCAAGTATTAAAATATCTGAAGTTGAAAGTATATTTTTTTTGATGTAGTCATGCAGAGCAAAAAGGTAGAAAATCACATAACTGATCATGTAAAAAGTAATGCTTAAAAGCTCCGTGCTCTCATTCGTCCAATAAAAAAGATAAGCGGTTGTAAAAATATAGGCAGTCCATCCCACGCTTTTCCAGTGTTGAAGAAAAGAGACTACCAGCATTCCAATATTTAAAAGAGTAAGATAAATAAAAAGGAAAGGGTAGTTGCTTTGCCCGGTACTGATCATCAAAGGAGCACTGAAACCTCCAATTAATGAAAAAATAATCAGGACTTCACTTTTATAATAATAGGATAAGATAATAGATGCTGCTGTAATCAGAGCGGTAATCACAAAAGCTGTATTCTGTGTAAAGAGATGATATTCCCGGAAAGCGATGGTGGCGGTGAAGTACAATACGGCAATTCCGCCTCCGGTTATAATAGAAGCAAATGCTGTATAGTTTTTTCTGAGGAAATGTCCTATAATGATGATTCCTGCTCCGGTACAAAAACCGATACCCGCTCGTGTACTTTCTCCGATCCAGTTTTTGTCAATAGCATACTTTACAAAGTAACCGATTCCGAGAACAAGAGTAAAAATACCAATGATGGTGAGGGCGTTTTGTTTTAAAAAATCAAAAACAGGAGTCAGCCAGTCTTTTTGAACCGGTATTGGAATTTCTTCATTTTCTTCCCTGTTTTTTATTTCATCAGGAACAATTTGATGAGACTGTACTTGCTGAGGAATAATAGTGTCTTCCGCTGAAACTTTTTTTTGGATCACTTCAGACTGAGCCGGGGCCTTACTGATTTTATGATTAAGGTCAGTGATTTCCTTTTCAAGCCTTCTGATTTTGGTATTCAGATTGTTGAAAATGATGAAGATTACTATAAGTATGATGACAGCAATAAGTTCATTCATTTCATTAGTTTTATCAAATATAAAGAAATGTTTGAAAAGCGATTTAAAAAATTAACCCATCACAGTATAAGTGATGGGTTAAATGGTATAGATAACTAACAATATGTTTTACTAGTTTGATACTTTGTAAATAGAGAATGATGCTGCACTGCTTGATAATAGTGCTAAGTTAATACCCGGATCCAAAAAGCCAAAGGCAACTCTGTCACCTGCTTGGAAAGAATATAAGGTACTAATAGAAGTATCTGCTATAGTCAAACTTGCCACTACAAGATTGACACCGCTGAACGTACGGGAGTCAATGAGTGTAGTAACTCCGGCTCCTGCTCCTCTTGTTCTGGTGATTCCAATACCAGTACCACTACTTAATAAAGAAGCTTGTAATCCGGTTCCAAAACGGAATGAATAGGATACCGCATACACACCGTCTGATGGTATCGTGTAAGCTGAAGTACTATCATCAAACAAAGCCGCACTTCCTATACTTCTGTCGGTTGCTACAAAATTAACAGGCTTGAAACTTCCAAAAACACCCACAGAAAGAAGGCTGATGCCAGAGGTTTTTTTGGCTGCATAAACAGTGGAGTTTGTTCCAGATGCTGCGATTAATAATGCCGGGTCCACGGTGTAAACCTGAGTACTTCCCTGATTAATTGCTAAAACCTGATAGCCAGGTAATGCTGTAGCTGCAGGTGTGTCTCTAACTTTCAGTGTCCCATTAACATCTAGAGTTGCGGATGGAGTAGCTGTATTGATACCTACTTGTGAAAACAAAGGTAAGGTTGCGCATGCTAATATTAAGCTGTAAAGTTTGGTTTTCATGATCAAGATTTTTAATTAGTTGCTTAGCAAATATACAAATAAAATTATACCCTTCATTGTGAAATTTGCAATTTTAATATTAATATGATGTAATGTATTTAAACATATGTTTATATTTTAGTTAAAATTATCTCATAATTAAATTACGAGTTATTATATTTATTTTTAAAATAATTGCCTGTTTATGAGGTTTTTAAATAAATTTATTTCTCCCTATTGTGTGGGTTATTTTTTTGGTGAAGGTAAGGTGTTAAAGGCCGGAAATTTTTTTGTAAAAATTATTTTTTTTTCCGTTTTTAATCGTTTTAAAAGCAAAAACACTGCTCAAATGGCAGTGTTTTTAATGTATTTATTTGCTTTTTTCTAGCTTTCCAGCAGGAATTCTTTATAGTTTCCAAGAAAATCAACATTAGCATTGATAGATTCTAGTTCTTTGAGTGCATTTCCATGTAAGACTTCTTCCCAAGGTCCTTCCACGTTGATGAAGAAAAAATAATTGCCCAGCCCGGTCTTTAATGTTCTGGATTCAATTTTGCTGAGGTTCATCTTTCGCCATGCAAAAACAGATAAAACCTGATGTAATCCACCGGGGTGATCTTCAGGAAGAGTGATCAGCATTCCCGCTTTTTCTCCCAAAGTTTCCAGCTTGTTATTTTGGTATGTACCCTGCTGCTTAGAGATGATGATGAAGCGGGTATGATTCTGTTCAAAATCCTGAATATTACGGTTGATAATTTTCAGCCCATACAAATTGGCAGCAAACTGGTTGGCAACAGCGGCAATGGCGGTTTCCTTGTTCTCTGAAACAAATTTTGCGGCAGCGGCTGTAGAGGAAAAATCCTGCTTTGGGATCTCTTTATAATGAGTGTCCAGAAAATGGAAACTCTGTGCGAGTGCCTGTGGATGTGAATATATTCTTTCAATATTCTCAATAGAATTGTCCGGGTGAATCATAAGGTGATGTGCAATAGGCATTACCGCTTCTGCTTCAATCTTAACAGACGGGGTCTTATATAAATAATCCAGCGTCATAGAAACTGTTCCCTCAATAGAGTTCTCCAAAGGTACAACGGCCTTTACTACTTCTCCGCTTTCAATAGCCTTAAAACAATCCAGAATACTGGCTTGTGGTAATAACTCTTCATCAGGAAAAAGCTGCGCCGCAGCAAGCTGGGTGAAACTGGCATGAGGTCCCAAAAATGCAATCTTCATAATATAATATATAAGGGATGATTAAAATAAAGGTACAAAGGTGCGAATTAATTCATAAATAGAGTTCAATGTTTGGAGGTAAAGTTGCGGGTTACGGGATGCAAGTTATGTGATGCGGGATGCTGGTTATTTTGGTGCTGTTTACTCATAACATTAAACTTGGGTCATTAACTTTAAAACTTCTAATCCCTGCGACTTGCTACCTAACTCCTGTCATCTGGTTACTTCTTCCAATTTTTTTCAATCATTTCCATTAGAAAATCCGGGCATTTAATAATCTTATTGGTTTTTGCATCCAGAAAAAAAAGAGTAGTGGAAGCTTCTGTTATTTTAATACGCTCTTCATTGTAAATTTCATATTCAAATTCGATCCTTACTCCCGGAATTTTTTTAACATAAGTATGAATTTCTAATTTTTGATCATACAAAGCTGGTCGGATATACTTAATTTTATAGTCAGAAACAGGCAGCCAAATTCCTTGGTTTTCAATTTCATCGTATGAAATTCCTATGCTTCTGAAGAGCTCAACTCTCCCCACTTCGAAGTATGTTGCATAGTTGCCGTAGTATACGTATTTCATTGGATCTGTTTCTGCGTAACGTACTCGTATTGAGTGTGTTGTGTGTATCATTTTAGGTGCTAAATTATACATACAAATATATTTTTAAATAATCAATACCTGCAATATTTTTTTTTGAAAAGAAAAAATTGGACCTTTGTCTTCCTTCTAAACACAGTACAAACAAAGAATAATCGGGGCATAAAAAATGGATGACAATTTAATGATGATTTGGCAGAAATGCCTTCAGTTTATGCGTGATAACCTGAACGCAGCTGAAGACAATTCTGACCTGAAAAAACTTGAAAAATCTTTCGATATGTTATTTGATAAGGTTCAGCCGCTTTCATTAGTAGCTAATAACCTTACACTTATCGTACCGAGCGATTTTTACAAGGAATATATAGAGGACAACTACCTGTCCTTACTTTCTGCTGCCCTGAAGAAAAATATTGGAAAAGGAGTGAAATTATGGTATTCTGTGATGGAAAACAGACCAAAAGGTGAAGAAAAACCAGTTACCATGAACATCAAGGGACAAAGTGTTCCTACTCCAAAAACACAGGAAACAATGCCACAAGGATTCTCTGCTAATATTGTAAATCCTTTTGTAGTTCCTGGAATTAGAAAAGTAAACATAGATTCTAACCTTAAGCCTGACTATTCTTTTGATAGTTATGTAGAAGGAGAAAGCAATAAATTTGCAGCTACTGTAGCCAGATCCATCGCAAAAAGACCTGGTGCAACTGCCTTCAACCCGTTATTCTTATATGGAGGTTACGGAGTTGGAAAAACCCACCTGGGACAAGCAGTGGGACTTGAAGTAAAAAACCAGTTTCCTGATAAAGTAGTTCTTTATCTGTCTTCTGAAAAATTTATCCAGCAATTTATCTCTGCTGCCAAAGCACACAAGCAGACTGAATTTGCGAATTTCTATCAAATGGTAGATGTACTGATTATTGATGATATTCAGTTCTTATCAGGAAAATCAGCTACCCAGGATAGCTTCTTCCATATTTTTGATCATTTGCATCAGAACGGAAAACAGATTATCCTTACTTCAGATAAAGCTCCTGCTGATATTATGGATATTCAGGACAGAATTGTTTCCCGTTTCAAATGGGGGCTTTCTGCAGAAATCAAATCTCCGGATCTGTCTACAAGAAGACAAATCATTGAAGATAAACTAAGCAGAGACGGAATTGTTCTTCCGGGAGATATGCTTGACTTCCTTGCTGTGGAAACGAAAACCAATGTAAGAGAACTTATTGGAGTAATCAACTCTGTGATCGCTTACTCTACAGTATATAAGAGAGACCTGAGTCTTGAATTGTTAAAAGAAACGATCAACAGAATTGCTGCTAATCAGAAAAAGATCATCAACATTCCTTACATCCAGGAAGTTGTATGTGATTATTTCGGAATCAAAAAAGAACAATTACTGTCAAAAACAAGAAAAAGAGAGATTGCATTACCAAGACAGCTTGCCATGTACTTCTCTAAAGAATTCACCAATTCTACATTTACTAAAATAGGTGAAGAAATGGGAGGGAAAGACCACTCTACAGTAATGTATGCTTGTGATACCATCAAGGATGTATCAAAAATTGATAAAGAAATCAAGAAGTACGTAAAAGACCTTACAGAAAGAATCAAACAATAACATTGTTGACCAGAAATAAATAAGAAATGAAGGATAGTTTTATTCTTCATTTTTTATTTAGTTTTGTTGTGACAAAAGACTCTTTTTAAATTAGATAGAATATGAAAATATTAATGGTTTGTCTGGGAAATATATGCAGAAGTCCTCTGGCAGAAGGAATTATGAAAACAAAGGTGCCGGAAAATTTTGTAGTAGACTCAGCCGGAACTATTTCAATGCATGAAGGAGAACATCCCGACAAAAGAGCCATTAAAACCGCCGCGAATCATAATATTGATATCTCAAAACAGAGATCAAGACCTATCACCAGAAAAGATTTTGAAACCTTTGATAAGATCTACTGCATGGATATTGATGTATTTGAAGATGTGGTTTCCAAAACCAGAAACGAAGAAGAACGTCAGAAAGTATCTTTGTTTTTAGAAGTATTGGGAGATCATGAAAATGCTGAGGTTCCGGACCCCTACTGGGGAGATATGAGTGATTTTGAAAAGGTCTTTCAGCTTTTGGATAGGGGATGTGACGCTATTAAAAACCAAATACTAAAATCATAATCATGAAAAAACTACTGTTACTGCTCTTGGTAAGTTTTAATTTCTCTTTTGCCCAGACTAAAGATGAAACAGAGATCCGTAAAGTAATGGATGACTTTATGGGATGTATTAAAACCAGAGATGAAGCCAGATATCTCTCTTTATTTCAGGAGCCTGTGCTTTGGACCGGAATTTACAAAGACAGGACACAGGCTAAACGTCTTGAGAAAAACCCTAAGGCAGATTATTACTTTGCAGATGACTATAAAGCTTTTATCAAAAGTTTTAAAGATGATAAATCTGAAGAGAAATTTGACAATATTAAGATCGTGGAAGATGGAGCAGTAGCTTCTGCCAATTTCGATTACAGTTTTTGGTACAACGGTAAAATGGAAAACTGGGGAAAGGAGATCTGGACACTGATGAAGATCAACGGAACCTGGAAGATCACTTCGGTTACCTTTTCTATGGACCTTACAAAATATTTCCCGCAACCTTCATTAAACGAAAGAACTAAAAAATAATACAATGCTTTTTTTACTCCCTGCTTACTTATCAGAAAATACTTCTATCAACCACTTTTCGCCTGTTCTGAAGGACTATATCATGCAGACAGACTATTTCTTCGTGGAAAATGAAAAAACGGCCCGAAAGGTTGTTAAATTTTTTGCTCCGGAAAAGAAGCAGGCTGATCTGAAGCTGTTTTTATTGGACAAATACACGGAAAATGCGGACATCAAAGAAGCTCAGGAGCTGATGCTGAAAGGGCAGGACTTCGGATTGTTATCAGAAGCGGGATTGCCTTGTATTGCTGACCCTGGAAACCTGATTGTTAAATGGTGTCATGAGAAAAACATTCGGGTGATCCCTGTTTCAGGACCTTCATCCATTATTTTAGCCTTGATTTCCAGTGGATTCAACGGACAGGAGTTCACCTTTAATGGTTATCTTCCGATCGATAAAGGAGAGAAAAAGAAACACATCCTGAACCTTGAAAGCCTTGTTCAGAAAACCGGATATTCACAGATTTTCATGGAAACACCTTACAGAAACAATCAGCTTTTTGAAGATCTGTGTAAGTTTTTATCACCCAATACCAAGCTGTGTATTGCGGCTAATATCAACGACCCGGAACATGAATTCATCAAGACCAAATCTATAAAAGACTGGCAGAAACAGAAGCCTGAACTTCATAAAATTCCTGCGGTATTTGTACTTGGAAAATAGTAACATATGGCAGAATTGCCGTGATATAGCTATTTCACTTAAAAATATTTAACAGCTCTTAACAAGACTATTGCATTATTCTTGTTTTTAAAACTATACTGGAAACAGTTTAAATGTTGATAATGCAGTGAAAACCCGGGCATCAAAGATGCCCGGGTTTTCATATTAATTCTTATTTTTCTTGCCAGATTTCCATTTCCTCCAAAAGAAAATAATAAACGGAATGAGTAAAAAGAACGGCCAAAGAGAAACTATTCCGAGCATAAAGCTTACAAAACTGTTCCAGCCTTCCGTTACCGAATCTACAAACCGGCTTCCAAATCCTATTTTAGAGGTTGCCGAACTTCTCACTTTTTCTTTATATAAATTTAAACTTAAGGTGCTGTAATTCACACGGTCATCTATAAAACGAAGCCGGCCTTCTGCCACATCAATTTCATCCTCAAGCTCGCGGATTTTTTCCTGAATTTCAAGCATGTCCTTTGTGGTAGCAGCACTTTTAAGCATATCCCGATACTTTTCGAGGTAGATTTTTTTGTTGGCCAGCTTTATCGATACATCAGTATACTCTTCCGTGACATCATTGGATGAAATATTTTTGGATAAAACAGAACCTATTCCATCAGAAAAAGAACTGATAAGAACATCGAAATTTTTATGAGGGACTCTGATGATCAAATTAAGATTATCATCCAGATCCGTATTTTGAAAATCCTCTTTCTGAATATAAGCATTGTTTTTCTTTAAGATATCATTCACTTGGCGCTGAGCTTTTTTAATATCACCTACCTGGATCTTCATATCACCGTTTTTGATGATTTTTCTGGAAATAGTGTCGGTTTTCTTTGGAGTATAAACATCTTTGTTGGTTCCGTTCTCATCAGAAGCCATTTTTTCGGAAATATAAGATGGTGGAGGTATAGGTGCCGCTGCAGAAGAAGGCGCTTTATCCTCGCTTATAACTTCCATCAGGTCTGCTTTCACTTCCTGTTTTTCACCATTTGATTTGCTGCAGTTGATCAGGATAAGACCTGATAATAGGAAAATAATTTTTTTCATGGGTTAATTAGTTTTTTATGGTTATGATCAAAAAGTGTGCTCAAAAATGAGCATTTGTAAAATTGATTACTATTTTAAAATATGAAAATGTTTAAAATAACTCAATCAATAAAAGAAATAGCTGTAAAACCTACCTTGAAAATTGCCGAGACTGGTAAATTATTTCTATTTTTAATTCATGAAAAAAAGTCTTTTAGCATTTGTGTTTTCTCCATTTCTGATGTATGCCCAGGAAGTTCCGAAACTTACAGACGAAATGGCGATGAAATTATCCGACAAACCACTTCATTGTATCAATCAGGAATATCCGAATAAAACAGCGCATATCATCAATAATGCAGGCGAAGTTCCTTTAACTCCAAAAGATCTTCACCCTAGTTTTTATGGATGTTTCGACTGGCATAGCTCTGTTCATGGACACTGGATGCTTACAAGGCTTTTAAAAACAAAACCCAATCTCTCCAATGCCAAAGAGATTGAAAAGATTCTGGATGAATCTTTTCAGAAAGATAAATTGAAGACAGAAGCCGACTATTTTACAAAATATCAGCTGACAGGAACTTTTGAGAGAACCTACGGCTGGGCATGGATCTTAAAACTGGATGAAGAACTTACCAAATGGGACCATCCGAAAGCTAAAATATGGCACGAAAATCTGAAACCGTTAACCGATCAGATTCTGAAGTCCTGGAAAACGTATCTTCCAAAGCAAACCTATCCAAACAGAACCGGAGTTCACCCTAATACTGCATTTGCAATGTCTTTTGCTATCGATTGGGCAAGGGCTAATAAAGATAAGGAGTTTGAAGACCAGCTTACAGAAAAGGCTAAATATTTCTTTTTAAAAGAACAGAAAACACCTGCTTATCTGGAACCGGACGGATCTGATTTCTTTTCACCAAGTCTTGAAATTGCTGATCTGATGCGCAGAGTTCTTCCTCAAAAAGAATTTGTGCAATGGCTGAATGCTTTCTACGAAAAAAGAAGTCTGGAAAATGTTGAAAAAATTCCGGTGGTAAGTGATCTTAGCGATTATCAGACCGTTCACCTTGTAGGATTATCATTTTCAAAAGCATGGTGTATGAAAGGAATCTCCAATGCACTTCCTGCCAATCATCCGCTGAAAAAGGACTTCAGGAAAACAGCAGATGTATTTCTTGCCAATGGACTGCCATTACTTTTCCAGGGGAATTACGGCGGGGATCACTGGCTGGCAAGTTTTGCAGTCTACGCTTTGGAAGATTAATATCTGATTCCTGTTTTTTTAAGAATAAAACCTAACAGCCAGATTGGGCCTATCAGCAGAAACTGAAGATCTTTGAGGAAAGACGGCTTTTGCCCTTCTATTTTATGACCTATCAACTGAAAAATCCAGGTAATAACGAATACAGAAAGGTAAACGATCCATGATTGCTTACCGAAACTGATATTGGTCAGATAAATAAAATGCTCCATAATGAGTATAATGACAGCCATTACAATAGCGATCAAAAGAGAAAGTCTGATATAGAAAAAAGTAATAAAAGCAATCACAATAAGGCTGATAATACTGACGCATCTGAAATAGGAAGCGCAGAAATGAGGCGAGGGAATGAGGGATGCAAAACCCAGAATTGTCCAAAAGATTAAAGGCACACAAATCCAGTGAATCAACTTATTGGTAGCGTTTCTATGGCTTTTACTGTATTCTGCAAATAATAGATCAACCTTTCTCATACTGACAGGAAATTGGATTGATGCTAAAATAATAAAATTTTGTAATCACTGGTAAGATTGCTTACATTTGTCTTATGTCTGCCTTAGAAAAGTTCGGAGTTGATATTTTTACGGAACATAATATTTTCGAGCGAATAGCTGTGGGTAAGCCTTTTCGTCCAGATAATCCTGCTTTTATCTTTATTAAATCTGGAACGATAAAACTCCGGCAGCACTTCAGTGATCTGGAAGTTTCTGCCAATATGTTTATGGTAACCGATCCCCAAACCATTTATGAAGTGGTGGGAGTAACCGATGATTTTCAGTCAAGAATGGTTTCCTATAAAAGAGAATTTATTTCTGCTTTATCCTTGAAATTTAACCGCTTGATTACCTATCGTTATTTCAGGCAACAGATGAATAAAGGAGTTCCTTTTCCGGAAGATGAAATGGAAGTTGTCTGGAAAAGTGTCAATTTTCTGAAATATATTCTGGATTCTGATACGGAAATGCTGTACAAGAAAGAAATGGTAGAGCATCTTTTCTCCGTTTTCTGCTATCAGATGGCCGGGATTATTTCCAAGGAAGACAATAGCTCTATGAATCAGATGTCAAGACAGGAAGAGATTGTATTTGTCTTTCTTACCGATCTTGCAGAGCATCACCTTACAGAAAAAACCGTTGAGTTTTATGCCGAGCGGCAGTCGATTACAACCAGACATCTTTCTTCTGTGGTGAAGACTATCACAGGTAAATCTGCGAGTCAGATTATTGCTTTAATTGTCATCAATGAGGCAAAAGTACTCTTAAACTCTTCCAATAAACCGGTTTCAGAGGTTTCTTCTATTCTCGGTTTCAGTGATCAATACTCGTTTTCTCACTTTTTCAAGAAACATCTGGAAGTAAGTCCCACACAGTACAGACATCAGTTCGAAAGTTAAAATCTTACATTTGAACATCTTTTTCCAAAAATCAAACATTTGATTGATTTTGTTGTTGCCCTAACTTTGCATCTGTAAAACAAGGTAAAATGACAAAGAAAATAAAAACAGCACTATCTGTACTGATAGCAGCTTTTCCTGCGCTGTTTTTTTCCCAACAGATCAAACAGATGACCGCAGGTGAGGTGGCGGAACTCGCTGTTCAGAATCATCAGCAACTTAAAGTGTCTGCTCAGAATATTGATATTGCAAAACAAAACACGAATGTTGTTAAACTTCAAAAACTTCCCACTATTACAGCTTCTACAAGCCAGTTCTATTTAGGGGATGCACTAGCAATTGATAAAGATTTTTCAAATTCTACAAATATTCCGATGCCGCATTACGGAAGTTCATACGCTGTACAGGCTACACAGCTGATCTTCAAAGGAGGGTTGGTGAATAAGTCTGTTGAAATGGCAGGACTTCGTGAGCAGCTTTCTGAACTGGATTTAGAGAAAAATAAGCAGGATGTAAAATTTTTGGTAATTTCCAATTATCTGGATATCTATAAAACGATGAACCAGGAAGAGGTATTTCAGAATAATAAAAAACTGGCACAGGAACGTCTTAAAAATATCCAGAAGTTCTATCAGCAAGGGATGGTAACACGAAATGAAGTGATTCGTGGAGAACTGGCCATTAAAAATCTGGATCAGGGAATTCTGACACTTTCCAACAATAAGAAAATCCTTAATTATAATTTAAATATTGCTTTAGGTTTATCCTCGGATACAGAAATTGTTCCTACAGAAAACTTGGAAAATAAAGAATCGGGGATAGGCATGGATTATTATACAGACCTTGCTCATGAGAAAAACCCATTGCTTAAATCTGCTCAAAAAAACATTGATGTTGCAGATAAAAACATTGAGATCATAAAAACCGATAATGCGCCTACCGTAGCCGGATTTGGAGGCTATACCCTGCAAAGACCTATTACCACCAGAAATCCTGTTTTGGATATGTATTCCGGAGGCTGGCAGACAGGAGTTTCTTTGAGCTATAATATCGATACACTCTTTAAAACGAAAGAAAAAGTAAAATTAGGTGAACTGCAAAAGAACCAGGCGAATGATGCCATGACTCTGGTGCAGCAGAATGTAGATATGGGAGTGAATGCAGCCTATACAAAATATCAGGAAGCAATCCAGCAGGCAGATATTCTGAATGATTCCAAAAGACTGGCAGAAGAAAACTACAAGATTACGGAAGCCAAATATCTGAACCAACTGGCTGTACAGGCAGAAATGATTGATGCCCAGAACCAGAAACTGCAGTCAGAGCTGGATTATGCCAATGCAGAAATTAATGTTTTGTATCAGTATTATAACCTTTTGAAATCTACAGGAACACTTTAATTTTTAAAACTGAAAATCAACAATGGAAAACAAGGAACAAACTTCTCAAAATACGACACCAACTCCTGCTGCACCAAGCGCAGAGAATAAAAAAAAGAAAAATAAAACCAATAAAATAAGAGCCATCATTTCCAATATCATCGTCTTTATGGTGATCGGTTTCGGATTATTCTGGTTAATTCGTGAATATTTCCACATCGGAAACAAAACCTATACGGAAGCAGCACAGGTAGAAGAATTTATCAATCCTGTTAATACAAGGGTTTCAGCATATATCAAAGAAATTAAGTTCATTGAACATCAGCATGTAAAAAAAGGAGATACACTGGTAGTCCTTGACGAACGTGAAATTCTTACACAATTGGGACAGGCAGAAGCCGCTTATCAGAATGCAATGGCTCAAAAGACAGCCACAAGCTCTTCTGTAAATACTGTTTCCAACAATGTCAACGTGATGCAGTCCAATATTGCAGGCGCAAAAGCTAGATTATGGAATGCGGAGCAGAATTTAAACCGATATAAAAATCTTTTATCAGCAGAAGCGGTTACAAGACAACAATATGATCAGGTAAAAACAGAATACGATGCACAAAAAGCAGCTTATGAAACTTTAGTGAATCAAAAACAATCAGCGAATCTTTCCACTACAGAAGTGAAAAGCAGACTGGGAATTAATGATGCTGAAATTAAAAGAACGAAATCTGCCTTGGATATGGCGAAAATCAATCTTTCATATACCGTTATTACGGCGCCATACGATGGAGTAATGGGAAGAAGAACCATCTCTGAAGGTCAATTGATTCAGCCGGGACAGCAGGTTGCAACCATCGTTCTGAATGGTCAGAAATGGGTAACAGCCAACTTCCTGGAAAGCCAGATGCCAAATATTAAAATTGGTGAGAAAATTTCCATGACAGCTGATGCTTTGGGAGGGAAAAAATTTGAAGGAGTGGTCACGGCTGTTTCAGCGGCTACCGGATCACGATATTCAAGTGTGCCTACAGATAACTCTACCGGAAACTTTATTAAAGTACAGCAGAGAATTCCTGTAAGAATAGAGTTTACAGCTTCCAACAAAAAAGAAGATCTGGATAAACTGAGTGCCGGAATGAATATGAATGTGAATATTGGCAGTAAGTAAAAGATTTAATAATCGAAAGATTAAAAGATTAGAAAATACAGAAGTTAAGCTGAAAACTTCCAGTCTCTATCTTCTAGTTTCTAACCTCTAATTTCTAATTTTATCATGTACAACAAAGGATTATATAGCGACTGGGTGCCGAAACCCGTACAGCTGCTGCTGATTGTATTACTGCTTGCCGTGGTAATGCCTATCGGTGGAGTGTATACGGGGAATATCAGTTCTCTGGTAGGCGGTACAGGTGCCATGACAGAATATTTTATGTGGGCCAACTATGCAACTACCATTGGCATGGGAGCCTGTATGCCTGTTGTTCTCAGAATTAAAATGAGATTCAAAGTAAGGGATAAGATGGTTTTACTTCTTGTTCTTTTAGGATTGCTCAGCTACGTGAACGGGACTACCTTACAGCCAATGATTTTTATATTTACTTCTTTACTCATTGGTTTTATGAAGATGATGGTAACCATAGAACTCTTTCTGCCACTCATGGTTATGATTGGAAACCGCGGAATATTTTATGGAGCTTTCTATACATTCGTTCTGGTAATGAATCAAGTGGCTACTTATTATGCGGCAGAGTTTACCCTTCTCTATAACTGGCAGCAATTTTATCTGTTTACGGCTGTTTTATGCTTTATTTTAGCTTTAATACACTGGATTTTTATGCATAATAAATATTTTGCGTTAAAAGTTCCCTTGCATTATATTGATTGGTTAAGTATTTTACTTTTCATCTCGACTTTTATGTTTTCGGCGTATGTTTATTCGTTTGGAAGACAGCAGGACTGGTTTAATTCGAAGAATATTATGAATGCAAGTATTGCCGCTTTTGTGAGCTTTGCGCTGCTTTCTATCCGTCAGTTAACTTTAAAACGGCCCTACCTTTCATTCAAGATTTTCACAAAAAATAATGTACAACACGGGTTGTTCATGCTTTTCTGGCTGGGAATGTTTTTAGGAACAGCTTCCATTCAGAATACTTTTGCGGTGGGTGTATTAGGGTATGATCAATTGACCAATACCGGACTGAGTTTATTGATGATTCCCGGAATTATTCTTGCAGGAGCAATTGCCATTTTCTGGTTCAAAAAAGAAAAGCCTTTGAAAATGTATATTTTTTCCGGTTTTTCAGCAATGGTTGGATACGCCATCATTATGTACTTTTCTATGGTATTGGAATTCAGTTATGACAACTGGTATCTGCCCATGTTTTTAAAAGGTTACGGAATGTGTTCACTGTTTATTTCCGTATGGTTTTATACGCTGGATAAGCTTGAAATGGATGAAATGCTGGCAGCCATCGGACTTGTATTGGTTTGGAGAACTTTCCTGGCGGTAGGGATTTTTTCAACACTCTATGCCTGGTTTCAATACCGTTTCCAGATTATGGCGATAGGGGATCTTGCCGTTTATATGGACGGAATGACTGTCACACCTCAGAATGTAGCAGCCAATATGAAACCGATTCAGCTTAACGCTATTATCATTGCCACCAAAAAGATATTCGGATATATTATCTTAGTCGGATTTGGAGTATTGATTTATGTTGCTACCCATCATTTTGGAGCAAAACGTTTTCAGTATTTCAGATTTGTGAGAGTGCTTGGTGGTAAATCAGTTATCGCAAGAAGAAGACTTCATGAAAGAAAAAAATTATTAGAAGAAATAAAAGATGCTGCAGGACCTGCGGTATAAAAGAAACCTTGTTTTTCACTAGTAGAATCCCGGTCCTTGGTTGGCTGGGATTTTACGTTTTTAAGAAGATGTCAAATTTTAAACTTTTTGAAACATTAATAAGGATTAAGGTGTTTAGAATATTAAGATGAGCTTCGCTTTAAGCTTAAAAATCAGAATGATTTATCTTAACTATACTTTATTCCTTAATCCTTCTTAATGGTTTTTATATATATCCAGATTTAAAAAACTTTTCTGTAAAAAGATATTTACCATCATAAAATAAGGGAAAATTTCATGTTTTGTTATTTTTATTCTTTCTAAATAAGAATTATATTTGTGAGATTATAAAACTTTGAAGTAGAAAGAATGAAAAAGCAGTATGCATTCATAGGTCTTTTGGTTTCGGGAGTGATGATTTCCCAGACAGTTAAAGATTCTATTGCCTCTAAAGGTATTGAAGACGTGGTAATCGTAGCCTCCAGAAAGCCTACAAAAATCTCTGAAGTTCCGGGAACCGTTTGGGTAGTACAGAAAGAAAAGATCCAGGAACAAGCTAAAAGCGGAGTTCCGATCAAAGAAATGTTATCGATTCTGATTCCTTCTATGGATATCGGGCCACAGGGAAGGACTAATTATGGACAAAATATGAGAGGACGTTCTGCGCTTGTAATGATCGACGGGGTTTCTCTGAACAGCATCCGTGCAATAAGCCGTCAGTTGGATGCCATTGATCCATTTAATATTGAAAGAATTGAGGTTCTCTCTGGAGCAAGCTCAATTTATGGGGGAAATGCTACCGGAGGGATTATCAATATCATTACAAAAACACCTTCCAAAAAAGGAATCAGTGGAGAAACAGAACTGGGAGTACGTACAGGTTTTATGGGGAAAGACGACCATGATTTCCGTGCCGCTCAATCCATTGCTGCCAAGGGTGATAAGTTCTTCGGAAGGCTTGGAGTTGCTTATCAGCAGAACGGAGGTGTGTATGGGGCAGATCAGAAACAGCTTTTTACAGATATTACACAAACCGACCTTCAATACAACCAGTCGATTGACATTTTGGCTACAGGAGGATACCAGTTTAACAATAAACATAAAATAACAGCTTCCCTTCAGTATTACAATTCTAAATTTAATGGAGACAGAAGCTTATTTTTAGGTGAAAATTTAAGTGCTTTCACCACCAAAAATGCTTCATTACTTGAAATGAGAGATGGTTTCTCTTCCGATAAAAACGTAGGTACAGAGCGTTATATGGCAACGGTAGCTTATAACGCAAACGGAATTTTGGGAGGGCAGGACCTTTATGTACAGCTGGCAACCCGTGGCGAAAAATTAGGATTCTATCCATTCCCTGGAAATGTTATGTTACAGACAGGAAGAATACCTTATATGTCCTCTTCACAGCAGGATACTTATTATTCCGGGATTAAAGCTTTGCTATCCAAATCATGGCGTGGATTAAACGTTACGTATGGAGCAGACTTCGATTTTGAAAAGTTTGAAGGAACCCAATCTGTTTATGATATTTCTAAAACAATGTCCAGCGGAGGTCTGATCAATGAGACAAAATACAGCCTGGGAAGATATCCTACCAACAACTCACAAAGCTATGCAGGATATGTTCAGGCAAAATATAATATTCTTCCAAAACTACAACTGAACGCAGGAATCCGTTATCAGCATATCAACGTAAAAATGGATGATTTTGTCGGTTCCGAACAACAGACACAGGTTGCAATGGGATACGGAAGTTCAGCATCTGTAATTCCGGGTGGTGAAAGTTCTTATAATGTGACCTTAGCCAATGCAGGATTGTTATATAAATTCAATGAGCAGCACCAGGTTTGGGGGACTTTTTCTCAAGGAGCAAGTTTAGCTGATCCTGCCAAATTTTATGGAATCGGGCAATATAAACTTGTGGGAACCAACTGGGATGTTGTATCCAGTATCAATGTAAAAGAACAGCCGCTGCAGGCGATCAAAACCAATCAGTTTGAAGTAGGATACCGAATAAACAGAGGAGGTTTAAGAGCTCAGATTGCCGGATTCCTCAGTACTTCTGATAAAACGGTTGCCGTAGATAAAAAGACCTTCCAGATTCTCGTGAATGATTTGAAATTAAGAAACATGGGAATTGAAGCTGAGGTTTCTTATTCCTTAAGCAATGGCGTTTATTTCGGAGCAAGCGGGCTGTTGATCAAATCTGAAGTAGATAATAAAGGAGAATGGCAGAAACAGGAGATTTACAATGCTTCTCCTTCAAAATTGGTGACCTATATCGGGTATAATATTAAAAACTGGTCATTCAGATTCCAGTCGTTACAGAATTTCAAGCAGAAAGACGAGCTTAATAATGTTGTGGAAGGCTACAATACTTCAGACCTGATGATGGCATACCGATTTAACTGGGGTAAATTCAATGTAGGAATCCAGAATTTATTTAATACAGATTATCAGACCATCTGGAGCAAGCGTTCCCAGGTTTTATATTCTACTTACGGACTTCCGGAACTGTTTAATTATAAAGGAAGAGGAAGAACATTCAACCTTTCCTACACTTTTGAGTTTTAAGAAATGATCGGATTTAAAATGCCCTGATCTGGAAATATATTGTATTTCAAATCCGGTTTCTGATACTATCGGAAACCGGATTTTAATTAAAAAAATCAGTTATGGCTAAAATTTCAACAAGGTAGGAATCAATGGTATAACGTAAATTTCTTTTAACGCTGGGAACGCAAAGTTTTTTAATCCGACCTGAAAATAATTTCGTTCGCAAAGGCATTTCATTTAGCTAAGATATTACTGTTTCATTGCTGAGTGAAATGCCTTTGCGATCTTAAAGAGTACGCGCATCTTTAAAAAAAGTGATCTATTGCGTTATAATAATGTGCCCAAATGCTATCATGAAAATTCTTTTAACGCTGGGACCGCAAAGTTTTTTAATCCGACCTGAAAATAATTTCGTTCGCAAAGACATTTCATTTAGCTAAGATATTTACTGTTTTATTGCTGAGTGAAACGCCTTAGCGATCTTAAAGAATACGTGCATCCTTAAAAAATCGCGATCTATTGCGTTATAATAATGTGCCCAAATGCTATCATGAAAATTCTTTTAACGCTGGGACCGCAAAATTTTTTAATCCGACCTGAAAATAATTTCGTTCGCAAAGGTATTTCATTTAGCTAAGATATTTACTGTTTTATTGCTGAGTGAAACGCCTTAGCGATCTTAAAGAATACGCGCATCTTTAAAAAAAGTGATCTATTGAGTTATAATAATGTGCCCAAATGCTATCATGAAAATTCTTTTAACGCTGAGACCGCAAAGTTTTTTAATCCGACCTGAAAATAATTTCGTTCGCAAAGGCATTTCATTTAGCTAAGATATTACTGTTTCATTGCTGAGTGAAACGCCTTTGCGATCTTAAAGAGTACGCGCATCTTAAAAAAAAAGTGATCTATTGAGTTGTAATAATGTGCCCAAATGCTATCATGAAAATTCTTTTAACGCTGGGACCGCAAAGTTTTTTTAATCCGACCTGAAAATAATTTCGTTTGCAAAGGCATTTCATTTAGCTAAGATATTTACTGTTTTATTGCTGAGTGAAACGCCTTTGCGATCTTAAAGAGTACGCGCATCCTTAAAAAATCGCGATCTATTGCGTTATAATTATGGCACCCAACCGCTATTATGAAAAACAACAAGAACCCGTAACTCGAAAACCTGAATCACAAACTTTGAACTTTAGTTTCTGAAGCTGTATCTTTGCACTTATGAAAGATTTAATGGGCAGAGCGATCTGGGATTATTACCACAATGAAAATCCGGAGGATCTGCAGACTGAAACATCAATTTCTGAGCTGGATGAACTTCCGGTAGAATATTTATTCAGAGATTTTGAAGACATGAATGATATTGAGCAGAAAGCACTGGAATTATCCGAAGGAAAAGTTCTGGATATCGGAGCTGGGGCAGGTTCTCATTCTTTGTATCTTCAGAATGAAAGAAATCTTGAGGTAACCGCATTGGATATTTCACCAAAATCTATTGAAGTCTGCCAGCTGAGAGGCATTAAAAAAGCAGTTTGTAAAAATATGCTTGATTTTTCAGATGAGACTTTTGATACGGTTTTATTACTGATGAACGGTACCGGTGTTTTTGAAAGCCTTGCAAAAATTGATACCTATCTTCAGAAATTATATTCTCTATTAAATAAAGGAGGACAAGTTCTGATCGACAGTACAGACATCCTTTATATGTTTGACCGCGATAAAGATGGAGGAGTGTATATTCCTGCGGGAGGATATTACGGAGAACTGGATTACGTAGTTCATTATAAAGGTGAATCTGAAGAACCGATTACGTGGCTGTATCTTGATTTCAACACGTTGAAAAATGCAGCTAAAAATAACGGCTTTAAAATAGAAAAAGTCCTGAAAGACGAAGATTCTTACTTAGCAAAACTGACTAAGAAATAATTAACGACCAGTCATTGCGAGCTGAAAGCGAAGCAATCTCAACAAATAATATATTGTCATTCTGTGAACAGGATGGCAATTTTGTTTTTTGTACTTCTCTCTAGCCCCGATAGGAACGGTTACCCCACAGCATGTAGTTGTAGCTCCCGGGTCAGGCGCGAGGAGTAAAAGTGGATAGCGGGAAACAGCTCCTTATTATTGTCTGAAAAGATGGATGGCTCTTGCCAATGGATAGAAAGAAAACCACTCCGGGGAATAGAAATACATCAGAACAGTAGTCCCGGCACATAAAATAACAGGAAGAATATAAGATTCTGCACGGTAAGGAAGTTTTTTTGGAGTTGCTAAAACACTGATGACAAGTAAACCCAAAGCTCCTACTGCAATGACTCCAATTTCGGGACTGTATCTGGAAGTGGTACCAAAGTCAAAATGGGAAAGCAGAACGTATCTTTGAAATATAAAAAACAGAAAGCCAAATGCCAGTGCTAAGAAGCTTGCAAGGTATTTTTTTAGTTTAACTAAATTAAGGAACAGTAAAATAGACCCCGGAATCGGAGAGAAAAAAACGGAGCTGACTAAAATAGTCATTCGAGAATAAAGTTTAACAGCCTCCGTATCTTCTGTGATATGGTCTTTCCAGACTTCTGCCTCTTCTGTACGTTTTGCTTCCTCTTCTTCTTTTTTATGCTGAATCAATTGCTGAACGGCTGTTTTTTCTATTTCACTGAAAACACGACCTCTTTCTTCCAGAATTTCAAAAGCTGCCTGAACGGCTTCCGGAACAAAGCGGTTGCCTTCTTTTAAATATCCCTCTAATTCCTGATTGGAAAGCTTTCTTAAAACATTTTTACTGACCATACGCTGTATATAAAAGAAAGGCTGCTTCTAGTGAAACAGCCTGTGATCTTTATAATTATAATAAGGTTAATTATCCGATCTCAATCCCGTTTTCAACATTGCTGTCGTCCGGTGTTACGAAAGATAATTTTCCGTCTGGTTTTGTTGTTAATAATAACATTCCCTGAGATTCAATTCCTCTGATTTTTCTTGGAGCAAGGTTCAGAAGAATCATTACCTGCTTACCGATTACTTCTTCAGGAGTAAAGCTCTCTGCAATCCCGGAAACAACAGTTCTTACATCTACTCCTGTATCTACAGTCAGTTTTAATAATTTATCTGCTTTTTCTACTTTTTCAGCTTCTGTAATGGTTGCTGTTCTAAGGTCTATTTTAGTAAAGTCATCAAACGTGATCTCTTCTTTCATAGGATTTGCGTTAGGGTTTGTTTTTTTATTGTTTTGTTTTGTGTTTTCTAATTTCTGGATCTGAGCTTCGATAACGTCATCCTCAATTTTTGAGAAAAGAAGGGATGATTCATTGATTTTATGACCTGTTTCAATTAATACTGATTGGTTTTCAATTGCATTCCAGTCTTTTTTCTCAACATTGAACATGTTCAATAGCTTTTCAGAACTGAAAGGCATGAAAGGCTCGCATAACTGAGCTAATGCAACAGCTATTTGAGCTCCAACGAATAACGATTGAGCCGCTTTTTCAGGATTATCTTTAATCGTTTTCCATGGCTCTTCAGTCTGAAGATACTGGTTTCCAAAACGGGCAAGATTCATTAATGCTGTTAATGAATTTCTGAACTCATAATTTTCAAGGAATCCGGAAATTTCTTTTGCAGACTTACTTATTTCCTGCAGTTCAGGGCTGTTCACATCTCCTTGTGGAACAACTCCATCGTAATATTTATGAATAAGAACCGCAACTCTGTTGATGAAGTTTCCGAAGATACCTACCAATTCAGAATTATTCTTAGTCTGGAAATCCTTCCATGTAAAGTTATTATCTTTTGTTTCCGGAGCAGATGAAAGAAGAGCATATCTTAATACATCCTGTTGTCCCGGGAAGTCTTCCACATATTCATGAGCCCATACCGCCCAGTTTCTTGAAGTGGAGATCTTATCGTTCTCAAGGTTCAAAAATTCAAAAGCAGGAACATTTTTAGGCATGATATAATCTCCGTGAGCCTTCATCATGGCAGGAAAAATAATACAGTGGAATACAATATTATCCTTTCCGATAAAGTGTACAAGGTCACTGTTTTCGCTCTGCCAGTAATCTTTCCAGTCTTTTCCGTTTTTCTCAGCCCATTCTTTAGTGAAAGAAATATAACCGATTGGAGCATCAAACCAAACATATAAAACTTTTCCTTCTGCATTCGGAAGGGGAACCGGAACACCCCAGTTCAGGTCTCTGGTCATCGCACGAGGCTTAAGGCCGTCATTCAGCCATGATTTTACCTGTCCGTATACGTTAGGTTTCCAGTCATCTTTATGGCCTTCAATGATCCACTCGTTTAAAAAGTCTTCATATTCGTTTAATGGCAGATACCAGTTTTTTGTTTCTTTAAGGATAGGAACATTTCCGCTAAGCATTGATTTCGGATTGATCAGCTCGGAAGGAGAAAGGGTAGAACCACATTTCTCACACTGGTCTCCGTAAGCATTTTCGTTACCACAATTAGGACATGTACCTACAATATAACGGTCAGCAAGGAATTCTCCTGCCTGCTCATCAAAATACTGCTCAGAAATTTCTTCTGTGAATTTTCCTTTCTCGTATAATACCTTAAAGAAATCCTGGCTGGTTTCATAATGCTTTTTAGACGTTGTTCTTGAATATTCATCAAATGAAATTCCCAAATCAGCAAAAGATTTTTTAATGATCCCGTGATATTTGTCAACGATATCCTGAGGAGTAACTCCTTCTTTTTTAGCTCTTATGGTAATAGGAATTCCGTGCTCATCTGAACCACAGATAAACGCTACATCTTTTCCTAATCTTCTCTGAAATCTTGCGTAAACATCCGCAGGAATATAAACACCTGCCAAATGTCCTATATGAACCGGCCCGTTTGCATAAGGCAAAGCTGCCGTAATCATCTTTCTGTTTGACATTTATAGTAAAGTTTTAACTGCAAAGATAAGGAATATCTGTTGAATACCGCTATTGATGGTGTTATTATGACGCAGAATGCAGTTTTTTCAGGATTGAATATGAATTTAAGTTAAACGTTTGTTTAACTAAATTTTAAATTAATATAAATATTATGCAATGCATAAGACGGTGCAAATTATTGAAATCTAAAAAACTAACTAAAATAGGTTTCGTAATATACATAATTTTAACTAAAATTATATTAAAATTATGATAATTCTATTTTTTTTTTAAATTGCAAGTCTGGCTACAAGCCAAATTAAGACTGAAAAAACGAAACTATAAAAAAATATGATTGTGAATAATTTTACAACAGTATTGAAAATTGCGCCTGCTTTTTTATTGGCCAGCACAATAATGCATGCGCAGACTAGAGACACTCTTTCTAAAGAAAAAAAAATAGATGAGGTGGTCTTGATTGGATACGGTAAGCAGAAGAAGACAGACCTTACAGGATCTATTTCTTCTATAACATCCAAAGATTTTAATGGGGGAGCAGCCACTGCTGATCAACTAATTGTTGGTAAAACTCCTGGGGTACAAATCACCGGCAACAGTGGTGCCCCTGGTTCAGGTTCTACAATTAGAGTAAGAGGTGGTTCTTCATTCATTAATAATGATCCGTTAATTGTTATCGATGGTGTACCTATTGATTTTAACAGTTTAAGTGGAGCAACGAATCCGTTATCATTGATTAATCCAAATGATATCGAAACATTTGATATCTTAAAGGATGCATCTTCTGCCGCTATTTACGGTAATAGAGCTTCGAACGGGGTTATATTAATTACAACGAAAAAAGGTACCGCAGGTAAATTTAAAGTTAATTTCAATACTAATTTTTCTGTCTCTACTAAAATGGGTAATGCGGATGTTTTGGATGCTGATCAGTTTAGAAGTTTTGTAAATACTTTTGGAACGAGTGCACAAAAATCTTATCTCGGCACTTCAAATACAAACTGGCAGGATAAAATTTATCAACAAGCTTGGGGAACAGACAATAATGTTGCGTTTTCAGGCGGTGTAAAAGGTTTGCCATATAGAGTATCTTTAGGATACAATGAGCAAAACGGAATTGTAAGGACAAATGAATTCAGAAGAACTTCATTAGGGTTAAATTTTTCCCCTAAATTTTTTGATAGCCATTTAACTGTTAATGGTAATTTTAAAGGAACTTTTTCTGAGAACAGATTTCCAGATGCTGGAGCTATTGGAGCTTCTATTTATTTTGATCCAACACAATCTGTATATTCAGGGAATTCTAAGTATGGAGGATATTACGAATGGTTAGATCCTGCCAACACTGCTACAGGTTTAAATGTAAATGGAACAAGAAACCCATTAGGTTTATTATATGGTAAAAGAGATATTTCATCTGTCTTTAGGATTATTCCAAGTTTACAACTAGATTATAAGTTTCATTTTTTACCTGAATTAAGGCTGAACATAACAGGATCTTATGATTATGCAAAAAGTGATGGTTCTGTTAATACATATAAAGAATACGCTCAGGGAATTGGAACTTTAGGATCTTATCGTTCATATTCTCAGGAGATTAAAAGTAAATTATTTGAGTCTTATCTGAATTATGTAAAAAAGATTAATGCGATTAATACAACTGTAGACATTATTGGTGGTTATTCTTACCAAGATACACGATCGATTACTCCAGAAGCTCCTACCTATTATGGAAATGGTCAAAAAACCGATTTTTCAACTGCAGGAGATACACAGAGAACTTTATTATCTTTTTATGCTAGAGGTATTTTTACTATAGCAGATAAGTATATTATCAATGGTTCTATCAGAAGAGACGGTTCTTCAACATTCTGGAATGGAGCAGATAAAAACCAGTTATGGGGTAATTTCCCAGCAGTATCAGTTGCATGGAAAATTAATGAAGAAAGTTTCTTAAAAAGCATTTCAGCGATTAGTTCATTAAAAATAAGAGCAGGTTGGGGTAAAACTGGTCAGCAAGAAACAGGTAATTTCTATCCTGCATTTGGTTCTTATTCTTATAGTAATAGCAGTACGGCGCAATATCAGTTTGGTAATAGTTTCTATACTTTACTTCGTCCAGATGTTTACAATCCAAATCTGGTTTGGGAAACAACAACTACTAAAAACTTAGGTTTAGACTTTGCAATTTTAAATAATAGAATTAGTGGTTCAATAGATTATTTTGATAAGAAATCTGAAAACCTTATTGCAAAAGTACCTACCTGGGCAGGTGATTTAAGTAACTTTAATATTAAAAATGTTGGAATTATTGCCAATAAAGGTTTTGAAGCTAACTTGAATTTGGTTCCTGTGAAAAATGGAATCGTAACTTGGGATGTAAATCTTAATGCTACTAGATTTAATCCTAGGGTTACAAGTTTATCCCAATATGTAGATTCATCATATAAAATTCAAGTGGGGACGCTTACTGGTATTAATAACTATATTCAGGCAATTACAGTCGGTCAGCCTCTTAATGCATTTTATGTGTATCAGCAAGTCTATGATAGCAATGGAAAACCTTTAGAAGGAGCTTATGTTGACAGAAATGGTGATGGAAAATCAACTGAAGATGATAAATATTTCTATAAATCGCCAAATCCTGATGTAATCTTAGGCTTTTCTACAAAGGTAAGTGTAAAAAAATGGGAATTTAGCACATCGCTTAGAGCTGTTTTAGGGAATTACGTTTATAATAATTCTGCTTCTAATAGCTCAATTGCAAATATTCAGGCAAATAATTTCTTGAGTAATACAAATTCAAGTGTTTTAACAACACAGTTTGCTGCAACACAACTTTTCTCGGATATGTTCATTGAAGATGCATCATTTCTTAGAATGGATAATTTCTCGATTGCTTATAACGCAGGAGAATTTATGGGAAAAGGAACAAATTTAAGAGTAAATGCAATGGCACAAAATGTTTTTGTAATTACAAAATATAAAGGTATAGATCCCGAGGTGTTTGGAGGAATTGACAATGGTTTCTATCAAAGACCGAAAGTGTATTCAGTAGGGTTTAACTTCCAATTTTAATCAACATGAAAAATAAATATTTATATAAAAAATTAATTATAGGGTCTATTACTCTAGGGACTCTATTTTTTGTAGGTTCTTGTACACAAGATCTTGAGAGAGAACCAAGTTTAGGATTGACAGCTACTGTTTTATACAAAGATTTTAATAATTATAAACCTGCTTTAGCTAAAATTTATGCTGGACTAGCAATTGGTGGGCAAGGAGATCAAAATAATGCAGACGGAAATACGGATATAGGTGGAATTGACGGAGGTTTCTCAAACTACCTTCGTCAAATGTACAGTATGCAGGTTTTAACAACAGATGAAGCTGTTATTGCTTGGGCTGATTCAGGTCTTCCAGATATGCATAATATGACTTGGAATGCTTCCAATCCTTTTGTTGCAGCAATATACTATAGAATATTCAATGTAATTGCTGTAAGTAATGAATTTATTAAAAATACAACTGACGAAAAACTTTCTACAAACGGAATTACTGGAAATAATCTTACAGAAGCAAAATACATGCGTGCAGAAGCTCGTTTTCTAAGAGCTCAATCGTATTATCATGCAATGGATTTATTTGGAAATGTACCAATGGTGACTGAGACTACTGATATTATTAATACACCTCCTCCAAGAATTGCCAGAGCAGAACTATTCAAATATATAGAGTCTGAGCTTTTAGCTTGTGCAAATGATCTTAAAGATGCAAGAAGTAATGAATATGGCAGAGCAGATAAAGCTGCTGCTTGGTCTCTATTAGCAAGATTATATTTAAATGCACAAGTTTATACAGGTACAGCAAGATATACGGATTGTATTACATACTGTAATAAAGTAATAAGCGCAGGATATTCATTAAAGTCAAACTATTCGTCATTATTTATGGCAGATAATAATGTAAATAATCCTGAAGTTATTTTATCTGTAAACTACGACGGTACAAGTACAAAAACTTACGGAGGTTCAACTTTTATGGTACATGCTGCAGTTGGAGGTTCGATGCCTGCTTCTCAATTCGGAATCAATGGAGGTTGGGGTGGTATAAGAACTACAAAATCTTTTGTTAATCTATTTGCTGGTTCCCCAAGTGACAAAAGAGGAAATTTCTATACAAATGGTCAAAATTTAGAAATAAATAATATATCAACATTTACAGATGGTTATGCATTTATTAAATATAAAAATATAAAGTTTTCTAATGGGGCCCCTGGATCAGATGTATCAGGTAATTTTGTTGACGCAGATATTCCTTTATACCGTTTAGCGGACATTTATCTTATGTATGGTGAAGCAGTTTCAAGAGGTGGATCAGGAGGAGATGCAACCACTGCATTAGGATATGTAAATGCCTTAAGGACAAGAGCAGGAGGAACTACTGTTGCCTCAATTAATACCGATTTTTTCTTAGACGAAAGATCTAGAGAAATGTCTTGGGAAGCAACGAGAAGAACAGACCTGATTCGTTATGGCAAATTTACGTCAGGCTCATATCTATGGCCTTGGAAAGGTGGTGTAAAGGAAGGTAAAGGTGTAGATGAGTATAGAAATCTTTTCCCGATACCAGCAAATGATATAGTAGCTAATCCTAATTTGGTTCAAAACCCTGGATATTAACTTTTAAACACAATCTAAAAATGAAAAGCTTTTTTAAAATTTTAGCAATAGCATTTATTGGAATTTTTGTTATTTCATGTGAAAAAGATGAAGACCAGGTAGTGATTACAGAAACTGTAAAAAGTAAGATTACACCAGATAAAACAGCTATTGTTTTAGATAAGGTTAATCCTGACAATGTAGCCTTAAATATCACTTGGAACAAATCAACCTTTAACATACCTGTAGTGTATACACAGCAGCTGCAATTTGCAATCAAAGGGAAGAATTTTAAGGATGCCTCTACTATGGAAGTGACAACTTCACCTCTAACCTTTACTAATAAACAGCTTAATAATATAGCATTAGGCTTAGGAGCTGCTACTAATGTAGCTGCTGAGATTGAAGTTCGGCTAAGAACGTTGGTGGGTGCTGCACCTTTCTATTCTGATGTGAATACTTTAACAGTAACGCCCTATCTTTTAGGGCCTATTTACAATTATAATGATTTCTATCTGATTGGAGATGCTACAGCTGCAGGATGGGATAATACTGATACAAATACGAAGTTTCTTCCATTACAAAAAACAGCTGCAGCAGGAATTTATTCTTATACGGGATATTTTGCACAAGGCGGTTTTAAAATGATTAAAACTCCAGGGTCCTGGAATACTCAATATGGAATGGGTAGTACTGCAGGTACACTAAGTACAGGTGGTTCTTCAGGAAATATTTCCGTGTCTGCTGCTGGATATTATAAATTGACAGTTGATACCAATACTTTAACATATACCTTTACTTCAATCGGAAGTCCAACGGTTACCTATAATACAATTTCAATGATTGGAACTGCATCAGGAGATTGGAGTACAGATTTGGATTTACAGAAGTCAGCTTTTGATGCTCACATTTGGGTTAAGAAAAATGTCACCCTGAATTCAGGTGAATTCAAATTCAGAGCAAATCATGATTGGGGAACAAACTGGGGTAAAGCTCAGGAATTTTTTGGTGTAGCTGAGCTCGGCGGAGGGAATATTCCGGTAAGTGAAACCTTTAAGTATGATGTATATTTCAATGATATTACTGCGGAATATTCGGCAATTCCAATATTTTAAAAACAATTAGAAATCAAACTCAACTAAAATAAAGCAAAGTGCTGCTTTCCCGCAGCACTTTATCTATTTTTAAAGTTAATAAATAGTCATTATGAAGAAAATTACAGTTGGAGCGCTTTTGCTCTCAATGATGTTTACAGGTGTGAAAGCCCAATCTTTAAAATCTCCGGATGGAAAATTTGAAATGAATTTCCAGTTGAAAGAAGGAGTACCTTACTATAACCTGAAGTACAATGGTCAAGTAGTAGTTGAAGATTCTAAATTGGGATTGCGATTATTTAAAGACACAGCTATAAAATTCGCTTCTGAGATAGCCAAACCAGAAGATGCAAAATACGACCTGAACAACGGTTTTGCAAAGACAGATGAAAAAAGAGACTCTAAAAATGAAACCTGGAAGCCGGTTTTAGGAGAAAAGAAAAACTATATCAATCATTACAACGAACTGGCAGTTACCCTGAATCAGGCTTCTACAGACAGAAGTATTGTGGTAAAATTCAGATTATTTAATGATGGTTTAGGATTCCGATATGAATTTCCTCAGCAGAAGAATCTGAATTATTTCGTGATCAGAGAAGAAGACTCTGAAATTGATTTCCCTACCGATATGAAGGCATGGTGGATGGTTGCAGATTATGACTCTCAGGAATATCAGTACCAGGAAACAAAAGTTTCTGAGATTCCGGCAAAATGGGATAAAGCATACGATGCAAACGCTTCCCAGTCATTGGTGAAAAATGCAGTTCAGTCTCCTTTAATGCTTAAAAAAGAAGGAAAAGAGCCATTGTATATCAACGTTGCTGAAGCTGCCGTATTAGATTATCCGGCTTCCCATCTGGAAGTAGATGCTCAGAACTATAAGTTCAAAACGCATTTGACAGCTGACAGACAAGGAGCGAAAGGATATATTCAGACACCGTCAGTAACGCCCTGGAGAACAATTATTGTAGCTCCGAAAGCAGAGCAGGTAATGGATTCTAAAATGATCTTTAACCTTAATGAACCTACAAAATATACTGATACTTCTTACATTCACCCTACAAAATATATGGGAGTCTGGTGGGAAATGATCATCGGGAAATCACAATGGGCGTATTCCACAGCGGAAAATGTACATTTAGGTAAAACCGATTTTGCCAAATTAACTCCAAACGGAAAACATGCAGCGAATAATACAAAAGTTAAAGAATATATTGACTTTGCTGCAGAAAACGGTTTCCAGGGATTATTGATTGAAGGCTGGAATATTGGTTGGGAAGACTGGTTCGGACACTCTAAAGAATTCGTTTTCGATTTCATCACACCTTATCCGGATTTTGATATCAAAATGTTGAATGAATATGCACATTCAAAAGGAATTAAACTGATCATGCACCATGAAACTTCAGGCTCTGCAACAAACTATGAAAGATGGGCGGATAAAGCATTCCAGACGATGAACAAATATGGATATGATGCTGTGAAAACCGGATATGTGGGAGATATCATACCTAGAGGAGAACACCATTATTCTCAATGGACAATTAACCACTTCTATAGAATTGCAGAAAAAGCAAATGACTATAAAATCATGGTTAATTCTCATGAATCTGTACGTCCTACAGGAGAAAGTCGTACTTATCCGAACTACATCTCTGCAGAAGCAGCCCGTGGAACAGAATACGAAGCATTCGGAGGAAATAAGCCTGATCACCAGACGGTTCTTCCGTTCACAAGATGGATGGGAGGTTCTATGGACTACACGCCGGGAATTTTCCAGACGAAGCTGGACTATTATTTCCCTGGAGATAATCGTTTTGTAAAAACTACGCTCGTGAAGCAGCTTGCCCTTTATGTGACGATGTACATGCCGCTTCAGATGGCAGCAGACCTTCCTGAAAACTACAAAAAACATATGGATGCATTCCAGTTTATAAAAGATGTAGCTGCAGATTGGGATGATACAAAGATTTTATCCGCTGAACCTGGTGATTATGTGATCACAGCAAGAAAAGCGAAAGGTACTGAAAACTGGTTTGTAGGTGGTATTACCGATGAAAACAAACGTGAGTATACCGTAGATTTCTCGTTCCTGGATAAAGGAAAAAAATATGAAGCAACGATCTATGAAGATGGAAAAGATGCTGATTATATTGATAATCCTCAAAGCTATAATATCTATAAGAAAGAGATCACAGGAAAATCAAAAATTAATTTTAAGATGGCAAGAAGCGGCGGTTTCGCAATTTCTATAAAGCCCGTAAAATAATTTAAAGATACACTAAGGTGCCCCGGTTCATTGATTTTTTAATGTTCCGGGGTATTTTTTTTAACAGATTATTTATCTCCTGCCTGTTGATTCAGTTGTGGATATTGATATTCAGTATTGGGAGTTTGTTCCTTTAAAGGTGTACTTTCATTTTTTAGCTTTTCCTTATGCTTGTACTCCTTTTGATACTGCTTTACCGTTTTTCCGGTACCGTCATGTCTCCAACCCGGTGAATAGAAAAGATACTTTATACGGTCTTTGAAAGAAAGTCCCGGCTGTCTGATATCTTTTCCTATTCTTCGCCATTCATAGAATAAAGTAGTTGCCGGATCTTTAGACTCCATCTTAGGATAGATTCCATATTTCACAGGAACCTCAGGATCTTCTTTTTCAAAAGTTCCAAAAATCTTATCCCAGATAATCAGTCCCATTCCCATGTTACGGTCCAGGTATTTGATGTTGCACGCATGATGTACTCTGTGGTGAGAAGGAGTAACCAGGATATATTCTAAAAATCCCATGCTTTTAATAGATTGTGTATGAACAAAAGTGCCATAAATCTGTATCGCAGAATACGCAACCAGAATATGCCATGGATGAAAGCCCATGAAAGCTAATGGAGAGAAAAACAAATACCTGTATAAAGGCTGAAATACAGGACTTCTGAATCCTGTACTGATGTTGAAATAATCAGAATTGTGATGCGTAATATGTACAGCCCAGAAGACACGTGAGTGATGATCTACATAATGATGAACATAATAAGCGAAATCCTGGGCAAGGAATACAGCAATCCAATACCAGATTCCCTCTTGCCAGTCGAAAATACGGTGATGATAAAAAAACATCATGACAAACAAAGAGAAACCTTTCATGATGATGTCTAACCCATAGTTGAGCAAAGCAAAAAGAACATTGGTTGCTACATCTTTAGTCTCATAAATCTTCTCTTTATTGAAGTGGCTGTAGGCCATTTCTGCAAAAATAATTACAGCAAACACAGGAATGGTCCATGTGTACACAACATCTGGCCCCTCAGCGTGGAACATACTACTGAAATCAAACATTTTTTCTGTAAAACTAAAGATAAAAAGGGGTATAAATTAACTTTTAGGATGAATTTTTTATGAAAAATTTAAGTTTTTTTATAAAAGTTAAAAAAATGAGTGCTACTTTTTGGAAAAGTATAAGGATCAGGATGGAAAAAAAGGGATATTCTACTATATTTTGAATGTCTATATGAAAATTAAATGCTAAATTGAACACTAATATGAAGACAATATTTGCAGCATTAGCCCTTTCAATAGCTTCTGCAGCCTTTTCCCAAAAAGTGTTGGAAAGGATAGAGCCGGCTTTCTGGTGGAAAGGTATGAAAAACCCCGAACTTCAGATTCTTGTGTACGGAAAAAACGTTGCCCATAACGAGATTGCACTTTCGGACGGAATACAGATCAAAGACATCCGGAAAGTTGATAATCCGAATTACGTTTTTATTACCGTAAATACCAATGAAATAAATGTTCCGAAGTTTACAATTACCATTAAAAAAGGAAACAAAAACCTGGGCTCCTATGCCTATGAACTGAAGCAAAGGAATCCCGGATCAGCCGACCGCGAATCTTTTACCTCGAAAGATGTCATATATCTGATCATGCCGGACCGCTTTGCCAATGGCAACGAAAAGAATGATTCAACACCTGAACTTACAGAAAAAGCAAATCGAAGTCTGCCTAATGGAAGGCATGGCGGAGATCTCAGCGGTATCATCAATAAACTTGACTATATTCAGGATCTGGGAGCTACGGCAGTCTGGCTGACCCCGGTAAATGAAGATAATGAAAAAGTATATTCTTATCACGGATATGCCCAGACTGATCTGTATAAAATTGATGGCCGATACGGAACGAACGAGGATTATAAAACTTTATCCAAAGAGCTGAACAAACGAAATATGATGCTGGTGATGGATTATGTCACCAATCATTGGGGCGGATCCCACTGGATGATCAAAGACCTTCCTTCAAAAGACTGGATACATTGGTTTGACGAAGGAGAGAAAGGATTTAAACGTTCCAATTATAAAACAACAACACAATTTGATACCAATGCTTCCGATATTGATAAAAAATATGCATTGGACGGATGGTTTGATACTACCATGCCGGATATTAACCAAAAAAATCCACTGGTTCTGAAATATCTGATTCAAAATGCGATCTGGTGGATAGAATATGCAGAATTAGGAGGATTCCGGGTGGATACTTATCCTTATAACGATAAAGATGCCATGGCAAAATGGGCGAAAGCCATTACCGATGAATATCCGAAATTCAATATCGTAGGAGAAACATGGCTTTATACGGCAGCACAGATTGCAGCGTGGCAGAAAAACTCCAGAATAGGAGCGATAGAAGGATACAATTCCCATTTACCCTCGGTGATGGATTTCATGCTGTTTGAAAATATGCCTAAAGCTCTTAAAGAAAAAGAAGGCTGGGATAAGGGTATGATCCGTATTTACGATTCCTTTACCAGTGATTTCCTTTATCCGGATATCAATAATCTTCTGGTTTTCTTTGAAAATCACGATACAGAAAGATGGAATGAAATCTTTAATGCAAATCCTGACGCTTACAAAATGGGACTTGCCCTGATCTCAACAGTAAGAGGAATTCCGCAGATCTATTACGGATCAGAAATAGGAATGAGAGGAGATAAGGCAAAAGGAGGTGATGCAGATATCCGAAGAGATTTTCCGGGAGGCTGGAAGTCTGATTCTCAGAATGCCTTCAATCCATCTGCTCAGACTCAGGAACAGAAAGAATTTTTCCGGTTTACTCAAAAATTATTAAACTGGAGAAAAGGCAAAGACGTGATTCATAATGGGAAAACTAAAAATTTCGTTCCTCAGGACGGTGTTTTTGTTTATTTCCGATATAATGAAAAAGAAAGTGTAATGGTCATCCTCAACAATAATGAAAAAGATCAGACGTTAGACCTGAAACGATTTGCCGAATCACTTAATGGATTTACAAAAGGAAAAGAAGTAATTTCAGGGAAAGAAATTTCATTACAAAACAGTATGAATATCCCTGCAAAAACGCCATTCATCATTGAACTTGAAAAATAATTAATACATATGAAAAAACTAACCACTGCTTATACCTTAATCCTTTTTGTACTGGGATTTTCTTTATTCAGCGCTCAGTCAAAAACTCCATTTGAAAAAGAAAAAACGGAAATCAGCGCGATGCTTGATGCATTCAATGTAGCAGCTGCAAAAGCGGATTACACTGGATATTTTAACTTCTTTGCGGATGAATCTACCTTCATTGGAACAGATGCTACCGAAATATGGAATAAAAAAGAATTCATGGTATGGGCAAAACCTTATTTTGACAAAAAGAAAACCTGGAACTTTAAAGCGCTTAAAAGAAATATTTACTTCAGTAAAGATGGAAAACTGGCGTGGTTTGATGAACTATTGGATACCCAGATGAAAATATGCAGAGGTTCCGGAGTGGTAGAAAAAATCAACGGAAGCTGGAAGGTAAAACAATACGTTCTTTCTGTAACAGTTCCCAATGAGGTGGTAGATAAAGTGGTGGTAGAAAAAGCACCTATTGAAGATGTATTAATTCAAAAACTGAAATCATAATGGCAGAAATGTTGGGGAGATATAATTCGGGACCATTTGGAAAAAGAAAAAAGCCAAATTTATCCATGCTCCAGATTATTAACATGAGTATGGGATTCCTTGGAATTCAAATGGCATTCGGATTACAAAATGGAAATGCAAGCCGTATTCTGGGTAATTTAGGAGCCGATGTTCACGAATTATCCTGGTTCTGGCTCGTTGCTCCCGTTACAGGGCTCATTGTTCAGCCTATCATCGGCCATATGGGAGACAATACCTGGAGCCCGTTGGGAAGAAGAAAACCTTACTTTTTAATTGGAGCCGTTTTGTGCGCTATAGGACTGGTCCTTCTTCCGAATGCTGCATCCGTTACCCAGATGTTTGCCGCCAATGCTCTTCTGTTAGCGGTAATATTTCTCGCGATGATGGATGCTTCGGTGAATATCGCAATGGAACCTTTTCGGGCTTTGGTAGGAGATATGCTTCCCAAACATCAGGGGACAATAGGATTTTCGGTGCAGACCATCCTGATTGGAATTGGAGCTGTATTGGGCTCTTATCTGCCGGATTGGTTAACGAAAATGGGAATCTCCAACGAAGCGCCGGCGGGTTTTGTAGCAGATAATGTGATTTACTCTTTTTATATAGGTGCTGGATTGCTTATCATCTCAATTTTGTATACCATAATGACAACCAGAGAATATTCTCCGAAGGAGTTCGCTGATTTTGAAGATGGAAAGGAAGTAGAAGAACAGGAATCTAGGTTTTCAGATATTTTCAAAGACTTTGCAGCAATTCCTACACAGATGAAGAAGCTGGGAATTGTTCAGTTCTTTTCATGGTTTGCCTTATTTACCATGTGGGTATTTACCACCAGTGCGCTGGCAACCCATCATTTTGGGCTTTCCCCGGAGGATACGCACTCCAAAGCTTTTAATGATGCGGGTGACCTTACCGGAAAACTTTTCGGAATGTACAATTTGTGGGCAATTCCGTTTGCCTTTCTGTTGACACCCATTGCTAAACTTATTGGTAAAAAACAAACTCATGCATTAGCTTTGCTGTGCGGAGGTTTGGGTCTTGTTTCAATGTATTTTATTAAAGATGTCAACAATTTATGGATCTCAATGATCGGCTTAGGATTTGCCTGGGCAAGTATCCTGGCAATGCCTTATGCTATGCTTATTGAGGTGATTCCACAGAGAAAAATGGGGGTCTATATGGGAATTTTCAATTTCTTTATTGTCATTCCGCAGATCATTAATGGTTTATTCGGAGGCCCTGTCGTGAGTGGTATTTTCGGAAAACAGGCTATGGATTATGTTGTTGTTGGAGGTGTTTGTATGCTGATAGGAGCTGTAGTAACCATGATTTTTGTTAAATCTGAAGATGAAACTCCTAAAGAAATTGAAGAGGAGATCAAACAGGTACACTTTTAAAAAATAAATAGTTTTATTGACCTATCTCTTTTAGTAATACTAGCTTTGACAAGCTCAGCCTGACACAGCTTAAAAATTTCGGTTGGTATTCGGGTTGTCACCCTGAGCCTGTCGAAGGGTTATCAATAAGAAAAACCTTTGTTATAATTAATCTCGAGTATTAATTAAAAGAGGTAAGTAAGGGTTTAATTCAAAATATCAATAGGAGCGGGCTTTAGCCCGTTTTCTTAGTGTTCATCAATGGGCTTTATCCGAAATTTATTATTTGTTAATAAGGGAAAATTAAAATTATTTATCATGAAGCTTAATTTTTTTAATAAGTTTTTTTCGACTGCAAAACAAAAGGATAAGCCTGAAAATAAAACCATTATTGAAAATTTAGAAGATATCGGCTTTACTGAAGAAGAATTACTTGAATACGATAAACATGTAGATTTTTATTATACAAATATCATCAACTCATTGATTCTTTATAGCTATAATGTAGATCAATTGGATGAAATGGCACCCATTTTAATAGATCCATTAGCGGAATTGTACGAAGAGCTTGATTATGCATTCATTCCTGTTTTATTTGAAACTATTTTTAGAAATAAACGGATTAATGAATCATTCAAAGAGGATTTACTACAATTTAAAAAGAATGTAGATGATATTCCTGTAGAAATATGGGATTGGGATTTCTTAGACCAGCATGAAACATGGAAAAATATAAGACTTGAAGCCGAAATGCTTTTAAATAAACTCAATATAGAAACAAGAACTTATAATACAGACTATACTACATTTCTTTTTAAAAAATAAGAAGTAATAAATAATTCAATAGGGAGCGGGCTTTAGCCCGTTTTTCCTTTGAGTATTCATCAATTGGCTTTAGCCAAAACTTAAAATCTTCATATACGACATTCAGAATGTAATAGGCTCTCACGGATTTTCACAGGTAACAAAGATGTTTACGCTTATTCATAGAATTGATTTAATCCGTCAATATTTGGAAGAAAATTCAGCATAAATTTTATCGCAGATAAAATCGCCGCGCCTTAAAACATATAGAATAAAACCCCTTGCGCCTTAGCGTTTTCCAACCTCTTTTGACCATAAATTTGCTTTCTTACCCTACATCAACTTTTTTAATCAACCTATCCCGTACATTTGTACCATAAATAATCACAGAAATGAAAACAGTATATCATAAAGCAGATTCAAGAGGCCATGCCAATCACGGATGGTTAAATTCTTACCATACATTCAGTTTTGCCAACTATCAAAACAGAGACAGAACAAACTTCGGTGTTCTTAGAGTGTTGAACGATGATACAGTTTCTCAGGGAATGGGCTTCGGAACACACCCACACAGGGATATGGAAATTATATCTATTCCTCTTGAAGGGGATCTGGAACACAAAGATTCAATGGGAACCACAGCGATAATCAAAAAAGGAGAAATCCAGGTGATGAGTGCAGGAACCGGCGTAATGCACAGTGAATACAATAAAAATAAAGACGAAGAAGTAAAATTCCTTCAGATCTGGATTTTTCCAAAAGAGCAGAATGTTGAACCAAGATACGATCAGAAAAGTATCAAAGAAGGTGAAAAAATCAATGGATTTCAACAGATTTTATCTCCTGATAAAAATGATGACGGAGTTTGGATCCACCAGGATGCATGGTTTAATTTGGCCAACTTTACAAAAGGAAACGGCAAAAATTATATGCTTAACAAAAAAGGAAACGGAGTCTATGCATTTGTTTTAAAAGGTAGTGCAAAAATTGGAGACCGTGTTTTGAATGAAAGAGACGGATTGGGAATCTGGGATACTCAGAGCTTTAATATAGAAGCTGTAGAAGACACTGAAATATTATTAATGGAAGTCCCAATGGAATTACCATCTTATCTTAAATAAAAAACTAAATTTGTAATCTTAAAAGATAAATCTCACCTATGAAAATTTTAGCAATAGCAGGAAGTAACTCAGAAGTTTCAATGAACAAACAGTTGGTTGCCTATGCATCAACATTATTTGAAAATGCAGAAGTAGAAGTAGTAGACCTGAATCCTTTCGAAATGCCAATCTATAAGCATGAAAGAGAATTGGCTGGTGGTGTTCCTCAGGAAGCCCATGATTTTGCTGCCAAAATTGACGGTGCCAATGTATTATTGGTGGCGTTGGCAGAACACAACGGAACCTATTCTACAGCATTCAAAAATGTGTTTGACTGGGTATCAAGAATCAAAGACAGAACAGTTTGGAACGAAGTACCAATGCTATTGATGTCTACATCTCCGGGAGGTAGAGGTGGAGCAGGTGTTTTAGAAGCTGCATCAAAGCGTTTTCCTTTCCATGGAGGAAATGTGGTGGAAACCTTTTCACTGCCTTTCTTTAATGATAATTTTGATAAAGGAACTCAAAAAATCTCTAATGAAGAGAAAAACAGTGAGTTAAAGGAGAAAATAAACAAGATTGCGGCTATTGAAAACATCCTTGAAAAATAGAATTTGAATTAGTTTTACATAAAAAACCACTCATATTGAGTGGTTTTTATTTATATAGTTATTTAATAATAAATTAAAATATATTAATTGTTCATTAGTCCAGCATCTCTTAATTTTTTTAAAAGATCATTAAAATTCGACACTAAAGTTGTTGTATCTATAGCTATTGAATCCACTTGGTTTTCCATTTTTTTATTGATTTTATCTACTTTAATTGGACGAACATTACCGTTTGTGACAATCCAACTTTGTCCAGTTTCTGAATATAAAATATCTCCTGTCATAGCTCCTGTTGTTCTGTTTTCTATAGGATTTTCTGGTGGTGTGGTTGTTATTTTATATCTGCCATTAGGAAGGTTCCTTGATATATAACTTGAAATACTCTCGCCCTTTTCAAAACTTAATATTTCGTTCAATGATATAAATTTAAAGTCAAATTCATTTTGATTTACATTATATTTACCTAATTCAATTTTTACATATTTTGTCTGAGGAGCATATTGTTCAAACTCCAAAATTGCAATTTGATTTGTGAAGCCTGTTGAGCCCTCAACAGATAAAGGAAAACGAAATGCACTGCCTACTATATTTTGAAACTGAGTGTCTACACCTGCTACTGGCTTTGTTATTGTAATTAATTGTTGGTTAGAATCATATAGTTCTATTCTGAAACATCTGGCGATGTTGCTTATTGTACCAAAGTAATTAGCATTGCCATTAAGCATAAACAGGTATTTAGAGGTGGCATTTACAGGTATCAATTTAGATTTTATAGTAGTAGAATGATTAGCAATATTCCTATTACCTATTTTTGTGTAATCTTTATTAACTCTATCTATCACAAGTGAAGTTGCTGTACCAAAAATCCATGACCGTACTGACTGGGAGTAATCAAAATCTATCAAATAGGGGTCAGGAATTAAATTAGGTCCAAATCTCAGATTCAGGTCTAAATTTCCCATAGGTATATTGACTACTTCCTGATTGGTTATTTTCTTTATCTGTGATCCAATTATTTCGCAATCTGCCCCATCATACATAAGCCAATCTATTTGACAGCCAATTATAGTCATATTTTGGACAGGATTTGCAGATAATGTATTTACTAATAAATTAATTCTTCGATAGGCACCACCTTGTAATTGAATATTTTGATTTATTTCTATCGAATTGGGTTCAATATTCAAATACATCCCATTATCAATACTATTTACAGGATTAACAATTTTGATATTATTACAGTTATCTACAATTGAAAAATCGGATTGACCATTATTACCGAAATAACAATTGTCAACTGTCAGATCATTTGTGTTTTTTGCATACAATCCCCATGAATTACCATTGGTTTGATTTTTAAAATTAAAAAAACCGCACCTTCTTAGATAAATACGATTTCTAGATTCTGTAGTGGCACGTTGAGAATCTAGCTCTGTTTCTAAAGAATAAAAGTTGATATTTTCAACGTAAGCGTCATCCCAGAACTGAACCATTGTAGGAGTACTATTCTTTTTAAGATAAAAATTAACAGTTCCTTTTCCTATAATATTGATTTTCATTTTATTAACAGCGTATCCGGTTCTGAAAATATTAACTGAATAGTTACCATTGTCAAAAACTAGATTTAAATTATGATCTATAGCATAATTTCTTACCTTGTCAAATAAAGCTTGTTGTGAATTAAAATTATTATAGTTTGGAGTTGTTGAGATTGGAAACAAAGAAAAATCCTTTGAATTGAATTGTTGATTTTCAAAAATAGCAATCCAACTTCCGCCTGTACCATTGATAATACTTCCACCATCATCAATTGCTGTACTAAATGTCCATTTATATATCAAATGTCCCTTATCGCCTGGAATATAGTAGCCTAGTAATAAAATAGATTCACCTTCAAATTGCCCATTAGTATTTCTCAATTCGGAAATATTGTCAACTGTTTTTAACATATACATATTTTGATAATTTAAGTTATTCAAAAATAAGATTTAGCTTATATAATCAGCTATTTTTATGTGCATATCTTAGTATGGCAGCTAGGATATAGTACAGTTGTGTTTGTTATCAGGTACTTAATTTTCTAAGAATGATTCTACGGTTCAACTTAATCCTAACCTTTCATTTTGAATATTTAATTTTCTTTAATGATAATTTTGATAAAGCAACTCAAAATATTTCTAATGAAGAGAAAGACAGTGAGTTAAGAGAAAAAATAAACAAGATTGCGGCTATTGAAAACATCCTTGAAAAATAGAATTTGAATATTCATTTAAAATTACTATTTTTGCAAAAAGAAAAGAGATGAAAATTCAGACCTCCTATAAACAATGTTTTTCTCATAAAGGGAAAGTTGTGGACTCTGAAATTCTGAGATAAAATAACGGCCGATAATCTGAAAAGATTGTCGGCTTTTTTGTTTTCTAAAATCGAGTATAAAAGTAATTGAAATATTAAAAGATAATAAGACTCCAGAAGCAGTTACTAAATAGTATGAAATCTGAAATCTGATATCTAAAAATCTAAGCAGACATGAGCAACACTTACAAATCAGCAGGAGTAGACAAAGAAGAAGGATACAAAACGGTTGACAAGATCAAAAAAGCGGTCGGTGAAACCCACAATTCCAATGTACTGAATCACTTGGGAAGTTTTGGAGCTTTCTATGAGATCGGTGGATACAAAAATCCGGTTCTTGTATCAGGAACAGATGGAGTAGGAACAAAGCTGAAAGTAGCTTTAGATACTAAAAAATATGATTCCATTGGTGTAGATTGTTTCGCAATGTGTGCCAATGATATCCTTTGCCACGGAGCAAAACCTTTATTTTTCCTTGATTATCTGGCTTGCGGAAAGCTTGATTCAGAAATCGCAGCAGAAATTGTTTTAGGAATGGTGGCTGCCTGTAAAGATAACAACTGTGCATTGATTGGTGGAGAGACTGCTGAAATGCCGGGAATGTACCAGCCTGGAGATTATGATGTTGCAGGATTCTGCGTAGGAATCGTAGAAAAAGATCAGATCATTGATGGTTCTACGATCAAAGCAGGTAACAAAATTATTGCATTACCAAGCTCAGGATTCCACTCAAACGGATTCTCTTTAGTAAGAAAAGTATTCCCGAATTTTGAAGAAGAGTTTGAAGGAAAACCATTATATGAAACCCTTTTAGTACCTACAAGACTATATTATAAAGATATTCATAAAGTACTGGAAGAAGTAAAAGTAAGCGGAATTGCTCACATTACAGGAGGCGGTCTTTACGAAAACGTTCCAAGAATCATTCCTGAAGGACTTTGTGCTTCTATTGACGAATCAAAAATCAGGATTCCTAGTGTGATGCTTGAGCTTGAAAAGAGAGGTGAGGTTGCCCGTGAGGAAATGTACGGAACATTCAATATGGGTGTTGGGATGGTAATCGTAGTAGATGCTGAACATGCTGAAAAAGTATTGCACCTTTTAGATGATGCTTACGAAATCGGAGAAATCACTGAAGGAGCAGAAAAAATCAATTTAAAATTTTAGAAGCTTAATCCCGCTTTCCGCTATATCTTTTTTCGCCAATGCTTTTTTACAAGGCCATTTCAAAAAAGGATGCCGCTTCAATCGGGGCTAGTTAATAACATTCAAAGCCTTGTCAAGGTTTAAAATCTTGACAAGGCTAACAAAATAAAAATGAAGAACATCGTTGTACTCGTATCCGGTTCAGGAACCAATCTGCAGAGAATCATTGATACCATTGACACTGGAGAAATCCAGAATGCAAAAGTATCTTTGGTAGTGGCAGACAGAGAATGTTTCGGATTGGAAAGAGCAAAGAATCACAGTATAGAAAACATACTTATTCCAAGAGGAAAGAATTTCAGCAGTGAATTGGCTAAAGTAATCCCGGAAAATACTGATCTTATCGTATTGGCAGGATTTTTATCCATTTTAAAATCTGAATTCTGTGAAAACTGGAATGGTAAAATAATCAATATTCATCCTGCTTTGCTTCCGAAATTCGGAGGAAAAGGAATGTGGGGAATGAACGTTCATAATGCAGTAATAGAAGCTAAAGAAGTAGAGAGTGGGGCCACTGTACATTTTGTAACGCCGGGCATTGATGAAGGAGAAGCCATACTTCAGAAATCTTTTGAAGTAACCGCTGAAGATACTCCGGAAACATTGGCTCAGAAAGTTCACCAGATTGAATATGAAATATTCCCGATAGCGATCAATAAGGTCCTGGGAAATAAATAATGTAACAATCTAACAATTTACCAGTTTACCAATGTTAAAGGTATTCTTACATTGCTAGACTGATACATTGTTACATTAATAAAAAGAAATCTAAGTAAATAAAAGTAAATCCGGAGGTGAAAGACCCGGATACAGTTTGAAATAGCTGTAAAAAGTAAAAAATTGAAAGTAAAATGAGTAAAAAGAGAGTTTTAATCAGTGTTTCTGACAAAAGTGGATTAGTAGAATTCGCACAGTTTTTGGAAGCTCAGAATTATGAGTTGATCTCCACAGGAGGAACGTTCAAACATTTGAAAGACGCTGGTTTAAATCCTATTCAGATTGATGAGGTAACCAATTTCCCTGAAATGCTGGACGGAAGAGTGAAAACTTTACACCCGAAAGTTCACGGAGGACTGCTGGCTGTTCGTAACAACGAAGAGCACATGAAAACCGTTCAGGAACACGGAATTGGTCTGATTGACATGGTAATCGTAAACCTTTACCCTTTCTTTGAAAATGTGAACAAAGACATTTCTTTACATGAAAAGGTAGAGTTTATCGATATCGGTGGTCCGTCAATGCTTCGTTCTGCAGCGAAAAACTTTGATTCTGTAACGGTAATCACTGATGTAGAAGATTATGCAGCAGTGAAAATTGAAATGGAGCAAAACGGAGACACGTACATTGAAACCCGTAAAAAGCTTGCAGGAAAGGTATTCAACCTTACCTCTGCTTATGATGCGGCTATTTCAAGAATGCTTTTAGATGAAGAATATCCTACCTACTTAAATGCTTCTTACAAAAAAGTTGCTGATTTAAGATACGGAGAAAACCCTCACCAGACAGCTGCTTACTATGTTTCTACTTTCGAGAATGGAGCAATGAAAGACTTTGAACAGCTTGGTGGTAAAGAACTTTCTTTCAACAATCTTCGTGATATGGACCTTTGCTGGAAAGTTGTTACTGAATTCAAAGAAGAAATGGCTTGTTGTGCTGTAAAACACTCTACCCCTTGTGGAGTTGCTATCGGAACTTCAGCATTGGAGACTTATCAGAAAACATTCGAATGTGACCCGGTTTCTATCTTTGGCGGAATTGTTGCAATGAACTATAAAATTGATGCAGCAACAGCGGAAGAATTAAACAAAACTTTCCTTGAGATCGTGATGGCTCCTGCATTCGATGAGGAAGCTCTTGAAATTTTAAGAAAAAAGAAGAACTTAAGAATCATCAAAATTGTAAACCCTGTTTCTGACAAACAGACCTGGGTGAAGGTAGACGGTGGTATTCTGGTTCAGGACAATGATACTTACTTCTCTGACGATATCAAAGTGGTTACAGAAGTACAGCCTACAGAAGAGCAGAAAAAAGCATTGCTTTTCTCTCAGAGAGTGGTAAAATATGTGAAATCAAATGCTATTGTAGTTTCTAACGGAATTCAGGCATTCGGTATCGGTGGCGGACAGGTAAACAGAATCTGGGCAACACAGCAGGCGATCGAAAGAGCAAAAGAAAAATTCTCCGGAGATTTAGTATTGGCTTCAGATGCGTTTTTCCCTTTCCGTGATGTGGTAGATTTCTGCGCTCAGGAAGGCATCAAGGCGATTATTCAGCCAGGTGGAAGTGTAAAAGACCAGGATAGCGTAGAAGCTGCAAATGAGCACGGTATTCCAATGATGTTTACAGGGGTTAGACACTTTTTCCACTAATTAAAATAGAATTAAAAAATAATTAGGGATTGTATTTTTAGCATTCAAAATTATATATTTGTAAATTAAGACTAGATAATAAATAAAGTATGAGAATATTAATCATAGGTGAAGGCGGTAGAGAATCTGCTTTAGCGGCAAAGCTTCAGAATGACTCAAGAATTTCTAAAATGTTTTTTGCCAACGGGAATGCTACTACCGATGTAATAGGGAAAAATGTTCATTTATCAGAAATCAAAGAACTTAGAGATTTCGCTATTAAAGAAAAGATTGATCTTACGATCGTAGGTCCGGAAGCTCCTCTTGTAGCGGGTATCAAGGACGAATTTAAAAAACACGATCTTAAAGTTTTCGGTCCAACTCAAAAGGTAGCAAGCCTTGAAGGAAGTAAAGCTTTCTCTAAGAAATTTATGCAGACCTATGATATCAAAACAGCTAAGGCGGTAGTATTTGATTCATACAATGATGCTAAAGAATATGTGCAGACACAGCAGTATCCTTTGGTAATTAAAGCCAGTGGTTTGGCAGGTGGAAAAGGGGTTGTTATTTGTGACAACATTGAAGAAGCTGAAGCTACCATCCACGACTTTATGATCAGAAGAATCTATGGAGATGCTGGTATCCGTTTAGTTATTGAAGAATTTTTACAAGGTTTTGAAGCGTCTATCATTGCTTTCTCTAATGGTGAAAAACTATTCCCATGCGTAGCGGCAAAAGACTATAAAAAAGCCGGAAACGGTGATACAGGACCTAATACAGGAGGTATGGGATCAGTAGCGCCAAGTCCGGAATTTACTCAGGAGCATTATGCGGATTTCGAGAAAAATATCTTAGAACCTACTGTTACAGGGCTTAAAGCTGAAGGTTTCGGATTCAAAGGAATCATTTTCTTCGGATTAATGGTTACGAAAAACGGAGCTTACCTTCTTGAATACAATATGAGATTCGGAGATCCTGAAACTCAGGTGTTAATGGCACTTATGGAAAACAATCTTTTAGATGTGATCCAGGACTGTATGGAAGGAAAAGACATTGAACTTAAATTTAAAGACGAAAAAGCTGTTTGTCTGGTAATGTGCTCAGGAGGTTATCCAAGAAACATCGAAACAGGTTTCGAAATTACAGGAGAAGATAAGCTGAAACATAGTAAACTTTTATATGCAGGAGCTGTCAGCAAAGGAGACAAAGTGGTTTCCAACGGTGGTAGAGTTCTGAACATTGTAGCTACAGGTGCTACTTTCGAAGATGCCCGCAAAAAGGTTTATGAAGACGCAAGTCATGTACATTTCGATTACGGTTTCTACAGAGACGACATCGGAAAGTTTTAATAAAAATCACGAGAAAAGATTTGGAGCTATTCCAAGTCTTTTTTTGTAAAGCAGTTAATAATTAGAAGTTAGAAGCTAGAGGTTAGAAATTAGTCGGCTTATGTATTGGGAAATAATTTCCAGGCCAAAAGCCATTAGCAAGAAGCCATTAGCTCTATCATTTATCAATCATCATTTATCAATTTCAACAATGAACAACGGTATTATTATTTTAGATTTCGGATCCCAGTACAACCAGCTTATCGGAAGAAGAATCCGTGAGATGGGAGTGTACTCTGAAATCTTACCTTACAATACACCATTACAAGATATTTTAGCAAAACAGCCAAAAGGAATCATCCTTTCCGGTGGACCAAGTTCTGTGAATGCAGAAAATGCCCACCTGGTTGAAAAAGAATTGTACGAGCAGGGAGTTCCTGTATTGGGAATCTGCTACGGAATGCAGATGACGGCTCACCTTTTAGGAGGAAAAGTAAACAAAGGAGAAAAAGGAGAGTATGGTAAAGCAAACCTTGAGATCGTTAAAGAAAGCTCTTTATTAAAAGGAGTTACTCAGAACTCTGTAGTTTGGATGAGCCACTTTGACGAAGTAGGAGAATTGCCTGCAGGTTTTGAATTAAATGCAAAATCAGGAGTAATTGCTTCTATCTCTAACGAAGAAAGTAAAATCTACTGTGTTCAGTTCCACCCGGAAGTATCTCATACGGAAGAAGGAGGAAAAATGCTTGAAAATTTCGTTTTCGGAATCTGTAACTCAGAGAAAAACTGGAAACTGACAAACTATATCGAGAAAACAGTTGAGGAAATCCGTGAGAAAGTAGGAGACAACAAAGTGATCCTTGGACTTTCAGGAGGAGTAGACTCTTCTGTGGCGGCTGTTTTGATCCATAAAGCAATCGGTGATCAGTTAACTTGTATCTTCGTAGATACGGGATTATTGAGAAAGGATGAAGGCAAAAAAGTAATGGATCAGTATGGAGAGCATTTCCATATGAACATTAAAATGGTGGATGCTCAGGAAAGATTCCTTTCAAAACTAGCTGGTGTTGACGATCCTGAAGCAAAAAGAAAAATCATCGGAAACGAATTTATCCATGTATTTGACGAAGAATCTCACAAAATTGAAGGCGCTAAATTCTTAGCTCAGGGAACTATTTACCCTGATGTTATCGAGAGCCAGTCTGTTAACGGACCATCTGCAGTGATCAAGTCTCACCACAATGTTGGAGGACTTCCTGAAGATATGGAATTCGAGTTGCTAGAACCACTAAGAGAGCTTTTCAAAGACGAAGTAAGAAGAGTAGGAGAAGAATTGGGAATTCCTCACCACATGGTATACAGACACCCTTTCCCAGGACCTGGATTAGGAATCAGAGTATTGGGAGCGGTAGATGCTGAAAAAGTAAGAATCCTTCAGGAAGCTGACGATATCTTCATCGAGGAATTATATAAAAATGACCTTTACGAAAAAGTATCTCAGGCATTCGTCGTACTTCTTCCGGTAAAATCTGTAGGAGTAATGGGAGATGAGAGAACTTACGAATATACTGCTGTAGTTCGTTCTGCCAACACCATCGACTTCATGACGGCAACTTGGAGCAGGCTTCCTTACGAGTTCTTAGATACTGTTTCCAGCAGAATTATCAACGAAGTAAGAGGAATCAACAGAGTAGCTTACGATATTTCAAGCAAACCACCTGCAACCATTGAGTGGGAATAATCTTTGACTTGAATTAATAATATAAATCCTGCCCGCTTTGGGTGGGATTTTTTTGTTAAAACTTTTTTAATGAAAAAATGATAAGTAATATATTCATGCTAATTAATAAACAATACACTAACTTGAAAAGTATATGCTTATGGAAAATAAGATAATTTACTATCATTGTGATCATTAAATAAAAGTAAATAAAACTTTTTGCTTCCTGAGTTTTTATTTCAGATACTGAAAACAAATTTAAATTATGGGAAACATTGATTGATGAGTCTGCGTAAAAAATTCTTAAAATAAAAATAATTGAGACACTTATGAGTAAGGTTACTGCGTATGGCTTCATCAGCTAATAAAAATTTAATATAATCATTACTCTCCGATAAAAAGTATAAATACATTGAGAATATCAATATTTACAGCATGAATTAACAGGCCGCTCCTCCGGAGCTATAATTTTAAAACAAATATGTCCTATTAACAGCTTAGCTCCCAGTGGAGCTGGATTTGATCCCGTTGGGATCTGCTGTTAGTAGAAAAAAAGAAGTTCCCAAAAATAAAGCTCCAGAGGAGCGGCCTGCTAATTATGCTTTAATTTAATCGGACAAGAATGATTTTTAATTTACATTGTAAAAGTAAAAATCTTCAGCGGAAAAAGCATTCAAGTTTTCCATAAAATCAAAATAAGCATTATAAATATCAGGATTTACAGACAGATATGGATTAGATAGAGTATTGACGATAATGTATTCTATATCATGAAATGAATGAAGAAGATTTTTTACTTGTAAAGCATATTGATTTTCTATAAAAATCAGAGGATAATTCAAACAGATATATCCGATGGTTTTATTTCCTAAGTACAGAGCCGTAATTTTTTCTGTATCCATTTCTATATTGATCTCATAATGAAATGAAAGTACCTCCATTACAGAGCTGAAATCAGAATGTTTCCAGTAATTATTTGAATGAACTGCTGTTCGTAAAGTTTCGGTAATATCCACTGTTAAATTTTATATAAATGGTTGGAAAGTACTTTTCTATAAGGATTTAAGTAAAATATTTTCACTAAATTTAAGTAAAATTACATCAAATGCAAATAGAAACAAGAAACCTGACCCTTCAGGATTATGATGAACTGGCGGAAACGATGAAAAGGGCCTACCCGCAAATGTCGGAATCCATTTGGTCCAAAAAAAGTATTGACAAGCTTACGAAAATGTTCCCCAATGGACAGATTTGTATTACGGTCGACGGTAAACTGGCTGCTGTAGCGCTTTCAATCATTGTCAATTATGATGAGTTTGGAGATGATCATACCTATAGTGATATTACAGGAAATTATACATTCAATACCCATACTTCCACGGGAAATGTTCTCTATGGAATTGAAGTTTTCGTAGATCCTGAATTTCGTGAGCTGCGTTTGGGAAGAAGACTATACGATGCCCGAAAAGAGCTTTGTGAATTATTAAATTTAAAATCTATTGTTCTGGGTGGTAGAATCCCCAATTATCACAAATACAGTCATGAGTTTTCTCCAAGAGAATATATCCGAAAAGTAAGAGATAAAGAGATCTATGATCCGGTATTGTCTTTCCAGCTTTCTAACAATTTTCTTCCGATAAGAATCCTGAAAAAATATCTTCCTGAAGATGAAGCTTCCAGAGAAAATGCGGTTCTTTTACAATGGAACAATATCTATTACAGCAGAAAACCAAATACCATGCAGGACAGCATTATCCGTCTTGGATTAGTGCAATGGCAGATGAGGCACTTCAAAGATATTGACGCTTTTTATGAACAGGTGGAATTTTTTGTGAATGTAATGGGAGATTATAAATCAGACTTTGTTCTTTTCCCCGAACTCTTTAACACTCCTTTGCTTGCTCCTTTCAACAATCTTTCCGAAAGGGACAGTATGATAGAGCTGGCAAAACTTACTGAGGAGATTAAAAATAAGATTTCAGAACTGGCAATCAGCTACAACGTAAATATTATTTCCGGAAGTATGCCTGTTTTTGAAAATAATGATCTATACAACGTCAGTTACCTTCTTCACCGTGACGGCCGCGTGGACGAATACCGGAAAATTCATATCACCCCGAACGAAAAGAGATATTACGGAATGAAAGGAGGAAATGAAATCAAAGTTTTTGATACCGACTGCGGAAAAATAGGTCTTGTGATCTGCTATGACGTAGAATTCCCGGAACTACCAAGGATTTTAGCTGATCAGGGCATGAAAATCCTGTTTGTCCCTTATCTGACAGATACCCAAAATGCCTACATGAGAGTACGTCACTGTGCTGCAGCCAGGGCTATAGAAAACGAATGCTATGTAGCGATTGCCGGTTGTGTGGGGAATCTTCCGAAGGTTAACAATATGGATATCCAGTTTGGGCAGGCTGCCGTATTTACCCCTTCAGATTTTGCCTTTCCGTCCAATGCGGTAAAAGGTGAAGCTACTCCCAACACAGAAATGACCCTGATTGTAGACGTAGACTTGAATTTATTGAAAGATCTTCATCATAACGGCTCTGTTCAGGTGATGAAAGACCGCAGGAAAGACCTGTATGAAACCTATCTTAAATAAAGATGAACTATCTCAAAAGGTAACTCAGATAGATTTTTATATCAATAGAAGCGGGCTTTAGCCCGCTTATTATGTATTTATCTGTAATAAAGGCTTTAGCCAAAGCTTATGGTCTCTTGCCGTTTGATATTGTTTAAAGTTGTAGCCATGCTATAAAAAAGACTGCCTGGAAAGACAGTCTCTTTTTATTTTACCTAAAATTTTCTTTGAGTGGCAGATTACATGTACTGAGGACATACTACAGCAGGGCAGATCAGTTTTGGACATCTTGGTCTACCGTCTGTAGGACAGCATTGGTTGGAACATCCGATAATGATTCCGTTTCCTGCAATCCCTTTTAATTGCTCTCTTGAAAGTTTGTTGTTACGTAAATTTTTCATGTTGTAATACTTTTGGTTTGTTTTATTTGTACGTTGTAAATATATTAATTTTTATGATAAATGAATGTTTTTGTAATTATTGATGTATTTATTTCTTTAAAACATTGATTATATGTTACAATTTTAATTCTTAGTCTCTGAACATTTGGCTTTAGAAATAACATCATCAATACCATTATTTCCCAACTGCTTGCTTTTTAAAAAACTTTTGCAGGCTTTTTCCTGCTGTCCTGCAGATAATAGAACTTCTCCTTGATAATAAAGAACAAGAGGATTATTTGGGTTGTACTCCAGTGCCTTTTCAAAATCCTGTAATGCTGCATCATTTTTTCTTAATAATGCATAGGCTGTCCCTCTGTGCTCATAACCCTTTTCTGATTTTTGTATACTTAATGAAACATTGAAGTCCTCAACCGCTTCTACATATTTGTCCATACGCATTTTGACATAGCCCCGGTTCAGATAGCCTCTGTAGTTATTGGGTTGTTTTTGTACAGAGATATCAGCATCCGCAAGAGCCTCACTATACATTCCCAGTTCAGCTTTGGCAGCTCCTCTTTCACCATACAGTCTATAATCATCAGGCATTCTTTCCAATGCAATGGTATAACTTTCTACCGCTTTGGCAAACTGGTTGGTTAGTGCATAATATTTACCATAAAAAGTATAAACCATCTTGTTTTTAGGGTCTAATTCAAGAACTTTATCAAAATCTGTTCTACATTTTTCAGCATCATATAAGTAGAGATAGGACATTCCTCTATACAGATAAGAATCAAGAATATTTTCCTTAGCACTGATCGCTTTATCAAAATAAAAAATAGCCTTTTTGAAATTTTGACTGTCGTACTCTTTGTGCGCCTGGTTGTAGCTTGATTGTCCTAAAACAATATGAAAAGCGAGAAGTGAGAATGATAGCAGTAAAGTTTTTTTCATAAGTATGGTATTATAGTTTCAACTTCCGAATTTAATAAAAAAATAGGAACAATTTTTGGAGTAAATTGCAACTACTATTATACACTATGTTTGATAAGCAGCAAAGAAAACTGAAAAGATCCGCAAGACTGATTTCCGTATTGAGTAAATATGGATTCAAAGATATGCTGGCAAGGATGAATGGAGGAAATAAGCAGGAAGAAATTCCCAGCTCAGACGAGATTATTTCAAAAGGAACCGTTTACGAAAGAATAAGACTGGCTCTTGAAGAGCTAGGGCCTACTTTTGTAAAATTGGGTCAGACATTCAGTAACAGAGAAGACTTATTACCGCCGGAATTAATTCAGGAGCTGCAGAAACTTCAGGACAAAGTGGAAACAGTAGATATGGACGTAGAAGAAGCGTTGGAAAGCGAATTCAATATTTCCGTAAAGGACTATTTCCGTGAAATCCAGAAACAACCTCTGGCTACAGCTTCTATAGCACAGGTGTATAAAGCAATTTTGCTGGATGGCAATCCCGTGATTTTAAAATTGAGAAAACCTGATGTACAGTCGGTTATTGAGGATGATTTATTGTTGATCAAAGATATTGAAAAGCTGATCTCTGCCTATTCTGAAATAGGAGAAAAACTGAATCTGAAACAAGCGATTTCTACCTTTGAAAAATCATTGCTTGAAGAGGTTTCTCTGACTAATGAAAGAAATAATATCCTGCAGTTCCGTCTGAACTTTAAGAATAATAAAGAAACCTATGTTCCTAAAGTCTACGAAGAATTTTCCAACAACAATATTCTTTGTATGGAATTTATCGATGGGATAAAGGTTACCGATAAATCAGTGCTGCTGGCAAATGATATTGACCCTGTAAAAGTTTCCGAAGCAGGATTAAGACTGTTTGTCTCACAGATTTTAGACTATGGATTCTTCCATGCAGATCCTCACGCTGGTAATATTTTAGTGAAAAAAGACGGTAAAATAGTCTTCATAGACTTTGGAGCTGTAGGAAAAATTCAACCTAATGATAAAGAAATTCTTGAAAACCTTATCGTAAGTTTTGTCGCCAAAAACTCCCATAAAATAGTCCGGTCACTCAAAAAAATGGCGATAAGCTATGAAATACCGGACGAAAGGAGGTTTGAAAATGATGTAGAAGATATTTTGAATTTTGTTCACAGCTCATCACTGCAGGATATTAATGTACAAGTGATCATCAACAAGATGAAGGATATTCTAAAGGATAACAGGCTTTATATGCCGGATTATTTCTATCTTTTATTCAAAGGAATCAGCTTGATAGAAGGTGTTGGAAGAAGCATTAACCCTGATCTGGATATCGTTAAAAGCCTTCATCCTTACACCAAAAAGATTTTCACCAAAAAAATAAATCCCAAGAACCTTTTAAAAACAGGGATGGATAGAATGATGAATTTCACGGATAATGTAGATGAAATCCCGAAAGAGCTCCGTTCTGTTCTTCAAAAACTGGATGAAAATAAATTCACCGTTTCCAGTGAAATCAAAAATATAGACAAAACCAACCAATTGATCAAATCCAGTGTGGTTAATCTGATTCTGGCCATGGTCTTAGGCGCAAATATCATTGCAACAGCCATCGTTTTTAGTTCAGAATCCGGTCCGAGAATAGGAGAGCTGTCGTTAGTAGCAGTCCTAGGTTTTGTATTTTCAATTATTCTGGTCCTGATACTTTTACTGAGAGTGACAAGAAAATGATAGGCGAATTAAAAATGAAACAATTCCAATAATTTTTCCATTCTGCACTATAACCCCGAATCCCGAATCTCGCAATCCGCAACCCCGCAACCCACATCTAAAAAACCAAAAATCCACCATGAAAACACTTATTATAACCACAATCACCTTATTCAGCTCATATGGTATGGCTCAGGAAACCAATGCAAAAAATATCCAGGGAGATTTTGACGGAAACGGAACCAAAGAATATGCCTATACAAAAGTCAGTGATTGTGGTGACGAATGTGAAGGAAAATGCGAAACAACGATTTACTTCAGTGATAAAAGCATAAAGCCTATTACGATTTCACCAGCCAATCAGGGAAGCCTGTATAATCTCGGAGATCTTAATGGCGACGGGAAAGAGGAGATCGGGTTTTATCCGAATTGGTGTACCAGCTGCTGGCATCCTTTTTATGTATATACTTTAAGTAAAACCGGCTGGAAGCCATTATTGCCATCTATTTCAACCCATTGCAACCAGTGGGAAGAAGATAAGTTTCCGATCAAAAAAGATCCCAAAAAGAAAGGATACGTTATCGTTACCTCCAGCAAATGGGAAGACGACGATATTAAAATTAAAAGCAGCAGTGTAAAGGTGAATTAGGAAATACTTTGTTGCTGGTTGGTTTTTTGTTACTGGTTTAATGTATTGTTATAAATGTTCCTTGGGTTAATTAAATATAATCAGTAAATCACTCTTAATTACGAGTTCCTGCAACCTGTTGCCTAATATCTGCAACCCCTAATTTTTAACTTGTAATTAAATACCTATCTTTGCAAAATGGAAAAACTCACTTTTGCAGATTTTGACCTGCCGGTTAAAATTCTTGATGTTTTAGCGGATTTGGAATTATTTGAACCTACACCCATTCAGGAGAAGAGCTTAAAACCTATTCTTTCAGGAAGAGATGTAATGGGAATTGCACAGACCGGAACCGGAAAAACATTGGCTTACCTTTTACCCGTTCTGAAAACATGGAAATACAGCAAGACAGGAAATCCAACTGTTTTGGTGCTTGTTCCTACAAGAGAATTGGTGGTACAGGTAACTGAAATCATTGAGAAACTGACAGAAAATATTACTGCAAGAGTAATCGGAATATACGGAGGAAAGAATATCAATACCCAAAAACTATTGTTTAACGATGGTTGCGATATTTTGGTAGGAACACCGGGAAGAGTGATGGATCTTTCCATAGACAATGCTATTTCTCTTAAAGAAGTTCAGAAATTAGTCATTGATGAATTTGATGAGATGCTTAACTTAGGTTTCAGGCCGCAGCTTACTCACATTTTTGAAATGATGAAACCAAAGAGACAGAACATCCTTTTCTCTGCAACCATGACGGAAGCGGTAGATGAAATGCTGGATGTGTACTTTGCAAGCCCGATTGAAATTTCATTGGCAAAATCCGGAACACCGCTTGAAAAAATTGAACAGACTGCTTATAAAGTAGAAAACTTCAATACCAAGATCAACTTACTTGAGTATTTGCTGAAGAACGAAACAGATATGTCTAAGGTATTGATTTTTAACAATAATAAAAGACATGCTGATCTGCTCTTTACTAAAATTGATGAGCTTTTCCCTGGACAGTTTGATGTGATTCACTCAAATAAATCTCAGAATTACAGACTTAAGGCGATGAAAAGCTTTGAGAATGAAGAGGTAAGAGGTTTGATTACCACGGATGTAATGGCAAGAGGTCTTGATATCTCAAATGTTACCCATGTTATCAACTTTGAAACACCGGATATTCCTGAGCAGTACATTCACAGAATCGGTAGAACAGGTAGAGCAGACAAAGAAGGAAAGGCGGTTACGTTTGTCACCAAAAAAGAAGAACCTTTGATTCTTGATATTGAGCTATTGATGGATAAAGAATTGAAATTTAATGAATTCCCGGAAGGCGTTAAAATCAATCCTAAGAAGATCGCAGCTGAAGAAGATCAGGTGGTGATGAAAAATCCTGCACAGGTAAAACTGAATGATGGAGGAGGAGCATTCCACGATAAGAAAGCTAAAAATACAAAAGAAAACTGGGGAGGTCCTTCCAAAAGAAAAGCACCTAAGAAGTTTGGAGCCAACAGAGCTCAACAGAAAGCAATATCAAAATCGAAAAGAAAGAAATAAAATAGAAAACGATTCCAGTATCAGGAATCGTTTTTTATTTTTAATCGAATTGAATGTTGTTGCTTTTTAAAATTTCTTTAAACTTATCTGCTTTGCCTTCATCTTTCATACTTTTGTAAATATATCCTATCATTTTTTCAGCATCAGATCGGTACGGTGATTTTTGCTCAGAATAAATTCTGTATGCTTTACAAATATTATCAAGACCTTTCTCATTATTCTTCAGATGGGTAAAGTAGACTTGTCCCATTCCATAATAAACTTCCGGATCACCTGGATATACTTTGTCAAAATCGTTGTATGCATCAATAGCTTTCTGATACTCCTTTTTATAAACGTACGTTATGGCTATATTCTGCAAAGGCATTTTACCTGTTGGATCAGCAGCCAGTGAGTGTTTATAAGCATTGAGAGCTTTATCATATTCTCCGACTCTTCTGTAACAGATTCCCAGATTGTCCCATGCATAAATAAATTTTGGATCAGCTTTTACAGCCTGTTCATAATTTTGAATAGCTTCTTTCCAGTTTTCCTGTTTGGATGCGTCAATGGCATTTTGATACAAATCAAGAGCAGTTTTATTTTTGGAGAACTTGTCATGATTGGTTTCTGAAGTTGTGGTAGCTCTTTTTACGCTTTCGCAGTTTTGCATCAGATAACGTTCAAGTTCATTATAGCTGTCTTTGTACTGCTGTGAATTTTTATTCGTATTAAAAGTCAGGTTAATCTCTTTTTTTTCATTTCCCTTAGATGCTTTTTCTGCTCCTTGCAAAAGAGTAGATATTTGAAGCGCTCCGGTGTATTTGTCAATACATTCATGAACATCTTTGATGATATCTTCCTTTTTTCTGTTTGATAGAGCAATAGAATCAGTACATTTACAAGCATTATCTGAAAGCTCCTGAAGAACTTTTTCATTAGGCTTCTCCTGAGAAAAAGAAAGAGAATACAATAAAACGGAAAATAGAATGGTTATTGTTTTTTTTATCATGGGTTGTAGTTTATTTCAGGTAAGGTGTGATCACTTTGGTCCAGATTTTATATCCCTCCGGCTTAAAATGAAGCATGTCTTCCACAAAAATATCTTTTCTTACATTTCCATTAGCATCTTCCATTGCTTTAGTCACATCAATGAATTCTGCATTGGGTTCCTTTTTCATAAATGCGGCGATCTTTTTGTTGGCAATTTTCATCTGCGGCCAGATCACTTCTCTGCTTGGCGAGTATTTGATAGAGATATAATCCACTTCAATATTGGGAAATCTTTCACGTATTTTTTTATAAAAAGCTTTATATCTGTCAACAACTACTTTTGCTTTTAGCTGATGATTGTCTGCAAAATCATTTTCACCACAGTAAATAATAATCTGTTTAGGCTGATAAGGCGCTAAAAGATCCTCCGAAAAATCATTAAGGTCTGTAAGTCTGGATCCTCCGAATCCTCTGTTAATGATTTTTTTATCAGGAAAATAATCTGCGATATCAGTCCATTTTGTGAATGATGAACTTCCCAGAAATAAAATAGCATCCTTTGGCGGCGGGTTTTGCTGATCCTTTTTTTTGAATTCCTGGATGTCCTGCCAGAACATCGGTTTTTTTTCCTGAGAAAAGGCAATAGCAAAATACAGCAATAGAAATGCTGATAGAATCTTCTTCATTATATTCAGTTTTAAATTTAGCTATAAAAGTAATAAAAAACTCCCGATTAGCGGGAGTTTTATGATTTATCTTTTGTAAGTAACATAAGTAACTTCAGGGATTTTGTCTCCATCCAGATCAAAATTTCCGAACTGTTGAGCTAGCCTAAGTTCTTTGTTTGTCAGGACATCTACTCTGTAGTTTGCCGATGCTTCTTCGTCACCAAGCTTGATTCCCAAAACTTTTGAGTCAGCATCATACGTATACCTTCCCTCACTTTTTTGATCCATTTGACAGTCAGCACCTGTTCCTGTAAATGCTGTATAACTCACGTAATAATCTGTTCTGAAGAAAAGAGTATTTTTAGCTGCACATCCGGTGTTTGGATAAGATTGAAGCACTGTTTTATTATCTTTTCCGGAAATTATTTCCCTTTTAACTTCCTTCCAATCTCCCTTCATGATATCCATTTCGTAAGCTTCAAGATTGTCATCTTTACAAGAAGTAAGCGCCAGGGCAGAAAAGGTAAATAAAAGTAGCTGTTTTTTCATTTTCACAAAATTTAAGAATATGCTAAAATATAAATAAATTTGAAATATCTATAATGAAATAATGATTTTTTAAACGAATGTTTGTAAATTGAATAATTTCGGTAGTGTAATCAGTATTTCAAGGGTATAAAGCCGTTAAACATAAAAATTGCTTTAAAAAGTTTATAACAGATTGGTTGATACTATGTAAAATCAAAAGAAGCGGGCCAAAACCCGCTTCCGTATAAATAAATTGCCACTCTTGCCTCAGCCAAAACTTAGAAGGTTCAGCATACTCTTAAACCTTAAATTTTGAACTCTGAATGATTAGTAGCTCATCTCTACAATCTTATAAGCATCCTGCGGAGTTAGCTTTTTATACTCACCGAGGCCTAGCCATTTTCTGTCTGTAAAGGCTTTTTCAACCTTTTCAGCAGTTCCTTTAAAGTCTTCTGTATACTCAGAAAGTTTCGTTTTGATGTGAAGACTGTGGAAGAATTCTTCCATTTTTCTGATACCCAGTTCTGCTTTTTCTTCTACACTTCCGTCTTTTATTCCCCAGACTCTTTCTGCATATTGTGCCAGTTTTCCTTTTTTATCATCAAAGTTATAACGGTAGTGGGATGGAGCGATAATAGCCAGCGTTCTTGCGTGATCAATACCGAAATAAGCCGTCAGCTCATGCCCCATAGCATGTACTGCCCAGTCTGTAATCACTCCTTTCTGGATCAGTCCGTTCAGAGCCATTGTACAGCACCACATAAAGTTTCCGGCGGCATCATAGTTGAAATCATCGGCCAATACTTTAGGAGCGGTTTCCTGAAGACTGATCAGGATGCTTTCTGCAATTCTTTCCTGAAGATCAGCAGAAGAAGGAGCCGTCATGTATTGTTCCAGCACGTGAGTGTAGGCATCTGTAATTCCGTTCACAATCTGGTTTTTTGGAATTGATCTGACTACTTCCGGATCCAAAACAGAAAACTGTGGGAAAAGTCCGGGTCCTCCTGAAGATAACTTCTCATTGGTTTCCCTTCTTGAAATAACATAGCCTGAATTCATTTCAGAACCGGTTGCTGGAAGCGTTAAAATACTTCCGAACGGCATTCCCTGTCCTTCAAAAGTTCTTACCGAATTTCTAAGGATATCCCATGGCTCACCATCATAATTAGCTGCTGCAGAGATAAATTTTGTTCCGTCAATTACAGATCCGCCACCAACAGCAAGAAGAAAAGTGATGTTTTTTTCTTTAATAAAGCTTAAGGCATTGATCAAGACCTCATATTCAGGATTGGCTGGAACTCCGCCAAATTCGTATACTTCATGATCTTTTAAAGCCTCTTTTACCTGATCGTAAACACCATTGTTTTTGATGCTTCCGCCTCCGTAAATCATTAATATCTTGGCGTCTTTAGGAATTTCTTTGGAAATTTTAGCAATTTCACCTTTCCCGAAAAGTATTTTTGTTGGATTTTTAAACTCGAAATTAAGCATTGTTCTAAATTTATTTTACCCAAATTTACGGAATGGAAAAGGAAAATTGAGTTAACGAAATTTTAAAATTGCTATTATTATATTTTATGAAAGCTATGGCTTTATGTAGCGTGTTAAACTTCAGATGAAAGATAGGCCTTAGCTTTTCTGATAAAACCTTCTTTATCCTTTTTAATCTCTTCCAGTAGTTTTTTCCGGTCATCGGGAATCGTGAGGTATTGGTCTCCCCAAAGATTGATTTCAACGATTACCGGAATAAGATCAATGCCTTTCTGAGTCAGGAAATAGAGAATTTTCAACTTGCTGTCCGGATGGTCTTTTTTATCAATAATTCCATTGTCCAGAAGATTTTGAAGTCTGGAAGCCAGAATGTTGGTAGCTATTTTTTCATCAGCCTTCAGAAAGTCTCCATAAGTACATTCCTTTTTCAGCATAAGGTCTCTTATGATGAGCAGGGACCATTTATCACCCCACATTTCCAGTGAACAGCTGATCGGACAGTCTGATCTTTTTTTGTTCATATTGTTAATTTTAAAATAATACTTGCGAAATGAAAGTGTTTGTTTTAATTTTGCTTTTGTTTTGCAAGTAAATTTAATCATAAAAAATTAATAAATCAAATGGATTATTATGACATTGCCGTAATCGGCTCAGGACCCGGCGGATATGTAGCTGCAATAAGAAGTGCACAGCTGGGGTATAAAACTGTAATTATAGAAAAGTATGATACGTTAGGAGGTACATGCACCAATGTAGGATGTATCCCAACTAAAGCTTTACTGGACAGTACCCATCATTATGCAGAGGCCCATCATCAATTCAGTGAACACGGAATAAAACTGGACAAGATTGAGCTTGATTTCCCGCAAATGTACAGGAGAAAAGCTGAGGTTGTCTCCAAAAATACCGGTGGCCTCGATTTTTTAATGAATAAAAATAAAATTACCCGCCTGAAAGGAACAGCAGGTTTTGTTAATAATTCTACGGTGAAAATTGTAAACGGATCTGAGACAAAAGAAATTACAGCACAGCATTATATTATCGCGACAGGATCAAAACCATCAAGTATTCCGGGAGTGGAAATTGATAAGAAGAGGATTATTACTTCTACGGAAGCATTGTCTTTACAGGAAAAACCGGAATCCATGGTGATTATTGGCGGTGGGGTAATTGGGGTAGAAATGGCTTCTATTTTTAACCGTATCGGAACAAAAGTCACCATTCTGGAATATGCTGATCATCTGATTGCCGCGATGGATCACGAACTGGGAAAAACTCTTCAGAAAATCCTGAAAAAAGAAGGAATTGATATCCGTCTTAGCCAGGCTGTTTATAGAACTGAGAATTCGGGCTCTGGAGCTAAAGTGTTTTTTAAAGATAAAAACGGGGCAGAAGGAGAGTTGGATGCTGACTATATTTTGGTTGCGGTAGGAAGAAGTCCTTATGTAAAAGGTCTCGGTCTTGAAAATACAGATGTACAGCTTGATGAGAGAGGATTTATTAAAGTGGATGAAAATAACCGGACATCAGCTTCCAATATCTATGCGATTGGCGATGTTATCGGTGGGGCAATGCTGGCTCATAAAGCGGAAGAAGAAGGTGTCTTTGTAGCAGAAACCATTAACGGGCAAAAACGCCACATTCATTATAACCGAATTCCTTCTGTGGTGTATACGTGGCCTGAAGTAGCTTCAGTAGGCTATACCGAAGAATATCTGAAAAAAAATAACATCGCTTACAACGTTGGAAAATTTCCGTTTTCTGCCAGCGCAAGGGCCCGGGCTTCAATGGATATGGAAGGTTTCGCAAAAGTCTTAGTAGATCCGAAATACGGAGAAGTGCTGGGAGTGCACATCATTGGGGCCAGGGCTGCAGATTTGATCGCTCAGGGTGTTATCGCTCAGGAATATGAAGTAACGGCTGAAGATATGTTCCGGATTTCCTATGCCCATCCAACGTATTCCGAAACTCTGAAGGAAGCTTACCTGATTGCATCCGGACAGGGAGCTATTAATATATAAGAAGTTAAACCATTAAGATTAATGAAGACAATAAGAATAATTAAGACCATCTGTGATGGAAAAATGAAGTACATCGCTAAAAAATAGCTTCAGCTATTTCCCTTAACTACTCTTATCAGCTTTAAAAATCTTAATGGTTTAAAATATGAGATTATCAATTTTATCGCAGATGAAATCCCTGCGCCTTAAACATGAAGTATATAAAGCTGTTTTGCGCCTTAGCGTTTTCCAAAAAAAATTACGAAGAAGTGCAGTTTTCATCCTTTGCATAGATTCCATTGCTTTTCGCTTCCAACTTCCCGGTTTTTCTGTTGATTTTAACCAAAAAAGACTCTTTCACAACCGGACAGCCCTTAGACTGCATCAGGTACATAGAGATATGGCGGTCCTCAATTTTATAAGCGCCGGTAAAACGGTTACTCGTATCCACTGAATACCCATATGTTTTTGCCAGCAGAATAGCTTCCGGAAGATTGTCCACAGTTCCGATAAAATCTCTTAACTGCTGTTCATTGGAAAAATAAACAGACCTTTCATTTTTGCATGCAAGGATATATGAAAAGCAGCTATTGCCCATGCATTTCTGGAAAAAACCTCTTTCCGGAACAGGCTCATTGATCGTCATAAAATCGGGAGCCTGGCTTTCATAGATTACTGCTTTTTCGTAATCGGTATCATTGCTGAGCACACGCCAGTAGGCATAGTCTTTATCAGGAACAATGAAAGGATAGAGATAATCTACCGTATCAAGAATATCAGGAATTTTTTTATAATCATCAGGAACCTTGATCTGGCCAAAAAGCAGATTGGAAAAGATCAGGGAAAAAGTGATGATGAGTTTCATAGAGAAAGTGTTTTCGTACAAATGTAAAGAGAATTATTCCAATACAATTTTATAATATCCTTTTTCATCAGTTACATCAATATCTATTCCTGTAAAAGTCAGTTTATTGATTTGATACCCATCACAAGCTCCTTTAAACTCCGATGACTGTATTGCAAAATCAAGGTTTTTAATATTAGAATAAAATTTATACTTTTTTGTTCCGTTATAGGCCCCTACATTTTCTACAATAACCTTGTTGTCTGATGTTTTGGTTAATTGTACATTAGCATTGTTTTCATCCTGAACCGAATAGGTGGTCAATGTTCCATTGGCAATAAGATTTTCATTATTGGAATTTACGAACTCAAAAATGATGGGTAACGGTGGATTGTAACAATCTTTTTCACAAGACATGAACAGAATTGCTATGAGTAAGAAAGTAAATATTTTTTTCATGGATTATGGATGTTGTACGAGTAAAATTAATGAAAATTATATTAAGCATGAATTTAAGTAGATTAGTTTATCAAATATTTTATGAAAGGTATGGCCGGATTATAAAGGAAGCGAAAACTAATCAAATTTTCTGAACGAAAATTAATATAAATTTCATTTTTATGACTGCATTTTTTGTCATTTGTCAACCCAACTCATTCCAAAATCACTTACATTTGTTATTATGATACACGACCAACGCGCAGAAAAATTCAGGCAGATCGTGGAAAATAAATTCCAGATCTACAATTCATTATTTATGAGCCTGCCCTATGATAAAATGACGAATATCGGAATGCTGCTTCCGTTTCTTTATGAGGAAAGCAGAACCGGCTATGAAGCAGGAAAAACCCCCGAAAATATCGTCGAAGAATTTTTTAAAAACCATACCGATCTTCAGACCGAGGAGCAGAAACTCGAACTGCTTTTTAAGATCATTCAGTATATAGAAAGACAGGTAGTTTTGTTTGACAGTATTGAAGATGCTGCTTTTCCCAATCTTCACTCTGAGAGTGACAGCGGGACCGTAACCAATCTCTTTGAACGTTCTTTTCAGGATCATAAAATTGAAAAAGTACGCGAAAAATTAAAAGATTTTAGTGTAAAAGTCGTGTTTACGGCGCATCCCACTCAGTTTTATCCAAGCTCAGTACAAAGGATTATCCAGGACTTAAGAGGAGCTATTACCAGTGATTCCATTACTCAGATTGATATGCTTCTGCAGCAGCTGGGAAAAACACCTTTTGTCAACAAAGAAAAGCCTACTCCTATAGATGAAGCTTTGAGTATCATTTCATACCTGAGATACGTATATTACGATACCATTGGCGAATTGTTTACGAAGATCAAAAAGACATTCGGAAACGGGCATTTTCATCTTCATGAAGATATTATCCAGCTTGGATTCTGGCCTGGAGGAGACAGGGATGGGAATCCGTTTGTAACAGCAGAGGTAACGAAAAGAGTAGCAGAAGAACTTCGTTCAGCCATTCTGAAGTCCTATTACAGCCATTTGAAATTCATCAGAAGAAGATTGAGTTTCAGAGGAGTTTCTGAAGTTTTAACCCAATTAAGTGAAGCGTTGTACGCTGCCATTTTTGATGGAAAAACTATTACAGCTGAAGATATTTTAAAGAAAGCTGCGGAAGCGGAAAAAATATTGGTCAATGAACATAACGCTCTGTTTTTAGATCTTCTGGCCAATTTCATAGATCGCGTGATGATCTTCGGGACTCACTTTGCAACGTTGGATATCCGCCAGGACAGCAGGATTCATCAGAAAGTGATTGATGAGGTTTTTGCAAAAGTATCCGGGAATGAAGATGCTGATTACGAACAAAAATTCAATACACTGATTCAGATTTCGGAAACGGTAAATGCCGAAGATTTTGAAGATATTGTAAAAGATACATTGTTAACCGTTTCACAGGTTACAGATATTCAGAATCTGAACGGGCTGAGAGGAATGAACCGTTATATCATTTCCAATTCCGATGCAGTGAAAGATGTGATGAATGTCTATGCATTCTTTAAGATTTGCGGGTACAAAGACGAAGATATCAATATGGATATCGTTCCGCTTTTTGAAACGATGGAAGGTCTTGCCAACGCAGAAAATGTGATGAATGAACTGTATCATAATCCTGTCTACAAAAAACATCTGGAAAAAAGAGGAAACCAGCAGACCATTATGCTTGGATTTTCTGATGGAACCAAAGATGGTGGATATTTAAAAGCCAACTGGGAAATTTATAAAGCAAAAGAAGAATTGACCAAGCTTTCCGAGCAGAACAATATCAAAGTTGTATTCTTCGATGGAAGAGGAGGACCGCCAGCCAGAGGAGGAGGAAAAACCCACGATTTCTACGCTTCTCAGGGAAAAACTATTGCCAATAATAAGATTGAACTTACCATTCAGGGGCAGACCATAACCAGTATTTTCGGAAATAAAGAACAGGCAAAATACAATTTCGAACAGCTTCTGACCGCAGGTGTGGAAAATGATGTATTCAAAAATGCCAAAAAAGAACTTACGGAAAAAGAAAGAGCCTTGATCATCGAATTGGCGGATATCAGCTATGGAAAATATTCAGATTTAAAGGCTCATCCAATGTTTGTTCCATACCTTCAGGAGATGAGTACCCTTGAATATTACGGAAAAACAAATATCGGAAGCCGTCCTTCAAAAAGAGGAAACGGAAGCGAATTGAAATTTGAAGATCTGAGAGCGATTCCGTTTGTAGGTTCATGGTCACAACTGAAACAGAATGTTCCAGGGTTCTTTGGTTTTGGATATGCCATGCAAAAGATGAAAGAACAGGGAAGATTTGAAGAAGTAAGAGAACTGTATAAGGGTTCGGATTTCTTTAAAACGTTAGTATTGAACTCCATGATGAGTATGAACAAATCCTATTTCCCACTAACTTATTATATTAAAAATAACCCTAAGTTTGGTGCATTCTGGAATGTTCTTTTTGAGGAATACGAACTTTCAAGAGATATTATGCTGGAACTGACCGGTTTCAAAATGCTTCAGGAAGAAGATCCTTTGTCAAGAAAATCTGTGAAGATCCGTGAAAAGATCGTACTTCCGTTATTGAGCATTCAACAATATGCATTGATGAAAATACAGAAAGGAGAGGGCAATAAAGAAGCTTATGAAAAGCTGGTAACACGTTCTTTATTCGGGAATATTAATGCGAGTAGAAATTCAGCGTAAGTTATTTTAAATAAATATTTTGTATACATTGTACAATGGTATATCAATAGAAACGGGCTTAAGCCCGTTTTTTTATTATCAACAATCCATGAGCTTTAGCTCAAACTTATATTTTAAGTTATAAGATCATTTATCTCCCGCAGATTATCCGGACCAAGCAGATAGCTGAATTAAATCTGTTGAGCCTGTATAAACTGCGGGAAAATAAAAATTATTCCTTTAAGAATTTCTCATAGTAAACTTTATCCTTCATCTGAATTTTCAGATAATAAGTTCCTTTTGCAAAATCCTCCACTTGTATAGATTTCTGATGACTGCTTTTTCGGATCAGCCTTCCCAGATTGTCATAGATTTCTAAGGATTGAACTTCTTGTTCCGATGCTATATTCAGAATGTTTTTAGCAGGATTCGGGAATAGAGAAAACTTTTCCTTTTTTACCATTTCAGAAGTGTTGAGAACCATATTGTACAGACTTCCGAAGTTGAGAATACCATATCCAATCTGATCTGAATGGCCGGGATAAAGCGAAGCTGTTTGTCTTAGTTTTGTTCTCATCTGCTCCCTGTTCATCGTTGGAAATGCCTGGATAAGACATGCCACACCTCCGGCAGCAATAGGAGTTGCAATGGATGTTCCGTTCACAACTGTAGTCGCATTGTCATACACTGTAGTGGTAGCAGTTCCTTGAGTACTTCCATCAGGTTTTACGACTCCAAGAGAGTTCGGTCCGAAAGAAGAAAATCCGGAGGCATTCCCGGCCGAATCTACAGATCCGATGGAGAATACTTTAGCATTGTCAGACGGTGTCATCAGATAATGCCATGGCTGCAGCCCGGAATTTCCGGCAGCAGCAAGAACAAAGATTCCTTTTTCAGCAGCAATACCTGCTCCACGGGCAATGAAAGAAGTACTTCCGTTCATATCTGCATAGGTGTAATTGTAACGGCTCTCATCAAAAACATTGTATCCCAGTGATGAGGTGATGATTTCTACCCCTTTTCTGTCTGCTTCCTCAGCAGCTTCAATCCAGTATAGCTCTTCTTCAGGAACTTCTACATTGGCATTTTCACTCCTGTAGAGATAGAAATCAGCATCAGGAGCCGCGCCGACAAATATGTTTTCAATATATCCGCCGATAGCACCTAACACAACAGAACCATGCGGACTGAGTGCTGTATTGTAAATGTTTCCGGTTTTAGTGACAAAATCATAGGCCGCTTTTATATGATTACCGCTCCATAATCTGGAAAAAGCAGTTCCCGTATTCACTGTTGGGAATCCGGCATCAATGACTGCTATAGAAATTCCTGTTCCGGTATAACCCGCCAGGTGAAGAGGGCGGATATTGACCTGATCAATTTGGCCGGCACCGGAACCATAATTAAAGGTGGTGAGTATTTTATTGAGACTTGCATCATCTTTCCATTTAGCGGGTGCAGTTTTTACAGTGGTTGAGCTGTTTCTGGCAAAACTTTCAACAGATAAAACAAAAGACTGAGCCTGCAGCAGTGTTTTCTGGGCAGGAGTAGCATTCACTGCCGCTCCGTTAAGCCATTTTGAATAATCGGTAACGGTAAATCCTAAATTTTGAAGATTCTGAAGGTAAGACTGTTCAATAGGCGCATCCTGATCGTTAAGAGGAATTCCCAGCATCGTACGTCTGCTGAGCGATTTCTGACTGAGTTCAGAAAGAGGATTTGCATAAAATGCAGCTTTATTGGGCTTATCTGTAAAGAAAACAAAAACAAGTTCTGTTTGGGCAGATACATGAAGATAACCCGTTAGGAAACAAAAGAGTAAAAGTTTTTTCATAACATTATTTTGTATAAAGATAAAAACAAAATCAATAAAATTTTTGATAGGATATTAAATTCCTTATTTTTACAGAAATATTTATTATATGAAAAAAATTCAGATGGTTGACTTGCAAAGTCAGTATTACAAAATAAAGAATGATGTAGACAATGCTGTTTTGAATGTAATGGACTCTGCAGCGTTTATTAACGGACCTGAAGTAAAGTCTTTCCAGAATGAATTGGAGTCTTATTTAGAAGTAAAACATGTGATTCCATGTGCCAATGGTACAGATGCATTACAGATTGCCTTAATGGCCCTGGATCTGAAAGAAGGAGATGAGATCATTACCGCTGATTTTACTTTTGCTGCAACGGTAGAAGTAATTCACCTGCTTAAGCTAAAATCTGTATTGGTAGATGTAGATTATGATACATTCACCATTTCTACAGAACAGATTAAAAAAGCCATTACGCCAAGAACAAAAGCGATTATTCCGGTACACATTTTCGGACAGTGTGCGAATATGGAAGAAATTTTGAAAATTGCTGAAGAGCACAATCTATATGTTATTGAAGACAATGCTCAGGCAATTGGTTCAGAATATACATTCTCTGACGGAACTGTAAAACAGGCAGGAACAATGTCTACAGTAGGGACAACTTCTTTCTTCCCTTCAAAAAACCTTGGATGCTACGGAGATGGTGGCGCGATTTTTACCAACAACGATGAATTAGCACACCGTTTAAGAGGGATTGTAAACCACGGAATGTACGAAAGATACTATCATGATGAGGTAGGAGTAAACTCCCGTCTGGACAGTATTCAGGCTGCAGTTTTAAGAAAAAAACTTCCTCACCTTGATTCTTACAACGAAGCAAGAAAAAGAGCCGCAGATTTTTATGATGAAGCATTTGAAGCAAACCCGAATATCCTGACTCCCAAAAGAGCTGAAAATTCTACTCACGTATTCCACCAGTATACTTTAAGAATCCTGAATGGAAAGCGTAATGAACTTCAGAAGTTTTTAACGGAAAAAGAAATCCCTGCAATGATCTATTATCCGGTAGCCTTAAGAAAGCAGAAAGCATACTTCCAGGAAAGTAATGATGCAGACTTTGTGAATACAGATAAGCTGTTGGATCAGGTAATTTCTTTACCAATGCATACAGAATTAGATGAAGAGCAACTGAAGTATATTACAGATGCTGTTCTTGAGTTTATGGGATAAAAACAACTATGACGGAATTTTTTTTAAAAGGAAGGAAATATAAATTCTTTTTAGGGTTTCATCTTTTTATCGTAGGATTATATTCAATCTATGTAATAAATACATTGAATTCCTATAATTCCTCATCTTACTCAGAATACTATAAAGAGAGTATTTTTGAAAATATTTTGAAATACTCTTTTTACATTATTGTAAATTTAATTTCAGGAGGGATTATTTATTTTAAAATTAAGTATACAAAGATTATTCTCAATTTTATTGCAGTAATGATCTTTATTTTAGTTTGTTATGCGGAATATACCCTCATTAAAACTTATATCAATAATTCATATTACAACTTTGTAATTGCTTTTAATACAATAGTTATAGGTTTTATTATTTTTTATCTTCTTTATCTGAACAATATCGATAAAGAGGTAAAGAAAAACGAAATAGAAAATATAGGAAAACACAAAGATTAAAAAATAAAAATGGCAATACTTGTTACGGGAGGACTTGGATATATTGGTTCTCATACGGTGGTAGAACTTATCAATAGCGGCTTTGAAGTAGTTATTGTAGACGATTTGTCCAATACGGAAAGGTTTATTTTAAAAAATATAGAAGAAATTACAGGTAAAAAGCCGGCTTTTTATCCATTTGATCTAAGAAGGAAAGAACTTCTTACTCAGGTTTTTGATGCCCATCAGATTGATGGCTGTATCAATTTTGCCGCTTCTAAAGCAGTAGGAGAGAGCCAGATAAAACCTGTGGACTATTATGAGAATAATTTATTCTCACTGATAAATATTCTTCAGGAATTTAAAGCAAGAGAAATTTCCAACTTTATTTTCAGTTCATCCTGTACAGTATACGGGCAGGCAGATGTAATGCCGATTGATGAAAATACTCCATTAAAAGTACCGGAAAGTGTGTATGGGAAAACAAAACAAATGGGCGAACAGATCCTGATTGATTTTGCAAATGCCTATCAACGTAAAATTTCGTTATTGAGATATTTCAACCCAATCGGAGCTCATCCTTCTGCAAAACTTGGAGAACTGCCGATAGGAGTTCCTAATAATCTTGTACCTTATGTGATGCAGACCGCTTCAGGAGTACGCGAGAAACTGAATGTTTGGGGAGATGATTATGCTACAGAGGACGGGACAGCCGTTCGTGATTATATTTATGTTGTTGACCTGGCGAAAGCACACGTTGCAGCATTAAAAAAACTTATGGAAGACTCTTCACCTGAAGCTGTGATTGATACCTACAACTTAGGAACAGGAAAAGGCTCATCTGTGCTGGAAGTAGTAAAAGCGTTTGAAAAGGCCAATAATGTAGAGGTGCCGTATCAGATCTGTGCCAGAAGAGAAGGAGATATTACTATTGCGTATGCCAATGCTGAAAAGGCCGAAAAAGAGCTCAACTGGAAGTCTGAAACCTCTCTGGAAGAAGCTTTAAGAACGGTTTGGGAATGGCAGAAATATTTGAATACAAGGAATGTATAGTTTCAATGGTTATGAAATTTTCCTGACCATATGAAGAACAATTAAAGAACGAATTATATAAACAAATTACAAAACACCTTCCCTGAATCTTTTGTTTTATCTTTTTATAAGAACATTTCATTCAGTGAAGTTTTTAATTCAAAATTAATATGAAGACACAGAGAATAGGGATTACATTTTCCTCATTTGACTTATTACACGCTGGCCACATCAAAATGCTTGAAGAAGCTAAAACGGTATGTGACTATTTAATCGTTGGACTTCAGATCGATCCTTCCCACGATCGTCCCAACAAAAATAAGCCAAGCCAGACTATCGTTGAAAGATATATCCAGCTGAAAGCAGTAAATGCTGTGGATGAGATCATTCCTTATTATACAGAAGAAGATCTGTTGGATATTTTAAAATCATTTGTGATTGATGTAAGAATCATTGGGGATGATTATATGGACAAAGACTTTACAGGTAAGAAATACTGTGAAGAAAAAGGAATTGAGATCTTTTATAACAAAAGAGACCATAGGTTTTCCACCAGTGATCTGAGAAGAAGAATCTATGAAGCTGAAAAAGAAAAAGATTCCAAAGCTGAACCTGTAAAATAAATTTTCAGCAAAACATATCAGAAATTATAAATAACAAACAGTTGTAAACAAGAGCTTTACAGCTGTTTTTTTATTTTACCGGAAGCAGCTGGAAATTACGTTTTAAGAATATGAAATTACTTCTTTAAGCATATTTTCTATTTAAAGTCCTTGTCAATGAGATCCAGGAAGTCAAAAAACATTTCTTTCCAATGGCTTATTTTGGTTCCGTTTTCTTTTATTTCTTCAAAATTATGATTGCAGTTCAGATACACTTTGCTTTTCAGATTCGTTTTTCTGTGACGGATAAATTCTGCGGTAATTAAGTCACTGGCTTCTATAGGTACTTTATCATCATGGCTTCCAATAGTGACAAATATGGGAATTTTTATCTTCAGAAGATTTTCTATAGGAGGTTCGTTTATTGCAACATTCCATTTGTAGGTATCGCCATTAAAATAATCTTTTACCGAGTCAGGATCTTGATAAACCTGATTATACCCTTTCATCAATTCATCAATTTTATCCTGAGCCTGGATGGCACTTAATTTTCCTTCCTGCATTTGTCTTCTGGTAAAAAGTATATCATTAAATATCTGAGGTGTTGCATTCCCTGCTGAAAAGCAAATATGGGTGATATTTTTGTTGAGAGTGGCTAATTTTGCGACCACGTCACTACCTTCAGAATGTCCAAGCACAGCGATTGTTTTAGCATTGGGGTAGATTCTTTTCTTTATGAAATTAACAACTTTATCGGCAACTTCAGCCCTGTCTAGCACATTATTCCTTCGTGTGAATGTTGGTGAAGGCGTATAGTTATTTAATGTTTTTAAGTAATAGGGCAGTCCAACTTTCTGTATATAAACGAATGCATAATCTTTTGGAAACTCTGCCATTAATTTTTTGGGATAGTTATTGTAACAGCAAGGTTCTGTATCATCACCATTTACCATAGGTAAATCACCGCTTCCATGCAGATAGATGAACACTTTTTCCTTTGGTAAATTATCTGCAGTATAGATATAAAAACGTACTGTGTCACCTTTATCAGGAATGATGTATTCTTTTAATTTTTGTTTTTCAGGAGTCTGTGCCAATAGAAAGATTGGAAAAAAGAGTAGGATCAACAGGATTTTTTGAAATAGATTCATAGGTTATTTTTGTTTTAGAAAATAGATCTGTATTTTTCTTGAGTACTCTCTTTTTATTTTTATGGGATAAATATAAATCTTTTAACTTTATTGTCAGATGTTTATCTTCATATTTCACAAATTTATAATTAAACAAACAAGTAAGCATTCATAAAAAATCCCGAAAGTACTTTTCGGGATTTTATTTTTGTTGTATTACATCGGGCCGCCTTGTTGGTCGTCTCCGGCTGCATTGGAATTGATATCCTTTTTCTTTTTAGGCTGATCTACTTTTTCACCCTGTTTGAATCTATAGGTTAAAGAAATAGAAAACTGTCTTGGCTGCCACTGCATATAGTTTCTTCTTGTGTAATCCTCATTGAAACTAAGTACTTCTCTGCTTCTCGTATTGAAGATATCCTGAATATTAAAGGAAATTGTTCCGTCTCCTTTCCAGATCGTTTTGGAAGCACCAAGGTTCAGCGCATACATATCCTGAGTATTCTGGTTGGCAGATTTCTGCGCACCTCTATAGAATCCCTGCAACTGTACACTTAGCGTTTTATCAAGTTTAAAGGTTGTATTAAGACGTGCTCTGGTAGAAAAACCATTTCCTGTAAAATCCATATTTCGGGTTTGCTGCAACTTATTTTTATCAAGAGCATCATAATAAGCAATTCCGGTGGTTTTATATCCGAACATGTCTAAGCTACCCATTATTTTTAACCACGCAAATGGGTCGTAAGTAAAGTTCAGATCTAAACCATAACGTTCGTCATTTCCAAGGTTGATAGGTTTTGTATAGAATACTCCCAGACTTTCATCAGGTCTGTACACTAGCATTTTAGTATCATCAGTGGCGTGTCTGTAGTATAAGGTAGGATTAATCGTAAACTTTTTTCTTGTAATATTATATCCTACTTCAAATGAATCTACATATGACGGGTTAAGATCTATGTTTCCTTCAAAAATATTCTGGCTGTTGCTGTAATTCGGGAAAGGAACCATGAAGAAAGATCTTGGTCTGTCTATTCTACGGGAGTAATTAACCAAAATCTGATTGTTCTTAGATACATCATAGCTTAAGAATACACTCGGAAATAAATTGTTGTAGTTCTTTGTTTTATTTAATTGCGGATCATTAGGATTTTGATTGATGTAATTGATCTTTACATTGGAAAGTTCATCTCTTAAACCAAGCTGATAAGCAAATTTTTCTCCGATTTTACTTTTAAACTGTAAATAAAAAGCATTGAAGATTTCTCTGTAATCCGTATCGTTATTATAGTTCGGGATATAAGGATTATTGGACGTACTGCTTACAAAATTATTATAAGTATTATCATTCACATCTAATCTGTATCCTGCCTCAATTTTAGACTGTTCTCCTATTGGTAATTCGTAGTCTGCTTTCCCGATAATTGTTTTGCTTACAGAATGTCTTCTGGTAATATCCTGTGTATCCGGAAGCAGGTCATTGGTTTCAAGAATATCTGCATTATTATTGCTTCTGTTTCTCTGTAAACTTAATGATACTGATAAATTCTGACCGTTATCATCAAATTTGTGATCTACCCCTACATCTCCCTGGAAAGCAAGGTTATTAAATATCGTTTTAGATTCTCTTTGTCCGTAAGGGTTTAATAATTGCCATGTTCCCGCAGTTCCATTCGGATCTGACGGATCTTTGAAAAATCTGTGGAAACTGTCATACGTCTGAAGAAGCTCATTTCCGTCTCCTTCAAAAGTTCTTACCAATCCTGTTACATTGATCGATGTTTTCTCAGAAAGATCATACACAAAACCCGCACTTACATTATAATTTTTGTTATATGTTTTACTGGTCGAGTTTTGCAATTGATGTACAAGAACATCATTAGGCTGCTGATTAGGAAGGATCTTAGGAAAAGTAATATTGTGATATGTAGTTTCCGAATTATTTTTCGTTTTGTTTTCTGTGTAGCCGCCGCCGCCGTTTACAAACCATGTCCAGTTATTTTTTCTCCAGCTCAGGTTGGTATTAAGCGAGGTTCTCGGGAAATATCCTAAAGATCCCACAACACTACCATTAAACCCGATTTTCTTGTTCTTTTTAAGGATAATGTTCAGAATACCGGAAGTTCCGCTTGCTTCAAATTTAGAAGAAGGGTTGGTAATAACTTCAATTCTTTCAATCTGATCAGCCGGGATACTTTGCAGAGCATTGGCACCATCATCTATTCCCAGAAGGGCAGAAGGCTTTCCGTTGATCAGAAATTTTACGTTGGTACTTCCTCTCATAGAAACCGTTCCGTCTGTATCTACAGAAACTGAAGGAACATTGGTCAGAACATCCTGAAGATTTCCTCCTTTACTCACGATATCCTGTGAAGGATCATATGTTTTCTTGTCAAGTTCTACTTTATAGGGTTTCGCTGCTGAAGCGGTGATCACAACACCCTGGATTTCTTTTGTTTTTCCATCAACAGTAGAAGAAGGCTCTGCTTCAATAGATAATGCACCAATATTACCTGCTGCTGTAATATTTTTGCTGATTACGCTTTTTTTGTAATCAATAGCCTCTACTGTGATATCATAATCTCCTGGTATAAGCTCAAGTTTATACTGTCCCTTTTCATCTGTCAGTACAGCATCACTTAAAGTTTTGTTGGTCTTATTGCTGAAAGTTACGGAAGCGTAGGGAACCGGTTGATTTTTTTTGTTGACAATGATTCCTGAAACTCCAGCCTTCTCCTGTGCAAAAGCCATCGCCGCCGCTGAAAGTACTAACGTAAGTCCTAAAGTTTTTCTGGTGAAAATATTGACAATTTCTGTCTTATTCTTCATAGGTTATTTTTTTGTATAAAATCGTGAAAGGATAACCCATAACATTTTGAATACCGATATTGGTTTGATTTTCAAAACATTATGATTGTTTATTGTTTTTCTAACTGTATAAATTTTAGGTGCTTTCTAAACTTATTTTATATTTTTTGAGTTGAGCCAGTCCTGGTAAGCCTTTGCATTTACAGCATGTTCTTCAGCACTTGCCGTAAACTTATGGTATCCAAACCTTGCCGGATCAGCACACATAAATATATAATTGTTGTTTTCAGCATTTAAAACAGCATCAATTGAATTCTTATCCACTACACAGATCGGTCCCGGAGGAATACCTGCATTTGCATAAGTGTTGTAAGGTGATGGTGTAGACAAATGCTTATATAATACTCTTTTAATAGATTCTTTAAAATTCGTCTGCTTATTGATCGCATAGATCACCGTAGGGTCAGACTGAAGTTTCATCCCTTTTCTGTAACGGTTTAAATACAATCCGGCAATCGTTTTCATTTCATCTTTTTTTCCTCCGGATTCCTTATAAACAATAGAAGCCAGTGCATAGATCTGATCTCTTGTAAGGCCAGACTGCTGTTCTTTGTTTTTTCTTTCACTCGTCCAGAAATCATTGTACTGATTTTCAAACTTTGAAAAAAATTCTCTTGGGCTTACAGTCCAGAAGAAATTATAAGTATCAATGAAGAAATATTTTTTTAGATCTTCAACATTTTTATAGCCTTTCTCCTGTGCCACAGCATCCAGATCATTTATAAAATGTAACGAATCAATTTCCGTTTTTTTGGTCACCTTACCAATCATCTGATACATATCTCCAAAATCCCCGATTCTGTAAGAGTTTGCTGTCTGGTTCCCTGCTTTGATCATATTAACAAGGTTCTTGTTTCCTGTTCCGCTCTGGATATGATAACGTCCTGCTTTGAAATTGGTATCAAGACCTTTTTCTTTAGCCACAGCTTCAAAAGATTCCCTGTCTTTAATATAAGGAGCAATAGAATCGAGGATCTGTTTAAAACCTGCTCTGTGAGGAATCAGAACATATCCGTCTTTTTCTACGTTATTTCCTAAATATTTATTATAAAATCTCAAACCAAAAAATCCTGCGGCTGCAAAAACCAGCAGAATGATAATGAGAATAGCTTTTTTCATTCTTATAAATGTTGATTAAAAGTTTTTGTTTTTAAAGAAGATCTGTTTTACCTCTAAAAACTTGCTTTGCAGGACCTTCCAGCCAAATATTCTGGAATGTATCTCCGCTTTTTTCAGCATATACTTTAAGGTTTCCGCCTAAAGTTTTAACTTTTACAGAGGTTAGATTATGTTTTTGAAGAAAAGTTAAAGCAGAAGCTGTAACTCCTGTTCCACAACTGTAAGTTTCGTCCTCAACGCCTCGTTCATAGGTTCTTACAAAAATTTCATCATCAGAAATTTTTTCTACAAAGTTTACATTGATACCCTTTTCTTTATAATTTTCAGAATTTCTGATACCATATCCTTCGTCATAAACGTGGTAATCTTTCAGATTTTCTACGTATTTTACATAGTGGGGAGATCCTGTATTCAGAACAAAGTCATTTCCGTCCTGTGAAATAGAGTCTACATTAATCATTTTCAATTTGATGATCCCGTTATGGATTTCTGCTTCATGTTCGCCATCTGTTGCAATGAATTTGCATTTATCTTCAAAGATGTCAAGGAAAAAAGCAAAAGCTACAAGACATCTTCCTCCGTTTCCGCACATAGTACTTTCTCCTCCGTCAGAATTGTAATAAACCATTTTGAAATCATAGTTAGAATCGTTTTCCAAGAGAATAAGGCCGTCAGCACCTATTCCGAAACGTCTGTCACATAATTTTTCAATACTGTTTTTATCTTTGGTGAATTGCAGATCACGGTTGTCTACCATTACGAAATCATTTCCTGTTCCCTGATATTTATAAAATTCCATATTTTTTTGTCTAAATGAAGAAGCAAAATTAATATATTTAAAATGAAAAACGAACAGTGTTAGCTGTTCGTTTTCTTATTTATAATCGTTTTATCTAAAGCCGCCTCCGCCGCTCTGTTGTCTGCCTGAACTAGTGCTTTGGCCGCTGGAGCTGTTTCTGAATCCACCGCCGGAAGATTCTGATCTGCCACTGTTTTGGCTGCCGCTGTTCTGGTTTCTGAATCCACTGTTATTTTGGTTCCCCTGATTATTCTGGTTACCGCTGTTTTGGTTTCTGAACCCGCCATTAGAATTTCTGAATCCGCTGTTGTTTTGGTTCCCCTGATTGTTCTGATTACCATTATTCTGGTTTCTGAACCCACTGTTACTATTGGAATTTCTATTATTATTGAATCCTCCGTTATTATTGTATGAACCGTTACCGTTCGTTGTACGTGTGTTCTGGAATCCGTTTTGAGGTCTTGATGAAGAATTAGATCTTCTTTCTACATAGACTTTTCTTCTGGAATTGTTATAACTGTCATAGTAATAAGGAATTCCATTATCATAGTAGTAATTAACGTTGTTTCTGTAATAATAGCCGTCATTGCCCCAATATCCGCCGCTTCCGTAATATCCGGAAGGTGCATAGTAATACCCGTTGTTATAATAAGGATCTCCATATCCATAATTTCCGTTACTTCCGTATCCGTCGGTATATGCTAAACAAGAGGTTAAACTGGTAATAGCAAAAATACTGAATGCTATTTTAAATAAATTTTTCATGACTTTATTGTACTTTTTTTTCTTTAAAACTTTTTTTCCAATTGACATATCCTAAGATAGCCATTATAGTAAATACCAAATATTGAACCGAAGTGATTCCAAGTCCCTTAAAAATCATCATAGGGATGCAGATAATATCTCCGATAATCCAGAAAATCCAGTTATCAATGCGCTGTTTGGCCATCAACCACATTCCTACTAAAAATATTGAAGTGGTGAAAACATCCATCCAATTTGCCCAGTCCAGATGATACAATCCTAAACTGGTTCCTTCCATAGAAAACTGATTGTCAATATAAGGTTTATAATAATAAATAAAAGTCACCAGTGCCAGACTCAGTATAAAAAGCAGGGCTGCATAGATCCATTCTTTTTGGGTAGCCCACGTAACTTCTACATGAACATGATCTTCAGAATTTTTTGCCCATAGAATCCAGCCGTAAATACTCATGACAGTATAATAGACGTTAATCATGCAGTCTCCCAACAGCCCGGCATTGAAAAGAAGGTATACGTAGATCAGGGTTGAAATAATGCCGGTAGGGTACACCCATATATTTTTCTTAATGGAAAAAAATACGCTCAGTATTCCGAAAATTGCACCTGATGCTTCCAGCATAATCTGTAAAGAATCATAGCTTTCATAAGGCTTTACAAAAAGATCATATAAATTCATGCAATCAAAAATAAGCAAAAATATGGACTTTTTAAAATGGATTTTATAATGTGTTGTTCAGGTTTTAAATACTTTAATGTAAAATAATTAAGGAAAGTTTAACGATAAACGTGGGAGTTCCTAAATTTTTTATATTTTCGTAAATCCTTAATAAATAAAAAAACATGTCGAAAATTTGGGTTAAAAAGCCACTAAGTGCCTATGAGGCAGATATGAAGAAAAGTGAGCTGAAAAAAGTCCTTGGAAAATGGAGTTTAACAGCAATTGGAGTGGGTGCTATCATTGGAGGTGGAATCTTTGTTCTTACCGGAACAGGAGCCTATTATCACGCAGGACCAGCGCTTGCCATTTCCTTTATCATAGCAGGTATTGCCTGCGTTTTTGCTGCATTGTGCTATGCAGAGTTTGCATCCATTATTCCTGTAGAGGGTTCAGCTTATGCTTATGCCTATGGAACGGTGGGAGAAATTTTTGCATGGGCCATGGGGTGGTGCCTCATCCTCGAATATGCCATGGCGAGTATGGCTGTTTCCGTGAGTTGGTCCGGATACTTTAACAAATTTTTGAAAATCTTTAATATTCATTTACCGGCTTATCTTACATCAGATCCCGCCAGTTATACAGGAGAGGGCTTTTCAATGAACCTGCCGGCATTCATTCTTGTTCTTTTAATTACTGCATTATTGGTAAAAGGAACTAAAGAAGCAGCTGGAGCTAATAACCTGATTGTTTTGATGAAAACTTCTGCCGTTATCTTTGTAATTATTGCAGGAGTCTATATTATTTTTTCTAATACTGATCTTTACAACGCTGTAGATGGTGTTAAAAACTGGAAACCTTTTATTCCGGATCAGGTACAGATCAAGAATTCTGAAGGAGATCTGGTCTCTGCCTATGGTATTAAAGGAATTATTTCCGGAGCAGCCGCTATTTTCTTTGCATATATTGGTTTTGATGCCGTTTCTACACAGGCAGGAGAGGCCATTAATCCTAAAAAAGATGTTCCTTTCGCTATTATTGCATCACTATTGGTGTGTACAGCGCTTTACATTTGCGTATCGCTTGTACTGACAGGAATGATGCATTATACAGACTTTAACCCGGAAGGAAAATATCCTGATGCTATTAAAGCACCTGTAGCCTATGCATTTGAAATTGCAGGAAAGCACTGGGCAAGTAATATAGTAACTATCGCTGCAACAGTAGGATTGATCTCTGTAGTAATGGTAATGATGATGGGACAGTCAAGAATTTTCATTGGTATGGCAAAAGACGGGTTGATTCCCGGATTCTTCGGTCAGCTTCATCCAAAAACAAAAACACCTTACAAAGGAATCATTTTGTTAGGCGTTGTAGTGGCATTGATCGCAGCATTTACTCCAATTTCAACATTGGCAGATATGACGAGTTTCGGAACCCTGTTTGCATTTACACTGGTTTGTATTGCCGTTTGGGTGATGAGAAAAAAAGAACCTAATCTGATCAGACCATTCAAAGTTCCGGCTTATAAAATAGTTGTAGCATTAGGAGTGTTTATCAATATTTATTTGATATTTAACTTAAGTGCTCATGCATTGGAACTTTCTGCTGTATGGTTGTTCTTAGGAGGTTTGGTATATTTCCTTTACGGAAAATCAAACAGTAAATTGAACAATCCTGAAAAATATCAGAACCAAGAGTAATCATAATATAAACCGCTTCGGCGGTTTTTTTTGTCCCAAAATTATATATATGAAAAAGATTTTTTCCATTTTACTTCTGTCCGCAGGACTTATGGCATTTTCCCAACAGGTAGAAAGCCTTGAAACTATTCTCAACGATAAAATCAGCATCAGAGCGCTGGAATTATATGACAACAAGGTCTGGTATAGCGGTACGGATTCCAAGTTTGGGTTTGTAGATCTTAAAGATTATAAAAATCAGAAGCAGATTGAGCTGTCTGAAGAAAAACTTCAATTCAGAACATTAGCACAGAATAAAACTGCTTTCTACGCAATCAATATTGAGAGTCCCGGCCGTTTCTTTGCCATCGATAAAAAAACGCTGAAATCACAGGTTGTTTTTAAAGATACCGCAAAAACTGCTTTTTATGATGCTTTACACTTTGTGAATGATAAGCTTGCCTTTACCTTCAGCGATGCAGATAAAGATCTCCTTTTGAAACTGGCTGTCTATAAAAATGGAAGATGGAGCATGTTTAAGAATAATGTAAAATTAAACGAGGGCGAGGCCGCATTTGCCGCCAGTAATACCAATATTTCATCATCTGAAAAATACCTTTGGATTGCGACGGGAGGAAAAGCTTCAAGAATCTTAAGAATGAATTTTAAAGATGAAAAATTTGAAATCTTCAACACACCAGTTGTACAGGGAGAATCCTCACAAGGTATCTATTCCATTGATTTTTTTGAAGACCGTTTCGGGATTGCAGCAGGAGGTGATTATACAAAACAGGATGCTAATGTCAATAATATTGCAACCACTTATGATGGTGGGGAAACCTGGCAGATTCAGGCTTCCGGACAGAATGCAGGATATACAACCTGTGTGAAAATTAAGCCCGGATCAAAAGGAAAAGAAGTCATTGCAGTTGGAGACAAACACATCAGCTATTCCTCAGATTTCGGAAAGACCTGGAAGAAAATTTCTGATGAAAAAGGCTTTTTCGTCTGCCAATGGATAGATGGTGATCATGTAGCTCTTGCAGGAAATAGCAGAATTGCAGTGATGAAATTAAAATTTTAAATATAAGGTATAGAATTTATCACTATTTGCCAAAAGCCTGACCATACGTATTTAGACTCATTATAAAATACAACCTAATATAATTCATAGGTTAAAATTCATAACTAATGGTTAATTTTGTAAGATGAAATTTTAATGATGTTAAATTTCATGCCCTTATAAATTTTAAATTTCAAAATGAACTCTTTAATAGATAAGTATAATATTCCCGGACCGCGTTACACTTCTTATCCTACCGTTCCATATTGGGATGAATCAACATTTTCACCGGAAAAATGGAAGGAAACGGTAATCAGGTCTTTTCATGAAAGTAATGCAGAGGAGGGGATTTCTATTTATATCCATTTGCCTTTCTGTGAGGCTTTGTGTACGTTCTGTGCATGTCATAAGCGTATTACCAAGCAACACAGTGTTGAAGTGCCTTATCTGGAAAGCGTTTTGAAAGAGTGGAAACTTTATCTTGACCTTTTCAACGAAAAACCTAAACTGAAAGAATTACACTTAGGGGGAGGAACTCCTACGTTTTTCTCTCCTGAGAATTTAAAGACATTGCTGGAAGGGATTTTTTCAACCGTAGATATTGCAGAACATCCGGAATTCTCTTTTGAAGGGCATCCTAACAATACCACGAAAGAACATCTTCAGACTTTATATGATCTTGGTTTCAGAAGAGTGAGCTTTGGAGTTCAGGATTATGATCCTAAAGTTCAGAAAGCGATCAATAGAATCCAGCCTTTTGAAAATGTAAAAAATGTTACAGAATGGGCGAAGGAAATTGGTTACAGGGGAATCAGCCATGATCTTGTATTCGGACTTCCGCATCAGAATTGGGAGGCGATGGAACACACGATCAGAAAAACAATGGAGCTGAAGCCGGACAGACTTGCCTTCTACTCTTATGCACACGTTCCATGGGTAAAAGGAGTGGGACAGAGAGGTTTTGATGAAAATGACCTGCCAAGCGGAGAAGAAAAACGCCGTTTGTATGAAGATGGTAAAAGACTGCTTCAGGATTTAGGATATATTGAAGTAGGGATGGATCACTTTTCTCTTGAACATGATGATCTGTATCAGTCTTTGATTCATAAAAAACTTCACAGAAATTTCATGGGGTATACTTCAAGCAAAACCCAGCTGATGGTAGGGCTTGGTATGTCTGCCATTTCAGATTCATGGTATGCTTTTGCCCAGAATGTAAAAACGGTTGAGGAATATCAGAAAATGGTTGAAGAAGGTGAGATTCCTGTTGTAAAAGGACATGTTCTTAGCGAAGAAGATCTGATTGTAAGAAGACATATTCTGAACCTGATGTGCCAGCTTGAAACTACTTTTGATGTCAACAATTCTTTCCCGGAGCTTGAAAACGCCTTGGAAATGTTGAAAGAAATGGAAAATGACGGATTGGTTGAGATTAATGGAACTGAAGTTAAAATTACAGAAGCCGGACGAGCTTTCACAAGAAATGTAGCCATGGTTTTTGACCTGAGAATGATGAGAAATAAGCCTGAAACAAGGATTTTCTCAATGACAATATAAAGAAAAGCGGTTCAGATCTGAACCGCTTTTTTATTGCGTTAAAATTGATCTTATCATTAAGCGCTATGTTCACAAAGATTTTACAATACTTATCTGTCTTTTTTGTTCGCAAGGCCACTGCGTTTAGCAAACTTCTTCTGCTTAGTGAAACGCCTTTGCGACCCTCTTCTTAGAATTTAAAAAATCTTAGCGTTTCGTCTGCGTTTATAACAAAATAGTATTATTTGATAATCAACTTCTGACTGTAAGACTTCAATTCTCCGGATTTCAGGTTAATGTAATAAACTCCGGCGGGTATTCCTGAAATATTGATTCCTTTTCCATTAGAGATTTTACCTGCTTCCAACACTTTTCTACCTTCTGCACTGATGATTTCCAGGGTTGCTTTCTTATCTTTCACCCCATCAATAAAAATTTCTTTGGAAGCAGGATTAGGATACACTTTTACGGTAGCTAAAGTATTTTCCTGAGTTCCTAAAGTCCCTGTGGATATTTTAAAAATTTTCCCACTGTTCACAGCGGCTACGTACAGCCCTTTCTGATAATCTTCTCCGAAAGTAGAAAAATTATTTCCGGAATAAGGAGTCGTCCATGTGATAGTGTTATTGCTATCCAGAATTCCGATTTGGGTAGAGCAGTAATCTGCAAAAAAATATTTCCCCTGAAGTGACGGATATTGAGCTCCTCTGTAAACATAACCACCGGTGATAGAGCATTTTCCACCTGAATGGTCATATACGGCAACAGGGAAGGTCATTGTAGACTGTGCAGCACATCCTGCTGTATTATAGGCATTATTTCCTTCATAACAGCGCCAGCCATAGTTTAAAACGGCTTGTGTTATAGGCATTTTATTGATTTCTTCTATAGCTCCCTGGCCCACATCTGCAATCATCGCATTTCCTGTAGTCAGGTCAAAGGAAAACTTCCAGGCATTTCTGAGGCCATAAGCCCATATTTCATCAGCACCAGCTACGGTTCCTGCGAAAGGATTATCCGGAGGGATATTATAAGGACCTGTAGCATCCACGTCTATTCTCAGCATTTTTCCAAGCAATACATTTTTATTTTGGGCATTATTATTCGGATCCCCGCCGCTTCCTCCATCTCCGGTGATGATCCAGAGTTTTCCGTCTGGAGCAAAATGAATGCTTCCTCCATTGTGATTGTCGAATGGTTTGGGAATGTTGAGCAGGATTTTTTCAGAAGCAGGATCAGCCACGTTAGGATCAGTTGAACTGACGCTGTATCTTGCAACGATGATATTGCCTGCGGGGTTGTTATAATATACAAAAAAATACCCGTTGGTGGCGTATTGTGGGTGAAAAGCAAGTCCCAGAAGACCTCTTTCACCACCAAAAATTATTTTTGAACTGATATTCAAAAAATTAGTGGTATTAATTGTCCCGTTGGGTTGAATAATTTTAATAATTCCGTTCTGCTGAACAACAAAAAGCCGGCTGTCATTGGCGTTTGTAATCTCTACCGGGCTGGTAAGTCCCGTGGCAAATTCTTCCAAATTAATGCTTTGAGAATTAGCAATTAAAGAAGAAAAAATACTAATGGTAAAAAGTAGTTTTTTCATAATATTTTGAGAGTTAGTGTGTTGGGGAAGTGAATGAAAATTTTGTACCAATCAAATTTTGAAGACTTCATTATGATAGCATGAAAAAATTGTTAAATCTTAAATAGAACTCAGAATACCAATATATCTGAAAATAAACCATTTCTGTTGTTAAAAATTCATAAAATACAAGAAAATCATTATATTTGCCGACTTAATTTAACGTAGTTATAACAAAATGCAAGGAAAAGGACTTATTACAATTGTCGCTATTGTACTAGGGTTGATTTGCTTAAACGAGCTATTACCAACATGGTACGCCAGCAAAATTGAAAAGCAGGCGACTGCTATTGCAGGAGACAATCCGGAGAAGTATCAGAAAGAAATTGCTAGACTTTCTAAGGATACTTTGAATCTAGGATTCACAAAACTTTATTACACTAAAGCCAAAGACAAGGAAATGAAACTTGGTCTTGACTTGAAAGGAGGGATCAACGTTCTTTTGGAGATCAACCAGAGAGACCTTGTGAATGATTTAACAAATTATTCTACAAACCCTGTTCTTATTGAGGCTTTAAACAAAACTGATGAAGCACAGAAGAATTCTACAAAAGCTTACATCGATAACTTTTTCGAGCAATTCGATCTGGTTAACAAAGCTAAAGGAACAAACCTTAAGTTGGCAGATCCGGAAATTTTCGGAAATACGACACTTACTGAAGTGAAGTACAACACTCCTGATGAGCAGGTAAAAAGCATTGTTAAAAGAAAAATTGATGCATCTGTAGGAACAGCTTTTGAGGTAATCAGAACGAGAATTGATAAAATGGGTGCGGTGCAGCCAAACGTTCAGAGAGTACCTGGAACAGCTAGAATTTCTGTGGAAATGCCTGGTATGAAGGACATCGATAAAGTGAAGAAAATGCTTCAGACTTCTGCAAAACTTCAGTTCTGGGAAGTACAGCAGGTTCCTGAAATTGCACCTTATTTCCAGACTTTGACAACTATGGTTGCTGCAAAAGGAGATTCTATGGGAGTGGCAAAGAATGTGAACTTCATGAAACTTTTACAGCTTGACAAATTAAGAACGAACGGTGTTGCCAACGTAAAATTATCCGATACAGCTGTTGTAAATAAAATTTTAAACAGTAAAGTAGGTCAGTCTTTACGTCCGGCTAACATTAAATATACACAGTTCATGTGGGGTTACAAACCTGAAGCTACAGATACTGAAAGCTTGGTATTGTATGCAATCAGAGGTAACATCAACCAAAAAGCTCCTGTAGATGGTGCTGTTGAAACTGCAAACATCAGCTATGATGAGCTGAGCAGAGTAGTAGTAGACATGCAGATGGATTCCAAAGGAGCAAAAGACTGGAAAACATTAACTGAGAAAAACGTTGGTAAGCCGGTTGCTGTAACGCTTGACGGTAGAGTGTATACTGCACCAAACGTTGTCAATGCAATTCCGAACGGTAGAACCCAGATTTCTGGTAACTTCTCTCAGGAAGAAGCTAAAGAACTGGTAGACGTCTTAGGAGCAGGTAAATTACCAGCGGGTGCAAAAGTAGTTCAGGCTACAGTTGTAGGTCCTTCATTAGGGCAAGAATCTATTGATGCGGGTGTTTTATCATTTGGTATCGCATTCTTATTAATTATTGCTTATATCATTTTCTACTACGGTGGAGCTGGGGTTTATGCAGTAATTGCAATGATCATCAACCTATTCTACATTTTCGGAATTATGGATTCCGTAGATGCTACCCTTACGCTTCCTGGTATCGCAGGTATTGTACTTACAATGGCCATGGCGGTAGATACGAACGTAATTATCTATGAAAGAACCAAAGAAGAACTTTTCGCAGGAAAAAGTATTCTTGAAGCATATAAGGACGGTTTCAAACATGCATTAAGTGCAATTGTTGACGGTCACTTAACGACATTATTAACGGCAGGTGTACTATTCCTTTTCGGAACAGGACCTATCAAAGGTTTTGCATTAACATTAGGAATCGGTATCCTGATGACATTCTTTACTTCGGTATTGATTTCAAGAGTAATGATCTTCTCCAGATTGAATAAAGGAAAACACCTTTCAGTTTGGACAGGTGCTACAAAAAATCTTTTCAGAAATACCTGGATCGATTTTATTGGAAAAAGAAAATACGCTTACATCATTTCCGGTGTTTTAACTATTGTTTGTATCGCATCTATTGCCATCCACGGATTCAAATATGGTATTGACTTTACAGGAGGTAGAAACTATGTGGTAAGATTTGATAAGGCTGTAAATGCTGAAGATGTTGAAGCTAATTTAGTGAAGATGTTCCAGACTGAGGATGGTAAAAACTCATCCGTAGAAGCTAAAACTTTCGGTAATGACAAGCAGTTGAAAATTTCTACAGATTACCTTATCGAAGATGAATCTTTGAAAGCTGACCAGACTGTTGAGCAGAAATTATATGAAGGATTAAAATCCAGCTTACCTGCAAACATGACGTTAAAAGATTTCAAATCTGCAGATAAAGATCATTCAGGAATCATTTCTTCTGAGAAAGTAGGACCTACGGTTGCAGATGATATCAAGACTCACGGTATTCTTGCTGTAGTTGCAGCATTAGCAGGTATTTTCATTTATATCTTGGTGAGATTCAGAAAATGGCAGTTCTCTCTTGGTGCTGTTGCAGCGTTATTCCACGATGCGGTGATCATTTTGGGAGCTTATTCATTGCTTCATAAGTTTATGCCATTCAACATGGAGATCAATCAGGATTTCGTTGCTGCAATTCTTACTGTATTGGGTTACTCAATCAATGATACAGTAATTATCTTCGACAGAATTAGAGAATACTTGAGAGAGAAAAAATCTTTAACATTAGCGGGTCTGTTTGATGACTCTATCTCAAGTACATTGGGTAGAACATTCAACACCTCATTTACTACGATTCTGGTTATCCTTGCGATCTTCATTTTCGGTGGTGATAACCTGAGAGGATTCATGTTTGCTATGTTAATTGGTATTGGATTCGGCACGTATTCATCTATCTTTATTGCGTCTGCAATTGCTTATGACTTCCTTAAAACAGGAAAAGAAGAAGAGGTACATGGAAAAACCACTTCTACAAAAGAAGAGATTGCTTCAAAGTAATACAAACTACAATAAATTAATAAAGACCGTTTCGAAAGAAGCGGTCTTTTTTTATATGCTTTACGGTTTTATAAGTTTATATTCAGTTTAATAGCTGGTAACATATATTTTCAGAGAGGTTAATATCTTTTCATAATTAACAGTTGAATTTTCAAGCAATTATTGATTATTTTATTCATTTTTTATAGGTAATTATTTATTAATTGTTTTCATTCTTATTTTACTGTTTATTTTTCAATAAATTTTATTTTTTGAAATTGTGTTAAAGTAGACTTATGTTTAATAACTCAAATTTTATAGAGTAAAATTTTTTTGTATAATTGTTGAATAACAAAGGGTTTTTGCGAGTTTATATTGAAATAGTTGTTTTGTTTTAAAATTATTAAAAAATAAGAGTTTTATGTAATTAATTATTTTATATTTACTGTAAACAAAACAAAAATGAAAGTCGAAAAATTATTCGTTGCTGCGGCATTATGTGCTGCCAGTTTCCTTTACGCACAGGTTGGGATTAGTACTCCAAACCCTGACAAAAGTTCTGCATTAGATGTTACCGGCACCAATAAAGGCGTATTGATTCCCAGAATTTCCGATCTCACAACAATAGCTGCTCCAGCTAATGGTTTATTGGTTTATGATCTCAAAAGACAGGCACTGGCTCAGAATATCGGAACACCTTCCAGTCCAAACTGGATCCCGATCAGTGGGAATGTCGTCAAGTTCTTCTATATGCCTTCTATCAGTATTGATACTTCTACGTTAGGTACAGGAAGGACAAAAGACTTATTCCAGCTTTATAAAACTCAGTTTTCTACCCCAAAAGTTTCAAGTACCGGAGCTCCGGGAGCGATTCCTTTTTTTGTCAATGCAACAGATCTGTATTATTATGTGACTGATTTTGACACTGCAGTTTTAAGTAATGTAAGTATTGATGCTAATGGAATTCTTCGCTATGATGTGATAGGATCGGCTACTGCCTGCTCTTTCGTGAATATTGTATTTGTAATCAAATAATTTTAAGAGGCATACAGTCATTATGATCATCCTTGTTCAGGGGTGAGTTTCCCGTGTATAAATAACTTTAAAATTATTGATGATGAAAACAAATTCAATATTACGATATATGCTTATAACAGTTTGTCTTTTGGTATCAGGCAAAATGACATCTCAGGAGATGGTAACACTTCCCAATGGCGGATGTGGGAGATTATTGGATACTAATACATCAAGTTCAAGTGATGGTGGGTTTCTTTGTTTCAGATTGGGAAAAGAAGCTGTTAATCCGGGGAATATGACTGATACGGATGTTAATTCATACGCCTCTTTAAAGCCGGGTACAGGTGCCGGCCTTTTCTGCAGTATGTATGTAGGAATAGGAACCAACGGAGCTGATTTTCTGGCTAATAAACCTGTGTATATTGACTTTGCTTCAGATGGTTTTAATTTTAATCCCAGTTTTAATGGGGGAAATTTTGTTTTCTACAACAACGGGCAGGAAGTCTACCGTACAGGTGTTAACGGACATTTCTTCTTTGATTTTGGTGATAATCAAGGGCGCAGGATCATTAAAGTAATTCCCACAGCAGCATGGGATGAAGTACGGCTGGATTTTGGAGAAGCTATAGGGATTGGTTTCTCATTCAGTCAGATGAGAGTGTATAACATTCTTTCAGAGTATTATCTGGCTCCTATGACTTATCTGTCTCAGCCTTCTGATAAAACTGTGGCTGCAGGCGGATCAACAACAATGACTGCTGTGATCAATAATACGCCTACAGATGAAACTCCGGATAATATTACTTACCAATGGCAGGTTCTCAATGGAGGTACATGGACTAATTTGGCGAATGGTACCAACTACAGCAATGTTACTTCATCCACTCTTGCGATCAGCAATGTACCTGCAGGGTTTAATAATAATCAATACCGTGTAGTGGCCAACTCCAGCTTTCACACCTGTTCCTTCCAGGCAATTTCTACTGTAGGCAGACTTTTTGTAAACTCTGTAAATAACCCCGGAACCATTTCGGCAGACCAGACGTTATGTATGGATATCAGTAATGATCCGGCTGCCTTTAATCAGACTACAGCAGCACAGGTAAGCGGTTCTGCGGAGTATCAATGGCAAAGTTCAGCAGATAATGTAACATTTGTGAATATTGTCAATGCAACATCTGTTACTTATGATGCCCCACCAGTTACCCAGACTACTTATTATCGCAGGGGTGTGAGGTCTGTACTCAATGGAAATACTACCGGCTATCAATACAGTAATGTGGTAAAAGTGACTTTAAAACAAAGCTGCCTGATCAAATGTATCATAACGAACAGAATGATATATACAAAGTTGAATTCCAATTAAATAGAATGATTTCTGATTGATTATACAAGCCTGTTTCAAATTTTTCTTTTGAAACAGGCTTTTTTCTTGTTGAATAGCTTATTCTTTTATTCCTTATAAATACTGAATGAAATTGAGTGTATTATTAATATTATACTTCTTTAATACAATGAAATTTAGAACCATTATTTTTAAGATTTGATTAATTTTGCACCATCATGGAAAATTCAAAGAAAAAAGCGGCTATAGGCTTCATATTTATTACTTTACTGATAGATATTACGGGATGGGGAATCATCATTCCTGTTGTTCCCAAATTAATTGAGGAACTTATTCACGCAGATATTAGTGAAGCCGCGAAATATGGTGGCTGGCTTGGATTTGCCTATGCATTTACCCAATTTATATTTTCTCCGCTTGTCGGAAACCTGAGTGATAAATATGGACGCAGACCTGTGATCCTGATTTCTCTTTTCGGATTTGCCGTGGATTATATTTTCCTTGCCCTGGCACCCACAATCTGGTGGCTGTTCCTGGGAAGAATTATTGCCGGAATAACGGGCGCAAGTGTTACTACTGCCAGCGCCTACATTGCAGATATTTCCACTGATGAAGACAGAGCCAAGAATTTTGGACTGATAGGGGCAGCTTTTGGGCTCGGATTTATTATAGGTCCGGTTCTGGGTGGAGTGCTTGGTCATTATGGAGCCAGAGTTCCTTTCTATGCTGCTGCAGGCCTATGTCTGCTTAACTTCCTGTATGGGTATTTCATCCTTCCTGAAAGTTTGGATAAAGATAAAAGAAGAGAGTTTGACTGGAAACGTGCCAACCCTATAGGTTCATTTAAATTTTTAGGTAAACATCCTGAAATTTCAGGGCTTATTCTTTCTTTAATATTGATTTATATTGCAGGTCATGCTGTACAGAGCAACTGGAGCTTCTTTACGATGTATAAATTCAACTGGACAGAAAGAATGGTGGGAATTTCATTAGGAGTCGTAGGTTTATTGGTCGGTCTTGTACAGGGCGGGCTTATCAGATGGACTACTCCAAGGCTTGGAGAGCAGAAAAGTATTTACTACGGATTGGCTTTTTACGCTGTAGGAATGCTGCTGTTTGCTTTTGCTTCTGAAGGATGGATGATGTTTGTCTTTTTGGTTCCTTACTGCTTAGGAGGAATCTGTGGACCGGCTTTACAGTCTGTCATCACAAAAAGCGTTCCTTCCAATGAGCAGGGTGAACTTCAGGGAGCATTGACGAGTTTAATGAGTGCAACTTCTATTATCGGGCCTCCGATGATGACCAATCTGTTTTACTTTTTCACGCATGATGAAGCACCCTTCAAATTTTCCGGTGCGCCTTTCTTTTTAGCATTTATTTTAATGGCGATCAGCGTTGTGATCACTTATTCTGCATTTCAGAAAAAAGGAAAAGAAAAAATAAAGGATTTTTAGAAAACAATAGATTTGTTCTATTCCGAGCATATATATGGCTCCGGGTTCAATCTATTCAATAATTTTACAGGAGTAGTTTTTCTGCTTTTTTAAACACAAAATAAATTATGGATACATTAAACCTGGAAAAGTATTTCGAAAGAATTCATTTCTCAGGAACTCCGGAAACGAGTATGGAGGTCTTGAAAACAATACACCAGCTTCATCCTAAACACATTCCCTTTGAGAATATTGACCCTTACACAGGAACAGTTCCTTCTCTGGATATGGATGATATTTTCAAAAAACTGGTTACAGAATCGAGAGGCGGATATTGCTATGAACAAAACCTGCTTTTAAGCGAAGTTTTAAAACATTTAGGCTTCAATGTAAAATTACAATTGGGAAGAGTAGTATGGGGTAGACAGGAAGACAGCGTTGCGGCACAGACTCATTTATTACTGATCGTTGATTTTGGAGGTAAAAAATATATTGTAGACTGTGGATTTGGGACAGCTACCCTTACATCACCGATCCTTTTAAATGAAGAAGAACCACAGCAAACACCCAACGGAATATTTAAAGTTTCCCATAAAGAAGAAACCTATACCCTCTGGATGCTGAAAGAACAATGGTCCCCGGTGTACCGCTTCATACCTGAACATGTAGAGCCTATTGATCTTACTATCTCAAATTGGTATTTGTCTACTCATCCGGATTCTCATTTTAAAAACAAACTGATCCTTTCAAAAGTAGATGAGAATGCCCGTTATACCTATACAGACCATGTCCTGAATATCCGGTCTGATCATGGTGAAAAAGAATCTATATCTATAGAAAATGATATGCAGTTGTATGAAATACTGATGAATACTTTTGGACTCAAAGAAAATGCAGTAGAAGCGTTAAAATCAAAAACCGAAGTTTGACGGGAGATAAAAATGCAATCTTTGTATATAACAAAAACGGGAAGCTATCCAGCTTCCCGTTTCTTTGAAATCTGATTTTTATGAAAATTATGGATAAAGGGATTTTGTCCCGTTACTTACAATATTACTGCCCAATCCTGAGAATGACACAGAAAAGTTAGTGGTATTAAAGCTTAAAGAACCTGTAGGTGTACAAAGTCCCAATGCATAACGGCACTGTCCGTAAGCACCTGTTCTCTTTATAATCTTACTCTCACTTTTTGCTTTTCCTAAACTGATATATCCCCAGTCGCTTACATCTGCATTGGAAACTGTAGAACCAGAATAATAAATCGTAATCTGATATCCGGTTTCACCTCTTTTTGAACCCCACAGCCAGCTTGCTGTCCACCATTGTTTATACCAGGTAGAAACTACTTTTGCTGCCTGATTGTTGTCGGAAGCTTCCGAATTTCCACGCGGATCCATCATGATAAGACCTCCGAAAATGTTGTCCCAGATAATCCCTGAATCTTTGTAAAAACATAGGGTGGTAAACTTTCCGTTTTTTCCATTCCATGTTATCTCCATAACGTTGGTGCCGGCTTTTACTTCTTCAGTGACAGCTTCTTTCAACCCCTGCTGAGCTGTTGTCAGATCATCTCCATTGTATAGATCTCCAATTTTTCCAATCTTTACTGAAGAGGGATCCATAATGTTTCCCGATGCAATAAACTGGTCTTTGTCTGTGATCAGGCTATTGGAAAGATCAATGCCTTTTTGAGTTGAAATTTTTCCCAATACTTTCACTTCTGCAATCTGCAGATCATTTTTCAGATAAGTTTCAAGGTTTTTTCCGGATTCATTCAGTTGAAGCTGTACCGTTTCAGGAACAATTTGAGAGGAAAGAGGGGTGATCTCTTTTTTCAGGTCTGCGACGGTTGTTTTGGCCTGAACTGTTTCCTGTTGATTGATTTCGTTGTTTTCATTCTGGCAGCTATTGAATGCCAATGCCGATAATACGGCGAAAACTTTAAAAGTAGTCACTAGTTTTTTCATACTATATATTTGTTTGGTTGTGCATTATAAATATACAGAATTGTTGCGTAATTCTCATTGTTTTGAATTAAATGTTTGCTAATTTATAATTTTTAGGGATTAGGTAGCAGGTGGTAGGTGGTAGGTAGCAGGGAATGGGAGTTAGAGAATAGAGGAGGGAGAAGAGTTTCAGATAATGACCCATATTCAATTTTTTAACTTGAACCTAGAACTTAAGACTCTGAACTCTGAAATTTTACAAAATCTTAAAATTTGTTTAAATTTTTAGTTTACCATTCATAAATGCAATAATCTTTCGTAATTTTACCGGATGGAATTAAGCATTGGAGAAATGGCACTCATTGCCATTGCAATCGTTGTGTTATTCGGACCGGATAAACTGCCTCAGATTGCGCGTGACTTAGGTGCAGGCGTTAGAAAAATGCGTGGAGCAGTAGAAGATATCAAGACTGAAATCATGAAAGAAACAGATAATCCTGTTTCTGAAATAAAGCGTGAGATTGAAAAGGTGAAAGATGCTGCCAAAGATTTCAACCCGATGAAGGATATCGAAAAAGATATTCTGACGGAACCTGGTACTCTTGCTTCTAACGAACCTCCAAAGCCGAAGCCGGCTGATGATGAGACTTATGAAGGACCTGTAAGCAGATAATCATGGAGGAAATCATTCAGGAAGATAAAAAGGTATTTCTTTACCTCAATAATCTGGGAGATTCATCTTTCGACCAGTTTTGGATGCTGATTTCAAGTACCTGGATTTGGGTACCTCTTTATATTATTTTTCTTTATTTTTTATACAAAAATTATCAACTAAGAACTTTAGTTTTTATTCTTATATTTATTGGGCTTGGAGCTGTAGTTTCTGATCAGCTGGCCAATGTTTTCAAATATGGGGTAGCGAGGTTGAGACCATGCCATGACCCTACTTTGGAGCATCATATGAGGATTGTGAAATGTGGCGGACAGTTTGGGTTTTATTCAGCTCATGCTTCCAATACCTTCTTTTTGGCAACTTATTTAGGTATTTTACTGAAAAAGAAGATTAAATGGTTTCCTTATGCTATATTTGTATGGGCTCTGGTTGTTTCGTACAGCCGGATCTATTTAGGAGTGCATTTCCCAATTGATATTTTGGTGGGGGCGTTTGTTGGATCTTTATTGGGAGTGATATTTGGTGCACTCGCCAAAAAAGTGATCAATAAACAAACTATAACCTCATGAAAAAAACTTTATTATTAGTAACTTCCCTTTGTTTTTCCCTTAATTTCTATGCCCAGGATAAAAAACTGGCCGCAGACTGTTTTAATAAAGCTGATTATAAGTGTGCTGAAGAGCAATACTTAAAACTGGCTGAGAAAGAGCAGATTCAAAAATTTCAGTCAGAATATTATGATTATCTCGGGACAGCTCAGAGAAGGCTTGGGAAGACCACTCAGGCTTTTAAATCTTATGATTCTGCCTTAAAAGCAAATCCTATGTCGGTTTCCGTGTATGTTAACCTTTCATCGCTTTACAGCCAGAAAGGAAACAAGGTAAAAGCACTGGAATATGTAGAAAAAGGACTGAAAGTGAATCCTGAAACTCCGGATTTATATCTTACCCGTTCCAAAATCTACGACAGCCAGGGAAAAAAGGAGCTTGCCATCAAAGATCTTAATCAGATTCTGACGTTTGCACCCGATAATATTTTTGCAAAAACAGGGCTGGCCAATCTGAAAAAAAATAGTGGTGACCTGGATGGCGCTTTAAAAGATTACAATACACTTATTTCTGAAAAACCCGAATCATTATTGTACAATGGCCGCGCTGATGTGTATTTTAAAATGAAAAAATATAAAGAAGCACTTACTGATGTGAATAAAGCTATTTCCATAGATCCGAAATTCGCGCAATCTTATGTGAGCAAAGCTATGATTCTGATGGATAGTTCCAAACTTAAGGAAGCATGTACAAATCTGGATAAAGCGGTTGCTTTGGGTTATGAAAAAGCGATGCTGACGGATTCCTATGCTAAATGTGGGAAGAAATAAACTGACCTGATTATTTAATTAAATCCAAATTAAAATACCAAAATCTGGTTTAACTGTTTTAAAAACGAATAAAGAAAAAGAGAGATGCTGAATATTGTTCTTGTAGAACCTGAAATACCGAATAACACAGGAAATATCGGAAGATTATGTGTGGGAACCGAAAGCAGATTACACCTGGTTCATCCATTTGGATTTGTAATTAATGACAAAAATCTGAAACGTTCCGGACTGGATTATTGGGTACATCTCGATGTTTCTGAATATGAAAATATTGAAGAATGGATTCAGCAGATCCCTGATCAGTCCCGCGTTTTTTTAATGAGTTCACATGCTGAAAAATCATATCTGGAAACCGATTTTCAGGATGGAGATTGGCTGGTGTTTGGAAAAGAGAGTGTGGGCCTTAGTGAAGAGGTTCTGGACCGCTTTGAAAATCATCTGACCATTCCTATGTCTAAACTGATCAGAAGTTTTAATATCGCCAATTCCGTTGCTTTTGTAGTGGGTGAGGCGAAAAGACAGATCGGACTGAAATAAATTCAATACATAAAATGAGGCTGTCTCAAAAGTGTCATTCTGAACACAGACTAAAAGTCTGCGAACGCAGTTCAGAAATGTAGTGAAGAATCTCATGTGTAAAATCTCAAGAAGATTCTTCCTTCGTCAGAATGACAAAAGTCAAAGCTATTTGATTTTTGAGACAGTTTTTTGTATTAATCGTTATGATAGGGCTTGCCCTGTAAAATCTGATCAGCACGGTAAAGCTGTTCAACAATAAACAGGCGGATCATCTGGTGGGTAAAGGTCATTTTAGATAAAGACATTTTTTCATTCGCTCTGCTGTACATTTCTTCAGAAAAGCCATAAGCGCCTCCAATCAGGATGTGTACTTTTTTCACAGAAGAATTCATCCAGGTATCAATTTTCTGTGAAAATTCACGGCTGGTAAACTGTTTTCCTTTTTCATCAAGAATTACTACCAGATCGTTTTTGTCAATATGATTTAAAAACAATTTGGCTTCTTCCTTTTTAAGAAGGTCGGGAGAGAGGTTTTTGGCATTTTTAACATCCGGAATTTCAGTGATTTCAAAATTCCAGTGTTTAGGTAAACGGTTAAGATAATAATTGATTAAAGACGTAATTTCCTTATCGTCTGTTTTACCGATACAAAGTAAACTGATTCGCATTATAAGAAGTTTCAGAGGGCAAAGATAGGGCTTCGGGGAGAAAAGTTCAAAGTTTTGGGTTGAATGTTTCTGGTTGAAGGATGTTGGTTATTAGTTGCTGGTTTCTAGTTATTTGTTCTCGGTTCTTGAATCTCATTCAAAAAATTCACTTGCGAAGCAAAATTCACTATTGACTTGAATAAACCTTCATTACTATTTCACAGAATATTTTTCCCTAATCCCTGCTGCCTTCTATCTAACACCTGCCACCTAATTCCTGCCACCTATCACCTCTATCTCTTCCCTATTTAATTTAATTCCCCTACATTTGTATAAAGACAAACAGATCGATGAGTGTAAAGGTTCCCAGATTTATTTTGAAGATTCAAGAGTTTTTTGACAGCATCCATATTCCTGTTTTGGGAATATCGCTTTGGCAGATGTTTCAGATCTATATCTCGGGAATTTTCAAAGGAAAAATTGGTAGAAAAGCAGCGGCTATTTCCTGGAGCTTTACCATAAGTCTTTTTCCATTTATTCTGTTTCTGCTTTCTGTTTTACCTTATATGCCGCATTATGATAAACTGCAGTTCTATATTTTTGATGTACTGATGCATAATGTGTTCCCTTCGAATATGGAAGGTGACGTAAGAGGATATATAGAAAGCAATATCATCCCAAATATGAGAGGAATCAGTAACCTGACCATTGTTCTTGCGCTTGTTTTTGCTACAAATGGTACATTTTCTCTGATTAATGGTTTTAATGAAAATACGGATGAAAAACTGAGTGATGTAAAGGAGTTTATTCTTTCATTCTTTATCACAATAGGCTTTATTACCATTGTTTTTTTAGCTCTTTTCGGGGTGTATTATGTAGAGGTCGTAATGAAGCTGTTTACCCCTGCTTATGATATTACCTGGCTTGTAGATAATCTCTCCAGTATTATTGGATTCGTTTCTTTTCCTCTTTTTTACTTTATTCTTCTGACCTTATTTTATTGGTTGGGAACCGTAAAAATTACAAGATTCAGACAGGCGGTTCCTGGTGCTATTTTAACCACAATACTATTCGTTGTTACTACTTATATTTTTGCGATTTATGTAAAGGATATTGCGAGGTACAACGTTCTTTACGGATCCATCGGAAGTATGATCCTGCTGATGGTTTGGGTGAATGTGAATGTATACCTGCTTTTATTCGGAAATGAGCTGAATATGGCGATCAGAAAACTTAGAATAGAAAAGCTGCTGTCTGATGAAATTCAGAGAGAAACCATACACTATCACAGCCAGATTACAGAACCTGACTTTGATGGTGACGAAGAACATAAGAGAAAACTGGAAACCCGAAAAAAAGATTAATTCTCTTCCAGTTCGGGATTTTCTTTTGAACTTATACTTAGTATGGTAAATCCTGCAATAGCAGCTATAAATGACGCAATCAAAATAGCAAATTTCGCTTCATCCTGAATGGGGATCTCTCCTTTAAAAGAAAGCAATGCAATAAAGATGGACATGGTAAATCCAATTCCGGCCAACAGACCTACACCAATCATCTGAAGCCAGTTGCTGTTTTGAGGCAGAGAACTAAGCTTTAATTTGATCGCAATGAGTGAAAACAGATTGATACCGATCAGCTTACCCAATACCAAACCGCAAATAATTCCCAATCCTAATGTACTTGTAACACCGGCAACCATTTCACTGGAAAAAGTGATATTGGTGTTCGTTAAAGCGAATATGGGCATGATCAGAAAGCTTACCGGAATGTGAAGCTGATGCTCCAGTTTTTCCAATGGCGATATTTCTACATGGGAAGCGTTGGTAGGTATTGAAAAGGCAAGTAAAACACCTGCTATAGTGGCGTGAATTCCGGAGTGATGAAGGAAATACCATAAAAACAGTCCGGGAATAATATAAAATATAGTTTTGGTTACTTTTAAGAAATTTAAAATAAACAGCAGGGCAGTCACTCCAAAAGATAACAGGAGATAACTCCAGTGGATTTGTTCAGTATAGAAAATTGCAATCACAAGAATCGCTCCCAGGTCATCTACAATAGCCAATGCTGCTAAAAATATCTTGATAGAATTGGGAATCTTTTTACCCAGCATTGAAATAATCGCCAGAGAAAAAGCAATATCTGTGGCCATAGGAATTCCCCAGCCATTGCTGTATTCCGTTCCGGTATTGAAAATGCTGTAGATTACAGCAGGAACAAGCATTCCGCCTACCGCTGCAAAAATGGGAAGCGAAGCATTTTTAAAAGATGAAAGTTCACCTTCTACCAGTTCCCGCTTTATTTCAAGGCCTACCAGAAGGAAGAATACGGCCATCAATCCGTCATTGATCCAGATGCTGACAGGATATTCCAATCCAAAAAGATGGGTGCCCACTTCTTTGTCTAAAAAATGCTGAAAGTTCTCTGCAGCAGATGAATTGGCAATAAGCAATGAAACAAGTACACAGAAAATAAGAATAATTCCTGAAGACTGACTGTTGTTGAAAAATTTTTTAAAATATAGAGATAAATTCATGTTTATGATTGTAGTCGTCTCACTCTTGAAACACCATTAATATTTTTAAGCTTTTTGAAAGTTTCTTCCAGCTGGCCTTTGTTTTTAACTTCGAGAATGATATTTCCAGTGAAAACCCCATTGTTGGATTCAATAGAAAGACTTTTCATATCCATTCCCATACTTGCACTGATGACCGTGGTGATATCATTGATCATCCCCATTCTGTCAAGTCCCTCAATTTCAATTTTTACTCTGTTTTTGAAGCTTTCTGCATTGACCCATTTGGCAGGAATGACACGGTAGTCATACTGCGCTCTGAGGTTGATGGCATTCGGGCAGCTGTCACTGTGAACTTTAATTCCGTCTGAAATGGTGATGAATCCGAAAATTTTGTCCCCTGGAATTACCGTACAACATTTTGCATAGGTATAGTTAAGCTTCTCTTCGTCTTTCCCAAAGACAATCATGTCAAGGTTTTCCTCTTTCGGCTCCTCGAAATGCTGACTTTTATTAGGTGATTTTCTGAATCTTGAAAGTAAGTTGTTGAATACGTTTTTACTTTCAATGTATTTTCTCAAGCTACTGACATCCAGTTCATTGCTTTGGAATTTAAGAAACAGTTCCTGAGAAGATTTTAAATTAAAGAACTTTTGAAGTTTATTAATTTCTTCATCATTGAAATTGATTTTCGCATGACGAAGTTTTCTTTGCAGGATTTCTTTTCCTTCCTCTACCAGTTGGTTTTTCTGAGAGTTCAGATAACTTTTGATCTTTGATTTGGCCTTAGAAGTCACTACGAATTCCAGCCAGTCAGATTTTGGTTTCTGATTTTGTGATGAAAGAATATCCACCTGATCCCCGTTTTGAAGGATATAGGAAATAGGAACCAGCTTTCCATTGATTTTAGCTCCCAGACATTTCATTCCTAAGTCAGAATGGACTGAAAAGGCAAAATCCAGAGCAGTAGCATTGGTAGGAAGAATTTTAATTTCTCCTTTCGGGGTAAATACAAATACCTCTTTGGAGTATAAATTAAGCTTAATATTATCCAAAAGCTCCGAAGTAGAAAGGTTCTGCTGCTGTTCCAGAACTTCACGGATTTCGGTTACCCATTTTTCAAAGTTTCTGTCATCAGAACTCTGTTTGTAGCCTTCTTTGTATTTGTAGTGAGCGGCAACACCTTTTTCAGCAATTTCATCCATTCGCTCAGAGCGGATCTGAACTTCAATCCATTTTCTGTCCGGACCTAAAACGGTTAAGTGTAAACTTTCATATCCCGTAGAACGAGGCTGGGTAATCCAGTCACGCATTCTTGATGGGTTACTGTGGTAGACATCCGTAACGATAGAATAGATCTTCCAGGCAAGAAATTTTTCATTTTTAGCATCCGATTTGTAAATAATCCTGATGGCGTAGTTATCAAAAACTTCCTCAAAGGAAACTCCCTGCTTCAGCATCTTTCTGTAAATAGAGGAAATTGCTTTTGCACGGCCTTTAATTTTAAAGTTTAAGCCTTCTTCACGAAGTCTTTCAGATACTTCTTTGGTAAATTCTTCTATATACCTTTCACGGCTTTCTTTGGCAAGCTCCAATTTCTCCGTGATCTCGTTGTATACTTCGGGGCTGTTATATTTTAGTGAAAGGTCTTCCAGCTCAGATTTGATGTTGTACAATCCAAGACGGTGGGCCATAGGAGCATAGATATAAACCGTTTCTGAAGCGATTTTTTTCTGCTTATCCGGAGCCATACTTTCCAGTGTCCTCATGTTATGAAGACGGTCTGCAATTTTAATCAGAATAACTCTGAAATCCTCAGATAAAGTCAACAACAGCTTTCTGTAATTTTCAGATTGTACAGAGATATTCTGGTGGTTCATGATGGAGATCTTAGTCAGTCCATTCACGATACTGGCGATTTTTTCTCCAAAGATTTTTTTCAGATCTTCGTAAGTATAATCAGAATCTTCAATCACATCATGCAAAAGTGCACAGGCAATGGAAGTAGCTCCCAAGCCAATCTCTGTTGCTACAATTTTAGCAACAGCAATAGGGTGGTAGATGTAAGGCTCTCCGGTTTTTCTCCTTTGGTCCTTGTGGGCATCCAAAGCGATATCGAATGCCTTACGGATGAGTTTATTATTTTCCTCATCCAACGTTCTGTATGTGTTAGAAATCAGGTCCTTATATCTCGCAAGGATCTCTTTATTCTCTTGTTCTAAATCGTAACTCATTTGTGCACATGCCTATAATAAGACGAAAATACGAAATTTTTTAGTTTTTTCAAACATAAAAGATCCGCAGCATACACTACGGATCTCCGGCTATTAGATTTTATATCGTTTAGAATTTTACTTCAGAATTCATACCGTCACTTGACGTTTTGATTTTAATATCAGGGCTGTTGTGGATTTCAGCTCTGTTTCTTGCGTCAATATACTTTTTAATGGTATCATAATTCGCTTCATTGATATTCATGTTTTCAAATAAGTATGATTTCAATGCTGCATTCTGAATAAATGCATTCCGTGCAAGGTCAATCTGATTGATATCATTTACGGTAACACTTGCCAGATATTGGGAATTATGAGAACCATTGTTAAGGTACACAATGTAATCTGAGTTTTCAAATCCTGAATTTTCAAGATCACTTTCCAGTTTTTTGTAGTCGCTGTGATGATCAAATAGTCCAGCTAATATATGTGACATAGTTAATTGGTTTTAAAGTTATGACTAAAGTTAGTAATAATTTTCTGATTTTCATTGTGTTTAAGGCAATATAATTTGTTAATTAACATTCTGTTTTCAATAGACTGGAGCAATATTTGAGAATAATTGTTGAACGGATGTTTAATTTTAGTAATTGGATAATGTAGGTTTTTGAAAAATAAATTCTTCCTGTGTTTAGGAAAGATGTACACATTGATTAAATATTAAAACAAAATAAAAAAAAGCCCCTAAAATAACTTCCAGGGCTTTCATTGGTTAAAAAATTGAATACATTTAGATTCTTTCGTTTTTGATTTCTTCTACAATTTCAGGATTTAAAAGCGTGCTGATGTCTCCGAAATTACTGAAGTCACCTTCAGCAATTTTTCTCAGGATTCTACGCATAATCTTTCCGGAACGCGTTTTTGGAAGTCCGGAAACAAACTGTATTTTATCCAGCTTGGCAATAGGTCCGATCTGATCTGAAATCAACTGGTTGATCTCCTTTTTCAGGTTTTCCTTATCACGTCCTTCTCCGGATTCTTTAAGCATTACATAGCCGTATAGTGCATTTCCTTTGATGTCATGAGGATAGCCTACAATAGCAGATTCTGCAACGGCCGGGTGCTGGTTGATACTGTCTTCAATAGGAGCGGTTCCAAGATTGTGTCCGGAAACGATGATCACATCATCTACACGTCCTGTAATTCTATAATAACCCACTTCATCCCTCAATGCACCGTCACCTGTAAAGTATTTCCCAGGGAAAGCGGTGAAATACGTTTCTTTATACCTTTGATGGTCACCCCAGATCGTTCTGGCGATTCCCGGCCATGGAAAACGGATACAAAGATTTCCGGTCACCTGATTCCCCGTAATTTCATTTCGTTTATCGTCCATCAAAACAGGCTGTACACCTGGAAGTGGGAGAGTAGCGTAAGTAGGTTTCGTTGGGGTAACAAAAGGAAGCGGTGAAATCATGATTCCTCCTGTTTCGGTTTGCCACCACGTATCTACGATCGGACATTTTTTCTTTCCAACATGGTCATTGAACCAATGCCACGCCTCGTCATTAATAGGTTCACCTACAGAACCGATGACTTTCAGAGAGCTCAGGTCATGTTTATCTACCCATTCCGCACTTTCTTTCGCTAAAGAACGGATTGCCGTAGGAGCGGTATAAAACTGAGTGATCTTATGTTTTTCAATCACTTCCCAGAAGCGGTCCGGTTCAGGATAGGTAGGAACGCCTTCAAAAATAACAGTGGTAGCTCCATTTAATAAAGGTCCGTAAAGGATATAAGAATGTCCCGTGATCCATCCGATATCTGCAGTACACCAATAAATATCATTTTCTTTATAATTGAATACATTTTTGAATGTATAAGCCGTATACACCATATATCCGGCACAGGTATGAAGCATTCCTTTTGGTTTTCCGGTAGATCCTGAAGTATATAAAATGAAAAGAGGATCTTCAGAATCCATAATTACCGTAACGAAATCAGCAGAAGCTTTCTCATAAAGATCGGCCATCCAGTGATCTCTTCCTTCTTTCATTTTAATCTCATTGTGGGTTCTCTTAACAACAAGAACGTTTTCAACCGTTGGTGTTTTTTCCAAAGCATCATCAACAATACTTTTCAGGTCAAGAACTTTATTTCCTCTGTAACTTCCATCTGAGGTGATCACCATTTTTGCTTCACAATCATTTACCCTTGAAGCAACTGCCGAAGCTGAGAATCCTGCAAAGATCACAGAATGTACTGCTCCCAGCTTTGCACAGGCAAGCATGGTAATAGCCAATTCAGGAATCATGGGAAGATAAATACACACCCTGTCTCCCTTTTTAATGCCCATATCATGTAAAACATTAGCTGTTTTATTCACACGGGTATATAATTCCTGGTAGGAAATATGCTGTGCTTCTTCCTTTGGATCATTGGGTTCCCAGATGATGGCTGTTTTATCTCCTCTTACGGCAAGATGTCTGTCGATACAGTTTTTGGTAATATTCAGTTTCGCGTTTTTAAACCAGGTGATTTTAGCTTCATTCATATCGTACTTAACAACCTTGCTCCATCTTTGGTACCACACGAAATTTTGATCTGCTACCTTATCCCAGAATTTTTTAGGATTTTTGATAGACTTTTTATAATCTTCAAAATACTGTGGTAAATCTTCTATTAAGTAATTTCTCATATCCCTTTCGTTTTTTTGATTATTTATTGATAAATATTTTTATGTTTTAAATTTTTGAACAATAAACCATTAAGTTTCTTTAAGTAGTTTAGAATAATTAAGAGTATAGCTGAAGCTATTTATTTAGGTATTTCTTATCCATCTTTGATGGAACTTAATTTTTCTTAATACCTTTATTTCTCTTAATGGTTCAAATATTTTTTAATAGTTTAAATAAGTATTTAAATTTATGTTTAATTTCTGGCTTAAGCCCTGTATTCCTTGATTTTTTCCTGAATTTCATCAATGATTTTCTCATCATCAATCGTTGAAGGAATCTGAAAATCTTTTCCGTCAAGTAAAGTCCGGATCAGTTTCCTTAAAATCTTTCCGGATCGTGTTTTGGGTAAACGTTTGACAACCATGGTGTTTTTCAGAAAAGCCACAGCTCCGATTTTATTGCGGACCATCTGAATGATATCCTTTTCAACATCTTCTTCAGAAATGGTTGAGCCATTCTTTAAAACTACTGTAGCAAAAGGAACCTGTCCTTTTAAATCATCATCAATACCTACCACAGCGCATTCTGCAACATCCGGATGTGAAGAAACAATTTCCTCCATTTCAGAAGTCGAAAGCCTGTGTCCCGCAACATTGATCACATCATCCACTCTTCCTGTGATGAAAATATAACCGTCTTCATCTTGTATTGCACCATCTCCTGAAAAATAGTAGCCTTTGTACTGAGACAGATAGCTGTTTTCAAAACGTGTATAATCTTTCCATATTCCAAGCATAGCACCGGGGGGAAGGGGAAGTTTGATCACCAGATAGCCTTCATGATGAGGATCGAGTTCCAGTCCGTTTTCATCAAAAATTTTAATGTCATATCCCGGAACAGGTTTTCCTGCCGAAGCTCTTTTGATCTGATAACTTTCATCATAAGTCAGCAATCCAAGCATAGGCCATCCGGATTCTGTCTGCCACCAATGGTCTATAGCCGGAACTCCGATATGTTCTGCAAACCAATCCAGAGTAGCCACATCACATCTTTCACCTGCCAGAAACTGCTTTTTGAAATGGGTTAAATCATATTTTTTTACCAGCTCTCCGTTCGGATCTTCTTTTTTGATTGCTCTGATAGCAGTAGGGGCAGTAAACATTACTGAAACTTTATATTCTGAAATGATTCTCCAAAATGTTCCTGCATCCGGAGTCACGATAGGTTTTCCTTCAAAAATAATCGTTGTATTTTTGTTGATGAGTGGTCCATACACTGAAAAACTATGGCCAACTGCCCATCCGAAATCTGAAGCAGCCCAATAAGTTTCTCCCGGTTCCACTCCGTAGACATACGTCATGGAAAATTTTAAGGCAGTCGCATAACCTCCGGTATCACGAACAATACCTTTGGGTTTGCCTGTGGTTCCTGATGTGTAAAGAAGATAAAGAGGATGGGTAGATTCCACAGAAATGCAGTCTGCCGGAGCTGATTTTTCAACCAGTTCTTCATAATCAATCAGTCCTTCGAACATTTCATCCTGATTATCTACTAATCTTCTGTTGTACACAACAATATGATCTACTTTATCCTGTGCCAGTTCAATTGCTTTTTCAACCAGCGGGAGGTAAGGAATTCTTTTGGCAATTTCTACTCCTGCAGTTGCCGTGATTAAAACTTTAGGTTTGCAGTCGTCAATCCTTACCACAAGTTCGTGGGGGGCAAAACCTCCGAAAACCACATTATGAATAACCCCAATTCTCGCGCATGCCAGCATCGCAAAAAGAGTTTGCGGAATCATTGGCATATAAATAACCGCTGTATCTCCTTTTTTTAATCCTAAAGAAGCCAGCCCTCCTGCAAATTTTGAAATTTCTTCTTTTGCCTGATGGAAAGTGTAGGTTTTCTTCTGATTGGTGACAGGAGAATCATAAATTATTGCCATCTGATTCCCGAATCCGTCTTCAATATGTTTGTCGATACATAAGTAACACATATTGAGCTTTCCATCAGAAAACCACTGCGGGTAGTCATTTTCGTCTTTAGAGAGAATTTGTGAGGGAAAATCAAACCATTTGATTTCTTCTGCCTGTTTTTTCCAGAAGTCTTCTTTATGTTCTATGCTTTGTTTAAATAATGTATCAGTATCCATGTCAATAGTCGTGTGTTTGTTTTTTTTTATGTATTTTGTTATCCTTGTCAAGGTTTTAAACCTTGACAAGGATATGAACTGCAAGCCGGGGCGAAGCAATTTTTTAATACTCTTAATCCCTTTATGATATGAATCTTAATGGTTTAATTTTACACGTTAAAACATCTCTTCAATCTGCTGCATCAGCTTCTTGATTGAATAGGGTTTTGTAACGTAAGCATCAGCACCCATTTCCAGGCCTTTCTCAATATCTCTGGGATTATTTTTGGCACTCAGAAAGATGACTTTGGTGTCTTTCAGTTTTTCGTCCTGTTTGATGAGGTCCAAAGTGCTGTATCCGTCAAGATTCGGCATCATAATGTCGAGAAGAATCACATCCGGGACCATTGTTTTCAAAAAGTCGAGGACTTCCGTACCGTCACGGGCAATATAAACGTCATAGCCATTTTTCTTGAAGCTGTATTCCAGCGACATTAGTATTTTGTGTTCGTCATCCGCAATAATTATCTTTTTCATACAAGGGTTTTAATGGTATTCAACTTCATTTGTAATCTCTTTTTTAGTTTTTTCGGGAATGTTTATGGTGAAAGTTACACCCAGTCCACTGTTTTCAGCTTTTATACTTCCTCCGTGTGCCTGGACTATTTTTTTTGAAATGGCGAGTCCCAGTCCGCTTCCTGTCGGCTTTATAATGTTTTGGTTTTTAGATTGATAAAACTTGTCAAAAATCATTTCAAGATCTTCTTCCGGAATATGTTTGCCGGTATTGAAAATACTGATGGTAAGCTGTTGGTCTTTTTCAAATAATTTGGTCTGGATGGTTCCCTGTTCATCTGTAAATTTTAAAGCATTGCCCCATATATTCTGAAACAGCTGAATCATTCTCGCTTCGTCATATTCAAATATAAACTGATTCAGAAGATTAACTTCACTTAAATGAATATTTTTTTGTTGTATCAGATGAAGAAGCGGATTTAATGCTTTTTTATACGTTTCAATAATATTATTTTCCTGAATGTGTAGAGAGATTTCGCCATGCTGTAGTTTGTCCAGATACAAAATATCATTGATGATTTCACTTAATCTGTCAGATTCTGTAATGATGTTGTTTAAAAATTCCTGTTTGATATCGAGAGGAATATCATCATCGTCAGCCAGGATTTCTCCTGCAGAACGGATAGCGGTGATTGGAGTTCTCAGTTCATGGGCAACAGAGTCCAGGAAGTCATCTTTTTGGCGGTCTTTGATAATCAGGCTTTCATTGGCGGTTCGCAGATCATCAGAAAGTTTTTGCAGTTCTTCAGACTGTTCGGTAAGCTTTTTATTTAAGCTGATGTTTTCTTTGGATTCTTCGAGGATATTTAAAACCTCTTTTAAAGATATTTTATCTTCTTTGGTAACGCCTTCAATTAATATTTTTGCCGAAGCCGTACCAATTCTTCCAGCCAAAAGATTTTCTGAAAATTTTATAAATCTTGAGTCGGCGGTTTCCGTGTTGGAATCAATATTATATTTTAAATTAAAAATACGGAGTGCCTGCTCTGTCTTATTTTTACCTAAAAAACGTTCAAGAATATTCTGAATATCCGAAATATAAGCTGTTCCACGCCAGATAAAAGCATTTTCATGATTTTGAATGTATTTGTCAATATCTACATACAATTCAGCAAAGTTTCTTTCACGGTAATTCCCTTTGGAACTTACGGAAACAATGGTAAACAGGCTTGTATTGACCAGTATTGACCAGAAGAAAATCTGTGGAATTCTTCCAAGATAAGGAATGGTGAAAAATCCGAAAGCATCATATAGGTCTCTCAGTGCCCCTTTGAACTCCTGGTTATATGAAAAATAGTATTGTGGAATAATCAATCCGAAATAACAGATCACCAATCCTGCTATAAGCCCTGTAACAGCGCCTTTGTAACTTCCTCTTCTCCAGAATAAAGCTCCGAAAAAGGCAGGTGCCAGCTGTGCAATAATAACAAATGAGATCAATCCTACAGAATCCAGGGATGTTTTCAGAATGAAATATTTATAAAAGACAAAAGCCATAATGATCAGTCCGAAAATGCTGATTTTCCTGATATTGGTAATGATTCTTGTGTTTTGTTCCTCACTTTCGGATTTTAGTTTTCCAAGCAGTCCATAGGGAATGATGAGGTTATTGGAAAGCATAATGGATAAGGTTATGGCGGAAATAATGATCATGGAAATACATGAGCTCAATCCTCCCAGAAAAACAAGTACAGTGATCAAAGTATTATCAAAATTCTGCGGAATCAGAATAGAATAGAACTCCGGGTTTACATTCTGGCCATCAAAAATCAGCCTTCCACCCCAGGCAATCGGGAAAATAAATACAGTGAAGATTAAAAGATAAAGAGGGAAGAACCAGATCGCTGTTTTAATATGTTTTTCCTGTCTGTTTTCGACAATAGCGGTGTGGAACTGCCTTGGCAAAATACAGATTGCTGTTGCGGAAATCATACATAAAATCATCCAGTTCATAGCGCCTTCAATGCCATTGAATGTATTTTTTTCTTTAAAATCTTTAAACTTACTGGCTTTCTCATAAATATCCGAAAATCCGTCAAAGGCAAAATAAATAACGAAAAGCCCGAGAATGATAATGAAGAATAGTTTTAAAAAGCTTTCCAGAGCAATAGCTGAGATAATTCCCAGACGTTTTTCCGAAGCATCCACATATCGTGTTCCGTAATAAGATGAAAATAAGGCGATTAAAACTACTACAAAAGTAGCGTTATCAGTCATAATATCTTTCGACATCGGCGTTTCAGTTACCAAATGAAAGGTTTCAGAAATGGCTTTGATCTGCAACCCGATGTAAGGTACAACTGCCAGAAGACAGACTACCGTGATAATGGCACTCAGACTTCTGCTGTTCCCATATCTCAGTGAAATAAAATCGGCAAGACTGCTTATCTTATTGACTCTTGAAATTCTTACAATCCGTGTGTTGATGTAGATCCAGGCCGGAATAATCATAATAGGACCAATGTAAATCGGGAGATAGTTTAATCCGCTTGTAGCTGCAACGCCAATGCTTCCATAATACGTCCAGGCAGTACAGTATACCGCAAGAGACAGTGCATAGATGTAAGGATTGTTGATCCACAGCTTACTCTTTTTCTTCTCTGCCAGGTGGGCAACTAAGAAAAGAAGTGCCAGGTAGAACAGGACTACAAAAAATAATGCGAAACTACTCATCATGTCTTTTTACAATTACAAAAGAAATCACAATGGAAATCATCCAGACCACGAACAGGTAGATAAGGATCATTGGATAGCCTAAAACCTCCCTTTCACTGTTGAAAAGCAATGAAATAGGAATGCTGAAAGCGATCATAAGCCCCACGCTCAGTATGATAAGTTTTTGCTCGTGTCTCTTTTTCATAAATGATTATTGATAAAAGATAATTGATGGATAGCACATCCATCAATTATCAGTTTTGTTTTTAAATTTTATCGTCAGAATATTCTCCTTTCAGGGCGTAATAGCCGAAAATTGCCATTCCGCCTGAAATAATCGGCATCAGTACAAAAAGGATAATGATGCCGAAAACCAGATCTTCCTGCTTCCCGGATGTAATTTTTGGGATTCCCAATACCGTAATTCCGAAATACCCCACAATCACCGCGATTGCGATCCAGAGAATACCTAATATTTTTTTTAGTCCGCTCATTTTAGTAGTTTTAAAATTAATAAAAATTTGAATGATTCAGTACTTAATCGTGAAGATTATTGTTCTTATTTTTAAGATAAAACAATCCGATGATCAGACATACTGTAGCGACTCCAATCGGGTACCAGAGTCCCTCAAGATACCATGTCGCATGTCCTGCTTCTTTCCCGGTAGTGACCAGATAAGTTGCTACTGCAGGAAGAAGTCCTCCAAAGACCCCGTTTCCGATGTGATAAGGCAGAGACATTGATGTATAACGGATTCTCACAGGGAACATTTCTACAAGAAAGGCGGCAATAGGTCCGTACACCATGGTTACAAATATTACCTGGATAAATACAAGGAAGACCAGGTACCATTTGGTGTCATCACTCAGTTTTACAGAAGTGGAGATTTTTGGTTCTTCCGCTTTTCCGTCTTTTATAACAGGTCCTGCAGGCGACCAGTGAATAATGCTGTCTTTTTTGATCAGAGTGCCGTCTGTGTAAAGAGTTTCTTTATGGAAAGTAACCAGGCTGTCTGTAGCAATATCACTGTGGATTTTGGCCGTTCTTTTTTCTGTGATTCCATTGGCGGCAATGGTTTTACTTTCAAGATTTACACTCTTGAACATACTGTCGTAAATGGGTCTGTAAGCTAAAATAGCGACCAGCATTCCGGTCATCATTACTGCTTTTCTTCCGATTTTATCAGACAGCCATCCGAAGAAAACAAAGAAGGGTGTTCCTAAAAATAATGCAGTAGCCATGAGTGAATCCACCTGTGCGGATTCTACATTCATTACCTTTTGAAGGAAACTCATCGCATAGAACTGGCCTGTATACCAAATTACGCCTTGTCCCATTGCCGCTCCGAATAAAGCCAATAATACAAACTTGAAATTGTATCTGTTCCCGAAACTCTCTTTCAAAGGGTTTTTAGACGTTTTTCCCTCACTTTTAGCCTTAGCAAAAAGCGGAGATTCTTTCATGTTCTTTCTGATGACATAAGAAACGGCAACCATCAGAATCGAGATCCAGAAAGGAACTCTCCATCCCCAGTTGTCAAACTCTTCTGCCGAAAGGGTTGATTTTGTAATGAGAATAACAATCAGTGAAATGAAAAGTCCAGCCGTTGCAGTAGTCTGAATCCATGAAGTCCAGTAACCTCTTCGGTGAGGCTGGGCATATTCTGCAACATAAGTAGCGGCACCTCCGTATTCACCACCAAGGGCAAGTCCCTGAAGCAATCTTAAAATTAAAACTAAAACCGGCGCCATAAATCCAATCGTTTTATAACTTGGAATACAGCCGATCAGGAAAGTTGAAAATCCCATGATCAGTAAAGTAACAAGAAAAGTATATTTTCTTCCGATGATATCACCCAGTCTTCCGAAAAATAAAGCTCCGAAAGGTCTTACTACAAATCCGGCAGCAAAAGTTGCCAGGGTAGATAAAAATGCAGCGGTAGGGTTATCTGCGGGGAAAAATTTAGTAGCTAAAACAATGGCTAAACTTCCGAAGATATAGAAGTCATACCATTCTATCAAGGTACCGAGTGAAGAGGCAGTGATCACACTCCATATCGTGCGGTTTTTCTGCCTGTCGGTCATATTTTCGTAGCTTTCGTGATGATTTTCGCTCATATTGATTAGTTTTTGATGTTAATGGAATAGGATTTTACATTGAATTTTTTTAAACCATTAAGGACTTTTAAGGGGGTAAGAATAATTAAGATTATATCTAAGACTATTTTATTCAGCGGTATTCCTTTTATCCATCTTTGATGGAGCTTAACTTATCTTAGATACTTTACTGTTCTTAATGGTTCAAATTTTAAAGATAGATTTGAAATTGCACAATAAATTCCCCTTTTGAAGAAGGGCTTTCGGTAGGACTTGTATAAACAGGTCGTGTTGAATATTGTGTTGTAATTTTTGCATGATGTCCGTCTATGAACCAATTGGCTCCCACATCAAACTGAGAGGAAGATTTATCGAAAGCCTCAAAGCTTTTATGAGTATACGCTGCAAAAGGCTGTATTCTGATTTTGGGTTTTTCTGCCTGGCTTGGTAATAGTAAGCCAGCCTGTGCGTAGATAATATTACCTGTCCCGATGGTCGGTTGCAGGTTTCCTGGTCCTGCGATGGCTTTATTTCCGATAAAATTAGGATCTGAAGCCGCAATATTCATGGTTCCCAGATTTCTTACATAGTTAGGACCAAAATTGTAGTTATAATATCCGGCATACGCGGAAACGGCCATTTTGTTTTTCGCTTCTCCCAAAGGAATATCTGCAAAAGCATCCACGGCAAAAAGAGTAATGTCGTGCTTTTCAATGTTGGAGTTTACGGAAGTTCTTGTTCCATCTGCCTGATGATAGAACCCGGCTCCTACATTGAAGACTTTCTTTGTTCCCAGATAAGATCCCACTTTGTATGGAAGTGTATTCGACTCCTCATCAAGGAACTGATATTCCACATACCCTGCTTTTGAAAAACTGGGATTTCCGTTGTTGTCTACCGCAACAGCTTTTGATGGATCTGTTACATTTACTGGAACAAGATCTGTGGCGAAAGGTTTATTTAAACTGAAACGGTATTCCAGTTTTCCGTATTTACCTTTTGCAAACATTCCCAGCTGTCTTGCGAATTGGTCAGAGTTGTCAATTAGTGGCCATGAAAAAACGGGAGAATCTAAGGTGAGGAAATTGAGTGTAGAAGCCATCGTCATACGGGAAAGTCCCATGTAGTAATGAAGACCTGCGCCTAAAGATAAACTGAATTTTCCCGCTTCTCCAGGTAAAATAACTGCATATTCGTTCCAGGCATCATGGAAAAATAACTGGGTTTTCTTTCCGTTTCCATAACCTCCTGTGCCTGATGTGCCTGTAGCTCCTCCATTGATGAAGGTCTGATTGTTGATCCCAAAATGAAGGAGAATCATGTATCTTTTAGAGACCTGTGCATATGCTAAAGCACGTAATCGTCTGTTTCCTATGCTCCAGGAGTTGTCTGTAGGCTCGCCACCTACCATACTTCCGGGATTCATAGAGGTATTTCTCAGCCAAAGCTGGTCCCATAAAATAAAACGGACGAATTTATCCCCATCCGGGTTGAGGTTTATTTTTAGGCCATTGCCGTAATCAGGAGAACCTTGAGAGTACACAGAACCGCTGATTAAAGCTACTCCAATAAATGTAAGTAATTTCTTCATAAATTATCAATTTTTGGCGTTGTTTTTTGTGAATGCCAAATTGTAATTAATAATTTGTTTATGAAAATTTAATATATATTAGTGGTAATAGTATAGTCATGGAGTGTTTAATGTCATACGTTTCGGGTTTCGAGATCCGGGGTTTTAATCTAATCGGTTTTTAAGTATTTGATATTTAGAGATATAATTAAATGTGGTGGCTTGTACCTCGTAACTCGCATCCCGTAACTCGAATCTCGTAACTCGCACCTCGCATCCCGCACTATTTCTTAAACCTTTCCCACTTGATCAGCATATACTTGTCAGCAAACTGAGTAATGATAATTCCTGAGTTTTTAATGTTTTCTTCCTGTGCAATATAATCAATCAATTCATTTTGTTTCAGTATCCTATAAACAGGATGAAATTCAGAATGTGGAGGTCTTGTGATGTTGTATTTTTTAATCCAGGAACTTATGGTAACATGTGAAACTCCGATAATTCTTTCGATTTCACGGTAGCTTAAGCCTTCCAGATACAGTTGAAGCGCTTTGGTGACATAATAATCATCAATCTGTTTTCCCAGTTTTTTAACGGTGAAATAATAGTTGCAGTCTTTGCAGTGGAAGCGTTGCTTTTCATTGATAATGCCACTTTTTACTACCTTGGTACTGTTGCATTTAGGACAGATATTTTCCATAGCTATATTATTTTAGCAAATATATAATAAATTAGCAAATGTATATTTTCTAATAAAGATAATTTTACCTGTTTAAAATTTTAAAACAAAAAAAATATCTTTTTTATTTGGATTTAAAAGAAAATATATTTTAAATTTGCCAAAAAAATTAGATAAATAAATGGAAATAGAAATTTCCTCATGCGAACATCTCATGTATGTGAGTGAAATACAGCAGGAAATGTATGATTCTGCACAGCGCAGAGGAACGGGGATCGCAAAACGTTCCATAGAATATTTGAGTAAGAAGATTTCAGAAGGCAATGCTGTGGTTGCTACTGAAAACGGTGAGTGGGTAGGTTTCTGTTATATAGAGACCTGGTCGCACGGAAAGTTTGTGGCCAATTCGGGATTGATTGTATCACCGAAGTTCAGGAACGGGGGCGTAGCAACTCAAATCAAACAGAAGGTTTTCCAATTATCTAGAGATAAATATCCGGATGCGAAAGTATTCGGATTGACAACAGGTTTGGCAGTAATGAAAATCAACAGTGATTTAGGATATAAACCAGTGATCTATTCTGAACTGACTCAGGATGAGGAATTCTGGAACGGCTGCAAGAACTGTGTGAACTATGAAATTTTAATGATGAAGGAACGTAAGAACTGTCTGTGTACAGCCATGTTATTTGTTCCTGAAAATATAGAAAAAAAAGAGGTTGCAAATGATCAGCCTGAAAATAAATATAATGGAGCGAGCCAAAATGATTTTGTGTATTCTGCACAAAACTCTGCAAGCGAATTCCATGTGACCATTAATAAAAATAAAAAAAGTCCAGATGAAAAAGAAAGTCATCTTAGCGTTTAGCGGAGGTTTAGATACTTCCTACTGTGCAAAATATCTTAGTGAAACACTAAGGTATGATGTGTATGCAGTTACTGTAAATACCGGAGGTTTTTCAAAAGAAGAGGAAAAAGAATTGGAGAGAAAAGCTTTAAACCTTGGAGTAAAAGAATACAGGTGCGTAGACGCTCAGGAAGATTACTATAATTCATGTGTGAAATATTTGATTTTCGGGAATGTGTTGAAAAACAATACGTATCCTCTTTCTGTAAGTGCTGAGCGTACCATTCAGGCTCAGGAAATTGCAAAATATGCCATTGAAGTAAATGCAGATGCCATTGCTCACGGAAGTACAGGAGCTGGAAATGATCAGGTTCGTTTTGACCTAATCTTTCAAGTAATGTGCCCGAATATTGAGATTATTACGCCCATCCGTGATATGGCATTATCCCGTGAAGAAGAGATTGAATTTTTGAAGGAGCATGGCTATGAAATGGAATTCCATAAAGCACAATATTCTGTGAATAAAGGACTTTGGGGAACTTCTGTGGGAGGAAAAGAAACTTTGACTTCCAGAAATTATCTTCCGGAAGAAGCTTTTCCATCTCAAATCAAAGAAACTCAGCCTTCAGAACTTGAAATTGAGTTTAAAAACGGAGAGGTTATAGGAGTGAATGGAGAAAACTTTGAACATTCTGTATATGCGATTCAAAAAATAGAAGAATTGGCTTCAGCGTACGGAATTGGCCGCGATATTCACGTAGGGGATACCATTGTAGGGATTAAAGGACGAGTAGGATTTGAAGCGGCAGCAGCATCGGTGATTATCAAAGCGCATCATTTATTAGAGAAACATACGCTTTCAAAATACCAGCAAATGATGAAGTCTCAGTTATCCGACTGGTACGGAAACTGGCTTCATGAAGCACTGTTCTTAGATCCTGTCATGAGAAATATTGAATCTTTCCTGACTGATTCTCAGAAAACAGTGACTGGAAAAGTATTTGTAACTCTTCATCCTTACAGATTTATTCTTAACGGAATTGAATCTGATCATGACCTGATGTCTGATAAATTCGGAAGCTATGGCGAAGCAAACAGAGCATGGACAGGTGATGATGTGAAAGGTTATACAAAAATTGTAAGCAATTCCTTAAATATATACCACCAGATTAACCAAAATATCAATTAGTTCCGAAGGGACGGTTTAATGAAAGACAGAACAAAATGCTGTCAGAATCAAAATGAAGAAAACAGTAGGAATCATTGGTGCCAACGGTTATACAGGAAGTGAGCTGATACGCTTACTGGCTTTTCATCCCCATGTGACATTGAGTTTTTTATATAGTCGTTCGAATTCGGGAACACGAATTTCAGATCTGTACCCGGATTTAACGACGGTTTGTGAAATGGTTTTGACGGACAAACCTGAAGACGTAGATATTCTTTTTCTGTGTCTTCCTCATAAAGAAAGTCAAAACTGGTTAACTCAAAACCCTGTTAAAGATGAAACGCTGGTGATTGATCTCGGAAACGATTTCCGTTTAGAAGGAAACTTTGGAAACAGAGATTTTATCTACGGATTACCTGAAATTAATAAAAAACAACTGTCAGGGGCAAAAAGTATTGCCAACCCGGGGTGTTTTGCTACGGCTATTCAATTGGCTTTGCTGCCATTGGCAGAAAAAGGAGTGTTGAATGAAGTTTTTACTACAGGGATTACTGGTTCTACAGGAGCCGGACAATCTCTGCAGGCAACTACTCATTTTACCTGGAGAAATGATAATGTTTCAGCCTATAAAACTCTAACGCATCAGCATGCGGATGAGATTTTACAGCAGCTGATTGCATTCAATAATAAAGAAGTAACCCTGAATTTTGTTCCCTGGAGAGGAGATTTTGCAAGAGGAATTTTTACAAGTTCCACGATGAAGACGGATTTGGAGCTGGAGAAGATAGAACAATTATATCAGGATTTTTATGCGGAGGAGCCTTTCGTTACGGTAAGTAGAAAGGCAGTGGATTTAAAGCAGGTTGTCAATACCAATCGCTGTGTGATTCAGATCGAAAAGAGTGGAAATGTTGTCGTTATTCACTCAGCGATTGACAATTTGTTAAAAGGTGCGTCGGGACAGGCAGTCCAGAATATGAATCTGGCCATGAACTGGGAAGAAAATGCAGGCCTGAATTTGAAACCAATAGCATTTTAAATCGACAATAAATAATTGAGAACTTTAAACAAAAAGTAAATCCGACTTAGGAAAATGGAGCGTTAAGAAAATTAATTCTATGAACGTTAAGAAAATTCTACTGTTTGAAGTGCGAGGCAAATATTTAGCCGAAGAACTAATCTCGGATTCGCACAAGTTTTAGAATTTTTAGAGAATAGAACTAATTTTTAGCGGAAGTTTCCAGGTCTTGAACTTTTGTTTCTTTTGTTTTAAGACAAAAGAAAAATAAAAAATAAAAAAATGAATTTATTCAACGTATATCCATTATTCAACATAAATCCGGTTAAAGCTCAGGGATCTTTTCTTTGGGATGACAAAGGCGAAAAATACCTTGATTTCTACGGAGGTCATGCTGTAATTTCTATTGGCCATAATCATCCGCATTATCAGAATAAGCTGAAAGATCAACTGGGAAAAATTTCTTTTTATTCCAATTCCGTTCAGAATGAATTGCAGACTGAGCTGGCAGAAAAACTAGGGGAACTTTCCGGATATGAAGAGTATAACCTTTTTTTATGCAATTCGGGAGCAGAAGCCAATGAAAATGCATTGAAGCTGGCTTCATTTCATAATGGAAAAAGCAAAGTGCTCTATTTTTCAGGTTCATTCCACGGAAGAACTTCAGCAGCGGTTTCAGTGACTGATAATCCGAAGATTGTTGCTCCTGTTAACTTTTCAGAAAGATTTATCAAATCCGAATGGAATGATGTGCAGCAGCTTGAAGAGACTTTTGAGAAGTTTGGAAATGAAATTTCTTCTGTGATCATCGAGGGAATTCAGGGTGTAGGAGGTATTATGATTCCGACGCCGGAATTTTTATCTAAAATTAAAGAACTGTGTGAAAAATATAATGCTGTTCTTATTTTGGATGAAGTGCAATCCGGATACGGAAGAAGCGGATATTTCTTTGCGCATCAGGAGTTTGGACTTGAAGCAGATATTATTACAACGGCAAAAGGAATGGGAAATGGTTTTCCTGTGGGCGGAGTTTTAATCCATCCTAAATTCCAGGCAAGCAACGGTTTGCTGGGAACGACATTCGGAGGAAATCATCTTGCCTGCGCCGCTTCAATTGCTGTGCTGGATGTGATGAAAGATGAAAATCTTATCGAAAACGCTCAGAAAATGGGCGAATATATTGAAAATGAAATTAAAGATTTACCACATATTAAATCAATCCGAAGGAAAGGATTGATGATCGGAATAGAACTCGACAGAGACTGTTCAGAAATAAGGAAAAGCTTATTGTTCGATCATCATATTTTCACAGGAAACTCTAATGATAAAAGTGTCTTAAGGATTCTTCCGGCACTGAATATCAAAAAAGAGGAAACAGATCTTTTCATCAATGCTTTGAAAGCAGTATTGGGAAGTATTTAAGATGTAAAAGACAAATAGTAAAAAGGTATTGCGTTTGTCATTCTGAATGTAACGAAGTGGAGTGAAGAATCTCGTAAAATATAACAATGCAAGATTCTTTCTTCGTCATAATGTCAAAAACAATTGTCAATTGCTGAGTGAAACGCCTTTGCGAACGAAAAAAGCATCAGTGAAAAGCTTTGCGTCCTTGCGTTAAAATTCTCAAAATATGTAAATACAATCTTTAAAATTAATTCAAAATGAAAAAATTCACCTCTGTAAGTGATGTAGAAAACTTACAGGAAATCATAAAAAAAGCTTTAGAAATAAAAGCAGACCCCCTTACCGAAACAGAAAAAGGAAAAGGAAAAACAATAGGACTTGTATTTTTAAATTCAAGCCTGAGAACCCGTTTGAGCAGCCAGATTGCAGCACAAAACCTTGGTTTAAATGTATTGACGTTAAATGCCGCACAGGAAGCCTGGAATCTTGAATTTGCAGATGGAGCGGTAATGAATGGAGATACGGTAGAACATATCAAAGATGCTATTGAAGTTTTAAACCAATATTGTGATATCATCGCAGTACGTTGTTTTGCAGGAATGAAGAGCAAGGAAGATGATGTGAATGAAAGCATCTTAAGCCAGTTTGAAAAACATGCAAAAGTTCCTGTGATCTCTCTGGAATCGGCTACCCGTCATCCCTTACAAAGTCTTGCAGACTGTATTACCATTACAGAAAACTGGAAAAAAGACCACAAACCGAAAGTAGTGTTGACATGGGCACCACACATCAAGCCTATTGCACATGCGGTTGGAAACTCTTTCGCAGAATGGATGCAGGAAATGGATGTGGAATTGGTAATTGCCAATCCTGAAGGATATGATCTGGATAAAAACTTTACAAAAGATATAAAAGTAATTCATGATCAGGACGAAGCTTTAAAAGATGCAGATTTTATCTATGTGAAAAACTGGTCTTCTTTTGATGATTATGCAGCAATGCCTGAAGTAAAAGGTGACTGGATGCTTACCAATGAAAAATTAGCCCATACCAATGATGCAAAAGTAATGCATTGTCTTCCGGTTCGCCGTAATGTAGAATTGAGCGATGAGGTAATGGATGGAGATCATTCTATCATCTATCAGCAGGCAAAAAACCGGATTTTCTCTGCGCAGGCCGTGTTCAGTGAAATTTTAGATGAATTAAAAGCCGAATAATGATCCTTGTCAAGGTTTTAAACCTTGACAAGGATCAAGGATAAAAAAGAAAGGATCACAAAACGTTTACAAATGAAAGAAAAGTTATACATCATAAAAATTGGCGGAGCTTTAATTGATGATGAGGAATTGTTAGTTCAATTCTTAGAACAGTTTTCTGAAATTCAGGAAAAGAAGATCCTTGTTCATGGCGGAGGAAAATTAGCCACCACATTGGCTGATAAACTTGGCATAGAACAGAAAATGATCAACGGAAGGAGGATTACAGATAAAGAGACATTGGATATTGTAACGATGGTATATGCAGGGGGAATCAATAAAAATATTGTTGAAAAGCTGCAGCAGAAAAAATGCAATGCGATAGGATTTTCCGGGGCAGACGGAAATTTAATTAAAGCGAAGAAAAGAGAACATCCTGAAATTGACTTTGGATTTGTGGGGGATATTACCAAGAAAAGTGTGAACAGGAAGCTGGTTTCAAAACTCATGAAGCTGAATCTTGTTCCTGTATTTTCAGCAATTACTCACGATAGAAAAGGAAATCTTTTCAATACCAATGCAGATACCATTGCTTCTGTAATGGCACAGGCTCTTTCAGAGAAATATGAAGTTGAATTGCTGTATTGCTTTGATAAAGAAGGTGTTTTAGAAGATGTAAACAATCCTGAATCTGTGATCAAAAGTGTAAATGAAGAAGAATTTGAAGCATTAAAAGAAGAAGGGAAACTTCACAAAGGGATTTTACCCAAGCTTGAAAATGCTCTTGGAGCTATAAAAAATAATGTAGACAAAGTGTTTCTGATCAAAGAGACAGAATTGAAAAACCATATAGAAAATCATCATGCAGGAACTGAAATCTGTTTATAATAAAGAAGAGCTGTTAAATAATGCGATCGGATTGCTTAAAAATTTGATTGAGATTCCTTCATTCAGCAAAGATGAGTTTAATACGTCGGTAGAAATTGAGAATTTTTTCGAAAAGCATCAGATTCCTACGAAACGTTTTAAAAATAACATCTGGGCAGTGAATAAACATTTTGATGTTTTTAAACCTTCCGTTTTGCTGAATACGCATCATGATACCGTAAAGCCTAATAAAGCGTACACGCTGGATCCGTTTGTTCCTGTTGAAAAAGACGGCAAACTGTTCGGGTTGGGAAGCAATGATGCCGGAGCTTCTTTGGTTTCTATGGCGCAGGTTTTTTTACATTTTTATGATAAAGAAGATTTAAAATATAATTTAGTTATTGCTTTGACGGCAGAGGAGGAGATTTCAGGATTTGATGGAATCGAAGCCTTATTTCCGCAGCTACCCAACGTAGAACTCGCCATTGTAGGAGAACCCACGCAGATGAATCTGGCGATTGCAGAAAAAGGACTTCTTGTGATTGATGGTGAAATGAAAGGTACTCCTTCTCATGCCGCTCATCCTAATGATGATAACTCAATTGTTAAATGCATGCAGGATCTGCAGAATATTTTAGCCTTTAAATTTCCAAAAGTTTCAGAATATCTTGGAGAAGTTAAAGTGACTTTATCAGGAATTCATGCAGGAGTACAGCACAATGTCGTTCCTGAATCGTGCAATTTCACACTGGATGTAAGGGTGACAGATGAATATTCTAATCAGGAAGCGTTTGATATCATTCAATCTCAGATGGAATCTACATTAACAGCAAGATCATTCAGACTGAATTCTTCAAAGATCGAAATGGATCATCCGTTTGTAAAAGCAGGAATTGAAATCGGAAGGACCACTTATGGTTCACCTACTTCCTCAGATCAGGCGATTATTCCATGTACATCAGTGAAAATGGGTCCTGGAGACAGTAGGCGCTCTCACACCGCAGATGAATTTATCTATATCCGGGAAATAGAAGAAGGAATAGAAATCTACATCAGTATTTTAGAAAAAGTGTTATAATAATGGGAGAGTGAAGCGGAAAGATGGAAGTGGTTATAGTTTGTAATTTCACTTCCGGCAGCAGGCTTCCGGCTCAATATATGTTTTGACTCCGTCCGGCAGGCATGAAGTTTAGTTTTTAAAAAGATTTATGCAAAAAGAAAATTAGAAATGAAAGCTTCAGATAAGGAAATGTTTTTTTATAGTTAATAGTAATAAGGATTGCCTTGCCGGGCATGTCAAAACCAATCAGTATTTTAAATCAGATATTATGAAAAAAATATGGCAGAAGGATAACCTTGCCACCAATATATTAGTCAATAATTTTACCGTTGGGAAAGATCTTGACTTCGATGAGCGTTTGGCAAAATATGATGTCAAAGGGTCTATGGCACATTGCAAAATGTTAGCAGAAACCGGGATTATTTCCCAGGAAGAATCAGAGCAGATGTTATCTGTTTTGAATGCTATTTTAAATCAAATTGAGGATGGGACTTTTGAAATTGATAAAGAAGCTGAGGATATCCATTCTCAGGTAGAAGCAATCCTGATTGAAGAATTAGGAGATACAGGAAAGAAAATTCATACCGCAAGATCAAGAAATGATCAGGTTTTATTGGATATTAAGCTGTATTTATTGGATGAGATCCGTGAGATCACTGCCCTTACAGATGAGTTTTTCCAGATTTTAATTCAGTTGGCAGATCAGCATAAAAATGTTCTGCTTCCGGGATATACTCACTTGCAGATTGCAATGCCTTCCTCATTCGGATTGTGGTTTGGAGCGTATGCGGAAGCGCTTTTGGATGACGTGGAAATGCTGTTTTCAGTGAAGAATATCATTAATAAAAATCCATTGGGATCAGCGGCAGGGTATGGTTCATCTTTCCCGATTAACCGTGAAAGTACAACCTATAACTTAGGATTTCAGTCGATGAATTACAATTCGGTGTACGCTCAGATGACCCGTGGAAAGTCAGAAAAACTACTGGCGATGTCTATGGCAACTTTAGCGGGAACACTCGGAAAATTCGCTTATGATGTATGCTTGTATTTGAACCAAAACTTTGATTTTATCAGTTTCCCAAAGGAATTCACCACAGGAAGCAGTATTATGCCTCATAAAAAGAATCCGGATATCTTTGAACTGGTTCGTGCACGATGCAATAGAATTCAATCACTTCCGAATGAACTTATTTTATTGACCAATAATCTTCCTTCAGGATATCACAGAGATGTACAGCTGACCAAAGAAATTCTTTTCCCGGCTATTGATTCGCTGAAAGAGTGTCTGGAAATCCTAAGCTATACTTTGCCCAATATTAAGGTAAAAGACGGGATTCTGGAGGATGAGAAATACAAATACCTTTTCAGTGTAGAGAAGATCAATGAAGAAGTGAAAAACGGCAGCTCTTTCCGTGATGCTTATGTGAAAGTAGGGCAGGAGATTGAAAACAATGCATTTGAATTTGAACCTGGAAACCTTGAACATACCCATCAGGGAAGTATCGGGAATCTTTGTCTGGATAAAATAGAATATCAGTTCAATAAACTGAAAAATAAATTATTGGGTTAGAATCTAAGCCATTAAGGTCATCAGAAACTTAAGCAAAAATCAGTGGAATTTCTAAATTATTTTAGCCTGCTGTCTTTTCGTTGTGGAAGCCTTAATCTTATAAATCTTATCTGCTTAAGTGATCTTAATGGTTAGATTTTACTCCGCTCTTTGAATTTGATGATTGATAACTTGAACCATTAAGATAGATGAAGGGTTTAAGATAAGTTAAGAAAATCTGCGATTTTTTAGCCGTATTGTTTTAAAATTCGCTTGCGAATTTCTTAATAATTCTTTACCTCTTAAAAGCTCTTAATGGTTTAAAAAGAGAAGATTTATTCCAGATCAATTTTAAACTTGGTAGACTTTTTCACCTCGTGAAGCACAATGGAGCTGTGGTATTGCCCGATATTAGGAATGTTTGAGATCACATTCACAGCAAATTCATTATACGAATTGATGTCCTTGGCAATGATCTTCAACATATAGTCATACTCTCCGGAAAGACTGATGATTTCCTGTACTTCATCATATTTACCGATATGGTTCTCAAAAGTTTCCAATACTTTCTTGGATTGTTCTTTGAGACGGACATTACAATAGACTACAATATTTAAACCCAATTTTTCACGGTTTAAAAGACCCACATACTTCTGAATGATCCCTTGTTTCTCCAGTTGTTTGATTCGCTCATACGTAGGAGTGAAGGTAAGACCAATCTTTTCGGAAATTTCTTTAACCGATAATGTGGAGTCTTCCTGAATAATGCTGAGAATCATTTTGTCTTTTAAATCCATAAAATAATTTGAATTGTAACAAAAATATTAATTTTAAATGAGAATAAGGAAATACTGAGGTTTTTAATTTATTTTAAACTTTGTTTTTGTAGGTTCATAAAATTGTTGTATCTTTGCACCTAATGAATAAAAAAGCATTTATATCATTAGATTTACCGGGCGAAAGCGCCCTTTACGATATTTATTGTTATTAGCGAAGATTGTTGTCTTCGCTTTTTTTATGCCCAAAAATAAGAATTATGTTTACGATTACAGAACTAAGCACCGAGAGAATCAACAGTATACTGACAGAAGCGCTGGCTTTTGCAAACGGTAAAACTGCTAAAATTGAAGGAGAAGTTTTTTGCTCAAACCTTTTCTTCGAAGACAGTACAAGAACGAAAACAAGTTTTGATCTTGCAGAAAGAAAACTGGGACTTCAGGTAGTTCCGTTTGATGCATCACACAGTTCGGTAAACAAAGGCGAAAGTCTTTATGATACAGTAAAGACCATTGAAAGTATAGGAGTAAACCTGGTGGTAATCCGCGATAAGAAAGACAGATACTTCGAGGAATTAAAGAATATCAGCATTCCTGTGATCAACGGCGGAGACGGAACAGGAAATCACCCTTCACAATGTATGCTGGATTTACTGACCATTTATCAGGAATTCGGAAAGTTTGAAGGATTGAAAGTAGGAATTGTAGGCGATGTAAAACACAGCCGTGTTGCCAATTCAAATGCAGAGGCATTAAGAAGATTAGGGGCTAAAGTATACTTCTCAGGACCGGAACAATGGTTTGATGAAGGAGCTTTAATCAACGGAACTTATATGTCAGTAGATGAGTTGATCGGAGAAGTGGATGTTTTAATGCTGTTAAGAATCCAACACGAAAGACACGATTCTGCCATGAGTTTTACTGCTTCAGAATACCATAAAAGATATGGTTTGACTAAAGAAAGAGAACAGTCGATGAAAAAAGAAGCAATTATCATGCACCCGGCTCCCATCAACAGAGGAGTGGAAATAGATTCAGACCTTGTAGAATGCAAGAGATCAAGAATCTTTAAACAAATGCAAAACGGAGTGTTCGCAAGAATGGCCATTTTGAAAGAAGCGTTGGAAAGTAAAGGGTATACCTTTAAATAAGAGCCAAGTTAAAGAGCCAGGGTAAAAGTAAGAAGTTAAAAGTAAGTTAAGCCCCGTAGGGGCGGCCTGTTAATAGCAATGGGAGAAGCCCATGGAAATAAAAAGGATTTAGATAATCCAAGCCCTGTAGGGGCGACCTGTTAATGACATATAAATAAATAATAAGAGATAAAAGTTTAAAATGAAGAAAAAATTAATACTGGAGTCCGGTGAAGTGTTTCATGGAGAAGGTTTCGGAGCAGAATTGGAAACTGCAGGAGAAGTAGTTTTCAATACCGGAATGACAGGGTATCAGGAATTGATTTCTGACCCGTCGTATTGCGGTCAGATTGTTTGTATGACCTATCCGCTTATCGGAAATTATGGTATTAACCGTGATGATTATGAAAGTATTGAGCCGGCAATCAAAGGGCTTATCGTAAAAGAATTATGCGATCTTCCTTCCAATTTCCGTACTCAGATTACTTTAGATGAACTATTTAAAAAGAAAAACCTTTCAGGAATTTCAGGAATTGATACAAGAAGACTGACAAGAATTCTTCGTAACTCCGGAGTAGTAAAAGGAAAAATTGTAAATGCTGAGGCTGATGAAGCTGCTGTAGCTTCTGAATTGAAATCAACAAACTTCCCAACCAATCAGGTAGAAGAGGTTTCAACAAAAACACCTTATGCTAACCCGAACAGAGGTTTCAAAGTAGTATTAGTAGACTTCGGAGCAAAACTGGGAATTATCAGAGAGCTGTCTCAAAGAAACTGTGATATCATCGTAGTTTCTCAGGATACGACAGCAGAAGAAATCTTATTGATGGATCCGGACGGAATCATGCTTTCAAACGGTCCTGGTGACCCTGAAGATGTACCACATGCTTTAGATATGATCAGAGGATTATTAGGAAAGGTTCCCATCTTCGGAATCTGTTTAGGACACCAATTGATCGGTCTTGCCTGCGGAGCAAAAACTTTCAAACTGAAATTCGGACACAGAGGAGGAAACCACCCGGTATTGGATTTAGAGAAAAATACAGTAGCCATTACTTCTCAAAACCACGGATATGCGGTAGATCAGGAAAGTTTAAAAGGAACAGACCTTATCGAAACGCACATCGCATTGAACGACAGGACCAACGAAGGATTAAAACACAAAATCCACCCTTGCTTCTCAGTTCAGTATCACCCTGAAGCAAGCCCGGGCCCTGAAGATGCAAACTACCTGTTTGATGAGTTCATTGATTTAATGTACCAATTTAAAAATGTACCAGTTTAACAATAATTAAAATGATCAATTTCGAAAACAATCCTTTAATTGAAAAGACCGTTAAGTTCTCATTAGATATTATAGAGTTCTGTGAATTATTGGAAAGTAAAAAGAAATTTGTTATTGCTAAACAGTTATTGCGTTCGGGAACAAGTATTGGAGCAAATTCTTTTGAAGCACAAAACCCATACAGTAAAAAAGATTTTGTGAATAAAATTAAAATTGCTGCTAAAGAGCTTGAAGAAACAAAATATTGGTTATATCTGTGTAAACATTCTCAAAGTTATCCATTTGATGAAAAATTGGAAGCACAGATTATAGAAATTGGAAAGATTATTTATAAAATTTTAAGCACGAGTTTATCAAATGAAAACGGTTAGTAACATTGTTACACTGTTAGACTGATAAATTGTTACATTTTAAACCCCTATGAAAAGAAACGATATAAAAACAATTTTAGTAATCGGTTCAGGACCTATCATCATTGGTCAGGCAGCTGAATTTGATTACGCAGGAACGCAGGCTTGTCTGTCTCTGAAAGAAGAAGGCTACAAGGTAATTTTGATCAACTCAAACCCTGCAACAATTATGACGGATGTAGAAATCGCAGATAAAGTATATATCGAACCGATTTCATTACAGTTTGTAAGCCACATCATCAGAAAAGAACGTCCGGATGCTTTATTACCAACATTGGGAGGTCAGACAGGACTGAACATGGCGGTAGAACTGGAAAAGTCAGGAATTCTTGAAGAATGCAAAGTGGAAGTACTGGGAACAAAGCTTTCTGCCATCAACAGAGCAGAAGACAGAGATCTTTTCCGTGAGCTTATGAGAGAATTGAACGAGCCGGTTCCGGAATCTGATATCGTAAATACGGTAGAAGGAGCCCTTGCTTTCGCAGATGAAATCGGATATCCTGTAATTGTTCGTCCTGCCTTTACAATGGGAGGAACAGGAGGAGGTATTGCTTCCAACGAGGTAGAATTGAAAGAAATTGCCGAATTGGGATTAAAGCACAGCCCGGTTACACAATGTTTGATTGAAAAATCAATCGCTGGTTTCAAAGAAATAGAATACGAAGTAATGCGTGATGCAAACGACAACGCCATTGTGGTTTGTAACATGGAAAATATTGACCCGGTAGGAGTTCACACAGGAGACTCTATCGTAGTAGCGCCTTCTCAGACCCTTTCAGACAGAGAGTATCAGTTATTGAGAAATGCTTCTTTAAAAATCATCAGAGCGTTAGGTATCGAAGGAGGGTGTAACGTACAGTTAGCTTTAGATCCACATTCATTCGAATATTATATCATCGAGGTAAACCCGAGAGTTTCCCGTTCATCAGCCTTAGCAAGTAAAGCAACGGGGTACCCGATTGCAAAAATCGCGGCAAAAATTGCTGTAGGATTGACACTTGATGAAATCATGAACCCGGTAACTGGAAAAACATACGCATGTTTTGAACCGGCGCTTGACTATGTGGTAACAAAATTCCCAAGATTCCCATTCGATAAATTTGAAACGGCAGACAGAAGACTTTCCACTCAGATGAAAGCAACTGGTGAAGTAATGGCGATCGGAAGAAACCTTGAAGAATCTTTACAGAAAGCGATCCGTTCATTAGAAACAGGAATCAAGCATTTAGGATTAAAAACGAAACAGGCTGAGGCACTTACTGCTGAAGAAATCGAAAGAAGAATCAGAGTGTGTGATGATGAGAGACTATTCATCATCGGAGATGCATTAAGAAGAGGATACGACTGGGAACAGATTGTAGAATGGAGTAAAATTGATAAATTCTTCATCTGGAAACTGAAAAAGCTGGTTGATTTCGAAAAAGTAATCGCTGCCAACAAATTTGATAAAGAAACATTAGTTGAAGCTAAGAAATTAGGTTTTGCAGATATCAATATCGCCGTTCTTTGGGATGTAAAAGAACGTGAAATTTTCAACTTCAGAAAAGAAAACGGAATAATGCCGGTTTACAAAATGGTAGACACCTGTGCTGCTGAGTTTGAAAGTGAAACGCCTTATTTCTACGGAACTTACGAAGAAGAGAACGAAAGTGTTGTTTCAGACAAAGAAAAAATCATTGTATTAGGTTCCGGCCCTATCAGAATCGGACAGGGAGTTGAGTTTGACTACGCTACCGTTCACTCAGTATGGGCAATCAAGGAAATGGGTTACGAAGCAATTATCATCAACAACAATCCTGAAACAGTTTCTACAGACTTTTCCATCTCTGATAAACTATACTTCGAGCCGCTTACAGAAGAAGATGTAATGAACATCATCGAGCTTGAAAAGCCAAAAGGAGTAGTGGTACAGTTCGGAGGACAAACTGCGATCAACCTTGCAGATAAATTAGCCTCTCACGGAGTGCAGATCCTGGGAACTTCACTGGAAGATCTTGACAGAGCTGAAAACAGAGATAAATTTGAGAAAGCACTTCAGGAGCTTGGCATTCCTCAGCCAAAAGGAAGAACTTCAACTTCTAAAGAAGAAGCTATAAAAATTGCTAACGAAATCGGTTACCCGGTATTAGTACGTCCAAGCTACGTTCTTGGAGGTAGAGCAATGGAAATTGTATACGCTGAAGCAGAATTGGCCTACTACATGGAAAATGCGGTAGAGGCGAGCCCTGAACACCCTGTTTTGGTTGACAAATACATGGTAGGAAAAGAAATCGAGGTTGATGCCATCTGCGACGGTGAAACAGTAGTGATTCCTGGAATTATGGAGCACATTGAAAGAGCAGGAGTTCACTCCGGAGACTCTATCGCGGTATATCCACCACAGAATATCTCTCAGAGTGAAATTGATACTTTGGTAGACTATACACAGAGACTGGCAAAAGGATTGAAAGTTATTGGATTAATGAACATCCAATACGTTCTTTTCGAAGGAAATGTATATGTAATCGAAGTAAACCCTCGTTCTTCAAGAACAGTTCCTTTCTTATCTAAGATCACAGAAGTTCCGATGGCTAACCTTGCAACAAAAGCAATCTTAGGACAAAAACTTAAAGATTTAGGTTATAAAAACGGATTGGTTCCAAACAAAGAAGGCGTATTTGTGAAAGTACCGGTATTCTCTTTCTCTAAACTAACGAAGGTTGACATCTCTCTAGGCCCTGAAATGAAGTCTACAGGAGAGGTTATGGGGAAAGATACAACCCTTGAAAAAGCACTTTACAAAGGATTGGTTGCAGCAGGAAGAAAAGTTCCTATGCACGGATCTATCCTTTTCACAGTAGCAGATAAACACAAAGATGAAGCAGCGGCTCTTGCAGCAAGATTCCATGAAGTAGGATTCAGAATCTGGGCTACAGAAGGGACTGCAAAATTCTTCGGAGAAAAAGGAATCCCTTGTAAAATCGGATACAAAATCGGAGAAGAAAGTGTAAACCTTATCGATCTGATTCAGAAAGGAAAAGTTCAGTATGTTGTGAATACCACTACAAAAGGTAAGCAGGCAGAAAGAGACGGATTCCAGATCAGAAGAATGAGTGTGGAAAACGGTGTTCCTTGTTTAACTTCAATGGATACAGTAGAAGCAATCCTAAAAGTAATCGAAAGTATGAGCTTCAAAATGGAGACGATGTAATTTCGAAAAATAAATATTCAAAATCCCACAAGTTTTCTTGTGGGATTTTTTTATCTGAAAAACTCATCTATTAAAGTAATCTGATTATTTTTACAAAAACCATCTAAACTTCAATACAATGAGTAGAAAATCAATTACAATAGGATTCTTAAGCTTTATTTTCGTAATGGTACTTTCGGGATGTTCATGGTTGACTGATTTTTATATTCAAAATATGACCGGGACCAAAAAAATAATAAAGATCAATTATAGTTATCCTATCTCAAAATCGATTGATAATGGATCCGGCAGCTTTGGATTTAATTATGAGAATGGAATACTATCACCGCGGTCTTTTTATAAAATCAAAAATCCCAAGTCTCTCGAAAAAATAGAAATAAGAGATTCTTCCATCGTTGTTGAACTTTATCCAAATTCAACAACAAAAATTTACAACAGCCACAATGGAAGTTGGAGATATAAGATTAAAAGTGTTGAGATTGATGGAAAAATATTTTATCCTGCGGAACTGCAGAATAAAAGCCGGTATATTCGTAATGATTATGTTTATAAAATTGAATAAAGAAAAAAGCAAGATTCTAGCAGTTAGGAAAAATGTGATGGTGTTATAAGCAATTTTATGAAAAACTTGATTGAAAAAGCATTTCTTTGGTTAATTATCAATTGTTTTTTATCGGTTCAGCTTAAAGTTACATGATGTTTGCCGAATTATTTATAAATTAGAGCGTTAAAATTCAAGCTGTTATTATTATTATTTAAAAACTAATAAGAATTCCACCAAATCAAAATATAACCATGGCAGAATATTACGCAAAATCAAGCAATTCTTTATCTTTTGAAATCACAAAAGAAGAAAAATTAATTGGAAAGCTTACTTATGCAAGCTGGTTTAAATTTAATGCTGTTATTGAAATTGCAACTGGTCAGAGCTATCAGGTGGAACCAAAAGGCTTCTGGGGAACCACCATTGAGCTGAAAGATCACGAAAGAGTCCTTTTAAAATTCAGGATGAACTGGAATGGTGAAATTGTAGTGCAGACTTATTTTGATGGCGTGAAAAACGGTTATCTCTTTAAACACAGAGGCATCTTTAAAGAATCATTTGTCCTTACAGATCAGGAAGGAGTTGAGCTTATGATCCTTAAACCACATTTAAAATGGACCTCCATGAATTATGAATACCAGATCACCACATCTGATTCCTTTGAAATGTTCCCGGATAAAGAGATTGTCTTAATTAATGCTTTGCATTGTGCTAATTATTACATGTCGATGATGATGGCTATGTAAGGTTAATCCTATTTTTTACAGTATTTATGATCAAAATTTATCGCTTTATTAGCATTTTAAGTTTATTCTTATTCTTTAACTGCAATAAATTTACTGATAAAAATTTTACAAAAGAATTCGCAAAATTTGTTTCTGACTCAGATCAGGTTTTATTTGAAGGTGATATTTTACATCCTGTTTATGCCTATCTTAAAAATGGCAAATTAAAAGGTCTTGAAGTTAATAACCACCCTGAATGTGGAGATTACACTAAAAGGTATTTTTTTTCTGACGATGAAAAGTTAATGAAGATTGTCATCGAAAAAAATTATGATAACGAAAGCTGTGGTAAAACTTTTGACTCAATATTTGTCATTGATCCTGTTTTAAGAAAAACGATCATATATACAAAAGATACTTATGGAAAAGAAATAAGTAGTAATTTGATACAAAACGAGGAAATCAATATTGATCAGTATAAAGAAAAGATTAAGTATTGGAAAAATAAATCATAATAGTATTGTCTATTGATAAAATAAAGGGTTCCCGAATTTTTTAGAACCCTTTATTTACTATTGTTTCCTAATGCCTGTTATCACAATTTATCGGAAAATCCTTCTCCGTTTTATCTAAAAAACTAATGGAAGGACAGCCAAAAGACTGCGCAAGGAATCCAAAAATCACCGGAGGTTTTCCTTTGAAAAGATAACCGGTATATTGGAAAATGTTAGCTTCATCAGCATCTATTCCGTACAGAGGAAGAAATTCTCCGCCATCACTTGCTGCAAGACTGAATATTTTTTCTGCAATCTTTTCCTTGCGATCATTAATAGCTACAAGCTTACGTTCTGTGATGTTTCCTTCCTCAAGATAATCCTGAAGATAATAGGTCATATTTTCATATTGGGCCTGATAGGTTTTTCCTTGAGCTAATTTTGAATGGCCAAAATATTTTGAAATATCGGTATTCACTTTTTGCCATTTTACCGCTTTCATTTTATTTTCTATGAAAGGGTTTTTATTCCCAAAATAAGCGATGGCATTATTGTATCGGTCGTAGTCTGTCGTTTTTTGGTGAGTGGCTACCTGAAACCCCATCATGTAAGAATCCGGATTTAAATCTTCATCATCTGAATAAGGACTTAAATAAGCCACTGCTTTTAATTGACTAACAGGCATTCTTTGAAGTTTATTAGTCCCATACTCATAGATATATAGCGAATCTTTTTCTGTAAGATGAATCCCATCAAGCAATTTTTTTCTGCTGGGAGTATCCAGCTCAAAATGCTGGCGTTCCTCATAGGTCATCTGCTTCTGATTTTTCATAATATCCGCAGGAATAGGCTGTTCTCCTTTATAAACATCTGAAACAGAAATGAAAATATCCATATCAGAATCTTTTTCAGCGGATGAAATGATGGACAGACTGTAAATATTAAAATCGGTATAATCTATTTTCTCTTCAGTTTTTACTATTTTTAGAGAATCATTCGCTGGTTGTATTTCTGTGGCAACTGTTTTTTTCTCTTCTTTCTTACAGCTTACAATAGCCAATGGCAAAAATAAAAGAGTAGCGACCATTTGGGGTTTTATAATCTTCTGTAGCATTAAAGTGTTTATCATATTCTAATTCATTTTGTAATAAGGCTCTGAAAAATATTTGCTGGGTTTTATATAAGCTATTTTCCTGTCGGCATCAAAGATCCAGATAAACCTGCGGAGCATATCGGCACCCAGATAACTTACATTTTGTGTTTTAAGTTCTCCTGAGAAAAATCCAGCCGGGATATCTTTGAAAACACTCTTTCCCAGTTTGAAATAAGGAAGAATGGCCTGTTTGGTGGTTAAAGTTTTTCCTTCAGAATTTTTCAGCGTTTTTTCTCCGATTACTTTTAGCCTTTTGTCAAGATGCTTTTCTTCGGCAAACTCATTACTGTACAGAATCGCTCCGGAAAATCCTGATTGCAGTACAAAATAAGCTTCCTGCTGTTGATCTCTATTAATAATATTATCTCCGGCAAGATAGAATCCCTCATGATCTAAGATGATATTTAAAGGCTGGTAGCCATTCAGGTCCGGCATTTTATCAAAGATCACAAATTGGTTGTTATCATAATCAATTTTAAATGCTTTACCGTCAAAAATTCCGGTTCCTATCTTTCCGTCAGCTTCATGTCCTGTTAATTGATTGTCAAAGAAGCGCACATTTTTCTGCGTAATTTTTCCAATATCTACGGTATTATGATCACTGATTTCTTCTTTACTGAAAATAATATGATCTGCTTTCCGCTTTCGTTCAGGAGAAAGCGAATAATCTTTCATTGCAATCTGGAACATCAGATCCAGAGAATCCTTTTTGTTGACAAGGGTTTTGACAATAATATTATTGTGTTTGGTGATCCGGAAAGGGATAGTCTGCTGGGCTTTCATCCCGGAAAATCCAATAGAAAGCAGCATGAAAAGGGCTGTTTTTTTGAGCATTATCAGTGATTAGTGTTTTAAAACATTAAAATTACCTATTATCTTTGGAAAATCAAATAATAAAATAAAATGGTTGAAAAATTGCTTCAAAGCGGAATCCATTGGGAAAAGAAAGAATTCAAACGGAATGAGTTTCTTAAGATTTCGGGCAGTACGGATACTAATATTTATTTTATTGAAAACGGCAGTGTCCGGATCTTCATGATGGATGAAAATGAAGAGAGAATTATCCGTTTCGGATATACCGGAAATATTATTGTCAGTCTTGACTCTTTTTTATCAGGAAAACCCTCTGATCTATATATTCAGGCCATTAAAAAAACAACTGTGAAAATTGCTTCAAAAAAAGATTTTTATGAGTTTGTACAATCTGATGAAAGGCATATGGAATTTTGGATGAATATTCTTGAAGATCTTGTATTGCAACAATTGGAAAGAGAAAAAGATTTGCTGATCAATGCTCCGGGAGAACGCTTTGATAGAGTTTTAAAACGAAGTCCGAAGCTATTTCAGGAAGTTCCCAATAAATATATTGCCAATTACTTGAGAATGTCACCGGAAACGTTGTCCAGACTTAAAAAATCTTGAGTTCAGTCAATATTTAAGAATGATCTGTTCAGGATATTTGCATAAAAAAACGTAATGAAAATTTTAACTTCAGCACTATTAGATGAATTAAAAGAAATAACCCGCCAGCATTTAGAATATGCGCAGACTCTCACCCTAAAAACAGAAGAAGAGCTGAACTTCAGAATCTCACAGGATAGCTGGAGTACATTGGAATGTCTGGAGCATCTCAATCGCTATGGAGATTTTTATATTCCTGAAATCAACCGCAATATTTCTTCTGCCGGGAAGTCTTCCCAACCTTATTTTAGACCTGGGATTCTAGGAAATTATTTTGCTGAAAGTATGATTCCTAAAGAGAAAATGAATAAGATGAAAACGCTTAAAGCAATGAATCCTATCCACAGTCAGATACATAAAAGTGTAATAGATACCTTCATAAAACAGCAGGAAAAATTACTTGAATTATTGGAAGATGCCCGACACACGGATCTGGAAAAGGTAAAGACTAATATAAGCATTTCAAAGCTGATCAAACTGAGGTTGGGAGATACATTCCGGTTTGTTATTTATCACAACACGAGACATATTGAACAGATAAAAAGAATTTTACCTCATTAAAAAGAAGTTATAATTCCCAAAAAGCTTAATTTTAAACTAATGGAAATTATACACCAAAAAAACATAACAACCCCACTGGGAGAAATGGTTGCCTGCGCCATAGACCGGGGAATCTGTCTGCTTGAGTTTACAGACCGGAAGAATATGGAAAAACAGCTGAAGGCTTTGTCAAAAGCTTTGAAGGCAGAGATCGTAGAAAAAGAACATCTTCATTTTCACCAGTTAGAAGAAGAATTAACAGAATATTTTGAAGGAAAAAGGAGCCGTTTTGAAGTTCCGCTGTTTACCACAGGCACTGAATTTCAGGAAAAAGTCTGGCAGCTTCTCCGTGAAATTCCAATGGGAGAAATCAGAACCTATAAGCAGCAGTCAGAAAGGTTAGGAAATCCAAAGGCAATACGTGCCGTAGGAACAGCTAATGGAATTAATAAAATTGCCATTTTAATCCCTTGTCACCGTGTAATGGGCTCCAACGGAGAATTGGTGGGGTATGCCGGAGGTATCTGGAGAAAACAAAAGCTGCTGGAGCTTGAAAAAGCGATTCTATTTTAAAACTGAATTTCGAATTCAGAGAAATATTGAAAAAATAGATGTTCATTTTTCGGTTGTATACAACTTCATCATCTTTCTACTTTTGAATAAAAAAATTATGATAAGTTTTGAACAGTTACATCATCGTGAAGAACCACTACTTTTGGGTAATGTATGGAATATAGAAATCTACGGAGAGCTTGAAAAAGCAAGTCAGAAGGTTACAAATGGAAGAAATTTTTCACCTCTTTTTATTTAATCATGAAGCTTACAGAAAAAATAATGTATGAGGCATCTTATACTAAAGATGTTTCATTTGAAGGAATATTTTGGATGGGCGTAAAAACTACGGGAATATTCTGCAGACCAACCTGTACAGCAAGGAAGCCAAAATTTGAAAATGTAGAATTTTTTTTCAATACCAAAGATGCGATGCTAAAGGGATATCGCCCGTGTAAAGTATGCAGACCTTTGGAAAACCTTAATGCAACGCCACCATCTATTAAAGAATTGCTGAAAGAAATTGCAGATGATCCGACATTAAAACTCAAAGACTATGATCTTGTTAAAAGAGGATTGGAGCCTGCAACAGTCCGCAGGTGGTTTCTGAAACACCATGGAATAACTTTTCATGCCTTTCAGAGAATGTCAAAGCTCAATACAGCATTTAAAAAACTTCAACAGGGAGAATCGGTTACAGAGGTAGCATTTGATACGGGATATGAAAGTCTGAGTGGTTTTAATGAAAGTTTTAAAAATATTTTTGGGGTGTCTCCTAAAAATAATACGACGGAAAAGATTATTGATTTGAAGAGAATTGAAACCGCGCTGGGAACCATGATAGCCTGTGCTGATGAAAATGGGATCTGCCTTTTGGAATTTTCAGACAGAAAAGCACTTCCTACAGAGCTGAAAAGTATTTCAGAACACTGTAAAGCTAATATTGTTCAGGGAGAAAATCCTCATTTTGATACCTTGGAAAAAGAACTGAAAGAGTACTTTGAAGGAAATAGAAGCCAATTTACCGTTCCTCTTTCTCCGGTGGGAACCGCTTTCCAGAAAGAAGTCTGGAATATTCTACAGAATATACCTTACGGAGCAACAAGAAGCTATCAGGAACAGGCCGATATCCTGGGAAATCCTAAATCTGTGAGAGCAGTGGCCAATGCAAACGGTTTGAATAAAATATCTATTATAATACCATGTCATCGTGTAATTGGGAGTAACGGACAGTTAACGGGATACGGTGGAGGAATCTGGAGAAAACAAAAATTACTGGAACTGGAAAAGGCTATTTTGTTTTAGAAACCTTTTTATCACTCAGAATAAAAGCGAAGATAAATTCATTTTTAAAAGACATTGGCTTAAAAGAATATAACCATAGAAAAATATCGGTAAAACAAAATTTAACGAAGTTTGTGAAAGCTATTTTGTTTTGATTTTTGTAATTTTAAACAAAAATTTACACGTGAAAAAGTTATTAGCAGCAGTTTGCATTTCAGTTTCAGCATTAAGTTTTGCTCAGGATTATTCTGTGCCGGCAGCAAGCCCGCGTCAGAAGGTTGAGCAGCAGTTTTCAATGTCTAAGATTTCCATCGATTACGGAAGACCAGGAGTGAAGGGACGTAAAATTTTCGGAGAATTGGTTCCTTATGGTCAGGTTTGGAGAGCAGGTGCTAATTCGTCTACGAAAATTACTTTCGGACAGGCCGTTAATTTCGGTGGGAAAACAGTTCCTGCAGGAACTTACGGATTGTTCATCGTTCCTACAGAAAAAGAATGGAAAGTGATTCTGAATAAAGATTTCCAACAGTGGGGAGCTTACACTTACGATCCTAAACAGGATGTTGTAGATGTTACCGTACCGGTTAATAAATTAGCAGACAAGCAAGAATGGTTTGAAATTACCTTGAATCCTACAGATGAAAACACAGGAAACTTAGTGATCAAATGGGATATGGCTCAGGCAGAAGTTCCTTTGAAACCATCAAAATTAGACACTGTGATCAAGATTTCTGACAAATTGAAAGAAATCAAAAAAATAGAATCAGATTCTACTAAAAAGAGCTAAGCAATGAATTTTTCTGTTCAGCCTGTTTTAGAGAATGAAGAATTTCAATTGATCCCCTTACAGCAAGGGGATTTTGAATCTTTATATGAAGTAGCCTCCGATCCCAAAGTCTGGGAACAACACCCCAACAAAGACCGTTATAAGAAAGATGTTTTTGAAAACTTTTTTACAGGAGCTATGGAGAGTAAAGGGGCTTTCAAAATTATTGAGAAAGCAACCGGAGATGTATTGGGAAGCAGCCGTTATTATGACTTTGATGAAGAAGACAATCATATTTTCATCGGATATACTTTCTATGGAACAAAATCCTGGGGTAAAGGTATTAACCCACAGGTTAAAAAGCTGATGCTGGATTATATCTTCCAGTTTGTAGATAAGGTTCATTTTCATATTGGAAAAGAAAATTTCCGTTCGCAGACAGCTTTGGAAAGACTTGGAGGGCAAAAGATTGCTGAAGAAGAAGTTGCCTATTTTGCTGAGCCTGCAAGAACCAATTTTGTATATGAAATCACAAAAGAAGCCTGGGTATGAAAAAATATAAAATTCAACACTCACCATTTATAGTTCCCACCAATGATGGGAAACTGATAGAAGAGCATTGGGGAAATTCCACCGGAAACTCTAATGTTTCTATTGCACATATGGTAGCACCTCCGGACTGGAGTGAGCCTCATCAGACCCCTGAATTTGATGAATTTACTTATATCATTTCAGGAAAAAAACAGTTCGAAATTGATGGAGAAACTGTTACTCTGGAAAAGGGACAGAGTATCCTTATTGAAAAAGGAGCGAGAATCCGATACAGTAACCCGTTTTCAGAACCTTGCGAATACCTTGCCATCTGTCTGCCTGCATTTTCTATGGAGTTGGTCAACAGGGAAGAGGAAGGAGTAGATTAAGAAAATTTTTAAAATATAAAAGGCAAATCTCGAATTTGCCTTTTGCTTTTTTTAATGTTTATTTCAAAATCTCTTTCAGGAACATCAGGGTGTGGTTCCATGCTCTTTTCGCCATGGTTTCATTATAATCCGGTGATTTCGGATCTGTGAAAGTATGTTTGGAGTGAGCGTATGTGATAATCTGCCAGTCGGCATTTCCTTCATTCATCTCTTTGATGAGGTTATTGTAATCATCAGGAGTTACACTTTTATCATCAGCGGGATTTTCCACCAGAATTTTAGCAGTTAAAGCTTCATTCTTTCTGCTCTGATCCCTTGCAAGACTTCCATGGATAGAAACTACTCCGGCAACAGGTAGATGACCTCTGGCTGATTCTAACGCCCCGGTACCGCAAAACAATAACCGATGACAGCTGTTTTGTCAGAAATGGCCCCGTTTTTCTTCAGCTGCTCCAAAGCCAGCGAAATTCTTTTCTGGTATTCGTTATAATTCTGTTTGTAATACCCTGAACTTTTAGCCGCAGATTCATTGTCTGCAGGAATTTTTCCTTCGCCATAAATATCAGCGATAAAAGCAATATAACCTTGTTTTTCAAGTTCAAGAGCCGCTGTTTTAGCTTCTTCGTCAATCCCTTTCCAGGCTGGGAGAATCAAAACTCCCGGAAGTTTTTTTCCTGCGTTGGAAGTGACAAGACCATTTAGTTTCTGTGCACCGTCCTGATAGGAAACAGGTTTAAGTTTCTGACTGAAAAGAGTTCCTGAAGCCATAATCATTGTGGTTAATAAGATCGAACGTATCATAATTAATTATTTGTGAATTAGTGAATTGTAAAACAGATTAAAATTAAGAAAATATTTAAAAGAGTTAAACGTCAATTCCAATTTTCTTCAACTTTTTGGTTAAATTGGTATCAGGAAAATCGGAACGGTAATGAAATCCAGTGACTATGATAGTATGGTTTCCTAATCTCTGTCTTTCCTTACTCTGGTCTGTAAAACTGATATTGCCCGTCTTTATAAAAAGCATTGATATGCTGAAGTCCATTGGTCAGAATAATTTCTTTGGCTCCGATAATGGAATTATACCTTGCGGTCTGTTCAAATGTTTTCTCCGTTAATTTGATCTGTGGCGCTTTACATTCGATCAGAATAACAGGCTCTGTTTTCTCGGTAATCAGAAGGTCTACACGTTTGGTCAGCCCATTCAGGACAATCTTTTTTTCGGTGATCAGGGCTGATGTAGAATAGGATTTTACAGTAAGGTAATAATGTATCCAGTGCTGTCTTACCCATTCCTCAGGAGTGAGCAGAAGATAAGTTTTACGAACCAAATCATAAATAAAAAACTTATCTTTGTCTTTCTTGAATTTAAAATCAAAAGTTTCCTGAAAATTCAGTTTTGGAAGTTCCATTTATAAGATGAAAGAATTAGATTTAATCCTCAAAAATATTAAAAATAAAGAAGTTTTACCTATTTATTTTTTTCACGGAGAAGAAGCTTACTTTATTGATGTCGCTGTGAAAGCCCTTGAACATAACTTTTTGGAAGAAGACGAAAAAGCTTTCAACCAGACGGTTACTTATGGAAAAGATACTTCTTACCAGGAGGTTCTTTCTCTGGCCAGACAGTTTCCGATGATGGGAGACAAGCAGGTGATTATCGTGAAAGAAGCTCAGGATCTACGATTCAATGAAGAGGAAAACAGAATTTTAGAATCTTATGTAGAAAACCCTGTTCCTTCTACAGTATTGGTTTTTGCGCACAAACATAAGAAACTGGACAGCCGGAAAAAGGCAGCCAAAGCTTTAGATAAAGCCAAAGCTCTTTTTCTGAGTGAATCTGTAAAGGAAAGTAATCTTCCTAAATGGATTTCAGATGAATGTGCGAAACTGAAAATCAATATAGCTCCCAATATTTCCCATCTTCTGGCAGAATATCTTGGGAATGACCTGTCGAGAATTGTCAATGAGCTCAACAAATTAAAAATTATTCTTAAAGAAGGAGAAATTCTTGACGGAACCATTGTTGAAAATCATATCGGGATCAGTAAAGAATATAATATTTTTGAGCTTCAAAAAGCGTTGGGGACCAAAAATGCCAATACTGCTTTTAAAATTGCCCATTTTATGGGAAAGAACCCGAAGAATAACCCCTTTGTAATGATGCTGGCAAGCCTTTACAATTACTTTTCAAACGTTATTATCTATCAGACGATGGCTGGACAGTCTCCACAGACCATTGCATCCCAGATGGGTGTAAATCCTTATTTCATTAAAGATTATGCGGAAAGTGCAAGACTTTATCCTTTAAAACATGCCACGAGAGTCATTTCTATTCTCCGTGAGTTTGATATGAAAGGAAAAGGACTTGGAGCAGTGAATATGGGAGAAGCAGAACTGATCAGAGAACTGGTGTATAAGATTATCAATGTGGATAAAATTAAAATGAAAGTGTGATAGGAATGCGAGATACGGGGTAACGAGTTGCGAGGTAATATCATATGAGATACGAGAGGCTGTAAAAGTATTAAATTTCCTGCCCAAATTGCTCCCGAATCCCAATAACTCAACCCTCAAACCCGAGCAATGTAACCCGAATCCCGAACCTCACAACAATTACTATCGAAATTCAACATATCAGATATTGACAAGTATCATTAAAATAACTTTAAGGAGAAATTAAAAATTCCGAAATTAGCAGTCTTAATTCAAATTAAATCTTTTCGAACAAAGTAAATTATGGAGCAAAACATTTTAGATTGTGTGATCGTTGGATCTGGGCCTTCTGGCTTCACCGCTGCTATCTATGCAGCAAGAGCAGACCTTAAACCTGAATTGTATACAGGTTTGGAGCCAGGCGGACAATTAACTACCACCACAGAAGTGGATAACTTTCCAGGGTATCCAGCTGGGATTACAGGTCCTGAAATGATGATGGATCTGCAAAAACAGGCAGAAAGATTTGATACCAAAGTTCATTATGAAATGATCACTAAAGCTGAATTCTCTAAGGAAGTTGGCGGTGTTCACAAATTATATGCAGGAAACAAAGAGATCCTTGCCAAAACAGTAATTATCTCTACAGGAGCTACAGCAAAATATTTAGGTCTTGATGATGAAAAAAAATATGCAGGAGGTGGAGTTTCTGCTTGTGCTACGTGTGACGGATTTTTCTACAGAGGAAAAGATGTTGTGGTAGTAGGAGCGGGAGATACAGCTGCTGAAGAAGCTACTTATCTTGCCAAGTTGTGTAAAAAAGTAACATTGTTGGTAAGAAAAGACGTTTTCAGAGCATCAAAAGCAATGGTTCACCGAGTAGAAAATACTCCGAATATCGAAGTTAAATTCCACCATGAATTAATCGGGATTGAAGGTGAAAACAGTCTGGTAGAAAGAGCAGTGATTATCAACAATCAGACTCAGGAGAAATCTACAGTAGATGTTGAAGGAATCTTTATCGCAATCGGTCACAAGCCGAATACTGATATTTTTGCAGGTCAGATAGATCTTGATGAAAACGGATATATCTTAACAGAAAAAGGTTCTACAAGAACAAATCTTCCGGGAGTATTTGCTGCTGGAGATGTTCAGGATCATATCTACAGACAGGCTATTACAGCTGCAGGAAGCGGGTGTATGTCTGCTATGGATGCTGAAAAATATTTAGCTGAATTACACTAATAATATTCAGTTTAGACAATACAAAGCGTGCCTGATGGGTGCGCTTTTTCGTTATAATTTTTCCAGAAATAATATGATGTTTTCAAATTTTTTGAACCATTAAGGAAATGAAGCTGTAAAGGAAAGTTAAGGAAACATCAAAGATGCTTTAAGAGCACACTGTTTCACCTTAATATTCTTAAACATTTAATTTTTCTTAATGATTTAAGATACTATGTGTTTCAATTTCGAACATGGCTCTCATCAAATATTCAATGAAAATTCATTAAATATCTAATGAAAACATTAATATATTTGTGAAACTGCAAAACGATCACGAATTGCATGTAAGAAACTATAAACTGAACAAAAAACGAATAAAAAATGAAAAGAGTAACCGCTATCGGAGGCATCTTCTTTAAGTGTAAAGACCCTGAACAAGTAAATGAATGGTATAAAACCCACCTTGGATTACCCACCAGCCCATACGGAGCCAAATTCGACTGGAAAGAGGCCGATTCTGATAAGAAAGGATATACATTGTGGAGTCCTTTTAAAGACTCTACCCAGTATTTTGAACCTTCATCAAAAGAATTCATGATCAATTACCATGTAGAGAATATTGAAGCTTTGGTAGAGGAATTAAAGAAAGAAGGTGTAACTGTCCTGGATGAGGTAGCTACCTATGAATATGGAAAGTTTGTACACATCCTTGATCCGGAAGGAAACAAGATAGAATTGTTTGAACCGGCAGGGGAGTAAAAGATTGTGATTGAGAAACTGGTGCTAATAAATATACGTAAAGCTTGTTATTCGGAGCGGAATAAAAGCGGAGTGTGGAATCTAAAATGTTTTAATAAGTTTAGATTTCTGCGGAATGACAAACATTACAACCTAAGACATGATCATTCCCCTCCCTTGGAGGGGTGGCGAAAATTCAAAGAATTTTTGACGGGGTGGTTTTCCCCACACTGTCATTCTGACGAAGGAAGAATCTCAAACTTTAAGATTCTCTTTTGTCAGAACGACAGTTATACAACATTTCTATAATGTCTAATCCAAAATATAAATCTTTTTCTCCTTAAGATTGAATCCCAGTTTTTTACCCAGCCAGTTGATACTTGTTTTTCCTTCATAAATAAGACCTTCCACAAAAGAGACTTTAGGTTTTTCAACAGTAGCAAAAGGAGTAGAAATAGTGCCAATATCACCTATATAAAACTTGGTCGTCAGATCGGGATTGAATTCACTTTTCTTTTCCATCACCTGAAGTGTTTCTTTTTTTATGCCCAGTGTATTCATTAGCTTTTCACTTAGCCAGAAAGAGTCTTTTCCGGAACCAGAATCCAGAAGAACATTAATCTTATATTTATTGTTCAGGAGCACGTAAGTAGTAATATCCATGGTTTGGTCGGCATTCGTAGACAGCTGGATATCCATTACTTTCTTACTGGCCAGTTTTTCTTTTGGAAAGACAAGTTCATTCGTAGTATAATCAATGATAAACTCTGTGTCATAAAGCATTGGAAGGGAAATTAAACCGTCAATTCCTTTGATCTCCATCTCATGAGTGGAATACCAAGTATCCTTAAATTTCTTACCATTAAAAATAATCTCTTTCGACTTGAAAAGAGGAATAATCATCTTTTCACCGGTAGCCCGGAAAGCCGTCAGATAATTATAAGTCTCTTTTGGACCAAGTTGTTTGGAAAAATTTCCCAGAAAAAGATTGATTCCTCCGCCGGTATCAAAAATAAAATTTCCCTTTTTACCATCTATTTCAGCTCCTACAATCAGGTGGCCGGAGGGAAGAACAGACATAGGCATTTTCTGAGCAAAAGCCATAGAGGCAAAAGCTAGTGAGGCAGTAACAATCGTGTTTTTGATAAAAGATTGAGTAAGCATTTGAAAGATATTGTTATTAGTTTTTAATATTCTGATGAAGCCTTACAAATATAAATTATAAAATGTAAAATTGAGTACAGGATATCGGATAGTTTTATGATTCATGATCTTTTACAATATTTTTGAATCATTTGTAAAAGTCTTTCTGTTCATGGTAATAAATGTCTTCATACTTGAAGTAAAATTCCTACATTTAGCAACTAATCAAAAAGAATATGGAAACAAAAGTCATAAAAATAACACACGTTACCGGAACCTATATTATTGAAGCTCCCCATGGAAAACTTAATGATCTGAAAAGCCAGCTGGACAAGTGCCTAAACGATGAGCAAGGGGCTATTGTGATAAAGGGAGAGGATGGTGATCAGTTTGTATATCCTTCCGGTCTTTTAAAAAATAGCTTCATTGCAATAGTAGATAAGGAATAGCCGATGTTTTGGGAAAAATAATTCCCTTGATTTCTAGTCTATTATTAATTTTTGTTAAAATTTGTGTATCAAAAGTTTTGCAGAAATTAAAAATCGTTCTATATTTGCACCACTGAAAACAACGGTATAGCCGGGGTTTAAGGAGAGTTGGCAGAGTGGTCGATTGCGGCAGTCTTGAAAACTGTTGACTGTAACAGGTCCGGGGGTTCGAATCCCTCACTCTCCGCTGAGAGGGTCTTTTAATAAAGGACCCTCTTTTTTTTGTATATGAGTGAGCCTTTTTCTTTCATTTTCAAGTAATTATGTGATAGGATATTCAGTATTGTGGGGGTTCGATAGATTCGGTTTTTGTAATAAAATTACTTCAGATTGATTTATCAGAGGGCTTTTGCAGCAATACAACATCGCTTTAAATATCTGCATCCCCTTTCCAGCGAGCAGTTTTATTTCTTTTTAAGGATAAATTTCCAGAATTTACCCGAAGAGTTCCCCAACACATACTTGCATCATACTTCAATATGTCCCCGGAATATTTGAGTGAAATAAAGGCAAAAAGACGTTCTTAAACCAATATAATCTTATTGGCTTAAGAACAAACTTATTAAGCATTTTTTAATTAAGTGTAATGCAAGATTCTTTGACTACCTGCCATCTTCCGGATGAGAATTTCCAGATCAGTGTAAAGAATTTAGGATCTGACTTCCCATTTAATTCCAGATCGCGGGTCATTACAACCATTCCCATATTTTCGTCACAAACTGCGTAATGAAAATCAGCTTTAGTAGAAAATGGTGCCGCTTTAGTATCGCTGTTTCCCTGAACAAAACTAACAAGCTGTTGTTTGTTCATTGTATCTACGGTTCCACTTTTATCAACCTTGACAATAAGTAAGTTATCCGCATAAATTTGCATTACATAGGGTACATTAAAATGTGTTGCCTCGTAAATAAGCTGTTTTGTCAGTTCAATTAATTTTTTACTGTCCATCTTTAAAATTTTAGAATGATTTAAATAGCCTCGATGACTATTATTATGCAAAGATGGATATAGTGATTTTTTTTAAACTTAAACCAGTTTAAGTTTTAATGTGTTTTTTATTTTCAATTTTGTTCCATTAACAACAATAAACAAAAATCATAATGAAAATTGTAATCATTGGAGGCACCGGACTTATCGGAAGCCAGGTAGTAAACATCTTAAAGGATAAGCATGAAGTAATAGCGGCATCACCTAATACGGGCGTAAATACTCTGACAGGAGAGGGGCTTGAAGACGCTCTTAAAAATGCGAGTGTTGTTATTGATGTTTCCAACTCACCATCATTTGACGATGAACCTGTAATGAATTTTTTCAAAACCTCAAATCAAAATTTGCTTCCGGCGGAAAAGAAAGCCGGTGTGCAGCATCACATTGCCCTGTCAGTTGTTGGAACTGATAAATTACAGGAAAGCGGATATTTTCGAGCCAAGCAGGTTCAGGAAAATTTAATTAAAGAATCCGGCGTCCCATTTACAATTGTACATGCTACTCAATTTTTTGAGTTTGCAGGCGGAATTGTAGCCACAAGTACATCGGAAGGAAAGGTAAAACTTTCGGATGCCTTTATTCAACCTATTGCGAGTGCTGATGTTGCAGCATTTATAGCCAAAATAGCCACAGAACAACCCGTCAATAAAATTCTTGAAATAGGGGGACCTGAACGATTTCAAATAGATGAGTGGATCAAACAATATATCCTGTCAACTAAAAAATCTTTGGAAGTTGAAACCGATGTCAATGCACCTTATTCAGGGGCAATACTGCAAAAGACAACCCTTACTCCTGAGAATCCCGTGTATTTAGGAACCACAGAATATATGACCTGGATTGCTAAACCTGAAAATCAACGTTGATAGAGTGTAAAGCTAAAAATGTCTTTTGTATCAATTTATAATGTAACAATTAAAATCGTAGGTTTAAATAACCTGCGATTTTAACAAATAGTATAGAAATGTATATAGGTAAATCATACCATCTTTTTGAATTTGTGATATGGACTAAAGGAAAAATTTATACACTGCTCCTGCTAGGTCTCATCCCTATATGCCTGTATCATATATTGGGAATAAAATGGGTTGCAGTTCCCTGGTCTGTCATTGCGATGCTAGGAACGGCTACTGCGTTTATTTTAGGATTTAAAAATAACCTTAGCTATAACCGGTCTACAGAAGCTCAGGATATATGGACTTCTATTGTATCAAACAGCCGCGCATGGGGTTTGGTAAGCAAAGATTATCTGCAGAATAACAATGAAACGTCAAAGATTCTTATTTATACACATATGGCTTGGATAACCGCCTTGCGCTACAGTATGAGAGAACCCAGAAGTTGGGAATCAACGGATAAAAGGCATAATGTAAAATACCGTAAACATTTTATAATTCCTGAACAACAAACAACTCTTGAAGAAGAGCTGTCCAAATACCTGGAATCTTCAGAACTGGAGAAGATTCTAAAAGTAAAAAATATTTCAACTTATATTTTGAGCCTGCAAAGCAAAACTTTGAAATCTCTATACGAAAAACAGGAAATTACGATAGCACAGTTTATTGATATGGAAAAATCCATTAAAGAGTTTTATTATTTGCAGGGAAAAAGTGAACATATAAAAGATTCACCATTTCCCAGACAGTATAATATTATTAATAATCTTCTCATTCAATCATTTTCATTTCTTCTTCCATATGGATTGCTGGCAGATTTTAACAGGCTCAATGAAAGTGTTGACGGATTTATGAAAGGAAATATGATCTGGCTGATCCTTCCCTTCAGTTGCTTAATTTCCTGGTTATATGCTTCTATAGCACAAGTAGGGGAGAATACAGAGAATCCGTTTGAAGGAGGAGCCAATGATGTTCCAATCTCCAGAATGAGTTTTCAATTGGAAGCTGAACTGAGAGAGATGTTAGGGGAAATAAATTTCAGGAATTTGGATACAGGCCAAAACACTACTATAATACTATAATGTATCACCATGGTAAAAGATTTATTTAAAAGTTCAATTGGCAGGAAAATCCTAATGGCGTCCAGCGGTTTATTCCTGATTAGTTTTCTCATTGTACACGCTTCTGTAAATGCATTGATTTTCTGTAATGATAAAGGAAAAACATTTACTGTTGGAGCACATTTTATGGCCACAAACCCTATAATCCGGACTATTGAAATTATTCTCATTTTTGGTTTTATCATTCATATCATTCAAGGACTTATTCTTTGGAAAAAAAACAAAAAAGCCAGATCAGTTCAGTATTTTTATAAGGATAATACACCGGGTGTTACATGGTATAGCAAAAGTATGACCTTACTGGGTACTTTGATTCTGCTGTTTTACGGGTCTTGCCTATATCGATATTAAGAATTTGACAAAACATAAAATTACCAGAGGAATTGATGGGGGATTATGGATAAAAATCAAAAGAGGCAAAACAAAAGTTGAGGCAAGTATTCCGATACTAACTGATGCACAGGAATTTTTAAGCAGATATGAAAATCATCCTAAATGTGTCAACGAAAATGCTGTCTTACCTGTATTAAGCAATCAAAAGATCAATGAATATTTAAAAGAAATAGGTGCTTTATGTGAAATTGATTTTGATATTACCTTCCATACAGCAAGACATACATTTGCTACTACAGTTACTTTAAATAATGGAGTTCCATTAGAGGTAGTGAGTAAGATGCTTGGACATATCAATATCAGAATGATCCAGCATTATGTCAAAATTCAAGATAAAAAGATTGGAGAAGATATGTCGGTACTCAAAAACAGACTAACAAAAGATAAAAAAATGAGAAAAGAGATCGGTTAGAAGTTAGGTACACAAAGCCCTCTGTAACCAAATTAGCAGGGCTTTACTTTAAGAACGTGAATTTTAATTTTCAGTCTATATTATTCTCAGTTTTTGTGATATATTTACAGCAACAAAATGTTTTTTTTCATCATTTGTGTTTTTTAGCCTCCTTTTGTTGGGAGGCTTTTTAATAGGTAAAAATGTTATGTTTAAAAAATTTTAGTTAAAAGTTCCATAACAGCTAAAAATATAATAAGCATAAAATCAATCATAATATTTAAGTTTTAATAGTCTAATCGAGTACTTTGTTTTTCCCACATAGATTTATAAACAGAATCTGTATTAAGGAGCTCTGAGTGGCTCCCTTGTTCAATAATCTGCCCGTCCTTCATCACCAAAATAGTATCAGCATTTGCAATAGTACTCAATCGGTGAGCAATAACAATCATTGTTTTGCCTTGATTTCTAAATTCCTGTAATGTATTTTGGATCACCAATTCCGATTCTGTATCGAGTGAAGAAGTAGCTTCATCTAAGATTAATATCTCAGGATTTTTGTACAATGCCCTTGCAATGGCAATTCTTTGTTTCTGACCACCAGAAAGCAAAGCCCCGTTTTCGCCTAAATATGTTTGAAATCCGCTGGGTAGTTTCTCCACGAAACTCAATATTCCAAGCTTTTTGGTAATATCTAAAATCTTTTGTATATTGGGGGAATCCTCACCCAAAGCAATATTTTCAATAACGTTTCCTGAAAAAAGATCGATCTGCTGCGGAACAACAGATACTAAATTTCTTAAAGAATAATTGGAAATATAATTAACAGCATAATCTCCGATCATAATTTTACCCGTTTTAAGCGAGTATAAATTTTGGATTAAAGAGGCTAATGTCGTTTTACCACTACCACTTTCTCCAACAATAGCTGTAGTTTTTCCTTTTTTTATAAGACAATTAAAATTCGTGAAAACTTCAGTTCTGCTCCCATAGCTAAAGCTTATGTCTTTAAACTGTATATCTCCAACATTTTCTTTTGTGAGATCTAGCTTTTCGATATTTTCCTCACGTTCCAAGTCCATGATTTCAAAAAGGCGGTCAGCTGCAATTAAAGCATTTTGAATGGTTTTATTCATTCCAATTAATTGTGATACAGGACCTGTAAAATACCCGATCAAAGCATAAAAAGACAGCAATTCTCCGGGAGTAATCACTCTATCAATAACATAACCTGAACCCACCCAAAGTAAAACAATCGTAAAAATTCGTGATAAAAATTCAGAGGAATTTCCGGAAAACAAAGCATTTATTACCGAAGCATAGATGGTTTTCAGGAGTTTTGAAAAAGCATTATCAGTTTTATTATTTGCAAATGTTTCTACACCGAATTGTTTGATTGTCTTTACAGAAGTGATAGATTCTACCAAATGAGATTCCAACTCAGCACTTTCTTCCATTAATTGTCTTTCTGCTTTTTTATTCAATTTATTGGTAATCCAATATACTAAAAAATAAAAAGGAATTACTAAGGCTGTAATTAATGCCAATTTCCAGTAATAAGTGAACATTAAAGCGAAGGAAAATATGATAATGAAAATATTAACAAAAATTTGTATCGAAACATCATTGATAAATGTTCGGATTTTTACGGCATCATTTACCCTAGATATGATTTCTCCAACCTTCATGGTGTCGAAAAAACGTTGAGGTAATTTTAATAAATGTTTGTAATACCCGAGAATAAGGTGCTTATCCATTTTTTGCCCTGTCTGCAAGACCAAAACACTTTTCATAGCACCAATAAAAATCTGAAACAGTAGTATTACAATCATTCCTACAGAAAGAAGGTTTAAAAGCCTTTTGTTTCCGTCTATCAGAACATAATCTGTAATTTTTTCAATATAAATAGAGGCTGATAATCCCAAAATAGTATACACCAGCGCTCCCAATAAAGCTTGTATTAAGATACTTTTGTGTGGCTGGACCAAGTTCCAGAATCTTTTATACAGGCTTGTCTTTTCGTTTCTCTGCTCAAAATATTCATTGGGCTCTGAAAGAATTAACACACCCGTCCAGATCTTTGAAAACTCATCTATTGTGTAATCCTCTAATTTTCCTCTTGCAGGATCCATCACTGTGACTTTGTCTTTAGTAACTTTATAAATGACTACATAGTGATGCATTTGTCCGTTAATAATAACATGGGCAATAGCTGGCAATGGAAGTTCAGGCAAAGCATCAATACCTCCCTTTACCCCTTTTGCATTGAAACCCATTTGTTCCAATCCCTGTATTAGCCCTAAAACATTCGTTCCCCTTGTATCAGTATGGCAGACCTGCCTGATCTTGGCAATGGGCATTTTAAGTCCGTAATGAATCGCTACGGAAGCAAGACAAGCAGCACCACAATCTTTAATATCATGCTGCTTTATCAATATATTTTTTTTCATCTGTTCATGTTTATTTTTTTATTGGCCAGATGGAATCTTTGATTTCATCATTTCAATTTTGGATTAAACCAATCATCTACGCGGTCAAATAATAATTGCCATAACGTGCGGTCAATTAAATGGAAGCGTGCTGTAAAAGTCATTCCTTTATCAACCTGTCCTTTGTAGCCGTTTTTCAATTGTAAATAGTTTTTATCCATTTGGCAGATAACTCTAAAGAAAGCTTCTCCGGTTTGTTCGTTAATTTTAATATTCTGATCGATTTCATAAACTTTGCCTTCCAATAACCCCCATTGATTATAGTTATAAGTATCTATTTGGTATTTTACGTTCTGATCTTTATGAATAAAACCTATATCTTTTGGTGAAACCAGACACTCAGCAATTAAGGAAACTTCTGGGGAAATTTCTCCTATATCTTGTCCTAGCGTCAGAAAATTATTTTTCTGTATTCCGGAGAAATTAACAAGTCTTCCCGAAACGGGAGCTGTAATGATATAGTTTTTTTGTTCCTGATTAATGCGTTGCACTTCTGAACCTAAAGAACGGATTTGCCTTTCTACTTCTCTTTTCTGTGTTTGCCATTGGGCAATTTGTTGTTCTCTTATTCCGGCAATCTGATTTTTAAGTCCTTGAAGATTATAGAAAAACTTATCATACTCTGCCTTTGGAATTACCCCTTGATTGTAAAGAGTTGCTGCTCTGTCAAAATCTTTTTGAGCTAAAGACAATTGTGTTTGTACCTGAGCAATTTTTTCCTGCATGGCAGATAATTCTCTTTGGTATTGCCCGGTTTGTAAGCCTGAGATTTGTCCTCTTGTAAGTCTATTTAAATCCTGCAATTGTGCTGAATAATCTGAACTCTGGTTGTTTTGTAAATTCTTTTGAGTATCCAGCTGCTCTGCTGTTACGATGAGCAACGTATCCCCTTCTTTGAGTTCCTGATTATTCTTTTTTAGTTTACTATAAATAATTCTCCCTGAAACAATAGCAGAAATTTTAGTGTTCTCCTGAACAGATCGTATCACTCCTCTTGATGAAGAGGAAATGGGGACTTTTATTATTGGTAAAATGCATAGGAAGGTAACTACAAGAATTAATATTCCTATATAAATTAATTTTTTGAACATTGAAAAAAGTGATTTTTACATTATAAATAGATAACCGTAAAGATTAAATAACGCATGGAAGAGAACAGTTAAAATAAAACAGTACTTATTGTTGTGCTTATAATAATAGAGATAAAGATTATTTAGAATTAATCCTCCGAAAAATGTCATCACCATGTAAAGCCAATTGTAATAGTGCATTGAGGAAAAGATTATACTCATGATAACTATACATAATATATCGTTTTGGATTTTAATTTTTTTAAGAACTAGATAAAGAATATGCTGAAAAATTAAAGTTTCTAAAATAGGAGCAATCATCAGTATGATAATTATTTTTTCAATTTGAGAAAAATTTTCTGTATTGTTGCTTTCTATTTGAAAATAAGCATTATTAATGTAATTAAAAAAATAACCGTTTAGTAATGCGGCTGCAAACGAAACTATAAAAATAATTATTTTTTTCATGAATTGTTAAATTAGGCTATTCCCAAGTGAAATAGCCTAAATAATTATATTAGTGTGGCATTGCTGAAGCCGCAAGAGCTGTTTGAGTAGTATACCATCTAACTGCACCTCCAACTGTATACATAACCCAATACCAACCGGATTCTCCACCTGAAATATTTCTCATTTGAGCTTCATTTAGCTCAAGGAATTTTCTATTGTCTAAATTCATTTTTCTTTATTTTAATTGATTAATTAAAAACTTAATAATTGCGGGAGAATATTTCATTATCGAAACAGTTAATATGAAAATAAGTAGAAATATCATGACCCTTTTTTTATTAATATTGTTGTTTCCTTTTAACATTCTCCTTTTTTATTAGTTATTGATTAGTGTCTTGGCTTTACACCGTTATAGCCATCGCTAAACCCTTCTCTGATGTCCCCAACATTTTCCCAAGCAGACCATGCTAATGCAGTTAAAACTGCTTGCCACCATCCGCCTTCAATTTCTTTTACTTCTTTAGCATCAAGCTCTATTACGTTTAAATTTTTTAAATTCATTTTGTTAAGATTTTAAATTTAGTAAATTATTTTGCCATATAATCCCTGACATGGGCTTTTTTGCTGATCAGCTCTATTTATACTTTTCATACTGCGCATTATGAAAAGAAAAATATTTGTTTTTTCCTGAGACAAACTTAGGCAAGAGTTGAACATGAAAAAAGTAATAGATATCAGGATTTATAAATCTAGTGTATGGATTTATAAATTTTAAAAATTAAAATCAATTGAAATTCAATAAAATAAATGATAAGTTAAACTGTAGTTGAGTTCTCGATTTCTTTAATGTAAATTGAAGGGGTAGTTCCGGTTTTCTTCTTGAATGCAACCGCAAATGCCTGCACATTATTATAACCAATTTCTTCCGCAATAGCCGGTAATTTATAAGAACGGAATTTTTTATCTTTTACAAGTCTTTCCAAAACATAATCAATACGCAGATCATTAAGATAAGAAGTGAAATTCTTTCCTTTATGATTATTGATCGTTTCAGACAAATAAGATGTATTGGTTTTTATATTTTTTGCCAGATTGACTAATGTAATCCCATTTTTTAAAAACAATTGTTTATTTTCAAAAGTTTCCAATTCATTTAGAATAAATAGAGTAACCTCTTCCGGAACAGTTTTAGTTATTATATTTTCTGTTTCAGCATGTTCAGGAATTTGATACAGCTCAGGAATTTCTTTTTTAATATCTATAGTAGATTCAGAATTTCTTTTTTCAATACTATGAATCAGTTCCTGGGCAATTTTCCGGTGTTCTTTTGCTGTTTTCTTTGCTTTATAATAAAGATATACAACCAATAAAAGAATTAATAATAAAAAAACAATAGAAGCATATAAAATTATTTTCTTGTTTTTTAGATCGTTGATAATCTCTTCTTTTTCTTGTAAAAGATTAGGGGTGTCATATTTCTTGGGCAGTTCTGTGGACAAATATTGAAACTGCTCATCAAGTTTTTTGTCTACTTTTAAAAAACGATCAATATAATACAATTGTTTTTCTTTATCATTCTTTTCTTTGTAATAATCTATAAGATACGTGTATACTTCCCGGAGTTCAGGAAAGGTAATATTAGTCTTTTGTACGTTAGAATCTAACTTAGTGTATGTTTCTACAACTTTTTCTTTGTTTTTTAAACCATCATAAGCTTTTCCTAAATTATAAAGTGCATTATTAGCATTGTTTGGATTGATTCTTACTATATCGTCATACACTTTGGATAGTTTTGTAATAGCAGTCTTATATTTTCTCTGTTTTAGGTCATATTTTGCTGATAAAAAAGAGTACAAATTAATATCATAATTATTTTTACTGATACTGGCAGATATTTGCCCCTCCCGAATCAGAATATTTGCAGAATCCAATTTATTAATATCAAGATAGCAGCTTATGAGTGCTATACGCATTTGGTTGTGCTGATAATCATCAGTTATGTCATTTCTATTATATAGATAACGTCTGAATATTTTTGCAGCTTCTGCATTTTTGCCTATATAACTGTTAATGTAAGCAATATTTATGTCTGCATAGGCAATTTGTCTTTCATCATTTTGTTCTTTTGCATATTTAAGCCCTAAAATATAACTATCTAACGCTGCTTTTAAATTATCATTCTTATAATATAAATTCCCTTTTATCAACAAAGTTCTGGCAGGATAGAAGCTTCCTTTTATATCCTTTGTTATTGCAGCTATGCTATCAATATACTTTAAAGCAACGGGAAAATCTTTATTAAAATGTATAAGGTTATAGCCCTCTGCTATTTCGAGTGCATTTTTTTCCTTTTTAGCTTTTTGGAGGTAATATTTTGCTATTTGCTCAGACTGCGGAAATTGATTATGATCGTAATAATCATAAAATTTATTTTTCAGCTGGGAATATTTAAATTCAGATAAACTATCAATATTATGGTTTTGAGCATCTGCCAAATTATTAAACAATAATATTATAATTGGAAATATATACTTCATCATTTTGTAAATACACTGCAAATTTACATTTTATTCATTAAATTAGGAATCCATGAAAAATCTCAAATAAATGTATTTAAATTTTTGATAATTAGTATTTTAAATTGTTTTTGAAATGATGGATTTATAAATCCATATTGTATTTTTATTGTAACATTGGAAAATATTCTTTTATTTGCGTTTGATTTTTAAATATTATTATCGATGAAAAAAAAGACAATTAAATCAGAAAAAAAATTATCATTAAAGAAAATGCAAATAATGAAAATTAGTGAAATGAAAACAATTAACGGAGGAAATAATCAATTAGATAATGCTAATGATGAACCAGGAACTTTAATTCCTCAAAATCCTGTATCAATAAGAAGATAAAAAATGAGACAATTAATATTTATCATTATTAGTACTTTGTGTACCCTTCCTTTAAATGCTCAAAAAAGAAATCTTGCTCCATCTGTTCCTACAACAGATGAATATTTTGAGACTAAAATCGTAGATGAGTACAGAAATTTAGAAAATTTAGAGAGCCCTTCAACAAAGAAATGGATGAAGACTCAAACGGATTATACTAATTTAATTCTTAGTCAAATTCCTAAAAGAAAATTTTATTTAGATAAAAGGTTGGAGTTTGATAAAAGACAGGGATATTCTGTTTCAAATTTAAATATAACTAATAATGATAAATATTTTTATTTAAAAAAAGATGGTAATGAAAAAGCAGCAAAGCTTTATTATCGGGAAGGGTTTTTAGGAAAGGAGGAATTACTTTATGATCCTGCTAATTATAAAAGTAATGAACAGAATCATGAGTTTGTAATTAACCACATTAGCCCTGACTTAATTGGAAGTAAGGTAGCTATTGCAATGGCTGAAAAAGGGAAGGAGCTTGCAGAGGTTATTATTATGGATGTGAAAAACAGATACATCCATCCCGAAGTAATTACTAATACAATGCCCGCAAATGTAGGAGGGATTAAGTGGTTGAATGATAATTCAGGATTTTTCTATACATATTTTCCAATCGATGATTCCAAATCTCAGAATTTCTATAAACACACACAAGCTATTTTATACAAAATAGGGACAAATCCAAAAGAATTGGCAGATATTTTTTCTGCTAAAAATAATCCTGAGCTAAAAATAGATGAAAAAAGAGCCCCTATTATTTTAGATTCTAATGATAAATATTACGTAGGAATGTTACTTGACAATAATTATTACAGACAAACATTTATAATTCCTAAACAAGATTTATTAGAAAATAAAAAAACGTGGAAAACTCTTTATACGAAAGAAGATAAAGTTAGATCTTTACAGGTAGTAGATAATGATTTGTATTTTTTATCTCAGTATAACGCTCAAAATTACACACTTTGTAAAACTAATATAATAGCTCCAAATTATAAAAATCCTGAAATTCTTATTCCAGAAAGAAATGATGAAGTGATAGGACAATATAGATTCACTAAGGATGGTATTTATTACACAACTACAAAAAACGGAGTTGAAGCAAAATTATACTTGTATAAAGAGGGAAAAAGCATTCCTATCAAACTACCTTTCCCTTCAGGAAATATCAATTTGCAAGCAAAAGGAAAAGATTTTTCAGACATTTGGGTAAGCTGCTCTGGTTGGGCGAATGAAGAGCAGCGCTTTAGATATGATATAAAAATAAATTCTTTTTCTCCTGAAAATATGTCTCCTATTGCAGAATATCCTGAGTTTAAAGAAATATTAGTTAAGGAAATCACCATAAAAGCAAGGGACGGTGAAGAAATACCATTATCTCTCATATACAATAAAAATATTATTTTAAATAGTAATAATCCGGTTCTATTTGATTCGTATGGTGCTTACGGATATTCTCAGAGACCGTTCTTTGCTCTGACCTATTTATTGTGGGTAAATCAAGGAGGAGTAATGGCTATTGCTCATGTGCGAGGAGGAGGAGAAAGAGGAGAAAAATGGCGCTTAGGAGGGTATAAAGAAACAAAACCAAATACCTGGAGAGATTTAATTGATTGTACAGAATATTTAATTAATGAAAAATATACCTCAAAAGATAAAGTTGCCATTTGGGGGGCCAGTGCGGGAGGAATTACAGTAGGACGAGCCATGACAGAAAGACCTGATTTATTCAAAGCTGTAATTCTGGAAGTGCCAACAACAAATACATTAAGGGATGTGCTTACTATTGGTAGCAATGTAGATGAATATGGAACATTACAAGATTCTAAAGAGTTTAAAGCTTTACTGGAAATGGATGCTTATTACCATATCAAAAGAGGAGTGAAATATCCTGCAACATTCATTACCGGAGGGATAAATGATCCTAGAGTTCCGGTTTGGGAACCTACAAAATTTGCTGCTAAACTACAGTCGAATAATACTTCAAAAAATCCTGTATTACTTCAAATAGATTATGAAGGAGGACATGGCGGCAATACAACTACTCTTCATGGACATTCAAACCTTTCAGACATTTTTGCCTTTGCATTCTGGCAATTAGGACATCCAGATTACCAGCCAAAAGAAAACACCAAAAAATAAATGTCACGTTTTCCGTATCAATTTTTTGATGAATATGTAATGCGTACTCCTTCATTTTCTTGCAAAAACTTTCAACAGACAATAAATAGTAAAGATGAAATTACGGATGCAGAACTGAAAGAAATCTGTGCCAATTCAATATTTCAGGAAGCCATTTACTTGGCTTCACCTAATCTGTATGAAGAATTAACTAAATGGATTAGTTCAGAAAAACAGCTTTTGCCAAAAGAACATCAAAAACTAAAACAAACCATACTAAAATATTATAGCCGAATAAGTACACGCTGTACTCCATTCGGCTTATTTTCAGCAGTTGGGTTGGGATCCTTCGACAAGCTCAGGATGACAATTCCAATTTCAGAAAAAATTAGAGATACCAAATTGGATATGCACTTTCTTGTTTCCTTAGCTCAACATTTTGTGAAACAACCGGAGATAAGAAGGAAGCTTTTATTTTCTCCCAACAACAGTATTTATAGAGTAGGTCATAAAATTCGTTACGTTGAATATGAATATAATAGTGGGAAAAGAGATTATATTATTTCATCTGCGCCACTTTCAAACGAATTACAACAAATATTAGATTTTTCAAAACAAGGGAAAACTATACGACAAATTGCAGAAATTTTGATTGATGAAGAAATCACAGAAGAAGAAGCCGTAGAATTTGTGGAAGAACTCATCAATAATCAGGTGTTGGTAAGTGAGTTAGAACCTAATGTTTCAGGAAACGATTTCTTGGATACCATCATTACTATTTTAGGCAGAAGAGAAATAAAAGACGAAGCCGAAGTTTTAATTTCGATAAAAAATAAGCTGAATGAATTAGACCAAAACACTGGTAATCCGATCTCCAGGTATACTGAAATTGAAGAATTAATAAAATCATTTGCTATAGAATATGAACCAAAATATCTTTTCCAAACCGACCTTTATCATAAAGCTTTGTTTCATTTGTCTTTTGAATGGAAAAAGCAATTAAAAAAAGGAATAAGCTTTTTAAACAAAATCACTTTGAGTCAAAGGGAAAGTGAATTTTCAAAATTTAAAAAAGCTTTTAACGAAAGATTTGAAACACAGGAATTACCATTGCTGTATGTTTTGGATAATGAAGTAGGTATTGGCTACAAACAAAATACTTTCGCAAAAGGTATCCATCCTTATTTAGAAGACCTTATATTTCCGGTTCCACAGAAAAACCAAAACAAGAATATTGAGCTTAATTCAGTTCATGAGATTCTTAATGAAAAGGTGCAGGAAGCTTTATTGGAGAATCAATACAGTATTGAATTATATGACGAAGATTTTAAAGGTTTTGAACAGAGATGGGATGATTTACCAGATACGATTTCCATCATGACAGAACTCATTTCGGATAATAATCAGGAAAAATTAGTTTTTAGCAGCAGTACCGGAAGTAGTGCAGCTAACCTTCTGGGGCGATTTTGTTCAGAAAAATCGCAAGTTCAGAATCTGACAAAAATCATTGCCCAAAAAGAGCAAGAGCTTAATTCTGATGAGATTTTAGCAGAAATAATCCATTTGCCGGAAGCAAGAATCGGAAATGTAATAAGAAGGCCAACTTTAAGGCAATATGAAATTCCTTATTTAGCCCAATCTCTTTTGCCTACCGAAAATCAAATACCTGTAAAGGATTTGTATATTTCCTTGAAAAATGATGAAATTGTTTTACGCTCAAAGAAATTAAATAAAAAGATCATTCCTTATTTAACAAACGCTCATAATTATTATACAAATACTCTTCCTGTCTATCACTTTTTATCTGATTTATATTCCCAAAATATTAGATCGGGGCTTCATTTCAGTTGGGGAGGATTAGAACATATTTATAAATTTTTACCAAGAGTAGAATATGATAATATTATTCTTTCAAAAGCCAGATGGAAAATTACTGAAAAAGATATTTCTTCTTTAGATTTATTGAATTCAGACAAAGAGGATTTTTTACTGAAACTAAGAAATTGGAGAAACAAAAGAAAAATTCCTGTGTGGATTCAATGGAGAAAATTTGACAATACTTTAACTATGAATTTGGAAAATTATGATATGGCAAAACTTTTTATACAAACTGTAAAAAGTGAAAAATCAATTATCATTGAAGAGTTTCTGTATAACGAAAATGATGATTTTAAACGAGAGTTCATCTTTCCAATGTACAAAGTAAAATAAAAGCACATACATCATGATGAAAAGGAAATTTCCTCCGGGAAGCGAATGGCTTTATCTTAAAATTTATACCGGGGTGAAAACAGCAGATCTAATTTTAGAAGAAACAGTTCAGCCCTTCATAGAATATTTTCAGAAAAACAACTACATTTCAAAATGGTTTTTCATCCGGTATTATGATTCGAAGCCGCATTTAAGGGTAAGGTTTAGGCTGAATAATACTAATGATTACAGTAAAATACTTGATAGAATTAACAATAAATTTCAACAATATATAGAAAGTGGGGAAATTTCGAGTATTGTGATTGATACTTATAACCGGGAAATTGAACGTTATGGGGAAAACACCATTGAAGGTTCTGAAACCTTGTTTTGTAAAAACAGTGAGTTCATCTTACAATACCTACATTACGATGATGAGGAAAAAATCATTGTTTCTCTTTTTTATATTGATGAAGTTTTGACTCAGCTCAATCTTTCAGTCCAAGAAAAACTGGATTGGATCAAAGATTTCAACATTGCTTTTAAACAAGAATTTAATGCAGATAAAAGACTTAACTCACAATTAGACAAAAAATATCGGGAGTTTAAGCCAAAATATGTAGATTTTACTCAATCAGAAGAATTTTTGGAAGAGCGGAATATTATTATTTCTAATATTGAAGAAAGTAATTCGGCTTTACAAGATATTATCTACCATAATGAAAACCAATCTTTAGGAATGTCTTTGCAAAGCTTTTTCAGTAGTATATTCCATATGAATATTAACAGGCTTTTCATCTCCAATCAGCGCTTGTTTGAGATGATAATTTATGATTATTTATTGAGGTATTATAAAATGAAATTATTTCAATAATCAAATCAATTCTTTTTGAAGTCTTAGTTACAACATTGATATTAAGAATTTTTTATGTCATAAAAACTTATTCATCAACTTGATACTTTTTAATATCAAAGTCAAAATTAAATAACTCTTGGGGATGTATTCTTAAAGCTAAGGCAAATTTTGTAAGAGTCTTTAATGTTAAATTTCTTTTTCCTGTTTCATACTTACTAATTTCAGCCACATCTATATTGGTAAGAAACTCTATATCTTGTTGATTTTGTTTATTTTTCAGCCTTATTTCAGAAATTTTTTTGCCTATTAGAAATTGTAAATCTTTATTAATATCCATCTTTACCTAGTTTGCTAGCAAAATGCATTATTTCTTAAAAAAGCATATTGGGATATATGCCAATATTGAAACATATTACCTATATTTGTAAAATAAGTTACAAAAAATGTAACTTTGCGATACTTCAACGAAAAATAGAAGCTATTCCTTAGAATCTTGTATTAGAAAAGCTGGCACTTTTCAATAGGAACAAGATGATAAGTACTTCAGCAGCAACTCCAAAAGCTAATGAAAGTACTAAAGAAAATTCCAGTCTTCATCAACTTTTTGTGTTAGCACTTAAAGATATCTATTATGTTGAGGGTGCAATTATAAAAGCTTTGGATAAAATGCAGGAAGCAGCCACTACCGAAGAGCTGAAAGATGCATTTGAGGATCATCAGCTTCAGACAAAGAAACATATAAGCCGATTGGAAAAAGTATTTAAACTCCTTGGCAAAACACCTGAAAAGAAGGAATGTAAAGCCATCAAAGGAATTATAGAAGAAGGTGAGGAGGTTATTAAGTATACTGAAGATGGCTCTATGACACACGATGCTGCATTATTAATGTTCATAACTATAAGCCATATACCTTCATAAGTATATGGCTTATTTTAATTTATGAGTGTCATTGTCTTACGTTTTTCAAAAAAAGAGACTTTCGGTTTTAGCTTTTTGGATTAGATTGAATGATCTTATCAAATATTTCGTTTAATGCTTCCTCCATTACTGAAGCGGTATTATTTCCACTTTGATTTGTGATAATAAAAATACCCAGTTCATATTTGGGAATGATATAAATATAGCATTGCGAACGCGGTACACCACCATGATGCAAATAATAGGTTCCTAATTTTTTGTCTGTAATAATATTCCAGAAATATCCAATACTAAACTCAGGATCAAATTTTACAAGAGGTCGGAATGATTCTTGGATAATCTCGTTTTTTTGCAATAAAAACCGTATGTATTTTACCATATCAGGCAAAGTAGATTTTATATTGCCGGATGCACCCCAGGGTAATATCGGCATTGGGGATGTAATTACAGGATTGTCACTATGATAACCACTGGCAAGTCTTTTTAATTCCTGGTTGGAAAGTGTGATCTTAGTATGTTCTGCTCCCATGTTTTCAGATAGATAATCTGTCAGAAGTTTTTCAAAATCAGTTTTGTAAACCTTCTCTAAAATGGCAGCCATAAGCTGAGTACCAGCACTGGAATAAGAGTATTTATAACCTGAAATCGTATCGATTCTCACCTGATGCAGATCTGTTAAAAAATCCTTTTTGTTGTAATTTCGATATAATGTATTGAGTTTGGCTGGCGTGTCATGATCTGTGAAGTTCTGTAGGATCGTATTTGCTTCAGGGGGAAGCATGCCGGGAATACCGCTGGTGTGTGACAGAAGATCCTTGATTTTAACAGGACGATTCTTAAATTTTAAGTTTGGATAGCTTTCTGCTAAATACTTTTGTACGTCATCATCAATATGCAGTTTCTTATCTTGTACGGCTTTTACTGTCAATATTCCCGTAAGTGTTTTGCTCAATGAACCGATCTCATAAATTGTTTCATTATTTGGAATATTCTTCTTCCCTTCTTCTAATTCACCATAATGTCCTATATATTCCTTTCCATGGTAAACCACACCAATCGAAGCAGAATGAATCAGTGGCTTTGTAATCATTTTATGTAAAGCACTGTCAACTATATTCTTGACATTGTCAGTCTTTGTTATGGTAATGCTTTTAGTTTCTCTGTTGATTGATTGCTGTGATAAAAGCAGATTCGATAATAATAAAATAAAAAGGGGAAAGGTTTTCATGGTTTTGCGATAAGTAGCGCCAATGTAACTATAATGTTTTTAATAAATTCAATACTCAATATTGAAACTGAAATTTGGATTTATAAATCTTTTCATAGAAATATTTTGCCGGGCAGGCTTTATTCATCTATCTTTATTTAAACATATTCGAGTACAAAAAGTATACTGCCAGGCTATATGAAACAACCACTATTATTTTTCTCAACCGGATACTTTATCTATATTGGGCGTGCTATTGACACTGTTGTTCACGAGCATCATGCTATACAGATTGCTATAAGCCTTGAGGACGAAATAGAAGTGATTTCATCCGGTTCCGTTCTTAAAAATAAAGCGGTTATCATCAATTCTGATGAACCTCATGAATGCAGAACTTACAACAATGAATTCCTGCTGATCAATATTGATCCTGAATGTAAAATAGGTGCCGGACTTAAGAAAAATTATCTGTCCGGGAAAAAAATAACAATATTACCGGAAACCATTATAGATGAACTATTGATAGGTATAAAGCCTTTGCTGGAGGAGAATACATCTGCTGACTCTATTTTTAATATAATACTTCAATTCCTTCAGAAACTGTCGGATACCGATGGAAACAAGAGAATGGATGAAAGGATCGTCAGAGTTCTGGAGGTTCTTAAGCAACCCGGGCATGAACCATTAAAGATTGAAAGTTTATCAGCTTTAGCTTATCTTTCTCCAAGCAGACTCATTCATTTGTTTACAGAACAGGTTGGCATTCCTGTGAGAAAATATATTCTTTGGACACGACTTTTAACCGCATTACAGTATATCATAGACGGCTGTAATATCACAGATGCAGCCCTGGAAGCAGGGTTTTCAGATACTCCACATTTCAACCGAACGTTCAAGAGGATGTTCGGGCAGGCTCCCACACTGTTGTTGCAGAATAGCCGAATCATACAAGCTTATATAAAATAGGTGCAGCATCTTTGCCTATATAATTTAAATCTGATATTATGTATGCCATTAACCATGCTGCAACAGCTTTGTTGATTAAAAAAAACAATCCCAAACTTCCATTGTTCCCACTGTTGGTTTCCGTACAGCTTGTAGAAGTATTCTGGGTATTTTTCAACTATCTGGGTTGGGAACACTTTTCAATCTCGGGGGGTAGGGTACATCTTGACTTTCTGCCATATTCACATTCTGTTTTTTCAGGAATTGCTGCTGCGGTACTTTCATTTTGTGTGATCAACTGGGGGTATAAAAACAGGAAATTAGCGTTGGCATTTGCCATTGGCGTCCTGTCTCATGTTGTCATTGATGTGATTTTTCATGAGAAAGATATTCAGCTGTCGCCATTCTCTGCCAAACCGGTTTTAGGGCTGGGAATTCTGGATTATCCCATTCTGAATTTCATTATTGAGTTTGCTTATGGGATATTTTGCTGGTGGTATTTTAAAGGCAATAAAGCATTGCTCTGGGTAATTATTATATTCAATATTATAGACCTGCCGATTATGCTGGCACACGGTGATGCACTGAATCCTTTTGTCCGTTATCCTTTCCTTCTGCCATCGGTTATATTATTCCAGATCCTTATTACATGGTATTTTGTTTACCGATATGCCCATTCAAAAGATGACAAGAATGAATCTGTTATGAATGAAATATAAGCATAGATGACATGTAGAAAACCTCAATATACATATTATATTGAGGTTTTTGACTTTATCAGCTATTTGGGCTGATTGAACATATACCGCGAAATTTTCCAACTTCCGTTTTCATTTTTCATCAGGAAAAATTCCCTGTTTAATTCATCTGTTTTCTGATTGTTGGCATGTATAAGCTGTGTTCCATTTGACTGTGTACGGACAAACGCAATACTATCTGATAATATAATTTCTTCAACCCTGAACGTTACATTAAGCTGGATGGCCTTAAACACATTTTCGTAGGCCGTTGTAAGTTCTGATGTTCCGGCTGCTGTTGGCAGTCCGGTTGGCATAAAAATACCATCAGATGTATATTGGTGAACGGCCTGTTCTACATTTGACTTGTTAAGGGCATCAAAGTAAATACCTAATGATTTTTCTATTTCAGTTTTTGCTGTTTTATTTTCCATTGTTGTCGAATTAAGAGTTGTGGAATTAACTTGTTTCTTATTTTTGTCGCTTTGACAGGCTGTTAAAGTGAATAGCAGTACTGCTAATGAGATGATTACTTTCATAAAGCAAAAGTGTTATTCTTTGGATTGGTTAAGTGCATTTTTGGCTTCCTCAAGAGTTACCGGTTTGCCTAATCCACCATATTCATGCAGGTCACCGAATACTTCAATGCGGATAGACTGACTGATACTTCCTATATGCAGAGGTTCAAAACCGCTGTCAGTAATCAGTTCTTCAATATACTTATTGCTGTTGATGCTGTCTGAAGCATAAAAAAGTACTTTTCTTTCAGGCTCTGAAAATGCAGATCCGGATAAAGAAGCGGCTCCCAATGTTCCAAATGCTTTGATAAAGCTGGCATCTTTTGGAACTAAAGATAAAAGAGTCTGGCCGGCAGAAGTATCTTTATCGATAATCTTTTTAAATCCTCCGTTTTCATCCGGGGCAATAGGATTCGAGACATCTACGATAATTTTTCCTTTCAGTTCTTCAGCGTATTGTTTTAGAAACTCTTTAATTTTATCAAAATAAATTGCAGGAATAATCACATCTGCATGATCAATTGCCTTGGAAATTTCTTCCGCACTGGCAAGATCGCCCAGTTCTCTGGCAAAATTTTCCGCCTTTTCAATCTCCCTTGAAGATACAATAACCGGATGGCTGCCTTTTACAAGATTGGCGGCAATAGCTTTGCCAATGTTTCCTAAGCCTATAATGGCAATTTTTGTTTTTGGATTTTTTGTGTTCATTACTTTGTTTTAAAAAATTGGTTGTCAATATTGACTCCACAAAGTTGCAATGAACTCTTATTTGCTGCCTATAAGATAGGATAAGAAATACCCTTAATGTAGATTAAGGGTACAGCTATTTTTTAAATCGTCCGTTCTTTATTTTACTCAGAAATTCGGCAGTTACACCCAGATAGGAAGCGATTTGTGTATTAGGTAATCTCTTCGCTAAATGAGGATATTGACTGATAAAACTTTCATACCGGTCCAGAGCAGTAGTACTAAATGTTTGCAATAAACGGTCCTGAAGTTCAATATATTTGTTTTCAATGATTACACGGAAGTTTCTGTCAAATTTTGGATAATGGGTATATAAAAACCATAAATCCCCTTTGGAAATCTGTAACACGACCGATGGCTCAATCGCTTCAATAAACAGTTTTGAAGGTATTTCCTTGTGAAGACTGCCAATATCTGAAATCCAGTCATCTTCTGTTGCAAAAACAAGATTGTGTTCTACACCTTTATCATCCACACCATACATTTTGAAGCAGCCGCTTTGTACATAGGTAAAATATTTGCATACATCTCCTTCCTGCAAAAGAAACTGTCTGCGTTTAATTTTCCTTTCAGTTACACGGTCTTTTAAAGCCTGTATTTCTTCATTGTTTAGAGGAAGATACTTTTTAAAATGATTGATGATATTTTCCAAATGATAGACGTTATTACCATTCAAATATACAAAATGAGAACAGTATAGCTGTGATAATGTATTTACTTTAGTGATACCATTTCTTTTTCATGAGCAAACCTGCTTTCACCAGTAATATGAGTACAGGGACTTCTACAAGAGGGCCAATTACTCCTACAAAAGCCTGTGGAGAATGAATACCAAAGACTGAAATGGCAACCGCTATGGCCAGTTCAAAATTATTTCCTGTAGCTGTAAAGGCTATAGAAGCATTTTTATCATATGGAATTTTTAACGCCTTATTTATTATAAAGCTCACAAAAAACATGAGAATAAAATAGATGATTAATGGGATTGCCACTTTTACCACATCCATGGGTAGCTCCACTATTTTAGACCCTTTTAAGCTGAACATCAATATGATGGTAAATAACAGCGCAAATAAGGTAACGGGAGATATCTGAGGGATAAATTTTGTGTTGTACCATACTGTACCTTTTGATTTTATCAATAAATGACGGGTAAGAAAACCTGCTAAAAAAGGAATCCCCAGGTAAATAAGTACACTTTCTATGGTATCTTTCATAGAGACATTTACATTAAAACTGGTGAGACCCAGCTGATGAGGCAGTATTGTAATAAACAGCCAGATCATAAAGCTATAAGTAAACATCTGAAAAATACTGTTTAAAGCAACCAGTAAGGCTGCGTATTCTCGATTCCCTTTGGCCAGATCATTCCAGACGATGACCATCGCGATACACCTTGCCAGTCCGATAAGAATCAGACCTGCCATATAATCAGGTTCATTCCTTAAAAAGAGGATTGCTAGACCAAACATCAGAACGGGACCGATGATCCAGTTGAGAAATAAAGAAATACCTATGATTTTTTTATCTTTAAATGCCAAAGGTAAAAGAGAGTAATCAACCTTAGCCAGAGGTGGATACATCATCAGAATAAGCCCTGCTGCCAGGGGAATATTTGTAGTCCCTACGGATAATGAGTTGATCATATCGGGAATGACAGGGAAAATATGTCCCAGACCAATACCTGTGGCCATCGCCAGAAATATCCATAAAGTAAGATAGTGATCAAGAAATTTCAATCGTGGCCTCATAGTTACTTCCTGATTTTTGAAAAAACATAAAACATTTCTGTGGCAATCTGTAAGCTTCTTTCAGCATATACGGCGGTTTGTGCGGGAGTATTGTCTGAGAGCTTAGGATCTTCAAACGTAATCGGAATTCTTTTCTCAGCTCCAGGAATAAACGGACATCCATCATCTGCCTGTGAGCATGTCATAATTGCAGCAAATCCGGAAACAGGATTGAAGTGGCTATCGTATTTTTTGGAAAAGCCAATGACAGGCATAGTATTGTCATCATATTTTACGGCATACACAGGATTGTTTGTCTCTGCCAGGCTGAAAATCATAAAACCCTGTTCATCCAAAGTTTCCACAATCTTAGGGAATAAGGCTGTTGTTTCCGTTCCTCCGGAATAACACTGAACTCCGGGAATTGTAAAATAAGAAGCAGCGGCCTGGGCCCATATCTGAGCTAAATGGCTTCGACGTGAATTGTGGGTACAGATAAAGTTCAGATTGATTTCTTTTCCCTCAGTCACTTTTTGCTGGATAAAATCCATTAGTGGTTGCAGTACTTTTTTTCGGTCCGTGGTTATTTCTTCCCAATGTAAAGATTGGATTGTGTTTAATAATTTTTGAATCATAATTTTCTGTTTTATGAGCAGCAACCTGAAGCCGGTGTGCAGCAAGATGATTGATTTCCCGTTAGTTCAGATAGATTTTTCTTTTGTTTGTCAGGAATTCCACAAGCTTCCCGGGCAAGGCAGGCTGTAGTCTTGTTTTTTAAAACAAAGGTTTTACCATTAAAATCCAGATCATATTTACCGATTGTTTCATTTTGATACTCAACCTCAATGTCTGAATCTTCTATTCCTAATTTTTCCTCTGAAAGCTGGATAATATGCAGCAATTTACCGGGCTTCAACCGATGTTCGTAGTCATCAGCATTCCACAGCTGGAAGTTGACAGCTTTTTCATTGCGGATTACACCCCCACAATCAATAAAGCTTTTTATTATCTGACCTATTTCTGTCACATGGAAATGCTCAGGAACAAAAGAGCCGTTTTCTAATTGAAATTCCACATTTTCAAGGGTAAGCAGAATTTCTTTGATTTCGGATAATTTCATAATAAGATAAAATTTCAGATGTTAAATTTATTAATGTTATATTGCAATATTACGATGATTTATTGTTAAAAAAAATGCTTTAACAGCATTGTTTTATATTGACATCCTGATTAAAAAACAGGTTGAATTCACTTTGAACCTGCTTCCACATACTTTCATTAATGCAGTAGCAGACAGATTTTCCTTCAATTGAGCCTTTGATGAGATCAATATTTTTCAGTTCTTTTAAATGTTGAGAAATGGTAGCCTGCGCTAAACCAAGTTCTTCAACCAGATCGTTGCAGATGCATGCCTTTTGGTTGATGATATACTGTAAAATAGCTATTCTGGCAGGATGCCCCAAAACTTTAAGAAGAGAAGCCAACCTGTTCTGCTCTTCGGTATAGATTTCTGTTTTAGTAACTCCCATTTTTTTAATTTTAATATTGCAATATTACGATATTAAATTGATGAAACAAAAAAATCATTGTTTTTTTATGAAGAGAATTCAATCAGTTGAAATAGGAGACAAAAAAAGATGAAGCAGAAATAAGCTTCATCTTTTGATCTGTTGTTATGGTAAATTAATCTTTTTACCTTGTTCCGGGAAAATATAATTTACTTTTAAAGGATTGTTTTTCAATAGCTCTTTTTTGATAAGTTCCGGATTATCACCCGTTGGTTTTCTATGTGTAACTACAATGTTGAGTCCTTCAAGATTGTTTTGTCCGGTTTTTTCTTTCAGCTTGCTTAGTTCTTCAATCAGAAGATTAGGGGTAAGGTGTCCGAACAGCAGATGTTCAGGCTGGCTGTTTGGGAAAGAAACTTCAATTAATATAGTATTTAACTGTCTTTTTTTAACAAGTGGAGCGATAGTGTTCCAAAGATGATCAAGACGGTCAGACTTTTCTATTCGGTCAGCACCTGTATCGCCCAGATAAAGAAGGTAATGATCATCTCTTCTTACCAGTGCTGCACTGCTTTTATATGGGTTTACATGGCTCAGTTCATAGCCTGTTATAAAAAACGGAGTTTTAGGAGCCGGGATTTCAGTTCCTTCCTGAAGTTCGTTATAATGGTATTTTCCAAGAATTGGTTTTTGGCCCTGATCGGCAAAATTAATCCAGGTATCCGTGATAAAATAATGATTTTGCAAAATCTGAATCACTGGCGCTATAGCGAAAATATCCTTTTTAGAATCTGCCGGAGAGTTGATGATCAACCCTGATAAATGATCCAAATGCCCATGAGATACGAAATATCCTTTTATCTGATCTTTCAGAACCGTTTCTGCAGAACCGTCAAGACTTTTCATTTGAATCGCCTTTCGTATCCCTGCATTTACAGTACCTGCATCAAGGCACAGAAATGCATTGTCTTTCGGAGCGCCTACCAGATAGGCTGATAAATTATCTTCCTGCTCTCCACCATAGATTCCTAAGGGAATAACATCAAAATTCTGTGCGTGGCAAACAATATTCAGAAGAAGAGCCAATAAAGAAACTGCTGTTTTTTTCATAATACGTAAACTGGAAACCATCCTTTACTTGATGGACAGAGCAAATTTACGCTATTTTTTGACGACTGCCTTTCTGTTGTAGTAACAAATAGGATATAATGAGGTTAAGTATTTAAAAATCCAACTAAACAACACTTGTATATCAATATATAAAAGCCCGCTGAACAATCAGCAGGCTTTATCTATTGGGAAATTTGTTTTTATTGAGGCTGCTGCTGTGTTACACAATGTACCATTCCGCCATTGGCAAATAAATTACGGCAGTCTATTCCAACAACCTGTTTACCGGGGTACAGCTGTTGAATGATATTATTGGCAACAGCATCATTCGGATCATTATAATTAGGGACCAATACACGGTTGTTCGCAATATAATAATTGATGTAAGAAGCACGCCCTACATTTTTTCCGTAAGTGGTTATCACGTCATTTCTGGTTAACGGAACTTTTACGAACTGATAAGGAGAACCGTTTTTTGTGGTAGCATCATATAACTGATCAATGTCGCTATCAGGAACCTGCCAGTAATTAAGATCATCAGGATTCATTGTGATAATAGTAGATGAATTTGCAAATCGGGCAAAACCGTCAATATGCATATCAGTGATATCAAGACCCGCTTTTCCATTCAGCCAGATAAATTTAGTGACTCCTAAATTTTTGGTAAATATCGCTTCTGCCTGCTGTTGGGTCATTCCCGGGTTTCTGTTGTTATTAAGGATGGAGCTTTTACAGGCCATCAATACTCCGTTTCCGTCAATTTCCACACTTCCGCCTTCATTGATCATCACAGAATTGAGATTGATCTTAGGGACATTGGTGTCTGCAGCTATTTTTGAAGGAATTGCATTACATCTGCTGTAATCGGCTTTATTACCCCAGCCGTTAAATCCCCAGTCCTGAATGAAAAGCTGGCCATTCTGATCCTTTACATAAATAGGCCCGTTATCTCTTACCCAGAAATCATCTGTCTGATAAAGTTTGAAATTGATATTGGTAAGGGGAATGCCGGCATTGTTTAATAACTCTGTAATACGAGCTTTTTCTACGCCATCATAAGCAATGATATGAACTTTTTCACTCTGTACCAGTTCTTTGGTCATTGCTACCCAGGTTGCATCCAATCGGTTACGGTAAGTTGTTCCATACTGATAATGATGGGGCCATTGAAGCCACGTTCCTTCGTGTGGAGCAGATTCTTCCGGCATTTTGTAAACAGCAGCACCGGAATTTGTTGTATCTGGTGGTTCTGGTAATTCTGTCTGAGAGCAGGAAAATAAAATAGCTGGTAATAACAGGGGCATGATTTTCTTTTTTTGCATAATTGGTTGATTTTTAACAGGGCAAAATTAGATCGATGAAAATGTGAAAACTTGTCCCAAATTGACAACTTATTTCAAAGGCAGTAAAATATAAGTCAGCTGTTCTTCCTGATTGTCTTCCTGTTCAATATGCTTTTCGTATTTTTCTATGATAGGAGAGTGTGAAAACTCAAGACCAGAATTAAAAATCCAGCGGGAATAGATTTTGGTGTACGTTTCGTCTATCGTTTCATAGCTGCCGGTATGGGTAAAGCGGGCATATTTACCACCGAATATTGTTTTTGAAGGCAGCTTTTTGTTAGCGGATTGTGTTGAAGAGCATGCATCGTACCGGCAGTTGATTTCCATTTTAATCAATGGTTCGTCTGCTATAATTCCAAAATATTCTGTTCCGGAACCAGGAAAATCATTTTGCATGAAGTTTTCCCACAATACTTCAATTTCATCATTGTTATAATAGGTTTTAACGCTTTGATAATATACCTGCATTGGCTTAATAAAGACAATTTCCGGTTCCAGCAATACATCGGATGTTAACGGAACAATCTCATCTTCACAAAGAAGCAGTTCCTTACCTAATCTTGCTGCTTTTGGAGAAATCCCGAAATGTTGCTTAAAAGCCTTAGAAAAAGAGGCAATATTGGCAAACCCTACTTCAATAGCAATTGTGGTGAGGTTTTCCTGCGTATAAAGAATTCTCTTATAAGCATTTTCTACCTTCAGTCTTTGCTGAAAAGCGCCTATGGTTTCTCCGCAGCTGTACTTAAAAATACGTTGAATATTCCGGTAAGAATAATTCGAAATTTCTTCCAGTTCCTTTACAGAGACGGGCTGATCATAATTTTTTTCCATGAAATTGATGACTCTGTAAATACAGTTCAGGTTCTCTTCCATAAGCTTGAAGTTTTCAGAAAAATAAAGTCTGAAATTCATTACAAATAAAAGAAATAAAAAAATATCTCAGCAAAATTGTATTTTAGCTTTCAGTAAAAATAGATCCGGAAACCATAATTTTTACTATTTTAAAGACAAAAAAACAACTAAAAAACTTGAAATATACCATGGAAAAAGAATTATCACAATTAACCGACCAGGAATTATTGATAAAGAAAAAAGAAGCTAAATCCGGCAATATTCTCAATGCTGTACTTCTGGGAGTAATGGTAGGTATTTCGATTTACAGCACCATAACTGATGGTTTCGGGTTTCTGACTGTCTTGCCATTATTTTTTATAGGTTCTATTGCCAGCCGCTGGAATAAAAATAAAAAACAGTTAGACGAAGAATTAAACTCCAGAAATCTGAAATAAAATGCAGGAGTTTAACAGGCAAACAAAAGAGGGTGCAGTAGCCTATTTCCGTCACTGTATAAAAAACGGAGATGCTGCAGGAGCATTAAGCTGTTTTCATCCTGAAGCAGTCTACATTGATAGAGATGGGAAAGAGCTGAGAGGACTTGAACAGATAAGTCTGGCAATGAATGAGATCTGCAGATTAAAGTTGGATATCCAAGGAGAAGTTCCCCACGTGACGGTTGTGAATGATGTTGCGATGTGGCTTGATCAGTGGGAAATGACGGGAATTGCTCCGGATGGACATGCTATACACATGACTGGTCATACTTCGTGCATTATGAAAAAAAACGAAGATGGGGAATGGCTGTGGCTGGTTGACAATCCTTTTGGAACTGCTATACTTAAAAATGATAACATGGTATGAAATCTACAATCATCTTTTGATAATCAAATGGATGTGGTCTTTTGATTCCTGATTTCTAACCCTTGTCAAGGTTTTAAACCTTGACAAGGGTAGGGATAAAGCCTTTCAGAAACAAAATAAAAAACCTTCAGATCAGTTCTGAAGGTTTTTATTTAATCGGTCGGATATTGATTTTAATTACGCAAAAACTGACCAATTCCCGGAGAATCAAAAGTAAAAGCATTTTGACTTTCCGACTTATCAATTTTATTACTGATAGTCAATGCCCATAATACTAATTCTTTACAGAAATTTTGATCTTCAGAACTTAGATCAGAAGCATTTTCTTCTACTACAGCTGTAAGAGGAGCTATCCCATCGAGTTTAGCATAAAACTCTTCATCCGTATCATTATAATTAAGTTCCAGATGATTTTTATTGAACCATCTGATCAGGTCGGTATAAGGAGTTTTGATACCTTCTTTTTCAAGTTTGGGGATGCGTGGGAACAGGCTTTCAAATTGGGTCATAACCGCTTTGTCAATCAGTATTTTGGCAACATAATCAGCACCTTCCTGCTCTCCTTCATATACCAGTTCAATTTTCCCTGTGATAGAAGGAATTATGGACATGAAATCAAGCAGGCGGACAGTAGTTCGCTCCGCTCCGGATTCAATCAAACGTAATTTGGCTGCGGCAATTAAATTCTCCATAGCGCTGATGGTCAGACGGGCGCTCACACCACTTTTTGCATCTACATATTCACTGATACGTGCTGCAAAAGCTACTTCCTCTAAAAGATCTTTCGCCAGGTCAGGAATCTGTATCTGTGCTTTATCTTCAGCAGAAATCAATGCCTCCTGTTCTGTGATCTGTCTGGCAAGAGCAATTGTTTTTGGATAATGGGTGAAAATCTGGGACCCGATTCTGTCTTTCAATGGAGTTACAATACTTCCTCTGTTGGTATAATCCTCCGGATTGGCCGTGAAAACAAACTGAATATCAAGCGGCATTCTCAGCTGGAAACCACGGATCTGAATGTCTCCTTCCTGCAAAATATTAAACAGGGAAACCTGGATGCGGGCCTGTAAATCCGGCAATTCATTTAAAACAAAAATAGAACGGTTCGCACGCGGAATCATTCCGTAATGTAAAACACGCTCATCGGAATAGGGAAGTTTTAAAGTAGCTGCTTTGATGGGGTCTATATCACCAATTAAATCCGCAACATTAACATCGGGAGTAGCCAGTTTTTCATAGAAACGGTGAGAACGGTGTACCCATGAAATCGGAGTGTCATCACCCAGTTCATCAATCAGATCTTTGGCATATTTTGAAATTGGCTGGAATGGACTGTCATTGATTTCCGATCCTTTTACGATGGGCATATACTCATCAAGCAGGTTGACCATACTTCTTGCAATTCTTGTTTTTGCCTGTCCGCGCAGCCCAAGTAAATTGATGTGGTGGCCAGCAAGAATGGCTTTTTTCAATTGGGGAACCACGGTGTCTTCATAACCCCAAAGTCCTTCAAATACAGGTTCTTTAGCTTTGATCCTGGCAATTAAGTTTGCCTGGATTTCTTCATTAATCGTTTTATGGGTATAACCGGATTCTTTTAATTCTTTGAATGTAATATCGTTTTTCATTTTTGTAATACTATTTATCTGATCAGATTTTTAGGTCAAATGATTTAAAATCTGATATTTATATTCTTCTTATTCTGTTTTTTTCGTAATCCTCGAAGATCATTTGCCCTAAACCTGACAGCCCTGTCAGAAACGCTTTTCCTTTGTTCTGAGCTGTAAATTCTTCTACAAACTGTCGCAGGTAAGGATCTTGGGCAATCATAAAAGTAGTGATCGGAATTTTAAGCTTTCTCGCCTGTGCAGCTCTGTTAAGGCATTGGTTCACAATCTTTTCATCCAATCCGAAGCTGTTCATATAAAATTCACCGCTCGGCAGTTGAATACAACTTGGTTTTCCATCGGTGATCATGAAGATCTGCTTGTTGGTATTTCTTTTTCTGCGAAGAATGTCCATGGCCAGCTCCAGGCCGGCTACCGTATTGGTATGATAAGGCCCTACTTTTAAATAGGGAAGGTCTTTGATTTTGATGGGCCACGCTTCATTTCCAAAAACAATGATATCAATGGAATCTTTGGGGTATTTCCGTTTAATCAGTTCCACAAGTGCCATGGCAACCTTTTTCGCCGGAGTAATACGGTCTTCACCGTATAAGATCATGGAGTGGCTGATGTCTATCATCAGGACGGTACTCATCTGTGCCTTATGTTTGGTTTCCTCTACAATGAGATCGTCTTCCGTAAGGCGCAGGTCCGAGATTCCGTTGTTGATTTGTGCATTCTTTAAACTTTCAGTCATGTTTACGGCTGCTAAGTCGTCTCCATATTGGAAGGAACGGTTTTCACCATCGCATTCGTCCCCAATTCCAGTTTTGCTGGTACGGTGATTTCCTGCTCCGTTTTTCTTCAGTTTTCCGAATATCTGATCTAAAGCATACTCGCGAAGGGCGGCTTCCAGTTTTGGGGTTAATATATTTTTGCCTTTTCCACTGCCGGTATTGCCTTCTTCAGGGTCTTCTTCTTTGATATAGCCACGTTTTTTCAAGTCATCTTCAAAATCCTGAAGAGTATATTCATCACTGAAAATATCATATTCCTTATCAAGCATATCAAGCCATTCAAAGGCTTCCTCAAGATCTCCGGAAGTATGGGTGAGCAAATCTTTGAAAACATCAAAGACCCGGTCAAAATGAGATAATTCCTCCGGCACATGTTTACTGAATACAAAGCCTTTCTGAGGATTAAAATTTTTATCTGTCATAAGATGATAAATCTGTTTTTGCTGTTATTATCTTTTGAATATTTCAGAGAATATAATGAATTGTCTGAAGCATTCTTTAATTCGTTTCAATCTGAAAAGTTAGGAAAATATCATCTCAAGATTTCCTTAGAGAAATAGAAAATACTAATGATTATGATATGAAATTAGAATATTAGATCTTATGTTTTGCAAGTATTGAATAGTATATGATAAAAAATGCACAATATAAGGGTTGTGCATTTTTAGTATTATAAGAAATTGACCTTTAATAAGGCTTTTATTCATGATATTTTAGCCCGTCTAAAGCTTTATCAACCTTTTTATTTTCGCCATATACAATTATACCAACCAGATCCAGATGGTCTGCAGTATGTTTTGCTATTTCAAGAACATTTTCTTCACCTGACCTTGTATCAAAAAGCTGTCGGGTATAGATTCCTATTGCCAGCTCACGGTCTTTTGCCCGGCGGAATGCTCTCTGAAGCTTTTCTGCATTATCTGCTTTATAGATAAGGGTAGGGTGTTTGATAAAAGCTAAATATTCTTCATGATCTGCAGTAATGAACTTTTCACCATGGGTTTCAGGAAATTCAATTGCAATACTTCCGGCCAAAAAAGAAACAACATTAAGTTTTTGCCATGGCAACAGATCGTCTTTGATAACGATGGATACTTTTTTATCGTACATATTTTAATTTTTTACATTTAATTCCATTTGAATATTACAGCGCTGATAAGGAGTTGAACGTCCGGATACTTTCTGGAAACCCAGTTTGTAATACAGATTAATGGCAGGTTTCAGGATGGTATTGCTTTCAAGGTATATTTTTGATGCTCCGGATTCTTTTGCCTTGCTGATGATGGCCTGTCCCAGAAGCCAGCCTATATTCTTTCCCTGTGCTTTGGGAGATACAGCCATTTTTGCCAATTCAAAATCATAACCAGGGTCATCCATTTTGATAAGCGCGCAGACCCCGAGCGGTTCTTCATTGTATAAGGCAACAAGTATTTTTCCGCCTTTATTTAAGATGTATTCATCAGGGTTGTCCAATGCTTTATAATCGGCATCTTCCATTTCAAAGTAGGTAGAAATCCATTCTTCATTAAGTGCTTTAAATGCGGATTGGTATTTCGGATTATAATCAACGATTTTTACATTTTTACTTTCGCGTGCCTTTTTCTGTTCTCTTACTCTTGAAAGCAAAGATTTCTGTTCAAAAAGGTGTTCCCATTCTGCAAGTGCTTCCCAGAGATTATGAGTTGCTTCGTCAATCATTTCATCGATGGCATGGTCAACATCTATGCACTGGATTTTTATATTTTCAGAAAGTTCTTTTCCTTTTTCCGTAAGTATGGCAATATTTCTCCTCTTATCATTGGACTGCTGATTGTCCTTAACCAATCCTGCCGTGGTCATTTCTTTGATAATTTTGGTCACTGAAGGTTGAGAATGTCCTATTTCTTCAGCGATTTCTGTAATGGTCTTTGAGCCACCTTCGGAGAGAACGAAGAATACCGGGAACCATTTTGGTGAAAAGTCAGCACCATAAAGTTCATAAATCTTTGCTGCTTCTTCTGTAATATTTGAAGCCATAAACCGCAACCGGCTCCCCAATGCAATTTTTCCTGTTTTTTCAAATAAATCCATACGTATAATTAATTATATAACTAGTTATGCAAATGTAATGAATTAATAAATACTGCAATAAATATTTTGATTAAAAAAGCACGGAATGAATTTAATTATTTTAAAATGTGCGTGTTAAGGTTTTTTTGGTTTGTAGATTAAAGACAAGAGTGTAGGACTGCTTTTTTTATGCTCTGTTGATCAAATATTATTCAGTAGATATAATAAAATAGGCAGATACAGAATATTTTAAAGAACCCAACTTTTGCAATTGATATAAAAAAATGGATTTACGTAACTAAAACTGAATATTTATATGGCATTTTGATATAGAAAAAAAATAAATTCTGTGAGTTTTATCAAATATTCATTATTATAAGAAGACAAAAATTACTTTAACTTTGCGAATAAGATGATATACTGCTATTATGAAATTGTTGAAAATAATAGTATATTGTTGAAGGCTAATATCTAATGGACTTATGTGGTCAGGAAATTAATTTAACTGATAAACAAATATGAAATATAAATTCTTAAATTTTAAATTGAGAAAACTTGTTCATTACTCATTGATCCTTTGTATTTTACTGATACAGGTCATTATCGCCATATTTTTTTATAATGAATTTGTCAACGGAAAGAAGCTGAAGTTTATTAAAGACCAGCTGGAAGAGAGCCGTGCATTAGGAGGATTGACGGATAACTCCAGGAAAGATTTTCTGGATGCCCAGGAACATCTGCAGAAATATATGGCTACTCAGGATAATAATGAGCTGCAGCTCTATTTTCAGTCGTTGAGAAAACTTAAAATCAATTTTGATAAGATTGGTGAATATGAAAATACAAGCCCAAGGCTAAAAAAGAATCTTGCCGCTCACAGACAGGATACCCTGAAGACCGCAAAACTGAAAACATTGATAGATTCAGTATATCAGACATCTCTGAATCCGCCGGCAAAGATAGAAGAGAAGCAATATGAACCTGCAAAGTATAAAAATGACTTTGAAGATCTGAAAATTCAAACCCGCACTTATGCAGACACTGTTAAAAAGAAAGGTTTTTTCGGTCGTTTAAAAGATGCTGTAACAGGGAAAGTGGATGTTCAGAAAGAAAGTACGGTGATCACGATGACCAACAACAAAACGCTGGATCTTTCTCAGGTTAAATCTAAAATGGACAACACGATAAAGTCTATGGATAAGCATTATGCTGCTGAAGTAAAAAAAGTACAGATGCTTGCTGCCCAAAAACAGAAGAATAACCTGCAGTTTTACAGCAATTTCAGTAAACTGCTGGTGTATAGCAACGGCTTAATAGAAGTGTACGAAAATGCCATCAAAGATTTTAAAACTGAACTGGAAAAAGAATATAACGAGCAGAGCTCTAATAATAACAAGATCAGGACGTATCTGGTATTGGGATTGATGATTCTTATGTTTATTGTATCCATTCTGATCATGTATTTTACAAGAATGGCGTTTATTTATGAACAAAAACTGGATGCTGCCAATAAAGAGATTAAGAAGAACCTTAATTTTAAAAACAGAATTCTGGGAATGCTGAGCCACGATCTGAGATCTCCGTTAAAAATCATTAATATTTTTATAGATAAGATCCACAGAACCACAGAGGACGAAACGATAAAGGATTATCTAAAATCCATCAAGTTTACCAACAGTACCCTGCTTCTGCAATCTAACCAGATCCTGGAATACACTAAAAATGAGAATGCTGAAAAAGAACTTATAAAATCGGTTTTCAATCTTAAAGATGAAATCAGTTCTATTGTGAAGGTAATTACTCCTTATCTGGAAACCAGAAACAACAGGTTTGTGGTAACAGACAGAATTCCTGAAGAGGTAGAGGTCTATTCGGATAATATAAGAATCAATCAGATTTTCATGAATATCCTGGGGAATGCCAATAAATTTACAGAAAACGGGCAGATTGATCTCGTTATGGCTATAGAACCCATAGAAGAAAATAAAATTTCCCTGATTACAACGGTAGGAGATACCGGAGTGGGGATATCAGAATCTGATCTTGGTAAAATTTTTGATCCTTATTATCAGGGAATGGTATCTGATGAGGTAGATAATCTGGGAGCCGGACTTGGTCTTAACCTGGTAAAAGAAATTGTAGAGCTTTTCGACGGCGATATATCAGTGGAAAGCAAATTGCACAAAGGAACGAAAGTGACATTCAGGATCAATTTAAATCGTAATAATAATGGAAACACCAATTCAAAATAAAGAGATTATTTTCCTGCTGGCAGACGATCACAGCATTGTACGCCAGGGAATGGAAATTGTTATCAGTGATATTGTTCCCAACGCTAAAGTCTATCAGACATCATCCTTACATCAGGTATTGGAGCTGATAGAATCCAAAGGGGTTGAGATGGCCATCATTGATGCGCATTTCCCGGACGGAAACAGTCTGCATATTCTGCCTCAGATGAAAAGTGTAAATCCTGATCTTAAAGTTTTGATTTTTACAGGACTTGAAGAGGATCTGCATGGCCTTAAATTTATCAAAGCGGGTGCTAACGGCTACCTGAGCAAACTGAGTGAGGAGGAAGAGGTAAGGGAAGCCATCACAACTTTTATAGAGAAAGGAGAATATTTTTCTGATCTTTTGAGGAATCTATTGGTACAGCTTGTTTACAATCCGGATCTGATAAACCCTCTCAACAGTCTTACCAAACGGGAACTGCAGATTGCAGAACTCTATGCCGAAGGATATGGAAACCTGGAAATTTCAAACAGCTTGAATATCAAACAGAATACAGTAAGCACAATCAAAAAAAATATCTTTGAAAAACTAAAGATAGAAAATATGGTTGAGCTGGTGGACCTCATTAAAACACATCATAAACTATAGCAGTCAGTAGGATATTTTTCACTTCTTTTTTGTCAGAGAATTTATTTATCGATAAATATCTATAAGTGAATCGAGATGTATCGATGGGGTTTATAGAGGATTTTATTGTGTAATGTTGTTCCTTTGTACTGTAAAATTTAAGCAATGAAAAAAGTAAATCAAAAATGCTTATTCAGGTTTTAAATTTTATACACAAAACAACAAATGATTATAACTATACAATTAATAAACAATAGTTATAGAAACACAAATGATGGAATTAATAAAACAATGATGAAATTAAACGTGGTGATGAGTAACCTTAGATGAGCTTCTTAAAAAGCCAGATGAAAAAAACACAAATATATATAAAGAGGTTCAGTTGACAGGTTACAATTACAAAACAAAAAAGGAGGCATACAGCCTCCTTTTTTGTTTTTTATCATTTGATAAACAGATGCTGTAATCTATATCTTAGTTTTGTACTCAAAAAGATGACAGGAGAAAAAGATTTGGCCGTTCTGCTTCAGAACATGGAACCGGTATTGAATGCCGGAGAATATGTGTTTTGTACTGTTAAAAACCTCAGTGAGATACCGGATATAGAAAAGGTTTTGTTTTTCTTTCGGGAAACTGAAGCGGTTACCATTGTTTTAAAAAAAGAAATGGCAGATAAATGGAATATGACTTACAGTTATATTGCTTCATGGATTACTCTGAATATTCATTCTTCCTTGGAAGCTGTAGGGCTCACTGCTGCCTTCGCAAATGCCCTGAAACAGGAAAATATCAGCTGTAATGTAGTTGCCGCTTACTTTCATGATCATATTTTTATTTCAAAAGAAGATGCTGAAAAAGCCATGAAAACCCTCAACGCATTGAAAAAGGCTTAAGAAATTTCAAAAAATCATCTTCACATTTTCCACTTGTCATTTTCACCTTCAAAAATGTCTAATTGAATTCCTAAAATGTCCTGTTGATAATGCTTTTGCGTGTTCTGCCTGTTTTTGTGTTTTATGTTTGCACCATAATCAAACAAAAATAAACTACAATGAAAACAATCAGAAAAATCTCAGCTGTTAGCCTGTTATGTTTAACTCTTTTTACCGTAGCCACAGTTTCCTGCACTGAAGAAAATGAACCTCCCACGGTACAGGAGGTACAAAACAGAAACCACCAAACTGCCAAAACCCAATTCATAAACGTTAAAGGAAATGCCATTGCATACCGTGTGTTAGGAAAAGAAGATGGAACTCCATTGGTGCTTCTGCCTGGATTAGGCGGGTCTATGGATGACTGGGATCCTGCAGTGACAGACGGACTGGCAAAAAAATACAAAGTAATTATCTTTGATAATAAAGGAGTAGCTTCTTCAAAAGGAACGACTCCCAACACCGTTCAGGCAATGGCCGATGATGCGGTCGATTTTATCAATGCATTGAATTTGAACAAAGTAAATATCATGGGATTTTCCATGGGTGGATTCATTGCCCAGAGAATAGTGCTGACTCATCCTTCACTGATTAATAAAGTGATTTTAACCGGAACAGGTCCGCAGGGAGCCATCGGATTGTCTAATCTACCTAATATTATTGCAGGAACAGCCGGATTAAGCCCGGAAGCTTCCTATCTAAAATTTGGGTTTACAGAATCGGCTCAGAGTATTATGGAAGGAAAAGCATCTTATGCAAGAGTTCAGCTTCGTACCACAGACAGAGATCTTCCGTTAAATGATGCTGCTTCAAATTCGCAGTTTACGGCTGTACTGGCCTGGGCTCAACCCGATGCTGATGCTCTTACAGAAATAAAAAAGATCAAAAACCCTGTACTGATTGTTCATGGTGAAAATGATCTTCCTGTATCTGTTCAGAATGCTAAAAATATGGCTCAGAATTTAGATCAGGCAGAATTGGTGATTTTCCCGGATTCAGGTCATGCTTCTTTCTATCAATATCATGATACCTTTGTAGCAAAAGCAATTGAGTTCCTTGGGAAATAGATTAATTTTTTAATTATAACAAAAAGAGGCTGTTTCAAAAAGTGTCATTCTGAATGAAATGAAATGGAGTGAAGAATCTCATATGTTCGGTTACTAATAAGATTCTTCCTTCGTCAGAATGACAAAAGCCAATTTATTTGACTTTTGAGACAACCTCTTTTTATTTTTTATTGATGGGGTGACTTAGCTGAACTTTTGCATAGCTTCTACACTCACCGGAGTGAAAAAGTTAATCATGTTTCCATCCGGATCACAGAACAGAAGTGATCTGTTTCCCCAAGGCATTGTTGTCGGTTCCTGAATGATTTCCGATGCTATCTCTTTAATTCTTTCATATTCTTGATCTACATTTTTAACCATAAATTCAATAATGATTGATTTTGTTCCTGTAAATTCTGTAAGACCTTCCGAAAACATTTGCATCGTCCGGGTACTTCCGATCGCAATGGTGATGGAATCAGCGGAGAGTTCTGCAAAATCTTCGGTATACCATCGAGCAGTTGCTCCCATGATTTGTTCATAGAATTCTACTGTCGTTTTGATGTCTTTGCTGATGAGTCTTAATGAGGTAAGTTTCATAAGATATTTTTTTATTTAACTAATTTTAAACAAAGGTAACAGGTAGTTATGACAACAGTTTGTCAGTAGATATTAATGGGTTTTATATTTTTGCCGAACATAAGACTGTTGTAATAAAAAAATCCCGATTTAATCGGGATTTATAGTATCTAAGGAGTTACAGGCTGGATCACAAAAGTCTCCGTATCTGTTGTATGGGCGGAAAAATAACCCAAAGCTCCGTTATTGATATTACTGGGTGGATTGGCTGGAGTAGCACCTCCGCCATTACCACCGGAAATCTGAAGCAGAGCACTGTAGTAAATGAATATATTATTGTCTATAGACTGCATCTCTACATGGATTTTATCTCCTACAATCACTTCATGGTCTCTGCCTTTGTTATCGTCATTAGGCAGAATCAGTGGTTGTTGGTTCAGCATTCCGTTATTTACATTGTCTGAAAAGGTATTCATGTATTTTTTAGGAAGATCATTGATCGTAAAACTAAAAAGATAGCGGTTGCCAAGCGGCATCGGATCGGTAAAGATCGGTAAAAGGGTATAAGTGGTTTTGTCACCGAATTTAAATGAACTCTGTTCAAGCCCGTCAAAATGAACAATTTCAGGCATGCTGCTCTGAGCGGTATACTGCTTTCCTTCTGCCTGTATCTTCAAAGTATAGGTTCTTCCGGGCTGCCCCACAAAAGTGGTTGTCTGATACATTCCGTTTCCTGTGTACTGCAATGTTTCGGTTTGGCCCGTATTATCACTTAAAATAACCTGGGCGCCGGTTACAGCCGGATACTGATTAGGTTCTGAGAAACTAACTGATTTTGTAATTCGTACAGTATAAGGTCCTGGTTCATTGGTTACGTTTCCTTCGATGACAATATTTCCGCCCTGATTATTCAGATCCAGATCGATCTCTTTTTCACAAGAGGTTAATGCAAAGAGAGATAGTATGATATAAAAAGTATTTTTCATGATTTAGAATTTGAAGTTATAAGTGATGTTGGGTACCCAGCGGAACAGAGAAGTCTGCATCGCACGTGTTGTTCCGGGACGGTCAGGATTGTCTTCAAAATTGATTGTGTAGGCATTTTCTCTGCCATACAGGTTATAAATACCGAAGGTCCATGAACCGCGGAACCGTTTATTGGATGTCGGCTCATAAGTCGCACTCAGATCCATTCTGTGATAGGCAGGCATCCTGTCAGCATTCCTGTTGCTGTACTGGAATATGGTTTGTCCGTTCAGCTCATATTTTCCGGTAGGAAAGGTAACGGCATTTCCTGTGCTGTAAACGAATAATCCTGAAAAGCTCCATTTCGGATTAAGCTGGTAAGTGGCAACGATAGACAGGTCGTGGGTTTTATCCATTCTGGCGTTGTACCATTCATTATTATTAATTCCGTTGATCTTTCTTTCCGTTTTAGAAAGAGTATAGGAAATCCATCCTGTAAGTTTTCCGCTTTTCTTTTTGGCAATAAGTTCCAGACCGTAAGCTCTTCCTTTTCCGAATAACAGTTCACTTTCTACATCAGATCCGGCATCAAATCCAATCTGAGCCCCGTTTTTGAAGTCGATCTGATTTTTCATGGATTTATAGTAAACTTCAGCATTCAATTCATAATTATTGTTGTTGAAATTTCTGCTGTAGCCCACACTGATCTGGTCTGCAATTTCAGGTTTTACCGTATAGCTGCTTCCTATCCACTGGTCAGTGGGATTTCCGCTGTTGCTGTTGCTTAGAAGGTGAAGATTCTGCGTGTTTCGGGAATAGCCTCCTTTTACACTGCTTACTTCATTGATTCGGTAGTTTGCACTGATTCTCGGTTCAGGATTCACATACGTTTTCCCGAATTTCCCTTTCTCTAAGAATTTACTGTCGGTAAGTACCCCGTTTTCATACGTATTGAAAGTATCTCCTCCCAATACACTGAACATTGCAAGTCTTACTCCATAATTGATGGTTAACTTTTCAGTTGCTTTAAAATCATCATTGATGTACACCGCGTTTTCCCATGAGTATCTCGGATTTCTTGGAAAGCTGCTCACCGTAGTACCGGAAGCACTGCTTGGGGTAAGAGTATGATAAATAGACTGAAGACCGAAACGTACAGAATGCTTATTCCCGGCAAACCAGGTAAAATCCTGCTTAAGGTTCCAGTCACGTATTTTTGAATTTAAATCAAATACCGTATCATCATTTTTCAGACTGATTTTGTAATCATAATTGCTGTAGATGAAAGATGTGTTGGAAAATAATTTACTGCTGATAATGCTGTTCCATCTTAAAGTTGCCGTAGTATTTCCCCAGTCTGTATTGAAGGTGTCTCCCAATCCCAGAACATCTCTTCCAAAATACCCGGAAAGGTAAATACGGTTGTTTTCGTTGATCTGATAATTGGCTTTCAGGTTCAGATCATAGAAGTATAACTTATTGTCCTTATAATCTTTGTTGGTTTTAAGAAACAAATCCGCATACGTTCTTCTTCCCGAAACAATGAATGATGATTTTTCCTTCTGAATAGGTCCTTCCACACTTAGTCTGCTGCTGATCAGACCGATTCCTCCATTCAGGTTGTAGTCCTTATTATTTCCGTCTTTCATTTTGACATCCAGTACAGACGAAAGTCGGCCTCCGTACTGTGCAGGACTGTTTCCTTTGATGATGCTGGCATCTTTCAGGGCATCACTGTTGAATGTACTGAAAAACCCAAGAAGGTGAGACGCGTTATAAACCGGAGCTTCATCCAGCAAGATCAGGTTCTGGTCGGTAGCACCGCCTCTTACACTGAATCCGCTGCTTCCTTCACCGTTGCTTTTGATACCCGGTAAAAGCTGTATGGTTTTCATCACATCCTTTTCCCCAAAAAGAACAGGGAGTTTTTCTATACTTTTTATATTTAACGTTTCTGCTCCCATTTGAGCGGAGGTTAAATTTTTATCCTTTTTAACGGCAGTTACCACTACTTCGTCAATAGACTTTGTTGTCTCTTCCTGAGGCTGAAGAGGAAGATCAAGTTTCATATTCTGATCTACTTTGATCTGCTGTTCAAAATCTTTATATCCCGAACTGGAAATAACGATTGTATAAGTACCTGCAGGCAGTGAAAGAGAGTAAAATCCATATTCATTGGCTGTAACGTTGATGGTGGGATCTTCACTTACTTTTACCGATACTCCGATTAACAACTCACCGTTTTTTTTGTCTTTCACAGTTCCGCTTACAGAATAGGTTTGCTGGGCCATTGCTAGGGTACTGAAACAGAGCGCTGCGGTGGCAGCGGTAATTTTTAAAAAGGATGTTTGCATTAGTTTATTTTAAAGTAGTAGATCTCTTGTATAGGAATTAATGTTTTGTTGACGTACGATTAGTTGGATGAACAGGGAATTTGTTACATGTAACAAATTAATTATGAATTAAATCCATTGAAAATGGGTGTTTTTGAAAATGGTAAAAGCAAGAATAAGGTGAGACTGTTACATAAAAAATAATATTATGCATTGTATATTGATTTATTAATGGTTTTTTAGTTAATTATGTTAAAAAATAAATTATTAATGGCGTTGTATAAACTTTATTACTGTTTATCGTGAAAATTATACATGTGAACACTTAAACGACTTTTATTTCTGATGAAAAGACTTTCAGCTTAAAAACGATCTTCAGAACTTTTGATCCGAATTTTAGTCTTATCTTGGCTAAGAATTAAGAGGAAAGAATATGGAAAATGTAAAAATGTGGATCAGGAAAAATGGCTCCACAGCAATACTGATAATATTATTTATTATTGTATTGGTGAATAAAGATGCAAAAGCATGGCTGATGAGACAGGTTGCTTCCACGGGAATCCTTAATTCCAGTATATCGGAAACAAAAGAGGATCAGAATACCTCAGCACGATTTTCCTACGCCGGTTTTTCGCTTAAAAACGAAGATGGAACCGTCATTAATACTTCTGATTTACAAAATAAAGTAGTCTTCATTAGTTTTTGGGCCTCATGGTGTCCTCCCTGCAGGGCGGAGTTTCCCTCAGTTCAAAAGCTGTATGATCAATATAAAAATAATCCGGATATGGTATTCCTTACCGTAAATCTTGATGATAACACTGCTCTTGGAAAATCATATTTAAAAGAAAAAGGCTTTACCATTCCTTTTCTGGTACCGGCTGGCAATATTCCCGGAGTACTTTACAGTGGATCATTACCAACAACCGTTGTGCTGGATAAAAAAGGCGAAATCCGTCTGCATCATAAAGGGTTGGCAGATTATAGTAAAGATTCTTTTTACAGACAGATTGATGAGCTATTAAAACAAAAGCCTTAATTTTTATATTTATCATGCATTCTTTTACCTTATTGTCTCTTGATGCCATAGAATCTGAAATTCTGCAGGAAAAAAGAACCGTACAGAATTTTTCAAAAACAATACCATTTCCTTTCTCTGACAGCTATAAAACTCTGGTAACCCAAATAAAAACAACAGAAATTTCTTCTGAAACGATCCTGTATAATTCGGTTGAGGCTGTCAATGAGAATAAAGAATTTGATCTTCCTGATTATTGGTGTTTTGCAGGTAACGGGCAAGGTGATCGATGGTTCCTGAATACTGATGACCAGGTTTTTTTCTATAATCATGATTATGATGAAAAGCTGGAACCCATGAATATTAATTTTGAAGAATGGTTGCAAATGGCTTATGTTATCCACCAGTTGGATATGTATTTCGATGAATACGACAACATCCCGGAACCTGTTCGACAAGAGTTTTATAAAACCCTGAATAGGCTTCATCCAACATTAAGTGATATTTATCCGTTTACATTTTAATACTGTTTATATCATCAAGACGATGAATTTAAATGTCTTGATGAAAAAAGAGTACTTTTATACGACAAGAAATAGAACATGCTGCATCAGCTAAGATCTCACATTGAAAAAATAATCCCCCTGAGTGATGATGAATTTGAATTCATATCATCCTGTTTTACCTATAAAAAATACAGGAAACATCAGTTTTTAGTACAGGAAGGAGAAACGGTGCCTTATAATTATTTTGTTCTGAAAGGTCTTCTGAAACTTGTTTACACTGATGAAACGGGGAAAGAACACATTATTGGATTTGCGATGGAAGACTGGTGGGAAACAGACTTTCCGGCTTACTATCAGCAAACTTTGGCAACGATGTCATTAGAATGTCTTGAAGATACGGAAGTATTGTGTCTTCAGTTAGATGACTATAAAAAACTCTGTGCCCATCTGCCAAAACTTGAACATTTTTTTCTTGAAAAAGCATATATGGGATTTATTACCGCTCAGCAGCGCACCATTTCCATGATGACAACCGGGATAAAAGAACGGTATGACCAGCTTTTGAAAAAATATCCCTCTCTTGTTCAACGTGTCCCTAAATCTCTTTTAGCCGCTTATTTAGGTGTTTCCAGGGAAACTTTAAGCCGTCTGCCATTGTAAAAAAGTGATCGGACTCACATCATAATCGTGATCCGGATCACAGGGATTTGCTGTATTTGTTCTGCAATTTTGTACCGTAACATATAACAGATTTATACAATGGAAAAAAGAACGGTTAACCCATGGAAATGGCAGGAAGAGAGAAGCTATTCTCAGGCTGTGGAGGTAAAAAATGTTGAAAGTACTTTATACTGCTCAGGACAGGCGGCTATTGATCCTGATGGAACATCCAGTGATAAAGATATGAAATCACAGCTGGAACAGGCTATTGCCAACCTGGAAGAAGTGATCAGCACGGCAGGATATGAATGTAGCGGTATAGTAAGATTAAATATTTATACAACTTCTACTGAAGAACTCTGGCCCTATTTTTCCATTCTTCAGGAATGGATTGCCCAACATAAAATACAGCAGGCGGTAACGATGCTTGAAGTAAAGGGGTTGTTTGAAACTTTAAAAGTGGAACTTGAAGCTACAGTTGTCAAATAAATGAGAAATTGAGCTTAGAAAATCAAACCTTCAAAATGTAATTTGGAGGTTTTTTCTTACATTTATCTTATACCAATTAACATTGATCAGGACATTATGAATATTCAACTTTTTTCAAAAAACGCTTTAGTGGGAGGGGCAACTCAGGGAATAGGTGCAGGAATTGCTCTGGAGCTGGCAAAATGTGGCGCTAATGTTACCGTTATGGCCCGCAATGAAACAAAACTTAAAAATTTCGTTTCTTCACTGCCGGTCATCAATCCGGAACAGAAACATGAATATCTGGTGGCTGATTTCTCGGACTTTGAAAATTATAAAAAAATTATAACAGGATATTTTAATGACCATTCTGTTGATATTCTGGTGAACAATACAAACGGTCCGGAGCCAGGTTTAGCACTCGATAAAACTCCGGATGATTATCAGAAAGCGTTTGATCTTCTTTTCAAAACGGTTTGCGAAACAACCTTATTGGCTCTGCCTCATATGATCCAACAGAAAAACGGCCGTATTATCAATGTCTCTTCTTTATCCGTTAAAGAACCAATCGGAAGCCTGGCGCTGTCAAACTCTATCCGTTCAGCAGTCATTGCGTGGGCAAAAACCCTTTCAAATGAAATTGCACAACATAATATCACTGTGAATAATATTCTTACAGGATATTTTGATACCGAACGGATTCAAAAGCTGGTTACTCATGAAGCTCAGCAAAGTGGTGATTCAGCGGAAGAAATAAAAAAAGCGAGAGAAAATAAAATTCCGATGAAAAGATTCGGGCAGCCGGAAGAATATGGCCATCTGGTAGCTTTTCTGGCTTCAGAATATTCAAATTATCTTACCGGAACAAGCATTCCTTTGGATGGAGGATTGAATAATGCGTATTAAAAAATGGTAATTCCATACAATTTTACACTAATCCTGTTATTTTATGCCTCTGTCATTCTGAATGTAACGAAGTGAAGTGAAGAATCTAAGCAGCATATGAGATTCTTCCTTCGTCAGAATGACAATGGTGTAAGGCTATTATAGTCACCTTTATAATTAATAAAGTATATTTAAGTTTTTTTAATCTTTATTTTCTTCTTATATGAACTTTTTTATACAGGTTCATTTTAAACTAATTGAATTGAAATTAACACTTTTATGACTTTTGTGGTTAGAAATAAAAATATGTAAATAAATTTTCTTTCATGTAATAAACCCTTTTCCCCGGTTGTCATATACATATTGAAAAATAGTATATGAAAAACTGGTCTTTTAAAAAATGGAACACCATACTGGGATGGTTCCTTTTCGTCATTGCACTGATCACATATCTTTCAACAATGGAGCATTCTCTGAGCTTTTGGGACTGCGGAGAGTATATTTCTTCTGCAGTAAAACTTGAGGTGACCCATGCTCCGGGGGCTGCTTTATTTCAGATTGTAGGAGCGGTGGCGAGTATTTTTGCGTTGGGAAATGCTGAAAATTATTCTATTGTGATCAATGCCATGTCAGCGTTGTTCAGTGCATTTACCATCCTGTTTCTGTTCTGGACAATTACCCATTTTTCAAGACGGCTTCTGAATAAAGATTTTGACGATATTACCAGATCTCAGGAGATTTCAATTCTTTTGGCTGGAGTCATCGGAGCTTTATGTTTTACTTTTTCAGATACCTTCTGGTTTTCAGCAGTAGAAGGAGAGGTCTATGCAATGGCTTCTCTATTTATCGCGCTGCTGGTCTGGCTGATCACCAAATGGGAAAATGAATCTAAAGCAGCTGACAGTGAGAGATGGATCATTCTTATTTTCTTTGCAATAGGTCTTTCTGTGGGAGTGCATATGATGTGTATGCTGGCTATTCCTGCCATATGTCTTGTATATTACGCCCGAAAATATACTTTTTCCTGGAAGAGCTTCATGGTTGCTAACCTGGTAACGCTGGGAATTCTTGCTTTTGTATTCAAGATTATTTTCCCTTTTGTAATGACGATATTTGGAAAACTTGAGATTTTCTTTGTGAACGGGCTGGGACTTCCTTTCCATTCAGGGACGATTGTAGCATTTGTTCTTATGATTGCTATGAGTTATTTCCTGATTAAATATGCTAGAAAAACAAAAAGAAAAGTTGATCAGACCATCGTTTTATCGCTGGTATATATGATGATTGGTTTCTCTTGCTGGCTGGTGATTCCTATCAGGGCAAATGCCAATCCGCCGATGAACCTTAATGATCCGGATACCGCAATAGGAATGAGGGATTATTACAACAGGGTACAGTATGGTGACTGGCCCACAATTTATGGACAGAACTACACCGCATTTCTAGACAGAAACGGTTTGGAAAAAGAGGAAGACGGAAGCTACAAAAGAGATGTAACAGGAGATATTTACGAAAAAGATGAAAAAACCGGAACCTACAGAAAAACCGGGGAACGATTCAATTATGTATTTAATAAATCACACATCAGCTTCATGCCGAGGATGTTCAATGAAGATAAAGAGGTTACCGCCAATTATATTGCCTTGTATGGCGCACCTGATTTTACTTTCAATTATGATAATGAAGAAGTAGCAGACAATCCGGAGGCTAAAAGGATTTTTGATGATCTGAGAGCAAAATATGAAGGAGATTCCATCACCGCAGAAGATTATCTGAAAGTAAAACCTTATGATCTTATTAAGGTGCAACGCCCTTCCTTTGCTCAGAATATGGATTATTTCATCTCTTTCCAGAACGGTTACTATTTTGTCCGATATCTGATGTGGAATTTCGTAGGAAGACAGAATGATCTTGAAGGACATATGGAAAATACCAATGGTAACTGGATCTCAGGATTTTCTTTTATTGATAATGCGTTGCTGGGTGATCAGGATCATATGCCGGCTAAATTTAAAAATGAAAGTACCGTAAAGTTTTTCTTTCTGCCATTGATTCTAGGACTTATCGGTTTCTTTTTTCAGCTGAACAGGGATTTCGGGAGATTTTATGCAATTCTTTCACTGTTTGTTCTTACAAGTATGGGAATTGTTTTTTATACCGGGGTAAAACCTTTTGAAGTAAGGGAAAGAGATTATGCGATGGTAGGTTCTTTCTATGCCTTCGCCATCTGGATCGGACTCGGAGCAGGAGCTGTACTTTGGCTGATTCAGTCTAAACTTAAATCTAATGCAGCTAATAGTATCCTGGGAGTTGTATTGCTGGGAATTCCTTTTATGATGGGGTTCCAGAATTATACTTCGCATGACCGTAGTAAAAAGACTGCAGCCCGTGATTATGCCTATTCATTTTTACGATCGCTGCCTAAAGATGATATTATTTTTATTTATGGTGATAATGATACCTTTCCGGTTTGGGCAATCCAGGAAACGGAAAGATTCAGGGATGATGTGAAAACAGTCAACTTTACCCTTTTAGCCACACCATGGAATATAGATCAGGTAAAAAGAAAAACATATAATGCAAAGGGAATTCCGGGAGAGCTCACTCACGAAGAGTACAGGGATGGGGTCAACGATCAGGTTTATCTGATGAAAAAAGAAGATTGGGAAGGCCTTTTCCAAATGTTGAAAGAACAGGGAGCACCGGACACAGCATTCCAGGAATTCAGAAAATATATGACTCAGGATTCAATGACGGTGAAAGATGCTATCAAATTCCTTAAACTTAAATCTTCCGAAAAAGATGAATTGCTGAAGATGTATTTCGGGGAAAAACAATATGAGAAATACAATATTCTGCCGGTAAGTAAATTTATCCTTCCGGTAAATAAAGAAAATGCTGTAAAATCGGGAATCATTAATCAGGCTGATCTTTCTAAAGCAGTAGATCAGATTATGATCAATTATGAAGCGAATACCCTTTACAAAAGCAATCTGATGATACTTGATATGCTGGCTAATTTCGACTGGAAACGTCCCATTAATTTCTCATCGGGCGGAATGTATGACAGTGAAAATATTTTTTATCTTGACGAATACCTGCAGTTTGACGGTTTCAGCTACAGATTGGTTCCTATTCACACGCCTCAGAGTCCGGATGGAGATAAAGGAAGGGTAGATGCCAATTCTCTTTACCAGGTGGTGAAAAACTTCAGATGGGGGAATTTTAAAAACCTCAGTGTTTATTATAATGAAACGGCAACTTCCAATATTTTAGGTTACAGAATGTCCGTAAGCAGGGCTGTATCGGCACTTGTGGTAAGCGGACAGAAAGCGAAGGCACTAGAACTGCTGGACCTTGCCGCGAAAGAAATTCCTGTTGAGAAATACAATGATCCACGGTCATTAAGTTCAATGGTAACCGGATATATTGTTGCAGGGCAGGAGCAGAAAGGTCTTCAGCTGGCGGAAACCCTTAAGAAAGGAATATTTGAAGAATATGATTACTATCAGAATCTTTCGCCGGCATTTAAAGCAGCTGTCAGAAAACAGATGAGGTCAAAACCAATGGAATATGCATTAGTTGTTTCAGCAGTTACAGAAGCTTACAAAACATTAGGGCAGAATGAAAAAGCACATGTCTATCTTCTAAAGTCAATGGAGCCGATTGATAAAAAATTCAGTGTTTTTATAAAAGGCTTGCAGCAAATGGGTAAAGAAAAGGCGATTAAAGAATCCGAAAATGTACGGCAGATCACACCTTTTTACCAATATTTATTTAATGTAATGGAGCCTTTTGATTCTGCATATTCCAGAAAAAAGGAAATTGAAATTACCAATGCTATGATGAAAGCAACACAGTAGATCATCAATGAAAAAAACTTTAAACTTACGGTTTAAAGTTTCTTTCATTGATTCAGGATAAGTTTAATCTGTGAGATTTTGAATAGCTTTATTGCTCTTTCTTAAATCAGAAGGTCTGGATTGGGTAAATTCGCGGAATGTATCACTAAAGGCGCTGATAGAGCTGTAACCCACATCATCAGCAATTTCATTGATGGGCTTGTCTGTATTTAAAAGTAATTCAATGGCTTTGATGATCCTTAGCGTTTTCAGGTATTGAAGAAATGAAATATCCATATCTGCTTTGAAAAGGCGGGACATGGAACGTTCACTCAGCCCGAATCTGCCGCTTACATTGGCCAAAGTAAGTTTTTCCCCGATATTCCATTCCAGATAAGATACAATTTTCATCATCTGTTTGTTGTGAGTAGCAGGTAGAATAATAGGTAAAGGCTGCTGATGGGTTTTGGGCAGGATTTTTTTTAAAGCGACCAGAAATTCAAAATTTTCGTCTTTTGAAGTAACATGTTTTTCATCCCATATTTCAGTATACTTGATCATCTGGATCAGCAGTTCTGATGCCGGATATATTCCCAGCCTGCTGTAGAAAGGATCTGAGAGATCATCATGGGCATAAAAATAAAGAGAGCGCAGAACAGTGGCGGTGTGCCCGATCTCTAAAATATGTTCCATCCCCTGCGGAATCCAGAAGAAATGCCGGGCCGGAACCACATACGTTCTGTTGTTGATTGTAATATAAGCAATACCGCCTTCTACATAGCTCAGCTGCCCTTTGGTATGCTTGTGGAAAGGAATCAGTTTTTCTGATTTTTCGTGCATAACAAATACACTTTTGTCGTCTTTATCAATATCAGGAAGTGCAGCAATTAATCCCATAAAAAATTTAAAATACCAGTGAAAATGCAAATATAATCATTTGGCCGGAATCATGTAAAAGTTGACTATTTTAGATAAATATAATTTCTGGATTGAGGATAAATTTGCAGTGCAATAATTCAAAAATTCAAATGAAAATTTATGTCGCCGGATTGCTGATGCTGGGAGTTTCCTGCACAATATCAGCTCAGAAAGGCAGTCCAACTAAGGATACTATACGACTTTCCTTAAAAGATGCGTGGCAGAAAGCTGAAGAAAACAGCCGCCATATCAGAATCAATACCATCAATGTAGACATTGCGGAAGCTGAAGTAAAAGATGCGAAAAGAGAACGGCTTCCTGAAATAGAAGTTAAAGGCTCTGCAGAAAAAGCATCCAACATTCCTATCTATGAAAATGGAATCTTTTCCAAACCGACCCAGCATGAAGTTATTCACACTCTTTACCGGGCAGGAGCAGATTTTTATCTGAATATTTATAACGGAAACAAGCTGAATCTTAAGATTAAGGAAAACCAGACCCTTCAGAAAATTAAGGATATTCAGAAAGAACAGTCTGTATCTGATATTCATTACAAAACAGCAGCTCTATACCTTGAACTCCAGAAAACTTTAATTTTCAGAAACCTTATTCAGCAGGATATTGCCGATCAGAAAACACAGCTTAAAGAAATTCAGTCCCTTTATAAAAACGGGGTCGTTTTAAAAAGTGATGTTTTAAGGATTGAACTTGAACTTTCAAAGCGGAAAATGGCATTGGTAACCATAGAAAATGATATTCTCATTGCAACTCAAAAATTGAATATTATCCTTGGTATTCCTGATGAGCAGACTGTTATTCCTGAAGCACCATTTAATCAATGGGATGAAAATACCTCTTACAGCGATTATTTGAAGCTGGCACTGGATCACTCTTTCAGTTACCATGTTTCTGAACAGCAGACAGAGCTGAGTAAACTCAAACTAAAGCAGGTAAAAGCCAATGTAAGACCTAAAATCGGGATGTACGGTGAATTTTATTATGCCAATCCGCAGATTTTTCTCTATCCCTACAATCCTTATTGGTATTCATTGGGAATCGTGGGAATTAAAGCATCTTTTTCCATCTCATCTCTTTACCATAATACTCATAAAGTAAAAGCAGCACAGCTGGAATTTGAAAAAGAAGAAGAAGCACACAAGGATACAGAGGATAAAGTAAGGCAACAAGTGAAAGAAGCCTATCTGAGGTATCAGGAAGCACTTGAGCAGATAAAGGTAGCGGAAGCCAATGTTATCCAGGCCAAAGAGAATGCGCGCATTATTAAGAATACTTATTTCAGCCAGACTTCTCTTATTACAGAACTGCTGGATGCAGATATACAGCTTCTTCAAACAAAATTTGAACTGGAAGCGGCAAAGATTATGGCACAAAACAATTATTATTTACTACAAAACATTACAGGCGTTTTATAATACAATGAAAAAAAAATATACTCCCACCGACAGGCTGATCACAAAGATCACAGGATGGATTTCAGTTTTAATTGTTGCAGCACTTGCTGTTTGGGGTGGTTTTACCCTAAAGAACTACTATGCATATGAGCAGACCAATGATGCACAGGTTCAGGAATATGTAAACCCTATTATTTCAAGAGCCGGAGGATTCATTGTAGCGGTGAAATTTGAAGAAAACCAGGAAGTTAAAAAAGGAGATACACTTCTGATCATCGATAACCGTGAATATATCCTTCAGCAGAAACAGACGCAGGCAGCCCTTCAGAAAGCCCGTGCCCAGCTTAGAGTATTGGAAAGCAACACCGGTACCACAGAAAAAGAAGCTGCAGCAGCAATGGCTCAGATAGATGCCAATAAAGCAAAAGTATGGAAGCAGAAACTTGATTATGACAGATACAAAAAGCTATATGATGAAGAATCTGCCACAAAACAAAGGCTTGAAGATGTAAAAGCAACTTTAGACGTCAATGAAAGTGATTACAAATCTTCACAGGATAATTATGCTGCTTCACGATCAAAAATAAATGATATTCAGGCAGAAAAAACAGTTGTTCTGGCAGAGATTGCAAGACTGGAAGCATTATTGGACCGCCATAAACTGGATGTAAGCTATACGGCAGTCACTGCAGCTTATGACGGAAGAATGGGAAGAAGAACCGTTGAAGTAGGGCAGATGATTGATGCAGGAGAAACGCTGGCATTTATTGTCAATAATGAAACGGATAAATGGGTGGTTGCCAATTATAAAGAAACACAGATCAGGGATATGCATATTGGTGATCATGTGAAAATTGTAGCAGATTCTTATCCTGACAGGGAATTTAAAGGAACGATTATTTCACTTTCTCCCGCAACAGGTTCTAGTTTTTCATTACTTCCTCCGGATAATTCTACCGGGAACTATGTGAAGATTGTTCAGCGTATTCCTGTGAGAATAAAAGTAGATGGAATAAGAAAAGAGATTGAGGTCCTGAAAGTAGGAATGAACGTGAATGTATATGCCGACAAAAAACATTCTAATGGCTAAAAGACCAATGCCCTTTTTTAAAAGATGGGCACCGGAATGGCTGATCAAGATCATTCTCTTTTCGATGACTCTTCCGGGAATTATCATCTTCTTTCTGCCATTGTCTAATGTGAATGCAGCAGCAGGATATTATGGCTGTGAACCTGCGGATATTCAGTTTTCTGTAGCTTTATTCTATGCAGGATATGTAGGATTTTACAGTCTGGAAAGAAGGTTTTTCAGTTTTCTGGCAGCAAAGGAATACTTCCTTCTGTTTACCACACTGCAGATTTTAGCTTGTCTCGTATGTTATTTTACCAACGAGATTTATATCCTGTTTCCAGTGCGTTTCATGCAGGGAATGTTATTTGCAGGAAACGTGAACCTGTCACTGACTCTTATTTTTACGAGACTTAGCAGTGAAAGAGCAAGGGAGATCAGTTTTTCAGTATTCTTCGGAATTCTGATCTGTGCGTTGCCGTTTAATAATCTGACCACTGCTGATCTTATCGATTCCTATAATTTTAATATTGTCTATAAAACAGCCATATTCTCTTATCTGCCGGGACTTATTTTTCTCACTCTTACCATGAGCAATTACAGAACTCATGCGAGATTTCATCTGTATAAACTCGATTGGCAGAGCTTTGGACTTTTCAGCACTATTTTGGTGCTGGTGGGATATATTACCATTTTTGGCCAGGAATATTACTGGCTGGAAGATAACCGGATTCTGGGAAGTGTCATAGGAATTGTTGTTTTGGGAGGAATATCCATTTTCCGTCAGCAGGCGATTAAAAGACCCTATATTGACCTGCGGATTTTTAAATACAGAAACTTTAAAGTAGGATTGCTAATCCTTTTTGTAATGTATATCTGCCGGTTTGCATCAGGAATTGTCAACAATTATTTTGCTTCAGAACTGCATTTGGATCCGTTTCATATTTCCTATATCAATATTTTTAATCTTGCAGGGTTGATTGTGGGAGTTATTATTGCCTGCTGTATGGTGTTGCAAAAGAAAAATATACGGTACATCTGGGGCTCCGGATTTTTAATGCTGTTGATCTTTCATGGATTGATGTATTATTCTTTTGATGTTCAGGCCGATGAGTTTAATTATTATATTCCCTTGTTTCTTCAGGGATTGGGGGTAGGATTGATTATGGTTCCGACGATTATTTTTATCATTTCGTCAGTTCCGGCTGTTATTGGTCCATCAGCTGCCGCAACAGCTTTGGCAGTCCGATACCTGGGTTTTTGTATCAGTATAGCGCTGATCAATTTTTTTGAATTGTTTGAAAAAAGCTGCCATTATAATGCTTTTCAGGATCATTTAAGTGCTGTGGATCCGGCAGTCAAAAATTTTCTTCATCAGCAGACGGCTAAACTTATTTCCAGGGGAATGCCTGAAGATAAGGCGGTAAAAGCAGCCAATAAATTATTGGTAGGAAGAATGAATGTGCAGGATCATGTGCGTTTTGCTATGGATTATTATGAAATGATGGTGTGGCTTCTTGCGGCTTCACTGTTATTGATTTTTCTTTTCCCTTATCTGAACCGCACAGCTCTTTATTTGAAATCCAGAAGACTCTCACCGGCTTAGGTAAAATTTTAATATTTGAAAGTATAGCTTGTTAAGCTAATTTTATAGTAGAGTGCTGAGACTGTCTGATATGGCAGTCTCTTTTGTTATGATCGAAAAAATGAAAATATTTTGGCCGGAAATGTATGTTTTTTGTCATTGCAGACAAGGAGCTTTCTCTCTACATTTGTACTCATACAGAACGAGATATGAAGAAAGAAGTACAACATACCGGGAAGAAAAACATAGTTCTTTTGGCACTACCACAGGTACAGCTGCTTGATATTGCCGGACCTTGGGATGTTTTTACAGCAGCTAACCGTTTTTTGAACAGCGAAAGACAGGATTCTGGTTATCATGTTCATCTGGTATCCGGAACATCAGAGAAAGTAATTTATTCCGGGTCTGGAATGCCGCTATCGTGTAGTCATACCATTTATGATATTGATTTTTCTGTAGATACTTTACTCGTGGCTGGTACCACTTTGAGTGTGCTGGATGAGATCAGTCCCGATGTTTATCATTATCTTCAAAATATAACACCACAAGTAAGGCGGATGGGATCAATATGTGTAGGAGCATTTGTTCTTGCTAAAGCTGGTCTGTTGGATGGCAGGCAAGTAACTACCCATTGGAAATTTGCAGATGAACTGCAGAAATCTTACCCAAAGCTGGAGGTCAATGTCAATCCATTTTTTATTTGTGACAAACCCATCTATACTTCGGGAGGTGTTTCTTCAGGAATGGATCTGGCATTGGCACTCTTGGAAGAGGATTTTGGTAAAGCTTTGGCAGCAGAAGTCGCCTGTCACCTTGTTCTGCATTTAAAAAGACCCGGAATGCAGTCTCAGTTTGGAAGCGCATTGCCGGAATATGAAACCATGTCTCCTTTTACAAAGCAGGTTCGGGATCTGTTGAAAGACAAGCTAGGGGAGACTGTAACAGTAGAATATATTGCTGAATCTCTGAACATGAGTGTCCGCAATTTTTCGAGGATATTTGTAAAAGAATCAGGAATAACACCTGGCAGATTTATTGAAAAAATGAGGCTGGATCAGGCCAGAAATATGCTTGAATATACCAATATGAGTATAGAGATAATAGCTGATAAATGCGGCTTTGGCAGTGTTATTTCGCTGCGTCGTTTATTCCTTAAAAATATTTCTCTTAGTCCGGCGCAATACCGGAAAACATTTAAGCGCACAGAATAATCTTTTTTTCTTTCTTTTTTACTATAAAACTGATGACCATCAATTGTCGGTAAGGAAGAGCTATGCCTTTATTTCCAAAATAATCAACTTAAAATAACAAAATTATGAAACACGAACAAAACAGTAAAACAATGAATGTAGCATTTTTAGTCTATGATCAGGTGGAAGTACTTGATTTAAACGGTCCTTTGGATGTCTTTGTTAAAGCAAATGTCATACAGCCCGACAGTTATGATTGCTTTACGGTCGGCAAAACAAAAGAAGCCATATACACAGAAGCAAATACGATGGCTGTTATTCCCACCTATGACTTGCAGACCTGCCCAAAGCCGGATATGATCGTCATTCCCGGAGCAAACCCTGATTACATTATGAAATATATTCAGGATAAAGATTTTGAAGAAACGGTTCTGAAATGGATTAAAAATCATTATGATGCCGGAACTGTTGTATTTACAGTATGTACAGGAAGCATGCTGTTATCCGGGACGGGTATACTTGATGGTCACGATATCACAACTCATAGTATGTTGCTGGATGTTTTAGAACAATATAATCCGGAAGCCAATATATTCCGGGAAGTACGTTATATTGATCAGGAACAGTTGATTACTACTGCGGGAATTACTGCCGGAATTGATGCTGCCCTCTATCTTATTGGAAAACATCTGGGACAGGAAACCGTGGATACTATCGTTAAACTTTTTGAATATCAGAATAACAAAGCTGATGTTTCAAATTAAAATAGTTTGATTTAATAATTTTCGCCAACTGTAAAAGCCGGCGAAAATTATTTTTAGAATAATAATTACTGACGGAAGCTGAACAGCTTAATACAAAGAGGAATAAAGCCAATGGAAAGAATAATATAAATAGCCACCCGCACATAATTAAGAGTTTTCCAAAGTGATATCCTGGATATTATTTCTTCTGAAATGGGAGAGGATGATGCCAAATTTTGAAACTGTATAATATTAGGTGCAAAAAAGGCCAGCGTCCAGACTCTTACTGCTGCATGAATAATGAATAAAACCAAAAGCCAGTTTCTTACAGGATCAATTTTCCAGCAAAAAATAATGGCAAGAATAAAAGCGATCTCGTGAAGGGAATGAAGGATGATCCAAAAAAACTTCAGACTTGCTCCTTTTCCATCCTGAAGCAGTTTGAATGTTTCGGGTGGGGAAGAAGCCCATTTAGGTACAAATACAAGAGTTTCGAAAATCTGCGCGCCATTCATAAGGAAATAAAGCAGTGTTGTAATGCAAAGCCATATTTCTGCACGGGTAATTGAGATGGGTAAACTTTCCATGGTTTTATTTTTTTATGGGTTGTTTAAATGCTCTGCTGTTTCTTTCATAAGAAGAGTTGCCTCTCTGAAATATCTCTCAATGGATTCTATTTCCTTTTGAGAAAATGTAGCAATGAGTTCAAGCGTTTTTTTCTGTAGTTCATCGAAAATAGGACCCAATAATTTCATGCTGTTCTCAACATTTGGAATGATGATTACCTTTCTTCGGTCTTCCTGGATAAACTGTCTCTTAAGAAGTTCCTTTTTCTCCAGCCTGTCTATCAATCCTGTCACAGCACCGGTCGTAAGGCCTGTTAACTTTGAAATTTCACCGGCTGTTATAGATTCATACTTCAGAATAAGTCCCAGATACTTATGGTCAGCACTGGAAAGACCTACTTTTCTGGCAATAGCTTCGTGCATAAAAATTGAAGCATCAGAATATGATCTGCTGGCTTCGCGAAAATCCTGTATAATGTTTTTAGCCATTTGGTTAATTTAATTACTAATTATCTTAGTAGCTAAGATATATTATATTTTTGATTCAGCAAAATATTTTTATGTCTAAAAACTGGTTCATTTGTCCATTCCCATTATTCATTGATTTTTATCGGGAAAAAATAATTAACGTAATTAATTTATAAACAGGTGTTTGACTTTTTGACTGTGAATTTTATTGTAAAAAGGCCTGGAAAAGTTTGGAATTTAAGACTGTTTTTCTATCTTTGCAGTCCCTTAAACAAAGGGGTTTACTTGAAAAAGTAAGTGGCCGACTCGGTAGCTCAGCTGGTAGAGCAATACACTTTTAATGTATGGGTCCTGGGTTCGAATCCCAGCCGGGTCACTATCTTTAAGATGTTTTCAAAAAAGCATCAGAAAAATGTAAAAACCCCCGCAAATCAATAGTTTTGCAGGGTTTTTTGTTTATAGCAGCTGCTATAGTTTTAAAAATATTCTAAAATTTTGACAAATTAGTTGTAGATTCTGATTAACTGATCCGTTTGAATGGGTTGTTATGATCAGATTTTCAATATTTTACGCTTTTAATCTTCTTTATTCTTCATTTTTCGGTTTAAAGTTTCTTCCAGCTCCTTGCCGCAGGAATGTTATTTTTCCTTGTACTTTTTTCGCTTGTTCAAGTACTTCCAATGCTTTTGTCCGCTCGTTCATTTTACCAGCGTGTGTTATATTGTCTTGACGTTCATTTTTTTTCATACTATCAATATAGTAAATTTATTTGAGAAAAACAAATGCTTATTGTTAAATTAATAAGAAATTAATATAAAAAGCATTGAGAAGAACCAGTATGACTAGGTTTCTTCAGATTCGATGCTATCACAATTTTTTGTTGACATAAGAATTTTCAGAAAGAATTTCTCTGTAATGCCTAAACTATTGTTAAATGGATGTCCAATACAAACAGACTTTTTTTGATTGTATAATAATTACTAGTTTTGGATGCTGGATTTGATGTATAATCCGTAGATGGTTAAAAAAGAAAATAAAAGAACAAAAAGATTGTGAAATGACTGACGCATTTAAAAATTACTTATCCTCAACAGGAGCATTATTAGCTGATGAAATCAACTTTTCTGCACAGTTCTTCAAACCGATCAACTTGAAAAAAGGCGATTTTTTTATTCGTGAGGATGAAATCTGCCGTCATATTGGATTTATCGCCAGTGGTGCTGTAAAAGCATATGCTACTGATAAAGAAGGAAAGGAAAATATAACCTGCTTTAAGTTTGAAAATGAATTTGTCACCTCATTTCCCGAGTTTATGGCGCAGGAAAAATCCAAAAGGAGTATCAGGACTGTAGAAGATAGCATAATCTATAGGATAAGCTATCCGGACTATCAGCTCCTTCTTGCTAAGGTAGCCGCTTTGAATGGAATTATAAAATCGGTGATGGAGCAGGAGTACAACCAAAAGGAACGTTATATGCTGAATTATAATAATAAGTCGGCTGTAGAAAAATACCGTCATGTCTTATCCAGTGAGCCGATGCTCATCCTTCGCATAGCAACACAGGACCTGGCATCGTACCTGGGCATCACGCAGCGATCTCTTACAAGGGCCAAGGGACAGCTCCACAGACCCGGCGTATTATAGGACAAATGTCCTTATGCAGTCCTGACCAGCAATGTAGATTTGCAAAAAAAAAATAATATGTTACGTCAAATTGCTCCCGAGGTATTCCAGATTCCACTAATGCCAAGAAACAGTATCAACTGCTATATTATCGAAGGTGTATTGGTAGATTCCGGAATACGGAGCTCATATGCAACGATAAAGAAAACTCTTCAGAAAATTCCCGTTTATCAACATGTACTGACACATGCCCATGCAGATCATCAGGGATGTAGCGATCAGATATGCGCTGAGTTTGAGATATCATTACTCTGTCACCCCAATGAAGTTTTCAGGACTGAAACAGGTATGGTAACAAGCGACTATCCAACTCCGCAGCATTGGATAGCAAAGCTTCAACAAAAATATTGGGCAGGCCAGGGGCATCAAGTTGAGCAGACAATTGTTGAAAACGATAAGATCGGAAATTTTCGGGTAATAGAAACCCCGGGACATTCGGCAGGTCATATCTCTTTATTCCGTGAGCAGGATGGTGTACTGATCATCGGGGATGCGGCGACAAATATGAACCTGCTTACGACAGTGCCCGGGTTGCGGCTTCCGCCAAATATATTCACCTCGGATCAGCAGCGCAATATCAAATCGCTCCAGAAATTGGCAGAATTGAATCCGGCCATTATCTGCTTTGGCCACGGACCTGCCCTTCGAAATACAGATCGGAGGTTTGAGCAATTTGTGGCTAAATGCAGTGCGGCTGTTTAAAGATAGTTTGTGTTAGAAAAAGCATAAAAATGTTCAGTATTTTTAAATAAATGAGTATCAATATTAATCTGCATCAGGAAAATATCTGTTTTTAGTAATGGCAGAATGTAAAAACATTTGAAAAACTAAAGTAACTTTGTTAGTATATTGTTTTTTTATGGTCAGAAAGCATTATCTTTTTAATCAGATAAAAATGTTTTACATCTTTCTTTTATGCAGTTAATGTTATGAATAAATTGGCTCAGTTAAAACTGGTATTAAGTATATTTTTAATTTCAATTGTAATTTTCAGTTGCAGAAAAAAACATTCAGACAGTAAGAACAGCCTTGATGGTTCTGTAATTTCTGTTGCGGCTGCAGCCAATCTCAGAGGTGTTTTAGAAGAATTGAAGAATGCTTACATAAAAGAAAACTCCGGTAGAAAAGTTGAAATTAGCTACGCTTCTTCAGGATTGCTGGTTCAGCAAATAATAAATGGAGCCCCTTTCGATCTGTTTCTTTCGGCGGACTCTTCATTTCCTGAAAAGCTTAAAAATACTCATAAAGGATTCGGTAATTCTTCCGTTTACACCTACGGAAGAATTGCTCTGTGGAGCTCAAATTTAGACGTTTCTGAAGGTTTGAAAGTTGTATTAAATCCAAAAGTTAAAAAAATAGCCATTGCCAACCCGAATTTGGCTCCTTATGGGAAAAATGCTGTCGAAGCATTGAAAAAATCGGGTTTATTTACGATCATTGAACACAAAATTGTCTGGGCAGAAAATATCAATCAGGCAACACAATTTGCCTCTTCCGGCAATGCTGATATTGCTTTTGTAGCACTATCCAATGCGATGAGCAAAGAAATGACAGGAAAAGGGAAATTTTATGAGCTTTCAGCACAGGAATCATCTCCAATTCCACAAAGCGGGATTGTTGTGAAAGGAAAAAAAACAACGGAAGCACAGCTTTTTTTCGATTTTATTAAAAGTGAAAAATCAAAAAAAATCTGGAAAAAATACGGTTACCAATCTGAAATTGAATTCTAATGCTGGATCAGGATTTTGTTTATACCTTACTTCTTACCGGAAAATTGGCATTGGTGACCACTACTATTCTGGTCATTATTGGAATTCCTGTAGCTTACTGGATTACCTATACACGATTTAAACTGAAATTTATCGTAGAAGCGCTCATTTGTATGCCTATGGTTCTGCCGCCAACGGTGATGGGGTATTACCTTTTGGTGGCTTTCAGTCCGGATAATGCTTTTGGACAATTTTTAGAGCAATATTTTGATGCCCGGCTTGCTTTTTCATTTAACGGAATTGTTATTGCAAGTATTATCGCTAACTTACCTTTTATGATTCAGCCTCTTCAGAACGGTTTCTCCTCATTGCCAGACGAGTTGAGGCAGGCTTCCTATACAATGGGCAAATCCAGAATAGTTACCCTGATTAAAGTTCTTCTTCCCAACATAAAAACTTCTGTGATTACCGGAATTGCTCTTACATTTGCACACTGTATCGGGGAATTTGGTATCGTCATTATGGTGGGTGGAAACATTCCTAAGGAAACCAGAATTGCATCCGTTGCAATATATGACCAGGTTCAGGCTCTCAATTTTGAAGCGGCTAACCGATATGCATTTGTACTTTTTATTCTTTCATTTCTTACTTTAATGTTGATTTATAGTATCAACCGTAAGGTTAATTTGACAACATTCCGATGATTGAGATTAATATAAAACACCAGATTTTTACCTCCTCGGGAAATCAGTTTCTTGAGATCAATGAACACTTTGAAGAGGGGAGTATTGTTCATGTTTCCGGAGATTCGGGCATTGGAAAAACTACCTTTTTTAAAATTATATCAGGTTTAACAGCTCCGGATTGCGGGTTCATTAAAATAAATAATACAGTTCTATCGGATACTGAAAATAGAATCTTTTTATCACCTCAAAAACGTGATATCTCATTGATGTTTCAACAGTATGCTTTGTTTCCCAACATGACTGTGAAAAAAAATATTGAATTTGCCCAGAAAAAGAGGAACGCTGAGAACATTAATCACCTTTTAAAAATATTTAATCTTGAAAATCTGAAAAATGCAGTTCCTTCCAAGCTTTCCGGCGGTCAGCAGCAAAGGGTTGCACTGGCAAGAACATTGGTTCAGAATGCCACGGTTGCTCTCTTAGATGAACCCTTTTCAGCCGTTGATCCTGCAATGAGAAAGGTAATGAAAGAGGAGATTGTGAAAACCGCTATCAATCAGGGATTAACTTTTTTTGTGATCAGTCATAACGAAAATGAGTTTGAAGATTATACTCATAAAAAGTTGGTTATCGGATAAATTTTTTAGTCCGCGAGCTTAACTGGGATATTCCATCATCTTCATTACGCTTCCAAGATCTTTTAAATCTTTAATTTATATGCAGAAATTATTCTAACCTTTTCTTTTACTGCTACAGCCATATCATGGAGAGGGCAAAGGGTTAATTGTTAGAAAGCTATTTCATCAAATTTCGAGTTGAGTAATTCACTTGAATGAATCTCTATTATAATCATCCTGATGATCTGAAGTGTTAATTTTAAAGAAAACTATTTAATTTACTGACTACATTCTCCCAAAGCTTATCTTTCATATTTCTTTTGAAAAAACCAAAGTGATCAATCTTTTTCAACCCCAATTCTAATGGAACCAATTTTGTGAAAGATATTTCTTTTTTACTCTTAATATGTTGCCAGTAAGATTCAGTATTTTTCTCGCTTGATATTGTATCATCTACAGTCCAGTATAGATGAATAGGGAATGTGTAATTCTTGAAATGTCCAACGGGGACGGTCTTACCATAGAATTTCGGATCGAAAAAGTAATCTTTCTTCTCGAGCCAGTTACCCCATTCACATACCACATTTTTAGGGAGATTTTCCATTAATCCAAAGGTTTTAGCTTTTACATATCCGGTCATTAAAACACTGATGGGAGCAAAAATGTAAAAATAAAAGTAGGCTTTCATTCTGTAAGAAAATGGCATATTGTGGTAGTAGCCGGCTGATACTGCAAAATTGATCATTCCTTTTACATTATCCAGATTTTTCATAAATCCAATTTGTTGTCCTCCGGCACTGTGTCCCACAATCATAAATGGAAGATCAGGGAACTCTTTGTTCAGAAAATTTTTGATAGCAGGCATGTCTTTTACTCCATAATCTGAAAATGTAAATTCACATGTTTTTAAATTTCCAGAAGAGGAATCTCCACTTCCTCTGTAATCCCAAAGGCAGCACAGGAAGTCATTTTCGGCGAGATAGGTAAGAAAAGATAAATAAATTTCCTTTTTCGTTGCAGTGCCGCAATTAAATTGAATGACCGCTTTAGGAGTATCCGGGATGAAAAGGATTCCCTTGAGTTTTACACCGTCTTCACATATTGTTTCAAAGCTTTCCGTTTTCATATTTTAATTATACTTAAAAAAATTAATCGTTCTATTACAAAAGGTTCTTTTAATATTCTGAAGTGACCATGTTTTCGAGTTTTTCCAGATTGCCATTGATCTAATTTACAATTTTTGCCTGCCGTATACATTCTCTGTTAAATTTAATGAATAGCTGAATTTATTTGTAATATTTAACTATGTAAGACTATGTTTTTGTGATAGAAGTTTAGCCTTGTAAATACTTTATTAAAACATCGGATGTGAATTTGCTGAATTTTGTGGTACATTTCATGGACATCCCAATGCTCCATGATTTCCATATTATATTTCATTATTTTTATAATATTTGAAATTAAAATAACACGATCCGTAACAGAGCATTAAATTTTTGTATCTGATATTGTAAAGGTTAGCAGGATTTGGTTCGTAAAATCGCTGGGAAGTATTGTGAATAAAGAAAAAGTTTCTATCTTTGCAGTCCCTTAAACAAAGGGATTTACTTGAAAAAGTAGGTGACCGACTCGGTAGCTCAGCTGGTAGAGCAATACACTTTTAATGTATGGGTCCTGGGTTCGAATCCCAGCCGGGTCACCAAAAACCCGAACAGGTTTTAATCAGTTAAAAGGCGCATTTTTATGCGCCTTTTCTATTTAATATCAGTTTTTGATTTCTGAAACAAATGGCTCAAGAATATTAAAACAAATCAGTTTTAAGCCATCATCTCCTATGATCCGGTTTTAACAAACGTACGATGCCGAAAAATTCTTGTTGTGCGAGATCTCCAAATACAAGCCTTTCCGGTGTTTGAATTTCAATAATTATATTAAAACTTTCAAATTAGCCGATCTGTTTGTAACAAATTTCATTTCAGATAGTCTTATTATAAAGAAAAACAGACTTTTTGATCGGAAATAGTTTACATAAACCGTTTAAAAAACTTAAGATATCTGTTTAAGGGGGAAAATTTTAATACTTTATTAAATGTTACATTTTTGCAAAATTAACTGCTTATTTCATAATAAGCATGATAATTTATGTATATTTATAACACTTATTGGGGAATAATAATAGAATAACAGTAGAAATTATCAACATATTTCAATGGAATATGTATAGGTAGATATAGGGAAAAGTGAAGCTGATGGAAAGAATTAGTTTGATCATTCTTACGAATAAAAAAATACATTCAAAGGATATAAAAAAAATAATAGCCTGTACAATTTGCATAGGGTTATTTTTATGTATGCTTTCGTGCAGCGGTGATTCTCGGGATAAAGAAAGAGAAAATTTTGATACTTCTTTGTTAAACCAGACTTCGGACCTCCAGCTGTCAGGGGAATATGAAGCGCTTATCCGGCTGAATATAAAATACCTGAAAAAAGCTGCAAAAATGAAATATAAAGCTGGAAAAGGCCTGTGCTACCTGAATATGGCAGGGGTGAATGTCTCAGCAGGAAATTATGATAATGCCCGTTTTTTTTTCAACAAAGCGGAGAAAGATTTAAAAAATTCTGAGAATAGCTATCATAAAGCAGCATTCTATAATGACTACAGTCTGTATTATTCTCATCTTAAAATAAATGACAAGGCCATTGAATGCAATAATAAAGCATTCTACTATCTAAAACAGGCAGAAAAAACAAGTCTCACTCAAAAATTACTTCCGAGACTGTATGTAAACAAAGGAATTTACTATGCCTGGAAAGGGTGGTTCGGAACTTCTCTAAAATGTTTTACCAAAGCGAATGTACTGGAAAACTCGGCCTATAGCAATTGTATGGTTGCCCAATACTACTTATTTGTTCATAAACCAGATTCTGCCGGAATATATATTGAGCGTGCAGATGAGAAGATGCTAAGCCAAAAGACAACTGACGTAGAATCTCTTTGGGTTTACTATACCATGGGCTATTACTATAACGAAGTGAATAACAGCGAGGAGGCCGAGAAAGCACTCAGGAAAGCTTTGGACATCAATATTAAAACAAGGCGTACGTATTCTTCACATATCAAAGAGGTTTACAAGTCACTGGCAGAACTGTATAAGAAAAAGAATGACGGAGGAAAGGCTTATTTTTATCTGAAGAAGTATATGGAAGAAGAACGGAGGTTTGACGCTGCACGATTTACCACGATGAATAAGGCAACCGAAGATTTTATTTCTGAAGTAAAGCAGGAGTCGGACTGGCATAAGAATGATCTTCCGTTGTTTATTGCCTTATCTATCAGTGTTCTTACCTTTTCAGGAGTATATGTACGGAAGATAATTAACAATTTAAAGCTAAAGAAAAACTCCCTGAAAGAAGAAACGGATGAGCTGAAAAATCATGTGGAAACCAAACAGCTGGAAGAAGTAATAGAACTTGCCAAGAGGAATGATTCTTCTTTTTTATTAAAATTCAAAGAACTGTATCCTGATTTTATACAAGCGCTGTTGAAAATAAATCCTGACCTTGAAAATTCAGAACTAACTTTCTGTGCCATGTTAAAACTACGCTTCTCATCCAAAGAAATTGCAGACTATACTTTTGTACAGCACAAATCTGTACAACAGAAAAAATACAGAATCAGAAAAAGACTGAATATCCCCGGAGAAACAGATATTTATGATTTTTTTGAAAACTTAACTGAATAAAGAATTTCATCACAATAAAAAATACCGGATTCTGTTTTATAAAAGAATTTATTATTGATCTCAGCAGGAACACCAGTAAAGAATTTAAAAAAATAGAATACAATTTTATTCTGAGAGATTATTTTAATCCTAATTTATACAGGAATTTAGCTTAAATAGAGAAACATATGACACGTATTTTTCTTGTTGTTTTACTTATTATTTTGGTTTCATGCCATTCTCATTCAAAGAAAGAGGCTGAAAAGAAATTTGATGTTTCCCTGCTGAAACAGAATGAGCAATTCAGAGTGGCCGGAGAATATGACTCTCTGATCAATCTCAACAAAAAGTATTACAAACTGGCTGATAAAATAAATTATGCAGACGGAAAAGCGTTGTGCTATATCAATCTGGCAGAACTTAATATTTCTTTAGAAAACTTTCAAAAGTCCCAGATTCTTTTCGATAATGCAAAAGAAATCCTGGATCAATCGGAAGATGATCTGCATAAAGCCAGATTTTATAATGTCTATGGCCGTTTCAATTTAGAGCTCCGAAGAGTTGACAAAGCTTTTCAATATAATAATGAAGCAATGAGCCTGATCCAGAAAAGCGGTCAGTCTGAGCTTAAAAATGATCTTCTTTTCAGTATTTATTTCAGGCAGGCTATCTATTTTATCCAAAAAAAGAATTACGAAAAAGCACTTGAATATTTTCACAAAGCCAAAAAGCTGGATAACTCAGGTCTTACGGATTGTGCTATTGGTGATTATGTTTATATGAATAAAAATAAAGACTCTGCATACAAATATGTAAGTACTGCTTACAAGAAAGCCAATATAAGAGGGAAGGATGATGGGATAGCCTTGTATGCCAATACTATTATGGGAGAATATTTTCTTACCAACAAACAATATGACAAGGCAGAAGAAACGCTTACAAAAGCTCTGAAGATCAATGAGAAGACTAAACGCATCTATGCCTACTACGGAAAGTATATCTATAACGATCTCAGAGTGTTGTATGAACGTACAGGAGATAAGGAAAAAGCATATTTCTATTTGAAAGGTTATACAGATGCTTATTATAAAACCAATACATCTTTACTGGCTGCAATTAATCAGGATATGGAATCTTTTATTACGGGAGCCCAGAAGGATGCTGAACATCATAAAAGTAAGATACACTGGATTATCTTTCTGTCACTTGCCGGCCTTTCTCTGCTGGGATTATATGCCTGGAGAATTATCAGGGCTTTAGGGAAAAGAAAAGAGGTGCTTGCTATGGAAGCTGAAAATCTTAAAACCAGAATGAATGATAATAAACAGGAAGAGGTCTTAGAACTTGGTAAGAAGAATGATCCTGAATTTCTAAACCGTTTTAAGGAAGTTTATCCTGAATTTATAGATCAGCTTTTAACAATTAATCCTAATCTTGAAAGTTCTGAATTGATTTTTTGTGCAATGCTGAAACTGCATTTTACATCCAAAGAAATTGCAAGCTATACTTTAGTTCAACACAGAAGTGTCCAGCAGAAAAAATACAGAATAAGAAAGAAACTGAATATTCCGGGAGAAACAGATATTTATCATTTCTTTGATACCTTGAAATAATTACAAAAAAAAACTGTCTGATTTATCAGGTCAGACAGTACTCGAAAATATTCTCTTTTCACCACTTGGATTTTTTTGTGGTCTCTGGGTCAAATATGAAAATTTTTATCGAAAACAGAAAAAAACACTCTACTACACGGGTACTACATTGTGTGTTTGTGTTTTTAAATCGCTGATATATAGCGAGTTGTTTTTATTGGTTGTTTTGGAGGTTTATTTATGAAAAAAAGACCGATGATTCCAAACTGCCTCATTTTTTTAGCCCATATTTTTATAATTTATCTTTTTTGATTGTTGCTTAAGTAGCATTTAAGTATCACTTTCTTTCTGATTTTCAATTTCTTTTTTCAGTTACCTTTTGATCAGAATATTCAAAATATTTTATCTTTTAAAACTCTGCTGATTGATGAATATAAAAGAAGTGAAATATAAATTATTGATAATTAATAATTTATAATAGAAGTGTATCTGTGTAGTATCATCTTTTTTTGTTTTTTATTAAAAATAGATAAGTTTTGCAAAGAGTTTTATTGTGAATATTGTATGATATGTTTGGTTTTGTTGAATTTATGATAATGATATCTTGTGTTAAGATAACTAAAGAATAGAAACTGCAACAGTCTTTGAATAAATATTTTCAATGAACTTTCCAAAATAACTTTAAATAAATCTATGAAAAAAAGAATTTTATTCGTTTGCGCACTAGCGTCTTGTTTTACGGTTTTCAATGCTCAGAGATGGGAATCTGTTTCTCAAAAATCTTCGGGTATCAGAGAAGGAGTAGAAGTGCAGCATTCTTACAGAGTTGATTTGAAGTCTCTGAGAGAAATGTTGAAAAATGCTGAAGAGACGGGAAAAAATGCACGTCCTGTTATTATTTCTTTACCAACAGCAGAAGGAAAAATTGAAAAATTTGCGGTCTATAGCAATCCTGTAATGGATCAATCGCTTGCAGACAGATATCAGCTGGGATCTTATGTAGGAATTGGTGTGGATGATTCTTCTAAGTATTTAAGATTCAGTACATCTCCTACAGATATGCAGTCTATGATCATTAAAGACGGTATATTTCAGTTTATAGAACCTATAAGTGCAGATAAACAGACTTATGGCGTTTTTTATAAAACAAAGGAAAAAGGAGACATGCATGGGTTTGAATGTGATACGGAGCATGATCTTAAAGAGATTGGTAAACTGGTGGAAAACGGGAAAAAGATGCTTTCCAATGTAGGAATTACCAACAGACCTACTAATACGAAATACAGAACTTTCAGATTGGCTATGGCTGCTACCGGTGAATATACACAATTTCACGGGGGCACAGTTGCCGGGGCTGTCGCTGCGATCAATAATACAATGACAAGGATCAATGGGGTTTTTGAGAGAGATTTTGGAGCTCACTTTAATGTGTTGGATCTTCCGGGAATTATTTATACAGATCCTGCTACCGATTTTTATACACCTCAGGCAGCAGCAGGGGATCCGTCATTAAACTTGCAGCTGCAACAAAAACTAACGGCAGATGTTGGAAATGCCAATTATGATATTGGACACGTATTTCATCGCAATGTAGGACAAAGCAGAAATGGAAATGCCGGAGGAATAGGAATTGTTTGTACTAATCCTGCCACTAATACTTCTTTAGGAAAAGGTGCCGCTTTTTCAATGAGCCCTGACCCTATAGGAGAAGTATTTGACTTAATGGCAGCTCACGAAATGGGACACCAGCTGGGAGCCAACCATACCTTCTCTATGAGAACCGAAGCTTCAGGTGCCAATGTAGAGCCTTGGGGAGGAACAACGATTATGGGATATCCGGGAATTACTCAGGATAATATTCAGGCCAATATGGATGGATATTTCCATTATAAATCTATTTCTCAGGTATTGAATAACCTTGAATCTAAAGTAGGATGCGGTGTTGCTGTTGATATCATAAACAATACCGCACCAGTAATTACGCCATTGGCTAATTATTCTATTCCTAAAGGAACTGCCTATTATCTGGATGCGGTAGCAGTAGATGCAGAAAGTGATCTTGTTACCTATACATGGGAACAATACAACAGTGTAGGAGACAGGAATACCATTTCCGGAGATAGCGGATGGGGCTATAATGCAGAAGGAGCTATCGCGAGATCTTTACCGGGAACAGCTAACAGCAGAAGATATTTTCCTAAACTGGAAACTGTATTGAATGGTGTACTGACAGACAAACAGGTATGGGAAACCGTTTCCTATATCCCAAGAACATTGAACTATGCAGTAACTGTAAGGGATCAGAATGCATTAAGACCAATGACTTCCACTGCTGAAACAGTTGTAACGGTAGGTAATGACGGACCTTTCAAATTCAGCGGACTTACCACAACATCTGTTTTATATAATGATGCATCCAATACCATCACATGGGATGCTGCAAACACCAATAACGCTCCTTATAATGTAGCTGCTGTAAAAATAGATTATACAACCAATAACGGGGCTACATGGACAGATCTGGTAGCTTCTACACCTAATACAGGAAGCTATGCTGTACAAATGCCGGCTAATGTAACAGGGACTGTTAAATTAAGAATATCAGCAGTAGGCAATATTTTCTATGCTGTATCTCCGGCTGTAACAGTAGGAACGGCTCCTACTTCTACTGCCGTTGCTCCAACAGGAGTTTCTGCAATAGAGACAGAAGTTTTAAAAACAACAGCGAGAATATCGTGGAATAAAGTACCGGGAGCCACTTATTCTGTCAATTACAGAAAAGTAGGGGCTGCAAGCTGGTCAAATACAACAAGTGCTGCCAACTCTGTATTGCTGTCAAATCTTGAAGATGAAACCAATTATGAAGTACAGGTAGCTGCCGTTGTGAATAGTGTTCCAGGAGCATTCTCTACTAATTATGCCTTTAAAACGAAAGGATTGAGAACGGGTTCAGATTATTGTTTAATGACTACAGGGGGAAATGGCGGAAGCTTTAATAGTGGTCTTGTAAAATTGACATTATCTAACCTGGCTTATGTATATACTGGATTGGATGTTTATAAGACATATCTTGACTTTAGTGAAGACGCAACCAAAGTTGTTAATTTAACAAAAGGAACCCAATATACAGCAAGCTTTAGAAACCTTGCGGGAGGAAACTATAACGACTGGCTTGAAATCTGGATAGATTATAACAGAAACGGGATCTTTGAAAACTCCGAAAAAGTAGTGACCAGTGGAGCTCTTCCTTTCTTTGCTGCTGCTGCTCAGGCTTACCTTCGTGACGGTAATGTGACATTTACAGTGCCTGATACGGCGTACTCTGGTGAAAAATTGTTGAGAATGAGAGTGGCAAGTACTTTCTTTAATGCAGCCAGTGGACCTTGTGGAAGCCCTACTGTACCTGTAAATGGTGGTGGAATCGTTTCTGTAGGATCTTTCAGAGATTTTTCTGTGAAGATTTCGGAAAATGCTAACCTTGCTGTGAGAGATATCGCAGACACAAAATCATCCGAAGTATCTATTTATCCTAACCCTGCAGATACATTTGTAGAAGTGAAAAACCTTAAAGGTAAAGCAGATTACAAAATCTACAGTGCAGACGGAAGACTAGTTCAGGAAGGTAAAATTGAAGGAAAGATCAATGTCGCTTCTTTAGTTAAAGGAATGTATGTGATCACTATAAAAGATGATAAAAATACTTATAATACTAAGTTAATCAAGAAATAACACAAATGAGTCTCCGCATCAGGATCTAAAACGCGGAGAGAAAAAAGATTTATTTAACTGAAAAAGGCTGTCTCTGGTTGAGGCAGCCTTTTGTTTATGATGAAGTAAGATGACCATTAAAAAAGTCCAGCATGGTTGCCAATGACTTTTCAGAATGCATCCGTTCGCCGTTCTCCAGGGATTCTTGTGTGGCAATGGCAGCTCTCTCACGCATCTTCTGTTCATAGCTGGAGATAGCTTCCTGTAAAGTACTGTAAGTATCATTTGTTAAATATTCACTCAGTTCAAGTGCGTCCAGCATAGCCATATTGGCACCTTCTCCTGCAAATGGAGGCATTACGTGCGCTGCATCGCCTATCAGAGTCAGATTGGATTGTGCTTCCCAGTTCTGATCTGCAGGCATAGAGTAGATCAGGCGCGGAATAAATGGAGTAGTAGTATTTTCAAACAATTCATTCCAGATGGGGCTCCATTCAGAATATTCTGTTTTGAACCATTTTAGCATCTGTGCATGATCAGAAAAATCAAGACTGCTATCTGCAGGCCAGTTTTCATCAGCTTTAAAACTTGCATAAAATCCCAGATCCCCATTGCCTTTCTGACCCATCAGAATATTTTTGGTATTTCCGAATGCCATTATTTTCCCTCCTTTAATCATGGCATCAATCTGAGGAGAAGCCTCTTTTGAAACATTTCCTTCCAGCATAATGATTCCGGAATAAACAGGTTTAATATCGGTAAGATAAGGCCGTATTTTAGAATTGGCTCCATCACCTGCAATCACAAGATCTGCATATTCTGAAGTTCCGTTTTTAAAATGCAGAAGCCATCCTTCATTCTGAGGTTCCATCTTTAGAAAATGACTGTCCCAGACCACAGTTTCAGGATGTAGTGACTCTAAAAGCATATTCCTTAAAGGTCCGCGGTCTATTTCTGGACGGAAATGCTCATCACCAAAATCTTCTTCGGGTTTCAACTCATGATCATTGAAAAATATTTCTGCCTTTTCATTCATGATCAGTGTTCTGTCTGCTCCGGGGCGGAAAGTCTTTTTGAATTCCTCCAGCAGTTCTGCTTTACGGATAGCCTCTAATCCGGAATCTTCATGCATATCGAGAGGAGAGCCTTGTACCCGTGCATTTTTATTGAAATCTCTTTCATATACTTTTACGTTGGCTCCTTTCAACTGTAAAAGTCTTGCCAGTGTAAGCCCTGCGGGACCGCCACCAACGATTGCTATTGATTTGTTTTCTATCAGCATTGTTAATTTAAATTTTACAATGCAAATTTATTTTCCTTTCAATACGGATAATAGTACAAATCGGTCGTTTTTATTTTTGGATAATTCTTTAGGAGGAACTCCCGAAAACTTCTTCACTTCTTTGATGAAATGGTTTTGATCAGTATAATTAAGCTCGGGGAATAGCCTTCCCTGCGCGATGTGCTCCAGAGATGCTCTGAAACGTAAAATAGTGGAGTAGGCTTTTAATGATAAGCCAAGCTGTTTGGTAAAATACCGGTTGATCTGCCTGCTGCCCCAGCCTGTTTTTTCAGAAAGTTCCTTTACACTCATTTCTCCTTTTGAAGCATAGACCAACTCGAAAAGCCTGTGTTTTCTTTCATCTGTTTTTTGGGGAAGCAGCTCTTTAATTTTTTGGGTTGCTTTTAAACAACAAAGATCAAAGTTTTGTAAATCATCAGCTTTAAAATCCCAGAACCCGGGAGAAAGCTCTTTTCCTATATTTAATAGATCAGTGATAGAAGTATTTAAGATATATTCAACAGCAATAGGTTTGAAACTGACAACAAAAGCAGTCATATGCGGAGCAATATACCTTTGCTCCGGATAAGTTTCCAACCCGAGAAGGGTTACATGAAAAGGCTCTGAATCCGACTGTGAGAAGAATAAATCAACTCTTCCATCAGGAATAATCACAACTTCTTTAGCTTCACCTGAAAGGTTTTGGAACGTTCCCAGATTTTCAACAAAATCAGCAATCTCTTTGTCGGGTTCGATGAAGTTATAATAGAAATCGTTGTCCATAGTTATGCCTGCAGAATGTTGCTTTTAAAGAAGAAAATTACAAAAATTGGAATAGACTTACAAAATATTCCTCATTGTACATAAATTAAAGCAAACGCTAAGATTTTAAATACTATTTTTGTTTTGGAGAGATTTCAAAAATAAATGTATCATAGTTCTTATTCTCATGGACAAATCATCACTTAACACTTACTTTCATTCCCTTTTCAGTATCAAAACGGAAGTGGTTGAAAAGATCACAGAAAAATTTATCCATTTTGAATTAAAAGGCAATACTATTTTGTTGGATAAGGATGCCATCAGTACTAAAACATACTTTCTGGAAAAAGGGTATGTACGTTCCTATATACTGAATGAAGATAATGAGGAGATTACAACCAATATCTATACAGCACCTTGTTTTGTGAATGATTTTCTGTCTTTCTTCAGGCAGCAGCCAACCAAAGAAATATACCAGACGGTAACTGACTGTATTTTCTGGGAAACAGGATTGGAGAATGTACAGGACAATTTTCACAATATTCCTGAATTCAGGGAGTTCAGCCGGCTTCTTTTTGTGCTTAATTACTACAGTATTCATGACAGACTGATAGAAATGGCAAGTCAGAAAGCTTCCACAAGATATTTTAACCTGATGAAGAAAGATCCGGATATTTTTCAGCATGTTCCTTTGAAGATAATTGCTTCTTACCTGGGAATCAAAGACAGTTCCCTGAGCCGGATCAGAAGGGATATTCATAAAATTTAATTTCTTTTCATTTGTCAAGTGATATTTCAGAGATCATCACTGATCTTTGCTAAAAATAATTTCATGAACAAAAAACATATTGTCGTTGTAGGATTAGGGGGAGTAGGCGGTTACTTTGGTTTTAAAATAAATCAGACCAATGAAACTTCCGGAAAATATACTGTTTCTTTTGTTGCCCGGGGAGAAACCTATAAAAAAGTAAAAGAAAACGGATTGACTCTGCTGTCTCCCGAACATTCCAATACTCAGACATATCCCAATGCTGTTGAAGAGAATATCAGTGATATTCAAAATCCTGATCTCGTGCTGATCTGTGTAAAGGAATATGATCTTGAAAATGTATGTAAGCAACTGCTGCCAGTCATTCATAAAGAAACCATTTTGCTTCCGATGATGAACGGAGCAGATATCTATGACAGAATACGTAAAATAATTCCTGAGCATACGGTTCTTCCAACCTGTATCTATGTGGCTTCCCATATTAAAGAAAGAGGAATTGTAGAGCATAAAGGAAAAGCCGGGAAAATGATTGTGGGAAGAGATCCTGAGCATTTTTCTGCTCCTGTAGAATGGATTACAGAGTTATTGGATGAAAGTAAAATTGATTTTGACTTTAAAGACAATTCTTTAACGGATATCTGGACGAAATTCATATTCATTGCCAGTTTCGGACTGGTAACTGCTAAACATAATTCTTCAATAGGAGCTGTCTGTACTGATGAACAGCAGAAGAATGAAGCAACTGAAATTATGAAAGAAATAAAGCAGATTGCAGATAAAAAAGGAATTTATCTTCAGGAAGATATCATTGATAAAACCTTTGAAAAAGCGTCTACATTTCCTTTTGAAACCCCCACTTCTTTACAGCTTGACATTCATTCCGGAAAGAAAGATAATGAGCTGGAATTATTTGCAGGAGCCGTTTTAAAATATGGAGCAGAACTCGGTATTGAAACTCCGTTTACACAAAAAATCTATACCGAAATCAAAGAAAAATAAGTTTTGGCTGAAGCCGAAGAAGAATAAAAATATAAAAGGGCGGGTTAAAACCCGCCTCTATTGAAATTAAATATAAAAGATAGAAATTTCTTAAGAATTCCCGGATTCCATTCCATAGTTAAGCATAGTGCATAGGTCTAAATAAAAATGAATTGAATACATTGTTGTGTCGACTTTTAGGCGCTGTGCATGAATTTCTGCCGATCCAGTAATATTTCATCCGTTTCCCGATGATCAGGATCATCAATACAACAGTCTACGGGGCATACCGCCTTACACTGAGGTTCCTCATGAAAGCCTTTACATTCCGTACATTTTCCGGATACGATATAATAAACCTCGTCAGATATAGCTTCATTATAAGTATCGGCATCAGCTTCCGTCCCGTTCGGGAAGGTTATATGACCGGAAAGTTTTGTTTTGTCTTTCCAGCGCCAGTCGATGGCTCCTTCGTAAATGGCGGAGTTGGGACACTCAGGTTCGCAGGCCCCACAATTGATACAGGCATCCGTTATTTTTATAGCCATATTGTGTATGTTTAGAGGGTTTTAAAAAGGGATTTCTTCAACGTTGAGCGGTTCAGAAATCCCTGCTAAACTTAATTACAGCAGTTCAACACTGTTCTTTGAAAATAAGCAGCATAAAGTGTGCTATTTTTTATTTTTACATCATTAATCTGCAGCAATTTCTGTGAGAAGTCCCTGCATCTGCTTTATAAAAGGTATCACGAGACTAATCTTTTGACTTTATGAATGTTGAAGATTTCAGACTTTCTATTTTTTTAGTTGTTGCAAGGCTGATGAGTTTATCAAACTTACCGGAATAGAGTTCCGAAATTTCAGTTGAATGTTCAGGATCAAATAATGCTGATCTCACAATAGGCACACTGAATGGCAGTGGCCATGCTCTTAATGACTTGGCAATAGAATCCATGGCGTTGATTCCCTGCATCGCCTGAAGACCATCTGCCCAGCATACAAGTCCGACAGTTTTATCCGTAAGATAAGGTTCGTACCTGTTGGCCGTCACTTCAAGCCAGTCCAGGCAGTTTTTCATCACTCCCGGAATGCTTCCGTGATAAAGCGGAGCCAGCCAGATGTGGAGGTCAGCATCGGTAAACATCTGGGTCATGCGTTCTACTGCCAAAGGAGTTTTGGAAAGTGTGACATCGAATAAAGGAATGCCGGAATCGGCAAGGGTAAAAATATCAGTCTGGATTCCCAGCATTTTCAGACGCTCTGAAAAATAGTTAGAAATCAGTCCGGAAGTAGATTGTGTTCTTCTTTCCAGAGATCCGTTGAATATGATAGCTTTCATTTTTTATTGTTTAAAAATTACTTTGGGTAATCCTATCTCACCATACATCAGTGTTTTAACCAAAGGCTTCAGAAGTCCTGCAGCTAATAAATAAAGGGCGGGATCATGATGGGTGCTCGCCCGGACTACTACTTTCTGATTTCTGTAATGTTTCAGGTCTGCATAGATGAGACGGCGTTTCCAGAGATCAAGCAGAACCGTTTCTGCATTGTTTAAATCTACATAAGCAGCATAAGGAGATAGTTTTTCCATGATCAGCATATAGGCCCATGGCGGGATTATGGCATCCGTAGAGCAGATGATTGCTACTGCTTTTTCGTTATAGACAGAAAAATCCACCTTAGCAATTGATTCTTTAAACTCTTTTTCCTTGACAATCATTTCCATGAAGAGATGATCTTTGATATCCAGTTCTACAATTTCCGTTTTCGGTTTGTAATCTGAAAGATCAAGGGCAATAATGCCTGAAGCTTTTGCTTTATTGATAAAATTTTCCTCAGTCATAGTTTGTTTACTTTCAGTGTTACTTATCTTACTTTTGACAAAGCTTCTTCATATTTTCTTTCCACAGAAGACCAATTCAGTACCGACCAGAAAGCATCCAGATAATCTGCTCTTTTATTCTGATAGTTCAGATAATAAGCATGTTCCCAGATATCTATCCCAAGAATAGGGAAGCCTCTGTTCATCGAAAGAACATCCATCATCGGATTATCCTGATTAGGGGTTGAACTAATGGAAAGAGATCCGTTGAATTTTACAAAAAGCCATCCCCATCCGGACCCAAACTGTGACAAACCTGTTTTTTTCATTTCTGCTTTAAGATTCTGAAGGCTTCCAAAAGTTGAAATGATAGCATCGTTAAGTGCTCCTTCGGGGGTAATTTTGGGCTGGGGTGAAAGAATTTCCCAGAATAAAGAGTGATTATAGTGTCCTCCGCCGTTATTTCTTACCGCAGGGCTGTATTCACTTATCCTTTGCAGTAAAGAATCAAGATCAGGATTGACTTCATTGGTTTGTGCAAGGGCAATATTAAGATTATCAACATAAGCCTGGTGGTGACGCTGATGGTGAATTGTCATTGTTTCTTTATCTATAAAAGGTTCCAAAGCATCGTAAGCATAAGGTAACTGAGGTAATGTAAATGGGTCCATCGTATTTATTTTTTTGATTATTGTTAGACAAAGGTAAAAATATATTTAAATAAAACAACTTTTTAGTTGTTTTATTGGTTTTGGATTTTGAAATGATAAAATATTGTAAGTCTTGTGTTTACATGATATTTTTGGAGGTTATAGAAAATGACTATATTTGTTGTTGAAAAATAAAACAACCTAAATATTGCCAAATGAAGAAGCCGGCTGCTGATCGTATTCTGATGTTTTTAAAGATGAGAGGTGAAGTTACATCACTTCATATCGCTGAAGAATTGTCGATTACCAAAGAAGGGGCAAGAAAACACTTACTGAATCTTGCTCAGGAAGGATTGATCCGGTCTTCGGTGAAGAGTGAAGGAGTAGGGCGTCCCTCTACTTACTATGCCCTTACGGAAAAAGGATTGGCTCAGTTTCCTGATACCCACGCAGATGTAACCGTCCAGATCCTGAAATCAGTGAAAAATCTTTTAGGTGAAAATGCCCTGAATTTATTAATCAGCGACCGTGAGAAGAATACTCATGAACGATATGAAAAACTACTTTCTAAAGCAAAATCTCTTGAGCAGCGCCTTGAATCTCTTGCAAAAGTACGTAGCGAAGAAGGATATATGGCAGAATGGAAAAAAGAAGGAACAGATTATTTTCTGATTGAAAACCATTGTCCGATATGTGCTGCAGCAACAGAATGTCAGGGATTCTGCCGTGCTGAATTATCCAATTTCCAGTCGCTGATAGGAAAAGAATATACGGTTGAAAGAATAGACCATATTATTTCCGGCGGACAGCGTTGTGTTTATAAAATCAGTCAATAATTCATCATTCATAATTTATCATTCAGAAGATGGCTTTAAAAGCAGTAATATTTGACATGGATGGCGTCCTTATAGATTCAGAAAAATTCTGGACTCAGGCAGAGCTTGATGTATTTTCATCCTATGGAGTACAGGTTACGGAAGAGCTTGCAGCACAAACCAAATATATGACTACCCAGGAAGTGACAGAATTCTGGTATGAAAGATTTCCGTGGGAAAACCGGGATGCATCTGATCTGGAAAATAAAGTCGTCTCAAAAGTGATCGATCTGATAGAAACCCAGGACTGTACCATGTCCGGTGTACAGGAGTTTATCAGACATCTTAAGAATAGAGAATATAAAATAGGATTGGCAACTAATGCGCCTTTGCGTGTGGCACATGTAGTTCTGGAAAAACTTCAGGTTCGCGATTTGTTTGATACCGTTCATTCATCCGAATTTGAAACCCATGGCAAACCTCATCCTGCTGTATATCTTACTTCTGCAAAAAATCTAGGTGTCTCTCCTGAATCCTGCATTGCTATTGAAGACAGCCATTCAGGATTAAAAGCAGCAAAAGAAGCAGGAATGCAGACCATTGTTTTTACCAATGATGATGAAAGCATTGATTCTGATCTTGCCGACTTTAAAATATTGAACTTTACAAATGTTTTACTGCCTGTGTTTGGGGAATAGTGAATGGGTGAATAGTGAATCCGCTTCGCTGTGAATTTTAATACATGTTGCAAAAATCGACGATTGATTGCGCAGCAAATTGACTATTGACGTAACCCCGAACCCCGAATCACCAACCCCGCAACCCGCTCTCAATACCTCATCAAAATCTCCATCAGTAACAGAATAGAAACCAGTTTTTTTGACGACTGATACTCAGGACTCAACTGTTCACGGATTTCACCCAAAGCTTTGCTTAATTTATTGCTTACCGTCTTATTGCTGAGTCCCAATGCTTCTGCGGTTTCATTAACGGACATATTTTTCCGGATTCTCATATCATATACCTGCTGTTCTGTTGAAGGAAGCTGGGCAACCACTTGATCAATCATTGATAATAAAGTATTGATCTCATTCTCCTCAAGAATTTCAAAATAATCTGTATCTGATATCTCCAGTTCATTGGGGATGTCAAACTCGTCAATACTCAGCGTAGGAGGAGCTTTTTTATAGCTGTTATAAAAGTCAAGGATACGGTAATGAAGATGGCGGAGAAGATAGCCTTTGGCACTTTCGGCGGCGTCAGTTTGTATCGTATCTGTATTCTCAAGAATCTTTATCCATAGGTTTTGAAGGATTTCTTCAGCAATTTCTTTATCCCGGGTCCGTACAAAAACAAAGCTATATAGACTATCCCAGTATCGGTCATACAGCAGCATAAATGCAGGGCGGTCGCCTGATTTTATTTTCTTTAATAATGTATAGTCTGTTGGGTTCATATTGTTGATGCAAAATTACCTAAAGGAAAATTAACTTTTTGTGAACTTTGGGGATGGTAAGATTAAATATTTCTGAAAAACGGGGTCAAAATAGCGGGTTAATGTTGGCTAAATGTGAAAAATGGTGAAAATTATTAACAATTTGCTCATAATATGAATATAACGTTAAGAATGCCCTGGGGAAGTTTTTCATTTTCACTGTCTTATAGATAGAAGTATCTGTGAATACCATGAAAGACTTTATGAAAAATCGTTTAACATATAAAAATATTGAAGCCTTTGTTTTCAGACTTTGGGAACGGGAAGTTTCTGAAGAATCAATTTCTGAAAAGGAAAAAGAACTTTTAACAAAATGGAGAATCCGGACTGAAAAAGATCTGGACGCTGTTCATAGAAAAGAATCCAGAGAAAGGGTATTGTCCGGACTGGAACATTATTTTCCGCAAACAGATAGTATTGCTATGCATTCTGCAAAAAGGTTTAAAACAAATCTGTATAAAATTGCAGCGGTTATTATTCTGCTTTTGTCGTTAGGAGGTATTTTCACTTATACCATGTTCATTAAGCCTGATGTTTATCTTGCAAAATCGGAAAACCGTATTGTTCATCTTGAAGACGGTTCTGTGGTTACCCTTTTGCCGGGCGCTGAACTTACCGTTGAAAAATCATTTCCTGCTTCTACCAGAGTGGTGGATTTAAAGGGAGATGCCATCTTCTCCGTAGCCAAATCAAAAGTACATCCTTTTGTAGTGCATGCAGATGGTTTCAGTACTAAAGTGTTGGGAACGGTATTCAAAATCTCACAATCAGGGAAGAAGAAAGCAGTTGATCTTTATGAAGGTAAGGTAGCTGTATCTTCTCCGGGAGTTCCGGTTTCTTTCCTTAAACCGAATCAGAAATGGACGAATTTCGGGATTGCGCATACTACAGCGGTCATTTCAATAAGCCCGGTGAAAAATTCAGCAAAGAAAGTTTCTGCAATCCTGTCTTTAAGCTTTAATGATGTTCCTTTAAAAGAGGTAGTAACGGTTCTGGAGAGCAACTATAACACAAAAGTATTATATCCTAAAGACGCGGAAGACAAGAAAATCACGGCTGACTTTACCGGTGGAACAGTTGGAGAAAATATTGAATCCCTGGCTTTCATCCTCGGATTGGAAGTACAGAAAAAAGAAAACACCTATATCCTGAAAAAATAAACATTACTCAAAAAATTAAATAATCATAATCAAGAGAACACTTTAAGTATGAAAAGTTTGAAATGTGGGATTACCATAGCAGCCTTATTTTTTACTGTAGCCGCAGAAGCACAGGAGCTGGTTCAGAAAGTAACATTTTCTGTACCTGCCAACAGACCGTTGATTGAAGTTTTGGAGGAATTTGCCGGAAAAACAGGAATGAGACTGGCTTATTCCAAGGTAGATATTAAAGAGCTGAAGGTAAAAGGAGTAAAATGTGAAAATACTTCTGTCAACAACTGCCTGAAGGATATTACCAATGGACTTCCGGTTGTCTACCGCCTGCATGGTGATCTTATTTCGATAAAATATGAAAATTCTGATATCTCAGTATTGGGAAACGGGCGTATTTCCGGTAAAATAGTGGATGAGGTAGGAAATCCCATTACCGGAGCAGAAATTAATATAGCCCGGAAAACCGTAGTCACAGATAATAACGGAGATTTTACAGTAGATCTTCCCTCAGGAACTTATAATCTGACAGTAAAAGCACCTAAATATAATACGCTGAGAGTTGAAAAACTATCTGTCACCAATAAAGAAACAAGTTCCGTATCATTTGCATTGAACAAAGCTTCTGATAAAATTACAGACATTAAAGAAGTCGTGATTACTGCAGCCCGTAAAGCAGATACACAGGCAGGACTTCTCGCTCAACAGAAAAAAGCGGCACAGATGAGCGACGGTATTTCAGCAGAACAGATCTCCAAAACTCCGGACAGCGATGTGGGGGGAACTTTGAAAAGGGTAACGGGAATTACCACCATTGATAATAAATATGTAGTCGTAAGATCTATGGGTGAACGATGGAATACGGCAGCCATGGACGGAATTAATCTTCCAAGTACAGAAGCCTATAATCAGAATTTCTCATTTGATATTATTCCTACTGCCATGGTGGAAAGCGTAGTGGTGAGTAAATCTGCAACACCGGATATGAATGCCAGCTTTGCGGGAGGCTATGTAGAAGTGAGAACCAAAGATATTCCCAACGAAAACTTTACAACAGTAACCATGGGAACTTCTTATAATGACCAGTCGGCGTTCAAAGAATTCCTGACACGCAAGCGGGGAAAGTATGATTATTTCGGATATGACGACGGAACCAGGGATTTTCCCAAAGGACTGGAAGCTGTGAACTGGACGGATCCGAAATTTTTTGAACAGTCCAAGCAATTTACCAATGATAATTTCAGCACCTATAAAACCAGAGGTGACATGGGATCCAACATTCAATTGGCATTGGGAAGAACATATGCACTTAAAAATAATAATAAATGGGGATTTGCCGGAGCATTTGTCATCAGAAACGAACAGAATAAACTGGATATAGACCATACGGGAAGAGGAAACTGGCTGGATACCACAGGAATGCCGGATGCCAATGGCAAGATTCCGTTTTACAACTTCAAAAACAGTGGAGCTTCCTACAACTATAATTCTACACTGGCAGGGATGTTGAATTTCGGGTTACAGCTGGGAAAAAACAGGATTTCATTCCGTAATTCATATACCCATATTTTTGATAATACTTTAACAAGAGTAACCGGATGGAATGAATACTCAACCGGAAGCGGAATGGCTGCCAATGCTGAATTGGCCTATAATTATTTTTATAACGGGGTTATTCCCAATAATGATCCGGCTCAGATAAAAACGTTAGATAGACCTTATACCGATAATACAAACTATCCGATTTTTCAGACCCTTTTGCAAAATAAAATGGAAGGAAGTCATAAAATAGGAAATACGGAGATCAGCTGGTTTGGAGCCCGCACAGGTGTTTCTTCCGATACCAAAGATTATACACAATATATCACCCGGTATGATTTTATCGGAAATGAAATTTTAACCTTTCACAAGATTTACAATTCCGGGGCAGATTTCTACAGAGGGTATATTGAAAACAAAGAAACAGACTACAACTATGGAGCTTCCGTGAAATGGGATATGGATGCAGGAAGTTTTAAAAATACCATTAAAACGGGTTATGCGGGGGCTATAAAAAACAATACCAACCAACAGCAGAAGTTTTTTCTTCGTGTTGATGAAAACCGGGACGTTCCGAATAGCGAGAAGAACTATTTGACGATGTATGGTTCGCTTGCTGACTGGTTTAATGGCTCTCATTATGTTCCGGGTGGTATTGGTTGGGAAACCAGAGGGCTTTATAAAAATGATAAATATGAAGGAGAAGTTAATCAGCATGCCGTATATGTTATGTTTGATAACCGTTGGAAGAAGTTAAGATTGGTATGGGGGCTTCGTGCAGAATATTTTAAGTATAATATGATTTCTCAACAGCTGGATCCTTCAGATTCCAAGTATATCATGAGAGCTGCAATAGAAGATAAACCATGGCAATGGATGCCTTCTGTGAATTTCACATACAGTCCTACCAATAAAATCAACCTGAGACTTGCTTATAATAAATCAGTAATTCGTCCTCAGTTTAATGAAAGAACTGGTCTTCCCTATTTTGATCCAATTGCCAATGGATTGATTTACAATACGGAAATGAGTTCTTCGGTCATTAATAATTATGATTTCAAATTTGAATGGTTTCCAGGACTGGGTGAGATATTTTCCGCAGGATTGTACTACAAAAATATAGACCGGCCCATCGAACGTGAAGGTCATATTTCCAGTGAAGGAAATCTTTTCTTATACAATGGAAATTCAAAAAATGCAAAGCTGATAGGAGTGGAAGCCGAAGTGAGAAAAAGTTTAGGCTTTATTGCAGACGGAACTTTTCTGGAAAAACTTTTCATAAGCGGAAACTTTACCTATAACCATACAAAAGTAGTGGCTTTTAAAGATCTGTATAAAACAGGGGATAATGATGAAACCTATGAAGTGAAACGACCGCTTTACGGACAGACTCCATACGCCTACAATCTTGGACTGATCTATGACGGAAACCGATTAGGAATGAGTTTTTTGTATAACGCAAAAGGAGACCAGTACATCACAGTAGGATATGCTTATAAAGGAGAGGAAATCCAGCGTCCTTATGCTGTAGCCGATGCCCAGATCTCTTATAAATTCCTTCGTAACAGAAACTTTGAAGTGAAATTTAATGTAAGAAACCTCTTCAACAGGGTAAAAGAATATTATAATAATTTCAATTCTTATCTCGCGGCGAAAGACGGAGGAGGAAGTAATGTGGGAACAGAAAGAGAAGGATGGGAACTTCTTCCGGGAGCAACAGATAAGTATGATAAAAATATTGATAAGATCATGTTCCGGGCGTACAGCGGAAGAATGTTCAGCCTAAGTATAAATTATACTTTTTAAAAAAGAAGACACCAAATGTAAATATAAAAAGAGCTCAGGATAGCAGCGTACAGGTTTCGGTAACCTGATCAAAAACTGGAAGAATACTGATGAGGCGCACAGCAGTACCGGTTCAGAAAAAAACCGAGCGTTAATGGCTTTTCCCAGGTATTAACGGTTTCTATGGGAACTTCCCCAATGCAGCTCCTCCTGCAGTGATGGATGAATTCTAAAAACCAAATCGAAGGAATAGAGAGGCAGATATTCCTGAATATTAAAAAACTGATCTGGTATAAAATAACACGACCGGATTTATTAAAAATTATAACAATGAAAAGACTAACTCTAATTGCAGTGGCAGCATTATCTCTTACAGCTTGTCAAAACGATCAACTGGCGGATTCATCATCTCCATTCGAAATGAAATCTACTTCTGCTGAGTACCTTACAGCTTCGGCTCTTCCGGTAACCAGCGTAAGTGGTGCTATTACTACAAATACTACATGGAGCGGTGTAGTTGAATTAGATGGAGTTGTAACCGTAAAAAATGGTGCTACACTAACAATCCAGCCGGGTACATTCATTAAAGCTAAACCAAACACAAGCAATACTGCTACAGGAGTTTTGGTAATTGCTAAAACAGGAAAAATCAACGCAGCAGGTACTGAAGCGCAACCAATCATCTTCACAAGCTACAAATTGTTAGATGGAAATGAAGATACTACTGCTGCTCCTGGTGATTTCGGAGGTGTTATCATATTAGGAGATGCTCCTACCAACACGCCATTCACAAAAACAATTGAAGGATTATCTGGTCCTGATTTCTATTACGGAGGTACCAATGCTTCTCACAACGGGGGAACATTGAAGTATGTACGTATTGAGTTTGCAGGATATGATCTTTTGGCTCCTAACTCAGGAAACGAAATCAATGGTCTTACTTTAGGAGGAGTAGGAAACGGAACCACTTTGGATCATATTCAGGTATCTTTCGGGAAAGATGACTCTTTTGAATTCTTCGGTGGTACTGTAAACGCTTCAAACCTTGTTTCTTTCGCAGCGGATGATGATAATTTCGATTTTGATAACGGATATACAGGAACTATTACTTGTGCTCTTGCTTTGGCAGATTACAACTCTACGCACAGTCTTAGCGGAGCAAGCCCGGATTCTAACGGTATCGAGCTTGATAACAACGCAGACGGTTCTTCTACAACATTGTTGACTCACCCGGTGATCAACAACCTTACTATTGTAGGTCCTAAGAACTCTGCTAAAGGTGCTTTGTATGAAAACGGTATCCACATCAGAAGACACGGAAGATTAACATTAAATAATGCCGTAGTTACAGGTTACCCTGTGGGTATCAAAGTAGAAGGTACAGGTTCTGAACTTTCTTCAGCTTCAGCATACAACACCATCCAGATCCACGGATTTACGACTTCAGTTACAGGGACAGGAACAGCAGGAATTCCTGCAGCTAACTTAGCGACTGGTACTCCTGCATCTCTATGGGGTATGAGCCAGCCTTTCTTCAACGAAGGGGGTTGGAATGTATCTCCAAGAAACTGTGGAAACTTCCAGGGACTTTGGACAAAATACAATTTCTCCATTGTAGAATAATAAAAAACTTTAAAAAGCAGGGAACAGCGTATGCTGATTCCTTGCTTTTATTTCAAAAATTTTAATCATCAGTATTATGAAAAAAATAATTTTATCATCTGTTCTGTTTTTATCTCACCTGGCTGCAGCACAGTCTCTGGTATGGGGAAATTCTTTTGATACTCCTGCCGACCTGCAGGGATGGACCTTTCATGACCTTAATAACAATGGAAACGGATGGGTACAGGGGGAAAATATTTATCACAACGGAACCACTTTAACTTACGGTACTGCCGGCGTTCTTCGTCATTCTATCAATTTGGTTCCAAGTGGAAATGCTAACGGATTTACCGTGGAAAATGACTGGATTATTTCTCCTCAGATTGATCTTACCAATACTGCAGGAACCGTTACGCTGGCCGCTTATATCGGAAGACAGAGATCCACGCATACCATTGTTGCCAGAGATCTTTTTATCTATGTAAGCACACCACAGAAAGAAGTTCCTGCATTATCAGACTTCCAGGCAATGACAATAGATGCCAATGGAAATGATGTTCAGAGTATTTATAAAATACAGGTAGGTGATTCAGCCAATCCTTTTCCGGCTGATCTTACCCAGTTTGTAGAATCCCTTGTAGATCTTTCTGCTTTTGCCGGGAAAAAGATCTATATCGGAATGTGGTCAAACAGAAAAACAAGCGGAAATAATGTCCAGAACATTAATATTGATGAAATGGGAATCTACGCTACTTCATTTTTGGGAACTAAGGATGTAAAAAGAAACAAAATTGTAACACAAATAGCAGAAAATCCGGTAAAAGAGTCTCTGCAGCTGCAGCTTAATCCGGCATTGAAAGAAAATATGACGGTAGTAACCATTTACAGCGCAGCAGGACAGAAAGTGCTTACCGCTCAGTATTCTAAAGCGATCAACACAGCAGGTTTTACATCTGGAGCTTATATAGCAGAAATTACAGATGGAAAGACTACAGAAAGGTTGAAGTTTATTAAAAAATAACTCTTCTTCCCTTAGAAACTGATTCCAGAAACACCATGAATTTTTAATATAAGATAATGGATAGTATTTGATAAAGGCTATCCAGAACATATCCAACTAGTTTTTTTATAATTATATATTGCCCTGCTCCCGGGTAGGGCAATATTTTTTAAGTTTTACAATGAAATAATTGACGAAAGATGAACAGAATCTTTGCATTACTGCTATTATTTACTGCACTTTTTTCATGCACAGACAGCAACACGATGGAGCTGTATGATAAAGTACAGAAACCCGGAGAGATTAATATCAAAGGATTTTCCAAGCCTGATGTCCTTCAGCTGAGGTTCAATGGAGCACCTGTATCCATTGACGGAAAAACATCCTATACCAATAAAATAGAAACCCAGCTTCAGTTTGTCCTGGATCAGGGAGAAACCAATAAGCTGTCTGTATATAATAATGAAACAGGAACCGAAATTGCAAAATACAATATTACCTATGACAACATACATGATTATAAAAACTTATACTTTTTCAATCTTCCGGGGATTTACCTGCAGACGTATGCTGTAAAACCTCAGGTTAATCTTGGAAAAGTAGGGTTTGAATTTATTTTCCCCAATCTTGGCGAACTTTCCGGAACCACACTGAAAGAGGTGAAAGGCGTTCTTAAAAGAGAAAATGGAGTGGTACTGGCAGAATTTGAAACCATTGGAAAAGACAACTTTACCGCAGTGAAAATCTATAGTTTTTTCAGTTCTACAGCTCCGGTATATCTGGAATTGTACAAACCGGGAACTACAGAACCTTATTCCGGATCTAAAATGATTCAGGTAAAACTGAAACAGCACACAGGGGCAAATATGATTGTTCTTCAGGAAAAAATAGAGAATGGGGAATGGGTGGTAAAAGGAGATATTGATGTCGCAGAATATCTGTAATTGCGTATGAAAAACTTTTTAAAACTTCAATGCATTGCGATCGTAGTCTTTCTCATTTCGTGTACGAATAATAATGACGAAAGCGCACCCGTTTTTCCGGAAGGAAGTACAGAATCTGTCAATCTCTGGGTTCAGGACAGCATGAAACGGTATTACTATTGGGCAGATCAGATGCCTGCAAAACCAGATTACCGTCTTCCCGTTAAAGATTTTTTTAAAAGTCTCCTGTCTTCCCAGGACCGGTTTTCTTTCATGGTCAATACTGAAGATTCTTCTACCTATCCACGTTCCATAAGGAATATGTACGGTTTTGATTATACCGTTGCCAAGCTTGCCAACAACCAGGTTGTTACAATCATTAAGCTGGTTCTTCAAAATTCTCCAGCCTTCAATGCAGGGCTGGAACGGGGGATGATTATTACCAAAATCAATGGAAAAGTTATTACAGCAGCCAATGCAGAATCAATGGCTTCATCCATTAAAGACCAGACCGTTGTAGACCTCACTGTAGGAAAATGGCAGAATGGAGCGGTTGCTGATGAAAAAAATATTACCGTTTATTATGGCTTCTCTTTTGAACAGCCCATTTTATCTAAAATTTTTGAGAAAAATGGTAAAAAAGCAGGGTACTTATATATCTATGATTTTCCAGACGGAATGGCACAAACCCTGAACCAGAAGTTTGCAGAATTTAAGGCTGCCGGAGTACAGGAACTGATTCTTGATCTCCGTTACAATTATGGAGGTTCGGTATCATCTGCAGCAGCTCTTTGCTCATTGATTCCTTCAGGGCTGTCGTCTGCTTCGCCATTCATTATTTTTAAAGGAAATAAAAACGGAGGAGAAGTGAAAAGAACATTTGCCCAGCAGATCGCTTATGATCCCAAAGCTCTTGATTTTAATACTCTACGTGCCAATGCACTGGGATTACAGAAAGTATTCATCCTTACCTCCAACAGTACAGCATCTGCAGCGGAAATTGTCATCAACAATCTGAAGCCGTATATGCAGGTTATTCAGATCGGAGATACTACTTTAGGTAAAGATATGGCCGGATTTGTAGTAGAAGACAAACGGAAGCCGAGAAAAATTTCCTGGCAGATTCATCCGGTAATTTATAAAGTATTTAATGCCAGTGGAGCCGGAGAATACAGCAATGGAATTTCTCCACAGATCATGGTCAATGAATACGCCGGGTTGCCACTATTGCCTTTGGGTGATCCTAATGAAACCCTTATTTCTTCTGCCCTTAACGGAGGTTATTTCAAATCTGCAGGTCAGGAAAAGAACGGAAGCGTTACAATTCTCTATCAGAGTGATGTGCCTCCGGTGATGATGGAAAAATAGAATTCGGATAGAGAAATGTAGTAATATTTTTAAACCATTAAGAAGTTTAAAGAATTAAAGTATAGTTAAGACCAATCATTCTGATTAAGTTAAAGCGAAGTTTAATCTTAACACCTTAATACCATCTTAATGGTTCAAGAAAAAATTAAAAAGTTTATTTAATAATAAAAAAAATAATATCGAACAGGTAAAGGTTAAAACTCTTTTACCTATTCAGGAACACCATAAAATCACAAAATCATGCAGGGAATAGAACCGAAACTTCACATGAACCTGACCAGCCGTATTGAATATTACCGTCTGCTGATAGAAGCTGCAGAAGATCCTGAAAGCCAGCCTTCGGATGTGGTTACACAGATCTCAGAACTGAGGCATCTGTATGAAGAATATCTCCTTAATAAAAAGAATCTGGAGAACAGCATCAAAAACTACCGGCAGTATCATAATGATTTACGGAAAAACCTTACCGTAAGGCTTCGGGAGCTCAGAAGAAAAGCAAGACAGAAATAATACCTGAAATTTACTTTATGAGCTGATTTTGCTGTGAAATTCATACCTTTATAACATCAAGCTGAAGGATGAAGGAATTATGAATTTTACTCAGGCAGAGTTTTCCGGTTATTTACAGATATTTTGGCAGTTTTCCTGGCCGCAATGGATGATATTCAGTCTTATCATTAACAGCTTTCTATACCTGTTTTCTATAGGTTTATATGTTTTTATTGAAAAGACATGCCGTAAAAGTCAGCTGCAGGAAAAAAATCATCCTGTTACAAGATCCGATTTCTATCTCAGCCTTTTTACCATCATCTGTAACAGCTTTGTCATGCTGCTGGGAGCATTCTTATGGAAAAACGGGTGGATTGTGCTTGGAGAAAATCAATCGGTTGCTGGGATAGCAGTAGAAATCATTGCTTTGCTTCTTCTGATGGACTTTCTGATGTATTTCTTTCATTACGGGGCACACTCGCCTCTGATCTACAAAATTCTGCATAGAAAACACCACGAGCATGTAAGTACCAATTTTCTGAGTCTTTTTGTTCTGCATCCTTTTGAAACAATAGGGTTTGGATTCATGATGCTCGTTTTACTCATCGGTTATGATTTCTCCGTAATTTCTATTTCCATTTATCTATTGCTCAATCTTATCTGGGGAACCATAGGACATCTTAACAGGGAATTTTTTCAGGCCTCATTTGACCGTTTATTCGTAGGAACAACAAGATTTCATAATCAGCATCATCTGGATGAAAGCAAAAACTTTGGATTTTATACTTCTATCTGGGATAGGATATTTGGGACCTATAAGTAAGAGAAGGATATTACAATTTTACATGATTCAGTACTTTGCTTAGCAGGTAATTAAAATTTTCCAATTCTTTAGAAGTCAATATAGAAGCCGTTTGTCCGGTAATATTTTTACGGAAAGTCTCTGAGTTTTCTATGATAAATCTTCCCTTATCCGTTACTGAAAGGTTATATTTTCTATGATCTGTTTCCTCCTGTTTCTTAATGATCAGATCATTGCTGATCAGAAATTTCAGCTGTTTCGAGATGGCTGCCTGGCTGATGTTAAATGCTGCTGAGATTTCCCTTCCTGTGGCTGTTTCTTTTCTTAAAATAAATTCAATAATATTATAATGGGCAGCAGTAACTCCATTGATATTTCCCCGGTTCATATGTGCCAGAATAAGACATTGGAAATTTGTGAATGTGTTAAAAAACTCTTTTTCAATGGGTTTCATGATAAATATACTTAACTTAGTTAATTATTAACAAAGTTAAGCAATTTAAATATGGAAAATATAGAAATTACGAACGCCCGGCAAAATAATCTCAGAAATATTTCCATAAAAATTCCAAAATACAAGATTGTGGTTTTTACGGGAGTATCAGGATCCGGGAAATCTTCACTGGTTTTTGAAACCATTGGAGCAGAAGCTCAAAGACAGATTAATGAAACCCAGAACAGTTTTATCAGAAACCGTCTGCAGCATTATGGCCTTCCTGATGTGGATAAAATTGAAAATCTGAATGTTCCTATCATCATCAATCAGAAACGGCTAGGAGGAAATGCCAGATCTACAGTGGGGACGGCTGCTGATGTGTCTGCTTCCTTAAGGCTGCTATTTTCGAGAATGGGAAAACCTTTTGTAGGATATTCCAACGTTTTTTCATTTAATCATCCGCAGGGAATGTGCCCGGAATGTGAAGGATTGGGTTTTGTTCAGACTCTGGATGTGAATGCTTTAATTGACCGTGAAAAATCTTTACATGAAGGGGCCATCCGGTTTCCGACCTTCCAGCCGGGTGGATGGCGTTTAACAAGATATACGTTGTCCGGCTATTTTGATAATGATAAAAAGCTGAAAGATTTTACCGATAAAGAATGGGAAATGTTGTTGTATGCACCGGAACATAAGCCCAGGCATCCAAATAAAGAATGGGGAAAAACTGTAAAATATGAAGGCATTGTTCCAAGAATAGAAAAAGCTTTCCTGAAAAAAGATTCCAAAGAAAACATTACAAGAAAAGATGCCCTGAAGAATATTGTGATCACAAAAACCTGTCCGTTATGTGAGGGAAAACGGTTGAATGAAAAAATACTGTCCTGCAAGATCGAAGGTAAGAGTATTGCAGACTGTATGGCCCTTTCCGTGGATGAACTGCTTGAGTTTATTACTTCGTTGGATTCAAAGCAATATGAAGTCGTCATCAAAGAACTTTCGGCAAAACTGCAGAATATGATGACCATCGGACTGCAGTATCTGACTCTTGACAGGAGTACCAACACCCTTTCCGGAGGAGAGTCTCAGCGTATAAAAATGGTGCGGAGTCTGGGAAACAGTCTCATAGATCTTTTATATATTTTTGATGAACCAAGTATCGGACTCCATCCAAAAGATCTGCAAAATATTATCACGATCATACAACAGATCAGGAATAAGGGGAATTCTGTCTTAATTGTAGAGCACGATCCGGATCTGATAAAAATGGCAGACCATATTATTGATATAGGTCCGGGCTCAGGAAGAAACGGAGGAGAAGTGGTATATGAGGGAACATTTAAAAACTTAAAGACTTCAACCGGCAAAACAGGATCTTATTTTGCTAGGAAACCGTTTATAAAACAAAAATTCAGAAAGCCGGATGGTTATCTGGAAATTAAAAATGCCAACAAATATAATCTTAACAATGTGACGGTGAATATCCCAACCGGAATAATGACCGTCGTAACGGGAGTTGCAGGATCTGGTAAAAGTACTTTGATTAACCGTATTCTGCCGGAGCTTTATCCTGATGTGACTATTATTGATCAATCTTTGTTCGCCGCAAGTGCCCGTTCTAATTTGCTTACGTATCTGGGGATATCAGATATTGTACGCAAGCTTTTTGCACAATCTAATCATGTTTCAGATAAGCTGTTCAGCAGAAATAGCGAAGGAGCCTGTAAAAACTGTAAAGGATTGGGGATAGAAAAGATTGATCTTGCTTTTATGGATGATATTGAGCAGCCTTGTGAAGTTTGTGGAGGCTCGGGATTTGATCCTGATGTGCTCCAATATACATACAGCGGAAAAACGATTGTGGAAGTAATGAATATGACCGTTTCCGAAGCAGTTTCTTTCTTTAAAGAAGAATCAGTTCTCAAAAATTTTGACCTCCTGATACAGTTGGGGCTTGATTATCTGACTCTTGGACAAAGACTGGATAGCTTTTCCGGAGGTGAAAGACAGCGCCTGAAACTGACGAGAGAGCTGAAAAACACCAATCAGATCATTATTCTGGACGAACCAAGTACAGGGCTGCATCCAAGTGATACCCAAAAACTGCTGACTTTTTTTAATGGCCTTGTAGAACAGAATAATACACTGATTGTCATAGAACACAATCTGGATATTATTTCACAGGCAGACTGGATTATTGATATGGGGCCCGGTGCCGGAAAATTTGGCGGAAAAGTATTGTTTGAAGGGACTCCGCCGGAGTTATTGAAAAATAAAACATCATTCACTGCAGAGTTTCTGAAGAAGCATATTCAGTAAAAGGAATGCAAAATGAAGAGTATTAGGATCAGCTTTACTTTATAAGAATTGAATTAAATTTTAAACACAAAGTCTAAGAATAATTTTTTTACTTTTAAGGTAGCAAAGAGCTGCAGCAAGCTGCTTAAAAAGCTTATGGATAAACACCAGCTTCATCACTCGATTGCAAATCGACTTTTTCTTAGCTCCCTTAAAATAGTATGTATTGCGAAATAACCCTTGCGTTGAAGAATTCTGAATTTGTATTAAGTTATTAAGAACAATGAAGAATATTAAGTTGAATCACACTGTCATTGCGAACCAAAGGTGAAGCAATCTCATGAGTTTAATTCAACTTAATATTCTTAAAACCTTATCAATCTTAATGGTTGAAAGGTTAATTTTTATTTAGTGGATTTCACAGCAGATTTAATAGCTTTCTCAACCATTCTCCAATCGTAAAAATGAAATACCCTGCCATTGCTCATCGCAACGAATACTCCTTTAGGAAATTTTGGACCTAAATTAACATTCGTTACCTCAGAACCGTCACTTTCCAGTGTAGAAACAGGAATTTCGGCAATTCTTCCTTTAGACTGATCTTCTCTCAGATAGACATTGAAGGTATCATTCTGCTGATTGGAAACCAGAATATATCCTTTTCCTTTAGAAGCAGGGTAGATGGAAATTCCTTCCACATCAGATTTAAAATCACCTTTCCCGAAAACTGATAATTCTTCATTTCCTTTGTCCGGATCTGCATAATATTTGTGAACGCCGAATTGCTCATCAGAATAATAGATATAGCCCATTTCATCATCTACAGCGATACTTTCAATCTCTTTCAGTCCGCTGTATTTCCCGAATTTACGAACAACTTCTCCTGTAATGGGACCATCCTTTTCAATCAGTTTATATTGCCAAAGGTATCCTTCAGCAGGTCCTGATTTTCTTCCCACAATGACAAATATCTCTTCTGTCTGCGGATTTTTATAGAGGGAAATTCCCATAGGGCCACGTTCAGATTCTCTATCAAATACAGAGATTTCTCCAATTTCTTTCAGCTCAGGAAGCGTATATAATTTTACTTTGTTGGTTTCCCTTTCCGTTACGGCAGCGATATCTGTTTTTTTGCCATTCAGCATAAAACCATATTCCAGATCAACATTGTTGGGACGTTTCAATCCCAGAACCTTATTGATGATTTTTCCGTTAAGGTCAAAAGCGTACAAACCTCCATCAGTATCTTTATCCGTTCCTATGATAATACTTTTTGAGGCATCCTGTGGATTGATCCATATGGCGGGATCATCCGTATCATGAACTACTGTTTCTGTGATAACAGCCGGTTTTAATTTTTCTGCTAAATCTTTCTGCCCTGTACAGTTGATCACGAAAGGAAGAACCGAAAGAGCCAGTATATAATGTATGTTTTTCATGTGTATTTAAAAATCAAATTTTACCCCCATTGTAAACCTTGGCCTGTAATATTCAGCCTGAGCGGTTCTGCTCTGGATTCCCTGGTAATATCTTAACGGCTGATTCGTCAGATTATTGGCTTCTGCAAAAACTCTGAGCTGGCTTGTAATCTTATAGGAAGCATTGGCATCAAGGAAAAACTGTTTGTCATAATAACGGTCGTCAAACGCTTTTCCTCCCAGTTCATCAATATAATGAGATGCATAGTTCATAGAAATTCTGGCTGAAAAACGCTTGTTTTCCCATGAAAGAGATCCGTTGAACATATGAGGAGCTGCTCCGGGGAACCCTACATCTGTTCTTTCAATGCCTTCTTCATTGGTGATTCCTTTTGCTTTGGATTTGGTATAAGTATAATTTACATACACTCCAAGACCCTTCCAGAAAGCTCCGGGGATGAAATCAAGCTGTCTTTGTAAAGCTACTTCAAAACCGTAAATATCTACATTATCACCATTACGCTGCTGGGTAAATTTCCAGTTGCTTTCCCCTGCAGGAATTGGGTTGGATTGCCCTGCAAAATCATTCGCGAAATCATTTGCCGTATAATTTCTTTGGGAATACGTGTAAATAAAGTTATTCAGATTTTTATAAAAAATACCTCCGGAAAGTATTCCTACAGACTTAAAGTACTTTTCTGCCATAAAATCAAAATTATATGCATAGGTTGCTTTTAAGTTTGGATTTCCGGCAGCTACAATCTCATCTTCTGAAATAACATTAAGATAAGGAACCAATGAATAATAATTTGGACGGGCAAGAGCTGTAGTAAATGCTGCACGAAGCACAAGATCCTGGATCGGAACATATTTGAAGGAAATATTCGGAAGTACGTTCGTATACGTATTCGTATTATTGATTTGTCCTACAAGATTCTTTTCATTCATTACATAGTTTCCGGTGTAATCAATGTTGGTAGTTTCAATACGTGCTCCAACGATCATGGATAATTGATCATTGAAATCCTGATCCCAACGGATATAACCTGCATAAATCTGCTCCTTCGCATTGTAATTGCTTGAAAGATATTTCTCAGGCTTTAATTTTCCATTAAACAAAGCAGGATTGAATAAATCCAGCCCTCCAAGGAAAGCAGGATCAATGAATGTTCCCGGAACGTAATTTCCCGGCTGGAAATTCTGACCGTCAAGATGTATCGTTGGCACCGATAAAAGGCTTCCCATAGTGTTCACAGGCGTAAAAGCATAGAAATCATTTTCTCTTTCTTTCTTCTTCAGACGCATACGGAAACCGGTACGAAGACGCCCTTTCTGGCCATCAATTACAGAAAAAGGAAAACGTACATTCACTTTTGCTCCCAGTTCCTTTTCCTGTGTAAAGTTATTGGCATCCGAAAGATCACTCAACTTGTAGCTTCCTAAATTATCTGCAGCAAGGAGATTGAACATCGGTTTTTCAGGATTACTAAGGTCAGGAGCGAAATTCATTTTGCTGTTTTCAAACTCTATATAACGCTGATGAGGCTTATCTTCGCTTGCAATAGCATAGTTGACTGACCAGTCCAGGTCTACTTTAGAACCTAATAAATGTTCCCCTCTCAATGCATAGTTCTGAACTTTTTGTTTCTCAAGACGGGTATTGTCATTATCAGCATCACCGCCTTTATTTTGTCTTGTGATGCTTCCTTTCCAGTCTGTAATCTCGGTTTCATCAGCATTGTAGACCGGTTTTATTTTATAGCCTAATGCAAATCTGGTTTCTTTATCATTTCTGAAATTATACATGGCAGAAGCATAGATCTTATTTTTGGAATTGAATTCATAATCCATATTAAGATCAAAACTATGTCTGATACGGTGTTCATTGTAATAACGAACTCCCATTTTACTTACATAAACGGTCTGTGCAAGATCGTTCGCCTGGCTCCATACCGGCTCTATATTATCCGAACCAAAATTATTGTTGTTATAGGAAAAACTGAATACAGCCCCTAATTTTTTATCTAAAAACCGGTTTCCATATACAAATCCTGCGGTATAATTTCCTTTTTCACGAATCGGATTGTATCCTCCGGCAACGGTTGCAGAAATCCTTTGTCCGTTCGGGGAAGCCCTGGTAATAAGGTTTACGGAACCTCCTATCGCATCAGCATCCATATCCGGGGTCAAGGTTTTATTAACCTCAATCGTGGAGATCATATCAGAAGGGATCAGGTCCATCTGTACATTACGGTTATCTCCTTCAGCAGAAGGAATTCTGTCACCATTCAGGGTAACAGAGTTAAGGTTGGGAGCTAGTCCTCTGATAATAAGATTTCTGGCTTCCCCCTGATCATTCTGTATGGTAACTCCCGGAACACGCTTCAAAGCATCCCCGATATTGGCATCAGGAAAACGTCCGATCTGATCAGAAGAAATGACATTGGTAATATTGGCGTTGTTTTTTTGCTTGTTTAAAGCTCTTGCCTGATTTTTTAAAGTAGCTCCTGATACTACAATCGCAGCAATAGACGTTTCTTTTTTGTCGAAAATAATATTCTGGCGGGTATTTTTCTCAGATTCAACGGTTACGTTGTATTCATGAACACCATACCCAAGATAATCAATTTTCATGGTGTAACTTCCCGGAGGAACATTCAGGAAAACAAAGTTTCCGTGTTCATCTGAGGTTGTATAAATGTTTCCCGGGCTCAGAGAGATCTTAGCTCCCGGAAGGGCAATTTTCGAGTCGTCATTGATGTTTCCGGAAAGAGATCCGGTTTGTGCATAGAAAAAAATAGAGGCACAAAATAAAACAGATGTAAAAATTTTCTTCACTTTTCCTTTTTTAGATAAAAATCACAACAAAATTAAACGACTGTTTGGGGAAAGTGTTGAAGAGAAAATTAAGTGTTTCTTAAGAATTGTTAATATAGAAAGATAAAAGATAAAAGATGAAAGATGAAAGATGAAAGATCTTGTCGTTAAAATTCAATAGGGGTGGTGGGCTTTAGCCCGCCTTACAAATTGTAAATAATTCTATTGGCTTTAGCCAAAACTTAAAATTATTGCTTAATGTGAAGATTTGAGTATCTCCTGCACGATAATTTTAGACTTTTCGATTAATTCATTAGATCTGTAGAGCTGGCTGGTGAGTATTGAACTCTCAAAAAGAAGGTAGATATGAGCTGCTGCAATATCGTTTTGAATGTCTTCATTGAAACATGCTCTCAGCTTACTTTTATGATACCGGATTACTTTGTGAATCTCTTCCTTATCAGCAGGAATTTCAGATAAAATATTCAGAAAGCTGCATCCTCTGAAGTCTTCCCTTTCATTCATATCAATCAGAAAATCAAATGATTTCAGGGTTTTTTCCTGTACTGTTTTTGCTTCTGATGTAAACTGTTCAAGCTCAGAAGCCCAGTAGTCGTATCTTTTATTAAGAAATTCAATACAAAGCTCATCTTTGGATCTGAAATGCTGGTAGAAACTTGCTTTGGATACTTTCGCTTCGTCAATAACCTGATTGATGCCCGTATTGTTATAACCTTGTCTATGGAATAAAACCATGGCAGTGTTTAGTATTCTTTCTCGAGGTCGGGGCATAATTAAAGATTTTCACAAATGTAAACAAATATGAACAGACGTGTACGTTTTGCAGGATAGATTTTAGACAAACCCTCTGGCATAATAAAGCTGAACGGCAAAAAAGAGTACGGTGAAAAACCATACAACATAAGGATGATAACTGAAATTATTTTTCAGGATATAGTGCAGTGCTTTGAAAAGTTTAAAGGTTCCGATAAGCCCAATAATCACAAAAACGAGAAAGGCCATAAAAAAGAGATAATCCCGGGTTCCATACTCGTTTACTTTGCCAAGATGATCCAGATAAGACTCAACATTCAGGGTTTGTCCCAAAAACATAGCTGAAATGATTAATATAAAAAAAGGAGTAGAAGTATATACGGTGGTATAAATGAAAGAAAACAACAGCGTCCGGAAAGTAACGGTATTTACTTTTTCCTTTTTGTACCATAATAAAGCAACACTGAAAATAACGGCAGTAACATTATTCATCAGAAATATAAACAGGGCTTTCTCTACCATGCTTAATCCCTTGATCTTTGAAATAATATTGTGCTCACCGCTGTAATCCATCAGAAGTACAGAGATGATAACGGATGTGTAAACAGACAACTTAATAGGTGAGAGGTGGTCCTGAAAACGTTCGGTCTCATCTTTTTCCATCTCGTGTACAGAAAGATCATAGCATCGGCGGGGATCCTGAAACAATTTGAAAATGGTGACCGGAACCAGCAATATTTCAATAATAATCTGCAGACATAGCTTCTCAAAACTATCGATTAACTTTTCAAACATAGGCACAGGGATTAGGGAACGTACTATGCAATTTAATTAAATTTTACACGATATCTTAAAAAATTAAAGTCTCTAAACAAAAAAGAGGATAGTTGTAATAAACCATCCTCTTTTATCAGTATAAAATCCTTCCTTTTATTTAGGAAGTCCTCTTTTTAATGCATTATTGGCGATCTCTACCGCCTTTCTTTCTTTCCAGTCCATATACCTTTTTTTGTATCGTCCTTTCATGAAATTATCAAAATTACGCTGAACAGCAAGATTCCAAAGAGAATGTGCCTTTACAGCCCAGCTTTTGTCCCATGCACGCAGGGAAATAGAGAAAGATCCATCCAGATATTTCATCCAGTGCCACCAGCCGGTAGGCATGAATAAAGTATCACCATGTTCCAGGTAGCATTCAATTCCTTCAATACCATCCAGTGCCGGGAATTTTTCAAAATCAGGATTGGCAATATCATAATCCTCCAGTGCATAAGTAGCATAAGGAAGCTTATAAAGTCTTGATTTCCATTTGTATTCAAATAGAAGGACATGTTTTCTTCCGTTGAAGTGGGTGTGGAAAATATGAGGCATGTCTATATCATAATGAAGGAAGGTCACAGAACCTTTGCCTCCGAAAAACATACTCGGATATTTATCTAAAAATCCACCCATCAGATTCTTTGGCGGAACATAGTCGTCCAAAAGTTTTGGAGCAAATTTTATAGGATCAAAGAAAAAGATTCTTAGATCAGTAGGTTCCCGTTGAATAAGATCAACATAGTCACGAAAAGGCATTTTCGTAGTCGGAGTATTGATAGGAGCGGCAGGATCTGCTTTGGAACTGTCGTAAAGGGGAACTTCAACGTCGCCAACCACTTCTTTCATATACTCCATTGTCCACTTTTGGTAGGCTGGCCATTTTCTTGCCATATTTCTGATTACCACTGGCTTACATGGCTTTAGATATTTTTCACGGAAATCTTCTTGTGAAATATCATCTACAATATCAATTGGTTTAAGGATTATTCCCATTCGTTCAAATTATTAAGCTAAAGTATTAAATATTTACGAAAATAAAATAGAAAGAAATAAAATTATTTGGAATTAATATAAATAAATAATAAAATAGATATTCCACTTCATTTTTTTAGAGTTATTGTGATACATTTTTAGCTTCTCTAGCTTTAAAATGTTCAGTGTTTATGCAGTAAAATGATAGTTGTGAAATATAATAATTGTATGTATCATTGTGGTAGTAAAAACAACCATGAAAACTTTCACTACAATTATTTTTTCGCTTGTTTTTGCAAGTGCTTTTTCACAGAAATCAGCTAAAATTTTTACTTCAGATATTGATAATTTTTGGGTGGCCTATGACAGCATCCAAAAAACAAACGATCATACCCAAAAACTGGCTCTGATTAAAAAACTCTATACAGACAAAGGAACACCAGGTCTATCTTTGAAAAAGATTTTGGGTAACTGTTGATGTATTTGCCGTGTATGAAGAAAAATATTTTAAAAGCATTTATCTATGAAAAGGAAGAATTCAGCCAATTTAATGCATTAAAATTCTATACAGAATTTTAATTTAATACTCTTTAACATTCATAAGTAAGTATTTTCAATGATTTTTTTATTAAATTACCATTCACAAACTAATAACTTATTTATTATGAAAAATTTAAAGAAAATCGAAAGAAAGAGTTTAAAATCAATCACCGGAGGTCGTCCGCCTGCAGAAAGTGAATGTATCGCATGTGGCTGCCCTACATCAACATGTTATTATAAAAACGGAAACGGCGGAGGCGGAGGCTGTGCTGATATCAGATGTGCATAAAAATTTTTATAAACAACCTTCCGCTATTCGGGAGGTTTATTTTTTGCAGTATTAAAGCTTAGTCTCTGTATATTTTCTTTTGATAAGCAATATGATGAGAGCCAGAATTAAACCTATGATGCTTGACCATACTATATTTTCTATACCAAAACGGGCAATCCAGAATCCTCCAAATAAAGTACCAGCTGTTACAGCGAAATTCCCGCAAGAAGTAAAAATACTGTTGATGAACTCCGAAGAATCTGAAGAAGAGGTCACATTGATATTGCTGATCAGAAACCCTCCGGAATGAACCAGTCCCCAGCATCCAACAATCCAGATCATAGGTGCAAAATGGTTTCCGTAATACCAGATCAACAGATGGATAGCGGATAATAACATCAAAAATAAAAGGGTCGTCTGAAACGGAAATCTGCTCATATATTTTCCTGCAATTTTATTCCCGATAATTCCTACCGTTCCAAATAAGAAAAGCATCAGACTGACCTGTTTTCCATTCATCTGCGTTATATTCTTTAAAAAATCAGCCATATAACCATACGTGGAATACATGGCAGCAATAGTGAAAAATGCAAGAAAAAGACCGATCCACAAGTGTTTATTGTAAAAAATGTGACCGGGAAAACCTTTTGAAGTTTCGGTTTTATTCTGAATAGGCGGTAAATAAATCCAAACACCTGCTAAAGCGACTGCATTGATAAAAGCGGTAAGCAAAAAAGAAGACTTCCAGGAAAACAGATCAGCCATAAAAGCAGCCAGAGGCACCCCCAACACAGTGGCCAGAGTAAGTCCCGAAAAAATAATGCTTACCGCTCTTGACTTTTCTTTAGGATCTGACGTTTTTCCGGCAGCAGATAAAGCTATCGACCAGTAAACCGGATGGAAAAATGCAGGAATCATTCTGACAGCAAGCAGCAGATAAAAATCGGTGACATATGCAGAAAGAACATTTGCTGTCACAAAAATAAGCAACGAAAAAATGAGCAGACTTTTTCTTTTGAAAGAGGATAGTGCCATCAGCATAAAAGGGCCGAAAACAGCAACGATCAACGCAAAAGCACTCAGCAGCCATCCCGCTTTTTCAATGGAAACCCGGAACGCTGAAGCGAGTTCAGGTAATACACCAATAACTCCAAATTCTGTGGTTGTAATTCCGAAAACACCAAGTGCCAGTACATAAAGATTTCTGTTCATTTTCATTATTTTTTTTGCAAATTTGCACAATAGACTATCAGAAAACTATATACTTACCCTTTAGTTCTATACTTACCTTTTTGAAAGTGTACATAAAAAAACGATTATTATGCCTCAATTTTTCCACGATAAAAGATTGTATTATACTCCGATTGAATTTGCTTTGAGTCATATTGGAGGAACCTGGAAAATGCCTATTCTATGGAGATTACAGGAAAAACCTCTCCGTTTCAGTGAGCTTAAAAAGGATATTCCTCATATCACAGACAAAATGCTGACCAGCCAGCTGCGTGAACTGGAAGCTAAAGAAATGATTCATCGTGAGGTATTCCCCGTAGTACCGCCAAAAGTAGAGTATAGTCTTACAGAAAAAGGCAAAAAAGCCATTCCGGTTATTGAAACCATTATGCAGTTTGGCTACGACCTGATCAAAGATGAAGGGATTGTTTTTCCGCCTAAAGAATAAAATGGTATATCGTCTTTTTTCATACCTTCACCTAAAATCTATTCTATAGTATGAAGCTGAAATTAGGGATCTTAGACCAGTCACCTGTAACAATGGGCGGAAGTGCAGCCTCTGCATTGGAAAACAGTATCAACCTTGCTTTACTGGCCGAAGAAACAGGCTTTCATAGCATCATGTATTCCGAACATCATGGAGTAGAAGCGTATGGCAGCTCCAGTCCTGAACTTTTATCAGCAATTATACTCAGTAAAACCAGCCGGATCAAAATAGGAACCGCCGGAATTATGATGCGAAACTATTCCGCCTATAAAATTGCAGAATGGTCCAAAATGCTATCCACTCTATATCCAGAACGTTTTATTCTCGGATTGGGAAAGGCTCCCGGAGGATTGAAGGATGCTGTTATGGCACTCAATAATCATAAGCCGGTAGTTTTATCAACTATGGAAACGAAGCTGGAAGAGATCATTCAACTGATCAGGGATGAAGAAGGAATTTATGACGGACTGATTGCGCAGCCCACGCATGTACAGCATATTCCTGAAATTATGTGGCTGGGATCAGGAATGACTTCCGCAAAAGAAGCTGCTAAACATGGGACAGGGTATTCCTTTGCTGCTTTTATGAACAGTGAGAACGGTATGGAAAATACAGAAGCTTATCTCAGAGAATTTGACGGCACCCAATATTTTTCCCAGCCTTCTTTGCAGGTTGCCGTTGCCGTATCGGTAGCTGATACTATTGAAGAAGCCAGACGGAACGCTTATGGAATGGCCTATCAGTTTTTACAATCCCGTCAATTAGTCAGTCCTAATGCGGTTCTATCTCCTGAAGCTGTAGAACAAAAGGTTTTGGGAACTAAAGATGAAGATGAGTTTTTCACCTTTTTAAATAGAATTATCATAGAGACACCACAGTCTGTAAAGCAGAGATTAGAACAGGTTTCAGAAAAATACAATACGGATAATCTTTTGATATTGTGTAATATGCATCAGGAAGAAGATCGTATTCATACCTATAAAAGTATCATTAAAAATAATAACTAAGCCCGCAGGAAACCAAAAATTTCTGTTTTACATGGGCTGTATTAAAAAATAATTCAAACTCATGAAGCGGGATATTTCAAAATTATATATTATTACAGGCGGTCCGGGAGCCGGAAAAACAACGCTGTTGGATGAATTAAACAAATATGGATTGACAACAGTTCCTGAAGAAGGCAGGAGAATTATTAAAGAACAAATGGAGTCCGGAGAAGAAGGGCTTCCCTGGCTGAACAAAGAACTTTTTGCTAAACTGATGTTTGAAGAATCTGTCAAAACTTACCAGAAACTCAATCAATCGATCCACTTGAAACCCGTTTTCTTCGACCGTGGAATATGGGATACGCTGGGCTATATGAGGCTTGAAAATATTCCTGTTCCGGAAGTAATGATAACAAAAGCCAGAGAAATGGTTTATAATAACAATGTTTTTATTCTTCCCCCATGGAAAGGAATTTATGAAAATGACCCGGAAAGAAAACAAAGCATTGAAAAAGCCACCCTTACTTTTGAATGTATGAAAGAGATGTATCAGGAATATGGTTTCAATATCATTGAAGTACCGAAAGTTACTGTAGAAAAGAGAGCTGCGTTTATCCTTGACCGAGTTTTGATATAAAACTGAAATAGAGGGCTATGCTTTATCAACAATCAATTATCATTTATTATAATATGGACAATTTCCCTTTTGAAAAAGAACTTATCGAACTCGCCGACAAAGATCTGACTGTAAGAGAAGGACTGCTCGCAGCAGGAAAACTTTCCGGAGGTTACCATCCTGAAATGGAGAAAGTTCATAAAGCGAATGCACAGCGGCTTCGGGAAATTATAGCTGAAATCGGATTTCCAACCCTCTCAAAAGTCGGTGAAAAAGGAAGTAATGCTGCATGGCTGATTATCCAGCACGCTATTGGTGAGCCAGAGTTTATGAAAAAATGCAGTACCATGATGGAAGAAAATAGCAGTGATATTAATCCCATCCATAAAGCCTATTTACACGACCGGATTCAGTTCTTTCAAAGCAAACCTCAAAAATATGGAACACAGCTTACCACTGATGGAAAGATTTATCCCGTAGAAAACAAAGAAAATTTAAACAAAGAGCGGGAAAAAGTAAATCTTCCGGTGCTGTCTGAGGCAGAAATCAACAAAATTCCGGAACCTGAAGACATTCCGGAAATAGATGATAAAAATGTTGAATATACGGTTTGGAGAAAAAAAGTAGGCTGGATTTAAAAAATGTTAAATGAAGAAGAAGCTTTTATACTTAAACTTCAATAACTTCCAACTCCCATCTTCCTGCTTCCATCTTAATTATTCACTTTCAAAACTTCACGAACCTCAATATTTCCACCCATTTTAAAGATAGGATTTCCTTTAGCCATTTCTACAGCTTCTTCAATGGATTCTGCCCGTACAATAATATATCCGCTGATGAATTCCTTGATTTCGGTATAAGGACCATCCGTTACAATATGATCCGGTCTTACCGTTTTTGCAGCTCCCGGTGCGGGCAAGAGAGTATTTCCTTTATCTACAAGTTTGTTTTGTGCAGCAATGCTTCCCAGCCAGTTCAGGCGCTCCTGGATCTGTTCCGGGGAAGGCTTAAAATCAGAAACGTCTTTCAGTCTGAAGATTAACGCAAATTCTTTCATAATCAGATTCTTTATTTAAATGACGATTAAGACCTAAGAATGGGGACAGTGTTTTAATTTTATTTTTAATCTGTCTTTGGTTTTTGCTCAAATGTAATATAATCAGATGCCGTATTTCCCGGATTTTCAACATTTTTTACTTATCCAGTAAAGGTCTGGGATCAAACAGTACTTTTAAGGTATGAATCTTTCCATCTTTAATCTGATACCATCCGGAAGCTTCTATCGATTTTTCTCCCATATCAATAATATACCAGAAACAGACATCTTCACCGGATGTAAAAGCTTTCAGAATTTCATACTTAAACTTCATCTGCTTCATATCTTTGATGTAAACAGATGCGCCTTCTCTTTTTCCTAATACGCCTATAAATTTAAAATCAGGAGCAAGACAGCTTTCCGCTTTGTCAAAATTTTCCTCATTTAAATATTGAATAAACTGCTCCGCTGTATTTTGCTTTGTATTGTCCATAATATTTGTTTTATTGTTGAGTACAAAATTAGCAGTTCACTGAGTCTTTCACTTGTGACTATAATCACAAAATGACTCTATTTTATGCTATTTTAAAACAGTAATTCTTCCTTTTGCATAGGCAATCTGTTCTTTTTCCTTTTCCTGATCCGGATGGTTTTTAAGGTACATCTGATAGTAGGTGGCCGCATTCTTAGGCTGTTTCAGATTCAGATCATACAAAAGGCCTAAGCGGTAATAAATAATATTACTGGTCCCAAAAGTCAATCCTTTTTTATAAGCTGTCACCGCATCATTGTATTGGTTTTTGGCTTCATAGATGCCTGCCAATGCGGCATAATATAGAGTGGTGTGATCTGAAATGGCTTCATCAATAGTCTTTTGGGCATAGATCACAGCGTTATTATAATCTTTCAGTTCACGATAGCTTAAGGCCATGAAATATAAAGTGCCTTCGTTTTGTACTCCCATATCTTCCAGCATTTTATAAAGGCTAACACATTTTTGATAATCTTTTATATAAAAATAAGCCTGTCCCATATCATTTATTACATTCACATCCGCATGGTTTTTAAGAAGTTTTTTACCAATTTCAATTACTTCCGGATATTTGGTGAGTTGATTGGAAACGGGTAATAACGCCTGTTGTAAAGTGAAATTTTCAGGGTCAGAAGCAATAGCTGTGTTCAAAACATCATACGCAGGCTGATATTGTTTCAGACCACTGTAGGTCAAGGAAAGATCATAAGCTACATCAGGATCCGCAGCGTTAAGAGAGTTGGCTTTTTTGAGGTAGCTCAGTTTGGTTTCAGGAGTATCTGCATAAGTGGCAAGCTGCTTATAAGCATTGAAATTAACACTATCCAGTTGAACAATCTGTTGGAGGTAGATTTTAGCATTAGCAGCATTTCCTCGCCTGGAGTTGATACTGGCCAGACTAAATAAAGTGGGAAGATTATTGGGTTGGATGGTGTTGATTTTCAGATAATTTTTTTCTGCTTCCGGTAGCTTTCCGGCCATCATATTACAGTAGGCTATTTGCGAAAGAGCTTTTATATCATCTGTATCTCCGGGATATATACTTTGGAGATATTTTGCAGCATCGGCATAACGCTGTGTTTCATAATATTCAAGAAGCTTTTCAGTGTCAATTTTTGCAGACTGAGCAGTGAGACTGTTAAAGCCCAATAGAATAATGCACAAGCAAATTCTTTTTCTCATCATGGTTATTTTTAACTAAAATATTGGATATTTAGTAAGCTGCCAAATTTACTATCACTTATTGGGGATTTTTTTTAATTTTTATGAATAATTTATAATAAAACCAAAAACTTCTGTCATTAGATTCCTTATATTCATCCTGCAAAAACAGATCAGACAAAGCAATAGATATGGAAATAAAAACGGTACAATCATTCATTGATTATTATGAAAAAATAAGGGAAAGAACCAACCGCATTATTGCAGTAGTTCCGCCTGAACACATAGATTTTACCTATAAACCCGGAAAGTTTACCATTGGCGATCAGATAAGACATATTGCCACTATAGAAAGGTATATGTATGGAGAAACCATTATGGGAAAGAAAAGCGCTTATCCGGGATGCGGAAAAGAACTGGCTGACGGCTATGAAAATACCGTAAAATTTTTCAATGATATGCACATACAAACGCTTGAAATTGTCAATAACCTTTCTGATGAAGATCTTACCCGTAAATGCCTGACTCCGGCCAATAGTGAAATCTCTGTCTGGAAATGGCTCCGCGCAATGATAGAGCATGAGATTCATCACAGGGCAGAATTATACATTTATCTCAATCTTCTGGATGTAAAAACACCACAGATTTACGGATTTTCTGCAGAAGAAGTTCAGGAACTGAGTGTAAAGCTATAGAATGAAAGGAAGTTTCGAAGAATTTCAATCCGTTTGGGTTAATTTGTATATTAGCCCATTCAAAAAATAATAATGGCCAGAACTTTTATCATTCCTCTTTTCCTATTTTTAAACAGTGCCTATGCACAAACCCATTCAGATCTGAAACCCGGAGACACCTTAAAATACGCTCCCCAATCTCATAAACCTTCCTGGATCTCGGTACAATCTGATGATGCCAATCTGGGAGTAGCCCTGTTTATGGATGGGAAAAAAGTAAAAGAACAGGATGATTCCAGAGGTATAAAGAGTGTTGAACGCTTCTACTTTACACCGGAAAAAGGAAAAAAATATGAATTTAAAATCTGGGCCAAGTCTTATGTTGAAAAAAGTAAAACGGCCAGAGTTTTCATTACAGAATCCAAAAATGTACCTGTCCTGAATGGTCAGTTCGCCTCTGATCAATTCATAGAAGACCTTCATACATTCCGCTCTATAAGAGAAAAAGCAAACTCCGGGCTGTATTTGTACAGAACAAGAAAGCAAATTGACAGTATTTATCAGCAGGCTGAAGAAGAAGCCAGAAACAGCAGGAATATTTTTGATTTTTATAAAATAATTGCAAAAGTGACCGGATTTGAAGGAAGCTGCCATAACTATACAGATCTTCCCAACCACGCTTCTTATTATCTCACCCAGAAACCGGAATATTTACCTATTACGTTAAAAAATATTGATGGTCGTCTGCTTCAGGATTCAAAAGATAATGTATTGCCTCTCGGTGCTGAAATCCTTTCTATCAATGGAATTCCTGCAAAAGAGATGATCAGCCGCTTTTCCCAGTATTATTTTTCTGACGGATTTTCAGCTCCTTACAAAGAAACAACAGGTTTTGAAAGAGGAATGCTGGATAAATTTTATATCGAATTCGGAACCCATAAAAACTATGTCATCAGCTACAAATGGAACGGAACTGTAAAAGAAGTTTCACTGCCGGGAATATCGTTGGAAAACTTTAAAAAAATTCAGGATTCAAGATATTCGCTTGCCTTTGACAAAAAACTGTTGTCTGAAAAATACAGCCTGAATAAAGAAACAGATGGCATCTATCGCTTATCTTTGAGAGGATTTGATTTTGCAACCGGGAAAGACGATCCTGCCTATAAAAAATTCAGTACTTTTCTTGACCAGATGATGGACACTCTGGAACGCGAAAAAATAGAAAACCTGATCATCGATCTCAGAGGAAATACCGGAGGTACAGGTGCTCTTTATGAAAAAGTATTCTCTTATCTCACCCAAAGACCTTTCCGTGACAGTCAATATGCCTATACCAACTTTAATGAAGTGCCTATGGAAGAAAAACTGGTCATAACTTCTCTTTTTCTGTCGAATGGAGTAACAGATAAAACCGGTTTGAATGCTTACCTTAAATCATTATATCCTAAAGCCGTTCAGGGGAAATATTATTGGGCAGATGACAAGAATCCTTCAATTATGCCTAATGAAAGAACTTTTAAGGGGCAACTTTATTTGTTGGCAGATCAGCGCGTTGCCTCGGCAGCTTCCCACCTCGCTTCTCTGATTAAGTCCTATACCAATGCCATTGTGATCGGAAAAGAAACAGTAGGAGGGTACTATGAACATAACGGTCATCTTCCGCTGGTATATGAACTTCCCAATACCAGGATCCAAACCGGCTTCTCTATTGTGCATGTCATTCAGGATGCACAGAATCTTCCCGATCAGAAAAAAGGTCAGGGGATCATTCCTCACATTCAGATACAGCAGACTGATCAGGAATTTCTGGATCAGACTGATGTCTATCTGAAAAAAGTTTCAGAACTTAGAAAACAGTAAAACGATTTCATTTTTAATAAAAAAACAGCCGTACATTCATTATTTACAGCTGGTTTTTTTGTTGCTGAATTTCAAAGTTATTTTAGTTTATTTCTATTTTAAGTGATAAATTTTTTGTTTTTATTTATTAAAAATTGTTAAATATTTATTTGATAAAGAGCTATTTATTTCTATTTTTTAATCATTTGTTTTGGAATTATTAATAGAAAGTCGTAGAACTACTACAAAATTTCAGATTACTCACTGAAAATTTTTTGAATACAGAATAGCGTTTTATCTTTGTAATACCACCAATCCAATTACAAAAGAAATAATAATGATTAAAATTTGCCAGTCATCACGATAAACACAGGAGAAATCCTGAATTTCAACAGGGAGTAAAGTAATACAAAAACTGCTTTACCTTTTTACTCATGATTCTATGCCCTGTTTTGATCCCAATATCCGGATTTTATTCTTAGAATAGAACACGGATAACGAAAATATATCTGATCTTTTTGATCCAGGTAGATTTTAGCCTTAAAAAATTTGACACTCCAATCAATCAAAATATTACAACTATGTTTCAGGACGATCATTCACCCAAAAGGCCTGTTTCCAAAGATAAAGTTCCAGCAGTAGATAATCTGAAAGAGAGTCTGAAAGATCAGGCAGTAACCAGAACTACTCAGAAAGTACAGGAAAAATCAAGCGGAACTGTTAAGAAAGCTACAGAAAAAATGGTTCAGGCTCAGGCTTACACCGGAATGGTTCAAAGCGGTTCCCAAATGTTTATGAACCAGGTTAAACAGCCTAATCCACCTACATTGGTAGAGGATAAAGTATGGTCAAAACAGCCTACTTCCGGAATTTATAACGCCAATACAATTCCTGGCAATCAGGTAGCAGGAATCAACCGTGTGATAAAGCTTGAAATTGTAATTGACGGAAAAGTAATCAAACATTTCAAACATTTTCAGCTAAAACAAAGTGCTGTAAAGCATCATGAATTCGATCTTATGTTGGCTCATGATACTCTGGGAAGCTCAGAAAATCATAATCTGGAAGAAGCCCAGAACTTTTTGGGGAAAAGAATTACCGTGATTTTCAGATACAAAGATGTAGAAGACGGTCCTGAAAGAAATTTTGTAGGAGTTATCACTGAAGTAGGTTTCAGTCAGGAAAAAGGAAGCCTGGGAAATATTGTTCTTACAGGGGCAAGCCCCACTGTCCTTTTAGATGCAGCTCCTCACATTCAGAGTTTTGGCGGGGCACAGGAGATCAGTCTGAACAGTATTGCAGATCAGGTGATCAAAGAAGGTCTTGGACAAAATTCCTTTGATTTCAGAGTAGATGCTGCACATGGTAACGTTTCGTACAGCTCACAATATGAAGAAACCCATTACAACTATCTGGCAAGAATAGCAGAAGCGTATGGAGAACAGTTTTATTATGATGGTGAAGTCCTGCATTTCGGAAAACTTCCACCTCAGGAAAAGCCTGTGAAACTTACTTACGGAAGCAGCGTAAGTGATGTAAAAATCAAAATGAAAGCCCAGCACGTGAATCCTTCATTTTATGGATATAACAGCAGCAAAAATGAAAAATTAACGACAGGCAATTCTAAGATTACCCATACTTCAGATATAGCCAAAAGAGCTTATGAAATATCAGAAAAAACCTTTACAACTCCTTCATTGAGAGTCGCTCCGATAAAAGCGGTGTCTTTTATGGATGTGGAAAACTCTCAGAAAGGAACGGCCGGAAGTAAAGCCTCAGAAGTATTTGTTATTTCAGGTGTTACTACAGTGCCATTCCTGTATCCGGGCTGTATTGCGGATATTGAAATGCGAAAGGCAGAAAGCAGTGAAACGACCTATTTCACCAAACTGATGATTATAGAGATGTATCACGAGGTGGATGCAAGAGGATATTATACCGGAACATTTGAGGCAATAGCTTCTGACACAGGATTTATTCCACGACCGGAGTTTCATACGCCGAAAGCAGATGCACAATTTGCCAAAGTAATTTCCAATGCAGACCCTTTAAATCAGGGAAGAGTTAAAGTTCAGTTTGACTGGCAGAATGGCTCTACCACTACAGAATATATCCGGGTAATGACCCCTGATGGTGGCGGAAGTGAAAAAGTAAGCAAAAACCGAGGCTTTATGGCCATTCCCGAAGAAGGCGACCAGGTTGTGGTGAACTTTGCCCATCAGCATCCTGACCGTCCTTTCGTGATGGGAGGAATGTTCCATGGTGGAGTTGGCGGTGGTGGCGGAGCCGGGAATAATATTAAAAGCTTAAGCAGTAAAAGCGGACATACCATGAGTCTGGATGATGGAGGTGGAATTACCGTAAGAGATAAAGACCAGAATTCCGTTTTTCTGGATGGAGCAGGAAATATAACCATAGACAGTAAGATTTCAATTACCCTCAACTGTGGAAGCAGCTCTATTTATATGGATAAAGACGGAAATATTCAGATCAAAGGAAAAGAAATATTTGTACAGGGAGTCAATATCGGAGTGGGAGGAACAACAAGTATCGGCGTTGGAGTAGGTCCTGAAGACGGTGATCCTACTTCCGGAGTCGGAATCAAGTCAGATACTCTGGATATCGGAACCAAAACCCTTTCCATGAGAGGAGATACCGAAGCTAATCTCAGCAGTGGAGGAAAAATAAATGTAGGTGGCGGAAGTGAAACAAATATTGTAAGTGGAACTGTAAAACTGAATTAAAAGCAGATGAATCCAGTAGATTTGGAGTTGGTAAAATTAAAAAGACAATGGCAGAAAGTCGTTTCAAAGAACGAAGAAAAACCTATGCTGATCTGTATAGGAGAAAAACATGAAACCGATCTTTTTGATGGATTTATCAAATCAAAGCTTTCCGAAGATGAAGAAGGAGATGATATTTTTTTACTCCATTATCAGGAATTTAACGGAATGAAATCTTTCGGACAGACTTTACTGGATGAATGGACCGAATTCTACGAAATGCTGAAAAAAAGTGAAGAAAATATTCCGCAATGGGAACTCAAAGATCCGGAACAGGTTTTTAAAACAGATGCCTACAAAGCATTTTATCCTTTACTGGAATTAAAGAAAAACTTTCCCAATATTAAGGATTCAAAGATTTACCTCTATATAGCTCCGCTCAGGATCAGTGATACAGAAGAGCTGTCCCTCTGGGTGAAAGAATGGTGCAGGATCTGTGAAATTTCAGAAAATAAAGATCTTAAACTGGTTTGGGCAGAACATCATACCCATAGAACACTATCTCAGATTCCTTCAGCACACACTTTCAGGGTAGAAGTGGATATCCATCAGTTAATGCAGAATACTGCAGCGCATACTAACCGGAAGAAAAACAGTCCGGATACGGATTTTCAGCAGCAGATTCTTATAGCGAGTAACCATTTAAGTAAAGAAAGATTCAAAGAAGCGGAACATGCCTTAAAAACAGCAGTGAAGCTCGCTAAAGAACAGAAAAATAAACAGGGAGAGATTTCTGCCTATTTTATGCTTACCCAGGCGTATACAGCAGACAGGAAAAAAGACAGGGCAGAAGATACTTACCGGATCATATTTGAAGAAGTAGAGTCCGACTCGCCTTTGGAAGTTCAGATGTATATGAATTACGGAAGCCATCTGTTAGGAAATTCCAAAAAATCCAAAGCAGAAAAAATATTTGAAAAAGCTGCAGAAACAGCACAAAAGATAGGAGAATATGCGATGGCTATTGAATGTTACAGAATCATTGGTACATTAAATGATACGCTGCTGACAAAAGATAAAATGATAAGGTATTTTGAAAAATGCCTCGACATAGCAAAATTAATGGATTCTTCAGTACGGGAACAGAGCAGCCTGCGGTTTGTAGCCTCAATGCTGATTCTCAAATACGAAGGTGACCATTCTAAAAAAGCAATACTGGACAATGAAATGAAGACTTATTTTGGTGATGACTGGCGAGTGAGTGTAGAAAGACCAAAAGCAGGGTAATCTCAAATTAAAAAAATTATGGCAGATCTGAATAAAAAGACAGTAAAACCCATAAAGGTTGCAAAACCGGATATGAACCCCGACCGTTCTTTGAAGGTGAACGCAGACGTTACTTCAGTGAGCTGGGACAAAACCAAACAGGGTTGGAAGAATGGGATGAAAAATAACGTTGACTCTCTGAATCCTGTATCTATGGTTAAATCCTTAGCTGGAGGAGATAGCGCTCAATCTGGGAAAAGTAGTGGCGGAGGTGGCGGAGGCAGTGCTGTAACTGTAGAAAAAGCCGCTCCGGAAAGTAAAGTAAAGCTGATCAAAGTGAATACTCCGGCTATGCCTTCCACTGCCATTCAGCATACGAGCAAGCATTTTGATATCGTGCTGGCCATTGATATCCACTGGACACTGATTCCACCACCACCATCATTTATGCTGATTCCACTGCCGTTGCCACATCCTTTTATCGGGATTGTTTTTGATATCATGGATTATATCACCATCACCATTCCGATTCCACAGTTTGCAAGAAATCTGATGCCATCACTGCCGGAAAGTATTCCGATGGGAGGCTCCATATACGTTCACGGAAGACATAAAGCAACTACCACTACCAGTGTAATGGGAGTGGTGATTCCTTTCAGGCATATTACTTCCTTGATTCCTGTATATATCATTCCTTTTCCTCAGGAAGCTCCGCATGAAGGAGAAGTGTATTACGGCTCGCAGACCGTTTTGGCTCAGGGAAGTAAAATGAGCGGAAACCAGCCACAGCAGGTGCTTACCTGTATGGGATTTCCTTTCGGGATGACCATGCTGCCCGCCATGCCGGATAAACCAAAGAAAAATCCACTGGCTTATTTTGCTTTCTATAATAATTTTTCAAGCATGTATATCCAGATCAATACGGGAGGTCCTGTATTGGTGGGTGGAGCTTTTGTTCCGCATGTCTATACACCCGGAGAAATGCTGATGCGTCTTGCAGGGATGTTTTTAATGAGAAGTTTAACCAAGAAAATAGGAAAACTGGGAGCGAATGGATTAAAGAAATTCAATAACAGTGTCCTTAAAAAAGCGCCTTTCAGTAAATTCAAATTTGCCAATGCTTTATCTAAAAAATTGTGTAAATGGGGGTTTGAGCCGGTTAATCTTGTAACTGGAGCCATGGTTTTTGAATGGGATGATTTTGAAATTCAGGGAAGCACTCCTTTACAATGGAGAAATGTATGGCACAGTGACAGACCTTATGATTTTGGGCCATTAGGGAATGGAGTCTTTAATAATCATGATTTATTTATTCTTCCTGAAGAAGACAATAAGTTTGCTGGCTGGATGCATCCGGATGAAAACATAGCGATGTTGATTCCCGCACCTGAAATTGGGGAAGAGATGACTTATTTCAGGGATCAGAAAATATGGCAGTACAGACCAAGCAGCAGTATCTGGGTCATCCGTAAAGGAACTGATATTTATACCTATAAACGTTTCTATCATGTTACAGAAGGAACAATTTATAAGGTGATTCGTATTGAATATGGAGATGGCACGATCAGAGAATATGAGTATGAAGACCGGAATATTATCCTTAAAAGCATAAAAGATGTAAAGAGTGGATTCAGCATAGAAACTGTTATTCATCCAGAGTATAAAAAAGTAACAGAAGTATATTACTGTTATAAAAAACAGAGAGACCTGCAGGTTCGCTACGATTATGATGAGCGGGGAAATCTTACCCATGTCTGGGATATTCATAAAAAAGCAATTGCCTATGAATATGATGGAAAAAATCAGGTGGTGAAAAGAACCAACCGAAACGGAATGAGTTATCATTGGGAATATGATAAAGAAGGAAGGGTAATTCATACAAAAGGAGCAGATGGATATATGGAAGGAAAACTTCAGTATCATGATGAAGAAGGGTTCACGCAAGTTATTTATCCAAAACAAAACAACAAAACAGAAGAATATCATTATGATGAAAATTTTCTGGTTTATAAAATGGTTGATGGAGAAGGAGGGGAGACCTGGTACGATTACACAGCTCACAACGAGCTGAAAATGATAGGATCTCCGGAGGGTAGAGTGGAAGGATATACCTATGATGAAATGGGAAATATCAAGATTTTCCATAGCCTGGATGGGGAAGAGTATCATTATCAGCACAATGAATTCGGACAGGTGATTGCCCGTCTCTCACCTTCAGGGACTTCTGAAACATGGAGTTATGATGAAGACGGAAAATTGCTGAGCTATACCGATCCCACAGAAGAAAGCGTATATTACGAATATGTCGATGGGGAAAGACTTCCTGAAACCAGTAGAAGGGCAGATGTTATCACTCATTATGAGTATAATCAGAGAGGGCAGATTATCCATTTGACCAATAGCGCAGGGGCCGAGCAATATCTGAAATATGACGAATACGGAAGAATGTTGGTTTTCAGTCCAAAACCATTAAACAGAACCCTTCTGAATAGGGACAGAATGGGAAGAGTAATAGAAGTAAATGAAGAGGGACAATTACCTTTGAAACTTCGTTATGATGCTTATGACCTTCCGGTATATGCTACAGACGGCCGTGCAGAATGGCTGCTGAGCTATACCCCATTGGGAAGCCTGAAACGTAAGGTGAGAAGAAATGCAATTACCAATAAAAAAGAAGAGACCTTGATTTTTGGATATGATGCTTATGAAAACTTAGTAAGCATTACCAATGAAAAAGGAGAAATCTATTCTTTTGAAAGAAATAATAATAACGAAATCATAGGAGAAACAGGTTTTGACGGTCAGAAGAAGTTCTTTATTAGAGACAAAGACGGGCTCATTACCCAAAAAAGAACTCCGCAGGGAAGCAATACATTTTATGAATATGATTTAGGACGAAGAATAACACAGACTCATTACCCTGACGGCACCTGGGAGGCATTTCAATATGATACTTCAGGATTACTGATTAAAGCTGATAATGAAGACAGCAGTATCAGTTTCCAGAGAAATAAATTAGGACAGATCACCACTGAAAAACAAGGCGAACACTCTATCCAGTATGAATATGACGATCAGGGAAATCTTATAGGTCTGCAAAGCAGTTTGGGTGCAGAAATAGAATATTCTTACAATGATCTCAGACATCTTAAAACCGTTAGAGCGGCTACTCCGGATCTTCAGTTGCCATGGCAGATGAACCTCAATATCAGCCAAAACGAACAACTGCTTTCCCGCGAAATGACGGGTGGGATAGAAAGCACTTTTGAGTTTGATCATATCGGAATGCCGGTAAGCCAGAAAGTGACAGTCAATAAAACAGATACTGCCTTCCATAAAGATTATGACTGGGCAGCAGGAAGCCGTTTGCTTCATATTCTGGACAGGGTGACAGGTGGACGGACAAAATTTGATTATGATGCCTTTGGAAGCCTTGTCGCAGCAGAAAATTCCAGTGGAGAAGTTCAGTATAAAAACCCTGACGCAACTGGCTGCCTGTATGAAAGTGCAAGAAGAACCGATCGTGTATATGATAAAGGCGGAAAACTGATGCGTGACAAAAACTGGTTCTATCATTATGATGATGAAGGAAACTTACTGTTAAAAAGTAAACGGCCTATTAATAATGTGAAGCCGGAAAATAGAGAAGAGGAGAGTATTGCTCATCCTTACTATAAACCCATTGCTTCAGACTGGCTGAATACTCCTAAGCTGCCGAACGGTATTGATCTACCGGATGTAAATTCCGTGCCTTCAGAAGAAGTACAAAGCCCGGAATGGAATCCTGGTGACTGGGCTTATTTCTGGCATGCCAACGGTATGCTTACCAAAGTAAAACGTCCGGATGGAAAAGAGGTGAGCTTTGGATATGATGCACTAGGAAGAAGAATATCTAAAATTGGAGCAAAGAAAATAACTCGTTATATTTGGGATGGCAATGTTCTTTTACATGAATGGAGTTATGATATTGATGAAGAACCTGTAAACACAGTAGATGATGACGGAAACATCATTTCAGGAAAAGAACCTGTGCAAGATGTGGTTACATGGGTATATGAGCGAAATTCATATGTGCCATGTGCCAAAATTATCAACGGAGAAAGCTATAGTATTGTTTCTGATTATTTAGGAAGACCTGTTCAGGCTTTTGATGGAAAAAGTGAAGTAGTCTGGAGTACAGAATATGATATTTATGGAAACCTTAAAAATGTGAAAGGTGACCGATATTTTATTCCGTTCAGGCAGCTTGGGCAATATGAGGATATAGAAACAGATGGTCTGTATTATAACCGATTCAGATATTATGATAATGATAGTGGAATTTATATTTCTAAAGACCCGATAGGTTTAGAAGGAAGAAATCCTAATTTATATGCATTTGTATTTGATAGTAATATTTGGGTTGATGTTTTTGGATTAGACGCATTTTATCAATTGTTTAGTAATGGTGTAATGGTATATGAAGGAATAACAGAAAGGCCTGTTCAGGAACGTTTTATGGAGCACGCAAGAGACGGGAAAGTCTTTGACGAAGTCAAGTATGTTGATAATTTAAATGGAAGAATTGCCTCCAGAAATATTGAAGGTTCTGCGTTATTTCATCATAAGAGTCAAGCCTTACTAAATAAAAGAAGACTTGATGGTGGTTTCTATCATTCTTATGATCCTGCTAAGTTGAAACAAGGAAGAAAATTCTATACACTTGCTGAAATAGACGATATTATGAGTAAAGCCGAGACCAAATCTGTAGAAAGTAACGGTAAATTTAAAGTTGAATGTAAATAAAAGAAAAATAGATAAATGAGTAACATACCTCAAAAGATCCAGAAAAATATTGATAACATTGAGTCATTAAAAAAACAAATCTCAGGATGGAAAAAGTTAAGTGATGAAGAACTTTTTCAGGCTGTTAAGGAATTTGAAAAAACTCCAAGACTGGAAGTTTCAATATATTATAATGATCTCTTTAATGATGCAGAATTTACAGGTATCCTGTTAGATATTTATAAAAATAATGCTGACAATACCAAGTTAGTTGTTCTTCTCATTTCTGCAATAGGAAATATGCTTCAAAGATATAATCTTCCGGAAACAAAGGAAATCTATGAGGTGATGCTTGAAAATGCTTACAAAAAAAATGTAGGTCCTTATGTGGCGATATTTCTTCCAAGAATGGAACATTTTAAAAATTACAGTAAAAAGTGGCAATACTTTATGGAGGTGAAAAATATGTCTCCGAAGAAGGTAGCAGAAAGCTCTTTTGAAGTAATTATGGATTTATTTGGTAGTAAAATTCCTGAGGAAAATAAAAAAGAGGCCGCTAATTATTTCAACAAAAAAGCAGAAGAATCCAATAATGAATATGGGAAACAATATTATTTAGATTTAGCAAATAAGTTTAAATAATTTATGGAATACTTTGAAAAAAAAGAAGGTAATATCTTTTTCATAACCCTATTTTTACCTGGTGGGGTAAAGGAAAATATTAAAAATTATAAATCTTTTAAATTTTCTGAAAATGAGACCTATGCTTATGGAAGATTAATTGAAAAAAATGATTCAACAGGAGATCTTATTGAAATATTTAAATATACAGGTGAAATCCCAAAGGATAAAAGTATAATTCTTAATTCTGGAAGGTTAACAGATCCTATTTATACTACGCTGGCTTTTGACAGAAGTAGATGGAGATTTATTTTTGAAACAGATAATTATGATAAAAATAAGGATTCCAATTATTCCGAAATAACTTTTATTCTGGGTACAGAAAATAGCTTTGACTTATGGAAAGGTGGAACAAAGCAGAGAATAAGTAATGACGAAGCTAAAAAATATAACCTTTGGACTATATTCAATCCAACAAGAGTTGAAGATGCCATAAAAACTAATAACTTGGCTCAGCTCCAGCAATAGAAACGTTAAGATTATGGAAATTAATGAATTAAAAGAAGTTATCAAGCCCTTTTTTTGGGTAGAACATGCAAACAGCTTTTCGGTGTGCTTAGACGTGGGAGCGTATAAACAGGAAATATTTGATACCCGTGCTGATGAAGGGTTTGAAGGAAATGGGTACGATTGGGCATCATTGGCAGATGTTTTTATTAGAGAAAAAAGAGCAGATCTGATGGATATCATTCATTTTGATCCTGAAGCAGGAATGTTTTGTGCTTACTCTTCCGATTCAGAAAAGTTGAAAGATTTTATTTTAAGCTTTAAAAAAACATGTGAAGATGAAACTTTAATCAAAGATTTGTTTTCACGGGCTGAACTTGACTAATCAAATATTAAAACAGTTTAAACAGGTTTACATGAGATAAAACTTAATCCAAATCCAATCCAAATATATATGAAGAAAATATTCTCAGAACTTAAAGGTTTTGTGGTGTTTAGTCCGCAGCTTTTAGCAAACTACCTGCAGGAAAATCATCTTCCGGGTACTAATATTTTAAAATATTTCGTAGAAAATGAACATGGAGACGAAATAACAAAATCAGGAATCGCTATTCCAATAATAGGTGTAGAAGAAGATTATTATGCATTCAGAGTCTCTGTGAATGACGAAAAGATTTTGAATGATGATGAAGTAGAGGTGGAGTCACGAGGCTGGATATTTCAAACCGCTAATAATGAAGTGAAAATTGTTGGCATTGGCTATTTAAAAGATATTGCTGCTATCAGCGAAGAAAATAGTGTCACGCTATCTCTGGAAAACGGATGGTATTCTTTAAAAATACGGGGAGGGAATAAAGACGGTGAAAGATTATTTGAGCTGAATATGCAGAAACAGGACATGTTTCCGGCCTTTAGCGGAGATGTGACTACCGAATATTATTACGGGTAAAAATAGGCATTAAAAAATAGTAATGAATGCACAATGCCTTTATTAAAGGGTAAATAACTGAAGTTGAGCTATTAATAAAATTGATTTAACGGTTTGAAAAGATAGAATTTTCTTCAAAAACAGAGAAATGTAAATTTTCTTCAAAAAATATTTTGCCAGTAATAAAAAACGTTCTATATTTGCACCACTGAAAACAACGGTGTAACCGGAGTTAAAGGAGAGTTGGCAGAGTGGTCGATTGCGGCAGTCTTGAAAACTGTTGACTGTAACAGGTCCGGGGGTTCGAATCCCTCACTCTCCGCAATTATTCAAACAAAATAGTACAAAAAGCTGTAAAATATTTACAGCTTTTTTTGTGCTTTGTTGATATGTAGAATCTTTAAAATAATTCTTAATCTTTGTGGCAGAATCTTGGAAGTTTGAAAGGTCTACCGGTACAAAGGAAGATCCAAGATCCAATATTTACAAATTGAAAATAACTTCCATCTTTTTATGTATGATATAAAAATTTAATTCTTTAGTTTTATCAACAATCTGAAAAAATTAATTGATTAATTTTATGAACAGATGTAATGCTGTTTTATTTGAATCTTTAGGCTGAAGCTTCCCCCTATTTAACAAAGCCAGCGATTCTAAGTTAATACTTTACAAACCTTAATTTACTATGGAAGATAATAAACTAAATTTCAGAAAAGTAAAGATTCAGGCTTTTACAAAAGTATTGTTATTTTATGTCTGCACTATAATAATACTGATTTCAACATCAGAATTAACAAAAGAATTATCAAAACCAAAAGGTGATTTATTGTCTGTTTTTATAGCAATGCTGGCAACATTTCTTCTTACCGTTTTATTTGTAAAATGGGATAAGATTACACTTTCTGAAATTGGAGTAAGACCAGGCAGAGTAACGCTCAAAAGGCTTTTTTATGGATTTATAATAGGCTTGTTATTGGCAATCCTCCAGGCTTTAATTGTTATGGCTTTCGGGCATCTGAAATTAATAATGTCTCCTGGCTTCAAGTGGGGAACAATTGTTTTTTATCTATTCTTTTATGTGCTTATAGCCGTTCGGGAAGAATTGGTTTTCCGATGTTATTTATTGAGAACATTAGACTCTAAATTTAAAGCAGTATTCGCATTATCCGTAATGATTATACTGTTTATTTTTGAACATATTTTATCCGGTATGAGCTGGAAAATGTCAATCATTGGTTCCGGTTTAGGAGGCTTGTTATTTGGCATTGCTGCATTAAAAACAAAAGGAATTGCTTTGTCCGTTGCCCTTCATGCATCATGGAATTTTGGACAATGGGTAACAGGTTTTAAAAATCAATCCGGTATATGGAATGCAGTTGTTGATAAAGGATATGAAATTCAGACAGAAAATATAGGATTAGCAGCTTTTGTCTTGGTAATGGTTTCGGCTGTGTACATTTTATCTTCCGGAAGAATAACTATTTAAATGGATAAGAAAGAATAAAGAACTGGTTAATTCAAAATTAATTCAAAATTGAACTACCAGTTTCCAAAAGATTTTATCGTGGAAGTATTTGGGAATTATAACTCAGCAGCCAGGAATATTCAGGGTAAAAACCCACAATCGATTACGTACAGCATTGCAGCCAGAAAACAATTCTGGAACAAAAAAGCAAGCATAGGTATCACAACAACCAATCCTTTCAATAAATACATCAAGCAGGTAACAACGGTTGATACCAATGACTATAATTCCTATTCCGTACGTCAGTTGCCGCTTCGTTCTTTTGGGATCAGCTTCAGTTATAAGTTTGGAAAAGATTTTAAAAAGGACAAAGATATCAGTAATGATTATTTAAATGAGGCTTCACAAGGGAGTTAAAAGATCTGGTGGTCCTTTTTTGGAAGAAACGAAATACCAAAGTTTTCCGAGCGGTCATGTTTTATTTTATACGGTTTTTTTCGGGACATTGATATTGATTATTCTTCGTTTAAAAAAGATAAAATATAAAGTGAAAATTTTTCTTATAACGGTTTGTCTTTCCATTATTTTTTTCGGCGCAGTTTCACGGGTTTATTTGGGTGTGCATTGGTTTAAAGATGTTCTGGGCGGGTTTATTCCTGGTGTTTTCTGTGTCTTGATGATGGGATATTTTTATGTTAAAAATGATACGAAAGTTTCTGGAAATATAAATTAACAATTTGAAATTCAAAATTTCTACAAAATCGTTTCTGAATATTGTGTAGAAAATTCAAAATTTAATTAAAATGAAAAAAGTAGCAATTCTATTAACAATGATTACAGCTGTAGTTTTCGTTAATGCACAAAAAGTTCAGCAAAAAAATGTTCCTGGACCGGTTCTGAAAGGTTTTCAAAAACAATTTCCAACGGTTAAAGATGCAAAATGGGAAAAAGAAGACGGTAATTATGAAGCAGGGTTTACAATAAATGGAACGGAAGCATCCGTTGTGATCAATCCTTCAGGCAGCATTCTTGAAACGGAAACAGAAATGAGCAGCAATTCTCTTTCTACTTCTATCAAAGCATATATAGTTAAAAATTATCCTAACCAGAAAATAAAAGAGGCGGCGAAGATTACTGATTCAGAGGGTATTGTTACTTATGAAGCAGAAGTAAACGGGAAAGATCTGATTTTTGATAATAAAGGAAAGTTTTTAAAGGAAAAAAAAGATTGATATTTTTTTTAAGCCATGGTTTTAATTGATCATCAACAAACCTCAAAAATGCCTGAGTCATCAATATTACGATGAAAAGAAAATAGTAAGATTAGGATGTGCTTATAAATTTTAATAAAAACTCAACAGAGATCATGGATAATTTACTAGAAGCTGTTAGCAGGTATGTGATATTATTTCTTTCAGAAAATCTTTCGGAGCATCTTTCTTTTCACTGTATGAGTCATACCTATGATGTAGTAGCTGCGGCAAGGGAAATTGGCGTACAAAGTAACCTGTCGGAAGACGAAATGTCGGTCTTATTGGTGGCAGCATGGTTTCATGACAGCGGATATGCAAATCTTTATATCGGTCATGAAGAAGAAAGTCAAAAAATAGCAAAGAATTTCTTAGAAAATTGGGGATGTGAAAAAAGTTTTATTGATGCGGTTTTAAGTTGTATTGATTCTACAAAATATCCCCCAAACCCTTCTTCTTTATTAGACAAAGTATTGTGTGACGCAGATTTATATCATTTGACACAACCAAATTATTCAAAGTACGCAAATGCAATCAGACAAGAATTTGAAAAATATCTCGGCCTTATTTATACTGATGAAGAATGGCTGGTAAAGAACTGTAACTTCTTAGAAGATCATAAATATTACACAGATTATGGTCAGAATGTTCTTACAAAGTTTAAAGAAGTGAATATTCAATTAATAAAGTGTTCCGAATAAATCTTAAAATCAATGAATTACCAAGATGTCAAAGTTTACTAAAAAAATAGCATTTCGACTCTTCATATTAGTTTTTGCTTGTGGAAAAATAGCTGGACAAACAAACAATGATACCATTCGGGTTGAAGAACCAAAGAAAGATAGTATCATTGCGTTAAATACCGAAAAAAATCATCTGAACTATAAAAGCTTAATTATTCCTACAGCACTTATTGGTTATGGTGTTGCCAGTTTGTCTGTGAATGGCCTCAAGAAATTAAACTTCTCCACCAGGGATGAAATTAATGAGCACCAACCGGATCATATCAAACTTGATAATTATACTCAATTTGCACCTGCAGTTTTAGTATACGGGTTAAATGCAATAGGTGTGCAGGGAAAGCATGATTTTAAAGAAAGAAGTATCATTTACGGAACTTCCATGCTAATAACATCGGCCATCACGATTCCTTTAAAACACATTGTTAAAGAAGAGAGGCCGGATGGTTCTAATAATCTATCGTTTCCTTCAGGGCATACGGCAGTAGCATTTGCTTCTGCTCAATTTATGTTCAGGGAATATAAGGACACCAACTTCTGGCTGGGAGTTTCAGGATATTCATTTGCTGTTTTTACAGGAGTTTACAGAATGTTGAATGATAAACATTGGGTAGGGGATGTTATTGCAGGTGCTGGTTTTGGAGTCCTTTCCACAGAATTAGCCTATTGGTTATATCCAAAAATTAATCATTTTCTGGGTGGAAAAAACAAAAATATGGCTACGATGGTAATGCCGTTTTATCAGGATAAAAGTGTGGGAATTGGCTTGGTTAAAACTTTTTAAATTGATCATTAAAAACAAAAATATGTGGTTCTATTATGCTTTATTGTCGGCTTTGTTTGCCGCATTTACTGCTATTTTTGCCAAAATTGGAGTTTCCAACATCAACTCTAATCTTGCAACAGGTATCAGAACGGTGATTATTCTTGTTTTGGTCTGGAGTATTGTATTTATCAATGGTGAAGCGAAAGAAATGGGTTCTTTATCAAAAATGAACATTCTATTTCTGGTTCTTTCGGGAGTTGCAACGGGATTATCCTGGCTGTTTTATTTTAAAGCACTACAAATTGGAAAAGTTTCCCAGGTAGCCGCTGTAGATAAATTGAGTGTGGCTATTGCCATCATTTTATCCGTATTATTTTTTAAAGAAACGGTAACATTGAAAACAGTAATCGGAGCTTTGTTAATCATTAGTGGAACAATATTGTTTGCTTTGAAATGATGTATTGATTTTCAATTTTAATTAAAAATAATTTTTATTGAATCCAATTATTTTATCTGTATTATACAGTTTTTTTATGCTTTATGAGTATGTAGAATTTTTAAGAAAGTGCAGAAGTCTATCAATTATAAAGATTAAGAGATTTTAAGATGAAAGTTGTTATTTTTGTAATATTATGCATGATCAGCTATACCAACTTATTTCAGAAAATGTAAAGCTCTCAGATTCAGACAGAGCATTATGTACTCAATATTTTGAACCTGTCTTGTATCCAAAAAACAGAATAATTGAGGAAGAAGAAAAAATACCACAGTACTTGTATTTTGTGGTTTCCGGTTTTGTCCGGTTGTTCCATTATAATGATAAAGGAGATGAGATAACCACCCATATCAACTGTCCTCCCGGCTTCATTACTTCCTATTCCAACTTTACCAGTCAGAGTAAATCTGATGAAAACCTGGAGTGTATTACGGAATGTGAGCTTTTACGCATTACAAAGCCTGATCTTGATCTGCTTATGCAGCAAAGCCCTGTATTTAAAGATTTCAGTTTTTTGATATTTCAACAATCGTTATCCTATAATGAACAACGCGCAAAGGAACTGGCAACGCTTACTGCTGAAAAACGCTATTTGAAGCTGATGGCTCAAAATCCTGAAATTCTGCACAATGTCCCTATGCAGTATATTGCTTCTTTTTTAGGAATGAACCCTAAAAGTTTGAGCCGGATCCGGAAACAGATTGTTAAGTAACATTTGTGAAGTGATTTTGAATGAACAACACTGAACTTTGCAGTATCATTTAAAATCAAAAGATATGACAAACAGAAACTTGGTGTTGGTTTCAGGAGCAAATGGACATTTAGGTAACAATCTCGTAAGGTTACTCATCAAAAAAGGAATTAAGGTCCGGGCATCCGTTCGCAACATCAAAAACAAAGAATGTTTCAATGACTTGGACTGCGAAGTAGTACAGGCCGATATTACGGACAAAGCTTCATTCATTAAGGCTCTTCAGGGTGTTCATACATTTTATGCTGTAGGAGCTTCATTTAAATTGTGGGCTAAAGATCCTAAAAAGGAAATCTACGACGTAAACATGAACGGGACCCGTAATACTATTGAAGCCGCCGCCGAAGCGGGTGTTAAAAGAATTATCTACGTAAGCTCTATTGCAGCTTTGGATTATACCGATCTTCCCGCGAAAGAAAGTAATGGCTATAATCCTGACCGTCGGGATATGTATTATAATTCCAAAAACGATGGCGAAAAACTCGCTTTTCAACTGGCTGAAGAACTGGGAATAGAGCTGGTATCCGTACTGCCGGGTGCCATGATAGGAAGTGAGGCATTTCTTCCCCTGAATGTTTCTTACGGTGTATTGAGGCTGATTTTAAATAAGCAGATTCCCATGGATACCAAAATAACACTTAACTGGGTAGACGTAAAAGATGTTGCAGAAGGATGTTATCTCGCTGCGCAAAAAGGGCGTTCAGGAGAAAGGTATATTTTAGCTAATGAAAAATGTATGACCATTACCGACACTACCAAACTGGCTCAAAAGTTTTATCCGGAATTGAAAATCAAAGTACCGGGTGCTGTTCCTAAGTTTGTACTCTATGCAATTGCAGGATTAATGGAATTAACAGCTAAAATTAATGGAAAACCTCCGGTGTTAACGACAAAAGACATTGCAATGTTTTCAGGATTACAACAGAACTTTGATTTGTCTAAATCCAGGAACGAACTTGGTTTTCATCCAAAAAATCCCGAACAAGCAGTGAAAGAAGCTTTCTCCTTCCTGATGGAAAATAAGAATTTGCTGTAAATGAAATCCTGTAAAATTAAAAGTTTGCAGGATTTTTTTTTGCCCGTATTTCCGAATAAATTTATCGCTTATACTTTGAATTTTCATGTTTGTATTATTATATCATATTGTTGTTTAAGTTGATTGTTTCGTAATTATTTGTGACTAGAGTATGAAAAATGGTAATTATAAATAGTGGTTTACTTCTTTTTTAATAATAAAAAGTGTGCTTTTTACATTTTTTTTTCACCCAAAACGAAAAAAAAAATCATTCTTCTTATCATAATATTTATTCAGAAAAAAATAATTATTTTTTGGGTATTGTCGTATTGCAATTAATTGTGAATTCATGTCTTATGAAATAAGTAAGTGTAAATTTAATGATAACCTTATCATATTTTTTATACAATTGATATCATAAAAATTCGATATGTAATGCATTGATAAGCAGTAGATAGTGGTAGTTTTATTTTTTTTATTCAGATGAATTTTTATATTTGTAATGTTACCAAAATGTTAACGAACTAATGAATCAGAACTTTATCCATACCTATGTCTCTGTAGATTGTGTTGTCTTTGGATTTGACCATGAAAACCGGTTGAATATATTATTAGTACAACGCCATGTTGATGATGTACCGTTGGAAAAACAGATCAAACTTCCTGGAAGTTTGATTTTCAGTGACGAAGATGTAGATGATGCTGCACAAAGAGTACTTCATGAACTTACAGGAATTAAAAAAATGGTTCTTAAGCAGTTCAGATGCTTTGCAGATCCTATGAGAGCAAGCAATGTGCATGATATCAAATGGATGGATCAGGAATACAAACATCATATAGACAGGATCATTACAGTAGCCTATCTTTCTCTTTGCAAAATAGATCATAAGATCAACAGCACAAAATATGATACCGTAGACTGGTATCCTATTGATGAGGTTCCGGTACTGCCGTTTGACCATAATAAAATTATCAGTGAATCTTTGATGGAGATCAGAAAATGGATTGAATCCGATTTTTCCATTATTTTTGAGCTGCTGCCTAAAAGATTCACCATAAGACAGCTCTATCAGCTCTACAGCGCTTTGAATGAAAAAAATATTGATATTAAGAATTTTCATAAAAAAATATCTTCATTCCCCTATATCGTTCCTCTGGACGAAATTCAAAAAGATGTATCTCACCGCGCAGCAAGATATTACAGATTTGATGCTAAGATTTACAAGAAAAACAATACAAAACTTATAAAATAACCCTTTTTAAAAATTATGTACTTACTAGGCTATGACATTGGCAGTTCTTCTGTGAAAGTGTGTCTCATTGAGGCGTCCAGCGGAAAAGTGATTGCTTCTGAATTTTCTCCCAAAAAAGAGATGAAAATCACTGCAATAAATCCGGGATGGGCAGAGCAAAATCCGGTAGACTGGTGGACCAATCTGAAGTTGGCACATGAAGCTGTTATGCATGAATCTGGTGTACATGCTGAAGATATTAAAGGAATCGGAATTACCTGGCAGATGCATGGTTTAATTCTGGTAGACAAAGACCAGAATCTTTTAAGACCGTCAATTATCTGGTGTGACAGCCGTGCTGTACCTTATGGTGAAAAAGCTTTCAAAACCATAGGAGAAGAGAAATGTCTTTCACATCTTTTAAACTCACCGGGAAATTTTACCGCGTCAAAGCTTGCCTGGGTAAAAGAAAACGAGCCTGAAATTTTTGAAAAGATAGATAAAATAATGCTTCCGGGAGACTATATTGCCATGAGGCTCTCCGGACAGATAGGAATAACAATTGAGGGATTATCAGAAGGAATCTTCTGGGATTTTAAAAACAACTGTATTTCGGAAGATATTATCAACCACTATGAGATCCCGAAAAGCTTTTTCCCGGAAATTGTATCCACTTTTGGCATCCAGGCAACAGTTTCAAGGGCGGCAGCTGAAGAATTAGGTCTGAAAGAAGGTACCCCTATTTCATACAGAGCAGGAGATCAGCCCAACAATGCGCTTTCCCTGAATGTTTTTAATCCCGGAGAAATCGCCTCTACAGCAGGAACTTCAGGAGTGGTGTATGGAGTTCTGGACCAGCTGGAATATGATAAATTATCAAGAGTAAATACATTTGCCCATGTCAATTACACACCGGAACAGATCAGACTGGGAGTTTTACTTTGTATCAACGGAACAGGAATTTTAAATTCATGGTTGAAACATAATTTTGCAACCTCACTTTCCTCTTACGGCGATATGAACGATATGGCTTCACTTTCACCTATCGGCTCAAAAGGGTTAAGCATTATTCCTTTTGGAAACGGTGCAGAAAGAGTGTTAGAAAATAAAGATACAAGCTGTTCCATTCACGGAATTAATTTCAATATCCATTCAAAAGGTGATATTCTGCGTGCAGCACAGGAAGGTATTGTATTCTCTTACGAATACGGAATGGATATTATGAGAAATATCGGAATGGATATCCAGGTGATCCGGGCAGGAAATGCCAATATGTTTTTAAGTTCAATCTTTCGCCAGTCACTGTCCAGTGTCAGCAATGCGGTCATTGAACTTTATGATACCGATGGAGCGGTAGGAGCGGCAAGAGCTGCCGGCATGGGAATAGGATTTTATGCAGATTCCAGAGAAGCATTTTCTTCACTTGAACAGATAGCGGTAATAGAACCTGAACACGAAAAACAAGAACAATATTTAGAAGCCTATGGCAGATGGAAACATCATCTTAACGAAATAATCTAGGACAAATTCAACAGTATTTTTGATCCTCTTACTGACTTTTTAGAATCAGTGAGAAGGGAGTCTCTACGCAAAAATTAAAAAAACAAATTAAAAATAATCAAATAAATATGAACACTTTAACAGGTACAAAAGAGTTTTTTACGGGTATTGAAAAAATTAAGTTTGAAGGGAAGGAAAGCAAGAACCCGTTGGCATTCCGCTATTATGATGCGGAAAAGATCGTGATGGGAAAACCTATGAAAGACTGGACCAGATTTGCAATGGCATGGTGGCACACCCTATGTGCAAACGGAAGCGATCCGTTCGGAGGACCTACCATCCACCATCCGTGGGATATCGGAAACGATGCAGTAACCAGAGCAATGCATAAAATGGATGCAGGTTTCGAATTCATGTCTAAAATGGGCTTCAGCTATTACTGCTTCCATGACATCGATCTTGTAGACCCTGCCGGTAACTGGAAAGACTACGAGAAAAATATGCAGGCTATTGTAGAATATGCAAAACAAAAGCAGCAGGAAACCGGAATTAAGCTTTTATGGGGAACAGCGAATGTTTTCACGCATGAAAGATACATGAACGGAGCCTCTACCAACCCAAATTTTGATGTTGTTGCCTGTGCAGGAACTCAGGTGAAAAACTCTATAGATGCTACTATCGCACTTGGAGGTGAAAACTATGTTTTCTGGGGTGGAAGAGAAGGATATATGAGCCTTCTAAATACCGATATGAAGCGTGAAAAAGATCACCTTGCGCGCTTCCTTTCCATGTCAAGAGACTATGCACGCCAGCAAGGTTTTAAAGGAACTTTCCTGATCGAACCAAAACCAATGGAGCCTACCAAGCATCAGTATGATTATGATTCTGAAACAGTAATCGGATTCCTGAGACATTACGGATTAGATAAAGACTTTAAGCTGAATATCGAAGTAAACCACGCTACATTGGCAGGTCATACCTTCGAGCATGAGCTTCAGGTTGCTGTTGATGCCGGGCTTTTAGGAAGTATTGATGCCAACAGAGGGGATTATCAGAACGGGTGGGATACGGATCAGTTCCCGATTGATTATTATGATATGGTTCAGGCATGGCTTGTACTGCTTCCGGCAGGAGGCCTGGGAACAGGAGGAGTAAATTTTGATGCCAAAATCAGAAGAAATTCTATTGATGCTGAAGATCTGTTCATTTCCCACATTTCAGGGATGGACGTTTTCGCCAAAGGTCTTCTTGCAGCAGCTGATATTCTTGAAAATTCTGACTACAAAAAGCTGAGAACAAACCGCTATGCTTCTTTTGATAACGGAAACGGAAAAGCATTTGAGGAAGGTTCACTTACATTGGAAGATCTTCAGAGAATTGCTCACGAAATCGGCGAACCACAGCCAAAAAGCGGAAAACAGGAATTGTTTGAGGCCATCGTGAATATGTATATATAATAAAAAAATAAAAGGCTTATAAACACTAAGGATTTTTATACACTATAATTATTAAACAGCCTTTTATTCAACAACTAATACTAAAATAATAATTATGAACCGATTTTATTTCAATAAAAGCAATAGAGCGGCATTATTTTTTGCAATGACTTTATTGCCTTCCGGCATAGCATATTCACAGGTTAAGAAAGATACAGTAGCTAAAGAAAATAAAATAGATGAAGTTGTTGTGATAGGATATGGAACCCAGAGAAAAGAAGCTGTGACAGGTTCTGTAGCCACTGTAAAAGGAGATGCCCTGCGTGAAGTACCTTCTGCCAATATTACTCAGGCATTGCAGGGAAGAACGGCAGGGGTAGATATCTCACAAACGTCCACCAAACCGGGTGCTGCCATGCAGATCCGTATCAGGGGAACACGATCTCTGACAGGAGATAATAACCCGTTGATTGTATTGGATGGTATTCCTTTTGTGGGATCACTGGCAGATATAAGCTCAAGTGATATCAAAAGTATTGATATCCTGAAAGATGCTTCTGCTACAGCCATCTACGGGTCAAGAGGAGCAAACGGTGTTATTCTCGTTACAACCAACAGAGGAGCAAAAGGGCAGAGACCTAAATTTACTTATAACACCTTTACAGGAGTTCAGACTTTGTTTTCAAAATATCCGATGATGGATGGGCCTCAGTTTGCAAAGTTGCGTTCTTATGCCATTCCTGCAGGAAATACAACCCCTTTGTATTCAAACGGGGCTGATGAAAACAACGGTGTCAATACAGACTGGCAAAGCCTGTTTTACAAGCCGGCGATGATGACCAGCCATGACGTAGGGGTTTCAGGAGGAACAGAAGGTGGAAATTATAATGTAGGGTTATCCTATTTTAAACAAAATGCTTTAATCCCTATTCAAAGTTATGAAAGATTTGCCCTGAGAATGGCCATTGACCAGCAGGTAGGATCCGTTTTTAAATTCGGTTTTACAACCAATACAAACTATTCCGTTTCGGAAGGAAACGGAGTAAATCCAGGTGCGGTTCTGGGATATTCTCCCATTGCCAATCCTTACAATGCGGACGGAAGCCCGAAGAGAGTAATGAGCACAGCAGGCGGTATAGATCAGACATGGATTTATACCAGAAGAAGCTTGGAAAGCCTGGCAGACAAATATATTGACGAAACCAAATCTTTTGCATCCTATAACAACCTTTACGGAGAGTTAAGCCTTCCAGTCAAAGGATTGAAATACAGATTAAATGTAGGGCTGGATTTCCGTACTTCAAACAGTGGAAATTACAGCGGCGTAGGAGTCTTTAATACAAACCCTCTGGGGCCGTCATCTGCAGGAAAAGGGAATAACCAGACCTACCATTGGGTATTGGAAAACCTTTTGACGTATGACCGTACATTTGGTAAGCATAAGGTAAATGCGGTGGCATTATATTCCGCAGAACAGAATAAGTACACAAGCTCATACATGAGTGCAAAGAATGTTCCTGCAGACTTTTTCCAGTATTATAACCTGGGACAGTCACCTCAGGCAGATATTACAGTAAGACCTGAAGACCAGGCTTACTCGAAAACCGGTCTGCTTTCTGCCATGGGAAGAATCATGTATACCTATGATAACAAGTATATGTTTACAGCAACACTTCGTGCCGACGGATCTTCCAGACTGGCTCCGGGTAACAAATGGCATACGTATCCCGCATTATCATTAGGATGGAATGTTACCAACGAATCTTTCATGCAGAATATCAAAGCGATTAATCTCCTTAAATTCAGAGCAGGATGGGGGCAGACTTCCAATCAGGCAGTAGATCCATACACTACGATGGGAAGATTTAATGTTGCTCCTTATAATTATGGAAGTGCAGGAAGTACAGGGATTTACGGAAGCCAGCCGCCAAACCCGAATTTAGGATGGGAATATTCAAAAACACAAAACTACGGGGTAGATTTCGGAATACTGAACAACCGCCTTACAGGAAGCGTGGAATATTACAAGACCCACACCTATGACCTGTTGACACAGAAAAGTCTTCCGGCGACAAGCGGATGGTCATCCATTGTTTCCAATGTAGCCGAAACAGAAAATAAAGGACTGGAAGTTTCCTTAAACGGGGTCATTTTTGATAACCCGGATGGTTTTACATGGGAGGCAGGAGTTAATTTCTATACCAATAAAAACAAAATTTTATCGCTTGCATCCGGAACAGAACGTGACGTCAATAACTTATGGTTTGTAGGTCATAATATTAATTCATTGTATGATTATCAATATATTGGTCTTTGGCAGGCTGGCGATCCTTATCAGAATATTCTGGAACCGGGTACCGCTGCAGACGTTGTAGGATCTATCAAAGTTCTTTACACCGGAGGCTATAATGCTGACGGAACTCCTGTAAGAGCAATTGGACCGGATGACAGACAGATTTTTGATACGGCCCCGAAATTCCAGGGAGGATTTAATATGCGCTTTGCCTACAAGAATTTTGAACTGAGTACAGTAGGAGCTTTCCAGCAAGGAGGCATTCTGGTGAGTACTATTTATGGATCTGCAAGTTATCTTAACAGATTAACGGGAAGAGGGAATAACGTAGACGTAGATTACTGGACAGAAGATAATACCGGTGCCTATTTTCCGCGTCCGGGACGCCATTTGAGTGGTGATAATCCGAAGTATTCTTCTACTTTAGCGATGTTTGATGCTTCTTATCTTAAGCTTCGTACCATTACATTAGGTTATAATGTCAATAAAGACTTTTTAAAGGATTTAAAAATTACAAGCTTAAGAATTTACTTTACGGTAACCAATCCTGTTGTGCTATTCTCACCTTATCATAAGTTCTCAGGAATGGATCCGGAACCGAACTCTTTCGGAAACGAAAACCAGGCAGTAAGCGGATATCCAAACCGCCAGCTTGTTATAGGAACCAACAACCCTTCCACAAGAAATTACTTAATGGGACTTAACTTAACCTTTTAAAACTGTACTGTCATGATAAATTTTAACAAAAAACTGCTATTAGGAGCAATCTTTTTATCCTTAACATTTACAGGTTGTAGTGAAATTCTTGATGAGCAGCCAAGAGCAATATATACAGCTGACTACTTCAATACACCGGACGGGGTGAACCAGGGATTTACAGCTTTATACAGACAGATGAGATTACTGTATGGTAATGGCTACTTTATGAGCAATTGTCAGAACGGAACTGATGAATCTACCTGGGCGCAAAGTGCGGATGGTAACTTTAAAGAATTGGATATGTCCGGAAACGGTATCATCAATTCCAATACTTTTCCTACAAGTATGGTTTGGAACTCTGTGTTTCCATATATCAATACTGCCAACGGAATTATTGAAAAAGGACCAGGATTCGGAATTGCAGAATCTATGATTTCTGAAGCCCGTTTCTTTCGTGGATTTTACTACTTCATGCTCGTTCAGACCTATGGAGGTGTTCCTTTGGATTTAGGGGCAGGAGAATTGAAATACAATACCCAGCCATCTACAACTTCTGCAAGAAATACCGTTCCGGAAGTATACACAAAAACTGTTTTTGCTGACCTTAAAAAAGCAATAGAAAATCTACCTGCCTCACCAAGGGTAACCGGAGGCGTGACTAAAAATGTAGCAAGATTGATGCTTGCCAAAGCCTATCTTACTTATGGATGGTGGCTGCAGAATCCAAACGGCATTCCAACTTATCCTGAAGTGACGAGAACAGATCCTGACGGACACAATGCCCAATGGTATTTCCAGCAGGCTTATGATATTGCCTTGGAAGGGATCAATAATCCAGGACCTTATGCCCTTCAGCCTACCTTCTATGATGTCAATGCAGGTTCAAATGACAGGAATACCGAATCTATGCTGTATGCAGACCATACACAGTCAAGTACATATTATAATGAAAGTGATCCTGTAGGATTTGGTTCAGGCTGGGCTCCGGATAATTTTGCAGCATGGATGCAGACCTGGAATTATACTGCCATCAAAAGCAGTAAAACCACAGCATGGGTGGGAGCAGATGTAGTAAGTGGTGTACAGCGTGAAGCCGCTCAGTCTCTGGGACGTCCGTGGGTTCGTATGTGTCCTACTCTGGGAGTTATTAAAAATACTTTTGCAGATAAAACCAACGATTCCCGTTATGATGGTACTTTTGTAACCACTTACAGAGGAAACTGGAACAAAAACGGAACGGGTCTTACAACAGTTCCTGTACTTTATAATGCCAATAATTTACCTGTACAGCCGGGTGGAGCTATCTTAAGCTTCCTGAATGATGACAGCCAGACTCCTTCTTATCCTACAGGAGCAGGACAAAGCGGCGTGGGAGCAGGGACTCTGTCGGGAAGAGCAGACTGGGTAATTGCACCGAACGGGATCAGCAGAATTGTATACCCTGGCTTATGGAAAATCGGAACTTACCGTACTGATGATCCAAACGGTTTAGGATATCCGAATGCAGGATTAACCCGTCCTTTCAGCGTTGCCAAATTCTCAGAATTCTATTTTATTGCCGCGGAAGCAGCCGTAAAAGGAGCTTCTGGAGCTATGACAGCCAGAGACCTTATCAATGTTATCCGTGCCCGTGCCGGAAAATGGAAGTTTAATAATGCTCAGAATGCAGCTTATGTAGCAGATAACAGCGCTACAATGACTGCTGCCACACCAGCCGTAATTACCATTGATTATATTCTTGCAGAAAGATCCCGTGAATATTACGGAGAATTCTACAGATGGTATGATCTGGTACGTACTCAGAAGTGGGGAGATTATGCAGCTACTTATCAGATCGGAGGAGCTTCCTATGGAGATCACGCTCCGCAAACAGTTACTAGAACGATAAAACCATTTCACTATCTGAGACCAATTCCTCAGAACCAGATTGATGCAATGGAAGTATCGGCAGATATTAAAGCAAAATATCAGAATCCAGGATACAATTAATTTCATTCTACATTCATATCAGCAACAGAGTAGGTGTGAAAGCACCTGCTTTGTTTATCTGAATTAAAATTTTAAAACTATGGAAAAAACCTGGCGTTGGTTTGGCAAAAAAGACAAAATAGCATTGAGCACACTTCGTCAAATAGGAGTAGAAGGAATTGTTTCTGCTCTACATGATATCCCAAACGGAGAAATCTGGAATTCAAAGGCCATTATTGATTATAAAAACTATATAGAAAGCCACGGACTTCGCTGGTCTGTTGTAGAAAGTCTTCCCGTAAGCGAAGCCATCAAATACGGAGGTGAAGACCGTGACTCTTTAATAGAAAATTATATCACAAGCCTTGAAAATCTGGGTAAAGCAGGGGTTACAACAGTTTGCTACAACTTTATGCCTGTTCTCGACTGGGCAAGGACCGATCTTTTTCACGAATGGGAAGACGGCTCATCATCACTTTATTTTGACAAAGCCAAGTTTGCCTACTTCGAAATTCATATTCTTAAACGAGAAGGAGCAGAAAACGATTACAGTCCGGAAATCCTTCAAAAAGTAGAAGAATTAAAAAATACCTTAACGGAAAAAGATAATCATGATCTGATAGACTCAGTCATTGTAAAAACACAGGGATTCGTGAACGGAAATATCAAAGAAGGCGAATTGAATCCCATAGAAAAGTTCAAAAGTTTATTGGCATTGTATGATGGTATAGATAAACATCAGCTTCGTCAGAACATGAAATATTTCCTCGAAAAAATAATGCCAGCCTGTGAAAAATGGAATATCCAGATGTGTGTACATCCTGATGATCCGCCTTTTTCATTACTGGGCTTACCAAGAATAGTAACCAATGAAGAGGATATTGACTGGCTTCTGAAAGCTGTTGATAACCCTCACAACGGGTTAACATTCTGTGCAGGATCTCTAAGTGCCAACCTTCAGAATGATGTTCCAAAACTGGCACAGAAATTTGCCCACAGAACCAAATTCGTTCACCTGAGAAGTACCAATGTCTTTGAAAACGGTGATTTTATCGAGGCTCATCACCTGGGAGGAAGAGGAAAGCTTATTGAAGTGATCCGTGTATTCGAAAAAGAAAATCCTGATCTTCCGATGAGAATAGACCACGGTAGACTTTTAACAGAAGATGTTGACAAAGGTTATAATCCCGGCTATTCATTTTTAGGAAGAATGCTGGCATTAGGTCAGATCGAAGGAGTAACGGCTGCCATTCAGTCAGAATTACAGAAAAATTAATCTGCGTTTGTAATAAATAGTAAAAAGTAAAATGAAAGACCTGTTTAGTATTAAAAACAAAGTAGCAGTCATCACAGGGGCTTCAGGCGTTTTGGGAGGCAGCCTTGCCAAAAGTTTTATAGAAGCCGGCGCCAAAGTTGTGGCTCTGGGAAGAAACCAGGAAACACTGGATGCCCGTGTAAAAGAGCTTACAGATTTGGGTGGAGATGCACTTGCTGTAGAAGCCAATGTGATGGATATTGAAAGTCTTGAAGCTGCTTCTGTGAAAATAAAAGAAAAGTATGGCAGCATTGATATTCTGCTCAATATAGCCGGTGGAAATATTCCGGCAGCCACTTTATCTCCCGAACAGTCATTTTTTGATATGGATATGAAGGGATGGGCTGAGGTTACCGATCTCAATATCAACGGAACCGTTTATCCCAGCTATGTTTTCGGAAAAGCAATGGCTGAGCAGGGGAGCGGCAACATTATTAATATTTCTTCAATGGCTGCCTATTCAGCGATTACGAGAGTAGCCGGATATTCTGCAGCCAAATCGGCAATTACCAATTTTACCCAATGGCTGGCCTCTGATCTGGCATTGAAATTCGGAGATAAGATACGGGTAAATGCAGTGGCGCCAGGATTTTTCATTGGTGATCAGAACCGTGCTATTCTGTTGAATCCGGACGGAAGCTTAACGGAGAGAAGCAAAAAAGTAATGGCTAAAACACCCATGCAGAGATTTGGAGAAGTAGAAGAACTGAATGGTGTTGTACAGTTTCTATGTTCTGATGCAGCAAGCTTTATCACTGGAGCATTGATTCCTGTTGACGGAGGTTTCAGCGCATTCAGTGGAGTATAAAAAACTAATTTCTTCATATATAAATTGGAACAGGACCTTAATGGTTTCATTCAAGGTCTTGTTTTTAAAAAGTAGACACCTAAGTGTTGTGAAAATCTTTGATTTTCATCTTATGTAAACTTTTCTGCAGAATTATTTTAAACTTTCTTAGGTGAGCTAAAGTGTTTTAAAATAAAGCTTTTGTGACTTTTGTGGTTTTGCAGAGTTTAAACAAGTTAATTAAAATTCAGGGTTGTAAAAATAAATCATGAGTAATTCCATTAAAAATAAAGATGTTTTCGGAGAATTGTTTCTGCTGGAATCAGCAAAGGCAGAGAATCTCTATTTCGGATATGCCAAAGATATGCCTGTGATCGATTATCACAATCATCTTGAGCCGGATGTTATTGCTGCCAATCAAAACTTCCGTTCTCCAACCGCTATCTGGCTGGATGGTGACCATTACAAATGGAGAGCCATGAGAAATTTTGGAGTTCACGAGCAATTCATTTCCGGAGAAGCTTCCGACCACGAAAAATTCATGAAATGGGCAGAAGTGGTGCCTTATACCCTTCGTAACCCGTTGTTTCACTGGACGCATCTGGAGCTCAAAAATCCTTTTGGAATCAGTGAATATTTATCACCTAATAATGCAGATACTGTATATCATCAGATGAATGAAAGTCTGCAGACAGACGGCTTTTTACCACAATCCATCATTCAGAATTTTAAGGTAGAAGCGTTGTGCACTACAGACGATCCTGCTGATGATCTGGTTCATCACAAGGCTTTAAAAAACAGTGGATTTAGCACAGCTGTTCTTCCGGCTTTCCGCCCTGATTCCTATATTAATATTATTAATTCTGAACAATATATTTCGGGAATTAAAAAGCTCGAAAAAGTCTGCGGATTTTCAATCACATCAGCCTCGGACCTCTTGAACGCTCTTCAGTCCAGAATCAACTATTTTGTGGATGCAGGAGCAAAAGTAGCCGACCACGGCTTTGAATATTTTCCAGATACAACAAAATGGAATCATAGCCTTGAAAAAGAGTTTTCCGAGTTTCTGAAGGGCAATCTCTCAACATTTTCCGATCCGGATGCATTATGCGGATATATGCTGAAAGAGCTTTGCAAAATGTATGCAGAAAAAGGCTGGGTACAGCAGTTTCATGTGGGGGCAACCCGAAACAACAATTCAGATATGTTCAGAAAAATGGGTGCCAATGCAGGATATGATGCCATTGGAGAACCCTACTATGCACAAAGATTGAGCGTTTTGCTGGATGCACTGAATACAGAAGGAAAACTGGCTAAAACTATTATATACAATCTGAACCCGGCATTTAACGAGGTTTTGGCAACTCTTGCCGGAAACTTCAATGAAGAAGGCATCAAATCCAAGGTACAATTTGGAGCAGCCTGGTGGTTTCTTGATCAGCTTGACGGGATGACCAAGCAGATGAATACGCTTTCCAATATCGGTCTGATCAGCACTTTTGTGGGAATGTTGACCGATTCCCGAAGCCTGCTGTCATTCTCAAGACACGATTATTTCAGAAGACTTTTGTGCAACATGTTTGGAAGTGAAATGGAAAGAGGTCTGCTGCCCGATGATGAAAAATGGGTAGGAAAGATCATTCAGGATATCTGTTATCACAATACAAAAAATTATTTTGAAATTTAATACTATGCAGGACTCAACGAAAATACTATGTTTTGGGGAACTGCTTCTCCACTTTGCCCCGGATTCCGAAGGAAACTGGCTTAATGAACAGTCTCTGAAGATGTATGTTGGAGGCGCTGAATACAATGTAGCAGCAGCACTTTCCCAGTGGAAGAATTCTGTGAAACTGTTATCAGCATTACCGGAGAATTTTGTAGGAAATCACCTCGAACTACAGCTTAACAATAAAGGAATAGAAATCCTTGCAGAAAAAACTCAGGGAAGAATAGGAACATTTTACCTTTCTTCCGATGGAGATATGCAGAATGCTTCAGTGGTGTACGATCGCTTTCCGTCTGTTTTTACCCAGTCGGATTTTGAAACTTTCAGTGATGATGAGATATTTTCAGAGGTAAAATGGCTGCATATCAGTACCATCACACCGGCTTTGAGTGACCAGGCATTCCACAAATGTCTGCAAATCATGAAGGAAGCCAGAACAAAAAATATTACGGTTTCTCTTGACCTGAATTACAGGGCGTTGCTTTGGCAAAACCAGAATCCTCACAAAATTAAAGAGCTGATGCCTTTTGTGAATGTTCTTATGGGAAATATCTGGTCTGTGGAACAGTTTCTCAATATTCCTGTTGAATATGAGCTTAACGGAAATTTCGATGATGAAAACCTTCTTAAACAGGCCGAAAAAACAGCATTGGAAATCAGAAGACAATTCCCTGAGGTGGAAAAAATTGCGAATACCTTCCGTTTTACAAACGGAGAACAGGTGAATTACTTTGCCACCTTATTTGCTGGTGAACAGCTTTTAATTTCAGAAAAATATAATTCAGATACCATTAAAGAAAGGGTAGGAAGCGGTGATTCTTTCATGGCCGCTTTGATTCATGGAATTTTAAAAGGAAATCCTGAACAGCAGATTCTGGAAGATGCTACAAAAGTTGCTTTTAAAAAGCTTTTTGTAAAGGGAGATACCATTGATGAAAGCATTAATATCGAAACATTATGAGTGAAATAGTACAAAAAATAAAAGACCAGAAAATCGTTCCGTTGTTTTATAACGAATCGTTTGAAGTCTCAAAAAATATCATAAAAGCTTTATACGAAGCAGGAATCCGTGTGATAGAATATACCAACCGCGGTCATCAGGCACTGGAAAACTTCACTAAGCTGAAAGAAATTTCCCATATTGAATTTCCAAGCCTTCTGTTAGGAATCGGAACAGTAAAAAATGTACAGGAAATGGATGATTATGCTCATGCAAAAGCAGATTTCATCATTACACCTGTTATCAATGAGGCATTGGTGAAACATGCACTTGAAAGAAATATCCTTCTGATTCCTGGTTGCTTTACCCCTTCCGATATCAATATCGCGCATCAGAATGGGCTAACACTGGTTAAAATATTTCCGGCTGATGCTTTAGGAAAGAACTACATCAAATCTGTGAAACCTGTTTTTCCGGGAATGAATTTTATGCCAACCGGAGGAATTCATGCTGAAACTGAAGATATCAGAGAATGGCTCAATGGAGGTGCCATAGCAGCAGGGTTGGGAAGCTCTCTCATCGGAAAAGATATTAATGAAGAAGAACTGACTCTGAAAACAAAAAAATTACTACAACAACTTAATCATAACTAAATGCAGGCTCCTCAAAACCGCAATATAAGATGGTGGATGCTGTCCCTTGTCTTTCTAGCCACTACGATCAATTACCTTGACCGGCAGGTAATGGGCTTGCTGAAACCTGTACTGGAAAAGGAATTCAGCTGGGACGAAAAAGATTACAGCTATATCGTCATGGCCTTTACCACGACGTATGCCATCGGTTATATGGCGATGGGAAGGTTTATAGACAAGGTGGGAACCAAAATCGGGTATGCCGTTTCCCTTATTGTATGGAGCTTGGCCTCTATAGGACATGGTTTTGTGAAAAGTACCATCGGGTTTATCATTGCGAGAAGTACTTTGGGAATCAGTGAAGCAGGAAATTTTCCTGCTGCCATCAAATCTGTGGCTGAATGGTTTCCTAAAAAAGAAAGAGCGCTGGCAACCGGAATTTTTAATTCAGGAGCAACGGTGGGAGCTATTTTGGCACCGCTGCTGGTTCCGTTCATTCTTGGACATTACGGCTGGAGACAGACTTTTGTATGGATCGGGGCTTTGGGTATGGTTTGGATTGTCCTTTGGTGGAAATTTTATGCCGTACCGGAAAAAACAAAAAATCTCAGCAAGGAAGAACTGCAGTATATAAAAAGCGATCAGGCTGAAAAAGCAGAAGAGAAAACGAAAATTCCTTTATCTGAATTACTCAAATATAAAGTAACATGGTCATTTGCCATCGGTAAGATATTAACCGATCCTATCTGGTATTTCTTCATGTTCTGGCTGCCGGCCTATTTCTCAGATGTCTTCAAAATGGATTTAACAAAACCATCGCTTCCATTGATTATTATTTACAGCGGAACTACGATCGGTAGTATTGGCGGAGGGTATCTTTCATCATTTCTGATTAAAAAAGGCTGGGCCATCGGAAGAGCCAGAAGCATTACGATGTTATTGTTTGCTTTGATGGTAGTTCCGGTAATGTTCTCAAAATATGTAGACAATATGTGGATGATCACAATCATCATTGCCTTTGCAACAGCTGCGCATCAAGGTTGGGGGGCCAATCTTATGACCACAGTCGGAGATCAGTTACCCAACAGCTATGTCAGTTCTGTCATTGGTTTTGGAGGAATGCTCGGTTCAGCGGCAGGAATTATTTTTCCTTTGTTCATCGGAATTGTTTTAGATACATTCAAAAAGGCAGGAAACGTGAATGGCGGTTACAATATCATTTTCTTTATCGCAGGAATTTCATATGTTGCTGCCTGGGGACTCATTTCGTTGATTAACAGAAAGAAAACAGCTTAGTATAACAATAATACAGTTTGAAATTTAAAAAGTAAAAATGAAATCCGGGGTTTACATGACCATAAGTCTTCTGATCAGTATATTTTCCTTCGCCCAGAAAGGAGGAAAGTATAAGCTGTGGTATGACAGGCCCGCAAAACAATGGGTGGAAGCTTTACCGGTAGGAAACGGAAACATGGCAGCTATGGTGTATGGAGACCCTTATCAGGAAAAGCTTCAGCTGAATGAAGGAACATTCTGGTCCGGAGGTCCTTCCCGGAATGATAATCCGGATGCACCAAAAGTCCTGGATTCCATCCGGTATTATTTATTTAATGGAAATTACAAAAGAGCACAAGTTCTTGCAGACCAGGGATTAACAGCGAAAACAGTTCACGGCTCAGCATTCCAGAATATTGGTGATTTTACGCTGGATCTCAATAACCTCAAGGATATCAAAAATTATTACAGAGAACTGGACATTGAAAAAGCAATCGCAACCACTACATTTACTTCAGGTGGCGTTAACTTTAAAAGAGAAGTTTTTGCCTCAATTCCTGATCATGTAATCGTTATTAAATTAAGCTCAGATCATAAAAATGCTCTGAACTTTACAGCGAAATTCAATAGCGAGCTTAAAAAGAATGCCAGGGCTATTGATGCCAATACGTTACAAATGGATGGAATTTCTTCCACACTGGACGGCATCCAGGGTCAGGTGAAATTCAATGCGCTGGCAAAATTTATGACCAAAGGCGGGAAAACTCAAACCTCAGAAGGTGGAATTTCAGTAAGCAATGCTCATGAGGTCACGATTCTTATTTCCATAGCCACTAATTTTACAGACTACAAAAATTTAAATACAGACGAATTTGCAAAAGCCGGAAAGTATATTGAAGCAGCAGCAAATAAAAGTTTCAAAACTTTAGTTCAAAACCATCTGAATGCTTACCAGAAATATTTTAAAAGAGTAGATCTGGATTTAGGAACTTCTGAAGCTTCGAAAGATCCAACAGATATCAGAATTAAAAATTTTGCTAATGGTTATGATCCAGAACTCATTTCATTGTATTATCAGTTTGGACGCTATCTCCTGATTTCCTCCTCTCAGCCGGGTGGTCAGCCTGCCAATTTGCAGGGGATCTGGAATAATTCCAACAAACCAGCCTGGGACAGCAAGTATACCATCAACATTAATACGGAAATGAATTACTGGCCGGCGGAAAAGACCAATCTTACTGAAATGCATGAACCATTGATTCGGATGATAAAAGATTTGAGCGAAACAGGAAAAGAAACGGCAAAAACAATGTACAACAGCCGTGGCTGGGTAGCGCATCATAACACCGATATCTGGAGAATAACAGGAGTGATCGATTTTGCAAACGCCGGAATGTGGCCTATGGGTGGAGCCTGGCTTTCACAGCATTTATGGGAAAAATATTTATACAGCGGAGACAAAAACTACCTGATAACAATTTATCCTGTTTTGAAATCTGCAGCACAGTTTTACGAAGATTTCCTGATTGAAGAACCTGCACATCATTGGCTGGCAGCAAGCCCGTCAATGTCTCCCGAAAATATTCCGCAGGGACACCAGGGGAGTGCTCTGGCAGCGGGAAATACAATGGATAATCAATTGATGTTCGACCTTTTCACCAAGACAAAAAAGGCAGCACAGATTCTCAATACAGATTCAGATAAAATTCAGGTCTGGAACACGATTATTTCAAAATTACCACCGATGAAAATCGGAAGTTACGGACAATTGCAGGAGTGGATAGAAGACCTGGACGATCCTAAAGATAACCACAGACATGTTTCTCATTTGTATGGATTATTTCCTTCCAACCAGATCAGTCCGTTTACCACACCGGAATTGCTGGACGCCTCCAGAACCGTACTAGTTCACCGTGGTGATGTATCCACAGGCTGGTCAATGGGCTGGAAAGTCAATCTCTGGGCTAAATTATTAGACGGAAATCAGGCCAATAAATTAATCAAAGATCAGTTAACGCTGGTAGAAAAAGACGGTTGGGGCAGCAAAGGTGGAACGTATCCGAATCTTTTCGATGCACATCCGCCATTCCAGATTGATGGAAATTTCGGTTGCACTTCCGGGATTACCGAAATGCTTCTGCAGACTCAAAACGGTTTTATAGACATCCTTCCCGCACTTCCTGAAGAGTGGAAAAAAGGCAGTATTTCCGGACTGAAAGCCTATGGAGGATTCGAAGTCAGCGTGATCTGGGAAAATAATAAAGCTAAAGAAATCACTATAAAATCCGGATTGGGAGGAAACTGCAGAGTCAGACTTCCGAATGAAATGCAGCTTTCCGGAAACACAACACTGAAAAAAGCAGAAGGTAAAAACCCGAACTCCTTTTTTGAAATTCCGGAAATTCCTAAACCGTTGATATCTGACAAGGTAAAATTGAATCCTGTTGAAATTAAAACTGATCTTATCTATGATTTCCCGACTGAAGCAGGGAAGGTGTATACATTACAATGGAGTGATAAAAGCTCTGAAAGACAATCTGAAACTAAATCTATTTACAATAAAAACTAAAAAATCTATATATGAAAAAGAGTCTAATGAATCCTGTTTTTTTAAGAAATAAAACCCATGTTATTGCAGTGGCAGCCTTACTTTCCATCAGTAACATCTCTGCACAGACTTTTTCTGACTTCAATTACCGTGGAAACGATAAAATATATAATGACAACCCTCTTAAACCGGACGAGTTCTATTCCCCGATTTTACAGGGCTGTTACCCGGACCCCAGCATTACCAGAAAAGGAGAAGATTATTACCTGGTAAACTCTTCATTTTCAATGTTTCCGGGAGTTCCTATTTTTACTTCTAAAGATCTTGTAAACTGGAAACAGGTAGGGCACGTTCTGGACAGACCTTCACAGCTTAAAGTTGAAAAATCAGGTGTTTCCCATGGAATTTATGCACCGGATATCAAATACAATAAGCACAACGATACTTTTTATATGATCACTACCCAGTTTGCAGGCGGTATCGGAAATATGGTCGTAAAAACAAAAGATCCGGCAAAAGGATGGAGCGAAGTTCAGAAACTGAATTTTGAAGGTATTGATCCTTCTATTTTCTTTGATGATGACGGAAAGGCATATATTGTTCACAATGATGCTCCACCGAAAGGTACTGAGCAGTACAATGGCCACCGTGTTATTAAGATGTGGGACTATGATCTCGAAAAAGACCAGATAGTTGCGGGTTCGGATAAGATTATTGTAAACGGCGGCGTGGATCTTTCCCAAAAGCCTATCTGGATTGAAGGCCCCCATATTTATAAAAAGAATGGTAAATACTATTTGATGTGTGCTGAAGGAGGAACTGGCGGTAATCACAGTGAAGTTATTTTTATGTCCGATTCTCCTAAAGGACCTTACCTTCCGGCTGGAAACAACCCGATTCTGACACAGCGCTATTTTCCAAAAGACAGAAAAGAAAAAGTAGACTGGGCAGGCCATGCAGATCTGGTAGAAACGCCGGATGGCCAATATTACGGAGTATTTCTGGCGATACGCCCGAACGAGAAAAACAGAGTCAATAAAGGCCGTGAAACATTTATCCTTCCGGTTGATTGGAGCGGAACTTATCCTGTTTTCCAAAACGGACTGGTTCCAATGAAACCAAAATTGAAAATGCCACAAGGTGTTCAGAATCAAACCGGGCAAAACGGATTTTTCCCGAACGGAAACTTTACATACAACGATAAACTAACCGATAAAAATCTTGACTTCCGATGGATTGCCATGCGTGGACCTCGTGAAAGCTTTATTACGGTTACAAAAAACGGCGTAAAAGTAAACCCTTTTGCAACCAATATCAAGGCATTGGCTCCGGTTTCGGCACTGTTCCATAGATTACAGCATGAATCATTTGAAACTTCTGTAACCCTGGATTTTAGGCCCAAAACAGAAAAAGAGCTGGCAGGAATTACCTGTTATCAAAGCGAAACATTCAATTATGTTTTCGGAATCACGAAAAAAGATAAAGATTTCTACATCGTATTGGAAAGAACAGAAAAAGGACAATCAAAGCTGATCGCAAGCGAGAAGATTTCATTATCCAAACCGGTTAAATTACAGGTGGTAGCAGATAAAGATGAGCATAGCTTTAATTATTCGCTGGATGGCAAGAGCTATAAAAACCTGGGAGGACCGGTTTCAGGAGATATACTTTCTACGGACGTTGCAGGAGGTTTTACAGGAAGCCTTATCGGTCTGTACAGTACTTTTTCCAATGATATTATCCCGAATTAAGTTAGTATTAGCAATGTCACACTGAGCTCGTCGAAGTGTTTCCGTTTAAGATTGAAAAAGAATCAAATCAAACCAAAATATTAAAACCGTGACAATCAAAAAATCTTATATAGTTTCTTTATTGGGATTTATCGGGCTGAATCTTCTTTCAGCCCAGGTAAATCCTTCCGGAAAACAAAGTACGGCATTTACAAACCCAATCATATGGGCAGATGCACCGGATTTATCCATTACCAGAAACGGAAATGATTTTTACCTGATCAGTACCACCATGCATCTGATGCCGGGAGCTCCGGTGATGCATTCCAGGGATCTGGTTCATTGGGAAATGTCCGGGTATGTTTTCGATACTTTGAATGACAACCCGAAATATGATTTATTGAACGGTACCGTTTACGGCAGAGGCCAATGGGCTTCCTCAATCCGTTATCATAAAGGGAAATATTACGTTTTATTCTCTCCGAATGATGAGCCTTTCAAATCTTATTTCTATGTGACCGATAATCCCAAAAAAGGAAAATGGAAACTCATCACAAGAACAAGACATTTTCACGATGCATCACTGTTTTTCGATGATGATGACAAAGTATATGTTTTCACCTCCAACAAAGTTTTTGAACTGAGCCCTGATTTTAAAGAAGTGATCGGAAATCCGGATGGAACTGAGGTATTTCAGAAAGATGCTTCGGAAACCGGGCTTCTGGAAGGAAATCAGATCATCAAAAGAAACGGGAAATATTATATGATGATGATATCCTGGCCAAGAAATGGAAAACGCTGTCAGGTAGTTTACAGGGCAGATAAAGTGGCAGGTCCTTACGAGAAAAAAGTAGTTCTGGAAGACAATTTTTTAGGATTTTCCTATGCAGGGCAAGGCGCTTTGATTGATGATAAAAACGGAAACTGGTATTCCCTTATTTTCCAGGACAGAAACGGAGTAGGACGTGTTCCGCTGCTGCTTCCCGTACAATGGGAAAACGACTGGCCGGTATTGGGAGATAACGGAAAAGTTCCTTTGAAAGGAGAAGTTCCGCTTCCGCCATTCAAACCCAAAAATCATTTGGTGGAAAGCGATGAGTTCTCTGATAAAACAATGAAAATTCAGTGGCAATGGAATCATAATCCGGTGAATGAAGCCTGGTCTTTATCCGAAAGAAAAGGCTTCCTGAGGCTGAAAACCAGCAGAGTCGTAGACAATCTGTACGCAGCACCCAATACTTTGACCCAGAGAATGGAAGGCCCGACTTCTTCAGCAATTGTTGCAATGGATCTCAAAGGAATGAAAGATGGAGACCTTGCAGGTTTCAGCGCCTTCAACGGGGATTCCGGGATTTTATCAATAGTAATGGAAGGTAAAGAAAAATTCATTGTTTTTTCAACCAATGAAGTAAGCCTGGATAGTAAAACCAAAGCGATTACCGGAGTGAAAAAAGAAGAGAAAAAACGGATTCCTCTCAATTCGGATAAAATTTTCCTCCGTATCGATGCCGATTTTAATCTCGGAAAAGATCTTGCAGACTTTTATTACAGTACGGATCAGAAGAACTGGATGGAAATGGCAAGAGATTACAAAATGATCTTTGATTACCGTAGATTTTTTATGGGATCAAAATTCGCAGTTTTTAATTATGCTACTAAAAATGCAGGAGGTTTCGTAGACGTGGATTTTTTCAGAGTCAATAAAGCCGAGAATGAAAATAACAAAATTAGCAGGGAAAAGTTTGCTGTAAACAGATAAATAAAATAAGTATTCAGATGTTTAAACTTTATTAACCACAAAAGTCACAAAGGTTTTCATTCTAAAATGCTTGAATTCACTTAAGTAAGTTTAAAATGATATCGCAGAAAAGTGCACATAAGATGAAAATCAAAGATTTTCCCAAAACTTAGGTGTGCTTATTACGCATAAGGTTTGGCTCTGAAAACTTAAGTATTTAAAACTTTTGTGACTTTTGTGGTTAAAATAATCAATATAAAACTTTAAACAGTTTGTTATTATTTTTTTATCCAAAATAATAAGTGTTAAAACTACAAATAAAAAAATCATGAATAAATCAGTTGTATTAACATTAGGTTTCATGCTGTCAGGAGTTTTTATTTCTGCACAGGCTTTTGATAAAAAAGTACCCCAGGCTTTCGATATAGAAAAAAAAGAAATTCCACACGGAAAAATAGACACAATACAGTATTCTTCGGCAACGGTTGGAACTACACGTAAAGCTTTAGTATATACGCCTCCCGGATATAAAAAAGGCACTCAATATCCTGTTTTATATCTGCTACACGGTATTGGAGGAGATGAAAAAGAGTGGTTTAAAAATGGAACTCCGCAAATTATTTTAGATAATCTGTATGCTAAAGGAAAACTTTCTCCCATGATCGTTGTACTTCCCAACGGCCGGGCGATGAAGGACGACAGGGCAACCGGAGACATCATGGCAAAGGATAAAGTAGAAGCTTTTGCAACCTTTGAAAAAGACCTCCTGAATGATTTGATTCCCTTTGTAGAAAAAAAATACCCGGTTAAAAAAGACCGAAATAACAGAGCTATTGCCGGACTTTCCATGGGAGGCGGACAAACCTTGAATTTCGGACTTGGAAATATCGACTGGTTCGCATGGGTGGGAGCCTTTTCCGCAGCTCCAAATACTAAAGAACCTCAACTTCTTCTTCCGGACCCATCCAAAGCTAAAGAATTAAAACTTCTTTGGATTTCATGCGGAGATCAGGACAGACTGATGCCTTTCAGCAAAAGAACAAGCGACTATCTTACAGACAATAAAATTCCCCATATTTTTTATGTAGAACCGGGTGGTCACGATTTCAAAGTGTGGAAGAATGATTTGTACCTTTTCTCGCAACTGCTTTTCAAACCCGTCAATCAGGAAGAAGTTAATCTTATTCTGAAGTCACAATAAATACAGGATTAAAGTTTTAAATCCAAATTTCTATGAATATCCGTACAATACATATAAGTTTCATTGCGCTGACAGGTTTATTTTCGATGGGAGCTGCGCAGAACCCCATTATTCAGACTAATTACACTGCAGACCCTGCACCAATGGTCTACAATGACAGGCTGTATGTGTACACCACACACGATGAAGATGATTCTACCTGGTTTACCATGAACGACTGGAAAGTATATTCCACTAATGATATGGTGAACTGGACAGATCACGGAACAATTCTCTCGTATAAAGACTTCAACTGGGCAAAACGCGATGCCTGGGCCGCACAATGTGTAGAAATAAACGGAAAGTTTTTTATCTATGTCCCGATGTGGTCCAAAACCAATAACAAAGGAGCTATTGGTGTTGCCGTTGGCGATAGTCCGTTTGGGCCTTTTCATGATCCGCTGGGAAAACCTCTCGTTCAGAGCGAATGGGGAGATATTGATCCCACGGTTTTTGTGGATGATGACGGACAGGCACATATGTATTGGGGAAATCCCAAGCTTAAATATGTAAAGCTGAATGAGGATATGATTTCTTATTCCGGGAATATTGTAGAAGTCCCGATGACGGAAGAATCATTTGGCAAAAGGGACGGAAAACCCAATCCGGAAAGACCTTCAAAATACGAGGAAGGGCCATGGCTGTACAAAAGGAAAAACCTATATTATCTTTTCTGGCCGGGTGGTCCGCTTCCTGAATTCATAGGGTATTCTACAGGTAAAACAGCACAGGGACCATGGAAATATGGAGGAATTGTGATGCCTACGGAAGGGAAATCATTCACCAATCATCCCGGTGTTATTGATTTCCGGGGGAAAACCTATTTCTTTTATCACAATGGTGCATTGCCGGGAGGAAGCGGTTTTACAAGATCGGTAAGTCTGGAAGAACTTACCTTCAATAAAGACGGCTCCATTTCACCATTTAAAATGACCAACGGAATTACAAAAGCTATCGCAACAGTTAATCCTTATTCGTTCAATCAGGCAGAAATGATTGCCTGGTCGGAAAATGTAAAATCCTATCAGAATAAAGAGGCCGGTGTTTTCATTAAAGCCAAGAAAAATGGGGCTTATACCAGTGTAAAGAATGTAGATTTCCGGAAAAAAGGAGCTAGTTCTTTTTCTGCAAGAGTAGGAACTACTCATAACAGTGACGTAACAATGAGCGTTCATCTGGATGCTGTGAACGGCCCGGTTGCTGCAACGGTAAAGGTTCCGCTGACGGGTGGGGATGACCGCTGGGAAACCGTAAAAGTTCAGCTTACTGAAAAAATTACCGGCATTCATGATCTGTATTTTGTATTCAATGGCAAAGCCTCAACAGATATTATGTATTTCGATTACTGGACCTTTCTTGAAAATAATTAATTATGAGAAAAAAAGTTTTATATATCGTATTCAGCCTGTTTCTGATCAGCAAAAGCTTTGCACAGGTAGCAGAAATTTCAAGTCCGGACGGAGATCTGAAGCTTCATGTCTTTTCAGAAGACGGAAAAGCCTTATATGATGTTATCCTTCAGGGAAAAACAATGCTTGAAAAATCCCCGTTAGGCCTGGTAACCAATGAGTCCGATTTTTCAAAGAACCTGAAATTTGTGGACAGCAAAAAAGATATCATTTCTAAGAAATATACGAACGGAAAAATCAAAAAATCTGAGGTTAATTATAATGCCAATACTTTAACCGTTAATTTCACCAATGCAGACCAGCATCAGATCAGCATCGAGTTTCAGGTGAGTAATAACAATATTGCTTTCCGGTACAATATTCCACCGATGAAAGAACGGCTGAGTGTTGTGATACAGTCAGAAAATACAGGGTACAGATTCCCTTCACAGACCAGTACTTTTCTTTCACCTATGATGAAGCCGATGACAGGTTTTGCACGCACGGCACCAAGTTATGAAAGTGGCTATAAAGCCGATGCAGAGTTGGGAATACCGTCAGATTACGGCTATGTTTTCCCTGGTCTTTTCCATATTGGAAATGAAGGCTGGATATTGCTTTCCGAAACAGGAGTAAACAGTACATATTGTGCTTCTCATCTTGAAACCACAGCAGAAAAAAGCCTTTACAAAGTAGCTTATCCGGATATTGCTGAAAATAATAGTTTCGGAAGTACCGGAGCAGCCGTTTCACTTCCCGGAAAGACGCCGTGGAGAACAATTACAATGGGCAGTTCTTTGAAACCTATCGTGGAAACTACCATTCCTTTTGATGTCGTAGATCCGATGTATGAGCCTTCACAGGAGTATCAGTTTGGGAAATCTACCTGGAGCTGGATTCTGTGGCAGGACAAAAGCATGAACTATGATGATCAGGTGAAATTCATAGACCTTGCTGCTGCATTGAAATATCAGTTTATTCTTATGGATGCGCTTTGGGATAAAAATATAGGCAAAGACCGCATGAAAGAGCTTATTCAATATGCAAAATCGAAAAATGTTGAGGTATTGCTTTGGTACAACTCCAACGGAGCAGCTAATGACGCACCGATGGGGCCTAGAAACAAGATGAGCTCATCCGTTGAACGTAAAAAAGAAATGAAATGGCTGAAAGATGTTGGTGTAAAAGGCCTCAAAGTGGATTTCTTCGGAGGGGACAAACAGGAAACCATGCGTCTTTACGAAGACATTCTCTCCGATGCCAATGATTATGGATTAACTATTATTTTTCACGGAGCCACGGTACCAAGAGGCTGGGAAGTGATGTATCCGAATTATGCAGGAAGCGAGGCCGTTCTTGCCTCAGAAATGCTCTATTTCTCAGAAGATGTACGCAGACAGGAAGCTTTTTTTGCCACACTTCATCCTTTTATCAGAAATACAGTGGGAAGTATGGAATTCGGAGGAACTTTTCTCAATACATATTTAACGGAATCCAACAGGGATAAAAATAAAAGACATACCACAGATAGCTTTCAGCTGGCTACAGCAGTCCTGTTTCAGAACCCTGTTCAGATGTTTGGTATTATGCCGAACAATCTTACCGATGCTCCGAAGTTTCAGCTGGATTTTATGAAAGAAATCCCGACCCTTTGGGATGAAACAGTTTTTATAGACGGTTATCCCGGAAAATATGCCGTGGTGGCCAGAAGACATCAGAATCGTTGGTATGTGGCTGGTGTAAATGCTGAAAAACAATCCCGGAAATTGAAAATAAAGCTTCCGATGTTTGCCGGGAAAGCCGTAAAGCTTATCAATGATGATGCTCAGGGAAACTCCTCAGAAAAAGAAATAAAAGTGAATGCAAAAGGTGATTTTTCTATTGAAATTCAGCCTAACGGAGGATTTGTACTAAGAAATTAAAGGTTGATAAAACGAAAAACAGAAAAAATGCGCTTCAAAAACTTATACATCTTTATCATTTCGGGATTTTTGGTTTCCTGCTCTTCCTCACGAAGTCTGGAAAAACATCCATCCAAAGGCCAATGGCTTACCACCTGGGCAACGGCTCCTCAATTGGTAGAACCTAAAAACCTTCCGCCGGAACCGGGGCTTTCAGGGAACACCCTGCGTCAGATTGTGCGTGTATCTGTGGGTGGGGAAAAAGTGCGGCTACGTTTCTCCAACAAATATTCCATGGATAGTCTGGCGGTAAAAGCGGTTTCTATTGCCGTGCCGTCCGATAGCAGCAATGTGGATGCAGCCACCATCAGATCATTAACGTTTGAGAAGAAAAATAATTTTAAAATTACTCCCGGATCTGATATTTATTCTGATGAAGTAAACTTTAACCTGAAGCCTAATTCGCTGCTGGCTATTACAATTTCCTACGCAAAAGTAACCCAATCTGTCACCGGGCATCCGGCTTCAAGAACAACTTCTTTCATTGTTAAAGGTGAGCAGACAAGCGTTGCGGTATTTAAAAATCTAGTAAAGACAGATCACTGGTATTCGCTTTTTAACATTGATGTAAAGACTGATGAACCCTCATATGCTGTTGCAATCATGGGAAATTCCATTACCGACGGAAGAGGATCAGGAACCAACAGACAGAATCGCTGGCCGGATATTTTTTCTCAGCGCTTATTGGCGAATCCTTCTACCAGGAATATAAGTGTCCTTAATTTCGGGATCGGGGGGAATTGTGTGGTGCGTGGTGGCTTAGGTCCTACGGCATTAGACCGTTTTGATTATAACATCCTCAATCAGCAGGGTGTAAAATGGCTTATTATTCTGGAAGGAGTGAATGATCTGGGAGGAACAAGAGATCCTGATGACGCTTCCAAAAGAGCAGAAGAGCTGATTGCTGCTTATCAGGTGATGATTGATAAGGCACATGCTAACGGAATTAAAGTATACGGAGCAACGATTCTGCCTTTCGCAAAATCGTTTTATGACAAACCTTTCCGTATCGAGGCCTGGAAAAGAGTAAATGACTGGATCAGGAACAGCGGGAAGTTTGATGCCGTCATTGATTTTGCCAAACATATGCAGAGTGAAAATCCGGAGGTCATTTTAAACGATATGCACGATCACGATTTCCTTCATCCCAATGAGGCCGGCTACAGAAGAATGGGAGAATTTGTTGATCTGAACCTATTTAAAAATTAAAATCAAAAAGATATAGTATGAATTTTACAAAAAGCATTTCGTTGTTTCTTACATTGTTGTTTATATTTTTTGTAAAAGCAGCCGAACCTTTTATTTCTTTTGCTAAGACAGAAAATTCGGTGGTATTGAAAGAGCGCAATTCAGGTTTGACATTGTTTTCAGACAGCGATTCGGACAAAGGAATTCTGCGTGCCGTTGCGAATCTTCAATCCGATTTTCAAAAAGTAACCGGTGTTCAGCCGCATCTTATTTCCCAAAATTCCGGTGTGAACGGAATGCTCATTATTATTGGTGAAGCAGGTAAAAGCAAGACCATTGATGGTTTAATCAGGCAAAAAAAGCTGGATGGAAAGGCATTGGCAGGGAAAAGGGAAAAATATATCATTCAGAATGTCAGCAATCCTTTTCCGGGCGTTTCTGAAGCCATCGTGATTGCAGGAAGCGATAAAAGAGGTACGATTTACGGGATCTATGAAATGTCTCAGCAAATCGGAGTTTCACCATGGTATTATTGGGCAGATGTTCCGGTTCCGGTAAAAGAAAATTTATATTTCAAAAAAGGAATCTATACCGATGGTGAGCCTGCGGTAGAATATCGTGGTATTTTCCTTAATGATGAAGAGCCTTCACTCGGAGGCTGGGCAAGAGCGACTTTTGGTGGAATAAACAGCAAGTTCTACGAAAAAGTTTTTGAACTGATTCTGCGTCTTAAAGGAAACTATATCTGGCCGGCAATGTGGGGGAAAGCATTCTATGACGATGAAGCTCTGAGCGGGCCGTTAGCGAATGAAATGGGTATTGTTATGGGAACTTCACACCATGAACCTATGGCTTTGGCACAAACCGACTGGCACAGGTATATCAAAAAAAATAACCTCCCGAATGTCTGGGATTATACTAAAAATGCAGAAGTTTTACAGGAATTCTGGAAATCCGGAATGGAAAGAAGCAAAAACTGGGAAAAGCTCGTTACAGTGGGAATGCGGGGTGACGGCGATGAAGCGATGGGAGAGGGAACCAATATTTCCCTGCTCGAGAAAATTGTAAAAGATCAGCGTAAAATCATTGCTGATGTTACGGGGAAAAAAGCAGAGAAAACACCTCAGGTCTGGGCATTGTATAAAGAGGTTCAGGACTATTATGATAAAGGAATGCGGGTTCCGGATGATGTGATCCTGCTGTTCTGTGATGATAACTGGGGGAATGTAAGAAAGCTTCCGGATCTTTCAAAACCCTTGCATAAGGGAGGCTATGGAATCTATTACCACTTCGATTATGTCGGAGGCCCGAGAAACTCCAAATGGATCAACATAAGCCCCATCCAGAGAGTATGGGAACAGATGAATCTTTCTTATGAACATAAGGTAGATAAGCTTTGGGTGGTTAATGTAGGAGATTTAAAACCCATGGAATTCCCGATCAGTTTTTTCCTGGAAATGGCCTGGAATCCAAAACAGTTTAACGCTAAAAACCTTTTGGAATATACTGAAAAATGGGCTGCCCAGCAGTTTGGTGAAAAACACGCCAAAGAAATTGCGGGAATGATTAATCTGTACGCCAAATACAACAGAAGAGTAACCCCGGAAACCCTTGACAGCAAAACGTACAGCCTAGAAAATTATCATGAATTTGAAACGGTTTTAAATGATTACAGGGCTCTGGCAGTAGAAGCCTTACGCTTAAAAGAGCAGATTCCGGCAGAATACCAGGATGCGTATTATCAGCTGGTTTTGTATCCCATTGATGCCTGCAGTAATTTATACGAAATGTACTATGCGGTAGCAAAAAACAGGGAACTGGCAGCGAAAAAAGATCCGGAAGCCAATTTCTATGCAGATAAAGTGAAGGCATGTTTTGAAAGAAACGCTTATCTGGACAATCAATATAATAATGCGATTGCCGATGGAAAATGGAAGCATATGATGGACCAGATGAGAATAGGATATAAAAGCTGGGCAGACGGAAAAGAAAATATAATGCCTGAAGTGACCTATATTTCAGACGCTGAGGTTCCCAAAGAAAAAATATTTCAGGAGAAAAACGGGTATGTTTCCATTGAAGCGGAAAATTTTGCAAGAATGAATAATTCTGACCGGATCCATTGGGAAGTGATTCCTGATTTCGGAAAAACAAAATCCGGGATAACAACCTTTCCGCAGAATGCATATCCAAAAAGCGATGAAAATATCTGGCTTGAATACGATATAAACTTTGAATCACAAGGTGAGTTTGAAGTCCAACTATTATTAGCTCCGACTTTAAATTTTAACCACAATAAAGGTCTCCGTTATGAAATTTCGTTTGATGGCCAGCCTGCACAGGTTGTAAATTTCAATGGCCATTACAAAGGAGAATTGGGAAGATGGCAGTCCGAACATATTATTAAATCCATTACAAAACATTTGGTTCAGCAGGCAGGAAAACATACTTTACGTTTCAGAGTACTGGAACCCGGAATTGTCCTTGAAAAACTCCTGATCAATACCGGAGGGTTGAAACCCTCTTACCTGGGCGCTCCCGAAAGCGAAATGCTTCAATGAATGACCCAATAATCATCACAAACAACACTTTAATTATGAAACACTAATTCTTAATTCATTTTCCAATCTGAAATACAGTTCCCTGACAGAGAATGAAGAGAAAAAACAGCGGATGATTTTGTAAACAGCTTTATTTAACAGATCGCTGCCTGATAGTATTCAGGGTATTTTCCTGACGGTTTTTGAAAATCAACTGTCTTGATAGGGAATCTATTGCCCTTACATTAATTGTTTTCAATCAAACTCACGAATATTTAAAACTAAACCATTATGAAAAAACTTTTAAATTTTGTCAGCATTCATTCCATATTGTTTTTCAGTTGTCTGGCACATGGACAGCTTACCACTGTAAAAATTGATAAGAATATATCTTATCAAAAAATAAAAGGGTTCGGGGGATTTGTATGCAGTCCCCAGTTTGCCTATAACCATATGTCTACCTCAGAAATTCAGACACTTTGGGGCGCTTCCAGTGAAGGCGGATATAATATTATGAGATTGTATATTCCCGAGAACAGCAGCAACTGGAGTTCTGTACTGGCAACAGCACAGCTTGCCAAATCTATGGGGCTTACCATTTTTGCTTCACCGTGGACTATGCCGGCAGCCTGGAAAACCAATAACCATGTCAATGCTGTTTACACTGACGCTAACGGAGTACAGCAGATCGGATATTTAAAACCGGAAAATTATCAGGATTATGCGCTTTATCTTAACAGTTTTGTTACCTATCTTCAGAACAACGGAGTTGATCTTGATTATATCTCCATTCAAAATGAACCGGATGAGATGGCCCAGTATCAGGGATGCATCTGGACTCCTGCACAGATTACCAATTTTATCAAAAATTATGGGCAGCTTATCAATTGTAAAGTGATTGCCCCGGAAAGTGTGGGATTTACGGATAATTTTGCCAGTGCTTTGCTTGACCCTTCGGCAATGGCTAATTTTGAAGTGTATGGCGGGCATCAATATGGGCTTATGCAGTCCACCTACAAACAATTTCAGAATTATAACAAAGAAATCTGGCAGACAGAATATCTGATCAACTGGAACTCTTCATCCACCCAGCCGGCCCGTGATTTCAGCTGGAATACGGATGCTTTTACTTTCGCCGGCAGTGTCAACAATGCATTATTGGGTAATGTCAATGCCTGGATCCATTACTCTGCAAAACGTTATTATGGTTTAATGGGCGATGGAACTTACGGAACCCCTGCAGGCGTAATGACCAAAAGAGGCTATATTCTTTCACATTATGCCAAGTATACAACAGGAAAGACGAGAATAGAAGCCAAATGGGATGACAAAACCGGAGTTTTACAAGGCTCTTCCTATATTTCCCAGGATGGAAATCAGGTCGTTCTTATGGTCATCAATCCTTCTCAGAATACGTATAGTTTGAAAGTTGACCTGCCTTTTTATACGACTTCAGGAACAAAAGTCCTGACCAATACACAATCCAATATGGTGAGTACACCTATTTCTTTGAATACGGCAACATTCCGGCCTACTGCTGATATCAGCCCTTCCAGTGTCATGACTTTTGTTTTTAATAAAAGTGGCGACAGACCTGCTTCTCTGATGACAGGCGGTGATATTCATTATAATAAAATGGAAACACAAACAGCTACCAGTACATCTTTTGGGACAGGATTCAATATCAGCAATACAACGGTGACGTTCTCCAATCCAAGTCCTCTTATCAGCAATAATATGACTGCTGCTAACGGATATCTTCAGCTTAATGACAGGTATAATAAACTGATCCTGCATGTAAACAGCTATACAACGGCGGGACAAAGCTATTCGGACAATACTACTTTGTACTATATCAATAGTCAGGGCATAACGAAATCATATAATTACGGAAAGATTAATTTTCCGCAGGGAGGAAATTTCGATATCACATTCGATATTTCAAGACAGATTCTTACAGACGGATGCAAAGGAATTTTAGGACTGAGAAATTCCAATTACAGTTCTGTACTAACCCTTAATCTGGGTGATGTTTATTTCAATGTAGGAAATGAAATTGCTTCTAAATTCGCAGGTACCTATTCTGCAAGCGACAGCTATCTGATGGATGCCATGGAAAATAGCTACTACACTTCTGTAGACTTCAGAAATGCAGCAGGAGTTACTTCCTCCAATACCTGGCAGCCTATGAGTGCTAACTCTAACAGCATTTATTATGTGAATTCAAACGTAAGTTCATCTGCCAATAATGTGATTTCAGGGACAGCTTGTTCAAATCTTGTCCTTTCCGGTCAGGGTATGGATTTTCAGGTTCCGTTTAACTTTACAGCCAATACCGCTTCTTACAGCCGTACCTTTAATGGTTATGACGTCCTTATCTTGCCATTTCAGGCTAATATACCTTCCGGAGTTACTGCTTATATGATGTCACCGGATGCAAACAATATCAACTGTACCGCAATTTCAAACGGGATCATTCCTGCAAATACTCCGGTAATCATCAATGCTACAGGAAATATTACTTTCAACGGTTCAGGAAATGTTTCCACACCCAAAGCAATCACGGTCAATCAAATGAATGGAGTTTATCAGAGCATTAAAGTTCCTGCCAATGCTTATGTGCTGAAAACAGAAAATGGAGTAACAGGCTTCTATAAAGTAACTGCCGGAAGTGAGCCTGCAATAGGATCTTTCAAAGCATATCTTACAGAAGAAAATACCTATTCTGCCAATGTTCTTCCTTTAAATTTTGGATCATTAGGCGCCAGAAATATTCTTGCTGAATCCAAAAAACAAGAAGTGAAAATATATCCTAATCCGGTAAAAGCAGATCTTTTCATTGATTCTGATCTTTCAGAAGCTGCTGCCACCATTTTTGACGGAAGAGGAAGTGTCATCAGAGCCGGATTGAAAATAAATTCGGGGAAAAATCAAATCAATGTGTCTGATATGCCTGCCGGTATTTACTTTATTGAGGTTACTCAAAAAAATAATACGGTAGTGAAACAAAAATTTGTCAAAGAATAAATTGAATCCGAAGCCATCATGAGCGTTGCTTATGGTGGCTTTATTTCGACAATTGGGAAGATGAAAACCAAAAGTAAGTAGGATTTATCCTTAATTTAAGTGTATTATTTACATTTATTTAAAATAGAACGTTATATTTGCTTTTTAGTGCATTGCTGCTCAATGATACGAGCAATTTGTATAAAATAAGAATGAAAACATAATTATCCGTGAAGATCTGTGAAATCCGTGGTTAAAATCATTATTTGCAGAATCCACAAATGTTTTAAGACTTTATTGAAACCATACTACCTATGAAAAGATTTGTATCAATCCTATGTGCAACGCTGGCGACCCCTTTATTTTTTGCCCAGAGCCATTATAAATATCCATTCAGAAATCCGGATCTTCCGGTAAATGAAAGAATAGAGAACCTTCTTTCTTTACTGACAACAGAAGAAAAGATAGGAATGATGATGGATAATTCCCAGGCAGTTCCCCGCTTGGAAATTCCAGCCTATGGATGGTGGAATGAAGCACTCCATGGGGTGGCAAGAGCAGGAACAGCGACAGTTTTCCCTCAGGCAATCGGTATGGCAGCCACATGGGATGTTCCGGAACATTTTAAAACCTTCGAAATGATTTCTGATGAAGCACGGGCCAAATACAACAGGTCTTTTGATGAAGCTCAAAAAACAGGACGGTATGAAGGACTGACCTTCTGGACCCCCAATATCAATATTTTCCGTGATCCAAGATGGGGAAGAGGTCAGGAAACCTATGGTGAAGACCCTTATCTTACCTCTGTTCTGGGTATTGCTGCAGTAAAAGGCTTGCAGGGAAACGATCCCAAATATTTTAAGACCCATGCCTGTGCCAAACATTTTGCGGTACACAGCGGACCGGAATGGAACCGCCATTCTTACAATGCAGAAATCTCAAAAAGAGATCTGTATGAAACGTACCTTCCCGCCTTCAAAGCGTTGGTTCAGGAAGGAAATGTGAGAGAAGTAATGTGTGCTTACAATGCTTTTGACGGGCAGCCATGTTGTGCAAACAATACTTTGCTTACTGAAATTCTCCGTGGAAAATGGAAGTATGACGGAATGGTGGTCTCAGACTGCTGGGCTCTGGCCGATTTCTTTCAGAAAAAATACCATGGCACCCATCCCGATGAAAAAACAACCGCAGCAGATGCCTTGAAACATTCCACAGATCTGGAATGTGGAGATACCTATAACAATCTGAATAAATCTCTTGCAAGCGGACTGATTACCGAAAAAGATATCGATGCATCAATGCGCAGAATCCTGAAAGGCTGGTTTGAGCTGGGAATGCTTGATCCGAAATCTTCCGTTCACTGGAATACCATTCCATATTCTGTGGTCAATTCTGAAGAGCATAAAAAACAGGCACTGAAAATGGCACAAAAATCAATTGTGCTGATGAAAAACGAAAAGAATATTCTGCCTCTCAACAGAAGTATTAAAAAAATTGCAGTCGTAGGTCCGAATGCTGATGACGGATTGATGCAGTTGGGAAATTATAACGGAACTCCTTCTTCCATTGTAACGATTTTAGACGGAATCAAAACCAAATTCCCGAATGCTGAAATCATCTACGAAAAAGGAAGTGAAGTCACAGATCCTTCGTCCAGAACGTCACTCTATCAGAATTTCATCAGTCAGAAAAACGGCGCGAAAGGAATGAAAGTAGAGTTCTTCAATAACAATGAATTCAAGGGTCAACCGGCCAATACTTCCGTAAATTCCACCGCCATCAGCTACAACAGCTTTGGAGGAACCCAGCTTGCACCCAATGTAGGAAGAGAAAACACCTCAGGGATCATTTCAGGGGTTTTCAAAAGTACTTATACAGGAGATGTTATATTTTCTGCGTCTACCTCTGATATCTATACCCTTTTCGTGGACGGAAAAGAAATCGCCATTAGAAAAGGACCGGATGCAAGACATCCTTCAGAGTTTCCTGTAAAAATGGAAAAAGGAAAAGAATACCAGATAGAACTGCGTCATACACAAAAAGGGAAATATGTGAGTATCACTTTTGAAGTGTACAGAAAAGACCCTGTTAATTTTGCTTCGGTAAGAGAAAAGGTGAAAAATGCAGACGTCATTATCTTTGCAGGCGGACTTTCTCCAAGCCTGGAAGGTGAAGAGATGATGGTGAATGCAGAAGGCTTCAAAGGAGGTGACAAAACTTCCATTGCCCTTCCTAAAGTCCAGCGGGACCTGTTGGCGGAGCTTAGAAAAACAGGAAAACCTGTTGTTTTTGTTCTTTGCACCGGAAGTGCTCTGGGATTGGAACAGGATGAGAAAAATTACGATGCTTTATTAAATGCCTGGTATGGTGGACAATCCGGAGGAACGGCTGTAGCAGATGTTTTGGCAGGGGATTATAACCCTTCCGGAAAATTACCCATTACTTTTTATAAAAACCTGGAACAGCTGGACAACGCTCTTTCAAAGACAAGCAAACATGAAGGATTTGAAAATTATGATATGCAGGGGAGAACGTACCGTTATATGGCAGAAAAGCCTCTTTACGCATTCGGACATGGACTGAGCTATTCCAAATTTGTTTATGGGGATTCAAAACTGAGCAAGAATAGTATTAGTGTTAATGAAAATGTGACAATCACAATTCCGGTAACCAATGTTTCAGAAAAGGATGGTGAAGAAGTGGTTCAGGTCTATATCAAAAGAAATAATGATGCCCAGGCACCGGTAAAAACGTTAAGAGCTTTTGAAAGGACTTTAATCAGATCTAAAGAAACAAAAAATATTCAGCTGACCCTTTCCAAAGACTCATTTGCCTTCTATGATGAAAAAGCTGATGATCTGGTTTCGAAACCCGGCGACTATACCATTTTTTATGGCGGAACTTCTGATGATGCCGGCCTAAAAACTATTCCGTTAAAAGTAAAATAAAAAACTGATCCGGAACAATTGAGACCCATTGCAACCCTATTGTAGCTTTCAAAACATACGATCTATGACAACAAAAAATAAAATATTTTCCATTGCTATTTCCCTCAGTGCTGCTTTTTTTTCGGCTCAGAATAATACGGTCCGTACCTTTAATCTGGATCTGAAAGAGAGCCCAGTACCTGTTAAAATACAGCCTACCATGTACGGGATTTTCTTTGAAGACATCAATTTTGCAGCAGATGGCGGATTATATGCGGAACTGATTAAAAACCGCAGTTTTGAATTTGATGAACCATTTACAGGATGGAAACAGCCTAATACAAAAACGCTTTCCCCCAATCTTGATTCCGGGTTTCTGACCATTTATTCCGACCCTGCCAAAACCAATAAAAATTACGCAAGAATTACCGTTCTGAACAATAAAAATTATATTCTCGAAAATGAAGGATTCAGAGGAATAGGCCTTCATCAGGGAGAACAATATGATTTCAGTTTTGATCTGGAGAATGTTTCAGGAAATATTGCTGCGGTAAATGCAAGTCTTGTTGATGAAAACGGGAAGGAAATTTCTTCAGTTTCCACACTTATAAAAGGAAAGGGATGGCAGAAGTATACAGCAGTTTTCAAAGCACCGAAAACCGTTGAAAAAGCAAAACTGCGGATCACATTTACCGGAAACGGTATTGTGAACATGGATATGATCTCCCTCTTCCCTCAGGATACCTGGAAAGGCAGAAAAGGAGGATTACGAAAAGATCTTGTTCAGAAATTATATGATTTACAGCCCGGATTTTTGAGGTTTCCGGGAGGCTGTATTGTCGAAGGAAGAACGTTGGCAGAGCGATACCAGTGGAAAAAAACAATAGGAAATGTGGCAGACCGTGAATACCTCATCAATAAATGGAGTACAGGGTTTCCGCATCGTCTTACCCCGGATTACGGGCAGTCTTTCGGATTGGGATTTTTTGAATATTTCCAGCTTTCCGAAGATCTCGGCGCAGAACCTGTTCCTATTCTGAGCTGTGGAATTGCATGTCAGTTCAATACCGCCGAGCTGGTGAAAATGGAAAATCTCGATCCTTATGTTCAGGATGCTCTGGACCTTATTGAATTTGCCAACGGAGATTCCGGAACAAAATGGGGGAGAATCCGAACTGAAATGGGACATCCAACGCCTTTTAATTTAAAATTTATCGGAGTAGGAAATGAGCAGTGGGGTGCAGATTATATTGAACATTATAAAGTATTTGAAAAAGCCATTCACGCAAAATATCCGGACATTAAGATTATTTCAGGAAGCGGACCATCACCCGATGGCGAATTCTTTGAATATGGCTGGAAAGAATTGAAGCAGCTTAATGCACAGATTGTAGATGAACATTATTACAACTCACCCGAATGGTTTATGAAAAATGCCGGAAGATATGACCATTATGATCGTTCCGGACCAAAAGTTTTTGCCGGGGAATATGCCGCTCAGTCTGTAGGTGTGGTAAAACCCGATAATAAAAATAACTGGCTGACCGCCCTTTCGGAAGCCGCTTTTATGACCGGTCTTGAAAGAAATGCAGATGTGGTGTATATGACTTCCTATGCACCGCTTTTTGCCCATGCTGATGGCTGGCAGTGGACACCTGACCTTATCTGGTTCAATAATCTGAAATCCTATGCAACCCCGAACTATTATGTTCAGAAATTATTCTCCAACAATAAAGGAACAGATGTATTGAAAATAGAAAGCAACGGAAAAGCAGTATCCGGCCAGGAAAAATTATACGCTACAGCAGTAAAAGATGCTAAAAATAAGGAGATTATTATTAAAATCGTCAATGCTGATACTCAAGCCAAAACGGTTAATATCAAACCCGGAACTCTGAAAATGGGTGAAAAAATAACCAAAATCCTTCTGTCTGCACCACAGCTTTCTACTGAAAATAGTTTCGATGCTGAACCCATAAAACCAAAAGAGGAGAATTCCGAAACCAAAAATGGTGAAATTTCAACGGAAATCCCGGCTAATTCTTTAGTGGTTTTAAAGGTGAAAGTAATTTAATAAACTGTAATACATGTACTTATAAAAAATAAGTGTGTTTTTTACATTTATTTAAAATAGAATCTTATATTTGTTTTTATCTCATCAGGAGAAATTAAAATCTCAACAATCAAAAACGTTTCACCACCATGAAAAAATATGTTATCGGGCTGGACTATGGTACAGATTCCGTACGGGCCGTCCTTATTGATACTGAAAACGGTTCTGAAATAACTTCTTCAGTCAGCTACTACCAGAGATGGAAAGAAGGTAAATTTTGTAATCCCTCAGCCAATAATTTCAGACAACATCCTTCAGATCATATCGAAGGACTGGAAAAGACTATTTCTGAAGTAGTAAGAGAAAGCGGGATACCGGCAGAACAGATTGTCAGTATTTGTATTGATACTACAGGATCTTCACCGCTTCCTGTAACCAATGATGGAACAGCCCTTGCCCTGGTTCCGGGATTTGAAGAAAATCCCAATGCTATGATGGTTTTATGGAAAGACCATACCGCGATTCGGGAAGCCGAAGAAATCAATGCCCTTGCGAGAACCTGGGGTGGTGAAGATTATACAAAATATGAAGGCGGTATTTATTCTTCAGAATGGTTCTGGGCTAAAATACTGCATATCAGCAGAGCAGATGCAGAAGTAAAAAATGCAGCTTATAGCTGGATGGAACACTGTGATTATCTGACTTTCCTTTTATCAGATCATAAAGACCTGGCCACCTTTAAAAGAAGCCGTTGTGCAGCAGGGCACAAAGCCATGTGGCATGAGTCATGGGACGGTCTGCCTTCCGAAGAATTTCTCAATAGGCTAGATCCTTCTCTGGGGGCACTCAGAGCAAGATTATACAGAGAAACCTATACTTCAGATGAAATTGCCGGCTACCTGAATGAAGAATGGGCTGCAAAAACAGGTCTTACCACCAAAACTATCATTACCGTAGGAACTTTTGATGCCCACTCAGGAGCTGTGGGAGCCAGAGTGGAAGAAAATACACTGATCAGGATCATGGGGACTTCTACCTGTGATATTATGGTAGCCTCACAGGAAGCTATCGGAGATACAACCGTAAAAGGAATATGCGGACAAGTTGACGGCTCTGTAATTCCCGGATTGGTAGGGCTTGAAGCAGGGCAGTCTGCCTTTGGAGATGTGCTGGCATGGTATAAAGATATTCTGATGTGGCCGGTTCAACAGGTTATGATGCACTCCGAAAGTATTTCAGATGAACAGAAAACAAAGCTTGCAGAAGAAATGGAGACAGGACTTATCAGAAAATTAACCCTTGAAGCAGAAAAAATTCCTCTTTCAGATACCGTTCCGATTGCATTGGACTGGGTAAACGGAAGAAGAACACCGGATGCAGACCAGGAACTTAAGGCAGCCATCAGTCAGCTTTCTCTGGGAACAAAAGCGCCCCATATTTTCAAAGCTTTGGTGAATGCCATTTGCTTTGGAGCTAAAAAGATCGTTGACCGTTTTGAAGACGAAGGAGTGAAGATCAACAAAGTGATCGGAATTGGAGGAGTAGCAAGGAAATCGCCGTTTATCATGCAGACCCTTGCTAATGTTCTGGATATGCCGATTGTTGTCGCTGCTTCAGATCAAACTCCTGCTTTGGGAGCTGCTGTTTATGCAGCTGTATCAGCAGGAATTTATCCTACCGTTCAGGAAGCAAGCATGAAAATGGGCTCCGGATTTGAAGCGGAATACCAGCCGAAAGCGGAAGAAGTACAGCACTACAGAGAATTAATGCAGCAATACCAGAAGCTCGCTGATTTTGTAGAATACAATACCCAGCTGAAAAACAACAGGAAAGAACTTCAGGACTCCTGAATATTAACCTTTTGAATGATACTCAAAATGAATACTTATAAAGAACTCCAGAGAGAATGTTATGAAGCCAATATGCAGCTGGATGCGCTGAAGCTGGTGGTCTATACTTTCGGGAATGTGAGTGCTGTAGACCGTGATAAAGGAATTTTTGCCATTAAACCAAGCGGTGTCCCTTACGACATTTTAAAGCCTGAAGATATGGTGATTTTAGACTTTGATGCCAATGTCATTGAAGGCAGGCTCAGACCTTCTTCAGATACCAAGACCCATGCTTATCTGTATAAAAACTGGGAAAATATCGGTGGAATTTCCCACACTCATGCGATCTATTCCGTGGCGTGGGCACAGGCACAAATGGATATTCCTGTTTTCGGGACCACCCATGCAGACCATCTTACGACAGATATTCCCTGCGCTCCGCCTATGCGGGATGAACTGATCGAGGGAAACTACGAATACAATACAGGAATCCAGATTCTGGAATGCTTTAAAGAAAAACAGCTCTCTCCGGAAGAGGTAGAAATGGTTCTGATCGGCAATCACGGTCCGTTTACCTGGGGGAAAAATGCTGAAAAAGCAGTCTACAACAGCAAAGTTCTGGAAACCATTGCCGAAATGGCTTATCTCACCAGACAGATCAATCCTGATGCAGAACGTCTGAAAGATTCACTCATCAAAAAACACTATGAACGTAAGCACGGCAAAAATGCCTACTACGGACAGGAATTTAAACACTAAATACTTCAACATCAACAACTATTAACGATCAACAAAATTATGTTAACACCCCTCAATACCAAAGAAGTCTGGTTCATCACAGGAAGTCAGCATTTATACGGATCTGAAACACTGGCGCAGGTAGCAGACCACTCACAAAAAATTGTGGCAGAACTTGAAAAATCTTCTTTCATCCCGGTAAAAGTTATTGTAAAGCCAACGGTAAAAACTACCGAAGAGATATTTGAAACCATTGCAGCAGCCAATCAGGCAGAAAACTGTATAGGAATCATCACATGGATGCATACTTTTTCACCCGCCAAAATGTGGATCAGAGGATTAAAAATTTTACAGAAACCTCTTCTGCATCTGCATACCCAGTTCAACAGAGATATTCCGTGGTCTACCATGGATATGGATTTTATGAATCTTAACCAGGCAGCTCACGGAGACCGTGAATTCGGTTTTATGGTAAGCAGACTCCGAAAGAGCAGGAAAGTAGTGGTAGGACACTGGTCAGAAGAAAGGGTTCAGAAGCAGATTGGCGACTGGAGCCGTGTTGCTGCAGGCTGGGACGACTGGCAGGGAGCTAAATTTGCCCGTTTCGGAGATAATATGAGATTTGTAGCCGTTACAGATGGTGACAAAGTGGAAGCTGAAACCCAATTCGGCTTTTCGGTCAATACCTGGGGAATCGGTGATCTTGTAGGGGTTATTAACTCAGTAGGTGAAGGAGAAATAAAAAGCCTTATGGAAGAATATGAGTCTTCTTATCACATGGCAGCATCTCTTTTGGCAGGAGGATCCAACAGAAGTTCACTTCATACCGCTGCAAAAATTGAATTGGGACTTGAAAAATTTTTAAAAGACGGAGGATTTAAAGGATTTTCAGATACCTTTGAAGACCTTCACGGACTGGAGCAGCTGCCGGGAATTGCCGTACAGCGACTGATGCAGAAAGGTTACGGATTTGCAGGCGAAGGAGACTGGAAAACAGCAGCACTCGTACGTGCCATGAAAACAATGGGGCAGGGCCTTGAAGGAGGAAATGCCTTTATGGAAGATTATACGTATCATCTGGATCCTTCCAATCCTTCCATTTTAGGTTCTCATATGCTTGAAGTAGATCCTGTGCTGGCAGCCGGAAAACCTTCATGTGAGATCCATCCGCTGGGAATCGGAGGAAAAGCAGATCCCGTTCGTCTCGTTTTTAACTCCAGAGGAAACATTGATTCTCTGAACGCTGCACTGATGGACTTTGGAAACCATTTCAGGCTGCTGATCAACAAAACCAGAGCATTGGAAATTACAGAAGAGCTGCCAAAACTTCCGGTAGCAAGGGTTTTATGGAAACCTCTTCCTGATTTATATACCGCCGCAGAAGCCTGGATACTGGCTGGAGGCGCACACCATACATGTTACAGTGAAAATATTTCAGCAGAACAGCTGGAGGATTTTGCTGAGATAGCAGGGATTGAATCATTAGTCATTGATGAAGATACCAGAATGCGTGATTTTAAAAATACACTTCGTTGGAATGAAATGTATTATCGTTAATTAATTTTAAAAAATATGTAAATAATTATGAAAAAAGCAACACATAATGGCATTTTTATTTTATTATTTTTAATTATTTTCGGCTGTAGAAAAGAAAATAACAAACAGGATATTTCAGGAAAAATGGAGAATGTACATACTTCAGACTATGGAGTGACGCCAAAAGGCGATTCTATTAAAAAATACACGCTGACCAATAAAAACGGGATGAAAGTTGAGGTCATCAACTTCGGAGGAATTATCACTTCCTTAACCGCTCCGGACAGAACCGGAAAATACGAGGATGTAGTCCTTGGCTTTACAAAACCTGAAGGGTATTTCGATGGCAATCCGTATTATTTCGGGGCTTTGATCGGAAGATATGGCAACAGAATTGCCAACGCAAAATTCTCACTGGAAGGTAAAGCATACGAAATCGATAAAAATGATGGCCCCAACAGCCTTCATGGAGGCAAAGAGGGATTTCATACCAGATTCTGGAATATTGAAGAGATAAAGGATGCAAAATTTCCGACATTGAAATTGTCTTACACCAGTGCAGACGGTGAAGAGGGATATCCGGGAAAATTAACAACAACTGTTTTTTACACGCTTACAGACGATAATGCCTTGGAAATTTCCTATGAAGCAGAAACCGATAAGCCTACAGTGGTAAATCTTACTCAGCATTCTTATTTTAACCTGTCAGGAAATTTTACTAAAACGATTACCGACCATGAGTTGCAAATTAACGCAGATCAATTCCTTCCGGTCAATGAAACTTTGATTCCTACCGGCGAACAGAAAGCTGTAAAAGGGACTCCTTTTGATTTCACGGTTTCAAAATCGATCGGAAAAGATATCAGTGCAGAAGACGATCAGCTGAAAAAAGGAAAAGGGTATGACCATAACTGGATCCTGAACGGAAAAGGTCTGAGGAGCATCGCCAAAGTGTATCACCAGGGAACAGGAAGACTGATGGAAGTCTTCACAGATGAACCCGGAGTACAGTTTTATTCCGGAAATTTTCTTGACGGAAAGTTTGATACTAAAACCGGTGGTAAAAATGAATTCAGAACAGGATTCTGCTTAGAGACACAGCATTTCCCGGATTCACCGAACCAGCCTTCTTTTCCTTCTACAGAACTGAAGCCGGGGCAGAAATACCAGTCGAAAACCATCTATAAATTCTCCGTTAAAAACTAAACCATGGGAAAATTAGCAACTATTGATATTATCATATTCCTGATCTATTTCGTAGTGGTAGCTTCCTACGGACTATGGATCTATAAAAAGAAAAAATCTGAATCTACAGGAAGTAAAGATTATTTCCTGGCGGAAGGATCTTTGACCTGGTGGGCGATCGGAGCCAGCTTAATTGCTTCCAATATTTCTGCTGAACAGTTTATCGGGATGAGTGGCGAAGGTTTCTTTGTCGGAATTGCTGTTGCCGCTTACGAATGGATCGCTGCCCTTGCGCTGATCATTATTGCGGTCTGGTTTATTCCGATTTATCTTAAAAATAAGATCTATACCATGCCCCAGTTTCTGGAAAGAAGGTATAACAAATCGGTTTCATTGATTATGGCAGTCTTCTGGCTGTTTCTGTATGTTATCGTGAATCTTACTTCCATTCTTTACCTTGGAGCTCTTGCCATCGATACTTTATTGGGAGGAGAACATCTTCACGGGATTATGATCGCTCTTCTGCTTATGGCACTATTGATCGGTCTTGGAGGAATGAAAGTGATAGGATATACAGACGTTATACAAGTGGCAGTTCTTATCATTGGTGGTTTTGCAACGGTGTATATGGCGCTACAGATTGTAGACCAGAGAATCAACGGAGCGGCTGTAGGAAATGCGCTGGCAGGCTTCAATACCCTGATCAATGAAGCTCCGCAGCACTTTAAGCTTATTCTTCAAAAACCTACAACTACCAGTACTACTTTAGCAATGCCTCAGAATCTGGATGTACAGAAGTATGTGGTGTTACCAGGTCTGGCCATGTATTTTGCTGGTCAGTGGATTGTTAACCTGAACTATTGGGGCTGTAATCAGTACATCACCCAGAGAGCTTTGGGTGCAGATCTGAAAACGGCAAGAACAGGAATTCTGTTTGCAGGTTTTCTGAAATTATTCATGCCTGTGATCGTAATGCTTCCGGGAATCGCGGCTTACGTTTTATATTCCAAAGGACATCTTCCGGGATTCAACGGAGTGAAAGACGGGGCATACTCTGCAATTCTGGGGTTCTTGCCTGTAGGATTGAAAGGATTGGCCATTGCAGCGTTAACGGCAGCGATTGTAGCTTCGCTGGCAGGAAAAGTGAACAGTATCTCAACCATTTTTACATTGGATATCTATAAGAAATACCTTAAAACAGATGCTACCGAAATCCAGATGGTGAGAACAGGCCGCTGGGTAATTATTATCGCGATGATGACTGCATTGGCCTTCACCTGGACAGACGTTTTAGGAATTGGTGGTGAAGGAGGTTTTACATTTATTCAGAAATATACAGGCTTTATTAGTCCTGGAGTTTTTGCCATGTTCCTTCTGGGCATGTTCTGGAAAAGAACTACCGGTACGGCGGCTCTGGTAGGAGTTATCTTAGGCTTTGTCCTTGCGATCTTCTTCAATAGCTTTGCGGTAGAAATTTTCGGAAAAGAGACGTGGATGTATACTGCTTTCACTTATGAAAAACTGGAAAATGGAGTGGTGCATACCATTACCGAGATTCCTTTCCTCATCAATATGGGATGGTCATTCTTTATCACGATAATCGCCATGATCCTGATCAGTCTTGCAGGTCCGAAAATTAATCCTAAAGCTTTTGCCATTGATGCTACGATGTTTAAAGTAGACAACAGAACTTTAGTTTTGATTGTGATGACACTGCTTTTACTGACAGCTTTGTATGTAAGGTTTTGGTAAATGAATATGAAAAAGTGAATGGTCAATAGTGAATTCGTTTCATTGTCAATTTTTAAAAATTCACCATTGACTGGCGAAGCAAAATTGACTTTTCACATAAAAAAGGATGCTTTTTCAGCATCCTTTTTTATATATTATATCTTAAACATAAATCCCCGCGAGATTTTTTTATTATATTTTTTTTCGTCAAAGCGATAAAGAAAAGATCCTTTTCTGGACGAGGTCATGTCCTTTTTGTTGGTATTCACAAGGATATCCATACTGTTGATCTTGCTGGTAAAATTCCGTTTGTCAAATTTTTCATCAAAAATAGCTTCATAAAGATTCTGAAGATCCTTCATCGTAAATTTTTCAGGAAGAAGCTCAAACCCGATAGGTCCAGTGGAAGCTCTTCTCCTCAGCCTGGCTACAGCATCCTTTACCATTTCATTATGATCAAAAATAAGGTCAGGCGCTTTCTGCAGTTCAACCCATTTTGCACTGTACTGCTCATTGATCTGAATATCTTTCTCAATATTGATCAGTGCGTAATAGGAAATAGACATGATTCTGGCTGTTGGCTCACGGTTAATTTCAGTATAACACTTCAGCTGTTCAAGATAAATATTTTCAAGACCGGTCAATGTACACAGAACCCTGTTAGCTGCCTCATCCGAGGTTTCCTCACTGCCAACGAAACCACCCATCAGGGACCATTCGCCCATCTGCGGTTCAAAATTTCTTTTTACCAAAAGGATTTTTAGATTTTCGCCATCAAAACCGAAAATGATACAGTCAACGGCAACAAGGTGTTTGGGATATTGAGAGTAATCCTCAGTCATCTTTTATATTTTACTACAAAGGTAAAGCTTTTATAGATACGATATTATATAAATGTGATTCTTACACTTTTAAATCCGGGTGATTTATTTCATTAAAATTATTCCTAAAGGATATTTTGGGAGGTAAAACCGTCATCAAAACCGGAAAATATCACTGAAATCAGGTTAATCATACATGAATGCAATGTTAAAATTGTGTTAAAATTAAAATGAATATTGATAATAATCAAGAAAAGGGACTTAACGTTAAAAATACGATAAGGTATTTGCTATATCGTTGAAATTTTTGCCAAAACATATCCTGAGTTCATTTTCATAGGGAATCATATGATTTTAAGGTTTTGTTTTTCTGTCAATTAATTATCTTATTTTTTATGATAAGGTAGTGTGTTTTTTGTTATTTTCAGGGCTTTATAGAAAGTTTTAAATGAAAAAATAAGTCAGATAGGCTCAGGAAATGTTTCGTATATTGAATCTTTCCTTTATTTTAGAAATGTTGAATTAACATTTATAATGGCCCCGAAACTTTCAGTTATTTTATTATGTTTTGCCTCATTTACCTCAGCTCAGGTGAAGGAAAAAATCCATTATTTCCCTTTGGAAAATGTCAGATTATCAGAGAGCATTTTCAGCAAGGCTATGGTGGCGGATCATAAATACCTGATGGCCTTGGAACCGGATAGATTATTGGCACCTTATCTTAAAGAAGCCGGATTGAAACCCAAAGCAAATAATTATCCCAATTGGGAAAATACAGGGTTGGACGGTCATATAGGAGGACATTATATTTCCGCATTATCTCTGATGTACGCCTCTACAGGAGATAAGACAATACAGCAGAGAATTGATTATATGATCAGTGAATTGGCACGCTGCCAGAATACCTCTCCGGATGGATATATATCAGGAATTCCTGATGGAAAAAAAATTTGGAAAGAAATTAAACAGGGAAATATTCGCGCTTCAGGCTTCGGTTTGAATGACCGGTGGGTGCCTTTATATAATATTCATAAGCTGTATTCAGGATTACGCGATGCCTATTGGTATGCGAAAAGTGAAAAAGCAAAAACAATGCTGATCAGACTCACAGATTGGATGATGAATGAAGTATCAGGCCTTTCTGATGAACAGATACAGGATATGCTGCGCAGTGAACATGGAGGACTCAATGAAGTTTTTGCAGATGTTTATGAGATCACTCATGACCGGAAATATCTGAAACTGGCTCACCGCTTCTCCCATCAGACAATTCTGACTCCTCTTTTATCAGGAGAAGATAAGCTTACAGGACTTCATGCCAATACACAGATTCCAAAAGTAATCGGATACAAACGGATTGCCGATCTTGAAAATAATCCGTCCTGGAGTAATGCCGCTGATTTTTTCTGGCATACCGTTACCGAGAAAAGATCTTCAGTTATTGGGGGTAACAGTGTCAGTGAGCATTTTAATCCAGTCAATGATTTCAGCAGCATGATCAAAAGTATTGAAGGTCCGGAAACCTGTAATACCTATAATATGCTCAAACTCACTAAAGAGCTTTATGCAACCCTTCCTGAATCTTACTATATTGATTATTATGAAAAAGCACTATACAATCATATCCTTTCCACGGAAAATCATGAACAGGGAGGCTTCGTGTACTTTACGCCAATGCGTCCCGGGCACTACCGTGTGTATTCACAGCTTCAGACCAGCTTCTGGTGCTGTGTAGGATCCGGAATGGAAAATCACGCCAAATATGGGGAAATGATTTATGCCCGGTCGGATAAGGATTTATATGTAAACCTGTTTATCCCTTCCACATTGACATGGAAACAGCAAAAAGTAGTGCTCCGCCAGGTCAATAAATTCCCGGAAGTCCCTGAAACAACTTTGATCTTTGATGCTGCAGGGAAGTCAGAATTTGATTTAAAACTGAGATGCCCGGAATGGACTACACCTTCAGAAGTAAAGATTCTGATCAACGGAAAACAGGAAAAAGTACAGCGTGGTTCTGACGGTTATTTTACCCTGACTAAAAAATGGAAAAAAGGAGATGTTGTAAAAATGATTCTACCGATGCATCTTTCTGCAGAACAGCTGCCTGACCATTCCAATTATTATGCATTTAAATACGGGCCTGTAGTGCTTGCCGCAACATACGGAACCGAAAACCAACAGGGACTTCTCGCGGACGATAGCAGAGGAGGCCATATTGCTCATGGTCCGCAGATCCCTTTAAACGAAATTCCAGTTATCCTTGGGAATTCTTCCGAGGTTGTCAATCATGTTAAGCCTTCGAACAATGGACCGCTCAACTTTGCCGTTACAGGGCTTTATCCGTCAGAAAAATTCGGGAAAGGTTTAGATCTTGTGCCGTTTTACAGTATTCAGGCAGAAAGATATATTCTGTACTGGCCACAGGCTGATAAAAACGAAATAGAAAATACATTGAAGCAAAGAGCAAAAGAAGAAGCTGAAACCAGAAAGCTGGATATGATCACCGCAGATAAGATCCAGCTGGGCGAACAGCAGCCGGAATCCGATCATTTTATAGAAAGCAAAGATTCCGGTACAGGATATATGGAAGATCGTCATTTTCGTGATGCCAAAGGCTGGTTCAGTTACCAGATGAAAAATACCGGAAAAAATGCTTCATTCCTTTACCTGCTGTATTTTGATGCCAATAACAGCCGTACGTTGAATATTGAGATCAACGGTAAAAAAATAATGACTCAAAATCTGGAAGGAAAGTCTGGAACTTTACCTCAATATCTGGTCATTCCAATACCGGATTCGGAAAAGAATAAAGAAAATCTTACGGTGAAATTCCTGACAGAAGAAAAACTAATGACCGCTAAAGTCATTGAATTGCGTTTACTGACAGATAATTACGAAAAGAAATAAAGCTGAAACCAAATTTAAAAACAGATGTTTCCCATGAAAAACAGAATTCTATACTTATTATTTTTTCTTGCAGCCACTTGCAGTTTTCATGCAAAAGTAAGGCTGCCTGCTTTGGTTTCAGATGGAATGATTCTCCAGAGAAATCAGGACCTGAAGATCTGGGGATATGCAGATGCAGGAGAAAAAATTAAGGTTAATTTTATCAATAAAGCTTATCATACAACAGCAGACCAAAATGGAAAATGGTCTCTTATGCTTCCAAAGCTTAATGCCGGCGGCCCATATACCATGTCAATTAATGAGATCACTCTTAAAGATATTCTTATTGGTGATGTGTGGGTAGCTTCAGGACAATCCAATATGGAACTTCCGATGCGAAGGCTGGTACCTCTGTATGGAGATGAAATTAAAAATGCCAATAATCAGAATATAAGATTCTTCACGGTTCCTCAGAAATACAATTTTAAAACTCCGCAAAATGATCTTGACGGTGGGAAGTGGGAAAGTACAAATCCTCAGACGATACTTGATTTTTCTGGGGTTGCCTATTTCTTTGCCAAAGAACTGAATGAAAAAAATAAAGTCCCTGTAGGAATCATTCATACCAGTCTTGGAGGTTCTCCGGTTCAGGCCTGGATGGATGAAAAAACATTGAAAAAATATCCGGAATACCTGGCTGAAGCAGAAAAATGGAAAAACGATGATTTGATACAATCTACAGAATCCCAGGAAAGATCATTAAGCAAAGCATGGTATGCAGAGCTGGATCAGAGTGATATTGGCTTCAATCAGCATTGGGAAAAAGATAACGCTAATGATTCCGGATGGAAAACCCTGATGGTTCCGGGATCATGGGAAGATCAGGAAGGTCCGTTTGATGGTTCGGTATGGTTGCGTAAAGAAATTATTCTTCCTAAAGGTGCAGACCAGAAAACAGCATTTTTAAATCTGGGAAGAATAAAAGATGCTGATGTTACTTACATTAACGGAATTAAAGTAGGAAATGTAACCTATGAATATCCGCCACGCTGGTATGACATTCCGAAGGGTGTTTTAAAAGAAGGAAAAAATATCATTACAGTAAGAGTCATTAATGGCAGCGGAAAAGGACAGTTTATTGCTGATAAACCGTATTATTTTGAAATCGACGGACAAAAAACAGACCTTAAAGGTGAGTGGAAATATAAAATAGGAGCAAAAATGGAAAAAATGGCTCCCGGACAAACATTTATCCGCTGGAAACCGGTAGGGCTTTACAATGCGATGATTAATCCGCTGATCAATTATAAAATCAAAGGATTTATCTGGTATCAGGGTGAAAGCAATACAGGAGTTCCAAAAGAATACGGAGATTTGTTGTCGACAATGATCTCAGACTGGCGTTCAAAATGGAACAAAAAAGATATGCCATTCCTGATTGTACAGCTGGCTAATTTTATGGAGAAAAAAGATGAACCTCTGGATAGTGGTTGGGCAGAATTGAGAGAGCAGCAGAGACAGGTTTCCCTCAATGTTCCTTATACGGGACTTGCTGTAGCCATTGATTTGGGTGAATGGAATGACATTCATCCCTTAAATAAAAAAACAGTGGGTGACAGGCTTGCTTTACAGGCCCTGAAAGTTGGTGAAGGCAAAAAAATCATTGCTGACGGACCCGTTTATCAGTCGATGAAAACAGAAGGAAATACCATTATCCTATATTTTAAACCCGGAACGGATGATCTGGTACAGGGAAGCCTTACAGGTTTTGCTATACAGCAGAAAAATGGCAGCTACCAGTGGGCAAAAGCAGAAGCAAAAGGAAATAAAGTGATGGTATGGAATGATCAGGTTACAAGCCCTGTCAATGTACGCTACGATTGGGCAGATAACCCGGACGGCAATCTTAAAAACAAAAGCGGGCTTCCTGCTTCACCTTTTACAACAGAAAAAAAATAATTTAACATAGAAAACCTTATCAAAATCAATGGATAAACAGCCACAAAAAATATCGGTAGTAGAGAAAGTAGGGTATAGCCTGGGAGATCTGGCGGCCAACCTTGTTTTTCAGACCTTGGTAACCTACCTTACTTATTTTTATACAGATATTTACGGACTCAAAGCAGAAGATGCTTCTGTCATTACCCTTACTGTAGGTTTAATTGCCGGGTTTAGCTTTAATCCGCTTATCGGAGCACTGGCAGACCGTACAAGTTCACGATGGGGGAAATTCCGTCCATGGATTTTATTTACTGCTGTACCGCTTGGTATTGCAGCACTTTTGGCCTTCAGCACGCCTCACTTTTCCTATCAGGGTAAAATGATCTATGCTGCGGTTACCTATTCATTATTACTGTTATTGTATGCATCCAATAACTTACCATATGCTGCTTTGAGCGGTGTTATTACAGGGGATATGGGGGAAAGAAACAGTATTTCTTCGTACCGTTTTGTAGCTGTGATGTTCGCACAGTTCTTTGTACAGGTATTTATGTTGCCTATCATTCTATATGTAGGACACGGAGATAAAGCACAGGGAATCGAGACCGTTATGACATGGCTGGCGGTGATCGGATCCATCATGCTCCTGATTACCTTTTTTACAACTAAAGAAAGAATCATTCCCAAGCCGGAGCAGAAATCAAGTCTGAAAGAAGATTTAAAAGATTTATTCCAAAACAGGCCATGGATCATTATGCTGACAGTAACAGCATTTATATTTATCACACTGGCTATGAAAGGGGGATCTTATGTATATTATTTTAACAACTATGTGGATGAGCGTGCACTCAAAAGTTTTATTTCACCCATTACAGCATTTTTTAATTCTGCAGGGATGAATTTCTTTGGGGAAGACCCAAAGTCTGCAGGTTTCGGATTGTTTAATGCAGGAGGAATTGTGATGATGATCGTAGGGATTACCTTCTCTAAAAAACTGGCAGACCGCTTTGGAAAGCGTGACACTTTTATAGCGTCATTATTCATTTCTACCTTGTTTGTCCTTGCTTTTATATTCTATCCTCCGAAAGCAGTGGGGATTATGTTTTTATCACAGGTTTTACATGGCTTCTTTTACGGAATCAGCACACCGCTTTTGTGGGCTATGATTGCTGATGTGGCTGACTATTCGGAGTGGAAAAACAACCGCAGGGCAACCGCTATTATCTTTTCTGCCATGATGGTAGGATTGAAAGTTGGTCTCAGCATCGGAAGCTCTCTGGTCGCTTTGATCATCGGAAAATATGGATACATTTCTGTACATGGAAATGAACAGGTGATTCAGCCTGAAACAGTGGCAGCAGGAGCTAAAATGCTGGTGAGTATTTTCCCGTCCATACCGTTTTTCATTGCATGCGGACTGCTTTTATTTTATAAAATCAACAAAAAAATGGAAGTTCAGATTGAAAAAGATCTGGCTGAAAGAAGAAAATAAAACGATTACTATGAAACGTATTTTAATTGGTTTGGCGGCTATTACCGTTTCCGGGCTGTCGGCGCAGAAATCCGACGTTACTTTAAAAAAAGCATTTCAGGACAAATTCTATATCGGGACCGCTATGAATCTTCCTCAGATTGCCGGAACAGATCAGAAAGCAGCAGCTATTATCAAAAAACAATTCAGCTCTATTGTGGCCGAAAACTGCATGAAATCGATGTTTCTGCAGCCTCAGGAAGGGAAGTTCTTTTTTGATGATGCTGATAAATTTGTTGATTTCGGGATGAAAAACAATATGTTCATCATCGGACATACATTAATCTGGCATTCCCAGCTTCCAAAATGGTTTTTTACAGACAGCAACGGAAAGGATGTTTCTGCGGAAGTATTGAAACAGCGCATGAAAAACCACATTACAACCGTAGTTTCCCGTTACAAGGGAAAAGTAAAAGGATGGGATGTGGTGAATGAGGCCATCCTTGAAGACGGATCCTATAGAAAAAGTAAATTTTACGAAATCCTGGGTGAAGATTTTATTCCTTTGGCATTTCAGTATGCGCAGGAAGCCGATCCCAATGCTGAATTATATTACAACGATTATAATGAATGGTATCCGGAAAAGGTAAAAACCGTTATTAAAATGGTTGAGAAACTTAAATCAAAAGGAATTCGTATTGATGGGGTAGGAATGCAGGCTCATGTCGGGATGGATAACCCTTCTATAGATGAATATGAAAAAGCAATTCTGGCGTATTCCAGTGCAGGAGTTAAGGTCAATATTACAGAGCTGGAAATTAGTGCACTGCCTTCTCCTTGGGGAAGCTCTGCCAATGTTTCGGACACTGTTGCCTATCAGAAAGAAATGAATCCTTACACCACAGGACTTCCCAAAGAAGTAGAAATGAAGTGGGAAAAACGTTACCTTGATTTCTTTGGCCTGTTTTTGAAACAAAAAGACAAAATAAGAAGGGTAACCTTATGGGGTGTTACCGATAAGCAGTCCTGGAAAAATGATTTCCCGGTGAAAGGGAGAACAGATTATCCGTTACTGTTTGACAGGAAAGACAAGGAAAAACCTGTAGTACAAAAAATAATAAAGCTGGCAGAGAAAAATTAAAATCAATAGAATTTTTACTTAATGAAAAAATCAAAATATTTATTTCCGGAAGATTATATGGCAGATCCTTCCGTTCACGTTTTTGAAGATAAAATCTATATCTATCCTTCTCACGACCGCGAAAGCGGAATTGAAGAAAATGATAACGGAGATCATTTTGATATGAATGATTACCATGTCTTCTCAATGGATGATGTGGACGGCGGTGAAATAAAAGACCATGGTGTAGTCCTTTCAGTAAAAGATATTCCATGGGCAGGAAGACAGCTGTGGGACTGCGATGTAGCCTTCAAAGACGGGAAATATTATATGTACTTTCCTTTGAAGGATCAGAATGATATCTTCAGAATAGGTGTTGCTGTGAGTGACAAACCTTACGGGCCTTTCATTCCTGAGAAACATCCGATGATGGGCAGTTACAGCATCGATCCCTGCATTTTTGAAGATAAAGGAAAATATTATATGTATTTCGGAGGAATCTGGGGCGGACAATTACAACGCTACAGAGATAATAAAGCACTTGAATCTGCTGTAATTCCTGAAAATAATGAACCTGCAATCCATTCAAAGGTAGCTTTGCTAAGCGATGATATGCTTGAATTTGCGGAAACTCCTAAAGATGTTGTGATCCTCGATGAAAACGGAAAGCCACTGCTTCATGGGGATAAGCACCGCTTTTTTGAAGCATCATGGATGCATCAGTACAACGGTACATATTATTTCTCTTATTCTACAGGAGATACCCACCTGATTTGCTATGCAACCGGAGATAATCCTTACGGGCCGTTTACTTTTCAGGGTGAAATTCTAACTCCGGTGGTAGGATGGACAACCCATCACAGCATCGTGGAGTTCAAAGGAAAATGGTATCTGTTTTTTCATGATTCAGTTCCGAGTGGCGGTAAAACATGGCTGAGAAGTATGAAAGTAATTGAACTGGAATACGATCAGGAAGGCAAAATCAAGACGATTGAAGGTCTGGAAGGCCAGTCATAGTCATCTTTAATAACTTAAAATTTTTCAATGCGATATCTGAGACTCAACATTCTATTTTTTCTGATCATTCCGTTACTGGTTTTTGCGGAGGACGGAAGTCAGCTTTGGCTTCGGTTTCCTGCAAAAAACGGAATATCGGCAGATAAAATCATTTCCAAAGGCAGCAGTCCTACCCTGAATATTGCCAGAAAAGAGCTGAGCAGCCACTGGCAGGGACAAGCGGTGGAACTTCGTACAGAAAACAAAGACAAAAACCTGAAAGACGGGTACAGGATTATTTCCAACTCTGAAAAAATTGTTATTTCCGCAGGCAAAGAAATAGGATTGTTGTATGGAGTCTATCATATCTTACGATTGCAGCAGACAAAGGCAGATCTGTCTCATTTAAATACTGTTGAAAAACCATCATACGATGTAAGAGTTCTGGACCATTGGGATAACCTGGATGGAAGTATTGAAAGAGGATACGCAGGAAGATCACTTTGGAAATGGGAAGATCTGCCAGGGAAAATTTCTCCGCGCTATGAAGAATACGCAAGAGCAAATGCTTCTATAGGAATCAATTCCGTTGTTTTAAATAACGTCAATGCATCTCCGAATATGCTTAGGGAAGACTATCTTAAAAAAGTCAAGGTTCTGGCTGATATTTTCAGACCTTATGGCATCAAGGTATATCTTTCAGTGAATTTTGCTTCACCTAAAGTGCTGGGCGGATTACAAAATTCAGATCCATTGAATAAAGATGTACAAAAATGGTGGAAAGATAAAACTGCTGAAATTTACAAGTTGATTCCCGATTTCGGCGGATTTCTGGTGAAAGCCAATTCCGAAGGACAGCCGGGACCTCAGGATTATGGAAGAACCCATGCAGACGGAGCCAATATGATGGCCGATGCCTTAAAACCTTACAGTGGGATCGTCATGTGGAGAGCTTTTGTCTATAGCCCGAGCAAAGACGACAGAGCCAAACAGGCTTATCTTGAGTTTGTTCCTCTGGACGGTAAATTCAGGGATAATGTGATTATTCAGATCAAGAACGGCCCGGTTGATTTTCAGCCCCGTGAAGCGTTTAATCCTCTTTTCGGAGCATTAAGAAAAACTTCCGAAATGGTAGAATTTCAGATCACCCAGGAATATCTGGGTTTTTCAAATCATCTCGTTTTTCTGGCTCCTTTATTCAAGGAAACACTGGATAGCGATACCTATTCTGACGGCCAGGGCTCTACAATTGCTAAAATTACAGACGGTACCTTAAGACCTGCAAAAATTACTGCTATTTCAGCCGTTGCCAATATCGGGGAAGATACCAACTGGACGGGACATCATTTTGCTCAGGCCAACTGGTATGCATTCGGGAGATTGGCATGGAATCATCAGCTGAGTTCAGAGCAGATTGCCGATGAATGGATTAAAATGACCTTCACAGACGATCAGAACTTCCTGAATCCGGTAAAAGAAATCATGCTTTCTTCCAGAGAAACCGCTGTGGATTACATGATGCCTTTAGGATTGCACCATATCTTTGCGGGAGGACATCATTATGGCCCTGAACCGTGGGGAGATTATAAAGGCGGAAGACCAGACTGGTCACCAGTCTATTACCATCAGGCTGATGCTCAGGGATTGGGTTTCAACAGAACAAAAACAGGAAGTAATGCTGTTTCACAGTATTTTCCACCGCTTAATGAAAGATATGGAAACATTTCAACCTGCCCGGAAAATCTTATCCTGTGGTTTCATCATGTTCCATGGGATTATACAATGAAAGATGGGAAAACCCTATGGGATGAGCTGTGTTATACCTATGATTCAGGAGTGAAAAAAGTAAGGGAATATCAGAAAATTTGGGATAGAATGGAACCTTACTTAGACAAAGAGCGATTTTCTGATGTTCAGTCAAAGCTCAGAATTCAGTCAAAAGATGCGGTATGGTGGAAAGATGCCTGCCTGCTGTATTTCCAGACTTTTTCCAAAAAACCGATTCCTTACGATATAGAACGTCCTGTTCATAAGCTGGAAGATCTGAAAAAGATCAAATTGGACATGGGGCATCACAATTAAAAATGAGGCAGCTCTTTTTCCTGATCGGAACGGAGCTGCCTCAAAACAATAAACTGTAAGTAAAATTTTAATCCAAAATAATTTGGAATGATCGATATGTCAATCTATCTGTATATATTCCTGTTTATCGGAGAGAAATTATTTTATTAAAAACATTTCCGTTTTCTTCAACCTGGATGATATATTGATCTGCTGTTTTCGGGTCAAGATCAAAAGTGATATCCACTTTGCCGTCAGCATATTTTTTGTTTGAAGTATAATATGTTGTATTGGAAAGATCATATACTGAAATGCTTACAGGCCCTTTCGCATCAGACATGTGAAGTTTTGCCATATGCCCGGAAATAGTATATTCAGGCTTATGCACAGCACTTACAGGTGTTTTTTCCACCTCCATTACATTATCAGCATTGATTTTGATTTTGTATTTCTCTATCTTCATTTCTGATTCTGCTACCAGATAATAGGTTCCTGGCGTAAAGCTCTGAAAATCGTAAGACTTTATCAGATGATCTCCATCTGCAAGATTTTCGAAAAACAGCTCGTCATGTGCAGTGTTATAAACAAAAACAGAAACACTTTTAGCATTTGAAAGCTCAAAGTTCAATGTTTTGTCTTGTACGTTTCCAAAGGAAAGGGAAAAATCTCTGTCCTTACTCATTACATTTGCTGAAACCAATAAGGCTCCTGCAAAAAATACGGCTTTTAATAATGTGCTCATGGGTTAACGCTTTTAGGATTACTATTGCAAAGCTATGGCAGCAATAGTTCTCAGGCTATAATTAAATTTTCATATTTGTGTACTATATTAACCTTGTTTAATGATATTGATGTATTATTTGTTAATTTTGCATATGAAATTATTTGTTTTTGCTCTATGAAACATGTAAATCCTTCTTTTGAGGCGATAAGGCCAACCATAGGAAGCAGTTTTACCAGCCTGAAATTTCTCACCAATGAGAATATAAAATCCCATGTCTGGCATTATCATCCTGAGATTGAGCTGATTTTTGTATGCAAAGGTTCCGGGAAAAGACAGATCGGAAGTAGTATCTCTTATTTCTCGGAGGGTGATCTTGTCCTGATAGGAAGCAACCTTCCACATTGCGGACTGACCAATGAAAGTACGCATAATGAGTATGAAATGGTCATTCAGTTTAAACCCGATTTTTTAGGAGAGCCTATCTGGGACCTGCCGGAGATGCAAAGGATTTCAGCGCTGCTTGAAAAATCAAAAGCAGGAATCGTATTCGGGGAAGAGGTGAAGAAAATAATCGGGAAAGAGATTACTGAGATGCATGAAGCTTCATCTCTGGACAAGCTGTGTAGATTTCTGAAAATATTGGACGAGCTTTCTGTGACTCAGGATTACAGGATTTTAAATGCAGGAAAATATTACCTTCAGACACAGGTTGAAGACAATGAAAGAATCAATCTTATATTCAATTACGTTAAAGATCACTTCAAAGAAGCCATAACCCTTGAAGAAGTGGCTGATCTTGCCAATATGAAAGTCCCGTCTTTTTGCCGGTATTTTAAAAAAATCACCAATAAAACCTTTACGCAGTTTGTTAACGAATACAGAATTACCCATGCCCTTAAGCTTCTGGCAGAACAGCCTTTGAGTATCACAGAAGTTTGCTTTGAATCAGGGTTTAATAACTTCAGCTACTTTAACAGGACTTTTAAAGACTATATCCAAAAAAGTCCTTCTCAGTACCGGAAAGAATTTAATTACTTTATGGAGTAATTTTTATGAAAATCTGAAAATTAGCCTCCGGATTATGATTTATTAAAATATAAGTGTAAATTTAACACTTATAAATAACAGTCATATCTATGAAATTTTTTATTGACACTGCCAATCTGGCGATGATAGAGGAAGCCAGCACCCTTGGAGTTCTGGATGGAGTAACCACCAATCCTTCGCTGATGGCGAAAGAAGGTATTTCGGGAAAGCATAATATCCATAATCACTATTTGGATATTTGTAAAATTGCTGATGGAGATATAAGTGCGGAAGTACTCGGAATTACTTTTGAAGAAATGATTAGAGAAGGGGAAGAGCTTGCTGCATTACATCCACGGATTGTTGTAAAAGTTCCTGTAACCAAGGACGGAATTAAAGCGATCAGGTATTTTTCTGAAAAGGGAATAAAAACCAATTGCACTCTTGTTTTCTCAGCCGGTCAGGCTTTATTGGCAGCCAAAGCTGGGGCTACTTATGTTTCTCCGTTTCTGGGAAGACTCGATGATGTTTCTACAGACGGTCTTCATCTCATCTCAGAAATCAGAGAGATTTATGACAATTATGCTTTTACTACTCAGATATTAGCTGCTTCAGTCCGACACAGTATGCATATTATCAATTGTGCAAAACTCGGTGCTGATGTGGTGACCTGTCCGCTGGCTCCGATACTATCTTTACTCAAACATCCGCTGACAGATTCAGGATTAGACCAGTTTATTAAAGATTCACAAAAAATGAAATAAGATTGGGCAGAAAAAGTATAATTTCTCTGTTATAAATTCAGTAGTTTTATACTTTAGAGCACCCAGATATTGATATGCATGAACAGTTAATTAACCCAACCCTACAAAAGTTTAAGGCCGAATTCAAAGCAGAGCCAGAACACATCTTCCTTTCTCCCGGGAGAATTAATATTATCGGTGAGCATGTAGACTATAGCGACGGTTTTGTATTGCCCGCTGCCATAGATAAATACATTTGTTTTGCTGTCCGTAAACTGCCACAGTCTAATTTTTGTACCATTATAGCCAAAGACCTAGGAGAAGAATATACATTTGATGTCACAATAGAAGTAAAACCTGTACAGCAAATGTGGATGAATTATATTCTGGGTGTTTTCAGCCAGTTGCAGAAGTCGGAAAACCAATTTTGCGGAATGGAAATTGTCTTCAGCAGTACCATTCCGATGGGATCCGGACTTTCTTCTTCGGCAGCCCTTGAATGTGGTTTTGCCTATATCCTCAATGAACTTTTTGATCTTCATCTCACCAAAAAAGAAATCGCGGTAATCGGGCAAAAATCAGAACATACTTTTGCAGGAGTTCAGTGCGGAATTATGGATCAGTTTGCCTCCGTTTTCGGAAAGGAAAATAAGGTAATTATGCTCGACTGTAATTCCCTGGAGCATCAATATTTTGATGCTGACCTTAAAGGATACAGCCTGCTGCTTTTTGACAGCTGTGTAAAGCATAGTCATCTGACATCCGGCTATAACGAAAGACGCAGAGATGTAGAACATGGTAAAAAAGTCTTATGGAAAAATTTCCCTGAAATTGAAAAATTCCGGGATTTTACATTGTCTATGCTTGATCATACAAAGGAAGAAATGGGAGATATTTCATATAAAAGATGTCTCTATCTGTTGAAAGAAATCCAAAGAGTAGAAATGGCGGCCAAAGCAATTTCGGAAGGAAATATTGAATATCTGGGAACACTTCTCACGGAAACCCACGCCGGATTGTCCACTGAATTTGAAGTCAGCTGTAATGAGCTTGATTTTTTGGTAGAAAACACATTGCAACAGGAAGGGGTGCTGGGAGCAAGAATCATGGGAGGTGGCTTTGGAGGCTGCAGCATCAACCTGATTCAGGAAAACAGAGCTGAAGAAGTGATTAAAACCATCAGTGAAAAATATCTTGAACATTTTAATATTCAGATGAAAGTTTACCAGGTTAAAATTTCAGACGGGATAAAAGAATACACCAATGAATACATCATTTGACCCTAAAAAACATCCCCACAGAAGATACAATCCTCTTTTGGATGAATGGTTGCTGGTTTCTCCGCAGCGGGCAAACCGTCCATGGCAGGGGCAGAGAGAAGAAACAGCAGAAGAAAACCGTCCCGAGTACGATCCGGACTGCTATCTCTGTTCAGGAAATATTCGTGCTAACGGAGACCGAAACCCTGCGTACCAGGGAACCTATGTCTTTAACAATGACTTTGGAGCCTTGTTGAATGAAGAAGTTGAATTTTCTGAGGAACAGTCAGGATTTTTTACCCTTCTTCCGGAACGGGGAATCAACAGGGTGGTTTGTTTTTCCGAAAATCATAGTCTTACCTTACCGGAAATGTCTGTGGAACATATTAAAAATGTGGTGGATGTATGGCAGGAGCAGTTCAATGAGCTGGCGGCTCTGGATCATATCAATTATATTCAGATTTTTGAAAATAAAGGAAGCATCATGGGCTGCAGCAACCCTCATCCGCACGGCCAGATATGGGCACAGTCGTCCGTTCCGGCAATGGTTCAGAAAACCCAGGATCAGTTGAAGTCTTATTTTGAAAAAAATAAAAAAACATTACTGGAAGACTATCTTGAGCAGGAAATGGCGGCTGGTGAGCGCATTGTCACAGAAAATGAACACTTTGCCGCATTGGTGCCGTTTTGGGCGTCGTGGCCTTACGAAACAATGATTATCAGTAAACAGAAAAGAGAAAATATTGCGGAATTTTCTGAAGAAGAAAAAGAATCTTTTGCCGCTGTGCTCAAGGATTTGACCACGATCTATGACAACCTTTTTGAAACCTCATTTCCTTATTCTGCGGGGATTCACCAATCGCCTACAGATGGCAAAGAACATCCGGAATGGCATTTTCATATGCACTTTTATCCGCCGTTACTCAGAAGTGCGGAAGTTAAAAAATTTATGGTAGGATACGAAATGCTGGCTGAGGCTCAGCGGGACATTACCCCGGAACAAAGTGCCGCAATATTAAGAAACCTTTCTACTATTCATTACAAGAGAAAATAATAAATCAATATCCGGAATATATTTTTTTACCCGGGAGAATTAATATGATCGGCAAGCATGTAGACTACAAATAAAAAAGGTCTGAAGATTACTCAGACCAAAATTATTAAATGTTAAGTACACTTACCAACGCAATGTTTCTACAAAAAAAGAACCGTTTTCCATTAAAGAATTAAAGAAAACAGGTTTGGTATCCAAACGGTTCCAGTCTCTTTGCAGTTCACAAGCCAATTGTGTTACCGAAGAAAGCTGTACACCCGCTTGCTGCATTCTACTCAATGCCGTTTCGTGTGCTATGGCAGAAGTTCCGCCCACAGCATCTACAATAGTGTATACCTCGTAACCTTCTTTCAAAAGATCAAGAGCCGGAAAACAAAGACAAACCTCGGTCCACAATGCACAAATGATTAATTTTTTCTTGCCCAACGCTTTTACTGCATCCTGAAACTGCTGGTCTTCCCACGAGTTCATGGTAGTTCTGTCAATTTCCTTTACATCCGGAACAAGGTCTTTAAGATGTTTAATGGTAGGTTTGTTAATGCCACTTTCCACATTTACGGTGGTCACCACGATCGGAAGATTGAAACCTTTGGCAAGTTTGGTAACTGTAGAAATATTTTTTACCAATTGCTCGTGATCCATAGATCTTACGGAGTTAACCTGTAACGGTTGATAGTCGATAAGGATAAGTGCTGAATTTTCCGGTGAAATAAGATGATCTGTCTTCGGATCTCTGATAGGTGTTATGCTACTCATTTTTAAACAAATTGTATTTAATTATTAAATAAAAAAAGAATTCATTGATTTTAAAAGAAGCAATAGCTTCTTGAACGCCAACACCTGCAACGGTAAAAAATGAAGGTGAGGCTAACAAATATACCTCTTTTAGCGGGTTGAAAGCTGCAAGTCCGGAAGATTTTAACATATTTTACATTCTATATTCATTGTCGATGCGCATATGTTCAGAAACCATAAAGATAAAAGAACATGCTGAAAAATATCTTGAGCAGGAAATCAATACGAAATGACGGCAGCATGGGATATTATCCGGAACAAGTGTAACAATATTAAGAAACCTTCACCATTCATTACAGGAAAAAATAATAAATCAATATCTTTGAAAAGAATATGGAACAGATTAAATTAATTGTGACGGACATGGATGGGACATTTCTCAATTCCAGCCATGAAATGAGCCCTGAGTTTTCGGATGTTTACCAGGAACTGAAAAAAAGAAATATTGTTTTTGTACCCGCAAGCGGAAGACAGATGCCGGGCATTACCCATTATTTCGGAGAAATAGAAAGTGAGATTGGTTTTATTGCTGAAAACGGAGGCTATATAATTTATAAAGATCAGGAGCTTTTCGCCGATACACTAGAATATCAGTATATTGTTGAGATCATCAAAGCTGTCCGCGAAATACCGGGTGCAAAAGCCGTACTTTCAGCTAAAAAGATGGCTTATTACGAAACCGAAGATCAGCAGTTTGTAGATTTTTTCTCCAAATACTATACTGAAAACATGAAGAAGGATGATCTGACAGAAAAAATTGATGATACCGCCTTTAAAATAGCAGTATATCATCCTGAAGGTTCCGAAAAATATCTGTATCCGGCCCTTAAAAGATTTGAAGAATTCGGTCTTGAAGTGGTAGTCTCCGGGGAGTATTGGCTGGACGTTATGAATAAGGATATCAATAAAGGGAACGCTTTGAAAATCCTTCAGAAATCGTTGGGGATTTCTCCTGAAAATACGATGGCTTTCGGAGATTATATGAACGATATAGAAATGCTGAAGAATGCCAGATATTCTTACGCCATGAAAAATGCCCATCCGAATGTAAAAGAGGTAGCTAATTTTGAAGCATGTACCAATGACAGCTTCGGAGTTCTTAAAACGATTAAGGACTATCTGAATTTGAATTAATTCATCCGTACACCAAAATTTCATTATACTTTGAACACCAATTAAAACTGATAATATGAATACATCAACCGGTAGAAAGCCAGCCAAAACATGCTATGAGCATATCGGCGGAAAATTAGGGCAGCTTCTTTTAGAACAATTTGTAGAGAAAGGCTGGATTGCTAAGGATAGCCCTGCTGACCGTAACTATTATATTACGGATAAAGGACAGGAAGAGTTTACAAAACTGGGCATTGATCTGTCACAAATAAAAGCAGAATAGAGCCCAATCACTTTTCAATCCATTGAGATAATAATCGGGACCAACGTGAGTGAACCATTGTTTAATTAGTTTTTGAAATGTTTCCTTAAAAAAGCAAGACTGCCTTCAGCCAGCTCCTGAGCATCATAAGGTGATTTTTGCCATAATGAAACCTTTTCCTGCATTCCGGAAATTGAGGAGCTGAAATTTTCAAGAACCAGATTTCCTTCAAAATTGATTTTTTTCAATGCTGAGAAAAACTCTTCCCAATTGATTGTCCCTTCTCCCAGCATACCGCGGTGAGATTCTGTAATATGAATATGCTTCAGCATTTTCCCGGAATTGATGATCGGGTCATAAAAATTATTTTCTTCGATATTCATATGAAAGGTATCAAGATGAAGGAAGAGATTATTTTTGCCTGTTTTCTTAATAATCTCCAGGACATTTTCTGCGGTATTGCAAACATACGATTCATAGCGGTTTATAGGTTCTATGGCGATATCTATATTTCTGCTCCGGGCGTAATCTCCCACCTTGCACCATACTTCAGCAATGATTTCTTTTTCATTTTCTGTAAGTGGTTTTCCGGTAAAGACACCTATTCCACTGTGTAAAACTCCTGCCAGCAGATTGGTCTCCAGCTCATCAGCTTTATCAATTGCTTTTTTGATCAGCTTTTCTGCTGCTTCAGGATAAAACGCAATATGAGCATCTTTGGGAAGATTCAGCGAACATACAACCTCCAGATGATTCTCTTTCAGCTGTTTTTTTACTGTTCCGGCATCAAAATCCATTGAGCACGGAAGCAGTATTTCGATGAGATCAAACCCGGCCTGAGCAGTTTTTTCTATAGCATATTTTCCTGATTCTGCATTCCATAACGGAGTAATCCAGGAGAGTAGGGAAGCTCCAAACTTTATATTCATTATATTTTATTTATTTTATTTTAAAAAATCCACCATTCTGTTCGTATTCCGAAATATGTCCCGAATCTTTTGGCTCCTGACTGTTGTAAAAATGGTGAATAAAGACTGTTCAGAGCCTCATCATTATATCTTGATACTTCAGCAATAAAACGGATGTGAGGTCTTGCCCAGACACTGCGTTCCGCTGTAGGAACAATGGTGGGAGCCAAAACCAGTTTCATCATTGATGCGGCATCCTGGGTTCCGTTTTTTCGTGCTGCATAATGGAATTCGGAAAGAATATGAAACCAGTTGTTAAAATAGTAAGTGGCCCTGATTCCTGTATTAAATTCTGTTTTCCTGTTGAAAATTTCACGGCTATAATAATCTGAAGCTTTATCATTACTGGCTGATCCTCCTTTACTCTTCGTGAAAACGGCATAAGGATTAAGTGACCAACGGTTGGAGATATTCCAGAGGAAATGTTCAACAACCGTAAAAGAGTATGCTCCTTTGTATGTTTTTGTAGTTTCATCAGGTGCTCCATAGGTACGCCAGGTCTGTGTATTCCCATTATCGCCTCCATTAGCAATTCCGGTTCCGTATCTTACAGAAAACTGATTGAATGAACCCGGAATTTTTGTTGCAATATCTGTATTTAATTTGGCTCCAAAAACCCAACCCTGATCTGACGGGTATTGCTCTACGGAATTTTCTCCCGATTTTTCTACATGATGAAATTCTGCCAGTAATTTGAGTTTATGTTTTGTATTTTTAAATGGCAGCGTCTGTTCCAGGACCAAAACTTCTCTCTGCCTGTAAATGAGGTTTTTTGATCCGCTGATCACATTGGTGTAAGAATAGGGTGTAGAGTTGCTGGCAGCAGTATCAATAGCTGCAGGGAAAAACATGGAAAATCTTGTGTTTTTATGCCTCAATCCCCAACCGGTTGCCGAATGGTCATCAAAATAAAAATAATCTGCAATGTGAATATCATCATATCTCAGCCATCTTGATCCGGCCCAGACATCCCAGTCACTTCCCATAATATTTCTGGCCTCAACAAATGCTTCCGGTAAGGCAACAATCATTCCCTGATTGGATTTTGAATCTACATTTCCCAGAAAAGTTCCGCCTGAATAAAAGCTCAGCCTTGCCTGCATATCGATCTTTGTACTTTTTGTACTGTCACCGTTTACCACGGGACTAAAATGGAAAGCTGGCAAGAAATCAACATAATCTCCCTGATCCATTCTGCCTCCTAAAGATCCCTGGTTGTTCAGGTTCAGCTGTCTCCCGGTTTTGCCATCAGCATTTGGAGAATAACCAGCTCCGATTCTCCCGGTTGTACCAAAGGAAAATTTTTTGTTGGTTATTACGATCTGGGCATTAATTCCCTTGCCGGCGCATACAAGTAAAATGCACCAGGCTAATAAAAGCTTTGTTTTCATAGGAATTATTTAAGTGTTTTGGGCTTATAGAATTTTAAAGCAAATAATAAAATAACTACATAGCAGAGAATAGGAAGGAGATAAGCATGAGCAATATCTTTTTCGGCAATTCTACCCATGATCGGAGGGAAAACAGCGCCTCCAAACATGGCCATAACCAGAAATGATGAAGCCTGCTGAACTTTTGATCCTAATCTTTTAAGTCCAAGACTGAAAATAGTTGGATACATCACACTCAGGAACAGGTTGAGCAGAATAAGGCTGATAAATGAGGCCCATCCGAAGCTTTGGGAAATAATCAGGCACAGAACGATATTACATGCGGTAAAGATAGTCAGCAGCTTGTTGGGAGCAATGAATCTCATCAGGAAAGTTCCGATAAATCTCCCAATCATCATCATCGCCATGCTCAAAGAAAAATAATAGGAAGCCTGTATCTCCGGGAGATGCATTTTCTCGACACCGTAATTGATAAAATAAGCCCATGTTCCGCCCTGTGCGGCAATATTGAAAAACTGGGCAATCACTGCAAATATAAAATGCCTCTGCTTATAGAGCGGTGCGTGTGGATCTGACACAGACAGGTCTTCTCCTTTTTCATTTTCTGAAATAATGATATCTTCTGCATGAGGATCTTTGAGATCCGGTACTTTGATAAAGCTGAAAATAATGGTAATCGCCAGAATTACAATCCCAATCCATGTATAAAGATTTTTTACAGAATCCAGAGATCCTGTTCCGGAATCTGGAGCTCCAAAAATGAAATATCCACCCAGCAGAGGACCGATGATAGCTCCTAAACCATTAAATGATTGAGCAAAGTTAACCCTCTGATCACTCGTTCTTTCATCACCAAGAGCTGCTACAAAAGGGTGGGCTACCGTTTCAAGAGTTGCCATTCCCATAGCAAGTACAAAAAGAGCCAACCTGAAAAAGTCAAATGAAGAAGTATTAGCTGCCGGAATGAACAAGAAAGATCCCAGTGCAAATAGTGAAAGTCCCAGGATTACCCCCAATTTATAACCAAACCTTTTCATAAAAAGCCCGGCCGGAATCCCCATAAGTGCGTATGCACCAAAAATGGAAAGCTGTACCAGCCCGGATTTGGATTTTGAAATATGAAGAACGTTCTGGAAATGCTTATTCAATACATCACCCATAGTAAGTGCAATGGCCCAGAAGAAAAATAATGACGTAACAAAAGACAGGATGATATAATATTTCTTATCTGTAAATTTTGGAGTATTCATATAGTATGTTTTTAAGAGGTTTTACAGCTGTTTTTTTCTCTGAATGCCTTGAATTCTTCATAGGTATAATCCGGACATGCTCCCGCTTTCGATGTGATAAAAGCTCCCAATGACGTTGCCTGTTTCATGATCTCTTCCGGGGATCTGCCCTGAATTCTTTTAGACAGGAACCCGGCAAGAAAAGAATCCCCACTTCCCACAGTATCTGCAATTTCAATATGAACCGCCGGGAAATTATAAGCAGTACCACCTATAAAGTATCTGGCACCTTTGCTTCCTTTGGTAAGAACAATTTCATTCAAATTAAAATAGGCCTGAAGATGTCTGATGCTGGTATCTTCATCAATATAATCTTCACCGAGATATTCAAGAATGGTTCTAAGTTCTGCCTTATTCATTTTAACAAGATCAGCTTTATGCAGTAATTTTTTAATGAACTCAAAATCGATAAAAGGAGGACGGAAATTAACATCGAAAACCCTGAATTGTGAATATTCCAAAAGTTCAAGCAGAGTAGTTTGGGATGTTTTATTTCTTGTAATCAGACTTCCAAAAACGAATGCTTCTGAATTTTGAATAAGTTCCCTATGTTCCGGCAGAGGCTGGATATAATCCCAGGCAACTTCCTGCACAATTTCATAAACAGCTTCCCCATGTTCATCAAAATCAGCAAGCACCGTTCCTGTAGCTTTTTCCTGATCTACCTGTATGAAATCTGTTGTTATTCCCCAGTTCTGAATTTGATTAAGAAGACAGTGTCCTAATTCATCGTTGCCAATTCTGCTCAACATTTTAGTATCGATTCCCATTTTGAAAAGGTTGTAGGCAACATTAAATGGCGCACCACCAGCTCTGGATCCGGTAGGGAAGATGTCCCACAGAACCTCTCCAAAGCAAACGACCTGGTTTAATTTATTTTTTATCATGATAGGTTAAACGTTTAAGTTATTGTTTAAAAAAAATGTTTTATGTTATATTAATTATTTTAAAGAGGCTTTGGCAATCAGTTTTGCGGATAATGTTACCCTTTTTCCTGTCGCTGTATACTCATTGATCTGTCCGTCCAGTAGCTTGATTGCCTCTTCAGCCATCTCTTCAATGGGCTGCTGGATGTAGGTGATCTCCGTAGGGAACAGATCATACGCATCGGTTTGATCAAATGCAACTACAGAAACCTGCTCCGGAACTTTTATATTGTTTTTAACGAGGTAGGAAAGTCCCGCTACTGCAAGTTTATTACTGGAAAAATATAATGCTGTATTTTCAGGTTTTTTTCCCAAGCTATTTTCAAGCTGATAATGTACCTCCTGTGCTATGTTTTCCAATCCTACCAAAAGATATTGTATTTCAGCTGTTTTGTTGGAAGAGCTTATTGCTTTTTCAAAACCATGCTGTCGGTCCAGCAGATGTGGAAGTTCAGTTTCGTAACCAATATAGATCATTTTATCAAAATCCTTATTAAGAAGCAGGCTGGTTGTTCTCTCGGCTATCTCCTGATTATCAATGGTAATTCCGGGAACAGAAACTCCTTTAAGATATCTGTCAATAGTTACAACAGGATATTTAATATGAATAAGATTCTCAAGTGTCTTTTCTGATCCAGCTACCGGGGCAACGATCATTCCGTCTACCTGTTGCTGCGAAAAGAGTTCGGTAAGTTTTTTAAATTTTTCTGCATTTTCGTCAGAACTGCCAATAATCAGCGTATAGCCTAATTTTAAAGCTTTATCTTCCAGATTCCTTGCCATATGAGAATAGAAGTCATTGGAGATGTCTGCAACGATCAATCCCAGAAGCTTTGTTTTATTGGTTTTAAGACTTTTTGCGATCTTATTGGGCGTGTAGTTAATCGTTTCAGCAATTTCAAAAATTTTTTTCCGGGTCTCCTCGCTAATGCGCTGTCCTTCCTTTTTGTTGAGAACATAAGATACTGTGGCTACGGAAACTCCTGCCAGTTTAGCAATATCTTTTATAGAAGACCTTTTCATTGTATTTTATTAATGCACAAAAATATTTCATAAAATAGTAAAAAAACAATAGCTGTGTTTTTTGACAGTTTCAGAAAAAAGTGTAATTTCGCACATTTTTTTAAAACACCATAAATATTTCATTTTCAGTATTTTAAGTAGTAAAGGTGTATTTTAATATGAACAAATTGTTAACTTATTTAATGTAATAATTGAATTTGGTTAAACGTTTATCCAATATTTTTTTTAAAATTTTATATTTTCTGTCTATTATTTAAATTATAGTAAAGAAAAATTATCATTGGTTTGAATTTGGTGGTATGCAGATTCCAGAACATAGGTTTGAATCTCTCACCCTTCACAATTATTATAACAAAATAATACAAAAGCTGTAAAATATTTACCGCTTTTTTGTTTTATGCAGGTACAAAAGTGCTAAATAAAAAGCTATAATCTTTAAACTGATTATTTATTAGCCGGTAAAAAATTACCTGATCATTTTCTTTTTTAAAATATCCGGATGGTAGTAATGACAGAATAATCAAATTCACAAAAAATCTATCGGGACATCGAAATCTATCGATAGGTTATGTTTTGCCTGATTACTAAAAATCAACAATTTTGCAAAAAAAATTATTATTGACCCGATGTTTACATCCATGAAAATAAGATTCTAAAAACACATTTAATAGTGAGGGTTAACTCCTTTATTACCTCAAGTGAGAATATGAAAAAAACACATAAAACACTGATTTTACCTTGTTGCTTCTTTATCAATTTATTGAGTGCACAAGTAGGAATGGGAACAAATAATCCACAAGGGATTTTACATGTAGATGGAGCTAAGGATAATTCTGCTTCAGGAGCACCAACGGCAACGCAAGTTTCAAATGATTTTATTGTAAATAAAACAACAGGATTCATTGGTGCAGGAGTTCTTAATCCTCAGGTGCAGTTCGATATCAGATCAGCAGGTGCTGAAAATGCCCTTGGTCTAGGGACAACAACGATGTCGGCGGTGGCTGCAGGTGCAGGTGCTACACGATACGATGTAAACAATATACCGGTAGGTCCTAAAATAGAAGTGTCTGATGGCGCAGTATGGCACAAAGCTTATATTGCTCCTCAAAAGGCAGTGATTGTTGTCCGTAAAATTGTAAGTCAGTCTATACCCTCTGCCTCTGCAACAACTATTGTTAATTGGAACGAGGTACGTGACATGAGCAATAGCTTTGATCCCAGCTCAGGTGAGTTTACAGCTCCCCGAAATGGAACTTATACTTTTTTATTAACATTCAATTTTAGTGGAGCCGTTATTAGTGATGGGTCCAGAGTTGAGTCACAATTTTATAATCCCACTACAAACCTGGTTCTTGCCAGTGTATATAAAACTTTCGGCCAGTCTATGACAGGTACAGCTGATGACGCTAATTCTACCCGGTCAACACAGGCTGGAGGATCAAGTACTGTTACCCTTACTCTTACTGCAGGAACTAAAGTAAGTGTCAGACTATATCAAAATCTTACTTCAGGGGCTATTCCGCTTAGAGTGACAACTGATTCTTCGAACCCTGCAAATCCAGATGATGGATTTAACAATTTAACCATAATAGAACATTAAGATATAGATTATGAAAAAGAAGATCAGTATCACTTATAAACTATTTGCCTGTATTTTATTTTTTTGTGCAACCAAGACAATGGCGCAAACAGGATTTTTTACTCCTACACCTGCACAACCTTTGCATATAGATGCGGGAAAAGATAATGGCCCAGCACCTGATGCAACAAAAATATCTAATGATGTTGTTATTACGTCAGAAGGGCAGGTTGGTTTTGGACTTTTAAACCCGGTTACTAAAGTAGACCTGAGGTCTTCATCCGACCAGGGAATTATTGGTTTAGGGAATAATACACAAACCCCTTCTGCAGCAGGAGGAGGAGCAATACGTTACAATAACAGTGGATTCCTAGAATATTCTGACGGTGAACAATGGATTGCATTGCCATTGACTGCTCCAACGAAAGCACTGGTAAATGCCAGTAAAGGCTCTGCGCAAAGTATTCCAAGCGCAGCTTCAACGGTTATTACAGATTGGATAGAAACAGTTGATTTAGGTGCTGGCGTCGGTGGGGATTTTGATCCTTCTACTGGAATTTTTAAAGCTCCCCGTGATGGGTTTTATCTGGTTTCTTTCAATATTACCCTGGCCAATGGAAATATCCCTAAAAATACATTCATAGAAACCGCAATAGAAAGCAGTCAAAGTACAGATAATATTCCTGTATTTAAAACCATAAATTCTTATCCTGCTTTTCAGGCTGGTGCGGTAAGTAATTATATAAGTGGTAATTGTAATGCTATTTTCAACCTTAAAAAAGACGATACCATAAAATTCAGCATCAGGCATAATATAGGCAGTGCCCGAAATACGTTGAATGACAGTAGATTAAATAATTTAAGTATCAGTGAATTGTAAATACGTAATAATGGGACGAAAAAATAAAATAAAAAAATTGATCAGTGCTGTTATTGTTTTGTCACTGAACATAACCTATGTAAATGCTCAAATAGGAATAGGGGTACCCAATCCGACAAACCCTCTTGAGGTTAAAACAGATGCCGGTAATATTATAATCAATAGTTCCGGAAAAATGGGTACAATGGTTGCCAATCCCAAGGTCGCTCTGGATCTGCGAGGTGGAGCAAATAGTTCTGTGGCTATTGGGAATACTGCAAAAACAGCTGCCCAGGCCGGGGCTGGGGCATTACGGTATGTTGCAAGTCCGGCTATTGGAGTAAAGGGATACTTGGAATTTTCCGACGGTTCAAACTGGGTTAGTTTTTTTCCTAAAGGGAAACCGCGTATTGTAGTAATGGCAAGTAAAACAACTCAGGATACCTATGTATTTGAAAGTGCAACTCCTTCAGAAATAGGACCCAAATCCGGCATAGTTCAGAGAAGATCCTCTTATTTAACGAACTGGACTGAAAAATTAGATTCTGATTCAGGGGTTCCAACCTCGAATTTCAATCCTGCTACAGGTGAGTTTACAGCACCGCGTGATGGCGTTTATTTTGCAACATTTACTTTTGCCTTACAATCCAGCCAGGTAAATACCGGTGCCAATAATCAAACAGAAGCAATTTGGGAAGTCAGAGATTCTGCCGGCAATATTACGCAAAGAATAAAAACAAATAATGGATATGCTTCCGATACCGGAGGAAGTCCAAATGCCGTACCGGTAGGTTCAGCCTGTACAGTAAGCGTATATCTCAATAAAGGCAGCAAACTAAGACCTTTTACCTGGATTACAGTAGGATTTGATGGTACAACGAGCCAGTTTGATGTTTCAGGAAGCGGTGCTTACAATGCGCTTACAATAGTCGAACAATAAAGATATTTTAATAGGGTTCAACAATCTAATTGTATTTTTTTCAGTCTCCCGATCTGATTTTGGGAGATTTTTTGAACGAAAAAGTGAACTTAAAATAAAAACCTGCAACTCATAGGAATTGCAGGTTTTATTTTGGAGAATACAGTGTTCTAACTTAATATTTCACATGGTGCTACACAGATCACCCAGGGACATCTCTTGATTCCCGGAGGTGGGCAGCAGGCTTCAGAGCAGCTCAATGCTCCGCCATTAATATTCTTCAACTGATCTCTTGAAATTTTTTTAGAATTTTTCATAGTCAAGTAATTGAATTAAACTAAAACTTAAGGCTGGTTTCCACCACCGCATCCGTCATATGGCATACATTGCCATTTTCCGCCGATTAAGCAAAGCTGTCCGCCTCTGCAGTCGATGCCTCCCTTAATTGTTTTCAATTCCTGTCTTTCGATTTTCTTTAAATTTTTCATAATAATATAGGTTTAGTTCTATTCGAAATTAATCAATTTTTATCAACTGTTATAGAATTATCATGAAAATATTTACTTTCAATAAGTTTATTGTTGGATGTTTTCCTTTGAATTTCCTATAATTAAGTAAAATGTAATGCATGTAAAGTACGCTGAACAGGCTTTGATAAAGGAATGTACAAAGATTGATTTGTTTTGGATAAAATCTTGTCTTGTGACAAGTTGGATTTCATAATGACTTACTAATTTTGGTTAAAAGTTGAATCACCAAATCCAATACTATTATGAAAAGTCTATTCAAATTCTCTATCCTATTAAAATCAGTAATGATTTTAATTATTACCGTTATCACATCCCAGGTATATGGACAAAAAGTAAAACCTTCTGAAAGTGGTTATGCACCTGTTAACGGTATTAAAGTTTATTACGAGGTCTATGGCAAAGGAAAGCCCATTGTATTGTTGCATGGTGCCTTCATGACGATTGATATGAATTGGGGCGAGCTGATCCCGGAACTGTCTAAAAACAGAAAAGTAATAGCGCTTGAACTACAAGGGCACGGGCATACTCCGTTTTCAGAGAGGAAATTATCACATGCTGCTTTGGCGAGTGATATTACAAAGGTAATGGACTATTTGAAAATTGATAAAGCCGATGTAGTCGGATATAGCTTTGGAGGAGAAGTGGCTTATCAGTTGGCAATACAAAGCCCGGAAAGACTGAACAAGCTGGTTATCATTTCATCAACATATAAAACTAGCGGCTGGCTGCCTGAAGTAAATAAAGCACTTGAAGGGATGAAGCCCGAACTCTTTACAAACAGCCCTATGCATACTGCCTACAGCGCCGTAGCACCTGATAAAACAAAATGGACAAAGTTTCTGGAGCAGATGATCGCTTCTGCCGGACAGCCATTCGATCTGGGTGATGATAAGATTGCTAAAATTTCAGCACCAGTTTTAATTATAGCAGGTGATAATGATGGACTGGATAAAACTGAGCTATCAAAAACCTATAAATTATTGGGAGGTGATGTTTTTGCGGATATGGGCCCAATGCCAAAATCTCAATTGGCTATTGCTCCAGGGCAAACCCATGTGAGTCTGATGATGCAGACCGCAATGATTCTGAATTATCTGAATGGTTTTTTGAAATAACCTGATATAATATAATAGCATTTAAAAAATTAAATATAATGAGAAAAATAACTGTCTTATCAATGATTACAATGGATGGTGTGATGCAGGCACCCGGCGGCCCCGAAGAAGATACATCCGGAAACTTTCAATATGGTGGATGGACCGTATCGTATGGTGATGAACTTTTCGGTGAAATCATGCAGGAAGAAATGAAACAGACTGATTACCTTCTGGGGAGAAAAACATTCGATATTTTTTCATCTTATTGGCCTCAGCATGCTGAATTCTGGCCGGGAATCAACGAAGGAAATAAATATGTGCTTTCTCAAACTATGGAAAACTCAGATTGGAAGAATACCTTTTTTCTCAAAAATCTGGATGACATCCAAAAGCTTAAACAATCCGAAGGTGCTGATATTCAGATTTGGGGCAGCAGCGAACTTGTGCATCTGCTTTTGAAACATGATCTTGTAGATGAACTTCGCCTAAAAATTTATCCGTTGATTCTTGGTGGAGGAAAAAAGCTGTTTGATGATAATTCGGTTCCGGCTGCTTTTGCTCTGACGGAGAGCCATATAACATCAAAAGGAGTTATTATAGCCAATTACAGACGTTCCGGTGAGATTGTGACTGGCAATGTTGAAATGTAAACAGGGACTTTTAATGGATTTTTATTTTTCACAACTGCTAAACCTACAATAATGAATACGAAATTTGAAGCCGGAATAAATATTGCCATAAAAATTCCAAAAAATAAATATGAAAAAACGGTAATCTTTTATAGAGACATCCTAAAGTTAAATGTTGAAGAAAAACCGATTAATAATCCAACGGTTTCCAGAACCCATGAGGTGAAATTCGGGAATAATATCATCTGGCTGGACTGTGTGGATAATTATACCCATTCCGAAACCTGGTTACAGCTTACAGTTCCTGATGTAGAAGAAGCTACAGAATATCTTCGATCAAACGGCGTAGAAACCTGTGACGAAATTGAAGAACTTCCTGAAAATATGCATTGGATTACGGACCCTGCCGGGACGGTATTCAATCTACAAGAAAGAAAATAACAGAGGTGAGAAAGGTAATGTAGTAAGTTGTTTAAAATGTGGTTTTAAACAAAATTTTAATACCTTTAACTCTCAAATCATTAAAATTTTAATCATCCATGAAGACGAAACCATTCACTTTCATCTTGATCCTTTTTTTTCAACTGGTAAGTATCAACGCATTTTCACAGAAAACAGCAGTTCTAAACTCTTTATTAGATAAAAATTCAGAATTTATTTTTCCACAGACTCCGGATAAAATCTCAAAAGCATTGAACATAAAAACTGTGTTTTATGAAGATGCCAACGAAGAAAAATATGCAAAATGGCCTATGAAGACAGGATTGGAGCTGTATTGCAGCCTGGGCAAAGATAATGCTGTTAATGAAATGTTTTTTGTCACTTCAGATAATAAGCCCGTAGTGATAGAAGGACTTCCATTTGGGCTTATCATGAATAAAAGTACACTGCAGGACAGCAAAACTAAGTTCAGTAAATACAATGCTAAAACGCAGAAACTCGGTGCAGGCAGTGAATTTCCGGGAGGTTCAAATCTGATTTTTAAGAAAGGAAAACATTATGCAACCTTGTTTTTTGATAATAAAAACCTGCTAAAATCTCTGAGACTTACCACAGAACTGATTGATCCGGCTGCCAATTAATTTTAGAGACTTTCAAATACTATAAATCCGTCATTTTTTGGCGGATTTTTTCAATGTATTGAATGAAGTGCAGCGCGTAAAAATGTTTTGGATTTACGGTCTCCTCACATCAGGGAATGATTCATTATGGGCTTTAAAGGAAACTAATTGAACGGAAAATTGAAAAAATTGAGAATTAAAATAACATAGCTTAACCTGTTAAATCATAATGATTTGCAGGCATCATCTTTACTTTTTTAATTCTCAATTTTTCATTTTTATTATATGGTCAGTCCATGATTGTTTTTCACTTCAGCCATGACAAACGTACTGTGGGTGCTTCCGATAGAATCTACAGATCCCAGTTTGTTAAATACAAAATCCTGGTAATGTTTCATATCCCGTACCTGAACTTTCAGAAGGAAATCAAAGTCTCCGGAAATATTGTAGCATTCCGCCACTTCTTCAATTTCTAAAATTTCTTTTACAAAATCATAGCCTACAGATCTGTCGTGAATTTTCAGCTTGATCTGGCAAAAAACTGTAAACCCACGGTTGAGTTTTTCAGCATCAAGAACAGCTGCATATCTTTTCACAAACCCTTCCTGTTCCAATCTTTTTACTCTTTCAAAAACCGGTGAAGTGGAAAGGTTCACTTCCTTTGCAAGCTCTTTAACGGTCAGTTTTGCATTTTTCTGGAGCAGCCTCAGCAGCTGTACATCCTTATCATCGAGTTGTTCCACAGAATATTATTCTTTTAGATTATAAAAACAATCAAATGTAAAGAATTATATGCTTTTATTTGTGTTTTTAAAAGTTTATTTTGCTTAATTAAATAACTTTAATTGAATATTTATTCTATGTTATTAATTTTACACAAAATTAAAAACTTTTACTGATGACCATGGTTATAGGTAAAAGTACAACAGTTCTTTAGAGATACTTCATCAAACAGGAAAGGTTTTACTTAACGTAGATTAATAGGGAATCGTGTGAGAATCACGAGCTGTCGCGCAACTGTAAGTAACATGCCAAAGGTTTCTGTCCTTGCATATCCACTGCCAAAAGCGGGAAGGATGACGGAAACTGTTACAAGTCAGGAGACCTGCCTTTACTGAATTGACAATGCTTTCGCGGTCTGAAGCTTTTGGGTCATACAGATGATATATCGGATGTATACATTTTCTCTGTAAAGGAAATTGTATTGTTTGTTATATCGTGATCCCAGAAACTTTTATCCGTTAAAACATTACGAAGCATTTTAAAAGGACTTTACCATTAAGTTTAATTAAAAAGTTTAAAAATGCAAACTCACATTCTGGGCTATCCGCGTATTGGTAGCAAAAGAGAACTCAAAAAAGCCTGCGAGCAATATTGGTCAGGTAAAATCCTTTTGGAAGAACTTCTGAATACTGGCAGAACGATCTGCAACCAAAACTGGAACATTCAGAAAGAAGCAGGAATAGATCTTATCCCATGTAATGATTTTTCATACTATGATCAGGTATTGGATATGAGCCTTGTGGTAGGAGCAATTCCCACACGTTATCATGAAGTAGTGCTTAGAAAGAACAACTCTGAGCTGGATCTTTACTTCGCTATGGCAAGAGGATATCAGAAAGAAGGATTAGATATCACTGCAATGGAAATGACAAAATGGTTTGATACCAATTATCACTATATCGTTCCCGAGTTTTATAAAAATCAGCAGTTTAAACTGAGTTCGGATAAAATTTTCAATGAATTTGCAGGAGCTAAGCAGGCAGGAATCAATGCAAAGCCGGTAATTATCGGGCTGGTTTCTTACCTGCTATTAGGAAAAGAAAAAGAAGAAGGATTTGATAAACTGGATCTGGCTGGAAATCTTCTGTCCGTATATACTGAGATTTTAACCAAACTTCAGGATCAGGGAGCAGAATGGATTCAGTTTGATGAACCTTTTCTAGCGTTGGATTTAACGGAGAAAGCCAAAGAAACCTATCATTTTGTTTACACTGAAATAAGAAAACGCTTCCCAAAACTGAAATTGATTGTGGCCACTTATTTTGAAGGATTAAATGATAACGGATCACTTGCGGCATCACTTCCTGTGAATGTATTGCATATTGATCTGGTAAGAAACCCGGAACAGTTGGATGAAATCCTGAATGCTATTCCGGAAAGCTTAAGCCTTTCATTAGGAGTGGTTGACGGCAGAAACATCTGGAAAAATGATTTTGAAAAATCTTTGTCTTTCATCAGAAAAGCAGTTGACAAATTGGGATCTGAAAGGGTTTTAATTGCTCCTTCCTCTTCATTGCTTCATTCACCATGTGATCTTGATTTTGAAACCAGTCTTAATCCGGAAATTAAAAACTGGCTGGCTTTTGCCAAACAGAAAGTGGCAGAGGTGGTAACGCTTAAAGAACTGGCATCCGGAACAGAAAATGAACAGATTCTTGCTTCTTTTGAAGAAAATAAAAAAGCAATTGCAAGCAGAAGAACATCCTCGCTTATCCATAATGATGAGGTAAAGCAAAGAGCAAATGCTGTTACTGAAAAAGATGCACAAAGAACAAATACCTTCAAAATCCGCAAAGAAGAACAGCAGAAAGTCCTTCAGCTTCCTTTATTTCCAACAACAACCATCGGGTCATTTCCACAGACCACGGAGGTAAGAAGCTGGAGAGCAAAATTCAAAAAAGGAGAGCTTACGGCAGAGCAGTATGATACTTTACTGAAAGAAGAAACCCAGAGAACCATCAACTGGCAGGAAGAAATAGGAATAGATGTATTGGTTCACGGAGAATTTGAGCGTAACGATATGGTGGAATACTTCGGGGAACAGCTGGAAGGTTTTGTATTTACGAAAAATGGCTGGGTACAAAGCTATGGAAGCCGTTGTGTAAAGCCGCCTGTGATCTTTGGTGATGTTTCCCGGCCGACACCAATGACGGTGTATTGGTCTCAGTATGCACAATCCCAGACTGAAAAATGGGTAAAAGGAATGCTTACAGGCCCCGTTACCATTTTACAATGGTCTTTTGTACGTGATGACCAGCCTCGTTCAGAGACGTGTAAGCAAATTGCTCTGGCCATCCGAGATGAAGTTGTGGATCTTGAAAAAGCCGGAATCAGAATCATCCAGATTGATGAGCCTGCGATAAGAGAGGGGCTTCCATTACGGAAAACAGACTGGCAGAACTACCTGAAATGGGCGGTAGAAGCTTTCAGAATTTCAGCAAGCGGAGTGGAAGATGCTACACAGATTCACACCCATATGTGCTATTCGGAATTCAATGATATTATTGAAAATATTGCTGATATGGATGCAGATGTGATTACCATAGAATGTTCCCGTTCTCAGATGGAACTGCTGAATGCTTTTGCAGACTTCAGATATCCGAACGAAATCGGCCCCGGCGTATATGATATCCATTCCCCAAGGGTTCCGTCCAAAGAAGAAATGATTGAACTGTTGAGAAAAGCCCAGAACGTCATTCCGGCCAATCAGCTTTGGGTAAATCCAGACTGCGGACTGAAAACAAGACACTGGGAAGAAACCGAAAAAGCTTTGATAGCAATGGTGGCAGCCGCTAAGGAAGCCTCTGTAGAATATGCACTTTAAAAAACTTTAAAATAATTAGATTCAATAATTCAGATCGTGTTATGATTTTCATAGCACGATCTGTTATTTTGATGATCCTCACTTTCAGATATGTGTTTTTAGATGAAGTCTGAGTTATTTTGCCTGTAATGAACTCGGTGGATAGCCAAACTGCTTTTTAAATGCAAAGGAGAAATGAGATAAATTTTCAAAGCCCAGATCCAGATAAATATCAGAAACCGATTTCCCTTTTTGAGTAAGCAGAAAATGAGCTTCCTTTAACCGTCTAAGCTGCAGCCATTGTCTTGGGGGAATCCCAAATATCTTTTGAAAATCTCTTTTAAAGGCAGACAGGCTTCTCCCGGTCAAATAAGCAAACCGCTCTACATTGACATTGAAATGAAAGTTTTTGTTCATAAAAGTTTCAATATCTATTTTGTAAGGCTCAGAGAAATCAAATAAAATATCCTTAAGACCCGGATCATCGCTCAGCATCAGAAGTAAAGCTTCTTTCTGTTTGAGACGCAGAAGTTCTGTAGAAGCAGGAAGTTCTTCGTACGCCAGTAAAGAGTACATAAAAGAAGTTAATGCCTTTTGATCCGGTTTTATAAAAGCCGGAGTGTTGTCTTTCTTCTCCGCCTGATAACCATATTCACGGCTGAAATCACGTAAGATGGTTTCATCAAAATAGATAGTTACCGTTCTTATCTCCCCGTTTTTAGGTGGATATTTTGCAAACTTCAGGAGACGGTTTTTCCTCGCAGAATAAAGTTCACCCTCTTTAAATATTGTCTTTGTGATCCCGTCATTCAGTTCCATTTCCCCGGAAAGGACCAGCCCCAGACTATGGATTCTCGCAAACTGTTCTCCTTCCCTGAATTCTGAAAAATGGCAGGAGTAATTGATAGGTAAGGGAATATTATTTTCGCTCATGGCTCAGACGGTTGTTTCTTGATGGATTCTTTTTCAAACTTACAAAACTTTTTTAGGATCAATGATGAATTACCTGTTGATTAAATCCTCAAAGCCCGCTAATCACAGACTTTGAGGATTTTACTATCAGGCAAGAATGGTTTTAGGTTCCAGATAAGCTTCCAATCCGAATACACCATACTCACGGCCAATGCCACTTTGCTTAAACCCGCCGAAAGGGGCATAAGGGTCATGTGAAAACCCGTTGATGCATATTCTTCCGGCATCAATCTGCGCTGCAACACGTTCTGCATGTTCTTTATCGGAAGAACTGATGTAAGCTGCCAGCCCATAAGTAGTGTCATTCGCAATTGCAACCGCTTCCTCTTCATTGGTATAAGGAATGATAGACAGCACAGGTCCGAAAATCTCTTCCTGAGCAATACGCATATCATTACGAACATTGGTGAAAATGGTTGCTTTTACAAAATTACCGTTTTCAAAGCCTTCCGGTTTGCCTTCACCACCTGCAAGAAGAGTAGCACCTTCTTCCTGTCCCAGACGGATGTAGCTTTGTACTCTTTCAAACTGCTTGGCGCTTACCATTGGTCCTACAAGAGTATCTTCCTCATTAGGATTTCCTACTTTTACTTTTTCTACAGCCTTTTTAGCCAGTTCATTTACTTCATGCAATCTGTTTTCGGGAACAAGCAGGCGGGTAGGAGCGATGCAGGCCTGTCCGTTGTTCATATACGCTCCGAAAACAGCCATTGGAATAGCTTTTTCCAGATCTGCATCTTCAAGAATGATATTCGGGGATTTTCCGCCAAGTTCAAGCGTTACTCTTTTCATAGTATCTACGGCTCCTCTGGCAATAGCTTTTCCTGTGAGGGTAGACCCGGTGAAAGAAATTTTTGCGATATCAGGATGTTGGGTAATTTCTGCGCCAACTACATTTCCTAATCCGTTTACAATATTGAAAATCCCGGCAGGTAATCCAGCTTCATGGAAACATTCGGTAAGCAGCTGGGTTTGGGCAGCACTCATTTCACTTGGCTTAATGACGGCTGTACAACCGGCAGCAATAGCGGTAGCCAGTTTGTTGCAGATGAAACTGTTGCTGGCATTCCATGGAGTAATGATTCCTACCACTCCCAAAGATTCAAAACGTACTTTAGAATGTCCGACTGCTCTTTCAAAGTCATAAGATTCCAGCGTAGTAATAGTTGTGGTAAAGGCTGAAATTGCATTTTGGACACTCATTCTGCAGAATTGTAACGTTCCTCCATATTCATTCACCATCACAGAAACCAGTTCATCTTCCCGTTTACTCACTGCTTCATGCAGTTTTTGAAGTAAACTGATACGTTCTTCTTTTGTACTTTTTGAAAAGGTTTTAAAAGCTTTCTTCGCAGCGGCAATGGCCATTCGGGTGTCTTCTTCATTTCCAAGAACAACTTCTCCGGTTTTTTGATTGTTCGCAGGGTTGATAAGGTCAAATGTTTCTGTTCCATTCGGTGTAACAAATTCACCGTTGATGTAAATTGTATTAATCTGTTTCATTTTGATGATTTTAATACAGCAAAGTTCGTAAGAAACAGAAAAGGCAGGTTTGCTGTATAGTTCAATTTTTATTTGTTGTATGGTTCAGATTTGTGTTGAAATAAATGCTGTTTGTTTTCCTTTTTGATTTACTATGAAAAAATGATGTGTTCTTCCCCGAAAATTGACTACTTTTATTATAACCAAGTAAACAGGTCGTTTTGAGAACAACACTTAAACTTATTACTGCTTAGTATCAGTCTTCGTAACCACAGGCTGATCGTTCTTTCGTTTGGATAATTCTATCCGAACAGGTTTTCATTTGATCATATTATCTACTGCATTGCCTGCAAAAGGCAGCTATATCTGTTGTTTTAGCTTTAATCATTGTGATTTTTAAAGACTGAATACAGATCAAAATAAACCTTAAGAATATTCTTTGGGAAAATCTCAGATGCATCAACCTTCTTGTAATGCGTGAATAATATGGAAAAAATCCAACAAAGAATACCAAGCACGATTATAAGTAATGAGTACAAAACATATTTGGGAGGTAAAAGCGAAAAATACTCCCTTACTAAAAAAGAAATGCAATCATTGTAACAGTGACAGGTTTTACTGCAGCGATAAATTCAGACTGAATGCTCAAAAAAAGAATATTGATATATGGTTGATTTACCGATGTGTAAAATGCAGCAACACCTATAACATGACTGTTTTTTCAAGAATAAGAACAGAATCTGTGAGTAAAGAACTGTTCAATAAATTTTCAGAAAACAATACGGAAATTGCCTGGGAATACGCATTCTCACAGGAGATAAGACGAAAAAATAATGTAGAAGCAGATCTGGAAAGCGTAGAATACGAAATTCTGTTCAATGCCATTCCTGTTGAAGATCTGATCAGGATGGACGGTGAGATGATTTCATTTGAAATACAATCTTCATTTGATTTTAACGTCAGAGTTTCAACTGTTATCAGGACATGTTTAGGTCTTTCATCATCTAAATTGAACCTTCTGCTTGATTCAGATACAGTTTATTTTAATGGAAAGCCTTTACAAAAGAAATTCAAGATTAAAAACGGTGATATTGTTACCATCAACAAGCAAGCATTGATAGATCTCTACCTTATCGGGAAAGAAGATTTATTTCTCAAGACTGTAAATGATAAATAATAAAAGAGCCTCTCAATAATAGTTTGGGAGGCTCTTTTTTAATCTTACTTTGGATTTTTTAAAAGATTGACCTGTTTCTGTAAAGTCTCTTTTTCCAGCTTTGACTTTGTAAGACGGATCGCTTCTTCAAAATGATAAATCGCTTGATCCGGTTGGATTTCAGCATACAAATAGCCCAGCAATCCATGATAATATTCGTTGTTGATGAGGTTAAGTTTTTCCGCTTCAGTAACAGCCATCTCATTTCCATACACTTTGGAAAAAGCAAAAGCTCTGTTTAAAGCTGTAACCGGAGAATATTCAATGATAATAAGTTGATTGTACAGCGTTAAAATATGCTGCCATTTATCTTTAGCGGATGAAGTATGCCAATACGCAATACCAGCTTCAAGATGGTATTTTGAAACGGATGTGCTATCCACCTTACAGGCTTCTATCAGGTAATAATTGCCTTTTTCGATCAAAGCTTTATCCCATAATGTTACATCCTGTTCATCAAAAAGAATGGCATCACCTTCATCATTGGTTCTTGCATCAAGCCTAGAGCTCTGAAAACACATCAAAGCCATCAAAGCATTGGTTTTGGGAGTATTGGTAAACGGATTGTCAGTAAGGATCAGGGTAAGTCTTAAGGCTTCCAGGCAAAGGTCTTTACGGATTAAAAGAGTATTCGTTCTGGAAAAATAACCTTCATTAAACAATAAATATAAAGTAGTCAGTACCGTCTCCAATCGCTGGTGAATATCCTGTTCACGTAAAGAATCTATTGTAAAATGGTGTGTTCTGAGAGTTTCCCGACCTCTTTGCAAGCGTTTTTTAATCGTTTCCGTTTTGGAAAGAAAAGCATTGGCGATTTCTTCAACACTGAAGCCACAGAGAATCTGAAGAGCCAGACATATTTGAGTTTCCCGGGAATTGACAGGGTTACAGGTCGCAAAAATCATTTCCAGCTGGCTGTCAGTGATGTTTTTGGTGTCGAAATCTATGACCGGATGCTCTTTTTCGGCGGTTCTTACTTCTTCTTTGTTCTTTTCAATAATGGAAAGGTGTTTGAAATAATCTTTTGCTTTATTCTTAGCCACCGTGTAAAGCCAGGCTGCAGGATTATCCGGAAGTCCATGTAATGCCCAGTATTCCGAAGCTTTCAGAAAGGTTTCGCTGGCAATATCTTCTGCAATCTCGATATGTTTGATATCAAAACTTCTGCAAAGTACTGCAACGATTTTACTGTACTCGGTTCTGAATAAATGCGGTGTTATTTCATTCGGATTGGTCATGGCTCATCAAAAGGCTGTATCAAAGCTAATTGTCACAATTTACTGATTTCCCTTACCTCTACACTTCCACCAAATAGCAGAATAGGACAGTCTTTGCATAAAGCCGTAGCTTCTTCAATAGATTCCACGTTGATAAGTGTATATCCCATAATGGATTCTTTAATTTCAGCGTATGGACCATCAGAAATTATTCCGTCTGATTTTACAACCTGTCCAGTACTTTCCAGGCGGTTTCCTCTGTCTGCCAGTTTATTTTGCGCAGCAATTCCTGCGATCCAGTTCATCCATTTCTGGGTGTTGGCCTGCATTTGTTCCGGTGATGTCTTGGGCATAGACTTGTAGTCTGCACGGAAGACTAATAAGAATTCTTTCATTGTATTTAAATTTTTGATTCATCTTAATGACGACAGGTTTTCTTCAATGGGGACAATTTTTTTAATTTAAATGTCAGAATTATTTCAAGGTCATAGTTGTTCTGAAAACACCTACTGCATTTCCGGTAATACGGATGATGCCGGGTTGGCTGTCTTTCACGCTGACCTGTACTTTTACTTCACCAATCCTATTGATGGCTTCTCCTTGTTTTCCTGTAAATTCAAAAATTTCATCAGCCGTCTCTATGATTTTGTTTTGAATAAGATAACCTCCCAAGGGACCGTTGGCATTTCCGGTAACCGGATCTTCAGAAATACCGATGGCGGGTGCAAACATCCTTCCATTGGTTAATATCTCCTTTTCATCTGTATCGAAAGTAAACACAAAATACCCGTTGCAGCCGATTTCTTTACTAAGCTTTGTCAAAGCGGTAAGGTCCGGAACCAGATGATTTAAGATGATATTGCTTTTAATACCAATCATTACTTTTGAATGGCCCGTGGAAGCGATTTGTACAGGACATTTTTCATCAAGATCATCCATTGTCAGTCCCAGGGCCAGCACAATTCTTTGGGTTATCGAAGTATCAAACGCAGGACTCAGTTCAAATTTTCCCTGTGTCATGGTGATGAGATAATCATTGTCTTTTCTTTCAATGTGAATTGGTAATATTCCGATTTGTGTATGTATTGCAACAGTGCAGGAATCCAGTTGATCTTCCTGAGCTTTTGCGTACAGTGCAGCAATGGTGGCGTGTCCACAGGACGGAACTTCTGTGGTAGGGGTAAAATACCGGACCTGGTAATCAAAATTTTCTTTTGGGTTATCAGGTTTGAAAACAAATGCCGTTTCAGAATTATTAAGTTCTCTGGCAATGAGCTGCATTTCTTCAGATGTCATATTTTCAGCGTTTAACACAACTCCTGCAGGATTTCCTTTGAATTTTTCTTTGGTAAAAGAATCAATTTGATACACGATAACTTCCTTCATGATGACTGATTAAGTTTACTGTAAAAATACGGAATGAAAACGGTGATTTGATGCCTGTTTTATTGTCATTTGGCAAAAAAATAAATCAGAATCCGAAGATCCTGATTTACCATTTAATGAATAGGAAATTTTAAAGTATTTTTAAATATGATAAAAATAATGGTATTAAAAGATTCCTTTTATCAGGTAGAAGTCTCACTGATATTAAATTTAAAAGAATAAAGTAGCTTTCAATGATACTTTTTCAGTAAAAAAAGAATTTATCTGGCCTGCCCGATATCCAGTTTATCAAATTTCCCTTCCGTATTTTTATGGAATTTGAAGTAAGTCTGAAATGTTCCCCATTTTCCGGCTTTAAAATTTCCATATATATTTTTCCCATCATTTTCTACACGGTCTATGCTGAGAAACATTTCGTTCCCCAGAGCATTGGAGAAGAAAGATTTAAAATCTATGGGATTACCGTCGTCTGTCATTGCAGGATTTTCTGTAAAGAAGCTATACCAGTTTTTATCACCGTTTTGTAAAGCTTCTACGGCTTTTTTAACTTCAGGATCTGTTATTTTTGATAAGTCCATTATTTGTTGTTTTTTTAAAATTTGTGGTTGTAGATTTTGTTTCTTTTTGTTTGCGCTTTGTCCGCAGGCCATACAGGAAAAGCCTGTCAGGAATATGATGATTAACTTAAAGGTTCTCATTGGCTTTAGCTTTTCAGAGGATGTTGCAGATAAACAATAAGGAGGTTCATACAAAGAAAGGGAAGTTCTACCATGGCTCCTTTCAGGTCTTTATTTAAAAGCTGAAAACAGATGATCAGGAGGATGCCTGCAGCCATCAGAAAGTTTCCCCAGACAAAAGTTTTTGGAAATAAAATCATTACAGAAGCCAGTATAGTAACTGCTCCGTTGATCATAAGTCCTGTTTTGTCAAATCCCCATTTCCCGAACATTTCTGACATTTCAGGGTTACCGGAAATCATGGCTATTCCTTGTTTGAAGCCCATAAAGACTGCAAATAGAATTAATGCAGAATTAATAATCTTTAAAATCATTGATGTGTTTTTTTATGTTGTTAATACAAATATCAATGAAATTAATGAAATATCAATGGTGAAGTTTTCGGAATTTATTCTAAATGAAAAAGATATGGATTTTTTATGCTTTATTCTAAAAAGAAGACCACAATTTACAAAGTAAATTGTGGTCTTCTACAGCTTAGAACCATTTAAACTACGATTCTGTTTTCAAATAACCATAATGCAAAGCTGTTTCTTTTCCGAATAAGCTTGAGAAAATATTCTGAAACTCATGGATGTACTTGCACTTTATAGCGTTCCCATATATTTTCAGACCCTCCAGTATTTTTCTGGAACTCAGGTCTATATCATATTTTATAAAAGGTTCCGGTCTTTCGTACCGTATACTCTTATCCGAACTGTACGTTCGTGAGAATCCCAGTTTTTCAAGCCATTCTTCTGTTATTTTGATAGGTTTGATAGAAGCTGCCGGGACTGAGATACTTTGAATATCATTTTCAATTTTAACAAAATAAGCCTGCTCGACATTGTGAAAGATCTCAGAGATGGTATAAATCTGATTATTATACTCCACCAAGTTCTTGATTTTTAAATCTGCTACGTTCATAATATTTTGATTTTTAGGTGATGATAAAGTTCTGTATAAACAGCAAATACTATGCCCGGCATCCCATATTTGTATGCCGTTTTAGTGAAGGTTAGGTTAAATTTTTACTATAAAAAAATTAACAATCTGTTAAAATAGTACACCTATAGGCGAATTATAGCATATTGCCAAAAAAATGGATGTGGTACGTATGTGGTACTAGTTTTTTGTTCTCTCTTTAGGCACTACATTAGCCGTAGTGAGCAGAAGGGCTGTAATAACGGCTACGATAAGGATTCCTATAAAGACATTCCAGGAATAAGCATGAAGGAGATAACCGGTACCACTGCCCAGAATACTGGACCCAAAATAGTAAAATAACCAGTAAATAGAAGTGGCTGAAGATTTCCCACGTTTGGCATACAACGCAGTCATCTGGCTGGCCATCGTGTGGGCTGCGAAAAAGGAAAGGGTAAAAAGGCCGAGTCCGAAAATAAGTATATAAATGTTTTCAGATAATAACAATGCCGCGCCGGTGAGCATAAATAAGATAGAACCTTTCAGGATATCATTCATGGGAAATCTTCTGGAAAGACGGCCTGTGATCATCGTTCCAAAAACTCCGAAAATATACATGAGAAAGATAAAAGCAATAATAAAATGGCTTAACGAAAATGGTTTTGCTTCCAGTCTGAACGTCAGATAATTGTAAACACTCACGAAAACACCCATCAGTAGAGCAGCTGTGCAGTATAATCGAAGCATATAAGGATTAGTCAGGAAAAACTTCATCTGTTTTACCTTAAGATGATAATCTGTTTTCTGTGGATTGAAAAACCTTGATTCCGGAAACAGTTTCCAGAATACAGCCCCCAGAATGAAGCTTTCTATCCCGATAAAAAGAACAGCATTCCGCCATCCGAATTCACCTGCAAGAAGGGTAGCCATTATTCTTCCGCTCATTCCACCGATGGTGTTACCACTAAGGTACATGCTGATGGCTGCAGGTACTGCCAAAGCATTTACTTCCTCTGTGAGATAGGCCAGCGCAACTGCCGAAACTCCGGAAACAACAAAACCTTTCAGTACCCCGATAGCGATCAGGAGGCTCAAACTTGGGATCCAGGTAGAAATAACGGTAAGCAGAGCAGATGAAATCAATGAAAAGACCATGAGACCTTTTCTGGAATAACTGTCTGCTTTGAAAGCGAAAAACAGTAACCCCAATGCCATACCTATTGTGGAGGAAGATACAAGAAGGGAAGTATCACCTACAGACACCCCGAACTGTTCTGCAGCCATAGGCAGCATGGGCTGGAAAAGATAAAGCTGTGCAAAAACCGAAAGTCCTGAAAAGAAAATACAAAGTTTTATATATCGGAAACGTGAGCTTCCCTGATTGGCTTTTTCAAATGAATTCATGATTTTTTTGCAATTAAAATGCAGCAGTTTGACAGAAAAATTAAGTCATGTAAATTTCATGATTATTTTCCGAATCTAAAAATCATTATCTCAATCATATGTATTGGTGAAACAAATCAGTGGATTTGTAAACTGCTGATGTATTCGGAAGGGGTAATGCCTTCCATCTGTTTGAAGACTCTGTTGAAAGTAGACTGGTTTGAGAACCCAGCTTCGGTATAAATATACATAAGGGTTACCTTCTCAATATCATTTTCAGTAAGCAGCCTTTTTACGCATTCAATTCTGTGCATATTCAGGTAATTATTGAAGTTGGGATATCCCTTTGCACGGATTGATTTGGAGATATAGCTGCTGTTGATATCCATTTCTGCAGAAAGCTTTGAAATATTGAAGTTAACATCTTTATACAACTGTTTTTCTCTCATGACAAGCTCAATTTTCTCAAAAAGTTCATCTGCAAAAGGAGCTTTTTCTGTCACAAAGGTGGGCTGAACTTCCGGATTCAGGATTTTCTCTTCAATTTCATGATAAATTTCAACTCTTTTTATTTTATCCTTAAAGTAGATCAGAAGGGATATTACAGCTACATTGGAAACCATAAGGATAGTATCTGTAATTCTTACATCATCCTGACTGTGCAATGGGAAATCAAAGCTGAAATTTTTTGAAATAAGATATCCTGTTATAATATTCAAGAGCACAAAAAGGCTGTAAATAAAGACATATTTCCTCTGAAAAAAAACATATGCTGCCAGTGGAATCGGGATAAGCCAGACAAAACTTGCAATAGAGTTGTTCCAGAAAGCAAGCATGATATAAAAATTAAAAAGCGTTGCAATGATAATATATGAATGTACCATTACATTTATCGAATACGTTTTGCGAACAATCAGGTAAGTGTAGACCATTAAAAAAAGTCCTCCAAAAAGATACCAGGCCATTACTCTATCCGGGATGATAAAAGTAAATATCAACCCAAATACAGCAAGAATAACAGACATCAGAATATTGTAATAATACACCAGCTGTCTTTTGTACTGTTCAATTTTTATGTCTTTTGCGGTATTCATTTGTGGTAACGGATAATTTTAAATCATTTCAATACGCTTTATAGCAGTCAGATGTCAAAAAATGACTGTAATAAAATGCTGATTGTTAGTTATTTGTGTTTTTATGAGCCGTTTCCGGTTTTTCATTAGTTATTCAGAAATTTGATTTATTATCCCGGATAACTTTGCACCAGCTAGCTCAACAAGGGTTAATTGATGACCTATCAATTGATCCACATGATTTATTCACTTCTTAAATAAATCAAATAATTTTTTAACAAATATACTAAAATGAAGAAAATAAAATTACCCCTTATTGGCATTATGCTTTGTATTTCAACTGCTATGTATTCACAGGTTGGCATCAATACGGATTCTCCTAAAGTAACATTACATGTGGAAGGCAAACCGGATGTCACAACTGTTCCTGATGGTGTAATGGCTCCAAGAATGACTGGAGATCAGCTGAAAGCTAAAGATGATGTCTACCTGGCAGCGCAGACCGGAGCATTGGTCTATGTGACTCAGGCTGTGACGATGCCTTCTGTGAAGACAGCAAAGGTAGATAAAGCCGGATATTATATGTTCAATGGAACCACCTGGAAGTTTGCATTTGGAGGTAAAGATGATGATATTACCATTGGAGACCTGATCTACTATCATGGAAGCATTCCTGCGGGTACCTCAGGAGCTGGTACACTGGCCAGCTCCTACCTTTCTGATCTTCCTGTGTTGGGAGGTTTTCTGAGACTTGATGCTCAATTTAACAGCAGTTCAGCAGGTACAGGGGCCGCTACTACTTTTAATCCAAGACTTTATAATGTAGGAACTTCAGATGTGAAAATCTGGGTTTCGGAAATGTCTACCCATACCGGAGATTCGGACAATGGAAATATTAAATTATCACCAGGAGCTTACAGACAGTTTGATGATGGTGTTTATCTTACACAATCCCATAATGAAACGGTAACATTTGATATTACGATACAGGAACCGGAGCCAAGGTGGTACAGAGTGTATTATGCATTCCGTGTAGATAATAAATCTACAACAGGCAGCAGTGATGCTACAACTACAGATTCTAATGCTTCTGATAATACAAGAGAACTGTTTCTTTCTGTGCAGAGATTGTACTGATAAACCGTCTTATGATTCTAAAAATACAATGATTAAAAATATACAAAATCCAAGGGATTAATTTAAAAACTAATGAAATTTGTGTTTTTTCGGGGGCAGGAATATAATAAGGGTTCCGGCCCCTTTTATTAATGCATCATTTCATATACCTTGATAAGCTCTGCAATGTTGGTGACATCAAGCTTTTGAAAAATTCTTTTTTTGTAAGTACTCACGGTAGACATCTGGATATTAAGCCTGTTGGCAATTTCAAGATTTCCGTTTCCATCAGCAAGGAGTTTGAAGATTTCATATTCACGGGATGACAGTTTTTCTACAGGATTGTTTCTTTTGTTCTGAATAATAAGGCCAATCAGTTCTGCAGGATAAAAATATCCTTTTTCGATTACCGTTTTCACTGCATTTTTGATTTCATCCTCACTGCTTTGCTTATTCAGGTAACCTTCAGCGCCCTCTCTGATATATTGGATGGCAACATCCTTATCATAACCTGAGAAAATAAGAATCTTGAGGTCATTCTGTATGTTTTTAAGCTCCGGAATCATTTTTTTATACTGTGTTCCAGGCATATCAATATCTAAAATAAGCAGGTCAAAACGTGAACTCTCAAGCTTTTTTTTCACCTGGTCATAGTTTTCTGCAAAATCTATTTTCAACTCCGGATAGGCAGTTTCAAGAACCAGAGAGGTTCCTGCCCTTACAACGTAATGATCATCAGCAATTAAAATTCTTTCTTTCATAGAGGCTAGTTTTTATTGAGTATTATTTTCACAACCGTTCCCGAAGGCTCGTTCTGGCTGAAACTTATTTCAGCGTTGATTTTTTTTACCAGATGGATAACCATGTGCAGACCAAGACCTTTCCCTTTAAAGCTGGGGGTTTCCAGCTTAGGATTTCTGAACAGGTTCATATAAGTGGCAATCTGTTCAGCAGACATTCCGGTACCTGTATCAGCAATTATGATTGTAGTTTTTTGTTGGTTTTCTGTAATATTCAGGTTGATGTTTCCTTCAAAAGTATTTTTCACGGCATTATCAAGAATATTATGAATAATGGCGGTCAAAATACTTTCGTTTACTTTAGAATACACGGTGCGTTCAGTAAGTTGGGTGATTGTTGTTCCCTTTTCTTTGGCAATTTCACAGAATAGCCTGTTTTTGATTTCCAGGATTTTGTTGATAGGGTATTCTTTTTCTTCAAAAATATTTTCTGCTTTGTAAAGCTCAGTATATTCTTTTAAATTCAGCGTAAACTGGTAAAGCTGCTCTGAAGATTTATAAATACTGTCAAAATATTTCTTCTGAAGCTCCACATCATCAGACTCATGAAGTTTCTGAGAAAGCATGGCGATAAACCGGATAGGAGTGGTGATATCGTGACTGATGGTTTCCACCAGTTTTTTCTGATATTCCGTTTCTTTCTGTAGGTTGCTTTTTACCACTTCAAGATGAAGGGACGTTTCTTTCAGTTTAGAGTTTTTATTATGGACAATTTGCTTTAATGCTTTATTTTTTATTCTTAAAAAGTTGGTGGTCAGTTGAACAATCACAATGATGATGATCAGTATAATAACAGAAGCAGCCACTCTGAACAGCAATGTCTGATAAAAAAGTGGCTCAATATTGAAACGTATTGTTTTAACCTCATATTTTCCTTCAGGAGAAATAAGAATTCTTATACTAAGTGTATATTCACCCGGAGAAAGATTGCTGATGGTATATTTTAATTCATTTCCTGTTGCAATCTGCTCCCAATCAGTATTTTCTTTTCCCGATATTTTTCCTTCGAGGTAAAGGTTTTCCGGATTAGAAAAATAGGGAATATCTATAAAAACATCCGCAGTTTTATAATCATTCTTTAAATCAAGTGTCTGATGAAAATACTGAGGTTCAGCATTTCCTATTTTTACCCTTTCAATATAGATTTTATTCCTTTCCGGATAATAAGTCCGAATGTTGTTCGGGTTGAAAAACACAAAGCCGTCCATTGAAGGAAATACGAATTCCCCATTTTCCAAAGCATACGCATTAGGTTCCGAACTGCCATTGAATTCATTCGTCAGAAAGCCGTCTTTTTTGGTGAAACGGTAATAAAAGACCGGCGTTTTTCTGTTTTCTGCGTACTGAAGCAGTTGTTTTTTAGGAACCTTGAAAAGACCATTGTTGGAGGAAATCCAGTAAGCACCCTTTTGGTCTTCAAGCATATAATGAGCAGATTGCAGGTGGCCATTCCTGTCATTCGGCATCTTAATGAGTTTGTGGTTTTTGAAAAGATAAAACCCGCTTTTATTCGTAGTAATCCAAATCAGATTATCCTTAGTCCTGAAAATACTTTTAACATGAATATTTTTGATGATGGGAGTTATTGTATTGCTCCCCAGTTTGATCGAATACAAACCATCACTATTCCCGGTTAAAATTTCATGGTCGCTGTATTGGAAAAAAATATTGACAAAACTTTTAAAATTATAAATGAAATCCGGATGGGTAAAAAGATTGTTTTTATAGAGACGAAGTTGAGTACCCGAAAGATCCGTAAACGTAATTCCATACAGATTTCCGCTTTTCATGAAACTTTCAAATCCCTTACCGATGAAAGCAGAATCCTTCTTTTTATACCCTGAATTTTTGTAATACCTGATAATACTGTTTCTCTTTCGGATCAGAATGTTTTCGGAATCATCATACATCATCAGATAATTGTCATTGCACCCGAACAGGTGTTTATTCACAATGCCATTTTTTCCAAATTCTGTTCCGTCCTCCGCAATGATGGTACTTTTACTGAATGGGAGAGAAGCGTAATACACATTGTTGGAAAAATCTGCTTCTTTTTTCGAAATATAATAATTGGTAAGCTTAAGCACATTAAGCCCGTTATTAAGTGTTCCCAGATAAAGTTTATTAAAGTCTTTATCATAGAACATAGAACAGTAGGAGTGATTGCCTATTTCCTCAAAATTAATAAGAAATTGTAAGCGGAGATCCTTTTCATTGCCTTCTAAAATATAAATATTATCATGATTGATGATAAAAGTCTGATTGGTAACCTGCTGCCAATAGATTTTGGTGTCCGGATGATTAAAAAGTGTTGGTTTTTCAGAAACAGAAAGCTGTCCGTTATGAATAGAATAGGTTTTTCTTTTCTTCAGATCATTAATAAATAGTGTTTCATTCAGTACAAAAGTATTGTTCAGATCTTTATTGGTAAAAGGGATTGCTATTTTGGTCTCCTTTTTTCCCTCTTTATAGATAATGGCATTCTTTTCTGTAAAATAATAGGATGAATGTTTAAACTGTATAAAATAATGAATATCATTATAGAAGCTTGAGGTTATAATATTATTGGCAATCCGCTGTACAATAGTATTGCCATTAGAAAAAGCCATTTTATCATTACCGTTGAGATTGGAAATTTTTGGAAATCTGTTTTTAATAATGATTTTATTCTCCTGGAAATTATTAAGGACTGTAATGCTGTCCAGAAGCGGATCACCAATGAATTCTCCGAAATGAACATTGTTTACTTTGAAATTATTAAACGTAATAAACGAACTCCCGTCATACCGTACAAGACCATTCTCTGTGGAGATCCAGATAAAACCATATTTGTCTTTGACAATGGCCTTTGCACTACTTTGCGGAAGCCCATTGTCTATGTTGTACCACGTAGAAGTGTGGCTCTGTCCATGAATGTTTAAATAGATGCAAGCAAATATAAATGCCCAAACTCTCATATATGTGCAAAACTGATCTGTATCTCCTGCATTAATGCAAAAGACGGTTAATAATGTTTGTACAAGTCAATGTTTTTTTAATGGGCAGGAACGATTGAATATAAATTTTTATCATTGAAGTTTTCAGGTCTTTTGTGTTTTATATTTTTTGATTGTGTAAAAATAGTGAAATTATGGAGATAAATCAGTATCGCAAAATCTGTTTTGTACAAGTTTTATCTCCGTGTACAGACGATAGGGTATAGAAAGTTTTCGGAAACATTATGATATTTCAATAATAAGTGATAAATTTATACTGCATTCATTTTGAAAATATTCCTATCAATGTCAGTGCTGTGCCGGGTCTGTGATTGCTTTTAGGGTTTTGCAATTAATAAATATTGATGCTTTTCTGTTTTTATTAAAAAATTTCCTGATGAACAGTTTTTAGCTGAATTTAATTGCTTTTTGTAGTAAAAGTTTGACAAAAGACTGAGGTAAATTCTACATGGTATCTTTGCCAAGGCTTATGAATATTCATATTTTTGCAAAAATATTTTCACAACGAATAAAAAAGATTTATTGTATAAATAACGATTCTAAGAACACAAACGGTTTTATCTCAAAAGCAAAAGAGGCTGCATGAAAAGCAAGGCCTCTTTTTTATTGTCCGGTTCAAAAAACATTTTAAATAGACAAAACCTCCCATAGACGGGAGGCGAACTAAACTGATTGTATATTGAAGTGTAATTCAATCGTTATTTATGAGTTTCAAGCCACTTCAGTCTGCGCTCATCCGGCAGATGTTTTACTTTAAAGTTCTCAAAGACAGCGTTGAATCCCTGTCCGTCTGGGCAGGCGGCCATTAAACCAACCATTACCGGAGTATTATCCTGAAGAGGCGCATTCCGCATCATGATGTAATTTTTATCATCAAAAGAATAAAATATTTCCACAGCATCCAGCCTTCTTACTGCTTTTATCCATACTGCAGGAGGTGTTTTTTCTAATGTTATGACACTCCAGTCACTTTTGTTGTGGGTCACAACAGTGCTGAGGTTGTACTTACCGTCCACAAATTCCACTCCGGCTTTGATGTAATGTTCCTTGTCAGTTCTCAGCATAAGACCCATCTGATCAAACCTGGCTTTGTAACTGCCGGTGATTTTTACTTTTGCTTCAAATTCACCGCCATAAATGGTGTAATAAAATGGGGCATCATCTACGGTAAATCCATAATGTGAAACTCTCCAGTAATCACTCTGCGGCGTTACAAACATCGAAAGGCTGTTATTTTTGATTTCCCATTTTTCAGGTTCATTGAACCAGGTCATTTTCTCAAGGCTCTGGGCAGAAAGCTTTTGAATCAGGAATAGGGCACAAAAGCCTAAAATCAACTTCTTCATTCTCTTTGGATAAATTCTAAGGGTAAATTATTATTTTAGCAAAAGTATTATTAAACCTCATTCGCGTCAATACTGATAAATAACCATTATGGAGATCCGTAAACAGCTCAGCGATCAATTGCTCGATAACGCATCCGGAAAATGCATGCTTGATATAGAAGTCTATAAGCAGAGAGCGCTTGTGTACTCCCAGATGGAAGGAGCGATCTGTGTATTGAGTGATATGCAGGCCAATAAAAGCTATATCTATAAATCTGCAGCGGCTGGAGAACTTGGGCTGACTATGGGCGGAAATCCAACAGAAATAGACACCATCTGGGAAGAAGAGATGCTGAAAAAAATCCATCCTGATGACCGCTTGAAGAAGTATATCCATGAACTCCGCTTTTTCAAATTACTGGAGGCTATGGAAATGGAACAACGTACAGAATACAGTGTCGTATCAAAAATCAGGATGAAGGATAAAAATGAAGAGTACCGTTGGGTAAAACACCGTATGTTTTATGTGTATTCGCCTTCCAATGGCAGATTGAGACTGGCTCTCTGTCTTTATAATATTGCCCTTACTTCATCTACGGTTTCTGATTTTATGATTATCAATACAATAAAAGGAGAAGTTGTTGTAAAAGATAAACTTGATTATAAAAATATCCTGAGCCCAAGAGAGCTGGAAGTTTTAAAATTTGTAGGGGAAGGCTATGCCAGCAAGGAAATTGCAGAGCTGCTTTTCATAAGTGTCAATACTGTAAGCAGGCACCGGCAGAATATTCTGGAAAAACTGAAAGTAAAAAATTCCACACAAGCCTTCAAAGACAGTTTTTATTAACTATTTAGCTTGAAATATCCGAAAAGTTCACCATGTTGTTTTGTATCTTATAATTAAATTTATACCTTGATACGGATTAGCAAAAACAATAAATGATGAAAAGAAGTGAAGAAATTACCCGTCAATATTTTACCTTTCTGGACAAACATATTCAGGATGTTATTTCCGGGACTGTTCAGGATTTTATGGGACTGAACGAAATTGCCGGAGCGCTTGCAGTTTCTCATAAACACCTAACCGATACGGTAAAAAAAGAAATGGGAAAGCATCCCTGTTATTTTTATGATGGAAAAATTATAGAACAGGTCAAACAAATGCTCATTAATTCCGATAAATCAATAGCAGAGATTGCCCGTATTTTTACCTATGATCCATCCAACTTTTCAAAATTTTTCAAAAAAATGACGGGCTCTACTCCCGGAGAATTCAGAAATTGTAACAAGTTTTAATCTGCTTATTTTTTTTCTTTAAAATTGCTGTAGGAGGGAATTTATGACGATTCTCCTCTCTCGGTAGGGATTTAATCATGCCGGATTTCCCGTTATAAGGGTCATTTTGGTGAATAATCATCACAAAACAGGTTTAAAATAATCTTTTATAAATGAGATGGTTGTAAAAAATAATCGGCTTTTTTTATTATTTATATATTAATATTTCTTTATTGTTTACTTTTTTTATTAAATTTAGGTAAGAAAAAACTAATTAATTCAATAGGAAAAAGAATGTTAAAAAGATACAGATATATAAAATAGTTTGGTTACCAGATAATAAGAATAAATTATTGTGTCTTTAATAATATTTAATCTTAATGCAGGCGTTTAGGCCCTCTAAATAGTTATATATTTGTTTCTTTTAAACCACAACAAACAAGATTAAGGATGAGCATCAATTTCACAACAGCAACTATTAAAGACTTTGAGAATATACCAGATAATGATATGGCTCAAAGGGCTGAAATTTTTTATGAATATTTAGACTATGTAAAGTCTAACGGACACATGAATTACAGACTGAAGAACACTTCAGGAACCAATGCAATACTGAATGTAAATATTGCAAACCAAAACAGAGAATTTGTTAGTTTTGTATCAAGTGATTATTTAGGATTTACGCAGCACCCAAAAGTAAAACAGGCTGCTATTGAAGGAATCGAAAAATATGGTACAGGAACAGGAGCTACTCCTCTTATCGGTGGGTATTTTGATTACCACAATGCCTTGGAAAAAAAAATCTCAAGTTTTTTTAAAAGAACAGAAGACGAAGCCGTAGTATTTACTACGGGTTATACAGCTAATAGCGCTTCTTTACAATGTTTGATGCAGAAAGAAGACCTGGCTATTTTAGATATGGCAGTACATGCCAGTGTGCACGAAGGATGTGCTTTTACCAATAAAAAAACATTTCCGCACAATAATTTGGAATCTTTGGAACACATTTTGAAGGTATCTGAAAATCTGTACCGTACGAAACTCGTTATTGTGGACGGAGTGTATTCCCAGGATGGTGATACCTCCCGTATTAATGAGATCTACAATCTTGTGAAAAAGTATAATGCCTTTCTAATGGTAGACGACGTACATGGTGTCGGTATCCTTGGAGAAACAGGAAGAGGTACTTTGGAACAGGCCGGATTGCTGGATAAAGTAGACATCATCACTGGAACATTCAGTAAAACGTTTGGTAACCTGGGAGGATATGTCATTGCCGATAAAAAAATAGCAGCATTTATCAGATTCCAATCCCGTCAGCAGATTTTCTCAGCAACAGCTCCGCCATCATCCGCAGGAATTGTTAAAGCCATTGATTTAATAGACGAAGAACCTATCTGGAGAGAAAAACTCTGGAACAATATCAATTATTTCAAAAAAGGGCTTGATGATTTAGGGTTGGACACCGGAGTTACGTGTTCCGCAATTATTCCCGTAAAAATTGGAGATCCTTATGTAACAGGAGAAGCCGGAAAACTACTAATAGAAAAAGGAATCTATACCAACCCGATTCTTTACCCGGCTGTACCAAGAAAAGATGCGCGTATAAGGATGAGTGTAACTGCCAGACACGAAAAAGAACATCTCGACAAAACGCTGAATGCGTTTGATGATATTAATAAAAAATTGCATATTGCAAAAAAATAATAATTATGCCTAGAAAAGTAGTGCAGGGCCCCATTAGGGACAAAGAAAAAACAAAGCAAAAACTGCTTGCTGCAGTTGGTAAAATTTTAAGAGTAAAAGGGTACTCCGGATTAAAAGTAAGTAAAATTGCTGCGGTAGCCGGATTTGATAAAAAATTGATCTATGAGTACTTTGGAAGTACTGATAAACTGATCGATGAATATATCAAATCTCAGGATTACTGGAGCCAGGTCAATCAGGATGTCGATATGGATTTTTCCGACGGCGGACATGAACTTACCAAAATGGTTGTACTTAATCAATTTGAAAACCTGAAGAAAAATAAAGAACTTCAGAAAATTATCCTTTGGGAACTTTCAGAAAGCAAGCCTATTCTTAAAAAACTGGTTGAACAACGTGAAGATGTAGGAGAGGTTTTGTTTGGAAATATCTCAGATCCTTACTTCGGAGAAGGTGTGGCAACAAGGCACAGAGCAATTATGGCTCTGATTGTTTCCGGTGCTTACTATCTTAACCTTTATACAGGATATAATGCCAATAAATTCTGTGGTATTGATCTGAAAACTGAAGAAGGAAGAAAAGAGATTGAAGGGGCTATTGTTGAATTGATTGACTTTGCATACAGCAAAAAAAAGTAAGGGTTAAAAGTTTTCCGATTTAAGCAGAAATGTTTTTTTGTTGATATTTGAAAACTTTTAATTTTCAAATTAAAACTATATTTCTTATTTTTGACCAATGGAAAATTTTATAGTATCTGCAAGAAAATATCGTCCTCAGGAGTTTGATACGGTTGTAGGGCAATCTCATATTACGGATACTTTAGAACATGCAATTGAAGAAAGCCAATTAGCTCAGGCATTGCTTTTTTGCGGACCTCGTGGTGTAGGTAAAACTACCTGTGCCCGAATTCTGGCAAGAAAGATCAATGAGAAGGATGGCTCGGTTTCAGAAGACGGCTTTGCTTATAATATCTATGAGCTGGATGCTGCATCCAATAACTCTGTAGATGATATCAGGGAACTGATAGATCAGGTAAGATTTGCACCTCAGGTCGGTAAATACAAAGTGTATATTATTGACGAGGTTCATATGCTGTCTTCTGCCGCTTTCAATGCTTTCCTTAAAACACTGGAAGAGCCGCCTGCCCATGCGATCTTTATTCTGGCAACCACGGAGAAACATAAAATTATCCCAACAATTTTATCCCGCTGCCAGATCTATGACTTCAAGAGAATTGTTATTGAAGACATTCAGAACCATCTCAAGAATATCGCCCAGAAGGAAAATATCCAGTACGAAGATGACGCATTGTACCTGATTGCTCAAAAAGCTGACGGTGCATTAAGAGATGCGCTTTCTATCTTCGACAGGCTTTCAACCTTTTCTCAGAAAAATATTACGCTGGCAAAAGCAGCCGAAGTATTGAATATTCTGGATTATGATCAATATCTCAATATCGTAGATCTCGCCAAGGAAAACAAAATTCCTGAAGTGCTTTTTGCATTCAATGAAATTGTAAAAAAAGGATTTGATCCCCACATATTCATTGCCGGATTAGGAAATCATTTCAGAGATCTGATGATGGCGCAGAATACTTCTACTATTGATCTCATTGAAGTGGGAGAGAAGACAAAATCTAAATTTATAGAACAGGGACAGAAGTGGGCCGCCCAGCAGCTGATTGATGGCATTGAAATCTGCAACCATGCAGATATTAATTATAAAAATTCCAAAAATCCAAGACTTACGGTTGAAATTGCATTAATGCAGCTGGCTTCACTGACAGCTAATTTAGGCGATACTAAAAAAAAAAGTTCCTGATTCTGGCTCCGTTTCTTAGTGAGAAGCAGGAGATAAAAATGCCGGAAAAAACTCCGGAGAAAAAAGAAGTTAAGACAGAACAACAGCCTGCAGTTTTAGAAAAAGCAGAGGTAGTTTCTGTAACTAAAACAACCAAACCATTATCCAGACCGGGAATCTCTTCCGGTTTCAGCATCAATTCTTTCCTGAATAAAGAAGATAAAGCAGAAGCAACAGAAGATGTTGTTGTGAAAACTGAAAACCTTCCTCAAAACCATTTTACAGATACAGATCTGCAGATGGAATGGAAAATTATGCTTAAACAGCTTCAGGTAAAAAATAACTTTGTATTTAACGCAGTAAAAACCTTCAAACTGGAGAAAGCTGAGGAAAATAAAATCAAAGTTTTATTCCCTTCAGATTCTGCCAAAGTTGAATTTGATAAAATAAGCGGAGAATTTTTTAATCATTTTAAAAGAAAAATTCAAAACCATATGATTGAGGTAGAATACGTCAGAGACGTTGAAAATCTGAAGATTGAGGTAGTGACCAAGAGAAAGCTGTTTGAAAAAATGATCGAAAAAAATCCACTTTTAAAAGATCTTGATGATTTAATGAAGTTTGATTTGACATAATTTTTATATATTTGTCAAATATTTCTGTTGAAAATATGTTTTCGACAAGAAAAAAATACAACCAGAAAGGCTAAAACAAACGCATTTCTAGAATAAAATGGAAAAATTGACTAACACATATCTGTCTTTTTTTGCACCCGCTAATTATTTTTTTAGCGGTTATTTTAGTTTTTCTGCTTCTTATTATAGAAATTTCAGAACGTATTACCGATTTTATTGGTACTGTTAACTGAATTTCTTTCCAAAAAATACAGGAGAAGTAGAGCCCTATTATTTTCCTGATTCCTTTAAACAATTTTTGAACGGCATTTTTTGAAAAGAATTATAAATTAAATTTTATAATCCAAAGGGCTATTGCTGTCAACGAAAAAATTATATAAAAAAACAATAAAATTTAGAATATGAATTTAAATGATTTGAAAAATGAGTGGATCGATGGGCTTACACAACCTCTAATGATCGCGGGACCATGTAGTGCGGAAAGTGAAGCTCAGATGCTTGAAACTGCAAGGAGAATTAAAGAATCCAATACCAATGTATCGGTTTTCCGTGCTGGAATCTGGAAGCCTCGTACCAAACCAAACGGTTTCGAAGGAGTAGGAGTGATCGGTTTGAACTGGCTAAAAAAAGTAAAAGAAGAGTATGGTTTCAAAACAGCTACCGAAGTTGCTAATGCACACCACGTATTTGCCGCTCTGGAAGCAGATGTGGATGTTCTTTGGATCGGAGCGCGTTCTACAGTGAATCCATTTACAGTACAGGAAATTGCAATGGCTTTAAGAGGTACAGATAAACCTGTATTCGTGAAAAATCCTGTGAATCCGGATCTTGCATTATGGATCGGAGCATTGGAAAGACTCTTAGGTCAGGATATTAAAAACCTGGGAGTAATCCACAGAGGATTTTCAACATACCAGAAAACAAAATACAGAAATAACCCGAACTGGCAGATTGCCCTTGACTTCAAGAGCCAGTTTCCCAATATTCCAATGCTGATTGACCCTTCACATATCTGCGGAAACAGAACAGGTCTTGCTGATATCACTCAGGAAGCTCTTAACGTAGGATACCAGGGAGCGATCATTGAATCACACTGCAATCCTGATGAAGCGTGGAGTGATGCTTCTCAGCAGATTACTCCGGAAGTTCTTGCAGACCTTATTGGTAATCTGAAAGTAAGAAGCTCTAATCTTGCGGGCTTTGAAGGAGAAATGGGTAGACACAGAACCTTAATCTCAGATCTTGACTTCCAGTTAATTGAACTTCTTTCTCAAAGAATGAAAATTTCTGAAAAAATCGGTAAGCTTAAAAAGGAGAATGATATTGCGATCTTCCAGCCTGAACGTTGGAAAGTAATCACTGAATACGCTACTCAAAAAGCAAAAGAAACAGGAATGTCTCAGGAATTTATTGAAAAAGTATTTAAAGCAATTCACGAAGAATCTATTGAAGTTCAGAATAGCATTATGATCGATAAGAGATAAATTACAGACAGCGGTAAAAAGATTAGGTTTTAAGAAAAGTAGATTTAATTCCTGAAATCGATTATCTGTTTACAGCAAAAAATATTAATTAGGGCTTAGACCTCAGGATGTAGAAAATAGAAACATGTGTTTTTAACCTATTTCCCGAATTCTAAGCCCTAATTCCTTATATTTGCACCAGTATTATCTATGAAAGGAAAAATCATTAAATCTACAGGCAGCTGGTACCAGGTTTTGGAATTGGAAACAAATAAAATTTTCGAGGCCAGAATCAGGGGGAAATTCAAATTAATAAAAACAAGGCTTACCAATCCACTTGCTGTAGGAGATTTTGTTGAGTTTCAACTGGAACAGGATGATATTGCCTGGATCACGAAAATTGAACCACGCACCAATTACCTGATCAGAAAATCTGTAAACCTTTCAAAAGAAGCCCATATCATTGCTTCCAATATTGATCTGGCCTGTTTTATCTTTACCTTAAAGCATCCTGAAACATCCTTGGGATTTCTGGACAGATTTCTGGCATGTTGTGAAGCCTATAATATTACACCATTGATTCTTTTTAATAAGATTGATGTTCTCCATGGAGAAGAAATAGAAATTGTAAAAGATATAGAGTTCCTTTACCAGGAAATTGGATATCAGACCCTGGAAATCTCTTCCTATTCAAGACTGAATCTTGATCAGCTGGAGGAAATCCTTAAAAATAAAACTTCAGTATTCTTCGGGCACTCAGGTTGTGGGAAATCAACTCTGGTAAATGCTTTACAGCCTGGATTGAATTTAAAAACATCCGAAATTTCAGATACCCATCTGAAAGGAAAACATACAACAACTTTTGCACAGATGCACTTCTGGGATTTTGGCGGAAATGTGATTGATACCCCTGGTGTCCGTGAATTTGCCATGATTGATATTGAAAAAGAAGAAGTACAGCATTACTTTCCTGAGATTTTCAAAAAGAGAGAAGAGTGCAAATTTCATAACTGCCTTCACGTGAATGAACCGAAATGTGCCGTTCTTGATGCCCTTGAAACAGGCGAAATACAGCATTCGCGCTATTCTACTTATATTAAATTGATGGATGAGGCGGAAGAAGCTTCTCAGAAATAGCCATATCAATTTCTATACTATTATAACTGCTACAGATTAGTTCGGACAATCTGTAAATATTCTATTGTTATCATGTCAGAATAATATTTCTTAGATATTATTTTTTAATGGTCAAAATTTCACATCTTTAGAAGTTTGCTGTTTTTCTATGATTTGTTTTCTGAATTTTTACGGAAAAAATATGCTTTTTAAATAACTCTACTTTTTGATGTGACAAATTTGGCAGATAACTCCACTTTTGGCATATTTTAGTTGACAGAAAAAATGATATTATGGAAAATCCGGTTATTCTATTAATTGAAGTAAAAGCAATAATATTACTAAATATGTCTTTTTATGGCCTTTAAAATTATTGAATTGATAAAAAATGGCTATTATTTTTGAAAATAAAAAACCCAGCCGAAGCTGGGTAAAAACTAATAACCATGAAAACTCAAATTAAACATGAGAATCGCAATAGAATAAACAATTACTGTGCCAAAGATTGGTTCATGATTTCTTAATAAAAGTTATTTTTATGTTAAAAAAAAATTAAAATAAAAATCAAAGATATTTTTTGTAATTTTGCGCCATTAAAAAAATATACATTTATGTCTAACATTACATTCACTATGATTAAGCCTGATGCGGTTGCTGACGGACATATCGGTGCTATATTGGGTAAGATTGCTGAAGGAGGTTTTAAAATCAAAGCTTTAAAATTAACTCAGCTTACAGTTGCTGATGCAAAAAAATTCTATGAAGTACATGCTGAAAGACCATTTTATGGGGAGTTGGTAGAATTCATGAGCTCTGGTCCTATCGTTGCAGCAGTTTTAGAAAAAGATAATGCAGTTGAAGACTTCAGAACATTAATCGGTGCTACTAATCCTGCAGAAGCAGCTGAAGGTACAATCAGAAAGATGTTTGCAAGAAGCATCGGAGAAAATGCAGTTCACGGTTCAGATTCTGACGAGAATGCATTAATCGAAGCTCAGTTCCATTTTTCAGGAAGAGAGATTTTCTAAGAAAATCATCTTACAAAATAAAAGATCCGGAGAATTTTCTCCGGATTTTGTTTTTTATGATCTTGGTATTCTATTAAAGATTGTTTTCAATGGCACCCACATTTTCTCTGTAGAGCTCAAGAGGTTTATTTAATAACACCGCAATGACAGTCATTTGCCTGTCAAGTTTTTCCTTTGGAATATCAATATAAATAATTCCCGGCCGTGCGCTCCAATACAGTTTGTTGTAAATGGTGTGTGAGAGCATCGTGCCTTCTCCTGCAACTCTGATTCTTGCAATCTCATTTTTTATTCCTTTAAGGGCAATAGGGCCTGTAGGTGTTCCTTCCACAAAAAGATAGAGTGTCTGTTTATCTTTTGATAATGCACTCATTCCTGAATAATGCCCATCCGGTAACCCTTTTTCAGTTTCATAAAGTGCTTCTGCATGTTTGCTTATCCATTGCAGGATTTCCTGATTGGTGTTGGGTGTTTTTTTGATTTTCATGTCAAGACCATCACTGGTTAACCCTGATGAAGTTGGGAGATTATGACCATTATATAGCATATTGGTGATATCATAGACTGCTTCCTGAGTATTTTTGTTTTCAAGTATTTTGAGAAGAGGATGCTCTTCTTTCTTAAAATCTTTCAGAAATACAGGGGGAGCATCAAAAGTAAGCTCGACAACGGTGACATCTTTGTCAAATTTTACATTGGAAAAATTCAATGTCAGTGTTTTTTCAGCATTGTAGTCTGTTTTGATGACAGCAGAAGGATCTCCGATAATCTTGGCCGAAGTAGGCTTTGTTTCCAGTCCATAAATCTTTGTGAAGTTTTTGGCTTCCTCCAGATAAAGAAATAAAGACTTTTTTGTGGTGGATAAAGAAGACTTCCCTTTATAATTTTCAAAAGGAATACCACGGATTGTTTCATAAATGGCATGCTTATTTTTGGAGGTCCAGCGGCCAAGATTTTTCAGAATTTCAATCTGCTCCTCGGGAATGGTGCCATCTGATCTGGGTCCGATATCAAGCAGAAGATTTCCTCCCATACTGATCACGTCTGCCAGAGTTCGGACAATCATATTAGGTGTTTTATAATTTTTATCGAAAGGCTGATATCCCCAGGAATCATTCATAGTATAACAAAGCTCCCAGTATGGATTTTGTGGCGGAATGACAGGAATTCCCTGTTCAGGAGTATCATAATCCCCATGAGTGTTGAGCCTTGAATTGATAATGATATTGGAATTGTATTTCTTAAGCAGATCCAGTGTCTGAGAAGCCTTCCATTCCTCGGAAGTATGTTCCCAATCTCCATCGAACCAAAGAAGGTCAGGCGAGTACAGAGAAGAAAGTTCATTAAGCTGACTTTGATAATAACTGATGAAATTCTGCCATCGTTTCGGGTCGTCTTTTATTTCGTAGCGTTTTTTTGTCCGGGTGTTGATATCATAATAAGGATGGCTCCAATCCGGCAAAGAGAAGTAGAGTCCTGTTTTTAATCCTGAATTTTTCAAAGCAGAAACAAAAGGACTTAAAACATCTTTTTTGGCCAATGCCTGTCCGGAAATAGTAATCGCCTTTTCAGCCTTAGAGTTCCACAATGAAACTCCGTCATGGTGTTTGGTTGTAATAACAGCATATTTAGCTCCGGATTCTTTAATAAGGTTTACCCATTGTTCCGGCTGGTATTTTGAAGCTGAAAAACCATTCAGCTGCTTCATGTAATTTTCGTGATTGATATAATTGTTGAAGAATGACCATGATTCGGAAATTCCATTCACCGAGTAGATTCCCCAATGAATAAAAATACCCAGTTTGGCATTTTTAAACCATTCCATTTTCTTGCTGTTGTCAACTGTTTGAACCTGTGCGTTGATATGATAAGCCGATAATGTCAACCCCAGGAAAACAGCTTTAATCAGACTGCTTTTCATATATAGTTTTATTTTATCATTAAATATAAATAAAGAAAACATTACCACAACAATTTCTCAATATTTACTCATAATTATTATCAGAACGTTTCCTTTATTATTGTATTTTTATGATTTAAACTAAAAACTATTTACATATCATTTTGAACTTACAATAAAAGTTTGAATAGATTGGATTAGATAAATGGAACGTTTATTGTAAATTTTATCTGAAAAAAAGCAATTATGAAAATTCCAGTAGTATTAATGGCGAGTTTATTGGCGGTAGGAGTTTCTGCACAAAGCACTAAACCTGAAGCTAAAACTAAAAAGCCTGTAAAAAAAGTAAAAAAAGCAACAGCACCCGACACTGTTGAAAAGAAAAAACCGGGAACTCCTAAACCCATCGTAAAAAAAGATACGCTTGTTCTTCGTGGCTATGGCTGCCCGGCTTGTGGAATGGGATAAAAGATGAAAAAACCACTGTTAGGAATATCAATTATGGCAGAAGCTGATTTTGTTTCTGCTGTTTTGCCATTGCTGCAGAACAACGCTGTTGATGTTCTTGAATGGTCCTTTGATACCCTTTACCATACCAATGAACCGGATTGGCTTCGTGATCTGCTGAATTTTTATGCTGAGAATGAGCGTTTGATAGGGCATGGAGTCTATTATTCGCTGTTTGATGCAAGGTGGACAGAAAGGCAGGAAGTATGGCTGCAAAAGCTAAAAGAAGAAGTCAGTTTACGGAAATATAATCACATCACGGAGCATTTTGGCTTCATGAATACTGAAAACTTTCACCAGGGAGTGCCATTGCCGGTATCTCTGCATCCCAAAACTTTACAGATAGGAAAAGACAGGCTGTACAGGCTTCAGGAGGCTGTGGATATTCCTGTAGGTATAGAAAATCTGGCTTTTTCATTTTCCGTAGATGATGTCACGGAACAAGGAGTGTTTCTGGATAAACTAACGGAAGATACCAATGGCTTTCTGATTCTTGATCTTCATAATATTTATTGTCAATCCTGTAATTTTGGAGTAGAAATGCAGGAAATAATTGATCTGTACCCTTTGGATAAGGTGAAAGAGATTCATCTTTCCGGAGGAAGCTGGCAGGAGAGTGTGTATGGAAAAAAGCAGGTGAGGAGGGATACCCATGATGATGTTATTCCTGAAGAGATTTTTTCTGTTTTACCCTCTGTTTTGGCAAAGTGTCAAAATCTGGAATACAGTATTATTGAAAGGCTGGGCCATACGCTGAAAACAGAAGAGGACAAAGAAAATTTTCTGAATGATTTCAATAAAGTTAAAGCAATAATTGAAGCTTCAGATGGGAAAAAGAAAGAAAAGAGCAGCTGGAACAAGTGGCAAATACAACTTCCGGAGAAGCCTTTAGAAGATCTGGCTTTATTTGAAGAACAGTCGAGGCTTACAAGGCTTCTTTTTGATGGGGCAGGAGCTGGGGTCATCAAAGATCAGGATTTTCATTATTTTAAAACAGAGAACTGGGATCCCGAAATGATTCTTACGGCCCAGAATATTATTAAAAAATGGAATCCTTATTAATTCTATCCTGATAACCAAAATCAAAATATATGAAAATGACAACATTAGTATTGATCATTACTGCTGTCCTCACTGCTCTGATAGGAGGACTTTTCTATGCTTATTCATGTTCTGTAGTTCTCGGACTGGGAAAGCTTTCTGATGGAGAATATCTGAAAGCGATGCAGAACATCAACCGGGAAATTCTGAACCCGGTTTTCTTCATGAGTTTTATGGGAACAGCGATTCTCCTTCCGGTATCTGCCTTTTTGTTCCGCGGACATCAGCCTGCTTTTATTTTTCTGCTTCTGGCGGCACTGGCTTATCTGATCGGGGTTTTTGGAGTGACGGTTGCCGGAAATGTTCCGATGAATGATGCACTGGATAAGTTTGATATCTCCGGTTCTGCAACAGAAGCGATCAGGCAGATGCGTGATAATTTTGAAAACAGGTGGAATTTTCTGAATAATATAAGAACGATCTTTTCTGTCATTTCCATCATTTTTGTAGTCTGTGCCTGTGTCTGGAGCAGGGAAGTTTGAAAGGACCTGAATAAGTAAAAGTACGTAAAGACAGATTCAGTATTTCTACGGATGTATACCTATGGTTTTATTCAGATATTTGTAATGTTAGCAAGACAAAACAGCGTTTTAACATTCAAAATGTTGAAAAAAAATTTATAACCAGGAAGACTTCATTTCAAACAAGAGAAAAGGCAGCCATTGGCTGCCTTTTGTTTTTATGATAAAGATAATTATTAAATCTTTAGAAGCTCAATCGTTCTTTCAGGGCTTTCTGCCGAGAAAACAGCATTCCCTGCAACAAGAACATCAGCTCCGGCTTCAAAAAGCTTAGAAGCATTGTCAAGATTCACCCCACCGTCAATTTCGATAAGTGCTGTAGAGTTGTTGCTTAAGATCAGGTCCTTAGTTTCAGCAATCTTTTTGTAAGTGTTTTCAATGAATTTCTGACCTCCAAATCCTGGGTTTACACTCATTAACAATACCAGATCCACGTCTGCAATGATGTCTTCAAGCATTAATACCGGGGTGGAAGGGTTTAAAACAACTCCCGCTTTAACTCCTTTACTCTGAATGTGGTGAATGGTTCTGTGAAGATGAGTACAAGCCTCGTAATGAACAGAAATAAGGTCTGCACCATGATTGATGAATTCATCAACATATTTCTCAGGCTCCACAATCATAAGGTGAACATCTACAAATTTTTTGGCATGCTGCTGAACAGTTTTCATTACCGGAAAACCAAATGAAATGTTGGGTACAAATCTGCCGTCCATCACATCAATGTGAAACCAGTCGGCCTGAGAGTTGTTCAGCATTTCAATATCTCTTTGCAGGTTCCCAAAGTCTGCTGATAAAAGGGATGGAGCAATAAGCTTCGTTTTCATTTTTACTTTTTATACTTTTACTTTATTATCCTATTGAAAATGAACGGTCATGGGTAAAATAATAATAGGTAAGATATCCTGTTATTACAATCACTTCTATGACAGATAACTTTTTATTGTTGATATTTCTGATTAAAAACCTGTCAATAACTAAAAATCCAAATAGAATTAACATGAAAATTATTTCTATTGTGATTCCTAAACTTCCACTTGGATGAAGTGTAAATAATTGATAAACAATTAATGGAATTCCAAGCCCTGTCAATATAATAAATACAATAGAGATGAAAGTTGGCTTTTTAATTAAACCAGAAATTAAGTTCATTTTAATGATATTTCAGTTTCATTTCCGGTTTAATCTTAAGAACTGTTTCATAGATTAGCTTGATAACATTAGCCACATCTTCCTTAGCCACCATTTCTACCGTAGTATGCATATAACGCAAAGGTAAGGAAATTAAAGCACTTGGTACCCCGCCGTTGGAATGGGCAAAAGCATCTGTATCAGTTCCTGTGGCTCTGCTTGCGGCAGCTCTTTGGAAAGGAATTTTTTTAACTTTTGCTGTGTCAATAATCAATTCCCTGATTGTATGGTGAACGCTTGGAGCAAAGAATACTACCGGACCTGCACCACATTTCTGATCTCCTTCTTTTTTCTTTTCAATCATTGGAGTGGTAGTATCGTGGGTAACATCTGTTACAATGGCAATATTCGGTTTGATAGTATCAGCAATCATATCAGCACCATATAAACCCACTTCTTCCTGTACGGAATTGGTAATATAAAGCCCGAATGGAATTGATTTTTTATTTTCTTTTAAAAGTCTTGCTACTTCAGCAATCATGAATCCGCCAATTCTGTTGTCCAGCGCTCTGCAGACAAAATACCTGTCGTTCATTTCGAAGAATTCGTCCGGGTAAGTAATCATACATCCTACAAAGATTCCCATTTCCTCCACTTCTTTTTTGGAAGTAGCGCCACAGTCGATAAAGATGTTTTCGATTTTCGGGGTAGGCTCATTCTGATTCGTTCTCGTGTGAATAGCCGGCCATCCGAATACTCCTTTTACAATCCCGTTTTCTCCGTGGATATGTACAACTTTTGAAGGAGCGATCGTTTGATCAGAGCCTCCGTTTCTGATCACATAGATTAATCCGTCGTCCGTAATATAATTGACGTACCATGAAATTTCATCAGCATGTGCTTCAATCACTACTTTAAATTCAGCTTCCGGATTAATAATTCCATAGCAGGTTCCATAATGATCTACTTCTATTTTATCAACATAGGGTCTAATATAGTCCATCCAGACTTCTTGTCCTTTATGTTCGTAACCTGTTGGAGATGATGTATTTAAATATTTCTCTAAAAATTTCAAAGATTTCTTTTCAAATTTCATAAAAAGGAATGATTTTTGCGTTTAATTTACGTTCTTATAAGTGTAAAAATAATGAATTTTAGTAAGATTATCTGCCTTTTTATTTTCTTTTTTGGAGTCAGTGTTTTTGGCCAAAAGGATGGTGTAGTGGCAAAACCACTCAATCAATATCCGGCTGAATCCTTGAAGACAGATGAATTTGGAAATAAATATTATTATGACGAGCAGCAAAAAGTCAAGATTTACGAAATCAATGGCGAACCTGTAGTTGTATTAGACGAATTGGTTTTGGTTAATAAACCGAGGTTTAATAACCAGCTGGATAAAAATTACTACTATTTTCTGAATAAAAAGCTGTACAGAGTATATCCGTTATTTGTTACTGCATTACAACAGTACAGAGATATCCAGAAAGATATGAATGATATGGATAGCAAGGCTAAAAGAAAATTTGTAAGAGAACGACAGAATATGCTGGCAGATCAGTATGAAAAGCAACTGAGAGATCTTACTACTACCGAAGGACAGGTCTTTGCAAAGCTGATGAACAGGGCTACCGGGAAAAATGTTTATGAAATCATTAAAGAACTGAGAGGCGGATGGAGTGCTTTCTGGTGGAATGTAAAAGGAAAAATGGCCGATATTGATCTGAAAGAACAATACGATCCACACAAAAACAGAACTGATGAATTTGTAGAGTCATTACTTCAGTCCAACTGGAATTCAGGATATCTGCAGCCTTATCCGGGAGCAAGCGATTTTAAAGTCAAGAAATAATATAAATTCCTGTAAGAATACTTACAGGAATTTTTCTTTTAATTTATCAAATACAATTTTATCTATCGGAAGAGGGAAAGGATTGTCTGGTCTGTCGATATCAATCCATTCTGTTTTTTCAATGCAGGGATCCATAATAATAAAATCTTCTTCATTCACTATATCCACTATATAATATATGGTAAGAAGCTGCTCGTTTTCTTTGAAGCGGGAAACCAGAAAGTTTTCCTGAGTATAAAAATGTTCCAGGACATTGATCTGTACATTCAGTTCTTCATCAAACTCGCGATGCAGGCATTCCAGTACTCCTTCACCATATTCCAATCCGCCACCCGGAAATTTCATTAAAGGTTCGCCGGCATATTCTTCAAATAAAGTCAGAACTTGTTTATCTTTTACTGCACACGCATACACTCTAATGTTGATCTTATCTATCATATATATAATGTATAATATTTGTATAGCTAATGTAAGAAATTTTGTTGAAAAAAGCTGGAAGTTGGAAGTGCGAAGCTGGAAGTTTAATACTATCTGTTTTTAATAATATTGAATCAACGTATCTTTATATATTAGTTATTATTTTAAAATAAAAAATCAATATTAATAAAACAGTCGGTTGTAAACCTCCAACTTCCATCCTATAATTTGATAGCATTAATCATCTCCCTCTTTCCAGGAGGTCCCTGTTTTTTTTCTACCTGGAAATTCAGTTCCTGAAGAATTCTTCTTACGCTGCCTTTAGAAGAGTAGGTAGTTAATAATCCGTTAATGGCCATTTTGTCAGAAACCAGTTCAAATAATGGCTTTTCCCAAAGATCAGGCTGTACTCTGGCACCGAAACAATCGAAATAAACCAGATTGATTTTAGGCAAATCAATGTCTTTTAGGTCAAAAAAATCACATTCTATCTTTTTAAGGTTGAATCCACTAATGATTTCTACTGACTTTTCCCAATCTGCCAGATGAATTTTCTGATAAATATTTTTAAACTCAGGGTTGTCAAAATGTTCAAAGTAAGCCAAATCCTTAACTTCGGATTCATTTATGGGGTATTTTTCAAGCGAAAAATAGTTGATGACATGATTTTTGTCAGTTTTTAAATATTCATTAATTGTCATCAAAACATTCAAACCTGTTCCAAAACCGAGTTCTAGAATATTAATTTCGCAATCATTTATCAAATTTAGTCCATTTTTAATAAACACATGTTCGGCCTCCTGAAGTGCCCCGTGATGAGAATGGTAGTTTTCATTTAACTCACTGATAAACAATGTTTTACTTCCGTCGTTTGTGGTCTTAATCTCTCTTTTCAAGCTATTTTTTTGTCAAATTTACTGTAAAATTTTTATATTTAGAAAATTATGTTAAATTTGTAGAACATCGTAAAAATTTTAAAAAATGATAATTCAAAAAACTGAAAACTCCAGAATTTCTACATTTGACCCTAACGATTTTTCATTTGGTGGTACTTTCATAGATCATATGATTATATGTGAGTATGAAGATGGGAAATGGGGTGATGTAAAATTAGTTCCTTACGGTCCGATTCCATTTACACCTGCCATGATGGGAGTAAACTATGGACAAGCTTGTTTTGAAGGTATGAAAGCCTATAAAGACAAAGACGGGCAGGTTTTCCTTTTCAGGCCTGAAAAGAATTTTGAACGTATCAATAAGTCGGCAAAGCGTCTTGCTATGCCTGAGGTAACTGAAGAAATGTTTTTAGACGGATTAAAAGCGTTGGTAGATATGGATAGAGAGTGGATTCCACAGGGGGAAGGAATGTCTCTTTATATCAGACCATTGATTTTTGCTACGGAGGAAGCTTTGAAAGCAAGAGTATCTAATAAATATATGTTTGCTATTGTTGCAACACCAGCGAAGAGCTATTATTCTGAGCCGGTATCTGTAAAAATCTCTGACCACTATTCAAGAGCTGCAAACGGAGGAGTAGGTTCTGCAAAAGCTGCAGGTAACTACGCTGCTTCTTTCTATCCTACGCAATTGGCGATCGAAGAAGGATATGAGCAAATCATCTGGACGGATGATGCTACTCACGAATATTTCGAAGAAAGTGGTACAATGAACGTATTTGTAAGAATCAACGATACCATCTATACACCTCCAACGTCTGAGAAAATCCTTGATGGAGTAACAAGAGACAGCTTCATTCAGTTAGCTAAGAAAAGAGGAATCGAAGTGAAAGTAGAACCAATTCCTGTGAAAACAGTTATTGAAGCGTTGAAGAACGGTTCTCTTAAAGAAGTGTGGGGAGTAGGTACAGCAGTAGTAACCACTCAGTTCCAGGCTTTAGGATATGAAGGTGAAAAACTTGAGCTTCCAAGATTATCTGACGAAGAAAGCTTCGCCGCTATTCTTAAGAAAGACTTGGTAGACCTGCAGACTAATCTTTCTGAAGATCCTTTCGGATGGAGAGTTGTGGTAGATCACGCTTTGGAAACAGTTTAATATTTTTAAATAAACTATATAAAAGTCGGGGTTTTCCCGGCTTTTTTGTATTTATGTAGTCGTAAAATGTATGAATGGCTTTTAATTCGGGGATTCAACCAGTTGCCTTGTTTTATTAATAGATTGATACATTTTTACATTCACATATTTCTGGGTCAAGTTTTGTAATTGATTCGCGAAATGTGTATTTTCGCAAAAGTTTATGAAAAAAATACTCTTCATATCAGCCATAAGCCTGTTGAGCTGCAACAGAAATACACAGACGGCCCATCCTCCGGTAGGCGGTGTTTTAAGCCAAAAAGATCTGGATGTTTCTAAAAACAGGATGAAAAATCTGAATACCATAGAAAGAGGCCAGATTCAGGATTGGATCAATGGCCAGTCTGTGAAATTCTATCCTACGCAGCTTAATTACTGGGTAACGGCGGAAGGCTATGATCAGAGAGAAAGAAGAAAAGATGAAACTTTGATTTCTTATTCTTATGATCTGTATGATTTTGATCAGACTAAAATCTACGACCAGTCTTTTGAAAGAAGAGATGCCAGATTCGGGCACTTTGATGAACTGAGGGCAGTGGAAAACGCTTTGCGTTTTATACAGGATGGAGAGGAAGTAACGCTTTTGGTGCCGTCTTCTTTGGCTTACGGAACTTTTGGAGACGAAAAGAAAATAGATAACGACATTCCATTAATCATAAAATTAAAAGCTCTATAATACATGAAATTGTTTAACAAGAATATAATTCTGGCAGCGGCAAGTATCTCGCTGATGAGTTGTACCCCAATTTATAAAAAAATGAACGTAGACAAAGAAACTTACGAAGGTCTTAATGACGGGCTTTATGCCAATCTTCAAACCACAAAAGGTAATTTGATTGTAAAGTTTGAAGACAAGAAAGCACCAGTAACTGTAGCCAACTTTATTGGTCTTGCAGAAGGGAAAATCGACAACAAAGCTAAGGCTAAGGGAGTTCCTTATTATGACGGAACTATTTTCCACAGAGTAATCAAAGATTTCATGATCCAGGGTGGAGATCCTAAGGGAACTGGAGCAGGTGATCCTGGATATAAATTCGAGGACGAAAGAAACGACCTTAAACATACAGGAAAAGGTATTCTTTCTATGGCGAACTCAGGACCTAATACAAACGGTTCTCAGTTTTTCATTACTGAAGTTGCTACACCTTGGTTAGATGGAAAACACACCATCTTCGGAAAAGTAGTAAAAGGTAACGACGTAATTGATGCTATTGCTAACGTTGAAAAAGGAGCTCAGGATAAACCTAAAACAGATATCGTTTTAGAGAAAGTTTCTGTTTTCAGTAAGGGTGATGAGTACAAGCACTACGATGCAGCTAAAACTTTCAGCGAAGGAAAAGCAAAGATCGCAGAAAACAATAAGGCTTTTTTAGCTAAAGAAGAAGCTGAAAAGAAGAAAAGAGAAGAAGAATTCAAAGCTAACCAGGAGAAATTAGTTGAAAACCTAAAAGCTGGTATGCAAAAAACTGAATCAGGTCTTTACTATAAAATCACAAAAACAGCTGACGGTAAAGCTCCAAAAGCGGGTGATAATGTATCTGTACACTATGCAGGTAAATTAGTAGACGGAACTGAGTTTGATTCTTCATTCAAAAGAAATGAACCGATCGAAATTCCAATCGGAATGGGAAGAGTAATCAAAGGATGGGATGAAGGTATCCTGTTATTGAAAGAAGGTGAAACTGCTACATTATTGATTCCGCCGGCAATGGCTTACGGAGAAAGAGGAGCAGGAGGAGTGATCCCGCCAAACTCTTGGTTAGTTTTCGATGTTGAGCTTGTAAAAGTAAAATAATTGAATCTTTTTAAGATATGAAAACCGTTCCGGAAGGGACGGTTTTTTGTTTATATAAAATACCGTATAAATACGGATTTCGGCAAAGATCAATTACTTCTATCTTTACCCGACACTTATAAGAAACAAAATAAAAATATGTTTGATCTGAATTACGACCTCATAAAAAAAGAAATTGAGTCAGAAATCTGTGAAGAACACGGTCTGCATCCGGAATTGATTAAAACAGATGAAGGCTTCGGAATAAAAGCCTGTTGTGAACCTTTCCGAGAAAAGATGGTTGAGAAATCCGGACACATGATTGAAGAAGAAACCAAAAAGATCCTTGATGAAATGATGAAGGATCTCTTTAAAGAATAAGTTTTTACGATGTTAAGATAACTTTGTTATCGCGAGCTGCTCCGGAGGGGGTGGCTTTTTTGTTGAAAAGATTGTATTTATAAGGATCATTAATTATAAAATAAGTTTTATGAGTTTTAATAAAAGTATAACTTAAAACTATACAAATAAAAAAACCGCCCCAAACAGGACGGTTTTTTCAGTAAAAATTAATTGAAAGTTATATTTTAATATCTTTTCTTCATACCTGTTCCGGCTAAAGAACTGATGAATACAAGGCCGAAGCCGATATAAGCGGCAAATGCCGTCAGATATATAATTAAGCTGTTAAAGCTTGGTTTTAAGGCGTATACCAATACAGAAAATGCAGCAAAACTTAGTACCAGCAATAGGCTCCATATATTCAACTTTGCAGCATCTTCATTTCTCTTAAAAATCATTTCAAAAAAATCTCTCATCATTACTAACATTTTAAGGGTTATACAATTAATTAAAAAATAAAGGCGTACTCATCGCGGTAAAAAGAATAAATTCCTTTACTGGGCTAAGGTTCGTGATGACTTTGCCAATTATTTATATCGTAATACCGGGCTAAAAGTCCGGGATATTTTTGTTTTTTTTTGAATCAATAAATGATTCTGGTTATTGATGATACCAGTGAGATACGGGGTGCAAAATTGCTGTGAAAAACTAACGGGGGTTAATTAATCACGAACCCGTATCTGGTACGGCATCGTAGAAAAAAAAGGATTCATATACTAGATATGAATTTGAATCAGTGGAAAAACTGAAAATCCACAGAAAACCTTTTTTCTCATCCTTAGTGTTTTTTTAATTTTTTCTCAATATCTTACATGCCAATATTATGCCAAAACATGATTTTGTCGATTAACACTTGGTTTCATGAGACTGATGAGCGCTGTATGGAAGCTTGTTTTTATCTATTATTTCCTTAAACAAAGAAAAATTTTCTATCTTTAAGGTTAAGTTGCTTGAAACAAAGAAAATATTACGGTGCAATTATTTTTATATATTTAAAATACTTTAAAATTACTTAGAACGTGCATCGGGAAAGTTTAAAGATAGCATCACTAATCTTAAAAACCACAAATGCCACAAATATTTTGCACAAATTTCACAAATAGAATAGTAGCAATCAATTGATCAAAACACGGGTACAATCATCTGTGTGAATCTGTGAAATCCATGGTTATAAAATCGACATAAGTTTTGTCTGGAGCCTTTGGAAGGTTTCTATAACGGATTAACAGGCTCCTTCGACTAAGCTCAGGATAATAACGTTACTATTGAATTCGTGTCATTCGTGAAATCATTAGTGCCATTTGTGTTTAAATCTAATAAACCACAAATATTTTCGCACAAATCTCACAAATAGAAGAACACAAAAGAAAACATACGTAATCATCTGTGCCAATCCGTGAAATCTGCGGTTATAAAAAATATAATCACTATAAGTTTTGGTTAAAGACATCGGAAGATAATCATACAAGATAAACGGGACTTCCTTCATCTACGCTCAGGATAATAACGTTCCTATTGAATTCGTGTCATTCGTGAATCATTAGTGCCATTTGTGTTTAATCTAATAAACCCACAAATATTTTCGCACAAATTTTACAAATAGGAGAACACAAAAGAAACATACGTAATCATCTGTGCTAATCCGTGAAATCTGCGGTTATAAAAAAATAATCACTATAAGTTTTGGTTAAAGCCATCGGAAGATAATCATACAAGATAAACGAGTCCCCTTCATCTATGCTCAGGATAATAACGTTTCTATTGAAATAATAAAAAGTCTATAAAAACAAAACCGTCTCTAAAGACGGTTTTTATATTTGTTACCAGTTTTTATCAATCATATAAATAATCTGTGTCAAAGCTGTAGCTCCTAGTAGAAGCTCTCTTCGGTTCACCTTTTCAAAAGTATCTTCTTCTGTATGGTGAATGTCGAAATAACGCTGAGAATCCGGCATCAATTCAGCGGCAGGAATTCCCATGTCATGAAGCGGGTAGAGGTCTGTTCCGGAAAACCGCTCTTCAAAATTATACACTCCGTAAGGAAGGAATAGGTTTGACCAGCCTTTGATCTGATTTCTTTTGACATTATCCATATCCAGGGCAATTCCTCTTGGTGCAAAACCTCCGGCATCCGTTTCTATCGCAAAAAGATGTTTTTCATTCTTCTCTTTTACCGTTTTACCGTATTGAATTCCGCCTTTTACTCCGTTTTCTTCATTGGCAAAGCAAACTACTCTGATGATATGGTTATTTTGTATTCCCATCTTTTTAAAAGTTCGCAAAACCTCTATACTCTGAACAATTCCGGCTCCGTCGTCATGAGCGCCTTCACCTACATCCCAGGAATCAAGGTGTCCGCCGACAACAATAACGCTCTGGTCTTTTTTACCGGTAATTTCCCCGATTACAGAATGGGAAAGCTTTTCGCCTTTCATACCGCAGTTGGAATTAAGTTTAGCGCTGATTTTCTGGCTTTTCAGTAAAGCTTCCAGTTCATCTGCTGTTGTGCTTCCGATAGCTACGGCCGGTATTTTGGAGACTTTATCTTCGTAGCGCATGGCTCCTGTGTGAGGTACATCATCAAAAGCGGAAGAAAGTGATCTGACGATGGCAAACTTACCTCCTTTTTTAGCCGTTAAAGAAGCTGCAGTAGTTCTGTATTTTGCAGCATCACCATAGGCTTTGAAAGTCTCGACAAATGACTGGCTGAAAGGGTAATTGAAGAATACAATTTTATCTTTCACCTTTTCAGCCGGAAGTTTGTCGTATTCTTCCATAGATTTTACCATAATAATTTCTCCCGAAACATCTTTTCCTCCTGTTCCTTCAGAATTTCCAAGGGAAAGCATCTTAAGACTCTTCCATTTTCCGTTAGCAGCCTGGATGTGCAGGGACTCTTTTCCTCTTTCCCATACCGGGATCATGACTTCCTGAAGCCATACTTTATCAGCTCCGGCATCACGGAGTTTTTGTTCTGCCCATTTGACAGATTTTTCATAGGCTTCAGATCCGCTTAAACGGTGACCTATGTTTTTTGTAAGCTCTCTCAGCTCTGTATATCCTTTTCCATTGTTCAGGATTTCTGTAGAAATTTTTCTGAACTGGATAGAATCTTCTTTAGACTGGCCAAAAGCAGCCATTCCAACAAGTAATAATGAAGTTCCAAGTATCTTTTTCATTGTTTTACCAATTTTTATCAATCATATAAATAAGTTGTGTCATTACCGCTGAACCAAGCAGCAGTTCTCTTCGGTTGACTTTTTCAAAAGTATCTTCTTCGGTGTGGTGAATATCAAAATAACGCTGCGGATCAGGAACCAGTTCAGCTGTGGGAACTCCCATCTCATGGAGCGGAGCAATATCTGATCCGGAATATTTCCCTTCGAAATTATAAACCCCATAAGGTAAAAACAGGTTGACCCAGCTTTTGATCTGATTTCTTTGAGAGTCATCCATTTCGAGGGAAATCCCCCGTGGTGAGAAACCTCCGGCGTCTGTTTCTATAGCAAAAAGATGTTTTTCGTTGTTTTCTTTAGCAATTTTGCCATATTGTTTTCCGCCTTTCGTTCCATTTTCTTCGTTGGCAAAGCAGACGGCGCGGATAGTATGGTTGTTCTGTATCCCTAATTCTTTAAATGTTCTCAAGACCTCGATACTTTGTACAATTCCGGCTCCGTCATCATGAGCGCCTTCACCTACATCCCAGGAATCAAGGTGACCGCCGACAACAATAACGCTCTGGTCTTTTTTACCGGTAATTTCCCCGATTACAGAATGGGAAAGCTTTTCACCTTTCATTCCACAGTTGGAATTGAGCTTTGCTGTCACTTTCTGTTTTTTCAACAGCGTTTCCAGTTCATCAGCAGAAGTATTTCCGATGGTAATGGCTGGTATTTTTGAAATGTTTTCATCATAGCGCATATTGCCTGTGTGAGGAACATCGTCAAGAGCGGAAGAAAGTGACCGGATGATGGCAAATTTACCTCCTTTTTTAGCCGTTAATGAAGCGGTGGTTCGTCTGTAAGCACTGGCATCGCGGTAAGAAATGAAAGTCTGTACATTTTCCTGATTAAAAGGATAGTTGAAAAATACAATCTTATCTTTCACCTTTTCTGCGGGAAGTTGATCATATTCTTCAAGCGATTTTACCATAATAATTTCTCCTGAAACATCTTTTCCTCCTGTTCCTTCAGAATTTCCAAGGGAAAGCATTTTAATACTTTTCCATTTTCCGTTTGAAGTCTGGATGTGCAGAGATTCTTTTCCTCTTACCCATACCGGGATCATGACATCCTGAAGCCATACTTTATCAGCTCCGGCATCCCGGAGTTTCTGTGCAGCCCATTGTACTGATTTCTCATACGCTTCAGAACCGCTTAAACGGTTGCCTATCGTTTTGGTGAGCTCTCTCAGTTCATTGTATCCTTTGCCATTGTTCAGAATTTCTGTGGAAATTTTTCTGAACTGGATCGAATCTTCTTTAGCCTGACCAAAAACAGCCATTCCAAAAAGCAATAATGAAGCTCCTGCTATCTTTTTCATATTACCAGTTTTTATCAACCATAAAAATCATTTGTGTGATGGCTACTGCTCCGAGAAGCAATTCTCTTTTATTCACTTTGTCAAAAGTATCCTGTTCGGAATGGTGGTAATCGAAATACCTTTGGGTATCAACTACCAGCTCTGCTAAGGGAATATCAAGCTTTTTTAAAGGAGAAATATCCTGAATTGCCTCAGTTTGGTCGAAATCATAAACGCCATAAGGAAGAAAATATTCTTTCCATGGATAAATCAATCGTCTTCTCTGAGGTGACATATCCAGAGAAAATCCTCGTGGAGAATAACCTCCTGCATCTGTTCCTAAAGCAAAAACATGTTTTTCATCTCTCTTTTTTACAAAAGCGGCATACATCTCGCGGCCCTGGCCTCCGTTTTCACTATTGGCGTACAGGACTACCCGGATGGTATGGTTATTTTCGTATCCAAGCGCTTTCAGTGTTCTTAAAACTTCGATACATTGTACAACACCGGTTCCATCATCAATAGCACCTTCGCCAAAATCCCACGAATCAAGCTGAGCGCCTAGAAGAATGACTTTAGAATCTTTCTTACCTTGAATTTCAGCAATAATGTTAGGATTTGTAGTGTCTCCTTTTGATTCAGCAGTCATATTGATTTTGGCCATGACCTTTTGTTTTTTCAATGTTTTTTCCAGTTCATCTGCAGATCTTACTCCAATGGATAAAGCAGGAATTTTAATTTTATCATCCGGTTCATAATAAATCATTTTAGCATGAGGAGTATCATCATTGGCGGTTGTAAGTGATCTTATAATTAATCCTTTTGCGCCTGTTTTGGCAATGATAGAAGCGGAAATTAATTTTGATTTTGCAGTCTGTAAATAGGAGTCACTTGTATTGATGATTTTCGGATCCATAGGAACGTTCACGAAAACGATCTTGTCTTTTAACTGTCCTATGGACATGGCATTAAGCTCTGAAGTGGAATTAATCAAGACAATTTCACCTGTAAGGTCTTTTCCTCCTGTTCCTTCAGAGTTTCCGAAAGAAAGCATTCTGATATTTTTCCAGTCTCCATTTCCTGCTTTTATTTGTAAAGATTCTTTTCCTCTGATCCAGACAGGTGCTTTGGCTTCCTGTCTCCAGATCATGTCAATACCAATTTCCTTGAACTTTTTTTCTGCCCATTCTACGGCTTTTGTATAACCGGGACTTGCACTGAAACGTGATCCGATTCCTTTCGTAAGTTCTCCAAGATTGTCATAAGCCTTACCATTGGTCATGATTTCATCTGAAATTTTTCTGAACTCATCATGATAATTGAATTTGGCAAGCGTTGTTTTTTTTGCCGGATTTTTTTGTGGCTTTTTTTGAGAAAATAAAAATCCACTCAAAAAGAGTGGAAGTATAATGAATATTTTTTTCATTTTTTATTTACCTTTCTTTTTCCTCTGATAAAAGTAGGGAAAAAATAGGAATTTATTAAGGTTTCATATCGTACATTACCAGGGCTGTAATCAATTTTGGTTCAATAAATGTACATTTTGGAGGCATACTTAATTTTAAATCCGAAATTTTAATCATATCATTAAAACTTACAGGATAAATTCCGAAACCAACTTTGCCTTCACCGCTGTCTACCTTCTCTTTTAAAAGATTTATTCCGTTGATGTTTGAAGTTCCTTTTACATAAGAGATAAGTTCAGAGCTGTCCGGATCTTCAATTTTTAGGATATTTTTGAAAATATACTTGTCAATAAGGTGGTGATCCAGGTTATCAAGAGACATCTCTTTGGAACGAAGATCATGCTTCACGTGAAGAGAGTAGAACTTCCCATCCATATACATTGAAATGTGGAATTTTTGAGAAGGGTAGTAGGAGGTTTCTCCTTTTTCATGAATAAGGAAGTATTTTTCAAGTTCCTTCAGGAAATCTTCGGGAGAAATGCCATTCAAATCATGTAAGATTCTGTTATAATCATGAATTTTAATCGACTGATTGGAAACAATAAAACTGTATACAAAGTTGTAAAGTTCTGTACCGTTATGTTTTTTGTTTTTCTCCTTATGATATTTTGCATTTATTGCTGTAGAACCAATTCTATGGTGCCCGTCAGCAATATAAAATGAATCAATCTGATCTATTACTTCTTTAAACTGCTGTAGTTTCAGACGGTTGTCTATTCTCCAGATTTTATGTCTGATACCGATAGTATCTACATGGTTGAAGATAGGAACGTTTTTCTCCTCATGATTCATCAGCAGCTCAATTTTTGAGTTGGCCGGATAGGTAAGGAGTACGGGTTCTGCCTGCAGATTTACTTTTTCAAGGTAATGAGCTAGTTTTTCTTTTTTCTGAGGAATGGTACTTTCATGTCTTTTGATTTTTCCATTCCAGAAATCTTCAATACTCGCTAATCCCAGAAGTCCTCTGAACACCTGTTTGTTGGGGTAGATCTGCTCATAAAGATAGTAAGCTGAATTATCCTGGACCAATTTCTTCTCGTCCAGAAGTTCTTCAAATGTAGAACGGATCTTTCGCAGATTCCGGTCAATATCTTTAGATTTACTTACAACATAGGGCTTAATCATATTGATGTAAGTATTTTCAACTTGAGCTTTCTCTGCAATCTCTTCCTGGGTAAAATTATCCAGTGGATGCGTAGGGAAAGTACTCTCAAAGTCTCTATGAGGTCTTATTCCACGGAAAGGTTTAAAAACAGGCATATTTATCTTATAGTTTCTTTTTGTAGCTTAATAATTTGTTCAGCAAGTTCGATACCGATTTTTTCCTGCGCATCCACTGTATTTCCGCCAACGTGCGGAGAAAGAGATAATGCAGGGTTCATCAGTAAAGGAAGTTCGGGGCTTGGCTCATTTTCAAAAACATCCAATGCTGCTCCGGCTATTTTTCCTGATTCAATAAAATCGATTAGTGTCACTTCATTGATGACACCTCCTCTTGCAGTATTTACAATATAGACTCCGTCTTTCATTTTTTCAAACTGAGGGGTATCTATAATATATTCATTCGTTTTCGGCGTATTGATACTGATGAAGTCCGCATCTTTCAGGAATGCATCCATATCATTGGTGGAAGTGATTTCAAAGTCGACAGACTGTCCGTTGAAGAAGTTCAGGGTAAGAACTTCCGTTTTTGGGCTTCTTGTCAGAACGGTTACTTTCATTCCTAAAGCAATTCCTATTTTAATAACTTCCTGGCCAATACTTCCAAAGCCAATTACTCCTAATGTTTTCCCTGAAAGTTCATAGGCATTGCTGAATGACTTTTTCATAGCACTGAAATGAGTATCTCCTTCCAAAGGCATCAGTCTGTTGGATTCGTGAAGGAATCTTGCCAGTGAAATGAAATGTCCGAAAACTAATTCTGCCACTGATTTTGAAGATGCTGTAGGGGTATTGATTACTTTAATACCTTTGCTTCTGGCATATTCCACATCAATGTTGTCCATCCCGATACCGCCTCTTCCAATGATTTTAAGGCCGGGACATGCATCAATCAGTTCCTGTCTCACTTTCGTCACACTTCTTACAAGAAGGACGTCCACATTATTATCGTTGATAAAATTAATAACGTGATCCTGAGCGACTCTATTGTCCAGGATTTCAATTCCAGCTTCTTTTAAAGCGTTTTCTCCTGCTTTTGAGATTCCATCGTTTGCTAAAACTTTCATGAATTATTTGATTTAAAGATTGAAAAATGTAATATTTCAAAATTTTAAAACTGAGGTGCAAATTAATAAATTTAAATTAACTGCTTTTCACTCTTTCAATCTTTGAATTTTTAATACTTTATTATTTGATTGATTTCATTACATCCACCAAAACCTGTACGCTTTCAATAGGTAAGGCGTTGTATAAACTTGCTCTGTAACCGCCAAGGCTTCTGTGTCCGTTCAATCCACTGATACCTGCCGCTTTCCATGCATTGTCAAATTCTTCTTTTTTGCTTTCGTCTGTGATTTTGAAAGAAACATTCATCAGTGAACGGTCTTCTTTTACGCAGAAAGTTTCAAATAGGGGATTGCTGTCGATTTCATCATATAAAAGCTTTGCTTTAGCTTCATTTCTTTGTTCTGCAGCTGCAATTCCTCCGTTTTTTTCAAGATACTGAAGGGTAAGCAAAGAAGCATACACAGGAAATACCGGCGGCGTATTGTACATTGATTCTTTAGCGATGTGCTGAGAATAATCAAGAATCGAAAACATATTTTCTCTTCCTGTTTTTCCAAGAATTTCTTTTTTGATCACCACTAAAGTAACTCCTGCAGGTCCCATATTTTTCTGAGCACCGGCATAGATCAAATCAAATTTGGAAAAGTCCAGCTGTCTTGAGAAAATATCAGAACTCATATCACAAACCACCAGCGTATCCACTTCAGGGAAAGATTTCATCTGAGTTCCATAAATAGTGTTGTTCGAAGTACAGTGGAAATAATCGTATTCTGAACCAACCGTATAATCTTTAGGGATAAAAGAGTAATTTTCTTCTTTTGAAGAACCTACCACATCTACCGTTCCTACTTTTTTTGCTTCTTTGATGGCTCCGGCTGCCCATGTTCCTGTATCCATGTAAGCTGCTTTTCCACCTACTTTCATCAGGTTGTAAGGAACCATTGCAAATTGCAGGCTGGCACCTCCTCCTAAATAAAGGACTTCATAATCATCACCAAGATTCATTAGTCTTTTTACAATTGCACGCGCTTCGTCCATTACAGCTACGAAATCCTTACTTCTGTGAGAAATTTCAAGAAGAGACAATCCTATACCGTTAAAGTCCAGAATAGCCTGTGCTGATTTTTCAAATACCTCCTGTGGCAAAATACATGGCCCTGCGCTGAAGTTGTGCTTTTTGTTCATATTTTTTATTTTTTGGTTTGCTTCCGGATTGTATAATCCTTCAGCTTTATTTTTGGTTACATTGGGTTTTTGGACAAAAAAACCGCCTCACAGATGATGAGACGGAATTTTTTTATTCGCCGTGTAAGAATGCTTTTTTATTAAGAAGAGATTCTTCAGATTCTACGTGATCCTCGTCAGGAACGCAACAGTCTACAGGGCATACCGCCGCACACTGAGGTTCTTCATGGAATCCTTTACATTCTGTACATTTATCTGTTACAATGAAATATACATCATCACTTACAGGTTCCTGTGGTGCATCTGCATCTACAGTAAGTCCGGACGGCATTGTAATCGTACCTTGAAGAGCCGTACCGTCAGAAGCTTTCCAATCTACAGCTCCTTCATATATTGCATTGTTGGGACATTCTGGTTCACAAGCCCCACAATTAATGCATTCATCAGTTATTTTAATAGCCATCGCTAATTTTTTTTAAATTTGCACAAAATTACAAAATATTCCCCAATTTTAAAGTAATTATGAATACCGAAAATCAAGTTTTAGGACTTATTAAATTAAGTGACTATATAAAAGCGTTTTTAGCGAAGAAACCGGAAGATCACAATGAGGATGATGCAGATTTTGAATTATTATTGAAAAGGTCTGAAATAGAAAATCCATGGTTTACTATTGATAATCAGAAATTTGCTTTACAGCAATGGGCAGGTCTTTTGACTGAAGAAAACATCAAAAAGTGGCTGGGAAATTATTCAACCTCTAAAGTATCAAAAAGAGTTGGACTTATTTTAGCCGGAAATATTCCTTTGGTGGGCTTTCATGATGTGATGTCTGTGGTGTTGAGCAATCACATTCCTGTTATTAAACTGTCTTCAAAAGATAAATACATGGTTCCGTTTTTATTAAAAAAATGGAATGAGTTTTCTGACGGAAATGTAGTGTTTGAGTTTGTAGAAAGATTAGAAAATTTTGATGCTGTAATCGCTACAGGAAGCAATAATACAGCCAGATACCTGGAATATTATTTTAAGAATCATTTAAGCATTATCCGTAAAAACAGAACTTCTGTTGCCGTATTGAAAGGTGATGAAACGGAAACGGAACTACAGCTGCTGGCAAAAGATATTTTCCAGTATTTTGGGCTTGGATGCCGTAATGTGACGAGAATTTTTATTCCACAGGACTTCGTTATTGACAGGCTGTTTGAGAGCTTCATCGGATTCCAGGATATCATCAATCATAATAAATATGCCAATAATTATGACTATAACAGGGCAGTTTATCTTTTAAATCAAGATAAATTCTGGGATAATAATTTTGTGATGCTGAAAGAAGATGATAAACTTTTCAGTCCGCTTTCTGTAATCAATTTCAGCAGATATGACTCTTTGGATGACGTAAAAACATTTATTGCTGAAAACGAAGAAAATATCCAGTGTGTGGTGTCTAAAGAAGAGTTGGGATTGAATGCTATTCCTTTTGGAGAAGCACAAAATCCAGGACTTGATACTTATGCAGATAATGTAGATACAATGAAATTTTTAGAACTGGTCTGATTTTCGTATCTTCCATCACTTATTTCACCAGATAACAAAATGAATACTATGAAAAAATTATTGCTGGGAATTGCTCTCGTGGGTGCACAGCTGATGTTTGCTCAGAAAGTAGCAGGTGTAAAGGTTGAGGGTGGCCAGAAGAAAGAGCAGCCGGCTGCTATAAGTAAGGAGAAAGTAAGTCTGTATAATGATAACTTTCTTAAGTTTGTTGAGGCTTTACAGGCTTCTGACCGTAAGGCAATTGATGGATTACTTTCTGAGAAGGTAAAGGAAATTGTAACGGATGATGTTCTTAAGAAAGTAAAAGATGGCATTGATCCCAATAAAAAGCTTGAAATCTTAAAAGCAGGATATTACAAAACGATGGATGGTATTAATCATCCAAGTATTAAGTATAAATATACAGGGGAATCATCATCCAAAGAGGCTATTACGGCTGTATTTGAGGATGACGGAAAAATTCTGGGTGTATTGCCTGCGAAATAGATAAAATTTATTTTCGATTAACTAAAAAATATTAACTATGATGACAGACGTTTTAGTTGCTCATTCTTCTGATGTGGAGAAGGCGGCTTTTTACAAGAAGACCTATTTGCATGTTGCTTTATCTATTCTTGCATTTATTGGAGTTGAAACGATATTATTGAAAACGGTTCCGAAAGAAATTATTTTCATGATGTTTGCTCAGAAATATATTTGGTTACTAATCATTGGCGTTTTCTGGTTAGCTTCTGTTTTGGCTTCTAAATGGTCACTTTCACAAAGTAAGTCTACTCAGTATCTGGGATTAGGATTTTACATTCTTTTGGAAGCGATTATTTTTATGCCTCTGCTTTTTATTGCAACCAATATGGCAGGCGGTTCCAATGTAATCTTCCAGGCTGCTACTTTAACGATTGCGATGTTTGCAGGTATTTCCGCAGTGGCGTTTACTTCTAAAAGAGATTTTTCTTTTCTGAGAAATATCATTGTAATCGGTGGGTTTATCTCCATCGGACTGATTGCAGGAGGAATGATCTTTGGTTTTAACCTTGGATTATGGTTTTCAGTAGGAATGGTAATTTTAGCTTCGGCTACTATTTTATATCAGACAAGTAAATTAAAAGACTCCTACGGGACAAACCAATATGTGGGTGCGGCATTGCAGCTTTTTGCTTCTATTATGCTTCTTTTCTGGTATATTCTAAGCATTCTGATGAGCAGAAGAAACTAATTGATTTTTTATCTTTTAAAATAATAGTCCCGGTGATTTTTCATCGGGATTTCTTTTTTTAACACAAATTGTACAAATGATTTCACGGATTACACAATTGAAGAGGATTGGGATTTATTTTATAACCACAGATTTCACAGATAGGCACAGATGATTGTGTGTTGACAGAATAATTTCACATTCTCTATTTGTGAAATTAGTGCAAAAATACTTGTGTTATTAGTGGTTTTTAAGATTAAACACAAATGGCACGAATGATTTCACGAATAACACTAATTTAATAGGGGATATTTTACCTTAGATCATTATGGTGAATTCAATAGGAGCGGGCTTTAGCCCGCTTATCTTATGGGTAATGTCTCAATGGCTTTAGCCAAAAATTATATTGATTTTAAAATTGTTTTTATAACCACGGATTTCACAGATTGGCACAGATGATTGCGCATATTTTTTGATGAATAAATTTCTCATTCTTCTATTTGTGCTATTTGTGGTTTTTAAGATTAAACATAAATGTCACTAATGGCTTCACAAATAATACGAATTCAATAGGAATGGGCCCGTTTGACTTTAAATGAATATTTTTCAATGGCTTTAGCCAAAATTATATTGATTTTAAAATTGTTTTTATAACCACAGATTTCACAGATTGGCACAGATGATTGCATGTAATTTTGATGAATTGATTGGTTTTATTCTATTTGTGAAATTTGTGTAAGACATTTGTGTTATTTGTGGTTTTGGGAATTTAAACCCAAAAAATCCAGATGAAACTTCACCGGATTTTATTGGATATTCTTTAAAAGTTTTCATGCAACCAGCAGCTTCATGAGACTGGTTAAGGTCCTTTGAAGTAAGTAAGTTTTACTGTTGATGCAAAAAAAAGATTCTTAAAGAATAGAAAAAGTATAGTAATGAGGAAAACCTCAGGTATTGTATTTTGTGTTTTTTACAATCTTTTAATTAAATAATCAAAAGATATTATTTGTCGATTGATCCTAAAACCTTCTGAGCAAAAGAGTTTAAAGCATCTTTTTCACTCATTCCGTTTTGTACGTTGGCGTGAACTTCCAGAGCTCCACAAATATTGGTGATCAATTCTCCTGCAACATTTAAGTCTTCTTCGCTTGTTCCTCTGAATTCGCAAAAACTTTCCAGTACCTCTAATGTTTTTTCAAGGTTTTCAAGAGTCTGATTCTGATAAAACTGTCTGATTACGGGTAATTTCATTATGCTAATTCATTAAAAAGGTTAATTAAACTTTCTGCCTGGTTAGATTGAACCTGGTTGACCAATTCTCCGTTTTTAAAGATCGCGAAAGTAGGTAAGTTGTCCACTTTTGCTAATTTTCTGCTTTCAGGAAGCTTTTCAGCATCTACATATAAAAATGGAATAGAATCATTTTCAGATGCCAGTTTTTTGAATTTCGGCTTCATGATTCTGCAGTTTCCGCACCATGTTGCGCCATATTGAACAACTACTTTTTCGTTGTCGTTAACTATATTTTGTAATGTATCTTCGGTTAATTCTGTGTACATGATTGTAATTTGAAAATTTATTAATTTGAAAATGTGTCAATGCTTTGTAAAGAAGAAAATGAGATAATTTTTAACTATCCTGAGATTAATTTTCAAATTATCTCATTTTCAAATTAACACATTATATTAGTTCTTAGCTAAGTATTCTGCTGTAGAAGTTCTGTCAGCTTTCATTGCATCTTTTCCTTCTTCCCAGTTTGCAGGACATACTTCACCATGTTTTTGAACGTGTGTGTAAGCGTCAATTAATCTTAAGAATTCTTTTACGTTTCTTCCCAGAGGCATATCGTTTACCGCTTCGTGGAAGATTTTTCCAGTTTCGTCGATAAGGTAAGTTGCTCTGTAAGTTACGTTAGAACCTGTGAAAACTTCTTCTCCTTCTTCATTGTATTCAAAATCCTGGTCAACAATACCCAATGTGTTTGCCAATTGTCTGTGTGTATCAGCTAAAAGCGGGTAAGTTACTCCTTCAATACCTCCGTTATCTTTTGGTGTGTTCAACCATGCGAAGTGTACTTCGTTAGTATCACAAGATGCACCAATTACTTTAGTGTTTCTTTTTTCGAACTCTCCTAAAGCCTCCTGGAAAGCGTGAAGCTCAGTAGGGCATACGAAAGTAAAATCTTTAGGGTACCAGAATAAAAGAACTTTTTGCTGGTTGTTTACTGCTTCATCAAGGATGTTGATTCTTAAATCGTCACCCATTTCGGACATTGCGTCAATTGTTAAATTGGGGAATTTTTTTCCTACTAAAGACATAATTTTCTGTTTTTATATTTAAATTTCTATGGCAAAGATATGAAAGATTCATCTATCGAACAAACAAATATTGATAAATAAAATCTATAATTGTTTTTGACGTGTTGTTAAATAAAAAAGCCCTGACAACAGGGCTTTTTGTTTATTTTAGTAACCAAATACTTCGGTTAAATTAAGTTTTTTTACCTCACCTAATTTCTGCATATCGGCCTCATTTACTTTATCTTGAGAGGCGACAAGGCAGTATGTGTAGTTTTTGTTCTTCATTTCCTTATCGTGGAAAGTATTGATGTCTGTGAAAGACAGTTTTGGTGCCTGTTCATAGACATTCTGTCTCATGTCAAAATTGTTTCCAAGTCTTTGAGATTTCAGATAGGAGAAGATGATTCCGTCCTGAGTGATTCTTTCAGAAGCAATTGATTTTTTCAATCCGCTTTTTGCAGTTTCAAATAACTGTTCAGATTTTGGAAGAGTTGTTAAAAGTTCATTCATTGCTGTTGTAGACTCATTGAATTTATCAGCCTGTGTTCCTACATACGCCATAATCATATCCTTGTCTGTTTTCTTGCTTGGAAGTGCAAAATAAGAGTACGTAGAATAAGCCAGTGCTTTAGATTCTCTGATCGTCTGGAAAACAATAGATCCCATTCCGCCTCCAAAGTAGTTGTTAAACAAGCTTACGGTAGGAGTAGTTGCAGGATTGTATTGGTCTGCATTTCTTACCCAAAAAATTTCTGCCTGCACCATATCATAATGAGCAAACAATACTTTGTTTTTATCAGTCGGGATCTGAGCGAAAGTTTTAGACTTAGGCAGGTCTTTCAGGGTTGCAGGAAGCTTGTGAACAGGTTTTAGAGATGCTACCACTTCATTTCCTGTTTTAGGACCGTAATACAATACTTTATGCTTGAAATTAAACAAATCATGAAGAACGTTAATCAGATCTTCTGCTTTTAATGCGTCAAGTTCAGCATCGCTCAGTACATTGTTGAAAGGATTCTGTGCACCATATTGTGCATAACTTCTCAGTCCGGCCATGATGGTTCCTTTATTTTGCTTCGCATTGGCTCTGGCTTTCTTCAGTCTTGTTTTGTAAGCATCAAGAGCTGCCTGATCTGCCTGACAGTTTTTAATCAGATCTTCAAATAAAGAAATCGTTTTATCGAAGTTTTCATTTAAACCTTCAAGCGATACATAAGTTTCTTCATTTCCGGCACCTACATTGAAGCTTGAAGCAAGTTTGTAAAACTCTTTACTGATAACTTCTGAAGATTTGTCCTTAGTTCCTAAATACTGAAGATATTCTGCGGCTATAGGAAGTATTTTGTTGTTCCATTTTCCGGAATCAAAGTGATAATACATTCTGAACAGTGCATTGTCTGTATTTTTTACAGAAAGTACGTCTACGTCGGCCAATTTGTTTTTAGCGATGTCTTTATCATAATTTAACCATACCGGAGCGATAGGGCTTTCAGGCATTTCATCAATCTTCTTAAGGAAAGGAGACTGGTCTTCTCTGTTAACGGACACCGGAGTGATGGTTGGTTTGTCAACTTTCACAATGCTCTTATCTTCACCTTTTCTTTTGTAAACCGCAACGTAGTTGTTGTTCTGAAGATATTTGGATACGAAATCCATGATATCTTTCTTCGTAAGTTTTGAAATTTCGTCAACATATTCAAGTGATGCTTTGTGGTCAATGTCTGAAGTAAATTCATCCATCAGGATACTTGCTCTTGACGAATATTTTTCATCCTTCTGAATAATACCTTTCTTTTCATTGTTGACGATAGACTGAATAAGATCATCAGAAAATTCCCCTTTTCTTAATTTATCAATTTCCTGAAGAAGAAGGTTTTTTACTTCATCCAGAGATTGCCCTTCAGTAGGTTTCCCTTGTAAAAGTAATACGGAATAATCTTTTAAGGTATAAGAACCTGCGTATGCTCCCAGTAACTTTTGTTTTTTTACCAGATCAAGGTCAATCAATCCTGCCTGCCCGTTGGTAAGCATGTTTCCAACAAGGTTCAGCATTCTTGCATCTTTCGTGGAAGCACCCGGAAATCTGAAACCAAGCATTACATTTTCAGGATTAGGCCCTGTAACTTCTTTTACAATTGGAGCTGTAATGGGTTTTTCCTGACCAACTTTATATTCAGGAATAGGTTTAGGCTTCATATATGAGAAAGCCTTGTCAATTTTTGCAATCACTTCATCCGGGTTAAAATCTCCGGACATGATGATTCCCATATTGTTGGGAACGTAATAATTATTGTAATATTCTCTGATAGCGTGTAGAGAAGGGTTTTTCAAATGTTCAATCGTTCCGATGGTGGTCTGCTTTCCGTAATTGTTGTTAGGGAAAAGGTTGGCAAACATGGTATCGAAAACTTTATCTCCATCATCATCTAGAGATCTGTTTTTTTCTTCATATACCGCCTCAAGCTCTGTATGGAAAAGTCTCAAAACAGGCTCTCTGAATCTTTCAGCCTGCACCGCAAGAAATTTGTCAAGAACATTGGCTGGTACATCTTCTGTGTATACGGTTTGTTCAAAGGAAGTGAAGGCATTGGTTCCGTCAGCTCCCATACCGGCCATCATTTTGTCGTATTCATTCGCAATTGCATATTTGGCAGCCTCTCCGGAAACCTTGTCAATCTCTTTGTAGATTTCTTTTCTTTTAGCTTCATCTTTGGTTTGGTTGTACTTTTCGTAAAGCGCGTCAATCTGGTCTAAAAGAGGTTTTTCTTTCGCCCAGTCTTTAGATCCGAACTGATTGGTTCCTTTGAAAAGCATATGCTCCAGATAATGGGCAAGACCGGTGTGGTCTGCAGGGTCGGTTTTGCTTCCTGCCTTTGTGGCGATATACGTTTGAATTCTCGGGTCCTTGTTTGTTGGACTCAAAATAACTGTTAATCCGTTTTTTAAGGTGTAATACCTTGCGGAAGTAGGGTCGTTGGTAACGTATCTATACTTATAGCCATTAGAATTTCCTTCTTTCCATTGGAAATCCTGGCCAAAAGCATGGCCTGCAAAACTTGCAGCGGCAATACTCGTTGCGATGGTTAGTTTTTTTAACAGATTCATTGCTGTTGTGCTTTATTTTGGGTTATTAATTTTATTAGTTGAATTGTTCCAATAAATTTTTGATTCGCTTCATAGCTTCTCTTAAGTCTTCCTCAGATGCAGCGTAAGAGAATCTGATACATTCCGGGCTTCCGAAAGAGAATCCGCCGACACAGCCTACATGAGCATTTTCCAGAAGGAACATGGCAAAGTCATCAGAGTTATTAATTTCAGTTCCGTTAAGGGTTTTTCCGATATAGTGTGAAATATCCGGGAAGAAATAGAATGCTGCTTTAGGAAGCAATACTTTGAATCCTGGGATTTCTTTGATCAGTTCATACACCAGATCTCTTCTTTCTTTGAAGGCATCAATCATGTATCTGTATTCAGAAGGGTCTGTTTTCAATGCCGTGATAGAAGCTCTCTGTGCCATGGTGTTGGCTCCGCTGGTCATCTGTCCCTGTACTTTTTCACAAGCTTTTGCCAGCCATTCCGGACAAGCAGAATAACCGATTCTCCATCCTGTCATTGCAAATGCTTTTGACATTCCGTTGATCACTGCGGTCTGTTCATATACTTCAGGAAACTGTGCGATAGAAGTTGTTTTTGTTTCGTAATTGATATACTCGTAAATCTCATCAGAAATTATCGTTACCTGAGGGTATTTAGCGATAACTTTCGCGATAGATTTTAATTCGTCATATGTGTAATAACCACCGGATGGGTTACATGGAGAACTGAAAAGTACTGCTTTGGTTTTCTCCGTAATAGCCTCTTCAAGCTGCTCTGCTGTTACTTTAAAGTCTGTTAAATAAGAAGTAGGAAGCATTACGGAAGTTCCGCCCATCATTTTTACCATTTCATCATAGCTTACCCAATACGGAGCGGGAAGAAGAACTTCATCACCATCATTGATAATGGAGGCAAGAACATTTATAATTGCTTGTTTAGCACCATTTGAAACACAGATCTGGGTAGGTTTGTATTCCAGATTGTTATCTCTTTTCAATTTATGAGCAATAGCCTCACGCAGTTCCAGAAATCCCGGAACAGGAGAGTAGTGGCTGTAGTTTTGGTTGATGGCATCGAAAGCAGCCTGTTTGATATTGTCCGGAACATCGAAATCCGGTTCGCCAAGAGTTAAGCTGATCACATCTATTCCGTTGGCTTTCATTTCTCTGGCTTTGTTTGACATTACAAATGTCTGGGAGTATCCTAGTCTTTTTACTCTATCTGAAAGTTTATCCATTGTATTTCTTGAATTTTAACAAATATATAATAAAAACGTCTTCTGGGGGCAATAAAAGTAGGGGTACTTAAAAGATTTTTGTCAGGTTTTGAACAGATTTTTCCTGTTTGGAATCATTATGTTACCTGGACAGGGATAAACACTTGACTCGTGTTTTGGTCAAATAAAAATCAATAATATGAAGATAAGTGAAAATTTAGATTAAATAAAAAGTATTTCCGAAGTTTACGGTTTTGTATCTTTAAACAATCAAGATCATTATTCTATGAAATATTCCGTTTTTTTATTGCTGATTTCCTGTACTGTCTTTTCTCAGAAACATTCAAAAGATGATGAAGTGAAGAAATATGTCTCGCAGGTGAGTGAAGATTCATTGAAGTCATACATTGGTAAGTTGGTAAGCTTTGAGACCAGACATACCTTAAGCACGGTGGATGATCCAAAGCATGGAATAGGTGCCGCACGGAATTGGGTTATTAAAAAATTCAAAGATTATGCTGAAAATTCCGGTGGCAGAATGGAAGTCTACCTTCAGCAGGAAGATATTCAGCCGGATGGAAAACGAATTGATCAAGCAGTCAGTCTTGGAAATGCCGTTGCTTTTCTGAAAGGTACAGATCCTGATGACAAAAGAATCTTCCTGATCGGTGGACATCTTGATTCAAGAGTAACAGACGTGATGAACCGGACTTCAAAAGCACCGGGAGCCAATGATGATGGCAGTGGAGTAAGCGCTGTTATTGAATCTGCAAGGATATTAAGTAGATCTTCATTTCCGGCCTCCATTATCTTTGTAGCGCTTTCCGGAGAAGAGCAATCACTGTTGGGATCCAAACAATTGGCTGAAAAAATTAAGAGAGAAAATCTACAGTTGGAAGCTGTCCTGAACAATGATATGATTGGTAATCCTAAAGCAGGAGAAACAGGAGAAATCAATACCCGTACCCTCCGTGTATTCAGTGAAGGTCTGCCGTATGAAGATCTCGATAAAAAAGCAATGGCAATCAGAAATCTGGGTTTTGAAAATGACAGCGAATCCAGACAGCTGGCAAGATATATCAAAGAAATTACAGAACAATACATCAAAGGACTTGAAATTAAGCTGATCTACAGAAATGACAGGTTTTTGCGTGGAGGAGATCATACCAGCTTTGTCAATAACGGATTTCCTTCTGTCAGATTAACCGAGTATTATGAAAATTATGATCATCAGCATCAGGATATAAGAGTAGAAAATAATAAGCAATATGGCGATCTTCCGGAATTTATAGATTTTAAATACCTGAGGAAGAATGTGGCTGCCAATATCGCGGTACTTGCCAGTCTTGCAAAATCTACTTCAAAACCAGAAAAAGTGGAAATGGACGTTAAAGAACTTACCAATTCTACAATCCTGCATTGGGAGAAGCCAAAATCAGGAACTCCGGCAGGTTATTATGTGCTGGTACGGGAAACGGACAGTCCGGTATGGCAGAAAAAAATATTTACAACAGGACTTTCCATTAAAGTTCCGCTTTCCAAAGACAATTATATTTTTGCCGTACAGACCATCAGCCAGTCCGGAAACCTGAACGTACCTGTAATTCCGGGGATTGCGAAGTAATGCTCTCTGTTGAAAACAGGGGATCAGGGTCTGCCGGGAAAAGTAGATTTGAATACAAGAGAAATAAAACTTATTTTTGTGGTTTATAATAATTCACATGTCTGCATCGTTACTATTAAAATATTTCCCGGATCTTACTGAAAAACAGAAAGAACAGTTTTCACAATTGGAAAACCTGTACAATGAATGGAATGAAAAAATCAATGTAATTTCCAGAAAAGATATGGAGTCGCTGTATGAAAAGCATATTCTCCACTCTTTGGGAATTGCGAAAGTAATGGAATTTGCGCCGGGAACAAAAGTTTTGGATATCGGAACCGGAGGTGGTTTTCCGGGAATTCCTCTGGCGATCCTGTTTCCTGAGACAGAATTTACTCTGATTGATTCTATCGGTAAGAAAATCAGTGTGGTACAGGCAGTAGCAGAGGGGGTAGGATTGACGAATGTAACGGCTATCCACGGAAGAGCAGAAAAACTCAAAGAAAAATTCCACTTTGTAGTCAGCAGAGCGGTAACCCAGATGCCTGAATTTTTAAGATGGTTGAAAGGAAAATTTGAAAAAGAACAGTTTAATTCTAAACATAACGGAATTTTATATTTAAAAGGCGGTGATCTTGCAGAAGAGCTGGCCGGACTTAAATGTGAAATATTCAATCTTAAACACTATTTTGATGAAGAATTTTTTGATACTAAGAAAGTAGTTTATGTGTCAAAAGGTAATTTTAATTCCTGATTTTTATGTAAATAAGGAATAATTTTTGCTAATATTTGTTAATAATCAGAAAAGTAAAGGTTATGAAAAAACTTTTAAATATTGGATTTTCAGTATTACTGTTTGGCGGGCTTCTGGTTTCGTGTAATGATGACGATTACCATACAATCGAATCTATCGATAAGATCAAAATAGACAGTGTAAAAATTGTCAATGATACCATGGATGTTTTTGCGATACAAAGCATAAAGACTTATTCCACCTATCCGTCTCATTGTGAAGGCTTTTACGGGTATGATTATGTTTACAATAATGATCTTGACAGAACAGTTACTTCCTACAAATATATCACAAACGGACCTTGTGCGCAGGGAAATTATGTAGGAGGCAATCAAATCAACTTCAGTCCGCAGAGAAAAGGAACCTATACTTTTAAATTCTGGAACGGAGGAAATAACTGGATTACGAAAACAATTGTGGTAGAATAATGAGATTGACTTTTGTATTGTGCTTATTGGCAGCTGAGTTGGTATTCGGACAAAAAATTACATGGGAGGAAGGCAGAAAGCTGACATGGGATAATTTTAAAAGCCCGGTCAATAGGAAAAAAAATCCCGATGTAGCAGCGTATACCCATTGCGGCTGGGAGTTTTCTTCTATAAAATCTTCCAATCCAAAAGCGCCGGTTACGATTACCATAAAAACCATATTTAACGAAGAAAAATCCTGGAAGGACGTGAAAAAGATGGATGATTACATTCTTCTTCATGAGCAGAAGCATTTTGATATTGCAGAATTATTTGTAAGAAAATTCAGAAAGGCAGTCGCTGAAAAAATCAGGACTTCCGGTGATTATAACAAGTATTTCAAAGCCATTTATGACGGAATATCCAATGATTACCAAGACTTCCAGATGGCCTATGACAGAGAAACCCGTCACGGCATCAATAAAGAAAAACAGACAGAATATAATAATACGATTTCTGAACAACTAGACAACCTAAAAAGCTATCAAGCCCCTTGAAATTCCTCAATAAGATCATTCACGAACTGCTGGCGCAAAACCCGGATCTTTCTGCGTTTAATATCATTCTGCCCGGAAAACGTCCCATTGTGTTTATCAGACAAATTCTGGAGGAAAACAATTACTCAGGGCTTCTTCCCAATTTTTTTACCATAGAAGAACTTATCAATAAAATTTCTGATCAGCAGCCGATTCAGGGAATTCCATTGTGGCTTTTCTCATTCGATGTATACAGAAGCCTGAATCTTATTCCCAGGGATGATTTTTCGGACTTTTTGAAGTGGTTTCCTACGCTGCAGAAGGACTGGGATGATATTCTCAAATTCTCAGACAGTGATCAGGCAGTTCTGCAGTATATGTTTGATGAGGAAAGGATTAAAGAATGGGCTCAGGATCTTGGTGAGGATGATGATGTCCCAAGAAAGAAGTTTCTTAATTTCTGGCAGAATATGAACGTTTTTCTCCCTGTTTTAAAAGAGAGACTGAGGGAAAAGAATTGGGCGACTTCCGGAATGATTCATGAGGCAGCTAAAGCTAAGATTGCTGATTTTGCAAAAGATACCAAAGAAGAATTTATCTTTTGTGGATTCAATGCCTTTACTCCGGTAGAGGAAAAGCTGGTAAGAAATCTTTTGAAATGGAATAAAGCGCAATGTTTTTTTCAGGCAGACCGTTATTATTTCAATGACGAGAGACAGGAAGCCGGAAAGTTTCTGAGAAATCATAAAACCTGGAAAGAATTTGATGATAACAGGACTTTTCAATGGATAGAAGACGATTTTAACCAACCTAAAAAAATTAAGGTATACGAAGTATCCGGAAATGTGACCCAGACGAAAGTGCTGCCGGAAATTTTTAAGGAAATCAATAATAAAACGTATTCCAATACAGCCGTAGTATTGCTGGATGAAAACCTTCTTCCCGCAAGTCTGGATGTAATGCATGGTGTGGATAATCTGAATATCACAATGGGATTCCCATTGAAGAACCTGTCTTTCTCCAATGCTGTGAAACGTTTGTTCTATCTGCAGAAACAACTGGAAAAAAATAAATCCTCCTATTACTACAGAGATGTTTTTCCGATTCTGGAAGAACTGCCTAAATCTGATGAAGATGAGCTTCTTATCAACGATTTTAAAGCCAAAGTAGAGGAGAGGAATATTGTTTATATTTCTAATAAGCTTCTGCATGAACTGCTGAGTGGGTTATCATATTTTAACCTTCTTCAGAAAGCCCAGGGGACGAATATTTATCTGGATATGCTTATTACGTTTTGCCAGCAGGTAAAATGGCTTGAAATAGACGATATCCAGTATGAGAATGTTTCTCACTTTGAAAATGCATTCAGGATCATCAAAAACCAGCTGACTCCTTACAATATTGAGATCAAAATGGAAACGCTGGAAATTCTGATCAACCAGCATATTAATTCTGAAAGTATCGATTTTCAGGGAGAACCGTTGAGAGGACTGCAGATCATGGGATTGCTGGAAACCCGTCTCCTGAATTTTGAAAATGTTATTCTGCTTTCTGTCAACGAAGGAAAACTTCCTCTTGGAAACTCTCAGAATACCTATATTCCTTTTGATATCCGAAGGTTTTTTGATCTTCATACTTTCCTGGAAAATGACAGCATCTATGCTTATCACTTTTACAGACTGATTCAGGATGCAAAGAATGTACACTTGTTATATAATGCTCTAAGTTCCGGAGTGAATACAGGGGAGAAGAGCCGTTTCATTACACAGATTGAAATGGAGAGCTCACACGAGATTGAACATCTGATTATTGAAAATTCTTCCGAGCCTATTACCACCAAACCTATAGAAATTTCCAAGACGCAGATTGTACAGGACCGCCTTCAGAGATGGAAAGAAAAAGTATCTGCCTCCCACCTTACAAGTTACCTCTATAATCCGATTGATTTCTACCTTTCCAAGATTTTGAATACCTCAGAAACGGATGAAATCGAAGAAGAGCTGTCTGTGAAAAATTACGGAAACCTGGTCCATTATTCACTTCAAGAAGTATATGAGGTGTTGAAGGGTAAGGTTTTAAAAGAAAGTGATTTAAAAGATTCAGTTAAAGCGATAGATCACTATACAAATATTGCTATTGAAAAGCTGAAACATCAGCCGGAATTCTATGAGAAGGGAATGAATTATATTCATAAAGCAATTGCTAAAAAAGTGATTGAAAATGTCCTTAGCCATGATCTTGAATTAATAAAACAGGGAAACAAACTGGAGATTGTTGATATCGAAAGAAGGTTTGAAAACATTGATTTTCCTTTGGATGGGAATGATAAAATTTCTTTCTTCGGATTCATTGACCGGATTGATAAACTGAACGGCACTTTAAGAATCATCGATTATAAAACAGCCAAGATCAAAAATCTCAGCGTTAAAATTGATGGAGATAACGTAGCTGAATATTTCCACAACAGTGAAAGAAAACAGGCGCTTCAGCTTTGTATTTATCATTATGTGGTGCAGCATCTTCCTGAGTTTTGGGGATACCCGATTGAAACAGGAATCTGGAGCTTTGCAGATGCTAAAAAAGGAATGGTTTCCCTGCAGTTTGACAAAGGAAATATTGATGATGCCATGAAATCAGTCAAAAGTCTGATCCTTGAAATCCTGAATCCGGACGTTAATTTTGTGGAAACAATAAAAACCTATTAAAATTATTTAATATTGAGTAAGTGATATTTTTACTTGAAAATCAATAGGTTAATTATTTGAAGTGACAGGCTGAAATACATTGATTTACTTCGTAAAACAGCCGTAAAGCAGACGGTTTTTGTGTATCTTTACTCTTTATAACTTTTAAAGTTTTCAATCGGATACCCTAAGAATCACCAATGAAAAAGATCCTGATATTTTTTGCCATCGCTTTCTCTCTTACGATCAAGTCTCAGCAAAAGAATGATTCTCTGAATATTGCCCTTCAGAATGTGACTAAAGATACTAAATTTGGTCTTGCGCTCAGTGGCGGTGGTGCAAAGGGGTTTGCACACATTGGGATTCTGAAGATGATTGATTCATTGGGAATCAAGGTAGATTACATCACAGGAACCAGTATGGGTGGGATTCTGGGCGGTTTGTATGCGATGGGGTACAATGCGGACCAGCTGAAGCGTACGATCTATAAAATGGACTGGAACAGGATTCTGAGTAATAAAATTCCTTACAGCAAAGTCAATATCAGTGAAAAAGATGAGTATGACAAATACATTCTTGAATTTCCCGTAGTCAAAGGATTTCCAACTCTCCCAGGCTCGTATATTGAAGGGCAGTATATGGGAGAAGTTCTTAATACACTTACTTTCAATGCAAAACATATCAATGATTTCAGCAAGCTGAGAATTCCTGTTCAGCTTACTTCTTCTGATATCGAAAATGGCGGACTGGTGATGCAGAAGCAAGGCTCTTTACCGCTTGCTATTCGTGCTACATTGGCAATTCCTGCGGCTTTTGCACCTGTTTATATTGATGGGAAGCTTTTGGTGGATGGCGGATTGGATCGTAATTATCCAGCCAATGAGGTTCGGGAGATGGGAGCAGATTTTGTGATTGGCGGTTATACAGGTTTCAGGCTTTTTACCAAAAAAGAAATTGAAAATCCGATGAAGATGATTTATCAGACTCATGCCATCCGTTCGGTAGAGGATTTTAAGCATCAGAAGGAGCTGTCTAATGTATTGGTAGATTTTGTAGATCCTTTGGGTGAGATTACAACGAAGGATTTTGCCAAATTCAGGAGGATCATCAAAATTGGAGAAGTGGAAGCCAGAAAACACCTTCCTGAGTTTGTGGCCCTGGCAGAAGCTCAGCGAAAGGCCGGAATCCAATATGAACATCAGATGATTGAAGAGGTGAAACTGCCTACTACAAAATTCACGTTTAATGAAGAAGATGGAACTCCTATTAACGATGCCGCGGAGATTGAGGTGCTTAAAAAACAAATGGGACTGACAGAAGGAAAATATTATGATGCAAAAACCGTAAATGAAGCAATAGACAGAGTATTTGGAATGCGTCAGTATGTAAAAGTGTATTATACTTACACGAACGAAAATGATGGTCTTGTCATGAATGTTTTTGTGAAAAGAGCAAAAAAAGGGGCTTTTAAGCTGGCTCTGCATTACGATACAGAACAGTCGGTTGGGATTATTGTTAATTATACCTACAGGAATATTCTCCTGAACAGGTCCAGATTTTTAGCAACCGTAGATATTTCAGAACGTTTTAAGGCTAAACTGGCTTATCAGCAGTTTCTGGACAGCGGAGAGCGTTTGTGGCTGGATCTGGAAGCTAAGATGATTAATCTTAAAAGTAATGACCTGAACTTCAGACTGTATGATGTAAATGATGATGGCAGTGACCGTTTTCCCAATCATATGTATCGTAATATAACGGGAAAGATTGCTTTGAATTATAATGTAAGTCCAAATGCCTATCTGTCATTGGGAACAGAATTCAGTACGGAAAGAATGTACAGTTTACTGGATAAAGTGGATCAGTCAAAAGTGGATAATTACAGTAAAAAACTATATAACCATAGTAATTTCAACACATTTCTGAAGTTTGAACATAACAGTCTCAACAAAAGATACTTTACCACAAAAGGGAATCATCTTCAGGTGAGTACAAGATTTTATTACGGAGATCAGTATGAACTTTACGATCTGAATACAGTACAGCCTCTTCTGTATCTGATACTCAACCCTAAAGACTCCTATTATTACGAACCTAAAAACCTTATTTCTTTTACTTTAAATGAGAATTTTTTCTATCCGATTACACGAAGACTGACTGTCAAAGCAAATGTGTTTTTAGGAGCCAGTTTTGGATCAAAAAGAGGCGATCAGGTTCCTTATTTATTCCTGAATCAGAAATATAATCTTGGAGGAAGCGAATATAATAATGATCTATTAAGTCCTGAATTCAACGGTCTTCGTCAGAAAGAACTTCCTATGACTTCTGTTGCCAAAACAGCAATATCACTTCAGTACAGGATTATGAAAAAACTTTATCTTACCCCTTCTTTCAGCTATGGAAAAGTGAGTGAAGAGCTTTCTCCTTTTAATAATAGTTTCGATATGTTTGGGTATGGAGTGAACCTTGGATATGAATCTCTCATAGGTCCTATAAGTATCAATGTTTCCAGAAACAACCAGCTTGATTTTTCAAGGATATATTTCAGCGTTGGTTTTAAGTTTTAAGCGTCAGTAGAATTTGTTACTTAAATTATTAATTTAAGTAAGGATGTTTATTGTTTATTATATTAATGACTTATTGTAATTATTGCTATAAAAAAGCACCTCATTGCTGAAGTGCCAAAAATTAACTTGAAATGAGATATGTAAGAGTGATTGATTCTACAATTTTACTTTTTTATTAATGACTTTTCCATTAGAAAGCGTTAGTTGAACTATATAGACTCCAGCTTCTAAGCTTCCTGACTCAAATTGTGTCTTATTAACTTCCTGCTGATGTACTAAAGCCCCAGAAATACTGTAGATACTGATGTTTTTAATAGCATCATTAGCTCTGGCCTTGATTTGACGATTTTGCGTGAAGATATCGGTGCTGCTTTGTAAGGATTGGCTACCAATGGCTTTATTGAACTGCAGATTATAAAAAGGGGTTACCACTTCGAAAGTGTACATTTGAGAATCCAGTTTTTTCAGATCAATACCTCCCGCTTCCTTGTATTTTTCTTTTGAAATGCTGGTGATCAAATTTTTATTCTGATCGAAAATATTCACTGAAGAAAGCTCATCCTGACCAATTTTTAATTGTAAAATATGATTGATTTCTGACTGTACGATTTCATTTTCAGCAATCGTTGCAGGTGTATTCTTGATATACGGGATCATTTTATTTTCATTGTTTTCCGTTACTTTAAGCAGATAAACTCCATCTTTTAAAGTAGATAAATTTTGGTTTGCAGTAGATCTGCCGACTGTTTTTTCTTTATTAAAATCTGTAATTTCCATCAATTGCATATTTCCAAGATCAGGTTTTATCTGGGAAGAAGATAACGGGTTCGTATCAGGTGATTTATTGTCTGATTGCTTACCAAAAATAGACCCTGCTATTGCCCATTGGTTTAGCAATCCTCCACTTCTAAGAGAGTTAAACTTTGCATTAGATGCTAAAACAAAAGGTATAGCTCCTCCGCTGTGACCTAAAGGTCCCCACGATAAGCTCTTGATATTATATTTATTAAAATCATACCAAGGATAATAACCTCGCTGTGTATCCACTGTACTATAGGAATTGTTAGGAGGAATGATTTCATCTATTGTAGAAGTTCCCATAGTTGTAGGTGTTTTGTTGTACCAATCAGAAACATTATTGGCTTTCAGGCATTTTCTGGCGTTTGCATTCTGATTATTGATTACATCATTGATGAATTCTGATGTGAACATATTCCTCCATATAATTGGTCCCCATAATAACCCACCATTATCTTTTGTTACATGATAATCAAAGGCATTTAGATAATCAGGTGAGATAACTTCAGAAATACTGTTTGTGTATATATTATAACCTGCAGATTGACAGGAGTTTAAGATGTAGCCTATAAATGCCGTTACCGGGTAAATGTCTTTTTGCAAAATACCTTCATTAAGGGTAATGCCAGAAAGATCATAAGGACCATCTCCCATGAAAGCATATTTTATTTTAAGGTTATCAGGATTATTTACACTAAGATATTTTAAGGTAGACATTGCAGCGTGTCCTCCTTGCGAATAGCCTGCTAAGAAATATTCATCATATCTTTTTACATTCAACTGAGATAAAACCTTGTTTGCCGCTTTTACAAAATCTACGGTTGCCCCACCTTCTGTTACAGAATTTATATAGGGATGAATTCCATCTCCGGTTCCCATTCCCACATAATCAGGAGCCATTACGATGTATCCGTTCAATGCATAAGAAAGTTCCATGGCAAAACCAAACCAGAAAATACCTTTTAGATTCGATGGAACATTATTACGAGAATCTGTTGTCGGGTGGTCATGAATAACAGTAGATAGTTTGTAGTTTACATTAGGATACATGACAAGTCCAGTTGCTTTTACAAGAGCATTTTTTTCATTTTTGGTATAATAGGTAATTTTGTAAGCCTTCAATCCTACATTAAAGCCATTGAGGTAGCTTACAAAATCCGGAGCGTTCTGTTCACCAAGATTATTACCGATAAAGTTAGTAACTCCTTGTGGTGTTAGATCTAGTTTTTGTTCTACACTTACAAGGTCACCTGCTTGTTGGCCAAAATAAAAGGGCGCAGCAAAGCTTAACAGAAATAAAGATAATTTTTTCATGTGTGTGTGTGTTTAAATTATTGTTTGATTTTTAAATATTATGGGTTGATTATGTTGAATTATTAAAGTGAAATTATTTAATGTTTAGTTATTGTTTGATCTTTGAATATCATTTTTTAAGTATTGTTATTTCATCGTTTAGGGTGATAATGAAGGATGATTTAATTGCTTGAAACGGTATTCTAAAAAAGGCTTTTTTATGTATAAATGTGCTTTTTGGTTTTTAATTTATGCTTTTACATATGAAATTAACTGTATCTAAGGAATTCTTTTGGTTAAATATTTTGATATAGTTAAAAGAATATTAGCGCTGTCCGATTGTTTATTTCTTGTTATATTATAAGTTGGCTGCTTCATGTTTAATTTGTGTTTAATTTTTTGAAGTTAACTATTTATTAACAATGGTCTTGATTTTACTAGCTAAACAATTATTCATTGAATATCAATTCCTAGGAAAGTGAATAAAATAAAAGAGTCTGATCAATTGACCAGACTCTAATGATATATTTTGGCTTTACTTAAAAAGCGTTAATTCCCGTAATATCTAAACCGGTGATTAACAAATGAACGTCGTGAGTTCCTTCATATGTAATTACGGATTCCAGATTGGCAGCATGTCTCATCATTGGGAATTCACCCATAATACCCCATGCCTCACAGAATTTGTCTTTTTTCATGGAGATTTAAAAAGACTAAAGTGATTAAAACAATAAAGCTTTGTTCGGGATAGTTATTAATCAGGCCTCAGCAATTGATACCATTGAATATAAATTCAGCATTACACTTGGCTTGCAATGATCCAGAAAGCTATACTAAAATTGACAACTGAAATATTCAGCGCTTATGTTTACAGGAAGTGAAAACTTCGCCCCCTTTTGGTAACTTTCCTGTTTTGTATAAACTAAAAAGCACCCCATCCATCGCCGGAGTGCTCAAAATTAACTTGAAATAAGATATATAAGAGTGATTGATTCTACAATTTTACTTTTTTATTAATGACTTTACCATTAGCCAGCGTTAGTTGAACTATATAGACTCCAGCTTCTAAGCTTCCTGACTCAAATTGTGTCTTATTAACTTCCTGCTGATGTACCAAAGCCCCGGAAATACTGTAGATACTGATGTTTTTAATAGCATCATTAGCTCTGGCCTTGATTTGACGATTTTGCGTGAAGATATCGGTGCTGCTTTGTAGGGACTGGCTACCAATGGCTTTATTGAACTGCAGATTATAAAAAGGGGTTACCACTTCGAAAGTGTACATTTGAGAATCCAGGTTTTTCAGATCAATACCTCCCGCTTCTTTGTATTTTTCTTTTGAAATGCTGGTGATCAAATTTTTATTCTGATCGAAAATATTCACTGAAGAAAGCTCATCCTGACCAATTTTTAATTGTAAAATATGATTGATTTCTGACTGTACGATTTCATTTTCAGCAATCGTTGCAGGTGTATTTTTGATATACGGAATCATTTTATTTTCATTGTTTTCCGTTACTTTAAGCAGATAAACTCCATCTTTTAAAGTAGATAAATTTTGGCTTGCAGTAGATCTGCCGACTGTTTTTTCTTTATTGAAATCTGTAATTTCCATCAATTGCATATTTCCAAGATCAGGTTTTATCTGGGAAGAAGATAACGGGTTCGTATCAGGTGATTTATTGTCTGATTGCTTACCAAAAACAGACCCTGCTATTGCCCATTGGTTTAGCAACCCTCCACTTCTAAGAGAGTTAAACTTTGCATTAGATGCTAAAACAAAAGGTATAGCTCCTCCTTCATGGTCTAAAGGTCCCCAAAAAAATGAATTTAATTTATATTTATTTAAATCCCAAGTAGAGTAATAACTTCGTTGTACATTAAGTGTTTTTGACGTATTCTCAGGTGCAATTGTATGATCTATATTGGAATGTGATAGAGTTGTAGGAGTATTATTAAACCAGCTGTAGACATCCTTAGATCTTAGACATTTTCTAAATATGTTATTTTGATTATTAATTGCATCATTGAAACTTGAGGTGAAAAGCTCTCTCCAAATTTTGGGTCCCCATGACATACCTCCGTTATCTTGTATAACATAATAATTGTATTTCTCCAAATATGCTGGAGAAATTACCTCTGAAATGTTAGTATTATATGTTTTGTACCCTGTGTTATTGCAGGAGTTCAAAATATTGGCAATAAATGCAGATTTAGGATAGGTATCATTTATCAGTATATTTTCAAAAGTAGATTCCGAAAGGTCATATGGCCCGGCACCGAGATATGCGTATTTAAATTTTAGATTATCATTTTTTTTAAAATCACTTAATTTTTTTAATGTAGCCATTGCGGCATGTGCTCCTTGCGAGTAGCCTGCCAAAAAGTATTCATCATAGCGTTTCACCTTCAGTTGTGCCAAAACATTATTGGCTGCTGTAATGAAATCAATGGTTGCTCCGGCTTCGGTGGCAACATCTATATAAGGATGAATGCCATCTCCACTTCCCAATCCCACATAGTCAGGAGCCATTAAAATATAGCCATTGAGTACATAGGACAATTCGATTACAAATCCGAATTTTTTGATACCTTTAAGATTAGATGGGACATTATTCCTACTGTCAGTAGCCGGATGATCGGATACTATAGTTGATAATTGATAATTAACATTAGGATACATCAGTAAGCCGGTAGCTTTTACAAGAACATTATTTTCATTCTTTGTATAATACGTGATCTTATATCCTTTTAAACCTACATCGAAACTATTAAGATAGCTTGCAAAGTTCGGAGCATTTTGGTCTCCTAGATTATTGGCAATGAAATTGACTACTCCTTGTGGTGTTAAATCTAATTTTTGTTCTACACTTACAAGGTCACCTGCTTGTTGGCCAAAGTAAAAGGGCGCAGCAAGGCTTAACAGAAATAAAGATAATTTTTTCATGTGTGTGTTTTTTTAATTATTGTTTGATCTTTAAATATTATGGATTGATTATGTTGAATTATTAAAGTGAAATTATTTAATATTTAGTTATTGTTTGATCTTTAAGTATTGTTATTTTATCGTTTAGGGTGATAATGAAAGATGATTTAATTGCTTGAAACGGTATTCTAGAAAAGGCGCTTTTATATCTAAATGTTCTTTTTGTTTTCCAATTTATTCTCTTACATATGGAATTAGCTGTTGTATCTAAAGAATTCTTTTAGTTGAATATTTTGATGTAGTTAAAATAATATTCGTGCTGCCTGATTGATATTATAAGTTGGCTGCTTTATGTTTAATTTGTATTTAGTTTTTTGAAGTTAATTATTTATTAACAGTGGTGTTGATTTTACTAGGTAAATAATTATTCATTGAATATCAATTCTCAGGAAAGTGAATAAAATAAAGGAGTCTGATCAATTGACCAGACTCTGATGATATATTTTGACTTTAATTAAAAAGCGTTGATTCCCGTAATATCTAAACCGGTGATTAACAAATGAACGTCGTGAGTTCCTTCATACGTAATTACGGATTCCAGATTGGCAGCATGTCTCATCATTGGGAATTCACCCATGATACCCATACCTCCCAGAATTTGTCTTGATTCTCTGGCAATGTCGATAGCCATTTTTACATTGTTACGCTTAGCCATTGAAATTTGTGCAGGAGTAGCTTTGTGAGCATTTTTAAGAGTTCCTAACTGAAGGCATAACAACTGAGCTTTTGTAATTTCAGTTAAGAATTCAGCCAGTTTTTTCTGCTGAAGCTGGTAAGAACCGATTGGTTTTCCAAACTGTTTTCTTTCCTTAGAATACTGAACCGCAGTACAGTGGCAGTCAATAGCTGCACCGATTACGCCCCATGAAATTCCATATCGTGCAGAGTTCAGACAAGATAAAGGTCCTTTCAGTCCTGTTACTCCCGGAAGAAGGTTTTCTTTTGGTACTTTTACATCATTGAACACCAATTCTCCGGTTTTTGAAGCTCTTAAGCTCCATTTATTATGAGTTTCAGGAGTGGTGAAACCTTCCATTCCTCTTTCAACGATCAGTCCCTGCACTTTTCCTTCTTCATTTTTTGCCCACACCACAGCGATATCACATAGAGGGGAGTTCGTAATCCACATTTTAGCCCCATTCAAAAGATAATGATCTCCCATATCTTTAAAATACGTTTCCATAGAACCGGGGTCTGAACCATGATTAGGCTCTGTCAATCCAAAAGATCCAATCATTTCTCCGGCAGCAAGCTTAGGAAGATATTTCATTTTCTGTTCCTCAGAACCGAATTCATTGATAGGAAACATCACCAAAGAGCTTTGTACCGAAGCTGCAGAACGTACTGCAGAATCACCTCTTTCCAACTCCTGCATAATCAGACCATAAGAAATCTGGTCTAATCCTGAACCGCCATACTCAACCGGGATATAAGGTCCCAATGCCCCGATTTTCCCTAATTCTCTCATAAGATTAGGTATATCAGTATGATTTTGAGCGGCCTGATCTATCTGCGGCATTACAAAACTCTCAACCCAGTCTCTTACAGATTGGCGGATTAGTTTGTGTTCTTCAGTAAGTAAAGCATCAATTCCATAATAATCAGGGATGCTTGTAAGAGGATAATATGACATGATTTTTTGATTTGGTTAAAAGTAACATTTTTCGTGGTGTCTTGAAAATTTTTTTGAAAACTTATCTTTCGGTTGGTTTTCAGACAGATAATGTTCTTTTTATTTGTTTATAAGATAAATACTGTGTTTTAAGCCTCCTCATCATTGGAGATAGGATACTGATTGGTAGAATTGTGGACCTTGCTTTTAAATTTATACAGATAAGGTGCTTTATTAGCCGAGCCATCATATAATTTTTCCAGCCGGTCAAGGATATTTAAACTTAAAATTTTCCGCTGGAAGTTATTTCTTCTGAATTTTTGGCCCAAAATAGTTTCATAAAGAGACTGAAGATCTTTCATTGTGAACTTTTCAGGAAGAAGATTGCTGGCCGCTACTTCAGTATTGATATTCATCCGCAGATATTCCAGCCCTGTTTCAATGATTCTGTCATGATCAAAAGCCATTTTGGGCAGATTGTTTACCTCAAACCATTCACAACTTTCATTGAAAGCATCAGGGAAAGTGTTGGCCATTGAAAAATCAATAAGGCTGCAATATCCTACTGTAATGAATCTTTGAAAAATCCAGTGATCTTCCGGTACCTCAATTCCCTTATTGTTAAGAAGAATCTGGTGAACATTATTTTCTGTACGGTCTATTCTCCCAAACGTATGAAATTGTTTCAGAAATATATCTTTAAGGTGTGTTCTTTCGTATAAAACCCTTGCTGCAGCTTCTCTTAAATCTTCATCATTGAAAACAAAACCACCCGGAAGTGACCATAAATCCAGATCGTGATACTTCAAAAGAAGAACTTTCAAAATGTTATTATGAAAGCCGAATATAGTACAGTCCACAGAGATATGGGCAACAAAATCTTTGGTATCGATAAGTTCCCGAAGTGTTTCTTTACTTTTTGTGTCTTTGATTTTCATGGCAGTAAAAATAAAACTATTTTCTTTTTGTAACGTTAAAAAATACTAAACTGGTAACAAAAAGAATAATAACGAAAAATAATATATATAATGGATAAAAGTTTAAGAGTTGTTTTTCAAATAAAACAGCCATAATAATTGAGCTTACAGAGCTGCCCAGAGAAGAAAAAATAACAATAAGAGAGGTGAATAGGTTTACCTTTTCTTTATCCATCTGTGCAATCATTTTTGAATTGATGACAGGGTAGAGCGGTGACAAAAATAACCCGATCACAGGAAATAAGAAGAGAATGATCCTTGAATCTGCTGAATCAAAATACTGTACACCTACAATAATGACCAATAAAGAAATAATGAAAGCCATACATGAAAGGTAGTAGCCAGGCAATGAAAATCTACGGATAATATTGGCTGTTATGGTTCTTCCTACATAAGAAAATACCGCCAGAAAAGAGGTAGCCTGAAGAGCAAAAAATGAATTGACTTTCAGATGATTCTTATAAAAAGACGGAAGCCACGAGTTGAATCCCTGTTCTATAAAAACAATAAAAAATATAACCCCAAGGAATAGCATTATAGAAGGAGTTACAAACCCTGAAAGCTCAGAGAATATACTTTTGTTTTCCAAAGGTTTGGCTTCAGAAATTGTAATTTTTGATAACAGGAATATCGTTAATGCGGATAAGAAAGCGATCAATAAAAAACAAAATTTCCAATATTCAGAGTATTCACTGGATACCACCCATCCAAAGCAGGTATTCACGACAAAGATCCCGATCATAAAGGAAGCTTCTACGCTGTTCATTGTCTTTGCCAGTGATTTCTCATCCGAAATATTGTTCCTGATAATCCCGAAAACACAGATCTTACCAATCGCAAAACAGGCTCCAATGATGGCAAACCATAATTTGAAGAACCAGAAAACCTCAATGAATGGCAGCAGGCAAGAACAAAAACCAACAATTACCAAAGCTGAAATCAATGCTTTTTTTGTTCCCGTTTTGTTGATAAAGCTTACCGCAAAAAGGGAGATAAAGGCGATGGGTAAATCTTTAAAAGATTCTAATAAACCTAATTCTCCGTAAGTGATTTTCTCTTCAGATAACTGCAGAATGATCAATCCCATACAGTTCAAAACCATTGAAAAAATAAGAAAGGTAAATTTTAACGGAAGAGAAATTTTAGAAAGCTTGATGATCATTTTGGGAGTCTTCTTTATTGTTTTTTTGTGAAATTTTATGAAATATTGATGCGAAGATAGGGCTTCTAACCCTGAAAAATAAAAGAAAAATTAAAATATTTATGAATAGAATGTTAATTAATTGAAAAAAAATATATTTTTATTGTCTCAATTTGAGAATTAAACAATAACTGTATATGAATGTAAGAATATCAAGAAGCGTAGGAGTGGTTGCCGTCCTCTATTTTACGGCCAACTTCAGTGCCCAGACCACCAAGTCGAAGGACACAATTGCTAAAGAAAACAAAATAGACGAAGTAGTAGTGATTGGTTACGGTACTCAGAAGAAGAGTAATGTGACAGGAGCTATAGCAAGTATTAAAGCCAGCGATATTGAAAATATTCCATCTGGTAAGCCGGAACAGGTATTACAGGGAAGGGCAGCCGGTGTTTCGGTAGTGACCAATTCCGGTCAGCCTGGTGCTGCAGCTACAGTACGTGTAAGAGGTATTACCAGTTTTGGAGCGGGAAGTAACAGTCCTTTATGGGTGGTAGATGGTATTGTTGTAGACAATATCGGATGGCTTAACCAATCGGATATAGAAAGTATAGAAGTCCTTAAAGACGGAGCTTCATCTGCAATCTACGGAGTCTCCGCAGCAAAAGGAGTAATTCTTGTGACAACAAAAAAAGGGAAAAGAGGAAAACTGACTCTTTCTTATAATGGGTTTTATGGTTTCTCAAATGCTTCTAAAAAACTGGATCTTCTGGATGCCACGCAGTATGCTAAAATTATCAATGAAGGTTTTGTAAACGATGGAGGAACTCCTAGATTTACCAATCCTGAATCATTTGGAAAAGGAACCAACTGGCAGGATGCTATTTTCGGAACAGGTGAAAAATCGTCTCATGAAGTAAGCATTACTGGTGGTAATGAAAAATCAACCTACTATACATCATTCGGATATTTTGATCAGAGTGGTATTGTATTGAGTGATATTTCTTATTATAAAAGAATCAATGCAAGATTCAATTCAACCCATAAAGTTACAGACTACCTGACAATAGGCCAAACCTTTGCTTATACCCATGTAAAATCTCAGGGGGTAAGTGCCAATGAGGAATTTGGAGGCCCATTAGCTTCCGCAGTTAACCTGGATCCTACCACTCCGGTTGTGGTGACAGATTGGTCAATGGTAGACCCGAGTGGCTATACCAACCCTTATATCATCCGTGATTCTGAAGGCCGTCCCTATGGAATTTCAAGATATGTAAATCAGGAAATGACCAATCCGCAGGCTTTCCGTCATATACAACAGGGAAATTATAGCTGGTCTGATGATTTCGTAGGAAATGTTTTTGCCGAGCTTAAGTTTCTCGATCACTTTACATTTAAAACCAGCCTGAACGGTAAGAAATCCTATTGGGGAAGCCGTTCTTTTACCCCGAAATATTATTTAAGTCCAAACTATAACAATACCAGCTTCAACAGTCTGAATAAAGTGGATGAGAATAAATTTGAGTGGAGTATGGAAAATACTTTGACCTATCAGAATAAGTTTGGGGATCATAATATCAACATTATGATTGGGCAGGGAGTTTACCGATACAACATTGCTGGCGGGGCTAGTTTGACCTATAGTAATCTACCTATTGATAACTGGCAGGATGCTTCTTTCAACTTTAATATTCCGCAGGATAATATTACTGCAACAGGATGGGATGGAATTCAGACCCGTAAAGCATCTTATTTTGGTAGAATAATTTATGATTATGCGGACAAATATTTATTCACCGGAACAATTCGTAGAGATGGTTCTTCAAAATTTGCGACCAATCAGCATTGGGGAACTTTCCCTTCTATGTCCCTGGGATGGAATGTTCATAAGGAAAACTTCTGGCCGGAGAACAAGGTAATTAATAACTTAAAACTAAGAGGAGGTTACGGAGTATTAGGAAATGATGAAATGGATAACTTCAGATTTGCAAGCTTTATGGTTTCAGGAAGTAACTATACTAACTCTGGAAATAATATCATCATTGGATATGCACCAAGTACATTGGAAAACCCAAACCTGAAATGGGAGCAGACCAGTCAGCTCAATATTGCCGCAGATTTAAAATTATTCAACAATTTCACTCTTACTGCCGACTGGTACAAAAAGAAAACAACAGATATCCTTAGACAGATCAATATTCCTGGTTATGTAGGAGTTCCGAATTTACCTTGGTCAAACGTAGGAGATATGCAGAATACCGGTCTGGAGCTTGAGTTAGGATATAAAAAGAACTGGGAAGATTTCGGAATTTCAGTTAATGGTAACTTCGCTACGATAAAGAATGAAGTTCTTAGATTGGAAGATGACATTAAATACTTTAACCTTGCCTCTTTCCAAACAATGGGAGCTGTTTCCAGAGTAGCAGTAGGACAGCCATATGGATCGTTCTACGGGCAAACATATAGTGGCGTTTTCCAAAATCAGGCACAAATTGATAACTATGTAAATGCAAATGGAGTAAAATTACTACCTGATGCAAAACCGGGAGACTTTATCTGGCAGGATAACAACGGAGATGGTAAAATTGATGATGAAGATAAAGTAAACTTAGGAAGCTCTATCCCGAAATATACTTTCGGACTAACAGTAAATCTTAATTATAAGAATTTTGATTTAATGATGTTCGCTCAAGGACAGGCTGGTAACAAGATTTTCCAGGGTCTGAGAAGATTGGATATGCTTGATGCCAACTATCAGACAAGAATCTTAGACAGATGGACAGGTGAAGGCTCTACCAACGATAATCCTAGAGTTACGCGTAATGACCCTAACCATAACTATTCATGGATGTCAAATTATTATCTTCAGAAAGGTGATTATGTCCGTTTGAAAATTGTTCAATTAGGCTATACCATTCCTAAAGACGTTACCGAACGTTTCGGAATGAGCAAAGTAAGACTGTACATCACCGGAGAGAACCTTGTTACTTTCACAAAATATACCGGTTACGACCCGGAAATTGCAGGAAGAAATAATTCCGAACAGGATATTATTGGTGTAGACAGAGCTTATTATCCACAGGCAAGAACATTCCTGATAGGTGCTAATATTCAATTTTAATGATTAACAAAATGAAAAATAAGAATTTTATATATAAAGGACTTGCCGTTGCATTCCTGACAGGTCTGAGTTTTACCAATATGGGTTGTAGTGATTCCTACCTGGATGATGTACAGAATTCAGGATCTTTTAACACTGATTTGTATTTTCAGAATGAGCAGCAGTCTTTCAGTGCTCTGGTTTCAGTATATGATCTTTTGAGAAAATATTCCGGAGGATTCGAAAATTCAGTTACTTTCTTTAACGCAGGGTCCGATGATTTTTATTCAGGAGGAGGAAACTCTAATGATGGAGCAGGAATTCAGGGGCTAAATAACTATATGATTAACCCGAACACAATGCCAGCCAGTTACTGGAGAGACTATTATCAGGGAATTGCACGTGCTAACCTTTTAATAGAAAGAGTTCCGGGGGCAAATATGGGTGATGATATTAAGAAAAGATATATTGCAGAAGCAAAAGTTCTTCGTTCATTATATTATTTCGAACTGTTAAGAATGTTTGGAAATATTCCTTTGATCCTTAAATCCGTAAAGTTTGATGATAATTATTGGAATATTCCACAGGCTAATCCCAGTGATGTTTATAGTCAGATAGAAAGCGATATCAATACTGCTATTCCAGATCTGATGATGGTATCAAGTGGGAATGATAAAGGAAGAATCACACAGGGAACTGCAAGAGCTATTTTAGGTAAAATTTATCTTTATGATAAAAAAATGCCTCAGGCAGCAGCACAGTTCGCTGAGGTAAATGGTACTCCCGGAGGAACCAGCCAATATGGATATAAACTGGTAGCCAATTATGCAGACTTATTTAAAGTAGGACCTGAATTATCGGATCCTTATAAGTTTTCAACAGAATCTATCCTTGAAGTAATGCATACCAATAAAGGAAACTCCGATTGGGGATTCTGGGGGCAGGGTAAAGATGAAGGAAACTCTATCAACGTAATGGTAGGACCTCGTTCTTATTCACTAAAAGATATCCCGAATAATAATGCACCTGATATCTATTCAGGCTGGGCATTTAATACCGTAACAGAGAATTTTGTTACTTTCATGCAGGGAGATCCAAGACTGGATGTAACCGTTTTCAATGCAAAAAAACTGGTAGCAGATGGTAAAATTACTTACAGCCCAGCGTTTGCTGATACAGGATATTTCTTAAATAAATACTTACCTACTAATGCTTTAAAAAGTTCACTCCCAGGACCGGCAGAACTGAATTTCCGTCAGAATTATATTGCGATAAGATTAGCAGATACTTATCTGATGGAGGCAGAAGCTTTAGGTGGAGCAGGAGCAAGAGCTCAGGCTTTATTAGATGCGGTAAGATCAAGAGTTGGATTATCATCGGTTCCGGTTTCTTTACAGGCCATAAAAGATGAGAGAAGAAGAGAACTTGCAGGAGAAGGGCACAGATGGTTTGACCTTGTAAGATGGGGAGATGCTCCTTCTAAGCTTGCGTTCAAAGGATTTAAAGCCAATAAAAATGAAATTCTTCCAATTCCGTTCAATGAATTGCCGAATACAGTTTTAAAACAAAATCCTGGATACTAAAAATGAAGTTTCACAACTTATATAGTTTCTTTAGAGGTGCCGCACTACTTAGTGGTGTGGCCCTTTTTTCTTTGTCGTGTACATCAGTTGCTTTCAACAAAGGAAATGAAGTTCAGTACTGGCTTACAAAAGGTGATGGCAGTTTAAAATTACAGCAGCAGATCACTGTTAAATTTGTAAATAGCACCAACAGCTTTCAGAATATTGAAATTGACGATTCTCAAAAGTTTCAATATATTGATGGTTTTGGATATACATTAACAGGAGGAAGTGTTGAGGTAATCAACAGATTGTCATCTTCCAAAAGGAAAGCACTGCTTAATGAACTTTTTGGAAATGGCAAGAACTCAATTTCCATCAGTTATTTAAGATTAAGTATAGGAGCTTCCGATCTTGATGGTGAAGTATTTTCTTATGATGATTTGCCGGAAGGACAGACTGATCCTTCTCTTTCAAAATTCAGCCTGGCAAAAGATAAAAACCTGATTGCGATGTTAAAAGAAATTTTAGCAATTAATCCTTCTGTTAAAATCATTGCAGCGCCATGGTCACCTCCGGTTTGGATGAAAGACAATGGAAAATCAAAAGGAGGAAGCTTGAAACCTGAATTCTATAAAACATATGCTCAATATTTTGTAAAATATATTCAGGGAATGAAAAAAGAAGGGATTACCATTGATGCCGTAACTCCTCAGAATGAACCTCTGCATCCGGGAAATAACCCGAGCTTGTATATGCCTTCTGAGCAGCAGGGAAATTTTATTAAAAATCATTTAGGTCCGGTTTTTAAAGCCAATGGAATTACCACTAAAATTGTGGTTTATGATCATAATTGCAGCAAACCAGAATATGCCATTGATATTTTAAAAGATTCCGAAGCCAATCAATATATTGATGGATCTGCTTTTCATTTATATGAAGGAGATATTTCAGCATTAAGTACGGTACATGATGCTTTTCCGGATAAGAATTTATACTTTACCGAACAATGGACCGGATCCAAAGGAACTTTTGCCGAAGACCTGAACTGGCATACAAAAAATGTCATCATCGGATCTATGAGAAACTGGAGTAAAATTGCACTGGAATGGAACCTTGCCAATGATCCGGAATATGCGCCGCATACAGATGGAGGATGCACAGAATGTAAAGGAGCAATTACCGTGTCTGACAGTGAGAATTTCACCAGAAATGTTTCCTACTATATTATTGCACACGCTTCGAAATTTGTTCCGGCAGGTGCTCAGCGTATCGCTTCCACACAGACTGATAGATTGTCTACTGTTGCTTTTAAGACTCAATTTGGGAAAATAGTGTTAATTGTGCAGAACGATAACCCTTCAGATGAGAATTTTAATATTAAATTTGCCGGGAAAACCGCTGCTGTAACAATTTCAGGACGTTCTACAGCAACCTATATTTTTTAATTTGATACTATGAAAAGAGTTTATTTCTTACTGGCATTTTCAGCATTGGGATTGAATGCTTACGGACAGAAAACAATTGATCAGAAGGTAGCCGAATTGCTGTCTAAAATGACCCTTGAGGAAAAAGTAGGGCAGATGGTCCAGTACAGTGGGTTTGAATATGCTACAGGACCTCAGAAATCTAATTCGGCAGCCGTGTTAGAAGAAATTAAAAAAGGTAAAGTAGGGTCTATGCTGAATGTGGCAGGATCAGAAGAAACCAGATCGTTTCAGAAACTGGCGATGCAGTCAAGACTGAAAATTCCTTTGCTGTTCGGGCAGGACGTTATCCATGGATACCGTACCACATTTCCTGTAAATCTGGGACAGGCAGCAAGCTGGGATCTTGGAATGATAGAAAAATCAGAAAGAATCGCTGCAACAGAAGCCGCTGCTTATGGTATTCACTGGACATTTGCTCCAATGGTGGATATTGCCAGAGATCCCAGGTGGGGAAGAGTGATGGAGGGTTCCGGGGAAGATACTTACCTGGGAACAAAAATAGGATTGGCAAGAATCAAAGGATTTCAGGGCAGAGGTTTGGGAAGTTTGGATGCAGTGATGGCCTGTGCAAAACATTTTGCAGCATATGGAGCTGCTGTAGGTGGAAGAGATTACAATTCTGTAGATATGAGTCTCAGACAACTCAATGAAACATACCTTCCTCCGTTCAAAGCTGCTGCTGAAGCAGGAGTAGCTACTTTTATGAACTCTTTCAATGACATTAACGGAATTCCGGCAACGGCTAACAAATATATTCAGAGAGATCTGTTAAAAGGAAAATGGAACTATAAAGGTTTTGTGGTTTCAGACTGGGGAAGCATCGGGGAAATGGTTCCTCATGGCTATGCCAAAGATGCTAATGAAGCGGGAGAAAGAGCAATACAGGGCGGAAGCGATATGGATATGGAAAGCCGTGTCTATATGACAGAACTTCCAAAATTGGTCAAAGAAGGAAAGGTAGATCCGAAACTGGTAGATGATGCAGCAGGAAGAATTTTAACCAAGAAATTCGAGATGGGTCTTTTCGATGATCCTTATAGATTTAGTAATGAAAAAAGACAGAAAGAACAAACTGACAATCTGGAGAACAGAAAATTCGGAAGAGAATTTGGGTCAAAAAGTATTGTTCTTCTTAAAAACCAGGGAAATATTCTTCCCCTTTCAAAAACGACAAAAACAGTTGCACTGATAGGACCTTTCGGTAAAGAAACAGTAGCCAATCACGGGTTCTGGTCTGTAGCGTTCAAAGATGACAGCCAAAGAATCGTTTCACAGTTTGACGGCATTAAAAATCAACTGGATAAAAACTCCACTTTATTATATGCAAAAGGCTGCAATGTAGATGATCAGGATAAAACCCAGTTTGCAGAAGCCATAGAAACGGCTAAAAAAGCAGACGTGGTAATTATGACATTGGGAGAAGGCCATGCGATGAGCGGAGAAGCAAAAAGCAGAAGTAATATTGGTTTTACAGGTGTTCAGGAAGATTTATTGAAAGAAATTGCCAAGACAGGTAAGCCGATCATTCTGATGGTGAATGCAGGAAGACCTTTGATTTTCAACTGGGCATCAGATAATATTCCAACAATTGTGTACACATGGTGGTTGGGAACTGAAGCAGGAAACTCTATTGCAGACGTTCTGTTTGGTACCGTGAATCCCGGAGGAAAGCTTCCGATGAGCTTCCCAAGAACAGAAGGGCAGATTCCTGTGTATTACAATCACTATAATACAGGAAGACCTGCAAAAAATAATACAGACAGAAACTATGTTTCAGCCTATATAGATCTTGATAATGACCCGAAATATCCGTTTGGATATGGTTTAAGCTATACTGATTTCAAATATTCTGATATGGTATTAAGTTCAACAAGCCTTACAGGAAATCAGACTCTGAATATCAGTGTTACCGTTTCCAATACAGGAAAATACGATGGCGAGGAGGTTGTTCAGCTTTATATCAGGGATCTTTTCGGTAAAGTAGTAAGACCTGTAAAGGAACTGAAAGGTTTCCAGAAAGTACTTATCAAAAAAGGAGAAAGTAAAAAGGTCGATTTTAAACTTACTCCCGAAGATCTGAAATTCTTTGATGATGAGCTGAAATTTGACTGGGAAGGTGGAGAGTTTGATATTATGATCGGAACTGACTCTCAACATGTCCAGACAAAAAGAATAAACTGGACAAAATAAAATTGACGAGAGTTGAATTCAATAGGAGCGGGCTTTAGCCCGCTTAATAAAAGATTTTGAATATGGCTTTAGCCAAAACCTAAACCTATGCATCTCAAAGCTAAAAATATCATTAAAATAGTTGCAGCAGGAACTTTATTCCTTTCTGTTACGAACTGTGCCTCGCACAAACCTGATTCTCACAGAACCCTGATCTGGAATGATGAATTTAATGGGAAAGGTCTTCCGGATTCATTAAAATGGAATTATGATACCGGAGGAAGCGGTTTTGGTAACGAGGAAGCTCAGTTTTATACCAAAAACAGGCTTGAGAATGCCAGAATGGAAAAAGGAAACCTCATCATTGAAGCTAAAAAAGAAAATTGGGAAAACAATAAATATACTTCCGCAAGACTTTTAACCAAAGGAAAATTTGCTTTTCAATATGGAACAGTAGAAGTCAGAGCAAAGCTTCCCAAAGGTCGTGGAACATGGCCGGCAATCTGGATGATGAGTGAAAATATGAAGAAATGGCCGGATGATGGTGAACTGGATATTATGGAGCATGTTGGTTATAACCAGGGATTTATACATGCTTCCGTTCACACAAAAAAATACAATCATATTCAGGGAACACAGAAAACAGATACACTGTTTGTAAAAGATGCCAGTGAGAAGTTTCATGTCTATAAAGCAGACTGGACACCGGAAAAGATTGATGTGTATATCGATGATCAAAAATTTTTCACCTATGTGAATAAAGAGAAAAGTAGTGAAGCATGGCCCTTTGACAGACCTTACTTTATCATTTTAAACCTAGCTGTAGGTGGAATGTGGGGAGGGCAAAAAGGAATTGATGATTCTATTTTTCCACAGAAATATTATATAGACTACGTAAGAGTCTACCAGAATAAATAATGAATAGGGGACACCATTGTCCAAAATAAAAAAATCATGAGAAAACTAATTGTAAGTTGTTTTGTAGTAGGCGTTGTCATCAATGTCAATGCTCAGAATTATTGGAAAAAGAATGCCGGAAAAACAGCTAAGGTGATCCTTACCAATTCGAAAGCGGATGAGAAGATGGCGGATAAAGGAGCCGTTAAATTTGAACAATTTGGTCAGCCCAAGGAAACGGAAGCTTGTATTTTTGTAGCTCCCAACTTTAAATATCAGAAACTGATAGGAATTGGCGGTGCCATCACAGATGCATCAGCAGAAACTTTTTATAAAATGCCAAAGAACAAGCAGAAGGAAATTCTGGAGGCTTATTTTGGAAAAAACGGATTGGGTTACACTGTGGTACGTACCAATATGAACTCCTGTGACTTCTCCAGTGATTCTTACATGTATGTAGAGGATAATGATACTTCCCTGAAAACGTTTAATGTTGCTCATGATGAGAAGTATAAAATTCCGATGATTAAAGAAGCGCAGAAAGCAATAGGAAGTAATTTTACCTTCTATTTCTCTCCATGGAGCCCGCCTGCCTGGATGAAATCAAACAAAAGTTTGTATAAAGGAGGAAGATTAGAAAATGAATACTATCAGACATGGGCAGATTACTATATCAAATTCATTAAAGAATACGAAAAAAGAGGAATCAATATCTGGGGACTGACCGTTCAAAACGAGCCAATGGCTACCCAAAGCTGGGAATCATGCATCTACACCGCTGAAGAAGAAGGAGAATTCCTGAAAAAGAACCTTGGACCCACCCTTTGGAAAAACGGATATAAAGATAAAAAAGTAATGATCTGGGATCATAACAGAGACCTCATCTACCAAAGAGCCACTACTACATTAAGCGATCCTGAAACTTCAAAATACGCCAGCGGTATCGGGTATCACTGGTATGAAACATGGAACAATAAAACCCAGCTTTTTGACAATTTAGCAGAAACGCACAGAGCTTTTCCGGATAAATTCTTAGCGTTCACGGAAGGTTGCAAAGAACAGTTCAGTATGGATAAGATCTATGATGTAAGCCTGGGTGAGCTTTACAGCAAAAATATGCTGAACGATTTTAACAAAGGAAATGCATTATGGACTGACTGGAATATTCTATTGGATGAAACCGGAGGACCTAATCATAAAGGAAACTTTTGCTTTGCCCCAATTATTGCAGACACAAAAACAGGAGAGGTATTCTATACCTATGAATACTATTATATAGGCCACGTTTCAAAATATATCAAACCCAATGCTCAAAGAATCGGAAGCTCTTCCAACAGAGCTGCGTTGACATCTTCCGCTTTTATGAATGAAAACGGACAGCTGGTAACTGTTATTATGAATGATTCCGACAATGATATTGAAACGAATCTATGGATAGAAGGAATGGCTGCCAAATTGAATGCTCCTGCGCACTCTATACAGACTGTAATTTTATAGTTTCATATTACATATTAATATTATTTTTGACAGACCCGGCGGCCTCTTTGAGGCCGCCGGGTTTTATTTGTGAATGATGAGTTTCCAGATGATAGAAACAGAAAACCCATGAAGTTTTTCATGGGTTTTATTTATTCTTGAACGGAACTTTGTCCGCTATTTTTTTAATGAATGATTATTCAACATCATACTTGCTGATTACTTTCTGAGTAACACCCGAGCTGCTGAAACCTCCATCATGGAAAAGGTTCTGCATCGTTACTTTTTTAGTAAGATCAGAGAATAAAGTTACACAATAGTCTGCACATTCAAGAGCTGTGGCGTTTCCTAGTGGAGACATATCTTCTGCATATCCAAGAAATCCTCCGAAACCTTTCACACCACTACCAGCAGTAGTCATTGTAGGAGACTGAGAAACGGTATTTACACGTACTTTTCTTTCACCCCAGTAGTTTCCGAAAGTTCTTGCAATGCTTTCAAGATAAGCTTTGTTATCAGACATATCATTATAATCCGGGAATGTTCTTTGAGCCGCAATATAAGTAAGCGCCAGGATGCTTCCCCATTCGTTCATACAATCTTTTTCCCAAGCTACACGCATTACTTTATGGAAAGAAACAGCGGAGATATCCCAACCTTTTTCCAACCAATCGTAGTTCATTTCTGTATAATGTTTTCCTTTTCTTACGTTGATAGACATTCCGATAGAGTGAAGGATAAAGTCGATTTTTCCAAATTTTGCAACTGCGGCATCAAAAAGTTTTTCAAGATCTTCTATAGAAGTAGCATCAGCACCTATTACTTCAGAACCTGTTTTTTCTGCTAAACCATTAAGCTCTCCCATTCTTAAAGCAATAGGAGCATTGGATAAGATAAATTCAGCACCTTCCTCATGGCATCTTTCAGCAACTTTCCATGCGATAGATTGTTCATTAAGGGCTCCAAAAATAATTCCCTTTTTGCCTTTAAGTAAACCGTATGACATAATTTTTTAATGTTTATTATAATACAAATGTAGCAATAATTGTGGTTATGACATAATAAAAAATGGAGCCTTATCAATTTAAGACTCCATTTTATTGAAAATATTTATATGACTGAAATACTAATTGGTTTTCTTATTCCATTCTGCCTTTACATCCTCTGCCGCATCTTTGGTTTTTTCCCATGCCTCATCTGCTTTATCCTTGATATCCTCCCATGCATCGGATACATTAGCTTTTACCCTGTCGAGCCAGTCTTCCTGGCTGGCTTCCTGATCATTATTCCTTTTCTCATTAATATAATCTTTAGCCTTATCTGCCAATTCATCGATTTTCCATTTGGCCTTGTCCGTTGCATTCTGTAAAGAATTTTCTACATTGTTTACTGCATTTTCCGCTTTGTTGTACTCTGAATTGTTCATAATAGTATAAATTTTAGTTTGGTATTAGTAATTAAACAATAACCATTCCTAAAATCGGTAGCCTCTGTTAAACTTTTCATAATCTTTTGTTATATTTTTCCAAATCAGCAGTATCTTTAGTAGATAAAATTTGATAATTATGGAAAAAATACGGTGTGGATGGTGTGAAAAAGATGATCTCTACAGAAAGTATCATGACGAAGAGTGGGGAAGACCCGTGTATGATGATGAAACACTATTTGAATTTCTTATTCTTGAAAGCTTTCAGGCCGGACTGAGCTGGTATACTATCTTATCTAAAAGAGAAAACTTCAGAAGTGCTTTTGATCATTTTGATTATAAAAAAGTAGCCGCTTATTCAGAGAAGAAGATCGAAGAATTAATGAACAACCCGGGGATTATCAGAAACAGGCTTAAAATTCTTGCAGCAGTTACCAATGCTCAGCGATTCATTGAAATTCAGAAAGAATTCGGGAGTTTTTCTAATTATATCTGGAACTTTACAGGCGGAAAACCCATTGATAACAGTCCCCAGACTTTAGCTGATGTTCCTGCCACAACAGAAATTTCCGATCTTATTTCCAAAGAACTTAAAAAAAGAGGGTTCAAATTCGTGGGTTCTACAGTAATTTATGCCCATATGCAAGCTACCGGAATGGTAAATGACCACATAAAAAACTGCTTTACCAGGAAATAATTGCAGGTATTTATTCAAATTCTGGTAAAATAAATTACAAATAAAAAAATCTTGAAAGGCTTATGGATACTTTGTTTCATAACTTATCGATATTTTTGTACCATTAAAAAATGAAAACCTCTGTTGAAATATGAAGAAAATAGGAATTATAGGTTATGGCTGGCTTGGAGAAAAAATTGCATCTTCTTTATCCGGAAAATATATACTATCTGCAACGACAACAACAGATAATAAAGTAAATGATCTTAACAGCAAAGGAATTCATGCAGTACTAGCTTCTTTTCCGGATTATCAGCTGACAGAACCTGTTTCTCAATGGGAAGAAATTAAAAATATTGATGTCTTGATCATTACCATTCCGGTTTCTGAAAAAAGCTGTTGTGTAAGTTCTTTATATAACAGAATTCAAAATTTATCAGCATTTATCGGAGATTTTAAAGGACAGATGTTTCTAATGAGTTCCACAGGAGTTTATCCGGATCTTCCAAAAGAGTTTACAGAAGAGGATATTCTATTGGAAAGTGTGTCAGGAGAACGAATGCTAAGAAACAAATATCCTCAGCTCAATATTCTGAGACTTGGCGGTCTGATGGGAGACAACAGACTTTTGAAAAATTATAATGTCGGCAATCTTGATCATGCTGTGAATCATATTCATTATGCTGATATCAGCGCCATTATCACACAAATGATCGAAAACAAAACAGAAGCAAAACTTTATAATGTTACAGCTCCGATTCATCCGGCAAAAAGCCAGGTGATTAATGCACAGAAAAATATATTTGATGAAGAAAAGTTTGAGGTGAAAGGAAAGAAAGTGTTGTCTTCAAAATTAATTTCAGAACTGGATTATACATTTCAATATCCTGATCCTAGGACTTTTCATTTGTAATTAATTTGATTGGATTTGATCTTCCACCCATTTATACATACTCAATTCTTATGATACCCTTTGTCATTCCGTAGGAATCTCTATGTTATTTTTAAAAACTGTATTTAGATTCCTACGGAATGACAAACCGGATGGGTAGTTTTATTCATCGTGAAAAAAATAACTATTTTCAATATAATCAAATTTAATAGGGCTAACATCCTGAGCGTAGACGAAGGAAGCCCGTTTTCAAAATAGATCAGATTCATTGGCTTTAGCCAAAACCTATAAAAAAACCTCCGGAAACAACTTCCGGAGGTTTTTATTATATCAATAAAAGAATTATTTAATAATTCTTTCCAATACCCAGTCAATAAGGTTTTTCTCTGACGCATGGTGGTCTGCAGAGAACTCACCGCGTCTTCTGTTGGCAATAACGTTATTTACGGTAATGGCTTTATGTCCTAATAATTTTGAAAGCGCATAGATCGCAGAGGTTTCCATTTCAAAATTGGTAATTCCAAGGTCGTTCAATGTTTCTAAGAATTTGTCATCTACCGCTTTTAGACGAAGCTGTCTTCCCTGTGGAGCATAGAACCCCGGGAATGTTGCTGTATTTCCGTGGTATTTGGCATCTTTGTAATATTCTCCCATTTCTTCCGCCCAGTCTGAGAAATAAAGCATCGGTTTGATTCTTTCGTAAGGGAATTTTTCTAAGAAGTTTTTGGAAAACTCATTTTCAAAATTATAATCCTGGTAGAAATGCATCAATCCGTCTAATCCTACTACATTTTGGGTAACCAGCATATTATCAACCTGTACATCCGGGTTTACACTTCCACAAGTTCCCATACGGAATAACTCAAGAGCTTTATGTTCAGTCTTAAATTCTTTATTTTTAAGATCAATGTTCACCAAAGCATCCAGTTCGTTCATGACGATATCGATGTTTTCAGTTCCGATACCCGTAGACATTACAGTAATTCTTTCTCCACGAAGCGTTCCTGTATGTGTGTAAAATTCTCTTTTATTTTTTTTGATTTCTACCGTATCAAAGTATTTTGAAACTTTTGCCACTCTGTCAGGGTCACCCACAAGGATGATTTTGTCAGCAATATCTTCAGGTAAAAGATTCAGGTGGTATACACTTCCGTCTTCATTCAGAACAAGTTCTGAGGCAGCAAGTTTGTTTAGCATAATATGTATAATTTTGTTTTTTTAATTAATGATAATCGCATCTTTATAAGGAGATGCCATCACTTCATAGATGTCATTGTATTCTTCTACAATTCTTTTCTGGCCGTTCATCACTTCGTATACCGTAACAACAGTTTTTTCAATGTTTTTGGGATCTTTTCGCTGTGATGTGATTTCGTAGAAATGATTATCTTTTGTAAGAATAGAAATCAGTTCTTCCTTTGTAGAATTGTTGGAAGTCATCATTCCCGGGAATTCTGCCACGATATCTTTGAGATCAGAATAATTTTTATAAGGCTTGGTAACACCATTGGAATACACATACACATTGGGAATGTTTTTATCCTTTTCAAGGCGCACCAGATAATAATCAGAACCTTTTTTTTCTGCATAGACAGCCATTTCCTGTGGCTTTCCTGCTTGTTTTTCCGGTTGCTTTTTTTTCTGTGAAAATGCAGTCAGAGAAAGGAAACTTGCTGCAACAGCAAACCATAGTTTTGTTTTCATAATACTATTTTAGTTTTTTTGATGTGTTGAATTCAATTAAAAAAAATCCTCGCCCAATAATCTCCCGCCATTATTTTTACCGGTATTTCGAAAAACCGTTTTCTTTAGAATAATGAATTTGATTTCGGGGTTTAAAATTAGTGAAAAATATGATATCAGAAATATAAACATTATTTAATCTGTTATTAAAACTGAGATAACATCAGAGTAATACTTTTGCCGCTAAAAATTCATGAGATCTTATCCACTGCTTATAATCGTCCTTCTGATAGGATTTGCAGTAATGTCTTTTAATCCTGTTTATAAAGGAAAAGAAAGCGAAAATACATTTATCAATAAAGGGTTGTCTAACTTTAAGACCAAGCTTGAACAGCTGAAATCAGATGTTGATAAGTTCTCAGAAGACCGCATTTCCCTTGAAGAATTACAGAAATCTCTGAGCAGTACCAGAAATTCATTCAAAGAAATAGAATTTTATGTGGCTTATCATTATCCCGAATTTACCAAAACCCATCTGAATGCAGCCCCATTGTTTCATATTGAAGCCGCTGGAACGTCCGCTTATACGCTTCCTCCTGAAGGATTGCAGGTGCTGGATGAATTGATATTTTCAGATGAAGCAGGAAATGAAAAAGAGAAGATCAAAACCATCACTACTTTTTTATACAACAGCTATTCCGGGTTTTATTTAAGTGCTTTAAAAAATGGATTGAGCAAGGGCAATAACAAGACATTACCCTTACGTATTGAGCTGATCAGAATCTATTCTCTCGGGGTGACAGGTTTTGATACTCCGGGTTCTCTGAATATTTCCGGGGAAGCCAGCCACGCTTTTTCAGGAATGCAGAAATATATTAATGATGACCCTTATTTTAAAAATTATAATACGCAGAAAGCCAATCAGATTTTAACAGAAGGAATCACTTACCTTTCAAAAAATACCGATTTTGAAAATTTTGACAGGATCGAGTTTTACAAGAAATATGTACAGCCTTTGTATGAAGAGCTAGGGAAATGGGATGGAAGACCAGATGATCTTAAAGAATTTTCCGGCTGGAATGTAGGTAATAAGAACTTTTTCAGCAGTGATTTTTTAGATCCGTATTTTTATACCTTATTGAAATCCTCAGAAGATAATCCTGAACTCCGCAATCTTGGAAAATCAATTTTCTTTGATCAGAATTTAAGTGGCAACGAGAAAATGAGCTGTGCAACATGTCATCTTCAGGAAAATGCTTTTACAGACCTTAAAGCAAAATCACAAAGTAACGTAGAAGGAAAAACAGTACTGAGAAATTCTCCGTCTTTATATAATGCTGTTTTTGCCAAGAGGTTTTTCTATGACCTTCGTGCTTTTTATCTGGAACAGCAGGCGGAACACGTCATTTATAATGAACAGGAATTCAATACAAGCTATGAAAGTATTATTCAGAAACTAAAAACTAAACCTGAATATAAAAAGGCTTTCCGTGCAGCTTTCAAGGATGGAAAGATCAGTAAGGAAAACTTTTCTAAGGCATTAAGCTCTTATGTGGCTTCATTGTACTCATTTGACAGCGACTTTGACCGTTTTATGAGGAATGAAAAGAATGTTTCTGAGGACGTAAAAAAAGGATTCAACCTGTTTATGGGAAAAGCCAATTGTGCAACATGCCATTTTGCCCCACATTTTTCTGGTTTGGTACCACCATTCTTTAATGAAAATGAATCTGAAGTACTGGGAATACCTGCCAGACCCATCAAACAGCTTCCGGTGGAGCTTGATCAGGACTTAGGAAGAGGAAACAGTCCTGTGAAAAAGGAAAAATCATGGATTTACGATTATTCATTCAAAACCATCACCGTCAGAAATATTGCGCTTACCAAACCTTATTTCCATAACGGAGCTTTCAATACATTAGAAGAAGTTCTTGATTTTTATAATGAAGGAGGTGGAGAAGGATTAGGATTAAAAATGAAAAACCAGACCCTTGCACCGGATAAATTAAACCTCACTGAAACAGAAATAAAACAGATTATAGCCTTTCTGAATGCCCTTACAGATGTGAGTAAAGCGAAATAGGCGAGGTGCGGGATTCGGGATTCGGGGTTTTGAAATGCGGTTCGGGGTACGAGGTTCGGATTATAATGTGTTATAATTGAAGACACGCAAAAAAAAACACATCAGCTGCTCAGTTTATTTTCATCCCTGAATTTCTGTATTTGCACCCACATCCCGAAACCCCGAAATCCCGCATCTCGAAACCCGCACCCCGTAATCTGCCTCATTTAACAAAAAATTAATCCCATTAACATTAGGTTTTTGATAAGTTAATATTCACTGATTTATATTTAAAATCCTATTAACAGAGGAAAAGCGCTAAAAAAATAGTTTTGCAGTGTCTAATAAATCAAATAAAAAATGAAGAAAAAACTACTAACAATGGGAGCGTTGGCTATACTGGCCAGTTCAGGTATCCAGGCGCAGACTCTGATATTCAATAAGAATGCATCTTGGAGCTACAAAGATAATAACCAGGCTCAGCCTACAGGATGGAATGCCCAGACTTATGATATTTCAACATGGGCGGTAGGAAACGGGCCGTTGGGATATGGAGATCCTGTAACCACAACCATCAATTCAGGGCTTACTACAGCGTATTTTGCTAAAGATTTTACGATAGATCTTTCAACACTTTCCGATACTATGGAGCTGGGAATAATGAGAGATGACGGTATTATAGTTTACCTGAACGGAGAGGAAGTCGTAAGAGACAATATGCCTGCAGGTGCTGTCACATTCAATACCTTTTCATCTACAACTATAGATGGAGCAGCAGAAAGTGTTTATAACCTTTTCACGATACCAAAATCAAAATTTGTAAACGGTGTTAACAGACTTTCTATAGAATTGCACAACAGAAGTACGACCAGTTCAGATTTAAGAATTGATGCTTACCTGAAAACTACCGCTAATACAACGATTCCTGTAGCTTGTAACGGAACACATATCAGCTGCTTTACTTCAATTGTTCCTACAGCACAGACTGATAAGCTGATCATTCCTGCTGAACACAAATACCAGCTTATTTTAAAAGAAGGAGATAATTATACTGAAGGAGGAGGATTAGTGGGAGGTCAGAATGACTTTACCGCTTATGTTCCAAAAACAGGAAGCAGTACCAACGGATATCTTTCTGTAAACCATGAAACGAATCCGGGAGGAGTTACCATGGCGGAAATCAATTATAACGCGACTTCAAAGCTTTGGCAACTGTCAAAATCAAGAGCGGTAAGTTTCTCAGATCCAAGTTTGGTACAAACTATCAGAAACTGTTCAGGAGGAATTACACCTTGGGGAACCGTAGTAACCGCTGAAGAGTCTGTGACTTCCAATGACGTGAACAATGACGGATACAAAGATTATGGTTGGCTGGTAGAGATTGATCCTGCAACAGCTCAGGTGATTTCTAAAAATACTGACGGATCCAAAGGAAAACTTTGGCAGATGGGAATCATGAACCACGAAAACGTAGTGGTGAATAATGCAGGAACAACTGCTTATTATGGGGAAGACGGTGGAACTCACATGGTGTATAAATATGTAATGGACACTCCGAATAACCTTTCTTCAGGAAATCTATATGTTTTAAAATTAGATCAGGGATTATCAACTGCAGGAGATCCGGTAGGAACTACAGCAACATGGATCCAGGTTCCTAATAAAACGAAAGCAGACCAGAACAATACAGGTCCGTTAGCTCTTTCTTTAGGAGGAACAAAATTTAATGGTATTGAAGATGTTGATATCAGCCCGCTGGATGGGAAAATTTATTTTACATCAAAAGGTTTAGACAGGGTATACCGTTTACAGGATAACGGAACTACCGCTTCTCAGGTGGAAACTTTCGTAGGTGGAGGTTCTACAGTGTATTCTTTCAATACGGCTCAGGGTGTAAAGTCTGAAGTATGGGCTGATGGAAATGACAACCTTACTTTTGATGAACTTGGAAACCTTTGGGTACTTCAGGATGGAGGTAAAAACTATATCTGGGTGATTGCTCCTGATCACACACAGGCCAACCCGAAAGTAAGATTATTTGCTTCTATGCCAGCAGGTGCAGAACCTACAGGGCTTACATTTACGCCTGATCATAAATTTGGTTTCTTCTCTATTCAGCACCCGGATTCAACAATCTCTACAGATGTGGATGCTACAGGAAATACAATCAACTATAAAGGAAAATCAGCGACCATCGTTATTGCACTTAAAAATAACCTTGGAACTGAAGGAACTTTAGGAACTATTGATACCAAAACTGCAGAAAATACTGTAACGGTAGCACCAAACCCGACTTCCGGAATCGTAAAAATCAATTCAGCAAAAGGATTGAAAGATATTTCAGTGACCGCTTACAGCATGGACGGAAAAATCGTATTTACGAAGAAATTCAACGGTACAAACAAAGTATTGGATCTTGATTTCACGCAACAGTTGGAAGGATCTCGTGTTTTGGTTTTAAATATTGAAGCTGAAGGAGGTTTCCAGAAAACAGTTAAACTTGTAAAGAAATAAATTATTTATAATTCTTGTCTGTCAGTGGCTTCTGTCGCTGGCAGACCTTTTTATGTTTATGAAAAAGCTTTTCTTACTTATTTCCATCCTATCACTTTCTAAGATCAATGCACAGATTGATCCTGTGAAATATCCTACTTTTACCAATATTGAAGATGCTTTAAGCAGTAAAAAAGCAGTATATAGTATGAGTTTCAGACAGAAGGGATTGTTTAATCTTCCCCCTCAGATCGTGAAGCTGGATTCATTGTTCTTTCTGAATATTATGGCCAATAAGCTTGAGAAAATGGATCAGGAACTCTTTGAATTGAAAGAGCTGGAGATTTTAAATGTGAATGAAAACAGCATTAAATATATTCCGGATGAGGTAAGCAAGCTGAAGAAACTGACGACTTTTTCAATGAATCTGAATAGTCTGACAAGCATTAATCCCAATATTGCAAAGCTTCAGAACTTAAAAGTAGTACATTTTGATGCCAACAATCTGAATACTTTCCCCGAAGCACTTATGGAAATTGCAGCGTTGGAAGAAATTAACCTTCAGGGAAACCAGATCAGTTTTATTGCAGACAGACTGGATCAGATCAAAAATCTTAAATTTTTGAATCTTTCTGATAATCAGATTAATGATCTTGGTAATTTGTCTTTTCCTAAAAACTTAAAATATCTTGAACTGCAGCAGAATGCCATCAGCAAGCTTCCGGAAAACCTTTTCAAAGCTCAGCATCTTGAATTTCTGAATGTAAGTGGAAATAATATCTCGGAAATTTCACCCAAAGTAAAAGGGTTGAAAAGCGTAGTCAGCATGAATCTTGCCAACAATAATCTAAAAGATATTCCTGTAGAAATCAAGCAGCTGAAAAATCTGAAAACATTGATTCTTACAGGAAATCCTATACAAAAATCTACAATTGAAAATTTAAAAACCTTACTGCCGGATACGCAGATCTACTTCTAGATCTATCCGCCAACACGTTTGGTTTTATATCCCATTTCTTTAAGGATATTCATTATTTTATCACGGTTATCCCCTTGAATGATAATCGTTCCATCCTTCTCAGAACCGCCTATACCTAAGGTGGTTTTTATTTTCTTTGAGATTTTTTTCAGGTCTTCCTCACTGCCTTCCCAGCCTTCAACAATAGTGACAGGTTTACCATTTCTCCCTTTCTTCTCAAATTTGCATACCAAAGGTTCTTTCTGCTTGAATTGCTCTTCAGGCATCTCAAAATCCTGCTCTTCATGCTCAGGAAAAAGATTCTTCAATTGATCTCGTAAATCCATACCGCAAAATTAAAAAGATTTACTGATTAATGGCGGGAATTGAAGACGAAATTTTAATTTTTCAACCCTGTCAAGGTTTAAAACCTTGACAGGGTTTGATTATCTGTAATATCACCCTGATGATCAGCAATCAATAAAATTCAAGACTTCAAATTCTTCTATTCATAGGAAATTAGGTAAATTTGTCTAACAAAAGTTTTACAAAATGTCAAAAAAAGCAATACTGGCAATTCTTGACGGATGGGGATTGGGAACAAACCCTGACGTTTCTGCAATAGATAAAGCAAATACACCATTCATAGACAGCTGTTACAAAAAATTCCCGCATACTACACTTGAAGCAAGTGGATTGGCGGTAGGTTTACCAGCCGGACAGATGGGAAATTCTGAAGTGGGGCACATGAACCTGGGAGCCGGAAGAGTGGTTTACCAAAACCTGGTGAAACTGAACATGGCGGTTGAAAACGGAACACTGGGTCAGGAAAAAGTGATTCAGGATGCTTTCGAATACGCCAAAAAAGAAAATAAGAAAGTACACTTTATCGGACTGGTTTCCAATGGAGGAGTGCACTCACATATCAATCACTTAAAAGGATTACTGACGGCTGCAAAAGAATTCGGTTTGAATGAAAACGTTTTTGTTCATGCATTTACCGATGGCAGGGATTGTGATCCGCATTCAGGATTAGGATTTATCGATGAACTTCAGAAGCATATGGAAGCAACTACCGGAAAGCTGGCAACAGTAGTAGGAAGATACTATGCAATGGACAGAGATAAAAGATGGGAGCGTGTAAAACTGGCTTACGATGCCCTTGTAGAAGGAATAGGAGAGCAGACAACGGATGCTTTGGCAGCAATTAAGAGGTATTACGATAATAATGTAACCGATGAATTCCTGAAACCCATCATTTTAATGCATACTACTGCTACAGGAAATGTAGTGCCGGTAGCAAAAATCATTGAGGATGATGTAGTGATTTGCTTCAACTTCCGTACAGACAGGGGAAGAGAAATTACAGAAGTTCTTTCTCAGAAGGATTTCCCGGAATTTGGAATGAAAAAACTCAACCTTTATTATATCACGTTGACGAATTATGATAAAACATTCCAGAATGTACAGGTTGTTTTTGATGAAAACGTTTTGACGGAAACAATGGGTGAAATTCTTGAAAAAAATGGAAGATCCCAGATCAGAATTGCGGAAACAGAGAAGTATCCACACGTTACTTTCTTCTTTTCAGGAGGAAGAGAAGAAGAATTTGAAGGAGAAAGAAGACTGCTTTGCCCAAGCCCGAAAGATGTTCCTACTTATGATCTGAAGCCGGAAATGTCAGCCTATGATATTACCAATGCTATCGTACCGGAACTGGAGCAGGGAACTGCGGACTTTGTTTGTCTGAATTTCGCCAATACTGATATGGTAGGACATACAGGCGTTTTTGAAGCCGCTGTAAAAGCTGCCGAAGTAGTAGACCAGTGTATCGAAAAAGTAGCAACCGCTGCTTATGAAAACGGATATGCTGTTTTTATTCTTGCCGATCACGGAAACTCAGACGTAATGATGAATCCTGATGGAACTCCTAATACACAGCACTCAACCAATCTTGTGCCTTTCATCGTAATGGATAAAGACCAGACCTGGAATCTGAAACCAGGAAAATTAGGGGATGTAGCGCCTACAATCCTTAAAGTAATGGGCGTTGAAATACCGGCTGTAATGACGGGAGATGTTTTAGTTGATTAAAATTCAATAATATTGTCAAAAGAATGCCGTTATACTTTGTAGAACGGCATTCTTTTATGATTTATGTCAGATAAAGTATGCAAGTCATACTTTATTATGCGCTAAATAATAAATAAATCATATCTTTGTAAATTAAAACTGAATAGTAAAATGTATCAAAAGCTTGTAAGGAAAGAAGTAATGGGATTATTGGAAAAGGAAGTAGGTTCTTTTCTTGATAAATTTTTAACGCCAATTGAAAAAATATGGCAGCCTTCCGATTATTTACCAGATCCTTCAAGCGAAGAATTTAAACACGACTTAGAGGAAATCCAGACTTTTGCCCGCGAAATGCCTTATGATCTTTTTGTAACATTGATCGGGGACTGTATCACAGAAGAAGCTCTTCCTTCCTACGAGTCTTGGTTAATGGGAGTTGACGGAATTAATCAGGAAGAGAGATTAGGCTGGGCCAATTGGGTAAGAGCATGGACTGCTGAAGAAAACAGACACGGAGATTTATTAAACAAATATCTTTATCTGTGCGGAAGAGTAAACATGAGAGAGGTTGAAATTACCACTCAATACCTGATTAATGATGGTTTCGATTTGGGAACAAGTATGGACCCGTACAGAAACTTTATCTATACAAGTTTCCAGGAGACAGCTACCAACATCTCTCACAGAAGAGTAGGTACATTGGCTAAACAATCCGGAAACGGAAAATTGGCAAAAATGTGCGGTGTGATTGCTGCAGACGAAGCAAGACACGCTAAAGCTTACAAGCATTTTGTAGCGAAAATCCTTGAAGTAGACCCTTCAGAAATGATTCTTGCATTTGAAGATATGATGCGTAAAAAGATCGTAATGCCTGCTCACCTGATGAGACAGTCCGGACAAAAGGCCGGGGAACTTTGGGGACATTTTTCAGATGCTGCACAAAGATGCATGGTATATACTGGTCAGGATTATATCAATATTATGAAAGACCTTTTGGATGAATGGAAAATTGAGCACGTAAAAGGACTTACAGAAAAAGCAGAAAAAGCTCAGGAATACCTGATGAAGCTTCCTGCAAGGCTTCAGAAGATCACAGACAGAGTTTCTACTCCGGATCTTCAGTTCCAGTTTAGCTGGGTAAAAAGCTAATAAGATTTACATTATTATTTAAAATATAAAAGTAATTGAGTGCCTTTCTTTTGGGCACTCTTTTTATTTCTTATCTTTGCAAAGCTAAAAAAACAACAAAATGTTAAATAATAAAAAGATTGCTGTTGACTTTGACGGGACTATTGTTGATGACGCTTACCCGGCCATTGGAAAACCGAAAACTTTTGCATTTGAAACTTTGAAAAGACTTCAGGCTGAAGGATACAGACTTATACTTTGGACGTACAGACACGGAAAAACATTAGATGAAGCCGTAGAATTCTGCAAAAAAAATGGAATAGAATTTTATGCTGTGAATTCCAGTTTTGAAGGAGAAGTTTTTGATCATGAAACACAATCCAGAAAATTAGATGCAGATTGGTTTATTGACGACAGAAATTTAGGAGGTTTCCCGGGATGGGGTGAGATCTACAATATTATCCAGGAAAGAATAGAATTCCGTGTAGAAGGGAAGGAAGTTCTTGCCTATTCAAAACTTAAAAAAGAAAAGAAAAAAGGACTTTTCTGGTAGGATAAAAATGAGAAGCCGGATATTGGAAATTAGTTTTTAATGTCAAATCAAAGCTTCTTTTTTTATCAGAAAGAGTCTGTAGATTGTTATAATATAGAAATACGCATTATGCTGTAATCTAGCTTCTAACATCTGATATCTAACATCTATATACAATGATTCAATTAAAAACGATAGACGAATTACGTCTGATGAAGGAGAGTGCCCGACTGGTTTCTAAAACATTGGGAATGTTGGCAAAAGAAATTAAACCAGGGATTACAACCTTATATTTAGATAAACTGGCTCATGATTTTATTAAAGATCATGGTGCTGAGCCTGCATTTTTAGGATACGGAGGATTCCCAAACTCTCTTTGTATCTCTCCGAATGAGCAGGTAGTTCATGGTTTTCCAAACAATGATGTAGTAAAAGAAGGAGATGTTCTTTCTGTGGACTGTGGAGTTATTCTTAACGGGTTCGTAGGAGATCATGCCTATACTTTTGAAATCGGGGAAGTGAAACCTGAGGTTAAAAAATTACTACAGGTTACCAAAGAATCTTTATACAAAGGAATTGAGCAGGTTGTCAGAGGAAAGAGAATAGGAGATATCTCCCATGCAATCCAGACACATTGTGAAAAAGAAGGATATGGAGTGGTAAGAGAGCTTGTAGGACACGGTTTAGGAAGAAAAATGCACGAAGATCCGCAGGTTCCCAACTATGGAAGACAAGGAAGCGGAAAGATAATTAAAGACGGTTTGGCAATTGCCATCGAGCCGATGGTTAATATGGGAACTGAGAAAGTGAAATTCCATAATGACGGCTGGACGGTAACGACTTTAGATAATATGCCATCTGCTCACTTTGAACATGATGTGGCGGTGATCAATGGTAAGCCGGTATTGCTTTCTACATTTGACTATGTATATGAAGCTCTGGGGATTGTAAGTGACGAAGAAAAGCAGTTCCAACTGGATTTTTAATGAAAAAGGTAACGAAACTTTTACTGAATAAAATTCCACGCCCTATGCTTATTAAAATGAGTATCTGGGCAAGACCGCTTATTTACCAGTTTTTCAAAGGAAATCAGTTTTATGATCCTATTGATGGAAGATCTTACAGAAAATTTCTTCCGTATGGTTATGGAAAACAAAGGGAAAATGCTCTTTCTCCCGGAACTTTAAGTCTGGAGAGACACCGTCAGATGTGGCTGTATCTTCAGAATGAAACTGATTTTTTTATTAAGAATTATAAAGTTCTGCATATTGCTCCTGAGCAGGAATTTTTAAGGAAATTCAAGAGAATGAGTAACCTGAACTATATTTCGGCAGACTTATATTCTCCAATTGTAGATGTGAAAGCTGATATCCTGGATTTACCTTTTGAAGACGAAAGTTTTGATATTATTTTCTGTAACCACGTTCTGGAACATATCGAAGACGATGCCAAAGCTATAAGTGAACTGTACAGGGTAATGAAGCCTGGTGGATGGGGGATTCTTCAGGTTCCGATGAAAAATTCATTGGAGAAAACCTATGAAGATTTTACCATTAAAGATCCGAAAGAACGCCAGAAACACTTCGGCCAATATGATCACGTCCGCTGGTACGGAATGGATTATTTTGACCGCTTAAGAAAAGCTGGCTTTGAAACAGAACCGAACTTCTATTCACAGAAATTCTCAGAAGAAGAAATAAAAAAATATGGGTTAAGGCACAATGAAATCTTGCCTGTAGTTTATAAAAAATAAAAAAAACCGTTTTCAGTTACTGAAGACGGTTTTTTTATATCTCTATTGCTCTTTTGTAAAAGGATATGATTTATAATTTTCCAAAACTAAAATATACTGTCCTTTTTGCAAACGACTTGTATCAATTGATATTTTAGTGTCATTTGTTGTGGTTTCAAATACCAGTTTCCCTGATAGATCATAGATCTTAAGCGGAAGTTTTCTCTCAATATTTTCAAGATGTAAAACCTCTTTTACAGGGTTTGGATAGGCTTTAAAAGTTTTTGTCGCTGTTTCAGTTTCTCTAGTACTTAACTGTGCACTGTTGTTATAATATATCTTGTTTCCTGAAGGATCCATGATCATAAGTGTTTTAACATTACCGTTGGTTGTGATCTGATAACTGTATATAGATCCGTAAGCACCTAAAACATACGCATCACAATTTTTCTGATCATAGGCACGAACAGGTCCTGCATTTCCTCCATTATAAAACAAAAGAGTACAAGAGCTTGCTGTTTTGATGAGATTATTACCTCCCGGTATAACCCCGAAACTCATCATAGAGGTGTTATAATATCTGGAGTTAATGACATAGCTTGTTCCTCCCGCAGAATTAAAAGTAGTAGCAGGAACTCCATTGTCTATTGCAGGAGTGTTGGTTGTCTGGCCGCTGCTGGTTACCATCTTGGAAATATACCAGTTGTTGGAAAGTAATTCGGAAGTTTGCTGGGCAGTCAGTAAACTACCTGCTAAAAGGAATAGTAATTTCTTCATATGTTAAAAGTTTTCAGTAAAGATATAAAAAGAATTTATTTCTACCGGTCAGTTGATTAGGATAATAAAAGATCAGAATTCAGAACAAAAAACCGCCTTCATTACGAAGACGGTCATTTTTAAATATAGATAGAAGTTTATGCTTCTTAGTGTGATGAAGATACAGCTTTCAGACCTACTACAGAACCAATAAGCGTTACAATAAAGAAAACTCTCCAAAAGCTTACAGGATCCTTAAAGAAGATAATTCCCATTAAAGCAGTTCCTACCGCTCCAATTCCTGTCCATACCGCATAAGCAGTACCAATAGGTAAGGTTTGAGTTGCTTTAATCAATAAAACCATACTGATGGTCATGGTTATCAGGAAACCGGCATACCACAGGTACATCTCAGTTCCTGACGTTTCTTTTGCCTTTCCAAGACATGATGCGAAGGCAACTTCAAATAATCCCGCGATAACTAATATTAACCAATTCATTTTTTTAAATTTTTCTACGGCAAAGTTCAGAATTTGACAGGAGAAAAAATTTTACAATTGTTAAAAAATGAAAATGTAGAGAGAGTAAAGAAAGGAAGATGGAGGCTGGAAGAAAGAAGTTATGATAGCCTATTAAGAAATCTTGCTCAATTTTATTAATTAATGGGAATGCTTAGTAGTTATCATATGAGAAAATAACTTCCATCCTCCAGCTTCCTGCTTCCATTCTCAAAACCGGAATTACTTGATTTCAGCCCGTATCCTGCTCAAACTTACCTGAGTAATCCCAAGATACGACGCAATATACCCCAGTTGAACTCTTTTTAGCAGCTCAGGCTGATAAGCCATAATATCTTTATAACGCTCCAGCGAAGTTTTAAACTGCCTGGAAATAATGAGCTCCTCGGATTTTATCATCTCGGCTTCTGCCAGTTTTCGGCCCCAGTTGGCAATATGAATATCTTCATTGAACAGTTTTCTGAGGTTTTCCGTTTCCATTCTGTACAGATCACAGTCTTCCAGCAGTTCGATGCTTTCATAACCGGGTTTGTCCTCTACATAGCTTTTCATAGAAAGGATGCATTGTCCTTCACTACCGAACCAGAATGTAATATCATTATCAGCAGTTGAAGAATAGGCACGCGCAATCCCTTTACGGATAAAATAGAGATAAGGAATCACTTTATCAGCTTCCATCAGGCAAAAACCTTTAGGATGTGAAATCTCGGTGATATGCTCTTTTAAACTGTTTTTTGATGCTTCAGGAAGAAGGTAAACCTTGTCGAGAATCTGGTCTATATTCATAAAAGATGAATTCTAATATTCAAAAATATCAGTTTTAAGTAATGCAATACAAAATTATCGGTAACTTTTATAAGAAATATTGTAATGAAGACAATCAAAATTATTTTGACTCAGAATACATATCATTAAATATTATAACGGAAAGGGGAAAAATTCCTCTCTTCTGGAGGGGTGGCTAAAATTCAAAGAATTTTTGACGGGGTGGTTAGCCCATTAATCGAGTCACTGTAAATTTTCTTTTCATCATACCATATTTGGGAATATAACTCTCTTTTTTCTTTTAAAAATTAAGATTAACCGTAAAGACCAATTTTGTTTTAGTAACTTTGCAGTTCGTAATATTATTTTTATGCACAAAGCTGGATTTGTAAATATAGTTGGAAAGCCCAATGCGGGAAAATCGACCTTGCTTAACCAATTAATGGGAGAGAAGTTGGCGATTGTAACGCAGAAAGCTCAGACAACCCGCCACAGAATTTTTGGTATTTATAATGAAGATGACCTTCAGATTGTATTTTCCGATACTCCGGGAGTATTGGATCCAAAATACGGATTGCAGGAAAAAATGATGGATTTTGTAAAAGACTCTTTGCAGGATGCCGATGTTTTCCTGTTTATTGTAGACGTTACCGATAAAGCGGAACCATCAGAATTTTTAATTGATAAACTGAATAAAATCCCTGTACCTGTACTTCTTTTATTGAATAAAGTAGACCAGACCGATCAGGCCGGACTTGAAAAATTAGTAGAAGACTGGCACAACAGAATTCCAAAAGCTGAAATTCTGCCTATTTCTGCTTTAAATGCCTTCAATACAGAAGTTATTTTACCTAAAATAAAATCTTTACTTCCTGAAAATCCTCCTTACTACGATAAAGACCAGTATACGGATAAGCCCGAAAGATTCTTTGTAAATGAAGCGATACGTGAGAAAATTCTTTTGAACTATGATAAGGAAATTCCATACTCAGTAGAAGTCGTGACTGAGCAGTTCAAAGAGAAAGAAGGAATTATCTTCATAGACTCAATTATTTATGTAGAAAGAGATACTCAGAAAGGAATTATTATCGGCCATAAAGGTGAAGCGATCAAGAAAGTGGGAACTGAAGCAAGATTAGACCTGGAAAAGTTTTTCACCAAGAAAATTCATTTAAACTTATTTGTAAAAGTGAAAAAAGACTGGAGAAAGAATGACAGAGATCTTAAAAACTTCGGTTACAGATAAACTAAAATAGCCGGAATCCCGTTGTATTAAAAGATTTTTATTACCTTAGTATAAATTTTTTAGTAAATGAACTATAATAATTCAAATTGGAGCTCAATACCTAAAGATGTTATTTTATTAGCTGTGAGAGTATTCATTGGTTTTGCAATGCTGTCTCATGGCTTTCCAAAACTTCAGATGCTGTTGGCAGGCGGTAAAATCGAGTTCTTCGATTTTATGGGACTTGGTCCTCAGATCTCTCTGATTCTTACGGTTTTTGCAGAATTTGTTTGTTCAATACTACTTATATTAGGGCTTTTTACAAGAGTTTCTTTAGGCTTTCTGATTTTTACCATGATCATCGCTGCTTTTGCAGTACATGGAGCAGATCCTTTTGAGAAAAGAGAAATGGCACTTGTCTATCTTTCCGTTTATCTTTTACTCATGGTAATCGGAGCTGGAAAAGTTTCGGTAGATCATATGATTGAAAGAAGAAAAAGAGCTTCAGACTGGTAATCTTAAGAATATAAAATATGAAAGGCACTTCAGTACATGAAGTGCCTTTTCTGTTGTTAATAATTGCAATTTGGCAGGCATTCCCAGATAGGAGCACCGCTTGGAGTTTTACCTACTCTGCAAGCCATGTATCCCGAATCACATAATGGTGCATTTCCTCCTTTAATTGTTTTCAGATTGCTCTTTGATAATTTTCTTAAATTTTTCATATTATTTTAATTTGTAAGATAAAAGTAATGAAAAAATAAATATGACACTAAAAAGAGTCTTATTTTTTCGTGTTAGAAATTTGTTAAAATTCACTACATTCGTAGAAAATGAATTTATATGAAGATAAAACTGACTATTTGCCTATTGGCATTTCTCAATTTTTATGATGCACAGGAAAATATTACTTATCAGAAACCTTCTGCTGAAATTTTAAAATTGGCAGATTATCAAAGACCTCCAAGTGTTCTGATGAACAGCAAAAAAGACTGGGTAGTTTTTACTTATCGTCCAACATATAAAACACTGGAAGATCTCAGCCAGAGTGAAATGAAGCTTGGCGGACTTAGAATCAATCCGGTTACCAATATCTCAAGCAGCATGACCTACTCAAATAATCTGAAGATCAGAAAGATCAATGATAAAAATGAGATTCAGGTAAAAAACCTGCCTTCCAATCCAAAAATTGCTTACGTTTCGTTTTCTCCGGACGAAAAGAAACTGGCTTTTACCAATACAACAAATAAAGGAGTAGAATTGTGGATCGTAGATATGGAAACTGCTTCTGCAAAAAAAATTACAGCTGATAATCTGAATGCCAACCTGGGAATGCCTTATGTTTGGTATAATGACTCTCAAAGCTTCCTGATCAGAACACTTCCACAAAACAGACCTGCCCTTATAGATGCAGCCAAAGATCTTCCGACAGGCCCGATTGTTTCAACAGCAGATGGTAAAGTCTCTCAAAACAGAACGTATCAGGATCTTTTGAAAAATCCTCAGGACGAAAAAAACTTTGAAACGCTTACTGCTTCTGAAATCTATAATGTAGATTTTAATGGAAATCTTAAGAAATTTAAAAATCAGGATATGTATACCGGCTTAAGTTTCTCTCCGGACGGAAATTACCTGATGGCTACAACGATTAAAAAACCGTTTTCCTATATCGTTCCGCTTAGCAGATTTCCATCTACAACGGTGATATATGATATGAAAGGAAATGCTGTAAAAACAGTAAACCAAGTTCCTTTGAATGAAATAATGCCGAAAGGATTCTCCTCTGTAAGAACCGGAAAAAGAGATATGGGATGGAGAAGTGATGCGCCTGCTACGCTTACCTATGCTGAAGCTCTGGATGGAGGAGATCAGTCTAAAACAGCGGATTACAGAGACGAGATATTTACCTGGGAAGCCCCGTTTACAGCAGCTCCAAAATCTTTCTTCAAAACAAAGCAGAGATATGATAACGTAGTCTGGACTAATGATCATTATGCCATTGTCTCTGAAGGCTGGTATGACACAAGAAATACAAAATCTTACCTGATAGATACTAACAGCGGAGAATCTAAAGTTTTCGATGACAGAAATTATCAGGATGTTTACAGTGATCCGGGAAACTTTAATACAACGAAAAACCAATACGGGAGATATGTAATCGATATGAAAGGAGGGAAAGCCTACCTTATCGGAGATGGATTTACCAAAGACGGGCAGCATCCATTTATTGATGAAATGGATGTAAAATCACTAAAAAAGAAAAGACTTTATACCTCTAATATAAAAAACGGTAAAGAAGAAATCATTGATATTCTTAATGCTTCAAAGGGTGAAATTCTTACGACTCAACAGTCGCCGAGCCTTTATCCTAATTATTTCAAAAAGAATATTAAATCTAATAAAGCAGAAGCCGTAACTAACTTCGCCAATCCTTTTGAAAGTATCAAAGATGTTTACAAAGAAGTGATTACTTACAAGAGAAATGATGGTGTTACTTTAACCGGAACTCTTTATCTTCCTGCCAATTACGACAGAAAAACGAAAAAAGAGAAACTTCCGTTGCTGATCTGGGCTTATCCTACTGAATATAAAGATAAAAATACAGCAGGGCAAAATACCCAAAACCCGAATGACTTTACATTCCCTTATTACGGATCATTTGTATACTGGACAACCAAAGGATATGCAGTTCTGGATGACGCAGCCTTCCCGATTATTGGTGAAGGAAAAACAGAACCTAATGATACTTTCATTCCTCAGTTGGTAGCAAATGCAGCAGCAGCTATTGATGCAGTAGATCACCTGGGATATATTGATAGAAAGAAAGTAGCTGTAGGAGGGCATTCTTACGGTGCTTTTATGACAGCAAACCTTCTGACGCATTCTGATCTTTTTGCATGTGGAATTGCAAGAAGTGGAGCTTATAACAGAACTTTGACGCCATTCGGGTTCCAGAGTGAGCAGAGAAATTATTGGGATATTCCGGAGATTTACAACAAAATGTCTCCGTTCATGAATGCTGATAAAATGAAGACACCACTTCTTCTGATTCATGGGGATGCAGATAACAACCCGGGAACTTTCACTCTACAGACAGAAAGATACTTCCAGGCATTAAAAAATCTGGGTGCTCCGGTAAAAATGGTTCTTCTTCCAAAAGAGGCCCACGGATACCAGGCTAAAGAAAACATCTTACACCTTTTATGGGAACAGGATCAGTTCCTTGAAAAGTGTTTGAAGAAATAATTACAAAAAGAGACTGTTTATCACAACAGTCTCTTTTTTTGTTTAAAAAATATTAATTAAAACTTTATACATACAATTGCTTAAAGCGAAGCTTATCTTAATAATCTTATCAACTTAATAAATCTTAATGGTTTAAATATTAAAGATACTTCAGAATTTCATCAATACTTTTCAGCTCCATAAAATTTGGATGCTCCAGGTTAATATCATGCTGTTCATGGCTCCATGTGACATGATAAGGAATATGAGCGGCAAAACCACCAATTTCCAATACTGGCAGAACGTCTGATTTTATAGAATTCCCAAGCATCAGGAAGTTTTCAGGTTTACAATCCAGATGTTTCAGAAGCTTTTTATAATCATTTTCTTTTTTATCACTCATGATCTCGATATGATGAAAATAGTCCTGTAATCCTGAATTTTTCAGTTTACGCTCCTGATCCAGAAGATCTCCTTTTGTAGCAACAACCAATCTGTATTTTCCCTTTAAGCTTTCAAGAGTTTCTGTAACTCCATCCAATAATTCAATAGGTTTTTGAAGAAGATTCTGACCTAGTTGGATAGCTTTGTTTACCAGTTCCAGCGAAGCGGTGTTATTGGAAACCCTGCCAATAGTCTCAATCATGCAAAGCATAAATCCTTTTACTCCATAACCGTACAGATGGAGATTCTGCATTTCTGTTTTAAATAATTCCTGTGATACTGAATGTTGCGGAAGATAATCCTCAAGGAGTGTACAGAATTCTTTTTCTGCCTCCTGAAAATAGGGTTCATTGATCCAAAGCGTGTCATCTGCATCAAAGGCGATCGTGGTAATATGATTATTCATTTTTGTTTTGTAATTTTCTGTTCGCAAAATTCAGTATAAAAACTCAATACGCAAAGGACATTTGTCCCGGATCCATATGTTACGAACAAATCAGGCATTTTTAAGTTATTTTGAAGACCTTTATCATAAGCAGGAGGGTAGAGAGGAAGTCGTTTTAAAGTCTTTTTTCAGAGATGAAGATATTTTGGTTCAGGATCAGCCGCTGTCAAAGGTTATGCTGATCAAAGAAGGGATTGCCAAATGCTATTTCACCGAAGAAAATGGAAAGGAATACATTGTCGAATTTCTTGGAAACGGTGAAATCCTTGGGGAAATAGAATTGATTAAAAATATCAGCTGCTTATGTGGGGTAAAAGCAGTTTCTGAGCTAACAGTGTATGAAACGAATATTTCCTGTTTTAAATCTTTGATTAATAATGATCTTGCTCTGAACCATTTACTGCTTGATTCATTTGCGGAACGGATTATCAACACTTCTAGCAGAGCATCCTATCAACAGTTATATACCGTAGAACATACTTTAACACAATTACTGAACATGCAGTCCCAACAGGGAATTCATATTTCAAAAGAAGATATGGCAGCCTATCTTGGAATCACGGTAAGGAGCTTGAATAGAATCTTAAAGGATTTGAAATGATTTTTTATAGTCCGAAGATGCAAAGTTTTTATTCCCTTTATTATAATCTATTTAATTAGTAAATCTTCCGGTAATTAAAAATAAGCAGTGTTTAATTTTATCGGAGATAAAATCTTTGCGTCTTAAAAAACATTCAATCTTTTAATTCTATTGCGCCTTTGCGTATTCCAAAAATAAACAGTTTGATTTTTAGGCAATGATTTATTTATGTTTTTTAGGGGTGTATGTGTTTTAAATATGAAAATTTAATAATTAAGTGTGATTTTCAAGGGGTATTTTTATAAATTTAGTATTTTTGCATTAAAATAAGTTGGATCCAATATTCATGGAAAAATTAAAGTTCAGAAATGCTGAATTGGCAGATTTAAATAAAATCGTAGCTATATATAATTCAACAATTGCTTCAAGAATGGTTACTGCAGATATGGAAGAAGTCTCTGTAGAAAGCAAGTTAAAGTGGTTTGAAGAACATAATCCTCAGACAAGGCCTCTTTGGGTGGTTGAAGATGAACAAAGCCAGATCATCGGATGGGTAAGCTTCAGTTCATTCCATGAAAGAGCGGCATACAACGGAACGGTGGAAGTAAGCATTTATCTGGATGAAACCTGTAGGGGAAAAGGATATGGTAAAACGATTCTTCAGTATTGTATTGATAATGCAGGTAAATTTGGGGTGAAAAACCTGGTAGCTCTTATTTTCCTTCATAACGAGCCAAGTTTGAAGCTATTCAGACACTTTGGATTTGAAGATTGGGGAAGCCTTCCTAATGTAGCCATTCTGGATGGTGTAGAAAGAAGTCTGAAGATCTTAGGAAAAAGAATAGATTAAGCTAAGTAGAAAATTGTGCCTATTCGTGAATCTAATTTGTGCTATTTGTGTTTAAAAAATATGCATAATCATATAGATATAAATCAATGCTCTATTTTAAAATTAAAAAATATAAAAAAGGCTGTCTCAAATATTGAAACAGCCTTACTTTTTTTTATGAATTCTGCTTAATTTTTTTCGCAGACATATTCAGGAATCGTTTCACCAGGAAAACAGCAGATACCGTTAATCCTAATCCCAGTGCAATCCACATCCCGAATGCACCCATTTCCAAAGTAACACAGAAGAAATATCCCAATGGGATGGTAATCACCCAATAGGCGATGAAAGTATAAATAGATGGAATTTTCACATCTTGCAGTCCTCTCAGCATTCCTAAAGCTGTCACCTGAATTCCGTCAGAAAGCTGGAATAAAGCAGCAATGATCATTAATTTTGCAGCCAGTGTAATGACTTCCACTTCTTCTTTTTTCGTGAAGAAAGTTGGGAGTATATTTCTGCCTAAAATAAATACCAATCCACAGATACACATGAAAATAAAGGCAATTTTCAGGTTGTTGATTCCTACCTTTCTGAGTTCCACAAAATTCTGCTCACCCAGTTTTCTACCAATCATAACCGTTGAAGCAACACTAAACCCTACACATAAGTTAAAGGTAAAAGAGGCCATACTTAATGCGATTTGATGAGAAGCAATATCATGAGCAGAAATCAATCCACAGATAAATGCTGCTCCTGCAAAAGCGGTTACTTCAAAAAACATCTGTAAAGCTGTAGGTAATCCAAGTCTCACCATTTTATCAAACATCTGTTTTGAAAAATCCTGAATTTTTAAAGAAAAATCTTTGATATAACGTCTTGTTCTTTCTTCTTTCACCAATACAAAATAAAGGAAAACCACCATAAAAATTCTGGAAATCAAGGTTGCCAGAGCAGATCCCTGTACACCCATTGCAGGAACTCCCCAAAGTCCTTTGATAAAGACATAATTTAAGGCGATATTGATGATATTCGCAATAATGGTTGCTTTGGTTACCCCAATGGTATAAGATAAACCTTCAGAAACTTCACGAAGGGTCTGAAATGCCATAAATGGAATCATACTGACCACCATTATACTTAAGAAGCCTACTGTATCAGGAATAATCTTGGCCGGCTGTCCGGAGTGATAGAGCAGAGGCATCCCCAAAAGTAAAATGACCATCAGAATTACCCCCACAGACATGTTGATGATAAATCCATGGCTGAAAACGGAATTAATCGTTGCGTGGTCCTCTCTTGAATGGGCTTCCGAAACCAATGGCGGGATAGCAAATGAAAAGCCCAGCGCTAGTACAAATATGGAGAAAAACACAGCATTCCCCAATGAAACGGATGCCAACGCATCAGCACCCAAAAGTTTTCCGACAATAATATTATCGAATAAGTTTACCGAAACCTGCCCCACCTGGGTAAGCATCACAGGCAGAGCCAAAGTCAGGCATTCTTTCGTATAATTTTTGTTTAAAAATTTCATAATATTTTAAGATTCATATAGTTTATAATTCAATAGGGCAAAAAAAAATTGCAGTGGTAACACTGCAATTTTTATAATATCGTAAATAATAGCTTTATTATTTCCTTACAAAACTTGCAACGTCACCTTCAGAAACAGTGTTTCCACCAAGAATAATCAATCTTTCTACAACATTCCTTAGCTCCCTGATATTTCCAGTCCATGAAAGAGATTTTAAAGCGTCAACAGCTTTATCATCAAACTTTTTCACAGCAGTACCATGCTCATCAGCAATCATACCTGAGAAATGCTCAACAAGCAATTTGATGTCCTCTTTTCTGTCATCCAATGGCGGAACATAGATTTCAATAACAGAAAGTCTGTGGTAAAGGTCTTCTCTGAATTTTCCTTCCTCAATTTCTTTCTGCATATTCTTGTTGGTTGCCGCAATTACTCTTACGTCAACTTTTATTTCCTTATCACTTCCTACAGGAGAAACTTTGCTTTCCTGAAGAGCTCTCAATACCTTAGCCTGAGCAATAAGGCTCATATCACCAATCTCATCAAGGAAGATGGTACCGCCGTTAGCCTGCTCAAATTTTCCCTGCTTATCTTTAATTGCTCCTGTAAAAGATCCTTTTACATGGCCGAAAAGTTCAGATTCAATAAGTTCAGACGGAATTGCAGCACAGTTTACCTCTATCATAGGACCTCTTGCACGTTCACTTTGATTGTGAATGGCGTGGGCTACCAATTCTTTTCCGGCACCATTAGGTCCTGTAATCAGAACTCTGGCATCAGAAGCGGCTACCTTTTCGATCATATCCTGAATCTTTTGAAGAGCAGGAGAATTACCGATCATCTGGTATTTTTTATTTACTTTTCTCTTTAAGGTTTTGTTTTCAGTCTGAAGATTTTTGTTTTCTTTCTTCAGGGTTTCCTTCACTAAAGCATTTTTTACACTTGTAATCAATCTGTTGATGTCAATTGGCTTGGAAATAAAATCGTATGCACCCTCTTTCAAGCAGGAAACAGCAGAATCAATGTCTGCGTGGCCTGAGATCATGATAAAAGTAGTTTCTGGTTTTAAGGCGAGACTTTGCTTTAAAAGTTCAGTTCCTGAAAGTTTAGGCATTTTAATGTCAGAAATCACCAGTGCGAAATCTTCTTTTTCTACCTGCTTGTAACCTTCAAGGCCGTCTTCAGCGATAACAAATTCATAATCGGTGAGTTCATCCGAAAGAATACTGTGAAGTACTCCCGAGATTGCTTTTTCGTCTTCTACTATAAGGATTTTTTGCATAGTTGCAAATTTAAATTTTTTGTTTCAATTATTAGCAAAAACTGTACCTAAATATTCTATTTTGAATAGTCTCTTCTTCCGAAAATTGCAGATCCAACTCTCACTGAGTTAGCACCACACTCAATAGCTATCGGGAAATCATCACTCATTCCCATTGATAATGTATTCAGCGTTTTTAATTGATTTAATTCATCGAAAAGCCCCTTCAGGATTAAAAATTCATTTCTGACCTGCTGCTCATCATCCGTGAACGTTGCCATTCCCATTAAACCGGTAATTTCAACATTAGGGAATTGACCTTCAATATACTGTTGAAACAGATGTTTCGCTTCAGCAATTTCCAGCCCGAATTTACTTTCTTCAGCTGCGATTTTTACCTGTAGCAGAACCTTAATGATCCTGTTGTTCTTTCCTGATTCTTTGTTGATTTCTGATAATAATTTTTCAGAATCCACACTTTGTATCGTATCTATAAAAGGAGCAATATACTTTACTTTATTGGTCTGTAAGTGGCCAATAAGGTGCCATTGGATATCCTGAGGAAGGAGAGGAGATTTCTCCATCAGCTCCTGTACCTTATTCTCTCCAAAAACTCTCTGTCCCAGGTCATATACTTCCTGTACTGCAGAAGCGGGATGGGTTTTCGAAACAGCAACCAGCTGAACATTGGATGGCAGCTGGTCTTTTATGGATTTATAATTTTCTTTAATACTCATAAATGCAAATTTCCGAAAATTCCCTGACAGTTGCCAGTGAAGAATACATTTTACATAGTCCTTTTTATAGAAAAATTAATTCAAAACTTCATTGATCTTAGGATATTGAGAGATCTTTCTGAAAACAAACTTGTTGCTTTTCTGCAGCTTTTCAATAAACAGATCCAGCTCATTGATAGAATCTGTATCTCTTAGATATTGATCATGAGTAAGGAACACCAGATGTCTTGACGTTTTCTCAAGATCGTTAAAGAAAATACTATCCACTTTCTTAATCATGGCTTCATGGCTTCCCTTTAAAGTCATTTTCTGGGAAGGTCTCCATTCAAGATCCCAGCCGATTACTTTGTAACCTGCTTTTTTAAGACCATCAGCGGCTGCAGTAGAGCTTTTGATATCAGTTACATTTATATTGTTGAGCCTCCAGATATTCCTTCCCGGAGTTCTTGCTATTTTATCAGAAAGCTTCAAGCTGTCTTTGGCGATATCAAAATCGTGTACTACAGATTCAGCATTTTTATAAAAATCTGTGTATTTGTTATGGGCATGGCTAAAGCTATGGTTGGCTAATTCTACAAGGGGATTTTGCTTCAGAAGCAGTAAATCGTCTTTTTGTTTTTTGCTTCCATAAGCATGTTTTCCTACCAGAAAGGCGGTTGCGCAAACATTTCTTTTATCCAGGATTTTTAAAAGATTTTCGGTTCCCTGATTAGGGCCATCATCAAAAGTAAGGTAGATCACTCTTTTATCCGTATCTACACTTTCATCGTCCATTTTAGGGACTATTTCTGCGGAAGGATGTTCCTGTGAATTGACAACAGGGTCATTATTCACTTCATTTTTAAAATTACAGCTATACAATAAAGCCGAAGTTGCACTCATCAATGCAAACATCCCGAGAAAAGTCTTATTTGTTGACTTTCCCGCAAAAATTTTTCTCATAAAGATAATGGAATTTAATTTGTTAAAAATCGTTAAAAATAACAGTTGAAAGTTAACAAATTACATGCCATGCTGTGCATGTTTTTTTCTTTTTAAGTTTATTTTAAGAACTTTATTTTAAGGGATATTTCCTTTGTTCGATGAATTGTGAAGTTATGATTTCGTTTTCTTTAAATTTTAACATTTACAAATACGAAACCAATAGCTTTTCTCTATTTTTATTAAGGTTTCAATATTCTTCATAGGATGGGGAATTATTTAATTTTAACAAAATCAGAATAATACATTGGTTTTATTCTAAGATGCTTTTTAAATACAAAGAATTTGTAATAGCTGATGTGCCCCAGGTATTATTAAAAAATACAAAAGCGGTTTGCTGAGAACTTCTGATTTTCCCTGCAAGGTCATCCAAAAAGGGTTTACTGTATTCAGATTTGTAAAGAACGGGTTTTCCATGAAGTCTGTAATAGAGGATCTCCGGATGATTAATAATAAAATCTTCGGGAAGATTGCCTGGGAAACTGACACCTGAGAAGACGATATTATGTTGTTTTAAAAAATCGAATATCTCTTTTTGCCACCATGAAATGTGTCGGAATTCAATAACGTTCAGAAATGTATGATCGATACTGTTGATGATCCGTTCTGTATTTTCTGCTGTATTTTTAAAAGAAGGAGGAAGCTGATAGAGAAATCCTGCAAGCTTATCTTTCAGATTACTTTGAATGTGATCGCAGAATGCTGCAATTTCTTCTTTTGAATTTTCAAGACGATTGATATGGGTAATAGTTTTTGGGATTTTAATGAAAAATTTAAAATCATCCGGTGTTTCGTCATACCATTTCAACAAGGTCTTAGAAGTGGGTTTTCTATAAAAAGTAGAATTAATTTCTACCGAGTTGAATGTTTGTGAATATAAAGAAAGAAAATCTTTACTTGGGGCATCTTTAGGATATAAAGACCCTTTCCAGTCGTTATTATAAAATCCTGAGCACCCTATGTAAAGATTTTCTTTTGTCATCATATTATTTTATGTCCAGATCCACGGAGTTTAGTCTCAATGAATTCAGAATCACAGACAGGGAACTGAAGCTCATTGCTGCAGCTGCAATCATCGGTGATAACAGAATTCCAAAGAATGGATACAATAATCCTGCCGCAACGGGAACTCCCAGTACATTATAGATGAACGCGAAGAACAGGTTTTCTTTAATGTTTTTGAGGAGCTTTTCACTTAACAGTTTCGCTTTTGCAACCCCCATAATATCTCCTTTTAACAAGGTAATCTCAGCACTTTCAATCGCAACATCTGTTCCTGTTCCCATGGCAATTCCAACATCAGATTGGGCAAGGGCAGGAGAGTCATTGATTCCGTCTCCGGTCATAGCAACGACCTTGCCTTGCTGCTGTAGTCTTTTTACCTCGTTCAGTTTATCTTCAGGAAGACAGTTGGCTTTGAAGTGTTTGATTCCTAACTCATCAGCTACAGCTTTGGCTGTATGCTCATTATCTCCGGTCATCATAATCACATCAATTCCTTCACTCATCAGCTGCTTAACCGCTTTTTTAGAGCTTTCCTTTATCTTATCAGTAAAACTGATGAAACCTAGCACCTGCTGATCCTGTGCGATATAAGAAATGGTATGTGCTTTTGATTGTACTTCTACAGCTTTTTGCTTTAAGCTTTCCGGAATAGCGATCTGATGCGAGGTTAACAAACTTTCGTTTCCTAAATAAGCTGTTTTGCCATTGATATTTCCTTTCACTCCTTTTCCTGAAATGTTTTCAAACTGATCTACTTTTTCAGAGGTTATACTTTCTTCTTTTGCTCTTTTTATAACAGCGTTGGAAAGTGGGTGTTCCGAGTTTTGATTCAAAGAAAAGGCCAGTTTTAAAATCTGATGCTGATCTCCGGTTGTTGTTTCAATATATTCTACTGATGGTTTCCCTTCTGTTAAAGTTCCTGTTTTATCTGTGATCAGAACATTTACTTTATTCATTTGTTCAAGAGCTTCAGCATTTTTGATCAGGATTCCGTTTTTGGCACCTTTCCCGATTCCTACCATTAAAGACATAGGAGTTGCCAGTCCCAGGGCACACGGACATGCTACAATTAAAACAGCAACAGCATTCACGAAAGCAAATAGTGTTCTTTTTCCTTCCGGGCCGAAAAACTGCCACAGGATAAAAGTAAGTACAGCAATAAGAATGACTACAGGAACAAAAACTTTTGAAACTTTGTCAGTAAGCTTCTGGATTGGCGCTTTGCTTCGGCTGGCTTCATTAACCATTTTAATGATTTGTGAAAGCAGGGTTTCGTCACCTACTTTTTCAGCCTTCATTATAAATACCTGATTACCGTTTATCGTTCCCGAAGACACTTTATCATCTACATTTTTTTCAACAGGAACAGGCTCACCTGTGATCATACTTTCGTCTACGATAGAATTTCCCTCGGTAATCTTTCCGTCCACAGGAATTTTTTCTCCCGGTTTTACTTTTAATAAATCTCCAATTTTCACCTGTGAAAGCAGCACTTTCTTTTCTTCACCGTTTACTATAAGGTTGGCTTCGTCCGGTGAAAGATTCATCAGTTCTTTGATGGCGTTACCTGTTTTTTTATGGGCAGCAGCTTCCATTAACTGGCCTAAAATAACAAGGGTTAAAATCACACAGACAGCTTCAAAATACAACGGGATTTCATGATTGTGTCCACGGATTTCATGTGGGACAATATCCGGGAATATTAAAGCTACAACACTGAAAATAAATGCAGCAGCCACGCCCAGCGCAATAAGGCTGAACATATTGAGATTCCAGGTTTTGAAAGAAACCCAGCCTCTCTTCAACAGGAACCATCCGGAATAAAACATCACCGGAAGAGTTAAAGCAAGTTCAATAAACCCCTGAACCTGGTGGGAAAAAGGAAAATTGATAAACATGCCACCCATTGACAGAATGAAAACGGGAATGGTAAATGCTAATGAAGTAATGAATTTCTTCTTTAATATATTGTATGTTTCATCCTCTTCATCCTCACCGCTGTCCGGCATTCTTACGAGATCCATTCCACAGATCGGGCAGTCTCCCGGTTCGTCACGGATGATTTCCGGATGCATAGGACATGTGTATTTTGCGGTTTTCTTTTCCGGATACTTTACCAGATCCATACCGCAGACAGGACATCCTACGTTGGAATCATAGGTTTTATCTCCTTCACAATACATCGGACAGTAATATCTGCCTGCCATTTCATCAGTTACTTTTGGAGCTTCGTGGGTATGGCTGTGATGATCATGATTATGAGCGTGGGAATGAGAGTGATGCTGATGTGAGCTTCCTTTTTGAACAAGCTCTTCAGTGATCGGCTCCAAATGCATATGGCAGACAGGGCAATCTCCTTTTTCATCATATACTTTATCTCCTTCGCAAAACATTGGACAATAGTGTTTTCCGATACTGTCTTTAAAGTTTTCGGGAAGGTTGGTTGCCGAAAAGGTGGGCTTATGATTGGGGTCTTTGGCTAACTTTTCTTCAATAGGTACAAGATACATCTTGCAGACAGGGCATCTTTCACCTTGTTTGAAATATACTTTATCTCCTTCGCATTCCATTGGACAATAGTATACTGAAGACGGAGATATACGGTCCTGAGGCTTTACAAAGGCTTTCTCAGGGTTATTCGGGTCTTCAAGTCTGTATTTTCCTATTTCTGCCAAAGCATCATTTAAAACTGAAAGTTGTACTCCATGATCGGAAGTAATGGTTGCGGTATTGTTTTCCAGATTGACATCGGCTTGAACACCCTCAACACTGTTCAGTTGATTTGAAATCTTTTTCTGGCAGCCGGAACAGGTCATTCCGAGTATTTTATACTGTTGTTCCATGATTCTTAAATTTATACTACAAATTTCCAAAATGGAAGTGTAAGGTTGTTATAAATTTAAGGATAATAGTTATAAAATTAGGCGAAGATTGGGGATGAGAGTTTGAGAGTATGAGAGTATGAGGGTTTGAGAGTATGAGGATTTCTGAGAAAGATAGGAATATTTAATTGCTTCACTCACAAACTCACAACACTCTTACTTTATAGATTGTCAAGCGCTTTGCGGTTGTGTTCTTTCAATTTTTTGAATTCAGTAGGGGTAAATCCGGTTGTATTCCTGAATTGGGAAGAAAGGTGCTGAACACTTTTATAGCCAAGCTTTCCGGCGATCTCGGTAAGATTGAATTCATTATAGAGAAGAAGTTCTTTTACTTTTTCAATTTTTTGAAGAATAAAGAACTGCTCTAAGGTGATATTTTCGTTTTGTGAAAATGTTTTTGAAAGTGAACTGTAATCCTTATGAAGTTTTGAACTTAAAAATTCTGAAAGCAGAAAGTCCTCAGCGATATCGAGGTCGCTGATCTTTATAATGATCAGGTTTTTGATTTTTTCAACAACCTGATGTGCAGAATCCATGATTCTTTCAAAACCTGTATCAAGCAGCTCTTTTTCGATGGCCTGCATCTTTTCAGAAGGAACTTCAGTTTCTGTTTCGGCTTCACCCAATAAAATGGCACTTGTTTTTACACCTGCATTATTGAAGATGTTTTCTACGGCCGCAATGCACCTGTTGCAGACCATGTTTTTTATGAAAATTTTCATAGACCGCTGTTTAACCTGTTTTTTACAAATTCAATCTGGGTTTTGCCATGAGGAGAGGGGGTGCCTTCCGCATCCAGGTTTACCATTACAATTTTTTCTACCGTAATAATGGTTTGGTGGGTCATCTTATTTCTTACATCACATCTTAAAGTAACAGAAGAAGACCCGAAATGAGTTGCCTCAATCCCTATTTCTATAATGTCACCCTGCTTGGCAGAACTTACGAAATTAATTTCTGAAATAAATTTGGTCACCACCTTTGTATTTTCCAATTGGATAATAGCATACAATGCTGCTTCTTCATCGATCCATTGAAGGAGTCTTCCTCCGAAAAGTGAGTGATTAGGATTTAAGTCTTCGGGCTTTACCCATTTTCTTGTATGGTAGTTCATATCATTTAATAATTTGCAGCACAAATTTAGTGTTAAAAGCTGATGTTTTCAAAAGAATAGCATTTATTGATCTGAAAATACTGATTCATTTTCTCAATCATTTTCTTTTGGAGCGCATCGCTTTTGTTTTTGTAACAGCGGAGTCATTCAAGAACGTTTGATATTCTTCGCTTTCTACGGGAATCATTGCTACTTTTCCTTCTGAATTATGATGAAATCCCAATCCATATTTCTTCGCTAGGGGAGAGCAACGGAGGCATGGCTGGCCTTTGGAAAAGAATTTTTCTCTTTCTTTCTGTTTTTCGTGTTCTGAAATATCATTTTTAATGGCATAGCACTCAAAAATAATATCATCTGATGAATATTGATAAGGTTTTTTTATCAGTATTTCGTATTGAAGACGGGCAATTGTTTTTTCTTTTTTCTCAGCAGGAATCTGAGCGTGGGAAACAGGGCAGTCTTCGGCTACTTCAATAAGGGTGTTGGTGTAATTAGTAGTATGCTGTTTCATTTTCTGACTTTAGTGGATGTTTATTAAATTCAGATAGTAGAGAGTTCTATAAATAGAATACTATCTTATGGATTATCAAAGTTATAGATGTTAAATATCTTTTTTATTTTAAAAAAATTAACTAATTTTATAATAATGAATTTATGTGTGTAAATAGCTGTAAATCAGTATATTTTATTATATTTAGACTGTTTTGGGTTTTAGAGATTCAACATAATGTGAGAAATATTAAAAAAAAGCTTTGATTTGAAATTTTTAATTGTATCTTGCATACGTTTATATTTGGAATCAATATTTGTTCATTAATTTATGTTGTTTTTCTTTTATATACCAAATTTTTATTAATTTTTTAATTTATTCAAAATGAACATTTTTGTTTCAAACATCAATTACGCAACTAAAGAGTATGAGTTGCACGATCTATTCGCAGAATTTGGTGATGTATCATCAGCTAAAATCGTTACAGACAGAGAAACTGGTCGTTCTAGAGGTTTCGGTTTCGTAGAGATGGGTGATGAAGAAGGACAGCAGGCTATTGAAGCTCTTAATCAAAAAGAATTCAACGGAAAAGCTCTAAACGTATCTGAGGCTAAGCCTAGAGAAGAAAAACCAAGAAGAAGCTTCGACAACAACCGTGGCGGAGGTTATGGTGGTGGTAACAACAACCGTGGCGGAGGCTATGGTGGTGGTAACAACAACCGTGGCGGAGGCGGCGGAAATCGTTGGTAAAAATATGAAGCGGCTTTTAAGCCGCTTTTTTTATGCAATTTAATTTCCAGTAAATCATTTGATTAGAGTTTTGTATGAAATGTTGAAGTGTTTTGGCATAATTTTAGAAAATTATCAATCAATCAAAAAGTAATTATAATGAAAAAACATTTATTAGCATTAATGATGGTGTTTGGCGGGTTGTTGATCAATGCACAAAGTATTTATGCAGGGCAGACGCTAAGACAGGATAAAAAATACTGGGCAGATAATAATGAGTATTATCTGATTTTCCAGAATGATGGAAACCTGGTTTTTTATAACAGATCCGGTTCTCCTGCATGGGAATCGAAAACAACCAACAGAGGAGTAAGAGCAATTTTTCAGGAAGATGGTAATCTGGTAGTATATTCACGTGGAAACGGAGTTGCTTTCAGTTCAAATACTGATGGTAAAGGAGCTGACAAATTATCCGTTCAGGATGATGGTAATCTTGTTATTTATAATGGATCTAATCCTTTATGGGCATCTAAAGGCGGTATCAGAAACAATAATGGCTGGGGTAATCGTGACCGCTACGGCAGCAAAGATTATGTGTCAACAGGCTACAGATTCCGAAAGGATGCAAAACTGTATTCTTCAGACGGCCGCTATTATCTGGTATTTCAGGATGATGGTAATCTTGTTTTGGCTAATAGAAACGGGAATGCTATCTGGGCTACAGCAACTGATAATAGAGGAAGCAAAGCTGAATTTCAGGGTGATGGAAATCTGGTAGTATATGATTCTTATAACAGAGCCGTTTGGAGTTCAAATACAGAGAACAGAGGTGCTACAAAACTTACCGTACAAAATGACGGAAACCTTGTGATCTACGGAAGAAATTCTCCATTATGGAGCTCCGGAACCAATAGATAAAACGTTTTTATATACAATAAAAAAGACTGCCGCAAGGACAGTCTTTTTTTTTGATCTTTATTTTAATCTTATCAGGATATACACATTCTCATAATAAATGCCGGCAAGCTCATTATCGGAATATTTCTCTTTTGTAATTTCACTGAAAATAAGCTTGACATGGTACTTACCCAAATCAGACTCCATTTCAATATCAGGAACTTTTACGGTGCCGTTTTTATTTTTGTTTTCTTCAAATAACTGAATGATTTGCGGCCCGAAATCTACTTCTTCTTTAGAATTCAACTTCAGTCTCAATGAGGATTTATCAGTCAGCTGATCGATAAGTTCAAACTGATCTTCATTCAGTTTCTGAGCGTCTCTGCTGTAACGGTGGAAAGAAAGTAAATACTGATAGTTTTCGATGTCTATAATTTGCTTTTCAGGAACAAGAACAATTCTGTTCAGTTCATAAGGCTTATTTTTAACAGTGATATTTACATCCGAAAATTTATTTTGAATAGTATAATTAATGCTATAAAATGTGCCCTTTTCAATGTTGTCAGATAATTCAGCCTGATCTTTTTGATTCAGGAGATTGGATAAAAACTCACCTTGTTTTCTCTCCGCCAGAAATTGAAATTTATCGGCAATTTCATTACGGACTGTATCTGTCACTTTTTTATTGAAATTTATTTTACCGGCACTGATTAACTGATTTTGATTTAAAATATTTATCAGTTCTGCCTTCTGGCTTCTCTTGGCAACACTGAAAGCATTAAAGTAAGGGAAGATTAAAGCGAAAGTTCCAAATAAAAATAAACTGACAGGAATAAACTTTATGGTTGCCTTTCTGCTGAAAATGAAGTAAACAACAATGCTGAGCAGCCAAAGGGCGAGAAGAAAAACGAAATACCTCGGTTCTGTATAGCCATACTCCAGAATTCTAGTGAAAATTGCTGTGAAAAGCAAGATAATCAAAGGAACAATAGTATAGTAAAATGCCTTTGAAAATATCTTAACCCATGATTTTGCATTTTCCTCTTTTAATGGGTGTACCAGAAGCAATGCCAGAATCCCAACAACGCTGTAAGCTAAAACAAGATAAGAAACCCAGCCTCTTGGAAGCTCCCAGTTGATCAGGATCTTAAAAGAATAGAAATAAAGAATTGCTACGTAAATAAGTAACAGCGGGATTAAGATAAACTGAGTGAAAAACTTTAAAACAACGGGGTATGTTCCATCTTTTTCAAGATTATTTAACCCTTTGTCATTAAATAAAAGGAAAATAAAACTGCTTCCGAAAATAGCCAGAACAAAAAACGTATCTGTATAAATTCTGTGATGAAAATGAAAATCAAAAAGTTTATCAACAGCTAAAATGGCCAATTCAACTCCGCCGGTCAAAACCCCTGTAAATACAAGAGTAAGAAAGAAATTGATAAAAAGATTTTTATTGTATTGCCAGAATCTGAGTTCTCTGTCTTTTTCAAGAAACGGAACAAACGAAACCAATAAGTGGGAGAGAAGAGCTGTAACTGCAATGATATAAGCATAGACCTCGGTAAAATTATTCTTTTTATCAGGTAGGATACAATAGAACCCAATGAGAAAAGCAACACCACATAATTGTAATAGCAATTCTTTTCCGACTCTTTGTGATGCCATTTTCAGAGCAAACATCAGTGAAATTCCAAGGCAGGCACAAATCGTAAACTTAATGTACTTTGTAGCTTCATCAAACTCTGTTTCAGCAATGCAGATGGCGCCGATTGCTGCTAACAAAGCCACTGCCAGAACCATCGGATAGCGGAAAATGACTTCATTAGCCCGGCTTAATGTTTCCCGGAATTTTGTTTTCATGATTTGGTGTTTTTGAGAGTAAGATTAATCTTTTTTCTTCTTTTTCTTTTTGTCCTTCTCTTTTCCTTTGGTCTTCTTCTCTTTTTTAGGACTTAAGATTTCTTCAGCAATTTCAAACTTTGGTTCTTCAACTTTTGCTGGTTTTATTTCGATTTTCAGATCAAAATGACCTTTCATATCTTCCTGGGAAATTAATTTTTCGCTTAATAAAAGCTCCAGAATTTCCTTCCCTGAATTATTAAAGAAGTTATGCGAAAGTTCTTTTAATAGGAATTTTTTATATCCTTCCAAAGGAACAAGCACGGTATATTTGAAAATTCTTCCTTCTTTTACGGTGGATAGATAGCCTTTCTCAACCAATATTTTCAAATAAGTGGAAACCGTATTCTGGTGAGGCTTAGGTTCCGGATGCTGCTCCATAACGTCCTTCAGATAGAAAGATTCCATTTTCCAAAACAGCTTCATAAAGTTTTCTTCTGCGGCAGTAAGATGATTTATTTTCATAGAGTATTCTAATGTTGAAATTGAATATTGCAATAAAGATAGATAAAAGATACCATAAAAGCTATTCCAGCTCCCATAAATACTTCTTTTACGGTGTGTCTTTTTAAAATAACGCGGGTAATCCCGACCAAAGCGGCAATTCCCAGCCATAGCAGACCCATTTTCCAGTCGAGGCTAAAAAATAACGCTGCTACAAATATATTGAATGCGGTATGCATCGAGCTTTTGATAAAAAGATTGCTGATCTGTAAGGCAAAAAGAAGGATTAAAATAAACAGCATGACAAGATCAACCGATCCGTTTCTGATGTAGTGGAAAACAAGATAAGCAATCACACACGCTGCAATAAATATGTACAGTGTTTTTCTCTGAACCCTGTTTGAAACATCCATATTAGTATATCTTCCTGTCTTCACATTCCATACCAGCCAAATGACAACCGGAATGATAATCATTGCTAATATGGGAATGAAGTACATCATAGAATCTTTAAGGGTATATTCCCTGATGCTCATATAGATGAAGAAAATGATCAGAGAGACCAGCGGATTGAAAAAATCAGAGATAACTTTTGAAATTTTGTGTAATAATGAAGACTGCTTTTCTTCCATAATCAAGTTTAAAAACCAAATATACCATTATCACCTTAAAAAACAAAGGACGGGAATGAGGTAAGATAAAGGATTCATTATCTTTTGTTTTTTAATTCAGTGAGTAGAATTAAGGTTATAATTTTAAGTTTTTAAATTTGGTTCAATAAAAAAACAGCTCTTGAAATAACCAAAAGATATATTAACAATAATTAAACAGGAAAGAAATAAGATTATAAAAAGTATAGAATTCTGATATCTCTGAATTACAAATTATTTCAGAAAAGCCATATGGATAGGCAGATTCCTGATGTATCAGGGGAAGAAAGTGTCAGATGAAATATTACTTTATGAGTCTTTCGAAGGGTCGAAAATTAAGAATAATCCATTCGGCCTGCAAATAGATTTTACAGAAAAAACGAAAAGTTATCTATGTATAGAATAAAAACAAAGTTTTTTTCATAATTTTGCTCAACTATTTCATCATAAAAAAGCAAGAGCTAACACATGAAAGAATTTTCTAAAGAGGTATACCTGAAGTGGTATGAAGATATGACAATGTGGAGAAGGTTTGAAGACAAATGCCGTTCTCTTTACCTAAAACAAAAGATCAGAGGATTTTTACATTTGTATAACGGTCAGGAAGCTATCCCTGCAGGATTCACACACGCAATGGATTTGACAAAGGATAGTATGATTACTGCTTACAGATGCCACATCCATCCAATGGCGATGGGAGTAGATCCTAAAAGAATCATGGCTGAACTTTGTGGTAAAGCTACAGGAACATCCGGAGGTATGGGTGGATCTATGCACATTTTCAGTAAAGAACACCGTTTTTACGGAGGACACGGTATCGTTGGAGGACAAATTCCTTTGGGAGCAGGGATTGCTTTTGCAGATAAATATTTCGACAGAAAAGCAGTGAACATCTGTTTCTTTGGAGATGGAGCTGCAAGACAAGGGTCTTTACATGAGACATTCAACATGGCAATGAACTGGAAACTTCCTGTAGTATTTGTGGTAGAAAACAACCAATATGCAATGGGAACCTCTGTAAAAAGAACTGCCAACCACGAAGATATCTATAAATTAGGATTAGGATACGAAATGCCTTGTCTTGCTGTAGATGCAATGGATCCTGTAAAAGTGGCTGAAGCTGCTTACGAGGCTATTGAAAGAGCAAGAAGAGGGGACGGACCTACATTCATTGAAGCAAGAACATACCGTTACAGAGGACACTCTATGTCTGATGCTGAGCCATACAGATCTAAAGAAGAAGTGGCTATTCATAAAAACGATGATCCAATTGAGCTTGTAAAACACAGAATTTTAGAAAACGGATGGGCTACGGAAGCAGAATTGGAAGCGATGGACAATAAATCAAGAGACTTCGTTGAGGAGTGTATTGAATTTATGGAAAATTCTCCATATCCAGAGGCTGAAAAAATCTATGAGTATGTATATGCTCAGGAAAATTATCCATTCCTAGACAAGTTAGAAAATTAATAATTAGATAATTTGAGAATTTGAAAATGAATCAGATTTTTTAATTCTCTCATCATCACATTAACAAATTATCATATTAGAAAATTATGGCAGAAGTAATTACGATGCCCCGCCTATCCGACACTATGACGGAAGGTAAAGTGGCAAAATGGCATAAAAAAGTAGGAGATAAAGTAAAAGAAGGAGATATTTTAGCGGAAATTGAAACTGACAAAGCCGTTCAGGATTTCGAATCTGAAATAGAAGGTACCCTTTTATACGTAGGCGTAGAAGAAGGAGGTGCTGCTGCTGTAGACTCTGTTTTGGCTATTATCGGGAATGAAGGGGAAGATATTTCAGGATTGACAGGTGGAGCTGCTGCTCCTGCTGCAGAAACTGAAGAAAAAAAATCAGAAGACCAGCCTAAAGCAGAAACGTCTGCCCCTGCTGCGGCAGAAGTTCCGGCTGGAGTAGAAATTATTACAATGCCAAGACTTTCTGATACCATGACAGAAGGTAAAGTAGCTAAATGGCACAAAAATGTAGGCGATACAGTAAAAGAAGGAGATCTTCTTGCTGAGATCGAAACAGATAAAGCGGTACAGGATTTCGAATCTGAATTCAATGGAGTATTGTTGAAGCAAGGTGTAGAAGAAGGTGGTGCTGCTCCGGTTGATTCAGTATTAGCAATCATTGGCCCTGCAGGAACAGATGTTTCCGCTGTAGGAGCTCCGAAAGCTGCAACTGCATCACCTGAAAAACCAGCTGAACAAAAGGCAGAAGCTAAAACAGAAGAAAAAGCAGCTCCTGCTGCAGACTCTTCATCTTCTGACAGAGTAGCAATCTCTCCACTGGCTAAGAAAATGGCTCAGGATAAAGGAGTTGATATCAACAGTGTTCAGGGATCTGGTGAAAACGGAAGAATCGTTAAAAAAGATATCGAAAATTATCAGCCGGCTGCGAAACCAGCTGCTTCAGCTCCGGCAGCAAGCGCTGCTCCTGTTGCAGTAAGCTTCGTACAGGGTGAAGATACAGAGACTCCAAACTCTCAGGTAAGAAATATTATTGCAAAACGTCTTTCTGAAAGTAAATTCTCTGCTCCTCATTACTATCTGATGGTTGAGATCAATATGGATAAAGCAATTGAAGCAAGAAAAGAAATCAATTCTTTACCTGATACCAAGATCTCTTTCAATGATATGATCATTAAAGCGACTGCAATTGCTTTAAGAAAACACCCTCAGGTGAATTCAAGCTGGGCAGGTGATAAGATCATCCACAGAGGAAATATCAATATTGGTGTAGCAGTAGCTATTCCTGACGGATTGGTTGTTCCTGTACTGAAAAATACAGATCAGATGACGTATACTCAGATTTCTGCATCCGTAAAAGATATGGCTTCAAGAGCTAAGAGCAAAGGTCTTAAGGCTAACGAAATGGAAGGATCTACATTCTCTATTTCTAACTTGGGAATGTTCGGAATCGAAACATTTACAAGTATTATCAACCAACCTAACTCTGCCATCCTTTCAGTAGGAGCAATTATCGAGAAACCAATCGTTAAAGATGGTCAGATCGTAGTTGGAAACACAATGAAACTTTCATTGGCATGTGACCACAGAGTGGTAGACGGTGCTACAGGTGCTCAATTCCTGCAAACATTAAGAACATATTTAGAAAGTCCATTAACATTGTTACTGTAATTTTCTGAAGTGAAAATAATAAAACCTCCCAGTCTAGTCCGGGAGGTTTTTTCGTTGTTATAAATCGCAAACAATGTCAATAGCAGCACAATATCTGCAATGTCCACAAACCTTATAAGTGTATGATAATATAAAAGCAATGAAATTGAATTTATACTACCAATATCTGATTCTCATAGTCATCAGAAACAAATTTTATAAAATTCATTAAAATATATTAGGCTTTTGAAATTATTAGAAGATTTTGATCATGATACCAATTTGAGAATTAAAAATTATCACCGTATTTTTTGATGGAATTTCAAAATCAAATTACTATTTTTGAATCATGATTAAAGCAAGAAATATCCATAAATCTTATGGGAATTTAGAAGTACTGAAAGGAGTTGATATTCACATCAAAATGGGCGAGGTGGTTTCTATTGTAGGAGAATCAGGAGCAGGTAAATCTACATTGCTGCAGATTTTAGGAACGCTGGATCATCCGAGCCAATCAAACAAATATGATACTGAAATTGAGATAGCAGGAGAATCATTTATTAATATGAATGACAAGCAGCTTTCAAAGTTCAGAAATCAGAATATCGGTTTTGTATTTCAGTTTCATCAGCTTCTTCCGGAGTTTACAGCACTGGAAAATGTATTGCTTCCAACAAAAATTGCCGGAGCCAATGAAAGAGAAGCTATTGAAAAAGCGTATGCTTTATTTGAAGATTTAAAGATAGAGCAGAGGCTGAATCATAAACCCAATCAGCTTTCAGGGGGAGAAGCGCAAAGGGTAGCTGTAGCAAGAGCTTTAATCAATTCACCCAAAATTATTTTTGCGGATGAGCCTACAGGAAACCTGGATTCCAAAAATGCGGATGATCTTCACAGGTTATTTTTTGATCTGAGAGATAAATACAACCAGACATTTGTCATTGTAACCCACAACCCGAATCTTGCAGAAATTACAGACCGCAAGCTCATCATGAAAGACGGAATGATCATAGAATAAAAGCATACAACACCAGATGATAAAACACTTTATTTTTCTTTTTATAATTTTAATTTCCTGTTCAAAAGCTGAATCCCAGCGGTTGAATTCACTGAATGTGCCCCAGGCGAAGATTTCAGAGATTAAAGATTACATCAAAGGAAAAGAGTATAACCAGGAGCTGGCTGTTTTTATCAACTTTAAAATACCTTCCGGGAAATACCGTTACTTCATCTATAACCTGAAAAATAATACAATAGTACAACAGGCTGTTGTATCCCATGGTTCGGGATCTGTCATTCCAAACTCAGATGCTTTACAATTCAGTAATATTGAAGGGTCTTATCAATCATCTCTGGGAAAATATGCCATAGGAGAAAGCTATATGGGAAAATTTGGTAAAGCTTACCGTTTAAAAGGTCTTGATTCTACCAACAGTAATGCCATGCAAAGGGCAATTGTCCTTCATTCCTACGAATGTATTCCGGATGTGGAATCCAGGACTCCGGCATGTTTAAGCTTAGGATGTCCGATGCTTTCTGTGAATGCTCTTAAAGAAACAGCAAAATATGTCGATCAGTCGACAAAGCCAGTGATCCTGTATGCATTTTATTAATCATAATCTCTTTTCCAATGGCTATAAAATTTCTTGCAGAAGATGACAGACCCAGAGAAAAGTTTTTGCAGAAAGGCAAAAGCTCACTTTCTGATTCTGAACTGTTAGCCATCATTATGGGAAGTGGAAATAAAGATGAAAATGTCATAGAGCTGGCAAGAAAAATCTTAAACTCTGTAGATAATAGCTGGCATCAGCTGAGCTTGCTTTCCGTTAAAGATCTGATGAAATTCAAAGGAATCGGAATCACAAAAGCGATTTCGATCATTTCAGCTTTAGAAATCGGGAAAAGAAGAACAGTACAGGAAATTCCTGAGAAAACTGTAATTGGTAACAGTAATGATGCCTATCTTATTCTTAAAAATCAGCTTTCGGACTTAAGAACAGAAGAGTTCTGGGCTATTTTCCTTAACAACAGTAATAAAGTGATTCATGTATCACAGCTTACACAAGGAGGAATCAGTCAGTCTATCGTAGATGTCAGAATTCTGTATAAAACAGCACTGGAACATTTTTCAACAGGCATTATCATTGCTCACAATCATCCTTCCGGCAGCTTAAAACCAAGCAGGGAAGATATTAGCATTACACAAAAAATAAAAGAAGCAGGAAACATATTAAGTATCCAGCTTCTGGACCATATTATTGTCACGCAGGATACCTATTTTAGTTTCTCGGACGCCGGATTACTATGATTAGAAGATTAAAATACCATGAAATTGATTTTGTAAAATATGCTCAATGTTTAGAAAACTCCGAACAAAGAAAATATTCTGCTACAAAAGATTTTTTAGATACAACTTCGACGATGCCGTGGGAAATTCTGGTTTATAAAGATTATGAGGCTGTGATGCCCGTACCTTTTGTAAGAAAATATGGGATGAAAATTGTTCACAACCCGAAACTTTGCCAGCAGCTCGGTGTTTTTTCCGCTAAAGATGATGTAAACCTTAATGAGGCTTTTTTAGAATATCTGGAAAAGAATTATATGATCAGAGCCTATCCGTTTAATGACGTAAACCAGCTTCGTACAAAGATCAGAATCAAGAAGAACTTTTTATTATATCCTGCACCTTACGAGAAAGTACGCAATAACTATTCTCCCAAGAGAAAAAGAAAGCTGCGTTTAGATGAGGACGTTTTAAAGGAATCAGAAATCAAAACCATTTCTTTTGACAAAGCAAAAACTTTTATAGAAGCCAATACGATAGGGCTGAGTAAAGACAACGACCTGCATGAATTCATGAGGATTTTTGAAACTTTTCACAAGCTGAATTATCTGAAATTCACTGCTTTTTATTACCAGCATAAAATTGTTAATGTAATTGCAACCTATTCGGACTGTAATATGGTGGCGCTTTTAGGTAATTTTAATGATAAAGAGTATGTCAGATTATCAGGTGCTTCCGTATTGATTGATCATATCATTAAAGAAAATATCGAAACCCATATTTTTGATTTTGAAGGAGGTGAATTACCCAATATTGAAGAGTTTTTCAGAGGCTTCCGCCCGGAATTGAGACCCTATGGAATTATTGAAAATTCAAAAAAGAATCTTTTTAAAAAATTAGGATATCTTATCATAAGAAGGAAATCATTTTTATGATGAAAAGCATTGTTTAGATTGGTTCTAATTAAGTAATATTCCGTAACTTTATAAAATCCTTAGTTAAAACAGTTATGTTACAACAGATTCGTCAGTACAAATTATCATATATGCTTTATAACTTATTTAAAAAGAGTAAATTAAAGCATAATATTCCATTGTATAAAAAATACGGAATCAATAAGAACTATTTTTCAAGTATTTCGAGTAAAGATTTTGCCCATCTTCCCGCCAGCAATAGAGGGGTGGATTATGCAAAACTGACAGAAACTCCTTTTTTCAAGAAGCTTACGGAAGAGAATAAAGAAAGTGCTCTTCAGTATGATGATAATGGTTACATGATTCTGAGAAATTTTCTGACTCCGGAAACGGCAGATCAGATCAATACTGAAATTGATAAGCTGATGGAAGATGGTACACTGAAATTTATTTATGGAGGAAAACTGATGTTTGCTATCCATCATTCAGAAATCATTAAAAATATCGGAAGTGACAAAGAATTGCTAGACTTTTTATCTGTTTTACTGGACGGGAAATCCAAACTTTTCCAAAGTATCAACTTCATCAACGGAAGCCAGCAAAAAACGCATTCAGATAGTATCCACATGACGACTTATCCTTTGGGAGGGTTGTTGGGAGTATGGATTGCATTGGAAGATGTGGATGAAAGCAACGGAGCTTTGCATTATATTCCCAAAAGCCATAAACTTCCTTATTTCCTGAATTCTGATTATGATAATGAAGGGACGGCCCTGAAAATAGGTAAGAAAAGCTATAGAGCCTATGAGACATTTCTTGAGGATAAGGTAAAAGAGCTTGGATTGAAAAAAGAAATTTTCAAGGCCAAAAAAGGAGATTTATTAATCTGGCATGCCAATATTCTTCATGGAGGAGAGCCGCATACGGATAAAAACAGAACGAGAAAAAGTCTTGTTTATCATTTCTTTGATGAAAATAGTGTGTGCTATCATGAAGTAACCCAAAGGCCGGCGCTTTTTGAACTTTAATACAGGTTTATCCTTTATTATAAAAGCTTTTCATAAGAATATAAGTTTAAATGATAGTTTTTTTACATTTGTATACTTATAATATCAACGTATGAAAAAAAGGGAAAATATTCTTGTTTTTATATTTTCAATCTATGTATGCTTTATGTCATACTACCTATATACCAACCATTATTACAATACGGATATGGAAGCTTATATGGGGCTGATTTATAAAACAGAATATCCCGATATGAAAATTGAAGAGATTCATCAGAAAGTATATGATGAATTACGGGAAAAGAATCCTGATTTTGCGGGATTAGGACCTGTAGATCCAATGGTGGAAGAAGTGTCGAAAGGGGAGAGTGCTTATTATAAAATATTGTCACAAAATCCTAAAGCTTATGAAGAAGAGTTGCAGCTTTTTGTGGTGAAACCTTTTTATAACTTCATCAATTGGTCATTCTTTAAATTGGGTTTTAGTGCGTCTGCTTCCAACTCTTTAATTTCAGTGATTTCTTACGCTTTAAGTCTTGTCCTGATTTTTAGTTTTCTGATAAAAATTCTGAAAAATTATCCTCTTGCTTTTATCATCACGATTTTAATTTCCCTGTTCAAACCTTTTCCGGAAGCAGCCAGACATGTCTCTGCAGATTCTTTATCATGCCTGATGTTGCTTTTGAGCTTCTATGTATTTTTATTTAGAAGAAATTTATTTCTTGCAGGTATCTTTGCTATGCTGTGCATTCTGACAAGACCGGAGTATTTTATTTTTTATTCTTTCCTGTATGGCCTTATTTATCTTTATAGAAACAGGCTTAAAGTGAAAACAGCTCCATTATTGATATCATACGGATATCTGTTTCTATCCTTCTTTTTAATACAGGCTTTTAACCAGGTTTCATGGTCTACACTCTTTATGAATCAGTTTATTAAAGTTCAGATCTATCCTGTGTCACAGCCTGATCCGTTTATCTTTTCAGATTATATTCATTTTATTAAAAGTAAAATAATGCTGGAGTTCAACGCTTCCTATTTTCCGGTTCTGTTGATCTTTATAATCATTATTCTGGCAAATAATTTTTCATTTTATAATAAAAAAAAACAGGCTCAGATCTTATTTTTTGCAATTATTTATGGAACGGTCATGATGAGATTCCTGGTTTTCCCGTCTTTAGCAAACAGGATGATGCTGGGCTTTTATCTTATAATTATGTTGGCATTAGTTTATATACAAAATTCTAAAGTGGATATCTTTAAAAACTCTTTAGAAGACGGAAAATAATTAGTAATTTTGCAGTCTAAAATTATGACGAGTCTCTCAGGATATCTACCGTATGCATTTGCATTGATTATTGCAATTCCTTTTCTGGTTTTGCTCAGACAATTTGTACACTCGTACATTACCCTTAAAAACCAGGAAATCAAACTACTCACCGTGAAATCTAATTCAGAGAATAAAGCACATTCTTACGAAAGAATGACTTTGTTTCTGGACAGAATGAAGCCATCAAATCTTATCCAGAGATTTGATAGAGAATTAGCCGTTCATGAGTTTATTTTCCTTACCGAAAAAACAATCAATGAAGAATTTGAATATAACTCCTCACAGCAGTTATACATCACAAAAAATTCATGGAAGAATATCGTAGACTCTAAAAATGCCATCATAGAACTGCTTCACAAAACCTATGACGGATTGAAAGGAGAGGTTCAGCTGGATGAATTCAAGACGATTTTCATCATGAACTATATGGAAGGCAACGATTATATTGTGGAAACAATAGAAGATTTAAGAAAAGAAATTTTAATAATAACTTAAAAAATAACAGATAAATAATGATTCCAAATTTTAAAGCACATCCATGGCACGGAATTTCTGCAGGAGAAGATGCGCCAAATGTTGTAAACGTATTTGTGGAAATTGTTCCTTCAGATACTATTAAATATGAAGTAGATAAAGAAACAGGATACTTAAAGGTAGACAGACCACAGAAATTTTCTAACATCATCCCTGCTTTATATGGTTTTGTTCCAAGAACATACTGTGATAATGAAGTGATGAAACTTGCTGTAGAAGCAGGAGCTACGGATGTTACAATGGGAGATCATGACCCTCTTGATATTTGTGTTTTAAGTTCTCACAATATCCATGCCGGAGGTTTATTGATGGAAGCTATTCCAATCGGAGGTTTCAAAATGATCGACGGAGGAGAAGCTGATGATAAAATTGTCGCAGTAATGATCAATGACCACGCTTTCGGACACTTCAGAGATATTGCTGAATTACCGGAAGCTGAAGTAAGAAGATTAATGCACTATTTCCTTACGTATAAAAACCTGCCAGATGAGCCTGCAAAATGTAGAATTCAGGAGGTTTACGGAGCTGAGCATGCTAGAAAAGTGATCAAAGCTTCTCAAACAGACTACGCAGATAAATTCGGAGGATAATATTTTCTTCCTAAAGGATACAAAAAAGCAGATGAAGATTCATCTGCTTTTTTTGTGGATATTTTGTTCTGCCTCAACAGATTTAGTTTCTTTTGTATACGGAATTTCCTTCTTTTATGGTTTCAAGAACTTGAATGTTTCTGAGATTTTCAGGACTTATCGTTAAAGGATTCTGATCCAGAATGACAAAGTCTGCCAGTTTACCTGCTTTAACAGACCCTTTTCTATCTTCTTCCTGCAATTGATAAGCTCCATTAATGGTAATTGCTTTTAAAGCTTCAATTATAGTAATTCTTTCATTGGGTCCTAAAATCATTCCTGAACGTGTTTTTCTATTCACGGCTGCATAGACAGCGGTAATCAAATCGGGTGGGGTAACCGGAGAATCATGATGGATGGTAAACGTAATTCCTGCTTTTAATGCCGAGTTGGCCGGACTTATAAAAGCAGCCCTTTCAGGACCAAAAACACTTGAGTAATGCCAATCTCCCCATAAATAGGTATGAGTAGAAAAGTAAGAGGGAATTACTCCTAATTCTTTTATTTTTTGAATATGATCGGGACGGCTGTTTTGTACATGAATTAACGTTGCCCGCAATTCCGGTTTGTAAATGTTTTCATCTTTTAACCTTTTAATAACCCGGATTGCCTGATCTATTGCAGCATCTCCATTCACATGAAGCTGTGCGGTGATATGGTTTTTGAAAAGTGTTTTCAGATCGTTATATAAAGTTTCATCCGTAAAAATGGGAAATCCTTTGTAGTCTTTAGACTGGCCTTCAGGTGGAACTAAATAAGGTTGAGTTAGCCAGGCCGTTTTTCCTTGTGGAGAACCATCATCAGAAAATTTGAACCCGGCCAGTTTCAGGCGATTTTCATATTTCATATACTTTGGTTTGAAGCGGCTGAAATCCTTTTTGAAATATTCATAATCGGGAAAGTAAACGACATCGGCTTTAAGAAGATGTTGAGACGCTGCTTTTTCTAACAGAGTTACACTTTCTCCCATCGTTCTCCCGTCACAGATAGTGGTCTGTCCATAGCTGAGCCATTCATCCTGGGCTTTCATCAGATTTTCCATCGCATGAGCCTGGGTGTCTTTGCCTTTATTCATTTTTTCCGTTAAGGTCAATAAAGCAGTGAAACTCGCGTTCTCTTCTAATTTCCCATTCAGTTTCCCTGTTTTCTTATCCCTTCCGATGTGTCCTCCTTCAGGATCTATTGATGATTCTGTTATTCCCAGAAGTTGTAGCATTGCACTGTTTGCTACGCTGGCATGCCCTGAGGCATGAATAACAATAACAGGATTGGTTTTACTGATGGCATCCAGTTCTGTTTTTGTAGGATGACGGTGTTCTGTCATAATCGCATCATCATAACCATTTCCGATAATTGGCTGCTTAGCTGTAATTTTATTCTCTTTAATGTAGTTCTTAACCGTAATCTGTAAATCTTTAATTGAATTCACGGTACCATAAGGTTCCGGAGATAGGTCTACAGCATCCATAGTCCCGGCTCTTGAAGTAAGATGCCCATGAACATCTATAAACCCGGGAAGAAGAGTTTTTCCATTGAGATTAATCATTTTGGTGGCGGGCTCTGAAAAACGCTCTGCATCCGATTTTGTTCCGGCAAAAAGTATTTTACCATCTTTAACTGCTACAGCTTCAACCTGGGGAGAAGCGTCCTCCATTGTTATAATGGGACCTCCAAAATAAAGTATCTCAGCTTTCTCTTGTGGAATCTTGTGATGGCAGCTGCTTATGCCTGCAGATAAAAAAAGAGTATATAGTATTCTTTTCATAAATAATTAATTCAAATCATGGTGAGAAACAAATTTATAAAATAATAGATTATTATTAGTGAATTTTATTATATGTTTATAATTTCATTATATTTATAAGACTAATCTCAATTTTTTAATATAAAATAATAAACTATGGATCTATTTGTGTTAGTGCCAATTTTTGGTGTCATAGCTTTGCTTTATACATTTCTTCAGAGCAACTGGGTCAATAAACAGAATGCCGGAAATGAAAAAATGAAAATAATCAGCGGTCATATTGCAGACGGTGCAATGGCTTTTCTAAAGGCTGAATATAAAATCTTAATGTACTTCGTGGTGGTAGTCGCCATTTTACTTGCCATAATGGGATCAAGCAATGCCAATTCACATTGGAGTATCGGTATTGCCTTTGCTGTAGGAGCGGTATTTTCCGCATTAGCAGGTTTTATCGGGATGAAAATTGCTACCAAAGCCAATGTCAGGACGGCAGAAGCCGCAAGAACTTCACTGTCGAAAGCGCTTAAAGTATCTTTTACAGGAGGTTCCGTTATGGGAATGGGGGTTGCCGGACTTGCTGTTTTAGGCTTAGGAGCATTATTTCTTATTATTAAGCAAATTTTTGCACCTGATGCCACAGTAGATTCCCACGAAATGGAAAAGACTATTGAAATTCTTACCGGATTTTCTCTTGGGGCAGAATCCATAGCACTTTTTGCAAGAGTAGGAGGAGGTATTTATACAAAAGCGGCAGATGTAGGTGCTGACCTTGTTGGAAAAGTTGAGGCAGGTATTCCTGAAGATGATCCCCGAAATCCTGCAACGATTGCTGATAACGTAGGAGATAACGTAGGAGATGTAGCAGGAATGGGAGCTGACCTTTTCGGGTCTTATGTTGCAACAGTTCTGGCAACCATGGTGTTAGGTAGAGAAACTATTTCTGATGACGCTTTCGGAGGTTTTGCTCCAATCCTTTTACCGATGCTGATTGCAGGAACAGGAATTATATTTTCAATGATCGGAACTTTATTTGTGAAAATTAATGACAATGAAGGCTCATCCACTTCCAGTGTACAGAATGCTTTAAACCTTGGAAACTGGGGCAGTATTGTTATTACAGCCATTTCATCCTACTTCCTGGTAACGTATATCCTTCCTGAAAAAATGGTTCTAAGAGGTCATGAATTTACTAAAATGGGAGTATTCGGAGCGATAATGGTAGGTTTGGTCGTAGGAACTTTAATGAGTATCATAACAGAATATTATACCGCAATGGGTAAAAGACCGGTTTCCAGTATTGTGAGACAGTCTTCTACAGGCCATGCAACTAATATTATCGGAGGGCTTTCCGTTGGTATGGAATCTACTTTACTTCCGATTATTGTGCTGGCAGGCGGAATCTATGGATCTTATCTGTGTGCCGGACTTTATGGTGTTGCTATTGCAGCAGCAGGAATGATGGCTACTACAGCGATGCAGCTGGCGATTGATGCCTTTGGGCCAATTGCTGATAATGCCGGCGGTATTGCCGAAATGAGTGAACTTCCTAAGGATGTACGTGAAAAAACAGATATCCTGGATGCTGTAGGAAATACAACTGCCGCTACCGGAAAAGGATTTGCCATTGCTTCAGCAGCTTTAACAGCATTAGCGTTATTTGCAGCTTTTGTTGGAATTGCAGGAATTGACGGAATTGATATTTACAGGGCAGATGTTCTGGCCGGTCTGTTTGTTGGCGGAATGATTCCGTTTATCTTTTCATCACTGGCAATCACTGCAGTTGGGCAGGCTGCCATGGCCATGGTAGAAGAAGTAAGAAGACAGTTCCGTGAAATTCCCGGAATCTTAGAAGGAAAAGCACAACCTGAATATGAAAAATGTGTTGCGATCTCCACAGATGCCTCCATCAGAAAAATGATGCTTCCTGGTGCTATAGCAATTATTTCCCCACTTTTGATCGGATTTATTTTCGGACCTGAAGTATTGGGTGGATTCTTGGCTGGTGCTACGGTGTGTGGTGTGTTGATGGGAATGTTTCAGAATAATGCAGGAGGTGCCTGGGATAATGCTAAAAAATCATTTGAAAAAGGAGTAGATATTAATGGACAGACCTATTACAAAGGTTCAGAGCCACATAAAGCATCTGTAACAGGTGATACCGTTGGAGATCCGTTTAAAGATACTTCCGGACCATCTATGAATATTCTGATCAAATTAATGTCTATCGTTTCTTTGGTAATTGCACCTACTTTAGCGGTTTTACATAAAGATAAAATAGAGGCCAACAGAAAAGCAAAAATAGAAAGTCTTACAGGGGTTACCAGTGCTGCAACAAGTGCAGATGCCAAAATAATTGCTGTAGTTCCGGGAGAGATTAAAGGGCATCTTAATGAAAACGGAGACTTTGTCTATGAAACAGGAAATGTTCAGAAAGTAAAACTGGAGGGAGGAAAAACGATCGCCATAGGAGATGGAAGTCAGCTGTACCAGCTTTATAATGTGGTAAAACAGAAAGATAAATCGGCTTTAGATCCTAATAAATGGTACACCATTGAAAACCTTTATTTTGAAACAGGCTCAAGCGATTTGAAAGCAGGATATGAACTCCAGCTGAATAATTTAGCTGAAATCTTAAATGCTTATCCCGATTTGAAGATAAAATTAGGCGGATACACAGACAACAGCGGTAATGAAGATAGTAATCTTAAATTATCCAATCTGAGAGCGCAGACTGCAAAACTTAAATTACTGGAGCTGGGTGTTGCTGCAGACAGAGTAGAAGCAGAAGGCTACGGATCACAGCATCCGGTATGTGAAGCCAATGACACCGATGAGTGTAAAGCGAAAAACAGAAGAATTGATGTAAGAGTTCTGGCTCTTTAAAATCATTACAATACAACAAAAGCACTGCCTTGGCGGTGCTTTTGTTATTGTATTTTGGGATAACATGAAAATTGAAATCAAATGAATAGATATCTACAATCATCTGTGGAAATCCGTGAAATCTGTGGGAAAAAACAAATCTGTGAGAAAAATCAAAGATTTCTTTTTAAATGTTCCAGAGCCTGGATAATCAGTTCATCTTTTTTAGCAAAACTAAACCTGACATAATCTGAATTCTGTCTTGAGTTGTAAAAAGCCGAAAGCGGAAGACAAGACACTTTTTTCTCAATCGTAAGCCATTTTGAAAATTCTACATCCGTCATTGTTGACGAAATATTCCTGAAATTAACCACCTGAAAAACACTTCCTTCTGCCTGGTGTTCTATCTGCAGGGGAGTTTCCTGAATCAACTGATTAAAAATATCCCTTTTATTCTGCATTATCTCTTTATTGATAGCCGGGTCGAATACATCCAGATACTTTGCGATGGCATATTGTGCCGGAGCACTGGCACTGTAAGAAATATACTGTTGATGGCACTGAAATCTTGTCGTTAAAGCTTCAGAAGCAAACATGTAACTCACTTTCCAGCCGGAAGTATGAAACATTTTGCCAAAGGAAAAAATGCAGAACGTCTTTTCCCTAAGCCCAGAATGAATAAAAGAACTGTAATGCTCAGCTTCATCATAGCAATACGTATCATATATTTCTTCAGAAATCAAATAAATATTACGGTCCTTGATCAGTTCATACAATTGGTTCCAGTCTTCTTTTTTCCATACTTTTCCGGTTGGGTTTTGGGGAGAGTTGACAATGACAGCTCTGGTTTTTTCAGTAATACAGTTTTTAAACAAATCCCAGTTGATGGTAAAATCGCCGTCAAGATCATAATAAACAGGAATTCCTCCATTCATTACAACAGCAGGTCCATAGGTGTAATAAGACGGCTGAATAATAATCACTTCATCATATTGATTTAAAATGGATTTGAGAGAAGTATATAAAGCAAAGGTTGCACATGGGACAATGGTTATTTCCTTAGTGGTAACAGGAATTTTGTTAGTCCGTTTTGCATTGAAACGGATGATACTTTCAATCAGGAGAGGATTGCCGGAAAGAGGTTCATAATGATAAGTCTCTTTTTCGGCAGCTTCTTTTAAAAATATTTTAAGGCGTTCATCAATATCAAAATCGGGAAGGCCCAGAGAAAGATCAAAGCTTCCGTGCCTGTTTGCCAGCTCGGACATTTCCGTAAAAAAGGAATAATGAGTAAATCCGTAAATTTTATCCACTTATTTTGTATTGTAATCAAATATAATAAAAAATTAACACCTCAATTGGCTTTGTGTTGAATTATTGTTAATTTTAGAATGAGTAACATACGATTCTGTGATTTTGATCCCTCATGTTGGGTTTCAATAAAATTTGTTATTTTTAAGAAATTTATTCTTTATGAAAAAAATACTTATTCCGTTACTGGCCATGGCTGTAATGACCAGTTGTGGAACGGCAAAAATGGCTGATGGAAATTCTTCACATCCTGTATCTACAAAGCACAGCAAGGCATTTAATAATGCATACAAGGTAATTAACGCTGAAGATTTAAAGAAAAATCTGTATGTTATTGCAGCAGATGATATGGAAGGGCGTGATACAGGAAGTAAAGGACAGAAGAAAGCGGGAGAGTATATGATTAATTACTATAAAAATCTAGGTATTGCCGGACCGAAAGCATTAGGTTCATACTATCAGAAAGTTCCATCTGATTTTATGAAAAAAAGAGGCGGAGGCAACCTGCCTGATTCTGAAAATATTCTGGCTTTTATAGAAGGAAGCGAAAAACCAGACGAGATTGTTGTAGTTTCTGCCCATTATGACCATGTAGGAACAAAAAATGGAGTGGTGTACAACGGAGCAGATGACGACGGAAGCGGAACTGTTGCCGTAATGGAAATTGCAAAAGCATTCCAGCAGGCAAAAAAAGCAGGAAAAGGACCTAAAAGATCTATCCTGTTTCTGCATGTTACAGGAGAAGAGCACGGGTTGTTTGGTTCAGAATACTATTCCGAAAATCCTGTTTTCCCATTGGCCAACACCGTTGTTGATCTTAATATTGATATGATAGGACGTGATGATCCTGCTAACAGAGGAAAGCAGTATGTATATGTCATAGGTTCTGAAATGTTAAGTTCTCAGCTTAAAGTAATCAATGAAGCAGCCAATAAGAGAACCAATAATCTTGAACTTAATTACAAGTATGATGATTTGAATGATCCTGAACAATTATATTACCGTTCAGATCACTATAATTTTGCCAAACATAATATTCCTGTAGCCTTCTTCTTTGATGGTATTCATGAAGATTATCATAAACCAGGCGATGATCCTGAAAAGATTGATTATCAACTATTGGAGAAAAGAACCCAGCTTATCTTTACGACAGCCTGGGATATTGCCAATAGGGAAGAGAGAATTGTGGTTGACAGAAAGTAATCAGATATCATCCTTGTCAAGGTTTTAAACCTTGACAAGGATTAAGAGTAAAAAGATTTAGCATTTTTCAACAAATTACCATGAATATAGTAATTCGGGAAGCAAGACCGGAAGATATTCCACAGATTCAGGTTGTAAGAAATTCGGTGAAAGAAAATACATTATCAGATCCGGGATTGGTTACAGATAAAGATTGTGAGGAATTTCTTTTTCAAAGAGGAAAAGGATGGGTAAGTGAGGTAAAAGGTCAGATTGTAGGCTTTTCTATTGCAGATCTGAAAGAGAACAATATCTGGGCTTTGTTTGTGCATCCTGATTTTGAAAACCGGGGAATCGGCAGAAAACTTCATGACATCATGCTCAACTGGTATTTTGAACAAAAGAAAGACGATCTGTGGCTTGGTACTTCTCCCGGAACGCGGGCTGAGAATTTCTACAGAAAATCTGGCTGGAAGGAAGCAGGAACCCATGGAAAAGGAGAGATCAAGTTTGAAATGACCTATGAATACTGGAAAAATAAAATAGTATGACACCGAAACTAAAATCCATCAGACCTTTTATAGGGGCACAGAATTTTGAGATCAGCAGAAACTTTTATAAGGATCTCGGATTTGAAGAAGTTGTTCTGGAGCCCAAACTTTCACTGTTTATATGGGAGGAAACAGGCTTTTACCTTCAGGATTATTATGCAAAAGAGTGGGTTGATAATACTATGATCTTTATGGAGGTAGCCAATACAGATGAATTCTGGGAAGAACTTTTATCTTTAAAGCTTACAGATATCTATGAAAATGTGAGACTTTCCCCTGTAAGAACTATGGAATGGGGAAAAGAGTGTTTTGTGCATGATCCTTCAGGGATTTTGTGGCATTTCGGTGAATTTTTTAAGGAATAAAATATGATTTACGCATTTGACACCTATTATTATGAGGATTATGCCAATACCGTGTGTATTGCATTTGAAGATTGGACGTCTGAAAAAGAGGTGGAAGTTTTTATAGAACAGACTGCTGTAAGCTCAGCATATGAAAGTGGTGCATTTTACAAAAGAGAATTACCCTGTATTTTAAGTTTACTGGCGAAAATAGTATTAAAACCAGAAGACATTATCATTGTAGACGGATATGTTACTCTTGACAATGATGGAAAAATAGGCTTAGGCGGACATCTTTATGAAGCATTAGAAGAAAAGTGTCCTATTATTGGGATCGCCAAAAATGAATTTACAACTCCTGATTCCGAAAGGAGAAGTGTGTTCCGTGGAGAAAGTAAAACACCGCTTTTTGTGACAGCCAAAGGAATGAATGTAGATGAAGTTCAACTGAAAGTAGAACAGATGCATGGTGCTTACAGAATGCCCACGCTGCTTAAAAAACTGGATCAGCTGAGCAGAACATAAAAATTAAAATCTTACTTATTACAGTAAGTTTTTTTTAAATCTTTAATATACCAATCGGTATATTTCATTATCTTTGTATTGTTCCCTTGTGAAAAAATAGGATTTTTTTAACCAAATATATACCAATCGGTATTAAAAATAATTTCAAATGAAAGAAGTATTTATATTAGCTGCAAAGCGAACTCCAGTAGGAGGTTTTATGGGAAGCCTGTCCGGACTTACAGCTCCTCAACTTGGAGCAGTTGCCATTAAAAATGCCTATGAAAACATCAGGTTGGCTCCGGAATATATAGACAGTGTGTACATGGGAAATGTACTCAGTGCCGGGCTGGGACAATCTCCCGCAAGGCAGGCCGCTATTTTTGGAGGAATTCCAGTAGATAAAGATGCCACAACGATAAATAAAGTCTGTGCTTCCGGTATGAAGTCTGCAATGATCGGTGCACAGCAGATTCAGCTTGGTCTGGAACATATTGTCGTGACTGGTGGAATGGAAAGTATGAGCAATGTTCCCCATTACGTTAAACTTCGCCAGGGAACAAAACTCGGAGACACTCATCTTATTGATGGCGTGATCAAAGATGGGTTGTGGGATGTGTACAATGATTTCCATATGGGAAGTGCCGCTGAACTGGGTGTAAAAAAATATGGATTAACACGTCAGCAGCTTGATGAATACGCTTTGTTTTCCTATCATCGGGCTCAGGAAGCGGCAAAAAGCGGCAAGTTCAGCGATGAGCTGATCAAGATATCAATTGAAGGAAAAAAAGGCGCTATAATCGTAGATAAAGACGAAGATATTGACAAACTTATTCCGGAGAAGATTTCTCTCTTGAAACCGGCATTTGAAGCAGACGGTACATTAACAGCCGCCAACTCAAGTAATCTGAATGACGGAGCTGCAGCAATACTACTAGGATCTTCAGAAGCTGTTCAGCAGCATAATTTGAAACCCTTAGCCAGAATCGTAGCGTATGCAGATGCGGCTCAGTCTCCGGAATGGTTCACCACTTCTCCGTCTGTTGCCATTCAAAAGTTACTGAAACAGACAGGTCTCAGTTTATCTGATATTGATTATTTCGAGATTAATGAAGCTTATTCCTCTGTTATCTTATCCAATCAGCAGATTTTGGGTTACGACCTGAATAAAGTGAATGTATATGGTGGTGCGGTTGCTTTGGGACATCCGATTGGTGCTTCAGGAGCAAGAATTATCACAACATTAGTCAGTGTACTTCGCCAGGAAAAAGGAAGATTGGGGATAGCTGCCATCTGTAACGGAGGGGGAGGAGCGTCTGTTGTTCTCATTGAAAATATAAGTTAAAACATATAAAATTCCTTAGATTTTATTCTTTTATAACAAAAAGCTGTTTCTTAAAACAAAATTTGAGAAACAGCTTTTTTATTTATAACAGGTTGAGTATCCATTAGTAAAAGGAATTGTTTAATAAGTATCGTTGGCTCATTAAACATCTATTTTTATTAAACTGACAAATATCATTACATTGTTATTTTTATTCATTCTAAATAAATATAAATTTGTCCCAGGAAATTTAAACAAAAAATGAAAAAAATAACTACTCTTTCTGGTATTGTACTTTGCACACTGGCGAATGCCCAACTGCAATATTGCATGCCTGTGTTTCAGTATGGAGCTGACAGCAATATGATCAGTAATGTTACTTTCGGAAACATTAATAATTCATCGCCGGTTCAGTCCGGAAATGCGCAAATGTATGAGAATTTTACATCAATGTCTACAGATTTGCAGCCCGGAAATAATTATAATATATCTGTAACGGGTCCTTCCAGTACTTTTCCCAGTGATGTAGTTGTTTTTATAGACTTTAATCAGAATGGTAATTTTGATGATGCCGGAGAAAGTTTCTACATTGGAAGACTTGAAGCGGCCAATCCGGCCAATGCATTTACGATCAACAATATAATAGTGGTTCCTGCTACTGCAGCCAATGGAAGTACAAGAATGCGGGTTTTGAAGAATACAAATGTTCAGGCTTATTCAGATCCTAATGCTCCCAATTCTATCAGTTCAGCCTGTGATTCTGGTTTAAGAGCGGGGCAGACTGAAGATTATACCGTTAACATTGTAGGGAATGCAGTGAATTTCCCGGCTCCTTATTGTGGCGCTGAAAATGTGACCAGCCTTACAGTAAGCGAAATCAGCAAGGTAGAATTTGCAGGAACCATAAAAAACAGTGCTATTGATGGTAACTCAGACGTTCTTGAAAATTTTACGGGAACTGTATTTACTGTTAACCGTGGAAATACCTATCCTATAACAGTAACAGGAGGTACCCATGGACAGAATACCGTATCAGCGTATACTTATATTGATTTTAACCATAATAATCAGTTTGATGCAGACGAGAGGTTTAACCTGGGCTATCTGGATAATTCCAATCCGGTTCCTGCTCCGGAATCAGGAATTACATCTGGTAGCATTACCATTCCGGCAGGAGCACAGCTTGGAGAAACCCGTTTCAGATTGGTGAAAGCCTATGAATCAGATTCATGGATGGGAACTTTGGAAAATCTTCCTTGTCCTTCAGGATGGTTTATCGGGCAGGCAGAAGATTATACGATTAATATTCAGCCGGAAAGCCTTTCAACAATGGAAGTTTCTAAAGATGCTTCAGCTCATGTTAAAATATATCCGAACCCGACAGCAGATTCGGTGACAATCAGGATGAAAGAAGGGCTGGAGAAGTATGAAATTTATAATATGTCAGGGCAGAAGATGCTGGAAGGCAATTCCATGACAGTTTCTATGAACCATTTTGTTCCGGGAACATATCTTATTAAAATCCTGACAAAAAATCAAAAGACTGTCACAGAAAAAATTATCAAAAAATAGACACATCATATCTAAATCATATCCATATCAATTTTTGTTTTTAATCGACAGGTCCTTTGCCTGTCGGTTTTTTTAGTGTAATGGGTTTAATTGTTACTTTTTAGATATTATGAGCCGGATTCCAATAAATCCATAAGATCCTGCTTTGACAGTCCCTGAAATTTTGTTACGTCAGTGGTAAGCAGATTCTGAGCCAGTTGTTTTTTCTTTTTCTGAAGGGTAAGTATTTTTTCCTCTACAGTATTTGAGCAGATCATTCTTACGGCAATTACATTTTTGGTTTGTCCAATACGGTAGCTTCGGTCAATAGCCTGGTTTTCAGCTGCAGGATTCCACCATGGGTCTACCAGATAGATATAATCTGCTTGAGTAAGATTAAGACCTACACCACCAGCCTTTAAGCTGATCAGGAATACACGAATATCTTTATTTTTCTGGAAATTTGACACTTTTTCTCCTCTGTCTTTAGTTTGTCCCGTTAAATATTCAAACTGAATATTGTGGCGTTCAAGTTCTGTCTTTATCAGATCAAGCATTCCGACAAACTGTGAGAAAACCAGGATTTTATGATCTTGTGATTTTCCAAGGATCTGTTCCATCAAAATCTCGATTTTCACAGCATTTTCCCCGGAATATCCCTCTTTCATCAACACAGGAGAGTTACAGATCTGTCTGAGCCTTGTAAGACCCGTAAGGACGTGCATGCTGTTCTTATTCAGATCATCGTCATCATTCGCTGCAATAAATTCACGAAGCTCCTTTTCGTAAGCATCATATATCTTGCGCTGTTCTGCATTCATTTCACAGTAGATGACCGTTTCTGTTTTCTCAGGCAGCTCTTTTGCAACCTGTTTCTTGGTTCTTCTGAGAATAAAGGGCTTTATCTTTTGCTGAAGTTCTAACGCCCGTTTACTGTATTCAAATTTATCAATAGGAATGGCATAAATATCCTTAAAATACTGTTTACTTCCCAAAAGCCCGGGACAAGCAAAAGAAAGCTGGCTGTAAAGGTCAAAAGTACTGTTTTCAACAGGTGTACCCGTCAATACAATTCTGTTTCTCGATTGAAGCAGCCTTGCCGCTTTATATCTTTCTGAATTTGGGTTTTTAATCACCTGTGATTCATCCAGAAATACATAATTGAAATTAAAACTTTTCAGAAAACGGATATCCGAAAGCATCATTCCGTAAGTGGTAAGAACTACTTCATAGTCTTGCATGTGAGCAGTTGTTTTGGGTCTGTCTGCACCATAATGAAGCAGAACTTTTATAGAAGGTGCAAATCTGCTGAGCTCTTCCTGCCAGTTGAAAAGCAGGGAAGTAGGAACTACAATAAGATTCGTGGTGTGTCCTCGTTTTTCCCTTTGTGACAGAATAAAAGCAATGATCTGAATGGTTTTTCCAAGTCCCATATCATCGGCAAGACACCCTCCAAAGTTGAATCCATCAAGAAAATTAAGCCAGTTCAGTCCGTCATGCTGATAATCCCTGAGTTCAGCGTTCAGCGCTGCCGGAATATTAACTTTGGGAATATTTTTTACTTTTGAGAACTTCGTAGAATACGTGGCGAGTTCTTCCTGAACCTCTTGACTCAGGATTTCTTTTTCAAATAAAGAAGTAACCTCTGTAAAATTAATTTTCGGAATCTTTAAGAACTCTTCGTCTATTTCTCCGGCATGAAAATACGCGGCTATCTTTTCCATCCATTCTTCAGGGAGAATTCCCAGGCTGCCATCGTCCAGCTGAACGAATTTACTTTTATTACGGATCGAGCGGTGAAGTTGTTTTAAAGAAGCTTCTTTGGGTCCAAAACCTACTTTTAATTTAGCATTAAACCAATCCAATCCACTGGTAATCTGAATATTGATTTTAGCCCGGTGGGAATTTAATTTGTTATTTTTTAATTCATTAAAGCCCAGTATGGTTATCCCTTCATTTCTCCATGTATCAAATGCTCCAAGAAACCAGTTGTTATCCAGGAACTTATCCCTGTGAAGATAAAAATACTGATAGCCGTCCATCTGTTCTTCAAAATCAGGATGCTGCTGCATGACCAATGAAGTAAAGCGGGCCTCTGCCGGTTCGTTTCTTTCTATTTTAAATGGATTTCCATTCTGATCCGTATCAAAAAGCTGCTTTCTGGAATACACAGGAACTTCTACACCTCCGTATTTCATAACGGGAGTAATGCCAATATAATTTTCCTGCTGACGGAGGTAAATGACTCTTTCCGTGTGATAATTCTTATCTTCAAGCTGTGCTTTCGTTGCAGCTTGTATATAGTTGTAATTTATATGAATACGCTCTTCTATAGTAGAGAGGATATCCTTCATGAATGCCTCATATTTTGAAGAATGGATCAGTAAAATTTCATTATTAGCCTTAAAAAACCTGATGATTCTGAGCATGTCAGGATGATCTACAAAGCTGAAAATGTTTCGGTTATATACAAAATATTCATTTCTGAGAACAATATTTTTAAAAGGGACGGAAATATCATTAAATAACAATTCCCCTGTTATTTCGTAAAACGGATCTTTCTTAAATACAGATAATTGAACCTCGGCATCTAAAGTATTTAATTCAACCTGAGAAAGTGACTTTGCAGACACTGTTTCTGCAATTTCCCGGTCGTGATAATAGACCTCCAGTCCCAAAGGATTCTTTACAATAAGTTTTAAAGCTTCCAGTTCCGAAGGATTGTAATCTTCATTATAATTATTCTGGAAAGAGGTGATGGCTGTATAAAATTTAATGTCTGCAGGTTTCTCAGCTTTCCAGATCAACTGCATGGCATCTACAGGATTCACCGGATTTTTGAGCTTGCCTGTCTGCGTTACTTCCGCTTCCATGAGGGAGAAGGTCATATGGTTATAATAACGGTGCTTACCGATAACCAATATCTGTTTTTTTCCTGTTTCCAGTATAGCCAATTCATCCAGTCTGGACGGAAGCTGTGGAAGAAGATCTTTTTGAAGCATCACCTCATCTACAGGAAGCATTTCCTTGATCTTAGGATGGATTTCAATTTTACCATCGCTGTATTCAAGCTGAAAATATTGATCCAGATCCGGTTCATTTTCCAACCCATAGGCTTTGGCTTTGGGAAGAATGGCTTTTTTACGGAGCATATCATCAAAAAACAAGCGGTAATTTTTATCCTCTATGATACAATGGATAATCTCTGCCTGATGAGAACAAAGTAGGTTTTTCTGATTATCACACGTGCAGGAGCAGAGTAGTGAACTGCCAACCTTGCTGATGCTGACCATTGGGAAATCCTGTAATGAAGATTGCTTTGTAAATATTCCTGTATTATTTTCAATAGCAGCAGGGTAGATTTCGTGGAAATCCCTGATTCCGATAAATGCACTGTCTGAGGTATGTTTCAGCAGGTCATATACGGAAAGTGTAGTGATATTAACGTTGTCAAGAATATATTCTGCCATAAAAATTGATGAAGGCAAACTTACAAAAAACAAATGTATTTGAGAATCCATTTTGGCTACAGCTTACCCCATTTTGGCAACTCCCGGGTTTGTTCTAATGCTGAACTTTGTCCTGTAATTTTAAATAAAGAAAAATGAAAACAATTTTTATAACAGGTGCTTCTACAGGATTAGGAAAAGCAACTGCCCAATTATTTCAAAACAACGGATGGAGAGTAATCGCTACGATGAGAAACCCTGAAGCAGCTGCCGATCTTGCGGCCCTGGAGAATGTAACTGTGCTTCCATTGGATGTTACCAACCCGGAACAGATAAAGTCAACCGTTAAACAGGCTATTGAGCTTGGAGGTATCGATGTAGTTTACAATAATGCGGGATATGGGCTTATAGGCCCCTTGGAAGCGCTTTCCGATGATCAGATCGTAAAACAGCTTGACACGAATTTATTAGGGGTTATACGTGTTACCCAGGCATTTATTCCTTACTTCAGGGAACAGAAAAAAGGAATGTTTATTTCTACAACGTCTATAGGAGGACTGGTTGCCTTCCCGTTAGGTTCTACTTATCATGCTACCAAGTGGGCGCTTGAGGGATGGAGTGAAAGTTTAGCTTTCGAGCTTAATACTTTGGGAATTGATATTAAAACTGTTTCTCCGGGAGGAATCAAAACAGATTTTGTAAGCCGCTCTCTGGACTCAGCATCCAGCCCGGCGTATGAAGAGATGACGAACTCTCTGTTTTCTAAAATGGAAGGAATGATGGAAGCTGCTTCTACCCCTGAGCAGATTGCAGCAGTGGTGTATGAGGCTGCTACAGATGGCAAAAAACAGCTGAGATATGTAGCCGGAGAAGATGCTAAAGCGATCTATGCGCAGCGCCTTGAATTAGGTGATGAGGCATTCAGGGAGCAATTCGGCAAACAGTTTATTTAATCAGGTTTTTGGAAGACAGTATAAAGTAAATCACATTTATACTGTCTTTTCAATCAAATAATTTATAATTTTATATCATGGAAAAGAAAGATAACATTCCTCTGAAAATTTCATCCATATCAGAACTGCACGACATGTTGCAGCTCCCAAAGCCGCTTCATCCGTTGGTAAGCCTTGTGGATAATACGAAAATGAGCATTAAAAAGGATATGCTGAAAAGAAGTTTTATCCTGAATTTTTATAAAATTTCGTATAAATATTCTACCACAGGGAAGATGGGCTATGGGCAGGGATATTATGATTTCAATGAAGGAGGAATGATGTTCACCGCACCCGGGCAGGTTCTTTCTACGGATGAAAATGCAGAATATTGCGGTTATACATTATTGGTACACCCGGATTTTATCAGAAGTTATCCTTTAGCCAAAAATATCAAAAACTTCGGTTTCTTTTCTTACGATACGAATGAGGCACTTCATTTGTCTGACCATGAGAAAACAACCATAACCGGACTGCTTGATAATATTGAAAATGAACTGAATACCAGCATTGATGAAGTAAGTCAGGATGTTATCATTTCTTATATGGAAGTTCTTCTCAATTACAGCAACCGTTTTTATAAAAGACAGTTTATCACGAGAAAGGCTGTAAACAGCGATCTGCTGACGAAGATGGATCTTGTGCTGGAAAATTATTTTAATCAGCAGGAAACCTTGAATAAAGGACTTCCTACGGTAGAATTTCTGGCTTCCACTCTTAATTTGTCACCTCATTATCTGAGCGATATGCTTCGTAACCTTACCGGACTGAATGCCCAGCAGCATATTCATGAAAAGCTGATTGAAAAGGCGAAGGAATATCTTACCACTACAGGGTTTTCTGTATCTGAAGTAGCTTATGCCCTGGGATTTGAACATCCGCAGTCCTTCAATAAACTCTTTAAAAAGAAGACCGATAAAACTCCGCTGAGTTACAGACAGTCATTCAATTAAATAGATCACCCGGTTCAAACACCGGGTGTTTTTATTTACATAAAATAATGATTTACAGAGAAGTAAAAAATACCTGATTTCAGGTAGATAAAAATACTTTTTTTTAAGGATTGATAACCGTGGAGACTCAAAATACATTTGTATAAAAAACAAAACTCCAAATCAATCTAAAATAAACAGTATGAAAAAACTAAACTCTATTGTACTACTTGCCTTTGGAATAATGGCTTATGCCCAGCCATCGGTCACAAGAGCAGGTGTGGACAGGATTAATAATCCTATTGAGCTTAAATCAGGAGATGTAACGGCAACGGCTATCAATGCCGGTCCGGCTGGTGCCAATATTACATGGGATTTTTCTGCCTATGCAGGAACAAATACTATTACTTACACTGTTAATGCATGTCCGGGTCAGGCTAACTGTTTCAGGTTTCCCGGAGCCAACAGAATTACGAAACCAGCTTCTGCGGATACGTATGATTTTAATATCATGACGGATGCAGATGCCACAATGATTGGATCTTATTCCGGACCGGCCTTGGGAGATATCACAGTAACATATACCAATCCGTTGATAGAATATAAATTCCCGATAACGTATCTGCAGCAGTACAGCGATAATTATCAGTTCAGTAGTGTATCTGCCAGTGTAGGAAATACAGATGAATCAGGACAGGTGGATTACAGTGTAGACGGTTATGGAACTGTAATAACACCTGTAGGTACTTTTACAAATGTGTTAAGGATCAAAAGAATGAGAACTGCAACACAGACTTTTCCGGGAGTTCCTGCGCCTGTAACCTATACCAATGAGTCCTATCAATGGGTGAATCAAAGCTACGGAACGGTATTTACTTTCGGAATCAATACTTTTGTATTTAATGGAACTACCAATGTTGCAAAAACGGTTTCTTACCTTACTAACGGAACATTGTCTGCAATAGAGGCAGATGCCAAAAAAGAATCAGTATCAGTCTATCCGAATCCTGGTTCTGATTTCATCACATTAAATACCAGGGAAGATATCAGGAGTATAAAAGTAACATCTATGGACGGTAAAGTTGTTTTAACAGCAGGAAATGTTAAAACTGTTGATATTTCAAAACTTCCGAAAGGAGTATATATTCTGCAGGGAGAACTCAAGAACGGTGGTTCCGTTTCAAAAAAGATTATCAAAAAATAACAGGAATTCAGTTTTAAAATCCTTATAAAGTGACAGTATGTTATCTTTCCCTTGGAATTGATCTCATACTGTCTTTTGTTTTTTTAACTGCAGGCTGTTGATTTTCAGAATTTCAAAGCTATTGGTTAAAATGGAACGTAAAAATGACAAAAACGGACTAGATTTTAATAGGGGAGCGTGTCTACCTTTGCAAAAGGAATTTTTATCCCCCTGTTATAATGAACGAGAGAGAATCTTTTAATGCAAAAATGCCAACAGCCTGTTTTTTACTTTTCTTTGCCCACGGACTTGTTTTTTCTTCCTGGGCCAGCCGGATTCCTATCATTAAAAATGCACTTTCTATCAATGAAGCAGAGTTAGGAACACTATTGCTTCTGATGCCGATAGGACAGCTTTCAACGATGGTTTTGGCTGGAAAACTGATCAGTATTTATGGAAGCAGCGGGATTATTAAAAGATGCTTTATGCTGTATCCTTTTTTTCTGTTGTTAATTGGTTTATCGCCTTCTTACTGGACATTAGGGGTTGTGCTGTTTTTCTTCGGGGTTTCCGGGAATATGTGCAATATTGCGATCAATACGCAGGCCATTGAAATAGAATCTATTACGAAGAGATCTCTTCTCTCATCCTATCATGGAGCCTGGTGTTTTGCCGGTCTTACGGGAGCAGTTGTCGGGTTATTGATGATCAACCTTCATGTGGGAACTTTCTATCATTTTGTCACTATTTTTATGCTGGTAGGAATACTTTGGTTCTACAGTAAAAGAAATCTGACTAATATTATTCATAAAGCAGAGCCGCAAACCCGGTCAATTTTTAAGTTTGTGAATCCTACACTGGTTGGACTGGGAATCATAGGATTTCTGAGCATGGCGATTGAAGGGGCTATGTTCGACTGGAGCGGGGTTTATTTTCAAACTATAGTTAAAGCGCCTGAAAATCTTGTAATACTGGGGTATACGAGTTTTATTTTAATGATGACTTTAGGCAGGTTTATCGGGAACAGAATCATAGAAAAGTATGGAAAAAAGATCGTTTTACAATGTTGCGGTGTTCTGATGAGCGGAGGACTCTTTCTTAGTGTTTTCTTTCCGGAGCTCTGGATCTGTATCATTGCTTTTATGATCATTGGTCTCGGAAGTTCGCTGAGTGTGCCGTCCGTTTATAGTACCGTTGGAAAGGTAAGCACAGTAGCACCAAGTATTGCTTTATCATTTGTTTCCAGTATTTCATTTTTAGGATTCTTGATGGGGCCGCCTCTTATCGGATATATTGCTGAAAGTTTTGATCTCAGATATTCATATGGCCTTTTTGCCTGTTTTGGGATTTTACTGGCGGTGATGGCCGGACAGATGAAGGTTTTCAGAAAATCATAACTTTTCAGGGAATTTTGACATCCTTTAAGTGTTTTTTGACATTTTCCGGTTCATTATTCCTTGCTAATGTTGCATTTTAAAATCTTTCTATCTTTATTAAAAATTTCCTTCCATGAAGCCGGTCTCAGGAATTTTAACCGAATCTGTTATTGATCATTCTTTTTCCGTCAAGCGTTTGGAGGAGCATATTCCTTACTCCGGAAGCTTTGTAAGACTTAATTACCATCATATTTTAATGATTGAGAGCGGTAGAGGTGTGCTGGTCATAGATGAACATACTTTTGATATTGCAGGTCAGAGAATATTTTTACTCTCTAAAGGCCAGATCTGTAAGTTTGAAAACCATTCTGATGTCTGTGGCTATCATATTTCTTTTGGGGATTGTTTTTGGGAAAGAGTGCCTTCCAGTGCCAGTAACTGTAAAGCGGTTTTGTTTAATAATGCCGCAGCGAATCAACAGCTGTTACCGGATCAGACTGAAACAGACGAATTCTTAAGTTTGTTTAAGATCTTACTGACAGAATACAAAGCAGACTCTTATACCAATCAGATGGATGTATTGGCTGCCTATTTAAAGATCATTATGATCAAATTAGCTAATATAAAAATCGTAAAGGAAGAAACTTTTGACAGTCAGGATTATATTATTTACCGCAAATTTATGGAGCTGTTGAGCAGCCAGTATCATAATCTGCATGCAGTAAACGACTATTCAGAGCTGTTGAATATTACCCCACGGAGATTGAGCGAACTGTGTAAACGATGCAGTAATAAAAGCGCAAAAGAGATCATCAACGGACAGATTGTTGCGGAAGCGAAAAGACTTCTTCAGTTCAGCTCTTATACTGTAAAAGAGATTGCGTATCAGCTTAATTTCAATACATCAGAACAGTTCAGCCACTTTTTCAAAAAAAATACGGAAATATCTCCGGTGAGCTATCGCAGTAATTTCATTCATATCAGAGTATAAAACTATCTGAAATTTTGACATGTCATCAGTATTTATTGCTATTCTCAGGCACCTGTAATCAGGATACCTTTGGATAAAATTATATAAAGCTATGTCAGTACATCGTATGAAAGAAGTTGCCGGAATCATCATTCCGGACAGCAAAATCGCAACAGAAGCCACAGAACTTCTATTGGAACACGGAACAGAATTTATTTATAATCACTCCCTGCGTGTTTTTTTATTCTCATCGTTAAATGCCAAGCGGGAAAACAAGATTCATGACACAGAGCTGTTATACGTGGCATCGGTATTTCATGATCTGGGGCTTGTTTCTCATTACAGCAGTCCTGATCTGAGATTTGAGGTAGACGGAGCCAATGCTGCAAGAGACTTTTTGAAAGGACATGGGATTGCTCAGGATAAACTCCAGCTTGTTTGGGATACCATTGCGCTTCACACTACTATCGGAATTGCAGAACATAAAGAAAATGAAGTAGCCTTAATGTATTCCGGAGTAGGATTGGATGTGATGGGAGAAGGGTATGAAAACCTCAGTAAAGAACATCGCGAGGAAATTGTCAGGGCATTTCCTAGAAATGATTTTAAAAAGAAGATAATTCCTACTTTTTTTGGTGGTTTTGAACATAAAACAGAAACCACTTTTGGAAATATAAAAGCTGATGTTTGTGCCTTTATGATCCCGAATTTCCAAAGGAAAAACTTCTGTGACTGTATTTTACATTCCCATGGTCTGAATAAGCAAAATAAATTTACGCTTACAGTTACACAGCCCTGTACATTCTCAGATGCTCAGGGCTGTTGTATATTGTTTATATCCAGTTTTCAATAAGATGAAACCACGATGCTTTTTCTTCATTGAATAGAAAAATAGCTGATGACTGCCTTCTGTTTGTAGTTTCTCCTGTGATCTGAGTCTCAATATAGGTGGCAAGACCATGATGATCAGAATAATGTACCTCTATATTTTCAACCTGAATATTTCGTTCCGGAAACTTTCCAAATACGGTGGGAAGCCATTCTTCAAGCATAGATAGCGTAACAGTATCTCCGTTTCCATTAATCATTTTAAAATCCGGTAAGAATCCGGATAATAATTCCTTATAAAGACTTTCCTGGTTTTCGGTTTTCCCTTGAAACCATTTTTCAATATTCCTGTGAAATTCTTCTATTTCCCAAATAATTTTTTCTGTATTGCTCATATTTAAATGTATAATTTTTTTGTTGTTTAAATGTCTTTTAATCAATGAATTTCTTCAATCTGCTTCCTGCTCCTATTCCAATAAGTTGAAAAATGCCAATCATTCCTACCGCTGTTACAAATGCTTCTTTGAATCCCAGAACAGGGATCAGATTAAAAAATAAAGTTCCGATAACAGCCCCTCCGGTTACACTGCCAATTTGAATTCCAATGCTTACCAGCCCTGAAGCCTGGCCTGCTTTATCTTTAGAAACCAGAGAAATTGCAGTCCGCATCATAACCGGCATAATAGTTCCGTGCCCAAATCCGGCAATAAAAAGAGTTGTATGAGTGATAAGAGATGGTTTTTGCTGACAATAGAAAGCCGCTGCACTCAGTACAAATCCGGTCAACAATAATCCCAATCCTACGTAAATCATTTTGTCAGTGGCCATTTTTATCCGTGAAGTGATTAATGGAGCCAGGAAAAATGCAAGTCCATAAGGAACGATAGCCAATCCTGTCTGCATTGAGTTCTGGTGAAGAAACTGCTGAAGGTAATAAGGATAACAAATGAATAAACCGGCAGTGAAATTGTAAAAGAAAATAATAAGAAGGCTTAGTGTAAAAGGTTTATGTCGTAGCAGTGCCGGATCTATAAGTACCGGACGGCTTTTTTGCAGCTGCTTTTTCTCATATTTCAGAAACATGATTAATAATAAGGTTCCGGAAAGAATAACGCCGAAAATCCACCATGCCCATTCAAATTTCTGTCCAAAAATAAGAGGGCAGATAAGCATGAGTAAGGCCATGATTAATAATAAAGCTCCTGTAAAGTCAATACCCGTCTGTTCTTTCTTATTACCGTCACTCATGGTAAAGTGAATCCCCAGAATACAGATCAAAGTAATGGGTACATTCACAAGAAAAACCATTTCCCAGGAAAAATTTCCCCAATGCATACTTAGAAGAACTCCGCCAAGCAATTGCCCGGCCACTGAGGCAAGCCCAAATACCGAACTGAAAAGACTCACAGCCTTTGGCTGTTCCTGACTGCTGAAAAGATCCTTTATTGACGCTAGTACCTGAGGGGCGAGCAATGATGCGCCAACACCCTGAAACAGTCGGAAAATAATCAGCCACGTAACATCAGGAGAGAAGGCACAGGCCAGAGAGGAGAAAAGAAAAATATATAATCCCGATATAAATATTTTTTTACGGCCGTAAATATCACCCAGTCTTCCTCCACACACAACAAGCGCTGCATATGTAAGTCCATAAATGGCAATAACCATCTGAAGCTGATGATCGCTGGCTCTGAATGCTTTTTTAATAGAAGGCAAAGCCATATTGACAATAAAATAATCCAGCGGCGAAAGAAAAGCACCAGCAATCAGAAAATTGAGTGCCTGCCATCGTTTCGGATGTGTGTTCATATTTTTTTATGCAAAATTACCCGCTTTTTATTCTGCTAAAATTGTACTTTTGGAGGAAAATACGGTGTATCATGAAAGGACTGCCGCTTGAAGAGATTGATGTAAGAGAAATAAAACTGAAAGAAGAAGAGATCATATTTAAAACAAAGGCTTTTCTCTCATTCGTTTATATTGTTAAGGGAGAAGGAACGCTTACGTATGATGATCGAAATATTAATTTTTCGCAGCGCAAGCTTTTCATTATTCCTCAACAGGAAGAATACCGCTTTGAGAGTGAAACTGCTCAGCTCATCAGTATTCAGTGTCCGGTTCAGTTTATAGATACAATCAGGCTGGAAGCAGACCGTATTGAAAGCTGTGAGAATTTGTATAAACTGCAGTATATCAGCCATAATTATCATGCGAGGGCTGGTTGTATATTCAGGAACAAAAATGATGAACAGTTTGCGGAAACCCTAATTCTGCAGATCGCGAATGAGTTCAAAAATAAAGCGGAGGATTATCTAATTATCCGTAATTGTATGTCGATCCTTCTTAATCTGATTGCCAGAAATATCATTCAGAGTGAAACTTCAGATCTTCAGGAAAACCGCAAAGCTTTTTCGATCATGAAGATTATCACTTATATTCAACAGCATATAAAAGACCGTGAGAAGACCGGAATTCAGACTATTGCTGAACATTTCGGGATTTCCGGGAATTATTTCGGTGAGTATTTCAAACAGCATACGGGAGTTTCCTATCAGGATTATCTGCTGGACTATAGGCTAAAATTAGTTGAAACCTATTTAAAATACAGCAGTGTGCGCTTAAGTGAAATCGCTTATGAGCTACAGTTCAGTGATGAAAGCCATCTTTCCAAACTGTTTAAAAAATATAGGGGAGTGACGCCCGGTGAATACAGAAAGAATTTCAAATAACTTTTATCTTAAATTCTTAATTCAAAAAAAATATAAAGTTAACTATATAGTTAGCTTTATATTTTATATATTTACAGAAAATATATGTAAGATGGATTTTGATTTCATTAAAGGATTAGGATATAAAGCGCTGGATAGCAGGTTGAAAAGAATCAGCGACAGGATGTCTCATGATGTCCGTAAATTTTATAAAGAATTCGGGATTGATGTTGAACCCAACTGGTATCTGGTCTTTATGCTGTTGAAGAAGAAGGGGAAAATTTCAATTACCGATATTGCGGAACCGCTGGGATATTCACACCCATCGGTTGTGGTTATTGTCAGAAAAATGAATGAAAACGGCTATCTCATCATCAAAAAAGACAGTGTAGATAAACGGAAGCAGATTATTTCCTTATCTCCAAAAGCCATTGAAATGCTTCCTCAGCTGGAGCAGATCTGGGACAGTTGTGAAAAAACAATTTTGAATGTGCTATCAGAAGATCTTGGGATTTTCACGTATCTGGATCATATTGATCAGGAATTAAAAAATGAATCTTTCCATCACAGGTTTAAACAGGAATATTTAAAATCAATTAAATCATGAAATCATTAATTCTCATCACAGCATTTCTTTTTTCCAATCTGATGATTTCGGCCACAGAAACGAAAATCATGATAAGAGCGAAAGCAAGAGATGCCAAATTTATCGGAACTTCATTAGGCGGCGCTCATATCATCATCAGAAATAAACTTAATCAAAGGATTCTGGCAGAAGGAAATACTACGGGAAGTACCGGAAACACTGATCTGATTATGAAAACGCCTAAAATCAGAGGAAACTCCATTACAGATGCACAGACCGGAGGTTTTATGGCGGCAGTGGATATAGATGAACCCACATTTGTGAATATAGAAGTCGTTTCTCCTTTGAACAGCAAGCAGGCTCAGGCGATGGTAAGCACAGAAATGTGGCTGATTCCCGGAAAACATATTTTGGGAGAAGGAATTATCCTAGAAATTCCGGGATACATCATTGATATTCTGAAACCAAGAACCCATCAGTATATTGCATTGAGTACTATCAAAGACAAACCTTTCCTGTTTCAGGCTAATATTGTCATGATGTGCGGATGTGTCATCGATAAAGGAGGCGTCTGGAATTCCGATGAAATTGAAGTAAAAGGAATTCTGAAGAAAGACGGAAAATTTGTAAAGAATATAGATATGTCACTGGTTTCAACCAACCTTTTTGAAGGAAACGATATGATTAGTTCTCCGGGAAACTACGAACTTGTCCTGTACGCTTATCATGAAAAAACAGGAAATACAGGTGTGGATAAGGTAAATTATGTAGTTTTCGAATAAACGAAATGATTAGGCAGTCGAATAAAAAGAGATCTTTTCAAGGTCTCTTTTTTTATTCATTACAAAACCTGAAGCTCTCTGAAAACCTCAATAATCGCTTCAATAAGCCCTTTGTCTATGTTTTTTTCTGAAGCAGCATCCGGCAGAAGAGCCCTTAAGTCACCGTGATCATCACGCTCAATAACGACTTCTGTTCCGTCAACATCTACATACAGTTTATAACCGTATGAGAAGGTAGCAAGCTTTCCATTGAAAAACAGTTCTTTACCTTTATAGATTACGGGTACTTCAAATTCTTCCATTGCTGTGAGTTTTTATTCATTCTAAATTCCATACAAATGTCGGGAAATTTTACTTCATATCAGCATACAAAATATAATGATAAAGCCGGATAATACGAATTTCTGGAAATATTTATGTGTTAAAATATGTATATTTATTCCTTAGTTACGAAGTCATTTCAAAACAGAAATGATCAATGAATTTGAATTAAACTATTATGAAAGATACAATCACTCTTTTCTGGTTCAGACGTGATTTGAGGTTGGAAGACAATGTTGGGCTTCACCACGCTCTCCAGTCGGATGCTCCGGTAATGCCTGTTTTTATATTTGATACTGATATTCTCGGGAAACTGGAAGATAAAGAAGACCGCAGGGTAGATTATATCCATCAGACTTTGACGGCTATCAATATTTCATTGAAAAAGCACCATTCAAAAGTCAATACTTACTATGGCAAACCTATAGAAATATTCCGCAAACTATCTGAAGAATATCATATTGAAGGCGTTTTCTGTAACCGGGACTATGAACCTCAGGCAATTGAAAGAGATAAAGAAGTCTATTATTTTTTCAAAGAAAAAAATATTCCCTTTAAAGCTTATAAAGACCAGGTCATTTTTGATAAAGATCAGATTGTTAAAAAAGATGGTTCTCCTTATACCGTTTATACTCCTTTTGCAAAGAAATGGCGTGAAGCCTTAACTCCGGAACACTATCAATCGGTAGAATTAAACTTTAACAATTTCTTTTCACAGGAACATTCTGCCATCCTTACCTTACTGGAGATCGGTTTCAGAAAAACAGATTTTGATTTTACAAAACCTGTTCTGAATGCTTCCATTATCAATGATTATGATAAATACCGCGATTATCCGGCATTACAGCATACCACACAACTCGGAATTGCTTTACGGTTTGGAACAATCAGTATCAGGGAATGTGTGGCTTTTGCATTGAAGCATAATGCAACATGGCTTTCAGAATTGATCTGGCGTGAATTTTTTATGCAGATTTTATATCATTTCCCGGAAGTTGTTCATCATTCGTTTAAAAGACAGTATGATAATATTAACTGGCGGAATAATGAAGAAGAATTTAAACACTGGTGTGAAGGAACTACAGGATATCCTATTGTAGATGCCGGAATGAGACAGCTTAATCAGACAGGCTATATGCATAATCGTGTAAGAATGATTGTAGCGAGTTTCTTATGTAAACATTTACTGATCGACTGGCGTTGGGGGGAAGCTTATTTTGCCTTAAAACTAAATGATTATGACCTCTCTGCAAATAACGGAAACTGGCAGTGGGCAGCAGGAAGCGGCTGTGATGCAGCTCCTTATTTCAGAGTTTTTAATCCGACCGCTCAGGTTGAGAAATTTGATAAAGACCTTTTATATATTAAAAAATGGCTGCCAGAATGGAATACACCTGCATATCCGGCAGCCATCGTAGAACATGCCTATGCCAGAGAAAGGGCTTTATCCGAATATAAGAAAGCACTGACATAAAAGCATCTTAGACAAAAAAGCCACTGAGTATCAATCCATTGATATTAATATGAAAAGTTACTTATTGAAGTAATCGGATCATCAAATTATTTTCAGATACAGTTCCTGTGCGGTATTACCCTGATAATTGTCTGCACCCGGATTCAGATCAAATGGAGTGACGTTGGGCTTAGGAATGAGTATTCCGTTGGCTGTCATAGCATATTTTCCATAGCCGTATGATCCGGATCATATTTTATGATATTAAACACTTGTTATATTTGGCCATTGAAATTTCATATTTCTGACAAATTACAGTATAACCTTCCGATGATTCGGGAGGTTTTTTGTTTTTAAGTTACAGCCTCAATAAATCCAGAGATTGAGCAAATTCAGGAAACGTCCACTAACAAGCCCGAAAAATAAGTAGCAAACAAATAAGACAGAGACCCTAACACATAAAAAGATAGTCAGTATTTAAAAGAAAAAGAATAATAACACTAGATAAAAACAGGGGTTTTTCCTCACGGTTTTGGGATTTACAATTTTAATTTTGCTGAACAATACATAAAACTAAATACATGAAAACATCACAAAAAGGAATTAGCCTGATTGTATCATTTGAAGGCTTCAGTGCTAAGCCTTATCTGGATTCTGCCGGAATTCCGACAATAGGGTATGGTAACACTTATTATCCCGGAGGAAAGAAAGTAACTATGGAAGATCCGGCAATCACAAAAGAACAAGGAGTAGAGCTATTTGCTGAAGTCCTGCCAACTTATGAAAAGATAGTAAACTCAAAAGTGAAAATAGCACTTAATCAGAATCAGTTTGATGCTTTGGTTTCTCATACTTATAATACCGGAGGATCTGAGACTCTATTTTCTTTGATTAATAAAAAAGCAGAAGAGCAGGCAATCAGAAATTGGTTTACTACGAAATACATTACCGCAGGCGGAAAAATATTAAATGGTTTGATCCGCAGAAGAAAGGCTGAGGCTGATTTGTTCTTTTCAAAATAAACCGAAGTACTACAAAACCGTTTTTAATAATATATATCATTCAAGCCTATAACGTGAAAGGAATTATTTTATACATTTGCAATTATCTAAAAATGATGGCAGATTTTTATTCTTTATTGGCTTCACAATTAAGCAATCAAGGCAGTAAGTCAAATATTGTTAAACCTTTGACATTTGTTATGGCAATGTTATTAGCTGCAGCAATTATTTTGTTGAAATTAAAGATAGACTTAATAGGGTATATTGTTTTAGGGCTATTTGCATTAGTTCTTATAGCTTTTCTCATTACATATTTCATTTGTCTATTTAAAAATCCAGATTTATTAAGGTCAGAAAAGTATAATCTAGAAAAGACTGCGATAGAAAAAACCTCTTTATTAGGAGATTCAAGAAATCAGCCATCGATTGTCCCAGGCAATAGAGATTATGTCATTTATCGGGAACAAACACAAAATTATAATCAAAACGAACAAATAGGAGAATGAGATTTTATTTAATAATGGTAAATGATCTTGGAGACGGTAAAGAAGATCTAATGTTCAGAGATTATATTATGGAAAATAATTTTGAATATTGGAGATATTATGCGTACAGCTGGATACTAGCAACCCCACAAACAGTGTCAACAAATGATATTTTAATGAAGATGATTGATTGTTATGGTAGTGTTTTCTCTACAGTGATAGAGATTAGCATTAACGATGTTGCAGGAATATTACCTTCCGGAAATGAAGCAATTGACCCATTTTCATGGTTCAATGAAATTAGAAAAAAAGACTATATTCCAAGATGGGAAAAAGTAAAAACTGAAAAAAAATAAAAATTCCCCACTGTTAGGTGGGGATTGTTGTTTTTATTCGATTTCAGAATAATTATTTTCATAATAGCTAGAAGCGAGATCAGGAGCTTCGTATTGACTAGTATTTTTAGAAATTAAAGCATCACTATATGCTTTTTCTATCACTTCTTTTTCTGTTATTAAGTAAACATTTACTACTCTTTCAATTAGAGTTTTTCTATTTTGCTCAGTAAATGGCATTTTCTTAATTTCAGATAATACCTGCATCATTGGGGTTTTAACTTTACTCATTGTCTTTAAATTTTATTTATTCAAAGATGTTAAGAAAATTGGCAGGTTCATTTTGGGTACTGGTTACCAATGGGAATTATTGTATATTAAAATTAAGGGTTCTGCTCAATAATATTTTCTAATGAGTTAATTAAATTGTCAAATTTATCCATTAACTCGGATGTTGATTGTTTATAACTTTTCATTTCCGCTTTAACGAATTCTCCATTTATTAAAGCGTATTGTGGATTATTACTACTTTGAATGTTTGTCATATGTAATTCAGCCTTTTCTAGTGCTTGGTTGCTTCTGTGTTGTTGAATTGAATTTCTTAATTCTTGTAATTGTTCTTGATTCATTAGTATTGTTTTTAATTGTTAAGCAGCCAATATACAAACAATTAGAGCTCGATCCTTACGGTTTCCCGTAGAGTTATTACTACAGCCTATCCGTATATTTACGGAGTTTGTATAAACAAAAGTACAAGTCAGTTTTTTTTAATGTCCTCGGTTGCCCGGGAATTTTTGCATCAAAAAAAAATGTACCACAAAAAGAACGATTTCATTAAACAGTGAAGTTTATGGCATATGCATTGTTAATGATAAAAAAGAGTTTTTAAGAGAGACTTTATTTAACACCACATCATTATAACTTATATCATTTTGCACTTTTACCTCCCTATTGACACGGGAGGTTTTTTTATGACTCTGATCATAATTCAATTAATAGAGATTTATTAATTTTGAAATGTTAATAAAATTTTTTATTATAAGTTTTTATCCCCGGATTTCTCCGGGGATTTTCTTTAAAAGAGTGGTGTCGTCTGAAGATTTAAGTGTGAATTGTAGCCCCAACGGATGATTTCTCGAATCTTTTTAATGAAGATTTATTGAAAATAGAAAGTATATATGAATTATTTTTAGTCATAACCTATTGATATTTACACATTGTTTTTACGGATTCTTTGTAATTGCTTGATATATAGTTCAACAGGATGGAGCAGGATACTCAATATTGGTTTTGTGGATAGATTAGTTAATACAAAATTAATATTTATGAAAAATAAATCTTTACTGTTTAAGTCATCTCTTAAATCTTTATTGTTTTGTGGATTAGCAGTATCCACTGTTGATTTGAGTGCTCAGACATTAGCATTTCCTGAAGCAACCGGTTTTGGAAGATATACTACGGGAGCAAGAGGGGCTGCAAATCCTCAAATCTATCTGGTTACCAATTTAAATGACAGCGGCCCGGGTTCATTCCGTGACGCGGTAAGTCAGCCGGGTCGGTTTGTTATATTTAAAGTGGGAGGTATTGTTAACTTACAATCAATTGTTGCTGTGGCGGCTAATACCACAATTGCCGGGCAAACCGCTCCCGGAGAAGGAATTGTATTTTTGGGACCCAGAGTCTCATTTACAGGAGCCAATAACACGATTGCCAGATATCTTCGTATCCGTTATGGCGGGACATCTCAAAATCAGGATGCATCAGGAATAGCTAACGGGGCCAATATCATTTTAGATCATATGACTTTCACATGGGGTACAGATGAAGTATTCTCGGTTAACTGGGATAACAACGGCACAAGTCCCGATAATATAACGATTCAGAATTCTATTATAGGACAAGGAATGCACCGTCATAATCATTCTGCGGGAGGATTAATGCAGCCTCCACCAGGGGGGAAGATCAGCTTAATCGGGAATTTATATATCTGTAATAAAACCCGTAATAATAAAATAAAAGGAATCAACGAGTTTGTCAATAATGTAGTTTACAACTGGGGTAATTATGGAAATACCTATGGCCACACCCAATCCGGGGAGGCATACATCATGGGAGGAGATTCGGCAGGAAGCTCTTTTGCCAATATCATCAACAATTATTTTATCGGAGGCCCTAATACAAGCACTACGGTTACCACACCTTTTAGCGTAGGAAATGCCAATTTCAATTTATATGGTTCCGGTAATTATTTTGACAATAATAAAAATGGAGTATTAGATGGAGCCGCAGTTCCTCAAAGCTTAATGGGTTACCCTGTGGGAGATCCGGCCGCTATAATGGCTACTCCGTATGATTATCCGATGAAAAACCCTGCATTAACGGCTCAGGAGGCATACAATAAGATTGTTACAAGTGTAGGAGCATCATATCCAAGACGTGATCAAGTAGATGGTCTGATGATTTCAGATTTAATGTCGAAAGGTACAACAGCTACTTATGTGTATGTGCAAACTGATTTAACGACCCAATTTGGTTTTACTAATGGCGGTGCAGGGCATGTTTACAGTGCGCCGGCTCCTCTGGATACGGACAATGACGGGATGCCTGATGCATGGGAAACAGCCAATGGACTAAATCCAAATGTCTTTGATGCTTTGACAGTAAGCACAACACATGCTCCGTATCTGAATATTGAGGTTTATATCAATAGTTTACCCAATACAGTTCCTCCGGATTTCATTATTCCGCCTACAAATGTGAATTTTACCAATACAATCACAACTACAGGAACTTCACCTTCAAGCTCTTTAACTGTTAATTGGAACGATAATGCGACAAATGAAACTCATTATATTGTAGAACGTTCTTCCGATGGTACCAATTTTACTGTCATTGCAACCTTGGGGGCGAATGCAACAAGTTATAATGAAATCGGTTTAACACCTGATACTCAATATTATTACAGAGTTAAAGCAACAAATGCGACAGAATCTTCAGTTTACACATCAAATACATCAGTAACCACACCACCAATCCCGTCAGCTCCCACAAAAGCAAATAACCCGATTCCTTCAACTGGCAATAATAATGTTGAGTTGAACGGAGGAAACCTGCTTTTAAAATGGAATGGAAGTCCAAATACAACAATGTATACAGTTTATTTTGGAACAGATCCTTCAAATTTGAGCAGTATTGCAACTGTACCTTATTCTGCGGCACCCTCATACCAGCTTAATAATTTAAATCCGGCAATAAATTACCATTGGAGGATTGATGCGTCCAATACTCTTGGCACTGCTGTGGGAGATGTGTGGAATTTCCGTGCACTGATTCCAGGTATCGTCGGCAACTGGCCATTTGCGGAAGCTCCTTCCGCTGGTGAGCAAATTGCAGACATAACGTCTTTTGCTAATCATGGAGTATTAGATACAGCTTATGACAATGCCAATGTAAGAATACTGGGAAAAGAAAACAACGCCCTTGATCTGGCTACGTCGTCCGGTAATATGTACATCGCCAGTATTCCTCATCAGAATCATATTTTATTTGATAATCATTCGTTTACTGTTTCTTTTTGGATGAAGGCACCAGTCAGTATGATACCATCGTCTTCATCTGCAAGTCTTTATGTATTATGTAAAGGTTCTTTCACTAAAAATACGGCAACAGGAGCCACAGGGAAACGTTTTAATATAGAAATTAAAGGAGGCCAGCTGCGATATGCTATTGATGATGACATTACGAAAAAAGAAATCACATCACCTATTGCCAATTATTTTACCGGTAACTGGGTACATGTTGTGATTCAGAGAGATATTGCTGCGCATAAAATGAGAATTTACACCAATGGTGCTTTAATCACTGAAGGAGATGAAACTTCGGTTACAGGGATTGGTGAAGCAAGTGATCTGATCATCGGGAATATAGGTGAGCTTGAGTTTTTATCAACCGCGAATGCTCCGGCTCCCTATAAAGGAGCATTCGATGAACTTAGGTTGTACAATTATGCTTTATCTCCGACAGAAATATATACTTTGTATAATCAGGATGTGTTGGGTAATGATGAATTCAGCATCAGCAAAAATGTTGGAACGGTATATCCGAATCCTGCAAAAGACAAGATTTTTATTAAGCTTCCCGAATATAAAAAATCCAGTTTAACAGCAACTATTATTGATCTGACAGGAAAAATCATTGTCAAAGAAAAGATTAATGCTGATGAAAGTGGAACCTTTACATTAAATATTGCAGACAAAAAAACCTCAGGAAACTATATTCTTAATGTTTCAGGAAAAGATTTGAATAGTAATTTTAAAATTATTATTAAATAAAAGGGGTACCAAAGTTTAATTTCATTTCTATTCAAAAAAAAAGTCCTTTCAAGTTATTTTGAAAGGACTTTTCTAAATTGTTAGTGGTATTTCAAATATTTTTCTAAATCAACCTGTTAGATTTAAAACTTGATTATTTTTTTGATGTTCATTAGAAACTTATCATTATTTTTGATTTTTACAACTCAATTGAATAATTATGTTCAGATCAAAATTTTTAATTTTCGGATTTACTTGTGCAATCGTTTGCATTGATTCTTTTCTGAAAGCACAAAATTCTATTCAGGTAAAAAATACATTGAATTTTTCAAGAAATGAAATCGTTTCAATACCTGTTTCTCAATTAGCTCCTTTTCTAAGTAGAAACAGTGAATCTGACCTCAGGATAAAAGATAGTGGTAAAAACATTCTGCCCATCCAATGGATCGACTATGATGGGGACGGAAAAAATGACGAATTGCTTTTTCAGGTGAATATTGAAGCCAAAAAAGCAAATACTTATGCTATTATTGCAGATGCTACAATTCCAATTCCTGAAAGCAAAACTTCAACATATTCAAGATTAGTTCCTGAAAGAGCAGACGATTATGCGTGGGAAAATAATAAAATAGCATTCCGTGTTTATGGCCCGAAAGGTCAGAAAGAAGCACTGGAAGGGATAAAAGGTAGCACGCTATCCAGTGGAGTTGATATCTGGCTGAAAAGAACAGACAAACCAGTGATCAACAAATGGTATAAGGGCTATCTGACCGATCCGATGTACTATCACAAAGATACGAGAGGCGAAGGGTATGATCCTTATCAGGTTGGAGACAGCCGCGGAACAGGTGGAATCGGGATTTGGGTGAATGAAAAGCTCCAGGTCTCACAAAATTTTGTAAGTTCTAAAACCATTGCGGAAGGTCCTTTAAGAACGGTTTTTGAATTAACTTACAATCCGTGGAGTGAATTCGGAGTAAAAGAAACAAAACGGATTTCCCTTGATCTGGGTTCCAATTTTTCAAAATTTGAATCCAGTTTCCAGGCTGAAAAGCAGGTTCCGAATTATACAATCGGAATTACCCTGCATAAAAACGAAGGTGAAACAAAACTGAACGACAAAAGCGGATATTATTTACACTGGGAAAAAATTGATGATGCTTTTGTAGGTGAAGGAATTGTAGTAGATCCTGAAATTGTTGAAAAATCTGTTGCCTTTAAATCCGAAACCCCGGACCAGAGCAACCTGTTAGTTGTGACAAAACCTCAAAATAAGCTGATTTATTATGCCGGATTTGCATGGCAGAAAAGCGGGCAGATTCAGACACAAAAAGATTGGGAAGCTCTATTGCAAAAACAATCTCAGATAATTGCAAACCCATTAATGATTAAAGTTAAATAATGATGAAATTAAAACTTTCAGCAGCTGTCTTTTCCTTAACAACAGCCGTTCTTTCTGCTCAGATTAAAGATACTTTAGCCGAAAAAATGCTGGTATATCAGCTTCCCATTGGCGGGTGGGGCAAGCAGCTGGACGATAAATCTGTAGTGAATTATAATTTACCGCTCGATGAGGATCTTTTGAAAAAGATAAAGGCAACGGGTGACGATCATGCAACCATTGATAATAATGCAACGTCAAGGGAAATTAACGCCTTAATAAAAGCATATTCCACCACAAAAAATCCTGAATATCTGAAATCTGCAGAGAAAGGAATTAGTTATCTTCTTTTAATGCAGTATAAAAACGGAGGTTTCCCACAATATTATCCTAATTCCGGATTGTACAGAAAGCAGGTGACCTACAATGACAATGCGATGATTAACGCTTTGACGGTTTTGTATAATGTGGCGGAAGGGAAAAATGATTTTGATGTTGTTGATTCTAAATTAAAGGAAAAATCAAAAATAGCCGTACAAAAAGGAATTGAATGCATCTTGAAAACTCAGGTTTTACAAAAGGGAAACCCAACAATCTGGGGCGATCAGTACAACGAAATCACGCTTCAGCCAGATAAAGCAAGAGCTTTTGAACCGATTTCTCTGGCAACAGGAGAATCTGTAGGAATTATAAGATTTTTAATGCTGCAGCCCGTAACTCCGGAAGTTGAAAAATCGATAAAATCTGCTGTAAAATGGTTTAAGCAAAATAAAATTGAAGGCTACATCTACAATGTCTCAAAAGTAAACGGAAAAGCTGTCCGGACTTTGGCAGAGGATAAAAATTCTGTAATCTGGGCAAGATTTTATGATATTAATAGTAACAAACCTCTTTTCGGTGACCGTGACGGAAGCGTAAAATACAATTATAACGAGGTTTCTGAAGAAAGAAGAAACGGCTACAGCTGGTTTGGAGATTTTGCCGATAAGCTGATCAATAAAGAATATCCAAAATGGCTTGAGAAAAATAAAATTTCTGAATAACAATTTCAGATTATAAAAAAGACTGAGAATTTCTCAGTCTTTCTTGTTCTAATTTATTGACTAAAATTATAATGAATTACAAATATTTCCTGTTAATGTTGCTCCTGCATTGGCTGTTACGTCAGACTTTACAGAAGATAAGGACAGCATCGGGATGGTATAAGGAGGAGTAAATGCCGTACCGCTTCCTGCTGTGTTTCCGGTAACGTTGGTAAATGTATTGTTGGAAGTAACCGTAACTGCTGTGTAACCACTCATCAGGTTAATAGGCTCTTTTACATTCTCAAAAACGTTTCCATCGACACGGATATTCGCCTGAACTCCTGCTGCAATACATTTGTTGCTTACAGAACTGTTGAAATAGCTGTTAACAACATGTATTTTACCAAATCTCACTCTCGGCATACGCTCTCTGCATCCCGGAGCCCACCAGCAGCGAACGAATGTTACATTCAGTTTTCCTGCATCAGCCGTTGCCCCGTCACTAGATCCGATAAGGTTGGAGAATCTGTGGTCGTCTGTTCCGCCTGAACCGCCAGGTTTCGGAGCTTTCAGATAATGAAATTTCGTATAAGAAACTGTAACGAAGTCGGATTTGTTTTTAATATCAAAATTCCCGTCTACACCGTCTCTGAATTCACAATGATCGATCCATACATTTCTGCAGTCATCTAAAATGGCATTGTCCCAGCCGTCTGTATCATAAGCTCCCGGACCTTCGAAAATCAGGTTTCTGATCACGATATTGTTGCATCGTTTAATATTGATAATTCCTGATCCGCTTGCAGTCTGATCCGTAGAAACCAATTTAGCACCGCTTGTCCCGTAAAGTGTTTTTCCTGTTTGATCCTGCAGCGATAAACGAGTTGTAATGGTGATGGTTCCTGTCACTTTAATGACTTTTACTGCTGTGTTTTCGATCGCAGCTTTTAATTGTGCATAGGTGGCCACGGTAGTTTCAGCGGCTGTTCCTCCACCTGTTGTTCCTCCGTTTTGAGAAGCCCATCCCGGGGCCACACAGTTTGCTAAAGGAACTACGGCCTTGGCAGCGAGTTTACTTCCGATACTAAGTTCGTTTGGGTTTTCCGCTAAATCTGTTTTAATGTCTTCCTGCGCGCAACCAGTCAGGGCAAAGGTAGAGCTTAGAGCTACCATAAGAAAGGCAGCTTTAAATGTTGTTTTCATAGTAATGATTTATGTTATTTGATTTGGTTGTAAAATTATATATTTTATATTTAAATGTTTTATATTTTAATATATTAATATTTATATAATTATAATGTTATTAATTTAATTTATTCAATCGGTTGCATTTTATTATTAATTGAAAATAATATTAATTGGTTGGTGTTTATAAATAGAACTCCCGCACATTTCAGAATTACAAAGATTATTTACTGTGAATTCTGAAATCTGCGGGAGATTTTCTGCTTACTGTTTATTACTTATTATTTTGATTCAAAAATGTACATTTGTCCTTTTTCAGTATCAAAATCAAAAACCTGTGTTTCAGGAATTGAGTAACCTTTTAATTCCGCTTTATCTGAAACTAATGGCTTTTTAATAGCATTCACCTGGTAATACAGATTCGGATTTTCTCCTTTTGCTGAGGTTAAACCTGTCTTGGATTTAAACTGAATATCTTTCGCGACTCTGATTCTCGCATTTCCTCCCAGAACAGATTTTACAACCATTTTCTTTAGTTTAGAATTCTTCCATTCGATATCGATTTCAAAACCGCCTCTTGCTTTTAATCCTCTCACAGAACCATTCGGTAAAGCATCAGGAAGGGCGGGCAAAATATAAATATAACCGTCATAACTTTGCAGTAATAGTTCAGCAATTCCTGAAGTACATCCAAAATTTCCATCAATTTGGAATGGGGGATGCGCATCCAGAAGATTTGGATAAGTTCCTCCCGACTGGCCTTTTGTTTCCATAGGTGCGGGAGTCAGCTGATCGGAGATTAATTTAAAAGCTCTGTTTCCGTTCAGTAATCTTGCCCACCAGTTTACTTTCCAGCCCATCGACCAGCCTGTGGATTTGTCACCGCGATACGTCATCGAATTTTTTGCAGCTTCTGTTAAATCAGGATTTCTGAAAGGAGAGATTTGTCCCGACGGAAAAAGTCCGTACAAATGCGAAATATGTCTGTGTTTATCATTGGTTCTGTCCATATCTGTAAGCCACTCCTGCAGTTGGGTGTGTTGCCCGATCTGCATGGGCGGAAGTTTATTTAAAGCTGATTTTACTTCATCTGAAAGGCCTTTATCTTCATTTAGAATTTTTGAAGCATTAATGAAATTATTAAAAACATCAAAAACCAACTGGTTATCCATCGTTGTTCCGGCCGTAATTCCCACACTTTTCATATAGGTGTTTTCAGGCGACATGGAAGGGGAGACTACCAGATATTTTTTCGAAGGATCCTGTTGTAGGACATCGAGATAAAATAAGGCACAACCTTTCAGAGCAGCATAATGTTTTTTCAAAAATTGCTGATCTCCGGTGTATAGATAATGATTCCAGATGTGCTGAGTCAGCCATGCTCCGCCCATCGGCCACATCCCGTAAAACCCGCCGTCTACAATTCCGGTGATTCTCCACAAATCTGTATTGTGATGCATATTCCAGCCTCTGGCATGGTACATTTCCTTCGCAGATTCCTGTCCTGTCACCGATAAATCCTGAATCATATCGAATAAAGGTTCGTGCATTTCACTGAGGTTTGTATTTTCAGCAGGCCAGTAATTCATTTCTGTATTGATGTTCACAGTGTATTTACTGTCCCAGGCAGGATTTAGCTGATCATTCCAGATTCCCTGAAGATTGGCAGGCTGGGTTCCCTGTTGTGAAGAAGATAGTAAAAGATAGCGTCCGAATTGGAAATATAACGCGACCAGATCCGGATCTTTTGAGCTTCCAAATTCTTTAATTCGAATGTCGGTTGTTTTTTTCGTCTGTTCGGTAGTTCCTAAATTTAACTCTACACGCTTGAAATATTTCTGATACTTTTCAATGTGTTCTTTTAATTCAGCATCATATTTTTTATGCAAAGCAGATTGTACATATTCTGAAACTCTCACATCAGGATTTCCGGAAATATCATTGTACTTTTTAAAATTCGTAGCAATGGAAATATAAATGATCACCTCATCTGCTCCGGAAATTTCAAGCTGATCTTTTATTGAGGTCAATTTTCCACCTTTTAAAACCGGAAAAGCCACTGTTTTAAAATTAATTTTTCCAATTTTATTATCGGAAGAACTGCTTGTTCCGTTAATCACCAATTGGTTTTTCTCTGTAAAAATTGATTTTTTCAAGTGTGGAGTGGAAGCATGAATAGAAAAATTCAGACTTCCTTTTTTGCCGGAAGATAGTTTAATCATGATCACGTTATCCGCAAAAGATGAGAAAATCTCACGCCTGAAAGTCACTCCATTTACTTCATAGGAAACACTACTGACTGCCTTTTCAATATCTAACGTCCGGGTATAATTTTTAAAATTTTCATGACCTTTAAAATCCAGAAACAGATCGCCCATCGTCTGATAAGGCATTCCGTAATTCAAATCTTTTGGAGCGGCTCTTGGATAGGTTGCATTGGATAGTTTTTGGGCTTGTTCAAACTGACCTTCATTCAATAGTTTTCTGATTTTCCGGATACTGTCGAATGTATTTTTCGGAACATTATTTCCCGGTTCTCCCGCCCAGATTGTTTCTTCATTAAGTTGAAGATGTTCCTGCGAAGCGCCACCAAAAACCATAGCGCCTAATTTTCCGTTTCCAATTGGTAAAGCCTCGTTCCAGTTTTCTGCAGGCTTGTCATAAATCAGTTTCAAATTTTGCTGTGCCTGAACTGAAACTGAAATTACCGTTCCAAAAGCCAGTAAAAAGATTTTATGTTGAATGATTTTGAACATTTTTATATTTTGTTAAAGTGATTTGATTTGTTGGAAAAAACGCAAGAGGCAAAGGTTTTCAATTATAATAATGCTTTAAGGCACAATAAAATCAAAGATTTTCAGTAAGTTTTTATAATAATCAATTTATCGAAGATAAAATCCTTGCGCCTTAAAACGTAATAACCTAAATAATTTTTTGCGCCCTTGCGTTTTTCCAATATATTTTAATTACCCATTACTTATTGATTATGGCTTTAAGCCAGTCAGAGCATAATTTTTTCCAGTTATCCGTCAGTTCAGATTTATTCGTAATTCCGATTTTATGTCCACCTTCAGGGAAAATAAACATTGCACCTTTTACTTTGTTTTTTATCATTTCCTGATAGTATAAAATACTGTTCATGACAGGAACTGTTTTATCATTTTGAGCATGAAATAAAATGGTGGGTGGAGTTTTTTCCGTTATCCGGTTTTGCATCGAATATTCTTTGATTTTTTCAGGAGAAGCATTTTCACCAAGAAGGCTATTGCGGCTTCCGATATGGGCAAATTCTCCTAAATCAATAACCGGAGAAATCAAAATCGCAAAATTGGGAACAGTTGGAATTGAAGTCCAGTCTCCTTGTAATTCCGTATAATCTGTGGAAATATTACTTACAGATGCAGCCAGATGTCCGCCTGCAGAAGTTCCGATGACCCCGATCTGTTCCGGTGAAATACCATATTGCTCTGCATTTTTTCTCAGATATTTTATAGCTGCCTGAATGTCCTGTAGCGGAGCAATTTCTTTTTGTTTCAAGTCTGGAGAAGTGGGCAATCGGTAATTTAAAACAAAGGCTGAAATTCCTTGAGTATTGAACCATTTTGCGATCTGGTAACCGCCTAAATCATAAGTAAGTTTATAATATCCCCCACCGGGAATGACGATTACAGCCATCTGTTTTCTTTCTTCTTTTGGAGGTAAAAAAGCAAAAAGCTCAGTCTCTTTTATCTGTATGATTCTTCCGTCCTTTTCTTCTGTTTTTAAGGGCAATCCTTTGGAATTCGGCATCTGACCTTTCGGCCAGACCATAATTTTTTCCTGTGCAGATAATTGAAGAGTAAGGAAAATTAATAGAAGGAATGCAATTTTTTTCATAGCAAAATAATTTAGCGAAATGCTTTTCTAAACCTTGAAGATTTGATTTTTTAATCTTTCAGGAAGTCTTCTCTAAAAGGAGTGAAAGCATCAATGAGCTGTCCCGCTTCCAGACATTTTACTCCATGGAAAATATTGGGCTGTGCGAAAAATCCGTCACCTTGCTGTAAAATTTTTGTTTCGCCATCAACGGTCACTTCAAACTTTCCTGAAGCAACATAGGTGATCTGAGAATGAAAATGCTGGTGTAAAGCTCCGATGGCATCTTTTTCAAACTTTACAATCACCATCATTACCTGAGAATTGTACCCCACAAACTGTCTGGAAACTCCAGCTCCTAAATCATCCCATTCGGAATTACCGTCAAAGAAAGGTTCTTTTTTGAACTTCATTTTTTATTTTTTTATTCTTAGCTAATCGCAAAGACGCAAAGTTTTTTAATCAGAATAATGTTTTAAGGCGCAAGAAAATCAAAGATTTTCAGTTATTCAGTGTGAAATTTTATCGAGGATAAAATCCTTGCGCCTTAAAGAATATTTATAAATTCCAGAATTCCTTGCGTCTTTGTGTTTAAAACTATTTAATATATTTCTCTAAACCGATTTTTAAACTCTTCAAATTTTTCAACGCTAATTTTGCAACTGATTCCGCGCCTAAGGTTGATAAATGAGTATCATCGTCTTTTCCTTTTGGATAGTAAGGGTTTTCTCCTTCTTTATAATGCAGATGGAGTTTTTTTGAATTTTCAGGACCGTAAGAAACTTCCAGTTGTTCTGTCAGTAACTGCATATCTACAAACGGAACTTTCAGATCATTGGCCACCATTCTTACCACTAACGGATATTCTTTATGGGTATCAATCAAGACTCCGTTTTCATTGAAATTTCTTCTTACAATAGAAGTCATCAGAATGGGGGTTGCTCCTTTTTCTCTGGCTTCATTTACATATCTTTCCAGATTGGCTCTATATTGTGTATATGGATTGGTGAATTTCGTGGAATCTTTAAATTTCTGATCGTTATGTCCAAACTGAATAATGACAAAATCCCCTTTTTTCAGCTGTTTTTCCACTTTATCCCATCTGCCTTCAGTCCGGAAGCTTTTTGAACTTCGGCCGTTCATCGCATGATTCTGAATTTCAATTCCTGTTGTTAAAAATTGTGGCAAAACCTGTCCCCAACCATGTTCTGGATTTTTATCCGGATTTTCTTTGTTGGCCATAGTAGAATCACCGATGAGAAAAAGGGTGGGTTTTTGTTGAGCAAATACGAATGTTGCCAAACAAATGTATACTATTAAAAGTAGTTTTTTCATTTAAATAATTTTTTAATTCATGTTCTTTTGTCTTAAAACAAAAGAACCAAAAGTTCAAGACTTGGAAACTTCCGCTAAAAAATTATTCCTGTTCTCTAAAAATTCTAAAACTCGCACGAATTTAATATTTGCTTTTCAGTACAATTTTAGTGTTGTGCTTAAACAGTACAATTTTCTTAACGCTCCATTTTCCTATGTCAATTTAATTGTGGTAATAATTACTTATTACTCATGTTTGGATTCCATCCATCAAAAATTTTTTCAAGGGTATAATTTTTCAAATCCTTTTTCGTCACCTGATGCGACCAGCTTACTCGTTTGGAGATGTCTCCTCCTTCACCTTTGCTGCCGGATTCTGCGTAATAAGCGGTCTTTTCTTTATCAGGAAACATTTTGTCGCCTTTCCATGGATTCCAGCCTTCGGGAAGGATGTGTTTTCCCATTTCGGTGTTAATGAAAACGGTTTTGGCGTAAGGTCTCCAGGGTCTTCCCAAATAAACTTTTGTGATGTTTTCTTTTGCAATTAATTTACAGTCGAAAAAGACAAAACCATACGGTCTGCCGGCTTCTGTAGCGGCTGCGGTAATATAAGAATCGGCTAAGCTTTTAATGGTGCAGTTTTTAAAAACAACAGTTGCCTGTCCAAAAATGAAATCAGTTGTTCCTTCAATATAGCAGTTTTCGAAATATTGTCTGCTGTGATTGGTTGCGGAATAAATGGTGTCCTGGCAGCCCAGAATATTTGAGTTTTTAATTACAAAACGGTCACCTTCCACATGAAGAGAAACCGCCTGTCCTTCATTGCATGAAGAGTTTTGTATGGTCAGATTGCTGATTTTAATGTCATCACCCATTACCAATAAAGTATAGGAATTGAAGGTTGTCATCTTTTCATTAAATGCATCTGGTTTCCCTGAGAAATCATTATTGCTGATGATGGTATTGCCTTTATTTTCGCCCTCTAAGGTAATTTTATGTTTTGAAGAGGGAATAATCACTTTTTCATTATAGATTCCGGATTTAATGAAAACTAAAGCTTCTGCAGGCCCTAGATCTCTGATAGAATTTATGGCTTTCTGAATGGATGTGAAATCTCCGCTTCCGTCTTTGGCTACGGTAATTTTTATGTAAGGGTCATTTCCCGCAAAGAGAAAATTTGCCATCGATATGAACAGAATTAAAAATAACTTTTTCATAAACTGGATTATTGTTTTTTAATGCAAAGATTTTTATGAAACCTCATAATTTTTAGAAAGCAAAGGCGAATAAAATTTACTTCGTGAAGCTGTGACGATAACTTTACTAAATCAATTCGTTGATTCATCCTTGCTCGCTAAATATTCATTTATATTAAATTAAATCTTTGCGTTTAAAATCATAATTAATACTATTTCAAAACTTTATTTAAAAAATCAATTGTTAAATTCAAAGTTTCTGTAAACCAAGGTTCTGCCGACCAGAAAGAGTGTGGAGTATCTTTGATTTCATGAAATTCTGTCGGAATATTATAACTCTTTAATTTTTTCATCATATCGTCTCTTCCCGCATGAAAACGGGGTTGAGAGCTGTTAATGAAAAGGGTAGGAGGTGTATTTTTATCTACATACTCGAGAGGTGAAGCTTCTTTCCAGATTTTTGGATTGTCTTTTTGTGAATACCCCAGCCAATAGGCATCGTAGGTTCCTTCTTTTCCGGATTCTTCATGAACAAAAGAAACTACGCCATCTACATTGACAATAGCCTGTAATTTAATATTTTTCCTGACGCCGACTAAAGTAGCGATCTGAGCTCCGGCAGATTCACCCAAAACTGCCATTTTCTTTTTGTTTAAGGAATATCTTGAATGATTTTTCTTTACCCATTGAATACCTGTTTCAATATCTTCAACTCCGGCAGGATATTTCGCGACATCAGCCAATCGGTATCCGATAGCAATCACAACGTAGCCGTTTGAAGCCAGTTCCATTGCCATGAATTTTTCATTTTCCTTACTTCCGGAAATCCAGCCACCGCCATGTACCATAGCAATTCCCGGATATTTTTTTGATTGGTCGCGAGGATAGTATACATCGGCTTTTAAAGAAATTCCTTTGATATTGGTATATTCTACCTCTTTATCTATTTTGATATTTTGCGGCACAGGTCTGTCAATGGGTGTGATAAAAGGATATTTTTTCTTAAACTTTTCAAAAGTGCCTTCGTTAGTGTAAGGAGTGGCATTCGGTCTGTTTACCTGTCCAAATGCCATTGTCCCTACACAAAAAATAGAAATATAAGTATGTTTTTTGCTAAAATTCATGTTATCAAATTTTAAAATTTTAAACCATAAGAATATTAAAGGAGTTAAGTTTAATTAGAAAATCATTCTGATTTTAAGTATTATTCAAACCAAAGCTCGGCTTAATATTCTTAAAAACTTAACCAATCTTAATGGTTTTATCTTATCCTTGATGCATTTTATTTAACTGCGTTTTTTGCTACATCTTTTCCGATGGAAAGTGAATTTTTATTGGATGTCACTTCTTTAGGAACCAATACTGCTCCTGTTTTGCTTCCTAACACTTTCACAACAGGTTTATTGGCAGATTCAAACTTCATTGTTGAAAGATTGATGTTTTTACTGTTGTAAATGGTTGCTCCCGTTCCTTCCGAATATTTCAGTTTTACATTTTTCAACTGAATTCCGTCTGCGTCTACGATGGTTAATGCTTTTCTCGTATCAAACTGCGAATCTTCAATGACTATATTTTTAAGATTCATTTCTGCTAAACCAAATAACGTAATGGCTTCATCAGAATTCACGGCATTGATATTTTTAAAGAAAATATTTCTGAAAACAGGTGTTTCTTCTGTTACCGGATATACTTTTTCCGGCGTTTTGTTACCTTCCTTCTTTTGGCCATCCTCTAACACAGGAGAAGCTCCTTCATAGAACATATTGAATCCGATTACCTGTGTCGGAATATTAATCATATCAATATTTTTAATGTAAATATTTTCAACAATTCCGCCTCTTCCACGGGTTGTTTTAAAACGAAGACCGATATCTGTTCCGATGAAGGTACAGTCGGAAACATGGATGTTCCTTGCTCCGCCGGACATTTCACTCCCGATAACAAAACCTCCATGACCGTGGTATACGACATTGTTTTTGATAATTACATTTTCAGTCGGTATTCCTCTCTTTCTGCCATCCTTATCTTTTCCTGATTTTATACAGATGGCATCGTCACCCACATCAAAAGTATTATCGTAAATCAAAACATTTTTACATGATTCGAGATCTACACCGTCTCCATTTTGTGAAAACCATGGATTTCTGACCGTAAGATTTCTTAAAATAATGTTGGTACACATTAACGGGTGAAGATTCCATGCCGGGGAATTCTGGAAGGTAGGTCCGTCTAACAAAACTTTATCACAACCAACTAAACTTACCATTACCGGACGAAGAAAATCTTTAACTGTCGTTAATTCATCTTTAGAAATTTTATCGGGGACATTGAAACTAGAACTGCTTTCAAATCCTTTTTTATAACTTTCTGAAGGGAACCATGTTTTTCCGTCTGCAGATAATAATCCGCCAGATTTCACTATGTTTTTCCATTCAGATTCTGAAACTTTGCTTTTTTTGATGGCTCTCCACGCATCACCACTTCCGTCGATTACTCCTTTTCCTGTGATGGCAATATTGGTTGCATTTTTCGCGGAAATAGGAGACTGGCAGCGAATGGTGTTTAACCCTTCAAAACTTACGTCAACCAAGGGATAATCTGCTTTATCTTTACTGAAAACGATGAAAGCGCCTTCTTCCACGTGAAGATTGATATTGCTTTTCAACTCAATGGGACCCGTTAACCACATTCCGCGGGGAATAACCAATTTTCCGCCACCTTTTATACTAAGGTCTTCAATTGCTTTTTTGAAAGCTTCCGTATTTTTTACATTTCCACCTGCAACGCCACCATATTGTGTGATGGAAACGGTGTTGGCTGCAAATGAAGTTTCTGCCACCTGAGGCATTTTAAACTCAATGTTTTTATAAATATCCAGGTTCTGAGCATATGTTTGCCCTGAAAACATCATGGCTGCTAAACCGATAATTGTAAGAGACTTCTTCATTTTATTTTTTCTGAGTTTTAATTACTTTTTTAAATTCCTGGTAAACAATGGACGCCACTGCTTTTGCACCTTCCGGCTGAAAATGGGTATTGTCTTTTTGACCCTTCGGATAGGCTTCATACACATTCTCAGGGAGATTCATGAAATAGTGATTCGTTGTAAAGTCCTGTCCTTTCTTTGTAAAATATTCCATGGATAATTTGTTTAAATCGATGTAAGGAACATTCATTTCTTTAGCAATTTCAATGGGAGCCTGTGTATATTCTCCATGTACATTTTCCAGTTTGCCATCTTTCCAGGGATAATTTCTGGCAACGGGTGTTAAGATGATAGGATGTGCACCTTTTTGTTTTGTCTGCGTTACAAATAATCTTAAAAATTCTTTATATCCTTCAATATTTACATACCGTTCTGTATGCTTTTCAGAACTGTCATTATGACCAAACTGCATAATGACATAATCGTTCGGCTGCAAATGGTCATATACATATCTCCATCTTCCTTCCTGAAAAAATGTTCTGGTACTTCTTCCGCCATGCGCTCTGTCGATAACAGCAACAGAATCTGTTGTAATTGCGGGTTTCAGAGAAGCCAGACTGTCTTTTGTAAAATAGGGCTGAAAAACCTGTCCCCATCCGGTAATCGGGTAGCGGACTTTCATATAATCTTTTCCAGGTTCGTAATCCCCGGTATAATCTGCCATTGTGGAATCTCCGATAAGATAAATATGGGTGACCTTTTTATTGTGTTTTGCCATTGCCTTTTGGACGTTGTTTTGTGATTGACATGCAGACAATAGCAAAACGACGAATAAAAATGAAACTATCTTAAATTTTCTTTTCATGACTAATATATCTTGTTGGTAACCGCAAAGACGCAAAGTTTTTAATTTTCACTCTATTTTTAAGGCACAAGAAAATCAGAGATTTTCAATAAGTTTTATAGAATTAATTTTTATCGAAGATAAAATCCTTGCCTCTCAATGTGAGTACCTTTAAAGCTTCTTTATGTCTTTGTAACATCCAATCCTAATTCTACTTTTTAGTAATTCTAAACCAGTCGAAATCTGCATATCCTCCACGAGGTGCTTTTGCAGTACTTATACTATATAAACCGACTTTTGCACCGATCCATTTTCCGGGTTTTGACTGAAAAACGTCACCTGCTTTTATGAAATTTTTTCCGTTTTCACTGTAACTGAACTGGCATAGGCCGTTCGGCTCACTTACATTTACTTTTAAATAGACTTCGTTTCCTTTTAATTTTGTTTCAAACAGAACCTTCTCTTCACCTCCTTTATCTGCTTTTTCAGCTCTTCTTAACTGAATATAGAATCCATCGGGTTTATTGGTAATCACAATTGACTCATGATCTAATCCCATTACTAATAAACCTGCAGTTTTGCCTTCTTTAGCATCTTCGGGAGTTAATTTTACTTTGGTAGAAGCTGCAAAATTCGGGGCTGGGAATTTTTGGGTTAACAGATTCGGAACATTCCATAGATTTTTTTCACCTTCAGGAACTTTTATTGAAAATAATCTTAAAAATTTCTGTCCGGGAAGTTTAGAAGACCACACGATATTTTCGTTGGCGCTCCATTGCCATTGAATTCCTAATTTTTCACCATCAAATTCATCTGTTTCAGGAGGAGTAGCGACAGGGTAGGATTTTCCCACGTTGGGTTTTTTATAGGTTAAAACCGGCTCTCCGATTCCGTTTTTATTATTATCGATCCCGATGATAGGCCAGTCTTTTTCCCACTTCATCGGTTGTAAGTGAACGATTCTTCCGCCCGCATCCACATCCTGGAAATGGTAGAACCAATCTTCCCCTGAAGGTGTATCTACCCAAGCACCCTGATGAGGTCCGTTGATTTTTGTTGATCCCTGTTCCAGCGCTACTTTTTCTTCGTAGGGTCCGTAAATATTTTTTGATCTTAATACCAATTGCCAACCGGTTGCTACACCACCTGCAGGAGCAAAAATGTAGTAATAACCGTTTCTTTTATACATTTTCGGACCTTCCACTGTTGGGTGTGCATCGTGGCCATCGAAAATGTGAACCCCTTTATCCAGGACTTTTGTTCCTTCGGGATTCATTTTGTTAAGAGTCAGAATACTTTTCACTCCGGCGCGGCTTCCTGCCCAACCATGTACTAAATAAGCATTTCCATCCTCATCCCAAAACGGACAGGAGTCGATTAAACCTTTTCCTTCCATTACCAAAACAGGCTTCTCCCAGGTTCCCAGCGGATTTTTAGTTTTCACCATGTAAATTCCAAAATCGGGATCGCCCCAATAGATGTAAAATTCACCTTTGTGGAATCTGATACTGGGTGCCCAAACTCCGTCACCTCTTTTTGGTGTGGAAAAATGGTTGTTTGGAAGTACATCAGGAAGTGCATAATTCATCAGTTCCCAGTTGACCATATCTTTTGAATGAAGAATGGGCAGTCCCGGAGCTTCATTGAAACTTGAAGCGGTCATATAATAATCTTCACCAACACGAATAGCGTCCGGATCAGAATAATCGGCGTATAAAACCGGATTTCTGTAATTTTTCCCCTGATCTGCAGTCCAGACTTCAGAAACAATGTTTTTCTCCTGTGCGTTGAGGTATGTTGGGGCAGCTGAAAATAATATGATCGCTGCTATATTTAAAAGTTTTGTCTTCATAAAATCAGATTCATTATTTAGGTAATAGGAATCAGCTTGCGGTTCTTGATTTATTTTTCAAATTCTAAACTTGCCAAAATGAATGGTCCTGTTCCTTTTCCGTCATTTGAACGGACTTCTTCGTTGACATAATATTCGTAAGAACCGTCTCTGTAAGGTTTTCCTCCTAATCCGGCAACGGCACAGCATTTATTTAAATTAACCACGCCGTTTTCATCAACCGTTATTAAATTTTTGATAATTCCGTCGTAACCTTTTTTTGCAGCAGCTTTGTATGATTTTGGAAGATAACCTTCGTTAACCGATTTAATGATCGTATAAACGAACATTGCTGACGCTGTCGCTTCTTCATAATTACCCTTTTCCAAAGGCTTGTCTAAAATCTGATACCAAAGACCGGATTTTTTATCTTGAACTTTAATGACGGCATCTGCGTAAGATTGTAGGTAAGAAATTAATCTTGCTCTTCCCGGATGGTTTTTAGGTAAATAATCCAATACATCTACCATGGCCATTCCGTACCAGCCCATCGCTCTTCCCCAGAAATTTGGGGAAAGTCCGGTTTCTTTATTGGCCCAGGCTTCTTTTTTACTTTCATCCCAGGCATGATAAAGAAGTCCTGTTTTTTTGTCTAAAAGATTTTTCTGAACGGAATCAAATTGGAAAACAATATCATCATACGCTTTCTGAGCATCTGCGCCTTTGATAAAATCTTTTGTATAGTGTGTGTAGAAAGGCATTCCCATATAAAGTCCATCCAGCCAAACCTGGTAAGGATAGATTTTTTTATGCCAGAAAGATCCTTCATTGGTTCTGGGCTGCCCATCGATTTGTAAACGTAAAGTCTGAAGAGCCTTCAGGTATTTCTCTTTTTTCTCTTTTTCATAAAGGTAAAGAAGAACATTTCCGCTGTTGAGCATGTCAATATTATACTTAGAAATGTCGTAGGTAAGGATTGTACCGTCTTCTTTAATCAGGTCTTCACCGAAACCGCTGATATAATCGTAATATTCTTTTTTGCCTGTTTTTGCATATACTTTTTCTGCACCGTCCAAAACTATCGCTGATGGATAGGTCCATTTCGGGCTTTTACTGAAATCAAGCATCCAGGCTTGGGGGAATCTATGTATTTCGGAAAGCAGCATTCTTTCTGACCATTTCAAATTGGAAGGAATTATTTTTCCTGATTTTGAAGTTTCTGTTGAAGTTTTTGCTGCGGTTACATTTTTGGTTTGAGCACATGCAAGGAACATTCCTGAACCTAAAATGGCCACTGCATATGCTTTTATTGTATTGTTAATGAAATTCATGATCTAAACTTTAAAGTTGATTATTTTTATCTAAAATTTCCAGTTTTTTATCCAGGTCCTGATAAAATGCTTCTTCTGTTATCAAACCGTTTGGTTCCAATGACCAGGCTCCTAAAAAGTAATAAGAGACATTCTTTGTTTTCTTGAAAACCACGGTATGCGTTGATTTTGTTTTTACATATTTATCAAAACTTTCGAGAGGATAAAAGATAGCCATCCCCAGATTGTCATCTTTTTTCGTTTCGGTTTGATTGCCATAAGTAGCAATATAGCCCCATTTTTTATTTTTACTGATTCCCTGTTTTAACGGAATATTTTTAAAAGCAACAATTCCGGTACATAATCCTGAAATGGTATTTCTTAAGTTTAAATCTACTTTTACAAACCTGTCTCTGTTGAAAATCGTCAGTTTTGACTGTAAATCGATGGGATTTCCCCAGGTTTTCCAGCCTTTATAATCGATAGATGCGTAAGACTGGTCTTTTTCATTAACAACTTTTACGGCTGTATTTTTTACAATTTTAAAAGTTTCAACAAAATCATTTTGTTCATCATATCTTCCATAAGAACCGATGCCAATCGTACGGCCGGATTTCAAGATATCCTGTCCCCAGGGGGCATCGTGATGATAGGATTCAAAGCCGTCTTGTCCGACTTCAGGTAAAACCAAAGTGTTTATTTTTTTACCGAAAATATCCGTAGCATTTCTCCAGTCCAGATATAATCTGTAGCCGATCTGGTTGTTTTCCAGTCCGATACCTTCATATCGGATATAGTAAGAATGATCGGTATGAGATTCAGGAAGAGTGATTTCCTGAATATTTTTGAAAGTTCCTCCAATGTATTGATTACCTTCCCATTTTCCGCCATCTTTTACGGAAAGTTCTGCATAGGAAAAGGGAGCTTTTGGATTTTTCTTAATTTTTTCAATTACAGAAGTCTGAGCCAGAGAAAATGCTGAACTCAAAAATGCTCCTGCCATTATTATTCTAAACAAGTTGAATTTCATAATATTTTTTATTAGATAACTGGTTCTTTTAACTAAAAGTTTTCATGGTTATTGGTATTGTCTTTCGGTTATTTTTTTAACCAGATCATTAAAATATACTTCAATATTATCATAGTTTTTGTCCAAATCCCGTTCGTTGGAATTGGCCACTTTTGGATTTAATTTATTCTTAATTTCCCATTCATCAGGCATCCCGTCGTTGTCCGAATCGGGTAGGGGGTTGCCTGTTTTTAAATCTGGAAATCCGCCGACATCTTTTTGAGAATCTATGATTCCGTTGGAACTTCCTTTTGAACCGCTGTAAGTGAAGCTTCCGTTTTTTACATCTTTTAAAACATGTAAATCCACGGCATCCCTTACTAAACTGGCACCGCCGATCTGTAAAATTTTATCATAAGCTGCTTTCGCAGCATCAGTTTTTACATTATTCTGAATATCATGAGGCTTGTTGATTTTTATTTCATTTTTATCTTTTTCCATCAGGTTATAAGACGGTTTCATCTGTGCGAAAACTCCTTGTGTCCAATTGTCTTTTGTTACTTCTGCATTTCCTTCAATCACATTTCCGCTGATGTAATATTTCCCCCAGATATTGTAAACTTCTGTCTCTGGTTTTTCATTTTTATCAATGGCAACAATTCTCTGTCTGGTCATGGTTGCAGGTCCCGGTTTGTAGTAATTATTAACCATATTTACGTTCATTCCTTCACCACCGTAGATATTGTTGTGTCCCCAGTTGTAGATCACATTATTTCTGAAATCGGTAAGATCGGTCAGGGCAAATTTACTTCCCGCATATTCTCCCAATCTCGGGTTTCTACTGTCGTGATGAGCGTAGAGATTATGGTGAAAACTTGCAAATTTTCCTCCTGCAATTCCGCCATATCCGTGAGCGCCTTTCCGGTGAGCCGAATTTCTTAAACTTTCTGCGATCACGCACCATTGAAGCGTGGTGTTTTCATTCACATAAATGGATACTGTTTCATCTGTTGACCAACTCATAGAGCAATGATCAACGATTAGATTTTTGATAAATCTTGCCCCTAACGCATCGCCTTCAAAATTTTTCTGATCGCCCATTCTGAATCGTATGTAACGTATAACTACATTGTCTGCGCCTATGAAAGTTTCGTAATTGGCAACTGTAATTCCATCTCCGGGAGCGGTTTGTCCGGCAACGGTAACATCGCCTTCCTTTATCTTTAAAGGGGATTCCAGATAAATGGTTCCGCCGGTTTTAAACACAATATATCTCGGACCTTTTTGGTCTAAAGCATATCTTAAAGTGCCTTCTGAGCCATCATCTGTTAGTTTTGTTACGAAATAAACCCTTCCGCCGCGGCCACCTGTTGTATATCTTCCGAAACCTTCTGCTTCCGGAAAACTCAAGACTTCCTGAGCATTGGTCAACATAGCAATACCACATAAGGTCCCTATCGTGAACATTTTTTTGAAGTGTTTTTTCATGATTGAAAATTCTTGGTGTTTTGGATTTGGATTAGGTTTATTTCAAACTTTTTTTGATGTTCCAACGGTCGTTTCCTTTTAAAATAATTTCTGTAGTGTATTTTTTTCTTTCTTCTTTTGTTAATTGATGTGACCACGGAACTCTTTTGGAAATATGGGCTCCGCTTCCTTTTGAGTTGAATTCTGCATAGAAAGTGGTCTTTTCTGCATCAGGTTTGCTCCAGTTGTGCCATCCTTCAGGTTTTATGGTAGAATTGATTTCGCAATCAATGTAAACGGTTTTTGCAAAAGGTCTCCAGGGTCTTCCTAAATACACTGAGTTTTCTTTGGCATTTCCGATGATTTTTGAATTGATAAAAACAAATCCGAACTCGTTTTCCTGTGGGGTAGAAGCGGCTGTAACGTAGCTTGCCGTTTCTTTAGAATAAATGGTGCAGTTTTCAAAAACGGCAGTTCCGGCTCCGAAAATATAATCGGTTGTACCTTCGATATAGCAGTTTTTAAAGTAATTTCTTGATGGTTTTGTCTTGTCAGTGGAATCCTGAACTCCTTTTAAGTACAAGGTATCCTGATTTCCTAAGAATCTGCAGTTTTCAAAAGCGATTCTGTCTCCTGAAGTCAGTACGGCAACGGCCTGCCCAACTCTTCCTGAGCTGTTTTCAAATGAAATGTTTTTCGCTGTGAAATTATTTGAATAAATAAAAATAGTAGAAGAACCTGTGGTTCCGATATCTTTTCCTTCTGCATTCTTTTTTGAAGCAAAATCATCATACGTAATGATGGTGTTCTGAGGGTTTTCTCCTTCTAATACAATGGGTCCTTTTGTTTCAGGAATGGTGATTTTTTCTTTGTAAACTCCGGGTTTAATTAAAATTTTTGTCCTTATAGAAGAATCATTTTCAATGGCATCAATGGCTTGTTGTACGGTGGTAAAGCTGCCTTTTCCGTCTTTTGAAACCACGATCGTTTTATCGGCAGTTTTAAAAGAAAGAAGGCTTAACAATAGTATCGAAAGTATTGAAATGAAGTTAAAATTTATATTAATCAGAGGAGCTTTCATAAAGGTTTAATGTGATTTAAAATACAGACTTAGCCTAGGCCAAGCCTGTATTCTCAACTTAATATGAATGTATTTTTAATTTCTAGTAGCCGTAATCTTGTGTAAGGTTATAATTTGACATAATGATATCACTGTAAATAGGCAATAATTCTCTTTTGTTGGGCTGGAAATATTGCGCAAAACCTTTTACAGGATCGCTGATATATGTTGTTAACACTGCGGCTCTCCACGCTATTTTAGTATATCCTGCTGGAGTTGCATCCTGAGAAGGCAGATAAAATACCTGGGACCTATCTCCTCCTGTAAAGAAAATATCGATATCATTAATATTTTGCTGCGCCGTTTTTGTAGGATCGTAAACTGATTTCTTATAATAAAGATTCAATGGTACGTTAGCATACTGACCTGTTCCGTTGGCAAAAGCGGTTAATTTTTGTCTTGTTTCCGTAATTTTAGCATCTAATAAATTCCAGCGGATCAAGTCATATTTTCTGATCCCTTCACAACCCAGTTCCAATAATCTTTCCTGAACAAGATAATTGAAGAACTCATTTTTATCGGTAGGAATTGTTCCAACTTGTCCTAAATTTCCTGTGTAAGCCCTGTTTCTTACCGCTTTTACCGCATTGATGGCATCTGAAGAAGGCGCTCCGTGAAGTTCATTATCTGCTTCAGCAAACATTAATAATACATCTGAAAAACGCAGCAAAGGCCAGTCAACAGCAAGATTTTGAGAAGGTCCTGTTACATTGGTCCAGGACTTTCTGTATTTAGAATCTGTGAAAGAAATAGCATTTACGAGTTCAGCCTGATTAGAATTATTCACTTTGAAAATTCCAACGTTCATATCTCTTCTCAAGTCATATTTACTGAATTCGTAGAAATAAGTCGGAAGGGCATTGATTCCTCCTCCGCCTTTCCAGCTGGAGTTGTCATCATGCTTTAAGCCATTATAGTAACCGATTTTACTGTCTGTTCTTGCGTTTCCTCCGAATGCTCCTACACAGAAAATGATTTCGTTGGTGGTGTCTTGCGAGTTTGAATGTAAAGCTTTGAAAACTTGCTCGTAGCTTGGGTTTAAGCTATGTTCACCAGTATGATTCATGATGTCTTTACATTCATCAAGAGCAATTTGATAATAGGTTTGAGGATTGGTTCCCTTCACCATCTGCTGTGGATTTCTTCTTAAAGAATATCCTGCTCTTGCTAATGCGATTCTTGCTCTTAATCCTTTTACAAAACCTTTGGAAATTCTGGCATTGGTCGTGCTTCCTTCGGATCTCCACGGAACTAAGTTTGCAGCATGGGCAAGATCAGCAATCATTTTTTCGTAAATAACGTCTCTGTCAGTTTTCGCTAAATAAAGATTGTCATAATCTGCAGATGGTTTGTCCTGAAAAGGTACATCACCCCAGTTTCTGATCAGTTCATAATAAAACTGAGCTCTCAATGTTAAAGCTTCTCCAAGATATCTGTCCATTAATTTTTTATCAGCGTCAGAACCTGTCTTGTAAACAGGGGACAGCGGTATATTTTTAATGCAAAGATTGGCTCTTTCAATTCCTGAATATAATTTTAAGAAAGGCTTATTTAATTCTGTATTGGTAGGGCAGGCACCAAATGTTGCGAGACCTCTTCTGTCATTACAGTTGTAATCTCCCGAAGTTCTGAAATCATCACTTGAATGCGGATATATTAATGCTAATCTCTGTCCGTATCCGTCATCACCCGCAAGCTGGCTGTAAACTCCCACTAAAGCGGTAAATGTGTCGGATACACTATCGAATTGCTGAGCTTCTGCAACACTTGAATAGTTTTCAGGTTCAAGATAATCGCTACATGAATGGATGGTGGTAAGAGATAGGATACAACTTATTATAATTATTGTTTTTTTCATGTTAATTTTCAATTAAAAGGTTAAATCAATACCTGTTAAAATAAATCTGCTTCTAGGATATGCAGCATAATCAACTCCCGGAGTTAAAGGATTTCTTCTTGTACTGGCTTCAGGATCATATCCTTTGTAACCTGTGATGGTAAATAAATTATTTATCGTAGCATACAGCCTGAAATTTTTGATACCAAGCATCTCCAATGAGTTTTTTGGAAGGGTATATCCTATTGTAACATTATTCAGTCTTAAGAAAGATCCGTCTTCGATGGCGTAAGAATGGAGGATATAATTTCCTTGTGGCGGTGTCCACATGGTTGTGTTTGCATTTAGCGCTGCCAAAGCAGTAGGATCGGTAACTTTTACTCCTTGATCATTGAACCATCTCCATCTGTCTGCAACATCGGCAGACATGTTGTTGTCTCTGTATAAATATTGAGTGGAAAACTCGATTTTATTGGCATTATATACTTTGTTCCCGATAGAGAAATTAAAGAATAAACTCATATCCCAGTTTCTGTATCTGAAAGTCTGGCTGAAACCTCCGAAGAATTTTGGCTGTGCATTTCCAAGTTCGGTCTGGTCGGCTGCCGTAATTTGTCCGTCACCATTCAGGTCTCTCAATTTAAGATCTCCCGGCTGGATTGGTTTTGAACCGTTAGCTACAGCACTGCTGCTTGGAACTCCGTTTTTTAATGTATAAGCCTGAGTGGTCGGGTTGAAATCGAAATCACTGATCTCATAGCGTCCTTCAGTTACGTATCCATAATAAGTTCCTACAGGATTTCCCACTTTAGCAATGAAATCATACAAACTGTTTACCCATCCTGAAGCTACCAGATAATAATCATTTCCTCCCGAAACATTCGCCCCCAGGCTTTTAATAATATTTTTGTTGGTAGAAATGTTGAAATCTGTTTTCCATGTAAAGTTTTCTTTATTGACAATAAGTCCTCCCAGTGTAAATTCCAGACCTTTGTTCTGTGTTTTTCCTGAGTTTTGATACTGATACTCATATCCTGACGTCTGAGGAATTTTTGCTAAGACCAATAAATCTTTTGTATCAGTAATATATCCGTCGATGCTACCATATAATCTTCCGTTAAAAAACCCGAAGTCGAGCCCTAAGTTTTTAGATACGGTAGCTTCCCATGTTACGTTTTTGTTTGCCAAAGTATTTCCTGTAGTAGCTCCCGGAGTTACACCGCTTCCGAAGGTATATCCGTAGTCGGTGGAAGTCGTGAAGAAAGTATCATAAAGGTAGGCCGGAATTCTGTTGTTTCCCGCAAGACCATATCCGAAACGTAATTTAAGCTCCTCCAGCCATTCTTTACTTTTAAGGAAATTTTCTTCTTTAAGTTTCCATGCTACAGAAACTGCAGGAAAAGTTCCCCATCTGTTTCCTACTCCGAAGACATTGGACGCATCGGCTCTTATAGAGGCTGTTATGATATATTTATTATTAAAAATGTAGTTTGCTCTACCAAAAAAAGAAAGAAGTCTGTCTGGAGGTAATGCACCGGTTTTGGGAGCATCCTGAATCATTCCTGAAGGTGGAGTTGCAGATTGGATATTAGCAAAAGCCTCATTAGGTGTAATAGATACTGGTAGCCATTTGGTGTATGTACTTGAGGTTTCTCCGTCAGTCTGTACGGTTTCTTCTCCCAATAATAAGTCTAATTTATGATTTCCGAATTTTTGGGTATAATTTAGAGTGTTGGTATTGGTAATTCTTCTGGTCTGGTTTCTCGTTAACTGTACAATCGGCTGATTGTTATTCGATCTTGCATCACTGGTAACGGTGCCCCAGAACTGATTAATAAAATTATCTTTCTGAACATATCCTACAACACTTCTGAAAGTTAAGTTTTTGGTAATGTTATAATTCAAATATGCATTTAACAATAAATCATTTGTTTTTGCGTCCTTTACTTCGTTATCATTTAAAATTAAAGGATTTACAAGATTTGTTAATGTGGCGTAGTTAGGATCAAAATCATCAATAGGAACATTGCTGCCTCCTTCGAAAGGCTGATATCTTACAGCGTTTCTTAATCTGTTGGTACCCTGAGATCCACTTGCAGAAGTTCCTGCTCCGGAAATCAGCTGACGGCTGTATCGGACATTAAATCCAACCTTCAGTTTTTTTGAAATATCATAATCATATTTGAAATTGGCCATGCTTCTTCTGAAGCCGGAGGAGAGCATTATCCCATCTTCTTCCACATGATTTAAAGTCAATGAAAAGGCAGATTTATCGGAACCGCCTGTTAAGCTTAAATTATGAGTGAAGTTGAATGCCTCTTTTCCGAAAAGCTCATCCTGCCAGTCTCTTTTCTTTATATTTCCGTATTTCTCAGCAAGTTCATTGAAATTACCATATCGGGTTGTAAACGCTGTAATGTCGTCGGCAATACCATTTTTATTGTAAAGCTCATACTGATACATTACAAAGTCATAAGGATCAAGAACAGGAATTGTGTTTGTGATTTTTCGTACCCCTGTATAACCGCTGTAGTTGATTTGAGCAGCAGCTTTTTTGCGGCCGCCTTTTGTGGTGATCAAAACAACACCATTGGCACCTCGCGATCCGTAAATAGAGGTAGAAGCAGCATCTTTTAAAACTTCAATAGATTCAATCTCTTTAGGAGAAATGATTGACAGAGCGTTATCCATCTGGATTCCGTCTACAATATAGAGAGGAGCATTACTTTGTGTAATCGAAGTACCGCCTCTTACCTTAATTTCAACTTCAGCGCCGGGCGAACCTTCACTGGCCGTGATCTGAACACCGGCAACTCTTCCCTGAATTGCCTCTGCCGCACTGTTTACAGGCATATCTTTTACATCGTCAGCTTTTACGGAGCCAACAGCATTGGTAACATCTTTTTTTGAAACTTTAGAATAACCAACCAAAACCACTTCATCAATGTTTTTTTCAGTTTCTTTTTTAGTTTCTTTTTCTTGAGCCGTAGCAAGGACAGGAAGTAGAAAGACAGTTAAATATAACCACTTTATTGAATGTACTCTTTTATCCATTTTGTATCCTTATAGTTTTAATTGTTGGTTGAAAGTTTTTTTCAATCGTTTTGTTTTGTGTGGATTTGTAAAGTATTCTACTGATTTTTAGCGGCAAATATTTTATGAAAGATTATACACATTTTAGAGTGCAATCGATTGCGTAAATTTTCATGACAAATATCCTGGCTTCTAAACTAATATTATTTTTTAATACGCAAAGAAAAAAATATTATTTTTTCATTAATTTGATTGTTGAAAGAGGAGTGGATTTGCAAAATAATGGATGGTTCTAATACTTTAAAGTGTTGTAAATTAACTGTTTGTTAATTTTACGCTAGCTTGGGATATTGATGTAAAAGAAATCAATTTTCTTTATTCTTTATTAATTTAAAACTTAATTTTTGCCTAAAATTGATTCGTTTTTACTCTTAAAAATTTACCAAAACTAATAGTCAAGATTATTTTTTTGTAATATTTCTGATTTTTATCATCTTTTCAGGTTAATATTCTTGGCTTAATTTTATACTCTATATTAATTATTATTATTGTGTACAATATATACAGTTATTTTGGTTTATTATTATTAAATCAATATCTTGATTTTGTTATTTTATTTTGGCATGGTTTTATATTGAAACATCATTTAAGCATTAATTTTGGTTAATATCTTCCATACAATTTCTTGTGAGTTTTCTGATTTTTTATGTTATTTTTAAAATTAATTGACTGTAAATTAGGTATTTAAATATTTAAATTAATTTTTTGTTAACTAATTAAAGAATAATTATATATTTATCCCATAAGTATTTCTATCAGATTTTAGTGTAATTTTATGCAATCGATTACACAGTGTTTAACAGGTTTTGATAAAACCGCAAAAGAAAAGTATAAGTAGTATGTCACAATCAGAATTTCGTTACACCCATCATCCCGAAGATGTAAAAAAGTATACCACTGAAGATCTTAGGAGGGAGTTTCTAATCAATGATTTATTTAATGAAGATAAGATAAAATTAGTCTATTCTATGTATGACAGGCTGATTGTAGGAGGTGTTATGCCTTCAGCACAGGCTTTGAAGCTGGAACCTACGGACGATTTGAAAGCCCAGCATTTTCTTGACAGAAGAGAACTGGGAATAATCAACGTTGGCGGTGCCGGAAAAGTAACAGTAGACGGTGACGTATATGAGCTAGGAAACAAAGAAGCCTTATACATCGGGAAAGGAGCTAAAGAAGTAGTTTTTGAAAAATCAGGTGATGCACAACCTTATTTTTATATCAACTCAGCGCCCGCACATCAGACTTATCCAACTAAAAAAATTACGAAAAGTGAAGCCGAAATTGTAGAATTGGGTGAAGAGAAATATGCCAACAAGCGTACGATTAATAAACTGATTGTAAATTCTGTACTGGAAACCTGCCAACTTCAAATGGGAATGACGGAACTTCACCCGGGAAGCGTTTGGAATACAATGCCTGCGCATACTCACACCAGAAGAATGGAAGCCTATTTCTATTTTGATCTGGAAGAAGGGCAGACAGTAAGCCACTTCATGGGACAGCCTGATGAAACGCGTCATATTTTTATGACCAACAGACAGGCGGTATTGTCTCCGGAATGGTCTATCCACTCAGGAGTCGGAACTTCCAATTATACTTTTATCTGGGGTATGGCCGGAGAAAATATGGACTACGGTGATATGGACGGTATCAAAACTAACGAACTAAAGTAATTTTTCCAATGAATTTATTTGATTTATCCGGTAAAGTAGCAGTCGTTACAGGCGGTACTCACGGATTAGGAATGGCAATGGCAGAAGGTCTTGCCGCTGCAGGTGCTGAACTGGCGATCACAGGTACAACACCGTCAAAATTAGAAGAAGCTTTAAACTACTATCATTCAAAAGGGTATAAAGCAACCGGTTATCTTTTTGATGTGACAGACGAGCTGGAAGCCGCTCAGAAAGTAGCTTTAATGGAAGCTGCCCATGGAAAAATTGACATCCTTGTCAACAATGCAGGAATTATCAAACGTATTCCGGCAATCGACATGGAAGTGGAAGACTTTAGAAAAGTAATCGATGTAGACCTTACAGGACCTTTTATCATGTCGAAATTAGTTGGCAAATACATGATCAAAAGAAAATCCGGTAAGATCATCAACATCTGCTCGATGATGAGTGAGCTGGGACGTGACAATGTAGTAGCCTATGCTTCTGCAAAAGGCGGCCTTAAAATGCTTACCAAAAATCTGGCGACAGAATGGGCAAAACACAATATTCAGGTAAACGGAATCGGCCCCGGATATTTTGCTACTTCTCAGACAGAACCAATCCGGGTAGATGGACATCCTTTTAATGACTTTATCATCAGCAGAACTCCGGAAGGAAGATGGGGAAATCCGGAAGATCTTGCAGGAACAGCTATTTTCTTAGCTTCTGACGCAAGCAGATTCATCAACGGACAGATCATCTACGTGGATGGAGGTATTTTGGCAACCATCGGGAAGCCTGCTAATGAGTAACAACAGAATCAGACTAGAATGAAACCTTTTATTACAGATAACTTTTTATTACAAAATAAATACGCAGAAGAATTATACTTCAGATACGCGGAAAAACAACCCATCATTGATTATCATAATCATTTGATTCCTAAAGATATTGCGGAAGACACTGTTTTCGATAACATCTCAAAGGTTTGGATTGCAGGTGACCATTACAAATGGAGAGCTATGCGTACCATGGGAGTGAACGAAAAATTCATCACGGGGGACGCTTCAGATAAAGAAAAATTTGAGGCGTGGGCAAAAACAGTTCCATATACATTGAGAAATCCTTTGTACCACTGGACACATCTGGAATTAAAAAGATATTTCGGAATTGATGAATTATTAAATGCAGACAACGCATCAGAAATCTACGAAAATATCACCGCTCAGCTTCATACTCCTGAAAAATCAACAAGAGGCTTATTAAAAATGATGAATGTAGAATCTCTGTGCACTACGGAAGATCCTACAGATCTATTGAATTATCACCAGGATCTGGCAAAAAGCGATTTCAGTATTAAAGTAAGTACCGCTTTCCGTCCTGATAAAGCAATTTTAATTGAAAATCACAACTTTGCGGATTATATTTCAAGATTAGGCGAATCTGCCGGAATTGAAATTAATTCCTATCATACTTTATGTAATGCTTTAATCAAAAGAATTGAATACTTCCATGAAAACGGTTGCAGATTATGCGACCACGGATTAAATAATATTTCTTTTGAAGAAGCTTCAGAAGCAGAAGTAAACGCAATTTTTAATGATAAAATTTCAGGAAAAGTAATTGCTGAAAAGCAGGTGAATCAATTCAAAACTGCCATTTTATTATTTTTAGGAGAAGCGTACCACAAATATGGTTGGGTTCAGCAGTTTCATCTTGGAGCATTGAGAAATAATAATGAAAGAATGCACAGAATTCTTGGTCCTGATACGGGATGGGATTCTATAGGTGACTTCGTTCAGGCTGAAACCCTGTCTAAATTACTGAATACATTAGACGGAAAAGATAAGTTAACAAAAACCATTTTATACAATTTAAATCCTGCTGACAATGAGGTTTTTGCGACAATGATTGGGAATTTCAATGATGGAAGCATCAAAGGAAAAGTACAGTTCGGATCAGGATGGTGGTTTCTTGATCAGAAAGACGGTATGATCAAGCAGATGAATGCTCTTTCAAACATGGGGTTGATCAGCTGTTTCGTTGGAATGCTGACAGATTCCAGAAGTTTTCTTTCTTTCCCGAGACACGAGTATTTCAGAAGAGTATTGTGTAACCTTTTCGGAGAAGAAATGAAAAACGGTGAATTACCTGATGATATCGAACTGATTGGTAAGACCATTTCAGATATTTGTTATCATAACGCAAAAAATTATTTTGATTTTTAAATTTCAGATTAAATAAAAAATCTCTCGCAGATTGAGCAGATTTTTTAAACATAATCATCTGCCAGATTTGCTAAATCTGCGAGAGATAAAAAATAAAAGGTTGATAAAAAAATGAGCAGCAAAATAGTCACATTCGGGGAAGTCATCATGCGACTTTCACCACCCGGAAACAGAACCATGAAGCAAAGCCATGAAATGGAATTCTTTTTCGGCGGAACGGAGCTTAATGTAGCATCTTCATTGGCAACAATGGGTTGTGATGTAAGACATATCAGCAGCGTTTCTGATGATTTTGTAGGTGAATCGGCCATTTCCTTCATTAAAAGTTTTGGGATTGACACCACATTTATCAACAAAAATGAACATCCTTTAGGTTTGTACTTTTTAGAAGTAGGCTCATCAGTTCGCGCCAGCAGGATTGCTTACAATAGACTGAACGGTTCTTTTGCCAATAGTAAGCCTGAACAGATTGACTGGAAAAAAGCCCTTAAAGGCTGCCAGTATTTCCATTGGACAGGCATCAGTCCAGGAATTTCCGAAGCCGCTTATGAAAGTCTGAAAGAAGGTTTACAAACAGCCCGTGAATTGGGAATCGAAATTACAACCGATCCTGCTTACCGTTCAAATCTTTGGAAATACGGCAAAAACGGAAACGAAATTTTGAAAGAACTGGTTTCTTATTCAACGATTTTTATCGGTGGAGTGAATGAAATTAATGAAATTCTCGGAACTCAGTTTTCATCAGATAAAGAAGGTTTTATTGATGCATGTAAAGAATTAAAACAGCAAATTCCTTCTATTCATAAAATTTTTGACAAAATAAGAATTGGCGTTACAGCAAGTTCTCAGCAGACACAGGGAAGAGCTTTAATTGGCGATAGCTATTTTGAAACTGAATTGTTGGAAGTTAATCCTGTAGTCGATAGAATCGGGACAGGAGATGCTTTTGCAGCAGGTTTGATCTATGGGTTAATCAACTTTGATGACGAAAAAGCATTGAAATTCGCTAATGCAGCCTGTGCGATAAAGCATACCATTTTAGGGGACATCAATTACAGCAGTGTCGAAGATATTCTGGAAGTCATGAACGGAGGTTCAGGCGGAAGAATAAAAAGGTAGCTGGCTTTTGGCAATTGGCTTATCGATAAAACTAAAAAATTGCCGACTTCGCTGAGTGAAATCAAAGATTCGACCTAGTCAAACGCCTTTACGAACTTAAAATACACGTCAGGCCTTAAAAAGAAAAGCTTTGCACCCTTTGCGTTAAAAGAAAAGATTAAGATAAAGTCTCGAAGGGACAGCATACTAAAGGATGGATAAAACCCCATCAAAGATTATTTTCAAACAAAATAATTAACGAAAATGACAAAAATTCAATCGGTTACAAATACGATCATCAACCAAGGGGTTTTGCCTCTATATTATAATACTGATGAAACAATAACTCTGGAAATACTGAGATCACTTTACAAAGCAGGAATTCGTGCAGTGGAATATACAAGCCGTGGTGATGCTGCGTTAAGTAATTTTACAAAAATGGTAGAAATCCGTAATGCAGAAATGCCGGAAATGCTTTTGGGAATTGGTACAATAAAAAATGTGAAACAAACTGAAGAATACTATAAAGTAGGAGCAGATTTCTTTATCAGTCCTGGTTTCGTAGCTGAGGTTGCAGAATTTTTGATTCCGAAAGATCTGTTGTACAGTCCGGGTTGTATGACGCCGACTGAAATTATCGAAGCTGAAAATGCTGGTGTTACTTTCATTAAACTATTCCCCGGGAACGCCTTAGGAACCGGATTTATGAGTGCGATCAAAGATGTTTTCCCCAATCTGAAATTTATGCCGACGGGTGGAGTAGATACCACTAAAGAAAGCATCGAAAGCTGGTTCAAAGCCGGTGTTTCAGCAGTAGGAATGGGAAGCAAACTGGTAAGCAAAGAATTAATGCTTGCTAAAGACTATACAACGATAGAAAATGAAACGGTAAAAGTTCTGGCAATTATTCAGACTTTAAAATAATAATGAATAAGAAAGCTGGAAACACCTTGTGATCCTGGCTGAGTGAAACGTCTTAAAAACATTCAAACAAAACTAATTCTAAAATTAATATGAGTTCAGTTAAGTCTCTTAAACCGAGCAACTTCAGATGGACGATATGCTTTTTGCTGTTCATTGCAACAACGATCAATTATCTTGATCGTCAGGTTTTATCTTTGACGTGGAAAGATTTTATCGCACCGGAATTTCACTGGAACAATAATGATTATGGAAATATCACGGCATTATTCTCTATTTTCTATGCAGTAGGAATGCTTTTCGCTGGAAAATTTGTCGATTGGATGGATACTAAAAAAGGTTTCCTGTGGGCAATCGGAATCTGGTCTGTCGGTGCAGTTCTACATGCATTTTGCGGAATTGCAACTTCAGGAATTCTTACCGGAAACTGGTTGGCAGGCTTTCACGGATCTAAAGAATTGATTTCTACTGTTTCCAATACCTCTGCCATCATCAGTACGAGTGTAACGCTGTTTATTTTTGCACGTTTCGTACTGGCTATTGGTGAAGCAGGAAATTTCCCGGCAGCAATTAAAACTACAGCGGAATATTTCCCTAAAAAAGACAGAGCTTTAGCAACAAGCATTTTCAATGCAGGAGCAACGGTTGGGGCCTTGGCAGCACCGGTTACCATTCCTTTTATAGCAAAAGCCATGGGTTGGGAATGGGCATTTATCATCATTGGAGCGTTGGGATTTGTATGGATGGGTTTGTGGGTTTTCTACTACAAAAAGCCTCACGAACATCATAGAGTTAACGGGCATGAATTAACCTATATTCAGCAGGATCAGCAAGACTTTGCTGTTGAAGAAAATACTGTGCAGACAGAAGAAAAAAAGTTCACTTTCAAAGAATGTTTCAGTTACAAACAGACCTGGGCTTTTGCCTTTGGAAAGTTTATGACAGACGGCGTTTGGTGGTTCTTTTTATTCTGGACTCCGGCTTATTTAAGTTCCGTTTACAAAATGGATTCTACACAAAGTGCATTGCCATTATTCGTTCTTTATATGATTACTTTATTGTCAATCATCGGCGGGTGGCTTCCAAAATATTTTGTGGAAAAGAAAGACATGAATGCTTACTCAGGAAGAATGAAAGCCATGCTGATTTTCGCATTTTTTCCTTTGTTGGCCCTTTTAGCACAACCTTTAGGTTCGATAACGTATTGGATTCCGGTTTTAATTATCGGAATTGCAGGAGCAGCACATCAGGCATGGTCGGCGAATATTTTTTCGACAGTAGGCGATATGTTTCCGAAAAAAGCTATTGCAACCATTACCGGAATTGGCGGAATGGCGGGTGGAATCGGTTCATTCATTATTAATAAATCTTCAGGCGTATTGTTCGATCATGCTCATAAAGCCTGGTCCACGGTTGACGGAATTCCTTTATTGGAAAAATACCCTCAATACATCAACGAAAGATTACCCGACGGATTTTTTGAGCAGTTGGAAAAATCAGGATCAGTAGTTGTAGACGGAATTGACAAAGGCTATATGATCATATTTTCAGCCTGTGCCGTAGCATATCTTATCGCATGGACAGTAATGAAAATATTGGTTCCAAAATATAAAGTGATAAGTCAGTAGAAAAAAAATCTTGGTGAAAATTAGCGTTCTTCGCTGAGTGAAATCAAAGATTCGACGTAGTCAAACGCCTTTGAAACTTAAAAATATACAGCATGTTAGCAAAAAAACTTTGCAGACTTTGCATTAAAAAATTTATAGAATTAAAAATATCATTTAATTCAAATTAGAAAGATGGAAAATCAGACAAAACAAAAATTAAATCGTGAATTAAACCATTCTCAGGAAAAACTTCCTATTAAAATAATGCAGTTTGGAGGCGGAAATTTTATGAGAGGATTCACAGATTATGTCATTGATAAATTAAATAAAGAAGCGGGATTCAATGCCGGAATTGTAAACGTTCAGCCAACAGTGGGCGGTTCAGTTCATAAATTGGAAGAACAAGGTAATCTATACACGCTTTTCTCAAGGGGAATTAAAAAAGGGGAAATTATTGATACAAAACAAGTAATTTCTGCGATTCAGAAGTCGATTAATCCTTATACAAATTATGATGAATTCTTGGCGTTGGCGAAAGAAGAGGAATTAGAATTTATCTTCTCAAACACAACAGAAACAGGAATTGCTTATGACGAATCAGAAGATGATTACGTTGGTCCGCACAAGAATTTCCCTGCAAAACTAACGGTTTTATTACACGAGAGATTCAGACATTTCAACGGAGCGGCAGATAAAGGAGTAAGAATTATTCCTTGTGAATTGATTGAAGACAATGCGTTTTCGTTGAGAGATATGATCCTGAAGTATGCCCGACTTTGGAATTTAGATCCTGATTTTGCACAATGGATTAATCAAAGTAATTATTTCCATAATACATTGGTCGACAGGATTGTTCCGGGTTATCCGAAAGATGATGCAGAATCATACGAAGATCAGTTGGATTATGAAGATCAGATGATGGTTGTTTCTGAAACATTCTTACTTTGGGTAATTCAGGATGCCGGAAATTTAAAAGAGAGAATTCCTTTCGACAAAATTAACGAACAGATTTTGGTGGTTGATGATATTCAGCCGTACCGTTTGAGAAAAGTGAGAATCCTGAATGGTGGTCATACCTTAATGCTGGCTCCGGCAATTTTATCAGGTAAGGAAACGGTAAAAGAATCTATTGATGATGCATTTATCGGGAAGTTTTTAGGTGAAACCATTTTTAATGAAGTGAATCCGACCTTAGGTCTTGATGAAACGGAACTGAAAGATTTTGCAGAAGAAGTTTTTGACAGATTCAGAAATCCTTTTATTAAACATTATCAGGCGAGCATTGCACTGTATTTTGTTTCTAAATTTAAAGTAAGAATCCTTCCGAGCTTACTGGGTTATGTTGAAATCAACAAAAAATTACCACTAAATCTGGTATTCTCTTTGGCAAGTTTAATCAGATTCTATCAGGGAAATTTTGGTGAAAAATCTTTGCCAATTAATGATGAAGAATCCATTGTTGCTCAATTCAAAGAAATCTGGACAAACGGAGATTATGGGAAAGTAGCAGAATTATCATTAAGTGAAACCGCTTTCTGGGATACAGACCTTAGTCAGGTTGACGGACTGAAAGATGCAGTAGCAAAAGCTTTGTGGGAAATAGACCACAACAATGTAGAAACTGCGTATCACAACTTTATACAATTTTATTCTTAGAAAAAATGCAAAAGAAAGTACTAAAAGTAAATCCCAAGGATAATGTAGCGGTCGCACTGGTAGATCTGGCGCAGGGGGAAACTGTTACTTTGGGTGAACTTACTTATGAAATTATAAAAGACACGAAGGCGAAACACAAATTCGTGACCGAACATCTTGCCGTAGGTGATTCTATTATCATGTACGGAGTTTTGGTGGGAAAAGCCAGCCAGCCGATCCGGAAAGGAGAAGTGATTACCACCGAAAACGTAAAACATCAAAGTGCAAAAGTAGAACGCAAAACAGAAACCACTTCCTGGACCGCTCCCAATGTTGATAAATGGAAAGATAAAACATTTATGGGCTATCACCGTGAAGACGGACAGGTGGGTACAGAAAATGTCTGGTTATTTTTTCCGCTGGTTTTTTGTGAAAACAGAAATGTTGAGATTTTAAAGGATGTTTTTGAAAAAGAACTGTTGTTTGAAAAAGTGACAAAACACCAGTTATTGCTAAGATCATTAATTAATAATTCCGAAACGGAAACTGCTGTTGAAGATGAGCGGGATTCAAGAGTATTTAAAAATATTGAAGTTAAATTCATTACACATCAGGGCGGTTGTGGTGGAATTCGTCAGGATGCTGAAGCATTGGGAAGATTGCTTGCAGGATATGTTAACAATCCGAATGTAGCCGGAGCAACCGTTTTAAGCCTGGGTTGTCAGAATTTACAGGTTCAGATTTTTAAAGATGCCCTGGAAAAAATCAGTCCGGATAATAAAAAGCCAATTATCGTTTACGAACAGCAAAAGTCCGGAACGGTAGATGAAATGTTAAGCGGAATTATTAAAGATTCTTACGAAGCCATCAAACAGGCGAATGAGATAGAAAGAAAACCTGCACCCATTTCTAAGCTTGTTTTAGGATTGGAATGCGGTGGTTCAGACGGTTTCTCAGGAATTTCTGCAAACCCGGTTTTAGGGCAGCTGTCAGATTTAATGGCAGGAATCGGAGGCTCAACTATTCTTTCAGAATTCCCGGAACTATGCGGAGTAGAGCAGGAACTGGTCAACCGTTGCGTGAAAGAAGAAGATGCAGAAAGATTTTTACAATTAATGAAAGATTTTGAAAATTCAGTTGTTGCTGCAGGATCTGGCTTTGATATGAATCCGTCACCGGGGAATATTAAAGATGGCCTAATAACAGATGCTATGAAATCTGCAGGAGCAGCTAAAAAAGGAGGTTCATCGCCAATAAATGATGTACTTGATTTTACAGAATACATCAAAGAACCGGGCTTAAATTTACTGTGTACGCCCGGAAATGATGTGGAATGTACTACAGCTTTAGTGGGCTCGGGCTCCAATGTTGTTTTATTCACAACGGGTCTGGGAACTCCTACAGGAAATCCTGTGGTTCCCGTAGTGAAAATTTCCTCAAATACATCGTTATCAGAAAGAATGCCCGATATCATCGATTTCAATACAGGAGACGTGATTACAGGGGAAAAATCAATAGACGAAAAAGCAGAAGAACTGTTAGAATTTATCATAGAAGTGGCCAGCGGAGAGGTAAAAACCAAAGCGGCAATTCTCAATCAGAACGATTTTATCCCCTGGAGACGAGGCGTTAGTTTATAGTTATTGTTTTTATATATAAATTATTAGATTTGAAAATGCTTTCAACATGATGTGGGAAGCATTTTCTTTTGGAGTAAATTAAGTTTAAACACAAATGAAACAAATATTTTCACGAATAAACACAATGTTTTTAATCAATAGGAGCGGACTTTAGTCCGCTTAAGAATATACAATCAGATTAGGCTTTAGCCAAAACTTAAGGATTCTTTCAGAATGACAAACTGAAATATTAATAAATGACATAGGAAATGAATGCGTTAAGAAAATAAACTATGCGAACGTTAAGAAAATTCTACTGTTTGAAGCGCGACATAAATTCATAACCGAAGAATGAATATTGAATTCTCGCAAGTTTTAGAATTTTTACAGAGTATAGGTTATTTTTAGCTTTTCATTTCCAAGTCTTGAATTTTTGTTTCTTTTGTTTGACTACGTCGAATCGTTGATTTCAAGACAAAAGAAATTTATAAAAAACTACCTCCTTTTCGAAGACTTCCTGATATAAAGCTGTGGTGCCAAAACCACCTTTTTCTCAATAGAAACCCCGGAACCATTTTCTTTTACGTTTTCAATAAAAACCTGTCCTGCCATTTTCCCCATCGTCAGGGGAGTCTGATCTACAGAACTTATCGGAAGCTCCATAAATTGTGTAAAAGGTTCATTAGAAAAGCCAATAACAGCAACTTCCTGTGGGATTTTGATTTTACGTTTTTTCAGTTCCTGGCAAGCACCTAACGCAGCAAAATCACTGGATGAAAAGATGGCATCCGGAACAGACTTTTTATCCCAAAGTTTTTTAACCGCATCAATCCCTTCATCGATTGAACTTCCGGTTGTGATAATATTTTCTTCCTTTATGCTTAAATTATGGTCCATCAAAGCCTGTTTGTAACCTTTCAGACGGTTCTCATAAATTTCCAGATTTAAGTCGCCGGAGAAATGGCAAATATTTCTGTACCCTTCATTAATCAGATGTTCAGTCGCCATATAACCACCACGAAAATCATCAATAGTTACTGTACTGATTCCTGAAATATCCTTTTTACGGTCAAAAAATATAATAGGAGTATTGGTGGAACTCAGAATATTCTGAATATGTTCGGTATCAATAGTCGTCTTGGAAACAGACATGAAAATCCCATCAACCTGAGCATTAAGCAGAGTATTTAAGTGTCTTTTTTCAATAGTTACATCTTCGTGGCTCTGGCAGATAATTACATGATAACCATGTGGAGAAAGCTCTTCTTCAATTCCACGGATTACGGATGAAAAGAAATTGGTATTAATATAAGGCACGATAATTCCTACATTTTTTGTTTCCCCGCTTTTCAGAGCTTTGGCAAGGTTATTTTGCTTGTAGTTCATTTCTTTGGCCGTTTTCTTTACCAAATCTTTTGTTGCCTGGCTTATTCTCGGATGGTCGTTCAGTGCTCTGGAAACAGTTGCCACACTTACGTTAAGCTTTTTCGAGATGTCATATATTGTGGCATTTTTCTTATTCATACATGCTTTTTCTGAAGTTTTGGGTATGTCTGGGATAACATACATTATAGTGGTAAATTTAATCAAATTATGTCTATCAAAAAGGAAATATTGAGATTTTATACAAGATTAAGAGTGATTAAAATCAGATTAAACCTAAAAAATATTGAATTGGCTAATTTTTATTAAGATAGGGTTGAATTTTCATTTAAAATAAAAACCGGATTCGCTGGAAATCAAGCTTATTAACAACAAAAATTTGATTTAATAATAAAAAAGGTCGGTTAGTTTAACCAAAAAGGACACCGAAAACCGATGTCCCCATGGCTATTATTGATCTAAAAAAATAATTATCTTTTCCAAAGTTTTTCAATTTCCTCCAAAGATTTTCCTTTAGTTTCCGGAACCATTTTCCATACAAAAAACAATGATAAAACACTCATCACTCCGTAAAAACCATAAGTAAAAGCTCCGCTAAATTCCATCATAAAAGGATAGGTGGAAGAGATGAGGTAATTGGCTGCCCATTGAGCAGCAACTGCAACCGCAATTGCTGCCCCCCTGATTTTATTAGGGAAAAGTTCTGAGATCAAAACCCAACAAATCGGTCCCCAGGACATCATAAAAGATGCGGTATAGATGATGATGAAAACCAAAGTTGCAATCCCAATAATATGCAAATAAGAGAAAATTGCAATGGCAAACATTCCAATTGCCATTCCTATGGAACCTACGATCAGTAATGGTTTTCTTCCCCATTTATCAACCGTGAAAATAGCAACCACTGTAAAGATGACGTTAACCAATCCCATAACAACAGTTTGCAGCATTGAAGCATCTTTATGAACACCCATGCTCTCAAAAATCCTCGGAGCATAGTATAAAGCTACATTAATTCCCACAAACTGCTGAAAAACAGAAAGTAAAATTCCAATAATAATAACTGTTTTCCCGAATGCAAAAAGCTCACTTTTATGCTGGACAACCGTTCCCTTAATTTCCTGAAAAATTTCATGTCCCCGAAGCTGCCCATTAATTTTTGTTAAAATTTTAAGCGCTTCATCATCTTTTTTAGTTAAGGTTAAATATCGGGGAGTTTCCGGAACAAAAAACAGTAAAATCCCGAATAAGGCAGCCGGAATTGTCAGGGATAAAAACATATAACGCCAGCCGATATCGTTGATCCATTCTACTGATTTTCCGTCGGCAATACCCCAATTGACAAAATACACCACCAGCATCCCAAAAATTATGGCAAACTGATTTAGAGAAACCAATCTTCCTCGTACTTCAGCAGGGGCTATTTCTCCAATATACATCGGGCAAACCGCTGAAGCAAGGCCAACACCAATTCCTCCAATAATTCTATAAAAGTTAAAAGCCAGCAAAACCCCCATTGATTGTTCGCCCTGCTTAAAAAATAAAAACTCAGGATAGGCAGCTCCCAAAGCACTGATGAAAAATAAAAACGCAGCTATCATCAGTGATTTTTTCCTTCCTAATCTGGTTGAAAAATATCCGGAAACGGCCCCTCCGATAACGCACCCTATCAATGCACTGGAAATAGTGGCTCCATGAGCCAATGAACTCAGTCCCAATGGAATAATTAAATATTCCTGAATGGATTTTTCTGCACCCGAAATGACGGCTGTATCATATCCGAACAAAAGCCCACCCAAAGTGGCAACCAAGGTAAGCATGGTGACATATACCATGTTGATTTCTGCCTTTGTTCCTGAAGAATATTTCGGGCCCGAATCTATTATTTGCATAGTCTCATATAGTTTTAGTTGTTAAAAATTAGATACTTTGTTAACGGCATTTGTTTATAAATACTGATTAATCAGGCTTTCCAGATATTCCTGCTTACCGCTTTCTCTGCCTATTTCTCCAAGTCCTTCCGCATGGGCAGCCAGGTCAGTAAGAGATAATTTCCCCTCTTCAAAATCTTTACCTTTTCCGTTATTGTAAGAAGCATATCTGTTAGCTCTGATTTCAGAATATTTTGATTTTTCTAAAATAGCATCTGCAGCCAGGAAAGCTCTTGCAAAATTGTCCATTCCACTGATATGAGCGATGAAAATATCCTCCAGATCTGTTGAGTTTCTTCTGATTTTAGCATCAAAATTTACACCTCCACCCTGAAAACCTCCTGCCTGAATAATCACCAGCATCGCCTGAGTCATTTCATATAAATCAACAGGAAACTGGTCTGTATCCCAGCCATTTTGATAATCTCCGCGGTTGGCGTCAATACTTCCTAAAACGTTGTTGTCGGCTGCTACTTGTAATTCATGTTCAAAAGTATGCTGGGCTAAAGTTGCATGATTGACCTCAAGGTTAAGCTTGAAATCATCCAGCAAATCATATTGACGAAGAAAATTTAAGCAGGTTGCAGCATCAAAATCATATTGATGTTTCGTAGGCTCCATTGGTTTTGGCTCAATAAAGAAAGTCCCCTTGAACCCTTGCGAACGTGCATAATCTTTTGCCATGTGTAAAAACTTTGCCATATGTTCCAGTTCACGTTTCATGTTGGTGTTCAGTAAAGACATGTATCCTTCACGGCCACCCCAGAAAACATAATTTTCTCCGCCTAACTTAATCGTTGCATCTAAAGCATTTTTAACCTGTCCTCCGGCATAAGCCAACACATCAAAGGATGGATTTGTAGCTGCGCCATTCATAAATCGGGGATTGGAGAAACAGTTTGAAGTTCCCCAAAGTAATTTTACTCCGGAAGCTGCCTGCTTTTCTTTGGCATAATCGGTTATAAATTCTATTCTTTTGGTTGATTCTTTAAAATTATCCGCTTCATCAATTAAATCATAATCGTGGAAACAGTAGTAAGGCACACCCAGTTTTGTAAAAAATTCGAAAGCCGCATCCATTTTTTCTGTTGCTCTTTGCTTAACATCAGTTGCGTTTAACCATTCAAAATGCTGTGTTCCCACTCCGAAAGGATCTCCACCCGTTGCACAGAATGTATGCCAGTAAGCTGTTGCAAATTTGAAATATTCTTTCATCGTTTTCCCGCGAACGACTTTATTCTCGTTATAAATTTTGAAAGCCAGAGGATTGTCAGATTCTTTTCCTTCAAATTGAATTTTTCCAATTCCTTTGAAATACTCTTTGTTGCCCATTGTAATTGCCATATATTTTAGTTTTATTTAGATAAACACATTAATGCAATCGATTGCATTAATGTGTTTGAAAATTTCTTAATGATTTAGATTTTGCAATAGTTTTAATTTCCATTTCTCGTAACTATACTTGTACTGTTCATAGTTCTTAGTATCAGGATAATAGCTTTTTAAAATGTCTTTGTCAGTCAGGATCTCGTTTTGCGATTTGAATGCTCCGGCTCCCATGGCTGCGGCTCTTGCAGCGCCTGTAGAACCTGTGGAATCTATAATTCTTATTTCAGTATCCAAAATAGTAGTAATGGTCTGTGTGAATAAAGAAGAACGGAATAAATTGTCACCGCCTGCTTTTATAATACCTTTCTGAAGACCATCAGACATTAAAATATCTGTTCCGTAAACAAAAGAAAAGGCAATACCTTCCAATCCCGCCCGGAAAAGATGCTCGCTTTTATGACGGTTAAAATTCAGGTTAAAAACAGACGAGCCAATATCTTTATTATGCAGCACTCTCTCTGCTCCGTTTCCGAAGGGCAGGACAATAACTCCATCGGAACCGATCGGTATTTTTGAAGCTAAATCATTAATTTCATGATAGCTGTGTCTTTTTTGGTCCACCTGATGTCGAAGCCAGCTGTACTGGATTCCCGCACCATTGAGGCAAAGCATTTTCCCGATTCTCGGTTGTTCCTTTGTGTGGTTAATGTGGGCAAAATTATTAATTCTTACAGATTCCTTTGATTTAATATTGTCAGTCACACCATAAACAACTCCGGAAGTTCCGCCTGTTGCGGCAATCTCTCCGAGATTCATTACATTGAGGGAAAATGCGTTATTGGGTTGATCTCCGGCTCGGTAATAAACAGGAATTCCCTCGGGAAGACCACTTTCTTCTGCTCCCTGTTTTGAAACATAGCATTGTTCAGTGAAATTTTCCACAATATCAGAGACAAAGGATTCCTCAATTCCCAGGTGTTGCAGCATTGTTTTCGAAACTTCATGTTTTTCAAAATCCCAAAGTATACCTTCTGAAAGTCCTGTAACAGAAGTTGTTGCTTCACCACTGAGCTTAAATGCAATGAAATCTCCCGGAAGCATAAATTTCCAGATCTTGTCATAGATTTCGGGGGTATTTTCCTGTATCCATTTCAGTTTGGATGCCGTAAAATTTCCCGGAGAATTAAGCAGTTCTCTCATGCATTTTTTTTCTCCGATCTCATTAAAAATCCGGTCGCCAATTTCCACAGCCCGGCTGTCACACCATATAATTGACGGACACAGGACCTGTTTGTCTTTTCCAATCAATACTAATCCATGCATCTGATAGGAGATACCGATTCCTTTAATCTCATTTTTGTGGATTTTGCTCTCTGCAATTATTTTTTGTGTGAGAATCCGGAGATTTTGCCACCATTCATCTGGGTTTTGCTCTGCCCAGCCTGCTTTTGGAGAATCTATTGACATCTCATGTTCCGGGTATTTGGCATGGGCAATTAATTTACCCTGATCATCTACGATGGAAGCCTTTATCGATGAGCTTCCTACATCATAACCTATAAACTTCATTAATTATTAATAATTGTAATGCTTTAAATGTAATAATTTTATGTATTATACCGAGGATTTTTATAAATATGTTAATTTTTACTATTGTTTAATTTTAAATTATTGTAATTCAGTATTTTAACTTTAATTAATTATTTTTTACATGCTTTATTTCCAATTAAATTAGATAAATTGAGTAATTAACTTTAACTAAAAAGGGCTTTAATTATCCAATATTGAGCAATCGATTGCGCAAATTGATGATTAATTTATATTTTGGTAGATGTTAATGAGGGATAAATCATCGCAAATTAATCAACATGAAAGAGCAGGATACCGCCAAATCCTAAAATGTATACTTTTATGAAAATGAAATGAAAGAATAATTTTCGTTATACAGTTGAAGATTATTTGCTGATTTTTTGTAAAAATAAACGGAATAAATTTTATTTAAATGATATTCCTTTATTTTGCCATTCTTTTGGGTGCTGAATTTTATTAATGAAAAATCAGATTCTACAATAAAAAATAAATTATGAAATCTCAAAATACATCAAGCTTTTTATTATCTCTGTTGATATTCTTACTGTTTTCATCGGGCATAAAAAGCCAGGATAAATTTCCCGACGGCACCATAATTCCAAAATGGTTTAAAGAAAATAAACCTACAGACATCAGTAAATTAGGTAAAAAATATATTCTTACCGATAATGGAGTGAAAAACGACAGTACGATTCTTCAGACAAAACAGGTTCAGGCGGTCATTGATCTTGCGGCTAAAAATGGAGGCGGTGTAATTATTGTACCCAAAGGAACATTCCTGATCAGTTCTGTATTCTTCAAACAGGGAACACATTTGCATTTGGAGAACGGTGCGAAATTAAAAGGAAGCGATGATATCAGTGACTTTCCGGTTGTGGAAACAAGAATGGAAGGGCAGACGGTAAAATATTTTCCTGCAATAATCAATGCAGATGGATTGAATGGTTTTACTATTTCGGGAAAAGGAACACTTGATGGAAACGGATTGCGCTTTTGGAAAGCATTCTGGAAAAGACGCCAGTGGAACCCTAAGTGTACCAATATGGACGAAATGAGACCAAGAATTATCTATATTTCAAATTCTAAAAACGTTCAGGTTGAAGGGATTACCATAAAAAATTCTCCTTTCTGGAGTACTCATTATTATAAAAGTGAATTTGTAAAATTGTTAAACCTGACAATTTTTGCACCAAAAGAACCGGTAAAAGCACCAAGTACAGATGCTGTTGATATTGATGCCTGCACGAATTTCCTGATTAAAAATTGCTATATGTCGGTGAACGACGACGCCATTGCATTAAAAGGCGGAAAAGGCCCGAAAGCAGATAAAACTCCTGAAAATGGTGAAAACAGAAATATCATCATCGAAGATAACAGCTTTGGGTTTTGTCACAGTGTTCTCACTTGTGGCAGCGAATCTATCCACAATTATAACGTAATTCTGCGCAACTCAAAGGTGAAAGATGCTTCGAGACTGCTCCACCTTAAAATGAGACCGGATACTCCTCAGCATTACGAATATATTACCGTTGAAAATATCACGGGCAATGTCAAAACTTTCTTGTATGTAAAAGGCTGGAACCAATTTTTCGATTTGAAAGGAGAGGAAAGACCTAAAAAATCGTTAGCGAACAATATTCTGATCAAAAATATTGACATCAGTTGTGAAACGGCATTTGATGTTGAAAAATCTGACTTGTATGATTTGACAGATTTCACGTTGGATAATCTGAAGATAAAGGCGTTAAAACCTAAAGAGGAGAATTTGGAGGCTATTAAAAATTTGAAAAAAGTTAAAGTAAATGTTACTCAGGTTGCCTCGCTAGACCAGTCTTATGATAAGAAAGATGATTCCGACATTGCAGCAAAATGAATTCTTTGTCTAAAATATTCGTCCCGGTATGCTTATGCTCCCAATTATTGCATTCTCAATTTAAATTGGGACGGTTTCTAAGCATACAAGCGAATAGAAATTTTTGAATTAATGGTGGAGCCAATATTTTTAATGGAGTGATTATGAAAAGTTGGATAAGAATTATAACCATTTTTATTTGTTCATCGATGTTTGCCCAGCAAACCAATTTTAAATTTGATTTTGGTGGAAGAAGAGTTCAGGATGGTTTTATTCCCATCACGGAACATTCTGAATTCGACAGGAAAGCAGGCTATGGATTCATGGATATTTCCGGTTTAAAATCAGTCGACAGAGGAGGAAACGTTTTAACGGGAGATTATATTACCAGCGACAGACCTTTCTATTTTTCGGTGGTACTTCGGGAAGGGAATTATGATATTAAGTTAAATTTAGGCGATTCTAAAGGAACTTCCCAAACAACAGTTCGTGTAGAAAACCGCCGTTTAATGCTAGATGATGTGAAAACAAAAGGAGGTGAAATAGTTGAAAAACTGATCACCGTTCATGTTAAAGACAGCATTCTCCGTAATCAGGATGGAGTTGAAATTGGAATTGTAAAAATAAAACCAAGAGAAAGAAAATATTTACATTGGGACAACTTATTGACGATTGAATTTAACGGTAAAGCTCCAAAAATTTGTGCAATAACCATTCAGCCCAACAAAACTGCGAAAACAATTTACCTCACAGGAGATTCCACGGTTGTAGATGCGCAGTATGAACCCTGGGCATCCTGGGGACAAATGCTGCCCTGTTTTTTTGTTCCGCAAGAAGTTGCTATTGCCAATTACGCCGAAAGCGGAGAAACTTTGAAAGCTTTTGAAGACCGCCATCGGATTGATAAAATCTGGAACAAAATAAAGCCTGGAGATTATCTGTTCATCCAGTTTGGGCATAATGATCAGAAGTATGGGAACAGCACAAAATCTGGTTATAGAAAAAGATTACAGGAATGGATTAATAAAGTAAAACAATTGGGAGCGATTCCCGTTTTAGTTACATCAATGAATCGAAGAGTTTTTGATAAGAATAATAAGATTGTCAATACTCTTGATGATTTTCCTGCTGCGATGCGGGAAATTAGCAAAGAAGAAAATGTATATTTAATCGACCTGAATGTAATGAGTAAAACGCTTTTTGAAGCGTTGGGACCGGAAAATTCTAAAAAAGCATTTATCTATTATCCTGCAAATACTTATCCCAATCAGCCGGATGCTTTGGCAGATGACACTCACTTTAATACGTATGGTGCTTATGAACTGGCAAAATGTGTCATAAAAAGTATTGTCGATCAGAAGCAGCCTTTAACTAGGTTTATTTCCAAAAAATATAAAGGTTTCGATTTAAATCAACCTGATCCCTTCGAAAAATTCTATTGGCCGGAAAGTATCTTCATGGAATCTTTAAAACCGGATGGAAACTAAAAAGTAAGAAAATGAATATTCAATCTATAGTAAAGGCAGGCATATTTTGTTTTGCGTTTGGGAATCTTCCCGCACAAAATCCGTGGCCAAAAAGCACTGAAACGGCAAAGCCGTGGACACGATGGTGGTGGATGGGAAATGCTGTCAATGAAAAAGGATTGGATAAAGAACTGACGGCACTTAGTAAAGCAGGTTTCGGAGGCGTAGAAATCGTTCCCATTTATGGAGCAAAAGGCTTTGAAAATCAGTACATCAATTATCTTTCTCCGGAGTGGATGAAAATGCTTCAATTCACCACAGACAAAGCAAAAAGTTTGAATATGGGAGTTGATATGGCTGTAGGAACAGGCTGGCCAATCGGCGGTCCGCAGGTTGACGAAGAAGATGCAGCTACAAAAATGATTGTTCAGAAATACACAATTTCATCAGGTGAAAAATTTTCAGAAAAAATCATTCTCAAAGATGAAAAACAGAAGAATTTAAAAACAATAAAATTAGATATTGTTACGGCTTACAATGAAAAAAATGAAGCAGTTGTTTTAACCGATAAAATAACAAATGACGGCTCTCTCAACTGGAATCCGGACTCCGGGAAATGGACAATTTATGCTGTTTTTACAGGCAAAACTTTACAAAAAGTAAAACGTGCAGCTCCAGGTGGTGAAGGGTATACACTAGACCATTTCTCACCTGATGCAACGAAAGATTATCTTAAAACTTTCGATAAAGCTTTTGGAAACTCAAACTATGGAATCCGTTCTTTTTTTAATGACAGTTATGAGGTTTATAATGCCGACTGGACTCCTGATTTTAAAAATGAATTTAAGAAAAGGAGAGGATATGACCTGAGTCCATACATTAAATATCTTGTCAGTAACGAAGAAAACGAGAGAACAGGTAGAATTAAGTCAGATTACAGAGAAACCCTAAGCGAATTGATTTTGAGCAATTTTACTAAGGATTTTACAAACTGGGTTCATTCCAAAAACTCAAAAAACACCAATCAGGCGCATGGATCACCCGGAAATTTACTTGATTTATATGCCGCAGTCGATATTCCGGAGTCTGAAACTTTCGGAAGTACAGTTTTCGATATTCCGGGGCTGAGAAGAGACAGTGCAGATGTGCAAAAATCTGATAAACCGGATATTAATATGCTGAAATTTGCTTCATCGGCTGCCAATGTTACGGGTAAACAATTAATTTCAAATGAAACTTTTACCTGGCTTACAGAGCATTTTAAAACTTCCTGGTCGCAGGCAAAACCCGAAGTGGAGCAGGTTTTTCTATCGGGAATCAATCACATTTTTTATCACGGTACAACGTATACACCGGCAGATGTTCCTTTTCCGGGATGGTTGTTTTATGCTTCGGTTAATTTTGTTCCGGAAAACAGTTTGTGGCCACACTTAACAGGATTAAATTCTTATATTGCCCGTACTCAAAGTGTTTTGCAGAGCGGGAAATCTGATAATGAACTGTTGATATACTGGCCAATTTATGACCAATGGGCTAATCCGAATGGAAAAGATATCGCATTTAAAGTTCATAACGTGGAAAAATGGCTGCAGCCAACTCCAATGTATAAGAATCTAACGAATTTAAGCAAAATGGGTTATTCTCTTGATATGATTTCTGACAAGATGATTGGCGAATCCCAATCGGAAAGCGGGAAAATTCAGATCACAAAAGAAGGATCTTCCTACCAGGTTTTAATTATTCCTGAATTAACTTATTTGCCGGAAACTACGTTACATCATATTCTCAAATTAGCTCAAAATGGCGCTTCGGTTATTTTTCAAAATGAGCCAAAAGATATTTCCGGAAATTTTGAAGTTGAAAAAAGAAGAGCAGAACTGAAATCATTGTGGGCTCAGATCAAGTTTCAGGATCAGGGAGAAAATATAAAAACTGCAAGCTTCGGAAAAGGAAAAATTGTTTTAAGTTCTGATATTGAAAAAAGCTTGGAATATTTAAAAATACAAAAAGAACAATTAACGGAAACCGGATTGAAGTTTGTGAGGAGACAGTTTGACGGTGGGAAATACTATTTCATTGTTAATCATACTGCAAAGGATATTGATCAGTTGATTCCTTTAAACTATACAGGAAAACAAGCCGTGATCATGAATCCGGAAAACGGAGATTTCGGAGTTGCGGAAATACAAAACAATTCTGTAAGAATTCAACTGAAATCCGGACAATCTTTACTTTTAAAAAATACTGAAACTGTTGATCATTCCATTGCAAAATGGAATTATATTGAAAAAACAGATTCCCCTATTAGTTTAAATCAAGCATGGCAGCTGACTTTCAAAGAAGGCGGTCCCGAACTTCCAAAATCAAGGATTCTAAAAAATCCGGAACCCTGGACGAACTTTTCAGAAGATTCTGCAACACAGAGCTTTTCAGGAACCGGTGTTTATACAACAACATTAGTTTTGAAGAATAAAAAAGCAGACGATTATCTTTTAAAATTCGATAAATTATATGAAAGTGCAAAAGTAATTGTTAACGGTCAGGAAGCTGGGATTGTCTGGAGTATTCCTTTTGAAATCAACATTGGGAAATATATGAAAAAAGGGAAAAATACCATTCAGATTGAAGTCTGCAATTTGATGGCGAATAGAATCCGTTATATGAATCAGAATAAAATTCAATGGCGTAATTATCATGAAATCAATTTTGTAAACATTAATTATAAAGCTTTTGATGCCTCCGAATGGAAAGTTCAGCCTTCCGGATTGGATGGACAAATTCAATTATTTCCATTATATTTTTCAAAATAGAATTCATATAAAGAAAAGTATATCAAAATAAATTGCGCAATCGATTGAATTATATTAATTTAATAGTTCAGAATTATGAATATAAAATATAACTTTATTGTACTGATTATTCTTTTTTCACAGCTCTTTTCAGCACAAAGGCAGATGGAGTATTTAAAAAGAGGAATTGTTGCAGTACCTTCAGAAACAGGAATTTTTGTGAGCTGGCGTTTACTGGGTACAGAACCTCAGAATATTCAGTTTGATCTATATCGTATTGAAAATAATAAAAGCAAAAAGCTGAACAAAAAAGCATTGCTTAACGAAACCAGTTTTTTAGATACAACGGCGGATAAAACAAAGAATTACACTTATTTCGTAAGATCCAATACCAAAGATCAGGAGATTGATCAGGATTCTGCGAAATATGCTGCTAATCAAAAACCCTATTTTTCAATTCCTTTAAAAACGCCGGTCGGATATACGCCCAACGATGCCTCTGTTGCCGATCTGGATGGAGATGGTCAATATGAAATTATCCTTCATCAGACGGGTCAATCCCGAGACAACAGTCAGAAAGGCTTTACGGATGAGCCCATTATTCAGGCGTATAAATTGAACGGAAAATTCTTGTGGGAAATTAACTTAGGAAAAAATATCAGGGAAGGGGCGCATTACACACAGTTTTTAGTATATGATTTAGACCAGGACGGCAAAGCAGAAGTCGTTATGAAGACGGCAGATGGAAGCAGAGATGGTAAGGGGAAATTCATCGGGGATCCTTCCAAAGATTATCGCAATGAGAATGGATTTATCCTTTCAGGTCCTGAATATTTGACTGTTTTTAATGGTGAAACAGGCGAGGAAATTGATACCGTTCATTATATTGTTCCGAGATTTCAAGGCAGCCTGAATCCGACTCCGGAACAACTTACCGAAACCTGGGGCGATGCAAAAGGAAATAGGGTAGACCGGTTTTTAGGTGCAGTTGCTTATCTGGATGGCAAAACACCCAGCATTATTATGTCGAGAGGTTATTATACCCGAACAGCGATCGCTGCCTGGGATTATAAAGATAAAAAACTCAATTTAAGATGGCTTTTTGATACGGAAAGTTCAGAAGAAAATAAAAAATACCGTGGTCAGGGAAACCATAACCTGAGCATTGCCGATGTAGATAATGATGGAAAAGATGAAATTATCTTTGGTGCAATGACAGTTGATGATAACGGGAAAGTCTTGAACAGCACGGGCTTTGGCCATGGTGATGCACTGCACGTGGGTGATCTGGATCCTTCCTCTCCAGGATTGGAAATTTTTGATATTCAGGAAAGATTTGATGATGCGGGTGCTCATTTCAGAGCAGGCGCAACGGGTAAAGTTTTATGGAAATTACCTTCTTTAATTTATAGTAAGCAGGGTAAATTTCAGGGACCTGGAAGAGGACTATCTTTAAATATCGATCCCCGTTATCAAGGTTCAGAATCCTGGGCTTCAGGAGCTGGTGTGAAAGGTATTTACGATACTAAAGGAAGAAAAATAAGTGATAAAAATCCTGCCTGTAATATGGGGATTTATTGGGATGGAGATTTTTTAAGCGAAATTTTAGACGGAACTTCTGTGTCAAAATGGGATTGGAATAAAGAAAAGTCCAATCTCATTTTTGATGCTAAGGATTTTCAGTGCGAATCTAACAATGGCACTAAGAGAAATCCTTCTCTGGTTGCCGATTTATTTGGAGACTGGCGGGAAGAGCTGATTTACAGAACATCAGATAATCAGGAACTTCGGATTTTCAGTTCTACCATTCCTACGAAGCACCGTTTGTATACGATGATGCATAATCCGCAATACCGGTTGAGTATTGTTTGGCAAAATGTAGGCTACAACCAGCCTCCTCATACTGATTACTATTTGGATGAATCTGTTTCAAAAATTCCTTCGCCAAATATTTATACAGTTAAACCTTAAATCAATCTTAACCTTTAATTTTCTAAAATAAAAAATAATATAATTATGAAGCAAGTACTAATGAGAGGCGCTTTTTTTGCGTTGATGTTTGGAGTATTGTCCTCCTGCTCAGTTCAGAAACAAACGGCGATAAAGAACGTTAATCTTCCGGATAAAAAAGAAGTTTTGGACGTTTCACGCGGGGCAAATCAATATTTCATGAACAAATGGCCGGATGCGGGAAAGGAAGTTGTCGGCAAAAAAGTATGGCCAAGCAATTTATGGACACGGGCTGTTTACTATGAAGGACTGATGGCTCTGTATAAAATAGATCCTAAAAAAGAGTATTACGATTACGCCATCGACTGGTCTCAAAAACACAATTGGGACATGATGCGCGGTACCTATACCCGTAATGCAGACAACCAGGCTTGCGGACAAACGTATCTGGATCTTTATGAAATTGATGGCAAAAAAAATCCGGAAAGAATAAAATTTGTAAAAGCTTCTATGGACAGTATGATTGCCTCCAAAAAATCAGATGACTGGTGGTGGATTGATGCGCTCCAAATGGGAATGCCGATTTTTACAAAGCTGGGCAGAATTACAGGTGAACAAAAATATTTTGATAAAAATTATGAGATGTATGCCTTTACGAAATATAAGCATGGAGGAAATGGTTTATATAACCCAAAAGACAAACTTTGGTGGCGGGATAAAAGCTTCGTTCCCCCTTACAAAGAACCCAATGGCGAAGATTGCTACTGGAGCCGCGGAAACGGCTGGGTAGTGGCAGCTCTGGCCCGGACGTTGGAAGATACCCCGGAATCTGATCCGCATTATAAGGAATATTTACAGGATTATAAAGATCTGTTATCAGCTTTGCTACCCATTCAGAGAGAAGATGGCTTTTGGAATGCAAGTCTGCATGATTCTGGCAATTTCGGAGGCAAAGAAATGACGGGAACAGCTCTGTTTGTGTATGGAATGGCGTATGGAATTAATAAAGGACTGATTGATAGAAAAATATATTTACCCGTTGTTGTAAAAGCCTGGTGCGCGATTGTAAAAGATTCTGTTCAGCCGAATGGATTTTTAGGCTGGGTTCAGGGAACAGGAAAAGAACCTAAAGACGGTCAGCCGCTTTCCATTGATAAGCAGCCTGATTTTGAAGATTACGGCTTAGGCTGTCTGTTACTTGCTGCAAGTGAAGTGTATCAATTAAAATAAACCAATATTCAAAATTGTTAATTTTCACTGAGTGAATGTATCGATTTAGAAAGCAGAAACGTTAAGAAACTAATATTACAACATGACACTACAAGATGCGCAATCGATTTCATAGTATTAATTTTCAAATTCAATCCATAAGATAAATTATGAATGCATTATTAGGAGTTTTTTTTCACTTCTTAGGAGGCTTTTCTTCAGGCAGCTTTTATTTACCCTATAAAAAAGTAAAAGGCTGGTCCTGGGAAACTTATTGGTTAATAGGAGGAGTTTTTTCCTGGATCATTGTTCCGCCACTTGCGGCATTTCTTACCATTCCCGGTTTTTGGGATATCATTCGGAATGAAAGCTCTTCCATATTAGGACTGACGTTTTTGTTTGGTGCTTTGTGGGGAATTGGCGGTTTTACTTATGGTTTGGGCGTCAGATATCTGGGCGTAGCACTTGGAAGCAGCATTATTTTGGGGCTTTGTATGGTGTTTGGATCACTCGTTCCTTCTATTTATTATGAATTTTCTCCGCAAACAGGAAAAGACAATATCGGTTTGCTGTTTTCCAGCCAATGGGGACAGTTTGTTTTGCTGGGACTTCTGGTTTGTGTCATCGGAATCATCATCAGTGGAAAAGCAGGAATGATGAAAGAAAAAGAGTTACAAACCGATTCAACAGATCCTCATGGTCTAGAAGTAAAAACGGAATATAAATTCGGGTTGGGATTAATCGTTTCTATCATATCCGGTGTTTTAAGTGCATGCTTCAACTTCGGACTGGAAGCAGGAAAGCCAATGGCAATTGCAGCCAATGAAGCCTGGAAAATAGCTAACCCGGATCAGGGAGAATTCCTTTTTCAAAATAATGTAACCTACATTGTTGTGCTTTGGGGTGGTATGGCAGTCAATCTTATCGGGTGTTTGTACTTAGCTGCTAAAAATAAATCCTATACCGATTATACCAAAAGAAACGTACCGGTGGTGCGTAACCTGATTTTCTGTGCACTTGCCGGAACTATGTGGTTTTTACAGTTCTTCTTTTACGGTATGGGCGAAAGTAAAATGGGAAATGGTGCCAGCTCATGGATTTTACACATGGCCTTTATCATTTTTATTGCCAATTTATGGGGAATTATCATCAAAGAATGGAAAGGAGTTTCCAAAAAAACAATTATAACCATTTCTGTCGGAATGATTGTAATGTTTATCTCTATTTTGATTGTAGGGTACGGAAATTCTTTACGATAAAATTCATTTCACATTCTCCATTCATATAGTTTCAGAGTTAGAATTTTAGCTCTTTTAAAGGCACTGAAAAATCAGTGTCTTTTTATTCACAATAAAGGAATTTTTAATTCACGGTTTAGTTAAGTATTTCGTTAAATAATTAGTGATTTGCAATTGTTTTGTTATTTATTTTAAAATATAACTTAAATATCGTGGTTGATTATGGTGAATCGTTAATATTTAAATACAGGATATTGCAGGATGCCCGGATTTTTGTAACGGTGTATTTTGGTAACATAAAAATTAACATATGTCTTTAATAGTTAAACATAAAAATATAAAGCGAATCGTCTTTCCGGCATTTATGCTTTCAACAAGTTTTGTCTGGGGGCAAAAGACGGTAAATGATTCTGTGAAAAACACAAAAGATATCGAGGAAGTGGTCGTTATCGGTTATGGTAAAGTTAAGAAGTCAGACTTAACAGGATCTGTTTCTTCAGTTTCTGCAAAAGATTTGGCAGCTACACCGGCAATGAATGCTTTACAGGCGCTGCAGGGAAGAGCATCAGGTCTGAATATCGTAACAGCAGGTGGTGCTCCGGGTGCCAATGCCAACGTTACGATCAGAGGTGGTTCTTCCATAACTCAAAGTTCAGATCCGCTGTATATTGTAGACGGTTTCCAATTGGATAATGCTTTGAATGTGATTAATCCTAATGATATTGAAAGTATCGATGTACTGAAAGGTGCTTCTGCCATTGCCATTTACGGAGCCCGTGGTTCCAACGGTATTATTGTTATTAAAACTAAAAGCGGGAAGAAAGGAAAAACGACTATCACCTACAATACTTTCATGTCATTTGATATGCTTTCAAAAAAATTGGATATGCTCTCCAATGCGGAACAATATGTAAAGTATCAGTACGAATTGGGAGTACTTCAGTCCAAACCATCAGCTTGGAGCAATGTTTTTGACAATAATCTAGGGACCGATGCACCGGGGTTTTATTCCGGAGCCAATCAGAGAATTGCCAATCGCTACGGATCTGCTTCCACATTGGACTGGCAGGAAAAAATGCTGGGAGGAACGGGATTAACTCAGAACCACAACGTAAATGTTTCTGTAGGAAATAATAAGACACAGGCATTCATCAGTTATAATTACAATAAACAGGATGGTTTGCTTCAAAACTATAGTGAGACAAGAAATTCATTACGTGCCAATATCAATTCAGAATTGTATAAAGGAGTACGAGTAGATTTCAATACCATGTTTACGAACAATTCTGTAAACGGTGGAGGTGCTTATTCAGGAATGAAAAAAATTCTTCTTCAGCCTATTATAGGAGGTACATTATTTACGCAGGATCGTTTGTTCAACACTCAGACTTTCCCTGATTTTTCAGCGTTGGATTCTGGTTTCGATACAGAAAATCCATACATAGAAACCCAGGCTTCAACTTCAAACAAACGTACCAGAACATTCGTAGCCAATGCAGGTGTCGAATTTGACTTCCTGAAAAACTTCACATGGAGAACTGCCGGACAATATAGCTGGATAAACAGCAAATCGACATCATTTTCGGATCAGAATTCCCGCGCGTTCCTTACAGATCCTGTAAATACAGGGATCAACGGAAATATTGCCAATGCAGAGACATTCCGTTATCAGATCACCAACACTTTAAATTATAATAAAACGTTTGGTGAAAAACATAAAGTAAATGCTTTAATCGGGAACGAAATCTGGTATGAAGAATCCGAAGGAAGCAGCATGAAACTTACAAAATTCCCATATCCTAATTTCGGACTGGATGATATTGCCAATGCAACGGTGGCAGATAAAAATACAGATAGATCAAGCAACAGCTTACTTTCCTATTTTGCCCGTGTAAACTATAATTATGATAATCGTTATTTAATCACAGGAACAATACGTGCGGATGGTTCTTCAAAATTTGCAGAAGGTTCTCGTTGGGGGTATTTTCCATCTGTAGCAGGTGCATGGCGTGTTTCTCAGGAAAATTTCTGGCAGGGTCATAAGATCGATAAAATCATTAATGATTTTAAATTAAGAATTGAATATGGAGTAACAGGTAACAATGGTGTCTCCAATAACTTATGGAGAACCAATGTTCTGCTTACAGATTATCCAATAAACAATACTCAGGGATATCCGGCATACGTTACTAGTACAAATTGGGGAAATCGTGATCTTCAGTGGGAAGAGCTGAGAACTACCAATATTGGTGTAGATCTGGCATTTTTCAATAGCAGAATTAAATTGACTTCCGAATGGTATAATAATAATGTAAGCAAAATGCTTTTCGAAAGTGTACTTCCCGTTTCTTCAGGCTATTCAAGACAGTACCAGAATATCGGCTCTATGAGAAACAGAGGGATGGAATTCACATTAAATACGGTGAATTTAAAATCCGGAAACTTCAGATGGACGACAGATCTTAATATCTCTTTTAACAAATCTAAAGTTCTTTCTCTTGAGAGCGGACAACTGAATAAAACATTCAGTGTAGGAGGCAGCAGAACGGGAATGGTGACCTACTATGCAACGGTAGGAGAAGAACTGGGAGATATGTACGGGTATATTTATCAGGGAGTTTATACTACGGATGACTTTACCCAAAATTCGGATGGATCTTTAACCTTAAAGCCGGGCGTTGTAAAACCTGCAACCGGAACTCCTAAACCGGGCGATATGAAATTTGCTGCTGATAATGAATCAGGAGATCAGTTTACAAGAAAAATGCAGAAGATCGGAAACGGTACCCCGGACTTTATCGGGGGAATCAGTAATAACTTCTCTTACAAAGGTTTTGACTTAGCTGTATTCATGAAATTTAGCGTTGGAAATGATATTTATAATGCCACTAAACAAAGCTTAAGCCCATATGCGATGTTCCAGAATGTTCCTTCAGAATTCGGGAATAATTATTATCACCTGATTGATCCTAATACAGGGCTGGCAACAACCAATTTAGTAAGATTAAAAGAATTGAATCCAAACGAGGACTCAAGCCTTTGGAGCTTAAGCAATACAAACACTTCAAATATTGCCTACCCATCATCATACTATGTAGAAGACGGTTCTTATCTGAGAATTGCCCAGGTAACATTAGGATATTCTTTTCCTAAAGAATTTTTGAATAAAGTAATGTTGTCCAATGCCCGCATCTATTTTACTGTTAACAATTTAGCGACAATTACAGGGTATTCAGGTTATGACCCTGAAGTTTCTGCAGCAAGCGGGGTGACTGTTACACCTGGGTACGACAGTTCTACGTATCCCCGCTCAAGAAGCTATGTTCTTGGTCTTAATTTAACTTTCTAATGATGTAATATTTAAAATCATGAAAAATATATATAATACTCCCGTGTTTTTAAGAAAATTAGTCATTCTTCCCTCAATTTTCGTTGCTGTTTTAGCGATGAACTCATGCAGTGACGATTTTCTGGATCAACCCGCTTACAATTCATTGGATACAGAATCCGTATTTAAAAATATAGATACTGCAGAAATGTTTGTTCTGGGCTGTTACAGAGGTATTGTTCCAACTGAAATGTATTATCAGTTAGGAGCCGGAGATACAGTAACCCACTCTTCAGAAGATGGCTCTACCAATAATTCCAAATATAATATTGCCAACTATCAATATGATGCGTATACTCCTAATACGGTAACGGGGATTTACTCTGCCATGTATGCAGTTATTGAAAGAACAAATATTGCAGTCAGCGGATTAAGCAAAATGGAAGCAAGCCCAAAACGTGATGCTTTATTGGCTGAAGTTAAGGCCATTCGTGCATTTTGTTACTATAATTTAATTCGTGTTTACGGAGACGTTCCTTCAGTTTTTAAACCTTTGGATGAGATGGATCCGAATGATCCGAATACATTATATCCAAAACGTACTTCAAGAGACGAAATTTATGATCATATCATTGCTGATCTTCAGGAATCTGTAGCAAATATTCCAAGTTTTGGACAAAGCGGATATGCAACAACAGAACGTTTAACAAAACATGGAGTCAATGCCCTATTGGCAAGAATTGCTCTGTATGCAGCAGGATACTCTCTTCGTTGGGACCTGAATACAGGAAGCGGAGCCATGATGTCGCGTCGCAATGATAACAGTAGGATTCAACAACTATATCAGATTGCGGATAATGCCTGTGCTGCTGTTATTAACGGAGGCGCCAATTCTCTGGTTCAGGCTCAGGGGGGCAAAAGTGGTTTTGAGGCCTTGTGGTTCAATTTCTGTCAAAGAAAATTTTCAGTGACCAACTCAGAAATTCTTTGGCAGGTTGCGGAATACGGGGCAAATACAAATTCGGCTTTCGGAGTCTATGCCAATGAAGGTTCTCGTGGGGGAACGTACGGATCAAGAAAGGCATTACAATTTATTCTTCCTAGCTATTATTTGTCTTTTAATCAGGGAGATACGCGCAGAGATGTTTCTTGTACTTCTTACAGTGTATATTTCTTAAACAATGGTAATGCAAGTGACACCTGGGTGAATGCCGGAACTACATTTTCCTGCATTCTGTCAGGTAAATTCAGAATGGGATGGTGTGTGGCTCCACAGGCGGCTGATGCACGTAATTTAAATATTCCTGTGTTAAGATATGCAGATGTTTTATTAATGTATGCAGAAACTCAAAACTATCTAAACGGAGGACCTACTGCTGCAGGAATTTCTGCTTTAATGCAGGTAAGAAACCGTGCAGGAATAGGTGCTGTGCCGGCTCCGTCTGGTCAGCAGGCATTTGAAGCCGCTATTGTTCAGGAGCGTAAATGGGAATTTGCAGGAGAGTTTAATCTTCGTACAGATCTGATCCGTATGAATCGTTTGGCAAGTGAAATTGAAGCGACAAAACAGGCGATGAAAAACTTGTCAAACAAAACAGGAGCCTATGCCAATACACCTGTTTACAGACTTTATAAACTAGAAAAAAATGCGCAGATTTATGGTGATCCGTTTTTAGCATTGAAATATATTGATATTACAGACCCTGCAGAAATTGCAGTAATCACTAATGTTCCGACGAGTTCTACAGGTTTCGCGAATTACCAGACAGCATTAAGAGGTATTGCAGTAGCACACGGACAAACCACTACAATAGATGACAAATGGTATCCTGCGAATATGTTCCAGGCTTATAACAGTACATTTAACAGCAATGCAAAAAGGACAGCCGGATTCATAGGAGCTGCTGCAGGCCAGCTTCAGATCGGTAATATCATCTATACCAAACCAACCGGTTCAGCTGAAAACGGAGGAGTATATCCGAACTGGATTGAAGGTGGAGGAGATGGTCTTTTCTACGGATTTGTACCCAATAAAACAGAATTGTTGCCTTTTGCCGCACAGTCGGCAGGTCATCCGTTGGTTGATAATCCAAATCTGTCTCAGCTTCCCGGATACTAATCAGATTAACACTTAAAGTATATTTTAACTATTAACTAAATGAATTTCTGACTGCTGACATTTTATTAATGGTTAAATTTTTAAACCAACATTTTTAATCACAAAATATTAATTATAAATATCCTCAGCCGGATTGTTTTATAAAGATGAATTGACTGGTAAAGATTCAAATGTTAATTTATCTTTAAATACAGTATTTACCAGTATAGTACGGGATGCTGTAAAAAATATTACAGTCTAATTTTGGATAGAAATTCAGAAATATAAGTAAACCAATGGAAAAAGTAAAAACATTCAAATACGTAGACTATTTATGGGACGAAAACAAAGCTGCATCTTTCGGAAATGATCAGGTAGCTTTATTTTTATACCGCTCAAATATATTAGGGGCAGATTTAAGAATTACCAATTACGGAGGTGGTAACACAAGCTGCAAAACCATTGAAAAAGACCCGTTAACTAACGAAGAAGTTGAGGTGATGTGGGTAAAAGGCTCGGGCGGTGACATCGGAACACTAACAAGAAAAGGAATTGCCGGATTATACACAGAAAGATTGAGAAACCTGAAAAATGTGTACCAGGGCTTAGCAGATGAAGACAGAATGGTGGGCTTATTCAATCACTGTATTTTTGACCTGGAAAGCAAAGCTCCTTCTATTGATACACCTTTACATGGTTTACTTCCATTCAAACATATTGATCACCTTCATCCGGATGCTTTAATTGCAGTAGCGGCCGCAAAAGACAGTGAAAAAATCACAAAGGAAATCTGGGGTGATACAATGGGCTGGGTTCCATGGCAGCGCCCGGGTTTCGACTTAGGATTACAATTGGAAAAATGTTTAAATGATAACCCTGGGATCAGAGGAATTGTTTTAGGAAGCCACGGATTATTTACCTGGGGAGATACTTCTTACGAATGCTACATCAACAGTTTGGAAGTTATTGAAAAGGCTTCTGAATATATTGCTGAAAAAATTAGAGAAAAAGAACATGTTTTCGGTGGACAGAAAGTTGAATCTCTTCCTGCTGATGAGCGTAAGAATAAAGCAGCTCAGCTGATGCCGTTATTACGTGGCCTGGCTTCTTCCGAAAGCAGAATGGTGAGTCACTTCACAGACAGCGATGTGGTTTTGGAATACATCAACAGCAACGATTTGGAGCGTTTGGCACCACTAGGAACTTCTTGTCCGGATCACTTCTTAAGAACTAAGATTCAGCCGTTAGTTTTAACTTTAGATAAAAATGAAGATGTAAGCGATGCTAAAGCTGTTTTAGAAAAACTAACTCCTCTTTTCGAACAGTACAGACAGGAGTACACAGAATATTATGAAACCTGTAAACACCCGAACAGCCCTGCAATGCGTGATCCGAATCCGGTGATCATCATTTATCCGGGAGTAGGAATGTTCAGTTTCTCAAAAGATAAGCAGACAACCCGTGTGGCAAGCGAATTTTACGTCAATGCAATCAACGTAATGCGCGGAGCAGAAGCTATTTCAGAATACACTTCATTACCAAGACAGGAAGCTTTTGATATTGAATATTGGTTGCTTGAAGAAGCTAAGCTTCAAAGAATGCCTAAAGAAAAGCCATTGTCAAGAAAAATTGCTGTTGTTACAGGAGCCGGAGGCGGAATCGGACAGGCTATTGCAGACAAAATGGTTCAGGAAGGTGCTGTCGTTGTTTTTACAGACCTGAATCAGGAAACTTTAGATTCTGTTACAGAAAAATACAGCAAAGATCAGGCTGTAGCGGTTACTTGTGATGTGACTAATGAAGAGGCTATTGCTAATGCTTTTAAAGACACAGTTTTAGCGTTCGGTGGAGTAGATATCATTGTTCATTCTGCTGGCTTAGCGATTTCCAAATCATTGGAAGATACCACTACAAAAGACTGGGATTTACTGGAAGATGTTTTGGTAAAAGGTCAGTTTTTGATGGTGAAAAATGGGGTGGAAATCATGAAAAAGCAAGGCTTAGGAGGAGATATTGTTAACATCGCAAGTAAAAACGGATTGGTTGCCGGCCCTAATAACGTGGCATACGGAACTGCAAAAGCCGCTCAACAGCATATGACAAGATTACTGGCAGCAGAATTGGCAACAGATAAAATCCGAGTAAATGTTGTAAATCCTGACGGGGTAATTGTAGGAAGTAAAATCTGGGAAGGAGCCTGGGCAGAAGGCCGTGCAAAAGCCAACGGAATTTCTGTTGAAGAACTGCCGGCATTTTATGCAAAAAGAAATTTATTAAACGAAATTATCCTTCCTGAAGACATTGCAAACGGAGTTTTTGCGTGCGTTGCCATCTTAGATAAAACCACAGGAAACATCATCAATGTAGACGGAGGAATGGCAAATGCTTTCCCAAGATAATAGATTAAAAAAATTCATCACAAAAGGCTTTTTTTGACACTTAAGTTTTTTTGAAAATCTTTGATTTTCTTCTTATGTGGACTTTTTCTTTCCATTGATTTAAACTTTTTAAAGCTTAAGTGTTCTAAAGCGTTTAAAAATAAAAAGCTTTTGTGTCTCTTGTGGTTAAAAATCAATTCAAAAAAATCAAATCATGATTATAGGAAAAGATATCATTGAACAATATAATAAACCAGAAATTGAAAACTTTACGACAGATTTCGATTTTCTACAAAATAAATTAACAAGATCAGGAGCCAATGTTGCTGAGATTGTCAACAAAATCGCTGATTTCCAGGTGGCTATTCCGAGCTGGGCTTTAGGAGCGGGAGGAACCCGTTTTGGAAGATTTTCCTATGGCGGCGAACCTTCTTCTTTAGAGCAAAAATTGGATGATGTAGGTTTAATTCATGCTTTAACGCATTCTGCAGGAGCTGTTTCATTACATATTCCTTGGGATATTCCAACTGATGTGAAAGCCATTAAAGAAATAGCTGCCTCTCATGGACTTGTTTTTGATGCCATGAATTCCAACACATTCCAGGATCAGGCAGGAGCTGAGCACTCTTATAAATTCGGTTCTCTGAATGCTGCGAATGAAGATTCAAGAGCCTATGCCGTGGAACACAACAAAGAAGTGATCAGGATCGGAAAAGAATTAGATTCAAAAAGTTTAACGGTTTGGCTGGCGGACGGAGCAAGTTTTCCGGGACAATTGAATTTTCAGACCGCATTGTCAAACACTGAAAAAAGTTTAAAAGAAATTTACGCAGGAATGCCTGAAGACTGGAAACTTTTCATTGAATATAAACCTTACGAACCGAATTTTTATTCAACCACAATTCAGGATTGGGGAACTTCGTTTATGTTGGCCAATGCTTGTGGTGAAAGAGCTTATACACTGGTAGATTTAGGTCATCATTTACCGAATACTAATATTGAACAGATTGTTGCAACCCTTATGTACAAAGGAAAATTAGGAGGTTTTCATTTCAACGACAGCAAATATGGTGATGATGATTTAACGGTAGGTTCCATTAAACCTTATGCCTTGTTCTTGATTTTCAATGAATTGGTGTACGGTATGGAAAACAATCCTCAAAACCCTTATCCGGCCTGGATGATTGATGCAAGTCATAACATTAAAGATCCGCTGGAAGATTTATTACAGTCTCTGGAAGCTATTTTAATTGCTTACGCACAGGCACTTCTGGTTGATCAGAAAGCATTAAAAACAGCACAGTTAAACAACGATGTCGTTGGTGCGCAGGATATTTTGCAAAATGCCTACAGAACAGATGTTCGTCCTTTATTAAGGGCTGCAAGACTGCAGGCAGGAGCCGCTTTAGATCCGATTGCAGCTTACAGAAGTTTAAAGGTAAGAGAAAATTTAATTGCTGAAAGAGGTTTAGAAACCAAAGCAACGGGATTATAAAACCCTGTTTTAAAACTGATAATTTCAACTTTTGAGTGCAATCGAAAGTTATTATTATATGTATCCTTATATTTTTATCATTAAGGTTGAAAGTGTTTAGATTATTGGGTTTTTAAGTAATATTGCTTAAAGAAATTAGTGGATTTTTTCTGATAATCTTAATATCTGAACACTCCTTAATGGTGTTTAAAACAAATTAGTATACTTTGTTGAGTAAAAAGCCTTTGCAAACTTAAAAACGTTTAGTAGTCAAATAAAACTTTGTGAACTCTGCGTTTAAAAAATAGATTGCTTTGCTGCTTCGCTCCTCGCAATGACAAAAAATAAAAATTCATCCCAGGAATGTCTAAAAAAAAGGTAACCATTGTATTTGATATTGGAAAAACCAATAAAAAGTTCTTTTTATTCGATAAGAATTATAAAGAAGTTGTTCGGGAATATACAGAATTACCGCTCACTATTGATGAGGATGATTATCCTTCGGAAGACCTTGCAGCCTTACAAAATTGGATAAAAGATAATTTTAATGCCATTCTTGATAATGAAGAATATGAAGTAAAAGCCATCAATTTTTCCACCTATGGAGCGAGTTTTGTGCATCTGGATCAGAAAGGAAATGTTCTGACTCCACTATACAATTACACCAAACCAATGGATCAGGAAATTCTTGATTTATTTTATGAAAAACATGGCAGCAAACTGAAAATTGCCCGCGAAACAGCATCACCTCAGGCAGGAATGCTTAATTCAGGCCTGCAGTTATTCTGGTTGAAATATAAGCATCCGGAAATATTCAGAAAAATCCGTTACAGTGTTCATTTACCTCAGTATTTATCATATTTATTTACCGGAATTTGTGTGTCGGAGTTTACTTCGATAGGCTGTCACACCAATTTGTGGGATTATGACAAAGCGGATTATCACGACTGGGTGTATGAAGAAGAAATAGATGCTTTATTACCTCCGATTGTGCCGACTTCTGCGAGTATCAATACTTCTTACAGAAATAAAAAAATCAAAATCGGTGTTGGGATTCACGACAGTTCTTCAGCGTTATTACCTTATATTTTAAGCAAAAAAGAACCATTTTTACTGCTTTCAACAGGAACCTGGAGTATTTCGTTAAATCCTTTTAATGATGAAAGTCTGACTGATGAAGATATAGAAAATAATTGCCTGAATTACATGCGGATTGATGGGAAACGTGTAAAAGCATCCCGTTTTTTCATGGGAAATGAATACAAAATTCAGGTTGAAAAATTATGTGCTTATTACGCAAAAGAATATGGTTTCCACAGAGAAGTACAGTTTGATCAGGATCTTTATTTGCGCTTGATGAAAAATAAAAATATCTATTTTCGCTTTGAAGGAATTATTTTAAAACGAAAAATGATCAGTGAAACAGATTTAAAATCATTTGCTACTTTTGAAGAAGCATATCATCAATTAATGATAGAACTGATGGATTTACAGATTCATACCATCAAAAATGCGATCGGAAATTCGGATATTGAAAATATTTATATCGATGGCGGATTCACTGATAATGATGTATTTATGAAGCTTATGTCTCACCATTTTCAGCATTACAATGTGATGTCTACCCATTCTCCGCTGGGTTCTGCATTGGGAGCTTCCATGGTGATTTCGAACAAAAAAATAGACGAAACTTTTTTACAGCAGCATTATCAGATGAAAGTGCTTCAACCGTTAATTCTTAATTTATAAAACATGGCATTTCCATTTGACACCCGTTACGCTTCGCTTGAACTTTTAATCGAAAAGGCAAAAAAAAGAATGCCCCGTTTCGCTTTCGAATATCTGGATGGCGGTTGTAATGAAAATATAAACCGGGACAGAAATACAAGCGAACTAAGAGAAGTTCTTCTTCGCCCGCGTTACCTGAATAATTACAGTGAAACCAACATGGAGACTGAATTATTCGGAGTAAAATATTCCGCGCCTTTCGGGGTTTCTCCTGTTGGGTTACAGGGATTAATGTGGCCCAATGCACCCGAAATTTTAGCAAAAGCAGCTTTTAAGCATAATATTCCCTTCATATTAAGTACAGTGACAACAAGCAGTCTTGAAAGAATTTCCGAATTAACAGAGGGAAAAGCCTGGTATCAGTTATACCATCCGAGAGAAGAATGGTTGCGCGACGATATTCTCGACCGTTGTGAAGCTTCCGGATACGACGTACTCGTTATTTTAGCTGATGTTCCGACTTTTGGATACAGAGCAAAAGAAATTAGAAATGGCTTATCAATGCCACCTCAAATTAATTTTCGGAATGTTTCGCAAGCTTTGGTCAAGCCACAATGGTGTTTAGAGATGCTGAAACACGGCGTTCCGGGTTTTGCCACGATGAATAAGTATATGGATAAAAACATGAATGTGAAACAGCTGGGCCAGTTCATGAATGCTACATTTTCCGGCAGATTGAATTCAGACCGAATCAAGACGATCCGTGAGAAATGGAAAGGAAAATTGGTGATTAAAGGGGTGGCTTCAGACGAAGATGCGGCAGAAGCAGTTCGTTTAGGTTTTGACGGAATGATTATTTCCAATCATGGAGGAAGGCAGCTTGATGCGGGTGAATCTACGATTGCCGTAGTGAAAGAAATCAGTGAAAAATATAAAGGTCAGATTAAAATCATGATGGACAGCGGTGTAAGAACCGGTCCGGATGTTGCCCGTGCTTTAAGTTGTGGTGCTGAATTTACCTTTATGGGAAGAACTTTCATGTATGCAGTAGGAGCTTTAGGGGACAAAGGCGGCGATCATATTATTGAAATGCTTAAAATGCAGTTCAGACAGGTGATGGAGCAGGTTTGCTGTGAAAAACCGGAAGATTTGCAAAACTTCAGAGTGAAATAAAATCTTTGCGTTAAAAACATAAACAATTTCAAAATAAAAATTCGCAAGACAATCTTGCGAATTTTGTTTATTATAATTTGAAAATTTATTTCTTCTTTTCAGCCTTCACCGCCTGTCTGGCCAATAGCTTCCAGTCATTTTTCACTTTTACCCAAACCAATAAGATATCCAACGTCACATCTCCTGGTGCTTTTCCGGCATCAGCGGTCGTTGCATAAAAATGATGACGGACAATGGCTGTATTTCCTACAATATTTAGAGTTTGATTTGTAATATCAATCGTTACAAAATCAGACTTTTTGCTGACTAATTTTTCTACAAATTCCTTGGCGTCATCAATATGACCTCCTGAATGTCCATAAGTTAATTCCGGCAGGATCAAAGATTCTAAATCAGGTTTTTCTCCGCTTATCATTGCTAATCTGAACTTTTCGGCAACAGCATTTACGGCCTCCTTATCACTTGTTTTCTGCGCTGAAACACTTACTGCCATCATAAAACCAATGGCAAAAATTAATTTTTTAATCATAATTGAATAATATATTTCTTGATAGTATTTAAAAGTGTTTTTGTTCTAAATTCGAAAATATGATTTATGTAATCGATTGCATGATTGTTTATAAAGAATCTCTTTGAATAAATTTAAAGACGTTATTCACAGATTCTTTTTTATTTTTCAGAATCATATAGGCTGCAGATTCTCCCATAGCTTTAAAATCTGTAGTAATTACCGTAATTCCCAGCAGTTCTTTAAGAGGCGTTTCGTTATAGGAAATAATTCCGATGTCTTTGCCCAACTCAAGATTTTTCTGTCTGATTTGCTTAACAAGGTTCACCAGATCCCGTTCCCGGATCGTAATGAAAATATCTTTTTCCTGCAATTCCATATCGGGATAAATTTCATCAAGAATTTCATAATCGAGTTTAAAATCCTTACAGAATTTTTCAAAACCGCGGACAATACGGAAGGGATAGGGATGAATGGATTTGTCGGGATACACCAAAATGATCTTTTCGTATTTTTTTATTTTGTCTAAACCTTCCTCTAAAGCATTGTAAATATCATGTTCAAAATCCTGAAATATAGAGCCATATTCTCCTGAAATATTGGGCTTTGTATTATCTAACAACAATAATTTGTTTTTCGGGATTTGTTCAATCATATCTAAAACCTGCTGTGTTGAGCTGGTATGTTTAGACTGCTCATCACGGAAATGAGGCATGATCACGTAATAATCAAATCCGCCCAGGTTCTTTTTTAGGGAATTAATGAAAAGTGTTTCGTCACAATGGTAAATATACATTTCAACATTGCCTTTGGTACCGATTGCATTGACGAAATAATTATAAATCATCATTTTATAAGTACTCGGTTTGTTGATCAGGAAGAAAATGTTGATCACGTCGTTTTTATTAATCCGTGAGATATAATATCCTTTTCCCTTTACAGATTCGATGATTTGTCTTTTTCGGAGTTCTTTATACGCTTTTTCTACAGTATCTCTTGAAAGAAAGCAAGACTCGCTGAGTTCGTTTATGGAAGGGATTTTTTCACCAATCTTAATCTCTCCGCTATCAATTCCATTAAGAATAGAATCCACAATCTGTTTGTATTTGGGAACTCTGGAATGCTCATTGATTATTATTTCAAATGTTTCTGCCATGATATTGGATAGGAGATGTTTATTTCAGTTTAAAGAATAATTCAAAGGTTAACGAACGGTGCAAGGCAAGTTACAAATATTTATAATATTAATTGTAATTACAATAGTTCTGCTATAAATTATAACGGAAAAATACAATTTTAGTATACAAAGTTAAGCACAAATGCAAAAAGACTTAATAGTATGCCCTAATACAGAATAATATGAAAGGTATAATGAAGCTGTCTGATTATGCTAACCCGAAGTTTATTTCCGGTAAAGCAAAACACAAAAATGGATTTGAGAATTAAATTCCGGTATTTGTAATTTCAAAGACAAAAGATGTGGAAGTTTCGAACTTTCCTACCTGTGTGGCTCCGAACAGGAATTTAGGAGCTTTGCCGTCTTTGTCCATTAAAATCATGGGGCGTTCTAATCTCCCGAACCGTTTTAAATGATCAGGTGCTGCAGGCTCCTTAATATAGCTTTTCATATTAAGATAAGCGATTTTTGGTTTGGACCAGTTAAGGCCGTTCCTGGAAGTCAAATGTAAACCGTATTCATGATTAAAAAATCCCATATCACGGGCTACAATATGGAATTTTCCATTTTGCTTCCAGATAAAAGCATCTTCCAGCTGGGCATTGTCTGGCTGCAATGAAAAATCAATGACAGGATTTTCCTTTATTTTCTCGTAAGGGCCTGAAGGGTGATCAGCCTTGGCCAGTCCATATTTTCGGTTTCCTCTTACCGGACCTTTCTGGTTTTCGTATTCTTCAGTGTTCCAGGATTTATAAAAAAGCCAGAATTTGCCGTCATTTCCTTTTATAAAAGCTGGATTTGTGGTACAATGGTCGTCCCATGAGCCTTTTTCTCCCGGAAGCAGCAGAGGTGTTTCTGGCCTTACCCAATCTCCGTCAAGGCTTTTGGAAGTGGCAAGCCCTATTCTTTTGGTATTTGTTTTTCCGTTGTGGTTGCCCATGTAGAAAAGATAATACTCGTTTTTCACTTTGGTAATTAAAGGATTATGGCAAGTTGTGGCATCCCAGAATTCGCCACCTCTCGGAGCAAGAATAACTTGTTTATGTTTGAATTCAGCATAGGGAGAATCGGCTTCTGCACGGCAGATTTCAGAACCGTTGAGCCAGCCGCCCATTCCTTTTTCTTTTCTCCATCTGGAATAAAAAAGATGAACCTTACCGTCTTCACCCCAAATCGGAGAATTACACCAAATGTAATAGTTCTCCAATGAAAAGGTGCGCCCGATTGGTTTTAAGCTGAAATAAGGTTTGTCGTAAGATAAACCTGTAAAGGAAATCCCCAGAACCCCAGCTGTGATCCCAAGGGCTGAAGTCTGTAAAAATTCTCTGCGTGTAAAATGTCTGGGCTTGTCCATCTCATCTGATTTACGGCTAATTTAGTATAAACATATAAACAGACTGTCCTGTACTTTCGGTGAACTGTTTAATGTGAAATTATCTGCCTTTATTATTGGGTTTTGGATTTGAAAATTTAAAATAAGGACACAAAAAAGCCTGCCCAAAGGCAGACTCTAACTACTACTATATGAAACTGATTTAAGGCATCTTTTTAAAACCTTCCGCTTTTATTTTCCATGAGCCGTCTTTTGGAAAACCCGGAAATTCACCTTTGGAACTATCCCAGCCTTCGAGCATCATGGCAACAGCCGTTAAAACTCCTCCATTTCCGGGAAGGTAAATACGGAGACGTTTATCCTGGAAATTATGGCCGTTTTTAAGATAGGTATTAGTCTGAATATTCATGAAAAGTGCATCCAGAGCTTTATTCGGAAGCCCCAATCTTGCGGCATTCATGGCCGTCATAGGGAAGTCCCAGCCCCAGGTATGTTCCCAGTTCCATCTTTCCCAAACAATATCCAGGGTGTTTTTCATGATTTTTTTATCCAGTTTCGGAGATTCCGGAACCATTCCTAACGCCCCCAGAACAGCAGGATGATCGGTCATCCATTTTGGAAAAGTGAAAGAATCTTTTGCAGATTCGGTTGACAAATAAACGCTGTCCTGAACCGGAAGCGGGGCCAGTTTTGCAATAACCTCATCCCATTTTTTATCTCTCGGCTGTCCTAATCTTTCTTTCCATTGTTGAGCAACTTTCAGCGCCCAATCCCAATAGGCTACTTCATAAGTCGGATTGTACGTGTCTTTTGCAGGAAAAACTTCCTGTGCCGGAATAACGCCTTTCCCGAGATTATAACGGTTTTTATCTTGATCATAATGAGCATAATCTGCCATGAATTCAGCTGTTGCAAAAATCAGGTCTTTATATTTTTCCAAAACTTTTTTGTCCTGTTTGTCGCGGTACAGAAGTTCCGTCATATAGATGATGTGCGGCTGTTCCCAGATCAGGAATGCAGCCACAGAAGAAGGGCTTTCATTTCCATCATTATCAGACATTTTAATCCATCTTACGCCTTTGTAGCCTTGTCTTTCTGCTAATTTTTTCGCTTTTTCAAAAGTCCTGAAATAATACTCCAATTGCTTTTCTAAAATCTCAGGTCTTCCCCATAAAGCGTAGTGAACACCATGCCACCAGTGCATTTCTGTATGTGGTTTTCCGTACCAGCTGTTGAAAGTCAATCCTGTTTCCTGTGGCGGATTGCTTCCTCCGCACTGTACTTTGGTTAAATATTCTGACAGAACAATTCTGCGTTCCAGTTCATGCGCCCTTGGGTCTGTACTTCCTTCAAAATCAACTGCTGCACCGCTTTTCCAGAAAGATTCCCATCCTGAAGCACTTTCTTTTTCGGCATCAGCAAATAGCGTTTTCCCGCTTTTTGGATTTTTAGCTGAAAACTCAACGCTTAATTCTATTTTTTTGTTTTTTGAAGACGGTTCGAACACAAAATAATGTTTTCCCGCTTCCCGTAATTTTCCTTCCGTAAAATAAAACCGGGTGTAATAATCTGCACTCTGCAACTGATGATGAATGATACCCTGTGTTGATTGTGAAGAAACAATTCTTGTGGTATGATCGTTTTCATTGCCATAAAAAGCAGCATCATCCAAAAACTGTCCGGTAGGAGAAGGGTAGCGTGCGAAAACTTTTAACCTGCTTTGAGCAATTAAATCAGATTCAATTTTAATCCCGATTTTATCAGAATTCTGAAAAGAAGCTGTCCAGACTTTTACAGGGATTCCATCCAAAGAAAATTCACTTGTTATAATTCCTGTCCAAAGATCAATTTTCTGATTAATATTGGTCAGGTCTGAAATTTTTGCTTTCTGACTATCTTTTTTAAGCAGTTCAATACCGATATTTCCTAATTGCAGACGGTGTTTATTGACCCTGAAATACTCAACGGCTCCTTTATTTCGTTCGGGTTCTTTGAGTTGCACACTGTACATTGCTTTACGTCCTTCATTGTTGAAATCGTAGGCCTTTAATGTTTCCTCAAATTTATAATTTTTAATATTTGGAAAGCTGTTCCAGCCCCATTCCGACTGGGTTCCCAAGGAAACTCCATTTTTGTAATATTCAGGAAATGACTGCATTCCGGTAATGTCGACCGTGTAAGCAAATTTTCCGTTTCCAACCGTTAAAGTAGATAGGGTATCCGCTTTTGTATTAACCACATTGTGACGCTGGACTACTTTTTTCCGGTCTATTTTCTGAGCAGTTAATGAAGAAAAGCCTATCAGAAAAAATCCAAGATATACTGCTAATTTTTTACTCATATTTTTTTATTTAAGAATAGTGGCACTCATCAGTCCGATAACGACATCGTTGCTCACTGCTGATAATTTTATTGATTTTAATTCTCTGTTCGGGTCAATCGGCAGATCCAGAATGGTTGCGGCACCGCCTTCAACAGCCCGGCTGCTCACTCCTTTAATTTCTGAATATTTCGTTAAACTTCCCCCTTTGTACAATTCTCCGGTTTTCAGCTGAACCCGGTACGGAATTTTATCATCCGGAATTTCAAAAGCAAAATTATCATCAAACAAATCCTGCTCGATAGGCCACCAGTTCACGGGATTTTTTAGTTCTAATTCTGTACCCGAACCATCTGAATATTGAACTGTAATAGTTCCGTTGGTAATTTGTGACTGCATCGGGTTGGTAGAGCCTGCCATCAGAAAATAAATTTTTCTTCCTTTTCCCGTAACAGGAATCTCAACCGATTTCGGAAAATTATCCCACTGACTTGTAAAGACAATATTTTTCTCTTCGTCATCAATTAAAAAAGGAATTCCTAAGAAATCTAGCTTCCCGTTTTTTCGATTTTTCATCAGTCCGCTGTCATCAATTTGAGTAGTGGTCAGAGGATAGCACCAGTTCCCGATTCCTTGCCACGGCAGCTGCAGGGTAGGGACATTAAGTCGTGGGGAAAGATATTTCTGATTAAAAATTCCGGTTACTCTCTCATTATATTCCGAGGCTAATGAAACAGGGGTGAACTCGCCTTTATTTTCGATTTCCCAATCCGTTATTTCTACATTTTGTTTGATTCCATTGTATTCAAGCTGAATAAAATTGGTTCCCTTGCTTAGATCGTTTGTTGAAATTTCAATTGATGTATTTTGATTTTTTTGAATTGAAAAAGCTGTATTTAAATGATTAATACTCAATTTTCCATTGATTGTGCTGGTTGATTTAGACTGAATTTGCAGTTTTTTATTCGCCCATTTTATTTCCAAAGGAAAACGGATATCAACATTTATAGGTTGCCACCAAGTTGTTCCGCTTTGCTTGACTTGCACGAAAAAGGTTCCTTGTCTTTTTTCTTTCACCAGATCAAACTGATTCCCGTTTCGAGTTTTTATCAGTTCCTGCGGGTCATAAACCTGTTGAATCTTCTTTTTGGGATCTAAATTGAGTTGAAGTTTTTCAGAGATATAAGTGATGTAATCTGCCTTTTCCGTTTTTAATTCGTCGCCCGAATACGTAATTTCAATGGCAAATTCTTTTCCTTTTTCTGTTTCTAACTTTACAAAAGGCTGTAAAATAGAATTTGGATATATCGAAAACTTCACTTTTTTACCGTTTACGGTTACCGATCTTATTTTGGTATGACTCACAGGAAGCAAAATATCAAGCGAAACCGCATTTGCATAATTTGATTTAAACCAATAACTCGTTTTTTTGGAAGTTCTGTTAAATTTAATTTCCCAATCCGGAAGTTTCAGTTCTGAAAAATTCCAGTCTTTGGGAAACCCTGGTTTTATGCTGATTTTATTTTCTAATAGTTTAGGATATATTCCGAAAAGCCCTTCCGTTAAAGTTCTTGCAGCCACACCAATCGGGTCGGCAAAATCACGGTACAGCTCCCCACGAAAAGCATCATAGTGAGATAATTGCTCAAAATTCCCCGGACTGATTCCGTAATACATACTTTCGGCCAGATTGCCTTTCCAAAGTCGATAGGCCTCATCATTTCTTCCTGCCTGCCAATAGGCTAAAGCAGTTTGTAAATTCTCTGCCAGCGCCACATTGTTGATCGACCAATCATAAGGCTGCCAGCTGGTGGTGGAAAGTGTGTAATACTCTTTATTAATTTCCCCCTTTACTGTTATGGGAATCTTTGGAATATGATTGTTGATGTACTGCGTATTTTGATAGTCTTCAAATTCATTTAAAATATAAGCATCCGAAACATGATAAACCGACCATATTCCGGGCTTGTCGTGAAGAATCTGATTACCCAGGGCATCTTTATATTCAGCAAAATACCCTTTATTTTTAATCCAGAGCTCGTTTTTCATAGCTTTTAAAATGGATTCAGCTTCTTTTTCGTACGGGATGGAAGCTTCACCAATGATTTTTGCCAGCTTTGCCATTTCACGGTTGGCTCTGTAATGATAGGCAGAAGTGTGAGTCACTTTTCCTCCCGAATACTGTAAAGCATCACTTGCCCAGATTGCAGCATAAGCATCATAAAGGTCGCCCCGTTTGAAATTTCGTTTTTCCCAATCCATGTGACGAACCATTACAGGCCACATTTTCTTTAAAAAGTGCACATCTCCTGTGTAGTTAAAATGAGAAAACATCTGGTCAAAGAAAACCAGATTCATATCGTAATGATGCGGTTTTGAATTGTCATTGGGATTTCTGGAAATATATCCGCTTGAGAATACCGAAGTTACCATTTTTTCTTTGTGTCTTGCCAGATGAAAAAGCGTATCCATTTCAACGGGTGCGGAACCGGGTTCTAAAACCTGAGAATGGGAATAGCTTTCAAAATGTTCTTTTGCACGGTCGTGCCAACTGAGAACATCAGCTGCATAAGCCCCTCTCCAGGCATTTAGCCTCATTCTCCAGGCAACTGCACCATGAAGGAACGTCGGGCTTTCCCAAATACCGTCTGCGGCAATAGCGAGGGTAGCTCCGAAGCTATTTAAATCCGGATCCGGAGTTTTTAACTGAATCCGGTTGGTTAATGATAATCGGGATCGTTCGGCTTCATTGAAAATACCCGCTAGCTGTTCTTCTGAAAAGTTTTGATCTGATTTTCCTTTTTTAATTTGGATATAAACCGGATTTTTTTGGGTTGAATATGTTGCGTAAATTATAGGAGATTTTCCTGCTTTATTTTGTGTAAAATCAGATAGTCTTTCCAGTGTTTTTGCATCGGTTAATTGTAATGAATGGGTGTTTGAAAAACTTCCGCTGATGAATTGATTTTCTTTTTTCTTGTTTAAATAAGTAAGCTCAAATTGGTTTTTATTGATTTGAAACTGATTACTTTCACAATATTCCGGAAGCAAATAAAAACCTGATTCCGGGTCTGCACCGATGTCGCCGTTTCTGCTGAATGTTTTTCCGCTTGCTCCGCCATAAACAGCATAGATCTTTGATAAAGGATCTATGTTTTCTGTTTCCATTTTTAAGATCAGGCCTTCTTCTTCAGATTGTGCTAAAACCGTCAGCTTTAAATTTCCATTTCCAAGGATCTGATCTTTAATGGTATACAACATCATGCCCGGACGATAACGGGTTTCAATGGTATCGGCCTGAATTAATTTTTTAATGGATTTTCCGTTCTGAATAACAAACTGAAGATTGCCGCCCATTCCGGGAAGATACAGCGCAAATTCCGGCAAATCTCCGGCTTCTACTCTTGAGGCGCGGTTGTTGCCATACAAAGCACGGTTGAACCGGTATTTTCCGTTAACCAACAAAAAATCACCTTTGTCTTCTTTGTAGTGCAGCTCTCTTTCATTTTTCTGCCAATGTTTGGATTGAGAAAAAGCATATGAGAATGCAGATAGAACGATAAAGCCCGCTAAAATGGATGTCCTTCGCATTTTATTTTTTTAAATCAGTTAATGGCTGTCCGTTAACAGTCACGTTTTTCAGGGTGACATTTCTTAGGAAATCAACTTTATATGGAATTTCAACACCGTTAATTTTAGCATTGATCATTGTAAAATCTGTTACCGGGGAAGATTCGTAGGCATCAGAAAGAATGGCGTATTTTCCGCCTTTTTCCACGACCATATTTTCTACCCAGACGTTTCTGATCGTAGGGATGAAGTTGCCCGGTTTTTCATAATGCATATTGAAACGTACCGCAGCTTCTTTATAAGCGCCTACTTTTGTGTTGTAGAAGAATACATTTTCGATAATTCCGCCCCGGCTTGAACTGGTTTTAATACGAAGTGCTCTGTCAAGGTTTTTACTGTCCATCACATTTCCTATGGCATAAATATTTTTTGCTCCACCCGCAATTTCGCTTCCGATCACTACGCCGCCGTGTCCGTCTTTCATTTCACAGTTTTCGATGATGTGGTTTTCCGCCGGTTTCCCGATACCTCTTCCGTCTTCATCTCTTCCAGATTTTATGGCAATACAATCGTCTCCCGTATCGAAATATGAATCTTTGATCCACACATTTTTACAGGATTCAGGATCAAAGCCATCATTATTAGGACCGTGGCTGATTACTTTTATTCTTTCAATCAAAACATTTTCACACAATACAGGATTCAGGTTCCACATTGGAGAATTTTTCACCAAAACATCCGCCATATAGAAATTTTTACTCTTATAAGGCTGAACGAAATTAGGTCTCAAATAATATCCGTCACCGAATATTCTTTCTCTCGGATCTTTCTTTTGCGCCATGTATTCATGCAGTTTTGCACGGGCCGGATTTTGTCTTCCCGGACGGGATTCGTTCCAGCCATACTTTTTTGCGCCGCACCAGAACCACCAATGGTCGTTATCAGAGTTTCCGTCCAGTGTTCCTTTTCCTGTTACAGCAATATTTTCTTCTTCATAAGCATAGATCAATGATGAATAATTCATACATTCCATTCCTTCCCATCTTGTGAAAACAATAGGGTAGTCATTACTATCCTGGCTGAACAGGATTGTTGCACCCTCACTGACATGTAAATTCACATTGCTTTTTAAATAAATGGCTCCTGTTAAAAAGACACCTTTTGGAACGATAACTCTTCCTCCGCCTTCTGCACTGCATTTTTCGATAGCTTTTTTAAAAGCTTCCGTATTTTTTGTTTTTCCGTCACCAATAGCACCAAAATCAGTAACGAAATAGTCTTTTTTTCTGAAATCGGGCTTTACAATTTGTTTTTTTAATGTATTGATTTCCCTTAAAGGTTGTTCCGGGGAAGTCCAAGGCTTGTATTGCCCCGAAACGGAAATTGATATGATTAATGCGAAAAGTATTAAAGCGTATTTTTTCATAATGCCAGAAAGATATTAGTTTAAGAAAAGAGTATCAATACTAAGGATCTCTTTCTTTATGGCAATCTAGAACAATTATGATTAAGAATTATCCTGCACTGTCGGCTTAAGCTGGAAATTTGAGAATGACATCTGAAAAATTAATCAAATGGCTGATTGCAGGGATAAAGAAAAATCAATTATACCATCCGCTTGGGGCTTACAAAAGTCATCTATATCCTGCATAGATTTTTTCCTTCCCTGGCTTTCAGAATTCTTAATTCTTCAAAGAACAATATTGCACTTCAATAATATAAGGAACTTAGTAACAATTTTCGATGAGGTATTAAAAAGATTACTAATATGCTAGTGATGCATAATAAAGTTTCCGATTTTAAACTTGATAAATCAATTTCAGCATTTGCTTCACCGTATTCAGGAGCACTAGATTTACAACAGGAGAATCTTTTAAAGGAAAGAAGCCATGGAATCTCTTATAGATTAACAGTGAGTTGCAATCAGAAAAAAACCGGAGAAAAAGTGAATGATCACCTTTCTCCGGTTTTGTACCCAGGACCGAAGAAATATCGAAACATTTAGTGGAAGATTTGGAAAGAATTATAGAATTAAATGATCCTGTCATGTGACCAAGACGAGCGTATCTTCAAACACTTTTATTGATGATTTGGTTCGACTGAGCCAAATTAAACAAGGATTACAAAAATCATAATGTTCCTGATTTATAACTCGGCGACGTTCAAGAGAGATTTTCAAAGTCAATTCGCTAAGCTCTTAATAATGGCTGTTAAAAAAGGCTGGAAGTAATACGGGAATATAACCGAAAGAAGTTTAAAATAGAACAGAAAGTACATTTGTGCTTTTGCCAACGTTGAAAAGCCTTGTTTTATTACACATTGAATATTTGTATGTATCTGTAAAAATCAAAAATATTTCAGTAAAAGTTTAAAGCCTGTAACTCACTTAATTTTTAAATTTGCATTTTACAATTGATAATCATTTGAAGAAAAGGTACAATATAAAAGAGTTTCTTGAATATACCAATATCAGCGGTTTTAAGAACAATCAAATCCATTTGGTTGAATATCATAAGCAAAAGGAGATGCGTAGAAAATCGGCTCCTATTGAGCTTGACTTCTATTTTTTGGCAATCAAGTTAAACTTTGATAAAGACAAGAACTTCGGTCAGACGATATTCGACCAGGCGGATGCCTTTGTCTATCTCGATCAACCCGGAGATTTTTTGCAATGGGATATAGAGCATCAAATTTCAGGGTATCATATTTTGATTGATGCTGGACTATTCAGGAAGATTGCCAAAGAATACAGTTTTACTTATTACGGCAATCACGAAGGACTTTTTATCACGAAAGAAGAAGAGAAAACCATTACCGACCTTTTTCGAAAGGCACTGAAAGAGTTTGAAGGCAATGAGAATTTTTCAAAAGATATTGTAATTTCTTATGCTTCGCTTATTCTTTCCTATATCCAAAAATTTTACAGCAGGCAGTTTGATACACGAGAGGAATTATACAACACTACTGTATCTGATTTTTACAAAAATCTCGAAGCATATTATGACAATGAACAGAATGCCCTGAAAATGCCCTCAGTTTCCTACTTTTCGGATATAGCTAATCTGTCTTCTAACTATTTTGGCGACCTCATTAAGCACTACACAGGTCGCTCGCCACAGGAGCATATACATCAGCTGCTCATACAGATTGCGAAGAACAAATTACGGACAACCTCATTAAGTATCAGCGAGATAGCTTTTAGTTTAGGGTTTGAATATCCTTCCTATTTCGCTACGTTTTTCAAAAAGGAAACAGGCATTTCTCCAAGTGTTTTCCGAAATCAGTAAATAGTTAAAGTCTTCCCGTAATTACTTTAAGGATGGAGCTTCTAAGTCAGAATATCTTTGTACTGTTCAATAACTTATTAAAGATAAATTCTAATGAAAGCAGTAAAATTCAAAAACAGAAATTGGGATGTAGCAGGTATCCTTCAATTCCCTAAAGACTTTGATGAAACTAAAAAATATCCGGCGATTGTTTGTGCGCATCCTATCAGCAGTTGTAAAGAGCAGACAGCCGGAAACATTTATGGAAAAGCATTGGCAGAAGCAGGTTTTATTACGCTGGCTTTTGATGCCTCTAACCAGGGAGAAAGCGGTGGCGAAGTAAGGTTCTTAGAAGACCCCGCTACCCGTGTAGAAGATTTTCGTTGTGCTGCAGACTTTCTGACTACATTGGATTATGTAGATGAAGAAAAAATAGGTGTTTTGGGAGTTTGTGGCGGAGGCGGATATGCTGTTAATGCTGCAATGACGGAAAGACGCTTTAAAGCCGTAGTAACGGTTGTGGGTGCGAACTATGGGCGCTTGCTTCGTGAGGGAGATTTTACAGCTGATGCAGCTATCAGAACCCTGGAGGGAATTGCAAGGCAACGCACCGCTCAGGCAAGAGGAGCTGAACCTGCTATTACAGTCTACAGACCAAATTCACAGGAAGACAGAATAGCCGCAGAAATTAACGATGTTGACATCATTGAAGCTGTAGACTACTATCAGACACCAAGAGGACAGCATCCGAACTCTCCCAATCATTTACGTGTGGATAGTTTGGACAAAGCAATGGCTTTTGATGCTTTCCATTTAGCAGACTTATTGCTTACACAGCCACTTCACATAGTGATTGGCGATAAAGTAGGCGCTTTTGGTTCATACAGGGATGGTTTTGAGCTGTTTAATAAGTCGGCATCAAAGCAAAAGAGCATTCAGGTTGTTCAGGGAGCAAGCCATTATGATTTATATGATGGAGAAGAAGCTACGAAAAGAGCATTGGAAGAGATAGTTCCGTTTTTTAATAAATATCTTGCTTAGTACCCGGCATTTTTCATCGTTCTCAGAAATTTTAGAGGCCGTCTCACAACTCGTGAAAACGGTCTTTTTTATGAAATTTTTCTGTATCTCTATCAGGAAGAGTTTTCGTTTAAACGATTCTTAACCCACATCATCTAGTTGCGATACACTTACTTCTTACTTATTTTTGTATAAATCATACAATTTAAAGGAATAAAAATCTGCTTTCTCTCTAAATTTTGATGTTCGGATCCTGTTAGGTCATCGAATCCTAAATTTTCAAATCTCTATGGTTTGTAATTTTAATTAATTGATTTTCAGTTGTTATATGTTTTATCGTAGAATCATGAGTTCTTTGAAATCAGCACTTTTGTAATGAAAGTCTTAATCTGCTGAAAGCTAACTATTAATTACTGTTGGAATAATAACTGTTTATTTGGCTGTTTCGTTCTTGAACCATAAACGAAGAGATCTCGAAAAATTTGGTGGGAATTTAGAAAGGATAATAGAATTAGATAATCCTCTATTTGATATTGACAAGCTTATTCAGCATCCATATTAATAAAGAAAGAGCTGAAAAAGAAGGCCCGTTCAAATCTACAATTGCTCATGGCTATTTGCTTTTATCGCTGATCCCTTATCTCTGGAAACAAATTGCTGTGGTGAGAAATGTAAAAATGGAAATCAATTATGGGATTGAGAACCTTAAATTTGGCCAGGCTGTTCCTGTAGAGACTGACGTAAAACTACAGGCCACTGTGAAATCGGTGACAGATCTTAGAGGAACTATAAAAGTAGTAGTGGAAGCTAAACTTCTTATAAAGAATCATACGAAACCCACCTATACAGGGGATGTAATTTTTCTATATCATTTTTTATAATAAGAAGCCAGATTAAAAAAATTAAAATGCGGGAAGCCTCCAATATCTTACTTTTTGGATTATGATACTAACATTTGATTAAATAACTTTTTCATATAAAATCATAGTGATCCAGTCTTATCACAAAATAATGTTCAATTGTTTTTTGAGCTTTTTTGCACATTGATAAAAGATCATTTCCTGATGTATTGTCAAAACTAAAGTCATCATGGGTTTTCACGATATATTCAGTTACTATTTCAATATTCATTAAATCAATTTCCATTACATCGGTTTTCAACCTATGCTCTTCTTTGAAGAAAGGAATTTTACGGAAAATAGAATCGTTAAACCGGTAAAGGTGTATTGCTTTCATTATAAAAATATTTAATAAGTAAAAAATTTAGGTTGAGATTCATTAAAAAAGCTTATCTTTCATTTTTCTGCTGATCCCTCTTTTGGATAGGGTACGTTCTGATGGTAATGGGTACAGGCCGCCTGAAAGTATATATAGTAAACTGTTCCAAAAATTATTTTTTCTATAGAATTCATGACTGTAGTTGGTTAATACTTTTAAGTATTCATGTTCATATTCCTTTGCTTCCTGTAGTGTGTAATTTTTTGGGATATTTTTAATAATATCCATAGCAGTTTGGTTGAAGATTTTGGGCGAATATTTTTCTATAAAGTCCAATTCAATCCTGCACATCCCAATAAGTGGAACCAGTAAAGAAAAAATTTCATTGTAAAAGTTATAAATATTTACTTTCCATGATGATCTTTCTTCTTCCGGTAAAATCTGAGTAGTCAACAGAATGAGTTTTTTATGGGTTACTTCCATTTCATCTGTATAGACTTCGTTTTGCTGCCAGAATATAGATGCATTGATTTTATTTTTTTTAGTAATATTTTCCAGTATATATTCAAACTGGATTTTAATATTCTGTATGTTCCCGCTCAGGTCTTCTAAAACAGACTGCCACAGGTTATGCTGGCTTAAACTACAGTATGTGCTAAATACCAATCTTGATCTGTTGATAAGCTGCTGTAATTCTTTTAACATTCTTATAATCTCTTTAGCATCTCTTTCTAAGGTTATGTTTGTATTTCGTAGATAGAACAGCGAGGTAAACTGGGAATAATAGGATCTTCTTGAAATATTTTTTTTATTTCTGAGCCCTAATTTACTCTTTGGATGCTTAGTTAACTTTTTCATCAGAATTTTATTGTAAATCATTTTTCATGACAGCCCTTTTTTCGAAGGCCTTTTGCTGTATTATAAGGGAAATAAGATACTGTCTTAGATCTCTGATTGTTATATTTTTCTCTGCAAAAGAAAAAAATAGTGGTGTTTCGTCTAAAAGCTCATAGAGTTCAGGAAATTCTTTTTGAATTTCAACTGTTTTTTTTAATATCTTTTTCGTTAAAATAGATAGGGTATCCAGATTATTCATAGCCGCTTTTTATTATTGTTACGATCATCTTAAATCGCTTATTTCCTTTTATAGAATGAGATTTATGGGCAGGAACGATAATGCATTCACCCTCTTCCATAAAGTAAGAAGCCCCGTCTATAATGATTTCAGCTTTACCTTCAATGATCTGTGCAACAGTATCGAAAGGAGAAATCTTTTCAGATAACCCTTCTTTGTCATCAAAAGATAAAACACTGATATTGCCGGTCAGTTTTTCCAGTATATTTTTACTGACTACAGAATTTGGAATGTAATCTACAATCTGGCTTGTAATATATACTTTCGATTTTTCAAGTTCTCTATGATTCATCACTGTGGGTTTAAAAATAAAAAGAGCAGATGGTATTGTAAATAAAAGGGACAGAACAGTCTAATATTCCATCCCTTTTTCCAGTGAAAGCGTTTGATAAATATATTTTTTCATGGGCTTTAACTGTCCTTGAAAACAATTTATGAAAGATTGATTTCTTTGATAATATTGAGAACTTCTTCACGGTTTTTTCTTAATCTGTTTCCGATTCTTTCCAGCATTTCCCTTTCTTTACCTTCTTCAAGCTTCAGATCGTGGTCCGTTAATGTTGAAAATTTTTCTTTCAGTTGTTTTGACTGCTCAATCCAGGCTCCAGGAGTTTTGAAAAATTTGTTGCCTTTGTTTTGGTTTGTGTCCATAAGGTGGATTTTAGTGTAACTTCATTGCTACCATACAAAGATGGGTGTTTAATAATCTATTGTATTACAGATTGTTTCTTTTATGTTGCACATATCACACTTTTATAAAATACCGGCTTGTTTTGAGCATCTGAATACGGTTGATCATAAAAACAATGGCTTTGATGACTATTTATGAAGTAATGGAGATTTTTGAGCCTTAGGAGATGCTTACAAACCTAAAATACTGTTATATAATTTCAAATAAGTGATTAATTAATCGTATCTTGCTGAATAACTACATTGAACTGATGATCAGGACTCTAAGTTCCGACCTGTTCACTTTTTCATTATTTGATATTTCCGGTATATCTCATTTCTAGTCTGCTTCAAATCATTTATAGAAACTGTTTTGAAAAAGGAATATAAATCTTGTGATTTCTCCAAAGGACAATTCAATTGTAGAAATATTATTGTTTTTATGAATATAAAAAAATATTTATGGACGTGGACTTTTTTAGTTCCTATCCTGGCGTGGCTTTCTTATGTTGGGAATACTGTTTTTTCTTCAGGGTATTATTCTGTGATTCTTGCTTTATTTTTGATGGGGAGTGTTTTGGCAGCGGTGTATCATTCCGAAGTTATTGCCCATCGCCTGGGAGAGCCATTTGGAACTTTGCTTCTGGCATTTGCCATTACGGTTATAGAAGTAGGACTTATTATTTCTATCATGATGGGAGCAAAAGGTTTAGAAACCATTACCCTTGCCAGAGATACGGTTTTTGCAGCAGTGATGATAATCCTTACCGGAATTATTGGGAGCTGTATTGTCATAGGTTCCTTAAGATACAGAGAACAGAGCTTTACATTGCAGGGGGTAAGTACGGCACTCATTACGCTTACCTCCGTGATTATTTTTGTGCTTATTCTGCCTAATTATACGATAAGTCATCTCGGAGGTGAATATACATCCTTTCAATTGCTTTTTATTGCCTTGATTTCTTTAGGACTTTATCTTGGATTTACTATGATTCAAACGTTTAGACATCGAAGCTTTTTCATTTCTCCAGAGAATAAACTGTCCAAAAATCAGCCTGTACAAGATAATCATGAACTGATTTCCCGAAAACAATTGTATATCAGTTGTATATTGTTACTATTATCCCTGGGAATAGTCGTTTTACTGGCAAAGCTTCTTTCAAAGGATGTTGAGCATATAGTGGTTTCCGCAGGTGCCCCAAAATCTCTTGTAGGGATCATTATTGCAGGTATTGTTCTTCTTCCGGAAGGACTGGCTGCATTCAGAGCTGCAAAAAGTGATCAGATCCAAACCTCATTAAATCTGGCTTTTGGTTCTGCTTTGGCAAGTATCGGACTCAGTATTCCCGCCATAGCCATTATATCTGTAATGACCGGTATAAGAATGACATTAGGGATAGATATCAAATCAACCATACTTTTAGGCCTGTCGCTTTTTATTATTACCGTTTCACTGGCAACGGGCAGAACCAATATTATGCAGGGAATTGTACTGATCGCTATATTTTTAATTTATCTTTTTATCACAATCGTACCATAAACCTATTTAGCTGTGTATTATATAGCTTGATATATACTGAAACAGCCATCTTTAGTTCATATGATGTGATGGTTGATATAGAATATATTTCATCAACTGAATCCATAAAAAAAACTTTTGAAGACTCAGGGAAATAATTTTTCCTTACCAAACAGACCGTTCTTATAATTAACCACTATTGGAAATCAAGCTTGAAAAGAAGTATTCTGAAAATAAGAAAAGATTTTGCAATAAAAATTATTTATTGATATGACTAAAAAATATTACTTCCAAGATAAAAGTCAGAACATTATATCAGAAGATCAGTTAATTGGAAAAAAGATGGATGATATAGAACCTTTTCTTTTTGATTATCAGTTACAAAAATTGCATACAATAGAGCGTGTTTATATCTTGAAAAAAACATTTTTCGGAATATTTAAAACAAGACTATATTTATATCTTAGTGAAGATATAGTATATAATTATGCTATTCAAAAAACATAAAATATTGTTATACTTTTACTATTATTCGCATTATAGTTTAATGTTAAAATTCAATTTCTTGTTTTATTTCGCATTGATAATCTCTGAAAGTTATGATATTATATTTATTGCCGCCGCACTGCAGAGATCCCTTACGTAATTGTTTAATCATATCCTTCATTATGAAAATTTTATATCCCGCACTAAACTTTTTATTAAGAATTCAGCAGGGTCAGAGATCTTTCGAAAATATTCAAAACAACCTATACTTTCTTATTCGATACTTTTATTATTATAATTGGATTGCTTGATAATAATAAATAAATTGGCTGCTTTCTTTTGGCTACCTACGGGTTTGCATAATTATTGCTAATTGTCCACTTCAGTTAGTAATTACGATTTCCTATACAAAAGTCATTAGACCATTATAAATAGAATCGCAAATTTTGTATAATAAAAAAATCCGCTATTATGTGTGTTGTAGAGATATGATCGCAATCATATCCGCGAAAACACCATATAATAAATTTGTGAAAGTTTTATTAGCCTCCCTAATGCCCTATAATGGATTATATAACAAAAACCCTCCTTTTTAGGGGAGAGTCAATTGTACTAATGAGAATGTACAACTATTATGAACAATAAATGTATGTGTTAATCAATTGCATTTATATGCTGCAAGTCATACGATTCTATTTATATTTGTTGTATATGTAGTAGAATTAATACAGTTATTTTAACTCTTCTTAGGAAGGTTTTTATGAATAACTTTTTAATGCGTCATTTTTGTGGTAATATTTAGTTTTCTCTGCAAGAAAGTTATAAATTGCTATGACTTCAAATTCCAGTTTTAAGGAATTTGGAAATATTTGTTGCCTTAATGATTTGTGTTCTTAAGGTGGAAATTTAGTATAACTTAGTTGCTATAGTACAAAGTTGGTGTCTTATAACCTGTTGTATTACAAAATGGTTTTTATTTTACAGCTATCACACACTGTATAGTGTCCGCAATCTTTTTTTACTGACAGATTCATGTTTTATAAAAAGAAAACCATTCTGTGTTTTTCTCATAATCGTATGAATTTAGAGCTGGAAAAAGAAGAATGAAGTCTCAAAGATCATAAACCTTAGGTCTTATTACAGAGATGCGGATAAATGACTGACATCTGTGTTTGATCAGCAGTTTAACTGTTGGTTGGAATTACGAATAAACAAATACTTTACAGACTATTGTCAATAATCTTATACTTACTTTCATTACAATGTATTACAACATTAATTATGTTATTACTTTTTAAAACAGAGCCTTGCCATGAGGTAACTGACTGTTGATTCTGCTCCCTGATTGAGATTAACATTTTTCTCTTCAAGCCCATCATAACATCCGCCTGTTGCAGGGTTATAAATAATCTGATGTAAATGATTCTTTCCTAAAAACCAACTAAAAGCATTTCTCATCATCTGCAAGTATTTTTCATCCTTAAAAACCTTGTAGAATGTAGATAAGGTTAGTATGGTATAAGCAACATCGATAGGCTGTTCACCACCAATTGATTCAGGACTTTTAATCGTTTCTTTCTGCAGCCATCCTTTGTTGGATATTACTTTAATGCCTCCCTTACTAAATGTTTTAGAAAGCAAAAACTTGAATGATTCATTGGCAACCTGTTTATACATTTCGTCCTGGGTCGTAATCCACGCACACAATAAAGCTTCAGGGAGTACGCTGTTTCCGTAGGTCAGGTAGCTTTCAAACCAATGCCAGTCTTTATGTTTCTCATGCTGATACATTTTTACCAGTCTGTTAGCCAGCTTTTTCAATAATGGAATATTGTTTTCAGAGTTTTGATAATGCAATCCCTTTATAATAAAAGCCATTGCACGGGTAGAATGAATTTTATCAATAGACGGAAGACTTTTTTCAATGATAGACTCTGCTTCATCAGAAAACAGTTGTGGTAAGATTGCTTTTATAGAAAGAAGGTACCCCAGTGCCCAGATTGCCCTACCATTGGAATCTTCAAGGTTGGTTTCGTAGTTCTGTTGTGCAAATTCCTTGTCTTGATTTACATAATTGAGAAAACTACCATCTAGTTGTTGACAAAACCTTATTACATTCAGGTAGGTTGAGATTAAGTCAAGATCAGATTCATCTCTGCTTACTTCATAATGTCTGCAGGCTACAATCAAAGCACGGGCATTATCGTCCAAAGTATACCCGGAATTGATATCAGGTTTGTTGATTTTAGAAAATTGGATCATTCCAAAATTCGTTGTCATATTTTTGATATGGCTAAGATTGATGATCGGGAATGTATAGTGTAATGTCATTTTGTCATTGTTGTATTGTTGAAATAATAAGGCGTGTGAAATAGATGAATTCTCCCAAGCTGTGGGAGCCATTTTTTCCAGACTATTTGATCGTAATTTTTCCTGTGCGGTTTCATTTTTCAATAATGTATTCACGGCAGCAGCAAGCTGTTCCGGAGCTTCAAAATCAATAATAATTCCCAGATCTTCATTTAAGACTTCCACAGCATGAGGAATAGGGGTAGAAACAATAGGGCATCCACAGCTGATGGCATAGGAAAAAGTACCGCTTACTGCCTGATTTCTGTCTTTTGTAGTGAAAAGATAGATATTGGTAAGCTGAAGATAATCTAGCAACTCATTCAAAGGCAGATATTGGTTGATAAAGTACGTATGTTTTTCCAGATGAAGCCTCCTAATAGTATCCTGTAAAAAATCACGGTACTTTTCTCCTTCATATTTAATGACTCCGGGATGTGTCTTTCCGATAATCAGAAACATAACATCCGGATTTTGGGAAATGATTGCAGGCAGAGCTTCTAAAGAGGTTTCAATATTTTTCCCAGCACCCAGTAAACCAAATGTTGAAAGTACCTTTTTATCTTTAAGTCCGTATTTTGTTTTCAGTGAAATTTTATCTATAAATGGAAGCAAATGGGTACCGTGGGGTATCACTTTAATTTTATCAGATGAAATATCATAATCATTGGTAAGGATATCCGCAGAAATACCGGTCATGACAATAATGGATTTTACGAAACTGCTGATTTCTTTTACTTTTTCTTTTAATTTGGGATCAGGTTTCGGCAGAACAGTGTGAAAAGTAATGATGAGGTCTTTCTGTAAATTTTGAAGGAAAAGGAGTAATCCGTCTTGGGTTTCGTTGAAAAATCCAAATTCATGCTGGAGCATAACCAGTTGAATCCTGTCATTTTTGTTGATTTTATCAGCCAGCTCCAAGTAAGATATGGCATCGGATGTATTTAAGCGATATGCTGGATCTGCTTCATATTGATAATGCTCATCCTCAGTTTCCATCGGGCAGGTAATGATGCTAAATGATTCTCTGAATTTTAACTTAAGAGATTGTATCAAATCCTGACAATAGGTTGCAATACCGCACACCTTAGGAGGAAAAGTACTTATAAAGATAATTTCAGGTTTATGATAAAATGTGTTTTTATTACTTTGTACAGATCGTCTTTTTGTCTTTTCCTCCACGTCTGATTTTATATTTTTATTCATGATGATATCTGTTTTAAAGTCTGACATCCTGTATTGAATAGTCAGTTATGGTGTGTACCGTAGTAATTCTTTCAGTAATTCTGAAATACTTAAAGAAGCAACAGCAATTCTTTTGTCTGCTGCTCCATAGTAAACATGGAGTGTATCTCCTTCTACGATGGCTCCGGTAGGGAAGCAGACATTGTTTACTTCTCCTTTCTGCTCCCATTCTTCTTCGGGTTTGAAAAGAGGATAAGGAAGTCTTGAAATTTCCTTTTCGGGATTATCAAGATCCAGTAGGGCAGCACATGCGCTGTAAACATATCCTTCAATAGTATCATGTACGCCATGGTATATCAAAAGCCACCCATGCTCGGTTTCTATAGGGGGACATCCTCCGCCAATGTAGCTTACTTCATGCTCATATAGGGGAGATAATATGATATGATCTTTAAAGTGAAGGAAATAATCTTTCCAGAAATCAGGATTCAGATCTTCAATGTTTTTTATACCTACAATTTGAATATCGGGTCTTATGCGATGAAGAAAATAAAGCTTACCGTTAATCCTTCTTGGGAAAAATATCACATTTTTATCCCACAGGAAGACATCTTTATCCTTTGTAAGAGTAGGGGGGAGTTTGTTGAAACGTCTGTACTTTTCTGCTATTTCACCTTGTGACTCCGATAAAAATCTAAACTTGTTGTATGGAATTTTGGGAACAATTATGCCCTTTTTTTGCCATGACGTAAGATCCTCCGATACAGCAAGTGTTCCCAGTGCATTAATCCCGTCATAACTGGTATAGGTAAGATAAAACAAATGATCGATTTTTACGATTCTTGGATCTTCAACACCATGTTTTTCGTATTCAAACTCGGAGATGATAACCGGCTTGCTCAACCGGGTTTCTATGGTCTTATAATCTGATAGTATACAGTATCCGATACTGGAGAAATTATTCTTTGCAAGAGCTCTGTAAAATAAATGTATTTTTCCGTTATCCTTAACAACTGCGGGGTTTAAAACACCTTCACTCTCAAAGTCTAAAGTCGTTTTTCTGAGTATAATTCCGTCTCGTTTTACAGATACCATTCAGTTTACGTTATTTCGGGCTTCTTGTTCCTTTCCTCTTCGTTTACTCATTTTATCCTCTCGTTTCTCTTTTGCGGATTTTGCGGGTGGAGTTTTATCTGATTTCTTTTTTCCGTCTTTTTCTTTTGACATTGTAATTTTTTTTGTTACCTGTAAATTTCAATCATTAAAAAAGGAAAGCTTTGCAATTGTCTTTTAATTTGTTGTATAAATCATAGATATTTCCGATTTAATAGAGTAACTTTGAGTAAATGTCTGTTAATGAAATGATTGGCAGTATAAATAGTAAGGGGGATGAAGTTGTATATAAAATATATGGTAAGTTTGCGCTGCAAAATGGTTGTCCATCAGGAATTGGAAAGGCTGGGCATTAAAAATGCTATTGTAGATTTGGGAACTGTAGAATTATTGGATGATATCAGCGTTGAACTAAGACAAATTCTAAAAGAAAACTTACTTAAAACAGGGCTTGAGATATTAGATGATAAAAAAAGTATCCTGATAGAGAAAATAAAAAATGTAGTCATAGAAATGATTCATTATTCAGATGCACTCCCAAAAGAAAACTTCTCAGATTATATAAGTGAAAAATTAGGATATGATTATACCTACCTTGCGAACACCTTTTCTGAAGTGAAAGGAATGACCCTGCAACATTTTATCATTATTAATAAAGTGGAAAAGGTAAAAGAACTGCTGTTGTATGACGAACTGAATCTTACAGAAATCTCTTATAAACTCAATTACAGCAGTGTGGCTCATCTCTCTAACCAGTTTAAAAAGATCACGGGGCTTTCTCCTTCATTTTATAAGCAGTTGAAACAAAGGCGTCTTGGAAACCTGGAAGACTTATAAAAGTGGGATATATGTAAGATTATTCCAGATATATATAGTGTAGTCTATACTGAAACGGCCATCTTTGTAGTATAATAATCAGGAATTTATCAGATCCATTAAAGTTTATATCACTATAAATAATGCAAATTTTAGACTGGAAAATATAGCGAGCAGTTGAAAGTATACATCGTACATAATGCTTGTCTCTGGTATTAGAAAACATTGTAGTAAAAAAGACTGGGGAAAACGAATATACACCATGATAAAATTAATAGACTTACGGATTCTCAACTTTAATAATGAGCTTATTAAAATCTCTATAAAATAGGTAAATCTGTTTTCAGAAGGTTTTAATTAATTAAGGATAGGAACCTCTGGTTTCTGTCCTTTTTAACCCTATTGATATATAATACATTTCATTAACTGAATCTACAAAAAAATCTGTTTGAACATTCATGAGTAACCACCATGTTTATATATAAAACAGACTTTCTTATTATCACTCTAACGTTAGAAATCATGAAAACAATACATCTTTTTCAATTTAAGAATTCCATTTCCCGAAAACCTCCTTTTTTTAAGGAAGAATGCAGATTAGATAATTTAAATGATTTAATGGCTTATGATCTTATGAACACTGAAAAAGTGACTGAGTTCATTATTGAGGTTCATGATGATTTTATTTTTGAGGATATGACCAGAGAAGATCTTTTATCAATGTGCAACAATGCCAAGGAAATGATTGAGCATTATTTTGTAACAACAATGAATGATTATGACGTTATCTGAACATTGATTTCAGTAGTGTAAAAAGCTTTTTATATTAACATTAAATATCAGATGCCATGAAATTTCAGCAAAATTTACTTGATTATATCAGTACTTCACTTATTACAATGAATGAAACGGTTTCTATAGCAGAAAGTGTAACCTCGGGATTAATACAGCTGGCTTTTTCCCAGATGCCTAATGCAAAACTGTTTTACAAAGGAGGAATAACGACTTTTACGGTACCTGAAAAAGTTAACTTTTTAGATATCAACAGTATTGAAGTTGAGGAAAACGGCTTTGAGACCCAAAAAATGGCTGATACAATGGCTGTAAAGGTCGCTGAATCATTTGGGACAGATTGGGGAATTGCATCTACGGGATATGCTACATCTGTAAGAAATTCAGGTTTTAAAGTGTATTCATTTTGCTCATTCAGCTATAAAGGCGGGATTGTTCTTTCGAAACGTATAGAACTTCATGATAAGACTCATGCATTAGATTCGCAGTTATATTATACTGAATTCATTTTAGGGTGTTATAAAAGTGCGCTTAACCAAATATTAATTTAAAAGTATATTCATTTATTGCCAGTTAAGGAAATATATTTCATTCCTTTATCGTCATCAATTATTGTATAATCTATAGAGCTTTACAGCTTTGTAAAATTCCTTTGTCAAACCTTTATTTGATTTTATAGGCTTGAAGATTTTAAATTTTTAAAACGTCGGGATTTTTTGTTTCGGCAGAGAATTCTATTGACGTTTTACTTCTAATTATTTTAGAGGTGATTGGTTTGATTTTCTTAATTTTGAAAAATGAAAGAAAAGGTAAAAAGAGTTGTTTCGGAGTTTAATACTGAGCTAAAACTAAAAGGTTTCCGTGCATTCCAGATTGAGCAGGACGGAAGTGAAACCCGCGTGTATAGCAGAAAAGAATTTTATAAGATCTGTCTTACGACAGGGAAAAGTAAAATTCATTATTCTGATAAAAGTTTCGAGCAGGAAGGAACTGTGCTTTTTTTCGGAAATCCGCATATTCCTTATTCATGGGAAACGATTTCAACGACTTATAAAGGGTATACTATTCTTTTCTCAGAAGAATTTTTCAAGAATTCTGAACGCTCCGAAAGTTTGCAGCAATCTTCTTTCTTTAAAATCGGCGGAACTCCCGTTCTGAAAATTACCGAAGAACAAAGACAGTTTCTTAACACTATTTTCCAAAAGATGATTGCCGAACAGGAAAGTGATTATGTTTATAAGGATGAATTGATACGTAACTATATAAGTCTTATCATTCACGAATCTCTGAAGCTGGAACCTGCAGAGGATCTCGACAAGAATAAGAATGCGGCATTAAGATTATCATCTGTTTTTCTGGAACTCTTGGAAAGACAATTTCCTATTGAAACTACAGACCAATCTCTGCAATTGAAATCAGCTCAGGATTTTGCGATAAACCTGAATGTTCATGTTAATTATCTCAATCGTGCTGTAAAAGAAATTACCGGAAAATCTACAACAGCTCATATTACAGAACGTATCCTTACAGAAGCAAAAGCATTACTGCAACACACTGACTGGAATATCTCAGAAATTGCTTTCGCACTAGGATTCGATTATCCGACGTATTTTAATAATTTCTTTAAAAAACAAACAGGCACAAATCCAAAAGCATTTCGTTTAACGGAAGTTTGAATTTCTTAATTTTTGGTTTGATTATCATTAACTGTTAGCTCCTCGTTATTTCTAATTTTGTATCAGTAATTTTTAATACAAAATTCAGATATGAAGATAGCAACAACAGTGATGGCTTTGTCCTTTCTTTTCATCGGACAGACATTTGCGCAGAATAAAAAATCAAATCCAAAAACAATGAATGCAACCGAACAAACCGAACATTACACATTTAAACTAAGCGATAAAGTTAACCGAAAAGCCGTTACCTTCAAAAACCGTTACGGAATAACGCTTTCCGGAGATTTATACCTTCCCAAGAATACTGGAAAAGAAAAATTAGCAGCTTTGGCAATCAGCGGACCGTTTGGTGCGGTAAAAGAACAGTCTTCAGGTTTATATGCCAATCAGATGGCGGAAAGAGGTTTTGCCGTTATCGCTTTTGATCCTTCTTATACCGGCGAAAGTGGAGGTGAGCCGAGAGATATTGCTTCCCCCGACATCAATACCGAAGATTTCAGTGCGGCAGTTGATTTCTTAGGACTTCAACACAATGTAGACCGAAATAAGATCGGTATTATCGGAATTTGCGGATTTGGAGGGATGGCTCTGAATGCTACGGCGATAGATAAGCGGATAAAAGCCGTTGCCACCACCAGTATGTATGATATGACAAGAGTAATTTCTAAAGGATATAATGATGTAGTTACACTTGAGCAACGAACAAAAACGCTCGAAGATCTGAACCAACAAAGATGGAAAGATGCGGAAACAGGAGAACAGGCATATACATCTTCTCATCTCCCGGAAAAATTAACTGGTAGCGAGCCTCAATTTATAAAAGATTATTTCAATTATTACAAAACACCAAGAGGTTTTCATGAACGTTCGGTAAATTCAACAAAAGGATGGAGGCTAACAAGCGCACTTTCATTCATGAATATGCCTATTTTAAGCTACATAAAAGAAATTTCACCTAGACCTATGCTTTTAATTGCTGGTGAAAATGCACATTCAAGGTACTTCTCAGAAGACATTTACAAAATGGCTGCAGAACCGAAAGAATTGATGATTATTCCGGATGCGGTTCACGTTGATTTATACGATAAAGTAGATGTGATTCCCTTTGAAAAACTGGAAAATTTCTTCAGAACTCATTTGAAATAATTGAACATGGCAATATTTAAATCCGCTTTAAAATAGTGGATTTAGCCTTTTAATTTCTCTAAATATATAAGAATGAGCTTTAACCAAGATATTTTCGCCCGATTGAGAAATGGTGAAACAATAATGCCCGATGACCCGGAAACGTATAAATTGCTGGAGGCTTCCTGTGAGGTTAAGAAACAATTGATTCAGTTAAATAATTCCACAGAGCCGGATGAGATTTTGAAAAGATTAAGTGAAATAGTCGGTGGAAAGTTGAAGAATGTAGCGGTGTTTACACCCATTTATATCAATTATGGAAAGAATCTTAACATCGGTAAGAATGTATTCATCAACTTCGACTGTACTTTTCTGACTCTGGGTGGAATTACCATTGAAGACGATGTTTTAATCGGTCCGAAAGTAAGCCTCATAACGGAAAATCATCCTTTACAACCTCAACACAGAAAAGGATTAATGGGAAAATCTATTTTAATCAGGAAAAATGCCTGGATTGGAGCCAACGCAACGATTCTTCCCGGAGTTACGATTGGTGAAAATGCAGTGATTGCTGCCGGAGCAGTTGTTTCCAAAGATGTTCCGGACAATGTTGTAGTGGGGGGAATTCCTGCAAAAATCATCAAAACAATTGAATCATAAATTAAGTGTAAAACAATGAAATATTTAATTATTATTCTTTTGGCATTCAGTCCAACTGTAATCGCACAAAATAGAGTAAATTCAAACCAAATAAATTCAAACAAAATGAGTACAGATATTCCTAAAATAAGTGATTTTCCGGCAGGTGAAGAAAACACGGCTTATGCGCAGTATTTTATTGGCAAGTCCTATTTAGCACCGCTTACAAGCAATAAAGATGTAAATGTTCCCCTTTCTAATGTCACATTTGAACCGGGTTGTCGCAATAACTGGCACAGTCACACAGGCGGACAACTTTTGATTGTAGTGGGCGGCGAAGGTTTATATCAGGAAAGAGGAAAACCTGTGCGTCGTTTAAAACCCGGAGATATTGTAGAAATTGCTCCGAATGTTGAGCATTGGCACGGTGCAACTGCTGACAATTGGTTTTCGCATTTAGCAACGAATGGAAATCCGCAAACCAATCAGAATATTTGGCTGGAAGCGGTTTCCGATGAAGAATTTGCTGAAGCCAACAAAAAATAATGGTAAGTAATAAGTAAGTTTTATGTAAAATTACTATTTGGTACGCTAAAGTATGTTATCGCCAAAAGTAATTTCGAATGCTACATCTTTTGTCTTGGCAATCCAATTTCATGTTCCTGGGGATATGGTTTCCTAAAAGTCATACTGACATCCTCATGCAAATTACGCTGGGCTTCCAATGATTTTTCTTTATCCATAGAATATCTTGGATCCGGAATAAAAGGCATTTTTGCCATTTTATGAATAGTAACAGTAGGGAAGTGAAAATCGACCTCCACTGTTCCCAATAAGAGATAGCAGCCACCACCCTGAAAAGGATATTCTTCAAGACAGCTGGGAAAATGAGCCGTATCAAAATATTCTCCTTCTGCATCAATCCAGGTTCCGAAGTACATCGTTCCTTTCTTGGTAGGAACATGCTTTCTTGAAATCAGATACGCCAGCATTTTAACCTGACATTTATGAAACTTCAATAAATCTTTTACCAAAACAGAACCTCTGTATCGAGTTTGTAATAAATCAAAAGGGCTGAATGAAACGGGGAAACCTAATATTTCTATTTCATCAAAAGCATCTTCAAACCGGTTTCTTTCTATAGAAGGAAGCTGATAATCTTTTTGGGGCTCGTCCAATAAAGTCAGATGCCTGAAAGGAACCTTATGAGTTCCCAGAAGAAATCTTGATTCAATCAGCAGTTCATGTTTCTGTTTTCCGGTAAAGCGGAATGCTCCGATAAAGATTAAAATTTGTAGTGTTTCGATGCCAATAGGAATTCTTTTAACAAAATTTTCCAGGGAAGTATACTCTCCATTCTGATTTCTTTCTTCAGGAATAAGTTGCGCTAATTTAAGTTCCAACCTTTCAATATGCATCAATCCCAAATAAACGTCCGAACCATAGACCGTTGTCTGGTATTCACTCAGATTGACACAGGGATTATGGATAGCAGCTCCCGACATCCGGGCTTCATGAATATAAACCTCAGTTCTGTAGAATCCTCCACCGTTATTAATAGCAGAAACCATAAACTCAATAGGGAAGTAGACTTTCAGATATAAACTCTGATAGCTTTCCACGGCATAAGAAGCAGAATGAGCTTTACAGAATGAGTATCCTGCAAAAGATTCAATCTGCCGGTATACTTCCATAGATAACTTTTCGGGGTGTCCTAATCTTTTACAGGATTTAAAGAAGTTATCTTTTACTTTCTGTAATGCAGATAAAGATCTGCCTTTACCACTCATTGCTCTTCTCAGAACATCACCATCAGGTGCAGATAACCCTCCGAAGTGAAGTGCAATTTTAATAACATCCTCCTGATATACCATAATACCGTAGGTTTCTCCCAGTTCTTTTTCAAAAACCTCATGGAAGTACTCAAATTTTGAGGGATTATTGTGCCTGAAGATATATTCCCGCATCATTCCGCTTTGTGCAACTCCGGGGCGGATAATGGAAGAGGCGGCAACCAGTACTTTGTAATTGTCGCACTTCAGTCTTCGAAGTAACCCCCGCATAGCGGGTGACTCAATATAAAAACAGCCGATTGTCTTTCCGGAACTTAAGAATTCATTACATTGGGCTTCATCTTTTGAGAGAGAAGTATCCCGGATATCGATATCAATTCCTCTTTTTTCCTTCACCAGCTTTACCGTATCATTTATGGTACCTAAACCTCTCTGTGAGAGAATATCAAATTTTTCAAGGCCAATATCTTCAGCAGTGTACATATCGAACTGTACAATCGGAAAACCTTTGGGAGGCATTTCGAGTGCAGAATAATTGGTGATAGGTTCTTCTGAGATCAGAATCCCACAGGAATGCATACTTCTCTGGTTAGGAAACTTTTCTAAGAGTTTTCCATAATAGTGGACCTGTCTTGATACCGAATTGCTATCATGTTCCTGAATTGGTTTTGTTGCCAGTGTATCCAGTTCTTCTTTAGGAAGACCGAAAACTTTTCCTACTTCCCGGAAAATAGAACGGTATTTAAATTCAACATTGGTCCCGCAGAAGGCAACATGGTCTTTACCATATTTACCAAAAATATATTCCAGGATGATATCCCTGGTTTGCCAACTCCAGTCAATGTCAAAATCAGGAGGCGTTTTCCGGTTGAGGTTTAAAAATCTCTCAAAGTACAGATCCAGTTCCAAAGGGCATATATCAGTAATACCGATGCAGTAGCTGACCATAGAATTGGCGCCGCTGCCTCTTCCTATGTGCATGAATCCCATGCGGTTGCTGTATTGGATAATATCCCAGGTGATGAGGAAATAAGCACAGAAATTAAGCTGATCAATAACTGCTAATTCTTTATCCACCCTTTCTTTTGCCTGTAGATTGTCTTCGGAGTATCTTTTTGAAAGGCCCTCATACGCTAACTTCTTTAAAAGCTCAAAATCATTTTCCCTGCTATCAGTGAAATGCTTTTTGTTTTTAGGGGTTGAAAAGTCAAAATCAAAATGACAAGTATTGACAATATATTTTGTATTTTCAATAATTTGTGGCTCATGCTGAAACTGAGCCAAAAGCTTTTTTTTATCAGTAAACATTTCATTGTCTTTACAGTAATGAGCTTCTGTTAGCTTACTGATCAAGGTATTGAGATCAATGGCCCTTAGTATTTTATGAAGCTCATATTCTTCAGGAGTTGTAAAGGTAATGGGATGCAGGATGACCATTTTATGGATGAACGGTTTCAATTCAGGTTGAATTAAAAGGTTGAGCTGGTCCTTTCTGATACCTATAAATTCATGATCTGCTAATTGTTCCGGAATATTCTCCAGTGGGTAAATAACAAAAGTATCTGTAAAATCAGGATTTGCTTTAGGAATTTCAATGCCTTCACAATTAAACGCAGTTAAAAGCCTGTTGATCTCTCCGATACTTCTCTGATTTCTGGACAGGCAGATATAATACAGTTCATCCTGAACCCGTATTTCCACTCCGACAATCGGTTTGATATTATACTCCTGGCAAAGTTTATAAAAATCATAGATCCCGGTAATGGTATTGATATCTGTAAGAGCTAAGGTTTTAATATTAAAATGTACAGCCTGCTTAACCAGTTCTTTAATAGAAATGGTTCCATACCGAAGACTATGATAAGAATGACAATTCAGAAACATCTTATACTTATTTTAATAAACCTGAGGCTCTTCCTACACTTGAAGTTCCAAACCTGTTCTTGATTTTATCCATTGTCTGATACAGTGATATCAACTCTTCCGTATCTTCAAAGAGATCCATTTGATGGCATCCGTGAACCAGTCCGGTAAACTTTACTCCAACTAACCTGATTCTCATACGTCTGGTATATACTTTTTTAAAAAGTTCTAAAACATACCTGAGCAGGGTATGGTCAGCTGAGGTGTAAGGAATCCTGCATTGTTTGGTTTCCGTATCAAAATTGGCATACCGGAGTTTTACCACTACTACCGATACCAGCCATTTCTCTGCCCGGAGCTGATAACAGAGTTTTTCAACCATTCCTGAGAGTATACTTTGAATCCCCTGAATATCTATAGTATCCTGGGCAAAAGTATCTTCTGTAGAAATAGATTTTCTTTCCGAATAAGGAACCACAGGATTTTCGTCAATTCCGTGTGCTTTTTTCCAGAGTTCATTTCCATTTTTACCAATCAGCTGCTGAAGAACGTCAACAGGCATTTCTGAAAGGGTCTGTATGGTTCTGATGCCCAGCCTTGACAGTAGCTGAAAAGTAACATCGCCGACCATAGGGATCTTCTTTACCGAAAGTGGGTTCAAGAATGATTGAATGTCAGGCTGTTTCACTTCAAACCTTCCGGTTGGCTTTGATTCTCCGGTTCCGATTTTGGATACGGTCTTATTGGTGGATAGAGCAAAACTTATCGGTAATCCTGTATTTTTCTGTACGCTTTCAGCAATTTCATGGGTCCATTTATAGCATCCGAAAAACTGATCCATTCCAGAAAGATCAAGATAAAACTCATCGATACTTGCCTTTTCCACAACAGGAACTTTTTCCTGGATAATTTCCGTTACCATATGGGACATATTGGAATACATTTCCATATCTCCCTTAATGACTTTTGCTTCGGGACATAGCCGTAAAGCCATTTTAATCGGCATGGCACTTCTGACTCCGAAAAAACGGGTTTCATAAGAGCAGGACGCCACTACACCACGGTCTCCACCTCCTATGATCACGGGTTTTTTCTCCAACTCAGAGTTTTTCAGCCTTTCACAGGAAACAAAGAATGTATCCAGATCCATATGTACAATTGCTCTTTCCATGTTATAAAATTAGTTACGTTTTGAAACAAATTTTGTACTTTTGTTGTCTAAAATTGTAACAATGTCAAAATTCTCTGATAACATCGTGTTTTTGAGAGGAAAGAAAAATATGACTCAGCAAGAACTGGCAGATCTATTAATTCTTACCCGATCCAGATATGTCGCCTATGAATACGGCAGAACAGAACCTCCTATTGAAATATTGCTTAGAATTTCAAAATTCTATAACATCAGCATCGATCTATTGTTGACTGTAGATGTCAGAAAATTTTCCATCGATGAACTCATGGAGCTTCCTGAGAACAGGATCATTCTGCCTATAAAGGTTGATCCAGATGGAAACAATCAGATTGAGATTATCCCCCAAAAAGCTTCTATGGGCTACCTGAATGGCTATGGAGATCCGGAATACATAGAAGGTCTGGAGACCATATCATTACCTTTTTTAAAAGGGGGTAAGTTCAGGGCATTTCCAGCTGACGGAGATTCAATGCCCCCCTATAAAAACGGAACCTATATTGTAGGAAAATATGTTGAAAATCTTTCGGACTTGAAAACGGACAGAACGTATGTTTTTATTACCACCAATGATGGTATCAGTTACAAAAGATTTCAGTTTCATGAAGCAGATGGTATATGGGTAAAGGCTGACAATCAATTTTATGAGCCTTATAAAATTCCATTAGCTGAAATTAAAGAAATCTGGGAATTTGCCTGTAGTATTAACACCAAAGAATATGAGCCTGATGAATTTGCAGAACACCATATTCAAAACTTTATCACGGAAATTAAAACCGATATCAAACAGATCAAAGAAAAAATGGGAGATAAGAATTGAATTTATTTTGAGTACACGGCATAATCAAAAAACTTCCCCGAAGGGAAGCTCAAAAAACACAAATGATGAAAAAAATCCCATAATGTGGGATACTGCTAATATAAATATTTTTAATTTAAAGTTAAATAATCCCGTTAAGTTTACCTTATGCTCAGGAAAGAAGCTGATGTGCTTAAAAATAAAATTTAATAGTCTACTACACTTAAACATGATGTTTAGAAATCATTTTTTTCCATTTTGTAACTGTATTTCGGCTTAATCCAAAATGGTATGCCAATTGGCTGTTACTATATTTGTATTTCTTCTGATAATCAAGAATCTTTTGAATTGAAACGAGATCATAAGAACGAAGTCTCTGATTAAATTTTTCTATTTCTTTATCCTTCTTCTCAAAAATTATATTGTTGAGTTCTATAATATCTATTTGGGATAAATCAGCTTTATTAAGCAGGGAAATACATTTTTCCTTTTTTTCCGGAAACTTAGTCTTGATTATATCAGTATAAATCTGTTTATAATTTGGAGTAGTTTTTTTTGAAATCATAATTTGGATTTTATTTTTCATTACTGGATTTATATTTATTAATCCATTTAAATAAAGTTGTTTTGGGAATTCTATACCTTTCAATTACGTGATTTCTTGTTATTTCTCCAGCCTCTATCTGCTCAATAATAAAATCTATTATTTCTTTGGTATAAATATTTTTCCGGAATTTTGGAAGGGAAGATTTTGTTGTTAATGTTTTTACTTTCCCTTTAGATGAGGGAGAATACAGAATCAAATGCTGGGAGTATATTCTAAAAAAATCATATTCCAAAAGCTTGCTCCACTTCAAAAGGATTTCGCAGTCCAAACTTTGGGCTTCGTACATTTTTTCAATTTCTCCTACCGAAAATTTGAAAAAGTTACAGATACGAGATATATCTATCTCATTTTCTATAACTTTTTCTTTAATCATTTTCCCTATGTATATCTTTTTAAAATTCATTATTTACAGTTATTTATTAACTAATAAAACATGCCTGACATCAACATTTCAATTAATTTTAATTGTGAGCATATCTAAATTTTCCCGTTTCTATCAAATAAATCTATCCTATGCTCTCATTTTACCTTTCATTCTAATTAAAATATGTTTGATTGAAACGATTTCATTAATCCACACTCTATTTCCAGGGCTAATGCAAATAATGAATGAATTTTAGGTCTGTTTACATATTATTTATGATTAATTTGTGTTTTTAAGATTCCAAAGGAAAATTGTAATGATTAAGATTATTTTAAAAATGTTTTCTTACAGTTATACTGGAAACAGTGGCTGTAGACAATGTACTTGAGTTATCTGCTCTCATTCTGTATTGGACCTGAATTTGGTCCCCGGCGGTTAAGTTACCCATCCAATACAATGGCATATCTCCTTGTGCACCTCCTGCCCCTGTTCCATAATATGAAATAGCCAATACTGTAGAGGTTGTACTGTTAAAAATCCGGGCCCCAAATGCCTTAGAGTTACCATTAGTACTTGATAATCGTAAAGAGACATCTCCAAAAAATGAGTACAGGCCCGTTGCTGGCACTGTAAATGTTCCACCACTATGAATATTTCCTATGTCCACACTTTCTGTTGTAAAATTCATTGTAGTCCAGGCTGAATAGTTAGGCATTGTATAGGTTGCAGCGACCACTGCCGGTTTTCCGGCAAATAAAACCTTGGTCAGATTATTATTGTTTATTTCTGTATGAACATCGGCGGTCTCTCCAATGCTTTCCCATTGGGTACCTGTCCAAATATAAAATGTATCCTGGAATACATTATTGGGAGAGGTACCACTGTTCAAAAGATTATATACCAAAGTGCCTTGTTCCGGCGAGTTTGTTGAGGATGTTACAGAAATTGTAGTGATATCATCAGTTCCCAGTAATTGGACTCTTGGAATTAGTAATCCTTTATTGGTACTATATACATCCAGTATTGTACTGGTATCAGGATTGTTTAATCCTATGCCTACCTGAGACTTTATCGATATGCTGCAAGAAATAAACAGCAGGTATAATATATAGATAATTTGTTTTTTCATAATTACTGATATTTATAAATGTTGATTGTTCCGGATTCAATTCTATAGTTATTGGCGGTATAGATATATTTAAAAGTCATAAGATCATTTAAAATTAAGTTCTGGGTGCTGATTATGGTAGTGTACATCCTGTTGTTGATTAAGTTATCCCTTCCAAATGCACTGACAAGTGAAGTAGTCCCTTTTAATATATCATGAGTAGTAGTTCCTCCATTATTTCCTATATTTGACATTTCGGTAATAAACTCAAGCATATATATTCCTGTAGAAGAGATTTTATACTGGCTTGTGCTACTGTTCCATCCGGCATACTTATCGACAAGAATTTCCGAAGGAGTAAGGGTAAGAGTGGTGAAAGCACCTCCTCCAGCTGATCCTATAGGGACAGTGGCTTTTTGACCAACAGCAGCACTGAATATTAACAAAGGAATATTTGCAGCCGCAATAATATCATCAGTTGATGCTGTATTTGCCTGATGGTGATATTTATTATCACTTCCCCAATAGGTTATTCCTTTGATGATATCGCTGGCAGTGTTTGAATTTGTATTATAAAACATTACCCCTGTTGCCGGAGAGGCAATAGGGCTTGCTGCATCAGCATTATCTGTCACGGATAAGCTTGGAACCCTTAGGGCTTTATTATTTGAATCGAGTTTTAAAATGGCTGATTGTGAAACATTGGCTGATCCTATCACCATCTGGGCATTATTCATAATGGCCATTAATCCCAGAAATAAGATGAGAAGTTTTGATTTCATAAGATTGATTTAATTATTTGATATTTTGGAAATGGAAACATTAGGGTTGGTAATCTGATATGCGGCATTAGAAGACTGTACGCTGAATGTTATGAGGTCATTGGCTACCAGTTTTACACTGCAGGTACTTGATACACCTCCGAATTGATATCGTTTATCTGTTCCGTAGCTGCATATATTGACTCCGTTTTTTTGTACATAAACCATTGCCCCTCCATTCGTGTCTCCGGAGACATTTCTTAGATCCACATTAAAGGAAATTACATAGCCACCAGCACTTTGAATTCTGTATCCAGTATAAGCAGGGCCTCCTTGTGCCCCTGCTGGAGAATTCTTGTATAAAGTATTAAAGGTGAGATTTGTGATTGTGCCGGCAGCAATACTACCTGAAGCAGCTATATTACTTGCCGCAAAAACAGGGGTTATAAATGGAATTTTTGCAACTTCAGTTTTTACCTCCTGTTTCGACCACATTTTTTCCCATACCGTTCCATTATAGGCATAAAGACCTTTGGTAACAGAAGTATTCCCTGTTCCGGCTGCAGCTGTGTTGTAAACAATAAATCCTGTTTTAGGATTGGCAACTGTTGTTATGTCTAGAGTAGAAGTGAGTGCAACGAGTGGAAGTTGAATCCCTTTATTGGCAGCAGTTATATCCAGAGCAGCGGATGGGTCCGGGTTTGTAGTCCCAATGCCAACTCCTCCTTGCTGTGCGCTAATACTGAGGCTATTAATAGCCAAGATTAAAATAAGTTTTTTTTTCATAATCCTATTTTTATAAAAGATTGATTTTGTTACATAATGTGCCATTCACATATAAAAATTAAGCCCCTTTCTTTCTCATCACCTGTGTAGTGTAATAGTGGCATATTTGAGGGAAACCAGAAGGGGCTTAAATATTATAATTAAATCACTTTTTTTGGGAAATTTTATAAATTGTATGTTATTAATATGTTTTCATTATTTCTAAAAAATTGGCGGGCAAAAGCTGTAGAGCAACGCGCCCGCCACAGTAAAAACTTATAAATAATATTTATTAAGTGAATGAAGCGTGTTGGTAAGTGTGTATGTATTTAGCTAATACTGTCCCAAATAAGCTTATAGTTTTTTTTCATCCAAATAAGATTTGGAATGGAGACATTCATTTCAGTTTGAGAAGACTCTATCGGGCAGAGTCGGGGATTTAATAATAAAAATTTTTCCATTTTTTTAGGTTGTTGTGTTAATTTCATGTGTGTTTACATAAAGTAGTCCTGTTTAGACTTTTTTTTATGATATATATCTGCATATTAGTTTATTAATAAATGAACAATTGTTGTAATTGAATTATGTTGGTTGTTTGTGATAATGTATAATTTTTAACAAAAAACATTCTTAATCCAGTTAAAATATTAATACGCAAAAAGTTAATTTTGTTTGCCTAGTAAAATATTTATTATATATTTGTAAGTGAAAGGTAGTCTAAACAGGACTACCTTTTGATTTATATTAGCTGGAAATTAACCTAATATTTCTAGTAATGACTTTTAAATTTTTCATTTCTGATCGTGGATTGGCAAAAGAATCTATTCATTTAAAAATTGAAAATCAATCGGGTCAGCCGCTCTTCAATTTCAAAACTCCGCTGAGAATCTGCCAGGAAGATTGGGACAGTAAAAAACAACGTCCCAATAATATTTACCTGAAGTGCTATAAAAAAATTAATACTAAGCTGGATGCTCTGAAAATACGGTTAGCAGAGTGTATTGAAGAAGATCAGTCTAAGGGAAAACTTTCTTCACAAAGATATCTGTTCAAAGAAATAAAAAATCTCTGCAGTAAAGAGAAAGAGGATTATCCAAAAGATTCACTGCTTTGTTTTATCAATATGTATATTTCCTCAAAACAAGAATACATTTGCCAGTCAACTTATAAAAGATATAAAGTATTTTTTAACTTTATTGAGAGGTTTGAAGGTTTTACAGCTAAGAGACTGTACGTAAATAGTATGGATGGAGATTTTATCAGAAGATTTATTTCTTTTGGAAAGGAAGAGGCTTACAGTGAGAACACTATATACAGAACTATTCATTTTATTAAAACAATTCTAAACTTCGCTGAAAGAAAGGGTATAAGAACTGCTGTCAGGGAATTGGATATAAGACGGGAGAGGCAAAACAGAATCGTCATAAATCTTACTGAAAAGGAAGTGATGAAAATAGAAAAGGTTAAAGTCCCAAGGGAGCTGCAGGCTGCCAAAGAGTGGCTTCTTATAAGTTGCTATACCGGTCAGAGAGTCTCAGATTTTATGAAATTTAATTCAGATCAAATGAAGAAAGTGAATGACCGGGTGTGTATTTCTTTCATCCAGCAAAAAACAAAAAAAGAGATCCTGCTGCCCATACATCCAGTTGTTTTAGAAATTATTAAACGGTATAAAAATAATTTCCCCCCAAAACTTTCCGCTACGAAATACAATAACCATATTAAACAAATTGGCCGGATTGCTCAGCTCAATGAGTCTGTAAATGCGGTAAAACGTGTAGGGCACAGGGTAAAAAAATTAATAGTTGAAAAATGGGAAGCACTCACCAGTCATATTGGGCGGAGAAGTTTTGCAACCAACTTTTATGGGAAAATTCCCACTCCTTTACTAATGCAGGCAACCGGACATACTACAGAGCAGATGTTTATGAAATATATTAATCCTGTTGATGAAAGCCATACTATCAGTTTGGGTAACTATTTTGACAAAACATATAAGGAAAGTTATTTTGGAGGCATGGCCGCCAGTTAACTCAATAATTGGAGGAAGCAATCTTCTTTAATTTAATATTTACAGCAATCTAATCAACGTTTTACTTGCAGACGGTTTAACATGTCTTATTGATTACTGATTTTTCAATATTATCATTTCTGGTTCACAGGTGTATATAAATTGAGAAGAATAAAACTATAACCCCACATGAAGTTTCATGCTGGGGACTGACAGGCTATCTTATTTTTTTAACCACTCTTAAGCCTTTTTCAAAACCTTCTTTTTCTTATCTATTCACGAGGCTTTCATTGTCATATAATTAGATTCTGGTAATAAATTTTAACATTAAAAAAACAAAATCTTTTCGTTACTACGAAAAACTAGTGATTTTATATGATTTCTGTTGTTCAATTTTATATCACCAGCAATCATAAAAATCACAGTTATGAATATTGAAAGAACAGAATTTATAGCCTGGATGGAGAAAATCATGGAAAGATTTGATCTACTGAAAGAGCAAATGATTAAGAACCAATCCAGATTTATAGAAGTAGACGGAGAGCAGCTTCTGGATAACCAGGATGTTTTACAGCTTTTAAAGATAAGTTCACGATCATTACAGAGGTATAGGACTGATAAAAAGCTGCCTTATTATACCATCAGCGGAAAGCTGTACTATAAGCTTTCGGATGTCCATCAATTGATCAGAGAATGTTTGAACTCTTGATAGTAACAAGACATCCACAGCCAAACCATTCATCACCATTCCAATCTTCAGGATTTTCTTAATTGAGCCCATACCTTGGTTCCATTAAATGAAATACAATGGAAAATGAATTGATAACCCCTCAGGAACCTAGTGAACTCAAACCGGCAACAGATACACTCCTTGTTCTGAACATTCATACCAATCAGATTGAGATGGTTAAAGGAATTGATAAAGAAGGTAATCTTCAAAAAGTTCCTCCACAAGAAAAAAGGATAATGAGCCGCTGATCAGAGTAGATAAGCACGGCGATCTATTCTCTAACTTCTTTTCCAATTTTTATCGGCAGCTTAAAAATCCCACGCATTTCAACTTTTTCAAAGTTTCGGAATATGATGCTGTTAATACTGCTAAGGATCTTCAAAAATATGTTGATCAGGCATCACCTGAAGAAAAAGAAAAGCTGAAGGACTACGAAGTTTTACCTCAACATAACAACAATCCCAAAAATAAAAATACAATGGACAACAACACAGACAATCAGGAATATCGTTTTCAGCCTGAGCAAATCGACTGGAAAACGATGGAAAAGTTCGGACTTAATCAGGAGAAGCTTGAAAAAATGAATGCGATGGATTCATTACTCAGAGGTTTTAAAACCAATACGTTAATCCCCATCACCATTAATCTGGGAACGGCAGTGAGCAAAATGGATGTTCGATTATCTCTTCAAACAGGAGATACAGGACAGGTTGCCGTTCACCTGCATGGAATCCGAAAAGAGCCCAACCTCAATAATACATTCTTAGGTCATCAGTTCACGGATGAAGACAAGAAGAATCTGAAAGAAAGCGGGAATATGGGTCGGGTAGTAGATCTTGTCAATCTTAAAACTGATGAAATCATTCCATCAGTGATCAGCCGTGACCGTTTAACCAATGAATTGGTAGCCTATAGAGCGGAGTACATGAAAATCCCTGATGAAATTAAAGGCATAAAACTCGATGAACATCAGAAACAAACCCTGCTGGAAGGAAGACCGCTTTATCTTGAAGGTATGACCTCTAAAAAAGGAGAACCTTTCGATGCCACCGTACAATTCAATGCGGATAAGCGGTATGTAGAATTTCTATTCAATACTAAACCGTCTCAGCTGCAAAGTCAACAACAGTCCCAGGAGCAAAAGACATCCAACCAGCAACCTCAGCATACGGATAAAGAAGCACCAAAGGTTTTCAGGGGAAAGGAGCTGGACGATTCACAGTATGAAAAATTCAAAGCCGGACAAACCATTTACATTGACGGACTTACCGATGCTAAAGGTAAAGCCTATCAGGGCTATATTACCTTTAACAAGGAAACTTCAAAAACCGACTTTTCATTCACTCATCCTAATAAGCTCAAAGAAGAGGCAAAACCTACAGTAGATCATAAAACTCAAACTGCGGTTAACACCCAAGGTAAAACCAATGAAGCTACTAAAAATCTGAAGGAGCCTTTAGAATCAAAACAGCAGCAGCCCGCCAATAAACAGCAGGAGGATCAACAAAAAAAGGTTAGAAAACCAAGAGGACAAAAACTATAATAAACATCTAAATCCATCATATGAAAGCAATCATCGCAGAAAAACCCAGCGTCGCAAGAGAAATTGCCCAATTGTTAGGAGCCCATGAAAAAAAAGATGGCTATCTGTCCGGTAATGGATACTGTGTCACCTGGGCATTAGGACATCTGATCGCGTTAGGAATGCCGGAAGATTATGGTATAAGAGGCTTTAACAGAGCCTCTTTGCCTATCTTTCCCAACCCTTTTATTCTAACTCCTAAAAAGCTAAAGAGAACAAAAGGCTATGAGTCTGATCCTTCCGCTTTAAAACAACTCAACACCATACAACAAGTCATCAGTCAATGCAGCAGTATTATTGTTGCCACCGATGCAGGAAGGGAAGGAGAGCTGATCTTCCGTTATATCTATCACTACCTACAATGCAACAAACCTTTTGAAAGACTCTGGATCAGTTCCCTGACAGAAAAAGCAATACAGGACGGTTTTAAAAACCTTCAGCCAGGCGATGCCTTTGAAGGTTTATATCAAGCAGCTAAAGCCAGAAGTGAAGCGGACTGGCTGGTAGGCATCAATGCCACCCAGGCATTAACCATCGCAGGAAACCAAGATGTATATTCTTTAGGCAGGGTGCAGACGCCAACCCTTGCTTTGATCTGTCAACGGTTTCTTCAGCATCAAAACTTCACCAAGCAAAAATACTTTCAGATCCAGCTCAGCCATAGAAAAGAATATACAGATTTCACCAGTGTTTCACTATTACAATGGGAAGAGAAAAAGCAGGCAGAACAAATCCAAAAATCCATAGAGCGGGAGGGAAGAGCTGTTGTAGAAGATGTATCCATTACAAAAGTACAGGAACAATCTCCATTACTTTTCGACCTCACAGAATTACAGAAAGAAGCCAACAGAAAACTGGGGCTTTCTGCTGATGAGGTTTTACAAACAGCCCAAAGCCTCTATGAGAAACAGTTCATCACTTACCCCAGAACCGGCAGTAAGTATATTCCTGAAGACTTATGGACTGATATACCTGAGCTGGTCAGAATACTGAATCAGACCGAACCCTTCAAAGCCGCCATAACCCATTTAAAATTCGGAAACTTCAACAAGAGGATTGTGAATGATCTAAAAGTTACCGATCATCACGGATTACTCATAACCACTAAAATACCTTCTGCACTTTGCACTACGGAAAAAGCCATTTACGAGATGATTGCTTACCGATTATTGGAATCCCTATCCCACACCTGTACAAAGCAAGTCACCCAAATCCAGATAAAAGTCCATCATTATGAATTCCAGATCAAAGGCTCTACAATCCTAGAGAAAGGCTGGCGAGCCATCAAAGGAATTCTCACTGACAATGAAAATTCCGATAATAAAAATGAAGTCCTTACTGAACTTCCGGAATTCAAAACCGGAGATGAGCTCAAAATATCAAAAACAGAATTATTAGAAAAAGTAACGCAACCTCCCAAGCTTTATACAGAGGCCGACCTTTTATCGGCGATGGAAAATGCAGGCCGATCTATTGAAAATAAAGAAGAACAGAAAGCACTATCCAATATCGGCATCGGAACCCCGGCTACCAGAGCTTCCATTATTGAAACCCTGCTCAGCAGAAACTATATCATCAGAAAAGGCAAAATACTGCATCCGACCGATAAAGGTTTACAAGTTTACAACCTTGTCAAAGACAAAAAAATAGCCAATGTCCAAATGACCGCAGAATGGGAAATGGCACTGGATAAAATTGAAAAGGGGGAAATAGACAAAGCCCAATTTATGAACGAGATCCAACATTATACAAATGAAATCACCAATGAACTCTTATCTCTTCATATTCCTCAGGAAAACATACCACAATTAAAATGTCCAAAATGCCAAAAGCATCATCTTATCATTAAAGAGAAAATCGTCAAATGTCCAGATGAGCAGTGCAACTGGATTTTATTCAGAATGATATGCGGAATACAAATCAGTAGTAAAGATCTTACGTTACTATTAACTCAAAACAAAACATCACTCATCAAAAACATGAAAAGCAAAAACGGTAAAAAGTTTGATGCTTACCTATTACTGAAGGATGATTTCAGTACATCATTTGAATTTATAAACAAGAATTAATTTAAAGAAAATAATAATGTAAAGAAGCAGCCAATAAGCTGCTTCTACATTTTACATTTTATCCAAGTCTAATCCCCTTTTTCGTGCTCGTGAGGTTTTAGCTTTGGATGCTTAGGTTGATTGGGAGGGGTTACCCTTCTTCTTCTGTCAGGTTCTCCATCTGGTTTTTTAGGCTTGGGGCCTGGCTTGATTGCTTCGATTGTATTCATAGTACAATAAAGATTAATTAATAATTATTTTGATATCAAAACAGATTAATACCAGATCAAAAGTAAATTTTTGGTCACCATTTTCATTACGGAAAGCCGTAACCGCTGGTTTCTGAAAAGATGGATAACGTATTTTTAGACAATCAATTTTGATTGCAATTACCTCCTTCTAGGAGCGCTTCTTGTATGTGGTCTAACATAAGTTCCATCTTTTCGCGTATAACCTTTAACATGTACTGATCCGCCTGAATTTGATTGAGAACTGTAACTAGAGGATGATCTTACTGATGGAGAAGAATACGATGAGGTTTTAGAATAGTCACTATAAGCTGTGTAGCTGGGCTTATAGGCCCACCCGTAATAATTTCCCCATTTAAGTTTGCTGTAATTTTTCTTACCAGCTTTTGAAGACAAGAAAACTTCCGTATCTTTAGGAATAGTGGTAACTGATTTGCTGCTGTCACTGCTGTAGTAAAGAGGCGTGTCTTCCTGTAGTCTAACAGTGTAATAGTTGGTACATGAAATAACGGAGAGAAGTAATACAAGATAAAGTAATGATTTTTTCATTGTAGTTAATTTTATATCTGCAAATCTAAATTAACTTTAAAGGAACTAATTACGGTTTTCCGTAGTCTTCTGAATCTTACAATTTTAGTTTTGTTAAAGCCGAAATTAACCTCTCTTTCTCCCCACTTCCCGTCGTCGAAAACCTTACCAACGGAATTCCATACTTCTCCAAAATCTCATTCTTCATATGATCTCTTTCAGCTTGTCGGCTTTCCGTTTTATGATATTCATAACCATCAACTTCAATAGCCAATACAGAATTTTTCCCCAACTTGTTATAAATCAGAAAATCAAGATGTGTGGCATGATGTCTAGCATATTTTTCTTCTTCAGTATTTAATTTGGAAAAATCTAACAGTAAATTTCTCAATGGATGGTGTAGAATGACGCCATACTTTGAAAATTGATCGTCGGACAAAACTTCCTTAATTAACGCATACATTAGATTCTCACTGTCGAAAACAGATTTCTTTTTTTGATCTGATAAAAGGGCTCTTCTTTTTTCTTCATATCCTTTGTACAGGTAATCAAAAATAGAATGTACTTCACTATTGATCGTGCTAAAATTATTGTAATCAATATAACGGATCAGATCTGAGATGTTGGTGTCGTTGTCACTTTCATTTCCGTTCACCAATAAAATCAGTTGATCTTTGGCTCTGGAAATGGCTACATTCAGTCGGTTCGGGTTGTCGGTGAATTCAGAGATTTCATTATCTACTGTAGAAAGAATGATCACATCATTTTCTCTTCCCTGAAATTTATCTACCGTGTCGGCTTTGACATCTGTTCCCTGAAATGTTCTTTGCAGTGCGATGGTCTGATTACGGTATGGGGTTACAATTCCGAGATTCATGCCTTCCAGCTTTTGCTGTGGAATGATTTCCTGAACAATCACATCAATCTGCCGCTGATTCTCTCTCTGCCGGGCATGGTTGCCTTTAGTTGTTTTATATACTAATAAAGGTTCTCTTTCCGTCTGTCCCTCCGAAAGTATGATTAACTGATCATTATAAAACTTACGGTTACAAAAATCAATGATTTTAGGATGACAGCGATAATGTTCCTTTAACAATGTTTTCGGTACTTCTGGAAATACTTCTATTATAGAAGAAAGGAGACTATGATTGGAATACCGATAAGATTCCGGAATATCATAGTTCTTAAAGATCTGATCCGTATTTTCTGCTGTTGCAGAATCCACTACATTGGGAAGCTGTTTTAAATCTCCTACAATGACAGCCTGCTTCGCGCAGGATAATGCGAGTACACCCGTTGCAAGATCCACCTGTGAAGATTCATCAACAATTACATAGTCGTAGACTACGTTTTCAGCAAGACTTCTTCTTAATGAGTAGGTAGTACTCATAATGACAGGATAATCTTTAATAAATTCTTCTGATTTAAAACGAAGATCCCATTCCGTATATTCTGAACGTTTTTCTCCTTTATATTTTTGGTAGAGTTTGTTTTTAAAGAGCTGCATAGATCCCTCAGTATATTCTTTCATTTTATCATGGAAGGAAAAATGCTGCAAGGTATTTTGCAGTTCTTGTTTTCTGAGCTCAAGCTCTGAAATTTTCACCCCATAGTATTTTGACTGAACAATCCTGATCATTTCTTCATACGATAAGCTATAAAAAATCTTATCTCTTACCCCATACAGAAAAGGAAATATCAATTTGCGCCACCAGTAAAATCTCTTCCCTGTTTTCTCATAGTCTTCCAACGTAACCCATAATGAAAGCAGCTGATCTGAACTGACATTCTTTTTAAAACGGATTTCAGTTGCCAAAGTGACATCATCTGTAAAATGCTGATGTTCTGTTTTGATCTTATCTATTTCGAGTGTAAGTAAAGCCAGTTCATTCTTTAGTTCCAACTTTTCAGCAAGCTCAGCAAAAAGAAGGGGAGTAGACTGAATAAGGGATTGTTCCTGTTCTTGCTCTAATCTAAAATCTGACAGATCAGGGATTTCAGTCTGAGCATCGATAAATTCTTTTTTATTTTGACTGCTTCCCAATAATGCTGCTATAAAATAAATTCCATTGCTCTCCAGTTTCTCAAAAACATTTTTTGTTGCCGAATTATTGCTTGAAACAACAGCCACACTCTGATTATTCATTACCGCATTGGCAATAATATTAAGAATAGTCTGTGTCTTTCCTGTTCCGGGAGGACCTTCAATAACACTTAACGGATTTGAAAACGCATGGTCAACTCCCGTTTTCTGACTCAGATTAAAACCAAAAGGAAAGATTTCAATAGGAGAGGCGTGATAATTCTTTTCGGGTTCTTTCCCATTAAGATAATTGTAAAGAATTGAAGTCTCAGGAATAAAACGAATACTCCCATAGCTATTGGCAAGAATGTTATTGCCTTCCTCTGTCTTCAAACCAACACTTTCTGCAATCGCCTTTAGATAAGAAAAAATATTTCCTGCTCTCTCACTCTGAATAGCAGATCTCAACATCTTAATTCTATGTTGGGGATAAGAATAGGCTTTCCCACTGTTCTTATACACCACGACACACTTATTACCCTCAAAATAATAAGAATCTATCTCATCAGTTCTGTTCTTATCATCAATATATATCGCTTGTTCTTTTAGTTTATGTATGGTAGATTTTTGCATAATAGCGGATTAAATTCCTGATATTAATTCTTTAAGTTTCTGCATATTGGGGTCTTTCTCTATAGGGTTTATATCGTTAAATGAGTTCTTAGAAAGGGTTTCGTTCAATATTTTTACCTTTTGGAGCATTGGTACAACGTATTTTAGAAAATGGTTAAAATGTTCAGAAACATCTGAATACTTTGTTGCAAGTTTATAACCAGGTTTACCAGAATGGCTTACAATAAATAGTCCTTCATATCTTAGGTCTCTGATTAATATTCTGACTCTTTCACTTTTGATATTAGGAAAAAAATTATTGAGATAAATAAGCAGTTCAGTTGTTGAGACTAAACGATTAGGATTTAGTTCTGACTGGAATCGTAGGTATTCTAGTAGTCTAGCTTTTTCTTTAGTTTTTTGAACATTGGTTGATTCTAAGAATTTCTGAATTAACTGATAGTTCATTCTCATGATTTGCCTGTCAAGTTCGGGTTTGCCCTCTATTTCTTTTGTTATATAGCTTTCGAAAGGAAAATATGAAATTGAAGTTCTTGCATGCAAGAGATTGAACAATTCAATATATTGGTGATCAAAATGACTTGTACAAAAGACCTTGCCCAAGCATCCTGAAATAAAATCTGCAATTTGTATGAGTTTTTCATCTTTATCATCAAAAATTTCAAAGCTTCTGTCCTGATTAAATAAATCACGGTTAATGCTTTTTTCCCTAACATAATCTTGCAGTTCCTGTTTAAATTCTTCTCCTACTTTATCAGCATTGATAAATAGCTTTCATAGATTTTGTTATATTTTTCTACAAATAATGACTGGAAATATTTATAAAAAGTTCTTTTGATTTTTAAACCTTCCCCGAAAAGTTTTGATTTATCGACTACCATGATATCAATAACGAAGTCCAATCTTTCAACAAATTCAATTAGAATATCTTTTCTCTTTTTAAAGTTTTTGTTTTTGATATTACTGGATTTAAGATTTTCTCCAAGTCTATATTTTATACAGATATCTTTCAATACTTTTCTTGCTTTTTCAATATCTGTATCTTTTATAATTACCGAGGTGTAAATAAAATGAGAAAAAGTTCCTTCTTTGGAAAGGTCAAGGTGTGCATTTCCAAATTCGTCGATAAAAATTTTGGCTGGAATCATCAGTTAAATTAAGTTTATAATCTGTCTGATAGTAAAGTTACGGAATACTATTTTGAAAAAAGATAGTTATTTTAATTCTACAGTCCTCTAATAATGTATTCACAAAAATCTTAATGTTTCGAATTTTTTGAAAAGTTACCTTTTAATTCGAACAACTGTCCAAATTAAAGAGTGATAAAGATTTTAAAATTTTATTTTCCTGTTGTTTCTTAGGTGGTTAATTTCATTGTGTTTCCAGGTGTTTTCTTGTTATCACGTTGATGTTGATCATCTTCTCTGGTTGATTTTGCAATTCTTTTTTAGACCTCTCTTAAGTACCATAGTACTAATGTCTTAAATTGTTATGTGTCATAGAATTAGTAAATTTTACCAAGTAAAACTGTAAATACAGTTAGTTTAATTCTATAAATATTGGTATTTTTAACAAAACTATTAACTATGTATATTTCTGGATTATCCATTAGAAATTTCCGTAATTTTAAATCAGCACATTTTAAATTTACTGAAGGAATAAATACAATAATAGGAGAAAATGGGTCAGGCAAAACCAATCTCTTTTATGCACTTCGAATACTTATTGATGATTCATTGCCAAGATATATTAATTTTAATTCAAACGATTTCAACCGGGGAATTGGCAATTGGGCGGGACATTGGATCGTTATAACGGTTTTTTTTGAAGGATTAGATGCAAGTGAAGAAGCACAAGCTTTGGCTGTACAATCAAGCGGATGTATGGATACTCCTTCTAAAGGTAGTTATTCGGTATATTTCCGACCTAAATATCAATTTAGAAAAGAGTTGTATGACTATTCGATTTTAGCTGAAAAAGATTCAGAAGGACTAGAGCTACTCTTAGATAAAATTACCATAGCCGATTATGAAGTAGTTTATTTAAGTCGTGGTTCTGGTGATTTTAGTGATGATGTAACCTACGAAAAATACGTTGGGAATTTTGATAAAATTAAGTTCCCAGATCCTGACGAAAAAGAAGAACTAGTCATAGGAACTTACTTACCACGTGAAATCAGTATCCATAATGAAGTCTCATGTACATTTATAAAGGCTCTAAGGGATGTTGAAGCTGATTTACGTTCTTATAGTAATAACCCACTAATTAATTTATTGAAAGGGAAAGAAAAAACAGTTGAAATTACTAAGCAGGACGAAATTATAACTAGTATCGACAATCTTAATGAAAAAATTAGTTCACTTGATGAGGTAATAGAAATTAAGAATGGCATTGATAAAAGTATAAAGAATGCTGTAGGGACAACATATGCTCCAAGCATTGATATTAAATCAGAGCTTCCAAATAAAATGGAAAAACTTTTCCAATCATTAAAGCTGTGGGTGGGTGATCCTGAAGATGATTATAAAGGTAGGGTTTGGGAACTTAGTTTAGGTGGAGCTAATTTAATATATTTGTCATTAAAGCTATTAGAATATGAAAGGGTCAAGACAGATCGAATAGCGAATTTTCTACTGATTGAAGAGCCGGAAGCACATATTCATACTCATATACAAAAAACTCTTTTTAATAACTTAAGCAAAAGTAATACTCAAATAATAATTTCTACTCATTCCACTCATATATCCTCAGCAAGTAAAATAAGTAGTGTAAATGTTATTTGTAGAGGAAAAAATGAAGCTTTGGTTTTTCAACCTTCTAATAATTTGTTACCTAATCAAATAAGAAGATTAGAACGATATCTAGACGCGGTTCGTAGTAATCTATTATTTGCAAAAGGAGTTATACTTGTAGAAGGTGATGCTGAACAAATATTAATACCAGCAATGTTTGAAGTTGTTTTTGGTCTTTCTTTAGACGAGATTGGAGTAAGTCTCATTAATATTGGCAGTACAGGTTTTGAAAATGTAGCAAATATTTTTCATGAAGAACGTATAAAGAAATATTGTGCAATATTAACAGATCAAGACATTTCTGTTGTAAAACTTCCCGATTCTCCAGAAAATGATACGCCAAATCAGAAACATTTCAGAGCATCACAAAAAAGTGGAGAAGAACGTAGAGTAATAATTACAGAGCTTTGTAAAGATAATGAGTATCTGGAAGCATTTTACGCAACTCATACTTTTGAAGTAGACTTACTCATGAATGAAAACAGTCCGGAATTTGTATCAGCACTTGATAAGATCTATCGTAAAGAATCAAATATAAAGTTGATAACTAAAAGATTAGAAAATCCTAATATTCAAGTTGCAGGATTGGAAGTTCTAAGATTAGCTAAAAAGTATGGTAAAGGCTGGTTCGCATTACTTATCACCGACGAGCTTTTATATAATACATATATTCCAAATTATATTTTAAAAGCCATTGCCTTCGCATCGCCACATATCAATTTGTCGTCGAAAGTTAAATCAATTATGTATCGTATTGAAAAGATAAAAAATGACAAATATTGTAAAACATACTATAATGCAGCTAAAAAGTTTGAAACTAAAGATAAAACAGATTTAGAAATTTTAGAGGCTTTTATAAAAACATTTCCTCAAGATCAACTAACCAAATTTCTTTCTTACTTATGATACTTGACAAATTAAATGATGAGCAGAAAGTTGCAGTTACGCAAAGTGGTAATGTTTTACTTACGGCTTGCCCAGGAAGTGGTAAGACAAGAGTGATCATTCATAAATTGGCTTATGAATTGGATCAGCTTGCAAATACAAGTAAGAAAAAAATTGCTGCAGTAACATTTACTGTTAGGGCTTCTGAAGAAATTTTTAAGCGGCTCAATGCTATGGGGATTAATAGTGATAAGATATGGTCAGGTACTCTTCATTCTTTTTGTTTAGAATGGATTTTAAGGCCTTATTCTTGTTATCTTCCTGAGTTGCAAAACGGATTTTCAATAGCAGACGAATCTTATTGTGATGAACTAATAAGCAGTTTAAAAGTCAAATATAAATTGAAGCCAATAGATCCTGTAAATATGCGTTTTGATAGAAATGGTAATTTCTTAGAAACAAAAATAATCCAGAAAAGGCTTTTAGAAGATTATCACTCAATTTTAAAAAGAAAAAAATTAATAGACTTTGAATTGATTTTATTTTACTCTTATAAAATCCTTCAGGATCTGCCAAGAATCCCACAGATATTATCTAAATTATTCAAAATTATTTGTATTGATGAATATCAGGACACTCAAGATTTACTATACGCTATCATCTCAACAATTGTTAGAGCAGGAAATGGTGAAACATCTGCTTTCTTTGTAGGAGATACTGATCAGGCTATTTACTCTTCGTTAGGAGGGGTAGCAAAAAATATCGAACAAATAAAAGAAGAGTTAAATGACCTTCCAATAGAACCTTTAACCTTAAAAGGAAATTACAGATCTAGTCAACGAATAATTGATTTCTACAGGCAGTTTCAAACGCAGTCTATAGATATAAAAGCGGTGGGAATTAATGCAAAAACAAAAGGTCTAATAACTCTTAATAATACTATTGATAAGGCAGGAATTGTTGAAGAGATATCCAAATTAATTCTGTTAAGTTTGGACAAGGGAATACCTGAGGACGAGATCTGTGTATTGGTACCTCAATGGTGGTTAATCACCTCAATTTCGAAAAAACTTAGGGCAGTACTACCGAATGTCAATTTTGATGCCTCGGGGCTAGCTCCAATGGCACGGAATCGGGAAAATATTTGGTTTAAACTCTCAAGATTATTTTTAACTCAGCCTAGCCCGAAACTATATTCTTTAAGATATAGATGGGCAGCAGAACTAATAGATAATTTCAGAATTCATACTTTTAGTGATTTAACTGAGGAATATAGAAATGAAAGAAGTTTTTTAAGACTCATAAACTCAATTAAATCAAATGAAATTGAAGGGATCGATTACCTAAAAGATTGTTTTGATCAATTTCTCAACATAGTAGGTATTGACTATAAAAAAAATCCAACATTGGTTGAAAGTTGGGAACTTTTCTTTACCAATATAAAAAAAAGATTAAATGATCCCGAGTATGTAATCCCTAGTGATATTCAGTCCTTCAAAAGTTTTTACAGAGAAATGACAGGTGTGGTAATAAATACATGCGTAGGAATTAAAGGTGAAGAATTTGAAACAGTTATTGCCTACGGTTTACTGAACGGTTACATTCCGCATTGGAACGAGATTTTTTCGGGAAATGCAAACGAGGCTTCAAAAAAATTATTATATGTTATTTGTTCCAGAGCAAAGACAAACTTGCATTTGATCAGTGAGACAGGGCGAACAACCAAGCGAGGAGATGCCTTGACTATAACCTCAGAATTAGAAGCTGTAAATTTTAAGTATGACAATGTTTAGTTATGATTTTCTCTTATTTTTATTCTTAAACTCTTTTTGTAGATGATCAATTTCTAATTCTATTTTTTTCAATTCTGTGATGTCCAATTTTGTAAATAGAAATAGAATATTGATGTCTAAAAAGTTGCACAGTTTCACAATATTTTCAATTGTTGGATTAGTTAATCCTCTTTCAATTCTACCTACATGATCTTTAGAGATATTTAATTCCAATCCTAATTGGAATTGTGATAATTCTTTTCTTAGTCTATAGACTTGAATTAATTTACCAATTTGAAACTTCAAATTCTCTACTTGCCATTTATACATGTAGTAAATTTTGATCTTTTAATTTTTTCTCATGAAGATATATATGTCGTCTATTGTTTTTTTATTATATTTGTAAAATAGGTTACAGATAATGTAACTTTGCGATACTTCAAAGAATAATAGAAGCTATTGCTTAGAATCTCGATTCGAAAACTGGTAATTTTTAACATGCGAGACGATAAGTATTAAGCTCACGACCTAGGCGTGGGCTCTCTTATCTGCATGTAAGGTATACCAGTACCCCGAATCGGATAATGTAGAGTACTCACGCCGTTTTTTTTCAATGCTGTTCGCTTTATTGCTACATAAAAAATCTAAGCCCGCTTCCTAAAAATAGTATCAGACACGATACAATAGGTATGTACAACCTATTGCGGCTTTAAAAGCTTACACGGGAACACAGATTTCATTCATATTAAATTCTTTCCGGTGCCTTGCGGTCACTGCTATAGAACCTCACCAGTCCTTTTTCATACTAAAGGGCATCAGGAAAGTCTTTATCTAAAAAATGAATCAAAAAACTACTCAACTTAAAATCAGAAGAAAGAAAAAAGCCCCTTCCCATAGTGTTTGGCGACCAACGGGAAAGAGCGTAGTTCAGTAATTAATCTTTAAAAATTAAAAACCTTTACAAATCTATGAAAAATTCCTATTACCATATAGGAGGCATTTTCTTTGGGCTCATGTTTACAGCCGTAAGCATTACAACAAAAGCCCAGACACGCACCATTTCCGGTACCGTAACTTCATCAGGCAAGCCCCTTTCAGGAGTCGTAATCTCCCAAGAGGGCAGTGATCAGGTAACCATGACCGGTAACAACGGAACCTACACCTTACAGGTTTCAGCAGAAAATACCATCCTATTGTTCAGACACCCTGATTATATAGAAGAAAAATTTAAACTCACTAATCAGACTGTCGTTAATATCAGCTTAGAACAAAAAGTAAAGGGAATCGAAGAAGTTATTCTCAACGCCGGCTACTACAAGGTTAAAGACAAAGAAAGAACCGGTAGCATCGCCAAAGTTTCAGCAAAAGATATAGAAAATCAGCCTGTCTCCAATGTCCTGTCAGCAGCACAGGGAAGAATGGGAGGAGTCAGTATCACCCAGAATTCAGGAACTCCCGGAGGTGGATTTGATATTCAGATCAGAGGCAGAAACAGCCTTCGGACCCGAAGCAATTCCGTAATTGATGGCAATCAGCCGCTCTATATTATTGATGGTGTTCCGGTAGGTACGGGAATGAGTTCCTCCTATGCAGGAAGTATCCTTCCCAATGCAGATATCAATCCGTTAAACAGTATAAATCCTAACGATATTGAAAGTTTCGAGATCCTGAAAGATGCGGACGCTACCGCCATCTATGGTTCAAGAGGTGCTAATGGAGTAGTGCTGGTGACCACCAAAAAAGGGAAAAAGGGAAAGGTAAAACTGACCCTGAACTCTTCCTATGGTCTGAGCCACGCCATTTCAAACCTCAAAATGATGAATACTGCTCAGTATCTTGATATGAGAAAGCAGGCATTTGCCAACAGCAATATCTCTGTCTATCCTGCTAACGCCTACGACATCAACGGAACATGGGATCCCAACCGTTATACCGATTGGAGAAAGGAACTGATTGGTCATTATGCGGCTTTGTCAAATACCCAGCTTTCACTCAGTGGGGGAAGTGAAAATACTAATTTCCTGCTCAGTCTCGGTCATAATGAACAAACCACGGTGTTTGGCAGGGATTTCAGGTACAGAACCAATACCGTTTCAGGAAATATCAGCCACAGGTCTGCTGATCGAAAATTCAGTTTCAACTCATCCAATATTTTTACCGCAACAGACAATAATCTGATTACCTCTGATGCAACAAGACAGTCCTATATACTGGCTCCTAATGCACCCGCTCTTTATGATGCGGAAGGTAACCTTAACTGGGAAAACAATACGTTTACGAATCCCGCAGCTGCCTTTGAGAATTCCTATTCCAATAACAATCTGCAATTCCTTAACAATATCAGTATGGAGTATGAAGTTTTTGAAAACTTTAAGCTCAAACTCAATGGAGGTTTAACCTATCAGACTTTTGAAGAATGGTCACTTCGTCCAAGTACGGCGTATAGCCCTTCTGCTGGGGCAACACCTCTCAATTCCATGTCTTCAAAATCCAACCAGAACAGACTGTCTATGGTGATAGAACCCCAGATAAGCTGGATGTACAGAGCAGGTAAACATAAATTTGATATCCTGGTGGGAGGTACCTATCAGAGAGATGTTTCAGATCGAGGTGAAATTCAGGGATCTGGTTTTGAGAGTAATGCCTTTATCTATAATATAGGTGCTGCAATCAATAAAGTCGTCCTTGACCAGATCAGTACAGAATACCGATACGGTGCTTTTTTCGGCAGAATCAACTATCAGTACGATAAAAAATATATCCTTAATCTTACAGGAAGAAGAGACGGCAGCAGCCGATTCGGTCCCAATAATAAATACGCCATGTTCGGTGCTGTTGGGGCAGCATGGTTGTTTTCAGAAGAAGAATTTATGAAGAACATCTCATGGCTCAGTTTTGGAAAGCTGAGAGGGAGTTATGGTTCATCGGGAAGTGATAATATCGGGGATTACCAATACCTTGATACCTTTGCTACGGCTAACCTCATTTATAACGGCAGCACCGGACTGGCTCCAACAAAACTCTACAATCCTGATTTCAGTTGGGAAAGAACCATCAAAACAGAAGCTGCTCTTGAACTAGGTTTGTTCAACAACAGACTTAACCTAATTGCTGCGTATTACCGAAACCGTTCAGGAAATCAACTGGTAGGCTATCAGCTTTCCTCAGTAACGGGATTCAGCAGTGTGCTGGCCAATCTGGATGCTGTTATTCAGAATAAAGGATTTGAATTTGAGGCCAGCGGAGAAATTATCAGGAAGAAAAATTTTTCATGGAAAAGTTCTTTCAATATCACCGTTCCCCGAAACAAGCTGATTTCCTTTCCTGGACTTGAAGGTTCATCCTATGCCAATACCTATGTGATCGGACAGCCTGTAAATATTGTTAAACTCTACCAGCTTCAAGGGGTAAATCCTACTACCTTGGTCTATGATTTTACCGATTTCAATGGCGACGGAAAGATCGCATCACCGGATGACAGGCAGGTGATCAGAAATCTTGGACAGCAGTTTTACGGAGGGCTAAGCAATGAGTTGCGCTACCGAAACTGGAACTTTTCATTTTTGTTGCAATTTGTAAAGCAGCAGAGCCGAAACTATAACTCAGCAATGTCTTCACCAGGTATTATGGCGAATCTCCCGGTAGAGGCATTGAATGTATGGTCGCCTTCAAATCCCAATGGCCTTTATATGCCATACCGCTCTACGTCAAATTCTTCGCACAGCCTTTTTCAAAATAGTGATGCCAGTGTTTCTGATGCTTCATTTATAAGGCTTAAGAATGTACAGCTTACCTATAATCTCTCTTTGGACTCAGGTCTTTTCAGGGAAGTAAAACTTTATTTTCAGGGGCAGAACCTCTGGACGTGGACGAAGTTTTTTGGAATTGATCCCGAGATGACCTCTTTTGGATTCCTGCCTCCTTTGAAAACGTATTCATTGGGCATTCAGCTAACGCTGTGATGAATGCTTAACGGCAACCAAAGACCGTCATATTATTTAACCCAATACAAAAACAATGAAATCAATATTCAATAGTATAATAATGGCAGTGCTCATCTATCTGATGAGTACCGCTATATCGTGTGAAAAAATGCTGGAAGTAGAGTTGCCTGACAATCAGATGTTGTCAGAAACCGTTTTCAGTGATACTCAGACTGCCAACGCCGTATTATCTGGACTGTATGCCGGATTGTGGGAATCATCACCTGTTACAGGTGATCAAAGCGGAAGGCTTTTGGGTCTTTATACTGATGACCTGACCTATTATGCAGTCAGTGCCACTAATGGACTGCCTGAATTATCCAATAATACACAGATTGATTCCAATCAGTTTGTCAGTTCGTTCTGGAATGCTGCGTATCAGAAAATATATGTCAGCAATTCCATACTCGAAGGGCTGGAAGGAGCAGATCATATTCCGGCAGCTGATAAAGCAAGGATAAAAGGGGAGACCCTGGTTATCCGCTCTTTGCTCTTTTTCTATGTTCAGCAGGTTTATGGAGATATTCCTTTTCCTGTGACCACCAATTATATGATCAATCAGAGCATTTCAAAAACACCTTCTGCAGAAGTGCTGATGAGAATTGAATCTGATGTGAAGGAAGCTATTGAACTGCTTTCTGATACATACCAAAATAATGAACGCATTTATATTAATAAAAAAGCAGCCCAGCTTCTTCTGGGCAAGATTCAGATGCAGCAGCTGAAATGGAGTGAGGCAGAAGCCACCTTGAAAACAGTTGTTCAGAGTCCGCTGTATCAGTTTCAAAATGATATCACCAAGGTATTTCTTAAAAACGGCAGCCATATTATCTGGCAGCTTAAGCCTAAGAACAATGGGGATGCGGTAAAGGAAGCAACGATTTACTATTTTGTCAATGCTGCTCCAACCTCTATGGCACTTTCCACATCTCTGGTCAGCTCGTTTCAGAATGACCTTCGCAAGCAATATTGGATGGGGGCCGTTACAGTAGGGGGCAACACCTGGTACAGAGCGGAAAAATACAAAGCAAGATCTTCCAACTCCACAGAAAACTCCATTGTCTTCAGACTGGAAGAGGCCTATTTGCTGTTGGCAGAGGCTCTGGCTCAACAAAATAAAATGTCAGAGGCCCTACCATTTATTAACCCGATCAAACTAAGGGCAGGACAGCCATTGCTAGGCAGTTCTGTTACACAACAGCAGCTTCTTGAGGAAATCCTTAATGAAAACAGAAAAGAGTTTTTTACAGAAATGGGACATCGATTTCTCGATTTGAAAAGAGCAGGAAAGCTTAATGAACTACAGCAGACCAAACCCAACTGGAAAGATCAACATAAAGTATGGCCTCTTCCGCAACAGGAACTGCTGCTCAATCCCCATCTGAATCCTCAAAATTTAGGGTATTAATGAGAGTGTATTGTTTAATTATTCTGCTGTTTTCTCTGCATTACTCTAATGCACAGAGGTCGATTAAGGAATTGGACCAGTGGATGTCGCATTTCTCAACGATGATAGGTCAGATGAAGGTATCCGAAGATCAGCGATTCGTTTTGCTGACTAAAATGTACGCAAATAATTCTGATTCAGTTCTTGTGTTTGACCACCAATCAGCAGTCATTCCATCCGATACCATTTTAAAAAAAAGCAACATCAGTTTTCTGAACAATTATACGGTCTTTGCTTCAGGACCGGGCAGGGCTGAATTAATTGAGCTGAAATCCAAAAAAAGAGAAATTTATGATAGTGTACAGCGATGCAGTGTCAATGAAACCCTGAAGCAATATGTCATACTGGGTACTGATAAAAACCTGAAAATCTATAATGCCAAAGGAAAAGTGCTTCACCATGAGGTGGCAACATTGAACTATACTATTTCGGAGCAGGGACAGGTTTATATTCTTGCTGAAAGTGGAGGATTTCGTAAAATATTGAAATGGAATGGAAGCACTATGAAACTGCTTTATTCCGCTGCAACTAACATTGTTGCGATGGATCTTTTAGAATCAGAGAGATTTATTGTTGTAAAGGAAAAAGAAAAAGCAGATTCCAATGGAAAGATCAGGATAAGATTGTTGAGAGTATCAGACGGGCAGCAGTTTTATAACAACCGGATCAGTCTCGGAGAAGCCCAAAGCATGAAAGTAACTGAAGCTGGTCATTCTGAAACTTTTTTGATTGATATTTCCGTGAGGAACCTCCCCGAGAAAATTGGAAAACTTGAAATATGGTATGGAGGAGACAAATATCTGCGCAATAAGGACCAAGGGCTGATTGAGCATCAGTATATGGTATGGAATGTTAAAAATAATCAAGCTCATTCAATCCCTCCCAAATCGATGCAGGTTTATGTAGCGACAGACAATCCACGTTATTTTTGGACCTATAATGCCAGGGAGGACAATGATTACCGCGGATTTAGAAGCCTGAATGTATATCGATATGATCTTTTAGAAAACAGATCTGAACTTGTTTTTGAGAATGCTTCAGAAATGGTGATAGGAAAGGATGGTCGTTACACCATTGGATTTCTGATGTATAAGAATCAATGGATGGTCTACGATCATCTGCTAGAGCAGACAAAAATGATCGATTATAATGGAATACTAAACTATCCGATCTTTATGCCGGATGGTAGTTTGCTCTTTACAGCAGGAGACCGAGTGATCAATTATCATCTGGAAACAGGTGTGTTAAAAACAGGATTCAAACAAGAGAACAGCAAAATCAGCTTTTATGAATACAGTGGAAAAATGATTCATCAGATGGAATCTTTTAAGATAACACGACGAAGTATTGAAATGTCACAGCCGTTGATGCTGCATATCAGGAGAGAAAATCATAATGATTCCGGATATTATTCTTTTTATAAAGGTAAACTCAAAGAAATAATGCCGTACACCAGCAACAGGATCAAAATGTTCTCATATAAGGGCAGGCATGATTTAATGTATTCGATCGAAGAAAACTACAATCTGTCTCCACGGCTGTACAGCAAAAGCAAGTCATCAGGTCAAAAGAAGGTACTTTATACAACCAACCTTCATGATAAAGAAGCGATAGACCTGCAGCAGGATGTTATTTCATACACCAACAGTGAGGGTAAGGACCTGAAAGGAGTTCTATATTATCCCATTAAATTTGACAGGACAAAAAAATATCCTTTGGTGGTACAGGTATACAGTATTCAGCATGATGAGTTCAACAAATACCTGTATCCCGCCTGGGGACCCAGTGGATTCAATATTCGACTGCTTCTTGAGAACGGTTATATGGTTTTCCAGCCAGATATTATTTCTGATAACAGGGGTCCGGGAATTTCGGCGCTTGATTGTGTTCATTCCGGATTAGATGCGATTCGGGAAAATGAAAATATTGACTTCAGGCGCATGGGATTGACAGGACACTCATTTGGTGGTTATGAGACCAACTTTATCGCTACCCATTCAGAAAGGTTCGCAGCCTATGTCTCGGGAGCGAGTCTTAGTGATATTATGAATACTTACTTTTCATTTAATGAACTGTTTAAAATAGCAGACTATTCAAGATTTGAAACCGGGCAGTTTTCAATGGGAGTTCCTTTTTCAGAGGATAAGGATCTGTATTATAAAAATAATCCCATCAATTTTATTGAGAAAGTCAATGCACCTGTATTGCTTTGGGCAGGTAAGAAAGACACGAATATTCCGCCAACGCAAACCATGAGCTTTTATATGGGATTATTAAGAAACAGAAAAAAGGTGGTGGCACTAATGTATGCAGATCAGGAACACACCTTCAAGAAAAGTTCCGAAGACATCAGGGATCTTAATACTAAAATCTTGGAATGGTGGGACTATCACCTGAAAAGCCGGAAAGATATAGAATGGATCGATAAAGAAATGAAAAGGGACGCAGAATAGCGTCCCTCATTTAGTTCATACTTTATACAATGCACTAAGGAATTTTATAAAGTGGTGTTCCACACATCGTGCCTGAACCGATTCTATGCAGTTCAACGCTGGTATCCAGTGCCCATTCACAGACATCACCGGAAACGATATTGCTGCATTCCTGATCAGCATCCTCACATTGGAACTGACCACCACCTAAGCTAACAATTCTGTAAGCCGGCTCTAAAGCTCGTGTACTCTTCTTTGCCAACATGGTGGCAAAAGCTGACCCTGTTCCCAGTGCTACCAGGATGACAGGAAAAAGAATTTTTTTCATAATAAAAAAATATTTGATTTGCTGCCTACTCTGAAACACGGTTTTCGGCTTCCCCGTTTTTAAAATGTTTTTTCAGGGGCTGGGTAAGTTTATATTTTACCAGCTGATTTCCAACAATTGCGTACAAATGCTCATCGGTGACTCTAAAATCTGACATGGTATTATTTTTAATATTGTCGATGTACATGCTGCCAATATATTCCTGAGATTCGGTATTATAGATGTCAATAACTTTGCTTTCCTTCCATCTGCTTAAAGATTCATGTCTTCCTCTTAATTGAGCAGGGTTAAATAACAGACCTCTGTATACGATCGCATGCCCGTTAACTTTTAGTGCAGGTTTAGACATTTTAGATTTTCCATTGGATAGCGATGTTACTTTAATCTGTGCGATTTTAGTCGTATCAATAGTTCTCCATCTGTGAATAAGCTGCATTGAATGGTTCATGACAAGAAACTGGTTTCTATAACTGTAGATATAGTTGACAGTCGGTCTTATAGGATCAGATGAAAGATAGCCGTCGGAATCAAAAAAACCATCCAACTGCTTTTCAAGTAAATCAGGATGCAGTGTCACCTGATTTTTGCCATTGTGATTGATTAAAATAGTTCCCAGCGTTAAATTCCTGGTTTGAGATGAGAGGGTGCGAATGGCAATTTTATTACTGTCAATAATTTCAAGCTGGCTAAAGAATGCATCGTTAAAACTGATTACTTTGTTTTTTGCATCACCTAATTTGCCTTTTAATATGATGGGTACATTTCCATCATAGATATAAAAATGGTGATCTTTAACTTTAATCTCTATTTTTTTAAATGGATATTTGCTGAGTTCCAGATCAATCTTTGTATTTACAGCTTTTTTTAAAAGTGAATCAACTGCTAATAAATTTTGAGGGAGGCTTCGGTTAGCTAAGTAAAGCTCTTCATTTTTAGCACCAGCAAAATAAAATGAATGGTTCTCCAGATCCATACTTTTTACTTTTAAAATAGGATGCATCAGAAACCTTCTTGTAAAATTGTTTTCCTGTTTTATAATGTATTCTGACTTAAAAAACAAAACAATGACAAGAATACAACTCAAAATATTGGAAATTCCTAAGATCAATGCCGTTTTACGGTGAGTCTTATGATTTGCTCTTCCGATGATAAGAACAGATAGACCTCCTATAACTACACAAAGAATATTAAAAATCAGATGTTCAGTCCATCCCATTTTTTCCAAGATTCCTCCACATGAACAAGGAACAAAGTCACTGTAATTTAGAATGAGAAATATATAGATCGTAAATGCTGACATTAAGGCAGTTGATAAGTATAATCCGATTAATCTACTGCTTGGAAAAATCAATAACAGTACAATAATTAATTCTACAATAATAACAGCATAAGAAATAATACCTGCATATGCGCTAAGTAATGGCGACTGTGCAATCTGAACTTGAAAGTTTTCAAAATCAAGCAATTTGCTCACACTTGCATACACAAACAACAGAATAAAAAAGCAGGAAACAGTTTTGATAAAGATAGCTTGTACGTTTTTCATGGCATGTCATTATTGGGTTTAACAGACCTGAACCAATCTCCATTTAATCTTCCATCCGCAATATTCAGGCATCGGTTCACCCTTAAAGAGGGTTACAGTTGTTTTGAAATTCCCCATACTTTCCCAGATGCCACTCTTTGGACATGGTAAGCCTGTAACAACTGATATGGAGGTATGAGGAATCATAATTTTATTTGAAGTTTTTAATCTTTGGCTAGCCGCCAATTATCACCGTCTCTGACAGGAGGATCTTTTGTTCCAGGATCTTCAATGACTTCTACGGATTTAGCAGAATCCTGTTTCATTACTAAGCCATTTATTGTGGGCTCTGATTTTTCAATATATTCACTATTTGAAATCATATCTTCATCTCGATGGGTGCAGTTTTGTAGACAAACTGCTGCGATGATTATGCTAAAAAAAGGGATAAACTTTTTCATTTTGATAATTTTAATTGGGTTATCCCGGCCGGATTATATTAGAATTCTGATGTCAAAATTATCCGGCTTATGAGCTAAAAAAAACTGTTATATGGCTCTATTTTTAAATTGTTACGTCTCAATTTTAAAATTAATACATGAGAATATCAGAATGTAAGTGGCTGTATTTGCATGTTTTACATGGTTTTTGCCTTTCCGTTATTTAATTCATTAATATTTGATTTATTTAAAACATAAATGTTTATTTTTGAGATGGTGAGGTTCTAAATATCAGTCTATGAAAAAGTTTTATTGCTTTCTCATCTTATTTCCTGTTTTTTCACAATTTTTATTTTCACAAAAGAAAGAGGAAAAAACTTTCAGTGAAATTAGAAAGCCTTATGAAAAAATGGCAATAGATGACATTCATGCAATGCCTTATGTAAAACTGTACATTGAGAAAGCAAAAAAAGAAAATAATTTTTCAAAGCTGATTCAAGGGTATAGAGATGCAAGACAGTTTGACTATAAAAACAAGATGAAGTATGCTGACAGTGCGCTTACTGTCAGTTTGCAGCATGGAAGCCAAGATGACATCAGTAAAGAATATTTAAGCAAGGGAATCATCTATTATTTTTATCAAAAAAAATTTAAGCTGGCTTTAAATGAATATATTAAAGCCTATACGCATTCAAAAGGCTCAAAAGATGAGTACCATAGGTATAAAGTCATTTATCATTTAGGAATTGTAAAAAGTCATTTGGGCTATTATGATGACGCCATGAAGCATTTTCTTGAATGTACTTCGTTTTACAGGTCAAAGCTTAATGAAAACCATCATGAAAATGAACAGTTTAACTATGAGAAGGCGTATCTCAACTGCTTACATCAATTGACTGTCCTCAACAGATATCTGCATCATTTTGCCAAGAGTGATAGTTTAAGCAATTTAGGTTATCGGCTAACTGCCAATAATAGTGATTTTGTACTTGAAAAAAGCTATTTCCTAAAATGCATCGGAATTTCCAGATTTCATCATAAAGATTATGTTGGTGCTCAGGATCACTTGCAAAAATCTTTACCCAATATTCTAAAGAGAAATGATTTCGCCTGGGCTTCTGTAGTATATTATTACCTGGGTAAAACATATGAAGCACAGGATAATGTAAATAGGGCTGTAGGATGTTATAACAAAATAGATTCTATTTTCAATAAACATGATTTTATACTTCCAGAGGTCTATAAGAGTTATCACTATCTTATCGATCATTATAAAGATAAAGACCTCGAAAAGCAACTGTACTATACCAATCAGCTTTTAAAAGCTGACAGTTTAATCAGTAAAGATTTTCCCTATTTATCCTTGAAACTTCATAAAGATTTTGACCGACGTACACTGATGGATGCAAAAGAAGAAATCGAGAGATCCAGTACTAAAAAAATAGTATTGGCTCAGATACTTATTGCTTCAGGAAGTGTAGTTCTTGGTTTTTTTGTTGTCCGGTATCGAAGAGATCAAAAGATAAAAAAACAATATCAGCTTCTTCAAAAGAGAATTGCTGAAGGAAAATATAATATGAATGATATTTTAAGAGAAGAAATGATAGAGCTGCCTGTAAGAAAGACTTCTCTTACCCCGGAAATGGCTTTAGAAATAAAAGAAAAGCTTCAGAAGTTTGAGCAGGAGCAGCATTTCAAAAAGAAAGGGATTACGCAGAAAAGTATTGCTTTAAAGCTGGGAACCAATTCCCACTATCTTTCGGTTTATATCAATGAACAAAAAGGGGTAAATTTTAATAAATACATGGCTGAACTGAGAATTAATTATATCACTAATCTACTAAATACCAACAGTAAATATTTAAATTATACTATCGAGGCTTTGGCTGATGAATGCGGTATAGCGGCACGCCAGAACTTTTCAAATCTGTTCTTTGATATCAATGGGATCAGACCTACCGATTATATAAAGAATCGGAAAAAGGAACTGGGTATTAGTTGATTAAGTCGTGCTTTAGGTAATTTTTGTAAATTTCTTAAAAAAGGACATGGTAACAAAAACTATTTTTAAAAGAACTTCGAAGTTATTGGAGGATCTGGACCTAAAGATTAACGAAGTCAATGCTGACGGAAATGATCTGATCAAAATTTCAGAAAAGGCATTACTTATTATTGATGAGTCGATAAGGAAATTAAAACTTTTGGTTTCCAACCATCATTTTGATCATATTGCTGAAGAAGTATTCTTTTTTAAAAAACTGAAACCGCAGTTTATCTCAAAATTTATTTATTATTCTGCAGTACTGGATATTGAATCTCATAAACCGGCTGCCGGAAATAAGACTTTAAAAAAATATTATGAAGCAGAACAGGAAAAATTGAAAGACTTTTATTTGGAGCATTCTGAATTTTACAGTTACTATAAACGGGAAGCAACCTATCTTGATCATAAAATATTTGTTCGCAATTCCTACGACCTAAAAATGAAGTTATCATCCGGATTTTATAATTATGATCCGAGTTTTACAACTTCCCACGATCATATGATCGCCAGATTTATTTCCAATCAGCAGTTTGATCAGTATTTAAAAAAGCAAATTGAAAATTCAAATGATAACTTTACAGCAAAAGTATTTTCTCCTTTGAGCTGGTCGGGATCAAAGGTCGGTCTTATAGAGCTTATCTATGCACTTTATCAGATGCGTTGTTTTAACGGTGGTAATATAGAGTTAAGCGAAGTCATAAAATTTACAGAAAAGTCATTGGATTGCGATTTAGGTAACTTTCATAAAACCATCTTTGAAATCCGTAACCGAAAACAGGGACCAACCAAATTCCTTCAATTGGTGAGTGACAATTTGAATCAATATTTTATGAACAGTGATGCTGAGTAACATAAATACAAACAGAAACCTCAAATCGTATGGTATTTGAGGTTTCATTCTTTAGTCCGATTTCAATAAATGCTGTAAATCAGGATCATTTTTTATTCGATCCATTTCATCTGTGATGATATTGAGAATATCTGACTTAATTTCTCTGTAATTATCCTGAATCTGCCTGGTCATAGAATCATTCCCGTCTTCATCAATAAAGGATCGGATCGGTGGTATCTGCTGAAAGCTTTCCATTTCTTCAGAAAGCTTAACATTGTCCACCACAATCTCGGAATGAAAAATCTTCTGATGAATCCTTTCATTAAAGTTATCAGATACAGCGCCGACAAAAAATCCCTGGGTCAGGGTAGAGATCTTCGAAGCAGGTATCAAACTGTCCAATTGGGTAGAAATGGAGGTGGAAGTATCGTTCCTATTGATGGATATACTTTGTCTTTTTTGCAGTATTTTTCCAAAACGTTCGGATAAGGTTTTAGCTGTTTCCCCCACTACCTGTCCGCTGAAAATATTGCCGACCGTATTCTGAATGACTTTACTTTCCTTATCTCCATAGTCTCTTGTCAACTGAGAAAAATCCTGGAACCCTAGACATACGGAAACTTTATTACTTCTGGCGGTAGCAATTAAATTATCCAGGCCTCTGAAATAAATGGTAGGCAACTCATCAATAATCACCGAACTCTTCAACTGTCCTTTTTTATTAATTAACTTAACAATTCTCGAATTGTATAGCCCAAGAGCAGCAGAATAAATATTCTGACGATCAGGATTATTTCCTACACACAGAATTTTAGGCTCATTGGGATTATTGATATCCAAAGAAAAATCGTCTCCGGTCATTACCCAATACAATTGTGGTGAGATCATTCTAGACAAAGGAATCTTTGCGGAAGCGATTTGCCCCTGCAATTGATCCTGGGCGCCTCCTTGCCATGCATCCATAAAAGGAGATAGGTAATTCTCTAATTCAGAGTAAGAGGTTAATATCGTAAAGACCTCTTCATATTTTTTGTTCAACAGCTCTATAGCGTGTGGAAAAGTGCAGTATTTACCGTTTTCATAAATTTTAAGAAACCATATGATGGCAGCTAGCAGTATGATAGGACTCTCAACAAAGAAATCGCCCTGTTTTTGTATCCAGCTTCTGTTCAGGTTTAACATAATGGTATAGGCAGCTTCATATGCATCCGATATATCCGTCATAAAATCGGGATTTAAAGGATTACATCGATGGCTTTTTCCGGGGTCGTCAAAATTGATGATATAGAATTTCGGCTTTACGGTATAAGCATCAGAATGATTGAGAAGATGGTTGTACGCAATAGTAGACAAATCATCGAATTTAAAATCATATATATACATGGAAAATCCTTTTTCAATATGTTGTTTGATATAGTTGTTGACAACAGCATAGGATTTTCCTGAGCCTGGAGTTCCTAAGACAATAGTGGCTCGAAAAGGATTCACCACATTAATCCATCCCTGATGCCACTTCCCTTGATAATAGAATTGTGTAGGAAGGTTAACAGAATATTCATTATAGCGTAATTGGGTTTCCTGCTGAAAGCTTTCATTCTCATTGTTAAAAACATCAGTCATTAAGTTTGTTTTGAGTAAACGGCCTATCCAGACTCCTGCCTGCATCAGGAAGATGTATCCGGAACAGGTAGATAGAATATAAAGCAGAGCTGAAAAGCTGGTATCAAGTTGTAAAATAATTGCGTTTAAAAAGAATAAGACAAAACCAATAGAAAAACCAATACTAATTTTTTTCCAAGTGATCTTTTCATTTTTGACTCCCTTTGTTCCGAGGCAACTCAAAGCCAGTAAAACTATTGCGAACAGCTTAGAATAAATAGGTTGAGAAAAAAGGCCTGCGGTCTTATTAAAATTATAAAGAATCTTATTGATGAGTTCCAGTGTCCATTGTTGATGTGCAAAAAATCCATAACAAAACCAGTACAGATGCATTAGTACCAAAATAATGCTTACCGTTCGCATAAATGCCATGATTTTGGCAAGCCCTCTTAAATCGTCTTCACCCTGCATATCACATTTTAGAAGCATAAATACAGGATCATGTTTTCTCAACTATAAATGCGCCGTTGCAGGCATGCGTTGTCTGCCTTTGGCTCTTTGAGCATCGTTATAAGACCGTTTTTACAAAAGAAGATTATTTTTTATCTTCTTTTTCTTTGTCTCTTTTTCATTTGTGATTCAAAAATTTGTTCCTCTTGATCCTCATGAGGACCTGAAGACAATAACCCGCTAAAAAATCCGTCAAATACTTCGTAGCTGTTATTGTTGAAGAAATGTTCTGAAGATTTTTCAAGCGATATATCATTGTTAGAACTATTATATGAATTGGTTTTAGGCTTTGTTTCTACCTCATTCCACAGTGTATTGAATGAGTTGGCTGATAGTTCTTTACTCAGCTGTGAGCCATTCCAAACAGATTTTGAGTTATGGTCTATAAATGTGATTCCGTAGATCCTTCCCTCATCATTCTTTCGTATGACCGTAGCGATTCCCTGTTCCAAAAGTTGAGACTTAAAAGAAGCTTCCGATTTACTCGTGCTGAGAGCGGTTTCAATAGTTCTTTTAAGAATGAATTTTGAAGGATTATTTTTCATTTTTACTTTAGATTTTTCAATAAGCACCTGAATATTTTCTACTCCTGCATGCTTACCAAAAAGGGATGATTTAAAAGGATTGCTTATTTTTTTTCCATTTTTATCCGTTGCAAAATAGACCATTCCTTTTCTCATTTTTCCATGCAGTTCTCCAGTAACCTCTTCACAGGAAATATTAAATTGAGAGAGTAAAGCGTTATATGCACCTATACTTTGAATGCTGTAGGTTTGAGGTATATGTCGTAGTATCGAGGATAATTGTGTTTTGATATTCCCCTTAGTATAATCTATAGGTTTAAAAATAGAGTTTTGATTTAAATTTCTATTCTCACCAGCAACTTTTAAGTTGTATTGTCTTTCCAGTTTTCTGCAGGCTTCCATTGATCGGGAATGATCATATCGGTCTGATATTTTCTTTCCGTCGATCTGGACACAGGTGGTGACGATATGAATGTGCGTTCTATCAATATCCGTATGTTTAAAGACAACATAGGGTTGGTTGCCATAACCCATTTCCTGCATATATTGCTGAGCCATTTCCCGATAATCTTTGTCATTAACCTTATCTTCAGGATCAGGATTAAGTGAGATATGTATTACCGGTTTTTCAGTTTTGTTATTTGCAATCAAGTAGGGTTCAAAGTAGTGATGAAAAAATTTAACCGAATAAGGTCGATCCCACAAATCAGGAATCTTATTAGTGAATAAAACCGTTCCTTTTTCGTTGTCCACCTTCTGTTGATTGTAGGTAAGAGCACCCCATAGGTTTTCACCTTTTCCAATTTTAGCGATCATTTTTCAGAATTTTTTTGAATATGGTTTTGTTCAAATTCTTTGGTGAGTTCTATAATCTGCTTACCAATTAAAGCTAGTTCTCTGGTATGATTTTCCAGTTTAAAGAGATAGAAAGACGCTTTTTTCTCCGTGAAGTTTCGGTATAAAATTTTTACAATCTGATTATAATTGTTTCCAATCGACTGGAATTGGTAGAAGAATTTGGTCAATTGGGTATGATAATCTATTGTTGAAATATCAACTTTTACAATTTTTAATTCTTTCTGAAATAAAATTGTTGTAATAAATTTCGCTTTGTTACTCATTCCGGAAGCCTCATATAAATTTAAAAACTTTATATTTTCCTCATCCGTAAGTCTAAATACATGCCTGTTTTTACTTGGATTAAGCTTGGGCTTACGCCCGCCTTTGCTTTTTTTATTTACGTCCATCGCATTTAATTTAATATTAGTAAAATCACGACTTTGGAGTGGTTTTTAAAGCCCCAGCCAGGGCAAGTTGTTTTGAGGCACGAAAAAAGTTATGAGGCACTCAAAACATAACTTGCTCCTTTCGGGTGAAAGGAAATTTCAGTAATAAAGTAGATGTAATACTGATCGCATTCATAAAGTTCAATTTCCCAAGACCTCCTTAGTCTTCTGAAACAAAGTAAACCACAATCATTTGTAGGGACAATATTAGAAAGAAAGTCAAAGACAGTCACTTAAAGCCAAAAACGACCATTAAGAATATTTCGAAGAAGAAATCGTATTCATTTGTATCAGATTGAGGGCGGGATTTCCTGACTGCAGATCTGATAGAAATCCTGAATAGTGGAAATCCAGCATGCCAGCCTTCCGGAATTCCAGCCGTCAAGATAGTCTCTGTGAAAGATAGTCTTCAGGAAAGCAATTTTTCAGGATTGCAGGATAAATGGCATTCAGCCAGAGCTGATTGAAGTCAATACAGCTTTAGGGAATTCCGTCCAGTAGCACTGAAAGCAGTATAGGGAACCTGATATATGTATTGCCCAGTGGCTGTCAATCAGTCTTTCTTCCCAATTATGTATAACCAAAATCAAGCAAAATGAAAACAAAGAACCAACCCACAATTATTGCATTTTCCACTCAAAAAGGAGGGGTAGGAAAAAGTACATTTACCACACTTATGGCAAGTCTCCTTCATTACCGGATGGGGTATCAGGTCGCTGTATTTGACTGTGACTTTCCTCAGTACAGTTTACTCCAGATGAGAGAGCGGGATTTAAAAATGGTGATGCAGAATGAGATTTTAAAAAAGATCGCTCACAAACAATTTACGAGTATTAATAAAAAAGCGTATCCCATTTTCCAGAGTAAAGCCGATCAGGTTTTAGAGGATATAGATACTTATGTTGAAGGATCTGAAACAATTCCTGATGTTATATTTTTAGATCTACCGGGAACTGTGAATACCGCCGGGATTTTAAAAACTTTGACGAAAGTCCATTATATTTTTTCACCCATTACTGCGGATCGTGTTGTGCTGGAAAGTACGTTAAGTTTCACCGATGTTCTAACCAATGTGTTGATGAAAGAAACTCAAACGAGAATCCGGGCAGTCCATCTTTTCTGGAATCAGGTGGATGGAAGAGAACGGACGTTGCTCTACAAAAACTACAGTAAAGTGATTTCAGATTTAGGGCTGCCACTTATGGAAACAAGCATTACAGACAGTAAAAGATTTAGAAAGGAAGGAGAGGCTATTACAAAGACTGTTTTCCGATCGACTTTACTGCCTGCAGATCCTAAATTGTTAGCTCAGTGCAGGCTGGATCAATTTGTAGAAGAATTTTTAGGAATTGTAAAACTATAAGAGTATGGAATATGAAAAAAATAACAATGATGATAGGGGGATCGATGAACAATATCTGATGTCCATTATGGCAGGAAGTCCTAAGAAGGAAGTTATTTCAAAAACTGATGATCCTCCAAAGGAGAAGGGTGAAGCAAAAAATAAGTTGAAGAATAAAAAAACATCAGATTTAAGTTATGTTGAGCAGTTTCTTACTCATCATACAATGACTAAGCGGGGTGATAAAAGTATCTATATCCGTCCTGAATATCACGAGCGCCTCTCGCGTATTATTCAAATCATTGCCGATGACCAGATTTCTCTGTATGCTTATCTGGATAATATACTGGCGTATCATTTCGAAATGTTTGAAAAGGAAATCACTGATGATTTCAATAAAAAATACCGTCCCATCTTTTAATCTATCATCTTATGGAACAAATGATCATCATCGGCTTATTAGTCATTCTTGTTTTAGTTCTTGTAGACAAAAAAATTTCAATCAGTATCCGTGGAAAAGATAATGTTACTAAAACTAAGGATTTACCATCTATTATGGGAGATACGAAACCAAGAGAAAGACAAGAATCGCCAATCGAATCTAATGAGAGACAATATGAATCTAATTTAACAGCGCAGGATAATTTTGAATCAGAAACCGAAGACGAATATGACAATGTTGCCGGGGCTAAAAATCTCGATGATATTTTAGTCAGAAACGATGAGTTGGAGCAGGAGAATGAAGATTGGAAATATGAGAACTCTACTATTGAAAGCGGGTTTGCTACAGGGGTTACCTTTCAGGAATTAAGTACTGTGGGTCAGTTGCTTCAAGAGCAGGTTTTGGAGCCTGGCTTACAACAACAAGCAGTTGCTATAATTCAAAAAATTCATGGGACCGAGCTTTTTGATCTTTTGGAGAATTCGTTGGGGGAGGCTTCGAAGCGTATTTCAAATTTGTTAAGTCAGAGCATTTCGAATGATGTTGAAGGCATATCTTCCAGTTACAAAGATGGTGTTGAAGGTTTCGATATTGGGGAGTTTGTTTAGGCAAATTCCCCTTTTGTTATTAATAAATTTCAACTAAGATCTGTTATCAAACAATTCATGCAGTTTTTTCTGCAGAACCTTTTTGTCGGGAAGCTGCATTTTGTATTCAGAAACCATTGTCGGAGAAAGACTTCTACTCAGCGCATATTCTACTACTTCGCTGTCTTTGTCTTTACAAAGCAGTACGCCGATGCTTGGATTTTCGTTCTGACGTTTAACATCCCTGTCCAGCGCTTCCAGATAAAAGTTAAGTTGACCCAGATGTTCGGGTTTGAATTTATCTGCTTTCAGTTCGAAAGCGACAAGGCATTGCAGCCCCCTGTGGAAGAATAAGAGATCGATATAAAAATCAGAATTTCCGACCTGTACTTTGTACTCTTCGCTGATAAAAAGAAAATCCCGTCCTAACTCCAGGATAAAATTTTTCATCTGCTCAATTAAACCTTTTTGGAGATCATTTTCATTGAATGTTTCAGGCAGATTTAAAAAGTCAAATACATAGCTGTCTTTAAATGTATTGACTATATCAGCGTTAGTTTCTCTCAACACTGTTGAGAGTTTTGAATTTCCAATCATTGTTCTTTCAAAAAGGCTGCTGGATATCTGTCTCTCTAACTCCCGGAAGCTATAATTTTCCTGTTTGGTCAACTTGATATAAAATTCCCTTTCTTCGATTGATTTACATCTGGAGAATATGGACAGATTATGAGACCAGCTGATTTCTCTCAACAGTGTTGAGATTTTGGGAAATTCCTTGTAAGTCTCATAAAACTGCTTCATTCTCCAAAGATTCTTATCCGAAAAACCTTTTAGTTCAGGTTCATGAGTCTGGATAAACTGAGAAAGTTCTTTAACCACAGATTGTCCCCATTCACTCAGCTCTACCTTTTTGCTGATATACTCACCAATATTCCAGTATAGATCGATGAGTTCCTCATTGACTTTTCTTATCGCATTGTTACGAGACTGTTTGATGAGCTCAATAATATCTGTGAACCTTTTATCCATGATTTCTCTTTTTTGAAATTCCTTGCAAATTTACAATTATTTATACAGGAATTCTGACTGGCGCACGGTTCTTTAACAGCCAAAAGAGTCCATCCACTGCCATTCCTGTTATTGAGTACCTAGACTCGGACATCTTTGTCATCAAGCCCGTAAAGTGCGGGTTTCATAATCAAAAATCTATTCATTATGAAAAAACAAAGAAAAAAATTGCTGTACGCAATTTTAACATTCGTAACAATTAATTCGGTATTTGGTCAAGGCAATGGTTCAGCCGGAATCAATGAGGCTACACAGATGGTCACTTCTTATTTTGAACCCGCTACACAATTAATTTACGCCATCGGTGCAGTCGTCGGACTCATCGGAGGCGTAAAAGTCTATAACAAGTTCAGCAGCGGTGACCCTGATACCAGTAAAACTGCTGCCAGCTGGTTTGGAGCATGTATCTTCTTAATTGTTGCCGCAACCATTCTTCGCTCATTCTTCCTTTAAATGACGACTATGAATACCTATCATATCAATAAAGGAATAGGAAGGACGGTAGAGTTCAAGGGACTTAAAGCGCAATACCTCTTTATCTTCAGTGGAGGACTCTTAGGAATATTGATCTGTATCATGGTTATGTATATGGCAGGCGTCAATACCTATCTGTGTTTAATTCTCGGAGGATTCAGCAGTGGACTTCTTACCTGGCAGACTTTCGCACTGAATAGAAAATACGGGGAACATGGTCTGATGAAATTAGGCGCACACAAGAAGCATCCAAAATACATCATCAGTCGAAAGAGTATTTATCGGTATCTGAAAATTAACCGTAAAAGAACAAACATATGAGAAATTCTTCCAAAGCAGCAACCTTGGAAAGTAAATTTCCACTGCTTGCGATTGAAAATGATTGTATCATTTCAAAAGACGCTGATGTTACGGTTTGCTTTAAGGTCAGACTCCCCGAACTGTTTACTGTCGCTTCCGCTGAGTATGAAGCCATGCATTCCGCTTGGTTTAAAGCGATTAAAACACTCCCGGATTTCACCATCGTTCACAAACAGGACTGGTTTATGAAAGAAAACTACAATCCTGATTTGTCACAAGAAGACCAGAGTTTTCTTTCCAAATCATTTGAAAGGCATTTCAATGAGAGGCCCTTTTTAAATCATTACTGCTACCTGTTTATCACAAAAACAAGTAAGGAGAGAATGCGGATGCAGAGCAACTTTTCATCACTCTGTAAAGGAAAACTGATTCCAAAAGAGATTAAAGACAAAGAAATCATTGGTCGTTTTCTTGAAGCGGTCGATCAGCTGGAGCGGATTATGAATGACAGTAGTTATATCCATCTGGAAAGGATGACAGAAGATGAGATAGCAGGAACTTCCGAGAGGTCAGGACTACTGGAACAGTATCTGACTCTATCCCGTGAAACCCATCCGTCATTGCAGGACATCAAATTAGGCTCAGAAGAAATGAGAATTGGTAACAACCGGATTAGTATGCATACCTTATCGGATACGGAGGATTTGCCAGGTACTGTTTCATCACACAGCCGTTATGAAAAGTTAAGCACCGATCGCACCGACTGCCTTCTGTCATTTGCTTCTCCGGTGGGACTTCTGCTAAGCTGTAATCATATTTATAATCAATATTTATTTATTGACAACAGTGATGAGAACCTCCGCCAGTTTGAAAAATCTGCAAGGAATATGCATTCGCTTGCGAGATACAGTAGAGCGAATCAGATCAATAAGGAATGGATTGAAAAGTATTTAAATGAAGCACATTCTTATGGTCTGCAATCTGTTCGTGCTCATTTTAATGTGATGTCATGGTCTGACAATCCTAATGAGCTCAAACAATTAAAAAATGATACAGGTAGTGCGCTAGCCTTGATGGAATGTAAGCCCCGTCATAATACCACGGATACAGCTACTTTATATTGGGCAGGAATTCCCGGTAATGCAGGCGATTTTCCTAGTGAAGAGAGTTTTTACACATTCATAGAACCTGCTTTGTGTTTTTTCACAGAAGAGACCAACTATCAGGATTCACCATCACCTTTTGGGATCAAGATGGCTGATCGCCTGACTGGAAAGCCTATTCATTTGGATATTTCAGATTTGCCGATGAAACAGGGGATTATTACGAATAGAAATAAGTTTATCCTTGGTCCATCGGGCAGTGGTAAATCATTCTTCACCAACCATATGGTGCGACAGTATTATGAGCAGGGAGCGCATGTCCTTCTTGTAGATACCGGAAATTCCTACCAGGGATTATGTGAACTCATTAAAGGTAAAACCAAAGGAGAGGACGGGGTTTATTTTACTTATACCGAGGACAATCCGATCGCTTTCAATCCATTCTATACTGATGACGGCGTTTTTGACATTGAAAAAAGGGAGAGTATAAAAACCTTGATTCTGACTCTTTGGAAAAGAGATGACGAACCACCAACCCGTTCAGAGGAAGTGGCACTCTCCAATGCAGTCAGCGGATATATCGAAAGAATTAAAACCGATGACCAGCATCCTTCTTTCAACGGATTCTATGAGTACGTCAAAGATGATTATCAGAAAGTATTGGAGCAAAAGAAAGTCAGGGAAAAAGACTTTGATATTGCCAACTTTCTCAATGTGTTGGAACCTTATTACAGAGGAGGGGAGTATGACTATCTGCTCAATTCAGAAAAGCAGCTGGACTTGTTATCCAAGCGTTTCATTGTCTTTGAAATCGATGCCATTAAAGATCATAAAATTCTATTTCCTATTGTAACCATTATCATAATGGAGGTCTTTATCAATAAGATGCGAAGACTCAAAGGAATCAGAAAACTCATCCTTATCGAAGAAGCCTGGAAAGCCATTGCCAAGGAGGGGATGGCTGAGTATATCAAGTACCTGTTCAAGACCGTCAGGAAATTCTTCGGAGAAGCCATTGTAGTAACTCAGGAAGTCGATGATATCATTCAGTCACCGATTGTGAAAGAAAGTATCATTAATAATTCGGATTGTAAGATTCTTCTTGACCAAAGGAAGTATATGAACAAGTTCGATGATATTCAGGCGATGCTGGGATTGACTGATAAAGAAAAGTCCCAGGTGCTGTCGATCAATATGAATAATGATCCACGAAGACTTTACAAGGAAGTTTGGATTGGACTGGGTGGAACGCACTCTGCAGTCTATGCCACTGAAGTTTCAACACAAGAATATCTGGCATATACTACAGAAGAAACGGAAAAGATGGAAGTGATGAATCTTGCATCGGAACTTGACGGCAATGTCGAACATGCCATCAAGAGGATTTCTCTTAAGAGAATCAAATCGAATAGAAAAGACCATTAAATCATTTAAAAATGTACAACAATGAAAAATTTAATCATTAAAACCTTAATGGTAGCATTCTTTGCTACCGTAACCTATACAAAAGCACAATTTGTCGTAACAGACCCTGCAAACCTAGCTTCGGGAATTTTGAACTCAGCCAATGAAATTGTACAGACTTCTTCAACGGTATCTAACGTTGTTAAGAACTTCAATGAAGTTAAGAAAGTATATGAACAGGGTAAAGAGTATTATGACCAGCTGAAAGCCATCAATAATCTGGTCAAAGATGCCAGAAAGGTTCAGCAGACCGTCCTTTTAGTGGGTGATGTTTCTGAGATGTATGTCAACAATTTCGGTAAAATGCTGAATGACCCCAATTTTAATGCTCAGGAATTAGCTTCCATTGCCACTGGTTATTCTGCGCTTCTTACGGAGAGCACGGAGCTATTGAAAGAACTCAAAGAGATCATCACTTCTAACGGTCTTTCTCTGAATGATAAAGAAAGGATGGATGTTGTTAACCGGGTTTATAAAGAGGTCAAAGCGTATCATAATCTGGTACGATACTATACCAATAAAAATATTTCGGTCAGTTATCTCAGAGCAAAAAAACAGAACAATACCCAAAGGGTGCTGGATCTTTACGGAACCTCCAATCAAAAATACTGGTAAGATGGAACCGAATAACTTACACGAAGTACTTCGTTCCGTTTATGAGGAAATGATGCCGATGTGCGCCGATATGGCTGCTGTGGCAAAAGGAGCCGCCGGATTAGGTGCTTTATTCTATGTAGCACTAAAAGTCTGGCAGTCTTTGAGCCGTGCCGAATCGATCGATTTGTTTCCCATGCTGAGACCTTTTGCCATAGGCATCTGCATTATGTTTTTTACCACATTGGTTTTAGGAAGTCTTAATGGGGTAATGAGTCCGATTGTTCAGGGAAGCCATTCAATGCTGGAAAATCAAGTGTTGGATATGAATGAACTGCAGCAGAAAAAGGATCTTTTAGAACGAGAAGCGATGCTCAGGAATCCGGAGATGGCTTACCTTATTTCAAATGAAGAATTTGATAAAAAGCTGGAAGAGCTCGGATGGTCACCATCGGATTTGGTCACGATGTCCGGAATGTATATTGAACGGGAAATGTTTGCCATCAAGAAAGATATCAGAGATGGTTTTCGTGAATTTCTTGAAATTCTGTTTCAATCGGCAGCCTTAGTTATTGATACCATCAGAACCTTCTTTCTGATTGTCCTTTCAATATTAGGACCTATTGCATTTGCCATTTCTGTATGGGATGGTTTTCAGACGACGTTGAGCCAATGGCTGACAAGATACATCAGTGTTTACCTATGGCTTCCTGTTGCTGATATTTTCAGTGCCATTCTTGCCAAGATACAAACCTTGATCTTGGAACGGGATATCGAAATGCTCGCAGATCCCACCTTTATTCCTGATACCTCCAATACGGTATACATCATCTATATGGTGATTGGGATCATAGGTTATTTTACAGTGCCAACCGTTACAGGCTGGGTAATTCAGGCAGGAGGCGCCGGCAACTTTATGCGCAATGTTAACCAGACTGCTACGAAGTCGGGCAATGTTGCGGGAGCAGCAGTAGGTTCGGCTACAGGTAATATTTCGGGAAGATTATTAAAATAAAAATTACTGTTCTATGGAATTTAAAACGTTAAGAAATATTGAGAGCAGCTTCAAGCAGATCCGCTTGTTTACATTTGTTTTTGCCGTGTTGTGTTTTGGAGTGGTAGGTGTAGCTGTCTTTAAATCCTACCAGTTTGCCGAGAAGCAGCGTCAGAAGATATATGTACTGGACAACGGCAAATCATTGATGGTAGCGCTATCTCAGGATATGTCGATCAACAGGCCTGTAGAAGCAAGAGAGCATGTCAGACGATTTCACGAATTATTCTTCACCATTGCCCCAGATAAGAATGCTATTGAAAGTAATGTCAAAAGGGCTTTCAATTTGGCTGATCAATCCGCATTCAATTACTATAAAGACCTTCAGGAAAAAGGTTACTATAACAGAATTATTTCAGGTAATATCCAGCAGAGAGTTGAGGTAGACAGTGTCGTTGCCAACTTTGATAGTTACCCCTATGACGTAAAAACTTATGCAAGACAATTCATTATCAGATCCAGTAACCTTACCATCAGGAATTTAATTACCAACTGTTCATTGGTTAATTCTGTACGGTCTGACAGCAATCCTCAGGGATTTATCATTGAAAAATTCAACGTGCTTGAAAATAGAGATGTCGAAACGGTTGAACGCTAATATGACCAGAATGAAAAAACTAAGAGAGAAAATCGGACGATATATTTTGAGGATAGAAGATCATTGGAACGCTATTTCTGTAGGGAAACAGCGATTGATGACCAAGGTTTTCTTTGGTGTTTATGTTTTGATAACCGTCATCGTTATTGTCAATATATGTGTTACTACAGGTCAAAGAAGTAATACCATGTCTATCAATCATATTGACGGCATTTCTAAGAAACCTACCGAAAAAGGATCGAAGCATAATGAAATAGTAAACTCATCCACTAAAAAATAGAATATGAAAGATTCAGAAAAAATTAGAGTGACAGAAAATGATCTCTCCCAAAATTCTAACGGAGTGAATGATCATCCCAAGGCTCAATGGGAAAGATTAAAGAAACCTTTCATCTACTTTTTGATGGCTGCTGTATGTGCATCTTGCTTTTATCTGATCTTTAAGCCCAAAACCGATCATACCATTATTGAAGAGGCTGGCTTTAATACAGCTATTCCACAGGCAAAAGACGGTCAATTGCAGTCTGATAAGCAAAAGGCTTATGAGCAGCAGTTATTAGAGAAAAAGAATGAAGAAAAGAGAAATTCAATAACAACTTTATCAGATTACTGGAATGACCAGAACGGTGTAAACTATAGTAGCAACCCACCTTCTTTAACATCCACTAGAAGTGTACTTCAGCAATCCGATCAGAATGCTCTGAACAGTTATCGAAATGCACAGCAGACCTTAAGCTCATTCTATAATCGGGATAATCAGGAGGTCAATAATCTAAGGAAAGAAATTTCAAGGTTAAAGAATGAGTCAATGCAAAATCGTGCTGCTCCTTCGGGTCTGGGAATGAGCGACCAGTTAGAGCTCATGGAAAAATCGTATCAAATGGCTGCTAAGTATCTTCCAACGACGCCAAAGCAGGAAAAACCAGCAGAAAAAGAGGAGGTCGAAAAATCAACGGAAAAGAAGGTTAAACTGACTTCAGCAATACCGGTACGTTCCAATGTTGTTTCCTCATTATACAGAGACCAGTCGGATAGTGCTTTTATCGCAGGTTTGAATCAGAATAGATTTTATGACGGTCAAAATGATTCAGAAAACTCGGTTCAAACAAAAAACGCAATAAGAGGTGTGGTCTATGAAACTAAGACTTTGGTCAATGAAAGTACATTATCTATAAGGCTTTCAGAAGCGATGAAAGTCGGAAGAACTGAAATTCCCGCTGGGAGCTTACTGATTGCAGTAAACAAATTTCAGGGTGGGAGGCTTCAGTTAAAAATATCTTCCATTCAATCTCAAGGTAATATCTATCCTGTAGAAATCAATGTTTATGACACCGACGGTCAGATGGGATTGTATGTTCCTTATTCAGCGGAGCAGAATGCGGTAAGCGATATTGTAGCGAAAATGAGCCATACTTCAGGCACTAATATTATGATGACTCAATCAGCAGGACAACAGATTGCAGCTGATCTGAGCAGGGGAGTAGTACAGGGACTGTCGGGTTATTTTCAGAAGAGAGTCAGACAATTGAAAGTAACTGTAAAAGCTGGCCATCAAGTCTTCCTCTTAGCCAAAAATAACTAATCAAAAAAAATAAAAATGAATACACAAAAGAGTCATTATATTCTCATTATGCTATTACTTCTATTAGTAAACAAGACATTTGGGCAGGATTCTGTGACAACTTATATTTCCTTGGAACAGGCAAAATTGGACCCTTTCCGGATTAACGTCACCTACAATAAAACCAGTCATCTGATATTTCCTACATCAATACGATATGTTGACCTGGGAAGTGATCTTTTGGTTGCCAATAAAGCAGATCTTATAGGAAACGTTCTTCGGGTTAAGTCAGCTGTCAGGGATTTTGAAGAGGAAACTAATTTTTCGGTTATTACCGAAGATGGAAAATTTTACAGTTTTGATGCATCCTACAGTTCTTATCCGGAAATACTCAGCTATGATTTAGTAAAACTTCAGAGAGGTATTGAACGGCAGTATGCTACTGATGTATTATTTGAAGATCTTAAAGGAAGCTCAACTTCTCTAACCTGGCTCATTATGGAAAATCTTTACAGGAAAAGCAACAGAACTATTAAACATATTGTTTCAAAAAGCTATGGAATTGAGTTTTCAGTCAGAGCACTGCACGTTAATGACAGCAAGTTTTATTTCACATTGCAGGTTAAGAATCAAAGTAATGTGGGGTATGCTATTGAATGGGTCAATTTTAAAATTGTCGATAAAAAGAACTTAAAGCGAACGGTCGTTCAGGATAAGATTTTAGAGAAGGTTCGCACCTATTTCCCGGAAACGACCGTAGCTAATCATTCAGACAGTAAAGGGATTTATATGCTTGATCAGTTTACGCTCTTAAAAGATCAGGTTTTGGAGATTGAAATTCTGGAAAAGAATGGGGGAAGGCATCTGAAAGTACAGCTTGAAAATGAAGATCTGGTTCATGCAAGATTGATACATAGTTTAACCATTAAAACGGAGTAAGATGCACAAAATATTTTTAACAGTCATCTTCATGATGATAATGGGTAGCAAAATATTTGCTCAACAGATGATTCCTAAGCAAATTGGTATTGAATTTACCTATTCGGTATTTCCAAAATCTCCAGAAAAGCAAAATTATATGTTTAGTACGGGGCTTGTTTCTTACTCGAAGAATGGTAATTACTTCTTTGGACTAACAGAATTTAGCAGAAAATATTATAAATACACTAGCTGCGATATTCCGATAGATACATTCCTGCTGAGCAGTGGGTACAGTTTTTATGTTTGGGGAGACTTCATGCGAAATGTCAATCTTAATCTGGGAATTGGAGGTCTTGTTGGTTATGAACAGGTTAATAGAGGCAATGAATTGCTATATGACGGTTCAATGTTAACAGCAACGGATAATTTTATTTACGGATCAAATGGTAAGCTATCTATTGAAAGCTATCTGACTGAGCATTTAGTTTTCCTGGTCAACGGGCAACTTCGCTTTTTGAAAAATAGTCAAATGGTTAATTTTCACTCTCTGCTGGGGGTAGGAATAAGATATAATTTCTAAAAATAATGAAAAATGAAAAATATAATTAATACAGCTAAAATACAACTAAAGTGTTTCTTGCTACTATTTGTGATTGGACTATTTGTACAATCATGTGAGAAAGATGATTTGGAAATTCAGCAGAATTATCCTTTTAAGGTGTCGGTTATGCCTGTTCCTAAGGATATCGCTAAAGATGAGTATGTGGAGATCCGTATCAAAATTATTCCTGAAGGTAATTTTGCTGACACCAAATATTATCTTCGATATTTTCAGTTTGAGGGAGCAGGAAAGCTGCAGTATTATAACACTCAACCTTACTTTCCTAATGATATTTATCCTCTTTATGAGAAAGAGTTCAGATTGTATTATACTTCAACCTCTGAAGTTTCACAATCATTTACGGTATGGCTCTTAGACAGTTTTGGAAATGAGGAGAAAATTGAATTTCAATTCAACAACAAAAAGCTAAACGGATAAATACTATTTCTTTAGCTTACATATATATATTTCCACTTCAAATAAAACCATCTAATTTGAGAAGCATTGTTTAGTATTTGCGGAAAGATGGTTGGCCCCCTAAAGGACAAGCATCTTTCCGTGACGCCACAAGAATCCAGACCGGGAACCGGCTCTGGATTCTTATTTTTAGAAATTTAAGTCCCTTATAAAATACCTTCATCGGAGAAAGAGAAGGAGTCGGTTGACGTTATTATACAATGATCAAGCAGGTTAATATTTAATAGTTGGGCAGCCTCCTTTATTTTTTGTGTGATGCCTATGTCTTCGCGAGAAGGTGTAAGGTTTCCGGAAGGATGGTTATGGGCTATAATAAATGATACGGCATAAAGCTCCCTGCATGATGATTCTGATGTCAACAAGAGAAGAGGTAATTCCAGATTCTGATATTTTTTGTATTCCTAAGACCTTGTTAGCCTGATTCATATACATTGAGTAAAATGACTCTCTGTAGTCGATCTGATCTGCATCAAAATGTTCCCGGAAAATATCTGTAGCATCCTGGGAGTTCAGTACTTTTTTTTCAGTATTTCCTTTTCTTGTGTAGATCAATTTGATCTCATTTACGATATTATATTTCATTGTTATTGCTCTGAGTACGGCAGAGCCTTTTGTTTCCCGTACTTAAGTTAAAAAAGCATTTTATTTAAAACATTATTTAAAACATTATTTAAAACATCTTTGAAATGTTATGTATCTTTTTTAGATCAAAAGCCTTTTCAATCTCTTCTCCGTCCTATTTCTTAAAAGCTTTTCAGGCTTCGCTGAATATTTTTCAAAAGAAAAACCGGAAAAAAGAAAGCAGATATGAAGTGTTGACAATGAAAAAAGCCAAAAGGAAACGGAATAATTGGAGGGTACCTTCAGGGAGGAAACCGTTTATGCCGTAGTCTTTTGGCTGAATAAGCGATGGCTGGCAACAATACCTTAGCTGCCTTTTTACCGGTTATTTTTGAAAATGTTATAACTCTCAATAAAAATCCAGTGGGGTCAATGAATATAAAGTCTTGTTATAAAAATAAGGTATTGAAATATAAGATCTAGGGTGGGTGCTATTTGGACATGATTTGCCAAATAAAATCACTAAGTATAAGTGATTAACTATGTAATTTTTTCAGGACAATCAAATTGTACTGATTTTCCAATATAAATGATAGGAACTTATCAAAATGCGCAACGGTGTTTCGTATATAATTTAAAAGACAGTAACCTGTTATAAATTTTGGTGGTTTAAAAGTATTTTGCTTAAACCTGAAAGATATGTCATTTACTGCCAAACAGATGCTTTTACTTTCTAACGACACCTTCTTTAAATTATGTATTCAATTTTATGTTCCAAAACAAAAACGTGAATATGGAAAGATTACAAATAAGTACAATGACAACAGAAGAAACAATCGAGCTCCTTAAAACTGATGGCGTGGACATTACTCTTGAGGAAGCAAAAATGATTTTAGTATTTTTATATTTAATTGCCGGTCTTGTAACTAGTGAAAAATTCAATTTTGAAATAATACTAGTAGATTAACTTCTTTAATAAATCTTGTTTTTACTATTAAGTTGATTACAAACCTTGTAAATACTTTTTCGATATCTTTAGGTGAAAATTTTTAAACTAATTATTATGAGTAATGTTGCTTTATATATTCGTGTATCAACTGATGAGCAGGCAGATAGAGGTTACTCTCAACGTGATCAGGAAGAACGCTTAAAAAGGTATTGCGAAACTAATAATCTTAAAATTGATAATGTTTTTTTTGAAGATCATTCAGCAAAAAATTTTAATCGTCCGTCATGGAATGATCTTTTAATTTATCTAAAGAAAAAAAAATCTAAAATTGATAAAGTCTTATTTACTAAATGGGACCGTTTTAGCAGGAATGCAGGTGATGCATATCAAATGATAAGTATCCTTAAGAAACTGGGAGTAGAAGCCCAGGCTATAGAACAGCCATTGGATCTTTTCATACCAGAAAATAAAATGATGTTAGCAATTTATCTTGCTGCACCAGAGGTAGAGAATGACAGACGAGCATTGAATACATTTCATGGGATGCGAAGAGCTCAAAAGGAAGGAAGGTGGATGGCTAGCGCTCCTTTCGGATACACAAATAAAATTACAGAAGATGGCAAATATAAGTTTATAGAGCCTAAAGAACCCGAAGCTTCAATAATACGCTATTTCTTTAATGAAATAGCAAAAGGAATTGAAGCTCCTGAAACTATACGTCGACAGCTTTCAGAAAAAGGAGTAAAGATTTTGAGTAATCAAGCCTTTCATGTTGCGATAAGAAATCCAGTGTATTGTGGTAAAATATTTATAAAGAAATACCGGGATGAAGAAGCTCACTATGTAAAATCTTTACATGCTCCTCTTATAAGTGAGACACTATTTAATAAAGTTCAGTTAATTTTAGAAGGCAATAAAAGGAAAAACCGAAAGTATATAAAATTTAGTTCTGCTGACGTTTTTCCATTAAGAGGTTTTTTGATTTGTCCAAAATGTGGAAAAAATTTAACTGCCAGCGGTTCAAAAGGAAGTCAGAGAGTATATTATTACTATCATTGTAAATCATCTTGTGGATTTAGGCAAAGTGCTGAACTTACCAATAATCTTTTTGTTGAGGAATTAAAGAAATATGAGTTTCTTCCTTCAGTTCAAAAAATCTTACAAAATATTCTACTAACAGCCTATAAAAAGTATAATAACAAAGCTGATGATAGAAGAAAAAGAATAATTTCTGAAATAGAGACTTATAATGCTAAGATAGCTCTTGCACGAGAAAAATTATTAGCGGAAAAGATTGAGGATGACGATTATATGATCATTAAAGCACAGTCTAAACAAAAAATTGAAATTCTTGAAAATGAACTTCATGCTTGTTTAGTTGCGACTCGTAATCCCAAAAAAGTTGATGATCGCTTAAACAAGGCTCTATCAGTTATATCTAACTTATCATTATTATACCAATCAAGTAGTGTAGAAGCAAAAAGAAAAATAATTAGTTCGATATATCCAGAAAATCTTGAATTTACAGGAATTGAATATCGAACTACCAGAGTAAATTCAGTATTAAGAAGTATATCTCTTGTAACCAATGCGTTAGGTGATGCAAATAATAAAAAAAATGATAAGAAAACAGCTTATCCCTGTCTGGTAGCCCCACCAGGGATCGAACCTGGATCTAAAGTTTAGGAAACTTTTATTCTATCCATTGAACTATGAGGCCTGTTTTAAATGAAACTTTGTCCTGTATTCTTTAAAATTTTTTTAACGCAAAGACAAAATTCAATGTATTGTTAATAAGGAAGCTAAGAAAGCGACAATGTCGCTGATGAAGCTATGCATTGGCTTGTAAAGAATCAACGAAGTTGATTACCTCTTTGCTCCCTTTAGAATATAAATTTATAAATTAAACCTTTTCGTAAAAATGTAAGCAGTACAAAATATTTTTTCAGATTTTGACTGAGTCAAATAATCTTCCAAAAGCTTTATTTACAAAGGTATATGGGTAAAAGAATCTGCCCTTTAGGGGCAGATCCAATAGATAAATACATCTCATTTTTTTAATTAGACAACAATAAAAAGCACAGCCGACAATGCTGTGCTTAAATTTTTATTTCAAATTTAATTGCAATTTCAATAGTAGTAAGAAAAGCAAATAAAGTTTCCACTTCGATGTTTATTACATAGTAAATGTAGTAATAATTTTAATACGAAATATAAATTTAATGTTAAAATTCACAAGTTATCCACAATTTGTTGTGGATAAGTCTAGACTAGGGGTAAAATCTTCTTCTTTATTTGACAGAATAAAAGAATGATCTTAGTTCATCTGCAAATATGTGAGGTAATTCCAGGGGAACAAAATGACCACCTTCATTCATCTTTTTAAAGCTGGTTACATTCACGAAACGTTCTGCCCATTCTTTCGGAAACTGAGCTTCACGGGGAAATACGAGCACGCCGGCCGGAACATTACTCTTTTGATGAACATGTGTTCCGCTCCATAAGGCTGCTGCATCTTCTTTGTACATTCTCGCAGAAGATCCTATCGTTTGGGTTACCCAGTAAATCATAATATTGGTAAGCATTTCATCCCTTCCTCCAAACGCAGTTTCTATTAATTCCGGTGGTGCTCCGGCGTTGATAAAGCTAATGATCCAGCCCGCAAGCCCTACAGGAGAATCATTTAGTCCATAAGCAAGAGACTGGGGTTTTGTAGATTGAACCATTGCATACGCTCCTTCGCTATACCACCAGTGTTGGACAAACTGCGCGAACTGTTTTTCATCTTCACTCATTGTTGCCGGGTCTTCTTGTCCGGTTGGATATCCAACATCCGTAAGATGAACCGCTTCCATGACATCAGGGTATTTTGAAATCAATGCTTTTACGACTCCCATGCCTATATCACCTCCGGCAGCACAGAATTTTTCATATCCTAGCACTTCAGTCATCAGCTTTTTCCAAAGATCAGCAACTCTTGCACTGCTGACCGCAGTTTTATCGGAAAAGCCAAACCCGGGAATAGAAGGGATGATCAGATCAAAACTCTGTTCGCCTTCGGTAAGCAAAGGAATAATTTTATGAAAACGGTAATAGCTGTCCGGCCAGCCATGGGTAAGAATCAAAGGTTTGGGATTGGAACCTTTGCCCCTGATGTATTGAAAATGAATCAGAATTCCGTCTATGCGGGTTGTATACTGTGGATGTTGATTTAACTGCTGCTCATGCATTTTCCAGTTGTAATCATTTACCCAGTAGTTGGTAAGCTCTTTCAGGTAAGTTTCATTGGTGCCGTAGTTCCAGCCAGAGTCTTTGGGTTCTTCGGGCCATCGGGTGTTTTGGATACGGTTTTTCAGGTCGGTTATTACCGATTCGGGAATGTTAACAGTAAATGGTTCCATATTAATATATTATATTGGTGTAAAGCGATTGTTTTGAAAGTTACTGATAATAAGATCGTTATCAAAGTTATAAACTTTCTCTTTTAATAAGTGTTGTCAAAATCATAATTTTTTTGATTTTTTAATGATGAAAAAAGTGTAACTTTATTTCATTAAAATCTCGTAATACATATTACTGATTCAGGAATCATTCTGAAACCTGAAAATCTTAGGTTCAATTTTCTGAACCCAATACACTTATTATATCATATCTAAAAAAGCAAAGGCAATACGCCATTTGTAGTATCAACAGTCATCAGCGGCTAATCTGCTGTTGATTATTGATATTTAATATTAAAAAAAATCATTATGAATACTTATAAAATTGCCGTTATCGGCGGAACGGGAAAATCCGGTCAATATCTGGTTAAAAACCTTTTGGAAAAGGGATATTCCCTTAAACTTTTAGTAAGACATCCTGAAAATTTTACCATTCAAAATTCCTTAATTGAGGTGGTGAAAGGAGATGTAAGATATGAAGCAGCTGTCCGTTCATTAATTGAAGGAACTGATATTGTAATGAGCACTCTGGGGCAGCCCAAAGGAGAGAAATCTATTTTCAGTGATGCTGCGAAAAATATCATCGGAGCGATGAATCATCATGGGATCAGTCGTTATATGGTAACCACAGGTTTGAGTGTGAATACACTATTTGATCAAAAAAATGAAAGAGTGAAAATGGCGACCGACTGGATGTACCAGAATTATCCGGAAACAACTGCTGATAAGCAAAAAGAGTACGAAATTCTTATGGAAAGCAATTTGGACTGGACTTTGGTAAGATTGCCACTCATCCATCTTACAGAAGAAAGTTTTAAAACTGAAACAAGTCTTACTGACTGTCAAGGAGAAAATATCAGCGCTTCAGATCTGGCTGAGTTTTTGGCTTCTCAGATTGAAAATTCTGAGTATATCAGGAAAAGTCCATTTTTGTATAATCTGAAAGAGTAACTATTTTATTAATAAACAGAAGCAGTTGTCTCAGAAATGTCATTCTGAACATAGATTAAAGGTCTGCGAACATAGTTCTGAAATGTAGTGAAGAATCTCATATATTGGTTATCAATGAGATTCTTCCTTCGTCAGAAATCGAAGATTCGACGTAGTCAATGACAAAGTTCAAACTATTTGAATTCTGAGACGGCTGTTTCTGTTTTAATATCTTTTATTTTTTACGGCCGTACATCAAAATACGTTTAAATGCATAGATAGCCGGATACTTTGTAAATCTTTGTGCGATGCGTGATTTAAATTCGGTAATGAAACTTTCTTTTTGATTTCCTTCCAGACGTTCCAGATACGGCAATAATGCAGTTCCTGAAATAAATTCATATAAAGCCTCATGATCATCTGCAATAATAGGATATACCTTCTGGAAAATTTCTATATCCTGAATTCCGTTATCAAACAAAATCTGAGCATACTCATCCATCGAAAGCACCGGTGAATCACGGTTGAAATGATTTAACTGTGATGCATAAGGTTCTTCATCTGCCATTTCCGTAAGGATTTGATTGAGGATATTCTCTTTCTGAACAGGCATCTGAATAGCGAGCTGTCCTTTGGGGGATAGCAGTCCGATGATCTTAGGAAATAAAGTTTCATGATCGTCCGTCCATTGCAGCGCTGCATTACTGAAAACAAGATCCCATTGTTGATCAGACTGTGCTGTTTCTTCAATGCTCTGAAGCTTAAAGTGTAAATGATCATTTTCAAATTTTTTCGATTTTTCAAGCATTTCTGCTGATGAATCAATTCCTAAAAATGTAGAACCTGTCAGTTTTTCGGTTAAAATGGAAGTTTGTTCTCCGGTACCACAGCCTAAGTCAATGGCTTTTATATTGTTTTCAGGCTTGATTAACGCGGCTAAATCATAAAAGGGTTTGTAGCGTACATCTTTGTATTGATCGTATAGTTCGGGATTCCAGGGCATAAAAATAATTTTGAAGTGATATATAAAGGTAAAGAATCTATTTTAAAACAGGTGTCAAAATGCGGCCCGTTATTATTTAAATCAGCATAAAAAAAGCGACTGTTACTAAAACGGTCGCTTTTAATTTTATTGTTCAAGTTTTTCCTTGATGTATTTTGCGGTGTAAGACTTTTTATTTTTTGTCAGGTCTTCAGGAGTTCCTGCAAATACAACTTCACCACCGTGTTTTCCTGCTTCCGGACCAATATCAATGATGTAATCGGCACATTTGATGATATCCGGCTGGTGTTCAATAACAATCACAGAATGGCCTAGGTCAATCAATGCCTGCAGTGATTTCAACAGCTTCTGAATATCATGGAAATGCAGTCCTGTGGAAGGTTCATCAAAGATAAACAAGGTTTTATCCGTCGTTACCCCTTTTACAAGAAATGAAGCCAGTTTTACACGCTGTGCCTCACCACCGGAAAGGGTAGAAGAGCTTTGTCCGAGCTGCAGATATCCTAAACCTACTTCCTGAAGAGGTCTCAGTTTCGTTACAATCTTTTCTTCATTATTATCTTTAAAAAATTCCAGCGCTTCATTTACGGTCATATGAAGAATATCCGAGATGTTTTTCTCATCAAATTTCACCTCAAGAATCTCGTTTTTGAATCGTGTGCCTTTACAAACTTCGCATTCAAGCTCGATGTCTGCCATGAACTGCATAGAAACATTGATCACACCTTCTCCTTTACATTCATCACATCTTCCGCCATCTACGTTGAAGGAGAAATGTTTAGGTTTGTAACCCATCATTTTCGCTACTTTCTGCTTGGCAAAAAGATCACGAATGTCATCATAAGCCTTCAGATAGGTTACCGGATTTGAACGGGATGATTTTCCGATCGGATTCTGATCAATCAATTCAATGTTTTTGATCAGTTTTTTCGGGAATTCTACAGAATCATAGTCTCCTTTTTTACCACCCATTCCAAGCTGGATCTGAATGTCATTCGTAAGGATTTCTTTCATCAGAGTAGATTTTCCGCTTCCTGAAACTCCGGAAATAACAACCAGGCTTTCCAGTGGAACATCTACATCTATATTTTTAAGGTTGTTCTGACGGGCTCCTTTAATATGAATCCATTCTTTTCCTTTTCTTCGTTTCTTCGGAACTTCAATTTCCAGCCTTCCCGTAAGGTATTCTGAAGTAAGGGTGTTGGCTTTTTTCAGATCTTTATAATCTCCTGCAAATACCAGTTCACCGCCAAGGTAACCGGCTTCCGGACCAATATCAATAATATAATCCGCAGCTCTCATTACATCTTCATCGTGTTCTACCACAATTACGGTATTTCCAAGGTCACGAAGATTTTTCAATACTTCAATCAGGTTTTCTGTATCTTTGGAGTGAAGACCGATAGAAGGCTCATCCAGGATATAAATGGAACCTACCAAAGAACTCCCTAAGCTGGTTGCTAAGTTGATTCTCTGACTTTCGCCTCCTGAAAGTGTATTGGAAGTTCTGTTTAATGTTAAATAGCCTAATCCTACTTTTAATAAAAATTCCAGACGGGTTGTAATTTCATAGATCAGCCTTTTAGCCACCTCTTTGTCATGATCTGAAAGCTTTAGTCCATTGATTACCGGAGCCAGCTCATCCAAAGGAAGTTCTATCATCGACTGGATATTATGTCCGTCAACTTTTACCCAGCTTGTTTCTTCACGCAGTCTCAATCCTTCACACGTAGGACAAAGGGTTTTTCCTCTGTAGCGTGAAAGCATTACTCTGTACTGGATTTTATATAAATTTTCTTCAAGCATTTTGAAGAAATTATTGATGGATGGGAAACTGCTTTTTCCGTCACCTTTCCAAAGGAAATTTTTCTGCTCTTTTGTTAATTGGTGATACGGTTTGTGAATAGGGAAGTCACCTGCTTTTTTGATGAAATCTTTTTTCCACTCACTCATGGTTTCACCTCTCCAGCTTACAACGGCATCTTCGTAGATGGATAATGTTTTATTGGGAACTACAAGATCTTCGTCTATTCCGATTACTTTCCCGTATCCTTCACATGCAGGACATGCTCCGTATGGATTATTAAAGCTGAAAAAATGAACATTCGGTTCAAGAAATTCAATTCCGTCCAGTTCAAACTTATTGGAGAATTCCTTTACTTTTTCAGTATCTGTATTTTTCAATGAACAGTAGCCGCGCCCTTCATAAAATGCCATCTGAATAGAATCCGCAAGTCTCTGCAAAAAGCTTTCGTCTTCTTCATAAGAGAAACGGTCAATGACAAGATTGATCGTCATTCCTTTTTCAGGAGCAAATCCAAAGCTTTCAAGATCTTCGATTCCTGCTAAGTTTCCGTTGATTTCAAGTCTTGTGAAACCTGCAAGTTTTAAGACATTCAGTGTTTCTTTAAAATTGTCAGCATCGTATTCCAAAGGAGCCGTCAATAAGAAAGACGTATCTTTTTTAGATGCTTTGATAAAATCTACCACATCAGAAACCGAATCTTTTTTCACTTCTTCACCCGAAACAGGAGAAAACGTTTTCCCGATTCTGGCAAAAAGAAGTTTCATATAATCGTAGATCTCCGTAGAGGTTCCTACCGTAGAACGCGGATTGGAAGAAATTACTTTCTGCTGGATCGCAATAGACGGCGCAAGCCCTTTAATGTCATCTACTTTCGGTTTTTCTAATTTCCCCAAAAACTGACGCGCATAAGAACTTAAACTTTCAACATATCTTCTCTGCCCTTCAGCATAAATGGTATCAAAGGCCAGAGATGACTTACCGCTTCCTGAAACGCCTGTAATAACAATCAGTTTATTCTTCGGGATCAGGACATCTATATGTTTCAGATTGTTAAGATGTGCATTCTTAACAAAAATCTGTTTTTTTATGTCTATTTCTGTTGTATTAGCCATATTTTGTTTATTCATAAAAGTGACTGTACAGCATAAGGCTGCCAGTATAATGGTGTTTTGCCACAGAATATTCCAAGGCTGTCATCAATTGAATTTTTCCTCTATTCTTAAATCTGTCTGATATTTTTAGTTAAAAAATACAGTTGAAACAGAATAGTTTCATCATAAAATTAAGACCCACAAAATTACGAATTTTTAGTGAAAATTTTATGCATATATTATTGTTAAAAATTATTATTATAAATGGTAAATCAGGGGAATAAAATGGGAAAATAATCATCGGAAAATGATAAAATGAAGCTGATTTTGTGATTTATTCTTGTTTTACCGTTTATTTTACTGTACTTTATATAGTTTTAGAAAATATGTTAAATTTTTTTATGAAACTATTGTTTTGTATTTTAAAATTATTTAAAATTGTACCCTTAAATATGTACTAAGAAATGAGAAAATTATTCAGAGATCTGGTTACACATTTAATGAAGAAAAGATAGAATTACTCCCTCACACAGATGCAGCATTACGCTGCATCTTTTTTTATGACAACTATCATTTGCCTGTCTTGGTGAACTCCCTTACTTTTGGAATCTGTTATAAAAGAAAACTACGGAAACGATTATGATCAAAAAGATAGGAAGTGCTTTTTTTCTGGGATCTTTACTTTGGGTACATGCACAGGAGAAGACAACAGATATTGAAAGCATTGAATTTCAGGGAAAATTTATCTCTACACCTTATAAAAGTGCCAATCAGAATATCAGCGTTATCAGCAGAGAAGATATTGTAAATTCTCCGGCTAAAAGTATAGACGAAATTCTTCAGCAGGTACCCGGTATGGATATCAGAAGGAGAGGAGCCAATGGGGTGCAGAGTGATATCGGTTTCCGGGGAAGTTCTTTTGAGCAGGTTCTTCTGCTTCTGAACGGAATCAGGATGAATGACTCCCAGACCGGACATAACAATATGAATATTCCGGTTGATCTGGATGAGGTAGAAAAGATTGAAATTATAAAAGGGCCTGCTGCCAGACGTTTCGGGCAGAATGCTTATGCCGGTGTTATCAATATTATTACTAAAACTGTTCCCGGAAAGAAAGTGAAGATCAGTGCAGAAGGGGGAGATTTCAGTACGTATGGTCTTGGCTTCAATGCACAGATAGGAAATGAAAAGTTTACCAATTCCCTTCAGGCCAATTCTGCTTCTTCAGAAGGTTATATGTTTAATACTGATTATGAGATCAGAAATGTTTTTTATCAGGGAAAACTGAATATTAAAAACGGAGATGTGAGAGTACAGGCAGGTTTTTCGGAAAAGAAATTCGGGGCCAATGGTTTTTATGCTTCCAAAGATGCAACAAAGCAGTATGAAGAGACACAGGCATCTATTGTAAGTGTAGCTCACCAACAGACGTTTGGGAAACTAAAGCTTAATTCAAATGTATACTGGAGAAGAGGTCAGGATATGTATCTTTATAACAGATGGGATCCTGATTTTTACAGAAATATGCACATTGGAAATAACGTAGGCGGTGAAGTAAATTCCAGCTACCAATGGGGGTTGGGTACAACCGGAATTGGAGTAGAGCTTAGAAAAGAATTTTTGGTGAGCAGTAATCTGGGTGATAGAAACCGCTTTGTATCTCAGGTTTTCTTTGAACATCATTTTTCATTACTGGATAAAAAACTGAACATCAGTCCGGGAATTTCATGGGCTAACTACTCTAAAGAAGGAAATTTCTTTTATCCTGGTCTGGATGTCGGCTATAACTTTACTCCTAATAGTAAAATCTACGGAAATATTGCAAAAGTACATCGTATACCTACCTTCACCGAACTTTTTTATATAAGTAAAACAGAACAGGGAAATCCGGACTTACAGCCTGAAAATGCGCTTTCATCCGAGGTAGGATATCAATATCAAAATAACAGAATTTTAGCTAAAATAAGCGGGTTTTTAAGGAATTCCAGCAATTCTATTGACTGGGTTAAAAATGACCCGGGTGACAAAGTATGGTTTGCCCAAAATGTAGGAGATATCAAAACCAAAGGAATAGAAGCAGAGTGGAGTCATAGGCCGGTAGACTGGTTTAAATACACGGTTGGGTATACTTATATCGACAGCAAATATGAAGAGAAAAATGGATTGGTTTCGAGATACATTCTTGACAACCTGAGACATCAGTTTATTTCCAAATTAGAGGTGAAATTCCTGAAAAACTTTACCAACGAGCTTGTTTACCGTTATAATGAAAGAGTAAATCTGGGAACTTATAATCTTGTTGATGAAAAGCTGAGTTTTGCTAAAAAGGACTACTCAGTATATGTTTTGATTAACAATATTACCAATACAAACTACACGGAAGCATTTGGAGTAGCAATGCCGCAAAGGTGGTTCCACATTGGGTTTTCTTACACAATTAATATTAAGTAGGTGTTAATTTAATATTAATGAAAGTTAATATTAACAAATTGTTAAAAAATATACATTTGCAAAAATTTTTTATGAAACGTCTTATAGGCTTAGGTTTACTACTTGGTATTTCTTTTTTTAAAGCACAGGAACATATTTCCAGCTTCAATGCAGTGACTCTGACCTATAAGTTTCATCCGAAATTTTTCCTTTATGCAGAAGGACAGATGCGTGGTAATGAAGATTATACCTACCCTGATTATTATGAGATAAAAGGGGGAATAGGGTATAATCTTACCAAAGATCACAAGCCTTTCATAGGATTGGGAAGATATGTCAACTATAAAGACCATAGTTTAAGCAGAGAGGAGTTCAGGGTATGGCTTCAGGATGTGATTGATATTAAAAAAGGCATCGTGAAGTTTGAAAACCGTTTTCGTGTTGAGAAAAGCTGGTTCTATGAGCCTAAAACAGATCTTACTTCCCAGAGAATGCGCTACAGATACCGTCTGAATGTAAGTGTTCCTTTAAATTCCAAAACCATTAAAAAAGGAACTGTCTTCGCTAATGCGTATGACGAAATCTTCTTTGTGAGCCCAATGAAGCCTAGTTTTGCCAGAAACAGAGTGTATGGCGGGTTTGGCTATCAGATTGATGATTACTTTGGAATCGTGAGCGGATATCTTTGGCAGCGTGAATTTGAAGCAAAAGGGAATAAAAATTTACATTTTATTTATCTTGCCTTAAACATCAACATTGATGGAACGAACCATCACACGAAGACCTACGATTTCCCGGGTGCAGATTAATTCTTATTTAAACCTGACTGAAAATTTAATAAATCCAGCTTAGAATTAAGGTAGTGATCGCTGAGTAATGCCCGGTATTTTTCAATCAGCAAGGATACAGCACTTACCTCATGCTCAATATATTTGTCTTTGTTGAAGTAGATGTATTCGGAATCTACAAATTCCTGTAAAAAGTTTTTATCTTCATCACTTAAGGCTTCCTTATACGCTGAGTTTTCAAGAAGTTCCCTGGTCTTTTGTTTAAAAGGTTCTTCTGCTTTTAATAACTTGGCTCTATGTTTACGGATTTCTTCAAAGGGTAAAGTGACCGCCATAAACTGTAGATATACTGTAAACTCATTAAGACTTTTCTGATAATCGTCAAATTCTCTGTCTATAACTGCCAGTTTCTTATACTTGGCAAGCAGGTCTTTTTTCAGGTCCTCATCAGAAATATGGTAATAATGCCGAAAGATAGCTTTGTCATTTTCAAGAAGTTCTTTCTGTACCTTTTTCAGTTCATTTTCAAGATCAGGAATAAGATTTCTGGCATCTTTTGCTTTGTATAGACTGCCATCAAACCTGAAGGTTTTTATTTCTTTCGGATAAGAAGCCAGGTATTGCAGTGTCTGAATATCACTCTCTATTCCGGATTTTTCGTAGACTAAAGATACTTTTTTGTCACTGAAAAGTTCAGAAACATCATGAGACGAGGAGCCTGAAATTACAGTTTCAATATTTTCTACAATAGGATTATGCCTTTCGTAATATCCGTTAAAATCTGAACTGAAAGTTTTATAGTTGTTATCGTCCAGATAGAGTTGTATAAAACTTTCATCATCTATCACTTCTCCTACATTTTTTACACTGCGTAAAGTAAGGAATTTCGACGTCATGGTTTCGCAGATAGTATCAAAACCACTGATGATCTCTTTTGCATACCTGTGGTCTGCAGGTGTATTTCTGGTTTCGTTTGTTTTAATCCTTTCAATTCTTTTTAGGATATCCGGATGTGAAGTCCATTGGTCTTCAATTTCTATTCTGGATTTATTATATCGGGTAAGATCTTCGGCATCTATTTTAGGAAGCCCGTTTACGTAAGGATGATTGTTTCTTTCGCATAAGATTTTCATTAAAGAGATCTGATTTTTATAAAGATTCTTTGGAAGATATTTTTGCTGGCTTTCAACATAAAAATTAAAAGAATAATTAAAAGCAGCATCACTTAATTCCAGTCTTAAGAGAGATGAAGCCTGCTCTTCAGGATTGGTAATAAAGGTTGAAATAGCATCTGCATGGTATTCCATTTCTCTTTGGAGAGAAGCATGATTTTTGAAAAGAAAATTCGATATGCTTTTAAGAACAGATTGAAATGCATTGATGAAACTGACCGATATCAGACCAAAAATTTTAAAAACAGCATTGCCTCCTGAAAATTCCAATATGAAATTTTCGTACTCTTTATTATTGTAAACCGTTTCAAAGATTATTTTTTCAGCCTGATTGACGTAGCCGCCCACCTTCATGCTTTTTTGAGAAAAATGTCCAAACTCATGGGCTAAAATGGTTCTTAATTCTCCCACACTGGTTGAATTGATAAGTCCAACCCCGATCGTCAGATTTTTCTTTACCGGCAAAAACATACTCCAGAAAATGGAATTGTAGCTTACGCTGGCATTCACATCGGGCGAAAGAAAAACTTTTTGTGGAGCTTTCACTTTGGTTTCAGCTACAATTTCATCAATAATGGCAAACAGTTCAGGCTGGTGGGATCTGTTGACTTCTATCAGATGACGGGTGCTGTAATGTGTCTTTTTGAAAATAAATTTAACAAGAAATATAAACACAAAAACTCCAACACTTAGCAATCCTGCTGCACCAAAAACTGTGAAGTAATTGAGAGAAATACTTAACAGCTTTATGGCCCCGTATCCTAATAAACATATCATCAGAAGTGAGGCAAGTATAAGTATCAGATAGATCAGAAAAAAAACTGAAATAGATACAATAGCAGAGACCAGCTTGGATTGATAAGCTGATGAAATTTTAGGCAGGTTATTAGTCATGTGTTTTTTATTAATATTTCTCTATCAGATAACGATACGCTTTCAGATATTTGTTGAATCTTTTAATATCCTTAGGAGTAAGTTCTCTGTTGACTCTTCTAAGATCCATGTTGTCACGAAGGTCATTCAGTTTTACGGCAACAGAGAGCAGAGATCTTTCTGTTCTTTTAATGAAATCATCGTAATCTTCTTCCGGATCAAACTTGGTAAGACAGCTGATAGCGAAAATAATATATTCTGGAAACCCTTCAGACCTTAAATAATCCAGACTGAATTCTTCCGGATGATCTTCCACTACATCATGCAGTACACCTACAATTTTTTCGTCCAGTGTTTTACCATAATTCATCACACGCATTACGTGGGCTATGTATGGGGCATGGTATTTATCTGTTTGTCCTTTATGGGCTTTGTCGGCAATTTTGATTGCTCTATTCAGTAATTCTTCTTTTGTCATTTCTAATGAAAAATAGAATACAAAAATAAAAAATGCCTTAAAAAAATAAGACATTTTTATTAAGATTATTTCAATTGATTTTAAAGATCCGCTTCATCCTCTACGTGAGCATGTGGAGCATTGTTTTTTACAGATTCTATTCCGTTTTCCATGCCGTTGTCAGATTCATACATCTGGCTGGTTCCTATGATCTGCCCGTTGCCTGCTTTTAAATTGAAATAACATCTGCCGTCTTTGGCTGTATTTCTTTCAAATTTTGAATCTTCCTGTGAATAGGTCTTTACAGATCCTATTCCGTTTTCGCAGGATGGCTTTGTGCTGTAACCCTGGCTGGTTAAAATAACCTGTCCGTTTCCTGCTTTGAGGTTAAACTGAAAGTCTCCGTTTGTTCTCTTAGAGATAATAAATTTTCCCATGTTTATCGTTTTTAAATTTGTGTTGTGTTATTTAGAGGATATGAGTTTCTTTGGACCTACCTTGAACTTGTCAGGCGTAATAGCGTTTAAAATTTTGTATTGCGAATAGTCCTTTGAGGGTTCTTTTAACGCCAGATACATTATAGTGTCATCAGGTTTCTTAATCAGCATTTTATAGAGCCCTGTGCGGGGCTGATTTGATTTTAGCGAAAAGTGCTCGGGGAATTTTCCTTTGCTGACAATTTTTATGGTATCTGTTTTGGGAATAGGAATTAAGTTTTCCTTTTTTTGTGCCGTCAGAACAGCAGACAAAAGAAGTAGTGGAAATAATGTCTTCATTATGTTTTCGTGTTTTTATGGTTTTTAGTTATAATAAAATTAGCAAAAATTATTGATATTTAAAGTTTTTTAAATATCAATTCCTCATACAAATATTTTTTACGTTTTTCGAGTTTGGTCTATTTTTGCCTGATTTATATTTTAAATATATAAAAAACGCCCCGTAATGAGGCGTTTTGAATCAAATTTATGTTATTAAAGACTAATAAGCCCCTTTCTGGATATAGTGAGCAGCCACTTTTTCAGTTAAGGCTACTACATTCGGGTGGTTGGTATATTTTGTGAATCTTCTTAATCCGGAAAGCATCATTCTCTGCTCGTCTCCTTCAGCAAAAGAAACGATTCCTTCTTTAGCCGCAGTGATGATTTTCTCAACAGCTTTGTAAAGGTTCAACTGAGCCATAGCTGCTTCTACAGAGTCAGGAGAGAAATGTTTCTCTGCTCTTAATACCGCAGATTCTGCCATATAGATCTGGTTAAGGATTTCAGAAGCATTTAATAATAAGTGCTGCTGTTTTTCAATATCCATCATGAATTTCTGAAGTGCAGCTCCGGAAACCATCAGGAATACTTTCTTAAGATTTGCAATAATTGCTTTTTCCTCACTCATGAATTCTGAATAATCAGGAACTTCAAATGAAGGAATACCCATCAATTCTTTGCTGATTGCCATTGCAGGAGATAAAAGATCTAATTCACCTTTCATTGCTCTCTTAATAAGCATTCCTACCGCTAATAATCTATTAATTTCGTTGGTGCCTTCATAAATTCTACCAATTCTGGCATCTCTCCATGCAGATTCCATTGGGGTATCTTCGGAGAATCCCATTCCTCCATAAATCTGGATTCCTTCATCAGCAGTATTTTGAGTAAGGTCAGAAACGAAAACTTTAAGGATAGAAGCTTCTACCGCAAATTCCTCAACACCTTTTAATTCAGCTTGCTGATGATCCATTCCGCCAGCAACTAGTTCTGCAATTTTATCTTCAACATTTTTTGCTAAACGGTAAGAACCCGCTTCACTCACAAAAACTCCGGTTGACATTTCTGCAATTTTCTTTCTGATTGCTCCGAAAGTAGAAATAGAAACACCAAACTGCTTTCTTTCATTTGAATATTGAATAGCATGGTTTAAAATTCTTCTTTGTCCGTCAAGGTTTGCTGCAGCTAATTTAATTCTACCAACATTTAATGCATTCAAAGCGATTTTGAAACCGTTGTTTCTTTCACCTAACATATTTTCAACAGGAACTTTCATATCATTGAAGAAAACCTGACGGGTAGAAGAGGAACGAATTCCTAATTTATGTTCTTCTTCACCAAATGTTAAACTGTTCGGATTTTCCAATTCTGAACGGTTGATTACGAAACCTGTAATGTTTTTATCATCATCAATCTTTGCAAATAATGTGAAAGTATCTGCAAAACCTGCATTGGAAATCCACATTTTCTGTCCATTGATGATATAATGTTTTCCGTCTTCTGACAATTTTGCTCTTGTTTTCCCTGAATTGGCATCAGATCCTGCATCCGGCTCAGTCAAACAATAGGCACCGAATTTTGTTCCTGTAGCTAAATCCGGAAGGTATTTCTTTTTCAATTCTTCACTCCCGTAAAGTAGAGTAGGAAGAGTTCCGATTCCTGTATGTGCTCCATAAGCTGTTGCTAATGAGCCATTTCCTCCGGAAACATAATCGCAAGCCAACATAGTACTCACAAATCCCATTCCCAAACCTCCATATTCTTCAGGAACAGTAATTCCTAATAGTCCCATTTCTCCTAATTTACGCATTGTTTCTTCAGTCAATGCATAATCTTTTTTCTCGAAACGATCATGTTGTGGAATAACTTCTCTGTCAATAAACTCTTTAGCAGAATCACGAAGCATTTTTTGCTCTTCACTCAGTTCTTCAAGACTGAAAATTTCGTTTGCAGGAATTTGTTTAATTAGGAATTCCCCGCCTTTTAATGTAGCCATATGTTATTTTGTTATTTAATTTTTTAGACCTTTAGATCATAGACGAAGAGATGATAGATTTCAACATTGTCTATTTTTTTTGTCTATTATCTATCCGTCTATTCTCTTAATTAGTTTCTGTTTAAAGTATTTTGAAATACCATTGTTGCTTTTTGAAATTCTTCAATTTTAATTTCAAAGATTTCGGTTTTTTCATCAGATAAATATTTTCTATGATTTGCTAACAATATTTGTGTTTGCAATTCAAATGAAGAACCTAAAGAAATATCTAAAAAATGACTAAAAGACTTATTTGTTCTGCTTGAACCTTCGGCTATGTTTGACGGAATTGAAATAGTACATCTGTCCATTTGGCTCTTCAACCCATATTTTTCATAAGATGGAAAAGTATCTGTAAGATCTAAAGTTAACCTTGATAATTCCATACTCATTTGCCAAATTTTAAGTTTCTTAAAATTGTGTCTTTTAAAATCATTCATTCATTTCTTGCATTTTTACCTTCTATTATCTATCCGTCTATTATCTATCCGTCTATTATCTTATTTATCTATTTATAATAGTTCAAAAATAGAAGCCGCTCCCTGTCCTGTTCCTACACACATAGAAACCATTCCGTATTTGTTTCCGCGCTTTCTCATTTCGTCAAGAAGTTGAACTGTTAATTTCGTTCCTGTACATCCAAGAGGGTGACCTAAAGCGATGGCTCCTCCGTTTACATTTAGAATATCAGGATTTAAGCCTAATTCTTTCTTAATGGCAACAGATTGTGATGCGAATGCTTCATTTAATTCGATTAATTCAATATCTTTTAATTCTAAACCTGCTTGTTTTAAAGCTTTTGGAATAGCATAGATAGGTCCCATTCCCATGATTCTTGGCTCTAATCCGGCTGCAGCATAAGCAACTAATCTTGCTTCAGGCTCCAAACCTAATTCTTTTACCATTTCCTCACTCATTACCATTACAAAAGCTGCTCCGTCACTCATTTGAGAAGAGTTTCCGGCAGTTACGCTTCCTCCGTTGGCAAATACAGGTCTTAATTTTGCTAAGCCAGCTAAAGAAGTATCAGCTCTTGGACCTTCATCTATTGAAAAATCAAACTTTTTAGTCTGTAGTTTCTGATTTTCATCCAGGAAGTTATATTCTACAGGAATCGGAACAATCTGGTTGGCAAATTTTCCTTCCTGATTTGCTTTTAAAGCTTTCATATGAGATTCAAAAGCGAACTGATCCTGCTCTTCTCTGGTAATATTATATTGTTTAGCTACTTCTTCTGCTGTGTAACCCATTCCCCAATAGTAATCAGGGTTTGTTTTTGCGATATCCGTTTCAGGAACCGGTTTATAACCTCCCATTGGAATGTATGACATCGATTCTGTACCACCTGCGATGATACAATCTGCCATACCAGCCTGGATTTTTGCAGAAGCAATGGCAATCGCCTCACTTCCTGAAGCACAGTATCTGTTTACGGTAACTCCCGGAACTTTATCAGTATTCAATCCCATTAAAGAGATCAGACGTGCAACGTTCAGCCCTTGTTCAGCTTCAGGCATTGCATTTCCTACGATAAGGTCATCAATTCTGTTTTTATCTAATTGTGGTAGCTCAGCCATTAATTTTTCAATAACGGTAGCCGCCATGACATCAGGTCTTGTAAATCTTAAACTTCCTTTTGGAGCTTTTCCAACGGCAGTTCTGAAACCTTTTACTATGTATGCTGTTTTCATTTTTTTGTTTAATTAAATTGTTTTAAGAATTTTTGCCTCGTAGAGGTAAACTGTTCCTAGTCTTTGTTTATGCTTTCTTTGTGGAGCTCCGTAGGAGCGACCTGTTAATCACTAATCCATTCAAATAAATATTTTGGATCATATTCTATCTCAAATTTTGACATAAAATCCAGATATTCTTCTCTAAAAGTTTTCTTTTTATGATGCTCCTCCTGATTTAAAATATATTTTACAACAGAATCAACACTGCTTTTAGAATAAGAAAAAGCTCCGTACCCTTCCTGCCAATTGAATTTTTCATTCATCCATGCTTTTTCATTGATGAATTTTGAAGAACCCGCTTTAATATCTCTTATTAAATCTGAAACCGATAGTGTCGGATTCATACTTACGAGAATATGGACATGGTCCGGCATTGCAAAAACTGCGAATAATTTTTGGTTTCTATTGGAAACAATACCTGTTATAAACTGATGTAACTCTTCTCTGTTTTCTTTTGGAATCAGATTTTGTCTTCCTTTTACAGCGAACACAATTTGAATATAAATCTGAGTGTAGGTATTTGCCATACATTAACAGGCCGCCTCTACGAGGCTCTCCAACTTTTAAAATTATTCATGCTATTAACAGTTCGCTCCTACGGAGCTTCCTGTTAGTTTCTTAATGGTTTACCATTTTGTAACATATACTGAATTCTTTCCAGAGTTTTTCTTTCCCCACAAAGCTGAAGGAAGGTTTCTCTTTCAAGGTTCAATAGATACTGTTCTGTTACTAATGTTGGTTCAGATAAGTTTCCACCTACCATTACGTTCGCCAGTTTATCAGCAATTTTCTTGTCGTGTGCAGAGATGAAGTTTCCGGTTAGCATCTGGTCTGTTCCTACGTAGAACATCCCTAGTGCATCTTTACCAAGAACTTTTACTTTTTGCTCGATAGGTTGGGTATAGCCTTGTTCTGCTAATAGTTTTGCTACTTTTTTAGCTTCGGCAATTTGTCTGTTTTTACTTACGGAAACGATGTCTTTTCCTTTTTCAAGGATTCCCATATCATAAGCTTCATATGCTGACGTAGCTACTTTACCCATCGCAATGTTCATGAAAGCATCACGAAGTCTGTTATTTTTCACGTCATCATTATGGAATTCTCTGGAAGTTCTTAAAGTCAGTTCTTTAGTACCACCACCACCAGGGATTACACCAACTCCGGTTTCTACCAGTCCGATGTATGTTTCTGCGGCTGCAACCACTCGGTCGGCATGCATTGTCATTTCGCATCCTCCACCCAGAGTCATTCCGTGAGGAGCTACAACTACAGGAATAGAGGAGTAGCGTACTCTCATCATAGATTTCTGGAAGTAAGCGATAGCCATATTCAAATCATCCCAATCCTGCTCAATAGCCATCATAAGAATCATGGCAAGGTTAGCTCCTACAGAGAAGTTAGCACCTTGGTTTCCTACAACTAATCCGTCATATTCTTTTTCTGCTAAATCAATCGCTCTGTTTAATCCGTCAAGAACTTCGCCTCCAAGAGAGTTCATTTTTGAACGGATCTCGAAGTTGATGATTCCGTCTCCTAAATCTTCAATAGCTGCACCGGAATTGCTCCAAAGTGTTTTGTTTTTTCGGATATTGTCTAAGATGATGAATGCATCCTGACCCGGGATTTTGTTATATTCTCCTGAATTTTTATCAACATAAATACTTTGTCCTTCGTCATTAACTTTATAGAAGGTTTCTACGTTCTTTACCCAGTCTGAAACTTCGTATCCTGCATCTTTCGCAAGCTCAATACCTTTTGCAACACCTACAGCATCCCAGATTTCAAACGGTCCGTTTTCCCATCCGAAACCAGCTCTCATGGCATCGTCAATTTTATAAACTTCGTCAGAGATTTCAGGAACTTTATGTGAAACGTAAGCGAATAATGCTCCTAAAGATTTTCTGTATAATTCACCGGCTTTATCTTTACCTCCGATCAAAACTTTGAATCTGTCAATTGGTTTGTCAATTGTTTTTGTTAATTCTAAAGTAGGGAATGATGACTTTCCTTGAAGTTCATACTCTAAAGTGTCAAGGTTTAATCCGTGAATTTCAGATTTTCCTTCTGCATTTTTCACTTTTTTATAGAACCCTTGTTCCGTTTTTGAACCTAGCCATTTATTATCCATCATTTTCTGGATATAGTCTGGAAGCGCAAAAACATCATTGAAATTATTGGCCTCAGCACCGCTCTGGCGAACTCCGTTGGCTACCATTACCAAAGTATCAAGACCTACAACGTCAGCTGTTCTGAACGTAGCAGATTTTGGACGTCCGATCACCGGACCTGTTAATTTATCAACATCAGAAACGGTAAGCCCTAATTTCTGTACATTGTGAAGAAGATCCATCATCGAGAATACACCGATTCTGTTGGCGATGAAAGCAGGTGTATCTTTGGCTAAAACGGTTGTTTTACCTAAAAATTTCGCCCCATAGTTCATATAGAAATCGATGATCTCAGGATCTGTATCGTTAGTAGGGATAATCTCTAAAAGAGGAAGGTATCTTACCGGATTGAAGAAGTGGGTTCCTGCAAAGTATTTTTTGAAATCTTCACTTCTTCCTTCAGTAAGGAAATGAATAGGAATACCGGATGTATTGGAAGAAATCAATGTTCCCGGTTTTCTGAACTGTTCAATCTTTTCGTATACAGACTTCTTGATGTCAAGTCTTTCTACTACTACTTCAATGATCCAGTCTGTGTTTTTTATTTTCGGAAGATCATCATCGAAGTTTCCGATTTTAATTCTGTCTGCAAACTTTGGTGAATAAAGAAGTGCAGGACTTGCTTTTTTAAGTTTTTCAAAGTTTTCGGAAGCAATTCTGTTTCTCACTACCTTGTCATCTTTGGTCAAACCTTTTTTCTGTTCAGCTTCAGTAAGTTCAAAAGGAACAATATCCAAGAGTGATACTTCAACACCGATGTTGGCGAAGTGAGCAGCGATACCGCTTCCCATAATTCCTGAACCAAGAACCGTTACATGTTTGATTCTTCTTTTCATATGTAAATTTTTATTTTTTATAAGATTATATGACACCCGAAGGTTTCATCATAATTTATTTTCTGTTGTTTAATAATTCGTTTGCTATTTTCATGATTTCGGTCATCACGTCTTTAAAAGCATCCAACTTTTCGGGAGCAATTTTTTCCATCACCTTCTTATTGAAGTTGACAACGACTTCCTTTGACATATTTCTGGAGTTTAATCCTTTATCTGTAAGCTTAATAATAACCTCTCTTTTATCAGTGGTTGTCTTTTCCTTATAGATATATCCGTTATCTTCCAGAAGTTTGATGATTCTCGTTAATGAAGTGGGTTCAATAGCCATCTTGGGACCAAGATTGGTACTTCGGGTTCCTTCTTTAGGGTCAATTTTAAGAAGAGTAAGGGCCTGTACCGCTGTGGAATCATGTTCCTGGGCCAGCTCTGTGTACATTTTAGAAACAGCCAACCAGGTCTGCTTTAAAATTAAATCTACGTTTTCTATTTTTTCCTTATTATTATTATCCATCATTTTTGCGCCAATGGTTTAACCCAAATATAATAAATATTATGCATGCATAATATTTATTGACGTTAAATTTTGTTAATAACCTGATAATAAATAGATTAAATTATATGATTAGCATAATACTATGCATGCATAGTATGTGGATTAATCAAAGAAAACTCAGTATTAATGAATGTTTGGGATTAAATTAATGATTTCTTCAAAAGATTCACATTGGTATCGGGTTGAATCTTTAGTAATTACCCAAAAAGCATTCTGAAAGTCAAAATTAAGGGCTGACAGGTCTTTTGGGAAGTTTTTTTGAAGCAGAGAATACAGCATTTCCTTATGAAACTGCGGTGCCGAGATGAAAGGCGGAATAAAAGTCTCATTGATCTGAAATAATGATGCATTGGTAAGCTCATCATGCTGGAGCAAAATATCCTCAACAATTCCTGAATACAACTGTTTTTCCTTTACATACCATATTTTGTCTGCAAATTCTTTGGCTAATCTCCAGTCATGGGAAGAAAACAGAATTAGTTTATTCTGTTCTTTAGCCAGTTTTCTTAAGGTTTTAAGAATAATGATCTTATTTTTTTCGTCCAGATGGGTAGTGGGTTCATCCAGAATAATAATGGGAGAATTCTGGGTTATCGCCCGTCCGATAAAAGCTTTCTGAAGGTTTCCGTCCGACAGGTTTTTCAGAAGGGTATATCTGTATTGATTTAAATCCAGTTCTTCAATGATGTGTGCCACTTCTTCACGGTCTTCTTTTTTTAACTCAAAATAAAAAGGGTAATAGATATATTTTCCAAGAGAAATAAGATCCTCAACCGTATAATGCTGAGGAATAACCGATTTTGAAAAAACAATAGCAATATTCTCCGCAATTTCTTTTACAGAAAGGCTTTTTACATTTTTTCCATTAATAGAAATTTCTCCTTTCAGTAATGGCAGCTGATGCAGAATAGATTTGATCAGCGTTGTTTTTCCTACACCATTATTACCAATCAGCAGACATACATCACCAAGCTTCAAGTCCGCATTGGCATTGGAGATTAAAGTTGTACTGTAGCCGATATTTGCCTGATTGATCTGTAGGTACATTTAGTACTGATTTTTAATTATTGAAATAATTAATAAAAGTAAAAATAGAATAATAGGTGACAAACTCAAAAGAATGTATGAAATTTTCCTTTCTTTTATTTGAGAATAACTGTTAAAAGCTAATATTACCGATATAATTATAGTAGTTGGAAAGATTACGAGATGAATTAGATTTGCAAAAGTATAAATCCAATGTAAATCTTTATACATTCTAAAAATGTCTGAAAGTCTAACAAAAGTAAAACTACTTACAAATAACATGATATTTATAAAAATTAATCTTTTTTGTGTTATTCTGATGCTCATTACTTTGTTTATAGTTAGATAAGTCGGGATGAGTAGGTCATGCTGAAAGCATCTCTGCAAAGTTGATTTAGATTCCTTCGGAATGACATATTATAAGTGTTTTCCCTTTTTGCTCACCGGAGAAAGTTATAAAATTATTCTTAAATACTATGAGTAATTTTCTTGATCCATATTACATTTGAATTGATTGGTTTATATACTAATATTATACCTTATTCTGTTTCAAAAGCATCATCAGAATCACAGGAATCCCAAATACAGAGCTTATCACATTCAGAGGAATCTGTGTTTTTTCTGCAATCACCGAGAAAAGCAGCATGATCAGCATTCCCAGAAATATATTAAGAATCCACTGCTGCCAAAGTTTTGAAGGGTTATAAACAAGTCTGCAGAAGTGGGGAACAATAATTCCAATAAAGAGAATAGGTCCCAAAAATGCCGTAATAGAAGCTGAGAGGAGAGAAGAAGCAACTATTATTAAAAGCTTTAGCTGTTTCAGATTTACGCCTAAACTTTGTGCATAGGAACTGCCGAGAGAATTTCCAATAAGTGGTTTTATAGCTCTGAAACAGATAAATATCCCAATTAAAACCAAAACAAATAACACATAAATCTGGTTTCTGGTTACCATATTGTTGGCTCCGAAAGACCATAATATATAGTTTTTCAAACTTTGATTCTCCGCATAAAACTGAAGCAGTGATACAATGGCTCCGGCAAAAGCAGAGACAAGAAACCCAAAAATAATGAGATAAGATTTGTCCTGAAATCTGTTAGACATCGACAATAATATCAGCATCAGAAGTAAACTTCCCCCAATAGCTGATAAACTGAGGAAACTGTTTTGTAAAAACTCCGGAAGTAAAATATCGTGGGAAAAGAAAATATAAAAGGCGACAGACAAGCTGGCTACCGAAGTGATTCCCAATATATCAGGTCCAGCCAGCGGATTTTGAAAATATTCCTGCATCAGAAAACCTGAAGTAGGAATTGAAATTCCTGCTAACATCATTACAAGTACACGATTGATGCGGATTTCAGCAATTTGATTATGATCAGAATTCAGAAAGAAATCCTGGAAATCTAAACTTAAAAATCCTGTATTCAGATTGATGACCGCACTAATAATAATGGCAATCACTAATAGCAAACACAGGATTTTAAATCTTTTTGACATGATTCAGAAAGAGTTCAGTCTGTTTTTATTGTAAGAAAGAATCGATTTTTGAATTTAATACATCTTCCGTCATCATTCCCAGATATTCATCGGTTTTATCTCCTTTTCTCATAAAAGTAAAAGGAATAGAACCTCCGTCCCATTGTTTGAAATTGGAAGTGAAGAAATTTTGATCTAATTTTTGTCCATCCAATAAGATAACACTTTTTCCCAGCTTATTTTCTGTAGCAAAATTCTTTACAGCATCAGCCCAGTCAGCTTTATCATCAAGATTGATGAAAGTGAATTTTACGGGTTTACCCTTCAGTTCCTCCATTTTGCTTTTAAAACTTGGAATTTCTCTCATACATGGCCCGCACCAGGTTGCAAAAAAGTTAGTGACATATAAAGTATCATTATTTTTTGCTAAATACTGACTTACATTTTCAGGAGAAAGTTCTTTGGGAACATACGTACTTTCCTCAGCACCTGTAGATTGGGCAACAGAAACAGAATCTGAAGCTGCTGTATTTTCGGTTTTCTGACCTTCTTTTTTACAGCTGTACAATGCAGTAAGGAGTAACGTTGATAAAATTATCTTCTTCATAAATTATTTTTTATCTATTTTTGAATTGAAGTTATGGAACAACAAATCTATAAAGGGAAACTGATACAGTTTCATCCGTTAAAAATAGCGAAAAAGGAAGAGCTGACCAAAAATACTTTTTCTCTGGAGTTTGATATTCCTGAGAATTTAAAGGAAAATTTCAGATTTGAAGCCGGGCAGTTCGTCAGTATAAGATTTCAGGCACATGGTAAAGAGGTTATTAATGATTATTCAATGACTTCGGCTCCTTATGAGGGCAAAATATCCCTGGGAATAAAGATCAACTCTCCTGAAGGTGCTGCTTCCCAGTTATTTCAAAACTATACTACAGGCGACGAACTGTGGGTAAGTGATCCTGGTGGCAGATTTACATTGGTGTCCAAACCCAGTGAATTCAGGACGATTGTAGCTTTTGCTGCCGGTATTGGAATTACCCCGATTTTGAGTCATTTTAAAAATATTCTTCACAACGAACCCAGAACACGGTTATTTTTATTTTTTGGAAATAAAAGTTCTGATGATCTGGTGTATCGGGACCAGCTGGATAATCTTGCCAGAACTTGTGGTGACAGACTTCAGATTTTTTACTTTTTCTCGCAGGAGAAAACAGGAGATCAGTTTTTTTATGGCAGACTGGATGCCAAGAAATTAAATCTTATCATCAATCAGATTCTTCATCTGGATGATACAGACGAAGAATCTACGATCTGGGATGCGGTGGACGAAGTGCTGATCTGCGGAAAAGGGGAAATGATCAAGACACTGGCCAATGCCTGCTATCACCATGGAATTCCGAAGAAGAACATCCATTTTGAACTTTTTGAAGAATTCAATGATGATATTTATCCTGTAGAAAAGGAATTTCCTCTGATTGAAGATATAGAGGTTGAATTTACCATGCTCGGAAAAAAATATACTACTCATCTTCCTGATAACAAGGATAAAATCCTGCAGCAGCTTTTGATTCAAAAGTTTCCGGTTCCTTATTCGTGTAAGTCCGGAATTTGTGGAAGTTGTGAATGTTCTTTGGAGGAAGGTGAAGTGGAACTGCTGGAAAATGAATATCTTACTGAAAAAGAGGAAGAGCAGAGACACATATTAGCGTGTATGTCTATTGTGAAAAGTAAAAAAATAAAGCTTAACTTTGATCTTAGTTGAGAGTTATTAGGAACATATTTAACCTGGGTTTTATATCATTGGAATTAGGAATTCTGATGATATGCTTCTGTAATGTGTGGGTTTTCGGGCTTACCAACGGGAGAACCTATACTAAAATCTCAAAAATCCCACCAAGAGAAGTTGCATTGGTTTTGGGAACATCTCCAAAAATGAGATCCGGAAAATCTAATCCCTATTTTACGAAAAGAATGGATGCTGCGGCTCTTCTTTATCATCATGGGAAGATCAAGAAAATTATAGTGAGCGGGGAGAAGAGTACAGGTTACAATGAGCCGAGAGCAATGAAAAATTACCTGGTTTATCTGGAAGGGGTTCCTGAAGATATTATTGTGGAAGACCCGAAAGGTTTCAATACCTATAAAAGTATTCTCCGTTGTAAGGATGTGTATAAAAAGAAGAATGTCATTATTGTATCTCAGGGATATCACAACCTTAGGGCTTTGTTTTTTGCGAGAAATAATGATATGAATGCTTTGGGATTTGATGCTCAGGATGTCACAAAGTCTGAAAGCTTCTACAGAAACCAGGCGAGGGAAATCCTCGCCCGTGTGATTGCTGTAGTCTATTTTATTTTAGGCGTTTCTCCGGATTAGAAAGGATATCCGAACGCGATATTAACAGTAGGTTTAAAAGGCTGGATATATTTGAATCTCCATCGGTCTCCATCAGGTTTATTCGGGTCATAGATCTTATAAGCAAGATCAATTCTGGCCGTTACATAGGCGATATTAACCCTTAATCCGAATCCACTTCCGATACCTACCTGCTTCAGGAACTTATTGAATTTAAACTCATCCCCATATCCGTCATTATAGTTACGAAGACTCCATGTATTTCCTATATCGGTAAATAAAGCTCCCTCATAAGTCTTATTGAACGGAATTCGGTATTCAATATTGGTGGTCAGCTTCAAATTGTCTGTCATGTAAGTACGTACTCTTTCATCCACCTGAGAATCTGCAGGACCTAATCCTCCAAATGCTACCCAGGCTCTGATATCGTTGGAACCTCCATTGAAATATGATTTGATGATCGGCATATCCTGAGAATTTCCATACGGTATTCCAACCCCGATAAACTGGCGAAGGACCAATGTCTGGTTTCCATTGAATTTGAAATACTTCCTGGCATCAATATCAAATTTTATAAATTGTGCATATGGAAGTCCGAAAATGGTTTTTTGAGGACCGGTAACAACACCTCCGTCGTTACCCTTTTTATTGAATAAGCTTAAAATATTACCTGCAAGCTCAACTTTCCCATTAAAATAAAAGGCATTTGGATATTCTTTTTTCCCGATTTCACTGTATACAAAGTTATAAATCATAGAAGAAATAAGTACATCCTGCGTCTGTCTGTCTTTGTTCACCAATGTTCCCGTAAATGCCGTTAAAAGATCTCTTCCCTGCTGATCAAGACTCCCACGGTAAGCATCATTCTCAATAATCTTTTTGGAAACCTCATCTACACTGAGTTTTCCATCTTTATAATCTTGTCCGGTTTGCGCAGTTTCCGGGTTAAACATAAAATAATTTCCGAAAACTTCATCTTTTACCCTTCCGTCATTCACAAAGTAATCGTAGTAGGCATCTTTATTTTTTGTCAGACTGACCTGAGTATTGAATAAAGTAAGTTTGTGATATACCTGATCATTAACACTTGCCTGATAGTTCAGCCCCGTATTGAAAATCAACCTTCCCAAACCGATATTGTTCTGTATGGATGCCCCCAACAAAATAGATGAAGTAGGCGTATATCGTTTAGGAATGAATTTATAATAATTAAAAGGAAGCAAAAGCCTCGGGAAATTCAAAGATGCCTGAGCCGATATTTCATAGGCGGCAACTCTTTTATCAATATCCTTGGTACTTCTGATAGATCCAAATGTCCCTGAAAGGCTTGTGGAAAGGTTTTCTGCCCCTCTGAAAACATTTCGGGTAGTAAGGTCTACGGAAGGAGAGATACCGAGATTCAAGACCTGAGAATAATTGATATCTGTTCCCAGCTTAAATTCGTACTTCGGAAGCGGTTTTAATACATATAATAAATCAACAATACTGTCGTTAGGTGAAGACATTCCTCCTTGTCTCAGGGAATCTCTTGCCTTAACGATGCTGAAATTGTTCATGGCCAAAAGGTTTCTCTTGGTGACATCAAGTTTAGTCTGATCAAAAACTTTTTTACTGTCCGGAATAATAGCTCTCCATATAGATGAAAGTTTATATTTGTCATTCATCGTATGGAACCTTATTCTTCTTAAGCTGTCTTTTTTTGTATTTTTAGGGTAGTCACCAGGCTCATCTACAATGGCAACATCTATATTTCCGAAAGTTGAAATCTTATAAGGTGTATCCAGAGAGTCTTTATGGATTTCCAGTGTTAAAGGAATCTGCTTTCTGCTTTTAAGAGAATCCGCCACAAAATATACCTCATCATTGGAGGCGTTGAATCTGTAGAAACCAAACTCTCTCATCAGATCAGTAATTCGGGTTACCTCTCTCTCAAGAACGGTCTGGTCAAGTATCTGCCCGGATCTCACAAGACTTTTGTTCAGATTATAGTTGTAGTAGCCTTTGATCCCCTGATCCGGAATATTGTAAAAATAATCCTTGATCATGGTAGGATCGTTATGTTTAATAGAATAATTAACGGTTGCTTTTTTTGAAGCGGAGTCCAGGTTATGTTTAAAAGTTACATCTGCATCCCAATATCCTCTGTAAGTAAGTCTTTTTTTAATAGACTCAGCACTTTTTTCACTTCTGGTCTGGTCAAGAATTACGGGTGGTGTCCCCCAATTATGCAATAAACGATCGAACAGCAAACTTTTTCCGACACTGCTTTTCATATCATATTTAAGGAATAAAGAGTCTCTCAGCTTCTGATTTCTCATCTCACCGGGATAGGTCATGTATTCATTAAGTATCGTATCATATTTCGGATCAGCCATATTGTACAGAAGAAGACTTAATGGCATGAAAAGGAATTGCTTTTTATTGGGCTTTTGCTGAATATAATCTTTCAGTTCCTCATCGAAAAATTCTTTCTTATCCTCGAATCCTAATGTGTTCTTGGTAAGCAGATATTCGCCTTCAGGAACTTTTTTTGTTGTACTACAAGCATAAAGGAGACCAACAAATGTTGCAAATGAGATAATTTTATAATATTTTTGAGGAGAATTCTTATAATGCTTACAGCTCATACAATAAAAGTTTTACAATCTTTAGATAAAAAGAAGTTCAGACAAAAATACAATTTGTTTTTGGTTGAAGGTAATAAAATCATTTGTGAACTTTCTAATTCTAACTTTAAAGTTAAAGAAATATTTTCAACCGATCCACAAAAATTGGACCGTACTGATATTCCCGTTATCCATATCTCTGAAAATGAATTAAAAAAAATCAGTTTTCTTAAAACGCCGAAAGATTCCGTAGCGGTATGTTATCTTGCAGAGGAAGAAAAGTTGGCGGATAAGAATATACAGCTGGTTTTGGATGGAATACAGGATCCCGGAAATTTAGGAACGATTATACGACTGGCAGACTGGTTCGGAATAGAACAGATTATCTGCAGTGAAGATACCGTGGATGTCTACAATCCGAAAGTGATTCAGGCTACTATGGGCTCTTTTACCAGAGTTAATGTGGTATACACTGATCTAGTGGAATATCTTTCTGCAACAAAAAATATAAATATCGGAACCGATATGGAAGGGGAGAACATCTACACGTTTGATAAACCTGAAAAAATCAATCTGATCTTAGGAAATGAAGGAAACGGAATGAGACCGGAAACTGAAAAGCTTTTACAAAAAAGTATCAGTATTCCGAGATTTGGAAAATCCCAGTCTACAGAAAGCCTGAATGTTTCCATGGCTGCCGGGATTATTTTAGGACAGTTATTTTCAAAATAAGATTTAGAAATTAGGGCCCAGGAAGTGAAAATGTAAAACTATTTTCTCAATCCTAAGCCCTAATTCCTTAAATCAGTTGTTCCATACTGGAAACACTTTTATTTTTCTGATATACTTCCATCTTTTTTCTGACATACTTCAATGCTATAGGCGCAAGGTAGATCAATGCAGCACCAATCAGCTTTTTCTTCCAGTTGGAGCTTTTCATGTTCTTTTTGGCGTAATTTCCTACAATAGCGGTAACTCCCAGTTTAACAAGGCTGTCTGTAATATTACCACCTTTGAAAGCGGAGCTTGCGATTCCTACAGCGGTATTTTTGTTAATCAGCAAATCTTTTACTTCTGAGGTAAGCTGCTTGGCAATGACATCCTTTCTGAGAACTACTTTTTCATCACCGTCTTCATCTATCTTCTCCTGAAGGTACTGGTCACTTAATCCGTTGGTAAATGCACTCAGGCTTTCCTTCGTATTTTTGAAGGTAAGAAGATTCTCCAGATCACTTATTTCACCTTGAAGCAGTTTTTTCTTTCTTCTTAATTCTTCTATGCTCTCGTATTTTCTGCCCATAGTTTAATGATTTAAAAATTTAATAACCTGATCTGCAACAGTATTTACGATCTTAGTTTTAAAGGCAACGACGAATGCCATTACCAGTGCATAGAATGCAGCAACAATTAAGAATCCGTAAGAGTAATTATCCAGTGCCTTTCCGATAAGGAAAGCGATTCCAAAATTGAAAAGGATAATAAAAAAAGCAAAAGCAACAAGCAGTACTACAAAGTAAGTAATGAGCCCGGCAGAAAGAGACGACTTTTCAGTTGCTTCAATTTTCAGAAGATCTATTCTCTTGGAGGCGTATTCTTTAATAGTTTCTATCATTGTTTTTTTTTAAAGTTACAAAAAAAGGAACTTTTGCACAAAAGTTCCTTTCTGTAATTTACTTAAAAAGATAAATTACTTATTTTTTTAGATCGTTCAGTTCCGCTTCTACATCTTTTGCCAAATCTGCAGTTTTAGAAACAATCTGATCTTTATATTTGTCATATCCGTCTTTCACAGTATGTGCTACGCTGCTTGCCGTTTCTTTGAAAGTAGAAGAAATATTGCCATATTGGTCTTTTACTTTTTCAGAAACCTCTCCGTATTTATTTTTAGCCTGATCTTTAAGATCATTTGCTTTATCCTTAATTTTTTTTCTGGTTTCTTTACCTTCTTCCGGTGCATATAGCATTCCTAAGATTACACCTGCCGCAGCACCTGCAAGAAGTCCTGCCAATATACCTGCTGTATTATTTCCTTTTCTAGACATTTTAAGTTTTTTAATAATTAATAATAGATTAGTTTTTACAGTAATAAAACTTACAATTTGTATACCAAAGGAGGCTGGAAGCCTATTAAAAATTGTTAAATCTTTTCGATGTGAGATAAAATAAGCTCTATAGTTTCTTCTTTGGTCAGTTCCGAATTATCAATAACGGTAGCGTCGTCAGCCTGCTTCAAAGGGGCTATTTCACGCTCGCTGTCTATCTTATCACGTTCTATAAGGTTCTGTTTTACCTGTTCTTTATCTGCTTCAATTCCTAAGCCTTGCAGTTCCAGGAACCTTCTGTTGGTTCTTTCGTCAATGCTGGCAGTAAGAAAGAATTTGTAGTCTGCATTTGGCAGAACTACTGTCCCAATGTCACGTCCGTCCATAATGACACCTCCTTTTTCTGCCAAAGTGCGCTGTGACTGCAGTAAAAAGTCTCTTACTTCTTTCTGTTTGGCCACAAGGCTTACATTGTCAGATACTATATTGGTACGGATTTCTTTAGAGATATCCGTGTCATTAAGGAAAAGAATAAGTGTTCCGTTGTTGTTTTTAAACTCAAGGCTGATCTGGTCTAAAGAAGAGAATAACGTATTCAGATCAATTCCTCCATTTTGGTCCAGACAGTGCTGCAATGCATACCAGGTAACTCCTCGGTAGAGGGCTCCTGTGTCCATATGAATAAGTCCCAGTTTATCTGCAATGATTTTAGAGATAGAACTTTTTCCGGTAGACGAGTACCCATCGATAGCAATTACAGGTTTTTTCATACTGCAAATTTCAAGATTTTTTCTTAAAAATCAAGAGGAAGTAAGAAAAATTCAGAATAATTAAGAAAATTTAAGCCGGAAAGATTACTCTCCTCTGTGGCTTGAAAGGTCCATGGAAATTCCTATCTGATTGACATTGGAAGAGTTGTGATATCTTACATGTGCATAATCTATACGGAATCTGGAAACTTTTACTCCAAATCCTGCAGAAAGTCCTGAGAAGTTTCTCTGATCTGCAACTGCCAGTTCATTTCCTCTTTTTACATTATATCCCAATCGGATATTGAAATTCTTTTCCGGAAACAATTCAGCTCCCAATGAAAAGTGGTCTGCAATTTTTCTGCCGGCATTCACTTTCTGTCCGTCCAGGTTATATTCTGAAGAAATATCGAACTTCTGAAGATCATGCGCTGTAATGGTAATCGCAAGAGGGAAGTTCTTGATGATTTTGGTATACCCAAGATCAATTCTAAAAGGAAGATTTTCTCTTGTTCCATTGAATGACTTCAATTGGAAACCAAAATTTCTCATCACTAAAGAAAGTACTTCTTTGTTCTTTTTATTATGATAGGTAACTCCCGCTGTTCCTGAAATTGCGGAAGAAGTATAGTTGTCAATTTTTGAGGTAACGAAATTAAGTCCTCCACCAATCGTCCAGTCTTCTTCAAACTGGTAAGCATAGCCTGCGCCAATGGCTACATCCGAAGCTTTGAACTCTCCGTTTTCAAAACCGCTTTCATCCGTTCTCGGCGTACTTCCATAGCTCATATACCTGGCATTGATGGTAGCCATATGGCCATTTTCAAAGTCTTTGGCATAAGCAATAGTTCCGTATTTTGAATCGGCAAGATAAGCTGTTGCGTTTACAGAAAGCTGTTTGTCAGAATCTCTATTTAACAGGGCAGGGTTTGCAATAGCAAAGGAAACATCATAATCTCTTATCGAAATTGCATCGCCACCCAAAGCAGCCTGTCTTGCAGATACAGGTACATTTAAGAACGGATAAACATTTGTTCCTGTTTGCGCATAAGAAACAATTCCTGATAGAAATAATGAAAAAATGATAATTTTCTTCAACTCAATTTATAATTAATGCAAAAATAATCCTTTTTCGTACTTTTCAAAATATTTCTTACATTATTTCTATTTAATATTTTTCTTTTATCAAAATTTTTAATGATTATATTTGCAAAAGCAAAATCGGGGTAGACCCACACTAATAAAAAGTTACTAAAAATAAAAGATGAAATATAAAAGAATCCTTCTGAAACTGAGCGGTGAGGCCTTAATGGGAAACAGACAATATGGTATTGATACCGAAAGACTACAGGAATATGCTGTTGAAATCAAGAAAGTAGTCGAAAAAGGCTGTGAAGTTGCGATCGTGATTGGAGGAGGAAATATCTTCCGTGGTGTTGCAGGAGCTGCAAAAGGAATGGACAGAGTGCAGGGAGATTATATGGGAATGCTGGCTACTGTCATCAATGGTATGGCATTACAGGGAGCATTGGAAGATGCAGGAATCAAGACAAGACTTCAGTCTGCTATTGAAATGGATAAAGTAGCTGAACCTTTCATCAAAAGAAGAGCGGTAAGACACCTTGAAAAAGGAAGAGTGGTAATCTTCGGAGCAGGTACAGGAAACCCTTACTTTACTACAGATACAGCGGCTACTTTAAGAGCAATCGAAATTGGAGCGGATGTAATCTTAAAAGGAACAAGAGTAGACGGTATCTATGACAGTGATCCTGAAAAAAATGCTGATGCTGTAAAATACAATTCATTATCATTCGATGAAGTATTTGAAAAAAACCTTAAGGTAATGGATATGACTGCCTTTACTTTGAGCCACGAAAATAAATTGCCAATCATCGTATTCGATATGAATAAAGACGGTAACCTGTCAAAAATTGTAGACGGAGAAAATGTAGGTACTTTGGTTGATTTATAATCAATTTTAGTAAGACAATATAAAAAACACCTGCCACGATTATCGTGACAGGTGTTTTGTTTTTATAGCAGTTTTAATGTCTATTTATCTGCTTCAATATTTTGCGTGGCATTTTCCTTTTCAACCAGAGTGTAGTGGGAGAAAACCCATTCAATGATTTGATTTATTATTTTCATGATCATCTCAAACTCGGTGACAGCAGTTACTCCCGGAACCAGTTTCACAACGTCCGGTTTGGGCAATGGCTTTGGTAGAATAAGACCAGTCACCTGAGGATCAGATCCGGTTGCAGTAATGCCATTATACATACCCACATGTTGTACTGATAACTGAAGCATATAATCCTGCAAGGTTGCCGGAGGTGTTTTGATGCTGATTGAGGAGCTGCTTGAGTGCTGCAGCTGACCCGGAAGCGATTGATTTTGTATCCTTGTATAGCTGGCTCCTGATTTTGAAGAATCATCAATAGCCATTTTCTGTAAAGCTTTTAATATGGAAGCCGTCATATTGGTAGTGGCCTGTCCATATATAGTTGCAATTTTTTCCAGTTCTGATACCGGCCATGCATGAGGCACAACATCCAGATCATTCCAGTGCATGGTATTCCAGCTTTGGTAAGTGCCTGATTGTTGCTGCCATCCTGGTGGCAATGGCGGGAATTTACTGTTGAACAGGCTGGCAAATGCTGCCTCACCCGGAGTTGGTCCGGCGGTAGGATATACAAGTGTTACACCGAAAGCATTCAGATCTTTATTTTCTTTCAGATAAAGAGCAAGGGTAGGCGATAATGCTCCGGCAAGACTGTGTCCGCAAAATATAATAGCTGTGCCCGGTTCCGGATGTAAGTCTGCAAGAAACTGCTGCAGTGTAGTTTTAGGCGAAGCAGCAGAATCAGGGCTTTCAAGTCCGAGAAGGATGCTTACACCGGTAGCGGTACCTTTTGAAATATAAGGATCAGTACCATTATAAGGTGATGGAGCAAAACTGGAAGGATTATAAGTCGTCCAGTTTACCACTTCTGAAACTGAGAAATCTTCTGTTTCCCAATCGTAAAGGGATGATGGATTGGTTGCTGCAATAGCTACAACATAAGCAGGCAATGTAGGACCGCCCGGAAATGCAACAGCGTCACATTTAACTACGTATAATGCATTATCTGCAACTCCTGTAGGAATACCCATTTCATTTTTTTCTTCGATCAGGGCAGGTCCCCAGACAAGATCCCAGCTTCCTAATTCCGATAGAACTGAAGGATTAGCTGTGGAAGGTGTTTTCTGATCCATTATTTTAACCGGAGGAACATTGTTAAAATAATAGGATAAATCATATTGAAGCTGTTGCTGTAGCTGAATACCAAAACCGTTGTAGCCTCCTGCGCGGTTGGCAAGACCTGCCATACCAAATACTTGTTGATAGGCATCTAAAGATGGATTTGTCATAATGTGATTGGTTTAAATTAGTTTATAATTGTTCGCTTATGAAAAATGTCTTTTCTAAGACTTTTCTTTTTTCATGGCAAGTCTTCAACTTAAAAACCTGCCAAAGTTTCGTTTAAAAGAACAGAGTAAAGGAAGCTAGAAAAAATGATATCACACTAAGTAGAAATAACCAAAATGTCTCATAGGTATTTGTACCTGAAGTTTTTTGCTTGAAGTTGGATTTTTAGGGAAAAAACAAGTTTCTTGTTTCAAAGAGAAGGCAAGTGCACAAATCTATGTTGGAAATCAGCCATTATTCAGTCAAAAGGCCACAATGGAGAAAGCAAGAATAAAGGATGTGGATAAGATGCAAAAGGAAATCAAGAAAGAAATGCCAGCTTCTACAAAAGAAATTGTGAAAAATTATGTATAACTATTTGTGGTTCAAAAGTAAATCACTATATTAGAGATAATGGTGCTTTTGCCATAACTAAAAAACTCTAATATGGAGCAGATTATTTATGATCACATAACCAAAGTGATCGAGGCAGAGGGAAGAGAGAGTTTTCCCTATGAGGAAATGGCTAAATTGTTTGGTGTAAAGTCACAGCAATACTAACAATTATCGAAGAAAGCTGGAGGGTATAATTTGAGTTCGCTTATAGCGAAACAGACAAGATTCTTCAATAAGATTTAAGTTTAATAGCCTTCTCTTTGAGAGGGCTTTTTGTTATATTTGTGGAAAACTAATCTTGCATGAAAGAATTTTTTCAGACCATCTTAAAAAGTACAGAGGACAGAGTTAAAAATCCTTTTATTGGCACATTTATTACTTCGTGGGTGATTTTTAACTGGAAGCCAATATTATATATCATTTTTTCTAATATTGATATTGAGAAAAAAATAACCTTTATAAAAGAGAACTACACTGACATTTGGTATTATTTATGGCTACCTTTAATTTCTGCTACCTTTTATATCGCGGTACTGCCATATATTAGTTTTGTTTTTGAATATATTACAAAATTCTCTCATGGACTGCGAAATAAAGTAAACTTAGAGGCTAGGAACACTGCATTAGAACTACAGATTGGAGTTGCTCAAAATGAAATTAGATTAGAAGAAGAAAAAACTACTTTTAGAGAAAGGAATAGCTATAATTTAATGGTGGAAAGTTTGCAGGATCAAAATAAATCTTTGAGCGAAGCTTTAGAAGAAGCAAATAAGACACACTTAGAAACAGTTACGGAACTACAAAAACAAAATGAGGAGAGTAACAAAGAATTTAACAATCTAGTAAGTAACTACGATAATGAGCTAAGAGAAGTTAATAAAAATCTTAATGAGGAAAGAAAGAAAGTAGTAGGGCTAAGAAGTGAATTAAATCAAGTAAAACTTCAAAGTAGTGATAACTATAATGAGGCAGCAACTTTGCAGAGAGAGCTACAGATAGAAAAGTTTAAGTCGAGTAGGCTAAAAAATCCTGTCACAAAAGTTTTATCAATTGAAGGATATGAAATACTAGAGTACTTTAATTCTAAAAAGGATGTAGTATATTTTGATGTAAAAGGAGAAAAACTACTGGAAACGGAAGTCGTTTCTGACTATTCTCGGGGTAAGAAGTCTAGTGAATTTTTCGATGAATCGGCTATAAAAAGATATACAAATATGATGTTTAATACTCTGACAGACAAAGAAAAAGTTAGACTTAGTTAAGGTTTTTATCTTATAATACACCATGAATATGAAGATCTCTTTGGTAGGGACTTTTGTTATATTTGTGAAAACTAAAACTCTATGAAAAGTAAATATAAACATAATACCAAAGTAAATTTCCGTTTAATAATATTAGGGTCGTCTTGCGTAATTTTAATTACATTGTTAGGCACTTTGCTTTTTGGATTGAATGCAAATGAAAGTAAGAGAGGAACTTTTGGTGATATGTTTGGGTTTGCAAATTCTTTATTTACGGGGTTATCATTTGTAGGGTTAATAATTACAATATTATTGCAAAGAAATGATCTACAAAAACAAGCAGAAGCAGCAGAAATACAGTATTTCGATAATACCTTCTTCAATTTATTAAATATTCATCGTTCAATAACTGTGAATTTCTCTCTAACTGTCGATAGGGAGACGAAATCAAACGATTATACATATGCCCATAAAGTTAAAAAGGAAGGAGTGAATGTTTTCCAACTAATTTATGGAGAATTAATTTATAAGTTAAATCTCCAAGGAGGGTTTGATCAAAGTGTATATAATGTGGTATATAAGAATAATTGGGAGATTTTAGGACACTACTTCAGAAGTGTTCAGTTAATTATAACTAGAATAGATCAATTGAATACTGACTCATATGAAGTCAAAAGGAACTATATAGAAATCTTGAAAGCTCAATTATCAGAATATGAACTAGCAATGATTTTTTATCATTTTTTATCACATGCAGATAAAAGCTATAAAGAAATTGCTGAGAAGTATGCACTTTTTGAATATATTAATAGTGCTTTGGTGGAAGATGATATAGTTTATTATAATGAAAACGCTTTTGTAAAAAATTAAAAGAAGTGTTTTTATTTACCTAAAACTAATATTAGAACTGATTATTTTGTCATTAAGAATATAATACAGAAAGCCCTGTAAGCTGGGGTTTTATTTATCTAATCTAAAAAAGATTATTAATAAGTAATTTTTGGATTGTCACATTTTAAAAATATAATAGATTTACTAAAATACAGAGTGTAGTTACCAAAATATGGAAATAATCATTATTTTTGCAGCACTGAATAGTAAAAAATAGTTTAAAACAGTGAAAGAACACTGATGCTTACAGGATTTATGGGTTTTAACTAATTGATATTCAGATTAATTAATAGATGTGTAATTTATCAAACTTTAATATAATAATGGAAGAATTAGATCTTATATTAGAATCTGTAAAACAAGACATGGATGCAGCTGTAAAGCACCTGGATCACGCATTTCAAAGAATTAGAGCAGGACGTGCTTCTACATCAATGGTTCAGGATGTAATGGTAGAATACTATGGAGCAATGACTCCTATCAACCAGGTTGCGAATGTTTCTGTTCCGGATGCAATGACAATCTCTATTCAACCTTGGGACAGAACTGCCATCAATGCGATTGAAAAAGCGATCATCAATTCAAACTTGGGTTTTGCACCTTCTAACAACGGAGAAAACATTATTCTGAATGTTCCGCCTTTAACAGAGGAAAGAAGAAAAGAGCTTGCAAAACAGGCTAAAGTGGAAACTGAGAACACTAAAGTAACGGTAAGAAACGCCAGACAGGACGGTTTGAAAGAGCTTAAAAAGCTAGACGGTGTTTCTGAAGATGTTGTAAAAGGAGTGGAAGAAGAAATCCAGACTTATACAGACAAATATGTAAAGCTTTGCGATGAGCATCTTAAGACAAAAGAAGCTGAAATTATGAAAGTATAATTTTCAGTTGTTGAGAATAATAAAGAGGTTTCCGATGGGAGCCTCTTTTTTTTTCTTACGGATAAGCTGGTCATATTGATTTTAAACTATGTATTTGGTATTTTTGTTTAGAACTTTATCGTAAAGAGGTCTCATTCTATAATATATTGGTGAGTATTTACGTTAATTCATTATATTTATAGAATTATTCCTGCAGACTTAACTTAAAACAGGAAATTAAACATTTTAAAGTGATGACGAAGATTATTGGTGTAGGCAACTACATACCATCTGAAACGATAACCAACCTGTTTTTTGACAAGCATATTTTTCTTAATGAAAAGGGTATATTATTAAAAGAAGATAATACATCTATTACAGATAAGTTAAAAAAAATTACGGGTATTGAAGAAAGAAGATATGCTCATAATACAGAGGTTACTTCAGATCTTGGGTTTATTGCAGCAAAGGCTGCCATTGAAAATGCAGGAATAGATCCTGAAACATTAGACTATATTATTTTTGCCCATAATTTTGGAGATGTTCGCTTTGGAACAATTCAATCCGATGCGGTTCCAAGTCTTGCAGCAAGGGTAAAGCATTTATTAGGGATCAGAAATAATTTCTGTGTGGCGTATGATGTGCTTTTTGGATGTCCTGGCTGGATTGAAGGTGTGATACAGGCTAATGCATTTATTAAAGCCGGTATGGCTAAACGGTGTCTGGTGATTGGCGGGGAAACGCTTTCCCGTGTAGTGGATATTCATGACAGAGACAGTATGATCTATGCTGATGGAGCAGGAGCGGCTGTGCTGGAAGTAAATAATGAGGATGACTCAGGAATAAAGGCTCATTTGTCAGCTTCTTATACCTTTGAGGAGAAAGATTATCTGTATTTTGGGAAATCTTACAACAATGAGAAATGCCCGGATACAAAATACATCAAAATGGATGGGCGAAAAATTTATGAGTTTGCCTTAGTAAATGTTCCGGATGCGATGAAAAAATGTCTGGACAGCAGTGGATATTCCATTAGTCAGTTGAATAAAATTATCATTCATCAGGCCAATGAAAAAATGGATGAGGCTATTGTTAACAGGTTCTACCAATTGTATAATACACCGGTTCCTGAGAACATAATGCCTATGGTCATTCATAAGCTTGGAAATAGCAGTGTGGCGACCATTCCGTCTTTGCTGACTATGATTTTGAAGGATGAACTTGAACATCATAAAATCCAGAAAGATGATGTGGTATTATTTGCTTCTGTGGGTGCAGGAATGAATATCAATGCTTTTGTATATAAGTTTTAAGCTTAGAAATTGAAATTTTCAATACTAAAAAAATAAAAAGAGGTTTCCGATTGGAAGCCTCTTTTGTGTTCACAGACATTTTATAGGTTCTTTCTGGTCTTTATGTTTTAGCAGCAATTGATATGTTTTATGCAATTCATTCGTGTCACATTGAATTTCTTTGCTTGGAATGTTATCAGGAGCTGTTTTTTCTTTCTGATCAGATTTTATGCTGTATTTCTTTTCAAGACATTTCAAGGGTTTATCATTCTGAAGATAGATGCGGGTTTCTGTAATATCATCTTTCGTAACAGGCTTTTCCGGGGTGCCGCCATCAAAATTCCATACAGTTTCCTGTCTGAATATAAAGAAAGGCTTTCCATCTTTTATAAAGTATTTTTCAGATCCGGAGAAATGGCTGTGTTCTGCATAAAAATGCTCTATCACTTTGATCTCATTTTTGTCGGAATAAAAAATAACTTCACCTGAAGGTTCATCATTGCAATCATAAGTAAATTTTGATTGACTTAGTTTTTTAGCCTCCAATTGAGCCTGAAGGGCGGCATATTCTTTTTTAATCTGATCAATTGGATCTTCTGCTGTGCTGATCTGTGCAGAATCCTTTTTTGCGGCAGAACTTTCCATTGAAGCAGATTCTTTATGAACTGCTTTATCATTTTTACATGAAAAAAGAAGAAAGAGACTCGCTGTGAGAAATAGAACTTTCATAAGATCAATGGTTTGGTGGTGAATAAAAATACAAGAAATGTCACAAAAAATGCTTTCGATTGAAAGCCTTAGTTTTTTATTTGCAGTTTTCATTGTAGTCATAGATTACTTCATTGATAATTGAAAGTTTATCTACTGTAGCATTGCTGATTTCATCCCTGATAAATTTCCCGAAACCGGATCTTTTCTTTTCTTCATTTTTAAGAGAGCCATATTCTCCTTTTGCTATTTTTGCTTTTACATAAGGACAGTCTGCTAGGATGAGTTTTGCTTTTGCAGGTGTCAGTTCTTCCACTTTTCCACCTTTTTTAGAAAAGATGTAATTGGGATTTTCTCTTAAACGGTCTGTTTCTGCCTGTGTAATTGCCTGTGTGCTGTTGGGAGAAAGAGCTGTAGGATAACCATAGAGTTTATAAACGGTTACTTTACCCTCTGTTATTACTTCTGCGAACTGATCTGTTCTTGAAAGATTATTGATCGCTTTAAAACCTGCTGACAATCCTGTTAAACTTTCAGAACTGTTTAAAGCTTCTCGCATGTTCGAATATTTAACCGATTTAAAGATTCTTGGAGTATCCCCTTCATACACCATATATTCTTTAATATCTCCTGTGTCGTAGGTTTTGAATTTGATCCTGTTTTTTACTTTGTCAATATCTGAAATGGCTGCAAATTTTACTTTTAACTGATTTTGCCACGGGCTGGAATATCCTCCGTGCAGATGGACAACGCCTTCCGTTTTTTTTCCGCTTTTATCAATAATGTAGCCGTATTTTTCACCGTTGTAGGTTCCGTTTTCATCCTGATCCTGAGCATAAGCATTCAGAGACACAAGACCGAAAAGGCCAATAAGGAGTAATTTCTTCATGGTATTGTTTTTAAGTTCCAGCAAATATAATTTTTTATATCCAAAATAACTCAATAAAAAAGCTCCGAAAAATTATCGGAGCTTTTTATTTTATTACTGATATCAGAATTATTGATATCTCTGATGTTCTTTGCTTTTGGTAAACCTTTTAGTGATAGGTTTGAATAGTGCTTTGTATTTTTCAGCATCAAATAATTGTGAATCTGTAAGGGCCTTATACGTCATCCAGACTCCAAAAGGAAGAAGGATCAGGTTAGGAAGCCATGCGGCAAGGTAAGGGTTCATTTTTCCGCTCCATGACAGGTTTTCTACCCCAACATTCATTACATAAAAGACAATGAAAATTACAATAGCGATGATTACCGGAAGTCCCATTCCTCCTTTTCTGATGATAGAACCTAAGCTGGCTCCAATCAGGAAGAAGATAATACAGGTCACCGAATATGCTACAATTCTCTGTTGATAAATAACAACCTTGCTGAAATATTTTACATTGGAACTGTATTCATTCTTTTTAGACTCCAGTGTAGACTTCAGGTTATCCAGTCTGGTGTAAGAATTATAAAGGATTTCCAGCTTTTTTTCTCCTTTTACCGTATCCAGTTTGATCTGTGTTTTTGGGGCTACTTTATGCTTGTTGCCTTTATCCATATAGGTCACAACAGAATTGGTCTGGTTAAGAACTTCGGAACCGATATTATCAAAGAACTGTTTATTGTCTTTTTTGTTTTTGCTAATTGTTCCGTCTAGCTGGTTGTAAGTCTGAAAACGGTAGTCATCCGTGATCTGCTCTTTTTCGATTGCTTTATTAATGATTTCACTGATGTCAAAGTGAGAAACCAATGTGTCAAATTTAATGGCCTGATCGGGTTGTTTCTGTCTTACATTATCTCCTTTTCCGGCAAAGGCATCTTCAAATACATATCCGTTATATAAAACGAGCTTCAGGAAATTCTTATTAGCAGCAGGAACAAATTTTCCCTTTTCTGCTACAACAGACTGTTGATTTTCATAAGCGTTGGCTTTTTTATGTACAAAAACCCCTTCAATATTTTCTCCATTTTCCCCGTATATTTTGTCAAACTTTACCATATAACCGGGAATCTGATCAATAAACTGGCCCGGAGTAAAGTTAATTGCCGGTTTTGTCTGGGCAATATTAAAGAGCATGTTTTTGGCTTTTTTCTGAAAATCCGGGATAATATTATTGGAGAAGAAAAACAACATAATCGCAAGCGCTGTTGAAATTCCCAGTAGGGGAGTCATTACCCTGGTCAAAGGAATTCCTGCCGCTTTCATCGCTGCAAGCTCATACCGTTCCCCAAATTCCCCGAACGACATAATGCTCGCAAGGAGAATGGTAAGCGGTAACACCATGCTGATGACGTTTACCCCAAGATAAAAAAGAAGTTTAAGGATCTGCCAGTAGCTTAATCCTTTTCCCATAAACTGTCCTAACTGAACCCAGATAATGTTTACAATAAAAATAAAAAACAATACGCTGAATATAAAGAAAAACGGTCCAAAGAAGGTTTTTATGATATATCGGTCTAGTATTTTTAACATGCGCCAAAATTAATCAAAAAGCCACAAAGTTTTACTTGTGGCTTTTTATATTTTGTTATTTTTTTAACTTAAAAAGTAAATTTGCTTATTTGCCAATTCACTTTCAGCTTTTTAAAGTTCTGTAATTACGTAATTTTTAAACTTATTTTTGTCAAAAACAAACATATTAGGGTCCAGCTGCTGATTTTCTTTGTATTCTTTAATCGCAATTACGGCCACATCTTTGTTGTTTCCGTGTTGTTCCAGCTTTACCATCTGCTTTTTAGCAGAATCTACAAATAAATATACGAACTGTATTCCGTTTGCTTTGACAGGGGTCAGCTTAATGAAATCAGCATTTACCCCGTTTACCATCTTCTTACCGTTATAGGTTACATTATAATCGTTTCTGTAAGTTGTAAGGTAGTTGATAGGGGAGAACATGGTACCGCTTCCGTTAGGCTTAGCGATTGTTACTTCCATATCATCTGCATTGATATTGTAAATCTTGCTTCCGTCGAAGATCTGTTCCGTGTCCATGATCTTCAGCTTGTATTTTTCTCCTGCAGCATAATAAATACCTGGTTCTGTTTTCGTCACCTGCCCGTTAAGGCCGCTTCCAAAAGAAAATTTGAAGTAAGAATTCTTTTTAGAATTGTAGTTGGCTGTAATATCATCCAATATCTTTTTAGCCTTAGCATCAATCTTCTGAGCATTGGCCATACCTACTGCACCTACAACAAAACTTCCTAATATAACTTTTGAAATAATATTTTTCATTTTTTTACTTAATAATCTTTAGACATTTTAAACTCTGAAAGGTTAAATCATTCAATTTTTCCCTTAACTACGCAGATCTTCCAAAAACTGTTCCAAAGAATGAAGATCACTGATCAGCACCTCTCTTGCTTTAGCCCCGTTAAAACCTCCCACGATACCACTGGCTTCAAGCTGATCCATAATTCTTCCGGCTCTGTTGTATCCCAGTTTCAATTGTCTCTGAAGCATTGAAGTAGAACCTTGTTGGGTAGAAACGATAATTCTTGCTGCTTCTTCAAATAAAGCATCTTTTTCGTTAGGGTCAAAAGCACCTACTGTACTTGTAGAGTCTTCAGAAACATATTCAGGAAGTAAGAACGCAGACGCATATCCTTTCTGTTCTCCAATAAACTCAGCAAGTCTTTCCACTTCTGGTGTATCTACAAAAGCACACTGAAGTCTCAGGATCTCATTTCCATTGAAATAAAGCATATCTCCTTTACCAATCAGCTGATCTGCACCCGGAGAATCAAGAATGGTTCTGGAGTCTACACTTGAGATTACTCTGAAGGCTGCTCTCGCAGGGAAGTTCGCTTTGATCATCCCTGTAATTACGTTTACAGACGGTCTTTGTGTTGCTACAATAAGGTGAATTCCTACGGCTCTTGCAAGCTGTGCCAGTCTGGCAATCGGTAATTCTACCTCTTTTCCTGCTGTCATGATCAAATCTGCAAACTCGTCAACTACCAATACAATATAAGGTAAGAAACGGTGTCCGTTGTCTGGGTTTAATTTTCTTTCTGCAAATTTCTTGTTGTATTCTTTCAGGTTTTTACAGAAAGCATTTTTAAGAAGATCATATCGTGTATCCATCTCAATACACAGAGAATTCAGGGTATTGATTACTTTATTGGTATCAGTAATGATTGCTTCTTCTGCATCCGGCAGTTTTGCTAAATAATGTCTTTCGATTTTAGAATATAAAGAAAGTTCCACTTTTTTAGGATCCACCATGACGAACTTCAGTTCACTTGGGTGTTTTTTATAAAGAAGTGAAGTAAGGATTGCATTAATCCCTACAGATTTACCCTGACCTGTTGCTCCGGCCATCAGTAAGTGAGGCATCTTTGAAAGGTCGGCCATGAAAATTTCATTAGAAATCGTTTTTCCGAAAACCACCGGAAGATCCATATCCGTATTCTGGAATTTCTGAGACGCAATCACAGAACGCATAGACACCATGGTAGGATTTTTTCTTGGTACCTCAATACCAATTGTTCCTTTCCCGGGCATCGGAGCAATAATCCTGATTCCTAAAGCGGAAAGGTTCAGTGCAATATCATCCTGCAGTTTTTTAATAGCTGCTACTCTGATTCCCGCTTCCGGTACAATTTCATATAATGTAACAGTAGGACCGATTGTTGCCTTGATCTCTGCGATTCCTACGTTGAAGTTTTTCAGAAGCCCAACGATCTTATTTTTATTTTCTTCTAATTCTTCTTTATTGATGGAGATCTCTTCACTGCCATAGTCTTTCAGTAATTCTACAGGCGGCATCTGGAATTTAGCTAAATCCAGCTTGTGATCATATAAACCGTGTTTTTCTATCAGTTCCTGAGATTTTTTATCGGAATCATCCAGAATGTCAATTACAGGGGCTACTTCTACATTGAATTTAATGTTTTCCTGTGCCGGTGCAGTATTTATAGCAGAAGATGGAGCAGATGGTCTGATATCAAATGCTTCTTCCGGAGTTGAAACCGGAACAATAGGTTTTGTAGAAAGATTTAAACTTACCGGCTGGGCAACTTCTCTCGGCTCCGCTTCAAAAGAAGTGTGGTTGGGAGTCGTAATGGTTTCTATATCGGTTGAAACAGGAACTTCCGGAAATCCTTTCGGAACACTTACAGGGTCTGGTTCTCTCACCGTATTGATTGAATTATTGGAAGTACCATTGGTAACATCACTTACCGTAACACGAGATGGAGCTGTTTCTTCAATTTCTTCAGCTTCTTCTTTCAATTCCTCATCTGCCTCGAAGTCATCATTAGAATCAGGAATCATAGATTTTACTTTTCCAATCGTATTTTCATTGATCTTATCCAGTTTTGCTTTGATAGAACTTGGACGAAGATTAAACTCAAGAATAAAATATAAAAGAATACTTGCCGCCAATACAGTCCATAGACCTACCGTTCCAATAATAGAATTAAGGTAATCCATGATCTGATATCCATAAACCCCTCCTAAAACACCTTGTCCTTTAGTAAGTGCTCCCATAAAAATCGGAAGCCAGCAGATAAAAAACAAAGAATGCCCGAAGGTTTTCCATGGTTTGAATATTTTCTTCTTAAGGATTAGTGTACCCACTACAAGAAATAAAAAAGCAATGATGAATGAAGCAATACCGATACTTTCAAAAATGAAAATATTCCCCAGCCAATCACCTGCCTTGCCAAAGATATTGGAAGATTTTATACTCTTGTCAAGCATTGTTCCGGCCTGGCTTTGATCTGCTTTCCAGTTCATTAAATAAGAAATGAATGAGAATGCAAGAACAGCCGATAAAAGTATAAAAGTAAGCCCGGAAAAAATACGCGGCTTAGATAAAATTTTGCCTGCTTCAGGCGATTCAGTCTGTTTTTTTTGTGTCTTTTTATCCATAATATCAATGTCGCAAATTTAATGTTTTTTCAACACTAAAAGAATCTTTTTTCTCCAAAAAATATTTTGGAAATCCCACTTTTTACAACGATTATTTAAAATTTGATTAAAAAATATTTTTCGCAATTAGAAAATAAAAATAGGGCTATTTTTTTTGTTTATGCAAATCTGATGCTGTTAAATTATATTAACTAATCATATTTGTTTTTCTTTAAAAAAGATAATAAAATTTCCGATCTAAATATAGAGGAATGAAAAAAATAATACTATTTAAAATTATGATTGATATTATTAAAGATCAGATGTGTTTTTTGAACTAGTTCAAAGGTCAGGATTTGAAACAGCTATAATTTTGTCTCAGAAAATTTCACATATGGAAAACAGATTCAAAACTATTCTGACCTTAGGTCTGATATTGATTTCAATGATTACAATGAACGCACAAAAACAAAAAATGGAAAACACCGCATTATTAATTATCGATGTACAAAATGATTATTTCCCCGGAGGAAAAATGACATTGGAAAATGCTGAGCAGGCTGCAGAAAAAACCAAAAGGATTTTAGAATATTTTAGAAAAAATAATCTTCCTGTCATTCATATCAAGCATATCTCAACGAATGAAGGAGCTGCTTTTTTTCTTCCGGATACGAATGGAGCCAGGATTAATCAGTTGGTTTTACCTGAAGAAGACGAAAAAGTAATTACCAAGCATTTTCCCAACAGCTTCCGGGGAACGGATCTCCTGAACGATCTTCAGTCAAACAAAATTAAAAATCTGGTTATTACAGGAATGATGACAGATGTTTGTGTAGAAGCCACTACGAGAGCGGCTTTCGACTTTGGGTTTAATAATACGATTATTGGGGATGCTACAGCCACCAGAAACCGGGAACTGAATGGGGAAGTGGTAAAGGCTGCAGAAGTTCAAAGATCCTTTTTAGCAGGAATTTCTGCTCTTGGAAATCTTTATGCCCGTGTAATAAATACAAAAGAATTTTTAAGTAAGTAGGTTTTAAAGTGAATCTGTTTTGGTTACGCAAAGGCGCAAAATGATATTAAAAATTGTGCTGTAAGGCGCAAAGATTTTATCTCCGATAAAATTTAAAACAGGTCGTCTTGCTGAAAATCTCATATTGAGCGAAGTCGAAATATTCTTGTGTCTTGAAATAAACAATACTTATGATAAAACTTGTGTCTTTGCGTTTACCCAACAAAAAATTGAAGTTCCATTGCTTAGGAACAAAAATAACTTAACATAACTTAATTCAATAAAGGTGTCAATAATTTTGATACCTTTATTTTGCTTAAATTACAGAATGTCCGATCTGCTCTATAAAAATATCAGCAACTCTATAAATCTTTCCCAAGAGGATTTCAACCATTTTATGAAGCCTTTTGAATATAGAAAGTTTAAAAAGAAAGAAGTCGTTCTCAAAGAAGGTAACTATTGTAATTTTGAAGGATTTGTTCTGAATGGCTGTTTTAAAATTTACTACCTGAATGAAAACGGATTTGAACAAACCCTGTATTTTGCGGTAGAAGGATGGTGGATCACAGATATCGACAGTTTGATCAATAATGTTCCAAGTATCCTGAATATTGAAGCCCTTGAAGACAGCGAAGTATTAATGATTTCCAAAAAAGATAAAGAACATTTGTATGAAACCATGCCTCAGATAGAAAAGCTTTTCAGAGTCATGAACCAGAAATCGTCAGTAGCATTGCAGAGAAGAATACTTTCATTAACGGGTAAAACGGCAGACAAACGTTATCTTGAATTTCTTGAAAAATACCCGGGATTGGAACAGAGACTTACCCAACAACAGGTCGCTTCTTATCTGGGAATTACTCATGAATTTTTGAGTAAAATCAGAAAGAAAATTCTTTGAAAATAGTTGAATAATGAATTTCAAAATACTTTAAATTATTGACCATTTTTGGGAGGTTTCAAGATCTATTATTGAGATTAAAAATAGAAGCCTTCAATCATGGGTATAGGTATTATAAATCTCTATTTCTGTGGATTTGAAAATTGAATTTTTCCTAATGTTTTCAGGCTTATTAAGAATGTTTCAAAATAAGCAAAACAGAGGCCAAAGTGACAAAAAACAGCTTTTTTTAAGCTCTTTGTGGTTTATCATGCTTATTTTTGCATGTCAAGTACAATAAATCATGAAGAAGCTCCAAGATATTCTTATCTCAACCAGGACAATGGCTGTATTGTTGCTGGTGTATGCATTTGCGATGGCTTATGCAACGTTCTTAGAAAACGACTACGGAACTCCTACAGCAAAAGCATTAATTTATGAGGCCAAGTGGTTCGAACTGATCATGGTCCTGCTCATTCTTAACTTCATAGGAAATATCGGAAGATACAGACTATGGAAAAGAGAGAAATGGCCGGTTCTTGTGTTTCACCTAGCCTTTATCTTTATTTTTATCGGTGGTGCCATCACAAGATACATCAGTTTTGAGGGTACTATGCACATCAGAGAAGGTGAAACTTCAAACGAGATCGTAACGGATAAAAATTTCTTTAAAATTCAGATCGAAGAGAAAGGTGATGTGCTGAATTATCAGGATGTTCCTTATCTGATGTCTCCTTTGAACAAAGATTTAAAAGCAACGTATGACTTCCACGGAAAAGAAGTGAAAGTGTTTGCTAAAGAATACATTCAAAGAAAAAAAGACAGCCTTGTGGCTGAGCCAAACGGTGCAGAATATCTTCATCTGGTATCTACCGGAAACACCGGAAGACAGAACATTTACATCAAACCGGGTGAGACAAAATCGATCAACGGGACTTTGGTGACTTTCAACAGAGCGATTGAAGGAGCGGTTGAATTCAAAAATGAAGGAGGAAAATTATTCATCAAAACTCCGGTGGATGCAAGCTATATGACCATGGCTACTCAGGCAACAGGAAGCACTGTGAAAAATGAGTTCCAGCCTTTGGCATTGAGAAGCTTATATACCATCAACGAACTGAAGCTTGTAGTACCTGAAGGTCTTAAAAAAGGAAGACTGATCGCGATTGAAGGAGACAGAAAGAAAGATGCTAACGTTCCTGATATGCTTCAGATTGAGCTTCAGGGCCCAAAAACAAAGCAATTGGTAGACCTTTCTGTTGAAAAAGGAAATCCTAATGCCTACAAGCAGGTGACTATGGATGGTTTAAACATCATGGTTGGATTCGGACCTAAAGTATACAATACTCCTTTCGCGTTGAAGCTGGATGACTTTATTATGGAAACTTATCCTGGAAGCTCATCTCCAAGTGCTTATGAAAGCCATGTGAAGATCATTGATGAGGGTAAAGAAACTCCTTATAAAATCTATATGAACCACGTTCTTAACCATAAAGGATACCGTTTCTTCCAGTCAAGTTTTGATCCGGACAGAATGGGAACAGTTCTTTCTGTAAACCACGATTATTGGGGAACTTTGATTTCTTATATCGGATACGGACTTTTATTCTTAGGAATGTTTGTGATCTTCTTCTGGAAAGGAACTCACTTCTGGAAACTGAATAAAATGCTGATTGATGCAAACAAAAAGAAAACAAAAGCAGCAACAATACTTTTAGTTTTTTTAAGCTTAGGATTGAACGCACAAAAAATCGAAACTCACGGAACTACGGACGGAAGCAGAGAACACATTCATGTGGAAGGTGATAATCATACCCACGCTCCGGCTCCGTCTGCTCAACCGCTTGATGCTGCTGCTCCAAAGCAGAATTCTCTGGCTACTCCAATGGGTAAAATGAGATCTATCACTCCGGATGAAATCATTGCCAGAAACAAAATCAGTAAAGAACATGCTGATAAATTCGGATATCTTTTGGTGCAAAGTTTTGAAGGAAGAATTGTTCCTATCAATACAGAAGCATTGGATGTTTTAAGAAAATTATACAAAAAAGACGAGTTTAAAGGAACAGACGGAAAGTATCTTACAGCTAACCAATGGTTTCTTTCAATCAATACAGACACACCAAGCTGGACTATGGTTCCGATGATCAAAGTGGGAACGAAAGGAGGTGATGAACTGAAAAATAAAACAAAGGCAGATGAAGACGGGTATACTTCACTGATGAACCTTTTCCCGGCTGATGCCAATGGTAATCTGACTTATATCTTAGAGCATGATTATAATACGGCATTCCGTAAAAAACCAGCTGAGCAAACGAACTACGATAAAGAAGTAATTGCTGTAAATGAGAGAGTGCAGATCTTCAATGAGTTCTTCAGCGGTCAGTTTATGAGAATTGTTCCTGTGAAAAATGATGCCAACCACACATGGCATTCATGGTTAGATCAGAAATTTGAACCGGATATGGAATCTCAGCAGGTGATGGGACCTTATTTCGCTGAAGCGCTTACCGCACAGAAAACCGGAGATTGGAGTAAAGCGGATGCTGAGTTAGCGAAGCTTTCAGAATACCAGCAGAAATGGGGTAAGGCGGTAGTTCCTGCAAAATCTAAAGTTGATCTTGAGGTTTTCATGAATAAAGCAGATATTAACTTTAAACTATTGATTTTCTACACTATTATCGGAGGGCTTCTTTTAATCTTAGGATTCGTTGAGCTGTTTAAATCCAATAAAGTTTTAAATAAAATCATTAAAGTAATCATTGCGGTTGGTTTAGTAGGATATCTTTGCCATTTCTTAGGACTTGTAGCAAGATGGTATATCTCAGGACACGCACCTTGGAGTAACGGATATGAAGCTATTATCTTCATCTCTTGGGTAGGTATTACAGCAGGTTTATTATTATACAGAAATTCCAATGCATTAATTCCTGCAGCCGGGTTTATGGTGGCTGTTATTATGATGGGATTTGCTCACGGAGGTTCAGCACTTGATCCGCAGATCACTCCGCTTGTTCCGGTATTGAAATCTTATTGGTTAATTGTTCACGTAGCAATTATTACATCCAGTTATGGATTCTTCGCACTGTCGATGATCATTGCTGTAATTTCATTGGTATTCTATATTATATCCAATAAAGAAACTTATAAAATTCACCACGATACCACATTAAAGGAATTGGTAATTGTTTCTGAAATGTCATTAACCATCGGATTGTTTGCATTAACAGTAGGAAACTTCTTAGGAGGAATCTGGGCAAACGAATCATGGGGAAGATACTGGAGCTGGGACCCGAAAGAAACATGGGCGTTCATCTCCATCATGGTATATGCATTTGTACTGCACATGAGATTAGTACCTGGATTGAGAAGCAGATGGGCATTCCACGTAGCAACGATGTTTGCATTCTGCTCAATGGTAATGACTTATTTTGGAGTAAATTATTATTTAAGCGGACTTCACTCTTATGCAGCGGGAGATCCGGTACCAGTACCAGCTTGGGTATATATCGGAATCTCTACAATGATCATCTTATCAGCTGTTTCTTATATGAAGTTTAAAGCTTTAACAAAGAAATAAAGATCTGAATATAAAATTAAAATCCTGGAATTTACTTTCCGGGATTTTTTTATTTCTATTGTTTTAGCATTAGGGTGAGCTGTTTTAACGCTAAGGTTCGCAATGATTTTTATGATGATAAATATCGTTCGCAAAGGCGTTTCACTCAGCAAAGAAATTACTGATCTTAGCTAAGTGAAGCGGCTTTGCGAACAAAAATATAATGGATCCTAATAAATTAACCTCGTGAACCTTGCGTTAGTTAAAAATACCCGCACTTCGCACCTCGAAACCCGAAATCTGCACCTCATTCAAAAAAAATCAAAATTGATCATTTGTAATTCAAAATTTATCACCATCTTTATGATATCAAAACAATATCAAATTAAAATTAAATCATGGAAAAAACATTAAAACCCATGTCGGGTTATCTTACACTGGTCATCTGCCTTGCCTTGTTTGTGGCAGCAGTTTACTTTTTTGTTAGTGGAGTAGATCAAAGTATAGCCTATGTGGTTATTGCCATGCTTTGCTTTCTTCTTTCCTGCTTTTTCTTAAAAGGCTTAATGATTATCCAGCCGAATCACTCAAGAGTGCTGAACTTTTTTGGAAAATATGTTGGGAGTGTAAAAGAGAACGGATTATTCTTCATCAATCCTTTGTATTCATCACAGAAAATATCTTTACGTTCTGAGAATTTACAGGGACAGACTTTGAAAGTAAATGATAAAATGGGAAATCCAATTGAAATTGCGGTTGTCATTGTATGGAAAGTGGGAGATACTTATAAAGCAGCTTTTGATGTGGAGCGCTATTCTGATTTCGTGAAAATGCAGAGTGAAGCAGCAGTACGTCATTTGGCAATGAGTTTTCCTTATGATAATTTAGAAGATGATCATGCTCCGATTACGTTGAGAGAAGGTGGAGATAAAATCAATTCTATTTTGGAGCAGGAACTTACAGACCGTCTTTCAAAAGCAGGAATTGTGATTCAGGAGGCCAGGATTTCGCATTTGGCTTATGCTTCGGAAATTGCAGGTGCTATGCTTCAGAGACAGCAGGCAACGGCTATTGTAGCGGCAAGAACCAAGATTGTGGAAGGAGCTGTAGGAATGGTAGACCTTGCATTGAAAAAGCTTTCAGAAGAGAATATTGTTGAGCTTGATGATGAAAGAAAAGCAGCAATGGTAAGCAATTTAATGGTGGTTCTTTGCGGAGAAAAAGCTGCAACACCGGTATTAAATGCAGGAACACTTTATAATTAAAAGTGAAAAATACAAGTAGATTGTAGTGTGTATATTTCTACACTACAATAGTCAGAATAATGTTAGAGAATTTAGAAAATGAAATCAGAAAAAGCTCAGAACTCTTCAGAAAACAAAAGCAAAAAATCTTTTGTGATAAGAATAGATGAGTCTACTTATAAACTCCTCGAAAAGTGGGCCAATGATGACTTCAGAAGTGTAAACGGACAGATAGAATACCTGTTGCATCAGAGCCTGGTTAATGCAGGGAGGAAGAAGAAAGAGTAGTTTGAAAAAGATGAATTGTGAAGTATACATGCTATTTTCAGGGAATATAGCTGTTGAAAGACGGTACTTCTTCTCTTTTTGAAATTACAGAAAATATAAAAAAGGATTCTTTTTTTAGCTTTTCAATAAATAAATAACAATTCAATTAACCTTATACCAAAAAAGAAAGCAGAGAAATTTTCTCTGCTTTTTTATTTTATACAACTTTGAAGACTATCTGCTCCAACGTAGAATATGACGAGCCAAATCAAGCCTTTAATGGTAAAGAAAGCAAGTCCTGCCCATCCCACACGCTTGAACCACTTCTTAAGCTTTGAGTTATTTTCTTGTGAATTTTCCATTGGTGATTATCAAAATGATTACCCTGCAAAGATAAGCATGTTTATAATTAGTCCAAATAAAAAACGTATTAAAAATTAAAGTTTTGAGGTTCACATAATATTTTTATCTTTAGAGAGAACGAAAAGTAAGATTTTATGTCAAAAAAAGTAAAGGATTTCGGAATCGAAAAAACGCTTAAAAATTTAGGTATTAAAGAAGAGAACAAAGGTACCTCAACAGGCGGTAAATATTTCGCTTCAGGAAAGGTGATAGAAAGCATTTCTCCTGTGGACGGAAAGTTGATCGCTAAAGTAAAAACTTCCGGAGAAAGTGATTATGACAAAGTAATTGAAACGGCTCAAAAGGCGTTTCAGGAATTCAGACTGATCCCGGCTCCCAAAAGAGGAGAGATCGTAAGACAGCTGGGCTTAAAATTAAGAGAATATAAAGATGATCTTGGTAAACTTGTTTCTTACGAAATGGGTAAGTCATTACAAGAAGGGCTTGGAGAAGTTCAGGAGATGATTGACATCTGCGACTTCGCTGTAGGGCTTTCAAGACAGCTTCAGGGGTACACCATGCACTCTGAAAGACCTGGTCACAGAATGTATGAGCAATACCATCCGCTGGGAGTTGTAGGAATCATTACTGCATTCAACTTCCCGGTAGCTGTTTGGTCCTGGAATACAGCATTGGCTTGGATCTGTGGTAACGTTACCATCTGGAAGCCATCTGAAAAGACACCGCTTTGTGCTATCTCATGCCAGAATATCATGATGGAAGTTATAAAGGAAAATAATCTTCCTGAAGGACTTTCAAGTGTATTGGTATCAGACCACGAAATCGGACAGAAATTAGTAGATGATAAAAGAGTGGCCCTTGTTTCTTTCACAGGATCTACAAGAGTAGGAAGAATGGTTTCTTCTAAAGTGGCAGAAAGATTCGGGAAATCTATCCTTGAATTAGGTGGAAACAACGCGATTATCATTACAAAAGAAGCTGATATTGATATGTCTATCATTGGAGCAGTTTTCGGAGCGGTAGGAACTGCAGGTCAGAGATGTACTTCAACAAGAAGACTGATTATCCACGAAAGTGTATACAATGAAGTGAAAACAAGATTAACAAAAGCTTACGGGCAGCTGAAAATCGGAAATCCATTGGATGAAAATAATCACGTAGGTCCTCTGATTGATACAGATGCTGTAAACCAATACGAAGAAGCCATCAAGAAATGTAAAAAAGAAGGTGGAAAATTCGTTGTTGAAGGCGGAGTTTTAACCGGAAAAGACTATGAATCCGGATGCTATGTGAAGCCTTGTGTTGCAGAAGTGAAAAACTCTTATGAGATTGTTCAGCATGAAACATTTGCCCCTATATTATATCTGATCAAGTACAAAACACTGGAAGAAGCTATCGCAATTCAGAACGATGTTCCACAAGGATTATCTTCCGCGATCATGACCCAGAACTTAAGAGAAGCAGAATTATTCCTTTCTCACGCAGGTTCAGATTGTGGTATTGCCAACGTAAATATCGGAACTTCCGGTGCTGAAATTGGTGGAGCTTTCGGTGGTGAAAAGGAAACCGGAGGAGGAAGAGAGTCTGGATCAGACGCCTGGAAATACTATATGAGAAGACAAACCAATACTATCAATTATACTGCACAACTTCCTTTAGCACAAGGAATTAAATTTGATTTATAAAAGCTTTACTTAAAGCACTCAAAAAACATAAAACTTAATAACCTGAATGATTAAATGCTTCATTCTTTGGATCATTTAATCATTCATTTATTAAATCACACAACAATTTATTATGGAACAGACATTAGATATAAAAGCAAATAAAGTAAAAGAAACAGTAGGAAGACATGTGTTGGCAGACGGTTTTGATTTTGTGATGGATATTGAAAAATCACACGGATCATGGCTTTATGATAAATTGACAGACAAGGAGTACCTGGATATGTTCTCTATGTTTGCATCAGCATCTATCGGATACAATCACCCTTATCTTTTAGAAAGATCAGAATGGCTGGGAAGAATGGCTGTAAATAAGCCTACTCTGGCTGACGTTTACTCTGAAGAATATGCTCATTTCCTTGAAGTATTCGAAAGAGTGGTTATCCCTGAAGAATTACAATATGCTTTCTTTATTGAAGGCGGATCTCTGGGCGTTGAAAATGCTATGAAAGCATGCTTCGACTGGAAAACGCGCAAAAACTTTGCAAAAGGACTAGATACAGAAGCAGGAATCTGCATTCACTTCAAACAGGCTTTCCACGGAAGAAGCGGTTATACTTTGAGCTTAACCAATACTTCTGACCCAAGAAAGTACCAATATTTCCCAATGTTCAACTGGCCGAGAATTTTAAACCCGAAATTAAAGTTCCCGATTACAGAAGAAAACCTTGAAGAAACAATCAAAAATGAAAACCTTGCTTTACTTCAGATTGAAGAGGCTATCCTGATGCACCCTGATAAAGTGGCCTGTATCATCATAGAACCTATTCAGGCAGAAGGAGGTGACAATCATTTCAGAGACGAATTCCTTTTGGGATTAAGAAGAATCTGTGATGACAACGAAATCTTACTTATTTTTGATGAAGTTCAGACAGGGATTGCCATTACAGGAAAAATGTGGGCATTCCAGCACTTTACAGCAAAGCCGGACATCATTTCTTTCGGGAAAAAAGCGCAGGTTTGTGGTGTTTTAGCCAATAAAGAAAAATTTGATGAAGTTCCGAATAATGTTTTCAGAGAAAGCTCAAGAATCAATTCTACATTCGGAGGAAACTTTATTGATATGCTTCGTTTTCAGCTGGTAATGGAAGTGATTGAAAAAGAGAACCTTGTGGAGAATGCAAGAGTAGTGGGAGATTTCTTATTGGAAAGCTTGAAAGCGCTTGCTGAAAAATATCCTGAAAAAATTTCGAATGCAAGAGGAAGAGGCTTGATGTGTGCCGTTGACCTGCCATCTGCCGAACAGAGAAATCACCTGATGAACGAGCTTTTCAAGGATGGATTAATCATTCTTCCATGTGGAGATCAGTCCCTTCGTTTCAGACCTCATTTGAATGTGACAAAGGAAGAAATTCAACTTGCTTTAAATAAAATTGAAAATAATATTAATAAAATTTAAAACACGGGATTTGTAATTTTAAAAAAAACATCGTACATTTAGATACTCAAACAATTAGAATATGGAAAGAAGTACGAGAGTATCAGTTTATGAAAGTGATAACCCTTCAGAAATTCAGTTGGTTAAATCTAAATTGGATGACGCGCAAATTACAAACACCGTTGAAAATAACTATCTTACGTTTACCACAACTCCAACAGCCACTTCGCTGAAGGTAATGGTAGATCTGGAAGAAGAAAAAAAAGCATTTGAAATTATTGATGCTTACCTTCAACAAAGTGAAAATCAATAAACAATTTCATAATTTTAAATTTTACTACTTCGAACCGAAAATTAATTAAGATTAATTTTCGGTTTTTTAATTAATTACGAACCAAAAGATTATTGATTTCATTATTAGTTATTCTGATTTTTAATCATTCAATCTTTTAATTTTTTTAAATCAACTTTACAACATGAATCCAGAGATCAAACTAAGAAAATCGGAAATTGAAGACAGAAACAGGATTTGGGAAATTATCCAGCAATCTATTGAAAGAAGAAGACAAGACGGAAGCACCCAATGGCAGAACGGATACCCTAACCTGGGAACGGTGGAAAGTGATATTGCCAAAGGTTTCGGACATGTTTTGACAGTAGACGGAGAAATTGCAGTGTATGGAGCTTTGATTCTGAATGATGAACCTGCTTATAGTACCATTGAAGGAGCATGGCTGAGCGACGGTGAATTTGTAGTGGTTCACAGAGTGGCTGTAGATGAAAAATTTGCAGGACAGGGAATGGTGAAGAAATTTTTTGACCACATTGAAGAATTCACTAAATCCCATGACATTCAGAGTATTAAAGTAGATACCAACCATGATAATATTGCCATGTTGAAAATCCTTGAAGGAAGAGGGTATTCCTATTGTGGAGAGGTTCTTTTAAGAGACGGTATGAGAAAAGCTTTTGAGAAGATTATAATTTAAGTGAAAAGTTAAATCATCTTTCATTGAATTTTTAAACCGGCTTGTATTTATAAACTCTATCGGGTTTGTTCGTTTGGTTCTGAACTAATTTTTACTTTTGTTCAAATTTTTATATATGCACCAGAGTATAGAAATTGATGAGAAAATTTTTCAGGATGCCGTAAGATTTTATGGCACCGTGTTCAGCTTACCCCCTTTAGCATCAAAAATCTATTCCTACCTTCTTTTTGACTATGAGAAAGTAGGAATTACTTTTGACGAATTTGTGGAAGTGCTCTCCGCGAGCAAAAGCTCCGTTTCTACCAGTATTTCATTATTGTTAAATGCTCAGCTTATTGTTGATCATAACAAAATGGATGAACGGAAGCGGTATTTTTTCATCAATGATGAATACAAAAAAATACGATTCGAGAAAATTGTCCAGAAAATGCAGGACGAATTGAAGCTATTAGATGATTTAAACAATTTTAAAACAAGTAAAGACGATGGATACAATGAAAGAATAGAAGTTTACAAAGCACTCTTAAACAAAAACATAGAAAATATACAGGAATCTCTTAATAAACTATAAAATGAATAATAAGCTAGTTATACTTTCCATTGCAGCGCTTTCCCTGACTGCCTGCAAAAAAGAAGCTCCGAAACAGGATGGTGCCAAGCCATATCCTGTTGTTTCCGTGGAGTCAAAAAATATAGTGGGTTATCAGACGTTTCCGGCTACCATCCAGGGTAGGGTAAACAATGATGTACGTGCAAAAATACAGGGATATATTACACAGGTATTGGTGGATGAAGGACAATATGTTACAAAAGGACAGCCTTTGTTCCGTTTGGAAACCAATATTCTGAACGAAAATGCGGCCGCTTCCAAGGCAGGAATTGGTGCTGCTGAATCCAGTATTGCTGCTGCCCAGGCTTCTGTAAATGCTGCTCAGGTTGAAGTAAACAAACTAAAACCTCTGGTTCAGAAAAATATCATCAGCAACGTACAGCTGCAGACTGCTCAGGCTCAATTGGCTCAGGCTCAGGCTCAGCTACAACAGGCCAATGCTTCCAAAAGACAGGCACAAGCCAATTATAAAGGAGTAGAAGCCAATATCGAATATTCCATCATTCGTGCACCTATTTCAGGGGTGATCGGAAGACTTCCGTTAAAAGTAGGAAGTTTGGTAGGGCCGTCTGATCAGACGGCTCTGACAACAATTTCTGATACTTCTGAGATCTATGCTTACTTTGCAATGAATGAAAAAGAGTATTTTGATTTCCTTGAAAAATCTCCTGGAGCTTCTATGCCTGAGAAAATCAAAAACTTACCGATGGTTGAGCTTCAGCTTGCTAACGGAAGTCTTTATCCTGAAAAAGGTAAAATTGAGGCTATTACCGGACAAATTGATCCTACAACAGGGACTATTCAGTTCAGAGTTGCGTTCTCGAATGCTCAGAAATTATTAAGTAACGGTAACAGTGGAACGATCAGATTCCCTCAACGATATGATAATGTTCTTGTAGTGCCTGAAAGTGCTACTTACGAACAGCAAGGTATTGTTTATGTATACAAAGTAGAAAAAGGAGATACGGCGAGAAATGTTGTTGTCAATGTTATTGACAGAATCGACAATTTAGCACTTATCAAATCTGGAGTTAACAAAGGTGAAACAGTTATTGCAGCTGGTATCGGAGGTTTGAAACCGGGAACAGCCGTAAAACCAAAGCCGGTTAAAATGGATAGTCTTGTTCAATCAATAAAACCGAAATTCTAATGATAAAAAATTTTATTAACAGACCGGTTTTATCTACCGTAATCTCAATCCTGATTGTGATTCTCGGTGTGTTGGGACTGATCTCGTTACCGGTTACACAGTATCCGGATATTGCACCACCTACAGTGAGTGTTTCCGCAAACTATACGGGAGCCAATGCTGAGACGGTGATGAAAAGTGTAGTAGTGCCTTTGGAAGAACAGATCAACGGGGTGGAAGGTATGGATTATATCACTTCCAGTGCCGGAAATGACGGTTCTGCTCAAATCCAGGTTTTCTTCAAGCAAGGAATAGATCCGGATATTGCAGCGGTAAACGTACAGAACCGTGTGGCCAGAGCAACGCCTCTTCTACCATCCGAAGTAACCCGTTCAGGGGTTGTAACCCAGAAGCAGCAGACCAGTGCCCTGATGTATATGTCTTTCTATTCTGAAAATAAAGATCTGGATGACGTATATCTTCAGAACTTTTTGAATATCAACATTATTCCGAACCTAAAAAGGGTAAATGGTGTAGGGGATGCCAACGTTTTCGGAGGTAAAAACTACTCCATGAGAATCTGGCTGGATCCTGCAAAAATGGCTGCCTACAGCGTAACTCCTACCGATGTTACCAATGCGATCAACGAGCAGAGTAGAGAAGCAGCAGCGGGTTCTATCGGACAAAACAGCGGAAGTTCTTTTGAATATATCATCAAATACGTAGGTAAATTCAACGATAAAGAACAGTACGATAATATCATCATCAAATCTCTTGCAAACGGACAAAACCTGATGCTGAAAGACGTTGCTAAGGTAGAACTGGCAGGACAGTCTTATACAGGAATCGGGGAGAACGGAAACAATCCTTCCATCAGTATGGGGATCTTCCAGACTCCGGGATCCAATGCACAGGAGATTATTAAAAATATCAAAGCCTATCTGAAATCAGCCGAAGGAACTTTTCCAAAAGGGGTAAAGTATACTTTCAACTTTGATACCAACGAATTCCTGGAAGCTTCTATTGAAAAGGTAGTACATACCCTGATCGAAGCCTTTATTCTGGTATTTATTGTGGTATATATTTTCCTTCAGGACTTCAGATCTACGCTGATTCCGGCTATTGCAGTTCCGGTATCTATTGTAGGGGCTTTCTTCTTCCTGAATCTCTTCGGATATTCATTAAACCTCTTGACCTTATTTGCATTGGTACTGGCGATTGGTATTGTAGTGGATGATGCCATTGTCGTCGTCGAGGCCGTTCATGCCAAGATGGAGCATGGTATTTCGGATGCTAAAAAAGCAACGGTGGAAGCGATGGATGAGATTACAGGAGCTATTATCTCTATTACGTTGGTAATGGCAGCAGTATTTATCCCGGTGACGTTCATTACAGGTCCTACTGGGGTATTCTACCAGCAGTTTGGTATCACGCTGATTATAGCCATTATCATTTCTGCTATTAATGCATTAACGTTGAGTCCGGTTTTATGTTCATTATTCTTAAAACCTCACGCAGAGCATCATAAAGAGTATAAAAACTTAAACCTGTTACAGAAGTTTTTCTACAAGTTTAATATTGCTTTTAAAACAACTACTGAACGTTACGGAAGAGGATTTGTATTCCTTTTAAGACATAAGTGGGTAACCCTTATTATTTTCGCTGTTACCGGAGGGATCTTATTCTGGGCAAGCAGCAGTATGAAGAAAGGGTTTGTACCTACAGAAGACAGAGGGATTATCTTTACAGATGTTCAGCTTCCTCCGGGAGCTTCTATGGAAAGAACTTACAACGCATTGAAAACGCTTCAGGCGAAAGCACTGAAAGTTCCGGGTGTACAGAATGTAACGATTTCAACAGGTAGAGGATTCTTATCCGGAAACGGAAGTAACAACGGTCTTGCCTTTGTTAAACTGAAACCATTTGAAGAAAGAAAAAAAGACGGACAGACTTCTGAAGATATCACCAAAAAATTATTTGGAATTGTAGGAGCTGTTCCTGATGCTAAAGTAGTATTCTTCCAGCCGCCAAGTGTACCGGGATTTGGTAACAGTGCAGGTTTTGAAATGGTATTGCTGGACAAGTCAGGTGGGGAATATGCAGACCTGGATAATAAAACCAATGAATTCATCGGTAAGCTGATGCAGAGACCGGAAATTCAGTTTGCGCAGACTTCATTCAATACTAAATACCCTCAATATCAGATGGAAATTAATGTTCCGCTGAGCAAACAGCTTGGAGTTTCTGTCAATGACATCCTTGCAACCATGCAGGGATATATCGGAGGTATTTATACTGCCGACTTTACCAAGTATGGAAAACAGTTCAGAGTGATGGTTCAGGCTCTTCCTGAAAACAGAAAAAATATTGAAAATCTGAATCAGCTCTACGTAAGAACAGGATCAGGGATCATGTCTCCGATCTCACAGTTTGTAACATTGACAAAAGCATACGGACCACAATCTGTAAGCCGTTATAACCTCTTTACTTCAGTAAAAGTGACAGGTGCGAACTCTGACGGATACAGTTCCGGGGACGCGATTGCAGCAGTACAGCAGGTAGCTGATGAAACCCTGAATCAAAACTATGCCGTTGAATTTACGGGGTTGACCAGAGAAGAATTAAACTCAGGATCTCAGACCCTTCTGATTTTCGGGCTAAGTTTGATCTTCGTTTACTTTATCCTTTCTGCACAGTATGAAAGTTATATCCTTCCGCTGATCGTTATTATTTCTCTTCCTCTTGGGGTAATGGGAGCTTATTTCGGACAGAAGATCATGGGACTGGAGAATAATATTTATTTCCAGATTGCCCTGATCATGCTCGTGGGATTATTGGCGAAAAATGCGATCCTTATTGTCGAATTTGCTGTTCAAAGGAGACATCATGGAGAAACCATTGTAATGTCAGCCATCAATGCAGCGAAAGCAAGGGTGAGACCTATTCTAATGACCTCATTCGCCTTTATTTTCGGTTTATTGCCGTTGGTTCTGGCCAGTGGAATCGGAGCAGTAGGGAACAGATCTATCGCTACGGGTGCGGCTATCGGACTATTGATAGGAACTGTTTTGGGATTATTTGTAATTCCGGTTCTGTATGTGATCTTTGAAACACTGCAGGAAAAAATTAAACCTATCAAAAAAGAAGATATCAATTTAGCAGAATAAAATTAATTAGAGAAGCTGGAAGTTAGATCTTAGACAATTATTCTAAAACCATATCTAACTTCCGGTCTCTTACATCTAATTTCTAATTTTTTATAATGAAGAGTTTATTAAACATCATAAAAGGAATCACTTTTTCAGTTTTCATACTCGGGGCCATTTCATCCTGTATGGCAAGAAAAGAATATGAAAGACCGAAGAACGTGGTAGACGAAAAACTGTTTCGTACAGATATGCTTCCTTCAGACAGTACTAATATTGCGAATGTTTCCTGGAAAGAAATTTTTACAGATCCCTTGCTGCAAGGACATATTTCTAAGGCTTTAGAAAATAATCTTGATATAAGAATTGCATTACAGAGCATTAATTCTGCAGAAGCTTATCTTAAGCAGAGTAAAGCAGCATATGCCCCAACTGTTACAGTAGGACCCGGTTATACTTTCCAGACTCAGTCTTTGAATACCCAAACCGGGAGACTATTCGGGGACAGAAGATACATTAATCAGCTTGATATTACTGCAAGTATAGGTTGGGAGGCTGATATCTGGGGAAAACTGAAAGCTCAGGAAAAAGCTCAGTTAGCAACTTATTTGGGAACAGTGGCAGCACATAAAGCCGTTAAAAGTGACCTTGTTTCTTCCATTGCTTCTGCATATTATCAATTGCTGACTTTTGACGCGCAAAAAAGAATCATCAATGAAACGATTGCTGTTCGTGAGAAAAATCTTGAGACCACAAAAGCTTTAAAAGTTTCAGGAACTGTTACAGAAGTAGCAGTACAGCAGAGTGAGGCTCTCGTTTTCAATGCGAAATCTATGCTGATTGATATTGATACCCAGATCCAGCTTTTGGAAAATACAATAAGCCTGCTTATGGGAGAGCCCTCGCATACGATTGAAAGATCAACATTGGAATCTCAAAATGTTCCTATTGACTTAAAATTAGGATATCCTGCCCAATTATTGGCCAATCGTCCTGATGTCATGAGAGCGGAATATAACCTAATGAATGCTTTCGAGCTTACCAACTCGGCAAAAGCGCAGTTTTATCCAACGTTGAAGATTACTGGAAGTGGAGGAATTCAGTCTCTTGATATTGATCACTTATTCAGTGTAAATTCATTGTTTGCAAGTGTTATAGGAGGACTGGCCCAGCCTATTTTAAACAAAAGAACGATCAAAACAAATTATGAGGTGAGTCTTGCCAATCAGGAAACTGCTTATCTTAACTTCAGAAAAACCGTTCTTACTGCTGGTAAAGAAGTTTCAGATGCTATCAGGGTTTTCTCTGTGCAGGATTCATTTATTGAATTAAAACAACATGAGCTGGATGCCTACAAAAAATCGGTTGATTATTCTCAGGAACTGGTGAACTATGGTATGGCCAACTATCTTGAAGTGTTGAATGCAAGTGTGAATTCACTGAATGCTGAACTTAACATCTCGAATGCCCGATACAGTAAAATGAAAGCTGCCGTAGAGCTTTATCAGGCTTTAGGCGGAGGTTGGAAATAAACGCATTTTGTAATTTAATATCATAAAAACGTATGTCAGTAATGGCATACGTTTTTTGATTATTGATCATGCTAAAATGATTAAATAGATAAAACCAATTTGTATAAATGTATTTAACTACGTAGTTTTATACTTTAAAATTCAAGCGCTATGAAATTGCAGATACAACCCATAGGAAATTCTTATTCGGAACAGGCGATTGACCTGATTTTGAATATCCAGCAGAAGGAGTTTAATATTCCGATCACCATTAAAGATCAGCCTGATCTTTTACAGATTGAAAGTTTTTACACAGAAGCAGGAGGCAACTTTTGGGGCGCGTTTGTAGATGGTGAGCTGGTAGGTTCTATTGCACTGGTTAAGTTTGATGAAAGGGTAGGAGCGATCAGAAAAATGTTTGTTAAAAAGGAATTCAGAGGCAAAGAACTGAATATTGCCCAAGAACTACTGGAAGTTTTAATTTCTTTCTGCCGCGAAAACGGAATTGATGATTTATATTTAGGAACCATAACGGTACTGAAAGCTGCACAGCGTTTCTATGAAAGGAATCAGTTTGTGAAGATTGAAAAAGGAAACCTCCCTGTAAAATTTCCTTTGATGAGTGCTGATGATATTTTTTACCATTTAAATATTGCCTGAATATGAATGTAATCAACGAAGCAGGAATTCTTGCCATATCAACCAGATTGCACCGTTTGAGTGAACAACTGAGGAAAGATGGAGCGCTTATCTATAAAGCATTCGGAATTGATTTTGAACTGAAATGGTTTCCGGTAATCTTTACCATTTATAAAAAAGAGATAGCAAGCGTTGTCGAAATTGCCAATGAAATAGGGTATACTCATCCATCCACTATCACCCTACTCAAAGAACTCGAAAAACTGGAGCTGATACAATGGGAAAAAGACAAGCAGGACGAACGTAAAAGACTTTTTAAACTCACTTCAAAAGGGCAGGAGCTCATTGAAAAAATGAAACCGGTTTGGGAGTTGATGTCACAGATTTTAGGTGATATTGCTGACAATAACAACAATCTGCTTACTGCTATTGATGAAGCGGAAGAGAAAATTGCAAGCCAGTCTTTTTATCAGAGAGCGCTGCAGGTGAAGAACTGGAAATAAGTAGATTTTAGTTATATAAAAAAACAGTTGTACAAATGATATAGCTGTTTTTATTCTATAATAATATCAAGTGATTCTTTGAAAGGATGTATACTTTTCAGATATTCTTTGTCTTGTTCCGTTAATTCATTTGTTCCAAGAGAAATATCTTCCCAAACTTTTTCATCTTGGTGTTTAAGAGCAAATTCAATGGATTCAATTTTGATTTTTTTATTAAGTCCCAGTATTCTCAAATCTATTCGTTGGCCTTCCCTGATTTCCCCCTCTATAATTTGTCCTATCAAGAAAAACTGCCTTCCTGTAATCTGAATAGTATCGTTAAGCTTAAATTGGGCAACAATTAAATGATGCCAGCTATATCCGCAAAATCTGCATTGCTTTGCATGTGGAGTACGGGCAAGTTTGTCACATTTCGGACAATTATTAAAAAAAACTTTTTCAGGAGTTTCAGTCATTACACGCGTTACAATGTTTTGTTTAAAGACCTCATAACTATTTTCTAATAGATTTGTGATTTCAGGGTTGGAACTTATCCAGCCTTTATCTATCATTATCTTTCTGAATTGTGGATTTTCATTACTCTTGAAAGAAGACATTTGATGTTTTAGGGCTAACTTTTCATTTTTAGTCATTAAGTTACCGAAATAGTTGATAATATAATCTGTGGTTTCCTGGTCCATATCTAATTGAAAAGAGTTAAATGATTTTAAATGTCTAATGTATTATTTATTTCTTTAAAATAATCATATAATATAAAAGAACCCGCCAAATTCTGGCGGGTTCTTTGAATTCATTATTGAAATGAAATTATATTAGAATCTTAAAGTCGCTGCAACAGACCAGGTTCTTCCAAAACCAAGGAATCCTGTATTACCATCAGCAATACCCTGATAAACTCTACCTGTTTCCTGGTACGTTTTTCCGGCATTTGGACCGCTGGCAATTTTGTCACCTGCAAAAATATTGGAGCTTAATTCAGAAATATAATATTTATTGAATAAGTTGTATACATTCGCTCTCAATGTTAAAGACTTTTTCGCATCAAGTGTGAATTTGTAAGAAGCACCTACGTCAAATAAATTATAACTTGGCAATTTTACAATTCCTTTTTCTCTTGCAGCCTCAGTAAGGAAATTGATTGGGTTAAACTGTGCATACAGCTTGTCATAATATTCCCAGTTAGCATCAATACTGAAAGCTTTGGTAATGCTATAATCAACTCCCAGACTTGCTGTAGTTTGTGCAGCATCTCCAACTTTTAAATCTTTGATGTTGATAACTCCTGTAGCTCCGGCAACTTCCTGATTGTTTTGAACATCAAGAATGTTGAAATTGGCGTTTCCTTTGTACTTCCAGTTCCCTAATGATAACATCCCTCTCAGCCTAAGGTTAGCAAATGGTCTTGCCTTCGCTTCCAATTCAACACCCTGGTGTATTTGTCCAACATTCAGAGCGTTGTAGAAATAAGCATTTCCAAGTTGCAATTGAGAGAAGTTAGCTACATCTGCAGCTCCTGCATTAAAAGTTCTTGAAATAAATCTGTCATCCCACTGCGTTCTGTACGCATTGATATTTACATCTACATAACGGGATTTGAAACCATATCCTAACTCTACAGAGAAAATTCTTTCATTCTTTGCATCGTTGTAAATATTCTGGTTGGAAGGGAACAGCGCGTTGAATAATGGCTGTCTTGAAATAACTCCTGTATTGAAAAATACATTATGGTGTTCATCTATATTATAGTTGGCACCACCTTTTACAATATAACCCGTTTTATGGTACCATTTTGTTTCCTGGTTTCCTGGAGTATACAGCATATAGTCTCTTCTTTTGTAGTACTGTTCAGAAACTGATCCCTGAACGGATGCACTTAGTTTTTCAGAGCTGTATTCAACCATTCCGTATACACCTGCCCATTTTACCAGACCTTCGTTGTGGACAGATACTTTTTGAGCATCTTTAAGTTTAGTAAGAGGCTCCGGTTTTACCGTATTGTTGATATAGTATCCTTTTGGAGCATTTGCCGTACTGGAAACAAATAGTGCATCAGATCCCAACATATCGGTTACAATATCATAAAGTGCCCCTTTGTAAGTTTTAAGATCGATACCTCCGTTAAAGGTCCAGTTATTTTTTTTGTAATTAAGGTCTGCAATTACTCCATACCAGTCATGAGCATTGATACTTTGCTTTCTTACGATACCGCTGGTTCCGTTTAGCGTAGCTACATATTGTCCGTTATAATCACCAGGAGATCCTGCAGGAGCAGTAAAGGTCGATTTCTGGAAAGTGTTTCCGTTATAATCGGTTACCATACCCCCTCTGTTATATCTGTAAATCATATCCCAGTTGATCGTACCGTCTCCGCCTGCACCGTAATTCATGAAATTCATGGTCTGGCCGCTGCCGTTTTTGATAGAACCGTTCAGTCCGGTACCACCGCCTCCACGTCCCCATGAACCATAAAGAACGGTAGATAACTTCAGGTTATCATTCATTGTCCAGTCCCAGTTCAATGATGCAATAGGCTTATGATAGAAGTTAGGAGCCAAATTAAATTGAGAACCATTTAACATTCCTGTCTGAGGGTTGTATCTTCTTCCATAAGTATCCAGTTGCTGTAGAGTAGCTACATTCGCTCCGGTTGCAGAAGACCTTCTTGTATCATGTACCTGAGGTGCTCCGGTTGCGATTAAATTGAATGCATGTTTTTCATTAGGCTTAAATCCTGTTGAGAAAAACCAGGAATAACCTTCTCCTTTCGTTCCATTGATATAACCATCACCTTGCCAACGGGAAAGCAATACAGTTGTTCCCCATTTGTTTTTTAGCCCGGAAGAGTACATCGCAGATATTCTGGAGTAGTTATCATTACCTACTTCTCCTTTGATCATTGCTTTCTGCTCAGAATCGGTAGCTTTGGTCACAATATTGATGGTTCCCCCTACAGAAGGAACTACAAATTTGGATGCTCCCAAACCTCTCTGGATCTGAATGTTGCTCGCGATATCTGCCAACCCGGTCCAGTTAGACCAGTATACAGTACCTCCCTGCATATCATTCACGGGCTGTCCGTTGATGATCACTGCAATGTTAGCCCCATCAAAACCTCTCATGTTGATTCTGCTGTCTCCAAAACCTCCACCCACTTTGGTCACATACACGGATGGGGTAGACTTCATAATCTCAGGAAATTCTCTGTTTCCCAGCTTCTCCTGAATTTCCGCTGCCTTGATGGTGGAAACTGCAACAGGAGTTTTTCTTTCTTTGGCTGTTTGGGAAAGGTTTCTACCTACCAACATCACCTCATCAAGAGATTTTGATTTCTCTAAAGAATCCTTCGTACTCTGCCCGTAATAAAGGGCGGCCGTTGGTAAAACAAGCGCTATAAATAGTCGCTTTTTAAAAATAATGCTCATGAAATAAACTAGCGTTTTTGAATTTAAGGCTGCAAAGATGGATATTTATTTTTTAATAAAGTATTAAATCTTTGTTACGTGATTTCATAAAGCATGAGGATATTCTATTATTGCTCGTTTTTTTGTGTGTATTAATTAATTCAGTTCATTAATTTACAATTTGTTATAGAAGTGAATTATTATAAAACAGAATATATATTAGATGCATAAAATAATTATGTGCTTCATTATATTTTTCATTACGGTGGCTGTTGTTTGTTTAAAATATTCTAATTATTCATTGATTTGATGATATAACATTTGGTAATTGACTAGAGTCATAAACTTTATACTGTTGTTTTGATACCTTGTATTATTATTTATTTAAAACCGTGATTATTATGAAAAAGAATTTTTTTGAAAGGTTTTCAGATCGTGTTGTCTGTATTACCGGAAGTCCCGGGGCTTTTGTCGGTGTAAGTCTTCTTGTTGTTATCTGGGCAGTTTGCGGACCTATTTTTAACTATTCCGAAACCTGGCAGCTGGTTATCAATACCGGTACTACTATTATAACTTTCCTGATGGTGTTTCTGATTCAAAAGACTCAGAATAAAGATTCAAAAGCAATTCAGATAAAACTGAATGAGCTTATAGCATCCTATGAAAAAGCCAGCAACCGGCTGGTTGATATTGAAGATTTAACGGAAGAAGAACTGGACCAGCTTCATAAGTATTATGAAAAATTAGGTAAGCTTTCCAATGAATCAAAGCCATCCTCAAATTCTGCAGGACAGCAGCACCGATATAAATAATCAGTTGCTTCCGGAATAGGAAATTATTTAACGTATCAGAGGATATCTGCAAATATTGAATAACTATGAAAAATCTACAACTCAAAGACAAATCTGTCCTCATTACAGGAGCAGACAGCGGAATTGGTAAGGCAATAGCACTTTTATTTGCTAAAGAAGGAGCTAATATTGCATTTATACACTATCATGATGCTAAAGATGCCCAAAAAACAAGCAAAGAAATTGAAGAGCTGGGAAAAAAGGTTCTTTCGTTTGAAGGAGATATTAATGATAGTAAATTCTGTGAATCCGTTGTTGATGAGGTTGCTTCCGGATTTGGGGGAATAGATATCCTGATTAATAACGCCGGAACTCAGTTTCCCTCTGATACTATAGAAAATCTTCAGGAAGAAAATATCCGTAAGACCTTTAATTCAAATATTATCGGGATGATGCTATTGACAAAAGCCGTATTTCCCCACTTAAAAAAAGGCGATGTTATTATCAATACAACTTCTGCAACCGCTTATTTGGGGCACGAAGAATTACTTGATTATTCTGCAACCAAAGGAGCTATAGTTTCTTTTACCCGTTCACTGGCACTTCAGGCTAAACCCCAGGGGATACGTGTAAATGCTGTAGCACCCGGCCCGGTAGCAACACCGCTTACAGAAAAAACATTCGGAGAAGAAGATGAAGATACGGATAAGCCGCCCCTGGAGCGTAATGCTTCCACAGAAGAAGTGGCTGCAAGCTTTTTATTTCTTGCTACAGATGCTTCAGCACAGATAACGGGGCAGGTTCTTCATCCAAATGGTGGCTTAATTGTTAACGGTTAAAAAGACTGGATATGAATGGGGTTATTATTCAGTTTTTCCATTGGTATCATCCGGGAAATCTTTGGAATGAATTTATTGAAAAAGCAGAATATCTGAGGAATTTGGGATTTACTGCCGTATGGCTTCCTCCAGCTAACAAATGCAGTCTGAACATTGAAGGCCGTGGCTATGATGTCTATGATCTTTATGATCTGGGAGAATTTGATCAGAAAGGAAGTATACCTACCCGGTATGGTACAAAAGCAGAATATTTACTGGCAATACAAAAAGCCCATGAACTGGGAATGGCTGTATATGCAGATATTGTTTTAAACCACAGGATGGGAGGCGATGAAGAAGAAAAGATTATGGTACACCAGCTGAACGAAGAAAACCGTAATGAGAGAATTGCTGAGAACTTAGAAGTTACAGCATATACAAGGTTTATTTTTCCAGGAAGAAAAGGGGTTTATTCAAATTTTATCTGGAATCATCAATGCTTCAGCGGTATTGATTATGTCATCAAAGAAGGAGAGGAGCTAAAAGGTGTTTTTAAAATCCATAATGAATATGGTGAAGAGTGGACAGATGCTGTAAGCCATCAGTTGGGTAACTATGACTATCTGATGGGTGCTGATATAGAATACCGTAATCCTTATGTAGTAGAGGAAATGAAAAAGTGGATCAAATGGTATATGGATACCACGAAAGTTGATGGGATTAGGCTGGATGCTTTAAAGCACATTTCTTCAGATTTCCTGAAAGAATGGATCTTTTATATTAAAACAGAATTGAATCCTGATTGCTATATTCTGGGAGAATTCTGGAAAGACGAAGCAGAAAAAATTGAATATTTTTCAGATAAAATGGATGGTCTTATCTCTTGTTTTGATGCCCCGCTGCATTATAATTTTTTCAAGGCCTCAAAAGAAGGAAAAAAATATGATCTGAGCCAGATTCTAAAAGGGAGCTTTCTGGAAAAGAAACCCGTATTTTCAGTTTCTTTTGTAGAAAACCATGACACACAACAGCTCCAGGCACTTGAATCTTCAGTGGAAGATTGGTTTAAGCCTATAGCATATGCAATTATTCTCCTTTCTGATGAGGCTTATCCCTGTGTTTTCTATCCGGATCTTTTTGGAGCAGAATATATCGATGTAAGAGAAGATCAGGAAATACATATTATCATATCAAAAGTGGAGGAGCTTCCCAGCCTTCTTGAAGTGAGAAAACGTTTTGCTTACGGTAAACAGATCGATTATTTTGATCATCCCAACTGTGTGGCTTTTGTACGGACCGGAAATGAAAAGCATCCGGGATGTATTGTGATTATGTCTAATAGTGATGAGGGCTTCAAAGAAATAGAATTGGGAAAAGAGCATGCAGATTCAACCTATATTGATTTCTTAAAGAATCGCCATGAAGAAATTCATACTGATGAAAATGGAAAAGCCATATTTTGTGTCAATCCGGGATCTGTAAGCGTGTGGGTAAAGAAATATAAGCCTTAAAATAACTATACTCTCAAGAATTTTAGATACCACATCTCAGCATTTAAGGCAAAAATGGTCTTATAGTTGCAGATTTATCACCAATCAAACACTAAATTATTATATTATGGAAACTAAAACAGCAGCCAAAAAATCACCGGCTAAAAAAACAACACCCGCGAAAACATCTGCAAAAACCCCCGCTAAAAAAAATGCAGCCAAAAGTTTGGAAGATCTTTTTGAAGATTCACTGAAAGATATTTATTGGGCTGAAAAAGCACTGTTGAAGGCACTGCCGGCAATGATGAAAAATGCTACCAGTGAAAAACTTAAAACAGCTATTGACAAGCATATTACTGAAACGGAAGGTCATGTTGAAAGACTGGAAGAATGTTTTAAAGCCTTAGGAAAAAAAGCCCAGGCAAAGAAATGCGATGCCATGCAGGGATTATTGGATGAAGGAAAAAGTATCCTGGAAGAGACAGAGCCGGGAGCAGTAAGAGATGCAGGAATCATTGCAGCGGCACAAAAAGTTGAGCATTACGAAATCGCCACATACGGTACCCTTGCAGCTTTTGCAAAAGTATTGAAAGAGGAGGATTGCCTTAAACATCTTTTAAGCACATTGGAAGAAGAGAAAAAATGTGATGAGTTGTTAACAAAAGTTGCGGATACCAATCTCAACAGCAAAGCAATGTAAAAAAGTATGTATTCATTATAAAAAAGGAGGCCAAATTTATTTTTGGTCTCCTTTTTTATTGTGGAAATCTCAGGGGATTTTAAAAAAGCTGTTTTAGCTTTTGGGTGATTTTGTATCAATTTTAATATATTTGTAGATATTATTTGTATCAATCTGACTTTCTCCTATAACGTACAATTCAAAGAACAATAAAAACGGATCCGGTAAAAAATCTCAGGAAAACCGAACGCAAGTAACAGCTGTTGTGCTTAAAGAGAAATATAATTCAGGTATTTAAAAAATTAAAAAATATGACCCAGCTCAGTTTGTTCGATTCAGAAGACTTGTACGAATTTCCAAAAGATCTTCTGGAATACAGAGAACATTTCCTGACTCAGGAAGAAGCTGACCGGCTTAAAGCCCAACTGCTTGAAACAGCTCCCTGGAAACAAAGAACCCAGAAAATGTATGATAAGATGGTGCTGACACCGCGCTTAACGGCATGGTATGGTGATCAGGAAAATGCTTATCCTTCGGGTAACGGAGAGCTGGAGACCAATCCATGGACTCCCGAACTTCTTTCTTTAAGGCAAAGAATAGAAAAAACATTTGGCTATCAGTTCAATTCCGTATTGCTTAATCTTTACCGGGATCAAAACGACTCTGTTGCCTGGCATCGGGATAAAGAAAGCAGGTATGGAAACCGCCCGGTGATTGCATCAATAAGTTTAGGACAGACCAGAAACTTTGATTTCCGGAAGAAAGATCATCATCAAAGTAAATACAGCCTTCCTCTTCCTCACGGTTCATTACTGATTATGAAAGGAGATCTGCAGGAGAACTGGGAACATCGGATTGCTAAATCTGTAACCTCGATGAAAGAGCGTATCAATCTTACTTTTCGGCTGGTTCGTCAGTTGTAGGATGTTAATTCATAATGTTTTATGATGAATGAAGTGTATTTACAATATCTCTTTGGCAGATAAATTGTTGCATGTATAAAAGAAGTCTTATTGGCTTCATTTATATCACCACTTAAAATTTATTATTATGAAAAATATTGTAGTAACACTTTTTGCGGTGGCTGCTTTGACGGCCTGCAAAAAAAATGAACCCACATCGTCCAGCCAATCCACGGAAAGCACAACAATGTCTCCTCCTGCCGAATCCGGAATGACGGCAAGTGACTCCACCAAAATGGGAGAATCAAAAGTCCCAACCACTTCTCTCAATGATCAGGATAAAAAGTTTGCAGATGCAGCAGCAAAAGGAGGACTTATGGAAGTGATGATGGGAGATCTGGCAGCAACAAATGCTGAAAATGCTGCCGTAAAATCTTTAGGAGCTATGATGGTAACAGATCATACCAAGGCGAACGATGAGCTTAAGAAATGGGCTTCGGGAACAGGGTATACCTTACCTGCAGGCCTGGATGCTGAAAAGCAGAAGATGTATGATGATCTGAAAGCCAAAAAAGGAAAAGACTTTGATAAAAAGTATACCGATCTTATGGTCAGTGATCATAAAGAAGACATAGAAGAATTCAAAAAAGAAGCCGCGGAAGGAAAAGAATCTTCTCTGAAATCCTTTGCAAGTAAGACGCTTCCTACATTGGAGCATCATCTGAAAGAATCGGAAAAAGCTAAAAATGCTGTGAAATAATATGACCTGCATCATAAAAAGGACACAGGATATTTGATAATTTTGAAAAGGATTAAATATTATTTTGTTCTTGATTAATAAGCTCCTCTTTTGTAAGGGGAGTTTTTTATTAATTATTCTTTCTTTTTATATTCTTCAATTTTCTTAAACTGACTGTAAGAGCTTTTTAGGTTGCGAAGCTGTTCGGATACAATTTTATTGCTCTTTTCACTCAGATTACCGCCGCCCAGAGCATTCTGATATGTTTCTATGGCAGCTTTTTCTCCAAACACTACATTTTCCAATGTAGACTCTACAAGATTTCCCATGGTAAATGAATTTTTAATGTCAATCCATGTTCTGTGTACAGCTCCCGCTATGGAAGGTGAGTCCTCCGGAACACCCTTTTTTTCTGTAATCAGATTAACGAGCTCGTTTTTCATAATTTTTGATTGGGAAATCATATGGTCATATTCATCCTTTACATCAGGATACATTTCCCATACTTTTCCTTCAACCTTTTCAAAACCCTCAATTCTGTCATTGGTAATGTGAAGCAAGTCGTACAGTACCGATATTTCTTGCCGATTGTCCATAATATATACTTTTTAGATTAAACATAATACTGTACTAAATTATCATTTACTCAGCAGTATTTTTATAATCCTGGTCATATAGTCAGACGAATGATTTTCTTATATAAGCATATTTGTTTTTTAATAATGAAAAAATGGGTCAACAGGAATAAATAAAAGTCAGATGTTCTTTCTTTTTAAGGAAAAAAACAGGACCTTTGCTCCAACAATGGGGTGCTGCTGGTAACAGTGGCTGAGATGATACCCAGGAATGTACTTCCACACCTGATCTGGATAATACCAGCGTAGGGATTGCTTACTGATCATCTCATCATTTGATTTTTAAATTAATATGATGCAGGAAATTTTAAAACAGATTACCTTGCCTGAATGGTTCGGAGTCTTATTTTCAGTAATTCAGGTCTTACTGGCCCGTAAAAACAATGTCAATAACTATCTTTTCGGAATTGCCGGTATTCTGCTTACGCTGTATGTGATGCTTACCTCAAAACTGTATGCTGAATTTACCTTAAACCTTTATTATCTGATCATGAGCATCTATGGATGGCTGTATTGGAAATTCGGGAAGCAGAAATCTGAAATGGAGATCTCTGTCACCTCAACTTCTGAAAAGTGGATTACCGGAGGAATTGTGCTGGGAACTTTTAGCTTATTCTGGTTTTTTCTTACTCATTTTACAGACTCGGATGTTCCCGTTTGGGATTCCTTGGTAAGTGCTTTTGCCTGGGCAGGAATGTGGCTCATGGCAAGAAGAAAAATTGAAAACTGGATAATCCTCAATGTCAGTAATATGATTTCCATCCCCTTGCTGCTGCATAAAGAATTGTATCTCTATGCTGTGTTAACATCATTCTTATTTTTAGTAGCAATCTCCGGATATATGGAATGGCAAAAAATCATTAAAACAAAAGCCAATGCTCAATACTAAAGACATCAGAAAAGAACTTCAGGGAGCTTCTGTAATTTCTGATGAGGTGATACAGCATATTCATGAAGAAGGACTGCTGAAGATCTGGGTACCGAAAAAATATGGAGGGTTAGGCTATCGTTTTGAAGAAGGACTTAAAGCATTATTTAGCTGGGCTGAAACCGATGGAAGCTTTGGATGGATGCTGACCCTCTGTGCCGGAGCCAATTATTTTTCCAGGAATATAAAACCTGAAGTGGCTCAATTACTGTTTACCAGTTCTAATACTTGTTTTGGAGGAAGCGGAATGGTTGGCGGAACTGCAGAAAAGCAAAATGATAACACCTATATCATTAATGGATTATGGAATTTTGCCACAGGAGCTCCTCATCTGACGCATTTTACACTGAATGCCAGTATTACAGAAAACGGCAAACCTTTATTAGATCATGAAGGCAGCGAGATGATTCGTTCTTTCATAGTTCCGAGAGAACAGGCTGAAATCATCCCCAATTGGAAATCAATGGGAATGAAAGCCAGCGGTACCTATTCCTTTACCATTGAGAATATTATGGTAAGCGAAGACTACAGTTTTGTGTATGACCATTTCTTCACGGATGATATTCTGGACAGCGTTCCGTTTCGGGTTTTTGCTGATCTGACCCTTTTGGTAAATTACCTGGGAATGGCTTCTCACTTTATTGAAGAGGCAAGATTTATCCGTCCTGAGAGCAATTTCAAAAGTTTTGCTAAGTCTGTTGAAAAGCATTTAAGAAAAGTATTAAGTATTGCCAGAGACATAGAAAATATACTCAGCGATCACAAAGAGATTTCTGATGATCAACAGAATGAGATTCATACTTATGGAACAGAACTAACCAGGCAATTATCTCACCAAATACTTACTGTTTACACACAGCTTGGAATACGGGCTACAGCTACTGATTCTGCAATTTATCAGGTGTTCTGTGATTATTTTACGGCAGCAATGCACTCCAATTTCAGACCTTCTGCTGATGATTTAGATTTTTCTTTTTGAGGTAGATTAAGTCTGTCAAAAGTCAAATTGTATTATAGGTATGAATTTAAAGAGCTTATCAATTATCTGAACCGTAAAACGCTCTATTTTTAATAATTATAAGTGCTGATTTTATGGAGAATGAGGGGTAAGTTTCATTATCTTAAGTAATAATGGGAAAAAGGTCGATAGAAGAGAAAAAATATTTCCTGTTTGGTTAATAAAGAGTTAATGAAGATAAGTACTGATTTGTCATTAACTTATTTCTCTATATTTGGTGAATAAACTAAATAACTATGAAAAAGCTATTACTTATCGCAAGTAGTGTATTATTGTTTTCTTGTACAACCGGCGAAGAATTAGAAACTTCGGCAAATACAGAATCAAACTCAAAACAAATTACTTTACAGAAGGCTAAATCTGGAGCCAGTCTTTTGGTAGGTGAAAACATCACATTAAAATGTAATGGATCATCAAATTTCCAAAATCCTATTAATGTAAACCCTAATTATCCTTACATAAGTTCTTATGAAGTGCTTTATCGTGATTTAGCACCACTATATGGAAGAAATCAACTCAGGCTTTCAGAGTTTGTTGCAAAACATATTTGGGGATATGGCGGCCCTTTTACCAGTCTCACTGAGATTTATATTGGATACAATGCCATGAATGATTTTAATAACTCAAGTGCTAATTATAGTTATATTCAAGATTATACAATAGGTCAGGACGGAGATAATGCACAAATATATGGAGATATGTTTGGAAGCGATAGCGTTCCTATGACAAATGATGCGGCCAATACAGTTTATCATGGTTTTAAAGCTAAGATAGACCAATTAACTTCCCAAGGAAAGCAAATAGTCGCTGTTCACCTTTACACTGACGGCCTGCTATGCATTCCAAGTGTGAGATTTATTAAAATGACTGTAAAAGTATTATAAATAAATAGTTCTATTAAAAATCAAGACCTGTAATTTGGTTTTTTTTAATTTTTTATTAGAAAATAAAATTAGTTAAGTGTTTATTTTTAATATCTTACAAAAAGAAAGGTGGACTATTGTAGTCCACCTTTCTTATAATATGTTCTGTTATTAAGACTGGATAAATTCCAAAAGATCTTTATTGATCGTTTCATGCTCTGTAGTTGGCATTCCGTGAGGGAAACCTGGGTAAGTAATCAGTTTACCGTTCTTTAATAATTTCGCTGATTTTATAGCAGAATTTTCGATAGGAACAATCTGGTCATCTTCTCCATGTAAAACCAGAACCGGAATATCAACGGCTTTCAAATCTTCGGTGAAATCGGTTTCAGAAAATGCTTTAATACCGTCATAGTGAGCAACAATTCCACCCATCATTCCCTGTCTCCACCAGTTTCTCTGAATTCCGTCTTTGATGTTGGCTCCTTCTCTGTTATACCCATAGAAAGGAAACGTCAGATCAAAATAAAACTGGTTTCTGTTGTTCAAAGTCTGCTCTCTGATACCATCAAAAACTTCCATTGGAACACCGTCAGGATTGCTCTCACTTTTTACCATTACCGGAGGAACTGCGCTGATTAATACCGCTTTTTTTGCTCTTCCGTTAGAATATTTATTCACATAGCGGATTACTTCACCACCACCTGTAGAGTGTCCAATGTGAACTACGTCTTTCAAATCAAGAAATTCCACAAGTTCCGCAGCATCAGAAGCATATTGCTCAATAGTGTGGTTGTAGATATTCTGGCTGGAACGGCCGTGGCCTCTTCTATCATGGGAAATTACTCTGTAACCTCTCTGTAAGAAAAAGATCACCTGTGCATCCCAATCATCAGATGATAATGGCCATCCGTGGTGAAACATTAATACTGGTCCTTGTCCTTGGTCTTTGTAAAAAATCTCAGTTCCGTCTTTTAATGTAAATGTGCTCATAGTTTTAAATTTTTAATGTTAATGATTAATTTATGTGATAATATTTTGTTGTCTTATTTCTTTAGCAAATGTATGACAGTTTGAGTTCACTGAAATTAATCTAGTTTAATTTCGTTCATATTTAATAAAAAATTTTTATTGGGATATCCGATCTGTTTTTACCTGCATTCTTTTGGATAACCAAATTTTTACAGAAAAGGCACTAACCAAAGATAGTTAATGCCTTTTTGTTTGTTGTCACTTCAATAGATCGTTCTCCAGAACGGGTTGTTTGACTATTCAGTTTGATTGGGATTATATTATTCTATCCACAGATGTCCCGTGGAATACGTTTTTGCTTTACCCGCCACAATAACCCTTTCATTTTTATTTTCGCAATAGAGCTGCCCGCCTCTTTCAGACAGCTGACGGGCAAACAGTTTATCTTTTCCTAATTTTGAAGACCAGAACGGAATGAGCGAGCAGTGAGCAGAACCGGTTACAGGATCTTCAAGAATAGATGACTGCGGCGTAAAGTATCTTGATACAAAATCACTGTCTGTACCGGCTGCTGTTACAACGAGACCGCCAGGATCCAGATTGATAAGGTCAAAAACAGATCTTTCAATTCTGATATTTTTGATGTCGTCTTCAGAATCATACAGCAGGATATAATCTCTTGATTTGAAAACTTCTTTGGGCTGGATATTGAGCGATCTGGACAGGATTTCCGGAAGAGTCGCTGCTTCAGGCATTCTTGAAGGAAAATCCATATAGTAAACACCATCTTTAACTTCAACTGTTAATTCACCGCTTTTAGTTTCAAAGATGATTGTATGAGTCTGGTAGTTTAAGATTGAGATCAGGCAGTGCGCTGTGGCAAGGGTAGCATGTCCGCATAGATCCATTTCTATTTCAGGGGTAAACCATCTCAGGTGAATCGTATTGCCGTTATCGATAAAGAAAGCTGTTTCTGCTACGGCATTTTCCCGGGCAATTTTCAAAAGCTGTTCATCGGGTAACCAGTTTTTTAAAGGAACGACACAGGCTGGATTTCCATGGAAAATTTTCTCAGTAAATGCATCTATTTGGTATAATTCTAACTTCATGATTGATAAAAATTTCTCTAACGAAGATACTCTATTTTTCAAACAATTGTTGGCAGATTCATCTCATTCTGCAGTTTTCAATTTTTTTTATCTGCTATTGCTGAATTCCTTTTTTTAATAAAATATCTTTCTGTTCTGAACTTTTATTAAATGAGCATTATGCATTTTTTTTATGGTTCTGATAACAGTTTCCACGCGCAGCCCTGTTAAATTGGCCAGCTGCTGTCTCGTGAGAGGAATCTGAAATGAATATTTGTTATTGTCATTACCCTTAAGATAATCCATTACTGTTTTGAGTTTATTTAAGGGATCTGGTGAAGAAACATTAAATAACATCACATACTTATAATATAGCCACTCAGCCAGACATTTAAACATTTTGGAAGAAACTTCCGGATTTTGATCCAGTAAGTTGAAGAAATCCGCTTTGGATAATTTGAGAACAGTACAGGAAGTTTTAGCTGTAGCATTGGTAGGGTAGGTCTTTTCATCAAAGAGAAAAGATTCTCCAAAACTCTCTCCGCCATGCAAAATGTTTTGGATAAATTCTTTGCCGTCTTCGTGGTAATTGTTGAGTTCAACAATACCATTAATAATCTGATAATAAAACTTTGGCAAATTTCCTTCATGAAAAATCGTTTGATTCGCTTCAAAACTTTCATAATTTGCACCGTAGGCTAATAATAAATCTTCACTTATTATCATGTCTTCAAATTTTATAAATTATTACTGAATAATCTTTTCTATAAACTATGAAACGCATAACAAAACACAAACCATATTAAATAAATTGTATCAAAAAAAGTACCACATTTTTTGATTGGGTTTTAATTCCTTTACTATTGCACACAATTGGAAAGTCCCTGCTAGAAAGGGTTTAAGATATTTTAACATAAATTTTATCATCTAAGCCATTATAATAACACTTCTATTTCACTATATTTGGAATAATAAAACTAACCCATGAATAAGGATAACATAAAAACTTGTTAAACTAAAAATTATTAAAGATTATCAAAGGTTATGAAAGACTTATTTTCATTAAAAGGAAGGAGGAAAGATCATATTATAAGGTATTTTAACAAAAAGATGTACCAATTGATTGAAAAGGGTGACTGGATTACCTTTACAATTAAAAAATGGTACACGACTATAACTATATCATGTTTGATATATAATAATTTAGTTACTTTAGTTATTGTAAGGGCAAAAGTTACTCCATTCTACGAAAGATATACGGTGTTGTAATGTTTGAAAGGTAGTCCAATACCTCAATGCTACTGGAGAAAAATAGAGTATCCATAATTAATATATCAAGGTTTTCCGTTATGCCCTGGGGTATGGGATGCTATTTTTCGCAGGCTTTGCACTTATGATTGCTAAAAAATTGTATATTTGCCCAGCAAAAAAAGAAAATGATATTGTCTAACTTAAAAAAAGGAAAGAAACAGTACTTACGCCAAATGTCGTGAGTCATTTTCCTATTGGTTAGAAATCAAATACATCAGGAGCTTGTCATCACGACAGGCTCTTTTTTTTTGAAAAAATTTTAACAATTTAATATATTATGAAAGTATTGAAATTTGGAGGGACTTCGGTAGGAAGCCCGGAACGAATCGAACAGCTATTACCAATTATCAAATCTCAGGCGTCAGACAAACACTTGGTTGTTTTATCGGCTGTTTCCGGTACTACAAATGATTTGGTGAAATTATCGGAGCTGTATGAAAGTAAGGATATTGAAGGAGCCTACAAACATATTGATGTGCTATATGAGAAATATAAAAAATTTGTAAATGAATTGTTTAAGACAGAAAAAGGAATCGCTGAAGCCTTGGCTTTTATTGATAAAATTTTTGATCTTTTTTACCAGTTCAAACATAAAAACTTCACTTCCAGTGCAGAGCGTATTATACTTGCGCAAGGTGAGATTATTTCAACAACTCTGTTTCATTTGCATTTAAAGGAAAAAGAAGTTTCTTCTGTACTGTTATCAGCATTAGATTTTATGCTGATTGATGAAGATAAGGAACCCAATATTGATGAAATCAGAAGACTGGCAGGTATTGAAATAGCAAAATACCAGGAAGAAACCTTGTTTATTACCCAGGGATATATATGTAGAAATGCCCAGGGGGAAATCGATAATCTGCAAAGGGGAGGTTCTGATTACACAGCTTCATTACTGGGAGCTGCATTGCAGGCAGAAGAAATCCAGATATGGACAGATATTGACGGGTTCCACAATAATGATCCGAGATATGTACAGAATACAAAGTCTATAGCCAGACTAAGCTTTGATGAAGCAGCAGAATTATCCTATTTTGGAGCCAAAATTCTTCATCCTCAAAGTGTATTTCCTGCAAGAAAATATAATGTTCCTGTAAGATTATTAGATACAATGAACCCTTCTGCAGCGGGAACATTGATCTCGGGAGAAACAACCAATCAAAATCAGATTGTTGCCATTGCTGCTAAAGATGGCATTACGGCAATCCGTATTCAGTCTTCCCGCATGCTGATGGCGTATGGCTTTTTGAGAAAGGTTTTTGAAGTTTTTGAACGTTATAAAACTCCTATAGATATGATTACTACTTCTGAAGTGGCAGTTTCGCTTACCATTGACCAAACGGATAATCTTTCTGAAATTGTAAGAGAACTAAACGCCTTTTCCTCAGTTGAAATTGATAGTGAACAGTCTATCATATGCATTGTTGGGGATTTTAGAAAAAATAATCATGGATATGCAACTATTGTCTCTGAAGCAGTAAAGCATATTCCAATACGAATGATTTCCTATGGAGGAAGTGAAAATAATATTTCATTATTAATTCCATCTGTTTTCAAGATCGAAGCATTAAGGTCTCTGCATAACAGATTATTTTAGTAAATCAATAGTTAAGACTGTAAAGCTATCAAAAGATACCACAAAAAACCGGATCTCTATGGATAGTGATGTATATGGCATGTGCATTGTTAATATGAAAGCAGTTTTTAAGGAACTTTGTTTAACACCAGATCACTTTTATATAAATTTCATTAATAACCTCCTCTTTTTGGGAGGTTTTTTTGTTAAGTAATGAAACCAATACCAAACTTAACTGTTGGGATGTCCTTATTTAAGCCTTATGATTTATTAATAAACCAGTTTTATATTGGTTCTTCAACCCTATTATTTTTCAACCTGTGCTTTTTAAAGACAGGTTTTTGTTTGTTCAGCTGCCATCTGTGTCCTATAGTACGGGTTTTAAATACTTTTAATTTCGATCAGGATTAAAATAAAAACAAAATATAGTTTATTTATAAACTTATATAAGTATATTTGTGTACTAATATGATTGATATGAATTTTGATCTTATAAAATCAGTTGTGGAACTCGTTCAGCAATTTATGGAACAAAATGAAGGTAAAGCTATTTACAGTAATGATCTTCATGGTTTTACAGAATGGATCAATGCTGCCCATCAACAGGATCCTGAAAATCCTTATTGGACAGGGAAAGAATTAGGAAGAAGCTCAGATAGTATTATTAATACTTTATTGATCAGAATGAATAGATATGCAAAATCTTACTCCAGATCGGCAGTCGGCAGTTCAGTGTTTTCCAGTCAGGATGACTTTATTTTTCTTATCAGCCTGAAAAGCATGGGAGCCATGTCAAAAATGGAATTGATAAGGCATAATGTACATGAGAAATCTTCAGGTATACTTACTATTAATCGCCTGCTCAGTAACGGCTGGATTGAACAGGCGGTTTCTCCAAAAGATAAAAGAATAAAAAATATACAGATAACAGAGAAAGGGCTTGCTATATTGGATGATCACATGGATGAAATCCGCAGAGCATCAAGGGCTGTAACAGGGAATCTTACTCATTCTGAACAAATGCTGCTCATTGCGATACTTTCTAAATTGGATGAGTTTCATGATTCCTTTTACCGTATGAATCTGGAAACGAAGGATCTGCTTAGTGCCGTATATAAAAAATTGAACTGAGCCTGTAATGAAAAGTGTCTCTAAAAAAACTATTAAATAAATGATGATGAATACTGAAAGCTCAAGAAAGAGAATAGCGGTGATAGGTTCTGGATTTTCCGGACTCTCTGCTGCTGCTTATGCAGCAAAATCCGGACATGAAGTGCATGTTTTTGAAAAACACGATCAGCCCGGAGGCCGTGCAAGGCAATTTAAAACTGAAGAAGGATATCTATTTGATATGGGCCCGAGCTGGTACTGGATGCCTGACATTATCGAAGGTTTTTTCAGCGATTTTGATTGTAAAGCAGCTGATTATTTTAAACTGGTATCCTTGGATCCTCAGTTTGAGATGATTTTTTCAAAAGAAAAGATTTCAGTTCCTGAGAAAAATGAAGACATCCGAGAGTTATTTGAAAAAACTGAATCAGGAGCGGGTAAAAAGTATGATCAATTTATGCAGTCTGCTCAGTTTAAGTATGAAACGGGGATGAAAGATTTTGTGACAAAACCTTGTTACAGCTGGCTGGAATTTGCTTCTTTAAAAATAGCAGGAAGCGCACTGAAACTTGATCTTTTAAGTAATTTCAGGAAATATGTCTCAGGATATTTTTCTGATCCGAAACTCAGATCCCTGATGGAATTTCCGGTTATATTTCTTGGGGCCTCACCCAGGAATATTCCCGCGCTTTACAGCCTTATGAATTACGGAGGGTATGTGCTGGGAACAAAATATCCTATGGGAGGATTTTATCAGCTCGTTATGGCGATGAAAGACGTAGCCCAAAAGCAGGGAGCCGCTTTTCATTTTAACCATGAGGTCCAGAAGCTCAATACAGAAAACGGAAAAGTAGTCTCACTAACAGTAGATGGTAAAGATTATGAATTTGACGCCGTTATTGCATCATCAGATTACCACCATACAGAAACATTAATTTCCAAATCACTTAGGAATTATAATGATGCCTATTGGAAAACAAAAACCTTTGCTCCTTCATGTCTTATTTATTATCTGGGAATCAAAGGAAAAATTTCTCATTTAAAACATCATACTTTATTTTTTGAAAATGAACTTGATCATCATATAGACTGTATTTATATCAATAAGAAATGGCCGGCTAAACCCCTTTTTTATGCTTGCTGTCCTTCAAAAACAGATCCGGATGTAGCGCCTGAAAGCTGTGAAAATCTCTTTTTGCTGCTGCCTCTCGCACCGGGAATACATGATGAGGAGGCTGTAAGAGAAAAGTACCTGAAGGAAATGCTTGAAAGAATTGAAAAACATACTGGAGAAACCGATCTTGTTTCCAGGATTCAATACAAAAGAAGCTATTGTGTCAGTGATTTTATTTCGGATTACAATGCTTATCAGGGAAATGCCTACGGACTGTCTAATACTTTATCACAGACTGCCGTCCTGAAACCTAAAATAAGAAACAAGAAGATTAGTAATCTTTTTTATACCGGGCAGCTGACTGTTCCTGGACCTGGCGTTCCGCCGTCAGTTATTTCTGGAAAAATTGTAGCGCAAGAGGTTAATAAACTAAAATAAAATAATATGAAAAAATTGTTTGATGAGTTGTCTTATGAGGTCAGTAAGTACACTACTCAAAAATACAGTACCAGTTTTTCATTAGGAATATTGGCACTGAAGCCTTCTATCAGACCTGCCATTTATGCTGTTTACGGGTATGTACGCCTTGCCGATGAAATTGTTGACAGTTTTCATGGGTATGATAAAGAGAAGCTTTTGAAAAGATTAAAGTCTGAAACTTACGACGCGCTGCAAGACGGTATATCACTCAATCCGATTCTACACTCATTTCAGGAAACAGTACGTCAGTATGATATCAATATTCATTTGATCGATCAGTTCCTGCACAGTATGGAAATGGACCTGCAAAAAATAGACTATAATTCAGAACTTTATAACGAATATATCTATGGCTCTGCAGAAGTAGTGGGGCTCATGTGTCTGCAGATATTTACAGGAGGTGATAAGCAGCAATTTGAAAAACTTAAACCATTCGCTATGAAGCTGGGATCTGCTTTTCAAAAGGTGAATTTTTTACGAGATCTGAAAGAAGATTATCAGGTTTTGGGGAGAACCTATTTCCCGTCTCTGAATATGGCTGTTTTTGATAATACCGTCAAAGCTCAGATTGAAAAAGAAATTGAAGAAGAATTCAAAGAAGCACTGCAGGGAATCAAAAAACTGCCGGGTTCTTCTCTGTTTGGAGTATATCTGGCATACAGATACTATCTCTCTTTATTTGAAAAAATAAAGAAAACAAGTTCTCAGCATATTTTACAGCAAAGAATCAGGATTGCTAATTCCCAGAAATTATTGGTAGCATTTAAAAGCTATATAAGATACAAATCTGCTTATTTCTAATAGCTTCTTTGTTTTAGAGGATCATAAATCAATAAAAAAATAAATGATGTACAGATTATATAGAGAACAACATTTGAATTGTGATATTGAGACAGCATGGAAATTCTTTTCCTCTCCTCATAATTTATCTGAAATAACGCCAAAGAGTATGAACTTTTTAGTGCTTTCAGATATACAGGATGAATCTATTTTTGAAGGAATGGAAATAGATTATACAGTCTCTCCGGTATTGGGAATTCCTATGAAGTGGAAAACTATTATCAGTCAGGTGGAGGACTATAAAAGCTTTACGGATTTTCAGAAAGAAGGTCCTTATAAGCACTGGAATCATTTTCATGAGTTTATTCCTGATGAGAATGGTGTATTAATGAAGGATACTGTAGATTATGAACTCCCATTGGGAATCTTAGGAAGGGTAGCGCACCGGTTATTTGTTAAAGAAAAACTCAGAAGTATTTTCGATTTCAGACACAATGTATTGAATGATCTTTTTAACCGCAAATACAATTAATATGAATTTTCTGATTGTTCTGCTTGTTTTTATCTCTATGGAAGGAGCCACATGGCTTATTCACAGATATATTATGCATGGTTTTCTGTGGAGTCTGCACAAGGATCATCACGATCACAGCCACGATGGAAAACTTGAAAGAAATGATCTGTTCTTTTTCATTTTTGCCAGTCCTGCTATTGTATTATTATATGCAGGGGTAAGACAGGAATTCAGTGATCTGTTTTTTGTCGGATTGGGAATAAGCCTTTACGGAATGGCCTATTTCTTTGTACACGATATTTTTATTCATCAGAGAGCAAAGATCTTTACAAAAACAAAGAATCCATATTGGCTTGCCATAAGACGTGCTCATAAACAGCATCACAAACACCTGGGAAAGGAAGAGGGAGAGTGTTTTGGATTTTTATGGGTACCTGTTAAATATTTTAAAATGTATTTCAATAAAAAATGATGCCTTATACTTACATACTGATTAACTTTTTCACGGTCATTATCTGCTTTTTGGCCTCTTTTGACAAGAGAATACAGTTTAATAAACTTTTCGGGAAGTTTCTACTGTCATCTACCATCGTAGCAATTCCTTTTATTATCTGGGATGTATGGTTTACTTCAAAAGGAGTGTGGTGGTTTGATCTCAATTACACATTAGGCTTTACAATAGCAGGGCTTCCTATTGAAGAATGGCTGTTTTTTTACTGCATTCCGTTTGCATGTGTTTTTACTTATTACTGTCTGGAAAAATTTTTTAGCCTGAGAGGAATTGATGGCTTAAATAATCTTATTGTATTCACAGCTGTTATTATTCTCAGTGTGGCAGGACTTCTGTATCATGAGAGAATATATACTTTGCTCACTGTGGTTGTAACGATATTTACACTTTGTTATCTGCATTTTATTGTTAAAAAAGATTGGATAGCACGAGCAAGCTTTGTATATCTGGTATTGATGCCCGGATTTTTCGCAGTAAATGGGATCCTGACGGGATCTTTAATTCCTTCGCCTGTGGTAAACTATAATCCTGATGACTTTTTAGGGATCAGAATGGGAACCATTCCTGTTGAAGATGCTGTTTATGGCTACAGCCAGTTTTTACTCAATATTTATTTCTTTAAAAAAATAACTAAAAATGAAAAATAGGATCATTCTTGCATTATTACTAAGCTTCGGTCTGTTCAACGGCTTGATCTCTTGTTCTTCTATGCCTGAGAAAGCGAAGCCTGTCGGCCAGTTTGATATTAACAAATATTTAGGGACATGGTATGAGATTGCCAGATTCGATTATCGTTTTGAAAAAGATCTTGATAATGCAATCGCTCAGTACAGCCTTAATGCAGACGGAAATGTAAATGTAGTCAACAGCGGATATAATTTTAAAAAGAACAAATGGGTTTCTGCCAATGGTACTGCCAAATTCAGAGGAGAGAAAAATGTGGCCGCTCTGAAAGTGAGTTTTTTCGGACCTTTTTACGCCGGGTATAATGTAGTTGCACTGGAAGAGTACAAATTTGCACTGGTTGCCGGGAAAAATTTAGACTATCTCTGGATTCTTTCCCGTGAAAAAACTATTCCTGAAAACATAAAGCAGAAATTTATCAGCAAAGCGCAGGAGATAGGATATGATACCTCAAAGTTAATATGGGTGAAACAGGATAAGAAAAGTCCTTTTGATAAATAAATTCTCAAATTTAAATTAAAATCGAAACGTATGCTTACAATACAGGCACAATCAAAAATACCTACAGATTACGGGCTATTCACTATATATGCATTCTCAGAAAATGAAAAAGACTGGAGCCCGCATTTGGTTCTGGTAGCAGAAAATACAGATTATAAGAAGACTGTTAATGTCCGCTTTCATTCTGAGTGCATTACCGGAGAAGTTTTTCATTCTAAAAAATGTGAATGCGGTCAGCAGCTTGATGCAGCGATGAAATATATGTCTGAAAAAGGAGGGATGATCGTTTATCTCCGCCAGGAGGGTAGAAATATTGGGATCATCAATAAGCTGAAAGCATATGCGCTTCAGGAACAAGGATTAGATACTGTTGAAGCTAATCTCAGACTGGGCTTGCCGGCTGACGGAAGAAGCTTTGATGTGGCCGTGGAAATGCTGAATCTGCTGGATGTTAAGGAAATCAATATGTTAACCAATAATCCTGACAAGATGAAATCTGTTGAGAACAGCAGAATCATTCTTAAAAGCAGGATTCCTTTGGAAATTGATTCCAATGAGATTAATGCAGGCTATCTTGTTAAAAAGAAAGACTATTTTGGTCATTTTTTAGAAAAAATATAATAGACTTCAGCCGTTCGGGATATTTATTGATCCGTTTAATCCAATAATTATGGAAAAAATACTGCTTACAGGAGCTACCGGCTATATCGGTAAAAGGATGATCAGTGTGATTGCCGCGCAGGGATATAAGGTCATTTGCTGCTGCAGGGATACCGCTCGTTTTACAAGAGACATGGATATCGACGAACAGCTCATTGAAGTTATTGAAGTCGATTTTCTAAAGCAGGAAACACTTAAAAATATTCCGGAAGATATTGCAGGGGCTTACTATTTGATGCATTCCATGAGCAATACTGCTGATTATGAAGACTCAGAAAAAAAATGTGCCGCCAACTTTTCCGGTTATATGGAGAAGACGCAATGTAAACATATTGTCTATCTGTCAGGGCTGGTGAATGAAAAAGAACTGTCAAAACATTTGAATTCAAGGTACGAAGTTGAAAAAATTCTGATGGACTGCAAGGTTCCCGCGACAGTTCTTCGCGCAGGAATTATCATTGGGTCAGGAAGCGCATCATTTGAAATTATAAGGGATCTCGTTGAAAAACTGCCTGTCATGGTAGCTCCCAAATGGCTGTATACCCAATGTCAGCCAATAGGAATTGCCAACGTGCTGGATTTCCTGATTTTTGTTTTGTTTAAAGAAGCTGCTTATCAGAAAAATTTTGACATTGGATGTGATGATGTGCTGACTTACAAAGACATGCTGTTGCAGTTTGCACAAGTAAGAGGTCTTAAAAGAAAGATTTTTACACTGCCTGTAATGACGCCCAGACTGTCTTCGTACTGGCTCTATTTTATTACTTCAACCTCTTATAATCTAGCCAAAGCATTGGTTGGAAGCATGAAAATAGAAGTGGTCTGCCGCCCCGAAAGTCTTGCTGAGATCAAATTAATTACCGGTGTGCAGCCGTTTTCATATGATACAGCATTGAAGAGAACTCTTGCAAAAATTCAGGCCAATGAAATCATTTCCAGCTGGAAAGACAGTTTCATCAGCAGCCGTAATGATTCAACCTTGAAAGAATACCAGGATGTACCGAAATACGGTTGTTTTACGGACCTGCGGAGTGAGGAGTATGATGACAGGGAAGCCTGTATGAGCCGGGTCTTTCAGTTAGGAGGAGATCATGGCTGGTATGGGCAGGATCTTTGGAAAATAAGAGGACTTTTTGATAAACTTGTTGGCGGCCCGGGGCTGCGAAGAGGGCGCAGGCATCCTTCAGACCTTAAAGATGGAGATGCATTAGACTTTTGGCGGGTTTTATATGCTGACCGTAAAGAAGGCAAACTTATATTATTGGCTGAGATGAAGCTGCCCGGAGAAGCCTGGCTGATGTTTAAAATTTACAAAAATAAGATCTGGCAAAAAGCTGTATTTCGTCCAAAAGGCCTTTGGGGCAGATTGTATTGGTTCATGGTGCTGCCATTTCATGGGTTTATCTTCAAAGGAATGATCAGAAGCCTCAGCGGAAAGAAAAATTGAAATTCTTATTAAACTTAATTTTTAAGAAAATTTTAACATGAGCTTTCTTTTTTAGGCATGAACATTGTTTATTTATATACCAAATACCTAAATATTATATTATGAATAATTCAGATTACAACAAAGCGGAAAATGCAGTAGACCAAACAGAGAACTCTTTAAAAAATGCTGCTGATAATGCCAAGTGGAAGATCAGTGAGTTGGCAGATAAGGCTAAAGATTATATCAATGAAAAAAGAGATAATGATCAGGAGGCAACTCAGGAAGATTGGTTGGATAGGGTAAAATCCAATGTTTCCGATGCATGGGAAGATATTAAGGATAAAGCTGATGAAGCATGGGAGCAAACTAAAGATGCCGCTGAAGATGTGAAGGCAGAATGGAGAAAAAAAACAAATTAAAGTTAGTTTAAAAGCTGGCCGGAATTTTTAATTCCGGCCAGCTTTTTTTGTTTTATAGTTTATTTGTACTCTATTTTTGAAAGGATAGGATTCGCTTCTGAAAATGAAATCCTGGTTGTAGTCTAATATAAAATCCTGCGGCCTTCAAGCTTTATCATTTCATTCTTTACCATTTTTTTTACCGTTCTGATGACCGTTTCAACTCTCAGTCCTGTAAGATCAGCAATTTGCTGGCGGGTAAGTTCAATAGGAAAACAGTGTTGGCAGTCTCCGTCATGATAGCTTTTCAGATAATCCATTACCCCTTTCAGCCTTTGAATAGGATCTGCTAATGCCAGATTGCGGAGCATTAAGTTGTTATAATACAGTCTTTGTGATAAACACATATTCATTTCCATGGAAAGTTCCGGATTACTTTTAAGCATTTCCATGAAATTATCTTTGGGCATCTTTACAATTTCTGTGGTCTGTAAACTTATCGCATTGGTAGGGTAAAGCTTTTCAATAAAAAGAAGAGGGTCCCCAAAACTTTGATTTTTGCCCAGTATGTTATGAATAAATTCTTTTCCGTTTTCAGTAAAGGTGTTTAGTTTTACTTTTCCACTGATAATCTGAAAATAATACTGTGAATGATCACCTTCTTTGAAAATAAACTCGTGAGCTTTATAGATAGCATTTTCGCCCCCGAATGAGTGAAGGATTTTCTCATCGATATTCATGCAGCTTATTGTTTTTTTCATAATTATGATTTTTCTGAAAATTAGAGAGATTTTTTTAAAGATTATAAATAATTTCAATCCTTATGCCATTGATGTTTTTCTTGAAAAATGTGGTATGAATTCCTTATGCATAAACCTTTAAAAATTACTGTTTTTTCAAATATTGTGAGTATTTTTGAGGCTAAAGTATCCGTAACTAATTATTGATTTTAACTTCTATGATTTTAATTGTTGATGACAACCAAAGTAATCTTTATTCACTTCAAAAATTGCTTGAATCTAAAGATTTCCAGGTTGAAACGGCCGGCTCCGGCGAAGAGGCTCTTGGCAAAGCATTGAAAAATGACTATGCCTTAATTATTTTAGATGTTCAGATGCCTGATATGGATGGCTTTGAAGTAGCAGAAACGCTTGCAGACTACAGTAAAACCAAAGATGTTCCTATTATATTCTTATCCGCTGTTAATACCGATAAAAAATTTATCACTCAAGGTTACGCTTCTGGGGGTAAAGATTACGTAACGAAGCCTGTAGATCCTGAAATCCTTCTGCTTAAGGTGAAAACTTTCTATAATCTCCAGGAGCAGAATATAGCAATGAAAAAGACGCAGCAGAATCTGGAACTGGAAGTGAAAGGAAGAAGGGAATCCCAGGTAACAATGAAATCCCAGATTGATCATTTTCATCTCATGCTGGAATCTCTTCCGCAGATTGCATTTACCCTGAATGAAGAGGGAATTGTTGATTTCGTTAACGGTAAATGGTATCAGTATTCTGACAATGAGCAGGATTTCCCTGAAACACATCCTGATGATCATAATATAAGCGAAGAACTGGAGAGGTGCAGGAAAAAAGGAAAAGCTCTGGAATTAGAGATCAGAATTAAAAATATTATTTCAGGTCATTACCGGTATCATCTGCTTAGAGTAACCCCTGTATATGATGAACACCGTATTAAAAACTGGGTGGGAACATTTACAGATATCGATGATCAGAAAAAAGTGGAAAAAGAAAAAGATGAATTCTTAAGTATTGCAAGCCATGAATTAAAAACTCCTTTAACCAGTATTAAAGCTTATGTTCAGCTATTGGAAAGAAAGCTGAAATTAGATAAAGAAAGTCCGGAAGCAGGATTTGTTACAAAAGTTCAGACGCAGATTGAAAAGCTGAATACTCTGATCACCGATCTTCTGGATGTATCAAAAATTGAAAATGGGAAACTTAAAATCAATAAAAAGCCTGTTAATCTGGAAAATGTGATCAGTAATGCGATTGAAACCATATTACAGACTCATGAGCAACAGGTAAAAATAGAACGCCACGGAACAAAACCTGATATTTTAATTCCTTTGGATGAGATCCGTATCGAACAGGTCCTGATTAATTTTCTGACCAATGCTGTCAAATATTCACCTCATAATAATCAGGTGATCGTTACCACTTTTGTAGACCATGAAGCTCAGGAAGTGAGAGTCAATGTTACTGATTTCGGGATTGGAATTCCTGATTTTAAGCAGGATGCGGTATTCAAGAAATTCTATCGTGTGGAAGAATCTTCACTGCAGTTCCAGGGAATGGGAATCGGACTGTTCATATGCTCTGAAATCATCAAACAGCACCACGGAAGTGTGGGTGTTTCCAGTATCGTAGATGAAGGCTCTACATTTTATTTTACCCTACCATTAAACTAATTTTCATGCCGAAAAAAATTATACGAAATCTCCAGTTTGGAATAGGTCTTTCGCTTCTGATATTGATAGCGAGCTCAGTAGCCTCTTACTGGAGTATTCAAAATCAAATGAATCACCGTGAGAGCCTTTCCAAAAGCAGGCGTTCTGTGACCGCTGTTAAGGATGTTCTGGTAGCTTTACTGGATGCCGAAACAGGAAACAGAGGCTACCAGCTGACAGGAAGGGAAGATTTTCTCGAACCTTATAAACGCGGATTAAGAGAATATTCCAAAGCTTTGGTACTTGCAGAATCATTAGGGGTACAGGATAAAAACCAACAGGAAAGACTTGCCGGATTAAAAGTAGCAGTCGGTCAGGTGATGGATAACCTTAAAAATCTGGTGGAAAACAGGCGAAAGGGCGTTGTGATGACCCAACAGCAAATCGTTACCGGCAAAGCTTATATGGACGAGTGCCGTAAAATCGTAAAAGATTTTATACAGTATGAAGAAAGTCAGGTTGAAATCAAAAACAAGGATTTAACACGCTCATCAGAAACAACAGTTCTTTTTATTGTTTTTTCTGCATTGGCTGCGGTAGTAGTGACTACATTTTTCTATTTTAAAATGCGTGCCGACCTGATCAGGAGAGATGAACTGGAGAAAATGCTCAGAGATAAAGATCAGGAAATGACCCGCCGTGTCAGTGCCATTCAAAAAATAGCAAACAGGGTAGCCAATGGTGATTACAGTGAGAAAGTTGTGGATAACTCGGAAGACGACCTTGGAGGTCTTGTAGAATCGCTGAACCACATGACCGAATCTCTGAAAACATCTTTTGATAAAATTAATAAAAGCGACTGGCGTCAGAAAGGACTTGCTTTGCTGAATGAATCCCTTGTCGGAAATAAATCAGTAAAAGAAGTATCCAATAAAGCTTTAAGCCAGCTGATTGAATATGGAAACTGTATCAACGGTTCATTGTATCTTTTTGACGAAGGCATTCTGAAACTTAACAATGCATTCGGGCTGGAAGCAAATATGAAAAAAACGTTTGAGCAAGGGGAAGGAATGGTTGGGCAGGCTTTTAAGAATGCTAAAACGCAGGTGTACAATAATCTTCATGAAGATGATTTTGTAGTAACTTTTGCCAGCAGTACCATTAAGATCTATGGCATCATTCTGATACCTGTTTTTGCTGACGGCCATGTGATAGGAGTTATAGAATTAGGGTCTACCTCTAATTTTGAGGAAGACAGAATCAGCTATTTTGAAGAATGCAGCGTGAATATAGGAATAGCACTGAATGCTGCAAAAGGAAGAGAGAAAGAACAGCAGCTGCTGGAAGAAACTCAGGCACAGTCTGAAGAGCTGCAGGTACAGCACTCAGAACTTGAGAATCTCAATACCGAACTGGAAGCACAAACGCAAAAGCTTCAGGCTTCAGAAGAAGAATTGAAAGTACAGCAGGAAGAACTGATGCAGGCCAATGCAGAACTGGAAGAACGCTCACGATTGCTGGAAGAAAAAAATCATTTGATTGCTGAACGGAATAATGAAATTCAGAAGAAAGTGGAAGAGCTGGCACTCAGTACCAAATATAAATCTGAATTTCTTGCCAACATGTCTCATGAATTACGTACACCTCTTAATTCAATCCTTCTATTATCAAGGTTAATGACAGAAAATCCTGATGAGAATCTTAATGAGGATCAGATAGAATCTGCAAGAGTTATTCAAAGCTCAGGAACAAGTTTATTAACGTTAATAGATGAAATTCTTGACCTGGCAAAAATAGAATCAGGAAAAATGACCCTGGAATACCAGGAAGTTATTGTTGAAGATATCATAAAAGATCTGAAAAGTCTTTTCAGTCCGGTATTTCAGGAGAAAACACTTCCTTTCAACATCGAGATTGATTCAGAAGTACAGCCCATCATTGAAAGTGACAGGCTCCGTATTGATCAGGTACTAAGAAACCTGCTGTCCAATGCTTTGAAGTTTACCACAAAAGGAAGCATTGATTTACACGTTAAAAAGCATTCTGAAAAACCTGATTTTATTATATTTTCAGTGAAAGATACCGGTATTGGAATAGCAGAAGACAAACAGAAAATTATCTTTGAAGCATTCCAGCAGGCTGATGGATCTACAAAAAGAAAATTTGGAGGTACCGGGCTGGGTCTTTCTATAAGCCGTGAAATTGCGAGACTTTTAGGAGGTGAGCTGACTTTGAAAAGCGAAGTGAATAAAGGCAGTGAATTCAGTTTTACGATTCCTGTACATCCTGTAGCTGAGATTGTTCAGTCTGAAACCGATCAGGATCTGGTAGAAATCATTCGTGAAGATGTTGAAGAAATTCAGAATATCCTTGATGAAGGAGAAAGTAAACATACGAACACATTAGAAATTCCTGAAGATGTGGCAGACGACCGGGATAATATTCAGGAAGGTGATAAAATTATTTTGATTATTGAAGATGATACCAATTTTGCAAAAGCTCTATTGAAATATGCCCATTTACAGAACTATAAAGGTATTGTTGTGGTAAGAGGAGATTATGCTCTTTCAGCTGCCCGACAGTATCATCCCCGTGCTATTTTACTGGATGTTCAGCTTCCTGTAAAAGATGGCTGGGAAGTGATGGATGAACTGAAGTCTGATACCACTGTAAAAAACATTCCGGTACATATGATGTCTGCCCTGCATGTGAAAAAAGAAAGCCTTATGAAAGGAGCGGTAGACTTCATCAATAAACCTGTTGCTCTGGATAAAATGACAGATGTATTCAGGAAAATTGAAGAAGCATTACAAAAAGGGCCTCAAAAAGTTTTAATTGTTGAAGAAAATGCCAAACATGCCAGTGCATTGTCTTATTTCCTGAGTAATTTTAATATTTCATTATCGGTAGAACATAATGTAGAGGATAGTGTAAAGGCACTCACTTCAGATCTTGTAGACTGCGTTATCCTGGATATTGGAAGCACAAAAGGAAATGATTACCACGTCATAGAATCAATCAAAAGTTATGAGGGGCTGGAAAATCTGCCGATCATTATTTTTACTGAACATCATTTGTCTAAAGAAGAAGAGCTGAAAATAAAACAGTATGCAGATTCTATTGTTGTGAAAACGGCACATTCCTATCAGAGAATTTTAGACGAGGTAGGTTTATTCTTACATTTGGTGGAAGAAAAAAACAGTTCGGCTGAAAGTACCACAAGCAGAATGCTCGGCTCTTTAACAGAAGTACTGAGTGGTAAAAAAGTACTCATTACTGACGATGATGTCCGAAATATTTTTTCCTTAACCAAGGCACTGGAAAAATATAAAGTTGAAGTCATTGTAGCAATGGATGGAAAGCACGCTTTGGAACAAATTAGCCACCATCCTGACATAGACGTTATTTTGATGGATATGATGATGCCGGAAATGGATGGCTATGAAACAATAAAGCAGATAAGAAAAATGCCGGCCTATAAAAGATTGCCTATTATAGCCGTAACTGCCAAATCTATGATTGGAGAACGTGAAAAATGTATAACAGCAGGAGCTTCGGATTATATCTCAAAACCGGTAGATATTGATCAGTTATTATCACTCCTTCGTGTTTGGTTGTATGAAAGTTAAACAGATAAAATTCTGATGAATAAGAAAGTCTTAATTGTGGATGATGATCCACGCAATATATTTGCATTAAAACTAACCCTTAAAGCCCGTGGGTATGCAGTTGAATCCTGTACAATGGCTCAGGAGGCTTTAGAAATTCTGAAGTCAAACCCTAAGTTTTCTGTTGTTCTTATGGACATGATGATGCCCGGGATAGACGGGTATGAAGCTGTAAGAATGATAAGAGATACTCAGGAAATCAAGCACGTCCCGGTTATTGCTGTCACCGCGCAGGCTATGCCTGAAGACCGCCAGAAATGTCTGGAAGCAGGAGCTGATGATTACATCTCAAAACCAATTGACGTGGATCTTTTAATAACAGCAATAGAAAAACTTTCATAGATGCTGGAGCCAAGTATCATAAAAGATGAAGAAATAGAATATCTCATCAGAGATGTTTATGATAGGTATGGCTATGACTTTTCCGGTTATAGCAGAGCTTCATTTAAAAGAAGAGTGAACCGTATATGTCTTTTAGACAGGTTTACCAGCTTTGCAGAGCTCAGATATAAAGTTATGAATGATACTGAGTACTTAAAACGTTTTGTAGAAGAAGTTACAGTAAATGTTACGGAAATGTTCAGAGATCCTTCTTTTTTCAAAACACTCCGGGATCATATATTGCCTCAGTTAGGTACCTATCCGCTGATCAGGGTATGGATTGCAGGATGTTCAACCGGAGAAGAAGCATATTCTATAGCCATTCTGCTGAAAGAAGCCGGCCTTTACAGTAAATCTCTGATTTATGGGACCGATTTAAATCCTGCCGTTCTTGAAACAGCCAGAGCTGGTATTTTTCCTTTGCAGCAGATGAAACTGTATTCTGAAAACTACATGCTTTCTGGCGGATTAAAAGACTTTTCGGATTATTATACTGCCAATTATGATAGTGTAAGATTTGATAAAAGCTTACAGGAAAAATTGATTTTATCAACGCATAACCTTGTGTCAGACAGCTCTTTTAATAGTTTTCAGCTGATTGTATGCAGGAATGTACTGATTTATTTTGACAGAGAGCTTCAGGAAAGGGTGTTCAGGCTTTTTGATGATAGCCTGGAGAATTTAGGTTTTCTCGCATTGGGAGCGAAAGAAACCCTTCGGTTTTCTGCTATTGACAAAAACTATCATCAGGTTGAAGATCAGAAAATCTGGAAAAAAATTGATCACCATTAATAATTACCGGAATGAAATCACAAACCAATACAGAATTAATTGTTATCGGAGGGTCAGCAGGGAGTTTACAGGTCATTATAGAAATGATCAAAAACCTCGATAATACCATCCCGGTTCCCATTGTACTTGTGATGCATCGCAAAGCTCAATCCGGAGATATTCTGCGGACTTTACTGCAGCAGTTTACGGAGATACCGGTCATAGAGGTTGAAGATAAGACTGAAGTTGACGATAACACCATATATATTGTTCCTGCAGATTATCATTTGCTGTTTGAGAATACTCAATGGATGTCATTGGACAGCTCAGAAAAAATGAATTATTCCCGTCCGTCTATAGATGTTACTTTCCGGTCTGCAGCAGAAATTTATGGAGAAAATCTGATAGGCATCCTTTTATCGGGAGCCAATGCTGATGGGGTAGAAGGATTAAGCTATATTAAGAGGAATAATGGGCAGGTCTGGATTCAGGATCCGGAAACAGCAGAGGTGGAATTTATGCCCAAACATGCCATAGAAGAAATTGAATATGATTTAATTATCACCCCCGCGGGTTTAGCGGATTATATAAAACAATTATAATATTTAAGAATAGATAATCTACATAATATGAGTAAAAAGAAAATTTTAATTTTTGATGATGAAGCGGCTATTTTAGAAGTCATCACCATTATATTTGAAGAAAACGGATATGATGTCAAAATCTCGGAAACTTCACACGATATCCTTGAGAAAGTGGCAGACTATCAGCCGGATGTTATCCTGATGGATAACTGGATTCCTAAAATAGGAGGAGTAGAAGCTACAAAACTTCTCAAAAGCACCGAAGAATTTAAACATATTCCGGTCATTTACGTTACAGCTAATAATGATATTGTTGCTTTGGCATCCGAAGCAAAAGCTGATGATTATGTTTCAAAGCCTTTTAATCTCGATGATCTGGAAGCAATGGTAGCAAAACATCTAAAAGAACAGGTATAAACCTGACTTACATTAAAAAATGAAGATCTCTCAAAAACCTTTGAGGGATCTTTTTATTTTTTCAATGCTCTAATGATTTGTCCTTTTGTTAAAGGGCGGGTATTGATATCATGGATGAGATAAACCAATAAAAGATACAGGTCGGGATTTCCCATGACAACGTCTGAAAATGTTTTAACCAGAATTAATTTTCTGGACACAATGTTTTGTGCAGCAATATATTCATTGCTCACATCGATGTCAATATTCAATTCTTTTTTTATAGTTAAACTGAAGTATTTATCAATAAAATCTTTATCTCTTACCAAATCTATTGGTTCAGTTTCTATATGATCCATACGCTTATTTTACTCCTGTTTATTTTCCAACAATTATTATACCGTATTGCATAGGAATATCACAGAACGGATGACCGGAAAACTTTGATTACCAAATGTTCAGATTATCGTCTGAGGTTAAAGAACAAAGCATTATACAGGTAATACATGGCCGATAATTCCCTACGAGATTAATTCTATTTACTGTATCTTGCTTATATATACGGTTGATTTAGTATATTTGTAAACTATTTAACAGAGATGAATTACGCGCTTATTAAAGATTATATAGACTTGCTGGAAGAGTTTGAAACTGAAGTCAGCACCAGCCCAGAGTCGTATCCGTTAACTATTCAGGGCTTTAAAACATGGATTTCTGATCAAGAGAATATTGAAGAAAATCATACTGAAGAACCTTATTGGGAAGGCAAAGAGAATGGAAGAACACCGGAGAGTGCGATCAGTACATTACTTGTTCACCTTAACCGGTATGCAAAAACCTACTCAAAATCTGCCATCTCAGATTCTGAATTTTCGACTCAGGAAGACTTTATTTATCTGATTAATCTTAAGGCTTTTGGTGAGATGACAAAAATGGCTCTTATCAAAAAAAATATTCATGATAAGCCGGTAGGTATGCTGATTATTGCCAGGCTTTTACGACAGGGACTTGTTGAACAAACTGATTCTGATTTAGACAAGCGCAGTAAATTAATCCATATCACCGGAAGAGGATTGCAGGTCCTGGAAAATCAAATGGAAAAAATCCGTCAGGCGACCAATATCGTTGCAGGAAATCTCAATTATTACGAGAAGATGGAGCTTATACGTATTCTTAATAAACTGGACCGTTTTCATTATCCTATTTTTTCACGAAATATCAATCCTGATGAGCTTATCAATACAGTGTATGATGAGTATACATTTAAATCATAGGTTAACGAGCTATACAAATACTTCTATATCTTTCAATGGTAAAATAATGGATGGGCTAATGCTGGTGTATTAGTCAAATCATCTGTTAAATTTTTATATTCTGGACATAGCCTTAAACTCGGTAGGCCTCATATTGGTTAGCTGGTGAAAATTATTGCTGAAGGCTGCAATATTGGAATAGCCTACTTCATAAGTAATTTCAGTCATATTCAGGTCGGTATCTTTAATCAGTTCCATAGCCCTGATAATCCTAAGCATTTTTATATACTGAATAAAAGTGATCTGAAGTTTTGTCTGAAACAGCCTCGTCAGACTTCTTACACTCATTCCTGATTGTTTTGCGGTATTTTCTAAAGTAAGCTTTTCATGTAACTGGATTCTGAGATGATCTGTAATGGCATTAAGCCGATGATCATCGGTTGTAGGAAGCTGAATGGAAAACTTTTTGAGATTTTCTTTCGATATAAGGTTCTTCAGTGTGGTAAGAAATTGAAATTCCCAGGAACCTTTATAATAGTCTCCCTGCCATTTTTCGCTGAAAGTAAGCATTTCTGATAACAGCTTGCTCACCGGATAAATTCCCAGTTCATTATAAAATCCGTCAGACTTTTCTTCCGGAAAGTAGATGTTAATAATATAAAGATCTTGAGTATTAAACATCAGATTATGGGGATATTTTCCCGGTATCCAGATGTAATGGCTTGACGGAATATAAAAATCCTTCTCAGCGGTCTTTAGATAAGCAATTCCCCCAAAAACCAATAATAGCTGTGCCTTATCATGCTGATGGGGAGGCATCTGCTGTTCAGTTTGCTGTCGTACCACCAGAATAGAATCCGGGTTTTGGTCTACACTGTCTAAAAGCTGCTTAAGAATTTCCATGTGGCCAAATATAACAAATCTTAGGCTAATTATATTAAAAGATAGTTTTCGCTCCTGAATAATTTTGCTACAGTAAATAATAACAGAGTTATGATGAAACATACAATAGCAAACCCAGATCCGGAACCCGGAATTGAAACAAATGATAAAGCTTTCGATCAGGCAGGCTGTCATCCGGCTTACCCTATCGAGCCAATTAATTTCTACCGATGGACCTATTCTTATCCTTTTGTGCCTATGATCGATTTGACTTTAATCTTTGATGAATTAGGGAAAATAATAGCAGATTTTTTTACAAAAAGAAAAAATAGAAACACTTACAAAAAAAATGATCATGAAATTTTATAAATTAATTTCAATATTGGGAATAGTATTCTTGCTGCCCATATCATATCTCCATGCCCAGGATGCAGCAGGTTCTATGATGAGTCTGGAAGAAATGTGGAAAGCTGCCGAAGTGAATAATCGTCAACTGAAACTATCTGATTTATATCTACAGCAAAGTAAACTGGAAGTACTTCAAGCCAAAGACAATCTCTTGCCAGAACTTTCGCTGGGTGGAGATGTGAAGCTCAATTCTAGATTTCTTCTTTATAGCGAAGGCTTATTCTCCTCTCCACAGAATGTACCGGTTAAAAGTTATGGTTATGGAGCAGGATATAGTTTAAATTTTAATCTCTTTAATGGTGGAAAAGAAAGGATAAATATCAGAATGAAGCGGGAAGGAGAGGTACGCAGGCAATATGAAGTTCAGCTGGAAAAGCACGGTGTGAAATATAATATTGCAGTTGAGTATTTTGATCTGTACAAATTCATGTATTTCCGTGATTTTCTCTTTGCAGAAATTGCTGCAGAGAATAAGCAATTATCACTTATCGAGAGTTTGCACCAAAACGGAGTTGTACTAAAAAGCGATGTGCTCCGAACCTCTGTAAAATTATCCCAGCTGGAACTTAATCTGTCCGATATAGAAAAGAAAATAGATATCAGAAAACAACGATTGAATGTGTTAATGGGGCGGGATCAGACTCAGCAACTGGCAATTGATTATAAAAGAAATCAAGAGATGGAAAGTCTTTACAGCAGCGATTATACCGGTTATCTGGATATTGCGCTCAACCAGTCACCTGAGCTTAAGCTGATGGAGAGTGATATTAAATGGAGTGAATTAAATATCAGCCAGGTTAAAGCAGCACGTTTGCCTAAAGTGTCATTGTATTCAACTTATAATTATACCTACCCCCAGATCTCATTTTATCCTTACTCAAATGATGTGTGGGGATTCGGGCAAACCGGAATTAAAGTGCAGTTTTCCATAGATAATTTATACAAAAGCAAACATTCCATTGCAATTGCCCGGATTATCAGTGGCGAGGCCAAAGAAAAAGCTAATAGTAAAAAAGATGAAATTTTTCTTCAGATAAAAGAAGCTTACCTCCAGCACGAACAAGCTTTGGAAAGCGTAAATACCGCAGAAAAAAATATTTTAAAAACTACAGAAACTCTACGGGTTATCAGAAACAGCTATCTCAATCAGGAATCCCTGCTGACTGATCTTCTGGAGGCAGAAAATGCTTTGCTGGAAGCAAAATTTAATTTAACAACTGCACAAACAAACGTAAAACTTGGCCATATCCGGCTACTGGCAATCGCAGGAATTCTTTAAAAAAATAATTATGAACAAAAATAAAACAGATCAATTGATTGTAAACGTAACTAAGTGGTTGGGAGCCGTATTATTAACAGGTATCTTCATATGGGGGACTTTATATTTCATAAGGCAATATCACTACGAAGAAACCAACGATGCACAGGTAGATGCCTATTTATCTCCTATCAATGCAAAAGTAGGTGGCTACATCAGCAAAATCTATTATAAAGACAATCAACAGGTACAAAAAGGCGATACACTTGTCGTTATTGAGCTTGATGAATATGGTTTAAAAAGAGATATTGCATCAGCAGAACTGGCCGGTTCATCTGCTAAACTGCCTATTTTGGCGGCCAATGAAGAAACACAACTAAAGAGTATTGAGGTTATAAAAGCCCAACTGGCAGGAGCAGAGGCAAAGCTGAAACAGCAAAAAAGAGAATTTGAACGTTACAAAAATCTTCTGGCTGACGAGTCAGTCACACCTCAAAAATTTGATAATATCAGCACTGCTTTGTCTGTCACACAATCTGATTACACACAGACAATGGCTACCCTGCGGGTTGCCGAATCAAAACTCAATGATCTCCATGCACAGCGAAATGCAGCAGAAGCCGAAATAAAAATAAAAAAAGCCATGGTGAAACGTCAGGAACTCGATATTAAATATACTATCATTACTGCACCTTTTAACGGGCAGATCGGGAAAAAGACCATTCAGGAAGGGCAATTGATACAGCCGGGCCAGACGCTGGCATTTCTGGTTAATAGATCAGAAGAAAAGTGGGTGCTCGCCAATTTCAAGGAAACGCAGGTCGGCAGCTTCAAAACAGGTCAGGCTGTAAAGATAGAAGTAGATGCTTTTCCGGATGAAAAATTCAGTGGAGTTATTGAATCACTTGCTCCAACAACGGGATCCCGATATTCATTACTGCCACCAGATAATGCCACCGGTAATTTTGTGAAAATCATACAGCGTATTCCTGTACGCATCAGGCTGAGAGATACACCTGAAAAACTGATGAAACTTTCTGCAGGAATGAATGCCAATGTTTATGTTTTAAAAGATTAATTATGCAGGCTCATAAAATTCCGGTTTTTAACCCCTGGGTTCCCGAATGGCTGGCAAGATCCGTAATATTTGCCATACTGATGACCTGTCTCTTTAGTTTTGCTTACTATAGCAGTCCTGCTTCGGCAATGGGTTTTTATGGTGTACAGGTTACCGACGTCCAGTATGGCATGGTGGTTATTTATGGCTCAACTGTAGCTTTTTTAGCGCTGGATTTTCGTATTGTCAAATATTTTGCGCCGCGAAAATACTTGTTGACAGCATTTTCAGCCAATATTGTATGTTCTCTCATCTGTTTTTACTTCAAAGACTGGACATTGTTTGTAATCTGTCAGTTTGTGCAGGGAATTACCTGTGCGTTGATCTCCGGAATTGTCTTACAGCTTATTTTTCCAAGATTGCAGTCCACACGTGCCCGGATAATCGCATACAGCCTTCTATATGGAAGTATACAGATCGCTGTTCCGTTCTATTCCATCTATTCCAGTATTGTACTTTATTTTTATGACTTTAACCGGCTGTTTTACGGCCCCATTATAATACTTATTTTACTAGTGCTAATTGTGTTGGCAACAATGAATGGTAAGGCCAGATTTACCAGAAAAATACCTCTATATCAGGTAGACTGGGCCGGTTATTTGTTTTATGTCTCTTTTATTTTGATTCTGGGATATATCCTTGTATATGGACGGCAATTAGGCTGGTACGATAGTCCGTTAATTGTTCTGCTTAGTCTGGGTAATATAAGCATTCTTGTACTTTTTGTTGCCAGAGAATTGAAGCTTAAACGTCCATTGATTAATTTACAAATTTTCAGTACTAAGAATTTTGTAATCGGGTTGCTGTTACTTTTTCTGTTTTATATTTTCAAAGGAAGTACAGGACTTGCTTATGGTTATCTTGAAGCTGTTTTAGGTAATGACCCGCTCAGTACTATACCAATTTGGATAGCCGTAATTGCAGGAACTACATTAGGGATGTTTGTTACCTCCCGGTTGATACTTATGGGGTTTAATCTGATTAGGATTATTATTGCAGGATTTGGTTTTATGGCCTTGTACTATGCATATATGCTGATTTTTATCTCAGTTCAGGGGAATACAACAGATTTCATTCCGCCTATGTTTATTTATGGTACAGCTACAGGTATTTTATTTGTTCCTGTTGTTTCATTTACTATATCCGCTGCACCACCAAAAATTGCAAGTAATGCATCGCTTATAGGAATATTGGCAAGGTTCGTCGGTTTTACCGCCAGCCTGGCTGTTAATAATGAGCTTCAACTATTTGCTAAATCGGCTGTGAGGGAAAAAGTCAGGGAAACATTGACAGAAACCAATATCCAATTGCCTGTTACATTAATGGATATTCAAAACCACTACATGAATGCAGGTAATGATATGTATACTGCAAAAGCTGCTTCAGTCGCCCAGTTCAATGTATTAATCCGGCAACAGATTTTGGCGCGTGCTACCCGGGATTATTATGACTGGATGCTGGTAGGAGTGATGTGTGTTATCATGATGCTTCTTTTACTTCCACAGATTCAGCACGTATTGCTTAGGCTAAGAAAAGGAAATATACCTTATTAGAATATAATCAATTTATGTAAAATTACATCTTCTTAGGTTCAAGATTATAAAAATATAAATCCTGCAAATTCAATTTTTGCAGGATTTATCAATTTTTTAGTGTATTTTGAAGATTTTATCAGATACACATAGTGGAGAATACAGGATTCGAACCTTCCCATTTCCTCTGTGTATTTATCAGGTTTTTCTGTGGTTGAGGCTTCATTTGCCACGAATTTGCCACACTTTTGTAAAAACCTTTGTTTATCGTCTTCAAAGCGCATTTGCGGAAAGGGAGAGATTCTGTTACAACTTACCTTAATTCGGATACACTGTTTGTTTTTAGTCTTTAGAACTTTGTCATACAGGGTATTAATTTTTTTATGGCTCAAGTCCAGGGCCGCCACATGAACTGTACGGAACGCATGTTAGTTTATCGTTGATAAAACATAACCTGGTACAATCTGATCCGCCAACGATTGTTTTTAATTCTTCTTTTTTAAGCTTTTTTAAATTTTTCATATTAATATATTTTATGTTCATAACAAATCTCACAAATAATTATTATATACTAGTTGAAATTAACGAATTTTAACGCTCGGGCCTTGTTTGTGATTTATATTATAAAATTATTGCTCTAAGAAATGCTTGTTTTCTAACAGTAATACAATATCAGTTGAATTGTTATCTCTTAAAATTCTTTACCATTACATTTATTTTTTAATAAATGTACGACGCATGATTTCTCCATTTTTTAGTTTTTGCTGAAAGAAGATAGCTTCCGGCTGCCAGCGTTGAAGCGTCAATAGCTTTTCAACTGGCTATAATTAGAAATCGAATAATTTTTAATTGGCTTCAATTCTTCATCCGGCAGAACTCTTAAAAAAGTATGATAAAGAACTTCTTTATGTATTGGTCTTCAAATTCAGGAGATAGTTTCGGAAGTGAAAAAATTGATAGAAAAGTATTCCGATAATTTTATTAATACAAAAGTAAAAAACTCAATTATAAAGAAGTCAGATATGTTATTTATTCTCCAATGTTCTGTTTTCTGTAGGATACTTAATACAGTAATAGTATATGAATGTTAATGTTAACTTAAAGAATAAATAACACTTTGTTTCCTTACTTGGTTCGATATTGTAATACTTTCGATCACAAAAAAACTAATGCGGAAACTCTTTATGAATGTATGTGTATTGTACACAGGTCTTTGTATATCTGCTCAGGAAGTAGTATGGCAGAAAGATCTCAAATCTTCTACTCAGGATTTCCTGAGTCAAGTTACAACAACAATTGATCAGCAGTATCTTATCACTGGAAGCTCTATTCAGTCTAAAAATCAGTCGCAAGCTGCCGATAGACAAAAACAGAATAATGGTTATGATTTACACCTTGTCAAACTGAACCAGCAAGGAGAAGAAGTCTGGGAAAAATACTTCTCAGGATCCAACCATGATTATTTATCAGCAACTGTTACCACCCAGGATGGTGGATTTCTGGTAGCAGGAACCTCTTTTTCGGGAAAAGGATTTGATAAAAAAGATGATTCGAAAGGAGGATCAGATATTTGGCTGGTTAGAATCAATGAATTTGGTGATGAATTATGGCAGCAAACTTTGGGAACTTCTTCAGATGAAGAAGCAAGAGCTGTTATTCAGACCACAGATCTGGGATTCGTGGTTGCCGGCAATGTGCAGAATGCTGCAAAAGGCTACGGTTCCAAAGATGTCTGGGTTACCAGAATCGATAAAAATGGAAAAGAACTCTCCCAATTAATTCTAGGCGGAAAAGGCTTAGACGAAGTGGAGAAGATGATTACAACGAGAGATGGCGGAGCCTTACTGGGAATTTATTCCAGAAGTTCCGAGGTTCTTGTTTCGGGATCTGACAAAGAGTCCGGGATGCGAGATGCGGGTTTTATATCAGACGTTAAAACCCCGAACCCTGTATACCGAACTCCGAAACAAACTGAAAACTTTGGTGAGGGTGACTACTGGATTGTCAAGTTGGACAAAAACGGTAAAGTAGAATGGGAAAAAAACTTTGGGGGGAAAGGTGATGATCATGTCAGAACACTAGCATTAACATCAAATGGATTTATTATTGGTGGAGAATCCAGATCGGAAAGAGCAGGAAATAAAACAGTAGGTATCAAAGAAGGCACAGATCTATGGCTGATTGCCTTAAATGAAAGAGGTGATGAACAGTGGCAGAAATCCTACAATTTTAAAAATAGAGATATCTTGATGGGAATGAGTGTGCTTCACTCTGTAGATGATACATCTTCTAAAGGAATTCTATTAGGAGGCTACACTCAGGCTGAAGGAAAAATACAAACTGATGATGAAACATTCTGGATGTTATATCTGGATTATAATGGCAATGAACAGTGGAGAAAATATGTAAAGGGAGAATCCAAAAAGAAGGAAGAGAGACTTTTCGATTTGAAACTGAACAGAGATGGCTCTATTGTTTTGGCAGGAACCAGTACAGAAGAACTGGGTAAAGAAAACTGGAAGATTGTTAAGCTGGGAGATAAGCAGGTTGATCAGCTGATCGAAAAATATGACATTAAGATTTATCCAAATCCTGTATCTGATTATGCATATGTAGAAATCGGTTTTGATTTTAAAGATGCTGATATTCTGTTGTATGACATGAGCGGGAGGCAGCTTCAGAGTTTAAAAACAAAGAACAGAGTGACTAAGATTAATACCCAGGCTTTGGTTCAGGGAGCTTATCTGGTGACTATAAAAACGGATAACAACAAAGCAGCGAATGCTAAACTGATTAAGAAATAACCATGAAAAAATACTATTTACTATTTTTAGTTCTATCTTTCTGTTCTACTTACGGACAAAGAGAGAAAACAAAAAAAGAATCAGATACCATTAAGGTTCTGGCGAAAACAACTACTACAAATAATTCAACCAATAAGGATGATTATCTGGCTAAAGCTTTTACCGTTACAACTCCCGAAGTTTCACAATTAATTAAATCAGAACTTATTCCGATTAATTATGCAACGGGCAGGGCCGAATATTCAATTCCTATTTTTGAAGTTAAAGAAGGGAATATTAGCGTTCCTGTTATGCTAAAATACTCGTCAAGTGGAGTAAAAGTGAATCAGGAAAGCACGAATGTCGGATTAGACTGGGTTTTAATAGCCGGAGGTAATGTGACCAAGTTTGTTAATGATATTGATGACAATAAGTATAGAATAAACCAGAATTCAAGTAATTATCCCCGTGCAGAATGGGATGAACCTTCGCTAACATGGATAACGGTGTATGATCCTTCTTCAGACTGGGGACAGTATATAAGTAAAAAGGGAAGACTGGTCAATGATAGTGATGTTGAATATATGCCGGACTCAAAAATTACCGCTGCATCTTCAAATTATGAGCAATATACTGATATGGCAGCAGACACTTTTTTTGCAGTCGCCCCAGGATTAAATTCCAAATTTTACTTAAATAAAAAAACAAATCAGGACGGCAATTGGGATCCAAGATTTAGTACCTACAATTATAGAGGCCATGAATTAGATGGATTTGGCAACAAAATTTATGTCAATAAGTATGATAAATTTGACATCAGTAATGTTCCCAATAAAGGATGGATGGGATGGAATACTGTTTTTCCTACAGAATGTAGTTCAAAATTGGGTAACCTTGATAACTATGCCACACAGAATAATTATTCATTGTTAAGAAACAATGCTAAAGATTATGATCAGTTTCAGGTAATCAATGCGTATGGAAATGTATATTCATTTAAAACAAACGATGTCAACATCAGCTCCACAACTGAGTTTCCTTTCAGTAGTTTTACAGATTCATCACCTGAATATCCCAAAAGCGAAATGTCGATATGCAAGCTTATCTTAAAAAATAACTATAATATTGATATCAATACGTGGAATCTCGATTCCATACTGGATGTCACTTCCAATAAGAAAGTAACTTTTGCCTATAAAGAGTTCCAGCAATCTCAGACTAAGCTTAAGGATCTTGATAAAGGCAAAGTAATTTTAAGTTCATATATTATTAATTATGGAAATGGAGGTAGTATTATCAATTATCCGGGAGGTGGTATTTCACCGGTAGATTATACTAATAATAAATATGCTCAAAATACTGTATATCATTATGTGGAAGAAATTAACTGGAGTGAAGGTAAGGTAAAGTTTTTCTATGATTTTACCAGATCCGACGCCTTTGATGATAATAATAATGTAAATCCTAAACGGGCACTTTCTCAAATCATTGTTTATGATATTAATGGGCAGATTGTTAAAAAGGTAAAACTAAGCTATGGTTATTTCAAAAATATACAAGTTTCAAGTGATCTGGATTTAAGATTAAGACTGGATGATGTTGCATTTTATGATAAAGATGATACCTTTTTGTACAACTATAAACTTGATTATAATCCCGGTCCAATGCCTTCAAAAGGAACTTCGGAAGCTACCAAAAATTATAGGGATCTTTTCGGGAATTTTAAACAGCAGTCGGCCGGAAGCTTTCCTAAAACATATTACCAAATTATAAATCAGAAGTTCAAATTTGATAACCTTCCACTTAATGGAACCACTTTTTTATATGGTGATATAGACATGGCTCCGGATAATCAGGCTTCTATAGGAATGCTAAATCAAATCACAACTCCGACAGGGGGATATTTCATATTTACTCATGAGCTAAACAGATTTCTTTTGAATGGCCAGGAACAGCTGGGTGGTGGAGTCAGAGTCAAGGAACAAAAGATACTTGATGGTTATACAGCCAGAACAATTAAGTATAAATATCTGAACGATAGCGGTACTTCATCAGGGACTATAGGAAGTATACCTTCTATGGTTACTAATAGAATTGGGGGATGGTACAACAGTGTCAGCGATTCTGGTGTTGCTTCTTATCCGGCGGTGTATTTATCACAGCAGAATACGCCTGAAACGGATGACGGAAGTTTTGTTATATATGAAAAAGTGACAGAAGAAGAAACAGGAAAAGGAAAGCAGGTGTTTTCTTTTACTGGATTTAGTAATTATCCTAATATTTACCCTCATACAGAAGATCATACGGGAGGTGTTTATGGAAGTAGGCTTGTGGCGAATGAAAATTATTTCAAAAACCGCAGCCATTTAAGAGCAAAGTTAATTAGCAAAGAGGTTTACGGTGAAGGAGCAGCTTTTCCAACGCAGACAGAAACCTATATTTACAAAATCGGAAAGGATGTTAGTACGGATTTTAATGTATATTTTTCTAACTCATATATTTTTAAACCTGCCTGGAATTTGATTATTGATAATACTCCAGAAAATCTTATTTTATATAAAAAGATTAACAGGAATAATTATTTAAGTACCAATAACTTTAATGAAGAACAGATCACAAAGGAATATTTTGGAGCTAATCCGGTCTTAAATAATGGGGTGCCAATATCGTACAATTATCAGGAACCTTTTTTTCTTCCAACGAAAGAGAAGATAACTCATTTTGACGGAAGCATTACAGAAAACTCTTTTGCCTATCCTTTGACACAGGGAATGCAATATTTAATTAATTTAAATATTGTTGCCAATTCACAACTTCAAAGTTCAATCAAGAAAAAGAATGATACGGACCAGGGAAAGGTTATATCAACAGTATATAAGAATTTTCCATCAAGTCAGGCTGATGCTGATTTGAAAACAGCTGGGTTCCCTTTACCTTATGCCGATCTTTCTACCAATATCCTGATTAATTCACCAGTAGTTCAAATGACATATGATAAGTTTGACAGCAAAGGAAATCTACAGCAATTTACAAATAGGGAAGGTATACCAACCACTGTTATCTGGGGATATAATCAGACAAAGCCCATCGCTAAAATAGATGGAGCTAAATTATCAGATATTGATCCCTCTCTTATTAGCAGTATTGTGAGTGCTTCAAATAATGATGCACTGGCTTTGCCAAACAATGATGAAACAGCATTATTAAATACTTTAGATAATTTCAGGGGCAATTCTGCTTTTGCAGCATATCAGGTAACAACCTATACTCATGATCCTCTTGTGGGGCTTAGAAGTATTACGATGCCGTCTGGTACAAGAGAGAGCTATATTTATGATAATGCATTGAGGCTTCAGAAAATAAAAGACAGATCAGGGAAAACGGTAAAAGAGTATAAATATGGGTATGTACCTACGGTTTACTATTATAACACTTTCAAAAGTCAGTCATTTACAAAAAATAATTGTACTCAGTCAGGGGCAACTCCCGCACCTATCGTTTACACTGTACCTGCTGGTAAATATTCCTCCACGATAAGCCAGGCACTGGCAGATCAGACAGCGCTTAATGATATTGCCGCTAATGGTCAGTATTACGCCAATGCAAATGGCTTATGTAACTCTACAACATCTTGTAGTCTTTCATTCAATTCATCTTTAGGAATATCAGGTGGAGGAAGTGCTTCTGTTACTACTAACGCTATGTATAAGGTAAGTTTTGGGTTTTCCTCTGGGCCGAACTCAGTCAATTTACCCTGGACGACCACAGGTGTAAAAGTGGCTGACATTGTAGGAAACTGCAGGCCAACATCAGATTATTCATCTTACAACGGACAGGTGTACTATACAATTAAAACCAATGGGGAGATTATTATACGAAGACATTTGGGCGTTTCTACCCCCAACAATACTTCCTATAATTATGAACTATTCTTTCCTGTAAACTAATTCACCATGAAAAAAACTCTGATTTTATTATGTATGCTGTTTTTGGCAGGTACATTATATGCACAAACAACTGTACCCAGTAGCAACGAAAATTATATTTATACTAAAAACTACCTTGATTATCCTGCTTCTGGTGATCCTAAGGTTTCTGAAACAGTTCAGTACTTTGATAAATTAGGAAGACCTAAGCAGTTGATTAATGTAAAAGCAACTCCACAGGGTAAAGATTTGGTAACACCAATTGATTATGATGAACTTGGAAGACAGGTAGATTCATGGCTTCCCTCACCAATGAATACACTAAATGGAGCCATTCAGTCAGGCGTTAATTCGAATGCTACAAATTATTATGGAGATAATTTTCCGTTTACTCATAAAAATATTGAAGCTTCTCCAATAGAAAGAACTTTATCAAATGTGCAGCCGGGACAGGCCTGGCAAAACCATCCTGTTAGTTTTAAATATCAGGCTAATATTCTGGACGATCATGTAGCCAGATTCGTTACAATCACAACCGTAACAGACAATACCACCTATTCAAAGGTTGTCTGGGAAAATGAATATGCGGTAAATCAGTTATATAAAAGCGTAGTAACTGATGAGGACGGAAATAAAGTGGTGCAATTTACAAATGGATCCGGAAACATAATACTGCTTCGTAAGATATCGCAGGATGATGAAAATGCAGATACCTACTACGTATATAACGAATTTAATCAGCTGGCTTATATAATTCCACCCAAAGCAATTATGGATTTTTTTAATGCTTATGGAACGGGAAGTAACGTCGAAGTTCCGGAATTTATCCTAAATGACCTTTGCTATCAATACCATTATGATGGAGTGAACAGGCTTGTGGAGAAAAAGCTTCCCGGAAAAGGATGGCAGTATATGGTGTATGATAAACAAAACAGATTAGTACTGGCTCAGGATGCGAACCTTGGAGCCGCTAAACAATGGATGTTTACAAAATATGACCAATTCAGCAGAATCGTTTATAAAGGAATTTATACAAGTGCACAGGCCTATGGAAGCCAGGGTCGGGTTTTTGAACAAAATGCAACTAATACCTTCACCAATAACAATACATTAAGGCAGGCTTTTATAGGATTTAATAATGCAGGAATGGAGGTCTATTATCCGGCTAATACTACGTATCCAACTGTTAATTTTAAATTGCTCAGCGTAAATTATTACGATACCTATCCGCCGTATAGTTTTAATCCGGCACCTTCGGCTAATGCGGTTACTGATAATATTGCTGATGCTAATAATACCAAAGGACTTGGTTTATTGACACTGATAAAAAATATTGAGAACGATAACTGGACTAAGAGTTATTCTTATTATGATATGAAAGGCAGGGAAATCGGAACCTTTTCTATCAATCATTTAGGAGGTTATACCTCTACAGAATCTGTACTTGACTTTTCAGGAGCAGTAAAACAAACTATTGTAAAGCACAAAAGGCTGAATAGTGATACGGAAAGGATTATAAAAGAAACATTTGAATACGATTCGCAAAACAGATTGCTTGTACATAAACATAAGGTAGATAATAATACAGAAGAGGTACTGACTCAAAATACGTACAACGAAATTTCTCAGTTGTCAAGCAAAAAAGTGGGAGGGGCAGGTATCTCAAATCCACTTCAGACAATAGATTATCAGTACAACATCAGGGGCTGGATGACAAAAATAAATGACCCGGATAATCTTGTGAACGGAAAATTGTTTGGGTATTCCATTAAATATCAGAATCCTGCAAATACTGAAACATACGCAATCTTTAACGGAAACATTTCTGAGATCGACTGGAAAACACAAAGTGATAATATTTTAAGAAGATATGGTTTTTCCTATGATACTTTAAACAGATTAGCATTTGGCCGTTTCACCACTCCCGGTGCTACAGTCATTGAAAATAATTTTTATAATGAGTGGGTAAATTATGATATTGGAGGTAATATCAGAAGTTTAGGCAGATATCAGAAATCATACAATAATCAACCGCTTCTTATAGATAATTTAACGTATACTTATACGGGTAACAGGCTGATTTCTGTCAAAGATAATTCTGGTAATTACAGCGGATATCCTGATAGTTCCGGAAATACTATTGGTTATGATCTTAATGGAAATATGACAGATCAGAAAGATAGAGGCATTCTGGATATAGATTACAATCATCTTGATCTGGCTGATAAGTTTACTTTCGATCAGACCTACGTTGTAAAGGATTTGTTTTTAGGAGATCTTATAAAAAATGTTACGACTCAGTACCTTTATAGATCGGATGGTGTAAAGCTGAACAAAAAATATACTTACGGAGTAGGTAAAAATACTACGGAGTCCTCTACAGTGACGGATTACCTAGATGGTTTTCAGTATGAAGTGCAGGGAAATACAACACAAATTTTCCCTCCGGTTTTAAAATTCATTCCTACCGCTGAAGGATATTATAATTTCGAAAATAACAAATATGTTTACAATTATTCAGATCACTTAGGAAATGTAAGGCTTAGCTATACAAATAATGGGACAGGCGGAGTACAGGTTATTGAAGAAAACAACTATTATCCTTTTGGATTAAAGCATCGCGGTTACAATGATGGCGTTGGAAATCCTTCATATCAATACAAATATAACGGAAAGGAACTTCAGGAAGAATCCGGAATGTATGACTATGGAGCAAGGATGTATATGCCTGAAATTGGAAGATGGGGGGTCCTGGATCCGTTAGCTGAAAAAATGACAAGGCTGAACCCTTACAATTATGCCTTTGATAATCCGGTAAATTTTATTGATCCGGATGGAAGAGAAGGGGCTGGATGGGGCTATAGAAACGGAGCATGGGTGTTTTTACCAGGAATGCAGCAAGGGGATGAAGAATATACAAAACGAGGTTTCACAGATTTCCGCCCTGACGGAAGCGTTGTAGATAATGTTGTCATTACCAACAGTTCTGAGCAGAATACGGGACATACCTATCTGGGTTTTAATGGCGAGGCAAAATACGTTACGCATGGCTCATTTTTAGGGATAGCAATTCCACTTACTGGAGGCTGGGGAAACCCGGGAGTCGGAACAGGTACGGGTACTATAGCAGGAACCGGAGCAGGACTTTCATTATTAACGATCCTTGCTTCAGCTGTAGCAATCTGGACATTGCATGGAGATGCTGCGGTTGATACTCCGGCAGACGAACCTGAAGACTTAAATAACTTATATTTGTACAGGAATATGAGAAGTGTTGGAGGACTTCCTGAATTGGGTAACTCTCTTAACACTTTAGGAATAAGAAATAAGGATATGTCTAATAATATCTTTGGTGAAATAAAAGCTGATACGGATTATGTTTATGGCAGTTCAGGAATGGGAATGTCAGTAACACCAGGATATGGCAATGTTGTTCCGGTTGTAGAGTTTGCTACTCCTAAGACAACGCTGTTTAGAATAAAAGCCACAGATGTGTACAGATCCGGCTTAGGTATCAATGTAGATAAAATCAATCATGCAAATATAACACCGGTCGGAAGAATAATGTTACAACAATTTAGAACCCAAATACAAGCTACAGCACCATTATGGAAACCAGTAAGATAACAGAAGTAAATCATATGATAGATACTTATTTGAATTTTGAATCCCTTTCAACTATTGATGATGAGCAATATAAAGAGGTCGTAATTGAATTTTTTAAAAAGCTGGATCAATTAAAGAACAAAGGGCTACATAATGATAATGAGCTTACGCGTTTTATCAGTGAGAAGTATTCAAGGATATCAGAAAAATTTGAAGAAAATCCTATCTATGAAGAAAGGATTCAGACGATTTTTCCAGAAATAAGTGAGCATTGCTCTCCTCCTTACTTTTGGGATACACCATTGAATGATTATATGAAAAATAAATGGGGATTAATTATTAATGATACTGATTTACAACTATAATTCCTAGCGGAACTAAAATTCTATTCTAATAAATTGCCCGATACCCTCTCATTTTTGAGAGGGTATTTTATATAAGTAAGAAGTGAAATAGAACTCAAAAGTATTATTATCGTGGCATTGCCCATGCATAATACAGCTGAATTTTTAGTTATTTCTTTGAACTTCTTATATTCAATGGACCAAAGATTTTGAACTCAAAAACTGGATACAGCTATTAGAGCTACATCATTTATAACACTCGTAGAAATATTTTTTCAATCAGTCAAAGAAATATTTTTATCCAAACGGCTTAATTTTTGCAATTTTTTTAACCGAATGGGTATTAATCATATGATGTAGTTAGTGAATTAAAAAGATAGGGAATGAAAATATCTCTATTGTTAAAGTTCGGAATATAGTTTTTTTAACCTCATGTTACAGTTTACTGAATACCTGAAAACTGTTTTGAGGCTGTGTTGATAATCTAAAAGATATTGACTCAATTAACTGATAAAATTATAGAATACTATTATTTAACATCAAAAAAATACTGTTATGAACGTTAAACGCACATTTGGAACAATACTGACTGTTTTAGGAATCGCAGGTTTGATTTATACAGGATATGAATTGATTAATAAAAGCTCGGCTTATACAACATTAGGTGTAATCGGGGTTCTCGGACTGATATTCTTTTTTTCGGGGATAGGTCTTGTCAAAAATACCAAAGACGAAGCATAATTATTTTGTTTTAAAGAAGATGAAAAGTAGCAGGTCAAAAAAATATTTTGACAGGAATATTTGTGCAATTATTTAAAAAATGCAGACATGGATTTAAAAATATTATCAATGGTGATGGAATCCAGTTATCATTAAAAGTAACAAGCTCTGAGGAACCAAAAAGACACCATATAGATCTGATAACCGATAACCAGAATAAGGAGGTGGAACGGCTTCTTAGTATTGGAGCTTCAAAGGTACAGGGATGGAATTATGAACAGGACGCTGACTATGTTGTACTTTTAGATACTGAAGGTAATTCATTTTGTATTGTACAACGGAATATCAAATGAAATAGTAGATTGATATCACTATGTAAGCTTATTTCTACAAATTATTATAATGGGAGTTCTTATAAAAAACTGGAAGCGAGTAGTCTTCCAGTTTTTATAAATCCTTTGAGTAAATATTGTGAAATATTTTGTGACTATAATCATAAGGTGGTAGCATTTTGCATAGTACTTTTACTATATCATAATAGTTGTAGATCAATCCCTACAAACTTTTATAATCATACCCTTCTTCTTGGGAGGGTTTTAGTTTAATGTACTATCACAGAATCAATATTACAAAGCTTTGCTATTGAGTCCAATGTCTGCAATTTTACTCAGTAATTTATCACATTTCTTTTCTTCATTTAGGGTTGCTAAAAGATTTTTTAGACATACATTTTCCTTAAGAACTTTTGCATAGGCAGCGAGGGTCCCATACGTCGAAATTTCATAGTGTTCAACTTTCTGCGCAGCAGCTATGATCCCTGCATCCCTCACCGTGCCTGGTTCAGTTTCTTCCATGATGCTCTTTCCTTCATCAAGAAGCCCTTGCATGGCATCACATTTTTTTGCCTGAGCCTTCTTTTTTAGCGATTTAAAACATTCCTCTAGTCTCTTTACATGGACTTCAGTTTCCAACAGGTGATTTTCAATAGCGAGTTTGAGCTTTTTATCCGTTGCGTTTTTATGCATTTTAGGTAAGCTCTTTACCAATGCCTTTTCTGCCCAATAGATGTCTTTTAACCCATCTTCAAATAGATCTTTCAATCCTTTGGAAGCATTTTTTTTAGCTGGTGTTTTTCTTGCTTTTGCAGCTGAAGATGATTTTGAAGGTGTTTTTGTTGTTGCTTTTTTTGATACGGTTTTGGTTGCCATAATATTAGATTTAGTGTGATAATCCTAATTGCTGCAATTCTAAGACCATTTATACTTAGATATGATCTGGCTCATAAATCGATAATGAATAGATCAGATACATTAGAAGAAATTTTTAGCATTATGAAAAAGAATCTATTTGACCGGTTTGCGGATTGGGCTGTTTGCTTTACAGGCAGTGCGGGTGCCTTTATTGGAGCGAGTTTATTAGTAATCATTTGGGCAGTCACCGGACCGATGTTTAAATTTTCAGAAGTCTGGCAAATGGTTATTAATACGGGTACTACCATTATTACTTTCCTGATGGTGTTTTTAATCCAGAAAGCACAGAATAAAGATTCAAAAGCCATACAGATCAAACTCAATGAATTGATTGCGAGCCATGAGCAGGCAAGTAATAAAATGGTTGATATTGAAGATCTTACAGAAGAAGAACTTGATGAGCTCCATAAATTTTATGAAAGGATTGGAAAAGTTCCTCCAAAAAAACAAAGCAGCCATAAATAATTTTTTGATGAATATAATAGGTTATATTAGTTTTAAGTTGAGAATAAGTACTTACTTTTTAGAACATTTGAGGGCCATTTTTGCATCTGAATGGTCTAAAATTTGTTTGTAAATTTATTGCCAATTTTTACTGAGATATTCATTCGGAACCATAACAAAATATAGATAATATGATCATCGATGAAAATCTTTTGCTCGAAAATGGAGCAGTTTACGAGGATTATTCCGCAAAGGAAGTTATTTATGAAATGGGAAGTATTCCCCATTATTATTTCCAGATTGTTAAGGGCACAGTAGAACTGAATAATTACCATGAGGATGGAAAGGAATTTACCCTGAATATTCTCTCGGAGGGTCAGAGTTTTGGAGAATCTTTATTGTTTGGGAACAAGAATTATCCAATGAATGCCATTGCAAAAACTGACTGCAGAATTCTGAAATTACCGAAATCTGACTTTCTGCATATGTTGAGTTTAAATACCGAATTAATGTTTACGATTTTCCGTTATCTGTCAGACCGCCTTTTCTACAAATATGTAATGCTGTTTAATAATTCAGCCATTGATCCGGTGTCGAAAATAAAATCGTTAATGGATTATTATAAGGAAAGTTCATTAGAACAAAATCCCTACTCTTATCTAGTTCCGCTCACCAGGCAGCAAATAGCCAATTTAACGGGTTTGCGGGTCGAAACAGTAATACGGACGATTAAAAAAATGGCAGAAGATGAGGTTCTTCGGCTTGATGGAAGAAAGATTTTATATTAAGATATTTTTATGATAAGAATATTTCATTTTGAATAAACGATAATTCTGGTAACAGATATTGGAATACAAAAAGACTGTCTCATATGAGATGGTCTTTTTTGAATGTAGGAGCATTTATGATAAGGCAGTGCCCGATAGTTAAAAAATACAATGCTCAATAATGCTCTATTCAAAAGATTCTGGGTTTAAAGTAGAGAAATTAGTTTTGATTCTTATTTTTTTGCCTTGAGCACATAATAAATTGTTTTTAAGGAGAGTTTGGATACATCAACATCCCATAAAGGCTTGCTTTTATTAATAACAACCCATATTTTGCTATGAATGTCATATTGCTTAATAAAGCAGAAGTATACCCATTTTGCAATGGTAATACGGGTATTCTTTTCCTTATGAAGCACCAGACAATAAAGCGAATAGGTTGATTCAGTATTGGATGACATAATTTGAGAAAGAATCAGTTCTTTGAGATAAATCGTTCTTCCGGAAGAAGTCCATCCTGCAAGACGTTTCACACGTCCTTTATTGGATATAACAAATCGATTATCAAAGCCGGGAATGGTTTTCCATTTTTCCCCGGGAAGATCTTTCAATGACAAGTTCAGGCATGCAGGCAAATTATTCTGATCAACAGCAGGCTTACCTAATTTTTTCCACAGAGAAGTATTAAGCATTCTGTCTGAAAGGTTTGGGTTGTCAGTTACTATAAAATCCTCCTCTGTTGGGGTGTAGGATTTTAAAAACCACCGATATCCGCCTGCTGTTAAAAATTCTTTATTAATAACATTCCTAATACTTTCCGCAGCAATGCCAAGCTTTTTTTCTACAGCATACATGCTGTCAAAATCTGCCAGTAAGTTTCCGTCAACGCTTTACTGGCTGACGGCCTGCATATAGATAACTTTACGGTTTTTTATTCTGTTCTTATCAAACATCCTGAGGCGGATCTCATGGGATGAAATTTTCTCTAAATTTTTGTAATGTATATGAAGCCTGTTCTCATCTTTAGTAGTAATAAGAATGGAACGGTCATTGTACTCAAATTTTTCAATAAAATGATAATAGACAAGACGTATGACAGATTTCCTGTGCTTCTGGGCCGTCTGATGATAAAGTGCAGTGTACACTATAATTATAATTTTTTAGATAACTGTTGGTATGTTTTACAAAAATCAGTTTCATAATCAGTTCCGGCATTTTCCACTCTTTGCCGCTCGGAAGAGAAACAAAACGTTCTGTACTTTTTACACGGCCATAATTGGAAATCATATAGTTTTCATAATTCTCAATAGATTTCCATTCTTCACCCTGGAGATTTTTTAAAGAAGTATTGTACAAAACTTCTTTTACATATCGGTCTTCAAATTCAGGAGGTAGTTTCATAAGCTAAAGTGATGAAAAAATGATAATATTAACAAAAATAAAAAACTCACTTAAAAAGAATTTAAATGTGGTATTCCAGACTCTATATTCTGTAATAATAGCGAGCAATGGTCCTGCCATTATTACTATTATGAACACTATAAAGATAATTTCTATCTGCTAAGGAAGTTGAATATTTTTTTAACGACCTATTTTGTCGCTTTGCGGATATATTTTTGCCTTATTAAAGAATGTTAATCAATTCTCTTTGGGTGAAACTTTAAAAAGCTTAATTTTGCAGGCATTAAAAACTTAACCATGAACAATAATTCTACTATACATTTCGTGTATTTCTAATATACACGACTATAAACCACTATTCATTAACGTTAATTACAATATAATAAACATGAAAAAACTCTACACGGGTGCATTGTTCTTATGTACCATGGGGATATTCGCCCAAGAGGTGGTATGGCAGAAAGATATCAAATCCTCTACCCAGGATTTTCTAAGCCAGATTACCACAACTATTGATCAGCAGTATCTTATCACAGGAAGTTCTATACAGTCTAAAAGCCGGTCGCAAGCGGCTGGCAGTCACAAGCAAAATAACGGGTACGATTTTCACCTGGTAAAGCTAAATCAACAGGGAGAAGAAGTCTGGGAAAAGTATTTCTCAGGCTCTAGCCATGATTATTTGTCAGCAACTGTTACTACGCAAGATGGTGGAAGTTTGTTAGCAGGCACTTCGTATTCAGGGAAAGGTTTGGATAAGAAAGATGATTCTAAAGGAGGATCCGATATCTGGCTGATCCGGATCAATGAATTCGGTGATGAATTATGGCAGAAAACATTAGGCAGTTCTTCTGATGAAGAAGCAAGAGCTGTTATACAGACAACAGACCTGGGATTTTTTGTTGCCGGAAATATACAGAATGCCTCAAAAGGATATGGATCGAAAGATGTCTTCATTACCAGACTGGATAAGGATGGAAAAGAGTTATCCCAAATAATCTTAGGAGGGAAGGGCTTAGATGAAGTAGAGAAGATGATTCCAACGAAAGATGGCGGAGCATTACTTGGAATCTATTCAAGAAGTTCACTGGGAGGAACAAAGAAAACCGAAAACTTTGGTGAGGGTGACTACTGGATCTTGAAGCTTGATAAAAACGGAAGGGTAGAATGGGAAAAGAACTTTGGAGGGAAAGGAGATGACCATTTGAGAACCCTTGCCTTAACTTCAACGGGCTTTATCATTGGTGGAGAATCCAGATCAGAAAGATCAGGGAATAAAACGGCAGGTCTCGAAGAAGGATCAGACTTATGGCTGATATCATTAACTGAAAGAGGTGATGAACAGTGGCAGAAATCCTACAATTTTGGCAATCGTGATATTCTGATGGGCATGAATGTGATTCATTCAGCAGATGCTCAATCTTCTAAAGGAATTTTATTGGGAGGTTATACTCAGGCAGAGGGAAGAATAGAAACCGATGATGAAACTTTCTGGATGCTGTATTTGGATCAGAATGGTACCGAGCAGTGGAGAAAACATGTCAAAGGAGAGTCCAGAAAGAAAGAAGAAAGACTTTCTGATTTAAAGTTGAACAGAGACGGTTCTATTGTATTGGCAGGAACCAGTGCTGAAGAATTAGGTAAAGAGAACTGGAAGATTGTAAAGCTGGGAGACAAGCAGGTGGATCAGTTAATCGAGAAGTATGATATCAAGATCTATCCAAACCCGGTTTCCGATTATGCCTATGTAGAAATTGGATTTGATTTTAAAGATGCAGATATTCTGCTGTATGACATGAGCGGAAGACAACTTCAGAGTCTGAAAACCAAGAATAAAGTGACTAAGATCAATACTCAGGCACTCATTCAGGGAGCTTATCTGGTGACTATAAAAACTGATACCAATAAAACGGCGAATGCAAAAATAATAAAGAAGTAAAAGTAAATGAAAAAAATATATGTATCGTTGGCGTTACTTGTGGCAGCACAGGTAATGTCACAGCAACCTTCACGAGCTCTACAAAGCGTAGAAATTAAATCTCCGCAGTCTTATGCCTTTGAGAAATATGGTAATATAACAACTAATTTATATACAGGAACTCTGGATTTGAAAATTCCAATTTTTTCAATACCAGCAAGCGGCAATAACAACATTGACCTCATTCTCTCTTATGATTCTTCGGGATTTTTGCCACACAAGAAATCTGATAATGCTGGAATGGGTTGGACTATGCTTGCTGGGGGAAGAATTACAAGGACTCTCAATAGGCTTCCGGATGAATATCAGGGAAATCCAACATCCAGTAATACCAGTCCCTTTGATTCAGGTGCAGATCTGCACGGATTTCTTACCGGAGTGCGCTTAAATCCTTATACAAATACACAGATATATAATCTTAATAGCGGTGCCGGAGGCCTAAATGGTTTAGATTGGAGATTGGGTACTGTTAACAACGGATATGAAGGTGAACCTGATATTTTCAGCTTTAATGCCTTAGGACTAAGCGGAAAATTTATCATTGGGAATGACGGAAATGTTCTCGTAGAATCTGATGATCCGAATATTAAAGTAGATCTTTCTGGTATGGTGTCTTATGGAGGAAAAGGATTTTGTAAACCACCTGATCAGACCATTGTAATTACAGATGGCCAGGGGAATAAATACACCTTTGGAGGAGATTTTTCCAAATATGAAATAAGCTATTCATTAGCAGATCCTGGATTTAGTAAGGATAACTGGTTCAATGGCTTTCCGTATATAAGTTCTTTCAGTCTTTCCAAGGTTGAACTGGTCAATGGACAGGTCATTAGCTTTGGATATGTACAAGATACTTTGGGCAGTGATTTTTGCAGCCTTACTACTGATTGGTCAGATTTTGAAAACAATCCAAAAGTCCTGAATTTTGAAGGCTATTTCCAAGATGGTGCGAGGATAGACGAATGGACAAACTGTCCGGGAGGAATGATCAGTTGTGTCAACGCAAGTTCTAGTACACCATCATCCCGAGAAAGTTTTGCGCTTGTTAAGCGTTCTTTACTGGAAAGTATCACTTATGGAACACAGCAGATAAAGATTAACTACAAGGATGTAGGTTATCCCATAGCGCATTATGATGGCCAGGCAAATGCAGACTATGTCAACGAATATGTAATCGATAATATTCAGCTTTTTGATAACACTCGGCTGATCCAGAATAACATATTTGCTTACGACGATTTGGGAGGAACGAATAAGAGGCCATTTTTAAAATCCATCACTGCTCAGCAAAGCAATCAAGTATATCGTTTTGAGTATTACAATACCAGTAACTTACCCAAATATGTCACCAAGGGTATTGATCATTGGGGATATTGGAATGGCAACGATAATAATATCAATCTGGCACCCTATGATACTTATAATACCGCCACAGGAGATTATACTCTGAATAATACTTATAGAGATCCCAATGCCCAGAAATTCGATGTTGGATTGCTAAGCAAGATCACTTATCCTACGAAGGGATATTCAGTATTCGAATATGAGTCTCCTGCTTACGGTAAGAGAGTTGAAAGAACATCAGCAAGTTCTTTCTTACCTACGTTAACCAATAATGCTGGTTTTATAGGAGGGGCCAGAATAAAAAAGCAATATGATTATTCGGAAAATGGAGGAATCATCAACAATAAAGAATACAAATATACCACGTCACTGACTGAAACAGCATCATCTGGAATTCTGATGAATTGGCCAAGGTACATATATTATTTTGAATTTAATACACCTTCATCAACTCAGAAACTCTTTATTAAATCGAGTTCCAATGTTCAGCGCAATAGTATGGATAGTTATAATATTGGATATTCCAAGGTATTTGAGGTAATTGCCGGAAAAGGCTACACAGAGTATGACTTTACCAATTACTCAGATTTTCCAGACATTCTAAATCCCGATACCAACAATATAAAAGAATATACTTCAGGAAATGTTCCGGCCTCACCGTTAAATTTATACAAAAATTTTGGAAACCTTTATGGAATTGACCGTAGTATTTTAAGGGGAAAGCTAAAAACGGAAACGATTTATCCTGAGGGAGCAGCAGCTCCTTTAAGAAAAACGGAATACACCTATAATGACAATATAGACTATAATCCTAATACGCTGAAAGATAATAATAACTATGTAACCTTTAATCATCTTACCGGAGTATGGGTACAAGGATATAAGAGATATATGAATTCTTCTTCCACTAAGAAAAAAATAGTAACTGACTTTTTAAATAATGCACCGCTTATAACAACAACAGATTATCTGTATAATAGTAATCTTCATCTGAACCGAACAGGGGAAAATAATATAACTGCCAGCAATACTTCCATATTGCAAAGCTTTTCCTATGCCCAAGACATCAATAATTCTTTGATGGTTTCAAAAAATATGACCGGAATTCCGTTGATCACCGAGGTAAAGCAAGACAATAAGACTATATCAAAAGTTGAAACAGCTTATCCTGTTTCATTACCTACGCCTCAGACAGGTGCTTTGATGCTGCCATTATCTGAGAAATCTTTTGACCTGCAAACTATTACGGGTACGGCTTCCCAGGTATTGTACGATAAATATGATCCCAAAGGTAATCTTTTACAATATACAACTAAAGAAGGTGTTCCAGTAGCAATCGTATGGGGATACAATCAAACCAAACCTATTGCTAAAATTGAAGGTGTAACGTATGATCAGATTGCAAATTTGGGAATTTTGCCTGCAATTGTAACCGCTTCCGATGAAGATGCTAGTGATCCCACCAAAGAAGGGCTTCTGATCCTTGCCTTGAATAATTTCCGCAAGCATGCAGGTCTGGCAAATTTTCAAGTTACGACTTATACACACAATCCTTCCATTGGAGTAACAACCATTACTCCTTCAACAGGCATTATGGAAAATTATATTTATGATAATGCAAACCGGTTGGAAAAGATTATTGATGTTAATGGAAATATCTTAAAAGAATTCAAGTACAATTATAAAAACTAAGACGATGAAAAAAATAATAACCCCTGTTGGTATTTTAATGCTGACCGGTTCCTTATATTCTCAGAACCTACCCAATACGGAAAATTATATCCAGACCCGAACTTATATCGACTCTGTGAAGACCAGCAGTACTGCTGTTAAGCAGTTCCATACTGTTCAGTATTTTGATGGACTTGGAAGACCTAAACAAGTCGTCAATGTAAAGGCATCCCCACTTGGGAGGGATGTCGTTACTCATTTTGAATATGACAGTTTTGGAAGACAGGTAAAAGATTATTTACCCGTACCGCAATCTAATACTTTGAATGGAGCCATTGTTCCAAATCCATTAAGTAATGCTACTCAACCAACAATTTATGGGCAGGAGAAAATCTTTGCTGAAAAAACGTTGGAGAATTCGCCGCTCGACAGGATCCTACAGCAGAAACAAGTGGGAACAGCCTGGAATAACAAACCTGTTGTATTCAGCTATTCAGCAAACACCAATACTGATGTAAGAAAGTATTCAACCACTACGACTTTTGTGGAAAACAGGACGGATTCTGAGCTAAAGGTAGCCAATGACACTAATGCTCTGAATGGATTTTATAAGGCCAACCAGCTTTATAAAAACGTTGTTAAAGATGAGGATGGAAATGAGACGATCGAATTTAAGAATGGACAGGGACAGGTCGTTCTCGTACGTAAAGTTTTAAGCGCTACAGAGAACGCAGATACCTATTATATCTACAATGAATTTAACCAGCTTGCTTTTGTTATTCCTCCTACAGCATCTCTTGCTCTTAAAAACTTGGCCGTAGGCGTGCAGATAAGCTCAACCGTATTAGAAAATTTGTGCTACCAATACCGTTATGATGGAAAAAACCGCTTGGTTGAGAAAAAAGTTCCGGCGAAGGGCTGGGAACATATGGTGTATGATAAGGCTGATCGGTTGGTATTATCCCAGGATGCAAATATGCGTCCGGGTTCCAGATGGCTTTTCACTAAGTACGATGTGATTGGCAGACCCATTATGACGGGAACTGTAGCTGGGGGTACAAGACTGGAAATGCAGAATATGATTGGAGGAAATGTCATAAAAGAGGCTCGTACTGCTACCGAATTCACCAAAAGTGGAATGGCGATCTATTATACCAATGATAACCTTTCCAATATGGAAACTGTTCTTTCAGTTAACTATTATGATACCTATCCTCCCAATTCGCCAGCAGTTACCAATGTTTTTAATAACAAACTGTTAACTGACAATCCAGCTGCTAAATACACGACTAAGGGTCTTTTACTGGCTTCTTATATTAAAAATATAGAAAATGATAACTGGACAAAAAACTTTACCTGGTATGATACTAAAGGAAGAATCGTAGGTAGCAGGAGCAATAATCATTTAGGGGGATACACCGTATTAAACAATAAACTGGATTTTGTAGGAGCTATTCTACAGACTAATACTTACCATAGGAGGTTAGGTACGGACAATGAGACAAGCATCCAGGAGTTCTTTACGTATGATGCACAGAACAGGCTGATAACACACAAACATCAGGTGAATACCAATCCTGTTGAAATATTAGCTCAAAATACTTACAATGAGCTCTTGCAACTGCAAACCAAAAAGGTAGGTGGAATTGTTGCAACAGCACCGTTGCAGCAGATCGACTATCAATATAATATCCGGGGCTGGATGACAAAGATTAATGATCCTGCTAACCTGAATGGAAAACTGTTTGGCTATGAAATTAAATATGATAACCCTGTTAATCCGCAGTCTGTTGGAAAGTTCAATGGCAACATTGCTGAAATTGACTGGAATAACGGCTCACAAAATCTGCTGAAGCGTTATAACTATCAATATGACGCTTTGAATAGATTATCCAATGCGTTTTATAAAGAGCCTTCGACGGGAAATACGGGTTATTTCGATGAATATTTGAGTTATGATCTTAACGGTAATATCCTGACATTAAAAAGAAATGCACCTCCTGTATCACCAGGAACTACTTTTGTACAAATAGATGATCTGAGCTATCAATATACAGGCAACCGCTTAGATAAGATTATCGAGTCATCATTGAATGATACTGGATATGAAGGGGGAAATAATGTAATTGATTATGACCTTAACGGCAGCATGACCACAATGAAGGATAAAGGAATCAAGAGTATCGTGTATAACCATTTGAATTTACCTGATTCTTACTCCATTACTCATAGTAGTCCTTTGGGATCAATTTTGAATATTGGGTTGAATTATCTTTATCGGGCAGATGGTGTAAAAATACGTAAAATATATTCCAGTGGACCTCCCAGAAGTAAGGCTAGTACTACTATAACAGACTATCTGGATGGTTTCCAGTACAGCTATTTTGAGGGAGGAGGAAGCTGTATAACCTGTCGTACGGAGAATGCTTATGAACAACAGGCATATAAAGGTATTTTTGACCCTGGTACAATTACCCCGGAATGGAAACTTGATTTTGTCCATACTCCAGAAGGAGTTTATAGCTTTGTAGAAAATCGATATATTTACCAGTATAAAGATCATTTGGGAAATACTAGGATCACTTATGGCAAAAATAGTGATGGTGTTCTTGAAATAAAGGATACAAATGATTATTATCCTTTCGGATTAAATCATATCGGTGGTCTAAAGGGCTTTTTAGGAAGTTATTTAAGCTATAAATATAACGGTAAGGAATTACAGGAAACAGGTTTCTATGACTACGGTGCCAGAATGTATATGCCGGATTTAGGAAGATGGGGTGTTGTTGATCCTCTGGCAGAGAAAACAAGACGATGGACACCTTATGTATATGCGGGAGATAATCCAATGAGATTCATTGATCCTGATGGAAGAACCTGGGGAGACCCAAAAGACCAAGAAAAATTAACGAAAAATGTCAATAAAAGAATTAACAAACTAAACAAGAGCAATGCTGGTATTCAGTCAAAAATTGACAAGGGACGATTAAGTGATAAAAAGCTTGCAGAACTTAATACAAAAATGGCTAATAATACTACAATGATTGGCAATATGAACCAATCCCTTAAAGATATTCAGACTATTGCTGATGCCAAAGAAGTATTTTACCTGACTGGTCCTAGTAGCTCTGGAGGAGAAACACATGGTGTAGTTAAAACTGCTGATAAAGAAGGTAAAGAAAGAATAAACGTTGAAGGCTCTAATATTGCATTACATTTGCACGAAATCCGCCATGTTGGACAGAGTTATGAAGCAGGAAAAATGAAATTTAATAAAGTAGGACAAATGACCACTCCAGCAAAGACATTTAGTGAAGGAAGGGCTTTGGAAGTAGAAGCATATAAAACAGGATACTCTTATGATACAAGCAGTTACCCAGTGCCTATAAATTCTGTTAATGATATTAATGAAAAAAATTTAATGGACATCAAAACAAGTGATGGTACTCAAGTATATAAAGCTCTAGATGTTAAAGATAAATAAATGAAAAATCACATAATAATATTGATCCTACAAGCTTGTATTTGGAATTTTGCAAGCTGTCAAGCTGTAAATGATTATTCTGGAACCTATGGAATAAAAGGTTCTGGACAAAAATTGCAATTAGACTCTAAAGGCTTTTATATTTTATATAATTCAAAATCTTTTGGTCATCTTGCTACAGATTTTTGTGAATATGCTTCTAAAGGGCAATGGAAAAAGATAAGTTCTGATGTCATAGACTTAACAAGCGAAAATTATTATTTGAAACAAGAAGGTTTTAAATACGATTTGAAACAAGAATCTAAGCTTTCTAAGGATAGTGTATATATTAATATAATCTTACCAAAAGAGTTTGAAGATATTGCAACTCCAGAATATGATCTCTTATTTAATTACAATACATCTAAAAGAATAGTAACCATAAATAGACAAATAAAATTATCAAAGAAAGATTATTCTTTAATTGGAGTAAAAAATCAATTGACTTTAAATATAAAGTTTAATGCTAAAGGAGAAAGATTTTTTAATAATAGATTAAATTATAATATTTTACAAGACTATCCTTTCGATGTAGAAAAATTCAATTATTTTACAATTAGTCTTCCTAACTTCAATCAATGTTTTTATGATTTTGAACCCTATTATCACAGTTATATTTATATAAAAGATAAAAATACATTAATGTGGAAAGGAGAAGAATGGATAAAACAATAAATAAAAACCCGCTCATAGAGCGGGTTTTTATTTTATAAAATGCTTTGCAGCTTAGTTTGCTTAAGGAAAGCATCAAGGAGACCATCAAGGAGAGCGAAGACATGATGTTTACCGTTTTCAGTGAAAAGGTAAAAGCAGTTCTCATTGAGACTGCTTTTTCTGAGGATACTTAAGTGCCAATTATGACCTTTCTCTGCCTTTATATTAAGAAACCTTTTCCCACTTTACATCTTACGCGGTACAAAATAATTAAAGTCACGGATAGCAATTAAAAAAAACGATAAATGGATTGCCGTTAGGAAAACAGGTAATACCTTATTGATACTCCATCATGAAACAGGTACTGTTGGGATTGGTAAGGGATTGGGGGAGAATGGTGAAGTAAATACGGTTAGTCCTGAGGATATGAACCTCAATGAAATGCTCAGTATCGAGTGTAATGAGAATTCCTTTACTGAGTTTTATTCTACGTTTTATCACCAGCTGAAAGAGCCTTCAGAATTTTCTTTTTTTAAGGTAATGGAGTATGAAGCAAAGCAAACGGCTTTGAACTTACAGAAATATATAGATGAGGCTCCAAATGATGTGAAACAGGAATTAAAGAAATATGAGATTTCTATTGATGTGGTGGAAGCTCATAGAAAAGCGGGAGAGGGGAAGACCGTAGGTAAGGGAGAGGATGTTGGAAATAGTTATTTATATAAGCGAGCAGTTGGATTGGAAGATGATGGAGAAGCTGGGCTGGAATAAGGAAAGACTGGAAGAGGTGGGGGCTTTGGAACCGATGCTAATGATTTTGGAGAAGTGGAACTCAGGTTTCATTCGGTAAGAAATAACCAGGACGTACATCAGATGCTTAAAATCAGTTCGCGGTCATTACAGCTTTACCGGTCGGGCAAGAAACTGCCGTATTACACGATAAGCGGTAAATTATATTATAAGCTTTCCGATGTGCATCAATGAATCTGGGACAGTTTTAATAGCTGATTGCTGAATGGTAGATGATGGTTTTATTAGTAATAAAATGATGCGAAATAGTGGAACAGGTGACTTGGTCATGATCTATCAAACATATAAGCAGCGGCGTAATATTTGCATTTTTTTAAGTACTAAAGATAAATCATTTTAAAAGATCAACCATGGGAGACAATAACACCAAAAAAGGGGAATATTACTGCGAGCACTACAGTGGTTCTGGAAAATAGAATATTTTATATTATTAGTTAAGCTGTAGGTACTTCAGGATAAGCTCATTTTTTTAATCTTTTAACCAATATAATTACTAATGACCGGCAATAAAAAATCAATTTATAGTGCTCTTGCTGCGAATCTGTTAATCGCATTAACAAAGTTTATAGCAGGTTCAGTTACTAACAGTTCCTCCATGATTTCCGAGGGAATCCATTCAACAGTTGATACCGCAAACCAACTGTTACTTTTATATGGATTAAAAAGGAGCAAGAAGGCCGCTGATCAATCTCATCCATTTGGATATGGCAAAGAGCTGTATTTCTGGTCTTTTGTCGTTTCAATCTTGATATTCGGACTGGGAGGTGCTTTATCAATTTATCAGGGAATTGCACATATTATTGAACCTGAACTTATGAAAGATCCATTCTGGAACTATATTGTATTGTTCCTTTCTCTTATTTTCGAGGGAACTTCTCTATTTATTGCCATCAGAGAATTTAATAAGATCCGTAATGGCCTTGGCTGGTGGGAGGCAATTATAAAAAGTAAAGATCCTTCCAGTTTTCTTGTTGTTTTTGAAGACGGCGCAGCAGTTGCAGGTTTGATTATCGTAATGATTTTGATGTGGGTAAGCCATTCACTGCAAATTCCGGAATTGGATGGATTGGCATCGGTGATCGTAGGATTGATACTGGTTTTTGTTTCGTTTATACTGGCGAGAGAAAGCAGAAGCCTTTTGATGGGAGAAGGCATAGCTCCCGATATGAGAGAAAAAATTGCTCAGCTGGCAGAAAAAGACGGGGCCGTGGTGAAAACAAAAAATATTCTATCAACTTATCAGTCACCAGAGGAAGTGGTATTGATGCTTATTATTGATTTTGAGGAACATCTCGATACAGAAGAAATCACTGAGGCAATACGCCGTATCCGTGCGGATATAAAAAATGAATTTAAATTTGTCCACTTTGTGATTATACAGCCAGAATAGATACTTAAACAGGTGAGTAATATATAGTCTAAATTTTTTTAATTCTTGCATAAACTGAGATTCTTCTTTTTACCGTTTAAAGAATCCCAGCTGCATAGAGTAGGAAAAGTGTTAATTTTTTTTAATCGAATGATTATTCGTTTATATTTGCGGAGTGAGATTAAAAGATGATAAAAAGGAATTGATCATTCGGCAGGAAGCCATAAAGATGATCGTCGAAAATGGTTTTGATGGGTTCAGTATGCAGAAACTGGCAAAAAAGGCTGCAATTTCTCCATCTACCATTTATGTTTACTTTAAGAGCCGTGAAGATCTGGTAAATCAGCTCTATATTGATGTGCATAACAGATTTGAAAAAGAAGCATTGATCGGGTTTGATGCTCATCTGAAATTTGAAGAAGGATTGTGGCTTCAATGGAAAAACCGACTTGAAAATATTTTAAGAAATCCTTTGGAATACCGTTTCCATGAACAATTTAGGAATTCTCCATTGATCAAAATGAATGGAATGCAGCAAACTCTTTTCAGGAAAATAATGAATGATTTTGTTAAAAATGCAGTGACACGTAAAGAGATTCCGGATTTACCAGTTGAGGTTTTTTGGACTGTCGCTTATGGACCTTTTTATACACTCATCAAATTCCATCTTGATAAAGCTACAATGTCTGGTAAACCATTTTCACTGACTGCCCAAAATTTACGTCAAACTTTCGAGCTGGTTGCAAAAGCATTGCGTGTATAAAAATTTTAAATTTTAATCGAATGAACGTTCGATAATGTATAAACCTTTTAAATTGAAACTATGACAATTAATCACTTAAACCTCGTCGTTACCGATGTAAACAAATCGGTTCTTTTTTTTGAGAGATATTTTGAGTTCACTTGTGAGCTTATAAAAGGAGAGCACATCATTGCGATATTAAGTAATAAAGAAAATTTTACGCTCGTCCTAATGAACAGTAAAAATGAAGATACCACCTATCCAAAAGACTTCCATATAGGTTTTATGTTAGATGATCTAAAAGCGGTCGATGATCTGTATCAAAAACTGATTAAAGGTGGTATAGCAATAAGCCAGTCTCCAAGAAAAATCAGGAACAGTTATGCTTTCTACTTCTGGTTTGAAAATATATTTATTGAAGTAGGACATTACCTTTCCTAGATTTGCTACCGCGTAGATTGGTATCAAAATAAGGAAAGTAGAAAAAATTTCTTTTTGAAGAAGGTACTATAAAAAAATTAAAAACTGGTCAAGACTATTTAGGTCTTAACCAGTTTTGAAATTCATTGAACCTTTATAGGTTGCAAATATTTTTAAAGAGCGAATTTTATAGTAAAACCAACATTTCCTTGCTTGTGGCCGTTAGAATGATCAATAAACAAATATTAAATTTGCTAAAATAGCGTTGTTGAGTCATTATGATCTAAAATAGACCCTTTAGACGTATATTTTAATGATGATGATGTTCTCGATTGAGAAATTCTCGTCGAAAGACGAGAAAAATAAAAAATAATCCTATATAACCCAAGCTATTGGGTTAAATCTGTTACGGATTCCTGCGATTTTAGGTAAGGAGTTCCTTGACCTCTTTCAATGTATGATTTTAGGCTTGCCGTAAATTGTTTCCAGCCGTCCGAGCAGATCTGATAGCATTCAATCTTCGGATGAAGCCCCTGATGTTCCAGGTGTAATGTGGTGCCATCATCCGATCCGGCGATTTTCCAGCTAATGGTCGTACCGATCCATTCTTTTTTGTTTTCCAGGCCAGGAATATTTAACAATGAGTCTTCTACGTGCCAGACCACTTTTGCATTAGGGTGTAGTTCCTGTACCCTAAATTGTTTGAAAACCTGTTCGCCAAAACGAATGGTAAAAGATTCACCCTGTTTATCTGAAATGCCTTCAAACATTTCAGTCCACCAAAGCGGAATGGCAATTGTAAGTGCAGCAAAGACCTTTTCGGCCGTTGCATCAAAAAATATTGTACTTCTGTAATTTTCCATTTGATCGATTTATATTTTTTTACTGTAATACTCAAAATTACGCTTTAATAGCTAATGATCGCTTGGCATAGGACAAGTAATTATCACTGAATCAGAAGTATTTTGCTTAATGATAAAATGGCTGAACAACAGGTATATATAATCTAATTTATGTATTTTTAAATCACTAAACAATTATTGTTAAAATGCGCTATACTAACGAGAACATCATTATAAGGGAATTTAATCCACAAGAACTTCATTTATTCCTTGATCTGTTTAAAAGTGAGCAGGTTTCCCGCTATCTTCCTTACAAATCTCCCGAAGAACTTAAAAATATGTTTGAAAAGGCACTTCTCGATTATAGGCAGGGCCCGCTTAGCAGATGGGGAATTTTTGACCTGCAAAGTGGCGATTTTGTAGGAGTATGTATGGCTAGGGTATTCTCTGAAAATACCGATTGGATCGAAATAGGATATATGCTGCGTGAAAATTATTGGGGAAAAGGTATAGGAACACAGGTGAGTAGGGCAGTAGTCAGTTATTGCCTTGCAGCTGATCGGGGAAAAGAAATTGTTGCCCTAACCGACACTGATAATATAGGTTCACAAAAAGTACTTCTTAATAGTGGATTCGAAAGGCAAGAAAATTTAGTCAGGGATGATAAAGAACTTGCTTATTTTAAATTACAGGAAAAGACTCATTCTTGAACATCCAGATTGAGACCATCAATGAGAGCTGAGAAGTAAGTTTATTTGAAAAATCTGCATTTTCTCGTTCAAAAAAAAATCCTGCAAAAAATTAAATTTTGCAGGATTAATCAAGCTTTTAACGCATTTTGAAGATTTCTTCATTAATGCCAGTGGAGAATACGGGATTCGAACCCGTGACCTTTTGACTGCCAGTCAAACGCGCTAGCCAACTGCGCCAATCCCCCATGTCTTCTTTTATTGCGAAGCGGGTACAAAAGTAAGTATTTAAATAATATATGCAACTATTTTGTGGTTTTTATTTGATAAAAATTTGAAACAGGATAGATCTGAATATTGAGCATGTGCAAAATTTATATGCAGAACATTATGTATTGTATTCATAACCACTTTAGAACATTCTTTTTACAAATTGCAATACTAACTTTTTTATGCTAAGCTCAAATTCCGCTTTAAAAATCAGTATTATTGTAAGAAAATAATTTTCTGCAATATTGACGGAGCATTGGACATTTTTTTAATCATCAAAAGAATGGCTGTTATCCTAAATGTTTTAATACCATATTGTTAATCAGCTAAAATTAAAAATGATACTCAAAATATTAGCATTCGGAATCACGAAAGATATTTTCGGAACCTCGGAAAAAGAAATAGAAATAGATGAAGGTGCAGATGTTAAAGCACTGAAAACACTGTTGGAAAAAGACTTTCCGGAACTGAAAAAACTTAAATCCTATTTTATTGCCGTTGATGATGAATATGCAGAAGACAGCCACATCATAACGGTTTCTAACGAAATAGCAATAATCCCTCCGGTAAGCGGCGGATAATAGATATGATAGATATAAAAATAACAGATAACCCACTGGATATCAAAGAATGTTTTACCCTTGCTTCCGATCCGGCATGTGGGGGAATTGCATCATTTGTAGGGACAGTACGAAATCATACCAAAGACAAAATTGTCACCAGACTTGAGTATGAGTGCTATGAATCTATGGCTGTTAAGGAGATGCGGAAAATTGCAGATAAAGCTATTGCTTTGTTTTCAGTAAAAAATATTGTAGTTCACCATCGTACCGGAACCTTATTTCCCGGCGATACAGCGGTGATAATTATCGTAAGCGATGGGCATAGAAATGCGGTTTTCGATGCGTGCAGCTATATTATTGAGACGATTAAGCAAACTGTTCCTATCTGGAAAAAAGAAGTGCTGGAAAACGGGGAAGAATGGGTTTCTGCACATCCCTAAATTTTGTACCTTTACTAGACCAGTTATTTAAATTATGAAAGCCGATCTGTTATCCAATAAGTCAGTCAAGCAGTTAGAAATTGTCAAAGTCAATGAAAACAGCAGTTTCCGTTTTACAGATGATATTTCTATAGAAGAACCTTTGGAAATAAGGGTTTCATATCTGGCCACAGATCAAAAAGAATCTAAAAATATATCCGTAACCATGCGGACTCCCGGAAACGACGCAGAGCTGGCAGCAGGTTTTTTATTTACGGAAGGAATTATTTCCAACCGGAGTCAGATTAAAAATATATATTACCCGGAATCAGAATGTTCCAGAAACAGCGAAAATGCTGTCATTGTTGAGCTTATTGATAATTTTGTTCCTGAACTTAAGAAAGCCGACCGAAACTTTTATACAACTTCCAGTTGTGGCGTATGCGGAAAAGGCTCCATAGAATCTATACGGACCGTAAGTCCTTTTCTTCATCAGAAAAAAGAAAATACGGTTGTTTCCCTTGAAACCATCTATCAGTTATCCGAAAAATTATGCTCTTTCCAGAATAATTTCAGTGCTACAGGAGGTATACATGCTTCCGGTATCTTTGATTTGGAGGGCAATCTGCTTGCTTTACGGGAAGATGTAGGAAGGCATAATGCATTGGATAAACTTATAGGTCATGCGTTATCTGCGGATTTGCTTCCTCTTACGGATAAAATTCTGGTTTTAAGCGGTAGGGCCAGTTTTGAACTTATTCAGAAAGCGGCAATGGCAGGAATTACAATTGTCGCAGCAATAGGAGCACCTTCCAGTCTGGCGGTAGATCTTGCAAAAGAATTTGATATTACCTTATTGGGCTTTCTCCGGGATAACCGTTTTAATATCTACCATAGCGGGAACCATTTTAAAATTGAAAATTTATTATGAAAATAAGAATTAAAGACAATTCAGTAAGATTTCGTCTTACGCAGTCGGAGGTTGCAGAACTAGGAAAGAGTGGAGTCATTTCTAGCTTTACAGAATTTACAGACCGTCCGTTTATTTATACTATCGAAAGAACTGATGATACAGAACTTTCTGCAGCTTTCATTGAAAATAAAATTGTTCTGAAAATGCCCGGAACAATGATCACAGAATGGATTTCAACAGACAGAGTCGGTTTTGACGGACAATCCGGGCTGGTGAAAATTTTAATAGAAAAGGATTTTGTATGCATTGATAATACTTTGGAAGATCAAAGCGACAATTATCCTAACCCAAGTTTAAAGTGCTAAATTTTTTAAATTAAAAAATCATGGAAAACAGAGATGAATTCAATACAATAAAACAGGACAAATGCCAGCTACCTTCAGCAGAGCCTCCTTATAAACTGCTGGATTTGAAATTGAAACCACCAAAACTCTGGGCAGCGGGATTTCCGGCTGTTATCCATTCACTGGACCAGCTGGTGCTCAATGCCTCTGTTCTCCGTGGAGGAAGGGCACTTTTCAGTATGAATCAGTTTGACGGTTTCGATTGTCCGAGCTGTGCCTGGCCGGATCCGGATGACGAACGCTCCAAATTAGGTGAATACTGTGAAAACGGGGCAAAAGCCCTGGCAGAAGAGGCAACCTCAAAAACAATTGGAGCAGAATTTTTCAGAGACAATTCAGTGTATGATTTAGCAAAACTTACAGATTTTGAAATCAGCCAGTTAGGAAGAATTGCAGAACCCATGTACCTTCCGAAAGGCGGAACACATTATCAGCCAATAACCTGGGATGATGCTTTTGCAAAAATTTCAGAAAAACTGAATGCTCTGGATTCTCCTAATGAAGCCATATTCTATACCTCGGGAAGAACCAGCAATGAAGCCACGTGGGTGTACCAGCTGTTTGCCCGTGAATTCGGAACCAATAACTTTCCGGACTGTTCCAATATGTGCCACGAAACCTCTGGTTATGCACTTTCCAGAAGCATTGGCATTGGAAAAGGAACGGTAAAGCTGGAAGATTTTTATGATACCGATCTCATTATGATCATAGGGCAAAATCCGGGAACCAATTCACCGAGAATGCTTTCCGCCCTTACAAAAGGGAAAAAGAACGGGGCAAAAATTATGGCCATCAATCCGCTTCCTGAAGCTGGTTTAAAAGGTTTCAAAAATCCTCAGGAAGTTCGTGCTTTGCTGAATAAGCCTTATGAATTGTCAGATTTATATCTTCCCGTGAAGATCAATGGAGATATGGCACTTTTAAAAGCCCTTCAGATTCTGGTATTGGAAGAAGAAGCTAAAAATCCGGGAAAAGTTCTGGATCAGGATTTTATAATTAATAAAACGGCAGGTTTCAACGAATTGGTTGAAGAATTGAAACGCTATGATCTCAATTTCTTATCAGAAGAATGTGGAATTTCGGTTGAAGATCTAAGAGAAGCCGCACAAATGATTGCTTCAAAAAAACGCATTATTATTTGTTGGGGCATGGGAATTACCCAGCAGCATAATGGTGTGGAAATGATTTATAATATTGTGAATCTCCTGTTGATGAAAGGAAGCATAGGAATTCAGGGTGGAGGAGCCTGTCCTGTTCGCGGCCACAGCAATGTGCAGGGGAACAGAACATTATTGATTAACCATCATCCTACGACTGAGCAATTAGACAGATTGGAAGAATATTATGGCTTTAAAGTTCCCAGGGAAGGCGGTTACGATGTTGTGAACGCATTGAAAGCAATGCACCAGGAAAAAGTGAAGTTTATGTTCTGTATGGGCGGAAATTTCCTTTCGGCAGCACCGGATACAACCTTTACCGCAGAAGCCATGCGAAAACTGGAAATGTCTGTGATTGTCTCTGTAAAACTGAACAGAGGCCATCTTATCCATGGAAAAGAAGCTTTGATCTTACCCGTAATTTCCAGAAGTGAAAAAGATATGATCAATGGAGAGCTCCAGCATGTAAGTACAGAAAATTCAATGGGTGTTGTGGAATGGTCAAGAGGTGTTCTAGATCCTATTTCAAAGCACCTCATCAACGAAACGCATGTTGCCTGCAGAATGGCAAAAGCTGTTTTAGGTGAACGTTCTGTGGTAGATTGGGATCAATTTATTAATAGCTATGATGCCGTTCGTAATGATATTGAGCAATGTATTCCGGGATTTGAAAACTATAACGAAAGAGTAGTGCAGAAAGGAGGTTTTTACCTTCCGAATGGGCCGAGGGATGGGATCTTCAACAGTGAGTTTTATCCGGGAAAAGCTGCTTTTAATATAACCGCTGTGCCTGACAATTCGCTTGCTGATGATGAATATCTGATGGGAACCACCAGAACACACGACCAGTTCAATACGGTTGTTTATGGCTTGAATGACCGTTACCGCGGGATTTTCAATGAAAGAAGAATTGTCATGATGAACGAAAAAGATATTGAGAAGGCCGGCCTCAAAGAAGGAGACCACGTAGACCTTTTCAATTATGATGATGGAATCGAAAGAATAGCCCCTCTTTTTATTGTCGTAAAATATCCTATCCCACAGAAAAGTACCATGACCTATTTTCCGGAAACTAATGTTTTGGTATCTATTAATAACGTAGTAAATGGTGCCAATATGCCTGCTTCAAAATATGTCCGTATCAAAATCCGGAAACACAGTCCTGAGATTTTTAAAAAGATTGATGATCATGTAATTGCAGCAGCCGGCACAGGTCTGGAACCTTCTTAAATGAAACAAGTTATAATCATGAAGAAACTGTTTTTTGCAGTCATAATTTCTTTTTATGGCATAATAGTATCAGCTCAATCTGGATTTAAATTAAAAATTTCCGGAGAAATTGTACAACCTTTGGAATTAAGTCTGTCCGATCTTTCAAAAATGCCTCAAAAAGAAGCGATATTGAAGGATAAAGAAGGAAAAACACACGCTTATACAGGAGTTTCTATTCAGGATATTCTTACTTGGGCTAAAGTTCCTTCAGGGAAAGATTTACATGGAGAAAATCTGTCGAAATATCTTCTTGTAAAATGTGCAGATGGATATCAGGTTTTGTTTTCTCTGGCAGAACTTGATTCATCAATTGCTGATAAGAAAGTGATTGTTGCAGATATGATGGATGGCAAACCTTTATTGCGGGAGAAAGGTCCGTTACGTATGATTGCCGAAGGAGAAAAGAAACCTGCGCGCAGCAGTTATCAGGTTACGGAATTGATCATAGGATCAGTAAAAAAATAACTGTCGAAATAATATTTTAGAGTGTAATAATGATCATAAGAAAAAAGGAACACTGGTTCAGAATGCTTTTTGTATGGCACGGTTCTGTTTTGCCTGCATTGCTTCCCCGTTTGGGATTGCTTTTAATGCTTTCTTTATTGGTGACCTATTTCCATGGAACCATTCTTTCGTTTAAGGTTCCTTTAAACCCTGCACCCCTTACGCTTTTCGGTTTTGTATTGGCCTTATTTCTCGGATTCAGAAACAATGCCAGCTATGACCGGTTCTGGGAAGGACGTAAGTTATGGGGAGCTTTGTTGAACACGGCCCGTGCATTGACCCGCCAGGCACTCACCTTGAAAAATTTAAATAATAATCATGTTTCAGTTCATCATTTTGTTCAGCTGCTGAGTGCTTTTGTCTTTGCGCTGAAACATCAGCTGAGAGGAACAGATGCCTATGAAGATTTACAGGTAAGGCTTGATGAAGACCAAATGAAAATTGTAGCAGCATCCAAATATAAACCGGCAGTTATTATGCGATTGCTTGCAGAGTGGGTTCAGAAAGCAAAAGAGGAAGGCATTATGGATTCTATTCAGCAGGCACGCTTTGATGAAAATTTTGATAAGCTTTCTGATATTTTGGGAGGATGCGAAAGAATTATTTCAACGCCAATTCCTTATAGCTACAGGGTTTTGCTGCATCGGACAGTGTATATCTATTGTTTTCTGCTGCCGTTTGGATTGGTAGATTCATTAGGATGGTTTACACCGCTTATTGTGGTATTTGTAGCTTATACCTTTGTTGCGTTTGAAGCGATAGCGGATGAGATTGAGGAGCCTTTTGGAACAGACGCTAACGATTTGGCTCTCAATAGCATGTGTATGATGATTGATGAAACGATTCATGAGATGGCAGGAGAACAGATTGCTGCTTCTCAAAAAATAACTCAGAATATTATTGATTGACAGGGCTAAAAGATAATTGTATGAAGGTTTCAGAAAAAAATGTGATTTATACAATCGGACATTCTGTTCATTCATTGGATGATTTCATTGCAATGCTTTATTCGTTTAACATTAAATTTTTAGCAGATATCCGGAGATTTCCGGGATCAAAAAAATATCCGTGGTTCAATAAAGAAAATCTGGAAAAGATACTTCCTGAAAATACTATTGAATATATCCATCTTGAAGAATTAGGAGGGAGAAGAAAGGTACAGCCCGGTTCGAGAAACAGCCGATGGCGGAATGAATCTTTCCGGGGATATGCTGATTATATGCAAACCTCAGAATTTGTAACCGCGGTCGAAAAGCTGGAACATATTGCCAGGGAAAAGACAACTGCTTTTATGTGCTCTGAGGCGGTATGGTGGCGCTGTCACAGATCTATGGTCTCTGATTATCTTAAAGCAAGAGGTTGGAAAGTAGAACATATTATGAATGTCGGAAAAATAGAAGAACATCCTTATACCTCCCCAGCAAGAGTATATGATGGAAAGGTTTTTTATTCAGATGAAAGTTTATTTGATTAAAAGATAAATAGAAAGAATCTGCGCTCACAAAAATTTAGACTGCAATCTTAAGGCTGTATGGTATTAATACCGCCTTTTAAAGAAAACACTTCTTTGTCAGGGAAAACCTCTTTTATCTTTTTTACAGCTTGTGCACTGCGCTGCCCGGATTGACAATACACCAAAAGAGGTTTTGACAAACCGGAAAAGGAATGTACATGATGTTGTAGTTCCTCCACAGGAATATTGGTTCCGCCGATATTGAAATGTTGGTGCTCTTCCACAGAACGTACATCTATAATTTCAAAATGATCTTTCTCCTGCATCAGCTGTTCAAAAGTAATAACCTGAACAGTCTGGGGCAAAGCTGTAATTTCTGCAGATGTTTTTCTTAATTTAATAACCTGGGTTTTGCCGTTCAGAACATTCATCAGCCATAATTTTCCTGCTAATACATCCTGTGGCTGGGTAAAATATTTTATAACTTCATTGGCCTGCATACATCCAATAATGCCTGCTAACGTAGGAATTACACCGCCTTCTCTGCAGTTAGGAACCTGAGATTCTTCCGCATCAGGAAAAACATCACGGTAATTGGCGGAGTAAGTGCCATCTTCCTGTAAAACATTCCAGATGCTTACCTGGCCTTCATATTGGTAAATAGCACCATAAACTAAAGGTTTTCCAGCCAGAACACAGGCATCATTCAACAGACATTTCGTTTCAAAATTATCTGTTCCTTCCACAATAAGATCGAATTCAGAAATCAAATCCATAACATTGGAGGAAGTTACTTTCAGACGATAAGGAATTATGGAAATAGCTGGGTTTTGCTGTTGTAGTTTTTTTGCAGCAGTATCTACTTTATACGTTCCGATATCCTGGGGAGTATATAGAATCTGGCGGTGCAGGTTACTTTCTGAAACGAGATCATCATCCGCAAGAGCAATTGTTCCTATTCCTGAAGAAACCAGATATTGTGCCGTGGGACAGCCAAGACCTCCCATTCCCACAATCAGAACTTTAGCATGATGAAGCAATTCCTGGGAAGAAATACCAAAACCCGGTAAAGCAATCTGGCAGTTATAACGTTCAAAAGGATCACTCATAGGTATGTTTTTATGATTTCTTTAGAATTTCCTTTGCTTTTGTCATTTCTTCCGGGGTATTCACATTCATTAAAGCATCAGGGTTGTTGGGTTTCAGAATCAAAGTATCACTGTTCATCAGAACTTTTCTGGGACAGGTATTTCCTAAGCCTAAAAAATTCAGGAGTAAGGGATAGCTTTTAGGTTCCCAAATGGTGATCAAAGGTTCCGGTAAACCGTCAAAAGGACTTTCGTAAGTTGTTGCCGCCTTTTCAGCATCTCTGGACCGGATCAGAAATTCTAATGAGTTTTTGTCCAAAAGAGGAAGATCACAAGCTACCACCAGCCATGCTTTATCTCTTTGGGCACGCAATGCCGAAAGTATTCCACCGAAGGGGCCCATATTTAAAAAAGTATCGGTAAGGGCATTATAATCCGTATCGAAATGTTCCAATTGATCCTGTCTGCAGGAAATAAAAACATTTTCACAAAACGGAGCCAAAAGATCAGCTGCATAATACCGCTGTTCTTTCCCGTGCCAATTGATTTTATCTTTAGGATTTCCCATCCGAAGGCTTTTTCCTCCTGCAAGTACCAACCCGTTCAATTGAGGTAAATCAGTCTCTTTTGAAATCATTTTTTCCACCTGATTTTTCTATTAGTTTTATCTCTTTGATCACAATATCATGGCTCATCGCTTTGCACATATCATAAATAGTAAGGGCGGCAACAGATGCTCCCGTAAGAGCTTCCATTTCGATACCTGTTTTAGCTTCAATCTCAGCAGTGCAATAGATTTCAATCTCGTTTTCAGCATTGATATCAATATCTATTTCACAGTTATCCATACCAATTGGGTGGCAGAGTGGGATTAGTTCGCCTGTTTTTTTAGCGGCCATTATTCCGGCAATAATAGCGGTCTGAAATACCGAGCCTTTTTTAGTTTTGAAATCATCCTGTTGAAGTGCGGTAAAAATATTTTCAGGAAGTATTACAACCGCTTTAGCCGTCGCTTTTCGGTGTGTAATTTTTTTCTTCCCGACATTTACCATACCCGGTTGTTCCTTTTTATTAAGATGTGAGAAATTTGTCATGAGTAAGATTAAAAATTATATTTCCAGACTTTGTACACTTCGCCCTTCCTGAATTCAGTTTTTTCCAGAGGAAGTTCTATAAATGCATCGGTTTCCGCAAGGTGGGAAAAATCTCCGGAACCATTGGTATTGACAGATTCTGCAATGATCTGCCCTGACGGATTCATATTGAGTTTTACCTGTGCAAAATACTGCAATGGAAAAGGGAAATCAAGATCATTCTGCAAAACCGCATATTGGACTGTTTCCGGAATCTCTAAAGATCTTTCCAGCCAGGGAATAAAATACCGGTGAAGACACATAAATACGGAAACAGGATTCCCGGGAAAGGCAAAAACAAGTTTTTCATTCCGGCTTTTTCCGAACCAAAAAGGTTTTCCGGGTCTCTGCTTTATTTTGTGAAAAAGTTTTTCTATTCCCGCTTCTTCGCAGGCTTTAGGCAGATAATCAAATTTTCCCATAGACACTCCGCCGCTCATCAGCAAGATGTCATACGTTTCAATACATCGCGAAAGCTCGTTCTTTATTAATTGAAAATCATCATTCCAATGCAGCAGGTCTGCACTGATCTTATATTTTTCCAAAACGGATTTTATAGTGATTCCATTGGAACGTCTTAGCTGGAATGGAGTAGGATAATCTTCAGGGGATACCATTTCGTCTCCGGTGGAAATAACAGCAACCCTGGGAAGTTTTTTTACGGTTAACAATGTTTTTCCGACGGATGCAGCAATCCCGAGAATGGAGGAGGTAATGACCTGATTGGCTTTTACCAATATTTCTCCTGCCTTTTTATCTTTTCCTTTCAGATGGATATTCTGTCCTTTTTTTATCGGAATCGTAAAGCTCGCCAGATTATTATTAATTGAAATATCTTCATAACGAATCACGGTGTCTACAGAAGAATCTAAGGCGGCTCCGGTCATGATTTCAATGCATTCGTCTTCAGTATCAATAGAAGCAGGAACTTCTCCGGCGGCTTGTACAGCTTTTATTTTGTAGGTGTGATATCCATTTTCATATGAATTAAAATGTATTGCAATTCCATCTACCGTAGACCTGTCAAAGGGTGGCAAATCGGAATCTGCTGTAATATTTTCAGCTAAAATTCTTCCTAAAGCATTTTCATAGAAAACTTCTTCCGTTCCAAAGTTTTTGATTTGGGAAAGTATGATTTCTTCTGCCTGTTGTACACTGATCATTTCCATAATTATCCTCCGATTGTTGCCATAGACTGATGAATTTGTGACGCGGTAAGACTCTCTTTTTGAGCTTCCCAGCCGTCCTTTGGTTTGTTCTGAATGCTGTTGATGATTATATCTTTCAGCTCTTCATCTGTTTTACCCATCCGTATCTCATCTTTGAGATTTATGCCTGTACCTTCATAAAGGCAGGTTCTGAGAATACCGGAAGGCGTAATTCTTATCCTGTTGCAATCTCCGCAAAATGAACGTGTATACGCTGCAATGATTCCTATATTTCCTGTAAAACCGGGAACATTATAATTATATGCCGTTGAATTTTTGGGATCTTGAATCTTTTGTATTTCAGGGAAATATTCTTTTATATAGCGGTAAATCTGTGAGAAATTCCATTTCAGCGAAATATCTGTATCACCACCATTGAAAGGCATTTCCTCAATAAAACGTACATCAACGGGAAGGTCTTTCGTAAGTTCCACCAAAGGAATAATATCTTCAATATTTTCATTTTCCATCACCACCGTATTGATTTTTACTTTGATATGATGCTGAAGGAGACCATCCAACGTTTCCATGACCTTATCAAAGCTGTTTCTTCTGGTAATTTTGAAAAACCGGTCTTTATCCAAGGTATCAAGGCTTAGATTAACAGATTTTATCCCGAATTTTTTAAGTTCCGGAATATAAGGTTCGGTAAGAAGACCATTGGTTGTTAAACTAAGATCAGTCAGACCATCTAATTCTGATATTTTCCGGATAAGTTCAATACTGTTTTTTCGTACAAACGGTTCTCCTCCGGTGATTCTGATTTTATCTACGCCCATTTTTGTAAATACGGAACAGATTCTGAGCATTTCCTCATCAGTCATTAACTCATTTTGCTTAATCCAGGTAAGACCATTTTCCGGCATGCAGTATGTACATCGGAGATTACAGCGGTCTACAATTGCAAGCCTGAGATAATTAATATTCCTTCCAAATTTATCTGTCAACATTTTAAATACGATGAGTCCTATTACAAATATACTGAATGTTTTTTGTGGGAGTGATCAATTTTATATTTATTGCTTAAATAATAAAAGATGAGCCTTAAAGGCTCATCTTGGTATAGACGTAATAGAAAATCAGGTTAAGATCTGATAAACTCCAGAATATCTTTGTTAATTGTTTCGTGTTCTGTAGTAGGCATTCCGTGAGGAAAACCTGGGTAAGTAATCAGTTTTCCATTCTTTAATAATTTTGCTGATTTTATAGCAGCGTTTTCAATCGGGACAATCTGATCATCTTCTCCGTGCAGAACTAAAACGGGAAGGTCAACGGCTTTTAGATCTTCGGTTAAATCTGTTTCAGAAAAAGCTTTTATACCGTCGTAATGTGCTACGATACCGCCCATCATTCCTTGTCTCCACCAATTTCTCTGAATACCTTCTTTGATGTTGGCCCCTTCTCTGTTGTAACCGTAGAAAGGGAATGTCAAATCAATATAAAACTGGTTTCTGTTATTGAGGGTCTGGTCTCTGATATTGTCAAAAACTTCAATCGGAACCCCATCAGGATTGCTTTCACTTTTTACCATTACAGGTGGAATGGCGCTGATAAGAACTGCTTTTTTAGCTCTTCCGTTAGAATATTTATTCACATAGCGGATTACTTCGCCACCACCTGTAGAGTGTCCAATGTGAACTACGTCTTTCAAATCAAGAAATTCTACCAGTTCGGCTGCATCAGAAGCATATTGTTCAATGGTATGATTGTAAATATTCTGGCTGGAACGTCCGTGTCCTCTTCTGTCATGGGCAATGACTCTGTACCCTTTCTGTAAGAAAAAAATTACCTGCGCATCCCAGTCATCAGATGATAAAGGCCATCCGTGGTGAAACATCAGTACAGGTCCTTCTCCCTGATCTTTGTAAAAAATTTCTGTTCCGTCTTTTAATGTTAATGTGCTCATTGTTGTTATGTTTTTAATGTTATGAATTGATTTTATTTTAAAAATGATTTTGTTGAGTTAATGGTATTTTCACGTACCAGCTGAAAAAGATCTTCAGCGCCGCCATTGAATTTATTTCCATTAATGAAAAAAGAAGGAGTTCCGTTCACTCCGCTGATAACACCACTTTCAAAGTCAGTATCTATTTTTTCCGTCAATGCCTGCTTCTGAATATCTGCTTTGAATTGGGAGATATTTAAATCCAGTTTTTCTGCCAGCTTTAATAGCAGGTTTTCATTCAGAAATTGCTGATTTTCATAAATAGCATCATGCATTTTCCAGAATTTCCCTTGTAGTCCGGCCGCTTCTGCTGCCAATGCTGCAGGTTTTGCATACTGATGCATTTCTGACAGAGGAAAATTTCTGAAAACAAATCTGATCTGATCTCCGAATTCTTTCATTAATTCTTTAAGAACCGGATAGGCTTCACCGCAATAAGGACACTGATAATCTCCGTATTCTACAATGACTAAACCGGCATCCAAATTGCCCTGGGTATGGTCAGCATTGCTGACTGATGGTTTTAATGACATAATTATTTTGTGTTAAGGGTTTCTAATGCTTCTAAAATTCCGTCCGCACCTGGGTTGATTGCCGTGGGTGACAGATAACTCCATTGGATGATGCCGTCTTTATTAATGACAAAAAGGGCTCTGTTGCATTCACCTTCCTCATCGTTATAAACGCCATATTTTTTTGCAATTTCTCCTTTCGCTTCAAAATCTGCCAGCAAAGGAAAGTGCAGGTTTCTGGATTGTGAAAATGCGAGGTGGCACCATTTACTGTCTACAGAAATTCCGAAGATCTCGGCATCATATTTTTTGAAATATTTCAGCATTTCGTTATACAAAGCCATCTGGTCACTACAAACCGGGCTCCAGTCTGCGGGGTAAAAGGCAAGGATGACGTTTCTGCCTTTGAATTCGGATAAGGTTATTTTCTGATCCGGAGTTGCAAATAATGTAAAATCAGGAGCAACTGTATTTTTTTGTAACATTGGATTAGTTTTTAATAGTTGAAATTGGTATTGTTAATGCGCAAATCAGCAGTAAAATTGCCGGGAAAATCAGTGCCCAGTTTCCTGAAAATGAGAGTAGGAAAGGAGCTGCCGAAGCACCCGAGAGAAAACCCAGCCATAAGAATAAAAGATGAAAGAGATTCGCTTTATGTTCATTGCGCTGGTCTTTATTATCATTCATTACAAACAGAGCTGCCGCTCTTGCGAGGCTGTTTAAAGTTCCTGTAACAAAATCGGTATTGATTTTTTGGCTGCCGACTGATGTTACAATCGTATTCATAAGGCCCATCGAAAAACCGATCACTGCGATGGATACCACATTCGGAATATGTTCATAATAATCAGCTATACTGTAAAAGATCATTATTCCTGAAACAATGTAGAAGGTACTATTTTTAATCCTGCATCTCTTCCATAAAGACAAACAGGTACCCGTATAAATTCCGGTCAGAAAAAATAAGATAACTGTAACAGAAGTAATGATTATACCGGACTTTTCATTGAAAAAAGCGGCTCCCAGCTGCGTGGTATTCCCACTCATAAAAGAAACATAGGTTTTCCATTGAATCAGTCCTGTGGCATCGGTGTATCCTGCGATAAAAGCCAGGAATATTGCAATTTTCTCCTGTAATCTGACAGAGGCATCAGAAATAAAGGATTGTGTTTCCGGAAGCAAAGTATTTATTTTCCAGGTTTGATGAATACTTTCTTTTCAGGAAATTTTTCTATTTCTCCTTCTTTCAGTCCGAAATTAGTTGTGACTACATCTTTTGGGTTTCCTGCAAGCCATTCGCTGATATCAATAGATTCATAGGTGCCGTTATTAAATCCGATCAGTACTTTACAGACCGTGTCACCTGTATTCTTGATATAATGTCCTGCTCCCATAGGCACGTAACCTACATCACCGGCGTTAAACTGCTCTGTGACAGAAACACCTTCTGCTAAAAACACTGACATTTCTGCCTGTCCCGAAATGAAATACTGCCACTCGTCTGCATTGGGATGCCAGTGCATTTCTCTTAATGCTCCGGGCTGAAGCTCCAGCACAGATCCGGCCATTGTTGTGCTGATGGGAAACTCTTTACGGGTAACCAGTCTCTGAAGTCCTCCGCCGGGAATTATTCTTGGTTGCTGAGAATGCAAAGGGTAACGATGAAGACTTATCAGTTCAATATCTGACTCTTCAGGGCGGGCTGCTGCATTAGCTGATAATTCGTCAGGAACAGGTCCTGCAGCGAAGTACACCTCTTTCTGAGGAAGTGCTGCTACTTCTTCAAGGCTCAGGCCTAAATTTTGTGCAACAATTTCAGGGGGCATACTTGAAACAAAATCTGTAATACTGAACGTATGGTCTTCTGAAAAATTACCATTATCAAAAATCAGGATAAAATGACATTCTTCTGTTCCTGTAGCCTGGATAGAATGGCCATAACCTTTTGGGAAATACCAGACATCGCCTGGCTCAAAATTATCTGTATAACTGTGCCCGTCCGGGTGAATGATTGTTGTGCGTACCGTTCCTGAAATCACATAAGCCCATTCTGCAGCATTGGCATGCCAGTGAAGCTCTCTCATACTTCCGGGCTGTAGTCTCATGGAAACTCCGGCAATACCTATAGAAGCCGGAAATTCTTTTACAGAAGCTCCTCTTGTTGTGCCGCCATCATTGGTACGCGGTTCCTTTTTTTCTAATTCGTATCTGAAACTTAATGATGTTGAGTTCATAGTATTTTTTTTAGGGATTAATTGTCTTTGTTTTTACTATTGTAAAGTTATCCCGAAACCCTATTTTTTTTAGGTGTCTTTCGGTGAAAAGGCAAAATGAGTCGTTGAGAATAAAAAACAGGACGATAATCGCGATTAACAGGGCATTCGGAGGAAGAACAGATATTGGTTCAAAAAAAAATCACCGGGATTTTCCAGTGATTTTTGATATAATTGAATTGTATGATATAGATTTATTTATACAGCCATTTTTTGATCAGTCTGGTATAATTAGGCATGACTAAGAATACCATCAGAAAAACGATGATCCCTGAAATGATAAAACCGTCAGAATAATGATTGGCAGGAATTGAAAATACTCTTAAAAAGGGTAGGATGACAAAAGGAATAAGAATTGATAATGGATAGATGGCAGACCAGGTAACCAGAAACTGTTTCCAGCGGACAGGAACTTTATTGCCTTCATTTTCTGAATTAAAAAGGAAATCCAGTCCGGATTTTATCTGGTAATTGTCATTTTTTGTGAATAACGGATGGGCTCGATCAATGAGTTTTTTCCTGTCATCTGATTCCATCCAGCTTCTGAGGTTTTTAATGGTATCAAAACGGATAATAACAGTATACACAAAAGTCAGATCAGGAATAGGACGTACAATCTGCAAATCAATAAATCCTTCTGAATGCTTGGTAACCGGAACAATTTCGTCCAGCCATTTTTCATATTCCTGCTGTTTTCCATCCTGAATATGATGAGTAATAACAACGGAGGCGCCCTGATTTTCCATAACTGATATTTTTTTCTGTTTGATTTAATACGCTCTTTTATACTGCCATGGGATCTCTGTTTCAATATCCAATGCTTTAGCAGAATGAATTGCAAAATAAGGATCCCGTAAATGCGCTCTGGCAATAATAACCAGGTCCGCATTTCCGCCGGCAATAATATCATTGGCCTGTTCTGCTTCTGTAATCATTCCAACAGCTCCGGTCATCACGCCTGTCTGTTCTTTAATGGATTTTGCAAAAGGTACCTGATATCCGGGAAACACCTTGTCCTTGCTTACATTGGTAAATCCGCCGCCGGATGCAGTAATGAAGTCTACACCGTTTTCTTTGAGTATTTTTGAAAGTCTGATACTGTCTTCCAGGGTCCACGCTTCATCTGATTCTATATAATCAACTGAAGAGATTCTTACGAACAAAGGCATTTCAGCAGGAATCACTTTCCTGATTTCCTGAATGGTCTCTATCAGGAACCGGATTCTGTTCTCAAAACTTCCGCCATATTGATCCTGCCTTTTATTGATCACGGCGGAATAAAACTGGTGAAATAAGTAACCATGGGCTGCATGAAGTTCAATAGTGTCAAAACCTGCTTCAACAGAGCGGAGTGCTGCTTTTACGAATTTAGCGGTAAGCTCTCTGATTTCATCTATAGTGAGTTCTTCGGCAAAAACGCCGTTAAATTCTCTTGCAGAAGATGATTTTACAGTCCAGCCACCTTCTTCCGGTGTGAGAGGCCTCATTCTTTCATTAGGATGCTTCAGGCTTCCTTTTCCTCCTGCATGCCAAAGCTGAATGCCTATTTTTGCATCCTGCTCGTGAACGAAATTCACAATGTTTTTCCATGCATTTTTCTGCTCTTCATTCCAGATTCCTACATCGGACAATGTGGCCAGACCTTCTTCTGAAACAGCAGTACATTCTGTGATAATAAGTCCGGCACCGCCTACAGCCCGGCTTCCCAGATGAACGAGATGCCAGTTGCCCGGAATTCCGTTTTCAGCACTGTATTGCTGCATAGGAGATACTGCAATCCTGTTTTTTAGCATAAGACTGCGGATGTGTATAGGTGAAAATAAGTTCATTTTTTTAGTTTTTTAAAGTGATTTTGAAAATGATTCGGCTTCGGAAACAGCCTGTAGCAGAACTTCCTGTATTTCCGTCAATATTTTTTGCAACTCAGGGTTTTCTTCTGAAGCAGTTTCCAGAATATCCAGTTTTTCTTTTAATAAGGGGTGTAATCCCATTATGGAAATACTTGATTTCAGGTCATGAGACCACAGTTTCATGGCTGCAAAATCGTGGTTTTTATATGCTGTTGCCAGCTGTTGTAAATGATTGGGAATATTCTCAATAAACTGTTGGGTGACCAATTTTTCAAAGCTTTTGTCGCCACCGCTTACAGTGTTCATATAAGTTAAATTGATGTACTGATAATCAGATGGTGTATCTTCGGCTTTCTTTTCGGATCTGTTGTTCTCTTTCAACCCTAATTTTGAAATCAGCGTAAAAAGTTCTTCTTCCTTTACAGGCTTCGGAATATATTCATTCATACCACGGCTCAGGCATTTTTCTCTTTCACCTGGCAGAGCGTGGGCAGTCATTGCGATGATTGGAATATTCAGTTTCAGTTCTTCTCTTATTTTTTGTGTGGCAGCATATCCGTCCATTTGTGGCATCTGTATATCCATTAATATCAGGTCACATTCATTACTGCTGAGATAACTGACTGCTTCAAGACCGTTTGACGTCACATGAAAATCAATATTCCATTGGGAAAGCAGATGTTTCATCAGACTCTGGTTGATCGTATTATCATCAACCACCAGAACTTTCAAAGGAGTATTGGATGTATCTTTAAAATAATCTGGATCCGTTGCAGGAACTATTGTGAGCTGTTCTTCAGCTATTCCGTAAGGGATGTAAAAATGAAATGTAGTGCCTTTGTTTTGTTCACTGTTCACTTCAATGTCGCCATTCTGCAATACAATTAAATTTTTTACGATAGATAATCCTAATCCGGTTCCTCCGTAATTTCGGGTCGTGGAGTCTTCTCCCTGATTGAATCTTTCAAAAATTTCACTGAGCTTTTCTTTGTCAATTCCGATGCCGGTATCTGAAATTCTGAATCCGACTACAGCTTCTTTTTCAGTTTGCTGTTTATTATAAATTTCAATGGTGATATTTCCCTGTTGGGTAAATTTTATAGCATTTCCGATTAAGTTGACCAAAATCTGGGTTAATCTTGTTGCATCTCCTACCAAAGTATCAGGAATCGAGGAATCAATTGTACTGGATAGGGTAAGGCCTTTTTCTTTTGCCCGTTCTGTAAAGAATGTCTCAACGGAATTGACCAGTCCATTGATACTGAAAATTCCCAGTGTGATGCGCATCATTCCTGCTTCTATTTTAGATAAATCAAGGATGTCATTGATGATGGTCATCAGGTTTTCCCCGGAACGCTGTATGGAAGAGACAAACTCTGCGGATGTTTCATCCAGCGGACGTTTCTGAAGCAGATTGGTGAATCCCAGAATTCCACTTAAAGGAGTTCTGATTTCATGGCTCATATTGGCCAGGAAATTTTCTTTGGTTTGGGCGGCTATCAGTGCCTTTTTCTCAGCAATATCAAGTTCGCTGATCAATAATCTCTGGCGGTTGAACTGACGAAGAATGTGATATCCTACAATAGATCCGCTTAATATGAGCAAAATCAGCAAAGAAATATCATAGAACCTTGCTTTCTGTCCCATTTTTCCACTTTTCTGGCTGAGTTCAACCATATTCAGTCTGCGGCTCTCATAGATCTTGGCGGTAATCCTGGTGATTTCGTTAGAAATATTTCTCGCACGTGGATTGGCAATTGAGGTATTGTCATCCATATTTCCCAAAGACCTGTAACGTTGCATTAATTTGTCTTTGGTGGTCTTCTTTTCCATGGCAAGAACACTTAACCTGTGGATCAGTTTTTCTTCTTCGGCATTTACATTGTCTCTGGAGAGAGAGTCCAGGAAATTTTCAATCTGATTGATTTTTTGATCGATCCCTTCCAGATGCGATATGTCATTCGTGGCAATTGAAGCTCTGATTCTGCTTTCCACTCCCAGAATATCGCGGTCAATCTCCCGCAAATGATTGCTTGAACGCAGTTCATTCAGAAGGGTATTGTTATTTTGAATAAGAGCTTTGGTATTTCTTGCCGAATTGATCTGAACAATGATCAATAGGAGCGAACCCGCGATAAATGCCAGGATAATGAAATAACTGAACCGTTTACTATTCATTACTGAAGATGTTTTTTTCATAAATAACGATCTGATTTAAGGTGGAAGTATCGGTAAAAGAAGAAGATAACCCTAAATTTATTGAGAGATTAAGATCAAAAATGGATTAGTAGGAAGGTCAACGATCTCCGGCTGCTAAAAAACGTTCATTCTTGTATTGAGTGCTTTACGATAGGCATCCGCTACGGGAATGAATTTACCGTTGATCATAATCCCGCCATCCTGAAGGGTATCAATCTTACTTACTGAAACAATATAAGAGCGGTGAACTCTTATAAAATGATCTTTAGGGAGACGTTCTTCAGCGGTTTTCATTTTACCGTGAATGGCAAACATTTTTTCTTTTGTATAAAACTTCACATAATCACCCATGGCTTCTGCGTAAAAAATATCATCCAGCTTTAAGCGTCTGGTAATATTGGAATCTCTTACAAAAAGGAACTCATCCCTGGTTACTTCCACGTTTTCCTTTCTGCTTTCGAGAATAGTTTGTGCCTTGCTTACCGCCTGCAGGAATCTTGCCGGCATAATAGGTTTTAAAAGATAATCTGCAATATTGAGCTCAAAAGCTTCAAGTGCATACTCTTTTTTGGAAGTCGTGAAAATGATAATAGTATCTTTACCTGAAAGAGTTTTCGTGAGTTCAATTCCTGTCATTTCAGGCATTTCTATATCCAGAAAAATTAAATCGACCGGATTGGACTGCAGGTAATTGTAAGCGTTAATCGCATTGGAAAATTCATCAATAACCGTGAGATTAGGTATCTGTTTTGCCAGATGTGCTAAAGTTGTCCTTGCGATGTCGTTATCATCCACGATTAAAGCTTTCATAGGTATAATTCTTTCTGTTTACACAAATATACTACTTAATTATTTTCTGACATTCTTTCATTATTCTTGAATTTGTAAACTAATATGATATTATGTGTATCAAATTTTATTTACTTTCGTGAGCGGCTTCAAGAATCAGTTCAGCAGCTTCTTTAGGATGGGTCATGAAGACACAATGGCTTGCACCTGCAATTTCTATTGTTTTTTTACTATTGGCCCGTTTTGCATAGAAACGTTCCAAATCTGGGTTTATAATTTTATCTGCTTTAGCAACCATATACCATACTGGTTTTGATTTCCAGGCTGGGTTATGAATAATGGCGTGAAAAACTGAGTCTTGTGTAGGCGTTTGTGAGACGGCCATAAAATCAGCTTTTTCTTTAGCTACATTCCCTGCAAAATCTGTCGGAAAGTTAGAAGGGTTTATATAATCAAATCCGTCATTTCCTTTAATTAGAGATTGATATTCTGACGGATATTTTTTTCCGTTGTCAGCCTCAGATTCTCCTTCGTCAGGAGCATGGGCAGCGAGATATACCAGTCCGGCAACTTTGGGATTGTTTCCTACGGTGGTTATAATGGCTCCGCCGTAGCTGTGACCCACCAATATGCAGGGACCATCCTGCTGGTCAATAATTCTGTTCACCTGCTTCACATCCTCCTCATAAGAAAGTAAAGTCTGTTGAGTTACAGAAACATGATATCCCTTTTTTACAAGTTCTTTATAGATCGCTTCCCAGCCGGAGCCGTCTACAAAAGCTCCATGAACCAAAACAATGTTTTTGATGGGTACTTTTTGTCCATACATAAAATTTCCAAAGACCCCTGTAATGGTAAACAGGATGACTATAAGTTGTTTCAATCCGGTTTTCATAACTAATTTTTTTAAAATTAAATATCTTGTTTTATCTGAAATATGAACGGATCATCCAGGCCATCTCTTCATGGGTTTCCATCAGACCTGTTATAAAGTCACTGGTTCCGTAATCTTTATATTTTTCTGCAAAAGGAGTGATGTTTCCACGGAGAAACTCGATGATGCTTTCGTGGTCGCTCAAAAGGTCTTTCATAAAGCCAGGTCCATCATTGGTTCTTTCACTATATTCAGTTAAATGAGTCAGTTCCAGATAGATTTTCATGGTTGCCGGAGCATAATGTCCTATTTTTCGCATGCGTTCTGCAACGCTGTCCATCAGTTCATCCAATTGTTTGTACTGCTCTTCAAAGAAAATGTGGTTGGCGTGGAAGTTGTCTCCCGTCACATTCCAGTGTGCATTTCTTGTTTTGATGTAAAGCAGTGTTTCATCAGCTAATAATTTTGCCAGTTGTTCTGCAACGGCTTCTGTGTTTTTTTCTGTAATTCCGATTTTTGCTTTCATAATAATGGTATTTATAGTTGAGTATTATTGCTCTTTTGCTGATGTAAAGTTCATTCATAATACCATAAAACAGTCTGGATTTTCGATAAACAGGCATAAACAATCGTTGAAAAGCTCCGTTTCTCAAATGATGATCAATAGCTGTAAATTCAATTGTTTATAATGATTATATTACCAGGAAGACATTAAAATAATTTGAGTCAATTTCTGACCAGTTTTTGGTATTTTGTATAAATTTGCTCACTGGCATACAGTACATTCGGAAATAGTTAAAAAAATAAAACATGGAATTTTCACCTTTTAATAACGTTATCAAGCTTTGCCTTCAGGGGATGAATATGGAAGATAAGAACATACCCGAGGAGGCGGAAAGACTGTTTTTGCAAGCCTGGGAAGAAGCGGCAGACGATCATGAAAAATTTCTGGCAGCTCATTATGTATCACGTCATCAAAAAACACCTGCCGATTGTTTGAAATGGCTTGAAACTTCATTACGTTTTGCTTTAAAAATAAATGATGATACGGTTAAAAGTGCATTGCCTTCTCTTTATTTGAATATTTCCAAATGCTATGAGGAGTTAGGGGATATTGAAATGTCAAAAAAGAACTCCGGGCTGGCATTGTTATTACAAAATCATCCTTCTGATAAAGGACCTTTTTACCATGGAACAAAAGCCGATTTACAGATAGGAGATCTACTGACTGCTGGTGGAACGTCAAATTACAAGTCAGAATTAAAAATGAACCATATTTATTTCACAGCTTTGATTAATGGAGCAGGGCTGGCTGCTGCTTTAGCAAAAGGCGATGGAGCAGAGCGTGTATATATTGTGGAACCCACAGGCATTTATGAAAATGATCCTAATGTAACAGATAAGAAATTTCCGGGAAATCCGACCCGTTCTTATCGTTCAGAAATGCCTTTGAAAATTATCGGCGAGGCTAAAGAATGGGCAAAACCTAGCCCTGAAGATCTTCAGAAGTTTCGTGAGAAATTAGATGACAGCAAGGGAGAGATTATCAATTAGTCTCCTTTTTTGTTTTTAATCTTTTACATTCTAGTCACTTGCGAATTTTATTAAAAGGAAAAAATACACATACCCATGCTTTTGCTATGAGTTGAATATTAAAAAACAATAGAAAATATTTGACTTTAAAACCTCCAATAACCCATGTTTTAGCAAATAATTTATTTAAATAAATTATCTTTACACTATTGGTAAAAAATGATTGGTTTGTGTAGAAATATTCTTACAGTTGGTTTTCTGTTTGCTTTTCTTTTGATTTACTCTCAGCAATATACTGTGCAGCTGTTCAATACAGATAACGGACTTCCTCAGAATAGTGTAAAAGATATTATAAAAGATAAATACGGTTTTATCTGGCTGACTACTGAAAATGGAATCGTAAGGTATGACGGACTTAATTTTCTTGTGCATAAAAATTTTCCCCTGAATAGCCAGCGGTTTACTTATTTCTATGGAGACCCCGGAAAAGACAGCATTCTTACTGCAGTAGATTATGGTAAAACAGTATTAATACATAAGAAAGTTCCCAGGGTAATAAGGAATATAAAAAGCTCACCAACAATTATTATTAAGAATAATATCAATTATTATCTGTGCATTTCAAACTATAGCTACAGCCCGTCTCCGGGTGTATGTTTTTTTATGGACTTCAAAAAAGGGAGATATTTAATAACACCAAACTCTTTTGTTTATGAAGATTTTAGTTCAAAATCACAGGTTGTACTTGATGTAAAACCAATTTATAAAAATGACGCCAATGCTTTTGTTGTAGGAGGATGCCTGTTTCATGTTGACCGTGATGCTAAAAAAGTAAGAAAAATAGAAGAGGGAAGGATCACTGCTTCTTATGATCTGCCGATTGTAGCTGATATTAGAAGCAAAATATTCTGGAACAGAACAAATGGACAGGGGTTTGTGCTGAATAACAACATTCTCTACAGATGTATCTATATCAACGGAGTACTTAAAATATCAAAATTTATTCAGCTGGATAATATAATTGAAAGCAATCTGATGAGTATTTATTATGATGAGAAATACAAAAAACTCTATCTTGGAAGCAGCACAGAAGGATTGAAGATTGTAAGCCTGAATGATTTTGTTGTATCGAGAAATAAGGCTCCGAAATCATCTTCGATTTTTTATGCCGTTCAACCTTATAATGATTCAAGTGTCATCACCCCTGTCGGTGAAATCTATGACCGGAACGGACTGGTAAAAAGCAAGAATTTTGAAAAAAACAGTTCCTATTTTTTAAATCGGGATCAGTATGGAAATATTGTCACCAGAAAGGAACAAACCATTTTCTTCTATAATAGGAAGTCAGACTTTACAAATTTTCAAGGCATTTCTACAGGAGAAGAGACCGTGAAAGATTTTTTCTTTGCCAATGGAAAGTATTATGTGCTGGCAGTGAAACAAAAAAAAGAAAATACAGAATTTACAGGCACACTCAGCATTTATGAGGACTGGCCCTATAAATCTTTAAAGAAAAAATATTTTTTTGCAAACGAGCCTACTAAAATTACTTTAATAGACAATGGAGATGTCTTAGTGGGCACCATAAAAGAATTATTCAAAATATCTACCAGCCTGAATAAAATATATAATATTACCGGAAAAAATGAATTATCAGTCCGGGATATTGTTTGTACTGCAGATAGGAATGTATGGATAACCACACTTGGAAAAGGTTTTTATCTCTTAAAAAACAACGGTCTTATAAAACTGCCCGGAGATTCTGAAGGTAACCTTTTGTCGCCACATACATTGCTGGAAGATCATAAGGGGTACTTCTGGATTCCTACCAATAATGGTTTGTACAAAATAAGAGAAAACATGCTTTTGAAATATATACAAAAGCGAAATTTTAAACTGACCTATTACAGGTATTCAAAAGAAGCGGGCTTTATTACTAATGAATTTAATGGTGGAAGTAATATAAATGGGAACAAGCTGCAAAACGGCGACTTTGTTCTGCCTTCCTTAAACGGGCTTGTGTTTTTTAATCCATTAAAAGTTGTAAGCTATTATCCCACAGATATGTATATTGAAAGAGCGATAGTAGATGATAAGGAAAAAGCATTTGAGAGTACCTTAATGCTCAGTCAGGAAAACAGGAGGGTAGAAATCTTTATTGACGTTCCCTATTATGCTAATCCTGACAATATTGTCATTGAAATAAGGCTGAATGATGAAAATACTGGTAAATGGATACCCATTGGAAAAGACCGAAAATTTTTACTCAGCAATCTTAGCTGTGGTACTCATTTTCTTACCGTAAGGATGCTTGCTTCTGATCAGCAGGAATATATGTTTAAAAAAATTAAGATCATCATTCCACCCTTTTTTTATCAGACTCTTTGGTTTAAATTAATTTCAGGTGTTGTTTTGCTTTTTTTACTTTATCTATCCGTAAAATGGCGGATAAACTTTCATAAAAAGAAAAACAGTGAACTGGAGGCTGTTATCCGGTTAAGAACCAAAGCGCTGTCACAAACAGTAGAAGACCTGGAGATGACACAAATAAAGTTGGGAAGGGAAATTGAACAGCAGAAAAAGCTGATCGGGACCATTACTCATGATATTACCACACCATTGAAGTTTATCGCTTTAACAAGCAAAGAAGCTTTAGATTATAAAGAAATAAGTTTGCACCGTACTGAAAAGATTCTGAATTCTATCTATAAGTCATCCAATCAGTTATACAATTTCACGAAAACACTGAAAGAATATGCTGATATATACAATGAATACAGAACTGATGAAACAGAGTTATATTCCTTCTATGATCTGGTGCAGGAAAAGAAAGTCCTTTTTGATGAGATTGCAGCCAATCATAACACGACAATCGTTAATAGTGTAGACAAAGAACTGATGGTCCAGATCAGTAAAAATATCCTGGCTGTTATTATTCATAATCTGATGGATAACGCCGTAAAATATACAAGAAACGGGATTATTACCATCACCGGATCAGATGACAAAGAAGCTGTTATTCTGGAAATTGCAGATACAGGAATCGGCATGGATGAGCATAAGATTGAATATTATACCAGGCTTCAGGAGAATATAGAAAATGAAAAGCTGTTATTACAAAAATATGGTATGGGGCTTCATCTGATCCTTCAGCTGCTCCAAATGTTAGAAAGTAAAATTATAATCAAAAGAAACAAAACAAAAGGAACTTCTTTCCAATTAATTCTTAAAAAATCTAAAAAATGATTAAAAAGATCCTTATAGCAGATGATCATGATATTGTATTAACAGGAACTGCCATCATTTTAGAATCACGCATTCCTGATGTACTGATAGATACAGCTTCAGATTATCCTGAAGCTTTCGATAAAATTTCAAGACAAAAATTTGATCTGCTTATTCTGGATATCAATATGCCTGAAAGCAGAAATAAAAAAATGATCTCAGAAATCAAACTACTTGATCCTACGTTAAAAATACTTGTTTTTTCGGCTTATGAAGAAGAGATTGCCATACAGTATATCAAGGAAGGGGCAGATGGATATATTAATAAACTAAGTAAGGTAGATATTATTTCTGAAGCTGTGATGAAAATGTTTTCAGAAGGAAATTATTATCCAAACGGTATAGTCAGTAAACTTTTACAGCCTTCCACTCTTGATGCTATAAAAAGTTTATCAGAAAGAGAGTATGAAATTTTTATGCTCATGGTAAAAGGAAACGGTAATCTGGAAATTTCAAATGAGATGGATATTCAGATGTCCACAATCAGTACTTATAAAAAAAGAATCCATAAAAAACTGAAAACAAGCAACCTGGCAGATCTTATTAAATTATATGAAGCTTATATGTCATAATACTTATTTCAGGCGATAAAAGCACTCTTTTGAATGTAGAAAATTTTCTACAAATTGCTTAGTTTTTTTCTACGCATGGTGATGTTTTCTGTAGGATTTATTCTGATATTTTTACATTATGTTAAACAATTGGGTTTATTAATGTAAATAAAATAATGATAAATGGTTAAAATTTCTACAAAACTAATCTTTGCAATAATAGCCTTAAGTCCGGCTATTGCTTTTGCTCAGGCAGGAAATATTGGGGTAAATACTGCGAATCCGGGTTCTACAATGGATATTAACGGATCATTGGCAGCAAATTATAAAGCAGTTAATACAGCCTCTTATAATCTGGCACCGTCAGACTTCCATGTTTCATACAGTGGTGGGTCTGATGCTGTATTCAGTCTGCCGTCTTCTATCAGCGGTGTTGGAAATTTCAAAGGAAGGATTTACAGAATCAAGAATAACACAAACTTTACGATAACTGTCAATTCTGCAGCCCCGGAAACAATTAATGGCAATGCCAGTATTTCGATACCAGCCAACCAAAGTGCTGAGCTTGTAAGTACAGGACTTACAGGAACGAATTCAACCTGGGAAATGCTGTCAACAGGGGCTTCTGCAAGTAGTATCACAGCAAGTAACGGTCTTACTTTATCCGGTACAGATGTAAAACTGGGCGGAACCCTTTCACAAGCAACCAATATTGCAACGGCGGGAAACAATTTAAGTATCAACGGGACAGGAAAAGTCCTGGTAGGAACCAATACGGTACCGGCAGGAGCAGCCAATGCAAAGATTGTTATTGATAACGGAACTGCCAATGGTGCTCTTCAGATCAAAGACGGTACCCAGCAGCTGGGATATGTACTGACCAGTGATGCAAACGGTTTGGCAACATGGTCTTCCACTGTTACTACAGCTTTTGCCAATAATTGGACATCTTACACCGGAACGTTGGTTAATCCTTTTACCGGAAACTCAGGCGGAGATAATTTAACGACAGGAATTTCCGTGAATATTCCTGCCAAAGGATGGTATTTTTTCCGATCTGGAATTACGATAACTTCTACTTGTAATGATTACTGGTTTTACATTTCTGGCATAGGAGAGGTATGGAAAGCATATTGTGGGAGTGCCAGTCCTGATCCTATTAATTTTGTGCCAAGAGATCAGACCAGGGTATTGTACTTCGCAGCACCAGGAATTTATACTATAGTTGCTCATAAGACCAATTTAGTAGTTCCGAGTGGATTTAATGGTGGGAACCCTTCTTTTTATCTGGATTTTGTAAAGTTCCAAAACTAAATTCCGGATAATTATCAGACTAGAAAAAAGATTCTAAAAACATACTATGAAAATAAAAGCTGTAAAGTTAATTCTTTGCAGCTTTTTTGTTGAGATAATATATTAATGGTGTCATTCATTTCAAAGGTTTTATAATTTGCTTCATACCCTAATCGCTGATTATGATTGTACGCATAAATGACAGCATAAATATTTCATACATTTGGGATAAGTTTTTCATTTATCCAATAGTTTTAGGCTCCCGATGGGGGCTTTTCTGTTGGGTGATTTTAGCAAATTAAATCAGGTGACGACGGATCGTTTGATATTGTCTAGAAAAAAGTTCCGGTGCAGCCTTCATTTCCAACAATGATAAGATTCTATTGAACTGCCTTTTAAAATAAAAACCTCTATGGAGTTCCAGTGATTTTTTGCCGTAATATAAAATACAAATGGGAGTCTGATATTTTCCAACCAATTTCATATCTATTCCTGTGATGTCAGTCCAGAGAAATTGATGCCGTCTCAGACCTCCTGTAAAGCGGATATCCATATCTGAAATGATTAGCTTTAGCCGGGTATGCATGAACATACTGACAGCAATCAGCAAAAGTAATGGTATCAAAAAAATAATGTCTTGTGGAAGGTTTTTTTGCATGAGAAGACCAAATCCGGTTACGACTAAAAGAAGTCCGAAAAAATAACAGATTATTTTTAGCCATTTTGGTGAGGAAAAAGTCTCTTCAGTCAGTATCTGTTTCATCATATAATAGTACGATTTTAAAACGATGTATTTCTATTTTCTAAAAAAATGGAATCAATCATAATGAAGTTTCAACAAAAACAGCCACAATTCAATTGTGGCTGCCTCTTTTGAAATCAAATATCGACTATTATAAAGATCTGGAACGGGCGATGTTGATAAGGTACACAAGATGTGCAAACATGCTTCGTTTTACAGACTCTACTTTTATATCTCCGGTGGTCTGGTTGATCGTTGTTACAAGATCAGTATTGCATTGACCATTGAAGTTACCGCTTCCCAAATAGTTGACAGTATTGGCAGTGGGATAAGATATCCTTGGATAATCCGGCGCGATCTGGTTGGCAACAGCAGTTGTTCCGCTATATCCTTTATTGTCAACATATCGTGCTGTCCAGGTTCCCAGAAACTGTCCGTTACCCGTATTAATACCTTGTCCCACAATAATTTGGGTGTCTACAGGATTGGTAAATCCCGAACAGGAGGTGTAATGATTTAAAGAAACGGTACAGGAAGAAGCGTTATCAGCAGGCTGAAAGCATTTTCCTTCATAGACGGTCAATCTTTGCTCAGTGGAAGACGTTGAAGTATTCAGTAATGCTTTCGGAGCGAAGATTTCTTCAGGAGATATAAGCGTTAAAACTCCTTGTGCATCTGCTGCAACAATTTTTTTTTCAGCATTTGAAAGTCCTCTTACTCTTACCAGGCCATTGACATCTAATGTATGGGAAGGAGTAGATGTATTAATCCCAACCTGTGCTGATAGACTGCCACCAATAGCAAGTGCTGCCAAAAAGAATGTTTTTGTTTTCATGTTATTTTTTGAAAAAGGTTAAATTTTTCACTAATATAGGAAATAACTTTAAAATGGATGTGAAATTCACCTGAAATCTCATAAAAACTAATTGTAAATGGATATTGAAAAGAGTAATATCAGATTTCAGGAATCATTTTTTTAAATAACTCAAAAATTATACACCTTATATTTGTTTGAAAAATATTTGTATTTTAGCCGAAATATGTTGTTTTTTAATAAACATATCGGGTACTAATTAAAATTCAGATAATTTGAATGAAAAAATTAGTAGATTTGCACGGAACAAAAAAATAATAAATATTAAACACTATTCTCTGTGACTGAATTTTTAGAAAAGAAGTACATTGAGAATAACAGGATTTTAGGTTATAAAACTACTGAAACTATGAAGAAACTTTTTTTACTTTTATTTACGGCGTTTTTATTTATCGGCTGCAGCTCTGATGATGATACTATCTATGATTATGTAGGAACATGGTCAGGTTCTTACGAAGGAAATGATAAAGGAGTTTGGAACTTCGTGGTAGATGAGAGTGGTAAAGTGGTAGGAACAATGCATTCCGATGTTAATAATGAAAACTATAGCATTACCGGGAATTTAAGTGAATCAGGAGATCTTAACGCGAGAGTAGGACTTCCTTCACAAGGAGATTTCAAGGGAACGTTAACAACAGAAAAAAAAGGAAACGGAAACTGGTCCAACTCACTTCCAACACCTGCAACATCAGGAAGCTGGAAAGGAGAAAAGAAATAAAAACAAGAAAGTCTGCAGATTCTGCAGACTTTTTTATTTAAACAAATCCCATGTGGGTAATTTCATCATGATCATTCTTCAGGACTATAAAATAAAGAAGAAGATCATTTTCTGAAAAAAGCTTTTTAAAAGGCTTTTGCTGCTGATCCCAACTGATTATTTCTTCAGTATATTCTGTGCTGTAATTTTCAGAATCTAATTTTATAGTTAAAATTATGGTTTTATCAGCGACACAATCATCTTTTTTATAGAGGATCTGATCTTCAATTCTGATACAATCCGAAATAGTAGGAAGCGTACCCAGCTGAAATTCTCTCAGAAGCTTTGTTCCTTCTTCAGTCTTTAAACCATTCTCAACCGTTCGTTTTCCTCTTTCGGAAATTATATCAAGGTCTTTGATCATTGTCATAACCTTTGCGAACTTCTGGTAGAGGAGGGGATCGCCTGCTTCTTTGATATAGAGATCCAGAGTATTCCTGATAACCTTCCCGATTTTGGAGCAATGCCCGAATTCCGAACTGTTCTGCCGGACTTTCTCATACGAGGGATTTTTTTTAAAAGCAGCTTTATTGAACCCGCTTTTCTTCCGAACCACATTCTTACCGTTCAGATTATAAAATACCAGGTCGCCTACAGCTCCCGTGATCTTGATGAGACTTTCATATGTTGCCATATCTTCAAAATAGAAATCAAATATACCAATAAATAAATGAAAACAAAATTTTAACATATATTTATCATATAGTTGTAGTATAGTTATATTGTAATTAAAATATAAAATGTATATTTGTTGAACAATTACTTAACCGAGTAAAAATCAGACGAATATGGGATTGGGATTATTTGAACAGAAAATGAGAATAAAGCAGTGGTCTGTTTTACTGATTGCATCTGCTTTTGTAGTGTCCTGTGGATCATCAAAAAGTGTTTCCGGCAGCAAAAAATCAAATACGAAAACCGTTGCCAAATCTGAGAACCTCAGAAAACTGGATTCAAAATTTAACGGAAGTGTATCCAGATCAATTAATGATATTCTGAAGGATGCTGAAAAATACATCGGAACACCCTATAAATTCGGAGGAAATACATCATCAGGTTTTGACTGTTCCGGATTTACTGTAAAAGTGTTTGAAGAAAATGACTTCAACCTTCCAAGAAGATCTTCTGATCAGGCTGAAGCCGGAAAAAATATTGATATCAGAGAGGTAAAACCCGGTGATCTTTTGTTTTTTGCAACCGCAGGAGGAAGCAGAGTGTCTCACGTAGGAATTGTTCATGATATTGGCCCTGACGGAGAAGTGAAATTCATCCATGCCTCTACCTCAAAAGGAGTAATGATTTCATCCCTGAACGAAAAATACTGGAATAAGGCATATCTTCATGCCCAAAGAGTTCTGTAAATCTTTAAAATGCATTAAATTAATATTTTGTCTGCAGGGAAAGAATGAAATTCAATAGGAACGGGCTAAAGCCCGTTCAATAAAAAATGAAACAATCAACTGGTTTTACCCAAAACTTATATAACGATATTCTTTACCACCCCGTCAAAAATTCTTTGAATTTTCGCCACCCCTCCGGTGGAGGGGAATTCTAGGTTTCCAATTGAAAATTTCTGAAATCCCAATACAGGCCGTGTCATTGCAATAGGATTGCATCACAAAACTCCGGTAATTTGCTCGAAACTATTATCAATGACAGACTTTATCAGGTTTTTTATTCCTTTATATTTCATACTTTTCTTTGCCGCGTCCTTTGTGGGCATCAGCTACAAAGTGGCAAAACAAATTGGTAAAAACCCTAATGTCCTTCCTAAGGATGATTCTGCTTATGGACTTGTAGGATTCTATTTTAAGATTGTACTGTCTGCACTTTTTATCTATACAATGCTTCTTTTGTTTTTTCCGGAAAACATCTTCAATGCGTTTAAAATCACCATTCTGGAATATAATTTTGTTCAGTACTCAGGATTTGCTTTAATGATTTTTGCTCTGATTTGGGTCATCACAGCCCAGCTGCAAATGAAGAATTCATGGCGGATCGGGATCGATAATTCAACAAAAACAGAATTGGTGACCCATGGATTGTTCCAATTTTCCAGAAATCCTATATTCCTGGGAATAACGATAAGTCTTGTTGGTTTTTTTCTTGTTGTCCCAACGGCAATTGCTCTTATTTTCCTTTTGATGGGAAGTGTTTTGATGCAGATTCAGATTCGGCTTGAGGAGGAATATTTGATGAAAGAACACGGACAAATTTACCTTGCCTATAAAAATAGGGTTAAGCGTATGCTGAGCCTTTATTAAAAGCATAACGTTAAAAACCGTTTTGCTGAACTTTTTTGTATCTTTGGCCGGTATAATTTTAAATAAGAAACATGTCGTTACAACAAACTATTGAAAATATCTGGGACAACAGAGATTTATTGCAGAATGAAGACAGCCAGAAGGCGATTAGAGAGGTTATTTCTTTGGTTGATAAAGGTGAACTTCGTACAGCAGAGCCTACTGAAAACGGATGGCAGGTAAATGAATGGGTGAAAAAAGCAGTAGTAATGTATTTTCCGATCCAGAAAATGGAAACTATTGAAGTAGGTCCGTTTGAATTTCATGACAAAATGCCTTTAAAGAGAAATTATGCTGAAAAAGGAGTGAGAGTTGTACCACATGCAGTGGCAAGAGAAGGAGCTTATATTGCTCCGGGAGTGATTTTGATGCCATCTTATGTAAACATTGGGGCTTATGTAGATTCAGGAACAATGGTAGATACATGGGCAACAGTAGGAAGCTGTGCACAGATCGGTAAAAATGTTCACCTGAGTGGTGGTGTAGGTATCGGTGGAGTATTGGAGCCGTTACAGGCAGCGCCGGTAATCATTGAAGATGACTGCTTCATCGGTTCAAGATGTATCGTTGTAGAAGGAGTTCACGTAGAAAAAGAAGCCGTATTGGGTGCAAACGTAGTATTGACAGCTTCAACAAAAATTATCGATGTTACAGGAGATACCCCTATCGAAATCAAAGGAAGAGTTCCTGCACGTTCAGTAGTAATCCCTGGAAGCTATACAAAACAGTATCCGGCTGGAGAATACCAGGTTCCTTGTGCATTGATCATTGGTCAGAGAAAAGAATCTACAGACAAGAAAACATCTCTGAATGATGCATTGAGAGATAATAATGTAGCGGTTTAAAATTAATATTGTAAGCTAATACCACAATCTTGAAAGAAAAATTTCTTAAAATATTATTAAACCCTAAATATATATTTGGGGTTTATCTTATTATATCCGTTGTTACAGCAATTTCCAAATACCTGAGAGGAGATTATGCGATCAATAATTATCTGATTTTTAAAAATGTATTCTTTAATACCATTCATCAGAAAAACTTATTTATCCATTATCCTGATCTTTATTTTGACTTAAACCATTATGGCGTGTTTTTCAGTGCATTGATTGCTCCGTTTGCCATGATGCCGGATTGGCTGGGAATTTCACTCTGGAATATTGCCAATACTTTTATCTTCATTTATGGTATTTACAAACTGCCGTTTTCAGACAGTAAAAAAGCAATTTTCGGGCTGCTTTGCCTTCAGGAATACATTACAGCAGCTTTAAGTTTGCAGTTTAATGTAGCACTGACAGGTCTTTTACTGTTATCTGCAGTATATATTTACGAAAGAAAAGAAGTAAAATCTGTAACTGCAATTTTAATAGGAATATTTGTGAAGATCTACGGAATTGTAGGATTGACACAGTTTTTCTTCATAAAAAATAAAACGAAATTTATTCTTTCAGGAATTGCTATTGCCGTATTGTTTTTTGTACTTCCGATGGCGTATTCAAGCCCGCAGTTTGTGATTCAGTGTTACTCAGACTGGTTTCAGTCTATTGTAGAGAAAAACAGTGAAAACCAGGTGTTGGGAAATATGCAGGACATCTCACTGATGGGCTTTGTAAGAAGAGTTTTAGGTGATGCTTCTATCTCCAATCTCGTATTTTTAGCCGGCGGATTGCCGCTTTTTGCTTTACCTTATATCAGAATCAAGCAGTATAAGCACTATGCATTCCAATTAATGATTCTGGCTTCAACATTACTGTTTTTGGTATTGTTCAGCTCAAGTTCAGAATCTCCAACCTATATTATTGCGGTTGTAGGAGTGCTGATATGGTTTTTCCTTCAGAAAGAAAGAACACCGCTTATCATAGGATTGCTTGTTTTCGTTATTATTTTCACCTGTTTTTCCACTTCGGATCTGTTTCCGAAATTTGTAAAAGAAAACTATATCATTAAATATTCATTAAAAGCTGTACCTTGTATTGTAATCTGGTTGAGAGTAACATATGAACTTCTGACTAAAGATTTTGAGAAAAATTACAGCCTGAATTAATAAATATGAAGAAAATTTCAATTGTAATTCCTGCCTATAACGAAGAAGGAAATGTCGCAATGATCCATCAGAAAATTAAAGAAGTTTTTGATGGCTTACCTAATTACGACTTTGAAATCATATTTGTAAACGATGGCAGCAGAGACAATACGCAACAAAAATTAGAAGAACTTTCCAAGCAATATGATGAAGTGAAATTCATTGAGTTTTCGAGGAATTTTGGACATCAGCCCGCTGTGAAAGCAGGAATGGACAGTGCCTTGGGAAATGCAGTTATTTCGATGGACGGAGACCTTCAGCATCCGCCGGAGATTATTCCGGAAATGATTCAGAAGTGGGAGGAAGGCTATGATGTGGTTTTTACTTTCAGGACTTATCCTAAGGAAATTTCCTTCTTTAAAAGAAAAACATCAGACTTATTTTATAAGCTTTTATCAAGTCTGTCAGACGTTAATCTAACAAAAGGAGGCGGCTCAGATTTCAGATTGCTGGATGCCAGAGCAGTGGATGTAATGAGAAATTTTAACGAAGATGACTTATTCCTCAGAGGACTGACGAGCTGGATGGGATTTAAACAGATTGGAATTGACTTTACCGCTGCAGAAAGACTTTCAGGAAAAAGCAGCTACAATCTTAAAAAAATGTTCACCTTTGCCTTTACGGGAATCACTGCTTTCAGTGTGAAACCATTGTATTTGGCAGCTTATCTGGGTTTTTTATTCTCAGCTCTTTCGGTAATCGGATATGGTGCATATGTGGTTCATTCCTTCATTGCAAAAACAGAGATCTCGGGTTGGGCATCATTGATTATGACCATTGTTTTCTTCGGAGGGCTTCAGCTGATCATCCTCGGAATCATGGGGATTTATTTAGGTAAAATATTTAAACAGGTGAAAGACAGGCCTAATTATATTATTAAAAACAAAAATTTTTAGAATGGTTTTATTGAGTTTTGATATTGAAGAATTTGATATGCCATTAGAATATAAGGGTCAAATTCCCTTTGAAAAGCAGATTTCAATTTCACAGACAGGATTAGAGAGAATACTCGATATCCTTAAAAAACATAATGCCAAAGCTACTTTCTTTTCTACCGTAGTTTTTGCAGAAAACAGCAGACATCTTATTGAAAGACTATTGAGCGAAGGTCATGAACTGGCTTCTCACACGTGGTTTCATTCAGAATTTGAGGACAAACATCTCAAAGAATCAAGAGAAAAACTGGAAGAATTATTTTCCGCAAAGGTAACCGGATTAAGAATGCCGAGAATGATGCCCGTAGACGAAAAAGAAGTTGAAAGGGCAGGATATTCATACAATTCATCCATTAATCCTACGTTTTTACCGGGAAGATATAACAATTTAAAAGTATCCAGGACCTATTTCAAAGAAGGAAATGTAACACAGGTTCCGGCTTCTGTGTCACCGAACTTCAGAATTCCACTGTTTTGGTTAAGTTTCCATAATTTCCCGTTGTTTCTGTACAAGAAACTGGCTTCAGACACCTTGAAAAAGGATAATTATCTTAATATTTATTTCCATCCGTGGGAATTTGCAGAGATCAAAGATGAGGCCTTTAAACTTCCTGGATTTACAGTAAAAAACTCAGGAAAAGAAATGGTGGAAAGATTTGATTCGTTCGTAGGCTGGTTGAAAGCGAAAGGATATACATTCGGTACATTTCAGGAATTTCAAAAACAGATACAACGATGAAGATTGCCTTTGATGCAAAACGGTTTTTCCACAACACATCCGGATTGGGAAACTACTCAAGAGATCTGGTAAGAATACTTTCTGAGTATGAACCGGATAACGAGTATCTGTTGCTTAATAAAAACAAATCGGAACGCGGAAAAGAGATCCTTGATCGCCCGAATGTTCATTTTATTGAAACTTCAAAAGGAAATTTTTCACGCCAGCTGAAAATGGGTAAAGATGCCCAAAAGCTAGGAGCTGATATTTTCCATGGCTTATCCGGTGAACTTCCATTAAAATGGGATTCAAAACCTGTTAAAAAGATAGTTACCATTCATGATCTGATCTTTGTGAGATATCCACAATATTATTCTTTTTTTGACAGGAAAATCCATTTCTGGAAATTTAAAAAAGCTGCTGATATAGCCGATAAAATCATCGCTATTTCAGAACAGACCAAAAGAGATATTATCAGGTATTTAAAAGTTCCTGAGACCAAGATTGAAGTTATTTATCAGGGATGTCATCATGCTTTTAAAGAACAGCAGTCTCCTGAACTGATGCAGGCTGTGAAGGACAAATATAACCTTCCTGAAAGATTTATCCTCAACGTAGGAACCATAGAAGAACGTAAAAACCTTTTAAATGTCGTAAAAGCAATCAAGGGTACAGAAATTCCTCTTGTAGTAGTGGGAAGGAAGACCAAGTATTACCAGAAAATAGAAAACTTCCTGAAAAAAAATAAAATGGAAAAGCAGGTATTTTTCCTGGAAGGAGTTTCTATGGATGAACTTGCCTGTCTTTATAAACTGGCAGATATTTTTGTCTATCCGAGTTTTTTTGAAGGCTTCGGAATCCCTGTGATTGAGGCGCTTTTCTCCAAAACGGTTGTCGTTACCAGCAATACCAGCTGTCTGCCGGAAGCAGGAGGAAAAGACTCTGTCTATATCAATCCGGATAATGATCTTGATATTAGGGCCAAACTCAAATTTCTCTGGGAAAATGAATCTGAGAGAAAACGACGTGAGGAAAAGGGTTTCGAGTTTGTCCAGAAGTTTAATGACGAACCCATTGCAAAACAGTTGATGAATTTTTATCAAAAAATTATCTGAAAAAAGTTTGCATTTTAAAAATAAATCCTACATTTGCATCATAATTCAATACAATGAAACCAAATTTTTTAGCATTACATCATTATCATCATCATCTCTGTTAGGCGGAATTGATTGATATAAGTATGTGCTAAAATCAAAAATAATTAAAACCGTCTGAGTAAATAGACGGTTTTTTTGTTTCCTGAATTCTCCTCAGAAATCTCAACAGATCAGTTTTTATTTGCTCGGACCCAAAAAAGGCAAAATGAGTAAATTAAAAATTGCAATCCAAAAAAGCGGCCGGCTTTACGAAGAATCTCTTCAGCTTCTCAAAGACTGCGGAATCTTTGTCAACAACGGGAAAGACCAGCTCAAAGTTTCAGTAGATAACTTTCCGATGGAAATCATGTACCTTCGGAATTCAGACATCCCGCAATATCTTGAAGATGGAGTGGTAGATGTTGCTATTCTAGGCGAAAATCTCCTGATCGAAAAAGGTAAAAATATAAAAACAATCCAGAAGCTTGGATTTTCAAAATGCCGCGTTTCATTGGCTGTTCCCAAAGAAGTAGAAACCGATGAACTCTCTTATTTTCAGGGTAAAAAAATTGCCACTTCTTATCCAAATACTCTTAAAAACTTTTTAGAAAAAGAGGGGATCACTTCAGACATTCACGTCATTTCAGGTTCCGTAGAAATAGCACCGAATATTGGTCTTGCAGACGGGATATGTGATATTGTCAGCTCCGGAAGCACACTATTCAAAAACGGATTGCGTGAAACGGTTACTTTACTGAAATCAGAAGCTGTTTTGGCTAAAACACCTCAATTGTCAGTAGAAAAGGAAGCCATACTTGAAAAATTTGTATTCAGGATCAAAGCTGTTTTAAAAGCAAAAAACTCAAAATATATTCTGATGAATGTTCCCAATGAAAAGATTCAGAAAGTATCGGAAGTTCTTCCTGTATTAAAAAGCCCTACAGTTATTCCTCTTGCAGAAGAAGGTTGGAGCAGTATTCATTCTGTGATTGATGAAGAACGATTCTGGGAAGTGATTGATGAACTGAAAGATAACGGAGCACAGGATATCTTAATCATTCCAATTGATAAAATGGTTATTTAGAAAAATGTAATTAACCATTAAGATCATGAAGATATGAAGAATAGTTAAGGTTCATCAGAGATGAAAGAATAAGCCCCGCTTAATAAATAGCTTCAGCTATGATCTTAATGAAACTTAACAACTTAAAAGAATCTTAATGGTTCAAAAAAAGATTAAAAATAATACAATGAATATATACAGATTTCCCACAAAAGACAACTGGAAAGACCTGGTAAAGCGTCCTGTTCTGGAGCAACAGGAAATTTCAGGACTCATCACAGAAATTTTTACAGAAGTTGAAAAAAACGGAGATAAAGCTTTAATAGAGTTCAATAAAAAATTCGATAAAGCAAATACTCAACGTATTTCGGTTTCCAAAGAAGAAATTGAAGATGCACAAAAGCAGATAAAAGATGAACTGAAACAGGCGATTTTACAGGCAAAAGAGAATATTTCAATATTTCACGCTTCACAAAAACAGGAAATGCAAAAAATAGAAACTACTCAGGGAGTTGTTTGCTGGCGTGAAAACCGTGCCGTAGAGAAAGTTGGAATCTATATTCCGGGAGGAACAGCACCTTTGTTTTCTACTGTATTAATGCTTGCGGTTCCTGCCAATCTTGCCGGTTGTAAAGAAATTGTATTGTGTACACCTCCGGATAAAAGCGGAAATATCAATCCTGCGATTCTTTATGCAGCAAAGCTCTGCGGAGTTTCAGAAATCTTTAAAACAGGTGGTGCCCAGGCTATAGCGGCTATGACTTTAGGAACAGAAAGTATTCCTCAGGTTAATAAAATTTTCGGACCGGGAAATCAGTTTGTCGTAGCAGCCAAAGAATATGCACAGCGTTTTGGGGTTGCGATTGATATGCCTGCCGGCCCAAGTGAAGTTCTCGTCATAGCAGATGAAAAGGCTGTTCCTGAATTCTGTGCTGCAGATCTTCTTTCACAGGCAGAACATGGGAGTGACAGTCAGGTTGTTTTTATTACTACTGATCTTAAAGTTTTCAATGAAACAATCAATGCTGTTGATCAACAAATCAAAGAATTACCAAGAAATGAATTTGCCGCCCAAGCTCTGGAAAACAGTTCATTTATTTTGGTGAATTCTCTGGAAGAAGCTCTTGAATTCAGTAATCTTTACGCTCCTGAACACCTTATCCTGGCTATCAATGATTTTGAAAAATATATTCCGGAAATTCAGAATGCAGGTTCGGTTTTCCTCGGAAATTATTCCTGTGAAAGTGCCGGAGACTATGCAAGCGGGACGAACCACACGCTTCCTACCAATGCATATGCAAAAAACTACAGTGGAGTCTCATTGGATAGTTTTGTGAAGAAAATAACCTTCCAGCATCTTTCAAAACAAGGTCTCCGGAATTTAGGAAAAACAATAGAACTCATGGCAGAAGCAGAAGGCCTGTTTGCCCACAAAAATGCAGTATCCATAAGATTAAAATAATAATTGTTGGAAAACGCAAAGTTTATCCAAAAAATTGAACCATTAAGAAAATAAAGACTTTAAGTAAAGTTAAGATTCAAATACATTTGAATTCAACTCACTGCTTAATAAAGATCTGAAGATATCTTCTTCACTATTCTTAAATAACCCAATTCATCTTAATGGTTTAAAAATAGTTTTAAATAAACAATACAATGAAAAATAACAGTATCAAGACTCTGGTAAGAGAAAATATATTACAATTACAGCCCTACATCAGTTTCAGAGATCACAATGAATTTAATGCTCCTGTTATGCTGGATGCGAATGAAAGTCCTTTTGGAGAATGCAACCGTTATCCGGATTCCACTCAGAAAAAGCTTAAAAACAGGCTTGCCGGTCTTAAAAACCTTTCACTTTCACAGATCGCCATAGGAAACGGAAGTGATGAGCTGATAGACCTTATCATTAAAATTTTCTGTGAGCCTAAAAAAGATGCCATTCTGATGATGAATCCGTCTTTTGCGATGTATGGTTTTTATGCGGCAATCAATGAAAATAAAGTATTGAAACTGGATCTTGATGAAAACTTTGAAATTGTAAAAGAGAACTTTTTAAAAGTTGCGGATGATTCATCTCTTAAAATTTTCTTTTTATGCTCTCCTAATAATCCTACCGGAAACAGCGTTGATGATATTGAATTTTACCTTCAGAATTTCAACGGTATTGTAGTAGTAGATGAAGCTTACATAGAATTCTCAGGAAAAAAATCAAGTATTGAACTTTTGGATCAATATTCCAACTTAATTGTACTGCAAACATTTTCCAAAGCATGGGGAATTGCAGGGGCAAGGGTAGGAATGGCTTACGCCTCCGAGGAAATGATCAGCCTGATCAATACGGTAAAAGCACCTTATAACGTGAATGTATTGAGCCAGGAACTGATTTTAAAAACATTGGATGATGAAAACAGACTTCAGGAAAACGTAAACCGTATTTTGGAAGAGAGAACATGGCTGAAGCAGCAGTTTGAAGGAATTACATGCATTTCAAAAGTATTTTCCACAGATGCGAACTTCTTTCTGATCAGAATGGAAAACATAGACGATGTATATGAAAAAATGCTTGAAGAAGAGATTTTAACCAGCAGAAGAGATCCTGCAATCCCAGGATGTATCAGGATTAATGTGGGAAACCGCGAAGAAAATGAAAAATTAATTAACCTTTTAAAAGGAATATAGAATAGCTTGTTAAAATATAAACCATTAAGAGAAACGAAGATAATAAGAAAAGTTAAGATTCATCAGGATGAATAAAATGCAAAGCTAAATCAATAGCTTCAGCTATGTTCTTAATACTACTTAATCACTTAAAAAGCTTAATGGTTAAAAATAATTTATAAAAACATATGAAAAAAGTACTCTTTATAGACCGTGACGGAACATTGATTATTGAACCGCCTACAGATTTTCAGGTTGATTCTCTGGAAAAGCTTGAGTTTTATCCGGGAGTTTTCCAGAACCTGTCAAAAATTGCCAATGAACTGGATTATGAACTGGTAATGGTAACCAATCAGGATGGATTGGGAACGGAGAGCTTTCTCGAAGAAGATTTTATAAAACCACATGAAAAAATGCTGCAGGCATTTGAAAATGAAGGAATCGTTTTTAGTGATATCTTAATTGATAAAAGCTTTGAGTCCGAAAATCTTCCTACCAGAAAACCAGGAATCGGAATGCTGGGAAAATACATCTATGGCAACTATGACCTTGAAAATTCCTATGTAATCGGTGATCGAAGTACTGATGTTCAATTGGCTGTAAACTTGGGTTCTAAAGCTATTTATCTTAATAAAAACTTTAATGAAGAAGCAGAGCTGTCTACGACGAGATGGGCAGAGATTTATCAGTTCTTAAAATCAGGAATGAGGAAGGCTAAGGTATCCCGGAAAACCAATGAAACCGATATAGAAATTGAAGTTAATCTCGATGGAAACGGAAAATCTGATATTTCAACCGGGCTTCACTTTTTTGATCACATGCTTGACCAGATCGCAAGACACGGTAATATGGATCTTAAGATCAAAGTTAATGGAGATCTTGCGGTAGATGAGCACCACACCATAGAAGATACCGGAATTGTGCTGGGAGAGGCTATTATAAAAGCTTTAGGAAAGAAAAAAGGGATTGAGAGATACGGATTCCTGCTTCCGATGGATGACTGCCTTTCTCAGGTGGCTATTGATTTCGGGGGAAGACCATGGTTGGTTTGGGATGCTGAATTTAAAAGAGAGAAAATAGGGGATGTCCCAACAGAAATGTTCTTTCACTTCTTTAAATCTTTTACAGATTCCTCGAAATCCAATCTGAATATCAAAGCAGAAGGAGATAATGAACACCACAAAATTGAATCTATCTTTAAAGCCTTTGCGAAAGCTGTTAAAATGGCAGTAAACCAATCAGATACTAATTACAGTTTGCCTTCTACAAAAGGAAGTTTATAAATATGATTGCTATAATAAAATACAACGGAGGAAACGTCAATTCTGTTCAGAATGCACTTAACAGGCTGAATGTTGATTCTGTGATCACAGATGATCCTGAACAGATTTTAAAAGCAGATAAAGTGATCTTTCCCGGTGTTGGAGAAGCTTCATCAACGATGAAACTGTTAAAGGAAAAAGAACTTGATCTCTTGATTCCTGGCCTTACACAGCCCGTTTTAGGAATATGCTTAGGAATGCAGCTGATGTGCAAAGCTAATGAAGAAGGAAATACCGAGGGAATGGGGATTTTTGATATCAATGTCAGAAAATTTCCATCAAGGGATATTGTTCCGCATATGGGTTGGAATACGCTTTCAGGGAAGACTTCACCATTGTTTTCAGAGATGAATGAGGACAGTGATGTTTATTTCGTTCACAGCTATTATTGTGAATTGTCAGACTTTACAACGTCTGTTTGTGATTACATCCTGCCATTCAGTGCTTCTTTACAGAAAGATAATTTCTATGCAGTGCAGTTTCACCCTGAAAAATCAGGAATAGTGGGAAATCAGATTGTCAGAAACTTTATAAATTTATAATGATGAAAATAATTCCGGCTATTGATATTATCGACGGGAAATGTGTCCGTCTGTCAAAAGGAGATTACAGCACAAAAAAAATATACAACGAAGATCCTATAGAAGTAGCGAAAGAATTTGAAAGCGTTGGAATTCAATATCTTCATTTAGTGGATCTTGACGGGGCGAAATCAAAACATATTGTCAATCAAAAGGTTTTAGAAAATATCGCTGCTTCAACTTCACTGCATATTGATTTTGGAGGAGGGTTAAAAACTCAGGAAGATATTGAAACAGCTTTCAATTCAGGGGCAAAACAGATCACTTTAGGCAGTATTGCTGTTCAGGATCCTGAGTTCTGTTTCAAAATGCTGGAAAAATACGGTTCTGAGAAAATTATTCTGGGGGCAGACTGCGAAAACAGGAAAATTAAAACTTCCGGCTGGCTGGAAGAAAGTAATCATGACATTGTTGATTTTATTCTTCAGTATCAGGAAAAAGGAATGCAAACCGCAATATGTACCGATATTTCAAAGGATGGGATGCTGGAAGGCCCGTCCACAGGACTGTATATTGAGATTTTATACAAAACATCCGTTCAGCTCGTAGCAAGCGGAGGCATTTCAGGCATCGCTGATGTCTATAAAATGAAAGATATCGGCTGTGCCGGGACCATTATCGGAAAAGCAATTTATGAGGGCAAAATAAGCCTGCAACAACTTCAAAACTTTATTGAAAATGCTTAAGAAAAGAATTATTCCATGTCTGGATATAAAAGATGGATCTACAGTAAAGGGAGTCAATTTTGGAGACCTTAAAAATGCAGGCGATCCGGTTGAATTGGCCAAAAAGTATGAACAGGAAGGTGCTGACGAGCTTGTTTTTCTGGATATTACGGCAACTATTGAAGATAGGAAAACATTTGTAGAGCTGGTAAAAGATATTGCGAAAGAGCTTAGTATTCCTTTTACAGTAGGAGGTGGTATTTCATCTGTAGAAGATGTCAGAAAGCTTTTGGAAGCAGGTGCAGACAAGATCAGCATCAACTCTTCGGCAGTAAAAAATCCAGGCCTTATTTCTGCTTTGGCCAAAGAATTCGGAAGCCAATGTGTTGTGGTAGCTATTGATACAAAACAGGTTGGTGATCTTGATCTTGTTCATATCAAAGGAGGAAGAGAAGCCACTGAACTTACTACTATAGAATGGGCACAGGAAGCGGAACGTTTAGGAGCAGGAGAAATTCTGCTGACTTCTATGGATGGTGATGGCACTAAAAATGGGTTTGATCTCAGGATCACAAAACTGGTTTCTGAGGCGATCAGTATTCCGGTGATTGCTTCAGGAGGTGCTGGTGCTGTAAATGATTTTGTTAAAGTGTTTAATGAAACAAAAGCTACAGGAGCATTAGCAGCCAGTATTTTCCATTTTAATGAAATAGGAATTCAGGATTTAAAACAACAGTTAAAAACTCAAAAAATAGAAGTACGATGAAAATAGATTTTAATAAAGATAACGGCCTTGTTCCGGTGGTCATTCAGGACAGCAGAACATTGCAGGTGCTGATGCTGGGCTATATGAATGAAGAAGCTTTTGAAAAAACAAAAAAGGAAGGTATTGTTACTTTTTTCAGTCGTTCTAAAAACAGATTGTGGACAAAAGGGGAAGAGTCAGGTAATTTTTTGACGGTAAAAAGTATTGATATAGATTGCGATCAGGATGCCATATTAATTAAAGCTGTTCCTAAAAATGTAGTTTGCCACACAGGAAGTTTCAGCTGTTTCGGAGAAAAAAATGCAAAAGGGTTTCTGTATGAGCTGGAAGAGAAAATATCTCAGAGAATAGATACCAAAGCAGAAAACTCTTACACTTATTCACTCTATCAGAGAGGAATCAATAAAATGGCTCAAAAAGTAGGTGAGGAAGCCGTAGAGCTTGTTATTGAAGCAAAAGATAATAGCGAAGAGCTTTTTAAAAACGAAGCCGCAGATTTACTGTATCATTTCTTGATTTTATTAAAAGCGAAAGGGTTTTCAATGGAGGAGATAGAGGAGATTCTTCAAAACAGAAATAAATGAAACCTTGAAATATAAAAACAGCAGGTGATTCCTCCTGCTGTTTTTTATTTTGGATCTGAGATATGTTATCGTTCAATCATGATATTTTTAACAAGAGTCTGATCTCCTATTTTTAAAACTCCAATATACACTCCGTTTTGAAGGCTGGAAACATCAATCTTTCTTTCATTAGTTGTTTTTAGTATTGATCTTCCCATAGAATTACTGAGTTCAAAGCTGAATTTGCCTTCTTTAGCGTCCGGTAATTCAATATTGAGAATATTACTGGCCGGGTTAGGATAGATTTTTACAGCTTCCAATGAGTTTTTAGATGCTGGTTTGCTCAGTGTAGCGGAAGCTGCTGCAAAGTGCTGTAAAGCTCCCACAGTGGCCTTTCCAATATTATATACATAGACAGGGTCCATATTGGTAAAAGTATCTTTGGAGCTGTGAGGATAAGTGCTTCTGATTCTTTCAAAAAAACCCGTAATCACTTCACCTTTCTGTTCAAAAGGAATATAATCTGTGTCTTCAGCCGGATCTACGGCAGTCTGAAGAGGAGAGTAGAGTGCTGTACAGTTTCTCAGCTGTTGAGTTACTGCTGTAGAAGCTGCATTATTACTGGAAAGACCTCCCTGATCTTCATCACAATACACCGTATTATTGTTGTTTCCTTTTACTCCGCCTACCTGGTCAAGATTAAAGACCAGCTTTATATCTAATTTTCGGACACCTCCCTGATACACCACATTATTTACATAATGGCTGCTTCCTTTTAATCCCTGTTCTTCACCGGAAAAATGGATAAATTTGATGGAATATTCAGTCGGTACATTTTTCAGAATCCTTGCCGCTTCAAGAATAATAGAAGTTCCGCTTCCGTTATCATTCACTCCAGGGCCATAAATGGTGTCAAAATGCCCACAGATAATAACATATTTGTTGGGATAGAGTGTTCCTGTTTTAGTTATAATCAGGTTTTTAGAACTGGTGCTTCCGAAAGTAAACGGACTTTCTACGATCTGGCTGGCAGTATAGCCGTAGGAAAGGTACTTGTTTTTGATCCAGTTTAATGTATTGGTGTTGGCTGCCGAACCCGTAGTTTTCACTCCTAAATTACTGAATTCCTGAAGATTTGTAGTAATGTTGGCCTGGGTAACCATATCCGCTCTGTCTTTATAAGCCTGGATAAAACTTTGCGCCCCTATACTCTGCATCATCAGCGCAGTGCATAAAACTGTTGTAAATTTTTTCATATATGATATTATTTTGGTAACACGAATGTAGTAAATAAATCACAATGAAGTGTTTAATGTTTTAAAATAAAATGAAATTTTTGCTATGTTATCAATAGATTTCGCATTGAAAGACTTTGATGTGTTGCAGATGCTTAATATGTGCAGTTGCCTGAAAAGTAAAAACCTTTGAACGGCGCCAAAGGTTATATAATTTAATGATAGGTAATACGAACTATCTTTCAATCATCACTTTTCTTACGACAGTCTGATCTCCGGCTTTTAAGATCCCAAGATAAGCGCCATTTCCCAATCCTGAAGCATTGATTTTGGTTTCATTGGTTCTCTTGAAAATGGATCTTCCCTGGAAATCAGTCACTTCAAAAGTGAAATTCTTAATTCCTGAATCAGGAAGTTCAATATTGATGACATCCTTTACTGGATTTGGATAAATTTTTACAGTTTCCAATGTATTTTTTAATACAGCTTCATGCGTTCCCAATGTACCTGTAGCAACAGCGAAATGCTGAAGTGCCCCTACAGATGCCTTTCCTATATTATAAATGTAAACGGGATCAGTATTGGCAAAAGTATCATTTACCGTATGTGGATATGTACTTCTGATCCTTTCAAAAAATCCTGTGATCACTTCGCCTTTCTGCTCAAAAGGAATATAATCTGTATCTTCAGCCGGGTCTACAGCGGTCAGAAGAGGAGAATACAGTGCGGTACAGTTTCTTAATTCCTGAGTTACAACAGCAGAAGCAGCATTATTGGAGGTAAGCCCTCCGAGATCCTGGTCACAGTAAACAGTATTGTTGTTATTTCCCATTACGCCGCCCACCTGATCCAGGTTAAAGACTAATTTTATATCCAAAACACGGTTACTTCCCTGATAGGCTATCGTATTGGTATAATGAGTACTCCCCAGAAGTCCTTGTTCTTCCCCGGAAAAATGAATAAACTTTATAGAATATTCTGTCGGTACATCTTTCAGGATTCTGGCTGCCTCAAGAATAATAGAAGTTCCACTTCCGTTATCATTAACTCCCAGACCGGTAATACTGTCGAAATGCCCGCAGATAATAACATATTTATTAGGATACACTGTTCCTGTTTTCGTAATCACCAGGTTTTTAGAATTATAGCTTCCTGCAGTGAAAGGATCTTCTGCCATCTGGCTGGCTGTATATCCATAGGAAAGATATTTGGTTTTAAGCCACTCAAGAGCATTATTGTTTGCTGTTGTACCTGTTTTCTTGACTCCTAAATTAGCAAACTCCTGAAGGTAAGTTGTAATATTGGTCTGAGTTACCATATTTGCCCTGTCCTGATAAGCCTGAATGAAACTTTGAGCTCCAAGACTTTGCAAGGCAATGGAAGCCAGTAAAAAAGTAACGGTTTTCTTCATTTTTATGATTGTAATACATGAAATACAAATAAAAATCTTAATCTGTATTTCAAGCCTGATATTATTTATTAATGATTATTTTCTTTGTTGTATTTCCCTTATCGGTCTTGATGGTAAATGTATAAATTCCGTTTTTAAGACCTGACGTATTTATTTTTTCCTGATTTTCAAGATTTAAAATGATGTTTCCGGCCATATCATTTACCTCAATTTTGAATTGTTTTACCTTCTGCTGAAATTCTACGGTTACAAGATCTTTAGCGGGATTGGGATAAATGCTGATGGTTTCTCCTGATTTCTGTAGTTCATTTGTGCTTAATAGGTTGTTGGTGGTAGAGGCAACAGCAAAATGCTGCAACGCTCCTACAGCTGCTTTCCCGACATTGAAGACATATACTGGGTCAATATTGGCATACGTGTCACTTACCGTATGCTCATTATTACTTAGGATCGTTTCATAAAATCCGGTAATCGTATATCCTTTAGCTTCAAAAGGCATATAATCTGAGCTGTAAGCATAAGAAAGATTCGTCTGAAGAGGAGAGTAAAGGGTAGTACATGTCATCAGTTCCTGTGTCATGGTATTAGATGCTGCGTTATTGGAAGACATCCCTCCTGTATCTCTTTCGCAGGTGATGGTATTGTTATTATTTCCTATAAGTCCTCCAACCTGGTCAATATTTAAAACCAGCTTTATATCCAGAACTTTTGTGCCTCCCTGGTATGCTACATTGTTTACATAATGATTACTTCCCACCAAACCTTGTTCTTCTCCGGAAAAATGGATAAATTTGATAGAATACTCTGTTGGAATATCTTTCAGAATTCTTGCCGCTTCAAGGATAATAGAAGTTCCGCTGCCATTGTCACTTACCCCAGGTCCTACGATGGTGTCGTAATGTCCGCAGATAATGACATATTGGTTAGGATATAAAGTACCGGTTTTGGTAATGATCAGGTTTTTTGACGGGTTACCTCCGTAAGTGAAAGCATCTTCAGAAAAATCACTGGCTGTATATCCATAAGACAGGTATTTGTTTTTGAGCCAGTCCAGTGCATTATTGTTAGCTGTTGTACCTGTTTTTTTTATTCCAAAGCCTGCAAATTCCTGAAGGTTGGTGTTGATATTGGCTTGTGTAACCATATCAGCCCGGTTTTTATAAGCCTGAATAAAACTTTGTGCACCTATATTTTGCAGTGCAATGGAAGTCAGCAAAAAAACTGCAGCTTTTTTCATTTTTGATATTTTATTTAGAGATTGTAAATATAACAATAAATCATTATTTATTATTAATAATTAGTTCTGTTTTGAAGAGATTGCTTGTTTTTTTAATAATAATATAACTTTTTATGCAGTTTATTGTTACGCTAGGCTGGTATTCATTTAACGAACTGGTTTTGATGTATATTTTTCTGTTATTTAAACTATTTTACGTCGAAAATTCAACATTGTGATTTGTGATTTGATGAATTTTATTAATGATATTTCAAATGTCTCTGAAATCTGAAGATGCTGAATCTGAAATTCACCTTGAAAACACACGAAACTGAAAGTATAAAACAAAAAAATCCCGGGAAAACCGGGACTTATATTGATAACAAAATCTATTCTACATTATTTTACTTGATCTACAACAGCTTTGAAAGCTTCAGGGTGATTCATTGCTAAATCTGCTAAAACTTTTCTGTTAAGTTCGATGTTGTTCTTTTTAAGAGCTCCCATAAATTGAGAGTAAGACATTCCGTGCTCTCTGGTTCCCGCGTTGATACGAGTGATCCAAAGTGCTCTGAAGTTTCTCTTTTTCTCTTTTCTACCACGGTAAGCATATTGCATTGCTTTTTCTACCGCGTTTTTAGCTACAGTCCAAACGTTCTTTCTTCTACCGAAAAAACCTTTAGCTTGCTTAAAAATTTTCTTTCTGCGAGCTCTTGAAGCTACGGCATTTACTGATCTTGGCATAATTTAAATTGTTTTTTTGAAAAGGGCGGCAACGGATGTTACTCTTATTTGCACCGTTTCAGGGTTAAAATGTTGAATTTGTTTTGAATTCTTATAAACCGAATATAGATTTATAAAAACTACTTAATTGCTAATTGACGTTGTACACTTTTCTCGTCCACTTTAGCTACGTAAGAAGTAGTAGTAAGATTTCTCTTCTGCTTAGTTTCTTTCTTAGTTAAGATGTGGCTTTTGTAAGCGTTTTTTCTTTTGATCTTACCAGAACCGGTAAGAGCAAAACGTTTCTTAGCACCTGATTTCGTTTTTAATTTTGGCATTGTTCTGCTTTTTTATTGTTTTTGTTATCAATATCTGTTTTGGTTACTCCTAAAGACATTAGGAATAATAGTGTGCAAAATTACGAAAAAAAAGTGAGATGTGAAAGTAATTTTTAATCTAAACGAATAGGGCTATATTTTTCTATAACCTCTTTCTATCAGTTATTCTTACTATGCTATGACTTGAAAAAGGACAAAAGATTTCTGTTGATGGCTTCAACTTTGTTAAAATATAGCTGATAATCGGGATTGCCGTGTTCTTCAATTCTCTCTAATATTGCTGAATACGATGAATAAGATTTCATTATAAACTATTTATATTATGCTGTCATCTGCAGATTTACACCTGGAAAGAGCGTTGTTTCTTGCTGTTTTGATTCTGTTTTTCGGAACAGGGTTTTTATGTACGCTCATCATTTTTATTATCAATTCTATACTTAAGAAAAATAAAACAGGACTATATTATATCTTCGGATTTCTCATTTCCGGGCTTATCGGAGTCGTCTTAACCGCGTTTTATTGTTATATGATATTATTTGAACAGGCTGAAGTCTATAGGCCTTAAAAAATATGATGGATAGATCTAAAAGTAGTAAACAAAAAACCACTGTTATCAGGGATATTTTCATGCAACCCCTTTTATTACCTTTAATCCGGAAAAATATTAAACTAATCCGCTGAAGAACCTTGTGATTTAAAGCCATTTCACATTTACTTATATAAATATTTTTATAACTTTTATAGCTTTCTTTTTCACGCCCAATTAAAAAATAAATTCTTATTTCGAGCAACCACTAAAACGAATGGGTAAAAACACTAGCCAAATAAAATTGAGTGAAGAAGGAGCTGTAAAAGTAATAGGGCCGAGTATCATGCTGGTCATATTCACCAGCTGCAAGAATACTTAATAATAAATTACAGATGAAAGCTTCACAAAATACTAATATTTAATTTCAATACAATCACTGTAACCGGAAAACGTTTTACTGCTTTCCGACGGATAAAATTTAACGAATGGCACACCGGATCTATTTATACAATTACGATCAAAAATCGAATCAGACATTCGATACCTATCTGGGCGAGTGGAACTATGAAATTCCATTATTGCTGTATCCTCTGTTGGCAGAAGGCATCAAAGTGGAAGGTGTTGAGTTTTTTTCAGATAAAAACCAGGGAATTGTTCAGTTGCGTTACTTTTTCAATCTGCTGGCAGATACCTATCAGCTGCATTACAAGAAAGCGTACTACGAACCTGTTAATAAAATGTTTGAGTTCCTGGAAGCTTTACCTTATGACACTTTTGTATTGAATGCAACGGATGTTTTCAACATGAACGAAGAAAAACATAAGGTACAGGCAAGGGAATGGCTGTTGGAAATTCAGCAGAAAAGCAAATTGTATAAAAAGGCTGTGGCAACCCGGAATCTTTCATTGCTGGATTCCTTGTTCTCGCACACCGGATACTCTTCATTTCTCGAAATTTTAGAAACCGACTGGATTGATTACGGATTAGGATATTTTGAGGAACGTGCGTATAAAAAAGCTGCTTCTACAATATTTGAAGAAGATGGAAAATTCGGTTTGAAGGATGCAAAAGGGACTATTTTAGCTCCGGCCATTTATGATGATATTTTTGAAGAAGATGATCTTTACAGTATATCGGTAATTCAGAAGGAAGCTTTGTTTGGCTATCTTCAAAGCGACGGAAAAGAATGGATTCCCCCGGTGTATGAAGATGCTTTTGATGTGTTCGATTTTGCGCAGGAGCCTTTAGGAGAAGTAAAAGTGAATGGAAAATCAGGGATTTTAAAAATCTATTCAAACACCTGGATGGTCCCTGCTGAATATGATGCCATTGAAAGAGTAGCCTATGGATTCTTAGGGGTAGAAAAAGACGGAAAGTTTGGAGTTTATAGTGATGAGAACGGACTTATTATCCCTGTAGAAAGCGAAAGCTCTTATGAGTACGATTATTTCCCTGAATTATTTTTCACCAAACAAAAAGGCACCAGCAAGCGTAAATATTATACGAAAGAAGGAAACTATCTGGGTGATTTTTTAGAAGGAAGTATCGTAAAAACAAGTACCTGCTTCTGGGTTAAACCAAATAAATTTGATAAAAAAGGGAGATTGATTGATGAAAAAGGAAATCTTATCATAGACGAAGCAGACCAACTGATTCTAATTGACCATTTTGAAACCCTGGCTGTTCGTAAAGATAAAAACTGGCAGATGTATCACACTTTAAAACATCAGTTTCTTTTAGAAAATGAATCTATTATTAAGGTAAAGGCACAATCAAATGCCGGATACAAAAGCAATGTCTTTATCCTGAAAACCCAAACAGGATCAGGACTTTTTGATGCAGACAGTGAAAGTTGGTTAATTGCTCCTCAATCAGAAATTCAACAGATTCACTATCTGGAAAATGGATTTTTATCTATCCAAAAAAATGAAGGCTATCAGTTGTTCGATTTTGAGAATGGTCTGTCAATCCAATTGTATGATTATATTTCCAATCCTTTGAATTATAGAACGGAAGAAGGTTTGTTATTTCTGTATCAGGATGAAAATATGCTTAGAATGAATGAAGATAAAAGCATTCATCGGGTAGAGACTTCTGAATATGGAACTATTTATCTGGATCGGTATTCATTCCGGGGAAAAGATTTGGAATATTTTACTTCCTTTTACAACCGTTGGAAGAGCCAGGCAGGTAAAAACGCCGAACAATTCATGGAGGTTGGAACCGTTAAAAAAATGGCTTTTGACGCAAAAGAAAATCAAAATTACCACGAGGCGCTTCGTTTATTTGAACTATCTGCTCAAAAAGATGACATGGATAGCCTGGTAGAAATAGGGCTCTTACTTACCGATCCTGAAATAGAATCACTGTTTGATCCACAAAAAGGAATTAGATATTATGAAAAAGCAGCACAACAAAACCATCCTGTAGCCTGGAACAATATCGGTGCTTTGTATCACAACGGAATAGGGTATTCTTTTAACATCAAAAAAGCCATTCAGGCATACGGAAAAAGTGCTGAACTTGGTGATGAAATGGCACTTGTCAACCTGGGGGATTTGTATTATTTTGGAGAACATGTGCTGCAGGATTATAATAAAGCTTTGGTTTTTTATCAGCAAGCCGAGAAAAAATATTCCTACAATTACGATAAAATCTCAGAAATCTATTACCAGTTAAGAGATTATAAAAACCTTTTGGTGTACTTAAAGAAAGACTACGATCAGTCATATTCAGGTATTTATTACGGTATTATCTACGAACTCGGCATGGGAGTAAAAACAGATGTGAAGAAAGCCATTAAGTATTTTGAACAGGCCAATGCTTACAGTGCTTACGAATATGCTACTCAACGTTTACTACATTACTATGGTGAAGATCCGGCCTTTAAAAACGAAAAGAAATTTCAGAAATGGAGATCTTTCGCTGAAAAGCATGGTTTCGAAATAGATTAGCAGGGATTTACTTATATTTACGTTCCTTAATGGAATGCAATTTAATAAAGATAAGGGTTTGATGCACAGGTTATTATTTATATTTACTTTACTTATTTGTCCGTTTTTTGTTCAGGCGCAGGATGTCTTAAGCAAATTAGAAAGAGAATACAGCCATGCATCAAACAATACTACAGAACAGCTCAATCTGGCTCCTAAATATGCGACTGCCTTATTTTTTCATGACCTTAAACCTAAATCTTATCAGATTTTAGAAACCAATATTTCCATTGCTGCAAAACAGACAGATGGAAAGTATGCCACAATTTTATATGCGGTGCAAGCCATGAACTATCGGCTGGATAACAAAACAGCAGAGTCTTCAAAAAGTCTTGACATGGCAAAGGCATATAGCTTAAAAACGAATAGTAATGAAGCAAAAGGTTATGTACAATATGCCAAAGGGTGGATTCTGACCCGTAATAATAAAACAACTGATGCTGTTGCCGCTTATCTGAAAGCTATCGAATATTATGAAAACTCACCAACCACTTCCACACTCTATGGAAGATTGGGGAATGCAGCCAAGGAATTATCTGCCATTTATTCTGACCTGAATGAATATCAGCTGGAAGAAAAATACTCCAAACAATTTCTATTGTTAGCTTCCAAACAAAATGATCCCAATCTTATCTTTGATGCTTACATGCGGATGGGGTACGTATATGAACAGAAATATACACAGGATCCATCCAATACAATGTTTCGAAATAAAACAGAACAGTATTATTTACAGGCTATTGCTACTTTCAATAAAAATAAAGAGGCTATGCTTAGCAGAAATAGCCTTTCATATGCTGCCATCAATTTAGCGAATTTATATACTGGTTTTGACAGTAATAAGGCAATGCAATATGCCCAGCTCGCTAATAAAGTGAGCCTTGAAATTGGTGATGCCATTCATATTGCTTCCTCATTTGGGATTTTGGCAGAATTGGCATTACAGGATAAAAATTATGATTTAGCTAAGTCTTATTTTCTGAAAGCTTCTATGGAAATTGGGAAAAGCCCGGTAAGAAATCATATGATAGAATTGTCTATCCTTGAATCTCTATCCAGAATTAGTGAAGAGCAGGGCAATTATAAAGAAGCACTTACTTATTATAAAAGCTATGTAGATCAATACAAAAGTATTTACGATCAGGAAAAACTGGATATTACCAAAAGATTAGAATCACAGTTTGATAAAGAACGGCAGGAACAGAAATACATCAAATTACAGCTGGAAAGCGACAAAAAAGCACAGGAAATCAAGTTGATTAATATTTTGCGTGCACAGCGTGAGCAGGTTTACAACAACTTAAAACTGGTAGAAGAAAACCAGCGTGAGCGACTGAAGTTTTCAGAACTTGAATCAGAGAAAAAAGAACAGCAGCTCCGTTTGGCAAAACTGGAAACCCGGCAGAAAAATAATGATATCAACAACTTTAAAAAGCTGTTGGCATTTAAGGAAAAGATCAATACCTACTACATCTTTTTTATTATCTTTTTCATTGTTCTCATCCTCTTATTGCTTTATGCCTATAAACAACGTGCGAAGTCTATTAAACGAAGAGACGAGCTGCATGCTTTAGCGATGGAACAAGAAAAACAAAACTCGAAAATATCTACACTTACCGCATTGCTTGAAGGGCAGGAGCAGGAACGTGGCCGTCTTGCCCGCGATCTTCATGACGGATTGGGAGGATTGCTTTCAGGAACGAAACATCAATTATCTTACCTAAACCCTCATCAGTCCGGGAACATAGAAGAAGGAATTTCAAAATCAATTGAACAGATTGATGGAGCGGTAGAAGAGTTAAGAAGGGTAGCACATAATTTAATGCCTGATTTATTAATGAAATATGGATTGGAAATAGCCATTCAGGAATTTGCTTCCCGAATATCCAATAACGCATTAGAGATCCATACAGAATTTATCAATTACAGCAATTCCATATCACAGGAAAAGCAGCTGATGATCTACAGAATCATTCAGGAATTGGTTAATAATGCGATAAAACATGCCGAGACTTCAGAGATTATTGTTCAGGTAAGCGAAGAAGAAAATCTGTTAAACCTTACGGTAGAAGATAATGGTAAAGGTTTCGATCATACAAACCTGAACATTAGAAAAACCGCAGGTTTTCACAATATAGAATTAAGAGTCCAATTTTTAAAAGGAACAATGAATATCACCTCCGAATTGAATATTGGTACCAGTATAGAACTTCAAATTCCTATTCATTAAACATGATAAAAGTAGCCATAACAGATGATCATCCACTTCTCTTGGAAGGACTGAAAAATATTTTAGGAAACAACGATACGATAGATGTTGTAGACTGTTTCAAAAATGTTTCAGAAATGAATGCAGGCCTGGCAAAACAAGCGGTTGATATATTACTGCTGGACATCAATCTGGCAGATATCAACAGCATCGAGCTGATAAAACCTTTAAAGAAAAAGTACAGTAATCTTCAGATTATCATTCTCAGTGTTCACAATGAGCTGCCTGTCATTAACAGTACTCTGGCAGAAGGTGCTTTGGGATATATTCAAAAAAATGCTTCAGTTTCCGAAATTCTTGAAGGCATCACAGCCGTAAATGCGGGCAACCGGTTTTTATGCTCACAAACCCGGTCTGTTCTGGAAAAAAAATCCACGGATGGATTAAACCATGTTCCGAAACTGACCCGAAGAGAAAAAGAAATTTTAGCTGAAGCCGCCAAAGGACTTACCACCAATCAAATGGCAGAAAAGCTCTTTATCAGCCCACACACAGTAGAAAGTCACAGGAAAAATCTTATTGAAAAATTTCAAACCTCTAATCTTAGTTCTGCCATTAAGCTGGCTATAGAGTACGGTTTGGTAATCGAATAACATATACATCCAACAAAAAGGCCTGCTTACATCGTAAAAGCAGACCTTTTTTTATATAATCAAATAATCGGGTGTGTTCTCTTAATCTTTGAATTTCAACGCTGCCTGAAACAGGTTTTTCTTTCCTATTAAATCATATTCATCATTATATTCAGGCTGATACATCAGCATAAAAACGCTGCCGTCAAAATCTTTCAGGTTGATGGGCTGATCTACCATGATATCATAAAACCTTGTAATAGTACGGGTAGCTGTCCATTGTTTGGCGTTGCCTTTAGGGTTTTTGTCAAATCTATGATCCTTTGCATCTGTATAGTACCAATATGAAGGCGCAGAATCCATCAGAAACATCTCTTTATCCTTATTATATAGCTCTTCAGCCATACCTGTATTCTGAAACCATGGCACTTCCGTATTCAAAATGCCCAAAGCTCCTGCATAGATGTCTTTATTCGTAGTGGCTCCTAGTAAAAATCCTTCCAGGTTGGTAGACGTAATCTCAAATTGGAAAGTAGATTTCTTCAGTTCATACACATCATTCACAGGCTTAATCACTTTTCCGTCCTGCTTAATAACTACTTTCAGCGATTGTGCGAAAGTCATAAAACCTAGTAAACAAAAAAGGACGGTCAAACTTAATTTTTTCATTGTATCTCTTTAAATATTGCAGCAAAGATATTGGACTTTATCCCCATAAACTCTGGCTGATTTCAGGGGTTTTTTAATTTCTCCTAAAACAAATCAGCCTTCAACTGGATTTTTATATAAGCCGTTTTCTGCTTTTTACCATTAGCAGAAGCAGAATTCAGCGGATAGACTTCTGCATAGAAAGTATCATGATCTGTCCAGAATGCCTTTTTATCATCTGCTATTTTGAAGTTGGTGAAATTTACATACAAAAGATTGTCCTGTTTTTTGGTTTGTGAAAAATAGTTGGAAATCACAAAATTACTCCCCACATCATTGTTGGATGAGACAAAGGTAACCCAGCCTTTAGAAGGAAGGATTTGCGGATAACCTTCAGTACTCAGCTCAAACATAACTGCATTTTTTAAACTGAAAAAGGAATAATAGGAATCTACAACTTCATCAGAGTTTTCTTTGAATACTTCCAGGTTTAAGTAAGGTGACCTTCCTATATATTCATTGGCAAGCGGCCCGGTCTCTGTAGAAACACTTTCATGTTGTGTAATCACGTCTTCTCTGCCATTTTCTTTGTATACCCAGTTATCTGCCTGCAGTTGTATATTCGGGTTTTTTACCAGTGTTTCACCGATTTGTTTTTTAGAATTTGCTCTAAATTCCTGTTCTGAAATCTCAGTAATAGTTCCGAATTTTTTAAAAGATTTATTTTTAAAATCACTCGCTTCCTTCAATGTGCTGCTTCTGATCTCATAAAGATCCACACCTTTTAACGTAAGCTCATATGCCGGAGTGAATTCTGACTTCAGGACAAACGCTTCAATACTGTTTGAAATATTGTTATTAATGCTGTAATGGATAGAATAGAAGTCCTCAAACTCTTCAAAGCCGTAATAGTTATCGAGCTTATTATACGCTATTTTCAAATGAGCGGCATCTTTATTCGGTGTTACAAAAAAATGTATGGAATCCAGCTTGGTAAATAATTGGAATGGTACTTCCTGAACGTTATCCACACCTTTTATTTTTTTGAAATCAGATAATGTTATTGTTTTTTGCTTAACTTCAGTTTCTGGTTTGTTTCTCTCTGATGTTTTATTCTTTTCATTACATCCTGCAAGAACTACCATTGACGATATAAAGATTTGATTAATTAATTTCATTTATTATATTTTTGGGTAAATGTATCGGTATTCGGACCAGCAGCCAACAAAACCCCTGAATATGGGCAATAAATGGCTGAAAACAGGGATAGATGAAGTGGCAGAATTTGGACAATTTTACAAAATGATAACCTCAATATTGTAATTTACTTTATAAACATGAAAAACTTAATAATCAGCCTTTCAGTGGTGGCTGCTTTACTGGCATCCTGTTCACCCGCTACAGACAAAAAAGTGGAAAAAAATACTTCTCCGGAAGCCCAAAAAGAAGTTGTTACATCTAAATCAGAACCAGTGAAGATTGATCCGGCAACATTAGAAATACCCGGTGATTTTTCAATATTGGTTCCTATTGATTTGTTGAATAATAAAAGTACCAGTATATATGATAAATATGGTATAGAGTTCTCTGGGAACTGTTATTCATGCGATTTGACAAGCCTGTCTATAACAAAGAAGCAAATCAGATGGACGAATGTCTGTGATGAAAAAGATACTTTTGAAATTGATGAGTTCTCATATTCTAACGAAGGAAACAAAACTATCTTTAAAACAGCGGAAAGAACTTATATTTTAACCCAAATAGATAAAGCACCTGTTTATGAACTCGTGATAGAAGGCAAAAAACTGGAGCTAAAAAACAAAAGAATATCCAGATATTTTACCACCAAAAAAGCTTTACCTCTTTTCACAGAGCATGATTGCGGAGATTTTGAGGGATAGAAGATAGAGTAGTACGGAACAATCTCTTCTTAAAATTAAGCATAAAAAAACCTCAAATTACTTTGAGGTTTTTTTATATTAAAATAATGACTTAATTATTTTGCTGGTTTTTTAGGACTCATCATCATAATCATCCTTTTTCCTTCAAGTTTAGGAAGCTGGTCTACTTTCCCTACGTGCTCTAGTTCCTGAGCAAGTTTTAAAAGCAAAATTTCTCCCTGGTCCTTAAAGATAATCGAACGTCCTTTAAAAAATACGTAGGTCTTTAATTTAGAACCTTCTTCAAGGAATTTTTCAGCATGCTTCTTTTTGAATTCGTAATCATGGTCGTCAGTCTGAGGTCCGAAACGGATCTCTTTTACTACCACTTTTACTTGCTTAGCCTTAAGTTCCTTTTGTTTTTTCTTTTGCTCGTATAAGAATTTCTTGTATTCTAATACTCTTGCAATAAAAGGTTCTGCTTTATCAGAAATTACTACTAAATCCAATTCCTGATCTGCAGCAATCTGTCTTGCTTTGTCAATTGGATAAATTCCTGGCTCTACGTTATCGCCCACCAAACGAAGCTCTCTCACACGAATTTTATCGTTGATCAAGTGTAAGTCCTCCTGTACAGGACGTCTTTGTGGGCCCCTGTTGTTAAATCTTTGTGCTATTGTATTATAATTTTATTGGTTAATTACTTAATTTAATTCATTCAAATATTTAAAAATTGAAAAATTCTGTCGTTGCATTAACTTTTGAATCCTTCAATCTTTAATTTTAAATTTATATGGCTGCTTCTTTTTTAAAGTAAGCAACGAAATCTTCCATTTTCATGACTCCAAGATCTCCTTCTCCACGTCTTCTTACAGAAATCGTGCCTTCATTTTCTTCATTCTCTCCTACAACAAGCATGAAAGGAATCTTATTCAATTCAGCATCACGGATTTTTTTACCCGTCTTCTCGTTTCTGTCGTCAATCTGACCGCTAATATCGTGATTTTCCAAAAATTGTGAAACTTTTTTTGAATAATCTACATATTTTTCACTGATCGGTAGAATAATAAACTGATCCGGGCTTAGCCATAATGGGAAATCACCTGCTGTGTTTTCCAGCAAAATAGCAATAAAACGTTCCATAGAACCAAATGGTGCTCTGTGGATCATTACCGGTCTGTGTTTTTCATTATCATTTCCGATATAGTGAAGATCAAATCTTTCAGGAAGGTTATAATCTACCTGGATTGTTCCCAGCTGCCATTTTCTTCCTAAAGCGTCTTTCACCATGAAGTCAAGCTTAGGACCGTAGAATGCCGCTTCGCCGTATTCCACCACTGTTTTTAATCCTTTCTTCTGAGCTGCATTGATGATGGCGCTTTCTGCTTTCTCCCAGTTTTCATCAGAACCGATATACTTTTGTTTGTTTTCAGGATCTCTCAAAGAAACCTGAGTTACAAAATCTTCAAACCCTAAAGATTTGAATACATAAAGTGTAAGGTCAATTACCTTTTCAAATTCTTCAGAAAGCTGATCCGGAGTACAAAAAAGGTGAGCATCATCCTGAGTAAATCCACGAACTCTTGTCAATCCGTGAAGCTCTCCACTTTGCTCATATCTGTATACCGTACCGAATTCTGCATATCTTTTTGGTAAATCCCTGTAGCTCCATTGTGAAGTCTTATAAATTTCACAGTGGTGAGGACAGTTCATTGGCTTCAGCAAAAATTCTTCCCCTTCATTCGGAGTTTTAATCGGCTGGAAGCTGTCTTCCCCATATTTATCCCAGTGTCCTGAAGTTACATATAATTCCTTTGCTCCGATATGTGGAGACATTACAAATTCGTAACCTCCTTTTTTCTGAGCATCAGAAAGGAAATTTTCAAGCTTTCTTCTTAAAGCAGTTCCTTTTGGTAACCAAAGCGGCAACCCGGCACCTACTTTTTCAGAGAATGCAAAAATTCCAAGTTCTTTACCTAATTTTCTGTGGTCTCTTCTTTTAGCTTCTTCCAATCTTTCAAGATATTCAGTAAGATCTTTCTGTTTAGGGAAAGAAATACCATATACTCTTGTCAATTGAGGGTTCTTTTCATTACCTCTCCAATAAGCTCCGGCTGCATTTAAAATCTTAACCGCTTTTACGATTCCTGTATTCGGAATGTGACCACCACGACATAAATCTGTGAAGTTATCGTGTGTTACAAAAGTGATTTCTCCATCATTAAGATTAGAGATCAATTCCACTTTATACGGGTTGTCTGCGTAGGTTTTTAAAGCATCTTCTTTAGAAACCGGATAAAGAGAGAAGGTAGAACCTTTCTTCGCATTTTCCAGAATCTTTTTCTCAATCTTTTCAAAATCTTTTTCAGATAAGCTTTCATCCCCGAAATCTACATCATAGTAGAATCCGCTTTCAATGGCAGGACCAATGGTCAACTTAGCATTAGGATAAAACTCAAGGATAGCCTGCGCCAAAAGGTGGGCAGAAGAGTGCCAGAAAGCCTTCTTTCCAAGATCATCATTCCAGGTCAAAAGCTGTACCGTAGAATCCGTGGTTATAGGTGTGGTCGTTTCTACTTGTTTGTCATTAACAATTGCGGAAATGGTGTTTCTAGCCAATCCCTCGCTTATAGATTTTGCCACATCTAGAGGAGTCACTGCTCCCTCGAATTCTTTGACACTATTGTCTGGAAGTGTAATTTTTATCATTGTTTACTAAGAAATTTTAAGATGCAAAAATACGCATTTTTTAGATAAAATACTATATCCATATGTATTTAGAATGAGAATTAATATCGAAAATAGAAAGATTTTTAACGTTTGGGAGTTGTATACTTTATATTGCAGTGTTCTCAGAAAATTATTCTGTTACTTTTATCACCTTAATGGAGCTGGAATTCATCACTTTTCCGGCCTCTTTTTTAAGTAGATTACAGAAAAAGCAATAGATATTTTAAATCTCATAAAAAGATTAAAAAATACAAGTTTTAAAAATTAAAATTAATATCTTAATCCCATGAATACAGGATATTGATACCATAAAGTTTGAATGTTGAAAATATGAAATCCCTGAAATACAATATCCATATTCAATCAGAATCCAATAAAATATTAAATTTCAAAAATTACAATCCCTATGAGCAGGATAAACATTGATTTACATTGTGATCTTCTATATTATCTTCTAAGATCAGATTCAACGCTTGATGATAAAGAACTAGGTTGTTCGCTGCCTTATTTACAGGATGGAAATGTAAAACTTCAGGTGATGGCGATGTATGCGGGAACAGGAGCTAACAGCACAGCTCGCGGACTGGAACAAAGCAAATTGTTTTCAAAAATGATCAAAAACGAGAATTTTTTCCTTTTTAATCATGATAATTTCAACGCTCCGGAAAATAAAAACCGGGTAGGAGTTATTGCTTCTATTGAAAATGCATCTGCTTTCTGCGATGAAAACCAAAGTCTGGAATCCGGATTCAAAAATCTGGAAACCATTATTGAAAACACTGAAAAAGTCTTTTATATTGGGATTACCCATCACCTGGAAAACCGTTTTGGAGGCGGAAATAATGCTACAGCGGGATTAAAAGATGATGGAAAAGTGCTGATCGACTATATTTCTGACCGGAAAATTGCCATTGATTTAGCCCACACAAGTGATCAGCTTGCTTATGATATTTTCACTTATATCGATCAAAGAAATTATTCAATTCCTATTCTGGCAAGCCATTCCAATTACAGAACTGTTTACAAAAATAATAGAAACCTTCCTGATGAACTGGCGAAAGAAGTGATTCGCAGAAAAGGATTGATTGGCCTGAATTTTATCAAAGATTATGTTGATATTGAACATCCCGAAAGACTCTATGAGCATATTCAATACGGACTTGATCTTGGTGGAGAAGACAGCATAGCCTATGGTGCAGATTATTTCTACTGGAAAGATCATCCGGACAAATCCCGTCATCCTTTTTTCTTTCCTGAACATTCCAATGCAGCAGTATATCCGGCAGTCAATAAAGAAATTGAGGAACGGTTTTCATTTGAGTTAGTAGAAAAAATTAGTCACAAAAATGCATTGAATTTTATAGAAAATATGTATAAATAGAATCATTCTTGTCTGATTAAATCAAAGCATAATTAACAGGTCGCTCCTCTGGAGCTTTACTTTTACAGGGACTTAATTTCTTTCTATTAACAGTAGATCCTGATGGGATCAAATCCAGCTCCAATAGGAGCTAATTGTTAATAGAACATATTTGTTCTAAAATTATAGCTCCAGAGGAGCGACCTGTTAATAATAAATCTGTGAGAGATTATATTAAAAACAAAACACCCAATAAATTGTTTTATTTAATGTTTTCTTTTATATCTGACCTTTTGCTTGATAATCTCGATCACATCGACATTCTGGACCTTAGATTTGATCCATCCATGGATATCAATATAAAATAATGAACGTCTGTAATATTCATTTTTAGAATAGGCTTCCAGCTTTTTATCAAAAGTTTCAAATGCCTTCTGCCTTTGATCCAATACCTGATTATTAAGAGTTTTAAAAAACTGGATACTTTCAAAATGGAACTCTTCCGGCTTTTTCATTTTTTTTGCAAACTTTAAAGTAGAAGCGATAAATTCATCATAATCTTCATCATTTCCAGACTCATATTTTGCCATTAAGATCAGAATTCTGGTATGAAACAGCAGATCTTCCTGTACATTTCCTTTAGATTCTATGACTCTCATAGAATACTCAATAGATTTATCAAACATTTTACTGCCAAAGAACATAGCGGCCATTTTCAGATAGAGAATCATAAAATGGTGCTCATCAATTCTTTCTCTGAGTTTTTCCATCTTTAATTCCACTTCAGGAATAAGCTTGGTTCCTGTGAAAAATTCACCTTTCACAAAGTGAATATTCATCAGCGTATTGTAATGGGTAAGGAAAATAAGGGACTGAAGATTTTCATTCTGCACAAAATTCTCAGCATGTACCATTGTATTAAAATTTGCGAAATGCTCCTCCAGAATATCAATATTTCCGTACAAAAACAGGATCTTCAAGAGATAAGTGTTCCCTTTGATATACCAAACCGGGTGGCTGTAGATCATTTCAGGCTTTTTATGAAAAAGATCTACCCACTGATAAGCGTATTTCAAGGTATATTTATAATCCTGCAAAAGTTGGTTTTTCCAGACATGGGCTTTATAATACCATAGTTTTTCAGTGAAGTTTAGCTTCTCAGGGTTTATATTTTTTATCTGGGCATTAAAAACATCCATTACTTCCTGCCGGTCTGCATCATTTTTTACGTAGCCGTGAGTAAGCATTTCACTGTATAATTTAAGAGAAAGATTAGACAGTTTTGTGGTATAACGGTTCTGTTTGCTTATTTCCTGCGATTGCTTGATCAGCTCTTCGGCACGGCCTTCAATACTTCGGGTAATGAATTGTGATTCAATTACTTTTTCAAGGTCAATAATTTCTGAAGCGATACTTTTTTCATCCAGTTCCAGTGCAGATTGCTTGGTTTTGTCCAATATCTTCAGAGCTTGTTTGTAAAGACCTTTCTGATACAGAATATTAGCAAAATCCAGCTGTTCACGAAGCTGAATTCTATAGTTCTGATGGCTCGGGTTCATACGAAGGCTTACCAGGATCTGTTTGTAAAGATGGGCTTTAAGATTGGAAAGCTGCTGTTTGGTGGAAATTTTTTTCTCAATAATCACAGTTTCATCATATTCCTTCATCTTATCCATTTCGGAAAAGAGCAGCAGAAATTTGGCATCTACATTAATTCCCAGACGGTTCACATACAACTTAAACTGTCGTTTTTCAGAGGTGGTCAATGACTTTACCAATACAAACAAAAAATCTTTCTGCAATTCTGCCATTGTAAATTTTTATAAATTAAAATACTGATTAATAAATGAATACGATTGTTTTTTCAACTGTTGAATATTGTAATTTTCAGAAAAAGTGAAAATGGAAAAATATTGCAACCCGTAGTTTTGAACCAAAATTAAGTAAAAATCTTCACTTATGAATTCCGAAAAAATTGAAATTTTTGATACAACACTAAGAGATGGGGAGCAGGTTCCGGGATGTAAACTGAATACGGAACAAAAACTGATTATTGCAGAAAAGCTTGATGAGCTGGGGATTGATATCATTGAAGCGGGATTCCCGATTTCCAGTCCGGGAGATTTTGAATCGGTTTCAGAAATTTCAAAACTGGTAAGAAAAGCGAAAGTATGCGGGCTGACAAGAGCGAATAAAAAAGATATTGATGTAGCCGCAGAAGCACTGAAGTTTGCAAAGAGACCAAGAATACATACCGGAATCGGAACTTCTGATTCTCACATTAAATATAAATTCAACTCAACAAGAGAAGATATTATTGAAAGAGCAGCCGAAGCGGTAAAATATGCCAAAACTTATGTAGAAGATGTGGAATTTTATGCTGAAGATGCCGGGCGAACGGATAATGAATATCTGGCAAGAGTTTGTGAGGCTGTTATCAAAGCCGGAGCAACGGTTTTAAATATTCCCGATACCACAGGCTATTGTCTGCCAGAAGAGTATGGTCAGAAAATAAAGTATCTGAGAGAAAATGTAAAAGGAATTGAAAAAGCGGTGCTTTCATGTCATTGCCATAATGATCTGGGACTGGCTACAGCCAATTCTATCGCGGGAGCTATCAATGGAGCACGCCAGATTGAATGTACTATCAACGGATTGGGAGAAAGAGCTGGTAATACGGCTTTGGAGGAAGTTGTCATGATTTTAAAACAGCATAAAGACTTGAATCTTCATACCGATGTCAATTCAAGAATGCTTAATGAAATGAGTGCGATGGTATCTGATCTGATGGGAATGTCTGTACAGCCCAATAAAGCGATTGTAGGAGCCAACGCTTTTGCTCACAGCTCAGGAATTCATCAGGATGGAGTGATCAAAAACAGAGAAACTTATGAAATCATAGATCCTGCAGAAGTAGGCGTGAATGCTTCTTCCATTATTCTTACCGCCAGAAGCGGACGTTCAGCACTGGCTTACCGCTTCAAACATATTGGCTATGAGGTTACCAAAAATGAACTTGATTATCTGTATCAGGAATTTTTGAAAATCGCTGATCTTAAAAAGGAAATAGGAAACGATGATCTGAGCTTGATGATGGATTCTTTCAACAGAAAAATAGGATAGGTTTGATTTTAAATCAACATAAAAGTAAAATGAACAACAGTAAAAAGACACTTTTTGATAAAGTATGGGACGCTCACGTGGTAGAAACTATTCCTGACGGACCTCAGATTATTTATATAGACAAACATCTTATCCATGAGGTAACCAGTCCTCAGGCTTTTGCAGAACTTGAATCCAGAAATCTGGAAATATTCAGACCGGAACAGATTGTAGCAACAGCTGATCATAACGTGCCCACTCTGAACCAGGAACAGCCTATCAGGGATGACCTTTCAAGAAACCAGGTAGAACAGCTTACGGAAAACTGTAAGAAAAACAATATCGAACTCTTCGGATTGGGACACCAATATCAGGGAATCGTTCATATTATCGCTCCGGAATTAGGAATTACCCAACCAGGAATGAGTATTGTTTGTGGAGACAGCCACACGTCTACCCATGGTGCATTTGGATCTATTGCTTTTGGAATCGGAACCAGTCAGGTGGCACAGGTATTTGCCAGCCAATGTCTGTTGCTTAATAAACCAAAATCAATGAAAATTACAGTCAATGGTACACTGAATGAAAATGTTCAGCCCAAAGATGTGATTCTTTATATCATTTCAAAAATAGGAACTGACGGTGGAACAGGATACTTCTGTGAGTATGCAGGCAATGTATTTGAGGAAATGTCTATGGAAGGAAGAATGACAGTCTGTAATATGAGCATTGAAATGGGTGCCAGAGGCGGAATGATTGCTCCCGATGAAACAACTTTTGAATATGTTCACGGAAGAAAATTTGCTCCGCAAGGAGAAGAATGGGAAGAGAAAGTAGAGTATTGGAAGACTTTGAAAACAGATGAAGGAGCTTCATTTGATAAAGAACTCAGTTTTGATGCTTCTGATATCTACCCAATGATTACTTACGGTACCAACCCTGGAATGGGTATTTCAATCCGTGAGGTGATTCCGGCTCCGCAGAATGAATCGGAGGAGAAAGCATTACAATATATGGGATTGGAAGCCGGACAGACCGTTAACAGCATCAAAGTTAATTATGTTTTCATAGGAAGCTGTACCAATGCAAGAATAGAGGATTTCCGCTCTGCAGCTCAATATATTAAAGGGAAAAGCAAATCGGAAGCTGTAAAAGCTCTGATTGTTCCCGGATCTCAACAGGTAGTTAAACAGATTTATGAGGAAGGCCTGGATAAAATATTCAATGATGCAGGATTTCAGATCCGTCAGCCGGGATGCTCAGCATGTCTGGCGATGAATGATGATAAAATTCCTGAAGGTGAATATTGTGTTTCCACTTCCAACAGAAACTTTGAAGGCAGACAGGGACAAGGTTCAAGAACAATTCTTGCCAGCCCGCTTACTGCAGCAAAAGCAGCGATAGAAGGTAAGATTTCAGCTTTTGAAAGTTTAAACTAAAAGTAATTTTAAATTTATTTTAACCACAAAAGGCACAAAAGATTGTGTCGTTTGTAAGAAGAAGTTATCATTTGCTTACATAAATAGAGTACTTAAGCTTATGAAAATTTTTGATTTTCATTCTTTTGCGAACTTCTTATATGGATTCTTTTATCCATCCTTAAGTAAACTGAGGTGAAAAAAACTTTTGTGACTTTTGTGGTTCAAGTCTAACAATGTAGAATACATGCAAAAATTAGTTGTTTTAAAATCCCGCGCAGTTCCATTGCCGGCAGAAAATATAGATACAGACCAGATTATTCCGGCCAGATTTCTGAAAAGTATAGACAGAAAAGGGTTCGGGGAAAACCTGTTCAGAGACTGGAGATTCAATATCCATACAGGAGAACCCAATCCTGATTTTGTTTTAAATAATCCTAAATTCAGTGGTGAAATCTTGGTTGCAGGAAACAATTTCGGTTGTGGAAGCAGCCGTGAACACGCAGCCTGGTCTTTGACAGATTATGGATTCAAAGTAATTATTTCCAGTTATTTCGCTGATATTTTCAAAGGAAATGCTTTAAATAACGGACTTCTTCCGGTGAAAGTATCTGAAGAATTTTTAAAAGAAATTTTAGAAGGAATCAATGAAAATCCTGACAATGAGATCGCGATTGATGTTGAATTACAATCCGTAAGCTTTAAAGATACAACGGAGACTTTTGAGATTGATTCCTATAAAAAGATATGCCTGTTGAATGGTTATGATGACATTGATTTTTTAATCAGCAGGAAACAGACGATCACAAATTTTGAACTAAAGACACAAAAAACAAATGAGCAACAATTATTTTAAAATCGCGGTTCTTCCCGGAGATGGGATTGGCCCGGAAATCATCAGTGAAAGCATTAAAATATTAGATGTTATTGCTGAGGCTTTTCAATGTAAATTCCATTTTGACTATGGATTAATTGGGGCAGAAGCTATTTTCAAAACAGGAAATCCTTTGCCTGAAGAAACATTAAAGATCTGTAAAGATTCTGATGCTGTACTTTTCGGAGCCATTGGTGATCCGGTTTTTGATAATAATCCTGAAGCGAAAGTAAGACCGGAACAAGGCTTATTGAAACTCCGCAAAGAACTGGGTTTATTCGCCAATATCCGTCCTTTGAAAACATATCCGTCCCTGATTGATAAAAGTCCGCTTAAAAGAGAGATTATTGATGGGGCTGATATTCAGATTTTCAGAGAGTTGGTAAGCGGGATTTATTTTGGTGAAAAATTTACAGATCCCGAAGGAGAGTATGCTTATGATGTCTGCAAATACAGCCGTGAAGATATTATTCCGATTGCGCATATGGCATTTCAGGAAGCTCAGAAAAGAAAGAAAAAGCTTACCCTTATTGATAAAGCCAATGTTCTTGACACTTCAAGATTATGGAGAAAAACGTGTCAGGAAATTGCACCGGAATATCCTGATGTACAGCTTGATTATATGTTTGTAGATAATGCCGCCATGCAGCTGATTCTTAATCCTAAACATTTTGATGTTATTTTGACTGAAAATATGTTTGGAGATATTATTTCAGATGAAGCCAGCGTGATTGGTGGTTCCATCGGACTGCTTCCGTCTGCTTCGGTAGGAGAGAAGAATGCTTTATTTGAGCCTATCCATGGATCTTACCCGCAGGCCAAAGGGAAAGGAATTGCCAATCCTATTGCTTCTATTTTAAGTGTGGCCATGATGCTGGACCATCTGAATTTACAGGCAGCAGCAGATAAATTAAGACAATCTGTAGAACATGCTATTGAGAACAAATATGTCACGATTGATCTTAATACCAAACAATATTACTCAACAAGTGAAGTGGGAAGCTTTATTGCAGACCATATCAGATATTCCGAAAAATTGTATTATAATTTAGAAAATATAAAGATCGGAAAATCAACCATTGTATAGAAAAACAAAAAGTTCAATTAGATAGTTAGAAAGAAAAGTTCCGCCTCGTATGAGACGGAACTTTTCAATTATAAAGGCCTGATGGCTTTTTTATTTTTTTGTATTATCCGTTTTTCCTGATTTGTTCTTTGAAGATTTCTGAATATCTTCTTTGTCAATATCAGGCGGATTAGACTTTTTCGATGCAGCAGGAATGTTCTGAAAATCCTGATTTTGCTTTTTAGTTTCTGCAGTATTGGCAGATTCTTTCTTTTTGGTGTTTCCTTTTGTATCCATGACTTAAATTTTTTAATTTCAAGAATATGGATAGTATCATTCAAAGGGTTTGCCAAACCGAAATATTTTATCCTAAAGTCCTAAAATACCAATTTTCCCGGTTTTATCCTCAATGGTATAATTCAGCGCTTTTGCCAAAACAAAAACATTATTCAGGTTTTCCATCAGCTGTTTACGACCCTCATTTCTCAGTTGATTCTGATCAATTGATTTTTCTGCCGTTTCTTTAGCTTTTGCGGTAACATTCTTAATATCTTTTTCCGAAATTCTGTTAATGAAAGAATCATCTAAAGATTGAATCTCAACACTCGGTGTAATTCTGATCTCAGCGTCAGGAAGTTCTGTAATAACCAGCTTTTTGTTGATGGAATCTACTTCGATCTTCATTTTATTAAGATCATAAGAAACCTGTGCATTGGTCTTTGTATATGTAATAATGCTGTTGCTGGAAACTTCTTTCCCGAATACTTCATAGCCCATTTTGGTTTTCTGCATACTGGAAGTGTTCTGTTCCAGCACCACCATCTTATTCATCTTGGAAATCTGATTGGTCAGAATATAATAATCCGACTGTTCAGTTTTAGTTCCAAGGTTCAGACAGGACTTCAGACCAAAAAACAGAAGCACCATAGCGCCGGCGCCGGCTGCAAAGGACAGGATTGTTCTATAATTTCTCAAAATCTATTTAAAAATTTCTTTAATAACTGAGGAATCGTTCTTTTTAAGGATTTCAACCAAATCTCTTTCAATATAACCCGTAGTAGGCATTTCTACGATTCTTCCAATCTCTTTTCCATATCTTTTAAGGATAATGGTAGGGACCTTCTGAAGATTATAAAGACTTTCATCCCCGGTAGGAGATTCTTTCTTACGGTTTACGGCAATAATGTTTAATTTATTTTCCGGATAGTTTACGGCTTCCAATATTTTCATCAGCCTTGGAAAATCTCTGTGGCTGTCTTCACACCATGTTCCCATGAAAACAATCATGTCATAGGTCCCGATTTTCTCTTTTTTTAGTTCACTGACTGCTTTTTGGTCAAGGGCATATTCATCATGCTCCTTTACATACCAATCTGCATAAGGAGCCTTCAAAAACTGCTCTTTCAGTTGGTTTCCCAAAAGCATTTTGCCGTCTTTCTGAGTTTCAACCTCGCGGTTTACCACTAATTTTTGAGCGCTAAGCTGTTGTGCAGCTAAAAATAAGCTTGAAAAGGCAACAATATTGGTAATAAATTTTTTCATAATTATTTCTCGATAATTGATTTTAAATCAGCAGGAGAGTAGTATTTGTTTTTTAATACTTTATGATCGGCCTGTCTGTAAACATTAAATTTTTCTCCGGACTTTTCATAAAAAGATTCTACTTCCTTCTCTTTGTAGAATTCAACGGTTTCCTTTGCCTGCTCTACATTATCACACGCCTTCGACATATTGGAACGCTGAACTTCGTTGAATAGCTCTACAAATTTGCTGCCAAGTCCGAATTCCAGCACAGCACCACTCAAAACATACTGAAGATCACATAATGCATCTGCAATTTCTACAATATTATTGTCCGCAATTGCCTGCTTCAGTTCGTTTAGTTCTTCCTGTAAAAGTTCTACTCTCAGATTGCATCTTTCCGGAGAAGGAATTTGTGGGGTATCTAAAATAGGGGCTTTGAAAGTAGTATGGAATTCTGCTACTTGGTTCAGACTATCAATTTTATCCATGAATTTTTTTATTTCCCACAAAGATAGAAAAGGATTTGTAAAATGTGAAATGTACAGAAGGAAATGTATAAATAAAGAGGTTGGGGAGAATTATGATATCAGATTTTGTTCTTATTTTTTTGTGTTTACATAACCACAGATGATACAGATTTTCACTGATGTTTGTGTTTAAGTAGAATGGTATATTTAATTATGTTTTGAAAATTAAAATCCTTTTATAAATCTAAAGGTTATCTGTGGACAAAATTGAATCTATAAAAATTAAAAACCACAACATGAAAATTGTGGTTTTGTTTTTAAATTGGTTGATTATAATCGATTATTTTAATTCTTCATATTTCCAGATGCCTGAGATACTTAATGTCGTCAAGCCCGGCTGTTTTTCACCATAACTAAATACACCAATGTATTTTGAATGACATGATGTGCAGTCAGTACCAAAGTATAAAGTTGGCTGATCATTGACTGTCAGTTCTCCGAAATGAAGCATTCTTTGGGAAGTTTCATTAACAATTCCATGTTTTAACAATTCACTTTTAGATATTACTTTATCTTCATTATATAATTTGAAGATTGGAAATCCTGATTCGTAAGGCTTTATCTCAATGGTATTTTCATGACCGCAACTACAGCAGGTAAAAGTGGTAATGGCTGAGGGAAGAGCCTCATCATTGATGAAAGTGCTTTTTGTAACAGAAGCTTTTTTAGTAATGCTTATTTTATTTGAAATTGAATACATCAGAATAATTTTATGGCTGAATAACTGTGCCTACTAAGTTAGGATATTTTCCGCTTGGACTTTTCTTAATAGTGACTTTTATATAACCTTCTTCTGCCAGCTTATTCCATGTTTTCTGATAACCTGTATTGATGTCAACCGGGATTTTCCACATGGTTTGTTTTCCTTTCCCTGCCTGGCTAAACCAAGGAATGATGTCTGCTGTCTGGGTTTTGAACTGCATTGAATTATTCAGAACATCAATCTCATAATAGAAATCATACTTGTCTTCAGCCTGGTTTAATGCTCTTTGGGTAAACGTATAGGTATATCCGTTGATGATAGGACTTGTAAAGCTTCCTCCCAAAGTAGGAACACCTGTTCCGTTGTAACTGCCTACAGCTCCGCTGTATCTGTCAAATTTCTGCCCAACCTGTAAAGCAACATCATCAACGATATTGTAGCCTCCGTTGGCAGGTGGCCATCCGCCATTTAAATTATTAGCCTTAAAAAGCGATTCCAGCTCGCTCCATTTTCCTCGTCTGTAAAGATCGTATGCCTGGTTTCTAACGGTTATGCTTACTGTATTGTTGGGGTCATAAGTTACCGCCAGTTCATCAGCGTTTTTGTAGAATACGGTGGTGACATCGGGATTAATGTCTATTACATCATCATTGTCTGAGCTACAGGCAACCGAGAATGAAGTAATGGCTAAAAAAAAGAGGTACTTAAATAAATGTTTCATATAAAAAGTTTTAAATTATTTTAAAACAGGAGGTATTAGAAGGGGCTACCTTTTTTGAAACATCATTCTTTACAAAAACCTTAAGTGGAAATATTGATATCAATAGTATTAATGTTTTTCCAATCGAAAAATAATCGGAATCTGCTTTGATAGTAGATTTTCCGGCAGTAGATATTATTTAAAATCAAGTGTGATAAAACAGGGTCGAGAGAAGCAACTGTCAGACGTTTAAAAACAACTTTGGAGCTCCCTTAAATACAAACTGGGGTAAACGGTACAATAAAAGAATATTATTGTGCGATAAATTTAAATCAAAAAACTCAAATACTAGTGATTTTATTTTAAATAAAATATTTTTATGAAATTAATTACAATTATAAATGTATTTAATATAATATTTTACATTTTGTAAAAAATAAAACTGCCCTGTAAAGGGCAGTTTTTCACATCGTTTAATTTTAAAAGTTATTAATTTTTAATAAATCTTTTAGATGATTCTCCAATTTGAAGCATATAAGCACCTTTGATAAGATTACTTACGTTCACAGAGCCTCTCTGAAGTTTTCCTGAATCAATTAGTTTTCCACCCATATCGAAGATTTTATAGTCTTCTGAAGTTGTGTTGGAAATATAAAGGATATCTCTTACAGGGTTTGGATAAAGCTTAATATCTGTGATCAGATCTTTTGTATTCTGAAGATCTCCTTTTCCTGAAGAAACGATATTAAGGGTGTAATCCTCAACCTGGCCATAAGTGAAAGCTTCACATGATGAAGTAGGGATTGAACTATATTTCATCATTACTCTCATTCTTGTAGATCCAACGGTTGCTGTAGCCGGAATGGTGATAGATCCTGTAACCGGGCTTGTTGTAGATCCAGCTTTTGTCCATGCTAATTCTCCACTGTCTGTAAAGTCTCCATCACCGTTGTAGTCAATATAAACAGCGTATGCTTCGCTATATTTTGTTGATGTCCAAACCGGAGTAACAGAGATTGTATAAGCGCTTCCTCTGGTTACATTAGTAGAAACTGAAGTGAAGTTTTCATAACCTGCAGTTCCAGTAGAAGTATTATTTATAGATCCGAACGTCACATTTCCAATTCTTTCATCAGCGGTGTTGGATGCTGAAGAAGAGCAATATGAAACGCTTCCTCCTGCAAGAGTGGTAACACTTACCGTATTGCTGGAAACAGAAGCATTTCCTGCCGCATCTTTTGCTTTAACAGAGAAAGAATACGTTGTTGATGGAGTAAGTCCAGTTACAGTATAGGTAGTAGAAGCCGTAGAACCAATTAATGAAGCCCCCTGATATACATCATATCCGGTAACACCTACATTATCGGTAGCACCTGACCATGAAAGGTTAGTTGTTGTAGCAGTAGTTCCTGAAGCAGCAAGGGTAGGAGCTGTAGGAGCAACGGTATCAGGAGTTCCGGAACCTGCATTTACAGAAATGTTAGCATTGTTAACATCAAAGAAAATGTGGTTTGATCCTTTTACCATAATTCTTCCTGTCGATGTATTGGCATTAGGAATCGTCACTGCCTGTGAACCGTCATTTGGAGTTCCGGCTAATAGAGTAGTCCATGTATTTCCGCTGTCTGTAGACCAAAGAATGTCAACATTGGCTGTATTTACTCCGTTTGCTGTAGTTCCTGCTACATCCCATGTAATGGTTTGAGAGCTTCCTCCTGCATAGGTAGTTGCTGAGTTTTGTGAAGTTACAAGGAATGGGCCTGCGGTTGAGTTAACTGTAATTACAGCATCATCGGAATTGTTTCCTGAGCCTCCGGCTTTGTTATCACGAACCGTGAATCTGAAATTCAATGTTCTTGCAACTGAAGAAAGAGCTTCTACAGTGATTTCGGAACCTGCTGTAGTAGTTGCACCTGCTAATACAGAAGCCATTCTTGGGAAGTATCTTGCAGGAGAGGTTGTAGGAACCCATGATCTGAAGTTCGGTCCTGAAGCTTTTGTTGCGCTGGCTGCTGAGCTTGCTCCTGTTTGAGAAGAAGAAGCATTGTCCATTTGCTCCCAGATATACGTTAAAGAATCTCCGTCAGCATCCGTTCCTGTACCTGTCAGTACAAATGGAGTTCCTTTTGGAATTGTATAGTCTAAGCCTGCATTTGCTGTCGGAATTGAATTTCCTGTGTTTGTATTGACAGAGCAGGTTTTAGCTTTGATATTATTAGTGATCTGCTGAATGCTTATTGCATGGAAAAATGCATCAGAATGCGGCTGGATATCCTGGCTGGTAATTCCTGCATACCCCATAATGGTTGATCCTGATCCCGGTTCCATATTGGCCCCAGTTCCTTCATTGTTCATAGAGAATGTGTGATTTCCTCCGAACTGGTGACCCATTTCATGAGCCACGTAGTCGATATCAAAGTTATCTCCTGAAGGGATGGCATCTGCCGGAGAAGTATATCCGCTTCCTTTTGATCCGTTGGTACAGATACAGCCGATACAACCTGCATTTCCTCCGCCTCCTGAAGCTCCGAACAAGTGTCCGATATCATAGTTGGCTTCACCAATTACAGAAGTTAAAGTACTTTGTAACTGTGAATTCCAGTTGCTCATTCCTGAAGCTGCAGAATAAGGGTCTGTGGAAGCATTGGTGTAGATTACAGCGTCATTGTTGGCGATCAGAACCATTCTTGCTGCGAAGTCTTTTTCAAAAACACCATTTACACGGGTCATTGTGGTGTTCATTGCAGCTAAAGCCTGAGCTTTTGTACCCCCGAAATAAGTAGTGTATTCTCCGGTACAGGATAAGGCTAATCTGAACGTCCTTAGTTTGGCATCATCAGCATTAGGTCTTGCCGCAAGAGCAGAGTTGGAAACTCCTTTCTGTGCAGCATCTACTACTGTACATTCAAACTTGTTAAGATCGTCTTTTTTATCAGATTTTCTGTACACTACATAAGAAGAAAGATCTTTGGTGTAAGGCTCAATGAAAACAGCCGATTTATCACCATAAATTTCCATGGAAGACAGTCCTAGTGGAGAAACACTGAAGTAGACTGTAGAATTTGGATCATCCAGACCTTGTCCAACGTAGGACTTGATATCCGGATATTTTGCTGCCAACTCAGGGGCAAAATTGGAATTCTCTCTCACTTTAAAATTTTCCATTCTGCCTTCAGAATTTGGAAAAGAGATGATGAGTTCAGATTTTTCGCCTACAGCCAGTCTTTTGGGAGCTTTTGCCAGAGCATTTTTCAATCCGTTGATGTCCAGGTTGTAAACCTTAGGGTTGCTGATGCCGGTTTTGTTTTCAAAAACCTCTGATGAAGCTTTTCTGGAACCTTCAGACCAAAGACGGTCAGTCTGTGCGAAAGAAACACCCGAGATAAGGAGCATTCCAATCAGCGTTAATTGTTTTTTCATATTAAATATTAAATTTGATTGTGGAATATCAAAGCTAATGAAAAATATATTATGAAAAACAAAATTTTTTAAGAGAAATTTGGAATATTGGCTTAAAATACTATGCGATACATTGAATATAATTGAAAGAGCCTATTAATAAAAGAAAAGTGAAATTGATGAAATGAATTTTAATTGTAAAAAAAATGAAATAGGTGTATTTTTTTTATTAATTTATTAAAATGAGACAATAAAATTTATTAAATATTTAATTGTGTTGGGTGATAATAGTGAATTGAATTTTAGTAAATATTACCAAATGCTACACATTTTGTCCACAAAAAAAGCTGTTTCATTTTTGAAACAGCTTAATATATTTATATGATCCTCAATAGAAGGGCTGTAAAGTCCATGAACTTTGTCCCCCGTTGACCATTTGTATTAGGATTAAAAGATTTATTTTGTAATATCTCTTCCGATAACCAGTCTCTGAATCTCAGAAGTACCTTCACCAATTGTACAAAGCTTAGAGTCTCTATAGAACTTTTCAGCCGGGAAATCTTTTGTATAACCGTATCCTCCGAAGATCTGAACAGCATTGTTAGAAATTCTCACACAAGCTTCAGAAGCATATAGTTTAGCCATAGCTCCTTCTTTTGTCATTTTCTGTTTTGCATTTTTCAAGGTAGAAGCTCTTTGGATAAGAAGTTCTGCAGCATCAATTTCTGTTGCCATATCTGCTAACATAAAGTTGATCGCCTGGAAATCTGCGATAGGTTTTCCGAACTGATGTCTTTCTTTTGCATATTTCAAAGCAGCTTTGTAAGCTCCTCTTGCAGTACCCAAGCTTAGAGCAGCGATAGAAATTCTACCACCATCCAATACTTTCATAGCCTGCTTGAAACCTTCACCTACTTCACCTAAACGGTGGGAATCCGGTACGCGTACATTATCAAAGATTAGTTCTGCGGTTTCAGAAGCACGCATTCCTAATTTATTTTCTTTTTTCCCGGAAGTAAATCCAGGCATTCCTTTTTCTAAAACAAAAGCGGTAGAGTTGTTCTTAGCACCTATTTCTCCTGTTCTTGTCATTACTACAGCAATATCTCCTGAAATAGCATGAGTGATAAAGTTTTTTGCTCCGTTGATAACCCATTCGTCACCATCTTTTACAGCGGTAGTAGACATACCTCCTGAATCTGAACCTGTATTGTGTTCTGTAAGCCCCCAAGCGCCGATTACTTTTCCGGAAGCCAGCTGCGGAAGCCATTTATGTCTTTGTTCTTCATTTCCAAATTCATAGATATGGTTGGTGCAAAGAGAGTTGTGTGCTGCTACAGAAAGACCGATAGATGGGTCAACCTGAGAAATTTCATCCAGAATAGTCACATACTCATGATAACCTAAACCAGAACCTCCATATTGTTCAGGAACAACAATTCCCATAAAACCCATCTCCCCTAACTGGTGGAATAAGTCTTTTGGAAAAGTCTGGCTTTCATCCCACTCCATAATGTTCGGTCTGATGTTCTTTTCTGCAAATTCTCTAGCCGTCTCCGCTATCATTTTGATGTTGTCAATAGTCTCTGTATTCATATCATAATAGTTAGTGCCCAAAGATAACCAAATTGATGGAATGCTAAAATAAATTATTTCATTCATAATATTTAAGCGGTAATGCGTTTAATTTTCAATTTTTTATATTTCATGAATTAATGTTTTCTTAATAAAATATTCAATCTTTTCCGTTTTTTATTTCACTATTTTAGTTCCCCAATTTTAAAGGCATGAAAAAAATTTTACTTCCTATCATTTTAATTTCATCATATATTTCTGCTCAGGCACCTGCCGGATATTATGACGGAACAGCCGGATTGACGGGGTACGCGCTGAAGTCGAAGCTACACGATATTATTTCGTATAAAATGATCAACTGGCATTATGATGATCTGAAGACACTTTATAACCAGACTGATCTTGACAAATATTATGATCATGATGCTTCCAATACCCAGTACATGCTGGATATTTATTCGGAAATACCTCTGGGACCTGATGCTTATGAATACAAATCGGATCAGTTAATAGCTGGTGCGTCCGGAGAAGGATTGGGTTACAACAGAGAGCATATGATGCCTCAAAGTACATTCAGTACAAGTTCTTCTATAAGTGATTACCCTATGTATTCGGATCTGAACTTCATTATTCCTGTTGATGCCTATATCAATCAGCGAAGGAATAATTATCCTTATGGAATAGGAAATAATACCAATCATTATATTTTCAGCAATACTTCGAGGATGTCCAATGCTGCAATTCCGAATTATCCTTATACCGGAAGAGTTTACGAACCTATTAACGAATTTAAAGGAGATATTGCAAGAACCTTATTATATTTTGCCGTAAGATATGAAGGGAAACTGGGGTCGTTTAATACAGCTTATACTACATCAGCCAACTTAACCCCGGCTACAGATCAGTGCCCGCTTGACGGAACCGAAGAAAGAGCTGTTGATCTTCCATACGTTGCTATGCTGAAGCAATGGAGTGCCGCAGATCCTGTTTCACAGAGAGAAATCGACAGGAATAATGCCATATACACCCTACAGAAAAACAGGAACCCATTTATTGATCATCCTGAATGGATTGATATGATCTGGTCTGAAACTCCTGATAATGTTGCTCCAACAGCTCCCGGCTCCCTGGTTTCAACGCAGCAGAACGCTTATTTTGTAAATCTGAACTGGACAGCTTCTCCTGATACCGATGTTTTAGGATACAGAATTTATATGAATGGTTCAGCAACACCTGTAGCTGTTACAAAAGGAACTTCTATAAGCATAGACCACCTGACCCCGGCTACGACATATACTTTTACAGTGAAAGCTTTTGATAAAGCCTATCTGGAATCTCCGTTCAGTAATACGGTTACAACTTCAACAATTGCTTCGGATTCATATGCTCAGGATCTTATGATTACAAAGTATATATCAGGAACCAACACAGATTTCGTTAAAAATAATGCTCTGGAAATCGTTAATAAAACGGGACACGAAGTCAATTTGAACAATTACAGGATCAATATCCAGTTTAAAAACAATTCTTCAGGGGCTATTTACAGTGGGGATACCTATGAGCTGGAGGGTAAAGTAGCAAACAATGAGACTTTTGTTATTTTGAATCCAAAAGCTTCTTTATCATGTTATACCAATGATCAGGCAAGATTTGTAACGGCTTCTGATCCTATGTTATTTGCAGGACAGAACTACGTGGAGCTTGCTTATAATAAAACGGTTACGATAGATGCTATCGGCGTAAAATATACTACCAATAATAACGGAAACGTATCTTTATACAGAAAAAGTACGGTTAATCAGCCGGCAAGTACTTTTAATATCAGTCAATGGGATTCTTATCCGTCCAATTACTGTCAGGACCTTGGTGGTACATTGTCATCTTCGGAACTGATTACTTCTGCCAATGAATTTAAAATATACCCGAATCCGGTTTACGATGATCTCTATGTAAGCGGAACTGCTGAACAGGTAAAAACAGCCCGGATTATAGATCTTTCCGGAAAAGTGATTTACACAGAGAAAGATCCGTTCAGAAATAAGAAAAGTATTTCAGTGAAGGGGATTCCAGCGGGAATTTATTTCTTGCAGCTTGATGATAAGGCCCATCAGTTTATTAAAAGATAGAGTATGAGCGGATAGCAGGAAATAGTTTCTTGCTTAAAAATAAAGTAAAAATGTAGAGTTAAAGTAAATGTAATAAGAAAAATTTCATCAGTTTTTGCATTTTCATAAATTTAAGTCTTTCATTAAAAGTCTAAAAACCTTATGGTTACTGCATAATCGATATAAGCAGATTCACTAATAATCAATATCTATAAGTGTTTCTGCTTATATTTTTTATTTATAAGTAATTATGCTTATATTTGCAGTATGATAGCGGTCATTACCGGTGATATTATAAATTCACAGCATGCGGACACTGAAGTTTGGATTACCAGACTTAAAAATCTTCTCGAAAGATGGGGAAGCGCTCCCGGCACATGGGAAATCTACAGAGGAGACGAGTTCCAGTTCAAATGCAATATTGATGATGTTTTCTGGCGGTTTCTAGCCATAAAATCTCTTATTAAAAGTCTGGAAAATTTAGATGTAAGGATGGCCATAGGTATTGGTGAAGAAAGTTTCTCTTCTGAGAAAATCACAGAATCTAATGGTACGGCCTATGTACATTCCGGAAGACTGCTTAATGACCTTAAAAATGACGGTCACACCGTTGCCATCAAAACATCCAGCGACCCAGTGGACAGGGATCTTAATATCCTGTTGAAATGGTCTTCCAAAGATTTTGACAACTGGACTATGGCTACGGCGGAGATCATTCATGAAATGATCATGAATCAGGATATTACCCAGGAAGATCTTGCTAAAAGATTTGCTATTTCACAGTCTTCTGTAAGCCAGAGACTGAAGCGAGCCAACTATGAGCTTATCGTGGAAACCAACCAGTATTTCAGAAAGAAAATCTCAGAACTATAGGCATGATCTTTATCAAACTCATATTGGCACATCTACTCGGAGATTTTATACTTCAGCCAAATTCATGGGTTGCAGATAAGGAGAACTATAAACTAAAAAGTAAGTTTTTATACCTTCATGTTCTGATTCACACGGCATTAAGCTTTATTTTTCTTTGGGATCTGAAACTTTGGTGGGTATCTGTTTTGGTAGGAATCACTCACTTCATTATTGATGCCGCCAAACTGACATTTCAAAATGTAAAGACTAAAAAAAGATGGTTTTTCATTGATCAGCTGCTGCATGTTCTTGTGATTATCGGAGTTTCATTTTATTTCCAGGAATTCAGCTTTGGATTTTTACAGGATCAGGAATTTTTAAAGATACTTATGGCAGCGTTGTTTTTAACAACACCAGCGTCTATTTTTATCAAAATTTTATTGTCATCATGGACACCTGCTCCGGATGGCCCCAACACTATTCAAACCGAATCTTTATCAAGTGCCGGAAAATATATCGGAATTTTAGAACGTCTGCTGGTCTTCACTTTTATCATGGTGAATCACTGGGAAGGCGTAGGTTTCATGGTGGCTGCCAAATCTGTTTTCAGGTTCAGCGACCTTGCACAGGCAAAACAGAGAAAACTTACAGAATATGTATTAATTGGTACGCTGCTGAGTTTTGGACTGGCTGTCTTAACAGGAATAATTATAAAATAAATCAATAAATCTAACTACAATTTAGAAAGTAAAATTATGAGTCAAAAGAAAGAAATGTTGTACGAGGGGAAAGCAAAACAAGTATTTGCAACCGATAATCCTAATGAAGTAGTAGTACGTTTCAAAGACGATGCTACAGCATTTAACGCTCAAAAGAAAGGTCAGGTTGATCTTAAAGGGGAAATGAACAACGCCATCACAACCCTTATTTTTGAATACTTAAATGAAAAAGGAATCAAAACTCATTTCATCAAACAATTGGACGAAAGAGAGCAGTTGGTAAGAAAAGTATCTATCATTCCTTTAGAAATGGTGGTAAGAAATTACTCTGCTGGTAGCATGGCACAAAGATTAGGAGTTGAAGAAGGAATCAAATCTCCGGTAACCATCTTCGATATCTGCTACAAAAAAGACGAATTGGGAGATCCGCTTATCAATGATCACCACGCTGTTTTCTTGGGAGCTGCTACTTACGAAGAGCTTGACGAAATGTATGAATTGACTTCGGATATCAATGAAATCCTTATCGATCTGTTTGATAAAATCAATATCATCCTTGTAGATTTCAAAATCGAATTAGGTAAAACTTCAGACGGTGAAATTATCCTGGCTGATGAGATTTCTCCGGATACCTGCAGACTTTGGGACAAAGATACTATGAAGAAGCTTGACAAAGACAGATTCAGAAGAGACTTAGGAGAAGTTACTGAGGCTTATGTAGAAATCTACAACCGTCTTAAAAATCTTTTACAGAAATAAGCTTTCAGAGAAGGGTTATTATTCTGAAAATAATTTGTTATTTAAAACAAAAATTAAAAACTGAAGTTAACTTAGACTAATTTCTAACATCTAATATCTAACTTCTAATCATTAGAAAAAATAGAAATGAAAAGTTTAGACATTCATAAAAGTGAATATTTAAAACAGTTTGAAACCCAGACTTACGGAAGAAATCTTTTCAGAACTCAGGAAGAGGAAAGACTGGATGCTCCCAATGAAGAGTGTGGGATCTTCGGATTGTATTCGGATAATGATCTGGATACTTTCTCTCTTTCACAGTTCGGGCTTTTTGCATTACAGCACAGAGGCCAGGAAGCTTGTGGTATCTCCGTTTTAAAAGATGGAAGAATCACCAATATGAAAGATGAAGGTCTGGTTTTAGATGTTTATAAAGAAATTCAGGAACCTGAAACTTTTATGGGAAATTCTGCAATCGGGCATACCCGTTATACCACTGCAGGAGACAAAAAGAAATATAATTTCCAGCCATTTTTCGCGAAAAACGAATATGACCAGATTATACTTTCTATAGCACACAACGGTAACCTTACCAATGCGAAAGAATTAAAAGAGGAATTAGAGGCGGAAGGCGTAGTTTTCAGAGCTACATCAGATTCTGAGGTAATCCTTAGACTGATCCAGAAAAACCTTGATTTAGGCCTTCGCGGAGCTATTAAAGCAACGATGGAAAAGATAGAGGGAGCCTATTCCGTAGTGGGAATGACAAGAAATAAGTTCTTTGCATTCAGAGACTTCAACGGAATCCGTCCATTGGTTTTAGGAGCTATCGACGAAAGATCTTATGTAGTAGCTTCAGAATCTGTGGCATTGGATGCTGTAGGAGCTCAATATGTACGTGATATCCTTCCTGGTGAGATCATTTATACTAATGAAAACGAACCTGGAAAACTTCATTCTTATATGATGGATGAGGCGAAAGGAAAGCAGAGAATATGTTCTTTTGAATATATTTACTTTGCAAGACCTGACTCTACTTTAGAAAACATCAATGTATACGAAATCAGAGAAAAATCTGGAGAGAAAATCTGGGAACAGGCTCCTGTAGAGGCTGATCTGGTTATTGGAGTTCCGGATTCCGGAGTTCCTGCTGCTATTGGTTTCTCTAAAGCTTCAGGAATCCCTTTCCGTCCTGTTTTGATTAAAAACAGATATATCGGAAGAAGCTTTATTGTTCCTACACAGGAAATGAGAGAAAGGGTAGTAAACCTTAAACTGAACCCGATCATCTCTGAGATGAAGGATAAAAGAGTAGTGATCATTGATGATTCTATCGTTAGAGGAACAACATCTAAGAGACTTGTTAAAATTCTAAAAGATGCAGGAGTAAAGGAAATCCACTTCAGAAGTGTTTCTCCACCAATTATTGCACCATGTTATCTGGGAATTGATACTCCATCAAAAGATGATCTGATCTCTGCCAACATGACGACAGAAGAACTTAAAAATTATTTAGGAGTAGATTCCTTAGAGTTTTTAAGCATAGATAACCTGAAAACTATTTTAGGGTCTGCCAATCACTGTTTCGGATGCTTTACAGAAGAATATCCTGTAGGAAAAGGAGAAGAGGTAGATTTATTCAACTAATCTCTCTTTATTAAAATCATAAAACAAAAGAGCCGGGCTATCACCTGGCTCTTTTTCTTATAAATGTAGCAGAAGCTTAATATTCCTGTATTATACAATATACAATAGAGTTTTAATTTTGTCTGATTAAAACTTCAGGATATGAAAAACGCATTTTTCACGGGTATTTTTCTGGTATTTGCCCAGCTTTACACTTCACAATCTTTCGATAAACAGGCACACCGCGGAGGGAAATCTCTTTACCCGGAAAATACCATCCCGGCAATGAAAAATGCCTTAAAAATGAATATAACGACCCTGGAAATGGATCTGGCTATCACAAAGGACAAAAAAGTAATTCTTTCCCATGATGCCTTCCTTTCGCCTGAGTTGGTTACCAAGCCGGATGGAACCTACATTCCAAAAGACTCAGGTTTTTATTATAAAATCTATGAAATGCCTTACGCAAAGATTAAGACATTTGATGTGGGCTTAAAGAAACTGAGCAACTATCCTGACCAAAAGAAAATGAAGGTTCAGAAACCTCTCTTTTCAGAAGTTATAGACGCATGTGAAGCTTATGCCCGTGAACTAAAGAGACCATTGCCTTTTTATAATATAGAAACCAAAACTCGCCCTTTCTCTGATAACATATTTCATCCGGAACCGAAAGAATTTGTAGATCTGATGATGAAGATTATTGTTGAGAAAAAGATTCAGGACAGAGTGATTATCCAGTCTTTTGATCCCAGAACACTGGAAATCCTTCATAAAGAATATCCTAAAATAATGACCGCTCTTCTGGTTGAAAAAGTAGATGATAAAAAGCTGGCTCAGCAACAGGCTTATTTTAAAAACATTCCTGTAGAAAAATTCAAAATGTATCCCGATCATTTGACCGGAGTGGCAGGAGATATGAAATTTTTGAGCTTTACACCTGCCATTTATAGTCCCGAACATAATCTTGTAACACCACAATTAGTACAAGAATGCCACGCATTAGGAATGAAAGTGATCCCATGGACTGTGAATACAAAAGAAAGATTGAAGGAATTAAAGAATATGGGAATAGACGGAGTGATCAGTGATGATCCCAGAATATTTGAATAAATCTTTTTTAAATATAAATAGCCGGAAGAAAAATCTTTCGGCTATTTTATGCGTGCAGGTTAATGCACTTAGGTTAAAAAATTGGTTTTTAATTAGAACTTATAGTTCAAACCTAACTGAAATACTCTGTTGTTGTTTTCAGCAGCAGGTCTGCTTTTATCAATTTTAGTTAAGCTGTTTACGTATCTTGCACTTACACCAATGTTGGAAGTGATATCATACCCTAAACCAAGACCCAATCCGAAATTGAATTTGTTGATCATATCTTTGTCGATATCCTGAGAGTTTGAACTTGCAGTAGTTGTAGTAATACCTCCTGTAGTACTTGCTACAGTAGATTCTGATTTGTTTTTACCATTAAGGAAATAACTGAATTCTGGTCCTGCTTCAATATAAAACTTATCGATAGGTCTCATTTGAACCATTAATGGAACTGAAATGTAGTTCATTTGCACTCTGCTCTGTACTTTAGTCTTTACGTTGGTAACGCCATTGTCTGTTTCTGTAGAATACATTACATCTTTAGCCCCCATTTGGTTGAACAATACCTCTGGCTGAATGCTGAATTGTTTTGAAATCGGAATATTAACGAATGCACCTGCGTGGAAACCTAGTTGCTGAGTATTGATCCCAAACTTCTGCTGGCTGAAATAAGAAGAGTTTCCCCCTGCCTTAATACCAAATCTAACGGGTTGAACATCGTTTTTTAGTGGTGATGCATTTACTGTTTTTGTTTCTGTCTCTTGAGCGAAAGCTAATGTACCAGCAGTTAATGCTAATCCCAAAAATAACTTCTTCATAATTTTATTTTTTTAATTTTACTATTTGTGCGTCAGATGATTTCTCAATCAGACTCCAATTATTTTGCAAATTGCTTGCCAAAGTTGAAAAATGCTTGTTTACAGAGGTTTTGAAGGGGTTTTTCAGAAAGTTTTTTTTAATCATTTATCCCTTTTTAATGAATAAATGTATTCCAAACGGGCTATTTTATGAAAAGAGTTAAAGAGTTAAAAAAAATTACTGTAGATAATTGAAATGATAAAAAATTTAAAAGCAGAAGCTGTTTATATAAAATAGAGTAGCCAAACCATTTCAGAACCTGAAATTAAAAATCAGACCTTATAGACCCGGCATCGTTTTGAAAATAATAAATATCCCTATTTAAAGTTTTAATTTTTATTCCTTGTTACAAACATCTGTCATAAAGGGGAGAAGTGTTAAAATCATATAATAAGCGAAAAAGTCAGGCTTAAACTAATAAACCTGACTTTTTCTATTGAAATCAAAATGTATCTAATTATTGAACAAAATACATTCCTGTATTCTGCCTTGCATTCTATGCATTAACAAACCCAATGATGTTCCCGTTAAAAGTTTATAATGGTAATAGTTACGTTTGAGTATTAAAATTCAATTGATTGATCAACTGAACCGATACCTGTTTCATTGTAAAACGGAATCATACGTTGGATTTCCGGAATAGAGTACAATCATTACTCAGTACGCAAATTTCTTGCCAAAAAGCATCTACCAAATAAAAAAGCCGGATTATATTTAATCCGGCTTTGTATTGGTTAGAAATTTTGCTTTAAAAGCTCATCTTATTTCTTAGAATTTATAAGCTAAACCTATTTGGAATACTCCGTTTCTAGAAGCATCACCAGGGTTATTTTTAGGCACATCAGATAATCCTGCGGTATATCTTAGATTCACTCCAATATTTTGTGTGAAATAATATCCAGCTCCAAGACCAATTCCGAAATCAAAAGTTTTCAAATTATCTTTAACATCTACAGATGAACCATTGGCTTTTCCTTTAGCACTGATAAGGAACCCGAATTGAGGACCTGCTTCTACATATAGATTAGGAATCAGATTGTACTGCAACATTACCGGTACTGCGATATAATCCGTATTGAGTTTTACATTGCTGTTAGATTTAGCTTTACCACCCATCCCGCTATATAATACTTCCGGTTGTACAGAGAAATCCTGTGCTACTGGAATGTTTGCAAAAACACCACCGTAGAATCCAGCTTTTGAATTCAAATCGCTGTTCGAAATAGTTGAAATATTAAGACCTGCTTTAACACCAAATCTAACTGGAGAAGATGAAGCAGTAGAAGTTGAAGTCTTTTGAGCGAAAGTAAAAGTACCTGCTACCAGGGCAAGACCTAAAAGAATTTTTTTCATAAGTTTTATATTTTAATAGTTATTAAGTTTTATTTAACATTTCATTAAGAATCAAACGGCGTGCCAAAGTTAAAACATATTGTAAATCCAGTGTTTATTCTATAAATTGGGGGAAGTAGATCTTTATTTTACATGAAAAAGCCGGATTAATTTTAATCCGGCTTCACTTTAATTATAAAAACTTAACGAGAAAAGCTAAATAAGCTTTAGAATTTGTAGTTTACTCCAACCTGGAATACACCATTCTTCACTGATCCTGTTCTGTCATATCCATACAGATATCTGTGACTTTTATTGACAATATCAGAGAATCCTGCAGTATATCTTATGTTCACACCAATGTTTTTGGTGATATCATAACCTGCTCCCAATCCGATTCCGAAATCAAAGCCTCTGGTTGCATCTTTAAGGTGTAAACTCCCTACGTTGTCCTTTAATCTGGCATCCATTAAGAAGCTAAACTGAGGTCCGGCTTCTACATAAAGATTAGGAAGTACTTTATATTGAAACATTACGGGAATGGAAATATATTCTACTTCAAGTTTTGCATTGCCGTCTCCTTTCTGTTTGGCACCCACATTACTGTATAATACTTCAGGTTGAACAGAGAAATTCTTAGCGACAGGAACATTCATAAAAACACCACCATAAAATCCAGCTTTTGATTTCATATCCATATTGGAAAGATTGGAAACATTAAGTCCTGCTTTCAAACCGAATTTGATTTTAGAAGAAGTTGTGGATGGTGGAGTAGCATCAGTTGAAGTGTTCTGAGCAAAAACAAAAGTACCTGCGATAAGGGCCAGGCCTGGAAAAATCTTTTTCATAGATTAGTTTTATTTTAAGTTGTTTAACGCTCGGAAAGCAACAAACAATATGCCGTGAACTCCCTTCAATAAAGACTTTATATATCTTTAACAGATTGAAAAATCAACTATTTGGGATATATGTTTGATGGTTGATCAAAGGATCAATGCGTTACCATAAAAAAAAGACCAGATTAAAAAATTAATCTGATCTTTTCTATTGAATATAAAATTTGTTAGTGAATGTGTAAGCTTATTTGAATTTATAAGCTAAACCTACCTGGAATACATTGTTTCTTACTGCATCAGAACCGCTAGGTCTGTTTTTTGCGATATCTGTTAAACCTGCAACATATCTAGCTGTAAGTCCAAGGTTCGGAGTGAAATAATATCCTGCACCAAGACCAATACCAAAGTTGAATGTATTGAAGTTGTCTTTGTAGTTGTCTGATGTAGTAGAGTTCCCGTTAGACTCATTTTTTAGTTTGTTTTTAGCACTTACCATGAAACCGAATTCTGGTCCTGCTTCAACATATAAATCAGGGATTAAGTTATACTGGAACATTACCGGTACAGTAATATAATCTAACTTGGTAGAAGCTGAATATTTTGTTCCTAGTGTGGTAAAGTCTGATTTATTACCATATTGTGAATATAATACCTCAGGCTGAACGCTGAATGAAGATGCTAAGGGAATGTTGGCAAATACACCTGCATTGAATCCTATTTTAGATTTCTGATCATCAAGACCACTGTCTTTTGAAAGTGAAGATACGTTCATTCCACCCTTTACCCCAAATGCTACTGGATTAGAAGATGTGTTTCCTGTCTGTTGAGCGAATGCGAATGTTCCTGCAGTTAACGCTAATCCTAAAATTAACTTTTTCATAACTTTAATTTTTTAATTTTACTCTTTCTTAATTTTAAATTTTACTACTGTTCAGCATTTTCAGTTGAACGCAGAGTATCTTCCAAATTGCTTGCCAAAAATATTTTTTATGATTAAAATCAATAAAAATACCACTTAGACAGTAAGTGGTATTAATATTATACAACTGATTTACAGCTTATTACATATTTAAATAAACATTTGTTTAGAAGAGGTCTAAATTGACAATTTTGTTAAAAATAACCTTTCAAAGCGGGTTTATCTTTCCAAAAAAGCGTTAAGCATTATTCAATTTTCTATAAAAAGACAGCGATTCAAGGATATTTTCCTGGCTGCACTGATGGTCATAAGTACAAGAACCTATTCCGGAAAGTAATGAAAAGTTGATTTTACTGTCTGTATTCTTTTTATCATTCAGTAATAATGCCGTGATATCTTCATCTTTAAAATCACTGATATCAAGGTAAGGATAGTATCTCTGAACATTTTCGATGACCATATCTGCTTCGGTTTCAGAAATAAGATTCTCAAGATAAGCCAGATGAGCTTCTGCAATCATTCCCATGGCAACCGCCTCCCCGTGAAGGATAGGATTTCCTTGTTGTAAGCATAAACTTTCTACAGCGTGACCTATTGTATGCCCGAAGTTCAATGTTTTTCTGATATTCTGTTCATGAAAATCTTTATCTACAACGTCCTGCTTGATATTCATAGAAGTCTGAATATGCGGAATTACTGTCTCAACCTCCAGTTTACGAACCTGAATCAGCTGATCCCAATGATTTTTATCAGCTATTAATCCGTGTTTCAGCATTTCTGCGAATCCGCTTCTTAATTCTTTAAATGGCAGTGTTTCCAGGAATTTAGGAAAAATAAAGATCTGTTCCGGGAAAGCGAAAGTTCCCACCATATTTTTATAATGCATCAGATCAATACCTGTTTTTCCTCCTATGGAAGCATCACACATGGATAAAAGGGTAGTAGGAATATTGATGAACTGTATTCCTCTTTTGTAAGTAGATGCTACAAATCCGCCCATATCAGTAATCACGCCGCCACCAAGATTGATAACCAATGCTTTTCTGTCCGCCTGCATTTCCGTAAGAATTTCCCAAAGCTGATTGGCAGTCTGGATATTTTTCATTTCTTCTCCGGCTTCAATCTCTAAAATTTCAAAGCCAAGGTCTGTTTCCATATTGCCTAAAAGAATAGGAAGGCAGTATTCATGAGTATTTTCATCAACAAGAATGAAAATTTTACTGAAGGATTTTTCATGAAGAAACTCGTTAAGCTGAGAAAAATTATCGTTTAATATTGTTATCATCTTCTAATATTTGTAAAGTTAAAATGTAAACTATAGTGCAAAGTTATGATTCTTAATTTTTAACTCGTAACTAAATTACTATCTTTGCAGAAATTTTTAGAATGAGCAGAGATAATAATAATTCAGACAGATCAAAGAGACCAAGAATTTCAACCAAGAAAAGTTCTGATGATTCTCGTGCTTCCAGATCTGGAAATTCTTCAGGATCAAAACCTTTTAAAAAACCTTTTTCTAAAGACGGAGGCAGAACAGCTCCGGAACATAGAGGGTCTAACTCAAAATTCGATAAAAAACCTTTCAAGAGAAATACAGACAGTTCTGAAGGGTCCAACGAAGATATGGGTTCAAAATCTGAAAGAAAAGCATACATCACGAATAAAAGTGAGAGTTTTGAGAGAAAATCTTTCGGAAAACCAAAAAGAGGAGGAAAAAGCTTTGATACAAGAGATAAATATGAAAGAGGTAGTCTGAAATATGGCAGAAGACCCTCAAATGGAGATGAAAGAGATGACAGAGCAAAATCTTTTGTACAAAAAAGAAGGTTAAACAAAATTGACAAAGATGTTCATAAAGACACTATCCGTCTAAATAAGTATATTGCCAATTCAGGGATCTGCAGCAGAAGAGAAGCGGATGATCTTATTACCCAGGGATTGGTAGAGGTAAACGGAAAAGTAGTTAACGAAATGGGCTATCAGGTACAGAAAACTGACAGAGTAGTTTTTGACGGACAGAATATTACTCCTGAAAAACCGGTGTATGTACTTTTGAATAAGCCAAAAGGTTACATTTCTACGACGAAAGATGACAAAGCGAGAAAAACGGTAATGGATCTTGTAGCTAATGCTTCTCCTTACAGAGTTTTCCCGGTTGGAAGATTAGACCGTTCTACCACGGGGGTTATTTTATTGACCAATGACGGACACATGACCAAGAAATTGACGCATCCATCTTTTGATGCTAAAAAGATTTATCATGTAACGTTAGATAAAAAGCTTTCGGGTGAAGATCTACGTCTTATCGCAGAAGGAATCCGTTTAGATGAAGGAGTAGCCGTTGTTGACCAGATTTCGTACATTGAAGGAAAGCCTAAAAATGAGATCGGAATTGAGATTCATATCGGATGGAACCGTGTTATCAGAAGAATATTCCAAAGATTAGGATACGAAGTGGAAGCTTTAGACAGAGTAATGTTTGCAGGATTAACGAAGAAGAATATCAAGAGAGGACACTGGAGAATCCTTACAGAACTGGAAGTAAACAACCTTAAAATGCTTTAATAATGGATGAATTATAAAAGTTATAAATGAATTATAGATTCAGGATTATAACTTATTTTATTCTTTTAAAAAGTACATTTAAGTGTAAAAATAAAAAGCGCAGAATTATTTTCTGCGCTTTTTTATATCAGGTTATGAGCTCTAAAATTCATAACTCATAATGTATAATTCATCATTTGCCACATTATCCCAAAACCGTCACTCCTTTTTCAATCATTTCGTAGATGGCATCTCTGGCGTTGTCCGGTTTTACGTTTACAGCACGTGTTCCGTTGAAATGAAGGCATGTTACATATCCGTTGGCTACGGCATCCTGAGCCGTGAATTTAACACAATAATCTAATGCCAAACCAACGATTTCTACCAATTGGATATCGTGATATTTTAAGAAATCATCCAGTCCGGTTTTCATAAAATGGTTATTATCCTGGAAACCACTGTAGCTGTCTATCTCAATGTTTTTACCTTTTTGTACAATATGGGTTACTTTGTCTCTGTTCAGATCTTTGTGGAATTCTGCCCCGAAAGTTCCCTGAACACAATGATCCGGCCACATAAACTGTGGAACACCATTTAAAATAATACTTTCTCCTACCTGTCTGCCATTACTGCTTGCAAAACTTTTGTGGCCTGCAGGATGCCAGTCCTGTGTAAGAACCACCTGATCGTATGCATTTTCCTCCATCAGAAGATTGATATACGGGATAATTTCGCTGGCTCCAGGCACTGCTAATGCTCCGCCTTCACAAAAATCATTCTGTACATCGACTATTATTAACGCTTTTTTCATATTTTGATTTCTCGAATTTTTGATAAATTTACAAAACTAATCTTCAAAAATTTGTCCAAATCCTAATTATCGGACAAATCGGCAAAAAAAATAACGGTCATCACATAACAGTTCTTTTAAAAGAATGAAATAGAGTATCATTGTTTTTATGCCTATCATTACTTCCTTTTTCCATCTTCAGGCTTCTGACCTTTTATCTGAAACTAAATCTCAATAGCTTATCTTTGCAGTAAATAAGTATTTTTATGTCATTTGAATCGTTAGGATTATCACACAATATTATTCGTTCTGTAAACAAACTGGGGTATTTGAAACCATTTCCAATACAGGAACAGGCAGTTCCTGTTATTTTGCAGGGAAAAGATCTGATGGGAATTGCACAGACAGGTTCCGGAAAAACGGCTTGCTTTGTCATGCCAATTTTAGAAAAATTACAGAATTCGGAAGTTAAAAAAGACCGTAATGTTCAGGTTTTAATATTGGTTCCTACCCGTGAATTGGCAATTCAGATTGATGAAGTTTTCAGAGCTTTTACAGAAAATCTTAAGCGGGAAGTTCGTACAATGGCTGTTTATGGAGGTGTATCTATCAATCCGCAGATGAAAGGGATGTTTGGAGTAGAAGTTCTTATTGCCACTCCCGGACGTTTATTAGACTTAATTGATCATAATGCGTTGAGTATTTCAGGAATCCGGCATTTGGTGATTGATGAAGCGGATAAAATGTTTCAGCTGGGCTTTGGTGAAGAAATGAATAAACTTTTCGCAATGATGCCTGTGGTGAAACAAACGACTTTGTTTTCAGCGACTTTAAATGATAAGGTTTCTGAAATGAAAGAACGCCTGTCTATCAATCCCACTATTATCGAAATTAAAAAAGAAGAAGTTGAAATTGATAATATCGAACAGCTGGCATATCATGTTTCTCCGGAAAATAAAGGCCCTTTCCTGCGTTATTTAATTAAAGAAAAAAAGGTGGAAAAGGCTTTGATCTTTGTTTCATCTACAAGGTCTGCAGACAATCTGGTGGAAAAGCTTAAAAAGAATAAAATTAAAGCGGTGGCTATCCACAGTCAGAAATCGCAGGGCGCCCGCAGAAATAACCTGGAAGAGTTCAAAGTAAATGGAGCCCAGATTCTGGTGGCAACAGACCTTATTGGCCGTGGAATTCACATTGAGTCATTACCATGTGTGATCAATTACGAATTACCACGTTCTCCTTTAGATTATATTCACCGTATCGGAAGAACGGGTCGTGCCAATGAAAAAGGAACAGCAATCAGTATTCTTACAGATGATGAATTGCAGCATTTCAGAGTAATTCAGAAGAAAATGGGGAAAAAAGTAACCCTGCAAAGAACAGAAGGTATAGATCTGCATGGGTATTAATACTTCAATATAATGTATAAAAAGGCTTCAGTTGATCCGTGAAGCCTTTTTTGTGAACAATTGGTACCACAAAAATGGTTATCTGTACAATTAATGCTTTATTCACCTTAGTTTCTTGAATTTTTGATAAATTTACACAAGCTGATATTGATACATTGTCCTTTATATGATAACCAGACAAATCGTCAATATTTAAAAATTAAAAAACCTTGAGCAATGAGTGATTTAGAAAATAAAAAGTTTCCAATAGGCCCGTTTGAAGTTCCGGAAAACATCTGCGATACCACATTGGATACTTATATCAAAGTGATCAAAGACTTTCCCGGCAGACTAAAAAATCTCATTGAACATTTTACGGACGATCAATTGGATACTCCTTACAGGGAAGGAGGCTGGACTGTGAGACAGCTTGTCAACCACCTTTCTGACAGTCATATGAATAGTTTTATACGTTTTAAGCTGGCTCTTACTGAAGATAACCCTACTATAAAACCTTATGATGAAGCCAAGTGGGCAGAGCTTCAGGACAGTTTTCATATGCCTGTAAAGCCGGCTATGAGGATGCTGAAAGGAACACACCAAAGATGGGTGGTACTTCTTAAAAGCCTTACCAATAAACAGTTTGAAAGAACTTTTCATCATCCTGAGCATAATAGAGATTATAATCTGAGAGACAGCCTTGCCTTATATGTCTGGCACTGTAATCATCATTTTGCCCATATTGAAAATCTGAAGAAAGAAAAAGGTTGGTAAGGAAAAATCTTAATAATCCCATATATTATAAGGAAATTGTAAACCGGATTTCCATGTTATCTGAAAATTCCCCTCGGAAATGGGGGAAAATGAACGTATGTCAAATGCTAAAGCATTGTGATCTGGTTCTTCAGGTAGCCTTGAAAAAAGTAGAACTTCCCCGTATCAATGTCGTGTATAAGAGCATCGGGATCCTCACGAAAGCAGAAATGTATGTCTTCAATAATGGAATTCCCAGAAATATGCCTACTTTTCAAAAACTAATCGTTAATTTTGAGTGTGATTTTGATGAATCAAAAGCCAATCTTCTGAGAACGCTGGAGGAATTTCGGGAAGCCTGTAAAAAAAACAGCCTGCCGGATCATCACAGATTATTTGGAAACATGACTGAAAAAGACTGGACATTTTTAGAATACAAACATCTTGATCACCATCTAAAACAATTTAATGTATGAGTTTTTTTGATAAAATATTCGGTGGAAAAAACGAAACCCCTGACCAAAAAACATTCTGGAAAAAAATAGAGTCTGAAGAAGACCTTACAAAAGCTATAGAAGACTCTTTTCAGAATAGGATTGCTATATTTAAACATTCTACAAGCTGTTTTATCAGCAGAACTGTACTGAAAAACTTTGAAAAAGAAGTTGAAAATTCAGATCAGCCGGTCAATGTATACTACCTTGATCTTTTGGCCCACAGACCTGTATCCAATAAAATAGCCGCAGATTTTGAAATAAGACATGAAAGTCCGCAGCTGATTGTAATAGAGAACGGAAAGCCTGTAAACAATGCTTCACACCAGGATATCTCTTTAAGCCAGATTGTATCATGAAGAATATAAATGATTATTTAGCCAAAGTTTTAAATGTTCCTCTTCAAAATGTGAACACCTGCAGCCTGCACTATGAAGTAAAGAAAATCCCTAAAAACCAGTTTCTTCTTCAGTACGGCGAAATATGCAGACATATATTCTTCGTAGAAAAAGGGCTGTTGAAAATGTATTCCATTGATAAAAACGGGAAAGAACATATCATACAGTTTGCTCCTGAAAGCTGGCTGATTTCCGACCGAAGCAGTCTTTATTTCAATGAAAAATCCATTTATTATATAGAAGCGGTTGAAGATTCGGAAATTCTGTTTTTGCATCCGGATTTCTTTAATAAACTGGTGGAACAGTTTCCAAACAGCATTGAAAGAAGTGATTTCCTGCTTCAGAAACATATCAGAAGTCTTCAAAACAGAATCAACTCTTTGCTTGGTGAGACTGCAGAAGAAAGATATATGAAATTCATTAAAATGTATCCGGATTTACTGCTGAGAGTTCCGCAATGGATGATTGCTTCTTACCTTGGAATTACCCCTGAGAGTCTTAGCCGTGTAAGAAAAGAACTGGCGAGAAAAAATTTCGTCCCGGATAATAAATAAAAAGGCTGGAAGATGGGAGAGGGAGGCTTAAAGTTCTGGTAAACACAAAAGAACTTGATCGTTATTATTTAAACATCGTTTTTAATAAGAATTGACATAATCTATTCTTAAAACTTCCATCTTCCAGCCTCTATCTTCCTTACTTCAAATAAATCTTTTTGGCAAGCTGCCCAACCTGTCTGAGCTTTGCCTGTGTATCTTCTGACCAGGGAAGTCCTATACAGAGTCTCATACAGTTTTCAAACTGGTCCTGAAAGGTAAACATTCTTCCGGGAGCAATACTTATATTTTGCTTGATGGCCAGATCGTATAGTTCTGTTGTCCGTATCTTCCTGTCAAATTCTATCCATAAGGACAATCCTCCTTGTGGACGGCTGGTTTTGGTGCCTTCCGGAAAAGATTCTGCAATGGTCTGAACATAGTTCTGATAATTATTCTGCAAAGTTCTGCGCAGCTGCTGAAGATGTTTTTCATACTTGCCGGATTTCAGAAAGTTAGCTACAGCTTCATTGACAATCGAAATAGAGGAAGTGGAATGCAGGAGCTTAAGCTTCATGATTTTGTCTTTATACTTTCCGGGAGCAATCCACCCTACACGATATCCCGGAGCCAAAGTTTTTGAAATAGAGCTGCAATACAATACATTTCCGTCTTTATCAAAAGACTTGCAGCATTTCGGACGGGTAGAACCGAAATATAAATCTCCATACACATCATCTTCAATCAGTGGAATGTTGTTTTCCGAAAGTATTTTTACAATTTCTTTTTTATTTTCATCAGGCATACAGCTTCCCAATGGTGAATTGAAGTTGGGAATGAGCAGGCAGATGTCTATTTGGGGTATTACTTTTTTTAAAGCCTCAATTTCTATTCCCGTAGTTGGGTGCGTAGGAAGTTCCAGTACTTTTAAACCCAAGCCGTTGGCCAGCTGTAAAATTCCGGGATAGCAGGGACTTTCGATGGCAATAGTATCACCTGGCTTTCCTAATGCCATTAAACAGAATGATAAAGCATTCATTCCGCCATTCGTTGTAATCAGGTCGTTTTCGCTCAGGTTTCCTCCCCATTGCAGAGAACGAATGGCAATCATTCTTCTTAGCTTCAGATTTCCCTGAAGCTCCTCATATTCAGTACCACCATCCTTTAATTCTCTGATGGCATTTACGATTTCTTTTTTCAATTTGGCCTGGGGTAGAAGATCTCCGGACGGAATACCAATAGAGAAAAAAGTAATATCCTTTTTACCCATATTTTCATATACCTTGCTAATCAGTTCATCCGGTTCATCATTATTGGCGATCAACGACGGACGGCTCACTTCCGGCAAAGGAAGTTTTGCGAATAATAACTGACTTACAAAATAACCGGTTTGCGGCTTGGATTCTACCAAAGACTGGGATTCCAGTTCCAGGAAGACACGCTTGGCTGTATTCATACTTACCTGATGTTCCTGGCATAGCATTCTTACCGAAGGAAGCTTGTCTCCGGCCTTTAAAATACCGTTCCTGATCTGTCCTGCAATTCCGTCTGCAATTTCTGTGTATAAAAATTCTTTGTTCATATTTCAAACTGTGCTCATGCAAATATACAAAACTGATACTGTGTTTATCAAATTATCCTTTTTAATTTTGAACCATCAATTAAAAGTTTCGATACAATGATAACAAAACAAATATCAAAAGATGAAAATATAAACGGATGGATCAACGGCTTTATAGGAGTTGTATTATTTAGCGGTGGTTTGCCTGCTACAAAATTAGCTGTCATGGAAATGAGTCCGATCTTTGTGACGATAGTTCGTGCTGCTGTGGCAGGAATATTAGCTCTTATCGTATTATGGCTGGGTAAAGAAAAACGTCCCGTTAAAGAACAGTTAACGCCTTTGCTCTTGGTTTCTCTTGGCTGTGTGGTGGGCTTTCCGCTTTTGTCGGCATTGGCTCTTCAATACCTTACTTCGGCCCATTCTATTGTATTTCTGGGAATGCTTCCTTTGGCAACTGCTGTATTTGGAGTCATGCGTGGCGGTGAAAGGCCTCATCCTGTATTTTGGCTTTTCTCGATTGTTGGAAGTCTTTTAGTGATCGGTTATGCTGTTTCACAAGGGATATCAGCATCTCCCATTGGCGATATTCTGATGCTGCTTGCCGTTATTTTATGCGGTATGGGCTATGCTGAAGGAGCCAAACTATCCAGAACACTAGGGGGTTGGCAGGTGATTTCCTGGGCATTGGTACTGGCACTTCCTGTTATGATTCCTTTATTTTTTATTTATTTCCCTGATGATATTCAAAATGTGAGTTTTCAGGGATGGTTTGGAATGGCTTACATTTCCCTTTTCAGTATGTTCATTGGTTTTATATTCTGGTATAAGGGATTGGCGCAGGGTGGTATCGCTACAGTTGGGCAACTGCAGCTCCTTCAGCCTTTCTTTGGATTGGCATTGGCTGCCTGGCTTCTTCATGAGCAGGTAAGCATGGGAATGCTGGGGGTAACAATAGGAGTTATCTTATGTGTTGCAGGAACTAAAAAATTTGCGAAATAATTAAAAATAAAGCTTTATGACTTAAGTCATAAGAATACGGTTTCATAATAGCCTACTTTTGAACCATCACCACAAAATATATTATTATGAAATTCATTATGTCAAGTCTGCTTATAGGACTTATTGTCCTAAGCTGTAAAAAAGAATCCAAAACAGAAATATCTACCACCGACAGTATTGTAACCAATACCGTCAGAACTGATACAATTTCTACTGTTACACCTCTTCCTTCAGATACTATACGTATTGATACGGTTTCTTCAAAAAATAAGATGGATACCGTCAGAAGTCATAAAAATACAACAACAAAAAAATAATAGTTCACCAATGTTATAGTAAAAACCCGTTATCAAAGTGAAACGGGTTTTATTATTTATACTTCTACTTATTGTTGAAATTATATTTTTTTATATTATATCAAAAAATCAACTTAATTGCATTTTTAGTAATTATATCTGATCAATAATTATAATTACAGTTAAAGTTATTAAAATTTTTAACTTTTTTTAACTTTTAAAATAATAATTAAGGTGTGATTTTTGCATGTATCTAGAATCGATTGCCAATGATATTTTTACTAAGACTAAGAAGAGGAGAAGAAGAAAACAACACCAAAAACAACTATTATGGTTATCGACGAAAACATTTTGATTTCAGCGGGAGCGGAAACGAGACATTATAACCCTTCAGAAACAATATTCTTTGAGGGAGATATCCCTAACTATTATTACCAGATTATTAAAGGAGAGGTAAAACTTAATAATTATAATGAGGAAGGGAAAGAATTTATCCAAAACATTTTATCCGACGGTGAAAGCTGTGGTGAATCTATACTTTTCATAGATAAGCCTTATCCTATGAATGCCGAAGCCATTACAGAATGTACTGTTTTAAGGCTTCATAAATCTATCTTTTTTGATCTGCTGAACCGGAATCCGGAATTATACATGGAAGTAAGCAGTTTTCTTTCTGAGCGTCTTTACTACAAATTTATCATGATGCAGAATCTCTCATCTCAAAATCCGTCCATACGGCTTCGGGGATTGATGGATTATCTTAAGAGTTTTCAAAAGGATATAACTCCTTATTCTTTTTTGATCCCTTTAACGAGGCAGCAGATGGCAAGCCTTACCGGTCTTTGTGTGGAAACCGCTATAAGGACGATCAAACATATGGAAAGGGATAAGATCCTAAGAATTGAAAATCGCAAAATCTTATATTAGAATCATTTCAGGTATACGATCTTGTGATTTTTTCAATTAAAATCTTATAAGTTTATGAAAACAATAAGCTGTATGAATATTGATGAAAGTCTTCTGTACTCCTTTGGTGCAGAAGACAGGCATCACAAAATCCTATGCAAAACTAAAGTTACTATGATGAAGACTGTCATCACTGCTTTCATATAGCATTTACAAGACAGCAGATCATCAATCTTACGGGGATGCGTGTGGAAACAGTCATCAAAAGCTTAAAAAAATGGAAAAAGAAGGCAGCATTACTTTACAAGACCGAAAAATTTTGTATTAATCTGCATTAACATGACTCAGGTCATAAAAAAGTGAATTATTCTGACGTATATTTGATATATAAGTTTTTCAATCCAATTCCAAACACCTTAGTAAAAAGGAACGTAAAAAGCATTTTGCTTTTATTATCATTTTAAAATTACCGACACCCAACTGTTGCCGTCTAATACTAGTCACGGACGGCAATACACATCACTAAATATTAATATAAAAATTCAGTTATGAACACTAGAAATTCAAGAAATAGCAGTTCAAGAAGAAATTCACATTCACCGGAAAATCTTGAAGAAGTATATCAGTTAGGATATGATCATGGTTATAATGATGCAACCAGAGATGAAGATTATGACGATGATTTTTCAGAATATGAAAATTATTTTGATAATGAAAATGACGATTATGACGATGATTATGATGAAGATGACTATGATGATTACGACGACGATTATGATGAGGATGACGACAATGAAGGCGATGACGATTATGATCAGAGAGGCCGCAGCGGAGGGAGAGGCAGTTCCAGAAGTGGAAACGGAAATCAGCAAAGAGACAGTCAGGGAAGATTCACTTCCGGTAGAGGCAGTTCTCGTGGAGGAAATTCCGGAAGCGGATCCCGTGGACGTTCAAATTCTGGCTCAGGTTCAGGAGGAAGAGGCAGATCATCATCAGGAAGTGGTACTTCAAATGGTAATTCCCGTAACCGTTCCAATTCTGGTTCAGGTTCCAGATCGGGAGTAAGATCTTCCAATTCTGAATCCAACTCAGGACGAGGAGGTTCTAATTCTAGATCAGGAAATAATAACAATAGTAGTTCAGGCCGTAGTTCTAGTAATTCCAATTCAGGCAGTTCAAGAAGAGGTTTTGCAGCGATGAGTAAAGCGGACCGTACAAGAATTGCAAGAATGGGAGGTCAGGCATCTCACGGAGGCGGAAGGTCATCAGGACGTTCCGGATTCGGAGGCAGACGTAATTCATAATTCTTTTTCCAGGATTGCCTCTTTAGCCCTATATAAAGAGGTAATCCTTTTAATTACAAACACCATTTTACACCATGCCCAATAAAATATTAGAAACCAATAGTTCAGTTTCTGCCACCCAAAAAGGGAATGCAGACAAGACGACTGTGAACAAGGAGGAAATGAAAAATGCACCCCTTCATAAATTCTTTGTAAGTGCCCTGAAAGATATTTATTATGCTGAAAATGCCATTCTTGAAGCGTTGGAAAAAATGCAGGAAGCTGCTACCACCGAAGAACTGAAAGATGCCTTTGAAGATCATCATCTTCAAACCCAAAAGCATGTAAAACGTCTGGAAAAAGTTTTCAAACTTATTGACGAAAAGCCCGAAAAAAAAGAATGTAAGGCTATAAAAGGAATCATCGAAGAAGGTGAGGAAGTCATTAAATCTACAGAAGATGGCTCTGCAACAAGAGATGCCGCATTAATTATTGCTGCACAAAAAGTGGAACATTACGAAATTGCAACCTATGGCGGGCTTGCACAACTTGCGATTACCATGGGACATGATAAAGCTGCCGACCTTCTTGAAAGAACGCTTCAGGAAGAAGAAGACACCGATTCGCATCTTACAGAGATTGCAGAAACATCCATCAATTTTGATGCAGAACAGGAAGATTAAAAGAACATAATAAGCCATGTAGCTTGTTCTATATGGCTTATTTTAACCATGAAATCAAAATATATATGGACGGTCAGAAAATAATAAAAACGCTGAGACACAAAGATTTTATAAAAATACCTCATGCAGGGGAGTGTTTTGAAGACGGGGCAGCGATCTATGCCAAAGAAATCAAGGAAAATATCTTTCTCTTATTCATTATCCTTAAAGATATTGATATTGAAAATATACAGGCATTAATTGCTCATTTTGACTGTTTCAACAGTATCGGATTAAAAGAGCCGGAACAGATCATGTTTTATCTGTCCATCAAGGATAAAAACGACCTCCACTATTTTGAGCAATATTTAAAAGCTTCCCATAACTAATACCCTTTTTGAACATGATATTTGAAAACGACACTTTACAACATTCCGGGCTGAATGATAAAAATAACGCGATAGAGAATGAATCTTTATTTCCGCTTATTATCAATTCTTACGGAGTGACTGCTTTTCTGATCAAATCATTAGAAAAGATTAAAAATAATGCTCAATGTGAGGTTTTGAAAAGAGTAATAGATGCTTACATAGAAGAATATATCCTTCATATCCGTGAGTTTCATACTAAAAACAGCACGGAAACTATGGATATGGATGCTGAAATAAGATTTGAATCCCCGGATTTCACTTTGTATGCCAAAACGGCTTATTATAAGGTGCTGAAGGAAGAAGAATATATTAACAAACTTCTTGAAATTCTGGAGAAAAAAGCAGATTAATTCTTCAGAGTATCTTATCTCACTACTTTCAACCTTACGCCAACCACAAAAAGATTATGAATATGAAAACCAACGAACACAACAAAAAAGCACAACAGCTGGATGTACACAGTACTTCCAATGAAAATGAAAAACTAACCACCAATCAGGGCTTAAAGATCAATAACAATCAGGATTCTTTAAAAGCCGGGGAGAGAGGCCCTTCATTATTGGAAGATTTTATCCTGAGAGAAAAGATTACCCACTTTGATCACGAAAGGATTCCCGAAAGAGTAGTTCATGCAAGAGGTTCCGGTGCACACGGAGTTTTTAAACTTACCAAAAGCCTTGCAGCTTATACCAAAGCAAAATTTTTAACAGAACTTGGAAAAGAAACTCCTGTTTTTGTAAGATTTTCAACTGTTGCGGGAAGTAAAGGAAGTACAGATCTGGCCAGAGATGTTCGTGGATTTGCCATTAAATTTTACACTGACGAGGGAAATTATGATCTCGTAGCCAACAATATGCCCGTGTTTTTTATCCAGGATGCGATCAAATTTCCAGATCTGGTACATGCGGTGAAACCTGAACCGGATAATGAAATTCCCCAGGCCGCTTCCGCCCATGATACATTTTGGGATTTTATCTCACTCATGCCGGAAAGTATGCATATGATTATGTGGCTGATGAGTGACAGAGCCATTCCGAGGAGTCTGAGAATGATGGAAGGCTTTGGAGTACATTCTTTTAAATTCATTAATGAGGAAGGAAAAGTACATTTTGTGAAATTCCATTTTAAACCAAAATTAGGAGTACATTCCGTAGCCTGGAATGAGGCTCAGATTATTTCAGGAGTAGATTCTGATTTCCATAAAAGAGACCTTTGGGAAGCCATTGAAAGCGGTGATTATCCTGAATGGGACTTTGGGGTACAGCTGATTCCTGAAGAAGACGAGCACAAATTTGATTTTGACCTTCTTGATCCTACCAAACTGGTTCCTGAAGAAGAAGTTCCCGTAGAAATCGTAGGAACGTTAACTCTAAATAAAAATCCTGATAATTTCTTTGCAGAAACAGAGCAGGTTGCTTTTCATCCTGGACATATCATTCCCGGAATAGATTTCACGAACGATCCGTTGCTGCAGGGAAGATTATTTTCATATACCGATACTCAGCTGTCAAGGCTGGGATCACCCAATTTTCATGAAATTCCAATCAACAGATCTCTCAATACCGTTCATAATAACCAACGGGACGGACATATGAGACAACAGATTGTCAAAGGAAAAACAAGCTATGAACCCAATTCTATAGGTGGCGGATGTCCTTTTCAGGCGATGATGTCTGAAGGCGGATTTGCTTCCCAACAGGAAAGAGTTTCCGGAGTAAAGATCAGGGAAAGAAGCAAAAGCTTTGTAGATCATTATTCACAGGCTAAACTATTCTACAACAGCCAGTCGACGCCGGAAAAAATGCACCTTCAGAATGCATTGATCTTTGAACTGTCTAAAGTAACCCGTCCCGAGATCAGAGAAAGACTGGTAGGACAGCTGGCTTATATTGATACGTCTCTGGCCTGGAAAGTTGCAGAAAAATTAGGGGCAGAAGTCAAAAAATTAGAATGGCCCAACCAGAGTTTACCGGCAGACAGTAATATTGTAGAGCTTCAGAGCGAAGAAAGAGAGCCTGATACAAAGGTTTCTGACGCTTTAAGCATGAAACATACCGTTAAAGACACAATTAAAACAAGAAAAATAGGATTTATTCTGGCCAACGGAGTTGATGGCGGAGCTGTCAGCGATCTTAAAACAAAACTTGAAGCGGAAGGCGCTAAAGTTGAATTGATTGCACCAAGTCTTGCTCCTGTAAAAACTAATGATGGTACAGACCTGATCCCGAAATATTCTCTGACGAATACTGCCAGTGTCTGCTTCGATGCATTATTTATTTGTTCCGGTGCAGACTCTGTAAAAGAACTGATGATTTCTGAAAATAAGCATCATGTACTGCACTTTATCAATGAAGCCTATAAGCATTGTAAGGCCATTTATTTCGGGACAGACACACAGGCTGTTTATCATCATTCCAATGTATCAGCCAAAAAGCATGATGATCCTGGAATCGTCACATGGGAAGATGGAAATCCTGCAGATAAATTCATTAATGCTATTGCCAAACACAGAGTCTGGGATCTTGAAATGGAGAGAAACGCTTAATCATAACACCTTTCACACCAATTTAAATATTAATGTTAAGCTGCTGTATTCATTCAGCAGCTTTTTAAACCTCTCTTTTTCATTTTTTTCAATTCATTTTTAAACCTCATTCAAAATATTAACATTATGAATTTTCAACAAAATCTCTTAGAATATATAAGCCAGTCCCTGATGACTACAGATGAGACCATTTCAGTTGCTGAAAGTGTCACTTCAGGATGCCTGCAACTGGCCTTTTCACAGATGCCCAATGCCTCAATGTTTTATAAGGGAGGCATGACAACCTATTCTTTACCGGAAAAAGTAAGGCTATTAAAGGTCAACAGACAGGAAGCTGAAGAATGCGACTGTGTTTCAGAAAATATTGCAGAAACCATGGCATTAAATGTTGCCAGACTCTACGAATCGGACTGGTCTATTGCTACAACCGGCTACTGCACACCCATCCGGAATTCCGGGTATAAAATTTTTGCGTATTTCTCATTTTCCTATAAAGGGGAGATCATTCTGACTAAAAAACTGGAACTGCACCCCAAAACTCAGGCCCTGAATGCCCAGCTGTATTATACAGAATTTATTTTAGGGTGTTTTAAAAGTGAGCTTAACAGGGTTTTAATCTTAAAATAAAAACTATGGAACGCAAAAATCAATATGTGCTGATTACAGGAGCCACAAGCGGTATAGGATATGAACTGGCCAAACAGTTTGCCCGAAATGGCTATGATCTTGTGATTGTAGCCAGAGATCAGGAAGAACTGAAAAGAAAGGCCGATGAATTTAAAAAATATGGAGTAAACGTTATCAGCATTTCCAAAAACTTATTCTTAGAGGAGGAAGCTTATTCTCTTTATTCCGAATTGAAAATGAATGCGATAAGCCCCGAAATACTGGTAAATGATGCAGGACAGGGAGTGTATGGTAAATTTCAGGATACAGATATTCACAGGGAAATAGACATTGTTCATTTGAATATTATTTCGATGCTCATACTTACAAAACTGTTTATTAAGGACCGATTGCCGAAAGGATCGGGAAAAGTCCTGAATCTGGCTTCTGTAGCCAGTAAAGTTCCAGGTCCCTGGCATTCTGTGTATCATGCTACCAAAGCATTTGTTTTGTCGTGGTCTGAAGCCATTCGTGAAGAATTAAAAGATTCAGGAATCACGGTAACAGCACTTTTGCCGGGACCTACGGATACCGATTTCTTTAATAAAGCAGAGATGAGTAGAAGTAAAATACTGGAGGACAAAGATAGTCTGGCTTCTCCGGAAGAAGTGGCTATTGATGGTTATAATGCTCTGATGAATGATGAGGATAAAATAATTTCGGGCCTGAAAAATAAACTATCTGTTGCCATGGCTAATCTTTCAAGCGACAGTATGGCAGCTCACAGAATGGCAGAAATGCAGAAACCTACCGAGAAAAAATAAAAGCTGATGAAATGGGAAAATTAGAAAATAAATCTGTTTTGATTACCGGAGCAGACAGCGGAATCGGCAAAGCAGTGGCTCTTCTTTTTGCATTGGAAGGAGCAGATATTGCGATTATTTACCATTCCAGTGATAATGATGCCGGAAAAACAAAATCAGAAATTGAAAGTCTGAATAAAAAATGCATTATTTTCAAAGGTGATATCAATGATTATGAATTCTGTGAAAAAACAGTGAAAGAAGTTATTTCGGCATTCGGGAAAATTGATATCCTCGTCAATAATGCAGGAATTCAGTTTCCTGCCGATAGAATTGAAGATCTTGAAGAGAAAAACATCAGGCAGACCTTTGATTCTAATATTGTAGGAATGATTTTGTTAACAAAGGTTGTGTTTCCTTATTTGAAAGAAGGAAGCTCCATCATCAATACCACCTCGGTTTCTGCGTATCAGGGACATCCTGAACTGCTTGATTACTCTGCAACAAAAGGAGCAATTGTTTCCTTTACCCGCTCACTGGCTTTACAGGCAAAACCCAAAGGAATCCGTGTCAATGCCGTTGCTCCAGGCCCGGTTGCAACCCCGCTTACGGAAGAAACATTTGACGAAAAAGAAGAAAACCCTAATAAACCTCCTCTGGAAAGAAATGCCACTCCGGAAGAAATCGCTTTCAGCTTTTTATTTCTGGCAGGTACCGATGCCTCACAGGTTACGGGACAGGTGCTTCATCCCAATGGAGGACTGATCGTAAACGGCTAAAAAGTAACAAAAAAAATATAGAATATGAAAGCTACAGCACTTATTTTGGGAGTGATCAGCTTATTTGCTTTTACCTCCTGCAGATGCAATATTGACGAAGATGAAAACAAAAAAAGAGACCAAAAGAATAACCCGGCCAATGCCGGCAAAACAGGTCTGCCCGAAAACGATACTTTGAGTATCAGATAAGTTTAACAACAAAATATTCTGGTTATGTACAGAGACGGTGCAAGAAAAAGTATATGGCAGGAAGAGGTCAGAAAATTTTCTGCAGAAGCTGATCTCAGCCTGCTATTTGATGTTGCCATAGTAGGTGGCGGAATTACGGGAGTTTCAACAGCGCTGAAGCTTCAGGAATCCGGACAGCAATGTATTATCCTGGAAGCTGCCAATATAGGATTTGGTACTACAGGAGGTACAACAGCCCATTTAAATGATTTTTTTGATACCACCTTTACTCAGGTTATCAGTGATTTTGGTTTGGATAATGCCAAGCTCTATGCAGAATCCGGAGCTGATGCTATTAAAATCATTGAAGATAATATCCATCGGTACAAGATCAGCTGTGATTTTACACGGAAATCAGCTTACCTTTTTGCGTTGGATGAACAACAAGAGGACCGTCTGAAAGACATCGTTGAAGGAGCGGCTAATGTAGGTCATGAGATGAGCTATGTGAACGAAATCCCATTTCCAATCCCATTCAAAGAAGCAGTGCTTATTCCGGGACAGGGGCATTTTCATCCCATAAAATACCTCAAAGGACTTTGTGACGCTTTTATAAAACTCGGTGGATCTATTCAGGAAAACTGTCTCTGTGAAGATCATGATGAGAAGGAAGATTATGTGATTTTAAAAACTTCAAAAGGCGAGATAAAGGCAAAAAATGTAGTATATGCCACCCATATTCCGCCCGGTGTCAACCTTCTTCACTTCACAAATGCTCCTTACAGAAGCTATGCCATGGCATTTACAATGAAAAATGATAAATATCCCTGGGAACTTGGCTATGATCTCTGTGAACCTTATCATTATTACAGAATTCAGAGCCTCAATGGGGAAAATTTATTGATTGCCGGTGGTGAAGATCACAAAACAGGGCATGCAGACGATACCGGAGAATGTTTTTCAAGGCTTGAAAACTATGTAAGAAAATACTTTGAGGTGGAAACCGTATATTACACCTGGTCCAGTCAATACTATGAACCTGTAGACGGTCTTCCGTATATAGGAAAGCTTCCGGGAACTAAAGAAAGAATCTTTGCAGCAACGGGCTTCCGGGGTAACGGAATGATATTCGGGACCCTTTCCTCACAGATTCTGCATGATCTGATTGTTACCGGAAAAAGTAAATACGGTGACTTATTCAATCCTTCAAGAATCAAACCCGTTGCCGGATTTTCAGATTTTGTGAAAGAAGCAGCAACAGTAGCTTTTGATTTTATAAAAGATAAGATTGTTACCGAAAAGATTGAATCATTTTCAGAAGTCGGGGAAGGTGAAGCTAAAGTAATCAATTATGAATCAGAATCCTATGCCCTGTACAAAGAAAATGACGGGACTTTGCATCTGTTAAAAAGTACTTGTCCACATGCCGGATGTGAAGTTCGGTGGAACAGTGCTGAGCTGAGTTGGGACTGTCCATGCCATGGATCCCGTTTTAATGTCAACGGAAAAATTCTTACCGGACCAACCACAAAGAGTTTGCAGAAAATTTTTCCTTACCAAAAACGTGATTCATAAATCTCAAACTTTAAATCTTGAACCTTGAACCTTGAACCTTGAACCTTGAATTTTAAATATTTAAATCCAAAGCTATGTCACGCTCCGGTTTCTTTTATCGCAACAGCTTAAGTATTGTTCTCATTACCCTGATGATTATTTTTCTTGCAGGGCAATTTTTTATGGGTTGGAGAACAGAAAATAAAGAATTGATTGAAAACGGCCAGTCTGCTTTAAAGCTCGGCGAATATATACACAGCGGCCATTTTATACAGGCTACTTTTGAAAACTGGGAAAGCGAATTTCTTCAGATGATGCTGTATGTTTTATTAACGGTCTCTCTCAGACAAAAAGGTTCCAGTGAGTCAAAATCTATGACAGAGAAAGAAGATGTTGACAGAGAACCCATAGCACATCCTAAGGCGCCCTGGCCCGTTAAAAAAGGAGGAATTTGGCTGAAAATTTATAAACACTCTTTATCACTTGCTTTTGCAATCCTTTTCCTGACAAGTTTTATTTTGCATTTCTATGGCAGCCTCAAGAACTTTAATGAAGAACAGATGATGAAAAATACAGCTCCAGTAACAGCAATGCAATATATTTCAGAATCAAGGTTCTGGTTTGAATCTTTTCAGAATTGGCAAAGTGAATTTCTGGCTGTGGCTTCTCTTGTACTTTTATCTATCTGGCTTCGTGAAAAAGGCTCACCGGAATCAAAACCGGTTGATATGCCTCATGATGAAACCCCTTAATTTTTTTTGAGTTTTGGCTTCACCTGCATGATAGCAAAGTAGGATGATGTAAACGCGGAGAGACTTTGATAGCCCACTTTATAAGCAACTTCACTCAAGGTATATTGCCTGGTGTCTATCAGCTCTATGCTTTTTAAGATCCTGGTCAGCTGCAGGTATTTTTGCAGGGTAATTCCTGTTTCATTTTTAAAAATTCTCTGAAGACTTCTCACAGACATTTGGGCTTTTTCAGCTAATGAATCTATATCCAGGTTATATTTAAAATGAGTATTGATATCATTGCATACAGGAATCAGTCGGGTATCTGTAGGAACAGGAATTTCCAGTCCGCTGCTTTCTTTGCAGAAATTAGGAAGGCTCTTTAATATCGCTTTAAAGAAAATATCCTGTTCTTCATTTTCATCCAATGATTGGTTCCATTTTGAAGCATACAAAAGCATCTCTTTTAGAACAGGAGGAACGGCAAATACCTGTACATTCTGATAAAATTCATCATCAAAAACAGACTTAAACAGAAAGACCATAAGATTCACCGTTTGTGCTTCGGAAGTTATTTTATGGGCTTTTTCTGACGGAATCCAAATGACATGATGCTGTGGGACAAGATAGATTTTCCGGTCAATATGGAAATACTGATATCCTTCTTCCACAAATGTAAGCTGGGCACGGTTATGCTGATGTTCATAATCATCATGTTTCCAGTTTTTTTCACACCATACATAGGCTTCTTTTTCGATGGAATCTACAAACTGGCTTTCCGTTTTCTCAATCAGTCCACATTTCATGTTGTCGTTTTGTATGTATATTTTGGCAAATTTAATAAAAACGACAATAGTAATTTTGTATAATCAAAGATAACAGGCATCAAATCAATGATGTCAACAAAAAATATTAACTTATATCTTATTCTGAATGAAAAAATTATGTCTTTTTTTTATTTTAATTTTATTATCTAATACCACCCATATCATGGCACAAAATAAAGCTAAAATACTGGTTCTTATCCATTCTGATAATGGCGGAACCTACGAACTGGCCAAAGAGATCGCCAAAGGGATTGAAAGCGAAAATAATGCGGTTCCCTATATCAAATTAGTCAAACCTTCCCAACATCCCAATCTTAAAAACCTGCCTGTAGCAACAGCAGAAGAACTCACAAACTATGATGGAATTGCTTTTGGCTCACCGGTTTATTTCGGGAATATCAGTACGGGAATGAGTGAATTTTTATCCAAAACCGTTCAGCTTTGGACCAATCACGCTTTGGAAGGAGTTCCGGCTACTGTTTTTATGTCAGCAGGAAGCGGGGCAGGAAAGGAGCTGGCCCTTCAGGCATTCTGGAACAGCCTTGCCGTACACGGGATGGTATTGGTATCTAACGGAATTCGTGGAACAGAAGAGCTGAACAAAGCTATTCCGCAGGGAAATACTGTTTTAGGAGTAACAAGCATGGCTTCTTTAAAAGACGTTGAAAGACCTACCAAAGGAGAAAGAAATATTGCAGAGCTTCAAGGGAAAAACTTTGCAAAAATAGTATTGGCACTGAAAGACACCCGCCCGAAAAAAAGTACACCTATCGTTGAAAATCATCAGAATTTTAATGAAATACTGAAACAGAAAAATATTCTACTTCCACAGGTTCCTAAACCCACAGGAAACTATCAGCCGTTTGTACGTTCCGGAAATCTGGTATTTATTAATCAGGTTGCTTTGAAAGATGGGAAAATTTTTAATCCGGGGAAACTGGGTGTTGAAGTAAATGAGCAACAGGTAAAAGACGCTACAAAAGTGACCATGCTGAACGTTATTTCCGTATTGAATGAAGCGGTAGGAGGAGATTTGAGCAGAGTAAAACAATGTGTGCAGCTTACAGGAATTTTCAATACAAAAGATGATTATACAAAACATGCAGACTTGATGAATGTTGCTTCAGACCTGGCTGTTGAAGTTTTTGGAGACAAAGGGAAACATGCAAGAGCGACTTTTGGAGCTTCTTCAATTCCGGTGAATTCTTCTGTTGAAATCCAGGCGGTTTTTGAAGTAGAATAGATTTCAAAAAATAAAATCTGTGGTTACCACTTGACCACAGATTTTTTCATTTTATGCTATTTAAATATTAAAAAACTGAGCAAAAACTTCTGAAATAACAGGAATACTCTGCTCCAACTGTTCTTCAGAAAGCGCACCATAGCTCAATCTGAATCCATTTACATGATTCTGACTGTACTGTTTCGGGTGAATGATTTTTATGTTTTTTTCCAATAACTGAGCGGTTACGGCATCCCAATCTAATTTTACTTTAGGTACAATCCAAAATGCAAGTCCGCCCTCAGGCAGCGTAAAATCTGCAAAGTCTTTCATATGCCTCATCAACAGTTCAAAAACAAAATCTCTTTTATGTTTGTAATGAACGGTTGCTTTTCTGATATGTTTTTTTACGGCTCCTTCTTTTATCAGCTGAAGAACGGCCTGTTCCATAATGACGTCGCCATGAACATCAATAATCTTTCTCAGATTTCCTATTTTTTTCAGTAATTCCTGATTGGCAGTGGCCAGATAGCCAATTCTCAAAGCGGGTGCAACCACCTTACTCAAAGTTCCGATATAAACATAATTCTGAAGCTCCGGAAAGCTTGAAATCGGCAGGATAGGGCGGTACCCGAAATGAAACTCATTATCATAATCATCTTCAATGATCGTGATATTGTATTGGTTTGACAATTCTATTAGTCTTAATCTTCTGGATAAACTAAGAGTAACAGTAGTAGGATATTGTCTGTGAGGGGTAATGTATATTGCTTTTACATTCTGATGCCTTGTTAAAAGCTTTTCAATAGCTTCAATACTGATTCCTTCATGGTCTACAGGTGCCGGTAAAAGTTGTGCACCCACATACTCAAAAGCCTGCCATGCAGGCTGATATCCCGGATTTTCTACAATAACAGCGTCACCGGAAGTAAAAAGAGTCTGAGCGGTCAGAAACATTCCCATCTGGCTGCCTCTTGTAATAGAAATCTCATCTTCATGAATATGCATTCCACGCTGGTGGTTGAGCATTTGAGAAATCATTTTCCGGAATTCCCTGTCACCATGTTCATCCCCGTAACCCATCATCTGCCACTTCGCCTTAATGCTGAAAATCTGTCTGTATGCCCTTGCCAGTTCCGTTACAGGGGCAATCTTACTATCGGGATGACCATCATCGAAATTAATTAAAATAGTACCGGTTTTTCCCGGTTGATGGTGAGAACTATGGATTATTTCAGCATTTTTTTCATGCAAAAGAGGCAGTCTTTCGGATACAAAAATGCCTTTCCTTTCTCTCGAAATTACCCATTCCTCATTGATCAGCACCTGATAAGCTTCTACTACAGTATTTCTGTTGATTTTCAAGGTTTGTGCAAGATTTCGGCTTCCGGGAAGTGCATCTCCGGCTTTTAATCTTCCTGAGCGGATATCACTGATAATGGTATCTGCAATCTGTAGATAAACGGCTTTGTCAAGCTTTTTATCAATTTCCAATTCTAATTTCCAAGGGCGCAGCATCTGGACTATCTATTTATATAAAAACTGAATCATTTGAATAGTCCAAATATAAAATAATTTTGTCATGCAATAAAGCACAAAACCATAATAATTTTAAAATCATGGACAAGAAACAATTCAGCTCTAAAGATTTCCACGAAACTTTTGCAAGACCCAAGTATGTAAAGCCAACTCATTTGATTCATAAAAATGTTGAAAATGCAAGAGAGCACAACCAGTTTTCAACAGAAAGGAAACATCCTGTTTTCTTTGTAGATCTTCCAAGTAAAAATGTCAGTATGACGATTGGCGGACTCACTCCCGGACAGCAAACCAACAGACACCGTCATACCTACGAAACCGTATTATTTGTGATCGAAGGGAAAGGCTGGACAGAAGTAGAAGACGAAAGAGTACATTGGGAAGCGGGAGATGCCGTATATATTCCTTCATGGGCGTGGCACAAGCATCAGAATCTCAGCGATACTGAACCCGCCAAGTATCTTGCCTGCGAAAATGCTCCTCAGCTACAGAATCTGGGGGTTGCGTTGAGAGAAGAAGAGGGCAGGGACCTTTAATAATGAACAGCTAAACCATTAAGATACTTTCATTGTTAAACTCTATTGATACGGATATGATTCTTTTTCAAAGCGAAGCTCATTAAATATTCTTAACAGCTTAAGTTCTCTTAATGGTTTAAAATTATTTAATTTTTAAATCAGTAAAACATGAAAAATGTTCCATTTAAAGGGATTATTGCCTATCCCATAACACCTTTTGATGAAAATGAAAAGGTAAATATTCCTCTTTTCAAACATCTGGTGGAAAGACTGGTTATTTCCGGAAGCCATGGAATTGCTCCGTTGGGAAGTACCGGGGTAATGCCTTATTTATCTGATGAAGAAAAAGAAGAAGTAACGGAAGCTACTTTACAGCAGGTAAAAGGAAGAATTCCGACGCTTGTAGGGGTTTCCAATCTTACAACGGAGAAAACCATTCATCACGCTCAGTTTGCAGAAAAAGCAGGCGCTGATGCGGTTATGATTATCCCGATGAGTTACTGGAAACTTACAGATGATGAGATTGTAACCCATTATGATGCCGTAGCAAGTAAAATATCTATTCCGATTATGGCCTATAACAATCCGGCAACAAGTGGAGTAGACATGTCACCAGCCTTGTTGAAAAGACTTCTGGAAATTCCTAATGTAACCATGATCAAAGAAAGTACAGGAGATGTTCAGAGGATGCACTTTTTGAGAAGAGAACTGGGAGAAGAAGTTGCATTCTATAACGGTTCTAATCCTTTGGCACTGGCCGCCTTTTCTGCCGGAGCAAGAGGCTGGTGTACCGCTGCTCCGAATCTTATTCCCGAACTTACCATCAGTCTTTATAATGCTGTTGAAGAAGGAAATCTTAAAAAAGCAAAAGCTATTTTCTACCAACAGTTCGATCTTTTGAAATTTATTGTGAATAAAGGATTGCCAAGAGCAGTAAAATCAGGGCTTATGATTTTAGGTGAAGACGGCGGAAATTTAAGAAGTCCTTTAAAACCTCTTCAGGAAAAAGAAACTGAAGAATTAAAAAATATTATTAAAACCCTTGCTAATTAATACAATCTTATGAAAAAATCCATTTTTTATCATGCAGGATGTCCTGTATGTATCAGTGCAGAACATGATATTATCAGCCTTATAGGCTCGGGAAATGTTGAAATTATCCACTTAGGAAATGACAGAAACAGAATTGAAGAGGCCGAAAAGGCAGGGGTAAAGTCTGTACCTGCTTTAGTGACGCCCAACGGAAACGTACTTCATATTAATTTTGGAGCATCTATGGAAGATGTGAAAAAATAGAATATTAATCTTGTTGTATAAACGAGGCTGTTTCAGAAGTGTCATTCTGAACGAAATGAAGTGTTGTGAAGAATCTCGTGTATTTAGTTATTAATGAGATTCTTCCTTCGTCAGAAATCGAAGATTCGACGTAGTCAATGACAAAAGCCAATTATTTGACTTTCTGAAACAGCCTCGTTTTTTGTTTTTTCCTAATAACATTTATCTGTAAAATCTTTGAGAGGATTTATTGCCTGTTCAGAACTTTCTAAATGGTTGCATTTCCTTCTACACCGTCAGAATTATTAGTTTTAATTCCTGTGATTGCAGAAGCAACAAAGCTAAACAAGCTGACCAGTTTTCCAGCTTTGGTATCCCAATAATAGGTTTCCTTAGGCTCTACACGGATAATGGTAACATTGGGATCGTCTTTTCCATCGAACCAGGCTTTTGCTAAAGGAGACCATTTTTCTTCAATGGTAGCCTTATCCTTATAAACAGAAGCTTCTCCATACACCGAAAGATATTGGGAATCACTGTTATTCATGAAAAATAACTGTACTCTTCTGTCTTCTTTGATTTCAAAATTCTTGTTGCTGGTTCCGCTGCTGATAAACCAGAGATTTCCACTGTCATCCGTTTCCTGAAGGGTCATAGGCCTTGAATTGACAGGAACAGTTTCCAATTCTGTACAGAACATACATATTCTTGCACTTTCTGAAAGTTCCTTGATTTTCTTGATCGCCTCGAGATGGCTTAGATTCTGTGTTGACATAATATAATATTTTAATTGATTGGTGTAAACTAAATTATTCAAATACCTGACCAAAAGGCAATAAAATGTGGTACCTGAAATAGATTTCTCTTCAAAAACTGATGGTGTTTACTGGAAATCGAAAAGATGCAGGATAATTTTTATGATATAAAAGTGCAATGATTTTATTTTCGGTAAAGTTGATTATTAAAACAGTTTTCTTTTTCTGCCCATAAGTTTTATGTACATTTGATGCATGCAGATTTCGCCACCTGAACATTTGGCTCCTTTTATAAGGCATTATATCTTTTTGGAAAATACTGAAGAGAATATAAGGAGTTTAAGGATGTTTACGGATGGCAGTTCCGGGCTTATTCTTTCCGGAGATATGAATCTGTATTCCGGTATTTCAGAAGATCGGATGCCGCTTTCTTTTTTTTATGGAACTTTAAATGGGTATAAAGACTTCTCTTCAAAAGGAAAATTTTCACTGATTGCCATTGTATTCCAGCCTTATTTCTTAAACATTCTTTTAAAAACGTCCGCCAAAGAGGTTAGAAATCAGATTGTTTCTGTGGAAGATGTTCTAAAAGATAAATTGGAAGCATTTCAGGAAAAACTTTTTAAGAAAATTAATCCTCTGGCTATTATCAATGATCTGAATGTTTTTTTTACTGAATTTTTATCTGAAAAAATAAACACAGATCACCATATTATAGCGTCCACACAGCAGTATATTCTTCAAAATAAAGGAGCTGTATCGTCCAAAGACTTAGAAAAATTCACAGGATATTCTGAACGTCATCTGGAAAGAAAATTTGAATTTCATATGGGAATATCACCTAAAAAATATGGAAATATTATCCGTCTTCATTACTTTTTAAGCCTTATTAATAAAAGTTTTGATGATAAAAACATGACGAATCTTTCTTATGAAGCAGGCTTTTCTGACCAGTCCCATCTTATCAGGGAATTTAAAAACAATATCGGGCTTACTCCCAAACAGTATCTGAAGACAGAAAATAAAATGGCTGTCAATTTCATTCAGCTGTAAACAAGCATGTCGGTTTTATACAATTTTTGATAAGCAGAGTCATCTAGTTTTGCTTAAAAAAACAATGGATATTAAAGTTTCAACGGCACAATTTGAAAATAAGAGCGGAGATAAGGCGTATAATCTGTCGGTCATAGAAAAACTGGCCAGTCAGGCTGCTTCCCAGGGATCTCATGTCATTGCGTTTCATGAATGCTCCATTACAGGGTATACTTTTGCCCGGAAACTTTCCAGGGAACAGCTTCTTGACATTGCAGAACATATTCCGGAAGGGGAGAGTATTCAAAAATTGCAGGAAATTGCAGCGCAGAATGACATCACTATATTAGCCGGATTATTTGAAAAAGATGAACATGATCATCTTTTCAAAGCGTATGTATGTGTTGATAAAACGGGATTGAAGGCTAAATACAGAAAATTACATCCTTTTATCAATCCCCATCTTACACCCGGTAACGAATATTGTGTATTTGATATCATGGGTTGGAAGTGCGGTATTCTTATCTGCTATGACAATAATATTATTGAAAACGTCAGAGCTACAAGGCTTCTTGGTGCAGAAATCATTTTTATGCCTCATGTTACGATGTGTACTCCTTCCACAAGGCCGGGAGCAGGTTTTGTAGATCCTCAGCTTTGGGAGAACAGAATAGCGGATCCTACCTCTTTGCGTTTAGAATTTAATGGAATGAAAGGCAGAGACTGGCTGATGAAATGGCTTCCGTCAAGAGCTTATGATAACGGGGCTTATATTGTTTTTTCAAATCCTGTAGGTATGGATGATGATCAGTTGAAAAACGGTTGTTCTATGATTATAGATCCATTCGGGGACGTCATTGCAGACTGCCGGTCATGGGAAAACAGTTTTGAATCTGCTGTTATTACTTCTGAAAAACTTAGTCAGGCAGGAGGATACAGGTATATTAAGGCCCGAAGACCTGAGTTATATAGAGATATCATAGGGCAGGAGCATTCATCTGAGCAAAAAGTGGTATGGTTGGACGATAAAACTGTTTAGAAATATAAACCCTCCCCCGATAAAACCCGGGGAGGGTTTATTCATTTTACGGGTTGATCGTTTTTTGGAGATCGCTCCATGCACCACCATTGTAAATATGTTTGAAGCCTCTTTCTTTCAGGATATTTTCTGCTTTTACACTACGAAGTCCGTGGGAGCATACAGTGATATATGTTTTTTCAGGATCCAATTCTACATACCGCTCTCTGATTGTTCCTAACGAAATATTGACAGAACCTTCGATATGTCCCGTTTCGTATTCCTTTTCAGTTCTTACATCAAGAATCACCGCTCCTTTTTTAATCAGTTCAGGCAGTCCGTTATCTAAGGTCTGAAACCGGTAAATCCTATATGAAACATACATTATAAAAGCTATTCCACAGATTATAAGAACACTTTTCATAGCTTACTCAGTATTTTTTTGTCAATATAAAATGTTCCGAAAGGAATAAAACAGGCAAGAATCACTTTCCATGTAATCTCTTTAAATTTCCAGTTCTGTTCTACACCAATGCTCAGCGTATTAAACAGAAAAAGCAGGAATAAAGTTCCATGAACGGGGCCTATTAATCTTACAAATGAAGGGTTTCCCATCCAGTATTTCATCGGAACGGCAATACACACTAAACTTAATAATGAAATGCCTTCTAAAATCGCCAGAATTCTTAGCCGGCCGATTTTTGTTTTGAATAAATCCATCATAATTATCTGAAATAAGGTCTGTTTGCTAAAGGAGAAAAAGGCCAAGGAATAGCAATGAAAATGATAATCAGTGCAATAGAATACCAGATGCCCATGGTTTTGAATTTGTCTTTATCTGAAACTTTTCTTTTTGCTAAAGCGGAACCGATAGTGATCATCACAACAGCTGTAATCATCAATGAAATATGAATCAACCCGAAAAAGAGGTGTTCAAAAGATTGTTTGGCTTCATTAAAATTTTTCCAGAAATATTGAATCACAGGACTTTTGAAATAGAATATCATTCCAATAATTAATTGTACATGAGCTATGGTAGCTGTCCAATGTCTTACAGAGTTATCTGTTCCGGTAAATTTTCTGTCTGAGGAATATCCTTTATAAGAACGGAAAATGGCGTATATTAAGCTTATTAAAACCAGCCAGCGGGTCTGAGAATGTAAAAAAGTCAGGGTTTGATACATTGTTTATTTTTTTGAACACAGCAAAGGTATAATAAAAACATACTAGTTAGTATGTTTTTAATCAAAAAAATTATTGAAGGGTGTTAAAATAGGATTTAAGTCCTTTTAAATAAACAAGATACACTTCTTTTGAATTTTCAACTTTTCCAAGATTTCTTACGCCCCAATACCCTGAAATAACAAAAACACTTACTTCTCTGGCATTGACCTCTTTCTTAATGATTCCTGCTTCCTTACCTTTTTCAATACTTTCTGAGAAAGCATTTTCCCATTCTTTTGAAAGTTCGTGTAAAGCCTGGGTAAAAGCAGTATGCCATGGTGCCATTTGCTGCACAAAATTAGAAGTAGGGCAGCCATATTCAACTTTTAAAAAATCAGTTTCCATCAGAAGGTTGTAGATGATCTCATAAATATTGTCCAATGGATTTTTATTATTCTGAAGAGATTCAATAAAGCTGCGTCTGAAATTGGGCTTCATCAGTTCATTGATAATGGCCAGTCCCATTTCATCTTTGGTTTTAAAATGATAAAAAAAAGCCCCTTTCGTCACCTGAGTCGTTGCAATAATCTCATCAATGCTTGTGGTCTGGAAACCTTTCACATAGATCAGTTCGAACGCTTTCTGGAGAATAGTGAGACGGGTTGCTTCTGATTTCTTCATTAAAAATAAGTGATTATTGTACAAAGGAACAAATTTTAAATTGAAAATGAAACTATCATTATTATGATACATTGATACAATTTAAATAATTTTTATAATACAATTATTCGTCGGAAATTTGCCTTGTCAAGATCAACAAAATACAAGACAATGAATTATCAAAAAGAAATACAGATCAATACTGCAACACAGACTGCTAAAAAAGGTCTTCCTGCAGCACTATGGGCATTAACGATAAGTGCCTTCGGAATAGGAACTACAGAATTCGTCATTGTAGGTCTTCTTCCAACAGTAGCTTCTGATTTAGGGATCACGATTCCTTCAGCAGGGTTATTGGTAAGTCTTTATGCAATAGGAGTAGCTATTGGGGCTCCGATATTAACGGCATTAACGGGGAAAATTCCACGCAAAACGCTTTTGGTTTCCATCATGCTGCTGTTTGTTATCGGAAATGGTTTGGCATCCATTGCTCCCGGTTTTATCACTTTAGTTTTGGCCAGAATTCTTACGGGATTTGCTCATGGTGTTTATTTTTCCATAGGTTCTACCATTGCAGCCTCATTGGTTCCTGAGGAGAAAAGAGCAACTGCTATTTCCATTATGTTTGCCGGGCTTACACTTGCCATTGTAACAGGAGTTCCACTGGGAACTTTCATAGGACAGCATTTCGGATGGAGAGCGACTTTCATCGGGGTTTCAATTCTTGGTATCATAGGTTTGGCAGCCAGTTTATTATTGGTTCCTAATACTTTGAAAAACGGAAAAACAGCTTCTTTAAAAAGTCAGTTTAAAGTATTGGGAAACAAACGTCTTATTTTTGCTTTTTTAATGACAGCCATGGGATATGGAGGAACATTTGTAGTGTTTACTTATCTGTCACCTATTTTACAGAAAATCACGGGGTTTCAGGAGTCAACCGTTACCTTTATTCTTTTGATTTATGGAATTGCTATTGCCTTGGGAAATCTGATTGGAGGAAAAGTTGCGAATAAAAACCCTCTAAAAGCACTTCTATGGATGTTTGCTGCCCAGGGATTGGTATTGCTTGCTTTTTATTTTACTGTAAGCAGCCCGGTGTTAAGTATCATTACACTTTTCTTTTTAGGAGCCTTATCATTTGCTTCCGTTCCCGGACTTCAGCTATTAGTGGTACAGATTGCAGAAAAAGAACTTCCGGGGACTGAAGATGTGGCTTCAGGGATTAATATTGCAGCATTCAATATGGGGATTGCAATCGGATCTTATGTAGGAGGAATGATTGTGACATCCTCTCTGGGATTGGCGAGTACACCATGGATCGGAGCTTTATTTTTGGTGGTAACGGTCTTGATTACTCTGTACAGTATCCGTTTAAGCAAGACTAAATAAACGCAAAAAAATAATTTTTATATTAATTTTCATATCATGTGCTTAACGCAAAAAGTAAACATCATATGTTAGATTTAAGTAAATGAAGAAGTCATCAACAGATTGATGATATGAAGTGGATGGTGTATAAAGGCAGGTTTTTATCTGCCTTTATTTTTTTTAATATCGTTTTTTATCCTTGTCAAGGTTTTAAACCTTGACAAGGATAATGATTCATAAGTAAGAAAAGATTCTTACCATCAAATCTCATAAATCTCCGCATCTGTAAATACAAAAAATGTACTGTTCTTAGGCAGATTTTTAGTATCCAGTCCTGTAAATTCACTGAAAGCCGGAAGCAATAACTGATTACTGCTGAGCGCAAAGCAGGGAAGCCTGATGTTTTTTACAGCAGAATTCAGAACAATTCCGGGATGAATATGTCCGGTAATCTGAAATCCGGATCTGGCCGTATCAAAATCGTGAATAAAGGTAATGCCATCTGCTTCCAGCCATTCAGATTTGTGTTGGAAGCATAGCTTGTTCTCCAATGCCTTCGATATTCGGTCATGATTTCCTTCAATAAGATAAAACTGTATATTGGGATATTGGTTTTTCCATGCACAGAACTCATCTACATCAGAATTGTCTCCGGCATGAAGTAAATCTCCAACTACAATAAATTTTTCAGGCTGAAAAAATTCAATCAATGCTGATAATCTTTCCAGATCGCTTTTCATAATATGGTTTGCCAGTGCAATACCGTTTTTTCGAAAATGAGCCGTTTTTCCGATATGAAGATCAGAAAGGATAAGGGCTTTTTCCCTTTCCCGGAATGCTGCACGCTGATTGGTCAGAATGAAAGTTTCATTTTGGACAGAAATACTTTTGGTTGCTATAAACACGTTTTATAATTAAAATGAATGTTTAAAGTTACGTTATATTTAATTGAATCAGCCTACCTTTCGGCTTACATGAAACTTTTCATCAAAAACATAAGTCAGAGGAAATCCTGTAGCAATTTCTCTTTCTAAAATTTCTTCAGGAGACAGATGTTCGAGGTACATGATCAGTGCACGAAGGCTGTTTCCATGAGCGACAATCAATACATTTTCGCCCTTTTTTAATAAGGGTCTTATCTGACTTTCAAAATAAGGAATTACCCTGTTATAGGTATCTTTAAGGCTTTCTCCTCCGGGAGGAACCACATCATAAGATCTGCGCCAGGTATGAACCTGTTCATCACCATATTTCAGAGCGGTTTCTGCTTTGTTTAATCCCTCCAGATTTCCGTAAGAACGCTCATTGAGTGCTTTATCTTTAACGATTGGTATATTGGGGTTTCCTATTTCATCCAGAATAATGGATAAGGTATGCTGTGCTCTGATCAATGCAGAAGTGAAAGCAATATCTATTCTTTCTCCTTTTAAAGCAAGGCCTGCTTTTTTTGCCTCTTCAATACCGGCTTCAGTTATATCGATATCTTTCCACCCTGTAAATCTATTTTCCAGATTCCAGAGTGACTGTCCGTGACGGACTAAGAACAATTTTTCCATTTTAAATTTTATTTAAACTTCTAAGAAGCTATACTCTAAGCTACGATGATTATTTAAACTTATCAAGAAAATTAACTTAGAATATTAGGCTAAGAATAAGATTAAAACGGTAGGTTTTTTATTTGATTTTATAAATTTTAGAATCTCGCAAATGCGCAAATTTTATATTGTCTATTTTATTTAAGGCGCGAGAACATTTCAACTTAGCTCAATGTGAGATTTTCAGCAAGATTAACGTGACTAAATTTTATCGGAGATAAAATCTTTGCGTCTTAAACGTTATTATTATCAATTTTTTGCGTCTTTGCGATCAACAAATATTCATCGGCATATCTGCAGAAAATACATTAATTGATTATAAAAGATCACTTATATTGGAAAGTTTCAGCATTCTTTTAATTCTTGCATCAAGCCCTTCACTGGAAAGTGTTTGTCTCAGACTGTCTACTTTGATCGGGAAACTCAGCGGAGTAAAGGAACGGGAATGTTTTAGAATAATTTCAGACTTTTCAATCCTTTTAAAAGCTTCTACAAGCCGCTGCTCCTGAAGCTGCATATTAAAAACTTCCGTATAGGCCTGTTTTATTAAAAAATGATTGGAATCATGGTCTTCCAGCACTTTAAAAATAAGTCCGGCTGAACTCTGCAATGATTTATTGGAGCGTTGCTGCCCGGCATAATTTTGAATTACCATTCCTGAAATTACGGCAATATCCCTGAATTTTCTTCTCGCCATTTCAGCAGAATTGATGCTTGCAATCACATCATTCATCAGATTATCTCTGGTTAAAATCTGCTGCAGATTCTCTTCATTCAAAGGGATTTCTTTATCGCTGAACAGTTCAAATCCGTAATCATTCATTGCCATCGAAAATGAAATAGGCGCCAGTTTTGAGATCCGATAAGCGATCAGTGCAGCCATTACTTCATGCACCAGGCGGCCTTCAAAAGGATACATAAACAAATGATACCCTTCACGGTTCTTAATCATTTCCACCAGAAATTCCCCTTCTTTGGGAATATGAGAATTCTTCTCCTGATTGACGAGCAATGGATGTAAAAATTTCAGTTCTTTTTCTGAAGCCTTCGGATTTAAAGCATGAGAAAGCTTTTCTCTTAAAAAATGTCCCAGATTGGTACTTAATGGAAGTCTTCCGCCAAGATAACTCGGAACCAACGCTCTTCCTTTGGCTGCTCGTACATAAACGGTCATATCTTTGATCATTGCAACCTCCAGCGTGCGCCCAGCCAGAATAAATTTTTCTTCTTTTTTCAGTTTTGAAATGAAATATTCCTCAATCATTCCGATATACCCTCCGGAAATAAATTTCACCTTCAGCATGGCATCACTTACAATCACCCCCATATTCATTCTGTGGAGCATGGCAATCTTTCTTGAAGTCACTTTGTAAAGACCATCTTCCATAATGACAACTTTATGAAACTCTTCATAGTTCTTTAAAACACTGCCGCCAATCGTAAGAAATTCTAGAATACTTTTCCATTCTTCATCAAGTATTTCCTGAAAGGCATATACTTTTTTGATTCTTTCGTAGAGTTCATCAGGATAAAAACCGTCTCCAACAGCCAGTGTCATCAGAAACTGAACCAGAACATCAAAGCATAAGACCTGTGGTTCTCTGGGCTCAACGACTTTCTGCTTTACAGCTTCTTTTAAAGCAGAAACTTCAATGAGTTCCAAAGAATGGGTAGGAACACAATAGATTCTGGAAGTTTCAAAAGGGGAGTGTCCGCTGCGTCCGGCCCGTTGTAAAAAACGTGCAACGCCTTTGGCAGATCCTACCTGAATGACCGTATCTACAGGTTTAAAATCAATCCCAAGATCCAGTGATGATGTGGATACAACCGCTTTTAATTTGCCGGAACTTAGATTTTCTTCAATCCAGATTCTCAAATGCGCATCAATGGAACTGTGATGAATAGCAATCTGTCCCGCAAAGTCAGGGTAGGCATCCAATAAAAGCTGATACCACATTTCACTCTGGCTTCTGGTATTTGTAAAAACAATGGTAGATTTTGATTCCAGAATAATCGGAACAACTTTATCAGCAAGCTTATTCCCAAGATGTCCTGCCCATGGTAATATTTCAATTTCATCTGGGAAAACCGGGAGAATATCTATTTTTTTCTGCTCTTTGGCAGTAATTTTTGTCTTTTTACCATCATAAGGAATAAGAACTTCCATGGCTTCATCCAGATTTCCGATGGTTGCTGTAATTCCCCAGATTTTTATCTTCGGAACATATTTTCTAAGCTGGGAAATGGCGAGTTCCACCATAACACCGCGTTTTGAACCTAATAATTCATGCCATTCATCCACAGCCACACATTTCATCTCTGTGAAAAAACGGTCATTATTTTTCTGGGCGAGAAGCAAATGAAGGCTTTCGGGAGTTACAACAAGAATTTCAGGCATTTTCTTGGCCTGTTGCTGTCTTACTTTCGGATCAGTATCTCCGTTTCTTACGCCTACAGCCCAATCAAGTCCTATTTCATCAATCGCTTCCTGCATCGCTTTTGCAATGTCTTTGGATAAAGACCGCAATGGAGTAATCCAGATCATTTTCAAGCCCTTCTTGTATTGCTCAGGATAATTCAGAAAGTCTGAAACCAAAGCTAAAAAAACGGAAAAAGTCTTTCCGAAACCAGTGGGAGCGACTACCATTCCGCTATAGCCGTTTCCGAATTTCTTCCAGGTTTCAAGTTGGAATTTAAAAGGGGCAATACCTTTATCAGTCATCCATTGTTGGATGATTTTTAATCCGTCGCTATGTTCAAAAGCTGCCAATTCTATTATTATTTTAAATATTAACGCAATAGACGCTAAGAGTTTATATTTGTTTTAATGTTTTTCGATCGCAAGAGCGTTTCACTAAGCAGAGACTGTATTTTAATTCATGTTTTAAAAGCTATTTCTGCTTTACTATCTTTTTAAAGCTACACTTCTGTTTTTATTTAAATTTTAACACAAAGAGCCGCACCAAGGATTTATAGGAAACTGTTTAAATGTTTGATCGCAATGACGTTTCACTCAGCAAAATCAATACTTCGCTATAGCTGAACGAAGTGCCTTTGCGAACGAAATATTACTAATAAGTTAAAAAACCTTGCGCCATTGCGTTATAATATTATTGTATTAATTTTTTAATTTCTTCAAGAGAATCAATCTCATCTACTTTTTTATCTTTCCGCCACCGTACAATTCTCGGAAACCGAAGAGCAACGCCACTTTTATGACGATTGCTGAAACCTATTCCTTCAAAAGCAATTTCAAAGACCAGTTCTGCTTTTACGGTTCTCACAGGCCCGAATTTCTCAATGGCATTTTTGGTAACAAACCTGCTTACTTCCATGATTTCTTTATCTGTAAGCCCAGAATATGCTTTAGCTATGGTAACCAGTGCATCTCCGTTTTTTACAGCAAAAGTATAATCGGTATAGTAAGCGCTTCGTCTGCCGCTTCCTTTTTGAGCATAAATAAGCACTGCATCAATGGTAAAAGGATTGATTTTCCACTTCCACCAGTCGCCCTTTTTCCGTCCCGAATGGTAGGGTGAATTTTTTTGTTTTAACATCAATCCTTCACTGTTTACTTCTCTTGAATTGTCACGAAGCAAATCCAGTTCTTCCCATTTTTCAAAGTCAAGGCTTTTGGAAATTTTGATGTTCTGAGGACTTTCATTTAATAATAATTCTTCAAGCAAAGCTCTTCTTGTGGAAATGGGTTTCTCCCTCAGATCGTTATTTTCAAGCTCTAATAGATCATAAGCAAAAACTTCTATCGGAATTTCCGACAGCATTTTTTTAGTTAAAGTCTTTCTGTTTAATCTTTTTTGTAATTCATTGAAATTTAAAACCTTACCGTCTTTTACTGCAAGTATTTCTCCATCTATCACAAAGTTGCCTTTCATGGCTTTTACAACTTCTGTGATTTCAGGAAACTGTTCCGTAACAAGCTCTTCACCTCTTGACCATATGAAGACTTCATCATTTCTCCGGATGATCTGTCCGCGTATTCCATCCCATTTGTATTCTACCAGCCATTCATCAGAATTTCCCAGTTCGTCAGGCTTTTTTTCCAAAGGATAGGCAAGACAGAAAGGATAAGGTTTTGAATTATCAGGGTTCACATTTTCGGCATCAACAAGTTCTTTAAAAGAGACTTCATCGGGCAGCCATTTTCCCATTAAGCTATGCATCAGAGCACTTGATTCCTGGCCGGAAAACTTTGTCAGAGCATTGATCAGGGTTTTATCTGATACCCCGATTCTGAAACTTCCGCCAATTAATTTATTGAAAATCAATCGTTCAGTATAATCCAGACCGTTCCATGAATGCAGTACAAATTCTTTTTTTTCTGTATCTGTCTTTCCTTTTAAACCGACAATATCATTCATCCATTCTGATAAGGTACGCTCTATATTTTCCCTAGGAGGTGGAAGAATCAATGATAATGTTTCCCCAAGATCTCCTACAGAAGAATAAGATTCCTGAAACAGCCAATAAGGAAGTTTTGTGATTTCCAGAGCCCATTCTTTCATGTAATTGGTATTTACATTTCTCTTGGGTCGTTTTCCTGTAAACAAGGCAATAAACCATACTTTATCTTCATCAGGGGCACGTTCCAGATAATCGATGATGGCATCAATTTTAGCATTGGTCTTATTGGTGGTTTCCAAAGCGTTGATAAGGTCTGCAAAATGTCTCATGATTCCGGGGTTTCAAGGGTTTCTTTTTCAGATTCTTCTTCGTCTTCTCCAAATAAGGTTTCCACAACATCTGCTTTGACTCCGATTTCATTCAAATATTTTGAAAAAACTTCAGTTTGTCCGTGTGTAACGTGTACAAGTTCAGCTTCTGTGGCTTTTACAGTCTGTAATAAACCTTTCCAGTCTGCATGGTCACTCATGGCAAAGCCTGCATCTGCACTCCGCCATCTTCTGGCACCGCGAACCTGCATCCAGCCGGAGCATATTGCAGTAGCCGGATCAGGAATTTTTTTAATGATATTACTGTCGAGTAAAGCGGGAGGAACAATTACAATCTCATGTTCCATTTCTTTCGGACGTTCCCTGAAATCTGCAATGGTATAGTCCGGCAGGTCGATGCCTACTGTTTCAAAGGCTTCATTCAGTTTTCCGATGGAATAGTGGACATATATTTTTCCCAGATCTTCTACCGCCTTCATAATACGCTGCGCTTTCCCTAAAGAATACCCGATAAACACGGATGTTTTATTATTTTCTTTATTCTTCAGGACCCAGCTTTGTAATTTTTTATTTAAATCCGGAACTTCAAGCCAATTGTAAATAGGCAGGCCGAAAGTACTTTCTGTAACAAATTCATTGCATTTTACCAACTCGAAAGGAGTGCTCAATCCATCATCCTGAACTTTGTAATCCCCTGAAATGACAGCCACATATCCTTTGTATTCAAGTCTGATCTGTGCAGAACCAATAATATGTCCGGCAGGATGTAGAGAGAGTTTTACCCCATTGATCGTGATAACTTCTCCATATTCTACACTCTGGCATTCGATATCCATTCCGATTCTTTGATACAGAATTGGTTTTGTGAAATGATGGCAAAGATATTTTTTCATTCCCCAACGGGCATGATCAGCGTGGCCATGGGTAATAACCGCCATATCTACAGGTCTCCATGGATCTATATAAAATTTACCCTGTGGACAGTAAATTCCTTTTTTTGTAAATGTGATTAATTTCAACGGTGTGACTGGTTTTACAGAATAAGCTTCAAAAACTTAACCAATTTACAATAAACAGTTTATTTTTTAAGGATTAATATCTGAAAGACTTCCTTCTCAATATATTATCTGAACTTTTCAGCAATATAAAATTGAACGCTGTAGCAATATTGAGCTTCCCGAAATCTTAGAAATTTGTATCATCATTAAAAAAAGAATACAATGAGTAAAACAATTTTAATTACAGGTGCAGCAAGTGGATTCGGAAAGATTGCTGCTTTTGATCTTGCAAAAAAAGGACATAAAGTAATTGCGACTACACAGGTCTATCCTCAGATGAGTGATTTAATCCGCGAAGCTAATGAACAGGGAATTGACCTTACAGTGGATAAACTGGATGTAACCAGCCAAAGAGATATTGATTATATCTTAAAAAAGTATGAAATAGATGTTTTAATCAGCAACGCCGGAATCATGGAAGGTGGCCCGATTGCTGAACAACCGGTAGATATTATCCGTTCAATGTTTGATGTGAATGTGTTTGGTGCGTTGATTCTTGCACAGGGATTTATCAAAAAGTTTGTTGAAAAGAAAAGCGGTAAAATTGTTTTCACCTCTTCAATGGGAGGTTTATGGACGGTTCCGTATGTAGCTGCTTATTGTGCTTCAAAACATGCTTTGGAATCTATCGCTGAAGGTTTGAGAACTGAACTCGCTCCGTTTAACATCAAAATTGCGACTTGTAATCCAGGTGTATTTGGAACAGGATTTAATGACAGAGGGGTAGATTCTATTTTCCATTGGTATGATCCGAAAGTGAATTTCACACCGGAATCCGCTTTTGACGGAGCGGCAGAATCTTTAGCTCATCAGCTGGATCCGCAGTCTATGGCAGAGGTGATTGTGAATGTAGCATTAGATGATGAGAGTCATTTTAGAAACGTACATCCAAAAGAGACTGAGAATTTTGTAAAACAGCTTCAGGCAGATGCGTGGACTGCAAAAAGTTAGTATCATGAAACTGAATTATAAAACCGCAGAAAAAGCACTGCATGCAGCAAAGGAAAAAGCATTATCTATGAATATTCCTGTAAGCATTGCTGTGGTAGATACCGGAGGACATCTTGTCGCATTAGCAAGATTGGACAGCGTCTACGGAGTGATTGATTTTGCCATTAAAAAAGCAAAAACAGCAGTTATGTTTGGGGTAAACAGTGATCTGATGGGTGAAATTATCTCAGGAACCGGTATTCACGGTTACGGAATGCTGAATTCAAATGAGGGGCTTCTGACTATTGCAGGCGGAGTTATCCTTAAGAATGTGGATGGAGATGTCATTGGAGCGATAGGCTCTTCCGGCGGAACTCCCGAGCAGGATAAACAAATTGCAGAAGCAGGCGCTCAGGCTATTGGTTAATTTCAGATATTTGTATGATGGAAAACACTTCTGAGATCATATTCGATAAACTGGTTTACTCATGTGCCTTTGAGTCTTACAGAGGTCATGAAGAGTTTATTCCCGACCATTTTCTGGGATTTCAGATCTCCGGAGAAACCCATGCTTTTCATGAGCAGGGCAAGACTGTGATCAAAGAAAATACAGTAGTTCTGGTCAGGAAAAATCAACTGATCAGAACTATTAAATATCCTTCAGCACATGAAAAATATCAGTTCATCTCAATTACGCTTGATGATGAAACGCTGAGACAATATGCCAATGAAAACAAAATCACTGTAAATAATAATTTTCCAGGGAATCAGCGGTTATTTTTTGAGCCCAATGATTTTTTTAAGAGCTATTTTGCATCTCTTATTCCTTACATTAATAAAACACAGGAGATCCCGCCAAAATTAGCTGCATTAAAGGTCAAAGAGGCCATAGAGCTGGTTTTGCTTAGTAATCCTGATCTTAAAAACCTTCTTTTCGATTTTTCTGAACCTTATAAAATTGACCTTGCAGAATTTATGAACAAAAATTTTATGTTCAATGTATCAGTAGATGCTTTTGCAAGACTTACAGGCCGTAGTCTATCTGGTTTTAAAAGGGATTTCAATAAAATATTTCAGATGACTCCGAAACAATGGCTGAAAGAAAAAAGGTTAAAGGAAGCCTATTATTTAATTAAAAACAGGGATAAAAAGCCTTCAGAGATTTATCTTGATCTGGGGTTTGAGAATTTATCCCATTTTTATTCTTCTTTTAAAAAGAAATTTGGTGTAACGACTACGGAAGTTTAATGTAAATTAATAAAAACACATTTATATGATAAGGACTGGAAGTACAAAGACACAGGAAATAAATCTTGTGTCTTTGTATTTTCCTTTTTCTGTTAAGGAATTATATTTTCAGCCTTATTCAGATGCGCACTGATGGTATCGACCTTCAATGTCTTATTTTTCAAAATCATAAAGATTGATTCCTATCTCTTCATTTTTAATTTTTACGACTCTGGTATCCAGCGGATATATAATAAATTCTGCGGCTCCCTGGATTTTGGCTTCTAAAAGATGTCCGGCCAAAGCGGTATAATCTTCTCTTCCCAATTTAATATGAAGATGAAGGGTTGGGTTTTCTTCTATTTCAGATATATTTCCTGAGATATTGGTGACTTCCATCTGCTCTGTAAAGGTTTTGTCAACATACTTTTTGGTTGCAGGATTAAAAAAGCGGAGTGTAGCTTCACTTACAGCACCTATTCCTGTGACTTCTCCTGCCCGGATATTCTGATTCCGTACAAAATCCGTTAATGTCTCTACAATATTGGAATGATTATCAAGACTAACCACATATATTGAACCTGCTTTTCTTGCGGACCAATTATTTCCTTTATGATTTTGAACCTCCATAATACTAAGATTTAAGAATAATACATGCAATAACTATGCTCTGCTCAAACTTAAGTTTAAAAATCTATTATTTGTCATGAAAACTCTGAATAGTAAATCCCTGAAACCGGCAAAAAATGCCGAAATTTGCAGCAAATAAGAAGTAATGAATATCGTAGATATAGAGAACTGGAACAGGAAAGAACATTTTGAATTTTTTTCTAAAATGGCAAGCCCTTATTTTGGATTTACAACGGAGGTAGACTGTACGAAAGCGTATAATACCGCTAAAGAAAAAGGCTATTCTTTTTTTGCTTATTATTTTCACAAGTCCATGGTCGCAATCAATACCATTGATGAATTAAAACTAAGAATCATTGAGAGCCAGGTAATACAGTTTGATACCGTACATGCCGGCAGTACAATCGGAAGACCGGATGGTACTTTCGGATTTTCATTTACGCCTTTCTCAGAAGATTTTGAGATCTTCAATGCAGCGCTTCAGGAGGAAATAAAAGGAGTACATCAGACTTCAGGATTAAGATTAAGCAATGAAAGGTTAGGGAAGGACCACGTAAGACATACGACCATTCCATGGAATTCCTTCAGTGCTATATTGCATCCTACAGATTTTAATACTACAGAATCGGTTCCTAAAATTGCTTTTGGAAAATTCAATATCCGCGACGGCAGAAAATATCTTCCGGTTTCTATTGAAGCGCATCACGGACTGGCTGATGGTATTCACCTTGCCAGATATATGGAAGAATTTCAGAGACAGCTTGATCGGTAGAGCATTGTAGCGTTTAAAGAAAATAGTTAATATATTTTTTAACAATAATTAAAGCCGGACATATCCGGCTTTTGCTTTTTAATAATGAATCTTCCGCTTTTCTATTTTCACAATCTGGTCTTTTTCCATCTGCTTTATGGTACGTATAACCGTTTCTACACATAATCCGGTGAGTGAAGCCAGCTGCTGCCGGGTAAGAGGAATCTGAAAAGAATAAGGTGTTTTATCCTCATGATAACTTTTCAGGTAATCCATCAGCAGTTTTAGTTTAGCAACCGGATTTTGAAAAGAAAGATTATAAAGCATGATGTATTTATAGTACATTCTTTCAGCAAGACATTCGTAAATGTTGAGTGAAATTTCAGGATTAGTTTTGATCAGGTCCAAAAAATTCTGCTTTGTCATTTTGTAAATGACGGAATCTTCTATTGCTACAGCATTCATGGGATAAGGCCGGTCAACAAACAACAGAGATTCACCAAAGCTGTGACCATCCGAGAATATATTCTGAATAAATTCTTTCCCGTCTTCCGTATAATTATTGAGTTTAATTTTCCCTTTTTCAATCTGGTAATAATGAGTTGGAAAATCTTTTTCATGGAAGATGGTCTCGCCTGCCTGATAAGTTCTTGTTTCCGCCCCAAAAGAAATTAATAAACTTTCAGTGATCATAGTTATGATTTATTTATAAAATAAAGGAACACCGATTTTATTGATTTCTCTTATCATGTGGTACCATTTACATACCACATATATTCATTTTTTATACGCGGTTATCCTGAAAAACATTGACTGAGATCATAAAAAGTAAAGCCAATAACCCGTTACATTTACATCCCACTAAAAAACAAGGTATAAATAAAAGGAAACTGGCTGATAAAAGCAGTTAAGATATTTTTGCTTAAAATATAACGTGGTATCTATGTGGTACACGGTTTTTATAAAATTTTAATCATTTTTTCTTTCTTTGCCAATATAAAAATGAAATAAAATTCATAGGTGTGATTTTTTTAACATAATCATTCAATAAATACAATCATACGCTATGAATCATTGCATTATATTAATGAAAACTAATAAAATTTTGAATACATAAAAATTATTTTGTTCCCGATATCAAATCAACAAAAACACAGATTGAGCAGAGAAAAAAGACTTTGTACAGATTCACAAAAGATGTGGTATCTGAAATGAGTAGAGATGAGAAAGTATTATGAAAAATAGAAAAACTGAACCCAACTTAGAGGATTTGAACCAGAAAATTCTTGTACAAGACGAAATTATGGCCTTAGCCAAGGCAAATTCCCCTCGTCTGCTGAATAAATTCAGACTGGTTCATCCTGATTTTTTTAAAAAGTTATCTGCTATACAGCCAGCCCTTAAAAATTCTGAATTGATCTTTTGTATTTACCTAAAGCTCAATATGACGACGAAGGAAATTGCAACCTGTATTTTTGTGACACCTAAGGCGATACAAAACAGAAAGAACAGGATCAGAAAAAAACTCAACATTCCTTCTGAATTTGATATTTATAAATGGTTTAATGAAATTTAAACCATTTTTTTTATTTAAATTTCTATTACGGCTCTTTCCAGATCGTGATAAAGAAGAACTTTCCAGCGGTTTTCCTTTGCCTCTTTTTCCCATTTAAGGCGTAGTTCCATTGCTTTTCTACCATCGAAATCACTTTTATAGGCTACATGGTATTTCAGATAAGAAGCCTGTGGAAGATCATCAGCCCCATAGAAAGCCGTTTCCCCATTTTCCCTGATCCAAAAAACCTGCATAAATGGAGTATGTCCGCCCACTACTTCATAGGAAATCTCATCTGTAAGCTGCCCCTGATCTTCATCCATCCATATAATATTAGGCAGTTGAATCAGCTGTTCCAGAGCAGTAAAATCAAAAGAAGGATTGCCTTTATTTTCCATCGCAAAATCAAGCTCACGTTTCTGGATATAAATCTGAGCATTCGGAAAAGTGGCTTCAAAATCATTATCTGTAACGGTTACTGCACCTTCAATATGATCTTTGTGGAGATGGGAGAGTAATAGCTTCGTAATTTGATCAGGATGGATATTTTCTCTTTTCAGAATTTCTGAAATAACAGTTGTTCCTGATTCATTTTTCCAGCCAATTCCTGCATCCAAAAGGATATGATCATTTTCAGTGATGATAAGAAAAGGCTGTACAGACATTTTGATTCCACCAACTTTATCAAAATTTTCTTCTGTTAAAAGAGTGAAGTCTTTGGTTTTACTTGCCGAGAAATTGCCTTCTTTGAGCGGAATGATTTTCATGCTGCAAATTTCCTTAATATTTCTAACACTCAAAAGGTTTTCCATCGATATATATCATCAATAAAAACAATGATACAAGCAGAGTGTTGAAATCATTCTACTTACCGCAGAATCTTATCGTATTCATAGAAATGTAAAGCCATTAGACGAATAATTTCTTTTTTTAATGATTATCTTTGATCTCTTAAAAATCTGACGGATACATTATCATCCGCTGTCAGACGCCTTTCAATTCAAATAAAAACTTATACGTAATGCAGGAGAGTTCTTCCCACGGTATTTCCCGGACTGTTATCTGGCTTATGGCCGTTATTTCCGGACTGGTAGTCGCCAACAATTATTATAATCAGCCTTTACTGGCACTTATTTCAGAAGAGCTACAGGTTTCTGAGAGCGCAGCAAGTAAAATTTCTGTACTTACTCAGATCGGGTATGCATTAGGACTGTTGCTGATTGTCCCGTTGGGAGATAAGTTTTTCCGCAAGAAACTGATTTTATTAGATCTGTTTCTCGTTTTTGGATCTCTTTTATGGATGACTTTTGCCACTCAGCTGTGGATGCTGTATGCGGCCAGTTTACTGATTGGAGCCACATCGGTTATTCCGCAATTGTTTGTGCCTATTGCAGCAGAACTTTCATCAGATAAAGAAAAATCTTCCAATATCGGATTGGTAATGTCCGGATTATTACTGGGAATTCTTCTTTCCCGTTTTGTAGGTGGAATAGTGGGTGAAGTCTGGGGCTGGAGAGCGATGTTTGGTATTGCGGCAGGACTCATGGTCCTGGTATGGCTGGCAGTATATAAAATGCTTCCCGAGCTTTCTCCTAATTTCAAAGGAACTTATAAAGAGCTTATGCGTTCTGTTGCTCAGCTTGCCAGAACACAACCTGTTCTTCAGCTGGCATCTTTCCGCGGGGCAATGGCATTTGGGTCTATGTGTGCATTGTTTACAACTTTGGTTTTTCATATGGAGAAACCACCTTTTAATGCCGGATCATCTGTTGTAGGAAGTTTTGGATTGGCAGGAGCTGTAGGAGCTTTAGCCGCTGCAAAAGTGGGAAAGCTTCAAAAGTATCTGGATATTAACCGTATTATATTGTATTCTTTACTGATCGTTATAGGAAGCTGGGGCTTTACTTATTTTGCCGGAGAAACTTATTGGGGATTGATTGTGGGTGTTATTCTTGTTGATCTTGGTGTACAGTCAAGCCATATTATGAATCAAACCAACTATTTCCTGATCAAATCAAATGCGGTCAACAGGCTGAATACTGTGTATATGGTGTCTTATTTCATCGGGGGATCACTGGGAACCTGGCTGGCATCCGTTGCATGGCAAAAGGCTCAATGGAGTGGGGTATGCTTTGTAGGAACGGTATTTGGGGTATTGGCTTTGATCGCTCACATTTTGTTTTCAAAAAGGGTAAATGGAGCAAATGCAGAGATGTAAATTTTTATATTTCGGATTTGTTTAAGGAGCGGGATTTTATCAAAGATAAAATCCCGCTCCTTTTATTTTCAACTTATTTTAATTTCGAAATCTTTAAAATCTCTTATTCTTCAATTGTTTCCAGTGTCAGCATCATTTCCCTATGTTTTCCTCCCCATTTATCAAGCTGTTTCCATATAGGGATCAGCTCCCGGGCAATATCTGTAAGTTCATAATCTACTCTTGGGGGAACTTCTGCATGAACAGTTCTTTTTACAAGGTTTTCTTTTTCCAACTCTCTCAGCTGCAGGGTAAGCATTCTTTCCGTGATTCCTGAAATAGAGTTCCTAAGTTCGCTGAAACGTAATTTTCCGTCTTTTAGTTTATTTAAAATAATCAATTTCCACCGGCCTCCGATTTTACATACAGCATAGCTCAGGTCACATCCTTGTATATACTGTCTGTTGATATTATTCGTCGAATTTTCTTTTAACTTTCCCATTACTTACAAATTTGTTAGTACCATACATTTAGCTGTATACAATGCAAATGTAAGGTTTGAGATTTAATTTTACACACAGAAAGCAGAAAATATGCGGCAGGAAGGAACAATAGCGCTCACGTTCCTTGCAAAATAATAGTAACTTAAATTAAAATAATAATGCAATTAACACCTAAAATAACACAGATTTTAAATCATTTAGAAAGAATACAACCCTTCAACCCACAGGATTCACTAGATGGAGCCCGAAAATACCTGGAAACAATGTCTCTTCAGCTTAGCGGGAAAAAAGAATCCGTTGCAATGATTGAAGAATTGGAGATTCAAAGAGAAAGCCATCAGATTCCTGTTCGGATTTATCGTCCTAACGGAAAGGATATTCAGAATTCATCGGCTATTATTTATATTCATGGAGGCTGGTTCATCGCTGGGGGATATGAAACCCATGATGCGGTAGTCCGTAAACTGGCTAATAAAACCGGATCTGTGGTTATTTTTGTAGATTACCGTCTTGCTCCGGAACATCCTTTTCCTGCAGGCTTAAACGATTCTCTTGACAGCATAAAATGGGTCATGGAAAATGCAGAATCGTTAGGAATTGATCCTGATAAAATAGGAATTATAGGAGATAGCGCTGGCGCAGCATTGGCTACGGCTGTTTCTACTCAAATAGGAAAACATCTGAAATTTCAGGTATTAATTTATCCTGCAGCCGATAATCAACTCAATTCAAAGTCGTGGGAAACTTATGAGAACGGACCTGTTCTTAATAAGCAAGGCGGTATTGAAGCATGGGATTGGTATCTTCCCAAAGAAGAAAAAGATAATGCTTTGGCAATTCCTGTCTTAATAAAAGATTTTAAAGAAACTCCACCTACTTTAATAATTCTTGCAGAGCACGACCCTTTGCTTGATGACGGGAAACAGCTTTCTGAAAATATGAAAAATGCAGGCGTTACACTTACAACAAGTCTTTACAAAGATATGGTCCACGGATTTATGCATATGGGAGAAATTCTGGAAGAAGTACAGTCTGCAATAGGTGAAATGGCTGTTTTTGCTCACCGAAATTTAAATTCTGTAGAAGAAAAAGTATAATGAAAAAATACGCATATATTGGATGTCTTGGGTTCATAGCCGTTATTACAACAGAATTTGGCGTTATTGGAATTCTCCCGCCGGTTGCAGAACATTATAAAATCAGTATAGACAAGGCAGGCTATCTTTTGAGTGCTTTTGCATTGATTATCGCGCTTACAGGCCCTTTTATGACCTTATTTACTTCAGGATTTGATCGTAAAAAAATAATGCTTGCAGCCATTTTCATGTTTCTGATTACAGGTTTTGTATCTTCTTTTTCACCTCCTTTCTGGCTGTTGATGCTGGTTAGGATTTTACCGGCATTTCTACAGCCTGTGTATATTGCAACAGCTTTATCTGTAGCAGTCTCCCAGGCAGACAACCGGAAAAAAAATGAACTGATGGGAATTGTATTTAATGGAGTTGCCATTGCCATGGTTACAACGGTTCCTTTTGCAACATGGATTGCGGGGCTTTGGTCCTGGGAATATTCATTTATGATACAGACTGCGGTAAGTCTGATTGCTTTAGCGGTCATTTACTTCCTTCTTCCTCCGATGCCTGTAAAAGAGAAAAAATCTTATGGAAATCAGGTCAGAATCCTGAAGCAGCCTCCGTTTATTCTGAGTACTATGACTAACTTTTTCATGATTACGGCGTGGTTTTCTACCTACAGCTATTTTGCAGATTACCTGAATAAAGCTAAAGGAATGGATACTTCAATGGTAAGCTATATGCTTTTGTTATTTGGAATTATTGGAGTGATGGCCAATGGAGTTGCCGGAAAAATGCTTAACAAAAATATTGCGGGTACTACGGCTATTTTTCTTTCAGGAACCATTTTAATACCTGTACTTTTATATTTTTCTGATGGAAATTTATTCGCAACAATTCTGGTAATCGGAGTCTGGGGATTTCTGTATTCACCAAGTTTTCTGAATGCATCAGCTTATATGATCTCTTCCGCACCGGATTCTCTGGAATTTGCCAACAGCCTGGCTACATCTTTTGGAAATCTGGGGGTGACAGTGGGAACTACAATCGGAGGATGGATAATCGTTACAAAAGGAGTAGCATATATTCCATGGATAGGTGTTGTTTTCGGGCTACTTGCATTTCTGATGATGATCTTAAAAAGCAGAGTTGAAAAACGAAGCCAGGTTGTTTCCATTTGTCAGAATTAAACTGTAACAATTTTTGTTACATTGAATAAATTGTAGTAACTTTGTACTATTAATTTGAAACTTGTTTAAATTTTTATTTTTGAAACATTAAGATTGTAATAAGGTGTTGAGAATAGTAAGATAAGCTTCGCTTTAGGCTTAAAAATCAGAATGATTCATCTTAACTATATTTTATTTCTTAAATCAATTCTTAATGGTTTTAATATTTTTTTTAAGTTTAAACAGTTTCTTGATTTAAAATAAATACAATGAAAATAGAAATCTGGTCGGATGTGATGTGTCCGTTTTGCTATATCGGAAAAAATAATTTTGAACAGGCTTTGAATAAGCTTCCTTTCAAAGATGAAGTAGAAGTAGAATGGAAAAGTTTTCAGCTGGACCCAACTTTAGATCCAAAAAAAACTCAGGATACTATTCAATATTTTAGAGAAAAGAAAGGAGTTCCTGAAGCTCAGGCTACGCAAATGCTTAGTCAGGTTACCCAGATGGGAAAAGGAGCGGGAATTGATTTTGATTTTGGAAAAGCTTTGATCACCAATACTTTCAGTGCCCACAAATTGCTTCATTTGGCCAAAAAGCACAATAAATCCAATGAAATGGAAGAAGCTTTGTTTATCGCTCATTTTATTGACGGAAAAAATGTAGGCGATACTGAAGTTTTGGTTGCTCTTGCAGAAAGCTTAGGAATTGACAAAGAGGAAGCAAGACAAGCCGTTACTACAGATCAACTGGATGATGAAGTAAACCAGGATATTCTTGAAGCAAGAAATAATGGCGTTTCCGGAGTTCCATTCTTTGTGCTGAACGGTAAATATGCCGTTTCCGGAGCTCAGCCTGTAGAGACTTTTGAAAATGCACTTCAGCAGACTTATAAAGAAACTGTAAGTCCGTTTAAGGATATTTCCGGTGGCAGCGGAGCTTCCTGTGATGCTGACGGATGCAGTATCTAAGATAATAAAACCCCAAAACAAATCAATTGTTTTGGGGTTTTAATTTAATATATTAGAAAAACCTGTTGTATCTTTGTCATGCAGTACCAACAGCTGTATAAATCTGATTTCTCCATGATAAAAATTAACAACGAAACACACTATTCAATTGATGATACTCTTTTTGTTTTTGCATTAGATTCTGAAGCAGGAACTGTTTTTAATGATAAAAATAAATTAATTACAGGGATCGGAAAGGTAAATGCTGCGATAGAATTAACCAAAGAAATTCACGCAAGAAAACCTAAACTGATTGTAAACTTAGGTTCTGCAGGAAGTAAAGGATTTCATAAAGGAGAAGTGGTATGCTGTACAAAGTTCATCCAGAGAGATATGGACGTAAGAGGGCTTGGGTTTAAACTCTATGAAACGCCATTATCAGGAGTGCCTCCTGTATTGGAATACGGTCTTAAAATGGATACCTTGAAAGAAGGAATCTGTGGCAGCGGTGACAGTTTTGAAATGAACCACTCCGAGACAGATTATAATATTGTAGATATGGAAGCTTATCCACTGGCATTGATTGCTCAACAGCAAAATATTCCGTTTCTATGTCTGAAATATATTTCTGACGATGCAGGAAGTGACGCAGCAGATGATTGGAGCGTACAGGTACATCTGGCTTCCGAAGCCTTTAAAAAAATACTGTTTTCATAAACAAATATAAATCCTGAACAAAGTGTCAGGATTTTGTTTTCTATTTGTATTTTTACTTTCAACCCATCACTTATATGAAAGTTACTTTTTATAAACCGATGCATCCTGTTTTGAAAGATTATATTGAAGGATATTATTTTATAGAAAGAGATGATCATCAGAAACCGGTAAAATATCTTACATTTCCGGACAATTATTTTATTGTATCAGCATGTCAGGATGTCTGTGTTACACAGGATAAAGGATGGGTAGAAATTACCAGATCTACTTCTGAGAATATTGTGGTTGATTTTGTATTCAGATGCTCTGTTCCTACTGAAATTTTTTATCAGCAATCGGTTAATGAAGTTACCGTTTACTTTAAACCATTGGGTATTTATCATTTTTTTAATGCTGATAAAAGCGAAGATCTGGAACAGGAAATCCTTCTTTCAGACTTTACAGACATTATGAGCACTGTTTTAAAAGAGCCTGACAGGAGAATACAAATTGATATACTGGAAAACTATTGTCTTTCCAAGTTGCGGCAGAGAGACTTACATCTGGCTTATACAATATTGAATGATTTTGAAACAGAATTGAGTATCGAAGAAATTGCTTCAAAAAATAAAATCACGAGACAGTATGTCAACAAGATCTCTCAGCGATATCTGGCTAAACCGGCCTCAGAATTCAGAAAAATACAGCGGTTTCGTAATGTTTTGATTTCAAATAAAAAATCCAGAAACCTTACAGAACTTTCCTATGAACATCTGTTTTATGATCAGTCCCATCTTATTAAAGATTTTAAAGAACTTACCAGAATAAGCCCCGGGAAATTCTTTGAGAATGTAGATACTGATCAGAATAATGTTTGGTTATTCATCTGAGTTTCCATTTTTACAATTCATACACAACTCATTAAAATACATTTGTTGAAATATTAAATCCTTATTTCAATGAAAAAATTATATGCTGGGATTTCCCTTTTCACTTTCTTATTTTCGAGTGCCCAGAAAAATGATATTTCAATAGTGCTTGCTGATATTACAGAAAAAGTAAAAAGTCATTATATTGATAAAGAAACTTATAAAAAAGTAGACTCTTTATTTCAAAGTGAACTGAAAAAGGGAACTTTTAAAGACCTCAATAAAAAAGATTTTGCAGATCTTCTTACTCAAAAGTTAAGAACAACTATTAAAGACGAACATTTTTTCGTTAAATATCTCGAAAACTACACGCCCGAAAAACAGATGAGTGAAAAAGAGAAAGAGAAATTGAACAATGAGCATAATAGTCTTGAAAATTTCGGATTTGAAACAGTTCAGCGACTTCCGGGGAATATCGGGTACATTAATTATAAAGGTTTTGCCTCTCCTGAAGCCAGTGAAAAAACATTAGCCGCCACCATGGATTTTGTTGCCAATACCCATTCTCTGATTATTGATCTTCGGGAAAACGGAGGTGGAGAAAACGGGATGCTTCTTTTGTTTTTAAGCTATTTTTTTGATCAAAAAAAAGATCTTTATACCACGTATTTCAGGCATAATCAGAAAACGGTTGCAGACAGTACTCAACCCAAAGTTTCCGGACAGAAATATCTTCATAAAAAGATCTATATTCTTACCAGTAAAAAGACTTTTTCGGCCGGAGAAGCTGTAGCCTATTTCTTGCAGCAATATAAACTTGCCGAAGTAATTGGTGAAAAAACAGGGGGTGCAGCCAATCCTGTAGATCATTTTATGGTTCAAAATCAATATTTACTGCTTGTTCCGGCAGGAAAAATAACGGCTTTAAGTACTCAAAAGAACTGGGAACATATAGGAGTGATCCCCGATCAGGAAGTGAAAAGCGAAGATGCTTTAAAGGCTGCCCACATCAAAATTTTAAAAAATATAATAACATCAGAAACAAAAACAGAACTAACCTTACCTGAAATAAAAAATCTTATTTATAAATTAGAACAATAAATACCTGTTATGTCATCAATCATTATCAATAGATCCAGCGAAAAAGACCTCGAAACACTTCAGAATATTGGTATGCAAACCTTCACTGAAACGTTTGCAGAAGATAATACTGAAGAGGCTATGAAAAAGTACCTGGAAGAAAGCTTTAATACTGAAAAGATAAAATCAGAGCTGAATAATCCTGATTCATTTTTCTATATTGCCTGGGAAGAAGACAATCCGGTTGGTTACCTGAAAGTTAATTCCGGAAAAGCGCAGACAGAACTTCAGGATGAAAGCAGCCTGGAAATTGAAAGAATCTATGTAAAGAAAAGCCACCAGGGAAAAAAAGTAGGCCAGCTTCTTTATAACCAGGCTTTGGAAACAGCAAGACATCTGAATAAATCATACTTGTGGCTTGGAGTCTGGGAGGAAAATCTAAGAGCTTTACAATTTTACAGAAAGAATGGATTCGTTGAGTTTGATAAGCATATTTTTAGGCTCGGGGAAGAAGAACAGACGGATCTGATGATGAAAAAAGTATTGGATTAATTTTCTTCAAAATAGAAAGATTGTATTTAACCACTGATTACACAGATTTTCACAGATGATTATGTAATACAATTCATTATACCTTCTAAATACCAAAATGAACCATTCAGAATTTACAAAACATATTAATCACTATTATCCTTTATCTGAGGAAACGCTTAAAGATTTATTAAATATCTGTACAGAAGAATATTACCACAAAAATGATTTACTGCTGGAATCCGGATCAATGGCGAGATATTATTACTTCATAAAATCCGGATTGATAGGGTATTATACTGTAGATGAACAAGGGGATAATATTTATAAAATCTTTTTTGAGGAAAACAGTTTTGTAGCTTCCACGGCTGCCATTATCAAAAATGAACCCAGTGATTTCACAATCATTGCACTGGAAGACTGCACAGTGATACAATATCCTGCAAAAGCCTACCGGGAACTGCTTGAAAAGCATCATGACCTGGCACTTTTCCACATGTATTATCTGGAAAAAAACTGGGTAGTAAAAAAAGAGCCTCTGGAAGTCTCGCTAAAGTATGAAACAGCAAAAAAACGTTATTTACAATTGATTGAAAATAAGTCCCTTTACAACAGATTAAAACAGCATCATATCGCTTCTTATCTGGGAATCACACCTACACAGCTAAGCCGGATCAAGAAGGAGCTTTACTGAAATTCCTAAATTTGAAATTGAATAAACTAACAAAAGCTTCAACATATGTTGAGGCTTTTCTCTTTTTTATACTACAATTTTGTTACATCAAAGATGCATTGGTACACAATATGTTTAAAAAAATAAGATACCAGTGATTATCATTAATTAAAATTTATTTCAGCATGAAGAAGCTCATCAAAATTGTATTTGTCCTTACTGCATTTGTACAGTTATCCGCACAAAAAATTATTCATCAGGAAATTTTCAGTCCGAAAATGAATAAAAAAATCAAAACAGTGATCATCACTCCCAATTTACAGCCTAATACGAAGTATCCATCGGTCTATATCCTTCATGGTTTCAGTGGTAATCCGGACAGAATTATGAAGCAGGATATTCCTGATTTGGTTAAAAAAGCTCAGGAATTGAAAACAATCTATGTACTTCCGGATGGAAATTACAGTTCGTGGTATGTAGACAGCCCGCTTATTAAGGATTCACAATATCAGACTTTTATCGGAAAAGAACTGGTAGAATTTATTGACAAAAATTATCCTGTGAAAGCTGAGAAAAAATTCCGTGGGATTATGGGATGGAGTATGGGTGGCTATGGCGCAACCAACATCGGAGTTACTTATAACAAAACATTTGGCATCGTAGGAAGTTCATGTGGCGCCCTTGATTTTAATTCTTTTGGAGAAGGATATCAGAAATATCTGGTGAATAAGGTTTTAGGCCCACTGGAATCCATTAATCCTGTTTTCCTTACTGACAGCAAAATAAAACTGATGGCCGGAGCAGATCAGCAATATATTTTCGACTGTGGAACGGAAGACACTCAAATGATCAATATGAACAGAAATTTTCATAAAAAGCTGACAGAAATGAAGATTCAGCACCTTTACACAGAATCTTTAGGCGGACATGTTCCTGAATATTGGAGCAGATCGTTATCTGAACAGTTGTCTTTGTTTGACAGTTTTTTTAAACAGTAAAATTATAAGCTTTTAAGTTTTGGCTAAAGCCATAATTATCAAATACGATCAGACAAGCGGGCTAAAGCCCGCTTCTATTGAAAAGCAATCTGACTAATTTTTGAATACTGATAGAGTCATAACAAAGAGTATAGTTTACATTTTAAATATTCAATAGGAACGGGCTTTAGCCCGTTTTAATAAATATAAATTCCGATGGCTTTAGCCAAAACTTACCATCTTTAATCCTTGTCAAGGTTTAAAACCTTGACAAGGGTCAATCAAGTGAAAAATCATATAAAAATCCTTTTCAAGCAATGCTTAAAAAGGATTTTCGATTGATTGAATGTTCAAAAATGCTAACTAAGCATTATATTAAAAATGTTTAAAATTTTTACCCAGATGTTCCTCTATCACAAAGAACGGATCCTCTGTAAGTGTATGTGCTCTCATGTCGATAAGGCTTACTTTACTCATCATACGAAGCATGATTCTTCTCTCGCAAGGCTGTTCTATACCGTCAATATTTCTTACCCCCGCACGGAAAGCCGATCTTCCGTGAGCGCATAAATGATTATTAACCAGAATCACATCTCCTGCCTGAGGCGTAAATCCTGAATAAATCAAATGTCTGGCCTCTTCCCAGAACTCATGCAGTGTACTTTGTGCTTCATCAGATTGTCTGATACTGGAATTGAACAATTGTTCAGCAGCATCAAAACGCATAAACGGAAGACTATAATTACCATACAATACAGAATCTAATGTTTCCTCTTCATTATCTCCCGTTTCCAGATTGGCATCCTTTGGAATTTTATAAATACGCTCAAAAAGAGGTCTGTAATTTTCCCCGATAGATTCATGAGAACGGATTGAATATAGAGTAGAAGGGACCTGCTCCTCATTTCTCACGTACATAAAGCTTAAAAAATCTGCCTGATGTTTCAGAAAAGCATCTTCTGTATGCACATACAAATCTGTTGAAGATCCCGATCCAGTCTGTGTTTCTTTCATTCTTTCATCAGGTATTATAGCATGGATCAATCCGCCGCCTTTACGCTGTGAATAGTATTGTACGGGCTTTGAGGGAAGTGCTCCATGAATAAGCGCACATGCAAAACCATATAAATTAAATTTTGAATAATCAGCTGCCTGCCAATTGGGAGGTGTAGAGCCTATATTCTCCTGATCGATGTCCATTAATCCGGTAAAGATCAGTGCACCGTATTGATTTTTTGAAAAGTCACTCGCAAAATCAGCCGCTATATTTAAAATTCTCTCGGGTAAAAAATAAGACGCCAGCTGATGCACATGCTTAATAAAATCACGGTTTTCATAAGTATCATACTTTTTCTGAAGATGCAAAGCTGCATCTTTTATCATTCTTCTTTCCTGAGAGGTGACTTTTATGACCGTAGGAAGCAGTTTTACAGCTGTTAAACAGTCTTTATCTAAAATTTCTGTAGAATTCATTAAAAAAAATTTGGTGTTAAGTAATAATTTTTATCTTTGTTTTTAATTATTCTAAATAACAATAACCAAGTCAAATTTAGTAATAATTATGTAATCACCAAATAAAATATAATAAAAAATGTAAAAATTAAAAACCTGACTATCAGATATATATAATCATATATCGAAAAAACCACAACAATTCACAGATTAAAAAAATCACATTACAAAACTTTTATGAACAACAATTTAATATCCCTGGAAGAGCCCACAAGCATAACTTCACCTCACATTTCGGGGAATTTTGGAAATATTTTTCATCCTGACAATTACGATCACTATCGTAATGCTGTCAATAGTACTTTAGACCTGGTTCAGGAATTTCTTCACAGAAACAACAAACCTTTCAGTGGTATAGAAGCCAAAACCATGAAAGGAATGGTACAACAGATTGATCTTAATCAAAAATTATCCAACTATAATGAGCTTCTGGCAGAAGTGGACGAAATCTATGTGAAACATGCCACAGCTTTTCATCTTCCACAATATGTAGCTCACCTAAACTGTCCCGTAGTAATCCCGGCATTGGCAGGAGAAATTCTTGTAAGTGCCATAAATTCTTCACAAGATACTTATGATCAGAGTGCCGGAGGAACTTTCATGGAAAGAAAACTGATCGACTGGACTGCGGGTCAGATTGGATATAACACTAATGAGAGCGATGGTGTTTTCACAGCAGGAGGCTCACAGAGCAACTTAATGGGATTGGTCATGATGCGCGACTGCTTTTCTCAGAAAAGATACAATCACAATATTAAAATGGATGGTCTTCCAGTGGAAGCAAGCCGTTTCAGAATATTCGTTTCGGATAAATCTCACTTCAGCAATCTTAAAAATGCTTCCATTATGGGATTAGGAGAGAAAAGTATCGTGAAAGTTCCTACAGACGACCGTTTCCGTATGGATATTTCTCTTTTGAAAAAATATATTAAAAGAGAAGAGCAGTTAGGAAATATTCCTATTGGTATTGTAGCAACAGCAGGAACTACAGATTTTGGAAACATTGATCCACTGGATGATATCGCCAATATTGCAGAACAATATAACATCTGGATGCACGTAGATGCGGCATATGGATGTGCTCTGTTATTGAGCGAAAAATACCGTGATCTGATCAACGGCATTGAAAGAGCAGACTCTGTAACGATTGATTACCACAAATCATTCTTCCAGCCCATCAGCAGCAGTGCTTTTATTGTTAAAAACAAGAAAGAACTGTTGATTCTGAAACATCACGCCGATTATCTGAATCCGAAAGAAATGGACGAGGAGGAAATTCCGGCACAAATCAATAAATCCATTACCCAAAGTACCCGAAGATTTGATGCCTTAAAACTTTGGTTTACCCTAAGAATGATGGGGAAAGAACAGTTAGCAGAATATACAGATACTGTGATTGATCTTACCAAAGATGCTGCTGCAATGATCACTGAAGATGCTGATTTTGAACTTCTTTCAGATTCTGACTTAAGTGTTCTTGTTTTCAGATATGTAAATCCGGAAATCAGTGATCTGAATGCCCTGAATCAATACATCAAGATGAAATTGTTCTACAGTGGAGAAATCCTTGTAGCAAGTACAAAGGTTGATGGAAATTTCTATTTGAAATTCACCTTCCTGAACCCGATTACGACGACAGAAGACATTCATCAGATTCTCACCACAATCAAAAAGCATGGAAAAGACTTTAATACAGAAAACTAAAACAGAAGAAAAAGTCCGTGAAATTACTTTCAGGATCCTACTTAACGGAATGTTAAGAGAACTGGGAAACGGAAAATTCTACCAGGGAGTTCCAAAATATGACATTCTGACGGCAAAAGCTCTTCAGAACAGTGAATATTCACTGCATATGAGATTCGAAATGAAGAAAAGCGGACTGTTTTTATTTGCCCCGGTTTCTTATCGTTCCGAAACGCTTTTCCATGAATATGGACCTGTTTTGTGGGCGGTAGACCACCAAAACCAAGAAGTTTTTGAAGTGAATGATGAAAAACTGACTGCACTGGTTTACAAAGAGTTTTCTGAAATAACCGATGAAACAGGATTCAGAAGCTTTGCAGAAAGAATTCAAAGCAGTTTAAGAAATCTGGAACTTACAACTGAAGCATGTCTGCAAGATGATCAGCTTTTAACTTATTCTTTCTTGGAGTCTGAACAAATGCTTCCTGCAGGACACAATCTACATCCTTTCACCAAATCAAGAATGGGTTTCTCTAAAGAAGAACAGTTGTTATATGGTCCCGAATTCGGAAAAGGATTTCAGCTGGATTATTTCCTGATTCATAAAGACTGCATCACAGAAAAATCTCTTCCGGGAGTTTCAGCAAAAGAAATCTTTGAAAAATGGGCATCCATACCGGAAAGCTACGATTTTGAAAACATCAATGATTTTTACATCGTTCCCTGTCATCCATGGGAGGCGCAATATCTTTTATCAACAGCAGAATACCCTGAAATGCTGGGTTCCGGTAAGATTATTCACATCGGACCTTTGGGTGAGGATTTTTACGCAACATCCTCTATAAGAACGGTATATAATGCTGATTTTATCTGGATGCTGAAGTTCTCTCTGCATGTTTTAATGACAGGCTCTGTGAGAACAAACAACTTAAAAGATCTCAACAGAGGATATGCTTCAGCAATCTGGTGGCAGCATGAGAAAGCTTTATTTGAAGACAGTTTCCCTAATTTTAAATTATTGCTGGAACCTTCCTCATTAAGTGTACAATTTGAAGGAAAGAATATAGACAGCCTGAACATTCTGCTTCGTGAAAATCCCTTCTCAACTGAAGATAAAGTCATTTTATTGGCAAGACTTTGTCAGGATGAATCTACAGATGGTTTCAATTTTACAACCCATTTCTTTAAAAATGTTGCCAATCAACTGGGAATGGAACCGGAAAAAGCTGCTATTATCTGGTTTGAAAAATATGTGAGTCTATTGCTTTCTCCATTAAACAGATTGTATAATCAGTTAGGCATGGCACCGGAAGTGCATCAGCAGAATCTTCTTGTTCAGCTGGATAACGAACTTCTTCCTGAGTCAATTTATGTGAGAGACGGGCAAGGGTACCTGATTAAAGAAAGTTCTAAGGAGAAGTATCAGAATCTGATCAATAACTATCCTGAAGTTGAGGATCTTTTCATTAGAGATGAACGTCTTTTAGATATTATTTCTCACCATCTTTTGGTAAGTAATCTGAGCGCACTGATTGCTTCCATAGGAAAAACAGGCCTCGTAAAAGAAAGAAGACTGATCCATATTCTGTACAGAGAATTTGAAAACCTTCATAAATCTGAACCATCATCTTTAACAGAATATGCCTTGAATCAAAGATATTGGGCAGTAAAATCAAATCTTCATTCGGCCGTTGCTGATGTGGATGGAGGTGTGAATGCTTCATCAATTTCTTATGCTAAAGTTCCGAACCTTCTTCATAAACATTTTTTCTCAGATCAGCTGATTCATCCTCAAGGAACAGAAGTTTTCTTTAAAAGGTATTTCCAGAAAGAAGATGTGACCATGAGTATGCGTCCTATAGATCTTGAAAATGACCTTGAAATGCTTCATGAATGGTTCAACCGTGAACATGCTGTAAAAATATGGCAAATGAACTGGCCTATTGACGAACTGGAAACGTATTACAGACTAATGCTTCCAAGTGATGAAGCCCACAGCTATATCATTGCAGGAAACGATGAACCTTCATGTAATATTGAAATCTATTGGGCATGCAGAGATATCGTGGGAGATTATTACGAAGTACTTCCAACAGATTATGGAACACACCAATTCATAGCACCTACTGATCCTAAGAAGAAATTTGTATCTCCATCTACACAATCTATGGTTGATTATGTTTTTGCACAGCCACAGGTAGGAAAAATGGTAGGTGAAGGATCCGTAGACTCTCTTGCTTCTATGATGAACAAAGCCCACGTAGGCTTCAAAGTAGATAAAGTAATTGAAATGCCTCATAAAAAAGCCAATCTGAACTTCTGTTACAGAGAATGGTACTGGGAAAAATTCCCACAGAATAAAGAAGTACAAATCACCACAAACATCACAAAAAATGACTAACGAAGCCGTATACAATGTAATAGGCATAGGCGTAGGCCCTTTCAACCTGGGACTTGCCGCATTATCCAATCCGATTCCGGAACTCAAGACCCTTTTTCTGGACCAGAGAGATGGTTTCGACTGGCATCCGGGACTGATGATTGACCATGTAACCCTGCAGACTCCATTTTTATGCGACTGCGTATCCATGGCTGATCCTACGAATCCTTTAAGCCTTTTGAATTATCTGAAGGAAACCGGAAGACTGTACAAATTCTTCATCCGTGAAAGCTTTTTTATCCCGAGAAAAGAATACAACCGCTACTGTCAATGGGTAATTGAACAGCTTCCACAGTGCCGTTTTTCAACACAGGTAATGGATATCACTTATGAAGAAGGTTTATATCATGTGATGACCATTCACACCAAAACAAAAGAAACAACTGTTTTTAAAACAGAAAGACTGATTTTAGGAACGGGGACACAACCTCATATTCCTTCTTTTATTCCGAAAGATGATTCCAGAATTATTCATACAAGTTCTTATCTGTATAGAAAAGAGGAACTTTTATCTCAAGGAAAGAAGATTGCTATCATTGGTTCTGGTCAAAGTGCCGCAGAGGTTTTTTATGACCTGCTTCAAAACAGAAATGAAGAAACGCAGCTGGGATGGTATTCCCGTCCGGACAGATTTTTCCCCATGGAATATTCTAAGCTGACACTGGAGCTTACCTCTCCTGATTATGTTGATTATTTCTACAACAGAAGCGAATCTGTAAGAAAAACGATTTTAAGCAAACAGCAAGCTCAGTTTAAAGGAATCAACTATGATCTCATCAATGATATCTACGATTTTATTTATGATCTGAACATCGACAACGCTGACCCTAATCTTACAATCATTCCTAACAGCCAGCTGAATAGAGTAGACAACAGTAATCCGGATTTTATCAACCTTGAGTTTACCCAACTGGAACAGGAGGTACCTTATGATCAGGAAGCGGATTATCTGATTCTGGGAACAGGATACCGTTACCACGAACCAGCATTCCTTAAAAACATTCAGTCCAGAATCAAAAGAGATTCCAGCGGATTGTTTGATGTGAACAGAAATTATTCAATAGACCACAACGGAGGAGAAATCTATGTTCTCCATGCTGAAGTACATACCCACAGCTATATTTCTACCGACTTAGGAATGGCGGCTTACCGTAATTCCTATATCATCAATGATATTCTGGGAAGAGAGCATTATACAATTGAAAAGAAAATTGCTTTCCAGGATTTCGATGTGGAAAAATATGCTGATTTACCAACTGCCAAAATTTAATCATAAAATGAACACCAACGTAAAAAATACAGTAAGCCAGGAAAACTGGAATCAGGCTAACAGAAACTTAATGGCCAAAACCATCGCAGAACTGATGCATGAAGAGCTTCTGAAACCTGTAGCAACTTTTGAAGATAAAGAAGAATATACAGTTTTCAAACTCGAAACAGGATTTGAAAATATTACCTACAGCTTCCGCGGACAGGAAAGAATGATGGATTACTGGTATATTGATAAAGACAGCATTATAAAAACAGAAAACAGTGAAGATCTGTCTGCCGTAGATGTAGCAGCTTTCTTTCTGGAAATGCAGTCTGTTTTTGATCTAGATCCTTATACCATTGCAAGATATACCGAAGAATTATTGCATACTTTGTATTGTGATGCTTTAATCTTATCAAGAGGAGTAATGTCTTCAAAAGACCTTGCGGATGCTGATTACCAAACGGTAGAACACAATATGACCGGACATCCGTGGGTAATTGTAAATAAAAGCCGATTAGGTTTTTCTCCAACAGATCTGAAAACCTTTGCCCCTGAAGCAGATGAGAATTTAAAAGTGATCTGGCTGGCTTCCCATAAAAGCAGATCGTCATTCCAGTCTTTGGAACATATTAACAGAGATGAGTTTTATCGTTCCGAAATAGGGGATTTATTGTACAATGATTTTAAACAGCAACTGATAAGCGAAGGAAAAATTGTTGAAGACTATCATTTTATCCCTGTACATCCGTGGCAGTGGGAGCATAAGCTTCAGATTCATTTTGCCGGGGATATTGCTTCCGGACTTTTAATCCAGCTGGGAGAGGGTAGTGATACCTATAGCCCACAGCAGAGTATCCGTACTTTGTTTAATGTAGATCATCCTAAGAAGCGATACCTGAAAACGGCTGTCTCTATTCTGAGTACGGGAAATATCAGAGGATTATCCCCTAAACAAATGAAAATTGCTCCAGCCATTACAGACTGGGTAAAAGGCTTAATTAAAGATGATGCTTACCTTGAGAATAAAGAAACTATTTTCTTAGGGGAAGAGGCTGCAATCACCTATTTGCATCCACAATATGGAGCTATTGCCAGTGTACCTTATCAGTATAATGAATTCCTTGGCGCATTATGGAGAGAAAGTGCTGAAAATTATCTGAAAGAAGATGAGCAAATGGTAACCATGGCCTCTTTACTGTATGTAGACGAAAACGGAGTTCCATTGGTCCAGGCATTTGCGGAAAAAGCAGGTCTGAGTATTGAAAAATGGATTGAAAGTTACCTTGATGCGTATCTTACCCCATTATTACATATCTATTACACGCATTCATTGTGTGTAACGCCACACGGAGAAAACATTATGGTGGTTTTGAAAAACGGAGTTCCACAGAGAATTGTAATCAAAGACTTTGTAGATGATATCGTTTTAACCACTGAAGCAAGAGAAAAGCTCCCTGCACACCTTGCAGATGGCCTGATACAGTCTTCTAACAAAGAAAATATTCCGTTATTTATTTTGCTGGGCGTTTTTGATGCCTTCTTCAGATATCTGTCTAATGCGTTGCATACGTATTCCAACTTTAATGAAGAGAAATTCTGGGAATTGGTTCACAACTGTGTAGAAAATTATAAAGCTGAGAATACTCACCTTCAGGAACGATTTGAAAAGTATGACCTGTATGTACCTGCATTCAAAAGATTCTATATCAACAGTCTGCGTCTGAAAAACAATGGTTACAGTGAAAATAAAGCATTTGCCATTCCAAGAAAAGATGGAGCGCTGCCGAATCCGCTGTACCAGATTGCCAATAAAAATTCAGTAGCAGCAGTATGAGGAAATTCCTGCATATACTAAAAGAAGGAGTGGTTTTTGCCTATGGAGCAATCGCCGGAAAAAAAGTCGAGCTGACTTCCGGAAGCATCAACCGTTCCATCTTTAGCCTTGCCATTCCTATGGTGATGGAGCTTGTGATGGAATCTGTTTTTGTGAGTGTCAACCTATTGATTATTGCCAGATTAGGCGACAAGGTTCTGGGTCTTGTAGGGATCACAGACAATTACATCAACTTTGCTTATGCCATTGCAGTAGGACTCGGTATCGCAGCAGCAACACTGATTGCAAGAAGAGCCGGTGAAAAGGATCAGGAAGGAATGGGCAGAACCGCTCAGTATATTATCCTGCTGGCATTAATTTTTGCTGTGCTTATTGGTGGCATCTCCTGTTATTTCTCTGCTGAAATTGTAGATTTCCTGGGGATCAATGCCAATATAGTAGTTGATGGAGTATCTTTTTCAAGACTGGTCTTTCTGAGCATCGGACTTGTAATTCTCCGCCTTTCGGTAAATGGACTGTTCAGAGGTGCCGGTGATGCGGATATTGCTATGAAATCACTTTGGATCTGCCATATTTCCAATATCATTCTTGCAGTAATCCTTGTTTTCGGATTAGGATTTATTCCTGCTTTCGGATTAATGGGATTGGCATATGCTACGGTTTTATCAAGGACATTAGGGGTTTTATACCAGACTTTTATATTTGTTACCGGAAGAACCAGCATCAGCATCAGAGTTCCTTTCCATGTGGATATTCCATTACTGCAGAAGATCCTGAAACTCGCCTTTGGAGGATTGGTCCAGTATATCATTCCTACATCCAGCTGGCTGATTATGGTGAAAATCATATCTACCTTCGGAACAACAGCGCTTGCAGGATACATTATTGCTCAGCGTATTGCTTCAGTGGCAACAATGCCTGCCTGGGGAATAGGAAATGCTGCCGGAGTTCTTACAGGCCAGAATTTGGGTGCAGGAGAGCCTGAACGTGCTGAAAAAACAGTCTGGAGAGCAGGAACAATCAACATGACGTATCTGGTACTTGTAGCCTTATTCTGGCAGATTGCAGCGGAATATGTGGTGAAATTTTTCACTACAGAACCGGAAGTTGCAAGATATGCGGTTCAATACATCCATGTGGTTTCTATGGCTTATCTGCTTTTAGGATTCACAATGGTAATCAGTCGTGCTCTGAATGCAGCCGGAAACATTATGCAGGTTACTTTATTGTATATCATCATGTTTTATGTGATTCAGCTTCCTTTGGCTTATCTCTTGGGAGTAAGGTTTCAGTGGGAACTGAGAGGAATATTTACTGCTATCGTTTCTTCGGAAATTGTTTTAGCTGTGCTATTCCTGATGATTTTTAGAAATGGAAAATGGAAAACTATAAAAATTTAAAATGAACACTACAGAAGAATTTTATGAAATTATCGCCTCTGCCATCGCCATAAAAAAAGAATTGGTAGACGAAAAACTAACGTATCAGGAAATCCCGGAATGGGATTCTATGTCTCATCTTCTGATCGTAGAAGCGCTTGAACAGTTTTACCAGATCAAATTTGATTTTAATGATATTCTGGAGATGGGAACCGTCGGAAAAATTCGCGAAAAAATGAAAAAATACGAAGTATTCGTAGAAAACTAGGCCTATGAAAATTTTAGAAAATGTAATTGCCAATAAGAACCTGGCGTTTATAGATGCTTCCACCGGTACAACCATACCGGTGGGAACACTGTATCGGTCTTTAGGCTTAAACCCGATAGAAAAAGGACTGCTCTTTTTGTACAATGACAATCAGCTGTCCAGTATTGAGGTACTTCTCAATTTTTACGGAACAGCACACACCATTGCCGTATTGGGACAGAAACTGCATGAGGAATTTAAAGAACGTATTGAGGCAGAATATCGTCCGAAATACATCTTTGATTCGCAAAGAGAAACCATTGAAGGATACAGCCTGAAAGAATTCTCAGACCATATCAGCATCTTTGCAAAGGATGATTATCAACCTGAAATTACCATTAACCCTGAAATTAAAATCCTTTTGAGTACTTCAGGCACAACAGGTGTTCCGAAACTGGTTAAATTATCTGATGAAAGTCTTTATCAGAACGCATTGAGCATCCTTCAGTATATGCCCGTTAAGGAATCCGATGTGGTTCCTTTAAATGTTCCGATCAACTTTGTATATGGATTCTCTATTTTCACCACCAACTGCATGCGTGCCGGAAGAATTGTATGCACGGATAAAGACATTATGCAGAAAGCATTCTGGGATGAAATGGAGGAGTATGGCTACAGTACGTTGGGCGGAGTGCCTTTCCTCTATGAAAATTTGAACAGAATAGGATTCTTCAGAAAAGATTCTCCAAGTCTGAGGTATTTTACCCACACGGGAGGCGTAATCAATGCTGAATTGAGAAAAACCATTTTCTCTTACTGTCATGAATTTAAAAAAGAATTCTTTGCACAATACGGGCAGACTGAAGCAGGAGGAAGAATGGCTTATCTTACCACAGAAGGTTTGCTGGAGGGGGAAACTTCTATCGGAACTCCTGTACACAACGGAAGTTTCAGAATTGATCCTGAAACCGATGAACTTCTCTTTTCACACATCAGTATTTTCGGAGGTTACGCCAATAAGCTGGAAGATTTGACAACATATGAGCAGCCTTCTGTATTGCATACCGGAGATACCGCCAGAAAAGGGGAGAACGGAATGTATTATATCACAGGAAGAATAAAGCGTATCATGAAGCTTTTCGGAATACGCCTTAATCTGGATGAGGTAGAGTTCATTCTTAAAAATGAAATGCAGGGCAATACCTTCGTATGTCTGAATGCCAATGATAAAAAAATCGTTGTGCTGTATGACAATCCGGACATTGATCCTCAGATCATCACCGAAACCATTAAAAATAAACTGCGTATCAACCCACAATATGTACGCACAGAACGTATAGAATCATTCCCATTATCACAAAACGGTAAAATAAACTATCCCCTGTTACAAAACTTACAGCATGAAAACATCTAAAACCCTTATATTACTTCTTGGTCTTGCTTTATCTTCCAACCCTCTTTCTGCACAACAGGGCGACAGAATTCATGGCAAAATCATGCTGTCTGAAAAAGCACCGGTAAAAAACGCTGTTTTAAGACTTGTCAATACGTCTTATCAGGCAAAAACCAATAATTTAGGAGAATATTACTTTGAAAATGTGCCACCTGGAGAATATACGCTTCAGGTGGTTTTAAATGACATTGAACTGATGAGGGAATCTATCCACATCCAGAAAGATGTCTATGAAATTCCTGCAATCTACGCCCCGTTACATAATAATGTGATAGAGGGAATTACCGTATATGCAGTGAGCAGAAATAAATTTTTGGATAAAGACAGTACTTCAGTGGCTAAAATGCCTTTGAAAGTTCTTGAAAATCCACAGGCTTATACAAGCATCAACCAGCAGATCATGAAGGAACAGCTTACTTACGATATTTCGGAAGTATTGAAAAATGTTCCGGGAATGGTAAAAATGCAGGGAAGCCCGGGAAGAGGTTCAGGAGACGGAAGTTTCTACTACAGCCTTAGAGGTTTTCCTACCAAAGTATCTATGGTAGATGGCGTTCCGGCAAATACTAATGGTGAGATCGATCCTGCGGACATTGAACGTCTGGAGGTAATCAAAGGACCATCAGGAACTTTATATGGAGGTGCTGTAACTTCTTTTGGAGGTCTTATCAATGCGGTAACCAAAAAACCAAAAGATTACTTCGGTGGAGAGGCTTCTTATCTTATGGGAAGCTATAATCTGAATCGTGTCACAACTGATGTTTACGGACCGATTACAGAATCCAGAAATATGTTATTCCGTTTGAATGCGGCTTATCAGTATCAGAATGGTTTCAGAGACTCTGAATTCAGAAAATCATTCTTTGTAGCTCCTACAATTAGTTATCAGGTTAATGAAAGACTTAAATTTAACCTAGGAGCTCAGATTTACAATTATGAAGGAACAAACACTCCGATTATTTTCCTTCCGAGAACAAGAGCTTATTTTGCTCATAATCCTGATGAACTTGGCTTCGATTGGAAAAGGTCATATTCCAACAATGATATGACGTTAAAAGCTCCATCCATCAATGTAAAAGCTGAGGCTAATTACAAAATTGCAGATAAATGGACTTCACAAACCTTGCTTTCAAGAAACTTCAGAAAAACAGAAGGTTTATATCAATATCAATTTATCAGAGGAAATACCAGTGATGCAATGTTAGAACGTAATGTACAGTGGCAGAATTCGGAAGCTTCTTCTACAAGTGTTCAACAAAACTTCAATGGAGAATTTAACATCGGAAAAATAAAAAATAAAGTCCTGATAGGATTAGACTATCTTAATCAGACCATCAACAATAACCATTCCCCGATTGTTGTATTTGATAATGTGGACGGACAAAACCTGACAGGAAGCTATGGAAGCATTTCTAAAGATCTTGCCCTTCAGAAAATCCAGGCAGCTACTCAGGCAGCAATTTCAGCTGGTAAAACTCCTTTGGTGAGAAATACCACTGCATCCAACCTTTATGGAGCTTATATTTCAAACGTAACCTATATTACAGACCGTTTGATTACGATGATAAGCTTGCGTATGGACCATTATGAAAGTAAAGGACAGCTTAACCTGAATGATAACAAACGGGCGGGCGAATTCAAACAGACAGCCTGGTCTCCCAAAGTAGGAATCGTATACCAGATCCTCAAAGATCAGTTATCAGCCTATGGAAATTATATGAATGGGTTCAGCTATACAGCACCTGTTACACAGCAGTTGGCCGACTATAGCGGAGATATGAAGCCACAGATGGCCAACCAATGGGAGGTAGGATTAAAAGGAAATCTTTGGAGAAATAAAATTAATTTCACCGTTTCATATTATGACATCCTTGTTGACAATATCCAGAGAGGAACCGGAGTGATCCGTGACGGAAAAGAATACAATATTGTTGTTCAGGATGGAACGCAGAGAAGTAAAGGGATTGAAATCGAAACGATCATGAACCCTGTTCAGGGATTAAATATTATGGCCGGATATGCCTACAATCACAGCAGATATGAAAAAGCTGATCCTGCTGTAGATGGGCGCCGTCCGGAATCTGCAGGTCCTGCGAATGTATTCAATTCCTGGATCAGTTATATCCTTCCTATCAGAGGACTTCAGGGACTTGGAGTAGGTTTCGGGATAAACCGTGTAGGAAAACAGATTACCGGAAATAAAGTGGTTACCGGGCAGTTTATATTTCCTGCCTATACTTTAGTCAATGCTTCTATTTCTCTTGAAAAAGAAAGATACAGATTAGGATTTAAAATGAATAACCTGGGCAATGTACAATATTTTGCAGGGCAGGGAGTAGTAGTCGCTCAGATGCCTCGTAATTTCGTTGCTGAGGTAAGCTTTAAATTTTAAGGATGAAATTAAAGTTTAGAAAAATTGCCTATCAGTTACATCTATGGCTCGGACTCACGTCCGGGCTTATAGTTGTTATTATGGCCGCTACTGGATGTATCCTGGCTTTCGAAGAAGAATTAAAACATATTGTTCACCCCAACAGATATTACGTTGAAAATATTGGAAGAAAAAAGCTTTCATTATCTGAGCTTACGGAAAAAGCAGAAAAAGCACTTCCTGAAGGACTGAAGATCAAAAGGGTCATAATTCCTGCCAATCCTGCACAAACCTATGTATTCCGAACCCTTAAAATAGACAATGAAGCATGGACCTATTGGGGAACTTATCTTTATTATTATAGAATTTATGTAGATCCCTACACCGGAAAAGCACAGGAAGTAGAAGATGCCAAAAAGGACTTTTTTGAAATTGTTCTGGATCTTCACAGAAGGCTTTTGCTGGGTGAGAAAATAGGAAAAACAATTACCGGTTATTCCACACTCGTGCTGGCGATCATTCTTTTATCGGGGCTTGTGATATGGTATCCCCGTAAAATGAGCAAAAGCATGCTGAAAGGAATGTTTTTCATTAAATTATCAGCCAACTGGAAAAGAATCAACTATGATCTTCATAATGTGCTGGGATTTTATTCCATAATTCCTTTGCTTCTGATCTCTTATTCCGCTTTGATATGGAACTTTGAAGATGTAGATCAATGGATAAAGAATACATTAAATGGAAACATTTCTACGGAAAAGAAAGCCAAAAGTACCATACCTTCCGAAGAATTTTCAAACCGGGAACATATCCTCAATCTGATCGGAAGCACCATGGAAAACAGACTTCAAGATAAGAAATCAGCGCTTATCAATTTTCCTAGATCAGAAGAAGGTACTTATTATGCTGAACTAACTTATGACGGAAGACAATACAGAAACGAACAGTTTAATTTTGATCAGTATTCAGGAGATATCTTAAAATCTCAATCTTATAAAAACAAAAATATCGGATATGGAACCGCATTAAGAGAAAGAAATTATGACCTTCACACCGGAAGCATCTTGGGGATAACGAGCAGAATCATTTATTTTCTGGCAGCAATGATCGCAACATCACTTCCCATCACCGGGTTTATCATCTATTTAAACAGGAAAAAGAAGAAACCAAAACATAAGAAAAACAAAATAGTTTATCCTACTCATCATTAGTAAAGAGAAGAGGTTATCTCAAAAGTCAACTCATTGACTTTTGTCATTGACTACGTCGAATCTTCGATTTCTGACGAAGGAAGAATCTCATTCATAATTCAGGTTAAGAGATTCTTCACTACATTCCATTTCGTTCAGAATGACACTTTGACATAGCCTCCTTTTACTATTCAAAAGTAAGAATATCAGTATTAATTTTATCGAAGATAAAATCCTCGCGCCTTAAAACGCATTGTTTTAGTCCTTATTTGCGCCTTTGCGATTTCCAAAAATACTTTATCAAAAGAGTATCTTAGTTGGAAATCGCAAAGGCGCAATTTTTTTTATCTTCTATTTTTTAGGCGCAAGAAAATCAAAGATTTTCAGCAAGCAATACAATACAATTTTTTCATAAATGTCTACCTGGAAATCTGTATAATTTCCTTAATCACCCAATCAATCCCTTCACGTTTTTTGAAAACACCTCAATCCCCTTATTCATCTCTTCAACATTCAAATCCCCGAATCCCAAACGCATCGCGGTAAGCCCTTTATTCTGATACAATAATGTTTTAGGAATAAAAAGATTGTCTTTCGCGCAATTCCTGCTCAGTTGCATCAGATTCAGCGGAATATTCCATTCCAGCCATATGGCAAGTCCTCCGGAAGGTTTCTGAAAGGAGATTAAATCACCCAAGTTTTCTTCCAGCAATCCGGAAAAATAATTACGCCTTTCCTGATAAACTTTTAAAGATTTCTTCAGATAACGGTTGATTTCTCCTTCTGCAATCATTTCTCCAAGTGCTCTTTCCATCAGAATATCGCCCTGACGGTCTATAATTCCCAGGTATTTACGCATTTCAGTCATCAGATTTTCCGGAGCTACAATAAACCCTGTTCGGAATCCGGGAGCCAGAGATTTCCCGAAAGAACCAATGTAAATTACCATTCCATTCGTATCAGCACTGGCTAAAGGAAGAATTGGACTTTTATCGTAATGAAATTCATAATCGTAATCGTCTTCGAGGATAATAAATCCGTACTCATTGGCCAGTTCCAGTAATTCAAATCTTCTCTGCGCACTCAAAGCAACCGTAGTAGGATAGTGGTGATGCGGAGTGAGATAAAGCATTCGTATTTTTTGCTTTTTACAGGCTTCTCTTACACTTTCTACGATAATTCCTTCCTCATCAATGGGAATAGAAACAATATCAACACCAGCTTTCATAAAGATCATATTGACAGAAAAATAGCTCAAAGCTCCCACCAATACAGTATCGCCGGCAGAAAGAAGGATTTCGGAAACAATATAGATACTCATTTCCGTACTTCTGGTAATGAGCAGATTATTTTTGGAAATAGGAAGTCCGCGGGAAAGATTCAGATATTGGGATAAATGTTCCTTAAAAAATTCACTTCCGTCATGATTGTAATGTCCGAAAGCTTTCTGGCTGGATTTACGTTTCAAAATAGAACTGTAAAACCGGGAATGCTGTCCGATTTGTGTTAAACGGATATCCGGCACCCCATCATTAAAGACATACTCACAATCCGAATGTTCAAAAGGATTATCTAAAATATTGGATGTTTTGAATGAAAAACCGGTCGTTATTGGATAGTTTTGAAGATTATTCTGCTCAAAATCGTTCACTTTTACAGGTTTTTCCTGATCTTTTCCAATCACAAATGTTCCCTTATTCGGAAAACTCTCTGTCCAGCCCTGAGCTGAAAGTTCATCATACACTGCAACCGCTGTATTTCTATGGATTTCCAGCATTTCACTGAAGGTTCTTGTTCCCGGAAGTTTTGTTCCAAAAGGTAAAACACCTCGCTGAATCGCATTGATCAGTTGATTCGCAATCTGCAAATAGATAGAAGTCTCTGATTTTCTATCAATCTTTATAAAACTTTCATAAGGAATTTTAACCGGACTATCCATAATATCAAAACTGGCACCATAGAACCATCCGGCAATATACTACTTTTGACATCAAAATAAAAATCTATGGAATTTCACCATCTGTTAAAAAGAATTGTACAGGACGGAAGCACCCATGCCAAATGGCTCAATACACTTTCTTTCATGGAAAATGCCGGTGCCCGAAAAATATCAAAATGTGAACATCCAACTTTGGTTTCTCAGATCCAGCTGAAACATGCTGCTGAAGAACACCGCCACGCTTATTATCTGAAAAAGCAGATCGGTAAAATAGATCCTGAACTCTGCAAAACCTACGAAAGCACAGAGCTTCTGGCGCCTATTGCAACAAGTCAATATCTTCACTCATTGGATATAAAAGCCTGTCGCTACCTTCAGAAAGCTTTCCAACTTAATAAAACAGATATTAAATATGCTGCCTATCTTTTTGTAACCTATGCGATTGAAGTACGTGCTGACGAATTGTATCCGGTTTATCAAGAGGCACTTACCGAAGCTTCTTCTAAAATTATGGTAAAGTCCATTATTCTTGAAGAAGAAGGACATCTGGAAGAAATGATCAACCAGCTCAACGAATTTTCACCGGACTGGAAACATCATGCAGATCATATTCTGACCATAGAAAAAGAACTGCATAAAGAATGGATTAATGCCATTACAGGAGAAGTTACTCAGTTACATTATGCTTAATAATATCCTTCGTTTTCAGCAATCCCTTGATAAAAGAAAAGCGGAAGGAACGTTAAGGCGGTTAAGACTTCAATCTGAAGGAGTTGATTTTTATTCCAATGATTATCTGGGGTTTGCACGAAATAAAGAGCTTCAAAACATTCTGCTGCAGAAGAGTATAGACAATCCTCAACTGCTCTCAGGAAGTACAGGTTCCAGACTGATCAGCGGAAACAGCAATGTTGCCACTTCAGTGGAACATTTTATTGCTCAGAAACATCATTTTGAATCGGCATTGCTTTTTCCGTCAGGATATAATGCAAACCTTGCTTTGTTTTCAACGCTTCCCAGCCGTCATGATACAGTGATTGTGGATGAACAGATTCATCGGTCAGTACATGATGCGTGTCAACTTTCGAATGCTAAAAAACTGAAGTTCAAACACAATGATCTCGAAGATCTTGAAAATGTGTTAAAAAGACAGGAAGGACATTGTTATATCGCCATCGAAAGTTTGTACTCGATGGAAGGAGATTTTGCTCCTCTTCAGGAAATTACAGCGATTTCAGAACGGTATAAAGCTTCTTTGATTGTTGATGAAGCCCACGCTTTCGGAGTTTTGGGATATGGACTGATTGAAAAACATCAGTTACACGATCAGGTTTCAGCAGCGGTTATCACTTACGGAAAAGCTCTTGGAAGCCATGGAGCAGCAATTCTTTGTAATGAAACGGTAAAATCTTATCTGGTCAATTTTGCAAGCCCTTTCATTTATAGTACTTCAGCGCAAGATTTTCAGTGGATGAGCATCAAAACAGGATATGAATTTTTTGATCAAAATCATGAACAGGCAATAAAACTTCAGGACAATATCAGAATTTTCCGAAGCCAAAATGTACAGTCTCCATCCGCAGAAGCAAGTCCGGTTCAGGCTATTCTAATTCCGGATAATCAAAAACTGAAAACACTACAGAACACTTTATTTGAAGAAGGATTTTTAACCTATGCCATTTACAGTCCAACAGTAAAAGAAGGTAGCGAACGCTTGAGAATATGTCTTCACAGCTTTAATACAGAAGAAGAAATTATGAAACTGACAGAAATCATTAAAGAATTTATGTAAAAACCCCGAATCCCGAAACACGAAACACAAATCCCAAATCAAAGCATGCAATTATTTATAACAGGAATAGGAACCGAAATAGGAAAAACAGTTTGTTCAGCTGTTTTGGTCCAGCATTTTAAAACAGAATACTGGAAACCGATACAGTCCGGAGACCTTCATTACACGGACAGTCATAAAATTGAAGCATGGACAGATACCAGCTTTTGTCATCCGGAAACGTATCGTTTACAGCTGGCAGCTTCACCACATCAGTCTGCAGGAGAAGAAAATATCACCATTAATCTGAATGATTTTCAACTCCCCAAAACAGCAAACCCACTGATCGTAGAAGGTGCAGGAGGCCTTATGGTACCCATTTCAGACACAACATTTATGATCGACCTGATTGAAGAATTAAACCTTCCGGCAGCATTGGTCGTAAGAAACTATCTGGGCTGCATCAATCATAGTTTACTCTCAATCTTAGCCTTACAACAGAGAGAAATACCGTTGGAATATTTAATTCTTAACGGAGATTTCCCGAAAGATACAGAAAGAGTGATCTGCAGTTTTATTGAAAAAGAAACAAAAATTATAAGAATTCCAGAGATCAATCATACCGATAAGGAATCAATACAAAATGCTGCAAAGCAATTAACAATAACAAAAATAGGATAATGGATACTAAAACAACATTGAGAAACAACTGGACCAAAGAAGAAATTGAGGAAATTTATCATTTACCTCTGATGGAACTTATTTATAAAGCAGCAACGGTACACCGCGAATGGCATGATCCTTCTGAAGTACAGATTTCAACACTATTATCCATCAAAACAGGTGGATGCCCTGAAGACTGCTCCTACTGCGGACAGGCAGCACGTTATCACACCAATATCAAAGTGCAGGCTTTATTACCCACAGAAACCGTAATTGCACACGCTCAGAAAGCAAAAGATTCCGGTTCATCAAGATTCTGTATGGCAGCAGCCTGGCGTGAAGTTCGTAATAACCGTGATTTTGACAGAGTAATTGATATGGTAAAAGGCGTAAATGACCTTGGTCTTGAAGTCTGCTGTACGTTAGGAATGCTTACGGAAGAACAGGCTTTAAGATTACAGGAAGCAGGATTGTATGCTTACAATCACAACCTTGATACATCTGAGCAGTATTATGAGGAGATCATTTCTACCAGAACTTTTGACAATAGAATTAATACGATCAACAACGTAAGAAAAGCAGGAATCACAGTATGTTCCGGAGGAATTATCGGACTTGGTGAAACCCACAGAGACAGAATTTCAATGCTTCTGACGCTGGCAACAATGCCCAAACACCCGGAATCCGTTCCTATCAATGCATTAGCAAGAGTCGCTGGAACACCATTAGAAGATAATGAAAAAGTCGATACCTGGGAAATGGTAAGAATGATCGCTACCGCAAGAATTGTAATGCCATCCTCTATGGTAAGGCTAAGTGCCGGACGTATAGAAATGTCAGAAACAGAACAGGCATGGTGCTTTATGGCAGGAGCTAATTCTATTTTTACGGGAGAAAGAGAAACCTTATTGGTAACGCCTAATCCCGGAGTTTCTGAAGATATGCAGATGCTGCAGACATTAGGACTGAAACCTATGATGAAAAAAGAAACATGCTGTTAGTAAATTATAAATGATAAATAATGAGTGATGAGTTGGATCATTAGTATTATCACTTTTATTACAAAATTGGTTTTAGAATACTTTAATCTGATATAGGTTGGAAACGCAAAGACGCAAAAAATGTAATAAGTAATATTTTAAGGCGCAAGGGTTTTATCTCCGATAAAACTGATTATGTACAAGTGATACTGTCAACGACTTAATAAGCGTTGTACTTGCTGAAAATCTCATATTGAGCGAAGTCGAAATATTCTTGCGTCCTTAAATCCCACGCAATCTATGATAAAACTTTGCGCCTTTGCGATCAATCCAACATGTAACATATTATATTCAACTAAATTATTGTTAAATCCATCTCCATCACTCATTACTTTTTAGATCAATATATGAATACAACAACAAAAGAAATCAGTCTGCAAGAGAGAGATAAAACAGTCAACTGGCATCCTTATACCCAGATGAAAACCGCTGATGATGCCATTCCTATTGTAAAAGGAAAAGGGATTTATCTTTATGATACCGAAGGAAAAAAATACCTGGATGTTGTTTCATCCTGGTGGGTTACCCTGCATGGACATTCTCATCCTTATATTGCACAGCGTGTTTTTGAGCAGTTAAACACACTGGAACAGGTGATCTTTGCCGGCTTTACTCACGAACCGGCTGTAAAGCTTTCAGAGAATTTATTACAGCTTCTTCCTGCCAGCCAGGAAAAGGTTTTTTATTCTGATAATGGTTCTACAGCGGTAGAAGTTGCTTTAAAAATGTGTATTCAATATGCATACAATCAGGAAAAAAAGAAGACGAAAATTCTTGCTTTTAAAAATGCTTATCACGGAGATACTTTCGGAGCGATGTCTGTAAGTGGAAAAAGCTTCTGGACAAGACCTTTTGAAAGCATGTTGTTTGAAGTCGTTTTTATTGATACACCCAATCCTGAAAACCTGGAAACCCTGCAGTCACAGATTAAAGAACTGGCAGATGAAGTAGCTTGTTTCATCTATGAACCATTGGTTCAGGGTGCGGCTGGAATGCTGATGTATGATGCTGAAGATCTTAGCCAGCTCATGAAATTCTGCCGGGAGGAAGGTATTCTTATGGTTCAGGATGAAGTTTTTACAGGATTTGGAAGAACAGGTAAGATTTTCGCAGCTGATTATCTTACGGAAAAGCCTGACATTATGTGTTTTTCAAAAGGTTTAACGGGAGGCACGATGCCCATGGGAATCACCACCTGTTCCAATGAAATTTACAATGCTTTTCTATCGGATGACCGTTATAAAACCTTATTTCACGGGCATTCATTTACAGCTAATCCTTTAGCCTGTACAGCTGCTCTTGCCAGTATGGAACTCCTATTGACAAACGAAACTCAAATGAATATCAACCGCATCACTCATCAACATTCAGAGTTTGCAAAAGCACTTGCTTTTCATCCTCATGTAGAAAAGGTTCGTCAGATCGGGACTATTTTAGCTTTCGATTTTAAAACCGGGAATGGTACTTCTTATTTCAATGAAATAGGGAAGAAACTATACAATGAATTCTTACAGAGAGGGATTATTATGAGGCCGCTGGGAAATGTAATCTATCTGGTTCCACCTTATTGCATTACATCCGAAGAATTAGATTTTGTATATCAGAATATTAGGGAAGTTCTGGATCAGTTTAGAGATTAAACGATCCCTTCAAGTAATAATTTTTAATTTTTTTTAAACCTTATAGATTCTAAGATCTATAAGGTTTTTAATATATAACACTCTAACAATCTGTATATTAAAATCAAAACATTTAATCAGAGTGTTTTAGTGAATTTATAAATGAATTGTTATTGTTTTTTTAAATTTTTGAGGTTATAATGCAACCTGCAAGCCTGAAATTTTCAGAGTGTGAGTTCAAATGTATAGTGAAATTTTAGAAAAATAAATAGTCATCACATCATTTTTCATAAACCCCTAAACGAAAATTTATGATAAGGTTCTTCATTTTTTCTTACTACAAAAAGCATTATAACTATTTATTATCAATTCTATTTATGATATTTATTTTTTTATATTAATTTCATAAAAATATTGCTTTATATTTAATAATATGTTTATTTTTATCACAAACTAACAATTACAATTGGTAATGATTCGGATTTTCATAATATCATATTTATACATATGGAAAATCCAAAAAAAAAGAGAAAGAAAACTTTCAGTTCTGAAATGGAATAGAAACGATTCCACTGTTCTGCAAAATCTGAAAGCAAAGAACAAAGTAGCGAAGATCAACACATAATCATGTTGAGCGATTGCTACATTATTGCAACATTACCTTACCGTCCAATTAAGATTAAAAATATCCGACACTCCTACACAGGATAGGGAGTCAAATAATTGATGGCTAAAAGTAAAATTGATAATCACTCTTTAATATTAATATTTAAACTATGAAAACAAACAAAATGTGGCTACTGGCCTTTCTGTTAATCATTCTTTCCAGCTGTTCTACGATGGAAGAAAAAGTTTTTTCAGAAGAATCTGAAACTAACCTGAATGCCAGTGCAAGAGCATTGGCAGCAACACCAATGCTGCATGTCGGAGGTAGAAACCTCCAGGACCCTTGTGGCAATAATGTTCTCTTACATGGTGTTGCCATAACACCCAGCCCTTGGTTTAACGGATGTCAATATGGTGCCAATTCAGGCTATTGTACCTGGGACAATTACAATGTTCAGGGAGCCCTGAACTATAACAAAGCTGTCATGAACAAGCTCAGCAACGCTGCCGATGGCTGGTATCTCAATTATATTCGTCTTCACATTGATCCGTATTGGACCAATGATCCCGGACCAGCTATCCCTGAGAACGATATCTCAAGATTCAATTATAACCGCCTGGTTACTTATACAGATCAGGTGATTATTCCACTAATCAACCATGCCCGCAGCCTGGGAATGTATGTCATCCTGCGTCCGCCAGGGGTATGTCCGAGCCGTATTGCCGTGAACGATGCCTATCATAGTTATCTTAAAACCGTATGGACCTTTTTGTCACAACACCCGGGCTTAAAGAATGCTGACAACGTAATGTTCGAATTAGCGAATGAACCTGTTGAAATCCTGGGAACAAATGGTACATGGGGATCTACGGGGAACGAGCACTTTGCAGCACTTAAAAACTTCTTCCAGCCTTTAGTCAATATTATCCGTAATAACGGAGCTAATAATGTTTGCTGGATACCGGGTACAGGATGGCAATCGCATTATCAGGGCTATGTCAATAACCAGATCACAGGGGGAAATATTGGCTATGCTGTTCACATTTATCCGGGTTACTGGGGTGGTGTCAACAACTATCAATCCTTTCAAAATGCATGGAATATCAATGTTAAACCAATCGCAGACATTGCTCCGATTGCCATTACCGAGACCGACTGGGCACCTCAGGGATATGGTACCTTCGGTGTTGCTACAACCGGTACGGCAGGTGGAAGCGGATTTGGTGCAAACTTAAAATATATTGTGGATCAGTCGGGCAATGTGAGCTGGAACCTCCTTGCCCCTGATGATCTGCTTCACAAGGGAGACCCTAATGCAGGAACAGCCTTCAACAACGACTGGGAGGCCTGCGCCGCCCCAAGCAAACAGTGGTTTCAGCAATATGCATCCTCCAATTATCCCGTTGGAAACTGTAACACAACCAGCAGCCTTGTCAATAATGGCATTTACGAGATTGAATTTCAGACTGATGCCAATAAAGTACTTGATTTAAAATCAGGTGAGGATGCCAATGGCGCAGTGTTAAGACCATGGACAAGAAATGGTGCTAATGCACAGCGTTGGGTTGCCATTGATGCTGGCAATGGTTACTGGCGTTTTGTATCCAAAGCGAGTGCGTCTAACCGTTGTATTGACCTGACAAGCAACAGCAATACACTGGGAACGTCAATCCGCCTTTGGCAGAACTATAGTAATGACGCACAGGCATGGCAGGTAGTTGCCGTCTCCAATGGTTATTACAAAATTCTTTCAAAGGTTGATGCATCACGTGGCTGGGATATTCCAAGCTGTACCATGGACGGCAATTCTAACTTACAGCTTTGGGATTATTATGGCACATCCTGCCAACTGTTCAAGTTCAAATTTATAGCAATGAACTAAACATCTCAGAAAGATGTAATAAATGTGACTTTATTTTCTAAAATTTTTATATTATTTCGCGGTAAGGACTACTTACCGCGATTTTTTTAAACAAAAAACTAAAGTTTCACTCTATAAGAAATTCATTTCAGCAACTTGCCATTTCTCCTGATCGTATGCTTTTGAACTGTAAATCATATATAAATTGACAATTTAATAAGCTGTTTTTATGCCAATCCGTTTCCCCATGAATGAAGTTCAGAAAGAATAGGCCCCAGCTTTTGACCTCTTTCTGTCAGTTTATAATAAACTTCCGGTGGAAAATTATGCACTTCAGTCCGTTCAATAATAAGATCTTTTTCCAGCTGTTTCAACTGTTCTGCAAGTACTTTCTTGGAAACCCTGGGCATATTCCGCCAAAGCTCCACAAAACGCACCCGATCTTCTTCAAAGAGGTTTTGTAGAATTAACGGTTTCCATTTACCAGAAAGGATATTCAGACTTCGTCTTAATCCACAGTTTTTAAATTCTTCAAAATTCATAAATCAGTTGAATATTTATGGTTAACCTTTTGGTAACCTTCGATTGTTTTACCGTGATCAGGTAATAACTTTGTTCAACAAAAATACCCAAAATGAAATTACAATTGTGGCGTAACGCAACATTACTACTGAATATTGATGGAGTTTCTATTCTGATAGATCCCATGCTCGGAGACAAAGGTTCCAGAGGAAAAATGCCAATGACAGACAGCGAATTACTCAATCCTCTCGTAGACCTGCCTTTTAATAAAGAAGAATTAAATAAAAAATTAAAAAGCGTAGATGCGGTTGCTGTAACCCATCTTCACCCTGATCATTGGGACGCTGCTGCTATTGAACTTCTTGATAAAAATATTCCGGTTATCTGCCCGGGTGTCATTTCGGAACAAATTGCAGGACAAGGTTTCAAAAACATTATTACGATTAATAATGATCCGGTTCAATTCAAAAATATTGAGATATCAACCACAAAAGGACAGCATGGAACCGGAGAAATCGGAGAAAAAATGGGAATAGTGAATGGATTTGTATTTAAAACAGAAAATAAATCAGTATACATCGCTGGAGATACTATCTGGTATGATGAAATTGCTCAGGAAATTGCTCAGCATCAGCCACAACACATCATTGTAGCAGGAGGAGCCGCTACTTTTTCCGTAGGAGATCCCATTATTATGACCAGTGAAGACATTCTGAAAGTCTGTGAATATGCTCCGGAGTCTACTGTTTGGGTAACTCATCTTGAAACCTTAAGCCATTGCAGGGAAGACAGAAAATTTATTAAGGAAAAAATCAATAAAAACCGCCTAGAGAAGAGATGCTTTGTACTTGATAATGGTGAAGAAGCTGAATTAAAATTTTAAGCGACTATATATAATTTTACACCATTGTCATTGACTACGTCGAATCTTCGATTTCTGACGAAGGAAGAATCTCATGTAAACTGGATTCTTCATTTCACTGCGTTACATCCAGAATGACAGAGTCATAATAATGAGATAGCAGCAGTAATGTAAAATTATGTATAACTACTAAATTTTAATTAATAAAACTGTTTGAAAAATCAAAAAAATTAAGGATAGAAAGCAATAATTAATTGATTTCTATCCTTTAAACGTATGACTAATCTTCTACATATTTATTTCTCGCAGCCTTCATTCCGAAATGGAGCATTAACAGTACCGCAGAACTCAATAAATAAAATGAGCTGTTCCAGGAAACATCCCAATCATGCAATTTTCCAAATAACGGAGGACCAAATGCAGCAATCAGATATCCAACAGACTGTGCCATTCCGGAAATCTTAACAGCATTGATGCTGCTTTTCGTTCTCGTAGAAAAAAACAGAATAGATAAACTGAAAGACAAACCGTTGGAAATTCCTATGATCACGGCATTCACATAAATCCACTGAGATTTCAGGAACACAAACATCATCGTACTTCCGAACATCAGAGTGCATATAAAAAGAATCATCAGCCTCTGATCTTTCATCTTGCTGGCAATAATCGGGCAACAGAATGTCACAGGAATCATCGTAATCTGAATCACAAAGAAAACCCATCCGGAACTTTCTCCCTGCATATTAAAATCTGCAAGAAATGAAGGCAACCAGGTCACCAGACAGTAATAAAATAAAGACTGCAGGCCCATAAAAATACTGATATTCCATGCCTGAGCGGATTTGAACATATTAAAACCAGAAGTAGTGAGTGCAATTTTAGGAAGATTTTGATTTCTTTTATTAAAGATAAATTCCAATGTTAAAACAAGAAAACCTAATGCTGCAATAATAAGCCAGATTCCTAAAGAACCTTTCCATCCAAAACCCGTCAGTTCCCCGATCTTTACACTAAAACCAGAAGCCAAAGCTGCCGTAAGATTCATGGATACTGCAAAAATCCCCGTCATAAGGCCAATCTGATTCGGAAAATTATTTTTAACATATCCAGGAGTAACCACATTTCCAATGCATATCCCTAAACCAATGAATACAGAACCTAAAAACAACAGCCAAAGGGATCCGCTGATACGTAGAAATAAGCCAAAACTTAAAATAATCAGGGAATACATCAGAAGTTTACTAATTCCGAACTTATTAGAAAATCTACTCACCAATACTGAGCAGGCCGCAAACATAAACAGTGGAATAGAGGTAAGCAGACTTACCTGAAAATTATCCAGTTTCAATGCCTCTCTTATTTCACCCAATACAGGAGCTACTGCCACAATCGGAGAGCGCAGGTTACTGGAAATTAATATAACTACCAGAACGTTAATGATTAACAAAACATACGAAGCATTCTTTTTTACTTCATTCTTCATCATGATAAAAACTTTTCTGCAAAATTAGTATAGTAATTTTGTTTAATTTTGCCAAAGTTTTAACCTAAAACGACATGAACGCTAACGACAATATAAAAATAGATGATCTTGAGAAACCTTATTTTGTATGGTTTGAAGAAAACTGGGTTCATGATGATGTTCTTCACCATCACAAGAAAGGCCAGCTTGTATATGTGGAAAGCGGTTTTCAGTACATCACCATTGATGAAAAAATTTATCTGCTTCCACAAAATCATGCGGTGTGGATTCCTCCAAATGCGGTTCATAAAACCAATTCACATTCTGAAAAGATCAAACTAATGATCATGTTTGCTGATATCAGGACAAAAAAAACTTTTTATAATGAAATCAATGTATTTTCTGTTCCCCCGGTTTTAAAAGAAATGATAAAATATGCAGAAAAATGGTCTAAGCAAACGGTTTCAGATGATAATGAAAACCTATTTCTGAAAGCATTGTTCAACGAACTTCCACAATTTGTGGAGCATTCATTAACTCTTCATATCAGTCTTCCAAAAGATCAGCGCCTTACAAAAGTTATTGAGCATCTTCATCATCACTATCGGGAAGAAATTAAGATGGAAGATCTCAGCGATACAGCCCTTTTGTCTTTCCGTACACTGGAACGTATTTTCAAAAAAGAAACCGGGCTCACCTTAAGTAAATACCAGCAGATGCTTCGTATCATTAAAAGTCTGGAGTTTCTGAGTGCCGGTCATCTTACCATTTCAGAAACAGCTTATGAAGTAGGGTATAGGAGTGTACAGGCTTATACCAGAAGCTTTCTGTCTGTGATGCAGTTCAGACCTACAGATTTTGTTAAAACAATTCAATAGCCGTTTAAAGCAACTACAGAGCTGGTCGAAATACCGTAAAAAAGAGAGTTATTGAGATCTTAAAACTTTAAGTATTCCTTTATATAAAAGTAACTGACTCGTTTAAAAAATAGAATAATTCACATTTTACATCATTTTCCACTTCAGTAGTCAATATTCAATTATGATATTATTGAAAACAAAAAGGTCTCCACGAATGGAGACCTTAAAAAAACACAAATGATGAAAAAAAATTATTTCGATTCACAAATATAAACAAAAATCATATTATGCAAAACATCATAAGCTCATTTTTTTTAAAAATTATTTATTTTAAGTAAAAATAATTATTCTCTAAACGATTTTAGTTTTGTTTAGGATTCCGGAATTCTTTACATAAAAAACATATCCTGCTAAATATAATTCGCGCCCTGATGAATTGTATGCCGTTTTTTAGCCTCAACAGAAAAATTGCAAAAAGTGAATTATTATAAAAATAAAGCTTCTTTAACACAGTATCTAAACAAATGTTTAACTTTTTTGTGACTCTACTCATAAAATTCTATAAGATTTTTACAGTAATTTCTCCAAAACATACAGCATGAGTCCAAAAAAATTTAAGGGAGTTCCTAAACAAAGATTCGGAGGTTTTCATGATACGGAAACCAGAAAACTATTTGATCAGGAATCCATGTCGTTGAAATTTGAAACATTAAAAGAACGGTTTTTCTCAGTCAATAAGTGGCAAAGCTATTGTGGGGACGCATTTGCAGCATTCAAACTCTACGATTTCAGCGGCCATCCGGTGGACCGTGAACCCCAGAAAGGAGATTTTATCAGAATTGATATTCCGGGACCGGGAGAGCCTGAGGCCAAAGGATATGATTGGGTAGAGATTACAGATATCTGTTTTTATGAGAACAGTTTTGCTGAATGCATAACAATGACCTGCAGACCGTCCAGAAATCCGGAAGACAAAAAAAATCGCCATATTGCTCATTTTTACAGCTCCGGATCAACCTCTACTTTTATGATATCAAAAAGTCCTGGTCATTTAAAAGCCGCAGTGTATGGACGAAATGAAAGACCCAATCTGAATGCTGGGTTCCTTGATGTCATCAGAAATCTTGTTATCGCTGCCGGAGGAATAATGGGAACCGCTAAAATACAATGGAAACAGCTTACCGACGGTTTTTTAGATTTTGAATAACAATTTTCTGCCTTTTTTGATCTAGATCAAAGTTTAGTATTTGTTGTACAGGGACCTTTGCACCCGAATATTTTAAACAAAATTTATGAGTACAACATTAGAAAAAGGGCAGACTATTAATTTCTATCAGGCGACTGCTCCTATTATCATTTCGGTATTCGGGGTTTATCTTACGATAGGAATTGCCTTGGGAGTACTTCCCGGGTTTGTCCAGAACACACTAGGCTTTGACAGCATTATTGTGGGGCTTGTTATTGGTCTCCAGTCGTTGTCAACACTTTTAACCCGCGCATATTCCGGAAAAATTACAGATACCAGAGGAGCCAAGAAAAGTAAAATGTCCGGTGTGGTATCAGCTGTTATTGCCGGGATTGTTTATGTACTGGCAGTGCTGTTTCAGGCTCATCCGCTGACGGCACTTATCTTTCTGCTACTGGCAAGAATCATTCATGGTGTTGGCGAAAGCTTTCTGGTTACCGGAGCATTAACATGGGGAATAGGACTTGCAGGACACTCTAACTCCGGAAAAGTAATGACCTGGAACGGTATTGCTATGTATGCGGGAATTGCCATAGGAGCTCCTTTAAGTATCTGGTTGAGTAGGGAATACAACATCATGTCTGCTTTTATGCTCATAGCTTTGCTTCCGTTTGTAAGCTCGCTTTCTACTACAAAACTTCCTTCTATTCCTGTAGATAAAGATCATGTACGAACGCCTTTTTATAAGGTGATCGGTGCGATATCAGGCCAGGGGCTGAGCCTTGCTTTTTCATCAATGGCTTTTGGATGTATTGCTTCTTTTATTGCATTATTTTTCTCACAAAAGAATTGGGGGGATGCATCACTTGCTTTTATGATTTTCGGAATATGTTATGTTCTTACCCGGATTTTCTTTGCTTCATTTCCGGATAAATACGGAGGTTTTAAGATTGCTTTGATCTCTCTGATTATTGAAGTGGCAGGGCAGCTGCTGATCTGGACGTCTGCCTCCAAAACACTGGCCATTATCGGATGTGGATTAACCGGGGTTGGATTTTCATTGATTTTTCCGGCTCTGGGAGTTCTTGCCATTCGAAAAGTAAAACCACAAATGAGAGGAACAGCATTGGGAGCATATGTTGCTTTTGTTGATCTTTCGTTAGGATTAGCAGGACCCATTGCCGGACTGATCGCCGGTTGGTTCAATTATCAGACAGTCTATCTTTTCGGAGGCATTAGCTGTATTGTATCTATGATCATTCTATTATGTAATAAAAAATAAAAAAATGGAAAATTCTATAATCACTCAAGCAGAGAAAACGAAAAAAATACGTTCCGCATTTATCGTTAAAAATAAACAATATCTCACTCCACATCTTATCCGTGTAGCATTTGAAATTGATGAAAATCAGGCTAAAATGCTGGCTAATGTACGGTCTGGTTCTAATAATAAAATATTTATTCCAACTGAAGAGGGAAGCGCTCCTTTAATCAGAACATATACCAACAGAAAAATTGATCTGGAAAACCGGGAATTAAGTATAGATTTTGTTGCCCATGGTGATAACGGACCTGCTTCTGCCTGGGCGTTACAGGCGAATCCGGGTGATTCATTGGAAATCGGAATGAAAGAAAGCACAAGACCTTTAGTTCCTGATGCCGATTTTTATCTGCTGGCAGGAGATGCAACAGCATTGCCCGTTATTTGCGCTATTGCAGAGCAGTTTCCTCCTTATATATCAGCAAAAATACTATTAGAGGTGGCAGGCAAGGAAGATGAACTTATTTTGTGTTCCGCAGCAGATACATCCGTCGAATGGCTTCATAATCCTCATCCGGAAGAGGGAAGCCGGCTTTCAGAAGCTGTAAAATCGGTTCAGTTTCCACCCGGAGTTTTGAAAGAATATGTGTATATCGCTGCAGAATATTCAACAGTACATGAACTTCGTACTTATTTTAAAACAACCCTGCAATGGGATCCTCATGCAATATATGCATGTTCTTATTGGAGAGCAGGACAACCGGAAGGGAAATCATCTGAAAGCACTTAAGAAGCTGGAACCGCAGTAAATTTTAACATATTTATTACTACATTTGCTGCGACTGATTTAAATAAATGGAAGACGTATTAGTTTCATATATTAAAAGCAAAATATCAATAACAGACGAAGAATTGAAGGTTATTCTTTCTTATTTCAAACCTGTCAAATTAAAAAAGAACGAGCTTCTCGTTACCAATGTTCATTCTCCCAAAAAAACATTCTTTGTTGTAAAAGGCTGTTTACGGATATTTTACATTAATAAGGAGGGACAGGATTCTACAAGATATTTTGCTTTTGAAAATCAGTTTGCTACAGCGCTTCATACCTTTATTACTTCGGAACCTTCTGATGAACTTCTCCAGGCTGTGGAAGATTCGGAGGTATACTATATTACCCATCAGGATTTTTATCATTTATTAGACATTATCCCACAATGGGAAAAATTTTACCGAATTTATATTGAAATTGCCTGTATTGCTAACACCAAAAGGCTAATGTCTTTTATGGTGCAGGACGCTCTTGAAAAATACAAACAGTTACTGGAAGAAAACCCAATTATTGTACGCCGGCTTTCTAATAAAATGGTAGCTTCCTATCTAAATATTTCTCAGGAAACCCTAAGCAGGTTGAAGTCAAAACTATGATTTTTTTGTTTGACAAATCTAACATGATCAGGAATGACTATTCTTTATTTAAACCATTTTTAAACTAGCTAAAATTATCAAAAAATTAATACCAGAGCCTGTTCAGGAAAAATTTAAGCCCTATATTTGCACTCATGTTAAAATGGTTCTCCATATTATGCTCGATGATGTATGTGCTGGCTACCACCAATGCGGGGGAAGTACTGAAGGTACCTATGTTTGTGGAACATTTTATGGAATACCAAGGAAGCTTATCAGAATTTGTCATGGAACATTATGATAATCACAAACAGGATTCTGACTGGGATACTGATCAGAAGCTGCCATTTATCAATCCTCCCATCGTACTGACTGTACATGCCCAGCTTCCGGAATTGACTTTTGAAATAAAAAAGCCTAAAGAAATTACTGTTTCCAAGAAAAACAGCATCTATAAGGAAAAAGATTTCTCCAATCATTATCTTTCCCAGATTTTCCAGCCTCCACGGCTTTCATAATTGATTTTACACTGACATGCTTTAGCCTTAAAGCAGTCTATTTATTATTACATCAATTTAACCTGTTGTGCATTATAACACTGTTTATGATGTCTTTACTAAATTTTGTTGTAAATTTTTCATGATGATAAGTTTACAACAAAGCACATGAGTATCAGGCAGATATTCTTATTTGCGGGTATAATGTCTTCTGTGATCGTACAAATAAAGACTTCAGCAGCTTTTATAAGACACTCCGGGCTATCAATTAATAGTTTTTTCCATGTTAAATAAAATTATTGAGTTTTCTGTAAAGAATAAACTCATCATTGCTCTGTTTACAGTGGGGCTTGTTCTTTTTGGGGTCTATGAAACCACCAAACTTCCCATAGATGCTCAGCCGGACATCACAAATAATCAGGTCCAGATCATTACCACAGCGCCTTCATATGGCGCGGCAGATATAGAACGTCTTGTTACATTTCCTATCGAACAGGCTACAAGTAACATCAGCGGAATTACCGAACTTAGAAGTTTCTCACGTTTCGGACTTTCATTAGTAACGGTAGTTTTTGATGACAAGACAGATGTCTATTGGGCTCGTCAACAGGTTCAGGAACGTTTACAGCTTGTTCAGGACAACATTCCTGCGGGAATCGGTAAACCGGAATTAGGCCCTATTTCCACAGGATTGGGGGAAATTTTCCAATATGTCATAAGAGCAAAAAAAGGATATGAAAATGTCTATGATGAAACTGAACTCAGAACCATCCAGGACTGGGTGGTCAGAAGGCAGCTTCTGGGAACTAAAGGTGTGGCGGATGTCAGCAGCTTCGGAGGAAAACTGAAGCAATATGAAATTGCCATTAATCCAAACAAACTTCAGGCATTCAATATCAATATCAACGATGTTTTTGGAGCATTGGAGAAAAATAACCAAAATACCGGAGGCGCCTATATTGAGAAAAAAGAAACGGTTCTGTTTATCCGCAGTGAAGGGCTTCTGGGAACTACGGATGATATCGGGAGTATTCAGGTGGCGGAAACCAAAGAAGGTATTCCGGTGCATATTAAAGATGTTGCTTCTGTGAAAATAGGGTATGCGACAAGGTATGGTGCCATGACCTATAATGATACCGGAGAAGTATCCGGAGCTATTGTACTGATGCTGAAAGGGGAGAATGCCAATGTAGTGATTGGGAATATTAAAGAAAGACTGGAAAAAATTCAGGAATCACTACCTGAAGGCGTTGTCATTGAACCTTTCCTTGACCGTGCAAAAATGGTAAATAACACCATCAGTACAGTAAAAACAAACCTGATGGAAGGAGCTTTGATTGTTGTTTTCATTCTGGTTTTATTCTTAGGAAACTTCAGAGCGGGATTATTAGTAGCTTCTGTAATTCCTTTAGCCATGCTTTTCGCAATCATCATGATGAATATTTTTGGGGTAGGAGGAAATCTGATGAGCCTTGGAGCACTTGATTTCGGACTTATTGTAGACGGAGCCGTCATCATTGTGGAAGCGGTACTGCATCAGCTGGCCCACAAAAAGCATTTCGGAAAAGACAATATGCTCAGCAAAAAAGAAATGGATGACCAGGTTTCCGGTTCCGCTACCAAAATGGTGAACAGTGCGGTTTTCGGGCAGATCATTATCTTAATTGTATATCTTCCGATTTTTACACTTCAGGGAATTGAGGGGAAAATGTTTAAACCAATGGCTCAAACTGTTGCTTTTGCACTGATTGGAGCATTTATTCTTTCCCTTACTTATATTCCTATGATGAGTTCTCTGGTACTGAGCAGAAAAAAGAAGGAAAAAGAAAATATTTCAGACCGCGTAATGGGTAAAGTGGAAACAGGTCACCAGAAATTCCTGATAAAAGCCCTTAAAAATAGAAAAACCATTATTCTGGGAGTATTTGTACTGTTTGTTGGTGCTGTTTTTACCCTTTCCAGAATGGGTGGAGAATTCATTCCATCTTTGGAAGAAGGTGATTTTGCGGTTGAAATGAGAATCCTTCAGGGAAGCAATATCAACGAAAGCAAAAAAGCAACCACCCAGGCAGCCAACATCCTTTTAACCCAGTTTCCGGAAATACAAAAGGTGGTCATGAAGATTGGTAGTGCAGAAATTCCTACAGAACCAATGCCCATGGATTCCGGGGATATGATCATTGTTTTAAAACCTAAAAAGGAATGGACTTCCGCCAAAACATTCCCGGAGCTTTCCAACAAAATGAGTAAAGCACTGAGCGTTATTCCGGGATTGACCACCAGCTTCCAGTTTCCGGTACAAATGCGTTTCAATGAATTAATGACCGGAGCGAGACAGGATGTGGTATGCAAAATCTATGGGGAAGATCTGGACAGCCTTGCTGCTTACGCAAAAAAGATGGGAAGCATTATCAATACGGTAAAAGGTGCCCAGGATCTTTATATAGAGCCCGTTGTAGGAGCTCCACAGGTTGTGATTGATTATAACCGTTCAGAACTGTCCCGCTATAATATTTCTGTAGCAGATATCAACAGGGTTATCAATATGGCTTTTGCAGGGCAGACGGCAGGCGCTTTATATGAAGGAGAAAAGAAGTTTGACATTGTTGTCCGAATGGATAATGAACATAAAAAAGACATCACCAGTATTCAGAATCTATTAATTCCTACTTCATCAGGAGAGCAGATTCCATTGTCACAATTGGCAAAAGTTGAGCTTAAAAACAGTCCGAACCAGATCCAGAGAGAAGATACCAAAAGAAGAATTATCGTAGGGTTTAACGTAAGAGGAAGAGATGTTCAGAGTATAGTGGAAGAGCTTCAGCAAAAGGCTGCTAAAAGCCTGAAATTATCACCTGGCTATACCGTTTCTTATGGAGGAGCCTTTGAAAATTTAAATAAAGCCAAAGCCAGACTTGGAGTAGCTGTGCCGATTTCATTAGTGATGATCTTCCTGCTGTTGTTCTTTGCTTTCGGTTCTGTAAAACACAGCTTACTGATCTATACTGCCATTCCATTGTCAGCCATTGGAGGTGTTTATTTCCTGGCGTTGAGAGGAATGCCTTTCAGTATCAGTGCGGGGGTAGGATTTATCGCTTTATTCGGAGTTGCAGTACTTAACGGAATAGTTTTGATATCAGAGTTTAACCGATTGAAAAAGAACGGAATAACCAATACCAACAGAATTGTACTGATAGGCACAAAAATCAGGCTTCGTCCCGTTTTAATGACCGCTTTTGTTGCTTCGTTAGGATTCCTTCCTATGGCAGTCAGCAACGGTGCCGGAGCAGAAGTACAGCGACCTTTGGCCACCGTTGTTATTGGTGGATTGATGCTTGCTACACTTCTCACTCTTTTTGTACTTCCTATTCTCTATGTTTTGTTCGAAAATATTAATAAAGATAAAATGAAATTCTCTAAAAAAACCAATTATAAAAAACTGTCAATTTTCTTACTGCTGATCTCTTTCAAAAGTTTTCAGGCTCAGGAAAACATTACTTACGACCAGGCTTTGGAAAAGGCCTATCAGCAAAACGGCATCCTTAAAAACTCAAAATTAGTATCAGATTATCAGGAAAAACTCAAGGGCAGTTATCTGGATATTCCGCAGTTGGAAGTTACAGGAGGATTTGGACAGATTCAGGGAGAAGAAACCGATAATTCATTCGGAATTTCTCAAAGATTCAGTTTTCCTACGGTATATTCAAAAAGAAAGCAGATGCTGGATGCAGAATGGTCCGCGAGTATCATTAATCAAAACCTTACCAAAACACAGCTTACCAAAGAGGTTACAGACGTTTTTTACAGAATATTGGTGCTTCAGGAAAAGAAAAAAGTATTGGAATACATCAGCCAGATGTACAATAATTTTGCTGACAAGGCCGGACTAAGATTAAAAAAAGGAGAAGCCAATATTCTGGAAGAATCAACCGCAGAAATCCAGAAAGAACAGGTAAAAATACAGCTGAACAGTCTTGAAAATGATCTGAATATGGCAAAACTCCAGCTTCAGTTATTGCTTCAGTCAGAAACTCCTTACCAGCCGGTTGCTGATCAACCGATAATGAATATCGGGCTTCAGATTTCCGAGGAAATGGTAAAACAACATCCTGAACTTCAATATCTGCAGCAACAGATCAAAGTAGGAGAGGCCGAAGTGCAGCTGGAAAAAAGTAAACTTCTTCCGGATCTTCTTGTTGGATACACCAATCAGAGCATGAAAAACATCAATAACAACCGTTTCAATTCAGTGCAGGTAGGTGTAGGAATTCCATTGTTTACAAAAGGACAAAGAGCTTTGGCAAAGGCGGCACAGGCAAAAATTGCCATCTCTGAAAATCAATTCCAAAGAAAAGAAATTGAACTTAAAAACAGATTGAAACAGCAGCTGAATAATTATATGAACCAACAGAGAATTATTGAAAATTATGAACAAAAACAGCTTCTAAAATCTGAGACTATTTTAAAGACAGCCCAGAAACAGATGGAAGTAGGAGAAATTGATTATCTGGATTGGGTAATATTGGTGAACCAGGCCGTAAAAACGAAGGCAGATTATATCGATCAGCTGGAAAAACTGAATCAAATCGGTGCCGAACTTAATTTCTTAATTTCAAAATAACAACGTCATGCATTTCAAGAATATATCAATATACAGCCTTATCCTAATCCTTACTTTATCTTCATGTTCAGGGAAAAAAGAAGAAGAAAAAACGGTTTACGAAAACACAAAATTTACCAAAAACAATGAAAATTCGGTACATCTTACGGAAAAACAAGTTCAGTCTGTAGGAATTACCATCACATCCATTCAGAACAGGAATATGGAAAAGCTGGTAAGACTGAACGGAAAAGCAGAAATTGCGCCTTCCCACATCAGTTCGGTTTCCAGTATTATGGGCGGACACATCAAGTCTATTAACGTAATTAACGGAAGTCATTTCAACAAAGGGCAGGTTCTTGCTGTTGTAGAAGATCCGCAGTTTATACAGCTTCAGCAGGATTATCTGGTGACAAAAGCACAACTTGAAGCGGCAAGACTGAACTTTAACCGTCAGAAAGACCTTAATACGAGCAAAGCCAGCAGTGATAAGACGATGCAGACCGCTCAGGCAGATTATGCTACCCTGAATGCTACTTTAAGAGGGCTTGAAGAAAAGCTGAGAATCATCGGAATCAATGCCAAAGGTCTACATACCGGGAATATCAGAAGTAAGATCAATATTTACGCTCCGTTTAGCGGTTTTGTAAGTAAGATTCTTGTGAATAACGGACAATACATCAATCCGGCAGATACTTTGTTTGAACTGATCAACCCGGCAGGATTGCTGTTGGAGTTAAAAATCTTTGAACATGATGTGAATGACGTGAAAGTAGGTCAGGAAATTTTAGTGTACAACAATCAGAATCCGGATGTGAAATCCAACGCCAGAATCGTCAGTGTAGTTCCAAGTATTGAAAATGGAGGATCAGCAACGGCAATTGCTAAGTTGTCTTCGGTAAATTCTGAATTTGTAAAAGGAATGTATATCAATGCTGAAGTTAATATCAGCAGCCGTTACACACAAGGCCTTCCGAACGAGGCGGTAGTTTCTTTTGAAAATAAAAATTATGTTTTTGAAGATCTCGGAAAATTCAATTACAAAATGATTCCAGTAGCAACCGGAATTTCAGATGATCAATTTACTGAGATTGTAAAAGCAGATGCTTTAAAGGATAAGAAAATTGTACAGAAAGGAGCGTACAGCCTTCTGATGATGCTTAAAAACAAAGCAGAATAATTTAAGCTAAGGTTTTTTATTCAGTTTATATAACCACAAAAGGCACAAAAGCTTTCATTTTAAAACACTTTAGTTATAGTAAGTTTAAAATATTAACGTAAATAAGTTCACATAAGACGAAAATCAAAGATTTTCATAAAACTTAGGTGTACTTATGATACATAAAGCTAACTCTTAAAAAACTGAAATGTTCAAAACTTTTGTGCCTTTTGTGGTTAAAATAAAACATATACGAAAAGATCAGTCAGCCGGCTGATTTTTTTACCTTTAAAAGAATAAATACAAAGCATTCATAATCAAGCCTTTATCAGTGACAAGGTCGCATCTCTTTGCTTCCTCAAAATATGCATTTTAGTCATGTTACTTTGCATTAAAAATTACAAAAACATGACATTTGACATGTTTTAAGCATTGAGAAATGTTATTTAACGCATAATTCATTTTAAAATAATATATTTAAGAAGTGAATAGTTTTTAAAGGATTTTTTAGATGAATAAGAAAAGAACTTTTATCGAAAATTTATGACAAAAAAACCTTTGCACAATTTCCATATTCCGGTAATGGGACTGGCTTACACTATAGACAGCCCGATCCGTGTTGCACAATATGGAATTTCTTCTGTGATCTCTATCATTGATGATGAAATCCTTGAAAAGATGAAAAACTTTTATAACAAAAAGTTTAATCTTGACTATTTTGGGATCTCAACAAAAACAGACGATTACAGGGCAAGAAGAGTTACTGCCTATCTGGATATGGTGGATGATATCGTGAATGAAAAATTTGAATCTTTCAAACAGGAAATCAGCAAAAATACAGAGGCATTAAAAGACTTCATGGCCATACTTCCGAATACTTCGGACCTTAAAACCGGCCTTCAGAATCTTATCAATCAAAAAGATAACTGGAGCTCCAATATCAAAAACTTCATAGAGTCCAACCTGAAACCAGGAAGCATTGACGTCAATATCATGACGAAAGTGGATAAGGACAATTATCAGAACAATGAGCAGCTTCCGGTAATGTATAATGATGCCCATGCTTCACTGCGCGGATTTGCCAAAAGCAAACTGTCCTCATCAATGGTTCTTTCTGCAGGAATGAATCCTCGTCTGTACAGCTATATGGAAGAATTTGAAGACTTTTATCCGGATGAAAACGGAAATATCAAAAAGAAAATAATCCTTAAAGTAAGTGATTTCCGTTCAGCAATGATCCAGGGAAATTTTCTGGCTAAAAAAGGATTGTGGGTCTCAGAATACAGAATAGAATCCGGCTTGAACTGCGGAGGACATGCTTTTGCAACCGAAGGATTACTTCTCGGACCGATCATGGAGGAATTCAAGCAAAAGAAAAATGATCTGGTACAGTCGGCACATACCTTAATGACAGCCGCTTTGGAACAAAAAGGAAAGCCTGGGGTTTCTGAACCTTTAGAAATGAAAATTACCGTTCAGGGCGGAGTAGGAACTTCCGAAGAGCATGAGTTTCTATTGGCCCATTACAATGTAGACAGTGTAGGATGGGGCTCTCCGTTTTTACTGGTGCCGGAAGCAACCTCTGTAGACACAGAAACCAGAAATCTGCTTGTGAAATCAAAAGAACAGGATCTGTATCTGAGTAATATTTCGCCTCTGGGAGTACCTTTCAACACGGTAAAAGGAACCTCTAATGAAATATTGAAATATGAAAAAGAGGGCAAAGGCAAATACGGCAGTTCATGTCCGAAAAAGCTTCTGGCATTAAGCAAAGAATTCTCTCCTGAAGGAACCTGTACCGCTTCTAAAAAATATCAGGACATCAAACTGAAAGAATTGTATGCAGACCGTGAAGCCTTAACAGAAAAGGAATTCGATAAAAGAAAATCTCAGATTACCGATAAAGCCTGTCTGTGTGTAGGACTTGTAAATGCTGCCTATATGGAGCAGAATATTGAAATCAAAGGTGAAAAGCAAGGTGTTGTGATATGTCCCGGACCCAATATTGCCTTTTTTGACAAGGAAGTTTCGCTTTCAGACATGGTAAAACATATTTATGGAAACACCAATATTCTTTCCCATACCCAGCGTCCGAATATGTTTATCAACGAACTGAAAATGTATGTGGAGTATCTGAGAAAGGAAATCACATCATCAGTACAGATTACCCATGCCCAAACAAAAAAATGGAATACTTTTAAGAAAAATATACTTGAAGGAATAGAATATTATCATGATCTTTTTAAAGGATCATCATTCTTCGGCAACGGATTATCAACCATCAACCTGCAATTACAGGAATATAAACTTCAGCTTACTGCTATTGAGGTTCCGCAGGTTGAAAAATAACCGTATTTTTTAATTGATAGATAATAAAAACAGCTTTCAACGCGGAGGCTGTTTTTGTTTTTTTGAGTTGTTCTGTTGGGGAAATATAAATGCAGGCAATCAAATATTTCCAACAAAGCATATATTTTTTTGCGGTACACAATTTTATCGGAGATAAAAACCCCTGCGCCTTAAAAGGATATTACAGATAAACAGTTCTTACGCCTTCGCGTTTTTCCAACTCCTAATCAATTTCATAAAAATGTTATTGTTGGAACATCGCAAAGGCGCAAAGGTTTATAAATCCTACTTTTTAATTTTTAGGCGCTAGAAAATCAAAGATTTTCAGCAAGCGTGTATCTAATTTTTACGGTATCTAATTTTATCGGAGATAAAATCCTTGCGCCTTACGATGGTACAAATAAAATTCTTTGCGCCTTTGCGTTTATCCAACTTCTAATTATTTCAATATATAATAATCAAAAAAACCTTGTAAACATCAGTATTTTCATTAATAATAACTATAACGGGAATGGCTATTTTGAATATTCATCAGGTTTAATATTCCTTACCTTAGAGGTCACTTAGTAAAATTATTTTTATGGAAAAAAGAAAGATCAAAAACACCGATTTAACGATTGCACCAATCAATTTCGGAGGTAATGTTTTTGGATGGACACTGGATGAAAAACAGTCTTTTGATATACTGGACCGTTTTACAGAAGCAGGATTCAATTTTGTAGATACTGCAGATACGTATTCATGGTGGGTGAACGGGAAAGGAGGACAGTCTGAAGAGATCATCGGAAAGTGGATGAAAAGCCGTTCTAACCGTAATGACATCGTTCTGGCAACCAAAGTAGGTTCTGAAACCAAAGAACATGGCTATGATATCAGCAGAAAACATATTTTACAATCAGTAGATGAGTCGCTGAAAAGGCTTCAGACTGATCATATTGATCTTTATTATACTCATTTTGATGACAATGTCACTCCGGTAGAAGAAACACTTTCGGCTTATGATGAGATCATTAAAGCTGGAAAAGTTCGTTATATTGCGGCTTCTAATTTATCACCGGAACGATTAAAAGCATCGTTTGAAGCTGCAGAAAAGAATAATCTTCCCAAATATGTTGCATTGCAGCCTCATTATAACCTGATGGAAAGAGAAGGTTTTGAGGGAAACTATGCACCTTTGGCAGAACAGTTTGATTTAAGCGTATTTCCTTATTGGTCTCTTGCTGCAGGTTTTCTAACAGGTAAATACCGTGATGAAGCGGACCTTGCGAAAAGCGCAAGAGGTGAAGGCGTAAGAAAATATTTAAATGATAAAGGGCTTGAAGTATTAAAAGCACTGGATCAGGTAAGTGCGAAACACAATACTACCCAAGGGACGGTTTCTCTGGCATGGCTATTATCCAATCCTTTGATCACAGCACCTATTGTAAGTGCTACAAGTGCATCACAGCTTGAAACGGTATTCAATGCTCCAAAACTTATTCTGGATCAGGAAGATATTGATCTGCTCAATAAAGCGAGCAACTAATTTTTCAACTTTCATTATAGACTAAAATTAAATCCGTTCAGTGATGAACGGATTTTTTTATTATTTGACGACGCTAACCACCCCGTCAAAAATTCTTTGAATTTTCGCCACAATTGTGATTATTCAGCTATTAATTAATCAGAATATTCTTTCAACAACTGTCTGTAGCTCATCAGTATTGAAGATTTTGAAATAAAGCCTATAAAATCATTATTCTCACTCACTACCGGAAGGTTCCATACGCCTGTATCATCAAAAGTCTGAAGAATATCCAGCGGTTTATTGTCACGGTGGAGTATAGCCGGTGGAGTTTTCATAATCTGAATAACCAGCTGGGAAGCATCCATTTCCTTGTTAAAAAGATAAGGTCTTATATCATCCAGGGTTAGGATTCCCTTTAGCTTTTTATTATCATCTACAACGGCAAAAATATTTTTATCTCCGTTTTTTACCATTTCAAATAGTTCAGTAACAGAAGCATTCTCATTAATCGTCTGAGAATACTGATCGATAAAATCTTCCGTTCTCAAAGCAAAAAGAAGGTTTTTATCATGTTTATTGGTCAATATCTTTCCTTCATCGGCTAAAGATTTCAGTTCCGGAGAAATTGGGGAAAACCATTTGGCAATAAGATAAGACATCACAGAAACAATCATCAGAGGAATGAACAAATCATACCCGAAACTGGATTCAGCAATCAGAAATATCGCTGTAAGAGGAGCGTATAATACACCACTCATTGCTCCGGCCATTCCTACCAGAACAAGATTTGTTACCGGAACGTCTGTAAAACCTATGTGCTGGCAAACCAGAGCAAATAAGTACCCTAAAGTCCCTCCTGCAAAAAGCGACGGAGCAAAATTACCTCCGTTCCCTCCGCTGAATATCGTAAAAGAAGTGGCAAATGCTTTTAACAGCAATACCAGAACTAAAAATATAATAATTGTCCATTCTCCGATCTCAAAATACCTGAAAAAACTGTTTTCAATAATAGAATGGGTATTTCCGTTGGTAAATGCTTTCACCGTTTCATATCCTTCTCCGAATAAGGGAGGAAACAGAACACACAACAATGAAAGTACAGCGCCGCCAAACATTGCTTTTCGCATTCTGGAAAGCTGAAGCCCTTTTATAAAATGTTCTACTTTTTGAGAAATAATTACAAAATAACGGGCATACAAGCCTGTTACAATTCCTAAGATAAGATAATAAGGAACATTTTTATAGTTGAATGCATCTCTTGTATAAAACCTGAAAAGAACATCTTCCTGAAGCAAAATCCTCGACAAAAGACTTCCGCAGACAGCAGCCACCACCAAAGGAATAAAGTCTGTAAAAACCACTCCCGTCAGGAGAATTTCAAAGGCAAACATAATTCCGGCAATCGGCGCATTGAACGCCGAAGCAATCCCTGCTGTAGCACCTGCGGCCAGCAATAGAGTACGTTCTTTGTAACTTAATCTGTAAGTCTGCGCATAGTTTGAGCCAATAGCAGCTCCGGTAACGGCAATAGGACTTTCCAGCCCTGCAGAACCTCCCAATCCTACGGTAACTGCACTCTGTATCACCTGAGAATACATTTTAACGGAAGCTACGATACTGGAATTCTGTGCAATTTCATAGAGAATAGCCCCGATACCTTTACGGTCCTGTCCTTTGAACAAGGTCAGAACAATCATAGTGGTCAAAACAATTCCTAAAAAAGGAAAAACAATATAGAACAATATCTGATATTCAAAATGGACTTTATTCGTAATGAAATTGTGGATATAGTGTACCAGCGTTTTCAGAATAACTCCCGCAAGACCCGCAGTGCAGCCTACCAGAATCCCGGAAAGAACAAGGAACTGATTTCGGCTCAGCCTGTTGTTCAGCCAATGCAGAATAAGCTCATAACTGCGTGCTTTTTCTAATCCGTATTTCTGGAAATCTCTTTTAAATTTAAGGAAGCTCAGGTACTTTTTTTTGTTGTGAATTTTCACCTTGGAAACATTTTTATGCTGCTATGAATGGATACAGCTCCGTAAATTTATGAAATATCTTACAAAAACACCTAAAAACACCTTTCTCAATTTCTATTCATGATCTTTAGCTATGACAAACTTTATCCTGTTTTCTTAGAATTACCTGTTAATAATAATCCTGCAACCACAGCTCCAATAAGTCCTGCACCTGCCCAGATCAAAGGTTTTGCAGGAATAGAGAACAATGTTTTTCCATCAATTCCCATATTTCCTTTAGAAGGTTCCTGTACATTCCCGCCGGTGTTTTTATCGTGATGTGCTTTTTTCATAACCATCCGCATTCCTGCTGAAGAAACATAGCGGATCACTCCCGGAAACATTTCATACAGGTTTTTAAATACCACTGCGGACCAATCGGGATAGGTAGCTTCTTTTGGATTCTTGGCAGTCTCTACAATAGAAGCGGCCAGCTTACGCGGATCAAATGAAGGAGGAGGTGTACTGAGTTTTACTCCTGAGTAATTAGCAGCATGTTCTATTCCTGATGACTTCTGAAATCCCGGGTAAAGCGCACAGATATGAATATCAGGAAAATCTGAAACTTCTCCCTGTAAGGTTTCCACCATACCGCGGATTCCAAATTTTGAGGCGGTGTAGGCTGTTCCATACGGTGCAGGCATCCATCCGCCAATAGAAATATTATTAAGCAAGACTCCTTTTTTCTGTTTTTTAAAGACAGGAAGCACTGCATGGGCCGAGTGCATATATCCCAGCAGGTTTGTTTTCACAATCTGATCGCTGACATCAACCGGAATTTCCTCAAATTTACCAAATGCCAGCACTCCGGCATTATTCACCCAGTAATCAATTTTACCACTAAATTCAAGGGCTTCTTTAACTAGATTTTCAACGTCTTCGGCTATAGAAGTATCTGTGGGAACAGCGATCACCGTAGCGCCCAGTTTCCTGCATAGTTCTGCTGTTTCTTTCAAAGCATCTTCACCTCTTGCTGCCAGCACAAGATCTGCTCCCTGTTCTGCAAAAGCTTCTGCTGCAGCCTTCCCAATACCACTTGAAGCACCTGTAATGACTACTGTTTCTCCAAAAAAAGGAGGTCTTCTTTGATTTTTCATATTAATAGAGATTTAAGTGTTGGTATTTTTAATTATCCGTTCCCTGTATTTCTTTTTGGAAAGAGAATAAGCCTGATGGATGGATTGTTGGTGATAAACAGACGGAACCAGTCCATTGCCATCTGAATTTTATTTTTGAATCCTACCAGAGGAATAATATGAATGAAAAGCCAGGTGAGCCACGCTATGAATCCATTAAAAGAATGCTTTGGAAGATCTACCACAGCATTGTATTTTGAAATAATGGCCATACTGCCTTTATCATTGTACCGGAATTGCTCCAGAACTTTTCCGTCTTCTATCCGTTTAAAATTGGCAGCGAGATTTTTCCCCTGCTGAATGGCAACCTGAGCAAGCTGGGGATGTCCTTTCGGAAATTTTTCTTCAGCCAGCATTAAAGAAAGGTCTCCCAATGCATAGATATTGGCCGTTCCTTCTACTTTATTATAGGCATCTACTAAAACTCTTCTTCCTTTTCCAATGCTTTCTTCCGGCAACCCCGGGATTTCTTTTCCAATCACTCCGGAAGTCCAGATCAGGGTCTCCGTTTCAATAGATGTTCCGTCGCTTAGAATAACTTTATGATCAGTGTAATCTTTTACTGAAACATTCAGCAGAATTTTAACGCCTAATTCTTTCAGTTTTTCATAGGCTGTTTCCTGAGCCAGCTGGCTCATTGGTGAAAGTAAGGTAGGTAAAGCATCAATCAGGTAAAGGTTAGAAAGCCCCAGTTTTATTTCAGGATATTCTTTCTGAGCAATGTATTTTCCCATCTCAGCCAGCATCCCGGCCAGTTCTACTCCTGTAGGACCACCTCCGGCAATAACGATATTCTGAAGTTTTTCTGCTTCTTTGATGTCCTTATTCCGGGCAGCTTCTTCCAGGGTCAGCAGGATATGATTTCTGAGATAAAGAGCTTCTTCAATATTTTTCATAGGCAGGGCACATTTCTTTACATTTTCCATTCCAAAGAAATTAGATTCTGTTCCTAATGCCAATACCAGATAATCATAGTTCAGGTTTCCTGTATCAGTTTCTATGGTCTTATTTTCAGGGTTTACTTTCAACAGGCTTCCCATATGAAATTTCACATGTTTGTCGTTGGAAAAGAGTTTCCTGAAAGGGTAGCTGATATTGGAAGCTTCTATAAAGGAAGTAGCAACCTGATAGATGAGTGGCGGGAAAAAATGATAATTGTTCTTATCAACCAGGGTTATCTTGAACCTTTTATCATTTTTGAGAGATTTGATAAGATTGATGCCCGCAAATCCTCCTCCTACGATTAGAATATGCTTTTTCATAATAATTTGTTATTGAAATGGTATACTGAAAATGATTCAATAACAAGACCAAAGAAGTTACAAAGTAAATATTTAACATAATGTTTAAAACAACAAAACCCACCTTATTTTAATGAGAAACAAGAGTTTCAGGGTTTGCAATCTGTTTTTCTTTTTAACTTTTCGCACGATGTTTGCAGCCTGTTTAAGAATCCAACACTTTAAATATATTCATATGAAAACAGACATTTTAACAGAAAAGCACCGACTGGGACTCGGTGGAGTAGCGATAGGAACGGCTTTTGAAAATATTACAGATGAACAGGCTCATAAGATACTGCAAACAGCCTGGGATACAGGAATCCGATATTATGATACGTCTCCGTGGTATGGACTGACCAAGAGTGAGCGGAGATTCGGAGATTTTCTTAAGGATAAAGACAGGAGTGACTTTATTTTTTCAACCAAAGTAGGAAGACTTTTTCATGAGGTTTCTGAATCTGAAGTTCCACCTACCATGTGGAAAAATCCTCTTCACTACGATTTCTTTCATGATTATACAGCCAATGCTGTGCAAAAATCTATTGAAGACAGCCTGGAAAGAACCGGACTGAGCCATATTGATATCGTTTACATTCATGACCTGTCTGAAGATCAGGTAGGAGACCGCTATCCTTATTTTCTGAAACAGGCAAGAGAAGGGGCTTTTAAGATTCTTTCAAAGCTTAGGGAACAGGGAGTTATCAAAGCATGGGGAATGGGTGTGAATAAGATAGAACCTATTTTAGACTGTATTGATTCTGCCGATCCGGATATCTGTCTTTCAGCAACCCAGTATTCTATTCTGGAACATGAAGATGCGGTGGACCGGCTGCTTCCCGTTGTGAGAAAAGCAGGGGTAAAACTTGTTTCAGGAGCAGGATACAATTCAGGGTATCTGGCAGGAAGAGAACGCTACAATTATAAAGATGTGATCCCAAAAGGGATGTATGAGAAAAGAGCCCGCATGACATCTATTGCAGAAAAATATAACATAAGTATTATTGATGCTGCTCTTCATTTTGTATTAGCCGCTGATGAGTTTGCTTCTATTATTCCCGGAGCAAGCAAAAAAGAGCAAGTAATGGATAATGTAGAAGCCCTGCATGCCGATATACCTATGGGTTTCTGGCAGGAATTAAAAGCCGAAGGCCTGATTTATGAAAAAGCACAGGTCCCGCAATAAATAAGAAAAATACATAAAGAGAGTTGAATCATTCACTATTCAACTCTCTTTTAAAACGATATAATTAGTTACCGTATGTAAAATAAACTCTTGGTGCTATCTCAGTATAGCCACCGTCTTTAAAGTAAGCAGCAAAATATTTTCCCGAATTATTTAATTTAAAATTAAGAGAGCCATTAATCTGTCCGTTTGTATATTCCCATTTTGTTGAGTAATTAACAGCTGTATTTTGCCCGGGGATGATGCCGTCTCTGTAAATACCAATCCAGGCTTTAGGATCAGCAGACCCATTGCTATAAACAATATTGATATTTTCATTGAGCGCATATGCGGTTTTATTAAGGCTTATTGCAGGAGTGGATATATTTTTAGTTTTGACTGCAAATGTTGTCCATACGCCTTTATGGTCTGTAGGCCATATACCAACAGGTTCTGAAAATTTATCTTTTGAAGTCTCTAATTGAGGAGTATTCTTGACAACAGTTTTTTTGGGACCTACGATATAGCTGTCTTTTACTCTTATTGTACCATCATCGTAATAAAAAATATAATCTATTCTGTCCCGCTCATCAGCTTTAGGTGCCCAGGATGCCTGTGCCGGCCATGTAAAACCAGGATATTCCACCTCATTTGGATACATGACTCTATAACTATCCTTGAACCCATTTTTAGATAAGGTAAGAGTGGAGTTCCAATTCATAACCACTCCACGGTGATCGTAAAGGTTTTTGACGGCTTCGGTCCAGTCAAGGTGAGATGCTTCATTGAAATCTCCACCTAAGACTATTGTTCTTCCTTTTGCAATATCCTCCTTTACGCGTGCAAGAAACTCCTGAATTTCCTTTGGTCTGTTAGAGCTGTTGTTAGATTGACTGATCTTAACCGGATCAGTAACCGGAGCGGGTAATTCGTTAAAAGTTACAGGATCGTAGCCCCGGGGATAATTAACTGCATAATTGGTATAATCCAAATGTCCGGAGTACACAGCAATCTCATTTCCCGGTACAATTTCAGTGAGGAGCCGATGATAAGCGCTGAATTCCGAATACTCCTTGATGGGATATTTACTCAGAACGCCATTATCATTTCCTTTCAATGCATAATATGTTTTTCCTTTCGCTTTTAAAGAGGCTACAATACGTTGGTCAAAAGAAGTGTTGTTATAGTTTCTTATTTCGGACAACGTTACAAAATCCGGTTCACGGGCTGCGATTTCATTAACAACTGCTTCATATCCTCCGGAAACCTTCGTCCCTTCCTGCCAGATATTAAATTGAAATACACTAAAAGAATATTCGGTATTGTTTAATTTTCCTACACCAGATAAATTATTATTTTTATCTGCTAATGAGGAAGAGTCAGGCTCAGAGTCAGAACTCCTACAAGAAGTAAAAGACAATACTATCGCTGACAAGATCGAAATAAATAATATTTTTTTCATAATATTTTTTTTATTTCAAATATAAGTGATTTCATTTAATTATCTCATTACCCGCGTGTTAATTGTTTTCATTTTATGCAATACATTAAACATTTTGTGAGATTACACTTTATTTAAATAAAATTTTAAACACAATATTTTATTTACTTAATTTTATATAGCAAAATTTAAATTCAAAATTTCTTCAAAATTTAATGATAGTTTTATGGCATGAAAATCCTAATCGTTGAAGACGAAACAGCACTTACCCAAAGCATTTCCGAATATCTGTCTGGAGAGAACTACCTGTGTGAAGCTGCCAGCACATTCAGTGAAGCCATGAGTAAAATAGAGATATTTGACTATGACTGCATTTTACTGGACATTATGCTTCCGGATGGAAATGGTCTGAAAATACTTGAAGAATTAAAAAAGCAACAGAAACAGGACGGCGTAATTATTATTTCTGCCAAGAATGCTTTGGATGACAAAATTGAAGGGTTAAAACTGGGTGCGGATGATTATCTTACCAAGCCTTTTCATCTCTCCGAGCTTATGGCAAGGGTATATTCTATTATCCGGAGGAAGCAGTTCAGCAGCTCCAATGTAGTAAAACAAAATGAACTTCAGATTGATTTGCTGGCTAAAACAGTTGCTGTAAATGATGAAGCCATTTCATTAACCAAAAAAGAATTTGACCTCTTGATTTATTTTATCGGCAATAAAAATAAAGTCATCTCCAAAAGTACTCTGGCAGAACATCTTTCCGGAGATCTTGCAGATATGCTAGACAATCATGATTTTGTATATGCCCACGTAAAAAACCTTAAGAAAAAGCTGTATGATGCGGGATGTGGACATTATCTGAAAACAGTGTATGGAACGGGCTATAAGTGGGAAAACTAGAATAATTATAAATGATGAATTATAAATTATGAGTGAAAAGAAAAATGTGCTGAAAGATAAAAGTTTTAGTTTTGCAATTAGGATTATTAATCTTTATAAATATCTTTCTACTTCTAAGAATGAATATGTTCTGAGTAAACAGCTATTAAGAAGTGGAACAGCGGTGGGAGCTTTGATAAGAGAGTCACAGAATACAGAAAGTAAAGCAGACTTTATTCATAAGCTCGCTGTTGCTCAAAAAGAATGTGATGAATCTATTTACTGGATTGAGCTTTTATATCATACTGAATATTTACCATCTACTGAATTTGAAAGTATAAATAATGAAGCCATAGAAATATTAAAAATAATCCGAAGCATCATCATTACATCAAAAAACAAATAGTCTTCCGTAAAAAACAATTCATAATTTATAATTCATAATTATCTTGAAGCCTCTACTCACCAAAACCACAAAACCTTTTCTCATCTACGTACTTATTGTACTGATGATAAGCATTCCTGTCTATTATTTTGTGGTGGACACCATCTGGAAAGGTGAGCTGGATGAGCATAATCACATTATTATCAAGAAAACGGCTTATGAATTTAATCAATTAAAGCTGTCTGAAGAAGAATTGGACAAAAGCGTTACACTATGGAATCATATCCAGCCTGAAACGAATATTGAGAAAATTTCAACTCAGCAAATAAAACGGGATACGGTTTATACTTATGAAAAGCATTTACCTTTTATTTCGGAACAAAAAAAGGAACGGTACAGATGCCTGAAAAAGGTCATTTATCTGCAAAACAAACCTTATCTTTTTACTATACAGACCAATATTGAGGAATCACATGAAACAATAGCGGTGATCGCAATGATTACCATATTTTTCTTTGTAATCATTGTTTTAGGGCTTTTATACCTGAACAGAAAGCTTTCGTCATCTATCTGGAAGCCATTCAGGGATACATTGGATCAACTGAAAACCTTCAATCTTAACAGTCAGAATATCCTACAATTTCCAGCTTCTTACACCACAGAATTTGAAGAATTGAATCAGTCTCTTTATAAACTGATAGAACGCAATATTTCTACTTATAAAACCCAGAAAGAATTTACAGAAAATGCTTCCCATGAGCTGCAGACTCCGTTGGCCATCATTAAGAATAAGCTTGATCTTTTGCTTCAGGATCAGAATCTCACTGAAAAGCAGTACAGAATTGCCGAAGAGATGAACAAGGCTCTTACAAGAAGCTCCCGCATCAATAAAAACCTTTTGCTGCTGGCTAAAATTGAGAATAACCAGTTTGACGGTTCGGAGATTGTTTTGTTTGACCATTTACTTCAACAAAGTATTGATACCCTCGGGGAACATTTTGAGCAAAAAAATATTTCCGTTCAGGAAGAGATCTCTGGCGGTGTACAGGTGAACGGAAACAGCATTCTCACAGAAATACTGATTAACAATCTCATCATCAATGCCATTCGCCATACTTCTCCGGGAGGGTTTATTTCTATACAATTGACAGATTCTTCGTTTGAAGTTTCCAATTCCGGAGTTGAAAAGCTGAATACGGATTTCCTGTTCAAAAGATTTTCAAAACTTTCAACAGATAACAGCGGAAGCGGGCTGGGACTCGCTATCATTCAGGAAATCTGCAGGTTTCATCATTGGACGATTAGCTATCGCTTTGAAAACCATCGTCATTTCTTCACTGTTAAGTTATAGTTAAAAAAATTTAACGGCTCCGGCAATTCAAAATTTCTTCTAAATCGCATTGCACCTTTGTATAGAATATACTGAGGCAGATGGTTATTTGTAAAATGACTTCATTCACAGGAATTATCTGGTTTTCTGAATCAATGCCATTTGTGGCATCTAAAAACAAAGCAAAATGAGAACAGCAAACAAAGTAGCAGCCGTTACACTCCTTTTCTGGCTTATGAAAATTGTAGCCACCACCTTGGGGGAAACCTTGGGAGATTTTATTTCTATGACCCTTAATCTGGGGTATGTTGTAGGAATTTTGGTTACACTCGCATTTTTTATCCTCATATTATCCGTACAGCTTAGTGTAAAAAAATATATTCCGGCAGTTTACTGGATCGTGATTATCGCAACAACAACTTTGGGAACAGAAATCTCCGATTTTATCGACCGTACTTTAGAAGCAGGATACCTGGTGGGGAGTCTGATTTTACTTTTTGGTCTTTTAAATTCCTTATTCTTATGGTACCGAAAATATAAAAACCTTGAGGTTTATCCCATTTTTGAAAGAAATAAAGAATTCTATTACTGGACGGCCATCTTATTTTCCAATAGTCTGGGAACGGCTTTTGGGGATTTTCTGAGTGATAATTTAGGACTCGGATATATGACGGGAGCTTTGATCACCGGGCTCATTATATTAATAGTAGTAGCGCTTCATTATTTTACAAAAATCAATCATGTTGTCCTGTTCTGGATTGCTTTTGTTTTTACCAGACCATTTGGTGCTACATTCGGAGATCTTTTGACAAAACCTTTAGCTAAAGGAGGTCTGGACCTTGGAACACTCAATGCTTCCCTGATATCTCTTGCTCTGATGGTTTTGATGATTATCATCTCACAAAGAAAACACAGCCGGGAATTACCTATTCAAAACGAATAATTAATATTCTCCTTATAACAAACTTTTTATAGAAAATAAAGAATAGCAGAATGAATAAAACAGCCTTGTTATTTTTCCCAACCTGTATGGTAATTTCTTCCCTTGTTTCAGCGCAGACAGCTTCTGTAACGGCATCCGGAAGAATCATGAATAAAGATAAAACTGCAATACCTTACGCCCATATTATTTTAAAAAAAGAAAAAGACAGCACTTTTACGGCCGGAACTATCACCAATGAAGAAGGAAGATTTTCTATTACAGGTATAAAACCGGACCATTATCTTCTTGAAACCTCCATCACCGGATATAATACGTATACCCAGCCCGTTTTCATAGGAAGTCTTTCAGAATTTCTGGAAGTCCCTGTTATTGAACTGAATCAGAAACAGGAAAATGAAACCAAAATAGAAGCCATCACCATTACGGCATCTAAAAAAAATGAGATAGACAGCCGACTTGATAAAAAAACGTACTCTGTAGCAGACAACATCAGCCAAAGTGGCGGATCAGTATTACAAAGTATGCAGAACCTTCCGGGAATTACTGTACAGGACGGTCAAGTACAGCTTAGAGGAAATGATAAAGTAACGGTACTTATTGATGGTAAACAGACTGCTCTCACCGGGTTTGGAAGCCAGACAGGGCTGAATAATATTCCGGCTTCTGCCATTGATAAAATTGAAATCATCAACAATCCTTCCTCAAAATATGATGCAAATGGAAATGCGGGAATCATCAATATTATCATGAAAAAGAATAAACAGAACGGATGGAACGGAAAAGCAGGATTTACAACAGGTTTAGGTTCTCTTTGGGTAAGAAAAGAAAATCTTCCCACCATAAGACCACAGTATACACTAACGCCTAAAATAAACCCATCACTGTCTGTAAATTACAGGAAAAACAAGGTAAATATATTTTTGCAGGCCGATAATTTATATACTGAAACACTTAATAAAAATGAATTTGTAACCCGTACTTATGATAATGGAACCGTTATTAATTCTCAGCTGAAAAGAAACAGAAATACGAATTTTTTTACCACTAAAGCAGGAATAGACTGGACCATTGATCCGCAAAATACCGTAACCATTTCAGGAATGTATGGAAGCGAAAAGATTATTGACAGGGGAGATCAGCCGTTTTTCAATGGAGATAGGTCCCAACGTCTGCGCCTGTGGCAGTTTTTGGAAGACGAACTGAAAACAACCGTGATGGGAACCGCTTCTTATCAGCATAAATTCAAAGATGCCGGACATGTTTTGAACGTAGGATTCAATTATACTTTCCACAGAGAGGATGAAAAGTATTTCTATGATAATTATCTTCCTTCTTCCACAGGAACGGATGCCTTCAAGCTGCTATCTGATGAGCAGGTGTATGATTTCAACGTAGATTATGTAAAACCTCTGAAATACGGCCGGATAGAAACCGGGATTAAAGTAAGAAACAGAAGCATTCCTACCAACATGAATTTTATTCCCGGTACCAATTCTGTACTGGATGCTTCTGCGGGAGGGAAAGCCGATTATAAAGAATTTATTCCTGCAGTATACGGAAATTATGTTTTTGAAAATGAAAAATGGGAAGCAGAACTGGGACTGAGGCTGGAATATGTAAAAATTCAATATGATGTAAATCCCAACCACCCAACTTATAAAAGTGACGGATACAATTATACCCAGCCATTCCCGAATTTCAGACTTGCTTATAAGCTTGATGACCGTAATAAGTTCTCTGTATTTTATAATAGAAGGGTAGACCGTCCTAATGAAGTGGACATCCGTATTTTTCCAAAGTATGATGATGCAGAAATCATTAAGGTAGGAAATCCGGCACTGCGTCCTCAGTTTACAAATTCTATTGAATTGGGATATAAACACAATTGGGATAACGGATATTTATATTCTGCTTTATACCACCGTTTTGCCAACGGGACCATCACAAGAATTTCAAGTATTGTCCCGAACAGCACTCTTATTTATGCCATATTCCAGAATGCCGGAAAAAGCTATAACACAGGGATTGAAACAATATGGAACCAAAAGGTATCGGATGCCTATTCCTTTAATGTCAACGGAAATTTATACCGTAATCAGATCAATGCATTTACTGTAGAAAACCTGTATCCAAAGCCTAATACTTTTTCTGCAGACCAGCAGACTGCCATTTCAGGGAATGTCAAGATGAATAACGTTTTTCATTTTTCTAAGGGATTGGATATGCAGTTTACACTGGTTTATCTGGCTCCGGATATTATTCCGCAGGGAAGAATACAATCAAGGTTTTCAATGGATGCAGGAGTGAAAAAATCTATTCAGAAAGGGAAGGGTGAACTGTTTTTAAATGCTTCGGATTTACTCAACACAATGGTCATCAGAAAATCTATTCAGGGTAGTGGATTCGCTTATACCAGCAATGATTATTATGAAACCCAGGTGATCCGGCTTGGGTACAGCTATAAATTTTAACACCAAATTCGTAATGCCATTTTATCAGAATAAAATTGTAGGAACAGGATTGATAAAAACCCTTTACCATACAAAAGACTGTCTCAAAAGTCAGATAATTTCGCTTTTGTCATTGATTGAGATTCTTCATTACATTTCATTCAGGATGACACTTTTGAGACAACCTCTTTTTATACCACTTTCGCCTTACGGACTATTTTTGCCAACAGGTTCGGAAAGAATCTCTTCAGGTAAACCGCCATGACTTCTTTACCTCCTATGGCTTTTTGTTTTTTCTGCTTTTCTATGGCATAGAGCATTTTTTTTGCGAAAATATCTACAGGCATTCCATTTTTTGTGGCATCATCCATTGTACCTTGTGATGAACCATCTCCGGTAACCGCATTAATGGAAATATCGGTCTGTATAAAACCCGGACAAATGATCGTAATCCCAATATTCTGACTGAATAATTCTGCCCGTAAAGCATCGAAAAAACCATGTAAAGCATGTTTTGCTCCCGCATATCCACTTCGCATAGGAGCTCCGAATATTCCCATAAGACTGGATACAACCGCAATCTGTCCTCCTTTATTTCTGATCATATAAGGTACAGTTGCTTTAGTAAGGGCCACCGTTCCGATATAATCAATATCTATAAGCTGTTTATCCACCTCAATATCCGTTTCCATGGCTAAAGAACGTTGAGAAAGTCCTGCATTATTGATCAGAATATCAATTTTTCCAAACTGTTCTGATGCTTTTGCTGCAATGGCAGGCATTTCTTTATAATTCTTCAGGTCTAAAGGAATCACGGCATACCGATCTTTACTTAATCCTGCTTTTTCAGCCACCACATGCAGCTGTTCTTCTTTTCTGGACGACAGGATGATTTTAGCATTGCTGTTCTTTGCCAGATCTATTACCAAAGCTTCTCCGATACCTGATGAGGCTCCGGTAATCCAAATGACTTTATGATCAAAATAACTGCTCATACTTTACTATTTAATTTTTAAGTCCTGCAATATATTGTCCGGCTTTCATTCCTGAAAAAATACACCCTCCCAAAAATGTTCCTTCCAGCGCTCTGTAACCGTGCATTCCTCCACCGCCAAAGCCTGCCACTTCTCCGGCTGCATACAATCCCTCAATAATGCTGTCGTCCTCTTTTAAAACCTGACCATTAAGATTGGTTTTTATACCTCCTAATGTTTTACGCGTTAAAATATTGAGTCTTACAGCAATCAAAGGTCCGTTTTCAGGAGCTAAAATCTTATGAGGAGCTGCTACACGCCCAAGTTTATCTCCTAAATAATTTCGGGTATTGCGAAGGTAATTGACCTGCGTATCTTTTGAAAATTTATTGTCTAATTCTCTGTCACGGGCTTCAATCTGAGATTTTATTTTATCATAATTCAAAAGTCTGCTTCCGGCCAGTTCATTCATTCTCTTTACCAGATCTTCCAGATTATCTGATACAATAAAGTCTTTTCCATGTTCTTTAAAAGCTTCTACCGGCCCGGGAGCTTTTTTACCAAAAATCCTTTTCAGAAAAAGAACGTAGTCCTTATTCGTGATATCCGGATTCTGTTCTGAACCCGAAAGGGCAAATTCTTTTTTAATAATTTTCTGAGTGAGGATAAACCATGAGTAAGAAAAACCTGTTTCCTGTATATACTGTAAAGTTCCCAACGTATCAAACCCGGGAAGAAAAGGAGCGGGCAGACGTTTTCCTTTTGCATCAAACCATAAAGAAGAAGGACCAGGTAATATACGGATTCCATGGTTAGGCCAGATAGGATTCCAGTTTTGCAACCCTTCTGTGTAATGCCACATTCTGTCGCGGTTGATAATATGAGCTCCAGTATTTTCTGCGATACCGATCATTTTTCCATCTACATAGGCAGGAACGCCGCAGACCATATTTTCCGGTGCTTTACCAAGTCTTTCCGGCCAGTTTTTTCTTACCAGCTCATGATTGGCACCAATCCCTCCGGAAGCAATAATGATATTGGGAGCGGTATATTCAAATGATGAAATCACATTTCTGTTTGTTTCAGCGCCTCTTTCTTTAGTATCATTCTCCAGAATATCTCCTTTGAGTCCTTTGATTTTTCCATTTTCTAAGATTAATTCCGTCACTCTGTGCCTGAATTTCATCTGCAGCAACCCTTTTTCCTGAGCTTTGTATGCTTTTTCTACAAAAGGTTTAACAACTCCTGTCCCGGTTCCCCAGCTTACATGAAAGCGAGGTACTGAATTTCCATGTCCTGTTGCTGAACCATCACCACGTTCTGCCCAGCCAACCATAAACATCAGCTTGATCCCTAATTTGGAAATGTATTCATACTTTTCACCGGCAGCAAATTTCAGATAAGCTTCAGCCCATTGACGGGGCCAGTAATCTTCCGGACGATCGAAACCCGCTGTTCCTTTCCAATCCTGAAGTGCCAGTTCATAAGAATCTTTGATCCCCATTTTCCTTTGCTGAGGCGAATTAATCAGAAAAAGCCCTCCGAAAGACCAGAATGCCTGTCCTCCTATATTCTGTTCAGTTTCCTGATCCAAAAGCAGGACTTTTTTTCCGGCATTGGTAATTTCCATGGCAGCAGTAAGCCCTGCCAGTCCGCTTCCTATGATGATGGCATCAGGCCGGAATGTTTCTTCCATTTTCCAGGTATTTTTATTGAATGATACTTACTATAAATGTATTAAATATTTAAAACCAAAAAAATATAAGCTGCAAAATATTAAGTATTTAATACTAAAGTTGTTTATACTTTACAAAATCACAGAAAATTTTCGTTTTAAAGCACTGTTTTTCAGGGAAAATCAATTACTCTCTTCAAAATATCCCGTAAATGCCGATTTTCCTGTAAACCTCTATAAAACATTTCTATCTTTGTGAAAAATAGAAGTATGAAGTATTTGTTTATCGTTGCTTGCTTTGTCTGTTCCATTTTCAGCCAGGCACAGCAAAAACAGGATCCATGGAAAGACAGCCAGCTGATGGATCCGGCGTTACTGGCTTCCCGGATCGAAAAGCATAAAACTAAAGATCTGGTAATCATTTCGGTGGGTCCTGAAGCGATCATCAAAGGTTCCGTAGACATCGGACCAACACATGAGCCTGAAAACCTGGAAAAACTGAGAAACTATCTGAAAGACATTCCTAAAAACAGAGAAATCGTAATCTACTGCGGATGCTGTCCTTTTGTAAAATGTCCTAATATACGTCCTGCTTTTGCTTTACTGATGGAAATGGGTTTTAAAAATGCAAAGCTTTTAAATCTTCCGAAAAACATCAAAACAGACTGGCTGGATAAAGATTATCCTACAAATGATTAATATGAAGACTGGTTTTACCCTATTATTTTTAACATTTTTCTCAGGATTTATTGCTGCCCAAAGTGCAATAGAAGTAGGAAAGAAGGCTCCTGAAATTACCATGACCAAAGCAGACGGAACTCCATTTTCCCTTTCAACATTAAAAGGAAAGGTAGTTCTGATTGATTTCTGGGCAACCTGGTGCGCCCCTTGTGTAGAAGAGCAGCCTGAGCTGAAAACATTATACGATACCTATTCTGAACAGGTTAAAAACAATACGTTTGAAATTCTGGGAGTTTCTTTAGATAAAAATAAGGAAAGCTGGCAGAAAGCAATTGACAGATTTAATATCAAATGGATACAGATCAGTGATTTAAAGTTCTGGAAAAGCCCTGTAGCGAAGTTGTATGAAGTTGATGAACTTCCTTTTAATGCCATCATCGACGGACAGGGAACGATTTTAGCTAAAAACCTTCACGGTAAGGAGCTGGAAGAGTTTTTAAAGAAAACTTTAAGTCAGAATTAAGAATATAAAATCTTGCAGATATTGAAAGAGTGGTACATAAATTACCGCTCTTTATTTTTTATATACGTTACAAAGTAATTGATATACAGTATACAACAAGCCTTTCTTTCGTTTTATAGCTTTGAAGAATGAAAAAAAGTGTCTTCCTCCGCCTGGGGCTATCAGTGATATTGCTGATGCATAGTGTGATTTCCATTTTTAGTGGAGATGTTAATAATTTTGGACATTTTTATCTGGATAGTATAGGATTCAGCCCCATTGGAACTTATATGGCATGGGTTGTAAAACTCACTCATCTTTTCTCTGTGCCGTTACTTTGGTTTGACCGATACATAAAGCCAGTAGCTATTGCTAATATTATCATTTTTATTTTTGGAATCTACTTCGTACATTGGCAAAATGGCTGGTTTGTAGTGGGAGGCGGAACAAACGGCATTGAGTTCAATGTCTTGCTGATCTTCAGCTTTCTGAATCTTATGTATCCCGAAATCAATTTTAAAAAGCAGAACCGTATTCCCCATGAAAAGGATATTTAAGTCTTCTGGAAATCCGCAGTTTTTTAAAATTTTCCTTAGTAACAATTCAAAACTGTAGTTTGTAGATCGTTACCTTAATTTGGTCAACATATATTTCTATATTTGATTGAACAAACAGTAATTTGTACTCCTAAAATCATGATCAACCTGAAACCATACAAAAGATCTAAGTGGCAGATTCATTTGCTTTTTTGGATATTGTATTATATTCTGGAGGTTTACCTTGACTTTTACTGGTCCAGGTATCAGTTTCCGGATTTCAAATGGCAGATAAGACTTCAGAACACCCTGATCCTTGAGCTAGGTTATCTTTTGATCAAAATACCTCTTGCTTATACTTTACTGTATGTATTTGAAAAGATTTATATTAAATTGATTTTCAAATACTTTTTCTATGTTTTCATCCTGTTCACAGCTGTTGTAGGACATCGTTTTTTAACACATTATATTATTTATCCTTATATCTATGGTGTTGCAGAGACTCTGGATGGAAAGTATCCGTCAGGGTTTATCAATGGTTATGTGGCATTCAATTCTTTTATGGACCTGATTTTTATGGTGGGCCTGATTTTCGGAGTCGAAATTACCCGGCAGAAAAATCTTCTGAAAAAACAGATCTCTCAATTGAAGTCTGAAAAGCTGGATCAGGAACTTACTATGCTGAAAGCACAGATCAATCCTCATTTTCTGTTTAACACCCTCAATAATATTTATGGAATGGCTCTGAAAAAAGCTGATGAAACTCCGGATGTTATTCTTCAGCTTTCCAAGATAATGCGGTATAATATCTATGAAGCAGCAGAAAAAAGCATTTCTATAGCCAAGGACATTGAAAATATCAAGGATTTCATACAGATCCAGAAAATCCGGCATCGTCATCTTACCATAAATTTTACGGAAGATATTGACCAGCCTTCTCAGGAAATTTCACCGCTGATCCTGATACAGTTTGTTGAAAATGCTTTCAAACATGGAGTTTCTGAAAGCTTAGGAGAGACATTTATTACCATCAATATCCGGTTGAAAAACGGAATTCTAACTTATGTCATAGAAAATTCCAAAGAAGAAAAACCCAATACGCATTCCACAAAAATAGGCCAGAAAAATATCAGGAGACAGCTTGAACTGCTTTACCCTCAACACACTCTTTCTGTGGAAGATCAAAACAACCGCTATATTGTAACATTAATTATAGATTTCTATGACGCACCAAATCTCTAAAAAATACAACTGTATTATCGTAGAAGACGAGCCCATTGCAGCAGAAATTCTGGAAAGTTTTATCTCCAGGGATCAGGAGCTGAATCTGGTAGGAAAATGTGCCGATGCCATATATGCCAGCAGTCTTTTAAATATTCATGAGGTGGATCTGATGTTTTTGGATCTCCATCTTCCCGTGGTAAAAGGCTTTGACTTTCTGAGGAAAATAAAAAATCCCCCATTCGTAATTGTTACCACTGCTTATCATCAGTATGCTGTAGAAGGCTACGAACTTGATATTGCAGATTATCTGATGAAACCTATTCCATATGAGCGTTTTCAGACTGCGATCGGGAAGTTCAAACATTTAATGGAGGCGGAGGATGCATTACTGGAAGTATCTGAACGTGATCATATCTTCATCAATAGCGGGAAAAAGCAGATTAAAATTATTCTGCAGGATATTTTCTACATCGAGAGCTTAAGAGAATATATTCACATTCATACAAAAGCAGAAACTTTCACTTTTAAAATGCCCATCAGTAAAATAGAAGAGGTTTTAAATCCTAAAATGTTTGCCCGTATTCATAAATCGTATATCATTTCAAAAGCCAAAATAGAAGTTAAATCAGCCAACATCATCCAGATTAGGGGGAAAAACCTTCCGGTGGGAAGGACATATAAGCCGTTGTTGGAGCTTTAAGTGGGAAGTGTTTAAACCACCCCGTCAAAAATTTTTAAATTTTTGCCACCCCTCCGAGGGAGGGGAATTTTCAGCCGTTCAATTCAAAATTCAGGAAACCGGCAGTTTTGCAGTTTCTGTTTCACAGTTTATAATTTTAGTAGATTTTATCGCGTTGTTGATATATATCTTTGACTCAATTCTTCACTTTTTGTTCAAATTTACCTAACAAAAGATATTTTCATTCATGATAAAAAATCAAAAAAAAATGATACTCATAGAATTATAGAGAACCAAATGAGATAAATGTGGTTAGTTTATTATGCTAATGTTGAATGATGATTGGCTTAATGATTAGTGATAATCTTAAGCCAATTTCTTTTTCAGGAGGAATATTTTATTTTAAAATATTTTAAGTCCAACTATTCCTGCAACAATCAGTAGTGCAGAGAGCAATCGTAAAATGCTTGCTGAGTCATGAAAAAACAGAATTTCCACCAATAAAGTTCCTACAGCACCAATTCCGGTCCAAACAGCATAAGCTGTTCCAATAGGGATACTTTTCTGGTTGTGAACCATTCAATATTCCATAATAAATGTGACTCTCAATATCCCTAATATTGATATCTTTATATTATGAAAAAGAGAAGACAAAGATCTCTTATTTTCTATATACTATTATCTCAATTATGCTAACAGATATCATTACAGCTCATCTTAACGTTCTTTTTTGTGGAATTAATCCCGGATTAAAATCATCAGATGACGGACATCATTTTTCGGGAAAGAGTAACCGTTTTTGGAAAGTCCTTCATCAGTCGGGTTTTACTTCTTATCAAATTGAAGCGGTGAATGATACTTCTATCCTGGATTTCGGGCTGGGGCTCACCACTGCTGTAGCAAGAGCAACTTCCCGTGCTGATGAACTTTCAAAAGGAGAGTTTGACAATGCTTTGGATGCATTTAAAACAAAAATAACAGAATATAAACCTCAATATATTGCTTTTCTCGGCAAAGCTGCTTACAAAGCTTTCTCTAAAAAGAAAGAAATTCTATGGGGACTGCAGGCAGAAGATTTCTGTGGAGCAAAAGTGTGGGTTTTGCCCAATACCAGCGGTTTGAACCGGGGATTTTCTCTTGATCAGCTGGTTGCTTATTATAAGGAGTTTTATCTTACACTTCACAAACCGTAATGGTTATATTGTATTCGGTTTGCTTACATATTTATTTCCTTTCACAAAGAACCGCCAGGGTAAAAGGGCATCTTCCTGTGCATACGCAACGCCTATACGGGGCACTTTTATAATATCATCAGAAGGATATCGAATGCCGTGATCTTCAATCCATATTTCATTTCCATCCAGATCTTTTTTATTAAAAGATTGATCAATACCTAAAGCTTTGGCTGCAGATCCGGGGCCGGAAGAAATAGCCGCCTTATCAACTGACATATTCCGTCTGAGTTCCATGATGTTTTTTCCTATCAGTGGCTCAACAGCTCTGATTAACACAGCGTGAGGCTCATCTTTTACAGAAGTTACAACATTGAACAGATGATGAATTCCGTAACATAAATAAACATAGGAAACACCGCCATGACTGTACAACGTTTCTGTGCGGTTGGTCCGTCTGCCGCCATACGCATGGGAGGCTTTATCCAGAACTCCGAAATAGGCTTCTGTTTCTACAATAATTCCGGCAGTTACTTCATCATTGATCTCTGTAAAAAGAACTTTTCCCAGAAGATCCTGAGCGAGAAAAAGAACGTCTTGATTAGAGTAATAGGAGAGTGGCAGTTTCAAAGGAATGATTTTATGAATTTAACAGGTTAAAAATAAGGATATAAAAACAATTTTCATAGAGTTAAACAGATTGTCACTACATTTGATTATGAATTTCATTCACCCCCAAAAACAAAATTATGATGAAAGCTTTTAATCTGACGCTGTTTATGGTCACTTTTTGTCTGACAGCATTACCATTCAGTATTCCTTATCAGCAGTCTTATCAAAAAATGATTGTCGGGAAGTGGCAGCCAGTACTTTCTATCACTGAAGGTATTGAAGCAAACGGAAAACGAACGGGAAAGACTCATTCAAAATTCAGCAGCAAAGATATCATGCAGTTTAATGCCGATGGCTCTATTATTGATGGCGGACAGCTTTATTTTTCGTATTCACTGGATCCTGATCATAAGACGTTATCTTTATTTGATGGGAGTAACTCTGAGAAAAAATTTGAAATCATTCAGCTAGACAAAACAGCAATGAAAATAGTAATGAAAGACGTTGATAAATACAAAGGAGAGCTCTTTCCTATAACCTGGACCATTGCATTTAAAAGAAGATAAAACGAAAACCAACATTTCTCTGTAACCTTTCAAAAGAGCTAATATCTTTAACCATATTTTAAGTGAGTTCTAATTGTATTCTAATGCAATAAAGCTCTACTGCTGCATTATTAGCTTTAATTTTGCAAAATGGAAAAGAAAAATTTATGTACCACTTTATGTAAAACTACCTGCTTGTTATTATTAATTGTTGGCAGCAACTTTATTAAGGCCCAAAGTAAGGGAAGCTCAGAACTAAAAATTGCCTATGGACTTGGAACGACCACAGATTTTCTTAATGCTTTCACCAGTGTGTTTACATTCGGTTATGGCCCTTATGAGACAAGAAATTCCGGGGCTTTTGTTGTTGAATATAACTATGCAATAAAGGATAAATGGATTATTGGGACAGACCTCGCATACCAACAGGTAACGAGAGAATATTCCGATAAATCAACGGAAAAATCACACAATTATACTTTTGCCGTAAAAAGTAATTACAACTATATATCCAAGCCAAAATTTCGCATGTATTCCGGATTGGGATTAGGATTAACATTGGAAAAGAGTAGGAATCCTGTACAAAATATCTCACATTTTAATTATCAGCTTACAGGACTGGGAATTAGATTAGGAGGCAGATTGGGAGTAAATGCTGAAGTAGGTTTTGGATATAAAGGAATAGGAAATGTAGGGCTGGCTTACAGTTTATAATAAGCAGGATCAATATTCATTACCTCTGTTTAAAAGAAAAACCAGATAATTTGATATCTGGTTTTTTCTTTTCTATCTTCCTCCGGGAGGACAGTGTTCTTTCAAATATTTTGTAAATAGAGTAGCAAGGTGCTCTGACGTACCTTCTCCTTCATCAATAGAGTGTGTACGGTTAGGATAAGACATCAGTTGAAACTGTTTGTTGTATTTTACCAGTTCGTTGATATATACTTCCGTATTCTGATAATGCACATTATCATCACCTGTTCCATGAACCAGTAAAAGATTTCCTTTTAGATTTTTAGCATAAGCCAGTGGAGATCCATTCACAAAATCTTCTCTGTTTTCCTGTGGAAGCCCCATATATCTTTCCTGATAGATATTGTCATAGAACAACTGGTTGGCCACCGGAGCAATAGCAATCCCGGTCTGGTAAATATCAGGATATTGTCCCAAAAGGTTCAGGGTAGAAGAACCTCCGCCGCTCCAGCCCCATACGGCAACCCTTGAAGTATCTGCATAAGGCCATTTTGCGAATAAAGCTTTAGCTCCCATTGCCTGATCACGGATATTAAGCTGTCCTATTTTACGATAAATGGATTTTCTCCATTCACGTCCTCTTGGAGATGGTGTTCCGCGGTTTTCAAGGGAAACATACAGGTAGCCGTCTTCCGCCATATCTCCAACGTATAATTGATTCCAGCCTGTATAGAAACCGTCTGTTACTGTTTGCATTGCCGGTTCTCCATAGACTGTGAAAACAACCGGATATTTTTTATTAGGATCAAAATTTTTAGGCTTTACCACCCATCCGTCCAATGTAACGCCATCCTGTGTGGTAATCTGGAAAAACTCTGTTTTAGACTTTGCAGGATCTGCTTTTGCTGTTCTTTTGGCGGCAACCAGTTCTTTATGTTCCGGAAGTGATATTACCGAACCCATTGAAATGGCATTAACGCTGTTATTGGTGAACATCGCGATCTTCCCATTGGGTGATATTGTGTATGTATTGGAACCTGTATAAGCTTCAGGGGTTACTTTTTGTGCTTTTCCTCCTTTCATACTTACTTTATACAGGTATTTCTGAGTCGCATTATTGGGTGATGCTGAAAAGTAAATCTGTTTATTCTGAACATCAAAAAACTCAGGTTTTATCACATCGAAAGCCTCTTTTGTAATCAATGTTGCCTTACCGCTCATATCTATTTTATAAATATGTCTCCATCCGTCTTTTTCAGAAAGCCAAAGGAATTCCTTTCCATTCTCTATCCAGTCCCAGCCACTTGGGTCATTATCGTTCCAACGGGATTTGATATCAATCCATGCAGCATCTGTTTCCGTATGAATAGTCTTACTGCTGCCGGAGCTGGCATCTGCCACGATGATTTTACTTTGATTCTGCTTTCTGTTCAGCTGCTGGAGGATAACAGATTTAGAATCCAGTACCCATTCCATTCTCGGAATATAGTTTTGCATTTCATCTCCTGCAATATCTGCTTTCTTTGAAGATTTAGAAGCAAGATCATAGAACCAAATGCTGCATCCTGAAGGATTTTCTCCTACTTTCGGATACTCTACAGGAACTGTAAATGAATACAGACTGTCTGTATTATTGATCATCAGGAAGTTTTTTGTACCTCTTGCATCCAGCTTCCAGTAAGCAATTTTGTTACCGTCGGGTGACCATCGGAAACCATCCTGAGTTCCAAATTCCTCTTCATATACCCAATCGAAAGTACCGTTGATCATGCCATCTGTACCATCTGTAGTGATTTTGGTCATCTGGTTGTTTGAAAGGTCTTCAACATACATATTATGCTTGGATACATACGCTACTTTTTTTCCATCCGGGGAATACTTTGCAAACATCAGCGATGAAGAAGGCAGACCTTTTCCAAGCTGGGTAAGCTTTTTAGTATTTTTGTCGAAAATCCAGTAATCTCCACGGGTATTGTCTCTCCATACTTTTCGGGTATTGGCAAAGAGTAATAAACTTTTGTCATCTGGAGATACCTGAAAGCTTTGTACCTGCAGTGGTTCAGAGTTTCCCGCAGGAACAAGTTCATTGCTGTTTAAAAGTGTCTGGTCTTTTCCGGGATGCAGTACATCAACAATTTCAACCCCCTTTTTAGTAAATGAATAATAAGCATTACCATCCGGAGTCCACTGTGTTTTTTGTGCAGCCAATGGCGACAGACACAGGAAGTATAATGCAATAACGGTTAGTTTTTTTATATTCTTCATAGTTAGTATGGATTAAGCTAAGTGTTCAGCTCTGTAATTCTCAATTTCTTCAACTGTTTTTATTAATCCGTTCCCAAGAAGCCTGTATCCGTCATCTGTAATCAGGAAATCATCTTCCACACGGATTCCTCCAAAATTTCGGTATTCATTAACTGTATCGTAATTGATAAAATCTGCATTTTTATTTTCAGCCTGCCAGATATCTATCAGTTCCGGGATCATATAAATACCGGGTTCAACCGTTACTACAAATCCGGACTCAAGAGCCTTTCCTAAACGTAAAGATTTAAGGCCGAATGTTTTGGTATCTTTTGGTTCTTCTTCGGTATAGCCAATGTATTGCTCTCCGAGATCTTCCATATCATGTACATCAAGTCCCATCATATGTCCCAATCCGCATTGGAAAAATAGGGTATGGGCATGGTTTTTTACCGCTTCTTCAGGATTTCCTTTCATCAATCCAAGATCAATAAGACCTTCCACAAGATGCTGAGAAGCTTTCAAATGAATATCCTTGAATCTAACACCCGGTTTCAGAAGTTGTTGTGCATTATTAAAAGCATTCAGAACCACTTCATACATTTCCTTTTGTTTTGTACTAAAAGTTTTGCTCACAGGAAATGTTCTGGTAAGGTCGCCCGCATATCCCATTGCCGTTTCCGCTCCAGAATCATTAAGGAAAAGATCTCCCTCTTTCAAAGTATTGAGGCGATAATGATTATGCAGAATTCCTCCGTTTATGGTTACAATCGGAGGATAAGACATCTGACATTCTTTATTGGCAGCCAGGTATTGAATGGCATTGGCTATTTCATATTCTTTAATGCCCGGTTTTGCAGTCCGCATTGCCAGCAAATGCATTTCATTGGATACATTCACTGCCTGTTCTATCTGCACTATTTCCTGAGACTCTTTTATAGAACGCTGCTTCACAATGGCTTTAATCATCTCTGCAGAAGGCTGTAATGCAGCTATTTTAAGACCAAGAAGATCGGCAAGTAAAATTTTATTGAAAGACTGATACGGAGGAAGATAATGTACCTTTCTGCCGGAAGTCTGTGCTTTTAGAATATATTGGGCAAGTTCTGCATACGGCATGGTTTCCTGTACTCCGGATTTCAGACTTTTTTCTTTCAGGGTTTCCTGTCTGCCCATCCATACGATATCATCTATACTTAATTCATCTCCGAAAATAATGGTCTTATTCTCATCAATATCAATAATGCCCGCAATATGGGGTTCCTGGATTCCGAAATAATATAAATAGGTACTGTCCTGACGGAAATAATAAGGATTGTGTTCAAAATTCACAGGATTCTCTATATTTCCCAGAAACAATAAAATTCCGCCCGATACATTACTTTGTAAAACGGCTCTTCTATCTTGGTAGGTTTGTGTTGAAAACATATTATGAATACTTTTTAATTTAAAGCTTTAAAGTTACGATTTTGTACTATTGACCGCTCTTTATTTACTAAAATAAAGAATAATGTAAAGTTTGGATTTTAATATGATATCCAGTGTTCATATTTTGCTTAAATTCGGTCATATTTTAACCTTTTACATCAAAATATTGGTTCTATGAAGAGTCTTCAGTTTTCAGTCCCTGCTGACACCAACAAAAGTATCCGTATTCAGGAAGATATAATGCCCAATTTTTATCCTTACTTCCATCGGCATACGGAAACCCAGATCATGTGGATTCTTAAAGGACATGGAACACTGGCCATAGAACAAAATCTCTTTAATTTTGAGGCTGGTGATATTTTCTATCTGGGAGCTAACCAATCACACGTCTTCCGGGGTAATTTTGATAAGGATGAAAAACAAAAAGTTCATTCCATCTCTATATTTTTTGATCCATATAAAAAGATCGCTGCATTTTTTGACTTACCGGAATTTGGAGAACTTAAAAATTTTATAGCCCATTCAGAAGTCGGTTTCCAGGTCGCCCCTAAATTAAAAATAAGTATCGGGGAAAACATTGCAGCCTTACAAAAAACAGAAGGAGTAGAGCAGGTCATAGATTTTATCAGGATTTTAAACCATCTTATGCAAAACAGGCATCTGCATATTCCCTTATCTTCAGAAAAGAATCTGCCCAATCACATTTCAGATTATGATCAAAGAATTATAGATGCCCAAACCTTTATTAAGAAGAATTTTGCCCAGCAGAAACTCACCCTTGATCTGATTGCGAAAGAAGCTTGTATGACTCCACAGGCATTTTGCAGATCTTTTAAAAAACGTACCAGAATTACCTATATTCAATATCTTAATGAATTACGAGTGCAGAGAGCCTGTAGATTATTAACCTCCAGCAGCATGTACAACATTTCTTCCGTTGCTTTTAACAGCGGGTTCACCAGTCTTACGAACTTTAACCGGGTATTTAAATCCATCATGAAGTACTCTCCAAATGAATATCTGAAGCATTATAAAGAGGCTACTACAGACCACGAATAATCACATGTTAAAATACGGTTAGAATACATTAAAATATTAACATTTACCGTTATAAAATTCACTTAGTTTTGAATAAATATTATTTGATATGAGTACAAAACTAAACTGGGAAGGTATTTATCCTGCTGTATTAACTCCTTTTACCAAAGAAGGTGAGATAGACTTTGAAATGTTTGCTCTCAATACAGAAACCCAGATTAAAGCAGGCGTTCATGGAATTATCCTTGCAGGAACATTAGGGGAAGCCAGTGCACTGGAAACTGAAGAAAAATTTGAGTTGCTGAAATATGCAAAAAAGATAATACAGGGAAGAATTCCGGTTATTCTTAATCTTTCTGAAAATACAACCAAAAATGCGGTACAATTCGCTCAAAAAGCTAAGGAATGGGGTGCTGACGGACTTATGCTGCTTCCTCCTATGCGGTATAAAGCAGACAGCCGTGAAGTGGTAGAATATTTTAAAGCAGTAGCAGCTGCTACAGATCTTCCTATCCTCATTTATAACAACCCTGTAGATTACGGAATATACGTCACCCTAGAAATGTTTGAGGAGCTTATTGACTGTCCAACTATTCAGGCTGTTAAAGAATCTACAAGAGATCTCGCGAATGTAACCAGAATGATTAATCGTTTTGGAAAAAGAATAAAAATTCTTGGCGGGGTAGATACCATTTGCCTGGAAACCCTGATGCTTGGTGCAGATGGCCTTGTAGCCGGTCTTGTAGACGCTTTCCCTAATGAAACTATGGCAATGTACAACTCCGTTAAAGCAGGTAAATATGACAAAGCTGTAGCAATCTACAGATGGTTTATGCCATTACTGGAACTTGATATTCACCCAAAGCTTATTCAGTACATCAAGCTGGCTGCTACAGCGGAAGGGATAAGCAGTCCTTATGTAAGAGCTCCGCGTCTTGAACTTCATGGGGAGGAAGCTGAAAGAATTCAAAAAATTATTGAAGAAGGTATAGCCAACCGCCCGATACTATTAACTCCAGAAAAACAAATATGATTGAAGAAGCATCAAAAGAAAATATTGATAGGAGAATTCAGATGGCTGCCGATGCCTATCAGTTTCTTAAAAATACCACTGTAAAAGAACGGGCGGCTTTTATGAACACAGTTGCTGATCAGATTGAAGCATTGGGAGAAGAACTTCTGACAACGGCCCATACTGAAACCTCACTGCCTTTAGCCAGACTTACCGGAGAAAAGGCAAGAACCGCAGGACAATGGAGAAGCTATGCAAAAGCTGTAGCCACAGGAATATATGCAGAACCGAGGATTGATCTTGCTCAGCCTGACAAGCAAAAAGGAGACCTCAGAAAATACAATGTAGGCATAGGACCTGTGGTTGTTTTCGGGGCAAGTAATTTTCCCTTTGCTTTTTCTACAGCGGGTGGTGATACGGCGAGTGCCATTGGAGCAGGCTGTCCTGTTATTGTAAAAGCGCATCCGGCACACCCTAAGGTTTCTCAATTAATGGCTGATACCATAACAGCTGCTGTGAAAGAATTTGGATGGCCTGAAGGAATCTTTAGCCATATTACCGGAACATCCTATGATATCGGGGCTTATTTGGTTCAGCATCAAGAGATCCGAGCCGTTGCGTTTACAGGTTCATTTACCGGAGGAAAAGCTTTGTTCGATATGGCACACCATCGTAAAGATCCCATTCCCGTTTTTGCAGAAATGGGCAGCATCAATCCTGTATTTGCCCTGCCGGATTTGCTTGAAAACAGAGCAGAAGCGTTCGCTAAAGAATATCTTTCATCCTTAACATTAGGAGTGGGACAATTCTGTACCAATCCGGGAGTATGCATTGCTCTTAAAGGAGAAGCTCTGGACCGTTTTATCGATACCCTGAAAAACGGAATTCAGGAAACGGTTCCCGCAAAGATGCTTCACAAAGGAATCTATGAAAGTTTTGAAAAACATAAAACCATTGCAGCAGAACAGCCGGAAGTATATATTCTTGCAACAGCAGATACAGAAATTGATGAATGGCAGGGAGGTGCTATGGTAATAGAAACCAGCGCCCAAAACTTTATAAAAAATCCTGTGCTGAGTGAAGAGGTATTCGGACCTTTTGGGATCATTGTAACTTGTGAAACCCAGCAAGAAATGATGGAAATTGCTCAACAATTGAAAGGACAATTAACAATTACCATAGCTGCTACCGATGAAGATGCCCGGAATAACCTTACGCTGATCAATCTTCTGAAGGATAAATGTGGAAGATTACTATTCAACGGAATGCCTACAGGAGTAGAAGTTGTTTATGCCATGCACCATGGAGGCCCTTTTCCTTCCACTACTGATTCCCGTTTTACCTCCGTAGGACCGGATGCTGTCAGGAGATTTATCCGTCCTGTTTCTTTCCAAAACTGGCCGGATGAATTTTTACCTGAAGAGCTGAAGAATGAAAATCCGTTACAGATCAGCAGAATAGTAGATGGAGAAGTCAATTCAGAATCATTAAAATTACAAACCACATGAACAGAACATTCTTTTGTATAGATTCACACACCTGTGGCTGCCCTGTACGTCTTGTAGCAGGAGGAGGTCCTATTCTAAAAGGAAAATCCATGATGGAACGTCGCCTTCATTTTATGAAAGAATACGACTGGATCCGGAAAGGGCTCATGTTTGAACCCCGTGGCCATGATATGATGAGTGGAAGTATTTTGTATCCGCCTTTTGACGAAGAAAACGATATCGGAGTTTTATATATTGAAACCAGCGGATGTCTTCCCATGTGCGGGCACGGAACGATAGGTACAGTAACAATTGCCATAGAAGAAGGTCTTATTTTTCCTAAAATTCCCGGAAAACTGCGCCTTGAAACACCTGCAGGACTTATTCTTATTGATTATGTACAGGAAGGCAAAAAAGTAACTTCTGTAAAACTGACCAACGTAAAATCCTTTCTGTATGCTGAAAATCTGGAAGTTGATTGTCCGGATCTCGGAGTAATAAAAGCGGATGTAGCTTATGGAGGGAACTTCTATGCGATTATAGATCCTCAGGAAAATTTCAGAGATATTTCTGATTTTACAGCCAGCCAGCTTATTCATTATGGAAAGATTATCAGAAAATTACTCAATGACAAGTATGAATTTATTCATCCTGAGAATGAACATATTACCGGATTAAGCCATATTCAATGGACAGGAAACCCTACAGATCCTGAAGCAAGCGGGCGAAATGCTGTTTTAGTGGGAGAGAATGCCTTGGACCGTTCACCATGTGGAACAGGTACCTCTGCAAGAATGGCTCAATGGTATGCTAAAGGAAAATTAAAAGAAGGCGAAGAGTTTATCCATGAAAGCTATATCGGATCCCAGTTTATCGGGAGAATTGAAGGAACGGCTACTGTTGGCGGAAAACCGGCAATTATCCCTTCAGTAGAAGGCTGGGCAAGAATCACCGGTTATAATCATATTATTATTGATGATGAAGATCCTTACTGGCAGGGATTTCAGGTTATGTAAACAAACATATGACACAGAATAAAGGAAAAGCACTCATTATTGGTGCAGGAATAGCAGGTTTAAGCTCCGCCTATTACCTTGTAGAGAAAGGCTGGAGTGTAGAAATTCTGGAACAGAACGATCTTTCCAACAATTGTTCTTATGGCAATGCAGGAATGATTGTACCCAGCCACTTTACTCCGTTAGCGGCACCAGGTGTTGTGGCACAAGGAATCCGCTGGATGTTTGATAGCAAAAGTCCGTTTTATGTAAAGCCTTCATTGAGTTCTGACCTGTTTTCCTGGGGGATAAAATTCTTAAAACACTCCAACCAAAAGCATGTGGATCGCTCAGCAACAGCCATCAGAGACCTTAATCTGGCGAGCAGCATCCTCTACAACGAGATTGCCTCAAAGGATGAATTTGATTTTGAGCTTAATAAGAATGGTATTTTAATGCTTTATAAAACAGAGAAAGTTGCAGAAGAAGAGATAGAGCTTGCGCACAAAGCAACCAAGATGGGTTTACCCGTTGATATTCTGGATAAAAAAGATATTCAGGAACTCGAACCCAATGTTCAATTGGATGTTATCGGAGGGATCAATTATAAATGTGACGGCCATATGAATCCGATGAAACTGATGAAACAGATGATCTCTTATCTTAAAAAGAATGGTGTCACTTTTCATACTCATCACAAAGTAACCGGGTTTGAAAAATCAGGAAATAGGATTAAAGCCATAATTGCCAATGATAAAAAGTTTACAGCAGACCGTTTCGTCATGACCGGAGGCTCATTTCTCCCTGAACTGGCTCAGAAGGCAGGAATCAAAATTCAGTTAATGCCCGGAAAAGGATATTCATTTATGCATAAACCGGAAAATCCTCTTAATACCTTAGAGCATGCAGCTTTATTACTTGAAGCCAGAGTTGCAGTAACTCCGATGAATGGGCAGATCCGCTTCGGTGGAACGATGGAACTGGCTTCCCATCATGATACAATTAATATGAAAAGGGTAGAAGGGATCATCAGGTCTATTCCTCAATATTTACCTGACTTTCAGATTGAAAAACCCAAAGAACCTGAAATCTGGTTCGGCTACAGACCCTGTGCTCCGGATGGGCTGCCTTATCTGGGACAGTCTTCCAAACTCAAAAACCTGATTATCGCAGGCGGCGGTGGTATGATGGGTTTAAGTTTAGGACCTATTTTTGGAAAAATAGTTTCAGAACTTGCCAATGACCAAAAGCCAACGGTTGAGATAAAGATATTCAACCCTGAAAGATTTAATTAAAAAACATCACATAACACACACAAAATTATGCCTAAAACCATTTAAGTATTCAAATAATTTATTAACAACCAAATCCAAAAATCATGAAAAAATTTAAATTACTACTACTTGCTTCCCTATTTCCAATAATAGGTTTTGCTCAGGAAAACAGACCTCATGAGTGTAAAGCAGATGAAATGATGAAAAAACATTTTGAACTGCATCCTGAATCTAAGGCTGAATATGAAAATTTTGAAAAATTCACCAAAGATTTTGTAAAAAAAATGGAATCAAACAAAACTCCATTGAATAATAGGATCAACAATCCAACCTACATCATCCCTGTGGTTTTTCATGTGTATGGAGAATCTCAAAGTAATGTAAAAGTAAATTACCAAAAAGTAGTTGACTTACTGGAACAAATCAACTTAAATTTCAATGGAATTAACACGGATTCAAATACTGTGGATCCTGATTTCCAATCTATCAGATCAGCATTAAGCATTGAATTTCGATTAGCTAAAATTGATCCAACCGGAAAAGCAACAAGCGGAGTGGTATTTCATCCTTTCAAAGGTGGATATGGCAATGGAGGCGGGTATGATGCACAAATTGGTGCAGATGCATGGGATAATACAAAGTATATGAATGTGTATATACAAAATGATCTGTATGCTAATAAAGATTTATATCAATCAGGAGTTGCCTGGTATCCGGATTCATACATGACTTCAGTAAATACAGCCAGAGTTGTTTATAATGGACGTTATATATTTAATGCTGCAGGAACAGTGGCTTCAAACGAGTTTTCCGATACATTTACTCACGAATTCGGGCATTGGTTAAATCTTCAACACACGTTTAATGTTCCATGTTCAACTGCAAACCCAACTAATGATGGTGATGGAGTTGCTGACACCCCTGTAGAAAATACTTCTTCCGGATTAGGATGTTCAGCTGGAAACAATTGTCTTGGACAAAAAGTAAACGTTGAAAACTATATGGGATACAATGGTTCTTCCGGTTGTTATAAAATGTTTACCAATGGACAAGTTAACAGAATGCTGGCAGCATTAAACCATCCTTCGCGAATGAATTTATGGCAGCCTGCCAACTTAGCCGCAACCGGAGTTGCCAATACCCCGCCTAGATTAACCCTTAGCAACAGTACATTTACAGAGAACTTAAACAATAATGGAGGCGTATCATTAGATGGAACAGTAGCATCTGTCCCTACATCAACAATTACGCTAAAAGGAGCAACATTTGCCGTACCCAATGGAACAACTCTTACTGCAGGAACACATTTCACTTCTTCATTACCAGCAGGGCTAACAGCAGCTATAGCGGTTACAAGCCCTACTACTGCTACACTTACCATAAATGGTGCGGCAACCAGCCATCCTAAAAGTCAGGTCCTGAATTCATCAATTACGTTTCTAAATCCGGCTATAACAGGAGGCGTAACTTCATTAGGATCAACGACAGCTCTGGCATTAACTTTTTCTTACAAAGATCCCTATAAAATAGTTACAGGAACTCCTCTGGAAAGTTATGCCAACCCAACACCAACAACAGTAACCACCAACTCCGGGGCAACCTGGAAATATTTCATCATTAACCCGGAGCTTAGTGATGATGCAGGGTATGGCGCCTGGTACTATGGAGCCAATCAATTAAAATTGGAAACCTATTGGAAAGGATTAGTCTGCCAAACAGGAACACGAAATATCAGTTTAATTCCAGCCTGCACCACTATAACGAATGCAAATAATATAGGGTACCCAATTGGGACTCCCGGACAACTTGACGTGTACACCCCTACATACACTAACTGGTCTGGCCAAACCGCTTATGTTGGTTTTAGAAACCAATTCGAGGGCTACAATATTAACGGCTATTTCAAACTGACTGTTGGGGCCAATGGCTCAGGTTATTCTGTAACTGCGTTTGGATACAATACACAACCAAATGGCAGTATTACAACACCTTGTGCATTACCATTATCCACTGCAGACGTTGATACAATAAACCCAGAAACTTCTATCTATCCAAATCCGGTTTCTGATGTATTAAATATTAAAACAAAAGGGGAAATTAAGTCAATTTCTGTTTATGATATGTTTGGAAGAAAAATGAATGCTAAAGTTACGGGTGAGAAGGTTGATGTTAAACACTTCCTAAGCGGAACTTATGTAATTGATATTGAAACTTCTTTAGGGAAATCTTCCCAAAAATTCATTAAAAAATAGGATCAAATGCTAACTGTCAGTTTGGAAACGAACAAGCTGCATTCTTGATATAAACTTTTTAAATAGCAAAACACTTTTCTCAGAAATATGAATAATAGCTTAGTATTCATATGCAGTTAATTGGGCTTCATTGTAAGCCCAATTTTTTATTATATAGGTTCAGTTTCTGGTTTATTTGTGTACTTTTATTCTGTAATTACAATTCCAATGCATTATAAAAACAACACCATCATCATCCGTGAATTTACACCTGAAGAATTTCCTTTGTTTTCCACTCTTTTTGAAAATGAGAATGTTACCCGCTATCTGCCTTACAAAACTCCTGAAGAATATAAAGAAATGTTTGACAAAGCACTCTCAGACTATGAAACAGGACCATTCAGCAGATGGGGAATATTCGACACTCAGAATAACGGTTTTGTGGGAATGTGCCTGGCCAGAATCTTCCTTGATAATCCGGACCAGCTGGAAATAGGATATACTTTAGCAGAAAATTACTGGGGAAAAGGTCTTGGAACTGAGGTTTGCAAAGCCCTTGTTGAGTATTGTTTATCATTAAATCATCAGAAAGATATCGTTGCAGTAACCGATCTTGATAATATAGGTTCTCAGAAAGTTCTTCTGAACAACAACTTTAAAAGAATTGAAAACCTAAAACGGGAAGATAGGGAACTGGCTTACTTTATATTACAAAAATAGTAACAGATCCTGATCCTTAGAACTGGAACTCACAAATGCCCCTCCTTTGGAGGGGTGGCGAAAATTCAAAGAATTTTTGACGGGGTGGTTTCCAACATTCACTGTCAACGTCCCTTTTGTGAATGAATTACATCAAAGCCTTCCACAGAAAACATTTCATTTATCAGATATTTATCATAACTTGCAGAAATTATGATGTCAAAACGTTGCAAATACGCGCTTAAAGCAATGGTCAGATTAGCAAGGAATTATAACCAGGGCTTTCTGCCAACCTCTGTTATTGCACAAGACGAGAACATCCCCAAAAAATTTCTTGAACAAATCCTTCTTGAACTTAAAAGAGCCAAACTTGTCAACAGTAAACAGGGTAAAGTAGGAGGGTATTATTTACTAAAATCGCCCGATGAAGTCTCATTAGCAGATATTTACCGCATTTTTGACGGCCCAATTGCATTAACCCCATGTGTCTCTTTAAACTTTTACGAAGCCTGTGATGATTGTGTGGATGAAGCAGTCTGTTACCTGAGAAAAGAATTAATGATCGTTCGTGAAAAGACAAGAACAAGCATGATGGAGGCTACTCTGACTAAATTCATTACTAAAGAATAAAAATTTTTTATTTAAATTCTACTATTTTGATAGGAGTTATAGAATTTTATATATATTTGCAGGACTTAAATTTCAATTCAAAATGGAAAACAGTCTGAGAAATGAATACGAAAACCTTTTGAGAGAAGCTACTGAAGCTTCTTTTCAAACTAATGGACTGCAATTACTGGCTGAAAGATTTCCGGATAAAGTGATCTTTTCAACCAGCTTCAGTTACGAAGATCAGGTGATCACTCATCTGATAAAAGATTTAAATATTGAAATTTTCACCCTGGATACAGGAAGACTTTTTGAGCAGACCTACGAAACCTGGACTTCCACAAAAGCTTTCTTTAAAAAGAACATCAAAGCTTATTATCCGGATATGGAAGAGCTAAGAGAATTTGTAACAGAAAACGGGCCTGATTCATTCTATCAGTCAGTTGAAAAAAGGAAAGCGTGCTGTACCATCCGTAAGGTTAATCCATTAAAAAAAGCACTGGAAAGTTATAAAGTATGGATTACCGGTCTTAGATCCGAGCATTCTCCAAACCGGCAGAATATGCCCCAGCTGGAATGGGATCAGGATAATAAGATCATCAAATTTCATCCCATCCTTCACTGGACAACAGAACAGGTGACAGAATACGTGAAAAATCATCATTTACCTTACAATCACCTTCACAAGAAAGGATTTGTAAGCATAGGATGTGAACCCTGTACCAGAGCAATCAAAGAAGACGAAGATTTCAGGGCAGGCCGATGGTGGTGGGAAGATGCCAACAAAAAAGAATGCGGTCTGCATATTCATCAATAAAAAAGAAAAACATGTCAATACAGCAGTTAAACTATTTAGATCAGTTAGAAGCCGAATCTATTTATATATTAAGAGAAGTAGCAGGCCAATTTGAACGTCCGGCTTTATTATTCAGTGGCGGGAAAGACAGTATTGTGCTGGCTCACCTGGCAAGAAAAGCATTTTTTCACGGGAAAATCCCGTTCACATTTGTTCATGTGGACACCGGGCACAACTTTCCGGAAGTCTTGGAATTCCGTGATCAGCTGGTAAAGCAGTTAGATGTTAATCTGGCAGTAAGAAAAGTAGAAGATACTATAAAAAGTAAAAAACTAACCGAGGCTAAAGGTAAATTCCCAAGCAGAAACTGGCTGCAAACCTACACTCTTCTTGACACGATTGAAGAATTTGAATTTGATGCCTGTATCGGAGGAGCCAGAAGAGATGAAGAAAAAGCCCGCGCCAAGGAAAGAATATTTTCAGTGCGTGATGAATTCGGACAATGGGATCCTAAACTGCAGCGTCCTGAACTGTGGAATATCTTTAACGGGAAAATCCACAAAGGAGAAAATGTAAGAGTTTTCCCTATCAGCAACTGGACAGAGCTTGATATCTGGAATTATATCCGAAGAGAAAAAATTGAACTTCCTTCTATTTATTTCTCGCATGAAAGGGAAGTGGTAGATTTTAACGGACAGTGGCTTGCCAATTCTTCACATGTTGTATTAGAACCTGAAGACATCATCACTACCAAAAAAATACGCTACCGTACCGTTGGAGACATGACCTGTACCGCTGCAGTAGAATCCAATGCAGTGACAATAGATGCCGTAATTGAAGAAATTGTAGCGACCAGAATTTCAGAGCGGGGGGAAACAAGAATTGACGACAGAGTGACAGAAGCAGCAATGGAAGACCGAAAAAAAGGAGGCTACTTTTAGATAAGCAATCAGCAATGAGTCATAAGTAATAGAATAGACAACTTTACTTCTTAATAGCAAAACATTGCTCATTGCCCATTACTCATTATTTATAATAAAAATCGGATGGATATATTAAGATTTATAACAGCAGGAAGCGTAGATGACGGTAAAAGTACCCTTATCGGCAGACTGCTTTACGATAGCAAAAGTATTTTACAGGACCAGTTGGAAGTCCTTGAAAAACATTCCAAAAACAAAAATGAAGACGGAGTAGACCTTGCCCTTTTAACGGATGGTCTTCGCGCAGAAAGAGAGCAGGGAATCACCATTGATGTTGCCTACCGTTATTTTTCAACGGCAAAAAGAAAATTTATCATCGCTGATGCACCCGGCCACGTACAGTATACGCGTAATATGATTACCGGAGCATCCAATTCTGATCTGATGGTCATTCTGATCGATGCAAGAAAAGGCGTGATTGAACAGACCAGAAGGCATTCCATCATCGCTTCTTTATTACAATTAAAGAAAGTAGCTGTAGCCATCAATAAAATGGATATGGTGGATTATTCGGAAGAAGTTTTTGAATCTATCAAATCTGAATATTCAAAAATTGCAGAAAATCTGGGATTAAACGATGTCACTTATTTTCCGATCTCTGCACTGAAAGGAGATAATATTGTTTCAAAATCCTCCAGAACAGATTGGTACAAAGGAAATTCACTTCTTGAATATCTTGAAGAAGTAACACTGAATGAAGAAAAAAATAATGGAAGCCGTTTTCAGGTTCAATATGTAATTCGTCCTCAGACTGAAGAACTGCATGATTACAGAGGATACGCCGGACAAATATTAAGTGGAAAATTCACAAAAGGAGAAAAAATCCATATTCTTCCGGCAGATCTGACCACTGAAATTACTAAAATTGAGATCAATGGTATTGAAAAAGAGGAAGCTTTTGAAGGACAGCCTGCAGTGATCCATCTTGCCCATGATTTAGATGTCAGCAGAGGAGATATTTTTGTTACGGAAGAACAGATTCCGGCCGTTGAAAAAGACCTTGAAGTTCTCTTATGCTGGCTTGATCAGAAACCTTTACAACCAGGGAATAAATACCTTCTGCAGCAGAACAGCAGACTTGTGAAAGCAATTGTCAAAGAGGTAGATTACAAGATCAATGTTAACACGCTGATCCAGGAACAGGCAGATAGTGAAATTAAACTGAACGAAATAGTAAAAGTTACCCTTCGAACGGCACAGCCTTTGGTCTATGACAGCTTTACCCATAATAAAACAACGGGCTCTGCCATTTTGGTGGATGAAACGTCCAATTCAACGGTAGCAGCCTGTATAATTCAATAAAAAAATGGCAATTTCCGATCACTTAATAGAAAGAATTCATCAGACCAAACAAAATAGTAATCATGGATTCTTTGATAAAATAAAGACCAAAAGATGGGTTAAGGATTTGTATGAAACACTTTTCCTTCCCCAGAATGACAATACTGAAGATCAGCTGAAAAGAAATTTTAAAGCGCTGCAGGAAACTCTTTCAGAACAGATCAATGCTGTAACAGGAGGTCAGGACAGTACTGAGAAACAGGTAAACCAGTTTTTTGAATCTCTGCCGAACCTTTACGATCAGTTGGTACTGGACGCAAAATCTATTGTAGAATTTGATCCTGCGGCCGATTCTCTGGAAGAAGTCTATCTGGCATATCCCGGCTTTTTTGCCACTTATGTTTATCGCATTTCACATCAGTTGTGGAGTCAGAAAGTGAAAATCGTACCACGCGTCATTTCAGAGTATGCCCACAGCAAAACAGGAATTGATATTCACCCGGGAGCTACCATCGGAAAGTCTTTTTTTATTGACCATGGGACAGGAATTGTGATCGGGGAGACAACAGTCATTGGAAATAATGTCAAAATCTATCAGGGAGTGACCCTCGGAGCCTTGAATGTTTCCAAGGAAAAAGCCCATCAGAAAAGGCATCCCAATATTGAAGATGATGTGATTATCTATTCTGGAGCAACCATTTTGGGAGGCGAAACTACCATAGGCAGAGAAAGCATTATCGGAGGAAATGTTTGGATAACACAGGATGTTCCTGCCAATTCGCTGGTTTATCATAAAAGTGAAATAAAAATAAAGGATAATACTTCATTACCGGAATCATTAACCTTTGTCATTTAAAAAAACAAAAAAATAAAGATATGAGATTTCAGAACGCATTAGAAACGATTGGAAATACTCCCGTCGTAAAAATTAATAAATTATTCAATTCAGATCACGAAATTTGGATTAAACTTGAAAAAAGCAACCCTGGAGGAAGCATTAAAGACAGAATCGGACTGGCGATGATTGAAGATGCAGAAGCCAAAGGATTATTAAATAAGAACAGCACCATTATAGAACCTACCAGCGGAAATACAGGAATAGGTCTGGCCCTGGTAGCAGCTGTAAAAGGATACAAACTCATTCTTGTCATGCCGGAAAGCATGAGTATAGAACGCCGTAAAATCATGGAAGCTTACGGAGCAGAATTCGTGCTTACTCCAAGAGAAAAGGGGATGAAAGGCGCCATTGAAAAAGCGAATGAGCTTGCGGAAGAAACACCTAATTCATGGATTCCAAGACAGTTTGATAACCCTGCCAATGTAAAAGTTCATGTAGAAACGACTGCTCAGGAAATTTTAAAAGACTTCCCTGACGGCCTTGACTACATCATTACCGGAGTAGGAACCGGAGGACACATCACCGGAATTGCAAAAGCTGTAAAAGAAAAATATCCAAACGTAAAAGTATTCGCTGTAGAACCGGAACTATCTCCTGTTTTAAGCGGAGGAAGCCCGGCACCACACCCACTACAAGGACTAGGAGCTGGATTTGTTCCTTCCATTCTGGATATTACTCTTTTAGACGGAGTGATTACCGTAGGGAAGGAAGAAGCCTATGAGTACGCCCTCAATGCCGCGAAAAAAGAAGGCCTTTTTGTGGGAGTTTCCACCGGAGCCGCTTTAGCAGCCATCGCAAAACATTTACCTGAAATACCACCTAACGCTAAAATCCTGACGATCAATTACGATACCGGAGAAAGGTATCTGTCTGTGGAAGGACTCTTCTAAATCCTTAAATAACATCTACTTCAATGAAAACAAATATAAAATCACCAAAGGTATTCCTTATCGGTGCAGGGCCCGGCAACCCTGAACTGATCACTGTAAAAGCAGTAAAAGCGATTGCAGAAGCAGACGTCATTTTATGTGACCGCCTTGTAAGTCCTGAGATTCTGGAATCCTACGTCAATGGAAATACAGAAATCATCTATGTAGGAAAAGAATGCAGCAAAAATGCATCCACCCCTCAGTCTCATATCAATACTTTGATGGTGGAATATGCCCGTCAGAACAAAACTATTGTAAGGCTGAAAGGAGGAGATGTTTCCATATTCTCCAATATTCTGGACGAACTGCAGGCTTTAAAACAAAATCATATTCCTTACGAGATCATCCCGGGAATTACAGCAGCTTTAGGAGCAGCAGCATTTGCAGGGATGCCTTTAACGGCAAGAGGATATTCTACATCAGTTCGTTTTCTGACCTATTATAAATCAGATATTGTAACTGAAGAATACTGGGAAGAACTTACTTACACCAATGATACTCTTGTTTTCTACATGTCCAAAGGAAATCTTACTCCTCTTGTAGAAAAGTTTATACAGCTAGGGATTTCAAGTGATAAAAAAATTGCGGTCATTGAACAGGCTACAACGCCTTATCAAAAGGTATATACTTCATCTTTTGATGATTTTAACGAAAAATTCGGGGACAAAACCTTCGCATCACCTTCTTTGGTTGTGGTAGGTAAGATTGTTAATCTCCATGAAGACTTTTCATGGCTTGAAAATGCAGAACAGGAAGGTCTTTACTTCAAATCGGTGGAAAACGGAAGTCTAATCCCTACAACTCAAAATTTCTTTGAATATGCTGTCTGAAACAAAATTAAATGTATTAAAACAAATCTCCGGAGACCTTTCCAGGGATGAAGCCATCTGGGCAAGCGGATATCTTGCAGGTATTGCCGGAGGAACTTCACTGACCGCCGTTCTACCGCCACAGCAACTCAATAACAGCACTCAAAATGCTGTAAAAAAGATAACTCTGGCATACGGAACAGAAACCGGAAACAGTAAAAAACTGGCTACAGCACTGGCAGGTATTGTGAAGAAAAAAGGACTTCAGGTTAAACTTGCTGACCTTTCTCAATACAAGCCTAAAGATCTGGCTAAAGAAGAATTCTTTTTCATTGTAATCAGCACTCAGGGAGAAGGAGAACCGCCAGCTCTTGCCAAAAAATTCTACGATTATATTCATGAGAATGAAATTGATCTAAGCGGACTGAAATATGGAGTACTGGCCTTGGGAGACAGCAGTTATCCGCTGTTCTGCCAAACCGGAGAAGATGTAGATTCACGTTTTGAAATATTAGGTGCCCAGCGCATTATTCCATTGAAAAAGTGTGATATAGATTATGAAAAGGAAGCTTCACACTGGATAGAGCATGTATTTGAAACAGTCAATAAAAATACTGATCAGAGTCCAAAAAATGTTGTAGTACCAAAGGTTTCTACCGGAAGAAAGAAATACTGGGGGAAAGTTTCGGCCATCATCAATCTGAACGATATTACTTCTGAAAAAGAAACGTATCATATTGAAATTGAAACAGAAGGAGCACTTGCCTATCAACCAGGAGCAGCGCTGGGAATTATTCCATTCAATTCAAAATCTGTAGTGGATGAAATTATTACACTGACAGGAATTGATCCTCAGAAACAGATAGAAACAGCTAAGGTTACAGCTTCTGTTGAAGTACTCTTACACAAACACCTTAACATCAGTTATTTACTTAAATCCGTTGTTGCTCAGTATGCGAAAATAACAGGACATTCCATCCCGGAAGTGAGACTCAGCCTTCTCGATCTCCTCAGAATTTATCCCGTAAAAAATGCAGATGAATTTGAAGAAATCTTACAGATAGTAACCGCTCAGGCACCGCGTCTTTACTCCATATCATCCTCTCTGGAAGCTCATGGTGACGCGGAAATTCATATTACCGTTGCGAAATCAGAATTCTTTATTGATCATCAGAAACACAACGGGTTATGCAGTGGTTTTCTGAGTGAATTCAAAGAAGGGGAAGAGGTGGAATTTTATATTCAGGATGCAGGACACTTCAAACTTCCTGAAGCCAATAAAGACATCATTATGATAGGACCGGGAACAGGTATTGCGCCTTTCAGGTCTTTTCTTTGGGAACGTGATGCAACCGGGGCAGAAGGAAGAAACTGGCTGTTTTTCGGGGACAGGAATTTCGTTTCAGATTTTCTCTACCAGGCTGAACTCCAGGATTTCCTTAAAACAGGCAGTTTAACTCATTTAGATCTTGCTTTTTCCAGGGATACAAATGAAAAGATATATGTTCAGCACAGGCTGGAGCAAAAAGCTCAGGAAGTATTTTACTGGCTGGAAGGAGGCGCGTCAGTATACGTATGTGGCGCTAAAGAACCGATGGCCCGTGATGTGGAACAAACACTTCTGACCATTATTCAGAATGAAGGAAAACGCAGCAAAGAAGATGCTGTAAACTATCTGGAAGAAATGGAGCTTGACGGCAGATATGCCAAAGATGTTTATTAAACGGAGTAAAGAAGTATTCGTAAAAAATTAAAGGAAACATTTATGAACAACGATAAAGAAAACCTTTCACCGGTAGAAAGGATTAAAACCAGCAGTAACGGGCTCAGAGGATCTTTAAAAGAGAGCCTTGCTGATCAATTTACCGGAGCTATCCGGGAAGATGACCAAACTTTGATCAAATTCCATGGAATGTACCAGCAAGACGACAGAGACCGAAGGGAAGAACGTGTCTCCAAAAAACTGGAATGGCTGTATTCTTATATGATCAGATTAAGACTTCCCGGCGGCTTTTTAACTCCGGAACAATGGGTAGGATTGAATGAAACAGCTGAAGATCACTCAACAGGAACCATCAAAGTAACCACAAGACAAACCATTCAGCTGCATGGTATCTTAAAATCGCATTTAAGACCTATCATTCAGAGCTTCAATCTGCAGCATCTGGATTCTATTGCAGCCTGTGGAGATGTCAACAGAAATGTAACCTGTACCGCCAATCCTTCAGAATCCCCTTTACAGCAGGAAGCTTACGAACTGGCAGGGAAAATCAGTGAAATGTGTCTTCCAAAAACCAAATCTTACTACGATATCTGGATTGATGACGAGCTTTTGATTGACCGTAAAGCAGAAGAAGATCCATTATATCAGGACAGATACCTTCCAAGAAAACTGAAAATAGGAATTGCTGTTCCGCCCAATAACGATGTAGATGTATTTATCAATGATATTGCATTGATCGCTATCATTGAGAATGATAAAATAGTGGGTTACAATATTGCTGCCGGAGGAGGATTAGGAGCTACTCACGGAAATGAAGCCACGTATGCCCGTCTCGCCTCCATCCTTGGATTTGTGGATACGGAAGAAAAAGTATTGAAGGCCGTCTACGAAATCATCACGGTTCAAAGAGACTTTGGAAACAGAAGCGACCGAAAATTATCAAGATTAAAATATACGATTGATAAATTGGGTATCGACCAATACAGAGCTGAAGTAGAAAAAAGAACGGGATTCAGTTTTGAACCGGCCCGTGAATTTAAGTTTGAACAGAGAAAAGACCGTTATGGCTGGATTCAGAATCATGAAGGGAAATGGTTTTATACCGTATTTGTAGAGCACGGAAGAATCCTTAATACAGCTGAATATCCTTTAAAATCAGGGTTATTAAAAATCGCACAGACTGGTAAAGCCAATTTCCGTTTTACCTGCAACCAGAACCTTATTCTGGCTGATATTGACGAAAAAGATAAAGCTGAAATTGAAGCTATTTTAAAAGAACACGGAATCTTTGATTATATAAACGGTGCAAGCGCCTTACGTAAAAATTCTGTTGCCTGCGTAGCTTTGAACACCTGTTCATTGGCTTTGGCAGAAGCTCAGCGTTATCTTCCTTCTCTGGTCACCAAAATAGAACCTATCCTTGAAAAATATGGTCTTTTGGAAGAAGATATCACGATCCGTATGACCGGCTGTCCTAACGGTTGCGGAAGATCTCCAAATGCGGAAATAGGATTTGTAGGAACAGCCTACGGAAAATACAATCTTCACATCGGAGGAGACCGTTTAGGAATGCGACTGAATACAAAGTTTAAAGAAAATATAGGGGAAGAAGAGATTCTTGCCACGCTGGATGAGCTTTTCGCGATTTATGTACAGAAAAGACTTGCAGAGGAAACATTTGGTGATTTTTCATACCGTTACTTACACACCTTAAATTAATTATATGGTTACTTTTCATGATGATCTGAAAAAAAACAAAAACAATCAACCCCTTCTTTTAGGCAGACGAATGTGTATGTGTTGTTGATTCTCAAAATAACAATATATACAAAGCTGTTTCAACTTTTTGAACCATGAGGAAAAGTTAATACAACATCCTGTCATTGCGAGCCAAAGGCGAGGCAATTTCAGCATTATATTAACGGCTTAAACCACCCCGTCAAAAATTCTTTGAATTTTTGCCACCCCTCCAGAGGAGGGGAATTCTAAGCCCTTCAATTGTAATATGAAACCATATTGAAGCTTTTCATTAAAGGTAAAAAAGTTCAGACAGCTTCATTCTCAACCTAAAAAATGAAGAAAAATGAAAAACAAAAAGCAGGGACATTTTCTACCTAAAGCAGGTATTATAGCATTTACATTTCTATTTTTTAACCTTGCAGAAGCACAGCAGCAGCTTATAGAGCTTAGCGGAAGTATCAAAAATACAGGCACACATAAAGGTCTCGATTCTGTAAAAGTGCAGATCGAAAATACACAGGACACCGTATTAACCGATCAATCGGGTAATTTTAAGCTCAGAACAAGGGTTACTATTCCATTCAGAGTGGTTATTCAGAAAGACGGGTTCAGCAGCCAGACGGTTGAAATCCTTTCGCCTTCCAACAAAATAACGGTGGGACTTAATCCTCAGAACACCATCATTGATGATGTTGTGATCTCCGCCTCAAGGGTTCCGGAAAAGATATTGAGATCACCGATCGCTATTGAAAAAATTGATATCAAAACGATCAGGGAAAGTCCGGCAGCATCGTTTTATGAAACCCTGGAAAATGTAAAAGGGTTACAGCTTTTAACGTCGAGTCTTACTTTAAAAATTCCAAATTCAAGAGGATTCAATTCGCCCAATAATTTCCGTTTTATGCAGTTGGTAGACGGTGTAGATGTACAGTCTGCAACACTGGGCGTACCATTGGGAAATGCAATAGGGCCCACAGAACTGGATATCCAGTCGATGGAAGTCACTCCGGGAGCCGCTTCAGCGCTGTACGGAATGAATGCCATTAACGGACTGGCGAGTTTACAGACCAAAGATCCTTTTACTTCTGAAGGAATAAGTGTTTATTTCCGCGGTGGAGTGAATCATGTAGATAATGTCAACCATAAAATAAGTTCTCTGGGAGAAAGTGCCATCCGGTTTGCAAAAGTATTCAATAAAAACTTTGCAGTGAAGGTGAATGCTTCTTATTTCAGCGGAACAGACTGGATTTCCAACGATCTCACCGATCAGAATTTCGGTTCATTGGTAACAGCCAATCCTAATTTTTCACTGGCCAATAATCCGGCTGAAGATCTTTGGAATAAATACGGTGACGAAAGAAACAACCGTGTTGCCGTAAAAGTGGATTACAACGGTAAACCTACTACATTCAACGTTTCCAGAACAGGATATCTTGAGAAAGATCTTGTGAGTCCTGATGTGAAGAATATCAAATTCGATGCAGGATTATATTACCGTTTCGGAGACCAGTGGAGAACTTCTTATGTGTATCGTTACTGTTTGCTGGACGGAACTTTCCAGAGAGGAAATAAAATCCGTTTACAGAACGCTACGGTTCAGAACCATAAAGTAGAACTGACAGGAAGAGAATTGACCTTCAGAGCGTATGTATCTATAGAAAATACAGGAGATTCTTATAACCTGAAACCTTTGGCAGACAATCTGGACCTTACAAATCTTTCCAATACCAACTGGAAAAATATATTTCAGACTGCTCTTCAGAACAGCTTAAATGCTGGAACCAATCTTAATGATGCATTTATTCTAGCCCGGCAGGAAGCCGATAAAAACAGGGCAGTTCCCGGAACCGCAGCCTTTGAACAGTTAAAAAATACCATTATCGGAATCAATAACTGGGATTCAGCCAATGCAGGAGTAGCTGGAGCTCCGGCAACAGGAGGGGCAAAGCTTGAACAAAAATCCCGCTTTTATCAGGGTGAACTTACCTACGATTTCAGCAGATTTGTGAAAATTTTCAGCCTTCTGGCTGGTGTAGATTACCGACTGTACAGCATTACTCCGGATGGAAATAACTTTGTTGATTTCAACCGTCCTGTGAGTGAAAGAAATATTCCTTTAGCCAACGGCACCTTCGGGAAAGATGTGATCTATCAGAAATATGGAGCTTTTGCACAGATTACCAAGCTTTTCTTTGATGATAAATTAAAAATCAATGCCGCATTACGTATCGACAGAAACCCGGAGTTTGAAGCAAAGCTGAATCCCAGGATCAGCGTGGTATATTCTCCTGTTAAAGAGCATAACTTCAGGGCATCTTTCCAGAATGGATATCGTTTCCCTTCGTTATTTGAAGCACTTTCTTTCGTGAATAACGGGAATGTAAGAAGAGTAGGAGGTCTTTCAAAAGTAAATGACGGATTAGGTTATCTGGAAAATTCTTATACACTGGCTTCTATTGACAGGTTCACCTCAGCGGTAAATGCTGATGTGGATGCAGGAAAAACCCAAAGCCAGGCTGCTCAGGATAATAAACAGCTTTTAACGGTAGCCAGTTTACAAAAGCTACAGCCGGAAAAAATCAATTCATTTGAAATAGGATATAAGTCTGTGTTTTTCAATAATAAACTGGTGCTTGACTGGGATTTCTATTACAACATCTACGAAGGATTCCTGGGACAGGTAGAAGTGGCAGTTCCAAAAAACAGCCAGGTGGGAAGCAATGCAGCCGTGCTTGCGATGCTCGACAGAAGTAAACAGGACAGATACAGGGTTTATACCAACAGTAACAGCACTTACAAAAGCTATGGAACCTCTTTGGGAGTCCGGTATAATATTACAGGAAACTATAATATCAATACCAATGTTTCTTATAACGATCTTGCATCCAACAATACCTCAGACCTCTTTATCACTGCATTCAACACTCCAAAATGGATGGTAAACGTAAGTTTGGGAAATAGAGAAATCGTCAAAAACATAGGATTTACCATTGTAGGAAGATGGCAGAGCGGCTTTACATGGGAAAGTCCTTTAGCATCAGGACCCATTCCAGCTTATTATACGATCGATGCACAGGCAACATGGAAACTTCCTGAAATTCATGCGAATATTAAAATTGGAGCTACCAATTTGCTTAACCGCCGTTATTTCCAGTATGCAGCTGGCCCTGAAATCGGAGGGCTGTATTATCTCGCTTTTACGTATGACTTAAAACTGTAATCAGGATGAGCAATTCTTTATATCCCATATTTTTAAAACTTGAAAACCTGTCACTGCTGATCATCGGCGGTGGCAAAGTTGCCCTTGAAAAACTGGAGTCCGTACTGGGAAACTCTCCGGATACTTTCATCAAACTGGTGGCAAAAGAAATTATTCCTGAAGTCAGGGCCTTACAACATGAATTTTCTAATCTAACCCTGCATGAAAGAGCCTACGATGAACATGATTTTAATGATGCCGATCTTGCCATTATTGCAGTAAATGATATTAAACTGGCAGGAGAAATCAGGGGAAAAGCCCAGCAGAAAAATGTATTGGTGAATATTGCTGACAAGCCTGATCTGTGTGACTTTTATTTAGGTTCCATTGTCAAAAAAGGAAGTCTTAAAATTGCGATTTCCACCAATGGGAAATCTCCGACTATCGCCAAGAGATTAAGGGAAACCTTTACCGAAACCATTCCTGACGAAATGGATCATGTGTTGGATAATATGCAGCATATCCGGAACAAACTGACGGGAGATTTCAATTATAAAGTGAAGGAACTCAACAAAATCACTACAGAATATCTGTCTGACGGAAAAGTTTCTTCAAAACCGGATATGGAAATGGAGAAACTGATTAATATTACCAAAACAGCCCAAAGAAAAGCCAATATTTACCTTGCCATCATTGGTGTTTTACTTCTTTTCGGATTATTTGGACTTGTGGTCTATCAGTTTAATCTTTCAGATGACATCCAATATTTTCTGAACAAAGACGGCCATATCTTTTACTGGATGCTGTTTGCAGGCTTTATGGCAGAAATTGTCGCCGGATCCATGGGAATGGGTTATGGAGTAATCTGTACCACCATTCTTTTACTGCTGAATGTTCCACCGCCTGTTGTGAGTGCGAGCATCCACTCTGCAGAATCGTTTACCACAGCAGCAGGAAGTTTCAGCCATTACAAACTGGGAAATGTCAATAAGAAAATGGTGTGGGTATTATTCCCGCTGGCTATTGTGGGGTCTGTTATCGGGGCATTGACGCTGTCTCATTACGGGGAACATTATGCTCATATTGTAAAGCCTATTATTGCCTGCTACACCTTGTATCTTGGAATTAACATCTTACGAAATGCATTTAAGGATAAAAAATCAGGACAAGCGAAAACCAAACGGAGAACCAATCTCAGAATATTAGGATTGGCAGGAGGTTTTATTGATTCCTTTGCTGGTGGCGGCTGGGGACCTTTGGTAACCGGAACACTGATCAAAGAGGGAAGGATTCCCCGTTATGTCGTGGGAAGCTCTACCGTAGCCAAGTTTTTACTAACTGTAACGAGTGCGATAACTTTTATTTTCACCATTGGAATTCATCACTGGAATATTGTTTTAGGACTTTTATTGGGTGGTATTTTTACGGCTCCGTTTTCGGCGATGCTTACGGCAAAACTTCCTACAAAAAAAATGTTTGTTGTGGTAGGAATTGTAGTTATTCTGATGAGTCTTGTTACAATAACAAAGTCTTTTTTGTCATAAAAAATTAAACGCAGAGATTTTAATGTTTTACTTTAATTTGAGGATCAAAGGGGGAAAAATTCATGATATCGCCTATTGGCACTATCATTACTCATTTTTAGTAACAATCTGAAACCATTAAAACTTTGCGTTTTTTTATTTTTTTAAACTATATATAAAATGTTTTTGGGAAACGCAAAGACGCAACATGATTAATAAAAGGCTGCTATAAGGCACAAGGATTTTATCTCCGATAAAATTGAATACCGCATATTTCTTCTAGATCTTTAAAAAAATCTATATCATATCCTTTGCTGAAAATCTAATATTGAGCGAAGTCGAAATATTCTTGCGACTTAAAAATTTCACATAAACTTGTAAAAATCTTTGTGCCCTTGCGATTATCCAACAAAAAACAGCTCTTAAAAAAGAGCTGCTTAAACTAATTAATTATTTAAGATTTGTTTTTTTTAAAGTATCAAGTCCGAAACCTGTACATCCCTGAAACAAAAACAGGAGTAAAAACAGAAGATACAACGTCTGAGGCAGATAAAGAAAATAACTCAGCCATGTAAAAGGATCTACTTCGTAAATTCCGGTTTCTGGCTTTACAGGAACTAGTTCCTTAGGAATTGAACTGAGATCATGCGTGAATAATGCAACCAGAATAATGATGATTAAAAACACAGAGCTTATTCTCGTCCAGAAACCCAGCATTAAAAATAGCCCGAATACACATTCACAGAAAGCCGTAAAATTCGCCGTAAACTGTGGAAATGGAAATCCAATAGAACTTATAGTATTCAACATATATCCTTGAAAAATAGGATGGAAAAGTTTGTTAAAGCCCGCTATAAAAAAGAAGAGCCCAATAAGTATTCTGCAGAGTGCATATATATTGACTGTATTCTTTTCGAGGTTTGATCGTATTGCTTTCATTATTTTTTTAATTCATTTTTGATTAAATCAACATGACAGTACCATGAACAGGGATTGATCATGTGATTATTTGATTAGATAACAAGGTTTTTATGTAAATCTCAGATCACGTTATTTCACGATAGCTGAAATGTATCCTGTTATTTTAGGAGGAATCCAGATAGAATTAAAAAATGAAGAATAGGGTGGATCATCATATAAGAAATAACGGTTGTTTATTTCCTGATCTATAAATTTTTCAAAGGCAAAAGAATGAAAAGAAGCAGTAAAAAACAGAGAAAAACCGGAACAGTAATTACTGTTACATTTTATCGGAGTTCTGTTGTTATCCGCAAAATCAAGCTCATTGCATTTTTTATGAGAAGTCTTTTCCTGACTGTAATGATGTTTTGTTTCTGTGGAAAGAAAGTTGGTATTTTCTGTTTTTAGGATCACCAGATGGAGCAATATTACAAATATATTAAATACCTGTAGATACTGCCATAATCCATTTCTTTTCCTCATAAATACAATAGAATGAAGACAAATATAGTAAAATATTCATAACTGATTTTTAATTGAATGCCTGTTTATCAAGCTCAGAAACTACGACTTTAGCCATTTCTTTAGAACTGAAAGGATTTTGTCCTGTGATCAAATTACCATCCACCACCACGTTGGAAGTCATCGGAATAAAAGCTTTTTTATAATGTACATCCCGTTCTTTAAGGGCTGCTTCAAGATTAAAAGGAACTTCATTTTTCCTTCTTGCCAAAGTTTCTTCAAACCAGTCAAATCCAGTAATATTTCTACCTTTGATCATGTATTCTCCATCAGAAAGCTTTACGTTCAATAATCCTCCAACTCCATGACAGATCGCTGCGACCATTTTATTATTTTCATATTGGTTTCTTAGTATAATCTGTAGAGTTGTATTATCAGGAAAGTCATACATTGTTCCATGCCCGCCTGCAAGATATACGCAGTCGAAAGATTCATTCTTTACCTCATCGAGACTTTTTGTATGTGTTAATTCATTCATAAACCCTGGATTTTGATAATATTTTTTTGAAATTCCATCCAGAACCAGAGGTTTAAGGCTTTCCGGATCAACGGGAGTATTTCCGCCTTTAGGAGAAGCTATGGTAATCTGCCATCCTTTCTCCCTGGCAGCGTGATAAATATGGGTAAGCTCGCTCAGCCATAAGCCTGTTTTAAAATTACCGCTGGCATATTGATCTACGTTCGTTATGATTAGCAATATTTTTTTCATCATGATAGTATTAATTAAAAGATTTCCTGAATTCTAACGGTGAAACAGTGGTCTGATTTTTAAATAAGCGGTGAAAGGATTGAGGATGCTCAAATCCTAAATTATACGCAATCTCAGAAACGGTCATTGTAGTAGTAGACAGCAGTTCTTTTGCCTTTTCTATTACTCTGTTCTGGATATGCTGCTGGGTAGTCTGTCCTGTATGAACTCTTAGCATATCACTCAAATAATTAGGACTGATATTCATCTGCGACGCCACAAACTGTACAGTAGGAATACCATTGATCAATAATTTTTCATCTTTAAAATAATCATCGAGCAGATTTTCCAGCTGGCTTAAAAGATCATGATTCACCTTTTTCCGGGTTAAAAACTGGCGGTTGTAGAATCTGTCGCAGTATTTTAACAGCAAATCAATATTGGATACCAGTAAATCCTGGGTGAAACCATCCATATTAGCTTCTATCTCCCTGCTGATATTATCCATGATATCCGTTACGGATTTTTCTTCTTTTTCGGAAAGATACAAAGCCTCATTCGCAGTATAGGAGAAGTAGCCATAATCTTTTATTACGGAAGCTAATGGATATCCTTGCAGAAAGTCAGGGTGAATAACCAGCACGCTTCCTCTTACTTCGGAAAGCAGAATATCTTCAAACTGCAATACCTGGTGGGGAGCAATAAAATACATAATCCCATCTTCGAAATCATAATAATGCTGTCCGTATTTGCATCTGCCTGCACAATCTTTTTTAATGGAAACTACATAAAAATCCGTAGTCACCGAACTTAAAATAGTTTCAGGATCAATATTCACTTCATTAAAATCAAAGACACTGATCAAAGGGTTGGAAGGCCTTTTCAGGTTCAGGTACCTGTGTAATGCGGTGATGGAGGTTATTTTTTCGGGAGCTTTCATTTTATTTCTTTTTTACCACCCCGTCAAAAATTCTTTGAATTTTCGCCACCCCTCCGAAGGAGGGGAATATTTTGCCCTTCGGTTGTGGTATTGGTGTTTCTAAGTTACTTATTTTAACGAAATTATTTTGCTGATTGCTGTTCTTTTTTGATCTGCTCAATTCCTTGTCTGTAAGTCGTTACCGCAAATTCCGGGAATCTCTTTCTGAATTTTGAATCATCAAAAAGGTTATCATATTGATATCTCGGAAGCAGTTCCAGTAATTCTTTTGCATTTTTGTTGAATAAAGATCCTATTGTAAAAAATAGTTTCGGGATTACAGAATACCTGAATTCTTTTCCATAGACCTGAGAAGCCAAAGCAATAAATTCTTTATAATTCAGCTTATGATCATCTACCGGTAAATGCCATGTCTGTCCGTAGGCATCAGGTGTATTTCCGATCAAAGCAGTGGCACGGCTGGCATCAGGAGTCCAGATCAGGCTTCTTATCTTATCATCTCTCAAAGGAACTTTGAGTTTCTTATCCTCTTTAATAGCATTGAAAATAAGGCTATTCGTAATACTCTGAGTTTTTCCGGGACCATAAAATTCAGGAGCTCTGCAGATAACAGCTTCTATGTTTCCGGCTTTCATTTCTGTTAAAAGCATTTCTGTCATCTGTTTTCTTATCATTCCTTTTCTTCCCACAGGAGCGAATCTGGTTTGCTCTGTTAACACCTCATTATTTTGAGGATACATATAGGTATTATCAAAATAGACCAGCTTTGTTCCGTTGATTTTACAGGCTTCAATTACATTTTTCATGATGGTCAAAAACTGTCTTTCCCATAAATCCGTATCCATAGGAAGGCCAAGGGTAAAATAAGCTATTTCACTTCCTTTCACGGCTTCTATTGCTTTTTCTCTGCCTGATAAATCGGCTGAGAAAACAGTATCTGTATCATTTACTTTTTTGGCATTTCTGCTGACAATACGGATATCTGAAGTGTAATTTCTTTTCAGTTCTCTTGCCAGTTCTTCACCAATCTGCCCATTGGCACCTAATATGGTTTGCATCGTTTTCTATTTTGAAGGTTACGTATTCCATTGAAAATAAACAAGATATTTTCAACTGCTTTTATTTATGATACAAAATTCGGGCATAATTATAAAAACAGAGTAACTTAATCCATGGAAGTTGTAACATAATCTCTGAAGAGCGAAAGAAACATAAAAAAATAATGCTGAGAAAGTAAAAATACAGCATTGAATCATTATTTTAACCACAAAAGGCACAAAAGTCTTAAACACTTCAATTTTTTCAGAACCAAACCTTATGCGTAATAAGTACACCCTAAGTTTTGTGAAAATCAAAGATTTTCATCTTATGTGAACTTTCCTGCGATATCATTTTAAACTTACTTAAATAACTTAAGTGCTTTAAAATGATACCTTTTGTGACTTTTGTGGTTTGGTAAAGTTAAACAACTTTATAATAATCAGGTATAATTCTTTACTCTCTCAGCCTTACTGATCTTTATTTTTGGTCCAAAGCCAGGTAATTATCTTTAATTCTGCTGATCAGAATGTAGAACAATCCGGCATAGATCATCTGAATGCCCATTGCTTCCCAGTTTTCAACCGTACTGCTACCAAAAAGCAGCAGAATAATCAGAGATGCTCCGGCCATAGTGGCAATACGGGTTTTAAAACCAATGGTCAGCAGAACACCAATTGTAAATTCGAGAAAGGGGAGAGTGACACTAAAAAGATGAACCATTGGCTGCGGCAGCCAGCTTGTTTCAAAACCTTTCATCATTCCTGATGCAAAATCCTGTAGTTTTACCAAACGGACTAATCCGTGTCCTAAAAGATTGATTCCCATCGACACACGAAGGAAAAAATAAGCTGTTTTTGTATTATTCATAAAGGTATTTTTTAGAATGGAAGAGGGAAGCTGGAGGCTGGAAGATATACATCTGTTATGATTCACTTTTACCGTGTCTATCATTTATTTCAATTATTCTGTAATTTGTTTTTACGGACTTCAATAACTTCCTTCCTCCAGCTTCCAGCTTCCCTACTTATTAAACTTTTCTTCACTGTTATCAACAGGAGTATCAGGATCATTCATCACCATTTTAGCAATATCATCTTTTCTCATAAAGACTACACCTTGCTTTTCTTTGGTATATTTTATAAATTCTTCCATGGCATGCATCATTGCGGGAGTTCCACCAATTCTGTCGTGAAAGCTGATGCTCATCATTCTTCTTTTGGAAGCTCCTTCTTCATACAGACGGTCGAATTCAAATTTCAATTGATTTAAAAACTGATCAGGACTCCAGTGTTTTCCTTCAATATTGACAATATCATTATTCCGTAATGTGTAAGGGATTACGACAAAATTTTTCCCTTTTACTTTGGTAATGAAAGGCTCATCATGGCTCAGGTCATCTATGTGGTACAGGAATCCCAGTTCCTGTAAAACTTTAAGCGTATTCGGGCCTCTTCTCAGCCAATTAGCATTATAGCCTACCGCTTTCTTACCTGTAATTTTTTCAACAACATCTACACCTTGTTTCACAAAATTCAACTCGTCAGCATAATTCTTGTTCCACTGATTGTCCCAGGCAATTCCATGGGCGGCAATTTCATGGCCTCCGTTCGCAATCGCATTAGCCACTTCCGGATATTTTTCTGCGGCTGTTCCCACTACATGAGACGTTACTTTGATGTCGTATTTTTTCCATAGATCCAGCATTCTGTAAATTCCTTCATTTCCTCCATAGCGATACCAGCTTTCTGCCGGAAGATCAGGTTGCCCTTTAGGAAGGGGAGTTCCACTGAAAGGACTTTCAGCGCCTTCAGGCTGTCCACCTGTTTCAAACTGCATGGAAACGGAAATCACCAGCTGAGCTCCATTAGGCCAGTATTTTTTTGTTGAAGTTGGTGTTTCGTGTTGATCTTTTTTTGCTCTTTTATCTTTGTCATGATCAGAAAAAGACATCAGAACAATTGTTGAAGCAAGCAACAGGACAGATTGTTTTATGTATTTCATTTTGAATGTATTTAGTAAGACAAAATTGATCAATAATGAATCATGATCTATTGTAAAAATTAATGGTAAATTTGTAAAAATCCATTTTTTATGAAACGAATCGTTAATTTCAATTCTTTTAATGTTTTCAGCATTGAAAAAGAAAACTGGGACGTTGAGTATCACAATCATAACTTTTATGAACTGATTATCATAGAAAAGGGAAAAGGATTTCACCACCTCAATAATATTACTTTCCCCTACCAAAAAGGAGATGTTTTTCTCCTGCGGCCTAGCGATGGTCATGAATTTTCCATTACTCATAAAACACGTTTCATTTATATAAAATTTACAGAACAATACATCTGGGAAAATCTGCTCTCCAACAAGAAGAATGAGTTGAAAAAAGTGGTTCAGCTTCTGATGGAAGATCATTCATTTGTATACGAATCGGTGATCCAATCTAAAACGGACAGGGAACATCTGTTGCAGCTGGCCCGGATTCTTCTGTACGAGTTCAGTCATAAAAATACTTATAATAAAGAGATAAGCTCAGATCTGTTTTCCGCCATTATTACGATTCTGATCCGGAACACGATGAGCAATATCACGGCTAAAAACTGGCTTACTCAAAACTTAAGCAGAATTGAAAGGATATTGTATTATATCAACATCAATGCTTTAGATCCAGATAAAATGAAAATTGAAAATCTGGCCAAAGAGTTTATGCTTTCTCCCAATTACATCAGTATTTATATCAAAAAACAGACTGGTTTCTCCATACAGCAGCACATCATGCAGCATAGAATAAAAACGGCTGAAAAGCTTTTACTTCAGAGTCATTATAACATCAGTGAAATTGCTGACAAGCTGGGGTTCAATGATGCCAGTCATTTCAATAAAATATTTAAAACGTATAAAGAAATGTCTCCTTCTGAGTTTAAAAAGAAAGGTTTATCTTATTGATCATAGGGTTTATATATTTTTCATACCTTTAATAATCAAATCTTTAAGTCTATGAAAATAAGCGCAGGGATTTTATTGTTTAAAAAGGAAAAAGACAGTCGGTATTACTTTCTGGTACATCCCGGCGGTCCTTTCTGGAAAAATAAAGACCTGGGAGCGTGGTCTATTCCTAAAGGAGAAGTTTTTCCTGATGAAAATTTATTGGAGCGGGCACTGAAAGAATTTAAAGAAGAAACCAGTAAAACAATAGATGGGAAGTTTATAGAATTATCACCCATTAAACAGAAAGGAGGAAAAACCGTTTATGCCTGGGCTTTAGAAAATGATCTTGAAACGGCAGGCCTTTACAGCAATACTTTCCCCTTAGAATGGCCACCCAAATCCGGTAAAATATTGGAAGTTCCCGAAGTAGATCAATGGGAATGGTTTTCTTCAGAAGAAGCACTGCAACGCATAAACACGGCACAAAAAGATTTTATCACAGAGCTTGAAAATATCATAAAAAATCAATAACACCTTAAAACAAAGACCATGAAAAAATTAAACAGACAAACATTGAAAAACATCATTGGAGAAATCGGTATTGAACTTAATCTCCCTCTTCCTGTAGGCGTTTGCCTTGGAAACCTGCTTTCCCTGTGCCCGCCTCATTCCCATTGTCGTGCAGATGAAAGATGCTATCCGGATGCTGCGGGGCCCTGCATTAACGGGCTGTGTCCTTCAGGCTATCACTGCCATTCAGGAGAATGTGTAAGATAGTATAACAAAAAATAAAACGTTTATCAGGTGATAAACGTTTTTTATTATATCTAAAGTTTTACCTTTTTATTCCGATCGCTTTTAACGCGCTGGATGTCAAAAATATATCATCAAACACCGTAAGTGATTCTACATCATTAAAGCCTGAAGGAAGCAGGTCATTTTTATTGAAAGAAAGCTCTATTGAAGCATCATAGGCAGCTGTAATACGAACTTTTGAATATCCGTTATAGTCAACTTGAAAACCTTCGAACATACAGTTCTGCTCTGCCTTCTGGTATTCTGCGTATTCTTCAAATCCTGCAACATCCGTTCTTTTCCCGTCATTATGATTCAGAGATTTCCATGCAGTATAATTCTTTGGTTCTTTCAGAATATTTCCTTCACGATCCAAGGGAACAAACATTCCAAGAGTCAAACGCTTCTTTAAAAAATTGGCATAATTATTCATCAGATTCAAAATCTGAAGATCGGCATATCCTTCATGTGAATAATATTCCAGCACGAAAGTGGTCATCGGAATCAGCTTATGAGAAGCATCAGTCGGCATAAATTAGTCTTTACTTTTTTTGGCCGATAAAAATAGTATTTTTATTTACTCTACCCAATGGGAGGTGATGAATAGCATGGAATTTATACCGATTCTGAATAACAATAAGAGTAGGAAAACCCTTTATTTTTCAGTAATTTTGAGGAAAATAACTCTAAAACAATAACCAATCCAGCGGTAAAAACTTAGGATTTATACCTTTTACAAATTATTAAATGTTGAAAAAGATACTATTAGGAGCCAGCATCATTCACTGCTGCTTTTACAATATTATGGCTCAGAATCCCGGCCAGCGCCCGGTTTATACTTCGGAATGGGGACATCTCTTTCGTGATCAGGGAAATATGAAAGATATTCTGGGAATATTTTCTACCGAGGCACCCGTTTATCTTCTCGATTCTACCCGAACACAATACAAAGTGCAGGTAAGCAATGGGGATATTGGTTTCATAGACCGTCAGCCTTTACAAAAAAACATGCGTGGTAAGAAATCTGCCGGAGAGCCGGCCCAATATTTCAACAGAGGATCACAAGGATTCCAATGTCCGCATTTCTATGTACAGGTATCGGAATTACGTGTACGAAAAGCTCCCACAACAGAAAGTATGCCGGTAAGGAGAGTCGCCTTAAATGAATTGGTATGTATTGATTATGTCCCTTTATATCAGGACGGCTGGATCTATATGGGCGATCATTTCCACGAAAATCCCGAATATATCCAAATGAAATATCTGGGTCCTGAACTTACCTATGAAAAAGTACTAAAAGACTATCTGGCAGTAAAGGGCAAAGACAGGGAAAAAGAACTGGTCCAGGTTGGAAGATTACGTGAAATGGCATGGATTGAGGATAAAGACCTTAAACAGGCCTTACAATATTGGAAAGAATCTAATATCGGAATAGACAATCCAAAGATAGATATAGACTTTGAACTTCTGCTGGCGGATCAATTCGCGAAAAAACCGGGAACAGAAGCCTATGAAAAAAAACTAAAAGCTTTGAATCTGCATTTTATATGGAAGGAAACCACCCTTTTTGACGGAAAAATTACAGATGCACAGATGAAACAGCTGGAGTTGCAGAAAGTGAAAGATATTCCCAATATGCCTGAATGCGGCTGGGAACCTCAATATTTTTACAGAACACGCAATATCATTCTTGCTTTTGAAGAATATAAAGGAAAAGTTTCCGGAAGTATCTACAAAATGTCCTTCAGTAATGGTGAAGCTTTAGTATTGGGAAATGAACGTATGGATTCCAATTATGATGAAAAGAATTTTGTGACCCGTTTTGGTGATATGCTGTCTGCCCGATGGATTTCTTCCCCACATGAATATCATATTCAGAATGGCGATGCCGGACTTCTTATTTTCACTTTTAAAGATGGTAAGCTTTTCAGCTACGAATGCATGTATTATTGTTAAATGAATTGTTAATCATACTGATCAATAGAAGCGGGTTTTAACCCGCTTATTTTATTATCTGCCATTCCAAGGGCTTCAGCCAAACTTATACAATATTAAGTTTCGGCTGAAGCCGAACTATCTGTATGCAATTATTAGAACGGGCTAAAGCCCGTTCCTATTGAATATTCATACCGTTCTCAGATATAATAATACCAGGTTTATCTATCAATAGAGGCGGGTTTTAACCCACTTATTGATTAATGACCCTATCAACGGCTTCAGCCAAAACTTAAAATATTTTCCAACATAAGTGATTAAATTTTAAAGCTGTATCTTTACCCTACCAAACAAAATATTATATGTCATTTATTACACCGGAAGGAGCCAGGAAGGCTCAGCTATCCCTATCCGAAAGAGCACCCGTTGCTCATGCTATTCTCTCAGGAGCAGAGAATATCTCGAAATACAACAGTGGAGTATGTCATGATGTGGTTGCCTATGCTTTATATATGCGGGGTGCCTCTATAAGTCCTGCTCAGCTGGCAGAATCAGCCGGACAAAAATGGTTAACTCTCTTCAATTATCCGGCGGGAGAAAAATGGGATGGATATTCACCCATTCCGGCAGGAAAAGCGATTGGTTTTTACAGGCTTATTGATAAAACCTTCTTTCATTCAGCTGTTACAACAGGAAAAGGAAATGAAATAAGATCCGTTAACGGATTCTCATTAGGTTCTGCATGGTCTGTACCTGTAGATATGAAATGGGTATTAGGCAAAAGAAATTCTGACGGTACTTTCAATTATGATGGTACCAAAATAGAAGTCTATATCTCTTCTTTATAGCAGAGATTTTATTGTGATAAAACACGGGCAGATTTGCAAATTAGCGAATCTGCCTGTTTTATTATAGCAACTAAGCATCAGCACATTTCGGGCAGATCCCGCTGATAATAAAATTATATTCTTGTGCGATGAAATGTTCCGGCAAACTGATTTCCGGGATTGCGTTTTCAATACATGTCACAGAATGACATTCTTTGCAGTTGAAATGAACATGATTATGAAAATGCTGTTCATGGCTACATTTCCCACTGCACTTTGCAAAATTCACCACGCCGTCAATGTTGACGATCTTGTGTATAGCACCTTCGTTTTCAAGTCTTTCCAACACCCTGTAGATGGTTACTCTATTGCATAGATCACCCAATTTTTTCTGAATATCAGAGTGGGTAAGGGCTATATCTGAATCATTGATAAGATTTAAAATTTCAGTTTTAGCATGTGTATTTCTGACCTGTTTCATATTTTAATGCAACAAAGTTGCGTTATTTAAATTTTTATCTATACTTTTGCAACAAAGTTACAATAAGAAAATTAATCCATACTATTATGAAGTCAAAAATTCTTGATGCTGTAGGAATCTCCGCTGCTGTTTTGTGCCTGATTCATTGTATAGTCTTTCCTTTATTGCTGATTGTCCCTTTGGGTATATCCCATAATCCTTATATCGATTTAGCCTTCCTTTGCATCGGTACCGTTGTCGTGTTCAGGGTTACCAAAAAAATAACCCGCCGATGGCTGAAACTTTTATTCTGGATATCTGTTTCCCTCATTTTTATTTCTGTACTCACAGATCTGATATTTGAGATTCATGTTCCTCTGATCTATCTTGGAACTGCAGGTTTAATCACTGGTCATATCATCAATTTTAAAAATCATAAACATTAAATACATGACGAAGAAACTTCCTGTAACGGTACTCAGCGGTTTTTTGGGAGCTGGAAAAACCACATTGCTTAATCATATTCTGCACAACAAACAAGGCTTGAAAGTAGCTGTCATTGTGAATGATATGAGCGAAGTAAATATTGATGCCCGCCTTGTTGAAAATCAAAATACCCTTTCCAGAACAGAAGAAAAACTGGTGGAAATGAGTAACGGATGTATCTGCTGCACACTCCGTGAAGACCTGATGGTAGAAGTAGAGCGTCTTGCTCAAGAAAATCGTTTTGATTATTTATTGATAGAAAGTACGGGAATCAGTGAGCCCATTCCGGTTGCCCAGACCTTTACCTATATTGATGAAGAGAGTGGAATAGACCTTTCCCGCTTCAGCTATGTAGATACCATGGTAACTGTGGTGGACTGCTTCAATTTTATGAAAGATTTCGGTTCCAATGAATTGCTGATGGATCGTGATCTTACCGATATGGAAGGAGATTACCGGACAATTGTCAACCTTCTTACCGACCAGATTGAATTTGCGAACGTTATTATCTTAAACAAAACAGATCTTATAGATGCTGAAACACTTGGCTTTTTAAAGGCTGCCATTAAAAAATTAAACCCTGATGCGGCCATCCTGCATTCCGAATTTGGAAAAGTTGAACCTCAGCAGATTTTAAACACCCGGCTTTTTGACTTTGATAAAGCACAATCTTCAGCCGGTTGGCAAAAAGAATTACAATCTGATCATCACACCCCGGAAACTGAAGAATATGGAATAACCTCAATGGTGTTCAGAGATAAAAAACCGTTTCACCCTGTAAGGCTCTGGGAATACCTGAATTATCATTATTCGGAAGGAACAATTAGAGCAAAAGGCTTATTCTGGCTGGCTTCAAGACCAAGTGATGCTTTGAACTTTTCCCAGGCCGGCGGCTCTTTCCGACTTGAAAAGGCAGGGGTATGGTGGGGAAGTATGCCTATGAACCAGCGAGTACAGTATTCTTCATTTACAGAAAATCAGGAATTTATAGAAAGCAGATGGGATAAAAACTGGGGCGACAGAATCAATGAGCTTGTATTCATCGGGCAAAATCTGGATAAAGATCAAATGGTATCAGATCTTCAACATTGCCTTATTAATGAGCAGGAAAAAGAATTGCTTGAACAAAAAATGCCCTTTGAAGATCCGTTTCCAAAGGATATTTAAAATTAACCTTTAATTAATGCAACTTTGTTTCGATAAAAAACTAAATGCAATAACTTACCACATTATTTCTAAACAATATGGACAGAAGAAAATTTCTAAAAGGTTCAGCATTACTTTCAGGGTTATTGACCTTATCACCGTCTGATCTCTGGAGCTTCGGGAGAACAAGTGAAAATCCCCGGGCAGGAAAAGCAAAGAACATCATCTTTATGGTAAGTGATGGGATGAGTCTCGGAACGCTTTCCATGGCAGACCTGTATTCCCGGAATATTTTGGGAAAGGGGAGTAACTGGCTCAATCTGTATCATGAGAAAAAAGTAACCCGTGCTTTGATGGATACTGCTTCAGCAAGTTCTATCGTTACAGATTCTGCTGCGGCAAGTTCAGCCTTCGGAGGCGGAATACGCGTTAAAAACGGAACCCTGAACATGGGACCCAACGGTGAAAAGCATCTTCCCATATGGCAGCAATATAAAAAAGCAGGAAAGAAAGCAGGTTGTGTGACAACCGTTACCATCACCCATGCCACTCCTGCAGGATTCTGTGTAAATTCTTCAAAAAGAAATGCAGAACCCCAAATCGCTGAAATGTATGCCGAGCTGGAACTGGATGTACTGCTGGGAGGCGGAGACGAATTTTTCAATCCTGCCAAAAGAGAAGACAAGAAAGATGTCTATTCCCTATACAGCAAAAAAGGATACCGGATTCTAAAAACACAAAACGACCTGAAAGAAATCAAAAAAGGAGAGAAGTTATTAGGAATATTCAGCACAGGGGCATTGCCGTACAGCATTGACAGAACCCATCTTCCGGAATTTAAAAACACACCTACTCTTGCTGAAATGGCAAAGACCGCTATTGATCAGATGAAAGATCATTCCAATGGCTTTGTACTTCAGGTAGAAGGCGGAAAAGTAGACTGGTCTGCCCATGCCAATGATGTTGCGGCACTGATACATGATCAGCTGGCATTTGATGAAGCTGTAAAAACGGTGATGGATTTTGCAGAAAAAGATGGAAACACCTTAGTCATCATCACCACAGACCATGGAAATGCCAATCCCGGAACGATTTACGGAACTGATGCCACCAAAAATTTCAACAGCATTTCAGACTATCAATACACCAATGAATATATTCTGAACAAGATTCAGAAGGACTATTCAGTTAAAGATATTAAAGACTGGATCTATGAGGGCAACAAAATTGTTCTGAATGATGATGAAGCCAAACATCTGCTGAGTTTTTACAACGGGTTGGAGAAAGAAGAAGAAGGGCTCTATAATTATAAAAAACTGCCTTTCAAGCTTTATTCGGAAATTCAGAAAAGCAGGAATTCTGTAGGATGGATCAGCATGGATCATTCCGGGGATTATGTGGAAGTAGCGGCTTATGGTCCCGGAAATGAACTTTTACAGCCTTTTATTAAAAATACAGACCTGCATGATCTGATGTTGAAAGCCTGTTTGATATAGACATTCATATTTTTTCATATTTAATTATTTGGGAGAGTGCAAGGCGGATTGATTGTGTCCGCCTTGTTTTTTGTGATTTATTTACATGTTTTTTATAATATCACCTAACCTTTTCAGGGCATTTTCTACTTTATCATTCCAAACATTATTGCAGCTGATCCGGATATAATTTCTGTAATCTCCATTATTGGAAAACAGCGGTCCCGGAGCAAAATTTACAAACTGATCAATGGCTTTTTTCTGAAGTTCAAATGCATCAATATGGGCAGGCAGCTCTATCCATACTACCAGACCTCCTTCAGGCCGGCTCATCCGGATATCATCCGGGAAATATTTTTCTATCGTCTGAATCGTCAATAGCATCAATCTATGCAGTTCAGGTCTAAGTTTACGCAGATGACGATCATAAGCTCCTGTTTTCAGTAGCTGTAACAAAGAGGATTGTACAATGCTTGCCGTAGCAACATTAGTAACGGCTTTTAATTTGACCACCTGCTCTGAAAACCGTCCTGCAGCACACCAGCCGATTCTGTAACCAGGCGCAGCCGATTTGGAAAAAGAGGAGCAAAGCATCACCCAGCCATGCTCATCATAACTTTTTATAGTTGTTGGACGCTGTGACTGAAAATGTAAATCCCCATAAATATCATCTTCTATGACCGGAACCTGCATTCTTTCAGCAAAAGCGGCTATTGCTGATTTCTCTTCATTGTTTAAAGTAATACCATTTGGATTATTAAAATTTGAAAGTAACAGACATGCTGAAATCTTTTGTGTGCTGCAGATTTCTTCCAATTCCTGAATATTGATTCCAGTTAAAGGGCAACCTGAGAATTCAATGACTTTGAGATCAAGACTTTCTATTGCCTGCAAGATACCATGGTAGATGGGGGACTGCACAAGTACAGTATCACCCGCTTTTGTTACAGCACGCAGACATAAACTGACAGCTTCCAATGCGCCATTGGTGACAATCACATCATCAGCTGAAAGATTACCCTGCCAAAGGAAAGACCTGCGAGCAATTTCGGTTCTCAACTGACTATTTCCCGCAGCAGGTTCATACTGTAAATGCTGTCCTGTTAAATCTCTGGAAGCCTGCTGCAAACTTCTCCGTAAAGCATTAAAAGGCAGAAGGTCCGGATGTAAAACGGCATTAAAAAATGAAACATAAGATTTATTTTCTGAATCCGGAAATGATACTTCCTGTAACACTTTCCCGATTGCTATCTTTTGAGCAAGCGTATTGTTTTCCGCCTGTTTTGGCAGATTTACAGAAGAAACTGAGGTACGGAGCACAACAAACCCCGACCTTTCTTTTCCTGCTACCAATCCCTTATCTTCCAATAGAGTGAAAGCTTTCAGAATAGTCCCAACACTTATTTTAAACTGCTGCCGGATACTGCGTAATGATGGAAGCTTAGCACCAACGGGATACGTTCCGTTATTAATGGAAAGCTCAAACTTATCCGCCAATGCTATGTATTGAAAATCGCTCATCTGTTATACTAATATATTCATTTTTTGTATCTGTTACAACACAGCAAAGATATCTACTTTTACTGAACAAAAAAATAAGAAGAATATGAAAAAACTAGGATTGGTAGGAGGCATCAGCTGGGCTTCAACTTTGGATTACTACCGTCTTCTGAATGAAGGAGTTAATCAGCAACTGGGCGGATTGAATTTTGCGGAATGTATTATTTATTCTGTCAACTTTAACCATTTTCAGCAATTTAATGCGGATTACGACTGGGATGCAACTTTTGAACTTTTGTATAATGCTGCCGAAAATTTAAAAAAATCCGGAGCAGAAGCTATTGTGCTTTGTGCCAATACAGCCCATATTGTTGCAGACAGGATTGAGAAACAGATAGGATTACCGCTCATTCATATTACAACGGCTACAGCCAATGCTGTTCAACAGAAAGGATTAAAGAAAATCGGTTTATTAGGAACAAGCTATACAATGGAGCTGGATTTTTATAAGGATAAACTGATAGAAGGCGGCTTGGAACCTCTTATTCCTGAGAGAAGTGAAGACAGAGATTATATTGAGGATATTTTAAGAAATGAGTTAAGCAGAGGAATCATTAATCCTGAAACTAAAAAAAATTACCTGAAGATTATTCAGGAGCTTATAGACCGTGGAGCAGAGGGAATTATTTTAGGCTGCACAGAAATTCCGCTTCTGATCAAACAGGAAGATGTTGCTGTTCCTGTATTTGATACCATCCAGATTCATGTAGATGCTGCCGTAGCATTTGCCGTTTCCAATCAAAACATCACAGTTAATTCATAAAACACTCAAATACAATATAAATACAGTTCAATTTAAAAGAAACCAATAATAAATTTATTTAATGGTTTCAAACATAAGTACCGTATCATCAGATATGGTACTTTTTCTTTTCATAATGTCTATTGCTACTTTTGGGGGCTCAGACATTTAATTTTTAATACGACATGCTCTGTCGCTGTCAGAAGATAATTTTACACCAGAATAAAATAAATTTCAATATAAATAAAGAGGATTTAATAATAAATAGTATGATTTACAGCATACCACACTAAAGTTATTTTCGTGTCTTAAAAAATGTTAAATTCGCGCAGTTTTAATAAACTAATTACTAACTCAGAAAAAAACACGAGAATGAAAAAAATCTCTCTCAGTGCATTTTTCTTATGTACAGCCCTGGGTATGAATGCCCAGGAAGTGGTATGGCAGAAAGACATTAAGTCCTCTACCCAGGATTTTCTAAGCCAGGTAACCCCAACCATCGATCAGCAATATTTGATCACCGGAAGTTCTATACAGTCAGGAAGCGGGAAGCTGGAAGTAAGCAGAACAATGGTTATGATTTCCACTTGATAAAACTGAATCAGCAGGGAGAACAGGTTTTTGAGAAATATTTTTCAGGAAACAATCACGACTATCTATCTTCAACTGTCACTACTCAGGACGGTGGTTTTCTGATCACTGGTTCATCGTATTCAGGAAAAGGACTTGATAAAAAGGAGGATTCTAAAGGTGGCTCAGACATTTGGTTAATTAGAATTAATGAATTTGGTGATGAATTGTGGCAAAAGACTTTAGGAAGTTCTTCCGACGAAGAAGCCAGATCTGTTATTCAGAGTACCGATTTGGGATTCTTTGTTGCCGGTAATGTCCAAAACGCTGCAAAAGGTTACGGTTCCAAAGATGTCTGGATTACAAGATTGGATAAAAACGGAAAAGAACTTTCCCAATTAATTCTAGGCGGAAAAGGCTTAGATGAAGTGGAGAAAATGATTCCAACGAGAGATGGAGGTGTATTGTTGGGAATTTATTCCAGAAGTTTCGGGATGCGAGATACGGGTTCCGTGTCAAACAGTCAAAACTCGAATCCTGTATCCCGAAACTCGAAACAAACTGAAAATTTCGGCGAGGGCGACTACTGGATTGTAAAGTTAGACAAAAACGGAAAAGTAGAATGGGAAAAGAACTTTGGAGGGAAAGGAGATGATCACATCAGAACACTAGCTTTGACTTCAAACGGCTTTATTATCGGTGGAGAGTCCAGATCAGAAAGATCAGGGAATAAAACGGTTGGATTAGAAGAAGGAACAGACCTTTGGCTGATTTCTTTAAATGAAAGAGGTGATGAACAGTGGCAGAAATCCTATAATTTCAAAAACCGTGATATCCTAATGAGTATGAGTGTAATAAGCGGGAAGCAGGAAGATGGAAGCTCGAAGTCTAAAGGCATTCTGCTGGGAGGCTATACCCAGGCAGAAGGAAGAATACAAACGGATGATGAAACTTTTTGGATGTTATACCTTGATACTAATGGAAATGAACAGTGGAGAAAACATGTCAAAGGAGAATCCAGACAAAAAGAAGAAAGACTTTCTGACTTAAAGCTGAATAGAGATGGTTCTATTGTATTAGCAGGAACCAGTGCAGAAGAGCTTGGTAAAGAGAACTGGAAGATTATAAAGCTGGGAGATAAACAGGTTGATCAGTTGATTGAAAAATACGACATCAAAATTTATCCAAATCCAGTATCTGATTATGCTTATGTAGAAATCGGTTTTGATCCTTCGACAGGCTCAGGACAAGGTTTTAAAGAAGCAGATATTCTATTGTATGATATGAGTGGAAGACAGCTTCAAAGTCTTACAACTAAAAACAAAGTAACCAAGATTAATACCCAGCCTTTGGTTCAGGGTGCTTACTTGATCACTATAAAAACTGATACTAATAAAACGGCGAATGCCAAATTAATCAAGAAATAACATCATGAGAAAAAAACATAAGATCATAGTATTCCTGCTTACTTTTTGTTCAGGAGTGTTATTTTCACAAGGTTCATCAGGTGAAAGCTTCACCTCTGCGCCTTCTGCTACATCGATAAAGAGCTTCATCAATGCTCCAATCTCATTATCTACGGGAGTTCCGGATATTAATATCCCTTTCTTTGCGCTGGCTACCCATAACCCGGGAATAGGAATCAATGTAGGAATATCTTATCATCCCAACAATTCTGCTAAAACCAGCAGAGCTTCCGATGTAGGCCTTGGCTGGTCTTTATATGGAACAAGCTGTCTTATTTACAGAGCAACAGCTCTGGGAAATGAAAACGAACCTTCAGCAACCTATTATTATTCCTTTATGGGATTTAACGGAAAATTCTTGTTAAAGAACGATCCGCAATTAGGGAAATATATACGCCCTCTTACTGAGACTAATCTGGATTTCACCTATATGGATGATGATACTTTTAAGGTTGTTGATCCATCAGGAAATACCTATTTTTTCAATAATAAAGACCAGAATATTTTCAAAAAATCGCAAATTTACAGATCTTATGCTTCAACTTATTACCTTACAAAGATAAAAGACGTTCATCAGAATGAGTCATTACTATTCGATTATATAGAGGACAGTTATGTTCCTAGTCTTGAATCTCTTTCTATAAAAAGTTTAAAAGTCAGCAAAGTGACTTCACCGGATTTTGGGTCTATAGAATTCAGTTACAATTTTGATGAAGCTCTCAGAAAAAAGGTTTCAGATCCTTATCAACTGCACACCGTGGTCTTGAAAAACAAAGCCGGGAAAGTGATCCAGAAATATACCCTGCAAAATGAGGGAGGTGTTTTTATGTATACAGATCCGGCTCCTTCAACTTGCCCATTAGATTTGGGAGAATTGGTTTTCAATGAAAAAAGGAAACTTAGCTCTATACAAAAATATGGAACTTCTTCCCAATTTGAAAAAACCAGTTTTGAGTATACAGAATTGCCTTCTTCAGAAAATAACTGGGCTGGGCTTGATTGTCTGTGTCTCAACGGGCCAGGAGGTGAAAGATATTTGAAAGTAGGGCTATTGAATACCATAAAATATCCTACTGGAGGCCAGACCCGCTATGAATTTGAACCCAACCAGTATGAAGTTAAAAAGACCCATATATTTGACCCATTGTCTAATTCTGATGAACAATATATCAATCCTTCTGAATATATGGACCATGATGCCCAAGTATTGGAAGACGTAGGAACCTTTAATTTTGACACCCATTTTACAGATACTTATACCTTCAATCTTCCTCCTAATCCAGATAATTCTGAGGGAGCAAGCTATTTGGTATACTGTCTCAATGTAGGTGCTTATTATACAGATTCTCCGGTATGGGAACCCGGGACAATCCCTAGTTTAGCTGCTGAACTGACCTCCGGAGTGATAGGAAGTGACTGGAATAAGAAATTTATGCCCGGAACCAACACTTTCAAAATATCAGGAACAGGTGGCGGTGGTAATGTTACCATCAAAAGAATCAGATACAGATCGATTCCGCTTCCCAACTATACAACAACAAGTGGATTTAGAATCAAAAAAATAGAATTTCTTGAAAATGGAATCCCTGTAGATTCTGAAACCCGTTATTATTCTTACCAGCAGTTTGATGACAACTCTAAAACAAGTGGCGCTGCTGTCTGGCTTAAAGACAATACCGTTGTTTATAAAAATGTGAAAGAAACCATTGGTCAGAATAAAGGATATGCCAGATATTATTTTAAAACTTTAATGGATCATCCTGATAACCAAAACGCTTCCACTAATTTCTCTCACTATAATATACTGATTAATGGTCTTTTGGATAAAAAAGAAATTTTTGATGCCAGCAATAACATAGTGACAAAAGAAGAAAACATATATGAATTAACTCCAACAGGATTACCATATTCTCTTGATGATAATACTAATTCAGGTTTTCCGGTAAAAAATTCTATTGTGACGAAGCAGACCAATACCACTACTTCTTTTGTAGGCCAGGATGCTATTTCTTCAACAATAGAGTCTACAAGAGAAACCATAAACCTTAATATTACAGGCAAAAAGACCATTACTCCTGAAGGAGATATTCTGGAAGAAAATTATAAATATCCAAAGCAGGTTGCAATTCGCTTATTTGCAGCAGGAATCAGAGACAGAGTAATTACTACTGAATCCAAAAAAAATGGAGCTACCCTTTCTAAAACAGAAACCCGCTATGATGATACTTCCCATTTATATCCAACTTCAGTAATCGGATTTTTGCCTGATGATCTTACCCAGTCCTTTAAAAATGCGGTGAATGATATTTATGATGACAAAGGAAATCTTGTTCAGTACAGAGCATTTCCAAATACGGCAGATGCTTCTACAGGAGGAATTCCGACTACTATCATCTGGGGATATAACAAAACCATGCCGATTGCTAAGATAGAAGGTGCAAAACTATCGGATATTCCGGCAGCACTTATCACAACCATTATCAATGCCTCTAATGAAGATGCTGATGCCACTCCGGCTAATGAAGCGGCAAAAGAAACAGCACTGATGAATGCACTGAACACCTTCAGAAAAGATACTGCTCTTAAAAATTTCGTGATTACTGCCTACACCTATGACCCAATGATCGGAATGACCACTACGATTTCACCTAATGGAATGATGGCAAAATATCAGTATGATTCTTTTAACAGGCTTCAGAAAGTCATCAACAATGAAGGAATTACGGTGAAAGAATACCAGTACAACAACAAAAACTAACTGATGAAAAACAATATAAACATACTCTATACTGGAAAACTGAAGATGAAAAAGTGTTTTTCAGTTTTCGCTCTGGCACTTTCTCTTGCTGCTGGTGCACAGACCACGACAGAGAACTATGTATACAGCAAAGTAACACTCTCTGAAAATGGCAGTAAAAAATCAGAGACTATACAATATTTTGATGGTTTGGGACGGCCTAAGCAGACCATTCAGGTAAAATCGACTCCCTTGGGACAGGATATTGTAATGCCTGTTACCTATGATCAGCTGGGAAGACAAACCAGAAGTATTTTACCGGTTCCAATGCCCACTTCCAATCTTGGAATACAGAATGTTTCTGAAGCCACAGCCAATGCTTATTACGGAGTTCCCAACGCGTATTCCGAACAAAAACTGGAAGCTTCTCCTTTAGCGAGAGTTCTTGAAACTGCAAGCCCTGGAGCTGAGTGGGCTATGAATTCAGGTCATACCCGAAAAGCAGCCTATGAAATCAACAAAAACTCAGATAAGGTAAAGAAGTTCTCATTTACCAATTCATGGGTCAGCACCATTGCAGTTTCTTCTGTTCCTACCGTTTCTTTTTACAATGAAAAAGTATTGGTAAAAACTTCAGGAACTGATGAAGATGGTAATAAAACCATTGAATTTACCAATGGATTGGGACAAACCGTTCTGGTAAGAAAAGTAATTACCGCAACTGAAAATGCAGATACCTATTATCTTTACAACGATTATGGCCAGCTTATCTATGTCATTTCTCCAAAAGCAGAGGCTCAGATTACCTCCAATAACAATGTTGTAACGCAGCAGATTCTGGATGATCTCTGCTATCAGTATAAATATGATAATAAGGGCAGACTGGCAGAAAAGAAAATTCCCGGAAAAGGATGGGAATACATGGTGTATAATAAAGCTGATCGGCTTATTCTAACGCAGGATACGGTCCTTAAAGAAAAAGGGCAATGGCTTTTTACCAAATATGATCAATTTGGAAGAGTTGTGTACACAGGAATCACCAATAATGCTGCCAGCAGGGCATCAATGCAAAACAGTGCCAATGTGAACACTAATCTATATGAAACCAGAACAGCAGCGGCAGGACTAACCATAAACAGCATGCCGGTATATTATACTAATCTTTCGACTCCTACCGGGGTTACTCAGATTTTAAGCGTTAATTATTATGATACCTATCCCGAATACAGCTTTAATCCTGCATTTCCATCAACAATTTTTGGAAAACCTGTCTTAACGGATAACCTTACGGGAAATCTAAGCACAAGGGCTCTTCCTGTAATGAGCCTGGTAAAAAATATAGAGGATGACAGCTGGACGAAAAGTTATAGCTACTATGACACCAAAGGAAGACCTGTTGGAGGATATTCAATTAACCATCTTGGAGGCTATACGAGAACAGAATCTGAACTTGATTTTGCTGGAGTACCGCTTCAAGTAAAAACTTATCATAAAAGACTCAATACCGATATGGAGAGAGTTATTACTGAAGTTTTCACTTATGACAACCAAAACAGACTGCTTACCCACACCCATCAGGTAGACAGCAACACACCCGAAATTCTGAACCAGAATAAGTATAATGAGCTTTCTCAACTGCAATCTAAAAAAGTGGGCGGAACTTCCGCAGCTTCTCCTCTTCAGGTTGTAGATTATACCTATAACATCAGAGGGTGGATTACTAAAATCAATGATCCTGCGAATCTGAACGGAAAACTTTTTGGCTATGAAATAAAGTACCAGAATCCTGTTTATACCAACATTGCTGCCGGGAAGTTTAATGGTAATATTGCAGAAATAGACTGGAAGAATTCATCCGAAGATGTGTTGAAAAGATATTCATATTCCTATGATGTTCTTAACAGGCTGAAAGATGCAATCTATACGGAGCCGAATGCTACCAATCCTTATAACAACAATTATAATGAGAATCTAACCTACGATCTCAACGGAAATATTGCGACTCTCAAAAGAAATGCTTTTCCGGTATCAGGAAATACTTCTACTCTTGTAGATGATCTTACCTATCAATATACAGGAAACCGTTTAACGAAAGTTACAGAAAACGCATTGAATGATACGGGATACGAAGGAGGAAATAACCCTATTACCTATGACCTGAACGGTAATATGAAAGATATGTTGGATAAGGGTATTCAGTCTATTGGATATAACTACCTGAATCTTTCCGATAATTATACAATCCAGCAGACAGTTCCGCTTGGAGGAACCTTTAGCAGTACTATAAATTATCTTTACCGTGCTGATGGCAGCAAGCTTAGAAAAACGTTTTCAACGACTCCATTACGGGGATCAACAAGTACTACTGTAACCGACTATCTGGATGGTTTCCAGTATAGTTATTCTGAAGGAGGCGGGATATGTATAACTTGCAGAACAGAAAACGCCTATGAACAGCAGGCATATAAAGGAATTTCCGGAATTATACTTCCCGGAGAGGGAATTTGGAAATTAGATTTTGTACCTACTGCAGAAGGAGTATACAGTTTCACAGAAAACCGTTATATTTACCAGTACAGAGATCATCTTGGAAATACCAGGATAAGTTTTGCGAAAAACAGCGAAGGCGCTCTTGAAGTGACAGATACCAACAATTATTATCCGTTCGGGCTCAATCATATTTCAGGAATGTTTAGCACATCCGGTTTCGGAAGTTATTATTCTTACAAATATAATGGTAAAGAGCTTCAGGAAACAGGAATGTTTGACTATGGAGCAAGAATGTACATGCCAGATCTTGGAAGATGGGGCGTGATAGACCCGCTAGCAGAAGCATCCAGAAGGTTTACACCATACCATTACGGGAACAATAACCCGATAAGGTTTATAGACCCTGATGGAAGACTCACAGTAGATAACCTGCAAGGAGGATATAGTACGGGAAGTGCGGTTGCAGATTTTATGTACAGAACCGGCTTAAGTTCAGATGAAAGAAATATGCCTTTATTCTACCGTAATGAGGGTGGAGCGATGATAAGAACTGAAGCCTTAGGGAATGAAGGACAAGGTGGTGGAAGCGGACCTACTCCCAGAAGCAGTACAGGTCCCGGAGTTATAGAAAGATTTATAAGTTGGCTGTTTGGGGGAAAGAAAAAAGTAGTAAGGCTAGAAGTTGGGCAAGTAGAAAGGGTTCAACAAACAGCATTGTTTGGACTTATTAGAAATGCTAATGTAAACGCCAATGGTGAAAGCCCATTAGAACAATATAGGACATGGAGAGATAATCCATCATACCATGCAGGTGAAAGCTGGCTTGACAGATTTGCCAGAAATGTGAACAGTTCTCATATGGAGATACTACAAGATGAAGGAAGCGGTGGCGGATTGATGTTTGGTGGTTATGGAAAGACTATAGCTGCTGCAGAAGAGGTTTCTATGACATCAAAGATTGCTGCCGAAGCAGAAGCAAATGGTATTTTAAGTACTCAAAGAGGAATTAATCCTGCAAAAGTTGCCGAATATTTTGAACAAATGTCAAATGGTACTTACAAACCTACAGGAGGTGCGGGATATATCTATGAAGGGAAATATATCTTAACAGATGGAAATCATAGAATGAATGCGGCTATTCAGCATGGGATAGAAAGTGGTAATTTTAAATATGTTGAGGAAATAATCAATAAGGGAAACTTTATAAGAAGAAATCCTCTAATAGACAATTATAAAGTTTATAAACTACCTGTAAAATAAAAAATAATGTATAAACAAATAATGCTTTTCAATAAAAATATCAATTTAGAAATTGGAAGTGTATACGTAATTTTTAATAATTACTTATTACAAGAAGACAAATTACATCAATCAGAAAAAATCTTTTACATTAATTTACCTTTTTATAATTCTATTAAAATTTCAGAATATATAAATGATAAGGATTTATCTATTGAGAAATACAAAAAATTAATTAAAAAATACAATTTAGAATTTATTAAACCTCAAGAAATTATTGATGTATTTAATCAGTTAGTTTATGCAATTATCAATGAGATTGAAAGCCATGATATTTTTATAATTGGGACAATGGGAATATCTTTTGAAAGTACAAAGTTAATCTTAAAAGAGTTAATAAATATTGCCAAAACACATGAAAAAACATTCGTTTTTGTGCAAAATGAATCAAAAAATCTTAATATTATAGAAAAAATTGATCTCTTGAAATTAAATAATTTTGAAACTTGGTATGTAAATAAGTTAGAAAACAATGATGATTTTGTATTTAAACAAAGAAGGTAATGAAAAAGTACATAAATTCCCTGTAAAACCAACAAGATAATGAACAGAGTATCTATAATTAATTCAAAGGAGTTACAAACCTTAAAGGATATGAATGATTATGTTTTCGTTAATTTTGCCTATGATAATGCTCTAAAAATAGGTTATTTTTACGATGAAATTAGGAAGAATGAGAGAATTAAGTTAATTAATTTATTTAATCAATTAACAGGTATTGAAATTAGAGTAGATGATACCTTAGGTAAATTACACATAATTTTACTAAAATTATTAATCGATGGAAAAAAAGATAATATCGTTATTAGCAATGTTGGTTTCCATATGATATCATTTGAGTTTTTGATTGATAATTTGAAAAAAATCTTTCAACATCTAAATGAATTAGTAAATAAAAATGTAATTATAGTTGACTGTAATCTTAATAATCCTGAGGATATTAATATTTAGAGCAATATTTCAAAACTTAACCCACTGGCGCAGGCATATTGTGCGTGTCCGTGAGTAAAACAAAAAAACCACTGCTTTTGTAGTGGTTTTTCTTCTCTTTTTCTATTCTAGAGAAACCAATATAGAGATCATCTTGACAGATAAGTGAAAGATTAGCTTTGACGAAGGCTGTGAACGTAGTTCAACCAGATAAGTTTTGCAAAAAACAGCGAAGGAGCTCTTGAAGTGACAGACACCAACAATTATTATCCGTTTGGTCTCAACCATATTTCGGGAATATTCAGCACATCTGGTTTTGGAGGTTATTACTCTTATAAATATAATGGTAAAGAGCTTCAGGAAACAGGGATGTTTGATTACGGAGCAAGAATGTACTTGCCGGATTTAGGAAGATGGGGAGTTATTGATCCACTAGCAGAAACATCCAGAAGATTTACCCCTTACCATTATGGAAATAATAACCCAATAAGGTTTATCGATCCAGATGGAAGACTTACTGTAGATAACTTACAGGGTGGATATACCAGAGGAAGTGCAGTAGCAGATTTTCTGCAAAGAACTGGGTTGGCAGGAAATGAACAGAATATGCCGTTATTCTACCGTGATGAAGGCGGAGCCATGATAACAACGGAAGCTGTGGGAAATGACGGACAAGGTGGTGGTGATGAAACTAAACAAGGACCTAAACCCGGTATTTTAAAGAATATAGGTAATTTCATTGGAAGGCTATTTGGTAGGAATAACAATAAAAATAAAGTAGAAGTTGGCCCTGCTGAACAAATTTCAGAAAAACAGTTTTCAAACGAGATTAGTGCATGGCAAATTGTTAGTGCTTTGTTGTTTAACAGCACAGATCCTTACTCAGCAATTGGAAATATGGGGGTAGGAGACTATGCTGAGGAAAGAGAGAATGTTGGTATGGCAGCTATGATCTTTATTAATCCGGAGGCTGCTGCTGAGGGATTGGAAAGGAAAGCTCTGTCTAGAGGAGCAATGTCAAAAATCTGGGGAGCTGGCCCGAAAAGAATTGACCCACAAAACCTTCCAAAAAGTGTAACAGAAGATTGGGTTGAAATTTTAGCAGGGAGAGGGGTAAAACAACTTGATGAATTTGGAGTACATGCTGTAACTCAAAATAGATCAGGAATAAGCCCCAAATGGGTTGGATCATTAGAGTGGAAAATAAAAGATGTCCCTGGCTCTGTTGGATTAAATAGCAGCAGAATTGTTCAACATCCTGATGGGAAGTGGGGGCTAGTTATTGATCATGATTATACAAAAATTATAAATTTACCGACAAGTTCGGCAGTAAAATGAAAATAGAACTTTTATTAGAAGAACAATTATTGCTTACGACAAGCTATATAAAATTGATTTATAAAAAAGATTTTGATAAAATAATCATACGGAGAGAATATATTAAATTTATCAATTTACAATTTGGAAAACTATTACAGAAAGATTTAATTATTAGAGTTTCTTTTAAAACTTTTAAAAATGACTATGCCTTTAATACTTCTGATATTACAATTAATACAAAAGAAATTATCATATCAGGAATTCTCAATGATCCATTAGGAATATATGATCAAGGATATATTGATAATTTTAAACTACTTACTGATCAAAAAGGAAAAATAAAATGGTATGATCTAACTGATAAACAAAAATATTATTATTTAAGAGGATGTGTTTTACTAGGTGGAGTAAAAGAGAATATAGATAATAGAAACTCAACAATAATTATTGATCTATCAAATGTACAAATTGATTTAGATGTATATTATGAAATTGGAAAATCTTTTTTTACTTCGTTCGGTTATTTTGGTACTGAATTCCATTCTTTTAGAGACTGTTTAGTTAGCATCAAAGAATCGTTAAATCAAAGAGAAAATATGCCAATTTTAAAAATAAGGGGATATAAAAATTTTGAAAAAAATTTTTCAAACAATATTTTATTTAGTGACTTTTATGAGAAATTCACAAATGTTGGTTTCAAGATTGAAAATGTGAAATAAGGTTTAATATTCCGAACAGATAGCTAATAAATTATAGTATTGAAAATCAATACTATAATTTAAAATATAACTGTAAAGAACTTCGGGCTGAACCATATCTCAGGATCATTCAGTACTGCAGGTTTCGGAAGTTTTTACAGTTATAAATACAATGGTAAAGAGCTTCAGGAAACAGAGATGTTTGATTACGGAGCAAGAATGTACTTGCCGGATTTAGGTAGGTGGGGAGTCATTGATCCACTAGCAGAAGCATCCAGAAGATTTACCCCTTACCATTATGGAAACAACAACCCGATAAGGTTTATCGATCCGGATGGAAGACTTACGGTAGATAACCTGCAAGGAGGATATAGTACGGGAAGTGCGGTTGCAGATTTTATGCAAAGAACTGGCATGGTTGGAAATGAACAGGATATGCCATTATTTTACCGCAATGAAGGAGGAATGATGATAAGAACCAATGCTTTGGGAAATGATGGCCAAGGTGGCGGAGGCAGTTTTACATTTATTGGAAAAGCAGCAGTATCTATATTTAATTATTTCAAAGATGGAGGGAGAATGTCTGGACTGAGCTTCGGTGATACTGAGCTGACATGGTATACGGGTACTGCTACCCAGGATGCTTATAGAATGGGTGATGATATCTATTCAGACATAGATCTCGGAGGAATACATAAAGCAAAAATTGCTAATTACAACCCTATAGCCTATGGAGAATTAGTAGACAGAGGCTTTAACTGGATTCAAAGCCATCCTAGAGAAGTATCAGCTTTTGCAGGTATTATACAGGCTGGGTCTACAATTGCCGAAAAAGGATTGACAAATTGGAATATACCTTCTAATATAGCAAAAAGCCGTATTTTTGCAGAAACTATAAGTACAAGATTACCTTTTTCTGCCAAAGCATTAGGGAATACTTCAAGAGTTCTTGGTATTGCAGGAAAAGTTGTTGGGGCTTTAGGTTTAATGAATACCGCTTATCAATATAGACAAGGTAATATCTCTGGTACGAGAGCCATTGTTGATGGGGTAATGGGAGTTGCCGGATTCTTTCCTGCCACAGCCTGGGTATCTCTAGGTTATTTTGCAGGTATGGCTATTTATGAACATTATTATAACGATGACAAACCTATATTTTAAATGATTAGATTTATAAGATTACTTTTTTATCATATTTATGTTTTCTATAATAGAAAAGAAGGAAAATCATTAGCAAAATTTTCTACCTTTTTAGTTTTTATAGTTATATGTTCTGTTTTAATCACGACTATCTATGACCTGATTTATCAATATTATGATATTAATTATACAACGCTTTCTGGAAAGCCGTACATAATTGTTTGTGTTGTTATTGGTATTATCATTGCTTACTATTTATATAAAGAGAGTTTTCAGGATTTTAATGAAAATTATGATTATAATAAAAATTACTATTATTACTTTTTCATCATAATAATGTTCACTCTTGGTTTATTTATTTATGGAGGTAAGGTTAGTAGAGAAAGAATTTTTAAACAAAGAGAGTTACAAAAGGAACATATTGAAAACAAAAAGTAAAACTAATATAAAATAGGTAATGCTCAAGATATGTTGGTAAAAAAATATAGCGTTGAAATCAACGCTATATTTTTTTAAATTTAATGAAAAACTAAAAATTTAAATAATATTTTGATTATAGAAAACAAAATTATATAATTATAGATAGAGACAGTACACTCCGAATCTGGAACAATGGGGCGTGATAGCCCCACTAGCAGAGGCATCCAGAAGATTTACCCCATATCATTACGGGAACAATAACCCGATAAGATTTATAGATCCAGATGGAAGACTTACCGTAGATAACTTACAGGGTGGATACACCAGGGGAAGTGCAGTAGCAGACTTTATGCAGAGAACCGGTTTGGCGGCAGTAAATGAACAGAATATGCCTTTATTTTACCGCGATGAAGGTGGAGCGATGATAACAACGCAAGCTGTGGGCAATGACGGACAAGGTGGAGGTGATGAAACTAAACAAGGACCTAAGCCCGGTATTTTCAAGAGTATAGGTAATTTCATTGGAAGGCTATTTGGTAAAAGTAAACATGCTGCTGCTGGTATTCTCACTGTCGGAGCTGCTACATTTGAAGGTCTTGCTCCTCCGGTAGAATTTGGTCCAACTGTAGCAAGATTGGCGGGTTATGCAAGATTAGGCTTATGGGGTTTACCACTAATGCTTAATGGAGATAGTGGCTTTTCTGCAAATTCTAAACCGATTACGGGTGCTATTGATATTCCTGTTACAACAACGGCTGATGAATCAGGGCCAGAATTTGAATATTTTTATAGAGCAATGTCATATAATGAGTACAGTAAAGCAGGTGGATATTTAACACAACGATTAAATGAGTCAGGAATAGAGATGGGAGAAGGACCATATGTAACACGAAGATTAGAATATGCACAAAAAGCAAGTTTCAGCTTTGGATATTCTGATCAGTATGATATTATTGTTCAATATACTGTCCCAAGCGGTACTTATGAAATATTTAAAAATATTTCTCTTCCTGCCAGAGGAACAACAATGAGGCAAAGTGAACAATTAGGATTACCTATTAAAAAGAGAGAAGATGGTGATTATAACTTTTCCTTTTATGGTCGAAACACAGCAATTTTTAATTCAACCATTATAGGATTACCTCAAATTATTTCAATAAAAAAATAAAACATGCAAAATTTTAATTTATTTATTTCAGCAATTGATAATGATGATGATGATCAGATTGAAGGTTATAAAAAAATATTATTAAACAATCCTAATAATTTTTTTACTGAATTATCACATTTCGTTGTTGATAATTCAAAAGAATATGATAGGCTACAATATATTGTAGATTTATATAACATATTTGATAGTTCTCAGAAAGAGTTAGATATTGTGAAAAAAGTTGGAAATCTTATATTTTCATTGTATTTAGAAATAATTGATGATCTTATTAAAAATAAGGAAGAATATTCTATATACAGTTATATAGACTTTCTATACACTAATAATTCTTTTTTAAAAAAACACGAACAACTTTTCTTTGAAAAAAGTTTTAATGTTCTAAGCTCAAACTTAAATAAAGAAGAATCAAGTTGGTTTATTATTTCCTGCTACAGATTAGTTGATTTATATTTTCAATTTGATAAGGATAACTTTTATATTGAAAAATATTTAGATGTTGGTGATAACGACTTAATAAAAAAATATATACGACTTAAGATCCACTAGCTAAAATATTTTAATTTTTACAATACATTAAAAAATTATTATCAAAGTTTTTAATTAAAAAGATAAGCATGATAACCACTGAAGAAGTTTTTAGTCTGATTAAACAAGAAAGAAAATTTTTGGGAGATATTAAAAAATATAAAGTTAAGATAAGTGATAGTAATAATTTTGAAAGAGAAAATCTGATTGGAGTATATAAAATTAGACAATATACTGCTACTCGAACAGGAAATAATAAGTTGTCTGATGAAATGGGTACTCTGATCTTAAACCTGGAAAATTATACTGGAAATAAATTAAGATTAGTGAGCTTATTAGGAAAAACATACTATGGAATATATTATTTGAGTGAAAATTTTGATAAAGTTATTGGATATTTAGATAGAGAAATTGATGATAAAGAATTTAATTTAATGAAATAATAATGTTTACTCCAAGTTGATTCTTGCACAAGCTTATATACAATAAATTAATTAAAACCACTGTTTTTCATTGGTTTTATAATCTGAAAATTATAAAGATGCAGCAAATATGAACAAGAAATGTTGATTCCTAGAGTAGTAATAGGAGGAACACCAATAGTAGTAAAATAAATGGAAACAAGCAATTTTCAAAAAATATTAAATTTATTTAAAAAGCAAAGTGATAATTATTTATATGCAACTGTAAGTCTTCAAACTAAATTGGACATTTTGTAATAAGTCCTTAAGGAGTATTTAGGTTTATAAATTTATTAATTTCTGTTGAAAATACAATTGT
>NZ_FXTC01000002.1 GCF_900182655.1 Chryseobacterium rhizoplanae
AACACCAATGCTCCTTTTCTACATAGAAACCCAAAACTAGAAACCCAATAACCCGAACAACGGTACCCCCTAGCCCTGATAGGAATGGTTACCCCGCAGCCTGGGTTGGAGAGCAGATGGGTTTGCGCGTGGGAAAGTATCGGCGCGAGGAGTAGGAATGGATAGCAGGATAAAGCTCCTGAAAAAAAATTCGTACTATATAATAATGTATAAAGTGTATTTCTCAGAAGGCCCCCAAAAAAACATTCCGTAAGAATCCTAGTGTGGAACTCCTACGGAATGGATATAAAACGAAGTTATATTTTTTAGCTCAGAACGTATGATGTTCCGTCTCTTCCGTCTTTTAATTCGATTCCTTCTGCAAGCAGTTTATCTCTGATCTGATCTGAAAGGTCGAAATTCTTGGATTTTCTTGCCTGATTTCTCAATTCAATCAAGACTTTTAGAGTTTGATCAAGTTTTTCATTATTATTTTCCTCTACAGTCTGTAGTCCCAGAACATCGAAGATAAAAGCATTCAGCGTGGTTTTCAAATCTTCAAGATCCTCTGTTGAAATCGTTTCTTTACCATCATTCAAAGCGAAGATGTATTTCACAGCTTCAAACAGGTGGGCAATGAGGATTGGTGAATTGAAATCGTCTGTTAAAGCTTCATAGGCTTTATCTTTCCATTCTTTCAGGCTGAAACCGGATTGTTTGGTATCATCAGGCGTGATTGAATTCAATACTTTTACAGCTTCCATCAATCTGATGAATCCTTTTTCACTGGCTATCATTGCATCGTTTGAAATATCCAGCACACTTCTGTAATGGGCCTGCAGGAAACAGAAACGTACAATTGAAGGGTGGAAAGGTTTTTCGAAGAAGTCATTATCACCAGTAACCAGCTGCATCGGAAGAATATAGTTTCCTGTAGATTTACTCATACGCTGAGAATTCATCGTCAACATATTGGCATGCATCCAGTAATTTACGGGTGCAGCATCATTGCAAGCTTTCCCTTGGGCAATTTCACATTCGTGGTGAGGGAACTTCAGGTCCATTCCTCCTCCATGGATATCGAAAGTTTCCCCTAAATATTTTGTACTCATTGCAGTACATTCAAGGTGCCATCCCGGGAATCCTTCTCCCCAAGGGGAATTCCATCTCATGATGTGAGCAGGCGATGCTTTTTTCCACAATGCAAAATCCTGTGGATTTTTCTTTTCTCCCTGTCCGTCAAGGTCTCGTGTATTTGCGAAAAGTTCTTCTATGTTACGTTTTGAAAGTTCACCATAGTTCAATCCTCTTTTGTTGTATTCTAATACATCAAAGTAAACTGAACCGTTGCTTTCATAAGCAAAGCCTCTTTCAATCAGTTTTTGAGTCAATTCGATCTGTTCTACGATATGTCCTGTAGCTGTAGGTTCGATATTGGGAGGCAGAAGATTGAACATATCCAATACTTTATGGAAATCTACTGTATATTTCTGCACAATTTCCATGGGCTCCAGTTTTTCAAGTCTGGTTTGTTTTACAAATCTATCGTTATCAACATTCCCATCATCGGTAAGGTGGCCTGCATCTGTAATATTTCTTACATATCTTACTTTATACCCCAAATGTGTTAAGGTACGGTAGATAAAATCGAAGGAAAGGAAAGTTCTCACATTTCCTAAATGCACATTACTGTACACTGTAGGTCCGCAGACATACATCCCGATATTTCCGTCTAAAATAGGTTTGAATATTTCTTTTTCCGCTGTAAGGGAGTTATATATTTTTAGTTGCATTTATTTTTAAGTTAAAAGATTCAATGATTTTAAAGATTCAAAAATTAGTTAAAAAATACTTCTGTCACAACAAATAATTGTTGTGATAAAAATTTTATCTGAAACTTTTTTAAATTTTATCATAATTAAATCGCTTTTAAATGATGCTGCAAATGGTCTACATAATCATTAATAATAAACTCCAATGTAAAAACCTGTGGTGCTGTTTTGGTTGTATCGCAGGTTCTCTGTAATGCTTCATCCGGGATGTTTTCCACTACATGAACAATCTGATAATTCAAAGACTTCCAAAGATCAATAAGATCCGAAACAGGAACATTCTGATAGTTCTGAGCTTTTACCCAGATATTCTGATCATATACAATATTTTCGTTCTCTTTATATTGAGTGACAACAAATCTACGAATATTTGTAAAAGCGCTGTCACAAAGATGTCCTATAATTTCTTTTTTAGACCATTTTTCCGGAGCGCTTCTGTATGACCATTCTTCTTCAGGGATATTTTGAAATCTCTGAAGTTCGGCATCAATAATATTTTTAAGGATTTGGTAGTTCATTGTTTAATAATCCAGTTTTGCATGACTTCCTACGTAATGCAGGAATTCCTGCCTTGTGATAGGGTTTGTTCTGAAAATACCACTTAGTTCTGCAGTAATGGTAGAGCTTGCCGTATCTTTTATCCCTCTGCAGTTGACACAAAGGTGTTTTGCATCAATGATACAGGCTACATCTTTTGTTCCCAAAGCTTCTTTTAAAGCATCTACAATCTGCATCGTAAGTCTTTCCTGAACCTGTGGTCTTTTCGCATAGTAATCAACAATTCTATTGATTTTTGAAAGACCTATTACCTCACCATTGGAAATATAAGCTACGTGGGCTCTTCCTATGATGGGTAAGAAGTGGTGTTCGCAGAAAGAATATACCGTGATATCCTTCTCCACCAACATCTGACGGTATTTGTATTTATTAGAAAAAGTAGAAATTCCCGGTTTGTTTTCAGGAAGAAGTCCTCCGAAAATCTCATTCACATACATTTTGGCAACACGTCTTGGAGAATCTTTCAGAGAATCGTCTGTCATATCCATTCCCAGCGTTTCCATAATCTCGCCAAAAAGCTCAGTAATCTTTTCTATTTTTTCCTGTGGCGATTTATCAAAAGCATCTTTCCTTATAGGCGTATGTTCTTTTCCAGTGAAAATATCATCGTCGTTATCAGTAAAATCAACCATTTTTATTTAATTTGCAGCAAAAATACGGATAATATCTATTTCTCTATTTCAAATAAGATGAAAAACATTATCTTTTATAGCCATTTCTGATTAAAAAGCCTATGATTATTGTCGAAGAAGTACAAAACCAACTCCATAAAAGGGAATTTCTGGAATTCCCTGCTCAACTTTATAAATACGACAAAAATTATATCCGGCCTTTAGATAAGCACATTGAGGAGATTTTTGATACTGAAAAGAATAAATTTTTTAAAAACGGAGTGTGTAAAAGATTTCTGTTTAAAAAGAATAACAAAACGGTTGGTAAAGTAGCTGTTTTTATCATCCATTCTTATGAACAGAAGCAACCTACCGGAGGAATTGGTTTTTTCGACTGTATTAATGATCAGGAAACAGCCAATTTTATTTTTGATCACTGCAAAAACTGGCTTCAGGAAAGAGGAATGGAAGCAATGGACGGGCCTATCAATTTTGGGGAAAGGGACAAATTCTGGGGACTTTTAATTGAAGGTTTTATTGAGCCTTTATTTGGAATGAATTACAACCTGCCTTACTACAAAGACCTTTTTGAAAATTATGGGTTTCAGATTTATTTTGAACAGCTTTGTTTTACCAGACCTATTTTCACGGAAGTTTCAAGGATTTTTAAGATTGCTCATGAAAGAAACAGAAGAAATCCTGCTATTTCAGCCCAGCCTATGAAAAAAAATAACCTGGCTAAGTTTGCAAAAGATTTTACTGAAGTTTATAATAAAGCATGGGCTTGCCACGGGGAAGGAAAACATCTGGAAGAAGCAAAGGTTCTGAAAATGTTCAATACCATGAAACCTATTATCAATGAGCATATTTCATGGTTTGTATATGAAAATGAGAAACCGATTGCCATGTGGATCAACATTCCCGACCTCAACCAGTGGTTTAAATATTTGAATGGAAAATTCGGGCCTTTTGAAAAACTTAAATTATTGTTTCTAAAACGGTTTAAAAAGAATGAAAAAATGGTGGGGCTTGTTTTTGGTGTAGTTCCAGAATGGCAAAAAAAAGGTATTGACGGATATATGATCTGGGAAGGCACCCAGCATTTGAGAAAGCATACGGATTTTAAGGTCACAGAACTTCAATGGATTGGTGATTTTAATCCTAAAATGATCAAGATTGCGGAAACACTGGATACTTCAGTAACGCGAAAGCTGGCTACTTACCGGTATTTGTTTGACAGGAATAAGGAGTTTGAGAGACATGAGATTCTTTAGGGTAAGGAAGATGGAAGATGGGAGTTATTGAAGCGTGTTTATTAACTAAAAGTTCAGTTTACTTTTTTTAATACTGTAAGCTATTTGACGCAAAGTTTTTATTTGCGACTGTTATATTTTTGAGGGAGCAAAGGTTGAATCAACTTTATTGATTCTTTCTAAGCGGATGTATAGCCTGCGGCTTACTTAGTTCATCTTATTTTCTGTATCGGATTCTGATTAAAATAAAAACCCTGCCTTTTACAGCAGGGTTCCTTCATTTTGGTACTTTTATTAGAATAGCTCACCGGCTACTTTTTTTATGTTATCACTTTTCCCCATGGAGTAAAAGTGCAGAACAGGAACTCCGAAATCCAGCAATTCTTTGCATTGAGCAATGGACCATTCTATTCCGATCTGTTTTACTGCTTCATTATTTTTTGCATTTTCTACTTCATTGATGAGTTCTTCCGGAAGATCTATTTTGAATACCTGCGGCAGTATTTTTAAATGTTTCTTTGTTGCAATTGGCTTAATCCCGGGGATGATAGGAACCGTGATTCCCATCTCTCTTGCTTTCTGAACGAATTCAATATACTTTTTATTGTCAAAGAACATTTGAGTAACGATATAATCCGCTCCGGCATCTACTTTTTGTTTCAACCATTTCAGGTCATAATTCATGGAAGGGGCTTCCATATGTTTTTCCGGATATCCTGCAACACCAATGCAGAATTTATTGAGTTCATCACTCACCTGTTCTTCGTTATGAAGATATTTCCCTCTTCCAAGGTCATTAATCTGGTTGACAAGATCCATTGCACTGGCGTGTCCTCCCTGAGTAGGCTCAAAATACTGATGCCCTTTCATAGCATCTCCTCTCAGAGCCATTACATTATCTATTCCGAGGTACATACAGTCTACCAGAAGATATTCTGTTTCTTCTTTTGTAAAACCTCCGCAAAGAAGGTGTGGAACTGTATCTACATTATATTTATGTTGAATAGCAGCACAAATTCCCAAAGTTCCAGGGCGCATTCTTGTAATACGGCGTTCCATCAGGCCATTTCCTTTGTCCAGATAGATATATTCTTCTCTGGATGTGGTAACGTCAATGAAAGGCGGATTGAATTCCATCAATGGATCTATGTTTGTATACAGATCTTCAATACCTATTCCTTTTTGTGGCGGAACAACTTCTAAGGAGAATAAAGTTTTTCCATTTGCGTTTTTAATGTGTTCTGTTATCTTCATGTCAATGTTAATCTGCTAAATTTGGCGACAACCATTTTCTCGCTTCCTTGATGCTACAGCTTCTTCTCGCTGCATAATCTTCAAGCTGGTCTTCTGTAATTTTCCCTAATCCGAAATATTTGGCATGCGGGCTTCCGAAATAATACCCGGAAACAGATGCCGTTGGGAACATGGCTAAGCTTTCTGTAAGGAAAACGCCTGTATTTTCTTCTACTTTTAAAAGATCCCAGATCGTTTTCTTTTCCAAATGGTCAGGGCAAGCCGGATACCCTGGTGCCGGACGGATTCCTTTATATTTTTCAGCAATAAGTTCTTCGTTGCTTAAGCTTTCCTGATTGGCATATCCCCAGTATTCTGTTCTCACTTTTTTGTGTAAGAATTCTGCATAGGCTTCTGCAAAACGATCTGCTAAGGCTTTCACCATGATGGAATTGTAATCGTCATTAGCTTTTTCGTATTCGCTGGACAATTCGTCAGTACCAAATCCTGTTGTTACACAGAAAGCACCCACATAATCAGTCTTTCCTGAGCTTTGAGGAGCGATGAAATCACTTAGAGCCAGATATTCTTTACCTTTTGATCTTTGAGCCTGCTGTCTTAGGGTTAGAAACTTCGCCTGCTCGTTGTTATTTTCATCAAAAATCAAGATATCATCAGATTCATTGGAGTTGGCTTTAAAAATCCCGAAGATGGCTTTTGCCGTTAAAAGTTTTTCATCCAGAATTCTCTTCAAAATAACCTGAGCATCTTTGAATAATTCTTTAGCTTGGGCTCCTACCACCTCATCTTCCAGAATGTTCGGATATTTTCCGTGGAGATCCCAGCTTCTGAAAAACGGAGACCAGTCGATGAAAGGAAGAAGTTCATTCAAATCCTGATTTTCGAAGACTTTTATTCCGAGATTATTCGGGGTGAAAATCTCTTCGTTTTCCCAATCGATTTTAAAATGGTTTTCTCTTGCTTCCTGAATGGATACATAATCTTTATCTACCTGCCTGTTCAGAAACTTTTCTCTGAAGTCAGAATAGTCATTCTTTAAATCTGAAACATATTCTTTATTTCTGTCACCCAACAATGAACTTACTACGTTTACGGCTCTGGAAGCATCATTCACGTGAACGACTGCATTTTTATATTTTAAATCGATTTTCACTGCGGTATGTGCCTTTGAAGTTGTAGCACCACCGATTAATAAAGGAAAATCTAAATTTTGTCTTTCTAATTCTGAAGCGATATACACCATTTCATCCAAACTTGGTGTAATCAGTCCGCTTAATCCTATAACGTCTACTTTTTCAGCAATAGCGGTCTGGATAATCTTTTCAGCAGGAACCATTACTCCAAGATCAACGATTTCATAGTTGTTACAACCCAGAACAACACTCACAATATTTTTACCAATATCATGAACGTCCCCTTTTACAGTTGCCATCAGGATTTTTCCATTGGCGGGTTTTGCTCCGTCTTTTTCAGCTTCAATGAAAGGCTGTAAATAAGCCACCGCTTTTTTCATTACCCTTGCAGACTTTACTACCTGAGGCAGGAACATTTTTCCACTTCCGAATAAATCTCCTACAACTCCCATTCCTGTCATCAGATTAATTTCTATAACATGAAGTGGTCTTTCTGCTGATTGTCTTGCTTCTTCTACATCTTCTTCAATAAAACGGTCGATCCCTTTTACCAAGGCATAGGTAATTCTTTCCTGTAGTGGATTATTTCTCCATTCTAAGTCTTCGGTCTTTTCTTTTTTGACCGATTTATGTTTTTCTGAATAGTCAAGAAGTCTTTCTGTAGCATCTTCTCTTTTATCCAGAATTACGTCTTCTACAAGCTCCAGTAATTCTTTATTGATCTCATCATACACTTCCAGCATCGCCGGGTTTACGATGCCAATATTCATTCCTGCCTGAATAGCATGGTAAAGAAAAACAGAGTGCATTGCTTCTCTTACGGTATCATTTCCGCGGAAAGAGAAAGAAACGTTGCTCACTCCTCCACTTACGGATGCATAAGGAAGGTTTTGTCTTACCCAGCGTGTCGCTTCAATAAAGTCGATGGCATTTCTTCTGTGCTCATCCATTCCTGTTGCCACCGGAAAGATATTTAAGTCGAAAATGATATCTTCTGCCGGAAAACCAAGCTGGTTGACTAAGATATCATAGGAACGTTTTGAAATCTCAATTCTTCGGTCAAAATTGTCAGCCTGTCCTACCTCATCAAATGCCATTACAATGACTGCTGCTCCGTATCTTTTAATGGCTTTTGCATGTTTGATAAATTCTTCCTCGCCTTCTTTTAAGCTGATAGAATTTACCACACATTTTCCCTGTGCTACCTGAAGGCCGGCTTCCAGAATTTCCCATTTAGAAGAGTCTACCATAATCGGGATTCTGGCGATATCTGGTTCAGAGGCAATTAAATTCAGGAATTTGATCATGGATGCTTTTCCATCAATCAATCCATCATCGAAGTTGACATCCAGGATCTGGGCACCTCCTTCAACCTGATGGCGGGCAATATCTAATGCTTCAGAGAACTTCTCCTCTTTGATCAGTCTTAAAAACTTTTTGGAACCGGCAACATTGGTCCTTTCACCAACGTTGATGAAATTACTTTCCGGGGTTATGATAAGAGGCTCAAGGCCTGATAATCTTAAATATTTCATTTTATTCTTCTAAAATATAGTAGGCATTATTGGCATTCTGCCTCAATAAATCCCTATGCTTACTTAAAGCTGTAATCAGTGGAAATCTTTTGTACGCTAAATTGTGTTCTTTAGCAAATTCTTCAATTTCTTCTGTGATCTCATTGTAATACATATAACTGTAATTTGGAAATAGATGATGGGCCACATGAAAATTAAAATTCCCCAACATATTTTTTACCAGCCAGTTATTTTCTTTTAAATCGTTCGTCACTTCAAACTGGTGACGAAGCCAGCTGAATGGAAGACCATTCTCTTTATTTAATCTCGGAAAGGCATTATCAGGAAGCGGATGCAAAGGCAGTAAAACAAACAATGCAAAAATACTTGCTGAAATCACCTGTAAAAACCACGCACCCAAAGCCAATCCCATTGATACTTTAAAGAACACAATAGGGACTACAATCTGATAAAAGAAGTAGAACAGCTTATAACTGATCATTTTTACCTTTTCCTTAACAGGTATTTGTCCCTGAGTTTTTAAAATCACCCTTTCCTTATCAAAGAAGTCTCTAAAGTCTCTTATAAACATCCAGTTGAACAAATACAATGGATATACTAAAAAGAAAAACTTATCCTGATACTTCTGTACTCCTTTTGCCTTGATCCACGGTACGATTAAAAGCAATCCGCTCTGTTCGATATCCGTGTCCCATCCGTCCACATTCGGATAGGCATGATGGCTTGCGATGTGTCTTTTCTTCCAGATGTAGGAGTTGGCTCCTATAAAATCAAAAATGTGAAGGACTAAATTATTCAGCTTTTTACTTTTATAAATGTTGTTATGGGCTGCTTCATGAATCAGGTTCAAATAAATTAAAACCAGGGAGATTCCCATTAAAACAAAACTCAAAATATAGACCCAGTGTTTTTCAGCATTAAAAAGAGCCAGAAAATATAATCCCAGATAGATCATCGGCAGAATAACTGCTTTCATCTGAATATAGATATCCCTGTTTTCAGAAATGGCTTCTACTCTTTGGTTCACTTTCTTTCTCAGCTCATTAAATAATCTGACATCCTCCGGATCTTTTAAGTAAATTGGCTTTTCCATTATATTTAACTTTGTGGTTTACATAAAGTTACTATTTATAATTAGCCTTCATTCTTGATTTTAATTAAAAAAATCTATCAAATCAGACAAATTCTCTCAATTTTCTTGGTGGATATTTTTCCACCAAATCTGCAATCGCCTTTATATGCTCAGGAGTAGTTCCGCAACATCCTCCGATAATATTGATCAATCCTTTTTCAACATATTCTTTGATCTGTCTTGCCATATCTTCAGGGGTTTCATCATATTTTCCAAAAGCATTGGGTAAACCTGCATTCGGATACGCTGAAACATAGAATTCTGAGTTATGGGCCAGTGTTTCAAGATAAGGAGTCAGCTGATCTGCACCTAATGCACAGTTGAAACCTACACTTAATAAATTCAGATGGGAAACGGAGATCAGGAAAGCTTCTGCCGTCTGTCCGCTCAAAGTTCTTCCTGAAGCATCGGTAATGGTTCCTGAAACCATGATCGGAATTTTGATTCCTCTTTCATCCTGCAGTTCATCAATGGCAAACAAAGCGGCTTTTGCATTCAGTGTATCAAAGATGGTTTCTACCAAAAGGATATCTGAACCTCCATCCAGCAAAGCTTCACATTGCTGTTTGTAAGCCACCCTCAATTCTTCAAAAGTAATGGCTCTGTATCCGGGGTCATTGACATCAGGACTTAAACTCGCGGTTCTGTTCGTTGGCCCGATAGATCCTGCTACAAATCTCGGCTTATCCGGATTTTTTGCGGTATACTCATCACAGGCTTTTCTTGCAATCTTTGCAGACTCATAGTTCAGTTCATACACCAATTCTTCCATATGATAATCTGCCATAGCAATGGTAGTTCCTGAAAAGGTATTGGTTTCTATGATATCAGCACCTGCTTCCAGGTATTTCTTGTGAACTTCTTCAATGGCCTGAGGCTGCGTCAGAGAAAGTAGGTCATTATTTCCTTTTACCGGATGTTCCCAGTCTTTGAAACGCTCTCCACGGTAATCTTCTTCTTCAAACTTGTACCTCTGAAGCATAGTTCCCATGGCACCGTCAAGAATTAAAATTCTTTCGGATAAAGCTTTATATAATTGTTCTGAATTTTTCATTTTTATCTATTTTGGTCATCAAAACGGGCTTTAGCCCGTTCCTATTGAACTAGTCTAAGGCCTGTTTAAGATCTGCAATAATATCTTCCACATTTTCCAAACCTACTGAACAACGAACCAGCCCTGCAGTAATCCCTACTTCATTTCTTTCTTCATCTGACAGTTTGGAGTGTGTGGTGGATGCCGGGTGAGTAACGATCGTTCTTGTATCACCTAAATTGGCAGAAAGTGAACACATTTGTATCTTATCTAAAAAGTTTCTTCCGCCTTCTATTCCTCCTTTGATTTCAAATGCCACGATATTTCCTCCAAGCTTCATCTGCTTTTTGGCAACTTCATAGCTCGGGTGAGATTTCAGGAATGGATATTTTACTAATTCTACGTTCGGATGGCTTTCTAAAAACTCGGCTACCTTCAATGCATTCTCACAATGTTTTTCTACACGAATGGCCAATGTTTCGAGGCTTTTTGATAATACCCATGCATTAAAAGGAGACAATGCAGGACCTGTATTTCTTGCGAAAAGATAAATTTCTCTGATCAGGTCTTCTTTTCCTACTGCTATTCCTCCTAAAACTCTTCCCTGTCCGTCAATCAATTTCGTTGCTGAATGTACAACAATATCTGCACCATATTTGATGGGCTGCTGAAGATAAGGTGTTGCAAAACAATTATCTACAACAAATATCAGATTATATTTTTTTGCTATCTGCCCGAAAAATTCAAGGTCAAGAATTTCAATAGCCGGATTGGTGGGAGTTTCAAGGTATAAGATCTTTGTATTTGGTTTGATGTATTGTTCTACATTTTCCGCATCTTCTGCTTTGAAATAAGAGGTTTCAATATTCCATTTCGGGAAATACTTAGTGAATAATGTATGTGTAGAGCCGAAAACTGACTGGCAGCTTACGATATGATCTCCGGCATTCAACAAAGCAGCAAATGTAGAATAGATAGCAGCCATTCCTGTTGCAAAAGCATATCCGGCTTCCGCACCTTCCATTTTAGCTATTTTATCTGTAAACTCTGTTACGTTAGGATTGGAAAAACGGCTGTATAAATTTTTAGGTTTTTCTTCAGCAAAGCTTGCTCTCATATCCTCAGCATCCTGAAATATAAAACTTGATGTAAGGTATAATGGCGTAGAATGCTCGTCAAACTGGGTTCTTTCAGTCTGAGTTCTTATTGCTGATGTTTCAAAATTTTCCATATAGTTTTAATTGATTTACCAATATAGCAGTCTAACAATGTACCAATGAAATTCTTCGCTTTGCTCAGAATAACGACACCAATTATCGGCAAACTGATACATTATCAGATTGTTATATTAAATATTATTTTGTTTCACTTACTCTTAAAATATCCCCGAATACTCCTCTGGCTGTCACCTGTGCTCCGGCTCCGGCTCCCATGATAACGATAGGATTTTCACCATAACTTTCTGTATAAATTTCAAAGATTGAATCTGAACCTTTCAGCTGTCCTAATGCAGATGTTGCCGGAACTGAAATCAATTTCACATCCAACTCGCCTTTATCTTTCTGTAGATCACCGTGCAGATCCCCCACATATCTCAATACATGCCCGGGTTCCTGATTCTCTTTTATTTTCTGATATTCTTCATCCAGTTCTTCCAATCTTGAAAGGAATTCTGATTTTGAAACCTCAAGTAAGCTTTCCGGAACAAGATTCTGAATATTGATATCTCCGAATTCATTAATTAAGTCTAATTCTCTCGCCAGAATTAATAACTTTCTAGCTACGTCATTTCCTGATAAATCTTCTCTCGGATCCGGTTCTGTGTATCCTTTTTCTAATGCTTCGTTGATGATGGTTGAAAATTTATCATCTCTTAAAGAAAAATTGTTGAACACATAGCTCAGTGTTCCGGAGAACACCCCTTTAATTCTTGTGATATTTTCTCCTGAAAGGTGTAATAATTTGATGGTATCAATTAAGGGTAATCCCGCACCCACATTGGTTTCATAGAGATAACGTCTGTTGTTTTTATTCAACGTATATCTTAGTTTTCTGTACTCTTCAATCGGAAGGGTATTAAAAATCTTGTTTGAGGAAACCAGATCGAATCCGTTTTCTGCCAAAGCGTGATAGTTTTTCACAAAATCCTTACTTGCCGTGTTATCCACAACGATAAGGTTTTCCAGCTGGTTTTCGTTGGAGAAATTAATAAGCTCCTGAACACTTGAAGGATGTTCTGCTGTCAAAACCTCATCACTCCAATTGGCATCAAATCCTTTTTTGTTGAAGGCTATTTTCTTTGAATTGGCTACCGCCACTACTTTAAAGTCTATTTTTTTACGTCTTTTAATCTCTTCAGAAGATTCCAATACCTGTTGTATCAAAGTCTTTCCTACATTTCCATGTCCTATGATCGCCAGATGAACGGTCTTTGGCTTCTTGAAAATTTCAGATTCTATAATGTTTTTTGTTTTTTCGTCCTGTGAAGAAGTTACTACGATGTTTACTCTGTTCTCTCCCGCAACCTGATTCAGCAATAATGGGAAAACATTGTTTCTTGCCAGCTCAGCAAAAACTTTATTGAAATCTTCTGCCACAAAACCGATGACAGAAACATTATTGATACTGTAGATCTGGGAAACTTTTCCAGATTTTCTTTCTGCTTCAAATTCATCGATAAGGCAAGCGACTGCTTTTTCAGCATCATTTTCCTGAACCAGAATAGAAATTCCGTTTTCTATCGCTTGCTGAGAGATTACTCCTACACTGATACGCGCTAAAGTAAGCGCTTTAAAAATTCGTCCGTCAATCCCGATTTCTCCCAGGAAATCTTCTCCTTCAAATTTGACGATTGACCTGTTCTTCAAAAATTTTATTTCGTTAGCATTTTTCATTACTTCTGTAAAATGTTTTTAATGATATTATTTAATTGTTGATATTCCATTAGGAAGGCATCATGCCCGTGTATAGATTGGATCTCGTGATAAGAAACATTCTTATTTTTCTCTTTTAAGTTTTCAAAACACATTCGGATTTCAGAAGCCGGGAAGAATAAGTCTGTATCTACAGAGATCATGTGCATTCGTGCCTGTATGTTCTCTAGTGCTGTTTCATCAGCATTTATATTCATCAAGAGATGATTCATCAGTTTGTATGCTTTTAAACTAAACCTTTCGTTTAGCGCATTACCATGATAAACCAGCCAGTCTTCTGATTCCAGGCGTTGTTTTTCCTGGTTATATTGGTTTTGAAATCTGTCATTGAGTGACTGTGGCGTTCTGTAACACAACATAGCATGAATTCTTGCTTTCTGTAGTGGCTCCTCTTTATCATTCAATAAAAATTTCTGAACCAGACATTGCGCATGAAGCCAGTCGTGTGTCCTGTAATCACAGGCTATAGGAATAAATATTTCTGCGAGATCCGGCTGCTTGGCAAGCATTTCCCACGCAATCCCTCCTCCCAGAGAGCCTCCAATAATGGCATATAAGTTTTTGATATGTAAAGCTTCAAGCCCTTTTAAAAATATCGCTGCGATATCTGAAGGGGTAAAATCTTCATAGTCTTCAATTAAAAAATCGTCATAACCGTTTCCGGGTATATTGAAACACAGAACAGTGTATTGATCAGTATCAACAATCTGATTTTCTCCCACCAACTTTTTCCACCAGCCTTTTTCTCCGGATACCTCTGAGTTTCCGGTAAGGGCATGATTGATTAAAATGATGGGTGCTGTAAACAGATCTTTCCCAAAAAGCTGATAGCTTAACGGGATATGGTATTCCTTTTGGGAATTGGTTTGATACGAAAGATTTATATAGTTTAGTTCTGTTTTCAATTCTATTATATTTTAATACAAATACAATTGAAAATGCCACAGGAAATGGCTGAAAAGAACTTCAGTAAGTTATCTGTCCAAAATACTTTGGTAGAACGTAGCACCTTCTTTGCTTGCGCAAAGGGTTGCTAAGGTTTCATAGGGTCTAATCCCTCAACCTTTCTTGATAACATTTTCAATATTTAAATGAACGAATGGTGCAAAGGTAGTTCTTTTCTTTTAATTTCAAAAAAAAATTATTTTAATATTTAAAAAAGCCCTTAAATACAAGTATTCCAAGAGCATATTAATAATTGTTCAGATGAAAAAAATTGGAATTATTTTTCAAAAAAACTAACTTCGTATGGAAAAATGATGAGATATGACCGCCGAAAAAGAAAGATTACAAGATACCAAATGGAAAAACTGGGGCCCTTATGTAAGCAACCGGCAGTGGGGAAATGTACGTGAGGATTACAGCTCAAACGGGAATGCCTGGGATTTTACCAATCACAATAACGCTGAAAATTATGCTTACCGCTGGGGTGAGGAAGGCATCGCCGGAATTTCTGATGTAAAACAGTTATTCTGTTTTGCTTTTTCATTTTGGAACAGGAAAGATAAAATGGTAAAAGAACGGTTCTTCGGATTGAGTAACCCTCAGGGGAATCATGGTGAAGACATCAAAGAAATCTTTTATTATCTGGATAATACACCTACTCACAGCTATATGAAAATGGTGTATAAATACCCGATCAACGAGTTTCCTTATGATGAACTTCTTGCTGAAAATGGAAGACGTAGTAAAAAGGAACCGGAATATGAGATTTTCGATACCGGAATTTTTGATAATGATGAGTATTTCGATATTTTCATTGAATACTGTAAAGCTGATCACAACGATATCCTGGCCAGAGTAACCGTCTGCAACCGAAGCCAGCATGATGCACCTATTGTCGTAGCACCCACTGCGTGGTTCAGAAATAACTGGAAATGGGGATATAACACTTATAAGGCAGAGCTCAATGCTTCTGATGACGGAAGTATCAATATAGGACACGACAGTATTTCGATCAAAAAAGTCTATTCGCGAAATACAAATGCACAAAGTGTATTCTGTGATAACGAGACCAATACCTCTAAGCTTTACGGAGCACCTAAAACAGAGAATACTTATTTCAAAGATGGCATCAATAATTTTATTATTCATCGGGGAGATACTGTAAATCCTGAAAAAAGGGGAACAAAAGCATCTTTTCTGATTGATGAAATGGTGGGTGCAGGAGAATCTAAAATTTTTGAATTCAGATTGTGTCCTGACGAGACGGACGAACCTTTTGGAAATTTCGATACTATTTTCAGTACACGACAATCTGAAGCGGAAGAGTTTTATAACGATATCCAGAATGATACGGTAAATGAAGATGAGAGAAATGTTCAGCGACAGGCTTTTGCAGGACTTCTCTGGAATAAGCAGTTCTATCACTACAATATAGGAAAATGGCTGAAAGGTGATCCCAATTTTGAAGCTCCAAGAAATTTCAGTGAGTATGTAAGAAATACGGAATGGAATCATCTTCACAATAAGGATATTATTTCCATGCCTGATAAATGGGAATATCCATGGTATGCTACCTGGGATCTGGCGTTCCACTGTGTTCCTTTTTCCATTATAGATGCAGAATTTGCCAAAGGACAGCTTTTATTGCTTACGAAAGAATGGTATATGCATCCCAACGGACAGCTTCCTGCCTATGAATGGAATATGAGTGATGTAAATCCACCTGTACATGCATGGTCCTGCTTCCGGGTTTTTAAAATTGATGAAAAAAACAATGGAAAACCGGATTTATTATTTTTGGAAAAGGTATTTCAAAAGTTACTGCTGAATTTTACGTGGTGGGTAAACAGAAAGGATAAAAACGGTAAAAATATTTTTGGAGGAGGCTTTCTTGGCCTCGATAATATTGGTGCTTTTGACCGGAATATGGTTTTAAAGGACGGCCAGCATCTTGAACAGGCAGACGGAACAAGCTGGATGGCTATGTATGCATTGAATATGATGCGTATCGCCATGGAACTTGCCCAGTATTATCAGGTGTATGAAGATATGGCGATCAAATTTTTTGAACATTATCTTTATATCGCTGAAGCGATGGAAAACCTGGGTGAGGGAACGAAAGGACTGTGGAACGAGGAAGACGGTTTCTTCTATGATGTATTGCAGCTTGGAAACGGAGACAGTGTTTCTTTAAGATTAAGAAGTATTGTAGGTTTGATTCCAATGTTTGCTGTTGAGATCGTAGACCACCGCTTATTGGAAAAGATGCCGAATTTCAGAAGCAGAATGGAATGGATCTTAAAAAATAAACCGGAACTCACCAAACTTGTTTCTCACTGGGACGAGGAAGGGCACGGCAGAAAACACCTGATGAGTATCCTTCGTAAAAACAGACTGACAAAGGTTTTGACCAGGATGCTTGATGAAAATGAGTTTCTAAGTTCTTATGGAATCCGTGCAATGTCTAAGGTATATGAAGAGAATCCTTTTGTATTTTCTGTGCATGGGAGTCAGAATATGGTGTATTATACTCCTGCAGAAAGTGACAGCCGAATGTTTGGCGGAAACAGCAACTGGCGCGGACCGATATGGTTTCCTATCAACTTTTTGATTGTGGAAAGCCTGCAGCGTTTTCATTATTATTATGGAAACAGTCTGAAAGTAGAACTTCCAACGGGAAGCGGTGATAAAAGAAATCTTGATGAAGTAGCTCAAAATATAAGCAAAAGACTCTGTTCTCTATTTTTAAAGGATGAACATGGGCAGCGCGCCTTCAACGGAGGTAATCCAAAATTCAATTATGATGAACACTTCAGAGATTACATCACCTTTTTTGAATATTTCCATGGAGATAACGGCCGTGGTGTAGGAGCTTCCCATCAGACGGGATGGACAGCCACTGTAGCAAAACTGATAAAACCAAGACTTACCTTTTAATAAGCAATGAGTGATAGGTAATGAGCAATAAAAAAGCCGGATATGTTATCCGGCTTTTTCTATTTTTAAATAAGAGATTAAATTTTTTCTCCGTTCACATAGACTTCGTATCCGATTTCTACATTCGGTTCTAAGGTTTTGGATACGGAACAATATTTTTCAAAAGAAAGTTCTGCTGCTTTCTGTGCTTTTTTAGGATCAATTTCTCCTTCTAAAAGGAACTTAACGTTAATAGATTTAAAAGGTTTTGCATCATCTACCTGTACCCTTTCTCCTTCAACCTCTGCCTGAAAGCCTGTAATGTTCTGACGCTGCTTCTTTAAAATAGAAACCACATCAATTCCGCTGCAGCCAGCGACAGCCATCAACACGCTTTCCATTGGAGAAACTCCTTTTGCTCCTGGCTGTGAAGTATTATCCAAAAGAATAGAATTCCCCTGCGCATTGGTACATTCAAATAAAAAATCGTCGTTTATTCTGTTAAGTGTAATTTTCATTGTGTATTGCTTATTGCTTCTGCAAAGTTATAAAATTCCTCTCGCTTTTATCTCCAGATATTTATTGATAACATCGATATTCAAATTTTCCGGAAGAGTATATACCGTATAAATTCCATATTTGCGGAGTTCCTGAATGATCAGTTTCTTTTCAAATTCAAATTTTTCAGCGATGATCTCATCGTAAATTTCCTGCATATTTTCAGGATTCTTATTGATGAGCGTCTGCAGTTCTGAGTTTTTGAAAAATACAACTACCAGTAAATGGTTTTTAGCAATACCACGAAGATATTTCAACTGTCGGTTAAGCCCGTCCAATGTTTCAAAGTTCGTAAAAAGCAGAATTAAGCTTCTTTGATTGATGGAATATTTTACATCCTGATACAAACGGTTGAAATCACTTTCAAAAAAATCTGTTTTGATATTATAAAGTGCTTCAGAGATTTTTTTCAGTTGACCTGATTTATTATCAGCGGCAATTTTATTTTCAGCTTTTTTAGAAAAAGTCATCATACCGGCTCTGTCTCCTTTTCTCAAAATAATATGAGACAGCGCCATGGTTGCATTGATGGAATAGTCCAGCAAACTTAATCCATTGAAAGGCATTTTCATGGTTCTTCCTTTATCAATCAGCATAAAAATACGTTGTGCTTTTTCATCCTGAAACTGGTTTACCATTAAACGGTTCGTTTTGGAAGTTGCTTTCCAGTTGATCGTTCTGATATCATCTCCAGGGACATATTCTTTGATCTGCTCAAACTCCATGGTGTGTCCCAGTTTTCTGACCTTTTTAATTCCACCCAATAAAAACTCACTTTGAATGGCCATCAGTTCATATTTTCTGAGATGGATAAATGATGGATAGGAAGGTAAGACAGCATCCTTCTGGAAAATAAATCTTTTTGAGATCAATCCTAACGGTGAGGATGCGTAAATATTCAGTCCTCCGAAATGATATTCTCCTCTTTCTTTAGGTTCTAATGAATATTGAAAGAATGTATTCGCTCCTGAAGCAATCTGTTTTTCAATCAGAAAATCTCTTTTCTGAAACTGGAATGGAATTTCATCAATAATTTTAGCATCTATGGTAAAATTGTAATTATTTTTAATATCAATTTTAACAAAATTCTCATCGCCATTGGACAATTTTTCCGGCAAAATTCTCTGAACCTGTAATGCATTCTTTTGATTAAAAAGCAATAGGAAATCTACCATTGTCGCCAAAAAGCAGATCAACAGTGCAATATGGGCTGCCCACATCAGCACCGGAAAGAAAAATGCCAGGACATACAGAATCCCCACTCCGATGAGTGTAAAAAAGAAACGTGTATTGATGTATAAGTTTTTCATTGGTTAGGTTGCAGGTTGCAGATAAAAGGTTTTAGGTGGACGTTTATTAGCTCTATCTCTTTCATTATTATTGTTGGAGAGAGTTTATTAAGCCATTCAACATCTTTGATATTTCTATAATCCCCTGATTTAATTTTAAATACTCATCTTCGCTTAAAAAATTGAGATTTTTTGAAATAATTAATTGTGTTTCTACTTCTGCACAACTGCCTCTTGATATTTTTAAAAATTGCAGATAATCAGGTTTACTTCTTCTTGAATTCTCCTCTGCAATATTGGAGGGTATAGAAATGGCGGCTCGTCTGATTTGTGATATTAATCCGTAGATTTCATCCCTAGGAAAGGCTTCTGTAGTTTTGTAAATTTCAGTAACAAAATCAATAGACTTCTGCCAAACTAAAAGCTTTTTAAAATTCGCCATATATACTAATTTTGTTTTTTAAACATTCACCCACTATCACCTGCTACCTGCCACCTATTAGCTACTCCCTATCTTGGAATCTCTATTCCTTCTAAAATCTGGCGGATAATTTCATCTGCGGTTAGACCTTCCATTTCTCTTTCCGGAGATACGATTACTCTGTGTCTTAAAACAGCATAACTTGCTTCTTTAATATCTTCAGGAGTCACAAAATCTCTTCCTCTCAGCGCTGCAAATGCTTTTGAGGCCGTAAGAAGTGCTAGTGAAGCTCTTGGCGAAGCGCCCAGATATAAGAATTGGTTTTCTCTTGTGTTGATGATAATCTTAGCAATATATTCCATCAGCTGGCTTTCCACAATGATTTCCTTTACCAGATGCTGGTAGTTTTTCAATTGTTCAGCTGTGATCACTCGGTTTACTCCTTCTGTTTTATCTTCTTTTTTGCTTTCGTGCTGATTTTTAATAATCGCTATTTCCTGCTCAAGATTCGGATATCCTACATTGATTTTAAATAAAAAACGGTCTAGCTGGGCTTCCGGAAGTCTATACGTTCCTTCATGCTCTATAGGGTTTTGTGTAGCAATAACCAGGAAAGGTTCTTCCAAAATATAACGGATACCATCCATCGTAATTTGCCTTTCTTCCATGACTTCAAATAATGCAGACTGTGTTTTTGCAGGCGATCTGTTGATCTCATCAATCAGGATGAAATTGGAGAAGATAGGTCCTTTTTTAAATTCAAATTCTGAATTTTTCACATTGAATACAGAAGTTCCCAAAATATCGGAAGGCATCAGATCCGGTGTAAACTGAATTCTGCTGAAGCCTACATCAATTGTCTTAGCCAGTAATTTCGCAGTAATCGTTTTAGCTACTCCGGGAACGCCTTCAATCAAAACGTGTCCGTTCGAAAGTAAGGCAGCCAAAAGATGTTCAATCATCTTCTCCTGTCCTACGATTACTTTTCCGATTTCAGATTTTACTTTCTCTAAGCTTGCACGAAGTTCAATCATATCGATTCTCGACTGAAACTGCTCTTCCTGTTTATTAAGATTGATAGAGCTTTGGTTTTCTATATTCGGGTTATCAAAGTTTTCCATAATACATTTTATTTGGTCAGTCTGACAATGAACAACGGTATTCCTTTGAATTATCGTTATCAGCATTGAAAAACTGTTATATCGTCAGGTTGTTATATTATTTAAATATTTCATCAAGGAGCTTATTGATCCTTGTAAGATCTTCTTTCATTACACTGGCATAAGGGTCCTGCCCTTTTTTGATAAGTACTATAGCTTCATTAATCATCTCCATGGTTTTTCCGGTTTTCAAATGTAGTTTTTTTGCAAATTCTTCATCTAAATTCTGAGTATCTATCAACAGATCCATGCGCACTTTATTTAGAAAATACTGGGATTTCTTTGCCATCATATCATGAAAATCACCTTCCTGAAGATACAGATTTCCAATACTTTTTACAAAATCCAGGGAAGTATTCCTCAGAGGCTCTGTTACCGGTACTATTCTCTGTTTTCTTTTGGCATTAAAGAAAATGAAAAGGATAAATCCTCCCAAAAATACCCACCACGCATACTTTAAAGCCGGATTCGACAATACAAATCTCATGAAGAAACGTGATGCAGAACTTTTATTGGATACAAACCAAAGCGTTTCTCTATCCGGAAGATATGAAAATACATCCTGTGCATATTTTACGTTTCCGGGTTTCAGAAGATAATAATTGGTCAGAAAAAGAGGTTCAGTATGAGCGTAAATATGTCCTTTCCCAAACTTTACTTTGATAAAATTGGCCTGATCTGTATTCTTTTTTTCCACCGTTTTCCCAAAGACTTCAACGTTAGGTTTAATAAATGAAAAACCTCTTCCTGAAGGAAATTTATCTAATGTAACAAAATCATTCTGATATTTTTTGTCAGTAAGCTTCAGCACATTTTCTTCTTCAAAAGAGATTTCGGAATCATAATATCCGATACTGTCTGAAATTTCTTTCGGCATACGGGACACCATTAGAAAAGCATCCGAACCTTCAGATACCTGTGTCAGGATTTTATTCCAGGATTCTTTGTCAAAATTATTTTCAATAACGACAATATTGTGTGGATTCTTTTTATGTTGATTATAGTATTCGTAGGGAATCTGTTCAATCTTCTTCAGATTATTTTTAAAAAGATTTTTAGCTTCATTATTAAAAACAAATAGTCCGAACGGAGACTTTTCATTGATATCAAAATTCTTGCGCCAGTCTGTCGTTTCTTTTTTGTTAACTTCAAGCAATGCCAGAATAATCATCACAATGATGAAAATTGCAGCATATGTTTTGAAAGTTTTATTCATGGTTACTATTGTTAGGGTTTAAATGCCTGATATTGATTTTTAAATTTCTGATAGCTCTGTTCTTCAATACTGAATTCTCCATACCAGACATAATCAAAAATATAAGACAGATTAGAAAAGTCATTTTTCAGATGAGGGGCTTTCAACTCTATGGCATAATCCTTATTGGTTTTTTCCGGATTCCAGTTGATCAGCTTTTTGTCACTCAGCTTTTTAAGAATAAACAGGAACTGGTAACGGACTGCCGAACGATAATCTCCTGCCATTTCAAATTTAGCGATACTTTCAGGGAAATTGATTTCATGGATATTTTCATGGAGTTCCTGCACATTGAGATCCAGCTTTTTATTCTTTTTACCAAAAAGAAAGTTCCCATCTTTTCCCATGATATATTTAATGATGAAATATAACAGAAAACCTACCAGTATGATCGCAAACAGACGGATAAGGATTGCGGTAAATTCCCCCGATTTTGTCAATGCTGTTTCCCCGAAAATTCCTTGTATAATTTGATTGAGCTTCCGAATCAGCTTTTGAAAAAAAGACTCTCTGGGCTTTGATACGGAGTAGTCGAATTCATTTCCTTTATATCTTGACGGAATATTTTCTTTGAATGTTTTCGGATAAGCTGTATTCTCAGATACCGGATTTTTCATCAGTACAGAATCTGCACGCAGCATATTTCTGTAATGCCCGGTTGTATAGAGTGAATCTACCAGATCATCGGAAGTGGGATTATCATCCTGAGCCTGAACCAGCCCAAGAGAGAGAAAAAGCAATATGAAAAGAAAAATTTTACTCATTGATTCCAATAGTGTCTATTTCTGCAAGTTCTGCTTTCTGGTGAAGATCTGTTCTGCTGTCATAATACATCAATCCTGCATTCACATACATCAGGTTGGAAAGAAAAAATGATATCAGCATTGAAACTCCATAGAATACAAAAAACAAAATTCCTGCAGCTCCGGTAAAAGGGTTCTGCTCAAAATTCCCGTCAGGCGTAGAAGTAAGAAGCGATCCGTAAAAGAAGATCATCGGAATAAATGTGAATATAGATGTTATCATATAAACAATAATAAACATCACAAATGCGGATCCCCAATATTTCCAAAAGGGGGATTTCTCACTCCCGTTCGGATAGGAAAACTGCGATCTTAATGCGTAGCTCAAACTTTCCCAGAAACCTCTGTTTGAATTAAAATAATCATACATCAGGAATGTAGTAAAGTTAAATATCGTAGGATAAAGAAGCAGTATCAAAAAAAAACCGATAATAATAAAGATCAGGATATAAGAAAATCCTACTATAAACAAAATCGCCGGTGTGACGATAAAAATCATTCCAAGGCAAAGCTTCGCGATTCTTCCTGCATTGCTTTTAAAATCATTCAGGATTTCATCCGTTTTTATCTTCTCTGCTCCCTGTGCAATTCTTTTTAAGTAAAAAACCGGATACAGGTAATTGACAATCATCAGAACCATGAAAAGCAGAAAAGTAAGTATTCCTACTGTAATCAGCATGCCCGCATTATCTGAAAAATACTGTTCAAAATAATACGTTTCTCCACCAAGATTGGACGCGAATATTTGTGAAAAGAGTTCTTTATACCCGAAAATCACAACGGTTACCATTAAGATCAAAAGCAGACCATTGATCAGAATATAGTTCTTAAAATAATTCTTCCCGTATAATTTGAAAAAATTGAAACTGTCACTGATAAAAGTTCCAAAATCTCTTTTTTTATAAAATTGTATCATGGATGTGTTTATTAGTTTTTTTGTAAACAATAGACGGATACACAAAATAGTAAAATCCGATAATTGCCAGTGAGCCAAAAATAATCATAAGGTTCAAAATTAAAGGCATCTTCAAAGCATGCCTTGTAACATAACCTTCTATAATTCCTGCACAAATAGTGAAGGGAATAGTACTTAAAAATATTTTAAATGAATCTTTAAATCCTTTTTTAAAAGAGTTAAACCTTGAAAACGTTCTCGGAAATAAAATTGATGCTCCCAGAATCAATCCGCACATCGCTTCCACCACCATGGCAAAGATCTCAAAAACTCCGTGAAGCCATATGCCTCTTGCACTGTCTTTCAAAGCTCCGTAATCATAGAAAAAATACTGGAAAGCACCCAGCATCACACTGTTGGAAAGCAAAGCGAATAAAGTTCCTACCCCACCTGCAATTCCGTAAATATACAGTTTCGCTCCAACCTGAATATTATTAAAAATAATCCCGATGGTACTTCCCCATGTGCTGCCACTCTGGTAAACTCCTACCGCATTATTATGCTTAATATTTTCAATGGTTTCATTCACATAGCCTTCTCCCAGAATAATATTGACAAAATCTTTATCATAAATGGCAGAAAGCACACCTATTGAGGTAAACAAAATAAAAAAGAGAAATGCATACATCAGATACCTTCTGTACTGATACATCAGCAATGGAACTTCAGTTTTGAAAAAATAAACCAGCCTGTTTTCCTCTACTCTTTTTGTTTTATAGATCTTCTGAAAAATCTGGGCAGACAAATGGTTCAGGTAAACTGTGGTGTTACTTTTCGGATAATAGGTCTGGGCAAAAGAAAGATCATTGATGAGATTTATATATAACGAAGACAGGTCATCAGGATTTTTTTTAATTTTCCCTTGAATAACCTGTTCTATTCCCAACCATTTTTCTTTATTTTGTTTAATGAAATAAACTTCTCTCATAATTGTTAAGGCTAAAATAATAAAAAATATGTCTCAAATTGCGATAAATACCTCACAAAATGTAAATATTAATTTTAATATTGCAGGCGTAGGAGAAAGGATGCTTGCCTTCATAATTGATCTTCTGATCAGGATCGCTTATGTGGTGATTATCCTGTATTTATTCTTCAATATTCTTGATCTGGGATATTTATTAGATGGCCTTGATGAATGGTCCATAAGAGCGGTTTATCTTATCCTTACTTTTCCTATTTATATTTATCCGCTTGTATTGGAAAGCTTAATGGAAGGGCAGACACCCGGCAAAAAACTAATGAAAATCAAAGTGGTAAAGATTGATGGTTATCAGGCAAGTTTTGCAGATTATATGATCCGTTGGGTGTTCAGGATTGTTGATGCATCCTTTGCCGGAGTTATAGGACTGATCTCTATGATTGTTTCTAAAAACAACCAGCGTTTGGGTGACATTGCTTCCGGAACCGCTGTCATTTCCCTGAAAAACAATATCAATATTTCGCATACAATCCTGGAGAATATCCATGAAAATTATATCCCTTCTTTTCCGCAAGTTATTGCTTTGAGTGATAATGATATGAGAATCATCAAAGATAATTACACCAAAGCGCTGAAAGTAGATGACCGCCAGATCATCAGTAAGCTGTCTGAGAAAATTAAAAGTATCCTGAAACTGGAAATTGATGCTACTAAAATGACGGAAAGACAGTTTATCAATGTGATTATTAAAGATTACAATTATTACACAGGGAAAGACAGTTAATAGTGCCAAACGTCAATTTTGCTTAACAAGTGAATTGGTAGTATCGTAATTTACCATTGCTTATTACTTATACAAAGGTCGGTGCAATTTTTGTATGTTTAACCTAAAGTTCAGAATCATGAAATTTGAAAACAATAAATCCGGAAACGGCGGGGTTCTAACCCTAAACAACGAAATAAAAGAAGTAGGCAGACTTACCTATACCATTTTCCCTGAAGATCATAAACTGATTATTTCATTTGTTCTGGTACATCCTGAATTTGAAGGCAGAGGAATGGGTAAATTTTTAGTGGAAGAAGCCATCAGGTTTGCCAGAGAAAACAATTGGAAAGTATATCCACACTGTTCCTATGCAAGATCTGTGATGATGAGAATGAGTGATGTAGACGATATATTTTTAAAGAATTAAAACTTCATTAAGCAAGATATCTTCAATATCATCCGGGTAATCTACTTTCAGATGATGGTCAGAAGCTACCCACTCCATAATTTCCTGAAGATCTAATACTTTGGAATTAGGGATTCCCATTTTATCAAGGGCACATGCATTACATTCCTGTTCATACTGATTGTGAATAGGAATTACGAACAATTTTTTATCCATAAACAATGCTTCTGCCGGACTTTCAAAACCTGCGTTGCACAAAATTCCTTCACAGCCTTCAAAGTATTTCAGGTATTGCACTTCATCAATAGGAAATATTTCTACATTCTTTACCTTAACCCGCACTTTGCTGTATTTTGAAAACACTTTCCATTCCACAGGAATGTTTCTTAAAACCTTAATGATGTTTTCATCCGCAAAGCTGGGAAGATAGACAAGATAATATCCCTGTTTATAAGGATTAAGATTTCTGATTTTTCTTCTGATCACCGGTTTTTTAATCTGAGGATGGTAATTCTCAAAATGGAACCCTATTTTTCTTTCACTGGGAACATAATATTTTAAAATCATTTCTCCCAGAAAGTCTTTTTTCTTTGGTTTGGGTGTTTCCGGAAAGCTCATGGAAGCCTGATGGCTCAATTCTATCATCGGAAGCTTTTTCAGTTTGGAAGCCCAGCCTGTCAAAGGTTCATAATCGTTAATGATTAAATCATATTGTGAGAGTTCCAGTTCCCTTATTGTTTTGGCTGCTTCAAGGAATTTATTTTCGGTAAACGTTTTCCGGTAGGATAAACCGCCTGTTTTATTATAAAGAAGAGAAATACCTCTATATTGGAAATTGATGTCAAAATCAGCCTTTAATTGCGACTGATGTCCGCTGATCAATGTATCAACAGATGCATATTTTTTGAGAAGAGGAATAATTTCCTGTGCTCTGGCAACATGACCGTTCCCAGTACCCTGGAATGCATACAAAATCTTCATCTAGGAAAAATTGGTTACGATTTTTAAAAGAGCAGAATTATCCATTTCCTGAATTTCTTCCACTTCCTCATCTTTCAGCAAGTGTTTATGCTCATCATAATAAAAAATTGTCCATTCTTTATCATTGTATTCTAAAGCAGAGAGATTTTCAATCCAGTCCCCCGAATTCAAATAGGTGCAGGATCCTTTTTTATTAACAACCTCACGGATCTGTGGCTGATGGATATGTCCGCAAACTACATAATCATAATTATTGTCAATAGCCAGTTCTGAAGCTGTAAGTTCAAAATCACCGATATATTTCACTGCTTTTTTCACATTGTTTTTGATCTTTTTGGAAAATGAGTATTTCTCTTTACCCATTTTTTCTAAGAACCAATTTACAACATTATTAATAATAATAAGGAGATCATAACCTTTTCCGCCAAGTTTGGCGATCCATTTTGAGTGCTGGACGGATGCATCGAAAACATCACCGTGAAATATCCAGGTTTTTTTCTGATCAATATTCAGACAGATTTTATTACAGACTTTAAGTTTTCCTAGTTCAAAATCTGTGAACTTTCGAAACATTTCATCATGATTACCCGTGATGTAATAGACGTCTGTGTTCTTGGTCGCCAATGAAAGAATCTTTCTGATTACTTTCAAATGAGGTTTAGGGAAGTAAGACTTTTTAAACTGCCAGATATCAATAATATCACCGTTCAAAACTAAAGTTTTAGGCTGGATAGAATTGAGATATCTCAACAATTCTTTAGCCTTACATCCATAAGTTCCCAAATGAACATCCGATATAACAACTAATTCAACGTTTCTTTTCATAGTTTTGTACAAAGAAACTAATTGAAAGTTAACTGTATATGAATGCTATATTATTTTTTATAAAGAGTCCATCAGCTCTTCTGTGATTTCCATATTGTGGTAAACGTTTTGAACGTCATCATCCTCTTCGAAACGCTCAAGCATTTTCATGTTAGCTTTAAACTGCTCTGCATTTACTTCTTTTGTATTGTTTGGAATTCTTTGAAGTTCCGCACTCTTTGCCTCAATTCCCAGATCATCTAATTTGTGAGATAAAGAACCGAAATCTTCAAAAGCAGTTGTAATCATTACTTCTTCCTCATCTTTTTCCACATCTTCTGCACCACCATCAATCATTTCCATTTCAAAATCATCCCAATCCATTTTGATCTGAGCAAGATCAATGGTGAAAATTCCTTTTCTATCAAAGATAAATGCCAATTCACCATTTTTCCCAAGGTTACCATCAAACTTGTTAAAAACAGCTCTCACGTTCGCTACAGTCCTTGTTGTGTTGTTTGTAGTACATTCTACAAAAAAAGCAACACCACCTTGCCCGTAACCTTCATATGTGATTTCTTCATAGTTTTCCGCATCAGCACCGCTCGCTTTTTTAATCGCACGTTCTACGTTGTCCTTAGGCATGTTTGCCCCCTTCGCATTCTGGATACATCTTCTCAGGGCCGGATTGGCTTCCGGATCTGTTCCACCAGCCTTTACAGCCAATGCAATGTCTTTACCTATTTTGGAGAATGTTTTGGCCATTTTATCCCATCTGGCCATTTTAGAAGCTTTTCTATATTCAAATGCTCTTCCCATTTTAATTTTTAAATTTCCAACAAAATTACTTAAAAGTCAACAAAAAAAAAATACCCCCAATTAAATTGGAGGTATTCATTATTTAGAAAAATTAATTATTTTTTCTTTTTAGCAGCAGCTTTTTTCTTAGCTGGAGCTTTTTTAGCTTTTTTCACTACAGTCTTCTTCTCTACAACTTCTAGATCAGATTTCTTAAGTGCATCCCAAGCAGCACCGTTGATAGCCTCAACAACTACTTTTCTGTCAACCATTCTTTCAGCGTCAGAAGCTTTTTCAGAAACAGTAGCGTCTCTTTCACCAACTCCTACAGATTTTAACTGATTACCGCTAACACCTCTAGCTTCTAGAGCACCTACTACTGAAGCAGCTCTTTGTCTAGAAAGTTTCAAGTTGTAAGCATCAGCACCTTTCTTATCTGTGTGACCAGTTACTAAGAATGTACCGTCGTTAGATTGCTTAATGATTGTTGCAGCTTGATCTAATTTACCGCTAGATTCAGGTCTGATAGTAGCTTTATTGAAATCAAATAAGATATCTTTAAGAGCACCTGTAGCTTCTTTAGCGATAACATCTTTTGGCTTAGGACATCCATTGTATTCAGGAAGACCTGGAACAGTAGGACAAGCATCATCTTTATCTAAGATACCGTCACCGTCTGTATCTGGCCAAGGACAACCGTTGTTTTCAGCAGGACCTGCTACTGTTGGACAAGCGTCATCTTTGTCGATTACACCATCACCGTCTGTATCTGGCCAAGGGCATCCGTTGTTTTCAACTGGACCTGCCACTTCTGGACATTGATCGTCTTTATCTGGAACTCCGTCACCGTCAGTATCAGGACATCCCTGGAATTCTGGTAAACCTGGAGTATCTGGACAAAGGTCATCTTTATCTAGGATACCATCCTTATCTCTATCTCTGTTTCCAAATCTGAATAAGATAGAAGCAGAAGCTTGCCAGAAGTTAGCCACTGTAGAGTTGTCACCTGGAGTTGATACATAATCTCCCTGAACACCAAGACCGAAGTTCTTAGTTACCCAGAAGTTAGCACCAGCACCTGTAGCTACTGTAAAGTGATTAGCTTTACCGTTTTCGTTACCATCCTTACCATTAACAACAGTTTCGATTGGATTACCGTTAGCGTCAACAGATGTTCTAGGGAAAGTAAGAGCTGTATAGTCATGTCTTAAGTAGTTAGCACCAACTCTTAAATATGGATCAAACCAAGATTCTTCGTTCCATAAAAGACCTGCAGCGTGAGCCTGGAAACCAAGACCTGTCATTAGGAAAAATTCTTTCCCCATGTTGAATCTTTTGTTTTCAACGTTCCCAACAGAAGTCTGCCAGTCAATTACTAAACCTTTACCAACATTTCTAGCAACTGTTAACTTAGATAATGGAGGAGTAATAGAGAAGTTGTTCACATTGAACATACTCTTCGTCAAATTGTTAGCAGAGAACGTATTACTGAAGTTACCTCTTGCTGCTACGTGGTTTTCAGCATGAGCACCAACTCCGATTAACCACGGATTGTTGGTAGTCTGTGCGAAAACAGTAGAGGCAACAGTAAGCGCCAATGCTGAAATTCCTAATTTTAGATTTTTCATAGAATTAAATGATTAAATAATTGATAATGCAAAATAAATATAATTTTTCTTTATATACAAAGTTTTTCAAATGATTTTTAACTTTTCTTTAATATTCTGTCCAGGTTCCGTTTATTTTCTCTATCTTTTATCGCCTCTCTTTTATCGAAAAGCTTTTTCCCTCTACCCAGCGCTATCAGCACCTTTGCTTTACCTCGATCAGTGATATATAATTTTAAAGGTATTATGGTGTTCCCAGCATCCTTTAACTTTTTTTCAAGTTTTTGTAATTCTTTTTTGTGCAAGAGCAATTTCCGTTCCCTTTTTGTTTTGTGATTGTAAAAAGTACCTAATTTATACTCATCAATCATCATGTTAATGATGTACAATTCCCCATCAATAAACTGACAGAAGGATTCTGTAATGGATGCTTTGGATGAACGTAAAGATTTTATTTCGGTACCCGTCAAAACCATTCCTGCTTCATATTCTTCAAGAATTTCATATTCAAAACGGGCTCTTCTGTTTAATATGCTAACTGTTTTCTCAATCTTCATCATTTTAAAATTTCGTTAATGAAATATATAAAAAATACCATACAATTAAAAACTTGACTATTATATTATTACAAAATACCCAAATTCTTTTCGTATTTTTGCGCCAAATTTACAAAACTATATGTTAACAGTATCTAACTTATCTTTACAATTCGGGAAAAGAGTTCTTTTTGACGAGGTAAATATTATGTTTACCAAAGGAAACTGCTACGGGATCATCGGAGCAAACGGTGCGGGAAAGTCTACATTCCTGAAAATATTAACAGGAAAGCAGGATCCTACAACAGGACATGTATCTCTGGAACCAGGGAAAAGAATGTCAGTTTTGGAGCAGGATCACTTTGCTTATGATCAATATACTGTTCTTGAGGCAGTTTTAAGAGGTAATAAGAAATTATTTGAGATAAAAGAGGAAATGGATGCGTTATACGCAAAAGAAGATTTCTCTGACGAAGACGGAATTAAAGCCGGTGAATTAGGTGTAATTTATGATGAAATGGGAGGTTGGACTGCAGAATCTGATGCACAGACCATGCTTTCAAACGTTGGAGTAAAAGATGACATGCACTGGCAGATGATGAGCGAACTTGAGAACAAAGACAAAGTAAAGGTTCTTTTGGCTCAGGCTCTTTTCGGAAATCCGGATGTGTTGATTCTGGATGAGCCTACCAACGACCTTGATATCGATACAATCTCATGGCTGGAGGATTTCCTTGCAGACTATGAAAACACGGTAATCGTGGTATCTCACGACCGTCACTTCTTAGATACGGTTTGTACGCATATCGGTGACCTGGATTACGCTAAACTTAATCTTTACACAGGTAACTACTCTTTCTGGTATCAGGCTTCTCAATTAGCAACAAGACAAAGAGCTCAGGCTAACAAGAAAGCTGAAGAGAAGAAAAAAGAACTTCAGGACTTCATTGCAAGATTCAGCTCAAACGTTGCGAAAGCAAAACAGGCTACAGCAAGAAAAAAAATGATCGACAAATTAAACATTGACGATATTAAACCATCTTCAAGAAGATATCCGGCTATTATTTTCGAAATGGAAAGAGAGGCAGGTGATCAGATTTTAGATGTAAAAGGTCTTGAGAAAACAAAAGATGGAGAATTGCTATTCTCTAATATTGATTTGAATCTTAAGAAAGGAGACAAAGTAGCCGTACTTTCTAAAAACTCTTTAGCAATTACAGAATTTTTCGAAATTTTAGCAGGAAATGTAGAAGCTGACAAAGGAACTGTTGCATGGGGTGTTACAACTAACCAATCTCACATGCCTTTGGATAATACCAACTTCTTCCAGGAAGATCTAAGCCTGGTTGACTGGTTGAGACAATTTACAAAAAATGACGAAGAGCGCCACGAAGAGTTTGTAAGAGGATTCCTTGGAAGAATGCTTTTCTCAGGTGATGAGGCTTTAAAATCTTGTAAAGTACTTTCCGGAGGTGAAAAAATGAGATGTATGTTCAGCAGAATGATGCTTCAGAAAGCAAATGTTCTTTTATTAGATGAACCTACCAACCACTTAGACCTTGAAAGTATTACCACGTTGAACAACTCTTTATCGAACTTCAAAGGAAATCTTTTGTTAGCATCTCATGACCACGAAATGCTTTCAACAGTCTGTAACAGAATCATTGAACTGACTCCTGCAGGAATTATCGACAGAGAAATGACTTATGACGAATATCTTGCTGATAAAAAGGTAAAAGAACTAAGAGAAAAAATGTATTCTTAATCGAACAACATTAAAATTTATATAAAAAAACCTCAAAGCAGTGCTTTGAGGTTTTTTATTGAAAATATATAATTAATTATTTCGTAAGTTTTGCAGTAGGCAAAGTTACCGTTCCCGGATCTTTCCATAACCCGTCTTTCTCAGCTCGTTTTTTAATAGATTCTGCCCTTTTGTTACTGTCAGGGTGAGAATTGAACATTTTTTCAAAATTCGTTTGTGTACTTCCTTCTGAAAGCAGCGCTAACTTTTTGAAAGCTGTATAGGCCCCTACAACATCATATTTATTAGCTTTCATAAAGTCGTATGAGTAGGTATCTGCTTCTGATTCCTGTTTTTTGCTGTGTGAAGCATCCAAAAATGCATTAGCCATCTTTCCTACCTGGCTCTCATTAAGAGTAGCTACAGCAGAAGAAGCTGATGATGCAGCATCTAGTGCCGCCGCTTTCAGATAAGCAGATTTCATGGCATCTTTTGTATCCTGATTTTTCACGTGCCCGATCTCATGTCCGATAACAGCAAGCAATTCATTGTCTGTCATGATATCCATCAGAGAAGAGAACACCCGTACACTTCCGTCCGCACAGGCAAACGCATTGATATCTTTAACTTTATAAACTTTATAATTCAAATTCAGACCGTCCTGAGATTTGTGTTTTCCAAACAATTTGTTCAGTCTCACAGTGTATGGGTCTTTAGGTCCTGCTACGGCATTATTTTTATCTATCCAGTCTACTGATTCTTTGGATAATTTAACCGCATCTTCATTCGTAAATGTTAGAGCTTTTGCACCATTTGAAACCATTCCCGCAGCTTTCCCGAGGTTAATTTTTTGTGCATTAATCGAATACATAGCCCCAAATAACATCAGGCATAGCGTAATTTTTTTCATAGTCATTTAAAATTTTGGAGCACGAAGATAGCCTTTTTTTAACAATTATTAAGTCGAAACTTCGTTCCAGTTCTTTCTGGAATGCTATTTTTTTTCCTTATTTTTGTGAAATGAGTCAAAAATGGATTTATAAGCCTGAACCCGATGAGGAAGTTGTGGACAGACTGAGTTCGTCACTTGGTTTTGGTACTTTTGAATCTAAAATCCTCGTTTTAAGAGGGATTGACAATTATCAAAAGGCCAGAGAATTCTTCAAACCAAACCTTAACGATATACACAATCCGTTTTTAATGGCAGATATGCAAAAAGCTGTAGAGCGTATTGCAACGGCTATTGAAAATGGTGAAAAAATATTGGTCTATGGTGACTATGATGTGGACGGAACCACAGCGGTTGCTCTGATGTACCTTTATCTCAGCAAAATTGTTGAGAAAAAATATTTAGACTATTATATTCCTGACAGAAATTCTGAAGGGTATGGAATTTCTACTGAAGGAATTGATTTTGCCAAAGAAAATGGATTTTCATTAATCATTGCACTGGATTGCGGAATAAAGGCGATTGATATGATCAACTATGCCAAAAATCTGGATATAGATTTTATTATCTGCGACCATCACCTTCCGGGTGAAGAAATTCCTGATGCTGCGGCTGTACTTGACCCTAAAAGAACTGACTGCCGATATCCTTTCAAAGAACTTTCGGGATGTGGTGTTGGCTTTAAGCTTTGCCAGGGATTAAATACAATTTATAAATTACCGGAAGCGGAATTATTTGAGCTTACTGATCTTCTGGCCATTTCTATTGCTGCCGATATTGTTTCCATGACAGGTGAAAACAGAGTACTGGCTAAAATGGGATTGAAAACCCTTAGAAAAACCAGAAATCTGGGATTAAGATTGCTGATTCCTGAGGATAAACTTTCTCATTTTGAAATTTCAAATATTGTTTTTGAAATAGCTCCTAAAATTAATGCAGCCGGAAGAATCTCTCATGGTAAAGCAGCCGTAGAGCTTATGGTTTCTGACAATCTGAAACATGCCAACCAGATTGTAAGCGACATCATGAACCTCAACGACGAGAGAAGAGAGCTGGATATGAACTCTACTCTTTCTGCATTGAACCAAATTATAGAATCTCAGCAGGAAACCAAGCACACAACCATCGTTTATCATCCTGAATGGAATAAAGGAGTGATTGGTATTGTTGCTTCCCGACTTATTGAAACGTATTATAAACCTACCCTGGTATTTACTGATGGTAATAACGGGGAAATGGTAGCTTCTGCAAGATCTGTTTCTGACTTTGATGTGCATGAAGCTCTTGATATGTGTTCTGAATATTTCCTGAAGTTTGGAGGCCACCACGCAGCTGCCGGACTTTCTATGGAGAAAGACAAGTTTGACGCTTTCAAGGAAAGGTTTGAAAAAATTGTTTCTGAAAAAATCAAAGACCATCAAAAAGAACCTTCCATTGCTATTGATACTGAAATTACAGTTGATGAAATCAACAGAGAGTTTATCAATTTCCACAGAAAACTGGCTCCATTCGGGCCTCACAACATGAAACCTATTTTTACATTGACCAATCAGAAATTGTCAGGTTATGTGAAAACGATGGGGAAAGATAATAACCATCTGAAGTTTTATATCAAGCAGGAATCTACAGGACGAAATATTGAATGTGTAGGATTCAAGCTAGGACCATTTGTTGAAGATTTTAAAAATAAAAATTTTGACCTTGCTTTTACCCTTGAAGAAAATCACTGGAAAGGTAACGTCACTCATTATCTAAATATTAAGGATGTGAAATTCAGGGATTGATAGAGGCAGCAGGATTTAGTTTGCAGGTAATAGAAATCAACTATCCCCTGTAAATCTTTAAAAAAAAATCCTGAGTCAATATTTATATTCAAAAGTACTGTCACCCGTTATCTACTACCTAACAAACAATGAAAAAAATCGGCTTATTTTTCGGATCATTCAATCCAATTCATATCGGACATCTTATTCTGGCGAATTATATTCTGGAAAATTCTGATATGGATGAGCTTTGGTTTGTAGTGAGCCCACAAAATCCGTTTAAAGACAAAAAATCTTTACTCAATGACCATAACAGATTAGATATGGTACAGCTGGCAGTAAAGAATTACCCCAATATGAGAGCCTCCAATGTGGAATTCTCTCTTCCTAAACCAAGCTACACAATAGATACTCTTACCTATCTTCATGAAAAACACCCTGAATATTCTTTCAGCCTGATTATGGGAGAAGATAATCTGAAGAGTCTTCACAAGTGGAAAAATTCTGATATTCTGATCAAAAATCATCATATCATTGTTTATCCAAGAGTATTTGAAGGAGAAAAAGCAGATTCTGACTATTTACAACATGAAAATATTTCTCTCATCAAGGCGCCGGTTATAGAACTTTCTGCCACTGAAATCCGCACTATGATCAAAGATGGTAAAAATGTAAGACCTATGCTTCCGCCTGAAGTTTTTGAATATTTGGATGGTAGCAGTTTTTATCAATAATCAATGAAACTGTACTTATTTTTATTTTCCGTTTTTTTACAAAGTTGTTTATATGCACAGGAATCAACAGCTTCAAAAAGTGACTCTCTTGCAGAATTAAAGAAAATTATTTTTGCTGAAAGGATAATCTATAATAAAAAGCGCTGCAGTGAAGATTCAATAAGAGCTGTAAAAGCTTCGGAAATTCAAAATAAATATTTTATCAATATTGCTGCTCCCTATGGTGATAAGTTTTTGCCTGGAGAAGAACTCAGAATGATTTTAAAAAAGCATAATATCATTTGGGGCGGAGAATGGATGGGCAGTGATATGGGTGGTTATTCAGGTGAGTGTTATTATTCTGTAATGACTGAATTGACTGAAAAAAAGTTTGGTAAAGATTTTATTGACGGTCTCGTTAAAGAATCTGTAGCCATGTATGTAAAAAAACACCCTGATAAAATCTTTGATAACGATGAGCATTGTGAATGGACTTATAAAGGTAAATATCTCAGTTATACAGATGATAATGATCAGTTAAATAAAGATTTCTTCCATAATTTTATTTATCCGGAAGGTTATGAAAATTACAATCCTTCTTTTCAAAAATACCGTTCAAGCACTGCGATTACAATCATTTTAGATCAAAAAGGAAAGGTTTTGAAGCATCAATTTAGTCATCGTATTTATAATGATCACAATTTGAAATATATCCCTTATTTCGAAAAGGAGATCAATAAGTTTATAAAATACACTAAATTTGAACCTGTAAAATACAGTGGATATCCGGTAAAAAGCGAAACAATTTTTTTTATCTACTATAAATAATTATTCATGGACTTCATCGAAAAATTTTTCTCAAAATATTCTCAGGAAAAAATCATCAAATGGTTTAAACAGATTTGTGTTGCAGAAGCTGTTTCATGTCTTTTACTGTACTGTGTTGCGATGATCTGGATCCGTTATGATGAAAATTTATATTCTATTATCTTCATCAGCGTTATCGGCAGTTTACACGGATTATTTTTTACGCTTTACCTTATACTCTGCCTTCCTGCAAGAAAAATTTATAATTGGGATGATGAAGATTTCGTTTTTGCATTATTATCCGCATTCTTCCCTTTTGCAACAGTTTGGGTAGACAAAAAATTAGCCCGATTCGACAGAGAATAATAAATACTGTATAAAAAAAGGACCTGTTCGGTCCTTTTAATTTTTTAGTTATAACATGTCTTTCTTACATATTCTTCGCTACGTTTGAGTTTTCGGAAGATCTACTACAGTGATTGTAGATCTGTTGTTGCAGGACCATCATGTTCACCCTATCTATTCCGTTGGTAGCGACCAAGCCCCTTGATGCATTTACATATCTGGATTTCGTTACTTTTATATGGTAAAATTTTCTTTTACCGAAGCACAATAATAACACAATCATTGCTATTTTTCTCATTTCTCGTCAAATATTTTTTCAAATTTCAACCTATTTCATTTTATCATGTAACAAAATTGAACTTTAAATTGTCTAATTAAGTAACAAAGTCATTGAAGCTTTAAAATTGATGTAAAATTTTAGTTACTGACAATCAACTACTTAAATAATAACTAAAAACATTTTAAGTACTTTGCATTGCATGATACTAAATTTATTATATATCTTTGTAATGTAAAATAACAAACCATACAAGCTATTAATTAAAAAATAATATCATGAAAACTCAAATTCTTATTGCAGCACTCTTTTTCGGTGGACTTGTAACTGCAGCTGCCCAGCAGAAAAAAGACAGTTTGAAAGTAAATGCTATTGATGCAGTGAATATCAAGAAGCAGGTTTTCAAAAAGCAAGGAGACCGTTTAGTGTACGATGTAGCTTCTTCATCTATTGCTAAAGGAACCAACACCTTTAATCTTTTAAAACAAACTCCTATGATTTCCAGCATAGACGGAAAAACACTGAAGATTTTGGGAAAAAATGATGCGGTGATCTACATCAACAATAAGAAAACAAATATGGATTCTGAAGCATTGATTGAAATGTTGAAATCTACTCCATCAGAGGATATCCAGAAAATTGAAGTGATTACAGTTCCGGGAAGTGAATTCCAGGTTGAATCCAAAGAAGGTGTAATTAATATTGTAATGAAAAAAAGCAAAAACAACGGTTACAACGGAACGTTGAAAATGCAGAATGAGCAAGCTTATTACAACAACCCTAATGCAGGAGCTTCTTTTAATTTCAGACAGGGAAAGTGGTCCGGTAATTCTAACTTCAGAACGGGAAGCTGGACAGACAGACAAAGATATACACTCTCAAACGGAGATCCTACTTTCAGAAATGAATCATACGGGTTTAATGATGATCCCAATAAAAATTTTGGCGGAGGTTTTAACATTGATTATGAGATCAATAAAAAACATAGTCTTGGTTTCTCCTACAACATGAGATATAATAAAAGTTTCAATTCTGTACTGGATATTACCAACTGGCAAAACGGGGGTTTAAATAACAGAACAGTCAATTATGAAGATGCACAAACCAGAAATCATTCTTTCAATTTAAATTATGAAATGAAAACCGATTCTTTGGGAAGCAAGCTAACCTCAAACGTTTCTTACCTGTGGTTCAACAGAGATAAAGTAAGTTTCAATGAAAGTTTTCCTTTAACTAATGATACGATCAACAAGTATTCAGCACTTCATCAATCAGTACCCCAGATCATTAACAACTATGCGGCAAATATCGACTATCTGAAAAAAACAGCTAAAGGCGCAACATGGTTAATGGGAATCAGCTACAACCATACGAATACAGATAATGATACTCAACAGGATAAACTGAAAAACGGAGAATTTATAATAGATCCAAATCAAACCAATCACTTTATTTATAAAGAAAATATACTGGGGATTTATCTGAACTATGAACGTAAACTGACTGAGAAAATATCCGGAAAAATAGGAGCCCGCTACGAAATGACCAGAAGTACCGGAGATATCGTAGACAAAACAGGATTTGAAAGAAATTATAATAACCTGCTTCCTTATTTGAATTTAAATTATGCAATCAATTCTGATCATAATTTGAGTTATACATTTTCCAGCAGAATCAGAAGACCTAGATTCTGGGAACTTAATCCTTCGAGAACATACTTTACCCCAACCAATTATACGCAAAACAATCCATTTATATTGGCTTCCAAATATTACAATCAGGAGCTCAATTATATGTACAAAAATGCATTCTATGCCAATCTTAGTTTTAATATGGTGGAAGATGCTGCTGCTTCAGACCTGATTCCATTACAGGGAACCGTAACCGCTCCCAAAAAAGATTCTAAGGGCAACATCATTTACGATATCAAGGGTAATAAAATCATGGAAACAACAAGATTTCTAAGATATATCAGAACCAATTATGGTAAAAACAGAGAGATTGCTCTGACGCTGGGAATGAACAAGTCATGGTTCAAAGACATATGGACTACCAATTATTCTGTGAACTTAGGGTATGTCACTTATTCAGGCGGGGTATGGGAAGATCCAACCTCTATGCCGGTTCCGGGAGAAACGGAAGTTGTAGATCCTTATATCATTGATGTTAAAAACTACAATATGTCTGCAACGATCAATAACATTATCAGACTTTCATCCAAAAAAGACTGGTTCTTAGGAGTCAATTACTTTTATGCAAGCCAGACAGCAATGGAAGGAGGTATGATAGGGACAAGACAAAGTTTCGATTTTAGTCTGAAAAAAATTGTAGGCGACTGGACTATCGTGGCGGAAGTAAGTGACTTATTTAACCAAAGCTTTTACAGCGTTAAAGGAGTACAGCCTAACGGAAAGTATAATAACATAACCAACTTCAGCTATCCAAGGTTAATGAGCATCGGAGTTACTTACAATTTCGGAAATCAGAAACTGAAAAAAGCAAGGGAGATGAAATCAGCTAATGATGCTGTAAAATCAAGAACTTAATCTATACAACTTATATCACAAAACCACTCTTAAATAAAAACAACATGAAACGTATAATTTTGTCAATGGCTATCGTATTCGGTACTTGTGTATTTGCCCAGGAGAAGAAATCTGATACGGCAAAAACAAAAAATATAGAAGGAGTTACCATTACAAAACAGGTTTTCAAAAAACAAAGTGACCGTTTTGTATATGATGTGGCAGCATCACCAGTAGCTAAAGGAAATACCACTTTTGACCTTCTGAAACAGACTCCACTATTATCTTCTACGGATGATAAAACATTGAAAATCGCAGGGAAAAATAATGCCCTGATCTATATCAACGGAAGAAAAAGCAATATGGATTCTGAATCTCTGGCTCAGTTCCTGAAAAATACTCCGGCAGAAAACATTCAGAAAATTGAAGTGATTACCGTTCCGGGCAGTGAGTATCAGGTTGAATCATCAGATGGGATCATCAATATCGTTTTAAAGAAAAAAATGAGTGACGGTCTCAACGGAAATATGAGGATGTCTAATACAACCAGTAAATACAACGGAAGCCAGGCCAGCTTCTCTGCCAACTACCGAAAAGGAAAGCTGGGAGTAAGCGCCAATCTTAGCGGAGGTGAGAATATAGAGGCACAAACCTACACGTTAAGAAACGGAACTGCCAAGACGTCTAATGAATCTACAGGAGATATTGATGATCCGAACAAAAACATCGGAGGTTATCTGAATATTGACTATCAGCTGAACGACAAAAGCAACCTGGCATTATCATGGAACACATGGGCTAATAAAAGCTATAATTCTACTGTAAATCTTTTCAATACCATTAAGACAGAAGACGGAACAAAATATACATGGTCCAAAAATAAAGAAGATGTAAGATCTTACAACAATTCCGTGAATTTAAATTATGAATTAAAGACCGATTCCTTAGGCAGTAAGCTTAATGTAAATGCGGCTTATCTTAATTATAAAAGATTCCAGTTTACAGATAACAGAACACATATGTCTGATGTGAATATGGGAGTTGGAAAAATGACTACACAGGTGTTCCAGGATCTTCCCCAGATCATTAATAATTTCTCTGGAATGGTAGATTATAACCAGAAATTTAAAAATGACCTGACCATTTCAATAGGAGGAAATTATAACAAAACCAAAACAGACAACGATTCTAAAAACATAACGTATTCTTTTAATCCCATAGAAGCTCCGGATTCAAGACCCAATCATTTTATCTACGATGAAAATATTTATGGTGCTTATCTGACGATAGAAAAGAAACTATCGGATAAAATTTCCGGAAAAATCGGAGCGAGATATGAAATTACCAACAGTCTTGGAACCTCTGACAATGCTCCTACAGATGAACTTAAAAGAATTGAAAGAAATTATAACAACCTTCTTCCCTATTTGAGCTTCAACTACGCCATTAATGATAAAAACAATATTTCTTATTCCTTCTCAAGCAGGATGAGAAGACCGAGCTTCTGGGAAATCAATCCGGTAAGAAACATTTTGACAGATGATAATTATACTCAAAATAACCCATTTGTAAAGGCTTCATCTACTTATAATCAGGAGCTGACTTATATGTACAAAAATTCATACTTCCTGATTTTAAATCATTCCTATATTCAGGATGCTATAACCCAGGTTCCGCTTCAGGGTTATCCGGTATCTCCTGATGGTACGGTGGGTCCCAATCCTGTATTGAGATATATAAGAACCAATTTTGGAAATAAACAGGAAATGTCTGCAATGATAGGTATTCAGAAGTCATTCTTCAAACAATACTGGACAACCAATTTCAATATCGGAGTACAGCATAACATCAACAATGGAAGCCTTGATATTGATCCTACAACAGGAGACCGATTCAGAAATCAGGATGGTAAAGACATAGTATACACCAACAAAACCAATTCTACGAGTCTTTTGATCCAAACCAACAACACGATCCGTCTTGATAAAAAGAAAACATGGTTCTTTGGTGTTAATTATTTCTTCGTAGACAAGCAGCAGATCGAACTTGGATTACTGAAAAGTTTAATGAGCTTAGATCTCAGCATCAAAAAAGTGTGGAACGAATGGACCTTCGCAGTTAATGCCAATGATATTCTTAATACCAATATCGTTAAAATTGAAGACTTCCAGGAGAACGGTAATTATAATTACATTCACCAAAACCGTTACAACAGAAATGTAATGGTAAGCCTTACCTACAATTTCGGAAACCAGAAAGTGAAAAAAGTACGAGACATCGAAGGTGCATCAGATGCTATCAAAAGCAGAACAAGATAAAAGATTATCTTTCTTCATATTCAATTAATTATTCTTTACAGTATCCGCTGATTCTTTTCAGCGGATTTTTTATATTTAATTGCTATGAAAAAAAACATATATATTATTTCGGTTTGCCTAATCCTGTTTTTTCTATGTACTGGCTGTAAAGAAAAAAAGATAGAACTGGGCAAAGATATAAGCTTCGATAAAGAAGAAAATATTCATTATGGAAATAGCCCGGAACAGAGTATGGATCTATATGTTCCCAACAAAAAATATCAGGGTAAAAAAGATGTATTTATCATGATTCATGGTGGAGGCTGGCGCAGTGGAAATAAATCACAATTGACTTTCTTCACGCTTTCTATGATGCAGAGATTTCCTGATCATATTTTCGTCAATATGAACTACAGACTGGCTTCAGCAACTCAGTTTGGACTTCCGAATCAGACTGAGGATATTAAAAAAGTGACTGAGCTATTAGAAAATAAACTAGGTTACAATCCCAGCCTTATTTTATTAGGAAACAGCGCAGGCGGGCATTTGTCTATGTTATATGCCTATCAATTCGATGTTGACAAAAAAGTAAAAGCTGTAATTAATATTGTTGGTCCTGCAGATCTCTCAGACCCGGGTTTCAAAAATTATCAGGAATATTCTTTTGTGGAAAAAAGGCTTGTTGATCCCCGTGTACAGAAATCGGGAACATCACTAATAGATTTCGCAAGTCCTGTAAAATGGATAAAAGAAAACTCCACTCCTACTTTATCTTATTATGGAAACTCGGATTATGTCATACCTTCTACTCAGGAAAAAATCTTAGATTCAATTTTAAATAAAAACCATGTTATCCATGAATCTTATCAGTTCAATGGTGGACATCTGGATTGGGATAAGCAGCCTAATGATGAGCTTCTGATCAATAAAATTGAAGCTTTTCTTAAAAGGCTGACAAAAAAATAACACGTCCTCATATTTCAAAAACGTGTCATTCTTTTATAATTTAATTGTATTTATTCAGATTTTGCAACGGCTGTTCTTTCCGAAACTCCATTGGCATTGAAAGCTTCAATCTGGAAATAGTAAGCATCTGTTCTGTCTGCTCCTGTAAAGAAATATTCATTCTTACCGTATACCATAATGCTTCCGTACAATTTATCAGGAGATTTTCCAAAATAGATTACATAGCCGTCTGCATCAGGATTCTGCTGCCATTTCATCCAGATACTTCTTCTTTCACCATATTTCTTTGGATCAGCTCTTAAAGGTACAAAACCTTCCACTTTTGCAGGCTGTTTCCCGGCACCTTTTCCGAATACCCTGAAACCGCTCAATGCAAATTTTCCTGTAGGCATTTTGAGGTTTTCCATTTTAAGGAAACGGGCTTTTGCAGGCTGCTCCAGTTCTACATAATCATGAGGAACATCTTTTGTGTTTTTGCTTTTATCCACAATTACATTCCATTTTTTACCGTCATTAGAACCGTAGATTTTGTATTGGTGCATTTTCCCTAAAGTTTTCCCCATAAACTCTGCATCCTGATCAGCATAATTGATCTGAATAGCATTGATGGTAGAAACTTCACCAAGATCTGTCTGAAACCATTCCCCGGAATTTCCTGTTTTGGCACTCCAGTAGGTTTTGATATCTTCATCTACGGCATAGTTGGGCTGATAGCCACCTAAAGTAGATGAAACCTGAACCGGTTTGCTATAATTCAGCAGCATCCATCCGGCAAAAAGGCCTTTTGTAAAATCTTTTCCCTGTGCATACTGGGGAAGGTATGTAGGATAATCACCATAAGCCGTATTACAGTACATTACATCATCCTTATCAAAACCTGCCGGCCAGATTCCCAGTCTTCTTTCAAAATTATTTTTAGTGGAAATAAAGATGGTTGAAATGTGCCACCAGTTTTTATAATTGTCTTCAAAAGTAGCTCCATGGCCTGCTCCTCTGGCAAAGCCTCCCGGTTTATAGGAAAACGGATTATGCTGTTGGTATTCGAACCCTTCCAAAGGACTTTTACTTACGTATACTCCATCAGAATATCCACTGAATTCTGTTGCCGGAGCACCATACTGCATATAATATTTTCCGTTGTGCTTGGTCATCCACGCTCCTTCTACAAATGGCTGAAGGAAAACATTATCATTATATTCCCCGAAACGTTCCCATCCGTGGTCTTCTGGTTTTAGTTTAATAATTGGTTTTACGAAACCTTCAGACTGAAGATTTTTCACTTTCACTTCTGTTCCCAGCAATGGCCATTCATTACTTGAACCCCAGTACAGATACAGTTTATTTTTATCTTCATCATAGTGAAATGCCGGATCCCATGCTCCTACTTTTAAAGTATCTACCGCAATTTTCCAATCGTCTTTAGTAGGATTTGTACTTTTCCAGATCGGAAAGTCCTGCTCCCAGGTAGAGCCATAGACATATAAAGTATCTTTCATGGCCCAAACTGCCGGAGCATTAAGGTCATGGATATATTTATTATCTCTGAGAAATTTCCTTTTTACAAACTTCCAGTCCAGCATATCATCACTGTACCAGTATCCTTCCTGATTGGTAGAAAAAAGAAACAGTTTATTCTTAAAATTAACAATCACCGGATCTGCTGTAGCACGGTGTTTTCCCTGTTTTGAAAAAACTTCAAAAGGCGTATAACCATAATCAATATTGATGGGATTACAGAAAGTCTTCTGCTGTGCCCCTGCAATGATTCCGAGAAAAACAGCTAATAACAGAAAGTATTGTCTCATTTTTAGATTTTAAAGATTACCGCAAAGTTAGCTAACTTTTTTTGGTTTTCTCCAAATAAAGCCATCCAGCAGATAATGAGTGAGCTGAGGCATGACTAATAATGGAACCAGAAACTGAAACCATTTTTCTGATAGCATTACATTCAGGGAAAAATGTTCATTCCAAACCAGCGTTTCCCATAAGAATTCTTCTACAAAGGCAAATCCTAAAATAATACCCACAAATAAAAATATCCCGGAAAAAGATTTAAAAACCTGCATTCCATTCAACTTATTATTTTCCTTTTGATGTATTTCCCGGATATAAATCAATGCGATATAAGGAATCCCATGGGAAACCACATTCAGAAAAGTAAAAAGAAGATCATTGTTGAAGTAGACAATTCCGAAATACCAGGAAAGGAAAGTTCCTGTAATCAGCGCTGTTTTGGGAATATTAATTCTTTTGGTTTTAAAAGCTTCAAAAGCAGTTTTAATAATCCAGATAATCAGAATGCTAAAATATATGACTGTGAGTAAACGAGTATAATCCGGAAGATTTTTAAGCCAGTCAAACTCATTACTGACAAACCAGGTAAAGGCACGTGGTGTACTGAACCAGTATAACATAGGATAGATTGTTGCGGAATAAACAGCCACCTCATCTATTTTCTTGCTCCAGTTATTCGGTTCAAAACGGGCATAGATTCTCATAAACCCATATTGCTGTCGTATAAAATGAAAAACTGCAACCAAAGCCAGTACCGACCAGAATGTCAGACTTCCAAATTGAAACAGGACAATTCCCAATATCCAGCTTACGGCAGGAATACCTAGATAAAGCAGCTTATTCTTCTGTACTTCTCCTTTTACAAAATAGGTTTTGAACAGTGTAGAATAAACGTGGGCTACATCCACGAAAACAATCAGGAAAAGCCATGTGTAAAAGGAATAATGATTTTCCAGTCCCTGAATCTGTTTCTGAAAGAGAAAGATAATCAGCAATACCACAAAAGGCGGTGATAAAATAAACCACCAGTCTGTTTTTGCATTATGTATCCACGGCTGTTTCATATATTATTTTAAATCATTCGTTCTGCAGTCCGGATTCCCTGATAAAAAGCTTCTTCAAAAATAGATATTCCTGACAGATCGGAATGGGCAAAGAAAATTTTATCTTCAATAGGTTCTTTTGCCATTTGGGTTTTTTCTCCAAAAATCTGATCAGGAACCGGAGCAATCATGGCATGCCCTATTTTATGAAACTGCATTTCCAGAATAAAATCCTCTATCAAAGGGTGTGCTTCCTTCAGATCATCCAAAACTAAAGTTTTCAGTTCAGCATCTTTCATGGCATACAGCTTTTTCCTTGCTTTCCTACAGTCTCCGGTTGAAAAGCTCTTATAATGGGTAATCACTTTTTCACCCATAATCTGGTTCAAATTCTGATGCTGATCAAAAATATAGCCCAATCCGGAAGATCCATAGATCACATTATCCCAGGCCAACTCTTCATCCCCTCCGAATTCATTCTTCAGGGTAATGGTTGTTAAAAGCCAGGGGACATAGTTGAATGAAGCCGCTTTTTGGTGATTGAAAATCCTTTCGTTTACAAACTGTGGTGATGCAAACAGTACTTTATCTGCAATGATCTTCTTTGTTTTTTTCTGGGTATTATCAAAACTAAGGACCTCAACTTTATCATTAATTTTCACATCAAAAACCAGATTTCCGGACTTATACTTTCCTTCTGTATATTTTGAAAAATGTTTTGTCAATCTTGCATTTCCTTCGGGCCATGTGAAGACCTGATCTTTATATTTCGTGCTCCAATTGTTCTTTCTACCTGCGAAATAATGAATTCCTGCCCAAGCAGAAACGTAATCTATTCCTAATCCGAAATCGTCTCTGCAGGAATAATCCAGCAGCCAAAGGAGTTCTTCGGAGTGGTAATTATTTTCTTTGAGCCAGTCTTTAAAAATGACCTTTTCAAGCTTCAAAACCTCATCGTCTTTGCTGGAATCATGTACAGGAATGGCAAACCAGTATTTTCCCTCTGCATCTTTCTTTACACGAAATTCATCCATCAATTTAAAAAAACGGTTGAGCTCTTGCTGGGTTTCGGATGAAATTCCTCTTTGTGGAACAATATCGTTCTGCCAGGAGTTTTTATAGAACAGTCTTTCCTGCTGTGGGAAAGTCATTTGGTATTCATCAAGAATAGGCTCTCCGTTATCCTCGATTCCTAAACAGATTCCGCATTCTTTCAGGAACTCAATAATTTCTATATTTTCTTTGTTCGGCAACGGTAAATAATGAGCCCCTAAGGGGAATTTTGAGAATGTATTCTGTCCGTTGGAAGAATTTCCTCCCAAATGGTTTTCCATTTCAAGGAGAAGATAATCCTGCTCATGATGCTGACTGAAGAACCTGCATGCTGAAAGTCCGGAAATTCCACCACCCACAACAAGATATCGGGTGTGGATAACTTCTGAAAACTGTGGAAAATCTTTTGCCCATAGCCGATGCCCTAAAACATGGTTTGTACCCGTGATCTTCAGCAATAATGATTTTATCTTCTTTTCACAATACTGTAGCAAAGGAAGCATAAGGCCACCTAAAAATATAGTTTTGAGAAAATCCTTTCTACTGTACTTTTCCCCACTCTTCATCGAAATAACGAACTAGTATCTGGTTATCCAGACGGTTAACTTCTACTTCTTTCACCTTCATATCTTTATTGAAATAAGACATCTGTAAAAAGTTGTAATCATAAAATTTTAAACCCGGAAGTTTTCTGTAGATTCTGTTGTTGACAGGTTCAAACGAAGCCATAGAAAATCCCCATTCTCCGAAAGACGGAACATAAGTGTGATACGCTGCTGTGAAAGGAAAAATCTGATTGATCGTTTTTTCTATACACCAGAAAGATTTAGGCGCGAAATACGGAGAGGTGGTCTGAACTACAATCTTTGTATCAAGGGTAGTCAGTCTCTCCAATTCTTTATAAAACTGCAGGGAGTATAGTTTTCCTAAGCTGTAATTGGATGGATCCGGAAAGTCTATGATGATGACATCAAACTTTTTTTTGTTCTCTTTTACCCAAATGTAAGCGTCTTTATTAATGACCTCCACTTTAGGATTGGAGAAAGAGCCCTGATTCAGCCTGCGCATGGTTTCATTGGTCTTAAAAAACTGTGTCATTTCTCCATCAAGATCTACCAGTGTAATTTTTTTAACGTCTTTATATTTTAATACTTCTCTTGCAGCAAAACCGTCACCACCTCCCAGAATCAGAACGTTATCAATCTTTTTCGCCATGGACATTGCGGGATGTACTAAAGCTTCATGATAACGGTATTCGTCAGTGGAAGAAAACTGTAAGTTATTATTCAAATACAAGCGAAATTCATGAGTATTTCGTGTCAAAACAATCCTTTGGTAAGGAGAACTTTTAGTATAGACTACATTTTCACCATATAATTTTTCCTCAGAATAAGACAAAATAGTATCAGAGAAAATAAAAAGTCCTACCAATACAATAAATGCTGAAATTGATTTTACTTTTAATGAAAATGGCTTTGACAGTTCTCTTTTAAGGTAATAGCATAAAAATATAGCAATCGAAATATTAATAAGTCCGAAAAACAAAGGTGTCTTTACAATTCCCAGCTTCGGAATCAAAACCAGCGGAAATAGAATGGATGCCAGCAAAGCCCCGATATAATCGAAGGCAAAGACATTGGAAACCAAATCTTTAAACTGTACCCTATCTTTCAGAATATTCATTAAAAGTGGAATTTCCACTCCAACGAGACACCCTGTGAAAAAGACAAAAAGGTAGAGAACGCTTTCAAAATGTGCGAGTGTATTAAACAAAGTAAAAAGCACAACAGAGCTGATTCCGCCTACGATTCCTACCAGGATCTCAATCTCAATAAACTTATCGATCAGGTTTCCTTTGATGAATTTCGCAAAATAGGAACCTACTCCCATTGAAAATAAATACACCCCGATAATAAAGGAAAACTGCTTTACAGAGTCTCCTAAAAGATAGCTCGCCAGGGCTCCGGCTACCAGTTCATAAATCAATCCACATGTAGCAATGACGAATACTGAAAACAATAAAAGCAGCTCAAGAGGAATCCTCTTCTTATCCATGAATTGCAGCGCTTATAATCATTGAAATTCCGATAATAAATGCCGCAAAGACAATAGCAATTGCTATATTTTTGTTCTGGGCGATCTCATGCCATGTTTTTTCAGGAGTAATTTTTTCAATAATGAAATAACATGCAAGCAAAATGGCGATTCCTAAAAATGAATAAAGAATCGAGTTTAATATGGGTAATAAATTGATGTTGTCCATAGTTTTATATTTTTATTTGTGATAGTATCTGTAGAACCCTACTCTGGAATGGCTTCTTGTGGTTCCGTCGCGGTATGTTTCCGTCTTGGCACAGTCGCAGACCTGATTTCCCTGATAGGTAAGATATACAAACCAGGTCAGGCAGAATCCTCCGATCAGGCAGAGGATCCAGTTTTGTCTTATGTAATTGGTTATATTAGTTATCATTTGCAGGATAAGGTGAGTTTGAACTATTCTTCCATTTATTTACATTAAAATAATGTTTTCCTATCCACATCGCAACAAACAGAACAATCATGATGAATAAAATAATTACGAAGTTCCAGAATGAGACGGGAAGCCAGGTTGCTTTAAGCTGTACATAGGTATTACTTGAAATTGGATCTGTAGTGAGTCTAAGTGCTTCAGTATTAATCAGCGAGTCCAGCTTTTGAGTTCCAAACGATGCTTTGGCAAGCCTGATTACTTCCGAGGTATCTTTTTCCAGTGTCTGTCCGTCTGTAAAAGTTTTGGTCTGCACCTTGAATATATCAGTAATCTCAATGATTCCTGATTTATCCCGTGATATCATAACCTTTGAATCAGGCGATGTAAGACCTGAAAATGAAGGTAAGCCTCCTTCTTTTTCGGCTGAAATAATGAAGTGATATTTTCCGGAGCCTACTCCACAGAGATTAAAATCTTCGGACTGACTTCCTTCTGACCAGCTTTCTCCATCTTCGTAACCATGATATTGTTCGATGTCTTTGGAGGTATAGATAATTTCATTGGTCTTTTCATTTACAAGACTCAACTGGATATTTGCCCAGGAATTATCAACTCCTGAAAATGCATTAACCTTTAATGGTGCTGAGCCTCCTGAAAGGATAAAACTTTTACTGACCAGCTCCTTATCTTTTACATCCGTAAAATTGATGGTCTCCGCAAAAACGGTTTCGTTGGTTCTTGACGTATAAACATACAGCTGAAGCAGGCATATCAATAACGCTGCTATACAAAAAATGTTTATTGCCTGTCTGATATCAAAATAATAAGGCTGAACAATCCCAATTCCTGTATAATAGGGCATATGAGCTATTTTAAAAGCTCTTTTAACCTCATATTTTGAAATGTGAACTCCATAGAAGTATTGATTTTTTTTACCCACCGTCTCCTGTGAGATCATACGGGTTCCGTTGACGTATTCCTGGTAAGTAGCAAGATTGAAATCCAGATGCTCATCAAAAAATCCGGCAGCCGCATAGATGCTGCATGGAGTGTTTTCATACCAGCGGTAATTTCTTCCTTGATAAGTTTTTACTTTTGAACTTTTACCTTTAAAATCATCGGGATGTATGGTCACCAGAAAAACCCAGTGCCCGTCACTTTCACTCAGGAAAGCATCACCTCCTTTGCTGTCTTTTAAAGAATATTCCCGCCAGAAAATACTGTTTCCGTATCTTTTGACAATAATTGCAACGACTGTATATTCTATGCCGTCAATTTCCCCTTTCTGTCCGACGTCCAAGACAACGTTTTCTGTCGGTATTTTCAAATGTTTAGTCTTTTTATTTCCGGCTACATCAATGAGATAAGAGCAGGTTTGACAAACATATTCTTCAACAGGAAAGGTGAGATCTAATGTATTTTCTGATTCGCATGCTGGGCAGACATAGTGCATTTTTATCTGTAAATTTTGTGTTTCTGAATGGTATTAGCTTTAAAATACTGAACCACTTCATCTGCAATCTGTTCTACTTTTGTGGTATTGTCCTGTGTATAATTGCAAAGGAAAACATCAAAAGTAAGCTGTTTAAATTCCGGCCACGTGTGGATACAAAGGTGAGACTCTTTAAGGATCACTGCGGAAGTAAAGCTGTCATTCTCAAAAATATGATTGGTTACTCCTACAATTTCTACCTCTTTGGTTTTCAGAATTTCTTCTATAAATGCCAGAAAGCCTTTGCTGTCTAATAACAAATCTTCTGACTCCGTTTCCAAAGTCAGAAGAATATGTAAACCTTTACTTGATAATGGGTTCAATTAATTTTTTCGTAAATATATTATTTTTTTGGAAGAAAAACCTCAGCAAGCATACATCTTGCACTTCCTCCTCCATTTACTTCAATGGTATTAAGGTCTGAATAGATAATTTCGCAGTATTTTTCAATAGCAGCTACTTGTTCTGTAGTTAAAGACTGGTAAGCGGTCTGGCTCATCACCAGGAATTTCTCTCCGTCTTTATTCTGAACCTGAAGCATATTGCCTGCAAACTGTTGCATCTGCTCTTCTGAAATTTCGATGATTTCTTTTCCGGAACCTTTTATAGTTTCTACTACTTTTTCTCTTTCCAGCTCATCATCAATACAATCAAGACAGATTACGACAAATTTATCTGCCACACACATCATAACGTTGGTGTGATAGATAGGAAGTCTTTCTGTTCCTACCGTCTGGAATGAATGGAACACAACCGGAGTAAATCCGAATTTTGCACAGAATTCTCTGAACAGTTTTTCATCCAGTCTCAAAGAAACAGAGCCGTAAGCAATTTTGTTATCGTGATCGAAAATCATACTTCCTGTTCCTTCCAGGAAATGCCCCTGAGTTTCAGGAAAAGACCAGTCATCAATTTCAGCAACTTCAAAGCCCTGATCTTTGATGCTTTCAATAATATCGTCTCTTCTTTCTACTCTTCTGTTGGAAGCGAACATGGGATATAAAACCACCTTTCCGTCTTTATGGAAACTTACCCAGTTATTCGGGAAAATAGAATCCGGAGTATGAGGATCTAAAGTATCTTTTATAGTGATCACATTGATTCCTTTTCCTCTCAGCTTTCCAACAAAGGTGTTGAACTCAGCCAAAGCTTTTGACTGGATATCAGAACCCGTCTGTTCTACCTGAAAGTAATTGTTTTTTGCTGTCTCAGCGTTGTAACCGAATGCAATCGGTTCTATCATTAATACTGTATCTGTTGTTTGCATTGTTTTTGATTTAAAAAATTAAAAGATTGAAAGACTACAACTCTCCCACTCTCAAACCCTAAAACACTCCTACCCAATTATTCTCTCACAAGCGGCATTGTAGAGCATCTCAACAAACCACCCATTTTAGAGATTTCTCTGTAAGGGATTTCTTCAACGGTCATTCCCCATACATTTCTCAAATGGTCATTCATTCTTGTGAATGCTTTGTCTGAAACTACTACATCAGGAGCAATTGAGAAGATATTAGGGAACATTTCAAACATTTCTTCATCATTGATATGGAAACAGTTTTCTTCTCCGAAAATATCGATGATCAAGCGGTAATCACTTTCATCTACGAATCCGTTTTTATAAATGATACATTTGTCTTCTCCTACCGGATTAAATGTACAATCCAAATGCAGGATACCTTCAAACGGAACTTTATCATTTTTCTTCAGTTCCAGGTCAATAATTCTTTTCTTTGGAAAATATTCTTTTAAGATTTCAATGGCATATTCGTTTGTTCTTGCCGTCTTATAGTTTCTGTAATCTTCGCTGAAGCAGGTTCCAATGAAAAGGAAATCATTCCATACGATCACATCTCCTCCTTCAATATGAGCTGTTTCCGGAAGGTTGATGATCTTTCTCCATGCTACTTTCTCAAAAACGCTTTTGTATGCTTCCTGCTCGTCTGCTCTGTCCGCAATCACATTGGAAATGATCATCTTATCGTCAATCACAAAGGCCACATCTCTAGAGAAAACCTGGTTGTAATCTTTGATGATACTTGGACGCAGTACTTCAACGTCATACTTTTTTAAAACTGCTTCAAAAGCGTTCATTTCATTAATAATATCCTCTTCTTTAGGATAAATATTGTGTTCGATTGAGTAATATGACTTTGCGTCATAACTTTCCTCTAGTGTGGGAACTGCTCCCAGTGAATTAGGCTGGCCTAGAACTACTGACTTCAGCCTACCCGTTTCGTTTTTAATGTTTAGTCTCATAAAGATTTATGCAATACTACAAATATAAGTAAAGGTCTCTACCTGTAAAACTTTTGGATTATTTTATGCATTAAATTTGACCTCCGAAATCAGCACCCTTCAACAAAATTTCCTTGTCTGTAAAGCCAACTGTAGTGAATAGTTCCAAAAACATCTACAACTTACTATTTTCCATCTACATAAGAACAAAAAAACAGATAATCATATTATTTAATTTCCTATATTAGTGATATAATTTTCGCGAAATTATATTTCTTAAAACTTAACTATTAACACCAAAAATCAAAGTTATGAACAAGAACAATCCGGTGCTGAAAAATGCACAAAAATTAGGAAGAGAACAACAGAAATCCGTAATGGGAGGTGCACCAATCTCAACAGGCAGAAGATGCTGCGAGTGGGATGATGCAGGAAATTGTTATATCTGGACATGCGACAGATGTCAATGCCCATAATAAAAAAACGAAAGCCTGCTTTTTCAAGCAGGCTTTCTTATCTTATCTCGTTCTGTTTTCTTCTTCTGTCTTCTGGATTTCTTTAACCTGATATTTTGAACTTCCTAGATTATAACTGAGAGAAAATACCAATCGGCTGCTATCCCACCAATGGGTAAAACGATTATCCATAATCTGCTTGTGCCGGAATTCCAGTCGTTGTTCGTAGGAATCCAAAAGATTATTAAAACCTATTTTAATGTTCAGTTGATTATCAAACCACGACTTTTGCACTGATACATCTACGGTATACCTTGGTTTGATAATGTAAAGGCTGTTCCCCGTTTTTGATTCATAGTTGGCAAATACGTTTACGGTAAATCCTTTTGGAAGGGAAAACACCTGATTTAGCCTTACTTCATAATTGTAAATTTTCAATGCAAAAACCTCATCCAGATAAGGCCTGAATTCATCATTATAATATCCTGTAATCTGGCTGGTAATATTCCACCATTTTGTAATTCTGACTGGAAAGCTGGTTTCCAAAACAGCAAAGTTCCTGTACGGAAGATTCGTTCCCAGATACTCCAATACATTCGTTTCCGGATTGTACAGTGGATAACGTGTCATCACATCTTTTTCTTTTCCAACTGTAAAGCTGGCGATCCAGTTTTTGTATCGGTAGGTTGCTTTTATCTGGCTTGTAAAGGAAGGAAGCAGATAAGGATTTCCTATCCAGTAATTTAACGGACTGAAATAAAACCGGAACGGATTAAGCTGAGAGAAAACCGGTCTCGTTATTTTCCTGCTGTAAGAAAGGGAAAACTCACTGGATTTATTAAAAGTATAATTTGCACTTAATGAAGGCAGCCATTTCAAATAATTTTTTGCAACAACGGAATCCACGGTAACTGCATTGGAAATACTGTTGGTATTTTCAAATCTTAATCCTGCATTGATCTGTAAGTTTCCTATTTTCTGCCTGTATGCCAGATAACCTGCCCAGATTTTTTCTTTATATGAAAACACATTACTTCTCGCAGGATCAAAAACAAACTGATTTCCGGCAGACAGTGTATCGTACCGGATGTTGTTTTGAGTGTCTGAACTGCTGTATTTGACTCCTACTTCAAGATCTGCATGATTAATTTTCTGTGCAGCATCTATCTGTGCAGTATAGATATTAATTTTATTAATCAAGTCAGATTTCCAGTAAGACAGAAGATCTACTGTAGCCTTATCTCTATTGATAAAATCATCATTCTGTTTATTTTTAACTGAAAGATAGTTTCCTAAAAAACTGATTTTAAATCCTTTGTTTTGAAAAGAATAATCGGTGGTCATTCCATAATTATCCTGTGAATAGCGGGTGGGATTTTCACTGGCGGTATTCAATACTGTCTGGGTTTCACTTTTATCGGTACTAAAAAGAGAGCCGTCCCGTGTACGGTCATTATTCCTGAAATTACCTCTCAGATTGATCCCAAGCCTGTTTTTATCATTCATTCTGAAATCAGCTCCCGCCTGAATATTGTATACCTTCCCAAAATCTTCCTGGTAGGTATGGGTACGCATACTATTGGTATTTGCCAGCCGCTGCAACGCATGATAACGATAGGTAGAAATCCCTTCATTATAACCTGCCTGAAGACTGTATGTCACTTTTCCCGTATGATAAGATGTATTGAATGCATTTTCCCTGTAGTTGAATTTATTAATATACACGTTACCATTACAGTTTGCTTTCCAGCCGAGACTGATATTCTTTTTTAATTTAATATCAATGATCCCTTTAAATTCGGCATCGTATTTTGAAGACGGATTGGTATTCACTTCTACAGATTCCACCATATCCGGAGATAAAGACCGCAAATAGGCCTGTAATTCCTGATTGCTCATCACAACAGGTTTTCCATCAATAAGAACAGCCGGAGCAATTCTTCCACCAATAAAAATTCCGTCTTCCTGGTCTACTGTAACACCGGGTGTTTTTCTTAAAACATCAAGAAGATGGGTAGCGGTTTTAAAATCTCTGTTTCCGGCAACAGATACAACCAGGTTTCCATCATTCAATTTCATCTTTCGCGGAGCTGATTGAAGAATGACTTCAGAAATAGTTGTGGTGGAAGATCTTACCTGAGTCAGAGAATCCGAAACTTTACTATTTACAATTTCCTGTGCTTTTCCAAAAATGGAGAGAAATAGCAGGAATAACAAAAGCCACAATTTGATGATCATAAATTTTAAATTTTATGAAATCAAAAGTATAGGCTTGTCGTAAAAAAGCGGTTTTAAAATTGAAATTCCGCAGTACTGAATTATAAATTTGAACTCTGAAACCTAGGCTCAGTAAGGGTTTGAGACTGTTTATACAAAAGAGGGGTTGTATTTTTAATTTTCTTGAAAGCTGAAAAGAAAGTTGACTTGGAATTAAATCCTACTTCATAACCAATCTCCTCAATCTTTAAATAAGATCCGTTTTCTATCATTTCACAGGCTTCATTGATCCTGTATTCATTAATGCAGGTAGCAAAACTTTTCCCCAAATTATCATTCAACAATTGGGAGAGCTGGTGAGTTGACATATTCATTCTTGAAGACAGGTCGCTCAATTTAAGGTTTGGATTTTTATAGAGCTCTTCTTTATCCATCAATTTTTCTAATCTGGATACAAAACTGTCTGCCTGTTCTTCGGAAATTTTTTTATTGGAATACTTTCCTGTTTCTTTTACCGGAAGCTGTTGATATTTTTTATTGAATAAGATTAAAAAGTTGGCATACAACACAAATGAAAACACCAGACTTCCTCCTGCACAGTATATCTGTACCCAACCCGTTGAAATCAACTGATAAGTCAAAAAGATAATCACATTACTGATCAGTACCGGAAGAACAAATTTGTTCGGGCACTTATGATTTTGCTTTGAAAAGTTATAGTACTGGTAAACTGTAAGGAATACAAATATAGACCAAACGGTATAAATAAATGTTCCAAAATAATGTTCCCATGTAACAGGGAAAAGCAGATATAATAAACCAACCGCTCCTAAAATCAGGGTTAGTATTCCAAACCATTTCTGACAGTTTTTCCAATCAAACTGATCTTGCTGAAAGGAGGATTTCACATAGTAATATAGAGCCAGACCGGTGAAAAATAAGGCTGACAGCCCCAAATGCGGGATAATTCTTGGCAAGTCGGGATAAAAGTAAATGCAAACAGAAATTCCTACTCTTAAACTTAGCATGAGAAGAAGAAGACCAAGAAAAAAATCCGGAAGATACTTCAGTTTTTTAACAAACAACAGATAAATCCCCAGCAGAAGTCCGTTGAATGCTCCTACTGCACTGAAGAAAAATAACATCTGTTGTCCGAAAGTCATGATAATTAATTTATTCTTAAATAATGAAACATTTGATATTGCAGTTTATTATAATGCCTGGTTATTCAATCATTCAGTTCTGGGCATACCAATCATTTTATAAAAGCAAAATTAACAAATTATTGGATTCAATTTCAGCAACATATATGTTTTTCTAAGAAATATTGCAGACCATTATTTCTTTCCCATTCTCATATTCTTTTCCCCATTCACATAAGCTTTTCAGGATAGGGACAAGGTCTTCGCCTTTGTTTGTCAGTATATACTCAATTCCGGAAGGAATGGTATCGGGAATGTCTTTTTTGATGATAATCTTATGGGTTTCCAATTCCTTTAGCTGTCTCCCTAAAACCTGTTCAGAAATATTAGGCAATTCTTTCTTCAAAAGATGAAACCTGTTGTTTCCTTCCGATATCGAATAAATAATCTGCGATTTCCAGCGCCCGCTGATAATGCTTACCGCGGAATTCAGTTCACAGATACCGAACAGAAACTGTTCATTTGCTGCGTTGGTAGAAGTTTCTTTTCTCATAATGATCACTCATAATTTTGTTCGTTATTGCAATCCACAGACATCTTGCAGAAATTTACATTAAAATTACAAAATTATGTATACAAAAAACATCCTGTTGATTATTGGCCTTCTCATAAACCTGCAACTATTCAAAGCGCAGGAAAAATGGGTTCTAAAATCCAGATTTATATCAAAACCAGATACGGTACTGATTTTCAAACCCAAAACCTATGATATGAAAGAGAAATATCCATTAGTATATTTACTGCATGGATACAGTGAAAATTATCGTCAGTGGTCACAAACAACAGACCTTCAGAAATTTTCTGATCAATATAAAATGATTATTGTCTGCCCGGATGGGTTTACAACATGGTATATAAACAGTCCTTATGATAAAGGGTCAAGAGCTGAAGATTTCTTTTTTAAGGAGCTGATTCCCAAGGTTCATAAAAATTACAGCATCGACAAAAAAAATGTTTTCATCAGTGGATTGAGCATGGGAGGATATGGTGCTATCCGATATTTTTTGCTTCATCAGGATTATTTCAATACTGCCGGAAGTACGAGTGGTGCGTTTTCATTAGATCCTAATATTATCCAAAATGCAAGTTTACAGTTCTTTAATACAACAAGAATTACTAATGATCTGGGCAAAACATTAGGTTCACCAGAAGAATGGAGTCAATATAATATTTCAACACTTTTAAAAGCTTATAATAAAGGAAATCCTTTTCTAATAGATTGCGGCACGGAAGATATACTTTATCCTTCCACTATTGAAATTAGAGATATTGCCGATAGCCTGAAAATTCCCATCACATTTATTTCTCAACCGGGAAATCATAATACAGAATATTGGAAAAACTCCATTGAGCATCATTTTATTTTTTTCAGGCAACATTTTAAATAAAAAATCCCAAAGTAAGCTTTGGGATTTTTTTATGGTATAAGCAAATATTATCTGCTTGCAATGTCGATGTAGTTTCTTTCCTGAGCACCTTGGTAAACCTGTCTTGGTCTTCCGATAGGGTCTCCTTTCAGTCTCATTTCTTTCCACTGAGAAATCCATCCCGGAAGTCTTCCCAATGCAAACATTACTGTAAACATTTCTGTAGGGATTCCTAATGCTCTGTAGATGATTCCTGAATAGAAGTCTACGTTTGGATATAGTTTTCTTTCTACGAAGTACTCGTCTTCAAGGGCTACTCTTTCTAACTGCATTGCAATGTCAAGAGCTTTATCCTGAATACCTAATGCTGTAAGGATATCGTCAGCAGCTTTCTTGATGATTTTCGCTCTTGGGTCGAAGTTTTTGTACACTCTGTGTCCGAATCCCATTAGACGGAAGTTATCAGCTTTATCTTTAGCTTTAGCAACATATTTAGATACGTCACCACCATCTTTCTCGATCAATTCAAGCATTTCAATTACCGCCTGGTTAGCACCACCGTGAAGTGGTCCCCAAAGTGCAGATACCCCAGCAGAGATGGAAGCGAAAAGACCTGTGTGAGCAGAACCTACCATTCTTACTGTAGAAGTAGAACAGTTTTGTTCGTGGTCTGCGTGAAGGATTAATAATTTATCTAAAGCATTTACAACTACCGGATCGATTTCAAAATCAGCGTTTGGTAATCTGAATGCCATTTTGTAGAAGTTCTCTACGTAGTTCAGGTTGTTATCTCCGTGGTTTAATGGTAAACCTTGAGTTTTTCTGTAAGTCCAGGCACAAAGGTGAGAGAACTTAGCGATCATCAGCTCAGCTGCGTGATCCATTTCTTCTTTAGAGTTTACGTTAACTGCTTTCGGGTTGAAAGCTGTCAAAGCAGAAGTTAAAGAAGATAAAACTCCCATAGGGTGGGCAGAACGAGGAAAAACATCAATGATTTTTTTCATTTCGTCTGCGATAAAGTTATATTTTTTAATATTGCTGTCGAATGAAGTAAACTGATCCTGAGTAGGTAATTCTCCATGTAATAAAAGATACATTACTTCTGTGAAGTTAGATTTTTCAGCAATCTGCTCAATTGGATAACCTCTGTAGAATAATTCTCCTTTATCTCCGTCTAAGTAAGTGATGTCGCTAATGGTAGCTCCTGTATTTTTATAACCTAAATCCAGAGTGATCAAACCTGTCTGGTCTCTTAATTTTGAAATATCAATCCCTCTGTCTCCGATAGTACTATCCACAATTGGATATTCATATGAATTACCGTCGTAATTCAATATTACTTTGTTGTCTGACATTATTTATTTATTTTTTTTAAATATACCACTTTCCATAAAATACGGCAAACTAAAAATTTCGCTTGCCGTTATTTATAAATTCGATTAATTATCTTTTGATTTTAAAAGCTTCCAATCCTGGGAAAATTGCAGTTTCACCTAAAGCTTCTTCTATTCTCAATAGTTGGTTGTATTTTGCCATTCTGTCTGATCTTGAAGCTGAACCTGTTTTGATCTGTCCACAGTTCATTGCTACTGCTAAATCAGCGATGGTAGAATCTTCAGTTTCTCCTGATCTGTGAGACATTACTGAAGTGAATTTGTTGTTCTGCGCCATTTGTACGGCTGCCATTGTTTCAGAAAGAGAACCGATCTGGTTTACTTTTACAAGGATTGAGTTCGCAATATTTTCTTTTACTCCTCTTGATAATCTCTCTACGTTAGTCACAAATAAATCATCTCCTACCAATTGTACTCTGTCACCAATTTTATCAGTTAACATTTTCCAACCTTCCCAGTCATTTTCCTGCATACCATCTTCGATAGAAATGATTGGATATTTAGCTGCCAACTCAGCAAGATAAGAAACCTGCTCACTGCTTGAAAACTGAGCCGCATCCGGAGTCTGGAATTTTCTGTAGTCATAAATTCCGTCTTTGTAGAATTCTGAAGCCGCACAGTCTAATGCCAGCATAATGTCGTCACCAGGCTTATAACCTGCTTTTTCAATTGCCTGAAGTAAGGTATCCAAAGCATCTTCAGTTCCTTTGAAAGTAGGAGCAAAACCACCTTCGTCACCTACTGCAGTAGATAAACCTCTTGAATGAAGAATAGATTTAAGATTGTGGAAAATTTCAGTTCCTTTTCTCAATGCATGAGAGAAAGAGTCTGCTTTTACCGGCATAACCATAAATTCCTGGAATGCAATAGGAGCATCTGAGTGAGATCCACCATTGATTACATTCATCATTGGAACAGGAAGTGTGTTTGCGTTTACTCCTCCTACATATTTATAAAGTGGCATTCCCAATTCTGCAGCCGCAGCTCTTGCTACAGCCAAAGAAACACCAAGAATAGCATTAGCACCAAGATTTCCTTTGTTAGCCGTTCCGTCAAGATCAATCATAATCTGATCGATATAGTTTTGTTCGAAAACCGGCTGTCCAACTAAATTCTCTGCAATTACTTCTTTTACATTTTCAACAGCTTTCAGAACTCCTTTCCCTTGATATTCTGAACCACCGTCACGTAATTCTACCGCTTCATGTTCTCCTGTAGATGCTCCTGAAGGTACAGCAGCACGGCCCATTGCTCCGCTTTCTGTAAATACATCTACTTCGATGGTAGGATTACCTCTGGAATCTAAAATCTGTCTTGCTTCTATATAAGAAATTGCACTCATTTTTTATTTTTTTTAGTTTAGACAAATTTAATCAAAATTTAACTTTTAGGGCTATTTCGAGGGATTTTTTTGAAATAAATCCAAGTTAAATTTTAGTTAATTTATATTATGATAATTCCATAATTTCTTTGTGTTGGATTGAGGATTTAAAATAGGGAAAGAATAATAAAAAACTCACCTTTTAACATTGGAAAGGTGAGTTTTCATTCTTTAATTATTATGCTATTCTTTTTTCATTGCATCAAAATTGAAACTGACATTTAAGAAACCAAAAAGATTATTGTTTTTAATGTCATATTTTAAAATCAATGGAATCCAGAGGTTTTTTAAAATTCTTATTCTTAAATCTGCATTGGCCAGGAACTGGTCATTTTTTTCATCAGTCATTATTCCTGAAACAATCCTTTTATATTCAAAATTAGGCTTAAGTTCTACGATAGATTTCTCTTTCGTTTCCCAAATCGAAATATTCAATCCTAATTGTGATGAAAACTCCTTTCTTTTTATAACCGATGTTGTGATACTATCTTTTGCTTTAAACTGATTCCGGAAATCTATTTCCAGTTTGCTTCCCTTTTTAGATTTCAATCCTTGCAGATAAACCAAATTGGCATCAAATTCATCTAAAAACTTAGAATCCTTTTGAAAATTACTATGAAATCCTACAGTTAATAAAGGCTGCCTTTTTAACTTTCCTAGTTCATCTTGAAAAGTATCTAAAAATTTTTTGGCATCTATTCCATCTTGCTCTTCCAGCAATATCTTTTTAAAATCCTCCGGCAGGTTATCTATAGGCAAGTAATATTGTTTTTCAATAGAAGCCTTTGCTAATTTCTCAATTTTCTGATAGTTTTCAGGAGTTGCTACGTTTCTATATTTTTGTAAAGCAAAAATTAAAGCCGAACTAAGCTTTTCAAAATTTTCACCTGATTCATACTCTTTTCTAGCTAAACTGGCTACGGTTGTATCTCTTTTATTAATGATTGCCCAATCAAAACCATAATTAAATCCTTTAAATTTATAATCATTATCAAGATTCAATCCTATTTGTATCTGAAAATTCCTATAAAATGTTTCCCTTTTACTTGCATAGTTATAGTCAATTAATAAAGTACTATCAACTTTCGATCTCAAAGAAAAAATGTTTGCTTTAAATTGAAAAGATTTGTTTTCACTTGTTAATCCTTTAAAAGAAGCCTGCATATAATCAGTCAATACATCTTTCCAGTTTCCTGATTTTGTTTCTTCAATTTTATTATAAAAACCTTCTGATTTTAAATCTTTTTTTGCAAAACCTCCATTCTGGGCACAAACCAATAATGCATTAAAGAAAAACAGAATAATCCCTAATTTATGTATAAATGTTTTCATGATTCCTATTTATTACTTTACTTTAAAATGATATGTTAATAAATACCCATTCCCTTTTCTATTTGCTGGATTTAAATCAGAATCCTCACTAAGGACAATATCTCCATCAATTTTTACTCTTGTATTTCTATCTGCTGATAAAGGATTCGACCCAATTATATAAAGATCATATTCTATTTTTTCTTCTAATTCAAATTCTTCAGAGAAAGAACCTTTTTCAGTTTTTTCAAAAAGTGGTTCTGTACTGCCTTTTTTAAAAATTTTATAGATAATTCCTAAAATTGAAGTTCCACCTGTTACTGTAATATTTAATGTTATAGTTTTCATGATATCTGGTTTTTAAGTTATTTATTTTCTCGGTGTAGGAGATAAAAGGCCAGCCAAAGCTCCAATAGCTCCTGATGAAATGGTTGCAAAGATTGTTACAAGTTGATTATTCTTACTTTCACCGTCATTCCAGTAAGCAATAAGGATAAGTCCTGCTATAATGGTAATTACTGCCAGCCCAAGCATAAGCACTATAATTCTGTAGATCCAATAATCGGTGTCTTTGGGGTTTCTTATTTCCACCTCTTTCATAGCTTCTACAGGATTGGTTTTAAATTTCTCCTGAAGATCTGTATTGTTTTTTAAAGCAGCTTCTAAATCTCCAATACTGTCATTAATAAGAGTTTTCATGGCTTTTAGTTTTATAGATCAAATTTCCCTCTAAAAAACACACCAGTCAATTACACAAAGGGGTAATTTTTATATTAGTATTTTAAAAAGCAGGCAGGTACCAGGTTTTTCGGATGAAATATGACATTCACCGGATAATTCATTCATCCTTCTTTTCATATTTCTGAGGCCGTTTCCTTTTGGCAGGTCGTCCTGAATACCAATTCCGTTATCTGATATTCTCATAGAAAAGTTATTTTCTTCCTGTGAAAATGAAAGTTTCAATGTATCTGCATGACTGTGTTTGTATACATTATTCACCGCTTCTTTTAAGCAAAGAAAAAGATTACGCCTCATTTCTGTAGAAAGAGGAGTTTCGGCAGTGATATCTTCACATTCTGAAAGCAGTACTATTTTTGTTTTCTTTAAAAAATTTCCGGTATACAATATCGCATAATCAATAAAACTGCCTAATGTATCATTGCCTGAGTTCAGGCTCCAGAGCATTTCCCGCATGGAAATATTCATTTCTTCTGAAGTCTTCAGGAGTTCATCAATATCACTCTGCAGATCATCATCTTCTGCTTTCTGCTTTAGGAATTCGGCCTGAAGTTTCAACGCTGAAATTCCGGCTCCCAGATCATCATGCATATCGTGGGAAATGCGTTCGCGTTCCTGCTCAAGAACTTTTTGTTTTTCGAGTTCTTTCTGCAGGAGCTGGTTCTGATGTTCTGCTTCTTTGAGCTGTTGCTGCTGAATAAAAAAGAGCTGTCTTTTATTATACAAAACAACAATTAAGACAATAAAAATGACAAAAGTTATTAACAGAATAACAGCAATAATGTAAGCCAGTCTTATTGTATCCGGTAGCTGTTTCATACTGTATTGTTTTTTTCAAATTTCCTTAAGGCAATATAGAACAATCCATACATAATGATATTAACACAATACTGTATTAGTTTTAAAATTTGTAAAAATTCAGGATCATTATCTTGAAGAAAAAACATAGGGATTGACCTGAAAATAAAGAAAATACTCCAGAAAAGTAATCCACAGGAGACCCAGAAATTCGGGTCATTAAAAATTTTTACTTCATCAAAGTTTTTCAGTCTGACATAAAACCAAACCAGTGCATTAATAATGAAATAAAAGCAAACTAATATTCCCAGTATATTCTCATAGTTTTCACTATAAAATTTCACAAACAGCATGATATATACTAGAATAGCAATGAGCACAGATAAAAAAAATATTCTGATTTTTTGAGGGAAGATTTTGGCGTAATAGATATTAAAAAAAATGATCAGAAAAATACTGTAGTAATTAAATAGATAAGCAAAGTCAAATTCTTTACTATATATTTTATAATGCCCATAGAGCTCCAGGCAAAGTGAAAGGAATAGGTAAACAGCAAAATAGTTTTGGCTGGAAAGGCCTTTCTTTCCAGCTAAAACTATAGACTTTACAGTAGCTGCCAGGAGTACTGCAATGTATAATATTTGAATTAACATTTTATGGATATAATGAACCCATATCGTAATATCCTTTTTCTGTACTAAAAACAAGTGTCATTTGTTTTTCGTGTGTTTCAAAGTGTTTTTTATATTGATCTTCCCGAAATCTATCACCAAGATTATTTTCAAAAATCACTTTCTTAACATCACTGATCTCGCAAAGATTGATCTTAAATGTATCACTAGCATCTTTTGACAAAGTATCTATCAGATCAACGATATGGTAACTGATATAAAATGTATTGCTTCGCCCTAAATAATTAGTTAGTACTCGATGTCCATTATCAAGATAAAAATCATTAAGCTCTTTTAAACTCTCATTGGAGATTTTCAGATCTTTAAGTGTAAGATCCTGATTGGCATTAATGATGAGATAATTATTTCCATCAATCGTATTTTTACCTTGTGTTTGCAAAGAGGCTACCATGTAGATCACCCTGTTTCTAGAATACGGTGTGAGTCTTACCCTGGAATCCTGAGGATCTATCTGTACGAAAGTAAATGTTAAATAGGTAGCCTTAATTTCATTCATAATCTCGCAAATATCTTTTAGGAGTAAATGTTTTACAGCATACATACCTCCGAGATTAAAATTCACATTTTGATTTTGCATAAATGGCAAGACTCCATTTTTAGCACTATCAATAAAACTTTCTGCCAGAATGCGGCTAATAGGCAGCATTTCCACCCCATCCACTAACTGATCAAGTTTATTACCGATAGGGCCTTCTCTGTAAGATAAATTATCATCAAGAACTTCCTGACTTGTTGCATTTAAATTTTCCATAATTTCTTAGTTTTTTGATTGGTTAAATTTATTAATAGCCTCCACTTTATTGTTTACGTGAAGTTTTCTGTAGATATTTCCGACGTGCTTTTTTACGGTATCAATGCTGATGCATTTTTTATCTGCAATTTCTTTGTATAGAAGACCTTCTGAAAGAAGTTCAAGAATTTCCTTTTCACGCTCTGTAAGTTCATCAAAACCTTTAATTTCCGGTAGCTTTCTTTCAAAATGTTTGAGAACTTTCCTGGCAATGGAAAAACTCATAGGAGCTCCACCTTGGTATACATCCCGGATAGAAGAGAGGATTTTGTCCATACTTTCTCCTTTTACAAGATAGCCCATCGCACCGGCCTTTAAAGAATTAAAGATCTTTTCATCATCATCAAAACTGGTACACATAATAAATTGCGTATCAGGCATTTCTTTTCGCAGTTTTTCTATGATTTCAATTCCGAGCATATCCTGCAACTGGATATCCATCATCACGACATCCGGGGAAACGGCAGGAAGGTTTTGAATGGCATCATTTCCGTCAAAGAACTGAGCAGTTACCTTCATATCCTGTTGGTAATTGATTACTTTCTTCAACGCATTGTTGTAGTTTTTTTCGTCTTCTACTATGGCGATGGAAATGCTCATGACTTATTTTGTTTGTAGCAAATTTCAACAGAAAACAAATTGAAATCAATTACACCTTCGGGTAATATTAGTATTTGAGTTACGGCTATGGTTTGGTTTTTAGCGGCTATTAAATTTAATCAATTTTTCATTTTAAAAACAACAATAATTTAATTATTTTACAATAAATTAAAGTAAAGACAAATAAATTCAAACTTATATTTAAAAATTAATTTTTATTTCGTAAGCTGATCAAGAATAGGATGCTCAATACCACTTACTGTATTATGAAGTTTAATCTGCTCAAAGATCTGAATCAGGTTTCTCCCTTTTTTCAACCATACCCCGGGAATGTAAAGTGTTTGTTGAGGGCCTGCAGCACTCCAGTATCTTCCTGCATTTTTTCCGTTGATAAAAACAATTCCTTTTCCAAAATTTCTCATATCAAGAAAAGTATCTCCTGTTTCATCCAGTGTAAATTCAGCTTCCTGAATTACAGGTGAGTGAGCGGCAATGTCTTTTTGCTTAAAAGTATGTTTGGGAAAAGTATTAAAAGGCATTGGAAGCATTTCCCAGTTTCCGGAGACTTCAGTTCCGTTGATTTTTACCGGACTGATAATGCCTTTTAAATTATGGACAATCTCTGCTCCATAATTAATCCTGCCCATATTTTCAACCAAAATTTCCAATCGGTCCCCGGATTTAATTTCAATGTCAAGATCATATTTTTTGTTCATCCTGTTCAATTCTCCTTTCCATCTGCCATTGATGTAGATATTGGCATAATCACGTAATCCTTTTATTTCTAATTTTCCTTTCGTATCATTATCAAATTTTCTTCTGTAGAGAACATACCCGTTTCCGATATTCAGATCTTCAAAGGTGAGCGGTTTGTCACTCATAACAGGTTTTTGACGATTGGTAAGATCAAAAAGGCAATTTATTTTTGAAAATTTAATGGTGGGAATAGTAATGACCTTCATCGGCCTTGGAATATCCGGAAGCGTATTCTGATGTATTTTTTGAAAAATTTCTCTCAACGCATTATACTTTGGAGTGGCCCAACCTGCTTCACTGATGGGAGCATCATAATCATAGCTTGTAATATCCGGCTGTATATCGTGATCCTTATCGTAATTTGCACCGCTGGTAAATCCAAAATTGGTTCCGCCATGAATCATATAATAATTAAAAGAAATTCCGTTTTTTATATACATCTCTGTTTGCTTTACCACTTCTTCTGTAGTAACCTTAACAAAGGGTTCTGCCCAATGATCAAGCCATCCGGGGTAATATTCGGCAACCATGTAAGGACCTTGCCCTCCATTATATTCATTGATACTTTTCTTTAAAATATCAATATCACCTTCTCCGTTTGCTGTTGGTATCGCTCCTTCAATAGAACCACCTTTAAAAAGCGAGCTTCCATCTGAAGTAAATAACGGAACCGAAACTCCGCTGTTCAAAAGCATCTCTTTTATCTTATGGCTGTATTTTCTGTGCTCTTCGAGAGGAATATCTTTTCTTTGAGCGACATAGGAACCAAATTCATTTTCAGCCTGTACCATAATCACCGGACCACCATTATTGATCTGTAAGGGTACTATTTGTTTTGCCAGCTGATTGATATATTTCCGGCATTCTTCGAGAAAAGCTTTATTGTCTCTTCTTATCTCAAGATCTTTATTTTTTTGCAGCCACCAAGGATATCCACCAAATTCCCATTCCGCACAGACATAAGGTCCCGGCCGAATAATAACATATAAACCGACTTCTTGTGCTGTTTTTATAAACTTCTTCAAATCTTTTTCTCCCGAAAAATTCCATTTCCCGGGAGATTCTTCATGGTAATTCCAAAAAACATAAGTGGTAACTGTATTCAAACCCATTGCCTTCATCATCTCCAGCCGGTGTTTCCAATATTCTGAAGGAACTCTGGGATAGTGCATCTCACCGGAATATACTGTGAACGGTTTCCCATTTAAGATAAAATGTCCATTCTTAATTTCAAAATTCCCTTTTTGTGAAAACATTGTATTAAAAGAGAAAAAGAAAAGAATTATGTATAAATAATGACTAAAATTTCTCATATTGTAAGGCATGATTTTTGTAAAATTAAAATATAAAAATCATATTGAATATCAAATAATATAATCATGAAAAAAAGTCTTTTAGCATTAAGTGCTGTACTTGCACTAACAGTTATCAGCTGTAAAAAAAATGAGAGCGGAAACAAAAGCATTATCAAAACAGATAGCTCAGAAACTGTAGTTACAGACAACAACGGAAAAATAGATTCGGTAACACAAAGTTCTTCAACGGTAGATATAAACGGGCAGAAGATTGAAAAAACAGATTTTGTTTATAAAGCCACAGACGGAACCTTAGTGAAAGTTGTATTCAAAAACGATCCGAAAGAAAGTACAGTTGCCATTACCAGCAACAAGAAAACTTTTACATTACCTAAAACAGAAACCAAAGGTGATGAAACAATTTACAAGAAAGATGATATGACCGCAAGGGTAAAAGGAGACAGCCTTCACCTTGAGCAGGGCAATAATATTATTGAATTGAAAAGAACAAAGATCTAAAATAAAGTGTCCCTCTATATTGAGGGACACTTTATTTTACAAGTGTATTGAAGAAAATAAAAAAACCATCCGGCAATCCGGATGGTTTTTTTTATATATCTGAATGAATATTATTCTTCAGTTTTCTCTTCAGTAGTGTCAGCTTTAGCTTCTTCTACTTTCTCTTCTACTGCAGGAGCTTCAGCTACTACAGCTTCAGCTTTTTTAGGTGCAGCAGTTGATCTTCTGCTTCTTCTTGTAGCTTTTTTCTCTTCAGCATTAGGGTTGTAAAGCTCGTTGAAATCTACTAATTCGATAAGAGCCATATCAGCAGCATCACCTGGTCTGAAACCTGTCTTAATGATTCTTGTATAACCACCGTTTCTTTCAGCGATTTTAGGAGCTACAGTTCTGAATAATTCAGCAACCGCAAATTTATTTTGAAGGTAAGAGAATACTACTCTTCTGTTGTGTGTAGTATCTTCTTTTGCTTTTGTTAATAGAGGCTCAACATATACTCTTAAAGCTTTAGCTTTAGCTACAGTAGTGTTGATTCTTTTATGCTCAATTAGAGAACAAGCCATATTAGAAAGTAAAGCACTTCTGTGAGAAGCTGTTCTTCCTAAGTGATTGAATTTTTTACCGTGTCTCATTATTAATTATTTATCAGCGTCTAACTTATATTTTGCAACGTCGAAACCGAAGTTAAGACCTTTTGAATGCACTAATTCTTCTAGTTCTGTCAAAGATTTTTTACCAAAATTTCTGAATTTCATCAAATCAGACTTACTGTAAGAAACCAATTCTCCAAGAGTTTCTACTTCAGCTGCTTTTAGACAGTTAAGGGCTCTTACAGAAAGATCCATATCTGCTAATTTAGACTTAAGAAGTTGTCTTGTGTGAAGAGTTTCTTCATCGTACTGGATAGATGCTTTTACAGCTTCAGTTTCAAGCGTGATTCTCTCATCAGAGAATAGCATGAAGTGATAAATTAATATCTTAGAAGCTTCAGTTAAAGCATTCTGCGGGCTGATAGACCCGTCAGTTTCTATATCTAGTACAAGTTTTTCGTAGTCTGTTTTTTGCTCTACACGATAATTTTCAATGCTATATTGTACTTTCTTGATCGGCGTAAAAATAGAGTCGATAGCAATAGTTCCTACAGGAGCATTGTTTGACTTATTTTGTTCAGAAGGCACATACCCTCTACCTTTTTCAATATTGAAAGTAATTTCGAAAGTTACATCACTGTTTAGGTTGCAAATCACTAAATCCGGGTTTAAAACCTCAAATCCATTGATAGACTTACCTAAATCACCAGCAGTAATAACCGTTTGACCTGAAACTTTAGCAACAACCTGCTCGTTCGCCTGGCCTTCTGCTGCAGCTTTTAATCTTACTTGTTTAAGGTTAAGAATAATTTCGGTAACATCTTCGATTACTCCTGGAATAGTTGAAAATTCGTGCTCTACACCTTCTATTTTGATAGATGAAATAGCGTATCCTTCCAGAGAAGAAAGCAACACTCTTCTCAAAGCATTACCGATTGTAAGCCCGAAACCTGGTTCTAAAGGTCTGAATTCGAATTGACCTTTAAATTCATCAGAGTTAAGTAAAATTACTTTATCGGGTTTTATGAATTGTAAAATTGCCATATTATTGGGTTGAGCAAAAATTTGATTAAAAAATTATTTAGAGTAAAGTTCCACGATAAGGTTCTCCTTGATGTCCTCCGGAATCTGGATTCTTTCTGGAGCAGAAATGAAAGTACCTTCTTTCTTCTCATCGTTGAATTGTAACCACTCATAGTTTGACTTAGAAGCCAATGCATTGGTAACAACTTCAAGAGACTTAGACTTTTCTCTTACAGTGATTACATCACCAGCTTTTACCAAGTAAGAAGGGATATTAAGAATTTCTCCGTTTACAGTGATGTGTCTGTGAGAAACTAATTGTCTTGCACCTGATCTAGTTTTAGCAAAACCTAATCTGTACACTACGTTATCCAATCTTGATTCACAAAGTTGTAATAGAACTTCACCTGTTACTCCTTTGCTTCTGTGTGCTTTTTCAAATAAGTTAGCAAACTGTCTTTCTAAAATACCGTAAGTATATTTAGCTTTTTGTTTTTCAGCTAACTGAACTGCATATTCTGATTTTTTAGCACCTCTTCTTTTGTTAGGACCGTGTTGTCCTGGCGGTTGGTTTTTTCTTTTTTCGAAGTTTTTATCATCTCCGTAGATTGCAGCACCAAACTTTCTAGCAATCTTAGTTTTAGGTCCAATATATCTTGCCATAATGGGTAAATTCTAAAAATTAAACTCTTCTTCTTTTTGGTGGTCTACATCCATTGTGCGGCATTGGAGTCACATCAATGATTTCGCTAACTTCAATTCCTGAATTGTGAATAGATCTGATAGCAGATTCTCTACCTGCACCTGGACCTTTCACAAACACCTTTACTCTTCTTAATCCAGCTTCATGAGCTACAGCAGAGCAATTTTCAGCTGCCATTTGAGCAGCAAAAGGAGTGTTCTTTTTAGAACCTCTGAATCCCATTTTACCGGCAGATGCCCAAGAGATAACCTCTCCACTTTTATTTGTTAAAGAAATGATGATGTTATTGAAAGAAGCTTGAATATGTGCTTCACCAATAGCTTCAACTTTTACTTTTCTTTTTTTAACTACTTTACTTTGTTTTGCCATAATTCCTAACGATTATTTACTTGCCTTTTTCTTGTTAGCAACTGTTTTTCTCTTTCCTTTACGGGTTCTAGAGTTGTTTTTCGTTCTCTGGCCTCTTAAAGGTAATCCTAGTCTGTGACGTATTCCTCGTTGGCATCCTATGTCCATCAATCTCTTGATGTTCAATTGCACTTCAGATCTTAATTCTCCTTCTACTTTAACGTTTTCAGAGATATATGTTCTGATTGCAGCCAATTCATCGTCATTCCATTCGTTGACTTTCTTGTCTTCGCTGATACCGGCAGCTTTAAGGATTTCAGAAGAAGTACTTCTTCCTACTCCATAGATGTAAGTTAAACCGATAACACCTCTTTTGTTTTTTGGTAAATCAATACCTGCAATTCTCGCCATAATTTAATGTTAGCCTTGTCTTTGTTTAAATTTTGGGTTCTTCTTGTTGATTACGAACAGTACACCTTTTCTGCGTACGATTTTGCAATCAGCGCTTCTTTTTTTAATTGATGCTCTTACTTTCATTTTGATAGTATTTATTTTTTACAAATGCCAAATGGAAAGTGTATTCCATTTGGCTAATTGTTAATATCTAAATGTGATCCTCCCTTTTGTTAAATCATAGGGAGACATTTCTAGTTTTACCTTATCACCAGGTAAAAGTTTAATATAGTGCATTCGCATTTTACCGGAAATATGAGCAATAAGGATATGCCCATTTTCAAGTTCTACACGGAACTGAGCGTTCGAAAGTGCTTCCGTTATAACGCCGTCTTGTTCAATATGTTTTTGTTTTGCCATAAATTAATATCCAGTCGTTCTAGACAGTTTAGACTGCATTAAGCCATCATAATGATGATTCAGCAGATATGTATTAATCTGTTGAACAGTATCTAAAATTACACCCACCATAATTAATAGTGACGTTCCCCCGAAAAATAGGGCAAACGCATCTGTCTGAACAAAGCTTCCATGCACAATTGCCGGAAGGACTGCAAAGATAGATAAAAAAATTGCACCTGGCAAGGTAATTTTTGATAAAATATCATCTAAGTAATCTGCTGTCTCTTTCCCTGGTCTTACTTTCGGTACTAAACCTCCATTTCTCTTCAAATCATCAGCCATCTGGTTTACCGGAATTGTAATTGCAGTATAGAAAAACGAGAAGATAATAATTAATAGCGCAAACAATACATTGTACTGCCAGCTAAAAACATTCTTGAAACCTGCAAGAAAAGTGTTAGACTCATCGAATTTTGTTAATAATCCTGGTACGAACATCAATGCCTGAGCAAAGATAATCGGCATTACACCAGCAGCATTTACTTTCAATGGAATCCATTGTCTTGCGCCCTGCATAAGATTCTTGTTTACACCTCCTCTTGCTTGAGCTCTGCTTACATACTGAATTGGAATTTTTCTAACAGCCACAGATAAAATCACGGCCAAAAGAACAACTACCATCCAGAATAATACTTCAATAAGGATCATGATAGATCCCATTCCTCCTTTTCCGTTCTGCACGGCCATTTCCTGTACGAATGCTTCAGGTAATCTTGAAAGGATCCCAACCATAATAAGGATGGAAATACCATTTCCGATTCCTTTGTCAGTAATCTTTTCACCTAACCACATTGCGAATACTGAACCAGCAACCAAGATTACAATACTTGGCAACCAGAACATGATAGAATTTGGCTCTACAAAATATGCAGATTGGAACTGAGCATACGGTAAGAATAATTGAGTAATAGAAGTTAAATAAGAAGGTGCCTGTACCAGACAAACTCCAATTGTTAACCATCTTGTAATTTGGTTCAATGTATTTCTACCTGACTCTCCATCTTTCTGAAGCTTCTGAAGATAAGGAATAGCCATTCCCATCAACTGAACAATAATAGAAGCAGAAATATAAGGCATGATACCCAACGCCATTACGGAAGCGTGGCTGAAAGCTCCCCCCGTAAACGACGAAAGCAAGCCAAGGAGACCTGCTCCTTGCTTGTTACCGCCTTGATTTTTATAATGCTCTAAGAGATCTCCCACCTCTGCAAGGTTAATTGCCGGAAGTGAGATATAAGATGCGAATCTATACACAAGGATAATACCTAACGTAAAGAGAATTTTATCTCTTAACTCCTTTAGGCTCCATATATTTTTAAGTGTTTGTATAAATTCTTTCATTAGTAAGTATTATAAGGTAATTGCTTTTCCACCTGCCTTAGCAATAAGCTCTTCAGCAGATTTAGTGAATTTGTCAGCAGAGATTGAAACCGCAGATTTCAATTCTCCTCTACCCATAATTTTCACTAATTCGTTTTTAGAAACTATCCCGTTTGCTACTAAAACTTCTTTCGTGATATCTCCAGTGATGGATTTGTTCTCGATTAAAGTTTGAATAGTATCAAGGTTAATTCCTCTAAACTCTTTTCTATTTACGTTTTTGAAACCGAATTTAGGTAATCTTCTTTGTAAAGGCATCTGTCCACCTTCGAAACCGATTTTCTGAGAATAACCAGCTCTAGCTTTCTGACCTTTGTGTCCTTTTGTTGAAGTACCTCCTTTTCCACTACCTTGACCTCTACCAATTCTTTTTGAGTTGAAAGTAGATCCTGCAGCAGGTTGTATATTATTTAAATTCATTTTAATTTCTCTTTTATAAAATTATTTTTGAACTTCTAGTAAGTGACCTACAGCAGCTATCATTCCTAAGATAGAAGGAGTAGCTTCGTGTTCTACCACTTGATGAAGTTTTTTTAATCCTAATGCTTCAAGCGTTCTCTTTTGGGTTTTTGTTCTACCAATAGCGCTTCTTACTTGCTTTACTTTAATTGTTGCCATTGTTTTAATTATTAACCGTTAAACACTTTACTTAGAGAAACTCCTCTCATTCTAGCGATCTCTTCAGGTCTTCTGATATCCAATAACGCTTTGAAAGTAGCTTTCACCACGTTGTGAGGGTTAGAAGATCCTTTAGATTTTGAAAGGATATCGTGAATACCAGCAGATTCCAATACCGCTCTTACCGCACCACCGGCGATAAGTCCTGTACCGTGAGAAGCAGGTCTTAAGAAGATATCTGCACCACCGTATCTAGCAGTAGTTTGGTGAGGAATAGTATGGTTCATTACAGGAACTTTCACAAGGTTTTTCTTAGCGTCTTCAACTGCTTTAGCAATTGCAGAAGCAACCTCTTTAGATTTTCCTAAACCGAAACCGATGATACCTTCTTCATTACCTACTACAACAATAGCAGAAAATCCGAAAGCTCTACCTCCTTTAGTTACTTTTGTTACTCTGTTAACAGCTACGAGACGATCTTTTAATTCTAATCCTCCCGGTTTTACTCTTTCTATATTATCTAGTCCTAACATATTTTCCGAAATTTAATGATTAGAATTTAAGTCCACCTTCTCTCGCACCATCAGCTAGAGCTTTTACTCTACCGTGATATACGAAACCGTTTCTGTCAAATACAATACTTTCGATTCCTGCAGCGATAGCTTTAGCAGCGATAGCTTTACCAACAGCAGCAGAAACTTCAGTCTTAGTACCTTTAGCGTCTACACCTTTTTCTCTAGAAGAAGCTGATGCTAAAGTTTTACCATTTTTATCGTCGATTAACTGAGCGTAAATTTCCTTATTACTTTTGTATACAGATAATCTTGGCAATTCAGAAGATCCAGAGATTTTCCCTCTTACTCTTCTTTTGATTCTTATTCTTTTTTCTAATTTACTTAATGCCATAATACTTATAATTTATTAAGCAGATTTACCAGCTTTACGTCTAACAATTTCTCCTACGAATCTTACACCTTTTCCTTTGTATGGCTCAGGCTTTCTGAAAGAACGGATCTTTGCAGCTACCATTCCTAGAAGTTGGTTGTCGTGAGACGTTAAAGTAATAATTGGGTTTTTACCTTTTTCAGTCAATGTATCAACTTTTACTTCACCTGGAAGTTCTAATACGATACCGTGAGAGAATCCTAAAGCTAACTCAAGTTTTTGACCTGCGTGTGAAGCTCTGTATCCTACCCCTACTAGTTCTAGTTTCTTTTCGAAACCTGTATTTACACCAACAATCATGTTGTTGATTAACGCTCTGTATAAACCGTGAAGCGCTTTGTGTTGTTTAGAATCAGATGGTCTGTTTACATTCAGTTCACCATCTTTTTGTTCTATAGTAATTCCTGCCGTAAGCTCTTGAGAAAGTTCTCCTTTCGCTCCTTTTACAGTTACTACACCGTTGTTTTCAGTGATTGTAACTCCAGCTGGAATTGTTATAATTGCTTTACCAATTCTTGACATTTTCCTCTGATTAAAAATTAATAAACATAGCAGATTACTTCACCGCCTACTTTCTCTTCTCTAGCTTTCTTGTCAGTCATTACTCCTTTAGAAGTAGAGATGATAGAAATACCCAAACCGTTTAGTACTCTTGGAAGTTCAGTAGAACCTTTGTACTGTCTCAAACCTGGTCTAGAAGCTCTTTGAATAGACTTAATAGCAGGTTTGTTAGTTTGCTTATCGTACTTTAAAGCGATTTTGATCACTCCTTGAACAGCGTTATCTTCAAACTTGAAGTTTAAGATATACCCTTGATCAAATAGGATCTTAGTAATCTCCTTTTTGATTTTCGATGCAGGAATTTCCACCACTTTGTGGCCTGCGCTTTGTGCGTTCCTTACTCTTGTTAGGAAATCTGAAATTGGATCTGTTACCATTTTTCTTTTATAAATTATTGGTTAAAGAACAATCAGTATTGAAAAGACTTGAAGAGAAAAATATCAGACTTCAGAAAACTTCAGTCTGATATTTTATTCTTTAGTATCTTGACAACTTAATTGTCCCGATTTTTAATTAGTAATTATTACCAACTAGCTTTTCTTACCCCTGGGATAAGACCGTTGTTTGCCATTTCTCTGAAAGTTACTCTGGAAATACCGAACGTTCTCATGTATCCTCTTGGTCTACCTGTTAGTTTACATCTGTTGTGTAATCTTACAGGAGAAGCATTTTTAGGCAATTTTTGAAGTCCTTCGTAATCACCAGCTTCTTTAAGAGCTTGTCTTTTAGCAGCGTATTTAGCAACTAGTGCTTCTCTTTTGCGCTCACGCGCTTTCATTGATTCTTTAGCCATTTCTTAGTTCTTTTTAAATGGTAAACCGAAGTGAGTTAATAATGCTTTAGCTTCTTTATCTGTTTTCGCAGTAGTTACGAAAGTGATGTCCATCCCTTGGATTTTTTTCACTTTGTCAATTACGATCTCAGGGAAGATAATTTGCTCAGTAATACCTAAGTTGTAGTTACCTCTACCATCGAAACCATCTGCTTTGATACCAGAGAAATCTCTGATACGTGGTAAAGCAGAAGAAGTAAGTCTGTCTAAGAACTCATACATTCTCTGAGCTCTCAATGTTACTTTTGCTCCTACAGGCATTCCTTTTCTTAGTTTGAATGCAGCTTCATCTTTCTTAGAGATTGTACCTACTGCTTTCTGACCTGTAATGTTTGTAAGTTCTTCTACAGCATAATCGATAATTTTCTTATCTGCAGTAGCGTCTCCTAAACCTTGTGATACAACAATTTTCTCTAATCTAGGTACTTGCATGATTGACTTGTACCCAAATTCTTCCATCATTGCAGGAACAATTTGCTCTTTGTATATTTTTTTGGGTCTTGCTATAAATTCCATGTTAATTCAAATTATAAAGTTTCACCCGTTTTTTTGTTAACTCTCACTTTCTTATCTCCTTCGATTTTGTAACCGATTTTGATAGCTTTTCCGTCTTTACCAACTAAAGCTACGTTTGAGATATGAATAGAAGCTTCCTTTTCAGTAATTCCTCCTTGCGGATTTGAAGCTGAAGGCTTAACGTGTTTTTTAACGATGTTAAGTCCTGCAACGATTACTCTAGGGTCTTTTCCTTCTTTCTTGATCACTTCAATAACTTCACCAGTCTTACCTTTGATATCTTTCTTACCAGTAGTAATGATTACGTTATCTCCTCTTTTTATTTTTAACTTTGACATTTCTTTTAAAAATTTTAAAAATTAAAGTACTTCAGGAGCTAATGAAATGATTTTCATATATTCTTTGTCTCTCAACTCACGAGCAACAGGTCCGAAAACACGTGTTCCTCTCATTTCTCCCGCTGCGTTTAGTAATACACAAGCATTGTCGTCGAATTTGATGTATGAACCATCTTTTCTTCTTACTGCTTTTTTAGTTCTTACTACTACAGCTTTAGATACCTGACCTTTTTTAGCGTTTCCTGATGGTGTAGAATCCTTGATAGTAACAACGATTTTATCACCAACTGAAGCATATCTTCTTCTGGTTCCTCCCAGAACTCTAATAACTAGTACTTCTTTAGCACCTGTGTTATCAGCAACTTTTAATCTTGATTCTGTTTGTAACATTATTACTTAGCTTTTTCAATGATTCTTACTAATCTCCATCTCTTGCTCTTGCTCAAAGGTCTAGTTTCTTGGATCAAAACTGTATCACCTTCTGTGCATTCGTTGTTCTCGTCGTGTGCAGTATATTTTTTCGTTTTCAAAACGAATTTACCGTACATCGGGTGCTTTACTCTTGTAGTTTCACTAACAACAATAGTTTTTTCCATTTTATTGCTGGAAACCACTCCGATTCTTTCTTTTCTTAAATTTCTATCCATTGTAAAATGAAATTATTGTTTGTTAGTTAACTCAGTGTTTAGTCTTGCGATTGTTTTTCTCAAATCTCTGATTTGAATCGGGTTTTCAATTGGACTGATTGCATGAGCTAATTTCAATTTAGAATATTGAGCTTTTGCTTCAGTTAATTGAGCTTGAATATCACCCGCGCTTAAATTTTTAATATCAGCATTTTTCATTGTATTCAAAGATTATAGAGGTTTAACAAAATCGTTAGCAACGATGAATTTAGTAACTACTGGTAATTTTTGTGCAGCAAGTCTTAAAGCTTCCTTAGCGATATCGTAAGGTACACCTCCGATTTCGAACATAATTTTACCTGGTTTTACTACAGCTACCCAATATTCAACAGCACCCTTACCTTTACCCATACGTACTTCCGCTGGTTTCTTAGTAATTGGCTTGTCTGGGAAGATTTTGATCCATAGTTGACCTTCTCTCTTCATATATCTTGTCGCAGCGATACGAGCTGCTTCAATCTGTCTTGCAGTGATCCAAGCTCCTTCCGTTGCTTTGATCCCAAAAGTTCCGTAAGCAAGTTGACTACCTCTTTGGGCATTCCCCTTCATCTTCATCTTGTGAACTCTACGGAATTTGGTTCTTTTTGGTTGTAACATAATTTCTAAATTTTAGATTTTAGATTTTAGATTTTAGATTTTTTTTAATTTTAAAAAAGTAACGGTAATTTAAAATTCAAAATTTCTAATCTAAAATTTTAATTATTATTGTTATTGTTGTTGTTTTTTCTAGGTCTTCTGTTGTCTCTGTCTCCTCCTCTGTTTCCTCTGTCTGACTGACCTCCTTTTTTCTGTTGTCCCACTAGTGGAGAAAGTTCTCTTTTACCGTAAACTTCACCTTTCATGATCCAAACTTTTACTCCTAGTCTACCGTAAGTAGTGTGAGCTTCTGCCCAGTGGTAATCAATATCAGCTCTGAAAGTTGACAATGGAATTCTTCCTTCTTTGAAAGATTCTGATCTTGCCATTTCAGCTCCGTTCAATCTACCAGAGATTTGAACTTTGATACCTTCAGCACCCATTCTCATAGTACTTGCCATTGCCATTTTAACAGCTCTTCTGTAAGAAATTCTGTTTTCAATTTGCTTAGAAATACTATCAGCAACTAATACAGCGTCTAATTCAGGTCTTTTGATTTCGAAGATGTTGATTTGAATATCCTTACCTGTAAGTTTCTTCAATTCTTCTTTCAATTTATCAACTTCCTGACCTCCTTTACCGATGATAAGTCCCGGTCTAGCAGTAGTGATTGTAACTGTTACTAATTTAAGTGTTCTTTCGATATAAATTTTTGAAATACCACCTTTAGATAATCTAGCCTCAAGGTATCTTCTGATTTTGTAGTCTTCAGCGATTCTGTCTCCATAATCGTTTCCACCAAACCAGTTAGAATCCCATCCTCTGATGATACCTAATCTATTACCAATTGGATTTGTCTTCTGTCCCATACCTTGATTAATTTTCTTTTTTACCTAAGATTAATGTAATGTGGTTTGATCTTTTTCTGATTCTGTACCCTCTACCTTGTGGAGCTGGTCTTAGTCTCTTCAATTGTCTAGCACTGTCTACAAAAATTTCTTTAACGATAAGATTTGCTTCTTCAATATCAGCACCTTCGTTTTTAGTCTGCCAGTTAGCCATTGCTGAAAGCAATACTTTTTCTAGCTTGTTAGATGCGTCTTTTTTAGAATATTTTAGAATGTATAAAGCTTTGTCTACCTGCTCTCCTCTAATGATATCAGCTACTAATCTCATTTTTCTTGGAGAAGATGGGCAATCATTGTGTATTGCTTTTACTACGTCTTGGTTTGTCAATTTACGTGCTAATGCACTTTCTCTTTTTCTTGATCCCATGATTATCTGCTTCCTTTGTTTTTGTTACCACCATGACCTCTGAAAGATCTTGTTGGAGAAAATTCGCCTAGCTTGTGACCAACCATGTTTTCTGTAACATAAACTGGGATAAAAGATTTCCCGTTGTGTACTGCAATAGTTTGTCCTACGAAGTCTGGAGAGATCATTGATGCTCTAGACCAAGTTTTGATAACAGTTTTCTTGTTAGCTTCTATATTTGCCTGAACCTTCTTATCTAAAGTATGATGAATGAACGGTCCTTTCTTAAGTGATCTTGCCATAATTATTTTCTTTTAGATACGATGTAACGGTTAGACACTTTGTTTTTCTTTCTAGTTTTGTAACCTTTAGCTGGTTTACCGTTTCTAGATCTTGGGTGACCTCCAGAAGAACGTCCTTCACCACCTCCCATTGGGTGATCAACCGGGTTCATTACAACCGCTCTTGTTCTTGGTCTTCTACCTAACCATCTGCTTCTACCAGCCTTACCTGATACAGTTAACTGGTGGTCAGAGTTAGAAACAGATCCAATCATTGCATAACACTCAGTAAGGATCATTCTTGATTCTCCTGAAGGCAATTTGATGATTGCATATTTTCCGTCTCTTGAAGTCAATTGAGCTGAAGAACCAGCACTTCTTGCTAAAATTGCACCTTGACCAGGTTTCATTTCAACACAAGAAATAACAGTACCTAAAGGAATGTTTTTCAACTTCATTGCGTTTCCTACATTTGGCTCTACGCTTTCTCCAGAAATTACTTTCTGATCAACTTTGATACCGTTTGGAGCGATGATATATCTCTTCTCTCCGTCTGCGTACTCTAATAAAGCGATAAATGCAGTTCTGTTTGGATCGTATTCTACAGATTTTACAGTTGCTTCAACGTTTGCTTTGTTTCTTTTGAAGTCAATAATTCTGTATTTCTTTTTGTGTCCACCTCCGGTGTAACGCATGGTCATTTTACCTGTTTGGTTACGTCCACCTGACTTTTTAATACCAACTGTTAGAGACTTCTCTGGTTTGTTGGTAGTAATTTCCTCAAAATTGTTTACAATTCTGAATCTCTGTCCCGGGGTGATAGGTTTTAATTTTCTAACAGACATTACTATTATTTATAATTAATAATTAATTTACAGCAAAAATATCGATAACCTCACCTTCAGCAAGTTTGATTACCGCTTTTTTCAATTTGTTTGTCTTTCCTACTTGAAGACCTTTTTTAGTGTACTTTGAAGAAACCTTCGGAGCATAAATCATTGTGTTAACGTCTGCTACTTTTACACCGTAAGCTGCTTCAACAGCTTTTTTAATCTGGATTTTATTCGCCTTAGGATCAACTAAGAAAGAATAAGAACCTCTTAAATCTGTAAGGTAATTAGCCTTTTCTGAAATAACTGGTTTAATAATAATAGACATGACTTATTTCTTTAAATTTTCCTGGAATTTTTCAACTGCACCTTCGAAGAAAATAATCTCACCTGCATTTACTAAATCGTAAGAACTGATCTCGTTGAAGTTCATTACTTTAGTTTTAGGTAAGTTTCTTGAAGATAAATACACATTCTTGTTAGCTTCAGGAAGAACGAATAAAGATTTTTTACCGTTAAGTTCCAATGCATTTAATACATTGATGAAATCTTTAGTCTTAGGAGCAGCAAAGCTCACATCTTCTAAAACTTTAATGCTGTTGTCTCTCATTTTCTGAGATAAAACAGATTTTTTAGCTAATCTCTTAAGAGCTTTATTCAATTTGAATCTGTAGTCTCTTGGTTTTGGTCCGAATACTCTACCTCCACCTCTGAAAGTTGGAGATTTGATATCCCCGTATCTAGCAGATCCAGATCCTTTTTGCTTCTTAAGCTTTTTAGTAGAAGCAGTAATTTCGCTTCTTTCTTTTGCTTTATGAGTTCCTTGTCTTTGTGCTGCAAGGTACTGTTTAACTTCTAAGTAAACCGCGTGCTGATTTGGCTCAATTCCGAATACTGTTTCGTCTAGAGTTACTTTTCTTCCGGTCTCTTTTCCTGATGTATTTAATACTACTAGTTCCATTTTCTGATAATTACATAAGAATTTTTAGCTCCCGGAACAGCACCTTTTACTACTAAAAGATTTTGTTCTTGATCAACTTTTAACACTTGAAGGTTTTGAACAGTTACCTGCTCACCTCCCATTCTTCCAGCCATTCTCATCCCTTTGAATACTCTTGAAGGGTCTGAACCAGCACCGATAGAACCTGGAGCTCTAAGTCTGTTGTGCTGACCATGAGTTGCCTGCATTACACCTCCAAATCCGTGTCTTTTAACAACACCCTGGAAGCCTTTACCTTTTGAAGTTCCTGTTACATCTACATACTCACCTTCGATGAATAGATCAACACTTACTACCTCTCCTACTTTTGCTTCAGTAAATCCATCGTGGAATTCTACTAATTTAGCTTTAGGAGCAGAACCAGCCTTTTTAAAATGACCAGCTAACGCTTTACCAACGTTCTTCTCACTCTTGTCATCGAAACCTAATTGAACAGCTGTATAACCGTCTTTTTCTAAGGTTCTGACCTGTAAAATCGAGCATGGACCAGCTTGAATAACTGTACAAGGAATGTTTTTTCCTTCTTCGTTAAACAAAGACGTCATACCGATTTTTTTACCAATAATACCTGACATTGTTTATATTATAATAAAATTTATCCTTTATTTATCACCATTTTTCGGAAGTCTGAAGTAATTTCTACTTTTGATATAGGCATACTACGCTCCTAAAATGAGTGTGCAAATTTATGAATTATTTTATAACTGACAAATATTTTGAGTAAAATATTTTGATTTTTAATCAATTAGATGATTTTGAAAAAAGTCAGAACAACTTTCTCAAAGATTTATTTTGATTTTAGAAAAGAAATTAAAATGATACCCTTACTGAGCAACAACAGTAACTCCAACTTCTTCCAGTCCAGCCCTGTCTTCCGCAGAAATACAGCTGTCAGTAATCAGATAATCCACCTGATCCAAAGCTGCAATTTTCCCAAATCCTTTCTTATTCAGTTTTGAAGAATCTGCAAGAATCACTGTTTGATCTGCGCACTCCATCATAATCTGGTTCAGATGAGCTTCCGCAGCATTGGAAGTACTGATTCCGAATTCCGGATCAATACCATCCACTCCCAGAAAGAGTTTATTGCATGAAAACTGCTTAAGGATCCCTTCAGAAATAGAACCTACTATAGATGTAGAACTTTTCCGCACTTCACCACCCAACTGTATAATATTAATATTAGGATTATTGCAAAGTTCAATGGCCACCCGCAGAGAAGATGTCAACACTGTAAGCGGACCAAAATTCATCAGCATCCTGGCAAGATAATGCATGGTAGTTCCGGATGCCAAGATGATACAGTCATTTTCCTGAATCAATGATAAAGCTGCCCTCGCAATAGCCTGCTTCGCCTCTACATTGATGTTTTCTTTTTCTACAACATTTTTTTCATAAGCATACCTTACCTGCTTACTCGCCCCTCCGTGATTCCTGAAAAGAAGCCCCAAACTTTCAAGATAGTTCAGATCCTTTCGGATCGTAACTGAAGAAACATTGAGCTTTTCACACAAATCCTGAACAAGAACATGTCCTTTTTCATCAAGCTCTTTCAATATTTCATCCTGTCTTGGTAGTAGCTTTTCCATTTTATTCGTTTCATCAAAAATACCGTTTTTTTTTCACTTCTTAAAATTTCATTTATTTTCTTTTTGCTTTCATTTTTAATTTATATATTTGAAAACGAAACATAAACGAAACATTTATGAAACGAAACGAAGAACTCAGTAAGTTAACCAATGTAAAAGAATGGGACTTTATTGTCATAGGAGGAGGAGCCAGTGGTTTAGGTTCAGCATTAGACGCAGTAAGCAGAGGATTCAAAACTTTATTGATTGAATCTCATGATTTTGCAAAAGCAACATCCAGCAGAAGTACCAAACTAGTACACGGCGGAGTAAGATATCTTGCCCAGGGAGATGTCGGATTGGTAAAAGAAGCATTGAAAGAAAGAGGACTTCTGGCAAAAAATGCAGCACATATCGTAAAAAATCAGTCTTTCATTATTCCGAACTATACATGGTGGGGAGGGATCTACTATAAAATAGGACTCTCCGTTTATGATTTCCTTGCCGGAAAATTAAGTTTGGGAAAAACAAAATACATCAGCAAATCAAAAACTGTTGAAAAGCTTCCTACTATTGAACAAAATCACCTGATGAGTGGTGTTGTTTACCAGGACGGACAATTTGACGATGCCAGACTTGCGATTAACCTTACCCAGACCATTATTGAAAAAGGCGGAAGTGCAGTCAATTACGTAAAAGTCATCAACCTTCTAAAAGATGCTTCCGATAAAGTAATCGGGGTTGTGGCGGAGGACCAGTTTTCTAAACAGCAATATCAGATTCACGGTAAAGTGGTCATCAATGCAACCGGTGTCTTTACGAATGATATCCTTAATATGAACAACCCTAAGCATGGTAAACTAGTAGTACCAAGCCAGGGAATTCACCTTGTATTGGATAAATCTTTCCTGAAAAGTGATGATGCGATCATGATTCCAAAAACTTCAGACGGCAGGGTTTTATTTGTTGTTCCATGGCATGACAGAGCTTTAGTAGGAACTACAGACACTCTTTTAAAGGATGAAAGTTTTGAGCCTCGCGCCCTGGAAGAAGAAATCAACTTTGTTTTAAATACCGCCAGACAATATTTAGCTAAAAAACCAACCCGTGAAGATGTAAAATCAGTTTTCGCCGGGCTTCGTCCTCTTGCCGCTCCTAAAGATGGAAGCAAAAGTACAAAAGAAGTTTCCCGAAGCCATAAAGTGATTACATCAGAAACAGGACTGGTTTCTATTATCGGAGGAAAATGGACAACCTACCGTAAAATGGCGGAAGATACCGTAGACGAAGCTATGAAAGTTCACAAGTTGGGAAATAGCCCATCTAAGACTGAGCACCTTTCCATCCATGGAAATGTAAAACCGGAGCAGGTAGACAGAACGAACCACCTGTATGTTTACGGATCTGATATTCCTTCTATAAAAGCACTGCAGGAAAGCAACCCTCGTTATGCCCAAAAAATTCACCCGGACCATCCTTTTACTGTAGCAGAAATAGTTTGGGCTGTAAGAACAGAGATGGCAGAAACTATTGAGGATATTCTGGCAAGAAGGGTACGTTTACTGTTCCTTGACGCAAGAGCCGCTATAGACACCGCTCATAACGTAGCAAGAATCATTGCTGAAGAAAAAGGATATTCTGAAGAATGGGCTCAGCAGCAGGAAAATGAATTTATTGAATTAGCAAGAGGGTATTTATTAACTCCTTATTCACCTAAAGTTATCAACCTAAATTAGCACTATATACATGAATGAAAAGCTTATCCTCGCTCTAGACCAGGGGACGACTTCCTCCAGAGCGATTCTCTTCAATCACAGTGGAGAAATAAAATATGTATCTCAGAAAGACTTCAGTCAGAAATTCCCTACCCCAGGCTGGGTAGAACATGATCCGAATGAAATCTGGTCTTCACAGATCTCAGTAGCTGCAGAAGTTATCGCGAAAGCAGGGATCTCCGGACTGGAAGTTGCCGCTATCGGTATTACGAATCAACGTGAAACCACCATCGTTTGGGATAAGGAAACCGGTGAACCTATCTATAACGCAATTGTATGGCAGGACCGCAGAACTTCAAAATACTGCGACGAACTTAAAGAGCAAGGACATGCGGAAACAATCAAAGAAAAAACAGGACTTGTTCTTGACGCATACTTCTCAGCAACCAAACTAAAATGGATTCTCGATAATACAGAAGGAGCAAGACAAAAAGCAGAAGAAGGGAAATTATGTTTCGGAACTGTTGATACCTGGCTTGTGTGGAAACTTACCCGCGGGAAAATGTTTATCACAGACGTGTCCAATGCCAGCAGAACAATGCTTCTGAATATTCATACTTTAGAATGGGATAATGATTTATTAGAACTATTCAACATACCAAAAGCTATTTTGCCTACGGTAAAACAAAGCAGTGAGGTATATGGTGAAACCGCTACTACCCTGTTCTCTACCAAAATTCCGATTGCAGGAATCGCGGGAGACCAGCAAGCGGCCTTATTTGGCCAGATGTGTACTACTCCCGGAATGGTAAAAAACACTTACGGAACAGGATGCTTCCTGTTAATGAATACCGGAACGGAGGCTGTTACTTCTAAAAACAATCTGCTTACAACAGTAGCCTGGAAAATCAATGGAGAAGTGAATTATGCACTGGAAGGAAGTGTATTTGTGGGAGGTGCAGCCATTCAGTGGTTAAGAGATGGGCTTAAGCTTATTCATTCATCTGAACAGGTAAATGAATTGGCTGCTTCTGTAGAGGATAATGGCGGAGTGTATTTTGTTCCTGCATTGACGGGGCTTGGTGCTCCTTATTGGGATCAGTATGCCCGCGGAACTATTGTAGGTATTACCCGTGGTACTACCGATGCCCATATCGCAAGAGCTACACTGGAAGGAATTGCATTTCAGGTTTATGATATTGTAAAAGCAATGGAAGCAGATTCCGGAAGAGCAAGCCTTGAATTAAGAGTAGACGGAGGAGCCTCTGCAAGCGACCTTCTGATGCAGATACAGTCTGACCTTTTCGGTTTTAAAATCACACGACCTAAAACACTTGAAACAACAGCACTAGGAGCAGCTTACCTGGCCGGCCTTGCTGTAGGATACTGGAAAGATGTAGCTGAAATTCAGTCTCAATGGATTGTTGACAAAGATTTCCACCCTCAGTTGGAAAAAGAACATGTGGATAAAATGGTACACTCATGGAGAAGAGCTGTATCACGTTCTCAAAGCTGGATAGAAGATTAATTCACTTATCAAAAAAAACTTATATGACCCCATTTATCGCAGAAGTTATCGGGACGATGCTTCTAATATTGTTAGGCAACGGTGTTGTAGCCAATGTTGTCTTAAAAGATACGAAAGGAAATAATTCCGGGTGGATCGTTATTACTACCGCATGGGCATTAGCCGTTTTTGTGGGAGTAACCGTTGCAGGGCCAATAAGTGGTGCCCATCTGAATCCGGCTGTAACCATTGGACTGGCCGTTGCAGGGAAATTTTCCTGGGATCTCGTTCCTTCTTATATCGCAGCCCAAATGATCGGAGGAATGCTGGGTGCATTTCTGGTGTGGCTTTTCCATAAAGATCATTTTGCAATCACAGAAGATGAAGGCGCTAAACTGGCTTGCTTCAGTACTGGTCCGGCAATCAGAAAGACATCCTCTAACCTGATTAGTGAAATTATCGGAACATTTGTACTGGTATTCTGTGTTTTCTATTTTGCAGGCCCCAGCATTTCTTTGCAGGCAGACCCAACCGCTAAAGTAGGATTAGGCTCTATCGGGGCCATTCCTGTTACGTTTGTAGTGTGGGCAATTGGTTTATCATTAGGAGGAACAACAGGATATGCCATTAACCCTGCAAGAGACCTTGCCCCAAGAATCATGCACGCCATCTTACCTGTAAAAGGAAGCAGTGATTGGGGATATGCCTGGATTCCTGTTATAGGCCCAATTACAGGGGCTATAATCGCAGCAGTTATATATGGATTTTTAAAATAAACACATGATGAAAAAAATCTTAAAGGGAATCTTTCTTCTTGCTTTAGGCACAGGAAGGTTATTTTCACAGGAAACTGGTGAAACCAAGGAAACCAAAGAAGGCAGACTTGATTTTACAGCCAACATTCAGAATAATCACTTATGGAGAGGGCTTATTATTACAGACAAGCCTGTTGTAATGGGAAATCTTTCTTATGCTTTGGATGCAGAGAAAAAATGGAAAGTAGGAATTTGGGGAGCTTCTGCATTAGCAGATGATAAGGACAATACCCATTATAAGGAGATCAATTATTATATTCAGTATTCTGACGGTCGTTTTTATATTGGATTATGGGATCTTTATAACTCCAGAAATATCAATACTGCAGTGGCCGCTGATGATATCTTCAGCTATTCACAGAGAAGAACAGCTCATATTATTGACTTAAGAACAAATTATACTTTCGGGCCTTCATTCCCGATCAATATTGAAGCTGACATTATGCTGTATGGAGGAGCCAATGCAGGAGAAGTCATTCTGGAAGCCGACGGAAGTTATAAGAAAAACAGATATTCCACTTATGTTCAGGCAAGCTATCCTGTCATCAGTGGACAGAAAGTAAACCTGGATGCTTTTGTAGGAGCCGGATTTGCCCTTAACGATAAAACCTTTTTGTATGGTAATGGCAAAAACAGTTTCGACATTGTAAATGTAGGGGTAAAAGCAGGTAAAGTAGTCAAGATCACAGATCACTACAGCCTTCCTGTAACGATGATGGCGATGTGGAATCCGTCTAATAAGTATGCAAGAATTCAGCTTGCTGCAACCGTTTTTTAATCTGAATGAAACTAAATTATAGAAAAGCCACTCCTTTGGGGTGGTTTTTTGTTACATAGCTCTTCCTAAAAAGGAGAAGGATTATGTGACTTTAAAAAATGGTAAAAACCCCATCAATAACCGGGTTTTTACGGAGTATATTTTGTTTAAATATCTTTAATTTTGAAAAAAAGAGTAATGAAAAAGATTTTCAGTTTAATGATCCTGTTTATCAGTATTTTTACGTTGGCACAGCAGGTAAAGATTCCTTTTACCGGACACAGAAGCTTTGATATCATGAAAGGATACAGTGGCACCGGTACTCCGCACTACTATCTGGATATAAAAGCAAATGGTGATGTTCATTTTGGATATGTTCAGGTGAACCAGGCAGACGGAAAAGAAACAACAGAGGAAATCAATGCCGGAAAATATGCTCCTAATAAAGTCATGAAAGTAGTTTTCAAAGAATATGAGGAGACATTTTTGGTGAAATTCGACAAAGACAAAATTTACCTTACCGATGAAAGGGGAAATATTCTACATCTTGATGGATGCTGTTCTTCCAGAGAGAGCATTGATAAGGAAACCTGTAAGTGCGAAAGTGAACTTTACAAGTAGTAAAACAGTATATAGAGAGAGTCGTTCCATTGGGGCGGCTTTCTTGTTGGGAAAAGCGATCCGTCAAATTAATCACCGGGATTTTACGGTTTATATTTTGCTTAAATATCTCTATTTTTGAAAAAGCATATGACTACAATGAATTGTGGCTTCAAGAGTGATTTATATCAATGAGACATTTTAAAATTTTATTCGTATTTCTTCTCTTTCTTATAGGGTCATGCAATAAGAAAGAAAATCATCCTTATACTTTTTATTACTGGAAAACCAATCTGAAACTGGATCAGGAAGAAAAAAAAATAGCAGATCAGGCTACCGTACCTTATTTATACACCAGGTTTTTTGATGTAGACAAAGTGAACGGAAAATTTCAGCCGGTAGCTGTTATTACAAAAGACAAGAGTTTTCAAACGGATAAACAGATTGTTCCTACGGTTTTTATTACCAATCAGACTTTGCTGGGAATTTCTGCAGAAGAGATCAGATTTCTGGCTGAAAGTATCCATATTTTAATTCAGAAGAAAGCCGAAGAGTATCATCTGAAAACCAATAATGAAATTCAGATCGACTGTGACTGGACAGCGGGAACACGAAATGATTATTTTAAATTTCTGAAAGAGCTCAAAAAGATCTCCGGAAAGAAAGTCACCTGTACCCTTCGTCTTCATCAGGTAAAAGATAAAAAACAGACCGGAATTCCTCCTGTTGAAAAAGTGTATCTGATGTGCTATTCCACTTCATCACCACTGGAAAATTCTGACAAAAATTCAATTCTGGACATCAACATTCTGAAAAGCTATCTTTCAAAAATGGAAGACTACCCTATCAAAAAAATTGAAGTAGCACTTCCTATCTATTCCTGGGGAATTGTCACCAATCATTTGGGCAAACATAAACTGATCAATGCTTTATCCAAAAGAGATCTTGAAAGCCCAAATTTCAAAAAGATATCCGAACACGAAATTCAGGTGTTGAAAGATGGATTCTATTTTGGAAGTTATTTAAACAAAGGCTTCAAAATAAAGGCAGAAGAAATCTCTGAAGAACAACTTAAAGAGGTGATCTCATTTTTAGAGAAAAAAATCCCGCATTTTAATATTATTTATTATCAATTAGATAGTAAATTTGTGTTAGATCGGAAATTTTAATCTCCCGGAGATAGAGGCATACCTGTCTAGACCAAACCATAAACTATTACACAAAATTAAAAAAACACTACGAACCCTATGAAAAAGTATATTCTTTCACTTGCGGTTGTATCACTTTTCTATACAAAATCTGACGCCTGTGCGTGGTCAGATCCTGATTATGATTACTTCAACCTTTTTACGCAAACCATCATCAAGGACAAGGCTTATCTTCCTTTTCTGCACAACTATTCAAGCAGATTTTATGGAGGATACAATCCTGCGCTGATTCCTGATGACAATATTGAAACATGGAAGAAGTTCTTCAACAATCAGCTTAGCTATACCGAGACGCAGAATCTGGTGTATAAGATGAGTATGAACGACCTGAATGCCTTAAAGAATGGAAGTCCGACAAATCCTCTTCTACAAAAACTAGGAACCGGATTCTACCAAAAATACAAGGAAGGTCTTGATTATCTGATTGAAGCCAAGTATCTGGAGCCTTATATGAGCATCAATTATGTTGAGAATGAGAACTCATTTTATTACGACAGAGATGCCAACAGGAAAAATGCAACAGCTCTTGATTATAACAAAACTATTGCTGCTTTAACGTCTTTGTACAATGCAGCAAGAAACCCTGAGATCAAGCAACGTTACGGATATCAGCTTGTACGTCTGAACCATTATACCAGAAACTATGATTCTGCAATGCAGGCATTCAAAACCTATGTGGCTCCGATCAAATTGAAAGGAACTGTTTATTTCATGGCTCTGGACCAATTAGCCGGAGCACAGAGAGGATTGGAAATGAACAGTGATGCCAACTGGAATTTCTTCCAGGTATTCATGAACAGCAAAGACCGCAAGGAATCAGCATTTGTTTCTATGAAGCTCTCTGATACGGCATCTTTCAGCAATATTATGAAAAGAGCCAATACGAATGAAGAAAAGAATATGGCGTATTTCCTTTTAGGGTATGAAGACTTCAACAATCCGATTCCAACTATGGAAAAGATGTACGAAATCAATCCTGATTCTGAAATTCTGAAAGTAATGGCTGCAAGAAGCATTAATGAACTGGAAAGAAGCTATCTGCCTACGTATTACTACACTTCAGATGCTGCTAATAGTCCGTATATACAAAGAGGAAAAGCCGATAACAATACTACTACAAAAGATACTAAAGCCACTACCACTACTGAAGTAAAGGAGGAAAAGCTTTCTTTCTGGCAAAAAATTGTAAGGTTCTTTAAAAACCTGTTCGGAGGTTCAAAATCTAAAGAATCTGCTGACGGAAAGAAAGTGGATCAAAGCGACGATGAATTGCTGGACAATCCAAACAGAATTCCATTCTATACTACTTCCGGATATGGGTATGATGATAAAATGAAGGACTATCTTGATGACCTTCAAAAATTCACTGACAAAACTAAAGAAAAATCCAAAGATGAATATTGGCAGATTGCAGATGCCTATCTGAAATTCCTGAAAAAAGATTACAAAGGAAGTACGGAAATCCTGGAAGATATAAAAACAGCAAATCCTGAATATCTGGAAGAGATCAAAAGAATGAAAGTTCTGAATGACATTGTTTCCCAGCCGAGAATTGATGCCAAGTATGAAGATCATCTGATGAAAGATTATGCTGAATATTTCGTTGAGAAAAAGGTAGAGAAAGATACAGCCACTACAGATAATTACGATTATTATGGTGAAGTGCCGTCTACCGCCGATTTCCTTAAGGATGTTATGGCAAACCGTTATTTCCTTCAGGGTGAAGACGGAAAATCCTTCCTGATGAACAATAAGCTTTCGGATCTTCAGTACAACCCGAATTCTGGCCTGGTGAAGAGTGTGGAAGAGTTTTACAGAAAGCCTGATAAAACCCAGTTTGAACAGCAAATCATTGCTAAAAATATGGATAGCGTAGGTAATATCGACGCCTTCTTTAATACCATTTACGGAGACAGAGCAATGAGACTGGCTGATTTTGAAAAGGCGAAATCTTATTATGAAAAAGCAAAAAGCTTTGCCGGTATCCCAAGACAGAATTACGAATGGACCGAAAAGACTGGCCAGACCATTACAACCAAACAATACACTCCTACTGAATACGACGGATTCAAAAATATTTCAAATCTTGTATTCGGACATAATGTTTGGGAAAGTTTCGGAAGTGCTGATACAGAAAGTATGAAAGCTGAAAATTATGCTGATTTCCCTTTCATTAAAACCAGCATGAACAAGCTTGAGCTGGCAGATGTATTGATTCAGCTTAAAAAAATCGGAAATGGAACGGGTGAAAAAGCCGCAAAAGCCAATCAGCTTATCGGAAACCTATTGTACAACACCTCTATTTTAGGATATTACCGTGAGTTGTTTGTAATGGATATTGACAACAGCAACGGAGGCAAATATGACTTCTGGAATACGGACAGAAAGAATCCTTACAAGTATTATTATAAAAACTTCCTGGACACTTCTTATATTGAACCTGATAATTTTGATCTATCAATTAACTATTATCAAAAGGCACTTAAGCTTTCCAATAATAAGGAAGAAAAAGCAAGAATCTTATTCCAGATGGCCAGTGCTGAACAAGGTAAATATTACCAGTACGAAGCGAAGGCTCCAAAAGATTTTGATTATTCCGATCCTAAGTGGTCTGAAAAAGAAGATGCCCGCCAAAAGGAAATGGACAATCTGAAAAACCAGAAATACAGAACCTATTTTGCTCAGCTGAAAGCCCAGTATTCTGATACTGAAACAACGAAAAACCTTATGGGAAGCTGCAGCTATTTCAGCTATTTTATGAGATAACACAAACGATAAAAAAACCTCTGATGACTCAGAGGTTTTTTATTTTTACTTTTTGTTCAACTATTTTTTAACAAATTTAGTGGTAGTCTTTTCTTCTTTACCGTTGTTGATCGTAATAAAGTATACACCTTTTACAAGCGTACTGACATTAATTTTACCATCACCTATATTTCCATTTGAAACCAACTGCCCCGGAGCATTGAAAATTTCGTAAGATGCATTTGCAGATACATTCAGAACGTTCAATACATCTTCTACAGGGTTTGGATAGATCTTAACTGGTTTTACATCACTTTTTGCTTCAGAAACAGCCATTGTACCGGATACTGTAGCTTGTTTCACTGCATAAAATACATTACCAATAGCCGACACTCTCAAATGAATCGTCTTACCTGCCAATGATGCCGGGATGAAAACACTTGCAGATCCGTTATTTGGAACTGATGCTGCAAGATCTGTCCAGGTTACTCCGGCATCTTCCGTATAATCAATTTTTACATTAGCTACATTATATGGGGAAGCTGTTGTTCCGGAAACAGTCCATGTAATCGTAGAATTGACATTAGGATTAAGTGATGTTGTATTGACTGTAAATGCTGCTGCAGATCCTACTACTATTGTTTGTGTTGCATAAGCTGTCTGAGCCTGTCCTGCTGGTTTGTTATCTCTTACTGTTACACGGAAGTTTGTAGTTCTCGCTACCGTACTTGCTGCTTCAAAATCAGTTGTATTTTTTACAGCTCCTCCCAAAACAGTTGCCAGTTTAGGGAAATATCTTGTAGGGCTGGTAGTAGGAGCCCATGATCTGAAATTCGCTCCCGTGGATGTATTTCCGATATTACTTTTAGTAACACCTCCTGATAAACTGCTTGAGTTCACTTGTTCCCAGCAATAGGTCAATGCATCTCCATCCGGATCCGTTGCTGATGCTGTCAGTACAAATGCTGTAGATTTCGGAATAGTATAAGTGGTGTTCATTGCAGTTACAACAGGAGGATTATTGGTGATTGGTGTTTCTACATCAACTGTTACTGCAGCAAGATTAGTCTGTACCTGATCAATACTTACAGTATGAAAATAAGCATCAGAATGTTGCTGAACATCTGTATTGTTACCTGTAATTCCGGCATAGCCCATAATTGTAGATCCCGATCCTGGTTCCACACATACGCCTGTTCCTTCATTAAAACTGTAGGTATGATTGTCTCCCAATTGATGTCCTATTTCATGAGCTACATAATCTATGTCAAAAGTATCTCCCATTGGGACATTATTTGCTGGCGAAGTAAAACCACTCCCTTTGTAATTATCCGGAGAAGTGTAAGCATAATAATTACCCCCAGCATCCTTACAGTCACTTTGCGCAGCAGTATAAGAGGTTGTACTGATATCATTACTTCCTATACAGCCTATACAGCCTGCATTTCCACCTCCCCCAGAAGCTCCGAACAGGTGTCCGATATCAAAACTAGCATCTGTGACTCCATAAGCGCCACCATGTAACACATTCATTAGTTCATTATTCCACTTACACATAAAATCCGATGTACTGTAAGGATCTGTAGCAGCATTGGTAAAAATAAGATTGGGAGCATCGATTGCATTGACATGCAGATTAAATTCTTTTTCAAATACACCATTTACTCTTGACAAAGTAGCATTAATCTGTGCAAGCGCTCCAGCAACACCACCAAAATAGGTGGTATACTCACCTGTCACAGACATTGCAAGTCTAAGGGTATGAAAAGTTTTGTTATTTGATTTTGCCGCTGTTCCGGAATTCATCAGCTTCTGTATTCTGGCAACAGCTTCTTTATCCTCTTTTGTACTACATGCAAATGCATGCCCATTTTTGCTCGCCTTACCATGTACAGAGTAATAAGATTTATCTGCAGTTGCCGGTTCTATAAATTCATATTTACCATCAGGACCAATGATCATAGATTGAAAATCATTGGGAGCGACACTAAACCTGATATATTTGGAAGGATCATCAGTGCCGATTCCTACATAGGACCCTAACTGATATTTGTTAGCCAAAGTCTCATCCATTACCGGAAAACTGTTTACTGTAAATTTCTCAATTTTTCCCTCAAGAGTAGGAATACTGATCGTAATAGGAGCGCCCTCACCTATTTTAGGAGCCCTCAGCAGTTGAGTTCTGATCTGATCTATATCGAGTTTATAATAAACTGAGTGATCACTTTTCTTTACGATTTTTTGTTCTGGCAGCCCTCTGCTCCATTGTGCATTTGCTGATATTGCTAAAAATAATACCGGCAAACAAAATAGTTTTGTTTTCATTTAATATTTTTCAACAAACTTAAACATTCATCAAACAAAATACTAAATAATAAACAAAAAATCAAATAAATATACAAAAACACAAATTAAAAATAAATAATATTGAAAAAATATTACAATAATTAAATTTGAAAGAATTTTTTAAATCAAAAAACCGTTTATTTTTTTTGTTCCTGCTTCTGCATCCATTCTTCATGTTTTCTTTTGAAGAATTCATATTTGTAATCCTGATTTCTTTGTGCGGCGTCAATGGAATGGGAAGTATGAATATCAGCATCTTTTTTAGCAAGCTGAGCCAGCTTTTCATAATAATGGTGAAGCTGGTCAAGCTCTACCTCTGTAAGATCTTCAATATCTACAATTCTGTTGCTGGCTTTTTCGTGGGCGGCAATAATTTCGTTCAGTTTGATCTGTATTGCTTTTGAATCTTTATTCTGAGCTTTCTGAATAAGGAATACCATTAAAAAAGTGATAATTGTGGTTCCGGTATTGATGACAAGCTGCCATGTTTCTGAATAACCAAAAAAAGGACCTGTAACTGCCCATATCACTACGATCAGGAAAGCTCCGATAAAAGCAATAGGACTTCCGGTAAATTTCACAGCCCAGTTTGAAAATTGTTCAAAAATATGATGATCTTTATGGCTCATAGCTTCTTTTTTTATCTGTAATAAATGTATAAAAATTAATCTGAAATCATGAAAAGGTTTAGAATATGAGGTATCTAAATACTTTGGGTTGTTTCTATTTCATTTTTCTGAATCTATGCCACCAGATCACAAACCCTGTCACCGGCAATGAACAACCGATAAGAGAAACTATAAAGTAGAGAATAATACTGGGCAGTCCCATGATCTCTCCTGTGTGTAAGGGTTTAGCCAAAGCAGTAAACTGTTTGTTCAAAGGTTTGTCTGAAAACAGTTCCTTTGTTTTGAAAACTCCGGTTTTATCAAATGTCACTTCATCCGGGAACATCATTCCAAGGAAGTTTTGTCTGTTGGCTTTGATAACAACATACCGCGGATTTTCTTTATTGGGAAGTTCTATACTTGTAACAGCAGTGTAAGGAAGGTGCTGATCTGCCAGCTTTACAATTTGATCTATAGATGCGGAAGTAACATCTTTCAGGTTTTTCTTTTCATCCTGTTTCTGAAGCATATCTTCCAGAAGTCCTCCGAAGGCATCATCTTCACTGTCTTTTTCTTTTGAAATGTTATCTATTGATGACCCTCCAAGACTTATGATCAAAGTATTCTTTACCCATGGATAAGTTACATACAAACCGGTAACGGCAATAAAGAAGAGCATCAGAAAAGTATAAAATCCCAGTGTATTGTGCAGATCATAATTGACCCTTTGAAATTTTGCTTTGAACATAACGGTGAGCCCTTGTTTCAAAAACTTCAGTTTCTTCGGAAGCCAAAGAATAAATCCTGAAATCAGCAGAACACAAAACATAAGAACTGAGGCTCCTACCATCTGCCTTCCTGCATTTCCCATCATCAGGTTTCTATGAAGATCCAGAACAGTTTCAAAAAATTTCCCCGGGCCAACATCCGGCTGTCCGAGAACTTCTCCTGTATATTGGTTATAGTAAGTACTTTTATCCAAATTATTCTCCCGGTAACCAATCATATAACTTTTCCCTTTATCATCGGGAATCATCAGGGAAGTAAGTTCTTTATTATGCTTTAATAATTCTGTCTGGATCAGGTCAGGGTTCATTGCTTTTCCTGAGCTCGGACTTATGTATACTTTATCCCTATTGCTAAAATCAATAATCTGATTCTTGAAAGCATACAAACAACCGGTAAGACACATTACAAAAACAATGACACTTGATAGAAGTCCCAACCAGAGATGAGTAATCCAGATCAGGTATTTTGTAAGCGATTCGTTTTTTCTTCTTTTTCTGTAAAGGCTTTTGAATAATAATCTCATTGTTTAACAGCAAAAACATTAAGACAGTAGTACCGTCTTAATGTTTTAAATTAAAATTGATATGAATAAATTAAAAAAAGTTAATACAAATTCGGGTAAGGAAGCATGAAGCTTTTGATGGAATTATCTTAGTCCAAAAGATTACCACCTAACTTTAATCTACATTCACCAAATTGAATATGTTTTCTTAAAAGTAATAAGAACTTTTAGCCCAATATCATATCCATCTCCTGCTTCCTGCTTCCAGCCCTCATAGGTATCAATGTGGTTTATTTTCTTCCTTTAAACTGAACATCTTTTACGATTGCTTCAAACTTCATATAGTGTTCAGGACTTAGTGCTTTCTGAATAGCAGCTTTTCTCTGGGTATCAAACTTCTCCCAGTATTCTTTGGCCAGATCATTGTTGCCGTGATAGACATCATGCGCATCATTGAATGCTTTTTCAAAAGCATCATTTGCCGCATTTACTACTTTGAACTCATCTTCAGAAAGCTGAGCTTCTGTTTTGATTCTTTCCAATAATGCATTGTCATATCTTGGTCTTTTTCTGGAATTCTCATCTACAAACTTATTGAACTTCTCCATCTGTGGGCCGTCTAAAACTGTAGCCATTTCGATAGACTGCTGTGCTCTCAGTTCTTCGTTCTTGATCCCTAAAGCTATGCGGTCCATATTACCACCCTGAGCTTTTGCAGCCTGGAAGTTCTGCTCCTGAAGCTGCTGATATTTTGCAGTGATTTCATTAAAGCTTTTTTCCTGTTCAGCAGTAAGTTTCACTTCTGTTTTAAACTGGTTATAGTCTATCCCTTTCTTTTTATCTCCGGAGCACGAGACAGCCGCTGCTCCAAGAGCTAATGCAAAGAATATAGTTTTGATACTTTTCATAATGAATAATTTTGTTGATTAGAATTTATAGTTTACCTGTACAGCAAAGTTTCTAGGCTGAATCTGATCGATGTATCCTCCTCTGAAATAAGAATTATACCCTACTGAATCAAAGATGTTGTTGAAGAAACCTCTTAATCCTAGTCCATTTTTGAAGGAATATCCTATCTGGGCATCTACCGTAGTATATTGTGGCATAAAGAAGGGTTTTTCTCCGGGTTGAGTTCCATTCACGTGACCGTTTTCTGTATTGGTATATATTTGTTTATAGTCATCCACTGGTCTTTCTCCAACAAAATAGATTCCGGCTCCTACGTCAAGACCTTTTAACATCCCTGTGTCGAATTTATAATTCAGCCATGCATTAGCAGAATGCTTAGGTGTATTAATAGGCGCTGAACCATTTACAAATGAAGGGCTGTCTTGATATTGTGCATCCACATAAGCCCATCCTGTCATCACTTGTAGGTTTGGAAGAATTTTACCTATCAATTCAACTTCAACACCTTGTCTTTTTAAATTACCCGCCAATGCATATTTTCCCGTAGGATTTCCACCATCAAGAAGTTCATATGATAAATTATCTGTCTTGATATCAAAGAGAGTTACATTAAATCTTAATCTTTCATTCAGCCAGTCTGATTTAATCCCAGCCTCCCATTGTTTTGTAGTAGATGCTCCTACAGTTCCTCCATTGAACAATACATTATTTGAACTTCTCAGCGCTGTAGTACTCGTATAGGAACCAAATATGTTCATATTTTCAATCGGCGAGATCATAATTCCCAAAGAAGGGTTCCAAGCGTAGTCTTTTTCTTTATCTGAACCAATTAATCTACTGTAACGAACTCCCAAATGAGCTTTAATATACTTATTAAAAGTAATGACATCCTGTGCCATTAGTCCCATTGTAGGTGCTACCGTGTTAATAGAACTAGCCGTTGATAAATCTATATTAACTCCGGCAGGAAGTATATTATTTATTTCATTCAGAACATTAATCTGATCAACGTCTTTAGCCTTATAGGAAGTAGTTGTAACATTAGATTCTTTCCAGTCAAAACCTACCTGAAAAGTGTGTTTCATGAACCCTGTCATTACATCAGCTCCGATAAAATCGAATTGAAATACTTTATTTAAATCCTCTCTTTCAGATCTCGTCAATGTTCTGTTACGGAACTCTGTCGGATTATCTCTCTTTAAAGGAGCTAGAGCCGCACCTACAATTTCAGTCTGATAAGATGAGCTCATATAAGCAGCTCTTAATTTCAATTTCTCAGTCAGCTTTCGTGTCACAGTTGTTGAGAAGTTGAATGTTTCAGTCTTTGCCTTATCTGTAGAAAACCCAAGAAATTTTCTTCCGGGCATTCTGTATATTGCCTCGGTATCTCCTTTAGCAAGATTTACAGTACCTCTGTCTGGGGTAGTATTGTTATGCATATAATCCATTTCCACAACAATCTCAGTTTTATCGTCCGGACGGATGGCAATGGATGGATTTACGTAAATACGCTCTGTATTAATAAATCTTCTGAAGCTATTATTATTTTGGTAAGCTGCATTTAGTCTGACAGCAACTTTCCCCTGAGAATCTAATACTCTCTGGAAGTCAACTGTTGGTCTATAGAAATCCCAGCTCCCATATCTGAAACCAACATTAGTCTGATTGATAAATTTAGGAACTTTAGTAACCACATTGATTACTCCACCTGCAGAGCCTAAACCGTCACCTATTCCCTGTGTAACAGCAGCAGATCCTTTAATTATCTGAATACTTTCTATTCCCTGCATATCAGTAAGCATTCCTGCGGTACGGAAATCGGAATCCATCTGAACCCCATTCTTTAAAACCGGAACCCCTCTATATCCTCTGATAGACATGCTTTCTCTGGTTCCTCCATAACTACCGAATTGAGTTACTCCGGGAACATTCTTTGCTACATCTGTAACTGTTAACCCTCCTAGATCCTCAATTACTTTATGGGAGATTACTGAAATACTCTGAATCTGATCTCTGGTTTTCAAAGGCAATCTTGTGATTGCTTCCAAACCTTGTGGTTGTTTTTTTCTTTCACCAAATAATTCTACTTCGTCAATTTCTTTCGACTTTTTAATAGAATCATTAACTTTCTGTGCATTTACAAAAACCCCACCTAACAACAGCAGAGAAAAGGATACTACTTTATTCATCTGATAATTTTTAGCAAAATTATTATTTTTATTAATTCTAAATAAACAAACAAGAGTGATATATGTCACCTGAAAAAGAACTATTAATATCGGATTATTAATCTCTGCTAAGGACTCTTTACAATCCCTAAACAGATGTACACTATCATTAAGAGTAATTCCCTGAAGGGTTTTTATGGTTGGAGAAAGTTCAATTCAAAAAAAAGCAGATTTGATGATGTATCAAATCTGCTTTTCAAGTAATATAAAAAAACCGTCCCTTAAAAAAGGAACGGTTTGTATAATCATTGCAAAGTATGCATTTATCACACTTTAATTTCAACGTCTACACCTGAAGGAAGTTCTAATTTCATTAGAGCATCAACAGTCTTAGAAGAAGAAGAGTAGATATCCATTAGTCTCTTGTGAGCTGATAATTGGAACTGCTCTCTTGCTTTTTTGTTTACGTGCGGAGATCTCAACACTGTGAAGATTCTCTTATTCGTTGGCAATGGAATTGGACCGTTTACAACAGCACCAGTAGCCTTTACCGTTTTTACGATTTTCTCAGCAGACTTGTCTACCAAGTTGTAATCGTAAGATTTTAGTTTTATTCTGATTCTTTGTGACATTTCTTTAATTTAAAAATTAACCTTTTGCTTTAGCTATGATTTCTTCAGCAACGTTTTGTGGAGTAGCCTGGTATTTCTCTAATTCCATAGAAGAAGTAGCTCTTCCTGATGAAAGTGTTCTTAGAGTTGTTACATATCCAAACATTTCAGAAAGTGGAACAGAACCCTTGATTACAACAGCACCGTTTTTCTCTTCCTGACCACTGATTGTACCTCTTCTTTTGTTAAGGTCACCAATGATGTTACCCATATATTCTTCCGGAGTTACAACTTCCAGTTTCATAATTGGCTCCATAATTACTGGCTTAGCAGCACGTCCCGCTTCTTTAAATCCTAATTTAGCAGCCATTTCAAATGAAAGAGCATCAGAATCCACCGCGTGGAAAGATCCGTCTTTAAGAACAACTTTAATACCTTCAACTTCGAAACCAGCCAAAGGACCGTTCTTCATTGCAGCTTTAAAGCCTTTTTCAATTGCAGGAACAAATTCTCTAGGAACGTTACCACCTTTGATCTCATTGATGAATTCTAAACCAACTTTACCTTCTTCAGCAGGTCCTAGTTCAAATACAATGTCAGCAAATTTACCTTTACCTCCAGATTGCTTTTTGTAAACTTCTCTGTGGCTGGCAACTTTTGTTAAGTTTTCTTTGTATTCTACCTGAGGTTGTCCTTGGTTAACTTCAACTTTGAATTCTCTCTTCATACGATCTACGATGATATCAAGGTGAAGCTCACCCATACCAGAGATAATCGTTTGTCCAGAAGCTTCGTCAGTTCTAACCGTAAACGTAGGATCTTCTTCAGCCAATTTAGCTAAAGCGTTACCCATTTTATCCTGGTCAGCTTTAGTTTTAGGCTCAACAGCGATACCAATTACCGGATCAGGGAAAACCATCGATTCAAGAACGATTGGGTTTTTCTCGTCACACATTGTATCACCTGTTTTGATAGATTTGAATCCTACCGCTGCACCAATATCACCAGCTTCAATATATTCTACCGGGTTTTGTTTGTTAGCGTGCATCTGATAGATTCTAGAGATTCTTTCTTTATCTCCTGAACGAGTGTTCAAGATATAAGAACCTGCATCCAGTCTTCCAGAGTATGCTCTGAAGAATGCTAATCTTCCCACGAACGGGTCAGTAGCAATCTTAAATGCTAATGCAGAGAAAGGCTCATCTACAGATGGTTTTCTTGTGATTTCAGCGTCAGTTCTTGGATCAGTACCTTTGATATCATCTTTATCCAATGGAGAAGGCAAGTATTTACATACTGCATCCAACATAAACTGTACTCCTTTATTCTTGAATGAAGAACCACAAGTCATTGGGATAATAGATAAATCGATAGTAGCTTTTCTAAGAGCTTCGTTGATTTCGTCTTCAGAGATTGAATCTGGATCTTCGAAGAATTTCTCCATCAAAGTCTCATCGTAGTCAGCTACAGCTTCTACTAATTTCTCTCTATATTCCAGAACTTCAGCTTTCATGTCTTCAGGAATTGGCACTACTTCGAAAGTAGCTCCTTGTCCTGCTTCATCCCAGATGATAGCTCTGTTTTTAATTAAGTCAACAACACCTTTGAAATCTTCTTCAGCACCGATTGGTAAAACGATTGGAACTGCGTTAGATCCTAACATTTCTTTAACCTGGTTTACCACGTTAAGGAAGTCAGCACCTTGTCTGTCCATTTTGTTTACGAATCCCATTCTTGCAACTTTGTAGTTGTCAGCAAGTCTCCAGTTTGTTTCAGACTGAGGCTCTACTCCATCTACTGCAGAGAATAAGAATACCAATCCATCCAATACTCTTAAAGATCTGTTTACTTCTACTGTGAAGTCAACGTGTCCCGGTGTATCAATGATGTTGAAGTGGTAAGGCTTAGTTTCAGGTAAAGCTTTTCCTTGATCTGTTGGAAAGTTCCAAGAACAAGTGGTAGCTGCAGAAGTAATGGTAATACCTCTTTCTGCTTCCTGCTCCATCCAGTCCATTGTAGAAGCACCATCGTGAACTTCTCCAATTTTGTGGTTTACCCCTGTATAGAATAGAATCCTTTCTGTAGTGGTAGTCTTACCTGCATCAATGTGAGCAGCGATACCAATATTTCTTGTAAATTTAAGATCTCTTCCCATTTCAGATTAGAATTTGAAGTGTGAGAAAGCCTTGTTAGCTTCCGCCATTTTGTGAGTATCAGATTTCTTTTTGAAAGCAGCACCTTCTTCTCTTGAAGCAGCTACAACTTCGTTAGCTAATTTCAAAGCCATAGACTTATCATTTCTAGCTTTAGAATATTTGATTAACCATTTCATTGCCATAGAAATTTTTCTATCAGCTCTGATTGGCATAGGGATTTGGAAGTTAGCTCCACCTACTCTTCTAGAACGTACTTCTACGTGAGGCATTACATTTGTAAGTGCATCTTTCCAGATTTCAAGTGCAGTTTTTTCGTTATCTCCTTTTTTAGTTTCTACGATCTCTAATGCATCATAGAAAATTTTGAATGCGATTGACTTCTTACCGTCAAGCATTAAGTTGTTTACGAATCTCGTTACCAATTGATCATTAAATTTCGGATCTGGTAACAACGGTCTTTTTTTCGCTTTTGTCTTTCTCATTGCTTTTGTACCTTATTTAATGATTATTTTTTCTTTCCTTTTGCAGGAGCAGCTGCTGCTTGTCCTGGTTTAGGTCTCTTAGCTCCGTACTTAGATCTTCTCTGAGTTCTTCCATTTACACCAGCGGTGTCTAATGCACCTCTTACGATGTGGTAACGTACTCCCGGTAGGTCTTTCACCCTTCCGCCTCTAACCAATACTATCGAGTGCTCCTGTAGATTATGTCCTTCGCCCGGGATATAGGCATTCACTTCTTTACCGTTTGAAAGTCTTACCCTTGCTACTTTTCTAAGTGCAGAGTTAGGTTTCTTAGGTGTAGTTGTATATACTCTCGTACATACACCACGTCTTTGTGGACAAGAATCAAGGGCAGCCGATTTGCTCTTCTTGGCAAGCGTGGCTCTTCCTTTTCTTACTAATTGTTGAATAGTAGGCATTTAATTGCTTTTTATTTTAGGGTGCAAAAATAATAATATTTTTTTAATTGACAAGTAGTTATGTATTTTTATTTCTTTAAAAAATATTTTTTTTGCTTTTCCTAACTGTTAAAAACCTCTCTGATTTTAGGGTATTTACATCAAAGAGGCAGATAGCAAAAAATATTTTTTTATTTAAAAGCATCCTTTATAACTTTTCCTTTTGCGTATTGTAGAGGAAACCTTAAAAGTTCTGCAATTGTACTTGCGATATCAATCTGCTCATAATTTCCCGTGCTTATAGTTGTGTTCTTTTTAAAATCAGGCCCCATCGCAAAGAACTCAATATGTCTACATCCTGCACAATCATCTCCATGCTCTGCAAAACCTCCATTGGCATCTATATGTCTGCCATGATCGTTTGAGACAATAAGGGTTGTTTTATCTTTATAAGCCGGAAGCGACTGGATATAATCCCAGATTTCTTTAATGGAGGCATCTGTAGTTTTAATCGCTTTGATATATCCGTCCCAGTTGTTAGCATGTCCATTAGAATCTACATCTTTAAGGTTGATTACAATAAGATTCGGACTATATTTTTTCATAACCTCTTTTGTATTGGTCATAGTCACTGCATCCTCACGATATCCTGATCCGTTACCGCTTACCCCACAATCAACACTCGGCTGAAACTTTCCTTTCCAGTCTGTTAACTTACAGTCATTGAGTACTTCCAGTTTATCTTTGGAAGCAATTACCCATGCTTTTGTCTTATCTGCTCCTGTAAACTTTAACCATTGCTGCATTACAGAAGGATATCCCGGTAATTCGGTACCATTGTTTTTAATATTTTCATATATCCCCGAACACATTGCACTGTGTCCCGGATTGGTATTGGTTGTTCCATTGTTTTTAAAATTGCTGATAAATACACCCTGACTTAGAAGATTAACCCTGTTTGGAATATTTTCCTTATTGGCAGCTTCCCAGGTTTCAGAAATACGGGGCCCGTCTACAACAAGTAAAACTACATTTTTGGTTTGGTATTTTTCTTCGGTTTTTGTTTGTGCATCCGTATCATTATTGCTACATGACAAGGAGAAGAATGACAAGATAGAATACAAGAAGATTTTTTTCATAGCTTTATACATATTATTTGTGGATTTTGATTGCAAATCTATAGAAACAGACACCCCTGTATATTAACAGATTATTATCTAATTCTTAATAATTCAACAACAAGGGAATAATACATACACCTAGAATTCATCGTTTATTATTTACAATACCATTATTGATTTCAGGATTATTCAAAATTGTTATTTAGTTTGTCAGAGACAAAGGTCCTAATAACAATTCCCCATACCTTATCCTGTATATTCTAATAAATCCAAACTATTTTAAAAAATTTTCTTATAGTTACCATCTATTAATAATCAATGGATTTCGGCACGATATTTCGTAAATTTGAGATATCAAATGATAAACACATCGGTCACCCTCAAAGCTTCACAGAATATTATATTCACTGTAGCTGGTGATTATATCTTACTTTAAAAAAATAAATATATACATATGAAAAATGCTAGTATCATCGGCCTTAAAGAAGCCGATTGTAAAAAGATTTCAGAAAAATTAAATGTACTTTTAGCCAACTATTCTGTGTTTTACCAGAATACAAGAGGTTCTCACTGGAACATCAAAGGAGAGCAATTCTTTACCCTTCATCCAAAATTTGAGGAGTTATACAACAGCCTTGTTTTAAAGATTGATGAAATTGCAGAAAGAATCCTTACGTTGGGAGCAACCCCTGCACACAATTACTCAGACTATTTGAAGGTAGCAACCATTAAAGAAAGTAAAGAAGTCACTGATGGTAACAAAAGTGTTGAGCAGATTCTGAGTTCTTTCAAAGTAGTCATTGATCTGCAGAGAGAGCTTTTAGATATTACGGATGAGGCAGGAGATGAAGGTACCAATTCGCAAATGAGCGATTATATTACCGAACAGGAGAAAGAAGTTTGGATGTACAATTCTTATCTTGGAAAATAACTCCATAAAATGCATTGAAATATTTCAAAAAAATCGCCTTACATTTAGGCGATTTTATTTTTTATTTTTATATTTGCGTTAAAATTACACATATTATGATCGACGTAAGACTGAACTCTATTCTAGATAATGATTTTTATAAAATAACCATGCAGAACGCAGTGGTAAAACTATTCCCCAGCTCTATTGTAAAATACGAATTCATCAACAGGGGAAAGCACCACTTTCCGGAAGGATTTGACGTTGCTTTAAGGGAAGCTGTTAATAAAATGGCTGAACTTAAACTTACGAAAGACGAGAAAAAGTTCATGGCAAGAACATGTCCTTATATTGATCTTCCTTATCTTGATTTTTTGGAGGGATATCATTATGACCCTTCTGAAGTAAAAATACACCAGGAAGGAGGCGATCTTTCCGTTGTTGTAGAAGGACTTTGGTACAGAACAATTTTATGGGAGGTTCCTTTACTGGCCCTGATCAGTGAACTTCACTATGAAATGAACCACATGGAAAGAGACTCCAATGAAGTAGTAATGAGCAAAACCATAGAAAAAGCAGACTCATTAGGCAGGCTAGGGGTAACTTTTGCAGAATTTGGAACCAGAAGAAGACATTCTTATAAAGTACAGAATCTGGTAATGGAAGCATTGACTCAAAAAAGAGACTCAACTTTTATCGGAAGCTCTAATGTACATTTTGCAATGAAATATGGTGTAAAACCTATAGGAACCCATGCCCATGAATGGTTTATGTTCCATGCTGCTGAGTACGGTTTCAAAATGGCCAACGAAATGGCTCTGGAACATTGGGTAGACGTATACAGAGGGGATCTTGGAGTGGCGCTTTCAGATACATATACTACGGATGTTTTCTTCCAGCAGTTTGACAAAAAATTTGCAAAACTTTTTGATGGTGTACGCCATGACAGTGGTGACGCTTTAGAATTTGCAGACAAAACCATAGCCCATTATCAAAGGAATGGTATCAATCCTATGTTTAAGTATATTATTTTTTCCGATGCGCTCAATCTTGAAAAGGTAGAAGAAATCACCAATTACTGCAGAGGAAAAATTGGCATTTCATTCGGAATAGGAACCAATCTTACCAATGATGTAGGCTTGAAACCAATGAACATTGTAATGAAACTTATTGGTGTACAGGCTCCAAATAAAGAGTGGATTCCTACGGTAAAACTTTCGGATGAGCATGGTAAATATACCGGAGATCCGAAGATGATTGAATTGGCGAAAGAATTTTTAAGAATTAAAGACTAATAGTCTCATCAGAACAATTAAATATAACCTCGTAACCGTCGAGGTTTTTTTGCGTCTTATCATTTAAAAAATTCATTAATCATTAATCATAAATCTTTAAGGTTTTATTATATTTATCAAAATAAAACAAGATGAAATCAAGAACATTATTAACTATATGCCTCCTCATATCAGCATTGTCCTTTGCCCAGGAAAAGAAAGCAGAAAAACCTAAGTATAATGAGGAACTGGCAACTTCATTAGGAGCTGACAAATACGGTATGAAACCTTATACTATTGTCATGCTGACAACTGGCACTGCAAAAATTGATGACAAAACCAAAATGGGCGAACTCATGAAAGGTCATATGGCCAATATCGGTAAACTGGCAGATGAAGGCAAAATTGTGGTAGCCGGTCCTTTCCTTGAAAAAAATAAAGAAAACTACCGCGGAATGTTTATTTTCAATACCAAATCTAAGGAAGAAGCTGAACAATGGGTAAAAACAGATCCCGCTGTACAAGCCGGAGTCTTTAGTTATGAAATTCTCCCATGGTATGGTTCAGCAGCGCTACCATTGTATCTTAAACATCATGATGAAATCTCAAAAGAAAATCCATAATATCATTTTAAAAATATTGAAAATCTTGAAGAATTAAATTTAAATTCACACTTTTGTAAAGACTCAAAAAAAATAACACCCATGAAAATAAGACTATTCGTACTGTTGCTTTTAGCATCAACAAAACTGTTCTTCGGACAAACTGTTCCCAAAGAATACACCGATAAAGTAAAAGCGGCTGAATCATTTTACCAAGCCAAGGATTTCAAAAACTCTGCCAACAAGTATTCAGAAGCATTTAAATCTAATGGCTGGAAAGCATCTCTAAATGACAGGTATAACGCAGCATGCTCCTGGGCAATGGCATCAGGACCAGACAGTGCATTTTCCCAACTTGACAGGATTGCAGCAAAATTCAGTAATTACAACCATATAACTAAGGATACAGACCTTAGCTCTTTACATAATGATAAACGATGGAAGCCTCTCATCGAAAAAATCAAACAGAATCAGGAGAAAGCAGAAGCAAATTTGAATAAACCCTTGGTAGCAAAGCTTGGTAATATTTATAATGAAGACCAAAAGTATAGACGACAAATCGATAGCATTGAAAAAAAATACGGTGGGAGTTCAAAAGAAATGGACAAGCACTGGCGGCTTATCAATAAAAAAGATTCACTAAATCTTATTGAGGTAAAAGCCATTCTTGATAAATATGGCTGGCTGGGTCCTGATGTTGTTGGCGGGCAGGGAAGCGTTACATTATTTCTTGTTATCCAGCATGCAGATCAGGCAACACAGGAAAAATATTTACCTATGATGAGAGATGCTGTAAAAAACGGCAAAGCACAAAGCGGCAGTCTGGCCCTTCTCGAAGACAGGGTGGCCCTGAGACAAGGTAAAAGACAGATTTACGGCAGTCAGATTGGACGTGATCCTGAAACACAACTATATTATGTATCTCCACTGGAAGATCCTGAAAATGTAGATAAAAGACGGGCAGATGTTGGACTTCCCCCATTGGCAGAATATGTAAAGAATTGGCAAATGAAATGGGATGCTGAACAATATAAAAAAGACTTGCCTAAACTGGAGGCAAAAATAAAGCAGAAATAGCAGAAATCACATCACTATACTATTCATCGTTAGATTTCCAATCTAATTGACATTCTTCCATTTTAAACTTGGCATTTAAAAAATCTAATCTTCATTTTAATATTTATCATCAATTAATTCAAACATCATAGAATAATTTACTATTTTAGTTCAATATTTTTAAACCTACTTATTTAATTATAAGAGTGTTAAGAAATTAATTTACTAAACAAAAAAAATTAAACCATGAAAAAGAACTTAACAAAACTTTTGAGAACAGATTTGAAAGATGTATTTGGAGGAACGCTGTATCCGGCAGAATGTCCCGGAGGATGCCACGGTGAAGGCATGATCAGATGTCCTGACGGCACCACCACAATGACGAATTTTATATGCATGGGAGGAACCTGCCAACCGGCAGCAATGTGTAAACCATTGGTTCTTGAACCTTTTCCAGATCCGATTATAATCACCCCATAATCTGAATGAACAATACATAAAGTGAGCTTTCCGGCTCACTTTTTTAGTATCTTTAAGTAAACAAAACCTACCATGAAAACCATTGAAGAAGTTCTTAAAAAACTGGATGAAATTATCATCTGGTGTAAAGAAAATCAAAGTCCGGCAGGATATTTTGCCTGTACGTACAGGATCATGACTGCACAGGTTCTGAAAGGTATTCAGCAGAAAAAATTTGAAGACAATCCACGAATGACATTACTGGATCTCGCTTTTGCACAAAGATACATTCAGGCATGGGAGAGTTACAGCAAAGGAGAGAAATGTACAAATTCATGGTATATTGCCTTTGAAGCCGGCAAAAATAAAAACCTGTTGATCCTACAGCATATATTTTTGGGAATGAATGCACACATCAATCTCGACCTTGGTATTTCTGCAGCTTCAATCATGCCTTACCGGAAAATAAATCCTTTGAAAAAAGATTTTGAAAACATTAATAATGTTATTGCTTCCATTAATCAGAATGTACAAAACTCTTTAAACAAAATCTGTTATCCGGTAGATCTTGTTGACAAACTCTCCAATGGAAAAGATAATGCTGTACTTGATTTTGCTATTTCCAAAGCGAGAGACACTTCCTGGGCAACGGCAGTCATTGCATCCAATACTCCCAATTTTTTTAGAGAATCTGTAATTGGCATTGTAGATTATGCAGCAGCAAAAGTTGCCACCCAAATTTTGAATCCGAAAATCCTCACTCCTACCCTTTTAAAAGAATTTAAAAAATGCGAAAGCAGTGATGTGGTGAAAAATATTGAAATTTTAGAATCTACAAAAAATTCATAACAAAAAAGCCGGGATCTTCCTCACGGATCCCGGCTCATAATGAACAAAATAAAAGAAACTATATTGCTTCCTTATGCTTTTTGCGATAAGCATAATGGAAAATAATTGGTAACACAGTAAATGACAGCAGCATACAGATAATCAATCCTCCAACGATCATAATGGCTAAAGGTTTCTGAATTTCGGAACCCATTCCATTTGACATCGCTGCAGGAAGTAATCCCATAGATCCCATCAGGGCAATCATTACTACCGGACGGATTCTGCTTTTCACTCCCTGGGCAATGGATTCTTTGAGTGACATTCTGTTTTGCAGATTCTCTTTCATCACTCCAATCAGAACGATACCATCTATGGTAGCCACTCCAAAAAGGATGATGAAACCTATTCCTGCTGAAATTCCAAAAATGGTTCCCGTAAACCAAAGGGATAAAAATCCTCCGATAAATGCAAACGCAAGGGTGATGGAAGAGATCAGCGTATCTTTTACGTTCCCGAAATTGAAATACAGCAGCATCAGAATCAAAACTAAAGAAATCGGTACTACCATTGCCAGCTGTTTTGCGGCTCTTTCTTTGCTCTCAAATTCCCCTGCCCATGTCATTTTATGATTCTTTGGAAGCTTTACTTCTTGATCTACTTTGGCTTTGGCTTCTTTAATGGTACTTCCAAGGTCACGTCCCTCAATATTAAATCCGACTCCGATATATCTGCTGTTTCCTTCACGGTAAATAAATGATGGTCCCGTATGATAATCAATGGTGGCGATTTCTTTCAATGGAACTTTCTTATTATCCTGGGTCGGGATGAGAATATTCCCCATTTTTTCCGGTGTGTCACGGTATTGTTTTTCAAACCTAAGCATGACGTCAAACATTCTTTCTTCTTCGTAAAATTTGGTTGCAGCCTGTCCTCCGATCGTCATTTCAATCACGGCCTGTGCATCTGCTGTGGAAACACCATATTTTGCCATTTTGGAATCATGGAGCTGTATTCTTAGTTCCGGAAGTCCAATATTTTTGAAAACATTCACGTCTGATATTCCCGGAACCGTTCTGATGGAATTGGCTACTTTATTGGCATAATTTTCTAGCTCAAATAAATCATTCCCGAAAATTTTAATGACCAACGGAGCTTTTACCCCTGCTACATATTCTTCCACATTATCCTGAATCGGCTGGCTGAATCCGAAATTGATTCCCGGATATTTTTCAAGGGAAATTCTCATTTCTTCGAGAAGTTCATCTTTGGATATTTTTTTCTTCCACTCATTCTCTGGTTTCAGCTGAATATTAAATTCGATATTAAAGAAACCTGTAGGATCGGTACCATCATTCGGGCGGCCAGTCTGAGTCATGACAAATTTTACTTCATCATATTTCATGAGAATTTCTTTCATTTCTTTGGTTAACCGTACAGATTCATCCAGATTGACACTGTTTGGAAGGGTTGCCCTCACGTAGATGGCGCCTTCATTCAGCTTGGGTAAAAATTCAGATCCGTAATTCGAGAATCTCCATCCACAGACTGCAAGCAAAGCAACGAAACCAATAATAAATCCTTTTTTGTAACGGTCACTGAATTCGTAAATTCTGTAGATATTGACTCTGAAGAATTTTGAAATAAAATTTTCTTTCTCTTCAATATTTTTTGTCAATAAAAGTTTACACATCGCCGGAACATAAGTCAAGCTTAAGATCAACGAGCCTAATAAAGCATATCCCAGTGTAAATGCCAACGGAGAGAACATTTTACCTTCTACTTTCTGGAAAGAGAAAATCGGCATCAGGGCAACGATAAGGATCAACAGGGCAAAGAAAATATAACTGGCCACACTTCCTGCGCTTTTCTTAATGATTCCCAGTTTTGATATTTTGTTGAATCTTTTCAGCCCTATTTTCTTGGCCTTAAGCTCGAGGGCGACAAAGACGTGTTCAACAATGACGAGCGTTCCTTCCAGCAAAAGCCCGAAGTCCAGTGCTCCCATTGAAATCAGGTTGGCAGGCAATCCCTGAATTTTCAACATAATAATGGCAAATAAGAAAGCCAAAGGAATGACCGATGCTACAATAAAGGTTGTTCTCCAGTTGTAAAGAAATATAAATACAATGATGGAAACCAGAATAACCCCCTCAATAAGGTTTTTGGAAACGGTATGAACAGTTGTATTCACCAGTTCTGTACGATCAATAATCGGAACAATCTGAACATCACCCGGAAGTTCTCCTCCATTCAACTGTTCTATTCTGTCTTTCAGTCTTGCAATCACTTCACTTGGGTTTTCACCCCGAAGCATGATCACAATTCCTTCTACTACATCATTTTCCTTGTTATACCCTACCTGACCCAATCTTGGTTTTGCTGAAACTTTTACTTCAGCAACATGCTTTACCAGAATTGGTGTAGAACCTTTTACCTCGATCTGAATATTCTCAATATCTTCTTTTTTCTCTAAAAGACCAATCCCCCTCACTACATAAGCCTGATCTCCTTTTGCTACTACATCTCCTCCTACATTAATATTACTCTTCGAAACTGCTTCATACACATCCAGGGGGGAAAGGTCGTAATTGTGTAATTCCGTAGGATTAATTTTTATCTCATATGTTTTTTCTTCTCCACCAAAGCTTACGACATCTGCAACACCGGGAACGGCCAGCAATTCTCTTTCCACCACCCAATCCTGAATGGAGGTAACTTCTTTGATCGGAAGTTTACTTTTAATGATATACCGGTAAATTTCACCTGTAGCACCAGAGGGAGGTTCAATGCTGTATTCTGCTCCTGCGGGAAGTTCTACATTTCCGAGTTTATTGGAAGCATACTGCTGGGCATAAAAATCATTGACATGATCATCAAAAATCACAGTGACCACAGATAATCCGAACAGGGAAATAGAACGCACCGAAGTTTTGTTCGGGATGGCATTCATTTCCTTTGAAATGGGTAAGGTGACAAATTTTTCTATTTCTTCAGCACTTCTTCCCGGCCATTGGGTAATGACTCTTACTCTGGTATTGGTAACATCCGGAAATGCTTCAATAGGAGTATGTATATAGGAATAGATTCCTCCGGCAAGCAATAGAAAAGTTCCCAAAAGAACAATCAATGAGTTTTTTAAAGAGAAGGAAACTATATTCTGTACAAATTTTCGCATTACTTCGTGGAATTATTTAATTGGTTTTTCAGGTTTTCATAGATCAGCAGACCGTTGGAAGCAATGACATTTTCACCTGGTTTTAAATTGCCTTCTACATAGATATACTGACTATTGGAAGCAATCTCTGTCACAGGTCTTATCTCAAGTTCACAGTCTTTTTTGTAGACTACAACATAGCTTTGATTATTATCAAAGATTAAAGCTTTCGCAGGAATAGCCAGTGCACTTTTATTTTGTGAATTAATGGGCAATACTACATCTGCAGACATTCCCGGTCTTAATTTCATTCCATTATTATCCATAATGATTTTCGCTTTGAGTACTCTTTCATTTTCATTGAAAACCTGAGAAATATTATCAATCTTTCCGGAAAAACTGTCATCAGGATAAGCTAGAGTCTTCACTACTACAGGCTGGTCTACATAAACGTGTCTCATATTGGTTGCGTACACATTCGCCATTACCCATACCTTATCCAGATTGGAAATCGTAAAAAGCTGATCTCCTCCTGCTGTAACCGGCATTCCTTTGGAAATATTTTTGGAGATAACATATCCGTCTGCAGGCGCTTTGATCTGAATGGTATTCCCTCCCGCTGAATACAGCTGCATATTTTTCTGTGTTTTGGAAATATTAGACTGCAAAATGGCAACTTCCGATTTTGCTTCCTGCAAATCTTTCTGAGAGGCAATATCATCTTTATACATTGCTTCTACGGAAGACAGTTTTCTCTTCGCTACAGCCAGTTGAGCCTGCAAAGTTTGGGTATCATCCTGCATTTCGTTGACAGCCGTACTTTTTACACTCGCCAGCGTCTGTCCTTTTTTTACATAATCTCCGAGGGAGAAATAAGTATCCATAACAACTCCGTCTACAAGACTTACAAAAGGAACTGTTTTATCAGAATTGCTTTCCACTTCTCCGGTGAGCGTGATACTTTCTTCTATGGGAAGCATTTCTGCCTTTACGAGCTTAATATCTTTTTTAAGCTCTCTACTGATGCAATAGCTTTTTTCAGCTTCTTTATTTTCTTCTTTTCCGACACAGCCTGTAAAAATAATGAGGGCAGACAGGTAAGCTGCAGCAATGTATTTGGTAATATTTTTGTTCATATCTTATAAGTCTTGTCCTACAACATACTGCAGGTTTTCGTAGTATTGATTAAGTTCTTTTTTCGTGTCCAGGATAATCATTTTGTTTCCGATATAAGTATCCAGAAAATCCATATATTCGAGCATGCTGATATTTCTTAGTCTGAAGTTTTTCTCGTGGCTTACCAGCAATCCATCCAATGTAGATTCATAGCTATCATCGATTTCTTCTGAAACCTGCTGTGTTCTGATATAATTTCTAAAAACAGAGACAATTTCGTTTTCTGACTTGAGCATATTTTTACGGGTCTCAAGCTTACTTTTCTCAATTTCAAGCTTAGCTTCCTGAATATTTCCTTTGTTACGGTCGAAAATGGGTAGATCCATAGAAACCCCCAATCCTATAAAGTCTTTCATAATATTCCCCCCACGGTCGTATCCAATGGAAAAAGCTACGTCCGGTATTTTCATGGCATTTTGAATCTCCAGATTTTTGGCGGCTAGCTTCTCCTTGTTTTTTGAGATCATGATATCGGGACGGTTTTCTTTTGCCTTTTCCATCCATTGGTTTACTTCCAGTTCTGAAAGTTGTTTTTCCGGCATGACAAATGGGTCTGAAATCATCAGATATGGTTGAGAAGGCAGCATCAACAAGGCTTTCAATTCTACCTGCTGATCTTCAATTTCCTGTTTTAATGAAATCAGCTTTTTCTTGAATTCAATTTCCTGTGCTTTCAGACGGACATATTCAGCTTTGCTGATATTTCCCAGCGTTAACTGATTGTTATAGGATTTTGTTAATTTCTCAATGGAAGCAATTTGTCCCTGATAGATTTTCTGCTGTTCCTGATTGTAAAGAATTTCAGTGATCGTATTTCTCAGTGTTTTCTTAAGCTCACGCAAAACTTCCTGCAGTTCATACTTCTCACCTTCCACTTCTATTTTTTGAAGCTCAATATTTTTTCTTCTCTTTCCGGCAGTCTGAATCACCTGCTCTATTTCAGCAGAGATCTGTGTATTTTTCCCCCAGTTTCCAATGAGTGCAGGCTGTTCTTCTATATCATAAGTTCTCCATAGATTCACTTCGCTGATGCTTAATTTGGGATTGGGCCAGTATTTAGCCTGAACAGCTCTTGCTTCTGCTTGTGAAATTTCAAGCTTCTGTGCAATAAGGTCCAGGTTTTTAGCCAGAAAAATAGTTTCAGCTTCCTTTCTGCTGATTTTCATAGTATCTGAAATCTGCGCGGAAAAGAAACTGAAACAGTGAATATAAAATAGGGTTAAAAATAGCTTCTTCAAGATCTTTTATTTTAAGACCACAAAGCTATTCGTCTAATATTAGAGGGAATTTTAAAGAAAATTAAAATTCGGTTAGTTCAACATTAGAGTTTGATTAGAATGATTTTAATTTCCGGGAATTGTGTTTGAATAGTAATGTTTGGGCTAAAGCCAAATGATTTCGGATATATTTTGTAAGCGGGTTAAAACCCGCTCCTATTGAATATTTTAAAACACGAATAATTTCACCAATAACACGATTATGAGTGAACCGGAAATTGAAGAAGGACAGTCGTTCCGGCGTTGACAACAGAATCAATTTTCATTACAATATGATGATGATCGAAAATACTCTTCGAAAGGGACAAACCAATTCCGCTTCCTTTCACCGTATCTACATTTTTTCCCCTGTAGAAGGTTTCGGATATTTTAGCAAGATCTTCTGTAGGAATTCCTCTTCCTTCGTCACGAACTTCAATATACAGTTGATTTTCTTTTTCAGACAAAGTAAGCACTACAGGTTTATCGTAAGAATATTTAACCGCATTTTCAACAATATTATATATCGCAAGGTAAAGCAGTGTTTCGTTTCCGGGAAATTCCAGCAACCCAGGTTTTGTTACCTGAAGCTGTATTTTAATAGATGAGTTGTTTTCTTTTGCCTTAGGTTCCAATTTCTCATAAATTTTCCAGATCAGCTCATCCACTCTCATTTGTTTGTGGGAAGACTCAAGCTTTGTCATTCCGGACATCAGCAAAAGGTTGTTGAGAATATTTTCAATCTCGTACACATTTTCTAATGATTCCTTCGCTACTTCCCTGTACTCTTCCGGAGTTCTGTCTCTTTGGGCAAAAACTTCCAGATTTCCGGAGATCGCAGCCAAAGGAGTTTTAAACTCATGAGAAACATAATTGATAAAATTCTGCTGCAAAAGAACGTTTTCAGAAATCCTTCCCAACAGTTTATTGTACGATTTAATAAGATCTTCAATCTCATCATTGGTATTGGTAGAAGTAATTGCCGTAGAAATATTATTGTATTCCACTTTATTGATACGCTCTACAACATTGGAAATAGGCTTATAAACCACCTTTGAAAGATACCGGCTCAAAAAATAAATAGCCAGCAAACCAATCACCAATACCGAAAGCATAATAATGGCCAGCCTCAATATCTGGGATTGAAAAGAATCATTTGAGGATTTTACAAAAACTACGAAATCCCCCTGGTTGTCCGGATAAAAAATCCCATAGTAGAATTGATTATCAGACATAAACTGAATCCCTTTATTAGCCCGGACTGACTGCAAATGGGAAAGCTTTATATTTTTATCATTAAGGTTATGTCCAAAAGTGACTTCGTTATTCTGATTGTAGACTGCTACCCTGTTATTCTGAATAAGATGATTGTACTCTTTCTTGATCTGGGCATGTCTGTCTTTTGGAAGTTCATCTTTTTCAAGATAATAAATAGCAGAAATAAGCGCCGTATTCCTTAGTTTTTCAAAATAAAAGATCTTAGTACTGTCATAATACGCAAAGAATATCACCGCAGATGTGATGATAGAAACGATGCCGAATGAAAGGCTTGAAATAAGGGTAAACCTGTTTCTGAGCGTCATTTTCAGTCTTTGATTAAATATCCGGTTCCTTTTACAGTATGAATAATTTTCTGTTCGGTTTCGTCAATTTTATTTCGGACATAGGAAATATAAACATCCACTACATTCGTTGTATTATCAAAATCAATTCCCCAAACTTTATGTAAAATCTGAGTTCTGCTCAATACCTTATTTTTATTCTCCATCAGGAAAGTAAAAAGTTTATATTCCGTAGGGGAAAATTCAATTTCTTTATCATCCTGGGTTACCTTATGCAGATCGGTATCAATGACAATATTTCCGCAAGATAGATATTGATCTTCCTTCTGGTAGCTTAATTTATTTCTTCTGGTTAAAGCTTTAATTCTTGAAATCAATTCTTCAAAATGGAAAGGTTTTGATAAATAATCGTCGGCACCCATATCCAGCATTTTGATCTTATCATCCGGGCTGTTCAAGGCACTTAAAACCAAAATCGGAGTATAGTTTCCTTTAAATCTTATAATTTGTGTTAACTGCATTCCATCCAAACCGGGAAGCATGATGTCCATTAAAATAAGATCAAAATCATAGGTATGAAGAAGTTCCCGGGCTTTTTCCCCGGAATCTGCAAGGGTGAGATTATATCCAGCCTCGGAAAGGCCTTTAATCAGGAAATTGCTGATTCTTTGATCATCTTCTACCAACAAAATATTCATAAGTCTCTGAAATTTCCTATAAATATAAGTATTCTAATTAAGAAAGGAAGCTGGAGACTGGAAGAGAGAAGCTTTAAAGCTCTATCAAATGGTACATCTATATTTTAAAATACCAGAACAAACAACTAGCATTGTTCATAAAGTTTCCAGCCTTTTTTCATAATTTTGGAAGATGGAGATGACATATTTAATTATTTGGTTTATTGCCGGTGGCTTACTGGGTGCTGTCATATTATATTTTGCACTGAAATCATCAATGGTTTCAAGAAGTTCTTATGATGAGTTGAATACCCTATCCATTAAAAATCAATCTGATCTTGAAAATTCCAACCTGAAAATTCAGGAGCTTACTCAAAATATTAATAAAGAGAAAGAAGCTAATATATTGCAACAGGACCTTCTGGATGACCTGAAAAATGAATTTTCTAAAATCTCCGCAGAATATTCTTCCTTAAACATCCAGTTCCAGGAATTGAAGCAAATCAATCAGCGACAGGTATCTCAAATAGAAACTCACCTTATTGAAAAGCAGACTCTTTTTGCTAAAAACGCTGAGCTTTCTGCTAAGAATGAAGGGCTACAAAAATCTCTTGATACCCAAAAAGAAGAAATTATTAAAATCCAGGAAGATTCTAAGCTTCAGTTTGAAAACCTTGCCAATAAAATTTTAGAAGAAAAAACAGAAAAGTTTACTGCTTTAAATCAAAATAACTTAAAAAATATCCTTGAACCATTTCAGGAGAAAATTGCTGATTTAAAAAACAAGGTCAACGAAGCCTACGAAAAGGAAAACAAAGAACGTTTCTCTCTTGCTGAAAAAGTAAAAGAACTGGCAGAACTGAACCAGCAGATTTCCGAAGATGCAAAAAAATTGACCCGTGCGCTAAAAGGAGAAAGTAAAACGCAGGGAAATTGGGGTGAGATGATCTTAGAAAGTATTCTTGAAAAATCAGGTTTGGTAAAAGGAAGAGAATATTTTCTGGAACATGAATTACGGGATGAAGATAACAAGGCTTTATTCTCAGAATTTTCCGGTAAAAAAATGCGTCCGGATGCTGTTGTAAAATATCCGGATGAAAGAAATGTCATCATTGATTCTAAAGTATCATTGACTGCTTTCACAGAACTGGTAGACGAAACTGATGCCGATGTTTATGCTATAAAAGTGAGCCAGCATCTTGGTTCAATTAAAAACCACATTAATCAACTAAGTCAAAAAGCATATGATGACTATGGAAAATCATTAGACTTTGTGATGATGTTTATTCCTAGTGAACCCGCTTATATTGCAGCAATGCAGGCAGATCAGAATCTCTGGAACTATGCGTATGAAAGAAGAATTTTGTTACTGAATCCAAGTAATCTTATTACTTCTCTTAAACTGATTGCTGATCTTTGGAAACGCGAGTATCAAAACCGAAACTCCATAGAAATTGCAGAACGCGGTGCCAGACTCTATGACAAATTTGTAGGTTTTGTAGAGAACCTGGAAAGAGTAGGGCGAAATCTTGATCAGGCCAAGAACGTATATAATGATGCTTACAAACAGCTTCATACCGGAAACGACAACCTTGTGATCCAGACTCAAAAATTGAAATCGCTGGGAATTAAAAATAAAAAAGATCTGCCGCAAAGCCTTATTGACAACAGCAATCTCATTGATCCATCAGAAAGCTAAATCTCTCAGAATCCGCTAAACAACTTAATATTACCAAATAAAGTTTTGCTTAAAATTAACCGGAAAAACCTTTTTATCAAAACCAGAGAAGTTCAATCATAAATTTTGCATAATTTTGCGGAATGTTGATAGAAAGTTTTCAAAACGAAAAAATAAAAAACGTCACTAAGCTCCTTACTGACAACAGATTTCGTAAAAAATCAAAAGTTTTTGTGGTAGAGGGCCAGCAGGAAAATGAAAGGGCAATGCAGTATGATTTTGAACCGCTGGAATTCTTTATCTGTGAAAATATCTTTAAAGGAACACTTCCCAATGGAAGAATACATTATGTAAGTGAAAAAGTATATGAAAAAATAGCTTACAGAGGAAGTTCTGAAGGAATTATCGGGATCTATAATGCAAAGGAAACCCCACTTTCCTCATTTGTTCCTAAAGAAAATTCTACGGTAATTATTGTTGAAGGAGTAGAAAAACCCGGAAACCTGGGAGCTATTCTGAGAAGCTGTGAAGCATTTGGAATAGATGCACTGATTGTTGCTGAAGGAAAAACAGATTTCTATAACCCTAATGTAATCAGATCAAGCGTGGGATGCCTTTTTGGAATGGAAGTATATCAGGCTGAAAATGAAGAAACGTTAGAATTCCTGCAGAAAAACAGCTTCAATATCTACACTACGCTGATGGATGAAAGTGCAGAAGACCTTTATAAGAGAGATTTCACACAGCGTTCAGCAGTATTATTCGGTACGGAACATTCGGGATTGAGTGATTTCTGGATCGGAAAAGGAAAAAACACATTGATTCCGATGGCCGGAAGTATAGATTCATTAAACCTGAGTAATGCCGTAGCGATTACCTGCTATGAATCTTTAAAGCAAAAGAAAGGATAAATATTGATTAGTCCTTCTGACTTTGTTATTAATGTGATTGCTTTCGCCTTTAGCTCGCAATGACTAAGCATAAAAAAACCGTCTCACTGGGTGAAACGGTTCTTTTATTGTTAAGCGTATGCTAGAATTATTTCTTAGCAGCGTCTTTTGCAGCATCTTTAGCAGCGTCAGCAGCACCTTTAGCAGCATCAGCAGCTCCTTTAGCAGCTTCTCCAGCTCCTTTAGCAGCATCTTTAGCAACTTCAGCTCCAGCAGCAGTAGTAGCAGCAGCAGCATCTTTAGTAGCTTCTACAGCAGTAGTTGCAGCAGAATCAACAACTTTAGCAGCAGAATCAGAAACTACAGCAGCAGAATCAGCTACAGAAGCAGCAGCAGAATCAGTTGCTCCTTCAGTAGAAGTAGCTTCAGTTTTTTTACAAGCAACTAGAGAGATTGCAGCGATAGCAGCTACGAATAATGACTTTTTCATAATAAATTAAATTTAATTTTGTTAATATTGTTTTATAAAATTTTCTTCTGTTCTGTTATTTGAACAAGACAAAGGTATAGCAGTTAGAAAATTTGTTTATGAAAAATAATTGTAATACCTTTGTAAAATAGTTTTACAAAAAAACATAACTGATAATCAACAATTTAATTATTTTTTGAAAAATTGACAGATTTAGATCTATTACACTTTGAGCAGCTAAAAAAGGATGTTCAGGGTCAATACTTAAAAGAACATACCCCTTCGCAGGATGATATATCCAAGTGGAAGGGTATTGATATTATATATTTTCAGGAAGACCTGCGCAAAAAAGCAAAAGGTAACATCAGTGAAAAGTCATTTTACACCTATTTTAAAAGTTCACCGGTTACTAAATTACCAAGGATAGACATGCTCAATTTATTAAGCATTTATGCAGGTTACGACTCTTGGTATGAGTTTAAGAAGCTGCACCTTTTTGCAGGTGAACTGCTGCAGGAAAATGAAAATTTGGAGGAGGAAGAAATCAATGAACTTGAGAAAACAGTTTCTGTGGCCCCTGAAATTCCAAAAACTGAATTTCAGCCTAAAAAAATCGAAAATACCACTACGGAAAACATTGATTTACAAAAATCAAATACTGTAAATCAACAAGTTAACCAAAATAAAAATACTGCTCAGGAAATTGAAATTTCATCTGTTCCACCTAAGAAAAATTTCTTCAAAAAGAACGCCTGGGCATTGGTTACTTCTGTTTTAATTACAATTACTGGTCTTTTAGGATTTAAAGACGTTCTTTTCTCTAAAACTTATAAGTATTGTTTCATCGATAAAGACAGAGGAGTTTCTGTAATCAACACGTTAGAAATAATGGTGGTGAAGGAAAATGAATCTCCATTGATGTATAAAATAAAACCTGGTGAGTGTTTTTATTATTCTACTAAGGATAAAAATTTGAAAATGCGCATCAGTGCTCCTTTCTACGAACCTTTGGAAGTCAACCGAAACCTTGAAAATGCACCGGAAGAGGAAAAAATAGAACTCAAGCCAGATGATTATAAGATGGCGGTATACTATTTCTCTATAAAAGACATCAAAGGAGGAAATCCGGACGAACAGGTTGCCCTTATTAAGCAGAAAAGAAATCAGCTGGAAAACCTTATCAGCAGTAATGCCGTGATCTATCAGGTATATGACAATGATACCTATGGAATAGAAAGACTGGATAAACAGAAATACATTACCCTGGTAACGACTCCAACGACTTCACTGAAAAACCTGAATGTAATAGAAATGAAAAAGGATATCAAAGGTAAGATTGTATCCATCAAATTTAAAATTGCTACCACAAATGAAAAAAATAAGTAATTTTTTAATTTTCACCGTACTTCTGACACTATTTATTGCCTGTAATAATAAAACCTCAGAGGTAAGTGACCTCGATAAGCTACGAAACAGCAACAATGAAAAAAGTTATCCTGCAGTGCAGATGGACAGCATGCAGGCGATTAATTCCATTACCAAACAGAAAGTTCAGGAACTTTTTGACCTGTCTACCCTTTACCTGTCGGGAAACAGAAATACAGAAATAGATACTGTCATTTATTCACAAATGGAAAGCTATTTCCATAAACCGGATTCTTTGACCTTTAAAAGATTACTTAAGGAGCTGGATAGCATGAAAGTAAAGACAGCAAAGGTGAGCAACCTGAATGTTTATAAGGAGTTCTATAAAAAAGATACATTGGACTATGCCAAGTTTAATGTGGAATATTTTGATAACAAAAACAAATCTTTGGGAAGCTTTGAAAAGAACGCACAATATATACTGTTGTCTACTTCCAAACTCAAAAAGGAATTTAAATTCTACTTTTTAGATTTCTATTCCCAACCGCTTAAGAAAGACAGTACTTCAGTAGGAGTAACTAAATAATCGACGGGAATATCTTTTTCCCAGACATCATCCACATATTCTTCGGGGTCAAAGTAATTGACTCCGATTTTTTTGGCCTCTGCAGATATATTTTGGAATAACCCATCGTAAAAACCTTTACCATATCCTACCCTGTTTCCTTTTCTGTCACAATACAGCAATGGCGTTATCACATATTGAAAATTATTTTCACCCGAATCTTCATTGGAAACAGGTTCCGAAATCCCCCAACTGTTCGTTTCAAAAACAGTCTCTTCAAAGATTTCTATACTAATAAGTTTATCACCTACAATTTTAGGAACATAAACACGGATATTTCTCTTTAAAAAATACTGAATGAAGATTTGAGTATCAATTTCTTTTCTTGCCGGAATCGGAATGAAAACATGCACTTTCTCTCCTTCCTGAGGGTTAAAATGACGAATGAAATTTTCAAAAATTTTCCCAGATAACAAGAAAGCCTCATCTGGAGACAAGGCTTTTCTTTTTTGAGTATATTTTTTTCTAAGCTCAGCTTTTAGCATAATTATTAAGTTGTTTTGACTGAAATAATTGTTACCCGACAGGCTTTGAAGTTTTATTGTTGACTATGCGTTTTGCACAATTCTGTACAGCTTATCAGATAAACGAACTCTGAATGGAAGCTCAAAAGTAACCTGATCTCCGATGTTTGCAGTTTCGCAAGGACCGCCATTGGCATAGATTTCAGTAATGGTTACTTCCTGTTCTCCTGTTGTAGGACCGGAAATTAATACTTTATCTCCAACTGACAAATCTTTATGTTCAATTAAGAACTGTGCAATTTTTGATTTTGAGAAATAATGCTCTGCTTTTCCAATCAATTCCTTTTTAACAGCAATCTTCTGACGGATATTCTTTGTTTCAGCTTTTGCTAAAGGTTTAGCTGGTAAATCTCCTGAATTTTTGAATTTCAAAGCATCAGATTTTCCTTTTCTGAATACTTTATTTCCAACTTGCAGTCCTTTTCTCAGTTTCACCTGTTCATCCCAAGGCAGATGTATCGTATCCAGACATTCTGTAGAACAGCAGTTTTCCATGGCTGCTTTACATTCATCACATTGGATAAATAAAAGGTGACATGCATCATTAGCACAGTTGGTATGGTTATCACATGGTTTTCCACACTGGTGGCATTGTGAAATAATATCGTCTGTAATTCTTTCCCCTAAACGGTGGTCAAATACGAAGTTTTTACCAATAAACTTACTTTCTATTCCTTCTTCTTTGATCTGGCGGGTATACTCAATGATTCCCCCTTCCAATTGATAAACATTTTTAAAGCCCTGATGTTTGAAATAAGCACTGGCTTTTTCGCAACGGATTCCTCCGGTGCAGTACATCAAAAGGTTTTTATCTTCTTTAAAGTCTTGTAACTGTTCATTGATAATCGGTAAACTTTCCCTGAAGTTTTCCACATCCGGAGTAATTGCTCCTTCAAAGTGACCTACTTCACTTTCATAGTGATTTCTGAAGTCTACAACGATTGTATTCGGATCTTCAAGTAAATTATTGAACTCCTGAGCTTTTAAGTGAATTCCTTTATTGGTAACATCAAAAGTTTCGTCATTCAAACCGTCAGCAACAATTTTATTTCTAACCTTAATTGTCAATTTTAAAAAAGAATAGTTATCCTGGTCCACAGCGACATTCAAACGGATTCCTTTCATAAAATCATAAACTTCCAGCGTATTTCGGAAAGCCTCAAACTGATCTGCAGGAATACTCATCTGAGCATTAATTCCTTCTTTTGCTACATAAATACGGCCAAGTGCATCCAGTGCATTCCAGGCTATAAATAATTCGTCGCGAAATTTTTTGGGATCTTCAATTTTGGCATACGCATAGAAAGACAAAGTAAGGCGGTCTTTACCGGCTTCATCAATAAGTTGAGCTCTTTCTTCTGCGCTTAAGGTGTTATACAGTTGCATGCTATAAACGTTTTAAGTGAGAATAAAATTTTTGCAAAGATAATCATTTTTGAATTAAGTATCTTTATGACACAAATCACAGGAAGTTAATAATGAGCCGTCAAAATTGAATAATTCGCAATAAATAATGAAAAAAGGACCTATTTTATATGTTATAACTGACATATTTTCTTTAATTTTTTTTTAAGTATTGTTAATCTTGGCATTAACAATTATGACATAAGGTATAAAATGACATAATAGCCGTTAAATTTTAGTTAAAATTGAAACATAGCATACTAATTGCTTACTTATTTAACATTAAATTTGTTTACTCAAAAACATAAAAAAGAAATTAATTAATAAACAAGAAAGATATACAATGAAGAGTACTTTAAAAAAACTATTACCATTTGCAGTAGTAGGAGTAATTTCCGGAGCTACTACCGTTGGAGCCATACAATATTTAGGACACAACTCCAACAATGGAGATCAATCTTATTTCACAACGTCCGCACCTAATACTTCATTCGCAGGAATGAATACGGGAGCTGTAGGCGACGATTTTGTGAAAGCAGCCAAAACAACCGTTCCGGCTGTAGTTACCATCAAAAATTACCAAAGCAGGACAGCAAGCAGAGCTTCTGAGCAGGATTTATTTGACTTTTTCTTCGGTGATCCTTTCGGAGGAAGAGGCCAGGGCCAGCAGAGACAGAAGCAACAGCAGGCTCCTGACAATATGCCATCGGGAATGGGTTCAGGTGTGATCATCTCTCCGGACGGTTATATCATTTCCAATAACCACGTGGTAGCAGGTGCCAATAAGCTGGAAGTAGTATTAAGCAACAAAAAATCATATATCGCTACCTTGGTAGGAACCGATCCAAATACAGATATCTCTCTATTAAAGATTGAAGAAAAAGGTCTTCCTTACTTAAATTTCGCGAATTCTGACAATATTGACGTAGGGCAATGGGTTCTTGCAGTAGGAAATCCACTTGGATTAAACTCTACGGTAACAGCAGGTATTGTTTCGGCTAAAGGAAGAGGGATCGGAATTTTAAGCAGCCAGGGGAAAGCAGCTAATCCTATTGAAAGCTTTATCCAGACAGATGCTGCTATTAACCCTGGTAACTCAGGAGGAGCTTTGGTAAATACAAATGGGGAACTTATCGGAATCAACTCTGCAATCCAGTCTACTACAGGATATTATCAGGGATACGGATTTGCAGTTCCTTCTAACTTAGCCAGAAAAATTGTTGAGGATATCAAGAAATTCGGAATTGTACAGAGAGGATTCTTAGGCGTTCAGTCTTTAGACCTTTCGAATGATCAATTGGTAACTTCCTACAATCAGCAATATAAGACAAACCTAAAAATAGGATCTGGAATCTATATTACAGGATTTGGTGAGAACAGTGGCGCAGAAGATGCAGGCTTGAAAAAAGGAGATGTTATCACAAAAGTAGACACCTACGATATCACAGACTTTGCAGATCTTTCTATGTCAATCGGAAGCAAACGTCCGGGTGATAAAGTACAGGTAACGTATTTAAGAAATGGTAAAGAAGGCACTACTACTGTAACACTTAGAGATCAGAAAGGAGGTACTTCTACAAGAACAAAAGCGGATCTTAGTGTAACTGAAAAAATTGGATCAGAATTCCAAAGCATTGATGACAGAACGAAAGCTTATTACGGCTTAAATAGTGGAGTTGTTGCTAAAAATGTTATAGAAGGAAGTGAAATGGCTAAAGCAGGAATTGTAGACGGTTATATCATCACAGAAATCAATGGTAAGCCTGTAAATTCACAGAAAGATGTGGAAAGTTTACTGAATAAATTCTCCGGAACCGCACAGATAAAATACATGGACGACTACGGAAGAAATTACCAGAGAGGATTCAAAATGCCTTAATAAGGAAACTAAATTAGTTTTTCATATCAACAAAAAACGCTGCAGAAATCTGCAGCGTTTTTTTATTATTTATTTAGGCTTATTCATTTTTTCAGCAATCCTTTTCTGCTTGTTCCGCTCATAAATCACTTCTACAATTTTACCTCCAATCCAGGAAAACGGAAAGAACGTAAGGAAAATAGAGATCTTATAAAATGTAGGATGGTAAGGAAATATAATCACATCCAGCATCGCGATAAAGAGCATAATAAAACCGATCAGAATAGCATAAGCTACTTTAGCATATTTAACGATGATAGCCGTTGCCACTCCACCAATGGTAGTTCCCAATCCGGAAATAAACAACAGGAAGCCGAAAAAGGCCTGATCATCTTTCATACTGAAAAGAAACCTCTGCCAGTGCTCAAACGGAGCAAAAGCATCAAAAGTAACCCATTGCGGAAAAGCCCTTATACCAAGAGTAATAATAAGCCCTGCAATACCAAGACCTACCAGAACCGCAATTGTATTTCTTATAAAATTCATTAATCCTGATGTGCGATCATAGAAATTTCGATATCCACATTTTTAGGCAGGCAAGAAACCTGTACTGTTTCACGGGCAGGATAGCTTTCTGAATCTAAGTAAGAAGCATAGATATCATTCATTACAGCAAAATCATCCATACTCTTAAGGAAGATTGTTGCTTTTACAACGTTTTTGAAAGTCATTCCGGCTTCAGTAAGAATTGCCTCAAGGTTTTTCATTACCTGGTGCGTTTCTTTTTCAATTCCTTCTACCAGTTTACCAGTTGCAGGATCTACAGGAATCTGGCCGGAGATATACAAAACTCCGTTTGCCATATTAGCTTGTGAATAAGGCCCGATAGCTGCAGGTGCATTAACTGTGTTGATGATTTGTTTCATAGCGGATATTTATTTTTTTTCTAAGGTCATATGTCATCACTTTTGCCGGTAAGAAAATTCTGCCAGCAGTGATTTCATTAGAAACTATTTTGGTTGCAAATATAAAATTTATATTCTCAAATCCCAATCTGATATTAGAAAGGTGCATTAGGCTGAGTAAAGCTTCTGTCTTTATACTTCAAGGCGTCGCTTAAGATATTGGCTTTGATACCGATAAAGAAGTCATACACTTTATACTGTCCGAAAGGAACCCAGTTGAAATTGATCGTAAAGCTTCGCTGATCTCTTGAAAAACCAATTCTCGTATACGCCAATTCTTTAGTCACCATATCATAATGCGTACTTCCTGTGATATTCCAGAAAGGAGTAAGCTTAAGACTCCCGTCTAATCCTATGGAAGCAATCTTATTGGCAAACCTGCTCAGTCCTTTTGAATAGGCATAATTGGCGCTGATGTTTAAAGTCCATGCCTGATCAAAATGGGCATAATGATCATCATCAAAATAATAATTTTCATTTCGGACCTCTCCTTTTGAAGAATATTTTTTAGCATAATCTGTTTTCTCTCCAAAAATTTCGCTGCTTAAAGGATAAGACAGCTGAACATTGAATCCCTGTACACTGAAGTGCCCGAACTGTTCTGTTCTTACCCCGGTATCCTGACCGGAAGAGAAATCGATTTTATATGGTTCCAGTGCAAGACTGGTATTTACTGTAAGCTTATTATTAAAGAATGAAGACTGCCCGTTGATTGAGAAGACAGACCAAGGGTGATCATTAGCCGCAAAGTTGTAGCTTCCTGAAAGGTTTAAAGATTCAAATATCTTGATTTTTTTCACCCCTGTAGAATCACTCTTGGATTTTACTTTCATCTCAATATTGTTACCGATATTGAAACCTAAAGCTCCCTGCATGCCACTTGACGGACTTCCTATGATTCCTTTCTCGAAAATAGAATAAGGAGTCAACGCTCCGGTTGCATTGTAATAATTTTTATAATATCCGAAATTAGGACTTGAAAAATCCGGAGAGTATGTAAAGCTGACACTTGGTGTCATCATATGTCTTACCGCTTCTATCGCAGACCCTTTTTTGAATTTCATCATTCCGAAAAGTGTAGTCTGAAGACTGGCAGAAGTAGAGAATGTAGAATATCCTGAGAAGTTTTTATTGATCTCATCCACTGTTACATTCTTTACCGGATCATAATATCTATTAAGTGTTTTCGTAGTCAAAGCATTATCGATATTGGCACTTAAACTGAACGTGAAATATTTTGCCACTGTGGTATTGGTAGCTAATGCAATATTATTTTTAAGTCCCGTCTGCATTTTGTCCCACATTTCTTTTTTAAACAGTTCGTTCTCCTGAGTATTAACGAAATTGGTAAGGTTGAAACCTGTATTCACCGTAATATTTTCAAGAAGTCCCTGTCTTATTCCTGTTCTTGATTTAAACAGATAAAACTGATTGATCGCTACGTTCATCTGTGGAAGACGAAGATCTGCCAATCCGGTCGCAAAGTTCTGTGAATAAGAAGCCGTTCCGGTAATTGTTGCCGGAAGTTTCAGAAATCTTTTGGTAAGGGTTACCGTAGAGTTCTGCTGGGTATTCAATACATTCTGGTTGAAAATATAGTTGTTGTTAAGCGGGTTGTTATAAAACTTTGTACTTACGATATCCACAGAAGCACTGAATGTAAGGAAAGGATTCGCTTTAGAATCCTGGGAGTGCGTCCAGTTGATTCTATAAGTACTGTTTTTGGTATAATCGTCCAACCCCTTAATACCTCTTACCATGGTTCCGATATCCGCTGTAAAGTTTCCGGAGTAACGGTACTTCTTCTGATAATTTACCTGAGGACGTAAGTTCCAGCTTCCTTTTGTATAGATATCAGCAAGAACCTTCAAATCAAAGTGTTCTCCAATAGGCTGGTAATATCCTATTCCGTTAAGGAAAAACCCTACATCTTCCCTTTCCCCGAAACTTGGAATCAGGATACCCGCTGCCCTTTTATCTGAAAACGGTAAAATAGCAAACGGAAGATAAAGAGGGGTAGGAACCTGCTCGATAAACATTTGGATAGGTCCTGTAACGATCTGGGATTTTGTTTTGGTTTTAATCAGCTTGATATTATAAGCCCTCATAAAATAATCCGCAGCCGTATCTTTTTTCTTAATGAAATAATCATCCGTGGTATAATCCGCTTTTCTCATCGCGAATACGGAATCGTTGTATTTTTTAGTTTTCTGGGCTATAATTACTCCTTCACTTTCTTCTGTTCTTGCATTGAAAGCAATGGCTTGTTTGGTTTTTGTATTATAGCTAAACTCGTTGGTTTCGTATTTTTTCCCGGCCTGTGTAGTGATTACAGGCTCAATAATTTTTCCTAAAGAATCCTGCTTTCCTCTGGCGTAGATCAGATTTTTATTATCATCTATTGAAATATAGTCTGCATCAATCTGCATATCCTGATACTTCACCTGTGCATTTTTGTTGAGAAAAGTCATCTTTTTGGGGATGTCTCTTCTCTGATCATCAGCTTTTGTGCGAAGAACATCTTCCAAAGTTTCTTTTTTTACAACTATGGTATCCTTTTTGGAAATAGTATCATTAACCGCATTTTTAGGCAATTTTTCAGGAGTTTTCTGTGCTAAAAAATTGTTAAAAATTAGGATAATTAAAATTTGTAATATATTTTTGAGGACGGTTTTGGCCAATTTTATTATATATAATTAAGGCCCAAAATTAATATAATTTTTATAACTGTAAGATGCACAAACAAAATTTTAAAATAATTTTATCATTTCTCCTTATCCTTACCAGCAACTTTATTTTCTCTCAGAAGAAGTTTACTATCGTTCTGGATGCTGGACACGGAGGAAGTGATCATGGGGCCAACAGGACCTATTCTGATATCGGAAGAGTCGCGGAAAAAGACATTACACTTGCCATTACGTTAAAAGTAGGCGCAATGTTAGAGAAAAACAGAGATTTCAAAGTTATATATACCCGTAAGATTGACGAGTATCCTTCCCTATCTGACAGAACCAATCTGGCCAACAGGAGCAAAGCAGATCTGTTTATATCGATTCACTGTAATTCTTCCCAAAGACCTACAGCTTATGGTACAGAAACATATGTACAGGGACCTAACCAGAATAACGAGAATCTTGAAGTAGCCAAAAGGGAAAATGATGTGATCTTCCTGGATGAAAAAGATAAGCAGACCTTCGGATCTTACAACCCTGATTCTCCGGAGTCATTGATTGCCTTAAAGCTTCAGCAGAACAAATATCTGGAATCAAGTCTTCTTTTGGGAGGATTGGTAGAGGATAACTTTGTAAATAAAGATAAGCGTTCCTCAAGAGGAGTTTTTCAAAAGAACCTTCACGTTCTCCGTATGAATGCCATGCCATCTGTACTGATAGAAACAGGTTTCATCAACCATCCGGAAGAGAGTCATTATATTGCTTCAGACAAAGGACAGACTGAAATTGCAGAAAGTATTTACAATGCTATTATTGATTATAAAAAAGCAGTTGATAGAAAATCCGGCGGTTCTATTGCTGTCAGAAAGCCAGAGCCTGAAAAACCGGCAGAAGTTCCTTTGAAAAATGATTTCAGAATTCTATTGATGAGTTCACCTACGAAATACAATGAAAATGATCCTGCCCTGAAAGGACTGAACTATATTCTTACTCTTAAGGAGAACGGACAATACAAGTATTACTATGCCGTAACCAATATGGCTTCCGTAAAAGATATCAATCTTAAAACAGCCAAGGATGCAGGCTTCAGAAATGCTTTTGCCGTAGGATTTATGCCTAATCAAAGGATTAATATGGGGTATTACACCATTGAAGTATACTCCGGGGACAAGCTGAATGGCAATTCTTACATCCTTCAGAACCTGAAAGACGTAGAAAGAGAGAAAGACAATGGCGTTTTTTATTATACCTATGGAAAGGTGTACACGTTGGAAGATGCAGCAAAACTTCAAAAGGAGCTTGAAGCTAAAGGCATCAAAAACACCGTGATACAAAAAGTCTATAAATAATTAAAAAAAATAATTTTGAAGTTAAAAAGTTAATGATTACTTTTGCAACCTCAAAATTTGGCCTATTCGTCTAGTGGTCAGGACTCAAGATTTTCATTCTTGCAACAGGGGTTCGATTCCCCTATAGGCTACCAATTTACAAACCTTTAACGGATTCGTTAAAGGTTTTTTTATGACCTATTTTTCCTTGTATTTTATTTTCAAAAAATAATCCGGATATTTTTTAAGAACTCTATTAAGGTTAATATTCCCAGGATTTTTTATCATGTTCTGACAAAATCATTAGAAATTGTGACATTCTAACAACCTGAAAATTACTATCATTATAATATAGGACAATTACTTTTATTGTAAAAATTCATTCCCTTTATGTTATATGTCACAAAAGCATTATATTTGCAAAAATTTTAGCCATGGTTGGTCACCCAAATATGGCCGCATTGATGAAAAATAATATTGATAAATCATTGTTTGTAGTTTTCTACAGGCTACCAAATTTTATATCATGCCGGATTTAAAAATACAAGAAGCGAAATTGCTTTTTAAGAAAATCCACTCTAACCCAAAAAGTTATGATTTACAAATCAATGAAGACGGGATTACAGGCAGAGATGATAAAATCAGTTTCAGACTTTACAGGACTGGAGAGAGGGTTGCTTTTGAAGTAACAATTGACGGACTCACTTTCACCAACACCACTGGAGAATGGAACAATGCATTGATCATGCTGGGAAATACGATCAAAAAATTAGAAAAAGAACAAGAAAATTTAAAAATAGAACAAGCAATAAATAAACTAAGAAAGTACCTCTCAGAAGAAAATTAAAATTTTTGAAAATAAATTTGGTAGTTTTAAAAAAAGTTTATAGTTTTGCACTCACATTTAAACGATATGGCAAATCATAAATCAGCACTAAAGAGAATCAGACAAAACGAAACTAGAAGACTTCGTAACAGATATTACCACAAGACTGCTAGAACAGCTTTAAAAGCTTTAAGAAATGAAGAGAACAAAGCTGCTGCTACAGAACAACTGCCAAAAGTTATCGCTTTATTGGATAAATTAGCTAAGAAAAATATTATCCACAAGAACAAAGCAGCTAACTTGAAAAGCAAATTGACAAAGCACGTTAATAAATTAGCGTAAAAATATAGCTGGCCCGTTCGTCTATCGGTTAGGACCTCAGATTTTCATTCTGGTAAGAGGGGTTCGATTCCCCTACGGGCTACTTACATCTTATAAAACCACTGTAACAATAGTGGTTTTATAAAGATCACAGTAGAAAAAAGCTATATTAAAATAAATCTAACCGGCCCGTTCGTCTATCGGTTAGGACCTCAGATTTTCATTCTGGTAAGAGGGGTTCGATTCCCCTACGGGCTACAAGATTAAGAGTTGACACTTATAAAAACAAAAGCTAACACATTATTTCGGTAATGGAAGATAGAGGGCCCGTTCGTCTATCGGTTAGGACCTCAGATTTTCATTCTGGTAAGAGGGGTTCGATTCCCCTACGGGCTACAAAAGGATTTTTTCGAAAGTCCTTTTTTTTGTTTTACATACATTCAGGCCATCTTTACCCGGAAATATCTTATCTATTTGATCACCAGATCTCCCAAATTACCACACTACCCTTCCATTTTGGGAATTCTTCATTGAATTACATCTAACAATATCAACAAGAGATGCCCTTCAATTTTGCATCTGTATGTTATACAATCCAATTGAATCAACAGTCTGTGTTACCCTATGACACAGGTATATTAAATTTCATTAAAAATATCACCAATAATGGAAATATTATTTTTTACTTGGTCTATTAATTCTTAAATTTGGCTAAAACTATTCACAATAAAATAAATAACATGAAAATTAATTTACATTCGGGGAACTTTAAGGCTGGATTAATGGCTTTATTTTTATTTTCAGCCAGCACATTATCTTTTGCACAAAACAGAATTTATGCACACGCTCAGAGCTCAGGTGTATTTGGAGTTGCATGCCTGGGATGCCACATCGAGAATCCTTTGAATGCAGTTGGGTATAACGAAGATGACTATTCAACAATGGTGTTGGGAACAGCTTTGTTAGGTGGAATTCAACAAACACTGATTTTCCCTGACCTAAGATCAGACACAAGACTGGTTGTAGGAATCGGGACAGACAACATCCCGTTATCTGTACAGTTATTAAGCGGAGTAACTCTTGAAACCATGAATGGAGGCACTTCTAATGACGACCGCAGAACGATAGATGTAAGTCTTCTTAAACTGGGAGCAATACCCAACAGAGGAACAGTAGAATTCAAGCCAACAAAACCTTATGACGGGATCAGAATAGGTTTAACCGGAGGTGTATTAAGCCTGGGCGGAGGATTCAGAATTTATTATGCTTATCAGGATCCATTGATCAGCATTATGGCTCACAGCCAAAACGGTCAGGTTACTCTTGGAGGAAATGTTCCGGTAGAAGGTTCAGAAGTCACATTATTCAACACATCCGGAAAAGAAGTATTCCGCTCCACATTAAAATCAAACACTTTTGAACCCAGACAATCTGAAGGCATTTATATTATGAATGTGCAAACTAAAGAAGGAAAAACATATTCGCGAAAAATTTTAATTAAATAAACGATACGATAAATGCGGCAGACTTTTGAGCTGCCGCTTTTTTTTGTATTCATTTTCAGAGAAATACACAAAATAATTTCATTAAATAAAATAAATTCATAATTACAAATATCAACAAATTATTAACATTTCACATAAATATGAAATAAAATAAGCAACATAATCAATTTATTTATAAATTTACAAAAAACTAAAATCCAAAATTTTATACATATGAAAACTTATTTATTACTTGGCCAACGCACAATGAAAGCTGCAGTTTTGGCATCATTCCTATTTTTAACAAGCACAATGTCTTTTGCACAAATTGTGAAAACCTATGCAAGCAGTCAAACCAATCAGGTATTGGGAGTATGTTTAGGCTGCGGAGTACTGAATCCTCAAAATGCATTGGGAAGTAACGAAGATGACTACTCAACGATCCAGGTTTCAGTAGGTCTCCTGGCAAGAACAGAACAGACATTGATCTTCCCAACGACCAATATCGCCAACAACACCAATAAACTTGTCATTGGTATTGGTTCAAATGGTACTCCACTATCTGCTCAGGTATTGGGAGGGGTAACAATTGAGACATTCAATGGGCAGGTTTCTAACAATGACGCTCAAAATCTTAACAGTAATATACTCAACCTTGGAGCGGGAGACCCTAGCAAAGGTGAAATTGAGCTTACTATGAATATTCCTTTTGACCGTATCAAAATCAATGTGAATTCAGGATTACTGAGTATTGGCGGTGAGCTTAGAGTATACTACGGATATCAGTACAAAGATCCGTACATCAATTTCATGGCACACAGTGAGCATGGACAGTTTACTCTTGACAAAAATATTTCTGCACAAGGTTCGGAAGTTACTCTGACCAATACTTCAGGAAAAGAGGTATTCCGTTCCAAGCTGACATCCAATACATTTGAAACAAAGCAACCACAAGGAGTATATATTATGAACCTTACTACAAAAGAAGGAAAAACATATTCTAAAAAGGTGATCATCAAATAAGGAAGATCCATACAGGTCAAACCCGGCAAGCTTTTCAAGCTTGCCGGGTTTTTTTATAGGGGTAATGTATTATTATATGTGATAAAATATTTCTATCACTTCATTAAAAACCCTGACCAAAACTGGTCAGGGTTATATTAACAAGATTTATCTAAAATAGTATTAGTTTTTGATTACTTTTTGTTGATATACTGCTTTATCTGTAACTGCTTTCAAAATATAAATACCTTTTGGAAGTGCACTTACATTGATTTGTCCGTTGTTCAGCTGAACATTAACCATTCTTCCTGAAGCATCATACATAGAAACATTCTGGATTTTCTCCTGAGTTTTAAGAGTAAGGATATCGGTAACCGGATTCGGGTAAATACCGAATTCAAGTTTCTTCACTTCAGCGGTTGCCAAAGTAGTTCCTAAACTGTTTACACTCACCGTTTTTTCTACCAGCTTACCGTTTGAGTTAAAGCTGATCACAATATCAGAAGTTCCTGAAACAAGAGGTGTCAAAACCAATTCATCATTCTCATTAATCGCTGCGGAAACTGCTGTAGGATTACTGTTTGATTTGATAGATTTCACTACGGATACCACCATATTATCAGCATCGGAAACTATTGTTTTCAGATCTATTGCAGTAGTACTTGCAGCTGTAAGCTGTGAAGGTAAAGTATTGCTTACTACAGGAACCGAATTATTGGTAAATACCGTCAGAGAAGGGAACCAGTAGTAATCATTCAACGTTTTTGTATTGATAAGAGTTCCGCTCATATTATAAGTATGGATCCAGTTTTTCTGATAGTGTGCACCGTATCCGCTTTCTGTTGTGTTCAGAACAAGTTCACCGGTAACAGGGTTTACACGAAGTGCCGCACCATAAGGAATTTGCTTAAACTGTCCTGTCTGCCCGGGAATGGCAGCAAAGTTTTCATTAAATGTTTTCGTTGTAACATCAAATCTTACAATCTGTGTTCCTGAACTCCAGCTGCTGATTGAATTGATCCAGTATAAAGCATTTTCTTTATTACTTGCTGTAAATCTCCCTGCATGCCATGCTCCCCAGTCTCCGATATATTTGGTAGTAGGAATATTATAAACCTGTGTTGCAAAGGTAGTAGGATTGATGCTGATCAGCTTCTGATCCTGAATTCCCCATACACTTCCGTCTTTAGCCTGAACCACTGAGTAGAAACCTCCTGCAATTGTACTGATCACGGTATCTGTATTAGGATTAATGACTAAAATCCCTACCCCTTGTTTCACCGCAAATACATATTGTGAAGTACGGATCATATTTCCAATCTGGCCGTTGCCACCTGTTCCGGCAATCAGGGAACCTACCTGCAGATTATCAATATTGAAAAGAACGATTCCGGTAGAAGTACCAATATATCCTTTATGTTCGTTCACTCCCACAAATGATCTTCCGTCTCCGCCACCAATTATATTAAAGCCGGCAATTTTCTGCATAGTCTGTGCATTGGCAACCACAAGTCTTCCACCTGGAGTATATTGAGTATCTCCCCCATCGGCAGCCTGTTTTGATACAAAATAGAATTTATCGCCATAGATTGTTCCGTATTGTGTAGTTGCACCGAAAGCCTGATTGTTGTTTGCATTACTGTACACGCGGTAATTGATCTGACCGTTATTATCAATGAAGTTTACAGAACCGTTGGTATGGCCAAACCATTCTTCATTCACCATGAAATATCCGTTGGTAAAGTTGTTGGAAGCTACATACGGAGAAACGGGAGTAACGGTAGAGGATACAGGTGTTTGATTAAAGCCTACATTAAAATTCCACACATCCCATGAACCGTTTTCCAATACACGTGAAGAAGCTCCTACGCTAGAATATCCGAAATCAGCATCTGCAGGATTCTTTACCCAATAAGACCAATATCCGTTAACTGTCCATCCGGACTGCCAGTGATCGTTAGCGGCATCTACGATGGTATAGCTGTCAAAATCATACGCTGTAGTATTGACAAACCCATTTACCGGATATAACGGATAAGTGGTATTTCCATTTTTGATCAAAGCATTGGTACCTTGACCGTTCAAGTCAAAACCAATTCCTCCAACAGCTGATCCAAATTGTGTTCCCTGATACAGCAATGTGTATAGTCTGTGATCTGCTTTAGCAATCGCTTTAAGCATATCTTCACCTGTAGCATTTCCGTCCCATTTGAATCCCCACACCATCGCATCAGGATTTTTACTGTCGTTCCACTGTACTACAAAAGCAGCCTGGTTAGCTCCCGATCCTACCCAATACTGGATATCAGAAAAACTGATCGTAGTGGTGTTAAGATTGCTGATCCCTGAAATATCATTTCTGGGAACACCCTGAACTTTTATCTGTGCATTTGATACGCATGCAAACAGAAAAAGCATCATAAAAAGATAAAACTTTTTCATTTTTTATTAATTTAAATAGATTGAATTATTATTTGAAATGTAAATCGTAAGCCCCTGCCACTTCTGTAGAAACTTCACCCAGCCAGCCAGCTTCCTGGTTGACTCCTGTGTATATTTTCATAAAATCGACTCCGGGAAGTTTTACATATTTTCCGTTTCTGTCTACGGCCCAGGAAATATCAATATTGGATGCTTCATCATTATTCGGGGCATTATCAGCATATCCGAAATCATATGATTTCCCTACCCAATAGGATCCGTCCCCGTTCTGATCGTAAAAATTATTCGCCAGTCTTGTTCCGGAAAATCCGTAAGAACTTTCGGTAAACCATAAAGGATAATAGCTTTGTGCATGGAAGGTATTTTTTGTTTTAAAACCCTGATTCCCCAGATTGTCACTCCATTTTATATATTCTACATCGGTCTGCCAGAATTCGGTTCCGGATACGGGAGTTTTATTTTCATCAGGCTTATGATATGTGATACTGTAATCTCTTACGGTTGCGTTTTTAAAATATTCGCTGCCTGCAATTTCGTACCATTCATCATTATCCGGTTTTCCATTTTTGTTTCTGTCGTAGGCTACCATAATAATTCCCGGTTCACAAGAGCCGGAACGCTGATCAGCAGCATCATTTCCAAAGAATGCATTCCCCAGTACTTTAAAATCCCTTCCATTCAGATTGGGAATCGTATGATCAAAACCAAACACTACATATCCACCATATCCGCCCAGGCTGATCATGGTAGAATTACCTCCCACCAACGATTCATTTGCTTTCTGAAGCATATTTGCAGCCGTATTTCCAGGTGAATATTCCGGAATCTCGTTCATGAATTGTCCTACAGCAGGACGGAACTCTAATACTTTAGCGATATATTTACTGTAAGGTGTTTTTTCTTTGGTAACGATGATTTTAGAGTGATAAACCTGTTCATTCCCTTTATTATTAATTTTTAAAGTCAAAGGATAAGCCTCTGCCGTTGGACTAATAAATTCAAGTTCCGAATTCTGAGAGATAATGGAATCATTGATACTCCATGTGACGGATCCTGAAGCATTGGTAGGAATATTCAACACTCTCAAACGCTCAATGGTATAGGAATCATCAAGACCATTAAAGGTAAATTCATCCTGATCATCATGTTTACAGGCTATCACTCCTACAAGGAAGATTGATAAAACTCCGATTTTTAAATAAGTAAAGGTATTTCTGTTCATTTCTTAAGTTTGGTTATTTGTATAAAAAAGCGAAGTGAGCCGGAATATTTCCGCCCTCTGTCTTCCATTTAAAATGTCCGTTTTTATCAAAGCAGTACACAAATCCAAGAGAAACATAATTCCTGGCATCTGTGATATAGATATCTTCTGTGATTGGGTTTACAGCAATTCCGTAAGGTGTTTTAATTGCAGTTTCGTATTCTTTATCAAAAATTCTGTTGGCAATGATCTGTTCTGTTTTTACATCGATTATCCCAAAGCTCTTTTTATAGCTGTGGGTATTGTAATTGAATTCGTTTCCGTAGAAATAGAGTTTATCATTCACTATTGTCATTTCATTCACGGCGAGATGGAAATCTTTCTTGACAATCCCCGTTGCCGCATCTATAAGGTATAAGCTGGAAGGAATGTTATAGTAATCTCCTCTTGAGCTTACATACAGATCACCATAATTGTCTTTTTTAATATGATGAAGATTGATCGCAACATTTAATTTCTGAATTTCAGTAAAAGTGTTCAGATCAATTACTGAAACAGTATTATCATAATCGGGAGCTTTATATCCTCCGGAATTGGCAACAAACAATGTATTCCCTACAATTTCCAATTCTTCAGGCTGATATCCCACTACCACTTCACGCTGGATAGAAAGAGAAGTGGTGTCAATTTCCACCACTTTTCCCTTGGGTGCTTTTGGATTAATTGCTACCGGACCTGCATAACTGCTGGCATATGCTTTCCCGTCTTTGAAGGTTAAATAACGGCAGTTTTGTAACGGAATAGAAGTGATACGTTTAGCTGTTTTGGCATCCAATACCTCAATTTTATTGGAAACATTGACTACGATATATAGTTTGCTTCCGTAAACTTTGATATCATTTCCTACATCTCCCAGTTCTTTTACTACATTGGGATTAATTTCTGCATAGATGTTCCTGTAATAGGTTCCTTTGGTATAATCAAAAAAGTCCAGCGTACATTTATTGCTCCCCATATTCCCTTCGTTCAGCATATAGAATCCTTTTATTGCTGTATTTTCTGAAGGAAGTCCTTCCACTACTTCCTGACGGACGATGATATCATCTGTACGGCATGAGGTAAGAAAAGCTAAAGCAAGAAACAGAAAATAAAAGTTCAGTTTTCTCATAAGGTGAAGTTTAGAATAAGTTTAAAATTTCTTCCCGGCATCGGATAATTGATGACCACATCATAATATTGGTTGAAGATATTATTCATCTCAAGGCTTACTTTAAACTGATGATCCGCCCAGTTGAATTTTTTCTGAACAGAGAGATCATGAGTATACCAAGGCTGTACATAATTGTATTGAATATTATCCTGGTTCACATCATAGCGCTTTCCTACATACATTGCGCTGTAATTGAAGCTCCAGTCTTTATAATCGGCCATCAGTGCAAATGATCCGCTATGCCATGGTGTGTAAGGAATCTGATTTTTGTAGAATGTATCTTCCGGATCTGTCATATCTCTTGCACTTTGATAGGTATAAGAAAGTAATGGCCTAAGTTTTACTTTTCCCAACTGCATTTCTGCCTGAACATTTACGTCAGCACCAATAATCTCAACCAGACCAAGGTTCATCATCAGCCAGCGGAACATGCTTCCGTTAGGAGCGGCGACAATTTTATCCTGTACCTTGTTGTAATAACCGTCTACTTTAGCATAAAAAGATTTAAAGAAATAATTGTTGTAGTTTTTCTGGTAGGTAAATCCCACATCATACTGATTGGTAAATTCCGGCTTCAGATAAGTGTTTCCGATATTCGTGTAATATAAATCATTGAAAGTGGGCAGTCGGAAAATTCTTTTATAGAAAGCTCTGAGGGTAAGCTCAGGAATTATTTCAGGCTGGTAGCTCATAAATACAGCGGGTGTCCATTCTCTGCTGTCTCCCGGTCTTTTATTTTTCCTTACTTCTTCGAAAGTAAATGTTCCCAAAAGGCTTCCCAGAATTTTAAACCTGTTCCACTGGTAGGTTGTTGCCAAAGCGACTAATGTTGTATATCGTGTAGGATAGGAAAAGTTATCAAGGTTGGCATCCAGATTATTGTACTGAAAATCTCCACTCAGACTCACATCCCAATTGGGTGTGATAGAATATATATTGGATGAAGAAAGATAAACTTCTCTTTGAATATAGACATTATCCGTATACATAATAGATTGCGAACGAACGGTATCCATAAAATGGGTATAATCGTAGGCAAATTTTGCTTTCAGCTGTGTTTCAAATTTTGGGAACAGTTTTTTCCGCAGGTTGGCCTGTACGAAATAATTTTCATCGGAAAGTCTGGCTCCTCTTCCTCCAAAACGGCCGTTCACAATAGGTGCCGGCATTCCGCGGTCTGAAATATAACCGTAGCCACGGATATTCCAGCTTCCGTTATTTAAAATTCCATTTAAAGAAGTTTCAAAACGTTTTGCCTTAATATCTGAATCCTGTCTTTTTGCAATGGTATCATAAGCCTGCTGTCCATCAGGGTATTTCTTGGCATACCGGAATCTGTAAATTCCGTCACTTTGCATAAATTCTGCACTGAAACTGGCAGAAACCCGGTCTGAAATTTTCTGCTCTAATCGGAATGAAGGATTGAAGAGATCAATAGAAGCACTTTTGGCTCTTATAACAAGATTGGTTTTCCTTGTTCCTTTAAACACAGGAATTTTAGGCTGCAAATAGATAGATCCGGAAGAACCGAAATCTTTTGCCGGCTGGAAAATCTCGCTTTTCTGTCCGTTGTATAATGATATTTCTTCAAGATCATCCAAAGAATATCTTCCAAGGTCGACTAGGCCATTTTGCACATTCCCCAGTTGAATTCCGTCATAGAAAACCCCTACATGCTGACTTCCGAGACTTCGGACGTTAATGGTTTTCAGCCCTCCTATTCCACCATAGTCTTTAATCTGAACTCCGGAGAAATACCGCAGCGCATCTGCTACAGAATGACTGTTCAGTCTTTCAAGTGCTTCCCCTTGGATGGTTTGGGCCGGAATGATTTCTTTAAAATTCTTTTTGTAGAGACTGATCGCCTTGATAGATTCTTCCTTCAGCGTGTCATTTTTCTTTTTTTGGGAATATAAAAGCTGAGATGTGATCACCAGTATTGTGAAAACAGCTTTATAAATTGTAGAAGTAATTAGTTTTGCCGTCATTAGCTCATTTAGGATAATGATGACGCTAATGGGTATAAGAATACAACGACAAAGCACAGCTGTCACTGCACAGAATCATTGATGTCCTAAGCTTTATTCCACGAAAGCGTCAAACGATTATTTTCTGGCAGGTCTTCTGACTTACTCCATTTTTGAAATCCTTCCCATTCCTGAAAACAGTGGATATATTCTTCAAAAACTTTGGTGCGGAGCTTACAGCAGCGGGTCTGTTCCGGATTTTCACCGGATTCCCTTTTAAGAGCTTTTTATGGCTCACCAAATTCCGGCAAAGATAAAAAATTATTTCTAACCCCCAATTAAATTCATGATTCATAAACAATTAAAGCTCCCGAAGGAGCTTTAACATTATTAAAAGGGGTTTTATTTTAAATTCCGATATTCAGGAAAATACTAAATCTTGATTTTGCTTCAATATCTCCTCCTGCCAAATGAGTATACATCGGAAGCATCACTTCACTTCCCAGGCTCAGTTTTTTATAAGAAGCTTCAAATCCCAGTTTCCCATACAAAGCACTTCCTGCAGTATTAGGCAGGGCTTCATCAAACTGTTTATTCTGTGCATACACTTCTCCCTGCACTCCGGTTTTTACAGAAAAGATTGACTTTTCGTTTCCGGCAACCTGATAAAATCCTGTTGCAGCATAGTTCCACTGGTTTCCGAAACGGTAATTTTTCTTATTTTCCGTTTTAATAGTATAATCTGTGTTAACCAATACAGCTACTTTATTCTTTTGAAATTTATAATTCAAAGCCGCCTGGTAATCCCAGCTTCCGGTTCCCAATTGAAAACTCGGATTTACGCCGGATGCACCTTTCTCATCAAATTTCCCTAAGGGAATTTTCACTCCCAAGCCTCCGCTTATGTGATGGAAATTATCTTTAGAATTCATCAGCTGGTAGATTCCCATCAGGTTCAGATCACCAATTCCATTGATTTTAATATCTCCCTGCATGGTCTGCTTTTCATGGAAATGGAAGGGCAGACTTGCATAAACACTCAGTTTTTTAGTCAATGGAATTTTTCCCCAAAGCTGCAAAGTATTGAAATACTGATCCTGGGTAAGGTCTTTTACAAATAAGTTTTCCTTTGCTTTATAATGCTGTGCAAAGTATTTGATTCCGATAAACTGTGGATTCAGTAAAGATTCAAAACCGGATGATCCGTTACCGGCTGCACAGCCGCAAGCATCACAGTCATCATCAAAATCAAATCTGCTAAAGGTTTCCGGTGCAGTATACATGCTGTCTCTAACCACATTGGCCTGGTTCAGGCTAAATACCATTAAACTTAGTATTGCTATAATCTTCTTCATGTTTTCTATAAATTATTCTGCAAATTTTGGATTGGAGATAAAACGTTTATCTGATAATGTTTTCAGGAAGGCAATGATGGATTGCTTTTCCTGGCTGTTCATGGCAATTCCCATATGGCCATTCTGTTTCAGCTGAGGATCGAGATTGGGATTATCTTCTACCTGGTCCGAATAGAAATTGAGCACAGCCTCTAAGGTGTAAAACCTTCCGTCATGCATATAAGGTGCTGTATATTCTACATTTCGCAAGCTTGGAACACGGAATTTCATCCAGTCAACCTGATTGAGAGAAACTCTGTACCGTCCGGCGTCTTTGAACTCCGTATTGTAATACATTCCTGTATTTCTGAAGCTTTCATCGGTAAATAATTCTCCGCTATGGCAAGAAGCACATTTCTGATTAAATAATGCCATTCCCTGCGATTCTGCTGAAGTGAGCTGCTCTTTTCCCTGCTTGAATCTGTCGTATTTTGAATCTGCAGAAATTAAAGAAGCCATAAACTGTGATAATGCTTTTAAAATTCTTTCGCCGGTAATGGTTTCGTCTCCATATGCTTCTCTGAACAGCTTTTTGTATTTCTGATCATCTTTAATCTTTGAAATTGCTTCCGGTATCGAACTGTCCATTTCATTAACATCTGTAATAGGACTGATGGGCTGTTCATTAAGGTTATGAATCACTCCGTCCCACATGTATCTTTTCAGAAAAGCCATGTTCTGAATGGGCGGTGCATTTCGGATCCCTATTCTATCATCTACTCCATGACTTACGGTATGCCCGTGATGGGTAAAAGCATTTTCCTGAATATGACAGAAACCGCATGAAATGGTATTATTTCTGGAAAGTCTGCCTTCATAGAATAATTTTCTTCCCAACTCCACCCCATTTTTAGTTACCGGATTCACCGATTGATCAAAAGTCATTTCCGGGAAATACGAAGGAAACTGCAGATTGTAGGCTTCATCTTTTTCCAACGGCTGGATCACCTCATCGGAACAGGATATATAGCTCAGGAACAATACAAGCAGAACCAATATCGTCTTAACAAAAACATTAATCATTGTGAACGTGATCTACTTTAAACATTTTTGTAAGATTGTTGGTAACGTCTACCAGGTGCTGGTTTGACCCCATCAGCATATCATTGCCTGTTGTAAGTGTCAATGCCTTATCTCCGCTTAAAAACTGGTTCAGATCTGCCAGAATATGAACAGAAGGACGAATTTGTCCTGTCACTCTTGCTGTTGTTGGAAGGTTTAATGTGATTTCACGGTATAGGTCAGGCTGCTCATTAGCAACAACATTTCCCATATTTCCGGTATGATTCATAAATTCCTTGGAAGGAGCATCATTTCCATATTTCCCTTCCAGTTTTACAAAAACATAACCGGCAGCCCATGACCATGTTAATCCTTTCTGCTTGGCTTTTGTCCAGAATTCGGCTTGCCCGTCCTGTCCCAATAAATAGGCTTTCTGGCTGATTCCCAATCCGAATTTTATTTTTTTGTAATTGTTTTTCGGAACACCATCAAGGTTAAGGTAGATGATTCCGGCTACCGCATCTGCCTGATCTACTATAAAAGCCCCTTTATCAGGATTGTTTTCATTGTATTTAAATTCATTTCCACCTTCGTCAATCAATGTGATATTGCTGATGATATATTTTAAAGCCGAAAAATTATGCTTTTGTCCCTGGGAAGAAGTCTGAACCGTCTGATTTAAGACAATATCTCCTACATTATTAAATCCGTTTTCAAATTTGATCTGAAGTTTTCCGGGAGTGGTATCCTGCGGATCATCATCCCTGCTACTTTCACAGGATACAAAAGAGAATAAAGTAAAGGCAATAAAGAATAATGATAAAAATTGAGAAATTTTCATTGTTGATTTTTTAAGTTGAATACAATTTTGAATGAGTTATTTGAATGTGAAAACATTCTTTTTACCACAAAAGGCACAAAAGTTTTTACACTTAAGTTTATTAAGTGATCAATTTTATGCACAATAAGAACACTTAAGCTTTTTAAAAATCTTTAATTCTTAATTGAGGTAAGCTTTTGTGACTTTTGTGGTTAAATAGTGATAATTCTAACTTAAAAAACCGGTGGTTTGAAAATATGGGTCAGAAACAGGAAAGAATAGGCTGTTTCGTAAGTGAAGTTGAAAATGAAAAACGATCGTTTTTCAGTGGTAGTAATCTCTGTAGTTTCAGGCAGGATATAGATATCAAGAATTTTCTGTCCTGAATTTTTGAGTTTCTGGAAAGGTGAAGATTCTGAATCATTGGTTTTAGCCAATTCTTTACTCAGATAACATTTTCCGTTACAGTGAATCTCCGGCCTGGATTTATTAATACAGAGCACTTTAACGATATAATCATAATTTACAGCATACTCTACCAATGGCACTAAAGGTCTTAGCACCATATAAAAAGTAAAAAGTATGCTGTAAAATAATTTCATCAGATTATTTCTTGCTTATCGCTTCGTCATATCTTCTGCTGATCTCCTTCCAGTTCGTAACGTTCCAGATAGCGGTAAGATAATCTGCTCTTTTGTTCTGATATTTTAAATAATAAGCATGTTCCCAGACATCAATTCCGAAAATAGGAGTTCCTTTCTCTTCCACGACATCCATCAAAGGGTTATCCTGGTTAGGAGTAGAAGAAACAAACAGTTTCCCGTCTTTTCTTACAGAAAGCCATGCCCATCCTGAACCGAAACGGTCTGCTCCTGCTTTAGACATTTTTTCTTTAAAAGCATCCATACTTCCGAAAGTTTCAGTGATGGCTTTTGCCAATTTTGCAGAAGGCTGTGTATTTTTCTGAGGTGTAAGAACGGTCCAGAATAATTCGTGGTTGTAATGCCCTCCCGCATTATTTCTTACTGCAGCAGGCAGTTTTGAAGCATTGGAAAGAATCTGAAACAACGTTTCTTTTTCCTGTGGAGTTCCTGCAATTGCTTTATTCAAATTGGCTGCATAAGCTGCACCATGCTTTGAATAATGAATTTCCATCGTCTGGGCATCAATATTCCCTTCCAGAGCATTATAAGCATACGGCAGAGGAGTCTGCTTAAACTGAGCCAGTGCAAACTGAGCCGCGAAAACTGCGCTTAAGGCAGCTATTTTCATAATCTTCATAACTTTTTTGTTTATGGTTGAACAATGTTTTCTTCTTAAGCTGGAAGATGGGAGATGGAGGCTGGAAGTAATTCTCTTGAATGTATAACTTCTTCAACTTCTATTTACCTTTACAGCCCTCTCAAAAATCGCCGGAGCTACTTCGTCTTGAATAACTTCCAGCTTCCTGCTTCACGCTCCCATCTTCCCTATTTCAATAATTTCTTAATATCCTCAATCAGGATTTCTCTGTCAGGGTGATATTTCCCAGTCAGCATTGGTGTTTTACCTTCCGGATCGTCGTAATTCAATCCTGAGTAATACAGAATCGGCATATTTTCTTTGTTGTATCTGCATCGGATATTTCCGTCCTGATCTACCAGCGCAATCATACCGCTATGGTTCAGACTTTCTCCTTCATCTTCCTTATCACCTACGTAGATATTAAATTGATCAGCAAGATTACCAATGTACGTGCGGTCCCCTGTCAGGAAATGCCAGTTGGGAGATTTTGCCCCTATTCTTTGAGCATGTTCTTTCAAAGCTTCAGGGGTATCATTTTCCGGATCAATACTGATGGAGATAATCCCGAAATTGGGATCATTGATCTGATTCTGAATCGCCTTCATATTGGTATTCATTACAGGGCATATGGTAGGACATTTGCTGAAGAAAAATTCTACCAGATATACTTTTCCCAGCATGTCTTTATTGGTAATTTTTTTACTGTTCTGATCCGTCAGTTCAAAATCAGGAACTTTCATCACGGTATAAAGGTTCTTTTTAAAATATCCCATTCCTACCCCTATTCCCAGGAAAAGCAATGCAAATACCGCAATGGGTATGATCACTTTACTTTTATTTGTGGTCTTCTTATTTTTGGGCATATCTTTCAGGGCTTTTTTTGAATTCACCTTTGCAGGAGACACTGCAAAAACCGTACGTTTTATTTTTATATACAGCAGTATCTTTTATAGATCCGGCGGTTTTCATATGGCAGATGGGATCTTCATCATTCACAACCTGTATATTTTCCAAGTTTTTTCCGGAAGAGTCCATATGGCTTGCATGCTTTACCTGAGGGGTTTCTTTGGCACACGACAGCAATGAGATTGACAGCAAAGCAGTCAAAATAATAAGAGATTTCATTTTGATGTTAAATTGAAATTAATAATGTTAAATAAAGTTAGAAACAAACCCAGATTTCCAATTAATGAACCACCATTCTCACATACAGAATTTTTGATAAGAATTCAGATGTTTAGTATTCATTTAATTGTTTGGGATGCCTTTAACAACTTAATTGTAATAGCTTTAAAACTTCTGCTCTATAAACTAAAAACATAGTTTACAGGAATAATTAAGCTAAAGGAGGATGAAATATCCTGGAAAAGTATTCTGAAGAGTGAGAATTGAAATAGCTTGAATCCGAAACCTCAGTAAGCAGCTCTGAGTTCAGTTGAGAGGAGAAGGAAAGAATATCATGAGAAATAAAAACATCTAATCCTGCAATCTTTATCGTTTGAGAGCTATTGGACTGTTTTTCTGTTTTTGCCAGTTCTTTTTCCACATAGCATTTTCCTTTACAGGTTGATTGTGGTATATTCCTGTTCTCACACAGGTTTTTCACAATATAATCATAGTTCACAGCATAATTCACCAATGGCAAAACGGGGCGTATTGCAACGGTAAAAATGATGAATATGGAAATGAATAACCTCAACGATTTGTTCTCTGTTACAAATATACTACTTCAAAATTGTTTTATAACAGATTTATGATGAATGTCATTATGCCTATCTACTGTTACCTATAAAAAACACAAAACTGTGCCTGTCACCGGAATAATTTTATCCCGAACTTTGAGTAAGACTTTAGACCTAAATAAAAAATTTAGTTCTTTATATACAATTTAATCTTGTTGATAAAAGCTTTGCTGATGTTTTTTGGCAGAGCTTTTTTTATATTTTTTGTTTTGTTGGAAATCGCAAGGACGCAAATTTTTTTTTTAGTGCTTCCTGTTTTAAGGCGCAAAGATTTTATCGGATAAAATTTAAAATAAAAGCCCCACTGAAATTCAGCAGAGCTTTTATTGAATATAATTGAGTTGTGTTTATTATTTGCTTCTTAAAATTTCATTCTTTGAATTCTCACCGCATTTAAAATAGCCAGCAATGCTACTCCTACATCTGCAAAAACAGCTTCCCACATGGTTGCCAAACCTCCTGCTCCCAACACCAGAACGACAGCTTTTACCGCGAAGGCAAGGATGATATTCTGCCAAACTATCTTTTTCGTTTGTTTCCCGATGTTGATCGCCATTGGGATTTTGCTTGGTTTATCATCCTGAATGACTACATCTGCTGTTTCAATAGTAGCATCACTTCCCAATCCTCCCATTGCAATTCCTACGTCACTTAAAGCAACTACAGGCGCATCATTCACTCCATCTCCTACGAATGCTACGGTTTGGTTTTTAGCTTTGATTTCTTTAACCTTATTTACTTTATCTTCAGGCAGTAAATCTCCGAATGCATTGTCAATTCCCAGCTGGTCTGCTACATATTTTACTACAGTTCCTTTATCACCGCTCAACATGGTGGCTTTTACATTCATTTTATGCAAATTGTCTACGGTTTCTTTGGCATCTTCTTTTATGCTGTCTGCAATCGTGATATAGCCTGCGAACTTTTTATCATAAGCTACTGCGATTACAGTATATACGATGTTGGCATGGTTGATCTCATAGCTGATGTTGAATTTATCCATCAGCTTAAAGTTTCCTACCAGAAGTTCTTTACCATTAATTGTTGCTTTCAATCCGTGTCCGGCAATTTCTTCTACATTTTCTAAAGGAATGGCGTGATTAATATCTCCTACATAATTGTGAATAGCTGTTGCGACAGGGTGGGTACTTTTACTTTCGAGAACATTCACCATCTGCAGGATTTCCTCTTTATTAAATTCAGGGCTCATACTTACTTCCTGAACTTTAAATACCCCTTCTGTCATCGTTCCCGTTTTATCCATCACTACATTCTGAATTTCTGCAATGCTGTCCAGGAAATTACTTCCTTTGAATAAGATCCCGTTTCGGCTTGCGGCACCAATTCCTCCGAAATATCCTAACGGAATAGAGATTACCAAGGCACAAGGACATGAAATTACCAGGAAGATCAATGCTCTGTACAGCCAGTCTCTGAACTGATAATCGCTCACAAAGAAATAGGGCAGTAAACAGATTCCTATGGCAAGAAATACTACGATAGGAGTATAAACTTTTGCAAATTTTCTGATGAATAATTCTGTAGGTGCTTTCTGAGCCGTAGCATTCTGAACCAGTTCTAATATTTTACTTAGTTTACTGTCTTCATAGGCTGTATTTACTTTAACCAAAGCAATACTGTTCATATTAATCATCCCTGCAAGAACGGCTTCGCCTTTATTTTTGGTGTCAGGTTTACTTTCCCCAGTTAAAGCAGCCGTGTTGAATGATGCTGAATCTGAAAGCAATTCTCCATCCAGCGCCAGTTTTTCACCAGGTTTCAACTGAATAATATCTCCAATTTTAGCTTCTTTAGCTTTTATTGTTTTAGGCTGATTATTTTCCATTACCGTTACCTCATCGGGACGCTGATCCAATAGGGCTTTTATGTTTCCTTTGGCTCTGGTGACCGCCATAGACTGAAACACTTCTCCTACGGCATAAAAAAGCATTACTGCTACGCCTTCCGGATATTCTCCGATGGCAAAAGCTCCGATAGTGGCGATGCTCATCAAAAAGAATTCTGAGAATACATCTCCCTTGATGATACTTTTATAAGCATCTTTCAATACGGGAAATCCTACAGGAATGTAAGCTGCCAGGAACCATACCAAACGTACCCAGCCTGTAAACCATGCGGGTTTTATATAGTTATCAAAGGCGATTCCCAATAATAAAATGACGAAAGATATAATGGCAGGAAGAAACATCTGAAAGACCGTCTGATCTCCGGAGTCGTGAGAGTGATCATGGCCATCATGGTCATGGCCGTCTCCTTCTGCATGGTTATGTTTGTGCCCTTTTGTATCGGGCTTTTCCGGGGTTGTACTACAGCATTTTTCCATAACTGATATTTTTATACAAATGTAAAGATGTGACTGATGCAATGCTATTGCAAACTTTCGAGACAGTTTTCGCAGATTCCTTTGGCAAACAATCTTATTTCGTCTATCCTGAAATTGGTCTGTATATTTTCAGGGAAGGAAATATCTTCCTTACAGGTAGTTTGTTTGCATATTTTACAGTAGAAATGCAGATGCCAGTCTTTATGTGTTTTTTCATCACAATCGTCTTCGCATAATTTGTATTTTGTGGTGGTGTTCTCCTGAATGCTGTGAACAATTCCTTTTTCCTCAAAGGTTTTCAGTGTTCTGTAGATGGTAATCCTGTCAGCATTGTCAAAATGATTTTCTATTTCAGAAAGAGATAAAGCCGCTTCCTGAGAGCTTAAGAAATCATATACCAGAATCCTCATACTGGTAGGTTTGGTATTTTTATCAATGAGTTTGTGTTCTATATCTTTTTTCATTGTATGCTTTTAAATTTTTACAGATGTACTTCATTTTCTTCATAGCCTTCCTCCTCTATCTGAAAAGTGGTATGACTGATCTTAAAGTTATTAACAGTGGTATCCGTTAATGTTTTTAATAATTGATTCTGAGAATATCCCGTTTCCTTTACAACATGGGCACTCATTGCATTCACACTGGATGTCAGCGACCATACATGCAGATCATGAACATTTTTTACCCCGGGCGTTTTTTCCAGAGATGTACGAAGTTCATGGATATCAACATCTTTTGGAGTTCCTTCTAGTAAAACATTGATTGCTTCTTTCAACAGCCTCCATGTTCTTGGAAAGATCAACAGTCCGATTGCTGCCGAAATCAACGGGTCGGCATAGTACCAACCGGTTGTCAGCATAATCACTCCGGCAATCATTACGCCTACTGAAGTAAGCATATCTGAAAGCACTTCAAAATAAGCACCTTTCATATTCAGGCTGCCTTCTGAGTCTTTTCTCAAAATCATCATTCCGACAATATTGACAATCAACCCGATTCCGGCTACAATCAGCATTGATTTACTTTGTACTTCCGGCGGATTCTGAAACCTCTGATAAGCTTCAAACAAAACATAGATCGAAATCCCCAGTAAAACAACAGCATTCACTACTGCTGCCAGTATTTCAGTACGGTAATATCCATATGTTCTGGAAGGATCTGCTTTTCTTTCTCCAATTTTGATGGCTATAAATGCCAACAATAATCCTACCACATCGGTGAGCATATGAGCGGCATCGGCTAATAATGCAAGACTATTGGTCATGATTCCGCCAATAACCTCAGCAATAAGATAAGTTCCACTAAGGCATAGTACGATCAGTAAGCTTTTTTTATGTCTGCTTCCTGCAGAAACGGTTTGTGTTGGTGTGTTTTCCATATTGTATGTATGGTTTAATTACATTTCGAAATAAGATGTATTTTCTTTTTTGGGTGGAACATTTTGTTCACCGATCATCTGTCTGATATTGATTTCTATGGTTTGTGCCAGAGAAGTCATCGGAGTATCTACAGGACCATTTTCAAAAGGATCCTGCATAATGATGGATGTTTTTTCAATCGCAATAAAAGTCACCGGAACCAGGAAAGTAATTGCAATTTCTACCAGCAGCTGTGAATCATCAAGCCCAAACGGAAGTAGGACCGCAAAAACATAGATCAGAATATGTACTAAAACACTATAGGAACGCGGAAAAACCGTATTCTTCAACCTTTCACATTTTCCCATACTGTCGCAAAGTCTTGTGATGATGTCGTTCAGCTGCATCTGCTGGAAATCTGTCAGTCCTTTAGAAGCTGCAATTTCTTTCAACTGTTTTGAGTGTTCATCCAGAATAGCATTGGGAATATTGGCTCCTTTAATCTGATGTTTATTGAGATATTGCTGTACTTTTTCAGAAAACGGAAGTTTTCTCAGCGATTCTCCAAGGGCATAGGTCCAGATGATCTGCCTTTCGGCAAAATTCTTTATTGTTTTATCATCTCCGGCAGGCATAAACTGAATGATCAGTCTCACAAAAGTTCTGGAATCATTGACAATGGCTCCCCAGACTGTTCTGGCTTCCCACCATCTTTCGTAGGACTGGGAAGTCCGGAATGCCAACAGCAATGATACCGCTGTTCCCAGCAATGCAGGAATATTCAAAGGCAGTGAGATTTTACGAAACCACGGCAATTCGTCCAGAAGACCAATGGCAATGGCAAATATTCCGATGAACAGAATTTGGGTTTTTATTTCACGGATGAAATACCAGACTGATATTTTTTTGTTTAGTAACATAATCAGAGGATTTATTAAAAATTCAGGGAGATACTCTTTACTTTTTTCCTGCCGTTTTTATTCAATAAAAATTCCGTAAACAGCTCTAATGTAAGGATAAAAATCGACATTTTCCAGGTTCCGATGCCTTCATTAATGTTCATCCTCTCCTGAATTCACCAGTTTCGCATTGACAAAGAATGCTCCTTTCACTACTATTTTTGCATTGTCCGGAATACTTCCTACCGGAGTTATTGCGGTATATCCCATATCAGATGTTCCTTTCACTATTTCCATTTTTTCAAAGTTTAAAGTTTTCGGATGTGGTTTGCCTTTTTCTTCGTGTTCTTCTTCCACTTTTTTATCAGTCTGAACAAACACGTAGTATTTACCATCTGCTTCTACAATAGCCTCTGTAGGAACTGCCGATGTTGTACTTTTATCAAGGCTTACAATTCCGGTGATATTCATTCCATCGATCAGTCCGGACTTGTTCCCAATTACCTCACAATGCATAGAGATGGTTTTACTTTCGTTCTCAAAAGAAGATCCTATGCTGTAAATTCTTGCGTCGTATTCGGTTTCCGGATTGTTGGTCAGTTTAAAATGAACAATCTGCCCTACTCTCATTTTAGGAAGATCTTTTTCAAACACCTGAAGATCGAGATGGATAGAACCGTTATCAATTACTGTGGCAACGGGAGAAGAAATATCTACATAGCTTCCGATCTGCGCTGTAATACTGCTGATCGTTCCGCTGATAGGTGCTGTGATCACCAGACCGGATTTCATATTTCCATTGTTTACTTTCCCGGGACTTATTCCCATCATCTGAAGCTGTTTCAACAGGGAAGCTCTTTTTGTTCTTAATGTTTTAAGTTCAGCATCGGCACTCTGAAGGTTTTTCTTCGCTCCTGCATCATTATCAAAAAGTTCTCTCTGCCTTCTGTATTCCTGTTCTGCATAGGTGATTCTGCTGTTTGTGGTCAGATAATCTTCCTGAAGCTGGATGTATTCCGGATTGGCAATGGTTGCAATAACTTGTCCTTTTTTCACGATACTTCCAACCTGAATATTGATGGTTTTGATAATTCCTCCGTACAGCGAAGTAATGGTCGCTTTATTACTATTCGGAACACTGAGAAGACCATTGGCTTTTATAGTAGAGGTCAGTTCTTTCATTTCTACTGTTCCTAATGCAACTCCTACGGATTTCATCTGATCTTCTGTAAGTGAAGCTATCGTCGCTGGAGCTTCTTCATGTGCAGATTCTTTCTGCTCTGTTTTTTCAGGAGCCTTTTCTTCTGCGGTTTCTTTTTTTCCACAACTTGTCAGTACTAGTGAAATCAGGATAAAGGGTATGATATTATATTTGAGTTTCATATCTAAGAATGTATTTTGTCTGATATTGTATTTCAGCACTTTCATATTATTTATTAATGATTGAATTAATGGTCACTACAGATTGGTTCACCTGTTGGATAGATTCCAGGTATTTCAACTGAATATTAGTAGCTGTCTGGAGGGCAAAAAGATATTCCACATAAGAAATTTCTCCTGTTTTATATCCTAACTGGGCTGCTTTTACGATTTTATCAGCATTAGGCAAAGCCTGGCTTGTGTAATAATCATACTGCTGAATATCCTGCTGGTACTGGCTAAAAGCATTGTCCAACTGTGCTGAAAGTTGTTTCTGCTGCATTTTCGCATTGGTTTCTGCAACCTGTCTGTCATATTCCAAAGCCTGAATTCTTGCTTTTGTAGCCCCAAACGTCAAAGGAATTGCTACTCCTACTGTTGCCGATTGAAAACGTTTTCCTGAATTATAAAAATTTTCCTGTCCGTTAACAGTATGGAAGCCTATCAAAGACTGATTGGTATATCCTAAGCTGAAATCAGGTAGACCAAGTGATTTTTCAACCTTCTTATTTTTCTCAGCAATTTCCATTTCCTGGTAAAAGGCTTTTACAGATGGGTTGTTGGCTACCACAGAACTGTCGAGTACATTTTCCGCTTTTAAAGGAGCATAATCTTTATTAAAAGGAACTTCAATATCTTCTGAGGTGTTCATCAAAGTTTTTAAATTCTTATAAGCGTTATTCAGATAAACTTCATTCTGTCTGAGCAGCAGATCAATTTCTCCTTTCTGGGTTTCTGCAGTACTGATTTCTATTTTCTTGATATCACCTGCTTTGAATCTTACGGTAGCAATTCTGATAAACTCTTCATAATATTTATCCAGACTGGTCAGTTGTGCCTTATTATACTGGAGATATTCAATCTGATAATAGTAAGTACGAACCTGTTTTATCAGTTCATTAGCTGTAACTTCCTTATCAATCTGCTTGCTTTTAATATTCTCATTGATTAAGTCTTTTCTTGCTTTAAAAAGTGTTGGAAAAGGAATACTCTGTGAAATAGCAAACGACTGGTCAAACTTCGGGCTGTTGTATTGCCCAAGCTGAGCTGTAACCCCTAATTTGGGAAGTTCTTTTGCGGTTGGTCTTAATGCTTCAGCGGATTTAATACTTAAGTCTTTTGACTGCAGGGTTAAATTATTATTCACTGCCTGTTCTACCGCCTGTTCTACAGAAATTGGTCTGGACTGTGCTTTAAAAGTCTGCCCCATCATCATAAATCCTAAAACAAGAACTGCAGTAATGGCTCCTGTATTATTATTCTTTCTTTTCAAAATCTTTGTGTTAAAAATGATATATAACATCGGCAAAACAAATAATGTAAGGAATGTAGCTGTCACCAAACCTCCAATCACTACCGTTGCCAAAGGTTTCTGCACTTCGGCACCCGCACCTGTAGAAATAGCCATTGGTAAAAATCCTAAAGAAGCTACTGTTGCGGTCATTAATACCGGTCTCAATCTGGTTTTTGTTCCTTCAAATACTCTTTTCAGAATATCCGTTTCACCCTCTTTTTCTAACTGATTGAATGTTCCGATCAAAACAATTCCGTTCAGTACTGCCACTCCAAAAAGAGCAATAAATCCGATCCCGGCACTGATACTGAACGGCATATCTCTCACTAAAAGCGCAAATACACCACCAATGGCACTCATAGGAATAGCTGTAAAGATCAATGCAGCCTGTTTGAATGAACGGAAGGTAAAATACAAGAGCATAAAAATAAGCAGTAATGATACCGGAACTGCAATCATCAGGCGTTTGCTTGCTTCCTGTAGGTTTTCAAACTGTCCACCATACGTAAAGTAATATCCGGAAGGAAGTTTCACTTTATTCAGTTTGGCCTGAATATCTTTCACCACACTTTCTACATCACGGTCTTTTACATTAAATCCGATAACAATCCTACGTTTTCCCTGCTCACGGCTGATCTGTGCAGGTCCTAATTTGTAGCTTATATTTGCTACCTGTGACAATGGAATCTGTGCTCCAGTACCGGAAGTGATCATCAGGTTATTTACATCTGAGATATCAGTTCTGTGAAGACTATCCAAACGGACTACCAGATCAAAACGTCTTTCATTTTCAAAAACCTGCCCGGCTGCTTTTCCGGCAAAGGCTGTACTTACTGCATTGTTGACATCTTCGATATTCAATCCATAATTGGCGATTCTTGTTCTGTCATATTGAACATTAATCTGTGGAAGACCACTCACTCTTTCAATCTGCGGTGCTGTGGCTCCGTCCACTGTCTGAATTATTTTCCCAACTTTATCTGCATACACAGCTAAGGAATCAAGGTTTTCTCCGAAAATTTTCACAGCAACATCCTGCCTGATACCAGTCATCAGTTCATTGAAACGCATCTGAATAGGCTGGTTTTTTTCAAAAAACACACCTGGAATCGTTTCTAGTTTTTCACTGATCTCATCAGCAAGTTTGTCATAAGATTTTTTGGTTTTCCATTCGCTTTGCGGTTTCAATACCACAATCATATCGGTTGCTTCAGGCGGCATCGGGTCTGTAGGAACCTCAGCAGAACCGGTTTTTCCGACTACCATTTTCACCTCATCAAACTGTTTGATAATTCTTGACGCCTGCATAGAGGTTTCTATACTCTGGCTCAATGAGCTTCCCTGCGGTAAAATACAGTGAAATGCATAATCTCCTTCCTGCAGCTGAGGAATAAATTCACCACCCATATTTTTAAAGATAAAAGCAGAGATAAGGAACACTACAGCGGTTGCTGAAACAATGATATACTTTAATTTTATTGCTTTCTGTAATAATGGCTGATATATCTTTTGCAGACGGTTCATCATTTTATCGGAGAAGGTTTCTTTATGCGATATTTTTTTGGATAAAAATAAAGCGCTCATCATCGGAATATAGGTAATCGATAATATGGTTGCTCCAATGATGGCAAAACCTACCGTCTTAGCCATTGGTGTAAACATTTTCCCTTCCACACCGGCCAATGTCAGGATCGGAACATACACAATCAGGATGATAATCTGCCCGAATATGGCACTATTCATCATTTTGGAAGCTGCAGTTCCTACTTCCTGATCCATCTGAACCTGGGTCAGTATTCCTTTATTTTTATTGTGTAACAGATGGAGCGTGGCCTCGACGATAATTACCGCTCCGTCTACGATGAGTCCAAAGTCTATGGCTCCTAAACTCATCAGGTTGGCACTTACCCCGAAAACATTCATCATTCCCAATGCAAATAACAGGGAAAGCGGAATCGCTGAGGCAACAATAAGTCCTGCTCTTAAATTCCCAAGAAAAACCACGAGAACGAAAATAACGATTAAAGCTCCCTCCATCAGATTTTTTTCTACAGTACTGATCGCTCTGCTTACGAGATCTGTTCTATCAAGGAATGGCTCAATCACGACATCATCCGGAAGAGATTTCTGGATAGTAGGAATTTTTGCTTTGATATTGCTGACCACCTCATTACTGTTGGCTCCCTTTAACATCATCACAACACCACCCACAGCATCTACTTTTCCGTCATACGTCAATGCTCCGTAACGAACAGCACTTCCTAAACGGACATCGGCAACATCTTTTATAAAAATTGGAACGCTTCCAGTTTCGTTTTTAACGGCAATGTTTTTAATATCTTCAAGAGAGGATACTAATCCGATTCCACGGATGAAATAGGCATTAGGCTTTTTATCAATATAAGCTCCTCCCGTATTCTGGTTGTTTTTTTCAAGGGCTGTAAATATTTCGGTAATACTGGTTCCCATGGCTTTTAGTCGATTGGGATCTATAGCCACTTCATATTGTTTTAATTCTCCACCAAAACTGTTGATCTCTGCCACTCCCGGTGTTCCGTTCAACTGCCTGCGAACGATCCAGTCCTGCATGGTGCGGAGTTCTTTGGCATTGTATTTCTTTTCGCTTCCTTTTTTAGGATGGAGAATATACTGATATACTTCTCCAAGACCTGTACTTACAGGAGCCAGCTCGGGAGTTCCTACTCCTTTTGGAATTTCTTCCACTGCATTTTTCAGCTGTTCATTAATGAGCTGTCTGGCAAAGTACACATCTACATTTTCTTTGAACACCACGGTAATTACAGAGAGTCCGAATCTTGAAATACTTCTTGTTTCCTGAATATCGGGAACATTGGCAATACTCTGTTCAATAGGAAAGGTAACCAACTGTTCCACTTCCTGTCCCGCCAATGTAGGACATACAGTAATGATCTGTACCTGGTTATTGGTAATATCCGGTACAGCATCTATGGGCAGCCTGGTGGCACTCCAAACTCCCCAGATGATCCATACTAAGGTCATAAGACCAATGACCACCTTGTTTTTAATACTGAATTTTATAATTTTATCTAACACGATTTGTATTTAATTTTTATTGAAAAGTGAATGCACACAGCATACAATGCTGCTGCAAAAATATCCTGAAAACCTCTGCAATGGTATTGCAAAGTTTCAAGCACGATTAAGCATTAGAAAGCATCGCTTTCTAAAAGTCAATAAAAATTAAATTTTAGGAGGCTGCCAGATAGGATCGTAAATCTGGTAAGCAAAGTCGTTTTTGTGGAATAAGATCTTCTTTGAAAAATAAGCTGGAATCTGCTCCGGAATTTCTAATAAAGGATCCATTTTAAATGCTGAAACTGTCATCTGACAACAGCTGCACACACACAAGGGAGAACAGATATCTCCTTTCTCTGTAGAATGAACACCATTAATACTTAATACAATCTTATTATCGCCTGTATTCAATGGATGGGACGTATCTTCACATGGCATCAGTGATAATGCTATGAAGTAAATTGCCAGTATCCATCTTAAGAGGTTCATTGTTACAAAGGTAGAGATTTTTTCTAAAGTTGAAACCTTTCTCTATATAACTGGCTCATAAAAAAATATAATTTTTAATTCCAGTTTATTTAATAGAATAGATTTTTAGTTAAAAAAATTCACCATATAGATAGTTTACAGCAATAAAGAAACAGCAAAATAAAATATTCATTAAACAAAATACAATATTATTTAATTTTTATACATAGCCGTAATCCAGGCCAAAGTAAGGGTGTCACTGTAAATGTAAATGTTATTATTGGAACTAGTGGAGGTGGTTACACCAACATTAGTATATATGATATATCTACGCATAGATATTTAAATGGAGGACAAATCTTACATAGAAGATAATATGAAAATCAGACTAATTCATTCAATAACTATAGTCATTATTTTTTTTAAGGATTTTTTATAGTAATTCAATACAAAATCTTTCGGAAAATTTAAAAAAGTTTTTTAAATTCTATTTTGAAGATATCAGAAGTTTGACTTATCTTTTTTTAGGTTTTTCAATGTTTATAAATATCTTTTTACTCAAAAAAAATAATGCAACTGTAATTGTGTACTCTCTATTAATATTAATTAATATTTTGCTTATACTTTTTTCAATAAAACTTTATTAAAATAGTACACTAATTACTAATAAAAAAACATTATTTTCTTATTGGAAACATTGACTGCCTCTATACTGGGGCAGTCTTTTATTAATTCAAAAAGCTCCCGCAATACGCAGTGGATAAAAAAATCAATATAATTATAGAATATGTTTTATAAATTCGGACTAATCTCAAACTCTATCAGTCAAGTACTGAATAAATAATAATTGCTGTTCGGTGTGAAAACCGTTATATTCGTGCAGGTAATTAATCAATAAGCAAAAGCTTAATTTTGCACACTAAATGAAATATTTTTTATTTATACCTTTTATGATCTATCAGTTTTTGAAAAAGCGAAATAAAACTGATAGCGATGCTTATATGAATAGCATTCTCATTTTATATATATATACATTCCTCTATACTTTTTTTTTAATCCCTCAAAGTGTAGATTTTGTATTTATTATAATAAATAAAATTTCTGGAAGTCTGGGATTTTCAACGAATAATAGACTGGTGAAGTATGTCTTTTTCATTATATTAACAATACCCTTTTTTGCTTTTATTAGAAAAAAAAGGTTGGATACTATAAAATTTAATGACTTTGAATATAAAATAGCTTACGTGCTCACAGGTTTTATCCTCTGGTTTCCTATAGCTTTGTTTATTTTTTTACTTATCAAACTTTTACTGATTGATTAGAATGTACTATAAATTTGTAAGCTATGGGTTTCATCCCATTGACTAACCCTGAAAAAGATTGACTAATTCATTAATAATTTAAATATACTTAAATCAGAATAGGGAAATTCCTATTCTGATTTTGTCTTTTATAGGTTTTAAAAATAAAAAACCACCGCAATCGCAGTGGCTTAAAAAATCAAATCTAATTATATGTATGTCCTCTTATAAATTCGGGTTATTTTCAGCTTCTCTCTGTGGAATACTGAATAAATAATAATTACTGTTGGGTGTAAATGCAGATTTATCCGGGAAATCAAGAACAGAATGTCCTTTACCGTCTACTGTTTTCACTGTTCCTTCTGGTGTAGTGATCTGAACTTTTATAGGTTTACCATCAGCATCTACGAATGGTTTTCTTACTACTGTTCCCTGCGTTCTGATAATATCTGAAAGGGAAAACCCTTCTCCAAATAATTCTTTTCTTCTTTCAATTAAAACTGCTGCTACAACCTCATTTTGTGATAAGGAACCATTGTAAATATTGGCATTTCTAGCGGTTTTTAACTGGTTCAGGACTGTTACTGCCTGAGATACATTTCCGTTTCTGGCTTCAGCTTCCGCTTCAATCAAATACATCTCTGCAGCTCTCATGTAAACAATATCCGCAATAAGAGTTGGCTTAAATTTAAACTTGGCATACCTCAGCAATCCTTCTCTACCTTTCTGCCCGTCCCATGAAAACAACTGGTATCTGATGTCATTGGTATCAAAAAGATCTTTAAAATAAGGATCCGCCATAAAACTGTAATAATAACTTCCTGATGAAGAAACATCCAGATAATGGAAGGCATAACTTTCATCGGACTGTTCCTGGGTCTGTGCATGTCCCCAGATCCATTCAGCATTATTGATATCATTGAAGCCATCTTTATATTTCTCCGGAGCCATTAGAGAAAAACCTTCTCTTGCAATTTTTGCAGATGCTGAAGCTTTGCTCCATTCACCGGTATTCAGATAAGTTCTGGCAAGAAGTCCGTTGACTACAGCACGATTGATCTTATCTTTATTATTTCTTGTATAGGTTTTCAACAGGTTGTCTGCATCTGTAAGATCACTTTTAATCAGAGTATAAATTTCTTCAAGACTTGCTCTTTTCTTTCCTACCGTACTGGTTGTAGAAGGTTCAGTATAAATAGGAGCTGTTAATGCTGACTTATCTTTCAGATAGCTGAATTGGTAAAAGCTCGCCAGATTCAGATAACAGAAAGCACGCAATGCTTTTGCCTGTCCTTTCACCTGATCTTTTTTCTCCTGACTTCCTTCCGTCCCATCAATTCTTGTAATAACATTATTCATATTATTGATGGTGGAATACAACATCGTCCAGATAAATAAAGGTCTGCTTGCCGTACTGTTTACCATTTCTGTAAAAGCATAGGTAGAAGCAAAGCCATATTTATTGGTCAACACCGCTACATCACTTCCCATGGCATCACTGGCTCTTAAAACAGTGGAATACCCGATATTGGCATAGGTTGTCCCATCATTATTAAATTTTGCCCAGGTACCATTCACCACTGTCTCGGCACTTTCGGCTGTTTTGAAAACTTCTACGCTGCTGGCCTGATCAGTCGGAGCAGTATCCAGCTCACTTTCACAGCTTGTCAGCGATAAAAATCCGATAAGAGCAAACGATAGATATTTTAATTTTTTCATTGTTTCAATTTTAAAGGTTAAAGTGTTGCCTGAAGACCGAAAGTGATCGTTCTCATTGCAGGATATCTGTAGTACGTTGTTCCATCCAACGCCTGCTCAGGATCCATTCCCTTATGTTTATAGAAGGTCAGAAGGTTTTCTGCCTGGATATAAATTCTGAACTTCTTCAATCCTATTTTCTCAAAATAATCTTCAGGAAGGGTATATCCTAAGCTTACATTTTTAAGTCTTGCATACGTTCCGGAGTAAAGAAATCTTGAAGACGTTGAGGTCCAGTTATTCGTTGTTGTACTTAATCCCGGCACATCTGTATAAGGATTTTCCGGGGTCCATCTGTTCAACATTTCTGCGCTCCAGGCACGTCCTCCGGCACTTCCGTTATGCATGATGGAAGTATAATCGGTATCCAGAATCTTTCCACCGATTTTGAATGTCAGTAATCCTGAAAAATCAAAATTCTTATATGTAATACTTGTACTGATACCTCCGGTCAGTTTAGGTAATGCGGAACCTTGTAAAAGTTTTGTAGCTTTTGAATATTCCGAAGTAGTTCCTTCCACTGAATTTCCGCTGGCATCTGTAGAGACCGTTTTCCACAATGGTTTTCCATTGCCTGGATCTACACCCACCCATTCCGGAATAAAGAAATCATATACAGAACCTCCTACCGTTAATAACTTGCTACCCACTACAAGAGAACCTCCTGGTAATTTGGTTACTTTGTTGTTTAAAGTACTTAGGTTAACATCAAGATTCCATTGGAAATCCTCAGTCTTAACAGGTGTTGTGAATAATGAAAATTCAAATCCTGTATTCTGAATCGTTCCGATATTGGCAGGATAATCACTGATTCCCAACGACGGCGCAACCGGCATATTAAAGAGAAGATCCTGGCTTTTTCTTTTGAAGTATTCGATATTCCCTTTAACCCTGTTATTCAGAATCGCGAACTCCAATCCTACATTCAAATTAAGGTTGGTTTCCCACTTTACATTATTGGTAGACGTTTTTTCAAGGGTTGTTCCCGGTTCTCCACCAAGGCTGATAAATCTGTACAACTCCTGATAAGCATAATAAAGCGGCTGCCCGTTAGGTCTAAGTAATTTATCATTTCCTTGTCCTCCGTAGCTGGCACGCAATGTCAATTGATTAAAGACATTCAGGCTTTTTACAAATTCTTCATTTGAAATCTTCCATGAACCTCCCACTGACCAGAATCTCCCCCATCTGTTATCCTTCGCAAATCTTGAAGAACTGTCTGCTCTTCCTGATGCTGATAAAAAGTAAGTATTGTTATAATCATACTCCACCTTTCCAAGGAAGCTCAATAAGCTTAATTTATTACTGTTTCCACTGAAACTTCCCAGTAGAGAAGCAGCATCCGGCTCATAGTAATAAGGCAGTGAGAACTGACTTCTTGTTCCTGAAATAGTTTGATAATCATATTTATAGAATTCATGTCCTGCTAAAGCATTTACATGGTGCTTCCCAAATTTCTTATCGTATGTCAGAATATTGCTGGTTGTGTAAGAAAGTGTTCTGGTATTGGTTTTCGTTACTGAACCTCCAATTTCAGCACCTTGTCCCAGCAATGGATTTGAATAATAATGTCCGTTATAATTCACCAAATCAACAGAAAAACTCGTTTTGAATTTCAACTCCGGTAAGAAAGTGAATTCCATGAATCCTTTTCCTGAGAAGTTGTCTTCTTTATTTTCGTTTTTATCTAATGGCAAGGTTGCAGCCGCATTCTGATTCTGAAGCGCATTAGTAGGTCTGTACTTTCCAAAATCATAAATCGGGTTTCCATCTGCCCCTAAAATATAGCTTCCATCTGCATTTCTTTCATAATAAGGATAGAATGAAGGAATAAATCTAGCAGCATTGATGATATTGCTGGCCTTAGAATCTGAAGAAGTCGGCGCTTGTTGAATGCTGTTTGTGTAACTTAAGTTTACCCCAACATTCAGCCATTTTTTTACTTCAGAATTGATCTTTAATCTGGTATTATATCTTTTAAATCCTGATTCAATCGCCATCCCTTTATCATCCAGATACCCTAATGAAAAGAAATAATTACTTTTTTCACTTCCTCCGCTGATGTCAAGATCTACCTGATTTCTTGAAGCCACTCTCTGCAGAATATCTCTCCAGTCATCATTCCAAAGTGGTGATGCACCTGGTAATAATTTCCCATCTGTTCCTATAGGTTTCGGATATGCTGTTCCGTATGGATTGATCCCAAGGGTAGAGACAAGATTGTCTGTTGCCATCTGTGCCGCCTGTTGAGAAGATACTTTTCCAGACTGGTACCCGTTTCTCAAGGCTTCCCAGTATAATTGAAAGTATTGGTCTGTATTTACCTGTTCGTAATCTTTTACAGCTCTTCCGGAGAATCCCTGACTGATATTAAAATTAACTTTCGCTTCTCCTTTTTTACCTGATTTTGTGGTAATAATGATAATCCCGTTTGCTCCTCTTGATCCATACAAAGCACTCGCAGTGGCATCTTTCAAAACACTGATGGATTCAATATCACTTGGGCTTATAGAGTTAATATTTCCATCAAAAGGAATTCCGTCTACTACGTATAGCGGATCGCTGGAAGCACTTATTGAACCAATCCCCCTGATCCGGATGGTAGAAACCGCACCAGGCTGTCCTGATGCACTTGTTGTCTGAATCCCGGCAACCTGCCCTTCCAATGCCTTGGTAATATTGGTTACAGGTCTGTTATTGATCTTATCACTTGAAATTGTAGCAACGGAACCGGTATAGCTGTTTCTTTTAGCTTTTCCATAGGCTACGACTACAACTTCATCAATTTCTTTTTCATGAAGGCTATCCTTTTTCGGCTTGGAATTCTGTGCATGTACACTGGTAACCCCAAGAAAAAATGCAGCAACCGGAGGAATCCAGGCTTTAGCAGAGAATAGGTTTTTGTTAATCATAATCAATTTTATTTATCATATATTAAAATTTTGCCCTTTGCCGAAAAGTCAACAAAGGGCATCGATAAATACGATTAACCAATTGCTTATTTTTCCTTAAAAGGCTGAATGTAACACCTTGCCCAATGGGTAGGTTGTCAAGATTTCATAGGGTCAGTTCCCTCCATCTTTCTTTATAAGCCGATCGAAATATGGTTGCAAAGCTAAAAAGTTTTAGTCCACAAAACAAGTAGACTTATTATTTTTTTCATGATAATTTTTCAAAAATTAACATAAGATTTTAATAAAACCCATTCCTGCAAGGAGTTGTAGCCATTATCATTTTATCAAACATGACAAATATCATTATTAATAATTCAATTTAACAAAAGTCAATCTATGCTGAAATTTCTGATCATTAATTAAAAAAAGTTTCTAAATTTATAGTATGAAAATTTTGATTATAAATGGACCTAACCTCAACCTATTAGGCACCAGAGAACCTGAAATCTATGGAAATGTCTCTATGGAAAGCTATTTGGAAATTTTAAAGTCCGAATTTCAATCTTATAAATTACAATATTATCAGTCAAATATTGAAGGAGAGCTTATCAACAGGCTTCAGGAAGATGACTTTGATGCCGTTGTGATTAATCCGGGAGCTTTTACCCATTATTCTTATGCAATAGCTGACTGTTTGAAAAACATCAGAAAACCAAAGGTTGAAGTTCATATCAGTAATATCTACAAAAGAGAGGAATTCAGGCAGAAGTCTGTCACAGCAGCTAATACGGATGCGGTTTTATCTGGTTTTGGAATGGATGGATATAGATTGGCTTTATTGAGCTTAAAATAAGTTTTTAACCACAGATTGCACAGATTTTCACAGATGTTTGTGGATATAGAGAGAGTAATTTATGAAGATAAATGATAAAATTTACTGTAAGGATGTTGGGGTATATTCCGGTCAATTAACAAAAAGAGAATCCTATATCATTAAAGAAATAAACGATGAAAATGTAAGGATTCAAAATAATGAAGGAAGACTGAAATGGTATTCGAAATTTTATTTCAGTTTAAATAATGAACCGGAAATAATTTCGATTAACATAGATGATACAATAGAAAATATTGAATCTGATGCCATAGAAGTAACCATTACATTTTCTGACAAAGCAAAATATTGGATGACCTTCACAACTCCAAAGTATTTAGATAAGATGTTGGGCGAAGAGTCTTATTTTTCTTCAAAACACTTTATGATTATAAAATCTCTAACTGAAGAATCAATCAAATCAACAGTCTTAAAACTTGATGAACAGGATGAATTGATTGAAAACTGTAAAAAATATTAATAAAAAAGCCTCATCGTTGATGAGGCTTTTTGTGTATGCTATTAATAACTATTAGATAGTTTGTTCCTGTAATTGAGGTCCTGAAGCAACTAATTTCTTACCTTCTTCAGTATCACAGTACTGCTCAAAATTCTTGATATATCTTGAAGCAAGATCTTTTGCTTTTTCTTCCCATTCTGAAGCACTCTCATAGGTATCTCTAGGATCTAAAATACCTGTAGAAACGTTTGGTAACTCAGTAGGAATCTCAAGATTCATGATTGGAACCTGAGTTTTAGGAGCATTATCAATAGAACCGTCAATGATTGCATCAATGATTGCTCTTGTATCTTTCAGAGAAATTCTCTTTCCGGTACCATTCCAACCTGTATTTACCAAATAGGCTTTAGCTCCGTGCTCCTGCATTTTGCCGATCAATGTTTTAGAATACATTGTTGGGTGTAATGTAAGGAATGCTTCCCCAAATGCCGGAGAGAAAGATGGCTGAGGTTCAGTAATTCCTCTTTCCGTTCCTGCTAATTTTGATGTATAACCGCAAAGGAAGTGGTATTGAGCCTGATCTTCATTCAATATTGAAACCGGAGGAAGTACTCCGAATGCATCTGCAGAAAGATAAACGATCTTCTTCGCATGACCAGCTTTAGATGGTAATACAATTTTGTTGATATGATAAATTGGATAAGAAACTCTTGTATTTTCTGTGATAGATCCGTCTGTATAATCTGCTACTCCATTGTTCACAACAACGTTTTCAAGAAGTGCATCTCTTTTGATGGCAGCGAAGATATCCGGTTCTTTTTCTTCTGATAAGTCGATAACTTTAGCATAGCATCCACCTTCATAGTTGAATACTCCGTTGTTATCCCAACCATGCTCGTCATCACCGATAAGGTATCTTTTCGGATCTGCAGACAAAGTAGTTTTTCCTGTTCCTGAAAGACCAAAGAATAAAGCTACATCACCTTTTTCTCCTACGTTAGCCGAACAGTGCATTGAAGCCATCCCTTTTAATGGAAGGTAATAGTTCATCATCGCGAACATCCCTTTTTTCATCTCACCTCCGTACCATGTACCTCCGATAATCTGTAGTTTTTCAGTAAGGTTGAACATGATGAAGTTTTCAGAATTCAATCCCTGAGCTTCCCAGTTAGGGTTGATTGTTTTAGAACCGTTGATTACTGTGAAATCAGGTTCTCCAAAGTTTTCAAGCTCATAGTGAGAAGGACGAATAAACATATTAGTAACAAAATGCGCCTGCCATGCTACTTCAACGATAAATCTTACTTTAAGTCTCGTATCCGCATTTGTTCCGCAGAATGTATCTACTACATAAATCTTTTTAGATTCAGCAAGCTGGTTCAGCACTAGTTCTTTACAAGACCCGAAAATTTCTGCAGTAGTAGGTAAATTTACTTTACCATCCCAGAAAATTGTATCTCTTGTAACATCATCCTGAACAATATATCTGTCTTTAGGTGAACGACCTGTGAAAATTCCTGTTTTTACTGATACCGCGCCAGATTCTGTAAGTTCAGCTTTCTCAAATCCCTGATTTTCAGGAGAAACTTCAGCCTGGTATAATTCTTCGTAAGAAGGATTGTACACTACTTCATAGTTTCCTTTAATCCCTAATTTCTCTAAATCCTGGATGATTTTAGTGTTTTTCATTTTACTTATATTTTCTATTTCTTTATTGACTTCAACAAAAATAATATTAATTATTTGTTAAAGGTGGTTTAAATATACTGATATAAGTCAGAATGGCAAACAAAAAATAGGTTTTGTAAATTACTGATTATGAATCAATTATTTCAGACCATTCAAAAACGGAAGGAAAACCTTTCTCCCAAAAATAGTTCTTATAGTCCCCAAATTTGGCACTCATTACAAAATCTCCGCCCCATGCGCCTAAACTTTTGACAAATGAAGGACAATCTGAGAATAATTTCTCTTCAACTGTGAGAATTTCAAGAAAATCAGCTATTTTTCGCTCATGAATCATCATTAATTCGGAAAAGTTTTCCAATTCATCGCATAACATTATTTTCTTTGTGATTTCCGAAAATTCATTCACCAGTTCCGGAGACTTCTTTTTTGATTTGTAAAAGTTGATTCCTTCTCTGCTATCCTGCTTCTGATTTAAATGAATAAAAATCAGTTCATTTTTAAATGAGGGATTGAAATCTACCTTCTCATATTTTACCTCAGGTTTGCTTTGGAAAAGAACTGCAGATTTTTCTTTTGCGACTGCTATATCATATCCACTTCCGCCCAAACTAATAGTATTAAGATGAAAAGGATCAATCTCTGCCCATTCTGCAAGATTGTTCATCAACGTGGAACTGCTCCCAAGACCATAGTCTGCAGGAAACTGAAGGTTGGTTTTTAAATGGTAAGTAAGATTTGACTTGAATTTAATATTAGAAAGCTGCTGAACATTCTTTAATGTTTTCACAATAAATTCAGCGCTTGATAGAATATTGGTTTCTAAGACCTGCCAGTTTTTATAATCAATGACAGCCTTCAACCAGAATTTGTTTTGATGATAAGCCTCCCAAAAAACAAGTGACTTGCCATCCTCTTTTTCTTCAAAAAAAAACTCTTGTCCCAGCTTGGTAGGTACCGCTAAGACAAGAGCTCCATCGATTGCGAAATATTCTGAAGTAAGCATAAGCTTGCCCGGTGAAAATATCGCGTTCATATATTTTTAATTAGATTGCAGAAGCAGCATCTACTGATCCGTCAATTTTTTTGATCAATCCCTGAAGGGTTTTTCCTGGTCCTACTTCTACGAAGTTAGAGGCACCATCCTTAATCATATTCTGAACAGACTGTGTCCATTTTACAGGACCGGTAAGCTGAGCGATCAGGTTTTGCTTGATCTCGTCAGGATTTGTTACCGCTGTTGTAGTGATATTCTGATATACAGGAATCGTTGCTTTTCTGAATTTTGTTTTTTCGATAGCCGCCGCCAATCTTTCCTGTGCAGGCTGCATCAATGGTGAATGGAAAGCTCCGTTTACCGGTAGTAACAATGCTCTTTTAGCTCCTGCTTCTTTCAGTTTTGCACAAGCTTCTTCTACTGAAGGTGTTTCTCCTGAGATTACCAGTTGCCCCGGACAGTTATAATTTGCAGGAACAACAATTCCGCTGATCTGTGCACAGATTTCTTCAACCTTAGCATCATCTAATCCTAAGATAGCAGCCATAGAACTTGGATTGGCATCACAAGCGTCCTGCATAGCTTTTGCTCTTTCGGAAACTAATTTCAAACCGTCATCAAAGGATAAAACTCCATTGGCAACCAAGGCTGAAAACTCTCCTAAAGAGTGTCCTGCAACCATTTCAGCACCAAGACCATTTACGGCTTTTAATGCTGCTACTGAATGTATAAATATTGAAGGCTGGGTAACCTCTGTTTTTTTAAGATCTGCATCCGTTCCGTTAAACATAATGGAAAGAATGTCGAAACCTAAAATTTCATTGGCAGATTCCATCAGATCTTTAATATCTTTTCTAGAATCATACAATTCTTTTCCCATTCCTACGAACTGAGAACCCTGCCCTGGAAATACAAGTGCTTTCATGTATTGAATTAAATATTATGCAAATATAACTATAATGTTAACAATATTCTTTTAAACAGCTATAAATCATTTAAGGTACTAACCTGATTACTCTATAACCAGTATTTACATAAGCACCATTAGCTTTAGATTTTACAAACTCAAATTTTGTAGCAAGCTGAGTCTGAACTTTATTCATCTGTTTAAAGATCTCTCCTTTTTTATTTTCTCTGGTTAACATGTCGTTTACTACATCAAAACCTACGATAGCATATTTTGGAGGAGTTTTACAGTATTTGCTTTTATAAGCAGCCAGAATTTCTTTTTCAAAACCACCTTCAGTGTTGATCTTTCTGTCCATAAGATACACCAGACTTGCCTGGCTCAGCTCGTCAACTTTTTTCTCAAAAGTTGGAGAATAGAACATACTGAACGCCTTCACACCCTGTACTTCCTTAGAAATAGCGATCACTCTGTTGGCAAAAGCATCTCCTGCTGCATTATCATCATTGGCCAAAATGGCAATAACCGGTGCAGACTGACCTGTCATCATATTCTGATCAGGCTGAATATCTGCCGGAGAGTTGACAATAATAATATTAGGGTTTTTCACCGCTTTTTCAAGCCCTGCTTTGATGTAATTGGCATTTTCTTTCTTAGCATCTGCCACTACATATATTTTCTGGTCAGAATAAATTCCTTTTACTTCTTCTACAATCTTATCAGCATACGTCTGATTATTGGTTTCAACGATAATAAGATTACTATAGTTATATAATTCCGGAGTATTAGCAAATGGCGCAACAACCGGGATTTTCTGATTTTTGGTAAAATCAAGAACATCAATTACATTAGATTTAAAGAAAGGCCCGATAATAAGATCTGTATTGTCAGGATTAATCTGTGTCAAAGAGTTTTTGAATGACGCTTCATTTCCTGAGTCTACGATTTTGATATCCAGTTTTTGTCCACCTCTGGCATTTCTTTCAATAGCAAGTTTAGCTCCTGTTAAAAAGTCAAGTGCCATTGTTCTGTACTGGGTTTCGTTTGTACTGTACCCGAATGGAAGCATTAGGATCACACTAAGAGCATCACCGTTTTTCTTACTATATGCTGCATCCTGTTTTTTGATCTTTAAAACCATTCCGGTTTTCAAACCATGAGAAAGATCCGGGTTAAGAGCAATAAGTTCATCAATAGAAACACCGAATTTATTCACGATGGAAAATACAGTATCTCCTTGTTGAACGGTATAGGTTACATAATCATCTCCTGTAGCAACATTGGAAGAGGCAGTCGATTTCTCATTACCTGAATCCATTTTTGCTTTTGGATTTACTGGCTCAGCAACGCTATCTGTATTTGTATTAGTATTAGATGTTTTTACTTTAATGGTTTCACCAGGTTTAAGGCCTTTTTCTTCCAATCCTGGATTTAAAGCATACAGGTCCTGCTGGCTGATTCCAAACTGTTTTGTAATTCTGTAATAATTATCTTTAGCCTGGATCACATAAGATTCTCCTTCTACAGCAGTGGTAACCGTGGTAGGTGTAATTGTTGTTATGTTTTTTTCTACAGCGGGCTCAGCGTGTTTTTCTGCTGGTACAGCCTGTTGTTCACCTCCATATTTTTTAATGCTGGCAAGAGGTAATGTGATCTCATCTCCGATTTTCATATGAGAATCCAGTTCAGGATTCAGCTTTCTTAAATCAGTTTCAGAGATTCTGTATTGTTTTGTGATGCCATAAATCGTTTGTTTTGGCTGCAAAACAATTTTACCCAGAGAAGAAGTACTTGCTGTTGAAGTTGCTTTTTCTGCTGGGGCCGTTTTTGTCACAACCGGAGTGGCTGCTTTATCTGATTTTATAGTTAAAACATCTCCGATCGCCAGTTTGCCATCTTTATGTTTTGGGTTTAGCTTCAGCAATTCATCTACAGTCATTCCATACTTTTTTGCAATGTTGTAAGGATTGTCACCTTGCACAACTGTATGTGATTTCTGGGCTGAAACTCCCAAAACCATACATAAACTGGATAGAATAAAAAACCTCTTTATCATAGTCGATAATTATAATTTACAAAAATACTTCTTTAAAATTAAATGGCAACAATTATTAATTTTGAATCTTGAACCACCATTTCTTCCAAACAATTTTCAAGCCACGAATAGCCGTAATCTGAAAAGAATACACTAAAGTTATACACTCTTTCCTGCCATGTTTTTGCGGGATGAACATCTAAAAACAGATTTTCAAGTCTTTCCAGCAATTCATTCTGTTTTATTTTTTCAGCATGAAGCAGACGTTTTTTCATTCTTTTAAATGACTTCAATTGTCGTACTTCTTCTGCCTTCACCATATTTCCGAAAGACTTTTCGGTTGTTTCTGCTGAAGCTCTCAATGCCGAAAAATTGCTAACCAACAATTCCTCTTTCTCGTCAAGCAATTGTAAAATCGGATTATCTTTTAAAATTTTATGATTGGTAAGTACGGTAAAATTCTGGAAAAAGTCTTCTATTTTAAGATCCAGTTTCTCAATTTTTCCTAAAGTTTTCTCTTTCAGGAAAAGCATCGAGTTTCTTGGAATAAGTATAGGAAACGGGATATTAATTTTTGAAAAATAATCTTTAAGCTCCAGCCAGTACATAATTTCAGCATTTCCTCCAATATAAGCCAGATTCGGAAGTACATTTTCCTGATACACGGGACGCATTAAAGCATTGGGACTGAATTTTTCCGGATGATTTTCCAATTCAGACAGTATTTCTTCTTCTGTAAACTGAATCGTTTTATCTACAATAATGTATTTCTGTCCGTTAAATTCTATTCTGTCTCTGGTTTCAGAAAGATAAAAAAGGTTAATCTCGCGGGGATTTACCTGAACTTTCCCATATTTTTTTGTCAGAAAATCTACTTTATTTTTAGATGTTTTCTGTAAACTAAAGTGTAGAAGTTCATCTTGAAAGATCTCCTTCATCTGATTTTTAAGTTCTTTAGAGTTTCCATCCAAAATCAAGAGCCCGAATTCTGAAAAAAGGCGGTTGACAAGAATCTTAATTGCCTCCGTTAAAGTGTTTCCTGCTTTATAAGCTTCTTTCATCATTAAGATCAGCTCGGTTCCGAAAATAGAATCTTTAAATTCTTTCTCAAATTCAGAAATAAAATAGGTATCGCTGATCTCAATTCTACCTACCGGACCACCTGATTTCTCTTTGGTTTCATAATAATTATTCTCGGTTTTAAAATGATTGATCTCAGCAAAATCATGATCTTCTGATGCCATCCAATAGACCGGGACAAAATTAAAATCCGGAAAATTTTCTTTCAGATAGGTACATGTCTTTATGGTCTGAAGAATTTTATAGACAAAGAAAACAGGCCCCGAAAACAGGTTCAGTTGATGTCCTGTTGTAATGGTAAATGTATTAGGCTGTCTAAGATTTTCAAGATTTCCCTTCTGTTTTGAAGAGAGGGAAAGGCTTGAAAGCTGACCTTCAAACACCTCTGATAAAATTTCTCTCTTCCCTGATGAAAAAGAGTCTTTTTTCAAATGAATCTGTTGTTTAAAATGATCTAAAGAAAATGTATTATTCTCAAAACCCTCAATTTTCTGATTCAGAAAATCTTTTACCAATTGAGGAATGCTTTCTATATCGTTGAATGATATTTTATTTATTGTTTTCAACCTGTACAGTTTTTAGTTGAACAAATACCACACAATCCCGATATTCAATCTGAAATCATATACCGGATAATGTGGAAATGCATATGCTTTGTTATTGGAAATAACAGTTCCTATCTGCTGACCTTCTATGAAAAAGAACATCTTTTTCACTTTCATATTGATATAAATATCGGCGATAGGCTGTCCTCCAATTGAAAATGAATCTGCTCTTGGGAGGATATATTCGTTAAGAACAGGGAAATAATCTCTTGATGCAAACTTAGAGAAGTAATATACTTTAATACCTGCCTGAATTTCTGCAGCTTTTTTGAATGCCTGTGTCTGGTAGAAAAAATTAGCTCTACCAATAAAACCTGGCATAGGAAGCAATTCTTTATTCGTTAAAGTATTTTGGAAATGTACCCTTGTATTCAGATGGAATTTGTTGAAGCTGAATGTAGCATCACCTCCGATCTGAGAAATATTCACAGAATTATCACTTTGTTTTGGATTTCCGTTGCTGTCAAAATAAGTAAAGTTATCTATTCTGAAATAGTTGGCAAAAATCTCTGTTTTGAACCATTTCAAATTGATACTTCCTCCCACTTCCATGACAGACTGGTTCTTTGCGTTTTCAAGATAATAATTGAAATTATTGTAAACGGAAGTATTCAACAAATAATTAAATGAAGGATAAGCACTTTGGAAATTTACTTTGGCATTAACAAAATAATCCTTAATAGGCTCGAACTTTAGGTTATTGGTTGTTTTCAGATAGCTTTTAAACTGACTCCCGTTTGAAAATTCAAGGAATGAATTCAGCTGGATTTTATCCCAAAGTTTCACCTGTAAGTTTCCTACCGCTCCGATTCTGTTTTCTTTAAGTTCACCAGGAAAAGGAACGCCGTTAAGGGCAACAACATCTCTTATTCCCAATTTGATCATCTGATAACGCACACCAGCATCCAGTTTGAATTTTTCATTATTAAAAATCAAGCTTACCGTATTGCTGAAGTTTTCAGAATATTTTTTTGTAGTCAATGGGAAACCATTAACCAATTCAGTAGGAGCATCATACCAATAAGACTCTAAAGCTGACTGGTTATAATAATATTTATTCCCCTGATGCGAAATAATATGTCTTATGCTGAAAGGAAATTTTCCGGAATTAAATGGAGTGAACTGATGGCTCAGGTAGTATCTTCTGTAAGAAAACTGTGAGCTGCTGGATGCAAGATTTACCTGGGCATTTTGCCTGTTGCTATAATTACTGTCACCATTCATAAAAAGGTTATCTTCTGTAATACCCCCACTTTCCTGATTGTTTACATTCTGGTGAAGATAGTGAGCGAAAATTTCATAGTTTCCACTTTTTGAGATATAGTGACCTGAAAATAAAGTATTGTTATTCGCTGCTAATGAGTTTCTGTAAAGTCCCTGAGAACGAAGCCCCATATACTCAAGAGCAAAATTGAATCTTTTTCCAATATTCTGGGTATAAGTAGATGTTAAAGCCGCTCCGTTTCGCATTGCATTGTGATAAACAAATGTTGCGGTAGGAGTTTTTACGTCATAATATTTCACATCATTGGCCCCAATGATCATATAAGATTTGTTGGATGGCAGCAAAGATAGGTTCTGCTCATCATTCACCTCAAATACAAGAGGATTGAATCCCGATCCTATATTAGCAGTCTGTACTCTCCCAAAATTATCTTTATTATTTTGTTGCGAAAAGATATAGGTTTTATCAAAAGTCATTACCGTATCAAAAACTTTTTTTTCAGAAAACTGAGTCTGATACTGGTAATCATTAATAGTAGGTTTAAAAATTTTCAGGGAATCTTTTTTCCCGGAATCAATTACAAGAGTGTCTTCTTTTTTAGGCTGAGGCTTTGTATCAGCTTTATTAACGACCTGAGCCCTGGCTACAAAACTTAAAGAGAAGAGTATGAAAAGGATGTACTTCATTATTCATTATTGTACAGCAAAAATAAGAAATAAAAGGACATAAAAAACCCCACAATAAATGTGGGGTTTTGAGATATTTTTGTTAGAAAAATTTTAGTTTTTCTCTAAGACAAATTTTTGACCACTAGCAGTTCCAGCAGGACCTGAGAAAGTAAGAGAAGAAATATTTATACCTCCAGTACAAAAGTTAACTGTCCCTGTACCTGTTAGGGACATATTACCTGTCGTTCCTCCATAACTGAAAGGTTCATTGGAAGCCAATGTAACACTACCATTAGTTTGAACTGTTACAAGCATGTAAGATGTACCTGGATTGCTAATATAAGGATTGTTCGTTGACAATATCTTAAATTGGTTAGCAGCAGGACCTGGCTGTACAGTAATCAAGTCTCCTGGTGAATAGTCTTCCCAAGTATCAGTTACCACCTTGTATGTTCCGGTGAAACCTGACATATTAAATGGACACTCTAATGAATATTTCAATGTATGAGTTTGATTGAAAGTAGCATTAGGTACAGAAGAAGAAAGTTTAAAAGTAATCACTTTTTGTGTTTCCTTAGCACCACTTTCTAATAATTGTATTTTAAAACTACCAACCTTTTGCCCTTCAGCAAGGTTATCCGTTTTATTTAGAATCTTAAAATCTACTCCTTCTACTGCTGTAGAATTAGCAGCATCAACAGCAATTTTTACTTCTGTATTTTGCTTTGCTTCACTTAAAGTAGTATATACAATTGCAACTTCTTTAGATGTTGAACCTTTTACTACTGTTGCCTCTGAGCTTGTAGCACCAAAACTCACATAATTATCACCGTCATATACTGCATCATCTCTTTCTGAACAAGCAGAGAATAATAATGCAAAAATCGGAATACTTAAATATTTTAAAATTTTCATAGCTAAAATTCGCTTTTAATTATATTAATAACCAGGATTTTGTTGCACTTGAGGATTTAAATTAATCTCCTGAACCGGGATAGGCAATGTATACTTGTAGCTATTGTTCGGAAGGTTTGTAACTGTCACAACATCATCTGTCTGGTTTCTATCCATAGTAACACCTGCTGCAGTAGCCAATCTTTTTAAATCGATGTATCTGTGTCCTTCTAACGCAAGATCTACTCTTCTCTCTTTCAGGATATCCGCATAAGCTGCTGTTGATGAAGCATATACAGGAAGAGGAGCCGTTCCACTATTATATCTTTTTGCTCTTACTTGTTGAATTAATGCTGCTGCACCAGTAAAATTGCTAGCTGCTGTTTCACATTCTGCTAAGATGAAATACATTTCTGATAATCTAAATACCTTTAAATCATTTCTTGTTGCAGCACTTGTTTTACCTGGATATTTATCCACTACTAGTTGATCAGTATCTCTAGGAGAAGTACTTGTTAAATAATTAGGATCAATTATAGATGAAGGATCAACATATACTGTTCTTCTAACATCACCTGGAGTTGTATTAATGATATTAAACAGGTTTCTGCCTAAAGCCCACATTGGGTTCCCTGTAATACTAGAACTGTTAGTGTTCCATCTTGTTCCGATTGAGCTTCCGTTTCCTGTAGCCAATCTGTTTAATGCAAAAATAATTTCACCTCTTGCAGTATCATTCCACATTGTTGGATATGCTGAAGCAGCAGTTAATGTCAATCCGGCATTAGATATTACATCCTGTGCATATTGCTTAGCTAAAGTCGTATTCCCTCTGTAAAGGTTAAACCTCGCTGAAACTGCGTTTACAAATCCTTTATCTACATAAAATCTACCTGTTGGAGTATTATAAGCTAATATTCCTCTCGCATAGTCTAAATCTGCATTAATAAAATCATAAACATCTTGATTTTTGCTTCTTGGTAATTTTACATCTATTACCGGAACGTCTTTTAAAAGTAAAACTCCCAAACCATTAGGATCTTTCATATCCGGAGCAAAAAAAGTTTCCAATTGAAGGTAGCAGAAAGCTCTGATCGCTCTCGCTTGAGCAATTATTGAATTATACTGAGCTACTTCACTAGCAGCTGGAGTAACTTTTGCAGCACCGGCAATTAATCTATTTACACGGTTAATTACCAAATAATGCTGAGCCCAAATTCCAGTAGTCAAGCCCGTTGTAGGATCAATAAAATAACGGTGTATTTCATATTCCTGACCTCCACTACCTGCTCCAGGTTTTACCTCATCCGTAAATACCGCAGAGAAATAGATATCATTGTTGGTATCCATGTTAGCATACACAGATCCTACTAAATAATCATTCAGATTTGATACACTTGTAAATAATGTCGCATCATCTAGTAATCCAGGCTGCTCTATATCAATAGCATCCTTACAACTGTTTAAAGTAAAACCAACTGACGATAGACATACTGCTATCACTAATGCTTTTTTATATATTTTATTCATTTTTTTCTTTTTTTTAAAAATCTACATTAACCCCTACAGAATATGTTTTAGGATTCGGATATACGTTAAGTGAATACGTTGTAATCGGCTCTACATCGAAACCTTTCCATCCTGTGAAAGTATAAATGTTTTCAGCTTGCGCAAAAACCTTAATAGAATTAATTGGTAAATTACCTAATGCTTTTTTGTCGAAAGTATATCCAACGCTTACATTCTTCAATCTAACAAAATCAGACTTGAAAAGGAATCTATCAGAAGAACCTTCTAATGTTGAATTCACAGCTGATAAACTTGGTACTGTAGCATTCGTATTATTTGGAGTCCAAGCATTCAATAGATCAGCTGAAACGTTAAGTCCAGAAGCAGCATAAGAAGGATTCATTACCCACGAATATAGGTTATCATAAATATATCCTCCTTTCTGATAAGAAAATAATGCATCTACAAAGAACCCGTCATGCTGGAAGTTAAATCCAAATCCACCTGTATATTTAGGCATAGGGCTTTTCCCCGTAAGTCTTCTATCGCCTGCTGTTGGTGTTTGAGTTACATTTCCATTTATGTCTAAAAACAACTGTTCTCCGTTAGCTGGATTAACTCCTAGATAAGGATAAAGCTGCCATTGATCTGCTGGTCCTCCAATACCATCAACAAAATCACCAGTAAGATCAGGAGCTTCCATGCTGATAATCTTGTTAGAGTTATACCCCACATTCCCAAATACAGATAGTTTTGTATTCGCTTTTCTTAGTATGTGAACTCTTAGTGATCCTTCAACCCCTTTGTTATCCATAACACCATTATTTCCTCTTAATGAACCTTGGCCTGTAACATAAGTTACCGGAATAGAGTTAAATAATCTTGATGTTCTTTTTTGATAATAATCAAACGTACCTTCTACTAATCCTTTGTAGTTGAAATCTACTCCTAAATCAAGTTGTTTTACCTCTTCCCATTTCAAATTCTTATTTCCAAGGTTTGCCAAATAATATCCAGGTAAGCTTTGGTAAGCCGGAGCTGTAGTAGGGTTCGGTCCATTATAATCTAAATATGAAGAAGGACCTACTGTTAATACATTGGTATTGTTAGCAACTGTAAATAAGTTTTGGTTACCTGTTGTTCCTAGTGAAGCTCTTAGTTTCAATAAATTGAACCCAGATCCTTCCATAAAGTTTTCTTTATCAATATTCCATCTTGCCGCTACTGACCAGAAAGTTTCCCATCTGTTATCTTTAGGGAATCTGTATGATCCATCTCTTCTTATCACCCCAGACACACCATATTTTCCTTGGTAGTCATAATCTACAGTTCCAAAATAAGCCAGCGTTCCTGCAGTAACTTTCAATGCACTTGCAGAAGGACGGTAGATATTTGGTGTAGCAGGGTTAAAAGGAACATATCCGGTTCCTGCACCGAATTCCCAAACTAAAGGATCAAGACCGTTCTGCTGTTGAGTATAACTTTGCCAGTTTACTTTAATATAATCTAGATAAGCAGCAGCAGTAATAGTATGATCACCAAATGAATGGTTATACGTAATATTTGTAGTGGTATTGAAAGTTAAATCGTTTACTGTATTAAATTGCTCAAATCCACCATATTTTGCTCCTTGTCCTGCAGCCACTACTAAAGATAAGTAACCGTTTGCGGCTCTTGCAAATTGTCTTTGATAATTTTTATAGTCAACACCTGTTCTATTTCCAATACTTAAATCTGATGTAAGTTTGTAATTACCACTTACGTTAGCTGTTAAGCTGGTTTCCGTAAACTGGTTTCTAATACCCCCCATGATATTATCATAAAGAATATATGCTCCGTTTCCGTTACCACTAGCCGTTCCGATTTGATTAAATAAACCCAATCCATTGCTAAATGTTGGCGCTGCTAAGTAAGGTGCAGAAAGCACTGTTCCAAATAGTGGATTCTGTACAGTGTTTGCATTAATAGCAGTATTGGTTTCGTCGTCCAACTGATTTCTTTTAGAAAATCCTAACCCAATTATTGCACCGAAGGTTAATTTTCCATCGCTGCTTTTTCCATTAAGGTTATTTCTCAGGGTAAATCTTTTGAAATCTGTCCCACGAATGTTACCTTCGCTATCAACATAACCTAAGGAAACAAAGTTACTTATATTTTCTCCACCTGCACTCACCGATAGTGTATGTTGCTGGCTCATACCAACTCTTGAAAATAGATCTCTCCAGTCTGTATTAGTGGTGAAATTATTGATATCATTTTGAGACATAGTAGCCCCTTTTCCTCCTCCGGCATTTTTCTGAACTTGTAATAGTTCTCTTCCGGAAGACATGTTATAATCCGTTTTTGGCAAAACAGAAAAAGAAGTTAATGCATCATAGGAAATTCTAAGCTTTGAGTTAAACTTACCACCTTTAGTAGTAATCACAACAACCCCGTTAGCAGCTCTGTTTCCATAAATTGCAGTAGCCTGTGCATCTTTTAGAATACTAAACGTATCAATATCGTTAGGATTTAAGTTTCTAAACTGTGATCCAGATGTAATGATCCCGTCTATAACATATAAAGGATCCGTAGAACCATTTAGGGAACTAAGTCCTCTGATGATAATATTAAACTTACCAGAACCCGGAGATCCAGATGCCGAGTTCGCTACTATACCAGGTGCTGTACCCTGTATAGAGTTAAGAACAGAAATATTGGGTCTGTTCTCTAATGTTTCAGAACCAATGGTTACTGAAGAAGCACTAGATTTAGCCTTAGTAGATGTCTTGCTATAACCTAACACAACAATTTCATCAATTTTCTGTTCTTTGTCCTTTTTAGAACCTGTTGTGTCTTTTTGAGCAAATACTACCTGCCCTGTGAAAAATAACACACCGGCTGTCAGTACACGTAATTTAACATTCATATTAACAAATTTTAATATATTTAATGGGCAAATATGTTAATAAATATTAACATCTACAAATCAAACCATTGTTTAAACTACGCTTTTTTTTTATATTTCATTTAAATTCCACACAAATTAAATAAGATTCCTTAATAATAGATACTTTTTATTATATGAAAATTATTTTTTTTACACTTTTAGTTTATTTTAACAAATTATTGATAATTGAAAAATTATTATTTAGAATTATTATAAATTAATTGGATTTAAAAAATAGAAACACACCCTTATAAAAAAGTGGTTTTCACCTATTTAGGATATAATTATTTAAATTTTAATTGACAGCGATATTTATTAAACTTCAAAACATATCGATTTTGATGTTATTGTAGCCTTCAGATTTATACCAAATTATAAGTCTTTAAAAATTCAAACTTTAAACTTCACCACAAAATTAAATATATCATCCCTCGGTTCTCATACTTTAAAAGTTCCTGCTCCTATTCTTAAAGAAATACATAATAACTAATACAAATCCAAAAGAAAACCAAGTATTAAAATTACAAAAGCAAGCTAAATTTAGCTAACCTATTTTTTCAAATTTTTGAAAATGAAATTTTGAAGCGTGCAAAACTATATTTCAACTGAGATTAACTTTTTCAGGACAAATCTCCAAAATATTATCTGGTGAGATTTATAACAAAAACAAATCAATAAATCTAAACTGTATCTTATAGATTCATCATTTTTTATTAACTTTACGATGAAAAACTAATTAATCATATAAAATAATTAAAAATATCTTAAAAATGAAAAAAATATTAACTATCGCATTATTTTTACCATTTGTACTTGTAAATGCTCAACAATCTTTAAACATAAATAACATAACTGGTAGCCAGTCTGTATTTGAAAGCGTAGCTTCAGGAACCGGAACTCCTTTAAGATATGAAGATATACAAGGTTCTCCATATCAATCACCACTTTTCCAAAAAGCTTCTGTTGGAGAAAAATATGGAAATATTGAAGTAAGATATAATGCTTACACCGACGATATGGAGTTTTTAAACAATGGAAAGACTGAAGTTTTACCTAAACAAGACGATTTCTCCAGAATTGAAGTTCTTTCGTCTAAACAAGCTTTTGTTTATTTTAAGAACTCTACAGAACCGAAAGGTTACCTTATCGAGATTGCAAAAGGAAAAAATTCCGTTTATAAAAAGGAAAAAACTATTTTTAAGGATGCAGCTGCAGCTGCTAACACCTATCAGACAGGGAAACCCGCTATGTTTGTAAAACAAGATCCTGTTTATTATATAAAAACAGCTTCAGGAATCACAAGTAAAGTATCATCATTAAAAAAAATAACAGATCTTTTTCCAGAAAAAGAGAAAGAGTATAATGCGTACATTAAGTCTAATAATTTAAAATTTAATGATGCTGATATAGTTAAATTAACAGCTTTTATCAATCAATAATTAAAGATTAAATTATTCTGAAATTAATAAAATCCGAGTATAAATAAATTATACTCGGATTTATATATAGCCCATATTCAGCGTACATCAAATATTAGAGGTATCTTCAGCATTTTGCTGGTAGTTTTCAATGTTTTAATTAAGGCAATTTGATATTATTAACTTTATTTTTTATGTTCAAAAACCATCATCATTAATAAACCTTTAAAACACCAGTAACAAAAAAATCCACCTCAAAAGTGAGATGGATTTTTTGATATTTGTAATTATTAGTTTCAGACTAATATCACCTATTATTTCAATTTCTTCTTAACTGCTACCTCTTCATAAACTTCAAGAATATCACCGATTTCGATATCATTGTAACCTTTCAAGTTCAGACCACATTCGTAGCCTTTTGTGACTTCTTTAACATCGTCTTTGAAACGCTTCAAGCTTTCAAGTTCACCGTCAAATTTAACAATACCATCTCTTAACAGACGTACTTTCGATTGTCTTGTAACTTTTCCGGTAAGAACCATACATCCGGCAATTGAACCAACTTTAGAAATCTTGAATACCTCACGGATTTCAACATTACCAATTACCTGCTCCTGAATTTCCGGAGAAAGCATTCCTTCCATTGCTTCTTTTACCTCGTCTATAGCTTTATAGATTACAGAGTATGTTCTGATTTCAATTTCCTCACGGTCTGCAAGTTCTTTTGCATTAGCACCTGCTCTCACATTGAATCCAATGATAATTGCATCTGACGCCGCTGCTAAATTGATATCAGATTCTGTGATCTGTCCTACACCTGAGTGAAGAATTTTCACGCTGATTTCCTCTGTTGACAATCTTTGTAACTGATCAGAAAGTGCTTCCACAGAACCATCCACGTCACCTTTAAGAATAATATTCAATTCTTTGAACTCTCCTAAAGCAATACGTCTACCTAATTCTTCAAGTGTTGTATGTTTTTTCGTTCTGATAGAAAGTTCTCTCTGAAGCTGTTCTCTCTTGTTTGCAATAGCCTTACCTTCACTTTCGTCAGCATATACACGGAACTTATCACCAGCTGTTGGCGCTCCATCTAAACCTAAGATTGTTGCAGGAATTGAAGGCCCCGCTTCCGCAAGGTTTTTCCCTCTTTCATCAAGTAAAGCTTTTACTTTACCATGATTTTTACCAGCTACTACATAGTCTCCAACTCTTAAGGTTCCGGTTTGTACTAACATTGTAGCAACATAACCTCTACCTTTATCTAAAGACGCTTCAATAACAACACCGTTTGCTGAACGATCAGGATTCGCTTTTAATTCAAGCATTTCAGCTTGTAATAAAACTTTCTCCAATAATACATCTACATTATTACCAAACTTAGCTGAAATTTCCTGCGCCTGAACATTTCCTCCCCATTCTTCAACTAAAACCGGTGGGTTTAAGCCTGAAAGCTGTTGACGGATGTTATCAGGATTTGCATTTGGTTTATCAACTTTATTGATTGCAATAATCATTGGTACCTGTGCAGCCTGTGCGTGAGCAATTGCTTCTTTCGTTTGTGGCATTACATCATCATCGGCAGCAATTACAATAATCGCAATATCCGTGATCTGTGCACCTCTCGCTCTCATTGCTGTAAAGGCTTCGTGACCAGGAGTATCTAAGAATGTAATTCTCTGACCGTTTTCCAGTTTCACGTTATAAGCACCAATGTGCTGTGTAATACCTCCGGATTCACCTGCAATTACGTTAGTTTTTCTAACATAATCCAATAATGAAGTTTTACCGTGGTCAACGTGTCCCATTACAGTAACTACCGGTGCTCTTGACACTAAGCTTTCTTCGCTGTCGATTTCATCTTCGCTATCGCCTTCTTCAAGGTCAGCATCCGAGAATTCAATTTTATAACCAAACTCATCTGCTACTAATAATAAAGTATCAGCTTCAAGTCTTTGGTTCATGGTAACCATTACCCCTAGTGAGAAACAAGCAGAAATTACTTCAGTTGGAGAAACATTCATCAAACTTGCCAATTCACCTACAGTGATGAATTCTGTTACTTTAAGAGTTCTGTCTTGTGCCTCAAGCTCTTGCTGACGCTCATCCTGCTCTCTACGGAAAGTTCTTTTGTCTTTTCTGTGTTTTGCAGATTTAGATTTACCTCCTTTATTAGTAAGCTTTTCTAATGTTTCTTTGATCTGGTTTTTAACTTGCTCGTCAGTCAGCTCAACTGGCATAACTCTTTGTCCAGGTCTGTTGTTGTTCTGGCCTCCTTTTTTGAAGCCACCGCCACCTTGCCCCTGACGGTTTCCACCACCTTGGTTGTTTCCAAAACGGTTTCCGCCCTGACCCTGGCCGCCCTGGCCTTGAGGACGATTTCCTTGTCCTCCCTGACCTTGACGGTTTCCGCCTTGTCCACCATTGTTATTATGCGGACGGTTTCCTTGGCCTTGACCTTGTCCACCTTGGTTATTATTATTTCCTGAGTTTTGATTATTCCCCTGACCTTGTTGGTTATTCTGGCCACCAGGTTTTTCAATTCTCTTTCTTTTCTTTTTTGCCCCTGCACCTGGTTTTGGTGCAAATTGAGTCAAGTCAATCTTTTCTCCAACGATCTTAGGACCGTCAAGTTTTTGATAAACTGTCTCAATTTTCTGAGGTTCCTGAGATTCAGGTTCAGCCTCTGCTTTTGGAGTTTCCACTTTTTTCTCCTCTACAACAGCTGGTTTTGGAGTTTCTTTTACTGGTTCCACAGGTTTCACTTCTTCTTTTTTCTCCTCCATTTTTGGCTTGTCTTTTTTCACAGGTCTGTTTCTAGATTCTATTTGAGACAAATCAATTTTATCCAAAACTTTGAATTCCTGCTTTTCAGGAGCTGCTTTCACTTCCGGCTGTTCTTCTTTCACAATTTCTTCTTTCTTTTCTTCAACCGGTGTTGCAACAGGAGCCACAGGAGCTGCAGGAGCTTCTTCAACTTCAGGCTTCTTAGGTTCTAGATCAATTTTACCTAAAATTCTAGTTTCTGGTTTATTTGCTTTAGCTCTTATCACTTCAGGGGTTTTCTTTTCTTCAATTTCCAGTTTTTCTTCCGGAACTTTAGTGATCACCACCTCATGGGAAGCCTTTCTTTGTTCGCCGTCTTTAGCAAACTCAGCCTCCAATGCAGAATATGCCGATTCTTCCAATTGAGCGTTAGGATTGCTTTCAACTTCAATACCCTTTGATTGTAAAAACTCTACTAATCTGGACATCGAAATGTTGAATTCCTTAACCGCTTTATTTAATCTAATTTTTGGCATCTATATTATTTACTGTTTTTTAATTTTTAAAATTAAAGTATTTCCTTTTTACTGTTTATTAAGATTTATTTAAATCTTAATCTTCAAATTCTTCTCTTAAAATACGTTTTACCTCTTCGATTGTTTCTTCTTCAAGGTCTACCATATTTAAAAGACTTTCAGTTTCTTTATCCAATACTGATTTTGCAGTTGTAAGTCCTACTTTCTTAAACTCATCCAAAATCCACTGCTCGATATCGTCATTAAATTCTCTCAATTCAACATCGTCATCCTCGCTGGACTCTCTGTATACATCAATTTCATATCCTGACAACCAAGAAGCCAGTCTAATATTCTGTCCTTGTTTTCCAATTACTTTAGAAATCTCTTCAACAGGAGTATATACTAATGCATAATTTTGATCCTCATTGATGTCAATTTTATTGACCGTAACGTTTCCTAAAGCTCTCTTCACCAAAATCTCAGGGTTTTTAGACCACTGAATAACATCGATGTTTTCATTTCTCAACTCTCTTACAACCCCATGAATTCTGGACCCCTTAACACCTACACAGGCACCTACCGGATCAATTCTGTCATCATAAGCATCTACTGCAATCTTCGCCTTTTCACCAGGAATTCTTACTACCTTTTTCAGCATAATTGTTCCGTCCTGGATTTCAGGAATTTCCAGCTCTAATAATTTCTCAAGGAATTTAGGCGCAGTTCTGGAAATAATAATCTGTGGTTTAGAACCTTTAAAGTCTACTGTTTCAACAATAGCTCTGATATTCTCACCCTTTTTAAAGAAATCGGATGGGATCTGGTTTTCTTTTGGTAAAATAAATTCATTTCCTTCATCATCCAGCAGAATTACGTGCTTGTGACGGATATGGTGGATTTCTCCTACAACTATTTCTCCAATTTTATCTCTAAACTGCTCGTACAGCATTGCATTATTGTGCTCCTGAAGTTTTGTAGCCAGGATCTGCTTAAGGGTAAGAATATTTCTTCTTCCCAATTGAGCAACAGGAATTTCCATTGTAAAGTCCTCACCTACTTCGAAAGTAGGGTCAATCTTCTTTGCTTCAGAAATTTCAATTTCCAAATCATCATCTTCAGACATTTCGTCCTCAACAATTGTTTTATTTAAAAATATCTGAAAATCTCCTTTATCCGGGTTTACAATCACATCAAAATGATCATCTGAGTCAAATCTTTTTCTCAAAAGAGTCTTCAGAGAATCTTCAATAATTGCCATAAGATCAATTTTACTGATCCCCTTTTCGTCTTTAAAATCACCAAAGGATTCAATCAACGCTATATTATCCATCTATTCTTTTTTCTTTTTAAAATTTAATTACTACTAATGCTTTCTTGATGTCAGAGTAAGAAATCTCTTTCTCCTCTTCTACATCTACTTTTCCTTTTCCGATATCTTTCGGCTTACGGTAACGCAAAGTAAGTGTGATCTTTTCATCATCTACTTTTGACAATTCTCCTTCTATTTTAGAAGAATCTTCCAGCATCACCTCAATCTCTCTTCCAATGTTTTTACCGAACTGTCTTGGTGTGGATAATGGCTCGCTCAATCCGGCAGACATCACCTGAAGGCTGAAGTCATGCTCTTCACGATCCATATTGAATTCTATTGCACGGCTTGCATCAAGACAGTCCTGCAGCGAAACTCCGTTATCACCATCTAAAATCACTGTAATATCATCCCCCGCAGAAATTTTAAGATCAATAAGAAAAAGATCTTTTCTGGTCTCAAGGAATTCATTTAATAATTCGTCAATTCTTTTTCTAAACTCCATATAATTTTATCTTGATTTACAGTACGAAAAAAGGCTTTCTTCCGAAGCCTTCCCATTTTTTCCCGTAAATCCATTGCAAATATAAGCATTTTTTCCAAAAACACAAAATTATCTTAAGTATCAAGCAAATAGCGCCAGATTCATTTACAATAAATTAAAGGAATATGTCACAGGATTTTTATTACTTTTGTCTTTAGAATTTTAAAACAAACATTTTGAACATAACGATTGTAGGAACAGGTTATGTAGGGTTAGTTACAGGAACTACTCTGGCAGAACTTGGTAATTCAGTATACTGTGTTGATATTGATGAAAAAAAAGTAAAAGGTTTGAAAAACGGCATTGTTCCCATCTATGAGCCGAACCTTGAAGAAATGTTTTTAAGAAACATCCAGTCTGAAAGATTATTTTTCACTACCGATCTTAAAGAAGCCTTAGACAAAAGCGAAGTCATATATCTTGCATTACCAACTCCTCCGGGAGAAGACGGCTCTGCAGATTTATCTTATGTACTTCAGGTAGCCAATAATATTGGTGAAATGATGACGGAATACAAAGTTGTTGTCAATAAAAGCACTGTTCCCGTAGGAACTGCGGACAGGGTAAGAGAAACCATCTCTTCCAAAACGAATCTCCCTTTTGATGTCGTTTCAAATCCTGAATTTTTAAGAGAAGGTTTTGCCGTTGAAGACTCTATGAATCCCTCAAGAGTAGTTGTAGGCGCCAGCTCAGAAAGAGCAAAAGACATCATGTCTAAAATTTACCAGCCTTTTACCAATACAGGAATTCCAATCATCTTTATGGATGAAAAGTCATCGGAGCTTACAAAATATGCTGCGAACTCATTTTTAGCGGTAAAGATCACTTTTATGAACGAAATTGCCAACTACTGCGAAAAAGTAGGTGCAGATGTTGATAAAGTAAGACTGGGAATGGGTAGTGATGACAGAATAGGGCACAGATTCTTGTTCCCGGGAATCGGATATGGAGGAAGCTGTTTTCCTAAAGATGTAAAAGCTCTTATAAAATCTGGTAAGCAGGAAGATTTTAACTTTCAGATTCTTGAAGCTACTGAAAATGTAAATACCGCTCAAAAAGTAATTTTAGTCTCGGAAATAGAGAAGTATTTCGGCGGCAATATAAAAGGAAAGAAAATTGCCATGTGGGGACTTGCCTTTAAAGCCAATACAGATGACATCAGAGAAGCTTCATCTTTAGATAATATTGCTCTTTTATTAGAAAAAGGAGCAGAAATCATAGCATATGACGCTGTTGCCGAAAGCAATGTTCAGAAACTCCTTGGCAGTAAAATACAATATGCCAAAGGAATGTATGATGCACTGGAAGATGTTGATGCATTATTTATTGCTACAGAATGGCCGGAGTTCAAAAATCCAAATTTTGAACTTATGGCTAAAAAAATGAAAAACAAAGTCATTTTTGACGGCAGAAATATGTATCCGCTGGAAATCCCTGAACAAAATGGATTTCATTATAAAAGCATAGGAAGAAAGACCATCTCAAAATAAATCAATGAAAAACATTATCATTACAGGAGGTGCCGGCTTCATCGGCTCTCATGTTGTAAGAGAGTTTGTAAAAAACAATCCGGACATTACGATCATCAACCTTGATGCTCTTACCTACGCCGGAAATCTGGAAAACTTAAAGGACATAGAAAATGAACCTAATTATGTTTTCGAGAAAGCAGACATCACCCAGCCTGAAGAACTTAGAAAAGTTTTTGAAAAATACAATCCTGATGCTGTAGTACACCTGGCAGCAGAAAGTCATGTAGACAGAAGTATAACTGACCCTATGGCGTTTATTAACACTAACGTAAACGGAACAGCTAATCTTTTGAATCTTTGTAAAGAGTTTTGGACATTAAACCCTGACCACACTCATGGCAGATTCCCAAATGAAAAGAGAACCAACCTTTTTTACCATATTTCTACTGATGAAGTATATGGAAGTTTAGGGGAAACAGGATTCTTTCTAGAAACGACGTCATACGATCCTCAATCTCCATATTCCGCTTCAAAAGCAGCTTCTGACCACCTGGTAAGAGCTTATGGAAATACATATGGAATGCCGTTTATCGTATCTAATTGTTCAAACAATTATGGACCAAATCATTTCCCTGAAAAACTGATTCCTCTTTGTATTTCAAATATTATCAACGAAAAACCTCTTCCTATTTATGGTGACGGCAAGTATACCAGAGACTGGTTATTTGTCATTGATCACGCCAAAGCGATTCATCAGATCTTTAAGGAAGCAAAAACCGGTGAGACTTACAATATCGGAGGATTCAATGAATGGCAGAATATTGATCTTGTAAAAGAGCTGATCAAACAGATGGATGCTAAGCTGGAAAGACCGGAAGGTTATTCTGAAAAACTGATCACTTTTGTAAAAGACAGACCGGGCCATGACAAACGTTACGCTATTGACGCAACAAAGCTAAATAAAGATTTAGGCTGGAAACCGTCGGTAACCTTTGAAGAAGGATTGGGGAAAACCATCGACTGGTATCTTGAAAACAAAGAATGGCTTGAAAATGTAACTTCAGGAAATTATCAGGATTACTACAGCAAACAATACAGCTAAAGATCCTGCTATTGAGAAAAATAAAGAATGAATTACAGCAAATTTCCATTCTTTATCACACCTCTGAATAGCAAAAAAATTCAATTTATAACACAAAAGAAATAAGCGTAATACGCACCACCAAATGAAAGGAATAATATTAGCCGGGGGATCCGGAACAAGACTTTACCCTCTAACGATAGCAGTGAGCAAGCAGCTGATGCCTGTTTACGACAAACCAATGATCTATTATCCGCTTTCTACCCTTCTTTTAGCAGGAATCAAGGATATTCTGATTATCACTACACCACACGACCAGGCAGGTTTTATCAAACTTTTGGGCGATGGTTCACAAATTGGCTGTAATATAGAATACGTTGTACAGCCAAGCCCTGATGGTTTAGCACAAGCATTTATTTTAGGAGACCAGTTTATCGGCAATGATTCTGCGGCCCTGGTACTGGGCGATAATATTTTCTACGGCTCCGAAATGGGAACTTTACTAAAAAATAAAACCAATCCGAATGGAGGAGTTGTTTTTGCCTATCATGTTGCTGACCCGGAAAGATATGGCGTTGTAGAATTTGATAAAGATTTAAAAGCAGTTTCTATTGAAGAAAAACCTCTAAACCCTAAGTCAAATTATGCAGTACCAGGTCTTTACTTTTATGATAACGATGTGGTAGAAATTGCTAAAAACATCAAGCCTTCTGCAAGAGGCGAACTGGAAATCACCGATATTAATAATGTCTATTTAAAAAATGAAAAGCTTGAAGTAGCTGTTCTTGACAGAGGTACTGCATGGCTGGACACCGGAACTTTTGATTCTCTTCATGACGCTTCAGAATTTGTAAGTGTAATAGAAAAAAGACAGGGATTTAAAATCGGATGTATTGAAGAAATTGCGTTCAGGAACAAATTCATTAATGAAGAAAAACTGCTTGAAACTGCTGCAAAATATGGCAAAAGCGGTTATGGTGAGTACCTGAAACAACTTATCGGCAAATAACAAATACAATTTATAAAAATCATAGACTATTGGCTTTATGGCCAATAGTTTTTGTTCATACCGCCAATTATCAATATATTAGTTGTTGATTTTTAGTTTTATTTACCATGAAAATTTATAAACAAAGAGATACAGTAAGAATTAATTATTATAAATTTGCAAAAACTTACACAGATGAATGAACCACAACAGAAGTGGACTGAGACGATTGATGCAGATCATTCGTTATTTGACTTGAAGCTAAAAGAAGTCTGGAGATACAAAGATCTTGTTTATATGTTTGTAAAAAGAGATTTTGTATCCAGTTTTAAGCAGACTATTTTAGGACCTATATGGTTTTTTATCAATCCCATTCTAACGACCATTGTATATCTTGTTATTTTTGGCAGAATTGCAAAACTTCCAACAGATGGAGCTCCGCCTCTTCTTTTTTATCTGGCAGGCGTTACCCTTTGGAATTATTTTTCGTCCTCATTACTGGCGACATCATCTACTTTTACCGGAAATGCCGGAATCTTTGGGAAAGTATATTTTCCAAGACTGGTTACCCCGCTTTCAATTGTCATTTCTAATCTTATGCGATTTGGAGTACAGTTTGTTTTATTCATCCTGGCGTGGGCATATTATTACTATAAAGGAGAAGCTCATCCTAATATCTGGATCCTTGCAACTCCATTTCTTATACTTCTGATGGCACTTTTCGCATTAGGTGTTGGAATGATATTTTCTTCACTTACTACGAAATATAAAGATCTGGCAATGCTTTTGGGTTTTGGGGTAAGTTTATATATGTATGCTACACCAGTAATTTATCCGGTATCTTCATTGCCTGGATTCTTCAAAAATTTAGCCTATTACAATCCGTTAACAGGTATTTTTGAATGTTTCAAATATGCGTGGATCGGCGTGGGAGATTTCTCTCCTGCTATGCTTGGAATCAGTACTGGCATTATTCTTATCCTTTTAATGATAGGAATTGTGATCTTCAATAAAGTTGAAAAGAGCTTTATGGATACTGTATAGTATTTACTAGTACCTTTTTATTAATTTAAATCAATTAAGAATATGCTGGCTTTAAAAGCAGAAAATATATCTAAACAATACCGCCTGGGACAAGTGGGTACAGGAACCCTTTCTCATGACCTCAACAGATTCTGGTATAAAATAAGGGGAAAAGAAGATCCTTATCTGAAAATTGGAGAAACAAACGATAGAACTACAAAAGGAGATTCTGAATATGTGTGGTCTCTTCGCGATATTAATTTTGAAATCGAACAAGGAGATGCTGTTGGAATTATCGGAAGAAATGGAGCTGGGAAATCAACCCTACTAAAGGTTTTAAGCAAAGTTACAAAACCTACAACAGGACATATTTCTACCAATGGAAGAATTGCCTCTCTATTGGAAGTAGGAACAGGATTTCATCCCGAAATGACAGGGCGTGAAAATGTTTTTCTTAATGGAGCCATCCTGGGAATGACAAGAAAGGAAATCAAAAGAAAATTTGATGAAATTGTAGATTTCTCAGGTGTTGAACGATATATAGATACTCCCGTTAAAAGATATTCTTCAGGAATGTATGTGCGTTTAGCTTTTGCTGTTGCTGCTCATCTGGAATCTGAAATCCTTATTGTAGATGAAGTTTTAGCTGTAGGTGATGCAGAATTTCAGAAAAAATGCCTTGGTAAAATGAATGATGTAACGAGAGGAGAAGGCAGAACTATTCTTTTCGTTAGCCATAATATGACAGCTGTTAAAGAATTATGCACCAAAGGAATTCTTTTAACTCATGGGCAGATTGATTACCAGGGTGATATTCTTAGCACAATTATAGAATACCAGAAAAGCAGTGCAAGAGAAAGCTCCTATATTTATAATGGAAATCTTGATGAAGCTATAGGTAATGAAAATATCAGAATAAAAGAATTTTCCGTTTCACCAATTAAAGGAAATTTGTTAGATATAGATTCCGGGGTGCATGTAAAGCTTACTTTTCATAATTACTGTCCTGATATTACACTTGACACTACCTTTGAATTGAAAAATTACGATGAGCTCGTGATTTTCCATGTTGGAAAATTTGTTTCAGCAAAAGGAGATGCAAAAGTAGGTGAATATACTGTAGAATTTGATATTCCTACAGGGCTCCTGAATGCAGGAAATTATTATTTCAAACTTTATTTTGGAAAAGATCAGAAAACACTTCTATATGGAATTGATAATTTTATCGGATTTGAAGTAGAAAATGTAAAAGTAGGAGACATCATGTATGTTTACCCTGGAGTGACCAGACCTCAATTTGAATATAAAGTACAAACACCATAACTGCCTATAACATTCGTTTTATCGTCTTATCAAAAACAACTTTATGACAGGCCCTCACATAATAAATTTAAACAAAATAGGTTCTCCCGAACTTGGATATATCACTATTTCTGAAGCACAGAAAGATGTACCTTTTGATATTAAAAGGGTATATTGGACTTATTACACCCCACAGGATGTCAGCCGTGGAGGACATGCCCATAAAAACCTTCAACAACTCATTGTTGCCGTAGCAGGAACAATTACGTTCAATACAGAAGATAAGGATGGGAAAAAAGAGATTTTCGTATTAGACAGCCCCAATACCGGTTTATATATTCCTAAATTAGTATGGAGAGATATAAAGTTCAGCCACAGCGCTGTCTTATTATGCCTGGCATCCGAACTATACGACGAGGATGACTATTTCAGAAATTATCAGGATTTTAAAAATTACCCGAATGAAATTTAATAATAAGAATGTATCTATAAGCGATAAAGCCAGAATAGGCAAAAACGTAAAAATAGGCGACAATACCGTAATTTATGACAACGTTATTATTGGTGATAATTCTATTATTGCGAATGACTGTGTCATTGGAGAACCGCTTAATGATTATTATTTTAAAGATGATTATGTAAATCCTGAAACTATAATTGGTGAAAATGCATTAATAAGAAGTCATACGATCTTATATGCAGGTTCCCGTTTTGGTAATAATTTTTCTACAGGACACAGGGTTACGATAAGAGAAAATTCTGTTTTCGGGAATAACTGTAGATTGGGTACGGTAACAGATATACAGGGACATGTTACTTTTGGTAATAACTGCTGGCTTCACAGTAATGTTCATATTGGTCAAAAGTCTACCATAGGAAACTTTGTTTTTATTTATCCTTATGTAGTACTTACTAATGATCCTACTCCTCCTTCTGATGTGTGTATAGGTGCTACCATCGGAGATTTTTCTCAGATAGCTGTAGGCACTGTTTTACTTCCGGGAACAGTAATCGGGAAACATTGTCTGGTAGGAGCCCAATCACTGGTAGGGGGTAATTATGAAGATTATTCTTTAATTCTTGGAAATCCTGGAAAAAAAATCAAGGATGTCAGAGAAATGAAATCGAGAGAGACAGGAAAATCACATTACCCATGGCCTTATAATTTTTCAAGAGGCTTACCTTGGGAAAAACAAGGGTTTGATGAATGGAAAAAAGAAAACGGATACGAAAACGATTAAGCAAAATAATTGAAAAACAATAGTTTCAGATACGACATTTCTTTTCTGCGGGCATTTTCTGTACTCGCTGTTCTTTTCTATCATTATAAATTTCAATGGTTTAAATCCGGATTTATCGGCGTCGACATATTCTTTGTTATTTCAGGGTTTTTAATGACCAAAATTATTTTGTCTTCTTTTGATAAAGGAAGCTTTAATCTCTGGGATTTTTACAGAAGAAGAATTGTCAGGATTATTCCCGCACTTTTGGGGTTAGTTGTTACTTTCTCATTGGTCATCTTCTTTTTCCTTCAACCGCAGATTGTCAATTTTTTCAGAAGTGCTTTTTCCAGTGTCCTGTTTTTTTCTAATATTTATTATTACTTAAACAACGGATACTTCGACGCTTCATCTCAGTATAACTTTCTATTACATTCATGGTCGCTTTCCGTAGAATGGCAGTTCTATTTAATTTATCCACTCATATTACTTCTCTTAAAGAAATTATATACCACTAAAAAGAACATCTTTATTGCAGCCTTTTTGGCATTAGCTTTTATTTCGTTTGCTACCATGCTAATCCATAGAAGTTATGATCCTGATTTCTCTTTTTACATTTTTTATCCCAGAGCCTGGGAAATGATGTTGGGTGGACTTGCATTCCTGTTGGAAGATAAAATGCAGTATATTCCAAAGAAAGTAAAGCTAGTTTTGGCTTTGACTTCTCTTTCAGCAATAATATCTTTTATTTTTCTTTTTCATGCATCCTCATGGCCATCGTTGTACACCATCATTCCAGTATTCTTTACAGCATTGCTTATCAGCCTGAATTATGAATTCACAGCGTACAAAAATAAAATAGTTACCTACCTTGGAAATATATCTTATTCCCTGTATCTATATCACTGGCCATTGTATGTATTGATCCTGTTTTTTGAAGTGGATATCAGTTTGAAATATCGTGTTCTGGCGATATGTGTTTCATTTATTCTTGCTATACTTTCCTACGAGGGGATTGAAAAAAGAAATTATTCTAATAAGGCTAAATCAGTTCTGGCAGTGAGTCTGCTTATATTTATTTTTTCATTCTCAATTACAAAAGTAGATGCTGAGAATTATACAAATGAAAATAAAGATCTGATCAATACTACCTCAAACTATAAGTATAGTAAAAAAGCTGAAGATCAATATAAAATTGACACAAAACACCTTACCCATAAAAAGGACTATAAAACAATTATACAGAATTTAGATATTCCTGTTTCTGATAAAAAAAATGTTGTCCTTTTAGGAGACAGTCATGCAGGAATGTTTTCAGAAACAGTTAATAATATCTTTGCAGATCAAAAAGATATTAATCTTATCCAGATCACTGCTGATGCTACCTATCCAATGGAAAATTCCAAAGGTATTTATCCTAATCCTGTACAATATTTCAATTATATATTCACGGAATATTTTCCCAAATACTATAAAAATATAGACCTTATCATTATTAATGCTAATTATTCGGGATACCCTGAAAAAGAGATAAAAAATAATCTCAAAATAACCGAAGAATATTTTTCAAAATATAAAGTGCCTACCCTTTACATAGGCATGACTGATTTCTACGTGATAGATTTCCCTACATACTATTACATCAAGAAAAAGTATAATGCCAATATGTATACAGAGGAAAAGAAAATCAAAGAGACTGAAAAATTCAATACCTTTTTAAAAAACTATTTGGGTGATCAATATATTGATCTTCTTAATGTAAAGATTAATAAAGTATCTCCAGAAAACTACCCATACATCTATGATACCAATCACTTAACACTGTTTGGTACGGAGCAATATAAAAATATATTATCACAGAAAATATACAAAACACTGAATAACAACACAAATAAAGATAATTAAAGAGATGATTAAATTTTTAGACTTACAAAAAATCAATTTAAAGCATCAGGAAGAAATTGAAACAAAACTTTCACAGGTTTTCCGTTCCGGATGGTTTCTTATGGGGCAAGAGCTTTCATCTTTCGAAAGTAATCTTTCTCAATATATCGGAGCTAAACATGCTATTGGTGTAGCCAATGGGTTAGATGCTTTACGCCTTATTCTTCGTGGATATATTGAAATGGGAATTATGGATCGTGGGGATGAAATCCTTGTACCATCCAATACTTACATTGCCTCCATTCTTGCTATTTCAGACAATGGCCTGATTCCTGTTCTTGTAGAGCCTGATATTAATAATTATAATATTGACATCACAAAAATTGAAGAAAAAATCACTTCAAAAACAAAAGGAATCCTGATTGTTCATCTCTATGGGCGCACTGTTTTCTCAGATCAACTTAAAGATTTAGCAGACAAGCACCAGTTAAAATTAATAGAAGATAATGCTCAGGCTATCGGTGCAATATGGAATGGACAAAAAACAGGTAATTTAGGAGATGCAGCAGGTTTTAGCTTCTATCCCGGAAAGAATCTGGGAGCTATAGGGGATGCAGGAGCTATTACAACCAATGATGATGATTTGGCAAAAGTTATCAGAGCATTGGCCAACTATGGATCTAATCAGAAATATGTCAATATTTATCAGGGATTAAATTCAAGATTGGATGAAATTCAGGCTGCAGTCCTGGACGTTAAGTTGAAATATATTGATGAGGAAAATACGGTAAGAAAAAATATTGCAAAAAGGTATATTGCAGAAATATCAAATCCAAAAATAATTCTTCCGGAAAACCCAGCAGATGTAAATGAGCATGTTTGGCACTTATTTGTCATCAGAACAGAAAAACGCGATGAGCTTCATAAATATTTAACAGAAAATGGTATTCAAACACTGATACACTATCCTATTCCTCCCCATAAGCAGCAGGCTTATAAAGAATGGAATGATCAGTCTTTCCCCATCAGTGAAAAAATCCATGAAGAAGTATTAAGTTTACCTATTTCCCCTGTAATGACAGAGGAAGAAATTAAAAAAGTAATAGAAATTGTAAACGAATTTTAAAGTTTTTTAACTCTTATAAAAAAGCTTGAATTCAATAAAGTAAAATATCATGACAGAATTGCCTCTGGTTTCAATTTTATGCCTTAGTTACAACCAGGAAAGGTTTGTAACAGAATCTTTAGAAAGTTTCAAATCTCAGAAATACAGTAATATTGAGATTCTGATTTGTGATGACTGCTCTAAAGACAATTCTGTTGAAGTCATCAATAACTGGATTAAAAATAATCCCCAATTGGATATCCGGTTTATTCCTCATTCTCAAAATAAAGGAATCTGTAAATCGTTAAACGAACTATTGAATATATCAAAGGGTAAGTATATTATTACCATAGCTCTTGATGATCTTATGGAACCTGATAAAATAGAAAGACATGTGACTATTCTTGAAAATTCATCTCCTAACGAAGCTCTGGTATTTTCCAATGCTCACATCATAGATGATAATTCAGTACGATTCCAAAATACTTTTATCCCTTATTTCCACAGATATCTGAGTATTGAATCAGGAAATTTTTACAAAAGATTGCTTGAAGACAATTTTCTTCCTGCAATGTCATGCGTCACCAAATCTTCTTTGATAAAAGAGATTGGAGGATGGGATGAAACTTTAACGTTTGAAGATTGGGATATGTGGTTGAGACTGAGCCAAAAATATGACTTCATCTATGATGACACCAAATCATGCAGCTATAGAATGCATGCGACGAATTCTCATAAAAAGAAAAACTTTTTAGATGTCTCATTTTTTGATATCTACCTGAAACACAAAGAACAGCCTGAAATGAAAAAGAGAATCCAAAAACTTATTCATGAGGCTTACAAAGAAAACAGATTGACTGAAGCTCATAAAAAATACCTTAGAGAACTTGATAATAAAACACTTAGTGAAAAATTAATTCTGAAGAATGTAGGTAAGTTCACTTACAATACAATGCTTTATCTTCAAAAAGTTTATTATAAAAGTTGGTAACATTATTCTTAATCGATTATGAAAAAAATAAAACCCCTTGCATTTTACCTCCCTCAATACCACCCCGTCCCAGAAAATGACGAATGGTGGGGAAAAGGTTTTACAGAATGGACGAATGTAGGAAAAGCCCAACCTTTATTTGAGGGACACGAACAACCTATTTATCCGGGAGAACTGGGATATTATGATCTACGCGTTCCTGAAGTAAGAGAACAGCAGGCTCAGATGGCTAAAGACTATGGAGTACACGGATTTATCTATTATCATTACTGGTTTGGTAATGGTAAACAATTGTTGGAACGTGTTGCCAACGATGTTCTAAAATCAGGAAAACCGGATTTCCCATTTTGCTTCTGCTGGGCCAATGAAACATGGTCAGGCATATGGCACGGATTATCAGAAAAAATTCTGGCTCAACAGGTTTATCCTGACGAGCAGGACTTAGTGGCCCATTTTGAATATCTTCTCCCTTTCTTCAAGGATCACAGGTATATAAAAGTGGATAACCAACCTCTTCTCATTATCTATGATCCCAACCATTTGAATGACGGAGATCCTCACTATATTTCCAGATTCAGAGAGCTTGCAAAAGAAAACGGATTTGATGGCTTGTACGTCATGGCATCCAACAAGCTTCGTGATGATTTGGATTTTAAATCTATGGGGTACGACAGTAAGATTTCCAATGCTTTTCAGAAAGCATGGATCCCATATATTGACAAAAAAGAATATATCTCCCATTCTCAATATTATAAAAACAGAATAAAAGGATTAATCGGAATTAAGAAAAAAGAACAGCCTAAAGTAAGAATTCAGGATGCACAGGCAGTTGTAAACGATTTAAAGTTTGAAGAAAGCAACGTTCCTACCTATCCGTGTATCCTGCCTAATTGGGACAATACACCAAGAAGCGGCTACAGAGGCATCATACTTGCTAATAATTCCCCGGAAATATTCGAACAGCAGGTTGAAAAGGCTGCAAAATATCTTGAAAATAAGAAAGACTATCCTGAACAGTTTTTAATTGTTAAATCCTGGAACGAATGGGCAGAAGGAAATATCCTGGAACCAGATAGAAAAAATGGTTTCGGATATCTGAATGCATTAAAAAAAATCTTGAATAAACACAGTCGAAATGAGTAAATTCAGCGTACTTATTGCCAATTATAACAATGGCCATTTTTTTGAAAAATGCTGCCAAAGTTTAGTTGCGCAGACTGAAACTGATTGGGAAGCTGTAATTCTGGATGACGGCTCTACCGATGATTCTCTTGAAGTTATCAAAAAAATCATAGGTAGTGATTCCCGGTTTAAAATACATCAGAATGACCAAAACAGGGGAATTGGATATACAAAAAGAAGATTAATAGATCTTGCCGAATCAGAAGTATGTGGTTTTCTGGACCCTGATGATGCTTTGGCTCCTCATGCTCTGGAAATTGTTTTAAAAACGCATTCCGAATATCCTGAAGCAGGCCTGGTTTATTCAAATTTTGTCCGTTGTGATGAAAATCTTAATCCTCTCTCTGTTCATAAAGCAAAACAGATCACAGAATTGGATCAGTCTTACTATAATTTCAATGCGGAGATTTCACATTTCGTCACTTTCAAAAAGAAGATTTATGAAAAAACGTCCGGTATTGATCCTTTTTTAAAAATTGCTGAAGATAAAGACTGGTACATGAAAATGTGCGAAATCGCTCCTGTAAAATATATTGACGAAGATCTATATTTATACAGAATCCATGACAGTGGGATCTCTACAACCAAAAATGCAGAAAAAGCATTGTTCTGGCACTGGGTTGCCCTGATCAAAATGGCGGAAAGAAGAAACATCAATGTTGAAGATCTTTTTCTTCAAAGCTATGTTCCGAAAAAGAAATATGACCAGGCAATCAATCAATTGAATCATGTGAAAAATTCAAGATGGGCAAAACTGGGAAATACAATCGGACTTTTTAAAATCTTTAAAAAACTTTAAATCTGTTGGTGTACTTAAAAGATTTAAAACTAACATCTAATGAGAAAAGAAGCATATGATAATTGGTAGTGGAATTCTGGCAAACGCCGTAAGACTTTATGATAAAGAGGATGTTGTTTTTTTTGCATCAGGGGTTTCCAATTCGCTGGAAAAGAATCCTGCGGAATTTGAAAGAGAAATATCCCTGTTGAAATCGGTTATTAGCCAAAATCCGGATAAAAAGCTGATCTATTTTTCCACATGCAGTATTTATGATCCCACCAAAACCGACAGTCCTTATGTAATTCACAAAATTGCGATTGAAAAAATAATTGCAGAGCATTGTACAAGCTTCATTATTTTCAGAGTTGGAAATGCTGTAGGCCGTGGAGGAAATCCCAATACGCTGATCAACTTTCTTAAAAACTCAATTCTATCTGAACATAAACTCACCATTCACAGCAATGCAAGAAGAATCCTGATTGGTACAGATGATATTGCATCATTTGTCGGGAAGTATATGCAATACCTCAACAATGAGATTGTTAATCTGGCCTATCCTTACCAGTATTCATTACCGGAGATTTTATCTCAGCTGGAGAATCATCTTGCCAAAAATGCAGATTATGAAACGGTGGATGAAGGTTCCTTTTATAATATAGAATTCAACACCCTTACAGAAGATTTTTTCGAAGGTTTGTCTCCCGATGAATACCTGAAGAAACTTTATTCATCTTATTTATAAAAAGAATCATGATCTATTCTGAAAAATACCATTCTGTACCGGGAAAAATAATTTTTGTACCTTCGGCCAGAAAGCTTCAGATAGTATTAAGGCCAAGAAAAAACAATTAAAAAGTAGTGGTTTTACGACCATATGAAGCATAAAAAACACATTAAACCTATTGAATAAAAAATGAAAATGAATCCCAAAGTATCCGTAATTGTCCCCTGCTACAAACAGGCTCAGTTTTTAGATGAATGTCTGCAGTCTATACTGGATCAGACCTATGAAAACTGGGAATGTATCATTGTCAATGACGGATCACCCGATAATACTGACGAAGTAGCCGATAAATGGGTAAAAAAAGACAGCCGTTTTAAATATCTTTATAAAGAAAACGGAGGTTTGTCTTCTGCAAGAAATGCAGCCCTGGAAATTGTAACCGGAGATTATATACAGTTTTTGGATTCTGATGATCTGATACACCGTGAAAAATTCTCAAAAAGCCTTTCCGGAGACAAAGAATATCCGTTGATTGTAAGTCAGTACACCATCTACAGAAATCAAACCCATCTTCCGGGCTATAAAGATATTGAGCAAAATTTCGTGACCTTTGAAGGAATTGTATACGATTGGGATCTTAAATTTTCCATCCCGATACACTGTGCTTTGATAGGCAAAAAACTGCTTGAAGGTTTTCTTTTTGACACTACCCTTACCAGCTGTGAAGATTGGGTCATGTGGATTTATATCACCAAAGATCATCCTGATGCCCTTTTGATCAATGAAGCTCTTGCCCATTACCGAAAAGACGTCAATGACAATATGTCTGCTGACCCGATCAAAATCATGAAGCAGCGCCTTAAAATTTTACCAACCTTAAAAAAACTTTACGGTGAAGAGGTACACGACAAACTGGCCTACCATATCATAGACGTTCGTACCACACAGCTTATACAGCAAAGAAAGGAATTTCAGAAAATGATTCCTCTGGCCGTAGTTGCAAGATATCTTTCTTTCAAAAGATTTTACTACAAGCTTTTCAGAAAGAAAGTAGATGGTTAAACTTAAACTTCAATGTACTTCGGACAACTATATTTCCATAAAAACTACACAAATGAGTGGGTACTGCCAAACAGAAACACAGCAGAAACCCTTGTAAATTATATAACTTAAAATAAATTTATTTAGATGAGTCAATTTGTACACGTAATCATGACAAGATTCAATGTTCCTACAAAAGGCTGGAACGAAACACGTTCAGGATATAAACCTCTTACTGAAGAATGGCTGGATGACCGCTTCAAATTATTCAGAACTTACGTGCTTCCTTCTTATAAAAATCAGACCAATCAAAACTATGTCTGGCTTACTTTTTTCGACACCAATACATCGGATAAGTTTAGAAAAATTATCAAAGAAATTGAAACAGAATACCCAACTTTCAAAGCGGTATTTGTAGAAGATTTTGATGTAATGAAAACAAAAGCAGTAGAAATAATCCCTCAATATTTCACCCCTGAAACAAAATTTGTAATCACCAGTGAGCTGGATAATGATGACATGCTTCATCAGGACTATATAAAAACGGTACAAGAGCATTTCAAACCAATTCATGACCTGGTCATAGATTTAAGAAGAGGATACCAGCTTACCATGTTTCCGGACCGTAAAGCGGTAGTGAATGTTTACAATGCTGTAGTAAACCCGTTTGTAAGCTTAGCAGAAAGTGTAGACAACTTCAAAACGATGCTAAAAGAAAGAGCGCACAACAGCTATCGTCATTACCCGAATTTTTCTGTGGAAGACAGTAAAGAGATGTATATCCAGGTCATCCATCAGTACAACTTAATGAATGTTACCTTTAAACATAAAGCTGTGCCTGAAGTAGATTTTTCTGAATATGGAATGACAGAAGATACTAAATTTACCATAGACGGGTTCAAGACGTTTCAGCATAATATTGCCAGAGTACCATTTGTAATGGGACTTATTTTGAAAAAGATATTTAAAAAATAAGATTCATCCAGTCATGAAGCTTAACAATCTCCAGATATTAAGAGGGATTTCAGCCTTATTGGTATGTTGCTTTCATTTCCGTGAAACAATAAATCTGCCCGGACTGAATCTTGGCGATATTCTCTTTAAAAAAGGTAGTATCGGTGTTCCTGTATTTTTTATTATCAGTGGATTTATCATGGCTTTCACCACTCAAAAAATAAATTTCAGTAAAGATTCTTTTCAGCAGATCACTTTATTTTATAAAAGAAGGGTGATCAGAATTGTTCCGCTGTATTATCTTCTGACCTTCGCAGCAATGATACCAGGAGGCAGTTTTCTCCTGTATTTTCATGGCGCAGGACTTTATGAACTTATCCATTCATTATTATTCCTTCCCACAAAGAAAGAATTCCCGGTGCTTTTTTTGGGCTGGTCCTTAAATTTTGAGATGTTCTTTTATCTCATATTCGGGCTCTCATTATTTTTTAAAGAAAAAAGATACTATTTCATTGCAGGCTTCTTCATCCTTACTTCAATCCTGGGATATTTTATCCATTTTGAAAGTCCATACCTTCGGATGGTAACTCATTCACTGAACCTTTATTTTGTTGTGGGAATTCTTTTTTCACTTCTACTAAACAGGTTTACAATTCCAAAGAATTGGGCTGCATTACTTTCTGTAACAGGAATCGTATTATTTACATTGGTACTGCTTAGCATTATCCCTGTAGATAATGATATGGTTAAGCTGGCCATTATCTCCCTGTTTGTATTTTCTTTCTTAACTTTTGATTATGTATTTCAGTTTAAAGGAAACAAAGCCTTTATTTTTCTGGGAGACATTTCCTATTCACTATACCTGTCACATCCTTTTGTAGAAATTGCTTTAAAAAGATTTAAAGTTGGAGGTTACCTCAGCTTTCCCTTTTTCCTATTTAAGATTGCTCTGGTCATTATAGTGGCATCACTTCTGTATTATTTGGTTGAGAAAAGAGTAACCAATTATTTAAAAATTAAATTAAAAGCATAAATCCGATACCAATGAAAATTTCAGTAATTATTCCCGTTTACAATGCCGAAAAATATGTTTCACAGGCCGTAGATTCCGCGCTTCAGTTTGAGGAGGTATATGAAGTGGTACTGGTAGAAGACAAGTCTCCGGACAACGCACTGCAGGTCTGTAAGGAACTTGCTGAAAAACATAGTAGGGTAAAGCTTTTTCAACATCCTGACAAAGGCAATCACGGAGCAGGTGCCAGCAGAAATTTAGGACTGGAAAAAGCGGAAGGAGATTTTATTGCTTTCCTGGATGCGGATGATTACTATCTCCCCAACCGTTTTGATGCAGAAAAAGAACTGTTTCCTAATAAAGATGTAGATGGGGTGTATGGTGCCATCGGAGTTCACTATTATTCGGAGAAAGCAAAAGAGCAGTATTATAAGGTCTTTGGAGACCGTCTGACTACAGTTTACAAAAAGCATTCTCCAAAAGATGTATTTCCGGGACAGCTTAATATGATAGGAACTTTCGGACTTTTCAGCATCGATGCTTTGACCATCCGTAAGAGTTCTTTAAAAAAGATGGAGTATTTCTTTAAAACTCATTTAAAGCTTCATCAGGACACTGAATTCCTTTTCAGACTCTCCTACTACCTGAATTTATATCCGGGGATTCTTGATAAGGCAGTAGCCGTAAGAGGAGTTCATGAGAATAACAGGATTACCAAAATAGATTCCAGAGAAGTGAAACCGGCCTCCACAAGAGTTGTATTGTGGAAAGAGGTTAACCATTGGGCAGAGAATGAAAATACCATTCCCGATGATGTTAAGCTTCATATCAAAAGAGTATACAGAAGTTTCCAGATCGCCAATGCTCCTCTATTCAAAAAATGGGGAATGATAACGAAATACCTGCTTACGGATTATAAAAGTATACGTTCGGGGTTGTATAATATTAATTTCAGAAACGATTTGTTCTAACAACACAATCAAACTAAATATTTAGTTTTTATTTTTTTTATCGCTTACCAAAATGAATCTTTCTCAAAAGATCACGCATTGGTTTTTCAATACACTGATAAAAAATTGCAGAACTGAGCAGCATAACAATAATGTAAATTACAAATACAATATCAATACTGAACGTGTAGTTCTGCCACTTTAAAAACTCTCTGACCAGATAAAGAACTGGAATATGAGTAATGTATATACCATAACTTATTTCTCCCAGATATTCTAGAGGTTTAAGTGAAAAGAGCTTACTTACTTTTCCATTGTTAGCAGAAATCAGAAGAATTGCCGGGACAAACAGTAAAGCCATCAACCCGTTGTGGTAAAAAAGCGGAACAAACATCAGCGACACGAGGATCAGTAAAAAGACCGCAATCACCTGACGATCGTAATTTTTCTGCTTATAATTTCTCACGAAAAATATTCCTGCCAGATTTCCGATCAGAAATTCATTAAGATGCCAGAAAGGAAAATAATAAAGAAGCTCATGGCTTTTCGTATGTGGCCCTTCATACGCTCCATACATAGGATAAAGGTTTGAAAACACCTGAGTAATCAGCCAGAGTCCAATGGCAAATACCCAGATCATTTTATTTTTCTTTGCGTAGAAATAATTATATAAAAACGGAAAAAGCAGGTAAAAGAAAAACTCAACAGAAATAGACCATCCCGGAAAATTAAGAATCATGGCTTCTCCCGGTATCCAGCTCTGAATGCCCAATCCGTATAAAACCAGCTTATACCAATCAAACATTTCATATCTGGTCATAAAATACAGCAGAAGTCCCAGCATATAAAGCGGATAAATTCTGGCAAACCTGTTTTTATAAAACTCCAGATAATCAATTTTTTCCTTTTTATGATAAGCAATGATCATGATAAACCCTGAAAGAATAAAGAAATAACTTACCCCTACATTCGCTCTCAGAAAAAGATTGGAAATGTAATCTATCTTATATAAAAACAGATCTTTATTGAAATGGGAAATAACAATTGCCATAGCGGCAACAAACCGGGTAAATGTAATCTGACTTATCTTCACAGAACCGCAAAATGCTTTACTTTATCAAAACACAGGAGACTCAACGCTGAGGACTGTTTTTATTACTATAAAGTGTTAATTTTAAGGCACAAAAATAAGATTTATTATTATAATTATGTAAAACAAATTATATTTGTAGGCTACAAATGTGAAAATAAATTCAGGTATGCTTTATGAAATTTTAGCAAAACTTCAACGGAAAAGCCAGATTTCACTTCTCAAAAAACACCCTAACGTTTCTTTCAAGGGGATAAAGCTTGGGATCAGTGATCATTTCATTCTGCATGAAAATGTAAAGAAAGTGACTATTGGTAATGGTGTCAGTTTCAGAAATTATGTACACGTTCTTGTACAGCAGAATGCCACTTTAGAAATCGGGAACAATTTTTTCATGAATAACTTCTGTTCCATCAATTGTCTGGACAGTATTTCAATAGGTGACAATACATTATTCGGAGAAAATGTAAAACTGTATGACCACAACCATGCATATCAGACCCATCCGGATTTTAAACTGTCTCATGCTGAATTTACCACATCTCCCATCAGAATAGGAAGCAATTGCTGGCTTGGAAGTAATGTTACCGTTCTAAAAGGAGTCACTATCGGGGACAACTGTATTATTGGGGCAGGATGTACCATTTACAAAGATGTGCCTTCCAATACAACCGTAATCAATCATCAGGAATTAATATTTAAGGAACATTCATGAAGTTTTCTATTCTTATAGCCCATTATAATAACGCTCATTTTTTCAAAGACTGTTTTGAAAGCATACTTCAGCAGACGTATACAGACTGGGAAGCCATTATTCTGGATGATGCCTCCTCTGAAAGCGAAAAGAAAATGATCCGGGAAATGATTTCAGGTGATAAAAGGTTTAAATTTTTTGAAAATGAAAAAAATTCCGGTGTAGGTGTTACGAAAAGTAAACTGATTGAGCTCGCAGAAGGGGAAATCTGTGGATTTTTAGATCCTGATGATGCTATCAACCCTACAGCCATTCAAAAATGTATGGAGATTTTTCAGACTAAAAAAAATACAGTCCTTACCTATTCAAGGTTTATGACGTGTGATCAGAATCTGAAACCTATTTCTCCGTTCAGATCTGCAATGCAGGTACCGAATGGTGATCCTTATTTTTTTAATTTCCCGATTCAGATCGCTCATTTTGTCACTTTCAGAAAAGCAGTGTATGAACAGACTGAAAAAATGAATCCGGATTTGAAAATCGGTGAAGACCAGGATCTGTACCTTAAAATGTATGAAAAGGGAAAAGTTCAGTTCATTAATGACACCAACTATCTCTACAGAACCCACCAGGGGGGAATTTCCCAGAATGACAATAAAAAGAAATCCCATGAGTATTTTGCACAGGTGATTTTCAACACCATGAAGCGCAGAGGACTTACCACCATCAATGGCCAGAAAATTCCGGATCATTATACAGGTGCGGATGAAATATTCGGTCTGCTACAATATCAGCACAAGCTTCCTTTCCGTATCAAGAAAAAAATAAAAATTACTTTACAATCAATCTTCGGATAATGATAGAAAAAAAAATAAAAATTTTGTTCAGACACCGCTCCATGGAAATGGGAGGCGTAGAAAAAGTACTGTTGGGACTTCTCAACAATCTGAATCCTGACAAATTTGAAATGACGGTATGCCTTACCCTTAATCAGGGCAAGTTGCGTGATGAACTTCCGAAACATATCAGAAAAATATACCTTACTGATGGAAAAGAAGATTTTTCAGACAATGCTCTGCTTCAAAAACTTCAGCTTGCCAAGAGAAGGTTAAAACTTCGTAAACTGAAAAACAACCCAGCCATTGCTGACAGGCTTATCAATGATACCTTTGATATAGAAATCGGGATGGATTACAGGGATTATGATGCTATTCTCAGCTCTACCCATAAGAATTCAAAAAAAATCGGATGGTTTCACTCTGAAATCAATGTTCCTAAATTTCAACCTTTGGTCCCGGATATTTTAAAGAGTTTTCCTCAGTTTGATCATATGGTCTATTGCTCTCACAAAATAAAGGATATGATGCATCAGTATTATCCTGATCTTAATTATCCCGCTGAGAGCGTTATTATCAATCCAATTCCTATCGAAGAAATAAAGCGAAAGGCTGAAGAAAAGCTTGACAACTTCCCTGAAGGACCTGTTTTTGCGTCTATCGGAAGGCTTCATTCAAGAAAAGGATATCATAAACTTATTGAAGCCCATACAAGGCTTATCAACGAAGGATTTCATCACACTATCATTGTCATTGGCGATGGTGATGAAATGAAGAACCTTAAAGCTCAGGTCGCAAAAAATAATGTTGAAAATACATTTATTCTGGCCGGAAATCATATGAATCCTTATCCGTACATCAAAAAAGCAGACTACTTTATCCTTCCTTCCGAATCTGAAGCATGGCCTTTGGTAATTGCTGAAGCATTAATCCTTCAAAAGCCTATTATTGCAACGAATGTAGGTGACGTAGGGCTGATGATCAAAGACCGGGAAACAGGCTATCTCATCAGCTATGAGGTTGATGAAATGTATTCGGCAATGAAGACATTTTTAACAGATCCCAGCCTTGTTCTCCATATCAGAGAAAATCTTAAAAATATTGAAAGTCAGTTCGACAATAAGAAAATATTTGACAGCGTAGAAAATATAATAGAAACGCTGTACAAAAAATAAATTACTGTGCAGAATATCCTCCGTCAATGACAAGATTGGTTCCTGTAACCCATCTTGAAGCATCGGACAATAGAAAAATACAAGCATTCGCTACATCTTTAGGATCACCTATTCCCAGCGGATGCTTTTTTATGATTTCTGCTGAAGCTTCTTCACCAATATCTTCAAACATTTTTTCCAGAATCGGGGTATTCACCATGGCAGGGCTTATGCTGTTGACGCGGATATTACTTCTGCAAAGTTCCATTGCCAACGAACGGGCACCTGAAATGACAGCCCCTTTACTGGCAGAATAAGCTGCTTTTCCAGCCTCTCCTACCATTCCTGCAACGGAAGAAATAAATACAAAACTGGACGTCTCTTCTTTATATTTTTTTAGAGAAAGGATTTTAGCAATTTCAAGTCCGGCAATGACATTCACTGCAAATATATCCTGGTACAACTGAGGATTGTGCTTTTTTAACGGTAATGTTTTCTCAATACCGGCACAGTGTATCAATCCTGAAATCTTGCCTAAAACTGAAACTTTATCTGCAATAACTGCTTCAAGATTTTCAGATTGGGTAATATCTTCAGCAATGATCTCAAATTTGGTTTCAGGATTCAGCAGAGCAACGGTTTTCATCAGTTCTTCCTGGTTTCTTCCCACAAGAATCAAATCTGCGCCGCTTTTGCTGCATTCTACAGAACAGCTTCTCCCTATTCCGGAAGAAGCGCCTGTAATGAGAATAATTTTATTTTTTAATGAGAAAGCATCCATTAATCTTCAAAATTTTCTTTTCCTATAACATTCATCAGATCTGAAACAGTTTCGATATCTTTAAAATGCTTGGTATCAATTTTTTTGCTGAAATTTTCGTCTACAAATGCAATAACGGAAAGTAAACTGATAGAGTCATAGCTTTCCAAAGATTTTAAATTCGTTTCAGTGGTCAATGTTTCATCTTCCTCCAATTCTTCCTGTAGTTTTTCTAAAAAAACGGATGTCTTCATATTTTATAATTTTAAATGTTTGTTATTTTAAATTTCCATAATGGTTGCTCCCCATGAATACCCAACTCCAAAGCCTGCCATTAAAACTTTATCTCCTTCCTTCAGCATCCCTTTATCCATCATGTTTTTAAGGGCAATAGGAATGGTTGCAGAAACAGTGTTTCCGGTATTTTCCATATCAATATAGAACTTTTCAGCCGGTATTTTTGTTTTCTTTCTTAAATAATTCAGCATAAAAGAATTGGCCTGGTGAAAAACAAAATGATCAATATCATCCATGGTCATTCCGTTCACTTCAAGGGTTTCTTTTACCAATCCCGGGATATTTTCAATGGTAAAATTAAAAATCTCAGGACCATTCATATAAATATTTTCAGGGCTGAATTCATGTTCTGGGTTCAGCTCAAAGTCTTTTTTGAAAGCTCCTTTCTTCACGATAAGGTTTTCAGCACCGCTCCCATCTGTTCCCAGACAGAACTGATAATCATTTCCCTCTGCTTTTTCAACAATTGCTGAAGCTGAAGCATCCCCAAATATGCTTCGGTTTCCTTTATCATCGGGATGAATATGTTTAGTGTACGTTTCTGAAGTCACCAAAAGAATACTCTTTGCAACTCCAGCAGCAATCAATCCTTTCGCAAACGCTAATCCATACACAAACCCTGAACAGCCAAGATTAAAATCTATAGCTCCGATATTTTTTCTAAGCCCCAATCTGTCCTGCAAAATACAGGCCGTTGTAGGCAGAAAATACTCCGGACTCTGTGTACAGAACAAAATAAAATCTACTTTGTCCCGGTCATAGTTTTCGAAAATTTTTTCTGAAGATTGTACAGCCATATCCAGCACCGTTTCGTTGTCTGAAGAAATATGACGTTGAGAAATACCTACTTTCTCCTTGATGCGTTCGGAACTCCATTCGGGGAACAATTTTTCAAGTCCCTCGTTAGTTAACACCTGCTGAGGCAGATAATATTCTATTTTTGAAATTTTCATCATATTAATAAATTCTCTTTCTTTGCAAAAGTAACGAAAACAACTTTACACTTGTGATGATTTTTATATTCAGAATCTTATTAAAAATAGACGCTCTCTATCAATCTTTTTTGAATAGAGGCAGTCTTGAAGTGGCTAAATATAGAGGCATGAAGGTAGGAAAAAACTTCAATATGCCCGATAAAGTGTATTTTGGAACTGAACCTTACCTTATTGAGATTGGTGACAATGTGAATATTGCCGGAGACGTAAGATTTGTAAATCACGGCGGAACCACTACTCTGTTGAGAAGACTTCCCGGATATGAAGATGCCAGAATTCTTGGAAGAATAAAAATAGGAAACAACTGTACAATTGGTCTCAATGCTGTAATCATGCAGGATGTACAGATTGGTAACAACTGTATTCTGGGAGCTAATTCTGTGCTGTCACAGTCTATGCCAGACAATACGGTGTTTATTGGAAACCCGGCCCAATTCTTGTGCACCATTGAAGATTATGGTGATATTGTCCTTAAAAACAACCCGGAATATCCCCGTGAATTGGAAAAAGACAGGAAAAAACTGGATGCCTATATCAAAGAAAATCTTCCTCACAAGTATAAAAAAGCAAGAAAAATTAAATAAATTTAATCTTGTAAAATCATAAAAGAAACAAATTGAAAAAGAAAAAACTCCTCATTCGTATAGGTTCATTACGTCATGGTGGTGCAGAAAAAGTATTAATCAACTTTCTGAAAAATCTTCCTCCCGATAAATATGAAGTAGACCTGCTGGTCAACCTCTATTCGGGATTATATATTAAAGAAGTCCCGTCATGGGTTACTTTATACTATTTGACAAAAGGAGAAATGATAACGACCAACAGGCCGCAGGATATTCCTGTGAAAGCTTACAGGGTTCTTTATCAGAAAATGTTTCTTTGGTTCCCTTCTCTTCTTTATAAATTTGTTTTAAAAGATAAAAAATATGATGTAGAGATTGCAGCCATTCATGCCATGCATCAGGAAATACTGTCCAGCCCTCAAAAGGATTCCAAAAAGATTATCTGGGTACAGAATGATATCTTCAATCTGAAAGAATATACTCCGGAAGTCATCAGACAGTTTTTCAGGTTTGACAGAATTCTTGTGATTTCCAACAAACTGCAGGAAGGAATGCATAATCTGGCTAAAAATGAGGCGGAAAAGGCTTCTGTGATTAAGATTTTTAATCCAATTGATAGGAATGACACCTTAAGAAAGGCAGATATTGAAATCAATGATTATCCTTTCAACAGTGATCTTCCTACTTTTGTAACGGTAGGAACCGTGTATCCTCAGAAAGGGTATGACCGATTGTTGAATGTTCATAAAAAACTGATCAATGAAGGGTTGAAACATCAGCTTTTGATCATTGGTGACGGTTATGATTTTGATAAAACCCAGGATCAGCTCAATGCACTGGGGCTTCAGGATACGGCAAAAATGCTGGGCTTCAGCAGTAATCCGTACCCGTATATGAAAAAGGCGGATTTCTATATTATGTCATCAAGGCATGAGGGATTCCCTACGATCATTGCCGAAGCTCTTATTCTCAACAAACCCATTTCTGCAACGGATATTTCCGGTATCAGAGACCTTCTGCAGGACGGGAAACTGGGCAATATCACTGCAAATTCTGAAGAAGGAATATACGAAGGAATGAAAAAATTTCTTACCGATAAAAATATCACTGAAGAATATAAAAAACAGATCTCAGCAACAGAACTGCCGTTTGTACTGGAAAAATCTGTGGAACATCTTCAGAAAATAATTGATGAAGTATAAAAACATTGACAATGGCTGATTATTCTATCATTCAAAAAGACTTTTACCGGGAAAGCGGAAAGTGGCTTTCAACATTTCAGATCTGGAAAAAGTGTATTAATCCCAATCTTCATTTTGTTTACATTCTGAGAAAGGCTCAGAAGTATCAGAAAAGCCCTTTTTTGAATACGTTCTGGAGAATTGTATTAAGACATTATCAGATCAAATACGGATTTCAGATTTATCCTGAAACTCAGATCGGGGAAGGTTTTTATCTGGGCCATTGGGGAAGTCTTGTCATCAATCCGAAAACAGTCATTGGAAAGAACTGCAATATCGCACAGGGAGTTACCATCGGCCAGCAAAACCGTGGAAAGAACGAAGGTTCCCCAATTATTGGTGATGAAGTCTGGATAGGTACCAACGCAGTTATTGTAGGGGCTATCATTATCGGAAATAATGTATTGATTGTTCCTAATTCTTATGTCAATTTTGATGTTCCATCCAATTCTGTTGTCATTGGAAACCCGGCAAAAATCATCCCTACTCCTAATGCCACAATGGATTATATCAACCGTAAAGTATAGTCATTTCAGCCAGTTATAGTAAAAATTCTACTTGTATTTATCGGTAATTTCGTGTAAATTTGTAAAAAAGGCATTGTTTAGTTATGAAATAACGATACAATTACCCGGCTTTATAAACAATATCATGTTGTATAATCCGTATGGTTCCAATGTCACTTTTTCTAAAAAAAATCACTTAATATTAAAAACACAACCCAAACGTATTATTAATTTAAAAAAATAAATTTTGATGAAAAAAATACAATTCAAATACCTCTATTCCTACCTGCGCAATCACCTTTATAAAGCGCAAAAACACAACCAGTTATAAACTGTAAAACTGATCTTCAAAAGTTTCTTTTTGAGTTGATACAATATCCGCAATCTCTAAAGAATTATTATCTGATATTAATTCTTCCTATGCAACATATGATTCTGATATTCAGCTCTCACGTTGAAAATTCTTAAGAAAGATTATAAAAACGATCTTAACAGCCCCGAAAACATATACACAAACATGCTCAAAAAAATAATTCCCATTCTTCTCATTATAATATACCTAACAGGTTTTTTGATTTCATTCCCTTATATCTTTGATAATTTGTTTGGACCCGAAAAATTAGACAGTATCCGGAATATTTTTGAGTATGGAATTATGTTTTGTTCGTTTCTTGTATTCAATGCACTTCTTTTTAAGAATAGGTATACGTCTGTAATTGCTGTTATTCTCTGTTTATTATTGAGCATTAACTTTCTGATATCAGTATCCTGTTTTCTTATCTACCATTCCGGATTTAATGTAGGAATGGCGATCAGTATTCTTGAATCTAATCCTGATGAAGCAATGAGCATGTCTTATATGTTTATTCTTCCAGGCATTTTGTTTTTCATTTTTCTGGGAATGGTACTGTATTCTGTGAATTATCTTAAAAAAAATGTAGTCAAGATTGATGCTAAATTTATCATTATTGCGCTACTGTGGCTTATTTTACCATTCGGATATCACCTTAAACATACCTATGTAAGCAATAAAGGAGGAGGCAGGATGATCAAGAATGTTTATTATCATTTATCTGATTTCAATACCGCTTTGAATATACAAAGGGACATTAACGAAATAAAAAAGAATATTCCGGTTTTCAACATCAAAAAAATACAGCCGGGAATAGAAAATGTAATTCTGATCATCGGAGAGTCTGAAAGAAAGCAGAATATGTCACTGTATGGCTATCATCAAAAAACAACTCCTTATACTGACCAGCAGGCTCAAAACATGATGATTTTTGACAATGCGGTTTCTCCTGCAGGAATTACCAACCTAAGTGTTCCTTTAATGTTGTCCAGCATTCATCCGGATGAATTCAGATATCGTTATGACAAGCTATCCTACAATATCATCAATCTGGCTAACCAAACCGGATACAACTCTTTCTGGCTCAGCACACAGGCAAGCGCAAGAGGAATAACGGCCATCGCTTCGATGTCTAAAAATAAAAAATGGGTAAACGGTTATGATGAAGTGATTGTTCCGGAACTGGAGAAGGTCATTCAGAAAAAAGAGGATAAATTTGTGGTTCTCCACATCATGGGAAGCCATCCAAATCCATGCAACAGACTTCCTCCCAACTGGAATTCCGAGAACCTAAACTGTTATGACAGCTCTATAAAATATACCGATTATGTCTTCAATAATATTTTCCGAACGTTGAAAAACACCAATTCTGTAGTCATCTATGCGTCAGATCATGGACTTAAATTACAGGGTGACAAATTACTGCACATAGACTCTAAAGAATCTACTCAGGTTCCGTTTTTTGTGTGGTATGGTGATAAGGTTCCAGCAACGTATAGAATCACCGGACATGAAACCAAGCAGACCCAAACGACTTATATCTATCCTCTGATTATGAAATACATGGGTCTTGAGGCACCTCAGCATTATAAAAATGAAGGAAATAAATATTTAAACTTAGAGATGAGAAGTCTGGAATATGAAAAACTGCCGGAGTAGAATATAATTTCTGTATGAAAGGAATCTATATCACAGCTATTCTTTTATTGATCAAATAAGCAATCAATAGATTAGGAACCCAGCACAGCCAGGCAACGGCGATATAAGAATTCTCGGGATCCCCGGTAATATTGGTTAACAAAGGATACCACAATCTCAGTGTTACCGCAGCAAAAGTACAGGCATAACTGTAAATCATAAACTGTTGATGCATCACAACATTACCTTTTCTTATCTGCCCAACTGCGATAAGAGTTGTTATCAGCCAAGTACATCCTAAGCTGATAAAACCCATTGCGGAAATCACTCCGCCATTGGCATAAAAGCCCATATAAACAGCTGAAACAGAACTTATGACCACTGCAATTACGTAGATACTTCCAAGCTTCCTATGGATCTTGACATATTTATTCCTGAATGAACTGCCAAACTGACGCCAACCCATAAAAAGCGCCAGTCCTCCGAAAATGATATGGGCAAAAAATGCAGTTTTCCAGATGATATTATGAAGCACTTCAGGAGATTTGGAACCTAAAAAGGTATGTTTATGCTCCACAAAAGCATAAAGAAGAGGATAAGCACCAATAAGCAATGCCAACACACACATGATTACAAATAATAATTTTCTCATAGAGGTCTGATTCAATTTTTCTGTAAAAATGAGGATTATAAACGCTTCATCTGTTCCAAAATGAAAGGTGGAACAAATATTTAAACCACTAGAATAAAACAACTTATCCTTTAAAAAACAATAAGGATGTTATTCCATAGTAATACTCTGACTTTTTAAAAATTCTCTCGGCGAGCAGTTCATGTATTTTTTAAAATTCCGGTTAAAAGAGGTTTTTGAATTAAATCCACTCTCAAATGCCAATGAAAGAATTGTAAACTTTCCATTTTCAGGTAATATTGCTATTCTCTTGAATTCTTCAATCCGCTGACGGTTGATGTAATCGTAAAAGTTTCTATTTTCAACAAAATTGATGGTTTGAGAAAGTATATTCGGGTGAACACCCAAAAGCTTTGCAACATAATTAAGGTTCAGTTCAGGGTCTTTATACAATTTTTCCTTTTCCATCTGAATCACCAGTTTATTATATATACCCTGTATTGCTTCTTCTCCGGCAAAAGTTTTCTCATATTTTGAAACTTCGGGACTATTTTCAACTGCAGTTTTTTCAATAATACCCTCAGTTTTTACTACTGAATAATCCAGAATACCCACCCAGCTGATTCCAAAATAAGCTGCAACCAGGATAAATAAAACAACCATGAAAAAAATAAGAATATCATTCCTGATCACAACGGCAATCCATATCAGTGCTATTCCGATAATAAGATAATATATCCAATTCAGATTGATTTTCTCAGTATTTGAATATTGATTGGAAATTGCTTTCTTATATTTTCTGACTGCAATAAGGCTTAATCCTACATACAGAACCCCAGAGACAATCATAAGTATTTTGATTACCTGGCTCAAGGTTTCATATCCTTTTCCTTTATTCTGATATACTGCTGCTCTATCTTGAGGAGTGAGAAATAAAAACTGAGATAAGGCGATATAAATCATCACAACCGGAAGCCAATGCAGCAGCCAGATCTTTTTAACGGAGTTTGGGTTGGTGACACACAAAATATACAAATACAGCATCGGGCCATGCATAAAAGGAAAGGGAATCTCGAAACCAATGAGGGAAGGAAAATTCAAATAACCATCTCCACGAAATAAAACAAAGAAAATAAGATGCATTCCTATGATCATAAACCATATCGCCAGCACATAATCTGCAGTCACCTTTTTGGATTTCCCCAATATCAGAAAGGATGAAAAAAAGGCAATAAAAATTCCTGCCCAGTAAAATAGTGGTGATAAAGATTGTAAACCAAACTCAGACATCAAATAGATAGATTATCAAGGTGTTAAATTATTCATTTTTTGACATATATGACCGCTTTTAATGTGCTTTTCTTGAAACATCTCTATGATCAGACGAATAAATTAAGAATATTTTAATTTACAAATCCCGAATTTTAATTTATACTTCGTAATTTTATCCTGGTTTAAACGTTTGGATTACCCTATAAGCCTAACGGCTGTAAAACAAAGTATACCAGAATATCAGATATGATTTTAAGCATATTTTAATATTAAACTTTGTTAAAAGTGATTGAATTTTTAACAAAAAGTATATTTTTGTACAATTATTGATTTAGTCTATTGATTTTGGAAATAATTTAAACGAAATAAATAATTATAAACTTTTAAAAATTTAAAATTATGTCACAATCGTACGAGGTTATTTTCGAAAACAACAAAAAATGGGTAGAATCCAAAGTAGCTGAAGACCCGAATTTCTTCAAGGAACTTGCAAAAACTCAGCACCCTGAATTCCTCTATATCGGATGTTCAGACAGCAGAGCCACAGCAGAAGAACTGATGGGAGCAAAGCCGGGCGAAGTATTTGTTCACAGAAACATTGCCAATGTTGTCAATACTTTAGATATGAGTTCCACAGCCGTTATTCAATATGCTGTAGAACATCTGAAAGTAAAGCACATTATTGTGTGCGGACATTACAACTGCGGTGGTGTAAAAGCAGCGATGACGCCTCAGGATCTGGGATTATTAAATCCCTGGCTGAGAAACATCCGTGACGTTTACAGATTACATCAGGTAGAGCTGGATTCTATTGAAGACGAAAGCAAGCGTTATGACAGACTTGTAGAGCTTAATGTTCAGGAGCAGTGCATCAACGTAATCAAAATGGCCTGCGTACAGGAAAGGTATATTTTAGAAGAACAACCTATTGTACATGGCTGGGTATTTGACCTTAGAACAGGTAAAATTATTGATCTGAAGATTGATTTTGAGAAAACCTTAAAAGACATCCAGAAGATCTACAATCTTACGAGTTCAGATTGGGTAATGAGCAGAAAGACCAAGTAGTTTTTCTAAAAAGAATGTAAAATGAAATTCTGGAGTATTATTGTATTAACGTTTTTTCTGAATTTTACAGCGCTGCCAGGCATTGCTGCGGTAGCGGGCTGGGATATTGCAAGAACGAATATAATAATCAACGAAGAAGAACCACATTCTCATCCGTCCTCATTTATTGTTTACGAAAAGACTATTCCGAAACCTTTGGACGTTTTTGACTATCTGAAGTTTTCCGAACCTGATTTTCAGGGCGTTTCTTTTGTACTGATAGATGATTCTTTTCATTTATCACCTTTACTTACTATATTTTCTCCCCCTCCGGAAGCGTAACTCCTATAGTTAGATTTTTTTGATACTATTTCCATATCATTTTTGATATCGGATACGCACGTACTTTAAAAATTATTTTTTCTCAACTTTTTATAATTGACTTATTTAAAAACAAATAAGCCGGTTATACTTTACAGCTTCGCATTATGAAAAAGACATCATTAATAGGAGGAATCAAGGAGAATTTTCCTTCAGGACTCGTGGTATTTTTAGTAGCACTTCCGTTGTGTTTAGGAATTGCTTTAGCATCAGGTGCTCCCCCATTATCCGGTATTATTGCCGGTATTGTAGGCGGCCTGGTAGTAGGAACAATCAGTAATTCTAATATCTCAGTTTCCGGGCCTGCAGCAGGTTTAACGGCAATTGTTTTAACAGCTATAACAGATCTTGGTGCATTTGAGCTTTTCCTTTGCGCAGGGATTATTGCAGGACTTATTCAATTGGTTTTAGGGTTTGTAAGAGCCGGAAGTATTTCCAATTACTTTCCCAATAACGTGATTGAAGGAATGCTTGCTGCCATAGGAATCATTATTATTCTAAAACAGATTCCGCATGCTTTAGGATTTGACAAAGATTATGAAGGTCATGAATCTATTTTTGATAATGGATTAAACTTCGGCTATTTTACAGAATTATTGGGAGCCATCCATCCGGGTGCCATTGTTATTACCTTAGTTTCTGTAGCAATTCTTATTGCATGGGATAAAATCCACGTACTGAAAAGGATGAAAATGCTTCCGGGAGCACTAGTTGCCGTAATTGTAAGCATTCTTCTGAATCAACTCTTTAAGATGTCCGGTAGCTCTCTGGCTATCCAAACCCAACATTTGGTTTCTTTACCTGTTCCACAGTCTTTTGATGATTTCAAAAACCTGATTACCACTCCGGATTTTAATGGTTTCACAAATCCCAAAGTATGGATTGTAGGAGCAACAATTGCTATTGTAGCCTCTATTGAAACGTTACTTTGCATCGAAGCATCAGACCGATTAGACCGACAGAGAAGAATTACAGACACCAATCTAGAGCTTAAGGCGCAGGGAATCGGAAACCTTATCAGTTCATTTATTGGTGGTCTTCCAATGACGTCTGTTGTCGTAAGAAGTTCTGCCAACGCAAATGCCGGAGCAACTTCTAAGATGTCGGCTATTATTCACGGGATATTTTTATTGATCTGCGTACTTTCTATTCCTGTTATTTTAAATTTAATTCCATTGGCGACTTTGGCTGCGGTATTAATTTTAGTAGGATATAAATTGGCAAAGCCAGCTACATTCAAGCATTTCTGGAAGTTAGGAAAGTTCCAGTTTATTCCGTTTGTAGCAACGGTGGTAGCGGTAGTGGCAACAGATTTATTAAAAGGAGTCGGAATTGGTCTTACCATCTCTGTTTTCTATATTCTTCAGGGAAATATGAAAAGAGCTTATTATTTAAGCAGAGAAAGGCTGGATGATGCAGATGGAATCAACATAAAACTGGCTGAAGAAGTTTCATTTTTAAATAAAGCGGCGATCAAAAAAACACTTAAAAATATAAAACCAAACTCTACAGTGATTATTGATGCCAGAAGCACTTCCTACATCGCAACCGATGTACTGGAAATGATTCAGGACTTTGCCAATATCCGTGCAAAGGAACAGGATATCAATGTAGAGCTTATAGGCTTTAAAACTTCATACAGAGATTACGAAAGAAGTGAGGATTCCCATATTCTGGTTACTCACAAAAGAGCCATGTAATCTCAATAATTAATTAATTTTTTTAACTTTAAATTCGAAAACAATACATAATATGAAAGCACATACATACGAAACCCAGTCTACTATCACTCCGGAAAAAGCATTAGAATTCTTAAAAGAAGGAAACCAGAGATTTGTAAATAATCTTAAAGCAAACAGAGACCTTCTAGAACAAGTGAATGCTACCCGTGAAGGACAGTGGCCGTTTGCTGTAGTTTTGAGCTGTATAGACAGCCGTACTTCTGCGGAACTTATCTTTGACCAGGGATTGGGAGACGTTTTCAGTATCAGAATTGCCGGTAATTTTGTTAATCAGGATATCCTTGGATCTATGGAATTCGGCTGTAATGTTGCCGGGTCCAAGCTTATCGTAGTTTTAGGCCACACGAAATGCGGTGCTTTGAAAGGAGGCCTTGATGCGGCGCAGATTGAAGGATTGGGAATGGATAACCTTAACCACCTGATCAATCATTTCAACCCTATCATCAATGACATCATTGAAGAAAATGAAGAACGTTCATCAAAAAACAGTTCACTTCTTGAAAGACTTAATCATCAGAACGTAAAAAGTGCGATTGAAGATATCCGTAAGCAAAGCTCAACCCTTAATAAGCTTGAAGCAGAGGGTAAAATTAAAATCGTTGGAGCAAACTATGACGTTGAAACAGGGGCAGTAACCTGGTTATAAAAAAGTAAAACTCTTACATTTCAATTATAATTTACAGAAAATGCCATCGGAATCCGGTGGCATTTATTTTTTGATGCAATTGTACTGAGACAAGCCAGAATTAAATTTTCACTCTTCTATCATCTGCTGCCTACAATCTGTTCACTACTTCCCGTTAAAGGCAGACATCGTATTATTCAGGCCTGCAAACACAAAAGAAAGACTGGCTTTTGAAAAGGTTTCAATTCTCTCGGCAAGCTTTGCCGCTTCTTCCTCATTCCAGGTTCCTAATACATAATCTACCTGTCGTCCGGCAGAGAAATCAGCAGAGATCCCGAAACGAAGCCTTGCGTAATTCTGAGTCTGCAATACTTCATTAATATTTTTAAGCCCATTGTGGCCTGCATCAGAACCTTTTCCTTTCAATCTTAAAGTCCCGAAAGGAAGGGCGAGATCATCTGTCACAATCAATACATTCTCCAAAGGAATATTTTCTTTCTGCATCCAGTATTTCACTGCATTTCCGGAAAGGTTCATATAAGTATCGGGTTTAAGGATAAAAACTTTTCTGCCTTTATGTTTTCCTTCTGCCAGCCAGCCAAAATTGGAGGTATTGAATGATACTTCAAGCGTTTCAGCTATTTTTTCAGCTACTTTAAAGCCTATATTATGTCGTGTATTTTCATATTCTGAGCCTTTGTTGCCAAGCCCAACGATTAAATATTTCATCAGAAATTTTTTGCAAAATTAAGAGATAAAAAATAAAAACTCAACCTTATGAAAGATTGAGTTTAAATATTGTTAAAAAAGTCTTCTATTGTGGTTTGTAGATATAATTAACGCCATATCCTTTTGTCATGTAAGTCTGAGGATCATAAACGTAATTGGTACTCTTCACAATCGGAGTTGGAATAGGTGGCGAAAGATCTGTCACTGACCATCTCTTAGGATTGTTTGGAGATAAAATAAGACTTTCTTTATCATTGATTACTGTAGATAATAGTCTTGAAATCTTATATACGTGCGGCAATAATGTGAACGGGCTCACCTGATCGTCATACGCATAATACTCATAGCTATATTTTCCTGTAACAGCACCGAATGCACCTCCTGTCATCGTTCCGTAGTATCTTACTACTTTAGATACATTGTCTCCTACATAAGTATAGGCTGTTTTAGAATAATCTGTGAAATTAAGCGGTGCTCCCGGAACGTCCGGACCGTTTCTCATAATGATTGAATCCAGTTTCCCTGTAGCAGTACTGTACTTAACCTGGTAAGCCGTTTTCTCTTTTTTCAGTAATGTCTGTGGTCCTGGAGGATCTCCCGGTATTATAGGCGGAGGTCTTCTGAATATTGAACGGTTTTCAGAAATCAGCTGCAGTTTGTTATTATTTCCATAAGTGAACAATTGACTGTATGATACACTGTCCTTATCAAGTTTTCCGTTTCCGTCAAGATCCAAAAAGCCATTGAAATTAATCTGGCTGATCTTATCTCCACTGTACATGATATTAGTAACTGAAGCACTGTCTGTAAGCACTTTAGTTACTAAAAGTCCGCTGTATTGATATTCTGCGATAGTATCTTTATCTGTAATTTCTCTGTATAATGCTCTGGGACCGCTTAATCCCCCTGTATTATTAAGATCCAATAATGGATTCCCATCCTCATCGAGCATGTCCTTGCAGGAATGTATTGAGGAAAATCCTGCGATGAGTAAAATAAAATAGAAAATTTGTTTCATTTCCTTGTAATTGATTATTTTTTTGACAAATATAATTTTTTTTACCTAAAAATTATATGATTATTTTATATTCCGGTAAGATTAATGATTATCTCTCTCCTATAAATTTTTATAGGTGAAAACAACATTCTGATTTTTCTCTACGACCGCATACCCCTGATTATCATAAGAATAACTCTGGGCTGTATTCACTGAAGAAGCCGGTGGCGGCAATTCTATATACATTGAAGTAGGATTATTCGGAGAAATCTTATAGAACTGAGCCGGATTTATCAGACTTCGTGTGATGAAATAAACCGGTGAAAGTGTAGAGTAAGGGCTCTTCTGAGCATCATAGTTCTGAAAGCTATACTTGCTTACTACTGCAGTACCCATATTCGGGTTCCCATTGATATCCAATATTCCTTTGGAACAAACTACCTGAATAACATTTTCGCCGTTATACACGAAAGTATAATCTATAAATTTGTTATAAGCACTGATTCCGCCTTCTTTTCTCTTCTCAAGAATCTTAGTAAGTTTATTGGTCGTTGCATTATAAGTAAAAGTATAGTCACTTATGACAGAAGCTGATGGTGTGGCGCCCGTTGCAGTAGAAGTGGCATTGTAAATCTTTTTACCTGTAGCATCAGGAACAATATTAAATTCATACACCAGGCTGGTTGCCGCGGAACTTACATATTTAATTTTTGTAATATCCTTGTTGGTATACGTTATCGTTCCTGTATAAAAAGCACCTGAAGCAGATTCATCTTTAGAGACTGCAGTCTGCAAATCTCCGGTTACTGCTGCTGTAGTATATTCTTCCTGAGAAATATTATTAGCACTCACTTTTGCTAAAACCTTTTTAGGCGGCGGCCCATCATCCGGATTCGGGATAGATTCTGTGGGATCTGAGGTAGTATTACATGCTGCCAGCAGCCCAAGAAAAGCGATACCGGCAAACATTTTTAAAAAATAGTTTTTTACCATATAGAATTTTTTTAGCTTGCCCAAATATAATTCAATTTTCGATAATACACTTCAATTTATATGGACAAATTCACAAGAAATAGAGTTAATAAACAAAAAAAATCTAAAAACATAACGTTTTTAGATTCCTAATTATTGTATTATTATAAAAATTAATAAGGCTGCAATATAGATGTTGTCAAAACAGATTGTGACATATCACTATTGAGATAGTTAGCATCCACAGCTCTTCCTATGCCCAGTGTTGTTCCTGAGAGAGCTCTTTTGATACAGGCCACCTTCACACTATATTGGTTTTGAGGAGTAAGGTTTGTAAGCGTAGCGTTAAGATTAAAAATCTTATATGCACCACTATCACCTAATAAAACATCTGTTCTTACTGCTTTAAGTTTATCATTAATAAAAATGCCGCAGGCAAAACTTGCTGAGCCTGTTCCTGTTTTTTGAACCGTAGTCTGAAAGGAAAATGTAGCTTTATTTACCATATTGGTTACAGAGAACGTATCCACTGTTCCCGGAAGCACAGTCCAGTTCCCCGCTAAAGCATCTCCATCATTATAAGGAGTAGTTGCTCCGTTTGGCGCCACAAAAGTAACTCCTGTTTTATCAGCAACTGTATTGATTGAAAAAACAGACATACTTCCTTGTCCATCTGCAATTTTTATCGCCTTCCAGTCATTGGTAGCCAGGTCTGCATTATTGTGAAATATATCACCTGCTGTTCCGGCAGATCCTCTCAGTACATCTGTACCTCCTGTTCTTAATTCTTTTCCAACATTCAGATCTCCGTTTACATCCAGCATGTTAGTCGGATTAGGAGTATTAATACCCACTTGGGCAGTAGCTGCAACAGTGAACAGAAGTGACGTTGCAAATAATATTTTTTTCATAATCCGCTTTAGTTTATAATGGTGTTAAACACTTCTGGAACTTCATACACATCTACTTTAAGAGATGACTGTGAAATAAAGCCATTAATATTGGTATATACATTCGTTCCTATCGTAAGGGTATTGCCGGACGCTCCATAAGAACCCAATCTTGTACAGGCAACATCTACGGTGTGATCTCCTTTCGCAAGATTATCTACAATACCAATCTGAGTATGGGTAAGGAAAGGATATGTACTGCTGATTGCTTTTAAGTTTCTCTGTCTCAGATTCACCAGTTTATTGTCTACAAAAATTCCACAAGCATAATCTATTGAAGTATCTGTAGATCCAGCCGCTCCGAAGTCCGCCTGCACAACCGTTTCAAACTGGAAGTACGCTTTACTCTGAGTACTGAATACACTGATCACTTGTGAAAGATTGTTTATTTTTTTAAAATTAGTAAGAGTGCCGATGTCTTTTCCTTTGGTAAAAGTTCCCCCTCTGGAAGTTAAACCTACCGATGAATCCTCAGAAGAAGAAAATGAAACCCCTACTTTATCTGAAAAAGAGTTGTTATAAATCAGGTAAAATTTATTAGGCTCATATTCGGGAATACGAAGCGATTTCCAGATCGGGGCATAGCCTTCTCCCTGGGAAACCAGCAATTGGTCATTATTCCCCTGAGAAATTGAGTTATCGGTGGTGTTAAGAACCGCAATTTTATTTCTTAGATTTACATCTCCGTTTACGTCAAGCGTGGCTTTAGGAGTATCTGTTTTTATTCCTACCTGAGCTGAAGCCAAAAGCCCTATGGTAAGAAACAGAGTTGATAATAGTTTTTTCATCATTAGTTGGTTTTATAGCTCACGTATTCAATAACGTCCATTTTCATAGTAGATTCCAAAGTAAATGCACTTGAAGCTCCGTTTGAAGCCTGTACATTACGTCCGATAGCAAATTGTGAATTAGAATTTGAAGTATCAATCTTTCTGCATGCAATATCGATCGTATGAGCTCCAACAGGAACGTTCTGTTCTGTATAATTAAGGGTAAAGATATAGTCCTGAAGACCATTCTTTCCGCTGTTATTATTAGAAGCAATTCTGTCCGGGCGTACCGCTACCAGAGTTCCGTTTCTGAAAACACCGCAGGTAAATCTTACACTTTCCATCGTTGTAGAGGTAGGCGCTTTGATTTCGATCCCTGTCTGAAACTGATAGGTAAGTCTGTTCTTACCATTTTTGATAGTGAAGGTATTCTTTAGCCCATCAATTTTTTTCCATATTCCTTTGGTAGCATCAGTAATATTATCTCCAACACTGTTTTTGTAAACACCATCACCGGCAGTACCATCAGTAAGTGATATAATACCTGCTTGATCTGACGACAGATAAGAGTTGATCAACTTATACTGTCCCTCTTCCATAAAGGAAATGTTCAAAGACTTCCACACGGGAGGCAAACCCTCACCCTGAGAAACCAAAACCTGGCCGTTTAACCCGGCATTTCCAGCCTGAGTTGAAGTCCCGCCTACTCTAAGTTCTTTTCTTAAGGTGGTTTTTCCATTCACGTCAAGAACAGATTTAGGTTTTGCAGTACCTATTCCCACCTGTGCGTTAGCGCAGAGTGAAAGAAGTCCAGCTGCGCAGCAATATATAATTTTTTTCATAATAAGGACTGCAAAGGTACGCAATGAAGTCCTAAAAATTCCAGTTATATATCCATAAACCTATAGAAGTAAACACATTACAGCATAGAATTAATCACACATAAAAGTAGAATTATTTCTACATAACTCCACTTTTTACTTAAAAAAAAGATCCATTAAGGTCTCAAACCCTTACTGTACGGGAATCTACAAGGTATTTTTAATCATATGAAGGTGATTTTAAACCCCTTTAAACGGCCTTAATTCCCTTCTCAAGGAATATTTCTCAACAAAAACATGATAACAATCACAAAAAAGCGTATGAAAATTTAAGATTTTCATACGCTTTTCACATCTTTTACAAATTTCTTTACAATAAACGAAACCTATAATTTAATTATGTTCAATAATGGCTTTTAGCAGCATATTAACCTCATCTACGTTTTTTACCCTTTCCTTCCTCATCATCAGTTGATTACCTTCTTTTCCGGACTTCTCTTTAAGCTGTGCTTCAGCTGGATTTCGGGTTAAGTAATTAATAATATGTCTGAATCTATCCGTCTGGTAGAATTTATCCTGAGGATTTCCCGGAAAGTATCCTAAGAACACTCCATTTTTCATAACAATCTTCTCAAAACCTATATCTGCGGCAAGCCATTTCAGAGAAACGCTTTTCAACAGATTAACAGCTTCTTTCGGCAATACTCCAAAACGGTCAATCAGCTCAAGTTCAAACTGATGAAGATCTGATTCATTATTAATTTCTGCAATTTTCTGGTACAGCATCAATCGTTCCTCGGTATTGGAAATATAGAAATCAGGTAACATCAGCTCCAGATCAGTATCGATATTAACATCTTTCACCGATTTGAAAAGCTTTTGTCTATCTTCCTCATTGTCGAAAAGATTTTCAAAGTCAGCGTCATCTTTCAGCTCTTCCAGCGCTTCCTGCATTAGTTTCTGATACGTTTCAAACCCCATTTCGTTGATGAATCCACTTTGTTCAGCACCCAACAGGTCACCGGCACCACGGATCTCAAGGTCTTTCATTGCAATCTGGAAACCACTTCCCAGATCCGAAAACTGTTCAATGGCTTCCAGACGTTTTCTGGCATCGGAAGTCATCATATCATATGGCGGCGTAATCAGATAACAGAACGCTTTTCTATTACTACGTCCTACCCTTCCCCTCATCTGATGCAAATCTGCCATTCCAAACCGCTGTGCATCGTTGATGAAAATGGTATTGGCATTCGGGACATCCACCCCACTTTCTACAATAGTTGTAGACACAAGAACATCATATTTTCCTTCCATAAAATCCAGAACGTTCTTCTCCAGCTGCTTGCCTTCCATCTGCCCATGTCCTGTAATCACTCTTGCATCCGGAACCAATCTCTGAATAAGTCCCGCAATATCTTTCAGGTTTTCAATCCTGTTATTAATAAAATAAACCTGCCCATCCCTCTGAAGCTCATAAGAAACAGCATCACGGAGAATCTCTTCATTAAATCCGATCAATTGCGTATCTACAGGCTGTCTGTTCGGTGGTGGTGTTTTGATAACAGATAAATCCCTCGCTGCCATTAATGAAAACTGTAAAGTCCTTGGAATAGGAGTAGCTGTCAGCGTAAGCGTATCCACATTATTTTTAAGTGTTTTCAACTTATCTTTTACTGACACCCCAAACTTATGCTCTTCATCAATAATCAATAAACCAAGATCTTTAAACTTCACAGAACTGCTTACCAACTGATGGGTTCCAATGATAATATCTACTTTTCCATTCTTTAAAGCATCTAAGGTTTCCGATTTCTGCTTGGCAGTTCTGAATCTGTTAACATAGTCTACATTTACAGGAAAATCTTTAAGCCTTTCTTTAAAACTTCTGTAATGCTGAAAAGCGAGAATAGTTGTTGGGACCAATATAGCAACCTGCTTACCGTCTGTCGCCGCTTTAAATGCCGCACGGATGGCAACTTCCGTTTTACCAAACCCTACATCACCACAAACCAGCCTGTCCATAACGGTATCAGCTTCCATATCTTTTTTTACGTCTACAGTAGCTTTTTCCTGGTCCGGAGTATCTTCGTAAATAAAACTGGCTTCCAGTTCATTCTGCAGATAAGAATCCGGGGTATAAGCAAAACCTTTTGCCGTTTTTCGCTGTGCGTATAATTGAATAAGGTCAAAGGCAATTTGTTTTACCTTCGCTTTTGTTTTTTGTTTCAGGGACTTCCAGGTAGGAGAACCCAGTTTGCTCAAAACAATCTCTTTTCCATCCGGTCCGTTGTATTTCGAAATCTTATGCAGGGAGTGGATACTTACATATAATAAGTCTCCGTTTTTATAAGTCAGTTTAAAACATTCCTGAATCTTACCGTCATTATTTACTTTGACCAGTCCCATAAACTTACCGATCCCGTGATCAATATGGGCAATATAATCCCCTATTTTCAGAGACATGAGATCTTTCAGTGTAAGCTGTTCCGACTTTGCAAAAGTATTCTTCGCCTTATATCTCTGATAACGGTCAAAGATCTGGTGGTCAGTATAAACAAGAAGCTTGTGGCCGTTGTCTACAAATCCCTCATGCAGCTCAGATTTAAAGCTCTTAAAAGGAAGTTCATGTTCCAGCTCTTCAAAAATAGACTCCAGTCTTTCTTTCTGCTTTTCTGTTGAAAAGGAAATCCAGGTATCAAATCCGCTGTTCTGTTTTTCTTCAATATCTTCAATCAGCAGTTCAAAGTTTTTATGAAAAGAAGGCTGAGGAAGCTGCTCCATCTTAATCTCAGTAATTTCTTTCAATCCTTCAATCACTGACCCGCCAAAATCAATTGTTTTGAATTTTTTATAATCGAATAAAAACTCCTGATCAGAAATAAAAAGCTCCTGAGGAGTTCTGTGGGCAATATCTTTACTTAATGTATCATACTTTTCCAGGGACTTTTCATAGAATGTTCTGATTTTCTGCATTCCTATCATTCCATTTTTAGAGACTACAAAACTTTTATCTGGCAATAACTGCAGCAATGACACCCTGCTTCCTGTCACAGAAAAATTCATGTTGGAAACCAATTGAAAATCCTTTACCTTATCCACAGAAAGCTGGGTTTCGATATCAAAAGTTTTAATGCTTTCCACTTCATTACCGAAGAATGTAATCCTGTATGGCTTTTCGTACGAATAAGAAAATACATCTACAATTCCTCCTCGTACAGAAAATTCTCCTGGTTCCGAAACAAAATCGGCCTGCTGAAAATGATAATGCGTGAGCAGTTCATCTACAAAATCAAAGTCAAGCTGGTCCCCTACTTTTATATGATGGGAGATCGCTTTAAAGTCTTCCTTTTTCAGCACCTTTTCAGATAAGGCTCCGGCATAGGCCACAATAACTTTCGGAGATCTTCCGGAATTGATCTTATTTAAAACTTCAGTTCTTAAAACCAGATTGGCATTTTGTGTTTTTTCTACCTGATAAGGCTCAAGATGAGTGGCCGGAAAATACAGCACCTTATCTTTACCAAGAAGATCTTCCATCTCAGTATTGGCATACAATGCATCCTCTTTATCATCTACCAGATAAAGAATATTTTTCTTTTGAACTAAAAAAAGCTCAGCCACAAAAATAGAAACCGAAGATCCCGCACTTCCCTTTACGGCAATATGCTGGCTATTTTCTAACTGGGTGAAAATTTCTTTCCCGAACTCTTTCTGCATCAGATCTGGAAGAAACTTTTCGTTGATGGATTTTAATTGCATAAATAGTATTGGTATAAACGACAAAAGCGATTTCGGGAGTTTTCCGAAACCGTTGATGATATACAAAGGTACGGATATTTTTTTCTTTCATTAAAAACCTATGGACTTCGGCGTTAAAATGAATGACTTAGCATAATAAATCTTAAATTTTTACAAATTCATGTAAGAACCCGTTAAAAAAACCGAATTATTCCTTCATGGCATAGTGTTTGGAAATTTAAGCCTAACCAAACATTTAAGTATTATGAAAAAAGCAATTAAAATCTTAGGAGTTATGATGCTGTTAGTATTTACAGCATTATCTTTTTCGTCGTGCAGTAAGGATGATGACCCGGTAAACAACGAATTCTTTGCGGGAACATATAAAGGAAGTATTTCTTACAAAGATGGCGGGTCTACCAATATAAGTACAGATAACGGAAGTGTTTTTGTAACGAAGATCGCCAGCGGCACAAAGTATAATTTCGCTTTCTCAAACAGCATTCCGGATCTGAACGGAATAGAGTTTAATCAGGAAGGAGATCATACTCTTGTTATGATTGGTTCTACAGCAACCTCTTATATCAGAATTGACAACAATACGTTAAAAATACTCTACGCAAAGGATGGTAAAACGTGGACAGCCAACTGTACGCGCTAACCTCCTGTCTATTTATATATTATTGCAAGCCTGTTTTCATCTGAAGACAGGCTTTTCTATTGTAAATGAAGCGTTTTAATTTTTTTTTAAGCAGTAATAAACTTTAGTTAAGTTTAAAAATCCAACTTTTCCAGCCTGCTTTTTGCATATCTTTATTCAACAAAAACAAACAGTAATTCTTATGAAAAAATTATTATCTGCAATGTCATTGATCCTTGGATTAGGACTTGCAACTGCTCAGCAGACTGCTCCCGCTACAAGCACTCAGGCTCATCCAGCTGTAAAAACTACAGTGAAAGCCGCTAAACCTGCAGAAGTAAAAGCTGCAAAACCAGCAATGGATGCAAAAGCAGCGAAGCCTGCACAACCGGCTGCCAAAATGAAAAAAGACGGCACACCTGACAAAAGATATAAAGAAAACAAGCACCTGAAAAAAGATGGTACTCCTGATAAAAGGTACAAGGTGAACAAATAAGCATAACATTAACATATAGTTGTTATTTTCATAATCAAATTTCGAAAAGCCGGTGGAACTTGTTCCATCGGTTTTTTTATGTGAAGCTTTGTAAAAAATGATTCCATATTCTCTACTTATTTATAAATTTGACCCATGTTAAACTTCTTCAAGAAAAATGCGGCTTTGATTTGGGCAAAGAAACATGTCCAAAAAGCGGAGGATTTCAAAAAAAATGCAGAGAAAAACCAGGAGGATTTATTACTTTCTCTAGTCAACACGGCTCAAAAAACACTTTTTGGCCGGGAACATGATTTTGAAAATATCCGTTCTGTGAAAGATTTTCAGGACAGAGTTCCGGTAGCAGATTATGAAGATCTTAAACCTTATATAGAGCGGGTAAAAAAAGGGCAGGCCAATATTCTATGGACAGAAACCCCTGAATATTTTGCCAAAACTTCCGGAACAACTTCCGGATCTAAATATATCCCGATTTCCAAAGAAGGAATGCCGCTTCAGGTTGCCGGTGCCCAAAGCGCTCTATTTCATTATATCAGTAAAAAAAATAATGCGGACTTTGTAAACGGGAAAATGATTTTTCTGCAGGGAAGCCCTGAGCTGGAGGAGGTTTTCGGAATAAAAACAGGAAGATTATCCGGTATTGTAGCGCACCATATCCCGAATTATCTGCAGAAAAACCGTCTTCCAAGCTGGGAAACCAATATTATGGAAGACTGGGAAGCCAAAGTAGATAAAATCATTGAGGAAACGGAGCGCGAAAACATGACCCTGATCTCAGGAATTCCGCCATGGCTGATCATGTATTTTGAGAAGTTAACAGAAAAACACGGCAAAAAGATCAAACAGCTTTTCCCGAATCTGCAGCTTATCGTTACCGGAGGTGTTAATTACGAACCTTACCGTGATAAAATGGAGGATCTTCTGGGAGGAAAAGTAGATATTATCCAGACATTTCCTGCTTCTGAAGGCTTTTTTGCTTTTCAGGACGATTATACAAAAGAAGGTCTTCTGCTACTGACCAATCATGGGATCTTTTATGAATTTATTCCTTTGGAAGAATATGGCAAGCCTGGAGCGAGAAGATTAACATTGAAAGAAATTGAGCTTCATAAAGATTACGCCCTGATCCTTACCACCAATTCCGGACTGTGGGCTTATTCTATCGGTGATGTTGTAAGATTTATCAGCAAAGATCCTTACAGGGTTCTGGTAAGTGGCAGGACCAAACATTTTACTTCGGCATTCGGGGAACATGTGATTGCTTTTGAGGTGGAAGAAGCGATGAAAGCTACTCTTGAAAAATATCCGGCACAGATTACAGAATTCCATCTTGCTCCGCAGGTAAACCCGGGTGAAGGACTTCCGTACCATGAGTGGCTGATAGAATTTGAAAAGGAACCGGAGGATTTGGATGTATTCAGGGATGAGCTGGATCTGCAGCTGAGAGCAAGAAACACTTATTATGATGATCTTATTTCCGGAAATATTTTACAAAAACTGCATATTACCAGACTTCAAAAGAATGCCTTTCATGAATATGCCAAATCTCAGGGGAAACTGGGAGGCCAAAACAAGACTCCGAGATTAGCTAATGACAGAAACATTGCAGATATCTTAGAAATTTACAAAAATTAATCATATTTTTTCAATTCCAAAAACGTATATTCGAAAAAAATTATAAATTTGAAAAACTAAAAGAAAATAATGAAAGCATCTGTACTGTTGAAATCATCTTTACTAACCTCTTTATTTGTTATTACGTCTTGCGCGACGACAAAATACAGCGAAGATATTTCAAAAAACAACTACTCTAATCTTGAAGCCGGAAAAATCTACAAAGTAACGATGAGAGATGGCTCTCCGAAACAGACCATCTTATTCAGAAACATGGTGGGTGATAATCTTGTAGGTACAGCAGGCAAGAAAGACAGTACGGAAGTTATCATTCCTAAATCAAATGTAGCGGCTGTAAAAGACAGAAGAAAAGCAAGAATTGCTGCCGGAGCTACTCTTATCGGAGCAGCGGGTGTTGCTGCCATCGTAATCAGTTCCTCAAGAGCTGACTAAAATAGATTTTATCTTTTGAGATATATTTAATATATCTTTCAAAAATTGTCATATGGATAGTCCTAAATAAATTTTTAGGGCTATTTTTGTTCATGATTTCCTTTACCCCGTTACAAACATTACAAAATGTTGAGTTCAGAAATCTTCTCACCGGGAGATTTTTTATTGTTTTAGCTTTCAGAATGCTGGCCACTTTATTAGGATGGTGGGTGTATCAATTAACAAAAGATCCTTTTTCAATAGGCCTTATCGGGTTATCAGAGGTAATTCCTGCTGTAAGCTGTGCACTGTATGCGGGACACGTTATTGATATGAATGAGAAAAAGAGACTGCTTCTCATCTGTAATTATGCTTATATTTTCCTGATCGGGCTTCTTTTGGTTCCTGCATTCCTCGATGTAGAAATGCATTTCACCGGACATCAGATCACCTATTATATCTATGGAGTTATCTTTTTTACCGGAATAGCAAGGGCATTCATTGGTCCTATTGTTCCTTCAATGATTCCTAAAATTGTAAAGAAAGAAAACCTTCCCAATGCAGTTACTCTAAACCAGGCCACTTTCCTGATATCTTCTGTGTGCGGACATGCGGTAGGGGGTATTCTTATTGGGTTTATTGGTGTAAAATGGACATTGGTCGCTATTTTAGCATTAATATTTCTTGCTTCATTATTTTTCTGGCAGCTTCACAAACAGCATTCAGAGTATAAAAAAGAAACGGTAAATGTGGTGGAAAGTATGCGTGAAGGAATTTCTTATATTTTCAAAACCAAAGAAATTTTAGGGGCATTATGTCTTGATATGTTTGCTGTACTTTTTGGAGGTGCAGTGGCTATGATTCCTGTATTTGCTACTGATATTCTCAATTCGGGGGCGGAAGGTTTCGGATTACTGAATGCAGCATCTGATATTGGATCAATGTGTATCATTACCATTCTGTCTATTGTTCCTCTCCGAAAGAATCAGGGGAAAATACTTCTTGCTGTTGTTACCGGATTCGGGCTTTGTATCATTGGTTTCGGTTTATCCAAATTGTATTGGCTGTCTTTCATGTTCCTTGTGATGAGCGGAATGCTTGATGGAATTTCTGTAGTCATCCGAGGTACCATTGTACAACTAAAGACACCTGATCATATAAGAGGACGCGTTCTCAGTGTAAATTCAATTTTCATTATGTCCAGCAATGAAATGGGACAATTTGAAAGTGGTGTTATGGCTAAATTACTAGGCGTAGTACGCTCTGTAGTATTTGGCGGCTGTATGACTGTTTTAGTTGCCCTGCTTGTAGGAAGCACCAATCCTAAATTGAGGAAGATGCAATATTAATTCATTGTTTCTCAGTCTATTTAAAAATCTGATACGAAAAAATCAGAATTCGAAATACTTAAAATCAGAATAGAACGTTTTCTATTCTGATTTTACTTTTATAGGTGTTTATTCAAAATTATTCGAAGGATTAAATCCCAAATATTCAGTGAAATCATAAATATCTTTACGACCTCTGTATAATTTAACTTAAATAACAAAATACAATATTAGAAATCAATATATTAGTTTCATTAAATATATCTCAAAATCTTTAATTTAACGTTAATAATTTTTTATATTTGCTTGATAAAATATCCCCCTATGTATAAACTTTTACTAATTTTGAGTTTTTTCATTGTAAATTATTCGGCAAAAGCCCAGAATTTCACTGACAAAGCGTTAACCCAAGCCGTTTTGCAGCTCAATGCTTCCAAAACAGCGAATGATTACGACAATGTTTTCAATAAATTTTCAGGAGCAAAAACTTCAGAAACATGGCAGTCTAATTATTACGCCGCTGTTGCGCTCTATCTTAAAAACGAAACCCTGCTAAAGAAATCATCCGGAGCAAGCCTTATGGATGACAACGCTTTTGCCAGAAAAATAGCAACAGGAATATGGACTGCACAAAGAGATAACGCTGAGATCAACATATTATTAGGTTTACTGTATGTTCAGAAAATTCAGATTGATGGCTCTCAAAACAGTCAACCGGATCAGGATGTCATCTCTCAAAGTATAGTAAAAGCTGAAACCCACTCTGTCAACAACCCGAGACTGACTGTTCTTCAGGCAAAAATCAAAGAAAAATCAGGTGATCAACAGAATGCTGACATTTTATACCGTAAAGCTTTAAACGAATTTTCCAACCCAAACTCTTCAGACAGTAAATCTCCAACATGGGGAAAACAATTGGTACCTTCTGTTCAATAATTTGAAGATAAAAAATTAAAATGATTCACATGAAAAAACATCTACTCGTTTTTCTATTTTTCTTAGCTCAAATGGCTTTTGCACAGCAGGACTGCATTACTGCCATACCGATATGCAGCGATGCCGCTATTTCTCTTACGCCTAACGGCTGGGGGACTGTCAAAGAAGGTCAGGTGGGCTGCCTTGGCCCTAATGGGGAGAGTAATTCCATATGGCTTACTTTCAGCATAGAAACCGCCGGAACACTTACTTTTGTAGTAACTCCTACAGGTCCCTCTGCTGTGGGTATTGACTATGACTTTGCCCTGTATGGTCCCAATCACAACTGCGCCAATACAACAGCTACCCCATTAAGATGTTCTTATGCCGGCGTTAACGGAAGCATCATCAACCCTACCGGGCTTAATATGACTTCTACGGACACAACTGAAGGAGGAGGAGGCGACGGTTATGTAAAATATATTGATGTACTTCCCGGACAGGTGTATCATCTTCTTTTAAATAACTATTCTACGCAAATTGCTCCATTTACCCTATCTTTTGGAGGAACAGCCAAGCTTCTTACTCCGTTTGATCATAATTCGGCACAGGTTTATCAACCTAATCCGTTTTTACAGCCTGGCCCAACACAAAACGGAGAGATCCCGGTATGTGGTAAAATTGTAAACTATGATTTTTCTACATTTTCTGCACATATCTTAAATTCCAATCCTAATTTTGTAGTAAAATATTATGCTTCAGCAACAGACGCATTAGACGATTTAAACCCAATTACTGCACCTACGAATATTAATGTAGCTAACACTTATACGTATGCAATCAGCTATGTTGATCCCAATAGCCCGACCAGCTTCTTAAATCAGTGTAGAGAATATGGACAGATAAAATTCATTGATAAATCTTTTACTCTGAACCCTGCAACACTTACTTCTTGCAGCAACAATAATTCAGGAACTGCAATGTATGATCTATCTACAGCAACTGTAGGAGCTGCTCCCAATCATATATTAAAGTACTACCCTACTATGTATGATCTTAACCATGGAACCAATGAGATCACCAATCCTTACATGTTTGTTTCGGCAGAAGGTTCAGTTTTTGTACAGGCAACCAACGAATTTGGATGTACAGCTGCCGCTGAAATTACACTTAAATTCTATCCTTTGGTTACAGCAACAGATGGTTCATTAAGATCTTGCTTTATAGAATCAAACCCATCTACTGCTTTATTCAATCTGGCAAACGCTGCGGTTACAAGTCCTACAGGAACTACAACCAAGAGATATTTCCCATCATTGACAGATGCAATAGATGCAACAAACGAAATTTTAGGATTTAATAATTATATTGCCCCAAGTGGATTTGTATACGTTAGAGTATCAGACAACCGCGGATGTTATACGATTGCAAAAATTACCCTGACAGTAATTGCCCCTGTGACATCAAGTGTTCTGAAAGATAAGATTATCTGTATGGAAGACACCACAACTCTTGATGCCGGCCCAGGCTTCAACGGTTATGAATGGAGCACAGGAGCAACCACTCAGTCTATCAAAAATGTAGGAGTAGGAATTTACTGGGTAAAACTGAAAACAGGAGATTGTATCGCAACACAAAAAGTCACTGTATACCCTTCTGATCAGCCGGTTGTATCAAGTATTGATGTTTCCAACACTACATTAACAATCAATGTTATAGGAGGAACACCGGATTACCAGTATTCTATGGATAAAATCATATGGCAGCCTTCCAATACATTCTCGAATGTAGCAAGAGGAACATACAAAGTATATGTAAAAGATGCTTATGACTGCGAACCTATTGAAGTTACCGTAGTGGTACCTAATCTGATCAATATGATTACTCCAAACGGAGATGGCGTGAACGACGTTGTAGATTATTCTGCAATTGCAGACAAACAAAACCTAGTATTAAGTATCTTTGACAGATACGGAACAAAAATCCACCAGGGAGACAAATCCAATGGATACAAATGGGACGGAACTATTGCAGGGAAGAAGATTCCAACTGGTACATACTGGTATTCTGTAACATGGAATGAGAATGACAAGAAGAACACTCCGTTCAAGTTTTCAGGTTGGATCGTTGTAAAAAACAGAGAATAATCCTTATATAATATGAGAAAGCCGCTTTGGCGGCTTTTTCTTTTAACAAACCATGAAAAATTAATTGAGCCCAATTTTGTTTAACAAAAATCGTTTCAACAATGAAAAAAATACTACTTCTTTTTATTTTATTGATAACACAGATAGTCTACTCACAGTCAGATTGTATCACAGCAATTCCTATCTGTGGTAACTCAGACATTTCTTACACGCCTTCAGGACCTGGGAATATTATAGAAATTCTTAACGCAAACGGAGGATGTCTCAGCACCAATGAAAGATATACCGTTTGGTACACTTTCACTGTATCTACACCAGGTACCCTTGCATTTAAAATAAAACCTAATGATCAGGGTGATGATTACGATTTTGCAGTCTATGGACCTACAGCAAACGGCTGTGCTTCTTTACAGAATGCAGATCACGTCTTCATACAGCCTATAAGATGTAACTATAGCGGTACTCCGGGAGACACAGGTCTGGATCTTGCTCTTGCTCCTCCTGCAGTATTTCCTACCAATCCTCCCGGCACTACAGCCAGCATGAACAATGGTAAATGGAGCCCATATATGGATGTATTAGTAGGGCAAACTTATTATTTGGTTATTGATAACTTCAGTAGATCCATTAATGGTTTTTCCATGGAATGGTCAGGTACTGCAAGTTTAAGCTCTGCATTTAACGATCCTGTTCTTTCTCCTAATCCATTTATCCCACCGGGAATTCCTGGAGCTACTCCTAATGATCCAACCCAGGTAATGGTTTGTTCTTTACCTTCACAATTCGATTTTACAACCCTGTCAGCAGCTATCATTAATGGTAACAGCACTAACTTCAAGGTTACATATCATAAAACAACCAATGATGCCCTTACAGGAGAAAACCCTCTTACAATAGCAACTGTAGACGGAACAACAACCTATTATTACAGAATTGTATATAAAGATCCGAATAACCCAACCAACCCTATCAACGGATGTTTCATAACAGGGAAATTTAAGTTTGTGAATGTAGGCATCTCAGCCAATACCGCTACTTTATATTCTTGTAATAACAATGGAGCCGGTACAGCTAAATATAATTTGACAACAGCTAATATATTCGGCGGAAGCGGAGCAACTATTAAGTATTACACTACCGTTGACGATATGAATGCAGAAGTTAACGAGATTACTGACCCTACCAACTATATTTCTCCGGAAGCTACTATATATGCAAAAGTAATTTCTACTTTCGGATGTAAAGCAACTACTACCATCAGACTATTGTTTTACCCAACTGTAGTATTAAAAGATGCTGTACTTCAAAACTGTTATATTGATAACGACGTTACCCGCTCAACTTTTGATCTTTCTAAAGCTGATATCGGAGTACCTGTGCCAACACCTACAGGAACGATCATTAAGTATTATACATCGGTAGCTGATGCCAAAGCCCAAATCAACCCTATTACATTGCCATTTAACTATCTTTCAGAAAGCAAAACCGTATATGTAAGAGTAGACAATGATAAACAATGTTATTCAATCGCTAAAATAGAACTGGTAGTATTACCTCCGGTAAAATCAGCAGTGTTAAAAGATAAAACAATATGTGCGGAAGCCAAAACCACATTGGATGCAGGACCTGGATTCGACAGCTATGAGTGGAGCACAGGAGAAACTACACAATCTATCAATAACGTAGGCGTAGGGGTTTATTATGTAAAACTTCAGACCGGAAAATGTTTCACGCTTCAGGAAGTACGTGTACACCCAAGCCTTCAGCCGGTGGTTTCTGGGATAGAGATCTCAAACAACAACATTACGGTTACCGCTACGGGTGGAGTTCCTCCATATAAATTTTCTGTAGACGGCATCAACTGGCAGGATTCTAATACATTCACAGGACTTCCAAGAGGTGAGAATACAGTGTATGTAAAAGACACTTATAATTGTACTCCTGTTCAGGTGACAGTTACTGTTCCTAACCTTATTAACGCTATCACTCCAAACGGAGACAACGTAAACGATGTTATCGACTACTCTGCACTGGCATACAAGAAAAACCTTGTCTTCATTGTGTATGACAGATATGGAAACAAACTTCATGAAGCCAACAAAATGAGAAATTTCACTTGGGACGGAACTGCTTTCGGTAAGAAAATCCTGACAGGAACTTACTGGTACACGATCTCATGGAACGAAAACAATAAAGACAATACAGAAACCAAATATTCAGGATGGGTATTGGTAAAAAATAAAGAATAAGTTATACTCAATCTTTAAAAAAAATCACCTCAGACCGAGGTGATTTTTTTTATCAACAAGATCAATCTCCTGTTGACAGCATTTTCCGAAAGACTGCCAATAAATTGTTGAATACTATTTTCTTATTATTTTTTAAATAAACTATCTTTGCACCATGGCGCAGAAAGAAACATTATCATCCCTGACACACGGAAACTTTGCAAAAGAATTGTCTATTGCGGATGGGAAAATGCCTCCCAATGCAGTGGATTTTGAAAGACTTGTTATCGGAACTTTTTTGATAGACAAAAAAGGTCTTGACCATTCCATTGACCTTCTTACTTCAGAAGTATTTTATGATCCGAGACATCAGGTCATCTTTTCTACCATTTTAAAGCTTTACGAAGGCAACCATCCGGTAGATTTAATGACCATTATTCAGGAGTTAAAAAAAGAAGACAAGCTAAGCCAGGCCGGTGGTGACCACTATATCATTGACCTGACGATGGGAGTAAGTTCATCTGCCCATATTGAATACCATGTACGTGTTATTCTTGAAAAATATATTTTAAGAAGCCTTATCAATGTTTCTGCTAATGTTATCGACTCTTCTTATAAGGAATCAACAGACGTTTTCGAACTTCTGGATAAAGCAGAACAGTCTTTCTTTGAAATCACCAACGGAACCATTAAAAAGGGATTCGATACTGCCAATTCATTGGTAAAGCAGGCTATTGATACGATTAAGTCTTTAAAAGATAAACAAGGACTTTCAGGGGTTCCTTCAGGATTCAGAGATGTGGATAAGGAAACCGGTGGATGGCAGAATTCAGACCTTATCATTATTGCAGCCCGTCCGGCGATGGGAAAAACGGCATTTCTTCTTTCGATGGCAAGAAATATTGCGGTGGGACACAAAATTCCTATGGCTCTTTTCTCTCTCGAGATGGCATCAGTACAGCTTATCACCAGGATGATTGCTTCTGAAACAAGAATCTCTTCTGAAAAACTAAGAAAAGGAACGCTGGATGATGAAGAATGGCAGAGACTATTCTCCAATGTATCTGAACTGGAAAACGCTCCTTTATATATTGATGAAACCCCTTCCCTTTCGATATTCGATTTCCGTGCAAAATGCCGAAGACTTGTTATGCAGCATGGGGTAAGACTTATCATGGTCGACTACCTTCAGCTGATGACAGCAGGAAGCAGCAATGGAAAAGGAGTTGGAAACCGTGAACAGGAGATCTCCATGATTTCACGTTCATTAAAGGCAATTGCAAAAGAACTTAACGTTCCGGTGATTGCTCTTTCCCAGCTTTCGAGAAGTGTGGAAGCCCGTCCGGGAAAAAGGCCTCAGCTTTCAGATTTGAGGGAGTCCGGGGCGATTGAGCAGGATGCGGATATTGTATCTTTCATCTTCAGACCAGAATATTATAAAATTACCGTTTGGGATAATGATGAGGAAGGACAGGAAACTTCTACTGAAAACCAGGCCGAGCTGATTATTGCAAAGCACAGGAATGGTGCTACGGCAGATGTCCGGCTTTCTTTCTTAAAGCATTTTGCAAAATTTGGTGATATTGAAGCGGCAATGGACGGAGCCGGAGGAGGATATCCTTCCAACTTTGGAGAACCGAGCGGCTTTGACAAAATCAAAACTACCATTCAGCCAGGGGCAGCATTTGACCTTCCGGACAGCTCAAAACTTTCCGGCTCATCAATGAATGACTTTGATGATGATGACGATTTTCCGTTTTAAACTGAAGCTTAAACCAAATTCAGTTTAAATTCACAACCCATAATTCAATTTTTTAAAAAGCAGATTTGAGAATCGAAATTTATACCGACGGGGCTTGCAGCGGAAATCCGGGAAAAGGCGGATATGGAATTCTCATGCGCGTTCCTGAAAAAAACTATCAGAAAACATTTTCCAAAGGGTTTAGAAAAACTACCAATAACAGAATGGAGCTTCTGGCAGTGATCACTGCACTGGAAAAACTGAAATCTACAGAAAACGAGATCCATGTATATACTGACAGCAAGTACGTATCTGATGCGATAAACCAAAACTGGATTGCCGGATGGATCAAGCGAGGCTGGAAGAATGTAAAGAACCCCGACCTCTGGAAAAAATTCGTTGAGTTATACAACAAACACACCCCTACAATGCATTGGGTGAAAGGCCATGCAGGGCACTTTGAGAACGAGCTTTGCGACAAACTGGCAGTTGCAGCAGCCAATTCTCCCGATCTCGAAATTGATACTTATTTTGAGGGTTTGGATAGCAATTCCTTATTTTAATTTAATTCATATAAATACGTAAACCATACTACAATATTCACCATTACATCACAATAAGCAGCATTTTTTTAAAATATTATTAAAATTTTAGCAAAATTAACACTAAATACATATTATTTAATCGGGATTTAATATCTTTACACATTAATCAAAGTCCCCTTAAATGAATAAAAATCTATTATTGTATTTATCTGTTTTTTTACTCTGTATAGCCGGGAAGTCCTTTGCCCAGACTTATCAGCTTACCGGAAACCCAGTGACTACTACTGGATGGACGATGGTTTCCCCTACTCAGGTAAACACAGATTTTATTCAGCTCACCCCGGATACCAATAATCAATCCGGTTCTATCAGACTGAATGACCCTATTAATTTAAAATATTGTGATAAATGGAGAGTAGAATTTGATTTCAGAATGGATTCCAACCAAACCTCCAACGGAGATGGAATCGCGTTCTGGTATCTGGCCAATCCGCCTGTCGCCAGTGTATTAGGATCCGGATTGGGTGTCTCACAAAATGCAGTTGGACTTATCGTAGGACTGGATACTTACAACAACACGACCACTGCTACGATGAGCAAGGTTCACGTTGCTTACGGACAGGTTCAAAATACAACTGATACCAATAACGTTGAATTTTTCAATGTTGCAGGAAGCTCCTTTCACTCACCGGATTTGAACACCACACAACCTTTTCAGGGCACCACCTTTAAACATGTTGAAGTAACCGCACAGGTAGATCCCGCAGCTCCTACAAGCTGGATCTTAAAAATAACAATAGATGGTAATGTAATTTGTAATCAGTCTTTTGCTCCTTCCGGAACAGCTGCTGCAATGACGGTAGGATATTTTGGATTCTCAGCTTCTACAGGAGGTGCAAGATCAAGACATTCTATTAAAAATGTAAAAATTTATACTGATAAAGTTCCTATTTTACAAAACTCAGCGACTCAGTCTTTCTGTCCTAATCCTACTACCGGATATGGATCTGTAAACCTGACATCTTTCAACTCGCAATTTGTCAACAATCCTTCAAATTATACATTTAGTTATTATCCACTGGGAAGCTCTACTCCTATTGCTAATCCTGCCAACTATCAATTCAATGCAAATACAACGGTTACTGTTGTTATTAAAGATAATGCAGGACTGCTCTGTGACAACCCGGATGGTAAAATATTATTGGTTCTTGCTCCTTTTAAAGCTGAGGACAAAACGATTACGGTATGTAACAATAACAAAGCAGGAACAGCCACTTTCAACCTGAATACAGCAAATGTCACAGGTGTTCCCGGCGCTGTTAAAAAATATTATAAAACGTTAGCTGACCTAAATGCAGACACGAATGAAATTCAAAATCCCGGCAGTTACTTCTCTGCTCCCGGAGAAGTATATGTAAAAGTAACGACCCCTCAGGGATGTACAGGTACAGCAAAAATCACCCTGGCATTTTACCCGGACACTCCTGTGCAGGAAGCTACAATTAGATCATGCTTTATTGAAACTAATATTACCAGTGCTATTTTTAATCTGACCACTGCGAATGTTACTACATTAAACAGCGGTGTGACAAAAAAATACTACACCTCCATTGCTAATGCTTTAGACGGAACCAATGAGATCATGAATCCTCTTCAGTACTTATCTACAAGTACTGCCGTGTATGCAAAAGTAACAGATGCCAACGGATGTTTCAATATTGCCAAGATCAATCTTATTGTATTACCACCTGTAACATCTTCGGTGTTGAAAGACAAAACCATTTGTATAGGTGAAAAAACAGATCTGGATGCAGGTCCTGGATTTGATGGCTATGAATGGAGCACTGGAGCAACTACCTCATCTGTTAAAGATCTGGGAGTAGGTGTTTATTGGGTGAGACTTAAAACAGGGAATTGTATCACGACACAGATTGTAAAAATAAATGCATCTGCAAATCCTGTGATTTCCAGCATTGATATTGACAACAACACAATCACGGTAAATGTAGCCGGAGGAAAACCTCAGTATCAATTCTCTCTGGATGGAGTCAACTGGCAGACCAGCAATATATTCACCGGACTTGCAAGAGGAGAAGTAAGAGTGTATGTAAAAGACTTCTACAACTGTACTCCTGTTGAAGTTCAGATCACTGTACCGAACCTGATCAATGCCATCACTCCAAACGGTGATAACGTAAACGACTTTATTGACTATTCAGCGCTTGCTTACAAGAAAAATCTGGTATTCATCGTGTATGACAGATATGGTAACAAATTATATGAGGCAGGAAAAATGAGAAACTTCACATGGGACGGAACGGCTTCCGGTAAAAAAGTTCTTACAGGAACTTACTGGTACACGATCTCATGGAATGAGAACAATAAAGACAATACAGAAACCAAATATTCAGGCTGGGTGTTGGTTAAAAACAGAGAATAAATTTAGTATCCGAAACTACCTCATATGGGGTAGTTTCGATATTAAAACAAGGATCCTCACCTCCCGAATTTGAAATTACATATTGCCTTTATAATCAATTTAAACATGTAACAAATCAATTTTATATCAAAAAACAAATAACATCATAATCCATCCACTATGAAAAAAGATATACTCATTTTTTTACTGACTATCTTATTATGCTTGCCGGGAAGGTTATTTTCACAAACATACCAACTTACCGGAAACCCCGTAAATACAACGGGCTGGGATCTTGTATCTGATGCTATAGTAAGCGGAGACTTTGTAAGGCTTACCACAGATCAGACCAGCAGATACGGGGCTGTAAAATTATCCACTCCTATTACCCTGAGCTATTGCGATAAATGGAAGGTGGAATTCGATTTCAGAATTGACGGAAACGGAACTGCTCAGTTCGGAAAAGGAGATGGCTTTACTTTCTGGTATCTTGCCAATCCACCTACAGGATTTGTTTCAGGAGGAGGACTTGGTATTCCTGCGAATGCTTCCGGGCTAATGGTTGGTTTTGACATCTTCAACAACACTACTGAGGGACAGATGAGTAAAGTTCACATTCTTTATGGCACCAATAATACAGCTGGTAATAATATCGAATTCAACACCACTCCGGGAAGTACATTCCATTCTCCTGACCTTATTGCCACTCAGCCGTTTGTAGGAGACACCTACAGACATGTTGAAGTAAACGGAGAAACAGACCTTACCAACCCGACAAACTGGATTATCAAAGTAAGAATCAACGGGGTACTTATTGTAGATCAGTCTTTTGCTCCTTCCGGAGGTGCAGTGGGAATGTCACAGGGATATTTCGGTTTCTCTGCCGCAACCGGAGGTGCCAGCGCAAGACATTCTATTAAAGATGTTAAAGTATTCGTAGATAAAGTTCCTATTTTAAGTAATACGGTAACTCCTTTTGTATGTACAAATCCCGCTACCGGAAATGGTGTAGTGGACCTTACTTCTTTCAACTCTCAATTTGTAAATAATCCTGCAAACTACGTTTTCACTTATTATGTTTTGGGAAGCTCTACGCCTATTGCCAATCCTGCAAGTTTCCAATATTCAGGAAATACTACCATCAAGGTTGTTGTAAAAGATCCTACTTCTACGCTTTGTGATAATGGTGACGGAGTCATTCAGCTTAATCCTACTCCATTTGCTGCAACAGATGCAAGCCTTACAGGTTGTAATAATAACAATGCAGGAACAGCCACATTTGACCTTAACACTGCCGCTGTAACGACTGTAGCTGGGGCTACCAAAGAATTCTTTCCTACTTTATATGACCTCAATAACGGAACCAATCAAATTACGAACCCTTCCGCCTATGCTTCAGCTGCAGCTACTTTATATGTAAGAGTAACGACTCCTCAGGGTTGCGTAAGTACAGCTAAAGTTACACTTAACATCTACCCTGTTGTTGTTGTCAATGATGTTGAAATAAAATCCTGCTTTATAGAAACCAATCCATCAATGGCATCTTTTAATCTTACAGGAGCCGTCGTTTCTCAAGGTGGACTTACAAAAGAATATTACCCATCTTTAACTGACGCCATCAGCGGAACGAATGCAATCTCTACGCCGGCGGCATACATCGCACCTAATGGAGTTGTTTACATTAAAGTATTCAGCGCAAACGGATGTTATTCAATTGCCAAAGTTACTTTAACTGTCATTCCTCCAGTTTTCTCAAGAACATTACTTGATCAGACGATCTGTATAGAAAATACAACCACATTAGATGCAGGAGCTGGTTTCAAAAGCTATGAATGGAGCACGGGTGCTACCACTCAATCGATCAAGAATGTAGGGGTAGGGACTTATTGGGTGAAACTTAAAACCGGAGATTGTATTGCCACTCAAAAAGTAACAGTATATCCTTCCGATAATCCGGTTGTTACCACTGTTGATATTTCAGGAAGCACAGTGACAATATATGCCAATGGCGGAACTCCTCCTTACCAATATTCTATGGATAATATCAACTGGCAGGATTCTAATATCTTTACCAATATTGCCAGAGGAGAAGCTAAAATATATGTAAGAGACGGTTATAATTGTGTTCCTGTGGAAGTTAATATTACGGTACCTAATCTGATCAACGTGATCACTCCTAATGATGATGGTATTAATGATTTTGTTGATTATTCTGCACTTGCCAATAAACAGAATCTGGAAATAGGCATCTTCGACAGATATGGCTATAAAATGTTCCAGGCTGATAAAACCAATGGCTACAAATGGGCAGGTACCACTAATGGAAGTAAAAAAGTTCCTACAGGAAATTACTGGTATTCTATTTCATGGAATGAAAATAATAAAAACAGTACTCCGATAAAATTCTCAGGTTGGATTGTTGTAAAAAACAGAGAATAATTACACTTTCCACCACATCAAAAGAATCACCCCGTCAGCCGGGGTGATTTTTGTATTAACAAGGCAGAGATATTTCATTTTAAAGACTCTTTATTCATATTCAATTCTTAAATTTGTCCTATGAATTATTTGGAAGCTTTAAGCAGAAGATATTCTGTAAAAAAATTCAATCATCAGATTATTCCTCAGGAAACTCTTCACAATATTCTTGAGTCAGGAAAGCTGTCTGCCAGTTCGCTGGGACTTCAGCCCTATAAAATTGTGATTGTTGAGAGTGAAGAAATGAAGCAGAAACTGATTCCGGCTTTCTATAATCCTTCTCAGATTTCCACCTGTTCTCATCTTATCGTTATCATTTCAAAGAAAATTATTGAAGAGAACTATATCCGGGGATATTTTAATCATATTTCTGAAGTAAGAGACACTCCTGTTGAAAAACTAGATCCTTTCAGAAACAGTATTAATCAGCATATCACCCAGAAAACACAGGATGAAATTTTCAACTGGGCAGAAAAACAATCCTATATAGTATTGGCCAATCTTATGTATGCCGCGGCTATTGAAAGTATAGACTCCTGTCCTATGGAAGGCTTCCGCCAGGATATTATAGAAGAAATTCTGAATATCAATCCCGAAACAGAAAAAGTAACTGTTACCCTCGCTTTAGGCTACCGTTCTGAAGAAGACCATTTTCAGTACATGAAAAAAGTAAGGAAACCAAACGAAAAATTGTTTAAATTTATTTAATCGTTTTTAAACGATTGTACCTAAAGCAAGCATATGATAAAAGCGGATGTATTAGTAATCGGTTCCGGCATTTCCGGACTTTCCTATGCCATTAAAGTTTCTGAACAGCTCCCTGATGCCAAAATCATTATCGTAACCAAATCTGACGAAGATGAAAGCAATACCAAATATGCACAAGGCGGTCTGGCTGTTGTTACAGATTTTCAGAATGACAATTTCCAGAAACATATTGATGATACGATGCGTGCCGGTGACGGAGAAAACAAGCGCGATGTCGTAGAAATGGTAGTAAGGGAAGCCCCAGCAAGATTCAACGAAATTGTAGAATGGGGTGCCCAGTTTGACATGAAGAACGGCAAATTCGCTTTGGGAAGAGAAGGAGGCCATACTGAAAACAGAATCGTACACCACAAAGATATTACAGGTTTTGAAATCGAACGGGCTTTGCTGGAAACAGCCAAGAACAGCCCGAATATTGAAATTCTTGACCATCATTATGTCATCGATATCATTACCCAACACCATGTTCCCGGAAAAGAACTCAACGAAGGTGACATCCATTGCTATGGCGCTTACATCCTGGATGAAAAGTCCAAGACCATCAAAAAAATCACTTCCAAAATAACACTGGCTGCCACTGGAGGCGCAGGACATGTTTATAAAAACACCACCAATCCTACCATCGCTACCGGAGACGGAATTGCTTTCGTAGCCCGTGCCAAAGGAAAAGTTTCCAATATGCAGTATTACCAGTTTCATCCAACAGCTTTGTACAGTAAAATGGATGGAATGTTGTTTTTAATTTCAGAAGCCGTTCGTGGAGATGGAGCAAAATTAAAAACCAAAAGAGGCGAAAAATTCATGCATAAATATGATGAGCGTGAAGAATTAGCATCCAGAGATATTGTGGCAAGAGCCATCGACGCCGAAATGAAAATTACCGGAGACGAATTTGTTGGTTTAGACTGCAAGGAAATGAACCATGAAAAATTCTTAGAACATTTCCCTAATATTTATAAAAAATGCAGAGACGAAGGAATTGATCCCTTCACTCAATTAATTCCCGTTGTACCGGCCTGTCACTATTTAATGGGAGGTATTGAAGTTGACAGAGACGGACAGTCCTCCATCAGAAACCTTTTTGCTGTAGGTGAATGTACCAACTCAGGACTTCACGGAGCCAACAGACTTGCTTCCAATTCATTACTTGAAGGCTTGGTTTTCGGACACAATGCTGCCATGAAAACCGTAGAACTTCTGAATGAAAACAATTTTAACTTTGATGATCTGAAAGCCGTTCCGGAATGGAATGAAGAAGGAATGAAAATCATGGACGAAATGGTAATTGTAAGCTATCTCAGAAAACAGCTTCAGGAAATGATGAGCGATCTGGTAGGTATTGTAAGGAGTAACCGACGTTTGAATATGGCTCTGCAAAAACATCAGGAAATTGCCGCTGCCGTAGACGAGATCTACCATTACTCTATTCTTTCTCCGCAATTATCGGAATTAAGAAACCTTACAACCGTTGCCCACCTCATCATTACCCAATCTATGGAAATGACAGAGAATAAAGGAGCATTTTATAATAAAGATTTAGCCTAAAAGTACCACACAATGAAAAGACCAGCATACGTAACAGATAAAGCATTAAAGACATTTATAAAAAACGCACTTGAGGAAGATATTCAGGACGGAGACCACTCTACCCTATCTACTATTCCACAGGATCTTGTACAAAGTGCAAAGCTTTTAGTAAAACAGGACTGCATTCTTGCAGGAGTTGAGCTGGCAGAAATCATTTTCAAGACTTTTGACAAAAATCTGAAAGTAGAAGTTTTCATTAAAGATGGAACTCCTTGCAAATTCGGAGATGTTGCTCTTATTGTAACAGGAAGTGCAAAATCTATCCTTTCCACGGAAAGATTTGTACTTAACTGTATGCAGAGGATGAGCGGTATTGCCACCCTTACCCACGACTGGGACTCAAGGTTGGTAGGCACAAAAACTAAACTTTTAGATACAAGAAAAACAACTCCTAACTTCAGGATGTGTGAAAAATGGGCAGTTGCCATAGGTGGCGGAACTAATCACAGATATGGCCTTTATGACATGATTATGCTGAAAGATAATCACATTGATTACAACGGAAGCATTACCAATGCAGTGGCAATGGCCAAAGACTACGTTAAAAAGAACAAAAAAAAGTTAAAAATAGAGGTTGAAACAAGAAACCTTGCAGAAGTTCAGGAAGCCATCAATGCAAAGGTCGACAGAATTATGCTTGACAACATGGATGTAAAGACCATGAAGGAAGCTGTAAAAATGATCAACGGTTCATGTGAGTCTGAAGCTTCAGGCGGAATTACCCGCGATATGCTTAAAGAAATTGCTTCCACAGGCGTTACATTCATCTCTGTAGGGGCCCTTACACACTCTGCTGAGAATATAGATTTGAGTCTCAAAGCAGTGAAATAGCGTTGAATTTTTAACAAAAACACCCCCACTTTGTTAAAAATTCAATAACATGACTTTTTTCATAAAAAATTCTATTTTTTAGCCATAACACTGAATTTCAAACTATTAACATTATTAAGACTGATTAAAAATTAACATTAAGTTAATAATAGTTAAATTTTATTTTGCGAATTTTGCAGAAAATTAAATCTAATTATTACTAACGATTATGAAATTAATCAACAAATCGATGCTATCTGCAGTAATTACATTATCTACAGCTAGTGTTTATTATGCACAACAAGTTCAGGATACTGTAAAAACAAAATCCAATGATATTGAACAAGTTGTATTAACTGGTGTTGCTGATATCGCTAAAGATAGAAAGACTCCAGTAGCAGTTTCAACAATTAAGGAAGCTCAAATTGTTGAAAAATTAGGAAATCAGGAATTCCCTGAAATCCTTAACACTACGCCATCTGTATATGCAACTAAAGGTGGTGGTGGATTTGGAGACTCTAAGCTAAACATTAGAGGATTCAGTCAAAACAACATTGCTGTAATGGTAAATGGTATGCCAGTTAATGACATGGAAAACGGTTCTGTTTACTGGTCAAACTGGGCTGGATTATCTGACGTAACCTCTGCAATGCAAGTTCAAAGAGGTTTGGGTTCATCCAAATTAGCAATTGCATCTATTGGGGGGACTGTAAACATCTTAACCAGATCCTCTGATAAAAAACAAGGAGGAATTGTTTCTTTAGGAGTAGGTAATAATGACTATGTAAAATCTCTATTTGCTTATAACACTGGTAAATCTGAGAAAGGATGGTCTTCTTCATTCTTGATGAGTAGAACAGCAGGTTCTATGTATGCAGATGGAACTAAATTCGAAGGATACAACTACTATTTTGCATTAGGATATCAGAAACCTGGAGGTAACCATGATTTCCAATTCACAATCACTGGAGCTCCACAATGGCACAATCAAAGATCTTATGCATCAACAATTGACAACTATATTCTTTACAACCAGGACCATGATGGAACACCTGATAGAAAATACAACTCTGATTGGGGATATTTAAACGGTAGAGAATATTCTGCAAGAGTAAATTATTACCACAAACCAGTAATGTCTTTAAACTGGGATTGGAGAATAAGCGAAAAATCAAAACTTAATACTGTTGTTTACGCTTCTTTTGGTAGAGGTGGAGGAACCAATACAACAGGTACAGCAAATGGTAAAGCTTTAAGTACTTTCAGAGATCCTAATACAGGACTTTATAATTTTGATGCAATTTATGCAGCCAACCAAGCTTCTAACCCTACGAAAGGGATCTTAATCAGAAATGCTTCTATTAACTCTCACAACTGGTTTGGATTAATCTCATCTTTCAACCATACCTTCAATGAAAATTTCAAAATCAGCGCTGGTGTTGACGCAAGATATTATCAAGGATACCATTATCAAGTAGTTAGTGATTTATTAGGAGGTTCTGGATATCTTGACAAAAACAACAAAAATATTGGGAATAATACTGTAACAGCAACTGAAGGTACAGATCCAAAATGGAATCCTTTCGGAGGTAAATTAATGGATATCAATAATAGAATTGGTTATAGCAATGATTCTAACGTCCTTTGGTATGGAGCATTTGGTCAATTGGAGTATACAAAAAATGATTTTTCTGCGTTTGTACAAGGATCAGTTTCTAACCAAGGATTCCAAAGAATAGATAACTTTATCATTGATAATGTTACTAAATCTAAGAATGGTACCATCATGCCTACAACAACTGATTATAAGAACCTAACTGGTTACAACATTAAAGGGGGATTAAACTATAACATCAACGAACACCATAATGTATTTGGTAATGTTGGTTACTATGAGAAACAACCTTTCTTTAATTCAATCTATAGAAGTAATGAAAATGTAGTTTCGCCTGATGCAACCAATGAAAAAATCTTTGGAGTTGAATTAGGATACGGATTTAGATCTTCTAAATTCAATGCTAACGTAAACATTTATAGAACTACTTGGGATGACAGATATCAAAGAAAGACAGGATTATCTTATACTGATCCTGCAACAAATGTAAGAACAACTTACTATGCTGAAATCAATGGTCTTAGTGAAGTTCACCAAGGTATTGAATTTGACGCTAACTTAGTTCTTAACAAGTTCTTATCTGCATACGGGATGTTCTCAGTTGGAGACTGGCATTATAACGGAACAGCAAACGCAACATTATTCAATGATGCAGATAACTCTCCATTCAACTTACCAGGCACTACATCTAATGAAACTACATTAAATCTAGACAAAGTGAAAGTAGGAGAATCTGCTCAGATGACTGCAGCATTAGGTATCACTGTTACTCCTGTTAAAGATTTGAAAGTAGATATGAACTGGAGATATGCTAATAAATTATATTCTTCACTAGATGTATACTCTTATAGCAGCGCATCTGCTAAAGGAGCATTACAACTTCCTGACTATCATTTATTTGACCTGGGAATTTCTTATAAAATCAAACTAAAAAACCCTTCTCAATTCTTTACAATCAGAGGAAATGTTTACAACTTGTTTGATACAACTTATATCGCGGAATCTCTAACAGCTATTCATGCTGATGATAAAAGTGGTACTGCGGCTAATGCTCCAACTTACGAACAAGCAGGTAAGTTATATAAAGGGGTTGCTACAGGTAACCAGGTGTATTTCGGATTCGGAAGAACATGGGCAGCAACATTATCATTCAACTTCTAATAATATCACAATATTAGATTTTATAAATATCAATCCCGGCTTTGAGCCGGGATTTTTGTTATCTTTGTGTACAAAAAAATAGGATTATGGATTTTTACAACATTTTACTTAATGCCCACAAAGGTTTCGGGTATCTTGAAATTCTTTTGGTAACATTATTTATCATTGCACTTTTAGCTACCATGTTCGGTTTCAGTGGAAAAGTGAACAAATTTTTGAAGAAAACAACCCTTTTCACAATGATTTTCTTCCACGTTCAGTTTTTATTGGGAATTATTATGTTGATCACAACTTTTAGCAAAGGATTAAACATGGGAGAAGTAATGAAAAATGCAGCATTGAGATTTCAATATGTTGAACACCCATTCTCTATGCTTATTGCAGCAGTTTTGATGACTATCGTCAACAAAAAAGTAAAATCCAATGACACTATTTCTTTAGGAGTAGTGATTATGGGACTGATTGCAGTAGGTTTATTTGCATTCGCGTTCCCTTGGACAAGAGTCTTTGGGGCTTAAACAGACAAAGAAATTATATGCGTTATAATTTATAAATAGTTTAATCTTAAATTTTTAATTAAATCAATGAAAGTAGCTGTAGTAGGTTCAACAGGAATGGTTGGACAAGTTATGCTTAAAGTTTTGGAGGAGAGAAACTTCCCTGTAACAGAATTAATTCCGGTAGCATCCGAAAGATCTGTAGGCAAGAAGGTGAAGTATAAACAGAAGGAATTTACCATCGTAAGCATGAAGGACGCTATAGCTGCCAAACCGGATATTGCAATCTTCTCTGCAGGTGGTTCTACTTCCCTTGAATTTGCCCCTTTATTTGCAGAAGCAGGAATCACAGTAATTGATAATTCTTCTGCATGGAGAATGGACCCTGATAAAAAACTGGTAGTTCCTGAGATCAATGCTGATGTTTTAACGAAAGAAGATAAAATCATTGCAAATCCGAACTGTTCTACCATTCAATTGGTAATGGTTTTAGGACCCTTGAACAAAAAATATGATTTAAAAAGAGTAATTGTTTCTACTTACCAGTCTGTAACAGGAACTGGTAAAGCTGCTGTAGACCAGTTAAACGGTGAAATCAGCGGAGATGATTCTATCGCAAAAGTATATCCTTATCAGATTTTCAAAAATGCATTGCCACACTGTGATGTATTTGCTGATGATGATTACACCAAAGAAGAGATTAAACTGATGAAGGAGCCTAAAAAGATTTTAGGAGACGATACCTTTAACTTAACAGCAACTGCTGTAAGAGTTCCGGTTCAGGGAGGACATTCTGAAAGTGTGAACATTGAATTCGAAAATGAATTTGAACTGGACGAAGTAAGAAAAATCTTATCCGAAACTCCTGGGGTAATTGTAATGGATGATGTGAAAAACAACCAGTACCCGATGCCTTTATATTCAGAAGGAAAAGATGAGGTGTTCGTAGGAAGAATCAGAAGAGATCTTTCACAGCCCAAAACGCTCAACCTCTGGATTGTTGCTGACAATCTGAGGAAAGGAGCAGCAACAAACGCTGTACAAATCGCAGAATACCTTGTAGCAAACAACTTAGTATAAACTAACAAAATAAAAAAGAGTCTCAAAATTGAGATTCTTTTTTTTATCAAACTCTATATGAATACCCAGAAAAATACCCACAAAGAGAAAATAGGATTCCAAAAACTTATTGCAGTGTTTGGAGTTATCCTTTTTATCGGAAAGATTATTGCCTGGAAACTCACCAATTCCGATGCTGTCTTTTCCGATGCTATGGAAAGTGTCGTGAATGTCATCAGTGCATTCATGGGATTATATTCACTTCATCTTGCGGCCAAGCCTAAAGATGAGGACCATCCATACGGCCATGGGAAAGTAGAATTTGTGACTTCCGGTATTGAAGGAGCTCTTATTGCTATTGCCGGTGTTATGATTATCTATGAAGGGGTTCACAGTCTTATCGTAGGAAAAACACTGAGTAAAATAGATCTTGGGATATGGATCATTGCTGCCACGGCAATCATTAATTATCTATTGGGATATATTTCTATAAAAAAAGGGAAAAGAGAAAACTCTCTGGTTCTTATCTCATCCGGGAAACACCTTCAATCCGATACCATTACCACCCTTGGAGTAGTTCTAAGTTTAGTCATTGTTTATTTTACTAAAATTTATTGGCTGGATTCAGCAGTAGCATTATCTTTTGGACTTTACATCATATTTGTAGGCTATAAAATCGTCCGAAAATCTTTAAGTGGTATCATGGATGAGCAGGACCCTGAAATACTGAATCAGGTCATCAGAATCCTTGAAGGAAACAGACAGATCGAATGGATTGATGTACACAATATGAAAATACAGCAATTCGGTTCTTCCCTGCATATTGATGCCCACATTACCCTTCCATGGTATTATGACCTTCGTGATGCCCACAGTGAAATGGAAAAGGTAATCATCCTCCTTGCCAAAAATATGAAACGAAGCATTGAGTTCAATTTTCATATGGATGATTGTAAACCGATTTCATGCCCGGTCTGCCAGATCAAAGACTGCCCTGTCCGTGAAAAAGATTTTGTCAAACGTGTAGAATGGACTCCGGAGAATGTAACCAGTGTAGATAAACACACCGTAGAATAATACATTCACTTATCTTTCCTCTTTATCCATCATCTGCTTTCTGTAATAAAACATAGGAACAATAAGCAGTATAATCAAAGGCTGGATTACAAACCTTCTCATATAGAAAGAAAAAAGATATCCTATTTCAAATTTATCATGAATACAGTACAGGTAAATGGGTAATGTAATAGCAAAGACAACAATGATCATCACTGCACCCTGCAATGTCCATTGTTTGTTTTTGAATAAACCATGAATGATCAGGCAGGAAAACAAAAGATTTAAAACGAATCTAAACAAATGTCCGCCAATCAGTTTTCCCCATTCAAATGCAGGGAATTCAATATGTTTATTCGCTTCATGGAAATAACCGAGGAAAGGATCATAAAAAAGAGTATCCTCCAGAGCTCTCACCCCAATCAATCCGCAGATTCCTGCTATAATCAGAAGCCAATTAAGAATTTTCATGTTTTAATGCAAAAAATTTAATCCAGATCAGCCAAAGCACAACGACGCTTCCATAAATAATGGCAGGAAAAATAAAATCATGGAATATTTTACCATATTCTTTATGGTCTGTCATGACAATATTCAACCCTACGATTCTCAGAAGATTCATGATATACAGGATAATCAACCCCGCCCCAACAAAGACAAAGGTTTTCATTCCTTTATAAAAAGCGAAAACGAAAGAAACAAACAAAATGATCACAGAAACAGCATTACAGCCCTCCACCATTCTTGTCTCATAGCGTTGTTTTACATAAAACCAAACCTGCTCATTCTTTACGTCATCATAAAGCTCCGTAGGATAACCTATGCTATTCTGCACAGCAGCTACCTGATTGGCAATTATTCTTGAAAAAGAATCCAACCCGGCATCTTTACCACTATTCAGATAGAACTGATAGGCAAAAAGCAATACCAGGTAAATAATAATGAAACGCAATAAAATACCTAAAACAGGTTTAAAGTCTTTCAACATTCTGCAAAGATAAAAATTAGCCTGTAATATCCTGAATTTGAATCAAGAAACTTAAAAAACACCCATCAGATCTTTCGATTATGGAATATAATACTGTAAAATTTTCTTTAAAATTCTCCATAAAATAAATATTCAACACTTTTTTATTCCTTCATTATAACGGTCTCTTCTCTTCACATTTTCACTTCGTTAAACTATAATTCCCAACTCACGTTTATTTAGTATATTTGTTTCCATATTATGACTTCTGAAAACGCAAAACGATTTTTTGAAAACCACTTGGGTAAAAAATCTTCCGAATTCGTCACATTAGCTCAAAGTGGCTCTGCGAGGGTAAATTTTCTGGCCACTGCCGGCACTGAAAAATACATCATCACCTACAATGAAAATATCCCTGAAAATGAAAGTTTCCTTTACTATTCTGAGTTATTTTCAAATTTGAAACTCAATACCCCTTCTATTCTTGCTGTTTCTGATGACAGAAAAATGTACATCCAGGAGTTTTTGGGACAACATACCCTTTCTGAGATTATTACAAAAGAACAACAATCTTCCACTGTAAGATCTTTGGTACAGCAGACATTGGAAAGACTTTTCCAAATGCAGATACAGACACAGGGAAAAATTGATTTTTCAAAAACCTTTGAATACGAAAGTTATGATGAGCTTCCTGTGATTCATGATCTTTATTATTTTAAAAATTTTGTAGCTGATGTCCTGGAACTTGAATACAACAAATCAACACTTTTAAAGGAATTCAAAAAAATCGCTTTACTCATTGAAAACATTGAGCCTAAAGGAATTATGATCCGTGATTTCCAGGCAAGAAATATCATGGTGAATGAAAAGAATGAAGTTTCTTTCATTGATTACCAGTCTGCAATGAAGGGCCCGTTAATGTACGACGTCATCTCCTTTCTTTTTCAGGCTAAAGCAAATTTCACCGATGATTTTAAACAGGAAATGCTGGAATTTTATATTCAGCAGTTTGAAAATTCTGAAACAAGGATTCAATTGAAAGATGCGGTAATGCCTATTCAGATGATGAGATTTTTACAGGTATTGGGAGCTTATGGATTCCGGGGACTGATTCAGAGAAAACAGCATTTTATGGCCAGTCTGGAAAAAGGAATTCAGAATATTACACAATTTGCCGGCTCATGGGAGCACATGAATGATTATCCTGAACTGAAAAAAGTAATTCACCAGCTGACCTCAGACAGAGCAAAGCAAAAAATTGAGGAAATTATAAATTCAAACCATTAAGAAAACTTTAAGTCATTAAGAATATTAAGGTTATGACCAAAAAAGAAATTACCCAACTGTCATATGAAATTACAGGCTTTGCTATTAAAGTCCATAAGGCTCTTGGTCCTGGTCTCCTTGAAAGTGTCTATGAAGAATGTCTAAAGATTGAACTTATTAAAAATGGCTATGATGTTAAACAGCAGCTGTATTTCCCAATCAATTATGAAGGGATAGAAATTGAAACAAAACTTGTTGTAGATCTCCTCGTCAACGATACAATTATTATAGAGTTAAAAGCTGTAGAAGAAGTCTTACCAATACATGAGGCACAACTACTCACTTACATGAAAGTTCTTAAAAAGCCACAAGGCCTTCTTATTAACTTTTTTACGAACAATATTACCAAGTCAATGAAACCCTTTATTAATGATTTTTTTAAAGAACTTCCTGACTAAATTTTGATTTATCAAAATCTTAACTTACCTTAAAAACTAAATAAGCCTTAATGGTTTAAAAATAAAAATATAGAAATGCTACACATCGAGATACACAGTTTTTCATACAAGAAAGGGGGAATTCCTAAAGACAATTCAGGAAACGGCGGAGGTTTCGCTTTTGACTGCCGTGGAATTTTAAACCCAGGAAGAATTGAAGAATATAAAATTCAGACCGGAAATGACATCGGAGTTCAGGAATATCTGGAAACAAAAACAGAAATGCCAAAGTTTCTGAAACTGGTAAAATCCATTGTTTCAATTAATATCGATAACTATCTTGAGAGAGGATTTGAGCATCTGCAGATTAACTTCGGATGTACCGGCGGACAGCATAGATCAGTATATTGTGCCATAAAAATTGCTGAATTTATCAAAGAAAAATATCCTGAAGGAACGGAAATCACCCTTCAGCATGATGAACAACCGCAACTGAATTCATAAAAGATAAGCGATGATTGATAAATGATTATTTTTTCACTGTTATTTTAATGATCATTTATTAATTATAAAAGTTTTATCATTCATCAACTATCATTTACCAATTATAAAAAAATGAAAGCTCTAATTTTCGCAGCAGGAAAAGGAACCAGGTTGAAACCGTTTACAGATCACCATCCGAAAGCGTTGGCAAAAGTAAACGAAATTCCGCTTCTGGAAAGAAATATAAATTACCTGAAAAGTTTCGGCATAAAGGATTTTGTCATCAACATTCATCATTTTGGAGATCAGATTATTGATTTTTTAAATAAAAACAATAATTTCGGATGCAGGATCGAAATCTCTGATGAAACCAATGAGCTCCTTGAAACAGGCGGTGGCTTGATTTTTGCGAGAAAATTTCTTGATCATGGAGAAGATTTTTTGATCATGAATGCGGATATTCTCACAGACCTGAACATCAATGCGTTGGTGGAATACCACAAAAAGATAAAAGATTTTGCTACTTTAGCGGTTTCCGACAGGGAAAGCTCAAGAAAACTCCTTTTCAATGATGATATGGTTTTGAGAGGCTGGCTGAATGTACAAACTGGTGAACAAAGGCTGGCGGAATTCAATAAAGGCTTTAAAGCGCTTGCTTTCAGCGGAATTCATTGTATCAATCCTACGATCTTCGAAAAAATAAAAAGAACAGGCAAATTTTCTGTTATGGAAGAATATCTGGACCTGATGCAGACCGAACATATACACGGTTTTGTGCATGACAGTATTCTTATCGACGTCGGAAGACCTTCATCTATAACAGAAGCCGAAAAACACTTTAAATAAATTTTGCAATGGAAATTGATGGAACTAGGGATGAAAGTTTAATAAATCCGGAACTTGACATTAACGAAACAAAACTACATAACAGTTTCAGACAAAAAACCTGGGACGAAACAATCGCTAAAGACAGCTGGATGGTCTTCAAGGTCATGGCTGAATTTGTAGACGGTTATGAGAAACTTGCCAAGATTGGTCCATGTGTTTCTATATTTGGTTCTGCCCGCTTGAAGCCGGAGAACAAGTATTACGAAATGGCGGTAGATATTGCGGAAAAAATCACGAAAATAGGCTTCGGAATCATCACCGGAGGTGGTCCCGGTGTTATGGAAGCAGGAAACAAAGGAGCATTCAATGCTAAAGGAAAATCTATCGGATTGAATATTGATCTTCCTTTTGAGCAGCATTTTAATCCTTATATCAATAAATCCTATTCTATGAATTTTGATTACTTTTTCGTGAGAAAAGTAATGTTTGTAAAATATTCTCAGGGGTTTGTAGTAATGCCAGGTGGTTTCGGAACTTTAGATGAGCTTACTGAAGCAATGACTCTTATTCAAACCAACAAAATAGGAAAATTCCCAATTGTTCTGGTAGGAAGCGAATTCTGGGGAGGATTATTAGATTGGTTCAAGGCAACTTTGTTGAAAGAAGGAATGATTGCTGAAGATGATTTGGATCTTTATCGTGTGGTAGATACCGCTGACGAGGCTGTAGCACATATTAAAGCCTTTTATGATAAATATTCTGTGAATGTAAATTTTTAATTGGCATATTATTTGTGACTTATAACTAGCAAGTATGATTGTAAATCTATTAATTAAGATGAAAAAACTTTTATATATATCAGGAATTTTAACATTTTTTGTGTTAATGAGTTTTATGTATGTAGACTTTTTCTCTTCAATGACCAAAGTGGATTATGTTGATGGAAGCAAGACATTGAAGTTTACCACAAAAATGAATACAAGCCACATCTCTGATGCCATCAAGATCAACCCCAATACGGCTGGATTTGAAGCGGAGGTAAAAAAATATGTGAACAATAATTTTGATGTGTTTGTCAATGGTGCTCCTAAAACAATAACCTTCACCGGAAGTCAGGTCAGTGGAGAAACTGTATGGGTATATTTTGAAACCGGAGGTGTTTCAGATATCAATACCTTAAAGATTAAAAATACGATCCTCTTAAGCGCTTTTCCTAAGCAGATCAATCTGGTGAATATCGCCTACAAAGGCAGCCAGAAAACAATGAACTTCCAAAGAGGAAAAGAAGTGAATGAGGTTTCTTTTTAACGTGAATTAGATTTAACCATTATAAAATGGGTACCCTGGAAAGTAAAATTTTCAGGGTATTTTTTTGTTGAAACAAAAAAACTCACATTAAAGAGATTAATTACGTACAAATACTTAACTGTGATTTTCAGCATTTACACTGTAATATTTTCATTATCAGCAATGTACATTTGTATTGTAATTACAACCACACGTGAAGCCGGAATCACTTTAATAACGGGGCGAAATCTGAAAAGCCAAATGAGTAAGAAATACCAAACTAAAAACGAAATATCATGGACGATGCAACACTTAAATCATCGAGTCAGGCAATAGATATCCTGATCGTAATTGACACGGATTATGTACGGGCAAATTATAAAAGCCCAAGTACGGATCCAAACAGACCTGTAGGAATTGACCATAACAGCCAGCATATGATTGTTTCAAATGCCAATGCTATCTCAGGACAGGGTTCTGCTGATCTGAACTTCAGCGCAAGAGCCGGAGATACAGTTTCATTCAGAGGAACATCTATCTACCAGAATTCGGATGACGCAGTTATTATTTATAATATTAAATACTGGTCAGGAGATCAGGTTTTTAATAATTTCGTATATAATTCTGTCAGAAGAAAGCAAGCTGCTGTACCAGATGTAAATTCTTTGAACGGCCTTCCTGCCACCTCTGCAGATATCAGCTTTGCCAGTATTGACTCAAAAGTAAGATCTACTGGAAAAGAGAACTTCTATGTACAGTTCGGACTCTACATTTTAGACCCGAATGACAGTAACAAACAGATTTTATACGGGTACTTTTACTGGGATCCAACAATTACGGTTAAGTAAACGAAAATAAAACCTCTTATAAATAAAATCGGGCAGCTCGTACGAGCTGCCCGATTTTTATAAAGTGTATTAGAATATATTGTATCCTAATGCATTACTCAATTTTAATATTATCAATCTGAAGATCATATATTCCGTCTTTTCCTGTTTTTAGGGCAAACATAGTTTTTCCAGAGGTAACGTTAAGATCGGTAAGACCTGTAAGAGTAAGCTCAACCAGTCTCCATTGTCCGTTCGTGTTGATAGATCCGTTATATGAATTCGTACTTTCTGGGCTTAAAGTAGCCCCTGTAGAGAATGTTCCTAAATTGAATGTATAGAAAGCAGACGTATTAGGAAGAAGCGGTGTTGCTCTATACACATTAAAAGAAAGTGATTTTCCTGATGCCGTACCTTTGATATACATTGTAATTCTCTTTGGAGCCGCTGGTATTCCTGACGCAGCATTCGCCGTAAATACATAGTCATTATTGGCAGGTGTACCTTTAATCTGAAGGGAATTTGTACCGTTATACCCCAAACCAATACCTTGAGATGCATAAGGCATAAGCCCAAAGCTATTTAAACTTGACAGGAAAGATGCCCAGTTTTCAAAATCAGAGCTCGGGAAAAGATTTACGGCAGTAGCAGAAGGAAGTTCCGGCTCCCCTGGAGTGAATCTGGCGTTAGGGAAGTTGATATCATTAAGATCTCTTATATAAGCCTGATCTGTGAAAACCGTTGCATTATTTGAGCTTGTAAAACGGCTTAAAACAAGAACGATATCACCACTTTTTTCATATTTAGGAGCGATCGGAGATTTTCCAAAAGTTGAAAAGTTACTGAAACGAAGATCTAATCTACCTGCTTTTTTATCCGTAATATAACGATCCCCTGTAGCTGATTCGTCAGCAAAGTTCTTTGTCAATTCAGGCTCTTCAAACTGAACGTTTTTTATTTTCACAAGCTGGTTAATGTGCGCACCGTTTTTCAGAGCATCAGAGATAAAGTTGAATTCTAATGGTTTCATTGCGGCTACTACAGGCTTCTGTCCGTCGCAAACTCTTGCCATGTAATTTGAAACTTTATTTGGGTTGATTCTACCGATAGGATAGTTAGGATCATAAGTACCTACTTTAATGTTTCCATTAACTCCCTGAACGATCAATCCTTTAAGGTTGATTCTTACCAAAGCTCCTACTGGATAATCAAGATATTGATTGCTGCCGTCGATATCAATCTCAATACCTTGAGTTGGGTTTTCAGGCTTATCCTGAAGGAACATCATTTTGTAAAGATTTCCGGATTCATCACTTGAAGAAACGTAAGCTTCTACGATGAAATCTTCTTTAATGATATCAGCTTCAACAGGTTTTGCTTTTGCAATGGTTGTAATTTCAGATAACTGGTGATTAGCCGCAGCAAATTTGTTGGTACATTTAATTTCCGGCACATCATAATCATCAGTTTTTACACAAGACGAGATTGCCAGCATTGAAATGGCACTAAAGATCGCCGCTTTAAAATATATATTTTTCATTGTTTTCGATTTTTAATTTTAATTTTTTAGAATCTGAATTGAAGGTTAACAAAATAGGATCTACCCTGGTTATACCAATATTTAGGAGCGAATACCATGTTTCCGCTGTCGTAATCATTAGCATAGTCAGTATAGTTAACATTTCTCGTCTGCTCAAATCCTCCTGTAATAAAGTTTCTGTTATTAAGGATATTATTTACCGATGCAGACACCAATACATAATACTTACCAATCAGCCAGGATTTACCTGCATTCACATTGAAGAAGAATGCTGAAGGTAATTTTGTAGGAGTCAGAATTCTTGCAAGTTCTTCCTCTGTTACGTTATCATAAGGAACTCCCGGTGTATTAGGGTTTGTATAGAATCTTTCTGTTCTGGTTACCGGAGAAGGGTCAAGGAACGAATGTCCGAAGTAGTTCCACGTAGCTCCTACCCACCAATATTTAGGGCTGCTGTAACGAAGACCTAATGTATATGCCTCCTGAGGTGTTCCTCCCTGTCTGTAGTTTTTAAGGGTAGCCTCTCCCATATTGGTATAAGATCTTGATACGATATTTCCGTTTCCGTCAAGTTCTCTGAACGTTCCTACAGCATCAGATGCAAAATAAACGGTAGGGTTATTAGTATAAGTATATTGTCCTACACTTAGTAATCCGCTGGCTGTCAAGGTAGGAGTAAGTTTCACCTGTGCACCAAGTTCGATCCCCATATTTCTCTTATTAGCCCCCGCCAATACCTGTGTAATGAAAGCTCCATCCTGAACAGGAGTCTGATCTCCGCTTTCCGTCAGAGTAGTCAGCTTAACTCCCTGTGCGAAATATCTTTGTACACTTGTTTCGTTTTGAGTATTAACAAGGTAACCTGTCAATCTAAGTTTTACAATCGGAGTAGAAATTACATAACTCAAATCGTTGGCATCAACAACAACATTCTTGATTCCCGGAGTGGTAACACCGCTTACTCTTGTATTAAAATAAATATCATTTAAGAAAGGAGACTGTGAGAAGTAAGCTCCGTTATAAACCAGGAAGTTTCTACCATTGATTTTATACGTAACCTGACCTTTAACCCCTGCATTCCAGAAGTTTTGGTCTGCTCCTTTTCCGTAAGAAGACTCATACAGATAATGCTGGAATAAACCTTCTCTGCTGTTCGTTGTATATCCGAATAATCCGGAAACAAAAACATCAAATTTCCCTGTTGAAAATTTGAAAGCAGGATTTACTTTAAATTCCTGTCTTCTGAAAATATAGCTGTACCCGATTTTGTCCCCTTCTCTTTTGGCAACATCCGTATCATTTTCTCTTGTATTAAATTTTCCCCAAACACTTCCTGCAGTTGTATTGGATGCAAACGGATCCATATTCAGTGCAAAATCAGCTCCTAAAAGATCGTTTACTTCTCTGTACTGTTCAGATCTGTAGTTCTGGTAAGATAAGTTTAAAATAAAACGGGAGGTATCGCTAAAGTTATAAGTATAGTGTGTAGAGACATTCCATACTTTATCATCTTTTACGTCGTCCACAAGATAATAAGCAGCTCTTCTCCCTCCAAACATAGCATTATACTCTACGTTTCTGTTGGCATTATAAAGATTATCCCAGTTGATCTGTGTATGCGACTGATCATCATTGGTCCACCAGTCTCTTGTAATTCCGACATTGGCAGCTTGTTCCGGAGACGGATTTGTATAGTTTAACCAATAGCTTGGTAAGTTACGGTAATAGGTCGGAGACGGGTTATTAGCTCTGTACCAATCAAGCCTCGAACTGTATTCTTTACCAAACTGGTAAGAAACAGAGGTCCATAACTGAGAGTTTTTATTGATTTTCCAGAAATCCTGCAATTGGATCATGGGCTGGAAACCTCTTTTCACTCTTTCATTTCTTTTATCTCCATTTTGCCATCCCCAATAAGAGTTATAGTGAACACCTCGGAAATCATAGACTTCCTGAGTACTTGGACTTGAAGAGCTTCTCGCATATTTGGAACCAATGGCGTTTAAAGTCATGGTATGGCTGTCGCTGAATTTCTTCTCAATACCAATATATCCACTGTACGCATCATAAGCAGTACCATCCTGAATCCCTTCCTGTGCCCATCTTCTTGCGATCATTCCTGTAAATGCCCATCCGTTCTTATTCATTCCGGAAGAGAATCTGTAAGACAATCTGTTCGTATAATTTCTGTTGGTCAGAGAGTACGTCAATTGACTTCCTTTTCTGTACTCGCTGGCTCTGGTATTCTTATAAAATACTCCGGTAGTTCCTCCGAAAGCATATTCAGAAGGTGCATGATTAGCTGCAATTTCCGGGTAACGGGTAATTTCGTTCAATCCTCCCCAGGTACTAAAGTCTACATCTCCATTATCTGCAGCGGCCATAGAAACCCCGTTGATCATATTCTCCCCTGTTCTGCTATCAATTCCTCTTGGGCGGAACCAGTAGGGTCCTAAATCGAAACTTGCAATTCTGTTGAATACATCCTGAGAAGACTGTAGTAATCCTACTGTTGCAGTTTGCTGTGCACCACCGCTATCACTTTCTCCCGAATCTTCTATGATAGCAAGTCCCTGATCTGCACCGTTCAATGCAGAATAAAGAGTAATTACTCCAAGATCTTTTCTCTTCTCATCACTGGTTACATCAAATTCAAAAATTTTAGTTTCAAAATTTGGTTTTGTAACCATAATCTGATAATGTCCTGGCATCAAATCCGTAAATTGAAAATATCCGATTTTGTCCGCCTTTGCATCATTTCCTGCTCCTTTTAAATCTACACTTGCTTGCTCAACAGGCTTTCCTTCCGCATCCTTAAGATACGCAAACACTGTTGTCTGCGCATAATAATATGAAGCAGGCAGCAAAGTAAATAAAGAGATCAATGATAATTTTTTAATCATGAGTATGTTTATTTTTTAATACTTTTCTTATTAGTTTTCAACAGTTTAAAAGTTGGGGGCACAAATTTAATCAAATTTTGTAATTCACCACTTTTTTAACCATATTTTTCCTTAACACTGCAAGGTTTTAAGAATCATTATATAATTGACGCTAAGACAATTGCTCTTAAATTTACAAATATTTAAAACGTAGTGAATTAAAAAAAGTAAATTTGTAAATTAAATAGTATTAATAATAACTCAAAGAGGATGAAGAGATTTTCGAGTCTGTTTGCCATCATTATTTCGATCATGGCATTTTCACAGCAACAGGGAAAACTGAGAAAAGTAGCTACTGTAGGTTTTTTAAACGTAGAAAACCTTTGGGACACTATCCGTTCAGCGGATTATATTGATGGGACCAAAGACATTAAAAATCCTGCTTTTCACAGAAGTATTCCTATAGATTCTATCAAATTCCTGGAAGCTGAAAAATATGAAGGACCATGGAGCGACGGTGCTCTGATTGGTAAAAAAGTAGTTAGAGAGCAAGGTGGTTCTGAAGAATTTACCCCAAAAAGTGCAAAGAACTACGGGACTAAAATTTACAAAGCAAAATTAGCCAATGAAGCCAAAGTAATTTCTGAAATGGGAGCACAGTATACTAAAACGGCTCCGGCAGTAGTTGGATTAATTGAGGTTGAAAACAGACAGGTTATTCAGGATCTGATCAACGAACCTGCTTTAAAGAAATATGATTACGGAATCATTCATTACAACTCTTATGATTACAGAGGGATTGACGTTGCATTGATCTATCAGAAAAGAAGATTCACCCCTACCAATTCATTAAAAAAAGAACTGAAAATATACGGTGACAACGGAAGAAGAGAGTATACGAGAGATATCCTTGTTGTAACAGGGTTTTTAGATAATGAAAAAGTGGCATTCTTTATGAACCACTGGCCTTCAAGAAGAGGAGGTGAAGCAATTTCTCTACCTAAAAGAAATGCAGCTGCAGCTTTATTAAAACAACAAATGGACAGTATAAGAGCCGCAGACCCAACAACGAAGCTTTTTGCAATGGGTGACTTTAATGATGATCCTGTAAGCCCAAGTTTAAAAAACCACCTGAAAGCTCAGGCAGCACCTAAAGATCTAAGTGAAGAAACACCTTACCTGAATCTGATGTATCCTTTATATAAGAAAGGCGTGGCATCTCTTGCCTATCAGGATGCACCCAACCTGTTTGACCAGATTATTGTTTCTAAAAACGTAATTTCAGATCAGGTAACTAAAGAATATTCGGTGTACAAAACAGAAATTTTTGCCCCGGCTTATTTAGTTAATAAAGAAGGAAATTATAAAGGATATCCTTTCAGATCCTGGAATGGAGATCAGTTTACAGGAGGCTACAGTGACCACTTCCCGGCATTCGTAGTTCTTCAGAAAGAACCATAAATAAGTTAGGCACTCTTATTGGAGTGCTTTTTTTATATAAATACCTTCATCATGAAAAATATTATTTTATTGGTATTGATCGCATTGATACCTTACAGCTGTTTTTCTCAGGAATCACCAAAGAAAGATAAAGAACAACATGAAATGAAGCCTTCCAAAAACGAAGACGGAGAATGGGATCTTACGGTCATTGATACACAATTCGATTATTTTTTGAGCGCTGTTGCCAAGCCCATCAGCCAGTATACAGAATCTTATCTGAAGACAAAAAACACATTTTTGGTGAACGAATGGAACAGTTATTATAATTCCGGGAGATACAGAAATATCATAGAATCCGGAATAGATTATGATCCTCAGGAAAATTATGGGATCAAGTTTGAATATAAATTATACCAGGTTTTTGTATATGTAAACTGGAAATACAAACTAAGGCTGAATGGTTTATCCGGAAGCGATGCCATAAGATAAATTTTAAATAATACTCAATAAAAAAGGTTCAGAATTGCTCTGAACCTTTTCATTTTTTATAATAGCTGAAAATTATTTATTGAATAATTCTTCTACTTTATCCCAGTTTACTACATCGAAGAATGCAGAAACATAGTCAGGTCTTCTGTTTTGGTAGTTTAAATAATAAGCGTGCTCCCAAACATCTAATCCTAAAACCGGAGTTCCTTTAACGTCTGCTACAGGCATTAATGGGTTATCCTGGTTGGGTGTAGAAGAAACAGATACAGAACCGTCAGCATTTTTTACTAACCAAGCCCATCCTGAACCGAATCTTGTTTTAGCAGCATCAGAAAAATCAGTTTTGAATTTCTCAAGACCTCCGTAATTTTCGATCGCAGCTTTTACATTTCCTACAGGCTCTTTGCTTCCTCCCGGAGTTAAAATTTCCCAGAATAATGAGTGATTGAAGTGTCCTCCTCCATTATTTCTTACTGCTGGTTTATCAGTTCCTGTCTGGCAGATTTCTTCGATAGTTTTTCCTGCTAGTTCAGTTCCTTCAATTGCTTTATTTAAATTGTCAATGTATGCCTGGTGGTGTTTTGTATGGTGGATTTCCATAGTTCTTGCATCAATAGTTGGCTCTAATGCATCATATGCATATCCTAGTTTTGGTAATTCAAATGACATAATTTTTATTTTTAATGTTATATTCCAAAATTAGCCAATATTTAAGGGATTATCAAGGATTGAATATTACTTTAATAAATCTTTAACATTGATATATTGATTTAGAATGAATTACGTTTTAAAATATTTATCTCCATGACAATAAAAAGCACGAACCCAATGGCCCGTGCTTTCTATTAAACAATAATTAAATTAATTTATTTATTCATAGACATCAGGAATTCTTCATTATTAAGAGTTCCTTTAATGTTTTTATTTACAAATTCCATTGCTTCCACAGGATTCATTTCAGAAAGGTATTTTCTGAAGATCCACATTCTCTGAGAAGTTACTTCATCCAGAAGAAGATCATCTCTACGGGTGCTTGAAGAAATTAAGTCGATAGCAGGATAAATTCTTCTGTTAGCAATTTTTCTGTCTAACTGAAGCTCCATGTTACCTGTACCTTTAAATTCTTCAAAGATTACTTCATCCATTTTAGAACCTGTATCAATCAATGCAGTGGCAATGATCGTAAGAGATCCTCCTCCCTCGATTTTTCTTGCTGCACCAAAGAACCTTTTCGGCTTGTGAAGAGCATTGGCATCTACCCCACCGGAAAGAACTTTACCTGATGCAGGAGTAACCGTGTTGTATGCTCTTGCCAATCTCGTGATTGAATCCAGTAAGATAACAACATCATGCCCGCACTCAACCATTCTCTGTGCTTTCGCCAGAACAAGGTTAGCTACTTTCACATGTTTTTCAGCTGCTTCGTCAAATGTAGAAGCAATAACTTCTGCATTTACACTTCTTTCCATATCAGTAACCTCTTCCGGACGTTCATCGATCAAAAGAACCATCATGTATACTTCCGGGTGGTTAGCAGCAATAGAGTTGGCGATATCTTTCAGCAACATCGTCTTACCTGTTTTAGGCTGGGCCACGATCATTGCTCTCTGTCCTTTTCCAATAGGTGCAAATAGGTCTACAATTCTTGTAGAAACCGTAGATTCGCTTCCTGCAAGATTGAATTTTTCCTCAGGGAAAAGCGGTGTAAGGTATTCAAAAGCTACACGGTCTTTAATGAACGCAAGATCGCGACCATTAACTTCTGTAGGTTTTAATAGTGAAAAATATTTCTCTCCTTCTTTTGGAAGTCTTACAATCCCTTTTACAGTATCTCCGGTTTTCAACCCATAATTTCTAATCTGAGCAGTAGATACATACACATCATCAGGAGAAGAGATATAACTGAAATCTGAAGAACGCAAAAATCCGTAGTTATCCGGTAATATTTCCAAAACCCCTTCAATACTTACCAAACCATCGAAATTAAATTCTTTTTTATGGTCATGCTGCTCCTCTGCCTTTTCAGAATGTCTGTTCTGATTTTGGTTTTGATGCTGCTGGTGCTGGTTTTGGTTTTGATTTTTATGTTGGTTTCCACTGTTCTGTGGATGGTTGTGTCCTTTTTGAGGTCTGTTAGCCTGTTGTTGAGGATTGTTAGGCTTTTCTTCAGCCTGAGCAGGCTCTTGAGATTCTGTGTTTTTTGGAGCTTCTGTTTTTTCCTGAGATACTTCTGCGTTACCTATATTGGTAGAAACTCTTTTTCTTTTCTTTTTAGCCTGGGCGCTTGCTGCAGATTCTTCTGTTATTACAGCTGCTTCAGCTTTGGGCTCTTCCGGTTTTACTTCTTCAGAGGCGGATACCTTTTCTTCTACTTTCTCTTCTGCTTTAGGTTCTTCTGCCGGAGCTTTTGGGTTTGTGTTTGTATTTGTTTTTGGCTTGGCTGCTGGTTTCTTCGGAGCAGCTTTTCTTGCCGGGGCTTTAACAGGTTTATCTGCTGGGGCCTCTTCAGTAGTTATACTGGTGGTTTCTGTGGCGTTGAAATAATCTTTTGCAACTTTAGGGTTAGAAGCCTGAAAGTCAAGAATAGCAAAGATCTTGTCATTTTCATTGCTGGTTCTTGCAACTTTAACGCCTAAATCTTTTAAGATTTTAGTCAGTTCCGTTACGGATTTTGACCTTAACGTTTCTATGTTAAACATATTTATGTAAAAATGTAATTAATTGTGAGTAAGAAAAGTAAGTCCGGTGACTTTTGTTTTCAAGTACATTGTATAATGCAAATCTACACTTATTTTTGAATTGTGCAAAATTTATGTTATTTTTGCCAAGAATTTAATATTCAATGCTACAGAGAATACAAACAATATGGACGTTATTAGCAGTTTTAGCTGCTGTTTTCCTTTTTATAACAGGACAGGATGTTGTTATTTCAGACAGTATTCCTTTACTTAATATTGGAAGTATACTGCTTGTAATCATTGGAGCATTAAGTATTTTTAGTTTCAAAAACAGAAAAAGACAAATTTTGCTGAATACCATCAGCATCATTATAAACGTTTTGTTGATTGGTGTATTGGCGTACTGGTTACTAAACTTATCCGGAGGAATTCAGATTCCTGAGAAGGGTATTGAGCCGATTTTCCCATTGATTGCGGTAATATGTCTGCTTATTGCAAACATGTATATCCGTAAAGATGAGAGGCTCGTAAAATCTGTAGACAGACTTCGATAGCCTTACAACGATTTTTTGAGTGAGAACAGCTTCTTTTAGGAGCTGTTTTTTTATTTCCCACATATTCTGTAATTTCAATGCAACTTTTTGATCAAAACCACGACAGATCATATAATTTTTAATAAAAGACAATGAAAAAGCTAACCTATCTTACTTTATCACTATTCTCCATATTTACCTTTGCACAGGAAGTTTCCAAAGAAAAAGTAAAAACAGTTCTTTCCACTCTTGCTTCAGACGAAATGAAGGGCCGTGAAATTGGAACTCAGGAAAATGAAAATGCTGCCAACTACATTGCTAAGCTCTTCAAAGAAAATAATCTGGAATACTGTACCGGAAAATCCTATCTGGTACCATTTGATTATAATGGGAAAACAGTATACAATGTCTGCGGGGTCAAAAAGGGAAAGACAGATCAGTATCTTGGATTTTCAGGGCATTTTGATCATATCGGCACCAGTGACAAAAGTGGTGACAACATTTATAACGGAGCAGATGATGATGCCAGCGGAATTACAACTCTGGTAGGCATTGCCGATTATTTTAAAAATAAAAAGCCTGAATTCTCAATGGTCTTCATGGCGTTCAATGGAGAAGAAAAAGGAATGTTGGGTTCAAGAGCAATTTCAACGGACAAAAACCTGGATCCTATCTATAATAAGATGACTGCCCTTTTCAATTTTGAAATGGTAGCTACAGAATCGCAATGGGGAAAAAATGCATTATACATGACGGGAGACGGATTCTCCGATCTTGATGAGCTTTTCAATAAAAACGCTGTAAACGGATTAAAAATCAATGCAGATCCCTATGCAAAACAACAGCTGTTTTACCGTTCAGACAATGTCAGCTTTGTAAAAAAGAAAATCATTGCCCATTCATTCTCTACCGTTGATATGACGAAAGCTTCTCATTATCACCATGAAAATGATGATATCAACATCGTAGATTTCGATAATATGACACAGATTATCAATAATTTTGGAAAAACGCTGGATAAACTGAATCCTAAAAATTTCAATCCAAAGTATAACGATCAGGTGAAATTTTAATTAAACTATCCTATAAAGAACCGCTTTTCCAGCGGTTTTCTTTGTTAAACAGCCACAGTCTTTTATTTTTTAATATTGAATTTCAATGTCCGGTTATTTAATAAAAAATAAAGTACAATACTCCTGAGTTGTAACAAAAAGACATTTTTTGAAACATATCCATTAAAGTAAAACAGGATTAAGAACGTCTTATCTTTTAATTTTACGTAATTTTGCTATCCAATTTTTTCATTGAATGAACCAATATATTAAAATACTGAAGTTCGCAAGACCTCACCAAAAATACATCTACGGAAGTTTGTTTTTCAACCTTATGTATTCTGTATTTCAGATTGCTTCCCTTGGGACTATTCTACCGGTTTTGGGGATGCTTTTCGGAACCATAGAGGCTAAAAAATACAGTCATCCTCCTGTTTATTCAGGAGAGATTTTAGATTTTTTCTCTTATGCAAAAGAATATGCCAATTATTACGTTCAGACTTTAGTAACTGAGCATGGAGCCCTTAATGTTTTGGCATGGCTTTGCGTGATAACGGCTTTTATGTTTTTACTGAGAAATCTTTTCAGATATTTAGGTTCATTTTTACTGATCAATTATCGTGTAGGGGTTACTAAAGACCTTCGTGGAGCGATGTACAGAAAGATTCTTGCTTTACCTGTTTCCTTTTTTACGGAAAGCAGAAAGGGAGATCTGATGTCCCGTATGTCAAATGACGTGGGTGAAGTAGAAGGTAATATATTGGGAAGTTTAGTGGAATTAATCAATGCACCTTTCATGTTGATAAGCACATTGGTAACTCTTTTCTTCTTAAGTACCGAGATGACTCTTTTCTCACTTCTGGTATTACCTGTAATGGGAACGATGATTGCTTTAATAGGAAAAAGCCTGAAAAAAGATTCTCATGAAGCTCAGAATGAAATGGGAACTATTTTTTCAATTGTAGATGAAACATTGAAGTCTACAAAAGTGATTAAGATCTTCAGTGCCGAAAAAATAATGGACAACCGTTTTATGCAGTCCATGCAGAGATGGATCAACAGTTCCATAAGATTAGGTAGAAAAAAAGAACTGGCATCTCCGATGAGCGAATTTTTAGGTTCGGTTACGTTCTTAATTATCGCCTGGTATGGTGGAAAACAAATTATTGTAGAACAAAGTATTTCACCAGCTGACTTCTTGGTTTTCCTGGGGATTTTCTTCCAGATTTTACCTCCTGTGAAAAGTTTGTCACAATCAATTTCGAATGTACAGAAGGGAGAAGCTTCTCTTGAAAGAGTATTAGCCATTCTGGATGCTGATGTAAAAATTGATGAAATAGCAAATCCTGTTTCTATCTCAACGCTAAATAGTTCAATCGAGTTTAATAATATTGGTTTTTACTACGATAAAGACCATACCATCCTTAAAAACTTCTCACTTTCTATTCCAAAAGGCAAAACAGTTGCTCTTGTTGGGCAAAGTGGAAGTGGTAAAACAACCATTGCCAATCTTTTAGCAAGGTTCTATGATGTTTCTGAAGGAGAAATCATGATTGACGGCACGAATATTAAACATTTAAAATTAAATGAATACCGCAAGCTTCTGGGTATGGTAACCCAGGAATCTGTATTATTCAATGATTCCGTTTACAATAATATTCTGATGGGTAAACCTGATGCTACAAGAGAAGAAGTGATTGCTGCCGCAAAAATTGCCAATGCAGATGCATTTATCACAAGACTTCCTGAAGGATATGATTCCAATATCGGAGATGATGGAGGTAAGCTTTCCGGAGGTCAGAAGCAGAGAGTTTCTATTGCGAGAGCTGTATTGAAAAATCCACCAATTATGATTCTGGATGAAGCAACCTCTGCACTGGATACGGAATCTGAAAGATTTGTACAGGATGCACTGGAGAAAATGATGGAAAACAGAACTTCCCTGGTAATTGCCCACCGTCTTTCAACGATTCAGAAAGCAGACTGGATCGTAGTGATGGAAAAAGGTGATATTGTAGAACAGGGAACACATCATGACCTGATCGCTAAAAAAGGAATGTATAACAAACTTGTTGAACTTCAAAACTTCGACTAAGATTTTAATTTAATTAAAATGAACCCCATACAAGAGTATTTCTACAGAATCGAAGAGCCTGAGAGAAGTACTCTTTTATTTTTACGTGATTCTATTTTAGCCTCCGATCCCGAAAACATTACGGAAACATTCAGTTTCGGGCTTCCTTTTATCAAGTACAAAAAGAAAATGCTGTGCTATTTTTATTACAGCAAAAAATACAAGAAACATTATATCAGCTTTTACCACGGTGACAAACTTGATTATCCGGAGCTGATTATGGATGGCAGAAAGAAGTTTAAAATCCTCTTGATTGATCCTGAAGAAAATCTTCCGGTAGAATTCATAGTAAGCCTCACGGAAGAGATTAAAAAGTATATAAAATAAAAAACTCCGGCACGAATCATCGTACCGGAGCCCTCTTTAAAAAACTTTATCATTGTGTGTTTATTCCACTGAATTCAGCCTGTTTGATTGCCCAAGCGATCATATTGGCAAAAAGAATCGAATTCTGCACCTGCATTGATCCTGTTGCATATCCGTTTCCCGCATATCCGTAAGAAGATTTCTGAACCGGGAAATACCCTCCCGAACCCGGTGCTACAAAAGGTTCAATGGTATTGCTTGTATATTGATTTCCATTCGCATTTTCATTACTTAAAAAACCACCATCGCCAAACCATATAAAGTTTAAACTGGTATTTCTTAATCCCGAAATTCCTGTTCTTACCGTTGTACTGTTGATTGGCTGAGCATAGCTATAAGGAACAAATCCACTTGTCAATCCGGAAATATTGACAGTTGTAGAGGCATCCTCCCCCCAGTTTTTACCTCTTACATCCCCAAAAGGTCCGTTAAGGATAGGATCATCAGAATTGGTAAGAGCATAAACAGAACCTGCACTGCCTCCATAAGAAGCTGAAATGGTAGGATCAGAGAATATTCCTCTGAATAAGTTCTGCGCCGTACCTGTATCATCTGTCATGGCAATTACAACTCCTTTTTTATTAAGATAAGAAGCAATATAACCTGCATCTGTAGCATTAGGTGTATAGTTATAGCCAATGACAACAATATCGGGCTTATTATTAAGAGCTGTCTGAAGAGCTGCTGATGAAGGTGAGTTTCCTAAAGATATATGGGTAAAACCTTCATATTTGACAATACTTGAGGCTGTTATTCCAAAATTCGTCGGAGCATCCATCAGACTTCGTGAAGGACCGGTGTAAGCACTATATCCGTAAGCTGTTTCTAATCCTATATGAAGTACTGTCTTCTTAGGAATTACAACCACTACATTTACAGAGCAGGTTGTAGATACTCCTCCCTGGCTGTCTGAAGTGATAGTGATCGTTTTCACCGATGTAGAAGATGGTGTTCCTGTTCCGCCTAATGTTATATTTTGATTTCCTGTAGCTGTAAATGTTCCTGATCCACTGAAAGAAATTCCGTCAACTGTATTGGATGTAATGGTGTAGCTTCCTAATGTTGAAACATTCACCGGTAACGTAATGGTATTGGACGCAGTAAGAGCCGTTCCTACTTTGTACACGCCATTTACTGTTGCATTTCCACAGCTCATGGTATATGTTCCTGCAGGACTCAATACCGTAATTGAGATCGCCGGAGTACAGGTAACAGCAGCTCCATTGGCTTCAAGTGATACGTTATCTATCTGGATATTCTGAGGAGTTCCCTGTCCCGGAATCTGTATCGTTTGTGTTCCGGTATTCAAAAACACTCCCGTTCCGTAAAAGTTATATCCGTTTGTTGTAGTTCCGGAAATCGTGTAGTTGCCAACTTTTGTAACGTTGACCGTTATAGTCAGATAATTAGAATTCGTAAGCTCTTTTCCTTTTACATAGCTTCCCATTGCTTTAGATGTGGAGCAATCTATAGTAAAAACAGATTTTCCCATCTGCCCGCAGACACTTTTCCATTCGTTATCCGCAAGACTCCAGTAATTAAAACAATCTTCTGTAGTATTATAAACTGTCAGTCCGTCATCTTTGGATTGATTAATTACAATAGCATTTCGTTGTGCTTCCGTAAGCCGTGGAATCAGCACTCCTTTGTTGTTATTTCCTGAGATAACATCCAAAACAGAATTAGCATTAGGGGTAGTAGTATTAATTCCTACCGCTCCATTATTAGCTTGTGAATAAAATTGTCCAAAGGCAAAGAGCAACGCTATCAGTAAGACCTTGATTGGGGGAATTGTAAATTTTGTTTCCATCATTTTAAAGTTATAATTGTTTAATGATTAAAATTTTTGACTAAGTCATTTAACCATCACAAAATTATAACCCTCAGGCAATTACAAATTAATTCTCACTACGCAATACTACTCACGCGTAGTAAAACTCACAAAAACAAAAATACCTCCCCACCAGTGCCCAACATTATGTATGAGTAACAAAAATCAAAATTTTGTCTAAATTTTAATCAAAAAGCTGTTGATATTGATCTCAGAGGAGATATTAAGTTTTTTTCTAATCCTGTATTTTTTACTCTCCACAGCCCGAATGCTGTTATTAGTACACTGCGCTATTTTCTTGGTATCAAAATCAAGCTTCATCAAAGCACAGAAATACAGTTCAGAATGAATAAGGTTAGGATTTATTTTTAAAACATCGGGTATAAAATGAGGGAAAAATACCTGGAATTTTTCAAAAAACATGGGAGAATTACTTTCTGCCAGGCTTAAAATCTCCTCAATATTCTCTTCTGAAAGATGGTTGATAAACATTTGATGTTTCATCAGTTCCGTATTTGTTTTTACCAGATCTTTAATGGTAGAATCTTTCTCTTTTTTATCAGAAATCAAGCCATGAATCAGCGCATCTTTCTGAGTAATAAAAACGATATCCATCAGGAAAGAGGCAACGGAAAATAAAATATTAAGCAACTTTATTGTTTTAAAATCCCCGGCTTCTATAAATTGACTCTTAGGCAAGAAGTCAAAATCAAAATACAGAACTACAATAAAATTAATACTGATCATAAATGTAATGAAAAAGATGGCAAAAGCATCTTTTTTATAGTTCAGGAAGAATGGGACAGCAAACAAAAGACAAAAATAAAAATACTCTACCCCTGCATTTTTATAAGTATAAATATTAAAGAAATTCACTATAAAAGTCAGTAAGACAAATATAAAGAGGATAAAAGTTTTCAAGACTTTCCTAAACCGTTTTGTCTTCCCTTTTAGTGCCATTAGAAACAACCAGAAAAAGGTAATAACCGTAAGAAATGTTGAGATCAGCATATCCCCGAAAAAAGTAATAATAAAAACGGAATAAAACAGGAAGATGAGAAACAATAAAAGCAGATAACGATTAATAAGATTCAGATAGTTACTGTCAAAATCATCGTTCATTTTCTCCGTTTCATTATTGATCATCTTATAGAAAAACTTATAAATCATCGTGTAGTTTTTTTATGTTTTCACAAGCCCAGGTTGGCATTTGTACTACTGAAAGCATAAATTTTCCAATATTAACAGCTTTTAAATAAAAACTCACAAAACAAAATATAGGTCTGTAATTTTTAGCGATAAAAGAATATGATTTGTGTTTTCCAGTTACAATTTACTAAAATCCAACATTAAAATAATCAAATAAAAAAGCATTTTTATAAAAATTAATACTGTTTGTTCTATCTCATTTAAAAGTATCAATAGCTTGTGTTTTTTTAACAGGCAAAGTTATTTAATACAAACAAAAAAGCATTCTTTGCTATATACGCAATATTACTCATGCGTAGTTAAACTCAAAATGAGCAGATTACTCTTTCTATCCATCAAATAAAAAAGAGAGCCATGAAGGCTCTCTTTTCAGTTTATATTCGATAAGAATCTTAATTTTCTTTCAGTTTGGCAATAACATCCAAACCTCCTTTTGTAATATCTCCGATCTTACAGATAATCTCAGTGTCCAAAGGCAGGAATACATCCATTCTGGACCCGAATTTAATAAATCCGAACTCATGCCCGGCTTTTGCTTTATCACCTTCATTACAATAGAAAACAATCCTTCTTGCCACATATCCGGCAATCTGTCTGAAAACTACTTTATGATGGGTTAAAGTTTGTACGGCTACAGTGGTTCTCTCATTTTCTGTAGAAGACTTTTCATGCCAGGCTACCAGATATTTTCCCGGATGGTACTTTTTGTAAATCACCTCACCCGAAACCGGATATCTGCAGATGTGAACATTCAGCGGGGACATAAAAATAGAAACCTGAATGGCTTTCCCTTTTATAAATTCATCTTCATCCACTTCTTTGATCATTACCACTTTTCCGTCCACCGGAGCGATCACGTTTTCTTTATGATCCAGGATATTACGATCCGGAACTCTGAAAAACCAGAAAACTAAACTGTAAATAACCAACAAAGGCATAATGATCAGCAGGGACCATATTTTAAGGAAATAAATTGCTAAAGCTCCCAAAATAATAAAAAGTATGGTCGCAACGGTAATTGTTCCTTTTGATTCTCTATGTAATTTCATGAGACTAAATAAATTTTTCTAAAATAAAGTACAAATATACGACAGGAACGCAGATAATAAAACTATCCAGTCTGTCTAAAACTCCCCCATGCCCCGGAATGATGTTTCCGCTGTCTTTCACACCGAAATTTCTTTTCAGTTGGCTTTCTACCAAATCGCCTAACGGAGCAAAAGCAGCCACTAAAAATCCTACAACCATCCAGTTCCCTCTCAGTTCAGGCTGATAATGCTCAATAAAGTAGGATAAAACCAATGTAAGCACTACACCTCCCGCATATCCTTCCCATGTTTTTTTAGGGGAAATTTTAGGGGCCATTTTATGTTTGCCAAAAAACTTTCCTACCAGATAAGCAAAGGTATCGCTGCTCCAGATGAGGATAAACAAGAATAAAACTTCCAGTGAGAAAGTATCACTATAGCTGGAGAACTTTGGCAGTCCCAATGCAAAACTGAATGGGAGCGCTACGTAAATAACGGTAAAAATAAGTTTTCCGCTGTCAAAGTATAATTCGTTGGGATATTTGAATAAAGTAACCACAGCAATCCCAATCAGAGCAAGCGCCAGTATTTCACTGAGCCTGAAATCAAAAAAGAAATCGTGGCTGAAATATCTTTTGGAAAAAATATAGAATATAAAAATGACCAATGGATATACGATCCATTTTTCATAGCCGTTTCCAAACTTCATGATTTTAACACATTCCCAGGTTCCCACAATCAGTAACAGACTCATTAAGCCATAAAAAAGATACTGTTGTTTGATAAGGCCAGGGGCAATGTTGTTCAACAGCTGCGCTCCCAACGGAGTCGAACAAAGAATAATGACGGCTACATATACTATACCTGATACGGTTCTTTGAATGAGATTTTTATCCAAAATTTAAAATTTAGAAGTGGTTTGCTTAATCTTCAAGCAGCAATAAAAACAGTTTTGTATTGGAATTGGAAGAACTGTCCATTTTCGACTGGCTTCCGCTGATGGAAGTAAGGTTCTTGATATTTCCGTTTCTTTTTATTTTTCCCATGGCATCATTCAGGTTGTTCACAATCTGAGAAACATTGGCAATGATGATAATTCTATCAGGAAGTCTTGAAGAATGATAGTGAAGAATATTATTATGCGAAAGCATGATTCTGCCATCATAGGCGATCAGGTATTCACAAGTGATGAATGCGGCATCATTAGACGGCTGCAGTTCTGATGTGTAAGAAGTCTTCACAACGTTCAAAAAGTTATGAAGTTCTTTATCCCAACAGAAAAGGTTGTGGATACCCTCTATTTTGATAATTTGATTTAAAGTTTGTAGAGCCTCCGCTTCATCTGCACAATAATTAAAAAATCCCCCCGAATGCGTAAATAATTGCGCAAACTTATAGTCAAGATCCGCATTTTTCAGCGAATCCCCAAGCTTCTCCAGGCTCTGTTTGTCCTCTTCTTCAGGCTGGTTGGTAAGTTTGCTTACAATCCTCTTGAATAAATTCAACTTAATCTATTTTTAGTCAACTTTATACAAAAATAGAAAATAAATTACAATAGAGTCCAAAATATCTCTTTAAATATGAAAAAACCTGACAATTTTGGAATTGTCAGGTTTTTATAAGGTTTATTTTTTAAGAATCTTAAAGCTGTGTCGGGCTTTCTGGAGCCTGTATTTCGCTTTCTTCTTCTTTATCTTTGATCTGAGGTGTTTCCACTGCTACCGGCTGATCTTTTTCAGGAATCGTATTGGTAACAGGTTTCTCTGTCAATTCAGGATCCCATGCTCTTTTTCCGAATATTTCTTCTAAGTCTTCACGGAAGATCACTTCTTTTTCCAGCAATTTATTGGCCAGAGCATCCAGTTTATCCTTATTTTCTTCAAGAATCCTTACTGCTCTTTCGTACTGATTTTCGATAATCAATTTGATCTCTGCATCAATTTTAGTAGCGGTTTCTTCAGAATAAGGTTTTCCGAAATTATACTCAGACTGGCCTGAACTGTCGTAGTAAGAAATATTACCAATATTCGGGCTTAATCCGTAGATTGTTACCATTGCCTGGGCTCTCTTCGTTACTGTTTCAAGATCAGAAAGTGCTCCTGTAGAGATATTATTGAAGATTACCTGCTCTGCTGCTCTACCTCCCAGTGTTGCACACATTTCGTCCAGCATCTGCTCAGTAGTGGTCAACTGTCTTTCTTCCGGAAGATACCATGCTGCTCCTAAAGAACGTCCTCTTGGAACAATGGTTACTTTCAGAAGTGGTGATGCATGTTCTACCAACCATGAGATGGTAGCGTGACCTGCCTCATGATAAGCAACTCTTCTTTTTTCAGATGGCTTGATGGCCATATTTTTCTTTTCAAGTCCACCGATAATTCTGTCTACGGCATCCAGGAAGTCCTGTTTTGTAACAGAAGTATGGTTATATCTTGCTGCGATTAATGCTGCTTCATTACAAACATTAGCAATATCTGCCCCACTGAATCCAGGAGTTTGTTTTGCTAAGAAATCTCTGTCTACATTATCATCAAGCTTGATTTTTTTCAAGTGAACGTCAAAAATCTGTCTTCTTTCGTGAAGTTCCGGAAGATCCACATAGATAGAACGGTCAAAACGACCTGCTCTCATTAATGCTTTGTCAAGAATATCCGCTCTGTTGGTAGCCGCCATTACAATTACATTGACGTCTGTTCCAAAACCATCCATTTCGGTAAGAAGCTGGTTCAATGTATTTTCTCTTTCGTCATTTCCGCCAGAGAAATTATTTTTTCCTCTTGCACGTCCGATAGCGTCAATCTCGTCAATAAAGATGATCGCCGGAGATTTTGCTTTAGCCTGAGCAAAAAGGTCTCTTACTCTGGAAGCTCCTACCCCAACAAACATTTCAACGAAATCAGAACCTGAAAGTGAGAAGAACGGAACTTTAGCTTCACCTGCAACGGCTTTTGCCAATAACGTTTTACCCGTTCCCGGAGGGCCTACTAAAAGTACACCTTTAGGAATTTTACCTCCCAGTTTTGTATATTTTTCAGAGTTTTTCAAGAAATCCACAACTTCCTGAACTTCTTCTTTAGCTCCTTCCAATCCTGCAACATCTTTAAATGTCACCTGGATTCTTTCTTTTTCGTCAAAAAGCTTTGCTTTAGATTTACCGATAGAGAAGATTTGTCCGCCAGGGCCTCCACCGCCGCCCATCTTTCTGAAAAGAAGGAAGTAGAATAATCCCAGAATCGAAATCCAAACCAGTGCAGGAACTAAAATATCCATTAATGCACTTTTCCCTGTTCCGTAATCTTTTGTAGTTTTAATAACCGGATTGCTGGCTTTTACCTGCTCAAATTTCTGAAGAAAAAGTTGAAGGTCTCCATATTTCACAGAAAAATCTGCTTTAGGAGCCATTTCAAAGGCAGAAAGAGGGTTATTTTCTTTTCCGGCTTTGGAAACCATTGCCGATTTTGCTTCTTTTGTTAGGAAAACATCAGCTTTCTCTATGTCTTTGTATATAATTATATTCTGGACTTTCCCCGCCTGCATTTCTCTAAAGAAACCATCCTCATCAATAGATTTTGCACTGTCACCTCCAAGGAAATTGGAGCCAAAGAAGAGCAAAAGAGCTATGATTGCAATTGGAAAGAACCAGTTGAATCCTTTATTATTCATTTAGACTTTTTAAAATTTTTATTATTGATTTTCAATTTTGGTAATGACTGCGTCACCCCAAAGCTCTTCTATATCATAGTACTCACGTACCTGCTTCTGAAATATATGAACCACCACTGAAACGTAATCTACCAATACCCACATTGCATTTTCAGTACCTTCTACATGCCAAGGTCTGTCCTGCAGTTCGTTTCTTACTTTTTTCTCAACACTTCCTGCCAATGCAGCTACCTGTGTATTTGAGTTTCCGCTACATATCACGAACGTTTCTGCTACGGAGTTTTCGATGTTGGAAAGATCGAAGATCATAATGTCTTCTCCTTTTACATCCTGGATAGCTTCAACGATTTTATCTATTAACGCTTGTTTTTCTGCTGTTTTATTCATTAAAAAAATACTATAATCTGCAAATTTATTGTTTTTTCTTTACTTTAACCTTACTTTTACCCTCTTAATGTCTTAAAGTTTTCTTAAATGAGCCAACTCTTCTATCTGAAAGAATGTTCTTCTACTAATGACGAAATATCAAAGTTTTTACTTTACGAAAATTCAGATTTTATCGGACTGCATACTTTTAATCAAACTAAAGGTCGTGGTCAGTATGGAAATGTCTGGACTCAAACTGCCGGAAAAAACCTGGCTTACACGCTGGCAGTCAATACTCAGAACATCTTGTGCTCTGACTTTATATTCAATTATTATACCGCAATGGTTATCCGGGATTTCCTTGCCAAATTGTCTGAATCAGAGGTAAAAATCAAATGGCCGAATGATATTATCCTTAAAGGTAAAAAAATCGTTGGAATTTTAATAGAAAAGAAAAAAATTAATCAAAATAATTATTTTATCATAGGAGCCGGAATTAATATTCTTCAGGACAAATTTGATGAAATATCCAATGCAGGATCACTCCTGACGCAGACAGGCATCCCATTCGACCTGGAAGAAGTTTCATTAAATCTTCATGAATATGTGTCTGAGAAGCTTAAAAACATTCCTTCTGATCAGGAAATTCTGGATGGATTCAATGCAAACCTTTTCAGAAAAGACCAGATCTCTGTCTTTGAAATTGAAAAACAGCGCCAAAATGGCATCATCCGAAATGCAGACGAAAAGGGTGAACTCTGGATCGAACTGGAAGACGGAATGCGTTCTTTTTATCACAAAGAAGTAAAATTGCTTTACTGATTGGCTCTTTTGATATACAGATAAAGGGTAAGCGGCAAAAACACCATATTTGGCAGCCACATGGCTACTGCAGGAGACAAACTTTTATTTTCTGAAACTACTTTCAAAGCCTCAAAAGAAAACACAAAGATAAAGGCCAATGAGATTCCTATTGCCAGGTTGATCCCCAATCCTCCTCTTTTCTTTTGTGATGAAAGAGAAAGTGCCAGGAATGTCAGAATAATGATAGAAACAGGCATTGATGTTCTTTGATGAAGCTCATTCAGATAAGAATTCAGGTTACTGTTTCCTCTTGCCTTTTCCCTTTCAATGAATTTCAGAAGCTCGGGCGTTGTTTTATTTTGACCCAAAAGTTCATTAGGGAAAAGTTCTTCCGGAGAGTGCCCGTAGTTTTTCCTTAATTCTATTCCGTTACCGAGTTTTTCGGTATTGTCTTTATTGATTGTTTTTTCCAGATAATTATTGAGAACAAACTGTTTTTTGGCTTTATCCCAATACACTTCGCTTGCTTTCAGCTCGTAGGTCATTTTTCTGTCTTTATCATATTTCTGATAAACGAAACTTGATCCTCTTTTTTCTCTTTTATTCCAGGAATCAACGAAGATATATTCTGTTTTGCTTAGCTGTGAAGAGGCTGGAGCAGTTCCTAAAATCTTTTCTTTATTGGCGGCATTATAGGTATAAGCCTCCAGTTCATTTTTCTTGATATTCGCCCATGGAAGAACCATATGATACACCACAAGGGCTATCAAACCAATAAAAATGGAGGTTACCAAATAGGGTTTTGAAAACCTGTAAAAACTGGCTCCACTACTGATAATGGCTACAATTTCAGTGTTATTTGCCATCCTGGAGGTAAAATAAATTACTGAAATAAACACCAGAATGGAAAGGAAAGTCACCACAAGATTAATAATCCAGAAGGGATAAAAATGTACCAGGAAATACATCAGATCCAGCTTCGGATCAATGGCCTTGGCATTTTCTATCCTTGGAATCTTTTGCTGAACATCGATTACCAATACGACTATAGACAATAATACCAGCATGAAACTGAAAGTTCCAAGGTATTTTTTTATGATATATCTGTCTACAATTTTAAGCATAATCTCTTATAGTCTTTGTCTAAGAACCGGCACTATGGAGTTTTTCCATTCGTAGAAATCTCCGGCAATAATATGTTCTCTGGCTACTTTCACCAGATCCAGATAGAATGCAAGATTATGAATCGAAGCAATCTGTTTTGCCAGATATTCTTTAGATACAAACAGGTGGCGAAGATACGCTTTTGAATATTCACGATCTACAAAACTGGTTCCAAATTCATCCAAAGGCGAAAAGTCACGCTTCCATTTTTCATTTTTAAGGTTCATCACCCCCTGCCATGTGAAGAGCATTGCATTTCTTGCATTTCTTGTTGGCATTACACAATCCATCATATCAATTCCTAATCCGATAGATTCAAGGATATTCCATGGAGTTCCTACTCCCATCAGATATCTTGGTTTTTCTTTTGGAAGGATATCTGTCACTTCATCTGTAATTCTGTACATTTCTTCTTCAGGCTCTCCAACGGAAAGTCCACCGATGGCATTTCCTTCGGCACCTGCTTCAGAAATAACTTCTGCAGAAATTTTTCTAAGGTCAGAATAAGTAGAGCCCTGAACAATTGGGAAAAGTCTTTGCTTATACCCATACAGTTCAGGATTATCATTTGTCCATTCAATACATCTTTTCAGCCAACGGTGCGTAAGCTCCATAGATGATTTTGCCTGGTTATAATCACAAGGATAAGGAGTACATTCATCAAAAGCCATGAAAATATCGGCTCCGATCTGTCTTTGAATCTCCATTGATCTTTCCGGGGAGAACATGTGGTAACTTCCGTCGATATGAGATTTGAATCTCGCTCCTTCTTCTGTCATTTTTCTGTTACTCGCCAGTGAAAATACCTGAAAGCCTCCTGAATCGGTAAGAATAGGAAGATCCCAGTTCATGAATTTATGTAAACCACCTGCATCCTGCATTGTCTCCATACCCGGACGAAGGTAAAGGTGGTAAGTATTCCCCAGAATAATCTGCGCTTTAATGTCTTCTTTTAATTCTCTCTGATGAACTGTTTTTACACTTGCTACAGTTCCCACAGGCATAAAAATAGGAGTTTGAATCTTCCCGTGATCTGTGGTAATTTCCCCTGCTCTTGCTTTTCCTTCAGAGGTTTTTTCTATATTAAAAAATTTCATCTTTCTACTTTTTTAATTCACCTTGTTATCAGTGATTTCTTACAGGTTAGAAACTCCGGCCGCGCTTTACCTCACCAAAGAGGGTACCACCCCGTTCTGTTTCAGTTTATCCTTTATGTATTTATCTGCTTTGGGATCTTTTTTCAGCAGTATTTGCTGTGCATCATTGGTAATCCCATCCATTTCTTCTTTGATCACATAGTATTTGAAACTTTCTACAAAGTCTTCAGATTTCACTTTATGTGATTTCAGGACAGCTCTTGTACCGGCTTCCATATTTTTGTCAGGATATACAAAGATCGCCTGATCATTGATCGCAAGATCTGCAATGATTTCCGCCATTATATCTTTATCGATCAGATTTTTAGGCTTATCGATATAATCGCTGCACGAAAGCATGCCCAGCAAAACGAAAATAAAGATCAGCTTTTTCATCAGTTAATTTTTTTATTTTTTATGACCTTATGGAACTTCACATACACTTCTTCTGTCAGAAAAATATTTATGCTGCGTCTCATAGTCTATTGATGATTGATTTCCACTTTAAGTTTAATACTCCAAAAACCGCTTCATGAATAATTCCACCGTTCATTTTGCTTTCTCCTAAAATTCTGTTGGTAAATATAATAGGAACCTCCACAATTCTGAAGCCTTTCTTGAATGCTCTGAATTTCATTTCTATCTGAAACCCATACCCCTTTAATCTTACATTATCCAACCCTATTTCTTCCAGTACTTTTCTTGAAAAACAGACAAATCCTGCTGTAGTATCATGAATCGGAAGACCTAATACAAATCTTACGTATTTTGATGCAAAATAAGAAAGCAGTACTCTTCCCATGGGCCAGTTGACCACATTCACTCCTTTTGAGTATCGGGAACCTATAGCCATATCTGCATTTCTGCATGCTTCAAACAGCTTCGGCAGATCATTAGGATTATGGGAAAAATCGGCATCCATCTCAAAAATATAATCGTATTTATTTTCAATAGCCCATTTAAATCCATGAATATATGCCTTTCCCAACCCGTCTTTTACATGTCTTATGGACAGATGTAAATAGTGCGGATGTTTCTTCTGCAGTTCTTTTACAACCTCTGCTGTTCCGTCCGGGGAAGTATCATCCACAACTAAGATATGAAAGTCGTCCTCCAATGCAAAAACCGCGGAAATAATATTTTCAATATTTTCCTTTTCGTTGTATGTGGGGATAATGACGAGTTTTTTCATTTCAGTTTGCAAAGATAGTTTATTTAACCTTTTTATTTTATACAAAATAATCTATAATTTTGCAAAAATATTTCTCGGGGATTAAGCGGATGAAACAGAAACTTTTATTCAACAGATCTGGACAATACGTAAAATCGATGAGAGCAAATATTTTAACTGCGGATACATGAAACAGGTGACAGGAAAATCTGTGCCGGATTGTGCTATCAGAAGTTAAATAATAAATAATAAAAACTTAAATTTTGCCATCATCACAACACTTCATCAATCACGTAAGAATACCTGAGAATAATGACTGGGTAATCTTTATCCTCGTGGGCTGTATATTTTTATATGTTTTTATGATGAACGTCATAGAAAGGGATGCCAGTCTCAGGGATTTTCTGCTTCAAAAGTATTTTGATGCCAGCAACAACCTTCCCAGCTGGATCATCACTTCTTGTGTGACGACCCTCACCCTATCTGTTCTGATCTCACAGTATATTCCTGTTGTACCGAAATATATTGCCGATCTTCAGCTTTTTGGGTATCAGCTTAATAAATTCGGGTATACTTTGCTGGCTGTGCTGTTTTTTTATTTAATAAAATCAACATTTGGTTTTTTATTTTATCAAAGTATAGGGGATGGAAAAAAATGGACTATTTTTTATTTTACCTCCACAAAATTTTATTTTATCCTTACATTTTTGTTAATAATTCTTTGTGTAGCCCATTATTACTTCCCTATAGACAGAAATAAAATGTTCTTGTATTATTTGTGTTTCTTTTCTTTTGTATTCATTTTCAAAGTTTTTTTCTATTTATTTCACAAGAACAAGATTCTTCCCGAAAAATGGTATTATAAATTTTTGTATATTTGCACCCTCCAAATCGCACCATTATTATTGCTTTGGAAGTTGTTATTTTTTTAATAAATGTCAATGATGAGAATAAAGTCTATATTGGTTTCTCAACCAGCGCCTAGTGAGTCTTCTCCATATTTGGATATAGCGAAGAAGGAAAAAATAAAGATTGATTTCCGTCCATTTATCCACGTCGAAGGGGTTGACAATAAAGAGCTCAGAACACAGAAAATAGATCTGACGCAGTATACCGGTATTATTTTTACCAGTAAAAATGCGATTGACCATTACTTCAGACTTGCGGAAGAACTTCGTTTTGCCGTTCCGGATACAATGAGATATATCTGCCAGTCGGAAGCAATTGCCAACTACCTTCAAAAGCATATTGTGTACAGAAAAAGAAAAATCAGCTTTGGGGAGAAAAATTTCTCAGACCTGCTTCCTCTTTTCAAAAAATTCCCAACTGAAAAATATCTGTTGCCATCTTCAGATGTTTTAAGTCCGGATATTGTGAAAACTATGGATGCATCTAATGCAGACTGGACAAGAGCAATCATGTACCGTACGGTATGCAGCGACCTTACCGATATCAACATTAAAGATTATGATATGTTGATCTTCTTCAGTCCGCAGGGAATCAAATCTCTACAACAAAATTTCCCTGACTTCAAGCAGGATGAAACCAAGATCGGAGTTTTCGGAAACACGACATTGGCTGCTGCAGAAGAAGCTGGATTAACAGTAGATTTAATGGCACCTACGAAGGAGACTCCTTCCATGACAATGGCCCTTGAAAAGTATATTAAAGCACTTCATAAATAGTCTTTAATTATAAAAATACCATCAACCATCTTTTCAATAAAGGAAAGATGGTTTTTTTTTACCTAAATTTGAACGAAAATTAACATTGAATGAGACGTCTGCATAAATTGCTTACTTTCAGAAGGAAAGTCTAAAGACAAACTCTGTTCAATAAAAAATCAAAATATCCGGATGAAAGCTCCACAGGCAAAAAAAATAGAAAAAATAATAGAAACCCACGGCGATAAAAGGATCGATAATTACTTTTGGCTGAATGAAAGGGAAAACCCTGAAGTCATCAAATATATTGAGGAAGAAAATGCCTACGAAGAATTCATCATGAAAGACACAGAAGCTCTTCAGGAAGAGCTTTTTGAAGAGATGAAAGCCCGTTATAAAAAGGATGATGAATCTCTGCCATATTTCTTTAATGAATACTGGTATATTGTACGCTATGAGGAAGGCAAGGAGTATCCTATTTTCTGCAGAAAGCACAAAAGCCTTGACAACGAGGAAGAAATTGTGCTTGACGTTAATATGTTGGCGGAAGGCAAAGAATTTTTTGAAGTAGGAAGTGTAGCCGTAAGCCCTGGTAATGAACTGGCTTCTTTTTCTTCTGATGACGTAGGAAGAAGAATTTATACGCTTAATTTTAAAAATTTAAAAACCGGAGAAATCCTTCCGGACACTATTCCAAATACAACAGGAAAAGCAGTTTGGGCAAATGACAACCAGCATGTTTTTTACATTAGAAAAGACAAGAGTCTCCGTGCTTTTCAGGTATACAGACATCAATTAGGAACTGATTCTTCGGAAGATGTCCTGATTTTCCATGAAAAGGATGATACTTTTGACGTCAATGTATTTAAGACAAAATCTTTACAATATATTTTTATTGCAAGTTCAAGCACTATTTCTGATGAACACCGCTTCATCCCTTCTGACAATGTATTTGCAGAATGGACAGTAATACAGCCAAGAATAGACGATCTTGAATATTCAGTAGAGCATTACGAAGATGAATTCTACATCATTACCAATGCTGATGATGCCATCAACTTTAAAATTGTAAAAGCAAAGATTGATAATTGTGGTATGGAAAACTGGGTAGATGTTATTCCACACCGCGCGGAAGTTTTGTTAGAGGGCTTTGAAATTTTCAAAGATTATCTGGTTCTTGAGGAAAGAGAAAGAGGACTGCTTCAGATCAAAATTATTGATGAGAAGACGCAGGAATCTTATTATTTACCATTCTCCGATCCTACTTATACAGCTTATATCGGAATTAATCTGGAATTTGATACAGAAATTTTACGTTACGGTTATACCTCTCTTACACAACCTAGTTCTACGTATGAGTATAATATGAAAGACAAAACCACAAAACTTCTGAAACAACAGGAAGTGCTGGGTGGAAAATTTGTTCCTGAAAATTATATTTCAGAAAGAATATGGGCAGATTCGAGGGATGGAAAGACCAAAGTTCCTATTTCATTAGTCTACCATAAAGACACTAAAAAATCAGCTGACACTCCACTTCTTCTGTATGGATATGGAAGTTATGGGCATACGGTTGACGCCAGCTTTTCCAATGTAAGATTATCTATTCTTGACAGAGGCTTTATTTATGCTATTGCTCACATCCGTGGTGGAGAGTATTTGGGAAGAGAATGGTATGAGGACGGGAAAATGTTATTCAAGAAAAATACATTCTTTGATTTTATAGATGCAGGGAAACATTTAATCAAAGAAAACTATACTTCATCGAGACATATGTATGCGATGGGAGGAAGTGCCGGAGGTCTGTTGGTAGGTGCTGTGGTCAATTACGAACCTCAGTTATTCAACGGAATTGTGGCACAGGTTCCTTTCGTAGACGTTGTTTCCACAATGCTGGATGATACGATTCCTTTGACTACCGGAGAATATGATGAATGGGGAAATCCAAATGATGAAGAATACTACCATTATATGAAAGACTATTCTCCATATGATAATGTAGAAGCTAAAGATTATCCACATATGCTGATCACAACAGGATTCCACGATTCACAGGTGCAGTATTGGGAACCTGCCAAATGGACGGCAAAACTTAGAGAACTAAAGACAGACAATAATATTTTAGTCTTTAAAACCGACATGAGTTCCGGACACGGAGGAGCAAGCGGAAGATTTGAATCTCTGAAAGAAGACGCATTAGAGTATGCATTTCTGTTGAAAATAAATGATAATTCATAAATGATCAATGATGGATAGCCCTGATTATAACACAATTTTTGCTTCTAAAACAAAGCAGCTAGCCGTCACTATTATTAAGGAATTATCTAAACAGCCCTATAACGAAGCGTTTTCAGTTATCAGAAAGCAAATATACAGATCTTCTACTTCCATGGCAGCCAATTACAGAGCCATGTGTAGAGCAAGATCAAAAGCTGAAAGATTTTCTAAAATATCTATAGTGATAGAGGAAACTGATGAAACTTTATTTTGGCTTGAAATGTTGGAAGAACTGGAATATGTTCAAAAAACAATTTTAACAGATATAAAAACAAACACTGAAGAAATACTGAAAGTAACTTCTTCGTACAGAAAAATGCTAAAGGAATGACTTTATCATTTATCAATCATCACTTATTATTTATCAAATTATGATCAACGAGTCCGAATATTGGAAAAAAATAGAACAGTTCTTCGAAGACAATTTCCAGACAGAGAAGAACCCGCCCATTGAAACCCTTTTATTTTTGATCGGGTTGCAGGAATTGGGAAGCGGCCAGCAGAAATATACTAAAGAAGACAAGGTAAACCTGATTCATATTGCTGTGTGCAGACTGCTTGAGCCTTTTGGCTATTATAAATTCACACACTATGAAGACGGATGGCCTCAGTTTGACAAACTCGAAGACCTTCCGGAATTAAAGCCCAATGAGCAGAGCTTGCTTATGAAAAAGGCGATCATTCACTACTTCCAGGAAGAAGAACTTTTGTAAAAGCTGGAAAAAAGAAGCAAGAAGTTAATAACTTCCGATAAATAAGAAGAGGGTTTTCCGTGGAAAACCCTCTTCTTTATAAATAACTGTATTCTATATATTTTCAAATTTTATCCAATCAGTTCTTCAAGTTGACTGAGTCCCATAGTAAAGCCTTCTTCAAACCCCATATCCAATATTTTCTTCATAACATCCTGGGAATGGTAATGGATATTGATCGTCACTTTGGTTCCCTCTTCTACTCCGGTAAAGCCAAGCAGCCATTTTGATCTTGGAAAATCTTCATTGATATTTCCTTTTTCATCGCAAAAAGCACTCATCCAGTCAAGACTTCTGTGTTCCGTAATTTCGCCATACTGAGACTGCGCATACATAGGCCCTTTTTCACCGTTTGGCCCTACCATTGCGTACATCCAGATTCCACCTTCTCTGAAATCCTGTTTTACCGTTTCACACCTCCAGGGTTTAGGTCCCCACCATTGATCCAGTAATTCGGATTTGGTAAAATGATCCCATACTGTTGAAACATCAGCCTTATAGATTTTCATGACATAAATAGAGGCTGCATCAAAATCTTTGTTGAAAATGATATTAGATTCCATATATTTTTATTTTTAATAAAGTTAGCACTTTATTTATTGAAAGGGACTTTTCATATGACAAGTAAAAGATAATTCATAAATAATTGTTAAAAAACACTCTTTTAAGAAAAATAAAACAATTATTTGGCTCGTTTTTTGTTTATGAAGTCTTAAAACAATTAATTTTAACATTCATTTTTCCAAAACATATATAATTAAATAATGAATAACAAATTCATCCCAATAATTTCAGTGTTTATGACAATCTCACTGATTGTCTTTGTGACGCTTCAATTTTATTGGTTGAAAGGCTACTACGGTGTACTGGAACAGGATTTTTCAAATAAAGTGTATGCAGTTTTGGAAAGTACTTCAAAAAGTATTGAAGAGATTGAAGCCGACAAATACCTGAATCAGGATTATAAGGATTTTAGAAAAAATATTCTTGCGAACAGCAAACAGCCTTCTTTAACGACTATTCAACAGGTCGAAGATTCCGGTACTCAGAGACAGATTATTTACTCCAAAAATATTATTGAAAAAACGCAGCTTCCGATTTCTCAAAAAGGAGATTCTATCAAGCTGACAACATTATATACTGACGAGGCAGCCTATAAAATAAAAAGAGATACCACCAATCGTGAACTTCTTACTACAGATATCAATCAGGAAATTGAAACCGGAGATTACTCGATGAAAGAATTTGTGAAAGTATATGGCAATAATCTTCCTATCACCAAAAGAGTGGATCCAAAAACGCTTGATTCCGTGATTGCTAAGGAACTTAAAATAAGAGGAATATCTGCCAAGTTCGGATATGGAGTTCTTGACCGCAATAACAAGCTTACAAGCATTGTGAATAAAGCTTACAAAGAGAAAAAAGACAGTAACATCTACAGCTTTCCACTTTTTGCAGATAAAAAAAACACCCTGTACAGTCTCGCATTGGTTTTTCCTAAAAAAGAATACTCACTGGCGATGAATAACTGGCCAATGCTTTTAGGAACATTTCTTTCCCTTCTTACGATTCTTGGAATTTATATTATTTCCATCAATTATATGATGAGGCAGAAAAAGCTTGCTGAGGTAAAAACAGACTTCATCAATAACATGTCTCATGAGTTCAAAACACCACTGGCAACCATTTCTGTAGCAACAGATTCTTTGGCAAATGACAAAATTGCCACCAATCCGGATAAGGTAAAATATTACTCGGAACTGATCAAGCAGGAGAATTTAAGGATGAAAAAGCAGGTGGAAAACGTGCTTAACATGTCCAAACTTGAAAGAAATGAAGTAGAACTGTTTTTAAAAGAAACCAATGTAAGGGAATTGATCAAAAGGACTACAGAATCTTTCAATCTGATTGTACAGCAAAGAAACGGTTCGCTTACCCAGAAATTCAATGCCACCCATTATAATTTTAAAATAGACGAATTCCACATTTCAAACATGCTGGTCAACTTACTGGATAATGCCAATAAATATTCTCCTGAAGCACCGGAAATACATGTGGAAACAAGAAATGAAGGACACTGGTATATCATTGAAATTTCCGATAAGGGAATGGGAATGGATACTCAGAATAAAACCAAAATTTTCGAAAAATTCTTCAGGGAAGAAACCGGAAATATTCACAACGTAAAAGGACAGGGATTAGGCCTTTCCTATGTAAAGAAAATTGTAGAACTGCACAAAGGACAGATTATCGTAGACTCTCATAAAGGAAATGGAAGTACGTTCACGATAAAACTGCCAATGAGTTAGAAAAATAAATGATAGATGATAAGCGATAAATGATAAAAAGATCTCTTTCATATCAACCATCATTTATCATTCATCAATTATAGAGTTTAAACCAAATATCAAAATATAGAAGATAGAGTGAGGAAGTTCATTCTTAATTGTTAATTATTAATTATTAAAAGTTATGAGCAACAGAATATTATTAGTAGAGGACGATCAGAGTTTCGGGGCGGTGCTTAAAGATTATTTAACCATCAATAATTTTGAAGTAACACTGGCCACTGATGGGGAGCAGGGACTTAAAGAATTTACAGAAAATGAATTCGACATCTGCATATTTGACGTAATGATGCCTAAAAAAGACGGATTTTCATTGGCAGAAGATGTAAAAAAGATTGATAAAAATACACCGATCATATTCCTTACAGCAAGAAATATGAGAGAAGATATTTTGAAAGGATACCAGCTGGGAGCTGATGATTATATCACAAAACCTTTCGATACTGAGCTTCTTTTATACAAAATCAAGGCTATTCTGCAGAGAAGTTCTACATTGGAAAATGAAGAGCAGGAGCAGTTTAAGATCAGCAATATTTTCTTTGACTCTATGCTGAGACAGTTGAAAGTAGGTGATAAAGAATACAAACTTTCTCCTAAAGAAAATGAATTACTGAAGCTTCTGTGTATCCACAGAAACGATTTCATGCCTAGAGATCTTGCTTTAAGAAAAATCTGGAAAAAAGAAAATTACTTTACAGCAAGAAGTATGGACGTATATATTGCAAAACTTCGTAAATTATTAAAAGACGACGAAGGATTGGAAATCATCAACGTTCACGGAGAAGGATTTAGACTTTTGGTAAAAAATTAATCCAAAAATCAAATTATAAGTATAAAATTAGCAAAACAATTGAAAATGTTTTGCTAATTTTGTTTCATACCCATGGATATGAAGAATACATTTATAGGTTTGATCGCCGTATCACTATTAGCTGCATCTTGCAAAAAAGATGAAAAAGCAACTTATTTAAAAGAAGAAGCCAATGCCGGGCAGCCCAGCGTTGCTCTTAATACAACTTCAAAAACAGCATTAATGGACCAAGCAGGTATTCCATCTGCGTCTACTCCTGCACCAATAGCTACTGCCCCAGGTATGAATCCTCCACACGGACAACCTGGCCACCGATGCGACATTCCGGTAGGGCAACCGCTGAACAGCAAGCCCGCTGTTGCAGCTTCTGCTTCACAAAATATAAATACAAACGGAAATAATATTGTTCAGATTGATCCTAATGCGGTATCACCGGGAAAAATCACTCTTGATACTAACGGAAAACAGGTAAAAACAGCTCCGGGGATGAACCCTCCACACGGACAGCCCGGACACCGGTGTGATATTCCTGTAGGGCAACCGCTAAACAGCAAACCCGCGCCAGCTCCTCAACCGGCTCAAAATGTAGTACAGACAGCTCCTGCCCCAGCACCGGCAACACAGAATCTGGCTATGGGAGAAAAACCCAAGCTAAACCCTGCACACGGAGAACCTTGGCACAGCTGTTCTCTAAAAGTTGGTGATCCTTTGCCATAAATTTCTTATTTTTGCAGATATGAAGCTGTTTCACCTACTTGCAATTGTATTTTGCCTGGGAGTTTTTTTAATTCCCAAGGACAATTTCTATGCGCAGGCAATGCAGGAAACATGCTGTAAAGCAGAATCTTCTAAAAAAACGGACTGCTGCAAAAACCATTCTTCAAAAAAAGACAGCAAACATGACAAAACAAAATCATGTAATGATGACTGCTGCTCATCATGTGTTGCCTGCTATACTTTTATTGAAACTCCTTTCTCAAAAAATCTACGTCTGGAACTGTCTTATTACAAAGCGAATAAGAATGCTCAGTTCCGATATTCAGATCCTTATCTTTCAGACCGTTTAAAGGAAATCTGGCAACCGCCAAAGATAGGTTAATTAAAATACCATGGGTTCATTATGCTCTGTAATGGACTGATTTTTAATTAATTTAAACTTTTAAACAAAATGAAATTACCAATTTCCAGGTTGATACTTGGTGCATTATTCTTATTTACACAATTTATATCTGCTCAGACACTTTCAAAAAATCAGTTCAAGGTAAAAGGGAACTGCGAAATGTGCAAAACCAGAATTGAAAGTGCTGCCAAAAAAGCAGGGGCAAAAACAGCTGTCTACTCTGTTGATCTTCAAACTTTAACGTTAGAAACAGACAAGGTATCTGCAGATGATATTCTGCAAAAAGTGGCTGAAGCAGGCCATGATAATGAAAAATTCAAGGCTCCGGATACTGTTTACAATAGTCTTCCGGGATGTTGTCTGTATAACAGAGATCTACAGCCATCTCAGGCGGAAACCCATCACGAACATCATGCAAACACCAATGCTTTTGATAAAAAAGAAAATGAATTTTATGTTAGGGGAAACTGTGCTTCCTGTAAGGCAAGAATTGAAGAGGCTTCAAAAAGTGCAGGTGCAGATACCGCAGAATGGAATGCAGAAAAGCAAACCGTTACTTTAAATTTTGACCCGTCAAAAACTTCGGCTGATAAGATTTTAAAAGCGATTGCCGATGCTGGTCATGATAATGAAAAATATAAAACCTCGGATGCAACATACAACGCCCTTCCTGGATGCTGCCTGTATGACAGAGATTTTACTTTTGGTGAAGCCAATCCAAAGGTACATTACCAAGAAGAAACAAAGCCAGGAGATCATAAAGACCACGAGACTTCACCTGCTAAAGAAGACCATTCCCAACATGAAAAAAACATTGATGGTGTAGTGGTAACAGGTTCTAAAGCAGCAACTTCTTTAAGCAAGAAAGAAGCTGGCCTTGTTTTTAATATTGATAAAAAAGAGCTTTTAAAGGCAGCTTGTTGTAATCTGTCTGAAAGTTTTGAGACCAATGCAACGGTAGATGTTTCTTTCAGTAATGCCGTTACCGGAACAAAACAGCTGAAAATGCTCGGTCTGGATCAGAAATATACAAGCTTAACGAAAGAACAATTGCCCGAAATCAGAGGTTTAGCTTCTGCTTATGGATTAAATTTCATTCCGGGAAGATGGATCGAAAGTATCCAGCTTACTAAGGGAGGAAGCACCGTTACAAATGGTTACGAAAGCATCACAGGCCAGATTAATACTGAACTTTTGAAGAATGCAAAAACTCCGGAAACTTCGTTGAACCTTTTTTCTGACTTCAACGGAAGAGCGGAAGTGAATATTACCAATGTTTCTCCCATCAATGATAAATGGTCTCAGACTTTCCTTCTTCACGGGAACGGAACTTTCGGGAATACGGATATGAATAATGACGGTTTTCTGGACAGACCGAAGGGAACTCAGATCAATGCCGCTTATTTGTTGAATTATAATGACCTTGAAAAATCAGGATTCGGATCTCACTTCGGAATTAATTTTATCAGAGATGAGAGAACAGCAGGGCAAATTGGTTTTGATAAAAAACTGGCTCAGGACAAACAGCCTTTTTATGGAGTAGGAATTGATATTTCAAGATTTCAGGTTTGGAATAAGACCGGATATGTTTTTAAAGGAAAACCTTACCAGAGTATCGGGTGGATGAACCAGTATGTGTATCACCAGCAGGATAGTTTCTTCGGACTGAGAAATTATGCTGGGCAGCAGCACACGTATTATTCCAATTTAATCTTTGAAAGCATTATCGGGAATACCAATCATAAGTACAAAGCCGGAGCAAGTTTTTTATATGACGGTTATAAGGAAACCTATTTATTAAACGACCTGAAAAGAAATGAAATTGTACCGGGAATCTTTGCTGAGTATACTTTAACCGGTTTAAAATATACTTTAGTAGCAGGAACCAGAGTGGATTTCCATAATCTGGCAGGAACTCAGTTTACACCAAGGCTAAATTTCAAGTATGATTTCACGCCTCAGACTATTTTAAGACTTTCAGCAGGAAGAGGGTTCAGAACAGCGAATGTATTTGCGGAAAGCCAACAGTATTTTGCATCGAACAGAGCCATTAACATTTTATCCAACGGAGGAAATATTTACGGTCTAAAACCTGAAATTGCCTGGAATTACGGTGCAAGTTTACAACAGGAATTCAAATTATTCGGAAGAAAATCCAGCATCATTGCTGATTTCTTCAGAACAGATTTCCAGGATCAGGTGTTGGTGGATCTTGACAAATCTCCTCAGCAGCTGACATTCTATAATCTGGAAGGAAAATCTTTTGCAAACTCATTCCAGACTCAGTGGGATTTCACTCCTTTCAAAAACTTTGATGTAAGACTTGCTTATAAGTATTATGATGTACAGGCAGATTATATTGGCGGAAGAAGAGAAGTACCTTTCATGGCGAAGCACAGAGGATTTGTGAATTTAGCCTATTCTACCAATAAAAATAACAATGGAGGATTCTGGAGTTTTGATACGACATTAAACTGGGTAGGAAAACAGAGACTTCCTGATACTTCAGGTAATCCGGCAGAATTTCAGTTACCAACATATTCTGAATCTTATGCAGTTCTTAATGCTCAGATTTCAAGAAACTTCAATAAAAAGATCAGAGCTTACGTAGGTGGAGAAAACCTTACTTCTTATTATCAGAAAAATGCGATTGTTGATTTTAAAAATCCTTTCGGGAATTATTTTGACGGAGGAATGGTGTATGCCCCGATCATGAAGGCGAACTTCTATGTGGGACTGGATGTGACGTTTTAAATCCCTGAATAGAAGAAACAAAGTCTTATAGGCTTATGCAACCAATAAAGTTCACATCAGATCTTTTAAATAGTAGAAAACAGTATCAATCTGATACTGTTTTTTCATTTTTATTAAAAAAAAATCATCATCAAATCAAAAAAATACTATATTTACACTTTCTTATATGTATGAACATACCCAATCAGGATTTTACAATTGATCATAACAGCAAACTCCCTCTGCATGTACAAGTAGAGGAGCTTTTTCGTAAACTTATCCAAATGGAAATTTATAAAAAAGGGGCTTTATTACCTAAAGAAGTAGATCTTGCCAATCTGTGGGGAGTGTCCAGGAACACCATCCGTCAGGCGACTAACAAGCTTGAGAATGAAGGTTTGATCCTTCGTAAAAAAGGGATCGGAACCCGTGTTGCTGAAAAGAAAAGTCTGGTAACAGGTCTGGATCATTGGTACAGCTTTACGAGGGAAATGCAGGAAAAAGGAATCCATGTCATCAATCAGTTGCTGAAAACAACTATGGTGCAGCCTAATGAAGAGATATGTAATTTCTTTCTTTGTGCGCCGGATAAAAAAATATTCAAACTTTCAAAGTTAAAGGGAGAAAGCTCAGGAGATCCGATTGTTTATTTTGAAAGCTACTTCCATCCAAGAATCGGGGTTGATAAAAATGATGACTTCAATATGCCGTTATACAGTATGCTGCAGGAAAATCATGGAGTCACCGTACATCGTTCCCGGGAAAATATAAGTGCCTGCCAGGCTGGTTCTGTAATAGGAAAAAAACTGAAAGTATCTGCTTCTTTTCCTGTATTGAAACGTGAGCGTTTTGTATATGACATCAATGGTAAACCAGTAGAATATAATGTAGGGTATTACCGTTCAGATAAGTTTACGTATACCATAGATATTAATAAATCTCCGGGAAGTTAATCCCTTTTTTTAACTATAAATATGTTCAAACATTCTAACATATAATTATAAAAACTAAGCTTATGTATAACAGGTATTTTCTTTTGCTTGTATCTTTCCTGATAAGCAATATTGCAAATGGTCAGAAAAAAGTGCCCTATTTTGGCAATGTAGAGGTCATTAACGGATATAACCGTGAAATAACAGGTGAAAACATTGATTATTTCTCTGCTTTTCCAGATCATGCTACCCGTGCACTTCTTACCCGTACCACAGATGGCGCCAAAACGATAGAATGGGAAACGGCTCCTGTGCCGCAAAAGAATACCGGTCCTTATATATATTTTAACTGGTTGGTTTCACATTCATCAGGAACCAGTGGAGGAATCCGAAATTTTAATCTGTACATCGATGATCAGAAAGCATTAACCCTCAACACCTACCCTGCCAATCAACGTCCGGATTGGATATCCAAAGCTGCTGACAGTACTGCTTTTGTATTTCACCAAACCAAGGTGGATGGTCTGAAAGATTCTTATGGAATTGCCTACTTACGCGTTCCGGTCAGTAAAATAACTCCGGGGAAACCACTCCGTTTAAAACTGGTAGGACAAGCTCAGAACAGCCGGGACTGGTTTATGACCTATAAATTTACTTTTGAAGAAAAAATAGACGCTGCTTCTACTCCTTTTATCCTGAAAGACGGAAAGCGGCTGATCACTCTTACCACTTTACATTTTGGTCCGGATCAAAAGATAACGGCAACAATCAACGGTAAAGACATTCATTCTTTCACCATGCCGGATGGAATCAAAACGTTTGATATCCCAGTTACCCTGTCATCGGAAGGAGGTTCAGTACAATTGGTAGTGACCTCAGGAAAAAAGGAACTTTTCCGTAAAAATATTGAAGCCGGAAAAGTTGTTCCGCGCACGCTCTATTTTATTCATCATTCTCATACCGATGTAGGATATTCTCATCTGCAGGCCGAGGTAGAAAAAATTCATACCCAAAATATCTACGATGCCATTAAAATGGTTGAAGAGACCAAAAACCTTCCGGAAGAAGCCCGTTTTAAATGGAATGTTGAAGCGCTTTGGGATGTGGAAAATTTTATGAAAAATGCGACTGCAGAGGATAAAAAATCGTTTGTAAAAGCTGTAAAGGAAGGAGGAATCGGTCTTTCTGCCATGTATGGAAATATTTTAACGGGACTGAGCCAGCCGGAAGAATTGTTCCACTACACAGAATATGCTCAAAAACTTGAAAAGGAGTTTGGTTTAAAGATCAACAGTGCGATGATGTCTGATGTACCGGGATTTGCCTGGGCATTGGTTCCTGCTTTAACATCATCCGGAGTAAAATATTTTTCCAGCGGACCTAATTATTTAGGAAAAACAAATCCTTATCTGGGAGACCGTGTAGGAAATTTTGTGAAAAACTGGGGTGATAAACCTGTATGGTGGCAATCTCCTTCCGGAAAAGAAAAAATATTATTCTGGACGGCGGGAAGAGGATATTCTTCATGGCACGGAGTACATCCGGGAGCTGTATTTGAGACCGGACAGAAAAAAATTGCTGAGTATCTGAATGATCTTACCCAAACTAACTATCCGTATGATATGGTACAGTGGCGCTATAATATTGTAGCAGACAACGGCCCGATAGATCCTTCGGTTTCCAGATTTGTAGATGAATGGAATAAAAAATATACTTCGCCTAAGATCATCTTGAGCACAAATGAGAAGATGTTTGAAGTATTTGAAAAGAAATATGGTAATGAGATCCCTGTAGTAAAAGGTGATATCAGTCCTTATTGGGAAGATGGTGCGATGTCCACGGCAAAAGAAGAGGGCATCAACCGGAGCAGCAGCCTGAAATTACAGCAGCTTACTACGCTTTATGCCATGCTGAACCCTGCTCAATATAATCATCAGAATTTTTATGAAGCCTGGAGAAATGTAATTCTGTTCCATGAGCATACATGGGGAGCTTTCAACAGTATTACGGCTCCTGATCTTCCATTCGTGGCAGATCAGTGGAAAGTGAAAAGACAGTTTTCACTTGATGGTAATTCTATTGCAGAAAAATTAGAAAAAGAACTGTTGCAGCCTCTCACCGATTCTTCTTCTAAAACAATTGCTGTTTTCAACACCTCATCATGGACAAGAAGCGGTATGGTCACAATTCCGGAAACGGCTTGGGGAAATGCTGTTCAGGATATTGCAGGAAATAAAATTCCTCTTCAGAAATTGCAGAACGGAACAATGGTATTCTTTGCTAAAGATATTCCTGCATTAGGATCTGCTGTCTATACTGTTATTAAAAATAAAGTGATATCCCAAAAATCTTTTACCGTTACAGATACCGGAATCTCCAATGGAAAAGTGTCTTTGACGTGGGATCTTAAGACAGGAAGTATTGCCCGCTTTACAGATAACAATTCAACAAATTATGCAGGAAGCTTCAATAATCAGGGATTGAACAGTTATTGGTATGTACCGGGATCTGACCCGAAGGAAGCGATATCAAATGCCAATGTACAGGTAAAAGTATTGGAAAATGGTCCTGTGATCGCTAAAGTTTCAATTACATCAGAAGCTCCAGGAGCTAAAAAATTAGAAAGAATCATTACACTGACAGCCGGAAGTGATGAAGTAGTGCTGGAAAATATTGTAGATAAAAAACCTGTCCGGACAAAAGAATCTGTTCATTTTGGCTTTCCTTTCAATTCAGATTTTAAAAATATTACAATAGATGCCGGTTATGGAACGATGAAATATCTTACAGATCAGCTTCCCGGCTCGAATATGGATTACTGGTACAGCCGCCGATGGGTAGATGCCTCTTCCGGACAAAAGGGAATGCAGTGGATGATGCTGGAAACACCATTGATTGAAGCAGCAGAAATGATTGATGAAAGAATGACAATTGACAACAGCCATAAGAAATGGAAAGATCAGGGAACCCCGGGAACGACAAACTGGTTCAGCTATGCGATGAACAACTACTGGCATACCAATTATAAAGCAGATCAGGAAGGTCCCGTGCATTATCATTATACACTACGTCCTCATGCTGCTTTTGATGCCGTAGAAAATGAAAAGTCCGCCACTGCTTTTACACAGCCTCTTATCGCCATTCCTGTCAAAGAAAAAACACCTGCCGGAAAAAGTCTTTTCCGTATGAATAATGACAATATTGTTGTAACAAGTGTTACCCCACAGGAAGATAAGAGTTTCCTTATCAGACTTTACAACCCTTCTGAAAGTGAGCAAACAACTGCTTTTGTATGGGAACAGCTGAAACCTTCAAAGATTATTGAGCTTAAAAGTGGGAAAGTATTATCTCCTGACGAAAAGATTAGTTTATCCGGAATGGATGTAATAGAAATCAGATTAGTTTTTTGATTTTAAATCAGAATTTATATTATTTAAAACATTTAAACCAAAAGCAGATGTCAAAGCCAGTAATTGCTATAGACATGGGTGGAACCAGAATTAAAACAGGAATCATACAAGATGGTACAATCCTATATTCTGCATCCATTGATGCTCATTCCGGTAAAGGTCTCCGGCACAGACTTCCTTTCATACAGGAAACAGTGAAAAACATGTTACATCAACTTGGACTTTCCACCGCTGATATTGCGGGGTTGGGAATAGCTTCTCCGGGTATTGTAGACAGTGTTCAGAAAAAAATTCTTTCTATTGATAAAAAATTCGGAGACGCTCCTGATATTAATCTGAATGAATGGTGTTCAAAGACATTTGACCTGCCTTTTACTCTGGAAAATGATGCCCGTTCTGCATTACTGGGAGAATGGAAATATGGAAATGCCAAAAATTATGAAAATATTGTTTTAATGACATTAGGAACCGGTATTGGAAGCGCTGCCATCATGGAGGGACAATTGCTGAAGGGTAAGCATTTCACAGCCGGCATATTGGGTGGACATTCTGTAATTAATTATACAGGAGATTCCTGCAACTGCGGAAATAAAGGCTGTGTGGAAACTGAAGCTTCTACATGGAATCTTCCGGCAATGGCAAGAACACAAAAAAATTTCACCGAAAGTAAGCTCTCCGCATCACCCGTTATTGATTATGAACTTGTTTTCAGACTCGCTGATGAAGGTGACACTACAGCTTTACATCTACGTGATCAAAGTTTACAAGCATGGTCAGCAGGTGCCATTAACCTCATCCATTCCTATGATCCGGAAGTCCTTGTACTGACGGGTGGAATTATGGCCAGCAGTTCACAGATTATTCCTTATATCAAACAATATATAGACACTCACGCCTGGACTCCCTGGGGAAAGGTACATATCGAAGAAGGCGCATTTCCCGGCACTGCAGCTTTGCTGGGGATTGCACATCTTGTCAATCATTAATAAAAATCAGAATGAAATCAAATTTCAATAAGTTTCCTGTCATTAAAATACAAAACCATACCTGCGTAACAGGCTGGGAAAATATTTTCAGAGAACTCAAAAAAAATACCCCTAAAATAATTATCATTGAATGCTATCCAGGCGTTTTTCTCAAAGAAATCATTAGCTCAGCAAAGGAATTCTTAAATCCCGGATTGATCATTGATACTTCAGAAGCAATGAAACCTGAGGATAATATTGCTGCAATGGTACAGGAATATGTTACAGATGATCCTGTATTCGGTTATATGACTCCGTTAGAACTTGAAGATTATTTTGAAGCTTCAAAAGTATTGGAAATTCAACAAAAAATTGATGAAAATAAGGACTGTACAGTAGTTATAGGCCCTGGAGCAACTTTGATTACCAGCCAGCCTGATCTTTCCATTTATGCTGATATGCCGAGATGGGGAATACAGATGCGCTTCCGAAACAATACGGCCTGTAACCTGGGCAGAACTAATTATACAGATGCTTTTTCTTACCAATACAAACATGCCTATTTTGTAGACTGGCGCGTCTGTGACCGTTATAAAAAAAGAATTCTGAGGACTTGTCATTTTGTTTTGGATACCACCATTCCTCATCAACCCAAAATGATTAGTACCGATGCGCTGTTTGAAGCTCTTCAGCAGACCGTGCAACAGCCTTTCAGAGTGGTTCCTTTCTTTGATCCGGGACCATGGGGCGGACAATGGCTGAAAGAAGTCTGTGATCTGGACAGAAATGCACCCAATTATGCATGGGGCTTCGATTGTGTACCGGAAGAAAACAGTTTGTTATTAGAATTTGGAGATCAGGTTGTGGAAATTCCATCGATCAATCTTGTATTTTTTCAGCCTGATGCCTTACTTGGAAAAGATGTCTATGAAGGGTTTGGGGATGAATTTCCTATTCGTTTTGACTTTCTGGATACCATGGAAGGTGGAAATTTAAGCTTACAGGTACATCCATTGAAAGAATATATCAAAGAAAAGTTCGGAATGTCTTATACCCAGGACGAAAGCTATTATATGCTGGATGCCGGAGACAATGCTTTTGTATATCTTGGACTGAAAGAAAATGTAAATCCCGATCATATGATGAAAGCGCTTACTGCGGCTCAAAATGGCAAGATCCCTTTTGATGCTGAGGAATATGTACAAAAATGGCCTGTCCGCAAACATGATCATGTATCAATACCCGCAGGAACCATACATTGCTCTGGAGCCAATTCTGTAGTGTTGGAAATAAGTGCAACTCCTTATATTTTTACATTTAAGCTCTGGGATTGGGGAAGAATGGGACTGGATGGTAAACCTCGACCGATATCTCTTGACCATGGCAAAAAAGTAATTCAATGGGATCGTACTGCTTCATGGACCCAGCAACATATCCTTAACCTCACAGAACCGATTGCTGAAGGAGAAGGATGGCGGGAAGAACGTACCGGACTGGATGCCGGGTCATTTATTGAAACCCGCAGACATTGGTTTACCCAAAAAGTTCATCATCACACAGAAGGTGTTGTAAATGTTCTGAATCTTGTGGAGGGCCGTGAAGCAATTATTGAGAGCCCGGATAACAGTTTTGAGCCTTATATTATTCATTATGCTGAAACCTTTATTGTTCCGGCTCATGTAGGAGCTTATACCATTACTCCTCATGGTGAAAGCACAGGCAAGGAATGTGCTACGATAAAAGCCAGTGTCCGTACGGAAATGATTGCAGGTAAAGTTTTAAAATAAACGGTATGTCAACAAACACCTCTTCAAATATTATTTATAAATCGACTCTGGTAGCTTCTGTGGGTGGTTTATTGTTCGGCTATGATACTGCTGTGATCTCAGGAGCTATTGGTTTTATGAAGATTTATTACCAGCTTTCTGATGTAATGACTGGCTGGGTAGCTTCCTGTGCTTTACTGGGCTGTATCATCGGAGCCATGTATTCCGGGAAACTCAGTGATCAGGTGGGAAGGAAAAGAGTATTAATGCTTTCTGCCCTGTTATTCATCATTTCTTCTGTAGGAACAGCATTGGCCCCTAACCTCTGGATTTTTGTTATATTCCGGATTATTGGAGGTATGGGAATCGGGATTGCCTCCATGCTCTCTCCGATGTATATTTCAGAAATGGCACCAGCAGCAATTCGGGGACGTTTGATATCCATCTTTCAGCTGGGAATTGTGACAGGCATTCTTGTTATTTATTTTGTGAATGCTTACATCGCCGGTATTCATGATGAAAGCTGGAATATTTCTACGGGATGGCGCTGGATGTTCGGATCAGGAGTTATTCCTTCAATAATCTTTATTCTACTACTACTTAGTGTACCTGAAAGCCCTCGCTGGCTGGCAAAACAGAAACGGAACAATGAAGCATTAGCCATTCTTACACAGATTAATGGAACCCATGCGGCTCAAAAGGAACTGGAATCTATCAGTGAATCCCTGAAAGACGAAACTCCTTTTTCTTTTTCCGAGATAAAAGAACCCCAATTAAAACAGGCTCTTATTATTGGAATTTTGCTCGCTGTATTTTCACAGATCACGGGAATCAATGCGATTATGTATTATGCTCCTGAAATTTTCAAATCAACAGGTGTAGGATCGGATTCTGCCTTTATACAAACCATTCTTGTAGGAGTTATTAATCTGATCTTTACTTTTGTTGCTATAAAATATGTAGACCTCTGGGGCCGGAAAAAACTTCTTCTGCTGGGAATTTCCGGGATGGCTATCTGTCTTTTTATTGTAGGTTTTGCCTTTTATACCCAACAGCAGGGATATCTTGTTCTCATCGCAATTCTTGGTTATATTGCCTGCTTTGCTATGTCATTGGGGCCTTTGACATTTGTTGTTATTGCCGAGATTTTCCCTACAAAAGCCCGTGCTACGGCAATGTCTGTGGCTACATTTTTTCTTTGGCTGGCGGTGTTTCTGGTATCTCAAACCTTTCCCGTGCTTATAGGATCTATCGGGAATGCTTATACATTCTGGATTTATATGATTGTTGCTGTAATTACTTTCCTCTTTATCTGGAAAATGGTTCCGGAAACCAAAGGAAAAACACTGGAAGAGATAGAAAAAACCTGGGAAAAATAAGTACTATTATCTTATTTCCACTTCAATAAAAAAATCCCATTTTAGAGCCCTATGACCTGCTAAAATGGGATTTGTAATATCTGCTTATTCCGGATTATCTTCCAAAATCATCCTGTACTCTTACGATATCATCTTCATCGGAAGGATTGGAGGCATCAGTGTGCTGCCAGATTTCGGCAACGATACCCCAGCCTGCAAGACCGATTAATCTGTGTCTTTCACCCTGCTGAAGTTTTACCTGATCTTTTGGTCCATATTCTCCTAATTCTCCTTCTTCATCAGTATTGCTTCTTTTGATTCCTACAGTTCCTTCCACTACCTGCCAGATTTCGGCTCTTCTGTGGTGATACTGCCAGCTTAATCTTGCTTCCGGAGCCACAATAAGGATTTTCGGGCTTAGCTTCCCTCCTATTCTCAGGCTGTCTACATCAATCCCATCAAAATACTGGTTGGCAAAATCCTGCGCCTGTGTTTCATCAATCACGAAGAATCCTCCCCATGGTCTTGTATCATCTTTTGCTGCAATGTTAAAACCTTGTTTCTGCAGCATGCTTCCCACTTTATCGAATATTTCTTTTTTTTCTGTACTCATACAGTGATATTTTTAAATTAAAAATTATTTATTTGATTCTTCTTTTGACATTGAATACGGAAAATCTTTTTCCTGTGAACCTCTTTCTTTATTTGGTTTGTTATCCATTTTAAAGTCTAGCACAGCTCCTTTCATCAACTCTTTATGGCTCAGCCAGTTTTTGGAATAAGGCTGTTGGTTTACATTCAAAGATTTTACATATAAATTTTCAGAATTGTTTTCCGGAGCTTTTATTTCAATTTTCTTACCATTTTCAAGATGAATGGTTGCTTCTTTAAATAATGGAGCTCCCAACACATACTGATCCGTTGCCGGCGTTACGGGATAAAATCCAAGGGCTGAGAAAATATACCATGCGGAAGTCTGTCCGTTATCTTCATCTCCACAATATCCGTCCGGAGTGGCATGGTACAATTTATTCATTACTTGTCTTGCCCAATATTGTGTTTTGTAAGGCGCTCCTGCATAATTATACAGATAGATCATGTGCTGAATAGGCTGGTTTCCATGGGCATACTGCCCCATATTCATGATCTGCATTTCTCTGATCTCATGGATAACACCACCATAATAGCTGTCATCAAAAACCGGCGGCAATGAGAAAACCTCATCGAGTTTGGCTTCAAATTTCTTTTTTCCACCCATCAGCTCTGACAAACCGTCAATATCCTGGAAAACAGACCATGTATAATGCCAGCTGTTTCCTTCTGTAAACGCATCTCCCCATTTGAAAGGATTGAAAGGTTTCTGGAAGTTCCCGTCTTTATTTTTACCACGCATCAAACCTGTTTCCTTGTCAAAGACATTTTTATAATTATAAGCTCTTTTCTTATAAATATCAATTTCTGAAGCGGGTTTCCCCAATGCTTTTCCTAACTGATAAATTGAAAAGTCGTCATAAGCGTACTCTAATGTTCTTGCCGCATTTTCATTGATTTTTACGTCGTAAGGAACATAACCCAATTCATTATAATACTTTACTCCTGCACGGCCTACTGCTTCTATAGGACCTTCATTATTCGCTCCGTGTTTTACGGCCTGCCAAAGAGCTTCCGCATCGTACCCGCGAAGTCCTTTGATGTAAGCATCTGCTACAACGGATGCAGAATTGTTTCCGATCATAATATCAGAATATCCCGGGCTGCTCCACTCCGGTAAGAATCCGCCTTCTTTGTATGCATTAGCCAATCCTTCCTGCATTTCTACATTGATGCTTGGGTAAACAAGGTTCAGGAAAGGGTACAAAGCACGGAAAGTATCCCAGAATCCGGTCCCTGCGAACATTCTTCCGTCTGCAATTTTACCGTTGTAAGGACTCCAGTGTTTTATTGTATTCTGAGCATCCACTTCATATAGTTTCTGCGGGAAGAATAGAGTTCTGTATAAAGAAGAGTAAAAGGTTCTCATCTGCTGATCTGTTCCTCCTTTTACATCTATTTTTCCTAATGTTTTGTTCCAGATATTTTTAGCATCGGTTTTTACCTGTTCGAAGTTTCTGGTTCCTATTTCTCTTTTCAGATTCAGTTCTGCCTGTTCAAAGCTGATGAATGAAGAGGCTACTTTCGCATAAACCGTTTCTTTATTTTTAAGTTTAAAACCTACGACAGCTCCTGTATGATCGCTGGTAATTTCTAATTGGTCATTAACCAGTTTATCATCTTTCCAGGCTTTTGTCAGTTCAAAATCTTTATCAAACTGAACGACGAAATAGTTTTTAAAATTATCATATTTCCCGGTAGAATATTTTGTGGTATACCCAATAATTTTTCTTTCTTTAGGGAAAATCCTGATGTAAGAACCTTTGTTCAATGCATCTACGACGATGTAAGCACTGTCTGTTTTGGGAAAATCAAATTTAAAATAGGAAGCTCTTTCTGTAGGTGTAAATTCTGTAGTAACATTGATGTCCGCAAGGTATACACTGTAGAAATAAGGCGTAGTAACCTCAGCTTTGTGGCTGAACCAACTTGCTCTTTCGTCTTCTTTAAATTTCACTTTTCCCACTCCCGGCATGATGGCAAATGCGCCGTAATCATTCATCCAGGGAGAAGGCTGATGCGTTTGTTTAAATCCTTTTATTTTATCTGCATCGTAGGTATAAGCCCATCCGTCATCCATTTTACCGGTCTGCGGTGTCCAGATATTCATTCCCCAGGGAAGTCCGACTGCCGGATAGGTATTTCCGTTGGATAAAGAAGGCTTGGACTGCGTTCCCATCAAAGGATTCACATAATCTACGGGAGATACATTCTGACCAAAGGCCCAGGCCTGTAATAACAGGAAGCAGGTAGAAAATATAAACTTCATTGTATCGTTTCGTTTGTTAATTTATATAAGCTTTTTTAATGCATAGCTGGCCGCTCCAAGAATGGCTGCATCTTCAAATATGGCAGAAATTTTAACCTGCAAGTTAATATTATTCTTTGTTAAATTCTGAATAAATCTTTGTTCAAAATAGGGATAAGCCTTGGCAATATTTCCTCCTATAACTAAAACTTCCGGTTTGTAATGATCTACATATTTCACGATAAATTCAGAGAAAGAATCTGCATACTCATCAAATATTTGGGTTTGTATTTCTGCTGGTTTATCCAACAATTCTTTAGTCCCTGAAATTTCTTCTCCGGTGAGTTCTTTATAACGATTCACAAACCATCGTGTTGCCAGATAATCTTCACTGATAGAATCTTTAAAAGGAGAATCCCACAAGTCTTCATCGGTAGCAAATTCTCCATTGAAGAAGGTTGTTCCCAGTCCCGTACCGAGTGTCACTCCAAAAATTTTATTGAATCCCTGAGCGCATCCTCCGAATACCTCACCCTCCATGAAGGCTGCCGCATCATTTACAAAATGAATCTGTGCCTGAGAAACAGAAAGTCTTTTGGCCAGCTCTTCTTTGATATTTACCTGATAGATATCGATGAATTTCCCCTGCTGCATCAATGATATTCCATTTTCATAATCAAAAGGCCCTGGCATTGCAATCCCAACTAAAAGATCTTCTTTTACCAGATCATGGGCCACTTTATGAATGGCCGAAACCCATGCGGAGAAAATAACTTCTTTGTTTTCAAAAGCATCTACATGTTCTCTTACATAAGTGGATGAAATGATTTCACGTTTTTCCGGGTCTACCTGAGCCAGCGTGATGTGTGATCCTCCGATATCTATTCCTACTATATTCTGCATTATTTATTATTTTAAATTCAAACATCCTTTGACTGAAAAAACAGACAAACAGGAATACACCACCCTGTCTGTCTGCTTTGTATTTCAGACTTTATATTATTAATTCCGATAACCATTTCATTATCTGAACTTTACTTTACAATCACTTTACCAGTCGATAGTACTTTACTGTTTGAGGATGTAATTTTGTAAATATAAGTACCACTGATTAAATCCTGTGTATTGACTGCGTTATTATTTTGATTAATACTCTGTTTTTTGAACAATTTTCCTGAAGCATCATACAATGCCACTTCACTTGCAGAGTTATCGCTGATAGCGAAATGAATATCATTTCCTCTTTTCACAGGATTCGGATAAACAGTGCTGTTCTCTTTTACAGATTCAATATCTTTCACGGCAAGAGATGAAGTGCAGGCAACATCTGTTCTCCAGTTGGCATCTGTCATATTGATCAGGGTTGCAAAATGAGTGTTGGCTGTAGCATCTAAAGCTCCCATTCCACTTCCTTCATCCATTTTCCAGTTGGCTTCAAGTCCTGTGGAGTTGGCAGGAACATTACAGTTATTGCTTACTATTTCCTGAGGAGTTAAGGCTCTTTTCCAAACTCTGAATTCATCCAGGAACCCATTGATTGTACGGGAATTATCATAATTTCTACCCAGATAAAGAATACCGTTGGCATTGAAATTACCCGTCACTGCTGAACTTGCATCCAGGTTTCCATTGACATAAATTTTCATTGCTGCACCGTCATAAGTGGCTGCAATATGGTACCATGTATTGGTATTAAATGCTGTATTACTGTTAAGCTTCACCTGAGATGAACCAAAACTCAAAATAAACTGAAGTTTATTATTGGCCAGGTTTCCATCTCCGAAACGAAGCATTGCCGAGTTATTATCTCCCACTTCAATACCCATTACTGATGAAATATAAGGGAATCCTGTTTTGAAAGCATTTACTTTTACCCATCCTTCAAATGTCATTGCATTTCCACTCAGGTTAAATTGACCTGCATTCAGATAGTGAGTACTCCCGTTAAAAGAAAGAGATCTTGCACCAGGACTTGTAACAGGAGCAAAACCGCTGTTGAATGATCCTTCTCCTGAATAGGTACTTGTAGTTCCTCCCGCACATCCTGCCTGCACTTTCCATACATAATTTGTATTAGGCGTCAGGTTTTGTAATGAATAGGAATTGGTGGTAATATTCGGGATTTCAGACCATGTTGTGGCAGTAGCAGTTTTATACTGTAATGTATATGAAGTTGCATTTCCTGCATCCCATGACAGTTGGGCGGTAGTACCAAGGAAACTTCCGGAAGTTAATCCTGATGGCGTAGTGCAGCCACTTCCGGAGTTAAACCTTGGTGCAAAAATATAAGTACTTGTTAATGTCGGTGAGCAGTTGGACTGTATTCTCCAGTCGTAGTCTGTATTCAGCGTAAGGTTATTGATTACAATATTATTTCCTGAATAATTATTGTCCGCGTTCGTCCATACCGTTGAATTGGCTGGTTTGTAATCAATTTTGTAAGATTGGGACGCGTTGGAAGTCCAGTTCAGTTTTGCTGAAGTTCCTGTCACATTGGAAACATCCAGTCCCAATGGCGGATCGCAGGTTTGCCCCTGAGACCATGAATATAACTGACCGCTTAAGAGCGTATTTTCGTTGTAAAGGATATTGGAACCTGTACTCAGATAGCTGGCAACATTGGTTCCTGCCAGGTCATACCACATGAAAACGCCGTATTGGTCATTCTTTGTGCTGGTCGCTAAGTTTGCCAATGTCGTTGCAGAAGTTGAGCTTGGATTTGAGTTTTGAATCCATGTAGCAGCTGCTGAGATTTTGGATTTATTAAGAGGAGGAACTACAGGAGCATTGTATGTACTGTACATCGCATTCCAGGTGTAGTCGATATAATTTCCTGCCAGATCTCCATTATAGGTTTGTCTTGTGGTAGCGGGTCCATAATAATAGAATGTAATCAGTTTATCCGGCATTGCTGCTTTCAATTCCTGCAAAAGCATGACAAAGGAGCTGTTATTGGGCTGTCCTGTTCCGTTATTTCCGTAGCCTGCATATTCATCATCAAGGTCTACTCCATCCAGTCCGTAAGTGTAAACAGTGTGAGCTACCTGTAAAGCGAAATCTTTTGCCGCTTCCCGGTTAGGAAAATTAGAAATCCCCGCTCCCTGATGGTTTCCTAAAAGATCCAGAAGTACTTTTATTCCTTTTTGCTGTAAAGGTTTTACATAGGTATTAACATCATTCAGAACTTTAGTAACGTTATTATTATTGGAGATATAGGCTCTGTTTTTAGAAACATCATAGTTGATATTCGCTGCAAAAATAATAGCAACGTCAAAAAGCTGTCTGTTGGTATTCTGCAAAGTATAAGAACCTGCATTCAGCATATTATTGTTGTTCACTTCCACATAGCAGACTCCCAAAGGATCGAGCTGCTGTGCTTTGAGCAACGGGGCAGTCTGAAGCATGAGGGCCATTAAGGGAATAAAAAAGGATTTTTTTCTCATAGTATATTAATTTGTAGTAGAAAAATCATTGGGCCGAAGCCCAATGACTGATTTTGTTATTTTACAATTAGTTTTTCGGATTGTTTTAAACTTCCATCATGAGATTCAAACTGAACAATATAGTTTCCTGCTGAAAGTCTTGTCAATTCAATCTGATTATCGCCGGAATTCAGTGATTTTGTGTCTACGATTCTTCCATTAAAATCATAAACCGTTAATTTTCCTTTGCTGTATTCATCCGGAACAGAAACTGTAAGTGATGAAGATTTGCTTACCGGATTCGGATATAATTTGATTTGATTTTTAATGTTGGTCTGTCCTGCGCTTACTGCCTTTTGACTTACTGCATTTCTTGCTAATAGCGAACTTCCTGTTGCACAAGGCAGATCTGTTCCCCAATTGGAAGCATCAACACCTGTTAATGATAAAGTCACTCCATTTCCGGATGTATCCTGAACAGTAGAACCACTTCCTTCGTTAAACTTCCAATAGGCAGCCAATGATGTTGCCGGAACCGATACATTGCACATATTCTGACTGATTTCCGTCTGGCTTAGTGCACGTTTCCACACTCTTACCTCATCTATTTTTCCATTGAAGTTTCTTGATGTGTTATATAAATATCCTACATTAAATGCTCCTGTTGAATTCACACTTCCGGTTTGTGCTTTAGTCGCATCCAGAACACCGTTGATATACAATTTCATATTGGCACCGTCATATGTTGCGGCAACATGATACCAGGTGTTGGCATTCAAAGCTGTTGCGGAAGCCAGTTTTTGCTGAACATTATTAATACTTACTACAAACTGAAGCTTATTATTGGCCAGGCTGGCATCTCCTAATCGTAAGAATGCGGAATTACTGTCGCTTACTTCAGTTCCCATGATAGAAGAAATATAAGGAGAAGCAGACTTGAAGGACGAAGGTTTGATCCAGCCTTCAAAAGATAATGCGGAACCGCTCAGGTTCATACTTCCGGCAGCCCCTGATTCAGTGCTTCCATCCAGAGATAAGGCATAAGATCCTGTAGGAGTCGTTCCTGAAGTGCTGGTAAATCTTGGAGCAAACATATAAGCACTTTTCACGCTGCAGTTGGTTCTGATTCTCCAGTCGTATTCAGTATTGGCTGTTAAACCTGAAACTGTTACAGAAGTAGCGCTCGTTGCAGACACGGCATTCGTCCATGTTGTTGAAGAAGCTGGTTTATAATCAATATCATAGGTATTGGTTCCTACAGCTGACCAGTTCAGTTTTGCGCTTGTTCCGGTAAGATTGCTTGTGAACAGTCCGATAGGCGCATCACAGTTTGTACCCTGTGTCCATGACTGTAAAGTACCGCTTAAAACAGTTGGTTCTCCATATAACGTCTGAGTTCCCGCTGAAAGTTGTGCTGTTTCATTAGTTCCATGAAGATCATACCACATAAATACTCCATAACCACCGTTCTTAGTCTGAGTGGCCAGGCTGGTTGTTGTAGAATTGGACGTATTTCCCATCCATACGGCTGCAGGAGAAATTTGTGCTTTGGTAAGAGGAGGTACATTGGGAGCGGAGAATGTTCCGTACATGGCATTCCAGCTGTAGTTAACATTGTCGCCTACTCTTGCTCCGTTCCATGAAAGTTTTGAAGCAGCAGGACCATAATAATAGAATGAAATAATCTTATTCGGTAATAATGCTCTAAGCTCCTGAACAAGCATTACAAAAGAGCTGTCGTTAGGCTGCCCAGTTCCGTTATTTCCATATTCTGAGTATTCATCATCAAAATCAATTCCATCAAGACCGTAAGTATTCACTGTATTGGCAAGCTGTAGGGCAAAGTCTTTTGCGGCTTCACGGGTAGGAAAATTACAGATCCCAGCTCCCTGGTGGTTTCCTAAAATCGTCAGGACGACTTTCATTCCTTTCTGCTGAAGTGGCTTTATGTAAGTATCCGCATTGGTAAGCACTTTCGTAACATTATTATTGGAATACAGATAAGCTCTTCCACGGCTGGTATCATAATTAATATTAGCCGCAAAAATATTCACCACATTAAACAGATAGCTGTTCGATGTCTGCAGTTTGTACGCTCCTGCATTCAGGAGGTTGTTGTTATTCACTTCCACATAGCAAATTCCTGTAGGATTAAGCTGCTGTGCATTAATCAGAGAACCTGACTGAAGCATCACTGCCATCAGAGCGGTAAGGATGGATTTTTTTTTCATTGTATAATTTTTTTAAGGTCTTTGGTGTCTGAATTTTTATATAGCTTTCCCCTGATACCTTCTTTTCAGGAAAGTATCTCAGATGAATAAGCCATATAAAAGGGAGGGCTATGTCAGTAGCTCAGGGTTTTCGTTAAAGGTTTTCCATAACAATTCACCGAATAATGTATTGGCCCATGCAAACCATTCTCTGGTGAATTTTTTGGCATCGTCTTTATGGAAGGATTCATGCATAAAGCCTGTCCCGCCGTGCGTTTTCTGCAGAGTATCAATACACCATCTGATCTCACTTTTGTCTTTTGTAGTGAGTGCTTTCATGATGATACTCATTGGCCAGATCATGTCAAGTCCGATATGCGGACCTCCTATCCCTTCTGCCAGTTTACCTTTGAAGAAGAATGGGTTGTTTTCTGACCACACAAATTTTCTTGTATTCAAATACACAGGGTCATCCGCTTTCACCGCATCCAGATAAGGCAGTCCCAGCAAGCTTGGACAGTTCGCATCATCCATCAGGTTATAGCTTCCAAAGCCATTCACTTCAAAAGCATAGATTTTTCCAAATTCAGGATGATTGTAAATTCCGTATTTTTTGATGGCTGTATCTACCTCATCAGCAAGGCTGTTCAGCTGTTGAGCCAACGTTTTTTCATTTTTAATCTGAGAAACCATTTCCGCAGCCTGACGTAAGCTTACTACTGCAAATAAGTTAGACGGAATCAGGAATCCGTAGATAGTAGCATCATCACTTGGACGGAACATAGAGCTGATAAGACCCACCGGTTTTGTCGGATAACCATATCCTCCCATAGGAACTCCATCTGTTGCCCACGCTGTTGTACGCTCGAATTTGTAAGGTCCAAGATCATTTTTTCTCTGCTGTTCTGTGAAAGTCTGCAGGGTAAGTTTAATTCCTTTCAGCCAGTTAGCGTCGAAAGGTTTTGTATCTCCGGTTGTTTTCCAGAAGTGATAAGCCAGACGGATGGGATAGCAAAGCGAGTCTATTTCCCATTTTCTTTCGTGGGTTCCCGGTTTCATATCGGTATGGTCATATTCTTTCCATTTACTGATCTTTTGGTCATCGTTATAGAAAGCATTTGCATAAGGGTCTTTCAGGATAAAAGTCGTCTGCTTATGAATCACTCCTGAGATCAGCTTGTGCAGCTTTTCATCTTTTTTAGAGAACTGCAGATAAGGGAAAACCTGTGCAGAACTGTCACGAAGCCACATGGCATCAATATCTCCTGTGATAACGTAAGTATCCGGCGTCCCGTTGGTTTCACTATAGAAAACAGTAGTATCTAATGTATTCGGAAAGCTGTTTTCAAAGAGCCAGCTGAGTTCTTTGTTTTTAACTTTCTTTTTAAAAGCAGCGATAGCATTTTCTACGGATTCGCTGGTAAAATGTCTTTTCTCTTTAGGAACACGGACAACAGGAAAATCATCCAGCACTAAATTTTTAGCAAAAACATTTTGAGTAAACAGCAATCCGGCTCCTGCCAGTGCACTTGTTTTAATAAAATTTCTCCTTTCCATTGATACTTTTGTTTCGTTTATTTTATGAGTCTTATTTTACCGGCTTGCTTCCCATTACAAATCTCAGTTCGCCACCGTTCATGATATCGCTGTGATTCAGCTCCCAGCTTTTGTATTCTTTTCCGTTCAGGAACATTTTCTGAACGTAGATATTCTTTTCGGATATCTTGTCAGCAATTACGGTAAAAGTTTTTCCATTCTCTAGTTTTAATGACGCTTTTGGAAATTGTGGGGCTCCGATAGCATAAACCGGCTTCCCAGGTGTCACAGGATAGAATCCTAATGAAGAGAAAATATACCATGCAGACATCTGACCGCAATCTTCGTTATTGACAATTCCGTCCGGCTTCGCCGCATACATATTGTCACGGATAAATTTCACCATTTTCTGAGTCTTGTAAGGACTTCCTGCATAGTTGTACAGATATGGAACATGATGTCCAGGTTCATCTCCAAATCCTAGAGATCCAATGAATCCTGAGATATCTACATGCTGTTCTCCTTCCATATGAAGCGCTTCTGTAAAGGTTTTATCCAGTTTTTCTTCAAATCCTTTTTTTCCTCCGTACAGATTCATCATTTCATCAATCTGATGTGGGACAAAGAAATCATAGGCCCAGATATTTCCGGAAACCCAGTGTGGCTGGAGTTTTTTCCAATCATTAAGCTTGAAATCTGCTAAGAATTTCCCGTCTTTTTGTCTTGGCCAGAAGTGATTATTTTCTTTATTGAAGGTATTCAGAAAGTTCATAGAACGTTTTTTATACACTTCTGCTTCTTCTTTCTTCCCTAATTTTTCTGCAAGCTGCTGGATACACCAGTCATCATATGAATATTCCAATGTTGCCGAAACAGATGCTCCATTTTCTGATGGCGTATAGCCTAACTTGATATAATCATTAAGACCTCCGCCTCCATCACTACTGCTCATTTTGTCTGTCAAAGAAGCATCTTTCATTGCTGCAAATGCTTTTTCTCCATCAATACCCGGAACTCCTTTTGAAATGGCATCCCAGATTACCGAAGCACTGTGATAACCCAACATACAGAAGTTATCATATCCACAAAGCTCCCAGATTGGCATGTGGTCTTTACGGTCTGTATATCTGCTGATTAAAGAATTGGCAAATTCTTTTGTGTGTTTCTGATCCATAATGGTCAACAGCGGGTGCGTTGCTCTGAATCCGTCCCAGTATGAATAAGTACTGTAATTCGTGAACCATTTGGTATTCATATTTTCCTGAGCGGCCACATAATCTCCATTGGTATCCATATAAAGGTTGGGAGCAATGAATGTATGGTAAACGCCTGTGTAGAAAATTTTTCTCTGACTGTCAGTACCTCCAGTCACCTGGAATCTTCCGATAAGGTCTCTCCAGGTTTTTTGGGCTGTTTCTTTGGCTTTTGCAAAGTCAATATTTTTTGCTTCGGTATCGAAATTTTCCTGTGCGTTTTCTGTACTCACCGGAGATAAAGATACTTTTACTTCAATGCTTTCCTGATCTTCTGTTGAGAATCTTACAAAGGCTTTAGCATCTTTGGCAAGGGCAATTTTTTCATCATTTTTGATTTTTCCGTCAGCATACACGCCGTAAGACTTAAACGGTTTGGAAAACTCCATCACGAAGTAAGCAAACCGTTTACCTCCCCAGCCATTGCTGTAGCAGTACCCTTTGATTTTATTATTGCCTTCTACACTTACTAAAGTATGGTAGATATTTCCGAAGATTTTATTGGTAGGATCAATAATAATGTTAGATTCATCACTTTTGGGAAAAGTATATTTATGAAATCCTACTCTTGGGGAAGTAGTCAGTTCAGCTTTAATTCCATAGCTGTCCAGCATTACGGAATAATATCCCGGAGATGCCACTTCTTTATCATGCGTAAATTTTGAACGGTATCCTGTTTCCGGTTGATCTTCTGATCCCGGGACCATTTTTATCTGCCCTACCGTTGGCATTACCAGAATATCTCCAAGGTCTGCCCAACCCGTTCCACTCAGATGGTTATGACTGAATCCCATGATCGTCTTACTGCTGTAGTGGTATCCGGAACACCAGTCCCAGTCGCCACTTTTCGTATTCTGATCCGGACTCAGCTGTATCATCCCAAATGGCGTAGTTGCCCCTGGAAATGTGTGCCCATGACCTCCTGTTCCTATAAAAGGGTCTACCCAGGATAAAACATCATTTTTATTTTGCTGGGCATTTGCTACAGAAATCAGGGTTGTAAAAAAGCAGATAAGCAGTTCTTTTTTCATGATAAGAGAGGTATCGGAGATTTTTTTTGTTTAAAAGTTGGTTTAAAAATAGGAAAACCATTATAAAATTCCCAAAAAAAGGAAAAATTAAGATGATTAACCTATTTCCTAAAAACTTTATATTACTAATTAGATTGAATTCTTTTTCATAAAATCAATAATTTCTGAGATATATCCAAAGGCAATCGCAACTACGGTATCAGCAGCACCGTAATATACTGTTACTTTATCTCCTTCCGTCAGTGCTGCACAAGGGAAAACAACGTTCGGCACATCTCCTGTCAGTTCATACAATTCAGCGGGAGCCAACAAATAAGGCTTCGTTCTGTACAATACTTTTGTAGGATCTTCAAGATCAAGCAAAGCTGCTCCCATTGAATATCTGAATCCTCTGCAGGTATTGATCACGCCATGATAGAAAAGCAGCCATCCTTCCTCTGTTTTGATAGGAACGGGACCACCTCCGATCTTTGTACATTGCCATGCACTGTCTTCAAAAGGAGTTACTTTCATCACGCAACGGTGTTCTCCCCAGTACTTCATATCAGGGCTATAGCTGATATAAATATCTCCGAAAGGAGTATGTCCGTTATCACTCGGACGGCTCAACATCGCATATTTACCATTGATTTTCTCAGGGAACAAAACACCGTTTCTGTTGAATGGAAGAAAGGCATTTTCGCACTGAAAAAATTCTTTAAAATCAAAAGTATACCCAATTCCGATGGTAGGACCATTGTATCCGTTACACCATGTGATCCAGTAGCGGTCTTCTATAAAAGTGACACGTGGATCGTATTTGTAATCGGATTCAATCATGTCTGTATTTCCTGCCTGCATTTCAATAGGGTCATGATTGATATCCCAATTGATTCCGTCTTTACTGAAACCTGCAAAAATATTCATCTGTACGGCCTTGTTGTCACAACGGAAGACTCCTGCAAATCCATCCTCAAAAGGGATTACTGCACTGTTGAATATACTGTTGGATGTTGGTATCGCATATCTGTTAATGATCGGGTTTTCGGAAAACCTCCACATGATATCATTGCAATCTTCCGGGCGATCCTGCCAGGGGATCATTACTGATTGAGCTGTCATAAAGTATTTTTTACTTTTTATTTTTAATTATTATGAGTTGATTTGTTGTTCTTTCTGATTTTCCGGATAAGGGAAAGGAACGAATAAGGTGGCTAAAAAAGCAGGAATCGTAGCAATCAAGACCCAGATAAAGAACATTTTGTATCCAATCCAGTCACTGATCATTCCGCTGAACATTCCGGGAATCATCACACCAAGGTTCATAATTCCTGTTGCAAAAGCGTAATGGGCCGTTTTGTGTTTTCCGGGAGCAATCTGCTGCATCATGTAAAGCATCAGCCCTACAAAACCGAATCCGTAACCGAAATATTCTACGACCACAGCAATTCCCACAGGCAAAAGATCTGATGGCTGATAATAAGCCAGTAATGCATATACCACAAATGGAATATTGAATGCACAGCACAGCCATATCAAAGATCTTTTCAGTCCGCGGGCTGAGATAAAATATCCTGCCAGTACAGACCCTAAAATAAATGCCGCAGAACCGTATGTTCCATAAATAAGTCCGATATCGGAGGTCGATAGTCCCAATCCTCCTGAAGTTCTTGGAGCTTTAAAAAATAAAGGAGCTATTTTGATCGCAAATCCTTCTGCAAAACGATACAGAATAATGAAGAGTATACACCACAGAATCTTCTTTTTGGTAAAGAAAGAGGTAATCACTTCCCATAATTCTTTACGAACATTTCCGGCATTTTTCTCTTCTTTATGTTCTTCTTTATTTTCTTTTGGCAGAATGAAATAGTGATAAATAGCCAATAGAAAAAACAGCAGTGCATAGATCACCATAATGATCATCCAGGCATTGGTAACTCCTTTTGTTTTTTCTAAAACACCTGCAAAATAAACGAGTGCGCCGCTACTGATAATCTTCGCCAGATTGTAAAAAGCGCCCTGCCAGCCGATATATTTTGCCTGCTCTTTATTGGTAAGAAAGCCAATATACGTTCCGTCTGCCACCACATCATGGGTAGCTCCGCAAAATGCTATTACTGCAAAAAGGGCAATACTATACTTGAAAAAATCATGCATCGGCAGACTTAAAGCCACTAATGCAAAGAGAATTCCTATGGCAAACTGAGTAAAAACAACAAAGAATTTTTTTGTTTTATAGATCTCCAGGAACGGACTCCAAAGTGGTTTTAATGTCCAGGAGAAAAGGATAAGGGCTGTCCAGAATGTAATCTGTGAATCCGAAACGCCCATATCTTTATACATGATTCCTGAAACCGCATTAATGGTCACAAAGGGAACACCCATTGCAAAATATAATGTTGAAATCCAAAGAATTGGCTGGATCCGACGGGTTCCGGAGTTGTTTTTTCCCATATTTGAAAATAAGATTCTAAATAAAAGAGAACATCTCAAGGATTCATTCAGGCTAAAAAAAACGAAACTATAAATTTTTTGGAGATTCTACTTTATTCTCCCGCCTCAATGAATGTATCAAATAAAATCTGATATTGAGATGTCTCTTTACTGATGAGTGATTCTGAATATTTTTTATTTCTTATCCCACCATAGCTTAGTGCCTCCGGTATCAGGTCCGTTAAGCATTTGTGCAGCCTGCTGGTAATTATAAAGTGAAGTCTTAGTATCAATAGTGAAAGGAATTCTTCTGATCATTGCTTCTGTACTGATCGCACCGCCACTATCATTTTTTCTTACTTTGAAAAGAACCGGATATCCTGTTCTTCTTTGCTCAGCCCATGCTTCTGGTCCGTTCGGATAAAGAGAAAGCCATTTCTGGGTAATAATTCTTTCTAATTTTCTTTCATTGGTATCCCCGTTATTCCATGCAATCGTAATGGTACTTAACTGAGGGTTTCCAACAAGTACGTTATTATCTGCATTTTTCGGGTCAACATAAGGAGCTTCTGTAGAAGTATTATCGGCAAGATAAGCAGCAACATTAGCACTCTTTCCCCATTCTCCGAAAGATTGCTGAACTCCGGTTGTATAATTGGTTTGAATATCTCCAGCGCCTGCATATCCTCTCAAAGCAGCTTCAGCTTTCAGGAACCATGTTTCTGCAGCAGTGAATAATTTCATTTTACCATCGGTCCCGGAAAAATAATCTCCGTTGGCAGATTTTGCCTGTGGTTGTGAAAATCCTCCATACGTTGACTTACCATTTAATAAATCAATTCCCTGACGTATTCCTATGTACTTCCCTTGTAAACCTGGGTCAGATGCAGGAATAGCATATGCCGGAAGTCTTGGGTCATTATATCCGTTCATATAAGCCATCAAAGGTGCACCGATCAAACAGTCTCCCCATGAGTAGATAATAAAGCTCAATTCTGATTGTCCTACACTTATTAAAGCGTTATCTGCATTATCAGTAATCAATCCTGCAGATGAAGCTAATGCCTCCTCAGCATATTGCTTAGATTTTGCCGGATCAGCATAGCTCATTCTCATGGCTAATCTCAGTTTTAATGAATTGGCAAGCTTAGCCCACTGCGCCATATTTCCGCCGTACACAAGGTCAGCTCTTTTTAATGCAGCTTTGTCACCTTCATTTCCTGTAGCAGGCATATTCTGAACTTTTTGCAAATCCGTAATAGCTACAGTAAGATCATTGATGAAATTTTGATAGGCTTGCTGCTGAGAATCAAAATCAGTTACCCCATTTGCATTGGGTGTTTCATATTTACTGTATACTACCGGACCATGATTGTCTGATACTCTTGCTGCAGTGATTACCTTTAAAATCTTTTTAACAGCAAATGTCCCTGTAAAGTCTATTCCAGGATAGAAATTTTTAGCAGCATTATCGATGATGATAGAATAGTTGAAAATATCCTGTTGTCTGGCAATAATCCTGTTATTCCATCCATCCATCATAAAATAAGTTGTATTGTTCTTTCCTCCATTAAACTGAGTTGCCGTACTGAACATACCACTAAACATATCTGCACTTAGATTGGGATAGAGCTGATAATCTGACTGAAGACCTCTTTGAAGAGATTTTAAAGGATTAACAACCGCGTTATAATCTGCGTACATGTTTTCAGGATTCCCCAGCTTTTCCTGGTTATACTGATCTAGATCACTGCATCCGGAAGCAGCCATTAAGACTGCTGCACCCAATACCAGTGTTTTAATATTATTGAATTTCATTTTCGTTAAATTAGAAGTTAGCCTTTAATGATAGTCCTATTGATCGGGTAACCGGAAGTCCAAATGAATCAACTCCTACCCCACCCGGTGTATTTCCTGATACCTGCTCCGGATCAAACGGTGCTTTTTTGTAAAAGAAGAATAAATTGGTTCCTACTAAGCTTACCGTTGCATTTCTCATATATTTTGATTGAATATCAAAGCTATATGAAATAGATGCCTGACGTAGACGTACAGTTGTTGCACTGTACATATAGGCTTCGTCAATTCCTGTTCCGATACCACCAGCACCACCCGTTCTCTTATAATATGCTTTTGCATCAGTAACTCCGTTATAAGCCTGTCCTGCCAAAGGTGTACCTGGAGCATATACTGCGTTTGGAACGGATACTCCGCCAGCGTCTCTTGCATCAGCAGTCGCCTGGCTTACTCCATATAAATCATTTGCTTTCTCTGTAAGAGACAATACTTTACCTCCGAATTTACCATCAATAAGGAAAGATATTCCCAGTTTACCAATATTAAAAGAGTTATTAAAACCTAGAATAAACTTAGGGTTTGGATTACCCAAATATTGAGGATCACCTGTAGTAGCTAATGGAACTCCATTTTCATCTACTAAAATACGTCCCTGATCATCTCTTTTGAATTTAACCCCATAAAGGTCTCCAAAAGATCCTCCCAGTCTCAGTTTTGTAAAATCTCCTCCACCCGTTAATGAGAAAAGCTGGTTTTCGGGTATAGATAAACCTGATGGAAATAATTCAACAATTGTATTTTTGTTCGCTGAGGCATTCACTGTAGTTGTCCAGCCAAACTTTTCTGTACCAAAAACTTTGTATGACAAAGAGGCTTCAAAACCTGTATTGCGTATTTTACCTGCATTAATATAATATGACCCTGATGGAATCCCTCCAAAGTTAGAGCCTATAGTAGTCTCCAGCAATTGATTGCTGGCATTAGAGTTATAATAGGTAAGATCAAAATTTAATCTGTTGCTAAACATTCTCAGCTCAGTTCCTGCCTCAAAAGTTTTATTAAGTTCCGGGCGTGGAATAAGATCTGGTCGGCTGGTTACGAATGAACTTTTTGGATATACAATACTTCCCGCATCTACTCCATAAGAATATGCATTATAATAGGCTACCATCGCATTAGAAATATTGGCTGGCAATCCTAAACCAACAGTTGCATAAGACCCTCTTACTTTCCAGAAATTGATCACTTCCGGAAGTTTAAAGATAGATGATAAGATTGCATTAGCTCCTACAGACTCATAATCAAATCCGCTTCTTCCTGTTAATGCTAAAGTAGAATCCCAGTCATTTCTAAAGGTCATATCTACATAAAACATATTCTTATATCCTACTGAAGCACTTGCAAAAACCGATCGCACCTGTTTTTTCAAATTCCAGTAGTTATTATGATATCCATCTCCCGGGCTTCGGTCTACATTCCATTGCAGGTTGTTTATTGCAAACAAATTAGGAATGGACAGATAAGCATTATCAATTTGCGTTACTTTATTGCTCGTCGTATTCACACTTCCTCCAACGGTAAAGTCTAAAGAAATTGATTCGCTTAATTTTGGACTACCAATCAACAAAACGTCACCATAGGTAGATGAATTTTCATATACATTTTTAAGCATTCTTCCATTAATTCCTTGTTGCACAGCCAATAAAGAAGGCGCTGAGTAAGCAGAAATATCACGCTGGCTGTCTGAACTATTCCAGCTATAGTTTCCTCTTACTCGTGCTGTCAACCATGGATTGATCTGATAAGATAACGAAACGGCGCTGTATGCATTTTTATTTTTAACAGTAACCGGGTTTCTGTTTAAAATCCAATATGGGTTTTGCGTTTCCGGGTTTCCTTTGAAGCTTCCGTCAGGCTTTACTTCCCACCAATTTTGTGCAGGTAAAAGTCTCTTTTTATCTATGAAAGAATAATTGTCAGGTCCGTATTGATCAAAATCTACTCCTCTTGGCAGCCAATACAAACTCGTTAAAGGTGAGAAAGAAGCTCCTGGTGTTTGTCTGTTTTTACTGTCCTGCAGGGAGCCAATGAAGTTAGCATCCAATGTCAGTTTATCATCCAGAAATTTACTTGAGTTTCTAAAAGAGACATTATACTGATCAAAATAAGACATTGGGATCACCCCTTTATTGGTAGTATTTCCAATGGAAAAATAGTTGGTTGATTTTTCGTTTCCTGACTGGAAAGAAAGGCTGTTTACCCATGTTGTTCCGGTTTGAAGAAAATCTTTAAGATAGTCTTTTGAAGCACCTTTTGCCCCCCAGCTCTCAATATTATTTCCTGGAGATTGAGTAGGATCAGATGGATCATAAGATAAATAACTATGCTGCAATTTTGGCAGACTATAAGCTCTTTCTGCCGTTAAACTAGTGCTGTAAGCGATAGAGCTCTTACCTATTTTCCCTTTTCTTGTAGTAATCAGAATAGCTCCGTTTCCACCTGCGGAACCGTATAATGCGGATGCTGAAGCTCCTTTCAGGAAGTTAATACTTTCAATATCATCTGGATTGATGGAACTTAATACATCACCAGGATCCGGCATATTAGCATATTGACTTATATCTGTAGATTTTCCTGTTCCATTGATAATTGGAATTCCATCCACTACATACAATGGCTGGCTGTTTGATACAGATTTATTCCCTCTCATGATCACCCTTACGGAGCTACCTACACCATTGGTTCTGTTGATCTGTACGTTGGAAACTTTTCCATTGATCGAATTTAATAGATTGGGAGTTTTCACTTCTGTAAGCTCATCCCCACCAATCTGCTGACTGGAATACGTCAAAGAGCGGGCCTGCCTTTTTATCCCCAAAGAGGTGACTACGACCTCCTCAATACTGTTTGTCTTCGTAGTGTCGGCCGATTTTTTCTCCTGTGCATTCGCAGAAAGTGAAAAAACGAACAGAACAGGTATAACTGCTTTTCTCATAAGGTATAGATTCGTTAGATTTAATTGAGAATCAATTACATTGCTTTATTTTTCAATACAAAAAAAATTATTGTTTTTTCAGCAAAATTTTACCGTTTATGTATTAAATTATTTAAAGTTTTGTTAAGATTTAATTCACATTCACAAATCTAAATTTTGTAACCAGTCTGATATAATACTATTTTATCATAAAACGATATTATTTTTTCAGCAATTTTATTTTAAACCCATTAAACCACTATATATCAGCAAAATACACCATATAAAAAACAATCAAAAAAAGAGGATTTATCGTCATTTTTAACAAAAAATATTCCGGATGTGGATACCCGGATTTTTATTTTGTTTTAAATTAATTATACAGAAAAAAGTGAATTTCAAAAGCGCATTATTCAATTTTTTTCACTCCTTTAAATTGTTCCTTAAATTCAGTTGGAGTTGTCTTTTTGATGGACTTAAATACTTTATTGAAATTGGCGATATTATTAAAGCCTGCTTCAAAAGCAATTTCAAAAACGGTAAGATTTTTTTCCATCAGCCAGCGTGCAGCATAGCTGATTCTTATTTCATTAAGATAATTAATGAAAGTCTTCCCTGTTCTTTTTTTAATGAATCTGTTGAATGTTACATTGCTCATATTTACCATAGAAGCCACTTTATCCAGCGTAATCTTATTTTCAAAATTTTTATGAACAAAATCGTGGATAATCTTCATTTTATCATTATCAGCAAAGGTCTCAAGCTCAATACTGTATGATGACAAAAGTGTTTTATTTTCAGCAATTGCCAGTTCATTCAGAATCTTCATAATTTCTATAAAAGATTCAAAACTGTTCATCTTAGACAAATTGAGAAACGAATCTTTTAGTTTTTCAGCTGTTTCGGAAGAAAAAAGAATCCCTCTGATAGAGTCTTTCATCAGATTGTTGATGGGCTTCAGAATATTTTTCTCCATGAGCGACTGCTGAAAGAAATCCTGATTAAATTGTATTGTTATTTCGTGGGTTTTCCTGTTTTTGCATCTGTAATTCGCCCAACAATGTGGTAAATTTGGTCCTACCAATACCAGTTCTATATTCCCGATTTCTCCGGTGTGATCTCCTACCATTCTGCGGTAACCCTTCCCTTTGTAGATAAAGTTGATTTCAATTTCCGGATGATAGTGATACGGAAAGTCGAATGACGCTTTGATCCTGTCAAACACGAGAAAACTGTCCTCAGGAGATAGTGGAGTTATTTCTCTCAGAATATTTTCTAGTTCGCTCATACAGGCAGTTATGAAAAAAAGTTAATACGATTAGATCACAATACAAATCTTTGTAAAATTGATAAAATAATATCAATGTAAAAACATATTTCCAATTTATTTTATTCCAATTTTATATGTCAGACATCAGAAATTTGGGTTTCAATAATTTAATACAGCTTAAATCATGCTTTTTTGTATCTTTAAACTAAAGTTAAGGTATGCCGCAACAGCTTGTTTTTGAAGATCACTATAAAAAACTCGGATTGGAAATATTTTCAGAAGAAAATCTGGAGAATTTTAACGGGAATCGTTTCAGAACTGATATCAAAGTATTTTTCATTCCTTCAGGATACGAACTTACGGTAGACTTTAATCATTATAAGACAAAGAAACCTTCACTTTTTTTCCTGACTAACCAGCATCTAAGCATCCAAAAAGGAAAAGATGAATCTATCCTTCTTTTCTACAACCGCGATTTTTATTGCATCCAGATTCATGATAAAGAAGTAGCCTGCGATGGGCTTCTTTTTCATAATGTATTTGAAATTCCCTTTGTAGAGCTTGACCCTTCCGAAACCACTCTTATAAAAGACCTCTTTCAGAATATTAAAGATGAGCTTGAATGGAAAGATTCCTCTGCCGAGGAAATGATCAGAACGTATGTAAAACAGATCATCATCCGGGCTACCCGAAAATGGAAAAAACAGAATTTAGATAATGAAACACTCAGAATACCAGGTAATGAACTGGATATTTTCAGAGATTTCAGCAGACATCTGGAAATTCATTTCAGAGAAAAACATAATGTGGCAGAGTATGCAGATCTGCTTCACATTGCCCCAAAGACCTTAACACATAAGTTTAAAAATTTAAATCTGGATTCTCCCAATCAGTTTATCATTAACAGAATTTTATTAGAAGCAAAAAGGTTACTATTCTATACAGATAAACCTGTAAAAGAAATTGCTTATGATCTGGGCTATGAAGATCCCGCCTATTTCAACCGTCTTTTTACCAACAAAACAGGAAATACACCTGCTAATTTTAAGAAAAACTACTCCTCGGGAAAAAAGTACAATATTTAAGTCTTTTTATCTATTGAATATGCTATTCCGCAGATATATCTTTGTATCATCAAAATCAAACAACATTAAATACAAAAACAAACATTATGAGACGTAACGCAACAGCCGTTTGGAACGGTACCATCAAAGAAGGTAAAGGACACTTAACTACTCAGAGCACAACTTTAAATCAAACTCAATATTCTTTCAACAGCCGTTTCGCGGATGGTGTAGGAACAAATCCTGAGGAATTACTGGCAGCAGCTCATGCCGGATGTTTTACCATGAAACTAGATGCAGAGCTTTCACAGGCAGGATATAATCCTGAAGAGTTAAAAACAACTTCAGTAATCACTCTTGATCCTAATATCGGAAAGATTACAAAATCTGAGTTGACTTTAACGGCAAAAGTTCCGGGAATCTCAGAAGAAGAATTCCAGAAATTTGCTAAAATTGCTGAAGAAGGATGTCCGGTAAGTGCAGCATTCAACTTTGAAATTACATTGAATGCTACTTTGGAAAATTAAAATTCAAAGCATTTATATCAATAGGAACGGGCTTTAGCCCGTTTTTTATTTTAAAAACAATCCTATTGGCTTTAGCCAAAACTTAAACCTCCTAAAAATCTGTAATTGGTAAATTTTAAAATAAAATATACCGAGTGGTATATTTTTGTATATTTGCATATCATTTAATCATTACATTAATAATGTCGAAGGCAGAAAAAACAAAACAGCATATCATCGAGAAAACAGCAACTCTTTTTAATACAAAGGGTTACATTTCCACATCGCTGTCAGACATTACGCAGGCAACCGGACTGACAAAAGGCAGTATCTATGGAAATTTTGAAAACAAAGATGAAGTAGCCCTTGAGGTTTATAAATACAATGCCGGATTGCTGGGCAAAAGCCTCAGCCGCTCTTTTGGTGATGAATATCCTAAATCCGTGGATAAGCTCCATGCTTTTGTAGATTTTTACCGGAAAAACTGGAAGTTTGTATTTTCCAATGGCGGATGTCCAATAATGAATGCCGCAACAGAAGCAGATGATTCTTTCCCGGCTTTAAAAACTCAGGTTAAAAGATCCTTTGAACAATGGATGGCCAAAATATCGGCCACTATTCTGGAAGGACAAAAGAATGGGGAAATTGATAAAAAAATCAATGCTGAACAATATGCCTCCTTATTTATTATGCTTATTGAAGGCGGAATCCTGCTTTCAAAAACAATGGGTGACCAAAGTTTTCTAAACCATGCTTTAGACAAAATTGCCCACATGATTGATCATGAACTCAATATTCTTCCATCATAAATTATACAATATGGAAACAAAAAAAGTGGCTATCATAGGATACAACAGAATTCCTTTCGCCAGAATGAATACCTCTTATTCAGAACAGGGAAACCAGGATCTGCTGCTCGCATCTCTGAACGGATTGATAGATCGTTATCACCTTAAAGGAAAAAGGCTCGGAGAAGTGGCCGGAGGTGCTGTTATCAAGCACATTTCTGAAAGCAACCTCATCAGGGAAACCGTAATGAATACCACGCTGGATCCTGCAACTCCCGCATGTGATCTTCAGCAGGCCTGTGATACAGGAATTGAGGCGGCCATTTACATTGGAAATAAAATTGCCCTGGGCCAGATAGACTGTGGTATTGCTTGTGGCGTAGAAGCAATGAGCAATATCCCGTTTGAATCTTCACCTCGGTTAAGAAAAGCTTTGTTAAAGGCGAATAAAGAAAAATCAGCATTCGGGAAATTAAAACAACTGTTAAGCCCGAAACTGAAAAACTGGATGCCAATTCCTTATAAAGGACAGGAACCTAAAACGGGCCTTGTAATGGGTGAACACACAGAAATCACTGCAAAATATTACAATATATCAAGAGAAGAACAGGATCAATTAGCTTTAAAAAGTCATCAGAATATGGCAAAAGCTTATGATGAAGGCTTCTTTAAGGATATGATCACTCCCGCTTTTGGTCTGGATAAAGATAATAACATGCGCCGTGACAGCAGTATTGAAAAATTATCACAGCTGAAACCTGCTTTCGATAAACAAAACGGAACTTTAACAGCAGGAAACTCTACACCGTTTACGGATGGGGCCTCAGCCATTTTACTTGCCAGTGAGGAATGGGCAAAAGCTAATAATCTTCCTGTTTTAGCGTATATCACCTTTTCAGAATTGGCAGGGATAGAATATGTTGAAAATAAACAGGATTTACTTCTAGCACCCGTTTTTGCTGCTGAAAGAATGCTGAAAAAAGCTGGGATGAACCTCTCAGATTTCGATTACTATGAAATCCATGAAGCATTTGCTGCACAGGTTTTAGCTACCATAAAAATCTGGGAAAATGAAGAGCTTGCCAAAAAATTCGGGTTGGAAAAGGCGTTGGGTAAGATTGACAGAAGTAAGCTGAATGTAAAAGGAGGAAGTCTTGCTGCAGCCCACCCATTTGCCGCAACAGGAGGAAGAATTATCGCAACGCTGGCAAAATTGCTTCACGAAAAAGGTAGTGGAAAAGGCTTTATATCCATTTGTGCAGCGCGTGGACAGGGAGTAACCATGATTTTAGAGAAATAAAAATTGAAAGTATGGATAGATTAGCACAATTACAGCAATTCATCGGAAAAGAATTTGACCAGTCACCATCTCCTTTTATGAAATGGCTGAATCCAATTGTTCTTTCCGCTAAAGAAGGCCAACTGGAATTTCAATATACGGTAAGACCGGAGTGGCTGAATCCTATAGGAAATCTTCACGGCGGCGTTACCGCTGCTATTGTTGATGATATTATTGGCGCCACCATGTTTTCTTTAAATGAAAATTCTTTCATTACCACTATAAATAATGTCATAGATTATTTTTCAACTGCAAAAGAAAATGATAATATTGTAGCTGAAACTAAAATCATTAAAAGAGGTAAGCAATTCGTAAATGCACAATGCGAAATATGGAATGCAGATAAAACACGATTAATCGCAAGAGGAACCTCGAATTTATTCAAAATCAATAACTAAGTATGAAGAGAGTTGTCATTACAGGTCTTGGCGCGGTGACGCCTTTAGGAAATAATGTCGAAGAATTTTGGCAAAATAGTATCAACGGAGTGAGTGGAGCTAATAAAATCACCCTTTTTGATACAGAAAAATTTAAAGTACATTTCGCTTGTGAGGTTAAAAATTTTGATCCAAAACTCCATTTAACACACAACGAAATCAAAAGAAGTGATTTATTTTCACAATATGCGATGTACTCCACAGCGGAGGCACTGAAAGATTCCGGACTTGAACTGGAAAACATGGATCCATTTGATGTAGGCGTTATCTGGGGAACCGGACAAGGCGGAATGTGGACTTTCGAAAGCGAGGTCATGAATTTTGCAGCCGGTGACGGAACACCAAGATTCAACCCTTTCTTTGTTCCTAAATTCATCGCCAATATGGCATCAGGAATGATTTCTATGAAATATGGCTTGCAGGGAATTAATTACACAACAGTTTCAGCATGTGCAACAGGAAATACGGCGTTGATGGATGCTTTCAACTATATCCGTCTTGGAAAAGCAAAAGTCATTGTAAGCGGTGGTTCTGAAGCTGCCATTTCTCCGGCTTCTATCGGTGGATTTTCCATTATGAAAGCCATGTCTACAAGAAATGATGATTTCGCGACAGCCAGTCGTCCTTACGATGCTGAGAGAGACGGTTTTGTAATGGGTGAAGGTTCGGGAACATTGATTCTTGAAGAATATGAACATGCTAAAGGAAGAGGAGCAAAAATATATGCAGAATTAGTAGGAGCAGCCATGACAGCTGATGCTTATCATATGACAGCACCTCATCCGGATGGAGTGGGCGCCATAAAAGCTATGCAACTGGCACTTCATGAAGCTGGAATCAACACTGATGATATTGATTATATTAATCCTCATGCTACATCTACTCCGCTTGGGGATCTTGTTGAGCTCAATGGAATTAATAAATTATTTAAAGGAAGTAAAAACCTGGATATCAGTGCCACAAAATCCATGACAGGCCACCTGTTGGGAGCTGCGGGAGCTGTAGAGGCCATTCTTTCTATTAAAGCCATTCAAAATGGAATTATTCCGCCAACGATCAATCTTCACAGCATTGATGAGAATATTCCGCAGGATATCAATATTGTCTTTGGAGAAGCAAAAGAAAAAGATATTACCTATGCTTTAAGTAATGCCTTTGGGTTTGGAGGTCATAATGCCACCGTAGTATTTAAGAAATTCAGTTAATTTGATTAAATAATAATAAAAATCCCTGTATGAAAATCATGCGGGGATTTTTTATTCTATCTTATCTTATCTTTAACTGTTATATAAAATCAGCATCAGGAATGAAAAGGTCACCTTCACTCTCTAAAATCGGGATATAAAGTCTCTTCCATTTTTTACCTTTCACCATATCCCAACTGTGTCCGGCACCTTTGAGATCTTCAGCTAAAAGGATGATTCCTGGTTTAATAATAAATGTAGTGCCATCTGTTACTTTAAACCTTATATTTCCTTTGAGGGTAATAACATATTGCTTTCTGGGTGCTGGATGGTTATTTTTTTCCCATTCTTCCGTTTCATTACTCATCCAGAAAACCTTTGCATTGATAGGTTTAAGAGTTGGCATTTTACCTTTCTCAAAGGTACATGAGCCATCAGGATTATTAATCAGTCTTACGGCTGGAATAAATCCTGTAGATGTTTCCAGAGCTACACTTATATTTTTGTGATTTTCATGCTGTCCATTCATCATTCTATTATACTTTAAAGCTAAAAGGCTTATATAAATTTAGTTTTTATTTTTGACTTGCAGGACTACTTTAAAAGAAAAAGAGCAGCCAAATCTGACTGCTCTTTTTATCTTTATGCTTTCAACCATTCTGAGGAAGAAAGATAATTCTGATCGGGATAATAGATGAACAGACAGTTTTTACCTTTAATTGTATTAATGATAGACTGTGTCAGTTCTCTTGGAACCGCGGGACATCCCCAACTTCTTCCGATTCTTTTGTGCATAGCTGCAAATGCATCACTTACATAATCGGCACCATGTAAAACAATTGCTCTTCTGTAAGCCGCATCATTAAACCCTTTATCCATTCCCAATAACTTGAGAGAATATCCGTTGTCACCCTGATAGGTTGCATCCGTGATATAAAATCCTAAGCTGCTCTGTAACGAACTTTCCCTGTTAGAAAAATTCGTCGCAAATTCTTCGCCTGTATTTTTTCCGTGTGCTACCAATGAGTTGAACAGAACTTTTTTGTCTTCCAGGTCAATGATCCAAAGTCTTTTTGTGTTAGAAGACATAGAAAAATCGCAGATAGTTAATAAATGCGAGTCTTGGGTAAGCAATCCTGCTTTTTTTAAATTTTCATACCCAGTCAATGCTTTTGAGAACACTTCATAATTCAATTCATGTTCAGGGTCAAATGCAATTGATTGGTATAGTGCTTCTGATGAAGATACAACTGTTGTGCTCTTCTCAGATTTCGTTTCAGCTACTTTTTCTGTTTTCGTTGTATTGACATTCTCACTTTTCACCGCCATTCTTGGAGAAATGTAGAATGAAGTCGTCACCATGTAAACAAGGCCTAATACGCTATAAAATCCTTTCATTCAATAATATGTAAATCCAAATTAGTGGGGCAAAATTATAAAAACATAATTACCAGAGGGTTATAACTCTAAAAAGTTTAACGCTATTTAAGAAACTTTAACGTCCTGATTCTGTGAATTAAAAGTCTTATTTTTGAGCATCTGCCACAAATTCCAGGCTCACAGAATTCATACAGTAACGCAGTCCCGTAGGCTTCGGGCCATCATCGAAAACATGTCCAAGATGGGAGTCACATCTTTTGCAAAGAACCTCTACTCTATCCATTCCATAAGACTGATCTCTTACATAATAGACTCCTTCCTTATCCGCTTCAAAGAAACTTGGCCAGCCACAGCTGCTGGAAAATTTGGATGTAGAACGAAACAGGTGATTTCCGCATACCGCGCAATAATATCCTCCTATCTCATCAAATTCATTATATTTTCCGGTAAAAGCTCTTTCTGTTGCTGCTTCTCTGGCGATTGCATACAAGTCTGGCGCGAGGATTTTTTTCCATTCATCATTGGAAACATTAAGTTTTGTAGTATCTGTTCTGGAATAGTATGGATTGTTTTTTGCTTCTGTATTTTCCATAGAGGAGGTTTTAATAGGTTCGTATTTCTGCGTACAAGCCTGCAGAAAAATAACAGGGTGATTGAAACTAAAAATTTCATCGTAAATTTCATTCTTTAACCACAAAAGTTTTGAGGTTTAAAAGCTTTTATTAAGATTAAACGGTTTCATAACCAAATTTAGTAAATTTGAGAATATGAATGACGAAGCAAAAAGAAAACAACTGAGAAAATATAAAGCATTTGCCACAGGATTATTCGTTCTGATGGCTGTTATTTTCATTGTTACCACTATTTTACAGAAGTCTAATACCTCTCATTGGATCGGCTATGTTCGTGCTTTTGCCGAAGCTGCTATGGTTGGGGCCCTGGCTGACTGGTTTGCTGTAACCGCATTATTCCGCCATCCTCTCGGGCTTCCGATTCCCCATACCAACCTGATTGAAAACAGTAAACAAAGATTGGGAGACAACCTTGGAAGTTTTGTTGTAGGTAACTTTCTTTCTCCCCAAAATATACGTCCTTATATCCAAAAACTTAAAGTTTCCAACTTTGTTGGTGAATGGCTGGGTAAGGAAAAGAGCCAGGATATTTTGATTAAAAACCTGTCGGATATTGTTCTTGATATTCTTAATAAGCTTGATGATTCCACGGTAAGCCAGTTTATCAGCAAAAAGGTTTCTGAAATGACGGATGATATAAAGCTGAATAAAGTAGTAGGAAACGGAATCGGTTATATTCTTGAAAAAAATGACCATCAGAGAATCATTACCAATCTTTCTAAACAGATCAAAGAATATATCATAGAGAACGATGAAATGATCAAAGACCGTGTAAAAAAAGGCAGCTACACATTCATCCCTTCTTTTGTAGATAATAAAATTGCAGATAAAATTGCCGACGGACTTTCTGATTTTTTTAAAGAAATAGAAGAAGATCCCCAGCATGAAGTAAGAGGGTTGATAACTCAGAAGATCCATGAGTTTTCTATGGATTTGAAAGAAGATCCGAAATGGGATGAGGAATTTAAAACCATCAAAAACGGACTTCTGAAAAATGACAAACTGGATGAATATTCCAACGACATCTGGGTTTCTATCAAAAAAACACTGATGAAAGAGCTTCAGGAAGAACATTCCGCTTTGAAAAATTATCTTTCTAAAAACCTGAATGAATTTGCACAGAACTTAAAGACCGATGAAAACCTTCAGAACAAAATAGATCATTGGGTTCGGGTAACGGCCTATAAATATATCCTGAAAAACACCCACCAATTCGGCAACCTCATCAGTACAACCGTTGGAAACTGGCAGGGAAAAGAACTTAGTGAAAAACTGGAACTGGAAGTGGGAAAAGATCTGCAGTTTATCCGGGTCAACGGAACGCTGGTCGGCGGGCTGGTGGGGCTTATTATCTACACCATCGCCCATTTCTTCCTCTAAAAAAAACTAACGACAGCCAACAACCATGAAAAAAATATTTTCTTTATTATTTTCTTTAAGTCTCACATTTTTTCTCAGTCAAAAAGTTGAATTAAAGAAAGTAACTGATTCTTCACAGATTTTCACCGGAGAGATTGGAGGAATACCTATTACCATGCAGCTCAACTATACAGGCATCGTAGATTGTGATCAGTATCAGCATTACGTTGACGGATGGTATTATTACGATAAATACAAAAAGAAAATCCCGCTCACCGGAATATATGATTATTATGGCGACCTGTCGTTATATAATTTCGGGACCAAACAAAAACAGAATTCCAGAATTTTAAAAGATCAGATCACATCGCTCCAAAAAGTAGAAAAAACAAATGAAATAGCACAAAAGCTAGCTCCTCTGGAATCTATTATATTGGAAAATATCAGCATGAAAAACAACCCGATTACCGGGATTTTTTCGTTGGGCAAAAAAACTCAGCCCTTGAAATTATTTACAGGTAATGCAATGATCTATCGCCTCAACAATTATCTTTTTCTGCCCAATAATAAAAAGATCAATACATTTGACTTCATTAATAAAGCCGGAGGAAATGAACTTGTTTCCTATTCTTCAGGGGAAAACGGGAACAGGGTCCTTCTGTATTTTGAACAAACCTCTAATTTTAATGCCTGCGGACAATGTGGGGCAAGTGATGGTGAAAAAGGTTACAGAGTTCTTTATTTTACAAAAGACTGGAATTATAAAAACTACGAGGAATTCCTGACTGAAAGCTGCTGGGAAAACATTTATGATACAACGAAAACAAAATCAAAGGATAAAGAAACAATACAATATAAGGTGGGTAAATCTTACTCTTCTCCCGCCTATACATTTACTGTGGATCTAAAAAATGCTTCCATTATAAAGTCAAAATAAAAAAGAGAGTTGTGTAAACTCTCTTTTATTTTATCTCGGTAATCTACTTGCTCTTTTCAGAAGTTCCTTATTGATTTCATTGATCAGTTCCGGTCCTTCATAAATAAATCCTGTATACAGCTGGATCAGGCTGGCTCCCGCATCTAATTTCTCCATTGCATCTTTTGCGGAATGTATTCCTCCTACTCCAATGATTGGGAATGCTCTGTTACTTTTATCAGAAAGGTATTTGATCATTTTTGTACTTCTTTCACGAATCGGCTTCCCGCTAAGGCCTCCGTTTCCAATCTGTTCTAAAACTTCAGGAGAGGTTTTCAGACCTTCTCTGTTGACAGAAGTATTGGAAACTACAATACCATCAATCTTTGTTTCTGCGATCAGATCAATGATTTCGTCTAATTGATTGTTATTAAGATCCGGTGCAATTTTTAGCAGTATAGGCTTCTGTACAGATTTTGACTGGTTGATCTTCTTCACTTCTGTGATCAGCTCTCTCAGATATTCTACATCTTCAAGTTTGGCGTGACTTCCAACGTTGGGACAGCTTACATTCAGTACAAAGTAGTCTACGTGAGGATGAAGACCTTCAAAACAGTCCAGATAATCCTGGGTATAGTTTTCCGGGCTTGTATCCGTATTTTTTCCGATGTTTCCACCGATGATTATTTTTCCTTTGTTGGATTTAAGTTTTTCAATAGCCGCTTCAAGACCTTCATTATTGAATCCCATTCTGTTGATAATTCCGCCATCTTCTATCAAACGGAACAATCTTTTTCTTGGATTTCCTGCCTGTGCTCTTGGGGTTACCGTTCCGATTTCTACAAATCCGAAACCTAAGTCTCCCAATTCGTTGAACAAAACTGCGTTTTTATCGAAACCGGCAGCTAATCCTACGGGATTTTTAAATTTCAATCCGAAAACTTCTCTTTCCAGACGTTTGTCTTCAACAGGTTTTGGGAAAAATAATTTCGTGAGAAATCCAAAATTCTTAAGCATTGAAAATGTAAAGTGATGAACATCTTCAGGATCAAATTTGAAAAGAATCGGACGAATGAGCGATTTATACATTGAAAAAAAGTTTTACAAAATTACTCATTTTAAAATTAATGCTCTATTGATGTATGATATTTTATCGAAATGTTTGATATATAACATCTATAAGTTGGAAACAATCTGTGTAAGCTGCAGATGAGTAAAATATTTAACGCTACGATCGCAAAGAAATATAACACAACCTAAAAACAATTTTGTTCGCAAGGGCGTTTCACTAAGCGAAGTACACGCTATCAGCCTTTGCTGAACGAAGTGCCTTTGCGATCGGAAATAAAAGTTATTTATCAATAAACTTTGCGAGCATTGCGTTAAAATAATAGAGAAATATCTCCATTATCCGCTACATGGAATGAAATAATTAGAAATCCCATCCTTGTCAAGGTGAGGTATTAGCAAATTTTTGGTTTAAAAATTAAGAATATGCACTCAGATCGAATTTAAGAATGTCCCCTACTCTTTTGAACTCTTCATCTATAGTGGCATTTACCGTAATTCTTTCGTTAGAAACAGGATGATTAAAAATCAATTGATGGGCATGAAGCGTCATTTTGCTGATGTCAAATGTTTGAAGCCACAGCTTATTTTGTTTATTGCAGCCGTGTTTTCTACAACCTAAAATAGGATGCAAAATATGTTTAAAATGTTTTCTCAGCTGATGAAACCTTCCCGTTTCAGGAATGGCTTCTACCAGACAATATCTCGAAGTCTGATGTTTTAAAAAGGGTAAATCTATTTCCGAAGTCTGCAAACGACGATAATAAGTAACAGCATTTTGCTTGACTTCATTTTCATTAACCAGGTCGTAATCGACGGTTTCTTCTTCTTTAGCCCAACCACGAAGAATTGCCAGATATTTTTTCTCCACTTCGCGTGAGGAAAACTGTTCGCTCATGATTCTAAGGGTATCTTTATCTAAAGTAAACAACAGAACCCCTGAGGTTTTTCGATCTAAACGATGTACAGGAAACACTTTTTGTCCAATCTGTTTCTTCAACTCCTGGATAGCGTAGGTATCGGCTTCTCCTGCATAGAAGGATTTATGAACCAGTAATCCACTAGGTTTATTGATCGCAATAAGGTGCTCATCTTGATAAAGAATTTCTAACATGGTGCAAAAGTAGAAATTTTCGATTGATCTAGCCCTGATTGTAACGGCATCCTTTTGCAAAGCAAAAGATATAGTGAAAAGCAGGTTCCCGGCTTCTAATTTACTGCATTATAAAAACTTCCATCTTCACGCTTCCATCTTCCCACATTTTCACTATTTTTGCACATCAGACGTAAAAAAATTATGGCAAAGCAAGAAGATGTTTTCAAGAAAGTGATTTCTCACGCTAAAGAATATGGTTTTATTTTCCCATCAAGTGAGATCTATGATGGTTTATCCGCTGTGTATGATTATGGACAGAACGGAGCCGAACTTAAAAATAATATCAAACAATACTGGTGGAAAGCTATGGTACAGCTTAACGAAAATATTGTGGGTATTGATTCGGCAATTTTGATGCACCCTACAACATGGAAGGCATCAGGCCACGTAGACGCTTTCAACGATCCATTGATTGATAATAAAGATTCTAAAAAACGTTTCAGAGCAGACGTTTTGGTGGAAGACTACTGCGCTAAAATTGAAGATAAAGAGAATAAAGAAATCGAAAAAGCAGCGAAAAGATTCGGTGAGGCTTTCGATAAAGATCAGTTTGTTGCCACAAATCCAAAAATTCTGGAATACAGAGCAAAGAGAGAGGCTATTCTTTCAAGACTGGCAAAATCTCTGGAAAATGAAGATCTTGCTGATGTAAAAGCTTTGATTGAAGAGCTTGAAATTGCAGATCCTGATACCGGTTCTAAAAACTGGACAGAAGTAAGACAGTTCAACCTGATGTTCGGAACAAAGCTGGGAGCTTCTGCAGACAGTGCAATGGATCTTTACCTTAGACCGGAAACGGCCCAGGGTATCTTCGTTAACTTCTTAAATGTACAAAAAACTTCACGTCATAAACTTCCTTTCGGTATTGCGCAGATTGGTAAGGCATTCAGAAATGAGATTGTTGCAAGACAGTTTATCTTCAGAATGCGTGAATTTGAACAGATGGAAATGCAGTTCTTTGTTGCTCCGGGAACAGAGCTTGAATTCTACGAGAAGTGGAAACAAAAACGTCTGAACTGGCACTTAGCTTTAGGGTTGGGAAATGATAACTACAGATTCCATGATCATGAGAAATTGGCTCACTATGCGAATGCTGCTGCTGATATTGAGTTTAACTTCCCATTCGGATTTAAAGAACTGGAAGGTATTCACTCAAGAACAGATTTCGACTTAAAGGCGCATGAAGAATTCTCAGGAAGAAAGCTTCAGTTCTTTGACCCTGAAAGAAACGAAAATTATGTTCCTTATGTAGTGGAAACTTCGGTAGGTTTAGACAGATTATTCCTTTCTATATTCTCTCATTGTTTAAAAGACGAAGTATTGGAAGACGGTTCAGAAAGAACAGTTCTATCTTTACCTCCGGCTATTGCTCCAATCAAAGCAGCTATCCTTCCTTTGATGAAGAAAGATGGTTTAGCGGAGTATGCAGAAAAGATCTTCAATGATCTGAAATATGATTTCAATCTGTTCTACGAAGAAAAAGACGCTATCGGAAAACGTTACAGAAGACAAGATGCCATTGGTACTCCATACTGTATCACTATTGACCACGACTCTTTGACGGATCATACCGTAACCATCAGAGACAGGGATACAATGCAGCAGGAAAGAGTTCCTGTTTCAGAGTTGAGACGAATCATCGATGAAAAAACGAACTTCAGAAATTTACTTTCTCAATTATAGTTTAAAAGCCCTGTTTTTCAGGGCTTTTTTATTTTTATCAACATATGAGTTAATTTATTATTTTTATCCCTCAAATTTTAACCATGAAAAAAATAACACTGATGGTGTTTGGATTGATCCAGACATTTGCATTTTCCCAAACCCAGGACCTGACAACCCTTGCCGCTGGGGATCATGTAGGAATGAATGCTCTATTCGATGATAAAGACAATTTGTACGGCTATGTTTCTCTATATTCTTACGGAAAATCCGGTGATAAGACCAAAAAATTTGAATATGTAATTCTGGATAAAAACCTCAACCCTGTTGCCAATAAAGAGTTTGAAGGTGATATCACTGCTGCCTCTTATTTAGGGTATGTCGATTTTAAAGGCCAGATTATCCTAAAACCTTCAATGATAGATTATTCTCTGGTAAAAAGCAGAGAAGTATTTACACCGGTTTCTATGGTGATTGATCCTAAGACAAACTCTATTACCAGAAAAATATATTATGATTATCTGGAAAACGGTACTTTCAAAGAAATCAACGAACCGAAAAGCTGGAAAGAACAGCGTAAGGAAAATCGTGATGAAAAGAAAGATAAAGGGTACAACTACGTTTCTGCCGTAGGTGAACTAAAAGAAGGAGGTTATTTTGCTGTGGAGTATAAAGATTACGGAAAGTATGAAAATAACAACAGCCTCATGAGATTTGATGAAAACAAAAAGGAGGTTTGGAGATATAAATACAATACTGACGGAAGCAAGAAAATTTATTCCACCTTATCTGTTCTGGAAAGAGACGAAAATTACATGTACTGCATCATGAAAAAAGTGAATGAAAAGCAGAAATCATTCAGTCTCCTGGTTCTTGATATGAAAACCGGAAAGGAAACTTCCAACAAGCCGGTAACCGGATTGTCTGATGATACCATAGACAATATTGAATCCTTCTACTCCAATTACAGAAAGCTTGACAATGATAAAAATTTTGATGATAAAGTAGTTCTACTGGGAAGAAACTATGATAACTCCGAATCAGTAGGGTTTGCAAGAATGATGGTGGACAAAAAAAGCTTTACTGCGGATACTAAAACAATCAATTATGAGCCGAATATCTCAGCTTTCCTTCCAAAAGTGAATAAAAACGGAATGGTAGAAAACGGATATATGCTTCAGACCAAAGATATGTATTTTATGAATGACGGAAGTGTAGGAATCCTGTCTGAAAAATATAAACCTGCAGGACAGTATAACGCTCCCAAAACCACAGACCTTGTTTACATCTACACAGACAAAGATTTCAAAGTGAAAAATGTACAGGTATTTGAAAAAGAAAAATCAAAATGGGTAAACAGTGATTACCTGTTTTCACAATACCTCAACGGTGGAAAAGACGTGGTATTTTTCTACCGCGACTATCAGAAAGATGAAGTGACCAAGCAGAAAAGATGGAATTTGTTCATCAATACCATTATTGATGGAAAATTCAAACAGGAGATCATTCCTATTTCTGAAAAAGACAATTATGCGGTAACACCTTATGTAGGAAAAGAGGGCTATATTCTTCTTAGAGAGTATAACGAAAAAGAAAAGTTTAATAAAATCCGTTTGGAGAAATTAAATTACTAATATAAAAAAGAACCCTGATGAAATATCGGGGTTCTTTTACGTTTTGGCTAAAGCCAGTGGAATTTTTTATTATTTTACAACGGGCTCCCTTCGTCTAAGCTCAGGATTATAGCCCGTCCCTATTGATATTTCAATCATTGATAATACAATCAGTTTGCCTTTGCTATGGTTTCATTCGCCTGATAATAATAGTCTGCAATATTCTTTATTTCATCAAGACTTAGGTTCCACATAAAGTTCAGGAACTGCTGATAGCTTTCACTTTGATTCTTAGGTTCAATTCTATCCAGATACCGGTTCAGATTATAGTTTTTTCTGGCTTCATATATTTTGGAAAAGCATCTTCCCAACCAGCTTTTATAATATTTTTCTTCCTCTTCATCCTGCAGAAACTGCATGGCCGCATAAATCCCCTGTCCATAATCTTCTGAGTGGAAATAATTAGGTAAAATTTCCATTCTTGCTGTTTTCTTTAATGTTACAAACAATTCCGACGGTTTTTCCGGAGCAACTGGAGCTTTAAGTTCTGTAAATGTTTTTTTAAGCATCTCAATTCTTCTGGACACTTCAGGATGTGACGCGAGGGAATCTTTATTCAGCTTTTCTTTGTAGAAATTATAATTGTACAGTGAAAAGTCTTCCTTCTTCATCCATTTTTCGTTAAACGCCTGTTTTGGAAGATTAAAAAGCTTTTTATACGTTTCCATCTTCAGTTCCCTTGGTGAAATGGTATCAAAATCCTGCAATCTTTGAAGCGCATTTACAAATTCTACTTTCTTAAAATCACTGTTTTTAAAAATCACATACCCCAAAGAATCTGCCTGCATTTCACTTTGTCTTTTTTCAACCCCTTTTTTATACACTGTATTTTTAAAGATATCAAAAGCTTTCTGATTCTGGCTCTGGCTTCGGCTTGTGGTAGTTGATTTGATATTCTCCACCAATACTTTATCCAATTTATCCTGCTCGATAATTTTTAGAAAGGTTTTCAAGGAATGTTCCTCTATTTTATGCCCCAGTTCATGGGAAATCACGGCCGCAATCTGCTCTTCATTATTAAGCCAGCTGTAAAGCCCCATATTGATTACAAAAGTTCCGTCAGCAAGACAATAAGCATTGGGAGTATTGTCTTTTGCAACCAGAATTTTCAAATCCTGAGGAATGGTGGGATTGTTCTTTTTAAGACGCTGAATCATAGATTGTATGCTGGTTTCAAATTCAGATGTAAAGATAAAATCCTTATTCTTTACCTGCTTTTGAAAGTCTGTTCCGAATTCTTTATAAATTTTGGATAATTCAGAGCCTGTTTTCCCGGAATACTGAGATTTTAATTTCTTTACAGTCGCTTCATTATTTCCTTCAAAACTCTTTAAAAAGGCTTTCCTCTGTATATAATCTGCGGTGTCTATCGGTTTATAAATCTGGGCCATTCCCATGATTGAAAATAAGAAGTACCCCAATACAATAAGTTTTCTGGTCATAGTTTTCATCAATAAGAACAAAAATAACTTATTTGATGATTCATTTTAATTTTTATAGCCAAATTATTCTAAATTTGTTAGAGACCCATTCATGAAAAAATGAGAATACTAAAGTACATGATAGGCGGAGCGGCAGCTGGTGCGGCAGCCGCTTATTTTCTGGGATATGATTATTTATTTAATGGTATTTCCAAAACCTATCTTAAAGGAAAATCAAGTGCATATATTGATGACGGAAATCTTTTCCCGAGCAATCCTATTGCTACAGAAGAACCTATACTCTGGGAAGAAGATCCGGATTACAACAAAAAGGATTTACCTAAACATTTAGTTGACAATTTAAAACACTCCAGAACAGCTTCTTTTGTTGTAATAAAGAATGGGAAAATTCTTCATGAGCAATATTGGGAAGGGTATAATCAGCTTTCACACACTAATTCTTTTTCGATGGCAAAAGCAGTGACTGTCATGTTGCTGGGAAAAGCATTGGAAGAAGGCATTATCTCTGGTATTGATGAAAAGTTATCTGATTTTTATCCGGAATTTAAAAGTAAAACATTCGGAAATCAGGTAACTCTTAAAAACCTGGCTCAAATGGAATCCGGGTTAGACTGGGATGAAAATTACAATAATCCGTTTTTACCCAATGCCAAGGCCTATTATGGGAAAAGCCTTGTAAAAGCGGTATTCTCAAGAAAATTTAAAGAAGAACCGGGAACAAGATTTGAATACCAAAGCGGCACTACACAACTTCTTGGTTTTGCCCTACGAAAGGCTTTGAATCAACCTCTGGCGAGCTATTTATCAGAAAAATTCTGGATTCCTTTGGGAATGGAGCAGAATGCGAAATGGAGCACAGACGATTATGGTATGGAGAAAGCGTATTGCTGCATTCATTCCAATGCAAGAGATTTTGCTAAACTCGGACAGCTTTTTCTGAATGATGGAAAAGCCGGAGATCAGCAGATTCTCAACGCTGATTTTATTGAACAGATGAGAACTCCAACAGAAAAGTCTGATAACATTTATGGAATGGGGCTTTGGATCAATCATGACAACCCTATCAAACATTATTATTTCCTGGGATTACAGGGACAGTATATTATTATGGTTCCGGAGCACAATATCGTTATTGTAAAAACCGGAAGCTACTCCAACAACCCTAAAAATGACAGAGGAAGACCTGATCAGGTAAAATTCTTTGTGAACGAAATTGTACAATTATTCCAATAAATGCTATGGAGAAATACAGCCCGAAAATAGATACCTATATTGAAAAATCACAGGATTTTGCTAAGCCCATCCTGCATTATATCCGTGAAACGATTCATGAATTCTGCCCTGATGCTGAAGAAACCATGAAATGGAGTTTCCCCCATTTCATCTATAAAGGAAAAAACCTGTGTGCTATGGCTTCCTTCAAGCAACACTGTACTTTTGGATTCTGGCTGGAAAAGGAAATGAAAACCATGCAGGAGATGACTCAGAATATCGAGAAGAATTCAATGTTCAGCTTAGGAAAAATAACAGCATTGGAAGATCTTCCCTCCAAACCTCAGCTTCAAAAAGCCATTAAAGAAGCCATGGAACTTACGGATATGGGTGTCACTATGAAGAAAGCGCCACCTTCTAAGACAGAAATGGAAGTTCCCGACTATTTTCAGTCAGCCCTAGATGCCCGACCTGAAACGCTTGAAGTTTTTGAAAAAGCTTCCCCGTCCTTCAGAAAGGAATATATTTCCTGGATTACGGAAGCCAAAACAGAAACCACCAGAAATAAAAGAATGGAACAGTCTCTGGAATGGATAGCCGAAGGTAAAGGAAGAAACTGGAAATATGAAAGAAAATAATTCTAATGAAACCTGAAATTAGCTTCCGGCAATGTATTTTTTTTCAGGAAAGCCTCATATTCCGGAGACAGCTTTGCGCGTCCGAAGGTATTTTCACCACTCATGCTTCCAAGGCGAACTTTATCTTTACCATATTTCCTGTTCATGGCATCCATAGCTTTCATTACGGGAAGGTGCTGGTTTTGTATATCTTCTTCAAAAAGACTGATTTGTCTCTGGTCTTCAGGCACAAAATCGTTCACCATCACTCCAGCTCTTTTATAATGAAACCCTTCTCTGTGAATGGCTTCAAAAAGTTCATTAACCACTCTTCCTATTAAGATTGATGAGTTGGTAGGATTGGAAAGAATCCGGGTCATTGCATTTCTGTATTCAGGCAGATCTTTTCTAAAACGGTTGGTCTGTACAAAAACAGTGATCATTTTACAACAGGTATTCTGCTTTCTTAGTCTCTCTGAACAGTACATTCCAAAAGTTTCTACCCTTTCTCTTACTTCTTCTTTTTTCGTAAGCATCTGCATAAAGCTTCGGGTAACAGCTATAGATTTTTTAGGAGAAGGAGTATCCAGCTCCAGCTGACGAATACCTTTCAGTTCATTGATCATCCTTACTCCATGAATTCCCATAATCTTCCGAACCCATATTTCAGGTTTCTGAAGAAGATCCCAGGCTTTATAAACACCATTGTCATTCATTTTGACAGCCAGTCTTCTTCCGATTCCCCAAACGTCACCGATATTAAGCCATTTCAGTGCCTTTTCAATTTTTTCAGGGGTATCCAGAATATACACCCCATTAAAATTATCCGGAAAATCTTTTACAATTCTATTCGCAACTTTGCATAAAGTCTTCGTGGGAGCAATTCCGATGCTTACAGGAATATTTTCTTTCTCGTCAATTTCTTTTTTGATTTTAAAGCAATATTCATAAATATCGATGTATTTAAATCCTGTTAAATCAAGGAAAAGCTCATCAATACTGTAGACTTCATGATCAAGAACATAGGATTTGGCAATATTGATGACCTGCTGGCTTTTATAGTTATACAGTTCAAATTTTGCAGAAAAACTTTTCACATCATACTGCTGAAAAAGCTCCTTGTACTTGAATGCCGGCGCCGCCATAGGAATTCCCAGGTCTTTTGCTTCTTTACTTCTGGATACAACACATCCATCGTTGTTGGAAAGAACCACAACGGGTCTGCCTTCAAGATCAGGATCCAAGGTCCTTTCACAGGAAACAAAAAAATTGTTACAATCTACCAGAGCATACATGACAATTGTATCGTAAATATCTGTACAAAATTATAGTTTTTAAAGAATAAAATAATCTTTTAGTCCATAATTAACATCATATTTAACAGTCTGAAAAACAAATGAATAAATTTTTTAAATGCGACATGTTTTGTCGTATAAGCACTTTAATTTTGTTTTCAAAAACATTATCGTGATACAAATCAAATCATTCTCAAACGCTCTTCCTCAAGGTCAATCTGGTAAAGCTGATGGCGAATAATTTCTTCATTTACGGAAATATCTTTATTGAGTTCTGAAAGGAACTGCCTCTGGCTTTCCAGCATTTCAAAAAAGATATCTTTTGTTTTTTCATTCATCCATTCAGTTTCATTGGCCTGTATTTTTTCTTCCCAGTGCTTCAGCATTCTTTCTAATCCTGCATGGCTGTTCAATTCACTTTCATGTTTATTTTTAAGAAAATGATAAATGTGCTGTTTCAGCTTGTGCTTTATTTCTTCCCTGGCCTGTTTATCTTTCTCTTCATCTGTAAAGTCATCAAATACATGACCATATTTTATAAAGTATGGCAATGTGAGCCCCTGAACAAGTAATGTAAGCAGGATCACAACAAAAGTAATGAACAGAATAAGGTTTCTGTTGGGAAAAGGAAGTCCGTTTTCAAGATTAATTGGAATCGCCAGTGCGGCTGCCAATGAGACAACACCTCTCATACCCGTCCATCCAAGCATAAGGGGCATCAGCAGACGTCTTCTTCCGGAGGAAGCACGGGGTGCAACACCTGGTCTGAAAATCAAAGTGGCAAGCATTGCAGCATAGGAACTTATGATTCTGGCAGCAATCAGAATACCGGTCACCAATATTCCATATTGAATGGCTATTTTCAAAGAAATACCTTCGGACCTGAGACCGCCAACAATTTCAGGAAGCTCAAGTCCGATAATTAAGAATACAATACCATTCAGAATGAAAACAAAACTCTCCCATACACTATAGCCTCTTATACGGCTGGTACTATTTAAGAATATCATCCGTTTGCCTGACATATATAACCCTCCACAGACTACAGCCAGGACTCCGGACGCATGAAACTGTTCTGCAATCCAATACATGAGGTAAGGCTCAATAAGTGTCAATGCAATATCTGAAGAGGCATCTGTAGGAAGTTTCCTGTGGGCCTGTACAAAAAGCCATGCTAATACCAACCCGATTCCTGCCCCTCCTATTATCATCCATAAAAAATTCAACGAAGCTTCCTGCCATACAAACTGACCGGTTCCTACGGCAATTAAAGCAAAACGGAATATAATCAGTGAAGAAGCATCATTCAGCAGACTTTCTCCTTCCAGAATAGCAGATGTTGTAGAGGGTATTTTTACAAACTTCATGATGGCTCCTGTACTTACCGCATCAGGCGGAGATACAATTCCTCCCAGCAGAAATCCGAGTGCAATAGTAAATCCGGGTATAAAGTAATTAGCTGTAACCGCAACGGCAAGTGCGGTGAAAAAGACCACTAAAAAAGCAAAGCTTCCAATAATACGCCACCATCTTTTCATTTCTTTAAAAGAGATAGACCAGGCTGCTTCAAACAGCAGAGGGGGTAAAAAAATAAAGAAAATGAGATCCGGATTGATCTTTACCACCGGAAGACCAGGCACAAAACTAACAAGAAGTCCAAATACGACAAGCAAAATAGGATAAGCAATTTTTAGTTTTGCCGCCCACATATTCAGCAGCACGATGGCGGCTATCATAGCAAGTAAAAAAGGTAAGATGGTGTGCATTTGATATTGTGTTTTTATCTGTCATATTTACTACTTCTATTTGGTTTTTAAAAATTTAAAGCAATCTTTTTTCCTGTTCTGTATGTTTATTCCCTGAGAATGAATGTTCTTAAATTTTAAACGAATTTCTGATAAAACACGTCAAGTTCCGTCGCTTCTGTTCTATACTTTTGTTATCATACAAAATAAGAAATATGGATAAAGTAACCTTAGAACGAATTCAGAAACTTCACCCGATGGTAAGAGATGAAGTAAAGCAAATCATACAAGAATGTGATGAAGCCCTTACCGGAAGAGCCAGGATACGGATCACTCAGGGACTAAGATCTTTTGAGGAACAGGAAAAGCTGTATGCAATCGGAAGAATTACTTCAGGAAAAAAGGTGACCAATGCCAAGGCAGGACAAAGCATCCACAATTATGGTCTTGCTGTAGATATCTGCCTGATGATCGACGGTAAAACAGCAAGTTGGGATACAGCAAAAGACTGGGACAATGACAAGGTTGCCGATTGGTATGAATGTGTAAAGATCTTTGCCCGCCATGGCTGGGACTGGGGCGGAAACTGGAAAACATTCAAGGATCTTCCCCACTTTGAAAAAAAGAGTATTCCTTCTAAAAAAGGTCCTGTAAAAACCAGCTGGAGGACACTCTTGAAGATGCCGAGAGATAAGCAGAATTATGTTGTTTTTTAGTTTCCATTTATTCAAATTCAAAAAACAAAATCAAATATAACTCATTGATTTACAGTTGTATTTTTTAACAAAATTAATTAAATCCATTTATAATACGACAAGTTCTGTCGCTTCCCCCATCTATCTTTGCTTTATAAGAAAACACCAAAAGCAATCTTTATAATAAGCTGAAACCAATAGACATTTTTTCGAAAATCTATTGGTTTTACTTGTCTAAAGCTGCCAAATGTTTCTTTAAAAAAATGAAAAAATAACATGAAAAAGACAACCATTCTTTCTTTGGACGGGGGCGGAATAAGAGGAATCATCACCTGCATTATTCTACGCTACATAGAAGAACAGCTCCAGTATTATGATAAGCCCACGGCAAAGCTTGGGGATTATTTTGATCTGGTGGCAGGCAGCAGTACCGGAGGTCTGATTGCTTCTATTATTCTATGTCCCGACGAAACCCGAAAAGCAAAATATTCTATTCAGAAAGGATTAGAATTATATGCGGAAAAGGGCGGCGATATCTTCCAGGTTTCCTTTTGGGAAAAACTGGTTAATCCATTCGGATTATTGAATGAAAAAATTCCACAGGAATCTCTTGAAAGGAATTTAAATGACTTTTTTGGAAATTTAGAATTAAAAGAATTAATAAAACCATGTTTAATAACAAGTTACGATATTGAAAACAGAAGAGCAAAGATTTTCAACTCATGGAAAGCCAACCTCAGCACAGATAACTTTTATGTAAAAGATATTTGCAGGGCGACTTCGGCCGCACCAACGTATTTTAGTCCGGTACAGATCAAATCCATGTATGGCCAGATCTTCAGCCTGATTGACGGTGGAATGTTTGCGAATAATCCTGCTCTTTGTGCCTATGCAGAAGCTAGAAAAATTCCTTTTGCAGAGGTTTTAAAAAATCATCAGAAAGCCAACCATCCGAGTGTAAATGATATGATTATTGTTTCTATCGGAACAGGAATTGAAGCCAGACCTTATCCTTTTAAAAAACTGGAAAAAGCCGGAAAAATTGGCTGGGTAAGCCCGATTATTGATATTTTAATGTCTGCCAATGCAGAAACGGTAGACTATCAGTTGGAACAGATGTTTCAGACACTGGGTTTGAGAAATCAGAAAAACTATTACCGCCTGAATCCTTCGCTGAAAAGCGCTTCTCCTGCAATGGATAACGTAAGAAGGTCTAATATTGAAAATCTGATACAGGCCGGATTGAGCTATATTGATGACAACAGAGAAATCTTAAACCAGATTGTTCAAAAACTCATCAAAAATAAAATATAAGCTTTGGACCTTATAACTGATTAATATAAGCTCTAAAGATTATATTTAAAAGTAGAAAATATTTTTTTAACACGTCAAGTTTTGTCGTTTTGCCCCACTACCTTTGAAGTATCAGAAAGACACAAAACAACAATCTATAAAAATTTTTAAAAAGCCTTTGAATTCAACATCCACTTATGCTGAACAGCCTGAAATATGTTCAAAATATAACCAGCACATTAGAACACAAAACATGGAAACTCCCAATCTTAATACCAACATACTCTTCGATGAAAACCTCTATACTATAGAATGGAGTGACATTGAAAAGACTGAGATAGATTATGAAAACTATCTCAATGACATTGAAAACTTCTTCAGAGAAGATTTTGAAGAAACAATACTTGAAGAAGATACTCTTTAAATAAAAAAATAAAACACGACAAAGTTCTGACGCTGTCCAATACTATTTTTGAAATCTCTATAATACGCGCACAGCAATCTCATTAAACATTCTCAACATCTTTGATTCACCATTCACAAAATGCTGGACAGCCAGAACTATGTCTGAAAAATATAGTATAAAAAGTGAATCTGTTTCCCTAAGACAGGACACAACAATCAATTTATTAACTAACAAATCACACAATGTTTTATGAAAACAAAAGAAGAATTAAAAAAATATTTCGAAAACGGAGATATTCCAGTACAGGAAGAATTCTGGGAGTGGCAGGAATCTTATTGGCATAAAGATGAAAAAATTCCGGCTGATAAACTAGACTATGACCTATCTCAAAAAGCAGATGCAAATGCTTCTAATCTAAGTCCTCAAAATACACAGCTCTGGAAAGATAAAATTGAAACTCAAACAACTATTCAGGCTCCACAACTGAACGGAAACGTCTTAACAGTATTTTATACAGGTGAAAATGGTGTCCAGCAAAGTAAATCGGTAGATTTAAGCAGTTTAGTAACCCGTGATATCAATATTGAGAATGCGGTATATGATGCCTCTCAAAATATTATTACAATTATCCAGAATGATGGTTCAGCCTTTCACATTAATCTTTCAGAATTCAGTATCATTCCGGCGACCAATTCTGATGGAAGTGTAACATTGTCTCAGGAAGGACAGGAAAAAGTCACCCTGAAAAAAGTGGCTGTAACAGGCAGCTATAATGATCTTTCTGATAAACCGTCCTTTAGTGGGAATGATAATTTACAAAATGTTATTGATAGAAATAACGGAACAACCAAGCCTATTATTTTCCAACCGGGCGAAGGCAGAGCAGGTGAAATAAATTTCAGCCCTACAACTTACTCTTTATGGTTCGGAAATATGAATACAGATCATACCGGAACATATGGAATCGGAATCGGATACAATACTCTGCCAAAGCTAACAACCGGGCTAAGTGATATTGCTATAGGAGGTTTTGCAGGTGCAAATTTAACAACAGGAGATTGGAATACTCTTGTTGGGGTAAATAGCGGCTCTCTTTTAACTACCGGAAGCTATAATGTAATGATAGGCACCGAGGCTGGCAAAAACTCAACATCTGCTCTCTCATGCACGTATGTTGGAGATGAATCAGGTGTTAAAAATATCGATGGAAAATATAATACTGCTTTAGGAGTTGGAGCCGGATACTGGCTTACTCATGGAGTTCAAAACACATTCCTTGGAGCCTATGCCGGTCAGACTCACGGAAAAGTTACCACTTCAGGCGCATGGGGTTCCAATACATTCATCGGATATAACGCAGCCTCTACCACTCATGCTATGGGTGTTTGGGGAGATAACAACGTTGTCATCGGCTGTAATGCCCCACTGGGAGGTTCAACATTTAACAAGCTGGTTATTGAATCAAATCCGGTAGCAAGACGTCATGATTTTGTTACGCCTCTAATTGGTGGTGACTTTGCCGCAAGAACACTTGATTTTGACGCTGTTGTTTCTGCAAGAAGAACTCCTCTCGCTGACAACACTTATACAAAAGTAGCTGTTCTGAATGCCGGTAATGTATTTGGATATAAAAACTTATCAGATTTTACTGATTTTGTCCCATTGACAGGAACCTCTGGAACTCCTGTAACCGGTAATATTCAATTCACAAATGAAGATTCCACGGAAAGACTTCTTTATAGAATCAACGAACCTGACCGCGTAAAAAGTGCCCTCGGTTTATTTTCTGAATCTGTAATGATGTTTTCGGGTGACTTAGATGGGACGAATGTTGCAAGTGTTGATGTAAGTAAAGAAAATGGGGTTTTCGCGTTTGGTCATGGTTCGCATTTGATGCTAAATGATGCAGGTGCTTCTTTAAGACAAACCAATGGAGGAACAGTAAAAGGAATTTTTGTAAGCTCAAATCCTGATGAACCGGTATTTATAGAACATGAAACGATAAATTCCCGGGGATTAAGTTCTAAAACTTATTTCGGAGACAATGCCCAGGAAAATGATTACATCCAGAAACAATATGCAGACAAACAGCATTCCTACAGTACTAAAGAAGAGCTGACAGGTGGGAAATGGATCAACGGAAAGCCTGTTTACAAGAAAACCTTATATCTGGATCAGATTCCAAGAACAGGTGAAATTGATCTGAAGACTGAATTCCCGGATCTCGAAACTATTATCTCCAACGAAATGTTTACAGAATGGTATGATCTTAAAACCGCATTTGCAGGTAACCAATGGCGAACAAAAGCCTACATCACCATCGAAAGAGAAATGGCTATCATAGAACTATTGAACGTACCTGATTATGATTATTCCCGTATCAACTCATTTACGCTAACTCTTGAGTACACAAAAAAATAAACAAAAATGCCAACAAACAATACATCAACAAAATCCGCACTTACCGTCGGAAAATCCTTAATAGGAGAAGGAATTATTAATTATAAACAAACAAACACTATGAACACCAGCAATCCATCACAAACACTTTTCAGATTCGTAAGCTTAAGAAGTCCGCAATTACCCGATGAAGATAAACAAAGTAAAAAATTCATTACAATTCCGGATTCTTTAAAAAGCGATAATACATTTTATATACCTGTAGCCTCAGGAACAAGGCCCAAGCAGGAATTGCTAAAAGAAAGAGCTGCTTTTTTTGCCCAAAGTGCCAGTTTTATTGCTGATATGGATACATTGAAACAAACCTATGGTATTGTGTACGATTACGCACTTTGGCTTGCAAAAAATAAAAACACTTGTTCTTATAATCAATTTAATGGGAAAAAGAATCAGGTAAAACTTTCCTCTTCTTACGCATTTCCCGATCTCATCAACTTATGGAACAATTTAATTTATCAGATTGCTACTCATAAAGACTTTTATGTTAAAGAAGGGTTGATGCAGGTTTTATTGGCAGCTCATACTCTTGTCCTTGAAAATTCAGCTCCAGGCGAAGATGAATACAAAGATTTATTATCCGCAAGAGTTGTAGTTCCCAGAGAGCTGATGCTGGATACTCCGGATGCCAGCCCTATTGGCATTGCTGCAAAAATGGAGGAGCAAGAATCGGGAGAAGTTACATCACCATCCTCTTATATGGAAAAGCAGCAAAATATCCAGGAGGGGCAGGCTCTTCTTAAGAGATATGAAGTGTTAACCAAAGAGATGTCTCTTATTGAAAACAGCTATAAAAAAGAATATAGCCGGGAATATAAAATCAGTGAAGAAAAACATAACGAATCCAACCAATCTATTCTTGATGAATATTATGCCCGCGTAGAAGAAGCAAGAAGAAAATATTGTGAGATCAGAAACCCTGAGTTGCCTTATGATCCTGAAGATCCTTGTAACAAACCAGAAGAAATTCCTTATCCGAAACTTCCGAAATTTGAGTTCTCGTTCCGCCCTGAAGTAGATGCAAGAACGCTTGTAAATGGGTTAAAACCCGACAGTATTGATACAATATTATCTCTTTTAGAATATGATTTTTCAGAGACAGATAAAGAAAGGGTTGATAACTCATCACTCATTGATAGTTTACTGGCAGGAAGAAATACGTTCAATGAATTAAAAGACATTATCTCCAATGCTACAGATAGAGCCAATAAAGTTGTTCTGGATAATATCATGGATAATTCTGAAAGCTATACAAGCATTGGTGGAGTTATTCTTCCTGTCTCAAGAATAGAAACGATTCCTTTTACCTATCAGTTATGTCCAAGGCATATTTTAAGAAATACGTGTCTGGACCTATCTATCGATGTTCCTGATGCTTCCTGGAATGTAGCAAGTATGAACTATACTTTCTATACCAATGCAGGACCTATTTCCGGTACTTATTTTGAAAAAAGCCGTGTTGGTAATAAGATTTTCTTAAGTAAATTATTAGGAAGCGCAACAACAGACGGTGTATACATTTCTCAAACAGAGAACTTTACAATGGATGTTAAAATCACCTTTACCAATGGTAAGGTAACGACTTTCTTCCCAAGAATTATTTCGATGAAGTCCTGCTACACCTCATCTTTTGAGTTTGTAAATGAAATTAAAGATCCTGTTCAGGAACCTGATGATTCTTATATCCCTTCCGGATTTGGATTTAAGCAAATCGGTATTGCTGACTACCTTAAAGTAGAACAGACTACCCATGCTTATGTAGAAGGAGAGGTGGCACACATCGAAAACGTAATGGCCCGTGAGTATCGTGAAAAGGCAACAAGAAGGCTAAGAAGAAGCGAAAACACTACTACTACATCTTCAGATACTGAAAGAGAAAAACTTACGGACACCACTACCGCAACCAGATTTGAAATGCAGACTGAGATTGCCAAAATGATGCAGGAATCCAGAGATGCCAATGTACAGGCACATTTTGATGCTACCTGGAAAACTGGAACAGGAGCAATGGGTGCAACAATAAGTACAGGAATTGCCGGTGGATATGCCACTCATTCTTCCAAAGAAGAAAGTACAAGACAAGCGCTTACCCAGGCTCAGGATATTACAGCAAGAGCATTAGACAGAGTAGTCACAAAAGTTCATGAAGAAAGAATTGAAAAGATTATTGAAGAGTTTGAAGAGAATAACAAACACGGCTTTGATAATACCAAAGGAGATAAGCATGTTGTAGGTGTTTTCCGTTGGGTTGACAAACTTATGAAAAACCAGATCTATAATTATGGCAAGCGTCTGATGTTCGAATTTATGATTCCTCAACCTGCTAAATTACATACATTGGGAATGACATTGGATAATTCAGCAACAAAGAGCGATCTTGTAAAACCTGAAGACCCAAGAAAAGCAAGCTATCTGCCATTAGAAAACTATTCATCTTTAGGTAACGAAGCTGCATTAAAATATTGGATAAGTAAATACAATGCTGAAATTGATGAGAGACCTGCAGAATCCTTTGCTATAAGTAAATCATTCAGTGGACGCGATGGAAACTTCGGAGGAAAAGATGATGACAAGGTTCAGATCGTAAACGGAAATGGAGAAGTTGAAGTGCCGGAAGGTTATTTATTAAAAACTGTTGATTATACTTTCCAAACCTACCCACACAGCTTTAAAGGTGCTCACCAGGCTTTCATGACTATTGGAGGACAAGGTACTTCCTGGATCTCTTCACCCAACAGTACACAGATGAGTGGAACAACAACAACCCTGAATATCAAAAATAAACTGGAATTTAGTTTTGCTACAGGAGAAAGCCCAATTATGCAAGGTACTCTGAAACTAAATTTAGAACTTACTCCAGAAGCAAGAAATGCATGGCTTCAGAAAACATTCAAAGCCATTATTGACAGCTATGAAAAGGCTTTAGCAGTTTACGAACAGAAAATAGCAGAAGAAAAAGCTACCGGTATCCAGATTAAAGGGTCCAATCCAGGATTCTATCGTCAGATCGAGAATACGGTACTCCGTAAAAACTGTATCTCTTATATGATCAACAGATCAGCTAATTCTTCCCATGGTTATGGTATGGCAGGACTAACTACCGGAAGTACCTTTACAGATTATGAAACAGATCTGTCAACCAAACTTGATAAATATACTGCCTTCCTTAAGTTTATGGAACAGGCATTTGAATGGGAAAACCTTTCTTATTATCTGTATCCTTATTATTGGGCTAATAAAACAGAATGGACTAATCTTTACCAGGCTGAAGATGTAGACCCATTATTCAGAGCGTTCCTGCAAAGTGGTATGGCAAGAGTGGTTGCTACGGTACGTCCTGGATTTGAAGATGCTGTTCAGTTCTACATGGCAACAGGTAAAATCTGGAATGGAGGCGAAGTTCCTGTCATTGGAGACTCTCTTTATCTATCTATTGTAGATGAAATGAAACAGCCTAAAGGCATAAAACAAGGAAAAGCCTGGATTACCAGACTTCCAACTCCATTAAATATTCTTCAGGCAGAAAGTATCGGCTTAAAAGTAGAGCATGCTTTACCATTTAGTACTGAAGATCCAAATGAATTTGAAGTGCCGGGCGATGTCATCACAGAAAGTAACTTCGTGAAAGATAATTCTTTGATGGGAAACAAATCCAGCATAAAACAGATCCAGTTCTCTCTGAAAGAATTAGATAGTACAGGCTCATATAATACTATTGGAGACCTTGACCAAGCAGGCGAGTTTCCCAGAAAATACGAATGCATGGGACAGACCATTGAGGTTGTAAGAGACGCAATATGGGCAAAAACAGATTCCCTAATGAAAGTTTATGGAGCTTTGGCTTCCGGACTTTCAGGAATAGACGGTATTGAAGCTTTTGCCAATACCGAGAATGGGGTTACCATCCGAGTGGATATAGACAAAATCAAAAATTTCAAATTTGTCAAACCTCCTTATTCAGAAATGTCAGACACATTAGCCTTTACAACGGATGGAATTAATTTCCTGAAATTTGCTGATGATTTCTTCACCGGTTCATCAAACCGACTATTTGACAAAGATGATAAGTTGGTTGAGGCCCAAGAATATGCTGAAAAGCTTTCTCTATCAAGATTCCTAATTTAATTCTTTAAAAACAAAAACCATGAGTCGAGTAAAACTCGAGGCTATCTGGCAGCACGATAAAGTGCTGCCTTATATCCTCACAGCCTTAAAGGACAAGATTGATGATATTACTGCTGTAGAAAAGATATTTCTTTTCGGAAGCAGAGGCAGGATACCATTTGATGAATGGGACACGCTGGAAGGAAAAGACTGGGATGTTTTGGTGCAGGCTAAATGTAAGCTGAAAAATGCCCACACACTCCTTGATAAAGATTATTACCTGGATCTTCTCGTATTGGATGAAGAAACAATAAAGGAACATTATTCCAAATATCAACTTACGATGATTTTCCCGGAAAATGATCTCCTTTCAAAAAACAATCAACAATAACAGGGTTATTATGCCCTGTCTTTAATCTTAAAATAACAAAATGAGTTTAGATATATTAAATAATAAAGGGAGTAGTAATCTGTCCGGATCTAAGCTCCTAGCTGAAAACAATACTCAAAATGAATTTTTTAAAGAAAATTTTTTCACAAGTAAGACGACTTCTTTCGATGAAATAAGTGCATTTAAAAACAGTCCATTTGGACAATACTGGAATAAATTCTTACCATCCTGGGCAGTAGCAGACTATGGTCCTGCCAGAATCCTGAACGAATCTAATTTTAGCATTATAGATCTTTCACAAAAATTCAGTAATGCAAAAGCAGCATTTTATAATGATTCAATTAGTGAAAACTGGGATGAAATAAAATTTAAGGTGTATGCCAATCCCAATGGTCAGGATATTTTAAAACAATATGCTAATGTTGATTTTAAGCCGAATGATGACGAGGTTTTGTTTCTTATTGAAACCGATGACGGAAAATTTGACTTTGGAAAAATTGTCAGGGTAAAATTAGGAAAGAAAGCAATAGAAAAACTTCAATTTCAATTTCCATTTCTAGGGCAGGTTAACGAAGAGGACCTTGCGGAAGAATTTTTAAAGCGCCCTTTTGAAATAAAAAACAATTCAGGTTTAGACTTTGTTGAAGCTGGTAAAGAAGTAAAACTTGATCCTAAGGAATTAAAAGATCTTCTGGCAAAGGCCATTAAATATGATTTTCAGCAGAAAAAATTTGATGACATGTCTTTATTTCTTGTATTTCTTCAGGGAAGTGAATATCTGGGTTTGAATATCCAAAAAAAAATACTGGAATTTTCACACTGGATGAGATCAAAAAAATATGAAGAGGAAAAATACTGGAATGCTCTTTTAAATAAAGGATTTACTCCTGCTTTTCTCCCCAATGTTATAGTTCCTCAGAATAGAGAAGAAATAAAAGAGTCTATAAAAAATAAATTTAAAAAACAGATTGATGATGTTTCAAAATTCAATCAAAATGATGCTATTATAGAAAAAATATTTAAAGAGATCCTGAACAATCTTTTATTATATTTGTTTGAGAAATTTTCTTCTTTATTGGATGAGGGACTAAAAAAATTTGATGAGGTTTTACCAAAAGGAGAAATACTGAATGAGATATATAATCTCAATGCTTTTTTAGTTGGTCTTTGGAATGGATGTTTAGAATTTGTCGCAGGACTTATAGATTTAGTTTCTTTAGTAATGATGATCGCCAGGGATGGTGTTGGTTTCACACTTACTGATGCACTAGGAGAAGCTTTTGAAAATCTTTTAAATGAGCTCGTTTTTAACTTTGAGAATTTCATCAAAAAACTTTGGGCAAAGCTTATTACAGCATTAAAAGAATTTCCTGACTGGTACTTAAAGTATGGAACCAATCCATATTATTGGTATAAAAAACTTGGAGAACTCACTCCTGATATACTTTTTATTCTTGTTCCTGCCTTGAAAGCCGGAAGAGCAGTCAAAGCCGCTGAAGAGGCTTCTATATTAAAAAAAGCAGCTACTACAGCTGAAAAAGATTTAGTGTATCAAAAATATTTAGATGAATATTATGAATCACTAAGAAAGCAATCAGATGATTTTGCCAAGAAATTAGAAGAGCAGTCTGCGAGACAAGTGGCTAAAGAAGCTTTTGAAAAAGCACAACTAGAATTAGAAAAAGAAATTCCTGTTAACGGCTTATCAATAGATTTATTCCATGGAACAAGTCCAGGAGCAGCAAACTCAATAAAAAAAGATGGAATTAAGCTATCTGCCAACAAACCCAATCTGGATTTTAATTCAAAAGGGAGTGGATCTTTTTATACAAGTTTTTCCTTAAAAGAAACGGGTAATTATAATAAGTATAAATTTGGGCGACAAGGTGATCCTTCGGAAATTTTAAAATTCACAATTTCCGAAAAAGACTTTTTAAGCTTAAAAATTAAGAGATTTGATGGTCCTACTGAAGAATGGGCAGATTTTGTAACAAAGGCCAGACAAGGTATTTTAGTGCATGACTATGATGTAGTAATTGGACCAAAACTCAGGAACCCTTGGGATGTACTTAAAGGAATAGAAAAACCTAAAGCATTAAAAGAAACCCAAGTAGCAATAACAAGTGAAAAAGGATCCAAGCTTCTTTCAAAATATTTAGATAAAAATTTTAAATAACTTAGATTATGAAACATATTAAAAATAGCCAATTTTTATTTATAGATGACGATGGTCAAGAGAAAATCTTTTTAAGAGAAAAGTATTTTGAATTTGTTTGTCTACTCATTACAGATTTTTTCAACAAGAAGATTATTGAGAATGAATTTCACTCTTATTTTATCTCTTTATTAAATAACCTTGAAGATTATGAAAGTGTGGATTACATAAATCACCAAATTCCCTATCATTGGGCTTTATCTATTATTCAAAACAAACATACTACAGATTCTTATACACCGGAAGAATTAGAGCAATTACTTGAATTTTCATTAAAATTTGACAAACAAAATAATCTTACTTCTTTTATAATTGCACGCCCCTTATCTTCATAATTTTAAATAAACTTCTTACAACAAATAAAATACGTTATATTTTGTCATATTAAATTTATATTATAAAATGACAAGATACACTTTATTATAAAAAGATTAGAAAGTTCTCCAACCAATCATAGCTGGAGAACTTTCTTTTAATTTCAGACTCTCTATTCCAATAAACTTCCCACAAAATTAAAACACGTCAAGTTTTGTCGTTTTCCCAAACTACTTTTGGAGCATAAACAAAGTAAAATTAAAAACCACTTTGAATTCAGCATTCACAACATGCTGAACAGTCATAACTATGCCTGAGAATCTAAAGCTTGAAACATAGAGCCTCTCTAACTTAACCTATTTAATACAAAAATCACCAAATTTTTATTATGAAAACAAAAGAAGAATTAAAAAAATATTTTGAAAACGGAGATATTCCAGTACAGGAAGAATTCTGGGAATGGCAGGATTCTTACTGGCATAAAAACGATTTGATTCCACTACACCAAATTCAGAATAGTGGCCAAATTATACAGCAAAACAGCAGTTTCAAGGATTATATGAATCCAACCCTGGAAGTTGGAGCTCTGGCAATTTCCGGTTCTATCGGATTTCCCACAGGATCAACTATAAGAGGAAGAACGGATTCTTTTTTAGATATCATCTATGCCAACCAAATTGAACTCCTGGGTGATATGTTATTGCAAACTATCTTCTATTATTCTGATACGAATGTTTTTATTTCAAAACAGGATATAAACGCAAAAACATTTACGCCAGCCATTCCTGTAACAGCAAAGAAATGGAAAGTTTCCCTGCATCATATTGACAAAACGCAAACAGTTACCCAGCCAGAATTAAATGCAATTAAGATTAATTGCTACTCATCTAAGTCAGTTACATTTAATGATATTGTAGAAAATGCAAAAGCTTCTATAAAAGTCATATCAGAATACAATAGTTTAGAAATTAATTTAGGAGAAAATATCCCTACAGAAATCGGCAGGATAGCAGTAAATAACGGGTTCAATTCTACCTCTGACACAGGGATAAGAACAGCTTTAATTCCTGTAATTTCCGGTAAATATTTGATTAGTCAGAAATCAGGATATAAAATATCCCGTGTTGTTTTCTATAAGGATGGAATATTTGCCAACCAGAATGTTACGACCAATGACTTTTCAGTAGATAATTTGACCTCCAATCAGGTGAGAATAGTTTTTGAAAAGAATACTCCAACAGACATTGTTACCGAGCAGGACCGTCTTGATTTTATATACATTTTAAAAAATATCAGTACCAGTAAGTATGATCAGCTATTAAATGAAAGTAAAAAAAGCAAGCCTCTACCATCTACGATTTATACGATCAACGAACAGGTTGCCATTCTAAATACCAATGATACCGACATCAATTTTGATTTAGCTAACCGTAAGATCATAATTTCCGGGGGAGCAATCATTGACACAGGAAACACAACTGTAGGGAGAATCAGCCTGCCCATTTCAACTGCGGGTATAGATATGCCTTCTGCTATAACGGCCGGTGTTGTATTGTATAATAAAACAAACAATACAATCATTGTTCAAAGCCAGACATCTGCTCCTTTGTTAAACCATTTGATTTTATTTACTTACCGGTATAGCGGTGCTTTCACTACTTTTTACGTCACCGGCCTGAAAAATTATTCTGTAAACGGCGTTCCTGTATCTCAAAAGGATGCCCGGCAAATGAATAAATTTGCAGTCGACAATTTCGGAATTAAATATTGGAATGCTCCGGTTTATCCTGCCTTCAATCCTTTAACTCTTACATCAGATGTTCTTTATCCAATGTATGATCGTGTAATAGCACCCTTCTCAAATAATGTCACTAAAACAGTTATAGGCCAGACAGAAGGTCCGACACCTTATGATATTTTGCGGATTGATATTTCATTGAACAGAAAAACGCCACCAACACAAAGGCGCAGAAAACCTCGTATTTTCGTATGTGCTGGTACACATGGAGGCGAAAAGCTAAGTGTTTACACAACCTATTTATTTTTTAAACTGCTGCTTGAAAATCCTAATAAGGATGAGATAATAGATGCTTTACGTACTAACTATGACTGGACATTGATTCCTTTGGTTAATCCATATGCGTTGAATGTTGGAAATGTGAATGGCACAGAATCGGTAAGATGGAATCATAACGGCGTGGATATTAACAGAAATTTTGATTATCGCTGGACAGAATATGCAGACGGTGGCGCTGGCTCACAATCCTATAAAGGAACTGCACCATTTAGCGAAAAAGAATCACAATTGGTAAGGGATACTTTCAATGCTATTAAAACAGACACTGTATTATTTATTGACTGTCATAATTTTGGATCAGGAGTAAATATTGACTATCGGGCTGTCTGGTTTGCATCATCATTTAATACTGTTCAGAATGCCATCTATTCTTTATGTGACAGATTAGATGCTGAAATAAGAAAACGATATAGTTATTTAGCGGATAAAGATCTGCTTGCTTTTTCAGATATTGATGGCAGCTCTCCGATGTCTCAGGCCTGGATGGGGAATCAGCAGGTAGTAGCAATGACAATAGAGACTGATCAGAGTGATTATTACAATCCAACAGATCCAACATCCTTTAACAATAATGTCATTACAAGAAGTATAGAAACCTACGTAAATACATTTTATTCGATGGGTAAATATGCTGTTGATTTTTATAACAACAGAATGTACTAACCGATATAATATTTTAAAGTTCAAAAACTAATAACCATTAATATAAATATCGGGAGTATTCCAACTTGAGTATTCTTAAGAATATTATCCCATAAATTTCCAACAAAAAATAAAACACGACACGTTTTGTCGCATTAACCGCATATATTTGTCTTATAAAACTTTACCCTGAAACGCAGTTCTGCTGCACCTAAAAATAGAGAAATGAAGAAAGATTTTTATCTGACAAGATATGCCTTAATTATAAAAAGATTAGAAAGTTCTCCGGCTACTTATTCACAGCTGGAGGACTATCTTTTAAACTCTTTTGAATTCCAGGATGCGGGAATTAAGAGCTACTCTATCCGTACTCTGCAAAGGGATATCCGGGAGATTTCCGATCTTTTCAATCTTTCCATTCATAACAAGAAAAAGGGTGACAACCGATATTATATTGAGAGCCGCCCGATCATGGAAGTGGATGAATATAACCAAAAACTGCTGGAGTCTTTTCAGGTAAGCAACGCTCTGAATCTTCACCCTGATTTTTCAGATTTTATCTTTTTTGAAAGCCGTAAGCCAACCGGTGTGGAGCATTTTTATGATCTGTTCTTTGCCATCCGAAATAAAAGGGTTGTAAGTTTTGAGCACTATAATTACAAAAACAAACTGATGACCTCCAGAAAAGTTCATCCTTTAGCCTTAAAAGAATCCAAGGACCGATGGTATCTTATTGCTATTGATACAAAAGATAAAGTTTTAAAATCCTTCGGGCTTGACAGAATCAACTATCTTGATGTAGCTAAAAATCAGTTTAGAGAGAAATACAAATATAATTTCAGAGAGCATTTTAAAAATGCATTCGGAGTCATGAATCTGACGGAGCAGAAACCACAGAATATTGTATTAAAATGCAGCCGCCATCAGGGAGAATACATCAGAAGCTTCCCACTTCATCAATCACAGAAAGAGACCAAAGAAACTCCGGAAGAAATTTACTTTGAGTTCTTCCTTCACCCTACTTACGATTTTATGCAGGAAATTCTTTCTTACGGAAAAGAAGTTACCGTTCTGGAACCTAAAGGTTTAGTTGATGAGATCCGTAATCATTTGCAGGAATCTTTGAACCGCTATCTTGAAAGCTGATCATAAAATATATTTCATATTTTTTGTTATATTTACATAAATATACCCTTATTGAAAACTTTATTTGTTGGCATCAGCTGCTTTATCTCCACCTTTTTTCTGGCGCAGCAGAAAGAAGAATTCCGGCTTGTAAAGAGCTATTACAACCAGCACAGAAATATGCTGAATAAAGAATTCAAAAAAAAGTTTGATGCTGAATCCAATACGGATAAAAAGGTGGCCATAAAAGGAGATTTTCTCTTTTTTATGAAAAAAATGGACAGTATTGAAAACAATGCCCTGATTGGAGCTTTATTGAAAGTAAGAAACCTGGAAGACCTCCAAACCCTCAAAAATCCTAAATTAACCTCAACTGAAAAATTTTCAGACGCAGAAAAGATTGCAGATTATCCCGGAGGACTTAATTCTTTGAGACAGGAAGTTGCCAATCTTCTATACGTTGATGGCGTCTATTCCGTAGAAAAAATGATAAAAACAGACGTTGATTTTATTGTAGAAAAAGATGGTACCGTCAGCAATGTTCATGCACAAGGCGATAATTTCACTTTCAACAGGCAGGCAGAAATTGCATTATATTCTCTGGCAGAAAAATTTTCTCCGGCAATGATAAAAGGTGATCCTACAACCTATCGTTTTAAACTTCCTTTGACCTTAACGATAAACGACTAAATGTTTACAGACGAATACTACATGAAAATGGCCCTGCAGGAAGCAGAAGTCGCTTTGGAAAAAGATGAGGTTCCTATTGGATGTGTTGTGGTTTCCAATAACCGGATCATTGCAAGAGCCCACAATCTTACTGAAACACTAAATGATGTTACCGCTCATGCAGAAATGCAGGCCATCACTTCAGCGGCAAATTTCCTTGGAGGAAAATATTTAAAAGACTGTACTCTTTATGTAACGATGGAGCCTTGCGTAATGTGTTCAGGCGCACTTTCCTGGTCTCAGATCTCAAAAGTAGTGATTGGTGCGCGGGATGAACAAAGAGGTTTTATCAATAAACATCTTTCTCTGCACCCTAAAACAGAAATTATTACAGGCATCATGGAAGCCGAATGCTCTTCTATTGTTAAAGATTTTTTTAAAAGTAAAAGATAAACCTTTGTTAAGGCATATTTCTTCATTAAATTATAAAATTCAGTAAAATATATTCAATGAATTGAATAATTAGTTATATTTGACTACAACTAATATAAAATACCATGAAAAAATTAACAAGAAAAGAAACTGCAAAAATTAATGGAGGTATCCGTCCGGATCAATGTTTTTATATTGATGACAACGGCGCAAGAAAAGTAGGATGCAAAAATTTCCCTTTCCAGGATGATAGTGGAGTTTGGGTATATCCATTGAAAGAATGCGACGCATGTCTTGGCGGACTTTAAAATAGTTCATAAAATAATAGTAGATAAAAAGCCAGAGAATATGATATTCTCTGGCTTTTGTTTTATTGAATCAGGAATGTATTAATATTCTTTGAGATCAGTCTTTAAAAATAGAGTATCTCACAATATCAAAATATTCTCCGTCTTTCTTCATTTCCTGTTTCAGAACAGCCTCCTGCTCCATTCCTATTTTCTCCATTATTCTTCCGGAAGCCGGATTGTGAAGAAAGTGTGTTGCAAAAATTTTATTGAACCCTATTTTTTTAAAACCAAAATCTACAATCGCTTTGGCAGCTTCGGTCACCAGTCCTTTATTCCAGTAAGGAATTCCGATCCAGTATCCCAGTTCTGCTTTATCATCATCCCTGTCATGCAGCCCGATAGCACCCATGATATGTCCTTCTTTATTCCGGATGGCAAAAGTATATCCTGTTTGATCATCAAAAGCTTCTTTTGACATTTTCAGCCATGATCTGGCATCATTTTCAACATAAGGATAAGGAATATTAGAGGTTAGATCAGAAAAAATCCTATGCTGAAGATATTCAACAATAAAAGGGACATCTTTTTCTCCCAGTTGTGAAAGAATAAGTCTTTCCGTTTCTATGACAGGAAATTTTTCCATTGTATTAAGGATTAAAGTTGAGAGTTAAGGAATGATTTGAGCTGAAACCAGCTTTAATATATTCATTATAAATCTTTCCCCAGAAAATAAAGACCTTTCAATGTATGAAGCCTGTCCATCACATGAATCTTATCTGTAAGAGGTTTGTAGATATGGGAAACACCTCCCGTTGCTACTACAAAACAATCATCATTCACCTCATCGTTGATACGGTTGATAAAACCTTCTACCATCCCCAGGAAACCATACACCATTCCGCTTTGCATACAAGTTACCGTATCCAGTCCCAAAACAGACTTCGGTTTTTTCAGTTCAATGTCCGGAAGCTGTGCCGTCTGATGGATCAACGAATTCAGTGAGGTAACAATTCCCGGAGCAATAATCACACCCAGGGTCTCCCCCGTTTCCGTTACACAGCTTGCGGTAAGTGCGGTTCCGAAATCAATGACAATTTTCTTTCTGTTTGGATACAAATTGTGTGCTGCTACAAGGTTGGCATAGATATCTGTTCCCATCTGTTTAGATTTTGCCTGAACGCCTGAAGGGGTTGATCTATCAACAATGACAGGAGTAGTCCCGTGAATCTTTTTGATCCCGGAGCTCATTACTTTGGTGAGCTGAGGTACCACAGATCCAATAATCACCTTATCAATTTCCTGTGGATCAATTTTATAGGTCTGGTAAAGCATCAGCATCTGTACATAAAGTTCATCTGCTGTTCTGTAAGGTTTTGTATTGATTACCCATGAAATATCACAATTATCACCATTGAAAAGACCAAATCTGATATTGCTGTTTCCTACGTTTATTACAATTGAATTCATTGACATATTTTTCAGAAGAAATTCGTGATTTATAATTGAAATTCCTGCTTGATTTTGAGGGATTAAATTTAATCATTTTTATAAAAACAAGCCCTGAATCTCATATAAATTAAGTCTATCTTAAAAATATATCCATATCAACATTTCCCGGCCAGTCATTTCTTTAAAAGAAACGGCGCGGAAATAAAATTTCCGCGCCGTTTATAATATTATTTTGTATCCATTATTTTACTTCCACAAAATTATTCTCCATATTCACATCTGCAATTCTCTGGCTGAAATCAATTCCCAAGACAGACAACTGAGATTTGGTATAAGGAATGGTCAGGGTGTATTCTTTTTGGGTCCAGGGCCAGTAAGGCGCTGTTTTAAGATCACCATAAATATCCTTTTGCTTCCATGTATGAGTCATATTCAACGGAATCTGATAAGTAACGACTTTTTTATCTGTTGTCATCACTCCAAAATCTATCGGCATTGGAACCTGACCGTTGTTGATTAAGGTAATAGTTGTAGATTTTACATCATATTTCACATCTTTAATTCCGTAATCAATTGTCTTTGTTGTATTGATCCAATAATTATGGAACCATTTCAGATCCATCCCGGAAACTTTCTGTGCAATGTGAAGGAAATCCCTGTCTGAAGGATGCTTCATACTCCATTGATCATAATATTGCTTCAGGGTTTCTGCAAGGTTTTGCTCTCCCATAATATATCCAAGCTGTACCAGGTATAATTCACCTTTTACATAAGAGGCATACGTATAAGCTGTACCGTTATCATGGTGATCTCCCAGCCAAACTGCAGGTTCTTCTATTCCTTTTTTAATAAAGCTTCTGTAAGCATCAAGTGTTTTGGCAAATGGATTCGGCAGATCTTCAGGGAATAACTGATACATGGTATATCCTTCCGCGTAGCTTGTAAAACCTTCATCCATCCATGGACGTACAGATTCATTGGTAGCCAGCATCTGCTGATACCACGAGTGAGATCCTTCGTGAGCCATTAAGCCCATTAAATCTTTAACGCTTTTCGCTTCACCTAAAATCATGGTACACATTCCGTATTCCATTCCGCCGTCTCCTCCCTGAATGAATGCATAGGTAGGATATACATATTTTCCAAAGTGAGTATTCATGATCTGGAAATATTTAGCGATATAAGGTTGCGCTTCACCCCATGCTTTTGTTTTATCATTTTTCTGATATACCAGATATACTTTCGGACCTTCAGGAACATCAAAACTTTCTACAGAATAATCTCTGTCTGCACTCCAGGCAAAATCAAGAATGTTTTTCGCAGTCCATCTCCAGATTGCCTTTTTATCTTTCTCGGTTTTTACTTTCGCATTGGCATCATAGCCTTTTACTTCTGTTGGGTTTTCAAGAATACCTCCTGCTCCTACAACATAATCTTTGTTGATTTTAATGGTAACATCAAAGTCAGAGAACGGAGCATGGAATTCTCTTCCCAGATAATCAAAAGTTGCCCAGCCGTCGTAATCGTACTCTGCAATTTTCGGATACCACTGTGTCATCGTCATATCTACTCCTTCCCTGTTATTTCTGCCGCTTCTTCTGATCTGCTGAGGAATCACAGAATCCCAGTCCATCGTAAAAGTAGTTGTAGAGTTTGGTTTAATAGGCTCTGCCAGATAAACCTTCATAATGGTTTCCTGAACTTCAAATTTCAGATCTTTCCCATTTTGCTTTATCCAGTGGATATTCTGAGCTCCTTCCTGATCTTTTGGAATGGAAGCAAGCCTTGAAATACCATCTTTCTGCAACCTTCCGTCACCATTCTTGCCTTGGGAAGCCACTCTTTGGTCCATCATGGAATTAGGTTTAAAGGCGTTCCAATATAGATGGAAATACACTACATTCAGCTCATCCGGTGAATTGTTGGTGTATTCTAAAGTCTGTTTTCCCTGATAGGTAAATTTTTCAGCATTGACATCAATATCCATCTTGTACTTCGCAGCCTGCTGATAATAAGCTCCTTGCTGAGCCTGAAATTGTGAAATGATAAACGCAAAAATGATTGCAGCCGATTTTCTCATTTAAAATTTTATTTTTTTTAAAGGTAGGTAATTTAAACAAGACCCTCAAATAGGAGTTATTTTGAGATTTTATTTTGTTTAATATGGTTTTAGATGAATTTTAATCTGGTATGTTAAATTTTTTTTGAGCTTTATTTGCACTCCACCTTGTCAAGGTTTAAAACCTTGACAAGGTGGAGTGCTTTTAGAAGTGTTTTTATTGGTTTTTCAACAGTTTTTTGATCAAAGTAATCTGTCCCAGATGATAATAGCAGTGCTCAATCATTCCATCGATATTTCTTCGGTAGGTTCCGTATTTTTCATCTACAAAAACCTCATCAAGTTTAGCATCAGGCATCTGTTCCAGTAATGTTGCAAATTTTTCAGAATCCATCCATAGTTTATTTAACAACCCTTCCCATTGTTCCTGAGACTCTATGGAAGGAAGATCAAAACTGAATTTATCTTTGATCTCGAGATCACCGCCTTCAAAAACATTGACAATTCCTGCAATATAATAATCTATGTGAAAAGTGAGCATAGCAATGGTATTTAAAGAGTCTATCTTTTTCACTGCCTGTTCCCAGGTAACATCTGAAAGCTGGTCTTTAAAATTGGTATTGGCAATCCAGAGACCATCAAGCAGTACTTCTCTGAATCTTTTTGATAATTGTGATACTGAACTCATAAGCTGCTATCTTTTGTTTTTTCAAGATATACAATGTAAGAATTTTTTCCAACAGATCTTTGTCAAGATTTTAAACCTTGACAAGGATCTGTCAAAAACAAAAAACCTCAAATGTAAAATACATCTGAGGTTGATATTATACTAATTGAATTACAATTATTTTTTAGCAGAAACTTCTTTCTTTCCACTTCTTAGAATTTTCTCAAGGATTCTTAAAGTGATCAGATAAGTTGGCTTTACCCCTGTAAGCCCAAGCCCTCCTGAAGATAATGTACTTCCTGTTTCCAACGGATTATCAGAAGCGTAATAAGCATACATTACAAAAAGATCCGGTGAAATATGGTGTCTGATCTTTGAAGCGACCTGAATCGCTTTTTGATAATGTGCACCTTCCATTTCAAGCCCAATCGCTTTCCAGGAAGTATTCATAAAGTAGGATAAGATATCTCTGTTTTGCAGTGAAGTTCCCAGAACCGTAATCATCGGACCTTCAAAAGCTTTTAATTCATCATCTTTGAAATCTTCAAGCTTCAATGCATTCTCAAATGGATAGTTATCCGCAGTTCCTTCAAAAATATGAGAAGTAGGAATCATAATATCTCCTTTTTCTCCTGTAAGAATTCCCGCTTTACCCATAATAGAAACAGATTTCACTTTCATCATATAGATTTCCCCTTTGTGCTCAAAAGGTCTTAAAAGTTCATCCATTACCTCAAAAGCCTGCTCTCCGAAAGCATAATCGAAGACCATGATCACATCATCGCCTGTAAACTTACTGTCTGCAAACGGTGTATTCTTCAAATCCATCTTGCTGAGGTCGATAATCTGAACATCTATATTACTTCCGCTTTTATCAGCAATATGAATCATCCCTTCATCCAAAGCATATTTTAATACTTTGTCCCGAAGTTCTTTTTTGTTGGAGATATCTTCATATAGCTTATAGTCGATCTCGTGATGCTGTTTCTTTTTAAGTGCATTATTGGCATACAGCATATTTTTCACAGAATGCATATTGGCAGAAATAATATGCAAAGGTCTCATATGAAGGTCATTTTCAAATAAAACCTCTTTCACTTTATTCGCCCATTTTTCGCCAAAATAATGGTGTCCTACTCTTTCCTTTAATATAGAACTGAAATAAATTTCTCTTTCTCTGCTGCTTTTCGCATCTTCAAGACTTACTTTTCCTAGGTTGTAGATAATTTTGAATAAACGATCAGGATTGTGATCATCACCGAAAGTATTGTAAGCTCTTAACGTTTCATCAAAAGATCTTCCTATTAAAGAAGAAAGATGAATAAGTGCCACCTCTTTTTCTTTTCTGTTGAATTTTTTTTCACCTTTTACAACCTCTTCGATAATCTTAAAGGCACGGGTCGGCTTCCAGTTTTCATCCTGGATAAATGCCAGGTTACGGATTTTATCAGCTTCTATAAACAGGAATGTCAGGTGGGTAAGTATGTCATAAATTTCGGAACGTCCCAAAAGAACTTCAATATTCATCTGGTGTTCGTCTATTCTATAACAGTTTCTTCTTCTTTTCTTTGGAACAATAGGTTCGAAACTTCCTTTATCAAACCCTTCATCTGATGTAAGATGAATAAAAGCACATTCCTCAATTCCTTCCGGAAGTCTGTCCAAAACATACATCAACCCGTCAAGCTCCAATTTACTTGGAATATTCATGGTACCATAAATCTCTGGGTTGATTGTCTTCAGCAAGCTTCTGATGCTCTCTCCTGAAACTCCTCCCGGCTTGAAAAACCCTCTATAAAATAAGTGTCTCATAGAAATGTATAGTCTTTCAATAGCCTCCGTTGTTTCTCTTGCTCTAGAATTTGTCATAAAATAAATTTCACACAAATATACAAAATCTCCCCTCAACTTATTTTAACTATCTTTTAATAAGTTGTTTAAAACCTACAGATAGGCGTTTTTTTAACTCATCCTATTATTTTCTCTGATACTTATTATGGTGTTATTTTAATCCTTTTCTCTGCTCATTTTCTATTGACCATCCGATTTTTTATTTATTTTCATAAAAAAATCAAGAGTTAGTTTAAAATAATTGTAATTTTAATGCTATACAATTCTATTATTCTCTTCGGATTGTATCTTCTTTTTGCGCAGTTAAAGTTAATATTACTGTATTTCTAAGTCTACGAATGTTAATTTTTAGCAACAAACCAGACAACCACCCCATAAAAACAGCCCAAACAATCGTTTAAATTATATAAAAAATCAAAACACCCCTAAAAATTTTAGGGTTAAAATATTTTCGATTCATTTTTTTTGTAAATTTGCCGTGTAAAAAATCATCCAAACATGTCAACCTTAAGATTCAAAGCACTAGAAACCCTACCATTTAAGGACTTCAGAAAAGATAACTCTGTTGAGGTTCCTGCAAAATTGTCAGAATTATTCTGTACAAATGTTTTCTCAGAAGAGACTATGAGAGAATATTTAACAAAGGAAGCATTCAATTCTATTATGGATGCGGTAAAAAAAGGAACTAAAATCCAGAGACATATTGCTGATCAGGTAGCTGTAGCAATGAAAGACTGGGCAATGAGCAAAGGCGTAACACACTATACCCACTGGTTTCAGCCTCTAACAGGAACGACAGCAGAGAAACACGACTCTTTCTTTACCCCTATTGAAGGAGGAAGAGCTATTGAAAGATTCAGCGGAAATTTATTGATCCAACAGGAGCCGGATGCTTCATCGTTCCCTAACGGAGGGATCAGAAATACTTTTGAAGCAAGAGGATATACTGCCTGGGATCCTACCTCTCCCGCTTTCATCATGGGAACTACATTATGTATCCCATCTATCTTTATTTCTTATACAGGAGAAACGTTAGATTACAAAGCCCCTCTTTTAAGAGCTTTGAATGCTGTAGATGAAGCTGCTACTAACGTAATGCAGTATTTTGATAAAAACGTAACAAAGGTTACCCCTACTTTAGGCTGGGAACAGGAATATTTCCTTGTAGACTCAGCATTATATCAATCCCGTCCGGATCTTGTATTAACAGGTAAGACATTACTTGGGCATTCCCCTGCAAAAGGGCAGCAATTGGATGACCACTATTTTGGTTCTATTCCTACAAGAGTAATGAATTTCATGAAAGAGCTGGAAATAGAGTGTATGAAATTGGGTATCCCTGTAACAACAAGACACAATGAGGTAGCTCCCAACCAATTTGAGCTGGCTCCAATGTTTGAAGAGGTAAACGTTGCTGTAGATCACAACTCTCTATTGATGGACATCATGGCGAGAATTGCTCACAAGCACCATTTCCATATTTTATTCCATGAAAAGCCATTTGCGGGAGTAAACGGAAGTGGTAAACACAACAACTGGTCTTTAGCAACGGACACTGGCGAAAACCTGTTAAGCCCAGGGAAAAACCCTAAGAAAAACTTACAGTTCCTAACATTCTTTGTCAACACAATCAAAGCAGTTTATGAATATGCTGACCTTTTAAGAGCCAGTATTGCATCTGCCAGCAATGACCACAGATTAGGTGCCAACGAAGCTCCTCCAGCAATTATTTCCGTATTCATCGGAAGCCAACTGTTCAGAGTATTGGAAGAACTGGAAAAGGTAACAGAAGGAAAACTTTCTCCGGACGAAAAAACAGACCTTAAATTAAATGTAGTTGGAAAAATTCCTGAAATCCTGTTAGACAATACAGACAGAAACAGAACTTCTCCGTTTGCATTTACCGGAAATAAATTTGAAATCAGAGCAGTAGGATCTTCTGCTAACTGCGCAGAGTCTATGACAGTAATGAACACGATTGCTGCAAAACAATTATTAGATTTCAAAAAAGAAGTTGATGCTCTTATTGAAACTGGTCTTAAAAAAGACGAAGCAATCTTCAATGTGTTGAGAGAGTACATCAAGCAGTGTAAGAGCATTATGTTTGAAGGTGACGGATACTCTGATGACTGGGCAAAAGAAGCTAAGAAAAGAGGTTTAAACAACTTAAAGACCACTCCTGAAGCACTTAAACAGGAAATGGATAAAAAGTTCGTTGCCCTTTACGAAGAGATCGGAGTATTTACACACAGAGAGGTTGAGGCAAGAAACGAAATCAAATTAGAAAAATACTCTACTGTAATTGATATTGAAGCAAGAGTTTTAAGTGATATCGCAAGAAATCACATCATCCCTTCTGCTTTAAAATATCAGAACAGATTAATTGAAAACGTAAAAGGTCTTAAAGATATCTTTGGAGATAAAGAATTCAAAACATTGGCAAAAGAGCAAATGAGTTTAATTACGAATATCTCTGAAAACGTTTCCAAGATTAAACTTGGTGTTGAAGATCTTATTAAAGCGAGAGAAGCAGCTAAAGCTGTAGCAAATAGCCAAAAGCAGGCAGAATCTTACTGCACCAAAGTAATTCCTTTATTTGATGTCATCAGAGAAGCTTCTGATGATCTTGAGATGATGGTAGATGATGAGCTTTGGCCGATGACAAAATACAGAGAAATGTTGTTCACAAAATAACACCTGTAAAGTTCCATATTAGTTCAAATTCCTCGGTTTTCCGGGGAATTTTTTTGTTTTATTAACAGACTTGGAAATAGGGGTTTTAAATTGCAAAACCTGATATATAGAAGAAAATCGACATCGTTTGTTAAAGAATCTTAATAAAAAAAACCGCATACTTACCAAAAATAGGCCGTTGCGGTTTATTTTTCTTTAACATATGTAAATAATATGTTAAAATGTGTTAAAGTAAGATCCTGACAATTATCATATCAGGGGTCTTTTACTCGGAATCTTTACTTTTGTATTGCTTTTGAAAATAAATATTCCTTTTTAACACGGATAATCAAATATATATGAAGAAAAGAGTTTTGTTTTATTTAGTTGCTCTAGTTACTACAGTTTCATTGCAATCGTGTGCTACAAATTATGTGGTTTCAAAACCAGCAACTTACACAAAAGAATACAAAACAGATGCCAAACTAGCTTCTTTAGATAACAAAAGAATGGAGCAGGATAAGCAGAAACTTATCGACTCTTTCTTAGCTGAAAAGGCTGCATCTATCGCTAGTGCTAAAAAAGCAGTTAAGAATTCTGAGATTGCGAAAGTAATCAAACATAATAAAACCATTGACGGTATCCTTGAAGAAGCTGAAACATACCTTGGAACTCCTTACAGATACGGAGGAACTACAAGAAACGGTATAGATTGTTCAGCTTTTGTTCTTTCTGTATTCGGAGCAGCAGCAGGGCTTAGCTTACCCAGAGTAGCAGCATCTCAGGCTCAGGAAGGAGAAAGAATTGAAAAAGGAGATCTACAGAAAGGAGATTTGATTTTCTTTTCTCACGGAAGAAGAATTTCTCACGTAGGTATTGTAGAAAGTGTTACTGAAGAGGGTGAGATCAAGTTTATCCACGCAGCAACATCAAAAGGAGTAATGATTTCTTCACTGAATGATTCTTATTGGGGACCTAAGTTCAGATTCGCTAAAAGAGTGATCAATGAAGAAGGAGAAGCTTACAATAACTTAGCAGCAATCACTCCCGCTACACCAGCAAATTTTTAATTTTATAAATAATTGATTTAAATAATGAAGCCATCAGAATTCTGATGGCTTTTTTATATACCCTATTTGCACTAAGTTTCAGTTTAAGGGAATATGTACATCAAAAGAGAAAAGCGGATTAAAACCCTCTATTGATTCAATATTGATATTTTTATAAGCAATTAGTACATGACCGAAGACATCAGCTGTTCTTATCAATTTCAATATCCAGTTTGTATAACAGTCCATATATTTCAGAGAGTGAAAACCTGGCCTTTTTAAGCCTGTTTAAAGCCGGATCTATTGAATAGTTGACAGAAGTCCTGAAATCTGCTTTTTCAAGGTTTGTAGTATCGAAAACAGCGCCTGACAGATCACAGTTACTAAAGACACCATTTGATGCATCACATTCAGTAAAGTCTACCTCAATTAATCTGGAATTTTTGAAAACTGTTTTCTTAATGGAGGTTTGATAGAAAACCGAATTATTCAAAGCACATCCATCAAATGTAAAAGATAAACCGAAGGCATTACAATCATTAAACTGAAGGCCAAGCATTTTACATTCTTTGAAAATCACACTATGAAAAGCTGTTCTCACAAGCTTTGCCATGCTGAGGTTACATTCTATAAATTCACAGTCTGTAAAACTGAATCCGGAAAGGGTTGCATATTCAAAATTACAGTTGCGGAAAGTACAGTTTTCATACTCTCCTTTTTCCAGCTGAGAAAAGTCTGTGTTTTCAAAATCCTGATCCGGGAAATAAGCTTCTTTCATATTTTTATGATTGATCAATGGCAATATACTCCATCCATGGGCAGATTTTAAATTAAGAATAAAAATTTCAGCTTTTAACCGTTGCTTTTTTTGATCTTAAAAGACAATTACACCAAACTGTTTTTATCCGAATAATTAAGTTTAAAGAAAATAAAAGTCATCATAGAGAATGCCAACAGAGAACTTCCCCCATAACTGAAATACGGAAGAGGAATCCCAACCGTAGGGAAAAGTCCCATAACCATCCCTAAATTGATCGAAAAGTGCATCAGAAGAATCGAGGCAAAACAATATCCGAAGACCCGGTTAAAAGTAGACTTCTGCCTTTCTGCGAGATAATATATTCTTCCGATATAAACCATGTAACATAAGATTAGAATTGCACTTCCCAAAAAGCCCCACTCTTCTCCTACTGTACAAAATATATAATCTGTTTCCTGCTCGGGTACAAATTTTCCCTGGGTAACAGATCCTTCACGATATCCTTTCCCCCAAAGTCCACCGGATCCGATGGCGGTTTTGGAATATAATAAATTGTATCCTGATGTATCTCTAAATGCTTTTTCACCTTTGTAAAGAACATCAATTCTTTCTCTCTGGTGCTTAGGAAGTTTTTCTAAAATAGTTGGAGATGCGAAAGCCAGCCCACACAGTAGAAGAATAGATCCTGAAATTCCCGAAATAGAAATCACATCCCAGGACATTCTATGATAATTCATCGCAATCAGAATACCGGCAATTACCAGAACAGCTATGGCAACATAAATAGGGGGAACCGCTAATGAAATCAGAAAAACCCCGGCAAAAAGAAATCCTACCCCAAACAAAAGGCCACTCAGCCCTTCCCTGTATAAAGCAATGAAAAATGCAATAAATACAAGCATGGAACCTACATCCGGAATAGCAAGAACCACAACCGCCGGAACTCCAATAATGGCTAAAGTAGTCAACAAAGACTTCCTGTTTTTAAGATTAAAATCCGGTCCGGAAACATAGTTGGCAAGCATCAGCGCTGTTCCTATTTTCGCAAATTCTACAGGCTGCATGGTAAAACTTCCAAACTTATACCAGTTCTTTTGCCCTAAAATTTCTTTTCCAAATGGAAAAAGACCGATAAGCAGCAAGACTCCGCCAATATAAATAATGCCGGCCATATTTTCAAAGAACTTACTTCTGCTGAAAAATATAATAAGTCCCACAAACAGCGAAATACAGAAAAAGATCAATTGCTTTTCCCCAAGTTTCTGGTCAACACTGTAAATATTTGCAATGGCAAAAACACAAAGCAGGAAATACAGCCCAAGGCCTAATTTATCTATTCCTTCAGTCCATTTCATTGCTTGACAGTTTTTTTAGCAGTATTATTCTTTTTAGCTTCCTCTTCTATTTTCTTTTGCAGTTTGGCTTTTTGCTGTTTCATCAGCTCCAGACTATCCTTTATTCTTTTTTGTTTGATTGAATCCGGTTTAGGATCAACGTATAACCCTTTACGTTTCAAGTCTGCAATCCACTGCCTTTTGTACTCCGGCATGAAACTCGAGGTGATCATTTTTTTATAAAGATTTTCTCTTTTCAAATCACCTGTAATATATTTCTCAGCAATTACCGTACAAGCTGGTCCTGCCCAAGTTGCCCCGAATCCTGCATGCTCCATTACTGCTACTACAACAATTTTAGGTTTTTCAGCAGGAGCAATCAATACAAAGATAGAGTTATCTTTTCCTTGTGGCACCTGTGCGGTACCTGTTTTGGCTAATTGTGTAAAGTCATTCGATTTCAATCCTCTTGCTGTTCCTCTCAAAACCACAGCTTCCATACCTTTTAAAACAGGTTCAAAATGTTTTGGATCAACTAACGTTTTATGCTTAACCTTAAATCTTGGATCAGGATTAGGCTTCCCGTCAATTCCTTTTACGATATGAGGAGTATAATACCACCCCTTATTGGCAATGGCGGCTACATAGTTTGCTAACTGAATAGGAGTTACCAAAACATCTCCCTGTCCCATCCCGTTATAGATAGCACCGGTTGACATCTCATCCCAGTTTTTAAAATCAGTTCTCTTGGAACCACTTGCTTTCATGATGGCTTTAAACCTTTTCTCATAAAAATCTCCTGAAGGTATTCTACCTTTTGCACCCACAGCAAAATCATTATTCAAAAATTCTCCCACTCCGAAGCTGCTCATGATCTTTTTCCATTCATCAACACCTTTTGAAGGATTTCCCGGATATTTTTTGATGATTGCAATAAATGCATACGTAAAAAAGCAGTTACTGGAAACCTGAATGGAAGGAATAAGCGGATCTGCTCCACCGTGTCCTTTAATTCTTTTTCCTTTATAGAAAAAACCGCCTCCACAAGGAAAAATAGTCTTTTCATCCATTACTCCCATCTGCATGGCCGCCAGAGCAGTCAACAATTTGAATGTTGATCCCGGAGGATAACCTGCCTGCAAAGAACGGTCAAAAGTGGGCTTATTTTCGTAAAGCGTATCTTTTGACAGCGCATATAAATTTTTTGACTTGTAAGGTCCGGTGAAAAGATTCGGGTCAATATCCGGTCCGGTAGCCGCAACCAGTACTTCTCCGTTATTAGGATCTATAGCTACAATTGCACCATGTTTATTAACAAGCATTTCTTCAGCGGTTCTCTGAAGATCATAATCAATGGTTAATGTAATGTCTTTCCCTGTAATTACATCTTTATCTAAAGATCCGTTTTTATAAGAACCAATATTTCGGAGCCTGATATCTTTTTGGATATATTTCACCCCTTTTACCCCACGAAGGTCTTTTTCGTAGGATTTTTCAACTCCTGTTTTTCCGATAAAGTCCCCCGGTAAATAGTAGGTAGAATCTTTTTTTATTTCACGTTCATTTACTTCACTGGTATATCCCAGAAGGTTACCTGAAGTAGAAACCTCATATTGGCGCTGAGGTCTTTGTACAATATTAAAAGCCGGATATTTAAAAATAATTTCCTGAACTCTTGCGATGTCTTCTCTGCTCAGATCCTTCAAAAAGGTCATCGGAGTCAGTTTGGAATAATATTTTTCCTTCTTAATTACATCAATTCTTTTGATAAAATCCGCTTTGGAAATCTTCATAAGACTACAGAATCCGAGGGTATCAAAATCCGGGCGCATTAAAGCCTGTGTAAAAGAGACTTCATAAGCAGGCTGGTTTCCTACCATGATTTTACCATTCCTGTCAAAAATGACTCCACGCTGTGGAATAACATATTCGGTTTTGATGGAGGTATTCGCTGCATTCAATGCATATCGGTCCGTAAATAACTGTAAATAGGCAAGCCTCGCCACAAAAATAAGGGCGATAACAACGAGGATGGAAAAAATTTTAAAATAACGTGTGTTCAAACTTTTTGTTTGATTTTAAATATTAATGCGTAGATGACTATAAATATAAATGAAATTACACTAGTTACCAACACATTAAATAATATTTCGAAAAATCTGCTAAACTTAAAGAATTCGATATACTGCACTAAAAGCTGGTGCAGGAAAATACTGGAAAATAAAAACAGTAAAAACTGTGCCCATTGAAGGGACTGAAAAGAGAAAAAGTCCGTAGATGTATCGGTAGAAGTTCTGAAGATCAACGTTCTGAAATAAGCAATCAGCGTCGTTGCAAATGCATTGATTCCCCATGAATAAAGAAAACCGTCAATAGACAGCCCTATTAAAAAGCTCAATGCCAGGAACTGAAATTTATTCCTGAAAAAAGGATAGAACATGACAAATACGGGATACAATACCGGAGTATATTTCCCGAAAAGCGTAATCCTGTTCAATACAAATATCTGTAATGCCACAAGAAAAATCATGATCAATATATCAGTAAATAAAGTCCTGCTAATCATTTTCTTTTTTTATTACAGCCTGCATAGTGTCCTGAATCTTCTGCACTTCTGCTTTCTTAAGATTCTTCACTACATATACTTTGTTCAACGCTCCCATTTTTTCACTCAGCTCAACGGAGATATCCCAGAAGCCGGTTTTATTATCTACAGAATATCCTGCAATAGTACCAATAGTCACTCCCTTAGGGAAAATTGCAGATTTACCGTCTGTAACAACAGTATCTCCTACTTTTAATGCAACATATTTTGGAATATCTGCAAGGTGCATCACTCTGGAATTATCACCATTCCACGTTAAAGTCCCGAAATATCCTGAGTTTTTGAGTGCTGCATTAATTCTGATCTTGTTGACACTTAAGACCGACTGAACTAATGCATAACTGTCTGTAGAGTTAATTACAATTCCCGCAATACCTCTTGGCGCCATTACTCCCATCTGAGGAAAGACCCCATCTCTACGGCCACGGTTGATTGTAAAATAGTTGTTTCTTCTGTTGATACTGTTGAAAACAATTTCCCCATCAACAAAAGTATAGATCTGCCCACCACCAATGGTATCGTGAACTCTTTTGAAAACAGGATTCTTCGATCCGTCTTTTCCATAAAGTTCAGTCATAAGGGCTTTATTCTGAACCACAAGATCTTCGTTGATCTGTTTTAGCTTCAGATAAGAAACTCCTTCATCAATATATCCGGAAACCCAGGAATTAAAAGCAGCAGTCTGCCCCGCCAACCAGGATTTCTGCATGGCATTTCTGGAGAATATCAAAACCAGAGCAATAATTTGCAGAAATATAAAGAAGACGAAAAGAGTATTCTTCGAAAATAATCTCAGCAAAAATCCCATTCAGATATATAGTCGTAAAAAGTTAAAATTATTTAATTAAGAAATTGAACTTATCCATATTCTTAAGGGCAATACCTGTTCCGCGAACTACAGCTCTCAACGGATCTTCCGCAACAAATACAGGAAGACCTGTCTTTTTGTGGATTCTGTCCGCAAGACCTCTTAATAGCGCTCCTCCGCCAGCAAGATAAATACCTGTTTTGTAAATATCAGCTGCCAGTTCCGGTGGTGTAAGAGAAAGCGTTTCCATTACAGCATCTTCGATTCTAATGATGGATTTGTCTAATGCACGTGCAATCTCTTTATATCCAACCATAATTTCTTTAGGCTTCCCTGTAATAAGGTCTCTACCCTGTACCGGGATATCCTCGATGTCTACATCAAGATCTTCTACTGCAGAACCTACTTCAATTTTGATTCTTTCAGCAGTTCTTTCTCCGATATAAAGGTTATGGTGAGTTCTCAGGTAATAAGCAATATCATTGGTAAATACATCTCCTGCAATTTTTACAGATTTATCACATACGATACCTCCTAAAGCGACTACAGCAATTTCTGTTGTACCTCCACCTATATCGATGATCATGTTTCCTTCAGGTTTCTGCACGTCTATTCCCACCCCAATTGCAGCAGCCATTGGTTCATAGATCAGTCTTACTTCTTTTGCGTTTACTTTCTGAGCAGAGTCTCTTACTGCTCTTTTTTCAACTTCAGTAATACCAGAAGGGATACAGATTACAATTCGTAATGCAGGTTGTATGAATTTACCTTTGATTCCAGGAATTTTTTTGATAAATTCCTTGATCATGTGTTCAGAAGCATGAAAATCAGCAATAACTCCATCCTTCAAAGGACGAATAGTTTTGATGTCCTCATGAGTTTTACCTTGCATATGCTTAGCCTGTTCCCCTACAGCAATGGGTTTACCCGTAGAACGTTCAATTGCAACAATTGACGGTTGATCTATAACAATTTTATTATTATGGATGATTAGGGTATTAGCCGTTCCCAGGTCTATCGCAATTTCTTGCGTAAACATATCAAATAAACTCATATTTTTCTTCTGATTTTAAGTTTACAAAGATATAAATTTAACCCTACTAAAGAAATTTCCCGCCAACTTAATTTGGTTAAAATTTTATTAAAATTTATAATTCTTTATTAACTTTCAGTTTAGACGTTTACAGACTTTGAGTTAAACTAAAATTAATGGGTTGTTAAAAGGGTGAAAAGCGAAATCAATGAAGGGTGAAAAGACGGGTACCTAACAAGCAAACCGACTCTAAGCAGCCCTTAACGCATTTAAATCCCACCTATTTCTTAAAAAAATTAACAATTGGAAACAATCAACAGTAAAACTGAAAAAATACCTTTGTAAAAGCAAATTCACTTTTTGCCACCCTCCTCTTACATCTTTATCACCTTATAGTTTTTTACGATAATTATCATATACACTATCTGAGAGTGATTAATTAAAAAAAACGTAAATTTGCGACTGCTTATGTTACAGTATTCCAACATTCATCGAACGTCAAATTTTGCCGTGCTTTCTATAAGCTACGAGAAAGCCGACGTAGAAACGAGAGGAAAGTTTGCATTTTTTGATGAAAACATCAAAAACTTTGTTTCCAGGGTCCATCAGGAAGATCTTGGGGATGCATTTGTGGTTTCTACCTGTAACAGGACCGAAATTTATACTACTTCTCCCAATTACCTTTTAGTGGCTGAAGAATATTGCAAAACCATTGGAGTACATCTTACGGATTTCCTTCAGTTTGCCAATATTTTGACCAAGGAAGAGGCTCTGATTCATCTTTTCAGAGTTGCTGCCGGTCTTGAAAGCCAGATTATCGGAGATTTTGAAATTATCGGACAGATCAAAAAAGCATACAGCCGTTTCAAAAAAGAAAGACAGAATTCTAATCCCTATCTTGAAAGAGCTATCAATGCAGCGATTCAGATTTCGAAAAGAATAAAAAATGAAACCGGCATTTCCAACGGAGCAGCTTCTGTTTCTTATGCGGCGGTTCATTATATTTTAAACAGCCAGAAAAGGATTGCTGAAAAGAACATCCTTCTTTTGGGTGTAGGTGAGATAGGACAGAATACTGTTGAAAACCTGGTTAAGCATGTCTATCAGCCAAAAATTAAAATTGCAAACAGAACTCAGGAGAAAGCTGAAAAGATTTCCCAGAAATATAATATTCCTCACGTTGATTATTCTGATTTTGACCAGGAATTAAAAAATACTGATATTCTTATTGTGGCAACAGGAGCTAAACATCCTATTGTCAACCAGTCTCATTTCCCGAACGGAAAAGAAACACTGGTTATTGACCTTTCTATTCCCCATAACGTTGAAAAGAATGTTACTGAAAATAAAAACGTAACATTAATTGATGTGGATGAGCTTTCAAAACAAATCCAGGAAACGATTCAACAGCGTGAAAGAGAAATCCCGAAAGCTGAAAAAATCATCAAGGAACTGATGAAGGACTTTATTGAATGGGAGAAAAAGAGAAAGCTTGCACCGAATATCCATCATTTCAAAGCTGTTTTAAAGAATATGGAACGCAATGAAATGCATAATTTTTATAAAAAGAATAAATACATAAACATCACGGACATGGAACTTTCTGATAAAATGATCCAGAAAATCACCAACCGTTTTGCAAAATATATCATCGATAACCCTTTAAAAGCCGAAGAAATTAGTAAATTAATGCACGAAATATTAGTTGAACAACCAAACAACGAATTCAATGAAAAGCATTAGAATCGGAACGAGAAATTCCGCACTTGCACTTTGGCAGGCTAGAGAGGTTGCAAGGCACCTTCAGAACAACAATTATTTAACGGAGATTGTTCCTATCGTTTCTTCCGGCGATAAGAATCTTAATCAACCTTTATATTCTTTAGGAATCACCGGGGTTTTCACAAGAGACCTTGATATTGCCTTATTGAATGACGAAATTGATATTGCCGTACATTCTTTAAAAGATGTTCCTACTCAGTTGCCTCAGAATATTGAGATGATCGCCTATCTGGAAAGAGATTATCCTCAGGACATTCTGATCAGAAAAGAATCTGCAAGGAATAAAGAATTCCATGAGCTTAAACTGGCAACCAGCAGTTTGAGAAGAAGAGCTTTCTGGCTGAGAAATTATCCGACTACTGATTTTTCGGATATCCGCGGAAATATTCAAACCAGACTTCAAAAACTGGAAGACGGAAACTTTGATGCGACCATTTTATCTCTGGCCGGAATCAAAAGAATGAAAATGGAAATTGATTACGAGATGCTTCCGTTAATGATTTCTGCTCCATCACAAGGAGTAATTTCCGTTGCAGGACATACTGACAAACCTGAAATCAACGAGATTGTACGTCAGATCAACCACAACCCAACCCAGATCTGCGTAGAGATCGAAAGAAACTTCTTAAGCACTTTGGAAGGCGGCTGTACTGCCCCTATCGGAGCTTTTGCTGAAATCATCGGGGATCAGATCCGCTTCAAGGCTGCACTTTGCTCTTTGGATGGGAAAAACTGCATTGCCGTGGATGAAAACTTTGTATACACTCCAACAGAAAATTTTGGAGAAAAGTTTGCAAAAGTCGTTCTTGAAAACGGAGGAAAGGAATTAATGGCAGAAATCAAAAGCCAGATCTAATTTCAGATTCAGTTTCTTCACCTCCTCTTTTCATCTTCTTAATTGTATAGGCATGAAAATCTTATTTACTAAAAATATAGACCCATCTATTATATCCAAAGAATTAGGAGAGGATATTTTGGTTGACTGTGTTGAGGTGATTAAGACCAATCCTATCATAATCAGTCCTTTTGATCTGAAAAATTACTCTTTGATTTTCACCAGCGTCAATGGTGTTATATCTTTTTTTAAAAACAGGTTTAAACCCAATGAGGATTTTACTGCAAAAAACTACAACAAGATCTATTGTGTAGGTGAAAAGACAAAAAGAGAGTTAAGAAAACATGGCTTTGGAACATTTAAGGTAATGAAAAATGCTGAAACGCTTTCCAGATTTATTATCGGAAAATGTCAGCATGAGCAGTTTCTTCATTTCTGCGGCAATCTTGCCATCAACGTTCTGGATAATGAGCTTCCGTTACAAAACATTAAATACAAAAAAGTTACGATTTATAATACTGAGGAAATCAATCCCGTAATAACTGAAAAATATCATGCTGCGGTATTTTTTAGTCCGAGTGGAGTTCGTAGTTTTGCAAAACGAAATTCCCTGGAAGGCATGAAGCTTTTTTCGATAGGAGAAACAACCTCTGGAGAATTGAGAAACTATACTCAACAAGAAATATTTACTTCCGAAGACAATAATTTGGCATCAATATTGAGTTTAATAGTGAAAATTTTTAAAAACACACAAATATGAAAAATTTAGTTACATTACTCGTAGGATTATTATTAACCACATTTTCTTGTACAACACAAACAGGAAACCAGGGAGCCACTACAGTACCTTACACTGAAGCAAAAAATTATTTTGTAAAAAACACGTATAAAAGTAATGCCGTTGCGGTAAAGAAAATTGTTTCCCAACAGGAATTTGAAGAAATCTTCGGAGCTGCAGCAACTATGGGAAAAGATGGTATGCCCACTATGATTGATTTTTCTAAAGATTATGTTATTGCATTAATCGGAACAGAAACCAATGCGAATTTGAATCCGGAATTCAAGATCGAAAGTCTTGTTAAAAAAGGAAATTCAGTAATTCTTTCATATGCTAAGAGCGCATGGAGCACAAACACTCCTGCTTCATACAACATTATGCCTATGAAAATACTAATTGTCAGCAAGCAATACGATGGCAAAGTTAGTAGTTTGAGCTTAAAATAAATTATGATAAAAAACGACCTATATTTAAAAGCACTTCGCGGAGAAACCGTTGAAAGACCTCCTGTTTGGATGATGAGACAAGCTGGAAGATATCTGCCGGAATTCATTGCTTTAAGAGACCAATATGATTTCTTTACAAGATGTCAGACCCCTGAGCTTGCCGCTGAGATCACCCTGCAGCCTATCCGCAGATTTCCTTTGGATGCAGCGATTCTCTTTTCTGATATCCTGGTAGTTCCACAGGCAATGGGTATTGATTTCAAAATGAAAGAATCTGTTGGGCCATGGTTAGATACTCCTATCAGAACTATGGAGCAGGTTCAGAATATTGAAACTCCGGATGTGAATGATACTTTAGGCTACGTTTTTGATGCTATTGAGCTTACACTACAGAAACTGGACAATGACATTCCATTGATCGGTTTTGCAGGTTCTCCATGGACAATCCTTTGCTATTGTGTGGAAGGAAAAGGAAGCAAGGCATTTGATATTGCAAAGTCTTTCTGTTTCCAGCAGCCTGAAGCAGCTCATTTATTACTGCAAAAAATCACTGATACTACAATTGCTTATTTAAAGAGAAAAGTAGAAAAAGGAGTTTCTGCAGTGCAGGTTTTTGATTCGTGGGGAGGAATGCTTTCTCCTACAGATTATCAGGAATTCTCATGGCAGTACATCAACCAGATTGTTGAAGCATTAAGCCCGCTTACTCATGTGGTGGTATTTGGAAAAGGATGTTGGTTCGCATTGGAAGATATGACGATGTCTAAAGCTTCCGCTCTGGGAGTAGACTGGACTATTAAGCCGGAATTTGCGAGAACACTGACCAATCACACGATGACGTTACAGGGTAACTTTGATCCTGCAAGACTTCACTCCACTCCTGAGACGATCAAGAAAATGGTGAATGAGATGATCAACCGTTTCGGAAAAGACAGATATATTGCCAATCTAGGTCACGGAATTTTACCTAATGTACCTGTAGAAAATGCTGAGGCATTCATCAGAGCAGTCGTTGACTGGAAACCGAATGTATAAGTTTATTTCTTTTGAAAATATACAAAACCTTATAGGATATTCTATAAGGTTTTTTCGTTTTAATAGTTTATTGATAAGTCTTATTTTTTTATTATTTTCTTCTTAATCGCTTCCCGGTTATTATTTGTAATTATTATGATATAGGTCCCTTTGGGAATATCCGATACATCATATGAATCAGATTCTTTATCAAAAGTTTTCACAATCTTTCCTGACATATCAATAACGCTGACTTTTTCAAGCTTATTTTGAGAGCCCAGCTTAATATGAATATTATCTCTTACAGGATTTGGATATACCATTATATGATCAGAATGTAACGCTTCTGAGACAGCCAAAACCCCGCTTGTAATCATCACATTATCTACTACAACACCGTAAGAATAGTCACCGGCATCGTCATAAACAAATCTTAGCTTAAAAGCCGGATTCACATAGGGTGTCAAGTCTATATTGGCTGCAGCAGCATAACTCGTTACTACATATGAAAAGGTATTAAAATCAAGATCCCATACTCCTGCTTCACCTGAAAAGGTAAAAACCTGGGTCCAGGAAGTTCCATTGAAAACTTCAACTTTTAAAGTAGAATCAAGATTATAAATCATATTGGCATAATTAAACGACAGCTTTGGATTTACAACTCCGGTAAGATTAATTACAGGAGAAATCAATCTCGCATTCGTATTAACTGCGGTTGGCCCTGCATCGTCATCATCAAAAAAAGCAGCGCCGCTAGGAAAACCGGCAAAACCATTTTGCGCACCCACATTCCAATTAAAAGCTGTATCAGGATTTTCTACCGTCCATCCGGTCGGCAAAGCATTACCGTTGAAGTTTTCAGAAAAAACTTGTGCATTACATATTCCACAAATGGATAAAAAGAAGATAAATAATTTTTTCATAATAAAATATTTGATGTTTATATAAAATTAAGAAATAATATATTACAAATCATAATTAAATATGAAAATCAATATGTTATAAAAATGATAAAAAATCACCATCCTATTCCTAATTATTTATATCTTTAAATAACCTTTAAATCACATCAAATGAAAAAACTAAACAAAGACAAGATGAAAAGCATTATGGCAGGTGGAGAAATCTGCCTTGAATGTGCCATTGGATATTATCAGGTCATTATTGACGGCCGATGTTATTGCGTTCCATGGGAATAATAAAAAAAAGCAGCTCAACAGCTGCTTTTTAATTTATATAATAAAGAATTAAATTAACTCAACATTCGTTGTGCTTTCTTAACTCCTTCTACCAGAATATCAATTTCCTCAAAAGTATTATAAACAGCGAAACTGGCTCTTACCGTTCCTGCAATATTAAAGAAGTTCATGATCGGTTGTGTACAGTGATGTCCTGTTCTTACGGCAATTCCCATTTTATCCAGGATCATTCCTACATCAGATGCTATTCCCACACCTTCAAGATTAAAGGAAACAACACCTGTTCTCTTTGCTTTTTCACCATAGATTTTAATTCCTTCTATTTCCAAAAGCTGCTTCTGGGCATATTCCAATAAAGCATTTTCATGATTCTGAATATTGGCATGACCTATCTTGTTCATAAAATCAACAGCAGCTCCTAAAGCAATATTTCCTCCTACATTGGGTGTTCCTGCTTCATATTTAAATGGAAGACCTGCATAAGTAGTTCCTTCAAAAGAACATGTAGCGATCATCTCTCCTCCTCCATGAAATGGCGGCAAAGCTTCTAATATTTCACGTTTTCCATACAGAATACCCGTTCCCATAGGTGCATACATTTTATGACCTGAAAACACAAAGAAATCACAATCCAGCTTCTGTACATCAATATTGAAGTGCGGAGCAGACTGAGCACCGTCAATCACAATATAAGCATCTGTATTCTTTCTTGTTTTTGCTATAATTTCTTCAATAGGATTCACAATTCCCAAAGCATTGGAAACCTGGTTTACAGAAACAACCTTTGTTTTTTCGCTTAAAAACTTATCAAAATGATCCATCTGAAGAATTCCGTTTTCATCAATAGGAATTACACGAAGTTTTGCTCCGGTTCTTTCACAAAGCATCTGCCACGGAACAATATTAGAATGATGCTCCAGATATGAAATAATGATCTCATCATCTTTCTGCAGTTTCTGTGTTAAAATATAAGCGATCAGGTTCAACCCTTCTGTTGTTCCTTTTGTAAAAATTACTTCAAAATCATGTTCAGAATTGATGAATTTCTGAATCTTTCTTCTTGAAAGCTCCATTTCTTCCGTAGCCAGCTGGCTTAAGGTATGAATTCCTCTGTGAACATTGGCATTAAGTTCTGTATAATATGCGTGACAGACTTCCAAAACCGAATTTGGCTTTTGAGATGTAGCTGCATTATCCAGGTAAACCAATGGTTTACCATTCACTTCTCTGTCCAATATAGAAAACTGGCTTCTTATTTCCTGAATGTCAAACATTTATTTATTTTTTAAATTAAGACGTCCTTATTTAGAACACTTCAAATTTACGGCTTTTTTTCTGAAAGAAAGCATGGGGCTAAGAGCTGATAGTTATCAGTTGATAGAAATATTCGATGGTATATAGCGAAACAAGTCAATAACCAATAAAGGTCATTTGTAAATTTCGTTTTGACACTGCACAAAAAAACCCGTCAAAAAATGACGGGTCTTATATTGTTTAAATAAGCAATTCTTATTCTGCTGCAGTTTCTTCTGCCGGAGCTGCTCCTTCTTCAGTTGCAACTTCTTCTTCATCTTCATCATCCATTGCTGCTGCACCTCCTTTCATTGCATTTCTAGACATCTTAACAGCAACTACTACTGCATTGTCCGGGTGCATGAAAGAATATCCTTCTGTTTTGATACCACCGATGTAAAGCTTGTTACCAATTCTTAATGGAGTAACATCTACAACGATCTCATCTGGCAAGTTAGCAGGAATAGCTTTTACTTTTAGTTTTCTGAAAGACTGACGTAAAACACCACCAGCTACAACACCTTTTGAACGTCCAGTAATTCTTACAGGAACCTCCATTACTACTGGCTTATCGTCAGACAGTTGATAGAAGTCTATGTGAAGAATTTTGTCAGTGATTGGGTGAAACTGAATGTCCTGAAGAACAGCTGGAATTGTTTTTCCGTCAACCTCAATAGATACCGTGTGTGCTTCAGGAGTGTATACTAATCCTTTAAAAGCTTTCTCTTCAGCAGAGAAGTTTAAAGGTGCTTCACCTCCATAAACAACACAAGGAACTAATTCAGCATCACGTAAAGCTTTTGTAGACTTTTTGCCCACGTTTTCTCTTTTTGTACCTTGAATTGTAATAGATTTCATTTATAATAAATTTAAAAAATTATTCTTATTTAATTTGCAATATGCTCAAAATCAATTAAATAACAAACTTACTGCTAATTGATTTATGCTCATGAACCATGGTCATAACATCTGCAAATAACGGGGCGCAAGATAGCACTTTTATTTTAGATGACAAATTATTTTTAACAGGAATTGAGTCAGTTACAATAACTTCCAACAATTTTGAGTTCTCAATGTTCTCGTAAGCCTTTCCTGAAAGCACTCCGTGAGTTGCCATAGCTCTTACTGTTTTTGCTCCCTTTTCAATTAAGATATCTGCTGCTTTACAAAGTGTCCCCGCAGTATCAATCATATCATCAATAAGGATTACGTTTTTACCGGTAACATCACCAATAAGGAACATTTCTTCTACAACATTTGCCTTTTTTCTTTCCTTATAAGCAATTACCACTTCAGCACCTAAGTGACCTGCATAATTTTTAGCTCTTTTCGCACCTCCCATATCCGGAGAAGCAATGGTAAGGCTATCAAGATTTAAAGATCTGATATAATCCACAAAAATACTTGAAGCGTATAAATGATCTACCGGAATTTCGAAGAATCCCTGGATCTGATCTGCGTGAAGATCCATTGTCATCACTCTTGTTGCCCCTGCTGCTGTAAGAAGGTTTGCAACTAACTTCGCACCGATCGGCGCTCTTGGTTTGTCTTTTCTGTCCTGTCTGGCAAGTCCGAAGTAAGGAATTACAACGGTAATGCTCTTTGCAGAAGCTCTTTTCGCTGCATCAATCATTAGAAGAAGTTCCAAAAGATTGTCTGCAGGAGGGAATGTAGATCCAATCAGGAAAACTCTTCCTCCTCTTACAGATTCGTCCAAAACAGGCTCAAATTCCCCGTCGCTGAACTCCTGAAAGTTGATTTTCCCTAATTCTTTCCCATAATTCTGGGCAATTTTCTCTGCCAAGTCCCTGCTGGTTCTTGTACAAAATAGATAACTTAACTGATCGGCCATTTTTACTTTTTAAAAGATTTTGCAAATTTAAAAAAAAACCACAAGATTTACTCCTGTGGTTTCTAAGTTTTTATTTTATCAATTATTAAGGGAATTTAACTCCTGAATATTTGTTTGGATCTACCTGTGGAAGTGTAGATTTGTATTTCGCATTGATAGACTTGATAAATTCGTTAGCAACAATACCATATCCACGTCCTGTCAGGTGAACTCCATCCAGAGAGAAAGCTCCTCCTGTAACAAATTTCGCAGTATATTTCACACCATCATATGAAATACCAGATTGCGCGTTTAGTTCCAACATTTTAGCACCAGCATCCACAAAAGCTAATCCATAAGAATCAGCAAGCCCTTTTATAGAGGCGTTGTATGCAGTGGTTGCTGTTTTCACATAACCAGCTTCTGTTTTCGTTAGTACATGTTGGTTTTGTAATGGATAAGAAATTCCATAAATATTTACCGGAGCAGGAACTCCTGCTGCTGTACTTCCAATCACAGAACTTGTAGTAAGCAAGATATAATCATCTGCCGTTGCTTGTCTTGCCTGTCCGAAGATCTGACCAAAAGCCGTTGCTGTTGGCAATCCCAAAGAAGGTGTAAGTGCCGCTGTAAGCTGAGCTGAAAGATCTGTCAAAGCAACATCTTTAATTAATACAGGGTTTGGACCCGTCGCCGAAAGCAGGTTAATTCTATCCCCAGCTCCAAAAGCAGTAAGAGCCTGCTTTAAAGGACCATACAAACTTGTATTAAGAGTTGTCAAATTTGAACCTAAAAGAGCGGGTGTCAAAGGGTTATAAGGAACTGTAGTAAAGAAAGGAACTGAAGTAACAGAAGGGATATTGGCAATAACACCTTTTGATGTTCCCACACTTTTAAGTCCGTCCAAAACAGCTTTGATAGATCCAGCCACAAGTGCAGGATCTGAAATATCATTTGATTTATAAGTGGTAGGATTTGTATTTCCTGTCTGAACCGTAGCAGCCGTATAAGTTGTAACACCTCCTACAGTTTGAGAGTTTGTACCTCCATTGGTAGCATATGATAATACATCATTATTTCCTATCCAAAGAGAAAAGAATGTAGCTTTCTGAGCCATGGCATCAGCCAGCACACTTGTTGTAGCAGAAGAAGCAAATCTTACAAAATAAGGATTAGCAGTTCCTGTCAGAAGTCCTGCCTGGCTACCATAACCTGGAGCTACCAGGTGAAATGACTTCGCACCAGGCACACCCATATTATTATAAGTCCCTCCACCGGATAACACATCCAGTGCCGCTGCTGGTCCGCTTGGCACAGGCGCTAAAGATCCGTTAACAACCTGAAGAGTCAATTTTCCAGAGAATCCCGGGAGATTGTTGAATCCTCCTATATCATTAGGCATCAGTGGTTGTTTAAAATCTCCTCCACCTGCAAGTTTCATCTGTGCAGCAATCATACTTGGATAAGATTCATTTTGGCCGCTGCTATAAAGAGCACCATCACGATATCCTGAAGTAAGAGAGTTTCCTAAAGAAATATATTTTGTAAAGTCTGCATCTCCTTTTGTTACCTGGATATCTTTCACATCCGTATCGAAATCCGTATTACAGCTTGTTACTGTAAAAAGAAGTGCAGAAACTGCAATTGTCGATATTATAATTTTTTTCATAGTCTTCTAAAATTAAAAAGGATTATACGATAAACCTAGGCCTAAGTAAAACGCTGTTGCTTTCGATTGTCCGTAGAAACCTAGATTAGCGTTATTTACATTTCTGTATTGAGGCATTGCATATCCTCCTGCAATATCAACTCCGAATTGTTTCAGCTTAATACCTATCCCTCCTGTTACCACATAGGTGTCATATGATGGTGTTTCCGGAATAAAGTTGTCAGTTGTATAAGGTGCTTCATCATAATAAGCTCCCAAACGTCCGTAGATCATATTGGTGAATGCATATTGAGTTCCCAATCTGAATGTTTTGGAATTTTTGAAGTTCTTAGGATTGGTAAGAATTGTCGGGTCTGTTGGGTTATTCCCAATAGGAGCATTCTCGAAATCTAAAGTAAGCTTGCTGTATCTTTCCCATCCATGATAGTTAAAGTCTGCAGAAACCTGCCATTTCGGTGTCACTTTATATGTTAAACCGATGGTATATTCTTCCACTAATGGAAGAACTGCTGAGAAGCCATCCTGTCCTGCTGCATTCAGCTTCAACTGTGTATAAATAGACTGAGACGGGAACTGGAATGTAGCGGTACCTTTTTTAGCTTTCATATCAATTGCTGAACGGTAGGCAATACTTACGTCTAATTTCGGATCAGGTCTGAAATAGAAACCGAAACCATATCCATGTCCACTTGCTTTTTTATCGTTGATATTTACCTGTCCTCCAAATTGCGTTACAGCTTTATCCCAATCTACAACTCCTTTTGCGTAGATATAACTAGCACCAAAAGATACCCAAGGAGCAAGTTTCACAGATACCATTGGCTGGAAGTAGAAGCTCTTCAGTTCCAGTTTCTGAACCATTTCTTTACCTTCCCAGTCATTCGGCCATTTAATTGTACTTCCAAAAGGTGTTGTAACACTAAGACCCACGGTTAGCTTTTCTATTGGTCTATAAGTAATCGCAGCGTAGAAAGGTGTTCCTACAGGGTTATCTGTTTCTGTACTTTGTAAAGTATTGAAATTTTGAAAAGTAACTTTGTTACTTGCAGCAAACCCTCCTGCCACTACACTCAGTTTGGAAGGGATAAATGACATACCCGCAGGGTTAAAGAATGTCACACTCGCGTCTTCGGCATGAGCACTAGTATGCGCCATTGCCAATTGTTTTACCCCTTGCAGGGAAACTCTGAAGCCTCCTGCGTAAGATAGAACTCCCGCCAATAAAGCAGTTGATACTAATATTTTTTTCATAGACTATTATTATATAAGCCAAATATAAAATTATTTTGAATACGTCTGTTAATATTTGCTAATATTTTAAACAATATCTTAAAAGAAAACTATGTTTAAAATAATACCTTCAAATAATTACAAGCCAAAATTTTCATTATTAAACATTTAAGAATATTTTAGAACAATGCCTATTTAAGTGTTTAACATTAAACATTTGTTTAATGTTAAAATTATCTTACCTCAAAAATTCAGAACAGGGGAACAAATGATAATAAATGTTAAAGTTAAAAAATCTTCCTCTCCAACTATTCCCTTATAACAGGCTTATCCCAGTCTTCAGCTTTCATTCTTACTTAAAATACATTAATGTTTTGCCCCGAATTCAGGTTATTTAAGTATTTTAGAATTGCATAAAGATAAAAATACATAAATTTGCAGATTATAAATAATAGTAATATGAGTTGTGGATGTAAAACATCCGGCGATTCTGCACATTCTTGCGGCCCTAAAAAAACCGCAAATGGCTGTGAAAGTGTAAATACCTGCGGGAATAGTTATAAATTAAGTGTTTTTGACTGGCTATCTGACATCAACAATCCAGCACCTAACAGGTGTGATTTTGTAGAAGTCAGGTTTAAAAATGACAGAAAATCGTTTTATAAGAATGTAAATAATATTCCTTTACATATTGGTAGTGTAGTTACAGTAGAATCAAGTCCGGGACACGATGTAGGCGTTGTAAGCCTTACGGGAGAATTAGTAAAGATTCAGATGAAAAAGAAAAAGTTTTCTGAAGAATTGGCACTCAAAATATACAGACAGGCCAACCAAAAAGATCTTGAGGTATGGCAGGAAGCAAGAAAAAAAGAAGACGGTGTAAAGCTTGAAGCAAGAAAAATTGCTCAGAGAATAGGCCTTGAAATGAAAGTTACTGATGTGGAATACCAAGGTGACTCTTCAAAAATCACCTTTTATTACACCGCTGAAAACCGGGTGGATTTCAGACAGTTAATTAAAGATTATGCCGGAGCATTCCGTACCAAGATCGATATGAAACAGATCGGCTTCAGACAGGAAGCTGCAAAAGTAGGTGGAATAGGATCTTGCGGACGTGAACTTTGCTGTTCTACATGGCTTACGGATTTCAGATCTGTAAACACCAATGTCGCAAGATATCAGCAGTTGAGTATTAACCCTCAAAAGCTTGCAGGACAATGTGGTAAGCTTAAATGCTGCCTTAACTATGAGCTGGACAGCTATTTGGATGCATTAAGCAATTTCCCTTCTTCTTCAACCACTTTAGAAACAGAGAAAGGAAAAGCATTTTGTATCAAAATTGATGTCTTTAAAAAGAAAATGTGGTTTGCTTATGTAGACAGTTCCATTGCATGGTATGATTTTGATATCGACCTTGTTAAAAAACTGATATCGAAAAATAAAAGAGGAGAAAAAATTCTTCCTCTTGAAGACCTGAAACAACCGGAAGCTTCTACTCAAAATATTGATCTGATCCAGGAAAACAGCGTAGATCGTTTTGAAAAGAAAAACAGAGGAAACAGGAACAGAAACACCCAGAATAAGTCAAACAACCATCAACAGGGACAACAAGGACAGCCACAAGGTCAAAAAAGAAACAGACCGGAGAGACAAGACAGATCTGAAAAGTCCGAAAACCCTAATGCTCAATCTGGAAATCAACCCAGACCTCAGAAACAAAATCCACAGCAAAAAGCACCTGTGGAAAAAGCAGAGGGTAACCCTGGTGATGATAAGAAGCCACAAAACAATCCGAACAAGAAGAAATTTAAAAAGAAATATCCTCCAAAAAAAGATAATAATGCATAAAATTTTAGGATTATTTTCCCTTATCCTTTTCTTTAGCTGTAACTCTTCCTCAGGAGGAGATGTCATCATGAATTCCGTTAATAACAAATGGAATAAGAAAAATGAGCAAAAATTTAATCTTGAAATTTCAGATCCGCAAAATCCTAAAAATATTATATTTGTCGTAAGAAACAATAACAGTTATCCTTACAGTAATATAAGGTTTATTGTGAATTTCACCAATCTCCAGAACAAGAAAAAGGAAACTGACACCTTGAATTATGTGCTGGCAAAACCAAATGGAGAATGGCTTGGTACAGGCTTTGGTGATACAAAGGAAACTTTGTTTCAGTATAAATTGAATTATCTGTTTCCGGGAAAGGGAAAATATGAAATCGGCCTGATCCAGGCAATGAGAAATGACAACCTTTCGGGAATTGAGGATATTGGGGTAAAAATAGAAACGGCTAAACCGTAACCATAAATGGAAGAAAACAAAAAAAATGCAGGAAATAAGGGAAAAACTTTTCCTCTGCCTCCTAAAAAAAAGAAAGATACCTCCTGGAAAAAATGGGTCTCATTTATTTGGATTGGACTCGTTGCGGTAGTTCTGGGAATTTCGGGACTTTTCTTTGCAGTTTCTCAAGGATTCCTTGGGGAAATGCCTGATGTAAAAGAGCTTGAGAACCCTGACATCTTTGTCGCTTCAGAAATTATTTCTTCGGATGGAGTTATGCTGGGTAAATTCGAAAAGGAAAAAACACAGCCCATCGTTTATAAGGATCTTCCTCCTTACCTTATCTATGCCCTTCAGGCTAAAGAAGATGAGCGTTTCAAAGAACATTCAGGAATCGACTTATATTCTATTGCCAGAGCGGTAGCGTATGGCGGTGGCCGTGGTGGAGGTTCTACAATCACTCAACAGCTGGCAAAACTTCTTTTCACAGGAAATGCTTCTCAAAATAAAATTGAAAGGGCATTCCAGAAATTAAAAGAATGGGTAGTAGCGGTAAGCCTTGAGAAAAGATATACCAAAGAAGAGATTGTCACTCTTTATTTCAATAAATTTGATTTCCTTTTCAATGCTAACGGTATTGAAATGGCTTCCAGAGTTTATTTTAACAAAAAGACTTCGGAACTTACATTACCTGAGGCTGCAACATTTGTAGCAATGCTTGAGAACCCAAGAAAAAACAACCCTTACAGATACCCTGAAAAGGCAAAAGAAAGAAGGAATGTGGTATTGGATCAGATGCAGAAAACCGGATATATTGATGCTGCCACTTATGAAAAAGCAGCCAATACTCCTATTGAAGTAGACTTCCACCCTATCAAAAGTATTACTGACGGATATTCGGCTTATTACAAATTCTATCTGAGAAAAGAGATTGACAAGTATCTTGAATCTCATGAAAAAGAAACCGGTAAAAAACTTAACCTTTACAAAGACGGTTTAAAAATATATGTCACCCTTGATTCCAAGATGCAGAAGTATGCAGAAGAAGCAATCAAAGAACACTTAACGGATCTTCAGAAGAGATTTGATGCAGAACAAAGAGGAAGAAAAAACAGACCTTTCTACTATCTTAATGACAAACAGATCAAAGATGTGATGCTTCAGGCGATGAAGAGAACCGGCCGATACAAGCTGTTAAAGGCTGACGGAATGCCAGAAGACTCCATTATGATGGAATTCAAGAAACCTATCAAAACTTCAAGATTCACATGGAATGGAGAGGAGGAAGTTGAAATGTCTCCTTGGGATTCCATCAGATACCATAAACAAATTGCGCAGGCAGGTCTGATGTCTATGGTTCCGGGAACCGGAGAGATCAAAGCATGGGTAGGAGGTATTGACTGGCAGCACTTCCAATATGACCACATCAAGCAAGGTAAGAGACAGGTAGGATCTACCTTCAAGCCTTTCGTATATGCCACTGCTATCATGAAACTGGGAATGACTCCTTGTTCAGCAGTTTCTAACGGAACTTATGATCATAACGGATGGCATGTGCCGGGAAGAGGAGGAATGCTTACTTTGAAAGACGCTTTGGCACACTCTCAAAACCCTGTTGCTGCAAGACTTATTGAAATGACAGGAGTAGATGCTGTAATCCAGACTGCAAGAGATCTTGGAGTAACAGAAGATATTCCGAGAAACAATACAATTGCTTTAGGTTCATCTGACATTACTATTTATGAAATGCTTGGTGCCTACAGTACTTTTGCCAACTATGGTAACTACAATAAACCGGAAATGATCTGGAGAATTGAAGATGCCAACGGTAGAGTAATTAAAGAAGTAAATGTAGAGCCAAAAGAGGTAATGAACCCAATGTACGCTTACACCATGATCGAACTGATGAAAGGTGTTGCACAGTACGGAACCGCTTCCGGAGAGCTGGGAAGAAGAGGAATTTCAAAAGCAGTAGAAATTGCTGCCAAAACAGGAACAACTCAGAACAACTCCGATGGATGGTTTATGGGAATCACACCAAAATTAGCAACCGGAGCATGGGTTGGATGGGAAGACAGAGCAACTCACTTCTTTGGAACCGGTGAAGGTCAGGGTGCAAAAATGGCGTTGCCAATCTGGGCGATCTTCATGAAGAAAGTATGGGCAGATAAAAGTTTAGGAGTTACCCCTGATGATAAGTTTGTTAAACCTTCCGATTGGAAAGACGGCTGCTCAAACCTTAAAGGATTAAGCGGAGGATACGGAGATGACGGAAGCCTTCAGACGATCGATGAGATCAAAAATCCAAGGCCGGCAGATCCTACGCCTAAAAAACCAACAGAAAAGAAAGAGGACAACATCAATGAAAATCTTCATTCCAATGATGAAGTAGATTTCAATAAATAAATTCTCTTTTAGAAATACACAAGACCTTTCAATAATTTGGAAGGTCTTTTCTTTTATAATTAATACCTTTGAAGTATGAATATCGAACGCATCAGACAACCTTTCATCGAGAATTTCCCAGGTGATTTTTCAAACAACCCCATGCAGAGAAACACCCCAAAGGTTTTATTTTCTACTATCAAACCAGCCGGTTTTGGTCAACCTGAATTGATTGCTTTTAATGAAGTCTTGTCCGAAGAAATAGGATTAGGAAAATTTGAAGATAAAGATCTCGACTTTCTGGTTGGAAATAACCTCCCGGATAATGTTCAAACTTACGCTACCGCTTATGCAGGCCATCAGTTTGGAAACTGGGCAGGTCAACTTGGGGATGGAAGAGCAATCCTTGCAGGTGAAATCACAAATGAGGCTGGAAAAAAGACAGAAATCCAATGGAAAGGTGCCGGAGCAACTCCCTATTCCAGACATGCTGACGGAAGAGCTGTATTAAGATCTTCTGTACGTGAATATCTGATGAGTGAAGCTATGTATCATTTAGGAGTTCCTACAACAAGAGCACTCAGCCTGGCTCTTACGGGTGAAGATGTAATGCGCGATATTATGTACAGTGGAAATCCTCAGCTTGAGAAAGGTGCAGTGGTCATCAGAACTGCTGAAAGTTTCCTGCGCTTCGGACATTTTGAACTGATGTCTGCTCAAAGGGAATACAACAGCCTGCAAGAACTTGCCGATTTTACTATTGAAAATTATTTTCCGGAAATCGCGTCATCAGACATTCAGAAATACAAAGACTTCTTTCAGAATATATGTACCCGTACCGCAGACTTAATGGTAGAATGGTTCAGAGTAGGATTTGTACATGGAGTGATGAACACAGATAATATGTCTGTTCTGGGGTTAACTATTGATTACGGACCTTACTCCATGATGGATGAATATGATTTGAATTTCACCCCCAATACCACAGACCTTCCGGGAAGAAGATATGCATTCGGAAAGCAGGGACAGATTGCCCAATGGAATCTCTGGCAGCTTGCCAATGCACTTCATCCATTAATTAAAGATGAAAAGTTTTTAGAAGACACTTTAAATAATTTTGGAACGTATTTCTGGGAGGCTCATGATCAGATGCTTTGTAAAAAATTCGGATTTGATCAGCTACAAAAAGAAGATGAGGATTTCTTCACCAATTGGCAGGGATTAATGCAGGAACTTCAGCTAGACTATACGCTCTTTTTCAGTCAGCTGGAAAAAATAACTCCGGATACTGATATCAAAGAACATTTTAAAGAGATTTCTTATATCGCTTTAAATGAAGAAATGCTGGAAAAACTTAGCAGCTTCATTAAGAATTATGAAGCAAGGTTAGATTTAAATTCTATATCAAAAGAGGCTTCACTAGCCATAATGAAAAAAACAAATCCAAAATTCATCCTGAGAAATTATCTCCTTTACGAATGTATTGAAGAGATCAATAACGGCAAAAAAGAAATGCTGGAAAAACTCACCCAAGCTTTGGAATTTCCTTATCAGGAATTATATCCTGAGTTCTCCGTCAAAAGGCCATCCGGCTATGACGATACCGCAGGGTGTTCAACACTTTCTTGCAGTTCATAAGATTCCAACAACAAACAACACATCTAATTATCATATTATCATCATATTAAATATTTTTACTACATTTATAAAAATCTTTAATATGAAAAAAATTGTACTTTCTTTAGCATTGGCATCATGCTTTTACAGCAATGCCCAAACATTACTTTCGGAAAGCTTCGAAGGAGCGACATTTCCTCCAACAGGATGGACTAAATCTAATACAAACGCCTTAAGAGCATGGGATTTAACCAGCTCTGTTTTTTCCGGAACTTCAGCATCTTCTATTGAACTAAAAACAAGGTTTACTATTGCCGGGAATAATTCTGCTACTATTGACTGGGTTTCCGGAGCCAACACTGCAAATCTCGTAAGCCCCGCATTCAGTTTAGCTGGAGCTACAAGCCCAACTTTAAGTTTCAAAGTAAAAGTTGGCTGGGGCTATATGATAAGTCTGAACAAAGGAAACCTTCTTGCACAGATCTCAACAGATGGAGGAACCAATTGGACTACTCTTTGGAATGAAGATAGCGAGGCCGGCTTTACTGATGACGGTGATGGTAATGTAGACACTGATTTTTATAACACAGTTACTGTACAGAAAAGTCTTAGTACATACATAGGACAAGCAAACGTAAAAGTCAGATTCCAGTATGTTGCCAATGATGCTGATGCCGTTTCAATTGATGATGTACAGGTTATCGCTAACGGAACTCTTGGTACATCTGAAGCTTTAAAAACAAAAGCTGATAACATCTCTGTTTACCCGAATCCTACAAAAGGCGAAATCAGCATTAAAACTGACAAAAAAATAAAAAGCACGTCAGTGATTGATGTATCGGGTAAAACTTTGAGTACAAATAATTCCGGAACTCCAGACATCTCTTCTCTTCCAAAAGGAGTTTATCTATTAAAAGTAGACTTCTCTGATGGAACTTCAAAAACAGAAAAAGTAATCAAACAATAACAACGTTTATACAAACTTTTATAACCACCAGCTTTGGTGGTTTTTTTATTTTACTTTTGCAAAAAATTTGACACGTGTCTTTTATCAAAACAAAAATCATCAATTTCTTTAAACTGATTTTCCCTTCCACTTACACCGAGCTGGCAGTTTTTCTCTTTTTTATGATCTGCTATGGAATTTTAGGTTCATACATCGCTCTTCATTACAGAATTATTTTTGACAGCAGAATTCCATGGGATGCTTATTTCAGTTTCGATAACAAATCTATCCTTATGACAGGAGGAAGCTTTGAAAGACACCCACTCTCCTATTATTTTTTCAACTGGGTAAGAGAGTTTTCATTATTCATTTCTGGCGGAAAAATGAATGCCAACTTCAGGCTTACACTGGCTTGGCTCAGCAATATTATTATCAGCTTAAACATTGTTCAGGTTTTCAAATATCTAAAAAACATTATCTGTCTTCCACTGTGGTTAAGTGTTTTAATTATTTTATTTTTTGGCGTTTTTTCAACCAATATCATATTGTCCTTTACTCCGGAAAATTTCACCTACACCCTATTTTTACTCTCATTATACAATTATTACGCAGCTATAAAACTCAGAAACGAAGAAAAAACACCGGCAATTGCTCTTTCGCTTGCCGGAATTACTATCGGTGGACTTACTATTACCAATTTTGTAAAAGTTTTCATTCCTCTCCTTTTTGAAAAAAACCTTTTCAGGGATTGGAGAAAATTCGGAAATGCAGTGTTTAGGATAAGCATTGCTTCTATCTGCTTTGTTTTGCTTTATTTGAACAGAATTGATTTTAAATATCAGAATATCTTTTCCAAGACTAACCAGCAATATGAGAAATTCTCTAATGTAGAATCCATGCCAACATGGGATATGATACTCTCTTTCTTTTTCGGGGGCAACATTCTTTTCCCTGGATTTATTATTTCGGATAAACACAACATGAAGGGATACCAATTTAAAGGACTGTATATGGACCTTTATTCATCTATCTTTCCCTACTTTTTTATAACCATATTATTGACTCTGATTATTTGGAGTTATTTTAAAAATTTCAAAAACAAATGGGTTCAGATTATTGCCATTTCTTTTTTTGTTGACATTGTGATTCATTGTGTGATGAGGTTTGGACTTCATACTTCATCTATCTATGGAGGACATTTTGTTTTCGTCTATCCACTTCTTTTGGGATGGCTTTTTTACGCCTATAGATCGTCACCGAAAATAATATCGATTTTAACATTAACTGTGGTTTTACTATTTGTTTATCTGCTTGCGAACAATTTATTCCGGATGGCAGAGTTTTTCTGGTTTATGGAAACTTATTACCAATAAAAAGAGCTGAGAAATTTTCTCAGCTCTTTTGTTTTTATATTGAAATGAAATCAATTTTATTTTGCTTCTGCACAGAAAATTCTATACTGTACGGCTACCGCAGATTTGAAATATTCTCTGATTCTTGAAAGATCACCAGCTGCACTTTGTTTTGTGAAATAACTTCCTGCCAAAATCTTATAGTTGGGTCTTAAAGAAGCATCCGTTTCCACTTTAAGATTAGGGAATCTTTTTCTGAAATAAGATTTTACTTCATTAGCTTCTTCGTTACTTTTCACAGTGGTAATCTGGATCTTAAAACCTAAAATTCTAGGATTTTTCTTACAAATTTCAGCGTTTGTAAGCTCTCTGCTCGGCACAAAGATTTTGGGTGGTTTTGTAACAATTCCTGTAGAAGCTCCAAAATCATTAGAGCCGGAATCTTTAGGAGAATTTGCAGGAGTAACTTTAGCACATTTTCCTTCAATTCCTTCCAAAGCTGCATTTATTTTGGAATCCATTGTCATAACAAGTTCTGTACCTGAAAGGGTATCTTTTTTAACAACTTGCTGGGCTTCAATATTATAAAAACCAAATAGTGATAATATCGAAAATATTTTAATCAAATTTTTCATTTAAACTTGTTTTCGCAAATTTATACAAATTAAAAAACTATACCAAACAGGTTATTTAGAATCAATACAAATTAAACGTAAATGATATTTTCCCTTTTGGATATACCGTTAAATTCCTGTTAAAAATATTATTTTTGCCGAATTGATTGAATGTTCAATAATTTACTAACATAAGATAATTTAAATGATTAGTTGGAGAAAGCATTATAAAAAAACGTTGATCGCGATAGGCTTATTGCTATCAACCAGTGCTTCATTTTACGGGCAAGACGGCGATCCTAAAAACGGAGAGAAACTTTTCAAAGCGAATTGTACTGCATGTCACGCGCTGGACAAACAAGTTGTTGGACCACCATTAAAGGGGGTTGTAGAACGAGTAAAGACAGAAGGTGGTGTAGACAAAGATTGGCTTCACAAGTGGATCAAAGACAACAAAGCTCTTAGAGCTTCTGGGGATAAATACGCCAATGAGATTTTTGAAAAGTTTAATAAGACTGAAATGCAGGTCTTTCCAAATCTTACAGATAAGGATATTGACGACATTTTAGCTTTCACGACTAATCCTCCTGCTCCGGAAGAGAAAAAGCCGGAAGCAACTCCTGCAACTGACGCTACTGCGGCAGCACCTGCAGACAAAACTACTACAAACGTTGTTATCATTTCACTTTTAGCGATCGCAGGGTTACTGGTTTGGATCTTGGTAAAACTAAGACAATTGGTAAAACTGGGTCAATCTGAAGATTTAGCTGGACTTAACGAAACAAGAGTTCGTTCTTTCAGTGAAATGTATGAGAAGTTCCACTACATTGGTAAAGGCTTATTAGCAATCCTTGCTATTTTAGCTGCTTATGGAGTATGGAACTGGTTGATGTGGATTGGGGTTTACAAAGGGTACAAACCTGAGCAGCCTATCTACTTCTCTCACAAAATTCACGCTGGAGAACAGAAAATTGACTGTCAATTATGTCACTCTAGTGCTAAATACGGAAAAGTATCTGAAATTCCTTCTATGAACGTTTGTATGAACTGTCACAGAACAATTTCAGAATACAACGCAGATCACTACATGGAGCCAGGAAAAGATAAGGCATTCTATGACGGAGAAATCCAGAAGATCTACGCTGCAACAGGTTGGGATCCTGCAAAACAACAGTACACAGGAAAAACACAACCGGTTGAATGGACAAGAATCCACAACATGCCAGATTTCGTTTACTTCAACCACTCACAGCACGTAATTGCTGGAGAACAAGCAATCATCAATTCTTTCAACAAAAAGAATCCTACCAACAAAATTGATGTTGTATGTAAAGCTTGTCACGGTAAAATTGATACAATGAATGTTGTTCAAATGGCTAACGACTTTACTATGGGATGGTGTATCGAGTGCCACAGAACGACTGAAGTTGATATGAACAACGGTTATAATAAAGAGTACTTCAAAAATCTACATGACAAGTTGAAAAAACAATATCCACAAGATGGAGGTAAGATCACTGTAGATGCAATTGGAGGTCTTGAGTGTGGTAAATGTCATTATTAATAACTAAAAAATTAGAAGTATAAATGGCTTCAAACAAAATACAATTCAGAAGTATTCATGAACTTAAAGATCCAGCTTTGAATAATAAGCTGGCTCAGAAAGAGTTTCAGGAAGAAATTCCGGTAGAAGATTTCCTTGGAGATGCTGAGAAAAACGGATCTAGTACTTCAAGAAGAGATTTCCTGAAATTATTAGGATTCTCTACAGCAGCAGTTACATTAGCTGCCTGCGAAGCTCCGGTAATCAAAACGATTCCTTATGTGGTAAAACCGCATGATATTATTCCGGGAGTCCCTAATTATTACGCTTCAACATATTTTGACGGTTTCGACTTTGCTAGTGTTTTAGTAAAAACCCGTGAAGGTAGACCCATCAAAATTGAACCGAACCCGGCTGGTGGCGATTTAGGTAAAACTAATGCAAGAGCTCAGGCAAGTGTACTTTCTCTTTATGATAATGATAAAGTAAAGCAGCCTAAACTAGACGGTAAAGATGAAACTTTCGATAAAGTAGACAGTTTTGTTATTAAAGGTTTGGAAGAAGCTAAAGCGTCTGGCAAAAAGATTGTGGTTTTATCCCACTCTTTTGCTTCACCAACTTTCAAAAAGTTATTCGCTGAATTCAAAGCTAAATATCCTACAGCTGAATTAGTAACTTATGATGCTTTCCCTTACTCTGCAGGATTAGATGCAGCTCAGGAAGTATTCGGACAAAGAGCATTACCTGTTTATGACCTTAAAGGTTCTGAATTGGTAGTTTCTTTCCAGGCTGATTTCTTAGGAGACTATAACGCTTCTAGCTTAGAAACTTCTTATGCAGCAGCTAGAAAACCGGGAGCAAACATGTTGAGACACATCCAGGTGGAATCTAACATGTCATTAACTGGTGCTAATGCTGACTCGAGATACAGATTAAAACCAAGTGCTGTAAACAAGACTTTAGTTGAAGTTTACAATGCAATTGTAGGTGGTGGTACTTCTGATAAGACTGCTACTGAAATTGCTAACGAATTGAAGGCAAAAGGAAGCAAAGCTGTTGTTTTTGCTGACGGTTCTAAAGGGGCACAGGTTTTAGCACACTTAATCAACCAAAAATTAGGTTCAGTAGCTTTTACTGGTAAAGCAAACTTCCTTAAAGAATTCAACGGTGCAAGATATCAGGAATTCTTAGGATGGGTAAACGGTGGACAAGTTGGTGTATTGGTTACAAACAACGTAGACCCTATCTACTCTCATCCAAAAGGAGAAGATTTCAAAAAATCTTTATCAAAAGTTCCTTACGTAGTTGCTGTAGCAGATAAGAAAAATGAAATGTACAAAGCAGCGAAAGCTGTAATTCCTGTAGCTAACTGGCTAGAGTCTTGGGGAGATATCGAACCACAGACAGGAGTATATTCATTGATGCAGCCTACTATCCAGAAAATCTACAAATCAAGACAGATTGAAGAGTCTCTATTGGTTTGGAAGAATGGTAAAAACAATGCAGCAAACAATTACTACGATTATTTAAAAGCAAGCTCTGCTTCACTTTTAGGTGGTACTTCTTTCAACAAAGCATTGTATAATGGTATCAACGCTTCTACAAACACGGCAACTTTATCTTACACAGGTGGAAACGGTGCACAGGCTGTTGCTGAATTAGGAAACTTCAAAGCTTCTGAATTAGAATTAGTACTATATACTAAGACTTCAATGGGAGACGGTACTCAGTCAAACAACCCTTGGTTGCAGGAGTTACCAGACCCAATTACAAGAATGTCTTGGGATAACTACCTTACAATTTCTCCTAAAGATGCAGAGAAATTTGCAATTGACAACGATCTTAATGCAAGAATGCAGCTAGATGGTTCTATTGTAAACCTTACTGTAAACGGAGTAAAAATAGAAAACGTTCCTGTATTTGTACAGCCAGGACAAGCTGAAGGATCTGTAGGTCTTGCACTTGGTTATGGTAAGAAAAACTCAGGAGCAACTGCAGATACCGGTGTAAATGCTTATCCTTTATTTGATGGTTCTAACCTTGTTCTTTCAGGTGTTAAAATTGAAAAAACAGGAGAAGATCACGAATTTGCAGGGATCCAGCTTCAAAATACATTAATGGGTCGTTATGAAATTGCGAAGGAAGTTCCTTTAGCTGAATTCATTAACGTTGCTTTTGATGATGAGCACAAAGGATGGAATAAGCCTTTGGAATACCACACGATCAGCGGGGCACTTCCAGCGAGAAAAATTGACCTTTGGGATGCTTTCGATGATACAGATGGTCCTCACTTCAACTTATCTATTGACTTGAACTCTTGTACTGGTTGTGGAGCATGTATTATTGCTTGTCAGGCGGAGAACAACGTTCCTGTAGTAGGTAAAGAAGAGGTAAGAATGTCAAGAGATATGTACTGGTTAAGAATTGACCGTTACTATTCTTCAAGACAAAAAGTAGAAGTATACGAAGGATTGAAAGAAGGAATGGCTGTACCTGAATTGTATGGTACTGCTTTCGGAGACGGAGGTGCATTAAACCACCCTGCAGACAACCCGGATGTAATCTTCCAGCCTGTAATGTGTCAGCACTGTAACCACGCTCCATGTGAAACTGTATGTCCGGTAGCGGCTACTTCACACGGTAAGCAAGGTCAAAACCATATGGCTTACAACAGATGTATCGGTACAAGATATTGTGCAAACAACTGTCCGTACAAAGTAAGACGTTTCAACTGGTTTACTTATAACCTAAATGACAAGTTCGATTTCAACATGAACAACGATTTAGGAAGAATGGTACTTAACCCGGATGTAGTTGTAAGAACTAGAGGGGTAATGGAGAAATGTTCAATGTGTATCCAAATGACTCAGAATACGATTCTTGAGGCTAAGAAGGAGGGAAGAAAAGTGAAGGATGGAGAATTCCAGACTGCTTGTTCTAAAGCTTGTTCTACAGGAGCAATGACATTTGGAGACATGAATGATAAAGATTCTGCAATTAGAGAGCAATATGCTTCTAACAGAAGATATTATTTACTAGAGGAGATCGGAACAAAACCAAATGTGTTCTATCATACTAAAGTAAGAAACAGAGTAGAAAAATAAAGTTTAAATAATAAATAGGTAAAAAATGTCAGGACATTACGAAGCTCCGATAAGGGAACCTCTAATTATTGGTCACAAAACTTATCACGATATTACAGAAGATATCGCACGACCTATCGAAGAAAGAGCAGGTAAATTATGGTGGATCTCATTATATGCTGCACTAGTTCTATTCCTCTATGGATTCGGCTGTATCGCTTACACTATCGGGACAGGTATTGGAGCATGGGGGCTTAACAGAACTATTAACTGGGGTTGGGATATTACCAACTTCGTATGGTGGGTAGGTATCGGTCACGCCGGGACCCTAATCTCCGCAGTATTATTATTATTTAGACAGAGATGGAGAATGTCTGTAAACAGATCTGCAGAGGCGATGACGATCTTTGCGGTTGTACAGGCAGCAATCTTCCCTGTAATCCACATGGGTAGAGTTTGGGTTGGATATTGGGTATTCCCTTTACCAAACCAATTCGGTTCTCTTTGGGGGAACTTCAACTCTCCTCTACTTTGGGACGTATTTGCAATCTCTACGTATTTCTCAGTATCAACTGTATTCTGGTTCATGGGACTAATCCCTGACTTTGCAATGATCAGAGATAGAGCGAAAACTCCTTGGACTAAGAAAATTTATACATTCCTTGCATTCGGTTGGGGTGGTAAAGCAAAACACTGGCAAAGATTCGAAGAACTTTCTTTGGTTCTTGCAGGTTTGGCTACTCCACTTGTATTCTCAGTACACACTACCGTATCTTTTGACTTCGCAACTTCAGTTATTAAAGGATGGCACTCAACAATCTACCCTCCTTATTTCGTAGCTGGTGCGATCTTCTCAGGATTTGCAATGGTACAGACCCTATTGTTAATTGCAAGAAAAGTTTGTCACTTAGAAGAATATATCACAATGTATCATATCGAAATTATGAACATCGTAATCGTCCTTACAGGTGGTATGGTAACTGTAGCTTATGCTACTGAATATTTCATCGGATGGTACTCAGGATCTAGATTTGAAGATTTCACATATCTTTCTCCAGGTGCTGCTGTAGGACCTTACTGGTGGGCATTCTGGTCATTGATCATCTGTAACCTTGTTGTTCCTGCTTCATTCTGGTTCAAGAGACTTAGAACGAACATTATCTGGACATTCATTGTTGCATTAATCATCAACATCGGTATGTGGTTTGAGCGTTTTGATATCATCGTTATCAACCTTTCTAGAGACTACTTACCAGGATCATGGACAATGTTTAAGCCAACGATCATTGATGTGGGTGTATATTTGGGAACTATCGGATTCTTCTCTGTATTATTCTTATTATACGCAAGAACATTCCCTGTAATTGCACAGGCTGAATTAAAATCGATTTTGAAAATCTCAGGTGAAACTTATAAAGCAAAAGAAGGAGATGAGCACCACTAAAATTGTATACGGACTTTATGCTGATGACGACGATTTAATGAACGGCGTTAAGGCATTCAACGATAAAGGAATCGCGATAAACGAAGTATATACTCCGTTTCCGGTTCACGGACTAGACAAGGCTTTAGGGTTAAAGAAAACTAGAATTTCTGATGCCGCATTCTTATATGCTCTTTACGGTGTTACTATTGGTGCTACTGTAACTTGGTATGTGATGAATCACGACTGGCCGCAGAATATCGGTGGTAAACCAGCTTTTGACTGGGCACACAACATGCCGGCATTCGTAGTTCCAATGTTCGAATTAATGGTATTCTGTGCTGCTCACATGATGTCTTTAACTTTCTTGGTTAGAAACAAAATGTATCCGGGAGCTCCTGCTCAGAACCCAGACCCGAGAACTACTGATGATAAATTCATGATGGAATTTGTAACTGAAGATGTAGAATCTGTAAAACAGTTGCTTATTGAAACTGGAGTTGAAGAAATAACTGTTAAAGACGCTTAAAATGAAAAAGAATGTATTAAAAATTACAGCAGTTTTAGGTTTAACAACGGTTTTACTTAACTCTTGCGGACCAAAGGAGAATACTCCGCTGGTATATTTCCCGGACATGTATTTTCCGGTTGCTTATGATCCATTGATGAAAGCACAGGATGCTTATTCAGATCATGAAAATGAAATTCCTGCTTTTGTTAAAAATAGTGGTGCAACAGGTCTTTCTCCTGTAGAAGGATCAGTTTCTCAAAATAAAGATGGTGTTTTTGAAGAAAGCTTACTGCCTAAAAATGTTGACGAGTACAACGCAGGGTATGACGCTTCTAAAAAACTTACAGTATCTCCTTTGAACCCTGCTAACGCAGCTAAGGATCTTGAAAGAGGTAAAATATTGTTTGATCACACTTGTGCTGCATGTCACGGTACAGGAGGTGATGGACAAGGACCTATCGTTCAAAGTGGAGCATTCTCTGGAGTACCAAACTATGCTGACAGAGAAATTACTGTAGGATCTGTTCATTATGTATTAACAAACGGTAGAAATGCCATGGGATCTTATGCGGGACAATTGAACGCAGGAGACAGATGGAGAGTAGCAATGTATGTGATGAGCGCTTTCAAAAAAGGAGCAGCAGCACCGGCAGCAGCTACAGCGGCGGCACCAGCAACAACTGAAACGACTACCGAAACTAAAAAATAAGAAAAGAAATGTATAGTTTTTCACCAAAATTAAAATCAACTTCTATAATACTTCTTGTTGTAGGTTTAGTTCTTTTCGGTATTGGTTTCTTTATGAACAAAGGAATTTCTACTGAGAAAATAGAACACATGATGGAAGCTGTTCATGCTTCTGGTCATGATGCTCCTACACACTCAAGTGAAATGGTGGGACCACAGGATCACGCAGCTCATTTAGAGCATGCTGAGCTTCAGGTTCACAATCAGCCATTAGCATCGCTGCACTTTGTAGCTGTCTTTTTCTTTGGAGTAAGTTGTGCTGTACTGTTCTTCTACTGTATTCAGCACGCAGCTCACGCAGGATGGCCTATTATCATCACAAGAGTAATGGAGGCTATTGCTTCTTATATTCCTTACGGTGGTGCAATCCTGGTTATCTTAATGATCTTAAACATCACTCATAATGGTCATTTATTCCACTGGATGGACCCTGAATTGACAAATCCAGAGTCTGCTCATTTTGACGTGATCCTATTTGAAAAGAAAAGATTCTTAAATATTCCTTTCTATGCAATAAGAACTTTAATCTATGTGATTGGTGCTTCTTTCTTTGCTTGGAAACTGAAAGCTCAGTCTAAAAAAGTAGACGAGACAAAATCAAAAGTAGAATATCAGTTCCTTTACAGATGGGCAGTAGGATATATTGTATTCTTCGGATTTGCTTCTGCAGCTTGGGCTTGGGACTGGTTGATGTCTATTGACCCTCACTGGTACTCTACAATGTATATCTGGTATTCAATGGTTAGCTGCCTTTCAAGTGGTATTGCTGTAATCATTTTATTAAGTGTTTATCTTAAGAAAAATGGTTTCTTACCACAGTTCAATGACAATCACTTACACGATTTAGGAGTTTTCCTTTTCGCTACAAGTATGCTTTGGACATATACATGGTTCGCTCAGTTCATGCTTTACTGGTATGCAAACGTTCCGGAAGAGGTTAACTACTTCTTCGGTAGATTCCAGCACTATGGTACTACGTTTTTACCAATGCTGATTGTAAACTTCTTATTACCGCTATTGGTATTAGTAAGCAGCAGCATCAAGAGAAACTACAAAGTAGTTACCACAATGGCAGTAGTAGTTATCTTAGGACACCTTTTAGATTACTTCAACATGGTAATGCCGGGAACGGTAGGACCATACTGGAACACTCCTGAAGTATTCTTGTTAATCCTGGGAGCAGTTCTATTCGTAGCTGGGCTATTTATGTTTACTGTACTTTCAGCTTTATCAAAACTGAAGTTGATTCCTACAGGAAACCCATTCTTACACGAATCTGAAATTTATGAGTATCCTTTCTAAGGGCTTGTAACAAAATAAAATTATAAAAGACTGATTGTTAAACAATCAGTCTTTTTTTATGCAATGACGCAAATAAGAATTTTCAGGCACCCATTTTCTGTTTTTCTCATCTCTATATAAAAGTCTGTTGTATTATTAACACCAAAAACAAAATACTGCAATGAAAAAAATTCACTTTGTTTACCTTCTATTTACTCTGATCTCCGTATTCACGAATGCACAGGTCATTACTTTTGTTTCTGAAAAAAATAATACTCCTCTTCCCAGAGTTTCAGTATTTGGTAAAGACGGCAGCATCCTCGCCTACTCCGATATTGATGGTAAAATTGACAAACAGTCACTGTCACCTGCTCAGGAAAAATTTCAGCTGGTTTATAATAACTTTCCGGTTGCCACACTATCTTATTCAGATTTTGACCAGCCGATCATTAAAATCAATGATCAGGTAAAAGAAATTGAAACCGTTGTCATTAAAAATAATAAGCCGGCCAAATACATTTTCATCAGGGGAAATTTTAATGCTTATGTAACCGTAAACAATAAGCTGAATAGCTATGCTGACGGAATTGTAACCTACATTTTTGATAATAAGTCCAAAAAACTGAAAAGTACCAATGTAGAACAGTACAGAATTTTCAGGCTGGCAGAATCTAAAAATGAAAAAAAAGAAACTTCAAAATGGGATTATAGCAATTCTCTGGAACTGCCCAAACTTAAAAATGTTGGAAACCCGGAAGAATATAAAACAAAAAGAAATACCGTTAAAGAGTTGAAGGGTGAACATAAAGATCAAATAGAGGTGACTGGTGCTGCCCTTCAGGATAAAGAATTTTCATTCTTTGGATACAGATTTTACGATATAAAAACAATTTTAAACATGTCTTTTGAAAAAGGATCTGAAAAAACCCTGAAAGATTTTCTGGAATACAATGAACTTGTATTTGTAAAACTGAAACATAAAAGTGAACCCAATTACAATCAGATAACACTTTATACCAATTTTTATCCAATAGAACTTAATTTCAGCAATGACAATGATATTGAGAAAGTAAAATTCGATAAAGACAACAGCAATTACAAAACACCCTACTGGCAGGATTCATCATTTCCTAATATGCAGACCATTTTCAGCAGTTTTTTCAAAGGTGATTTAAAAGAACAAACCAATAAAAAATAATGAAAACTCTGTTCCGGAGTACTAAATATCTCAATTGAATTCTAAAATTAAAAGAACATCATCCATTTCCGGAAAAAAATAATAAATAAGCAAAAAACATAAAGTAAAAAATAAAATCCGGTATTAATAAAGGTTTTATTAAATTTGCAACAAACCAAATAAAAATGAAAAAGTTTTCTTTTCTACTTGTTTTCAGTCTGTTGCTTTTTACAGCATGTAAGAAAGATCATGTAGATGCTACGAATACTAAAACACTGCAGTCAAGTATCAATGATATGACTTCCAGTTTACCAACCATTAAACAGATTAAGTTTAATGAGGCTCTTTATATCCTTAAAACATTTGGCGTAGAAGCCGATGGTGATGTAAACGAGCTAAAAGCCCTTGGAAAACTGATCAACGGGAAAAAAGTTCCTGAGATTATGTCCCTAGCAGACGAAGTTGCGCAGAAAAACGGAATAGAATGGGCCAGTACTGCCCCACCATCACTTGGAGAAATGAATATCTTCGGGGATGATAAAGCTAAAGAAAGCGATCCTAATGACGTAAAAGCAGGATCATTAAGCCTTATAACAAGACCTACAGGAGATGACGGTTCCGGAGCTCCTACTGCCATTCAAATTGTACCAAGACTTGTAGATGCTGCAGGAAACCCGGTATCTTTTACAGGAGCAGGTCTGGAAGCAACCCTTGAAGTATTCAGTAACGGAGTAAGACTTGCTACCGCTAAAAACCTGATGCAGGATAATAACTTTAAAGGATTCAACCTAAAGTTCTCCTCCATCCCGGCAGCAAAAGTGGTAGATAACAAAATCGATATCACAGTTTCTGTAAAAACAACTGCGAAAACTTTCAAAATGTCAAAAATTGGTCTTGATGTGAATGCAGCAGCGCTGAAAGTTCCTGCCATTCCTAAAACCGATACAACAGCTGTACCCGACCAACCGAGTGCTGTAATAGATCCTAATAATCCATCCGCAACTACCGGAACAACTACAGATCCTGCAACAGCTACTCCATCAGCACCAGCTGCTCCAAAACAGCCAACTGCAGATCCTAAAAATACAGTAAGTAAATTTTTGAACAGCGTAAGTTCACAAAACTTAAAAGCAGCTTATGAAACAGCCAGCAATCCAAGCTGGGGAAGCTATGAGTCTTTCTCAAATCCTACTTCAGGTTTCGGATCTGTGAAAAATGTAAGCGTAAAGAATATTACGACAAGTGGTGCCACAGCCAACAGTGCAAGCGTAAATGCCACCTATGATGTAACGGATAAAAGCGGGAAGACAACTTCATTAAAAGTAACTTTCGGCCTTAAAAATGTAAACGGAGACTGGAAAATTTCCAGCTATAAAATTAATTAATAAATGGCTTCAGCAGAACTGATCAAAAAATTAGAAGAAACAATTGAAAATATCCCTGATTTTCCGATTCCGGGAATACAGTTTAAGGATATTTCACCCATCTTTTTAGACCCGAAACTTTACGAAGACGTGATTGCAGATCTTGCAGCCTTCAGTAAAGGGAAAGTAGATGCAGTCTGCGGAATTGAAAGCCGTGGTTATTTGTTTGGAATTGCAATTGCCGTAGCATTGGAAGTTCCATTCATTCTGATCAGAAAAGCCGGAAAACTTCCTCCCCCTGTCATTTCAGAAAAATATGACCTGGAATATGGAAGTGCTATTATTGAAACCCGTGAAGGACAAATAAAACCAGGACAAAGAGTTTTGATTCATGACGATCTTTTAGCAACCGGAGGAACTACTGAAGCAGCAGCTAAACTAATAGAAAAACAGGGAGCAACTGTTTCCCAATTCAGTTTCCTGATTGGCTTACAAGGCTTAGGTGGTGACGAAAAACTGAAAAAATTCGGTGCAGAGATCTACCATATCTTAGGATATTAAGATTTAATATATATGCTTCGACAGGCTCAGCATGACAACGCTAATAATTTACTGTAAGATTAGAACAAGTAGTATTAGAAGTGTCATGCTGAGCCTGTCGAAGCATCTTTTTTTAATAAATTCATCATTCACAATTAACAATTCACAAGATTTCATCAATAATACTCAGAAAGTATTTTGTAAATCTCTCAGAAACAATTAAATTTGCATTTCAATTTTTAAAAACTTATGGCAAAATTGGGAAAGAGTGCTCAGAACGAGCAAGAAGGTAAAGAAACAGTTGAGTTCTTTAAAGACCTTGACAGAGAAGCTTTAAACACTGAAAGATTTGTTGAAAAATATTCAAAGCCTCTAGGTTTTGTATTTGGAGCATTAATTTTAGCAGTTTTAGGATTCTTCGCTTACAAGCAATTTGTAATTGCTCCAAAGAACGCTGAAGCTGTGAAAAGTTTCCTTTCTGCTCAAAAAAGTCTTACTGAAGGTAAAGACAAAGACGCTTTGGGTGGAAAATCTGCAGCTAACCCAGGTTTTCTAGGTACATATAACGAATATTCTTCTACTAAAATTGGTAAACTTTCATCTTATAATGCAGGTTTATTAAAGTTCAAAGAAGGAAAATTCCAGGAAGCGTATGATCTTTTAGATCAATTTTCATCTGACAACAAAACTTTAGTAGCAATGAAATACGGAGCTATGGCAGATGCTAAATCAGGTCTTAACAAGAACGACGAAGCTTTAGCTTTATTAGACAAAGCAGCAACAGCTTCTGATGATCCGTATACAGCATACTATTTCACAAGAAAAGCAGGTATCGTTGCTTTAGGATTAAAGAAAAATGCAGAAGCTAAAAAATACTTCTCTGCAATTGATGAGAAATATCAGGACTACGACAACGGAATGTCTGATTCTTATATTGAAATGACTAAATATTACTAAAAAATGGCAACAGTTAATCTTTCCGATTACAAGCCACTTCATATAACTAATGCCGAAGATTTTTCTATCGGCATTGTTTTTTCTGAGTGGAATGATTTTGTAACGTACAATCTTCGTGATGCAGCTTTGGAAATCCTTGAAAAAGAAGGAGTAAAACCTGAAAACATCAAACTTTTCCCTGTTCCCGGAGCTTTTGAACTCAATTATGCAAGCATGCAGCTTTGCAAAGAGAGAAAATATGACGCAGTAATTTCTATCGGGTGTGTAATCCGTGGAGAAACACCTCATTTTGACTATGTTTGTTCTGCAGTAGCACAGGGAATCAAAGACTGTAACATTATGACGGACACTCCTACTATTTTCTGTGTATTGACAGATGATACTAAAGAGCAATCTATCGCAAGAAGCGGTGGTGACCTTGGAAATAAAGGAGTTGAGGCAGCCGTTACAGCTCTTAGAATGATTGATTTCAAAAAGAAATTATCTGACAAAAAAGGGAATATCGGTTTCGGGCACTCTTAACCGCAGATCACCTTAACAGTATATTGGGACTATTTTTTAATAGTCCTTTTTTATTGAAACATAAAAAATCCTATTAATAAAAAGATGTTTTTGTTTTTTTCATCAAAAGTTCTGTACAAAAACTATCTTTGTGAAAACCAATAAAAACAGTCAATACATGTTTTTAAAAAAAATAAAACCCTTCCTGTATTTAGGAATTTTCTATCTTATTATTTCATTGATAATAAGAACAGTATTCTTTTTTCATCCTATCACTACCGCTAGTTTTGGATTTTTCGAAGTCGTAAAAGTTCTGTTGATAGGTCTGGTGAATGATATTTTTGTATTCATTCTTGCCAGTACTATTCTCGCGCTTTATTTTCTCTTTCTTTCCAATTCAAAATATAAAAAACCTTACGGATACATTATTTTAGGAGTGCTGGTCCTGTTCTTCCTTTATATATGGCTTGTTCCTAACAACATTTTCAAGCAATACGGAGGTTCTATAATGGAGGTAGCCCTTGTTTTTGTTGGAATAAAAACACTTTTCTTCGGATTGATGCTCTTCCTTCCTACTCAAAGAGTAAAGATTCGCAACATTCTGTACTTCATTACATTATTATTATATGTTCTCCTGATTATTTTCAACGGAGTAAGTGAATACTTCTTTTACAATGAATTCGGAGTTCGTTATAACTTTATTGCAGTAGACTATCTGATTTATACCAATGAAGTGATTGGAAATATCATGGAAAGTTATCCTGTGATCCCTTTATTTTCCGGGATCATGATCGTTACGCTTACCATCACATGGTTCATTTATAAGAAAACAAAAAATGAACTGCTGGAACTTCCGGATTTTAAACAAAAGATGGTTCTTCTGGGAAGTTTCATGGTACTTTGTGCCCTTAGTGCACTGGCAATACCTTCTTTAATGCAAATCAGGTCAGACAATGTTTTTGCGGACGAAATTGAGGCGAACGGACTTCCAAAGTTCTACTGGGCTTTTACGCATAATGAGCTGGATTACTTCCAGTTTTATTCCCAGATCAATCAACAGCAGGCCGAAAAGAATTTTCTAAGTCAATATCCACAGCAGACATTATCAAGAACTATTGTTGCTGAGCAGCCTGAAATGAAGAAAAATGTGGTTTTGATCTCTATCGAAAGTCTTTCTGCCGATTTCATGGAACATTACGGAAATACACAAAAAATCACGCCTTTCCTTGACAGCCTTGCAGACAAGTCGCTGATGTTTACCAATCTGTATGCTACAGGAAACAGAACAGTACGCGGGCTGGAAGCTTTAACATTATGTATTCCTCCCACTGCAGGAGAAAGTATCATCAAAAGAGATGATAATAAAAACAAATTCACAACCGGAAATGTATTCAAATCCAAAGGGTATGATGTCAAATTTTTATACGGAGGATACAGCTATTTCGATAATATGCAGGATTTCTTCCAAGGAAACGGTTATGGTATTGTAGACAGAAACAACTTCAAACCGGAAGAAATTACGTTTGCCAATGTTTGGGGTGTTGCTGATGAAGATATGGCTAAAAAAGCAATTCAGGTAATGAATACCGAAGCAAAATCAGGAAAACCATTCTTCAATCATTGGATGACAGTTTCCAATCACAGACCATTTACTTACCCTGACGGAAGAATTGATATTCCGGGAACGGCAAAATCACGTGAAGGCGGTGTAAAATACACTGATTATTCGCTTAAACTGTTCTTTGAGATGGCTAAGAAACAAGAATGGTATAAAAACACTGTTTTTGTGATCATTGCAGATCACTGTGCATCAAGTGCCGGAAAAACAGAGCTTCCTATGGATAAATACAGAATCCCTGCAATGGTATTTTCAGAAGGATTTATTCAGCCTCAGAAATTTGATGCTCTGATGTCTCAGATAGACTTAATGCCAACCGTTTTAGGACTATTGAACTTCAGCTACCAATCTAAATTCTTAGGTCAGGATGTATTCAAACCTGAATTCCAGCCTAAGGCTTATGTTGCAACCTATCAGGATCTTGGTTTTATAAAAGACGGACGTCTGACTATTATTTCCCCGGTAAAAAAGGTAAAACAATATTCTTTGGAACTGGAAAAAAGCGATCTGGCTCCAGCCTTTAAGCTGTATTACGACGAAAAATTATTAAAAAATCCAGACCAGAAACTGGTAGACGATGCTGTATCAGCGTATCAGTCTACATCTTACTGGCTGAAAACGAAACAACTTAACAGATAAATATCTAAATATTTTTAACGTAAAGTTTGAAGTAAAATATTTAAATTAACGAATAAATTTATTACTATGAAATGGACAGACGACAGAGGCGGAAACGTTGATGACCGCCGTGGTTCCGGAGGAGGAAGTGGTGGTATGATCGTAGGCGGAGGACTTGGAACTTTAATTATAGCAGCCATTGTATTCTTTTTGGGAGGTGATCCATCCGGTATTTTGAATTCCGGCAGTATGCAGCCTTCCGGAAATTCCGGAGAACAGAGAGAACTTACAGCCGGTGAAAAACAGGTTGGTGAAATGGTCGACATGATGGCCAAATGGAATATCCTTACCTGGGATCAAATCTTTAAAGAAAACGGAATGACTTATAGTGCTCCTGAAGTAGTTCTTTTTGAAAATACAACTTCTTCAGCATGTGGTACAGCTCAGTCTGCCATGGGACCTTTCTACTGCCCGGCAGATCAGAAAGTATATATGGATATGAGTTTTTTTGGTGAGCTTCAGCAAAAATTCGGGGCAAAAGTAACTGAATTTACGGTAGCTTACGTTCTTGCTCACGAAGTAGGACACCATGTTCAGACTCTTTTAGGAACTACTCAAAAAGTAGATGCTTTAAGGAGAAGCGGAAGATATTCTGAAGAACAAATGAACAGAGTTTCCGTGGCTACAGAATTACAGGCTGATTTCTATGCCGGAGTTTGGGCAAAAAGAACCAATGACAGCAAACATATACTGGAACCTGGAGACATTGAGTCTGCCATAGATGCCGCAGAAGCCGTTGGAGATGATAACATTCAGAAAAGAGGTCAGGGATACGTTAATCAGGAAAGCTTCACTCACGGATCATCCGCACAGCGTAAAGAATGGTTTATGAAAGGTTATAACACCGGAGATATCAGACAGGGAGATACTTTCAACCAATTATTAAAATAGTTTGTCAGAAACAGTCTGTTATATAAAATAAAAATGCGGCCTTAAAGTAAGGCCGCATTTTTATTTATTGCAATTCGATTGGATTAGAATTTTTCTTAGCTTCTTCCTTCACTCTTTCTTCCATTCTTTTCCTCATGTCCGCAGGGTTCTGATTTCCTCCACCGCCTCCCGGGCCTCTTCCGCCACCACCGACTCTCATTGGAGATGCTATACCTCCGGAACTTTGGGTCATGAATGACATTGGATCTGTTTTGAATTTCTGCTGTTGCTTCAGATAATCTGCTCTTTTTACTTTTAATGTATTTCCAAACTGATTTAAAGCAGGCAATTCAGCAATCTTATAGTTTTTCATTAAATCAAAAGAATAATCTCCTTTATCATCTTCTACTTTTACAATCAGTCCCGGAAGCCCTCCGAACTTGTAAGGCCCATCCTGATAAGGAAGATCTGTTGTAAACCATGCCGTCCATTTTCGGCCTCCAAAATCAGTTTCTGCCTTCTGAACTTTATATTCACCTATTTTTCTTGTTTCTGATTCAATTTTCCAGCTCAGCGGCCTATCTTCTTCATACGAATAGATATCACGGCCAATTTTGTCTTTAAAATAGGTCTTTTGATTGGTCTTATCTTTTTCTACAGAATAGTTGATATTCGTTCTCAGACTTTCCATCTGATCTCGGTTGATACTTCCTCTACCGCCGCCGCCCTGAAAGGCTTTTTGCATGATAGAGTCTCTTTTGATTCTATTTTCAGAATAAAACACAGATTTTTCCGGAGAAATATCCAGATAAGCATTTTCTGTCTTGATGTCTGTTTTATTTTCTGCATCAGGCTTCATAGTCACCTGATACACAAACCTGTTTGTCTGTGCGGAAACATTCTGTATGAAGAGTGCCAATGCGATAATACCTAATTTTTTCATTTATATTTTTTTTATTTTAATTCAATTGGGTTTTGGGTTGTGTTCGTAAAGGAAGGAACCTCTGCGGATGAGCCTTGTGAGATAGGAGAACTCTGGTTTTCACCACCCATTCCACTTCTATGCATTCCACCACCTCCGTGGCCGCTGCCTCTCATTCCGCCTCCATTCATACCCCCGCTGTGTCTTCCTCCGGCATTTATATTTCCACTTTCTGTATTTCCGGCTATCGCTTTTCTGTTTTTACCAAACTCAAGTTCCAATGCAGCTTTATCACCATGAAAATTAACTCTTGTGCTTTGTTTAGCATCAGAATTTAATTGTTCTTCAAAAGCATTTTTAATAGTAATTTTTTTAGCAAGATCGAATTTATAATCTCCTTTGTCGTCTTCCAGCTTCACTATCAATCCCGGTAATCCTGAGAATTTATATGGGCCGTCAGAAACAGGGATGTCTTTTGTAAACCAAGCTGTCCAGACTCTGCCGCCAAATTCTGCAACTGCTTTTTGAGCCGGATATCCGTTTTGTTTTTCAATAAGATTTGTTATTTCCCATTTTACAGGTCTGTCTTCCTGATAATAAATTTGTTTTCCTGCTTCTTTTTCATAATAATACACTTTCTGTTCCGGAATACTCTTCGTAATAAAATATTCAAAGAAAGTAGGTTCAAAATGTTGGGCTCCTTCAGATTTTGAAAAATCTTTTTCTTCTTTTTTATGAGCTTCTTTCAATTCTGACCTGAACGAATTAAAAAGAGAATCTCTTTTTAATTTATTTTCGCTGATAAATAAAGATCTTTCTCCTTTTACATCCAGAAAAGTCCTTTCGCTTTTCATGCTTACCAGATTGATAGAATCCGGGTTTACCAGCGTTTCATAAACATATCTTGTGGTCTGCCCGTAAGACACTGCAGTGAGAAACAATACAAAAAAAATTATTATTTTTTGTCCCATTACCAATTTTCTTTATAGATAGAAAATACCCTTCAAGGTTAAAATCAGAAGTAAAATCTTCACATGAGGATAAGAAATTTATCAAATTTTAACATAAATCATCCTTTTTAAAACCCCTATTAATATCAGAATCATTAAAATAGATATCTTCGATTTGAGATTGCGGAAATTAGTTCGTATTTTTGCATCATTAAATCATTCTAAATAAATACAATGATAAAAGTATCAGACTATGCAAAGGAGAAAGCCATTCAGTTGATGACTGAAGATGGTTTTAACCCTGCTGAAGATTATATAAGAGTAGGGGTGAAAAGCGGCGGATGCTCTGGTTTAGAGTATGTTTTAAAGTTTGATAACCAAAAAACAGACACAGATCAGATATTTGAAGATAATAACATCAAAATTATTATAGATAAAAAATCCATCCTTTATTTGGCAGGAACAACTCTTGAGTATTCAGGAGGATTGAACGGAAAAGGGTTTGTATTCAACAACCCGAATGCATCCAGAACATGTGGATGTGGAGAATCATTTAGTCTTTAAGCAAGGCCTTAGATCCTAGACTTCAGATCTCAGAATCATTCTGAATTTTGAAATCTAAAATCTGAAATCTAAAAAAAAGTAATGAGTAAATATACAGAAGACGATTTAAGAGTCGATCTAGAAAATAAAAAATATGAATTCGGTTGGGAAACCAAAATTGATTATGAAGATTTCCCGATCGGTTTAAATGAGGATATCATCCGTGCCATCTCTGCTAAAAAAGAAGAGCCGGAATGGATGACTGAATGGCGTTTGGAATCTTTCAAAATCTGGTTGAAAATGGTAGAGCCTAATTGGGCGAATATCAAATATGAAAAACCGGATTTTCAAGCAATCCGTTACTATGCTGCTCCTAAAGTAAAGCCGGAGCTGGCTAGTCTTGACGAGGTAGATCCTGAATTATTAGCAACTTTTGCAAAATTAGGGATCAATATCGAAGAGCAGAAAAGACTTTCAGGAGTTGCTGTAGATATCGTAATGGACTCCATTTCTGTGAAAACCACTTTCCAGGATACGTTGGCAGAGAAAGGAATTATTTTCTGTTCAATTTCTGAGGCCATTAAAAACCACCCTGATTTAGTAAGAAAATATCTTGGAAAAGTAGTTCCGAGAGGAGATAACTTTTACGCAGCATTGAATTCCGCAGTATTCTCTGACGGAAGTTTCTGTTATATTCCAAAAGGGGTAAAATGCCCAATGGAGCTTTCCACTTATTTCCGTATCAACCAGGCAGGAACAGGGCAGTTTGAAAGAACGCTTCTTGTAGCTGATGAGGGAAGTTACGTTTCTTATCTTGAGGGCTGTACAGCACCGTCAAGAGATGAAAACCAGCTTCACGCTGCAGTAGTGGAACTTATCGCTTTAGACGGAGCTGAGATCAAGTATTCTACTGTTCAGAACTGGTATCCTGGTAATGAAGAAGGTAAAGGAGGCGTATTCAACTTTGTAACGAAAAGAGGACTTTGCGAAAGAAATGCAAAAATCTCATGGACACAGGTAGAAACAGGTTCTGCAGTAACATGGAAATATCCGTCTTGTATCCTTAAAGGAGACAATTCTATCGGAGAGTTCTACTCTATCGCTGTAACGAACAACCACCAGTATGCAGATACAGGAACAAAAATGATCCACATTGGAAAGAATACCAGATCAACGATCATCTCTAAAGGTATTTCTGCAGGAAAATCTCAAAACTCATACAGGGGACAGGTGAAAGTAATGCCTTCTGCAAAAGGGGCAAGAAACTTCTCTCAATGTGACTCTTTATTGATGGGTAATGAATGTGGTGCCCATACTTTCCCTTATATTGAAATCAAAGACCCTACCGCACAGTTAGAGCACGAGGCAACGACTTCAAAAATCGGGGAAGATCAGATTTTTTACTGTAACCAGAGAGGTATAGATACGGAAAGAGCAATTGCTCTGATCGTGAATGGTTTCAGTAAAGAAGTTTTGAACAAGCTTCCAATGGAGTTTGCTATTGAAGCACAGAAATTACTTGAGATTTCATTAGAAGGATCAGTAGGATAAAATAAATATGGTAGCTACAGAAAGATTAATTTTAAGAAAACCTGCAAAAGAAGATTTTGAACGTTTCTTTGAAATTAATCATGACCCCGAAACCAATATTCATAACCCAAGCGGACCCATGAGCTTTGAAAAAGCAGAGAATACATTTACAAAAATGCTTGATCATTGGGACATCCATCATTTTGGAAGCTGGGCTATTGCTGAAAAGGAAAGCCCTGAAAATATAATAGGTTTTGGAGGACTGAGCTACAAACTCTACGGAGATAAAGAAAAATTGAATTTAGGTTATCGTTTTGCTTCCCAGGCATGGGGGAAGGGATATGCCACAGAATTCACAAAGAAGGCTATAGATTTTGGCTTTAAGGAGAACAATGAAGAAATATTCGCAATCGTTCGTCCTACCAATATAGCTTCTGTTAAAGTGTTGGAAAAGGCAGGTATGATCAAAATCGGGACTCTTAATGATGTTCCTGGTCAACCTGAAAGTTTAGTATATAGAATTCAAAAATAATTTGTTTAAGCAAATAAAATGTTAGAAATTAAAAACCTTCACGCCAAAATTGAAGATGGCGCAGAAATATTAAAAGGTATTAATCTTGAAATAAAGCCAGGTGAAGTTCACGCTATCATGGGGCCGAACGGAGCCGGGAAATCTACCCTTTCTTCTGTAATCGCAGGAAAAGAAGATTACGAAGTGACTGGTGGAGAAATTCTTTTCCAGGGAGAAGATATCAGTGAAGACGCTCCTGAAGATAGAGCTCACAAAGGGATTTTCCTTTCTTTCCAATATCCAGTGGAAATTCCGGGAGTTTCTGTAACGAACTTTATCAAGGCTGCTTTAAACGAAACAAGAAAAGCAAATGGATTGGAAGAAATGCCTGCAAAAGAAATGCTTGCATTAATCCGTGAAAAATCTGAAAAACTGGGTATCAAGAAAGATTTCCTTTCAAGATCATTAAACGAGGGATTCTCCGGAGGTGAAAAGAAAAGAAACGAGATCTTCCAGATGATGATGCTTAATCCTAAACTGGCTATTCTTGATGAGACCGATTCCGGATTGGATATTGATGCTTTAAGAATCGTAGCAGATGGAGTAAACCACTTTAAAAATGAAGGAAATGCAGTTCTTTTGATTACACACTATCAGAGATTGCTTAACTATATTCAACCTGACTTCGTTCACGTTTTAGCAGATGGAAAAATCATCAAAACCGGTGATAAATCTTTAGCATTAGAACTTGAAGAAAAAGGTTACGACTGGCTTCTTAACTAAGAAGAAGATATATTATTTCAGAGATTATATTTTTGCGGTCATTGATAACATCCTGTAAAAAGAAGAATCTCTATATTAAAAATTGGGTTTCCTATTCCTCGGAATAACAATATTTTAGTTAATAAAAAAAGAAAAAATGGTGCAAACCACAGATATACCAGTAATGGCATTAAAAGAACAAATTATAGAGAACCATAATGAATTTTTGGAGAGTCTTCGTCACCGATTTCTGGATGACAGTAGAAAAGCAGCTCTTCAAAGATTTCAAAACGTTGGTTTTCCGACCAAAAAAGACGAAGAATATAAATATACCAATCTAAAGGAAATCACGGAAAAAAGCTACAACTTCTTCCCGAAAGAGAGCCACAATATCACTAAAGAGCAGTTTGATGAACTGCACCTTGGAGAAGAAAATTTTGATTGGATTGTTTTTGTAAATGGTAAACTTCACAAGGAACTTTCAAAAGTTTCTATTGAAAATGTAGAGTTCCTTTCATTCAACTATGCATTGAATGATGAGAAGCATAAAGAGGTTTTTGAAAAGTATTTCAATACAATTGCATCTAAGGAACAAGCTTTTACAAACTTAAACCTTGCTTACTGTAAATACGGTTTCTTTTTGAAAGTCCCTAAAAATGTAGTGATTGAAAAACCAATCCATGTTTTTTATATTTCTCAGAATCAGGAGGAAAATACGTTCTACAATACAAGAAATCTTTTGATCGTTGAAGAAGGAGCAAAAGTAGAAGTGATTGAAAGCCACCATAATTTTGACAGCACGTATGTATTGACAAACTCGGTAACGGAGATCTTTACCTATCCTAATGCAAAAGCTGACTGGCATAAGCTTCAGAATGACAACAACACAACTTATCTTATCGACAACACGTTCGCAAGACAGGAGAAAGACAGCTTAACTACTGTAAATACTTTCTCTTTCGGAGGTAAACTGGTAAGAAACAACCTTGATTTTATTCATAATGGATCAAATATCAATTCATTCATGAACGGAATCACGATCATCGGGAAAGATCAGTTGGTAGATCACCATACGGCAGTTCACCACAATTTCCCAAACTGTGAAAGTTATCAGAACTACAAAGGAATCTTCGACGGCAATGCCCACGGAGTTTTCAACGGAAAAGTTTTTGTAGATAAAATTGCTCAGAAAACGAACGCTTATCAGCAAAACAATAATGTGCTACTAAGTGAAGGGGCAAGCATCGATACAAAACCTCAGTTGGAGATCTTTGCAGATGATGTAAAATGTTCTCACGGATGTACGGTAGGCCAGCTGAATGAAGATGCTTTATTCTACCTGAGAGCAAGAGGAATCTCTAAAAAAGAAGCTCAGGCATTACTATTATATGCTTTCGCAAATGATGCCATGCAGAACATTGATATAGAACCTCTAAAAGAGAAAATTTCAAAGCTATTGGCGGAGAAACTGGGAGTAGATATAGAATTCTAAGACTTATATATATTGATACACAAAAGCACTTCTTTTTGAAGTGCTTTTTTATTTCCAGATGTTTTTATCTAAGTTTTATTTCTTTAACCAGCCCTGGTTATCTTTATTATCCGAACGTTTTTTACCGTTATCGAAATTATAAGCCAGACCTACACCCAAGGTCTGCTTCAGCTGTGTTTTCCAGATCTGATTGTGGTCATACAAAAGATCCAGGGTAATATTGGACGAAATATATTTATTGATCTTCATATTTAAGACCGCTCCGTAAGCCAATACCAATCTATCCGGATGATCCAGATAATTTGAAAATACAGACGCTGTATTCGTCAGATTAATATTCTCCATGATTTTGATCTTATAAATGGCTGTCCCAAGGAAACCGAACTGGAAAAGGGATGAATCACCATCATTTTTAAGGCCGTACGTTCCGGCAGTCTGGAGATCCTTATCTAAAACAAAAGTCCATCTCGCGTTAGCAGGACGTAATGTTACGGTTAGATTATCATTAGGACGGTACGTAACCCCTGCCCCTACATTCAGATATCCCGGAGCCATGAAATTGGAGATCTTTTTAGCATCAGGATTGTTTCCGTCTTCATATCCCGGGGCAAACTGAGTCTGAAGGCCTGCTCCTGCTGAGAAATACCAGCTTTCGGCAAATTTTCTACCATAGTTTGTAGAAAGGTTGATAACATCCTGAGTTTTTCTTACCCCTGTTCCCTGGGTATTATTCTGTCCGTAGCCAAGGATAATAATATTTTCCCAAAGATCTTTCCCTTTTTCATACGTCAGGTTATAATTGACACCGGCAAGCCATCCTACGTTGTTGGCTCCACCTCCTACCCAGTTTGAAAAGGCAGCCTGGTTAAGCATTAATGTATTTTGTCCCTGAATAGACCAGGCTTTAATGGTGTCTGCTGCTGTAGCATCTGTTTTGGTTTCCTGCGCCAAAGCTATCGCTCCAAAAGAAATGGAACAGATCAATAAAAGTTTTTTCATAATGTTGATTTATTACAAATGTATAAATAATAATCTACGTCAGAAGAAAATTCACTTTAAAATGAATTTAACATAGTCGGTTTTTCGCTTATAATACAATGAAAATAAACCATTTAAACAGCCTTATATTGTATCCCAAACTTAAGTCAACTTAAAAATACAGTATTTTAAAAGCAAAAAAACACCTCATTTCTGAAGTGTTTTTCTATTGGTATTGATGTAATTCTATTATTTTTTAATCCACCATTGGCTGTCTTTACGGTCAGAGCGTTTCACTCCATTATCAATGGTATAAGCGAACCCGATTCCAAGAGTTTGTTTCAGCTGTGTTTTTTCGATCTGGTTGTGATCATACAGCAAATCAACGGTCACATTGGATGAAATATATTTGTTGACTTTAAGGTTTAATAAAGCTCCATAAGCAAGAACCAATCTGTCCGGACGGTCAAGATAATTCGAGAAAACCGAAGCTGTATTCGTCAGGTAGATATCTTCCATTATTTTCAATTTATAAATTGCCGTTCCCAGGAAACCGAACTGCAATAAAGAAGAATCACCATCGCTTTTCAAACCATAGCTTCCTGCTGTCTGAAGGTCTTTATCCAGTACAAAGGTCCACCTGGCGTTGGTGGGACGCAAAGTTACCGTCAGATCATCATTCGGTCTATAGGTGATACCCATCCCGACGTTCAGGTAACCCGGGGCCATAAAATTTGAGATCTTTTTGGCTTCAGGATTATTCCCGTCTTCATATCCTGCAGCAAACTGTGACTGTAATCCCGCACCCATAGAGAAATACCAGCTTTTAGAGAATTTCCGCCCATAATTGGTAGAAACATTGATTACGTCCTGCGTTTTTCTTATTCCCAATCCTTTAGTATCATTCTGTCCATACCCCAGGATAACGATATTCTCCCATAGATCATTATCTTTTTCATACGTGAGATTGTAATTGATCCCTGCAAGCCATCCTACGTTGTTGGCTCCACCTCCTACCCAGTTTGAAAAGGCAGCCTGATTGATCATTAATGTGTTTTTTCCTATCACTGACCAGTATTTTACTGTGTCAGCCACAACAGAATCTTTCTTCAATTCTTCTTGTGCACTTGCATAAATCCCCATAAAAAAGGAAAGAATCAATAAAAACTTCTTCATTACTCAAATAATTTTCACTGCAAAAGTATTAATATAATTTTTTTTTAAAGGTAAATTCAGCTTTAAAGAATGTTGATTCATAAAGTTTAATTCCCTAACAATAAGATATCTCTATAAAATCAATGCCAAATAATAAGTTTAAAAAATAAATTTGATACCTTTTGTCTTAAAATCAGGTAGGTAGAAATTGATTCATCGACAAATTTTCCGAAATTTATCATTGGCTTTTGATTTGACGTAAAATCCTCATGTTTAAAAATGCAATTTCCAAAAGAGCGATTATATACCCTTTGCTGATGCTTTCTGCGATGTGGTTCGGGTATTTCTTACAAATGCAGGGCTTTTTTCAAAGCTGCTTTGGGGCGATCATTCCACTTTTGCCTGAAGGGCTGCTCGGAATAATCACATCTCCTCTTTTGCATGGAAATATTGATCATATTATAGGAAACTCTATTCCGATAGCTGCACTTATGTTTTTGCTTTATCAGTTTTATCCTTTGGTTGCTAACAAAGTTTTTATTATCGGCTGGCTGGCAACAGGGCTTTTAGTGTGGCTTCTCCCTCCTATTGACATTCTCTCCGGCGAATATATGTACACCTGTACAATCGGAGCCAGTGGTGTAGTGTATGTTCTTGCTTTCTTCCTTTTCTTCAGCGGTGTATTTAAATGGAATACAAAGCTCCTGACCATTTCAATGCTTGTTGTCCTGTATTATGGAAGTTTAGTCTGGGGAATGCTTCCGGAAGAACTGTTTTATAACATGCAGGAACCTAGTAAAATTTCATGGCAGGCCCATCTTTCAGGAGCCGTAGTTGGAAGCATTATTGCGTTTGCCTTCAAAAATGTTGGAGAAAAGAAGAAAAAGTTCATTTGGGAATTTCCTAATTATTATAGTGAAAAGGATGATAAACTGTGGCAGGAATACAAGGAAAACCATCCTGAAGATTTCATGGAACTTCCTTATAAAAAAAGAGATGATATCTGGGATCATTTGGATGAATTAAGGAAGAGATAACACTTAATTCACTACATTTGAAAAAAACACACATGATTTCCGAAGAATACTTATATGCAATCGCCCTCCGCGAGTGCAGCCAGATAGGCGACATTCATTTTCATAAACTTGTCCGTACTTTTGGAAATGCTCAGGAAGCATGGAAAAGGGCAAAGAAAGAATATAAAAAGCTGGAAGGCATAGGACAAAAAACAGTTTCAGACATTGGGAATGACAATCATTTGAAATTCGCAGAAGAAGAATTAAATTTTTGCGAAAAGAATAATATTCAGATCAGGCTGAGGCATCTAAGCGAAACTCCTTTATTGCTTAATGAGTGTAATGATGCACCTGCTATTCTTTATCAGAAAGGAAAGATTGATGATACACTGCCAAAAGTAAGCATTGTTGGAACCAGAAATATGACGTCGTATGGCAGACAGTTTATTGAAGACTTCTTTGAAGCCTCTCAGTCTTCTACTTACACATCGGTAAGCGGACTTGCTCTGGGGGTTGACAAAGAGGTTCATGAGCAGTCTATCTCTCATCAGAAACCCACAATAGCAGTCCTTGCACATGGCTTTCAATATTTATATCCGGCAAAAAACAGGAAGCTTTCAGAGAAAATTCTTCAGGAAGGAGGAGCATTAATCACGGAGTTCAGTTCTTCTAAAAAACCAGACCGCGAAAACTTCATCCAGAGAAATAGAATTGTAGCAGGAATATCTCCGGCAACCATTGTGGTGGAAACCGGTTTTGGAGGAGGATCTGTAAGCACGGCCGCTTTTGCCAATGATTATAACCGGGATGTTTTCGCCCTTCCCGGAAAAATTACAGATCTCTGTAGCCAGGGATGTAATCAACTGATTTTCCATAATAAAGCAACAGCTATTTCTACCATAAAAGATCTTATCGGTATACTGGGATTTAATGCTCCTAAAGAAAAAATTGAAGAGCTATTTCCTTATAGTGAGACCATAGTGCAACTTTCTGATAATCAATATTTAATATATAAATCCATTAAAGACCAGCCTCAGATTTCTTTGGATGATCTGTCCCAGAAAATTGAGCTTCCTACTCACAAAATCTTACCAATAATTTTGGAATTGGAACTTTTAGGGAAAGTAAAATCATTTTCCGGGAGGCAATTCATCGCAATTTGAGATTTAATGATTTCTTAATATTGCATTATTTCACACATAACATTTCATTTTTAATAAAATTTGAATACAAATTATCAATTTAATAATATTACGAAACATTATTATTTAATTTTTAACAATGTTGAAATACAGTGTTGTGAATCTTGAAAAAAAAATTAAATTTGTTGACAATAATATTCAACCTTAATATATGGAACAATATAATATTGACCAGAAAATCCAAGAGTTTATTGCAAAAATTGAAGCAAAAAATCCTAACGAACCGGAGTTCTTACAGGCTGTAAAAGAAGTTGCCGTAACTGTAATTCCATTCATTGCTACTAAAAAAGAATACACCGGAATGAAGCTGCTTGAAAGAATGGCTGAAGCTGAAAGAATTATTATTTTCAGAGTTCCATGGGTTGATGACAAAGGAGAAATTCAGGTTAACAGAGGTTTCAGAATTCAAATGAACTCTGCGATTGGGCCATACAAAGGAGGAATCCGTTTCCACCCTACTGTAAACTTATCAGTTCTTAAGTTCTTGGCTTTTGAACAGGTGTTCAAAAACTCTTTAACAACTCTTCCAATGGGAGGTGGTAAAGGAGGTTCAGATTTCGACCCACAAGGTAAATCTGACATGGAAGTAATGCGTTTCTGCCAGGCTTTCATGACAGAATTATGCAAGCACATTGGTCCTGAAACAGATGTACCTGCAGGAGATATCGGTGTTGGAGCAAGAGAAATCGGGTATTTATTCGGACAGTATAAGAAAATCAGAAACGAGTTTACCGGGGTTCTTACAGGAAAAGGTCTTGCGTACGGAGGTTCATTAATCCGTCCTGAAGCTACAGGATACGGTGTAGTATACTTCGCTGAGCAGATGCTTAAGACTATCGGACAAAACTTCGAAGGTAAAACAGTAACAGTATCAGGTTTCGGAAACGTAGCTTGGGGAGTGATCAAAAAAGCAACTGAACTAGGTGCTAAAGTAGTAACAATCTCTGGACCAGACGGATACATCTATGATAAAGATGGTATCAGCGGAGAAAAGATTGATTATTTATTAGAGCTTAGATCTTCAGGAAATAACAGAGCTGAAGATTATGCTAAAAAATATCCTTCTGCTGAATTCCACGCTGGAAAGCGTCCTTGGGATGTGAAGTGTGATGTTGCGTTCCCTTCTGCAACTCAAAATGAATTAGATTTAGATGATGCAAGAAAATTAGTTGAAAACGGATGTGTTTGTGTAACTGAAGCGGCTAACATGCCTTCTACACTAGACGCAATCAACTATTTCTTAGATAATAAAGTATTATTCTCTCCTGGTAAAGCTTCCAACGCTGGAGGTGTTGCTACATCAGGATTAGAGATGACTCAGAACTCTATCCGTCTTAACTGGACTTCTGAAGAAGTTGATGCAAGATTAAAGGAAATCATGATTGGTATCCACAAAGCTTGTAGAGACTACGGAAAAGACGAAGACGGTTATGTAAACTACGTAAAAGGCGCAAATATTGCCGGCTTCGTAAAAGTAGCAGAAGCAATGTTAGCTCAAGGAGTTGTGTAACAGAAAAAATAAAGGTTGGGAAAAATTCCCGACCTTTTTTGATATAGCCTGTTCCCGGGATAATGGGAAAAAAGTAAAAAGTGAAAGGAGAAAGCGCTGCTCAATGCAGCGCTTTTTTTATTTTTATAGTATGAAAAATGCTTTTAAAAATATTGATGAATATATTCTTCTGTTCCCGATAGAAGTACAGGAAAAGCTGCTTGAACTAAGACAAGCCATCCATTCACAGGTTCCTGATCTGGAAGAATATATTGGATATCAGATGCCGGCTTTCAGATACAAAGGAAAACCTTTGGTTTATTTTGCCGCGTATAAAAAACATATTGGCTTTTATCCCGGGGCTGAAGGAATCCGTAATTTTGAAACGGATTTTGAGGAAAGAAAATATGCGTTTTCCAAAGGAGCTGTACAGTTTCCGATTTCTGGTGACATCCCGCTGGACTTAGTCAATAAGATTGTCCGGTTCAAAGTAGAGGAATTTGAACAAAAAAAATCCTGAAATACAAGATTTCAGGATTCCGACTAGTGTTTGCTAAAGCAATTTTACTTTTTCTTCTTTTTGTCTTTCTTTTCTTCTTTTGGTGCATCCGCAGGTTTAGTTGCATCTGTAGGTGTTGTACTTACAGTTGGGTCAGTTGCAGGAGCTGTTTCCATTGTAGTAGCAGGTGTTTTTTCCTGTTGAGTCTTTGGATCCGAAGGACTTGTAGTCTGTGTATTCGGTTGTTGTGTTTGAGTTGTCGTTGGGTTATTAGTAGAAGTATCGGCTGGCTTTTGTGTTGTTGATTGTGCTGATACTGCGATTACTCCGACTAATGTAAACGCTGCCGTTAAAATTAACTTTTTCATAATGTAATATTTAAATGATTGTTTAACTTAAACGAAGCATCATTTATAAAATTATGTGTAATAAGCTTATTTAACGTACTTTATAATTATTTAAGAGGAATTTGCAAAATAAGTTCGGTTAATTTGGCGGGAAGCTTGAAGCTGGAGGCTGGAAGTTTATTTCAGTAAAAATATTAACTGAGGCAGTTTATTAACAAAGCTTCTATCCTTTAATCTACTTCGTTATATTCTTCATCATTTTTTCTACGAATTCAAAGGCGGCCGGGCAGATCACAGTATTTTTCAGCATCAAATTATTAATCTGGTAGATCTTTTTACGGTCTGTATGAGGATATTCCCGGCAGGCTTTTGGCCTTACTTCATAGATAGAACAGGTATTGTCACTATTCAGGAAATAGCAGGGAAGATTCTGCAGTACTTTGTCATTGTCTTCGTCTACTCTTAAAAACTTGGCTTCAAAATCCGCAGATTTCATCCGTAGATGTTTGGCAATACGCTCAATATCTTTTTCGGTATACAAAGGACCGGTTGTTTTGCAGCAATTGGCACATTGTAAACAGTCTATTTCATCAAAAACTTCATCATGGGTTTCCTGCACAATATAATCAAGGTTTTTGGGCGGTTTTTTCTTCAACCCGTCCAGAAATTTCTTATGCTCCTTCTGCTTTTGTATTGCTTGTTTTTTATAAAAATCTAAATCCATTTATTCATTATTTCCAGCTGAATCCGGAAGTTCTTCTTTCTTATATTCATTTATTTTATCCAGATCCAGAACCGTTGAGAGATTTTCTTTGTTAGGATAGTACATAGGGACAAATTTAGCTCCGTATACAATTTCTCTGGTGGTATATGACGACCGCTGGACTACTGTATTGGAAAATACTTCATCAAATGCACGTACCTGCACAATAAGTTCGAGGTCGGTATTTTTAAAGTCTTCTTCAGAAAAGCCATAAAATGGGGAGTTTTCATCTATTTTATGCACTACAGTCCAATTCAGAGCCAGTGTATTTATCTTACTCATCTGAGTAGTAAGCCTGTAAAAATTACTTTTTGCAACTCCGTTTTCTATCACTTCAATGGCCACAGATACAATTACGTCTGCATCCGTCAAGGCATTATTTTTATAAGGAGCCAGCCTGAACATTAACGCTGAAGATTCTTGAAAAGGGGCAATAACTGCTATATCAGAAAATCTCAGATATGCTCTCGGTCTTGAAAATCTTCCGTAAAAAAGTCCCGTTGCAATGGCAAAGGTAAGCAATCCCAGAAAAGCCTCAAAAGTAGCCACAAGACTTGCCAAAAATCCCACCGGAGCTATTCTTCCATAACCAACCGTTGTAAACGTCTGTGAACTGAAAAAGAAAACGTCAATAAATTCGTTCAACGGGTCGCTTTTATCTATTCCGGTAAGATGTTCTACACCAATCAGGTAATAGATCATTGCAAAAAGAAGATTGATCAGAATATAAGCTATGACCAGATAAGAGATAAAGCGAAATGAAGAAAGATTCAGCATGGTGTGATACCAGCTTAGCCTGTTGAAAACATTCACTCCTCTTCTCTGAACATTCGGAAGGCCGTCCTTATTAATAAATCTTCCGGAGGCATTAGTTCCGAAGCCACTGTTCTCCGCATTTTTCTGCCGGATCTTTTTTCTGAATCCTCCTGTCATTTTTTAAACATTTATTTTTTTGCACAGTTTAAATTTCAACAGCAAACCTAGAATTTGCTTATCTGTTTTCTACTGTTTCCGGTGCAAAGATAAAATATTGTTTTGATGAATTTTATCAATTGATTCATTTGAGTTTTAATTTGATTTTACAGTAAATTTGGGATATGAAAAAGCTTGAATCAAGAGATGACATCGAACACCTGGTTAATTCATTTTATACAAAGGTTATTAAAGATGAAACCATAGGATTTTTCTTCAATGATATTGCTAAAGTAGATTGGGGTAAACATCTTCCTAAAATGTATTCTTTCTGGGAATCTATTCTTTTTGGGCAGATGTCTTATAAAGGAAATCCAATGGGCGTTCATTTCCCTATTAATGAGATACAGGCTATGGAGCAGAAACATTTTGACCGATGGCTAGAGCTTTGGCGTAATACTATTGAAGAGAACTTCGCAGGGGAAAACGCAGATATGGCTATCTACAAATCTGAAAACATAGCAAAACTAATGGCTTTCAAGATGGAATTGGCAAGAAGACTTTAGTGAGTTACGCGATTCCGGGATGCGAAATTCCGAGGAATTTATTTTACACTTGCTTTACTTATCATCTAAGGAACGATTACCGTAAAGATATACGCGGCCAGGTTTACCAATAAAACGGTTCCGTACAAAACATTGGTCTTACCACGGCTTAAGGAAAGCATGACGATAAATACGGATAAGGAAAGCAGAATAATATCTTTTTTGTCCAAACCAAGTACCAAAGGAATATCATACATAATGCAGACCACGGACACCGCAGGAATCGTTAATCCGATACTTGCCAACGCAGAACCTAATGCCAGATTTAAGCTTGACTGAATCTGATTAGCCCTGGCAGCGCGGATTGCCGCTACTCCTTCAGGAAGAAGAACAACCGCTGCAATAATGACCCCTACCAACGATTTTGGAGCGCCAAGACTTCGTACCATTCCTTCTATTGTATCCGATAATCCTTTTGCCATAAGCACTACAATAACAAGGCAAACCACCAGAAAACCAAAACTGATAAGCGTTTTTGTCAGTGACGGGATATAATGTTCTTCAGGATGCTCATCAGGAACAATAAAATAGCTTCTGTGGCGAACAGTCTGTACCATAAGGAAAATACCGTAAATGACAAGACAGGCAATGGATATGAAGATAAGCTGAGCTTCGTTATAGAAAGGTCCGTTGACACTTGATGTAAAATTGGGAAGAACCAGGGTAAGCACCAGGATTGAAACAATACTTACCAGATAAGTAGTTGCTGAAGTTCTTGCAAAGAACTGCTCATGATATTTAACGCCACCTACAAGAATACATATTCCCAGAATTCCGTTAAGAATAAGCATTACAGCGGCAAAAACCGTATCTCTGGCCAGCGTGATCGCCTGATCTCCGCCGGCCACCATCAGCGAGATGATCAGCGCAACTTCAATAATGGTGATACAAAGGGCCAGAATAATGGTTCCAAAAGGCTCTCCTACTTTATGAGCCACTACTTCTGCATGGTGTACTGCCGATAAAACACTTCCAATCAATAAAATTCCCGCAAGAATGTCATAAAGCACTCCAGTTCCCATTAGTCCGGAGAAGTAGTACCCTACCGCAAGGAGAGGAAAAATATAGGTGTAGTGTAAAAATTCTTTAAGTCTCATAAAGTGACTACAAAATACAAAAAATCTATAGAAATTTCAATATCAAAAGAAAATATTAATAATATTTTAATGAGGCCAGAAGTTAAAGTCCTGATAATCTGTAAACATATGAAACAGAAGCCCAATTCCTATAATTCTGATATTTCCTTTAAAGAACAGCAGCAAAAAATACACCGCAATGGCATAATAAGAATGTAAAAAATGAAAACCTATACTTTCTCTTGACGGATCAAAAACAGGAGTGGCAAAAAGATGGTCCAGATCTACCAGCATCGTAGCAAGGAGAATACAATAAGCTTTCTTCCAGTTTTTACGATAAAAAATCAATGCAATAAAGACCGGAAAAACGAAATGCAGGAAATAATGTGTAAAGGTTTTGAGTAATGCGATGTCTGATGGAGCCATTAATAGATAATTTTATTCAGTTTCTATGGTTACCAGCGTAAAATTAAGGGTAATTCTCCGTTTTTCGCTTTTATTTTCACCCAATAATCCTGCGATTTATTTCCATACAACACATATTCTATATCTGAAATGATTCTTTTTTCAGTATTGCCCAGCGTTTTCAAAGAAGAATACAGCAGAGCACTGTTTCTGATGAAAATGTAGTTTTCTTTTAACTTGGGTGATAATGCTATGGGTTTTCTGGTTGATTTTATCACAACACCATTGTTATTTCTGTTGATTTGATTAGGTTGGAAAGGAATTCCAGTAAATTGATTTTCGCTATTGATCCACTTTTTAGACTGGAAATATGCCCAGGTTTTTTCCGGATCATCACTTTTAATATCAATGGTATAATCAGGCTGTGTGATTTTTTGAAAGGTCTTTTTTTCAACCTCATTGAAATTATCGTCATATTCATAACTGATAATCGTGTCATTGACCTGTTCAAGATCTGCCATTGCTTTCAGGTAAACAGCTTGTGAAGAATCAGCAATACTTTTATTGAAAAAGCGGCTAAAATTCCTGATATTTTCTTTGTCTAATTCCAGATCAAGAAAGTGATTTCCCTTTTGGAGTCTGGACGCAACAGCATTAAGAATTTCAGAGTTTGAATTGTTTTTAATTTCAATTTCATCATCATGCAATTCAATAGAAAAGTTTTGAATTTTCTTTCCGGAAATGAAAGAAATGCTTCCGGCCGTGTTATGAATAAACCGATCTGCATCCCGGACAGGGTTTGAAGAAGTCTGAATCTCTTTTTGGATGGCTTCAAGTGCCCAATCTGAAGTTCCCGCAACACAATGATTCCCGTTGATTATAAGAAAAATCTGATCCTTCTGAAAACGGTTGTTTCCTTTATCTTCAAAGTTCTGCTTCTTTAAAAAACCAATGAATTTTTGGGAATCTTTAAGTTCTAAAACACTATACCATTCGGAAAACTTTGTGCCTTTAATATGGAAAATCTGCAGAAAATCCGGAACTCTGATTCCCGAACCTTTCAGAGAGCCTGTGCTTTTACCTTTAGCCTTATTTCCTGACCAATGAGAAGGATGTGTTGCCAGGCTGAAGAGATATTGTCCCGTTACTTTTTTTATATCAATTAAAATTACCGCATCTGCATTTTCAGGAATATATTTGAGGTTCTTATTTTTATGGAAAACCCAAAAATATACTGCAACAGCGAGCAATACAACTAACGGGAGAATAATCTTCTTTTTGTTCATCTATAAAATTTGTGGTTTCTCTTCTTTTTCTTTTGTTTTAAAAACCTGATCGAATACATCAAAGAAATACATTAAGCTATTTTCAGAAGAATCTTTAATATTATAATTCATTTCAGTCTGGATGCTCTCTCCTTTCACTTCTGTCTTATAATACAACTCTCCTACATTTTTTCTGATGGCATCCAGTGCCTTTCTTTCTTTAGGAGTTTTGAATTCTTTATCTAAACCTGTTAAAAGTTTCTGGATATCCAATCTTCCTGACAAAGGATATTTTGCAGAATCTTTCGCCCATTTTCTCGAAATATCGGATTGGTTGACGGATAAGATATTGTCTGCAGAACTCATCAGATATACTACTCCATCCTTTACTGTAAAGAACAGCTGATCTACATATCCTCCATCCTTTTCATCTTTAAAGGTGTATAGGTTTCCTTTTTTAGAGAATCTTTTAGACAGTTTTTTATTGGTTGTAAGCAAATCAAAAATACGGTTCCAGTAGCCCTCATTTTCTGTTGCAAAAGCAAAAGTGAAGTTGGGAACAGCGATATCTTTGGTTTTCTTTACTTCTTTTTCGTTGAAGTCAGCATCGTATTCGTAATCCGTGTACTCTACTTTTTTAGATTTCAGTTCATTCAAAACAAAGATCCCGTTTCCTGGTGCTATTTTAGTAATGGCTTCTTCATCCAGAACAATTTTCATGGTTTCCATAATGAGCTCCATTTCTTTTTTGTACTCATTTTCTCCGGAATCCTGAAGCAGGCTGTACATCATGTCGAAACATTTCGCCCCATTCACATTCATTGCATAGTAACCAACACTTTTTTCATTGATCAGTTCCAGCAGTTTTTTGTTTTTCTTCCCTTTATAAATAGCAGAGATATTCTTTTGAATGTCGGCATTTTTATGCTGGTAATTATTAACTAGCCTTACTTTATCTTTATCAAAATACAGATTGTAGGAATAGTTCGAATTATACATATTCTTAAAGAACTGTCCATAGCTGTAGAACTTTGTCATCTTGCCATAGATCCCTTCATTTACAATTCTTCCGTAGTCTGTGTAGACAAAAACATCAGAATTGGTATCTCTGAATGACAACATTTCTTTTGGAACTTCAATTTCCAGATTTGAACTGAAGTACTGATCAAAATGATCTTCAGCATTCTTTTTAACGATCTTAAAGTTTTCCCTGCGGATGGAATCCTGTTCTTTTTTGTAAGCTAAATCCTCTTCTTCATCGTAAGCATAAGCATCATTAGGCATTTCCTCTTCATTTTCAGCACTTTCCTTCTCTGCAGGGTATTTATGGTGTTTCTGAAGGTATTTGATATCTTTTTGGATTCTTGCAATCTCGTTGTTGTTATCCTTGATGCTTTCTTTAAGATACTTGATATCGTCCTTAAGGTTTTTGATTTCTTCTTTGTAATCAAAAGGCTTTTCCGGCTCATCAGTATAAGCAGTATCTCCTGCTTCTGCGTAAACGGAATCAACGGCAACGGCAGTACTGTCTGCAACCGCTTCTGTTGCCCAAAGATCTTTGTAAGGCTTGGTATAGCTTACCATCCTAAGAACCGCACGGTTTCCGTTCCAGGCAACAAAAATATCGTCATTGATATCTACATAGGAATAGTTCTTTCTATTAGAAACTTCCTGCCCTTTTTTCTTGACAGAATTAATGAATTCCTGAAACTTTTCCTTATTATCAATAATAAAATGAGTATTGTACGCTTTTATAGAGTCATTAAAACTTGCATAATGGTATTGAACAGCATCGTATTTGATTCCGGTTTTGGAATAATCTGTCCATGAAAGTTTTTCTTTGTTCTTTTTGCTTAATTCGTGCAACAAAGGATTCAGTTTATTCCAGTTGATTTTGTTATTAAGCTGTTTCCCGTTGACTTCCATATAAAATACGGCATCAGCAGGAATTTTCATACTATTTTGGGCAAAAAAAAGTGTAAAACCAAAGAGTACAAAAATAATTTTTTGTGTTTTTAATAAGATAGATTTCATGACTATAGTTTAGAAATTTATTGAAAAAGAATAGTGTTTTGCATTTGTTTTTTCTGAAAAATCAGATCCAGGATATCAGCCTCCAGCTTGAGGGCTTTTTTATTGGGTGAAAGCACATAAGCATTGTTGGTTTGTGATTTCACCGTACTTTCAAACTGCATGATGGAAGTATATCTGGCGTCATTAAAGACTTCTTTATCCGCCTTACCCATCTTTTCGTAATCTGTTTTGAATGTATTGACCTTATTTCTTGTCAATGTCTTTTTCTCAAGATTCTGACTGTAAATTTGGGTAGGAATCATTTTACCCAATATATTCTGAGCTTTAAGTTTTTCCAGCCCGGCATTAATGTTTTCAATCTTTTTGAAATTACAGCTCAGTTTGATGATATAATTATCAAAATCCATGGAGGTTTTCACGTTGCTGATTCCGGGTGTTCCTTTGAAAATTTTTGCCGCTTCATTGATTTTATTTTCAATATCTGCTTTTTTCGGAACTTTTTTTCCATTGATGGTTTCCATTTTGGAGATTGAAGCCAGCCTTGTTTTGCTTTTGCTGGCATTCAGGATGATGGTATACTCTCCCGTACCGTCTGCCTTTACATTCACTTTATCAAGAATATCAAAACAGCTGGTCAGGAACAGCAAAGGGATACATAGAAGAAATAATCTGAGAAAATTTTTCATGATTGGGTTTAAAGCCACAAAACTACTCAATTCTGACCTTAAAACCTTATAATCTTTGATTTTTTGAGCATAAATGGCTGTTTTCAGGTACTTTTTCAGGACAGGAAACTACATTATTATGATTTTATTCTTTTTTTAAATACGCCCTTTCAGATAATCCTGGCGAAGATCTTCGTCCAGCTTTTCAATGGCATACCGAAGACAGGTTCTGGGCATTTCTTTGTAATATTGGTTCAGGTAGCTGATCAATTCTCCTTCATTTTTATTTCCCATTTCTCGTAACAGCCATCCATTAGCTTTATGCATTAGATCATGAGAATGCTTCAGGTTTCTGGTTACGAATTCTTTAGTAAGATCAAATGACCCTTTTTTTATATAATGCATCGTCCCGACAACGGCTACTCTTTTGTGCCACATCTCCTCAGACTCCGAAAGTTCTCTGAGAAGATTTTCTTTCTGATTTTCAAAAGAATATCTGCCCAAAATCTTATAACAGCTTGAGTCTACAAGATCCCAATTGTTGACATGGGAAAGATGGTTAAGATAAAATGCAACCACTTCTTCTTTTACAGCTTTATCTTTTGTTTTTTCAAACTTTGAAATCAGCATAAAAAGTGCAGTCAGTCTGTGTTCATGATATTTGGAAGAGAGTAATGTACTGAGTTCTTCCAAATTTATTTTCGGATAATATTCTTTGGCAACAGACCTCTGATCCGGAACTTTTACTCCCAGAAAAAGATCTCCTTCTCCATATTCTCCTTTTCCGGTTTTGAAAAATCTTGGAAAGAATTCTGCCTTCTCAGGAATGGACAAAACAGCTAGTGCTTCCTGTATTTCTTTAACAATGCTCATCCGGAACGACAGTTATTTTTGTAATTTAAGCTTTCTCTTCTAAGGTAATATTCTCCTGTTCTTCCTCTTCTTTTGCAATCTTATTAGGATTGGCCACCTTGGCAATAGTAAGCCCCTGAACAATGATCGAGAAGACTACTACACAGTAAGTAATACTTAAAATAATCTCACTATACTCACTTTTAGGAATAGACATCGCCAATGCAATGGAAACTCCTCCACGGATTCCTCCCCAAACCAGAACTTTTACCGTCTGCGGGCTGAAACTTCTTCTCAAAGAGGTAAACTTCGTAGGTCCCCAGATTGAAATAAACCTTGCAAACAGAACCACCACAATAGCAGCTAATCCAGGAATCATGAAGTGTCTAAGATCTTTAATCATTAAAAGTTCAAACCCGATGAACAGGAATAATACGGCATTCAGGATTTCGTCAATCAGTTCCCAGAATTTGATGAGATAATCCTGTGTGACAGACTTCATTTTGAAACTTCTGTTGAAATTTCCCATAAATAATCCTGCTGCCACCATAGTCAACGGCCCTGAAATATGCATCTGTCTCGCAATAAGATAACCTCCCATCACTACAGAAAGTGTTACTAATACTGAGATAATATAATCATCCACTTCACGCATTAATCTTGAAGTAACCCAACCTAACAGAACACCCAGTAAAAGACCACCTCCTGCTTCTTTAAGCAAAAGCAATCCGATGGTTTCAACACTCAGATCCACTTCTTTCCCTACCGCCAGCTGTAAAATCACTGTAAAAACCACAACTGCCATACCGTCATTGAAAAGAGATTCTCCGGCTACTTTTGTTTCCAATGATTTTGATACGTTAGCCTGTTTCAGAACACTCAGAACCGCTACCGGATCGGTAGGGGAAATCAAAGCACCAAAAACAAGACAGTAGATAAAAGGAAGCTTAACCCCAACATAAGGAAGCAGATAAAACATTCCAAATCCTACCACAAAAGTAGAAATCACAACTCCCACTGTGGAAAATATTACTACAGGTCTGAACTGTTCTTTCAGGTCATTAATATTAATATGAATCCCTCCTGCAAAGAGCAGAAAATTAAGCATAGCTCCCATCAGGACCTCTGTAAAGTCGATACCGTTCATCAGGTTGTGAAGATGTCCGAAAGTTCTCGGAAGAACTGTTTCTCCGAACATTACCAGAAAAATAGACACCACAATGGCGATCACCATAATTCCGATAGTACTTGGAAGTTTTAAAAATCTGTAATTGAGATAGGCGAATATTGATGCTAATACGATTAACGCTGAAAATGAATAATATAATTCCACTAAGTGTTTTTTATTTTATGATTAATTGGTGAGTTCCAAATAGAGTATTTTAATATAGAGCTGCTGCCCCTCTTTTTCCCAAACATCAAACATGCCATCCTTAGCAGGTTTTGAGCTTCTCGTATAATCCTGTCCTATATTCAGAATGTTCAGCAGAATATATTCATCTCCTACAGAATTGACGATATAGGCTGTTTTTTCAGATTTCCCGTCTCCTGATATTTTTATTCCTTCCGTAAGCGAACGAAACTGATTCAGGTGGTGCATAAAATTGCTGCCATCCTTCACAGAATCATAGGCTCTGAGAAGGATCAGCAAAACATCCAGATTCGTAGGATCTTTATCATACAAGGCTTTTCCCTGCTTGATACAGTCTGCAAAATTATTCTGCTTAAAGGCTTCAGCAAGGCTTTTAAAGCTATCATCTGAAGTACTTACTTTATCTTTTCTGAAATTTCTTCCATAGTAAAGATATTGCGACTCTATACTGTCCAAAGACTTTGGATATCCTTTATATTTAAAAATAAGCTTCTCGTAATTATAAGGAGAATCAGAATTTTTGAGACTTTTCTCAACAGCTTTTAAATCAATTTTTGATTTCTGGCTGAAACCAAAAACCGAAAACATGATGAATAAAAGGAAAAAGTGATATTTCATTAATTGTTGCTTTCTTCTTCCTCGTCGTTATCGAAATATTCGAAAAGGAAATCGTTGTATGGAAATCTGGAAATATGAATCTTCATTACCTCATCGTAAATCATTTTCTTCATTTCCGGGAAGTTTTCCTTCGTTAAAGCAGAAATGAATACCGTTGGGTATTTTGATTTCCCCATCCATGTTTTTTTCCACTCTTCAAGAGAGACATTTTTACGGGTTGATGGCGTAAGATCATCATCATCCTTTTTCTCATAACTGAAATCGTCGATCTTATTGAAAATCATGATCATTGGTTTCTGATGGGCATTAATTTCCATCAAAATATGATTTACAGATTCTATGTGATCTTCAAAGCTTTCATGAGAAATATCTACCACATGAATCAAAAGATCAGCTTCACGAACCTCATCCAAGGTAGATTTGAATGATTCTACCAGCTGAGTAGGTAATTTCCTGATAAATCCTACTGTATCCGTAAGCAGGAACGGTAAGTTTCCGATCACCACTTTTCTTACTGTGGTATCCAGAGTGGCAAAAAGTTTATTTTCTGCAAAAACCTCAGATTTTGAAATAGAATTCATCAAAGTAGATTTTCCAACGTTGGTATATCCTACCAAAGCTGCACGAACTACTTTTCCACGGTTATTACGCTGAGTCGCCATCTGTTTGTCAATCGTCTTCAGTTTTTCTTTCAGCAATGTAATTCTGTCACGGATAATACGACGGTCAGTTTCAATTTCCGTTTCTCCGGGACCTCTCATTCCAATCCCCCCTTTTTGACGCTCAAGGTGGGTCCACATTCTTGTCAATCGTGGCAAAAGATATTGATATTGAGCCAGTTCCACCTGAGTTCTTGCATAAGAAGTCTGGGCTCTCTGGGCAAAAATATCAAGAATAAGATTGGTTCGGTCCAAAATCTTAACCTCCATCTCTCTTTCCAGGTTTTTAAGCTGTGAAGGAGAAAGCTCGTCATCGAAAATTACAGTTCCGATCTCGTTTTCTTTTACATATTCTTTTATCTCAATTGCTTTTCCGCTTCCGATGAAGGTTTTGGAATCCGGCTGAGTCAATTTTTGGGTAAAACGCTTTTGTACGGTTGCTCCGGCTGTGAAAGCTAAAAACTCAAGTTCATCTAAATACTCCGTCAGTTTTTCTTCGTCCTGATTCTGGGTAATAACACCCACCAAGACTGCTTTCTCATAGTTATGTTCTTTCTTTTCTAACATTAAGTTCTGTCTATGTTTATGATTTTTACAAGTTAATATTTTTCAGAAAAAAAACAAAATCAATTTTTATTTAATAACATATTTTAATATAAATTTAAGTTTACTGGTGAAGGTTTTATAAAAAATCAATAACTTTATGTAATAATTTTCTGATTTTTAAATATTTAAATCAAAAACTAATCTCCGGAATATCATGATTACCCATATTAGATGTATGATTATTGATGATGATGAACTGGACAGACTGGTTCTTCAGCATTATATCAAACAATACCAAAACATTGAGATTGTTGCCTCTTTTGATTCAGCAGAAAAGGCAATTCCCTATCTTGACATTCCTGCTGATCTTTTGATTATCGAGACTAATTTACGGGGCATGAACGGACTTGAATTCCGGAGGCTGGCCTATAAGATTCCTGCCTGTATTTTTGTAAGTTCCCATCCTGAACTCGCTGCCGGAGCTTTTGAAATCAGTACTTTAGATTTTATCACCAAACCCCTTACCGCAGAACGCTTTCATTATTCCATGGAAAAGCTTTTTGATTTTTTTGAAGTGAAAGAAAAATGTGAATGCTATGATGCTATGGTAGGAGAAAATTGCATCAAAATAAAAGAAGGAGGGCATATTTTTCAGATTAAAATGAAAGATATTCTGTATCTGGAAGCTCTGAAAGATTACACCAGGATTATCACTCTTGAAAAAAATCACTGTATTTTAAATTCTCTGGGAAACCTTCTGCAAAAAAACTTTTTTGATTCTTTTGTCAGAATACACAGAAGCTATGCGGTACCCCGGCATCTCATCCGCGGAAAAAGCTGTCATGAGATAGAGCTTGCCCATCATATCAAACTTCCTATTGGTAGAACTTACAAGGATAATCTTTCTTTTTTTCATCCTTAAAAAGTCCCGCAAACATTCAACGGTAATTCACAAAATGCCATTGGTCGATTATTTCTGCCGTTGGTCTATTTTCCTGTCATCTGATTAAGATAGGTGGTAATTTAGTCTTCCCAAATTCCCCCTGAAAACACATCTATTAATCACCAAAACTGTTATCCATGGAAAGAATATCTATTTATTGTATTATTCTGTCTGTCTTTTCCGTCCACATACTGCACGCACAATCTGCAGTTTTGGCAACCGGACTGGATGCTTCAGCAGCTAATGGTTTTGTTTCTTACAGTGTAGGCCAGACGACCTACCTTGAAAAAGGAACAGGACAGGTTCTCGAAGGTGTTCAACAGCCTTACGAAATTATCACTCTTACTTCCCTTGAAACTTCTTCTGAACTCACAGGCATTTTGCTCTACCCAAATCCTTTCAGGGATTATTTGTATTTGGATTTTACCTCAAATAATTTTAAAGGATCAGAGTATCAGTTATTCGATGCCCAAGGTAAACTGGTAAAAAAAGATAAGATCTCACAATCAAAATCTGAGCTGAATTTCTCCTCACTTCCTTCTGCAATGTATATCATCAGGATCACTCAAAATGGAGAAAATATTAAAACATTCAAAATCATCAAAAAATAAAATGCCATGAAAAAAATATTATTACTGTTCTGGATCCTGACTGGTTTCTTTATGGGACTTTCTCAGGCTCCGGAAAAAATGAGCTACCAGGCTGTCATGAGAAACGGTTCCGGACAACTCTTAGCCAATCAAGCTATAGCCGTGAAAGTAAGCATATTACAGGGATCTCCTGCCGGCGCCGCAGTCTATTCAGAAAGACTCACCGGAAATACCAATGCCAATGGACTTATCAGCCTTGAAATAGGAACAGGAACTGTGCTTACAGGAACATTTGCCACCATCGACTGGCCTGCGGGAAGCTATTATTTAAAAACAGAAACTGACCCTGCCGGAGGAACCAGCTACACTATAGTAGGCACCAGCCAGCTACTAAGCGTACCTTATGCTATGTATGCCAAATCTGCAGGCGGAGGCGGCGGAAGTTTTGCAATTCCCTATACGAATACCGTCAATAATGCTTCTACTTTATTTTCATTAACCAATGATGGAGATGGAACATCTTTAGAGGGGAATAACAACACAACTACGTCAAATATTGCAGCAGTAAGAGGAGTTGTTACCAATACAGCTCCAGGAGGATTTTCTTCAGCAGTTCGTGGTATTAATAACGGAACCGGAGGACTGGGAGTAGGTGTATATGGAAGCCAGGCCGGAAGTGGATGGGGAGTATACGGTGTTACTCCAAATGGGTTAGGTGTATATGGTAATGCCAGTGCTAACGGCATCGGGGTTTATGCCAACAGTAATACAGGAACCGGTCTTACTGCTACCAGTAATACTGGAATCCCTGCGAGTATTTCAATCTTCAATAATGCGAATAATAATGTTGCTCTTAGTGCGTCCAGCGTAGGAAATGGTACGGTTGTAAACGTTACGACCTCAGGAAACGGAGCCGGAGTAAGAAGTTCTACTGCGGCAGGATTTGGGCTCCATGGGATAACTTCCGCACAAACTTCCGCAGGTGTTGTAGGTGATAACAACGGTGGTGGTGAAGCGGTAGTGGGTAGAGCGACCAGTGACATTGCCGGAGCGGTAGTGGGCCGTAATGACGGAGGAGGATATGGAGTAAGAGGGTTTGTTGCGACCAATACATCCGGAACAGGTATAGGTGTTTATGGACAGGTTGGTTTAAATAACAGTACTGGCCGTGCAGGAAGATTTGAAAATTTTAACCAGACGAATACCACAGGAAATACCGTTGAGATAGCAACCAACGGAAACGGTAATATTCCTGATGATACCAAGGGAAATGCCGCCTCTTTTGTTGTTGACAACACCAATAGTGTAGCTGCCGCAGTAAGAGGTGAAGTAAATACTATTTTCGGGAATTTTGGTGCAGCTGCTATCTATGGAAAATCTTCAGGTACAGGAGGACGCGCCGGATTATTTTACGCTTCCAATCCTGCCGGAAACGGAGCCGCAATGATTGCCCTGACAGATGGTAACGGTAACGCAATTACAGCCAATGCAGGAAAAGATGGTAACGGTGTTGAAACCAACATTGATGGAGCCGGAAATGCGCTCTATGCATGGGTTCCTACATTTGCTACCGGAAGAGCCGGAAGGTTTAACATCTTCAATGAGAATAATACCAGTGATGTTATAACAGTAACTACTGTAGGAAACGGTATTGCAGGAAATTTTAAAGTAGACCGAACTACCGGAACTTCAGCGGCTGTGAGAGGAGAAGTTAACTCTCAATTTGCCAATTTCGGAACAGCAGGGATCTATGGAATATCTTCTGGCACCGGAGGTTACGGCGGATTATTCCATGCTTCCAATCCTGCCGGAAACGGGCCGGCCTTAATTGCCATTGCAGATGGTAATGGTAACGGTATAACAGCTAATGCAACCAACACGGGAGATGGTGTAGAAACTACAGCAGACGGCACAGGAAGTGCTATTTATGCATGGATTCCTAATTTCGGAACAGGCCGCGCCGCAAGGTTTGTTAATTATAACACCTCCAATACCAATCCCCCTCTTACAGCAGAGACCCGAAGTGCCGGTTCTATTGCTGTATTCAGATCCGGAAATCCCAGCGCTGTAAATGTGGCTCGTATTGACAATACCGGACGTGGATTTTTTAATGGAGGAACTCAAAACAGCGGTGCTGACGTTGCTGAAGCGTTTGATGTCAATGGAAACATTTCTCAGTACGAACCCGGTGATATTCTGGTCATCTCAACCAGTGCAGACAGAACCGTTGAAAAATCATCAACACCTTATTCCAGTCTTGTGGCAGGTGTATACGCTACCAAACCCGGTGTACTTCTTACGGAAGAACATATTGATACTGATATTTCCGATAAAGCACCAATGGGCGTCATTGGAGTCATTCCAACCAAAGTATGTCTTGAGAACGGAAAAATAAAAAGAGGAGACCTTTTGGTAACTTCATCTAAAGCAGGTGTTGCTATGAAAGCGGACATCAAAAAGGTAAGAATAGGACAGGTAATCGGAAAAGCGCTTCAGGATTATGACCAAAAAGAGATTGGAAAAATTCAAGTATTAGTCAACATAAAATAAACCATCATGAAAATAGCATATATTATCCCGTTATTATTTTTAAGCAGTATTATCTATGCTCAGGAAAATAAAAAGGCTGCTCCGATAGAGGAAGATCAAGCACTGGTTGTAAAACAGGCAAAGGAACAACAGGCAAAACTAATGCAGGAAGCCAAGGAAAGAGACGAAAAGGCAACTGTAAATACAGGATTACCCTCTGATCATGGTCTTGCCGTTAAAAAACAGGAATCTAAACCCAAGGCTGCAGCGGACAATTCTGGAAAACTCCTTCCCAATACAGCAAGTCTTGAAGACATAAAAAAAACAATCCCCAACAGGCAGGCATATCACAATACTATAAATTCTAGGAACACAAAAATGACAGTTACCGGACTGCCTAATACAGCAACTCTGGAAGAAATAAGAAAAACAATTCCCAAAAACTAATGACTCTCAAAAGCTAATAACCGCAAAAAGCTGATAACCAAACTAGATTTTTCAAACAAAGAAGTCCGCTGCAAGGCGGACTTTTATATTATACGGATCTATCATTAATCCCAATCGGCGGCTACAAATTTCATTGAATTTCCATGATCATCCGTTAAAGTAAGGAAATGTCCTTCTACCGAATATTTTGTCATGGTTTCAAATTTCTTCTGAAAAGATGTTTCAAGATTCATATCCTGGCAGGCTTTCATGGTACTTACTCCGTTTGAGATTTTCACTTTACCTCCTTTTTTAAATTCGGATACGAAAGACATCTGGTTGCATCCCATATAAGCATTCCCCTGAATTTTACCATCAACGATACTGGCTGTCAGATTGATTTCTGCTTTATTCGCAATGAGCTGTTCTTTTGAAAAACCATTGAAGGAAACCAGCATCCACTGCCTTTGAAGAGAAGGATTTTTATCCGGTACTGCGGAACAATTCAGAACAAGTCCTAAAAGTAAAACTGCAAAAATTGATAAGAGTATCTTTTTCATGCGGACTATCATCCCATTTTCATACCAATCCGGGACAGAATCTCGTAAAAATTAGTAAATTAGCAACACAAAAATTATTTTATAAAATGAAAAGACTATTTCTACTATTCACTTTCTTACTGGGCTTTGCTCAGATGAGGGCGGATGAGGGGATGTGGCTGCTAATGCTCATCAAAAGACTTAACGGTGTTGATATGCAAAAAGAGGGTCTGCACCTTACGCCTGAGGAAATTTATTCTGTAAACAATTCAAGTTTAAAGGATGCTATCGTGAGTTTCGGTGGTTTCTGTACAGGTGAGATTGTTTCTGATAAAGGACTTATTTTTACTAACCACCACTGTGGTTATGGTGCTGTAGCTGCGGCTTCTACACCAGAAAAAGATTATTTGAAGAACGGTTTCTGGGCAATGAAACAGAAAGACGAATTCAATGCAAAGGATCTGTATGTAAGATTTTTAGTGAGAATGGATGATGCTACGCAGAGAATCACTTCTAAACTAAACAACAATATGACCGGAGCAGAGAGAAAAGCTGTTATTGATGCTGAAACAAAAGCAATTCAGACAGAAAACTCTGAGAACGGGAAATATACTGTAGTAGTAAGAGATTTCTTCAACGGAAATGAATTCTACTATTTTGTATATCAGGATTATAAAGACATCAGATTAGTAGGAGCTCCACCTTCATCATTAGGAAAATTCGGAGGAGATACGGATAACTGGGAATGGCCAAGACATACAGCAGACTTCACGGTTTTCAGAGTATATGCTGATGCTGCAGGAAACCCTGCTGAATATTCTCCAAGCAACACTCCTTTGAAGCCTAAGCACTTCCTTCCGGTTTCTCTTAAAGGAATTAAGCCTGGCGATTTCTCAATGATCTTAGGTTACCCTGGAAGAACAAACCGTTACCTGACTTCTTACGGAATTCAGCAAATGGTAACTAAAGATTACCCGGCTTGGGTTGAAGCTTCTAAACTTGCCATGGATGTTATGAAAAAATACATGGATAAGGATAAGGCAACTCAGCTTAACTATGCTTCTCAATATGCTTCTGTAGCTAACTACTGGAAAAACAGACAAGGTACTATTGATGCCGTAGAGAAAAACGGAACCATTTCTGACAAACAAAAGATTGAGGAAACTTACAACAAATGGGCTGCAATGCCAGGAAACGATGCGTACAACGGAGTTTTAGAAGACATCGGAGTGTACTACAAGCAAGTTTCTGATAGAAACGTTGAAAGAAACTATGCTTCACAGTTTTCAAGAAATGCAAAATACATTACTCTTGCTATGCAGGTAGGTTCTGTACTGAAAGCTTATGCTGCTCAGGATATGCAGGGAAGACTGGCAATGAAGGCGAAAACTGAAGCAGCGATCAAAGCGGCTTATGAAAACTTCAATCCATCTTTGGAAGGTGAAATGCTTGCCGCTATGACAAGTCTTTACCAGGCAAGAGTTAAAAATCCTGAGGTTGCTTCTGCTACTATTTTAGGACTGGATGCTAAAACAGTTTCTAATTTAGCTTATTCTTCAATTTTTGCTAACAAGACTTCTGCAACGAACTTCTTATTGAATCCGGATGCATTGAAACTTGATGCTGATCCACTTTGGAAAGCTGCTAACGGAATTGTTGCTGATCAAAAAATAAGCACTGAGAGATTTGTAAAAATAGATGATAATTTTGCAAAAAATAACCGTCTGTTTTTGGCAGGTCTTATGAAGGCTATGCCTGAGAAAAAATTCTACCCGGATGCTAACTCTACCATGAGATTAACTTACGGTACTGTAGATAAATTACCTATCAGAAATGACAGAAACTATTTCGGTATTACTGATAACTATTATACTGATATGACTGGTCTTGTTGGAAAATACAAGAAAGGTGATGAAGAGTTTGATCTTCCTCAAAGAGTGATTGACCTTTACAATCTTAAAGATTTCGGTCAGTATGCTGATGCAGCTGGTTATATGCCTGTAAACTTCCTTTCTAACAATGATATTACAGGAGGTAACTCTGGTTCTCCGGTAATTGATGGAGACGGAAACCTTATCGGTATTGCTTTCGATGGTAACAGTGAAGCATTAAGCGGTGATATCGTATTCGAACAGGAATGGCAGAAAACAATCAACGTAGACGTTCGTTTTGTTCTTTGGACAATCGATAAGTTTGCTGGTGCAAGAAGATTAGTAGATGAATTGAAGCTTGTAAGAGGTGAAAACACTCCAGCTGATACAAAAACTAAAAACTCAGGTACTACAACAACGCCTAAGAAAGCTAAAAAATAATATTCTTATTTGATTTATTTTTAAAACCGTGAAATTACTTTCACGGTTTTTTTATTTTTGACCATTAAAATCTTTCATCATGAATCCTCAGACAATCAAATTTTCAGCTATTATTCAGCAAAACGGAGAAATGAATGCTGCTTTTGTAGAGTTTCCTTTTTCTACAGAAGAACTGTTTAATAAAAAAGGTCAGGTAAAGATTAAAGCTCTATTTGATGGTAACGTTGAATATCGTGGAAGCCTTGCCAAAATGAAATCAGACTGTCATATTTTAGGCCTTACACAGGAGATCAGGAAGCAGCTTGGGAAAACTTTCGGGGATGAGGTTTCTGTTTCGCTTACCGAAGACAAAGAAGAGAGAGTGGTTGAGGTTGCTGAAGATATCATGTCTGTTTTTAATGAAAATCCTGAAGCAAAGACTTTATTCAACAAAATGAGTTATACCCACAAAAAGGAATATATCCGCTGGATAGAAGAGGCTAAAAAACCTGAAACAAGAGAAAACAGAAAAATAAAAATGATTCAGATGATTTTAGATGGGAAAAAGGGGATATAAATCATTCTGTTTTCATACCCGAAGGCCGTACATTCAAAAAAAATTGAATAAAGAAAATATTTTTTGTCAGGTTCTCAAAAAGTAGACGACTATAGTTACAGATATCATTTATAACTATAAAAAATTACTTTTATGAACAAGTTTATTTTCAGAACATCGGTTTTAGCGGCAGCCACTCTAGCTGCATTTACTCTTTCGTCATGCAGTGATTCGGATAATGACATGATGACGGATATGTCTTTTCAAAGAACTATCACTGTTGAAAATGTGGTAACTCCTAAAGATTTTGTAGAAAGCGGAAGCTTTCAGGGAACAGGAACTCCTCCTATTATCTTGCCCGGACAGTCTGTTTCTGTTAAATTCGGTGCAGGAAAAACACAGGCCTTGATGTTTGCAACAATGTATGGAGCTTCAAAAGACTGGTTTTTTGCGTCCCAACAGCCGGGAATCAAACTGTTTGACACTAATGGAAATGCCATTACCGGGGATGTTTCTTCAAGTGTACGACTGTGGGATAACGGAACCAGAGATGACACAACAGGGCAGGCAGAAAGCAAGCCTATTATGCAGGTTCCTAACGTAAACGCGTCGCAGCTTATGAAGCTCAATCTTGCATACAATGATGTAACCTCAGAATTTACCCTCACTATTACCAATACGTCAGCGGGAACTGCCAACGAAACGCCTTTTTCTCCCGGGGTATGGGCCGTATCAAACTACAACGGTTCTCAATTGCTGAATAATGCTCCGTTTTTTACTCCTAATGCACTCTCCAATCCAGAAATTACTGATATTGCTCAAATGGGAAATATCAGTAAAATGATGACCAAGCTGAATGCCAATACCGGTATTATGACCGGCCTTTCTCCTACATTGATAGTGGTTTATCATGGTGATAAAAATCCGATTTATGAATTGGGAAAAACAGACAGCGGAATGGGATTAAAAGACATTGCACAGTTTGGAAATGTAACGAAGCTCCAAAACAGCCTTAAATCTTTACCGAACGTAAAAGAGGTATATATTGCAGGTAATGCTCCAATAGCACCAGGAAATAAAGCAACCACAAATTTCAACGCAGATCCGGGAGATAAAGTAGCATATGCAACGATGTTCGGTTTCTCCAATGACTGGTTTTATGCTAATGAACAGGATATTGATGCGAATACTAAAGGCGATCTTACTTCAAAAACAGCGTTGTTTGATTCAGGAACGGGTATTGATCAGTATCCCGGAGCAGGAAATCATCAGGCATTATTCGGCGGCACTCCGCAGAGTGAAAATAAGATTATTTCTAAAGTTGGAACTCAATATCCGGTTCCAGCCACTCAGAATGTGATTAAAGTAACCGTGAATTAATTTTCAGATTTAAAAGATCATACAATTAAAAATTCCAGGCAGTTTTGCCTGGAATTTTAATAATCAATAATACTATTCAACCGGAATTCCAAGGTATTTCAAATAGGAATCCAGTACTTTTTTATCAAATATGGGTTCCTGAATACCCGATCCCTCCAAAAACTGAATCACATTGGAACAATCCCATATATAAGTATTCTGGTAAAGCTCAACGGTGGATAAACCTTCATGCATATTGTCCCTGAAAAGGCTTGTAAGAGGATACAGCCGGTTTTTACTGTCATCTTCCCACTGCTTTCTCCATTCTTTGTAAGGAAGATCTTTAAGGGTAAACGGATAATACTTTTTCATAAGTCCAAAGAAGCCCTCCAGCGTAAGATTGGTTTCCGGGCGGGCTATCAAATTAAACTTCTTACCTATTGCCTCTTTATTTTTTGTGATATGAGCCATAGATTTCGTCATATAATCTACTGTGATAAGACCTTCTCTAAGCTCAGTCAATGCAGGATAAGATTTAAATTCTATACAGTTTTTCACCAATCCGGACCACCATTGATAAGAAGCACTTGCTCCTGTTTCACTGTGGCACATTGCATATCCCAGGCGATAGGTAATCAAGGGCAAGCCTTCTTTTGCGGCCAGATCTGCGACAGCTTCCATGACCCATTTGCTTCTTACATAGCCAATATCTTTGCTTACAGACATTAGATTCTGTTCAATATCATCGGACTCCAGCATCACCGTTTTTCCTGTGAACACATGCCCCCAGCTATATACCGAAATGGTAGATAACAAAGCAAGACATTTGGTTCTTTCTGCCCCGGCCAATTTGATGATTTCTCTTAAACCTTCTACATTCGGGGCTTTCATGTAAGAATAGGGTTCAATGAAGTTTACAGAACTTCCGGAGTGATAAATCAGATCGGTTTGTTTTGCCAGTTTTGTGAATACTTCTTCTGACAGACCCAATGCCGGTAATGCCAGATCTCCAATTACCGGAATAATTCTCGCTTTCTGTTCTTCTTTTTGAGGAATATGGTATTGTTTAAAGCACCTGTCTATCTTTTCCATTGCATGAAATTGATCCTGAGCCCTTACAAGGCAGTAAATTTCAGCATTTGTAGTATCCAGAAGCTCCTGCAGAAGATGAATTCCCACAAATCCGGTTACTCCTGTTAAAAATATCGTATTGGGGGTTTCTACTTGTTTAGGATCAAACCCTCCTGCAAAAACAGTTCCGGGAGCAAGGTAGACATCTTTCTGCAAGGCAACATAAGGCTCAACATCTTCTTTTGGACCCGCTTCTCTTGTTTCTCTGGATCTGGCGATAAGAACTTCTGAAAGCTCCTGCAATACCGGAAACTGGTAGATATCCCGCAGATATACTTTCACATCTAGTTTTCTTTGCAATGACACAGCAACTGCTGCCACTAACAGAGAGTTTCCGCCGATATCAAAAAAATTATCCGTAATATTAATCACAGAACGTTCAAGAGCGGAAGACCATACATCTACAATAATCCGTTCTGTCTCATTAGTTGGCGGCTCAAAGGAAATGAGTTCTTTCGCCTCCTTATCTGCAAGATCTTTTAAAACCTGGGTATCTGTTTTACCATTTGCCGTCAACGGAATTTTATCTATAAAAATAATCTGTGCAGGAATCATATAACCCGGAAGTTCTTCTTTCAATGCATTTCTAACTGATGAAATATTTTTCTCAGCATCAGCCTTTGAAACAATAAAAGCAATCAGATATTTACTGTTTCCTTCCGTATCTCTGCTAATGACCACCGCCTCTTTTACATCTTTCTGCTGAAGCAATGTACGTTCTATCTCTCCCAACTCAACCCGGAATCCACGAATTTTCACCTGATTATCTATTCTTCCCAGAAATTCAATATCCCCGTCCGGTTTCCATTTGGCAAGGTCTCCGGTACGATACAGTTTTTCTGTTTCCCGGAATGGATTATCAATAAATTTAGAATCTGTAAGTTCTTTATTATTAAGATATCCATCTGCCAAAAGATTTCCGCCAATGCATAATTCTCCTACGGCCCCTACCGGCATCAATTCCATATTCTCATCTAAAATATAGGCTTTTGCATTGGCAATGGGTTTCCCTATTGAAGAGATATATTTTCCATTGATATCTTTTACTTTTCTAAATGTTGCAAATACAGTACATTCCGTCGGCCCATAATAATCTATCAGCTCATAGCTTAATTCCGTAGTAAGCACAGGCTTCAGTTTTTCACCTCCGGTAAAGAGATATTTCAATTTCAGATCATTATAATTCCGGGTACAATTAACCACCGGAGGAGCCAGAACAGAAGGTACAAAACCGTGTGTAATCTGATTTCTCCTATAGTAATCTACCAATGCATGGACGTCTGTTCTATCTTCATTATCTGCAATAAAAAGAATTGCACCGGAAGTAAGGGCTGACCAGGTTTCCCATACGGATATATCAAATGCCAATCCTGCTACGAGAGTCAATTTTGAACTGTGATCCACATGAAAATGATGATTATGCCAGGTTACCAGGTGTTGAATAGCCCAATGGCTTACCATTACCCCTTTTGGTTTTCCGGTAGAGCCTGAAGTATAAATCGTATATGCTAAAGTGTTTTTGTGAATTTCAATTTCCGGATCATCTGAAGACCAATGATTCAGGGCCTCCATACTGCTCAGATCAAAGGCTTTTGATCTTTCAGTTTCGGGTAGAAGGTTTTCAAGATTTTGATTGGTAATGATTATATCAGCAGCGGTATCTGAAAGAATAAATTCTACTCTTTTAGCGGGGTAAGCGGGATCTATAGGCACATATGCCGCACCCGTTTTGATCACCCCAAGAACGGCAACAATCCATTCTAAAGAACGGTCCAGCCAGACAGGAACATATTTACCTTCTTTGATTCCTTTGCTCAATAACAGATTGGCGACCTGGTTACTTCTCTGATCTAAATCACTGTACGTGATCTCCTGATTCTGGTAAACAATGGCTGTTTTATCGGGATGAAGAACTACCTGTTTTCGGAAAAGAGACTCTAATGTTTCTTCATGATGATAGTCCCAACCGGTTTTATTGAATCCGTTTAACAATTTTTCTCTGTCTTCAGATGACAGTAATACAGCTGTACCTATTGATAAGGTTTCTAATGAGGGAATTGTGTTTGACATAGTAATAATATAATTTGGTTAAAAATTTTGTAATCAACAGTTTCTGCCTACCGTAAAATTGCTCACAAACCATAAAAAATCAGAAATAAAGGGACATACGAAGCAGCCACAGTTTATTTACTAAATGTGTTTTATAATAGCTTTAAAAAAACTGAATGATACAGAAGGTTGAAACGACCTGCTCAATAAGCGGGGCGTAAACAACACCTAAACGTCATGTATTGTAATCGAAAAGATGGAAGACTAGTTTGAACTACTCTTTTAAAACAAAGAATGACTACTACTCCGTATTTAAATATTTTATTTTCATAATGTAATATTTTTAATGATTTGGCAATCAAACTTAACATAATAAATTAACCTATGCGTTACAAAATTACTATCACCTACCACATCCCGAAATTGATATTGTAGAAGAAATGAAATAACTTAATAAAAAGACTGAATTGTAATTTGTTATGATTTTAAAGACGTGTTATTTTATCTATTTCTTTCATGGATGGGTAATGCATCCGAATATTACTTAAATTTGTAAAAAACAAACACCTCATCTTATCTTATGGATCACAAACCGAAGGCAGATCATGGATTTATACATATTCCATGCAATGAACTGGACATTTTTATACTTTCTGACGGCTATTTTGGTATTGGTTACCACCAGCCGATTTTAGCACCTGATATTCCTCAAAATTTAGTAAAAAATGAACTTCGCAATCTTTACTTATCGGAGTCTTATTTTGAAGCACCTATCACCACAATGCTTGTCAGGAAAAATGACCGCATTATTTTAATAGATACCGGAGAGGGATTTTATGATGAGGATAACGCGGGAAAATTATTACATAGCCTTACCGCTGCAGGATTTACCCCAGAATCAATAACTGATATTCTGCTTACCCATGCTCACAGAGACCACATCGGAGGAATTCTTTCTAAGAATGATGAGATGGTATTTCCTAATGCTCATTATTATATTTCGAGCCAGGAATTTGAATTCTGGATGGCTGGTGAACCGGATTTCCAAAAGAGCAAAAATCCACAAGGAGGAAAACAAAGCATTCCAATAATTCGAAAAATCCTTTCTACCATTGATAGCCGCCTTACAAAATTTGAAATGGGAGATCAGTTGTTCTCATGTATTCAAACAATGGCAGCTCCGGGACATACGCCCGGACATATTATTTATACAATTAATGATGGAGATTTATCAATTACCAATGTAGTTGATACTTTTCATTCTCCACTGCTCATTGCAAAACCGGATTGGGGAACTCAATGGGATATTGATTTTGAAATGGCCATTGAAAACCGTAAAAAAGTTCTGGAACATTGCTATAAAAACAGGACACTTATCTGCTCTGCTCATCTTCCATGGCCAGGTATAGGCTACATCAATAAGGTGAATGATCAGTTTCAATGGATTCCTAAAGTCTATAACAATCCTTTTTCTATCAATCTTAAAATAGATATGGAAGTGACCTCCGTATAAAATTATTGCAGCAAAGATCATCCATTCCAGAATTCCCGGTCCAGACTTCTGTACTGTATCGCTTCGGAAATATGGTGAGACAGAATATTCTCAGATTCCTCAAGGTCAGCGATTGTTCGGGCAACTTTCAGGATTCTGTCATAAGCTCTTGCTGAAAGATTAAGTTTTTCCATCGCTAATTTGATGAGCCCGAAAGAGGTTTCATCCAATTCACAAAATGCCTCAATTTCTTTAGGTCCTATTTGGGCGTTACTGCTGATGTTGAGGCTTTCGTATCTTTTGTTCTGAATATCTCTGGCTTTCAGTACACGATTTCTGATGTCCTTACTTTTTTCTCCTTTTCTTTTTTCGGAAAGTTGTTCAAACTCTACTTTCTGTACTTCAATATGAATATCAATCCTGTCTAAAAGCGGTCCTGAGAGCTTATTCATATACCGCTGCATTTCGTAAACAGATGAGGTATTGTTAGGATCATCGGGAAAGAATCCGCTTGGGCTGGGATTCATAGAAGCGACTAACATAAAACTTGCAGGATAATTTACGGTAAATCGTGCCCTTGAAATGGTCACCTCACGGTCTTCCAGGGGCTGTCTCATCACTTCGAGTACCGTTCTTTTAAATTCAGGCATCTCGTCAAGAAATAATACACCGTTATGTGCGAGGGAAATCTCACCGGGCTGCGGGTAACTTCCGCCTGTAAATTACAATACTAAATACTATTAAAATATGAAATTACAGGTAGAAACGACAAAAGAATCTGAGAAAAAATCTCAAGGTGTCATAAATCCAAGACTAAATATCACAAAAGAAGATGCAAATTTTGTGAAAAGAGTTCGCGAAATAAGTTTAAAAAGCTTTTCGCTTTCAGGTGTCATTAATATAGATCAGCTAAAAAATCCTATTCAATTTGAATCCTCTCTTGAACGAGATTATATTTTCCTTTTAGAATATGATCAAACCGTAAAGCAATACTTAGAGCAGCCTTTAAAAATCAAATATATTGATAACAACAAAAAACAAAGAACTTATATTCCAGATTTCATTGTTGAACATTTTGATAACCGCCCAACTGAACTCATAGAAATTAAATACACTAGTACTCTGAAAGCTAAAAAAGATGAACTTGAGCAAAAATTTAAGGCAGCAAGAAAATATTGTCAAAGAAATAATTTAATTTTCAAAGTGGCTGATGAAATTCATATAAGAGAAGATAGAGCAACAGAATTATACAACTATAAATTTCTACATAGATATAAAAATTACTTTCATAATATTAATAAGGACAGAACTGCATTTCCAATATTAAATGAAAATTTAGTATTACTCAGAACAAAACTAAAAGAATTGAAAAAATGTACAGTTTCCGAATTAGTTGCTCACTCAGCAAAAGATTCGGATAAACAAGCTGAATTAATTTTCTTAACTTGGTATATGGTATCTAATAATTTTATTAAGATAGACCTAACCAAAAAATTAACTTTAAATTCTATCATATGTCTCGATTAAATTTTGCACCTGGAGTTAAAGTTATGTATAAAGGAGATCCAGCAATGATCATAAAAATCGTTGATGTTAACCTTATTAGCCTTCAAATATTAAATTCAAATATAATTTATACTGTTGAAAGAAAAGAAATAAGCCCATTTATTGAAGCGGAGGAAGAAAGCCAGAAACCCCTAGAAATATTAACTGATAAGGAATGGGAAATTGCAAGTTTTAGATATGAAATTGTAAAACATATTGCAGACAATAATTTAAGAGCCCCACAAATAAAAGAAATAGCAAAAAGTAATAATGTCCATTTTTCAACCATCTATAGATGGATTAATATTTTTAATAAAAATGGATCAATCAGTGCATTATCCGGAAAGAAAAAAACGGGAGGAAAAAACAAAAGCCGGCTCAATAAAGATGTTGATAAAATTATTAGTGATTCCATTTCTGAAATTTATTTAAATCCATCAAAAAAATCTATATCAAAGGTTATTCGCTCAATAAAGATGAAATGCAAAGAGCTAGATATAATTCCTCCACATGCAAATACAGTCCGAAATAGAATAAAAAGTTTATCTGAAGAGGATGTTTTAAAGGCTAGATATGGGCAAAAAAGTTCCAGAGATAAATTTGAACCGATTAAAGGAAATTTTCCTGGAGCTGATTTTCCATTATCTATAGTCCAGATAGATCATACCTGTTTAGATATTATTTTGGTAGATGAATTATATCGTAAACCCTTTATGAGACCTTACTTAACTCTTGCGATTGATGTATATAGTAGAATGGTGATTGGTTTTCATCTGTCTTTTGACCCGCCAGGTGAAATGGGCACTGGGCTTTGTATAGCAAATGCTATATTAAGCAAAGATTTATTACTTGAAAAACATGGAATAAAAGGTGATTGGCCATGTTGGGGAACAATGGCAACCATCCACTTGGATAATGCAAAAGAATTTCGAGGAAGTATGCTTAAACTTGCCTGTTATAACTATGGAATCAATATTGAACACAGACCAATAGCAACACCACATTGGGGAGGGAATATTGAGAGATTATTTGGTACTATTTCTAAGGAAGTTCATAATCTGTCTGGTTCGACTTTTTCTAAAGTTTCAGATAGAGAAAATTATGATTCACAATCAAAAGCTTCTCTTACAATCAGTGAACTTGAGAAATGGTTAATAACATATATTGTAAATGTATATCACAAAAAAATACACTCAAGTATCAATATGTCACCACTTGAAAAATTTAAAAAAGGAATTTTCGGAGAAAATGGGACAGTTGGTACGGGTCTACCACCCAAACTTATTAATGAAAGAAGAGTGAGATTAGATTTTATGCCTTTTTTTGAAAGAACAATACAAGAATATGGAGTTTTAATTGACCATGTTACTTACTACAGTGATATACTTAGGAAGTACATTCATTCAAGAGAGGATCTAACAAAGTATAGTAAGAAACAAAAATTTATCTTTAAGCGAGATCCTAGAGACATTAGTATAATATATTTCTATGATCCTAATGTTAATGATTATTTTGAAATACCTTATCGTGACACGTCAAAACCACCAATTTCAATCTGGGAATTTAACGAAGTTGTAACAAAATTATCAAAACAAAACGTAGCCGTAAATGAAAATTCTATTTTTGAAGCATATAAAGAAATGGAAAATATCGAACTTTCTGCTATTCGCGAAACTAAAAAACTAAAAAGGTTTTCACGGCTTTCTGACAAAAGAAATGAAAATGTTCACAATCCATTAAAATTAATTGAGGAAAATGATATAGAAACAATTACTAATCTAACGATTAAACCATTTGAAGAAATTGACGATGATGCATTTACACGATAAAACTAGAGAGCTAGTCAATACATTGACTGATGAAGAACGTATAAAATCCGTTAAAAAAGCAAAATGGATCGGTTATACTCATGCAAAAAAAATTCATCAAAAACTTGAAGATTTGAGAGACTACCCTACCAATTTACGAATGCCAAATTTATTACTAATTGGAGATTCCAACAATGGTAAAACGGCTCTCCTTAATAAGTTTACAACAACCAATCCATCATTCATTATAGAAGAAACACAAGAACTTGTATTACCCGCATTAATGGTTCAAGCCCCACCTGAACCGGATGAAAAGAGATTTTATAATATCATACTTGAAAATTTATATGCACCATATAAATCGAGTGAAAAAATAGAAATGCGTCAACAAAGAACGATTTATTTATTAAAGAAATTGAAAGTTAAAATTTTAATTATTGATGAAATTCACCACTTATTAGCTGGCACAATTTCAAAACAAAGATTGTTTTTGAATGTTCTTAAATATATATCCAATGAATTACAAATATCTTTAGTTTGTTCAGGAACTAGAGAAGCGTTTAACGCTATTCAAACGGATCCACAATTAGCAAACAGATTTGAACCAAAGGTCCTACCTAAGTGGAATAATGATGAAGAATATTTAAGGCTTCTAGCTAGTTTTGAAAGAATACTCCCCCTAAAAAATCCCTCGCATTTGATTGAAAACTCCTTATGTAGTTTAATACTGTCAAAAAGTGAAGGTTTATTGGGTGAAATCTCAAAAATTTTAGAACTATCTACAATTTTAGCTATTGAAACTGGAATTGAAAAAATAAATAAAAACATACTCGAAAATATAGATTACACATCTCCTAGTGAAAGAAAAAAAATGATATTCAGATGAGTTTTTTAATTATTAATTCCAAGGTATTACCAGGGTATATTCCTCCTGAAAAAGATGAACTACTATCTAGTTGGATCTTTAGATTATCACAGTCTCATAAAATAAAACCTTTTTCATTTACAAAATTTTATTTTAAAGAAACTACATTTTGGAATAGAGACGTGGATAAATTTATTTATATTTCAATAATTGACCAATTAACTAAAATAACTCCTCTCACAAAAAATGATATTTTAAATTTGCACCTTATTTCTTATAAAGATATCATTTTTAATACTCCTCTAGCATCATCATATACCCCTGGAATTACTAATCTTGGAATATATCATAGAAAAAGAAAAAATAATGGTTTATTAGCTTGCCCAAAATGCTTAATAAAAAAACACTATTTTAAAAAAAGCTGGCGTTTACTTACCTCCTTAATTTGTACAGAATGCAAGTGTTATCTAATTGACCAATGCCCTAACTGTAATTCTCCAATTATATTTCAAAGACTTGATATAGGTGATAAAAGTAACCATAAAAATATTCCAATTTACTTATGCTGGCACTGTAATTTTGATTTAAGAAAAGAATTTGAAGTAATAGCTGATGACTCCTTGATTTATAATTATCAAAATGATATAAATGAATGTATAGTTAATGGGTACAGTATGCAAACGCAATACTCCTTTCTATATATTCAGGTATTACTAAATATTTTAGGAAAATCAAAAACGAGTTCATCAACTTGGACAAGAGTTAGAAATGCTTTTATGACAGAATTTAATTTAATTGATGAAGATTTTTTTTGTAAAAGTGCAGATACAACAATTCAATATCGTAGAAAGATCATACCATTAATATATTTTTTGTTAAATAATATACCTGAAAGATTTGCTCCTTTCTGCAAAAAGTACTCTTTAAGATACTCTGATTTTGCCAAAGATCATGTACATCTTCCGTTCTGGTTTTATAGAATTTTTAGAGAATATTATTAATTATCCTAGTTTCGAAAAGCTTCTTCGCTGTCCTTAAAGCTGCTTTTGTAATTAATTCTTCTCTATCGGTGATACTTCCATCCCCCTTTCTCGGACGGTCATGTTTAGCTCCAAGTTGAATTACTATCCCTCTGGCTATGTAATCTCTTGAATATTGATTTTTGATATATGACCACAAAATCTTTGACGTTTCTTTTATTTCATTTTCATAATCATTAAACTCAGAACCTAATAAAAATAAATTTTCTACTGGTATTCTAAGAAATAACTCTTTATTGAAAACACCAATAATCCCATTCCCAAATTCAACAAAGTATATATACTTATTTAGGTAACCAATCTCAACAAATTGAAATGGTAAAGGAATTTCATTTTTTGAAAATTCTCTCAAATTAAAATTAGGCAAACTATCTAGATAATTTCTCTTAAGTATCCTAATTACTTCTCTAAAATATTCAAAATTTCCAATCGAAATGATTGTATTTTGAATATTTTCCCTTACCGTATCAGCAAATTCCAATAAATTTTCAATTTCTCTAATTACATCTTTATTTTTATTATCTCCATTTTGCAAATCTACACTATAGGCTTCTTTTTGCCTCTCTCTTTTTACGATAGTTACAGGAATATAAAAAGGATTTCGCAATTTTTCATTTACTGCTTCTCCTGCAGGATTATTATTTGCCGTATCTTTTGTTAAGTTTAGTGATAAGCCTTCTGTTTCAGGAATAGAAGGTCGCGTAACATCAATTGGATCGTGATTTTTTCTATCCTTAGTAGAATTTTTAGCATTAAAAGGGAATAATCTTATTTCATCCACAGTATATGGTTGTTTATTCAAGAATGTAAAATTTGTAATCCTATAAGCTAATAAGTAATCCACCTTTTTACCTTCAGAATCTAATGCATACATTTCTTTACCAGTTACACCAAGGTTATATTTTTTAAATTCCCAAGAAATATTCAGATATGTACTTCCTTCTTCTTTTTGATTGTTAAAAAATGATTCGTGTACATGAGAATAAATACTCCACAAAAACTTAACTCCCTTTTCATCTTTAATAAAGAAAAAAGGAGCTAATATAATAGCTTCTTGCTTTGTTAATTTAGATGCATCATAATGAAGCTCTCCAATCTCTTTTCCTATTTCGTCACCTAATCCTGAATAAGTTTTTATTTTATCTAAATTGAATCCAGATAATATCTCTCCCGAAAAAGCTTTATTTATTAACTTATCATTGTAAAAAAATAGATATTGTAGAATAGTATAAGGTGAAATAAGAATGCATCTATTTTTTTTAAATTTATTCTTACCAAATACTTTTAGATATTTAAAACTATTATCAATTATTTCGCTAGAATTCTTAATAAAATATTCATTTCCAATCAATGGGAATTTATTCTGAGTCATATAATAAGAGTCATGCATAGTAAAATTGTAACTATTATCATGAGATAGGGGAAGTAACTTCTCTTCTTTAGCATCGTACAATGATCCTATACTATATTCTGATAAGAATGAGACTGGAACAGTTTTGACCACCCAATTATTATAATCAATATTGTTATGCCAAGAACCATCAGGCATCATTTTATTATAAAAATAAAAATCAACCTTTCGCTGTTTATCATATTTTACTTTACCAATCCAGAATAAATACCAATATCGCCCTCTCCCTTCAGGAAAATCAATGATATGCTTTTTCTTAGCCATTTGCATCTGCTTTTGTTGTTAATTTATCACTTTTTTTGGATTTATAAAACATTGTTAATTATTTGCAATGGATTTATAATAAATTTGCCTTAATGTATAGTATATTTTGAAATGAACACCACAGACTCTATTGCTTTTTTTGCATTACTAGTAGCTACCCTAGCTTTAATTTTTTCTTTCTTTGTTTACTTAAAAGATCGAAGAAGAAATAATCAAGATCAATTATTTCAAGAGAAATTCTCCTCCTATAAAGAGCTCTTAAATTTAGCAAAGACAACCTATTCAAAATTTTTTGATTTGGTTGACCTAGTTCAATTTTTTCAAGGCAACCAATATCAATGGGAAAAGAAATATTCTAAAATATCCGGATATTATTACGAGTTAGCCTATACATTCAGCTATGCTTTATCTAAAACTTCTTTCTTTATTCCTTCTGACATTTTAAATAAATTCACAGAACTGGAAGCAGCGCTAATTCATTTTGTCACAGTAGCATCCCATCAAAATTCAGAAATTTCTATTACATCCTATGAAAAATTGCAAGAACAAATAGAAACAATTGAAAGCTTAATTAGAAAAGATTTAAACATTGAAAATTTAAGCCTTGGATTACATAAAAGACTGATGTAAAATATAATACAATTATCATGTAATAAAAAAAGAAGATATGCAGATAGATTGCGCAGTAAGAAAATACCTTTGAGAAATATCTATAATAATATGAAGAAAGAAGTAGAAAAAGTTATTAATGAAATTCTAAGTGATTTTTATTTAAAAATGGATGTAAAATACACCACTCATAGCTCTATAAACTTATCGTTAGTAAGATACTTTAATTTTAGACTAAAATATATAGATCAAGTTCCTAGGAAAATAATGATTTCTAAAGAATTACTTGAATCACTTGAAAATAACAAAAATTTGAATATTTTGTCGTTACTGCATATTTTTAATAGAACAGAAAGGGGATTAGATCTAAATCCATTTCAAAGTAAACAGTCTTTTAATAGTAATGTTCATGATAGATTATTTAACGACTGGGGAATACACCATCTTCATATTTCCCATAAAAAGAACTTAGAAAATGAATTCTTTAATAAAAGAACTGGGCCACTACTATTTGTAAGATTTACTGATGATACTGCGTATTTTATAGATGTAAAATCTCATCATGATAAGGATGTATGGAGTACCAAAGATTTTATTAGGATTCTAAAAAATAATTGGCCACAATCTATTGAAAGATTTGAAGCAGGTTTTAGGATTTATCCTGATTTGGATGATTCTGATATTGGTACTTTAAGAAAGAATGGTTATCTATTTGGAATAAACGTTGATGAAAAATCTTATATTCTTCTAGGCCACGGACAGGCAACTTCAGGAGATAATCTTATGGCGACTAGGCTCGCTGGCAATATTTGGAGATGGGTAGGACAAAATATAAGCTTGGTTCAAAATAATAAAACACTATTTAAATTCGAATTACTAAAGCAGCTTTGTTTAAACTACTAATTCATAATAGTTTAAAATAATTACACATTAATTGTTAATATATTATGCAAAACAATACAGAAATTCTCAAACAGAAAATTCAATTTCTTAGAAACTTTCTAAAAAAAGATTCTATAAATGAAAAAGAAATTAACCTTCTAAAAAATTTCTTTTTAGATTTTTCCTTTATAACGGGACTAACCTATAAAATGAAAATAGAAAATTTTCAACGTGTTACAATAAACTCTAGAATTTTTGGTGAAGAAAAAAGGATAACAGAAATTAGTCATTTGGAAAATCCGCCTGAAATGTATGTAAAAAGATATGGAAGAGCAAATATGATAGGACAAAGTGTATTGTACGCCACAGACAATCCATTAACTGCATTGGCTGAAATGAGACCCGAAGCAGGACAGTTAATAACTATTTCAAAATGGAAACTAATAACTGACTATGATTTAACAGTAAATTCTATTTTTAAAAATTCTCCATTGACAAAAGATGTTGGTAATTTAATGACAATAAAAGCGCAAATTGAATATTCTAAGCTTGTCTCTAAAATAAACTATCCAAAAGAACTACTGGATCAGATAGATTTACTAATTCAATTCATCTGTGATTGTTTCAGTAAAGAAGTTAATGATTTAAATCATTTTGATTATTTTTTAAGTGCGCATTATGCAAATCAAATCTTTACTACACTTCAAAATGGAGAAATTGATGCTATCCTTTATCCGAGTGTCAGACAATCACTTGAATTAACAAATATTGCAATGAAGCCAACTATATTTAAAACTAATTATGTTTTAGAAAGTGTTGAAGAAAGTAAACTTGTAAGATTCTCCAATAACGGTTGGCAATTGGAAGGAACTGGTGATTCCAAAAAATTCGAAAACGGGACTATTCTTTGGTTATAGAACAGCCACTATAGCTTTTCACCTCTTCAATAAGTTATGAATGTTAATCATATACAATATTAAATTTAAGTAAACGAGATGAAACAAAAGAAGAAATTATTTGAACAACACATATATCATGAAATAGATGACGAGGAAAAAGCAGATGAGTATCTTGAAAATTCTCTCCCACTTATTGGCTTAATAGTGATGTATTTTAATGGATTGGAAAAATCGTTAGACAGTATAATATGCAAAATATTTACAGACAGATCAGATTCAACCGGATTAATTGTATTACATAAAATGTCATATGCCACTAAAGTAGATTTATTCAAAAGATTTAGTGAAGATTTTCATTTTGCTTGTGATGTTAAGATTGAAGGCTATCAGACATTAATAGCCAATCTCAGAGAAAGCGGAAGATTACGAAACCTTGTAGTACATGCTGACTGGGAAAATACCGATAATGATGGCTACACTTACATAAATTTAAAGATTTCAAGCAATGGAATGGAACAAGAGTATTTACAGTTCTCTGTAGATTCTTTAAAGGAAATTATTGACTTGATCATTACTTCTCGAAATGAGCTACAGGAATATTGGGATAAACGAAATGAAAAACTATATAAATAACACTAATTACTATGACCTACGAAGAAACATTAAACCTTAAAATTGAAGCAGAGAAAACTATTATGGAAACAGGCTATTTATATAAATATTTAATTGTTCCTGAAATTGAAGAAGAACGAATCAAATTTTTTGAAAGCTACAATGAGAAAAAATATACTGATGAAGATTGCAAAAAGTATTCAAGCAATAAAGAATATTTAGTATGGCAAACTTTAACAGATGAATCAATTGAAAGAATTATTAAAGAATCTAGACGTAGGTTTCAATAACAATTTAAAAAATTATAGAAACAAAATATACACATATTTAAAATTCCAATTGTAAAAAAGAAATCCTAACTTTAAAATGTTAGGATTTTTTATTGGTTATTTCAATTATGTTGGCACTAATAATTTGTTGAAATATAATTTACTATTCTAAAAGGGAAAGTAAGAAGTTAAATTGATTCTTTTGACAACAAAAGCGTAAAGCCATTTCCATCCCCAAATTTGGGTTATCAATCATATAACTTTCTATTTGTCCCCCATCAGAAAGATCAACAGTTTGCCTGTTTATAATTTTAAGTTCGTCTAGATCTTTCATTATTGTTTCCGGATATTTGCTACCCAATGGTATTGTTACCATATAACCACAAGTCTCTATAAAAGGCATTGCTATATTCTTATCAGTTGCATCTTCAATAGATTGTACATTATTATCTTTTAAATACTCTAAAATAAATTTTAGAGTAGCATTATTTTTTTTTAAATATTCTGCAAAAAACTTTTGAAAAATCTCATTAGTTCCATTACGTCTCGTTTGGAAATCTAAATAATCAAAAATTTCCTTATTTGCTTTGTCTGATGGAAAATCTTTGTCTCTTATTATGTCATTTGCTAAATCTCCTATTGGAGTTTCTATTGATGAACATTCTCTAACAAATTCATTGATTGTCATTCTTTTAATTTTTATATTGGTTATTATAATCAAGGTTTTTAGCTAAGGTAATAAAATTGATATTGTGATCAACTATGCAGACCAGTAATTTTGATAAATAGCAGTAGTTTTAAGAAAGTTTCGGATGCAAAATAAACTTAAGAGATCTTCTCAAAAAGTGATCGTTTATTAATACAAAAATAAACAGCCAAAAATTCAAGCTAAAATAGTATCATTTACCGTTTAATTTAATAGTTTTGCAAATAAACCTTTTTTTAAACTAAAATTATGATTGTTGGATATGCAAGAGTTTCGACTTCTGATCAAAATATCTCTACGCAAGTTGAAATTTTGAAAGAAAAAGGATGTGAAAAAATTTTCACAGATATTGCAAGTGGAGTCAGAGAACATAGGGAGGGATTAAATGATATGCTTTCATACCTGCGAAAGGGTGATATAGTAATAGTGTACAAAACTGATAGAATTTTCAGATCACTTAAGAATATGATTGATTTAATAGAAAAATTCAATGAAAAGGAGATTCTATTTAAAAGTATCACTGAACCTGCGTTTGATACTACTTCTGCTAATGGAAAATTTATTATACAAATTTTTAGTGCTGTTGCGGAATTTGAAAGAAACCTCATAAGTGAAAGGACTAAATCCGGATTAGAAGGAGCTCGAAAAAGGAAAAAACTTTTAGGTCGGCCAAAAGGATCTAGCAAAAAAAGTATTGAAAAATATCAATATGCTAAACATCTTTATGATAATAAAAAGATCTCAATTGATAAAGCATGTAAACAAGCAGGAATAAGCAAAGCAACATTTTATCGTGTTGAAAAACAAAGTTAAGCGTAAGCTCCATAAATAATACTATTCGATATAAAAATAAAAGGACAGCCTATTATAGTAATGACTACAGAAGAAAAAAAAATACAAGTATTAAACTTCCTAAGATGGACTGGATCAAAGCGATGGTTCGTTAAGGATCATATTAAAAAATTTTTACCTGATCATTTTAACAATTATCATGAGCCTTTTTTAGGAGGAGGATCTGTATTTTTCTTTGTAAAACAACTTTTAATAAAAGACCAGAAAGAGTTTTTTTTATCCGATACAAATGAAGAGCTAATAAATGTTTATGAACAATTAAGAGATAACCCAGAAGACGTTATTAACTGTTTAAAAACATTTAAAAATACTAAAGATGAATATTATAAAATAAGGAAATATAATCCCAGGATAAAATCAAAAAAAGCAGCTAAATTTATATATCTAAATCGCACCTCTTTTAATGGCATTTACAGAGTTAATGCAAATGGAATTTATAATGTCCCTTACGGACACAGACCTAAAGTTGATTTTGTGACAGAGAATTTACTTAGAAATGTAAATAAGCTACTACAAGGAATTAAATTTTCTACCCAATCATTTGAAGAGGCTTTAATACATGTTAAAAAAGGAGATCTAGTTTTTCTTGATCCTCCTTATACTGTTGCACATGAAAACAACGGCTTTATCGAATATAACCAAAAACTTTTTTCTTGGGAAGATCAGGAAAAACTGAAGCAAATAATTGAGCAGATAATTAGTCGGGAAGCTTTTTTTATCCTTACAAATGCTAGCCACCATTCTATTGAAAACCTTTACAAAGACATAGCAAATATCACTGTACTTTCACGACCTAGTATAGTAGGAGGACGATCAAAAACCAGAGGTATGTATAACGAATTTATTATTTACAATTTTTGAAGTATGGATAAAAGTATACTTAGATTAGCCATTATTAGTGATCTACATTGCCATCCAAAAAGAAAAACGGGAGAAGGTAAAGATGAATCCTACTTATTGACAGATAAGCTTAGAGTGCCTTCCAATGATCATCCTGTAGATGATTTACTAGAAAAAATTAATGAAAATAAGATTAATAAAGTTGATTTAACATTATGCCCAGGTGATTTTACTGATAAAGCAAATCAACAAGGTTTTATTTCTGGATGGGGATTTTCACTTGAACTTCACAGAGCTTTAGGTTCTAGGGAAATAATAGCAACTGTTGGTAATCATGATGTAGATGTATATGCCCAAAATTCAAATTACACATTAGATATTGCAAAAGGAATAAAAAGAGGGTTTCCTATTGAAGATGAAACATCACAAGACATTTTTTGGTCCAAAGGATGCGTTATTTTAGAACGTGATATATTTAGAATACTTTTAATTAATAGCACCCATTTTCATTATAATAAAGAAGCTTCTAAAAGCGGAAAGGTAGGAGATGCAATGATTGAATATATTGAAAAACATCTTTCTACACACAATGATAACAAAATAAAGATTGCCATGAGCCATCATCATCCTATTGATCATTCTATATTGAATCTTGGTGAAGAGGATAAGATACAAAATGCAGATGCATTATTAGATGTATTAGGCAAATATAAATTCGATTTATTTATTCATGGCCACAAGCATCATCCATTAATAAGATATCATAATACAACAACCTATAGTCATAGGTTACCCATATTTGCTTCAGGTAGTTTTTCTTCTCATAGTAACCTAATGTTTACAAGTGTAAGAAATTCATTTCATTTAATCACGTTACAAAAGGATAAAGTATGTAAGGGAGAAATTGATTCTTGGACATTTTTTCCAAATTCTGGATGGAGTCAACCAAATGATGAAAGTGGTTTCCCTTCACATACAGGATTTGGATGTGAAAAAAGTATTGAAGATTTAGCTGAAGCTGTAGAAGATATAATGAAAGATCAAGGAAAAATGGCTTGGGTCGATATTATAAAGCAAATTCCTGATTTACAATATTTATTACCCGATGAAGGAAAAAATCTTGAAAATTTACTATTAGAAAGGCAAATACAGATTGATAAAAGCTTACGAGCAAAACCAAACCAAGTATATAATTTAGCAAAGTTATAATCATGAAAATAGATGGCATATATCCTGCTTACAATGCACGACATTTAAACCCAAATGAAGTTGGCGCTTCTTTTATTTGGTCTGCAAATTTTGAAAAATTGATACAAAATGGACACTCTGTAATATTAGGAGCGAGAGGCTGTGGCAAAACTACTTTAATGAAAATGCTTACCATTCCTGCATTAAATTCTTGGAAAGATAAACGAGCTGTAAAGATTAGACAAACTATTCCATTTTATGCCATATATATATCTACCGACATATACTGGGATGTTAAAAATCAAACATATGGTTCTCAACTAGAACGATTTGAGAACTTTGACGAAATCATTTCTTATTTTTCAGTGAATAGTAATGTATTCACATCTCTTTGTGATACATTTTCTTATATTATTGATGAGTATAAACTAAATGATGAATCAAAAGAAGTTGAACTTTGTAAAGCTCTAATGGAAGCCTGGAAGTTAACTCAGGTCATACCCAAACTTACATTTATTAAAGAAGCTTTAAACAAAAGAGTAGATGAAGTTAATCAATTAGTTCAACAATTAATTTTTAACTATAAAACTGGAGATCCTATTCCCTATCCTCCATATTTCAATTTAAATTTTGAAACTTCTATTGAAGCTATTATTCCGATTTTCGAAAGAATTTATAATCTTAATAATGGTAAAAAATGGGCTCTTTGTTTTGATGAACTAGAATTCGCACCATTATGGTTACAACAAAAATTATTTAGGTCTTTACGAAGTAGAAAGCAATTTTTACTGTATAAATTAAGTGCAAGCCCAATACTATCAATAGAGCTAGAAAAGCTACTACAATCAGAGTATCCTGCAACATCAGGAAACGATATGCAAATTATTAAGATGTGGAATTCTGGAGATAATGAAACCTTTTCAGCCCAAATAATAACATCTCTTTTACGGAAAAAGTTCCCAAGTAAAAAAAACATTGACTTTTTTGGTTCAAATGAGGTTTATAATAGTTCAAACTTATATACTAAAGGATCTTCATTTTTTAAAAAAATTGTAGAATTAGCAAGCAAAGACCCTTCTTTTAGAGATTTTTTAAAAGAACGAGACATTGATCCTGAAAACCCCATTATAAGTGATAAAAAACTTAAAGACACCATATTTCGAAAAATTAAACCAATTGTATATTTTAGAGATTTTTATATAGATGGAATAAATAAAAGGAATAACAAAGTAACTTATCGAAGTAGAAAAAAAGGAAATGAATTATTTTTTGGTATTGAGGTATTATCAAAAATCTGTGATGGAAATCCTAGGTGGTTGATAGGCATTATTACTTCAATACTACAAAAGTCTTCTGAAAATGGAGCAGAAAAAAACTTGCAATTTGATGAGCTTCATAATGCTGCTTTAAGATTTAAAAATGTTATTGCAAATATACCTATTGGTACTGACACGTCTTATTCTCTAATTGATATAATAGAGAAAGTTGGATTATATTTTAAAGACCAAGTTTTAGGAGAGAAATTTTTAATGGATCCAAAAGGAACATTTGAAGTAGACAGTAAAGAGATAAGTTTAACAGATGATATTATTTTTCTTTTAGAAAAAGCAATTTCACAAGGAGCAATAATTTTAGTAGACTCAAAAGATGACAATTTTGATTTTAGAATTCGTGGAAAGAAATTTAAGCTTGCCTATTTACTAAGTCTTTTGTACAACCTCCCACTTAGAAGTTATCCTAGCGTTAAACTTTCAGAATGTTTAAGGGGGATAAAACAAATTAACCAAAAAACTTTATTTGATTAATATGGAAATAAAATATGGAAAACAGATTGATATAAATGATATTAAAGGTGTTTCAATAGACCTCTTAATACTTGCTGGAAATCATGAAAAGAGAACACTGACTTTATTTGATATAGTAAAAAATGAAAATAAAATCAAAAGATCAATAATGTTTCGTTTCAAAGATGATTTCAAACCATATGCTAATAATTTTGAATTACAAACTATTACAGATTGTGATCAAATTTATTCTATACTTGATAACATTTTTGAAACTCATAACAGTGATAACTTCACTTTACTTGTAGATTATTCTTGTATGACCAAATCATGGTATTACTCTATTATACTATACTTGTCAAAGAAAAGTCTTAAACAAAAAAATATACGTGTATTATTTTCTTATACTCCATCTAAATACTCTGAACCGCTTGTTCCTAAGCCTACGTCTGATATAGCTCCATTACCAGGCAAATATGTAATTCCTACTAATAAGCCAAAAGCATTAATTGTGTGTTTAGGATATGAACAAAATAAAGCAGAGGGTATAATTGAACATTTAGATCCTAAATTATGTCATATATTCTATACAAAGCCTTCGCTAGATCCTTTATTTTCAAAAAAAATAGAAGAAAATAATTCAACTATAATAAAAGAGAGAAAAAGCCAAGTAACTACATATGCTTTTGATGACTTACTTAATTTAGAAAGAGCTTTAAATAGCTTATATCAGGTATTAAAAAATGATTACAGCATAATTATTGCACCTTTAGGACCTAAACCTTTTGCATTGGTTTCTATGATAATGGCTGCAAAATATCCGGAAATAGACATTTGGAGAGTTGGCTCAGGATATGATATTAATGAATATGATAGAGAGCCTTTAGGTAATAATTTTTTTATTATTAATGACTTATATTTTTCTAATTACTAATTATGAATCACAATAGTATTCCAATTTTTCGCATAAACTTTTGGATTTTTCGGATCAACTATTATACTTTCGCATTTTCTATTGTATTTGACATTTCTAAAGCTTCTTTCAAAGTCAATGGAGGTAAAATACTGGGAACTCTTTTAGCGAGCATGGTTTTCCCACTTCCCGGAGGTCCAATAAGAATGATATTATGTCCGCCTGCCGCAGCCACTTCCATAGCTCTTTTCGCGGTTTCCTGCCCTTTAACTTCAGAGAAGTCGAAAGGGAAATCATTGATCTTCTCATGAAATTCTTTCCGGGTATCCAGAATACTCCTGTTAAGAGGTTTTCCTTCGTTAAAAAAATCAATAACTTCTCTTATATTTTCTACCCCATACACTTCGAGATCGTTTACAATAGCTGCTTCTCTGGCATTCTGTATGGGAAGGATAATTCCTTTAAAACCTTCTTCTCTTCCTTGAATAGCGATGGGTAAAACTCCTTTGATAGGCTGTAAACTCCCATCAAGAGAAAGTTCACCCATAATAATATAATTCTCAATTTCCTCTGCCAGAATCTGATCTGAAGCCGCTAAAATACCAATTGCAATACTCAGATCATAGGCTGAACCTTCTTTTCTGAGATCTGCCGGAGCCATATTGATGGTAATTTTCTTTCCGGGAATTTTATATCCTACGTTTTTCAGTGCGGCAGAAATTCTATAGCTGCTTTCTTTAATCGCATTATCGGGAAGACCTACCAGATGGTATCCCACTCCGCCGGTATCTACATTCACTTCGATTGTTATTGTCTGTGCAGCCACTCCATGAATGGCGCTTCCATAAATTTTAATCAGCATGGTGTGTTTTTGAAGTAAAAATAATCAATATACTATTTTGAGAATCTGACGTTTAAATGAATGATATTCTAGCCGAATGGATATATTAAAAAAGATATTAAGAAAACACAGGCTGAATTCTATGTCAGCAATAGCAAGGTGATAATAAAAAATCGGTACAAATTTCTTTGTACCGACCCAACCATTATTAAAAACTAACGAAAGAGATTATTTCATCTGAATTCCGGATAAAATACTTAGTGTGAGTCAGGAAGCCGGATGCCTGAAAGAGAGAACTCCTTTTGGGGGTAATTATGACGTCATTAGATTAACAAGGATGAAATGCATCTATTGAGCGTAAAGTATTAAAATAAATTACTCTAGTTCTTCTTCAATACAAGGCACATCCCTCCTCTGACATCCAATCTTCCTTCCCACAATCAATATTTTAGCACATTCAGACTATGTAATCCTATTTCTTTATAAACCTATTTTTATATTCTTTTCCATCTGCACTTTTAGAAACAATAATATAGTTCCCTGGTACCAGCTGGCTTACATCAATTGCCTGATTATACTGATGGTCATTTTTCTTCAGAACAAGTTTTCCGGACATATCTATAATGATGACCTCCTTATAGATTTTATCTGATTCTTTTCCGATATAAAGATGCTGCGCTGTAGGGTTGGGATAGACTTTCAGATTATTGTCCTTAGTCTTCACCTCTCCTGTTCCCAGATTATTGCAGAAATCCCAGTTCCCGAAATTCACTTCCACAAAAGCAAACGGGTCCAGCATCTGACATTGATCCGGGCAATATTCTGTACAGGCATAAAATCCATATTTACCGGAACTTGTCGCCACATAAGTATCTCCTACCACTCCAGGAATAATACAAGGATCTCCTGCCACCGGCGGGTTACTGCTAGGTACACATCTGAACCAGGTATGTTTACCATATACAACCGGAAATATATTATCAAACTGTATAGAAGCACCATTGCACACATTCACTACTCCCCCATTATCCTGATACGTTCCGGGAGTATAAGTAGTCATCATAGCCGGAAGGCCATAGACAAATCCATCTGCAAATACTGCAGTACTTTCTGCGATACAGTCACCATCTGTAACTTTAACTTTGAAATAATTCAGCTGGTCATTACCACTAATGGTTAACTGCTGTGATGTGGCTCCCGGAATGGCTACCCAAGGGTTGTTGTTGGGTGTCTGCCAGGTCCATTCCTGTTTGTACCATTGATAAGTTCCATACGTCTGTGTAGTAGAAATTATTTCGTCTTCCACGTCACAGAACAAGATGGTTCCCGGATATTTCTGTCCAAGTCTCGGGCTGGTAATTGTAGGGGTACACTGCGCTTTTATATCCAGAATGCTGAATAATAAAACCACTAAAAAAATTAGTTTTGTTTTCATATATTAGATTATTAAATGTGATTTGGTCTAAAAATCTTCTACATTAATCCAACAGCACTCTGATCCCGAATTTCATATTAAAATGAAAAGGTTTCTCTTTATAAATGGTGTTAGGAGCATTTTCTTCCCTGAAATGATATCCTATTCCCGGCTCTGCATAAATTCCAACTTTGTCTATGACCTTCAGCTGAAATCCTGCTGCAGTGTTAACAGAAAACTGTAATGGTTTATGATCAAGGCGTTCCTTTGAACTATCCTTTATTTCATCATTCACTACATAGGTTGTTGTAACACTTCCCGAAACAGGTTTTTCTACGAGTGCCCCGCCTGTAATATATCCTGTAAACCGTCCTTTCTGAATAACATTATAGTTGACCTGAACAGGAATTCCTATATAATGAACCGTCTGGTCTCCTTTAATATAATTGTTTTCTGTTCCTGAATGCAGTTCGGAAGCCAGTTTGGTATAGTTCAGCCCGGTTCCTATCCCCCATCTTTTTCCTAAATTGTAGTAAAGAGATAATCCAAACGTAACCGGTACTTTATGTCTGATTCTTGCTTCTACCGGTTGACTTTGATTCGCCAGTAATACAGCAGTCAGAGGATCATCATGGTACTCGGAAGTGCTCCACACCTGCTCAACATTCATTGCTTTTCCAGTGATGGAGGCATATCCCGGAAACTGCTGTTCTGCAGAGTTGGAAGCAACATTTCCTGTAAGCATACTCAACATCCAGGACTTTTGGTCACGGGATTTCGCAGCAGTATGTTTTGTATTCTCAGCATACACTTTTTTCAATTCGTCCTGTTTGAAAAGAGCCTCATCAGGAGTCTTCTCCAGGGCTGGTTCTTTTACTGTATCATCAGCAGGAGATACTTTCTGAGCGATCTTGCTCTCCTGATGAAAAGATTCCGCCGCAGCCGGAGCTTTGATGATTTCCTGAATATCCTGAGTATTCCCTACTCTGTTTTTTTCTTCAGTATTAAAATATTTCTGTGCCGGTATTTTCTTGGAAATACCTGTATTCAATATGTTTTCAGCTAAAGGAGATGCCAATGCGGATTCTACTTTACCGCTTGAGACGTTTTCATTTTCCAGTGGTTTCAAAGAATTCTTTTCTTTTTCTTTTTTCACATCTGCCGGTTTCTGAGATAAGGTTTTGCCTGTATCATTCTGTGGCAGTATTTTCGTCAGTAAAAAGAGCAATGCAATAGCTGCAGCAATACCTCCGAGACGATAGAATAGAGATTTTTGTCCTGCATCTTTTCCTTTCTTGCTTTCCCCGCCTTCATGAATTTCAGGAATAAACCCGGGAATGCTGTTATTTTCGTCTTCGGAGAATAATTCACCTTTGATGTCATCCCACAATCCTTCCGGAACGTCCTCTTCATGGTCATCCATTCTGCTTCGCAGGTTATTTAGCCATTCATTATTCATATTGTGCTTTTTTTGACATTTTAAATTCTTTTATTTTCTGAACAAGCAGTCCTTTTGCACGGTGAAACTGAGATGCAGAAGAATTTTCTGCAATTCCCAGCAGTCCGGCAATCTCCTTATGGCTTTTTTTCTCAAATACAAACAGATTGAAAACAGTTCTGTACCCATCAGGAAGAGATTTTATCATCATCATAATATCATCACGAGGAATCTCTTCAAAGTCCGGTTCTTCTTCGTTAGGAATATCCGGAAGATCATCTACTTCCACCACAGATTTAAAATCTCCTTTCTGTTTGATATGTTTCAAAGATTCATTGACAGTAATACGCGTCATCCAGGCTTTCAAAGAACCACTTCCCCTGTACTCAAAAGATTCTATCGAACGGAACATCTTGATAAAACTGTTTTGAAGTACATCATGAACATCTTCTCTCTCAGCCACATAACGGGAGCAGACATAGGACAGATTTCCGGAATAAGCTCCAAAAAGCTCTTTCCAGGCGGCTTCCTCCTTCTTCAAAAGGTGCTTTACCAAAATCTGTTCTTTACTTTCTTCCATATAATGCTGCTGCCGTATCCTGTTGGATATTATAAAACTGTCAGGCAAAAATAGATTGCATCTTATCAAAGTGCAATCCATTTATGATAATATCTATTAATTAATTTTTTATACAGAATGGAAAATTATAATCAATAACAGTATAAGGAGTAACCAGGGTACCATCTACTGTAATTTTTTCGGCTGTTAGCGCATACCTGAGCGTCTGATCCAAGCCTACATAATATCCTTTTTGCTTTGCTACAAATTCCACGACAGTCTTTTTATTAGCACCATCTACAGGAATCTGAAGTTCCATAGTCTTGGGAGCAAAAGTCAGTTCTATCACATTATTGCTTGTGTTAATCACTGCAGCATATTTAAGATCATACTTTACTTTTCCCATTGTTTTCAAAGCTGCTTCTGCTTTTGCCGGGTCTTTCACTACTGTTTTTACAATTTCTGTAATTGGAAATTCGTCAAATGAGATGGTGTCTTTTTTCACCTTGAACTCTTTTATTCCTTCTCTTTTACTGCTTCCCTGCACAATAACCAGCTTCCCTTTATAGTTTCCTTTTAAGTCTTCCATTTTTACAGGAGGGATGTCCGGACCATCGTTATCATTACATGAGGATAGGGCAAAAAACCCTGCCAAAACCATTAAAACTGTTATAAAAAATCGGGGTACTGTCAATCTTTTCATTGCATTATTTTTTTCGTTAAACATTAATTATTTTCGAGTACTCATCTATATAAATCCCTATTTTCAAAAATCTTGCATATATTTTTTAAAAAAAGATGAATTTTTTCATAAACCACTGATTTAATGACTGTAAAATTTTAAAAAGTTTTCATCTATAGTTATGAATTCATATTCAAAATCAGAATTTTTCATTTAGCCGGAGCTTATTATCTGTTTTTCTACCTAATTACCAGTAGAAAAAAAACATGGTTTTTATGTATTGGCAGGATAATCTTTCTCAGACTACATTTGTCCCAACAATAAAAGGCAAAATATCAACTGTTATGAAAAAACCAAAGACAAAAAAAATTATTTCGACTTTTTTAATGATCGCAATTGCTGGTGCTGTTTTCTCGGCATGCAGTAAGGATGATGATTCAGCTGATGCAAAGGCAAACGTGAAATTTACCATTACTGTAAACGGAGCTGATTCTAACGATCAGATTGATTTTCTTGTAAGTGCCGGAAATCACGATGCCAGCCAGTATGGAAGTACAGTATGGAAAAAGAACGGAGCCACTGAGGGTAATGCCAATACAAGTTCATTAGGAGTAGATGATTTCACCGGAAATACGAAAACATATGTATTTGAGACTGTGAAACCATTCAACTTTTCAAGCCTTCATGTGGCTATATCCAATTTTGATGGTGCACCTATTTCTGTAAGTTACAAAGCTGAGGTGAATGGAAGTGTAGAAACTGATGAGAATAAAACCTATGCAGCCGGACAGACATTCATCAAAGATTACTCATACGTAGCAAAATAGATTTTATCATATCAAATATTGTTGATAAGTGGGAATAAATAGTCATTTTGGCTATTTATTTTTTTTGATAAAGACAACAAATTATTTTTGGACACAAAAAGGAAGCTACACCATGCAGCTTCCTTTTATTTTTCCATTTATATTTTACTCTACCCCTCCTCCAAGGGCTCTGTACAGATCTACCTCAGCATTCAATCTTTCCAGCGTGACATTAATAGCTTCCAGGTCATTCTGAAGTTTATTATTCTGAGCTGTAATCACTTCAAGATAGGTTGCCATTCCGCTTTTATACAGCTTCAGTGCATCATTGATTCCTTTATCAAGAATGGCAGTTCTCTGTTCTAAAAGCTGTAATCTTTCTGAAGTGCCTTTAGACCTGGCCATGGCATCGGAAACTTCACCCACAGCAGTCATTACAGATTGTTTAAAGTTGATGGCTGCTTTTTCCTGTTCAATCAATGCGGTCTCATAAGCTGTTTTCAGTTGTTTTTTCTGAAAAATGGGAGCTGCAAGATTTGCAGCAACTGCTTTGGTAATAGATCCGGGAATATCAAACCATGAGCTGAACTTATTGGAGTTTACTCCAATCTGTGGGCTTAAGCTGATACTCGGATACATGGCTGCTTTTGCCAATCCGGTTTTTGAATTCAGGCTGATAACATTAAATTCTGCCATTTTCAGATCCGGTCTGCGGCTTAATAGCTGTGCGGGCAATCCTGCAGAAAGTTTATTTTCCGGAATCATTGTTTTAAAGTTTCCTTCTCTTTCTATCTTCGCCGGATATTCTCCGCAAAGAATGCTCAATGCATTTTCCTGAATGGAAATATTCTGTTTTGCCAAAGGAATCAACAGTTCTGCAGTTTTCTTTTGGGCTTCTGACTGCTGAACGGCCAATGAATTAATCTGTCCTGCTGTAAACTGCAGATTCATCATTTTAAGGGTATTGTTACTCAGCTCAATATTCTGCTCTGCTATTTTCAGCTGTTCATCAAGGCTGATCAGGTTGTAATACGCCTGAGCAACCTGAACCACAATCCTGCTTTTTATTGCATTCAGGTTTTCTTTCTGTCCAAAATATTCTGCTGCCGCGGATTCTTTCTGCATTTTAGCCTTTCCCCAGATATCTATTTCCCAGGAAAGCCTCAGTGCAGCACTAAAGTCATCCATATATTTTGTCCCTACAAACTGCTCATTCAAAGATCCGTTAAGGGTATTTTTGGAGGCCCAGCTTCTGTTGGCTCCTGCAGTGAGGTCTAGTGTTGGCATCAGACCTAGCTTAGCCTGCTTATAGATCAGATCCAGCTGTTCAATATTTTTCAGAGCAACACTCACTTCATTATTTCTGGAAAGGGCTTTATCTATTAATCCAATCAGTTTAGGGTCTTTGAAAAAGGTTTTCCACGGAAGCACTACCGTATCTCCTGTTACCTGTACAGATTCTTTGTACGTTTCAGGAACCTGAAGGTCTGTTCTTGTATATTTTTTCCCTACGGCACAAGACACCAGCAGAGAAGCCATTGCGCCTGAAATAAGGAAGTTCTTTATATTAAATATTCTCATTTGTCAATTGATTTTCTATCGTATTGTACTTCTTTTTGGTAGAGAATTTCTCATCCAGATACTGGAAGAACATGTAGAGTACAGGAATTACAAAAACTCCCAAAACCACTCCACTCAGCATTCCCATGGCTGCACTTGTACTGATTGATTTGTTTCCTGAAGCCATTCCTCCTGAAGAGATCATCAGCGGAACCATTCCCACAATAAAGGCTAATGAAGTCATGATAATCGGACGTAATCTCGCCTTCGCCCCTTCCAGTGCAGAATCAAGGATTGAAAATCCTGCTTTTCTCCTTTGGATGGCAAATTCAACAATCAGAATTGCATTTTTGGCTAATAAACCAATAAGCATAATCAATCCTACCTGTACATAAATATTGTTATCCAAACCAATGGCTTTTATTCCTAAAAACGCTCCTACAATTCCCGTTGGAATGGAAAGCATTACTGCCAGAGGAAGGATATAACTTTCATATTGAGCGGCCAATAAAAGATATACGAAAAGCAAGCATAAACCGAAGATGGCGATCGTCTGATTTCCTGCCGATTTCTCTTCCAGGCTCAGCCCTGTCCATTCGTAGCTGTAGTCAGAAGGTAATTTGCTTAAGGTGTGTTCCAGTTTACCCATCAATTCTCCATTACTTACTCCGGGTTTTGGAGACACGTTAATGTTTAATGAATTATAAAGGTTATAACGCTGAACGGATTCCGGACCGTAAACTTTTTTCAAAGTGATCAGTGTGTTTACCGGAACCATATCTCCTTTTTCATTCTTTACGAAAATATCATTGAAGGCTTGTTCATCCATCCTGAAAACTCCGTCCGCTTTAATATTTACTCTGTAAAATTTCCCGAATCTTGAGAAATTCTGAGACTGGTCTCCTGAAAAATACGTTTGAACAGTTCCCAACAGGTTTGAAATACTTACTCCTAATTGTTTTGCTTTATCTTCATTTACTTCAAGCTCCATCTGAGGATAATCTGCTCTGAACATCGTATAGGCAAATGCTACTTCCGGAACCTGCATCAGCTGACCAATTAATTCATCCGCTTTAGCTTTAAGAACCTGAGGATCTCTACCCATACGGTCCTGAAGTACAATCTCTGCATCATTCGTCATTCCGTATCCTTCTACCGGAGGCATTCTGAACGTCATCACGCTTCCTTCTTTGATCACGCCTAATTTTGCACTGGCCATATCTACCACCTCCTGGATATCCTGTACTTCACCTCTTTCTTTTTTAGGTTTCAGCTTAACAAATCCCATGGCATACGCCGGTCCTGCACTGTTACTAAGCAAGTTGTAGCCTGTAATAGAAGTATTTTCCTTCACGGCTTCTACTCCTTTTAAGATTTCATTGATCTTGTTGGAAACTTCCGTAGTTTTTGTCAATGCTGTTCCCGGAGGCATACTTAAAGTGTACATAAAGAATCCGTCATCTTCCATCGGTACAAAACTTTTAGGAGTGCTAGACATCAGCCATCCTGCAACACCGATCACTGCTACGATTAATCCTCCTGCAATCCACTTACGCCCTATTAAAAATCTAACACCTTTCGCATAACGGTTCGTCATATTATTAAATCCGGCATTGAATGCAACAGCAAACCTTTGCCCGAATCCTTTTGGCTTTTCTCCTTCTCCTGCATGGTTATTTTTCAAAAATACAGCACATAAAGCAGGCGTTAATGTCAAGGCATTGACAGCCGAAATAATAATTGCGATGGCCAATGTATAGGCAAACTGCTTATAGAATAATCCTGCTGAACCGGACATAAATCCGATTGGAATAAATACTGCAGACATCACCAAAGTAATGGAAATTACAGCTCCCGTGATCTCACTCATCGCTTTATGAGTGGCCTCTCTTCCTGAAAGATTAGTTCCTTCCATATTACTGTGGACAGCTTCCACCACCACAATGGCATCATCCACCACAATACCGATGGCCAGTACGAGGGCAAAAAGCGTCAGTACGTTGATAGTAAATCCTAAGACTAAAAGGAAGAAGAAAGTACCGATAATTGCTACAGGAACTGCCACTGCCGGGATAATCGTAGATCTGAAATCCTGTAAGAAGATAAATACTACAATAAAAACCAGGATAAATGCTTCTATTAAAGTAGATTTTACCTGTCCTGTAGCTTCATCCAGTCTTTCTTTGGTACTCATTACACTTGTGTATTTGATACCTGGAGGGAATGATTTTGATAGCTGATCAAGGGCTTTGTTTACACCTATTTCAATCTGATTGGCATTGGATCCTGTAGTCTGCATGATGGCTACAGTAACTGCATTTTTCCCATTGGAAAGATTATCTCCCGTATTTGAAATGGCTCCGAATTCTACACGGGCTACATCTTTAAGCCTGATGACCTGGCTTCCGGTATTTTTAACAATAATATTTTCATATTGCTCTGGCTTGTTCTTTTTTCCTTTATATCGTATTACATATTCTAAGGCCGCATCAGATTCTTCTCCAAGTTTACCCGGAGCAGATTCTAAACTGTGGTCTGCAATCGCTCTGGAAACATCCGCAGGTTCCAATCCATAAGAGGACATTTTCTGAGGGTTAAGCCATATTCTCATGGAATAATCCTTCAACCCGAAAACCATGGCCTGTCCTACTCCTTTTACCCTTTTGACCTGTGGAATAAGGTTAATATTCGCGTAGTTCTGAAGGAAAGTTTCATCATATTGTTTGTTATCTTCCGTATAAATATTGAAAATCAATACCATACTGTTCTGCTGCTTGGAGGTGGTCAGTCCCATTCTCACTACCTCCTGTGGAAGTATCGGAGTGGCCTGCTGAACCCTGTTTTGCACATTTACAGCAGCCTGATCGGCATTTACTCCCTGCTTGAATATAATGGAAATGGAGAATGTTCCGTCATTACTCGCAGTAGATTTCATGTATTCCATGTCTTCTACTCCATTGATCTGTTCTTCCAATGGAGTTACCACGGAACGGATCACGGTCTCACTGTTTCCCCCCGGATAAGATCCTGAAACGGTGATGGTAGGCGGAGAAATATCCGGGAATCTGGTCACCGCAAGCTGGTTTAATCCTATGATCCCTAAAATCACGATGATAAGGGATATTACCGTCGCCAGTACCGGACGGTCTATTATTTTTTTTAACATTTTTGAATTTTCTAAGAATGGTTATACAACTATTTCAAAGGAACTGTTGTGGCAACAACCTGTGCTCCATCGGTAAGGGCATCAATTCTGTTGACGGCAATCTTATCTCCCGCATTCACTCCTTCTTTGATAAAATAATCCTGAGATGTGCTTCCAGAAACTGTAATCTGAGTCATTTTCACTTTATCCTTACCATTCAGTTTATAAACAAAGAATCTGTCCTGAATATCTTTTACAGAGGTTTTCGGAAGCTTGATCACCCCATTTAATGCATTATGAATCATTACTCTAGCTGTTCCTCCGGCTCTTAATAATTTATCAGGATTTTGAAAAACAGCTTTCATCTGAATACTTCCTGTATTTCTGTCGAAGTTTCCGCTGGCATTTTCAAGTTTTCCTTTAAGAGAATAGGTGGAACCATCTGCAAGGATAAGTTCTACATCTTCTGTAGTATTCCCTGATACTGCAGCTTTACTATGAGCGATAAAATCAGCCTCATTCATTGAGAAATACACGTTCACACTGTTTATACTTGAAAGCGTTGTCAATGGAGCGGCATCAGAAGGACTGATAAGATTTCCTACCCTGTTTGGAATTCTTCCTATGTATCCGCTCACAGGAGCTTTAATGTAAGTAAAATTGGCATTGATCTTTGATGAACCTAAAGAAGACTGTGCCTGCGCTACTTGTGCTGAAGCAGCTTTATAGCTTGCCTGAGCTGTTTTCAGCTGCATATCTGAAACTACTTTTCCTTCCACAAGAGGTTTTAGCTTTTCTACTTCCAATCTTGCTGTTTCCTGGGCTGCCATAGCTGATTTCAGAGCGGCTTCATTCGTATTTACCTGCTCGTTGTATACTGAAGGATTTATTCTGAAAAGGGTCTGTCCTTTACTTACATACTGCCCTTCTTTGATATATACTGCTTCCAGATAACCTGTTACCTGTGCTTTAATATCTACATTATCCTGTCCTTCTATGCTTCCCGGATATCCTGTAGACACATCTGCATCTCCGGTTTTCACCTGGATAAAATCTGTAGGTAATGCCTGCTGCATCTGCTGAGCGTTTTCCTGACCATTCCCGGAACTGCACGAATACAGTATTGCTGCTGCCATAAGTGAAAGTACCAGATATCCTTTTCTGTAATTCATAATATGAGTTTTTAAATTTTACAGGAGCAAAATAACTTCATATAATAAGGATATTCATTCAGAAGTTGGGTGAAGCGTAGTTAATCGGGGGTGAAGCGTATGATAGTAAAAATGAAGGGGAAACAGCTATTTCCCTTTATAAATATGATAAAAAAAGATATTTTCCGAATAAAAATAAGTGCTTACTTGCTAAGGATAAATTAATCAATTTCACAAGTAATGCAAAAAAGACTGCCTTGTCTGAAAAGCAGTCTCGTTTGTATTTTTGAGATTAATAATCCATCCAGGATTTAAAAATAGAAGCTTTTTCACGGCTTACAATCACTTCCATATCAGGTTGTTTTCTCAGTTCCAGCTTCAGTTTTCCGTTAAAATGATTAAAAATCTGCTTCACGGAATTAATGTGAATAATAAATTGTCTGTTAGCCCGGAAAAAGAATTTGGGATCCAGCTGTTTTTCAAGCTCTTCCAACGTTTGTGGAACATTCTCAACCACTCCGGTATTCAGCATGGCTTTACTGATTCCCAATTCGGTATAAAAGTATAGGATATCTTCTGCCAGAACGGTTTTATATCCGTCTCTGTGGGCGATGAGAAAACGTTTTCTGTAGTCTTTTGGCTGAATATAATTCAATAGTCCTTCAATAGCTGTTCCTACTACCGGAACAGCTTCCATAAAGGTTTCATAACGCTTTAAAGCAGCATCGAGCTCTTCTTCTTCAATAGGTTTCAAAAGGTAATCTACACTGTTGTATTTAAATGCCTGTACTGCATATTCATCGTATGCTGTGGTGAATATAACTGCACTTTTCACCTCATGCTTGTTGAATATTTCAAAGCTGATCCCATCTGCAAGACGGACATCCATCATGATAACATCCGGAACGACATTATTTTCCAGCCAATGTACTGTTGAGGTAATCGAGTCTTCTACAGACAGGATTTCGATATGGGGTCTTAACTTCAGCAACAGTCTTTTCAACCTATCGGCATTGGGCCTTTCATCCTCAACTATTAAAATCTTATTAATCTTCATATCAATGGAAGTTTTACAATAAATTTATCTTCAGTTTTTTCAATCACAGGCTTAGGATATCCTAAGATTTCGTACCGTGCAACAATGTTGGTAAGCCCTACTCCGGAGGAATCCGGCTTATTGATCAAAGGCAGGAACGTATTGGATACCACAAGTTCGCCATTGGAGTTTGTATAAACCTGTATTTCCAAAGGATTTACCTTTGAAGTCTGGTTATGTTTAATGGCATTTTCAACCAATAATTGTAAAGATAACGGAAGGGTATACATGGATCTGTATTCTTCTTTAATATCTATTTTAAAGACAACGCCTTCACCAATTCTTTTTTCGATCAGAAAGATATAGGATTCTAAAAATTTCAACTCCTCTTCTACTGCAATGATGTCTTTTTTGGAATTGACCAACAAATATCTGTATACTCTGGCAAACTTCTCTGAATATTCATAGCCTAACTGCTGGTCTTCCAGAATAAGTTCGGACAGTACACTTAAGTTATTGAAAATAAAGTGAGGATCAATCTGCAGCTTCAGCGCCTGAAGTTCTGCAGCCATAGCAGCCTGCTTATGTTTGGATGCTCTTATTTTATGCTGAGCGGCTTCTACAGCAGTTTTTTTCCAGTTTTCCAATAAATAATCCACGGTATTAAATGCGCTGATAATCAACGATATTACAATATTGGTTGCAATCCATTGTCCCAGCAGTGTATATTCTTTTCGGGAATCCATTTCTGGTAATGTCACTGAGGTACAGTCTACTATGGCATTGATTATAATCACAATCATTACACTTCCCACGATCTGGAGCAGGCACTGAATAAACAGTCGTTTTACAGTTCTGTTTCTCCAGGGAAGCCACTTATTGAGCGTTCTGTCTATAAATATACTTACCTCTGAAATAATGATAGAAAAAAAGATAATCCATGTGGCATCTTCCAGAATCATTTTTAGCGGAGCATCAAGATAGCCTTTCCAAACAGGATCAAAGGGATCAATAAGATAGGAAAAAACACAGAAAGTAACCACTGCAACGGCCCAGATTACGAGCCTTCTTTTCATGGTAGAAAGAATCTTCTTATTCCGTACTATATTTTTCCTGATGGTAGAAATTCTATTCATATCCGGGAGTTGTGAATGTAAATATAGAAATAGATTTTATATGAGTATTCTCTATTTTAAACGAGACCGCCAAAACCGTCCCTGAAACGTAAAATAGCAGCGTTCAAATGAATGTTACGTTTCATCACCTGAAAAAGACATTTCATCATCATTTTATGCAACATCACCCTATTTTTACGATAAGATAACTGCTGTCTATCATAGTTTTGCAGTATTAAATCCGGTACAATGAAAACAATAATTGTCTGCACAGATTTTTCCCACGAAGCTGAGAATGCTACTCATTATGCAGCCTCTATGGCTAAAGAAAATAAATACACAATCGTACTTTTTAATCTGCAAACCGTTTCCATACACGCTTTGAATGCACAGGCTTCGGCAGATTTTTTCTATACCCAGACCCTTAAAAATCAGAAAAAACTTGAAGACAAGGCGACCGAACTTACAACACTCTATGCTATAGAAACAACGCATCATCTGGCTTCCGGAAATTTCATGGAAGAGCTTGAAAACTGTATGCAGATCCACGAATGTGATTTCATTGTCATGGGAATGGCCGAAAAAACTTTGGAACAAAAGCTTTTGGGCAACAGTGTAACAAGAGCTATTCAAAGAATTAAAAAACCGATATTAATTGTTCCTTCCCACATAGAATATACGGGAATCAGGAAAATTCTTTTTGCGTATGATACTCACAAAAGCATGACCTGGACCGCAATGAATGACATTTATTATTTCATCAATGAGTTTAATGCCGAGATTGAGGTGTTTAATGTAAATGAAAGCTTAGAAGATTTTACTGAAGTTATTCATGATATTGACCTGAATTCCGGGTATGATCTGGATGATATTAAATACAGTTTTAAAATGATTCAATCCATCGAAGTCATCAAGGCAATCGAGGAGGAAATCAGACTGACAAATCCGGATCTGCTGACGATGGTTCCCTACAAATACAACCTTGTAGAATCTCTTTTCCACCGCAGTAAAACAGCTATTATGGCCTATAAAAACAAAGTACCATTACTATCAATTCCCCTAAATATAGATTAAGATCAATAAAAATCTGAACACATTTAAATTATCCTTTTTGCCTTTAAAGGCTAAATTTTACACTTAATCTTGTTTGACAGGACCGGAAAGAGATTTCCGGTCCTGTTTTTATTGCTAGAGGTTTACAATCACTTTTCCGGCAACACGGTTGGTTTCCACCTCCAAATGTGCCATAGCTATGTCTTCAAACGGGAATGTTTTATAAACAAATGGTTTCAATACTTTCTGCTCCAATAAGCCAGCAATTGCCCCTATGGTTTCTTTTTTAGACTGTACCATCATAAACTCAATATTCACCTTTTTCTGCCCGGCTCTGTCTGCAACATCCTCAGGAATCTCAGGAGTAGGAAGCGTTATGATAATTCCGTTCTCTTTTACAACATCTACAGAATCAGATAACGTTTTTCCCTGAAGAGTATCAATGACGATATTTACATCCTGTAATTTTTCATGAAAGTTTTCTGTTGTATAATCAATATGTTCATCAGCTCCAAGCGATAAAACAAAATCCCTGTTTTTACCGGAGGATACGCCGATAACATATGCTCCGAAATTCTTCGCAATCTGAACAGCAAAATGGCCAACACCACCTGAAGCTGCATGGATCAACACTTTATTTCCTTCTTTAATTTTAGCAACATCTACCAGCGCCTGATAAGCCGTTGAAGCCGCCATTGACGCCGCCGCTGCCTGCTGATGAGTAATATTCCGGGGCTTTAATGCCAGATGAACCGCCGGAGCCGCAACATATTCTGCATACGCGTTTCCTCTTCCAAAAAAGTTAACCATCCCAAAGACTTCATCTCCTTCTTTGAAATCAGTTACATTGTTTCCGGTTTCTACGACTTCTCCCGAGATATCCCATCCCAAAATAGCAGGTCTCTTTTCTTCAAAGATCCAATTCAGAACTCCTTCATAAGCTCTGGATTTTACATCTACGGGATTAATGCTTACAGATACTACTTTTACCAATACCTCATCATTTCCTATTACAGGTTTTTCTATTTCCGCAAATTGAAGATTTCCAACATCTCCTGCTTCGTTTAAAATAACTGCTTTCATTTTTTTTTAATTTTAATTGTTGGACAAATGTAGTCTCATCATATCTTTGCAGCAAGTATGTACTTTTTGGTAATCTACATACCAAAAACATACTAATACTGATTATCAAACCATTGAAAAAATGTTAAAAATAAAAAAAGTCACCAATGAGCCATCCTGTCCTGTTGATTACGCTTTCAAACGGATTGGAGGAAAGTACAAAGGCCGTATTTTATGGTATCTTCATCTGAAGACGATTATGCGTTACGGCGAACTTCGTAAAACACTTTCTGACATTACCCCTAAAATGCTTACTCAGACTGTCCGGGAGCTGGAAGATGACGGACTCATCCACAGGGAAGTCTATCATGAAGTTCCTCCGAAAGTAGAATATTCTTTAACGGAAACCGGTGCTGAACTCATCCCTTTTATTGATTATCTGAGACTCTGGGGTGAAAATCAGATTGAAAAAGAGAGAATAAAAGGCTAAAACAGAAACGCGTTTCAACCGGAAAACGGTTACTGTGATTTTTATGCATTGTTCGTCTTGCTGCAGCATGATATTGTCTTTGTCCTCATATTTTCAATGTTTAATATTTTAATTTCCATAAAACCATGAATGATCATCATGGTTTTTATTTTATGTATAAAGAGGTGCCACTGGATATTTTTAATTAAAAAAAACAAACTAGTAATTCATATTCATCTGAATATCAAAAAGTCGTAAATTTAGTAAAGGATAAAAACAGTGTTTTCACCCTTTTTTATAGTTGTGCCATTAGCTAATTTTGTTCCATAAAATTAAAACCATAAAAATGAAAACTCCCTTTTTTACTAAGACTTTAAGTTTGCTCTGTGCAGCATTTATTCTAACACTCTGTTTATTAAGCTGCACCCGCTGCTCTGAACCACCTAAAGAACCCGTTAGCAACAGTTATAAAAAGAAACTGATCAGCTACCGTGAAGGCCGGGTCCTTTTTGATGAATACACCAGAACCAATCATGAAGTGCTCATGAAATACAGAAACGGTGAACCAGACTCCCGATGGTACTGGTTTTCACTGGAAGACATGGAAGGCTATATTAAATACGTAAAAGAAAACGCCAAAAAACAAAAATTAAAAAATCCGGGAATCAGGATCTATATGGGAAAATATCCTATGAATCATCCTAAAAACAGAATGGCAAAACCGGAATATGCAGGTTATCAGACTATTTTCTTAGTTCCTACTGCCCAAAAAAGAGAAAGGACCAATGCTATGTCCAGATCTGCTACCACCGAGGAAAATACAGATGTCCCTTCTATAGAATCTATGAATATGACCAATCTGGCACCACCTCCAAAAACCTTGTCAGGAACAATGCCTTAAAAACACAAAATTATGAACTGGAATATTGAAACAGGGAAACAGATATCAATGATCCTATCCATCATAGTGATGCTTTTAATGGTTATAAAATATAGAAAAACCGGAAAGGAAAATTTATTTTTTATTATTGGATATCTGTTGTTTTCCCTGATCGATATTTTCTGTTATTTCTACTTCAACCTGACCAGGCTGCCTACGGATATATTTTATGTAATTGGGTTTTTGATGATTGTTTTCTTTTTGTACTTATTTTATTATTACCAATTACTGTATGTTCCGGTGCTCAAAAAGATACAGACCGTCATTCTGGCTCTTTTTGTCCTTAATATTGCTGTCATGTTTTACACAGAGGATGATCTGCTTCATCATTTTTCTTTTAATATGCTGTATGTAGATATCCTTCTGTTACTATTTTCAATTATTTTGTTCCTCTATCAAACTTTTAACTCAGATAAAATATTGGGAATCAGCAACTATCTTCCGTTCTGGATTTCAGTGGCTTTGCTGATCTTTTTCATCGGAAGTATCCCGATCCTGTTTTTCAGAAACACTGTTTCGGAGAGTATTTATTTCTTTATTTTATTTATGCTGAATCTGATCAGCAATGGTATACTCATATTGGGTTTGATGGGGAACAAACAGGAGAAAATCAGATAAAAACTTCTTAGATATGGAAGAGAATAATTTGGTCATCATCTTTACAATTACCTTATTTATCGTTGTTTTGACAATGATCTTCATCTATGCTGTTTTCATCAAGAAAAAAACAACCCTCCTGATAGAGCAAAAAGAAAAAGATTTACGGTTTGAAAAAGAACTGGCTACTTCTCAGGTTGAAATGAAAGAACAGACCTTGAATTATATGGGACAGGAATTACATGATGATCTGGGACAAAAACTTTCTGTTGTACGGCTTCGTCAAAACCAGCTGATCACCAAATTAAAAGGCCCGGAAAAAGAAGATCTTACTGAGCTGAACGAACTGTTGGGAGAATGTATACAGGATATAAGAAACCTGTCTAAAACATTAATTACCGAGCAGATTATTCATTTCGGACTGGCAGAATCCATTGAAAGAGAAGTTCATAGGATCAAAAAACTGAAATTATTAAAAATAGAATTCATTACCCAGAAACAGGATATTGACATTTCTCCAAAACATGGGTTGATTCTCTTCAGAATTGTCCAGGAAAGTATCAACAATATCCTGAAACATTCCAAAGCCAAAAATGTTTCCATACAAATGGAAGACGACTGTGAAAAATTACACATCAGCATTTCCGACAACGGAAAAGGCTTTGATACAAGCATGATTCAGGATGGTTCAGGATTAAAAAACATGGAACTGAGAGCAAAGCTGATTCATGCCGAACTATCTATACACTCAGAACTAAATAAAGGAACACAAACTCTGATAACCTATCATAAAAATTTATTATGAAAACTATTCCCATAGCGATCGTTGATGATCATACCTTAATTTCCAAAGCCCTGGAAAATATGATCACAGAAAACACTCAATATCGGGTCATTATGAATCATCCCAACGGAGAAGAATTTATTGCAGGTGTGGAAAAAGCTTCAGAATTGCCCGCCGTAGTCCTGATGGATGTTAATATGCCTTATAAAAACGGTATAGAAACTACAGAATGGCTTACCGAACATTACCCCGACATCAAAGTTATCGCCCTTACCATGGATGATGATGAAAAAGTTCTCATCAGAATGCTGAAGGCAGGTGCTAAGGGATACTTACTGAAAGACATGCAGCCTTCTATCCTCTTTCAGGCCATTGAAACTGTATTTGAAAAAGGCAGCTTTTATACTGATTTTGTAGCCCAGAAATTATTGAAAGTAAAAACAGAAGAAATGAAAAATGCCTCCCTTCTTTCTGAACTGAAAGACAGAGAGAAAGAGTTTATAAAGTGGGCTTGCAGTGAACTTACCTATAAAGAGATTGCCGACAAAATGTGCCTGAGCCCTAAAACCATTGATGGCTACCGAGATTCGGTTTTTGTAAAACTGGACATTAAAAACAGAGCAGGTCTGGTACTTTTTGCTTTGAAACATGATCTGTGTTGATTGAATATGCTAATTTTTTAATCTTATTTCTTATACTATAAAATAAACATCTTTATATTCTTTTTACGTATCCGGCAGCTTTTCAAGCTGCCGGATTTTCAATTCATAACATCCTCATATACAACACAAAAGGCGTTTTCCCTTTTTCAAAATACGGTTTTCTCCTCTGTTTTCGTCCTGCAGAATAATGGAATTTTGTCATAGAAAAAAATACAGAAAGGCAGAACCCGAAAAGCCAAAACAGAGTAGGGAATATTTTTAAAACTAATACAATGAAAAAAGCACTTATCGTAGGTATTAATGATTATGCACCCATCGGATACGGAGGTCCGGATCTTAATGGTTGTGTAAATGATGCAAGAGATATGGCAAATACATTGGTAATCTGTGGTTTTAGTCCTGCAAAGATTAAAATCCTGACCAATCAAAATGCAACACGAGCGAATATATTGAACTATCTGAAATCCATGATCAGCACAAGTGTAAAAGGAGATTCTCTTGTTTTTTATTATTCGGGACACGGAACCAGAGTGGCTAATATAGGATCGGATCTGGAACTGGATGGTCTGGACGAAGCTATTTGTCCACATGATTATGCCAATAACGATGTTATTCGTGATGATGATTTTAAAACAGTTCTCAGCAAGCTGAAAGCGGGAGTGAATATGGAAGTTGTTTTTGACTGCTGTTATTCCGGAACAGGAATCCGAAAAATGGACTTAGGACTGGAAGCAGATCTTCTTAACGAAACCGCCCGTTATATTCCACCAATGCTCGAAGATGAATTTTACCTGACCTATGCCAGTGAAATGGAATCTTCTAAAAATGCTAAAAAATCAACTATGCTCACCAAAGCTCTTGTGCCTGTGGCGGGAATGAATCATACTTTATGGGCTGCCGCTAAAGATAATCAGGTTTCCATGGAAGGGAATATCAGCGGGCAGATACGGGGTTACTTCACCTATCATTTCTGCAAAATATTACGTGCTACCAATGGTAATATTGTTAGAAAGACACTTGATAAACAAGTTGCTATTGCATTGGCAGCGATGGGAGCAGCTCAGATCAACCAGACAGAGAGCATCACTGCAGAATTTTCACAAAAAATATTCACTTAATCATATCATTATTACAGGCGGAATCCGAAAAGCCATTAAAAGAGTAGGAAAACACTAGATTAAAAATAATAATCATGTCAAAAATCGAAAACAACAACCCAATGACAGCAGAAGAAGTTTTAAGACTTAGAACTGTTAAAGCAAAATCAACTGAAAAACCAGAAGCAGTTGAAAAATTATTTAAGCAGGCTCCCGCTATGGAAACCATCAACGGAAGAACTTTTCCGAAAGGGATGAAAACAATAGGAATGCCTATGGATGAAAAAACAGCGGAAATCCGAGCTCTGGAAACTGATCACTTCTATCCTACCCATGCTGATTTTGAATACAATCCAAAATTGGAACCGAAAAGAGACCGTAAACCAAAATTCATTGACAGAGATTCTTTCCTGACTCCGGAAAATGCAAGAACTATTTTTGGAGCAGATCAGAGAAAAGTATATAATTCTACCGCTTATCCATGGAGATGCGTTGGCAGAGTAGAAAGTTCTTTAGGCTCAGGAAGCGGTGTAATGATCGGACCAAGACACCTTCTTACCTGTTCTCATATTGTAGACTGGCAGCCTAATAATACTACAGGATGGCTGAAATTCACGCCAATGTATTATAACGGAAGTGCTCCTTACGGAACAGCCTGGGGTACATTAACGTATTACAAGTATAAAGTAACAGGTCCATCTATTGATTCAACAGAGATACAATATGATTATGTAGTGATTGTATTAGACAGACCTATCGGAAACAGCACAGGCTGGTTAGGCTCAAAATCATATTCCGATTCATGGGACGGAGGAGCTTACTGGACTCACGCCGGATATCCGGGAGACCTTACAGGAACACAAAGACCAACATACCAAACAGGTATTGCACTGGATGGAGATTTCTGGAGTGCTGATGACAATGAAAGCATGAGCCATAAAGCAGATATATGGCCTGGACAAAGCGGAGGTCCTTTTTGGGGATATTGGGACGGCTCTCCGTATGCCGTGGCTACTCAAAGCGCGCATAATCCAAGCGATAATTTTGCAAGTGGCGGCTCAGATTTAGTCAATCTGGTCATCAGAGCTAGAAATGAACATCCTTAATTTATTTTTTTAGTTTCAATCTATAGCCTGCCTTTCGGGGTGGGCTTTTTAATAATCATATAAAAAATTAAAAGGATTTACGATATCCAATTTAACAATATCTTAGGTATAAAAGATAAATTCTATTTTCATTTGGAATTTACAACATCACTAAACCTAATATTACTACAAAAGAAACATGCTTATATTTTTATTTTCATTTCCATAATAACATAATGACGTTTTTTAATTCAACCAAACAAAATCTATTTAGAATTGTTACAAATTTATTCAAGCAGTATGGATATATTGGTTTAATATCTATTTTTGAAAGACATTAAAAATCTTACAGAAGTAGAGTATTTGATAATAAAATTAATTTTTATCATATAATCTCGTAAGTAATTTTAAAAATCAATAAACTAATTTAACTATGGAAAAAGTAATCAAAAGTAAACCATCTGTGGTTTTAACTGGTTTTGAAAAAATTTCAGAATCACAAACGAAGCAGTTATTGGGCGGGTTTTCCAATACAATTACAAATCCAGATACAGGGCTCGATCCTGATGATGGTACTACTAATAATTGCCAAGGAGGGAACTGCAGAGCAGGATGTGGAATATTACAGAACCTAAACTGCATCCAGTGTGGAAAATAATGCATTCGCAATTCAATCATTTACACTAAAGCTGCTTTCAATTTGCAGCTTCTCAAAATTCTAAGATTTATTATAATAGATCATAATTAGTAATTTAAACAAAAGTTTAACCATGAAAAAAGTAATCAAAAGTAAAACCACTGTGGTTTTAACTGGTTTTGAAAAAATTTCAGAATCACAAGGGAAACAATTATTGGGAGGATTTTCCCATACAATCACTAATCCGGAAACAGGACTTGATGACGGTACAGGAACTACTAATAACTGTGCAGGAGGAAACTGTAAAGACGGGTGTGGACAGGGACAAAACGTGAACTGCGTATCAGGTTGTGGAAAATAAGAATATAACTTTTCAGTCACGTACTATTTAAGAACTGACAGTAATGAAATTTATATTTATAGCAATGATTCATAGTAGATTACACTATTTCAACCGTTAATACAAAAATTGTTAATGGTCTGAATTAAAACTACTATCCAGCGGATAGGTTAACAGTTGTATGGAAACAAGTTTATCATACTATTGTGAGCAAAATTTTCTGGATTCATCTATAAGGTCAAATACCCCTGTTTTAAAACTCTTATGTTTAATTAAATTGAGGCTGTCTCAAAAGTATTTCCTTTAAATTCATTATTATCAAGAAATTCAAAGGGTAATATTTTGTCTTTTGAGACAGTCTTTTATCACTAAGTTATGAAATATAGCCAATTTAACTCTATTGTATACATAGATGAAAGATATTATCTATATAATTCTTTCAATCAAAAATTTTTAGTAATTGATCCTATATTAAAGGATCTTCTTGAAGCTTCAAAAAGCGAAAATATAGAAAATCTACACGAAGTACATCCTACCTTTTATGATTATCTGGTTGCAGAGGAATTTATTATCTCTAGCGAAATTGAGGAGGTTGAAAAAGTAAAGCAACTCGCAAAATCTGTTGATGAAAATCGATCTAACTTCTTACTTACGATTAATCCTACAATGAATTGCAATTTTAAATGTTGGTACTGCTATGAAACGCATGTAAAAACATCTAAATTTTCTCAAAGTATGATTGATAAAGTGGGGAAATTTATTGAGAAAACAACAATAAACCCTGCAATGAAATATTTCCAGTTAGCATTCTTTGGAGGTGAACCTTTACTCTATTTTAAGAAAGATGTAGTTCCTGTTATTGAAAAACTTCAGGACGAATGTGTGAAAAATTCTGTAGACTATTCTGTTAGCTTTACCACAAATGGTTATCTGATAGATGACTACTTTATTGATTTTTTTAACTCACGTAAAATAACCCCTTCATTTCAAATTACACTTGATGGTTACAAAGAAAAACATGATGAAGTAAGATTTGTAAATGCAAAAAAAGGATCTTATGTTGAAATTGTAAAAAATATAAAGCGCCTTATAAACAATTCCTTCTTTGTAAGACTTAGAGTAAATTACACATCAGAAAATATTGCTGATACCTATAAAATATCCGAAGAATTTCAAGATATCCCAGCCGATATTAAGAAAAAATACTTGTTAATGGATTTTCATAGAGTTTGGCAGGATTCACAAAATGATAATATAAATGAAGTTGTGGATGAAAATACAGACAAAATCAAAGAGAATGGGATCCAAGTTAGTCATATGACTCCTGATAATGTTCGAAACTCATGCTATGCAGACAAAAGAAACAGTGCTGTTATTAATTATAATGGTGATCTGTTCAAATGTACAGCCAGAGATTTTACAACAGCTAAAAGAGCCGGTTATATTAATGAATCAGGTGATTTGATATGGGAAGATGATTATCTTGAGAGAAGAATGAACACAAAATTCAAAAATAAACCATGCTTATCTTGCAGATTACTTCCAATTTGTAATGGAGGCTGCTCACAGCACGCTATGGAAGCAGAAGAAAGCCAAACAGAATACTGTGTATATTACGGTGATGATCGATTAAAAGATGACGTTGTAATATCTAAAATAAAAGGAATAGTAGAAGCTTTAGTTCTAGATGAAGTTTAAATTTGTTAATCAACTTGAAAGTAATGATTGTGGGCCGGCTTGTTTATCAATGGTTCTAAATTCTTATGGGGTAAATATTCCTGTAAAAGAATTAAAAGAAATTTGCGAAATAACAAGAATGGGGATATCAGTCAAAGACATTTTAGATGGTGGTGAAAAAGTAGGTTTTGAATCTCATGGTTTAAAACTTACTTTAGATCAGCTTGAAGAAATCCCCTTACCTGCAATTTTATTTTGGAAGCAAGATCATTATGTAGTGTTGTATAATATTATCACTAAAAAAGGTAAAAAACATTACTATATCGCAGATCCTGGCTATGGGAAAATTAAAATTGAAGAAGAACTGATAATAAGAGAATGGATTGGAAATGAGGCAAAAGGTGTTTGTCTGATCTTTCAACCTAAAGATGATTTTGAGCAAATTATTGAGAAAAATACTTTTACTGACTATAAAAAGAAGCCCTTTTACAGCAGTACTGTTATCAATCATCTTATTAGTTTTCTTAAGAACAATAATTACAAATACATATTCTCACTTTTGCTATTGATTGTGGGGCTTGGTACTAACTGGCTCATTCCTATTATTTTTAAAAGAATAATTGATGATGGAATAATCGCCAAATCACTCAACTTAGTTATTATTCTTTTGCTTACACAATTTCTGTTATTTATGGGAAATTTTGTATCACAGTTTTTAAGCGATTTCATATTAACAAAACTAAACTTTAATTTATCAATAACTCTTAAAGAAAAATTTCTTAATAAACTGATAAAATTACCCGTCAATTATTTTGATACCAGACTCAATACAGATACCCTGCTTAGATTAGGTGATTTATCAAAATTACAAACCTTTTTTACATGGAAGGGAATTAGTTTTTTTATAAATACTCTTAATTTAATTGTTTTTAGTGGCATCCTGTTTTCTTTAAACAAATTAGTTTTTTTAATATTTGCTGTATTAAGCACCTTATCTGTTATTTGGATATCATTTTTTTTAAAAAAGAGAGCTGCTTTAGAATATTCATTATTTATAAAGCAATCAGACAACAGTAATAACCTGTACGAGTTTATAATGAATATGCCTGAAATCAAAGTTAATCAGGCTCAGAATACTATTATATCAAAAATTTTAAAATTACAAAGAAGCCTCAATGAGTTAGAATTAAAGTCCTTATATCTCAACGCTTACCAATTATCTGGTGCTAATTTTCTTTTGAAATTTAAAGAAATAACAATAATTGCAATTTGTGCCTATTTTATAATAAATTCACAGATGACTGTAGGTACTTTGTTAAGTATCTCATTTATTCTAGGTCAATTAAGCGGACCTATTATTAATCTGATTAACAACATAAAAGATGGTCAGGACGCTTTGATATCTCAAAAAAGAATTGAGGATGTCTTTAGGGTATCAAATGAAAATGACCAAGAGATTCCCGAAAGTGATATAGAGATTCATGATATTATTTTAAATAAAGTTTCTTTTAAATATCCAGGAAGTTTTAATCCCTTCGTAATTAACAATTTATCTTTTGCAATTCCTAAAAATAAAGTGACTGCAATTGTTGGTACCAGTGGAAGTGGTAAAACAACGTTAATGAAATTATTAATGAAATATTACCTTCCAACTTCTGGAAATTTATTTCTTGGTGAAGATAATTTTTCAAATTTAGATCCTGATCATTGGAGAGATAAATGTGGCGCAGTCCTTCAGAACGGACATATTTTTTCCGGAACTATTAAATACAATATTGCTCTTTGTGAAAATGAATTTATAGATTTAGAGAAGCTTGAAAACGCAATAAAAGTAGCGTGCTTAGATAATTTCATTGAATCTTTACCCCTGGGTTCTGAAACAAAAATTGGGAATATTGGAATGCAGTTGAGCGGAGGGCAAAGCCAAAGGGTTTTAATAGCCAGAGCGGTTTATAAAAATCCTGAGTTTCTATTTTTTGATGAGGCTACCAGTTCTTTGGACGCCAACACAGAAAAAGAAATTCTAAATAATTTAAGAGATTTTTTTGTAGGAAGAACAGTAGTTGTTGTAGCTCATCGTTTAAGTACAGTTAAAAATGCAGATCAAATCATTGTAATGGAGAAAGGAGAAATAACGGAAATAGGAACCCATGAAGAACTCATTGTGACAAGAGAAAAATATTTTTCTCTAGTAAAAAATCAATTAGAATTAGGAAATTAATCATTTCTCATTCAAATTTAAAAGCACGATTCTTACTTTAATTAATAAAAAATATAAACATGAAAAATTTTGTAGCAGTTTTTATTTTTCTTATTGGAAATATGTTTCTTTCACAAGTGTATGCCAGCCAGCCAGAGAAAGAAAATATAATTAATATCTCAGGAATCGTTTTTGATTCAAAATCTCTCCTTCCTATAGAAAATGTGAATATTTATAATGAAAAAGGAGATGTTATTGCAAAAACTGATTCTAAGGGTTATTTTATAGGTAAGTTACAATATGCTAATAAGGAAGGCATAAAATTTAAGATTAAGCTAGAAAAAAAAGGCTATCTATCTTTTACCCAAACTGAAAATTGGGCAGACTTTAAAAAAGGAAACATTAACACAATATATTATTTTGGAATTAAGAAAGCCAATGAGGCTTCTGATGTAGATTCTTTTTCACAATTTATTTTTAGCAGTGACCTTTCATTTAAATCTGCTTCCAATAATTTCGAAAATGTTTTAGAAAAATTGAGGTTTAACAAAACCATTAATAATTTGAGAAAAAGCAGTCAAAAAAGTTTCTTTGAAATTAATAATTCTTATTATTTAATAAGTGATACGGGCTGGATAAAGCTAGAATCACCTAAAAGTTTAATTTACATTGATACTTTAAAAAAAATCTCAGCAGAAAACATCAATTCTACTTTACAACGAAAAGACATTAAAGATATTCTTCATACGGACGATGGGGAGATAAAAATCACAATGTATACAGTTGAAAAATAGATAAGAAACTTCAATCCAAATTCATATCCTTTAAGCGTTTACAACATTCATAAAAAATTATAATTAACAATTTTAAAAACTATTGCTATGAAAAAAGTAATCAAAATTAAAACCACAGTGGTTTTAACTGGTTTTGAAAAAATTTCAGAATCACAAGGGAAACAATTGTTGGGAGGTTTTTCTCATACAATTACCAATCCGGAAACAGGAATTGATGATGGCATCTCAAATAACTGCCAGGGAGGTAACTGTGCCATCAATTGCAGCATTCATCAAAATCTCAATTGTAGCGGAGCCTGCGGTAAATAAACTAGAATTGAATTATGAAAAAAAATGAAAAGAGAAGTTTAAATACTGATCACCTGAAAGATCTAATTACCTCTGCAACAATTAAAAAAGATGCATCAATTGATAAATTAATTGGTGGTTTCAGTCAAGCTGTATCAATAGGAATTGATGATACTATTTCTGATGGACAGACTAATAATTGTGATGGAGTGAATTGTCGTAAATATTGCGGCGCAGATATCCCTCAGTTGCCTTTTAGATCATAATTCCCTCAATAACTACCGCGGAGCATTTCGTTAATGGTTCATTACTTAAAAATTAAAAAATATGAAAAATTTCAGTCTTGAGAATACTCGCCTAAACATGGAACGTTTACAGCAACTTATTGTTTCTGCAGAAATTGAAACAGATAAATCTGCTGATAAACTTATTGGAGGTTTCAGCCAATCTTTATCAATAGGAATTGAAGATACTATTTCTGATGGACAGTCTAATAACTGTAATGGAGCAAATTGTCATAGACATTGTGGCGATTATCCCCCAGATACTCCAGTAGGACCAAATACGGTCTGTATTTTTTAAATACCAATTATGAATGTTAGAAGCCTCTTTTTGAGGCTTTTTAAGTATTTCTATTTCTCAATAATAATAACTTAATTTACCTGATAAAATTACAAATATATTGTGAAATAATGGAACACAGCCATTCCATAATAAAATATTGAGAGCCATTTCACAACTATTTTACTGTACAAAAAATGGAGAGTATTTATAAATAGACCAATTAATACAAATAAAAAAGCTGAATAATAAATTATTATCCCGCTTTATATTATCAATTACTTTCTTATTTTCACAGAATTTCTGTAAATAAAACCAGACTCCCCTAGAATGTGGTTGCAGGTGCAGTATTGTTGTATAACTTTCTGTTGACTTCGTTCTTTTTCCCTTTAGCAAAATCATAGCCTATTCCCAAGATAAACATATTTTTGTTGTTGTAAATATTAGTAACTCCTGAATAGTTTACTAAACTTTCATTAAGTGTTTTCATCTTGTATCTTGATGGCATTCCCAACCAGTACATTCCAGTGGTAAATGTCCAGTCTTTCAGCTTATAATTGGCAAAAATATGGTTCTGGTTCTCATTAGTGTTTAAGAATGCTCCACTTAGGGTGTAGACAGGAATATTAAACATATAAGTCAAACTTAAATTTTTGTATTCAGAAGAAATTGTGAAATTATTTCCGAAATAATTATTTTTAAGCAAAGCTCCTGAAATCATCTTAACACGCTGCATTGTTGGATAAATATTGGCTTTAATAACTAACAGCCTATTTCCAAATGGTTTTACAGATCCTGTCATCTGTATCCCTAAACGTGAACTAAACTGGGCATTTTCGTATGTTAATGCATATTGGGTATTGTTATTATACAAAACGTACATACTGTTTATAGCATTATCCAAATAATTATAGAAAAGATTAGCATTAAAATCAAAATACTTATTATTATAAGAATAATTTAAATTATTATTCCACGCCTTTTGTATTGTTAAAAAAGGATTCCCTGTAGAAACAATATTAGGAACAATCTGATTAATATTTGGACTTAGTGATGTACTACCCGGGCTATAAGGAGTGTAACTGCTCGTGAATCGCAAACTTTGATTCTTCTTCAACTCGTATCCTAAAATAATTTTAGGAGTTATCGTCCAGTCATCATTGCTCGTTGTAGCAGTCTTATTCTGTATATTAGTTAAACCCAATCCGATACGATACATCAGTTTTTTACTTTTACCTGCAAATTCTGAATATAAATATTGTGTCAAATAATTAACTGAAAAATCAAAATTTCCAGCCAGATTCACTAGACTATTATCAACATTGTTATTGTCAATTCTATAGCCTGCACTTAGCTTACCCATTACAAAATCATGAGTGTAGGCTACCTCTCCTACAATACTCTTCTGTTTGGCTTTTAAATTCATATCATTATCAAAAATAATATTATCTGTATTGATTACCCATTCTTTATCAATTTCAAAGCTTTTACTGGTATATGCAGATCCTACTACATTAAAACTTATTTCATCTTTTTTGCCTAGTTTTTTGGAAAAGTAAATATCTAGTTTTGGAGGACTATATTTTTCACCAGTATACTGTGAAGTTCCATGTTGTTCTGAAGCATTGTCTTTTGTGAAAATACTTTCTCCATTTCCCTTAGAGAAAGAATTATAAATATTCATTGAAAACTTTGTTTGAAAAACATAATTTCCGCTCAGGGAATTAGTATATCTTAAAGTAATATCCTGATCGGTATAGCCAAAATGATCTGTCTTATTTTCATTTGTATTGTAATGAGATCCCTGCAAATGATAATCATAGACTCTGTTGGTAGCCCGGTTATCATAATCTCTGAAATTAATGGCATACTCTAGACCAATATTATTTCTTCCGTTGGTATAGTTTGCATAAGCCTGTCCATTTACAAACCCTGTCGTCAATGCAGTACTTACTGAAGTTCCTGCAGCAAAACCTACTTCAGGATTTCTTGTAATAATATTAACAACAGTATCCGCTCTATTGGCCCATCTTGTAGGAGGATTATCATAATACTCAACTCTCACCACATTTTCTGGCCGGATACCTCTGGCTTGCAGCTCTGTAGATTCTATTCCGTTGATTAAAAGTAAAAATTTTCCACCTTTTATACTGGAAATCTTACTGGAAATAGGATCGAATTGAAGTTCAGGCAAAGTTTGCAGTAAGTCATTGGCATATCTGGCTTTTTTTAAAGCTTCTTCATCGAAACTATAAACCGCTTTGTCTACATATTGTTTTTTACGTTGTGTTTTTATTAGAACCTCTTGAATTTCTTTTATTTTTTGAATTGAATCCTGGGGTTTTGGGGTATTATTTTCTTGTGCAAGAGTAAAGCTACCTATAGTTAATAGTGCTAAACTTATCTGTTTTCTCATTATTAGTATTAGTTTTTTCGAAATATTTTATTAGCAAATTTAAAATTACAGATTTTTTTTTCAAAGTAAAGTGATCTTTATTTTGAAAAATTTGAAAATGTATCTATATGAAACTGATCCAATCATAACTATGATTAATAAAGACATTTCCTATCCGAAATATAATAAATTATTTTCATCAAAAGTATAAATAATTCGACAATATGTAAGTATAAGAAAACCTTTATTGAGAATTATAGCAAAATTTTTTAAGTGAAGTGGAAAAACGAAAATAATGCTTGTTTATTTTTACCCCTTAAATAATTAATGATCTGATAATTCTCAATATTTTAATACATTTGTTTAAAACATACTTCAGATGAATTTCGAGCAGATCAACTTACACCTTGAGGCTTACAAAGAACACAACCAGATTCTGGATGCGGCTAAATACTTGATTCATTCTTTTGATCTGGAACATGAAAACTTTGCAGGGTTTGGATTCAGGGAGGAGCTTTCTCCTACATCAATGCTTCTTACTGCAGAAGGTGAATTGGGAGGACCGCAGACTGTAATGATTCCACGAAATTTATTTGATTTTGACCTGAACCTTGTTCTTAATATGGTAGCTCATGAAATGCTTCACGTAAGGCAGAAAGCCCCCGGACATGTAATTGAAGACAAAAATGAAAGAGAATTTCAGGCGTATTATGAGATGCTTTTTCATAAAGTTTTCCCACAAGTTCCTGAGGTTTCGGATTTCCATAAAAAATTCTTTGGTGGAAAAGCGTTGGAATATTACAAAAGGATGGGTGAAGGTTCAGAACTACAACAAAAATATGCAGAACACAAAATAGAAGTAGAACATTTAATCAACGCATTACCATGACAATAAAACCAGAGATCACCTGGGCAGATTTTGAAAAAATAGACATCAGATGTGGAACCATCCTTTCAGTAAATGATTTTGAAAAGGCCAGAAACCCGTCTTACCAGCTGGAAATAGACTTTGGAGACTTAGGAATCAGAAAATCCTCTGCTCAGATTACCTCTCTTTATGAAAAAGAAGACCTTGTAGGAAAGCAGATCTTGGCGGTAGTCAATTTCCCTAAAAAACAGATTGCCAACTTCTTCAGTGAGTGCCTGGTGTTGGGATTATATGGTGAAGACAAAAAAGATGTCACTCTTTTAGCCCCTTCATTACCTGCAAAAAACGGAATGCAGGTAGGATAGACAGCAAATAAACACATATGATACAGAACATACCTTTAGAAAGAGTTTTATTCCTTGATATTGAGACCGTTCCACAGGCAGGATCATGGGACGACTTATCTGAAACTGAACAATATCTCTGGGATAAAAAGACCAGATTTCAGAGAAAAGAAGATATCTCCGCAGAAGAGTTTTATGACAGGGCCGGTATTATGGCTGAGTTTGGAAAAATCATCTGTATCTCCATCGGAATGCTTGAAAAGAATGAAACACTTAAAATAAAAAGCTTTTCCGGGCACGATGAAAAGAAAATGCTTCAGGAATTTGGCGAAATCTTTAACAGTCCAAGGCTTCACAATGTGATTCTCTGTGCTCATAATGGAAAAGAATTTGATTTCCCATGGATTGCCAGACGATATCTTATCAACGGGATGCTGCCACCTGCCCCATTTCAGATGTTTGGAAAGAAGCCCTGGGAGATTCCTCACATAGATACTATGGAACTGTGGAAGTTTGGGGATTATAAAAGTTTTGTATCATTGGAATTACTGGCTCATGTCTTTGGTATTCCTACCCCGAAAGATGATATTGACGGCTCAATGGTTTCATCAATTTACTACATAGAAAAAGACTTGCAGAGAATTGTAGACTATTGTGAAAAAGATGTCTTAACTTTGGCAAATATTTTCCGGCGCATGCGTCAGGAAGATTTGTTGAAAAGGAATATCAATCTAGATTAAAAAATGAAATTTACAGACGATCAAATTGCTGACATTGGTGAGGAAATCATTGGTGTACTGAAAACCGTATATGACCCCGAAATTCCGGTAGATATTTACGAATTAGGACTGATTTACGATGTTCAGATCTCCGATGATGCTGACGTAAAAATTATAATGACCCTTACTACTCCCAACTGTCCTGTTGCAGAAACTCTTCCTCAGGAAGTAAAAGATAAAGTGGCTGAAGTAGAACATGTGAATAGTGTAGATTTAGAGCTGACTTTTGAACCGAGCTGGAATAAGGATATGATGAGTGAAGAGGCGAAGTTTGAATTAGGAATGCTATAATTCAGGAAATAATGGCAAAGAAAATTGGAGCGATAGTTCTTGCTTTTCTCGGTATTTATATGCTCTATTTAGGAGCGCAGATGAAAGCACAGCCTCCTTTTATTACAGGAATCGGCTTCATCATTATTTCTTTGTTTCACTTGAGTAAAAAATAAGTACAACGTAATATGTACCCATAAAAAAGGATGTCTTATCGGACATCCTTTCTTGTTTTCTATAATTATATTTCTTTTGCTATTTCTTTTCCTTCTCTCCTGCTCCATTCGCTCCATGAACCTACATACAGATCCGGCATCGGGAATCCTGCATAATCCAGGGCTAAGATCGTATGACATGCAGTGACACCTGAACCACAGTGAATGATCAGGTGCTCAGGTTTATTTTCTAATAACTTTCTATATTTTTCTTTTAAAATTTCCGGACTCAGGAAATTTCCGTTCTCATCAAGATTTTCAGAAAAAGGAATATTGATTGCTCCTGGAATATGACCGGCAACAAGATCAATCGGTTCTGATTCCCCTTTATAGCGATAGGCATCTCTTACATCAATAACAGTCGAAGAATCGTTTTTAAGCTCATTTTCAACAATTTCCAAACTGGAAACAGGAAGAAGCCACTGATCCTTTTTTATTAAAGAAGCTTTCTCAAATGCTTCCTCTCCGGAAGAAAATTCCACTCCGTTTTTTTCAGCAGCCTGCATTCCGCCATCAAGAACCTGAACGTTCTCAAATCCAAAAGATCTTAACATCCACCAGGCTCTTGCCGCTGCATTTGAAGCATTTTTATCATCATACACAATGATGTGAGAATTCTCTGCAATTCCTAGATTTGAAAGTGTTTCCGCAAATTTTTCTACGGAAGGAAGCGGATGTCTTCCTCCAAAAGCGGCATCCTGTCCAATCTCAGCCAAATCTTTATCCAGATCAATGAATCTGGCTCCTTTAATATGTCTTTCAAGGTAGCTTTGTTTTACCTCTTTTCCCGTTCTTGCATCAAGAATGACAAGGTTTTCTGTCGGGATATTTTTAAGTTCGGATGGGGAGATTATTGGAGACATTTTGTTGATTTTGGGTTTAAGATTAATATGTTTTGGCTGAAGCCTATTGTATTTTTAATATAATAAAGCGGGCTAAAGCCCGCTCCTATTGATGTTTTTCTCACATATTTTGAAACCTGAGCAGACCTCTTTTTCTCTGTGAGATTTATTCTTAAAAATGAAAAATATCCTTTGCTTTATTGTAAGAGCTTTCAAAGTTCAGTAAATTCAGCTTATGTTCTGCTTTTTCAACGCTCATAAAATTGATCACTTGTTCAGTAGGCATATTTCCTACAAGATCATCTTTAGCCATAGGGCATCCTCCGATACCTTTGATAGCACTGTCAAATCTTCGGCAGCCTTTATCATAAGCTGCTTTTAATTTTGAATAAGAATCTTCATAACGGTTATGAAAATGCCCACCGAAGTTAATTTCAGGATATTTTGAAGGTATTTTTTCAAACAAAAGAGCAATTGTTTCGGGAGTTGCCACCCCTGTTGTGTCTGACAATAAGATATCTTTCACTCCGATATCTGAAAATCTTTGTGCCCACTGGTCTACATCTTCCCACTTCCACATTTCACCGTATGGGTTTCCAAAAGCCATGGAGAAATAGATATTAAGCTGCTTGCCTTCGCTTTTTACCAGTTCAAGCATTTTAATAATTTCATCAAAAGCTTCTTCCTGACTTTTATTCGTATTTCTATGCTGAAAAGTTTCGGAGATAGAAAACGGAAAACCCAGGATATCAACGGACTGGTGTTTCAATGCTTTTTCAGCGCCTCTGTAATTGCCAATAATCGCAGAAACTTTCGTCTTAGAACGCGATTTGTCAATATTTTCGGCTACCTCATCAGAATCAGCCATCTGTGGAATTGCTTTCGGAGAAACAAAACTCAGACAATCCAATACATCAAAGCCAACATCCATCAAGGAGTTGATATAATCTATTTTTTTATCGGTAGGGATAAATTCGCCCCATCCCTGCATGGCATCTCTAGGACATTCGGTAAGAAACATTGTTACTTTTTGATTTTCTCAAATATAATAAAACTAAACTACTTAGTATACTGTACATACAAAGCTAACACTATTTTGATTTTCAAAGATTTATATCTCATTTATAATTTCAATAACTGATATTAAATCGCAAATAACGTATTCTCAGCATCAAATTTGCTAACTTTGTTAAAATTTATGATATCTGATGAGTACAATAGAATTCAACCCATTGTGGAAAGAAAAATTACTGAACCGTTTTCTTAGCTATGTAAAAATATATTCAACCAGCGATGCAGAGAGTGAGACAACACCTTCTACTCCCCGCCAGTGGGATATTGCCAATTACATTACTGAAGAGCTGAAAACGATCGGCCTGGAAAATGTTTCAATTGATGAGCATGGTTATATTATGGGATATGTTCCTTCTAACCTTGAAAATGATGACAGACCTACCATCGGATTTATTTCACACTATGATACTTCACCGGATTTCAGCGGAGAAAATGTAAAGCCTCAGGTTTGGAAAAATTATGACGGAAATGATCTTCTTTTGAACCAGACTACAGGATTCACGTTATCCCCTTCAAGATTTGAAAGTTTAAAAAAATATATCGGTCAGACGTTAATTACTACTGATGGGAATACGCTTCTTGGTGCCGATGATAAAGCGGGCTGTGCAGAGATTGTAACGGCTGCTGAATATCTTATCGCTCACCCTGAGATCAAACACGGAAGAATTGCTATAGGATTTACTCCGGATGAAGAGATCGGAAGAGGAGCGCATAAATTTGATGTAGCTAAATTTGGCGCAGAATGGGCTTATACAATGGACGGTGGAGAAGTTGGAGAATTGGAGTATGAAAATTTTAATGCTGCCGGAGCTGTGGTAAAAATCCACGGATTGAGCGTTCACCCAGGTTATGCTTACGGAAAAATGATCAATGCGGCGCTTTTAGCGGCTGAGTTTGCTCAAACGCTGCCGGCGAATGAAACGCCTTCAACAACAAAAGGTTTTGACGGATTCTATCATTTAATGGATATTACAGCTGATATCTCTGAAGCTAAACTTCAATACATTATCCGTGATCATGATGCAGATAAATTTGAAGCCAGAAAGAAATTCATGGAAGAGAAGATTGCTGAATTCAATCAAAAGCACGGTGAAGGGACTGCTGAAGTGGAGATCAAAGAGCAATACAGAAATATGAAGCAGCAGTTTGAAGGTAAAATGCACATTGTGGATCTTGCTGCAAAAGCAATGACTGAAGCTGGTATTGAGCCTAAAATCAAAGCGATCAGAGGGGGAACGGATGGAGCCCAGCTTTCTTATATGGGACTTCCATGCCCAAATATTTTCGCAGGAGGAATCAACTTCCACGGCCCCTACGAATATGTAGCTTTGGAAAGTATGGAAAAAGCAACTGAAGTAATTATTAATATTGTAAAAGCTTAATAAATCATGAAAAAGGTCTTAGCATCAGCATTCATTTTCACTTTTATTTTCGGCAGTGCCCAGATTTCTGAATTTCAAAGGGCAGATTCACGCTATGAAAGAAAGAAAACGGCTCTGTATAACAAATATCCTAAGCCTAATGATTTAAGAACGAAGAAAGAATGGCTTTTGACAGAAGATAAAATAGCAGCTTACAAAGAGGCTTTGGATAAAGCTTCTCTTGAAGATCAGAAGATGATCGCTGCAGATCCTCCTTCAAAAGCAAAAGTTACTAAAGAAGCTGAATATGATAAAGGCAAAGCAGGCTTTCAAAAATTATTATATGAAGCTTTGGAACTTGATTTTTTAAACTTTTCTCCGGATACCTACAAAGCAACAATAACTTTTGTTGTTGATTCTAAAGGAAATGCGCTGGATCCTAATGTAAAAGGGAATAATGAAGATGTAAATGCATTTATTGAAGCGGCTTTCTACCGTATGAAAGATAAAGGCAAATGGAAACCCGCAGAAGACAAAGGAAAACCAGTCTCGTCAAATGTTTCTGTTCCTTTAACATTGACTTTTAAAAAATAATACACGAACCCGCTATAGTGATAGCGGGTTTTTCTTTTCTATATTAAAAAAACATCATTGAATTCATTATGTTATTGACACTAATTTAACATTATTCTTTTGTATGTGTTAAATAATTCACCTAATTTAGATAAAACTTAAAATCACTGTATATGAAAATGAAATCTAACCACTTCAAAATCAACAGAAAATTTTACTTTACCTTTCTTTTATCTATTTTCTGTTTATTTCTTTTAACGTCTTGTTCTCAGGATGATCCCGCCGATCAGCCCGTTGAAAAACCTGCAGAGTCTGCTCAAATGAAGACTTTGGGAAGTCTGACTTTACAGAAGAATGTTATTATTCTGAATGATGAATCGGTCAATGCAATTTCTACCCATAATGACGGAGAAATCACATTTAGCCGTATGACCCCGCAAACAGACAGTATTTCGGTAGGAACCGTTCTTGTAGGGACTAAAATAGAAGGCGATCAGGTGAACACCATTCTTTCAAAAGTGAGTGCTGTTTCAAAATTGAATAACCAATTTAAAGTGCAAACTTCCAGTGCAAAACTTGAAGAATTTATCTATAGCGGAACACTGAGCGGAGTGTATGATCCATCTGGTAAAGCTCCCGTTAATATTGATGGAAGAATGGTTAATTACATCCCTGTAGAAGGTATGGTCTCTGAGCAAATCAACCAAAAAATACTTTCTATTGAAGCAAAAAACATTCAAAACCAGAAAATAATTGCTTTCAACCGTTTTGATTTTAATAAAACCTTTTCATTTCCATTATCTTCAGCAGGCACATCCACTGTAAATGTAAAAGGAGGATTTACACCAAAAATTGATTATAATATCACATTCTCATGGGGACACTTATCCAACTTCTATGTTAATCTCATTATGGATGACATCAAGCTTCAGAGCACTGCAAGTATTGTTGGAAGCTTAGGATATACAGCAAGCACAACAGATTATCTGAATATTCCTATTGTTCCTATCGTTTTAGGACCTACAGGACTGATCTTAAGCCCTACTCTTTCTGCTGGTCCTTTTCTTGGAATACAGGCTACAGGAAAAGTACAGGCACAACTTCTGGATCTTGAAGGAAATGCTAACTTCCTTGTAAGCAAAAATCCGGCGATTAATATTAATCTTCAAAAAAAATCAGAACCTGCTATAACTGGCGCAGAAGGAAACTTATCTGCTGAAGCAGGCCTAGAAGCAAAAGGAGCGGTAGGGCTGATGTTTATTTCTATTCCTATTGCCAATTCCGGATTAAGAGGAAGAGCTTCTGCCCTTTCGTCCTTAGGATTGACATTTATTCCTGAAAGGAAAGGTGTTATTTCTGTAAAAGGTAAAATCCAGGCTGATATGTTTTATGGTTTTGGGATAGCTCCTCTCAGATATGAAGGTACCATTCCTCTTTTCAAAAAAGAATATATGCTGTATCAAAAGAATTTCAGCTTCTAAAAACAGAATATTTACATTATAAGGAAGCCATTTCAAGAATGGCTTCTTTTTGTTCAGAAGCTACATGTAATTCATTTACAATCCATTAAGACAATTTTACTATATTTACAGGGATATACAAATTAAACGATAACATTTAATACCAAATTGAACCATGAAAAAAATCAAAAAACTTTTGAGAAAAGACTTGTCTACAATTCTGGGCAGCGGAATAGACGGCTGTCATATGGGAGGCAACTCTTATAATTGTCAGGACGACTGCCAGTGTGCTTGGGGATATGCATGCGAAATGTATGAAGACGGAAATCCCGGACAATGTATCGCTGTAGGTGGCGGCGGAAATCCCGGCGGCGGTGGATGTAATCCTCCTTCCATTTGTGAAGAGCAGCCTTATTAATAAACAGAAACCGGGAGTAGTAATATTTCCGGTTTTTTATTTTCATCCGGAAACGGGTCTTGGTCCAAGCATCTCTGCCATTCATCAAATAAAATTTCATACTGCGCTTCATCATTGTTGTTTTGCATCAGATTTTTAACACAATTAATTATGAAGCAGCAATTTTTGGCTCTGAGCTCCCTGTTATTATGCATCTTTTGCACTGTAGAAACCAAAGCACAGCAGACACCGGCTTTTCACATCGGGGTCAAGGGAGGAACAAATTTTACAAAAACGTCAACGGCATCTTCTTCCTTGGAAGGGAAATACGGGCTAGGCTATCAGGCAGGAGTAATGACAAGAGTAGATCTCGGAAAGCTATATGTACAGGGAGAAGCTCTGTTCAACAAAAGAAAGACATCATACACCTCCCAAGACGGAAGCTCTTCAAAACTTTCCTGGAACGCTATTGACATTCCTGTAGTAGTAGGATATAAATTCATTAAAACCGATGATTTTAATGTAAGAGCATTTGCCGGAGGTGTTTATAGCTATGCCTTTAATAATAATTTATCTTCTTCCAAGGCTTTGCAGGAAGGTTTTAAAAAGTTCGACAAATCCAATATTGGAATTACTGGAGGTATTGGGGTAGATTATAAAAACTTCACGGTAGATCTTAGGTATGAAACAGGTCTTTCCAGCATCAGTAAAGAGTTTAAGTCCAAACCCCACAGTTTTTCCCTCGGAATAGGTTATTTCCTGTTCTAAAAAACTTAAATTATCTTTACCCATTAGAAACTGTTTTCCCTGCAGTTTCTAATTTTTTTATCAAATTATTTCCAGTTCCATGACAAAATCTTTTGTTTTTAAAGAATACATATTTACTTTTATTTTCTGGCTTGTATTGGCTATTGTATTGTGGTTTAATTTCCAGAGTGCCACAGAAAGTTATCTTGCGATGATTCAGGCTGCGATTATTGCAGCATTCTCGTTTACATTTACTCATTTTTTAACCAATAAGCTTCTTCCGAAAGCTCTTCGGGAAAAGAAAATGAAACGGTTTCTGATACAGTTGATAATCGTTATTTTCTTGCTTAGTCTGGTTTTTTCTGTCATATTCACCTATCTTGAGGTGGAGCCCAAAGAACAGCTTCCGGAAAACTTCAGAGATCAGTTGCCTTTTTTGTGGAAGGGCTTTTATATGTCTCTGCCTGCCTCATTTCTGATTAATGGAGCAGCATGTGGGGTAAAATTTTATAATGAACACGGAAGAATAGAGCGTGATCACATTCTTCTTCAGCAGGCACATCTGGAAAACCAGCTTAAACTTTTGCAGGATCAGATTAATCCGCATTTGGTATTCAATATCCTGAACCATATCCATATTCTGATGAAAACGGATACCCAGCTTGCAGATTTTTTACTGATGAAATTTTCGGATATTCTGAGGTATCAGCTGTATCATTGCAATCAGCCTCTGGTTCATTTAGATAAAGAGATTGAGTATCTTCAGAATCTCGTTGAGGTAGAAAAACTGAGATGGGGAAATGAACTGGATGTAAAGGCTTCATGGGAAATGGATAACAGGAAAGCTTTTATTGCTCCTTTGCTTCTGGTTCCTTTTATCGAAAACGCCTTTAAGTATGTCTGCAGGCTTCCCGGCCATAAAGGATATGTGAAAATCTCCTGTAAAGAAAAAGACAACAATCTCTATTTCTATGTTGAAAATTCCTATTCTGATATGGCAACCTATAAAAAGAAAGACGGAGCAGGCGGAATTGGCCTTCAAAATGTAAAAAAACGTTTAAAGCTGCAATATCCTGACTCCCACGATCTGAAAATTGAAACGGATCATCATATCTTTAAAATAACTTTACGACTAACACTATCTGACCATTATGAGCTCTAATATCCCCAAAATGAAATGTCTGATTATAGATGATGAACCTCTTGCAAGATTCCATCTTAAAGAACTGGCTGGTCAAATTGATTTTTTATCGGTTGAGGGAACCTGTGCCACCGCACTGGAAGCAGATGCCAAAGTAAAGGAAAGCGAAATCGATCTTCTTTTCCTGGATATCAATATGCCTTATCTTACCGGTCTGGAATTTCTGGAACAGCTGGAAAATCCACCGTTATGCATCCTTACCACAGCCTATTCTGAATATGCTTTGGAAGGATTCCGTCTGCAGGTAGTGGATTATCTTTTAAAACCCATTGCTTTTAACCGTTTTTATCAGGCGGTAAACAAGGCTCAGCAAAAATTTATCATCAGTGAAAAATTAAAAAAGAATAGTCCTCTGGATGATCCGTTTCTGTATGTAAGGCAATCTGACTCCTTTATTAAGGTTTCCTGGGTAGATATTCTGTACATTGAAAGTATGCAGAATTACACCAAACTTCATTTTAAAGACAAGTCACTGGTTATTCATCAGACGATGAAAGCGATTGAAGAATCTCTTCCTTCAGATCATTTTTTCAGGATTCACAAATCTTACCTCATCAATATCACCCATATCGATATGATCTCCGGAGGACGGCTTTTCATTAATAAAATTGAGCTTCCTATTTCCCGTACCCGAAAAGAAGAATTGCTTAATCAGGTCGTTTATAAGAAACTGATCAGCAAGTAAATAAATAACTTATCGTAAAAAAGGAAGGCGTATAAAAATTATACGCCTTCCTTTTTAGTATTTATGGCAGATTCCAGCGCAGTGATACCGCAGCGTAGAATGTACTTGCAAATCTTGGATCCGCTATTTTTTTGTCTCTGAAAATGCTGCTGATTTTCCTGTCATTTTCGCTGAAACTTCTCAATATTGCCGTTCCTCCTGTGACACGTAACGTAAGTTTATCATTAATTTTCAATTCCGGTCTGAGTCCTGCGGTGATCTGCTGATAACCCAGCAGCATAGATTTTCCGCCTACATTTCTCTCTGCCGTCATCCCGTTAAGGTCTACAACAGCTTTTAAAGCAAATTTGTCTGAAAACAGATACCCGGCTTCCATGCCTTGCGGGAAATTGATGTTGAATTTAATTTTTCCGTTGGTTTTCCAGTCAAAATAAATCCATGGTAAAATCATAGGAACTCCAAAAGCCGTGGTAAGCACCGGCCCTCCTCCCAATGAAAGATTAGGATTAAAATGCCTGATAAACAAAATTCCTCCCTGCCCCAGCAAATCATCAAAATTGACTCTTTCAAGGTCTGTATACACTCCCACGGATGCATTCAGCATCATACTCCACTTTTTGCCTAAAGGTCTCATATGCTGTATTCCCACCTGCGCATTCAGCATCTCATCCGGAAATAACTGGGTTTCGTAATTCTTGTGGGTCATCTTTGCATAAGATCCGCTCAGCAGCATAGACCAGGACCTTACTTTCCCATCAGTATCTTTTTTTACGGATAACGGAATACTCAGGTTAAGATCTATTCGTTTAAAATCACTTTTAGAATTCGTCTTTGTGCTGTCTTCAGGACGGATATAATTGGAGCCCGGAATATATTCTGTTTTCAGTTCTGCAGAGATTCCGGATTGTGCATTTACCCAATATCCTAATGGCAATAAACAACATAAAACCGTCGAAAGGGTTCTTTTCATATTTTAAATTTTATGCAAAGAGAACCCTTTGGTTATTTTTCACAAAAATTACTTGATTAAGTGTCCGGATCGTATGACAACAGGATCAAATAAGAGGATGAGTTTCCTGACTAGAACCGGCAGGTAAGCTTTCCCTTTTTTGAGTTTTAAAAATACGACACCCGAACCACACCGCAATTAATGCCATTGCGGAACGTGTTACCACCATCGGGATGATAGAGTCTGCTTCTAAAAATCCTAGTAATGCCGACATTAAGAATGTAACCATCAACTGCATGAATCCAAGTAAAGCCGCTGCTGTTCCTCTTCCTTCTTTAAACGGAGAAAGTGCATGGGCGGATGTAATTGGAAATAAAATACCAATAGCCAGCAATGACAGATACAGCATTGCAATCTCCAGAACTATAGAAACGTTTTCAGCAGCAATCAGAATATGAAGGGAACATACCACGAATAATACAATAGTAGCTGTAAATAACAGTGCTGAATTGCTTATTCTTTTGATCAGTTTAGGGGTGATATAGGCAGCCGTTATCAAGGCCAGGGAATTAAAAGCAAAAATAAAACTGAATGTACTGCTCGAAAACCCATGGATTTCCATGAATAAAAACGGTGCATTCGAGATGTAGATAATAAGGGATGCAAACGCAATACTTCCTACCATGGTACTGTTGATAAAATCTTTGTTGGAAATGATCATTTTCAGCTGATCTTTTAATCCTTTTTCATTTATCAGTTCTTCGTCAGGAAGATTGATTCTGCTATTGGTTTCCGGCACATATTTGTATACCATGAAAAACGTGATGAGTCCCATAATGCATAAAAAGGCAAAAGAACTGTTCCAGCCCCAGAATTTAAGGAAAACACTTCCCAGTAACGGAGCCACAATGGGAGCGATACCACTGATCTGAGACTGCTGGGAAAAGATGGTTACCGATTTCTGTTTATCATAAAGATCAATAATGATCGCTCTGCCAATTACAATGCCTGCACTTCCTCCAAATGCCTGCAGAAAACGCATTGCCCATAAAACATAAATATCAGAAGTAAAATAGATGGCCGTAGCACCTATAATAAAAAGTAAAAGCCCGCAATACAGCATAGGTTTTCTTCCTTTTTTGTCTGATAAAGGTCCCCATAATAATTGCCCGAAAGCAAATCCGGCAAAGAACACCGAAATGGATATCTGGATATGGCCGATATCGGTATTAAAGATTTTAGCCATACTTGGGAAAGCGGGAAGATAAAGATCTATACTTAGCGACTCCAGGGTGTTGAGCAGTGCCAAAATAAACACTACAATATTCAAATTCTTCTTCATAAATAATATAAACCTTCACAGGCGGTTTTTCAGCTGCAAAGTTGCTTTAAAAAGCGTCATATTTCAATAAAAGAACTGAAGGAAGTATAGGACAAACTGAGGATTTAAATCAAAAAATAAATGAAAATTATTAATTTAAGCCAATCATTATAGTAAATATTGAAGATTATCTTTTTTCATTATTCTTAAAGCTGTCAGGATTTTGGTTAGTATGTTTCTTGAAAAACCTTGAAAAATATGAAGCATCATTAAAACCGAGCTTAAAAGCAATTTCCTTCACCGTAAGAGCTCCAAAGCTAAGTTCTCTTTTGGCTTCCAGGATAAGACGCTGGGAAATCATTTTTTTGACTGTTGTTCCTCTCAAACGGCGCACAATATCATTAAGATGGTGTGTACTTATCTTTAATTGACCAGCGTAGAAACCTGTTTCTCTGTGCACTATATAATGTTTCTCAATAAGCCCTACCAGTTCCTGAATGCGTTGACGGTCATTCAATAAAGATTCCTGAGGATGAATTTGTTCTCCGATGATGATACAGAATGCTTTCAGATATGCCTTTAAGAGTTCCGTCCTTGATGAAGCTTTATATTCCTGCTCTATCAGAGATATAAGTGTACTGCAGGTCTTTTCATTTTCCGGATTTAAAAAAAAGGGAAGCTCACCTCCTGTAAGTACAGATTCTATATCGCAGGCCTCGTTGAAAATCTCCCTGCTTATGGCCATTGCATATCCCTCTTCTCCTTCCAGCTTCATATTGAATGCCTGTCCCGGTGCAATGATACAGATCTGATTGTTCTCAAGTTGATAGCTTTCAAAATCCAGTTCTAAACGGCTGTTTTCATACACGCTCCTGAACCAGATGATTTCAAAAAAATTATGCCGGTGAACATCATGAAAATTCTCCGGGCCTGCAGCACTCAAAGTGCTCATCTGAAATTCTTCAGAAGTGAGATGGTGAACCGGGATTTCTTTTTCTGGTGTAAACATTACTTTATTGCAAAATAATCAGTGATAAACAAAAACCACAGCAAAAAAAGTGCTGCGGTTTTCTTACAATATTTAAAATTAAATATAATTTTTCAGTTTTATTTATTTAAAAAGGCATCCCAACCTTGAGCAGTCAATGCTACCAACTGGTTAGATCCTCTTGCTACCATAAAGTTTCCATCTTCTTTTTCTACAGCATGGCCTATAATGGTAAAATCCGGGTGATTTTTAATTTTATCAAAATCATTTGGCGAGATCGTGAACAAAAGTTCATAATCTTCACCACCGCTTAAAGCAGTCATTACCGGATTCAAATTCATTTCATCCGCGGTAGAAATTGTAAGATTATCCAATGGTACTTTTTCTTCATACAATCTGAATCCTACTTTTGACTGATCTGAAAGGTGAAGGATTTCTGAAGCCAGGCCATCTGAAATATCAATCATAGAAGTTGGTTTTATATCCAGTTCTTCCAGAATCGCTTTCACGTCTGTTCTTGCTTCAGGCTTCAATTGTCTTTCCAGGATATAGTCGTAGCCTTCCATTTCCGGCTGCATGTTCGGATCTGCAAGATATACAGCATGTTCTCTTTCCAGAATCTGTAATCCCATGTAAGCACCGCCCAAATCTCCGGTTACCACAAGAAGATCATTAGGTTTTGCTCCGCTTCTTTTTACGATATTTTCTTCATTTTCAATTCCTACAGCGGTAATGCTCATTACCAGCCCTGAATTGGAACTTGTAGTATCTCCTCCAATCAGATCAACTTTGTATCTTCCGCAAGCGGCCTGAATTCCGGAATAGATTTCTTCTAAAGCTTCTACCGGAAAACGGTTAGAAACGGCAAGGGATACCAATATCTGTGTAGGAGTTGCATTCATTGCTGCAATATCACTAAGGTTTACTACCACCGCTTTATATCCTAAGTGCTTCAATGGTACATACCCAAGATTGAAGTGTACTCCTTCCGCCAGCACATCTGTGGTAAGAACTACTTTTTTGTTGCCAGGATTGATAACTGCTGCGTCGTCTCCTACTCCAAGCTCCGAAGATTCATTGGAAAGCGGAAAATATTCTGTCAAATGTTTAATAAGACCGAATTCTCCTAGTTTTGAAATGGGCGTCAGCTCCTGTGATTTATCTTCAAACATAATTTCTGTTTATAAGTGATCGTTGATAAAAATGATAATTGATCCAATAAGAATGTAATTCAACAACATCATTGATCAATCATTATTTATCATTTATATATTAATTTCTGCCGGGTCGATATTGTGTGGGTGGAAAGGAAATTTTTTGAAATCTTCTTTCGATAATACAACAGTTTCCGGGCTTTTATACTTATTCATTGCTTCCACTACATCATCCGGTGGAGTAGTCATTTTTCTAAGCATCATATCAATCCATACTCCCGTAGCTTCTGCAGTGGCACAGTGCATTCCATCCGGTGTATAGAATTTGTGTACGAAGCGGTAGATAGAAGAATCTTCAGCACATCCGTCTATTTCCACACTTACAATTACAATCTGATCGGCATAGATCTCTTTGAAGAAAGAATATCTTTCGTGCAGGATTACAGGACCAATTCCCCATCTGCTTAGCTGGGTTACTCCCATTTTTTCTTTAGTCATAAAAGCCATTCTGGCTTGCGCACAATATTGTACATATGATGAATTGGCTAAGTGCTTATTAGCATCAAGATCGCTCCATCGCACTTCAAATTTATGGTAGAAAATCATTTGAAAATCGTTTTTGGGTATTATAAAATAATAATCTTCAAAAATACTCAAATAAGATGGTTTATAAAAATTGTACTTTTGAAAAAATAATCTTCCGCATAGGATTACATATACATGAAACAGATCATTATTATCGGAGGCGGTGCTGCAGGCTTTTTCTGCGCATCCAATCTTGACGAAAAGAAATATACAATTACAATTTTAGAACAGAATTCGGATGTCCTTCAGAAAGTTAAAATTTCCGGAGGCGGACGTTGCAATGTTACTCATGCATGTTTTGATCCGAGAGAACTTGTTCAATTTTATCCTCGTGGAAACAAGGAACTGCTGAGTGTTTTCAGCAAATTTCAACCCGGGGACACCATGGAATGGTTTGACCAGCGTAATGTTCCGTTGAAAATTGAAAATGACAACAGAACTTTCCCTGAAAGCAACTCTTCTCAGACGATCATCAATACTTTTCTGAATGAAGCGCAAAAGAAAAAGGTCTCTGTAAAAACAAAATGTACGGTAAAAGAGATTGAAAAGCAGGATGAAAAATATCTCGTAAAAACCAATTCAGGGGATTTTGAAGCAGATTATATCGTATATACCACCGGAAGCTCTCCAAAATCTTTAAAAATGGTTGAAAATCTGGGACATAAGATTATAGACCTTGTCCCTTCCCTTTTTACTTTTAATATTAAAGATGAATTGCTGAAAGACCTTCCGGGAACAAGCTTTGAAAATGCAGGAATTTCTATTCCTACACTCAAAACCGAAGAAAGCGGACCTTTACTTATTACACATTGGGGACTTTCCGGGCCTGCTGTTCTGAAAATTTCCGCATGGGAAGCCATAAGTCTGGCAAAACTTAAATATAACTTTGAAATTGAGGTTAATTTTATTTCGATAGAAATGGATGAGGCTGAGGAAATCTTTCATCATTTTAAACAAAGTAATCCTAAGAAAACTATCGGACAGTCTAAGATCTTTGATATTACCAATAGGTTCTGGCAGAAAATTTTAGACATTTCAAAAGTTGACCTCAACAAACAGGTGGCTAATATTTCCGGAAAAGAAATGCAGAAAATATTAGAAAATCTCTGCAAAAAGAAGTTCCAGGTGACCGGAAAATCAACTTTTAAAGATGAATTTGTGACAGCCGGAGGTGTTGATTTAAAGGAAATTAACTTTAAAAACATGTCTTCAAAACTGCTACCTAATTTCTATATTGCCGGAGAGGTTTTGAATATAGATGCTGTGACAGGCGGGTTCAATTTCCAGGCATGCTGGAGTGAGGGATGGCTGATTGCACAGGATCTCAACAACTTATAAAAAAATATTACTTTTACTAAAAACTAAATACATGAAAAAAAAATTCGGTTTCTTTCTTCTACTCTTGTTCTGTTTAGGATACAGCCAGGAAAAAACAATTGTCTCTGACTGGACTTCACTTACACAGGCTGTCAATATAGAGAATAAGCCCAACTGGAACTTCCGTATAACGGCAAAAATCAGAAAAGATAATGAGGATAATGGTTCCAATTGTGGGTTATGGTGCAGAATAGATAATAAAGATGAGTCTATCAGTTTCTTTGAAAATCAATATTATGGAATCCAAGTAACCCATGAATGGAAAACCTACGAAATAAAAGGAACCATCAATCCATCTGCGAAGACCATGAATATCGGAGCTTTTGCACAAAGCAACGGGGATTTTTATTTTGACGATTTTAAGTTGGAAATCAATGATGGAAAGTCAAAAAAATGGACTGAAATTCCGCTGGAAAACTCGGGTTTTGAAAAAGACATTGCATCTTCAAATGGTTGGTTTGAAGGAATCCGTTCTCAGAAATTAAAGCACGTAAAACATTTTACAATTGAAACTTCAGATTACAAACCATTCAGTGGCAGCAAATCTTTGTTGATCAAAGGTCGTGGTATTATCGGAGCAATGCCGGAAGGAAAATTTATGGATGTTAATGGTATCAAATTATACTATGAAGTCTATGGAGAAGGTGAGCCGGTTCTTATGCTTCATGGCAATGGCCAATCCATCAGTGCCTTTATGAACCAAAAAGATACTTTTGCTAAAAAATATAAAGTGATCATTGTCGATTGCCGTGAAAGGGGAAGATCTACGTATGATAAAACGAAAGAACTTACTTTTGATATTCAGACAGAGGATCTTAAGCAGTTTTTAGAGAAGCTGAACATCAAAAAAACAAAAATTCTTGGCTGGAGTGACGGAGGAATTCTTGCGCTGTCTATGGCAATGAAATATCCGGAGATGGTAGACAAAATAGCATGTTCAGGAGCCAATATATTTCCGGAAGGAGTTAAAGATAATGATTTAAAATCCATGAAAGAAATGCTCGTGAGCCTTACTAAAGAGAATAAAGACCATAAAAATGATATCTTTATTGATCTTCTCAATCTGGATTTGAAGTATCCTCAATGGAAGTATGAAGATCTGAATAAAATTCAGTGCCCATCATTGATCATTGCCGGTGATAATGATCTTATAAAAACAGAACATACGGTAAAAATCGCAGAATCTATCCCAAAAGGACAATTAGCTATTATCCCAAATGCAAATCATTATGTTCCTGAAGAAAAACCGGAATTGTTCAATGAACTGGTCATCGATTTCTTTGAAAATAAATAACCTGAATACCCTGTAATCATGAAAAAAATAGTAACCTTCGCTTTGTGTCTTGGTTTTGGACTCACATTTTCACAAACCAACCAGCCAGAAACCACTTATAATCCAGACAATAATACAGAAAATACATTTACTACACCTGTTGAATATCCAGGAGGAATGACTGCCCTAAGGCAGGATATCAGTAAAATCTTTGATCTTTCCTGTATGGAGAAAGCATCTGGTACATCGAAATCATTAACATCTTTTGATGTTAATACTGACGGAAGCATAAGTTCTATTTCAACAACAGGAAACAACCCTGCTCTGAATAAAGAAATGGATCGTGTGATGAATGCTTCAAAAAAAAGATGGAAACCCGCCACTAAAAATGGGCAATCCATTAAATCAACATATAACGTTCCTATGACTTTTAAAAATTATTAAAATGCTATCAGTCAAAAGAAGTACTGCAGTTTTCTTTAAAATCCTTTTAGTTCTTGGATTTGCATATTTCTTTTGGCTGATGTTAAAAATTACTTTAGAATATATTCCTTTTAATCCTGAAGTCAGTTTCTTGATGATTAAGCAGACGGAAGTGGTAGAAAGGCCGGAATATCTTATATTTTTCTATACTCACGTTTATACAAGTATCTTTGTTCTTCTTTCAGGGTTTCTGGCTATTCTCAGACGGAATTTTGGATTAAAAAACTTCCACCGGAATATGGGAAAAGTGTATATTTTCCTTATCCTGTTTCTTGCGGCGCCATCAGGAATTTATATGGGAATCTTTGCCAACGGAGGTATTTTATCAAAGATATCGTTTGTCATTTTAGGCTTTTTATGGTGGTTTTCAACGTTTAAAGCCTATCAGCTGGCGAGACACAAAAAGTTTAAAGAACACAAGCAATGGATGTGGCGCAGTTTTGCTTTTACACTGTCTGCAATTACCCTGAGAATGTGGAAAGTAATTATTGTATATTTATTTCATCCCAATCCTATGGATGTGTATCAGATCATTGCATGGCTGGGCTGGATCCCCAATATCCTTATTATTGAATATTTAATCACAAAAAAACATCTATGAAAATTGTAAATTACACATTGATTTCTTTACTGGCAGTTTCTTTGGCAAGCTGTAAAAAAGAGGGAAAGATCAATGAATCGGGGAAAGATTCTCTGACCGCAAAGAAAGATTCTGTTGTTATTCCTGAGGTTCACAAAGAATATTACGGAATTTATACCGGAGAATTTGCCGGAATGGAAAAGGTAGTTGACGAGACAGATGGCTCGGAATATGATGTTGATAATTACAAAAGAATTTCTTTAAAGATCAACAGAATTACCAAGGACAGCGTTTACGGACAAAGTATTGTGAATGGCAATCAGCGCCCGTTCAGAGGAGTTTTCAATGAGACTTCAGCGTCTTTTATACTGGATGAGCCTGGCAATGATAAAACAGACGGGAGATTTGAAGTAAAACTAAAAGGAGACAGCCTGACCGGAAAGTGGAACGCCTTTGATAAAACAAGCGTTAAAGCACCTTCAAAAACACTTAAACTGACTAAAAAAGAGTTTGTTTATAATCCTAATTTTATGTTGAATAAAGATTCTGATCTTGTAGACTGGTCCAATCCTAAGGAGTTTACAGAAAAGTACACGGATGAAGAAACCGGAAAGACAGAAAGCTATAAAACATCTAAAAACCGTATCGCTTCAGAAGCAATTTTCAAACTGAATGCCTCTAAGCAGAAACTGACGGAAAAGGATCTTAAAAACTTAAGAAAACTTGATCTTGAGATCATCAAAAATTCCGTATTTGCAAGACATGGCTATTCTTTCAAAAAAGAAACCTACAGAAATTTCTTTGAACAAACAGACTGGTACATTCCTGTTTCCAGCAATGTAGACAATGATCTTTCTCCTATGGAAAAGGAAAATGTTGCTTTATTGAACCGCTTTACCAAGTATGCAGAGGATAAGTATGACAGTTTTGGGAGATAAACAGTAGGGATTAGGTTGCGGGTGTTAGGGATTAGGGGTTGAGGTTAAGGTTTCACTTTTTGTCATCTTTACGAAAAGATAAAGCAGCAGGCAGCCTACAGCATAGCACAGGTTATCAATCCATGAAAAAGAATTTCCGATAACAATATACATCAGGCTTCCAGGACGGAAGCCTAGTTTTTCTGCAATATGGAAATACTGTGCAAATTCTATCAGAAAGGAAAAAATAAGAATCCCAAGAATCAGTTTCTCATTATTTATTTTTACAAAACTCTTTACGAAAGTATAAAGAAGCATCACCACAATAACATCCCCCAGATAAGCTCTTACGAAGAAAATATGGCTCAGTTTGGTGGCAATCAATACTTCTACAAGAAAAATAAACAGGGTCAGAAGGAGATATTTCAGGCTGAATTGTAATTTCATTTCAAAAGGAATTAGGCATAAAAAATCGGTATTCAAGGAACACCGATTTTATTTTTATAGGAGCAAATATATTATTTCTTTACTTTAATTGTACATCCGATAGCTACTGTTTTTGTCATTTTCACCGGTTCATCTTTTATCAGGGCATTTACGGCATCCTAAGAGCATAATATTCGTTTCTTTAAGCGATTTTAAGACTGCAAAAAGGATTCATTGTGGTATTTACATGGAGCTTAATCCTCTTTTTATTTTGTTACACAGATATGTTAATTTTTTCACAATTAGTAGAATTATGCAAATTGTTTTTTATATTTGAATTGAATCAAAACTAAAATTACCATGAAAAAATCAATCATTCAAAAGAGAAAATTGACAAAAAACGAATTGAAACAAATTAATGGAGGCAGCGGACCACTTTGTCCGGGAACCTGTTTTTGTAATATTGATGGTGAGATGACAATAGGCTCATGTACTCCTAAAGGACAATGCTGTTAATAAAATTCTAATACTCAATTAAATCATGAAAAATTCAAACACTCAAAAGAGAAAGCTTTCCAAAAGCGAATTAAAAGAAATTAACGGTGGAGCGCTTCCTCCAAGATGCCTTCGCGGGTTCTGTACACATCCTGACTCAGGAGAAATGGTTCCAGGTCTGGTGGGAAAAGATGGATTCTGCTGCTAATCAAAAAACTTCAAGAAAAATCAAATCAAAACTAAAAATTACCATGAAAAAATCAAACATTCAAAAGAGAAAATTGACAAAAAACGAATTGAAAGAGATTAAAGGAAGCGGAAGATTATGCTTTGATGGATTCTGCCGCATGGGAGAATTTGAAGAATGGCAGCTTGGTGCTGGTGACAAAAATGGATTTTGCTGCTAATCAATTAAAAATCTAATAATCAAATTACTATGAAAAAATCAAATATTCAGAAAAGAAAGCTTACCAAAAACGAATTGAAAGAAATTAACGGAGGTAACGGGCCTGTTGTATGCCCGGAAGGTCTTTGTGACAGGGGTGACGGCGAGTTTGTAATAGGACCGGTAGGAAGAGACGGATATTGCTGTTAATTTCAAAAAAAGCTCAGTTAGATAAATAAGGATTGAGGAAGCCCCTCAATCTTTTTTTTATAAAATAGATTTCGTGAAAAAAAGTTAACAATTTGACTCACAATATTTTGCAAATATTAAAATAACTTGTAAATTAGCTTTTACCAAATTAAAATTATTATGAAAAATTCAAAAAATCAAAAAAGAAAGCTTAGTAAAAATGAGCTTAAAGAAATCAGCGGAGGAGCTAACAGACCCATCTGCCCTAGAGTAATAAGCTGCACAGATCCTCACACCGGAGAAGAGCGCTCAGGAGTGCCTGGCATGCAGGATGGATTTTGCTGTTAACCAAGTTATACAAGATAAACTTGGAAAATATGAAAAATTCAAACCTCAACACAAGAAAACTCGCCAAAGCCGAGCTTAAAGAAATCAACGGAGGTATAGCAGCCTGCGCAGAAGGTTTATGCAAGCTAAGAGGAGTAAGCCACTTCCTTATTATCGGCCCAAGGGGTAAAGACGGCTATTGCTGCTAATCAAGCTTTTTAACATTATTAAAAAAAATGATTGGATTAACCTCCAATCATTTTTTTTATTGCATTCAGCTTCATCAAAGCTTCAATAGGTGTCAATGTATTAATATCTATTTTCGTCAGCTCCTCACGGATATTTTCCAGAACAGGATCATCCAGCTGGAAGAAAGAGAGCTGCATATTTTCCTCCGTCACTCTTTTGATACTCTCAGAAGTACCTTCACTTCCCTGCGTTCTGCTCGCTTCAAGGGTTTTAAGAATTTCATTGGCCCTGTTCACCACTTTGGCAGGCATTCCCGCCAGTTTTGCTACATGAATACCGAAACTGTGTTCACTTCCACCAGGAACCAGCTTTCTCAGGAAAATGATGTTTCCTTTGTTTTCCTGAATAGAAACGTGGAAGTTTTTTACCCTTTCAAAATTGACAGTCATTTCATTCAGTTCATGATAATGCGTGGCAAACAACGTCTTGGATTGTGTTGGATGCTGATGAAGGTATTCTGCAATTGCCCATGCAATAGAAACCCCGTCATAAGTGGAAGTTCCACGACCAATCTCATCCAGCAGAATAAGGCTTCGCTCTGAAATATTGTTCAAAATATTAGCTGCTTCGTTCATTTCTACCATGAAAGTGGATTCTCCTGCCGAGATATTGTCTGTAGCACCTACCCTTGTAAAGATCTTATCCAGCATTCCTATTTCAGCATGTTTTGCAGGAACAAAACTTCCTATCTGAGCCAAAAGACAAACAATAGCAGTCTGGCGCAGAATGGCAGATTTACCGGCCATGTTCGGTCCTGTCACCATAATGATCTGCTGGGAATCTTTATCCAGGAAGATATCATTCGGAATATACTTTTCACCCAGTGGAAGTGCATTCTCAATGATTGGGTGTCTGGCTTCTTTTAAATCGATAGCATAACCGTCATTTAAAACAGGTTTTGTATAGCTCTCAGAAACAGCCAGTTCAGATAATCCAGCAGCTACATCAAGCTGAGCAATGATATTGGAGTTTCCCTGGATCTGGTCAATATAAACCATCGTTTCTGAACATACATTTCTGTACAGCGAAGTTTCCAGAACTCCTATTTTTTCTTCAGCACCAAGGATCTGGCTTTCGTATTCCTTTAATTCTTCGGTTATATATCTTTCAGCATTCACCAAGGTCTGCTTTCTTACCCAATCATCAGGAACTTTATCTTTATGGGTATTCCGGACTTCAATATAGTATCCGAAAACATTATTAAAATCAATTTTAAGGCTTGTAATACCTGTTCTTTCAATCTCTCTCTGGCACATTTCGTCCAGGAATCCACGTCCTTTATTCTGTAGATTTCTCAATCTGTCCAGTTCTTCAGAAACACCTTCTTTAATGATATTTCCTTTGGCAATACTTACCGGAAGTTCTTCATTAAGATGATTCTGAAGGAATTTAATCAGTTCTTCAAGATCAAACAAAGGTTCCAGCCAAGCCAGCACATCCGCATGAGGATGCAATAAAGATTTGATTTTGTGAATATTAATTAAACTTTGACGAAGATATCCCAGTTCTTTAGGTGAAATTTTCTCTGCAGCAAGTTTTCCCATTAATCGGTCAAGATCAGAAATCGATTTCAGAAGCTGGCAGATCTTATATTTCAGTTGATCATTTTCGTTTAAGAAATCAATCAGAGAAAGTCTTCTCATAATTTCATCCACTGATTTTAAGGGAAGAATGATTCTTCTTCTCAAAAGCCTTCCTCCCATTGGAGTAGAAGTTTTATCAATAATATCCAGCAGAGATTTTCCCTGTGGATTGCTTGGATAAACAATTTCAAGGTTTCTCAGGGTAAAATTATCCATCATCAGATAATCTTCCTGTGGAATGATCTGAAGCTTTGTAATATGGGCCAGCAGATTATGATGGGTATCTTCCACCAGATATGCAAAAATAGCTCCTGCTGCAGTAATGGCCAGCGGAAGGTTTTCTACACCAAATCCTTTTAAGGAATTGGTTTTGAAGTGATTCGTTAATTTTTCATAAGCAAAATTATATTGGAAAGCCCAGTCTTCCAGTTTAAAGGCACTTCTATTCTTTATCTGCTCCGGGATCTGTACACTTCTCTGATAAATAATCTCGCTGGGATCAAAAGTATTGACAATGTGCAACAGCTTTTCCAGATTCCCTTCACTTACCAGGAACTCACCGGTAGAGATGTCCACTAAAGCGATTCCATATTTCTCTTTTTCTTTGTGTAATGAAAGCAGGAAATTGTTCTTTTTTGAATTTAAAACCTGATCATTGAAGGTAACTCCCGGTGTAACCAACTCAGTCACACCACGTTTTACAATTCCCTTCACCATTTTAGGATCTTCCAGTTGATCACAGATGGCCACTCTCATTCCTGCTCTTACCAGTTTCGGAAGATAAGAATCTATTGAATGGTGCGGAAATCCTGCCAGCTCCACACTTCCTTCCCCGTTGTTTCTTTTGGTAAGAACAATGCCAAGAATCTGGGATGTTTTCACAGCATCCTGCCCAAAAGTTTCATAAAAGTCCCCTACTCTGAAAAGTAATAGCGCATCCGGATATTTACCCTTGATGGTATTGTACTGCGTCATTAATGGGGTTTCCTTCTTCGATTTTGCCATAGTAAAAAATGAGCCCCAAATTTAGAAAAATAAATTCAGGGTAAGAGAATTGTTTAGGGGTTAATCTTCCATACTTTTCTTTATCAGTAATTAATCGTACTTTTCACCCATCAAATCACATTATTTATGGAATTTCCTGTCTTAGAGACTGAAAGGCTTATTTTACGTCAGCTTACTTTTAATGATACCCAAGATCTGTTCGAATATTTTTCGCTGGACGAAGTTATGGAATATTATGATCTGGAAACCTTCAAAACAGAAGAGGACTCCCGACGCATTATTCAGCACTTTAACAATGAATTTGAAAAAGGGAAAGGATTCCGATGGGCACTGGAACTTAAATCTGAAAAGAAAGTTATTGGCACCTGTGGCTACCACAACTGGTACAGGGAGCATTTCAGGGCTGAAATCGGCTATGAGCTCAATCCAAAATTCTGGCAGCAGTCTTATATGAAAGAAGCCATTCTTCCCATCCTGACTTATGGATTTGAAACCATGAGACTGCACCGCGTAGATGCATTCATTGATCCTTCCAATATCTCTTCTGAAAGGCTTTTATCTTCTTTAAATTTCAGCAAAGAAGGAACGTTGAAAGATTATTTTTTTGAAAAAGGAAAATTCGTAGACGCAACAATCTTTGGTCTTATCAATAAATAAAATCCAAAATTTAACGCTAAGAGGCAAAAAAAATTGATATTGATTCCTTTAATTTTCGTTCGCAAAGGCATTTCATTTGAGCAACCGAAAGCTTTCTTCGCTGGGTGAAACGCCTTTGCGAACCCTTATCAGCAAATAAAAGTTTGCGTTCCCTGCGTTAAAATAATCTAAAGTAAATGCCTATTGTCCGGACTTCATGTGTTTTTCCAATGCTTCGGAACTTTTCTTATAGGCCCATTTCTGTTTATAATTCACCCATTTTGCTTTGAATAATTTTCTCATAAGCTTATCCGTATATCTCATAATGAAAACATGATACAGCATATTGGCAAATACATTCGGCTTATTCGGAAGCGCTCTCAATGAAAGTGAAAAACCTGGCTCCAGATATCTGTTGAAGTGCCAGAAAGCTCCCGGAATAAAAAGGGCATCACCATGTTCCATAAAGATTTCATAGCCTTTCGCATATTTCAGTGCCGGAAACTTTACGTAATCCGGATTTTCATAATCTACCTCATATATTGTATGAACAGATAAAGGAACTTTATATAAAAATGGGGACTGCTTCTGATCAAACAAAAGAATTCTTTTCTTTCCTTCAAAATGGATATGCATAAAATCACCCAAATCCACATCATAATGCATTAAAACATGGGCTTCACTTCCCCCAAAGAATAATGTTGGTAATCTCTTAAAAAATTTCATTCCCAGGTCCGGATAGGTGAAGTTTTTCAACAGCTCAGGAAGCCTGTCTGTTATGATATAGAAAAAGATACGCAGATCTGAAGGTTTACTTTTTATGGTATCTATATACTCCTTCATTTTCATCTGAGCCACTGGAGCATCAGAGCTTTTAGCAGCATCTGCAGGCTTATTATCATACAGCGGAACTTCCTGATCTCCTGCTTTTTCCCGGATGTAAGCCAGATTCCATTTGTCGAAAGCATCCCATCTTCTGGCAAAATTCTTGATTAAAAGAGGTTTTTGCTTCTTAAAATAATTTTTCTGAAAATCTTCTTTACTGATATCATTTACAATATCTACGTTTTCGAGGATCATGTATTTTGTATTTAATGCGAAATAAAAATAGTGTTTTTTTGAAACCTGAGAAAATTAAGATTAAAAGAGCTGGAAGCTGGAAGTGGGATGCTGGAAGTTAAGATTTGTTCTGCAAACATCTATATATCATTCTATAATTTTTTTTATAAAAGCTTATACCTCTTCCAGCTTCAGACTTCCTTACTTTATTAGCAGAGCTCAGATGAAAAATTTATATTTGTGGTAACAAGTGAATTTATGAGAGTCTACAATACCAAACATTTCCTTAAAATCCTTTTCAGTTTACATAAAAGTGATACGCTGAAGATCCTTTTTCCAAGCATGGTTCTTATAGGATTGTATTCCTGGGGAATTCAGTATCTGGAAGTGGAATATCTGCATCTTACCTCAAAATCAGGAATCAGTAATGTGGGAATGATTCACTCTCTGCTGGGTTTTGTGCTTTCACTTTTACTGGTTTTCAGAACCAACACAGCTTATGACAGGTGGTGGGAAGGCAGAAAGCTTTGGGGAAAACTGGTTAATGACACCAGAAATTTTGCTGTAAAAATTAATACTATACTTGGGGATAACCGTCAGGATGCTGAACAGATTGCGAGATATTTAAAATATTTCCCGCACTTTTTAGCCAAACATCTTTCCAAAGAATCTACAAGACTGGCTTTGGATGAAGATTATTCTGAAATAGAAAGTTCATTAAAAAATCATGGCCCAAGTGAAATAGTTATCCTGCTGACTCACAAATTGAACGTATTAAAAAAAGAAGGTAAAATTTCAGAAATTGAAATGCTGTATTTAGACACACAGCTTTCAGGGTTTCTGGATGTGTGCGGAGGCTGTGAGAGAATCAAAAACACTCCGATCCCTTATTCTTACTCTTCTTTCATCAAAAAATTTATTATCCTGTACGTTTTTGCACTGCCCATTGCGTATGTGATCACTATTGGTCTTTTCATGATTCCGCTTACCGTTTTCGTCTATTATGTTTTAATGAGCCTTGAGCTGATTGCGGAAGAAATTGAAGATCCTTTCAACAATGATGAAAATGATATTCCTATGGAAACATTAGCGCAGAATATTGAAAAAAATGTGCATCAGATTATGATCAGAAAATAAAAAATCAAGCTTTTAAAGCTTGATTTCTTTGAGTTCGCCGTCCTGTTTTATCTCTACAAACTTGCTTTCCCTGTTGGCTGCAGAATATCCGTAGAAAAACGTACTGTATATTGGTGTTGAATACAGGTAAGCTCCATACCCGTTATAAGCATCTGAAGTTCCTGTCTGCTGCTGATAACTTGCCGTCGCTGTAAAATTGACGATCGTTTCAAGATAGTACTTCCCGGGTTTCAGTTTTTCGAATTTAAATCTGCCATGATCATCCGTTAAAGCTTCCACTCTGTATTTAAAAGCTTCTTCAGACATATACACTGTTGTCTTTTTATTTTCATACTTTCTTCTCATGTCATAAAATTCCTCGAAATAAGGCGTTACAGGAAAAAGCATGATCACAGTTCCTTTGGGTGCATAATGTTTTTCTCCAAGCAATGGCTTGATCCCCCAATTGTTTTTTTGTTTGGTGGAAGCAACGCCTTCAATGGTAGAATTTCCGAATCCCAGCATGTCTCTGGCCAATTTTTTATCAAAAAAAGCTTGAGGATAATACGTATTTTGTGCCTCAAGACAGATAAATCCCCATATCAATATGAATAAGGTGAATATTTTTTTCATAGTATATTTTTGAGTCAAATATAAGTATTTTACTATTTTTGAAGTAAAAATAGCTATGAAGTACATGTTTTTATTGTTTTTTTCCACTTCTGTCATGATTCTGGCACAGAAACCATGTGGATATAAAAACGGATTACAGGAGGGATCCTGCAAAGAATTCTATGATAACGGGCAGGTAAAAAATACAGTAGAATGGGAAAAAGGGAAACTGGACGGAGATGCTGTTTTTTATTACGATAACGGAAAAATACAGTCTAAAGGAGAATATAAAAAGGGATTCAAAGTAAAAGAATGGTCCTATTTCGATAAGAACGGAGTACTTACTTCCAAGGAAGCTTTCAGAAACGGAGAAAAGAATGTTTATGATAACAGCCTTACCGCTACTTTTTATTCTCCAGCCGGCAAAATAACTGAAATTTCGAATTATAAATTCAATAAATTACAGGGAGAAAGCAAAACCTTCCATGAAGACGGAAAATCCGTGAAAGACATCGGCCAGTATGACAACGGCCTTGCGACCGGAAAATGGAAAGTGTTTTATCCTTCAGGAAAATTACAACGTGAAACAGAGTTTGCCAACGACAAGAGAAATGGCAACAGGGTTCATTACCGTGAAGACGGAAGCATAGAAAAAACAGAGGTCTATAAAGACGGAAAATTAATCTCAACAAAATAATACAATTGGTACAGAAACTAAAACTGGAAGAACTTAACAGAATAGATGTAGAAACATTTAAGAAGGTTGAAAAAATTCCGGTGGTCATCATTTTAGATAATATCAGAAGTATGCACAATGTAGGTGCAGCCTTCAGAACGGCAGATGCCTTTTTAATTGAAAAAATAATTCTTTGCGGGATCACGCCGCAGCCACCCCACCGTGAGATTCATAAAGCGGCATTGGGAGCAACAGAAAGTGTAGACTGGTCTCATGAGACAGAAACCAATACAGCGATTTCTGATCTGAAAAGCAAAGGATATGAAATCATCGGAATTGAGCAGACTACCGGAAGCCAGCTTATTACTGATTTTACGATTGACAGGTCGAAAAAATATGCCTTGATTTTAGGAAACGAAGTGGAAGGAATCAGTGATGAAGCTCTCCCTAATATTGATGTATTTTTAGAAATTCCACAGCTTGGAACAAAGCATTCTCTGAATGTAAGTGTATGTGCCGGAATTGTAATGTGGGAATTTGCAAAAGCGTTAAAATAAAAAAACTGCATATGTCCTTAGTAGACAGTGCAGTTTGAAATAAATCTAATAAAAAGTAAAAATGAAAGGCGACAAAGGTACTTTTTTTTTCATTACAAACAAATTTTGATGGCATTTTTTTTGTTTCAGCTTAAAAAAAGTCGCGTTTTCAGAAAAAGTTTCATTTAATTTTTTATAAATTAGCACAATGTTTATCAAGGACTATATCTCAAAAGACTTTCCATGTTTTAGCTTGTCTGACTCTATAGAGTCGGCCAGAAATATGTTGGAAGATTTTGGATATTCCCATGTTTTTATCAAAAAATCCCACCATTTTTACGGAGCCCTTGCAATGGATTTTCTGTATGAAGAAGATGGCGGGACTTTGAAGGACCTTGAGCATCAGATTGAGCGGTTTGCTATTCTGGAGGACAGTAATATTATGGACAGTATCCGTCTGTTTTATACCTTCAGCAGCAATGTGATCCCGGTGATTAATAAAAATGAAAAATATCTGGGGTATATCACCTGTGAAGATGTTTTCCAGGACCTTTCCCGTTATCCTTTATTTTCAGAAACAGGTGCCATTCTTACGGTAGAAACTCCTGCCAGAAAATATTCTATGACGGAGATTACCAATATCGTAGAAAGTAACAACTCAAAATTTTATGGAGGATTTATAAGCTTTATGTCTGAAGAAGTGGTTCAAATCACCATAAAGATCAGCAATGAAAATCTGGCCTCGATAGACTCAACTTTTGACCGGTATGACTACAGAATTGTTGAAAAATACTATTCTGATGAGAAATCCGATCTGTTTAAAGACCGATTTGGGTTTTTACAAAAATTCATAGAAATATAACATGAAGGCAGCCATATATTCTCAGAAAAAAGATCTTGATACTTTTTTATATTTAAGCAAGTTTATCTCTGAACTTGAAGCCAGAGATGTAAAATCTGTTCTGTACGATGAAATGGCTGAAGCACTTCAGTTCTCAAAAATTTTCGAAACCTTCAACTGTAAGCAGGATCTTCTGGATAAGGAAGTTGATCTGTTTTTCACTTTTGGTGGAGACGGAACGATTGTAAATTCTTTAACGTTCATTGAAGATCTTGAAATTCCTGTTGTAGGAGTGAATACCGGAAGACTTGGATTTTTAGCCTTTTTCACTAAAGAAGAAGCTTTTAAAGAACTGGATTCCATTTTAAAAGGAGATGTAAAAACAAGCCGCCGATCGGTCATTGAAGTTGTTTCTCCCAATCTGGAGGGATCTTTCCCTTATGCCCTGAACGACGTTACGGTTTCCAGAAAAGAAACCACCTCAATGATTACAGTAGATTCTTATATTAATAATGAGTTTTTGAATGTATTCTGGGGTGACGGTGTTATCATATCAACTCCTACAGGTTCTACCGCTTACTCTTTGAGCTGTGGCGGGCCCATCATTTCTCCAAACAACGAAAATTTCGTCATCACTCCCATTGCACCTCACAATCTGAATGTGAGACCATTGGTGGTCAATGACAAAGTAGAAATAAAATTCAGGGTGGAAAGCCGTGTTCCTCAATATTCACTTTCTCTGGACTCCCGACTGATCCATATAGAAACCGATAAGGAAATTATCATCAAAAAAGCAGCATTCCAGCTTCTTCTGGTACAGCCCAACAGTTTGAGTTTCTATGAGACGATCCGTCAGAAGCTACTTTGGGGAAGAGATAAAAGAAATTAGTAATTTCTTAAAAATGATTACCTTTACACGAAATTAAAAACACCTAATAAATTTATAACAAAAAGTAAAACATGAGCAGAATTTTTCCGGCAGGAGTTGCCACAGGTCAGTTAGTTACTGATATCTTTCAGTATGCTAAAGAAAACAAGTTTGCATTACCTGCAGTAAACGTAATTGGATCAAGCAATGTAAACGCTGTGATGGAAACTGCAGCGAAGTTGAACTCTCCTGTAATTATTCAGTTTTCAAATGGTGGAGCTGCATTCAACGCAGGGAAAGGATTAAACAATGACGGACAAAAGGCTGCCATCTTAGGATCTATCGCTGGCGCAAAACATATCCACACTCTTGCTGAAGCTTACGGAGCAACAGTAATTCTACACACAGACCACTGTGCAAAGAAATTACTTCCTTGGATTGATGGATTAATGGATGCTAACGAAGATTTCTTCAAGCAGACAGGAAAATCTCTTTACTCTTCTCACATGTTAGACCTTTCTGAAGAGTCTTTAGAAGAAAATCTTGAGATCTCAGCTCAGTATTTCGAAAGAATGGCTAAGCTTCAGATGACTCTTGAAGTAGAAATCGGGGTTACAGGAGGTGAAGAAGACGGTGTTGACAATTCAGACGTTGATAACTCTAAATTATATACTCAGCCTGAAGATATAGCTTACACGTATGAAAAACTAAAAGCTATTTCTGATAACTTTACCATTGCTGCTGCTTTCGGTAATGTACACGGAGTTTACAAGCCAGGAAACGTAGTTCTTACACCAAAAATCCTTGACAATTCTCAGAAATATGTTCAGGAGAAATTCGGAACAGCTGCTAAACCTATCAACTTTGTATTCCATGGAGGTTCAGGATCTACTTTAGAAGAGATCAGAGAAGCTATCGACTACGGAGTAATCAAAATGAATATCGATACTGACCTTCAGTTTGCATATACAGAAGGCGTTAGAGATTATATGGTAAATAATATTGATTATTTAAGAGCTCAAATCGGAAACCCTGAAGGAGAAGAAAAACCTAACAAGAAATTCTATGACCCAAGAGTTTGGGTAAGAAAAGGTGAAGAAACATTCTCTACAAGATTGGTGAAAGCATTTGAAGATTTAAATAACGTAAATACTTTAAAATAAGAACTGTACATTTGTACCGATGTAAAAAGTATTCATAAGAAATACATTTACATTGGTACATTTTACATTTATACATTAATACAAGCAAAAATGGCATTCGACTGGTTTAAAAGAAAAGCAAAAAACATTACCACTTCTACTGATGAAAAAAAGGACGTTCCCAAAGGACTTTGGCATCAGACTCCATCCGGAAAAGTTGTGGAACATGATGAACTAAAGAGAAATAACTATGTTTCTCCTGAAGACGGATTTCATGTAAGAATAGGAAGTGCCGAATTTTTTGACATCCTTTTTGACGGTGGTAAATTTACCGAACTGGATGCCAATGTTGAAAGTATTGATATCTTAAACTTCAAAGATACAAAGCCTTACAAAGACCGTTTGAAAGAGGTAAAAGCAAAGACCAAGCTTACTGATTCTATCAGAAATGCTGTAGGAACTGTAAAGGGAACTGAAATGGTAGTTTCTTGTATGGATTTTGCTTTCATTGGTGGATCTTTGGGTTCTGTAATGGGAGAAAAGATCAGAAGAGCAATAGACTACTGTATTAAGCACAAACTTCCTTACATGATTATCTGTCAGTCCGGAGGAGCGAGAATGCAGGAAGCCACTTATTCTTTGATGCAGCTGGCAAAAGTTCAGGCTAAATTGGCTCAGCTTTCTGAAGCAGGACTTTTATACATCGCTTATCTTTGTGACCCTACATTCGGAGGAATTACTGCTTCTTTCGCAATGACCGCTGATATCATCATGGCAGAGCCGGGAGCATTGATCGGTTTCGCAGGACCAAGAGTAATCCGTGAAACAATCGGTAGAGACTTACCGGAAGGATTCCAGACATCAGAATTCTTACAGGAAAAAGGATTTGTAGATTTCATCGTAAAAAGAACTGAAATTCAGGATACTGTTGCAAAAACAGTAAATTTATTAGCTGTAAAAGCATAGTATCTGTAACAAAAACAATACAATCTCTCTCTAATTAGGGAGAGATTTTTATTTATGAGGACTTTTAAGATATTTTTCAATACCATCAGAAGTATGAGTTTTAAAAAGATTATCCGTCTTTTATCACTTATCCTTCCCCATCCTCTTTTTGCCCTGCTGAGCTTTCATGCCACGGTAAAGGCGTTTACCATAGCTCAGAAAAAATTTCCTAAGACAGCCTCCACAAATGGAATTGGAAATGCATTCAGGCACGCTCTCTGGTGCTGTTTCATTATGATGTACTGCTGTAAAATTTCTTCCCCTAAAAAGGCGCTTGATTTCTGCAAAAGAATCACAGACATGCATGAAGAACTTTTCCCGAATGAGCCTTTGGAAACCAAAATGGATCTCCATAACAACAAAATCGGAATGGATTATTTCATGGAACTTTTACCCGGAATCCACCGCCAGTTTTTTGAAAAAAGCTTTTTTGTAGAAGCCCTGGTCAAAAAAATGGATGATGCAAAGGTTCTGAAAAATCTTGATGATGATTTTGAAGGGCATCTTGTTTATCTGGAAGAGTAAATAATTCAGTTTATTTTAAACGCTAAGGATCGCAAGGAAAATATAAAAACTTTGCACATACTTTTTGTTCGCAAGGGCATTTCAATATTTCCTGATTGTCGTTATTTGCTTAGTGTTAACGCCTTCGCGAACAAAAAATCATATTTATCTTCATTAGAAACTTGCGAACATTGCGTCAAAATAATTTGAAATCAGTAAACCATCATTAGTTCTCTCATTCCAGAATAACAAAAGACTTTAGTTATTTTTGTGGTTTAAAGTATTTTTGATAAGTTTAAACAATTAAATCAATCAGATGGTTCTCAGCAGAATTTGGTCGGCTTTCATTATCATTGCCATTGCCATTGCCAGTATAAAATATGTTTCGTCAGGTCACTACAAAACCATTTTCAATGATATGGTAGTGGGAAAAGGAGGTGATACGGTGAAGATTGCATCCCAGCCGATGAACAGCCTTTCCCCAGTTGTAAGAGACAGCCTGATGAAAAAGAATGATTTTGCAGACAGCAGAATTCATTATAAAACAGATTCTTTAAAACAAAATGTAAACGTTTACCGTGTTCAGGAAGCTGATGGAGTGATTGGAACTTCAGAAACTGCGGTGAAGATCTGTCTTGGTCTTATCGGGATTATGACGTTGTTTATGGGATTCATGAGTATTGCAGAAAAAGCCGGGGGTATCAATCTTCTAAGCCGTCTGATACAGCCTTTTTTCTCAAAACTATTTCCTGATATTCCTAAAAACCATCCCGCATTCGGGCATATGCTGATGAATTTCAGTGCCAACCTTCTGGGACTGGATAATGCAGCGACTCCTTTTGGACTAAAAGCGATGGAAAGCCTTCAGGCTTTAAATCCAAATAAAGACACGGCCAGTAATTCACAGATTATGTTCCTGTGTCTTCATGCCGGAGGAATGACTTTAATTCCCGTATCCATTATTGCCATCAGAGCATCAATGGGCTCCAAAACCCCTACAGACATTTTCCTGCCCTGTATGATTGCTACTTTCGCGGCTACTTTGGCGGCAATGATTATTGTTTCTTTATATCAGAAAATCAATCTTCTCCGTCCCGTAGTAATCGCTTATGTAGGGGGAATTTCAGCCATTATCGCTTTATTGGTTCTGTACCTTGTACAATTGAGTAAAGACCAATTGGATGATTTCAGTAAAGTATTAAGCAATGGTTTAATCCTTTTCATATTCCTTGCTATTGTGCTTGGAGCCGTTTATAAGAAGATCAACGTTTTTGATGCCTTTATTGAAGGTGCAAAAGAAGGATTCACAACCTGTGTCAAGATTATTCCTTACCTGGTTGGGATGCTGATTGCCATTTCCCTGTTACGAACTTCCGGAGTTTTTGATGTGATCATTGACGGAATGAAATGGGTTGCGAATGTCGCGAATATGGATCCAAGATTCGTGGACGGGCTTCCGACAGCTTTAATCAAGCCTTTATCCGGTTCAGGAGCCAGAGGAATGATGGTGGATACGATGAGTACTTTCGGGGCTGATAGTTTCCAAGGGAAATTGGCAGCCGTACTTCAGGGAAGCTCAGATACGACGTTTTATGTGATTGCAGTCTACTTTGGCGCCGTAGCCGTTAAGAATACGAGATATACTGTAATTGCCATGCTTCTGGCCGATTTGGTGGGCGTTATTACAGCAATTGCATTGGCGTATTTATTCTTTGCTTAATAAAAAAGTTGCTGGTTGATGGTTTCTAGTTTTTTAACCGTGAAAAAATATATTAATGAGCTACGAAAAACTTGACATTTATAATATTGCTTTTGAATTATTTATTGAAACACATAAATTATCGCTCAAACTACCCAACTATGAATTATATGAATTGGGTAGCCAATTGAGGCGATCTGCCGATTCCGTTGTTACGAACATTGCAGAAGGTTATGGAAGAAACCATTACAAAGGTGATTTTATCAGATTCCTTACTTACTCTCAGGCAAGTTGTGACGAAACAGTTTGTCACTTGTCAAAAATCAACCGTCTCTATCCGGATTTAAGCTCAGACTTTAAAGAAAAATCAGAACAATACAAACTCTTAGGAGGAAAAATCAATAACTTTATAAAATACGTCCAATTAAGCTGGCGAACCTAATCCAAACCAGCAACTAGCAACAAAATATACTATTATGATTACCGATAAAGAATTCACCCTAAGACTCATCCGCCAATTAACCCAGGCACTGGAAAAACTAATTCTGGACAAACCTGAAGAAAGTTTAATGCAGAAAGAACTGGATTTTGATACTTTGATGAGAGACATTTTCAAGATGAGCTTCACAGAAGTTTCTTCTAAAACGAAGGAAGAAATGATTGCCCTTGTCAATGAAAGACAGGAAAGGGATCACAAAGATTATTATGAAATGCTGGGAAACCTTTTCTATTTCAATAGCAGACATGATCAGAATAAAGATTTTCAGGATAAAGCAAAGACATTTTACGAGCTGTATCTTCAGACCAGCGGTATTTTTGCCCTTCCGATTATTAACAGAATCAATGAATTAAAAAAAGCACTTGAATAAAGTGCTTTTGTATTTTTAGAATGTAATTTTATAAGTTCCGGTGGAAGAAGTATTGGCTTTCTCTGCTTTTACATATTTCTTTACCCAGGCCACTGATGTAGATGACACGCAAGGATCTGAAACACCTCCTGCCCTTCTTGCAGACACCACATTTCCTGCTTTATCTACAGTATAGGCGATGGTAATTGATCCACTTGCAGTACAGCTGTGAGAAGGTTGTGCTCCTCCCCTTCCCATTGTCCCGGGAATATATCCTACCAGCTTTCTGTCTATTCCTACTTTGCTGTCTCCGTTTCCGTCACCTCCTAAAGGATCTCCTGCATTTCCTATACCCTCACCTGTTCCCTGGCTTCCGGCTTTTGTTCCTCTTCCTTTGATCAGGTTTCCAATAGCGGCATTTCCTTTTCCATCTCCATTTCCTGTTTTTGAATTGGCTGTTGCAGCGCCGGATTTTTTAGTATTCTTAGAAGCGCTGGTGCTTGTTGCTTCCTTTTTTTCAGCTTTTTTTGATTCCTCTTTTTTAGGAACTGTTGCTTTTGAATTATTTCCTGTAATGACTTTCTCCTTTGCCTCTACTTTCTTCGGTTCAGGTGCCGGTTCTGGTTTTACAATAGTTTTTGTTTCCGGAACAGGTGTTTCTGCTGGTTCAGGTGTTACTTCTTCTGTAGCTGCTGCAAGACTTCCCGGCTGTTCAGCAGGTTCTTCAATCCCTTTCCCGTTTCTGTTATCCCCGAAGTTGACCAACATGGTAGTAACCACTTCAGGATCTTTATCCAACTCAGGTTTTAGTTTATACAAAAAAACAAAAAGCAAAATAGCAGCCCAGATAAGAACAGAAAGCAGGGCGCTCTTTATTCTATCTTTGTTTTCTTCGTTTCTGTTTGCTGTATAGCTTCTCATCTTAACAAGTAATTCTTTCCGGAAATCCGGATTTGTTATTTATCTTTAACGGTCGCAATTGCAATGTTAAACTTATGTTTTTCAGCAATTTCCATTACAAAAACAACATCTTTATGCAATGTGTTTTCGTCAGCTCTGATTGTGAACGATTGATTGGTCTGACCAGCCAGTTTATCTACAATACTTTTCTCCAGTTCCCCTTTATTAACAGGATTGTCATCTATAAAGAATGAGCCGTCCGGCTTAATGCTTACTGTGACAGGATTAGGAATATTATCGTCAACAGCTCCGGCTTTCGGCAGATTCACATCAATAGCACTTTGATTGGCTGCAGAAGATGTGATCATAAAGAAAATCAGCATCAACAGGATAACGTCTGTCATCGCTGCTAAACTGAATTCCGGGTTTGCTTTATTTCTTCTCTGAATTTTCATCTTAAGAAAGATTTATAAAGGTTTGTTGATAAGGTCTAAAAATTCGCCTGACATATTCTGAGCCTTCAGTACAAACTTATCAATCCTTGTCAATAAAATATTGTAACAGAAGTTAGCAGGAATAGCTACTGCCAGACCTACAGCGGTCTGTCCTAATGCGGTATAAATACCTTCTGAAAGTGTTTTCGGAGAGAAAGATCCAGTGGCATGGGATAAATTAAAGAAAGCGATAATCATCCCTATTACTGTACCCAAAAGTCCTAACATCGGTGCAATACTCGGTACTACAGCCAAAAGGTTCAGATTTTTCTCCATATTGGCAACCTCTACCTGAGCCTGCGCTTCCATAGCACTTACGATATCAGAAACAGGACGTCCCAATCTTGAGATTCCTTTTTCTAAAATTCTTCCTTCGGGAGAATTCTGTGTTTTGCAATAATCTGTTGCAGCCTCTATTTTTCCAGCTTTGATAAAGTCTTCAATATTGTTCATAAAGTTGGAATCCGTTTTTGAAGTCAGCCTTTTGATAAAGAAAAATCTTTCAAAAAACAGATACAGAGAAAATATACCTAACAGCAATACCGTGACCATCACTATTTTAGCGAAAGCTCCTCCGTGGAACATGATTTTCCAGAATGAGAACTCTAAGTTGTCTGCAGCAACTGCAGGTGTAGCGATTTGTGCAAATAAAATCTGAGAAAGTTCCGTTAACAGCATTAAATGTGAATTTTATTAAATTTTCAACGACAAATGTAATAGAATATTATGAATTGAACTCTTAAAAATTGCTTAAAAACAACTTAAAATTTGTTACAATTCTATCAATAGCAAATTTCTCTCCAAAAATAATTTGAAAAGAAATCCGGTATAAAAAAGGATGAAGACGATCGTTAATCTTCGTCTACCTCAATATCATCCTGCTTAAATTCGCATTTTAATCTAAAAGGAATCGGTGTATCAGATCCGGTATAGAAATCATCAATGGTCCCCTTCCAGATGACCTGAAGCTCTCCTTCCTCATTTTTTTCGAAAAGAAGCTCATTGTCATAGATATAGGCATCTTCGTCGTCGAAAAGGTCTACTTCTGTGTAGGTTTCTTCATCAGAGTCATTGATTGTGATAGTTTTTCCTTCTATTTCCGCTGATTCTATAGGAAAATCAAAAACTTCAAGTGAAAGCTGCGGAAAGTTGTACTGTAGTGAATCATCGTCTACGTGATCCAAACTGTCATCCGTAATAACTTCAACCTCTAAAAAATGTTGTTGGTTACTGTAAACCGCCTTACAATAAGTATTTCTGATATTGTATTTTAGCGTCTCCTCCGGATGGTAAATTTTTAAAATCCCTTTCATTATTTCTTAAAAAAGAGCTGTAATAATATGATTGTTAAACGTTTTAGACAAAGATAAAAAATTGATTCAATGTTGAAAGGATTTTAAAAATAATTTTTTAAAATCAACTCCTACCATAAGTCTGAATATCCCAATAATACTTACTTTTGTTTTCATAAAGATTCTGAAAATGAAAAACATTTTATCAAAAGGTATTCTTGGATTAGGATTGATAATCGGTCTTGCCTCGTGCAAAAAAACGGATTCTCCCCTTACGAAAGTGACTCCCAGCAACCTGGATTCCATTGCTTCCAACTATTATGAGCAATATCTTAAGCTATACCCTTTAGATGCTACCTCTCAGGGAGATACGAGATACAATGACCAGCTTCCCATCAATATTGATAAGGATTTTATTTCAGGAGAAGTGGCTTTTTATAATTCTGTACAGAAACAGCTGGAACATGTAGATTACAAAAACCTTTCTGATGAAGATAAGGTGGTATATGATGTACTGGATTATTCTTTAAAAGATAAAATTGAGGCCTATGCCTATCATCCGGAATATATTCCTTTCACACAATTCGGGGGTCTTCCGCTTACTTTTCCGCTGTATGGGAGCGGACAGGGCAGCCAGCCTTTCAAAACCGAAAAGGATTACAGCGACTGGCTGAAAAGGATGGAAAAATTCCCGGAATGGATGGATGCCGCAGCAGACAACTTCCGTGAGGGAATCAACAATAAGGTAGTACTACCTAAAAAACTGGTTATCAAAATGATTCCTCAGATGAAAGCTGAGGAAATCACAACCTCTGATATGGAAAAGAATATTTTCTACGGACCGATTAAAAACTTCCCGAAAAGTTTCACTCAGGATCGGAAAGATAAATTTTCAGCACTTTATAAGGAAGCAATTACGAAAAAAATTATTCCTGCCTATACTAAAATGGGCGTGTTTTTAGAAAAAGATTATCTTCCTAAAGCCAGAGATACAGACGGATACAACAGTCTTCCCAATGGAAATGAAATTTACAGCTATTACGTAAAAACCTGGACAACAACTAAGAAATCTCCTGATGAAATCAATAAAATTGGTCAGCAGCAGGTAGCTATGCTTCGTGCAGAAATGGAAAAAGTAAAGAAACAGGTAGGTTTTTCCGGAAGTCTGGAAGAATTTATCACTTTTGTGAAGACAGATCCAAAGGCAATGCCTTATAAGACTTCTAAGGAGGTTTTAAATGCCTTCAACGGTATTCTGACGAAGATTACTCCGAAACTGAAAACAATGTTTAATGTAACTCCAAAAACAAAGTTTGAAATCAGGCAGACGGAAAAATTCAGAGAGGCAAGCGCCAGTGCAGAATATATTCCGGGAACTCCTGACGGGAAGAGAGCGGGTATATTTTATGTTCCTCTTCCTGACCCTACAAAATTCAATGTTACTTCAGGAATGGAGTCTCTTTTCCTTCATGAAGCGATTCCAGGGCATCATTACCAGGTTTCTTTACAACAGGAAAATACTAAGCTTCCAAAGTTCATGAGATTCGGATGGTTTGGAGCGTATGGCGAAGGATGGGCCCATTATTGTGAAACACTAGGTCCTGAATTTGGTTTGTATACAGATCCTTACCAGAAAATGGGATATCTGAGCGATCAGATGCTGAGAGCGGTACGACTTGTAGTGGATACAGGACTTCATACCGGAAAAATGTCAAGAGAAGAAGCCATTAAATATTTCTTAAGTAATATTTCTTACGATGAAGGATCTGCCACTGCAGAAGTTGAAAGATATATGGCGATGCCGGGACAGGCTTTAGGCTACAAAATAGGTTCTTTAAGAATCCGTGAACTGAGAGAAAAGTACCAGAAAGAACTTGGAAACAAATTCAATCTGGCAAGCTTCCATGATGAAGTATTAAGCCAGGGATGTCTTCCTTTAGACGTTCTGAATAGAAAAATGGAGCTTTGGGCTCAAAAACAAAAATAAACTTACATTAATAAAAGGGGACATTGAAAAAAGTCCCCTTTTTATTTACTCTTCTAAATAAACAAAATTGATATGATCACAGAAAGCCTTAAATCTCTCTACAGCAGAGATTTGAACAAATTAAGAACAGAGATAGAAGCCTATCAAAATGAAGAAAATCTATGGAAAATTGATAAAAACATAGCCAATTCTGCGGGTAACCTGGTTCTTCATTTGGTTGGAAACCTCAACCATTTTATAGGAACGCATCTTGGAAACACAGGATATGTAAGACAACGTGACCTGGAGTTTTCCTTAAAAGATGTTCCAAAAGCCGAACTTATTGAAAAAATTGAAGCCACTGCAGCCATGATAGACTCTGTGCTGCCACAATTATCAGAAGACGATATAAAAAAAGAATATCCGCTGGTAGTTTTTGAAAATAAAATGTCCACAGATTACTTTCTGATTCACCTGATTGCACACCTGGATTATCATTTGGGGCAGATCAATTACCACAGAAGGTTGTTGGATTATTAAATACACTTCCTTTATCTCACATGATGTTTTTTAAACCATGTCAAGGTTCTGAACCTTGACATGGTTTATTAAAATAAACGCAGCGATAACAAAGTAATTGCTGCATTTTATTTTTTAACCCTTCGCGAGTTTAGCGTTAAATCAGAACAGGTTATTTCTCAAACATCATTTTCGTAATAAAATCCTTCTCTCCTTTTCCCCTTGCGGGAGAATATTCTCTTCCATAGAAAATGATCTGAAGATGAAGCTTATTCCATACTTCTTCAGGGAACAAACTTTTTGCATCACGCTCCGTTTCTACTACATTTTTTCCTGACGTAAGCTTCCACTGCGTCATCAGACGGTGAATGTGGGTATCCACAGGAAAAGCAGGAAATCCGAAACCCTGGCTCATTACTACTGAGGCTGTTTTGTGTCCTACACCCGGAAGAGCTTCCAATTCTTCATAAGTCTGGGGAACGACGCCATTATGTCTTTCCAACAGAAGTTCGGCCATTCTTTTCAGGTTTTTGGCTTTCGTATTGGATAATCCTATTTCTTTGATTAGTTCTTTGATTTCAAATTCTTCAAGCTTAGCCATTCTTTGCGGTGTTCCTGCTACCGCAAAAAGTTCGGGCGTAACCTGGTTTACTTTTTTATCTGTAGTTTGTGCAGAAAGCGCTACGGCAACCATCAATGTATACGGATCAGTGTGATCTAACGGAATAGGTGTGGTGGGATATAATTTATCCAGTTCTCGCTGAACGAGCTCAGCTCTTTGTTTTTTTGTCATGTAACCCTTAAATTTGAACAAAATTAAATCATTATGCTGAAAGTTGGAGATAAATTACCTGAATTTGAAGAACTCAATCAGGACGGAGAAACAGTAACCTCATCAAAATTAATTGGAAAAAAACTAGTGGTTTTCTTCTATCCGCAAGCCAATACACCAACCTGCACGGTGGAAGCCTGCAACCTGAGTGATAATTATACTAAGCTAAAAAAAGCAGGATTTCAATTATTGGGAATAAGCGGTGATTCTGTAAAAAAGCAGAAGAATTTCCACAGCAAGTTTGCTTTTCCTTATGATCTTATTGCGGATGAAAAACGTAATATCATTGAGAAATTCGGGGTATGGCAGGAGAAAAAAACATTTGGAAAAACCTACATGGGAATTGTAAGAACCACTTTTATCTTTGATGAAAATGGCATTTGTACAAGAGTGATTGAAAAAGTGACTTCAAAGACTGCTGCCGAGCAGATTCTGGAGGGATAACTTCTTTTTGAAACACAGATATAAAAAAGCTTTCACAAATAGTTATGAAAGCTTTTTTTATAATTCTTATTATTCTGTTTCGTAATAGTTTAATTCTTCAGTTTCTCCGGGAAGAGTGACATGTTTTTTAAACCTTAGTCCCAACTTTTCAATTAGCTTTTGGGAAGAAACATTATCTTTTGAAATGATCGCTGATATTTTTGATAACCCGAATTCATCCATTCCTATGGATTTGACCTTCTGAGCCGCTTCAAAAGCATATCCTTTACCTTCAAACTCTTCCAGCAGAGAATATCCGATATCCACAATATCCAGGCCTTCTCTTTCAAAGATTCCTACGGCACCCACTTTTTCATTTCCTTCCTTCGTCACTAAAAGATAGTTTCCGAATCCCAGCCTTTCAATCTGTGGAGCAAACCTGTTTAAGATATAATTTTCAGCATCTTCAATGCTATTAACATTGCGGTTACCGATATGTTGAATAAATTTCGGCCTGTTATAAAGCTCAAAAACAAAGTCTTTGTCTTCACGGGACATCGGACGAAGTATTAATCGTTCAGTCTCGTAGGTTTTATTTGCGCTTGGGTGTTTTTCTGGGCTCATCTTTCTTTGGTTCTTCTTTTTTTTCGATTTTTAAAAGTCTCGGGTTATTAGCACATTTTTTATTGTAAAGCTCAATATAGGTTCCATTGTCCTTCACATTACTTACAGCACCTGTTGATTTATTTACAGTCACCGTATAATGCGTTTTCTGGTAAGGACACTCCTTTGAGGTCAGTTTTCCAAGGTCCAGATAATAATTAGATTTGTCTTCATGATAATTACCCGCAAGGTCTTTGAATTCCTCATCCACCATATATCCTTCGGCAGCCAGCATTACAGCAGCTTCCTGCGCATTATCAATCCGGTCTATAAACTTCTTAAGCCCCTCAACATCGGTAACATAATTAACTTTTCCACCTTCTGAATAAGCAATATAATAAAAGCTGTCTTCATTAGGGAAAAGATTGAATCCGGAGAACTGCGGGGTATAATCCACCTTACCCGAAATTTTTATTTCTTCACCTTTTCCATAGCTGTTGTATACCAATATCCATGAATCTACCCTGTTGCTCGGGTTGATCTGCTGTAAAATATTCGGAATGCTTGAAAATTTTTTCTTCTCCTGAGAAAATCCTAAGACTCCCAAAAGTAAGAATGTAAGAATTGTAAATCGGGTTGCAGCTTTAATCATAATTTAAAAATCAGCAGAAAATATACCAAATATTACATAAACTTATCTCCCTTCTTAAAGTTTTTTAAGTCAAGAACATAATCTTTTATAAGCTGGTCGTTATCCCGCGGGCAGATAAGAAGTGCTTTATCGGTATCTACAACAATGTAGTTTTCAAGACCGTCAATGATGACCGCTTTGTTATTATTTCTCAGACGGATAATGTTTCCTTTTGAGTTATAGGAAAGTAAATGTTTTAGCTTCACAGCATTTCCGTCTTTATCTTTTTCTGTATTTTCGTAAACAGAGGTCCATGTTCCCAGATCGCTCCATCCTAAATCTGATGGAATCACATATACATTTTTTGCTTTTTCCAAAATCCCGTTATCAATAGAGATTTTCTGAACTTTTGGATAAATAGTTTCAATACAGTTGTTTTCCTTTTCAGAATTGTATTCGCAAGCCATAAAATGCTGCATCATCTCAGGAAGATAAAGGTCAAAAGCATGGTGAATACTTTTTACATTCCAAATAAAAATACCTGCATTCCAAAGGAAGTCACCACTTTCCAGGAAGCTTTGGGCAATTTCAAGAATAGGCTTTTCTGTGAATGTTTTCACTTTAAAATAGTCAGAACCCTTCTTTTCTACAAATTGAATGTAACCGTAGCCCGTATCAGGCCTTGTTGGAGTAATTCCTAATGTTACCAGATAATCATGTTTTGAAGCTACCTCAAATGCCAGCTCCACTTTTTCCAAAAATACATCCTCTTTAAGGATCAGGTGATCTGCCGGAAGCACAATCATTGTAGCATCCGGATTGATCTCAGCAATCTTATTGGCCATGTATAAGTTACATGCAGCCGTATTTTTCATAAGCGGTTCTCCCACAATGTTTTCTTCAGGAATCTCCGGAAGCTGCTGATGGGAAAGAGCCACATACTCTTTATTCGTAATCACGAATATTTGCTCTTTAGGAATTACCTTGCTGATTCTGTCATAGGTCTGCTGAATCATAGTACGCCCGGTACCTAAAATATCCTGAAACTGTTTTGGAAATTTCTGCGTGCTCATCGGCCAGAACCGGCTCCCGATTCCTCCCGCCATTATAACGCAGTATCTATCTGATTTTAACATTCTTAACTACATTTTTCTACCCTGGCTAATGGCTTGAAAGAATACTTCCTTCCAGTAGCCAGGTTCTTACAAAGATAGTTTTTTTTAACCAGACCTTCTAATAAATACTTTTCGTTGCGGTATATAAAAAACTCCCCCTTCTGAAGTTCCTCGATAAAATGAAGAGTATCATCTTGTTTCTCAGTATGAAAATACCTTACCAGATCAGGGCTGGCCATGAAGTTGGCTTTGGGCGATTTTGAAAATTTTATAATGATAGGTTTTAACTCTTCATCATAAATTTCAAGACTTTCAAGAAGCATATTTCTGAAGGTTTCTTTCCATTCATTGCCATGGGGAGAGATTTTTCGTCCATATTTTTCAAACGCAATCAGGTGTGCAAGCTCATGGGTCAGTACAAAGAAAAAAAGTTGCGGGGTAAGCGTGGAGTTTACCGTTATTTCATGGGAATTGTCCGGAAGTTTTCTGTAATCTCCCAGTTTTGAATTCCTGTTTCTAGTAACCTTTATATGTATATAGTAATCTGAAAACCAGTTTCTTAAATATTTAAGAGTATTGTTTTTAGGTAAATATTTTTCTAATGATTGAATTGGCATTTTACAAACTTAATGGAATTCCTGCATAGAAATTCAATAGTTTAAGACTAAAAAGATAATTATATTTTGCCTGCGCTACTGATCCCTGTGCATTTGCATAATTATTTCTCGCTACATTGACGTCATAAATGGTTGTTCTTCCTGCAGCATAACTTTTGTCAGCAAAATCAAGAGCCAGTTTAGAACTTTTTTCTGCTTCCACAGCTGCAAGATAGTTTTCATAATTGGCATCGGCATCAAACTGAGCTTTCTGTACATTTTGTCTTACCGTTTGTTTCTGCTGCTCAAGGGTAATTTTACTAACACTTTCATTTAATTTGGACTGCTCAACCTGTAGTTTTGTTTTTCCTTTATTGAAGATAGGAATATTAAGTGACAATCCAACATTTTGTCCAAACTGATCTTTATATTGTTCAAAAAAAGTTCCCTGTACAACTCCCTGAGGAACATTAAATTGCTTATTATAGAAAGTGTTAAGACCGGCACTCGCTGTTAAAGTAGGCCAGAATGCTGTTTTGCTTACCTCAGTTTGTGCTTCGGCAGATCTTATCCTGCTTTCCGCTGCTTTTATCTGAGGCTGCACATCATAGGCTTTTGTAAGAACATCATCAGCAGTTATCAACTGGGATTCTAATGTTTCAGGAATCTCTACGTTTTCCACATCAAAATCCTTATAATCTGAAAGTTGCAAAAGCTGAGCGATTGCAAACAGAGCTCTTCCTACGTTAACCTCTGCTGTCTTAAGATTTTGTTTTTCTCTCGCCCAGGCTGCATCGGCTTCCGCTAAAACAGTCTGTGCAGTAGTCCCGACCTGAGTGGTGATCTGTGCTCTGTCACGCTGTTTTTTAGCATTTTCTACAGCGCTTTGAGAAATCTTCACAATTTCTTTGTTCAGTAAGGCGGTTAAATATTGTTGCGCTATTTGTACTGAGATATCATTTTTGATGGCTTCAATATCATATTGGCTGGCTTCTACATCAAACTGGAGTTTTCTTACATTCTTCTCCAATCTCCCGTTATTATAGACCAAAACATCGGCACCTACACCAACACTGTTATTGAATCTGTCGTTTCTATAGCTTCCTGCTCCTAAAGATCCTTGTCCGAAACTCACTCCAGTAGTAACACTCCCCGATACGGAAGGCAAATAGTCTTTTTTGGCCGCTTTAAGGTTGTATTCCTGGTTTTCTTTAGTATACTGATTTTGGATAACCTGAAGATTATGCTCCACTGCATAGCTTACGCATTCTTTTAAGGACCATTTCTTCTGAGCGCTTAAACCCAGATAACCTAATCCAAAAACGATGATCCAAACTTTTTTCATATTATGTAGATGTTTATTTGTTTTTAATGGTCATATGGAATCGTGTTATCTTCATCAGTATTGTAAATGCAAATCACAGCGACTTCATATTAAGATTTTTCAATATTAGACGAATTAAATATAAAAAAGTTACAGATTGAAAAATTATATTTTTTTTTAAGAAAACTTTTGGGAATTTTGCACCATGACAAATGAACAATATCAGGAAGCTATTGACTGGCTTTTCGTGCAGATGCCCAACTATCAGATAGATGGACAGAAGGCTTATAAACCCGGGCTTGACAATATTACAAAGCTTTGTGCTTTCTTTGGAAATCCACAGGATAAAATAAAATGTATCCATATCGGCGGGACCAACGGAAAGGGCTCTTCAAGCAATATGCTCGCATCCGTTCTCCAGGAGGCTGGTTATAAAACCGGATTATACAATTCTCCTCACCTGATAGACTTTACGGAACGCATTAAGGTTAACGGAAAAAACTGTAATAAAGAATTTGTCTTTGAGTTTATTCAAAAATTAAGAACACTTCCGGAAGATATCCGTCCTTCTTTCTTTGAATTTACCACAATCATGGCTTTTGAATATTTTTATCAGCAACAGGTAGATTTTGCCATTATTGAAGTCGGATTGGGAGGAAGACTGGATTCAACAAATATTATTAAACCCCTGATCTCTGCGATTACAAATGTTCAGCTGGATCATCAGAATATTTTGGGAGATACCATTGAAGAAATTGCCACTGAGAAAGCGGGAATTATTAAAAATAATATCCCTGTTATTTCAGGTGACGAGAATGAAGCTGTCAAAAATATCATCCGAGAGAAAGCGATTAAAGAAAATGCACCGTTTATCGATGCTACTCTTATTCATACAGACCTTGAATCTGATCTGAAAGGAAATTACCAGAAGAAAAATATCAGAGTTGTACTGGCCGCAGTAGAAGAATTAAGAAAACTGGAAGTACATATTTCTGAAGAAGATCTTGAAAACGGACTCCTTCATGTTCATCAGAATACCGCATTCATTGGCCGTTGGTTTGAATTTTCAAAAAATCCGCTTACAATTTGTGATACGGGACACAATCAGGCTGGCTTGGAGTATGTTTTTTCACAATTAAATTCAATTAATAGGCATAAGCATGTCATTTTGGGGTTTGTGAATGACAAAAAAATAGATGATGTGATGAAATTACTTCCTGGAAATTCTGAGTTCTATTTTGCAAAACCATCTGTCAGCAGAGGAAGACACCCGGAAGATTATGAAAATCTGCTTCAGGAGGCGAAAATTTTTTATGAAATTTTTGATTCTGTACAGGAAGCCTATCTTGCTGCAAAAGAACGATGTACAAATGAAGAAATGATTTTTATCGGCGGAAGCAACTTTGTAGTGGGAGATTTTTTAGAAAAAAATTTGGAGATTAAAGAATAAGTCGTATATTTGCACCACTCTAAACAAGAGAACAAGTCTAGAGGGTTCTTAGCTCAGTTGGTTCAGAGCATCTGGTTTACACCCAGAGGGTCGGGGGTTCGAATCCCTCAGGACCCACAGAAAAGGAAACGAAACCTTTCAAAAAAATTCGGGTTCTTAGCTCAGTTGGTTCAGAGCATCTGGTTTACACCCAGAGGGTCGGGGGTTCGAATCCCTCAGGACCCACAAAAATCTCTCAAGAAATTGGGAGATTTTTTTATTTTATTTCTAAGCTATTTAAGAGTACTTCCTGCATTTCTTCTCATATTTATTTACCTTTGTCTGCGACTGAATTTGCCTGACGTGAAGGAACTCCATATCATATCATTCAATTATCCCTACCCTCCTTCTTATGGCGGGATCATTGATGTGTATTATAAGATCAAAGCTCTATCTGACCTGGGAATAAAAATCCACCTTCATTGCTTTGTAGACAAAATTCCTGTAAAGATTGATCCGGAAGTTGAGGAAAGTACTGAAAATGTCTTTTTTTATGAAAAGAAAAAGAATCCGCTCCTCTACTTTTCAGAAATTCCTTTTGCTGCTGTAATAAGAGATTCTGATCTCCTACTTAAAAATCTGGAAAAGATCGATGCTCCTATATTATTTGAAGGGCTGCAGACAACATCCGTCATCAGATTTCTGAAAAATAACAGGCGTGAACTATATCTCCGCCATCACAACAACGAAGCAGAATATTATAAAGGTCTTTCAATATCAGAAAAAAACATCTTCAAAAAGATTGTTTACAGAATTGAATCTTTAAAGTATAAAGAATATCAGAAAAAGCTTTTAAAGAAGTTTGAAGCGGTATTCTGTCTGTCTGAAAAGGAATATAATGAAGTAGAAACTTATTCGAAAAACGCACAGTTAATCCATATTTTCCATGGCAATCAATCGGTAAAGCAACTTGATAAAAAAGGAAATTATTTTCTTTTTCATGGAGACCTTACCACGGCTGATAACAAAAGAGCACTGGTTGAAACTATTGATTTATTTAAAACACTTCCACAGTATAAACTTGTTGTTGCCTCCGACCGCGCTGGTGAAGATATTAAAAAGAGGATTTCAGCGGTTAAAAATATCACCCTCACTCCTATCCTTACCACGGAAAACCTTCACCATCTTCTGGAAAATGCCCATGCCAACATCCTGATTTCCTACCAGAATTCAGGAACCAAGGTGAAACTTTTCAACACCCTTTACAACAGTCGTTTTGTGATTATTAATGGAAATATTACAGATGATCCTGCTTTGACGGATTTATGTCTGTATGGGGCTGATATGGCCGAAATTCGCCAACAGATTATCACCTCAGCAGAAAAAGATTATAATGATTCTGAAAAGAGAAAGGAAATCTTAGAAAAAACACATTCGGACCATGCTAAGGCCGAAGAGATGGTAAAGATTATTTTTAAAAATTAACCCTGTCTATCACCTTCTGGATATTAAACTCTTCAAGACAAGCCCAATCTCCTCTGTAGCACTCTTTATCTCCAAAAACAGAACATGGCCTGCAGGTAAGGTCTTTTACCTGAACAACATCTTCTTCACTCTGCCCGAATCCTAAAAATCCGGCATAGGGATGAGTAGCTCCCCAAATAGAAACACATCTTGTTCCTACAAGACTCGCAAGGTGCATATTCGCAGAATCCATGGAAATCATCAGTTCCAGCCCGGCAATATGATTCAGTTCTTCGGTAAGATTTAATTTTCCGGCAAGATTTTTTGTATTAGGAATCTCGCTTTCCCATCTTTCAAGGGTTTCAGTTTCTTTTTTACCTCCACCAAAGAAATATACCGTATGTTTCTGAGCCAGGATTCTGACCAGTTCATAGGATTTTTCCAGAGGAAGCATCTTTCCTTTGTGTTGGGCAAAAGGGGCAAAGCCAATTCCTGATTTTTGTTCCGAAGTCGGTCTGAGTTGATGTGAAAGTTCAACCTTGAATCCCATTTTACGAAATACGTCTGCGTAACGCTCCACGGTTTTCTTCAGCTGTACTTTCTCAAGGTTCCATACATCTGTGAGGTGTTCTTTCTCCTCTTTACCCTTATCTATTTTGAAAACTTTAAGTCCTTTTCTTCTATATATTCTGTCTAAAACTTTGGTCCGGATTACGTCATGAAGGTTGGCAATACAATCCGGATTAAACTCCCGAATTAGTTCATTGCTCAATTTCCTCAATCCAAAGAGACCTTTATAGTCATCAAGATCAATTCCTTTGAAAGTCACATTGGGAATTTCCGCAAACAGCGCTTCGAAATTCTTTCTGGACACCATAATAATCTCCACACCGGGGTTCTGCTCCAGAAATTCTCTGAAAACAGGTACAGTCATCGCAACATCTCCGAATGCGGAAAAACGATATGCTAAAATTTTTGTCACGGCTATGATTTCAGTTGGTAAGCAACTGCATAAAACTTGATCTGTTTGGTCATTGCCATCAATCCATTAGCTCTGGATGGCGAAAGAAATTCCTGCAATCCTATTTCCCCGATAAAATCAAAATCAGAATCCAGAATTTCCTGAGTGGAATGTCCGCTATAAATACTTACTAAAAGAGAAACGATTCCTTTGGGTAAAATACCGTCAGAATCTGCATTAAAGAAAAGTTTCCCATCTTTAAATTCAGCATCGATCCAAACTTTACTCTGGCAGCCTTTAATCAGATTTTCTTCCGTTTTTCTATCTTCCGGTAAGCCTTTCAGTTCTTTTCCGAGATCAATAATATACTCGTACTTTTGCTCCCAATCTTCAAGAAAAGCGAATTCGTCGATTATTTCCTGCTGTTTTTCTTTAATGGTCATTTTTAATAAAATTTCTTTTGCAAAGATAACCAATTTTGTAAAATTTATTATCGGGATGCTTTTTCAAAAAGCTGAAGGATTTTTGTTTCCTCATTCTCCCAACAAAATACATCTGCAGCTTTGTTAAGTTCGCTCTGATAATACAGTCTTCCTCTTTCAAGAACAAGGTTAACCGCTTTTTCAATAGTTTCAGGTTTGTGATCCGAAACAATTTCTCCTACATTGAATTGATTTCTTATCCGCTGCATCTCCGGGAAATTAATCATAACAAGCGGTACTCTGGACTGAATGTAGTCACAAACTTTATTGGGTAAAGAATAATAATAGCTGACCCCGTTATTTTCTTCAAGACTGAAACCCATATCTGCTGTTTTGGTTACTTCTCTCAGGTTTTCGGGCTTCAGTTTACCAAGGAAAAAGACTTTGTCCTGCAGCTTTTCCTGAATGACAAGTTCTTCATATGCTTTTTTCTTCGGTCCGTCACCAGCGATTTTCAGAACGGCATCTTTAATATGATGCATGGCGGCAATCATTTTTTCAATTCCTCTGGACTGGTTAATGGCTCCCTGATACAGAATAATTTTAGGATGGTTTTCAGGAATTTCAGGAGCGGAAAGAATTTTTCTCGGGATATTTCTGACAACTACCGGATTGACATTATATTTTTCGTGAAACCATTCAGCGTAGCTTTCACTTTCTGTCATCATAAATTTCACATGAGGAACCAGCTTTCTTTCCAGCACCCTCCAGAATTTTTGTGAAAACCTTTTTTGTACCGATGGCATTTCCGTGAAAATTTCATGACTGTCAAAGACCAATGGGATGTTCAGTTTTTTGGCAATGAGATAATTTGGCAGAAGTGCATCAATATCATTGGCATGAAGGATAGTATCTTTGTCAGCTTTTTTCTTAAGTTCATGGTATAATTTCCAGTTGAACTCAAAATAAGCTGTCTTTAGGCTTTTTGACGAAAGTCCAATTCTTGAAAAAGGATAAGGACGTTCCATTTTCTCATTTCCTTCCCAATCGTTTCCGATCAGTTCAATGGGATATCCGTTGTCAAAAAGGGTTTTGCATACCTTCTCTATTCGCTGATCGGTATACAAACTGCTAAAGGCAGACACTAGTATTTTTTTCTTCATTAATTTTTCTTGTCTAATATTAAATAATAGATCTGAATGAAACAAATGAGCCCGTTTGGAATGATAACCGGCCAAAGCATTCCATTGAAGATACCATAAATGACAAAACAAATACAGCCGATCATGTTGACTACTCTTATTTTTCTTACATCTTTCAGTATGAAACTCAATACGATAAAAAGAGATGCAGAATAGCCGACATAGGTGGTAATTTCAGTATTCATGGGGAAAATTTAAGGATAACAAACTTAATCATTTTCAATAAGATAATAAAATTTTTTCTGCCATAAAGTCATTAATTGATTTTTGGTAAAATATTTGTAATTTAGATAATGAATAAAAGGTAATGTTGCCTTTGTTCTAATGAGATATATTATGGATTATAAGTTTTCACAAGGTTTGAGCCAGGTGTTCAAACAAAGCAAAAGCGAAGCTAAACGGCTGAAAAGTGAATTTCTTAATACAGAACATCTACTTTTAGGTATTATAAAAACGGAAAACTCTGCAAAAGAAATCCTTCAAAACCTTAATGCGGATTTAACACAAATCAGAAGAAAAATTGAAACTTTAAATACAGCAAGTCTAAATCCTATTTCTGAGGAGGTTACCAATATTTCTTTCACCAAGATGGCAGATCATGCCATTAAGCGTGCGGAGTTAGAATGCCGACAATATAAAAGCAATGAAATTAATACCGTTCACCTGCTTTTAGGTATTCTTTATAAATATGAGGACCCTACTTCAAATATTCTGGGAGCTTATGACATCGACTATGAAGGAGTTTCAAGAGAATACCAGACTATGCTTAAAAATTCAGGCCAGTCTCCACAGATGAGTGCTTATGACGATGATGATGAGAGAGAAGAATTTGAGCAAATGAGAAAGCCTACAGGAAATCTAGGTTCTGCAAAAAGTAAAACGCCTACTTTGGATAACTTTGGTAGAGACCTTACTTCTTTGGCAAGGGATGGAAAACTGGACCCGGTAATCGGCCGTGAAAAAGAAATTGAGAGAGTTTCTCAGATCTTATCACGTAGAAAGAAAAACAACCCTCTTCTTATCGGAGAGCCGGGAGTTGGTAAATCTGCCATTGCTGAAGGTTTAGCATTAAGAATTCAACAGAAAAAAGTGTCAAGAGTTCTTTATGGAAAACGTGTGATCACTCTGGATCTGGCAAGTTTAGTCGCCGGAACTAAATACCGTGGTCAGTTTGAAGAAAGAATGAAGGCGATCATGACAGAGCTGGAAAAAAACAGAGATGTCATCTTATTTATTGATGAGCTTCATACAATTGTAGGAGCAGGAAGTTCTACTGGAAGTTTAGATGCTTCCAATATGTTCAAACCTGCTTTGGCAAGAGGTGAAATTCAATGCATCGGGGCAACGACTCTGGATGAATACCGTCAGTATATTGAGAAAGACGGTGCTTTAGAAAGAAGATTCCAGAAAGTAATGGTGGAGCCTACTTCTATTGATGAAACCATTCAGATTCTGAACCAGATCAAAGATAAGTATGAAGAGCACCACAATGTAATTTATACTCCTGAAGCCATCACTGCGTGTGTGAATCTGACATCAAGATATATTACAGACCGTTTCTTACCGGACAAAGCTATTGATGCAATGGACGAAGCCGGATCCCGTGTTTACATCAAGAACATGAAAGTTCCTACCGAAATCATTGATTTTGAAAAGAAAATCGAAGATATTAAAGAACTGAAACAGAAAGCTGTAAAAGCTCAGGATTACCTTGAGGCAAGAAAGCTTAAAGATGAGGAGGAACGTCTTCAGATGGAACTAAATTCAGCCCAGGAAAAATGGGATAAAGATGTAAAGGAGAAAAAAGAAACCGTAACGGAAGAAAATGTAGCAGAAGTGGTTTCTATGATGAGTGGAGTTCCAGTAACGAAAGTTGGCAAGAACGAGCTTGATAAGCTTGCCCAGATGGATGAAAAACTGAACGGAAAAGTAATTGGTCAGGAAGATGCTGTGAAAAAGGTTGTGAAAGCAATTCAAAGAAACAGAGCAGGTCTTAAAGATCCAAACCGTCCTATCGGTACATTTATTTTCCTTGGAACAACCGGGGTTGGTAAAACCGAGCTTGCTAAAGTAATGGCGAGAGAATTATTTGAATCCGACGAGTCTCTGATCAGAATTGACATGAGTGAATACATGGAGAAATTCGCCGTATCAAGATTAGTAGGTGCGCCTCCGGGATACGTAGGATATGAAGAAGGTGGTCAGCTGACTGAAGCGGTAAGAAGAAAACCTTATGCTGTGGTTCTTTTGGATGAGATTGAAAAAGCTCACCCGGATGTATTCAATATTCTGTTGCAGATCCTTGATGAAGGACACGTTACAGACAGCTTAGGCAGAAAAATCGACTTCAGAAATACGATTATCATTCTTACTTCCAATATCGGAACCAGAGATCTTAAAGACTTTGGAGATGGTGTAGGATTCGGAACTTCAGCTAAAAAGACAAGCTCAGATACAAGAGCGAGAAGCACTATTGAAAGTGCCCTTAAGAAAGCATTTGCTCCTGAATTCTTAAACAGAATTGATGACATTGTGATCTTCAACTCTCTTGTTCAGGATGATATCAAGAAAATCATTGATATTGAATTGAACAAATTGTATGGCAGACTTGAAAAATTAGGATATAAAGTTGACTTAACTGAAGATGCTAAAAACTTCATTTCTGAAAAAGGATGGGATAAAGACTTCGGTGCAAGACCATTGAAACGTGCCATCCAGAAATACATTGAAGACTTATTGGCAGAAATGCTGGTAAACAAGCAATTGAATGAAGGAGAAACCGTAGTTCTTGACCTTAATGAGGCTAAAGACGGACTGATTGGAAAAACGCAGAAGGCGAAAAAATCAGCTGCTGAGAAATCTTCTCAGTCTTAATTGAATAAATAATTTAATTTCAATAGAAAAGCACCGGAATTTTTCCGGTGCTTTTTGTTTTATAAGTTTTTGGCTAAAGCCAATTATATTGAATATTGTATTGAACTCCAAATACCTTTGTGGCTTAACGTTATAAGGTTTGGCTGAAGCCTAATGAATGTTGTTCTTTTGATTAAACGGGCTAAAGCCCGTTCCTATTGATAAATCAGGCATTAAAGTCCCACCACAAATCCGATATTCGGGATCAGGCCGCTTGAAAACACACTGGAATTCTGTTTCCAGAGTACATTATACATTAATCCAAGCTGCATAAAAGAATTATTCCCGATTCTTTGCATATATCCTCCTCCAAGATACAATGCATTTTCTTCTGTATTGTATTTATAATCATAGTATTTATCTTTATAATCAACAAAATAATGCTGATAGTTTGCCCCCACATAAAATGATCGGGCAAAATAATAATTCACAAAGGGTCCTACTCCAAACATGGTAGATTTATAATAGTCGGAAGTCTGCCAGGATACACTTCCTATAACTCCTGCTTCAAGATCATCCGTAAGCCTGTAACCCACTCTTGGGGAAGCAGACAGATTAAAAGCACTGTTACTCCCGAATCCTAATCCGATTCCTCCTCCAAATGTCCATTTGCTGTTTTCCTGCACCGGAGTTCCTACTGAAACCTGGGAAAACACTGACCCTGAGATGATCAGCATCATTGAAATAATAATTTTTTTCATATGTAGATATATTTTGTTGTGATGATATTATATGCTTCTATCTTTGTTAATAGTACGCTATAAGGGCAATTACGATTAACATCGTTTTTATCAATGTTTAAAATTATGGTTTTTTTACGACATTATTAATTGTACTTTTGCCGCATCAAACTAAGAACTCCCGTTAAGAGTTTCGTAAAATTGAAATACAATGAAAGTAGTAGTAGGCCTCTCCGGAGGTGTAGATTCTAGTGTTACAGCATATTTGCTGCAGCAGCAAGGCCATGAAGTAGTGGCTTTATTCATGAGAAACTGGAACGATGCTTCCGTAACATTAGAAGATGAATGTCCCTGGATTGAGGACAGTAATGATGCCCTTATGGTGGCACAAAAGCTTGGAATTCCTTTCCAGGTGATCGATATGAGTGACCTTTATAAGGAACGTATTGTTGATTATATGTTTGCCGAATACGAAAAAGGAAGAACTCCCAACCCGGATGTATTGTGTAACAGAGAAGTAAAATTCGACGTATTTATGAAGACGGCGATGTCTTTGGGTGCAGATAAGGTAGCAACCGGACATTATGCAAGAGTAAACTCTACTTTTGACGAGAACGGGAAAGAAATTTTCCATCTTCTTGCCGGAAAAGACAACAATAAAGATCAGTCTTATTTCCTTTGTCAGCTGAGCCAGGATCAACTTTCAAAAGCATTATTCCCTATCGGTGAACTTACAAAACCTCAGGTAAGAGAAATCGCAAAGGAGATCGGATTGGTAACCGCTGATAAAAAAGATTCTCAGGGATTGTGTTTTATCGGGAAAGTGAGCCTGCCGCAGTTTTTACAGCAGCAATTAAAACCTAATGAAGGAGAAATTGTAGAAATTTTCAAAGATTCACCTTTATTTTCGGAAGAAAAACCTGAGTTCGCTTCTAAAGAAGAAGAACTTGAGTTTTTATCCAGAAAAATCAATTATAAAAAATCTGACGGAAAAGTAATCGGGAAACATCAGGGAGCCCAGTTTTTTACCATCGGACAAAGCCGCGGCCTTGGAATAGGCGGGCACAAAGAAAGCTGCTTTATCATCTCAAGGGAGATGGAAAACAATATCATTTTCGTGGGAGAAGGAAGTCATTTCCCTGGTCTTCACAAAAAAGCACTGAAAATTGATAATTCTGAACTGCACTGGGTTCGTGAAGATATGAAACTTCAGAATGGAGAAGCTATGGAAGTAATGGCCAGATTCCGATACAGACAGTCTCTACAGAAAGCCACTTTGTATCAGTTTGAAAGTGCATTATATATTGAGTTTGATGAACTTCAGTCTGCTATTGCGGAAGGACAGTTTGCTGCCTGGTATATTGATGATGAACTTATCGGAAGCGGTGTGATTGCGTAAGGGATGTGAGGTTCGCGTTTCGGGATTGTGGAATTAGATATCGGAAATTTTAAAATAAAATATTTTTAAATTTTCTGTAACGTTTTTTTAGTTGTCTTACTTACTGAGTAAATAACAATAAAAAATTACTATGAAAACAACTACAAGAAACCGCTATGCTTATGCAAATAATATCCTGATCACAATTGTATCTGCAGTTTTTGGCTATAATTTCTATCAGTCAATTGTATATCCGGAAAAGTCAAATATCGCTATCAGCCTTATTTTGGTGGTAATTACCTCCGTTATGGTTCGAAAATATGGCTACAGCCCTATAAAAGAAAAAAAGTAAGAGATTTGATCTCAATACCTTATTATAAAGCCCGGAACAGTTTTGTTTCGGGTTTCTTTTTTATGAAACAATTACTTTATCTTTTTGTTGATATGGCTCATGATAAGAAACACTGACACAATACATTCCAGAATTAAAATCATAATGAGAAATCCAACGGGCTTTCCCAACATGATTCCTCTTATCAGCTTTACAGTTCCCAGTAAAAAAATGAAGCCTGTGAAATACAATGTAATTTTCGAAATGGCTTCTCTCAAGGAATTTAAAATAAAAACTGAAGCATAGAATCCGAGAACCAGGATGAAATAAAATTTCAGAAAATCCGGTCCTTTAATAATAATGGGATTCAATGTCTGACAGGCTGCCATAAGCCACATAAAGCTTACTACAACAGGAGCTAAGTGAATGATTAGCTTTTTCATATTGATTATTTTTTTATCCTCCACATCCCCCACAACCACCGCAGCCTCCGCCACAACCACCTCCACAGCTTGATCCTCCACAGCTTCCGCCACCTCCTCCATCACTGCTTTGCTTATCCTTTCTATTGGGATCAGAGATTTCACGATCCCCGATGATTGAGGTTATTGTCCCCAGAATAAAAATAATGGCAAAAACCACTGCTGTGACCAACAATCCAGTGAAACCACCTCCTTCTGTGCAGGAGAACAGCAGCAGTAAAATAAAGATCGGAGCAAAAAAGGCCATCTTTCTCATCCAGCGCTTTACTTTAGATTCTTTCTTTTTCCCTTTCCAGATTTCTTCAGGTGCTTCCTGCTGAAATATGTTTCTGTAACCAGACAGAGTATCTTCAAACCAGTTCTCATGTTTCACTCTTTCTGTGTTTCCACCCTGAGAAGGATAATGATGAAGTGCCCTTTTTAAAATATTCGGGCAGAACTCTTCCCAATAATTCTGGGTATAGATCAGATGCATATGCCATACTTTATCCACTATTTCGCTGGGAGAAGCTCCATGAGGAAGAATGCAGCAGAGATAGACAAACTTTTTATATTCTTCAATTGCTTTTTTTGCGAAATCAAGGCTCCAGTTTTCTTCTTTTGCAAGCTTTTTTGAAAAAGGAAAAGCAGCGCCGGGAGCATCCAGAGAAAATCCCTGTATACGGTTCCAGAGGGATTCATCTTTTAATAACATTCTTGTTTCCATTGTTTTAAATTTTGTTTTTCTATTCAAATATCAATGGATTTTAAAATATAAAAGTCCCTCAAAAGTCTTTTTTAGTTTGATAAAAATCTTAAATTAGTCTTATAAAACTAAAATTAATCTGACCCTAAAAAATAAACAGATGAAAAAGGAAGATATACTGCATCTTGAAAAGCTGATGAATTTCTTAAGCCGTCACTTTTTAAAGAAAAATCACTGGGAAGATGTCACCAAAACAGAATGGTCTTACATCAGTGCAGAACTCAATGATCTCATTATCAACGATTACTCAGAGAAAGAAATAAAAAAAGAACCGGATCTTCTGGGAAGCAATTACCTGTATGAACACCTGATCATCAATAAACTAAAAAAATTCAGGCAGAATGAAAATGCTGTTCTCAGCAGGCCCAATCTTGCAAAATTGAGTCATATTGTCAAAGTTCTGGGCTACTCCAATTATATAGACTTCATCAATTCTACTACGGAATCTTTCAATTTTAATGATCTCAGGATTGAGATGAATAATGTAACCCTGAATACGACTCTTTTAGATCGTCTGGTGGGCTGTTGGTATTCTTATAACAGAAATCTACCTGACAATCCTTTAATGGCAAAAGAAGACCGCATATGGCGATCTGCAATGGAAATTTATAAGTCAGAAACAACCGGAGAGTATTTTATCGAACGAAGCGGTGGTGACCAGCATAAATACTTTGGCAAGGTAACCGCATATTCAGATTATGTTTTCATCATCATGAACAGTAATACTTTTATCCGTCAGCGGCATTTTATCTCAAGAATAAAAGACATTAAAGAAAAACTTAAGAATCCGGACTATAAACTCCACGAAATCCATTTCATAAGCACCTGCATCAGCTTCAATCAGGAACCGATAGCTTTGTTTGAAATCTTCAGGAAAGCAGACAGAAAGAACTTTATTTCCGACTCCATCAGCTTCCCCATTGACAGCGATGAAATTCCGGAATCTATCCTTAAACAGCTTGAAGACACTGAATCTAACAGAATAGATTACAGATAATTACCCCCTTTAAAATAAAAAATTAAGTAGATGGTTTCTTGCCATGTAGACATCTGTTGCCTCGGAATAATACTGTTCAGATCTTTCTTATGTCTAGAATATATTTAACTCTTAAAAATCAACCTATTACAATAATAATTTTCTAAATTGATAGTTCTAAATATGAACCCTTCAGTTATCTTGCTATGGAATATTATGAATTGTATGAAATTTTGAAAAGTCATTTTGATTCCGGAAAAGACAGGGTTGAACTCAAGGAATTGAATGTAACGATTGAATCTGTTCCTTTTGAATCGAAGGTTTCCGATCTGCTCTATGGTTCGGAACATCAACATTGCAGTAAACATCAGCAATCACTGGAAATCAATGAAAAAGGTTATTTATTTTATGGTCAGCCTGTCGTAGACATCAAGGATTTCGATATTGAATGCAATAAAAGGTTTACCTATTATATCCTGAAAAATGCAGATATAGAAACCGCCAAAGGATGTATCTTTTTCTTTCATGGCCTGAACGAAAAGAAATGGGACAAATATCTGCCTTGGGCATATGAACTTGCCCAGAGAACACAAAAAGCTGTTATTCTCTTTCCTATTGCTTTTCATATGGATCGTGCAGTACCCATCTGGAGTGACCGCCATCACATGATGGAAGTGGTTCGTCTCAGGAAGAAAAAATATCCGGAAAATATGAATTTCTCCTATGTGAATGCTGCCATAAGCTCAAGACTGGAAGCCCATCCTCAAAGGATATTCTGGTCCGGACTGCAGACTTATTCTGATATTACTGAAGTGGTGAAAGACATTAAAAACAATAAAATAAAAGGAATTTCCCCGGAAGCAGATCTGGATTTATTTGGCTACTCTATTGGGTCTTTTCTTTCAATGATCATTAAAATGGCAGATCCCAACCATTACTTTACCCGGTCTAAAGTTTTCTGCTTTTGTGGAGGAATGACCATTGACCGCATGTTTCCGGTCTCCAAATACATCATGGATACGCAGGCTACTATTAAAATGCAGTCAGTCTTCACAGAGTTGCTGAGTTCTGATTTTAAGTCAGATACCCGTTTGAAACATTATCAGAATGAAGACCTTCATCCACAGGAAAGCTGGTTCAAAAAAATGCTCCGCTACAATTATTTTCAAAAGGAAAGGGAAGAAAGAATTCATGAAATTCAGTCCCAGATAAAAGCGTATGTATTGGAAAAAGACAGTGTTGCCCCTCCAATAGAAGCGTTGAATACTTTACGTGGAGGCTACAGGAACATCAATGTAGAGGTGGAAATCAAAGATTTCCCGTTTGAATATTCCCATATGGTTCCGTTTCCTCTTGCTCACAAGCATAAGAAAGAAGTTACGGAAGCTTTTCACCAGTTTGTACAATCAGCCAGCAACTTTTATAACTCCTGATTATTACTTTTTCAGGTATAGAAAAGGGAAAGGAACAGTTTAAAAATCAATAATATAAGATCCATGGTATTTGTTTTTGTATGATGGGGAAGTTAAAATCCTTCCTTGTTGATCAACTGACCAGCCAATCTTTGAAATCTTTGACGCGGTCTCTGCTTACCGTAATTTCTTCCTCAGGCTGAAATTCCATATCCACTTTATAGTAAGGTGATGTATGGATATTTTTAATATAATCTGAACTGACAATAAACTGTCTGTTTACCCGGAAAAACTTTTTCTCATCCAGAACGTCTTCCAGCTCATCAAGCGTAAAATCTGATGGATAGGTACGCTCTTCCGTCTGAAGATAAACGATTTTATTCTCACTGAAAAAACAGCTTATTTCCTGGGTTTGGATAATTTTAAGATTATACCCGATTTTTACCAGTACTCTGGACAGCGTAGATTTCTCTTTTCTGATCAGCTGTTTGATATCCTGAGAACCATTTGTGTTGTTGGCAGGAATAAAGGATTTAAACTTCTCTATTGCGCCTTCCAGATCTTCATCAAGAATGGGTTTTAAAAGGTAATCGATGCTGTTCAGCTTAAAAGCTTTCAGGGTATACTGATCAAAAGCTGTGGTATAGATGATAAACCCTTTTGTCGGAATTTTTTCAAAGATGTCGAAAGACAACCCGTCACCTAAAACAATATCAGAAAATATCAGTTGCGGATGTTCATTTTCAGAAAACCAGGCTACACCTTCTTCTACTGATTCTATTTTTGCAACGATCTCAATTTCAGGAAAATTATTCAGCATACGTTCTAACTTCCTTGAAGCAGGTTTTTCATCTTCTATAATGACAGTCTTGATCATTGAGCTTTAATTTTGGTTTTTAGATTTTAGGAAATAAAGTTAGATAAAAGCGGGCATATTTTAATATTTTATCAACTTTTTCTCCTTCTCAAGCTCTTTTTCAATCATATTTCTTTCCCATTCGGAATCAAAAAGAAACAGTTTTACGGCTTTGATAAGGATAATAAATCCCCAGATCCCAAGGATGGTGTATCTGTCAAATAATCGAAAATTAATCATCTTTTCGCCAAAAATATCATCAGGAATGATAAGAACAGCAAAAATGGCAAATATAAAAATGCTTTTATAGAATTTTCTGATGTTCTTTGTTCTTTCGCTTGCAGTTTCGTAATCCATGATCGTGTACGTTTTTTATTATCAATATTATTAGAATGTTTTTATTTTACTTTTTTCCTCTTTCTCCATCAGCTCTTTTATCTTTTTTTCTTCCCAGCTTTTTCCAATTCCGAATACGTTTATTGCATGAAACGTAATTCCTATTCCCCAGCCCAGCATTGGCCATAAAAACCATAAGTATCCCGGAGCAGTCATAAGGTTCAGTATTGCCAGAAATGGAATCACAATACAATAAGAAGTAAGATTTCCATAAAACTCTTTTAATTCTTTTACTCTTCTGGATGCCTTTCTGTAAGCGATCGTTTCTTTATTTGGTAAAATTTCCATAATGTTTTGTTTTTAAAAGGTTAATTTGCTTTTTCTTGAGTCAAAGGTAGGTCAGGAAAAGGGCTCAAATCAATTTTATATTACCGAATGGTAGATTATGCTATCCGAATCGTAAAAACAGGTAATTAATAGATAAACGGGATCAGTTTCTTTGTACTTTTTCTGTATTCAAGATACTCATCACCGAACTGTTCTACCAAAGCCTGCTCTTCGATCTTAATCCTGTAGGCAAAAGCCAGAAACGGAGGTACAAAAGCAAAGATTAAAGACAGCCAGTTATTGAGATACAAACCCAAACCAAGAGAGGTCAGCAGAGAAAAAGCATACGAAGGATGTCTCAGGTATTTATAGAACCCTTCCTTTTTGATTTTATGATCCTGTCTGATGGTAACATCTACTGTAAAGTATTTTCCCAAAGATCTGATGATCATGTATCTGAAAATAATTCCGGTAAGAATGAGGAGTTCCCCAAGATAAAGAATCCAATTTCCGGCAGCAATTGTAAAATGAGTGTTATAAGAGATGAATATTGAACTCATGATAGAAAAAGGAATGGCAAGCCATAGAATATTCAAGGTTGATTTGTCTTTGTTCTTTTGATCTTCTTTACCGGATTTCAACATATTTTTGTAAAGAAATTCAGTGACAAACCAGGCACCCATTGAAATGTAGAACAAAGTTGATAAAGTATTCATTTTTAATGAGTTTTTAAAGTTAAAGTGTTTTGACTAAAAATTTGTAATCCCCTTACTGATCTTTCTGTTTATCCATCAGTTCTTTAATCTTATGATCTTCCCATTTCCTGACAAAATTAGCCCGAGGCAGAAAAACCGTAACAGCGTGTGCTGCAAGTCCTATTCCCCAGAAAGTGGCGGTAAAAAAGTTTTTAAACTGAAAATAACTTTCACCAGGTTTCAGGTTCATACAATTATAGACCACGATCATGGCATTCACCGCGATATAAGCGAATAAATGCGCGTAAAAACCCCGTAATCTTTCCACCTGTCTTCTGGCACGCTGATATTCAATATCATTTTCGTCAAATCTTTCCATCGCTTTATTTTTTTTGTTTGTTCATAATTTCACGAATCTTCTTTTCCTGCCATGATTCTCCTACTCCAAACACCTGAAATGCATGGGAAGCAACCCCAATTCCCCAACCCAGTACCGGAAACCAGAACCAGTGTGTTCTGCTGCTCGTAAAAAGGTTGATAAAGATTAGAAAAGAACATACCGTACAATAAGAGATCAGGTTTTTATAAAATCCTTTAATTTCTTTTACTCTCTTCTGTGCTCTTTTGTAAGCTTCAGACTCATCTTCAGGTTCCGAGCTGGCAATATGAGGCTTAGCTAATAGCATCGGAAGTTTTACTTTAAAATGATCCTCTGACTTTTCTATAAATACATTTCGATCCGTAAGCAGAGAATAACGCTGTACAATATTCGATAGCCCAATTCCTGAGCTCTCTTTGATCTGTTCTCTTACCTGTAAATTATTTTCAATACAAAGTATGTTTCCGGCTGAAAAAATTTTTATAACCAAAGGTTTTGATGACGTAGCAAAATTATGTTTGATACAGTTTTCCAACAGCAGCTGCAAAGCCAGCGGAACCACATATTTCTGGTAATCTTCCTCGGCAACATCAAATGTAAAATCTACGCTGTCTTCAAACCTCGTTTTCAAAAGGTCACAATAGGTTCTGGCAAATTCTATCTCATCTTCCACCGTTACCAGCTCTTTATCTTTCTGTTCAAGTACATAACGGTAAATCTTTGACATTGAAGCGGTAAACTTCTGAGCCTGACGAGGATTTTCATCAATCAGTGAGCTTAGAACATTCAGAGAATTGAAAAGGAAATGAGGGTCCAGCTGGTTCTTTAAACTTTCAAACTGGGCATTTGCTGATTTCGCGATAAGCTTCTGCTCTACCACTTCTTTTCTGGAAGTCTTTTTAAGCTCTTCCATAAAGCCTTTTGCATGAAGGAAAGCAGAGATCAGAAGAGCAATATTGATCATGAACCAATTGGTTACGCCATATTTTGAAGAGAAAAATTCTTGTATGGTAGCCGTTTTCTGAATCACGACATAGTTCATATAATTACAGAAATAGACCAGAATAAAGTTCCCGATGATGATAGAAATAATACTTAATACCGCTCTCGTCCGGGTAGCTTCGGACCATGGGAATTTTCTGTTGAGAAATTCATTGATAAATCCGTTTCCAAATCCCAGCACAAAAGAATACATGGTTGAAAGAAGCAGCGTGATCAGAAAAGTACTGAATGTCTTTTCATCATTAAAAAACAAAAAGAAAAACAAAGTGGTTCCTAATGACGTCCAAAGTAATATTTTAAAGTATTTATGCTTCATGATCTGTTTTCTTGACTCAAAATTAGTTTTTATTAAAGGTATCAAAAATTAATTTTTACCGAAGGGCAGATTTTCTTTCCTGAATGGTATTAAAAAAACCTTCACGAATGAAGGTTTTTTTATTTGTAAAGTAGAGAAAGCACTATTTCGCTTTTTCTGCCTGAAGACTTAGGAAATAATCGGCTTCACCTCTTCCCCAGTTAGGATCTAAACCTGTTTTAGGTTTGTAGGTCTTAAATTTTGCCTGTGCATCTTTGAACATTTCCAATCCTTTGGTTTTACTTCCTCCGTACTGCTCTGGAGTAAAATAAACGTCTTCTGCTTTGATAAGGGCAATTCTTGGATTTGCCGGCTCTAATTTTTCTGCAGTATTAAGTTCTTCAGCAGCTCTGGCACCGTCTGTCATATACCGTTGTGCCGGATTTACCATCATTCTCAGGGAATAAGACATTTTTCTTAACAGGTGAATTTCTGCATTGTCTGCTCCGGCAAGATTCTGTGCCATTGACAGTTGTTTCTCAGCCTGATCTGCAATAGCATCCAGTTCCTGCATTTTTCCGTCTCTCATCAAGGTTCTTCCTTTCTGGATATAAGAAAATGCCGCATAGTATGCCGGAAGCCATTTTGTGCTTTCCTTGCTTCCAATTCTCTGGAAATCATTGGCCAGGGCCTGGAAATCTTCCGATGTTTTGCAGACTTCTATTCTTCCGATTTTTTCAGCCATTATTTTGTCATAATCTGCCTGTGCAAAAGCGGTTAAACTTACAAAAGCTAAAGCAAAGCTTAAAAGGTATTTTTTCATGATATCAAATTTTAAAAGTTAGTTTATTTGTTTGTTCTAAGATATGTTTTTTATAAATTATTATTGATGGCATCATCCGTCTTATCTACTCCGAAGCTTATAAATGCCCCAATGAACACAAAAGTATTGACTGGCGGAACGATGGCAGAACTTCTGGATCCATCTGCAGAGAAGTTATAGCCGTATACATTCTTTGATCCTAAAATATTGCTGACACTCAATACGAACACCGGAAAAGCTTTCGCATCTTTTTTACCGATGTTGGGCAGATAATTGATACTGAAATTCAAAGCGTTATAATCTTTTAACCTTCCTTCCTTTCTTGTATAATTCACTGCTTTTCCATTCTCAAACGTAGAGACAATGTCATAATAAGGACGTCCTTTGGCATAGGTATACGATAAGTTTACCCCAAGCTTCCATTCCGGAATAAATCTTTTTGCCACTGCAGAAAGGGTATGTTCAGCGGCAAAACTTGGCTGCAGGCTTATCGGATAATTAAGAAAATCTCTTTTAGAATCCAGGTAGGAGTAGCTGATCCAGTAATCAATATTTTCAAATGTTTTTTTATTATCTCTCCAGAAAAACTCCACTCCTTTTGCATATCCGTATCCATTATTGTTTAATGCGGATTGAGTCTGCTGATTTTGCTCTTTATCCTGGTTAATATTAAATGTTTTAATCAGCTGATCATATTTTTTATAAAACGCTTCAAAACGTAATGTTCTCCCTTCCGAGGCTCTCTGAACCTGAAAAATATAATGCTGAGACTGCTGAAAACCAAGATTTGCAGGACCATTGATATATTTACTTTCCGGATTCTGATAAAAGAGACCATACGCTAAGGAAGTGGTCCAGTCTTTTGCCAGACGATAGGCGATCGCAAAACGAGGGGCAATATTATTCTTTCCTAAAAAAGAAGAATGTTCTGCTCTTACTCCTATTTTCGCTGATAGGGCATTGCTGAATCCCAGATCTGTTTCAAGAAAAGCAGAAGAGATCAAATCTTTATAATGTTTCTGTACTGCTTCAAAATTCAGGTTTTCATCCGTATTATTCAACTCAAATCCTCCCCTCAGAGCACTGATTCTGTTGATCTTTCTTTCAAGAACTGCTTTGAAGTTCAAATAGTTTCCGTCCGTAAGAAGCTGGCTTCTGTTGGATTCAATATCATTGGTTTCTGTAGAAAAATGAAGATCAGATCTGTTGTAAGAGTAAGAACCTCCAACATTCAAAAGATATGTTCCAAATTTCTGTTTAAAAGACAGGTTATGAAATGTATTTTTACCATTAAGCTTTACCAGGCTGAAATCATATTTAGGTTCAAGGCTTTCTGACCTTACCCCCATTTTATTGGAGTTGAACATCCCGTAATATTTGAAAAAGCCTCCTGATTTTGTTTTAAATCTGAAATTCAGGTCTCCGTTAAAACCTTGTGGCGCTTCAACAAAATCTGTATTAAAATTAAAAACTTTCTGCATCAGGCTTAAGAGTGAATACCCTGCTGTAGCGCCGTAGGAATAGTTTTTATTATCGGATAACTTCTGAAAGCCGGCATTCAGGAAAATAGGTGAAACGCCTAAACTGTAAGTGCTCTCATCCGGAAGATCAACACTTTCCAGCATCAAAGCTCCTGAAAGGGCCTGTCCGTACAATGCAGAATATCCGCCGCTTGAAAATATATTCCCTTTGAAGAGAGAGGTATTGAACTGATCTCTTCCTGCAATTCCCGGAACAGAATTTGAAAAATAATTGTTGATAAGACTTCCGTCCATAAAAATTTTAGATTCCGTACCTGTTCCCCCTCTGATAAAAAGACCTTCAGTCCCACCTACTTTCTGTACACCCGGAAGATAGGTTAAAGCCGAAGAAATCTGCCCGTCTGCTCCTGCTGTGGTATAAATATCAATTGGTGAAAGCAGCGCTGTTGCCCTTTTCTTATCACTTGCTTCAATGGAGCCTGCAGAAACTACAACTGCATCAATCTCGCTGATCTGTTCTTTAAGATCTACATTCAAAGAAATTTCCTGATTTTCAATAGAAACTGTTCTTTCTACATTCTCATATTTCGGATGGGTAAACGTTATTGTATGTGCTCCTTTTTCTGAAGTTTCAAAAGAAAAATTACCCTGGGCATCTGTGGTTGTTCCGTCATAGGTGTCTTTCAGAGTGACATTTACTTCACTTACTCCTTTGTTTTTAAAGGAAACTTTTCCTGAGATCTTCACCTGAGAATATCCCATTATGGAAGCCATCAGGAAGATAAGAACCAGTATGTTTTGTCTTTGTGTTTTCATTTTTTTTTTTCTGGGTCAAAAATAGGATGAGAAATGCCTTCCCGTAAAAAAATTGTTACCGAAAGGTATTCTTTTGCTACCGAATGGGAAATTAATGAATCGGAATACAAAAATCAACGATCATTTTTCCTTCCGGATGTTCTTTAAAGTTGGAGTGATAGATTTCGTAAGGAAAGGTTCTTCTGGTGGTATATTTGTTTTCATTCATCCATAAAAACAAGGAAACCCAGCATTGCTCGAAGTCATCCAACGTAACTTCACCACTTCCAATAATGTATTTTCCTGCATCTAGGGTTTCAGCAAATACTTCGCCCTCCTGCTGCTTCAGTTTTTCATCCAGGAGCATGCAGGCATGGATTCTGACCTTATCAAGAGGGGTAATCTTACAGCTGTCATGATAAACAGCAATCATTTTCACATTTTCTCTTGGAAAAAGATTCTTCTTAATCGCCCAGTCTACTAATACATTGAAAGAAGGTTCTACGTTTGCAATTCCAAGGCTCATTACTGACGCCAGATTCATTTCCGGCATTTCTTTTACTTCGATTTTTAAATTCATATTGGTCCAATTTAACAGGTTTTCTATGTTGCAAATGTATTGGCTGAAAACCGTATCAATTTGTCCGTTCTTGCGATGTGTTTGTAAAATCCTGTGAAATTTTTCCGGCGCTGACCTACGGAATTCTGTAGGTGGTACGCCATAATGTTTTTTGAATGTCTTACAGAAAACTGAGTGGTTTGAAAATCCAAGATTCCAGTAGATATCTTTGATCTCCATATTTTTATACAGTGCCAGATGAAGAGCACTTTTTTCTATTTTCTTCCTGATAATGTAACTCTGAAGAGTTTCTCCGGTAACGAGCTTAAATATTCTGTGGAAATGAAAGGGCGAATAGGCACTTACCTCTGAAACTTTCTCCAGAGACAAATCAGAATCTATATGATTATCAATGTATTGAATTGTTTTTACAATCCTTTTTTTATACTCTTCCAATTCAAAGTTGTTAGTTTACAAAGATATTTTTCCAGAGTGAAAATCTGTTGTCTGTTATTGCTATTATCAGGATAACAAACTCGTATTTATGCTAGGATATCCCCTTCAAAATGTTTAAAAAGAGGGATTGTTTTTTTAATTTCTGGATCTGAAGAAGCCATATAACTATGATAATCTTCATGAATAAAAATCTTTTTTATGAAGAATTTCTCATCTTCAATAATACACTCATCGTTGGCTATTTCAAAAGATTCTAAGGGAAGTATCATACCGGCTCCATGCGCTTTTATAACAGCTTCTTTTCTTGTCCAATAGGTGAAAAATCCATTCATTTCATCTTCAGCATCCTGAATTTCCTGAATTTCATTGGGAGTCATCTGAAATGTAAAATCATGGTAGCTGATCTTCGGGTCATTGTATTCTATATCTATTCCCAAAGGATATTCTGCAATGGCACAGACGACAAGCTCCTTGGAATGCGATATATTAAAATGAAGGTTATGTCCTTTCAAATAAGGTTTTTTATTGGGAAGAACCCCAATCTCCACATCCGGAATGTTATAATAAGTTCTTAATCCGTGCCGTAAAAGTACTTTTCCCAGTAAAGAAAGCTGTGCATCCTGCCATCTTTTGTACCTTAGAATATCTCTTTTAATTTCCTCAGAAAAAACAGGCAGATACCTATTAAGGAGGGACTGATGTCTTTCTTCGCTAATGAATGCATACAAAATAATCATTTCTATTTTTTCTTTGATGTGGATAATTACTTTCACGTTAAAAATAAGCTTTTTTTCGTCCCTTTGTAAAGCAATTCACCTTCTGGTCAAAGTTGCAGAACCTGAGGCTGAAACCTATTGAATTTTGGCTGTACTGCGCAATATCTTTTTAAAAAAGACTGGAATCATAAAGCGCTTTGGAAAATCTTTTATAATTTTAGGGGTAAAATCACTATAAATCATTTAAAAAATGAAAGTACAAACATTAGCATTATTGGCAGGATTTGCATTTTTAGCAACTTCATGCGGAACAACAAAAACGTATTCTGTAAATGCCAAAAGCGGAACACAAACAGGAGGAACAGCGAAATTTACCCAGAACGGAAGTGAGGTAACCATGAAGCTGGATATCACCAACCTTACTCCTGGAATCCATGCAGTACACATTCATGAAAAAGGAGACTGCTCTGCAGCAGACGGAACTTCTACCGGAGGCCACTGGAATCCTTCAAAGAATGATCATGGTAAATGGGGTGCTGAACATTTCCACATGGGAGATATAGGAAACCTGGTTGCTGATCAGAACGGAACTGCAACATTGACTTTCAAGACAGACAAATGGTGTCTGGGTTGTACGGATGAGTCTAAAAACATTATCGGAAAAGGTCTTATTGTACATGCAGCCGCAGATGATTTCCATACTCAACCTACCGGAAATGCAGGAGGAAGAGTGGGATGTGTAGAAATTAAATAATTTACTTTATTCAATAAAAAAACCGCTAACCAAAAAGATTAGCGGTTTTTTTATGTTTAGGATTTAGCTCCCATTTCTGATACAATATTCATTGCTTCCTGCAGGTAAAGATCTTTTTTCAGATTCTTGATCCACATTTCAGATTTTTTCTTGAAAGCCTCATCTTTTTTCTCTCTTTCAACTTCACTTGGATACATGGTGAACTGAAGTCCGTTCTCAAATTTTGTCAAAGCTTTGAACTTTTCAATCTGAGATTTTCTGTTCTTCATCAGCTCATTAAACTTAGTGATATTCAAAGTGATATTTTCTTCTTTATCAAGTTTTTCTCTCCACTGAGCAGACTCTAATAACAACTGATAATTGCTGTTTTTAGCCATTCTGTCTGCACTTGCTTTTTCCAGTGCCTGAATGTTGAAATAGTTCAGTTTCTGGAATTTAGTAGGTGGAATCTTATCCCATGCCAATGCATAGTCATCGTATCGCTCTCCTACTTCAGCATAGGTAAAGAAATCTTTCATCTGGATATCAGAAACGATCCCTTTTCTCTGTGTAGATTCTCCGGTAATTCTGTAGAACTTCTGGATAGTCAGTTTTAAAGATCCGAAATCATCTTCTGTATTCAGGAATCTGTTCAGATCCACAAAAGTCTGAACGGTTCCTTTTCCGAAAGACTGCGGAGACCCGATGATCATTGCTCTTCCGTTATCCTGCATTACTCCTGCAAGGATTTCTGAAGCTGAAGCTGAAAGCTCGTTTTGCATGATTACCAATGGACCAGTCCAGATCGGAGTTTCATTTTTATTCTTAAGAGTCTGTATTTTCCCGTTTCCGTCTTTCACCTGAACGTAAGGTCCGGCTTCCATGAAAAGTCCCATAATATCCCCTACTTCAGTTAAAGAACCACCCCCGTTATTTCTAAGGTCAAGAATGATTCCCTGGATATTCTGTTCTTTCAGTTTAATGATCTCATTTTTGATGTCATCAGAAGCATTTCTTCCTTTAGCATTTTCAAAATCAGCATTAAAGCTTGGAAGGTTGATAAAACCATATTTCTTACCATTTGGAGTATTCACTACAATACTTCTTGCGAAAGTATCTTCTATAGCTACTTCCTCACGGATCATTGTTACATCTTTGATGGTCCCGTCTTTTTTCTGAACCGTCAGTGTTACCGGAGTACCTTTTTCACCTCTGATCAAACGTACTGCTTCATCAGAAAGCATTCCTACTACATTTACGGCATCTTCCTTCGGTTTAGATCTTACTTTCAGGATTTTATCACCCTCAGAAAGCTGTTTCGACTTCCACGCCGGTGCACCAATGGTAAGAGCTCCTAAGTAAAGGTTCCCTTTTTTCTCCTGGATCAAGGCCCCGATACCGATTACTTTTCCTGTAAACTGAGTATCAAAATCTTCTTTATCTTTTGGAGAATAATAGTTGGTATGCGGATCAAATACTTCTGTATAAGCATTCATATACACGGTAAACCAATCCATTTTCTTTCTTTTTTTGAATCGCGTAAAGGTATCTTTTACAAGGTCTTTTACTTCGTCAGTCGCTTTTTTGATTTTTTCGTCCTGGGTAAGAGGCTTAAACTTGATGGTATCTTTCAGCTTATACTTCTGAACAGAGTCTTTCTTTTCTTTCTGAGCCTCTTCTTTGCTGTTCATCGACTCTACTTCCTGAAGGATATTGTACTTGATGAATTTTTTCCATTCATTATACTGTTCCTGCTTGTTGGCAGGTACCTTTTTCAGTTTCGGCTCAAGAGTAAGCGTTTCATCTTCCTGAAGGTTAATCGGTTTGCTGAAAATATCCTGTGTTATCTTATCGATTTCATCCACTCTCTGGTATAGTCTGTCAATCGTAAGCTTATAGAATGTAAGATCACCCTGACCGATATAATCGTCAAGCTTGGTCTCATGCTTGCTGAATTCATCCATATCAGATTGCAGGAAATATCTTTTAGCAGGATCTACCAATTCGAAATAATGCTTATAAACGTCCTTCGAATAGGCATCATTGATAGTCTTGGGGCTATAATGCAGATAAGAAAGTGTGTTCTTTACGCTCACCATAATCGTCTGCATCTTTTCATCGTCATTCTTTGGCGAGTTGAAACAAAACATTAGACTGGTTAATGGAATAAGAAGTAAAAATTTATTCAGTTTGAAATTTTTCCACATAAACTGTCTTTATTTATTAATTTTTTTAAAATAAGTATAATAATTAGTAGCAGTAAGTTTGGTACTGTTACAAATGATCAAATTTAATACCTTATTTGCAATTATCAGATAGTTTTAACCATTTTTATTAAATAGACTTACAAATAATAATAACAGTGTTAGCCATTTCCGATTATCAGGCAGTTTACCTCCGGAATGAAATAATTATCGTTCTGTTTTCAAGATATAGACTCAGTATTTATTTTTCATTAAAAACTAAAAACAGGTACCACAAAAAACAATTTTTAGCCATAAAGGCATAAAATATGCAGAGAATTAAACATACAAATTCAAAATATTAAGTCATGAAAAGTTTATTATGGTTAGTAGCAGTCATCTGCATCGTTGTTTGGCTATTGGGAATGTTAGGAATTGTTCCTGGAATGAGCACGGGGTATTTAATCCACGTTTTACTGGTCATTGCCATTATAGTTATTCTTTATAATATCATTTCCGGCAGAAAACCTCTCGACTAGTTTATTATTTTGTAAAAACCACTTAAAATTAAAACAACCATCAGGCTTAACAGATGCTCTTTAGCAAAGTTGCAATATATTTTGTCTTGAAAAGCATCTGTAAGTACTGTGGCTACTTTTATTGTCAAAAAAACCAGAATAATATTAAGTATTAATTTTGCTTTATTTTAAGTTTAATTTTTGCACCTTACCCTCTTTCCTTTCCCTGCATCCTGCCTCATTCCAGAGGTAAAACAAGAAAATCTCAATTTCGATTTCGCAACACTCAATAATAAATCTGCTGTTTTATTACGTCTTATTTTTACCTACATTTGATGGGTTGAAAATTTATTTGTTCTATTCTGAAATGAACAAATTCACTCTATTTGAATAAAAATATTAAAGATAATTTATGGAAAGACCACTTATTCTGGTTACTAATGATGATGGCATTACAGCTCCTGGTATCAGAAATCTTATCAGTTTTATGAATGAAATCGGAGAAGTAGTTGTTGTAGCACCCAACTCTCCTCAAAGTGGAAAAGGCCACGCTATTACCATTAATTCTACCCTAAGCTACGAAGAAGTTACCCTGGATGGCCCGCAGACAGATTTTTCATGCAGCGGAACTCCAGTAGACTGCGTAAAAATGGCTCTTGATAAAATTCTGAAAAGAAGACCTGATATTGTAGTTTCAGGGATCAATCACGGAGCAAATTCTTCTATTAATGTGATCTATTCGGGAACAATGTCAGCTGCTGTAGAAGCGGGTGTAGAAGGAATTCCTGCGATTGGGTTCTCATTACTGGATTTCAGCTGGGAAGCTGATTTTACTCAGGCTAAGGAATTTATTCAGAATATCGTAAGAAGAACTCTGGAAAACCCAATGCCTAGAGGAATTGTATTGAACGTAAATATTCCTAAACTTCCTGCTGAGGAAATAAAAGGGGTAAAAGTATGTAAACAGGCTCACGCAAAATGGGAAGAAAGCTTTGACGAAAGAATAAACCCGCACGGTAAAAAATATTACTGGCTGACCGGTTATTTTAACAATATGGATGATTCTGAAGATGCTGATGAAACCGCATTGGCAAACGGATATATTTCTATTGTTCCGGTAAAGTTTGATCTTACAGCATACGAATACATGAAAACACTGGAGGAAGTAATGACTTTTGAAGATGTAAAAGAAGTAAAATAACCGAAGAGATAATAAAAGCGTGAAATATGATTTCACGCTTTTATTTTATAGTGTTAAAATAATACTTTATCTTCTTTTCTGAGCTCTTCCAGATAAGCCTTTTTCTCATCTCTGTAAAAAAGGTTCATCGTTTCAAAAGGGATTAACTTCAGGTCTTTATTGACAATATGTACGCACGATTTCTTCACTGCCCTTACATCAAAATCATGAGCATCCATAAAGTTCATGATAATTATTCTGAAAAGGTTATCATAGTCAAGATCCGGAGCACATACTTCCGGCAGACAACACAGTAGCTGATTGACCTTAGGCTGAACTTTATCTACGGAAATGCCGGTGCTGAAAATATCCAACAGTTGCATGTGCAATCCCTTATCCTGTTCGTAAACAATGGTATTCCTTGATTCATTATTCAGAAGATCTGCAGGATTAATATACCGGGTTAAAGGAATTGCTTCGCCCTGAAGTTTTAAGATATATCCCATAGCCAAAGCATCCGGATTACATGGAACAGGAATAATATCATCAGAATTTAATAAAGGAAACTGATTGATAATTTCCTGTCTTACCTCAGTTAAGGTAATTTTTTCATGGGCAGAGTCTTCCCTGTTTCTTCCGGCAATTTCAACAGGTTGGAAGGTAATTCCTCTTACACATTTCTGTTTCAGGGCAAATTCTATTATTTTTCCTATTTCATCAATATTTTTATCTTTTTGAAGGACAATAACCAATGTAGTTGAAAGATTAAGCTCATTGAGTTTTTCCAGTGCCTTCATTCTGACTGCAGTAAGATCCTTCCCTCTGAAATCTTCCAGGACTTCAGGTTTAAATGAATCAAACTGAAGGTAAATTTCAAACTCAGGAGCATACGTCGCCAATTTTTCAGCAAATCCCGGATCATTGGCTATTCTGATTCCGTTGGTATTCAGCATCAGATGTTTGATCGGTTTTGATTTGGCAATATCCATAATTTTGAAAAACTCCGGATGAATTGTAGGTTCTCCTCCACTGATCTGCACCACGTCCGGTTCCCCTTCATTTTTTACGATAACATCAAACATAGCCTCAATTTCTTCCAGGCTTCTGTGGCTTCCATAATGAGGTGAGGACATCGCATAACAGGTTGGACAGGTCAGGTTACAACGATCTGTAACTTCTACGATAGAAAGACAGCTGTGCTGTTCATGATCTACACATAGTCCACAATCATAGGGACAGCCATATTCCACATCAGTTCCGAAATGAAGGGGCATTTCAGAGGCTTTATTATAGTTTCTGATGTTTTTATAATAACGCACATCTGAAGCTATTTTTGTTTTGAAAAAACCATGATCCGGGCATCTTTTGGTCATAAAAACAGTATCACCCTCAATAATGATTTTGGCTCCTACCCTTTTAAGGCATTCCGGGCAAAGACTGATGGTATAATCGTAATAGGTATAATTTCTTACTGGCATAGCAAAATTTTTAAAGTCCCCCGCAAATATAACCGCTGATCAATCCACAGATCAGAAGAGATATAAGCATTGTTTGAATAAATTGTTTTTTGGTGAATTTCCGGTCTCCCTTTCTTTCGTAAATAAGTTTTGTTATAACAGTGACAATAAGGGAAATAACCAATGCAACCAAAATAATTGCACCAACAATAATTACGACTAAACCTGCCAGATTGCCGACTTCTAAAATAGTTAACGTTTTCATCTTGAATATTTTAAATATAAAGACCTGGTATTTTTGATTTTATAAATGTAGTAAATAATTACGCAGATACAGATCATTTGAATGGTCCCCATATTTTCAATGATTTCTGCTCTTGGTTTTATAAAATCTAAAAAGAATCTGAATGTAAAATAGCTGAGCATAAACAGCTGAAAAATATAACCAGAAGGATATTTCTTATGATTTTGAATATACTTTAATCCTATCCAAAGAAAAATTAAAAACCCTATTTCATATAAAGCAACAGGATGCCTGAGATATTGATCTCCCAAATGCATTCCAAACACAGAATCAGTAGGAACACCATATGTTTCTTCACCAATACCGGTAAGAAAACACCCTATTCTGCCTATAATCATAGCCAGTATCAGAGGAAAAACAATAAGATCTCCTGTACTTTCTTTATGGCGTACTATCTTTTTTGCCAGCTCTACTCCCAATAAGCCAAAAGCCAGCCCTCCTATAATGGTATTGTTTGACCAGAACTTTCTGATAGAAAAATTGTCAAATAATGTATAAGGATTTTCAAGGTTGCCAATCAACTTGGAACCTATCAAAGCTCCGGCAGTAGCCCCTATTAAAACCGCCGCAGAAGTATTGAAAGAAAGTTTTTCCTTAGACTTACGTTTCAGATAAAAATAATATCTCATACCCAAAAACATTCCGCAAGCCTCAAAAAGTGGATGCGCAAGGATTGTTTTACCGAAAATATGAAATGTTACAGGAAAATCCATTCTTTCAAAAATACACTATTTCATATTATTCACTACCTTTATTCTGACAAATAATTACAAAATGCGTATAGAATATGACATAAAACTGGGGTTCAAGGATGTAATGTTCCGCCCTAAGCGTTCTACTTTAAAATCTCGTTCAGAGGTTGATTTACAAAGAGAATTTACTTTTAAACATACTAAGAAAAAATGGACAGGTGTTCCCGTAATTGCCGCCAATATGGATACTGTAGGAACTTTTGAAATGGCTGTAGAGCTGGCAAAAGAAAAGATTATTACAGCGATTCATAAACATTATACCCCTGAACAATGGGATCAGTTTCTTCAGAGCCAGCCGGAAAGCATTCATCAATATATTGCTTTAAGCACTGGAACGGGAAAAGCTGATGAAGAAAAAATAAGACTGATCCTTGAAAAGCACCCAAAAATTGAGTTTCTCTGCATTGATGTAGCCAATGGCTATTCTGAGCATTTCGTTGGATTTGTGAAGAAAGCAAGGGCTAATTTCCCGGATAAAATCATTATCGCCGGAAATGTCGTTACCGGAGAAATGGTTGAAGAGCTTCTTCTTGTAGGTGCTGACATCATAAAAGTAGGTATTGGTCCCGGATCTGTTTGTACGACCAGAGTAAAAACAGGTGTAGGATATCCTCAGCTTTCTGCTATTATTGAATGCGCTGATGCTGCCCACGGGCTAGGTGGGCATATTATCGCTGATGGTGGCTGTAAGGTTCCCGGCGATGTTGCAAAGGCCTTTGGAGGCGGTGCAGATTTCGTAATGCTGGGCGGAATGTTTGCCGGTCATGATGAAAGTGGCGGAGAAATAATTGAAGAAAATGGTAAAAAATACCGCCTTTTCTATGGAATGAGTTCCAAAACTGCAATGGATAAGCATTCCGGAGGTGTAGCAGAATACCGTGCTTCTGAAGGAAAAACAGTGAAAGCAGTGTATAAAGGTCCTGTGGCAGACACTGTAAAAGATATTCTGGGAGGCGTAAGGTCTACCTGTACTTACGTAGGCGCTTCAAAACTTAAAGAACTTTCCAAAAGAACCACTTTTATCCGGGTTCAGGAACAGGAAAATCAGGTTTTTAAAGACTAGAAATAAAACAAAAGGCTTTAGAATTATTATCTAAAGCCTTTTTTATTCTTTTGTTCTGATATATTTTTTATTAAAATATTTTTGTAGCTGGTCATTTACATAGGTTTCCTGTTCTTTTACTGAAGCCATTTCATCTATATATAAAATTCTCGGAACCTCTTTTATTTTGTGTACTGTAACAGAGTCCTGAGAAGAATTTTTGATGATATCGATTCTTTCATCCATCTCTCTTTCGTATTCCTTAAGATCTGTGCTCAGAAGTTCCATGACTATATTTTCGCCATTAAAATCAATATTAAAATAAGAATACTTTTCCGGGAAAATTTTAAGTTCAGGAAGAAACACAATCAGAAGAGAAACCCACCAGAACTTTTTAATTTTTTCAAATTTAAAGTATAACAACAGTGAAAAAGTAAGCAGAAAATAAAAGAGTGTACTTTCAAACTGTCTTGCAATAGAGGTGAGAATATAGCTCGTAAATAACAAAGGAATCAGTGAGACAGACCAAAATAAAACCGCTTTTTTCAATGTTATCTGCGCAGTGATCCTTTTGAGTTCTTCTTCAAAAACTTTAATAAATAATGGAAGTACTGCAATAACTTTCAGTCCTACATAGATTGTATCAGCACCAAAAAGAGCAATTCTTTTCAGCCATTTTACCATTCCTCTTTCCACCTCACCCATTCTGTTGAAGTTTCCCGGTGCAAGAAAACATACAAGTAAAAATATTGTTCCTAACAGTACCAGCAACAAGTTTTCTTTATCACGCTTCTGATAATAATTGACTAACAGAAGACCTTCAAGAATCAATGCCAGAATTTCATTAGATCCCATCAGAATGATGATCAATAAAGCTGAAAGATAAAACCATATTTTCTGTTTTCTATCCTGATATTTTTTGAAAAAATAGAGTAAAATACCGGATAAAATAACAGGAACGAAATAAATATTGGACCCTGTAATCCAGAAGTAATGCTCTGGTAAGCTTACAAGAAGTACTGTATAAAAGAAAAACAGAAGAAATCCTTTTTTGAGGGATTCTTTCGGAGAATAGCTGAAATATTCTTTAAAGTTTAATGCAGAAACTCCGATAAAAGAGAACATTAAGAAGACGGGATATATTTTCGGGAGAATATGGTTACTGTCGTAAAAGACAGGATTAAACATATTAATTGAGTATCCGAAATATCTTCCGCCCCAATTTGTATAGGTATCTATAAAACTCTGCAGTAATCCTACTTTTCTGGTCGTATAGGACCAGAAATAATCATCGGTCTGGTATACATTAAAAAAACTGATGTATGCCAGACCGATGAGTAGTAATATCGACAAGAATAATATTATATTCTGTACCTTTTTCATTTTCTAAGTTAACATTCCACCGTCAACGTTTAACGTTTGTCCGGTAATGTAAGCTGACATTTCGCTGCCTAAGAATACACATGCGTTCGCGATATCTGCAGGCTGTCCTCCTCTTTTCATCGGAATTTCTTCTCTCCATCCCTGAACAGTTTTTTCGTCCAGAACAGCAGTCATTTCCGTTTCAATAAATCCCGGAGCAATAGCATTACATCTGATATTTCTTGATCCTAATTCCAGTGCCACAGATTTTGTAAACCCTATTACCCCTGCTTTAGAAGCTGCATAGTTGGCCTGTCCGGCATTTCCTTTCACTCCTACTACAGAAGTCATATTAATGATAGATCCTGATCTTGCCTTCATCATTGGCTTGATTACCGCTTTGGTAAGGTTAAAAACTGAATCTAAGTTTACTTTGATTACTTTATCCCAATCTTCTTTGGACATTCTCAATAACAGGTTATCTTTTGTAATTCCTGCATTGTTTATTAAAATATCAATCTGCCCGAACTCTGCCATCACATCTTCCACCAATTTCTGAGCTGCATCATAATCTGATGCGTCAGACTGATATCCTTTAATTTGGGTTACAGAACTTAAAGCTGCTTCTAATTCTTTTGCTTTGTCTACAGAGCCAGCGTAGGTAAATGCTACTTTTGCTCCCTGCTGAGCAAACATTTCAGCGATACCCTTACCGATTCCTCTTGTAGCTCCGGTAATTAGTGCTACTTTTCCTTCTAATATTTTCATATCTATTGACAATTATTTTTCTTTTAACTCATTCAGCTTGTGACGGCTGACTCTTATAATTTCTACAATTCCTATCCGGAATTAAACGGTTTGCAAAGATATTATAAATTGTTATTCAAGCCATTGAATTTGTTAAAATACTGGATTATTTTGGATTTTTATTACAGCTGAACAGAATTATTTTTAAATCTCGTGAAATAAATAAAGTCTGTTTTTTTGCTTCTATCCAGCTTCAGTACCTCTTTCTGCCAGAAATATTTGTCATAAATAATCTCCTTCAAAGGTTCGTTCTGAAAGTTTGAAACTCCAAATTTCCCTTCCTTTTTTACTACAATTTCGTTCTCAGCATTCCCGAATGTGATGATATCTTCGTAAATAAAGGGAACAATTTCTGTTCCTTTTCCATCCAGAATGCCATAGAGATTGCCTGTATTTTTACACACCAAAGGTTTTGAATACTGATTAAGCGGATTAAAATATTCAACATCTTCGTTTCTGATTTCGATGATATTCTTCAACTCTGCCGTTGAGCCATCTTTTACAGAAAACCTATAGTAACGATCCTGTTTTTCAATAATAAGATTGTCCGGGTAAAAACCTAAAATATGTACGCCTTCTCCAACAATATTTTTAAGATCCTCATCCAGAAATTGTTCTTCATTTCCTTTTTTAAGGTAGATAAAATCTTTCCCGGAAATGGTAAAAGCTTTAATAAAATCATATTCCTGAGGAAGAATGATGTTCCCCTCCAGATCAATAATTCCGGATTTTTTTACTTTATCATTATAAACACTGAAAAAATTATTCAATAAAGGATTTAGATATTTAAAGTTCTGAGAATACAGCTTCTTATCTTTTTTATTGAAAACCGTTGTTTTTCCATTTTTTATAAGATAGATATATGCCTTTCTGCCAAAGTATTCCGGTGTAATATCATTAAAGATTTCCTCAGCAAGTATATTTTCTCCGGTGTCAATCAAACCATATTTTCCTGTACTTCTATTTTTAGTAATCAGATAAGGATATGCATTGATATCTACCACCTGTTTTGAAAATTTATGCAGGGTCTGACCATTATTTCCTATGATTTCACTCTCATATTCTTCATTAATGATCAGTGCTTTACCCTCTTCAAAGTTGTTATCTTCTTTAAATTCCCGGCTGCTGAGCTGCTTTCCGTTAAGGTCATACAGAAACCATTTTTTATCTTTTAAAACAAAGAATCTATCCTTTCCTGAAAATCGGATCTTTTCAGCATAAGGAATAATTTCCTTGCCGTTATAATCGTAGACGGCTTCTTTGTCTTGTTTTGAAGAAATAATGCGGTCTTTGCTCCACCAGGGTGTATTGAATTCCTGATCATCCAAAGCAATGAATTCCTTTCCTTTTTCGTCAATAATAGCTGATTTTCTATTGTTTCCGTCTTCAGAATAAAGAATAAATCTGTTTTTAAAAATGTGTAAAATTCCGCCTCTGTAGGGAGATTCAAAGGTAATGGTCCCTAAAGAATCTACTATTGCCTGCTTTTTAGATCCGGAATCGTAAGCCGTTCCATATCCGTCCGAATAGGAATTCACCTCCCTCCCTGTCTTTTTCGACAGGATCACTTTCATATATTGGTTAGTCTGTGCTGTACAGACTACAGAACACAATACAAAGACTAATTTTTTCAAGAAAAATTAAATGGAATTGTTGACAATAAGAACGATCTCCCCTTTTAAAGTTTTACTTTTGGAAAATTCAATTAATTCATTGATTGTTCCCCGTTTGGTTTCCTCAAATTTTTTAGAGATCTCCCGGCTTAAGCTTACTTTGGTTTCTTCTCCGAAGAATTCTTTTACCTGCTCCAGAGTCGTATTGATTTTATGGGGACTTTCGTAAAGAACTATGGTCTTTTTTTCTTCCGCAAGCTGCTTTAGTTTCGTTTGTCTTCCTTTTTTCTGCGGTAAAAAACCAGCGAATAAAAATTCATTGTTGGGAAGACCGGAAACCACAAGTGCAGGAATGAGAGCCGTTGCTCCGGGAAGGCAGATCATATCAATATTATTGTCTGCTCCTGCTTTTGCCAGCAAATATCCCGGATCCGAAATACCGGGTGTTCCTGCATCGGTAATAATAGCGATATTCTGACCGTTTTTAAGATCTGTGATCACTTTCTCTGTTGCCTGGTGTTCATTATGTAAATGATAAGATTTTAAAGGCTTTGAGATTTCAAAATGTTTTAAAAGTATTCCGGAAGTTCTTGTGTCTTCACATAAAATATAATCAACTTCTTTAAGGACATTTACCGCCCTGAAAGTCATATCTTCCAGATTCCCAACGGGTGTGGGAACAAAATATAAGATTCCGCTCAAAATTATAAGAATTTATTTTCTACCAATATCCAAAGTCTCTGAGCATATTCATCCACTTTATTCCATTTTCTTTCGTAATACAGATCACTCAGATATTCTTTGGCTTCTTCCAGTGTTTTGAACTGGTTCAGCTGAAATACCGTATCATTCAGATCGGTCTGACTTCCTTCAAAGAGCATTTTTGAGAAAGCAATTCTGTCATTCAGATCCAGCTTAAATTCCGGTTTCTGTTTGTCTGCTTCCATAAAGTTGGTAGGAATATTAGACTTCAGAATACTTCCGCTATCTTCTTTTTCCGCTACAGGCTCTTTTTCGTTAGGAAATTCTCTTTCTAAAGGATCGTCATCAAAAAGTGACTGAACGGCCTTCAATCCTTTGATATTGGATAATTTTATTTTTTTCTCCTGATGATAGGCTTCTAAATTTTCAAAGCTTTCATCAGAAGGATGTTTTTCTGTTTCTTCGGCAGCAGGTTTATCGATCTCAACGATTTTTCTTCTGTCATAGACTTCAGCCAGGATGCTTTCCTCCTTTGTCTCTTCTACTGAATGATCATTTTTAATCTCACTCAGAATATTTTCCACGTTAGAAGTTTCAGTGGCCATTTCTCCCTGCTCAATCGAAACATTGGAAGCCACAAACTGCTCCTCGTTTTCTTCGATCAGTATTTCATCTTCCAGAGTTTCTGTATCAAAAATACTTGGAATAATTTCCGTCACGGGAATTTTAGCATTATTTACCTCGACAAAATCAGTTTCTTTTCTTGATTCCTGCTCAGCGTTTTCTTCTTCCTGGTCATCCATTTCATTCAGCTGGTTATTGAAAACGGCTTCTTCCTCTGTCACTTCATGATGAAACAGATCTTCATTGAGATCTTCATCAGAATCCGGGGTAGAATCTGCAAGAATTTTTTCTTCATCTACAAAGCTCAGAACAGCTCTCTGCTCTTCTGAAATTTCATTTTCATCAATTTCGTTTAACTGATTATTGAAAACCGCTTCTTCTTCCAAAGTTTCATGGTCAGAAGCCTGTTCCTGAGTATTTTCCGGTATTTTTTCTTCATAACCTTCTTCTACAAAGCTTACCATATTTTCATGGAATTCATTTTCAACAATTTCATTCAGCTGGTTATTGAAAACGGCTTCTTCCTCTCCAGAACTGGTTGAGAAAACTTCATTCTCATCAATTTCGTTCAGCTCATTATTAAAGATGGCTTCCTCTTCTGTTACCTCATTTCCCTTATCATAATGTTCCGTTTCTCCGGATACAAAAGAGAGGTGCTGATGGTCCGGATTCTGCCCCGGTTGATCTGTCACGAAATATTCAATATTCTTTTCCAGCAGTTTCAAAAAAGAAATCCTGTTAGCAAGCTCATCTACAAGATCTTGCTTGGAAAGTAATTCGTCTACGTTGTTTATTTTGTCCAGATTATCAATGATATTCATGGATTCAAAAAAAATCTTTTCCTTTAGATCTTGGATATTCTGCATAATAAGATTCTTATTAAAATTGCTTACTTTTGATGTTAAAAATATACGGCTAATTTAACAAATGTTTTTAGAAAATACAATTAATCATTCCAAACAAAGTGGTTGGATGGAAGTGATTTGTGGCTCTATGTTTTCGGGTAAAACCGAGGAACTGATCCGCAGACTACGAAGAGCGGAAATGGCAGGACAGAATGTGGAAATTTTTAAACCAAAAATGGATATACGATATTCTGAAGAGGATGTAGTATCTCATAATCAGAATAAAATCCGCAGTACAGCAGTAGAAAATCCTAATGAGATTCTTCTGTTGGCTTCTAATTGTGATGTAGTAGCCATTGATGAAGCTCAGTTTTTTGATGAAAGTATTGTTGATGTTGCCAACCAGCTTGCCAATAGCGGGATCAGAGTGGTCATTGCAGGATTGGATATGGACTTTTTGGGCCGTCCGTTCGGGCCAATGCCCAATTTGATGGCCACTGCCGAGTATGTCACAAAGGTGCATGCTATTTGTAAGAGAACAGGTAATCTCGCCAACTATTCTATGAGAACTTCCCAGGGAGATAATCTGGTAGAATTGGGAGAAACTGAAAGCTATGAAGCAGTAAGCCGCCGTGTGTTTATTGACGAAGTACTTTTAAAAAGAAAATAAGGGTTAAAATATACCCAGCCATAAAATTAAATTCACTCAGAAAAATAAAACAGCGAAAACGAATAGAGTAAATCCGGAAAAAAGGAGCAGTTCCAATAACCGGTTCATACTTTGCAGTTTCGCTAAAAAAATAAAGCAGAAAGGGCACCAATGAATTATACAGTACAACACATTGCAGAGATCACCAATGCACAGATCATTGGAGACGGAAATTTATTGATCAAAAATATAGCCTATGACAGCAGGATTATTTATTCTACTAAAAATACAGCCTTTATCGCGATCAATACCCATAAAAATTCCGGTGAAAAATTTATTGATTCTGCAATAGACAGGGGAATTAATGTTATTATTTCTGAACATCATTATCCGGAGTTTGAAAATATAACCTGGATTATTGTTGAAAATTCTGTTGAATTTCTTCAAAAATTAGCAAAGTATCACTTTGAAAATTCTCACTTGCAATCTATCGGGATTACGGGAAGTAATGGTAAGACTATCTTAAAAGAATGGTTATATCAATGTCTGTGGAATGAATTTCCTACTGTAAAAAGTCCTAAAAGTTTTAATTCTCAGATCGGTCTTCCGCTCTCTCTTCTTCAGATCAACAGTTCTTATAAGCTGGGAATTTTTGAAGTGGGAATTTCAAAACCACATGAGATGGAAAAACTTGAAGATATGTTTCATCCTCAGATCGGATTACTTACTCACATCGGGACCGCTCATGCTGCCAACTTTTCTTCCGAAGAACAACTGATTGATGAAAAGATCAGTCTTTTCAAAAATTCTGAAGTGATCATTTATAATGGTGACAATTCTTTGGTTGAACAAAAAATTAAAAATTTATATTCTGATAAAAAATTAATTTCATACGGATTTAAAAAAGAGAACCAGGTTTTCATCAAAAGCAATATTTCCAAAGATGACAACATTATTGTTGATTATTTTGGTGAAGAAATCAGTTTTCCGGCCCATCAGAGAGACGAAGCGACATTAACCAATGCTATGGCGCTTATCACAGTTCTCAAGGAACTAAATATCGAAAATAAAAAGATCGTTGAAAAAATCAACCTTTTAAAAGCCGTTGAAATGAGGCTTGAAGCGATTGAAGGAATTAAAGGCAATATTATCATCAATGATTCTTTTAATCTTGACCTCGATTCTTTGAAGACTGCTCTCCAATTTTTGAATGAATATAATAAATCTAAAAAATCGCTGGTCTTAACTGATATTGTTGGGGTGAGTACCAATGCAAAAGAATTATATGAAGAAGTTTCTGAGCTGGTGAATGAACAGCATTTTGATTCTGTTTTCTTAATCGGCGATGAAATATCAACATTTAGTGAATTATTTAAAGCTAAAACATATACTTTTATTGACACTAAAGAGTTGATTGAAAGTAAGCACCTTACTGAAATAGAAAATCAGATTATCCTGCTGAAGGGAGCCAGAAAATTTGAGATTGAAAGGCTTAAAGATATTCTTGAACTCAGAAAACATGATACGGTACTGGAAGTAAATCTTAATGCGATTCTTCATAATATCAACTATCATAAATCACTGTTGAATCCAGGAACCAAAATGATGGCAATGGTAAAAGCCAATGCTTACGGATTGGGAAGTTATGAAGTATCAGAATTTCTTCAGCATCATCATATAGATTATCTGGGTGTGGCCTATGTTGATGAAGGGGTTGAACTCCGTAAGAAAGGGATCACCACTCCTATTATCGTAATGAATCCTGAGCAGCACAGTTATCAGACTATTATAGAATACAACCTGGAGCCGGAAATTTACAGTTTCAGAGTATTGGATTTATTCTATGAAGCGGTTCAGAAGTCAGGTTATGATAAAAAATATCCGATTCATATCAAGCTGGAGACCGGAATGCACCGTCTTGGTTTTAAAGATTTTGAACTGGATCAGTTAAGCGAAACTTTAAGTCAGAAAAATCTGAAAGTTCAGAGCATGTTCAGTCATTTATCATCTTCTGATATGCCTGAAGAAAAAGAATTTACTTTGAAGCAGCTGGAAGTTTTCGATAAGAATTCCAGCTACCTGATAGAAAAATTAGAATACACTCCTCTCCGTCACATCCTGAATTCATCCGGAATAACAAGCTATACCAACCATCAGTTTGATATGGTAAGAATCGGGATCGGGATGCTTGGAGAATCGCCTGATCATGAAATTCAGAAGCAGTTGCAGTCTGTGGTAAGTTTTAAAACCGTAATTTCACAGATATCAATGGTTGAAAACGGTGAATCTGTAGGCTACAGCAGGAAGTATAAAGCTGACCATCTTACCAGAATTGCGACGATCCCTGTTGGATATGCTGACGGTATTCCAAGATTGATAGGAAATCAGGTAGGAAATGTAGGCGTCAACAAAACACTTGCTCCCATTGTTGGGAATATCTGTATGGATATGATGATGATTAATGTAGATAATATCCCGAATGTAAAAGAAGGCGATACGGTAACTGTTTTCAACGCCAAACCAAGTTTAAAAGAATTCGCAGGCTACTGCAAAACGATAACCTATGAAGTATTAACCTCCATTTCGCCTCGGGTGAAACGGATTTATATAAAAGATTAACTATGAGAAAACTCCTGATTCTGCTTTCCATATTCCAACTGTTATTGATCCATTCTCAGGTAAAAAAAGATTTGAAAATTCCTAAAAACCCAAAGATTGGACTGTCGCTGGCTGGTGGCGGAGCCAAGGGGTTTTCACATGTAGGAGTTCTTAAAGTACTGGATTCATTGGGAGTGAAAGTGGATTATGTTTCCGGAACAAGTATGGGAGCCATTGTAGGTGGTTTATATGCCGCAGGCTACTCCGGAAAAGAAATAGAAAAAATAGTGATGGATACGGATTTCTATTCTTTAATTATGGATCCGAAGTCGAGGCAGGAAACCACTTTTTTCAACAAATCTGTAGACAAATATCTTTTATCCATTCCCCTGAAAAACGGAAAAATCACACTTCCCTCTTCTATCAGTACCGGTCAGAGAAATGTTTATCTTCTGAAAGAACTTTTTAAAAACGTTTCCAATATTGAAGACTTTTCCAAAATGCCTATTCCATTCATGTGTGTGGCTACCAATCTTGAAAGCGGCAATATGCAGATATTTGAAAAAGGAGATCTCGTACAATCCATTATGGCAAGTTCCGCATTTCCTTCTTTAATGGATCCTGTTAAAATTGGCGACAGTATTTATATAGATGGGGCCATGACGGTAAACTATCCTTCAAAGCCTTTAAAAGACAAAGGAATTGATATCGTTATAGGTGTGGACCTTAATCAGGATCTTTCAAAAAGAGAGGATTTAAACAACATTATATCCATCCTGAATCAGGTGATTGATTTTGGAATCAAAAAAGATACCCGAAGACAATATAAATATACAGACATCAATATCAAACCCAATCTGAAAGGAATGTCTGCAACAAGCTACGATGATAAGAAGAAAATTCTTGACAGCGGCTATGTAGAAGGACTCAAATATTCTCAGATACTGGATCAATTACCCAAACGTCCTTTTGACCGCCTCAGACAGCGTGTAAATCCTATATATTCTAATGTTTATAAGATAGACAGCATTTCTATCGAAGGAAGTAAAATATACGGTAAAAACTATACGCTTGGGAAAATGGGGCTCCGCCTCCCCTCTTTACAGACTTATGGAAGCATCAATAAAATGGTGGATAAGTTGGTAGCGACAAATAACTATCGTTTTATCAATTATGATATCGTTCAGGAAAATGATGCCAATTATTTGAAGCTTTATGTCACTGAAGATGATACCCGTCATTTTCTGAAATTCGGATTGCATTATGACGAAGTTTTCAAAACTGGGCTTCTTTTGAATTATTCTGCAAAGAGGCTTTTATTTAAAAATTCAAACCTTTCCCTGGATGTTGTTGTGGGTGACCGTGTGAGATATTATCTGAACTATTTTATAGATAACGGATATATTCCTGGTTTTGGTCTCTATTCATCAGGAATGAGCTTTGATATAAAAAATGTAGACAATTATGTTGTAGACCGATGGGAATGGCTGAGAAATGAGGCCTACATACAGTCTATATGGAAGGATAAATTCGCTATTGGAGGTGGTATCAGCCATGATTACTTTAAAGCGGAAAACAGCAATGGAGACAACAGACGCTACAGCCGTTTCCTGAACCCCTACATCTTCATAAAAACCGATACACAGGATGATAAGGAGTTTCCTACGAAAGGAATTTATTTTGCAGCAGAAGGAAAGGTAATAGATCTATTAAAATCTGAAGTTGATAAAAGAATCATTCAGATCAAAGCAGATCTTAAAATTAACATTCCCTTGGGTAAACAATTCACTTACCGTCTGAATGTTTTTGGAGGTGTTACTATTGGAGAAAATCTTCCTGCCTACTATCAGTATAGATTAGGCGGAATTTTTGAGCAGAATCTAATAAATTTTAAAAGCTTTGGAGGGTTTTATTTTGCCCAGCTTTATACTAATAATGTGATATTGGCATCTAACGATATCCAGTTTAAATTTAACAAAAACTATTTTATCAGTGGAAACTTCAGCTTTGCTAACTTATCAAACGATATCAAGTTTGAAGATGCAGTTAAAGTAAATTATAGTTCCCTGGGAATTACGGCAGGTTACAAATCTCCCTTCGGGCAGATAAAAGTCAACTTCAGCCACTCACTTAAAAATAACCAAAAAGGTATATTCAGTGTTATTTTAGGACACTGGTTTTAAAAAAATGATACAGTTCTTTTACGAAAACTTACCAGAGTCGGTAAGTACAGATTACAAAAAATGGCTGGAAGATCTTATTCTTTCAGAAGGAAAAAAGCCAGGAGAAATCAATTATATTTTCTGTGATGATGAATATCTTCTTAAGATCAATCAGGATTATTTGCAGCATGATTATTATACAGATATCATCACTTTTGATTATGTAAAAGGTAAGACAATAAGCGCTGAGATTTTTGTATCTTTGCAGCGCGTTTCTGATAACGCCTCTACCCTTTCCCGAGATTATGAAGAAGAATTAAGAAGAGTTTTAGCCCATGGTATTTTACATCTTGCAGGCTATAAGGACAAGACAGAAGAGGAAGAAAAAGAGATGCGGAGAATGGAAGATTTGTACTTGGCTAAATACAGGGATTTAAAGATTTGAAATTGAACAATCACTTAAAGTCCTATACCTAAAGTACTCAATTCTAGTAATAATATAACTTTACCTAGAGTGCATTCTTCAAAAATGTTTCACGTGAAACATTGGTTATAAAGATAAGGTTTAAAGCTTAAAACAAGCGAGATAAAAATGATTTCAGAAATATATGATGTAATAGTAGTAGGTGCCGGACACGCAGGTTGTGAAGCCGCCGCGGCAGCAGCCAACCTCGGTTCAAAAACACTACTCGTTACAATGAATATGCAGACCATCGGACAGATGAGTTGCAACCCGGCAATGGGCGGAATCGCAAAAGGACAGATCGTAAGAGAGATTGATGCAATGGGAGGATATTCCGGAATTGTAGCAGACAAATCTGCTATCCAATTCAAAATGCTGAATCTTTCAAAAGGTCCTGCGATGTGGTCTCCGAGAACCCAAAATGATAGAATGCTTTTTGCTGAAGAATGGCGATTAGCATTAGAGAACACTCCCAATCTTGATTTCTTTCAGGATATGGTGAAACAACTGATTGTTGAAAATAATAAAGTAACCGGAGTGGTTACTTCTTTAGGAATTGAGATCAAAGCAAAATCTGTAGTTCTTACAAACGGAACTTTTCTTAATGGTTTAATTCATGTTGGAGATAAACAATTGGGCGGAGGAAGAATGGGTGAACCAAGAGCATTTGGAATTACAGAACAATTGGTCACTTTAGGATTTGAAGCAGGAAGAATGAAGACCGGTACTCCACCAAGAGTAGACGGAAGAAGTTTGGATTATTCAAAAATGGAAGAACAGAAAGGAGATGAAAATCCTCAAAAGTTCAGCTATCTTGATACTCCGAAATTAACAAAACAATTAAGCTGCCATATCGTATATACTAACGAAACAGTACACGATATTTTGAGAGAAGGTTTTGATAGAAGCCCAATGTTCAATGGTACCATTCAAAGCTTAGGTCCAAGATACTGTCCAAGTATTGAAGATAAGATTAACCGTTTCGCAGAAAGAAACAGACATCAGCTTTTCGTAGAACCGGAAGGATGGAAAACTGTAGAGATCTACGTAAACGGATTCAGTTCTTCTCTTCCGGAAGATGTACAGATCAAAGCAATGAAACAAATTCCAGGATTTGAAAACGTAAAAGTGTTCCGTCCCGGTTATGCTATTGAATATGACTACTTCCCTCCTACCCAATTAAAGCATACCCTGGAAACAAAATTAATTGATAATTTATATTTCGCAGGACAAATTAACGGAACTACAGGATATGAAGAAGCTGCAGGCCAAGGATTAATTGCGGGTATCAACGCTCACAATAAAGTTCATGAAAAAGGTGATTTCATTCTAAACAGAGACGAAGCATATATCGGAGTTTTAATAGATGATCTTATTACCAAAGGAACTGAAGAACCTTACAGGATGTTTACTTCACGTGCCGAATACAGACTTCTTTTAAGACAAGATAATGCAGATATCAGGTTAACTGAAAAAGCTTATCAGTTAGGATTGGCAAAAGAAGACAGATTAAGAAAAATGGAAACTAAAGTATCTGAAAGCCAAGCACTTGAAGAGTTTCTTCGCGAAACTTCTTTAAAACCAGGTATTATTAACCCAGTTCTTGAATCTATAGAAAGTAATCCTGTAGACCAGGCCTACAGAGCGGCACAAATTCTTACCAGACCTCATATGACATTAGGAAAACTGGATGAAATTGATTTCATTAAAGAAGTTTCAGGCCAATACAACGATGAAGTAAGAGAACAGGCTGAGATCAATATCAAGTATAAAGGATATATTGAAAAAGAAAAAGAGAATGTAGCCAAGCTGAATCGTCTGGAAAACATTAAAATTCCTGAAGATTTTGATTATACAAAGCTTTCCAGCCTTTCTGCAGAAGCAAAACAGAAGATGTCAAACGTACGTCCGAAAACTATTGCCCAGGCAGGAAGAATAAGCGGGGTTTCTCCAGCCGATATCAACGTTTTACTAGTCTATTTAGGACGTTAATAAAAGATATGTTTCACGTGAAACATTTAAATAAATAAAACAAAAATTAAGGTATTTATGAGCGTACACTGAGCTCTGGATATCTTAATTTTTTTTACAATATAAAAAGATATCAATTTCAATGAAAATAAAAGATCATTTTCTTTCACAGGAAATTTTTGAAATTAAAGAGACAGAAACTAAAGGGGTATTCAAGACCACTCCTATCCCATCCAATATTTCCAGATATTATGAAAGTGAAGATTATATTTCTCATCATCAGGACTCCGGAAGTCTGAAAGAAAAGCTTTATAAATTTCTTCAGTCCTTCAATCTGCAGTACAAAAAAAATGTATTAATAGACAGAATAAAAAAAGGATCAAGAGTGCTTGATTACGGATGCGGTGCCGGAGAATTTGTAAAATTTATAGAAAATGATTTTGAGACTTTTGGTTTTGAACCTAATGCCGATGCAAGAAAAGCAGCACAAGGAAAAATAACCAAAGCCTCTATTTTGGATACGATCAACACAATTGAAGAAAACAGCTTAGATGCTATCACTCTATGGCATGTGTTTGAACATATCGAAAACCAGGATGAAATGCTGGAAGCCTTTCATGGGAAATTGAAAGAAAAAGGAATTCTTATTATTGCTGTTCCCAATCCTACTTCTTATGATGCAAAACATTATAAAGAATATTGGGCAGCATATGATGTACCAAGACACATCTATCATTTTTCAAAAAATGGAATGGAAAGTCTCATTTCAAAAAAGCCAGACTGGAAAATGAGAAAAATAAAAGCTTTGGTGCTAGACTCTTATTACATCTCCATGTTAAGCGAAAAATACAAGAAATCATCCCTATTTTGGATAAAAGCAATGATCTATGGAACGATTTCGAACGTAAAAGCCCTTTTTTCAAACGAATTTTCAAGTTTGATATACATTATCGAAAAAAGATAGAAAATGGATTTTTGACCCATTTCTAGCGGTCACTTTTCAGCGTTTTCTACTTCTAAAACAAAAAACTCAGGATTTTTTTGCCTGAGTTTTCTTTTTTTAATTAAGGAATTTAAAAAAATTTCTAAAAAAGGAAACTTAAGAATTTAAGATTCTATAATTTTTTAAAATAAATACTCCCCTACTCCATTTCAAGAAAAAAAAATAAAGAATCCTTCTTATTAGTTAAAGTGTTACTTAATCATTTATTATATTTCATATTTGGTCCAAAAAAACAAAAAAATGGATATTAGAAATTAAATTCTTACAAAAAAGGTAGAAATTTCGACTCAAAATCTATCAAGATATAAATATTCGGAAAAATTTAGTTTTTCGATTCTAAAGGCATTTCTAAAGGTCAATTTTCACAGACTTTATTGAAAAAGTAAAAAAATAAGATTCATAGCAAATTTCATTCTTACCAAATATAAATCTGATGAATCAAAAAATTTTATACATCAAAAAGGAAATTTAAAAGCCGGAGCAGAAAACTCCCCTACTCTATTTTATCTTTTACATAAAAAATTTTAAAAATAAATTTCAAAGAAACTTCTTTAGAATAATTTATAGATCAAAAAATAGCGACCTACAAAATTCATTAAGAGAAAATTCTACGTTGGTTCAAAAAAATTGAAGGCTATTATAAAAATAATTTGATAAAAAATAAGAGTATCTAAAAAATATTGATTCCAGAAAAAAGCAAAACTATCATATTTTTAAAATTCTGATTTTTTTAAAAAACTTAATACATCATTCTTTTTATAGTGTGAAATGAATAATTTCTAATTTTTACATTTTTTTTAAAAGAAAAGTAAATATAATTTTACAATATAAAATAGTTTAAATATTAATATTCAATATCTTACAACACTATCACTAATATGTGAAATAAATAAATTACAAAAATTTACATTTAATAAAACTTAATCATATAAAACTTGTTTTTAAAAATTCAAAAAATTCTAACAAGTCACATACGTATCTAAATAATAGCGACAATATAGAATTTTACACCGTCATCATTGACTTGTCGAATCTTCGATTTTCGACGAAAGAAAAAAATCATATGAAACTTAGATTCTTCGTTTCACTCCGCTACATTCGGAATGACAGCGTCCTAATAAGAAGATAGCAGGATTAATGTAAATTGTTGTAATTACCCAAATAATTAAAGAATTTAAAGGTTCAATGAAACTCCCGGATCCAATTAGAAAGATTTTAGATTCTTGGCAAAGAATAATTGTTAGAAAACATTCATAGCTTTCATAAATTTTATTTTACATCACATTATTTATAAGCCTAAATTCTGCCAAAATAAATATGAAAATTAATAAAAAAGGAGAAATTATGATCTCTTAAAAAGTACAAAGCTTATCAAAATTTATAGTCGATTATCACAAAAATCTAGTTATAAAAACAAGAAATATTTCTTTTTAATGAGGTCAATTTTAAGAAGAAAAAATAACCACATTATTTATTAAAGATCTAAGTAGCTGAAAGCGAATTCAAGTTAAGCAAGTATAACCACAGGTTATATCTTAAAATACCAAAAAAACCCGATCAATAAAGGAATTTCTTATACTTTCAAAAAGAAAAAAAGCCTGCTAATATAATTAGCAGGCTTTAAAATATCTTTATTTTTTTTTAATTGTTGATCGCAGCTACTCCTGGTAGCTCAAGTCCTTCAAGACTTTCAAGCATTGCTCCACCACCGGTAGAAACATAACTTACCTGATCAGCATATCCGAATTGCTTCACGAAAGCAACACTGTCTCCTCCTCCCACTAAAGAGAAAGCTCCTAATCTTGTTGCTTCAGCAATACTCTCACCTAAGGCTACCGTACCTCCTGCAAAATTTGACATTTCGAAAACTCCAATCGGCCCATTCCAAAGAATAGTTCTTGAATTTAATAATACATCATTGAACTGATCTCTTGATTTATGACCTGCATCAAGTCCCATCCATCCTTCAGGAATTGCATAGATATCAGCTTCTTTTCTTTCCACATCATTACTAAAACTTTCAGCGATAATAGCATCAGAAGGAAGATATACTTTCACTTTATGTTCTTTTGCTTTCCCTAAAATCTCTAAAGCTAAAGGAAGCTTGTCTTCTTCTACCAGAGAATTACCAATTTTTCCTCCAAGAGCCTTAATAAATGTAAATGCCATTCCTCCACCAATGATCAGATTGTCTACTGCAGGAAGGATATTTTCTATAATGGTGATTTTAGTTGAAACTTTAGATCCACCAAGGATAGCTGTAACAGGTCTCTCACCGCTTTTCAATACTTTATCAATAGCCTGAAGCTCATTAGCCATCAGTAAACCGAAATATTTAGTTGATGGAAAATATTGAGCGATCACTGCTGTAGAAGCATGAGCTCTGTGTGCAGTTCCGAATGCATCGTTTACATAAGCATCACCTAATTTAGAAAGCTTCTCCGCAAAACCTGCATCTCCCTTCTCTTCTTCATTATGAAAACGTACATTTTCAAGTAATAAGATCTCTCCTGGCTTCAGTTCAGCAGCAGCCTGTTCTGCTTTTTCCCCAATGCATTCATCAACAAATTTAACTTCCTGTCCAAGAACAGCAGAAACTTCGCCAAGAATATGTTTAAGAGAAAATTCATCTTTAACCTCTCCCTTAGGTCTTCCAAGGTGTGTAATTAAGATGACAGAACCACCATCATTAAGGATCTTCTCCACTGTTGGCTTCACAGCAACAATTCTCGTATTGTCTGTCACCTTCAGCTGATCGTCCTGAGGAACATTGAAGTCCACTCTTACCAGAGCTTTCTTATCTTTAAAATTGAAATCATTGATTGTTTTCATACGTAGATTTATTTTTTTCTGAGTCGGATGAAACTCCTTTGGGCAGATCCCGGTTTGATTTTCCGTAAACCCTGCAAAGGCAATTTCATAAATTTCATTGAATTTTTGTTTCACAAATGTAAGGTTTTAAACTTTTTCAACAGATTGATTAAAATAAAAGTTTTCAAAAACTTTCCCCGAACCCAATCACCCATTAATCAACAATTTTTTCTCTTTTAAAAAAAAGAATAATGTAGTTGTTGTTGAGTGTTGTTAGTTTCGGGGATAAGTTTTATGCTAAAAATTGATAACATTCAACTTTTATTCAATTCATATTTAACTCACAATATAAATCCTTGTAAACCCGCTATTTCACATACTTATTAACAAATGTTGGTAACTTTGAGATGAAGCCATTATTAGTTATTTTATTATGGAAAAATCTGGGGATAGCTGAAGAAAACATCTGGAAAGTTGTGGTAAAAAATTGCGGAAAGGTTTTCTATTACGAAATAAATTGATCTTTAAAAATAGAAAGTTGATAAAAGTTTTCCACAGTTATTAACATACCTTTTCACAATTAACTCAGGGTTTACTAACACGAATTGTTATTATTCTTACCTTTGTAAGGAAATAGAATCTAATAAAGCTTAATAAGAGTATTATGAAAAGAAAAATTGCTATCGCAGCGGACCATGCAGGCTATGAATATAAGGAGATTGTTAAGAACTATCTTTCAGAAAAGTTTGAAGTTCAGGATTTTGGAACGTTTTCCACAAACAGTGTGGATTATCCGGACTTTGTACACCCTGCTGCAACCTCTGTGGAAAACGGAGAAAATGAGCTGGGAATTCTGTTCTGTGGAAGCGGAAACGGAGTTCAGATCACTGCGAACAAACATCAGAAAATAAGATGCGCTCTTTGCTGGATGCCGGAGATTGCAACGCTGGCAAGACAGCATAATGATGCCAACATGATTTCAATACCGGCGAGATTTATATCAAAGGAACTGGCGATTGAGATTGTAGATAAATTTCTTGCAACAGACTTCGAAGGTGGCAGACACCAGAACAGAGTTGATAAAATTGCAGTTTGCTAAATATACTGAGGCTTGTAAATCGTATTACAAGCCTTATTTATTTTTTATTCGTACATTTGCAGTGTCCAATAGAAATTACATTCTATTATTCTCTAAAGCCTTTCTTATATTTGAAACATATTTAATAGAAGGTTTTTCTCTTTTCTTCTCGAGAATTGTATTAAATTTATACAAAACTAAAGCTCCCGTTCTAAGTAAACTGAAAGATGATTTCTGATGATGTACGGAAAGAATCTAATGATGAAATTGAATAATCTTTATAAGGAATGAATAGGGAAAATTTAGAAAAAGGTTTTATTTGAAACTAAGACCAGAACATTTAAAAGAAAATTAAAATGCCAAAAAAAAGAAAATATATAAGTCATAAAAATGATTTAAAAATGATGGAGATCGGAAGACTGATCCTCCGTTTTATGAATGCAAATTCATCCAAAATTTATAATTATAAGCAGATCGCTGACGGAATAGATTACAAAAATCCAAGACAAAGAGAACTTGTCATCCAGGCGCTGCACAAACTTCAGGGATCTGAAAAGATCAAGGAAGTGGAAAAAGGAAAATATATAGTGAATCTGAAAATCGCTGGAACACTTACCGGAACCATTGACTTCAACCAAAGTGGAAATGCTTATGTAAGCGTGGAAGGTTTGGAAGATGATGTCTTCGTACATGCCAAAAATGTGAAGGATGCTTTGCAGGGAGATAAGGTTCTTATTATAACTTATCATTATAAAGGAAAGAAGCTGGAAGGCTCTGTTTTGGAAGTTTTGGAACGTACCAGAACTGAATTTGTAGGAACCTTTCAGAAGGTTGCTCATAAGGAATTTGGGTTTGTGGTTTGCGATAAAAAATCAATCAACACAGATATCTTTATTCCGAAAGGAAAATTCAATACTGCTGAAGATGGAGACAAGGTTATTGTAAAAATGACAGAATGGAGACCGGGAGATAAAAATCCTGAAGGAGAAATTATCCAGGTGCTGGGTGCTCCGGGAGAACACGAAACAGAGATCCACTCTATTCTTGCAGAATATGGCCTGCCTTACGAGTTTCCATCCGAAGTGGAAGCAGATGCAGATAAAATTGATAGAAGTATCACAGACGAAGAAGCTGCAAAACGTTGGGATATGCGTAATATCTGTACATTTACAATTGACCCAAAAGATGCGAAGGATTTTGATGATGCTTTATCCATAAGAAAGCTGGAAAACGGAAACTGGGAAATTGGTGTTCATATTGCGGATGTATCTCATTATGTAGTTCCGGGAACTATTCTTGATGATGAAGCGTATAAGAGAGCAACTTCGGTATACCTTGTTGACAGAGTTGTGCCGATGCTTCCTGAAGTTTTGAGTAATGATGTATGTTCCCTTCGTCCTAACGAAGATAAATACACTTTTTCTGCAGTTTTTGAACTGAATGACGAAGCGGAAATTCAGAAACAGTGGTTTGGAAGAACGGTTATTCATTCAGACAGAAGGTTTACCTATGAAGAAGCTCAGGAACGTATTGAAAGCGGACAGGGAGACCTGGCGGAAGAGATCAATACTCTTGATAAGTTAGCAAAAATTATGCGTCAGGAACGTATCAGAAAAGGAGCCATTACTTTCGACAGAAGTGAAGTAAGATTCAATCTTGATGAAAATAATGAACCTGTTGGAGTGTACTTTAAGATAAGTAAGGATTCAAACCACCTGATCGAAGAATTCATGCTTTTAGCCAATAAAAAAGTATCTGAATATGTATCTCTAAGCAGAAAAGGTGAGATAACAAACAATACATTTATTTACAGGGTTCACGATGATCCGGATCCTGCGAAACTGGAATCATTGAGAGATTTCGTTGCTACTTTCGGATACAAAATGGATCTTGCCAATACCAAAAAGGTTGCTGCATCTTTGAACAAACTTTTACATGACGTAAAAGGAAAAGGTGAAGAAAATATGATCGAAACGCTTGCGATGAGAAGTATGAGCAAAGCGGTGTACTCTACTGAACCTATTGGTCACTATGGTTTAGGTTTTGAATATTACAGCCACTTTACCTCTCCTATCCGTCGTTATCCGGATTTGCTTGCGCACCGTCTTCTTCAGCATTATCTGGACGGAGGAAAATCTCCAAACAGAGGAGAACTTGAAGAAAAAGCAAAACACTGCAGTGCCATGGAAAGGCTGGCAGCTGATGCAGAAAGAGATTCTATCAAATTTATGCAGGTGAAATTTATGGAGAAACACCTGGGAGAGACTTTCAGAGGAGTTATTTCCGGGGTGGCAGAATTTGGTTTCTGGGTTGAAATTCCTGAAAATGGTGCGGAAGGACTGATCAAACTTAGGGACCTTGTAGACGATTCATATATGTATGATGCAAAAACCCACGCCGTATACGGAATAAGACATGGAAACAAGTATCAGTTGGGAGATGAAGTTCAGATCAAGGTGGTAAAAGCTAATCTGATTCAGAAGCAGCTTGACTTCCAGATTGTAAAGTAATGACGAAAATAGATAAATACATTGTATTTAGTATTTTAAACGCAATATTATTGATAACAGTAATTTTTAATACTGTTATCAATTTTTATCTGTTTGTACTCGCTATGATTGTTCTTGGTGTATTTTGTAATATTTTAATTAAAAGAAATATTATTAATGTCAACAAACAAGGGAAAAAATACTTTTTTGGAGTTACATTTCCTCAGATAATTAATGGATTTTTTTTGATAAACTATCTTACAGGAATGAATCCTACCAGGGAAACATACTGTTTTAAAAATATGATTTCAGAGGTTGGAAGTGTACGCAGCCATGAGAAAGGAAAGACAACTTACATTTATTTAAGCGGAAATGCATATGAATATTCTTATATGACAAGAAGTTTTCTCATTGATTATAAAAGAATGTTGTTTAAAAATCAGATAACTTACACCTTTGAACGAGGAATTTTTGGGCTTAAAATTAGAAAAGACTTTGAGTTTGCGTTTAATGAAAATTGCCTGGAAAAATAAATGTGATGAATCATTAAAAAATATAATGCAAAAAGATTGTTCCCATGAGGAACAATCTTTTGTTTTTTTAAGGAGGCAAAGAATTGTCCAAAATTATTTTGAGATCTGTTCGTATTTTGGGCTTTGTATTCTTACTCCTCTCCTATTTCTTTAAAAATTGAACATTAAACTCTCCTTAAAATCCACTTGATAAATTACAACTTTATTGAATAATTAAATCATAAAGTATAACTTTGTATAAAACGAAATGAATTTTATTCATTTTAAAACACATTAAATGCTAGAACTTGTACTATCGGCGATCATATTAGGATTCATGCTGAGCCTGGTTTTTATAGGACCTATATTTTTCCTGTTAATTGAAACCAGCTTTTCCAGAGGCCCCAGACATGCCCTGTCATTGGATCTTGGAGTTATTACTGCAGATTTATTATGTATTGTAGCAGCATATTATGCCAGTACAGATATTGTAGCTTTAATTGATAAGCATCCCGGCTTCTACAGGATCACTTCCATTCTTATTTTTGTTTATGGAATTGTGATGCTGGTTACCAAGACCAAGATGCATTTGCCCGGCGAAGAAAAGATCATTGGCCAAAATTATATTAAAACATTTTTCAATGGCTTTTTCTTTAATCTTTTAAATGTAGGAGTTATCCTTTTCTGGCTGGTAACGGTAATTTCTGTGAGAAACCAATATCCGGACACCAGCAGTTTTATTTTATACATAGGGATCGTACTGGGCACTTACCTTTCAATAGATCTTGCCAAAATATTTCTTGCCAAGCAATTTCACGATAAATTAACACAAAAACTGGCCAATCAAATCAGAAGAGTTGTTGGCTGTATTCTTATTATCTTCAGTTTCTTTATCTTCCTGCAGAGTTTCAAAAAATTCAATCAGTTTGAAAGACAGCTGGAGGAAGCCGAAAAGAAAGAAGTAAAATATCAAAAAAAAGAATGAAAAAAATAATCTTTCCAAAGTCCCTTAAAAAAGGGGACAAAATAGCTGTTATTTCCCCTGCAGGAGCGGTAGATGCCTCTCAAATGGAAAAGGGAATAGAAATGATTAAAAGCAGAGGTTTTGAGCCCGTTCTCGGGGAACATCTCTACACAAGATTTTCAAACGGATATAACTATGCCGGAACAGAACAGGAAAGAATAAAAGATATCAACTGGGCTTTAAATGATACAGAGATCAGAGCGGTATGGGCTTCCAGAGGTGGCTATGGATGCCAGCACCTGATTCAGCACCTGAAAATGAAAGGTTTTACAGAAAATCCGAAATGGTATATTGGATATTCTGACAATACTGTTATACAAAGCTATCTGTTGAAAAAAGGTTATGCATCCATTCATGGGCAGACCATTAAAACATCAAGTTTCGGTGTTACAGATGAAAGTTATGACCTGATCTTTGATATCCTCAAAGGTAAAACTCCAAAATACAGTCTTGAATCACATCAATTCAATAAAGAAGGGAATATTGAAGGAGAATTAATCGGAGGGAATTTAGCCCTTATTTATGCCCTTTTAGGAACCAGATATTCTTTTGACTTTAAAGACAAAATCCTGTTTATTGAAGATATCGGAGAAAACTTCTATGCACTGGACCGTATGATTATGAGTCTGGAGCTGGCAGGAGTTTTCAGTAAGATCAAAGGACTTATCATTGGCGGGATGACCAATATGGGAGACGAAAAGGAAAATAAAAGCTATGAAGAAAGCTTTGATGAATTTGCCTATAAACTGATCTCGGAACGAATTTCAAGATATAAATTTCCTGTAGTATTTGGTTTCCCGAATGGACATATTAAAGATAACCGTCCGCTTTTAATCGGGGCGCAGGTTAAAATGAAGGTTGGAACTAAAGTAAAGATCGAATTTTAAAAAATACCACTCTCCTATCTCCAAACTCTTAAATACAAGATATGGCTGATCATAACGATTTTGGAAAAATAGCAGAAGATACAGCAGTTGATTATCTTCAAAAGAACGGCTACAAAATCCTTGTCAGAAACTTTCGTTTTCAGAAAGCAGAGATTGACATTATTGCTGAAAAAGATAATCTGGTTATTATCGTGGAAGTGAAAGCAAGGTCTACTGATGCCTTCATGCTCCCACAGGAAGCAGTCACCAAAACAAAAATAAAATCAATTGTTTCTGCAGCCAATCATTATCTCGAGGAATTTAATAAAGATAGTGAAGCCAGATTTGATATTATCTCCGTTCTTCCTGATGAAAACAGAAATTTAAAAATTGACCACATAGCCGATGCTTTTCAGGCATTGGATGCTAATTAATAAATCAATAAAAATGTATGAAGGAATAGCATCATACTCTTGAGAAGATATTCCGTTCATACAAGTTAATAAACAATTTTATGAAGACAGTATTAATCACCGGAGCAACTTCCGGAATAGGTAAAGCTACTGCAGAGCTTCTTGCAAAACAAGGGAACAGAATTATTATCTGCGGAAGAAGAAGTGAGGTATTGGAAACTGTAAAAACAGAGCTTTCCCAATATACCGAAATATTTAGTTTGTTGTTTGATGTAAGGAATCTTGAAGAGGTAGAAGCCGCTATAAATTCACTTCCTGAAAACTGGAAAGAGATTGATGTTCTGATTAATAATGCAGGAAATGCTCATGGGCTGGATCCTCTTTCTGCTGGTAAGACAGACGACTGGGATTCTATGATTGACGGAAATGTGAAGGGACTGCTTTACGTTTCTAAAATGATCATCCCGATTATGAAAACTAAAAATTTAGGTCATATAATAAACATCAGTTCTGTAGCAGCAAGACAAACTTATGCCAATGGAGTAGTGTACTGTGCAACGAAGAAAGCAGTAGATGTTATTTCAGAAGGAATGAGACTGGAGCTTACCGAATTCGGAATCAAAGTAACCAATATTCAGCCGGGAGCTGTAGAAACAGATTTCTCTTTGGTAAGGTTCAAAGGTGACAGTGAGAAAGCTTCAACGGTATATGCAGGCTATGAAGCCCTGAAAGCAGAAGATATTGCCGATGCCATTGCTTACTGTGTGAATGCTCCGAAACACGTAACTGTCTCAGATATGACCATCTACCCAAGTGCTCAGGCAGAACCGAGAACGATTTATAGAAAATAGTTAAAATAATGGACTAAATTTGCAGCATATTAAAAGCAATTTTGCTGTTTAGCTTAAAACAAAAAAATGAAAATTCTATATCTGGAAACATCATCAAAAAACTGTTCAGTAGCGGTATCAGACAATGAAAAACTGCTGTGTGTGTGTGAAGAAGTTTCTGAAAACTATAAACAATCTGAAAGCCTTCATACCTATGTGGAATGGGCATTGGAAGGAGCAGGGATTGCTCTTAAAGATATTGAAGCCGTTTCTTTGGGGAAAGGTCCCGGCTCTTACACAGGACTAAGGATTGGTGCAGCCTCTGCAAAAGGATTCTGCTATGGTCTTAAAGTTCCCCTGATTGCTGTAAATTCCCTTGAAAGTATGATAGAGCCTTTTTTAGGCGATAACTATGACTTTATAGTACCTTTGATTGATGCGAGGAGAATGGAGGTGTATACAGCCGTTTATGACGGTAATACGGGAAAAGAATTATCTGAGACCGAAGCCAAGATTTTGGATAAAACTTCTTTTGAAGAATTTAAAGATAAAAAAGTATTGTTTGTAGGAGACGGTGCAAAAAAGGCAAAAGAGATATTGAATCTTCCTGATGCTGTTTTTAACGAGACTGTTTATCCTTCTGCAAAATATCTTATCACAAGGACATTGGAAAAAATAGAGAATAAAGAATTTGAAGATATGGCATATTTTGAGCCTTTCTATCTTAAAGATTTCCATGGAGTAAAGAAAAAGGGCTCGTAAGATTTATTAAACAGAGTAATAGACAAGAATAAGCAACTGCATAAAAAAAGCGAAGAGTACATCTTCGCTTTTTTATTTTATTGAGGTCTTGGCGGTGCCTTTGAAGCAGGTTTAGTTTCTGCTGGTTTCTTGTTTTTTTGCTGCTGCTGGGCAGGATTTCCCTGTTGTGGAGCAGGATCCATATTCAGGGTTTGTGTACTGATATTTTTCCCATTGTTCATTTGCGGAACGCCGGTGTTTTGGGCATTAGGCTGTACGGGTGCTCCTCCTGGTTGTTGTGGAACAGCATTTCCTTTATTATCCGTTGCCTGGAAGCTGAGGTCGCTTTTCAGATACACCAGCATTTCTTTAGCCCTTATGCCTTCAGGAGTTTTAGAATAATTCAGGGCAATCTGTTCAAGCTGAAGAATCATTACTTCCTTTCCATTGGCTTTTCCTGCATTGAATGCATTGAGCAGGTACAATTTAGGAACCAGCGCATCCTTAGGGAATTTTTGAAGAGTCTGATCGATCACTTCCTTACTTTCTGCAAATTTCTCAGATTCAAATAAGGCATATGCTTTTTTATATTCATTTTCTACTTCTTCCGTTGATTTTACGAAGGATTTGTTTTTAGGGTTTCTGGCAAATTCAGCATAAGAAGTGTAAGGATAATCCGTCAATAGAATTTGTTTTGCTTTTTCAGATGCCTGTGGATTCTTCTCATAATTCATGGCAAAAATCTCATACAATGCCTGTAGCATTACCTTTTCTTCCGGTTTTACATCTACAAGGTCATACAATGTTTTTGTCGCCAGGGGAGTGTTGGTAAAATAGTTCTGATACATGATTCCCAGGCCTAATGAAGCGGTATCTCTGTCCTTTTTCAATTGGGATAATTTACCCTGATCTGTAGGAATCTGTTCAATATAGTAAGAAGGTTCAAAACGTCTTGGATTAGGTGCTGAAGTAACTCCTAACGCTTCATTCTTCATATCTTCAATAGAAGCCATTTTCTTTGAAAAACGCCAGTTATCAGCAAGAGCACGATCTCCCCAGACTTGTTTAAACGTAGAGGCTCCTTTGCTTACAGTTCCCGTATTTCCAAAGTAAAACCCTTTGGTTGTCACTCCGAAATCCTCAAAAGCATTGGAACTATTGGCAAAAATAGAATTAGCGCTGTAGTCTCCGGTATCAAATCCTTTGCTTCTTTCTGCACGTTTTCTTTCCAGCTCTTCTTTCTCTTCTTTAATTTTTAATTTTGCAATATATTTTGTGAAATAGTCTGTTTTCTGACCTTCATCCATTTTTGCAAGAGAGAGAATACTATCATTCTTTTTGATCAGATAGTAGTTTTTGGAAATCTTTTTTATGTATTCAGACTGGTCTTTTAATAAAATCTTTGATGGCTCATAAGTCATTACTGCAAGCGCAGAATCATAATAGCTTCCGGCTCCGATATAATCATTTTTCTCCAGATAGCTTTTTCCTATCTCATAATAAGCCAATCCACGGATCTGAGGGTCAGAAACCTTTTCAAACAACGATTTTCTGAAGAACTGCTGGGCTTCATCTTTTTTGCCTGCTTTATTGGCCATTAAACCTAAAGCATAATAAAATTCATTTTTTCTGGAACCGTAAGTCCCTTTTTTACTGATGCCTTCCAGATAGTTTTTGGCTCCTGCATAGTCCCCTTTACCATTAAAAGTTTTGGCAATGGCAATCTGGGATTTTACTTCAAATTCAAAATCATTGGCATATTTATAGGCTGCGGTATAGCTTTCTCTTGCTTTATCATTCTGGTTCAGATTTTCTAAAACCTGGCCTCTCAGATAAGCAATTCTACTCTTTAGTTTTCTGTTGCTGTTCAGTTCAAAAGCATCATCAAGCTCTTTGGCTGCATCTTCCTTTTTACCAGCATCCAGTAGAGATTCAGAGTAATAAATGCTCAGCAGTTTTGCATAGCTCTTATTGATATCTTCTCCTTTCAGTTTAGCAAAAGTTTCATGAGCTCTGTGGTAATCTTTGATTTGATTATAAGCAAGCCCCTGATAAATTCTTGCCAGTGCAATCCTTTTATCATCTTTCATGTGAGTAAACACATAATTCAGAGCATCCAGCGCTTCCAGGGATTTTCCTCTATAAATTCTCGCCTGGGCAAGAATCATGTAAGCATCAAAAATCTGTTTGTTTTTCTCTTCACCGTTTCTGGTTACAGAATATTTATTAATCGCTTTTAAAGCTTTTGCTTCTGCAATTTCTAGGGTAGTAGCTCCTTTACCTTGTTCACCATCTGGTCTTGCAGGGGCATTTCCCTGAGGCCCACCAGGGATATTCGGTACTCCGGAATTTCCTCTTCCTGAAGGTTTGTTGGCTACTTCAGCCATTTTCATAGAGTTTTCAGCAAAAGCTTCTGACTGTCCGAGATCACTTCCCAAAGGCTGTTCTTCATAGGTAAGAATGGGAATATAAGGAGCATAAAAATTGTCTTTATGTCCTTTATCTCTGGTGGTAAACTCACTGTTTAATGCATCTTTCGCATTAAAAAGCGTGTTGTAATATGTGGAAAATCCTTTCAATAGTTTTGATCGCTGCTCCGGCTTTTTTGTTTTGGTAGCACAGGAAGCAACGAGACATATCACTAAAAGGAACAATATATTCTTTTTCATTATTCAATATAACTCGCTAATCTGCTTTTTATTATCAGCGGTTTGCTGATTTTGTAAAAATAATAAAATTTTATAATGAATAATATTTATATTTCTTTCGGAAACATTTTATTTCTTCTTTAATCGATATTGAGAACCTTAATAATTTTTAAATCAGAGAGGTTTCTTTCAATATTTTGTAGACAAGATGGGTAGGAAGCCCCATAATCGTATAAAAGCTTCCTGTAAGACTTGTGATCTTTGCCATTCCCAGCCATTCCTGAATACCATAGCTGCCCGCTTTATCGAAAGGCTTATAGTTTTGAATGTAATAGTTTATTTCTTCATCAGAGAGGCTATCAAGAGTAACATCAGCAACATCCGTTTCTGTAATGGATTTATCTGCAGTTTTGATGGTGATTCCCGTATAAACCTGATGAGTTTTTCCGGAAAGATTCTGAAGCATTTTGTATGCGTCAGCTTCATCCTTAGGCTTTCCAAGAATCTGATTATCAATAGCTACAACAGTATCAGCAGTCAACAGAACTTCATCAGCCTCCAGACGTCTGAAAGCATCTGCTTTTAAATCAGACAGGTAAGCCGCAGCTTCTTCTATTTTTATATGTTCCGGAAGAATTTCTTCACAGTCTATTTTTACAACTTCAAATTCAAAACCCAGGTTGGTAAGAAGCTCTTTTCTTCTTGGCGATTGGGAGGCTAAAAGTAATTTCATACCGTACTTATACAGATTGAGTGTTATCATCATGCCAGTTGCCCTGAACCTTCATTACCTGTTCTATCACATCGCGTACTGCTCCGGTTCCACCTTTTTTCGGAGAAATATAATCTGAGATTCCTTTTACTTCAGGGACTGCATTTTCAGGACATGCTGCAATAGCTGAGCTTTCCATAATATGAATATCCGGAAGATCATCACCCATGGTAAGAATTTCTTCATTTTTAAGATTGTGTTTCTTCTTAAAATCTTCAAAATCATCTATTTTATTGTGAGATTTCGGGTAATAATCCTGAATACCCAGGTAATTGATTCTGTGTTTTACCATTTCATCATTTCCCCCGGTAATCACTCCGATCAAGTAGTTGTTTTTTAATGCTTTCACTACTGCATATCCGTCCAGAACATTCATTACCCTGCACATATTTCCTCCGGGAAGCAGATAAACACTTCCGTCTGTGAAAACTCCATCAACATCAAATACAAATGCTTTAATATCTTTTAATTTCTCTTTATAGCTCATACATTTTCTGAATAGAATGATTCATTGTTTTATAAATTTCAAGACTTTCGTCTTTTAATAACTGTTCATGCAGCTGTAAAATTCTTACATCATTTCTCACTGCCGGTCCTGTTTGGGCCTGCCTGGGTTCTATTTCATAAATTTTCTGAACCGTTTCATCAATCAGCGGTAAGAAATAATCAAACGGAATTTCCTGAGAATCCGAAATTTCTTTAGCCCTGGAAAAAAGATGATTCACAAAATTGCAGGCGAAAACAGCTGTCAAGTGAATATATTTTCTTTTTTCGTGGCTGCTTTCCATTACTTTCTCTGAAACCTGTGAAGCAAGGTCAAGCAATATTTTCTGGTCTTCTTCATTTTCAGCTTCTACAAAAAACGGAATTTTTTCATATTCCAGTTCTTTTGACTTAGAAAAAGTCTGTAAAGGGTAGAAGCTGGCTTTCCGGTACTCACCAGACAAAACTTCTTTTGGAAGCGATCCGGAAGTATGGGCAACCAAACAATCTTTTTTGGTAATGATCTTTGAAACTTCTTCTACAGAATGATCACTTACACAGATGATATAAAGATCTGCCTCCTCCAGATGATCTGTGGAATACGGAATATTTAATTCTTCTGAAATTTTACTTAATTCTTTTTCGTTCCTGCCAAAAATCTGGGCCAGGGGAATGCTTTTCAAAGTGAAAGCTTTTGCCATATGATAGGCAACATTTCCGGAACCGATAATTACAATTTGCATATAACAAATATAAGATATTAAGCTGAGCCGGGAAAGGAAGAGGGACTCAGAAATCCTGACTTTCAATATGGGCACGTTTATTGCGTAAGTGTCTCATATTATTTTAAATATTTAATTGAAAATTGAAGATTTAATTTAACTTTCAGTTATTTTTGTAATCCAAAACAATGTAAGGCATCTTATGAAGATTAAGGACGCGGAGATTATTTCGTTGATGCAGAATCCACGGACCCAGGATAAAGGAGTCCGGGCCTTGATGGATGCCTATCAAAGCAGATTGTACTGGCACATAAGAAGAATTATTGTGGACGGAGATCTTGCACAGGATACTTTGCAGGAAACTTTTATTAAAGCTTATCAAAATTTTCATCAGTTCAAAAATGATAGCCAGTTGTATACCTGGTTGTACAGAATTGCAACCAATGAAGCATTGCAGCAGGTGAACAAAATGAAGAAAATGCAGAAAACCGATGAAGATCCGGAGTATCACATGCAGAATCTTGTAGCTGACAATACGGAAGGAGATGCTGAAGAAATACAGATTTTGCTGCAGAACGCTATACAAAGCCTGCCTGAAAAGCAGAAACTGGTATTTATGATGCGGTATTATGATGATTTACCCTACGAAGAAATATCAAAAATTGTAGATATGTCAGTAGGAACTTTGAAAACCAATTATCATTATGCCAAACAAAAAATAGAAGATTATATTAAAGAAAATTACGAAAGATAATTTTTGACCCAACAAAGATGAAAGAGTTCGACATAGAAAAATTAGAGCGTAAGAACATTTACACAGTTCCTGATAATATGTTTGAAAGTATTCAGGAGAACGTTATGAATGATATAAAGACAAGTAAAAAAGCACCTGTCTTTAAGCTGAACTGGATGTATGCTGCAGCGGCATCTCTGGCTTTGATCTTTGGAGCAACTTATGTTTTCAATTCGGATAATGATTCTGCTCAGAAAGGATTCAATTCTGAAACAGCATATGCTGCCAATACCAAAGAACCCAAAACAGAAGGTGAGCTTGCTTACGAAACTTTAAAATCTGATTTAACTTCTGTTGAAAATAATAATCAAACAGTTGAAAATCAAAATAGTAATGATGATTATGCTTATAAAAGTGTAAGCGAATCTGAAAAAACAATTGATACACCAAAACCGGTGAAAGCCGTGAAGAAAAAAGAAGAAACACGAATAAATGAATATCTGGATTCGTTTTCTAACTCTGAAATTGCAGAGTTAGCAAGTAATTCGACTCAGGACGTTTATTTGGATATTTATAATTAAAAGAAAATGAAAAAGATATTATTGACGTTTTTGATTATTTATGGCTTTGGATTAAATGCCCAAAGAACTGATTACGACTGGAAAAAGATGGACCCTAAGCAAAGGAAAGAAGTCATCAATAATCTTTCTCCGGAAGAGAGAAAAGAGCTCCTGAAGAAATTCAGGAACAACATGATTATGGATAATCTGAATGTCGATCCGGGAGATAAGGCCGAATTTACACAATTGTACAACGAATATCTGGATAGCCAGAAGCAAATAAAAAGTCAGTTTAACTCAAGCTTTGATCCTGAGACTCTTACAGATGAGGAAGCAAAAGCTAAATTGCAGCAAAGCTTTGAAGTAGGACAAAAACTGTTGGATAACAGAAAAAAATATGCAGAAAAAATGCAGCAGGTAATTCCCTGCCAGAAAGTTCTGAAGCTGTTTCAATCCGAGAAAATGATGAAGGATAAAATGGATGAAAGAAACCCTCACGGAAATCATGATGCTTCGGGACCTAAACAAAACCCATAATAGTTTATTTTTTTAATGTTGGACGGCTCTTACAGAATTTTCTGTGAGAGCCGTTTAATTATTTATCAAAATTTTTAATTTTGCTGAAAAACAAATATGAAAAAAAGACTGTTATTTTTCCTTTTCCCTATATTTATTTCTGCTCAAAAATATCAATTTATAGAGCTCAGAAAAAATATAAAAGATAAAAATCATACTGCCGAATCTCTTACATTACTTGACAGAAGAGAGGATAAATTCATTGGAATTGTATCTCATAGAAAAGACCCCTATGAAGTAAAATTTGAAAAGGATGATCTGGAAAAATTATTTTCAGACTGGTTTATAGAATATAATAAAGAGCGTGGAAGTAATCAATATTTCTTTATGCTGGAGCATTTAAAAGTTGAAGATATACCAACGGAAAGATCAATTAAGGGGCATTTGGAGATGCGGATAGCAACTTTTCTTAAAAAAAATAATCAATATTATTTTCTTAAAAAAAATAGAATTTCAAAAGATTATCAACAGAAAGATCACGCTTATATTACAAGAGCAATAGCTGCCAGTATATCAGCAGAATTTTCTAATATAATAAAGGATTCTTACGATATAAAAGAATTGAATATTCCAATTTCTGAGACGGATATGGAAAATTATGAAAAGGTAATATCTGAAAAATTGCCAATTTTTAGTTCAGTGTCTTTTGCAGATGGTGTTTATAAAGATTATGAATCATTTGCAATGCAAAAGCCGGATAAAGAGCTTATGGTTCGAAAGAATAAAGACGGGGTAATTAAAGGAGTGAAAAGAGTTGATGATTATGATAATTTAAACAGAGAAGTTTTTGCAGTTGTTGATAATGGACTTGCCTATAAAAAAACACCCACCAGTCTCATTGAAATTGAAAAAGATAATAATGGTTTCTTTATAATGGCATCCGAAGAGGAGTTATTTCCACAGAATAATACAATGACTATTGCAGGAGCAGCGTCCTTTGGTATAATAGGAGGTATAATAGGTGCTGTAATAGATGTTGCTTCTTCAAAAGCCCGCAAACAGAATGCAAAGTATTATAGAGTGGGAATTGATGCGCTCACAGGGGAGTATATTCTACCAGAAAATTTTGGTAGATCAAAGTAAAAATAATTCCGTTTTTGGATTTTGAATACCATTTTTCCATTCAAATTTTCATTGATAAAATAAGTAGCCGAAAGAGTTTTAATTTAATATTTTTAAGTTGAATGATAAGTTAATTTATGCTTCTAAATTATGTGTGATAAATTCACTTTCATTTTCTTATCTTTGCAAATTACAAGATTCTTAAATGAAAAACATACGAAATTTTTGCATAATCGCTCATATCGACCACGGTAAAAGTACCCTGGCAGACCGTCTATTGGAGTACACGAATACGGTTACCCAAAGAGAACTTCAGTCTCAGACGCTTGATGATATGGATTTGGAGAAAGAACGTGGGATTACCATCAAGTCACACGCCATCCAGATGGATTATGAGTATAAAGGAGAAAAATATATTCTAAACCTTATTGATACACCGGGACACGTTGACTTTTCTTACGAAGTATCCCGTTCTATTGCGGCCTGTGAAGGTGCTCTTCTTATCGTAGATGCTGCACAGAGTATTCAGGCACAAACCATCAGTAACCTTTATTTGGCATTGGAAAATGATTTAACAATTATTCCTATTCTGAATAAAATTGACCTTCCGTCTGCCAATCCTGAAGAAGTAACCGATGAGATTATGAACCTTATCGGATGTGAATATGAAGATGTATTGAGAGTTTCCGGGAAAACAGGAGAAGGTGTTCATCATCTTCTGGAGCAGATCGTAGAAAGAATTCCTGCACCGGTAGGAAATCCTGACGGACCACTTCAAGCTTTGATTTTTGACTCGGTATACAACCCATTCAGAGGAATTGAAGCCTATTTCAAAGTAGTGAACGGAAGCATTTCTAAAAATGAGAAGATTAAATTTTTCGCAACCGGAAAAGAATATGGAGCTGATGAGGTAGGTACACTAAAACTGAAGCAGGTTCCAAAGAAAACAATTCAATGTGGAGATGTAGGATATCTGGTTTCAGGGATTAAAGATGCCCGTGAAGTAAAAGTAGGAGATACCATTACTTCTTTTGAAAAACCAGCTGATGGACCGATTGACGGATTTGAGGAAGTAAAGCCAATGGTATTTGCCGGTATTTACCCAATTGATTCTGAGGATTTTGAAGAGCTTAGATTCTCCCTTGAAAAATTAAGACTGAATGATGCTTCTCTGGTTTTCGAACCAGAAAGTTCTGCTGCTCTTGGTTTTGGTTTCCGTTGCGGATTCTTAGGAATGCTTCACATGGAAATTGTTCAGGAACGTCTTGACAGAGAGTTCAATATGAACGTGATCACTACGGTACCGAACGTATCTTATTTTGGATATACTAAAAAAGAACCTGAAGTTCCGATTCTGATCAACAACCCATCAGAAATGATGGATCCTTCAACGATGGATAGAGTAGAAGAACCTTTCATCAAAGCTTCAATCATTACAAAATCTGATTTCGTTGGAGCAGTAATGACTTTGTGTATTGAAAAGAGAGGTGAGATCGTTAACCAGAGTTATTTAACATCAGAAAGAGTGGAATTGATTTTCAACATGCCTCTTGCTGAAGTTGTATTCGATTTCTATGACAGATTAAAATCAATCTCTAAAGGATATGCTTCGTTTGATTATCACCCGATCGGATTCAGAGCTTCCAAGCTTGTAAAAATGGATATCCTGATCAATGGTGATATGGTAGATGCATTGTCTTCATTGATTCACGATTCTAATGCTTATTACATTGGTAAAAGAATGTGTGAAAAGCTTCGTGAGCTGATTCCTAGACAACAGTTTGATATTGCTGTTCAGGCGGCATTAGGAACTAAAGTAATCGCAAGAGAAACGATTAAAGCCTTAAGAAAAGACGTTACCGCAAAATGTTACGGTGGGGATATTTCCAGAAAGCGTAAGCTATTGGAAAAGCAGAAAGAAGGTAAGAAAAAAATGAAGCAGATTGGTAGAGTAGAAGTACCACAGTCAGCATTCATGGCCGTATTAAAACTGAATGACTAATTCATTATAAAATAAAAACCGCTTCAGACGAAGCGGTTTTTTTGTTTTATTTTTTACGGGTATACTTTATTTCCATTGTTTTGTACTCTTTTCCGGTTTTGGAATCAGGACCATACATTTCCAGCTTTTGATTGTTATCATCTACAAATGTGAAAACCTCCCTGAAATCACAATCTTTCCCAGGTCTTGAAGGATCCGTCATTTTTCCCTTAAATTCAACCGATTTTGTGGAAGCATTCCAATCTCCTTCGCTATGCATTATCCCGGTTCCCATATTGTCTATCCATGTGCTGACAAACTTCTTCTTTGCGTTGTCATATCCTACAATGCTCATCCCTTCAAAAGGCATTCCCATAAAGTTGCCTTTGTGGTTCGTGATCTGATAACGTCCGCCATACATCATTTTGTTGGTAGCTTCGGATTTACTTACCATAGGTTTTCCTCCATTTTCCATCCACATTGTCGTTTCTCCGGTCCAGTTCCCATCAGATTTGGCTAGCATTTTCTGCATTTCTCCCGGAGTGGCATACTCTGTCCAGTTTTTCATAGCCGTTGCGGAATCTACAGGTTTCCATTCAGAATTTGCTGCAGTAGAATCTGTTTTGTCAGAACTATTGGCCGCTGTTGTTTTTCCTTTCTCACATGCTGTTAATAAAAAAGCAACGGTGAGAATTGTTAATACATTTTTCATAATAATTTAGTTTTAAGATGGTTAGAATAATAACTTAAAGATAGGAACTTTTATTATAACCGAAATTGTTTTTTAATTTGAGCATAAATCGTAGCTTTGTGTATTCGTAACGCAAATAAATTTATGGAGTCTCCAAAAAAATTACAGGATATAAAAGTGGCCGTAGATGCCGTTATTTTCGGATATTTTGATAAAAAAGATCTTCAGATCCTTCTGATTAAAAGAAATATTGAACCTTTTAAAGGCGGCTGGGCGCTGCCGGGAGGACTTGTGCTTGATGATGAAAGCGTAGATGATGCCGTAAAAAGAGAACTCTATGAAGAGGCAGGCATAAAGCCCGATTTTCTGGAACAACTCTACACCTTTGGTAATCTGGGCCGCGATCCGAGAAACAGGGTGGTTTCTATAGCTTATCTGGGGCTTGTGAACCCATCGTATCATGAACTGTTCGCAGATTCTGATGCCGAAGATGCACAATGGTTTAGTATTAACAAACTTCCTTCAGTGGCATTTGACCACAAAACAATCATTGAGACTGCGTTAAAAAGGCTTCGTACGAAAATTCAATACCAGCCGATCGGCTTCAATCTTCTCAATGAAGAATTCCCTTTTTCAGACCTTGAAAACCTTTATAAAACAATTGTGGGACAGGAAATTGACAGAAGAAATTTCCGTAAGAAAATCATGAGCTACGGACTGCTGAATGAAACCAATAACGTTAAAAAAGAAGGCAGTGGCAGACCCGGAAAACTTTTTACCTTCAATAAGGAAAAGTATAAAGAGCTTGAAGAACAGGGTTTTTATTTTGAAATTAAATAGATTTCTAAACACAAACTTCACAAATGTTTTGCACAAATATCCACTAATATTTATGCATTTTTGAAGCAATAGTATAAAATATCAATTGAAAACATTCAATAGGAACGGGCTTCAGCCCGTTTTTTATGATCAATTCCATCGGCTTTAGCCTAAATATCTTAAAGATTTGTACCATTTGTGATAAAAATTGGCCTCCTTCGTGTTTTATAAAATTAAATTTTTATATCTGAAAATCAATTAATTATATTTATTAGCGTAAAATTAACACAAATAAATTTGGTGCAAAGACTGATATTATTTTAAATTTGTGTCAAAATAACGCAATCATGAAATACACCATACAAAATATTACAGAACGTTTTCAGAAGAAAGAAAGAATTAAATTTCTCTTTTTCTGGGGGCATACGGCAAAAGATATGGTAACCAAATCATGCTTTAGCCAATGGTTTCCCGGAAAATTTGAAGAAAACGGGATCATATATAAAACGGCAGAACATTATATGATGGCCGGAAAAGCAAGATTATTTAATGATCCTGAAACCGAAGAAGAGATCTTAAAGGCGGCTACTCCTAACCAGGCAAAAGCTTTAGGACGAAAAGTAAAAAACTTTGATCCTAAACTTTGGAATGAACATAAATATGAAATTGTAACCCGGGGAAACCTTTTAAAATTCTCTCAAAATCAGAAATTTAAAGAATTTCTCTTGTCAACCGGAGATAAGACCTTGGTAGAAGCAAGTCCGTATGACAGAATCTGGGGTATCGGAATGCTGGAAACCGATAGCAGAGCAGAAAACCCTTTGCTTTGGAACGGAGAAAACCTTTTAGGATTTGCTTTGATGGAAGTGAGAGATCAATTAAGAAAGTAAAAACAACACCAACACAAAATAGGAATCATGGAAAAAATAGAACTGCACCCACAGATATTTCTGATTGAAGATTTTCTGACTGAAACCGAATGTGATCATTATATCAATCTTTCGCAGGAAAAAGTTTTTGAAGAAGCAAAAATCAATGTATTTGGACATCAGCAAATGAATAAAGGAGTCAGAAATAATGACCGGCTGATAATCTTTGATGAAACAATAGCTGAAGATCTGTTTAAAAAAGCATCCGGATTTCTACCTCAGGAACACGATGGATATCAGATTCTTAACTTCAATGAAATGCTCAGAGTGTATCGGTATGCACCTGGACAACAGTTTAAAATGCACAGGGATGGAAGCTATATCCGAAATGAAAGAGAGAAAAGTTTTTACACTTTTATGATTTACCTGAATGATGATTTTGAAGGTGGTGAAACAGAATTTGAAAACCTTTTTACTGTAGCACCAAAGAAAGGAACAGCCCTTATTTTTCATCACCCTTTGAGACATGAAGGAAAAACTTTGATTAGTGAAATAAAGTATGTTTTAAGAACGGATATCATGTATTCCAGAGATTAACCATTCTTAAAAAAGAAAGGCATTGCTATGTCTTGTTTAATTAGCGTAAAATGAACACAAAATAAAAATTATGGAAAATGAATTAAAACCCAGATTTATCGAGTCATTACAAAGAAATAATGATCAGATCAGAGAAGAACGTGCAAAGATCATCGGAGCAGATTCCGAACTGATCTACAGACGCAGAGTGGAAGATATCGAATTAAAAATCAAAAGACTCGAGCGTGAGCAGGAAGGGCTTATTGATATCAGTCCACTAGACAGGAACAGTCTGACTTTTGCGGATTTTAATCCGGAAGCATTTGTTCAGAAAGACATGGAATTATCATTAACAATCAGAAATCTGAATATTCAGCTTGAAGTAACCCAAAAGAGATTTGAATATTTATTTGGAAAAACACTATAGTCATGGGAAGTACAAGATACGATTTAGACGCTCGTTATGACAGAGCAAGAAAAGCAGGGTACGGAACCAAATCCGCAGGTGAAATTTTCACCCAGAATGCCAAAAGAATGGCCCACGAATCCATGAATCCTCACGGAATTTCTTTCAGAGAATCCAGAGATTCAGAAGTTCATCCCAACTCAGTTCCTATTATTTTAGGACTGGATGTTACAGGAAGTATGGGGCATATTCCTCATGAGCTGATCAGAGATGGATTGCCTAAACTGATGGGAGGAATTATTCAGGGAGGAGTTCCTGATGCGGCTTTACTCTTTCTTGGAATCGGAGATCATGAATGTGACGGTTATCCGCTTCAGGTGGGACAGTTTGAGTCCGGAGATGCAGAACTGGATATGTGGCTTACCCGCACTTATATTGAGTCTGGTGGAGGAGGAAATGCCGGAGAAAGCTATTTGTTAGCATGGTATTTCGCTGCTTTCCATACCAGAACGGATGCCTTTGAAAAAAGAAAACAAAAAGGATTGCTGTTTACCGTGGGAGACGAACCTTGTTTAAAGACACTTCCTGCTTCCGCAATCAGAGAAATTATGGGAAAAGGACAGCAAACCTATACTCATCTCGAGTTGCTCGAAGAAGTAAAGAAGAAATACGAAGTATACCATATCAGTGTTTTGCATTCAGATCAGGCACTCAGAGCAGACAGAGGATGGAGAGAATTGTTAGGACAAAATTGTATCTCCATAGAAGATCACAGGGAAATTCCGAATGTTATTAAAGGAATCATCTGCGATAGATTTAAAAACCCAACCTTTGGAACAACAGGAACAGAAGGTTTGGATCAATTTAAAATGCTTTAAAACAGAGCTATTGCCATCAGCAGAATTAGAAACACAAATGAAGATGGCAAAGCTTTTAAAAAATAAAAAGGATATGAAAAAGGCGCAAATCGTAATAGGATTAGGTTTTGGTGATGAAGGAAAAGGGATCACTACAGATTTTCTGGCTTCTCAAAATCCTGAGGCGGTGGTAATCCGGTTTTCAGGAGGCCAGCAGGCCGCCCATACGGTAATGATTGATGATAGAAAGCATGTACATTCAAGCTTTGCAAGCGGATCTCTTCGCGGATTGCCTTCTTATTTTACAGAACATTGTACTGTTCATCCGGTTTTTCTGCTCAATGAGAGAGAAGAATTAAAAACAAAGAACGGAAATATTGAACTTCATATTCATCCATTGGCAAAGGTTACGACTCCTTTTGACGTATGGCAGAACAGAACCAATGCAAGAAATCTGGAACACGGAACCTGTGGAAAAGGAATAGGAGCCACCATGAAAAGACACGAAAGTCCTTATAAACTCTTTGCCATAGACCTGATTGCACCTCGAGAAATGCTAATGGAAAAATTAAAAGGAATCGCCTATTATTACGGCTTTGTAGATGAAAAAGAAGTTGATGAACTTTTACACCCTTTTTTAGAAGCTGTTGACAGCATTGATTGGAAAATAAATGATTATACCTGGCTTGCTTCATTCAATCATCTTATTTTTGAAGGAAGCCAGGGTATTTTACTCGATATGGATCATGGTGTTTTTCCTAATGTGACCTATGCTCATACCACTTCAAAAAATGCCTGCGAAATCTGTAAGCTTTTAAAAATTGAAAACATTGAGATGTATTATGTCACCAGAAGCTATTCAACCCGTCACGGAAATGGCTGGATGAGCAATGAAAAAGAAATGAACCTGAGAAATAATGAGGAAGAAACCTGTACATTTAACGAATACCAAAAGGAGTTGAGAACAGGAGAAATAGATTATAACCTTTTGAATTATACCTTAAAACTGGATGGAGCCTATGTATTTCCAAGTAAAAAGAATCTTGTCATTACCTGTCTGGATCAGATTGATGAGAAATTTAAGGTAGAAAATCTTAATATGGATTTTGATGCTGTTTACGGATCGTATTCTCCTTATTCAAAAGATTTTAAGCAGATTTTTATCCCAATGAATGAAGCAGCCAAATGGTAAAAACATTAATTTTATAATGATAGAAACAATAACCATGAAAATAATACAATATGTAAAAGGAGATGCTACCCGTCCCAATGCCGAAGGAAATATAATAATTGCTCATATCTGCAATGATATAGGAGGCTGGGGAAAAGGTTTTGTACTGGCTGTTTCCAAAAGATGGGAAGCACCGGAAAAAGAATATAGAAACTGGCACCGCTTAAGAAGTAAAAACAATTTTGCATTAGGAGAAATTCAATTGGTTCAGGTTGAAAAATATATTTATATAGCCAATATAATTGGGCAAAAAGGAATAAAAACCGGAAGTAACGGAGTTCCTGTTCGATATGATGCTATTGAAAAAGCTTTGGAAAAACTTTCTGATGAAGCTTTGCAGCTCAATGCAAGTATTCATATGCCGAGAATCGGATGTGGATTGGCAGGAGGAAAATGGGAAGAGATAGAACCTATTATTGAAAGAACACTGCTTGCAAAGAATGTGGAGGTGTATGTGTATGACTTTGAATAAATGAACAAGCAATGAAAGAATTTGAAATAAGAGCAGATTATAAAAATGATACTCTCATCGTTTACCAGGCTTATAATAAAGCCATTGCACAATCAGCCATGGAGCATCAGAAATTTACCGCTCCGTTTTCATTCAACAGGATGACCTGGATAAAGCCTTCTTTTCTTTGGATGATGGAACGCAGTAACTATGGACAGAAATCCAATCAGGAGTGTACTCTGGCAATACATATTAAAAGAGAAGCCTGGGAGAAGGCTTTGAGCAAAGCGATTCTTACTTCACCAGAAAAAAGAGTCTATCCCGATCCCCGAAGTTGGGGAAAAGATTTTGAAAATGCAGAGATTTATGTGCAGTGGGATCCTGAAAGGAATATTAAAGGGACAAAACTGAATTACCGCTCTATCCAGGTCGGGATTAGCCGATCGTTAATTGAGGAATTCAATGAAGAATGGATTGTAAAAATAGAGGATTATACTCCTTTGGTTAAGAAAATCCTGAATCTTACCAAATCGGGAGAATTTGACAAGGCAAAGAAACTGCTGCCTGTAGAAAAAAACTATCCTCTGTCAAAAGAACTAGCTCACAGAATTGGAGCTACAATGTAATAAAATAAACGAAATATTATAATGACAAATAAAGGAATGGCAAAAGATACACTAGATCTCCTTGCCAAAAAATATTATATCAACGAATATAACGAGAAAATAAATATAGAAAACGAGCTGGAAATCAGTAAAAAAGAAACCACTCTTTTCACTCCGGAACAGCTTTCAGAAATGGCAGAAGCCTCAATGCCGGAAACTACTTTTGAAACACAGTTTGAAACAAGAAATTGCAGTTCTTTAAAAGCAATTTTAGAATTGGCTGAAGAAGAAAACCAGGAAAAACTCATGTGTCTGAACTTCGCTTCGGCAAAAAATCCCGGAGGTGGCTTTATCAATGGTGCGGAGGCACAGGAAGAAAGCCTGGCAAGAACTTCCGGATTGCATGAAAGTCTGCTCCAGGCCTGGGATTATTACACAATTCATCGCGCAATGGAATCCTGTTTTTATACAGATACAATGATTTACAGCCCGAAAGTTCCTGTTTTCAGGAAAGATAAAGGAGAGTTGCTGCCAAAACCGGTTCTGTGTAATTTCATCACCTCTCCGGCAGTCAATGCAGGAGTGGTAAAACGTCAGGAACCTGAAAGAGAAAATGAAATTTTACCTGCCATGTATGTCAGAATGGATAAAATGCTTTCGTTGGCTTTACATGAAGGAAATGAGGTGCTGATTTTAGGGGCATGGGGCTGTGGAGTGTTTAGAAATGATCCAAAAGAAATTGCAGGATTATTTAAAAAACATCTTCATGGGAAGTATAAAAATAAATTTAAAAGAGTGGTTTTTGCAGTGCTTACCAAGAAAGAAGAAATGTTGAAACCGTTTGAGGAAGTTATTTCCTAATAGAAAAATAAAAGAATTATCATGAAAGTTTACAAATATAGGTCAATAGAGGAAGATATCTTTAAAAGAGATTTCGAAACTATAAGTAACAATTCTTTTTACTCATCAAACTATAGCATGTTAAATGATCCGTTTGATATTTATTTTAATGAAGAAATATCTCAAGTTATAGATCTTTTGAAAACATTGTTTCCACATAGTGAATTGGACAACCTCGAAAAACAATTTCGGGAAGTTTTAAATTTTAAAGAAGAGATTGGAGTTTATTGTTTAAGCACGGATTTTTTGAATGAACAATTATGGGCCTATTATGCTAGTTCATATTTTGGATATTGTATAGAATATGACTTAGACAAATTAGTTGATAAAGGACAAAATTTTGATTTTCAATATCAATTTGAAATTGATTATAAAGATAATATTCCAATTTTGGGAATTGATGATCTTATAAATTTGCAAGATGGTTTTATAAGAAAAATGTTTGCTACTAAAAAATCTGCATGGCATCATGAAAAAGAAATTCGCTTAATCTTTGATAAATATGGGATGAAAAAAATTCATCGATCATCTATCACAGGAATTTATTTTGGAGTTAAAACACCAGAGAAAATCAAGCAAGAATTTTATAAACTTTTCGAAAATGATGATGTAAGATTTTATGAGGTTTTTCCTTCAAATTTTGAATTAGATTTTAAAATGGTGCATGAAACCAAAAGGAAATTAAAGCATAATATAAATAAGTTTGATTTTGAAATATTGAAACATCGAATTAATGTATCACATGAATCATATTATGTTTTTTACAAGGGTAGCAAAAATGAATTAGACATAAAAGAATTTATTTTGGCATTTAGAGAAGCTTTTTTTATTAAAGAGAATAATAGTCTTTATATTTTTGATAATAAAGAGGTAGAATCACTAATAGATGTTTACCCTAAAAATGCTGAACAGTATATTAATTATGCTGATTCAATTATAACTGTTTGTGATGATTGGGAAGAGGCTAATATTAATAATCCTTATAAAGACTTTTATTACAACGAAATTATAAGCAAAAGATGAAAAAACTAACCATATTAAGCGGTGCCGGAATCAGTGCCGAAAGCGGAATAAAAACCTTCAGAGACGGAGACGGTCTTTGGGAAAATCATAATGTAACGGATGTGGCAAGTCCGGAAGGATGGAGAAAAGACAGAGCTCTGGTGCTGGAATTTTACAACCAGAGAAGACGCCAGCTGCATGAAGTACAACCCAACGAAGCGCATCACTTACTGGCCGAGCTGGAAAAACATTTCGATGTTCAGATTATTACCCAGAATATTGATGACCTTCACGAAAGAGCTGGATCTACCAATATCCTTCATATTCATGGAGAACTGTTCAAATCATGCTCATGCAACAATAAAAACCTGATTTATGACCAAAAAGAGGACATCAATATCGGTGATAAAGCAGAAGATGGGGCGCAATTAAGACCTTTTATCGTTTGGTTTGGAGAAGATGTTCCTTTATATCAAACGGCAAGAGAAATTGTGAAAGAATCTGATATTCTGCTGGTAATCGGAACTTCTTTGCAGGTGTATCCTGCAGCAGGATTGATTCATGATATTAAAGATGACTGTCTTTTAATCGTTATCAATCCTAATGAAACAGGATTTGGATACGGACAGAGGGCTGTTGTCATGAAAGAAACTGCAACCCAGGGAATGAAATTATTGTTCGATAAACTGGTAAACCTTGCCTGATGGAAAATAAAGTAAAAGCAGGAATTATGGGCGTTTGCATAGGAGACGCTCTTGGTGTTCCTGTAGAATTTAGGAGTAGAGAACAACTTAAGCGTTCTCCTGTTACTAAAATGCGCGCTTTGGGGACCCATCACCAGCCTGCAGGAACATGGAGTGATGATGGTTCTTTGACATTATGTCTTGCAGACAGTTTATGTAATGGATATGATCTCGAAAATATGGCTCTGAAGTTTTTGCAATGGTATAATGCAGAAATTTGGACCCCTCATGGATGGGTTTTTGATATAGGTATTGCAACTTCACAAGCAATTTATAGAATTGGAAAAGGTGTTTCTCCTACTTTGTGCGGTGGCAATTCGGAATTTGATAATGGAAATGGCTCTTTAATGCGGATCATGCCATTATTATTTTACATTAAAGATTTTCCTATTGAGAAACGCTTTGATATTATAAAAGAAGTTTCTTCTATTACACATGGACATATCCGCGCAATTTTAGCCTGTTTTATTTATTTGGAATTTGCTTTAGAAATTCTAAAAGGAAAAGATAAATGGGAGACATATAGGATAATGCAGAAAACAGTTCGGGAATTTTTGGATTATAATCCTATTTGTTCACAAAACGAAATGGATAAATTCCATAGGATTTTAGAATTAAAAGTAGGAGAATATGATTTGGCTCCTTTGCATACCTTGCAGGAGAAGGAAATAAGTTCTTCTGGCTATGTCCTTCACAGCCTGGAAGCTTCTCTATGGTGTTTTTTAAACTCAGAAAGCTATGCAGAAGCCGTTTTGAAAGCCGTCAACCTCGGAGAGGACACCGATACAACAGGAGCTATCACAGGAGGAATTGCCGGAATTTATTATGGATATGAAAATATTCCTGAAGAATGGATTGCTGAGCTGGTGAGAAAGGATGATATTGAAGCATTGTGTGAGAAGTTAAACCAAAAATTAATGAATTAAAACACAACCATGAACGAAATAGAAAAGAAAAAAATAAGTAAATTTTTAAGCCTGATCCTACGCCATCAGCCAGAAAGCATTGGACTTATGCTGGATGAAAACGGATGGGCAGATATAGAAGAGCTGAGAGCAAAATCAGCAAAGAAAAGGATATATTTTACTCCTGAAGAACTGGATGAGGTAGTAGAAACCAATAATAAGAAACGCTTTGCCTTTAACGAAGATAAAACGAAGATCAGAGCAAGTCAGGGACATTCTATTGATATCGATCTGGCTTTGGAAGCAAAACAGCCTCCTGAATTTCTTTATCATGGCACAGCAGAAGGTAATATTTCTTCAATTTTAGACAAAGGAATAGAAAAAAGAACCCGTCAGCATGTACACTTAAGCGCTGATAAAGAGACTGCTGCAAAGGTTGGGATGAGACATGGCAAACCCGTGATTCTTACCATCAGAACCGGAACAATGCATCAGGATGGATTATCTTTCTATCAGTCTGCAAACGGAGTTTGGCTCACCGATTTTGTAGATGCAAAATACATTTCTAAGTAAAATGAAAAGAACATTAGTAATAGGAGATATTCACGGAGGATTTAAAGCTTTGCAGCAGGTTCTTGAAAGAGCAGAAGTCACAGAAAATGATCAATTGATTTTCCTGGGAGATTATGTGGACGGCTGGAGTGAGTCTGCACAAATTATTCAGTTTTTAATGGATCTTTCCCAAAAACAGGAATGTATCTTCATCAAAGGAAACCATGATGCATGGTGTGAAGACTGGCTGTCATTGGGACAAAAACCTGATGTATGGCTTTTCAACGGCGGAAAAAGTACTGTAGAAAGCTATGCTGATTATCTCCCGGAAGATCTGGATCTTCACCTGGAATTCTTTCAAAGGATGAAAAACTATCATATTGATGATCAGAACCGACTGTTTATTCATGCCGGATATGCTTCCATGCACGGCCCCGAAAGAGAAGTCTACTCCAGTAATTATCGGTGGGACCGAACCCTTTGGGAAACCGCTGTAGCAATGGACAAAAAACTGGAAAAGAATTCAGCGTTGTATCCCAAAAGACTGCTTTTATATAAAGAAATATTCATCGGGCATACCCCCACTCTTGATATTGGCGTTACAACGCCGGCCAATAAAGCTAACGTCTGGAATATGGATACCGGTGCTGCCTATACCGGATCTTTATCCATCATGGATATCGATTCCAAAGAATTCTGGCAAAGCGATCCGCTTCCTTCCTTATATCCAAATGAAAAAGGAAGAAACTGATGAATTATATTCAAATAAATTATAGATCACAAATAAACCTCACAGATGTTCAAAACCTGTGGGGTTTCTATTTTATTAAAATATTTTTATCATTTTTCTATTTAAGATTTTAATGATTCGCTCTTTCATAAAAGATGATTAATTTTAAAGCCTGAAAATATCACTTCAATGAAACTGAAATATCTTTTATTCATCCTGAGTTCTACCTTGTTTTTTGCTCAAAAATCATTTCAGACCCCTTTTGAAAAAGGAAATGGTAACCAGACCGTTACCTATGATGAAATGAATAGTTATTACCAGGATCTGGCTAAGAATTTTAATACCATTCAGTATCTTAAAAAGGGGGAAGATGATAATGGAAAGCCTATTTATGTAGTGGTTTATAACCCTTTTCCTGAAAAAGACCTTGAAAAATTAAGAAAAGATAAAGCAATTCTCTTTGTCAACAATGGGATTCACCCGGGAGAACCGGACGGAATAGATGCTACCATGATGCTGATGAGAGATCTTGCCACAAAAAAGATTAAAACTCCACAAAATTTTATCATCGCTGCTATTTCCGCTTATAATGTGAGTGGAATGCTGAACAGAGGTTCTTACTCCAGAGCCAATCAAAACGGACCTGAGCAGTATGGTTTCAGAGGAAATACAAGGAATTATGACCTGAACAGAGATTTCATTAAGACCGATTCAAAAAATGCCAGAAGCTTTCAGGAGATATACCAATGGTTAAAACCAGATGTTTTTATTGATAACCATGTCAGCAACGGCGCTGATTATCAATACACATTCACCTATATTTCTACTTTTAAAGAACGTCTTGGAAATACTCTGGGGACTTATTTCTATAATGATTATCAGGCCAAAAATCTTGGAGATATGAAGAAACTGGGCTATGAAAGTACACCTTATGTAAATATTCATGGTGATGTTCCAGAAGTAGGCTTTGCTTCATTTGAAGACTCTCCGAGATACTCCACAGGCTATACATCACTATTCAATTCCTTAGGAACCGTTCCTGAAACCCATATGCTGAAGCCTTATGATAAAAGAGTAGATGCTACTTACAAATATATGCTGGTCAACCTTCAGAATTTAGATAAAGAGTATCGTACTATAAAACAGCTCCGCATTGAAAACTTAAAACAATATCAGGCGGGTAAACAATATGGCATCCGTTGGAAAATAGACTCCACAAAGTTCTCTACTATGGATTTTAAAGGCTACGAAGGAAAATACAAACCCAGTGAAATTTCCGGAAAACCAAGGCTGTATTATGACAGAAACAAACCCTTTACAAAGAATATAAAACTCTTTACTACCGCTGTACCAACAGGATATATTTCCATTCCGAAATATTATGTTATTCCGCAATCGCAGTACCGTGTGATAGAAGAATTCAGAAGAAATAATATTCAGATGAAACCCATTCAGAAAGACAGTACTTTAACGGTTGAATCTTATAAAATTAAAGATTTTAAGACCGTTAAAAATCCTTATGAAGGTCATTATCTGCATTTTGAAACCACAGTGGACGCTTCAAAAAAGAATATAATGTTTTCAGCCGGAGACTATCTGGTTTCTACCAATCAGCCTGGGGTGAAATATGTTATAGAAACCCTTGAACCTGAGGCATTAGACTCTTTTTTTAACTGGAATTTCTTTGATGGAATTTTAGCCCAGAAAGAATACTATTCTGCCTATATTTTTGAAGATACGGCTGCTGAACTGCTGAAAAAAGACCAAAAACTGAAAGAAGCCTTTGAAGCAGCAAAAGCATCTGATAAAAAACTCTCTGAAGATGGAGATGCACAATTAGATTGGGTGTACAGACATTCTCCATACTTTGAAGAAAAGACTTTCAGACAATATCCTGTTTATAGGGTATTGTAGGGAATTCCTCATAAAAAGTCAGGTTATTTTATTTTTTTATAGTGATTTGTTAATCAGTATGTTAGTTTTTTTATTAAATTAGTATTCAAAACAAAACACTATGAAACAAATTTATCAATTCGTAACATTGCTGTGCTTTGTACCAATAGGTCTGCTGGCACAATATTCTCAAAGTTTTGATTCGGCAACAATGCCTGCCGATTGGACGGTAATTAATGGAGGAGATCCCGGAACCTGGGAAACCTGGACTTCCTATGATTCTTCATTCAATGCGCCTCATTCAGGAACGCATTTTCTTGGATTGGAATATGGCAGTACTGCCCATGATGATTATGTCGTTAGTCCTGCTATAGTAGTGACTGCAGGAGTATCAGATAAGCTTACTTTCTGGGCAAGAAACAGGGGAGCCGGGCTTGCAGAGACGGTGGATGTAAAAATATCAACAACAACTCCTACCGTTGCAGGGCTTACCAATACGCTTGCTGCTGCAGTAAAGCCTCCTACTTCATGGAATCAGTATACGTATGATCTGACCCCTTATGTTGGACAAACCATTTACATTGCTTTTCATTCCACTACAGACGATATCTGGTTTATCGGAATAGATGATTTTCAGATTTCAGCAAACAGTCTATCGGTTTCTGATGTAAAAGCGGATAGCAGCCGGGCCTCTATCTATCCAAATCCGGTAAAAGATATCTTATCCATCAAAAATAAAACGAAGATATCTGAAATCAATATCTATGATTTTAATGGAAAACTGGTGAAGAAAGAAATGATGAGCTCAGAAAACGGAACGGTAAACGTAAGTGAACTGGCTGCAGGAAATTATATAGTAAAGGTCAAAGATAGAGAGACTGAAAAAGGCTATAAAATTATTAAGAAATAACATTTTTATAATAGAATAAAAAAGACGTTTCATCTGAAACGTCTTTTTATTTATCTTGGTAAACCTCTTTTTAAAGCAATTTCTGCCCTTTCAATGGCAAGCTTTTCTTTCCAGTCCATGTATTTACTCTTAAACTGTGACTTCATAACATCGTCAAATTTACGCTGTACAGTAAGATTCCATAAAGAATGAGCTTTTACTGCCCATGATTTGTCCCAGGCTCTTAAAGAAATAGAGAAGCTTCCATCCAGATATTTCATCCAGTGCCACCATCCCGTAGGCATAAATAAAGTATCTCCGTGCTCAAGGTAACATTCAATTCCTTCTACACCATCCAGCGCCGGAAACTTTGTGAAGTCTGGATTTTCAATATCATAGTCTTCTAATGCATAGGTTGCGTAAGGAATCTGATAAAGTCTTTCTCTCCATTTATAATCGAAAAGAAGAATATGTTTTCTTCCGTTGAAATGAGTATGGAAAATATGCGCCATATCAATATCAAAATGAAGGAATGTTTCAGATCCTTTTCCACCGAAGAACATATTGGGATATTTATCAAGAAACCCTCCCATGAGTTCTTTGGGCGAAATATAATCTTCCAAAAGTTTTGGTGCGAATTTTATAGGGTCAAAAAGGAATATTCTGAGATCAGTAGGTTCCCGCTGAATGAGATCTATATAATCTCCGAATTTCATTTTTGCAGCAGAAGAATTGATGGGAGCTGAAGGATCTGCTTTTGAGCTGTCATATAAAGGAACCTCTACATCTCCTACTACCTCCTTCATGTATTCCATCGTCCATTTTTGGTAAGCAGGCCACTTTTTTGCCATATTTTTGATGACAACGGGCCTTCTTGGCTTCAGATATTTTTCGTAGAATTCCTCTTTGGAAATTTCATCTACAACATCTATAGGCTTTAAAATAATTCCCATTTTAGTAAATTTATGTGACAAAATTATTAAATAAATGTTAACGATCCTCCTGTTTAATTTTTTTTTAATCTATGATTCAAATCAGATTTTACTATTTGGAATAGTTAAAAATATTATTTTTTTAGTTAATTGATTAAATTGTTCTTTTTTATTGCCAAAATAGAGTCGATCTGACCTTATATTACATCAATGATCTAAAATAGGGCAAGGTTTGAATAACAATTTTATTATTGCTTAATATAGAATATTTATTTAATGTATTGTTTTTTTTAACAAATCATAAAATCGTAAATTTTAAAAAAGAAATTATGAAATAAATAAAAGTAATTTTTAATATAATTTATCTATAATGTTTTTATTTAAATACAAAGAAATCAAGGATTATTTTTGTTAATTATAGTTAATAATTTAAAAGAAACTACAATTAGTTTTTTGATAGTTGTAAAAAACAAAATTATAACTATGTTTGTAGTGATAAAAGATTTAACTTTTAGATATAAAAGCCATCTTTATAAAAGTGTAACAAAAAACTACAATGATTAACTAATTGAGCAAATAATAAGTATGAAAAAAAATATTTCCTTATTTCTGATGCTTTTCTTTACGGTGCTCACTTTTGCACAGAAGACCGTTTCGGGAAAGATTACTGATGATGACGGGGTAGCAATACCAAGTGCCAGTGTTACTGTAGAAGAACCAGGTAAAGATGCTATTTTGGCTTATGGAATTACCAATTCTAAAGGGGAATACAAGGTGACCTTCACTTCTGGTGAGGCCAATGTGGATCTAAAAGTAAAAGCATTCAATCAGAAACCTCTCACAAAGCAAATCAGTAACAGCGATCAGACGTTGAATTTTAAAATGCAGTCTGAAGCTACAGAAATTAAAGAAGTCCAGCTGAAAACAAAAATGATTACAGCCAGAGGCGATACCATTTCATATGACCTTAAAGCGTTCAATTCCAAAAATGATAGAACTCTTGCTGATGTTATGAAAAAAATTCCCGGAATTGAAGTAAACAATGATGGAACAATTCTATATCAGGGAAATGCTATTAATAAATTCTATGTCAACGGGAAAGACCTGATGGAAGGCGGTTATGGAACAATTAATAATTCCCTTCCCAAAGATGCTGTACAGAAAGTAGAAGTACTGGAAAATCACCAACCGGTAAAAATCCTGCAGGATAAAGTTCCTTCAGATCAGGCAGCCATCAATATTAAACTGAAAAACTCCGTAACCATGACAGGTAGAGGAGAAGTAGGAACCGGTTTCGGAGATTCCTGGCTTTGGAATGTAAAACTGACCCCTATGTTCTTTGGGCAGAAAAGCCAATGGGTAGTCAATTACAAAACCAATAACATGGGCGAGCAGGTGGAAAATGAGGGAAATATTCTGGCATTTGGAAATAGATTTGAAGGAAAAAGAATCAATGCCTCTCAAAATGACTGGCTGAATGTAGAAAATGCAAGCACACCTAATCTTCCGGTGAAAAGATATCTGATGAATAATGTCCATTATTTATCAGCCAACTACCTTACCAATATTGATAAGAAAAAAGAATGGGAACTTAAAGCTAACGCAAACTATACCAATAATGCTGTAGATAGAGAATCTTATAGCCAAACTGATTATTTTGCAACATCTAATCAGCCCGCTTCAAGAGTTACTCAGAATATTTTCAATAATTTTTATACTGATAAAGCAAAAGGGGAATTGATTTTCACTAAAAATGCAAAGAAAGGATTCTTTAAAAATACCACAAGCTTCTCTCAATATTGGAATGCAGATCGTGGTATTGTAGATAGAACAGATGGAAACAACAGCCGACATGGGGAGGAGGCTATAGAATCTCCCACTACTTCATTTCAGAACTCTTTGAGTACCATTATACCATGGAAAGAAAAAATGGTGAATGTTCAGTCTTATATTAATTATCAGACAGATAGACAGACATTGGAGGTTTCACCCGCTTCTTATTTGCAGATCCCTGGCTTCAATACAACAGTGGCAACAGATATTGTAAGACAAAATATGAGACTTAAAACTTTTGAAGCTAATCATTCTGCCAATTTAGGTTTTTCAGCTAAAGGATGGACTTTTACTCCAGAAGTAGGATTTAATTTTAAAACTACAGATTTGACAACAGACCTTTCAAATCTTCAGAATAGTAGTTTTCCAAGACCAAATGAAGCTTATAATAATGATTTGAAATACACTACGGCAACTCCATATGGAAGCTTAGGAGTAAATTATAAAAGTGAATCATGGATGATCTATGCCAATCTTCCAGTGAACTCAAACAATATTAAAGCCGAAGATCCATTAAGACTTGTTTCAAAATCAGTAAATAAGCTAACTTTTGAACCTAATATTTTTGCTCAATATTCATTTGCTTCATTCTGGAAAGCTTCATTAACAGGAAATATCAGTAATAATTTTGGGGAAGTAAACACGGCATATTCAGGATTTTTAATGACTTCACCTAATGGGATTAATGCAATGGATGCTTCTAACCCAATTCCTCAAAACAATACAAAATCTGGAGGAACACGAATAGAATATAGAAACCCCTTAAACAACTTGTTCTTTAATCTTAATTACAGATTATCTGATGTTAAAAGAAACCTTATTTCTTCTCCGATAAGAAATGAAGCAGGATATACAACAGTGAAATATCTGGAACAGGATAATCACACAAAAAATAATGGATTTAGTGGAGAAGTAGGAAAGTATTTCCCAAAATTTAAAACAAATGCTTCAGTAAGCTATAGTAACAATACTTCAACATCAGATGCTTATCAGAATGATAAATCTTATGAAAGCAAAAATAATTCTCAATCAGTAGGATTTAAATTCAATAATACTTATTTCAGTTGGATGAGTGTTGATTATAATTTTACTATTTCAAGAACAAAACAAACCAATACAAGTGCAACACCTGAATTGAATAATATAAACTCAAGAAATGGATTTAATCATAACTTAGGTGTATTTTTCTATCCATTGGAAAATCATACCATCGGATTCAATTGGGATCAGGTAAACAGTAGTGCCGGAACTCAGAAATATAATAATGGATTCTATGATTTGTCTTATCAGTTCACCTGGGCAAAGAAGAAGATAGATTTCGAATTAAAATGGATGAATATCGCGAACAAAAAAGTTTTTGAAACGTATGATATCAATGCACAAAGTATTTCTTACACAAGAATTCAGCTCCGTCCTAGCCAAGTCATGTTTACTGTAAAATTCAATTTTAAATAATAAGAAAACCAATCCGTCAGGATTGGTTTTTTTGTTGAGATATAATGATATTAAAATTAAAAGCTTTGCTGGTCAGCCGAAGGCCCATAGCTTCCCGGCAAAGGAATGTTGTTCAGTCTGTAATACACACCCAATTGTGCTCTGTGATGGGTAATCTGATTTAAAGCATGTCGGATCGCCCCATACTTACTCCAGCTTGCCAGTTCATGGCCGTCATTTTTAATAGTCCAGCTGGGATTCAGGTCATCTTCAGTACTGTTTTCCAATGCAGTTTTTGCTGACTGATAATCATCCTCCAGTTTTTTCATAAGATCTTCTTTTGTAGAAAGAACTGTCGGTTTGTAATCGCCTTTACCAAAATCCAGTTCAGAAGTTTTCAAAATAGTGTTCGGCCATTCAAAAACTTCTACGAGATGGGTGGCAAGAGGCATCATTTTCATGCTTTTTTCATGGGGAGCAAAATCATTTTTCCCTTCAGGAAACAATTCAATAAACTTTTTTGTGGTTTTAAATTCTCCTTCCAGTTCGGATTTTAATTGAGATAATGTGTCCATAATATTTTGTTTTTTAGAAACTTAAAGGTAAGCGTTTTAAAAATGAAACTGTTTTAAGAGAATCATAAATCTTTTCCTAAAAAATAAAATTCAAAAAAACTGTAACAAAAGAAGATATGTGATTACTAATTATATAAACTTGCTACAATGAAAAAGTTATTCTCCATATTTCTTATTGCTCTTTTTGCGTTTGCAGGAGCTCAGGAATCAAAGGAAACGGCTAACCGTTTCTTTTATGAACTGACTTTTAAACCGAAGAAAGATTCGGCAAAACTTGATAAGATTATTACCATTCTTGATATTACTCCAAAGAAATCTATCTATCAGGATTATACAATGCCAGCTCAGGATTCTATCATTAAAATTAAGATAGAAGAAATGGAGAAAACCAAGTCTTTCAAGGATATGACCAAACTGATAAAATGGCCTAAATTCTCCTATAAAATTATTAAAAGCTATCCGGACATGAAGGTTCAGTATGTAGACAGAATCAGCAGAAATCTGTTCTCATACGAAGACGAACCGAAACTGCAGTGGAGTATTTTACCTGATAAAGAAAAGGTAGGTGCATACAATGCCCAGAAAGCAACTACAGAATTCGGAGGAAGAAAATGGACGGCATGGTTCAGTTCAGACATCCCTTTTCAGGATGGACCGTATAAATTTAAAGGACTTCCTGGTCTGATTGTAAAGATTGAAGACGCGGATAAAAACTATTCATGGCAGTTGAGCGGAAATAAGAAAATCGAAAACTATGATGAATTATCATATGCAGATAAAATCAATGCTAAGATGGGAATGATGAGCAATACAATAACACCTACATCCAAAGATAAATTCTTGAAATCCTATGAAGGATATAAAGCAGATCCGTTTGCAGAATCAAGACCTTATATGACGGCAGAGAACATGAGCAGACCTATGCCGGGAACAGATGGAACAGTAGGAGACTTCATGAAAAGATTGGAAAAACAGGTGAAAGATTTTTTCGGATCCAATGATAACCCCATAGAAAAAGAACAAACTTCTGATAAGAAGAAAAAATAAGCATTCATATCAACTAAATTATATTTTGAATCAACCCAGATACAGCAATGTGTTTGGGTTGATTTCTTTTTGTTGAAAATGTTCTATGCTTTGTAGAAAATTATTGAAAATAAGCTCTATTTTGAACTGATACTTTAGAAAATATACTTGTTTTTAAAATTTAATAAACAAAAATTTGATTTTATTATTTTTCATTATATGTTTGTTTCACAACAAATTGAAATATTTTAATAATGAAAAAATCATTTTCATGTTGTTATTAACAAATCTGCAATGTCATTTGCAAAAGCTGAAGAACCAAAAGATAGGGTATTGCTTGGAGACATATTCTAGGTAAGTAAAAAAATAAGCATTCATATCAACTAATTTATATTTTGACCCACCCCAGATACAGCAATGTATTTGGGGTGGTTTCTTTTATGCCAAAACGTTATTTAGATTAAATTTAAATAGCGTATATTTGCAGGACTAAAAATTAGGCTTTGAAAGAGAAAGGATTACATAAATTAAGTGGATTCCCTAAAAACAAAATGGGGAAGATATTGGGGTATGATAATGACCATCTTAAAATGCCCAATAAGATCATTGAAATGGGGCTTCTTCCGGAAACCGCTTTCAGGATTTTGTATCAGGCTCCGTTCAATGGGCCCATGTATGTAGAATTTGGAGCAGAAAAAAGCCGGATTGCTCTTCGAGAGGAAGAAGGAGATTACATCATTGTTGAAGAATTGAATTAATGCAGGAAAACAAGAAAAAACAGATACTTTTAGTCGGAAACCCTAATGTAGGAAAGTCAACGGTTTTCAATACGCTTTGCAACAAAAAGCAGAAGACCGGAAACTATGCCGGCGTTACCGTTGCAAGCCATTCGGGGAACTATACCTATAAAGATCAGGATGTTGAGGTTATTGACCTTCCGGGTTCTTACAGTGTATATCCGAGTTCAGAGGATGAAGCTATTTTTTCCAAATATCTTATTGACGAGCAGAAAAACTATGCAGGAGTTGTTTATATTCTTGAAGCATTAAGTTTAAAAAGAGGGCTGCTTCTGTTTCAGCAGATTCAGGACCTTGGTATTCCAATGATTCTGATTGTCAATCAGATTGATCAGGCGGAAAGAAGAGGGATCACCATTGATATTCAAAAGTTTTCCGAAGCATTAGGCATTAAAATCATCCAGACCAATGCCAAAGAGCAGATTGGGATTGAGGAAGTAAGAGAAGCTGTTTATAACAATGAATTTGTAAAAACAGATAAGGTTTCTTTTGAAACACCGAAAGAGCATAGAGATTTTATTCAGAAACTGGCAGCACATAAAGGTTTCGATAATGAATATAAAGCTTGGATGAGCCTTTCACTGGGTACAGACCTGGGTAGAATAAGCTCCGTAATGGAACAGCTGAATGAGGCAGATACAAAAAGCCTGGTTCCAAAAAGATTACAGGTTCAGGAAACAGTAAGAAGATATCAGAATGTAGACAGAATACTGGAAGATGTAATTTCTAAAAAAGCTCAGTTCAAAGAATTATTAACCGAAAAACTGGATAAAGTTTTAGTACATAAATTCTGGGGTTATGTAGTCTTTTTAGCCATTTTGCTGATTATTTTCCAAAGCGTTTTCTTCCTGGCTGAATATCCGATGAACTGGATTGAAGAGACATTCTCGTGGCTGGCAGCATTTACAAGCGAACACCTTCCGGAAGGACCCGTTAATTCACTTGTTTCCAACGGAATTGTTCCCGGTATTGGAGGAATTGTTGTTTTTGCACCACAGATTGGAATTCTGCTGTATTTTCTTTATCTGCTGGAAGACTCAGGATATATGGCAAGAGTTGTATTTCTGATGGACAGATTGCTTCGCCCCTTCGGACTTAACGGAAAAAGTATTGTCCCTCTTGTATCAGGAACGGCCTGTGCTATTCCCGCAGTAATCTCTACCAGAAACATTGAAAACGTGAAAGAAAGATTGCTGACGATATTGGTAACACCATTTATGACCTGTTCTGCAAGACTTCCGGTGTATAGTATTATTATCGGACTGATTATCTCAGAAGGAACATTTTTAGGAATAAAATATAAGGCGCTGGTTCTGATGGGCATGTATCTTCTGGGGTTCCTGGTTGCTTTATTCTCAGCAGCAATCCTTAAAAGATTTATTAAAAGTAAAGGGAAAACATATCTGGTAATGGACCTTCCTGCCTATAAGAAACCCCTTTTCGGCTATGACTTTAAAATGGTTTTAGGAAAAGTATGGGATTTCATTACTGGAGCAGGAAAAATCATTTTCATTGTAAGTGTCATCATCTGGTTCCTGAGCTATTTCGGACCAAGCCAGAAAACAAATGAACTGGTCGCTACAGACGTTCATCTGGATCATTCTTACCTTGCCAAAATGGGTAAAGGAATAGAGCCTGTTATCGTTCCTCTGGGCTACGACTGGAAAATGGGAGTGGGAATTCTTACCAGTTTCGTGGCAAGAGAAGTGTTCGTGGGAACAATGTCTACACTTTACAGCCTGGAGGATGATGCTCCGGAAGTAAAAGTAATTGATAAAATGAGAAGAGATGTGAAACCAAACGGAGAAAAAGTCTTCAGTTTTGCAACCGGAATCTCGGTTCTTCTTTTCTATGCATTTGCAATGCAGTGTGTTTCTACACTTGCAGTAGTCTACAGAGAAACCAAAAGCTGGAAATGGACCGGCTTTCAGGTGGTTATGATGACAGGTTTGGCATATTTTGTGTCGATGATAGTATATCAGATTTTAAAGTAATGGACTCATCATTAATTTTTCAGTACGTACTTATCCTATTAATTGTAGCATTCGCCTGCTACTCTTTATTTAAAGTACTTAAAAAGAATTTTGCCCCTAAGAAATTCAGCTCCAAAAGAACAAACTGCGATAAAGATTGTGGCTGTTCTTAATATTAGGTTCATCAGACAATTGAAAAAAATGTAGTAAATTCATCTTTCTAATGTAAATTATTAATTTGAATTTCTTAAAAACAGGTTATCTAGTCTTATTTTCTTTATTCGGGGCTCAGGGTAAAGCACAATCCGATACCACAAATACCAAGTCCTATGCAGACCAGGTAATGATTCGTGTGAATCTTGATACCAATATCGAGAACTATGTTTTTTCATCAGGAGAAGGAAAGAGTGCCTTCAAAATGGACCTGTCAATCAACAATAAAACCAAAACATCATTTTCAGTTGATTATAGAATAATAAGTGCGACAGTATCATTTGCTCCCAGATTTTTAGACGGAAATAATGATGATGAAATGAAGGGAGAAAGTTCTTATACCGATTTTAGTTTCAGGTTTTTTCCCGGAAGATTTATCCAGAATGTTTATTATAAAAATGTAAGTGGTTTTTATGTGGAAAACATGAAAGACCTATCTCCGGAATGGCAGGAAGGAAGAGATCCTTATATTCAGTTTCCTGATTTAAGAGTACAAACCTTTGGAGGATCTACCTCTTATATTCTCAATAAAAACTTTTCAGCAAGAAGTATCTACACGCAGGGAGAATGGCAGTATAAAAGCAGCGGAAGCTGGGTTCCTTTTGTGGATTATGACCTTACTGTTTTCAGAAATAAAATTGATGGTGTAAAAAGCAAAGAGACGCAATATAATATCGGAGGGAATATCGGATATTTTTATAATTGGGTAATTGGCAGGAAGGTCAATATTTCGCCTTATCTGGCTGCTGGAATAGGAGGAAAATTCTCAAGTTACAGAGATCTTGATAACGGAGGATCCAAAGAAAATGCCCAGTATGCAACGATAAGAATACAGGGAGGGCTTCATATTGGTTATAATACAGACAGGTTTTTATTTGGAGGTAAAATGAATTTTAATACACATGCCTACGATCAGAAAAATAACCAGACGATAGAAAATAATAACCTTTATGGTTTGTTATACATAGGCTATCGTTTTGCACCACCGAAAGTTGTAAAAAATACCTATGATAAAATCCAAAAAAAGATTCCCGTTCTATAAGTTGAAAGGTCTTTTAAGTATCTTTGCGTTGGAAAATTTAGAAAGAACAAAATAAAAGTAAAAACATCATGTCATTAATAAAATCTATTTCCGGAATTCGCGGAACCATTGGCGGTAAAGTAAATGATAACTTAACACCGCTGGATGTAGTAAAATTCGCTTCCGCATTCGGAACCTGGCTTCAGAATAATAAAAATAAAAAAGATCTTACCCTTGTCATCGGAAGAGATGCCAGAATTTCTGGTCAGATGGTTTCCTCTTTGGTAACTGCTACATTGCAGGGATTGGGAATTAATGTGATAGACCTTGGACTTTCTACCACACCTACAGTAGAAATAATGGTTCCTGAACTTAATGCTGACGGAGGAATCATCCTTACCGCTTCCCACAACCCAAAACAGTGGAATGCACTTAAGTTATTAAACGAAAAAGGAGAATTCATCACCGGGGAAAACGGAGCTGAAGTACTGGCCTTGGCAGAGAGTGAAGACTTCAACTATGCGGAAGTGGATGATCTTGGAAAATATGAAACAAGAGACGATGCTTTCGATATCCATATCCAGCAGATCCTGGATTTACCAATGGTAGATGTGGAAGCAATCAAAGCTAAAAACTTTAAAGTAGCCCTGGATGCGGTAAACTCTACAGGAGGTATTGCTATTCCTATGCTTTTGGACAAATTAGGTTGTGAAACCATCAAATTATACTGTGAACCTACAGGTCACTTCCCGCACAATCCTGAACCTTTGAAAGAACATTTGGGAGACATCTGCGAATTGATGAAAAAAGAAAATGCAGACGTAGGAATTGTGGTAGATCCGGATGTAGACAGATTAGCCCTGATTGATGAAAAAGGTGAAATGTTTGGTGAAGAGTATACATTGGTTGCAGTTGCTGATTACTTATTGAAACACAAAAAAGGAGCGGCTATTTCCAATCTTTCTTCCAGCCGTGCTTTGAGAGATGTGGCGCGTTCGCATGACTCAGAATATTTTGCCAGTGCCGTGGGAGAAGTAAACGTTGTTACTTTGATGAAAGAGAAAAATGCAGTCATTGGAGGAGAAGGAAACGGAGGAATTATCTATCCTGATTTACATTACGGAAGAGACTCTTTAGTAGGAGTAGCTTTATTTTTGACTCATTTGGCCAAAGAAAACAAAACCGTTTCTGAGCTAAGAGCAAGATATCCAAGCTATTTTATGGGTAAAAAGAAAATAGAACTGACTCCGGAAATTGATGTAGACGCTATCTTAAGCAAAATGGAGCAGGAATATCAGAATGAAGACGTTTCTACTGTAGACGGCGTTAAAATAGACTTTGAAAACAACTGGGTTCACCTTAGAAAATCTAATACAGAACCGATTATCAGAATTTATACAGAAGCTCAGTCTCAGGAAGAAGCAGATCAGTTAGGTGATGATATCATTGCTAAAATTAAAAGTTTAATCTAAAACATAATAAGAACGGACATTTGTTCCGTTCTTTTTTATATCAGGTATGTTTGAGCATATTAAAAACAGGTTTCCTTTCCCTAAAGAAAAATGGAGAAAATTTCTGGGAAGCTTCGAACGTATGGAAGTTCCTGCCAAAACTCTGCTTCTAAAAGAAGATGAGGTTTCCTGCAATGCCTATTATATTGAAAAAGGAATGGTAAGAGCCTGGTATAATAATGACGGAAAAGATGTCACTTTCCAGTTTTTTCTTGAAAATACAATGTTTTCTTCCCTTGAAAGTTTCAAAAAAGGCTTGCCGAGTATGGTGTCATTCGAAACCATAGAACCCTGCGTCTTATACAAAATTAATAAACCCGATGTAGAGGCCTTCCTGGACGACGTCTATGAAAACCCTGAGCTCAGAAACCTGTTTATGGATGCTCTTTTTGAAAGGGTGTTCGATTATATGAAACATTTCTTTTCCTTTATTAAAGATACCCCCCGGCAGCGGTATATTAATCTGACCAAAACCAAACCGGAAATTATTAAAAGAGTTCCCCAGCATTATATTGCTTCCTATCTGGGAATTACAACGGTGCATCTCAGCAGGATCAAAAGCAAAATATTAAAGGAGAGGCTGGAATAGGGTGGAAGATGGAAGACAGAAGTTTAAAAAAGAAACTGTATAAAATCTGACTCATCTTAAACGCAACGTTCGCAAAGAATAATATGTATTGTTGAAAATGTTCGCAAAGGCGTTTCACTCAGCGAGGTTGATTGTTGTTTGCTGAACGAAGTGCCCTTGCGAACAAATAATAGCAATATTATGTTTTCCTAGCGTCCTCTGCGTTTCAATCTCTAAATGTCATATATTCTTTTTTAACGCGATGTTCGCAAAGATTAATATATATTGTTGAATACGATCGCAAAGGCGTTTCACTCAGGGAGGTTGATTGTTGTTGTTTGCTGAACGAAATGCCCTTGCGAACAAATAATAGCAATATTATGCTATCCTAGCGTCCTCTGCGTTTTTAATTCTATTATCAGGGTTATAAACTTTCTTTCCCAAAACCCAAATCTCATAACAAATGTTATCGTTCCACAGCATTCATCCTCAATAATTTTGTATAAAAATTAAAAGAATGAAAGCAGCAGTAGTATTTGAAAAAGGAAGTATTCCTCAATATGCAGATTTCCCGGAACCGGAAACAATACAGGAAAATGAAATTTTAGTATCTGTAAAAGCAGCGTCTATTAAAAATCTTGACAAAGCCAGGGCAGGGGGAAATCATTATTCAACAGAAAATAAGGAACATCAGCCTACAATTATAGGGACTGATGGAACAGGATATCTGGAGAATGGAAATAAAGTCTATTTTTTCAGTAAGAAAGGAACCGTAGCTGAAAAAGCGGTGGCTGATAAAAAAATGATTGTCTCAATTCCCGAAGAACTGGATTTTTCTATCGCAGCAGCATTACCCAACGCGGTTATGGGATCAGCAATGGCTTTAAAATTCAAGGCGGGATTACAGCCTGGAAATGTAGTATTGATCAATGGAGCAACAGGAATTACGGGAAGAATAGCCGTTCAGATAGCCAAATTATACGGCGCCCGAAAAGTCATCGTTACCGGGAGAAATGAAGAATCCTTGCAGGCTTTGCGTGAACTGGGAGCTGATGAGGTGGTTTCTCTCAAACAAGAGGATCATGACTTTAAAAAAAAAATAAAAGAAATTCACCAGCAAACTCCTATAGATGTTGTTTTGGATTATATCTGGGGCCATTCCGTAGAAATGATATTGTCAGCTTTCAAAGGAGACGGCACGTTTTCCCACAAAACAAAACTGGTAACAATAGGAGGAATGAGCGGTGATACCATTCAGCTGTCTTCACAGATTCTCAGAGGAACTGATATTCAGATTTCAGGATCAGGATTGGGCAGCTGGACGAAAGAAGAATCTGCACGACTTTTCACGGAAATCATTCCGGAAATGTACCAGGCAGCCGTAGAAGGAAAAATTAAAATGGATACAGAAGACGTTGATATTAAAAATATCGAAACCGTGTGGAATGCTGAGATACAAAGCGGAAAACGTCTGGTCATAAGAATTTAACCCCAATTTCCATTTTTTTATCCACAATCCTTTTATCGGTTTTCTTTTTTTACTATTTTTATAATAGAAATTTATGAACTGGAAAATTCAAAAAAAAGTTGCAACTTTGCATAAATATTTGAATATCAGTTTCAGATGTATTATTAACTAACCGTTTGCCGAGGTTTGTAAGCAAATTCAGACATCAGGCCGACAAAGAGGACACTATTGGAAGAGTATTTTGGAAATGAACTTGTAAAAAAGTTCGAGGAAATGATGGAAAACAATGACGAATTCTACTTTGATACAGAAGAGTTGGAAGACATTATTGTTTATTATTTGGAGCTTGGTGATTTTAATTACGCTGATATGGCGGTTAATTATGGACTTAAGCTTCATCCCAATTCATTGGATATCAAGATCAAAAGACTTGAGATCCTTTTGGAGTGGGAAGACTATAATATGGCGAAAGAACTTATCAATGAGCTGAAAGGTGCTTCTATGGAGAACACAGACTTTTTGGTTTGTTACGCCAAATATTATTCGAGCTTAGGAAATCCCAGAAAATCCATTGAAATTTGTAAAAAAGCTTTGACATTAGAGGAAGAAGAAAACTTTCTCCACAACTTTATTGCGGATGAATATGTGAATCTCGGAGATCCTTTTAACGCACTTAAACATTACAGAAAAGCACTGAAAGAAGATCCTACGGATGAATATTCGCTGGAAAACTGTATGGTGTGCTTCAGTGACCTGAATAAGAGCGAGGAGGCTATAGCCTTTCTTAATGAATATTTAGATGAATTCCCTTATTCTGAAACCGCCTGGTTTGAATACGGACAATTCTATTTCAACAGAAAAAATTATGATGAAGCCATAAGAGGCTATGATTATTTGTTGGCAATCAACTCAAACTCTGTAGGAGTATATGCCAATAAATCAGCCTGTTATGAAGCTATGGGACAATACCAGAAAGCTATCGAAACTTATGAGGAAATGCTGGAGCTGGAATACACCAAAGCATTTACTTTTTATAAGATCGGACTGTGCAATAAGGCATTAAAACAGCCTATTTTAGCTTTAAATGCATTCCAGAAATCATTGAGAGAAGACCCTCAGTTTTATCTTGCAATGATGGAGCAGTCTTATCTTTACGAAGAAATGGGCGGAATGTCTGAAGCATTGCATTATGCCAAAGAAGCTACCCAGCTGAATGAAAATAACCTTGACTACCAAAAAAGGCTAGCGTTTCTTTTCATCGACTCAGGGAAGTTTGAAGAAAGCCTTTCCTGTCTTAAAAAGCTGGTGGATGCAGAGCCTACAAGGTTTTACAACTGGTATGCCTACTCAGAAGTTTTGATGTTGGTAGGAGAGTACGAAGATGCAGTAACTGTTTTGAACAGTGCTATAAAAAAGCATCACAGAGCTGAGCTGTTTTATCAGTTGAGTAACTGTTTTTTCAATTTGAAAGATCAGGATAAAGGAACAGAATCACTTCAGAAAGCGTTAGATCTTGATCCGTCTTTAGTTAAGGATATGCAGAAAAAATATCCTTTCATTAAAGATGAAGTGAAAAAGGTTAAAGCTACCAAAGTGAGGAAAAAGAACTAGATTAATCTAAAAAATAATATGAAAACCTGCACTTCTGCAGGTTTTTTTATTGATAATTGTACTCATAGATGAATTTATCAGGAGTACTTGTATTGGGGTTCCCATTGGTGTCAAGAGATTGCCTGTCTTCTACAGACGGATAACCTGCGGTATTAAAAGTAGTGGTATATTTATGAGAAGTTGTTCCGGTTGCGGTTCCGCCGCCTGTTGTGGTACTGGTAAACTGTCCTTTATAAGTGCTTAAGCTGTTCTTTATATTTGAAAACAGCATGCTTACCCCATCGCTTTCATTTCCATTAAATATAATTTTATCAAAGCCTTTTACATTCTTAAAAGGATAGTTTTTATCCGTATAAGTGTAAGTTTCCGTTTCAGTATAGTTGACAGTGTTTCCATTCACGGTTCCCGTTCCTGAGCCTACGTTGCTTACCATATTTCCATTGCTGTATGTAAAAACACTGTTTATCACAGAAGATCCTGCAGCCCCGGAATTCGTTTGTTTTTTTACGTTAATTTCTGTAGTACTTGTGTAAGTATAAGTAAATGTAACCGTGTTTTGTACTGTACCGGTAAGAGAATATTCTTTGGTAATGGCAGAAGCCATACGGCCATTAGAATATCCGTATTCAACCGTACTTTCAAGAACGTTGTTTTCGTAATGTTTAATCCCGGTAATGTAGTCGTCTGTGTAAGTGAATTCAATTCTCTGCCCATGATTAATGTTGTTAATCATGCTGATGATTTTGGTTCCGTTGTAATTGATTTTCATTACAATACCGTCCATAGTCATTTTTGTAGGAAGAATTACGTTTTGAGTGGAAGGATCACTGTTGTCAAAAGGAGCATCATCACGCGAAGAAGAACACGAAAGTGTTAATAAGGCTATTGAGCCATAAAGTAGAATTTTTTTCATAGTTATAAGTTAAATCAGTCAAATATAATTTAATTTATAATATGATTTTATTTTTTTGGATTTGTTCTTAAAAATATAAGCCCTCCAATGATGATTCCGGCCCCAATAAATTGTAAATAAGTCAGCTTTTCACCATCTAAAATTCCCCAGATAATAGCAACAATTGGCATTATTAAGGTAACCGTGGAGGCAAAAAGGGGAGAAGAAACTTTCAGCAAACGATAATTCATTGTCATCGCCAGACCCGTTCCGAAGACAGATAAAAGACTTACAAACATAAGGCCGAGCAGATTGTCTTTGGAAAAGGTGAACTCCGAGAAGAATCCAGTGCTGGTTAATGCAATAATGGAAGGAAACAATAAAACAAATGAAAAAACAAAGGCAGATAAAATAGTGGAAGAAACTTCCATAAGCTTTGATTTGACAGTTGTTGTACTCATAGCATAACACAAAGTAGCCAATAGCAGCAGTAAAATCGGAATCATTTTCAATTCTCCGCTGTCACCCCCTCCGAATGCAAGAATACAAACTCCGGTAAAGCTTATCAATGTCCCTATGATCTGTTTCTTGGTTGTTTCAAACTTCCATACCAATGCTCCTACAATAATTACAAAAATAGGCATCATAGAGTTGATGATTCCAGCAATACTGCTGCTCACTTCGGTTTCCGCTATAGGGAAAAGGAACATAGGGATAAAATTTCCGGTAAAAGCTGCCAGAATCAACCATTTCAGATGTTTTTTAGGGAAAAGCTTATAATTGGAAATAGCAACCGGAAGTAAAATAATCCCGGCAATCAGAACTCTTAAAGATCCTACCTGAAAAGGATTAAAATGCTCCAGAGATTTTTTGATTAAAATAAAGGATGATCCCCAGATAATACTCAGGATAATCAGAAGAACCCATTTTTCTTTATCCGCGTTCATTATTTTCGTGTAAGATTTTTAGAAATTCTTTTTTAGGAATCATTTTAGCACCCAAGCTTTCGAGATGCTCTGTATGAGATTGACAGTCAATTAATTCAATAGTATTTTTATTACTTTCTACAAAATGGATGAATCCTGCTTTGGAAGCATTGCTCACTTTAGCAAACATGCTTTCTCCACAAAAAACGTTTCCAATCTGAAGCCCGTAAAAACCACCCACAAGCTCTTCATCCTGCCACACTTCAATACTTTTGGCCAGGCCATATTCATTAAGCTGGATAAAAGTATTCATCAGCTCATCAGAAAGCCATGTTCCGGACTGGCCTTTTCGGTTCGCCTTTTGACAATTCCTGATTACTTCCCTGAAGTTTTTATTCTCTGAAAAAGTAAAAACATTTTTATTTAATATCTTTCTCATTGATTTTGAGACTTTTAATTCTTCCGGAACAAGAACAAATCTCGGATCCGGACACCACCATAGAATTTCTTCTCCGGGGTTGTACCAGGGGAAGATTCCCAGCTGATAAGCAAACCAAATGCGCTCTACAGACAGGTCACCTCCAAAAGCAATCACTCCTTCATGACCGTCATACAGCTCAGGGTCAGGAAATGAAATCTCGTTTTCGTCTAATTGAACCATGCTTAGAAAAAAAATCCCACTTCAAAAAGCAGGATTTATATTTGATCTTATATTCTTTAATTAAAAAGGTAAATCATCATCATCATCTCCGGCAAACGGATTTTCGTTTGAAACTGGAGTTGCAGATTGTTGAGACATTGCCTGAGTAGGTTCTGAAGCATTTTCAGAAACTTTCTCTACTCTCCACCCTGTAATAGAGTTGAAGTATTTAGTTTCACCTTGAGGAGAAACCCATTCTCTACCTCTGATGTTGATTCCTACTTTTACGTTTTCTCCTTCTTTAAGGTTATCTAATAAACTGATTTTATCAGACAAAAATTCTATGTTTATCGGCTGTGGATACTGTTCTTGAGTTAAAATAACCATTTCTCTTTTTTGAAACCCGCTCGCAAATGTTTGAGCATCAAAAAGTTTCTTTACCGTTCCTTGTAATTCCATATCGTAAATATTAACGATGTAAAAGTAAGAAAATGAAATGTAATAAAAGGTGCCGTGAAAAAAAAATGTAGAAATTTTAATTTTTTTTCTTGAAAAGTTTGGTAGTAAAGGAAATTGCCCTATATTTGCACTCACAAAAACGAAGCAAGCTCTTTAAAACTTACAATATAAAAAAACCAGCGGATGTGGTGTAATTGGTAGCCACGCCAGACTTAGGATCTGGTGCCGTGAGGCGTGGGGGTTCGAGTCCCTTCATCCGCACTATGCGAAAATAGCTCAGCTGGTAGAGCACAACCTTGCCAAGGTTGGGGTCGCGGGTTCGAATCCCGTTTTTCGCTCCACACCATGCCCTGGTGGTGGAACTGGTAGACACGCAGGACTTAAAATCCTGTGTCCGCAAGGACGTACGGGTTCAAGTCCCGTCTGGGGTACAAGACCCTCTGTAATATCTTACGGAGGGTTTTTTGTTTTAATAGAGAGTGTTCTTTAAATAAAATTTTTATATTTGTAAGAAATATAGCCTGAATCTGTAAATTCAGATCAGCAAACCAGCGGATGTGGTGTAATTGGTAGCCACGCCAGACTTAGGATCTGGTGCCGTGAGGCGTGGGGGTTCGAGTCCCTTCATCCGCACTGTTCTAAAATATTTTTTAGAATCATTAAGAAGGTTGGAACCTCTGGTTCGGATCTTTTTTTTTGCCCACACCATGCCCTGGTGGTGGAACTGGTAGACACGCAGGACTTAAAATCCTGTGTCCGCAAGGACGTACGGGTTCAAGTCCCGTCTGGGGTACAAGTCCCTCTGTAATCTGATTACGGAGGGATTTTTTATGTCTAATAATCACTCTGTCATATTTTATATATTATAAGATATCTTTAACGGTTGTTTTCAGCTTTAAATATTTGTTAATGCCAAGGCGAAGATAGGTTTTGATCACAAATAATTTTTAAATAATTAAAAAATTGAGGCTGCTTTTGGTACATTTGTTTCAGAAATAAAAACAACCATGAAATTATTGAATACCGTTTTCGCTGTTACGATGATAACTGCTTCTCATCAATTATTCTCACAGACAACCAACGAGAAAAAAGCCAGGGAAATTATTGAAAAAGCCATTCAGGCCGAAGGAGGGAAAAAGCTTTTAAGCAGTATAAAAACACTTTATTCCAAATCAGAAACGGTAATGGACGGCCGTAAGGTAAACTGGATCACAAAAGAAATGGTGCCTAACAAAGGAAGTTTTGAAATTGAATATCAGGGAAGGATCGTATACAGATCCTGGTATGACGGAAAAACGGGATATGAATTGGTTAATGGTGAGAGAAAACTGGCTGATCCTGCTGAATTCAAAGATAAGGCTGACAGAAAATATATCATCAATGAATTAGCCTACATAGATCCTAAACTGTACAAAATTGAACTTATCGATGATAATCCTGATAAGGTATATTACAAAATAAAAGCCACCTATATAACAGGAAAGGTGACTTATCTGTATTACGATGTGAAATCATTCTTTCTAAGTAAAGAAGAAACTGTTGAAAATGGAGAAAAGAATACGTTTTCAACGGTTTTACAAAGTGATTACAAAAAGTTCGGTGATCTTTGGAATGCCACTAAATCTACTTTTGTTTCTGAAAGTGGAAATCAGGAAGCCAACCTTGTGGAATTGTATTATAATAAGGGTATTGAAGAAAACGACTTTAAGTAAAATATGATAGCTCATAAAAATCCCTACGCAGTCAGCTGCATAGGGATTTTTATTTCTTCTCTGATTGACAGGCTATCCTTTATTTTCTAGCTTTTCCAGTCTTTCAAAGATGCTTTCAAATATATTCTTTTCAGTAGTAGAAACATATCCTACGACCTTATAGTATTCCTGATTTTGTTTGTTTGTTAATTGATTATCAGTTGCATATTGAAGGGTTCCATTGATGTGAATTAATAGATTATCAATAGAATCTGTTATTAGATCAGCTTTATTCAGAAATAGAATATCTCCGTATTGATATTGCGGTAATAGAGGCTTTTCTGTAGTAAATTCATAGATCAAATCAACGGATGCTAATATTTTTTGCAAAATTAATGCATTAGGACTATTACTTTGTGCTATTACTTGTATTTCCTGATCATTCTGGATAGAAAATTCCGGGAAAAGCATAAGCTGGTCCGTATTCGAAACACTTTCCAATTCATCTGCCTGTAGAGTTTCTGTCAGAAATTTATCAAGATTAAGGTTGAAATGATTGGCAACTTTCAGTATGGTTTCGATTTTGGGTTCTGCACGTCCTTCCTCATAAGAGCTTATCACCCCTCTGTTTAAATCAAATAAGTCTGCAAAAGCCTTTTGGCTTAATCCCTTCACTTGCCTTATTTTCTTAATATTACTTCCAAAGAAGCTCATGTTGTCTAAAATTTTTTGCAAATATAGTGAATGCGGTATAAACGAGTGATAAAAATATTTGCATTTTAAATTATACTGTGAAACGAAAAATCATTAAGGCTATCTGAGATCACAATATTCCGGAATGCGCAATAAATAGCAACAGTCCAATCTTTTTAAGGATAGAAAAGGATAAAGAGGAGGTCCTTTATTATATCAATTTCTGCTCTGGTCGTGGAACCATTTCCTTTCGTTATTACAAATTCCAGTTGTTGCAACATGATCTGTACCCACAATATTGTATACTTCTGTATCTGTATCCCAACTTAAAGACTCCATAATTTTGTTAAGCAAGAAGAGTACTTATGGAAAAGATAAATCAACGTCAGGTACAGATTCAGTATGCCGAAGCTTATATTTCGGACATGCCGGAACTGAAAAAGATTTTCCTGCAAATGAAGGAAGCAAAGAAAGTAGATTCCAATTTCGGACTTCCTTTTATGTTGGCGAAAAAGAAAAATGAGACCATTGCATTTGCAAGTCTTATTGTGAATGAAAAGAATGAAATCTCTTTTAAAATATATGATAAAAACAAAATGTCAGAAGCTGAAAAGAGAAACTTCTTCTCCAATACTGAAAGATATTTTAAAAATAATGACACCCCTAATTTCAAAGATCCGGAACAACTGAAAAGCAGTATCAGCAGAATGATCAGCTGGCTGAATCTTGAATAAAGCCATGATAAAATTGTACATTTACTTAAAACCGCAATGCAATGCCGAAAGATGTTCTGTACCTTAAAATAGCCAACTCTGTCACAGAGCAGATCAAAAGTGAAACCCTGCAGTTTGGAGACAGGCTGCCTTCACTGAGAAGTGCCCAGAAATTATACAATGTAAGCCTGAATACTATAAAACAGGCTTATATGGAACTTGAAAGTCGCTCCCTTGTAGAATCCCGCCCCAAGTATGGATATTATGTCAGCCAAACCTTCCAGCGAAAGCTGGCGCTGCCTTCTGTTGCTCAGATGAAAGGTTCAGAAAAAAAGAATACACCACAGGATCTTATTGATAAAGTATTTGGAGTGATTGGAGGAACAGATATCACACAGTTTGGATTGGGAGTTCCGGGTAAAAGCCTTCTTCCGGTAGCCAAAATGAAAAAATGCATGATTGATGTGATTAAGAGGAAAGGAGACAGCGGAACAAACTATGAACCTGTACAGGGAAGTGAAATACTACGGCGGGAAATTGCCAAATGGTCTATAGTAATGGAAGGCAAAATCACAGAAGATGATCTGGTAATAACCTCCGGAGCAATGAATGCGGTTTACAACTGTTTAATGGCTGTTACAAAGCCGGGAGATTCGGTAGCAGTAGAGAGTCCTGTTTATTTCGGAATTCTTCAGGCCATTCATTTATTAGGATTGAAAGCTGTTGAAATTCCTACACATCCCATTACAGGAGTAGATCTGGATGCCTTAAAAAAGGTGCTCCCAAAGCTTTCTGCGTGTTGTTTTGTGGTCAATTATAATAATCCGTTAGGGTTTCAGATGCCCGATGAAAACAAAAAAGAGCTGGTAAAAATGCTTACGGAATATAATGTTCCTCTTGTTGAAGATGATGTTTATGGAAATATCTACTTCGGAGCGGGAAGGCCTAAGCCCTGTAAATTTTATGATGAAGCGGGAATCGTAATGTGGACCGGCTCAGTTTCGAAAACACTGGCTCCGGGTTTTAGAGTAGGATGGGTGGCTCCGGGAAAATTTAAAGAAAAAATTATCCGGCAGAAAATTGTTCAGACTGTTTCCGGACCGTCTTTATTTTCAGATGTTATTGCTGATTTTCTTGCCCACGGGCGGTATGATCATCATCTGAGAATGTTCAGGAAAAAACTCTACGCCAATTATCTTCAGATTCAGAAATCCGTGATTGAGTATTTTCCGGACAATACCAAAATTTCAGAACCAAAAGGCGGTTTTATGCTCTGGTTGGAACTGGACAAGAGAATCTGTACGGAAGATCTTTATGATGTGGCGTTTGAACAGAAAATAAACTTTGCACCCGGAAGAATGTTTTCACAATATAATCAGTATCAGAACTGCATGCGTTTGAACTATGCACTGGAATGGACAGACAGGGTGGAAAGTGATCTGGAAAAACTGGGAAAAATGATAAAAAACAGAATTTAATAATCTTATAGTGATGAATGATATTAAGAATGAAGTAAAAATTGTAACCTATGAACCTCAGTATAAAGAAGCTTTTAAAGCTTTGAATGAAGAATGGATCAAAACATTTTTTGTGATGGAAGCCGGTGATTATAAGCTGCTGGATAATCCGGAAGAACATATTTTAAATAAGGGAGGACATATTGTTTTTGCGCTGTTAAATAATGAAGCCGTGGGAACTTGTGCATTGGTGAAAAGAAAGGATAACCCTATTACTTTTGAGCTGTCAAAGATGGCGGTAAGTCCTAAAGCTCAGGGTAAAAAAATAGGGTATTTGCTGGGGGCAGCACTAGTAGATCTGGCAAAAAACCTGCATGCTGAAAAAATAGTCCTGGAAACAAATTCGGTTCTTGTTCCTGCAATAAAACTTTATGAAAAGCTGGGCTTTAAGTATATGCCTATTGTAGATGCAGGATATGACCGTGTAGATGTGCAGATGGAGCTGAATCTGAATATATAACAAAAAAATATTAGAACTCGGATAGAAATATCCTTGTTCTAATATCAAATTTAAATCTAATTGCTTTACAGTTTTATTTCTTGATGAAAGTCTTGGTCAGTGATTTTTTGCTTCCGCTGATTTTAATGAAATACACTCCTGCCGGAAGATTTCCGATATTGATTTTTTCATCGTAAAATCCTCTTGAAGACTGTAGAGACGTAGTAGAAACAATCGATCCCTTATTATCAATGATTTCTGCTTTAATTTCCTTATCTTCAGTTTTATACTGGATTCCGATGAAGGTTGAAACAGGATTCGGATAAATTTTAAAATCATCAGTCATTACCTTCGTCTCTTTTGATGTCAATACTTCTTTGGAGCATGCCGGAATTCTGTTCACTCCGTCAATTCCCCATGAAGATTGCACCGGAATACAAAGCCAGTTCAATACCGTTGGGAAATGATCTGTTTCTCTTGTTGTTGACGTATAATCATACACCTTAAAATTGTTCACTGTATTGGCATTATACGTTGGGGAACCAGTTACAGTCATATTATTAGTATTTGGACTTGCATCTGTCAATGTATTTCCTGAAGTCCCGTTACATTTCCAATTGGCTAATAGTTGAGAATAATAAGGATGCGAAGATGTAATATCCTGATTTGCCCAATTCACAATCACATCATTTGGAAGTGCAGATTTCCATATTCTTACATCTTTATAAGATGCCGCGAGATTAATTCCATAAGCATTCGTACCATCCTGATTTAAAGTTAAAGGAAGCCCGGAATCAATATTTCCAATGGTATTCATTTTAGCAAAAGTTACCGGAACACCGTCTTCATAGAGCGTTACAAGGCCATCTCTGTCAAAGCTTGCAGCAATATGTTTCCATTTATTGGTTTCTACTTTTCCGCCAACAAGATCAATTCTGTTCGTCCCGTCACCAATATTCATCTTGAAAGTCTTCCCGGAATATCCTGAGAAAACGAATCCTTTATTTTTTCCGTTAGCCCAGTTTTTATTACTGATCATCACCGGATCACTGGAATAAGATGCATTAGGCTTTACCCAAAATTCAATGGTAAAATCCTGATTCGCTCCAAAATTGAAAGGTGTCTGGTTAGATGGTTTTGCATACGTTCCTGCCGGGAAATTCAACTGGTTGAATGTTTTATTGGATTCCAGCACGGTTTTGCTGATCTGCTGTGGAGTAAATCCCGGATTGGAGTACACCGTAAAAATATTTCTTTCAGAAAGGTTTCCGCCACCATGAGAACTGTCTACCGCTCCATGATCTGTAGTCAAAACGACCAACCAATCTTCGTTGTTATAAGAAGGTCTGTTTTTCATAGCGGCAACAATTTCTCCTATATAAGTGTCGGTAGTTTTAATAGAGGAAACATATTGAGGAACACCTGATGAGAATCCGTAAGAATGTCCTGCGTGGTCTACATCGTCAAAATCTACAAAGAGAATATCCGGATTATCATTCTGCAAAGCCGTTACAGCAGCATTCTTTACTGCAAGATCTGTTGCCAGGTTAGTCTTTACATCCGCATTCTGTATGATTTTATCATTGATTGGTGCCCAGTGAGCTAGAGAAATGGTTCTCAGGCTCGGATTGTAAGTTTCCGCTCTTGTTATGAAATCGGGGTAATTGGCGTAGTTCGGGCTTGTAAAGTTATTGTCCTGAACATTATGTTTAGTGTGCCATACACCGGTAAGCATAGTACTCCATCCGTTTCCGCTCCAGGTGGTGGCGGCGCAAAGTCCGTCAACAGAATAGATTGACTGACTGATAAGATTTTGGATGTTTGGAGTAGGCGTAGACATCATTACGTCTGCACGACATCCGTCAATTCCGATAAAAAGTACTTTTTTTGTCTGGGCTCCAAGAAAGCAGCTCATTACAACAGCCATTGAGAATAGTTTTGTTTTCATAAGGAAAAAGAGTTTTTGAAAGTAGAAAAGTTTACAAATAGTAATTTATTTTTAACTATTGTAAAATTAGTTTACTATTTGTAAATAATTATGAACTGAAAGTTAATTAATTGATAATTAAAAAGTTCATAGGGAAAACTTAGAAACTAACCACAAAAGTCACAAAAGAAAGTGATTCTGTTTATTTTAAGTTTCAGGCTTTTTGATTAGAAGATCAAAAAAGGTTGCTGGAAATGTCGGTTATAACAAATACCTAATAATCCGTACATTCCCCTCCTCTGGAGGGGTGTCAAATCAGAGATTTGACGGGGTGGTAAAAAACACAAACATTCTCAATAGAAATATCCATGAAAATGTTTGTGCCAAGAAGTATTAAAAGTAGTTTGAAAAAGAGCTATTAAAGAAGATCTTCAGCCTCAGAAATGGTATTAAGAATATAATCCGGGGAAGCTTTTTCAAGTTCCGCCTTACTTTGAGCTCCTGACAGGACAGCAATCGTCAGCCCGCAGCCTGCATTTTTACCCTCTTCAACATCAATGACAGAATCTCCTGCCTTTAAAACCTTATGCGCTTCAGTGATATTGAATTTCTTCATTGCAAGAAGGATCATTTCAGGGCTTGGACGGCTTTCCGAAACATCGTCCGCAGTAATCAAAGCATCAAAATGAATGCTTTCTTTCCAGTTGAGTTTATTCAAAAGCTGATGAGCGATTTCAGAAGTATATCCGGTATTTAAAACGATTTTTTTGTTCTGAGACTTCATGCTCAGCAGGAAACCTTCCGTTCCGTTGATGGGTTTTACTTCAAGTTTTTTGTAAGATTCTTTAAGCTGATCTGAGAAATTTTCAAAAATAGCGGGAGCATCTTCTTCATTTCCGTTAATTTCCTTTAGAAGACTTGTAATGGCTTCCAGTTTTTCCATTCCGGCACAGCTGGATAATACTTTTTCAAGGCTTACAACATAGCCGTAATCATTCACAGCACTGGTAAGTGTTTTGTATACTACATTGTCCTCATCAATCGTTGTTCCGGCCATATCCAGAACTAATAATTCTATATTTTTCATTTAAATTTTATGCATAAATTTTTTCAATATTAAACCTGGAGAAGCCACCGCTTCCCGTCATTCCTTTTCCTCCGATACCTGTTACAATATGAATATTCGCAGATGGGCTGTGCTCGAAAATATCTTTGGATTTGCATTGGGAATAAATTCCGAACCACCTTCTCTGAATTTCATATGTGGGAAGATCAATAATTTTCTTAGCTTCAAGAATCATAAATTCATCAATCTCCATATTAAGATCATACCCAAGATCATCTGAATTTTTAGCATCTGCATATTCATGAGAATCTCCGATGATGACAGAACCGTCAAGTGCTTGTTTGAATAAAATATGAACCCCATATTTCTTTTCAAAAGAATTTGGATCTTCTAAAGCCTTGATTTTCTGGAAAGAAGGACATTCGCTGAATGATTCATATCTTCTCACAGAAAGCCCGGTAAGAATATTCCCCTGAAGGGAATAAATTCCTTGTGGTTTGGTCTGAAGCATCTGAAGTTTACTCACTTCCAGATCACTGTCATTGAATACTTTAGGATATAAAGTTTTGAACTCATGCCCGCCGCAGATAATGATTTTAGACGCGGTGAAAGCTGTTCCGTCTGCCGCTACAGCAGTACATTTCTGGTCATCTTCAAGGGTTTCAATAACTGTGGTGTTATAGAAAATCTGCAATCCCATCTTTTCCTGAAGCAGTTTATGAAGTTTTACGATCATATCTGCAGAATCTACAGAAAGTTCCTGTGGAAAAAACAGTCCTCCTTTGCAATAATCCGAACGGAGACCGTCATATTTCTTGATACAGTCGCTTTTTGATAATAAAACAGATTCATAATCATTGTTTCTGTTGATTTCATAAAGTTCTTCAATCAGCTGAAGTTCCTCGTCATTGGAAGCGATATATACAGATCCGTTTTGTCTGATGGTAAGGTGTGCCTGCGTGTGAAGTTCATGATAGATGGCAAGACTTTCTCTTCCGAAATTCTGCCATTTCAGATCCATTCCCGAGGGTACTACCTGTCCGAAATTCCTTACAGTAGCGCCCTGAGGAACAGAATTTCTTTCCAGTATAGCTACTTTAAGATTTTTCTTCAGCGCATGATAAGCATGGAATGTTCCTAAAATTCCACCTCCTACAACGAGTAAATCAAATTTTGTTGTCATTGTATTGTTATTTATAAAATTTTCGACGTATCGAAATTGATGAATTGATTAGAGTTTGAGTTTAAGTTTGATTTCGGCTTTGATTTGTTCCTGAAAGCCAGAAAAGCAATCACCGAAAGAATGAAAACCGTAACGGTGATGATATAATTTAAGCTGATATAAAAATGCAACCATGAAGTCTGGGCTGAACCAAAGTTTTTATACAGAAGAATCAGAACACTTCCCAGATACCCGAATGAATCTACAATATAGATCAGAAAACCTACATTTCCTTTGATCTCAAAAGCAGCAATCATCCGGTCAAAATAAATTCCATTAAAAGGAATATAGCAGATATACATTCCGAAACCGGAAACCGTCATCCATAAAACCGGAGATAATGAACCCTGCTGAAAAAGATAAGTAGAAAGCCCTACGGTAAGAATTCCTGCGAAAAGGATATAATGATAGTAAGCAAATGCTTTTTTATTGTTTTTCACTTTCACCATAAAACTTAAGATCAAAAGAACCATCACCGGAATCGGAATCTCTGTTAAGGTAAAAATAGAACTGTCGAAACTGAAATGCAGTCCGTCCCAGATTTCCCGGTTAAAATTATCCCTGAAGTCCCTTAAGACCGTTAAGCTGATATATAGAAATATAATACACACAATCGGAACAAAAAACTGCTTGATCAGTGCTTTTCTTTCCGAGCCATTCAATGGCTGTCTTTTGTTTTTAAGCAAAATATCTTCGTCCGAAGGTTGGGGAATTTTTTCAAGAAGCAGGCCAAAAAGAATCAATGGAATAATAAAGATAAGTCCGGCAGAAAACGGCATCCAGAATTCAGAAATTGAGAACGTGTCCATTAAAAATTTCCCTACAGATTTTGTAAATCCTGAAGAAATCACAAAGCTTGAACATAAAAATAAACCAATGATTTCTGTCGTTTTGCGCCCTTCGATATAAGAAAAAACAATTCCCCAGATCATTCCCAGCGGAATTCCGTTGATGAACATACATATAATATTGTAAGGAGCGGGAACGGCTGCAAATCCTAACAACGCAAGTTCTGCAATGGCAATGAAAATAAACAGATAAGTAAGTCTTTTCCGGGGTTTCAGTTCCGAAATAAATTTAATCCCAATGAATTTTGAAATAAAATAGCCTACTGCCTGTGCAATGATAATCAGAATCTTATAATCGACTCCGAAATAGGAAAGTCCCTCGAAAGAAGCTACCGTAAAAGGCTTTCTGAAGCCGTACATGCAGAAGTAAACACCAAAAGCAGCAAAAGCGGCTTTCAGTGTTACTAATGTTTTTTTATTGAGTGTTCTGGCCATGATCATGGTTTAGAAGTTCAGTTTTACTCCAAGATTGAATCGTACGCCGTAATATTCTACCTGCTCAGGACGGTCTTCATTTTTACCAAAGTGATAGATCAGAGGTTTGTTCAGAATATTGTTGACATCCGCGTATAAAGTCAGGTATTTTGTAAACTGATAAGAGCCTCCGAAATCAAGATTGCTGTATTTACCATAATAAGAATCATTGATGTCTTCCTCGGCATACTCTACAGCATATTTCCCTTTATAATTGTAAGCCAGCCTTGCATTGAATCCTTTTTTCTCAAAGAAAAGCTGCGCGTTATACAATTCCTTTGCCTGATAGGGAAGGGCAACGGTTCTTCCGCTTGGTTTTTCCATTTCAGAAGTCATGAATGTAGCATTCAGCTGCACTCCGAAATACTGTAAAAATCCCGGAAGAAAATCAAATCTCTTATTGATTCCCAGTTCAATACCTCCCAACCATGCTGCTTTTCCGTTATTTGGAGCGGTAAACTGTACTCCGTTGTTTCCATTATAATTTCCGATAAAAGAATCCTGGAAAATAGGATCTGTAATAGATTTATAGAAAACGCCACCACTTAAAATCCCTATGTTGGAGAAATAATATTCGCCCATCAGGTCAAAATTCAAAGAATAGGTAGGATTAAGATTCGGATTTCCTCCTTTAAATTCGTTATCTGCTTCAATATAAGTTCCTCCGGGAGTCAGATCTCCGAAATTCGGTCTTGAGAAAGTTCTTGTTGCTGCAAAACGAAGATTGGTTTTATCGTTCAGCGTATATTTTAAATGAATCATTGGAAGAACAGCCAGGTAGTTTTTGGTATTTTCTACAGGAGTCAGTACATCATCATTTACGCTGTATCCTCTTACTTTCGTATTGGTATTGGATAATCTGATTCCTCCTAAAATCGTAATCTTATCATTCAGTTTATAGGTTGCCATCCCGTAAGCATCTGCATGTTTTTCAAAAACATCAAAATTTCTTCCTAATGCTTTGTTGTATTCCAACGCTTCAGAATCAGCAGTATTAATTTTCAGATTTCCCTGATGATCATACCAGAACTGATTCATTCCATTGATGGAAAGTACCGGCCCGAAAGTATTCCCAATGTGGGCATTCATTTCACTTAAATATTTCGGTCCGTTCGGCTGTGTCGTGATATATTTCGAAAAATCAGACAGAAGCGGGGCCGTTCCGTTGCTCCAGTTGTAGAAAATATCAGAGAATTTTGCGTTACGCTCTTTATCTCTATATTTAAAACCATACTTTAAAGTCAGTTTATCAGAAGCATTGATCTCATGGTTGAAAGCTGCTACAATTTTATCCTTTTCCTCTACAAAAACTTTATAGAATTCAAGATCTGTAAATCTCATCTGGGAAGCATCCATCTTGAAGTTCGGATCACTGTAGAAACCAAACAAAGCATCCGGGTTTTTATAATCTAATTTTCCACCATCCGCTTTCCAGTAAGCTCTTGGGCCATTTCCATGATTGGAAATATAATCAGGATTGATGCCTACACCAGATTGGGTATATTTGATAACATAGTAAGAATTGTTCTGTTTGTCAGGGATATTTCCATACTTGAATTTGTTGTCGTAATAAGATAAATCCCAGTCGATTTTTCCTTTATTTAATTGATGAACCGCTCCCAAAGAAACAGAAGTAAGTTTTGTAATCAGTAAATTGTGAATGTTCTGAAGCTCAACTCTCGCTGTATTATTGGCGCTGCTGAACTTGTCAAACCGGATTCTGTGTTTGTAATGGGTTTCGTCATCCGACAATGTACCATACATTCCTTTTAAGTAGAAAGTGGTTTTCGGAGATAAAACATATTCAAAAGCCGTATTGATCCCTGTTGTCTTTCTTACCCCGTTATAATCACGGAGTTCCAGTCTGAAAACACCTTCGTCTCCGCTTCTTCTTGCCTCGAAATTATCTGTAGACCAGTTTCTTATGAAATGAGCAAAATTGAACAAATACCCGAATTTCTTATCTCTTGTTCTTCCTCCATACAAGAATCCAAGGTTATAAACACCTTTGTCAGCTTTTGCATTATATCCGCTTCCAATTGTTGCTTTGAATTCTGTTTTCATTGGAGGCGTTTTGGTGATAAAATTAACACCACCTCCAATTCCGTCTGCTTCCATATCCGGGGTAAAAGACTTGTTTACATGCACATATGAGATCAATTCCGTAGGAAAGAAGTCGAAAGCTGTAGCTCTGGAAGTTGTTTCTTCCTCAGCTGTTGGAAGTCTGTTTCCATTGATGGTTGTAGATGCCCAGAATGGCGGAAGTCCTCTCAGGGAAACAAATCTTCCTTCTCCCTGGTCTCTTTCAATAGAAACTCCCTGTACGCGCTGTACCGTCTCTGCTGCATTCCTGTCCGGGAGCTTTCCTATTCCGTCTGAAGCAATAACATTGGTAATGTTGATGGCATTTTTCTGAAGATTTAATGCTCTTGCTTCTGTATTTTTAAGTGTTCCCGTAACCACTACTTCATCGATGTTTTTTCGGGGCTGAGAAAGTTTGATGATTCCCAGATCAGCTATTTGTTCCGGTTTCAGATCTACATTGATGTCTGAAGATTCATAACCTATATAGCTTATTTGTAAAGTATATTGGCCCTCTTTGATATCATTGATGACAAATTTTCCTTCAATATCAGTTGTTATATTTCTGGATAAGCCTTTTATTTTGACTGTGGCCCCGGGGAGAGGCTGGCTGTCGTCAAGAACAGTTCCTATAATTAACTGTTTCTGCGCTGAAACACAAACGATGAGACAGACAAAAACAAGGGTAAGTAATTTCTCTAAATTTGTTTTCATTTTTACATATATTAAATTTTTCATGCAAATCACGCTAATAATTTTAATATATATAAATATTTTGTATTAAGTATTATTTAACAAATAGACCCTGTTTGTTACAGCTGTTTTACTTTGAAAAGCATTGAATCTGATCTTTGAAAACAGAGCGAAACAGAGATTGATGCTGTTCACATCATGTTTTTAGTAAATATTTCCTTATAATTATGCAATAGAAATTGAACCAAAACAGCGATTTTTTAGTTAATATTTCGTTCATTTTAGGACAGTCTGGAAAATTAAAAGTTGCATATTTGTAAACTTTTGTATTGTCTGGAAATTAGAAATTGAAGGATAATGAGTAAAATGATTATTATTTTAGACGCAAAATTTTAATGATTCAAACAGTATATTTATAAGGAAGCAAAGGGTGCGACCTTGTCGCTGATGAAGCTTTATCATAAGGTTATACCCTTGGAATGAATCTTCTCAAGAATTGTCATTCTGAATGAAATGAAATGTAATGAAGAATCTCATACTATTGAATGAAAATAGGATTCTTCCTTCGTCAGAATGACAAAGTCAAATCAAAAACTTTGCGTTAAAAAAATATGCTGTTATGCAGTATAAAAATAAAGGACAAGCATTACACAGCTTTCATCACTGATGCTTACAGGAACGTGAGGAAATTTTCCGTTGAAATACAAAGAATCTCCTTCTTTTAAGATGATTTCTTCATTATCAATCACATATTTTACTTCTCCTTTCAGAATATATTTGAATTCCCAGGCATCCGTAATGACCTTTTCCCTTTTAGAATTGGGCTCAAGAGTTAGTAGAACAGCTTCAAACCCTAGGGAATGAAGACTCTTGCTGAAGATATGCATGTATTTAAAACCTTCAGCTTCTACTTCTTTTTCTATGACTTGCTGGCTTTCTTTCGGAACATAGATGAATTTGGCGTTGGATTTTTTTTCAACTCCTTCAAAAAAATAGCTGGCATCAATCTCAAGAGATTGAATCAGATCTAATAAAACAGGAAGCGAAGGAATCGTTCTACCATTTTCAATCCTTGAAACAAGACCATTGCTTACATTTGCTCTGAAAGCCAGATCATTGATGGTTAAATTATTCTTTTTTCTAATATCCTTTAATCTCTTGCCGATACCTATTAAAAAATCGTTCATACGCTGTGCAATTTAACCTGAATTATTTTTTCATCATTCTATTAAAAGCAAAGGTAATATTATTCTATAGAGTTTAGGTACAGGAGGGAATCAATTCATTGAAAATTATTATTTGCTACTTGACTCTCTGATATTCTCCACTTTTTCTCCCCAAGAAAATTTCCCTATTTTTGTAAAACTCCTTATTTCATCTATGAAAAAAATTATTCTTATCGAAGACGAAACCAGTGTAGTATCTTTCATTAAAAAGGGACTTCAGGAAAATGGATATGAGATTTCTGTAGCTTTTGACGGGCGTACAGGAGTACAGCTGGTGCAGGCTAATGATTTTGATCTGGTAATTTTAGACATTATGCTTCCGGAAATGAATGGTCTGGATGTGTGTAAAGAAATAAGAAAAACCAATCAGAGTGTTCCTATTTTGTTTTTAACGGCATTGGGAACTTCGGAAAATATTGTTCTCGGACTGGAAAGCGGAGGAGATGATTATCTGGTGAAACCTTTCAAATTCATCGAACTGGTGGCACGTGTGAAATCTTTGCTAAGAAGAAGTAATAACAATGGTCCGCAGGAAATCGCTGAACCGGAGCCGGATAATGAACATGTTTTTCAGTTTTCGGATCTGATGGTGAATGACTATACAAAGAAAGTAACCCGCGCAGGAGAAGATATTTCTCTTACTTCCACAGAATATAAACTCCTGTTGTATTTCCTGAATAATCCTGAAAAAGTGATTTCCAGAGCAGAGATCCTGGATGCGGTCTGGGGAGTAAACTATGAGCTGGGGACCAATGTGGTAGATGTATATGTTAATTATTTAAGGAAAAAACTGGATAGCCAGGATGATAATAAGTTGATTCATACCGTGATAGGAATGGGGTATGTGTTGAAAAAAACATGATAGATGTTTAATAAAGTCATTACAAATCAGACCAAAACGATGGTGCTTTTGATGTTAGTTTTTACAGCCATCATATTGTTGTTCAGTGGTTTGGTGTACTTTTCTATCGTTAATTTTTCGCATCAGAGGTTTTATGAGCTGCTGAAGATCAGAACAGCTACCATTGTTCAGATTGAGAAAAGCAAAGACCATCTCGACCTTCCGGAAAACTATGTGCTTAACAGTTTGAATGATGAGGAACTTCCAATGGAAAAAGACTATGTTTTTGCCGTTCCTACCGATTCCAATTTTAAAAAAATATCCCAGGAAGTTCATATTCCGGATTATTTTTTTAAAAATATCATCAGAGAGGGGGAATCCAATTATAATGATGAAGAATTTTATTATATAGGACAAAGCTTCAGGTATGATGATAAAGATTATATCGCGATAGCTTCTGCCAAAAACCATTATGTGGTTTATTATCTCGGATTTTTAAAAAGAACACTGATTACGTGTATTGTACTTTCATTATTCTTTAGTATGATCTTCTCTTTTTATCTGTCCAAAACATTATTCAGGCCCATTTTAAAAATCACGGGAAAAGTAAAGGAAATCAGTTCTGAAAATCTTCATTTAAGACTGGAATCACAGCCTGATAATAAGGAGCTTAATGAATTGGTAGATACCTTCAATGATATGCTCAACCGTATTGAAACTTCTTTCGAAACCCAGAATCACCTGATCGGAAATGTTTCTCACGAATTGAGAACGCCTCTTACATCCATCATGGGAGAAGCCGATGTTGCCCTTTCCATCAGCAGAACTGCCGACGAATACAAAGAAACTCTGGGAATTATTCTGGATGAAGCTGAAAAACTGGATAAAAAGATCAAAGCATTATTAATGATTGCCCAAACCGGATTCGACGGAAAGATCCAGAAAATGGATAAGGTGAGAATTGATCAGCTTCTTTGGGATGTTATCGAAACGCTGAGAAGAATCGATTCCCGAAACAATATCTATCTGGATATCAGCATGCTTCCCGATAATCCGAAAAAACTGAAAGTTCAGGGGAACGAGCAGTTATTACATCTCGCGGTAGCGAATATCATCAGTAATGGCTGTAAATATTCTAATTTCCAGCAGGTGAAAGTCTCTCTGGGAGCCACTAATACAGATGTCTATATTATTGTAAAAGATAATGGTATCGGAATTCCGGAAGTGGAAATGAATAAAATCTACGATCCCTTCTTCAGAGCCTCTAACACCAATAATTATGAAGGCTATGGAATTGGACTTCCTTTAGCAAGAAATATTGTAAGAATGCATCACGGTGAACTGATCGTGAGTTCACACGAGAATCAGGGAACAACCGTACAGATGAAGTTCCCGAATTTCTATAGTACAATGAAAGGAGAAGAAATAAATAAGAACCTCTAATCTGAATTTTTCACTTGTTATTAGTTTGTTTTGATAATCAGTGCTTTGTGTTGCTTGTTTTATTCTTTTTCAATTTTTTTCTAGAACCATATGAACTTCCGTTAACAATTTTCTAATCTCATTTTAATCTCTTTAATCACATTTTAATTCCATTCCAAAGATCTTCTAATTTGGTCGTTCTAGTTTTGTATCATCAAAAAAGATAAACACAATACAAAATAATAAAGAACATGGCTAAAACAATTTTAATTGCAACAGATTACTCTCTTGAGTCATTGAATATATTGAAAAAAGTACTTAAGGAGAAAGATGCCTCAGAAGATCAGAACCAATACAATATCCTTCTGACTTCCGGATATGATGCCGGAGATTCTATCAGAGACCTTTTATTCACGACCAAAACATCGGTTTTCAATAAAATCAGACCTGCAGAATTCTGTGATGCTTTTGGAATTATCAGTAATAAATATCCTCATCTGGTTAACAAAATCATCTGTGATGTCTTTACAGGAAGTTTCCAAAGAACATTCAATCAATATGTAAAAGCAGAAAATATTGAAGAGGCTTATTATTCTCCATCTATCAAAAGTAAGGGAAAAGGCAAGTTTGATCTGATTCCTTACATCAAAAAATGCAAAGAGCTGCAATCCCATGAAATTACCGTTGAAGTAAGAGAAAGACTTCCGGAAAGAGGAAGACTGGCAGAGATCTTTGTAGAGGTCTAAATAAAACACAATTTAAAAAAATAAAAAATGTTAAGAAATTATAGTAACAGCAGGACACTGGGAGACAATATCAGGTTGGGGACGCTGACTGCCTTTACGGCGGGTACTATAAACATTGCTTCCCTATTGATATTTCTCTCCTTTACATCGAACGTAACGGGACACTACGCTATTTTAGCTGCAGAAATAAGTAAAGGAAACTGGACACAGGTAGCTGTGGTGGGCGGATGGATCTTTTTATTCTTCTTCGGAAGCTTCCTGTCTAACTTTATTGTCATCAATTTTAATAAGAAAAGTAAATATTTTGCCCATTCTATGCCCATTGTGCTGGAAATTATATGTCTTCTGTTTGTAGGAGTGTACGGGCAGTTTTATTACCAGAAAACATTAGAAGAAACAGAATATCTGGTGGCATTGATGCTTTTCGCTACCGGATTGCAAAATGGTCTTACGGCAAGTATTTCCAACTTCTCTGTGAAAACGACCCATCTTACCGGAACAACCACCGATTTAGGAATCCTGGTGTCTATGTTTACACAGAAAAAATACAGAAAAAACGGAGAGCTGATTGGCAGAGCAAAACTTCTGATGAGCATTATGCTTGCTTACGTAATGGGAGCGGTATTCTCGGGGTTAACATATTATTACCTGGAATTCAGGGTGTTCTATGTAATCAGTATATGTTTGTTGATCGTAATCGGGTATGATGCCTATAAAATTCATATTCGACATTTTAATACAAAATACAGATACAGCAGGATTTATAAAAAACCGAATCTTTTTGCTTACCTGTACGATAAAATCCATGGAATTCCTAAAAGAGAGAAGAAAAGAAAGCTTGTCTTTGAGGATTAAAATATAAAACACACTATTAATTTTTTGTATAAACTAGCTGTAAGTGCCCTTATTTTATTATGGAATAGGGGCATTTTTCCTTAAAAATTAACTTAAATATCTCTGAATGTCTTGTTTTTGTCGTGTTTTTCATAGTTGTTGAAATGAAATTTTCGGATTGAAGCAATTAACTTGCTAACGCCCTTCATTACAAACATTAAAAAAATTGATTGGGGATAAACAGGCAAAAATGTTGATAATTAAATATTAAATCACGATTTTGGTATTTTAATTCCCGTTTCCATTGACTATTTTTGTAAGTTGATTTACGTTTTATGTCAGATATTATTCAGCTTTTACCGGATCATGTAGCCAACCAAATTGCAGCGGGAGAGGTGGTGCAGCGGCCTGCATCCATCGTGAAAGAACTTTTGGAAAATGCTATTGATGCAGATGCAACGAAAATTGAACTGATCATCAGGGATGCCGGTAAAAACCTTATTCAGGTGGTAGACGACGGAAAAGGAATGTCCGAAACAGATGCCCGTATGGCATTTGAAAGACATGCTACCTCCAAAATCAAAGGAACAGAAGATATCTTTAAAATTGCTACAAAAGGGTTCCGGGGTGAAGCGCTGGCTTCTATTGCAGCGGTTTCTCAGGTGGAGCTCAGAACGAAACAGAAAGACACATCTATCGGCACCAACATTTATATTGAAGGTGGAGTTTTCCAGTTTCAGGACCCGGTTCAGACAGCAGACGGATCAAATTTTTTAGTAAAAAATCTTTTTTATAACGTTCCTGCAAGAAGGAAGTTTTTAAAAAATAATAATATTGAATTCAGACACGTAATTGATGAATTTCAGCGTGTTGCTTTAGCTCATGAGAATCTGGAGTTTTCCCTTTTCCATGATGATGAAGCTGTTTTCAGATTGAGAAAAGGAAGTCAGATGCAGCGTATTGTGGATGTTTTCGGAAGAAAGCTTCAGCCGCTTTTGATTCCTATCAAAGAAGATATTATCTGGTGTAAACTTCATGGGTTTGTTGCCAAGCCTGAAGGAGCCAAGAAAGCAAGGGGAGAGCAGTTTCTTTTTGTGAACGGAAGGTATTTCAGAAGCCCCTACTTCAATAAAGCAGTACAGGAAGCTTTTGAAGGCCTGCTTCAGCCGGGATATGTACCTTCATTTTTTCTTTTTCTGGAGCTCGATCCGGAGAAAATAGATGTCAATATTCATCCACAGAAAACCGAAGTGAAATTTGAAGATGAACATCTTATTTTTGCTTTGCTGCGCTCAACCATTAAAAGATCTTTAGGAATTTATAATGTTTCTCCAAGTCTTGATTTCGACAGAGACCCTGAATTGGATGAAATGATGAATAAACCCATTCCCAGCAAAGGAAATGGGGGAGGAAGTGGTTTTGTAAAAATGCCGGAAATCATTGTAGATAAAGATTATAACCCGTTCCTTGAAGAAAAAAATGTGGTGCATCCGGAAGAAATTCAGAACCTTACGGAAATGTATCATCAGAATATTACCGCTGAGCCTTCAAAGATCAATTTATTTGAAGATGAAGATTTTGACGAAGATCTGATGAGGCTTCCGAACGGCTACTGGCTTTTCAATAAAGGAGATGTGACATTGATGCTGGATCTCGGAAGAATGCACAGGCTATTGGTTTCTGAAGGAAATAAATCTACCAGAAAATCAAACACAAACAGCCATGCCCTTCTTTTCTCTTTGGAATATCATATGAACGAGATCGAGAAGACAAAATACAATTCGATCAAAAAATATCTTCCGGAATTAGGGTTTGACATGAAAATTGCTCATGAAAGTGTACTTCGAATAGATTCTCTTCCTGAAGGCTTGAAAGAAACCCAGGCCATGCAATTCCTGGAAAACCTTTTTGAAATCCTGGAATACAAGACAGAAGAAGAATTTTTGCAGTATTACCATAATCAGTGGAGCAAAATGCAGTCGAAGTCAAGATTTGACTTTATTTATAAAAAAGATGCGGAACAGTTGATTAAAGACTTTACAGCATTAGGCTTCCCGGAATTTTTACCGGATGGCAAAAGATGCTATTATGAAGTTCCGTTTAATGATTTTAAAAACAAATTTTAAAAATTATGTTTAACAATATACCGCCCATTACAAGGAATATTATTATAATCAATATTATAGTATTTATTGTTACTTATTTTATGGGTAACCAGATGATTGGTTATCTCGCGGGCTTCTATCCGTTTTCACCTTTTTTCCATTCATGGCAGGTTATTACCCATATGTTCATGCACGGAAGTATCATGCATATTTTATTTAACATGATGACACTCTTTAGCTTTGGACCAATTCTGGAGCAGACATTAGGAGATAAAAAGTATTTGATTTTATATTTTGCAAGTGGTTTAGGGGCATTTTTTCTTTTCAATTTGTGGAATTTTGTTGAAGTTCAGCAGCTTTCCCACGAGTTAGAGCAGCTTGGATTTAATGTAAATGCATATTTGTCTGGTGCCAGTGTTGAGTTTACTGGGAATACAGATTCCATTCTTAAACAAAAAGAATTACTGGAAAGTTTCAAAGGTATTGTAGCCACGCCTATGGTAGGTGCTTCCGGTGCTATTTTCGGTGTCGTAGCAGCATTTGCAACATTATATCCGGACTCTAAAATTGGAATCATGTTTATTCCGGTCCCTATAAAAGTAAAATACCTTCTACCTATTATTGTTGTTGTTTCCGTATATCTTGGGCTTTCCGGGAATGGAGGAGGAATTGCACATCTTGCCCACGTAGGTGGAGCTTTAGTAGGTTGGCTGTTGGCACTCAGCTGGAAAAAACATTTGTACCGTTTCAATTAAAATAATATTGTGAAGGTTTTCCGACTCATACTCTTCGTTCTGCATCTGGGAATTCTATTCTTGCTGCTGGGCACATTATTGAACGCCTATGTTCCGCCAAAGGTTTTTCCATGGTTTAACCTGCTTTCTTTAGGTTTTCCACTGCTTATGATCTGCTATATCATTCTGACGATATTCTGGGTTTTCAGCTGGAAAAAAAGAGCGTTTGTATTTATTTTTGCGGGTCTTGCTTTTATTAATCCTGTAAAACGATGGGTTAACTACTCTGATAAAAAAGAAAATCCTGGGATAAAAGTAGTTTCTTTCAATACCAGGGCTGGCGGTAGAGGAAGCACAGAGATTGGCCCTTATCTGAAATCTCTGGATGCTGATGTTCTTCTTTTACAGGAGGATGCTGGTATAGTATACAAATTTGATGGTTATCAGAAAGCAAACCCCGGTGGAGGGCTAACGATTTTGACAAAGCATAAAATCATTAAGCAGCAGATCATAGATCCACAAGATGAAAATTTAAGAATTCCTGGATTGCAGGTTGATATAGAAATTAATGGTAAAATATATAGATTCATTGATGTTTATCTTAACCCTTTCCGGTTCGAAAAAGATATGGTGAAACTTAACGGAAATACCGACACCAATGAACAAAAAATAAAAGATGTTGTTAAAAGGCTCATTCCTACCTTTAAAAAACATCAGGAACAGGTTGGTTTGATTCATAAAGTAATTGAAAATTCACCTTATCCGGTCATCCTTGCCGGAGATTTTAATTCTGTACCGAATTCTTACGAATATTACCATTTATCAGATGGGCTTGAAGATGCGTTTTTAACGGCAGGAAGGGGCAGCGCAACCAGTTTTCACGACTATAAATTTCCAATCAGAATCGACTATGTCTTTTCTTCAAAATCAGTAAAGGCAATATCTTACGAAGTTGACCGTTCTGTAAGTATTTCAGATCATTATCCTGTCATCGTGAAATTTTCCGCGGAGAACAAATAATCATAAAAAGAGTTAAAATTGTCTGCTTGGTAGGATTTTTGTTGAAAGAAAACCGTACCAAGACCGTTTTTTCATGAAGTCGAATCAGATATTACTATTTATACATATCGTTATTGCTGTTTTGCTGTTAAGCACATTAGGGAATGCGTGGATTCCGCCTAACCTTTTGGGCTATCTTAATCTTCTCTCGCTTGGTTTTCCCTATCTGATGTTGGCGCATGTAATTCTTACCCTGATCTGGATTTTTAAGAAACAAAAAATAGCAATCGCTTTTGCATTAGGAACCCTTATTTTCTATAACCCGATCAGACGATGGATCAACTTTTCTCCAAAAACAGAAAATGTGAAAACAATACGGGATATTAAAGTATTGACATTTAATGTAAAATATGGGGAATACGGTTGGGATAAAGTAAAAAATTATATCAAAGAGCAGGATGCAGACATAATTCTTGTGCAGGAAAAAGATACCAATCGCGCTATCAAACGGGATCTTATAAAATATCCGTCAGTTATTCTTAAAACGAAACATAAGATTGTAAGACAGGCAGAACTGATTGATGAAAAAGCAAGAGGAAATTCATTTTATGCTGATATAGATATTAATGGAAAAGTAATCAGAATTATTAATGTATATCTTGAACCTTTCAGACTTAATAAATCTATGTTTACGAAGCTGGACGGCTTAGGTTTTGGAAATGTTTCCCAACTCCTTTCACATATGACGCCTACATTTCAGGCTCATGAAGATCAGGTGAAAAGAATCAGAAAAATGGTAGATTTATCTCCTTACCCCGTTATTTTAGCCGGAGATTTTAATTCTGTTCCCAATTCTTATGAATATTATAATTTAGGAAAAGACCTTCAGGATGCGTTTTTAATGGCTGGTAAGGGAAGTGCAAGCAGTTTTCATGACTATAAAGTCCCTTTGAGAATTGATTATATTTTCAGTTCAAAATCTATTATTCCTTTAAGCTATAAAGTAGACCAGTCTGTGAAATTATCGGATCACTATCCTGTAATTGCAGAATTTCTGCTAAATTAGTTCCATGAAAAATATACTGTCTGCGATTTTTATTTTCACAATCCTTTTCACTGCATGTTCCAAGAAAGAAACCCCGGGATTTGCTGCTGAACAGGAAATTAAGATGAATTATGATACGGTTGCTGTTGATTCCTTTTCCACGGGAGCTGTTTCAGTAGATATTGCCCGCAAGATAAGAATGTCTTCCCCTCAATATCTGGACTCTGTAAAACAGGCTAAAAAACTTCAGGAAGAAGAGAATAAGCTAAAAGCAGAACTTGAAAAAGAAAATAAAGCAAAACAGGAAGAGGAAAAGAAAAAGGCAGATGCAGAAAAGAAACAGAAGCCTGCAGAGACTCCTTCAACTCCAGACACTAAAACACAATAAAGCAATATCATTTAAAAAAATATATAATATGAAAAAACAAATCTTAGCAGCAATAGTGATCTCAGTATTCACTGTAGCATGTACAAAATCAACAACGAAAAAAGAACAAGTAGAAAACGCTGACGGATCAGTTACCACAACCACCACAACCGTTACAGAAACTCCAAACACTGTTGATACTGCAAAGATCAACAATGCAAAAGAAGATGTAAAAGCAAAAGTGGATGCAGCCGGAAATAAGATTGATGATGCGGCTCAAAAGGCTAAAGATAAAATTGATGCAACAGCCGATAAAACGAAACAGGATCTTCACAAAGCCGGACAGGACATCAAAACGGAAGCAAATAAAGTAGGACAGGATGCTAAAGAAGCCGCCAAAAAAGGAGCTTCAAAAGTAGAGGAAGCTGCGAAAAAAGTGAAAGAAGACTTAAGTAAATAAAAATGAAAGCCGTAATTCAATTACGGCTTTTTTTTATTAACTGAAAAGAAAATTTTTAGTTTTTATTCATTTCCAGCAGAGGCTCAATATATTCTCTGTCGTTGCTCAGTCTAGGAACTTTATTTTGACCGCCAAGTTTTCCTTTAGCTTCCAGCCAGTGATAGAAAAGATTGGTTTTAGCAATGTGTACTATAGGCCTTTTAAGGGTTATATTGTTGTATCTCTTGGCTTCATAATCAGAATTAATAGTTTTTAAATGCTTGTCAAATGCATCAATAAAGCTGTCCAGATCATCCGGATGCTGGCTGAATTCAAAGATCCATTCATGGGCACCTCCTTCGTTTCCTTTCATAAAGACAGGAGCTCCCGTAAAATCCGTAATCTGTGCTCCTGTAGCTTCACAGGCCTTTGAAAGGGCAGATTCCACATTGGTAATCATAAGCTCTTCACCAAAAGCATTGATATAATGTTTTGTTCTTCCTGTTATTTTAATTCTGAATGGGTTGGTTGATGTAAAGACAACGGTATCACCAATCAGATATCTCCATAGACCGCCGTTGGTTGTAATTACCATTGCATAATTTTTACCCACTTCCACGTCTTCCAGGTTTACCACTTTCGGATTTGAAAAATGGAACTGATCCATAGGAATGAATTCGTAAAATATACCATAATCCAGCATCAGCAGCATTTCGTCACTGTCTGATCTGTCCTGTATCCCGAAGAAGCCTTCAGAAGCATTGTAAATTTCGTAGTAATTGATTTTTTTTCCGATGATCTGCCGGAATTGCTCCCTGTAGGGCTTAAAACTGATTCCGCCGTGAAAAAACACCTCCAGATTCGGCCATAGCTCTGAAATACTTCCGATATTGGTTTCCTTTAATACTTTTTGAAGAAGAACCATCATCCAGCTTGGTACCCCAAGAATACTTCCCACATCTTCATTTTTTACTTCAGAGGTGATCGCCTTCAGTTTGCTTTCCCATTCTCCCATCAAAGAGACTTTCTTGCTTGGAGTGGTGGTAATTTCTACCCAAAAAGGAAGATTATCAATTAAAATAGCAGATAAATCGCCAAATTTTGTGTTAAAGTCAGCATACAATTCAGAACTTCCCCCTAACCGTAAATTTTTATAGTTAAAAAGCTGGTTTTCGGGGTGATTATTGGCATAAATGGACACCATGTCTTTTCCTGCCTTCATGTGGCAGTATTCAAGGCTTTCGGCAGAAATAGGGATGAATTTGCTCTTGGCATTGGTGGTTCCCGACGATTTGGCAAAATGTTTAATGAACCCGGGCCAGCTTACATCTTTTTGTCCCTGTCTTGCTTTTTCGATATAGGGCTCCATTTCTTCATAGGTAACAATCGGAACTTTGTTTTTAAAATCCTGATAACTTGATATAGAGTTAAATCCGTATAGTTTACCGTATTCCGTATCCTCTGCATGAAACAGCTGAGAAAAGAGTATGCCTTTCTGGGTCTCAATGGGATGGTCCATGAAATTCTGTATCTGATCTATCCTTTGACGGATGAACCAGTTGACTACGGTATTAAAAAGTGCTTTGGTTGCCATTCCAACAAATATAATGATATTTGAATTTTCTGAAAATTTTTTACAGAATTAAATAAAAAAACCGTTACAAAATATGTAACGGTTTGATATTTAGATTATTGTTTCTTAGCAATACTCATCATATGCAGCCTGAAGGTTGGCAGCGATAGCACCTGCAGGGTTCCCTTCGATGTGGTGTCTTTCCAGCATGTGAACCAATTCACCATCTTTGAAAAGGGCTACACATGGAGAACTTGGAGGGAATGGAGCAAGGTGTTTTCTTGCTTCTGTTACAGCCTCAGTATCAAATCCTGCAAATACAGTGGTTAAATGATCAGGTTTCTTATCTCCTGTCAGAGAGTATACAACTCCTGGTCTTGCAGCACCTGCAGCACAACCACATACGGAGTTAATAACCAATAATGTAGTTCCGGACTGCTTCAGCGCATCTTCTACCTGAGCTGGAGTTGTCAAATCCTGGAAACCTTTATCTGTAAGCTCTGCCTTCATAGGCATTACTAAATCTGTTGGGTACATATATTTTGTTTTTATCTGCACAAAGTTAAGCATTTCTTTGCGTTTGTTCAATATATAAAAACTATCAATGGATTAGTCATATAAAATTAATCAAATATTAATATTGTAATAATATTCAAAAAAAAGTGAATTAAGACTAGGAATAATGGAAAATTATTGTTAATTTTGAAATGATTCTGAAAAACAAACGACCATGAAAAAAACATTTAAGGCTTTCCCTCAAGCAATCAACCACTTAAATACTCTATGAAATATGGTAGTATCTTAATTCTTTTTGCAGTTTAGAATCAAAACTGATTAACAAACTTTAATATCCAAAGAAAAGTGAAGCCCGGAACTGAAAAGTTCCGGGCTTCTTAATCAAATCGATATGCAAAGGTTGTATATCCTAATATAAATAGTTGATAGGAAATAATAAGTTGAAGGGTTATGGATTTGCCATCAACGGTTAGCTTTCAACTAAGACAGCAGCTTTTTAGCCATCTCGGAAATACTTTTTCCGTCTGATTTTCCGGCTAATGCTTTTGATGCTGCTCCCATTACCTTCCCTAAATCTTTAATAGATTCAGCGCCGGTTTCAGAAATAATATTTTTAATTTCTGTTTCAAGTTCTTCTGCAGAAAGCTGTTTAGGTAAAAACTTTTCAATTACTTTCATCTGAGCTTCCTCTACTTCTGCAAGGTCCTGTCTCCCTTGAGCAGAAAACTGCTCAAAAGAATCTTTACGCTGCTTGATCATTCTCTGAAGAATAGCAATTTCCTGCTCTGCAGAAACTTCAGCGCCTCTTGCTTCTGTTTGTAAAAGAAGAATCTGAGATTTTACAGCACGAAGAGAGTCCAGAGCGACTCTGTCTTTTTCTCTCATGGCTGTTTTTATAGCTTCGCTTATTATATTTTCTAAACTCATGTTTATATGCTTTTGGCTTCTGGCAGTTGGCTAATAGCTTTCATAAGGCCCGGGAGCCATTTGCTAATAACCAATTGCCAATAGCATTTAATCTACGTCTTTATTTAAAAATCTGTTTTCTCTGATCTGCATAGAGCCATTGTTGTCAGACAGATAGGTGTTGATGTTCTGATCTGAAGCATTGGTTCCGTCGATCGAAATATTTTTTCTTTTGAAAGCAGGAATAGATTCAAATTCACTCGTGCTGTCAAAGCTTTGGTAGCGGGAATTGAATTCTTTTAATTTATTTCTTCTTTCAATCACTCTGTCCTGGTCAATCGTTTTATTCACAAAAGTGAATTCTGATTCTTCCGTTTTCGGAGTTTCAATTTCTGTTTTGTTTTCAAAAGCAGTTCTTGTTTCAGCTTTTGGTTCTTCCTGTTTCTGGTAGAAGGTTTCAATCTTCTGAGCCGGTTCAGCTACAGCAGCATTGCTTGGGTTGCTAAACTCTGCTTTTGGCTGTCCGAAATCAGTATTAGGCTCATTTCTGACAGGTTCGTTAACAAAGAAACTGAATTCAACAGGCTTTTCTTCTGCAAAAGAGCTATTGAAAGTACTTCCTGATTGGGGCTCATCTTTTTTATTTTCGAAATCAAATGAGAAAGACTGAATTTCCAGGTCATTTGGATCTTCATTCTCTTCGTCAATAGAAAATAAGCTGTATTCCTGCTCACTTTCTTCTTCGTTTTTCCAAGCCTGTTCAGGAGTATTTATGATATTTTCTTCTTTATCAGTGAATTTGATTTCGGGTTTCACTGGCTCTTCTTCAAGAATCATTTTTTTTTCAATAGATGTTACCTTGAACTGTGTGCTGTGGTCTTCATCATCTAATCTGAAATGATTGGCTCTGCTTGAATCATAGGCTGTCTCTGGTGCAGACTCTCTTTCTTCTCTTGTTTTGAAGGGCGAGTTTTTCGGAGCATCAAAGCTGTCGTTAAGACTGATTCTGATTTTCTCTGTAGGTCCTGCAAATTTCTTGTTCTCGTTAGAGAATCCTGTTGCGATAACAAGAACGCTTACTGCATCTCCCAATTCTTCATCAGCCCCAACCCCGAAGATAATATCCGCTGTGTTTCCTGCTTCTTTCTGGATGTGGTCCATGATGATACCAATCTCATCCATGGTTACTTCTTCAGCACCACTTCTGATCAATAACAGAACGTTTTTGGCACCTGTAATCTTATTATCATTCAATAATGGAGAATCAAGGGCTTTTCTTACCGCTTCTTCGGCTTTATTTTCACCTGAAGCAGTTCCTGTAGACATCAACGCGGTACCTGAATTCTGAAGTACAGATTTAGCATCTCTAAAGTCAATGTTTACATCAAAGTAACCTGTAATAACTTCTGCCATCCCTTTGGCTGCATTAGCTAAAACTTCATCGGCTTTTGAGAATCCCTGCTTGAATCCAAGGTTTCCGAACTGCTGTCTCAGTTTATCATTGTTGATGACAATTAATGAATCAACATTATTTTTTAGTTTATCAAGACCGTTTTCAGCCTGATCTAATCTTCTTTTACCTTCAAAGCTGAAAGGAACGGTAACAATACCTACTGTTAGAATTCCCATGTCTTTTGCTACTTTAGCAATGACAGGAGCGGCTCCGGTACCGGTACCACCACCCATTCCGGCAGTGATAAACACCATTTTGGTGTTTTGGCCCATAGCAGCTTTAATATCTTCAATACTTTCGATTGCAGATTTCTCTCCAACCTCAGGGTCTGCACCAGCTCCAAGACCTTCTGTAATTGTGGTTCCTAACTGAACTTTATTAGCAACCGGGTTATTATCAAGAGTCTGAGCATCTGTATTACAAATCACGAAATCAACGCCGTGAATTCCTTTCTCGTACATGTGTTTCAGAGCGTTGTTTCCACCGCCCCCTACACCGATTACTTTTATGATGGATGAATTTCCTTTTGGCAAATCAAATGAAAATCCTTGTGTACCTATATTTTCCATAACTATATTTTTAATAATTATAATTGATAACTGATCAATGATAATTGATAAGGAAAAGATCGTTTATCGCTTATCATCATCATTTATAATTTACTCTACTTCTTCAAAGAATTTTTTTACTTTTTCCATAAGCGACTGCCCGAAGGTCAATTTCGCCTTTCTGTTCTCCTGTCTTTCATTCTCAAAAGACGGGTGCTCCTGAACAGGTGCTGCCTGCTGAACCGGCTGAACAGTTTCTGTCTGTACTGAAGCGGTTTCCTGCTTTGGCTGTTCTGCAGCAACTTCTATGATTTCATCAGCATTCTGCTTTTTGTCTCTGATCTTTAAACTCTCCATCAGTAACCCGATAGACGTAGCAAATTCAGGGCCTTTCAGGTACTGATTTTTATCATTGGCGATATATTCATTCGCAAAACCGATTCTGCTGTCAAAACCTGTGGTATAATTGGCCAGCTGACGAAGATGTTTTAAGTTTGAACCACCGCCTGTAAGAACGATTCCGGCAATAAGCTTTTTCTTTTGTTCAAAAGCACCATACGCTTTCAGTTCTGTATTAACCATTTCCAAAACTTCTTCTACTCTTGCATTGATGATCTGTGCCAGAGTTTTTAAAGAAATTTCTTTGTCCGGTCTGCCGTGAAGCCCCGGAATGGTTACAAAAGTACTGTCTTTTTCTAATTCGGGAACAGCCGAACCAAACTTTACTTTAAGTTGTTCTGCATGTTTCTCTATAATGGAACAACCTTCTTTGATATCTTCGGTAATAATTCCGCCTCCGTATGGAATCACACAGGTATGACGGATGATATTATCCTTAAATATCGCAATATCTGTTGTACCACCACCAATGTCAACAATCGCTACACCGGCTTCTTTTTCTTCTTTTGTAAGAACAGCTTCTGAAGAGGCCAATGGTTCTAAAGTAAGGGCTTCCATTTCTAATCCGGCTTCACGAACGCATCTTGCAATATTTCTGATGCTGCCCATTTGACCTACTACAACGTGGAAGTTAGCTTCTAAACGCTTTCCATGCATACCAACGGGCTCCTGAATTTCACCCTCGGAATCCACTTTATATTCTTGAGGAAGTACGTGGATAATTTCTTCTCCAGGAAGCATAACCAGCTTTTTCACCTGATCTTTTAATGCTTCAATGTCATCGTCTGTAATAAATTTGTCAGGATGTTCACGCATAATATAATCGGAGTGCTGCAGAGAACGAATGTGTTTTCCTGCAATACCTACCGTAACTTTGCGGATAGGAACGCCGGCACTGGATTGTGCTTCGGATACTGCAGCCTTGATTGAATTAATAGTCTGTGAAATATTATTCACAATACCTTTATGAACACCAAGACTTTTAGCTTTTCCTACACCGAGAACTTCTATTTTCCCGTGTGCATTCCTTCTTCCGACAATCGCGACTATCTTTGTTGTCCCGATGTCCAGACCTACTGAATACTCTTGATTTTCCATTTTTATATCGATTTGATTTTTTCTACTTTTTCCTTTTTTTTCTCTAAGAATGATCTCCTGTTTGTGTATTGAATGTCCCGGAAGGACTTATTCTATTTTTACTTTTGCCTTTGGCTTGGACAAGGCCTTAGCGCTTGATTTTTTCTCTGGTTTTTTCACTTCTTTTGTATGTGTTTTTGTGCTTTCTTTTGTTTTTACAGGTGAGGGGCTTGTCTTTTTTGATTCCGTTATCTTTAGCTTAGCCTCTGTCTTCTTTACTGTTGACATTGGAGTAGGAGCTTTTGCCAGTTCCATTTTTCCAGCTTTTAAAATACTGTCATTTTCTTTAAAATAAGGGTTTAAAGTAGTAACAATCTGATTCTGGTATTTTACTGAAACCATGCTGTACTTCTGTGGATCCTGATACACAAGATATTTTTCCACAAAGGTTTTAAATCCTTTTACTTTAAAATCAATATTATCCAGATCTCCAATTTCTACCCGGTAATTTCCTTCACTTGTCAGAAGACTGTAGCTGTCTTTGCTTTTTGAAATCCCGATAAAATATTTCTTACTGAAATCATCTTTATCTATCTTTCCTACCAGCTCTGCCAGCTTTTCATATTCATCCGGCTGTACATTTCCGGTTACCAGCATACATGGGTGAGAATAGGTTCTTGAAATTGGAAATTCAACTCCTTTTTCATCTACATAAAAGTCTTTTCCATCCTTATTAAGCCTGAAAACAGGAACTCTCTGCTTGATATCCAGATTCAGTTTTCCATTCAGGTTCAGATAAACATTGGCACTATCGACCGCTGGAAGTGCATTGATTCTTTTTTCCAAGGACGGAATATTAAGATCACCTACTTTTCCGGAAGGATTTTCTTTTTTTACAATCTCCCTGATATCTTTTTCATCTACAAAATAAACCGGAGTTTTTTCACTCATTTTTACAGAAATCTTATTGTCTGTAATCTGTTGGTGGCTGAATCTCTTCAACGAGAAACTCAGTAACAATCCAAGGATGATTACAGTGACAGCAATTTTTAATATTCTGTATTTATTTTTCATACATTTTTTGTATTCATGTATTTATGTAAAGTGTATTCATGAATACTTAAATACATTATTACTTTTTACAATTTACTTATCCATTCACAGATAGGATCATACAGGGTGTCTATATTTCCTGCACCTACGGTAAGAAGGATGTCAAAATCTTTTTCTTTTATTTTTTCAAAAGCATCTGATAATGTTGATACTTCTTTTTTATCTAATGTTACTTTGTCCAGCAGCCAGCTTGAAGTAATTCCTTCAAAGTTTTCCTGAAGTTCTCTTGCAGGATAAATATCAAGCAGAATAAGTTCATCTGCTTTGCTTAAACTTTCTGCAAACCCGTCTGCGAAATCTCTGGTTCTGCTGAAAAGGTGGGGCTGGAAGGCTACCAATAGTTTTTTATCAGGATAAAATGTTTTGATTGAGCCCATTACAGCATTGATTTCTGTAGGGTGGTGGGCATAATCATCAATGTAAATTTTACCATTCTGATAAATATGTTTCGTGTATCTTCTTTTAATTCCTTTAAAATTGGCAATAGCTTTTTTCAGCGTATCAAAATCTGCGCCTAAATTATGCAGAATAGCCAGTGCTACCGTAGCATTTTCCACATTATGGATTCCCGGAATTTCCCAAACGAAATCCTTTATTGTTTCAACAGGAGTATGGAAGTCAAAATAAATTTTATCATGCTCCATACGCAGGTTGTCTGAATAATAATCTGCTGGTTCATTGACTGCATAAGTCTGGTGTCCTCTGCCGATTTCCAGTCCTTTTCTTACAAAAAGCTGGCTGTCCTGAGGCACTAAAGCTGCAAACTGTCTGAATCCTTCTTCGATATGGCTCTTATCTCCATAAATATCCAGGTGATCTGCATCTGTAGAGGTTACTACTGCCCAATCCGGGGAAAGGTTCAGGAAGCTTCTGTCATATTCATCCGCCTCTACTACAGAATATTTGGAGCCGTTGTACAGAAAGTTGGATTTAAAGTTTTCAGAAATTCCTCCTAAAAAGCATGAGAAAGGAAGATCTGCTTCTTTGCATAAATGAGCCACAAGAGTAGACGTTGTTGTCTTTCCATGGGTTCCTGCTACAGCAATACAGTCTGTATTTTCAGTAATTAATCCTAAAACCTTAGCTCGTTTCAATACTTCAAACTGATTTTCATTGAAATAATCTAATATTCCAAGCGTTTTGATGGCTGGAGTATAGATCACCAATGTGTCTTCTTTCTGAAGTGAAGTGATCCTTTCATCAATAAGGTCTTCAAAAACGATATCAATCCCTTCATTCATCAGATTCTGAGTCAATTTTGTATTGGTCTTGTCGTAACCCAATACTTTTTTTCCGGATGCATTGAAATAGCGCGCTAATGCACTCATTCCGATACCTCCGATTCCAACGAAGTAAAAAGTCTGATATGTTTGTAAAATGTTCATTTATATTTTAATCTTTAAACTCTTGAACCAGTTCAGAGTTCTATTACTATATTTTATATTATAAGGCTTTAGTCAACTAATATCAATGACTCGTTAATAAATTAAGTTTTAACAATGTCAGGCTGAGCTTGTCGAAGCCTCCTAATCTTTCATCCTATTTCTTGATAACAAGGGTAATAAATCCCAGTTATTATTTATTATTGCTTCCTTCTTTTTCCTACTCCAACCTTTAACTTGTTTTTCAAAGCTTATCGCTTGATTAACATCATTAAACTCATGGTAGAAAACAAGTTTTACGGGTTTTCTTGTATACATAATATATTTTCATTCATTTGTGTTTGCTTACTGGCCCTTCGACAAGCTCAGGGTGACAGCTCTAATACTAACTTTTTTTATTTTACTAATGTCAAGCTGAGCCTGTCGAAGCCTTTCTATTTTATCACATTAAATATCTCGTCTACAATCTCTTTTGCGGCATTTGGCTTGGCAAAATATTTCAGATTGTCGGACATTTCTTTTCTTACACTTTCATTTTCGCAGATCTCTGATAATGTATTCCAGAATTTTTCCTGCATTTCAGAGTCTTTTACCATTCTTGCTGCATTTTTTTCAACCAGATTCATGGCATTTTTAGTTTGGTGGTCTTCCGCTGCAAAAGGAAAAGGAACCAAAAGGACCGGTTTTTGTGCTACTGCCAGCTCTGAAATGGCAATGGCTCCGGCTCTGGAAACGATGATATCAGCTGCAGAATAAGCCAGTTCCATATCTTTGATAAATTCTTTCAAATGAATGGAAGCTGGAAGCTTGAGGCTGGAAGACAATTCGTTGTAATCCAACTTTCCTGTTTGCCAAATTAACTGATACCCTTTTTCTTTAAGATTTTCAAGGTTTTCTTTCCATGCATTATTCAATGTTCTGGAGCCTAAAGAACCCCCTACAGAGAGAATCGTAAGTTTGTCTTTATTCAATCCCATTTTTTCTTTTGCCTGAGCGGTTTCCTGCATTCCTGAAACAATGTTCTCACGAATCGGATTTCCCAGGAATTTTATTTTTTCTGCGGGAAAACCTTCTACTTTTGGATAAGCTGTGAAAACGGCTTTCGCTTTCTTGCTTAAAATTTTATTGGTTACTCCGGCGTGAGCATTCTGTTCCTGTATGAAAATAGGAATTCCCATTTTGCTGGCTTCATAAAGAGCGGGTCCGCTGGCAAATCCTCCGGTTCCTACTGCAAAATCGGGAGCGAAGTTTTTGATAATCCTCTTGGATTTTGATAAACTTTTCAGAATCTTGAAAGGAAGTCCGAGATTGGATAACAGGTTTCCTCTGTCTATTCCTGCGATATCAATTCCTTCTATTTTATAGCCTGCCTGAGGAACTTTTTCCATTTCCATCTTCCCGTTGGCACCAATGAACAAAAATTCTGCATCAGGAAATCTCTTTCTGATCTCATCAGCAATGGCGATAGCCGGGAAGATATGTCCTCCTGTTCCTCCGCCGGATAATACTATTTTTAATTTTTTGTCCATTTTAAGCAATATCGTTTATTTCTGCTATACTTTGTTTTTTGCCCATTCCTTCTTCATCATAAATCTGAATCCTTGAGCTTATATTTAAAATAATACCTAACTGTAAATAGGTGACCAGCATTGAGGTTCCTCCGTAACTGATCAAAGGCAGCGGCTGTCCTGTAACCGGAATCAGATTCACTGCAACAGCGATATTTACTGAAAGCTGAATGAAGATCATCACTCCAAGGCTTAGCACGAGCAGCGATCCGAAAAATGCCGGCATCTTACTGGCAATCATTACGATCCTGATCATCATAATCAGATATAAACTGATCAAAAAAGCAGCTCCAATTACTCCATATTCCTCTACAATGACAGCAAAAATAAAGTCAGAGGCAGATTGTGGAAGCATCTGTTTCAATGCGCTTTTTCCCGGCCCCATTCCGGTAATCCCACCATGTACGATGGCTGCTTTGGCCTGCATTACCTGATAGTTTTTCGCTTTTACACTCTCGTCATCCACATCGGCTGATTTTGCTTTGCTGGAAGTAAATGTTTCTACACGGCTCATCCATGTGTGAACACGGTTACCACCGATCATGTTTGTATTCAGCGCTATTAATAAAAATAGAACAATGGCTACAAATGAGGCAGAAATAAATCCTGCAATGTATTTCCAGTGAAGCTGTCCTATGATGAGAACCACTACGGAAACCATTAGAATCATTAATGCCGTAGAACCGTTATCTTTTGCTACCAATACAAAAACAAGCAGGATAGGTCCGAAAATATACATGATATTCTCTATCGGAAGCCTTTCTCTGGTGATCTTTTTGGTTAAATATCTGCACAGATAGATAATCAGCATTAAAAAGGCAAATGATGAAGGCTGGAAGGAAATGGGTGTTCCCGGTATTTTCAGCCATCTGGAAGCACTGGCTCCGTCAATGGTCTGTCCCGTAAACATAGTGACAATCAGCAGAACAATCATAAGACCAAGCAGAATACTGCTGAGCTTTCCGATGTATTCATATTTTATGGTTCCTACCAGTCTCATAATGGCTAATCCTAAGACTACAAAGAACATATGTTTGATAACGTGACCCGTTGTAGTCCCGTTATTAACAATGTATTCGAGATTTGAACTTGCAGAGTATACCGGGAAAATAGAGAAAATGGAGATCACAAGGATGACCATCCAAAGTACTTTATCGCCCTTTAGAAATTCAAATCTGCTTTCTGTGTTCTGTTCGTCCATATGTAATGCTATTCTGGCTATTGGCCATTGGCTTTTAATACCTGTTGTTTAAACTGGCGTCCTCTGTCTTCATAGCTTTTGAACAAGTCAAAGCTTGCGCAGCATGGAGATAGTAAAACAGTATCACCCTTTTTAGCCAGTGATTTTGAAATTCTCACGGCTTCTTCCATGCTTGAAGTATCATAAATAACTTCTTTTTTGTCTTTAAAAAAATCTATGATCTTCTTGTTATCTACTCCAAGGCAAACGATTGCCTTTACTTTTCTTTTGACTAAATCTTCAATTTCGGTATAGTCGTTTCCTTTATCTAATCCACCAACGATCCATACGGTTGGTGTTTTCATACTTTCCAAAGCATAGTAAGTGGCATTCACATTGGTTGCCTTACTGTCATTGATGTATTTTACACTGTCAATTTCAGTCACCAATTCCAATCTGTGTTCTACAGCCTGGAAAGTCATCAGTGAATGTCTGATGCTTTCATTATTGATTTTTAATATCTTACCGGCAATAGATGCTGCCAAACTATTCGCTACATTATGATTTCCCAATAGAGACAATTCATCAACTTTCATTGAGAACTCGTCTTTCATTTTTACCACAATCTCATCTTCATTCACAAAACCTCCTTCAGGTAACTTCTCTTTTGTGGAGAAAGGAATCATTTTGGCCTTTATTTCAAGTTTTTCAAGAAGATTTTTGCTCATTTCATCATCCTTGTTATAGATGAAGAAATTATCATTTTCCTGATTTTCAGTGATTCTGAATTTTGCAAGCGCATATTCTTCATAGTTGTAGTTGTACTGATCCAGGTGATCTTTAGACAGATTCAACAATAAAGAAATATAAGGTCTGAAATTCTGAATATCATCCAACTGGAAAGAGCTTACCTCCAGTACATAATATTCATGATTTTCGTCTGCAACCTGCTTGGCAAAGCTATAGCCGATATTTCCACCCAAACCTACATTCAATCCGTCATTTTTCAGAATATAATAGATCAGGGAAGTAGTGGTTGTTTTTCCGTTGCTTCCGGTAATGGCGATGATCTTTGCATCTGTAAATTCAGAAGCAAATTCAATTTCGGAGGAAAGCCTGATTCCTTTTTCATGAATCTTGTGAATGATCTCTGCTTTTTTCGGAATTCCCGGGCTTTTTACAATCCAGTCAGCATTTAAAATCCTTTCTTCATCGTGGTTTCCTTCTTCAAATTCAATTTCATTATCGGCAAGAAACTGCTTATAGTTATCCTTAATGGCTCCTTTATCTGAAAGAAATACTTCCAGACCTTTCTTTTTAGCCAAATAAGCAGCGCCGCATCCGCTTTCTCCACCTCCTAAAACAACTATTCTCATATTATAAAAGCTTTATGCTATAGGCTTTAAGCTTTAAGCTTATTGCTACAGCTTTTAATTTTATCTCATTTTTAATGTGATCAGACATACAATAGCCAGTATTACACCGATGATAATCATTCTGTTCACGATTTTACTTTCGTGAAACCCTTCTTTCTGATAATGGTGGTGTAATGGTGACATTTTGAATAGTCTATTGTTTTGGGCATATTCCAGCCCGTATTTTCTTTTTCTGTATTTAAAAACAACTACCTGAAGCATTACAGACAGGTTTTCAATCAGGAAGATTCCGCATAATACAGGAATCAATAATTCTTTTCTTAAAATGATTGCAAGAACGGCAATTACTCCTCCCAGCATCAAACTTCCGGTATCTCCCATGAAAACCTGTGCAGGATAGGTATTGTACCAGAAGAATCCAATTACTGCACCTACCATTGCCACGGCAAAAATGGTGGTCTCTCCCATATTGGGAAGGAACATGATATTAAGGTAGTCTGCAAAGATGATATTCCCGGAAAGGTAAGCGAAAAGGGCCAGCGTGAGCAGTATAATGGCACTTGTTCCTGCTGCGAGGCCGTCAATTCCATCTGTGATATTGGCGCCGTTTGAAACTGCTGTTACAATGAAGATGACAATAGGAATAAAGACAATCCATGCCCACTCATGGGCATCTTTATCATTCATCCAAAACAAAATTCCGCTATAATCAAACTCATTGTTCTTTGCAAAGGGAACGGTAGAAACAGTAATTTTTTCTGTAGGCATAAAATTCTGTTCTACATTATTTCTGTTCACCACTTTAGCATCGGCATATTTTCTTTTAACGGTAATATCCGGGTGGAAATACATTGTAATTCCAACGATTAGCCCTAAACCAACCTGTCCTACAATTTTGAATTTACCACTTAATCCGTCTTTATTTTTTTTGATTTTCTTTAAATAATCATCAAGGAAACCAATGGCTCCCATCCAAAACATTGAAACCAGCAACAGTACAATATACACATTGGTAATTCTTGTAAACAGCAATACGGGAATGATGGTTGCCAAAATGATGATGAGTCCTCCCATGGTAGGAGTTCCTTCTTTTTGCTTTTGGCCATCCAATCCAAGATCACGTACCAATTCTCCCATTTGTTTTGTTCTCAGATAATTGATTACTCTTTTTCCGTAGACAAGAGCAATAATCAGAGAGAATAATACAGCCATTCCGGCACGGAAGGAAATGTATTTCAACAATCCTAATCCCGGAACGTGAATTCCATGGTTGGTTAGATATTCGTATAGATAGTATAGCATAGTTTCAATTGTTAATAAATAATCATTGATAATTGATGAATGATAAACTTGTTATTATGTATCAATTATCGTTTGTAATTTACTTGCTCATTAATTTCCAGAGCTCATTAATTACTTCTTTGTCATCAAAATGATGTTTTACACCATTGATCTCCTGATAGGTTTCGTGGCCTTTTCCGGCAACCAAAACAATATCTTTAGGTTCTGCAAATTTTATCGCCATCTTTATGGCTTCTCTTCTGTCCGGAATTGAAGTGTACTTGCTGAAGTTCTGAGGTTCAACGCCTGCTTCAATTTCTTTGATGATCTGTGCAGGATCTTCTGTTCTCGGATTATCTGAAGTGATGATTGCCAATGTTGATTTTTTAGAGGCAATATTTCCCATTTCAGGTCTTTTGGAGTGATCTCTGTCTCCTCCGCAACCGAATACGGTGATTAATCTTTCGTTTTTGGTTCTTATGTCATTGATGCTGTCCAGAATGTTTTCCAATGCATCCGGAGTGTGGGCATAATCTACGATAAAGAAGATTCCACCATCAGATTTGAAGGTTTCAAATCTTCCGGAAACTCTTTTTAATTTGCTGACTGCCTGAAGAATTTCATCCTGCTCAAAACCAAGTTCAGCAGCAATCCCGAATACAAGCAGCAAGTTGTATACATTGAATTTCCCAGTCAGTGTTGTCCAGAATTCTTTTCCGTTAAAGTTTAACAGCATTCCGTTGAAATCTACTTCCAATAATTTACCGTGATAGTCTGCCATGGTTTTCAAAGCATAAGACTTCTTTGCAGCCTTAGTATTCTGAAGCATGACATTCCCGTTTTTGTCATCTACATTGGTGATAGCAATGGCTGTATCTTCTAATTGGTCAAAGAATCTTTTCTTTGTTTTTAAATATTCTTCGAAAGTTTTATGATAATCTAAATGATCATGAGTAAGGTTGGTAAAGCCCGCTATTTTGAAGTGTAATCCTTCAATTCTGTTTTGGGCGATTCCGTGTGAGCTTACTTCCATGAAAGCAAATTCACATCCTTTTTCTACCGCTTCTGCCAAAATCCTGTTAATGGTAATCACATCAGGAGTGGTATGGGTAGCGGGAATAATTTCTTCACCGATTCTGATTTCAACAGTGGAAAGCAATGCAGATTCATAGCCCAGGTTTTTGAAAACATCAAAAAGAAGGGTAGAAACAGATGTTTTTCCATTAGTTCCCGTAACGCCTATCAGCTTTAGTTTCTGTGAAGGGTTTCCGTAGAAATTGGAAGCAAGGTGGCCCAGAGCTTTAGATGCATCTTTTACCTGAATATAGGTTACATTTTCAACCAATGTTTCTGGAAATTCTTCGCAAACGATTGCTGCAGCACCTTTTTCAATAGCAGATGCAATGAATGAATGCCCATCCACTACAGTACCTTTCATCGCAATATAAAGAGCGTTTTCCGTAACCTTTCTGCTGTCGATCACCAATTCTGTAACCTCACGGTTGCTATCACCGTGAATTTCCAGTACTGGGATTCTGTTTACTAATTCTGTTATAATCATCTTTATCAATAAGGCTTGCCCTATTTTGTTTTAAATGTCCTTGCGGGACTTTGTTTTAATTTTGCAGAGACAAATAAATTCTCTGGTTTTTACTGATCGTTGTGCCTTCCAAAGGGAATTGTTCTTTAATTCTTCCTACTCCTTTATAGTCGACACGGTATCCTAAGTTTTCCAACTGCGGGATTACATTTTTACCGATTAATCCTACTACATTGGGCATTTGCTTATCATTGACTGCTACTTTTACATTAGGTTCTACCATTTTACTCAGGTTTACCTTTTTGTCTACAAGCATTTCTTTTTCAATATTCTGAGGTGTTTTCAGGAATGTTTTTCCTGCAATTTCTTTAAATACCGGTGCCGAAACAGAACCTCCATAAAACCCTTTTGCTGTATTGGGTTCACTAATCATTACATAACAGGTATATTTTGGTGCATCTGCCGGATAGAAGCCTGCAAACGATGCTCGGTACTTCATTGGGCCAGGCAGCCAGTATTCAAATCTTGCGGTTCCTGTTTTTCCTGCCATTTTCAGGTTGGGAGTAAAGATGCTTCGTCCTGTTCCTTTTTCTACTGCTTTGGTTAAAGCGCTGGTCATCATTTTAATGGCTTTTTCAGAAGCCATTTTGTTTACCATTACTTCAGGCTTGGCGCTGTACATTACTTTTCCGTCTTTCATGATTTTATCAATGAATAAAGGCTTAAGCATTTTTCCTCCATTGGCTACTCCGTTGTAGAAGGTTGTCAGTTGCAGCAGGTTGATGTTGGAAGAGTATCCGTAAGAAATAGAAGCCAGCGTTGCGGCATTCCATCTTTTATTTTGTGGAGTTACGATCTTTGGTTTTGTAATTCCTGGAAGCTCAATGTCCATTTTGTCGAATAATTTCCAGCGTTTCAGGTGATCAAGGAAAATCTGGGGCTTTTCTGCATAATATTTTGTGATCAGCTTTGAAGTTCCTACATTACTGGACTTCGCCAATACATCACTGATATCATATGTTCCTCCTCCGTGGCCGTCGGAGATTCTTTGTTTTGCATATACCCAGACTCCGTTTCCTACGTTTACCGTTGTGTTTTCATCGATGAATCCATCATCCATTGCTGCTAAAAGCGAAATGGTTTTAAAAGTAGATCCAGGCTCGATGTTGTCTTTCAGGGCATAGTTGTAAGAGTCTTCGTAATCTCCTGAATCTGTTCTTCTTAAGTTGACAAGAGCACGTACTTTTCCGGTCTCCACTTCCATCACGATTACGGTGCCGTGTTTGGCCTCGAAATTAACCATTTGCTTCTCAAGAGCTGAGTGCGCAATGTCTTGAATTCTAAGGTCTAAAGTCGTATATACATCTTCTCCGTCTACAGGTTCCTGTACTTTCCAGAAGTCGATAGGTTTCCATTGAGAAGAATTGATTCTTTGTTCTAGTCTTTTTCCGTCAGTTCCTGTCAGGTATTTGGAGAAAGCGCCTTCCAATCCGGATTTAAGCTCACCGTTATCCATCCCAATGGTTCCGGCTCCGATTTCCGAAGTAGCCAATTCTCTTTTATAATTTCGGTCAACAATAAACCCCCCTTTATTTTTACCCTTTTTGAAAATAGGAAACTTTCGGATTCTGTCATATTGATCGAAATCCAGTCCTTTTGCCAATGTATAGTACTGGTTTTTCTTTTTCTTCTGCTCGTCAAATTTCTGTCTGAATTCTCCTCTGGATTTTCCGAACATTTTGCTCAATGAATCTGTAAGCGCTCCGATGTTGTTGGAGTACACTGTATCTTTCATCGTTTTGAAGTCAAGGTAGATGTCATACCGCATCACTGTGGTTGCGAGAATAGAGCCGTCAGACGCAAAAAGATTACCGCGGGCAGCCTTTAAAGTCGCTTCGCGGTAGTTTTTATTAATGTAATCGTCTTTAATTTCCTGAACATTGGTATTCTGAAGAATAACAATTCTTGCCAAGAACATGACAAACACGCACAAAGCTACCACTGCAAAGAGGTAGCCCCATCGTAACGTTTTCTTACGTTTATTGTCGTATTCATTTTGCTTTTGCATCTGTACTGTCCAGTTTTATTAGCAATTTGTGAGGGTGGTTTTCCAGGGTCATCAATGAATCCCGGGCGACCTCTTTCCCCAGCTCTGATTCCATTTTTACTTTGATCAGCTTACTCTGGGCGTAAGCGTTTCTAGATTTGTATTCTTCTGTTTCCTCCTTTAAGGCGTTTACAATTTTAATTTTTTTATTGACGAGATGGTTGGTATAAATCATGGCCATCATCAGTATAAACAACAGGAGAAAATACTTGTAATGTATTTTGATCTCATCACGGTTCAGAAAGTTTCCTTTTATAATATCTATAAAAGTGAGTCTTTTCTGGGGGCGATTTGTTGTTCTTTTTGCCAAAGCTTTTTTATAATTGATTAATGATAAAAGATAATTGATATCGCTTATCACTTATGATTTATCATTTATATCTTTATTCCTGTTCTCATTTTAGCGCTTCTTGCTCTAGAGTTTTCTTCGATCTCCTGGTCATCAGGAATGATCGCTTTACTCTTTATCAATTCGAATGCCTTTTTATAATTTCCGTAGATATCTCTTTCCGGCTCTCCTTCGAACATTCCGTTTTTCAGGAATCTTTTTACCAAACGGTCTTCTAAAGAGTGGTAAGAAATAACAACGAGTCTTCCTTCCGGTTTCAACACATTGTAAGCCTGAACCAGCATTTCTTTTAATACTTCAAGCTCCTGGTTAACTTCAATTCTTATCGCCTGAAAAAGCTGGGCATAGAATTTATTTACTTTATGAGGCGGAATATAGCTGAAAAGCTTTTTCAGATCCTCAGTAGTATCTATGCTTTTTGTTTTTCTGTGATGAACAATTTCTCTCGCCAGTTTTCTTGCTTCTCTCAATTCTCCATAGTGATAGAAAAGATCTGCCAGTTCACTTTCTTCATATTCATTGATCACTCTTTTGGCATCAAGATTCTGCATTACATTCATCCTCATATCCAAAGGAGCATTGCTTCTTGTAGAGAATCCTCTGTCTGCTTCATCAAACTGGTGTGAAGAAACACCCAGGTCAGCCAAAACACCGTCTACCTGAGGAACTCCATACATCAGTAATGAATTTTCCAGAAACCTGAAATTCTGATTAACCAATGTAAATCTGGGGTCATCAATTGTATTTTTAAGTGCATCCAGATCCTGGTCAAAGCTGAACAATCTTCCTTTCTCAGAAAGTCTGCTCAAAATCTCCCTGGAGTGGCCTCCGCCTCCAAAGGTGCAGTCCACATATATTCCGTCAGGATTCGTCACCAAATCATCAACACTCTGCTTCAACAAAACGGGGTTATGATACATGCTTAATTGTGTTTTTTATTTAATACTATTAATTAATAACCTACTATCGCTATTCTTCGTCAAAAGAGCCCATCACATCTTCGGCAAGGCTTGCAAAATCAGCTTCATTGGTAGCAATTACCTTTTCATAGGCATCTTTGTCCCAAATCTCGAAGAGTTCTCCTGCGCTGGTAATCACAATATCTTTCTGAAGATTTGCAAAAACGGTCAGGTCTTTCGATATCTGTAATCTTCCTGCATTATCCAATTCTACTGTTTTTACTCCTGCCGTAAACATTCGTATGAAATCAGCATTCTTTTTTATGAACCTGTTCAGTTTATTAATTTTGCCCATCAGTTTGTCCCATGCATTCATAGGATAGACTTCCAGACAGGGTTGGAACACAGATCTCTTGACTACAAAAGCCTTGTCTTCGAAGTTTTCCATCTGTTTAATTAAAGATGAAGGAACTTTTAAGCGGCCCTTGTCGTCAATTTTACACTCATATGTCCCAATGAAATTTTTCATTTGGGACAAATTTATATAATAATTTCCAAAATTTCCCACTTTTTCCCACTTTTTGACTCAATGTTAATAAGTTTTATCAGAGATTGAATTTCAATAATGTAAAATACTGATATGAAGATAGTTGCTGAGAGTGTTATTTAGCCCATAATAAAGCGTGTTTGAAAAAAAAAGTTAAAAAGGAGAATATTATATTATTTTTATCTTAAATTAGGATAATCAAAATTTTTTTGAGGTTTAATTTGTATTTTTGCAAGGCTTTATTAAGGCGTTTTATGATATTTAGTACAAAAAAAGAAAAGAAATATTCCTATGTAGAAGCGGGAGAAGGACATCCATTAGTGCTGTTGCACGGGTTAATGGGTGGTTTGAGTAATTTCGATAAAATGGTAGATTTTTTTTCGGAAAGAGGCTTTAAAGTATACGTTCCTCAATTGCCGATCTATGATCTGCCGGTACTCAATACGAATCTTACCACTATCGCAAAATATATTATCAAGTTTATAGAAAGTCATATTTCTGGTCCGGTTACCATTATGGGAAACTCAATGGGAGGGCATGTAGGGCTTATCTTGACTTTAGCAAGACCTGATCTGGTGAAAAATCTTGTGCTTACAGGAAGTTCCGGATTATATGAAAGAACTTTCGGGGACAGTTTTCCAAGGAAAAATGACCGGTCTTATATCAGAAAGAAAACGGAAGAGGTTTTCTATGATCCAAAGATTGCGACAGAGGATCTTGTAGATGAAGTTTTTGCGGTGGTAAATGACAGAATGAAAGGAATAAAAACAGTAATGCTGGCAAGAAGTGCCATCAAACACAATATGCTGAACGACCTTCCGAAGATTACGACACCTACGTGTCTGATCTGGGGGAAACAGGATAATGTAACTCCTCCGGAAGTAGCAGAAGACATGCACAAGTTTATTCCGAATTCAGATTTATTCTGGATAGACCATTGCGGCCATGCAGCCATGATGGAGAAACCAGATGAATTCAATGAAATCCTGTACAACTGGATAAAAGATAAAGTTTAATAAATACATCATAAAATGACCATTAAGAGCTTTTCTTAATGGTTTATTTTTCTAAAATACATTCAACAATGATTATCAAGACAGCAGAGTTTGTAAAGAGCAGCGGAAAATGGCAGGAATGCCCTGAACCTAATATTCCTGAATATGCTTTTATCGGAAGATCAAACGTAGGAAAGTCATCATTGATCAATGCAATGATGAACCATAAAGACCTGGCCAAGACATCACAGACTCCGGGAAAAACCCAGCTGATCAATCATTTTTTAGTGAATGAAAATTGGTACCTTACGGATTTACCGGGCTACGGTTATGCAAAGGTTTCAAAAGTTCAGCGAAAGGATTTTGAAAAGCTGATCACGAATTATATTCTGAACAGAAGAAATCTTGTCAACCTTTTTGTATTGGTAGATATAAGACACACTCCACAGAAAATTGATCTGGAATTTATCCAATGGTGCGGAGAGAGTGGAATACCTTTTTCTATTGTATTTACTAAGTCTGACAAACTAAAACCAAACGTTGCTATCAAAAACGTTGAAGATTATAAAGCTGAGCTTCATAAAACCTGGGAAGATCTTCCTGAACTGTATGTGACCTCAGCAGAAAAGAAAGAGGGCGGAGATAACATTCTTAATTTTATTCAAAAGACCAATGAGTTTTTAACCAATAATAATATAAGTTTCGATGAGTAATATTATCTGGAAAATCAAAACGTTTGATGAGTTCACCGTTCCTGAATTGTATTCAATACTGAAAGCACGTATAGACGTTTTTGTTATTGAACAGAATTGTCCTTATCCTGATCTGGATAATTATGATCAGAAAGCGGTTCATATCTGGGCTGAAGAAGACGGACAGGTGCTTGCATACTGTCGTGTTTTTGATAAAGGAATAAAATATGATGAAACTTCCTTCGGCAGAGTTCTGACAACAGAACAGGCGAGAGGTAAAAGTCTGGGAAAACAGCTGATACAATATGCCGTAGAAACCATAGAAAACCGTTTTCACACTTCTGAAATCAAAATATCTGCACAGGATTATCTTTTAAGATTCTATGGTGGGTTCGGATTTATAGATACGGGCAAGAAGTATCTTGAAGATGATATTCCGCATACGGAAATGATAAGATAATAAAAAGCGAAGAGAAAAATCTTCGCTTTTTTTATATATGATGTGTGTTTTTAGTTTTTTAAGTAGTGCTAATTGCATCCGGAACAGTATGACCTGTCAACATATTGTTTACTGTTTCCGGTATAATAATAACAGCCTCCTCTTGATCCTACATAAAGCTTATTTCCGTTATAAGTACAGCCTTTGCTTGATGAGTAAAAGGATTTTGATCTTTTTGAGTCGGAACTGCTTTTACTCTTCTTTTTTGCTTTTTTCTTTTGCTTTTTAGAATATAGTTCTGTTTTGGAAGTGATACCGGTTGTTGTTGCTGTGAAGCTTGCCGGTAGTATTAGTCCTGCGGCCAAGAGGGTAGTGAAAAGTAATTTTTTCATGATAATTATAATTTTTTAAGTTGTTAATTTAAATCCAGCGATCATTAGTTTGATCGCTGGGTAGAGTTTAGGCGTACTGAATTAACTCCCATGTAACAGCGTTACCGCTATAGGGAGGCATTGTATTGCCTTCAGAAATAGGGGCTGTTGTAGATGGATTTCCAACAACTTTCCATACTCCTGATTCAGGACATTTTTCTCCTGTCCTTGCTTTTGTTCCTAATGGTTTTTTTGCCATGCTAAATTTTTTATTGGTTTAACATTTCAAAAGTATAACGCTCATAACTCTGATCCTTACGGGAATCCGTAAATGAAAAAACTTTCAAAGAGTTTGTATATAAATGTTGTAAATGATTCTTATATAATGATAGTGCGCCTGGCAGAAGCTTTATCATTTGTTGATGAATTCCATGCCAATCCTGAAGCGGGCACGGCTCTTTCTTTGCCCCAGTTTCTGATTGCTTCAATTCTTTCAGGGCTGGTTTTACTTAGCGGGACAATATTTTGGAAGCATTTTTCATACAGCTCGTCGGTAATAAAAGGGTCTCCATTGATTACGGCCTGTATAGCGACATCTCTTATGGCTCCTTCCAGATCGGATCCGGCGAAACCTGCCGAAATAGCTGTCAGCTTTTCAAAAGTCGAAGAAGAAGGAGGCGGTAAAAGATTCTTTTTAAGATAAAGATTGATGATATCGGCCCTTTCCTGATCCTGTGGAAGGTCTACAAAGAAAAGCTCATCGAATCTACCTTTTCTAAGCAATTCGGGAGGTAGCTTTGTCACATCATTGGCTGTTGCTATCACAAAAACCTTTTCGGTGCTTTCCTGCAGCCAGAATAGAAACTGCCCAATCATTCTTGTGGTCACCCCGGATGAATCGTTGGCATTGGCAGCTAATCCTTTTTCAATTTCATCAATCCATAGAATACAAGGAGCCGCATTATCTGCTGATTCAAATGCCTCTTTTAATCTGTTTTCAGACTGTCCTACGTACATTCCCTGAATGGATGCAAAATCTAACCGGTACAAAGGAAGGTTCCACGTAGCGGCGATGAATTTTGCAGACAAAGATTTCCCACAGCCTGGAACCCCCACCAATAATACACCTCTCGGCGGACGAAGTTTTCTTGATTTTAAATCTGCAGTTAATAGCTGTTTCTGATTATCAAGCCATTGATGTAATCCGCTAAGCCCTCCTACGGATATTAAAGATGGGTCTACTTTTACCTTTTCAAGACCTGAAATATTGCTGAAAAGCTTATCTTTTTCCATGCTCAGGCTTTTAATATCGTCTTTTGTAAGAGAGCCTTTTGACATTTGGGTAGCCAGAACATTTTCAGCTTCTATTTTGGTCATATTGGCTAAAATAGTTGCTGCCATTTTTAGGTCATTTTCATCCCAGTCAATAGGAATAGAGCCTTTGTAAGGGATCACACAGTCCTTGACAACGGTCAGCATTTCTTCTTCGTTAGGGGGATCCAGCGTAAGGGTCATTCCTAAACGCTGCAGTTGCGACCAGACGCTTTTTGTAGAGATGATGCAGATGCTTCCGCCCTTTTCAATAGCCTGGACCACGCAATCATAGATGTGTCTGGATACGATGTTATCATCTTCAATATCACTTACTTCCGTAAAAATAAAAGTAAGGTTTTGTCTTTGTGAAATATTCTGAACGGCAAAATCAATTCCGCCGGCAACAGAACGGTCATCGTTAATTGTTTTTCTTGTTTTAATATCCGTGGTTCCGTGTGATAAGCTATGGATGTATATCGGAATATTAATTTCTTCCGACAGTTGCTGTATTATTTCTAAAACCCTCGATCTTTCTATACTCCGGATTGAGATAAAAGGAATTCTTGCCCGGAACATTCTGGATAAAGAATTTTTAAATTCTTCTTTGTTTGCCATACTTAAAAAATAATTTTTCTTCCTGTTGAGGAATTTGGATTGGAGATTTCTTCAAAAGATTCATATTGCTGGAATTCGCAGGCACTGAATGAATTGATCACCATCAGCATTTTTTCTCTCTCTTGATTGTCTTTTGGGGTATTATCTTTTAGATTTTTTTTGAAATCATTTACAAAGCCTGTGAAATCCTTCACAAAACCCTCTCTCAGTTCACTGGGAAGGCTTTTAGAATGGGCGAACTTTGCTAAAACAGCTAGTGTCTTTTTATTATTCTGAAGGACAAATTCCAATTCCTCAATGGTTTTAATGTGCTGAAGGTTAAAATTTCTCTGATATTGATCCAACCATATTTTTTTCCGGGCTTTATAAGCTTCTTCGGCTCTTACATAGAAACGTTCAGCGGTTCCGGCGTCAAGGCGGAAGTGCCCCGTACTCATTTCCTCAAGTACATCTTCACCCTTCCCGTAACGGTCAAAAAGATCTACCCAATCAGCGTAAGTAACAGGTGATTTCATTCTTGGTTTTTTATTCTTGGATTAATGAACTGATAAGGAGGGATAATATCCCAGGCCGGGAATTTTGCTTTTTCTTTTTCCCCTTCGGTTCTTCCCTGAAAAAAATTCGGTCTTGGCTGCTGTTCTGGCTTATGCTTTTTATTCTCTTCAGAATCGTTTTTAATATTGTCCATACTGTAATTATTAAGAAGGTTGTAAAATGGTTCTTGTATCTCTGGATGTACTTGAAAAATCTTCGGGCGTGATAGACATTAAGGTCTGCCTTAAAATTTCAGCTTTTGCATCTTCCTGAGCAAATTCCTGTCTGTAATCTACTGTTTCAGCAATGCATCCTCGTAATACTTCTTTAGACTTGTTCTTTCTTTCCATGATGGTTTCTATAGTTTTTTTCTTTGCTTTTTTATGGTTACTGATAGTATTCCAAATAATCAGTCCGCCAATCAAAGCGCCAATTATTCCCATAATTCCGAATTTAAAAATGATTAAACTAGCTGCAGAAATTATAATCCCGAAGAAAATTAAGACGAATGGAAATGTCAGTTTTTTTAATTCATTTTCAAGAAAATCAGTCCAGTACCGATTGTGCTTTTGTAATTGTTCCGTTTCGTCACTTCCATCGGGTGTTGAGGTCTTGAAACCGTCTATAATCAAGTCTACATTTTCCTCTATCTCGTTTCTGTATTTTGCAGTAAAAGAGTCATGCGCTTCTACAATCCAGGGCTGGCTGATGGAAACAGCAAGAGCCTGTGTAACTTTTGTAGCACCGGTTAATTCCGGATTGAATGCTGCATTTGTCAACATCTGAAGGAAATCTACTTTTTCGTCAAAAATGTGTTTCTCTTCATTCATTAAAGATTGCGCAGCTTTTTTATCCCCATCTTTCTGAATGATGAGCTGGTTGAGCCTTACTTCATTTTGCAATGGAAGTTCATCATCATCAAAATTGGTCACCAGTAAGGAAAGAATTTCATCAAGCTGAATTTTGGTAGCTTTAGAATAATCTGTTGTAGTTTCAAAAATATTTTTAAAGTGTAAATCTAGTGCATGATGAGATCTTGCCTGGATAACAGAAGTTTTCAGATTGTCCCAATTCGGTGCAAATTCTTCAAGTAACGGGTATTTTTTTGAGGACAGGGAACCTTTTGTTTCAAAAAAATGAGTCCACTGAACTTTCTGTTTATCAATGTAGCTGTCCGTTTGAGTGAGCTGAGTGATCCAACTTTTAACATTGTTAATCATCAACTGGTGAGAAGCGGGCTGAAAAACTCCGGTGGTGATAGCTTCCAGGATAATGACAAACTCCCTATCAAGGTTGTGAGGATTCTGATGAAGAAAATACCTGTTCATCCATTGGAAGCATGCATCATTTCTTCCTAATCTTCTCATAACAAGCATAAGGAAAAGAGTTGTTTTGTAATCGTCCCTTTTTAAGCTTTCGGCCAATGCTTTTTCGGTGGTGTTTTTATCATCCCGAATCCAGGACGAGAGTACAACCAAAGCCGGAGCCAGCCAATAATTCGGGGCTTTTATCATGACCTCCTCAGTTGTATGGCGTAATGTATCATCGCCTATAATTCCTGTATCTACACCCTGCAGGATCCCTGTGGCCATTCTGCGGACTTCTGCATAATATCCGAACTTTATCTGCAGGTCCTGTTTCAGATTTCCCTGTCTCGTTTCGGCGAGTTGTAGTGCTTTATGTTTTATATCCGACTCTACAAAATCAGCAAAGGAAAGGGATAGCTGTAATAAATCACTTTTCAGGTGGTCATGCTTTGTATTGAGGCCTCCTAATTCTATATTGACTTCCCGCATATCTGTTTTAAGCGAGCTTAAAGCACTGTTGATCCTTGAAAGGTCTGCATATGAAATTACTCTTTGTGACATTGTATTTGATTTTTCGTGGTTATAGTTTGGCTGCTGTTCCGTCTTCCCGGATAAGGATAAGTTTATCTTTATATACTTCTACAAAAAAATAAGCATTGTGTTTAGCGAGGGTTCTTGCTTTTTCAAAATGTTCGGGAAGAAGCTCTCCTATGATATAATGTTTAATGATTTGTCCTGCGCTTAGATCTAAAGTGTGCACTTCATGAGGATGCCCCAGATAACATTTAGCCAAAATTCCTATGGGAAGATCAGCCAGCTGGGCAGAACCAAATTCTTCATGAATTTTTGTCATCATATCTTTCTTTCCTCTTGTTTCAATAAGGAGTTCTGTATCCATTGTTCTAATTAAGTTCAGATATTTCTCCGAGCGTTTTCTTAGAATATCCCTATCACTTAAAATCTTTGTGGAAGCGGATCCGACTTCCGCTGTGCCTGTCAGTGTTTCATTTTGGAAAATTATTTTTGCCATTGCCTGAGTTTTTAGATTTGATACTGACAAAAATATTGGACTGGGAATAGTTTTCCTTACGGATTCCCGTAAATAGAAAGCCTTCCAAAAGAATTGAAAGGCTTATATAGATATAGAAATGTAAAACAAGATTAAATAATTCCCAGATCTTTACAGAAAGCGATTAATTGTTCATTGCTTTTAACTCCCAGTGCTTCTTTTAAACTGTTTAATTTTTTTTCCACACTGCTCAGGCTATTGGGGGTGATATTATTATTCTGCAGATAAGTTGGGATATTTTTTTGTTGTACACCCTGAGAAAGAAGAGAAACGAGTGTAATATCATAGGATGTAAACTCATAACTATTAAGCTTTTTTACTTCCTGCTTAAGATCCAGGGACAGATAGCTTTCATTGGCATAAACGGCCGCAATCGCTTTTTTCAATTCTTTGGAATCATTTCTGGCTTTACGGACAAAGCCGTTAATCTTACAGTCATTAAAGAGAGAATCTATAATTCCGGATTTACGCTCTCCGGAAAAGACTATGATTTTTAATGAAGGTTGTAACTTTCTGACTTCTTCAATTAGTTCTTTTCCATCTTTAATATTCTGAAGATGATGGTCTTCTTCATAAGAAAGGTCAGTGATCAGTAAATCGTAGGGATTGTTTTCCCGAATCGTTCTTTTAACTTTTGCTAAAGCATCATCGCAATAATATACATAGTCAACATTTGGAATATTAAGCTCTTCTAATGTTTTCTGGACAGATAAACTACCCATTTCTTGGTCTTCGGCAATTAAAATTTTTTTGAACATTCTTTAGGTCTTTTTTTAAGAAACAGGAAATGAAATACTAACCTTCAGTCCTTTTTCGGATTTATTGTCAAAAATAATTTCTCCACGGATAGCAGCAATACGGGTTTCCGTATTTGTAAGTCCATTTTTGTAAATCATAGCACCTGGAATTCCAATTCCATCGTCTGTATATTGGATTTTGATTATATTATTTATCCTTTTAAATTTAAAAATAACACGGGATGCCCGGCTATGTTTTTTCATATTAACGAGCAGCTCACGGATAACCTGATAGATATCTTCAAAAGGGGGTTGAGAAATTCCGTTCCATATTTCATTTTCGTTCCCAACTATATAGGTATCTATCACTTCGTTTTTAAAAGATGCAATAAGGGTAGAAATTCTGTCTCTATGGTTCTTTTTATCATTTTCCGGATCATGTTTTTCGTAGGAAATATCCCTGGACTTTTCGTAAACAAATTCTAATTCATCAAGGGCATTTTCCTTATCAAAATGTTCCTGGTTTTCTATTTTGGTCATGACCTGGTAGATTCCATTGGCCACTACGTCGTGGACTCTTTTTGAAATTCTTAGCTGGTCATTTTTTAATTTGAGCTCATTTTCCTGTTTAAGCCTGGCTTGTCTTCTGCGGTATAAAATAACGATGATCACGATGGCAATTATTGCAACCGCCAGAGCGGCTTGCTGACGTATCAATTGATTTTCTTTTTGTGCCTGATCAACTTTTAGCCGTTGGTTTTCTGTTTCCTTTTTCTCACTGTCGTATTTAATATAGGCAAAACGGTTTCTATTTGCATTTTTGTAATTTTGAATACTGTCTGAAAGTGTTTTATATTGTATAAAATTGGAGATAGCGTTAGAAGGTTTATCAACAAAAGAAATTCTTTCAATGGCTTCCAGACGATCTTCGGGACTTTTTATTTTTTCTGCTGTGTTAAGCATTTGTTTTGCATAAAATAATGAAATAGCTGGATTGGTTTGCTGATATATTTCTGCTAAATGAGAGTAACTTGAATTTGCGCCCCAGTTGTCATTTTGCTGTAACTTTTGTGTTAATAATTTTTTGAATTCTGAATGAGCGGGATAATTTTTATCTTGAAGCCATCGAGTGTAAACAATATTCTCTTTAATTCTATTTTGGAGATTGACATCTTTTATTTTTAATAGATCGATACTTTGTAAAGCTTTTAATGCTGAAGAGTATTGGCCTTGTCGGTACTCTGATGCTGCTTTATTATTAAGAATAGTATATTTCTTTTCAATAGATTCATTTTTTTCCGCAAGAGCTTTATTATACCATTCTGTAGCTGAAGAGTATTCTTTTTGATCATATTTTATGTCTCCGAGAGTATTATATACAGAATAGAGGCTTTCGTCACCTTCTTTCATAAAATTGAGCGCATCCACTAATGTTGTTTCAGCACCGAATATATCACCGGTATATTTTTGGGCGATTGCCTGACAGATCAGGCTCTTAGAGATATTGGAAGAATCTTTTGCTTTATAATAATAATTTAGTGCTTGCTGAAATTTTGAATAGGCCTCAAGGTTATTTTTAAGGAGCAAGTTTGTCCCTTTATTATATAATTGATCTGCCTTTGCTAGATAATTTGTTTCTGTTTTTTCTTTACAAGAAACAAGAATGATTAGTAAAAATAATAGATATCGTATCATATTACTAATATAAAAAAACCGTTCTAAAAAAGAACGGTCTTATTTTCCTATTTTTTAGGTGGAAGAACAGGCCCTGTATCTCCTCCTGTATCCCCCGGATTTACTCCTTCTCCTGGATCTGCCAGCTGAACTGTTATCTGTTCCTGATTATTACTATTATCTGCTGCCGTGTTGGCATTATTGTTTGAGAATGCTAAACCTAATAGCATCAATATAATTTCTATCATTTCCGTAAAAATTTAAAATTTGAGCATTTCTGTAGTTGCCCGTAAAACAGATCACAGGTAGAGCTACACGAATAAAAAATTTGAAGCGCTTCTAAATTTTTTGGGAAGTGAACCATCAAAAACGGAGGAGAAACATCTGCTTCCCAGTCCGGAGTTTTCCTCCATTTTATCTGGTGATTTTGAAATCAGTTTTGTAAATTTGTTCTTGTAATGTTTTGTTTGTCACTGATTTCTGAAGTAAAGATGCGACAAAACATGACGCAGGTGTTAGACACGTTCTGGACATCTATGGACACGAAATGGACAACGGATTCTTTATGGGAATCCGTAATGTGGTATGAGTGATAATCACCTATTTTGTAATGACTGAAAAAATTATATATGTCCAAGAGAAAACTACTAATTCATGAAGTATTCAAGAAAGCAGAGAAAGACTTTCCCAACAAGAGTACGAAGAGTGGTTGGGCTTCTGAACTTTCTGATTATTTTGAGAATGCCTGGAATTTTATCATTCACGAAAGAACTTTCACGAGATATTATAATGCATGTATACGGGACGACAAAGATCCGGATATAAAAGATAAAGAAATTCTTGATAAACTGAGCCAATATATTGGGTGTAAAGATTTTTTGGACTTTTCCAGAACCTTTGTTAAGGAGGAAGAGGATACCAATAAAACAACCATTAAAATTACTGTTGATGAGGATGAAGAATCTTTGTCTGAAAAGTTTTCGAAATTAAATATCAACATTACCAATGAACAACATTTTAAAATGCCCGACTTTATCAAGCAAAACGGTCTGGGTATTTTAGAAATAGCTTTTCTCTTGTGTCTTGTTACGGGAAATGTTCTTTTTTCCGGGAGTAAGAAGGTAAATGGAAATTATTCATCTCCTTTGAGCTTTATGCCAACAATTACCCCGATGGAGGAGAAAAAGTATATGTATTGGAATGGGGAAAGATATATTGGAACAGACAGCAGCTATATCAGTCCCGGAATTAATGTTGTGGCCATGAATTCTCATAAACTTAAACACTTCAAGAGAATCATGAGAAAGGATACCTTGGCAGATGTGAATGCTCTTGGAAAGATCTGGTATTCAAAATATAATAATGGAGTTGAATTCTTTACAGATGATGGAATTGATCCTGATAATGGGAGGGAATTGAGAAAGGTAACCTCGCTTATTATTTATAAATATGCAGGTAAGCATAAAGACTCTATAGAAATAGAAGAGTAGTTCATTGTTTTTTGAAAGTTTTTATATTAATTTCATAAAAAAAGCGAAGATTTCTCTTCGCTCTGTTTTATTCCGCGTTCAGCATTCCCAGTTCTCCGTAATGTTTTTTGAACTTTTGTATTTTAGGACCAACAACAGCACTGCAATAAGGTTGTGTAGGGTTCTCATTATAATATCCCTGATGATATTGTTCTGCAGGCCAGAATTTGTCGAACTGAGTCAGCTCTGTTACATAAGTACCGGTCCATCTTCCTGATTCCTGAGATACTTTGATGGCTTCTTCAGCTTTTGCCTTCTCAGCAGCATCTTTATAGTAAATAACAGAACGGTATTGAGTTCCGATATCATTTCCCTGTCTGTTTAATTGGGTAGGATCATGAAGGAAGAAAAATACATCCATCAGCTGTTCATAAGAAATAACCGCCGGATCATAAGTGATCTGTACCACTTCTGCATGTCCTGTTTCACCGGTACAGACTTCCTGATAGGTCGGATTGTCTTTATGTCCTCCGGAATATCCTGAAATAGCAGATTTTACCCCTTTAAGCATATTGAAACAGCTTTCCACACACCAGAAACATCCACCACCGAAAGTAATCTGTTCTAAATTATTATTGTCCATTGTTGGTAATTATATTGTTTTATTTTCTCTTCCTTTGTCCGGAAAAAGCTTATCAAAAATAGGAAAAACTTTTTCATTTGAACATGATTTTGCCGCTTAAACTCAAATTACAATGATAGATGTGACAAATGATTTTAAAGGGGATTATTAACCATTTTATGAATACATATAGGATAAAACCAAAGAGATAATCTCCGAAATATTTTAAAGAGGTTAGTATTAGCAATGTCATGCTGAGCGGAGTCGAAGCATTTCAATTAAGCTGAATTTTAAACACAAATAGCACTAATGTTTTCACAAATAAACACAAGAAAATATAACCCGATCATCAGCGAAAATCTGTGAGAAAATAGAGCAATACAAAATGTGAAAAGCAGATATCTGGGATATTTTAAAAACAGCTGGTATTAGCAATGTCATGCTGAGCATAGTCGAAGCATCTTCATTAAGCTAATTTATATTCTCGTATTTTAAACACGAATAGCACAAATGTTTTCACAAATAAGCACAAGGAAAATAAAATCCTCTGTGAAAATCTGCGTAATCTGTGGGAAAAACAAAAGCACCCTAAAAAAGGATGCTCTATATTATTAAAAAAGATTTCAGTTTATTTTTCCCAAACCAAAGCACTTGCTCCAAGGATGGCTGCATCTGCTTCGTCAAGCTCACTGAATACCAGTTTTACTTTATTTCTAAAGATAGGAAGAAGGTTTCTTTCCATATGAAGCTTAGCAGGCTTTAAAATAAAATCTCCTGCTTTGATCACTCCACCGAATAAAAGAATGGCTTCCGGGGAAGAGAACATCACAAAATTAGCCAATGCCTCACCCAGTTTCTGACCTGTATATCTGAAAACCTCAATAGCAATTGGGTCTTCTTTCATCGCACACTCGTATACAGTTTTAGAATTGATTGCATCTTCAGGATACTGGTTCAGCATTGATTCCGGGAACTCAGCTCTCATTTTCTTTGCGGTAATGGTAATTCCTGTAGCAGAAGCATAGGCCTCAAGGCTCCCTTCAGAACCCGTACTCCAGTGTTTTCTACCACCTGGTTTTACAATGGTATGTCCCAATTCTCCGGCGAACCCATCATGTCCGTAAATTAAGCTTCCATTGGCAATGATTCCGCTTCCGACTCCTGTTCCCAGTGTAATCATGATGAAATCTTTCATTCCTCTGGCTGCTCCGAAAAGCATTTCTCCAAGGGCAGCAGCATTCGCATCATTGGTTACTGTACAAGGAAGCCCGAATTTTGCTGTCATCAGCTCAGCAAAAGGAATTACTCCTTTCCATGGAAGGTTGGGAGCTAATTCTATGGTTCCTTTATAGTAATTTGCATTAGGAGCTCCTACTCCGATTCCGTCAAAATGTGCTTCAGTACCATATTTTTCCATCATTGGACGAACATGTTCATATAAAGCATCGATGAAATCCTCAACTTTGTCATAAGCATCGGTTCTCAGGTTTCCTTTATCCAGAACTTCTCCACGGTGGTTTACGATTCCGAATTTAGTATTGGTTCCGCCGATGTCAACTCCAAGGGCAACTTGTTTTGATAAATCTATTAATGACATTTCTATTATTAAATTCTAGGGGCTAAAATTATAAAAAAGATTGTATTAATGGATTATTAACTGGGTTTTATTTAATATGTTAAGCTGTTTTTAACGGTTTTTTCTTTTTTCTCCCCCACCAGATCATGAATCCGGTTACCGGAAGAGAGGCGCAGATAAGACTTACAATAAAGGCAATGATCTTGGTAGGAAGGCCTAAAATAGCACCTACGTGAATGTCATAATTGGCGCTCACAGCCTTTTCCCCAAAGTTTTTATCCTTCGGATCATGGGTGTGCAGCAATTCTCCTGAGTTTTCATCAAAGATTAAGCTGCTGCTTTTATGGTAAGAATAAGAAAGATGTTTCACATACACTTCAAAGTTGGGGTGTTCATGATCATCCATGTGCGGGTGTCCTAAATCTATAGCAAAACCATAGGAATCAGGATATTTTGTCTGTACGGTATTGATGATTTTATCCAGCGTACCTTCTGTTCTCAGCTCAACAGGGGCTTTTGTCTTGATATGGGAAAAGTCCGGATACTTTGTTTCTCCTCCTGAAAATATCACGTAGATCATCGCCTGAACGACAAAAAATGCATAGAAAAGTCCTGTAATAGAAAAGATCAAAGCAAAAATAGAAGCATAAAAACCTAATACATTATGAAGGTCATAGTTCTTTCTTTTCCAGCTTTTGATATTTTTCCATTTGAAGGCAAAACGCTGTTTTCTTGCTGCTTTGTTCTTGGGCCACCACAGAATAATCCCGGAGATCAGCATAATGATAAAAATAATCACAGGAATTCCTACGACATACGTTCCCCAATCCTGTTTCAGAAGGTAGCTCCAGTGGATCATTTTTACGATATTGAAAAATCCGTTTTTTTCATCATAAACTCTCAATACTTTCCCGGTGTATGGGTTTACATAAGCTTGTTTATAAATAGGAAATTCATCAAAATAGTTCCAGGCATCCGTATTATGTTCATACCAGAAGAACATATAGGACATCTTTTTGTCAATAGGAACATTCACCCAGTGGATCGGATATTTTTCTTTTACCTGTTCTGCCACAGCTTTTTCCATTACTCTGATAGGAAGTACCTGTTTCTGTTCAATATTCTGCTCCTGATGGTAGATGACATCTTTCCGGGTGATGTTTTCCACCTCATCCTTAAAAACGTACAATGCTCCGGTGATAGAAATGATAAAGATCAGAAAACCTATTCCCAATCCAAACCAAAGGTGCAGCTTGGCAGACCACTTCTTAAAGAATCCCGGTTTCTTTTTATGATGATGATTTTTCTTCATATGCAGCCAAAAGTAAAGCAAAGAGATGTTTTGCTTTTTATTTATATTAATTAAAATTTATATTCGATCATGAAGGTTCCCCTTAACCCAAGAGCATTAGTGAAATCACTGTCTCTTGCTGTCCACCATGAAATGGCAGGCTGATAAACTTTGTTGAAAAGATTTTCAACCCCTAATGATACCCTCCAGTTGTTGTTTACTTCATAGCTTGATTTGAAATTGAAAACAGTATACTCAGGAACATATCCTTCTCCATAGGCATATAATCCTGTTTTTGCATTAGGCTCAAATCTGTTTTGCTGGAAAGAATGAAGCATATCTAAACCAATTGATAATGCAGGAACAGGTCTTGCCTGTATATAAGCCAGAACTTTAGGTGCAGAAATTCTGCTGTTATTGATTTTTGCTGAATAATCACCATCATCTTTTACAGAAGTAATACCTTCCATCCAGCTGTAGCTTCCTCCAAACTGAATCCATTTTACAGGAGTAAAGTGTAAAAATCCTTCCACCCCATATACAATTTCAGGAGACCTCTGAATCATCAGGGATCTGTCCGGGCTTTGTACAAATGATGCTCCTAGTTTGGATGTACTCACATAAGAAGTCAGTTCATAATTAAGCCAGCTGGAAAGCTGTCCCGTAGCTCCTAATTCGTAATTATTAACGATAATTGGTTTCGTTTCCAGGTTTTTAATCGTTTCAGAAGTTGAGGTTCTCAGGATTCTTCCTAATTCATTGATAGAGTAGGCCTGTGAGAAGCTTCCGAAAAGGTTGATATAAGGTTCAATATTATAACGCACACCGATATTTCCTACCAAAGCATTATAGCTCAGTTTTCCGCCGGCTACAGGAATACTTTTGGTGAAAGTTCCGTCACTTTTAAGGGTTGAAAGCGTATTGAAGTCATCTACATTCACTTTGATATTTTCGTAGCGGAACCCTCCTTTGATCGTAAATTTTTTGAAAAGATCAATTTTTGCCAATACAAAAGGAGCTATATTGGTCATGCTCATATTGGGTGTCCAGAAACGTCCGTCTTCCAGTTTCTGCACGGTCTGATCGTTCAGGATGTCAGCTCCGTAGATGATTTCTCCTTGTGAATTAGGGGAGTTCCATAGTTGGGTATCCAAATTGATTCTTGCGCCTTTTTTCTGGGAAATAACATTGGACTGGCCACCATTGAAGAATGTGTCGCTGTATCCGTAAACGGTTTTAAAATCCTGATAATAAAGATTAATATTTAAAGAAGTTCCTGCAAACAGGTTCTTATTGTCATAACTCACTCTGATATTATGGTTTTTCGGAGTTCCCTGAGGCGTTGTTTCCAATCCTTTTCCAATTCCTTCACCAATGGTAGGAGTAATGCCATATTTTCCTGTTTTTAATCCTACATTCAGGTCTGATCTTGAAGAATAACCAATGTATGAAGCTTCAACTCTTTGGTTTTCGTTGATATCATAACCAATTTTAAGCAAACCGTTGTAGTTGTCCATCTTGGCAATGCTGTAGGTAGGGCTGATTAAAATACCATCTCCATCTTTTGTATATCCCGTTCTTTCATAGGCTAATGAAAGGGTATAGTCAAATTTATTGATCTTTCCGGATAAAAGCTGGCTGGCTCTTACTCCTAAAGTACCTCCGTATGGCTGTCCTGTAAGACCAATCTGTGAAACTCCGGAGATTTTTTTATCTGTTTTGCTTCTTTTCGTAATATAATTGATGATTCCTCCATCTGCACCATTCCCATAGATGGAAGAAGCTCCTTTGATCACTTCAATTCTTTCGATCGCTGAAGGATCAATAGTCCTTAAATCCCTTGCTCCGTTACGAAGTGGAGTAGACTGTGGAATCCCATCAATCAAAACCAAAACCTGGCGCCCTCTCAATGTCTGTCCCGAATTGGAAGTCTGCCCTGAATTGGTTCCTAAGCTGGGAACCGTATATTGTAAAATGCTCGTAATATCAGAATTTACTGTAAGCTGAGACTGAATCTGTTTCTCTCCCACAATAGTGATGGAGCTTGGAACTTCTTTTATGTTTTCCTTTTTCCTGGAGGCAGTCATTACAACCTCGTCTACATTTTTAGTTTGTAGGGTATCTTTTACCTGAGCAAAAACGGTAGTAGTTCCCAGACAGGCAGCTGATAAAAGCGCTTTTTTCATTATATTTTCTTTCCTTTTTTCTTTCTTTTTCCCCACCAAACCAGGAATCCTGTTACTGGGAGTGATGTACACGTGAGTCCGGCAATAAACCAGATGATTTTTCCAAACAGACCGAAGTAAGATCCTGTGTGAACATCATAATTGGCGTTGGCATATTTTTCGGCGTTGCTCAGCTTTTGATGAGGTTTGTTGGCTAATAGCTTTCCTGAGTATTTATCGAATGTCAGAAGATTTCTTTCGCTGAATCTTCCGTCTTGTCCATAGATGGTAACAGGAAGGTTTTTCAGTTCCTTTCCTTTTTTATTCTTTCCGTTTAAATTGATTCTGAAACTGGATGAGCCTGCATACAATTTTTCGGTCTGCGCTGCGGCAAGATCAAAGACAGCTTCATTTTTTACCATCAGTGAATCCGGAGACTTGATTTCTTTTTCTTTTGGAGCTTCCCAATAACCGGATATCGCAAGGTTAAAGGTATTTTTCACATATGGATAAGCAAAATAAATTCCCGTAACACTCATTATTAAGGCAATGAATGAGGCATAGAACCCTAATACATTGTGAAGATCATAGTTTTTACTTTTCCAGTTTTTTACATTTTCCCAATTGAACCAAAAACGCCCTTTTCTGGCATTTTTATTTTTGGGCCACCATAAGATGATTCCCGTAACCAGCATTATGATAAAGAGAACGGTCGGGATTCCTACGGTATATGGTCCCCATTCAGAATTGAGCAGAAGTCCCCAATGGATATACTTCAGAATATTAAATACATCATACTTTTCATCATACACTGCCATGATTTCTCCGGTGTACTGATTTACATATACCTGTTTGTTGATGAGAACCTGTTGAAAATAATTCCAGCCCTTTTTACTTTTTTCATAATAAAGAAATCGGTAGGATTTGCTTTTGTCTAAAGGGATTTCTACTGAGCTTAACGGATGTTTTTCGTTGAGTTCCAGTGATACTTTTTCACGAAGCAAATTGAGCGATAATGCCTTCTTTCCGAGATCTTCTGTTTTTACATAAATGGCTTCCTTGCGCAGACTGTTTTGTACTTCATCCTTAAAAATATATAAAGTCCCCGATAGAGAGACTATAAATACAATGATGCCGACAGACAGACCAAACCACAGATGGAGTTTGGCAGACCATTTTTTTGTTGGCGAAACTTTCTTTTTATGGTGATGTTTTTTTCTCATAGCAAAAAGTTAACCCCACGAGGGGTTAACCTTTGATTTTTTTTAAAATTTATATCCTATTGATACTCTCCAGTTACGCGGCGCATTATAGATCCATGCATATTCTCCTCCATCTCCTCTGTATCCGCTGTAAAGTTTTCTGTTAAGAACGTTATTCAACATAAAGTTGACATCGAATTTTTTAGCAACATAGGAAACTCCAAAGTTAGTGTCAAAATAATCAGGTAAGCTTTGATCTTTTGTAGCACTTACCCCATACCAGGATTGTCTTCCTCCCTGATACTGATACCCTGCTGAAATACCAAAACCTTTCATAAGACCATTTTCAAATCTATAGTTTACCCATGTATTTTGTACATTTTTAGCATTCCCCGGAGACTGAATTCCAATTTTTGCAGGATCTGTATCTTTAACTGTTTTTGCATCTGTATATGCATAGTTGATGATAATGTTCAACCCTTTGATGATTTCTCCTTTGATATCAGTTTCAAATCCTCTGGCTCTTTGTTCTCCGGTAGGAACCTGAAAAGCAACACCACCGTTTTCATTTGAATTTCCGGCAACAAGAATATTCTGTCTTCTGATTTCGTATACTGCGAAAGTAGAGTTCCATTTTCCTCCGAACCAGTCTTTTTTCAACCCGAATTCAATATTCTGCCCTCTGAAAGGATCTGTAATCAACGTCTGATGAATTCCTGTTCCGGATTGTGGCACGAAGGTTTTGTCATAGATACCATAAGCCGAGAAATCTTTATTAATAGAATAGCTTATTCCTACTCTTGGTGTAAATTCTCCAGCTGTGTCAGGTACAATAGGCGTTCCCGGGCTCAGGTTAGGATATGCGGAATAGGTTTTACCGCTTGTATATCTTCCTGCTAAGGTTAATCTTAGTCTATTGCCAAACATTTCAATCTGATCCTGAGCATAATAAGAAGTGTATTTTACTCCCTGATCATTATAAAATGGAGCAGAAGAGTTTAATGTATAAAAATCAGAAGATGGAAGTTGGGAAGGATCTACACCATAGTTGACATTATAAATGTCAATTGGGAAAGGTCCTCCTGCAAAAGATGAAAAGTCAGCAATGTATTTTCTGTCTCCATAATCAAATCCTGCAATAATTTTATGTACAATATTTCCTGTATTAAGCTTTCCTCTTACATACGTCTGGAAAATATGGTTTTTTCCTTTTGCCTGCCAGTTGCTTAATGTTCTGTTTAAAACATTTTTATTGGCTGGATCAAAAGTTCCCCACCACGAACCTCCGTCATAATTCAGGTCCATGTAAGCATATTGTGTGCTCCAAACCCAATCTTTGGACAGTTCCTGATCCAAGCTTAAGAATAAACTCTGATCTTTTACTTCAGTTTTTTTGAAGTTCGGATCATTAAAGTTGGTATGCACATTCAATGAAGCATATCCGTCGTTAGACATCAGGTAAGCTCCTGGTTGATTGAATTTTAAGTACTGATAGTTGTATTGTGCTGTAAAAGTAGTGGTCTTTGTTGGTCTGAAAGTAATGGAAGGAGCAACAATGATTTTGCTTGTTTTATCATTTTCCACCCAAGAATTGTTGGAGCTTCCCATTAAATTGATACGGTAATCTAAAATCCCGTCTTTCACAAGAACCCCGTCAAGATCTGCTTCCCCTCTGAAAAGATTATAGCTTCCTGTAGTGAACCGAACACTATTGGCAAATTTTCCGGTAGGTTTTTTGGTTACCACATTATAAAACCCCGCAGGATCTCCCATAGAACCCATGAATCCGGCAGGACCTTTTACAAACTCTATTCTGTCTATAATAGAAGCATCAGGATTGATAGGGCCCCAGGTAGAAGAAACATTCATTCCATTCATGAAAGTAGCAATACCGGCTCCTCTCATGAAAACATTGGAATACACATTATCCCAGTGTTCTACCTTTCTTGCTCCACTTACATTACGGACAATCCCTTCAGACATGTTCAAGGTAATCTGATCAGCAAGAACCTGAGAACTTACAGACTGTACATTCTGTGGAAGCTCAAGAATAGGAGTCTGAACTCTCAGTGAGCCCGAAACCTCATTCAGCTTGTACTTCTGATAATATCTTCCGTTAACAACTACTTCTTCAATATCATTGGATTTGATGGTGTCTTTTTTTTGCGCAGAAACCAGCATTGTTCCCAGTGCGGAAGCACAGATCAGTACATTTTTCATGAAACTCAAATTTTCTGCAAATATATTATTTTTAACTGTTCTAAATAAATAATAAGATTGATATTTATCATAAAATTATTATATACTGAATAACAAAAAACCGCTATGGTCAATGCCATAGCGGTTTTTAGATGATATTATTAAATTTTTCTTAAGCTGGAATTTCTCCTTTATATAAGAAAGAAATAATTTCTTTGTTCAATTTGTCGATCATTTCACTGAATAAGTGGAAAGATTCCTGCTTGTAAATTACCAATGGATCTTTCTGCTCGTAAACAGCTCCCTGTGAAGATCTTCTTAAGTCGTCCATCTCACGAAGGTGAAGTTTCCAGTTTTCATCGATGATCGATAAAGTGATGTTCTTTTCGAAATCGTTTACTAAACTTTCACAATGCGTATCGTAAGCTTCTTTAAGATCAGCTACAATCGTCATTGTTTTGTGTCCGTCTGTAAAAGGAACCTGGATCATTTTGAACATTGAACCTTGATTTTGGTATACATTCTCAATGATTGGGAATGATTTTTCTTTCAATAAATTCAGTTTCATTCTGTAATCTTCCTGAGCTGCGTTGAATAAGATATTCGTCAGATCCTGAACATTTTTATTATTAAAATCACTTTGGGAAACCGGAGATTCCATGGTGAATGTTTTAATGATTTCGTATTCAAAATCTTTATAACTTCCGCTAGCTTTTCCTTTCGCAACGATAGAATTGGCTACATCGAAAATCATATTGGTGATATCATACTTCAGGTGGTCTCCGAATAGAGCATTCTTTCTTCTCTTGTAGATTACATCACGTTGTTTGTTCATTACGTCATCATACTCAAGAAGTCTCTTTCTTGTTCCGAAGTTATTTTCTTCTACTTTTTTCTGTGCTCTTTCGATAGACTTACTGATCATAGAATGCTGAATTACTTCACCTTCTTTATGACCCATTCTGTCCATCATTTTAGCGATTCTCTCAGAACCGAACAAACGCATCAGGTTATCTTCAAGAGATACATAGAACTGAGAACTTCCAGGATCTCCCTGACGTCCCGCTCTACCTCTAAGCTGTCTGTCAACACGTCTTGAATCGTGTCTTTCTGTACCGATGATCGCTAAACCTCCTGCATCTTTTACTTCTTTAGAAAGCTTGATATCCGTACCACGACCTGCCATATTGGTTGCAATCGTAACAACTCCCGGCTGTCCTGCTCCAGCTACAATCTCTGCTTCTTTTTTGTGAAGCTTCGCGTTCAGTACCTGGTGTGGAATCTTTCTTAACTGAAGGGCTTTTGAAAGCAACTGAGAAATTTCAACAGAAGTAGTACCTACCAAGACCGGTCTTTTTTCTGCAGTTAATCTTTCAATTTCTTCAATTACAGCATTATATTTTTCTCTATTGGTTTTGAAAACCAAATCCTGTTTGTCATTTCTTAAGATTGGACGGTTTGTTGGGATAACCACTACATCCAGTTTGTAGATTTCCCAAAGCTCACCAGCCTCAGTTTCAGCTGTACCAGTCATCCCCGCAAGTTTATTATACATACGGAAATAGTTCTGAAGCGTGATCGTTGCAAAAGTTTGGGTAGCTGCCTCAATTTTTACATTCTCTTTTGCTTCAATGGCCTGGTGAAGACCGTCTGAATAACGACGACCTTCCATAATACGACCTGTCTGTTCATCAACAATTTTTACTTCACCATCAATGACTACATATTCATCATCTTTTTCAAATAATGTATATGCTTTCAATAGCTGGCTCATGGTGTGAACACGCTCAGATTTTTCGGCAAAGTCAGCAAAAAGTCTTTCTTTAGCTTCAAATTCCTCTTCTTTAGAAAGGTTTTTAGCTTCTACTTCAGCAATTTCAGTCCCGATATCAGGAAGAACGAAGAAATTCGCATCAGAGTTTCCTTGAGACATGTATTCAACACCTTTGTCTGTAAGGTCTACCTGATTGTTTTTCTCTTCAATAACGAAGTAAAGATCTTTATCTACAATCGGCATGTCACGGTTGTTGTCCTGCATATACTGCGCTTCAACTTTCTGAAGTAATGCTCTGTTTCCACTTTCCGATAAGAATTTGATTAATTGTCTGTTTTTTGGAAGACCTCTGTATGCCTGAAGCAATTTGAATCCTCCTTCTTTTGTATTTCCTGCAGCGATTAATTTTTTCGCTTCGTTGAAAATAGCAGAAACAGTTTTCTTTTGTACTTCAACAATTCTGTCGATAGAAGGTTTAAGAACATCAAACTCCTGTCTGTCTCCCTGAGGAACCGGACCGGAAATGATCAATGGCGTTCTTGCATCATCTACCAATACAGAGTCAACTTCATCCACGATAGCAAAGTTCAGTTCTCTTTGTACCAGTTCTGATGGCGAAGTCACCATGTTATCTCTCAGATAATCAAAACCGAATTCATTATTGGTTCCGTAAGTGATATCTGAGTTGTATGCTTTTCTTCTTCCGTCTGAGTTCGGCTGGTGGTTATCGATACAATCGATAGACATTCCGTGGAACTGGTAAAGAGGGCCCATCCATGCGGAGTCTCTTTTTGCAAGATAGTCGTTCACGGTTACAACGTGTACTCCTCTTTCCGGAAGTGAATTTAAGTAAATAGGTAATGTTCCTACCAAAGTTTTACCTTCACCGGTTGCCATCTCGGCAATTTTACCACTGTGAAGAATAACTCCTCCGATAAACTGAACATCGTAGTGGACCATATCCCAAACTACTGGAGTTCCGGCAGCATCCCATGAGTTTTTCCAAACAGCTGTGTCTCCCTGAATGCTAACGAAATCTTTTCCTGCTTCAGCCAGTTCTCTGTCCCAGTCACTTGCTGTTACACGGATCTCTCCATTCTGTGCCCATCTTCTTGCTGTTTCTTTTATCAATGCAAAAGCTTCAGGAAGAACCTGAACAAGAACCTTCTCCTCAATTTCGTATGATTCTTTCTTTAGAGACTCAATTTTTGAAAAAAGAGCTTCTTTTTCGTCAACATTGGTTGAATTTTTTATCTGCTCTTTTATCTGTTCTATTTGAGCTGTAATCTTGCTGGTTGCAGATTTTATATTCTCTTTAAACTCAGCAGTCTTTTGTCTCAACCCATCATCCGACAATTGCTGAATGTTAGGTTCTACAGCCTTGATTTTTGTTACAACTTTTTTTACTTCTTTTAGGTCCTGCGCTTTTTTGTCTCCCAAAAACCCTTTAAGAACTTTGTTTAAAAAACTCATAAATTTTTTGCTTTATGCTTAATGCAAGATGCTTTAAGCGTTTTAAATGACACGCTTATCGTGTGAAATTAATATATAAAAAAGGGCAAAAAAGCTCTAAGCATGCAGCCTAAAGCTTATCGCTTTATTAATATTCGTCCTCGTTCCAAAGGAAATCCTCGTCAGTAGGGTAGTCACTCCATACCTCTTCGATAGATTCATAAATTTCTCCTTCGTCTTCGATTGCCTGAAGGTTTTCTACTACCTCCATAGGTGCACCAGTTCTGATTGCGTAGTCAATAAGCTCTGCTTTTGTCATTGGCCAAGGTGCGTCACTTAAATATGAAGCTAATTCTAATGTCCAGTACATAATTTTCTAATTTTTTGCAAAAGTATAAAAATAGGTTGTATAATAAACTTTTTTATACTTGATTTTCAATTCTTTTTATAATTTTTTCTTATAAACGGCTGTCACAAACTGAATGGCAGCTGTGTCAGCAATTTACTTATTGTCGTTTTCTCAAAAACCATTCCACAAATTTTTTTATGCCATTTTGGAAGTCTGTGGCCGGTTTATACCCTATTAAATCCTTTGCTTTTGTAATATCAGCATTGGTTTTTGTGACATCTCCCGGCTGCATTGGCAGAATTTTTTTTATGGCAGATTTTCCTAATGCCATTTCTATAGTCTCTACCATTTTGGATAAAGTGACTACCTGGTTTTCTCCAAGATTAAGAATCTCATAAACCCCGGAATTATTTTCCAGATAAAGGATAGACTTGGTAATCCCGTCAATAATGTCATCTATATAAGTATAGTCTCTGGCGGTACTTCCATCACCATAGAAGGGAATTTCCTGATCCTCTGAAATAAGCTTTACAAATTTGTGTATGGCGAGGTCCGGTCTCTGTCTTGGTCCATATACCGTGAAGAACCTAAGCTGGATCATATCTATATGGTACAGATTGTGATAAACATGTCCTATGATTTCACCGCTTTTTTTAGTGGCTGCATAGGGCGATATCGGATTGTCCACATTATCTGTTTCTGCAAAAGGAATCTTTTCATTGTTTCCGTAAACACTTGATGAGGAAGCGCAAATAAATTTTTTAATATTAAAATCTTTACACAGCTCCCAAAGATTCATAGTGCCTCTTACATTGACTTCTTCATATTCTAAAGGACGTTCAATGGATGGGCGTACACCGGCAAGTGCAGCCAGATGAATCACCATGTCGATAGGGTGATTTTTAAAGATGTTTTCAAGACCTTTCTGGTCCCGGATATCCTGCCAATAGAGGGAATATTGGTCAGAATGACTAAGTGAAATCAATTGGCGGATATCAGTCTCTTTGTCTGAATATTCAAAATCCGAAATTTTGCCAATTGACTCTAAAGTATTTTTAATTTTTACCTGATAATTATAGAAATCATCAAAATTGTCAATGTTTATGACAGAATGTCCATTTCTTAATAATCGTTCAATTAAATGAGATCCGATGAACCCACTACCGCCTGTTACAAGATAAACCATTTGTATTTTTTATGAGTACAAAAATATAAATTTTACTTTTTGAAAAATATAATCATTAAATTTACTTAAAAAAGTAATACAAATATAATATGCAGTTTCAAGGGCAAATTTTAAAGATGACAAGCTACGATGCAAAACCAATCCAATATTATCTCAATCTTTCTGGAGATCTGATCCATATGAATGAGCTGATTGGAAAGGAATTAAGTATCAGGCACACCGGATTCCAATGTGTAAACTGCGGGGAAAATAAACCGATTTACAGAATGGGATTCTGCAAAAACTGCTTTTTTGAAAGTCCTTATGCAAGTGATACCATTATCCGTCCGGAGCTTTCTACAGCACATTTAGGCGTTGCAGAACGGGATCTTGAGATTGAAAAACAAATTCAGCTTCAGCCGCACACGGTATATCTGGCTTATACAGGAGATGTAAAAGTAGGAGTAACGAGAAATACTCAGATTCCAACACGATGGATTGATCAGGGTGCGACTTTTGCATTACCCATAGCAAGAACGGAAAACCGCTATGAAGCAGGAATGATAGAAGTAGCTCTGAAAGAACATTTGGCAGATAAAACCAATTGGAGAAAAATGTTGCAGGATGATTTTGAAGGAGAAATAGATCTTGCGGATTTCAGACAAAAGATCAGAGAATATTTTCCTGAAGATTTTCAGAAATTCTATAGAGATGGAGAAGAATTGTGGATGTTCGATTACCCTTTTGAGAAACCGGAGAAGGTAACTTCATTTACATTGGATAAAAAACCTGAATTTATGGGAAAACTTTCCGGTATCAAAGGACAGTATCTGGGATTTGAAGGAGGAAATTTCATCAATATAAGAGGACACGAAGGATATGTAATCGATCTTGAAATAAGAAATTGATCGATGTAAAATAAAACCAAATCACAAAATATGAAAAAATGGGTTAAAAGACTATTGATAAGTTTCGGAATCTTGGCAGGAATTCTTCTTGCTGCGAATTTCGGACTGAATATATGGCTTAAAACCCAGCTTCCGGAGTATATAAAAAAGAATACTGACTATAAAGTCTCTTATAAAACTCTGGACGTGGATTTAGGAACCGGAAATATCTTTGCTTCAGGAATTTCTGTTAACAGTAAAGATCCGCAAAATACGGATGTTATTGGATTGCAGGGAACTATTGATACTCTGAAAATAAGCCGTTTCGGAATTTATGATGCTATTTTTAATAAAAGAATAAGCTCCTCGGATCTTTTGCTGGCAAAACCTAATTTAAATGTCATTCTCGCAAAACCTGTTGATCGTAAAACCGGAAAGAAGAGAAACCCATTTTTATTTGAAAATATCAGGATCAATGAAGGAAAGATTGCCATTTTCAAACATACCAAACAGAAATTTTTATCTGTACAGCAACTGAATCTGTTTGTAGAAAATTTACAGATGACAGAAGAGTCTGTTGAAAATAAACTTCCAATAGTTTTTGACAGATACAGCATTAAAGGAGAGAGGTTCTTTTTCCGTCCCGATGAAACCTATGCTATTACCATTCATAAGATTAATACGCGTGATGGGCAGATGTCAGTTGAAAATTTCAGACTGACTCCGCTTTTTTCTTTTGTCCAGTTTAAAAAGTTCTATCCTAAAAAGCCTCAATTATTTGAATTTAGTGTTCCAAAAATGGAATTCAAAGATGTGGTATTGACTAAAAATAAAGTGTCACTTACCAATGCAGACTTTCAAAATCCTGCTTTTACAGTGTATAAAACAGGAGTAAAAGCGATAAAAAGTAATAAAAATTCAAATTTTGAAGTTGATTTAAAAAATATAAAACTGAATAATGCTGTAGTTCATATCAATAAACCGGATGGAAATAAGCTTTTGTCTGTCGGGAACCTTAATCTGAATATCAATCAGCTGATGTTTAATAAAGAAAGTTCACAACAGGTAATTCCTATCGGGTATAAAGATTTCCTGCTTGCCGGAAAAGATATCCTATATTCCAATCATCAGAATATCTCTATAAGAAGTTTTGCATTAAGTCCTAAAAGCGGAGAAATCATGGATGTTCTGCTGACATCCGGAACTCCATCAGTAGAAAAAACGGCTGCAGTTCTAAAGACAAACCACATTGCTTTTAATATTAATAAATTAGAATTTCTTAATAAAAAAGTGAACCTTGATCTTAAAGATATCCTTATAGACAATGTAAATGGAACGATCAAAACAGGCGAGAAGAAGCAAAATAAAACTTCAGGTCCTGGAATCATACAATCTGTTGTTGTAGGAAAAATGTCTTTGAAAAATTCAAATATTACTTATGATAATGGGAAAGAACCCTTGGTTTTTCATGATTTGAATGCCACACTTAACGCCATAGAATTAGCACTCAAGCCCAATCAGCCAGGATTATCATTTAAAGTTAAAGATTATTATCTCACCACCCGGAACTTTGCATATAAAACACAGTTCTATAATATGAGCTTAGGGCTTCTCAAGCTGAATAAAAATAAAGTTCAGATCAATAATTTTGCCATGAAACCTCTCGTTTCGAGAGCTCAGTTTATCAGAATGATTCCTGTTGAGAGAGATCTATATGATATCAAAGCCGGGCAAATATCGGCAGAAGGAACGTGGGATTTATTTTCTCATCATAAAATGGTGAATGCTTCTCATGTCACAATCCAGTCAGCAGATGCCAATATTTTCAGAAGCAAAATTCCGAAAGACGATCCAAAAATAAAAGCATTGTATTCCAAAATGCTGCGTTCCATTAAAATTCCGATGACGATCAATACTCTTGATCTGAAAAACTCAGTATTGGTCTATGAAGAAGATACTCCGGAAAGTATGGGACCCGGAAAACTGATATTCAGTAACTTTAATATGAATGTCAGAAACCTGAATTCTGCTAAAATAAAAGGAAAACCCACAAAAGTAGACATCAAAATCAATTGTTCATTCATGAATCTCTCACCGCTTTCCGTAAACTGGAACTTCGATGTTGCCGATAACAATGATAATTTTACAATTGCAGGAAAAACTACCGGCCTTCCCGCCAGTGGAATCAATCCGTTTATCAGGCCTTACCTTCATGTAACGGCAACTGCAGGAACTATCCAGGAAATGCTTTTTAATTTTAAAGGAAACCCTGCCGGATTACACGGAACCTTTAATCTTAAACATAAAGATCTGAAAATTGCAGTACTTAATAAGAATAATCATGAGAAGAAAGGGTTCCTTACAGCCGTTGCCAATGTTTTTCTGAAATCAGATTCAGGAAGTTTCCCCGAAGCTGTTACCGTAGAAAATGTAGAGCGGGATCCTACAAAATCTTTCTTTAATCTCTTCTGGAAAGGAATTGAGCAAGGATTGAAGAAAACCCTCATTGGTAAAAACGTAGAAAAGACAGAAAAGAAAGTAAAAGAAGCAGTCACTTCTGTGAAAGAAATGAAACAGTCTGTAAAAGAAATAAAACAGGATATCAAAAATAAAAAAGAAGCCTCCAAACCGGAAGCAGAAAAAAAGGAAAAGAAAGGTTTTCTGAACAATATATTCAAGAAAAAAGAAAATTCAGAAGAATAATTCTTTAAACCATTAAAGCAGAACAATTGATGATTACATAAAACCAACGATCTTTTTATTGAACTAACCTTAATGGTTTAAAGAATTAATATAAAGCGGTTCAGTTTAAAAATTGAACTCGTCACTTTCCAATATAGGAATATCTCTTAGAAACTTATCAAACTCTTCCCCTGGATAATTGCTGTCTGCTCCGTAAGAGTCTATGATCATTCCACGGTTTCCGGCACCATCTTTTACTACATAAAGCACTGCATTGTCATCAGGATTGCTGTCTCCTTCAAAACGGTATGTTTTTAAGATCACCAATTCCGCAGGCTGATAAACTTTTTCAGAATTTTCAAACTTCATTTCGCATTTCTCATTCATCCTGAATTCTCGCTGTATTCCTCTTTCAGAAAGCGTTTTCATGACTTGGCTTAAGGTTGTCATTCTGTCAATGTTTTCTGGATTTTCCATAATGTTATTTTTCTTGTTAAGTACAATAATTAAACCATTGCAATTTTTAAATATAATAAAAATATCGGATTGTAATTTCCCTAATAATAAAGTTCAATGTTAACAAAATTTATAATTTGAAAAAATAAAATAGGTATGCTTTTTGCAATGCTAACAATATTAAATCAAAGAAAATATGAAAAAAGAAGTTGGAGTTTTACTGGCAGGAGGAGTTGGTCTTTTGGCAGTATTAAGTTTAATAAGTATAAAAAAAATATTGACTAAAAAAGATAAAAAATATAGTGATTCCTATTCGGATTATCACAGACACTTTGATGAAAAGAATCAAGATGATGAAACTCATGGAGTGGAATTTTACGCACTGAAGTAGTAAAAAAATATATTTAATTATGTTAAAATCCAACGCTTTTGAAAGTGTTGGATTTTTTTTGTGGAAAACTTTACTGTTAAAATTCATTATTTTATGCAAATTCCATTCTAATTTTACACAGAAATGCAAAACGAAAATTTCATAAAAGGTCAGGGAGCTCAGCGAAACGTTATCAATCGTTTCGACAGGTATACCTATGAACCTGATGATGAAGATTTCGAAACAGTAAAAACCTCCTTCACTGAAGTTTTTCCCAAAACCATTGTTAATCAGGTGAAAAGTGAAGACCTTCCGATGGAATATTCTATGAATCCCTATCAGGGATGTGAACATGGATGTTCTTACTGTTTTGCAAGACCTACCCACGAATATTGGGGGTTCAGCGCCGGGATTGATTTTGAAAGAAAGATCATGGTAAAGAAAAATGCCCCTGAATTGCTGGAGAAGTTTTTTCAAAAAAGAGGGTACAAAGCAGCTCCAATTCTGCTATCAGGAAATACAGACTGCTATCAGCCCGCCGAAAGACAATTTGAAATCACCCGAAAACTACTGCAGGTATGTCTGGATTACAGACATCCTGTCAATATTCTGACAAAAAATGCAATGGTTCTGAGAGATCTTGATATCTTAAAGCCCATGGCGGAGCAAAATCTGGTATCTGTTTCTTTAAGTATTCCCACGATCAATGAAGAACTGAGACGGAAGATGGAGCCAAGGACGAGTTCTGCAAAAAATAAATTAAAAGCGGTAGAAATTCTTTCCGAAAATAACATCCCCGTACATGTAATGGTCGCTCCCATCATTCCCGGACTCAATAGTGATGAACCGTTGAATATATTAAAAGCTATCTCCGATGCAGGAGCTTTAGGATTCGGGTATACTCTGGTGAGATTAAATGATACTGTTGAACCTGTTTTTGTGAATTGGATAGAAAGCCATTTTCCGGACAGGGCACAAAAAGTTTTAAACCTTATCAGATCCATGCGGGGCGGGAAGCTTGGAGATAAAAGATATTTCGAAAGACAAAGGGGAGAAGGCAATATCGCTGAAATGATTCACACCACTTTTAAGATCGGCAGAAAGAAGTTTTTTGATGGTAAAGAATTTCCAAAGCTTACAACTACTAATTTTACAGGAACCCGCGATCAACAATTAAGACTATTTGATTGATCATTACATCCGGACTAATCCTACCTATTATATTATAGTATAAAGCGTAGCTGTTTTCAGCATTGTTGTTATTAATAAACTTTCTACTTCTGGTTATTTTCAATACTTATCACATATATAGTATATAGTACGATTTTTTTCAGGAGCTTTATCCTGCTATCCATTCCTACTCCTCGCGCCAGCGTCCTCCCACGCTCAGACCCATCTATTCTCCAACCCAGGCTGCGGGGTAACCATTTCTATCAGGGCTAGGGGTGGGTGAATTATAATTTATAAATGATGAATGATGAGTTCGGGTTCTTGAGTTTCGGGTTTCGTGTTTCGTGTTTCTATGCAGAAAAGGAACATTGGTGTTGAATTTTCATATTCCTGATTTCTATAGAAGGTGGTTAGTGAGTATAAATCTCTAATCCCATTGTGTCAACTGGAATCCCAACTTCTTTACGAGAGCTTTTAAAGGAAGTCAGTTGCCAGGATACTATTTAAGACTTTTTTAGCAGTTAGTATTCGCAGTGTCATGCTGAGCTGAGTCGAAGCATTTTAATTAAGGTAATCTGTGCTATTATAAATTTTACGGAAGAGTTTTGTCCAGACTCCTACGGAGTGACAATGCTAGAATAATAATGATTATAAAGACTATATCGAAGCCAAAACTTTTAAAAAGCTATTCTATATAATTATATAATACTCTCATCCCGAATTATTCACCCTCACTCATACCCCGCACCTCGCATCTCGCGCCCTTAAAACCCTCTCCAACGCTCAAACCCTCCAACTTTCCCGTCTTCTTCCAAACAAATGTTTAAAATTTTTGATCCTTTGTTTCAGTGGATTAGGATTAAATATTACGGAAAGGTAAAATTTATATTAAATAAACTTGTTTTGCGTTGTGGGAAGTTATTATCTTTGCCCCACTGAAAACGAGAGTATATCAGTAGCGCAGAAGAGCTTTTAGATAAGCTAAGACATTAAGATACTTCAAAAAGAGACAGACGAAAAAACTTTAAAATTTTTTACAAAAAGAGTTGTAAGTTTAAAAAGAGTTTGTATCTTTGCAGTCCCAAATAAAGGGAGCGCAGGAGTAGGGTGATTGAGGTAGAGAGAGGGATTAAGGTTACTTAAAAAACTTTAAAATTTTCTTTCAAAACATTTGGTCATTAAGAA
>NZ_FXTC01000003.1 GCF_900182655.1 Chryseobacterium rhizoplanae
AATACCTACCACAAAAGGCTTGGCTCAGACCCTGAAAAGCTTATTGTAGAAAAATTCACCTATGATTCCCAGAACAGGCTTCTGACCCATACCCATCAGGTGGGCAGTAACCCTGTTGAATACCTGTCTCAAAATAAATACAATGAACTTTCCCAGCTTGAATCTAAGAAAGTAGGGGGAATAGCTGCAGCCTCTCCATTACAGGCCATTGTTTACCAATACAATATCCGTGGCTGGATGACGAAAGTTAATGATCCTGCAAGTCTGAACGGGAAATTATTCGGGTATGAAATGAAGTATAACAATCCTGTGTATACCAATACTTCATCCGGAAGATTTAATGGGAATATCGCCGAGATTGATTGGAATATTTCCAGTGCCGAGGGGTTGAAAAGATACAATTACCAGTATGATGCTTTAAACAGGATGTTGAAAGGAGCTTATTCCCAGCCCAATTCTTCACTCGCCCAGAATGATTATTTTAACGAAGAGCTGAGCTATGATCTCAACGGGAATATAAAAACCTTAAAGAGATTTTCATGGCCTGCTGCCGGAGGAACAACCGCAGAGAAGATTGATGATCTGATCTATAACTATCAGAATGGAGACAAAAGTAATGTACTGGATAAAATTACCCTTCCTCCGGGAGTTATCAACAACAGTTCAGGATATAATGCTTTGCAGGGAACCATGGTGTATAATTCTAACGGGAATATGACGGATCATCCTGACAGAAAAATGAAGATCATTTACAATTACCTGAATCTTCCCAATTATATTTCAGTTAACGAAGGGTTAATAGGTATTTCCAACACCAGCTACACCTACAGGGCAGATGGAACCAAAGTATCTAAAACATACAGTATGAACGGATCCATAGAAACCAATTATCTGGACGGTTTCCAATATGATAACAGGCACGCCTATGATACTTCAGCCTCCCTTTATACCATTCCTATATTGAAATTTGTACCTACTTCCGAAGGATATTATGATTTTACTGAAAATAAGTATATTTACAATTACACAGATCATTTAGGAAATATAAGAGTGAGTTACAGAAGTAATGGCAGTGGTGGAGTAGAGATCATTGATGCCAACAACTATTATCCTTTTGGATTAAAACATCAGGAGAGTCCTATTGTCCCAGCTCCTTTTGGAGGAGTTCCTTATAATTACAAGTACAATGGAAAGGAGTTGCAAGAGACCGGGATGTATGATTATGGTGCAAGATTCTATATGCCGGATATGGGAAGATGGGGTGTGGTAGATCCACTGGCGGAAAAATCAACAAGATTTAGTCCATACAGTTATACTTTAAACAATCCAATCAGGTTTATCGATCCGGATGGCAGATCAGAACAAGATTGGGTACAAAGAACAGGTCAGAGTGGTTGGGAATATAGAAGTGATATAACATCTGCTCAACAAGCTTCAGATGCTGGCTATATAGGTTATGCTAATGGGCGTGGGGATGATAATAGTAAATATACAACACCAATGTCAAGTAATGGAATTGATACCGGTGTTGATAGAGAAGTTGTTTTAGGCGAAGGAGGGAATTATACAGTAGATGGAGAAGCTTTCATTTCAAAAGATCAAGCTCCTTATGTAAGTTCACAAGAGGCAGATAAGTTAGGAAAAGCATTAGCTTCCATATTATATGTTCCAGGTCACATTATGTCTGGAGGAACATCTATTTGGGGTAAAGGATTATTGAGTGTAGGACAACAGGTGACATCTAGTCAGGATGTTAATCTGTTTGGAGTTGCAGGTGATATGATTGCGGGAAATGGCATTGGAGAAATTCTTGGAGGAACGAACGAGTTTTCAGTTAAAAAATTTATAACTAATGATCCTACTTATTTTAGAACAGCTTTTGACGGAAGTATGTCGGTGAAGGAAGCTGCTTCTACCACAGCGATTAATTTATTATCAACAGGATTTGGAAAATTAAATGGTATAACAAAAACTGGGGCAACAGGATTAGACGCGAAAGTAGTTGATGCTAATAGTTTTCTTATTGGCGTCACAGCATATAAAGTCTCAGAAATAAATGCTGGTAATATTCAGAATCAACAAAAAAGGAAATAACGATGAATTTTTTTAGAAAATATACTTTGCTAATATTTCTTATTCTTTTTATTGGATTATATACAGCTAATAATTATTTTATTAATAATTTTAAAAATTTGTATAAAAATGAAGGAAGTTATGCAATAGGTATTGTAAAGAATATAAATGCATTTGGGAGATCCGGACACGATTTTGTATATACTTTTAATGTTAATGGAAAAAAATACAAATCCGTATGTAGCGCAGGAAATCTATCTTCAGATGAATTTAATAAATATGTGGGTAAAAGTTTTTTAGTTATATATTTAAAGAGTAATATATATAATAATAGATTATATATTTCTGTACCAGTAAATCCTAATGATAATGAAAAGGCATTAAAAGAAATAGTCAAAAATAGTTATACAAAAAGAAAATTGGATTCAGTTCCTTATCCTGGATTCTTTTGGGAAAATTATTTTTAATTTATATAGAAAAAGCTACTCATTGAGTAGCTTTTTCTATATAATCTCCTCTTAAAAGAGACTTTACATATCCTTCTAAATTACTTTGCATCATAAGATTCGAGACAACTAATTTTGTAGAAGATAAATTTCTTTTTTGATTTAATTTTTTTAAAAGAGTTATAGTCTCTTCCAAATCTTCTTTAGTATTGCGAGCAAAATTATTGTAAATAGTATTTGTCTTAAATCTCTCAAAATTTATACTTTTAATAATCTCTTGCTTTTTCTTATCGTCCCAATTATTTTCTTTAGCAGTTTGCTCTACTTTATTTTTACAATAGCTGTAGAAATAATTTTCAAACTCAGTTACTTTAATAAGCTCATTAATGAGAATTTCGTTTTCTTTGGTAGGCATTGATGGCGGCGGCGGACCAACCTGTGCGAAAATAATAGAAATACTACACAGAGAAAAGAGTACAATAATTTTTTTCATAATATAAATTTTTTAATGATAGTAAGTCTAACTTTTCTTCTTCCCAAAGGAAAGAACAGATAAAGGAAACAATTATAAAGTGGGACTCAATTTACACATTTTTTCTGTTTTAAGCGTATATATTTGTAATTCCGGCTTACCTATGGTACTACCACGAGTTCTCAAAATGGAGATACTCGCCCATCAAAAAAGTAACAAGTATCTGTTACAAAGAAAACCGTTATTTTTACCAATATAAAAATCACTTAGAAAATACAAGGGCAATTTTTGGACGAAACAGTGAATAAAAAACCACTGTTTTTGTAGAAACTTTTAGTTCAATAGAAAAAATAAATACCTTTTGTTAGCCCCCGATTTTCTCATCCGAAGATCTGTATATTTATCTGTAAAAATATCCTGTATCCATGACAACAATTCCATTCTGGATTACCTTACCAAAGTAGTCAACAGTGAAAGTATAGACGAATTTACAACCTATCAGATCTATCCTACAGCTATTTCAAAAACCCTTGGATTTCAAATAACTGATATCTCCTCCGGAGAAGCTAAAGTCTCCATCAATACAGATATGCAATACATGGAAATCAGCAGGGAACCATCCATGGAGGACTGCTTTGTGAATTGGCAGATGCGGCCATCGGAACAGCCCACTCTACCCTGATTAATGAAGGAGAAAGCTTTACCAGTATAGAACTTAAGATTAATTTTTTCCGTCCAACGTGGAGAGATAAGCTTATGGCTCATACAAGACCAATACAATCCGGTAAAACCATCACCGTTTATCACTGCGAAATAACCAACACTGAAGGAAACTTTTCGCGGCTGTGACCAGCACTGTTATGACCTTAAGAGGAGACAAAGCAAAAGTAAAATAATCTAGTATGTTAGTAATAAACAGCCCCTTATAATTGTTATAATACTATGAAAACAATTGCTCTCCTACTCTTTTTTTTCGTTTCTCTGACTTTCGTTTCTGCTCAGAATCATCATTCTGAAGGCTTTTATGAAACCTCAGATCATGTAAAGATCAAATATAAAATCTCCGGAAAAGGAGAAGCCTGTATTTATATTCCCGGAGGGCCAGGTCAGGGATATCTATCCTTTGAACTGATGGGTGGAAACAGTCTGGAAAAAAATATGCAGATAGTTTATATGGATCAGCGGGGTTCAGGAGAATCAGGTACATCGGAAAATTATCATATTGATAAAATGATTCAGGATATTGAAGAGTTGAGACAGCATCTCAAATTGAAAAAGGTATTTTTACTGGCTCATTCCTTTGGTGGAATTATTGCGGTAAATTATGCAAAAAAATATCCTCAGCATACCAAAGGGCTCATTCTTGCCAACGTTACCCTTCATTTCCTGAATGATGAGTCAATCAAAGAACAGATTGAATATGGAAACAGTCTTTTACAGACACAAAACAGAGCTATTCCTAAAGACAGCCTTTCTTCAGAACTTTCAAAAATAAGCAGTGCATTAAGGAAAAAAAGAATCGGGTATAAATTCCTTACCGAAGATATCGAAACCATAAAACAAATGGATAAAGTAGATTCTCTCCATCCCCGTATCATCGACTTTGGAATGGCAGTGATCTCAAAACCCAAAGATTTCCCTGAATATTATACCGATTATGCTCCCATCACAAAAGATATTCATGTTCCTGTATTGATTATCACTGGAAAAAAGGATAAAGCAGTCGGAACTCAGCATTATAAAACCTTTCAGTTTCCCAATCAGAAAGTAGTTTCCATTGATGGAGGACACCTTTTGTATTACGAAAAAAATAAAGAATTTGTGAATGCTGTTAATAATTTTGTGAAAGCAACGAAGTGATATTGTATTGGCAATTTTGTATAATTAAAAGTTTCGGCGCGGCCTTTGGCCGCGCCGAAACTTTCCCAACATTCAAATATTCATTAAAACAAAACAGGCTGTTTCAAATTGAAACGGCCTGTTTTTTATCTATTTTAATTCCTGCTTTAAAAGCTGGCAATCATTAAAATTTCAAATCTCCATTCACCTCTCTTACAGCATTAGCAGCTTCAGCGAATTTCAATTGCTCTTCAGCAGTCAGTGTTACGTTTACAATTGATTCTACTCCGTTTGCTCCGATAATAGCAGGAACTCCTAAGCAGATATCGTTTTGTCCGTACTCCCCTTCAAGCATTAATGAACAAGGGATCATTTTCTTCTGGTCGCATGCAATTGCCTGAACCATTACAGAAACTGCTGCACCTGGAGCGTACCAGGCTGAAGTTCCTAATAATTTTGTAAGAGTAGCTCCTCCTACTTTAGTTTCTTCGATTACATATTTTTGTTGATCTTCACTTAAGAATTCAGTTACAGGAACACCATTTCTTGTCGCTTTGCTTAATAATGGAAGCATACCTGTATCACTGTGAGCAGCGATTACCATTCCGTCAACGTCAGAAATTGGAGCTTCTAACGCTTCAGCCAATCTGTATTTGAATCTTGCAGAATCTAATGCACCACCCATTCCGATGATTTTGTGCTTAGGAAGACCTGAAGTTTTGTGTACAAGGTAAGCCATAGTATCCATTGGGTTAGAAACCACAATAATGATTACTTCCGGAGAGTGTTTTACTAAGTTTTCAGTAACGTCTTTCACGATACCTGCGTTGATACCGATCAGTTCTTCTCTTGTCATTCCAGGTTTTCTTGGAATCCCCGAAGTGATTACTGCTACATGAGAACCTGCAGTTTTGCTGTAATCTCCTGTTGTACCCGTAATTTTTGTATCAAATCCGTTAAGAGATGCTGTCTGCATCAAATCCATTGCTTTCCCTTCAGCAAACCCTTCTTTAATGTCTACCAAAACCACTTCTGAACAGAAGTTCTTCATTGCGATGTATTCTGCACAGCTTGCTCCTACAGCGCCTGCACCTACTACAGTTACTTTCATATTGTTACTTTTTAAAATTATTTTTTGTTAGTTAAGTTTAAATTTGAAACTCCCCAAATTTAACAATTCCTGAAAAAATGCGCAATTTTTCAGGAATTTAATTAGAATTAAAATAAATTAGTTGACGTTCAGTAAAAAGGTGTACAGCTTTTTCGCACCAGAAAGCACTTCATGGTAGTTTTCTTCAGCGACTTCCGTATCCAGAACCTCCTTGAAATTTTTCCACATAGGGCCTGTATTTTCCTGATAACATCCGAAAAAGTTGAAAGTAACCTCATCAAAACCTTCCGTTTTAGAAAGCTGTTTCGCGATAACATTTCCTCCAAGGGTAGAGCCTTCAATCACATACATTGCTCCAAGTGCTTCATGTTCATTGTTAAATTCAAGATTGTGGGAAGCGGATTTATTTTCCAGGGAAAGGCTTTTCAGGTCCTTTTCAATAAGGGAAAGTTTTTTTCTTGCTTCAAGCTGAAGTTTTTCTGCATATTTATCAGAAAGGCTGCTGAATATTTTGTCTTCACTGTGAAGAAGCATCAGATAATTGGTATGAATGATTTTTTTATAATCCTCCAAAGTGAAAGTTTTATTAAAAATCTTTTCAGAATTAAAAAGTTTCTCTGCTGCATCGTGATACTCTGCCGTATTCTGTTTAAGATATTCTGATACCATAAATAACGTTTTAAAAGTTTCTCAAATATAAGGCTTTTTAAACGTTAAGATAAAGGAGGTTCCCTCACTGCTGCTTTCATAATCCACATTTCCTCCTATCCTTTTCATAATGCGGTGTACAATAGACAGCCCTACTCCGTTTCCTTTAAATTTCTTGGCATTATCCATTCTGTTGAAGATTTTAAACATCTTATGTTTTTCCTCTTCAGGAATACCAATACCATTGTCTGAAATCCTATAAATAATAGTCTGGTCATCTTCTGTTCCTTCAATTTCCACTTTCGGAAGATCTTTGTGAGAAGAATATTTCACAGCATTATTGATAATATTCAGGAAAACCTGGTGAAGCATTGTTTTATCTGCCAGTACATCCGGACATTCTTTAATGATAATTTCACTGTTCGGACTGCCGTAGGTCATCTTGGCATTTTGAGATATTTTTTCAATAGTGTGAGCCGTTTTCAGGTTTTCAAGCTGTATTTCACTATGTTTCGCACGGCTGAGCTGCAGTACATCATGCATCATTTCAGCCATATTATCTATTTCCTCAATAATCGTATTGATCTTGGTTTTGCTTTTTACAGAATCATCGGTAAGATTTCCCAAAAGCATTTGAGCATTCAGTTTCATTACCGTAAGAGGTGTTCCAAGGTCGTGCGAAATAGTGTATGAAAAACTGTCCAGTTCATCATTTACTTTTTTCAGCTCATCATTAAGCCTTTTGATGGCGTTATAATTTTTGTGAGAGGTTTCTAAAATCAAATCCCTTACAGCCTGTACGGCACTTACATTTCTGGAATTCCATCTTTTAGAATTCCCTTTGATATTTTCTGTAAAAATACGGAAGGAAGTTCTCGGCGATATCATCTGCTTTTCCTCTCCGTTTTGAGAAAATACTTCTATCTTTTTCTCAGGATTTCCGGCCCAGTTGATGTGTTCGTCAAACTCTTTTCTGAACCAGATCAGCATTTCGTTTTTATCCCTTTCAATAAAATAAATAACGATTCCTGCTGCATCTTCAGACAGATCCAGTTTATCACCGTATTCTTTAAGAAAGTTGCGGCTCACGTAGATTCTCTCATTCGTATTCTCCTGCGCCCATTGTACAATTCTTCTGATACTTTCCGGATTGGGAGTTTTACCGTCTGTTATGATGTTCTCATCTGAAACAATAGCAAGCCCGTCAGCCTCCGGTAAGTTTCTGATCTCCGTCTTACACTCAATAAGAGAGTCGAACAGGTTATTATGTTTTAGAAACTCTGTTTTAAGCTGAGATACTTTCTCATTCAGCTCCAAACGGTAGTTCAGTTCGCTCTTAGATTTAAAAGATGAATAAGCATTAGCAGCTAAAGCTGTAAAAATTCCAGCCTGTACCCTGTCTTCAAGATCAATATGCTTAGGTTCTACATTCTGGCAGGTTACCAATCCCCAAAGATGATCGTCAATAATAATCGAAACACTGAAGCTGGAAGCCACCCCTGAATTTTTAAGATACTGCCCATGAACAGGCGACATTCCTCTGGAAGCAGAGAAGGTGAGGTCTATATTTTCAGGACTTTTGCTTAAAATAGGAACCGTATCCGCATATACATTGCTGAAGATTCTTTTTCTTTTTTTCAGATAAAGATCACGTGCCTGTTTGGGAATATCAGATTCCGGATAATGAAGTCCCAGAAAACTTTCCATATTCTCATTTTTCTTCTCGGCAATTACTTTTCCTGAACCATCCATCATGAATTTATAGACCATCATCCGGCCATAGTTTACCACTTTCGACAGGGTTTCCAGAAGATGATTCCAAAGTTCCTTTTCATTATCGATGATATAAAAGTTATCGTACTTATTCGAAATCCGTTTATTAGGATTAATCAGAACTTTTTCAAACTCCATAAAGATGTAAAGCTCACTTCTGAAAACAGAAAAATGATACTCTGTATCACCAATAAAAATTTTATCAAAATAAGTTTCATTCTTCCTTCTGGTAAACTTATCCAGTGAGGTATAGATTTCTGAATCAATAATGCTTTGAAAACTTTCCGGAAAGTCAGTAAGCTTTCTTCCGAATAGTTCCTGAGAACTCCCGATATCAAATATATCTGAAATATTCCTGCTAAAAAAAGTAATGGTATGGGACGCTGCATCAATGCCAATCAAATAACCAAAACTTTGTATAGAACCCGGAATATGGATAGGTTCTTCATGGCATTCTATAAAATTCATATATCTTTTCAGTCTAACTATCAAATATAGCATTTTTTGGAACAGACTTTCCATTTTGTGGTACCTAATTTTAAACTTCAGTCTATCAGGCAATCATGGGAAAAATCAGCCAAAGAAAAGGTCGAAAAACGTATTAAAACATTCTCCATTTTCACCCATTTTTACTATCATATCTCTAAAATATACAAAAAAGCATGCAATAATCCAATTATTATGCTTTAACTATGATTCATAACATGAATTACTCATTATTAACCTAAATAATTATTTTATTTAAACAAATTTATCTAAATTTATATCACCAAATAATGAATATGACAAAAATTCATTGAATTATTCACAATAAATTCAATATAAAATTTAAATTCAAATAATACTATTATGAAAAAGTTCCCATTAATTTTATTTTCTCTGGTCCTCTCTATAGGATTATGGAATCCATCGGAAGCATGTACAAGAGTGGTTTATAAAGGTCCTCAGAATACTGTTATTACAGCCCGTTCTATGGACTGGCGTGACGAAATTCCCGCTAATCTATGGGTTTTACCAAAAGGGATAGACCGCAACGGACAGGTAGGCTCCAAATCTGTAAAATGGACTGCCAAATACGGAAGCCTTGTCAGTACGTCATGGGATATTGCATCATCAGACGGAATGAATGAAAAAGGACTGGTTGCCAATCTGCTTTGGTTAGGAGAATCCCAGTACCCGAAGTTCGATGGAAAAGGAAGTAAAAAGGGAATTGCCATTTCATTATGGGCACAATATTATCTCGACAATTTCGCCACCGTAAAAGAAGCGGTAGAGTATTCACAAAAAGAACCTTTCGTGATTGTGAGTGATTATATTCCGGGGACAGAAAGATTTACGACAGTTCATCTTTCCCTTTCCGATGCTTCAGGAGACAGCGCTGTTTTTGAATACATCAACGGGAAACTGGTGATCCACCATGATCCTTCTTACACCGTAATGACCAACTCTCCTGTTTTTGAAGAACAACTAGCCCTTAACAACTACTGGAAAGGTATCCCTGGAACAGTAATGCTTCCGGGAACCAACCGTGCTGCAGACCGCTTCGTAAGAGCTTCGTATTATATCAATGCAATTCCGCAGACTGCCGATACCCGTACTGCTGTAGCGAGTGTTTTCAGTGTCATCAGAAACTGTTCAGTACCTTACGGAATCACTTCAGCAACGGAACCTAATATTTCATCCACAAGATGGCGTTCTGTTTCTGATCAGAAAAACCTTGTGTATTATTTTGAAACGGTTTTCACACCGAATACTTTTTGGGTAGATCTTAAAGATTTCGACCTAAGCTCTAAGGGAAAAGTGATGAAGCTGGATCTCAGTAATAATAATACTTACAACGGTAAATCCAATGCCAATTTTAAAGAATCTGCACCGTTCACATTCTTAGGACTAAAATAAATATTTACCACAAACCACTTATGCTTAAGTAAAAAATCTGATCTCTACAGTAAAAAAACTAAGTATCAACGAACTATGATTGAATATTTGACCATTCCCCTCCCTGGAGGGATGTCAAATTAGAGATTTGACGGAGTGGTTAAAAACACTTTTCTTTCATTCAAGCGCATAAAAGATACTTGTGGTAAAGTAAAGTTTACAACAAAAAAACAAAAATAGATATGGCCTTTTTTTCAATTAAAAAGAAAAGCCTGATCCTGTGCATGCTGGCCTGCGGGTTATCAGCGTATGCACAAAATCAGGATTCTCTGAAGACCACCTCTCCTCCACAGGAAGAAGACAATGTAAAATATCCGCAGCTGCAGATCAAAGGCCTTTTTCAGGCACGTTATCTCGTAGGGATGAGTAAAGATGTAGATGTCAACGGACTTCATCACACGGATGGTTCGGGAACGGATAATAATTTCATGCTCAAATACATGAGGGTTCAGGTTCGTGCACAGATCAGCAAACGTACAGAAGTGGTGGTCTTAGCCAATCTTGCCGATTTTAAAAATGATCCTAAAAGCAGAGTTCTTGAAAATGCTTATCTGAAGTACACTTTTAATCCGAAATTAGCAATTACAGTAGGACAGTTCAGACCTTGGTTCGGTATTGAAGAAACTTACCCTATTGACATTATTAAATCTTTAGACTGGTCTAATCAGTATACGGAATTCGGAAAACTGGGCTGGACGAGTTTCCAGATCGGGATGTCTGCCACAGGACAGCTTCAATTAGGAGAAATCCCCTTCCAATATGCTGTTTCGGTAGTCAACGGAAATGGGAAAAACCAGATCAATGATAATGACAATGGAAAACAGTATTCTACCCGCCTTGTTTTCGGGTTATCCAAAAAATACAATTTCAATGTAGGTTTGAATGGTGGTATCGGAGAAGTATTCAGCAAAAAAGTATATGCTTTGGGAATAGATCTGAGCTCACTGATTCAATTTGATCCAAAGTGGAGTCTTGATATGCAGCTGGAAGCTAAACAGGCAACCAACCATGTTCTGTACAACTCCATTGCCCCTGAACTACGACCTGAGAATCCTGACCAATATCTGATCCGTGGCGCTTATTTCCTTCCGAATTTAAGATATGAAATCAATCACAAAAACCTGAGTGCCTTTGAGCTATCATGCCGGTACGAATACCTTGACACGAATTTCAGAATGGCATCCAATCCACGACAAACGATTACTCCAATGTTCGGACTGGAATTCCTGAAAAATTATGGGGCAAGAATTCAGCTGGGAGTTCAGTTCGACCGCTACAAATATCAGGTGGAAAACACATCACAATACAATAACAATCTATTCATTGTCCAGGTACAGAGTAGATTCTAAACGATTAAATAGTTAGTATCATGAAAGAAATAAATATCAGAAACGTAGCGATTACATTTGTTGTTGCGTTGATCATATGGTTCATTCCAGCTCCGGAGGGTGTTGCTGAAAATGCCTGGCATCTGTTCGCCATCTTTGCGGCAACTATTTTAGGAATCATCCTTAAAGCTGCTCCAATGGGTACAATGTGTATGATGGCCATTGGTTTTACAGCCCTTACACAGGTTGTGGCTCCGGGAGATGCAGGAAAATCTATTACCAAAGCGCTTTCCGGGTTTGGAGACAAAGTAATCTGGCTGATCGGGATCTCATTCTTTATTGCCAGAGGATTTATCAAAACAGGACTTGGAAACCGTATTGCCTTTCTATTCATCAGAGTTTTTGGTAAAAGCTCTTTGGGTTTGGCTTACGGATTAGGCCTTGCCGATGTTTGTCTTGCACCTGCTATTCCAAGTAATACAGCAAGAGGTGGTGGGATTATCTACCCTATCATGAAATCTATGGCGATAAGCTTTGATTCCGTTCCTGAAAAACCGGAAACTCATAGAAAATTAGGTTCATTCTTAACTTTGAACAGCTATTATATGAACCTCATCGCATCTTCTATGTTCCTTACCGGAACTGCCAGTAACCCGATGTGTCAGAAATTTGCAGCCAACCTTGGTATTGATATTACCTGGATGTCATGGGCAGCAGCGGGTTTCATTCCTGGTGCAGTAGCATTCTTTGTTGTTCCTTTGGTATTGTACAAATTATATCCGCCTGAATTGAAAAAAACAGGAGATGCTCCGAAAATGGCCGCTGAAAAATTAAAAGAAATGGGACCTATCTCCAGAAACGAATGGCTGATGTTATTGGCATTTTTCATTTTGTTAGCCCTTTGGATATTTGGTGGTGCCCTTTCTATTGATGCTACGACAACGGCTTTCATTGGATTAACTTTATTGTTATTGACCTCAGTATTGACCTGGGAAGATGTAAAAGGCGAAAAAGGAGCTTGGGACACCATCGTTTGGTTCGCTGTACTGGTGATGATGGCTAGCTCTTTAAATGAATTAGGCTTCATTGGCTGGTTCAGTAACCTTATTAAAGTTCAGATCGGAGGTCTGAGCTGGCAGGTAGCCTTTCCGGTAATTATTGTAGTCTATTTCTTCAGTCACTATATTTTCGCCAGTGCTACTGCTCACGTAGCCGCTATGTATGCAGCATTACTGGGTGTAGGGGTTTCTTTAGGAATTCCTCCTATGCTGCTGGCAATGATGCTAGGTTTCATGGGTTCTATTTATGGGGTACTTACCCACTACGGACATGGCCCTGCTCCGGTTTTCTTCGGAAGCGGATATGTAGACCTGAAAGCATGGTGGCTCAGAGGTCTTGAAATAGGAATCGTTCTATTGATCATCTATATGGTTGTAGGAGGATTGTGGATGAAAGTCTTAGGATATTATTAATTTTTAAATCAAAAATATGTTATCAACATTGTCAAGAAAAATGCTGATGTGCCTTACAGGACTCTTTCTGGGATTCTTCCTGTTGATTCATTTCCTTGGAAACCTTCAGCTTTTTCTACCACCAGAACAAGCGCACCTGCAGTTTAATGCATATTCGCATTTTTTATCAGGAAATATTATTATCAAAATAGTTTCTTACGTTTTGTATGCCAGCATCATTCTACATGCTGTAGACGGACTAATCATTACGTTAAAAAATAAAAAGTCTGGTGGCAGTTATCAGTCGGACAGACGTGGGAGAGCCAGTACATGGGCTTCCCGAAATATGGGAATCCTCGGAACCTTAATCCTGATCTTCCTTGTGATCCATTTCCAGAACTTCTGGTATATCTACAAATTCGGAAATCCGCCTTTAGATGAGAACGGAAATAAAGACCTCTACATTTTGGTAGTAACGGTATTCAAAGAATGGTGGTATGTCATTATTTATGTACTGTCGATGATTGCCTTATGTTATCACCTGATCCATGGGATATACAGTGCTGTAAGAACTCTGGGACTCTATCATCCTAAGTTTGTACAATGGTTCAAAACTATTGGAATTGCCTATTCAATCATCATCTGTGTAGGTTTTGCATTGATGCCGGTGTATGTATTCTTTACTTATCATTAAACAGAACGGTCATGATTTTAGATTCAAAAATACCACAGGGCCCATTGGAACATAAATGGGGAAATTATAAAAAGAAAGCAAGACTCGTCAACCCCGCCAACCGTAAGAAACTGGATGTGATTGTTGTAGGAACAGGACTTGCGGGAAGTTCTATTGCCGCCTCTTTGGGAGAAATGGGATACAATGTCAAATCATTCTGTTTTCAGGACAGTCCGAGAAGAGCACACTCTGTAGCAGCTCAAGGAGGTGTAAATGCTGCAAAAAATTATAAAAATGATGGTGACAGTGTTTACCGGATGTTTGTAGATACCTTGAAAGGAGGTGACTTCAGAGCCCGTGAAGCCAATGTATACCGGATGGCAGAATGTTCTCTGAACCTCATTGATCAGGCTGTAGCGCAAGGAGTTCCTTTTGGACGTGAATATGGAGGATATCTGAATAACCGATCTTTCGGAGGGGTTCAGGTAAGCCGTACTTTCTATGGCAGAGGACAAACAGGACAACAACTGCTTCTGGGAGCTTATCAGGCATTGATGAGACAGGTTGGAAAAGGTTCTGTACAATTGTTTTCCAGACATGAAATGCTTGATCTGGTCACTGTTGACGGAAAAGCCAGAGGGATCATTGTAAGGAATTTAGACACAGGAGATATTGAAAGACATGCAGCCCATGCTGTAGTATTGGCAACGGGAGGTTATGGGAAAATCTATTATCTGTCTACCCTTGCTATGGGATGTAATGGTTCTGCAATCTGGAGAGCGCATAAAAAAGGAGCTTTAATGGCTTCCCCAAGCTGGATTCAGGTGCATCCTACTTCTCTTCCCCAATCCGGAGATTACCAGTCTAAACTGACCTTAATGTCTGAATCATTACGTAATGACGGCCGAATCTGGGTACCATTGAAAGAAGGTGAAAACAGACCTCCGAATGACATTCCTGAAAATGAAAGAGATTATTACCTTGAAAGAAGATATCCGGCCTTCGGGAATCTTGCTCCGAGAGATATTTCTTCCCGTGCTGCAAAGGAAAGAATTGATGCAGGTTTCGGAATCGGGCCTTTGAAAAATGCGGTGTATCTTGATTTTTCAAAAGCGATACAGGAACAGGGAAAAGATAAGATCAAAGAAAAATATGGGAACTTATTTGATATGTATCTTAAAATTACGGGATATGATGCCTATAAGGAACCCATGATGATCTCTCCATCTGCTCACTTTTCAATGGGTGGCCTTTGGGTAGATTATGAGTTAATGACTACCGTTCCGGGATTGTTTGCTTTAGGTGAAGCTAATTTTGCGGACCATGGAGCGAACAGACTGGGAGCTAACTCTCTTTTACAAGCTTCCGTAGACGGCTATTTCATTGCCCCTTACACCATTGCCAATTATCTGGCGGATGAAATTCACACCGGAAAAATTTCTCCGGATACACCGGAATTTGAACAGGCCGAGAAAGCTGTTAAAGAACAGATCACAGATTTTATCAATATCAAAGGAACCAAAACCGTTGATTATTTCCACAAAACATTAGGAAAACTCCTGTATGACTATTGCGGACTGGCCAGAAACGAAGAAGGTCTGAAATATGCCATTCAGGAAATCAAAAAACTGAAAGAGCAATTCTATAAGGATGTAAGGGTTTCCGGACAAGGCGATAAAATGAATACCGAACTGGAAAAAGCAGGCCGCGTTGCCGATTATTTTGAAATCGGGGAACTGATGTGCTATGATGCTTTAACCCGTAACGAATCCTGTGGTGCTCATTTCCGGGAAGAATTCCAGACTCCGGACGGAGAAGCGATGAGAAATGATGCTGAATACCAGTTTATCTCAGCATGGGCATGGGCAGGTGAAAATGAAGAACCTGAGCTGATCAAAGAGCCTTTAACCTTCGAAGAAATTCAGCCAACGGTAAGAAGTTACAAATAAAAAACAGAAAATTATGGATTTACATCTTAAGATATGGAGACAGAAAGACAGAAAAAGTGAAGGAAAACTGGTAGGCTACGACCTGAAAGGATTGAATTCTCATATGTCTTTCTTAGAAATGCTGGATACTCTGAACGAAAAACTGATCATAGAGGGTGACGAGCCTGTAGAATTTGATCACGACTGCCGCGAAGGGATCTGCGGACAATGTGGAATGATGATTAACGGTATTGCCCATGGTCCTCTGAAAAATACAACCACCTGCCAGCTTCATTTACGATCTTTTAAAGATGGGGAAACAATTCTGATAGAACCTTTCCGTGCTGAAGCTTTTCCTGTGAAGAAAGATTTAAAAGTAGACCGATCTGCCTTTGACAGAATTATATCTTCAGGAGGTTTTGTATCGGTAAACACAGGCCAGGCTCCTGATGCCACAGCCATTCCGGTGACTCATCAAACGGCCGAAGAAGCTTTTGATTCTGCAGCGTGTATCGGATGCGGAGCCTGTGTTGCTACATGTAAAAATGGCAGTGCAGCATTATTTACCTCAGCAAAAATCACCCATATGGCACTTCTTCCCCAAGGTAAAGAAGAACGAAGCAAAAGAGTTCTGGATATGGTAGCTCAGATGGATACCGAATTATTCGGGCACTGCTCCAATACAGAAGCCTGTGAAGTGGAATGCCCGCAAGGAATTTCCGTACTCAATATCGCCAGAATGAATTTTGAGTATAGCAGAGCCTTATTTTTCAGGAAAAAAGCTTAGATCAATAAACGAAGAACGCTAAAAATGATCCTGTTTGAAAGGGTAAATCTGCCATGCAGATTTGCTCTTTCTTTTTTTTGATTTATGATCTATTCGTTCATCATGGCCACTACCCTTGCCGGAGCTGCGGAACCACCAACAATCTTTAACGGAAATACATAGATTTTAAATCCGGATGGAGGTAATGCACTGAGGTTTGTAAGTTGCTCAATATGTAAATATTCCTTTTCAATGCCTACACGGTGTCCTTCCCAGAAGAATTCCGGATCATTGAGTTCCTTGGCTTTCTGAGCCATATATTTCAGAGGAAGATCCCAACCCCACTGATCTATTCCCATTACTTTCACACCCTGATCAATCAGCCATTCTGTAGCTTCTTTGCTCATCCCCGTTCCTTTTTCTACAAAATCCAAGGTTCCCATCATTTTATCACGATCGGTTCTGATCAGTACAATATTTCCTTCCTGTATGGTAATTCCGTTTTTATCCAGATCTTTTTTAAGATCATCTACTGTGATAGCCACAAAGTCTTCTTTATGAGTGCAATCAATCACAATTCCATCTCCATAACACCATTCCAACGGAATCTGATCTATGGTTTTAGCCGGTTTTCCTTCCACGACAGGACCATAATGCCATGGAGCATCAATATGGGTGGTAGCATGAAGGCCCATATTTTTGATCGTGTCATCTGCCCAGCCCGTCCAGTTTTTAGGAAAAAGCCTCGCTGGAAGCCTTAGTGCCAACCGAATCAACCAATGTGATTTCCTGTGTGCTTTATGTTTGATTTTCACCCTCATAAACCAGGGATCACCTGCATTGTATTGGATGGGTTTTGTAAGATCGACAATTGTTGTTTTCATATGATTCAGCTAACGAGACAAAGATAGCTAATGAGGAGAAGAAGGCAAAGAGGAAACTTAAAACCCTCTGGGAATCATAACCTTCTTCGGATCATTCTCATCATACATGATTTGTACGGTTCCCTTTTTAGGAACGGAAGACAGGTTCAGGCGGCTGACAATTTTCTTGTACACCGTAATATGTTCGGTTCCTCTGAAATCTTTAAAACTTAGCTGAAACATAATCTGAGGCTGATCATTCACTGTGAGCCCCGTCTCACTGACACTGATGATATGGGCTTCCGCATTTCTTCCTGAAAAAAGAATGCGTTCTTCTTTTGTATTTTTTAAAAGCCTGCCGAAAATCAACTGAAAAACCAATACATAGATGATTGTCATCACACCGCTGAAAATAATCGGGTGCATGAAGGTCAGGAATCTCCAGCCAAAATCGAAGGATTCCCGCATGTAGAAATAATAATATAATCCAGTCACATACACAATTAAGAATACAATGAATGCAACTCTTAAAATGATTCCAAAGGAATTAAAACCCACTTTCTGATCACTTAAAATAAAGTAAGGTTCCTGTGAAATCTTAGGATTCAGAAGTACTTTGATTTTATTTCCTACATCAAATCTCTTTTCGTGGGGTTTAGAATCATGAAACATCATTTTATGTTCTATCACCGTATTGCTGAGATTGGGAAATGAAAGCCCGACCTGAATGAGGTTCATGTTTTTCTTAGGAATGTATTTGAGGAGTTTATAATCAATGATTTTGGCTTCTCTTGGAATTCCGTTCTGTACAATGGACCGGATCGCATTTTTCTCTTTAAAAGTTGTAATGAAAAGCTTGTTGATAAAGAAAATAATCACATAACCCCATATTAACAAAGAAAAACCGAGATACCCATAGCTCACCGCTAATGAATTTCTCGGTTCTGTTGCAAGTTCCTCACTCACCATATAAATGAAAATCGGAAAAGGAACGCAGAAAAAAAAGAGAAAAATCCCCCAGAAAATGATCATAAATTTCATAGCTTCTATTTTGTAATCAGCAATAAAGTTATGATATTATTATGGAACGGGAGAAATCTTTTTTACACCTCTTTTTCAAAATAAAGTCTGTAATATTTTCCTTTGTCATCTTCACCCGTTTCGATTTTTTGTCGGTCTCCATGGATGTAAATGTGGAAATTTTTATCTAGCTTAATAATACTTTTAAAGTGTCTCTGAGTCTTTTTTACCGCAGCTTCACTGATCGGGAATTCTTCAGCAATATTCACCTGCATATCCTGTTCGTAATCTGTTTTAAAGTTTACGAAACTTTCAATCACATGTTCGTCTCCCAATACCTCATTTGCAAATTCATCAAGTTTAAATTCTTCTTTTTCTTTAAAGAAATTAATTGATTTATTAAGGAAATCCGCCTGATCTGCTTTAGAAACTTCAAATTCCTGAGGAAGCTGCTTTGTGATATAATCTTTATAGACCATCAAAGCTTCCTGCGTGTGGAAATATTCATCATCACGCTGTTTCACTTTAAGGAAATCTTCAAACCAGTAGTACATATCCCCGTTTTTGTTGTTATCAACTACAGAAAGTACATATCCGGTTTCTTTATTGTTGTTGTAGATCAAAGCAGCTTTATCAATTTTAGACAGCCCGATTCCCTGATCTTTTTCAATATCAAATGTTTCTTCTGAAGGTGTAATTTTCAGGAAAGATTCTCTCTTCTCAGTTTTGAAGATCCCGATTTTATCCACTTTATCAGGGCGGTCACTTTCATCTTCAAAAAGTACAATAAAAAGTTCTCCACTCTGAACTCTTGGGTTTTCAGCTGCTTCAAAAAGGTGTTTTGCAATGTTTTCAGATTCCCAGATGAACTTGGCTTTGTCATCAAAAATTTCTGATACCGCACTGTAAACCGGATTATTCACCAGATAAGTGTCACTGTAAAAGTGAAAGGTTTCTTCTGATTTAAAAGATCCTAAAAAGTAATCTTCAAGCATTTCTGCCATTCCTTCTTCCAGTTTCAATTCCTCCTGGGAAAGTGTCAGGGAATCTCCATTGATCTTATTTCCTACTCTGTGTACTATTATTTTTGAAAACATTTTTCTGAATATTTGGACTGCAAAGATATTCATTCTTATTCTTTCTGCGAAACTTAAAAAATGTCATAAGATGAGATAGATTTTATTGAAGTGGGTTTATACCACCCCGTCAAAAATTCTTTGAATTTTCGCCACCCCTCCAAAGGAGGGGAATTTCAGCCATTCCATTGTAATTGTGCTGGTAAGAGAAATTTTCGTCTTTCATTTTTCCAAATTGATAAACCCCTTATCATTTTGACATGCTTTTTTGTCTTAAAAACCAAGCTTTAAAATCGCAAAACATTGTTTATCAATACTTTAAATGAAATTTATTTTCAACGGAATGTCATTGGCATCATCATTTGAAAACATAAAAAAATGGACTTAAAGACATTAAACAGACTCGATAAGCTGAGAAGATTAAAAAGCAGAGGACCTGAAACGCCAAAGTGGCTGAAGCCCTATCATCTGCTCTTTCTTGCTTTTTTAACCATTTTCATCTTTGGCGCCATCATCAGAATACTGGAACAGAATCACCATTAAAATATAATATTATGAATTATCTACAAGCCGTAAAGGAAATCACAGACGTGGTTCCCGATTTCGAAAAAGAAGTGAAAGAAATTAAAATTCAAAACTCATACAGCATCATCCGCACTTTTACGGAACGCATTAAAAATATGATCCGCCAGAATGACAGAAATCTGTTGTTCAGAAGTTTACAGAAAATGGACAAAATTTATACTGACGGAGATACCGTATTAAAAAATGCTATTGAGACTACTTTCATCTATTCTCTGGACAGTTGTACCGCTTTCTGCAGTGAAGAATACCGAAAAGTGATTTTTAGTCACATTTCTACCAATCTTCAGAAGGTATATTCAAGACAAATTTACAGTCACGGCATATAAGGGTTTTATTACATTTTTTATCCGTTTCATTACAAACTGTTTAAATTAAACAAAATTAAAAATAACTCACAATCAATAGATTATGAAAAATAAAATAAGAAGAATTTCAGACTGGAAAACCTGGAAAACTACGACTAACAGACACAATACAGAGATATTACTCACTCACATCGCTGTGATAGTATCTGTATTTATTTTTGCGGCCTGCCTTTAAATTTTGGTATACATTTCGCTGCAATACAAAGTGTTTGAAAAATCTTAATTATGATGAAAGTACAAATGCAAACTATTAATCAAAAAATAGCTGTTGAATACTTAAAATTTTTCTATCCGCCACTTCGCAATGAAATCACACAGTTGTCTGTTCAGGACAATTTCGCTGGAATCATGCAGGCTACCGTGAATTATCTGAAGAAGCTTTTGCAGGAATCTAAAATCAGTATTATTGCCCATCATCTTAAACTGATGGACTCAATCTATAAAAACGGGGATTCTTATGTAAGAACCATGATTGAAAACCTGTTTGTAAGATCTTTTGAAAGTTTCAAGAAACACGCAAAAATTCAACACTGGAAACTCCTTTATCAATATATGCCTGTAAGCTTCCAGATCATTTATAATGAACAGCAGAAGCAGGATATGATATATTTTGGAAAATAACATGTAAAAACAAAGAGCAAAAAGGCAAATCAATGAATTCGTCTTTTTGCTTTTTCTTTCTGTTACTGATAAATCACACCTTCTTCTATTTCACCCAAACGTGCAAAACCCCTATTTTTGCAAAAATAATAACAATGAAGTACCCTTTTTATGCAGCAATGATATGTCTTTCTCTGGTTTCGTGTGGAAATAATGACAGCACTATCGACGATCCGAAGCCAATTGATAGAGAAATGTACCAATTTGAATTCAAAAGCTATGTTGTAAAAGGAACCACTCTTTATACCGGATCATTGGGAAGCAAATCTAATCCTGATGAATCTTATCTGAGCAAATACTGGAGCATGTATAAGGAACCAGCCTGGAAGAAAATAACTCTTAATCTGAAAAACAATTCTATACAATTGGCAGCCGGAAATTCAGCTGATATCACATATAACATTAAAATCGTCAATGATTCAGTATTAGTGAATGATAACAGTCTTAAGCCAGGTTATATAGGTGACTTTAATAAAGAGAATGGTACTTTTCTTTGAAGAGAACATTAATTATAAAGAGGCTTTTAATAAAAGGTTTGATAATTTCATCCAAATGGAAATAGATTCTGTAAAGTTTTCAAATCCATTATTTCCGAAGATGATTTTTGCAAAGGACAATCTTTGAATCAGTCTAAAGATTTTGTTGGGAATATTTTTTCAACTACGAATTAGCTCGGGTTAATTATTATTTCAAGACAAAAGATGCAAAGTTTTCAGGAAAAATCGTTGATGATTCTAATGATGAACAGACTATTATTTATAAAATCAGCAACCCGGAAATAGAGGTTACAGGAACAATTGTGTATCAAACAGTTGATAAAACGATTATTCATTATGAGCTGCAATATGATCAAAGTAAATATCCATCTTATAAAGTAAAAACTAAAAATGAATTAGAGTATGAATTCAAAGTCGGAAACAGTGTTACCTACTATGATTTTTGCCTATAATTCAGAAAAAGGCGGTCCAAAAACATTAGAATATAAGCTTAACTCACTCAACATTCCAATTTTTATTTTAGATCTGAGAGCCATTAAGAAGGATAACAACAAACTTGGCAATTGGATATTGGAAGATATTTTATTTCGCAAAACAGGATCTGGCACAGATAAAAATGAATTCTTAAAAACCAATGTAGTGAAGTCTTTTGATTATTTGATATTCATCAATAAGTCAACAAATTCAAAGCTTTTAAATGGTAACTCAAATAAATAGATTACAGCAAATGGTACATTCATGATAAAATTAGAAATATATAAATAAACACTAACATTTAATTATAAATCAACCCCGCAGTAATTTAATTACTACGGGATTTTATTTAGACTGATATTCAGATTTAATACATTAACTTTTAAAGTATTTTTTTACTTTCTAAAATAATTTTGCCCCAATCATTGATATGATCCAATAAAGGAATAAATGACAGACCTAAATCTGATAGGCTATAGACCACTTTCACCGGTGGTTTTGTTCCAAATACGGTCCGCGTTATTAACTGATCCCTTTCCAATTGTCTCAGCTGAATACTTAAAGTTGTTTCTGTAATAAAAGAAAGCTCTTTTTTTAATTCACCAAATCTTTTATCTCCATTTTTTAAGTGGCAGAGGATAACGCCTTTCCACCTCCCGCCAATGAGATCCATGACAAAACTTACTGCACATGGATAAGATTTTTGGTCAACATTGATAGAGGAAGTCACACATTCTTTTTTCATTTTTTTAATAGTATCTAAATGGATAGTTATTTCAAGGTAATAGTACAGGAGCTATTTTTACACAATATTAATCAGAATAAAAGAAATAAAAAAATGTACCAGCTAGCCCAAATTAATGTTGCCCGAATGATAGGAACCAACATCGAAGATCCGATAATGAATGAGTTTGTCAGCCATTTGGATTCAGTAAACCGATTGGCAGAGGAAAGCGATGGATTTATCTGGAGATTAAAAGATGATGAAAACAATGCTACAAGCTTTAATCCGTTTAATGATGAACAAATTATTATCAATATATCCGTATGGAAAGATATAGAATCGTTGGAATATTATACCTATAAGACATTTCATGTTGACTTTGTAAGAAGAAGAAAAGAATGGTTTCAAAAATATGGAAAGGCCTATTATGCTTTGTGGTGGATTAAAGATAAAGAATATCCAACTACTGACGAGGCAATGAAGCGGTTAGAATATTTGCAGGAAAAAGGTTCATCTTCCTATGCATTTAATTTTCAATCTGTTTTTCAAAAGCCATAATGATACTGCCTGTAGATCTCCAGTTTTGAAAAATAAGTGAAAATTTTAGATGTTCTTTATCTGATAAACATTTTGCAATGAGCTGGTTAATAAAGTTATATTTGCAGGGTTTAGTATTTATCATTAAATGAAAGACAGATATATTGCTTTTCTGGCAATGGCCGGAATAATATCTTTACTAAGTTATACTTCAAATGACCCTGCGGGATATACCGTGGAAGAGCTTCGTACGCTATACAGCAGCGGAGACCAGAGCAAATGGCCGGCCCCGCATTTATTTGATGAAGCTAAGGAAGGTTTTCAGGATATCGGACCTTTGTCTGAAATGAATTTTCCTGAAGACAATCCTTATTCCGAAGACAAAATGGAGTTGGGAAAAATGTTGTTTTTTGATCCGAGATTATCCAAAAGCGACCAGATTTCCTGTGCAAATTGCCATAATCCCGAAATTGGATGGTCAGATGGAAGCAGAGTTTCTTTTGGTCACAACAGGCAGACAGGAACCAGGAATGCACCTACTTTGATAAATATTGGATATGCAAAAACGTTTTTCTGGGACGGCCGCTCAGCAACTTTGGAAGAGCAGGTGAAAGCCCCTATCGAAAATCCGGTAGAAATGAATCTGCATATGTCAATGGCGACAAAGAATATCAAGGAGATTAAAGGTTATAAAGCTTTTTTTGTAAAAGCTTTCGGGAATGGAGAAGTGACGGAAGAGAAAATTACAAAAGCCATTGCAACATTTGAACGCTCTCTGATAAGTCCGCCATCAAAGTTTGACAAATTTGTTACCGGGGAAAAAGAGGCTTTAACGGATTCTGAAATCAATGGACTTCATTTATTCCGAACCAAAGCGAATTGTATCAATTGCCACAACACCCCTTATTTTTCTGATCAGAAGTTCCATAATCTGGGGCTGACCTATTATGGAAGTAAATATGAAGATCTGGGAAGATATATGGTTACCAAAAAGAACGAAGATGTTGGAAAGTTCAAAACACCCACGCTGAGAGAAGTTTCTGAGAATAAGCCTTACATGCATAACGGACTTTTCCCTGAGTTGGCAAACGTTGTCATGATGTATAATGCCGGAATGGTGAAGGAAATTCCAAAAGGAGATCAGATCAATGATCCAAAGTTTCCCCACAAATCAGGAATGATAGAAAAACTGAATTTAACAGATGACGAAGTTTTTGATATTGTAGCATTTTTAAAAACCCTAAACAGTTATAAATACAAAATGCGTCCACCAGCATTGCCTGAATCATCATCATTATAATGAAACTCTTCCAGCCGGAAGAGTTTTTTATTTCATAAAATAGTAATCGCTGAATTCAATGATGGAAAAATTTTCGGTATCGGATATTTTTGTTAATTAATAATACCGGTTTTATCAGTTGAGCATCCGGGTTTTCGATTTGGATTGTTTGAAAATTTTACCCGGAATGCTCTTTAACTCTATAATAAATATTTAATTATTAATGATTTGTGAAAATTGATTTACCAATGATAAGATGTAGTTTTAATTTGTATATTTGATTTTATTTAGAATAAATAAAAATATTAATTTTAAAAATAAGAATGAATATAATTTTATCCATCTAATCCCAATTTTCACTAAAAACTATGGAACAACAAAACAAAAGAATCCTCACACTGGATTTAATAAAAGGTATAAGTGTCATCGGAATGATTATCATACATACCTTGCTGGTGTATGCCAATGTACAATCACAATACGAAACAGCCATTGGCAGTTTTATTGTTTTTCTCGGAAGAGGAACTTCCATTTTCCTGATCTGCATGGGGATTACGTTCATGACTTCCAGACATCAAAGTCTTAAAAGTGCTTTGAAGCGAGGTGTTTTACTAATATTTGGTGGGCTGTTCATGAACTTTATGAAGTTTATGATCCCTGTGATTTTTAATTTTGCTCCGGATAATTTTATCCAGAAATACGGATGGCATGCTCCTATAGAGCAACAATATGTTTATCTGGTACAGCTGGGTGATATTTTACAGCTGGCAGGAATGTCTTTGCTGTTTGTCGGATTTATCAGAGCGTATGTGAAAAATAAATATATCATTCTGGCGATAGGTCTCTTCGTTGCACTGATATCCAGAGAAGTTAGTAGAATTAATTTTGACTATCCTGTGATCAATTATGTTCTGGATCTTCTTTTTAATACGGATTATCCGGCATATGTCTATTTCCCTGTTTTCCCATGGATGGCTTTTATTATCATCGGAATGTTTTTCGGAAAATGGTTCCAGGAACTCAATTACGATAGCAGGCAATTATTTAGAAATATGCTGTATGTGGGATTGGTTTTTATGGCGATGGGTGCACCACTGGTCTTTTTGTATGGCGAATACAACTACAACGGCTTCTATCATATGGGGCCAGGTGGAGTTGTTTATTTTGCAGGCTGGACGTTGATCTTCCTATGGATCATCTATACTCTCACCGTAAACAGTAAAGAAAATAAAGCGATTAAAGTTTTAAAATACTGCAGCAGAAACCTTACTTCCATGTATATGATCCAATGGATACTGATCTCATGGGGAAAAGGTATTTTTGGCTACAGGCAACATAATATTGGGTATGTAATGGTACTTATTGTACTGTATATTATTCTCACGTTTTCTGTGCAGACATTGGTGGATATTGTGAGAAAGAAAAAAACATTAATTGTTTTCAGACCGATATCACCGGACAAAACAGCTTTGAAATAATTCCGGTCTTTTTTATCATAAAAACCACAGTAAAAAGCTTACTGTGGTTTTGTTTTGTTGTGTCATAGAATTAAAGAATCTCAACTTCTTCAGGAATTACAAAAAGAATCGTACAACCCTGCTCAGACTTTACAGAATGCTTAAAATTAGGCGGAGTATATAAGTAATCTCCTTTTTCAAGTTGGGCTCCTGCAATAGTAGCATCACCTTCCATAATAAAAAGTTCCTCTCCGGCAGGATGATTGTGATAAGGATAGCTGGCGCCCGGTTCAAATTTTAAAAGAATACTGGTAGAACGGTTTTTCTCCGGATCAAATTTTAAAGATTTTACAAAAATACCTTCATAATGAATCCCTTTTTCAATTAAAGGCTGCCATTCTTTTTGCTCTGTTTTTACGATGTAATCGTGGATGTTGGTGTTCATGATATATAAATTTTAATTGTTATTGTTGTAAAAATTGGTCTAAACTCCATTGATAACGGGAGAAAGTACTCAAAAGAAATGCTCCGGCGCTGAATACAAAGACAGAATAATCTAAAGGCTCTTTAATGCCAAAAGAAATACTCATTGCAACCGCAAAAAATAAAGTAAGAATTGAGGCGCACCGTGCAGTTCCTTTTACCTGATAACCTACAAGGAGCAGAATACCGATTGATAATTCAGCAGCTGTAGACAATACGGCTATTATGGAAGCCCATGACTGCGGTAAAAACGAATTCGTTTCAGCGGTATAGTCCACAAACTTTTTCCAGCCTGAAGATTGCGCTCCCCAAAGATTCAGCCTGCTCGCTACAGCAGATAAAAATCCGAATGCTAATGCTATCCTTAATAAAAAAATGGCGGTGTCCTGTTGAGTTTTCATACCTGATTTTTTTAGGTTTTAATTACAGGGACAAAGTTCAGCGAAAACAGTTGTCTAAAGAATAGACAATTCCGGGAAAAGCATATAATATTTAATTAGGGAAGAGGAGGGAAGCGGGAAGTGATAATGTATAAAACAATTCTGGACGAACCTCAAATGCTGTAGAGAGTTCAGTATATGGACATTTAGCTATAAATTATAGTACAGCTTTAAACACATGCTTCATCAGAATCGATTGAATATCGATTCACTTCTTTGCTCACTTAAGATAAAACAGAATTGAAAATAATCTTTGCGTATTATAAAATCCAGACTTACAATTTCTCCAAGCTTTAAGACTTAATCGGATTACTACATTTTTTTGCCTAGTTTCAACTTTGTACCCGATCTCCATCCTGATTTCTTTTAAATTTCCTTTACCGCTTTCTGATAATCTTTTGGAGAACGGGAAGTATGTTTTTTAAAGAAATTTGAAAAGTAAAAAGGATCATTGAATCCGAGCTGGTAAGCAATTTCCTTTACCGATAGTTTTTCATACAGTAAAAGTCTCTTCGCCTCAGAAATAATAAGACTGTAGATAACATTCTGAGCGGTTTTGCTTGTATGGAGCTTTGAGACTTCATTCAGTTTGGCTTCAGTGGTTCCCAGGAGATCAGCAAAATGAGAGACCTGATAATTGTTTTTGAAATTCTTTCTGACACTTTCAAGGAATTTTAAGAATAAAGCATCCGGTTTCCAGATTTCATCGCCGTTGGCAATTTTACTGCGGTTGATCTCTACCAACAGCAATTCTACCAGAGAATGTGTAGAAATCAGATATTGGTAAGGCTGCTCCAGAATTTCTTTTTCAATGGTGTTCAATGTTTCAGAGAAAAATTCGGGATGAAGTACAGTAATCATTTCATTCATTCCGAAATGACAAAAAAGCCCATTGTGAAAAATAAGTTCAATATCACTATCACTTTTAGAGAAGAAGTCCAGAGTAAATTCCAATGCAGTAAGTTCGCCTTCAACTGTTTTTAACTGATGAAACTGTCCTGAAGTAATCGTTACGGCCTGATTGGGTTTCAGGATAAAAATATTTTCGTCAATCAAAATTTCAGCGCTCCCATGATGACACCAGAATAATGTGTATCTGATGACCCGTCTTGGCTCAGGATGCCCTGACTGATGAGAATATTTTTTTATTTCAATCATCTTTAAACTTGTTAAAAATCAATATAACTGAATTGGGTGAAATTTAAATCAATTTGTTATACCAAGAAACTTAGTTTTGTTTTTGATCAATTTTTTCCAAATCTTTCTTTACTAGCCTGACATCTTCTTCCGTAAGCTTACCATAGCCCATTTCTTTAATTTGCTTGAGTTGTGTTTTTCCTATTTCATCTTGTTTGTTATTTTTTAATAACCCATTTCGTAACGAAATATATTGTGGGGCCGAGTATACTTCATCTTTCAAAAACTCAGCAATATTTTTACTATCTATGGTACAGCCTAAAGCATACTCCATTTTTAAAGGATTTCTGGAGTAAAATGTATAGATATCTAAAAACCTTTTATCTTTTCTTTTAAACAGTTCTTTTCCTGAATATACCTTTAGCGCATTACTGCCATTCATCGCAAAATAATAGAGTTCATCATTGGTTGCTATTTTGGCAACTTTTTTAAATTGATTATAAATTTTACTTTCTTCTCCTCCTACTCCAATATGAGATGATTCAGCATAGGAAATATGAGCTAAAGGCTGTGCCAGTTTTTTTACTGCATCAGAAATCTGGGCATTATATCCTATGAAACTGAACATGAGAAGAAAACCGAAAAAATATTTATACCTCATTATTTATAATAATATTTAAAGTTAAATAAAATAACTGAACGATTAAATACCTAAATTCGTATAGGTTTAAACAAAAATTCAAAAATGAAATATTCAAAAATTATTATCGTTGTTACGCTGTTTTTATTTCAGTTAGGAGCAGCACAGGAAAAAGCAGATGTTGTATTAAATAAAGCTTTTACGGAGGCTAAAACAGAGAAGAAAAATGTTTTACTGGTATTCCATGCTTCATGGTGCAAATGGTGCAAGATGATGGAAAAAAATATGGATCTTCCTGAAGCTAAACCTATTTTTGATAAAAGGTTTGTCACTGCTTATGTGGATGTTCAGGAAAGAGGAGATAAAAAAAGTCTTGAAAACCTTGGCGGACAGGAACTGATGAATAAATATAAGGGTGAAAATGCAGGACTTCCTTTCTGGCTGATTCTGAACCCCAAAGGAGAAATACTGGCAGATTCTTTTGATGCTAAAGGAGAAAACCTGGGATCACCGGCAACTCCGGAAGAAGTTAATGCTTTTATTGCTAAACTGGGGAAATCCTCGACACTGAATAAAGAAGAATCGCAGATCATTGAGAAAGTGTTTGTGACGAAATAAAAAAACAAGAAAAATTAATCCCCCAAAATAATTTTATTTTGGGGGATTAATTTTTATCATAGTCACCTGTTATGATTAAAGCTTTTTATAATAATATTCAATATTACTCCATAAAACCTGATCATCAGATTTTGTCATATCGGATGGAGTGGTAAAAAGATATCCAAACATATTTTCATATTGAGAAGTACCGAAAGAGGTATTCTGAATAATAGTCAATCCGTCACTGTTACTTCTGGATTCACGTTTCATATATTGTGTAGGTATTGGACTCCATCCAAAGTTTACCATTGGTTATCAGAAGGAAGCTTAAATTATCATCATCACTATTTTTTTATCTGTAAACTATATCATACAAAGAGTGCTTGATATCAACATTTATAATTTTAACTTCATCAATATCTTTATATAATGGTTTTAATTTTATAATTGAATTATAATTGCCCAATTTTTCTGTTTGATAAACTGAAGCTGAAATCTCCAGATTGTTTGAATTTTCAGGCAACAAAATGAGACCATCATCATTGCTATATAATACCGTATTAGATAAAATAATTCTTGCGTGTGGAACCGGATCATTATTTTCTGAATTCACAATTCTTAACTTCAAAGATTGTGCATTGAAAAATCCTAAAATTAAAAAGAGAAGAAGAATAGTGTAGAATTTTGCTAGTGTCATGTTTACTCGTTTCGATTGCAAACATACACCGTTATCATCAGTCACAAAAAAAACTTAAATATAGATTTGATAAATAAATTTATGCCTTATAATGGCTATAACTCATTAAAAGCAGCTCATAAAACACTAATTATTTTATTGATTTTCAGAAAAATAAAATCAAAAACACATGATATTCACAAAAGAATATCATTTACAAGAAAAAAGAAACTTTTAGAAGATAAAAATGATGAATTATTCTTGAGATTGATCAATTTCTTTGATATAAGTCCTCAAAATAGTTCCTGTTTTTTTTCGGAAAGCTAAAGCAAAAGCCTGCTCATTATTGTAACCTAATTCTTCTGCAATAACAGTTAACTTATAAGAACGGAATTTTTTATCCTGTACTAATCTTTTCAAAGCATAGTCTATTCGAAGATCATTGAGATAAGAAGCAAAGTTCTTTTCTTTATAAGTATTCACTACATCGGATAAGTATGCCGAATTTGTTTTAAAATCTTTTGCAAGACTGCTTAAAGTAATTCCTTTTTGTAAAAACAATTCATTGTTCTCAAATCGTTCTAATTCCTTCAGAATCTTTTGTACAGTATTCTCTGAAATATTTCTAATAACAGATTTCTCAATTTTTGAAGCGATCTCAATTTTAGAAGGAATAAAATCTTTCCTTTCTTCTTTTTCTTCTATTTCTGATTTCTTTTTATGAATAGATTTTATTAAGTCCTGCGCTATTTTCTGATATTTCTTTTCTGATTTTTTAGATTTATAAAAGAAAAAACCTACAGCAATGAGTTCCAGCAGTAAAATGCCTAAACCGGAAAACAAAAAATATTTCTTTTTTTCTAAATCGTTAATAATATTTTCTTTTTCTTTTAAGAGTTTTGGAGCATCATATTTTCTTGGCAATTCTCGCGAGATGTATTTAAACTGAGAATCAAGAATCTTATCGACTGTCAGGAATCTTTCAATATAATAAAGCTGTTTTTCCTTGTCTTTTTTCTCTTTGTAATAATCTACAAGATAAGTGTAAACATCACGAAGTTCAGGAAAAGTATTATTCGTCTTTTGAATAATAGAATCAATTTTAATAAAATTCTCTGCAGCTTTATCTTTTTTATTAGATTTTATGTATGATTCCCCTAAGTATAACATGGTATAATTAGTATCAAAATCAAGATTATTTTTAAAAAAATATTTTTTACAGATTTCTAAGTCTGATATAGCATTAGAGTAATTTTTAGTTTCCAAATTATATCTGCCCAACAAGATTAAATACTTGTTATATCTTATTACTGCATTATTTTTTGATGCATCATTTAGTCCTTCTTTTATTAGTTTTAATGCTTTATCATACTCATAAATATCAATATATGCATCTGACAAACTTATTTGAATGTGTTCAATATCTTGGGCAGTTAAAAATTCAGGATGTCCATAATAATATTCCAGCATCTTTACGGTCTCTTTATGTTTTCCTATATATCCATTTAGATAAGCAATTTGAAGATCAGCGATAGCAATCTGTCGTTTGTTGTTCTTTTCCTTGGCATGGCTTAAGGCGATTACAAAATTATCCAACGCTAATTTTTCGTTATCATAACCAAAATACAATTTACCTCTCAACAGATAGATACGAGCGGGATATCTATTATCATGCAGCCTATCACTAATGGATTCTAAACTATCTATATATTTTAAGGAGGCAGCTAAATTCTGATTATACTGCATGAACACATACCCTTCAGCAATATTATTGATGATCATTGCTTTCTTTGCCTTTTTCAGGTAGTATTCAGCAATGATTTTAGACTCTTTGATTTTATTATTGTCCTTGTAATTGTAGAATTTTTCTTCTAATTCTAAATAGTCATACTTAGACAAAGTATCAATTAAAACTTTATTTTGAGAATAATATTGGTTGTATGCTAATAAAAGAAAGAAAAAATATTTTAGGCTTTTCATAAACTAAAGTATGCGGTACAAAAATATCCATTTTATTGATCACAAGTAATATAATAAAAACTAATTTTACTATCCTTAGGTGCACAAAAAACAAATTTAGCACCTTCTGTACCTGCTACTGATCATTATTTTGGCACTAAAATCATTGATGATTACAGAAATCTAGAAAATTTAAAGGACTCTGCAACCGCTCAATGAATGAAATCTCAGACAGATTACACCAATTTTTTGATTAACAAAATCCCTAATAGAGATTATTACCTTAAGAAACGCTTAGGATTTGACAAAGACAAGGGTATTCAGTATCTGATTTAGAAGTTACCACTGTAGCCAAACCAAGGGGAATTGTTGCTGTTCCGCACGTAAGAGGTGGTGGAGAAAAAGGAGAACAATGGCATATTGATGGACAAAAATCTAAAAAATCAAATTCGTGGAAAGACTTGATTGCCTGTACCGATTACTTAATTAATAAAAATTATACATCACCAAAGAAAGTAACCATTCTGGGAGGAAGTGCAGGCGGAATATTAATGGGAAGAGCAATGACCGAAAGGCCGGACCTTTTTGGTGCTGTAATTATAGAATCAGGAGTTCTAAATACTTTGAGAAACGAACTTGGAGGTGTAGGGAAATCTGCAGCTCAAGAATATGGTAATCTAAATAATTCTGCTGATTTTAAAGGGCTATTGGAAATGGATGCTTACCATCACATAAAAAAAGGAGTAAAATATCCTGCAACTCTTATCACATCGGGGATTAACGACCCCAGGGTAGCTCCCTGGATCCCTGCAAAATTTGTTGCCAAATTGTTAGCGAATAATTCTTCTAATAATCCTATTTTGCTGAAAATAGATTATGCCGGAGGTCACGGAGGTGATATACCAACAGTACAGCGATATGCTAATATTGGAGATATTTTTGCATTTGCGTTATGGCAATTAGGAGTATCTGATTATCAGCCAACCGGAGATATTACTAAATAAAATTAACACCTTAATTTATTTTTCCCATTTTCTTTTATGCAAAGAATGTAATCAGCACATTTTTTTTATGTCCTTCATATACAATTTAATTTTGTAATTCTCTTGTTCTATTGGAAGTTGACCATTATGCTGGTAACAATAGCTCATTAAAAACACCAAAATAAAATAAGAGAGAATATCAAAAAATGAAAAACCCCATAAACAGCTGTTTATAGGGTTTTCTATATTTATTAATTATGATTAATCAATAATTATTTTACTTCTTCGAAGTCTGCATCCTGTACATCTTCAGCTCCGGCGTTTCCACCAGCATTCTGAGCTCCGGCACCTGCATCAGCACCTGGCTGTTGTCCTGCTGCATATAATTCTTCAGAAGCTGCCATCCATGCTGCATCTAATGCTTCAGTTTTAGCTTTTACATCATCAACATTTTTAGCTTCGAAAGCTGTTTTTAATTCTGCATGAGCTGCTTCGATAGCTGCTTTTTTGTCAGCAGAAAGTTTCTCACCGAATTCTTTCAATTGCTTTTCAGTCTGGAAAATCAATCCGTCAGCTTTGTTGAAGATTTCAACTTCTTCTTTTCTCTTAGCATCTGCTGCAGAGTTTTCCTGAGCTTCTTTCTTCATTCTTTCGATTTCTTCGTCAGAAAGACCTGAAGAAGCCTGAATTTTGATAGACTGCTCTTTACCAGTTCCTTTATCTTTAGCAGATACACTTAAGATACCATTCGCATCAATATCGAAAGTTACTTCAATCTGAGGAACTCCTCTTGGTGCTGGTGGAATATCCTGAAGATCAAATCTACCGATTTCTTTGTTATCGTTGAACATTGATCTTTCTCCCTGTCCTACTCTGATGCTTACAGCTGGCTGATTGTCAGAAGCTGTAGAGAATACTTCAGATTTTTTAGTTGGGATCGTAGTATTCGCCTCAATTAATTTAGTGAATACAGAACCCATTGTTTCGATACCTAAAGAAAGTGGAGTAACGTCAAGTAGTAATACATCTTTTACATCACCTGTCAATACACCTCCCTGGATAGCTGCACCAATTGCTACAACCTCATCCGGGTTCACTCCTTTAGATGGTTTTTTACCGAAGAATTTTTCTACTTCTTCCTGAATGATCGGGATTCTTGTAGAACCACCTACCAAGATTACTTCGTCAATATCAGAAGTTGATAAACCAGCATCTTTTAATGCTTTAGCAACAGGCTCCATAGATCTTCTTACAAGATCAGCAGATAATTGCTCGAATTTAGCTTTCGTTAAACTCTTCACTAAGTGCTTAGGACCTGTAGCAGTAGCCGTGATATAGGGTAAGTTGATTTCAGTCTGTGGAGAAGAAGACAATTCAATTTTAGCTTTTTCAGCAGCCTCTTTCAATCTTTGTAATGCAATTGCATCAGATTTTAAGTCTACTCCTTCTTCAGCTTTGAACTCATCAGCCATCCAGTTGATGATCACATCATCAAAGTCATCACCACCTAAGTGAGTATCACCGTTTGTAGATAATACTTCGAATACACCGTCTCCTAAATCAAGGATAGAGATATCGAAAGTACCACCACCAAGGTCATATACTGCGATTTTCTGATCTTTATGGTTTTTATCAAGACCATAAGCTAACGCTGCAGCTGTAGGTTCGTTGATAATTCTTTCTACTTTAAGACCTGCGATTTCACCAGCTTCTTTAGTAGCTTGTCTCTGTGCATCATTGAAGTATGCAGGAACAGTGATAACCGCTCTTGTTACTTCCTGTCCAAGATAATCTTCAGCAGTTTTCTTCATTTTCTGAAGAGTCATTGCAGAAATTTCCTGTGGAGTATATTCTCTATCGTCGATTTTTACTTTTACAGTATCGTTTGGTCCAGCAACTACTTTATAAGGTACTCTTGTGATTTCAGAAGCATCATCTTTAAAGTGTGTTCCGATAAATCTTTTGATAGAGTAAACAGTTTTTGTTGGATTCGTTACAGCCTGTCTTTTTGCAGGATCACCTACTTTTCTTTCTCCGTCTTCTGTAAAAGCTACAATAGAAGGAGTAGTTCTCTTACCTTCTGCGTTAGGAATAACAACAGGGTCTTTACCCTCCATTACAGCAACACAAGAGTTGGTTGTTCCTAAGTCAATTCCAATTATTTTACTCATAATATTTTATATTTTTTCTATTTTTAATTTTAATTTACACTCTCAATTTCTCAATATCTGTACCATTTGGAGAATTGTGACAAAATGACACAATAAAAATAAAAACCCCGATAAAATCGAGGTTTTGTATTATTTTAATATGAAATTTCAGACATATATGCTCTACCAATCTGCCTTATAGTGTTTCCAGTTTTCAGGAATTTTCTCTGATCTCTGATATACAAAACAGATATACTCTGATTACGGAACCAAAAAATGATTATCCAAAAGATATAATTTATCCCCATCAATTTTTACGCTATAAGTTACTTTTGAAATGTTGCCGGATTAATTGGCAAATTGAGTATCTATTTTCAAAGCATTATTCTTGCTATAGATCACTCCTCTCATTCCTGTCTTTTCAGGATCCGGTTCTTCCATATCAATGCTTAGGAATCTGACTCTGCCGTTTTCATAAAACTGAATTTTCCTGTCTACATCTTTTCCGATATCCCTTATTTTATTATAATTTTTATCTGCCATATAAAATCAATCTTTTTATAAAAATAGCCTGCATCAATATCTTTGAATATGGATGCATTAAATTGATCAATGTTTTTAAACTTTTTCACCAAAACCTCTCTGCCATTGTCAAGCTTCCTGGATTGTGCACAGGAAAATAAGAAAACAACACAACTTGTAAGTAGAATTATTTTTCTGACCATAATCTGAATCTATTTAAAAGAAGTTTTTACAACACTACATTTGCAAAAACAAACTGATTATCAACACAATTGTTATCAACATAACAAATTAATTCACCAACCATTAAAAATTAATCAAAGTTTAACCTAAGAAATAGAGACAGAATCTTTATGAATTATTATTTTTGATAAAATATACACATTTAGAATGTCATTACACTTTAATCCACGAGATATTACATGGCTTGCCTTTAATGAGAGAGTTTTACAGGAGGCCATGGATGAAAAAGTTCCCTTACATTTAAGAATACGTTTTCTCGGAATTTTCTCTAACAATTTAGATGAGTTTTTCAGAGTACGTGTTGCCGGATTAAAGCGTGCCATGGATTTTAAGGAGAAAGTGATTGCAGAATCATTCTACCAACCTCCGTCAAAAATCCTTCAGAGAATCAATGAAGTTGTCATGAAACAGCAGCTGAATTTCGATAAAACCTGGAAAAAAATCCAGACTGAAATGGCTGATCATAAAGTTTTCATTAAAAATGCCAAAAACCTGACAGCAGGACAAAAAGAATTTGTCAGACAATATTTCGATGAGGTGGTAGAATCTAATGTAATTCCTATTCTTCTTCATGAAAATACACCCATGCCCTATTTGAGAGATAAAAGTCTTTATCTGGGGGTTGCGATGAGAAAAAAAGACTGGCAGTATTCCAGTAATTATGCTATTATTGAGATTCCTTCGCGTTTTGTAGGGAGATTCGTATTGCTTCCAACGGAAGATCCGGAGGAGAAAAACGTAATGCTGCTGGAGGATGTCATCACTTTCAACCTTCCGCACATCTTCTCTTATTTCGGATATGATGAGTTTTCTGCCAATGCTTTTAAAGTGACAAAAGATGCCGAACTTGATCTGGATAATGATATCAGAACCAACTTCGCAGAAAAAATAGAAAAAGGGCTCAAAAACAGAAGAAAAGGAAAACCTACCCGTTTTGTTTTTGATAAAGATATGGACAAAGCACTGCTGGAACTCCTTATCAGAAAACTGAATTTAACGAAAAAAGACAGTATTATTCCGGGAGGAAAAATTCATAATTTCAAGCATTTCATGGACTTTCCAGATGTTTTTGAAGCGTATGAAAGACCTGTGGAAAGAAGTTCTTTCACTCATCAGGCATTTGAACATGGTGAAAGAGTAACGGATGTTATCTTAAAAGAAGATGTACTTCTTACTTTCCCCTATCACAAGTATAATCCGGTGATTGATCTTCTCCGTGAAGCAGCCATGGATCCGGATGTAAAATCTATACAGATCACCGCTTACCGTATGGCAAGCAGCTCAAAAATCATCAACGCGCTTATCTACGCTGCCAGAAATGGTAAAGAAGTGACCGTAATGCTTGAACTTCAGGCAAGGTTCGATGAAGAATCCAATCTGAAATGGAAAGATATGCTGGAACCGGAAGGAATTACAGTTCTTGTGGGAATCCCCAACAAAAAAGTACACGCTAAACTGTGTGTTATCAAAAAGAGAGCACATAATAAAACTATCCAATATGGATTTGTAAGTACCGGAAATTTCAACGAAAAAACGGCAAGAATATATGGTGATCATCTGCTCCTTACAGCCGACCGCGGCATCATGGCAGATATCAATAAAGTATTCAATGTGCTGAAAAAACCGAAGGATGATTTTATTCCGATTTTGAAAACTTGTAAAAATTTATTAGTTTGCCCTCAATTTATGCGTGAAAAGATTGTTCACCATATTGATAAAGAAATCGAAGAAGCCAAAGCAGGCCGAAAAGCAGAAATTATCATCAAGGTAAATTCTATGAGCGACAGGCTGCTGATAGAAAAGCTGTATGATGCCGCCAAAGCTGGTGTGATAATCAGACTCATCGTAAGAGGAATCTATTGTGCCGTAAACCAGAAAGAGTTTAAAGAAAAAATAAAAGCCATTAGTATTGTAGATGAATACCTGGAGCACGCCAGGGTAATGTATTTCTACAATAAAGGAACAGAAGACATGTACATTTCTTCCGCTGACTGGATGACCAGAAACCTGGATTACAGGATTGAAGCCGCCGCTAAAATCACTGACAAGAACCTTAAGAAAGAATTAAAAGATATTCTTGACATTCAGCTTAGGGATAATGTAAAAGCGAGAATTCTGGATAAAAAACTCAGCAACGAATATATAAGAAATGATAAAAAAGAATGCCGTTCACAAATAGAAACCTATAAATATTTAAAAGCTAAAACAAGCAAAAAATGAAGATAGCAGCGATAGACATAGGGAGTAATGCAGCCCGCCTTCTTATCAATGAAGTTAAGATAAACAACAGAAAACCTGAATTCATCAAGCTCAACCTTCTCAGAATTCCCCTGAGACTGGGAATGGATGTTTTCACCATTGGAAAAATAGGTCCTGAAAGAGAAAAAATGGTCATTGATTCCATGAAAATCTTCAGTGACCTGATGAAAATATATAAAGTGGACCATTACAGAGCCTGTGCTACCAGCGCTATGCGTGATGCTTCCAATGGCGGTGAAATTATCGGACGCGTAAAAGAAGCCTCCGGAATCAACATCGAAATTATTTCTGGTGATGAAGAAGCCACACTGGTTTATGAAAACCATGTTGCAGAAGGCCTTGACAAAGAGTTCGCTTACTTATACATCGACGTTGGCGGAGGTTCTACGGAACTTACTTTTTATGAAAACGGTAAAATGGTTTACGAAAAATCATTCAATATCGGAACCATCCGTCTTCTCAACAACCTGGTTACGATGGACAACTGGAAAGAGATGAAGGACGAGATCAAGGAAAATATTGTCAGCAAGAAACCCATTGTAGCCATTGGATCAGGAGGAAACATCAATAAAGTATTCTCCATGAGCAAAACGAAAGACGGGAAACCAATGTCCTTATCCCACCTGAAAAAAGTGTATAAAGAATTCAATGAGCTGTCTGTGGAAGAAAGGATGACCAATTACAACCTTAGAGAAGACCGTGCCGATGTTTTGGTACACGCCCTGAGCATTTTCAATAATGTGATGTCATGGTCTGATATCAACAGAATTTTTGTCCCTAAAATCTCTGTGGCAGACGGATTGATCCATAACATTTACAATCAGTTACAACACAAAAAATAACAGCGAATAATAATATTGTAAGCCAGCCATTGAGCTGGCTTTTTATTTTGGCATCCATTTCCCGCAATGTCATTGCGAGGAGCGAAGCGACGAAGCAATCTCTATATTCTCTTCTGTTATTAAGTTTTGGCTAAAGCCAATAGCTGAATCTTTTATTGTCAGGTGGGTTAAAACCCACCCCTATTGAATTTTAATGACAACATCTTTTATCTTTTATCTTTTATCTTTTATCTTTTATCTTTTATCTTTTATCTTTTATCTTTTATCTTTTATCTTTTATCTTTTATCTTTTATCTTTTAATAAAAAAACTTTTCCAAATTTTAAAGTAAAACCTCATCCCCATCCGTCATACCATTATCAATAGCAAAGCAATGAACCCAATCAAAATAATTCTTACAGGAGCTACTGGGATGGTAGGCGAAGGCGTTTTAATGGAATGTCTTGAAAATCCCAATGTTTCTGAAATCCTCAGCATAAGCAGAAAACCTTGTGGAAAATCACATCCTAAGCTGAAAGAATACCTTGTCCCGGACTTTTTATCCATAGACATTCATGATGAAAAACTGAAAGGCTATGATGCCTGTTTTTTCTGTGCAGGAATCAGCAGTATAGGGATGAATGAAGAAGATTACACCAAGATCACTTACGATACAACCCTGCATTTTGCAAAAGCTGTTTTGAACCAAAATCCGGATATGGTTTTCAACTATGTTTCAGGGGCAAGCACAGACAGCACAGAGAGTGGAAAAATGATGTGGGCACGGGTAAAGGGTAAAACCGAAAATGATTTGAAAAAGATGAATTTCAAAGGGGCCTATAATTTCCGTCCCGGATTTATGAAACCAGTTGAGGGTCAATTGAATGTAAAATGGTTTTTTAAACCTTTTATTTGGATTTTTCCTGTTTTTTTCCAATCAAAATCATTAACTTTACACGAAGTGGGTAGAGCAATGATCAATGTAACACAAAAAAGGTACCCTACATCTACTTTAGAAATTAGAGATATTAAAAATTTAGCGATATGAGAGACATGTTAAGAAGAATTATTCTGGTTATTTTTGTACTCTTGCTTGTGACTGCTGTTTCAGGATATTTTTATATGCAGAAACATCCATTAGAAGGGAATAAGTCCGGCACAATTTTAAATTTCTCCGGAAAATCAGGAAAATAATTTTATTCCACCAATCCCTCATTCGAATATCATTTTATCTTTTATCGGAAACAAACCTATTTTTTAAACATTTCTTAAGATTCCATTAAAATAGTTGCGAAACATAAAGTTCATTTTTGCATTTATCTAATCAAAGTAAAAATGATCAACAACTACATATTAAAAGGGTCTGTGATTGCCGCATTCTTTTTTCAGAGCGGGCTTTTCGGACAGACACTGATTCATTACTGGAATTTTAACAACAATACATCTGCTGCCACCATCACTACACCATCTTCTACCATGGTGAATGGTTCTCTTACGGCAATAGCAGGAGGCACGAGTGTAATAGATTTTGCCGGGGGTACCGGGCAGAATTTTAGCGATGAAAATTTAAATGCCAGAAACGGAGATGCATCCGGAACTCATTTAAGATTCAATAATCCAATTGGTGGAGGATTACAGTTTAATCTGCCAACCACAGGATACAACAACGTCATTGTTAAGTTTACCACCAGAAGATCCGGACAGGGAGCCGGTACTCAAACATGGTCTTATTCAACAGACGGAACTAATTTTGTGCAGTTTCAAACCGTAACTCCTCAGGATGCCAATCCTCAGCTCATTACCCTTGATTTTTCTGCCATTCAGGGAGCCAATAACAACCCCAATTTTAAATTAAAAGTTGAATTCTCCGCAGCAGGAGGTGGAACCGGAGGCAACAACCGTTTCGACAATTTCACAGTAGATGCGACTCCTGCCGGAGGGGCAGATACCACTCCACCAACCGTTACTTATCTTCCTGCCAACAATACCAATAACGCTTCAACAACTGTAAATCCTACATTGTCTTTTAATGAAAATATAAGATTAACAGATAATTCTGCAATCAATAATGCTAATGCTCAAAATCTTATAGAGCTTCGTCTTGGAAATGCTGCAGGAACACTAATTCCTTTTACGACAACTTTCAGCAACAATACCATCACGGTGATCCCAACTTCAGGTTTGGTACCGGGACAAACTTATTATGTTGCACTTAAACCCAATATGGTAGAAGATTTCAGTGACAATGGGATTACAGTCGCTACATCCAGCACTTTCACTACAGCCGGAACAACAATTTCTCTGGAAAAAAACTTCATTAAAGTCAATGAAAATGCAGGAAACCTTGCATTTAAAATCAATATCAACAATCCTTCAGCGGCTGCGGTAAATCTTGTAATAAAACCTGCACCGTTCAGTACGGCTGATGCTAACGATTTTACTTTAGCCAATCAGACTATTAATATCACTCCATCTACAACAAGTTATACGGTTAACATTCCGATTATTGATGACACGGTGGCAGAACAACAGGCCGAATATTTTGTGGTAAGTCTTGAAAATCCTACCGGAGCTACTATTTCAGGAGACAATTCTGCAACGGTTTACATTGTGGATAATGATAAACCGGCACCGGTTCCTTCTCATCAAATTCAACTGAATTACCTGGGAAGTTTTGATCCTTCAGGAAATAATAACAGTTCTACGGAAATTGTGGTTCACGATGCATCAACTCAACGTTTATTCACAATAAGCTCCATTACAGACGTTTTTGATATTATTGATTTCAGCTCCCCTGCTACTCCATCAGTCGTAACAACAGTCAATATGGCTCCCTATGGCGGAATTACAAGTATTGCAGTGAAAAACGGAATCATTGCAGCAGCTTCTCCTAATACCAATCCACAGCAAAATGGTTCTGTAGTATTTTTCGATATTAACGGAAACTTCCTTAAGCAGGTTACTGTAGGAGCTTTACCGGATATGATCACCTTTTCTCCTGACGGAACAAAAGTGGTGACCGCTAACGAAGGAGAACCTAATGATGCTTACACTGTAGATCCCGAAGGAACAATCAGTATCATTGATATTTCCGGCGGTATCGGAAATCTTACACAAAGTAATGTAACGACTCTCAATTTCAACAGTTTTGAGTCTCAGCTTGCTGCATTAACCGCTACAGGTTTAAGAAAAGTAAGAACCAACAATACGCTTTCTCAGGATCTGGAACCTGAATATGTTACCATCAGTTCTGACAGTCAGAAAGCCTGGGTAACGCTTCAGGAAAATAATGCGGTCGCTGAAATTAACCTGGCAACCAAAACCATCACAGGAATCTGGGGATTGGGTAAAAAAGATATGAACCTGCCGGGTAATGGTTTTGATGCTTCGGACAATAATGGAGAGGTTTTAATTGCCAATTGGCCTGTAAAAGCCTATTATGTTCCGGATGCTGTACAGAACTATAAGGTAGGAAATACCCATTATATTGTAACCGCCAATGAAGGAGATGAAAAAGATCTTTCAGGATACAGTGAAAGAACTACTGTGGGGGCAAACGGTTATACTTTAGATCCTGTACTTTTCCCTAATTCAAGTATTTTAAAGGCTCCTTATAATCTGGGAAGATTCAGGGTTTCCTCTGCTACAGGAAATACAGACGGAGATACAGAATTTGAAGAGATGGCTGCTTTAGGAGCGCGTTCATTCTCTATTTTCAATGCTGATACCAAACAGATCGTGTACGACAGCGGAGATCAGTTTGAAAGATATATTGCAGCCTATCAGCCGTTAATTTTCAATGCGGATAATGAATCTAATGCTGTTAAAAACAGAAGCCGTGCAAAAGGCCCTGAACCGGAAGGTGTGGCATTAGGAAATATCAACGGACAGACCTATGCTTTTATTACATTAGAAAGAACCGGAGGAGTTATGGTGTATAATATCACAGATCCTAACAATCCTACTTTCACCGATTATAAACATTCCCGTTCTACTTCAGCTTATGGAGGAGACAACGGCCCTGAAGGAATCATCTATATTGCTCCTGAAAATACAACGACCAACAAAGGGTATGTAATTATTGCCAATGAGATCAGCGGAACTTTATCCATGTATGAAGTAGCAATGCCGTCTACCCTTGGAACTAGTGAAACAAAAGCGGAACAGGCAACATTTAATATCTTCCCAAATCCTGTCAACAAAGGAAATACACTTTATTTTAACAGAAAACAGGATTACGAATTGTACGATATGTCCGGAAAATTAATTGGAAAAGAGAAAAATGCTTTAACCATAAGCACATCCAATCTTTCTACAGGGGTTTATCTTGTAAAAACTTCCGAAGGACAGATCAAAAGAGTTATTGTAAAGTAAACATAAATTACAGTATATCATTCTATTGAGTTAGAGCTTCGGATTTTTCCGGAGCTTTTTTTATTGAGAAGTTTTGAGGTCAACTCAATATCAAAGTCATTATTTAAGATGATTTAACTTTTGAAATGCCTGAAAAAATCATTTTATTTCTATATTTACCTTCAAAACCAAATTCACAATGAAAAATATTAAGACAGCAGGAATTCTGGCCATCCTGCTACTGGGAACGGGTACTGCTTTTTCACAATCCAGAAAAATAGAATCCACAAAGGGTGTAGAGAAAACAGAAGATAATAAGGTGCTTCATGTAGAAGGTGTAGGCCATAAACTCAATTATACTCTCAACGGAGGAGTTGTTGAGGTAGAAGGCGGTGACAATACATTAACAGTCAAAGGAAGTGCTAAAAAAATTACGGTTTCCGGAACAGGTAATAAAGTATACATTGATAAAGTGGACAAAATATCCATGGAAGGTGGTGACAATATGATCTACTACCGAACTTCCGGAACAAAATCGGGTAAACCTGATGTTTCTATTACAGGAGTGGGAAATAAGGTTGTAAAACAATAAATATGATTTTCACAGATTTCAAAGTCTGTAAGAGCATATTCAAACAAAAAAGACAGACCTTTGAGGTCTGTCTTTTAAAAATATCTCAGATATAATTTTACTCTACGTTGATTACCTTTTCGATTTCCGGCGCATGTTGCTTGATGGTATTTTCAACACCTAGTTTCAGGGTTGAAAAATTCAACGAACATCCGGAACAGTTACCCAAAAGTTTCACAAACACCTGATTATCTTTCACATCAATAAGCTCAATATCACCACCGTCTTTATTCAAAAACGGTCTGATGCTTTCCAGAGCCTCCATTACTCTTGTTACTGTATCTTCGTGCGTTATGTTTGTTTCCATATTTTTCAGTTCAATTTGGTTCTTTCAAATGTATTGAAAGATATTATTATTTTGCTTTTGGTGAGCATCCTGCCATTGTTGAAATCTTTACGGCTTCAGTAGGAGGAAGACTTTTATTTCTTTCCACTAAGCTTTCTACCATTTTTCTGGCAGTCTCTGTATAGATATCTGCAATTTTAGATCCTTCCTGAAGCGCAGCCGGTCTTCCTACATCTCCTGCCTCTCTGATACTTTGGATCAATGGAATTTCTCCCAATACAGGAATTCCAAGATCTTCAGCTAAATATTGTGCTCCCTGGTTTCCAAAGATATAATATTTGTTATCAGGAAGTTCTTCCGGTGTAAAATACGCCATATTTTCGATTAATCCAAGAACAGGAATATTGATACTTTCCATCTGGAACATAGCAATTCCTTTTCTTACATCTGCCAAGGCAACATGCTGAGGTGTACTTACGATCACCGCACCCGTTACCGGTACTTCCTGGATAATTGACAGGTGAATGTCACCTGTACCCGGAGGAAGGTCTATCAGTAAGAAATCCAGTTCTCCCCATGCAGCATCTCTGATCATCTGGTTTAATGCTTTTGAAGCCATAGGTCCTCTCCACACTACTGCCTGATTAGCTCCTGAGAAATATCCTATAGAAAGCATTTTTACTCCATAGTTCTCAATGGGTTTCATCAAATTCTTCCCATTTACTTCTACAGAAATTGGCTTTTGTCCTTCTGTATCAAACATGGTAGGAACTGAAGGACCGTAGATATCAGCATCTAATAATCCTACTTTAAAGCCCATTTTAGCTAACGTTACTGCCATATTTGCAGAAACTGTAGATTTCCCTACTCCTCCTTTACCGGAAGCAATAGCGATAATATTTTGAATTCCCGGAATTTGTTTTCCTTTGATCTGACTTTGCTGAATTTCACTAGGCTCCGGAGAAACGATTTTAAGTTTTAAATGAACGTTTTCTCCAAACTCACTGGCAAAAGCCTGTTTCATGGCAGCCTCCAGTTTTTTCTTTTCGTGCATTGCAGGCGAATGAGCAGTCATGTCAATATAAACATCATCACCCATAATCTGAAGATTATTCACCAAATCGTCTACTTCTATTTCTTTAAGGAAATCCTGAACCTTTTCTTTCGTCAACATATAAATATAAATTGTTTACAAATTTACGGATTTTTTCGGTAATTTAGAATCAATAAAATCTATAATATCAGGTGATAAATCAGATCATTAAAAATTTCTTATTCTGTTTTTTTATCTGATACCATAGCCAACCCGAGAAAGCAATTGATATGAACACGACTTCCTATCCTTCCAAATACGCACAGCCAAAAGGAATTTTTACCGTTGGAAAAACAAAATTCAAATGGTATGACCTGGCTGATGATCCGGCAGAAATCTCTCCACAGGACATTCATAATGCACGGTTATGTGTTGAATATGCTGAAGAGGGCTTTCAAAATATTGATGATCTGGGATTTATCATTATGCATCGCTGCGGAAAAAATTATCTCCTTCTGGTATGTACATGGCGAAGTGAAAATGAATTATGGGAAAGCGTGTATTATGATGGTTCCGGCAACTTTGAAGTATGGAACAGAAACAAAACCCACCTCCCTACTTACTGTGTCTGGGAAATGGGTATTGTCTATCATGAATCCCAATCCTGGAAAAAATATCTGGGTTCCGGATGGGAAGAAAATGATAAGGAGAAATATCTTAATGATTTTTTTGAAGGAGAAGTATAGAAATTTCCTGTATTGTCATTGACTATGTCGAATCTTCAATTTCTGACGAATGAAGAATCTCATAAAAAGAAGAGATTCTTCATTCCACTCCGCTTCATTCAGAATGACATGCATCAAAAAATAATTTAAATCCAGGGTATTAGTTAGCTCTGTTTTTCTCATCAAACCTTACATTGCGGTCTGTTCCTTTTACTTTTTTATTTCCAAAAGTATACGTTGCAGATACCGTAAGCCTTCTGGCATCATAATAATTATTGTACGAATGAGTTCCGGTGGTATAATAAATTTCACCCAGGCTTTTCCCTTGCTTCAAAATATCAGAAACAAACACATTCAGCTGAAGACTTCTTTCCATAAAGCTTAGTTTCAGGCCTGATGTAAAATTACCGGCAAATTTCATGTATGAATTTCCGGAATTGGAAGGCAGACGAAACCAGTAATTCAGGATCAACTGTATTGTTTTGCCTGAATTGAGTGATATATTATTCTGAAAATCGAAATCATAGCTGTTTCCTTTTCTGGCAAGGGCATCCGTTGCAAAAACATCGGTATTCATATAAGAATAATTGGCAGAGTAATTCGCTTCCCATTTTTTGAAAAAAGTATCTGAATAATTAAGCGAAACACCCAAACTGTTCTGATTGTAGTAATTTTCAAAAGTACTCACTCTGTTTTCACCTTTCAGATTAGCGAGCTGGCCAAATGCATCCACTGATCTCTGAAAATAAGCTGATGCTGATAGTTTTCCTTTATAAACATAAGAAAATTCAAAATTATGATTGATCGACGGTTTCAGGAAAGGGTTTCCGGTAAAATAAGAATTGATATTGATATACCAGCGGTATGGATTGATCGCGCGAAATCCCGGTCTGTTGATCCTTTTGGAGTAATTCAGGTTGAATGTATGATTCTCATTACTTTTATAGCTGATATAGGCTGTAGGAAAAAATTTTCCGTAAGAATTTTCGTTCTGCTGACCTGACGTTAAAGAATTTCCATTGACTACAGAATATTCATAACGTAAGCCTGCCTTTGCCGACCATTTTTCATTGAAAGATTTTTCAAAACTGATATAAGCCGCATAATTTTTCTCATTATACTCAAACTCATTGCTTTTCAGGGGATCTGTAATATAATTTCCATTTGCCAAATTCTGATAGAAAATATTAGAATTATTATCAAAATTGGTGAATTTTATCCCAGCTTCTGTCTTTGCAAACTGATAAGGCAATGTAAGATCTGCCTGCCCGGAGTAAATTTTATAATCTACCATAGATGGCGACTTTACAACAAACCGGTCTCCAGAGCTTTCCGTAGTGGTAAAATCAATGATGGTTTCCGGTGTATTGGAAAAATAATTTCCTGTAATACTCAGTTTATTGTCCTGTTTCCCGAATTTCAGGTCATAGTAAGCACTGGCGGTATGTTGTCTGCTGGTCGCTCTGTGTTCTGCATAAGTAAGCAGCGTGTTGGTATAATTACCATTCTGAAAATAGTTGGAGGTATTCGTAATATCCATATTGGAATGCCCGAATCCTAAATCATAAATAAATCCGATATTGGATTTTTTACCCAGCTGATAATCCAGGCTTAAATTCGCTCCAAGTCCATCTCCAAAATCTCTTCTGTTATCATTACTTTTAAGACCATCTGCACCTTCTATCCAATAGTTTTCATACGAATGCTTTTCATTTTTATTTTGTCTTAACTTCAATGAGGTACGCAGTTTTTCATTCTGATAATTTACCGTTACACTGTTTGAATTTCCGGTGTAAGTCTGCTGCTGAAGACTGGAAGTCAAACTTCCGCTCCATCCCAGATTCTGATTTTTCTTTAAAACAATATTGATCAGGCCGCTGTTTCCCTGTGCTTCGTACTTGGCGGGAGGTGAAGTAATGACTTCAATTTTTTCTATATTCTCAGATCTGAGACTTTTTAGGTACGTAACCAGTTCAGCATCTGACAAATTCAGAATCCTGTCATTAATCATTACTGCTACCCCACTTTTCCCGACAATTGAGACCCCGGTATTATCATCTACTTTTACCAATGGTGTTGTTGCCAGGGCATCCGCTCCATCCATTCCCTGTGAGGCCACAGAATTGGAAACATTGAAAACCAATCTGTCCGCTTTTCTCTCAATCAGCTTTTTTCTGGCAGTAAGCGTAACTCCTTCGATCTGTTTCTCTTTCTTTTTTTCAATAAAAAAATCGTGCTTTACCTCACCATTTACCATCAGTTCGTTGTTGGATATTTCTATACCATCCTGGATAAGCTTAATAGTGTAGGTTCCGTTTTCTGAAAGCTTCAATGAATAGTTTCCTTTTTCGTCTGAAATGGCAGTCTGTTTTTTCTGATCTTTTATGGCAATCACCTCAACGTAAGGAATCGCATTTTCGGTTTGAGAGATTTTTCCTGTTACTGTCTGGGCAAATACAACTGCCGGCAGCAGCACAATTACAGCGAGTAATGTCTTCTTCATGAATTATAATCGTTTTCTATAAGACAAGCTACCCCTCTGTTTTATTACCTCTGTTTTGCTGTTTTTCAATATCTTCGCCTTTATAAAATCAGAACATGAAAAAAGGGCTTATAGCATTTTCTTTATTTATTACTCAGATTATTTCTGCACAGAATTACTCCCAATATGTGAATCCTTTTATAGGAACCGGAGGTCATGGCCACACTTTTCCCGGAGCAATCGTTCCATTCGGGATGGTACAGCTTTCTCCGGACACCAGAATTGACGGAAGCTGGGACGGATGCAGCGGATATCATTATTCGGATTCCGTGATCTATGGATTTTCTCATACGCATCTGAACGGAACCGGAGTTTCAGATTATGGAGACATTATGCTGATGCCTACAATGGGAAACCCAAGCCTGAACAGTAAAGATTATTCCTCAAAGTTTTCGCATAAAAATGAAAAGGCGACTGCCGGATATTATGCTGTTAAGCTAGATAAACAGAATATTGGAGTGCGCCTGACAACGACAAAAAGAGTCGGTTATCATGAATATACCTTCAATAATGCAGGTAATGCCAATATTATTCTGGACCTCAACCACAGGGATAAGCTTCTGGAAGGAGAAGTAAAGATCATTGATGATAAAACCATTGAAGTTTTCAGAAGAAGTGAAGCCTGGGCTACCAACCAGTACATCTATGCCCGAATTGAGTTTTCAAAGCCAATGAAAATTTCAAAAAAAGAGGTGAACGGAAGACAGGAAAACAATCTTTTTACCGGTACAAAGCTTGCTCTGGCATTTTCAACCCATGTTAAAAAAGGAGAAAAGATCAATGTAAAAGTGTCTGTTTCTCCTACCGGTTATGAAGGAGCAGGAAAAAATATGCTGGCAGAAGGACAATCAAAGGATTTTGATACTGTAAGAAAGCAAGCAGAATCTGATTGGGACAAAGAGCTTTCAAAAATTGAAGTGAAATCTGATGATAAAAACAAATTAGCCGTTTTTTATACCGCTCTTTACCATGTTTTCACACAGCCTAACATCAATATGGATGCTGACGGAAGATACAGAGGCAGGGATAACAAACTCTACACGGCAAATGGCTTTGATTATTACACCGTCTTTTCACTTTGGGATACCTTCAGAGGTGCTCATCCGTTGATGACTTTAATTGACAGAAAAAGAACTGCAGATTTTATCAACACCTTCATCAAACAATACGAACAGGGCGGAAAACTTCCGGTATGGGAACTGGCTTCCAATGAAACAGAATGTATGATTGGTTACCACTCCGTTTCTGTGATTGCAGATGCTATGGCTAAAGGAATTCAGGGGTTTGATTACGAAAAGGCTTTTCAGGCAGCTAAAGGTTCAGCAATGCAGGATATTTTCGGATTGAAGGCTTACAAACAGAATAATTATATCAGTATTGATGATGAACATGAAAGTGTTTCCAAAACGGTAGAATATGCTTATGATGATTGGTGCATTGCCCAAATGGCAAAAATTTTAGGCAAAAAAGAAGATTATCAGTATTTCATGAAACGCTCTCAGAACTGGAAAAACCTTTACAATCCTAAAACCGGGTTTATGCAGCCAAGAAAGAATGGAAACTGGTATGAACCATTTGATCCAAGAGAAGTGAACAACAATTATACAGAAGGAAATTCGTGGCATTATTCTTATTCTGTACAACAGGATATTCCCGGACTTATTGCTGCGCATGGCGGAAAAGAAAAATTTGAACAGTTTATTGATGCCATCTTCACCGCTCCTGATAAAACAACGGGAAGAGAGCAGGTAGATATCACAGGATTGATGGGACAATATGCTCAGGGAAATGAGCCAAGCCACCACATTGCCTATCTGTACAATTTTGTAGACAAACCTGAAAAAACAGATGCCAAAATAAAATATATCCTTGATAATTTCTATAAAAATACACCTGACGGCCTGATCGGAAATGAAGACTGCGGCCAGATGAGTGCATGGTATATTCTAAGTTCTATGGGAATTTATTCTGTGACTCCAGGATTACCGGAATGGGAAACCACAACACCTTATTTTGATGAAATCAAGCTTCATCTGGAAGATGGTACGACAAAAACCATCACTAAAAACACCGGCAGAGCAGAACTTAAAAAACTTGGTTTTGAAAATGTGAAACCTGTTAAGGATTATAAATATGAGGAACAAACAGCTTCACCCGTAATCGCAGCTGACAGGATCTTTGATTTTTCTACCAAAGTTGAAATCACTCCGCTGAATCCCAATGACAAGGTATATTATATGACCATGGATGAAAGCGACAGCAATAAAAGAAAGACTTTCTCTGCTTACAAAGGACCGTTCTCTATCACAAAAACTACCCAGGTAATGGCTTATGCTGAAAGAAACGGAGAAAAAAGTTCTGTAACTACAGCCAATTTCAACAGAAGACCTAATTACTGGGATATTAATATCCTGTCTAAAGTTACTCCACAATACAGCGCTACCGGAAAGCTGGCTCTTATCGACGGAATCAGAGGTGATATCAACTGGAGAAAAGGTGAATGGCATGGCTATCAGGGACAGAATTTTGAAGCAATCATTGATTTCAAATCTCCTCAGCAAATCAAATCAGTATCTTCCACCTATCTTCAGGACAGCAGAGCATGGATTCTGATGCCTAAAAAAGTAGAATATTACGCTTCCATGAATGGGAAAGATTTTATCCTTCTAAAAACCGTTGATAATGACATTGACCCTAAGGATGAAAAAGTACAGATCAAAGATTTCTCTGCTGAAATTCTTCCTACCGAAGCGAGATACATCAAAGTAAAAGCTTACTACTTCGGGAAACTTCCGGAATGGCACCAAGGGGCAGGCGGAGATGCTTATATTTTCCTTGATGAGATTTCTATAAAGTAAGGAAGATGGGAGAAGGGAGATGGAAGTTTCTATTTGACTCATTACTTCCTGAAGTTCGTTTGTAAGAAAGCTTAGTTTTCAAGTTTTAATTAAATAGACTGATATTAATCCTTAGACTTTCAGAACTTCTTTCTTCCATCATCCAGCTTCCAAACATAAAAAAATGCCCTTCGAATTTTTCGAAGGCGTTTTTTTTATCAATTCATTCTTTCCGACCATTGCAGGACTTCCGGAAGTTCCCTGTCAGAAAATTCGATGTGGATTACTCTTCTTTTCTTTCCGTTGGTTGTCCGATTGGAACCGTGAAGCGTTAAAGGTTTCATTATCATAATTCCCCCTTTTTCAACGTTACAGATTTCTTCTGTTTCAATTGTCCAGTCGATGGTTTCCGGTCTGTAAACGCCTTTTGCGTGAGATTTTGGAACTACTTTCAAAGCTCCATTATTTTCATCGGTATCATCCAAATGGATTCTGATGGTATAGATATTTTCCAGAATATCCAGTGGCGGCTGTACTGCAAACTGATGCTTTTTAGTTGTCCATGGACCAAAATCTGGCAGATCCAGCTTTTTATCAACAGAAATAGTCAGATCCTGATGATAAGCTACATACCAATTGGAAGTTTCAGGCTTATCAAAATAAATACTTTTTACCACAAAATATTTTTCTCCGAAGATTTCCTTAACCACTCTCTGAATATTTTTATTAAAAATAAGATCTTTGATTTCCGGGACCTCTTTTAAAAACTGTCTAATCGCAAACAGGTCTTCAGATTTTCTGAAATTCTCTTTTGAAGTGTCTATATTTTGAAGAACGTGATTTATTTCTTCAAGTTCTTTCTGTGAAAAAACATTATTGATAACAGCAAAGCCATATTCAAGAATATGGCTTTTATGATGTTCTAAGTTATGTAAACTCATATTTAAATTTTGTCTAGTGGCTCTGTCAATTGTCCTTCCCATTTAGAAACGGCTGAAGTCGCCAATGTATTTCCTAGCACGTTGGTCATACTTCTTCCCATGTCACAGAAATGGTCAATTGGTAAGATCAAAGCAATTCCTTCCGGCGGAATACCAAACATGGAGCACGTCGCTACAATAATTACCAGAGAAGCTCTCGGAACACCGGCAATTCCTTTTGAAGTAAGCATTAATACCAATAGCATGGTGATCTGTTGTCCCAGAGTCATTTCGATTCCGTAAATCTGAGCAATAAAGATTGACGCAAAGGTCATATACATCATACTTCCATCAAGGTTGAACGAATATCCTAAAGGTAAAATAAAGGATACTACTCTGCTGTTACAACCGAATTTCTCCAATTCTTCAACCAATTTCGGGAATACAGCTTCTGAACTCGTGGTAGAGAAAGCGATCAGTAATGGCTCTTTTATCCTTTTTAAAAGGTCAAAAAGACGGTTTCCTAAGATAAAATAACCTACCAGTAAAAGTACCAGCCAAAGAACTCCTATAGCAAAGAAGAAGTCTCTTAAATAAATAGCATATACTTTAAAGATTTCAAAACCATTGGTCGCCACTACTGCGGCAATAGCTCCCAATACTCCCAGCGGAGCAAACCACATAATATATCCAACCATTTTAAGGATTGCATGAGCGATGATATCAAAAAGCTTCACCACAGGCTTAGAATACTCTTCCCCTAAATTCGCAAGTGCAACTCCAAACATCACTGCAAATATCACGATCTGTAATACTTCATTGGTTGCAAAGGCTTCAAATAAACTTTTAGGAATCATATGCTTTACAAAGTCTTCCATGGAAAAACTTTTACTGCTTTTAAGAAGTTCATCAGCAGAAGATACATCCTGAATCGGTAGTTTTGTGACATGTCCCGGCTCCAGCCAGTTAACGAGGATCAACCCGATAAAAAGAGAAACCAGAGAAGCGGAAATAAACCAAAGCATCGCTTTTGTTCCTACTCTTCCGATCATTTTAATATCACTCATTTTGGCAATACCTACCACCAAAGTCGTAAAAACCAAAGGAGCAATAATCATCTGTACCAATCTGATGAAAACCGTTCCCAGCAGTTTTATGTTTTTAGCAAAAGGTTCTGCATTCTCAGGATATTTCACGTGTACAACACCTCCAATTCCTACTCCAACAAGAAGGGCAATGATAATTGCTATAAAAAGTTTATTCTGTCCTTTCATATATATAGTTCAATTTGCGCAAATATAATGGTTTTTCAATTGACAGAAGATTTTCTTAAATGGGGCTTAATTTTACATTAAGTTTTTAATGCCCCAAAATTAAAAGTCTGGTTTAGAAAATATTGTAAAAAAATTAAGAAACATTTATTGAATTTTTATTCTTTTGGTACAAATTTTATTATTACATTTGATTGTATAACAACATTAATAAATATACAATATGAAAAAAACTATTGCAATGGCTGCATTAGCTGTAGCTGTATCTTTCGGTGCTATTTCTTGTAAAAAGAAAATTTCTGATGCCGACCTTCAGACTCAGGCTACAACGGTAGTAACTTCTAATCCCAATGCTTCTGTTGAAGTAAAAGAAGGTGTAGCTCACTTAAGCGGTACTTTCGCAGATCAGCAGTCTAAAGACGCGATGATTGCAAAATTAAAAGCGATCAACGGAGTAAAAGACGTAATGGATATGTCTACTGTAGCAGCTGCTCCTGCTCCGGCACCTGTTGAAACTGCTTCTGCTATAGATCCTGCGGTTCAGAAAAAAGTTCAGGATGCGGTGAAGGATTTCCCTTCTGTAAAAGTAGAAGTTGTAAACGGACAGCTTACTCTTACAGGAAATGTTTCTGGTCTACAGGCTAGAAAAATCAAAGAATCTGTAGATGCTTTGAAAATTGGAAAGTATAACAACAACCTAATCGTAAAATAATTTAAGATGAGCGAATTACAAGATAAATATTCAAGTGTAGTTTCAGCGGCACAGTCTGCAGGGATCTCTAATCTTCAGGTTCAGGAGCAGGACGGAATTCTTTATGTTTCCGGAAATGCTTCCAATACTGCGGCTAAAGATGCTGTATGGAATGCTTTAGGAGCTATTGATTCTACTTATTCTGCTTCAGATATCAATATTGATGTACAGGTTGCAGGTCTTACTTCAGGAGCTTCTTTAACAGTGGCAACAGAAGATTCTAACCTTAATATCAGACAGGAGCCTTCTACTGAGGCTGCTGTAGTAGGTAAAGCAGCTAAAGGTTCTTCAGTAACTTTAATTGAACAAACTTCTGATGACTGGTGGAAAGTGAAAACTGATGACGGTCAGGAAGGATATGCGTATTCAAGATATTTAAGAGCATAAATTTTATTAAAAAATAATAAAATTTCACAAATAAAGCATAGAAACATCCCAACTTTGGGATGTTTTTATATTTTTACGGCTCTGAAAAAAAAACTAATGAAGAAAACTCTGTTGCTATTGACTTTGATGTTCACAGTCATTATTCTGCACGCCCAAAAACTACACATTGACGGAAAAATATCAGATTCTGAAAAGAAGGTGATAGAAAATGCAACCGTCTACCTCCTGAAAGAAAAAGATTCGTCCATTATCAATTACACAGCCACCAATAGAGAAGGGAAATTCTCTCTGAAGATTGATGATGTTAAAGAACCCTCCATTCTGAAAATTGATGCTAATAAATTGTCGTCCTATTCAAAAAAATTTGATAAAATAGATCAATCCCTATCCTTAGGAGATATTCAGCTTGAAAAACAAAGTATTGTCAACAATATTGATGAGGTAAAAATCACAGCATCACCGGTAAAAATTAAAAAAGATACTATTGAGTTCAGTGCAGCAGCGATCAAAGTACGACCTGACAGTAAAATAGAAGAACTTCTGAAACAAATTCCAGGCGTAGAGATCAATAATGATGGAAAAATTACAGTGAATGGGAAGGAAGTGGATCAGATCATGATCAATGGAAAACCTTTCTTCGATAAAGATGGCAAAATTGCCCTTCAGAATTTACCCGCAGATATTATCAAGAATATTCAGTTTACAACAACCAAGACAAAGGAAGAAGAACTGAGCGGGACAACAGCCAAATCTCAGAATACCACTATCAATTTTAATATTGACGAAAAGAAAAATAAAGGTTTGCTGACAAGACTTACGGTAGGTTATGGTTCAGACAAGCGGTATGAAGCAAGCGGGCTGGCCAGTTATTTTAAAGGTGATACCAAAGTAAGTATCCTTGCTTCTTCTAATAACATCAATTCTCAGGGATTTTCCAGGGATGAGGTTTTTGACAGTATGGGGAACGGCCGGAATGCCTGGATGATGCAGGGCGGATCTGTCTCCACAGTAGGAAATGTAACGTATTATAACCAGGGAGGCGGTACAAGAGGGATTCAGCGGTCTACGACCATTGGATTGAATTACAGTGATAAAATGGGGAAAAATGCTGATCTGGATTCTTTCAGCCTGATGCATTCGGATTCTAATACGGAGACAAGATCCAAAGTTTCAAGATCTACCCTTTTACCCAATTATACGCTTCAGACCAATTCTGAAAGCAATGGAGAAAATGAATCCAAGCAGTACAGTTTTGATACTTCAGTCAAAATCAAGCTGGATTCCATGACAAGTGTTTATCTTTCCCCGAGATTTACTAAAAACAGCAGTTTTAGTTTCAATAATTTACAATCATCTACTTTGAAGAATGGAAGTCTTCTGAATGAAAGTAACTCCTATTCAAGTAATGATTCGGAAAATAATTCATTTAATCCTTACATTTATTTTTCCAGAAAATTCAAGAAAAAAGGGCGTGTGCTTTCAGCCAATATGAACAGTTCAATTTCTGAGTCTAAAAGAGATAATTTAAGCCAATCCCAGAACACATTTTATGATGAAAACGGAATAACAAAAGATAACCGTGATCAATTAGCCAAGAATAAAAATCAGAACAGCTCTTTTAATTTCAGTGCAGGATATACAGAACCCATTTCCGATTCGTCCAGTGTAAATTTTAAAATAAAATATGAAGCGAGATCAGCGAGGGATGTAAGGAATGTAAACGATTTTGATAATGCTACCGGAGATTACACTAAATTCAACCAGCTTTTATCGAATAACATGAAGCAGAGAATCAATCAGATTTCTCCTGAAATGAGCTATCAGATCAATAAAAATAAACTCAACTTCTGGGCTTCGGTGAACCTTGATATTTCTGATATGAAGGTTAACTCTATCTATAACGGACAGCAATATGACCTGCAGAAAAATTTCGTATTGCCTGAATATAATCTCAATCTTTACTATCAGCTTGGAGAAGGTAAAACCTTAAGTATTTATAATTACTCTAACTTCAACATTCCGACTGCAGAACAGCTGACTCCTTATAAAGATGAATCCAATCCTTTGATTACCTATCAAGGAAACCCCAATTTGAAAAATACATGGATCAACAATCTTTATCTGTATTTCAATAATTATAATAAAGTAAAAAACCTCAGTTACTATTTCAATATTGGTTTTACGTACAGAAATAACGACATCATTAATTTTTCCACCTATGATAATGCAGGAAAACAAGTAGTGACTTATAATAATGTAAGCGGAAATAAAAGCATTAACGCCGGCGGGGGCTTCAGTAAAAACCTGAAATGGAAAAATAACAAACTGACCATTAACCCAACATTCAACATGAATTATAATTACAATAATGGTTTTGTTGACGGACAATCTTTTACCAGCAGTTCATACAATCTTAATCCCGGCCTTAATCTTGTATATGAGATCAAAGATAAAATGACGATTAAACCTTCTTACCGGCTTGGATACAGCTTCTCAAATTATACCAATTATAATTTAAAAAGTGTAAATACAGCCAACCAGTCCCTGAAACTGGAGCTTACCAATTATCTGCTGAAAGGCAATTTCGTATTTGGAAACGATTTTGAATATAATACCAATTCGAATATCGCTCCGGGCTTTAAAAAGGATTTTTACTTCTGGAATACCAGTCTGGGCTATTCATTCTATAAAAAACAGTTTACGGCAAAAGTAAAAATCTACGATGTATTAAATCAAAACCAAAGTGTAAAAAGAACAATCACAGATTCTTATTTCGAAGACCGCGAAGACCTCATCCTGAAAAGATACGTCATGTTCTCCATCAGCATGAAACTGAATAAGTTTGCCGGAAAAAAAGCGCAATAAGGCAACACCATACTTTTATATATATATTTTTGATAATGGCCGGTTTTTCCGGCTATTTTTATGAATGTACAAAAGATTGATCAATAAAAGTGTTTTTATTTTTAAATTAGCAGCAAATTTTTTTTATGAAGATCCATATTTCAGTATTATGTATTCTTTTTTTCATTCTTGGAAAAGCTCAGAAGACGGAACAGAAAGATACTTTTGTTAAAGACAATTTCACCAAGAAAGAATTTTATATTCCGATGCGTGATGGCGTGAAACTTTTCACAGCCGTATATATCCCGAAAGATATATCAAACAAGAACAAATATCCGTTTCTGATGCAGAGAACCTGCTACAGCATCGCCCCATACGGAGAGAATGAATATAAAACAAAGGTAGGTCCCAACTCCTATCTGATGAAAGACAAGTATATTTTTGTATACCAGGATGTACGCGGAAGATATATGAGTGAAGGTACTTTTACCAATATGACTCCACAGGTAGAGCGTAAAACCAAAAAAGATGTTGATGAAAGTACAGATACTTATGATACCATCGAATGGCTTTTGAAAAATATCAAGGACAATAATGGTAAAGCCGGTCAGTTTGGAACATCTTATCCGGGATTCTATACAGCCGTAGGAACATTGTCACAGCACCCTGCCCTGGTTGCTTCTTCTCCACAAGCCCCTATCTCAGATTTCTGGAATGACGATTTTCTTCACAACGGAAGGTTTATGTTGGGCTATTTCAGAACATTCCCGGTTTTTGGAGTTCAGAAAACACAGCCGGAAAAACAAGCATGGTATATGGATTCTTTCATTAAACAAACTTCTGAAGACGGATTAAAATTCTACAGAGACATGGGTACGCTGAAAGACGGATATGAAAAATATTACAAGAATAATTTCTTCATGACAGAAATAATGAATCATACCAACTATGATGAATTCTGGCAGAAAAGAGGGCTTCTTCCTCATTTGAAGAACATCAATCACGCTGTAATGACTGTTGGCGGATGGTTTGATGCAGAAGATCTTTCCGGTCCCCTGAATATTTATAAAACCATTGAAAAAACAAGTCCTAAAGCTAAAAACACCATTGTAATGGGGCCTTTCTCTCATGGCGGATGGTCTCAGGAGCAAGGGAAACATTTCCACAGTGAAACGTATTTTGGAGACAGCATTGCAACCTACTATCAGAAGAATATTGAAACCAGATTCTTCAATCATTACCTGAAAGGCAATACAAAAGAAGATGCCGGACTTCCTGAAGCACTGATGTATGATACCGGAGCTAAAGAATGGAAAGAATTTGCTTCTTATCCGCCTAAAAATGCTCAGAAAGTTAATTTTTACTTAGCTGACAATACCTTGAAGAAAACTTCCGGACAAGGATATTCTGAATATTACAGTGATCCTAATAACCCTGTTTTAAGTTCTGATCATTTAAAAGATTTCAATGGCTTCACCCCGAAAAATTATATGTCAGAAGACCAGAGATTTGCTGTTGGGAGACCTGATGTTCTGACTTTCACAACAGATGTTCTGACAGAAGATATCGCGTTTGCCGGAGAGATCATGGCCAAGCTGAATATTGCATCCTCTTCTACAGATGCCGATTTTGCAGTAAAACTGATTGACGTTTACCCTGAAGATTTCAAACCTGCAGAAAAGAAGGAAGGTGTTATCTATGGAAACTACCATCAAATGGTAAGAAGTGAAATAATGCCTGCAAGGTTCAGAAATACGAAAGAAAAAGGAGAAGCTTTGGTTCCTAACCAGAAAACAGCTGTTAATTTCAGACTTCAGGATGTGGTTCACACTTTCAAAAAAGGACATAAAATCCAGATTCAGATCAGCAGTACATGGTTCCCGCTTTTCGCCATCAATCCGCAGAAGTTTATGGATAATCCAAATTTCGCAACCAAAGAGGATTATACAAAAGCATTTATTAAGGTATATAATGACAGCTCTATTGAAGCTGAGGTTTTAAAATAAATTAAGAAAGCTGTTCAGACGAACAGCTTTTTATTTTTTTAGGTTTTGGCTAAAGCCGGATGAATTTGTATTTTCTGTTCAAGTGGGCTTTAGCCCACTTCTATTGATAGAAATGATTAGCTTACTTTTCGATTATTCAATATTAAAGTCTGCGTAACCGATCTAATTTGTACTGAGATTCCTAAGGAATGACAAACGTTGTGGGTAAAGTATCTCTAAAAAAAATTATTCTTCAATGGTTCTGAAAGTCAGGTTTACTCTGGGATTTTTCACTTTTGTAGTGGGGGGAAGCCTGTGAAGCCAGTTATCCTGGGTGGTTCCTTTCATAATTAATAAGCTCCCGTTCTCCAGGAATATTTCTACTTTCTCTTTGGTCTTTTTATGTTTAAATAAAAATTTTCTTTCTGCTCCAAAGGTCAGAGAAGCAATGGCACCATGTTTCTTCAAATCTGTTTCACCATCGCTGTGGTAGGCCATTCCCTCACTTCCGTCATGATATAAATTGAGCAGACAGGAGTTATAGGTTTCTCCTGAAACTTCTTCACATTTTTTCTTCAGTTCCAGTAATTCCGGAGTCCAGAATTTTGCATATTTTGTTCTTTTCGAATAGGTATATTCAAAAGGCTTTTCTCCAAACCAGGCCACTTTTCTTTTTGTTAAAATCAGTTTTCCAAAGATAATTGCTTCATCATTTTCCCAGGGAATCTCGTTCAGCAAATAGGTATAAAAAGAATCAGAAAGTTCTTTAGAGAAAACCTTTCCGTAATAATGAACGGTTCCGTCATTCGGAAGTATATTGATCGGATAGTCTGATATTTCTTCGAAGAGACTCATCATAGCTTTTTTAATTTAAATGCTTTTGTAGTGTAAGAACAATGTAAAATGTATTTATGGTCTTAATAATTAAACACAAATTACACCAATATTTTCACAAATGACACGAATTTTATATCAATAGGAATGGACTTTAGTCCGTTTAATAAAAAAGAGGGTTAATCCATTGGCTTTAGCCAAAACTTATCAATATGTTTTATTTCAGGAATAAATCTGTGAGCCTTCCCAGCCTACAATCAGCTGCTTTCTTTCACTTCCCCATCGATATCCACCGAGATGTCCTGTAGACTGAATCACGCGATGACAAGGTATCAGAAATGCAACAGGATTACTTCCAATAGCTGTTCCCACCGCTCTGGATGCCTTAGAATTTCCTATTTTTTCAGCCAGGCTGCCATAAGTAGACAGTTTCCCCATAGGGATTGTCAACAGACTTTCCCAGACTTTAAGCTGAAAATCGGTTCCTTTTAAATGTAATTTTATAGTATTGAGCTTAGTCCAGTCTTTATCGAATATGGACAGTGCATTCTTTTGAAGGGCATCTTGCTGCTCAGTAAAAGAAGCATTGGGGAACTTTTGCTTCAGCTCCCCGAATGCTGTTTCTTTATGGTCTTCAAAAGCCATATAGCAGATTCCTTTTTCTGTAGACGCTACTATTATATTTCCGAAAGGGCTTTCAGAAAAACTGTAATGAATACTAAGGCTTTTTCCGCCATTTTTATATTCTGCCGGAGACATTCCTTCCACCTTCACAAACAGGTCATGAAGCCTGCTGGTACTGGAAAATCCTGTCTCGTATGCAGTATCAAACAAACTTGCTTTTTCTTCCTTCAATAAGCTTTTGGCATGTTCAAGACTGATGAACTGCAAAAACTTTTTCGGACTTGTTCCTGCCCAATCTGTAAAGATTTTCTGAAAATGGGCGGGACTTAAGTGAATATTCTCTGCCACTTCCTCCAAACTTGGCTGAAGCCTGAAATTGCTCTGGATATATTCTATCGCCTTAGCAATTCTGTTATAATCTATCTGACTTTGTGTGGACATTGTATTGTTATTTTACCTCACAAATTTCCAAAGAATATACGGCAGAAAAAATCCGATTCTTGCGGAATATTAGTTGTTGTTATAAATATCGTTATAAGCAAGCATTTTATAATATAGCTTAGCAGCAAGGAAAGCCGTTGGCTTAGCCATTGGAGAATCCATTAATTCTACAATATCAAATGCCACTACATTACATTTTTCAAATACTTTTCTTAATAATTCCAGTGTTGGATACCATTGTAATCCACCTGGCTCAGGAGTTCCTGTAGAAGGAGCAATAGAAGGATCAAAAGCATCAAGGTCTATTGTAATATATACGTTTCCTGAAACTTTTTCCAATACATCATTCACCCAGTTCTCATTGTTTGCAATCTCGTGAGCAAAGAATACTCTTCCTTCCGGTAAATACTGAGCTTCTTCCGCATCCATAGAACGAATTCCCACCTGAACCAAGTTATGTTTCTGGTTAGCTTCAAACACCGCACAAGCATGGTTAGAAGTAGAACCGTGGAATTCAGGACGTAAGTCTGTATGAGCATCCAGCTGAAGAACGGTAAGGTTTTCAAATTTTTCTCCTACTGCACGGATAGAACCGATAGACACAGAGTGTTCACCTCCAAATAAAGTAAATACTTTCCCTTCATTGTTCAAAAGTTCTTTGGTTTTCTGGTAAACAGCTTCTGTCATTGCTTCCGGGCTGGAATTTTCAGAAACTTCTCCTGCCAGATATACTCCCTGAAGATAAGGTTCTGTTTGGGTTTCAATATCATAAAGCTCCATGTTTTCAGAAGCATCTAAGAATAATTCAGGACCTTTATCAGCTCCTTTTCCCCATGTTGAAGTCCCGTCATAAGGAACAGTTACCAACATTACTTTTGAATTCTCTAACGTTGCGTTTTCTTCGGGAATTCCTGCGTATGTTTTCATATATAATTATTAATTAAAAAATTAAATGATTTCGCAAAGATACAAAGAGTTTACGAGTTGAAGAGTACGAGTGTCGGAGAGTTTATGAGTTATACACTTTCCTTTTGCTGTATGTTATCTGCTACCTGCAACCTAGCATCTATTACCTCATTCCTTTCCACTTTCGGTTCAAATAACTATTTTTGTAAAAAACTTTTAATATGCCTTTAAAAGCTGTTCTTTTCGATATGGATGGAGTAATTGTAGATACAGAACCATTACATAGAAAAGCTTATTTCAAAACGTTTGATGAATTGGAGATTGCGGTTTCCGAAGAATTGTACACCTCTTTTACCGGAGCATCAACCAAAAGAGTTTCTGAAACTTTGATCAATAAATTCAATCTCAACCAGACGTATGAATCCATTGCAGGAATCAAAAGAGCACATTTCAAAGATTATTTTTATAATGATGATGAATTTGATTTAATCCCGGGAGTAAGAAAACTGATTGAACATTATCATGAAAACGGACTCAAACTTATCCTGGCTTCTTCGGCTACCATGGTAACGATCAATATGGTTTTTGAAAAATTCGGGTTGGAAAAATATTTCAGCGGAAAAATCAGCGGTGCCGATTTAAAAGAATCAAAACCTCATCCTGAAGTTTTTTTACTGGCTGCAGAAATGGCAGGTGAACCTGTTGAAAACTGTATGGTGATTGAAGATTCTACTAACGGAATTCTTGCTGCACATCGGGCTAAAATTTTCTGTGCGGCATACAGAAGCCCTCATTCAAAAAATCAGGATTATACCTTGGCCGATACTGTAGTTACTGATTATGAGGAACTCGAACTTGATAAAATTTCAACGTATTTTTAAATAAAAAGCTCTCAGAATAGACTGCCCCTAAAAAGTGTCTAAACTTTTGGGTGCACTCTAGAATCTGAGAGCTTTTGTTTTGTATGTACTTTGTCATCTGAACGAAGTGAAGATCCTTAACTATACTTAATCCTTAATGAAAAACTTAATGGTTAAATTTTAAAACATTAAGATCCATTGAGTGATTAAGATTATTAAGATGAGATTGCTTCGTCACATTCGTTCTTCGCAATGACAGATTAAGGTCTTATTTATACCCAAGGATTTTCAGGATATCTTCCGGTTCTTGTTTCTCACGGAAAATTTCATATTGCAATTCACCATTTTCATCCTTTTGAATCAGGACGTGTCTTGGCTGAGGCATCAGACAATGGTGTACTCCACCATATCCTCCGATTGTTTCCTGATACGCTCCTGTATGGAAGAATCCGATATATAATGGTTTAGTATCACTGAAAACCGGTAAATAAATGGCATTGGTATGCTGTTCAGAGTTATAATAATCATCTGAATCACATGTCAGTCCTCCTAAGAATACCCTTTCATAAGAGTCTTCCCAACGGTTTAGCGGAAGCATGATAAAGTGTCTTGAAATTGCCCATGTGTCAGGAAGAGTGGTCATGAAAGAAGAGTCAATCATATTCCATTTTTCTCTGTCATTTTGACGTTTCTGAGAAATAATCTTGTAAAGGTTCGCTCCGCTTTCCCCTACGGTAAAGCTTCCGAACTCCGTATAAATATTAGGTTCCTCTACTCCTTCTTCTTCACAGAATTTTTTGATCTGAGAAACGATTTCTTCTACCATATACTGATAGTCATAATCAAAATTCAAAGAAGTTTTGATTGGGAAACCACCTCCGATATTCAATGAATTTACTTCCGGAGCAATTTTCTTCAAACGTGCATATACACGAAGACATTTATACAATTCATTCCAGTAGTAAGAAGTGTCTTTGATTCCGGTATTGATGAAGAAGTGAAGCATTTTCAATCTTGCATTCGGGTGTTCGGCAATCTTCTGGCTGTAATAAGGAATAATATCTTTATATCCGATTCCTAATCTTGAGGTATAGAATTCGAACTTCGGCTCTTCCTCCGATGCAATTCTGATTCCGATATTAAAAGTAGAATCGATGCTTTCCGTAAGTTTATCCAATTCTCTGTAATTATCAAGAATCGGGGTAATATTTTCAAAACCGTTGTTGATCATATCTGAAATATTTGTCAGATAATCATCCGTTTTGAAGCCGTTACAGATTACTTCAATGTTTTTATCTACCTTCCCTTTTTCGTAAAGAGATTTTACAATATCCATGTCATAAGCAGAAGATGTTTCTATTGAAATATCATTCTTCAGAGCTTCTTCCAATACAAAATTGAAATGGCTGGATTTTGTGCAATAGCAGTAGGTATAATTCTTTTTATATCCGGTTTTTTCAAAAGCTTCTTTAAACCAGCTTTTGGCCTTCTGAATATTTTGAGAAATTCTCGGCAGATAGCTAATCTTTAGCGGAGTGCCAAATTGTTCAACCACATCCATCAATGGAACGTCGTGAAACAACAAATTGTTCTCAGATACATTAAACTCCTCTGTAGGAAAATATAATGTCTGATCAATAAGTTCCGAGTACTTTATTTTCATTTCTAAACAAGTGAATTAAGAAATGCAAAATTGCTAAAAAAGTTTGGTTTTCGGGTGTTAAAATTATTATAATTTTAAATAAAGAGCCAATATCAGGTCCTTCAAAAATTTATCTCTGATAATCAATAGGTAAACTTTTGAATATACGCAGTTCTTTGCGCATCTGAAATCCCTAATACCTGCTGGATATAGGCATCTGTAGAGCCATACTTTTTATCAATCTCCCCAAAAGCTGCATCAAGGTATCTTTTTTCTACCCAGCTCAGTTTTTCCAGCACCTGTAAATCCATCTTTGGATAGATAAAATGTAAGCGATTGGCAAGGCGAAGTCTTTTCTCAACCATATCTTTTCTGTAGTTGTTGGATAGCAGATATTCATTATAAATGGTTTCTTTATCAAACTTCAGAATCATTAAGATGAGAGCAGTAGTAATCCCGGTTCTATCTTTTCCTGCCGTACAGTGGTACAAAACCGGATCTTCAGATTCCAGAATTTCTGTAATAATTTTCTTTATGATTTCCGGATTTTCTGTAACATATTCCCGATAGAAATCTATCATTCTTTTGTCTGCATCAGAAGCATTTACTTTACCTTTCAGCACCAGCTTTCTTGCCTGGGCCAACTGGTCTCCTTCATCTTCAAACGCTGAATATTTTTTATAGGTTACCGATGCAGGAAGCTGATCCGGTTTCTGCGAGATTTCTTTCGGGTTTCTAAGATCAATTATTTCTTTTATTCCCAGCTTATCAATATCATCAAAAGATTTCTTTTTAAGCTTATGAAGATGGGCACTTCTGTAGAACCTTCCCTCTTTTAAAGTTCTTCCTTCTGTATTTTTAATATTTCCTACCGTACGGAAATTCGTTACTTTCTTAACATGAATTACTTTTTCAGTTTCATTTTTACCATATTCAGGTGTTTCAAAATGCTGTGTTTTGCATGAAACAATACTGCATAATGAAATGGTGAAAACTGATATTTTGATTAATTTATTCAATAGCCTTTTTTATAATATGTTTTGGCTAAAGCCAACGGACTTTGTTTTATTTATCTAAACGGGCTAAAGCCCGTTTCTATTGATAATTGATTCTTTAATAGATTGCTGGATATTCTATTTCACTGATTCCTACAAATAACAGGACATCACCTGATTCATATTCTACGGAAATTTCATCTTCAACGGCAAAGTTTCGGGTTCCTATTCTTGAAGTAATGCTCAGAGTTTCATTCGTCAAAGGCCAGTTGAGTCCTTTTGTTGTAATATTATTCACTGATGGAAATGGATAGAGAGAAATCATTCTATTCTTTGCACCTTCCAATTTAAAATGATTGGGAATAAAGTAATATTCTGAAAATTCATCATAAAATTTAATTTCCATCTGATCTTTGAATGTATAAGCAACGGTAAGGTTTCCAAGAAAATGATCCTGCTCGCCTCCACTTCCTCCGAAAACATCAATCTCCGAAAATCCTTTTTCCAAAATGATTTCCAACGCTTTGTGAAAATCTGTTTTATCCTGATCCAATGTAAGGATAAATTTTTCCTGATACATTTCTTCATCTGATCCGGAATGTGAATCAAAATCACCTGAAATAAAATCCAGCTTATCCATAGGAAAACCCAGTCTTTTTAGATAATGAAAAGCACCATCTGTACAGGCAATCAAGCCATAATGATCAGGATCAGGGAAAGATTGGGGAGCATCTCCGTTGATGAAAAGTAGTGCTTTATCTCTCATTCGGGTTCCAGTATTCTTCCGGTTCGTTGTTCAGTTTTGAAATATATCTTGCCAACACGAAAAGATAATCCGAAAGCCTGTTTAAATATTTAATCAATTCAGGACGTACTTCTTCTGATTCATTCAAAAACACCAATGAACGTTCTGCCCTTCTGCAGATGGTTCTTGCTGCATGTAAAAAAGTTGCAGACTTTCCACCTCCGGGAAGGATAAAATACTGAAGCGGTTCCAGCTTTTCATCGAAAGCATCCATCCACTGTTCCAGTTCTTCAATTTCTGTTTCTGAAATAATGATCGGAAGGCGTGATTTCCCGTTGGCCAGCATCAGTTTATCTACTGGTGTAGCAGCTTCAGAACCTACGGTAAACAAATCAAACTGTATTTTCTTAAGCTGTCTCAATACTTCTTCATCTTCGATATGACTTTTTGCAATCCCGATGAATGAATTCAGCTCGTCTATATTTCCATAACTGTCTACTCTGGCACTGGCTTTGGAAACTCTTGTTCCGCCATATAATGCTGTCTGACCTTTATCTCCTGTTTTCGTATAAATTTTCATAGTACTAAAATACCTCTTTTTGCAGAATGTAAAAAGTAAAATGTAGTAATAACTTCCCAAAAATAAAACTGACATTAGAAATTAATGTCAGTTAATATTTGTGTAGACGGGGTTTTATATCTTTTTAGGATTACTTTCCCTTTGTTAAGCAAAAAGCAAATGCTAATTCTTTTATTTAGAAGGTATAATTAACATTGAGCTGAAAAGTTGTTCCGTTAAATCCAAACTGGTTTACCTCCCAAGGATATTTGAATCTTCCTCCAAGATCTGTTACTATATCTCCTTTGCTATCTATTACATCCGGATAAATATTAAGCAAATTATTTACAACTCCTGAAACTTTAAGGTCTTGCGTGATTTTATAGGTTAAAACGATGTCAGTAATTACCTTACCAGAAAATGTCTGATCTTTGGCCGGATCAGTTGCATGCTGCCAGGTAACCGAACCAAAGTAAGTATTATTAAGGTTAAAATTAAACTTTGAAATGTCATACGAAAGACTAAGAATAGTTTTTGTTTTAGGTCTTGCAGAGGTAATTCTGGATTGTTCTTTTCTATCAAAAAAGTTTTCTGAGTACCCATTTTCAGCCAGAATATTCGGAACGGCAATATTATCTACTATTTTAGTTTCGTTATAATTGAAAGCAGCAATAACTCCCAACCTTCCTTTGCCAATAGCGGAAGTATAATAATTTGCAACGAAATCTACCCCTTGAGTAACTGTATTTACAGCATTGGTGAAAAACTTCAGGGAAGTTATTTTATTATTGTCTAATATTACTTCCACAGGGTTTGTTAGATCCGGACTCCCCGGAGCACCTGTTTTATAACCGATATCTCCTGAGAAAAGTACCCTGTCTTTAATTTTTATTCTGTAATAATCTGCTGTAATCGTAAGGTTTTTAAAAGGTTTTACGGCAAATCCTCCAGTAATGTTAAAGGCTTTTTCAGCATTTAATTTTGGTACACCCAGATCCGATCTTACAATTTGAGAGTCATTATTAAAGGTACCCTGATTAGCTACCGTATTCCCTGTAATTTTGGTTTGAACATTGGAATAATAAATCTGGTGTAATGAAGGTGCTCTAAATCCTGTAGAAACAGATCCACGGAAAACCAATTTATCATCCAGGAACTTATATCTTGCATTTCCTTTCCATGAAACATTATTTCCAAAATCACTGAAATTTTCATATCTCACAGTACCTCCCAATAACAGGTTTTTTGTAACATCCCATTCGGCATTTATATAAGCTCCAATATTCTGACGATTTTTATTAACTTCATTTTGAGACTGCAGTCCCGGAAATGATTCTGCACCACTTCCTATATAAGATGCTTCTTCTCCTGCTTTCGCCTGGTAGTTTTCATTGCGCACTTCTGCTCCGGCTCCTAAAACAAACGCACCAAAATCCCGGCTGATATCTATATTTCCTATAATATTACTGAACTGGTGGCCGCCTGCTTTGAAACGGGTTGGTGAATTGGCACCCAAAGAAACATTAATGGTATTTCCTACAACATAATCTACTGCATTAGAGCCAAAGGTTGCACTCCCATCAAAATTCCATTTTCCAAACATTCCTTTCCACCCGGAGGTTAAATTATAATCATAAACATCTGTTTTAAATTGCGGTTGAAATCCGTTGTAAGGTTGTCCTTGTGGAGTTAATAAACCAAAATCTGAAGTTACCCAATAGGGAGTTCTGTATAAAGCAAAACTGGTCCCACTTCTGTAAGTTGTACCCCCAAAAGCATAAAATTTACCTGTTTCACTTGTTGGCAATTCAAAATTTACAAACATATTAGCAACTTTTGTCTCCGGCTGCCCAATGATCATTCCTAAACCAGGATTAGCCTGCGTCCAGGCATTATCCACACCAAAAAGTTCATCTTTTGTAACAGAACCTGCGCGGTTAGTTTTATTTTGGGATGAAAATCCTAGTGTAAGATTCAGGCTTCCGTTTTTTGCGACTTTGATTCCTGTATTAAAATCTGCTCCTATATTAAAGCCATCTCCTTTTGAAGTAATACCTGAAAAAAGATTGACCGTGCTTTTTCCAACGCTGTTCTTAAGAATAATATTGATTACTCCCGCAATAGCATCAGAGCCATATTGCGCAGATGCCCCATCTCTCAATACCTCTACATTCTGTAAGGCAGCAGATGGAATACTTTTCAGATCTGTACCTACCTCACCCTTTCCCGGTGTATCATTGACATAAATAAGAGCACTTTGATTTTTTCTTTTATTATTGACTAACACTAATGTTCTGGATGGCCCTAATCCTCTTAAATCTGCCGGATCAAAATGAGCCGTTGCATCAGAGACTGTTTGCTGTGATGAATTAAAAGATGGAACAGCATAAGTTAAAGCTTTATCAAAAGTAGTTTGCCCTGTGGATTTTAATTGCACAGCAGAAATATTATCAATAGGAATTGCTGAGGTAATGATGGTTCTGGGCTTAGTTCTACCCGTTGTAACCACAACTTCATCTATTTTATTTTGTTTTATGCTGTCTTGGGCATACCCCATTGCACCAGCTCCGCTTAATACTAATACACAGATTTTTTTATTAAATAGTTCCTTTTTCATATAATTGACAATTATTTAATAAATCTAATAAAAATATTAATATTAAACATAAAAATAAATCATATGATATGAATAATACTTCATAAATACACAAATAATATTTATTTATAAAACAGCGGTAAATTCACAAACATCAAGTAATTTATTAATAATACAAAAAGAAACGTAGTAATAATTTCCTAATTACGTATGAAAAAGTGATTAAATTACATCTGGGAATAAATATGATTTCAATCTTTTTGATTTGTAATTTTCAAGCGAGTTGAGATTGCTTCGCCTATGGCTCGCAATGACGAAATGACTAAGAATAAAAAATGGCCGTTAAAACGGCCATATCCAAATTATTTATTTACCTCTACGTATTGTATGATGGTCTGATTTTTTGGGTTGTAGATAATTGTACTACTGTTGGGAAACCTTTTCAATTTATAGTATTGAATGTTTTTATCTGATTTTATATCTTCAAGAATACTTGTATCAAAGGTATTATCAGGAAGAAATTTTGATAAAAAACTGATTTTATCAATGATGTTTTGCCCATCAATCTTGCGGGCTTTCTTTTCTGATTTACTTTCGTCAGAAGTTGGCTGGCCTTCTAAAAACGGGAGCAATACGGCAATGTCTGCTTTGTATTTAAAAATGTAACCTTCAGATCTTCCCGGGATTTTAATCTTTTTTCCTTTTTCTTCAGAAACGATAGCGGCACTCGTCCCAGGGAAAACCTCATTGAATTTTACATCCTCGGAATTGGTTATTGTGTTGATAGATTCATTGACCGTTTTCTTCACTGTTTCTTCTACAGCCTGCTGTGCCTTCTGCTGCACAGTTTCTGTTGTTTTCTGAACCGTCTGGTCAATTTTTTCCTCAATCTTATTGCATGATACTAATAAAAAAGTGGCAACAACAGGCAAAATATACTTCTTCATAATTCTAATAATAGCGATTTTGTTTATTAATATCCTTCCTTCTAACGGAAAACAGGTCAGGATATTTTAGCAAAGAAAAAAATATTTTTTTACTATCAAAATCCTGCTGACAAACTGTTGTCATAACCCTGTCTTACCTTTGTATCAACAACAAACAAAAACAAAACATTATGACAACTACAGCAACAGCCACTAAACAATTCATGACTTCTGAACAGCTATTAAACGACTGGCAGGGACACAGAAATCTGACGAGAAGAGTTATTGAAGCTTTTCCAGAAAAAGATTTATTTGAATTTTCAATAGGTGGAATGAGACCGTTTGCAAAACTGGCAATAGAGCTGATTGGCATTGGCGGACCTGCTTTGAAGGGAATTGTTGAAGGAACTATGGAAGCTTACAACGAAGAAGCTTTTAATCCAAAAACAAAAGAAGAACTTTTAAAGAAGTGGGATGAAGAAACAGGAGTAATCAACCATTATTTTAATATGATTTCTGAAGAGCGCTTCCAGGAAACTTTCAATTTATTCGGAGAATATGAATTCCCGGTATATCAGAACATCCTTTATTTTGTAGATAACGAGGTTCACCACCGCGGACAAGGATATGTTTATCTGCGAGCTTTAGGAATAGAACCACCTTTCTTCTGGGAAAGATTTTAATTTTAATAAAGAAGTGAAGAGGTAAAATTGCAAAAAGGCGGAAATCATAAAAAAAATACATCTGTAATGTCATTTATTATAGTGATTTCCCTCCATCTCAACAACTTATATCATTTTTTGCGACTAAACAAATTTAGCTTTTTTGCGATTTTACCATTTACTTGTTAACCATTTCATTTATTGCCTCAATTAAGTCTTTAAACCTCAACAGCTGTCTTGTTGGGGTTTATTATTGATGTCTTTCAACCATTTTTACAAGCAGTTCATTCAAACGGATACGCAGACTTTCCGGTTCCAGAACGGTGGCATAATCTGCAAAAGTGATAAGCCAGCGGGGAAATCCATCGCTGATCCATTCTGTTTCAAAAGTGAGTTCTACCCCTTGTTCAGTCTCCACTTCTTCTGTCAGTCCATAATATTTTTTGGAATTCACCAGATGAGACATTATTTTTTTGTCTACCAACAGTTTAGCTCTGACTTTATTTCCGTTTGATTTTTTACGGTAATCATTTACCTGGCCGTATTCCTGTAAAAAGGGATTCAGGGTTTTTGAAATCTCCAAAATCCGGTCTATCCGAAATTGTCTGAAATCTTTTCTCAGGGTACAGAATGCCATGATGTACCAAAAATTAAACTCAAAAAACATTCCGACAGTTTCAATCGTTCTGTTGTCTATCCTTCCATCTACCGTCTGATATCTGATATTCAGTTGGGTTTTGTCTGCAATGCTTTCTAAAATAATAGGAATCACATTTTTAAGAGAATCTCCGGAATCGGTATGGAAACTAAAAACATCAATCTGTTTCTCAATATTCTGAATGAGATTTTTATCAGAATTTCTCAATACTGAACGTACTTTTTCCATGGCTGCCTGATAATGGCTTCCCAAACTTTGGTGGGAAAATTTCTGCATCAGCTTTTCGGCGGTAATGAAACTTAATACCTCTTCTTTGGTAAACATAATGGGAGGAAGTTTATATCCGTCCATTAAGGAATAGCCGTTACCTGCTTCGCCCACAATAGGAATGCCTGCGTTTTCCAGGGTTTTTACATCACGGTAAATGGTTCTGATACTTACATCGAACTTTTCAGCCAGATCCTGCGCCCGAACAACAGGTTTAGACTGCAACTGGGTAAGGATAGCCGTTACCCGATCAAGTTTTTTAAGATAGTGATCATTCATGATACAGCAAAGCTAAAATTCTTTTTCGAGGTATGTCTTATCAATGGGACTGCTTTTTTTATTAATTTTATTTTTCACAAAACAGTTTCTTCTTTATGCTTCACACTCATTTTGTTCAGTCTATTGAAAAAGTTTTAAAACCGGAACAGGCAGTCATGGACGAACTTGTTTCTCATCTGGAATCCAAATCCTACAGAAAAGGAGATTTCCTGTTAAAAGGTGACGAAACCTGCCGGTATTTCTATTTTATCAAAAAGGGACTTGTCAAGCTATTTTTTGACAATGGTGATAAGGATTTTATCATGACATTTTTTGCAGAAAATGCTTTTTTCGCTGAACTGAGCGGTTTTCTTACCGGACAGCCGTCAAAATACATGATCGTTGCCCTGGAACCTACTGAAGTTCTCCGTGTGCACAGAGATGTTATTGAAGGATTATGTAAAAAGTATCACACGGCAGAAACACTTTTCAGCAAGCTTTATTCAAAAGCTCCGGTGAATATGATGGGAAGGATCAGTGAAATGCTGGAAGACGACGGAAAAAAACGTTATCATAATTTCATGAAACAAAGACCCGATCTTATCCAGCGCATCAGTCTTGGAGATCTGGCAGACTATATCGGAATCACTCAGGTTTCTTTAAGCAGAATCAGAGCACAGAAGTTTTAGAAAGGAAGCTGGAGGCTTGAAGAGGGAAGTTATTGAAGACCGGATATATATATCATCTACCTAATAGTAACTTCCAGCTTCCAGCCTTCAGCTTCAGAATTTCTTTCTTCATATTATTTATCATTTGTAAAAAAATTCAGGAAAATACAGTTCTACATTTGTCACATAATTAATCAAAAAAACAAATATTATGTCACAAAGAATCAACGCATTTGCGATCGGAAACAAGGCTGTAAATGCACTTCACAACATGGGATTTCAGGTACAGAATTCATCACTGGACAATTCATTTCTTGAACTGATGTATTTCAGGGTTTCACAAATGAACGGATGTGCTTTCTGCCTGGATATGCATTCCAAAGAACTAAGAGCAAAAGGTGAAACTGAACAGAGAATATTTCTGGTAAGCGCCTGGAGAGAATGTTCGTTTTATACGGATAAAGAAAAAGCCGGACTGCTATGGGCTGAAACTTTAACCGCTTTAAATGGTAAGGAAGTGAATGATGAAATTTATGCAAAAGTAAGCCATTACTTCTCTGAAACTGAAATAGTAGATTTAACAATGGCCGTTATTGCCATCAACAGCTACAACAGAATTAATATTGCTTTCGGAGCAGATGTAGGTACTTATCAGGTTCCTGAAAAAGTGCATTAAAAATTGTTATCAAAATAAAAAACTCAGCCTGTCCGCTGAGTTTTTTTATTTAATTTTCTTTGAAAGTATTCACCAGTTTATCAAGATTCAGACTGCGGGCTGATGCATCAAAGATCTCACGGTAAGTACCTTCTTTACTGTAAAGTTCATCATGAGTCCCATTTTCTACTACTCTTCCTTTTTTCATCACATAGATAATATCCGAATCCAGAATCTGTGACAAAGAATGGGAAATGATGACCACGGTTCTTCCTTCTTTTATGGCATCCAGAGAATTCTTAATCTGTTCGGTGGCGATGGCATCAAGGCTGGCTGTAGGTTCATCCAGAAAGATGATCGGAGGATTTTTCAGAAACAGTCTGGCAATGGCAATTCTTTGCTGCTGCCCACCGGAAAGCTGAGTAGCATCATGCTGATATTGATCCGGAAGATCCATAATCTGTTCATGCAGATACGCTTTCTTTGCGGCTTCCTGAATCTCATCAAAACTGGCATTCATATCCCCATAGCGGATATTATCTTCTATACTTCCCTGAAAGATATGATTTCTCTGAAGTACGAGTCCAAGATCACTTCTAAGAAAAGTATTGTCAAATTCATTGAGATTTACTCCGTCCAGAAGAATCTCTCCGGAATCCGGAAAATAGAATTTACACAAAAGATTAATGATCGTTGACTTTCCTGCACCGCTCAGTCCTACCAAAGCTGTCGTTTTTCCGTTTTCAATTTTCATGGAAACATCATGTAAGGCTTTTGTTCCGTTGGGATAAGTAAAATCGACATTTTTCAGTTCAAAAGTTCCTTTGATTTCTTTTTCCACAAAGGTTCCATTCGATTCGGTTTCATTATCTGCGTTCAGGATATCAAAGTAGCCTTCAGCATAGATCATGGCATCATTCATATCATCATAAATCCTGTGCAGCTGGCGGATAGGTGCTGAAACGTTGTTGAAAAGCATAATATGAAGCATGATTGCACCGATGGTCATTTGCTGATCAAGAACGAGATAAACGGTTAAAAGAATGATCAAAACAACTCCGAACTGCTCAATAAACGTTTTTAAACCATCATAAATAAAGTTGGTTCTTCTTGTGATCATCTGACTTTCCATCAGTTCCATCTGAAGATCATATTGTTTTTTTCCTTCAAACTTTTCCCGGACAAAACTTTTAATCACCATAATGGAATTGATCAGATTCAGAAGCCCTGAGGTCTTTTTTTCTCTTTGATTTCTAAGCTGGCGGCGAACTCCGTTCAGTTTTTTGGCCTGAAGGGAACTGATATAAAAATAAATGGGAACAATAATGGTTGAAACAAGTCCTACATACACATTCTGCATGTACATAATGATCAGGGCAATGATCGCATTGGAAAAAAGAGGCAGAATATCAATAAAAAAATTCTGCACCAGTTTTGTCAGACTTTCTATTCCGCGGTCAATTCTGATCTGTAATTTTCCTGACTCATGGTTTTCATCGTTAAAATAAGCAACTCTATAAGTAAGAATCTTATCAATAGCTGACTGAGCCAGTACAGAACTGACATTGATCCTGATTTTTTCGCCATAAAACTTCTGCCCGAAATTGATAAAGATATTCAACAGTTCTTTTCCCAATAAAATAATGGAAATAATAATGAGAATATGAATTCCTTCTGACATGGGATGTGGAAGATGGGTAAGTTTGGTGACCTCATCTACCGTATATTTCAGAACAATCGGGTTTACCTGTGCTGCGAGAGCTCCCAGAAAAGTAAGAAACAAAGTTCCGTAAATCATGGGTCGGTAAGGTCTGATGAATGGGACAAGCTGCTTATAAATTCCGAATAAAGTGACTGTTCTGTTAAAAGGTTTAGCCATAGAAATCATTTTTAAATGAAAAACGTACCGTTTTCAAAAGAAAAAGGTACGTTTTATTATCATGTTCAGCAAATAAATGCTTTATATTTTATCCTTCAAACAGATAAGTGGTAAGGTAATGCAGTTCCTTTCTGCCAGCCTCTTTAGATTCCGCTTCTGCCTGTTCTAAAGAATATTGAGAATTGATTTCTTTTTTCTGGAAAACAAATGAGTTATTAGCATTTTTATCTACCACGTCATTAAAAATATGTTCAATTTCAGAGTTCGCTAATGAAGCAAAGCTGATATCTTCAAAACCATACATAAGTCTCAGATCATCAAACTGTCTGAAATTTTCATCTACAAATCCCTGCAACTGCGTTTTTGAATCAAAATTACCTGCCCAGATATTGTAAGCGTATTTTTTCTTTTTAGGTTTATCCAAAATGCTTTGATACACGAAGTTTTCACCAAGATATGCTTCTCTTACCTGCGGATCATTGGCCAGGTCTTCCGGAAGTCCTTCTTTCAGGATCTTTCCTTCAAACATAATATAAGTTTTGTTGGTAATGGCCAATGTCTGCTGCACGTTGTGGTCGGTAATCAGAATTCCGATATTTTTATCGACAAGACTTCTTACGATTTTCTGAATATCTTCAACGGCAATGGGGTCTACCCCAGCGAAAGGTTCATCCAGAAGAATAAAATTCGGGCTTGTAGCAAGACAGCGCGCAATTTCTGTTCTACGTCTTTCACCCCCGGAAAGAAGATCTCCTCTGTTTTTACGGACATGCTGTAAAGAAAATTCTTCAATCAGTTCATCACATTTGATCTGCTGCTCACGTTTTGAAAGCTTGGTCAGCTGCAATACCCCCATAATATTTTCTTCCACGGAAAGTTTTCTGAAAACGGAAGCTTCCTGGGCCAGATATCCGATTCCCTTTTGGGCTCTTCGGTACATCGCATCGGTAGTAATCTCCTGTTTATCCAGGAAAATTTTTCCTGAAGTGGGCTTAACCAACCCTACGATCATATAAAACGATGTGGTTTTTCCTGCTCCGTTCGGACCCAGCAAACCAACAATTTCTCCCTGTTGAACCTGTACAGAAACGCCTTTTACAACTTTTTTAGGACCGTATTCCTTGATTAAGTTTTCTCCTCGTAAAATCATAGGGCAAATATATCAAAAATATAAACTTCACTTATATGTTAATAGCAACTTGTTGATTTAAATGTAAACTTATTCACTTCCAAATCATTGTAACTTTTTATCATTTTCAACTACTTATCGTAAAACATCACAATCAATTACAATCATTAAGAAATGGAAAATTACGGTTACACAAAAACAGAAAATGTACAAAACCAGCAAAGCAACGTCCCTTATCGTTCGGAAAAGAAAATTCCAGCGGCTTTATTGGGGATTCTTGTAGGCTGGCTGGCTTTAAATAAGTTTTATCTGGGCTATACGAAAGAGGGAATCATTCAGCTGGTTCTGAATGTTGTTACTTTAGGTGCAGCTTCTATTATTCCTTTTATTGAAGGTATTTTATATCTTTTCATGAGCGACAAACAGTTTGATGACACCTATGTTTACGGGAAAAAAGGGTGGTTATAAAATGATAACCCTTTGACCTGTCTGAAAATAAAACAGGCTGTTCTTATCGGAACAGCCTGTTTATTTTTTATTGGAATGATCACTCAGGTGGACACGCTAAATGATTAATTGTACATGGATGCCAGACTCCCTTGCACCATGTTCCGCAATTCGGATCATCAATAATCACTTCCCCTCCTTTGATTTCCTTCAATTGATTTCTTTCAATCTTTTTAAGATTTCTCATAAATAAATTCTTTTGATGTTTTAATTATTTTCGTTTCTCGAAATTAGCTTTACTCAAAAGTATATTTTTTATTTACACGAAAGTCTTTAATCCGGACCATTAACTTAACATTAACGTTAGTTTCCGGATCACGATTTTCTAACCGTTATTTGTTCAAAAGTATCGCAGCTTCTTTTGCAAAATAAGTAAAGATCATGTCTGCTCCAGCTCTTTTGAAGCAAGTCAGGCTTTCAATGATCGTTTTGTCATTATCCAGCCAGTCGTTCTGCGCCGCCGCTTTTACCATCGCATACTCTCCACTTACATTGTATACTGCAATCGGTAGATCAATAGCTTCACGTACTTTGGAAACAATATCAAGATAAGGAAGTCCCGGTTTGATCATGATCACATCCGCTCCTTCGTCAATATCTTTAAATACTTCATTCAATGCTTCACGGGTATTGTGGAAATCCATCTGATATGTTTTTTTATCTTTCGGAATTTCCATGTCATCTTTTGGAGCACTGTCTAACGCACTTCTGAAAGGTCCGTAAAAAGAACTTGCATATTTGGCAGCATAGCTTACAATTCCTACGTCTGTAAAGCCGCTTTCTTCCAATGCTTCACGGATAACCTGTACTCTTCCGTCCATCATATCACTGGGTGCCACAAGATCTGCTCCTGCTTCAGCATGAGATACTGACATTCTTGCCAGTGCATCGTTGGTAGCATCATTGATAACTTTTCCGTTTTCAATGATTCCGTCGTGACCGTAAATTGAATAAGGATCTAAGGCTACATCCGGCATCACGATCATTCCCGGAACGGCATCTTTGATTGCCTTGATCGTACGCTGCATCAGTCCATCTCTGTTCCAGGCTTCTTTTCCTGTATTGTCTTTCAGGTTTTCTGACACTTTCATATACAAATTGACAGCTTTTACTCCCAAAGAAAATAATTCCTTACATTCCTTCACGGTTAAATCTATACTCCGCCTAAAAATTCCCGGCATAGACGGGATTGCCTCCTGCTTGTTTTCGCCCTCCATTACGAAGATCGGCATTACAAAATCATCAGTTGTAAGCACATTTTCTCTTACCAAACTTCTGATAGATTCATTAACTCTAAGTCTTCTATTTCTTGAATGTATCATTTTGGAATACTTTTTGAATAAGTTTCTACAAATTTAATATAAGTTCTACAAAAAACTATTGTATGAATTTGTAGAATTTATTACATTTGTTACATATATCCGAGAAATTATAAATTTGATGAAAAAACTTTTACTTTTATTTCTATTTGTAGGCACTTTTGTTGGATTTTCCAACAATTTAAAAGCTCAGCTTAGAGAGCCGAGTTCCATCACTCAGAAAGCAGATGATGGGGTGTTGCTTGCTTATCCAAATCCTGCAAAGGATTTCCTTATCATTAAGGCAAAAGATTCTTCTTTAAGAATCAAAAGTGTGACTTTTTATTCTATTTTGGGTATGCAGGTCGCTAATTATACAGTGAATATGAATTCCGGTGAGATCAATATTGAAAAATTGAAACCCGGAAAATATATGATCCGTTATATTTTAAGTGACAACACGCAGAAAGTTACTCAAATCGTGAAACAATAAATTACAATCCTGATAATCATCAGGATTTTTTCTTTTACATTAATTCTGTTTTAATATTTCCGTAACTTTCGGGACCTTTTTATACTAATTGTAAAAAGAATAATTTTAATGCTAAAAGCTGAACATATTAAAAAGACCTACAATGCCGGAAAAAAGGTCGCCCTGGATGATTTCAGCATCCATGTTCCAAAAGGCAGTATTTATGGCCTTTTAGGACCCAACGGAGCCGGAAAAACTTCTTTTATCCGTATCATTAATCAAATTACGCAGGCAGACTCCGGAGAGATCTTCATCAACGGACAAAAACTGAACCCGGATCATATTAAAGACATCGGCTATATGCCCGAAGAAAGAGGATTGTACAAAAACATGAGTGTTGGCGATCAGATCTTATATTTCGGGGAACTGAAAGGGATGAGTAAAAGCGATGCCCTGAGTGAGGCCAAAAAATGGTTTGAAAAACTAAATATCGACCAATGGTGGAAGAAAAAGCTGTCTGAACTTTCTAAAGGGATGGCGCAAAAAATCCAGTTTGTAGTAACCGTTCTTCACAGACCCCATCTTTTAATTCTTGATGAACCTTTTTCAGGTTTTGATCCTGTAAACGCCAACTTAATCAAAGATCAGATCATCGATCTTAAAAATAACGGAACAACCATTATTTTGTCTACCCACAGAATGGAAAGTGTGGAAGAAATGTGCGATTATGTTGCTTTGATCAACAATTCTAAAAAAATCATTGACGGAAGGGTTTTTGACGTAAGGGAAAAATTCAAGAAAAATATTTTTGGAGTTACCCTTTCTGAAGTCAACAATGATCATTTTGACCATTTCAAGAATAAATATGACATCTTCAATTTATCAAATGAAAATAATCTTGTTTCTTTTGACCTGAAAAATGAAGAGAGCCAGAATAATGTTCTTCTTGATCTGGTACAAGTAGGCAAAGTGAGGTCATTCGATGAAAGAATTCCCAGTATGAATGAAGTGTTTATTAATGCTGTAAGTAACCATCCTTAATTTATGAATAATATTTTTTTAATTACCAAGAGAGAATTTCTTACACAGGTTAAGAAGAAATCCTTCATTATATTAACGCTGCTTGCTCCTGTTATGATCATTGCTTTTGGAGCTGTGATAGGATTAATGTTTAAGGCAAATGAATCACACAGTATTATAGAAGTGGTTGATAAGAGCGGATTGTTCATGAATCAGCTGAAATCTAATGATAAACTAAATTATGTTTTTGTTTCTGCTGCAGATGAAAAATCAAAGATCAATAATTTAAAAGGAAATGAATCCCTGGATGGTATTCTGATTCTTCCGGAATTGAAAAATCAGAATTTCGACGCGCTTGAAAAAGAGGCAAGGCTGGTAATCAACAGCAAAATAGGATTCGACACAAAGCAGCAAATTATTTCTGACATCAGCAATGTTGTTAAAAAAGAAAAAATCAAGCAGCTGGGCATTCAGGAGACCCAGTTAATTGATCTTGATAAAAGCTTTACATTAAAGACCATTAATGTTAGTGATAATAATAAAGAGGATTCTGATCTTGCTTTCGGGGTTAAATCCGGGCTGAGTATGATCCTGATGTATGTTACCTTTATGTTTATCATTATTTATGGGGTAAGGGTAATGCGAAGTGTACTTGAGGAAAAGAACAACCGCGTTGTAGAGATTATTATTTCTTCCGTAAAACCTTTTGAACTGATGATGGGGAAGATTTTAGGAGTAACCATGGTGGCGCTGACACAGTTTCTGATCTGGATCACGATGTCTGTAATAGGAGCACTGGTTTTAAATACTGGTTTCTCACCTCTTCAGAAAGGCATTCCGGGTGGAAATGATGAGATTGCCAGTAAACTGGATGTGGGGCAGCTTGCTACCCAGATCTCTCACAGTCTTCTGGAACTGAATTTCCCATTAATTATTTTTGTATTCATCGTTTTCTTCCTTTTAGGCTATATTTTTTACAGTTCTATATATGCAGCAATTGGTTCTGCAGTAGACAATGAAACAGAAACCCAGCAATTTACTTTGTTTGCAATTTTACCTTTAACATTGGGGATGTATGGAAGTTTCACCTTGATGAATAATCCTGATGGACCATTAGGCTTCTGGCTGTCAATCATTCCGTTTACTTCGCCAGTGGCAATGATTGCAAGAATCCCATTTGGAGTTCCTGCGTGGCAGATTGCGCTGTCCATTGGATTATTACTGGCAACAACTGTTTTTATGATCTTCCTGGCCGGAAAAATCTATCGTGTAGGGATTTTAATGTACGGTAATAAAGCTACTTTAAAAGAGCTTTGGAAATGGATCAAAGGATAATCTGGAAAAGGCTGAAAAGTAAGCCTGCTTAAATTATAATAAAAAAATCCCGGAAACTTAGTTTCCGGGATTTTTTATATTCTGAGATATTCTATTTGAATATATAGCTTAAAGTAAGTGCAATTACCTGTTCTGATTTTTTCTTATCAGTACCTCCTTTCTCGTTTACAAGACCAGGGTAAGTATCAGAAAGTCCTAAATCATATTTTAAAGCTACTTCGAGTTGTCTCTTATAGCTATACCCTACGCCTAGTCCAAGTCCCCAGTTAAAGCTTTTTGCTTTTCCGTTTACTCCTGCCGGTTGTGTAGGATCAGTAACGTCCGGATCATAGTAAGGTCTTCCTACCGGAGGATTCTTTACGTCCTGACTTACTAAAAAGTTAAATCTAGGTCCAATCATTCCAAAGAACTCTGATTCAGCTTCTGAAAAGTATCCTTTGAAATAAAGTGGTACACTCAGATAGTTATTTGCATATACTGCATCGTAACCGTCTTTACCTTTAGCATCTTTATCTTTCCCGGTTTCTCCCGCACCATAGTACAGAACTTCAGGTTGTATAAAGAACTGGTTTGCCTTCCCTACAGGGATCAAAGCCAAAGCTCCACCTTGGAAGGTATATCTTGGGCCAGAGGGATTGTGGGCATTTGCTACTCTTGAGTAGTTTAAACCTGCTGTAAGACCGAATCTTGTATTATTCCATTGCACCTGTGCAAAAGATAATGCGGAAAGCGTCAAAGCTGAGGCTAATAAAAGTTTTTTCATATGATGTGGTTTTATATTATCCTAGAATTTTTGCTACAGTAGCACCAATGTCAGCAGGAGAATCTACAACGTTGATACCGTTTTCTCTCATGATTTCCATTTTAGCCTGAGCTGTATCTTCAGCACCACCTACGATAGCACCTGCGTGACCCATAGTTCTTCCTTTTGGAGCAGTTTGTCCAGCGATGAATCCTACAACCGGTTTATTAGAACCACTTGCTTTGTACCATCTTGCAGCTTCAGCTTCAAGACCTCCACCAATTTCACCGATCATTACAACAGCTTCAGTTTCAGGATCATTAATAAATAATTCTAATGCTTCTCTTGTAGTTGTTCCAATAATTGGGTCACCACCAATACCGATTGCAGTAGAAATACCGTAACCTGCTCTTACAACCTGGTCAGCAGCTTCATAAGTAAGGGTACCTGATTTTGAAACGATACCTACTTTACCTTTTTTGAAAACGAAACCTGGCATAATACCAATTTTAGCTTCTTCAGAAGTAATGATTCCAGGGCAGTTTGGTCCGATTAATCTGCAGTCTCTGTCAGCAATATAAGATTTTACTTTTACCATATCAGCTACAGGAATACCTTCAGTAATACATACGATTACTTTGATACCTGCTTCAGCAGCTTCCATGATAGCATCTGCTGCAAATGCCGGTGGTACGAAAATGATACTTACGTTTGCTCCTGCTTTTTCAACAGCATCAGCCACTGTATTAAATACCGGTTTTCCTAAGTGCTCGCTACCTCCTTTTCCTGGAGTAACACCACCTACTACATTTGTTCCGTATTCAATCATCTGACCAGCGTGGAAAGTTCCTTCGTTCCCTGTAAATCCTTGTACAATTACTTTAGAATCTTTGTTTACTAAAATTGACATTTTATTGTTGTTTTAATTTATTTATTATTTTATTAATGCTCACAAATTTACTTAAATTTCTTTGATTTTGGATAAAACCTTTGGAATAGTTTATTTGAGATTTCTCAGCTTTACTTCTTTTTTCAGATAAGTTTTGAAATCTTCTGCAAACATCCCAATATAGGTACCTTTTTCAAGATCTCTGTTGACTCCTGTTTTTCCTAAAAGTACAGATCCTGCCTCAATTTTATTACCGGAAGCAATTCCTACCTGTCCCCATAATGTTACCTCATCTCCGATGATGCAGCATCCTGCAATTCCTACCTGAGACGCAATAAGGCATTTTTTCCCGATAACGGTATCATGTCCTATCTGAATCTGGTTATCCAGAACAGAACCTTCTCCAATAATGGTAGAATCCGTAACGCCTCTGTCAATGGTACAGCCATTTCCTATCTCCACATTGTTTTCTATGATAACATTTCCAACAGAAATCAGACGGTCAAAGTTTCCGTTTAACTTTCTGTAATAAAAGGCGTCACCTCCTAAAACAGTGTTAGACTGAATAATCACATTATCTCCGATTTCCGTACGGTCACCGATCACAACATTTGGAAAAATAAGGGTATTTTTTCCGATTTTCACATTGTTCCCGATCACTGCAGAAGAGTGAATTTTTGTACCCTCTCCTATTTCCACATCATGAAGTTCTTCTGTGAAATTATATATTCTGGTAAAATGAGTATTGATTTTATTAAAGTCTCTGAAAGGATCATCAGAAACCAAAAGTGCTTTGCCTTCCGGGCACGCCACTTCTTTATCAATTAAAATAATAGTTGCTGCAGAGTTTAATGCCTTGTCATAATATTTGGGATGGTTCACAAAAACGATATCCCCTGGTTTTACCATGTGAATTTCATTGGTTCCCAATACTTCAAAGTCTTCCGGGCCAACAAATGCTGAGCCTATTAAATCTGCAATCGTTTTAAGCTTTTGCGGAGAATGGAATCTCATAACAATAGATTTTCTTATAAAACAAAATTCGGAGTGCTAATGCAAACCGAATTTATGTAAATTTTATTTATTATTTCACTCTTTCTAAGTAGCTACCGTCTTCAGTGCTTACTTTAATTTTGTCTCCCGGCTCAATGAACAAAGGAACCATTACTCTTGCTCCTGTTTCAACGATTGCGTTTTTAAGAGCGTTAGTTGCAGTGTTTCCTTTTACACCCGGATCAGCTTCAATCACATCCAGGTATACTGACTGTGGAAGTTCAGCAGAAAGCGGAGTCTCATCAGCTTCTTTCAAAATGATTGTTACTTCTTCACCAGCTTTCATAAACTGAGCGTTTTCAATCATTTCTTTATTGATATATAATTGAGAGAAGTCATCATTGTTCATGAAGTGGAATCCGTTCTCATCATCATACAGATACTGGAACTTTCTGGTGATTACTTTTACTTCATCAATTTTGTGTCCTGCGGAGAAAGTATTATCAATTACTTTACCGTTAGTCACTGACTTTAATTTTGTTCTTACGAAAGCAGGACCTTTTCCTGGTTTTACGTGAAGAAACTCAATTACTTTAAAAATATCATTGCTATATTCGATGCACAGCCCTTTTCTGATATCGTTACTTGTTGCCATTAATTATATAAATATTTATTTTCTTTTTTTAATTTCAATACCTTGTCCTTGAGGCATCATTCTGTTAAATATATTATTATTGAATGTATTTACATTGTTATTCAATCTGTTTACATTCATTTGAATATCAGATTTATACTGATCAGCTGTTCCTAAAATTGAGCTTCCGGTATTTTTCTGTTTCAGAATACCATTTAAGTTATTCCTGGCAATACTATCATTAGATACTTCAGAAATTTTTCTTTCAATCGTAAAAGGCTTTTCCTTTTGCTGTCCAAACAAAAAAGATGTTGCTGAAAGTGCTGTAAGTATGATTAAATATTTCATAATCCGATAGTATTTATGATTAATTATTCTCTATCCTTTCCGGTTCCGTATCCTTTTACGATACCTCTAGGAGAATTTTGAATAAATTGTAAAATTTCATCTCTTTCGGCCGTTGGCAGCATTTCTTTTTCAATATGTGAAATGGCCTGAGAAACGTTCATTTTCATTTGGAATATTGCTCTGTAGATTTTCTGGATTTCAAAGATTTTCTCATTGGTAAATCCTCTTCTTCTTAAACCAACAGAATTGATACCAGCATAAGACATGGGCTCCCTTGCAACTTTTACATAAGGCGGGATATCTTTTCTTACCAAAGTACCTCCGGAAATCATCACATGCTTTCCGATTTTACCAAATTGGTGTACAGCAGATAAACCTCCCATTACAGTGTAATCTCCTATCTCCACATGTCCTGCAATACCACAGCCGTTTACAATGATAACGTGATCTCCGATAACACAGTCATGAGCAATGTGTGAAGTAGCCATAATAAGACAGTTAGCACCTATCTTGGTAAATCCCAGAGCTTTTGTACCTCTGTTTACTGTAACACATTCTCTGATTGTTGTATCATCACCAATTATTACCTGGGTATCTTCACCATCAAATTTAAGATCCTGAGGGATTGCAGAGATTACCGTCCCAGGAAAGATCCTGCAGTTTTTCCCTATCCTTGCTCCATCCATGATGGTTACATTAGGACCAATCCAGGTTCCTTCTCCAATTTCTACATCCCCTGCAATGGTAGTAAAAGGTTCTACGATTACATTTTTGCTGATTTTCGCGCGTTTATCTACGGCTGCTAATTGATGGATCATTTAATCAACTTTATTTTTTGCAACTTGAGCCATAAGCTCTGCTTCTACTGCCACTGTATCTCCTACGTATCCATACCCCTGCATATGAACAATTCCTCTTCTGATAGGCTCTATCAATTCGATTTTGAATATAAGCGTATCTCCAGGAATTACTTTTCTCTTGAATTTCACCTTATCAATTTTGATGAAATAAGTAGAATAGTTCTCAGGATCCGGAACACTGGCCAGTACCAGGATACCTCCTGTTTGTGCTAATGCTTCTACCTGAAGTACTCCAGGCATTACAGGTTCTTTAGGGAAGTGCCCAACGAAGAATGGTTCGTTCATTGTCACGTTTTTCAACCCTACCACGTGAGAGTCTGAAAGTTCAAGAACTTTGTCGATCAATAAGAACGGAGGTCTGTGAGGCATAAGCTTCATAATTCCGTTGATATCGAATACGGGTTCTTTTGTCAGGTCAAAATCCGGAACGTTTTTCTTTTTCTGCAATTTCCACTGGCGGTTCAGTTTTTTCGCAAACTGGGTATTCACAAAGTGTCCCGGTTTGTTGGCAATAACTTTACCTTTTATTTTCACCCCTGCCAAAGCAAGATCACCAATTACATCTAATAATTTGTGTCTCGCCGCCTCGTTAGGATAGTTTAGATTAAGATTGTCAAGAATACCGTTTGGTCTGATAGATACATTATCTTTTCCAAAGGCTTTCTTTAGTTTTTCTGTAGTTTCAGGAGTAAGATCTTTATCTACATATACAATGGCATTGGAAATATCTCCACCTTTGATCAAACCGTGATCTAAAAGCATTTCCAATTCATGCAGGAAGCTGAATGTTCTTGCTGATGAGATTTCGTCTTTAAATTCTGAAATATTTTTAAGAGTGGCGTTCTGAGTACCTAATACTTTAGTCCCAAAATCTACCATTGTTGTTACTTCGTAAGTATCTGAAGGAATGATTGTGATTTCCGAACCGGTAGCCGGATCACTGTAGGTAAGAACTTCTTTTACAACCAGATATTCTCTCGCTACGCCCTGTTCTGCAACACCAACGCTTTCAATAGCTTCAACAAAGTATTTTGAAGATCCGTCAAGGATAGGTGGTTCAGAGGCATCCATTTCTAAGATTGCGTTATCAATATCACAACCTACAAGAGCTGCCAAAAGGTGTTCGCACGTGGTAATTTTTACCCCTAATTTTTCTAATGTAGTTCCTCTTTCTGTTGCTACAACATAATTTACATCTGCTTCTACCTGAGGATGTCCCTCTAAGTCGGTTCTTACAAATACAAAACCTGTATTTTCTTTAGCAGGTTTAATGGTAAGTTTTACTTCTCTACCCGTATGAAGACCAATTCCAGAAAGAGTTATCTCTTGCTGAAGTGTTTTTTGCATATCACTCATTAGTATTATCTTTTGAGTTATTCTCAAGATTATTTATTCTATTTACTATTCCAGGAAGATTCCTGAAATGAACATAACTCCTCAAATAGTCATTATAACTGATGGCTGGTGAGCCATACAGTGTTTCTCTGTCATTAACGCTGGAATTCACACCACTCTGGGCCTGAATTTTCACCTGATTTCCTATTTTAATATGTCCTACAACACCTACCTGTCCCCCAATCTGGTTCCAGTCACCAATGGTAGTAGAACCTGCAATTCCTGCCTGGGCTGCAATTACATTGTTCTGGCCTATTTTCACATTGTGGGCAATCTGAATCAGGTTATCAATTTTGGTTCCTTTTCCTATAATGGTAGAGCCTATTGTTGCTCTGTCTATACTACAGTTGGAGCCGATTTCTACATCGTCTTCAATAATTACATTTCCAAGCTGCGGTATTTTTTTGAAACCTTCGGCAGTTGGCTGGAAACCAAACCCGTCACCTCCAATGACCGTATTGGAATGAATCACACAGTTATCTCCAATAATACAATAGTCATAAATTCTGGCACCACTGTCTATCTTGCAGTTTTTACCAATTTTCACTCCTTTTCCTATATATACATGTGGATAGATCTGTGCCCCTTCCCCGATTTTAGCTTTCTCGGAAACATATGTAAATGCTCCGATATAGGCTTTATCTCCTATGACAGCCGTATCGTGAATGGAAGAACCATTTTCAATACCTTCTTTTCTTCCCTGCATTTCCTGGTATAAATTCATCAGGATCTGAAAAGAAAGATAAGCATCTTTTACAACGATTAAGGTAGGGTTATAACTATTTTTCTCCAGAAGTTTTTCCGAAATGATAATAACAGAGCATCGTGAGGTATCCAAGAAATGAGAAAATCTATCTTGTGCTATAAAAGAAAGATGTCCTGATTCCCCATTTTCAATTGGTGAAACACCCGTAATAAGTGCATTCTCGTCACCTATTATTTTTCCGTCAATAAAACTTGCAATTTGCGAAGCTGTAAATTCCATATTCTGCAAAGATAAGAAATTCTAGAATTTGCAAACATTTTTTGGTTTCAGATCGTAAATTTTAATATTATTTAAGAGTCCAGCCCTGAGATATCTCTTGGAAACATAAGGATATAGCGAGTCGTCTTATTTACAATTAACCCTGATAAAAGCTGATCTTCCGACTCATGAAGCCTCGTTCTTTTACCGTTTTTATGCAGTAAATAGATGGGCTGCTTCTCCGCATGATAGGGCAAAAGTTTTCTTTTTATTTCATGAACCAATTCTTTTCCATTATCAATTTTGAAAAATTCGTTGGTATTTTTTATTTTTTCATCAATTATTTCCTGTCCAAATGGATGCGATGAAATAATTGTTTTAGGTAAATTTCTCTGAATTACACATTTACACCAATATGACAGTACAAAATCATCCGCATTCTGCCATTCTTTCATCGCCTGGATCACATCATTATCATCAAGACTGGTAAATCGTTCTATATCTTCATCCGTTGCAGCACTCTTTTCACGGTATAAAAAATATTTCAGATTATCCGTCGCAGGAAGCTCCGTTCCCTGAGAAATAAGGTATTTCGCTCTTTCAAGAATCTTAACCAAAAGAAATTCTGCCAAAGCTGACGTTTTATGATAATAGACCTGCCAGTACATGAACATTCTGGCCGTCAGAAAATTTTCAATGGAATAAATTCCTTTCGCATCAATCACCAGTTCACCTTCTTCACAGACGTTCATCATGGAAATAATTCTCTGTGTATTAATATTTCCTTCCGATACCCCCGTAAAAAAACTGTCTCTTTTCAGATAATCCAAACGGTCTACATCCAGCTGGGAAGAGATCAGTTGGTTGAAAAATTTCCTATGATATTTTCCCTGGAACATTTCGATAGCTATTGACAATTGGCCATCAAACTCCTCATTCAGCTTATTCATCAGGAGTAAAGAAAGGTTTTCATGATGCCAGTCGTCCATCAGCATACTTTCCAGCGCATGAGAAAACGGGCCATGACCAATATCATGCATCAGAATAGCCAGCATCGCCCCTTTTTCCTCTTCTTCAGAAATTTTCACCCCTTTTTGCTTCAATGTTTCCAAAGCAGTAAACATCAGGTGCATTGCTCCCAAAGCATGGTGAAATCTTGTATGAGTAGCGCCCGGAAATATCAGGTTCAGAAGTCCGGTCTGCCCGATTCTTCTTAACCTCTGAAAGTAAGGATGCTCAATGATATCAAATAAAATTTCGTGGGGAATTTTGATAAATCCATGAACAGGATCGTTGATGATTTTTAGCTTATTCTGCATTGAAACGTCAATATTAGTAAACAAAGTTAGGCATTTTAAAATTTAGACTTTTATTAAATTACTATTAAAACATAAGGCTTAAAAACTGATATCATTCATATTCTTCACAAAATAACATGTTCTTTACATGATTAAAAATTTCTCTGATCCATTTTGATTTTTAATTCATATTTTTTTGAAAACCTTTTGCCAGTGTTGTTGCAAAGGACTACCTTTGAGAGAAAACACGATCCCCCTTAATGAGAAAGTATTCTCTTTTCCTTTTATTACTTTTAAGTTTAAATTTTTCCGCACAAATTATAACTGAAACACAAAAACTGGAATCCCTCTGCAGAATATGGGGATTTTTAAAGTATTACCATCCTCATGTAGCAAAAGGAAATCTGAACTGGGATCAACAGCTTTTTCAGAAGATTGATGAGCTTGAATCTATCAATGATAAAGAGGCGTTGAATAATTTTTACGCTGACTGGATCAAAAGTCTCGGAGAAGTCGCTCCCTGCAAAGAATGTTCGGCAAAGGATAATAAAGTGTATTTTCTTAAAAATTTTGATCTGAGCTGGATAGACAACCGTCAAATTTTCTCCAGAGATCTTTCTCAAAAGCTTCGTTACATTGAAAACAACCGGAATCTGGGAGATAATCATTATTTCGGGAAAGGTGGAAGGAAAATATATTTCAGAAATGAAAAGTCTTATGGTTCAAGATTCACTTCAGGAAAGATCAGCCTTCTGGAGCTATTCAGATATTGGAATTATGTAGAATATTTTTTTCCTTATAAGTATGAAACTGATCAGAACTGGAATGATGTTCTTACAGAAATGATTCCCAAATTTCTTATGATTGATACTGATGAAAATTATCATTTAACATTGGCGGAACTGGTTACCAAAACAGATGATTCCCATGCCTATCTTTCATCAAAGGAAATTCAGCTGCATCAATACGGAAGCCGAAGGGTGCCAATAGAGTATTCTTATGCAGAAGGAAAACTTGTGATTACTAAGATCAATGCTACAAAATTCAGGGATAAAAGCCTGCTTCATGTAGGAGATGTTATTTATGATATTGAAGGTAAAACGATTCCGCAAATGGTCAACAGCTTTGGAAAATATATTCCAGCCTGCAATTCCTGGGGTAAATTCAATAAAGCAAAAAGCAAACTTCTGTTCAGCAATAACGATTCTGTTTCTGTAAAAATTGAGAGAGAAGGACAAAACCTGGAAATCAAAACCAGAACGTATTTTTCCAAAGATATTATTCATGAAAAAAATAAAGTTCCCCGTAAGTGGAAATTCATGGATAAGGAAAAGAAAATCGGGTATGTTGATATGGAGATGATAGAAAAGGAAGATCTGAATGAAATGTACAACAGTTTAAAATCTTCAAAATCTATTATCTTTGATCTTAGAAATTATCCAAAGCAAACGATCATCCCTTTAAGCTATCTTTTGCTTCCTGTGCCGTCCGTTTATTATCAGTTTACTTTTCCAGATCCTTCTTATCCCGGTAAATTTTACAGCAGACAAAATGTTACCGGCAGAAAAAATCCTGAATACTATAAAGGAAATGTAATCGTTTTAGTAGATGAGAATACGCAAAGCCAAGCAGAGACCACCACAATGATGTTCAAACAGCATCCGAAGGCTAAAATTATCGGAAGCAATACTTCAGGAGCCAACGGTGATGTGATAATGTTTAAAATTGCCGATGTTGATACCCGGTTTACAGGACTTGGTGCTTATTATCCTGATGGAAGGGAAACGCAAAGAATAGGCATCACTCCCGACATTCTTGTAAAACCGACGGTGGAGGGGCTTAAAAACGGAAAAGATGAAGTGCTGGAAAGGGCTTTGGAATATATAAAAGCCATGGATTGAATGAAACAGAAAAGTGAAATATCAAACGGTATTTTCATTTAACTAATATTTAACTTTTAATCTCTCTATTTTGTGAGAATTTAGAAGGAATTGGTCAACATTTTGATAGAATAACCATGTAAAAAATAAATTATGTCAGAAAAGATATTATGGATTGATGATGAAATAGATTTACTTAAACCTCATATTGTATTTTTAGAAAAAAAGGGCTACCAGGTAACCCCTGTTAATAATGTGAATGAGGCTTTGGAACTTATGGATTCAGAGAAATTTGCTTTAACATTAATTGATGAAAATATGCCGGGTATCTCCGGACTGGAAGCCATTCCTATGATCAAGGAAAAAGATAACTCCTTAAAGATTGTGATGGTTACCAAAAGCGAAGAAGAACACATTATGGAAGAGGCTATCGGGTCTCAGATTGCCGATTATATATTGAAGCCTGTAAATCCTAACCAGATATTACTTTCCCTAAAGAAGAACCTTCAGGAAGATAATCTTGTTGAGCAAAAAACTATTTTGCAGTACCAGCAGGAATTCAGAAACCTTTCTATGGAATTGTCATACCTGAGAACGTATCAGGAATGGGCAGAATATTATAAAAAAATCCTTAGCTGGGAGATCAAATTTGACAAGGTAGCGGATAATGAATTTGCAGACCTTCTGCAGTCTCAGAAAGAAGAAGCCAATATTCAGTTTGCCAAGTTTATTGAAAAAAACTACACAGACTGGCTTGTTGATTCAGACAAACCTCTTATGAGCCATACCCTTTTCAAGGAGAAAGTAAAACCTGAGGTTGAAAAAGAAAAAGTTCTTTTGCTGATGGTAGACAACCTTCGTTACGACCAGTGGAAAGTGATTGAACCTTTATTTACAAAATATTACAATAAGATTTCGGAAGATTATTACTACAGTATTCTTCCTACGGCTACTCAATATGCAAGAAACTCTTTTTTTGCAGGATTGATGCCGTCTGAAATTGAAAAACGTTTCCCTGACAAATGGTTTAATGATAATGAAGAGGGAAATAAAAATGAATTTGAGCGTGATTTCCTTGAAGATCAAATGAAGAGAATAGGTTTGGGGTCAAAGTCTATGAAGTATCTGAAGGTACTGAATGCCGATTTTGAAAGAAAAATCTATGATGATTTCAATCAGCATAAAAACAATGATTTGTTGGTCATTGTATACAACTTTATTGATATTCTTTCCCACGCGAAAACAGACAACCACATTGTAGATCAGCTGATCCGTGATGATAAAACCTTCCGTTCTCTTACCTTCAACTGGTTTGAAAACTCTTCTTTGCTGAAGATTATAAAAGCAGCGGCAGAAAACGGCTATAAACTGGTCATTACTACAGACCACGGAACGGTATATGTTAAAAAGCCAAGTAAAGTGGTAGGAGACAGAGAAACTTCTACTAATATCAGATATAAAACAGGTAAAAGTTTAACGTATGACGACAGTGATGTATGGGCGATTACCAATCCTGAAAAACTTTTCCTTCCAAAAGGAAATTTAAGCTCGAAATATATTTTTGCTAAAAACAGTACATTCCTGGCTTATCCTAAAAATTACAATCATTTCGTTAATTACTATAAAGAAACCTACCAGCATGGAGGAATTTCACTGGAAGAGTGCATCATTCCTATCAGCATTTTAGAACCCAAGTAGTTTTTTTCATAGTTTATTTAATTTTGGGTTTAAAGCGGAAAAAATCATTCGATTTTTTCCGCTTCTTTTTTATAGTTCATATCTTCGTAAAAAATAAATCATGTTTATTATTTCGCTTACCTACAGGAGTTCTCTTGAAAATGTAGAACGTCTTATTCCCCAGCACAATATTTTTCTTAATAAGCATTATGAATCCGGACGGTTTATTGCTTCGGGTAGAAAAGAACCAAGAACGGGAGGGATCATTATAGCCAATGCAGAATCTAAAAATGAAGTTGAGCAGATTATTTTTGAAGATCCTTTTTATATTCATCAGGTAGCGGATTATGACATCACGGAATTTATCCCTTCGAAATACCATGAAAATTTTAAACTTTTTATAGAAGACTAATGAGATTAATTACATACAACGTCAATGGAATCAGAGCCGCTTTTACGAAAGATTTCCTGGGCTGGCTAAAAATTGCTGATCCGGATATTATCTGCATTCAGGAGAGCAAGGCCGGAAACGATCAGATAGACATCGAAAGTCTTGAAAAATTAGGTTATCACAGTTATTGGCATTCAGCAGTAAGAAAAGGCTATAGCGGGGTCGGAATTGCCTCAAAAATCAAACCCAATCATGTAGAGTATGGCTGCGGTATCGAAAGCTATGATAATGAAGGGAGAATCATCCGTGCAGATTTTGACGGATATTCAGCTATTTCGGTGTATGTTCCTTCTGCGTCCAATATTGAAAGACTGGATTTTAAAATGCAATTTTGTCATGACTTCCTGGAATATATCAAAAATTTAAAGAAAGAAATTCCCAACCTGATTATATCCGGTGATTTTAATATTTGTCATGAGGCAATCGATATTCACAATCCAATCGGGTTAAAAAATGTTTCAGGTTTCCTTCCAATGGAAAGAGAGTGGATGACGAATTTCATTAATGAATGTGAACTGATAGACAGTTTCAGGTTTTTTAATAGTGATCCGGACAATTATACATGGTGGAGCTACAGACAAAATTCCAGAGCCAGAAACAAAGGATGGAGGCTGGATTATAACTTCACCTCTTACAGTTTAAAGGACAAGCTCTCCAGGGCTGTTATTTTAAAAGAAGCTGTACATTCTGACCATTGTCCTGCTTTATTGGAATTGGATGTGTAATCAACGGGATATTATCACATACAAAAAGCCAGCTGAATCAGCTGGCTTTTTTTTAATTTAAATCATAAAATTAATCGACAATTTCATATTCGACCGGAATTGTACCATGACTGATATCTCCAATCTCATCGAACGCAGCTTTAGACATATCTAAAGATCTTGATGAATGGTAAGGCCCTCTATCATTAATTCTCACTATTACCTCTTTACCATTTTTAAGGTTAGTTACCTTAACGTTTGTTCCAAATGGAAGCGTTCTGTTTGCTGCAGTAAACTTTGAATTATCAAAGACTTCTCCGCTAGCGGTTTTTCTACCGTTAAATTTATCGTGGTAGTACGATGCATAACTTGTTTTTTTCGCATCTGAGGCATTATTCGTAAAAGAATAAACACCTAAGGTTGAAATCATCATTATGATTACGAGAATGAATCTTTTCATCATCTTGAACTTTTATTGGTTTTGACGGAGCAAAAGTATCAGGAATCTTTAGAAAACCCTATTCAACATGTTAAAAACTGTTAACAAAAGATTAATCAAATGTTAAATACCGCTGTAACCTCCTATGAACAGGGGTTTTAGAGCATAGCGTTAAAAAGTGTTAAAAAAACACGCGAAAAGTTAACATAATTAACTAATTTGTACATAATTTAAATTTCACACTTTTAAAACAAATTGAAAATCAATAAATTACAAAATTGATAAAGTTAAAATAAAATCAGAAATCAATCTCAAAAAATTTAAAGTCTTAAGAACCGCACTCCGGAAAAACTTTCTGACAGACGATCTCTGCTTATATAAAGCAAGACACCAGAATTATTTTTTAACACCTTTTTATTTTGTTAAAATTTACAGACCGGTTCATTGTTCAACAAATATCCGCTTTAATCATTCAAAAAAATGAATACGTGATGATTTATAACCCGAAAAATAAATGAACGTAAATCCTCTTAAAAGAAAAAAACCAATGATTTCTCATTGGTTTTGTATGTAATTAAATAATGTCTTATTTTAAATATTCTAATACATAATCGTATGTACCGTTAGGATACACTACAGAAATACTTGGTGATCCTGTAACTGCAGCTCCGGTAGAGGTATCATAAGAATATAATTCTCTGGAATATACAGTATTTGTACCTGCTTTATAGATAGTGATTCCGTACATTGAAGTTATTCCAGCAGGAGCAGGAATTGTTACCGAAGTGGAAGTTCCACTTGCTGCAAAAGTTCCTTTTACACCATATATCTGAGCGTTGTTTACTTGTCTGTTTGTAACTGTTTCAGTTGTAAGAATATTTTCTTTCCCAGAAGAACCTAATGGTAACCATTGTCCTGAAGCAGAAGAAAATGCTGGTGTTGGAGTAGGATTGCTAAAATAGTAAAAGCCTACACCTACAGTTTGTCCTCCGATACCTGATCCTGTAGCAGGAGTAGTACCTGCAGTAGAGTTATAAACAATCATCCCATCATATGCAGTAGGGAAGTTTAGAGCACTCGTTACCGGTGTAACAAAAGTAAAGGTGGTTAAATTTGTTCTAGGAAATGCTAATCCTTTACCATTACTAGTTGATGTTGTAAATCCATTTGCAGAAGCATCTAAAAATACAGACTGTGTAGCTACTGTAGCACTCACAGTACCATTTGATCTTAATTGAGCGAAAAACGTGCTTGATGCCGCAACAATGGCAAACAATGCTGATGTTAAATATACTTTCATAATTGTGTTTTGTTTTTAGAATGAGTTATAGCTATACCAATTTGTTCCATCACAAATGTAAGACAAAGATCCACCAGATTGAAGAGGTGTCGTTGAAGCTGTACTGTGAACTCCCGTTACACTAAAAAAAGATCCATTGGTTGCATCTATGAATGTAATAGTTTTACCGTTGGTTTTTGTTAATGTAGCTAAGTTAAATGTAACATTTGATGTAACTAGAACTGCATTATTCAAGTCTGCATCAGAGATCGTAGAAGCTGTTTGTGCTCTTACTGTCATTCCAGCAGGAGCAACAGATCCACCACCTACAGCGATCCAGGTGTTTGTAGTCTGGCCATCATAATAGTAAAAACCTACAGCTGTAACGTTGGTTGTTTTAGGAGTTGCTGTACCGTCAATCGTCGTAACGAAAGCAAGCGCTCCATTTTGAGCTGTAGTATAAGCCGCATCTTTAGCTAATAATTGTGCTCTTGTCATACGAGGGACTAATAAGGCGTCAGGTCTAGTGTTGTCAGTAGTATTTGCTGCTACATCTAGCGTTGCGGCAGGTGTGGTTGTGTTAATCCCCACTCGCCCCTGCTGAGCCTTAGAAAGGGCCGAAAGGCCAACAAGCATAATTGCTGTTAATAAAAATTTTTTCATAAGTTTTTAAAGATTTTTAATTACATTTTTTTCATCAATATTTCCAAAATGGTAGATGCATCCCAACTTGCGAATATTATATTGAAGCAATTCATTAATTATAATTTTAATTGAATTTAAGCTTCATTTTAATGATTAACTTATTGAAAGCATATTATTTAAAAATATTGCTTATTGCGCAAATTTAAGATATAATTTTCGAATTTATATACTTTATAAAAGAAATTTGAAAAATCTTAATTATGCAAAATATCAACCAATTGATTATCAATAAAATAAAAACAAGCCACCGAGAAAATTCTATGTTAATTTTCGTTAATAACTTAATTTTACAAATCTTACTTCCAACTGATTAATAAGTATTTAGCTAGACTAATTCTCCGTATAAGTCAAACTCTTCGGCTGAAGTAATTTTAACCTCTGCAAATTCACCTATAGAGATATAAGTATCTTCAGCAGAAACCAAAACTGTATTGTCCACATCCGGTGAGTCATACTCCGTTCTTCCGATAAAATAATTCCCTTCTTTACGGTCAAAAATACATCTGAATATTTTACCTACTTTTTCCTGGTTTTTCTCCCACGAAATCTGAGACTGCAATTCCATGATTTCTTCTACTCTTGCTTCCTTTACCTCCTGTGGAATATCATCTTCTAATACGTAAGCCGTAGTATTCTCTTCATGAGAATAAGTAAAGCATCCCAATCTGTCAAATTTCTGCTCTCTTACCCAGTCTTTCAGTTCCTGGAATCTTTCTTCTGTTTCCCCAGGATATCCAACGATAAGCGTTGTTCTGATTGCCATATCCGGAACTATTTCTCTGAACTTTCCTAAAAGAGCATCTGTTTTCTCATGAGTAGTTCCTCTCTTCATAGATTTCAACAAATCGGAATTGATATGTTGAAGAGGGATATCTATATAGTTACAAACTTTAGGTTCTTCACGGATAATATCAAGAACATCTTCAGGGAAACCGCTTGGGAAAGCATAATGAAGACGAATCCATTCTACACCTTCTACTTTCACCAATTCTTTTAAAAGATCTCCTAATGCTCTTTTTTTATAAAGATCAAGACCATAGTAAGTAAGATCCTGTGCGATAAGAATCAATTCTTTTGTTCCTTTTTTTGCCAGTTTCTGAGCTTCTAAAACCAGCTTTTCGATAGGGGTTGACATATGTCCTCCTCTCATCAATGGGATTGCGCAGAAAGAACATGGTCTGTCACAACCTTCTGAAATTTTAAGGTAGGCATAATGTTTTGGAGTCGTTGTAAGTCTCTCTCCTACCAGTTCATGTTTATAATCTGCTCCAAGATGTTTAAGAAGCACCGGAAGGTCTCTTGTTCCGAAATACTGGTCTACATCCGGAATCTCTTTTATCAAATCCGGCTTGTATCTTTCTGATAAACATCCTGTAACGAATACTTTCTCAACCTCTCCTCTATTTTTAGCCTCCACATAATCAAGGATGGTGTTAATAGATTCTTCTTTAGCATTATCAATAAATCCGCAGGTATTGATGACAACAATGTCACCACGGTCTTCATGAACCACTTCTTTGCCATTAGCCTTCAGCTGGCTCATTAATACTTCAGAATCATATACATTCTTGGAACACCCAAGAGTGACTACATTGATTTTCTTCTTCCCTACAGATTTTGTACGCATCGTTTTGATTTTGAGTCTGCAAAGATACAAAATATTGAAGAGTTAAGAATTAAAAAATAAAAACCACTTTATAAAAGTGGTTTTCAGGGATATATTTTAAAAGTTTTTGTCTTTAAATCCAGGAGCGTTCTGGTCTTTTTCCGAAAGTATGGCATCTTTTTCATCCACTTTCCAATCGATATTAAGATCCGGATCATTAAACTTTACGCTGCCTTCTGATTCTTTGTTATAAAAGTTATCGCATTTGTAGGAAAATACAGCGTGAGTACTTAATACGGCAAACCCGTGTCCAAAACCTCTCGGTACATAAAGCTGTAGTTTGTTTTCTGCGGTAAGCTCTATTCCGAACCATTTCCCAAAGGTAGGAGAATCTTCTCTAAGATCTACGGCAACATCCCATACACTGCCTTCCAGGCAAGATACCAGTTTTGCCTGTGCATGCTCCCCTTTCTGGAGATGTAATCCTCGTAATACACCATAAGATGATCTGGAAATATTATCCTGTACAAAGTGGCCGTTCATTCCTGTGAGTTCTTCGAATTTTTTTTCGTTGAACTTTTCAAAGAAGTAGCCTCTTTCATCCTCAAATAGGGTAGGCTCTATGATATAGCAATCTTTAAGCGGGGTTTCTTTAATTTTCATAATAGTAAAAAAACTCTATTTCAATATGGTTATTATTGTTTTAAATAAAATCTTTGTATCATTTTTGAAAGACATATTTTCAAAATAATCAAGATTCATTTTTACTTTGTTCGGAAATAATATTTCATCATTATACTTCAACGGATTCTCCTGGTTGTTCAGAAGATTTTCTTCGTCCCTGTATTTAATGCTTGCTTCACAGGTTAACCCTGGTTTTAATTCCAGAACTTTTCTATCTGCTCCGGCAAGTTTATCGTAATACCCTTCAATATCTGGTCTGGGGCCCACAAAACTCATATCACCTTTTAAAATATTAAATAACTGGGGAAATTCATCAAATTTAAATTTCCTGAGGGTCTGCCCTATTTTGGAGCATATTCTTTTGTTATCATGAATTGTTTTAAATTTATATATGGTAAATGGCTTTCCATGCTGTCCTATCCGGGTCTGAAAAAAAATTCCATTTGATGATGTATCAAGACTTGCAACCACAAATAAAATAATCAGTACCGGCATAAGAAAGAGGATCAATATTACCGCTAAGATAAAATCAAAAACAACTTTCCAATATTTGTACTGATTCATTAAATGCAATGATATTAAGCTCCAAAGTAGCTACGGATGACGGTTGCTATTCTTTCTCTGTCATCATCTGACAAGTTAGACCCTGATGGAAGACATAATCCGTTATCAAAAAGATTCTCGGAAATTTTTCCTCCGTAATAAGGAGAAGATTCAAAAACCGGCTGTAGATGCATAGGCTTCCAAAGTGGTCTTGATTCTATATTATCTTCTAAAAATGCAAGTCTTAAACCTTCTCTGTTTTTTCCTGTAACCTGCGGATCAACAATAATGGCAGATAACCAGTGATTTGAATAAAAATCATTTCCAGGCTCAGAGAATACGGTCACTCCTTCAATATTTTTGAAAGTCTCAAAATAGAAATCATGCATTGCTCTACGCGCTTCCACTCTATTTTTAAGTACTTCCATCTGCCCTCTTCCTATTCCTGCAACAATATTGCTCATTCTGTAGTTGAAACCAATATGTGAATGCTGGTAATGAGGTGCATTGTCTCTTGCCTGAGTAGAAAGGAAAACCGTTTTATCTTTATCTTCCTGAGTGTGGCAAACCAAAGCTCCTCCTCCTGATGTGGTAATAATTTTGTTCCCGTTAAAGCTTAATACTCCAAAACGTCCAAATGTTCCACAAGCCTGTCCTTTGTAAGTAGAACCAAGAGCTTCTGCGGCATCTTCTATAACAGGAATCTGGAATTCCTGAGCAATAGCTGTAATTTCGTCCATTTTTGCAGGCATCCCATACAAATGAACTACAATGATAGCTTTAGGTTTTATTCCTTTTTGAATTCTGTCTTCAACGGCTTCTCTTAAAGCTTTTGGACACATATTCCAGGTATCAGGCTCGCTGTCTACAAAAACAGGAGTTCCTCCACAGTAAGCAATAGGATTGGCTGATGCTGAGAAAGTCATTGACTGGCAGATGACCTCATCACCATGCTCTACTCCACATTCAATAAGTGCAAGGTGTAATGCTGCGGTACCTGCTGAAAGAACGGCAACTTTTGCATTTTCGCCCAAAAACTGCTCCAGATCTTTTTCAAGTCCGTCAACATTAGGTCCCAATGGTGCTACCCAGTTTTCTTCAAATGCTTCATTGATATATTTTTGTTCGTTACCTCCCATATGGGGTGAAGACAACCAGATTTTAGTATTCATATTTTTGATTAGTAATTTGTTTATATAATATTTTTCTTAATAATTCTACCGGGATTGCCCACTACAACTGAATAATCAGGGATGTCATTAATAATTACCGCTCCGGCACCTATTACACACCATTTTCCTACTTTAATTCCTTGTATTACCGAAGCTCCGATTCCAATCTGAGAACCTTCTCCAATTTCCACTCCTCCTGCAAGTGCCGAATTGGGTGAAATATGAACAAAGTCTTCAATCATACAATCATGATCTACAGAGGCATTGGTATTGATGATACAGTGTTTACCAACAGTGGTATCAGCATTAATCACTACACCGCCCATTACTACTGTTCCCGATTCAATCTTTACAGACTGAGAAATTACAGATTTTGGGTGTATTAAGATACCTATTTCATGTTTAATTTGTTCCGATATTTTTTTTCGGGTAGAATTATTTCCGATTGAAATAATCAGTTTTTCTTTATCTTCAGGTAAATTATTCAATACAGGAAATCCATAGCATTCATTTTTAGTGATATCCTGATCAATAAATGCCTTAATCTTTATGTCATTAGCCATTGCAATATCTGCAATTACTTTTCCGTGTCCACTTGCTCCAAATAAATACATAACGATCAATTAATTTCCCTGAAAGGGTTCTATGGTTACATGTCCGTCAGCAGAAACTCCTTCTCTTATAAAAACTTTTTTAGCGGTTAAAAAGAAGATTTTTACATCTAACATCAATGATATATTTTCTACATACCATACGTCGTAATCAAACTTTTGGTTCCACGATATTGCATTTCTACCATTTACCTGTGCCCAACCTGTAATTCCTGGTCTCACGTCATGTCTTCTGGCCTGATGTTGATTATATAAAGGTAAATACTGAACCAGAAGAGGTCTTGGTCCGATAAGTGACATATCTCCCTTCAAAACATTGATTAATTGTGGAATTTCATCCAAAGATGTTTTACGGACGAAAGATCCTATTGCTGTTAGTCTTTCTGCATCTGATAAAAGGTTTCCGTTAGAATCCTTTTTATCATTCATTGTTTTAAACTTTATAATTTTAAATATCTTACCATTTCTGCCAGGTCTCTGTTGAAAGAAAAAGGGTTTACCATTATTGGAAATAAACAATCCAATCATTACAATAAGAAAAATGGGTAGTAGAAAGGTAATTCCTATGAGAGAAATTACAAAGTCGAAAATCCTCTTTAAATAATTTTTGTACATTTTTAGAAATTAAGTGTATCAATCATCATATACTTTTTATAAATATTTTTTTAAATTTCCTGTGTTTTTGCTGTATAACCAATACCTATAATTATTGAGCTAAAGTACAAAAATTCCGGTATATTGAAAAGATTGCAGGAAGTCTGTACTAAGGTAAAGTATTGCAAAAATAACGCAAAAATCAGTTTATAGTATATATTTCCCTTTTGAATTTCCCAAAATAAGGCAGCATTTTTTAAAACAGGTAAAAACTTTAGGAAATAAATAATTAATCCTAAAATACCCGTAGCCATTAAAAGCTCTAAAAAGATGTTATGCGGATGAACACCGTCCTCATATAAAATCCTTCCCCCTAAAAAACGATTTGAATTAAAGATTTCAATAGCTCTGCTGTATAATGGTTCTCTTCCCGATGTATCACCATGTGCAACCCATTTATACATTCTGTTAAAGCTTGTTATTTGCTCGTTTCCATAATATTCATGTAAAATAACCAAGCCTATGAATAACAAAACCAATGTAATCATATATAACAGATATTTTTTATTTCCTTTTAAAAGAATCATGTAAAAAGAACACACAAAAACAGCTAATAACGGACTTCTCGCCATAGACTGAATCACATTGAAGAGACCTAAAAAAAGACAGAAAAATAAAAAAAATGAGTTATAATCTTTTTTACAAAACAGAATTAGAAATAACGATATGATAAATAATGAGGCGCCAATATGTCCGTACATGATATAATATGTACTAAAAATATGATCTAATGTGATAAAACCATATATATAGTTTACAATGAGAAGACCGCATAAAATAGTGATAGAATAATTTGTTATGCTCTTGAAATCGACTTTATTGTAATTAATACATAATAATGCAAAACTTGGTAAAAGTACTATAAATAAGATCCTGAAGATGTCTTCATTCTCTGATAATAGTACTTCCTGATTAAAAGGATAATTATTAAACGAATAGATAAGCTTGATGATATAAAAAATCCAGAATCCAACAAGGCTTATTATTGAAACATTTTTAAGATTAATATTTCTTCTTTCTTTATAGATAATCAATAAAGAAAACAAAATGATTAATATTCTATAGGGAACAGAAAAATTCCTGGGGTCCATTCCCAAAGGTTTTGCAAAAGAAATGGCGATAGTATTTCCCACCATAACAGACAACAGGAATAGTTTATCAATGAAATTATTATTAATAGTAATTTTCAAAATTGCCTATTTTTTTATTTCAGCCAGTGCAAAGCTACTTCTTTTGCTTTAGGGAATGAAATAAAATAGCATCCATGTATTCTTTTCCCAACACAGGATACGTTCTGTTTTCAAAAATCCATTTTCTGCCTTTATCACCTATGGCAATTCTTTCTTCTGAGCTCATTTGGGCATAATACAAAATTGCATCTTTGATATCCTCTGCAGATGTGCTATTGATAAATTTTCCACAATCTGCTTCATTAATCATCGAAGGATATCCGGTGTACGAAGCAATAATTGGTTTTGCAGCCAACATATATTCAACTACTTTATTCATGGATTGTCCATAGTCCCACACTTTTGAATCTTTAGTAGATAGGTACAGAATATCGCAAGCATCAAGAAAATATTTAACTTCACTTTGCTGGATTCTTTGTAAAAATGTAACATTGGAACAATCTTTTAACTGTTCTTCGTAAGATTCTCTGAGATCACCACTTCCAACAAGTACAAAATGGATATTACGATCTTCCTTCATCATCTGTATGGTTTCAATAAAAGGTTCCAACGCATTGGTAACTCCCATACTTCCGGCATAGCCAATGATTACTTTGTCTGATGGTATTATCTCCGAAAACGGATTTTTTTCTTTCAGGAAGTCTTCAGAATAGTTTTCAGGATCAAATCCTAATGGTGAGCAATGAAAAGGTTTTTTATATCCGAGTAATTCTTCTACGTGTAAATCCAGCCTCGGCATTGTTCCTGCAACCAGATCAGCTTTCTTGTATCCAAACTTTTCTATAAATCCTATCAGTAAAACAAGGGGATGTGATTTGGAAAAACCGGCCTCTTCTGTCATCGTTAAAGGCCAGATATCACGGATTTCAAAAACCAGAAAACTGCCAAATTTCTTTTTCAGATAATAACCATAAATAATAGTAAAAATAGAAAGTGATGAAACAATAACCACATCAGGTTTTGTCATCCCGGAAAGTTTCATAGAAAATAGCTTTCTTTCAAAATCAAACCACGATAAAATCCTGTCTATAGATGCTGTTTTAGTATATTTTTTTGTCTTAATCCATCTTATTGCCACCCCATCCTGTTCTTCATCATTATAGATCTTGTCAGTTTCAGGACAATGGGTAAAATGATTAGAATCTGAAGTTATCATGAGGGTATTATTCCCCTGTCTTTTAAATTCTCTTGCCAGATAAAACAAACGTGATGGAACTTTTGCGTATTGCGGTGGTGAGGCATATTTGGAAATCAGCCAGATATTCATCAGTAAGTATGTGTTTATTTTAAATTTACAATTTCTTGAAAATACCCTTTATTATCATTGATATAAGGATTTTGATTGGAATAATATGAATATTTAAGTGAAATTTTATCATACATCATATTTACTTCGTTCGTATTCAACATCTTCCACCATCCATAAAAAATATGGGTATAATCTTCAGAAGGTGATAATCCCTTATCTCCTTTTTTAAGATTACTTCTAAAATTACTGTTATTCCCATCGACAAAATTATTGAAGGTGTAAATCCCATCTTTAGGGTTATACATTGCAATATTATTCAATAATTGCCTTGAAAGCAGGGTATTAAGTTTATCTAAATATTGAAATTTTGTAGTATCAGACTGAAATGCTAATTTCAGAATATGGAGATAAGCCGGCATTCTTGAAAAATGAGACGCATCCCAATTAACATTTTGATTCTTTTTTAATACCACATCCTGAAAATTAGGGTGATCTTTCCAGACATTGGGCTGAAGATACCATACATTATCCTGGAATACTACTTTTTTCTGCATTACCTGATAAAAAGAGTTTCTAATGTTTATCAAATCCCTTGTAGCGGTAAGCGAGGCATCTTTTTCTATAAGTGAAAGACTAACTCCTGTTCCCATAATATAAAGCTCAAGATCAGTAAATGCACTATAATAGCTCATATCTCCATTATATTCACCCGTCAGCAAAAACTCTACTCTCTGTTTTACTCCATAGAATTTCCTGGATTCTGCTTCCCAAATATTTGCATAGGCATTGTTCCAATAGTTTAATATCTCTTTTTTGATGAAATTAAACATTTTGGTCTTTTCTGCATCGCCACGTATGCCACTTCTTCTAAGATATTCGGAAACTGTAAAATAGAAAGTTCTTTTACTTAAATCATCTATATCTGCTCTATTCTTTATGGTAAGCAGCCTTTCATAAGTAAAAAGCACCTGCAGTCTTTTTATAATTTCCTGATTTTTCGTATCATAACCATATTGTATAGGAATATATAAAAAAGCGGCACAATCATAAGCTGCATTGGGCCAATTTGCCATTTTTGTTTCGGAAGCAAAAATATCATTGTAATGGTTGATGAGAGTAACGATTTCTGTCGTTTTCAGATTTTGCTGTCTGAAAACAGGCTCAACCGATATTAATGAAGTTTTATTTACAGATGCTTGTACCACCGGACAAATGCTGATGGTACAAAACAAATAAATAAAAATAAACCTCAGTTTATAAATTAATAAATTTTTCATCTATAAATAGGCATTTAATAATTAGTATCAATTATTGCTTATACAATTTTGGAATATTGTTAACGATTTTTATCACACGTTCAAAATCCAGTCCTAAAGTATCAAGATACCATCTGATGTTCTGATAACGTGGAGCGTTCTCTATTTCGACAAGTTCTAAAGCTCTTTCTCTTGTCATTTGTCCTTCTCTGATCTGATTACTTCTGAATGTATCATGTTCTGTAAAGCCGGCTACGGTATAATATACATAATTATAAAAAGCTGCCGTACCATCTCCAATTCTCCAGGTAGTAGTGGTGTCTATTGCTTTTTCCCAATCATAATGATTTAAAAGAGTATCATCTACCTGCTCTTCATCCCATCTCCAGTAATCAAAAATATGATAATAATCCTGCTTATCAGTAAAGCTACGGTAATATTCTCCTGAAAGAGTATCCCAAAGTGAGCTGTTGAAATATCCCGGACTCTGCATCATCGCTCTGAATCTTTTAGAATGGTATCTCAGCTGTTTCATAGCACCATGGCTGTATACTCTTTTTTCTTCAAAATCAGGTTCAATATCTAGAAATCCTGTCTTAAAGTGAGTTACCTCCAATGGATTCACCCCCCAAAGATTAAGGTTGATTCCCGTTTGTTTCTTGATATCTTCTACATATCTGAAGAAATGTTTATCTCCTGCTGTAAGCATTGCCATCATTCCTAAATGCGGAGCTTTAAGCCATGCTTCAAGATTCATTCTGATATTCTTTCTTTTGAGTGAGATATCTGCTGCAACAATAATATTTTCTACCCCAAGATCCGCACACATACGGCTGATATTTCTTCGGCCAAGATCTGTTACCATTCCCCAATCATAGGTATACGTTACAGGTTTCATTTCCAGCTCTTTTACAATAAGGTGTAATCCATAACAGCTGTCTCTACCTCCTGAAAAAGGAACGATACAGTCTAATTCTTTTCCTTTTCTTCTGTATGGCTCAACCAATTTGAATAATTCTTCTTTCGGTTTCGGATTATTTCTTGGTTTATAATTTTTACAGTAATTGCATACTCCTGCTTCATCAAATTTTATAAAAGGCATTGTTTCCGGCAGTATACATTTTGTACATCTCTTGATGTTTATTTTTTTGTATTCCAGTAAGCCTTCTTCAATTGTATTAAATTTAAATTCAGGAATCAAATTTTCTACTCTGCTTTTCTCATCTACAATATCCAATTTTTCTCCTGAAACAGGGATGTCAAGAATCATAGCTTCATCTTTTATCTGACTGATATTCTCACAGCCAATAATTTTAAGCCCATAATTCTCTGAAGCAAAATAAGTTTTATCTTCATTATACCCCACGTATAAACTTCCGTTATTGGAGAAAAGAAGCAACTTTCCTATTTCCGGCAACACAAGGGCACACGCAACAACCCCTTTACATAAGGAAAGTATTTCTTTAGGAAGATCTTCAATTTTGTTCTCCTTATTATTAAGAAATTCTTCTGCAATGGCTACAATAACCTCGGAATCAATCTTCAGCTGTCTGCTTACTGATAATTTATTCCAAACTTCATCTTCATTTACAATGATACCGTTGTGTATAGCACATATATTTCCTCTCACCACAGGCTGGTTATCCCCCAGACCATTGGTAATTAACCTACTATGTCCCAGTACAATATTATTATTATACGGCTGTACTTTGTTCAGTAATTTTTCAATACTATAATCTGCTCTGTTTACCTTATAGTGATTATTTTGATAATAGATCAAACCACTGGAGTCCACTCCTCTTTGCTCAGAATGTTTTACCAGAGTTTGAAACTTCTGCTTGTTGATATGAGTCTTTGATACGACTCCAAAAATTCCACACATTTGTCTTTATTATTTATTCTTTATTTTTTAAAATATTATTATACATTTTTAGCAGCTCACTTTCCTGAAAGTTCCAGCTAAGCGGGTAAAGATCTTTTTTCACCCTATTATTCAAATCTAAATGCTCAACATCTTTTACAATTTCAAATAAATTTTCAGCGTTCAAGCTACTACATTTTCCTAAATTATATTCAGCAACAATTTTTTTGATATCAGGAAAATCTGATGCTAAAATATATAATTCTGAAAAGGCATATTCAAATAATTTATTCGGTAAGCAATAATAGTCACTTAAAGAGACAGCTTCCACCAGACAAAGTCCTACATCTGCAGAGGTAGACACCTCTACGACCTGATGATGCGGAACCGCCGGATGATAATGAATATTATCATTATTGAGTGCTATTTTTTTAATTTCATCAACATATTCACCATAACCAATAAAAACAATATGGGAATCTACTTCTTTTCTTTGGAAAACATCCAGATACAAATTTACACCTCTTCCTACTTCACTTATTATTCCCAGGTATAAAAATATTTTTTTCCCTTCAGGAATATTAAATTTTTCCCTGAGATAATTATTTTTAATGTTTTCTTTTTGAGAAGGATCAAGCAAAGGAGAATTTAATATTAATACACTTTCCTTTTTCCCAAGATGCTCATCATACCAATCAATAATTGAAGGGCTCACACTAATCAGGATATCAATATCTTTCCATAATATTTTTTCAATAAAAAGAGTATACTTTGAAAGTATTTTTGATTGGCCTGCCTTGTCTGATTCAAGTTCATGGGCATCATAGATCAGTTTTGATCCACAAAATAATTTGATCATTTTAGCTATGGGCAAATACAGGGTATCATGACAATGAATGATATCCGGTTTATATTTGATCCCAGGGAAAACCATTCTAATAAATGCCTCTATAAGATTAAGAAAATATCTGACAGGTCTTGGTAAAAATTTCAGATTTTTTGTAGCGATATTGAACACCTTAATAAAAGGCATATGTTCTGTTTCGTATTTATGTCCTTCAGAATCATCAATGCCATAAGCAACCAAGGTGGTATTTTCGATTTTCCGGACAGCCTTCAGCTCTTTTAATATCCTACTGTCATATCGGATATCTGTAGGTGAAAGATGAAGTATTTTTTTATTCATTTTTTTTATATCTAGGCATTAAATAAAGTAAAAAGCAAACGGCTAAAAACCCACCTGAAATAAGTGCTGTAAAAAAAGCTCCATTGATAAATAGGGCTCCGAAAGAAAAACTAGAAATCAAATATATTCTTGCATCTAATTTAAAGCTTGACATATCAAATACTCTAAAGAAAAAAGCTCTCAAAAGTGGAAATACCAGTAGAGAAACCCATCCAAATTGTGCGTAATCACTTCCAATCAAACCTGTATTGGAAGACATATCCGGGTCATTAAAATAGGTTGCTGCTATTATATAAGGAGAATTATTCTTATGATTTACAGTGGTTTCAAACCAATGCCCGAAATGCTCTCTGAGATAAAGTAATTCATGAGTAGAAAAGTAATCATAATGAAAATAGGCTAATAGCGTAGGTGTAAAATAGGTTCTTGAATAAAGACCGGCAATACTGATCTGAACACTCTCACTTCCAAATTCGACAAAAAATATCAAAATAAGATTGAAGCCGATAAATGCATGCAGGAGATACTTATTATATTCTTTCTTATAAAAAAAGTAAATAAGTATGGTCAATATTAACAATACAAAATCTGTCTTATGTGCACCAAAGGAATACATCATTAAGCCAAAGAAGAAAAATACACAGCTCAGAAAAACATTTTTTTGTATCAGATAATACATAAAAGAAATGGTAATAAACATACTTGCTATCGGGCGGAGATAATTGATAAACGACGGCATATTTAATTCACTGACTTTTGCCCGTATTTCATATACTTCTTCAAAGTCAAACTTAATATTAAAACCATTATATATGACGGAGAAAACAATCATCATCAGCACCACTGTGTATAGCAAAATTTTAAACAAAATCATCGATTGAGAATTGTCAAAAATTTTATAATATTTCACTTTTCCATATCTTATATAAAACAAAAAGAGCATGGCACAGTATATAACACTATACAAAAAGAACTCAAAATTATTGGTATATACGCAAAAAGTTAAATTCGGTAAAAAGTATAAGAGATATATTACCATAAGAATTAAACTTGCAGGAGTATCTTTCTCTAAAATCTTTTTAAAAAAATAAGTATAAAATAATATAGCAACGTATGAAAGATTGTTAATTGTATGACTAAATTCTCTTACATAACCAAGATATCCGTAATGTACAGATATTGAATTAACATAGAGATAATCTAAAGATAATTTATATATAATAAAAAATATTAGTAATGTAAAATACTTCATAGCAACAAACAAATCAAGACTTATTAAACAGTAAAGAAAGTAATAAATATCTAAATAGAATTACTCCCACATAAATCCATATAAATAAATCTATTGTAGAACTCTTTCCTAAAAAAAATGAAACAAGCAAAACCAAAGTAGTAATTACCTCCCAAACGAGAAAAATTTTATTTTTCCGCTTAACCAATACTCCGCTTGAGTAATGAGAAAATGATGCAGAAATAATAGTGGTAAAAATTATTATTTTACTCATATCGAAGGCTTTTCTCCATTTATTAATATCAAAAAATAAAGAGAAAAAATATTCACCAAAAATTAAATATACTATAGCAAATAACAAGGCAACTAAAAATAATAATCCAACATAAGTATTCATTTTCTTATTAAGTTTAGTTTTATTGGTTTCTGACAAATCCTTGTAAATTAACCCATTCAAGCTTTCAGATATTAAACTTAATGGTTTATTCACAATTTTAGAAGCCATAAAATAATTTCCCAGAATAGCTTCTCCAAAATAATGCTTTATAAAGAAACTAGGCAGCTCTGCATTAAAAGTATTAATAAAATAAGCTGGCATCTGATGCAATGGAAAGGACTTATATTTTATTATAATGTTATAAAACTCTCTGTAAACAAAATTTCTTCTTTGTATTTTGATATAAAATAATATAAATAGAGTCGCCAAAAAATTAGGTATCACATAAGATAATATCAAAACCCAGTATGATAATTTTATATAGTAACCGGAAAGTATGATGATAACTGCAAACACAGAGTTTAGTATCATTGATTTACTGACAATATTCAACAAGCCTTTTTTTATAAGAATATCTTTTGATGCACTATATAAAGATTGACTAAATGCAACTAATGGTACAATTAAAAAATAGGAATCTATATCAAAAAATAACATTGAAATAAGTATAACGAAAAAGGAAATTAATGAGATGGTTATACTTAAAAAAATAGAAACAGCATATAGCATACTATATTCTTCGCTCTTTGCTGGTAACATAATTGCTTTGTTGTAGGACAAAGTATAAAAGTATGCTAATGGGGCTGAAATTGATAAGATAAAGGAAAGTACTCCAATTTCGTAATCAGAATAAATCCTTCCTGTTAATGGAACTGCAATCAGTAATATTAATTGAGATAATATATTGCTCCCTAAAAAAGATATTATTTTTCTTTTCATAAATTTAAATAATCTTCTTTAGTTCTCTTAAAAAGAGTTTTATATACAATATATATAAACAATTTAAAATTTTTGTTCACATACGCTTTTTTAAGTTGTGATAAAAAAATATCTGATACTGAACTTTTTTTAAGAAATAATGGGGCAATTTCGCCATTCGTTAATGCTTCATGAAATTTCAAATCTTTTTTTTCATATCCTACCACTACATTTAAGAGAGTTTGAGGAATATGAGAATCAGAGCTCCAGATTACCGGTTTTTTATATTTTAGAGCCAACAGATAAGACTTGTAGTTATTAATGACTGATGATCTGGCGTTAAATACTTCTATAACATCAACAGCTTGTGCCAGCTCTTCTATTTGGGTGTGCCCGTCGTATGGATGAGGTAAAATCAGTATTGCATTTTGTTCTTTTGCATTTTTATAAAACTCTTCCCATTTCATATCTGTAATTTCATTCTTTATATTTAATGCAATTACATCTCCCCGATCCGTTTTATATTCTGCAGCAGTAGGTATCTCTACATTCAGATTTTGTTCTTTTATTTTTCTTTGAAGCTCTAAACTTCCTTTTATGGTCTCATGATCAGTTAAAACAACAAAATCAAGTTTTTTATCTTTTATTGTTTTAACTATTTTTTCAATCGTATTTATTCCATCATAGGAATAGGTACTGTGAAAATGAAAAATTCCCTTTTTCATTTTATTTACTTTGAGAAAATTTTCTTTATGGTCCATATTAATTTGATTGAATCGACGAAAAAGTTTTCAAACAAATTCGTATAAGAATCCTTATAAAAATATTCTTTTATTTTATATAGTTTTCCTGTTTTAAGCAAAACCAAAAGATCTCCGTCTAAAACCCAGAAGAACTTTTTTTCAACTTCATATTTTTTCTCAATTTGTTCTTCCACCTTATTTGAATAAGCTTCAATCAAGGTTTTTCCAAAATTGAGTCCTACGACATAAGATAAATCTAATGAACCCCAAAATTTGGGATTTAACTCAATTAAATAATATTGCTGTTTTGTCTCATCATATTTATACTCAATCATTAATGGGCCGGACCAATTTAAATATTCTATAATTTGTTTAGATATATAAAACATTTTTTCACAAAAAATAGACTTGGCAGCTGTACTAGATCCTCCGGTAATTGGTATTTCTCTAATACGTTGGTGCATGTAATAGCTAATGATTTTACCTTCTTTAGCAATACAAAAAAAGCCTCTGCCTACTCCTGACACCTGCTCTTGCATTAATAGTTTTACTCCCCCTGACAAGTATTTTTCTATTTTTTCAAATTCGGATTCAGAACCTAATTTTACATATAACGGATCAAATTTGGCTAAGCTTTCATTACTTGATTTAACAACACAATTCTTATCTCTACTGTATAGTCTTAATTCCTCCAGATTTGAAAATAATTTACATTCAGGATAATTTACATTACTAAGAGAGTTCAAAATTAGCATTTTATCTTTATTTAATGCTATTTCAAGACTCTCTTTTGTAGGTATTAAACATAATTCCCTATATTTTTCAGAGCATATCTTTACAGCTTCGCTCCCTACAGGAATTATAAATTCGGGGTTAATCTGTTTGACTGATTCCTCCAAATTCCCCACAATATAATCTTTGCAATATCCCAATCTTTTAGTAAAAAAAACGGCTTCCTTATCTGTAGCAAAAACCTCATGCATATTGTCTTTATACAATTCCCGCTGTATTGCTATAGAGTTTTTGTAATTTGCATCCGTTATCAAAATTCTCATACTTGCTTTGTATTATTCAGGGTTGAACAAAATTCGAGGATCTGCCAGTATAGCTCTTTCTTTTTTTCATTCTCAAATTCATCATTGTGCCAAAGTAATGAAAATCTCCCACCCACTTTATAACACTGAAGAACTATTTTTTTGACGTAATTAAGAGCTTTATCATCATCTATTCTTATTTTAGAATAATCCAGGACACTTCCTTCCATTATAATCAGAGGTCTTATTTCTACATTTAAAATTGATTTGTTATAGATATCAAATGGTTTATAGGGGAAACATGTTCCGCATCTAAAACCACCTGTTTCATAAAAGGTTAGAGTATTATCATACTTCTGCCCAACTGTAGAAATTTGTCTTAGTGTTTCGAGAAAATTAATTCTTAAATAATGCATTCTACCTCCCATTTCTGTAGGAATGTTCAATTCAGACAAAATTTTTCTGAGCTTCATCCACTCTGTCTTAATATTAAATTTTGATGATGCATTGTAACTATAATGAATACCTACTTCATGGCCTCTATCATTAATTTTTTTTATAAGACGCTTTACAAAACTGGTATAGTTGTATCTAAAATCAAATTTGAAAGAGGTATTGGCTGGAATAAAATAAAATTTACTGATTATACCGTGTTTCTCTGAAACATCCATAAGCCAATCAAATGTATTTGAAGCCTCATTATCAAAAAAAGATTTTCTGTTCATCAGATAAGAAATAGCCAATTTTGGTCTTTTTACGGAATCTATAAGAAAAAGGGCAATAAATTTAATTTTCGGAACACTAATATATCTTGATATTTTATCTACATCGTGGCTTACTTCATAAGAAAACGTATTTTGTTTACAATCAATTTCAGAGGCTAAAAGTATACTTCCAATAAAATAGACCCACTCATCAACTATTGGCCTCAGGTATAATTCATCCTTAAATAAATGTGAGTTTTTCAGCTCAAATCTGGAATGTTTATCTTCAGAATTCACTCCATATTCCTCTAATCTATTGAGAGACCATATCATGTATGATACGAAGTCATAATTTATTGTAAAAACATTATTTTCTTTCCTGATAAACCAGTCTATTTCCGAAACTCCAAATAAAACTAAATTTTCATTTGGAATTTCCAGCCCTGCTGTTTTTGAAATAGATTCTCCAGACACATAACTGAAGACTTTTTCTTTATTGAAAAATGCTTGTCTACCGTTATTTGTAAAGTTAATCGTTACAAAATGACTGTTTTTAGAAAAAATCAGACAAAAGCGGTCCTCAGAGAACTTAACCTGGACATTTACATCAAATCTCTCTCTAAAAATATTACCCACCCAATCTTGCAGCTGATTATCGGAAAGTATTTCTGAGAAATAATTACTTGTTACCAAAATTTAAGCTATTATGAAAATTGTCTACTTTTTATCATATATTCTCTCAATAATATCCACCACTTTCAATCCTTCCAGAGCATTGGTTGTAATGGTATTTCTTCCTTTCAGTACATCCACAACATTTTCAATGATGTAGTGGTGATTGGCTGCAGATCCTTTATAAGCACCATAATCATTTCCAGGATTCGTTGGAGCTAATTCCGGCATTACATAGTCTTTTATATTACAAACTTCTACTTTATCCATGTATTGTCCTCCGATTTTCACTGCTCCATGTTCTGCAATGATTGTCATAGAACTTTCAAGATTCTGATTCCATACCGAAGTAGAATAGTTTAATGATCCCATTCCTCCGTCTACAAAATCAAAACTCACGAAACCTGAATCTTCAAAATCTGTAAGCATTTCGTGATTAAAGTCTGCAAATTTTGCCTGAATATTGGTAATATCACCGAATAACCAGTACATAATATCTATAAAATGAGAAAACTGTGTAAATAAAGTTCCTCCATCAAGATCTTTCTTTCCATGCCATGATTCCGGTTTATAATATCGGTCATCACGGTTCCAGTAACAATTAAGCTGAACCATATATATTTTTCCCAGTTTTCCGCTCTCTACCATTTCTTTTACCCATGCAGAAGGCGGTGAATATCTGTTTTGCATCACTGCAAACACCTGCTTATGCTTGTGCAATGCTTGAAAAATAAGTTTTTCAGCATGTTGTTTTTTCAGAGCCATTGGCTTTTCTACCACAACGTGCTTTCCGGCATCGATCACTTTATAAGATTGTTCAAAATGGAATCCGTTTGGGGATGCAATATTAATAACATCTACTTCAATTCCGGAAGCTAAGAATTCATCGAGTGATGCAAAAAAGGGAACTTCATAATTTTCAATGCCCAGTACAGATTTATCTTTAACATCAATCAATCCAACCAATTCGCATTCCTCATTTCTTGAGATCATTTCGGCATGTCTTTTTCCGATATGCCCGCAGCCAACGACTGCAAACTTTATTTTTTCACTCATTTGTATGTTTTTAAATTTTTGAAACTTTATTGTTTTCTAACTTGTATTTTTCTCCACTTTCTTCACAAACAGCAATATTTCCTGCATCAAATTGAAGCCTTTGTCCAAATTCGCTCATCCACCCCATTTGTCTGGCAGGATTCCCTACCACCAATGCATAATCCGGTACTTCTTTTGTAACTACAGCTCCTGCTCCAATAAAGGCATACTGACCTATATTGTGTCCACAGACAATAGTTGCATTAGCACCTATAGATGCACCTTTTCCCACATGTGTTTTCAGATATTCATTCTTTCTGTTTACAGCACTTCTTGGATTTATTACGTTGGTAAAAACCATTGAAGGACCCAAAAAGACATCATCGTCACATGTTACTCCTTCATAGATAGAAACATTATTCTGAACTTTTACATTCTTTCCTAAAACTACTTTTGGAGAAATAACAACGTTTTGTCCTATATTACATTTTTCTCCCAAAACGCATCCGGTCATAAGGTGTGAAAAATGCCAAACTTTCGTTCCGGTCCCTATCTGGCAACCTTCATCAATAACAGCTGTTTCGTGTGCAAAAAAATCTGACATATCTGCTTTATATTAATTAAAATAATTCTTAATTTCTGTAACAATAACATCCAATACTTCCTGATCAAATTCTGTATGTACAGGAAGGGAAATTACTTCGGTGCAAAGCTGCTCCGTAACAGGAAGACTAAAACCTTCTTCCACATATTGAAGAAAAGCTTCTTGTTTGTAAAGGGGTAAAGGATAATAAATCATACTTGGAATATTCTTTTCTGCCAAATATTTTTGTAGGTCATCTCTTTTCCCATTTTTCACCCTAAGGGTATACTGATGGAATACATGGGTAGAGTTTTCAGCTCTTTTAGGCGTTTGAATTTCGCCAATACCAGCAAGATTTTTATCATAATAGTCAGCCATCCTGTTTCTGGCAGCTGAGTATTCGTCCAAATGTTTGAGCTTAACTTTTAAAACAGCTGCCTGAATTGTATCTAATCTGGAATTACAGCCTAAAACTTTATGATAGTATTTCTTTTCCTGACCATGGTTGGCAATCATTCTGATTTTTAAAGCCAGATCATCATCATTCGTCATTAACGCCCCTCCATCACCGTAGCAACCCAGATTTTTTGACGGAAAAAATGAGGTACACCCGATATGGCCGATAGCTCCTGTTTTTTTGACAGTTCCATCAGAAAAAGTATAATCGGAACCTATTGCCTGAGCATTATCTTCTATAACAAAAAGATTGTGCTTTTCTGCAAATTCAAGAATCTTTTCCATATTGGCACTTTGGCCATATAAATGAACAGGAACAATTGCTTTGGTGTTAGGTGTCAGATATTTTTGTAAATCCTCAAGTTCAATATCAAAAGTATCTTCGTTTACATCTACCATTACGGGTTTTAATCCTAAAAGACCAATAACTTCAGCAGTAGCTACGTAAGTGAAAGCCGGGCAGATAATTTCGTCACCAGGCTGCAGATCAAGTGCCATCATGGCAATTTGAAGGGCATCTGTTCCGTTAGCACAAGGGATAACATGTTTTACACCTAAGTATTTTTCGAAATCCTGTTGAAATTCTTTTACAGCAGGACCGTTAATAAATGCTGTATGGTCTATACATTCCTGGATACCGGCATCTACGTCTTCTTTTATTTTCAGGTATTGACCTTTAAGGTCAACCATTTGAATTTTCATATCTTTAGTTTTTTGAGTGCACGTAGAGGTGCATTTTAATTCACAATAAGCTCACTGATCTTATTTCCTATAGAAAGACAGGAAGTGGCTGCCGGAGAGGGTGCGTTTCTTACGTGAATAATGTTTCCGTTTTTCACGATATCAAAATCATCAATTAATCCTCCATTTCTGTCACAAGCCTGAGCTCTTACACCTGAGCCTCCTGCTACGAGGTCATTTTCCTGTATTTCCGGTAAAAGTTTCTGTAAGGCTTTTGTAAACGCGGATTTGGAAAGTGAACGGTGCATTTCTCCCATTCCTGTTTTCCCGTATTTCGCTACAATTTTCCTAAATCCAGGCCATAGCATGGTCTGCATAGTTTCATTAAAATTGAAATCGAAAAAATGGTATCCTTCCTTCTTGAAAGCCAGAACAGCATTAGGACCAGCTTCGATATTACCATCAATCATTCTGGTAAAATGTACTCCAAGGAACGGAAAACTAGGGTCAGGAACCGGGTAAATAAGATGTTTTACCAAATATTTTTTTTCATCCTTAATTTTATAATATTCTCCTCTGAACGGAATAATGACCACATCGTTTTTTTCGTTGGTCATTTTGGTGATCTTATCAGAATAGAGTCCTGCACAGGAAATCAGCTTTTTGGTTTTAAATTCGGAAATATTGGTGTTTACAATAATTTCAGATCCTTTATCAATGATATTCTTTACTTCATTGTTGAATCTTACTTCTCCTCCTAATTCTTCAAAAAGTTCTTTTATTTTTTTTGCTATTCCCGGATAATCAATAATTCCGGTTTGTGGCACTTTTATTGCTCTTATACCTTCACAGTGAGGTTCAATTTCACGGAATTCTTCTCTTGAAAGGTATTTTAAGTTTTGCAGACCGTTTTCAATACCTCTTTTATAAATATTATCTAAAAGGGGTAATTCTTCCTGTGAGGTAGCTACAATTATTTTACCGCAAAGGTCGTATCTTATTCCGTGTTTCTCGGCAAAATTAATGACTGAATTATATCCTTCGATACAGTTTTTTGCTTTTAGGCTGCCTGGTTTATAATAAATCCCACTATGGATTACGCCGCTGTTGTGTCCCGATTGGTGTAATGCAACATCGTTTTCTTTTTCTAAAATTAAAATCTTAGAATCAGGATTTTTCAGCTTAGTCTGATAGGCCGTAGCCAATCCTACCAAACCTGCACCAATGATTATAATATCATAGCTCATTATCTGTTACAGTCTTGCATCCACCAGATTTCTGTCTAAACATGCCTTGGTATCAAAAACCACAGCATTTTCTTTTTTAAGCTGATCCATATCCATTTCCAGAAACTCATTATGAGATACTGCAATAATTAAAGAATCATACTTTTTCCCTTCCTGCAGGGTATCCAGAATATCAATTCCATATTCATGTTTTACTTCCTCTTTGCTCGCCCACGGATCATAAATATCTACATTTACTCCGTAATCAGCAAGTTCTCTGTAAATATCGACAACTTTAGTATTTCTGACATCCGGACAGTTTTCCTTGAACGTAACCCCTAAAATCAAAGCATTAGAATTCTTGATCACTCCACCTTTTGCAATAAGAAGCTTCACTACTTTGGCTGCAACAAACTTAGCAATAGAATCGTTTACACGTCTTCCGGATAAAATAACATCCGGGTGGTATCCTAACTGCTCTGCCTTGTGTGCAAGGTAATATGGATCTACGGAGATACAATGTCCTCCTACTAATCCCGGTTTATATTTAAGGAAATTATATTTTGTACCTGCAGCTTCCAATACATCATTGGTATCGATTCCTATTCTATCGAAAATTAAAGCTAATTCGTTAACAAAAGAAATATTAACGTCTCTTTGTGCATTTTCAATAGCTTTTGAGGCTTCTGCTACTTTAATGCTGGGTGCTTTGTGCGTTCCAGCTGTAATGATTTTCTTATATAGATTATCCACTTCTTCGGCAATCTTTTCCGTAGAACCTGAAGTTACTTTTTTAACACTGGTAAGCGTATTCACTTTATCTCCCGGATTAATTCTCTCCGGAGAATACCCTACAAAAAAGTCTTCGTTAAACTGAAGTCCTGAATATTTTTCAAGAACGGGTACACATTCTTCCTCTGTACATCCTGGAAAGACTGTAGATTCATAGATAACAATATCTCCTTTTTTGATAATTTCGCCCAACATTTTTGAGGCAGAAATCAATGGATTCAGATCCGGGGCATTGTATTTATCAATAGGGGTAGGAACTGTTACAATGAATACATTAGCTTCGGAAATGTCAGACAACAGGCTTGTTGCCTTGTAGCCTAAAGAACCATTAGATTCATTATATTTTTTCAGTCCGTTATTTAATTTATCAACATCTGCTTCAAGCGTTATATCCTTTCCGTTGTTAAGCTGGTCAACACGCTGTGTATTGATATCAAATCCAAAGACAGGATAGTGATCTGCAAATTCAAGAGATAAAGGAAGACCTACATAACCCTGGCCTATAACCGCTATTTTATATGTTGTTGTCATTAACTAAGTTTATTTTTTATTTTTTGAAACCAAGATTGTTCTGTATGTTGGTTATATCCATAACCGTATTTGTTACTATATCCTAAATCTTCTCTATTTACATCGTTAAGTACGAATCCAACATTTTTGATTTTTTTCTGATCAATATTACTATTTGCAAATTCTAATAATGACTTTTCTGTGTATTTAGATCTGGATACATAAATTGTAATATCAGAAAGTTCAGCAATAAGGAATGTATCTGTAACAAGAAGCAATGGTGCGGTATCCAGAATAATATATTCATATTTATCTTTCAACTCGCTTAGTAAGATTTCATAACGACCATTGGATAACAATTCTGTCGGATTAGGAGGAATCATTCCTGAATAAATTACATCCAGATAAGGATTAAAAGATGATACATGAACAATATCTTCAAGTTTAGTATTGTCATCATAAAGATACTCTGTAAGTCCGGTAAGTCCTTTTCTTGCAGGATTATATCTTTGAAGCTGAGGATTCCTGATATCAGATCCTATGATAATTGCTTTTTTCTTAGGATTAGCCAATGTCAAAGCTAAATTAACAGAAGTAAACGTTTTTCCTTCTCCTTTTACTGTAGAAGTAACAAATACAACTTTTCCTTTTCCATCTTTTGAAAGCATGAAATTCATATTGGTAATAAGAATTCTAAATGCTTCCGCCATCGGAGTAATATCATTCGTTTTTACGATCTCAGAATCTCCTTTTTCAAGACTTGGTAATTCAGCAATAATAGGTGCATGTACAAGCTTTTCAAGGTCATGTTTAGTAACAATTTTATTATTGAAAAGTAACGTTAAATAAATAATAATAAAAGGAATTAACAAACCTGCTACTAAATAAACCGTCAAAATAACATTGGTCTTTGGAGAAATTGCTGCTGGTGAAGCATATGCAGCATCCAGGACTTTTGCCTTTGGAGCTAAAATAGATTGTGCAATAGCAGTCTCTTCTCTTTTTTGAAGTAAAAGCAAGTACAGATTTTCTTTAATCTGCTGCTGTCTTTCTATACTTCTGAACATTTTTTCGATAGAAGGAAGTTTGGATATTTTCCCGGAAACTTTATTTTGTTCTCCTAAATATTCATTTTTTGCAAGTTCCAGCCCCACTCTATTTCTTTGGAGAGTCTGCATAATAGAACTACGCATTGCGTTTATTTGTTTTGTAACATCTACCACAGTAGGGTTTTCCGGTGTAGCAGATTCAAGTAATCTGTTTCTCTGTAAAACAAGTTGGTTATATCCAGATATCCCTGATATTGCTTCGGGATTATTCAGTCCTACATTTGCGGGCAGAACCTGATACTGTCCTTGTTTAGAAACATAGCCTATAAGAGCTGTTGTAAGTTCCAATTGAGCATCCACATCCAGTTGCTTAGCTCTGGCTGCTGCAGAACTTTCTAAATTAATTTTAGCTTCCGTTTCTAAATCAGTAAGGTTATTTTTCGATTTAAAACTTTCTTTCTGATTTTCAACTTCCCCCAGCTCTCCTGATAATTTTTTAATTCTATCTTCAATAAAATCTAAAGTCTTTTTTGATTCTGAATTTTTATCTACAATAGCATCATTGTTATAAGCTATTACCAGGCTATTGATAATATCTTTTGCTTTTGCTATCTGAGGATATTGATATGCAAGTTTTAGTACAGTAGTTTCTCTATTGACAAGATCAACATTAAGCGGCCCTTGAAGGCTATTTACAGCAGCTTCCAGAGAAGATATCTGAAGTACCAGATTGTTTATGTTTATGCCTTTAACTTCTGCAGAGTTAAATTTTGGGTTTTTTGTTATTATAATGTTGGCAAACGGTAAACTTATTGTTTTACCATAAGTTGTTACAATATCTTTTTTAAGGCTTTCACCAGTCAAAGTTAACTTCTCTCCATTGATTGCAAGCAGAATTGTATTTATAGCACCTTTATCTTTCTTCTCTCCAATTACTCTCACTTCTACAGGGGAAGTTTCTTTATATAACTCTAGGGTTCTGATCTTTCCTTTTGCTGTAATATTAGTTTGAAGACTTAAACTGCTGATAACTTCACTCATCATTTTTTTTGACTTCAAAACTTCTATTTCATTGGCTATACTATTGGTTTTAAGACCTCCAATTCCTGATAAATCAGGTAAGACTCCCAAATCGTTTGCCATTACTGATGAAGAAGAATTTTTAGCATCCTTGATAAGAATTGTAGACTGTACCCCATATACAGGAACCATAAATTTCAATGAAATATAGCCTATTACGAGAGCAATAAATGCGCTTATAATAAACCAAGGCCATCTTCGGATATATGGTTTTAAAATTTCACTAACATTAATCCTCTTTGTGTCGTTTTCGTCTTCTGAAAATTGTGAAGTTCGCTGGTTATCCATCAATTTTTATTTCTTATTAAATAAACTTACCACTACTGCTATGGCTGTAATACCGATAGAAATTGCTGTCAGGTAAAGACCTGTATTTGGGTTTTGTTTTGCCATAACATCTTTTGTATTGTTTGAGGAAACAATAATGGCATCCCCTTGTTTCAGGTTATAATATGGAGAATTAATTAAATTAGCATCATGAAGATTAATGCGGCCGTGAGAAACAACCCCGTTTTCTGTTCTTACCACCAATATATCATTTCTTTTTCCATACTGAGTCAAATCGCCAGCCATCCCTAATGCATTTAAGATCGTTGCCTGCCCGTTTGCAATAGTATAGTCGCCTTGTCTATTTACTTCTCCTAATACGGTAACTTTAAAGTTCGACAGTCTCATATTAACTGTTGGGTTAATGACATATTTCGTCATTTTTTCCCTTAGCTCATCTTTAAATGTTGTCAAACTCTTATCTAAAGTATTCAGTTTTCCCAATATTGGAAAGTCGATATCGCCATTGGCATCTACAATATATGTTGGACCTGATAGTATTGTCGCACCCTGATTAGGAGTATTTCCTCCTGCTGCTGCATTGGTTTGAACAAGTTCTGATGAAGAATAGTTTTGATTAAAAGGTTTTACAACATCCATATCCTTTGCTGTGATCAGAATAACCAGCTGATCCCCTGCTTGAATTGTATTTGCAGAATTTTTAGCAGAAGCATTGATTGCAACCTGTTCTATATTCTGCATATAATTTAAATCATTCTTTGCATTGGGATTAACTTTACAGGAAATCACTAAAGAGGACACCAAGATTACTGCTAATATTTTTCCTTTCATTATATTGTTAAATTGTACAAATATACATTTATATTTTTTCCTATTTATCTAGGGCCTCATAGATTGAATTATTGCTTCGGAATTCCGGCACTATTGTCTTAAGAATCCTTACTACCTCTACTTTATCTCTTCTAAGGGAAGCTTTTGTAATTTGTGTGGTAAGCATCTCTATTTCTTCAAATCCTATAGAAGGGTCTTTAGAAATCATAATTTTTTCATTGTGCGTAGGAAGAGTTTTCGCATCATCACTTAAAAGTTCTTCATAAAGCTTTTCTCCAGGCCTTAATCCTGTATAAATGATCTTAATATCAATATTAGGTTCGAATCCTGATAATTTGATCATTCTTTTCGCAAGATCAAGAATTTTAACAGGTTCACCCATATCAAAGACAAAAATCTCACCTCCTTCTCCCATTGTTCCAGCCTGAAGTACCAATTCACATGCCTCCGGAATAGTCATGAAATATCTTACAATTTCCGGGTGAGTGATGGTTACCGGACCTCCGGCTTCGATCTGTTTTTTAAAGTGAGGAATTACGGAACCGTTAGAACCTAATACGTTTCCAAATCTTGTTGTAATAAATTTGGTAACATTACCTTCTACATTTTGAAGCGACTGTACAAAAAGTTCCGCAGCTCGTTTTGAAGCTCCCATAACGTTGGTAGGATTTACAGCTTTATCTGTAGATACCATTACAAACCTGTTTACTTTATACTTGCTGGACAATTTTGCAACAATCTTAGAACCTAATATATTAACAAAAATTGCTTCGTGTGGATTTTCTTCTACCAAAGGCACATGCTTATAAGCAGCAGCATGGTATACCATCGAGAATTTATAGGTCTGGAATAAAGATTCCATTCTGTGATGATTAGAAACATCTCCTAAAACAAATTTGAAAGCAATATGAGGAAACTTGTCTCTCATTTCGAGTTCAATTTCATAAAGAGGAGTTTCTGCCTGATCCAGAACGACAATTAGAGAAGGATTAAAGTTAGCAACCTGTCTTACAATTTCACTACCTATGGAACCTGCTCCACCAGTTACTAATACGGTTTTATCATAATGTCTGCTCTTGACTTTTTCGTTTTGAATTTTGATAGGCTTTCTATTCAGTAAGTCTTCAATTTGAAGATTTCTGATAGACCCGCCCAGATCGCTGTCTCTTAGCTTTTGTACTGACGGTGCCTTAAAGACATTAAGATCCTTCTCTAAAAATAAATTCACCCACGCATTCATCTCATCTCTGGCCATCATCTCCTTAACAATGAGAATACCATCAATAATAAGATCTTCTTTGGTGTTTTCTTCTATTTTTTGTTTTCCGTAGATTGGTTTTCCTAGTAGAGATGCTCTTTTAGAATCTGTTCTCTGAGTTAAAAAACCTACTACCTGATAAGGAAGGCTCGGATTATCAAGAATAGCACGTGCAATTGCAATTGATTGTTCATCAATTCCTAATACCAGAATTCTTTTTTTCAGTGCGCTTCTTCTGTATTCCCTTACAATATGGAAAAATTCTTTCACATATAATCTGAAAAGGAATAATCCCATAAATGAAATTACAAAATAAAGGATCAGATAAGGAGTAAGTATAAACTTGGCCCCTGTAGTCCAGAAGTAAAGAATATTGATCGTTCCGATAGTCAGCATTGTGCAAAAGCATGATATCAGAAGCTTAAATAAGTCTATAAATGTTGAATGGCGGATAATTCCGGCATACGTCTTGAAGAGATACATAAAAACAGTATTCGCCAAAATAATAAAAGCAAAAATTAAGCTTTTATCTTCATGGTAAATAAATTCCTGTTTAGTAATTTTTTCGATAATGTAAGTAGAAAGAAATAGAGATATAACCAGAATAATAATGTCTATTACAAGAATTATCCATCTAGGAAGATATCTTACGTCTGAGAGATTGACAACATTATCCCCTCCAAATATTGTTTTTCTAAGAGAATCGTACATTGTCTATATTGGTGTTCATATTTAATTAATGTGTAATATCTGATCTTGTGATCAAAGATAATTCCGATACAATCATGCAAAAATAAAATAAATTTATTTCAATATGTTGAAATCAAAAATAAATTTGATGTTATATTTATGAAATCTAGCAATTTCATTACGATACAGCTAAAACTCACAGACAAAAATCATACCATATAAAGTCTTATAAAGGCGATATTTATCTATAAAAATTCTTTATTTCAGCTGTTTTATCTTTAAAATAATTATTAAATATTTATGTATCAACCTCTTTCACTGAACTGATTGTTTTTTTGTTAAAAGTCATATGTCAAGTTTTTTGGAATTCATTAATATATTATTCAAAAATATCAATTATTTTCTCATATTCAAAACCTTTACTCATCAAATATTTTATAGTCTTGGTTTTTTTTTGATATTCTTTCAAACCAGTTTGTTTAGAATAATATCCTTCAAAAATTTTCCTGATAGTCTTCTCATAATCAGAATCATCTATCTCATCAAAGCACGAGCTGATCAACCTTTCTGAAATCTGTTTTTGCTTCAGATTCATTTTAATTTTGGTCTTCCCCCAGTGTTTAATGTAAAATTTACCTCTGATATAGCTTCGTGTAAACCTTTCTTCATTCAGATAGTTTTCTTTCAGGAGATATAAAATGATTTCTTCTTTGGCTTCATCAATAAGCAGAAATTCTCTCATCTTCTGTTCCACTTCTGCATGGCAGCGGTCCTGGTAAACACAGTAGTTCACCAGTTTCTGCTTGATTTCCTCGAAGGTATAAGATTTCTTTTCCATTGAATAAAAAAAGAATGAGCAGTTTGCCCATTCTTTATATGATATCGGAATGTCTGTTAGTAATTGAACAGAGCTTTTCCTTCCATTAATTCGTTAACTTTCTTTCTTACGGATGTAAGAACTTCTTCATTTTTGATATTGTCTACCACTTCAGAAATCAATCCTGCAATAGTATCCATATCATTTTCTTTCAAACCTCTTGTTGTAATAGCTGCCGTTCCTAATCTGATACCAGATGTTGTGAATGGAGATTTATCATCAAAAGGAACCATGTTTTTGTTACAAGTAATATCAGCAAGCACTAATGCTTTTTCTGTTTCTTTACCGTTTACTCCTTTATTTCTAAGGTCTACCAGTATCAGGTGATTATCTGTACCACCGCTTACGATATCAAATCCTCTGTCGATCATCGCTTTTGATAACGCCTGAGCATTGGATTTAACTTGTTTTGCATATGTTTCAAACTGTACGTCCAAAGCTTCACCGAAAGCTACTGCTTTACCAGCGATCACGTGTTCAAGTGGTCCTCCCTGAATACCTGGGAATACAGCTCCGTCCAATACCTGGCTCATCATTTTGATTTCTCCTTTTGGAGTTTTGTGGCCATATGTATTTTCAAAATCTTTCCCCATCATAATCATCCCTCCTCTTGGGCCTCTCAGGGTTTTGTGAGTAGTGGTAGTTACTACATGGCAGTGCTCGAATGGTGAGTTTAATAATCCTTTTGCTACTAAACCTGCAGGGTGAGCAATGTCTGCCCAAAGCGTAGCTCCCACTTCGTCTGCTACTTCTCTGAATTTAGCATAATCCAAATCTCTTGAATACGCTGAGAAACCAGCAATAAGCATTTTTGGTTTTTCTCTTAGAGCAACTTCTCTCATTTGGTCATAGTCAATAAGACCTGTTTCCTGCTGAACTCCGTAAGAAACCACATTATATTGTATACCAGAAAAGTTCACTGCAGAACCGTGAGTAAGGTGTCCTCCCATTGAAAGGTCCATCCCCATAATTTTATCACCAGGTTTCAAAACTGCAAGATAAATGGCTGCATTCGCCTGAGAACCGGAGTGCGGCTGAACATTCACATAATCTACTCCGAAAAGTTCTTTTGCTCTGTTGATAGCCAATGTTTCAACCTCATCTACAACTTCACATCCTCCGTAATATCTTTTTCCGGGATATCCTTCAGCATATTTATTTGTCAGTACACTTCCCATTGCTTTCATCACGTTTTCAGAAACAAAGTTTTCTGATGCGATAAGCTCTAATCCGTGAGTTTGTCTTTGTCTTTCCTTTTCAATCAGGTCGAAAATAATATCCATTTTACTTTTAGTTTTTGAAATTTCCACCCCAAATGTACGGATTTTTCATCGAGATTTTTCTATTGAAAAAATGATTTTAAACACTAAAAAATGAAAACATCATCAATAAATCAAATATTATAGCTGTTTTAATTTGATCAAAAACCCTTTAAAATTCTTCGTCTGCAAGTTCTTTATTGACCACTGCACCTGCAAAATTTCCCTGTGAAACAGCATTAGCTACTGAACGCATCATTGTCACATTGTCTCCACAGGCAAAAACTCCGGGAACATTTGTTTTCTGCATCATATCTACTTTAATAAATCCCTGCTCTGTAAGTTCACATCCCAGATCGTCAGATACATTGATATTCTGTTCAAAAGGAATTTTAGCATATAAAGTCTGTAAAGCAACTTCTTTTCCGTTTTTGAAAACGATTTTTTGAATGGAACCATTTGTATGCTCAATGCTTTTAATTTCATCTTCGTTAAGAATGATTTTATTCTGCTCCAGTTTTTCGAGTTGTTCATCAGTAAGAACAGCTTTCCCGTTTGTAAACAGGGTAAGGTTTTTAGTCAGATTAAAAATCAGTTTTGAAAATTCATAAGCCATATCTCCATTGGAAAGAATTCCGGTAACCTCGTTTTTCACTTCATAGCCGTGACAGTATGGACAATGTATAACAGAAATCCCCCAGCATTCTGCAAATCCGGGAATATCCGGCATTTTATCTTTCACTCCGGAAGCTAAAATGAGTTTTTTAGCCTGAAATTTTTCGCCGGATGAAGTTTCAATCTCGAAACCATCAATTGTTTTTACTGTTTTTACAACTGTTCCATTATAAAACCGGACCGTGTTATATTTCTCTACATCTTCTTTTGCCAGCTTTGCAATTTCGGAAGGTGTTTTCCCATCATGAGTAACAAAATTATGGGAATGCGGTGTTTGCCTGTTGCAAGGTTTTCCGTTGTCAATAATCAGGACATTTCTTAAAGACCTTCCCAATGACATACCTGCAGATAAACCGGAGTAACTTCCTCCTATTATGATGATATCAAAATTTTTGTTTTCCATAGTTCAGTTTATAATTGATAATTGATAATTGATAATTGATAATTGATAATTGATAATTGATAATACAAAGTTAACTTAAAATCAATTAATGCAATAAAGTTGCAATAATATTTATCTATTAATTTTATCCTGTCTACAAATCATTATTTTATTCTTATTGAAAAACTATTTCCACTCATTTTTGACTTCAGTAATCTCGTCCTGAATTCTTTTACTGATATCTATTTTCGCTCCCTGCAAACTGAAAATTGCCGTTCCTCTTTCTCTTGCGTACGGATTGGTAATGGAATCATATAATTTTGCTACTTCAAAAAAAGAACCTGATTCTTTAAGTTCCTTTCCTGCTTCAGGAGCATCTTTAACCCTGATAACATTTTTATATTTTTTGCTTAAATCTATCCAATTGATATAATCCGCATGAAATGACATGGCTACAACACCTGCCTTTGAATAATAATTAATAGCACCAGTCTGCCCGTAGTTATCACACAATACCATGGTATTTCCGGATTTTGACAGTCGGGAATATTCTTTATCTACTTTTTGAGCCAATTCTTTCCAGCCTTGCATATCAGCAAAATCCTGAGGTAACGGATGATCTTTTCCGTCTTCCCAGCGAAGCAATCCGAACTTTTTGTATTGATCCTGATGGGACTCAATATATTCAGGACTCTTATTGGGGAAGGCTACATTATATAAAGGAAGAAATAAAAGTATAGGGATAAGGATGCTGACAGGTTTTAAAAATCTCTTCCACCCTTTTTCAAATAAGCGGCCCAGAAAAACGGAACCAAAGGCAATATATACCGGATACAGCCCTATCGCATAGTAATCTTTTGCTTTAAAAAATAAAAACAGGGTAATGGTGATGATATAACTCCAAAAGAAAAACCTGAATTTCTCAAAAGGCTTGTACAACAGTAATGCTCCCCAGCCTGCTATAATGACAAAAATAACTCCTATGAAAAAGAGAATCTGAGATTTCATAAAACCCATTCTATCCACATGCACAAGCTGTTTTTCAGAAAGTTCTTTCATATGATGGATCACCGGAAAATGATTCTGATACTGCCAGAGAAGATTGGGAAAAACAATAATCAAAGCCAGAAGAGCGGCCCAATATACATGAGACTGCATAAAAATTTTTCTTTGCTCTGTTAATAATAATGCAGGAATAAGTCCCAATAATGAAAAAGCAATATTGTATTTATTTAATATTCCTATTCCAAAGATAACAGCTCCAATGTATATCCATTTTACTTTTTCTGAATTAAAATATTTAATCAAAGCATAATAAAGGAACAGCCACAGAAAAATTTCTAAAGAGTTAGGCTGAAACAGCATATTTATCCGGAGGAGTACTGAGAACAGAATCCCTAAAGAAGCAAGTATTTTGGCAAAGAGGTTTCCATTAAGTTCTTCAACAATTTTCCACACCAACACTATCGTCACTGCTCCAAACAACGCAGGGAAAAACTTAACCCAAAATATGGAATTTCCTAACATTTTAATTATCCAGGCAATCCATGAATTGACGGGAGGAACTGAAAGATATCCCCACGCCAGATGATTGGCCTGATCGAGATGCAGATATTCATCCCGGTGAAGCTCATACTCAGGACTTATCAGTGAGTATTGAAGAGCAAATTTCGCAATGATAAAAAGAAGCAGAATCCAGTAGTCTTTTTTCATGGGATATAGTTTGGAATTTAAAGGTAAGACAGTCTAACTCTCTCTTTTGTTACATAATTTGCATGATTTCAAACTTATTATCTATAATTTCAGTTTTTATCTTCTGAATATTGTCAGACCAATATTTAATTTCTTCAATCTTCTCAGGACATTCTTCTATGGGAGCATTCTGACAGTCGATCAAATATTCCTGGTACTTTTTCAATATATTATTCAGATATACTTCATAATCTTTAGGATTTTTAGGAATATATCCTATTCCATCACAGCCGCAGGAATGAAAGCATTTTCCTGTTTTAAAAAGGCTTTCTGCAATCTTCCATTCTTTGACTGCTGTTTTTTTAGGAGCTTTGAAATCTTTTCCCAGATCAGCCATCACACTGGTACATTCCGGGCATTTTATAATCCTGTTTTCAAGGTTTGAAACAATTTTTTCCAATTCTTTTGTTTCTGCTTTCGTGAAAACATATCCTACTTTGCGAAATATTTTCCCACCAGGTTCATAGTATATTTTTTCTTTTTCTATCCTTCTTATAATGTCATAAGTATCCGGCTGTTTAAATGATTTCCGGCATTTAAAACAGACATAATGTGATTTATAAGTTTTCCGAGCATATCGACACATTTTTCATGGATTTATCTGACTCAAATATAGGAATTTACTCTTGTAAAGGTTTATATAAAAAAATCCCGGAGAAAAAAAATTCCTCCAGGATTACAGTTTAAAAGTGTATAGTGTAGTTTATTATTTTTTGCTGGATTTTTCTTTCAGCTCTTCTTTGTCTTTATCAGAAGGATTCCAAACTTTAATCTCAGTATCTTTTGTAATCTCTGATCCCGGAAGAACCTGAACGTTGATACCGTCACTAGCTCCCAGTTTCAAATATACTTTTTTGAATTTCCCATCTTTTTGTTTCGATTCTACAAAAGGAACATCTTTTCCTTGTTTCTTTTCATACTGAACTAAAGACTCGTCCAATAATAATGCATTTTTCTGAGAACTCAAAACAATTTCACCGTTCGCAGAAAAACCTGCTCTAATATACTCATTATTAGGATTACTTACGTTACCTTCTACCGGAAATTTAATGGTTCCTGCATTATCTTTTCCTTTAGGTGCGATCATCGTTAGTTTTCCAGGGAAAGTTTTGTTTTGCAGTGCACCGATTACGATGTTCATATCCATACCTTCACTCAGTTTTCCAGCTTGAGCTTCGTCAATTTCACCTTTAAAAATCAGGACATTCAAATCTGCCACTGAACAGATTGTAGTTCCGGCGTTAAAGTTATTGGCTTCAATCACCTGGCTTCCTGCTTTTACAGGCACCTCAAGTACGGTACCCGAAGCTTTGGAACGAATCTCGGTAGTAGCTAAACCTTGTCCTTTCAATTCAGGCGTTGCTCCTGTCTTAGCAATCTGTAATCTTTTTTGAGCGGTATTTAATTGCTGTTGAGCATTTTTCAACGTCTGTTGCTGAGAGTACAATTGCTGCTGAGAATTCAGATACTCCTGTTTAGAAGCTACTCCCTGCTTGTACAGTTTATCCTGCATTTCAAATTGCTTCTGCATATTTCCTACATTCATCTGCGCATTGCTGATCTGAATCTGTGCATTCTGAACTTCCTGCTGAGCAGCATTTACCTCAGAAATACTAGGAACAATCTTTACGGTAGCAATCAGCTGTCCTACTTCTACCTTATCTCCTTCTTTTACTAAGATTTTATCTATGATCCCTGCAATATTGGGTTTAATTTCAATTTCTTCCTTGGGAACAATTTTTCCTGTTGCCATTACTTTATCATCCATATTCTGAACGGTAGGCTTACGGGTAAGGAAAGCTTCTCCTTCTTTAGAATTAGATTTGATAAGATAGCCAATCCCTGAGAACAATGCCACTGCAAATAAAAGCCCCAACACTATATAAATGGCTTTTTTCCAAGTGAATTTCTTTTTCATATGTATAGTTTATTTTTTATTAAATAGATTGAAAGATTTAAAAATTAAAGATTGATTCTCTATATTCCTTTTTACTTTTAAATCTTAAAATGATTTCATTTTCAAATTAATTACTCTGTTCTTAAGGCTTCAATAGGCCTGATCTTTACGGCTCTTTGTGCCGGAATCATTCCGATGATCAATCCTAAAATCACCATGACAGCCATGGCAGCAAATACGTTTCCATAGTTGACTGTCGGATTATAGAAAGGAAATGAATCCTGTCCCTGGGTAACGGCATTCAGAATCATCAACACAAAAATTCCAAACATAAAGCCTAATAACCCCGAGGAGAGTGTTATCACCACACTTTCCAGCAAAATCTGATTTCTTACTTCTGCCGGTTTCGCTCCCAATGCTCTTCTGATCCCGATTTCTTTGGTTCTTTCTTTTACTGTAATCAAAAGGATATTCGAGATTGCAATTACTCCGGCAAGGATTGTCAGTGTACCTACAATGATAGTTAATAGCTGCATTCCCGTAAGAAAACCTGTCAGCTTTTTAAATTCTTTTCCAAGGTTGAAACTTCCGAAAGCATTGGTATCTTCAGGGGATACTTTATTTTTTGACTTTAACACCTGCTTTACATCTTCTTCTACCGAATTCACATTGGCATTAGGTTTACTTACAATCGCAAACATGTCAATCTGATCTCCTGCATTATACATTTTTGTATAGGTAGAAAGCGGGATGAAAGCTGTTTGGTCATTTTCAAATCCACCTCCTTTTTTCACACGGAAAACTCCGATTACATTAAAGAATAGTCCTTTAATATTGATTGATTTCCCAATTGGGTTTTCTTTTTTCTTAGCATCAAAGAAGTTTTTATAAATCTCTTCTCCAATGACTACTACATTTTTATTTCCTGAAACATCGGCATCATTGATGTAGCGTCCAAAGATCAGCTTCTTTTCTGAAATTTTATTTCCTACAGAGTAATCTCCCGTAAGCGAATAAGTACCATTTTTCCCGTTTCTTGACATTGCCTCTCCCGGTGTTCCGGTAAAGCTTCCTCTGGCATTCTGCGGCGAGATATAATCTATGGCAGTTACTTTTCTTTTCAGCATTTCCATATCATTTAAGTTCAGATGAACTTCTCTTCCTTTAGGAAATCCTTCATAGGGAATAGAGGTTTTCTGTGCCCACAGGAAGATTGAATTGGTAGCAAAACCGGAAAATAATTTATCAAAACCATTCTCCATTCCTTTTGCTGCTCCAAGAAGGCTTACATACAAAAACATCCCCCATCCTACGCCGATCATGGTAAGAAATGTTCGGAGCTTATTATTCCTTAATGAATAATAAATCTCCTGCCAAGTATCTTTTTTAAATATGATATTCACCTTGTTGAATTATAAGTTATAAATTATGAGTTATGAATTTCATTAATCCGTTTATCTTTTTCACAAATTACTCTGTTCTCAATGCTTCGATCGGTTTAATTCTTGAAGCTCTGTATGCCGGCACAAATCCTGCGATCAATCCTGAGAAAATCAAAGCGATAAATGCCATGATGATAGCTCCCCATCCTACACTCGGGCTTTTAATAAAGAACTCTTCAAGGCTGTTTCCGATAAGACTTAAAGTCAAAACGCCTACTCCTACTCCAACCAGTCCGGAAACCACGGTAATCACAACACTTTCCTGAACGATCAGTCCTACAATTCCGCTTGGCTTTGCTCCAATAGCTTTCCGTACTCCTATTTCCTTGGTTCTTTCTTTTACGATATACACCATAATGTTACTGATCCCGATAATTCCTGCCAGCAATGTCCCCATACCAATAAAACCGACAATTGCGGTAAGAACTGCCATAAACGCAAATGTATCATTCATGTTTTTCGCATTGTTCCAGACACGTATACCCTTTTCATCGTCAGGAGAAACACTTTTTCTTGCTTTTAATTTATCTTTAAGCTCATCACCATACTTAATGGCCTGATCCGGAGTCAGTTTATCATTATATGTTATATAGGCTATATTTACAGTATCAGATCCTTTCTTCATCTGCTGTAAAGTAGTAATCGGAACGGTAATATGTCTTTCATCTCTGTCTCCTCCGTCATCTGAGAAAACTCCAATGACCTTATACATGGTTCCATTAATATCGAGCTCTTTTCCTATCGGGCTTCCATTCTTGATTAAATCCCTTTGAACCATTCTCCCAATGACCGCAACATTTAATTTCCTTTCCAAATCCATCGCTGTCACATACCTGCCATCAATAATTTTTCTGTTTTCAATGACCTGTTCCCCGGGTTGAGCTCCATTGATCTGATAAAGGCCACTTTCCTTTCCATATTTCACCATTAAATTGGCGGTATATCTGGGACTGGAAGGCCCAGCTTTTTCCTTATCTGCATTAATTAAAAAGTCATAGTCTGAGTTATTCAGGGTTATATTCCGATCAGACTGAAGGCCTTTATAAGCTAAAGAGGCTTTTCCTGTAGAAAAAATAATAAGATTTTTAGCATCTCCCGCAAATCCTTCCGAGAATGCATTCTGAAGCCCTTTTCCAATTCCAAAAAGCACAATGAAAATAAACAGTCCCAAAGCTACCGTAAACCCTGAAAGCACCGTCCGAAGTACATTACTCCGGATAGAACTGAATATTTCCTGCCAACGATCTAGGTCAAACATTTTTTATTGGTATTAAAAGATTGAAAAATTTAAAGATTAAAAAATTGAATCGTTAAATTTTCAAATTATCTCATTTTCAAATTTTCAAATTCCTAAAGCACAATCTGCTTAATAAACTCATCACTTTCAATAACCCCATCCTTCAGCACTACGTTTCTTTTGGTCTGTGCAGCTACGTCCGGTTCGTGGGTTACAACGATGATCGTTTTTCCTTCATTATTGATATCCTGAAGAAGTTTCATAATATCATGAGTAGTTTTGGAGTCCAATGCTCCGGTAGGTTCATCTGCCAATACCACTTTTGGATTTGTGATCAATGCTCTTGCAATAGCCACTCTCTGTTTCTGACCTCCGGAAAGTTCACTGGGAAGGTGATTTGCCCATTGTGCAAGACCTACTTTTTCAAGATATTCCATAGCTTTCTGATTACGTTCTCTTCTCGGTACATTCTGATAGTACAGAGGAAGTGCTACGTTTTCCAAGGCTGTTTTATAATTGATAAGATTAAAGGACTGAAAAATAAATCCCAAAAACTTACTTCTGTATTCTGCAGCTTTTACTTCTGATAAATGCTCGATAGGAACTCCATCCAATTCATAGGTCCCTGAATCTTTTTCATCCAGAATCCCAATAATATTAAGAAGTGTAGATTTTCCGGAACCGGAACTTCCCATAATAGAAACAAACTCGCCCTCAGAAATATTCAGATTAATTCCTTTGAGAACATGAAGTTTGCTTTTTCCTGTATCGTATGACTTATTTAAATCCTGAATTACTAACATTAAGTGATGTATGTTTTATACCCAATAAGTAGATGATATTTTCAAATTGTTACAAGAATAAAAATTTATTCAAATATTTTTTTGTTTAATGCTTTAAACCTTTATTAATAATACTTTATAAATTCATGTTTAACTGTAACTCCAGATTTCTATGTATTTATCCTCAATATAGTGGTCTAGCCTATTATTCTAGCCTGTTTCATGTAAATGTGGAAAACTTTTCAGGCTAAAAGTCAGCCGATTAGTATTTACCCCTTTCAAAATCAGTTCTTTTTTTCGAACTTTGCTATTAGTTCTTTACAAGAAATATGGTTTTGCAAAAGTGAATAACTTTATTTTACAACTTGCAGACAAACAAAAAGTTAAGTATTTCCGGAACGTTATCCACAAGGATCTAAAATTATTTAATTATAAAGATATTTAATATGGGAATTTTTGATAAAAGAGTAAGCTATAAGCCATTTGAATACCCGGAGGTTCTTCAATTTGTAGAGGCAATCAACAAATCGTTCTGGGTGCATTCGGAAGTGGACTTTACTGCAGATGTTCAGGATTTTCATTCGCAGTTGGAACCACATGAAAAGCACGCTGTGAAAAATGCGCTGTTAGCCATTGCACAGATTGAGGTGTCTGTAAAGACATTCTGGGGAAATTTATACAACCACCTTCCAAAGCCGGAATTCAATGGGTTAGGATCTACTTTTGCAGAATGCGAGTTTCGTCATTCTGAAGCATATTCCCGTTTATTAGAGGTATTAGGATATAATGATGAATTCCTTAACGTTATTGAAATTCCTGCCGTAAAAGGAAGAATCGAGTTTTTAGGAAATGCTTTGAAGCATGCTAATTCTGCGACCCCGAAAGAATATGTTTCCGCTTTACTATTATTCAGTATTTTAGTGGAAAACGTTTCTCTTTTCTCACAGTTTGCCATCATCCTTTCTTTCACAAGATTTAAAGGATTCATGAAAAATGTTTCCAATATCATCGCATGGACTTCAGTAGATGAGCAAATTCACGCTAATGCAGGAATCTACCTGATCAATAAAATCCGTGAGGAACAGCCTGACTTATTAACAGACAGCGATATAGAAGATATCTACACTTTAGTAGACGAATCTATCGCAAGAGAAGGTGATATCCTTAGCTGGATTTTTGAATTGGGAGAAATCGACAATGTTTCTAAAGAAGATCTTTTAAACTTCATGAAATACCGTGTGGATGACAGCTTGAAGAAAATCAATATGAAAACAAGATACAACATCACTCCGGAACAGTACAAACCAATGGTATGGTTCGAAGAGGAAGTTTTCGCCAATTCATTAGATGATTTCTTTGCAAAAAGACCTGTAGACTATACGAAGCACGATAAGAGTATTACAGCAAACGATTTGTTTTAATATTGGAGCGCGAGCGAAGCGAGCGTCAAAGCAGTCAGTATCAGGATTTATTCCTTTCTGATCAGTTAACGGAAATCAGTTCATTAATAAAGCACAAATACAGAAGAGATGATCAATGTAATAGTAAGCTATACAGTAAACCCGGAATTTGTTCCAAACAATAAAACCAATATCCAAAAGTTTCTGGAAGATTTCAAGAATTTAGATTCTTCCACCTTTGAATATAAAGTCTATGTAAAGGAAGATGGTGTTACTTTTGTACATTATTCAAACTACATTAATGAAGAAGTTCAGCATGAGGTTTTGAATGTTCCGTCTTTTAAAGAATTTCAGAGATTAAGAGACGAAAGCGGGCTGAACGGTTCCCACAAAGTAGAAATTTTACAATCAATACTATAAAAAAACAAAATTCCGGAGTGATTCTCTCATTCCGGAATTCGAAAATATAACATCTATGGAAGAGCAAAATTCAAATATATGGTGGCTCAATGAAGAGTCTGAGCAAATGCTGAACAGAGGATATCTGTTAAAAGGTGAAACGGTAGACGGAGCTATCGACAGAATTACCACTGCTGCTGCAAAAAGGTTATACAAACCTGAACTTCAACCGGCATTTAAAGAAATGATCACAAAAGGATGGATCAGTTTTTCTTCTCCTGTATGGGCAAATATGGGAACAGAAAGAGGTCTTCCTATCTCATGTTTCAACGCTCATATTCCGGACAGCATTGAAGGGATTACTCACAAAATGGGTGAAGTCATCATGCAGACTAAAATCGGAGGAGGTACTTCAGGATATTTTGGAGAACTAAGAAACAGAGGTACAGCTGTAACAGACAACGGAAAGTCTTCAGGAGCAGTTTCATTCATGAAGCTTTTTGATACGGCTATGGATGTGGTTTCTCAGGGAGGGGTAAGAAGAGGTGCTTTTGCTGCTTACTTAGATATTGACCACGGAGATATAGAAGAATTTTTATCCATTAAAGATATTGGTAGCCCGATTCAGAACCTGTTTACCGGAGTATGTGTACCAGATTACTGGATGCAGGATATGATTGACGGTGATATGGAGAAACGTAAAGTTTGGGCAAGAGTATTGGAAAGCCGTCAGCAAAAAGGTCTTCCTTATATTTTCTTCACAGACAACGTGAACAGAAATAAACCTCAGGTTTATAAAGATTTAGGAATGACGGTGAATGCAAGTAACCTTTGTTCTGAAATTATGCTTCCATCTACTATGGAAGAGTCTTTCATCTGCTGTTTATCTTCCATGAACCTTGAACTGTATGATGAGTGGAAAGATACAGATGCTGTAAAATTAGCAGTATACTTCCTTGATGCTGTATTATCTGAGTTTATTGACAAAACTGAAGGTAACTATTATCTACAGGGAGCAAGAAACTTCGCTATGCGTCACAGAGCACTTGGATTAGGAGTTTTAGGATACCATTCTTATTTACAGAAAAATATGATTCCTTTTGAAAGCTTTGAGGCGACTCAGTTCAACGCAAGAGCATTCAGACATATTAAAGATCAGGCGGAACAGGCTTCAAGAGAGCTTGCCAACATCTATGGAGAACCAGAAGTATTGAAAGGATACGGATTAAGAAATACCACCACAATGGCTATTGCTCCTACTACTTCAAGTTCTGCAATCTTAGGACAGACTTCCCCGGGAATCGAGCCTTTCTCTTCCAACTATTATAAAGCAGGTCTTGCTAAAGGAAACTTTATGCGTAAGAACAAATACCTTGCAAAATTATTGAAAGAAAAAGGATTGGATAACGAAGAAACATGGAGAACAATCATGCTTAACCATGGATCTGTACAGCACCTGAATGAGCTTACTCCTGAAGAAAAGGCAGTATTCAAAACATTCAAAGAAATCTCTCCAATGGAGATCATCTCTCAGGCGGCACAGAGACAGCAATACATTGACCAGGCACAGTCACTGAATCTTCAGATTCCTTCTACAATGCCTGTAAAAGATGTTAACTACCTTTATATTGAAGCTTGGAAAAAAGGAGTGAAAACACTTTATTACCAAAGAAGTTCATCTGTTTCAAAAGAAATGATGGTTAACTTCGTGTCATGTTCAAGCTGCGAGGCATAGGATCAAGTAATAAACACGCTATATTTACAAAAGCATACCGAAAGGTGTGCTTTTGTCGTTTTCATAGGCCTTTAGTTTCCCACAGATTGCACAGATTTTCACAGATGATTGGTAAAAATTGAAAAAATTTCACTTCAGCTCCTGATGTTGATAGGTTAGCTAAAGCCGTCGGAATTAGTCTTTATTTTTTAAACGGGCTGAAGCCCGTTCCTATTGAATAATTACAGTTTGTATATAATTATTTTGAGCATTTCCCACAGATTGCGCAGATTCTCACAGATGATTGCGTGTTCTCAAAATGATTTAATAATCATAAAAGTGTACGTCTTTTATTAGTAAAATTCATCATTCATCATTCATCATTCATCATTCATCATTCATCATTCATCATTCATCATTTATAATTTATAATTTACAAAAAAAGGTCCGGAAAGAAAATCCGAACCTTTGAAAAGAATTATGAAGTAAAATGTAAAAACGTACTTAAAAATTGTATCGAACACCCAGCTGAGCCTGAAATCTTGATGCAAACTGATCAATAGTATAAGGTAGCCCCGGGGTTTTGAAGTTATATGTTGGATCGCCGGCAGAAGGTTGTCCTGTTGCTACATTTCCAACTTTTGTCAAACCAACACTTGCTGTAGAATTGAAAGTATTAGGAACAAAATATACTTTCCCCCAATCTTTGTTCAGTAAATTGGTAAAATTGATGATGCTCAATGATATTTGTATATTATTCTTAGATTTCTTACTCAGTTTGATCTCATCCATGATTCTGATATCCGCCTGAATATTCCAGGGAGTAACATCACCATTTCTTTCAGTGAATTTTCCTCTTCTGGACTTCAGATAGTCATTATTGTTGACAAAATTTTCATAATCTGCAATCTGCTGCTGAGCAGTTACCACTACATTTCCTGCAGCATCTTTTATAGGAACTATATATTTGGAAGCTTCTGCAGCATCTTTAAAAATATAAGCAAGTCCTGCTGCCTGTCCTGTATTGGCAATCGTGCTGTTCACAAATCCCCATGAAAAAGGATTTCCGGATTGTGCATTGAAATATACATTGGTGTATAATCTGTTGGTCTCAGAAATATTAAAGGCATATCCAAGATTCGCAACGACCCTGTTTTTGATGGCAAAGTTAGATGTTGTCAGTTTCGGGTCATTTGGCGTCAGAGACTGATTCATCTGCCAGTTACTTTCCATAGAGTTTCTGATACCGTTGGTAATATCCTTAGCGTCTCCATAAGTATAAGCCACAAAGAAATTAAAACCGAAGTCGTATGATTTTGAAAGCTGTGCAGTCAGATTGTAACGGTATCCTTCTTTAGTATTGGATAAAAGGTAGGCATTAGAGAAATTACTGTTGATATTTGTTGTATAGATTGGCATCTCATGATTTGTATCATAGCTGTAATACGTTACGTTATCCGTTTTATTCACCTGCTGGAATTTCAGATCATAAAGCACTTTTGTATAGATCCCTTCTAAAGTCAATTTATATCCTGCAAGGGTATAATCGAATGCTAAGGAGCTTCTCCAAACTCTTGGCATTTTAAAGTTGTTGTCAATAAGGTCTACCTGTACTTTTGAAGAGTTCTGCCATTTCGGGAAATTGGCACTGTTCAGTGGATCTCCATTGGAAGCAAGTTGTGCCGCTGTTGGCCCATTATAATCATAACTTCCAAAACCTACTCCATCATTATAATAAGCATATCCTAACCATGCAAAAGGAATTCTTCCTACAAAGATTCCTGATCCACCTCTTAATACCATAGATCTGTTCTCTGTAAGGTCAATCGTAAATCCAAGTCTTGGAGAGAATGTAGGTTTATTCAGGTAGTTGTTGGTAAGCTGACTCAATGGAGTGTAACTGTAGGTATTTCCCGAGTTTGGATCCTGAGGCGAATTGTTTACCAATGGACTTAATTGTGGTTTATTCGGTAAGTCTGTATAATCTACTCTTACTCCCGGTGAAAGTCTCACTCTTCCCCAGTTAATTTCATCCTGAAGGTACAGGGAAAGCAAATTCACTTTGTATTGAGCATAAGGATTATCAAAAATTGTTTGTCTGCTGTCTCCGTTGAAAGGGTAAGTACCTCTTATCCTTGCAGGAGTACCGTTAAAAAAATCATTCAGGCTTTTATAGGAAATTCTTCCGTTCAATGCATTTACAAAACCATAGTCAATATTGTATAACTCATTGTGCATTCCTAATAAGAAGGTATGATTTCCTTTTTTATAAGTAAGATTATCGGTAATTTCAAAAGTCTTCTGCTTCATATTGAAAACAGTGGCCTCTCTGTCATTTCCCAAAAGAATCGTTCCGCCGTTGTAAGCAATTTCTACCTGTGGAAACATGGCATTACCGGAAGTGGGATCTCTGTAATCATGAATGGAAGAATATCCTACTACTAAATTATTGCTCCATTTATCATTGAAACGGCTTTTTAATTCAAGCGTAGTGGTAGATGCAGTATTTTTCTGAACAAAATCCATGCTGGAAAATCTGAAATTCGCGCCGTCTCTTTCAAGGTTGGATGCCTGTGAAAATACTGTATTATTTTTAACGGATAAGGTGTGCTTATCATTAATTTTCCAATCTAATTTATTGAAAAGTTTAGAACTTTCAGAAAAATTATTGTATTGATTAAAGCTACCAACATTGAATCCATATTTATTTCGTACAAAATCAGAAATCTGCTGGGCAACCTGCTCATTTACGAGTGCTCCCGGATCATTGGCATTATAGAATACAGGATCTGTTCTTTTGGTGTATTCTAAATTGGTAAATAAGAATACCTTATCCCGCACAATGGGCAAACCTACTCTTCCTCCATAAATAAAGTCTTCAAAATCACTCGGCATTTTGGAATTATCCCCTACTCTGTTTCTACCGGTAATTGCCGCATTTCTTCCGTATGCATAGATTGATCCTGTAACATCGTTACTTCCGCTTCGTGTTACCGCATTAATACTTCCTCCAAGGAAATTCCCGAGCTTTACATCATAAGGAGCAATATACACCTGCACATCCTGGATAGCATCCAGACTTATAGAATTGGAACGGGTACTGCTTCCCGGCATTCCCGAAGTACCGGTCTGCCCTCCTAATGAAGGACTGAATCCAATTGCATCATTATTGATAGACCCATCAATCGTCACGTTATTATAACGGAAATTGGTCCCGTTGAAAGAGTTGTTAGCACTTTGAGGAACCAGTTTGGTAACATCCTGAATTCCGCGGTTGATATTAGGAAGACCAGAAATCTGAGCCTGGCTGATCCCTACCCCATATTTTGCGGCGGTCTTTTTAGAAGTGATTTTCACCTCATCAATTGTCTTTTCTTTACTTCCCACTTCTACCACAGGTAAGTCGTTATTCCCTAAAGAAAGCTGCAGATTCGGGTTTTCATAAATAACCTGTGATCCATCAGATATTTCAATTTTATAAGGTCCTCCCGGCTGAAGATTATCTAAACTGAACTGTCCTTTGCTGTTACTTTTCGTTTCAATGGTACTATTAGTAGGAAGGTGAACTACCTTTACGGTAACTTCGGAAGAAATTCCCTTTAATCTTCCAAAAATTTTAGAACTGGTTTCCTGTGAAAATGCAAACCCAAACGATAATAGAGCAAAAGCACAGATGATTTTTTTCTTCATATTTTATTCGCTATAAACTTGGTGTAAAATTATATCTAGTAAAAATGAAGTATGGTAACATAGAATTAACATTACGTAACAGAATGTTTAATATTTCCTTAAAAAAAACTTAATAGAAACATCATGAAAATCTTAAAAAAAATTCTAGAGCAAAGATGAAAATCTTCTATATTTCAAGCTTTCAAAAGTTTTTAATTTCTTAAAATTTTACTATTAACAATTATTCTCTGTTGAACTACTTTCCCTTCGAATCATAGAAGCTCTGAATTTTTTGATTTATATTTGTGTTTATTGTTTAATACCAAAACTACAGATATGAAATTCGGACAAGTAGAAGACCCGTCAAAAATAGATTTCACCTTACCAAAAGATCATCCTAAAACCAAGGAAATGCTGGCTCTTAATAAAAAAGGACTGGAAAATATTTCTATCGGATGTGCGAAATGGAATAAAACGGATCTTAAGGGATTTTATCCTAAAGGAACTAAAGATGAACTGACCTATTATGCAACTCAGTTTAATTCTATTGAACTGAATGCTACTTTCTACGGAATGCCCACTCCTGACCAGGTAAAAACATGGAAGGAAAAAACTCCTGAAAATTTTAAATTCTTCCCTAAGATCACCAATACGGTTTCTCATTTCAGAAGACTGATTGATGTGACTGATCCGGTGACCCATTTTGCTTCGGCAGTGATGAATTTTGATGAAAAACTGGGAATGGCTTTTCTTCAGCTTCATGATAATTTTAAACCTAAAGATTATGACAGGCTGGAAAAATTTGTAAAAGAATGGCCTAAAGAAGTTCCTTTAGCTATAGAACTCAGAAATACGGAATGGTTTACTGATGAGGAAATCCTTAATACAACCTGTGAGCTCTTTGAAGCTCATAACATCACCAACATCATCGTAGATACTGCCGGAAGAAGAGATATGCTTCATATGCGCCTTACCACGCCTAATGCATTTATCCGTTACGTAGGAGCCAATGCCGAAAGTGACTATGAAAGATTGGATGACTGGCTGAAACATCTTACTAAATGGAAGAAAGAAGGTCTTCAGAATCTCTACTTTTTCGTACACCAGAATATTGAAAAAGCATCACCTCTATTATCCGCATATTTTATCAAGAAGCTGAATGAAGAGTGGAAAACTGATATTCATATTCCACAAATGGCCACAGAAAGTACAGGTACGTTATTTTAGATAATATAAATCAGGTACAGGATAAAGATTGATATAAACTTCTTTTTCATAACGAATAAATTCGTAAATTAGGGTGTAATGTATTTCACGATGCATTATATTTTAAAAACATAAATCATGGAAAAAGAAATTTGCAAAATCAGTATTGCCAATAGCTGGCTTGGTGATGAGTATATTTTTTATGAAAACAATACCATAAAAAGAGTATATGATCATCACAGCCTGAGTTCCAATAAAACGGAATGGGTTACTCCAAAAGAAATCAGTAAACAAAGCAAGGACAAACTGGTCAGATCCTGTCCTGAGGAATTCAAAGAACAAATTATGCAAATCCTGGATTATCCTTAACAGAAATAATAATGGGTAATAAGTCTTTTATAGTACTCATTACCCATTTATTCTATTCTTATTTATTTTTCTTCAGAAGCAACACCAGATTGAGAAACAGAAGCAGGAAATCCAGTGTAATCCAGATGCCCAGTTTTGTATTCTCATAATTGTAGGCATCTACCTGTTTTTTTGCTGATTCAGAAAGTTTCATACTTTGGTTGATGTAATTCTGTACCTCTACAATCTGATCTATATTTTTATTCGGCACGGAATGTTGCGAAAAGTATACGAGATTTTTCTTTCCGAGATATCCTACAATCCAGTATTCATCAGACTTATCCATTTTCAGGTATTCTATTCTGTAGTATTCCGGACGTATTTTTCCGATATGTTTGGGCTCAAGAGTTGTGTTTTGATCGGTTTTATTTACATTGATCAGATAAAAATCCAATGCCTGGGGAAGTTTATTAATAACCTGCAGTCCTACAGAATTATCCACAAATGCTACCGCACTTTTCTTAATAAACCAGTACGTAAAAACAGAAATTGAGAAAACTACTGTTACTATACGGAACAGCTTTGCCCACTTCATCATACTTCCCGATTTCACTTTAAATAAAACCAGAGAAAGAACAGATGCCAGAAATATTATAAAAATAATGAGTGTCATATTCTACAAAGATACTTCTTCTCTCTATTTTATCTATATTTGCGGCCATATTTTAATCTTAATTAACTATGAAAAAAACATTCTCAGTACTCCTTTCCTTCTGTATTGCGTTAATCTGCGCTCAGATAAAATTTGAAAAAGGTTATATCATCAACAGTAATAATGTAAAGAAAGAAGTACTTATCAAAAATCAGGGATGGGCAAACAACCCTGACAGCTTCACTTACAAAACAGATGAAAAATCAGGAGAAAGTACTGGTACACCCTCTACAATTAAAGAATTTGAGATTTACAATGATGTAAAATATGTTACCTATAACGGTGACATTGATTATTCGTCTGATAATACCGGGGATTTTTCTTCCAACAAAGAACCTGAGTTGAAAAAAGCTTCTGTATTCCTTAAGGAAATTGTAACAGGCAGTAAAAACCTCTACTCATATCAGGGTCAAAATATCACAAGGTACTTTTATTCTGACTCAAATTCTTCTATTCAGCCATTGATTTATAAAAAATACTTTTTCAATGGAAACAATCTGCAGGTTGCAACAAATGAAAAATATATTGATCAATTGAAAACTATATTCTCAGATGATAATACAGCTCAGACAATTGCTCTAAAAACAAAATATACGAGTAATGATCTAAAGAAAATTTTCTCAACATATAACAGCAATATTTCTGGAACTACTAACGAAGAAACTCCTTCTGAGACTAAAAGAAATTCTAAGTTTAACTTGGCTGTCAGACCTGGGCTCAATTTTTACTCACCATTGGAAATAACAAAAACTTTTAGTAATGAAGGGGCTCCTTCAAAAACTGGATTCAGGATAGGAGTTGAAGCAGAAATTGTATTACCATTCAATAAAAACAAATGGTCAGTTGTAATTGAACCTACATTCTCACTTTACAATAACAAAACGGCTGTAAGAACAACTAACGGTAATTTGTATAACATAAATGTAGATAATTATTCATTTATAAGTATTCCTCTAAGTGTAAGACACTACATGTTTATCAATGATAAATCAAAGATCTTTATTAATGCAGGTATTAATGTTCTAACTCTGAAAACAAGTTCAGCTAAGGATTTCCCATTAGATTATGATGGATATGTATTTGACAGATTTAAGTTATCTTCATCTCAGGCTTTCAAAAGCGCTGTATTTGGAATAGGGTATAATTATAATAACAAATACATTATAGAAGCTAGGTATAATACGGGCATGAATCTACTTGAAGAAAAAGGTCCTGAGGCAAATCTAAAGTATGCTTCCTTAATCCTGGGATATAATATTTTCTAATCTACATTCCATTCTTTATAAAACTGGTCGAGGAAATTCAGCATATAATTGTGTCTTTCTTCGGCCATTTTTTTCCCCTTTTCGGTGTTCATCATGTCTTTCAGAAGCAATAGTTTTTCGTAGAAATGATTGATAGTTGTGCCATCAGACTTTTTATATTCTTCTTTTGACATTCCCAATTTAGGCTTCATATCCGGATGGTACATCAGGTTATTCTTAAAGCCTCCGAAATTGAACGTTCTGGCAATTCCAATTGCTCCAATTGCATCAATACGGTCGGCATCCTGCACGATTTTAAGTTCAATAGGTGGATTTAACGGAGCCTGATCTCTATTTTTAAATGAAATATTTTCAATCACAAATAAAACCTTCAGGATTGTTTCTTCGGGAACATTTTGCTCTTCAAGAAATGCTCTGGCTATTTTGGGAGCAATGGTTTCATCTCCGTTATGAAATTTAGGATCTGCAATATCGTGAAGAAGCGCAGACAATTCTACAACCTCTTGATCACAATCTTCTGTTTCTGCTATTTGAGCGGCCAGTTTCCAGACTCTTTCAATATGGAACCAGTCATGTCCCGCTTCTGCTCCTTCTAATTTTTCTTTTACAAATGCTATTGTGTTGTCAATCGTACTTTTCATTTATCTATCAGTTCATTTAAAATAATATCCCAGAGTTTACTATTGTAACTTCTAAAAAAATTGACATGTCCGATTTCCTTTTTATCAGATTCTGAAACAGCAACCAATCTGTAAGTTGGTTTAAGATTAGGATAAGTATTATTTAATAAGCTTAAAACTCCTTTTTCTGTGAGCCAGACATCATCTTCTGCACGGATTACAAATACTTTCTGTGTCAAATTTTTAGAAAAGTCATCAATTTTCTCCAACAGTCTGTTGGTTGATTTCTTGTTTAAAATTAAGGTTCTCCAGTCATATGCGCAATTTTTTGGAAGACTTTCTCCCAGTCCAAACCAATGTGCCGGAAAATACCCTAGTAATGAAGTGGTTAATGGCTGAACAATTCCAAAGCCAAAATATGCTTCAATTTTTGTTCTCCACTTCAGATTACCCACAAAAGCATTTTGTGTTCCCACAAAAATAAATTCTTCAAAAATTTCAGAGTCTTCATTCATTCCCAGAATTAAAGCACCTACAGAATGGCCTAAGCAAAACTTTTTATAGTCTTTAAAATTTGTTTTGATATATTGGGTTAAAGCTTTGTAATCTTTTGAGCCCCACAATCTCATAGAACCATGAAATCCTCTCATATCTTTCGGCTTGGAAAGTCCTATTCCCCTGTAATCATAAGTAATCACTGTAAATCCCTGTTCAGAAAAATAACTGGCAAAAGAAAAATACACTTGCTGTTTTACTCCTGTTGCCGAATTAATCAGCAATAGTTTCCCATTACTTTTTTCAGGCTTAAAGAGATGGACAGCGAGAGAAATATGGTCTTCTGTGGTCAATATTAGTTTTTCCATAGTATAAAAAGAAAAAATCCACTATAAAAGTGGACATTTTACTTATATTTTTATGTTAAGTTTCAGACTTTTGATATGTCGTAAATAGCTTTAAGAAAAGAAGTCTGACATTCTTGGCAACCCTGTCTGAGAACCCTTACCCCCGGAAACTCTTGATGAAACTTCATTTCCAAATTTCACGCATTCTTCAATAGAGTTCCCATGGCAAAGCGCAATAGCAAATCCTGACGTAAATGCATCGCCCATTCCCATTTTATAAACTTTCTCGTCTTTGTCGTTTCTATAATATTTCATCTCTGTGCCATCAAAATAAATGGTTGAGTTGGTATCATCTCTTACAAAAACTTTATTGAAATATTTCTTAAGGACCTCTTCCCTCTTTTCTTCTCCGAAAATGGTGTATAACTCGTTGCTTTTAGCTACAATAAAATCAACCTTTTCTAAAACTTCTTCACTGACTCTCATTGCAGGAGAAGCATATAGGCCAACTTTCTTACCATATTTCTTGGCTTTTTTAACGGTATGCTCTACCACCTCCATAGAAACTTCAAGCTGTACCAGTACAAGATCTGCAGTATTAAAATACTTATCTGCTTCGTCTATATGCGATTTGCTGAGATATTTATTGGCTGCCGGTACAACAACAATAGCTGCATTGCCATGAGAAGTTGTCACATAAGCTGTTCCTGTAGCCTCTTTATCTGTTTCATGTACAAAACCTACATTTACATTTTCACTTACCAGATTTCTCATGATTTGCTGACCAAGGGGATCCATTCCCACACATCCTATAAAGTACACACTTGCACCCAGCCTGGCAGTACCTACCGACTGATTGGCTCCTTTACCCCCAAAATAGCTATCTGACTTAACAGCCAAGACCGTTTCGTTGGGTGAAGGAAGTTTTTCGGTTTCAAGAACCAAATCTATGGATGAGCTGCCCACAACAATAATTCGGGGTTGTTCTGATGAGAAATTCATTGTGTTTTGTATTAGCTTTAAAATTTATAACTGACAAAATCGTGTTCCAAAAGTAACTAATTTTAAGTTAACTTATTTCTATAAATTCAGTAATTATTTTCACTGGTAATTGATTTTCATCATATGCTATATAACTGGCATAAAATCCTTCCCCATATCCGGTTTCAAAAGCAAATATAGTTCCGGGATGCTCTTTTGCAGGTTTCAGGAAGGCATATTGGTCAATAGCACCGTTTTCATCAAAGAAATACTCATGGAAAAATTCTTCGTAGATTCCCATAAAATCACCGCCTTTATTCTGGAATAGTCTCTGTTCAAGCTCGTTGAGGCTATTTTGAGTATCAACATCCATGAAACATCCCATCCCGCTTTCTACAGGATAACCAAAGATTTCTTCTTTTGCCAGATCTTTTATGTTCTGTCCTGCCGTAGTTGCCAGTTTCCATTCTTTAATTTCAGAATTATTGAATATGATTTCAGCATAAGCCACACAGTTACTGTTTCTTTCTTTGTGCACGATCACAGAAAAATCCCCCTTCGGAAATTCTGTAGTGAAAGGAAGCATATCATTGGTGATTAATGGATCGCAGGCAACCAGCTTTCCACTGGAAAGATAGATCTTCCCCGCTTCAAAACTTTCTAACAATGGATTTTCTACAAAATCCTTCGAGAATAGTTTTTTTATGTTTTCTATATGTGTCATTTTATTTATTCTTTATTTTCAGTGTCAGGCCGAGCGGAGTCGAAGCCTTTGGGATTTTTATCATTAAAATTATCTGCATGGCTGTCATTTCGGCAAATAGATAATTCTTTCAGCTTATCCCAATTATCATTTATAGTAGCTTCCTTTTTCTTACGACTCCAGCCCTTCACTTGTTTTTCAAATGCTATTGCCTGAATAATATCATTAAACAGATAAAAGAAGACCAGCTCAACCGGTCTTCTTTTATACGTATAACTTTCAGGAAATTTCCCTGACTGATGCTGAGAAAATCTCAATTCAATATCATTGGTAACTCCTGTATAATAGGAATTATCGGAACATTTTAAAATATATACAAAATATTGTTTCATCTTTCAAAAAGGCTTCGACTCTGCTCAGCCTGACATTCCGACAAATTACCCTATTATTAGGTAATTTTTACAAACTTTTCAGTTTCTCTTCAAGGATCGCAATTTTATCCTGAGCATCTTTCTGCTTCTTACGCTCCACTTCTACAACTTCAGGTTTAGCATTGGCAACAAACTTTTCATTGGAAAGTTTCTTATCAACTGAAATTAAGAACCCTTTTAAATATTTCAATTCTTCTTCAGTTTTTGCTTTTTCTTCTCCTAAATCTAAGTTTTCACTTAAAGGAATAGAAACCTCAGTCGCTCCTACCAGGAAAGTAAAGCTAGGCTTATCTGTTTTTTGTCCAAAATAGATTTCAGAAACATTAGCCAGTTTTCTTACTACAGCTTCATTGGCAAATTCAGATGCATTGGTATAAACCTCAACAGCTTCTCTTGGCGAAATTCCTTTTGTCTGGCGGTAATTTCTAACTCCTGAAATTAATTCAGCTGTGATTTCAAAGTTTTTAATAGCTTCTTCACTAAAGCTATCGGCATTCTTCTGCTGAGCAATAACAAGCGCTTCATCAATACTTCTTTCAGAAATCAACTGCCAGATTTCTTCAGACTGGAATGGCATGAACGGATGAAGCAGCTTCATCAATTCTTCAAAGAAATAAATGGTTTTATTATATACTTCTTTAGAAATTCCTTCTCCATAGTTAGGCTTGATTGCTTCAAGATACCAACCACAAAAATCATCCCAAATTAATTTATAGATCAAATGCAACGCATCAGAAATTCTGAACTTCTCAAACTGATCATTAATTTCAACGATTGTTTTGTTCAGTTTATTTTCAAACCATTCAATAGCCTGATTATCTGTAGCAATTGCAGGTTTATCTTCGTGATTCCACATATTGATCAAACGGAATGCACTCCAGATTTTGGTCATAAAGTTTCTTCCCTGAAGCATTAAGTCTTCATCAAAAAGAAGGTCATTACCTGCAGCAGAACTCAATAGAATTCCTACGCGTACCCCATCAGCACCATATTTTTCCATTAATTCAATAGGATCCGGAGAGTTTCCTAAAGATTTTGACATTTTTCTTCTTTGCTTATCTCTTACAATTCCTGTAAAGTAAACATTTTTGAACGGAACTTCTTTTTTGTATTCCAATCCGGACATGATCATTCTTGCCACCCAGAAGAAAATAATATCAGGGGCAGTTACCAGGTCAGAAGTAGGATAATAATACTGGATATCTTTATTTTCAGGATCTAAAAGCCCTTCAAACACAGACATTGGCCATAGCCAGGCTGAGAACCATGTATCTAATGTGTCCTGATCCTGTCTTAAACTCTCCAGAGTAAGTTCCGGATTTCCGGATTTCTGTTTTGCTAATTCTAAAGCTTCTTCAGCTGTTTCAGCTACTACAAAATCTTCATCTCCTGTTCCGAAGTAAAAAGCAGGAATCTGCTGTCCCCACCATAGCTGACGGGAAATATTCCAGTCACGGATGTTTTCCATCCAATGTTTGTAGGTATTTTTAAATTTCTCAGGATAGAATTTTACATCATCATCCATTACCACATCTAAAGCAGGCTTAGCAAGATCAGACATCTTAAGAAACCACTGTACAGAAATTTTAGGTTCAATTACGGCACCTGTTCTTTCCGAAGTTCCTACTTTATTTACATAGTCTTCAGCTTTCAGTAAAAGATCTTTTTCTTCAAGTTCTTTTGCAATCTGCTTTCTTACGTCAAATCTATTCTTTCCGGCATAATGCAATCCATGCTCATTAAGGTTTCCGTCATCATCCAGAGCATCAATCATTTTCAACTGGTGTTTCTGTCCGATTTCGTAGTCATTCACGTCGTGTGCCGGTGTAATTTTCAAAGCTCCGGTTCCGAATTCAATATCAACATATTCGTCTTCAATGATTGGCACTACTCTGTTCACAATCGGTACAATTACATTTTTACCTTTTAAATGAGCATATCTTTCGTCATTAGGATTGATACAAACTGCGGTATCTCCAAAAATAGTTTCAGGACGTGTAGTAGCCACTGAAAGGAACTCTTCTGAGCCTTCAATTTTATATTTAAGGAAATATAGTTTTCCGTTTTGTTCTTTGAATATTACTTCTTCATCAGAAATATTGGTCTTTGCTTCAGGATCCCAGTTGACCATTCTGTATCCTCTGTAGATCTTTCCTTTATTATACAGATCTACAAAGCTTATAATAACCTGTTTTGAAAGGTTATCTTCCATGGTAAAACGGGTTCTGTCCCAATCACAAGAACATCCCAGTTTTTTCAGCTGCTCAAGAATGGTCCCTCCATATTTGTGAGTCCAGTCCCAGGCATGTTTTAGAAATTCTTCACGGGTAAGATCTGACTTATTGATTCCTTCAGACTTCAATTTAGCAACAACTTTAGCTTCAGTAGCAATTGAAGCATGATCTGTTCCCGGAATCCAACAAGCATTAAACCCGCGCATTCTTGCACGACGGACCAGAACATCTTGAATGGTATTGTTCAACATATGTCCCATGTGTAATATCCCCGTCACATTTGGTGGAGGAATGACCACGGTATATGGTGGTTTGTCATTAGGTTCTGAATGGAAATATTTATTTTCCAACCAGTAATTGTACCATTTCTGTTCTGTTTCCTGTGGATTGTACTTTTCTGAAATCTGCATAAATTCTATTTCTTTGGCTTGCAATTTGCAAAAATAGTCTAAAGAAAAAAATTTTTAAGCATGAATTAAAATAATTTTTAACTTTGTTTCACAAAATTTATCTAACAAACGTATTAACATTCAAGAATATGAAAAAACTAATTGCAGGAATTGCATTATTCGGGACATTTGCAATTGCATCTGCACAAACGATTACATTTGATAAAACAACTTTCGATTACGGTACTATTAAGCCTAACGCTGATGGTACAAGATTCTTTACTGTAACGAATTCAGGTGATAAGCCTTTGATTCTTTCAAACGTAAAGCCTTCTTGTGGATGTACAACTCCTGAGTTCAGCCAGGACCCTATCATGCCGGGTAAATCCGCTAAGATCAAAGTTGGATACAACACTGCTATTCCTGGAGGTTTCAACAAAATGATTGAGGTTTTCTCTAATGACCCTGTAAACAGCAGAAGTGTAATTTACATTAAAGGTAATGTAGACGCTAATGCTCCTGCTCCTGTTGCTGAAGCAAAAGTATTGACTCCTGCAGAACAGAAAGAAGCTGCTAAAGCTGAGAAAAAAGCTGCTAAACTAGCTAAAAAGGCTGCTGCGAAGTAATCTCTACTCAAAAAAATAAAAAAACCGTCTCCATAGAGGCGGTTTTTTTATTACATTTATGTTTGTTTAGGTGGCAGGTAGCGGATAATAGGTGACAGGAAATAGTGTTGATGTTTATCTAAATATTATTTCTGTTTTGGCTGAAGCCAATGGATACTTTTAAACTCTGGCTGGGCTAAAGCCCACCCCTATTGAATTTTAATAACAACATCTTTTAATCTTTTAATCTTTTAATCTTTTAATCTTTTAATCTTTTAATCTTTTAATCTTTTAATCTTTTAATCTTTTAAATATATGGACACCAATTTCTCAGATGACTTTAAGGTAAACGGAAAATTTTCAATAAAAAAAACTTCAACATCGTATAAAGGAAAGCTCACCAAAGAAGATGGAGAACAAATGCTGATTCAGGAGAAAGAAAAGCTTCGTGAACTGCAGGAAAAATTATATGCTGACGGAAGCCAGTCTCTTCTGGTTGTATTACAGGCTATGGATGCAGCGGGAAAAGACAGTATGATAGAACATGTTTTCGGAGGAGTGAATCCGCAGGGATGCAATGTGACCAGTTTCAAAACACCGAGTTCTAAAGAATATTCCCATGATTTTCTATGGAGACATTATCTCGCGTTGCCACAGAAAGGAATGATCGGGATTTTCAACCGCTCTCATTATGAAAGTGTCCTGGTCTGCAAAGTACATCCAGAATATAATTTAAGTGAAAAAACGTGGTCTTCTGTAAAAGATTTCGACAATAAATTCTGGGAAAACAGATATGAAAGTATCAGGAATTTTGAAAAACATCTTTCACAGAACGGAACAACGGTTGTAAAGATCTTTTTACATGTTTCTAAAGATGAGCAGAAAAAAAGGCTTCTGGACAGAATCAATGAACAGGAAAAAAACTGGAAATTCTCTGCAGGAGATCTTCCGGAAAGAGCATTATTCGATCAGTATATGGAAGCTTATGAAACAGCCATCAATGAAACATCGAAAGATCATGCTCCCTGGTATGTACTTCCTGCAGACAACAAATGGTTTGCAAGAGTGGCTGCTATCCAGATCATTATTGATACTCTTGAAAAAATGAATCTCAAATATCCTTCTCTTTCTGATAAAGACAAAGAAGACCTTCAACGGGCCAAAACACAATTAATGGGAGAATAATCAGTCATGGTTTATTTCAAAACCGATCTGTGATGAATATAATTAAAGACCTTTGAATGTAATTTTTCAAAGGTTTTTTTCCATGTAAATTGTCCGGTAGTTTTGACCTTATTTACATTTTCCGGTAATAGGAATGGTATAATTTCCTTTGGAATACGCCAGAAAACTTCAGGTGGGTTTTGCCTGAAAATATTGATGTAAAGTTTTAATGTTTCCAGATACCAATCCTGATGCTTATGATAATCATTAATTCCACCTACATTTGGGAAATGATGCAGCTCCCTTTCCAGGATCTTCGGACAGAATTCTTTCCAGTATTCGGTGGTGTAAAGCAAATGCATGTGCCATACTTTATCTACTACAATTGAAGGAGAGGCTCCGTTTTTTGAGACACAGCATAAGTAAACAAACTTTTTATATTCTTCAATGGCAAGCAGACAGAATCTCCTCGTCCACCCTTCAGTCTGAGCCAGTTTTCTGGAAAATGGAATGATGACAGCCTGATCAATCTGATACGCTGAAATTCTCTCCCACAAAGGATTCTGGTCATAATCTAACTGTTTGTTATCCAATAAAACGGAAGTAAATTCGGGTTTCATAATGTCAACATTTTAATTGGTAATTCTGTAATTAATATAAGCCCTATCAACCTCCGCATCCACAGGATAAAGGACTATTATAGGTATAAATTTCTTTTTTGTAATGACCTTGAATTAATTTTGCAAAATCATCCCTGGTCATATCCGTATCAACATCTGTATCTCCTAAATGTAATTGAAAATCTTTTTCGGGGTACAAATCTACTGTCACCGAAAGAACGGCATCAACAATCTGAATTTCAGAAATTTCATCCCATATCAATTGCTGTTTTGTCTTATGATTAAAAATTCCTGTTTGGGTGATGGATAGTATTTCCACAGCTTCTTCTTCCGGAGTTCTCTGCTCCGTAATGCATGTGATCAAGATTTTTACTGAACCATAAAAGAAAACTGATATCAATACAAGTACAATAACCGAAATTAAAAACTTAAAGAAATTACTGCTTATTAACAAAAGATATATTGTTGCACAAAGAGCGGCCAATAGAGCAAGTGAGATGAGAATAAAGAAAATAATCCCCAAATACCCGGGTTTTCTTTGTCTTGATTTATATAAAGTGATTTCTGTTTGCATTTTGTATGTTTCTATATTAAAATCAACAACCACAACCGCAGGACACAGGAGTAATGTAAGTATAAATTTCTTTTTTATAATGATATTCCAATAATTTTTCAAAATCCTCCTGCTTCATTTGTTTCTGAAGATCTGTATTAAAAAGGTTAAGTTTAAAATCTTTTCCAGAATCAAAATCTACGGTTACAGACAATATAGAATCTATAATCTGTATTTCTGAAATAGTTCCCCATTCAGCTTTTCTATTTTCTGGGTAATAAGTTATTCCTTCTTTTGAGATGTTTAAAGCAGGAGAAATAACCGGACGTTTTGTTTGTTTTCTTATCAGATAAAGAAAATGTTTTATGATCAGATAATTTAAAAACATCAACCCGATCCATATTATTTTATTAAGAATCTTTATCACTACAACATTGGTAATATCACTAAAAAAACAAGTCAGACATTGGTCAATTGCCCAAAATAGTCCATATACAAAGGCAATGTAGAGTAGAATAAGAATATACCCGGGTTTTTCCTCAGGAACTGAATGTAGTGTGATTTCTGTTTTCATTTTTATTTGTTTATACAAATGTGTGATAACAGAACAATATAAAAATCCTTTATTCGTCTTATTTGGTTTTGCACAAGTCTTATATTAGACTTATATAAAACAAATATCTCTTTCACAAATAATTATGAAAACAGATTTGATTTAAGAATAAAATTGGACGAAGATTATATAAAAAAAACGAGAAAATCTATAAGCCGGATTTTGTACTTCCGAAGAAGTGCCTGTTATTTATCTACGTGTTACATTGCTGCAACACTTGAGCTGATTACCCCTCGGTTTTCAGGACGAGCCGCCCCTATTTCCATTACTGAAAAGAACCGATATACTTACCATTGCACCGCAAAGAGTTTACCTGGTTTCACTACAGCCGAACTGTACTTGCTTTCTGTTGCACTTGTCCTACCCTCACGGGTGACGGATGTTATCCGCTTTGCTGCTCTATGGTGTCCGGACTTTCCTACCTCCCGTAAAACGGGAAATCAACAAGCCGATTTTCTCGCGGATGCAAAGATACATAAATTTCGCAAAGAAAGCGGAGAAAGCCAGGACAGAGAGAGAAATCTAAATTATTAATTCTCTTTTTCCATTTTTACGATTTTACATTATAATTTTCACCAATTACCACTTTATTATTATCTTCGTGCCATTATACATCTATGGATTCCAGAGAAAAAGAATTTGCGAAGCTTATCAAGGATAATCAGGGTCTGATTATCAAAGTATCGCGCCTGTATACCAATTCTCTGGAAGATGAAGAAGATCTTTTCCAGGAAATTGTTTTACAGCTTTGGAGAAGCTATGATTCCTTTAAAGGAAATTCCAAGATTTCCACATGGATGTATCGTGTAGCGCTCAATACAGCCATTACCCTCTTTAGAAAAAAAAGCAAAAGTCTTCCTACAAATGAGCTGGACATCAACCACAAGGATTTTGTGGAAGATGACGATGACAAACAGCAGCAGGTATCACTTTTGTATACTGTAATCAAGACTCTTCCTAATGTAGAAAGAGCCATTGTCATGATGTATCTTGACGATCTGCCTTACAAGGATATTGCAGAAAACCTCGGTATCACTGAAGTCAATGCACGTGTGAAAATGAACAGATTAAAGAAAACCCTTAAAGAACAGATGGAAAAATATGCCTGAATTTGATCTAGATAGTTTAAAAAAAACATGGCAGGAACAACCTGTACAGCCTAAATATGACGACAAGGAGATTCTCCAGATGTTGAATAGAAAGTCACGTAATTACATCAAATATATTTTCTGGATCAGCGTTGTAGAATTTTTATTCTTTTCCGTATTAGGTCTGTTTTATCTTTTCCCTGAAGAAGAATCAGACAGTTTCCGTAAAATGCTGGAAAGACTAGGTGCCCAGGAAGCTCCGGAAGTAGAAAACAACTTCGGTCATGCTTATTTAGCTATAAAGGTCTTAAGTCTATTGATTACAGCATATTTTGTATTGAAATTCTATCAGAATTACAGAAGAATCAAGATTGAGGAAAATCTGAAGGGTCTTATCACCCGAATTATTAAATTCAAAACAACAGTAAATGCTTTTATCCTGATCAGCATTGTATTATTGCTGATATTCACGTTTGTATTAACCGCGTTCATATTTTACACTTTAAATTCTCAGAATATACAGCCTAGCGGCTCAAACCTTACCATCATTATCGTAGGAATTATTGTCAGTACTTTATTAGGTATATCCATGATCTGGCTTTATTACAGGCTGGTATATGGTACAATTATTAAAAAGCTTGATAAAAATTTAAAGCAACTTAAAGAAATAGATTCTCAGGAAAGTTAATATACATAGGCATATTTCGGGATATAATTATTAATTTTAGCCCACCAAATCTTAAACTATGCCCTTATCTTATGTGTATGGAACTTCTGAGGTTCCATTATTAGGACAGACCATCGGAGCCAATCTTAAAAGTACTGTCGAAAAATATCCCCATCAGGAAGCATTAGTCTGTGTTCATCAGAATTACAGAGCTACATACCAGGAATTTTACAATCAGACAACTGCCGTTGCCAAAGCTTTACTGCTTTTGGGAGCAAAATCCGGTGACAGAATCGGAATCTGGTCTTCCAACCGTTATGAATGGGTTCTTTTGCAGTATGCCACTGCGAGAATAGGAACTATTTTAGTCAATATCAATCCGGCCTACAGGACTCATGAACTCACCTATGTTCTTAATCAGTCTGAAGTTCGTTTTATTTTTTCGTCTTTAAGCTTTAAAAGCAGCAACTATAAAGAAATGGTTGAGTATGCCAAAGAAGTATGCCCTACCCTTGAGCATGAGATATTCTTTGATGAAAACTGGGAAGCATTTGTCAATAACGGCCAGGATATTTCAGATGAAGTTCTCCACAGTTTTGAAGAACATGTACAGTTTGATGATCCTGTTAATATTCAATATACTTCCGGAACTACAGGTTTCCCGAAAGGCGTTACGCTTTCTCATCATAATATCCTGAACAACGGCTATTTTATCGGAATCAGATTAAAATATACTGAGAAAGACCGCGTCTGTATTCCGGTACCTTTTTACCATTGTTTTGGTATGGTAATCGGAAATATATGCTGCACAGCCCACGGAGCCTGCATGGTAATTCCTAACGACAGCTTTGAACCGGAAATCACTTTAAAAGCCGTTTCTGAAGAAAAATGTACTTCTTTGTATGGGGTTCCTACCATGTTTATTGCGGAACTGGCGGTAAAAGGTTTTGATAAGTATGATTTTTCAAGTTTAAGGACGGGTGTCATGGCAGGATCAGTATGTCCTCCGGAAATTATGAAAAAGGTAGAGAGCCTGATGAATATTAAAGAAATGAGCATCTGCTACGGAATGACGGAAACTTCACCCGTATCTACCCAAACTTTAATTGGAACGCCGCTGGAAAAGCAGGTCAGTACTGTGGGAACTGTTCAGGATCATCTTGAGATCAAAATTGTGGATGAAAATGGCAGAACCCTGAAACGCGGCGAACATGGTGAACTTTGCACAAGAGGCTATTCTGTCATGCTGAAATACTGGAATGATCCTGAAAACACAAAAAAAGTACTGGATGATGCACGCTGGATGCATACCGGAGATATGGCAGTAATGGATAAAGACGGATATATTACCATTTCCGGAAGAATAAAAGACCTCATCATCCGTGGCGGAGAAAATATTTCACCCAAAGAAATTGAAGATTTTTTATACACGTACACCAATATCCTTGATGTTCAGATCATTGGAGTTCCAAGTGAAAGATTCGGGGAAGAAGTGATGGCCTGGGTCAAAGTAAGGAAAGGATTCACTATCACAGCAGAGGAACTTCAGGAATATTGCAAAGGAAGAATTTCCCACTATAAAGTCCCGAAATACTGGAAGTTTGTAGATGAGTTCCCAATGACTATTTCCGGCAAAATAAGAAAGGTAGAAATGAGAGAAATCTCTATGAGGGAATTGGGACTGGAGAATGTAAAGCAGATATGATAAGATTAAAAATGCAAAATTGCGAAATGATGAAATTGTTGAATCTGACAAATAATTTTTACCATTCAAACCTATAAAAAACAAAAAAGCATTTCAGTTTGAAATGCTTTTTTTATGTTTTTAAAGTTCTTTTCTTAATCTTGCTACAGGAATATTGAGCTGTTCACGATATTTTGCAATCGTTCTTCTGGCAATATTATAACCCTGTTCTTTTAGGATTACTACTAATGCATCATCTGTAAGCGGCTTTCTTTTATTTTCTTTGCTGATGACTTCCTGAAGGTGGGTTTTGATCTCTTTGGTAGAAACTTCTTCTCCATCATCATTCGTTAAGCTGTCTGAAAACAGGTCTTTAAGATATACAATCCCGTTAGGAGTATCTGCATACTTACTTTTTACCACTCTTGAAATGGTAGAGATATCAAATCCCGTAATATCTGCAACGTCCTTTAAGATCATTGGTTTCAGAGATTTTTCGTCTCCGGTAATGAAATAATCCTTCTGGAATTTCACAATCGCTGTAATCGTCTGTAATAAGGTATTCTGACGTTGATTAATAGCATCAATATACCATTTTGCAGCATCCAGTTTCTGTTTGATAAATAATGCAGCCTGCTTATGCTCTGACGAATTTTTATCATGGGAGTAAGTCGTCAGAATATCTTTATATTCTTCAGAAACTCTTAAAGTAGGCGCATTTTTGCTGTTAAGCATAGGAATCACTAATCCGTCTTTTACCTGAATCACAAAATCCGGAATAATTTCCTGATTAATTGTAATGGTTTGCGTATCAAAGTTTCCACCTACTTTCGGGGATAATTTTGAGATTTCGTCCAGTGCATCTTTCAGATCTTCTTCTTCAATATCATATTTCTGAATGATCTTGTTGTAATGCTTATTCGTCAGGGCTTCAAACTGATGTCTCAAAATATTGGCAGCTAAAGAAACTGCTTTATCTGAGCTTACTTTCTTTTCAATTTGCAGCAATAAACATTCCTGCAGGCCTCTTGCTCCTACTCCGGACGGGTCCAGCTTCTGAACATAGTTCTCCAGGATATCCTCAACTTTTTCTTTGGTTGTATAAATACCTTGTGAGAAAGCAAGATCATCAACAATAGACTTGATTTCTCTTCTAAGATATCCGTCTGTATCTAAGTTCCCGATAAGGTATTCTGCAATCTTAAGATCTTCCTCACTGATATTCACCAGGTGTATCTGCTCTGTAAGATAGTCGTATAAAGACTGTCCCTCCGTGAGAAGACTTTCATTGTCAAATTCTTCATCATCCGGAGAATAGTTGCTGGATGCGGTTTTATAGCTTGGTTCATCGTCATAGATATATTCATTGACGTCGAAATCTGTTTCAATGCTTTCTGTACCCTCATCCTTATAAGCATCTTCCAGGGAAGAGTATTCATCTTCTTTAGAATCTTCTTTCGCAATTTCCAAAGCCGGGTTTTCTTCTAACTCTCTCTCCAGCTCCTCTTCAAATTCCAGAGTATGAAGTTGAATAAGCTTCATCAACTGGATTTGCTGAGGGGCCAGCTTTTGTCCTAATTTGAGTTGTAAGTGTTGTTTAAGCATATTCTTATTTGCGTTTTAACATAACATATTCTACGAATTTAATAAATTTATTTGACAAAAAACACATTTAGCATGATTTTTGCAGTATACATCCCATCTTAATAAACTATTGAAAAATAAAAAAAGCCTTAACTTGTGATTAAGGCTTTTTTTATTGCTCTAGAATTCAGCGCTTTTCGGCGTTCTTGGGAAAGGAATCACATCTCTGATATTTGTCATTCCTGTTACGAAAAGAACTAGTCTTTCCAGTCCTAAACCAAAGCCCGCATGCGGTACAGAACCGAATTTTCTGGTATCAAGGTACCACCAAAGCTCATGCTCATCTACATGCATATCTGCCATTTTCTGTTTTAAAACATCTAATCTTGCTTCTCTTTCAGATCCACCGATGATCTCACCGATACCAGGGAAAAGAACATCCATTGCTGCAACGGTTTTGTTGTCATCGTTCAGTTTCATATAGAAAGCTTTGATTTCTTTCGGGTAGTCAAATAATACTACCGGGCTTTCAAAATGCTTTTCTACAAGGTATCTTTCATGCTCAGACTGAAGGTCTGTTCCCCATTTTTCAACCGGGTAAGCAAATTTTCCTTTTTTGTTTTCTTTAGAGTTCAACAGGATTTCGATTGCTTCTGTATAGCTTACACGCTTGAAACGCTTAGCCACTACATTCTGAAGTTTTTCGATAAGACCTTCTTTAGCTCTTTCTTTTTCCGGTTTTGTTTTCTGTTCTTCTGCAAAACGATTGTCTAAGAACTCCAGATCATCTTTGCAGTTATCCAATACATACTGGATCACATATTTCAAGAAATCTTCCGCAAGGTCGATATTGTCTTCAAGGTTGTTGAAAGCTACTTCCGGCTCAATCATCCAGAACTCGGCAAGGTGTCTTGTGGTGTTAGAATTTTCAGCACGGAAAGTAGGTCCGAAAGTATAAATTCTTCCCAATCCCATCGCAGCAGTTTCTCCTTCAAGCTGTCCTGAAACGGTAAGGTTGGTTTTTTTACCGAAGAAATCCTGTGCAAAATCAATTTCGCCTTCTTCCGTTTTCGGCATATTGTTCAGATCAAAGTTGGTTACTCCGAACATTTCACCTGCTCCTTCCGCATCTGCGCCTGTAATAACCGGTGTGTTGATATAGAAAAACTGGTTCTGGTTGAAGAATGAGTGAACAGCAAAACTTACTGCATGACGCACTCTGAACACCGCTCCGAAAAGGTTCGTTCTGAATCTTAAGTGTGCCTGCTCACGAAGTTTTTCAAGACTGTGTTTCTTAGGCTGAAGAATTGTACTCTGAAGTTCTTCTGTAAAGTTATCTCCTAAAATAATGATCTTTTTAGCGATAATTTCCACAGATTGTCCTGCTCCCTGGCTTTCCACCACTTCTCCTATTACTTTCAGGGAAGAAGCTGTACTGATATTCTTGATAATAGCTTCATCAAAATTTTCGAAATCAACAACTATCTGCAAATTATTAATCGTAGAACCATCATTAAGTGCAATAAAGCGATTTGCACGGAATGATCTTACCCATCCGTAAACAGTAATGTCATGATGTAATACTTTCTTGTAATCCTTTAGGATTTCTTTGATCGTTTGCTTTTTCATTTGTTGATGATAAATTTTTTATATAAAAATTAATGTCCGCAAAGTTACAAAAAAACAGCGCAACTTGATGATTGCGCCGTCTTTAAAAATCATTTAACAGGTATTTAAACTTTCAGTTCAGGAAATTCACCTTTTTTCTTCTGCAGACTCTCCTTCATTTTCAGGTACATTTCCACTCAATATTATCCTGAACTTCAATAAAATCCGGAATAAACACCCGGAATAAACACACTTACACTATCACTTTTAAAGAATAAAATATTATTTTACTCTGGGTTTTCATGGAATTAGTTTATTGAAATGGTTATTAGTTTTTAAGTGATAAGTTTGTGGTAAATTACCGGGTCATACATCCATTTTTAGACTATACTATACTTTTAAACTTTGTGGCGGATGAACCGGATTTACTGTTTAATGATTTTAAATGATCACTACACTTTACATCTCTGAATTCTGAACAATTACTTCATTATTTACATTTAATTTTCTGGTTATTTTTTCTGGTTTTTATCCTCTTCATGATTAGTTTTATGATACAATTCCTGACTTGATTTCTTTTAATGATCAACAGTTTGGAACTGATATCTTGTATTGTGCACATACAAAATAAATGGTTGTGTTTTTACCTGAAGCAAAGATGCAGGAAGTGAAATAATGACACAAGTGAATGGTCTATAGATTCATAAATTTATATACCTAAAATCATGAATCTATAAACAATAATAAAATGAATATCAACAAATTAAACCTAATTTGAAGACATGTTTTCAATTTCTTTCAGATAGATAGAAAGAGGGGTTCCGGTTCTTTTTTTGAAGGCTAAAGTGAAAGCCTGTTCGTTATTATATCCTAATTCTTCTGCGATAAAAGGAATTTTATAGGACCTGAATTTTCTGTCAGTGGCCAATCTGCTGATGGCATAGTCAATACGGAGATCGTTGAGATACGTTGCAAAGTTTTTTCCTTTGTAAGTATTGATAATTTCTGACAGATATTTAGAGTTTGTTTTTATTTTTTTGGCAAGGCTTCCCAACGTAATTCCTTTATTCAAAAACTGATCTTTGCTTTCAAATATTTCAAGTTCCTTTAAAATGGTCTGGGCAATATCTTCAGAAACCGTTCTGGATGTTTTGTCTTCAGAATTTTCCGTATTTTCTACCGGATGAATTTCTTGTCCGGCTTCCGGCTCTTTATTTTTCACTACTCTTTTTTCATTTACAGATTGAATCAGATCCTGGGCTATCTTTTTATAGTTCTTTTCAGATTTTTTATATTTAAAATAAACATTGATAAACAGAAGGTGTGATATCAACAAAAGACTCAGTACAATATAAAACAGACTCTTCCTTTTGGTAAGCTCGTTAGTAATATCTTCCTTCTCCTGCTGCAACTCCGGCGTATCATATCTTCTCGGAAGCTCTCTGGAAATGTACCTGAACTGCGTATCCAGGACCTGATCAACTTTTAGAAAACGGTCTACATAATACAGCTGCTTTTCTTTATCACCGTTTTCTTTATAATAATCAATCAGATAGGTATATACATCTCTCAGCTCCGGATAGATATAATTTGTTTTAAGAACCATAGAATCAATCTTCCGGAAAAAGTCTACAGATTTTTCTTTTTCCTGAAGCCCGGCATAGGATTTCCCTAAATATAAAAGAGTATAATGCTGGTTTCTTTTACTGCCACTATTATTGGTAAAGAAATATTTTTCACACTCCAGTAAACCGTCAATTGCTTTCTGATAATTTTTTGAATGAAGATGATAATAGCCCAGCAGCCCAAGGTTTTGATAATAACGGTAAACATCTTTACTTTTTTTGGAACCCTGTAAACCTTCCTGTATCAATGCATATGCAGAATCCATTTTATTGATCTCTATATAAGCATCTGCCAGGTTTAATTTGAGGGAATTGATCTCCGTCTCATTCATATAATCGGCATCATAAGCATAATGCCTCAGTACTTTTGCAGTCTCCTCATGTTTCCCGATATAATTGTTGAGATAGGCAATACTGATATGGGCCATGGCAATCTGCCTTTTATTTCCTTTTTCTTTTGCATACTTCAAACCTAGGATATAATTATTCAATGCAGACTGAAGATTATCATTTCTAAAATAAAGATTTCCTCTTAAAAGATAAATTCTGGCCGGATAGGTATTTTCTTTAGAGTTTTGGGTGATATGCTGTAAGCTGTCAAGGTATTTTAGTGCATTAGGTAAATCCTCGTCAAAATGAAGCATAACGTACCCTTCAGCAATCTGAGTTGTATTGTTTTCAGACTTTGCTTTTTTAAGATAAGAACTGGCAATACTTTTTGAGTTGTTTGTATCTCCGGGAAGAGCCTTATAAAATTCGTCTTCCAATTCTTTATAAGTCCGTTTTTCCGGATTATTTTTTTCGGTATTATTGGTCTGTGCCTGAAAAAACACATTCCATATCATCAAAAACAGGATTAAACATTTTATTTTCATCATTCATCCGAGCTATATTACAAAAATATTATTTTTCTTCTGTAGATGCACCACTGCTTTTGCTTTTTTCATGTATTAATCAATATTTTCATTAAATTTAATGCTGATAAGTCTCTAAAAAGAGAGTACAGACTGATGGCTGCACTCTCTTCAAAAAATTATTTCCATTCTACTCTACCCTCAAGATAATATACTCTTCCATCACTCTCGTAAAGAAGATCATATCCCTGGGATGTCAGATAAAAATGGCAAACCTTTGTTTCTCCGCTTCTATCTTTAAAATCGATAACAGCCGGACACATTTTAGCATGATCCATTTTTTTCACAATCAGGTCAAAATTTTTCTGAATATTTTTTTTGCTGTAAAGCGACAGCATCCTGTCATCAATAAACCGGATATATTTCAGAGATGAAAGCGGATAAGTAATCAATTTAAAAGGTTTTCCCGCAAGCTTAGCTGCATTTTCATTAAAAAAATTCGTGATTGAAAGACTATCCCGGGTAATATTTTTCACCACGCTTGATTCATATCTTTGTCCATCCGTAAATTCCATACTGTAGATGGCTTCCATTTTAATGGCAAAACCTTTCCCTGATTTTCTTAAATCTTTTAAATCTGTAAATTCTTTTCCTTTTTTAATCACAATCAAAACATTTCCTTCTCCAAAATCACAGTCATAATATTTTTTATAATCAAAAGGTTCTTCTGTAGAAGTATTCACTGTATCATTAGTGGTATTTTGTGAAAAAATACGTACTGAAAACAGGAATAAAAATAATATGAGTTTATAATTTTTCATGTCTAATTTGTTTTCTGTTTTTTAAAATTCCAGTTGATGAGCGGAAGTTTTCTTTTTCCGTTTTCATTCCATCCGCCGATCTGGATTCCTCTGAAATCTTCACATTTGTTATACAAACCAATCTGCAACCCACGGCATTTATGTCCAATATTGGCCAACGGTGCTGCAGAAACACCTTTCATCTCATGATGCAGGTTAAAAAATGGAGAAACAGATACTCCGTTGGTCACCGCATATGTGTTGATATTACTCGAAACATTGATCTCCAGACCATTTGTAACAGTAGGTTCCATATTGATCAGAGACAATTGAAGTCCATTGATTGTATTCATCTTTTCACGGGGAACCATTACATAATCATCATTGCCTGGTAATTGTAAGTTGACAAGCATCAACGGAGGAAGAAAAATACCCAGGAAGTTGAATCCCATTCCTAATCCGTTTACTTTTTTAGGCTTAAAATGATCTTCCTCATCATAGTATTTAAATAAAATCCCGTTGACATTTCTGACATTCTTTGAAGGGGAAGCTGCAATAAATCTCGGTTTCAAAGAATCTGCTTTTAAACTGTCTGATGCATAAGCCAGACTATTGAATAAAAGAACTGCTGCAAATAAAATTCGTGTTTTCATAACGCATTATTTTAAAATTACATTTCAAAATTATCAGCAGAAAGCACAGTTTTGAATGTGAAAAAAAATTAAAAAAAACATTCTGTTTGCGAAAATCACAAAATACGGGCTGGAAACTGGAAGAAAGAGGTTCGAAGTTACTTTGAGTGATCAATAGTAATCGTGCTTATATTTCCAATTACTTTTAAATTATTATTGATTCTTTCGACTACCAATACTTCCCGCCTTCAAGCTTCCCACCTTTTAAACAGAAAATCAAAAACTCTTTCCACAAAAAATATTACATTTGTGAAAATCACAAAACTATGTACCAGGAAGCTCTGCTCAAGGAAATCCGAAGAAAAATAGGTGAAAAATCTTTAAATGATGAGATCGCCAACATTCTTAATATCAGCTATGACGCGGCCCACAGAAGGACTTCCATGAAAGCCAAGTTCAGTTTTGAAGAGGCTTTGGAGCTCGCCAGATACTATCAGATCTCATTGGATCAGTTTCTGGGAACAGAAAATCAATTGGTTGTCAAAAGAACACAACCGGTAAGAACCACTGAAGATCTTTTAAACTATTTCGAAAACTCTTTGAAGATTTTAAATGTTTTTCAGAATATCAACAATTCCAAAGTATTCTATTCTGCAAAAGACATCCCGTTTTTTTATACCATTTCAGATTCAATATTATCCCGTTTCAAGTTTTATGTCTGGATGAATTTACTGAATCAGGACAAGTTTTTAAGTCCGTTTCATGAGTTTAGTATGGAATATCATTCAGTAAAAAATGACCTGCTGAAAGATCTTTATGATAAACAAAACGTCACCGAAATCTGGAATGACACCACCATTATGAGTGTTTTGAGACAAATCTCCTTCTACTATGAAATGGGATTATTGAAGAAAAATGATGTGGATCTTATTCTTGATGACCTGAGGAAATTACTGGAAAGTCTGGAAATTAAAACACTGGAAAAAACTAATTTCCAGATCTATGTGAATGATTTAGTCATTTTAAACAACAGTATTTTATTCAAAAATGAGCAGCAATGTTCCTTTTTCGTTCCTTTCAGCATGTTCGGATATATGATGACCAATGATAAAATCACCTGTGAAGATTCTCTGAGCTATTTTGAGCATCAGATCAAGAACTCCAGATCCCTGAACGAATCCGGAAACCGGGAAAGGAAAATGTTCTTTAATAAAATGTATGAACAGATTGACCGATTAAAACAAAATTTATCATGAATACCCTGCGTAAAGGAGAATATTTTGGAGAAACCAATCAAATAGTCAATCTGGAAGGATTGATCATCACTGATACGGAGTATACGCATCCTTATGTAGACTGGCATTATCATGAAAATGCTTACTTCACTTTTTTGCTTCAGGGCAATATGAAAGAAGGGAACAGAAAAGAAACCTATGGCTGTTCTGCCGGAACATTATTGTACCATCATTGGGAAGATCCGCATTACAATAGTAAACCGGATATCTTTACAAGAGGCTTTCATATCGAGCTCACTCAAAGTTGGTTTGACCGGTTTGATATTCAGAAAAATAAAGTGGAGGGCAGCTTTAATATAAAAGATCCCGCTTTAAAACTACTGGTTTATCAGATGTTCAAAGAAACGAAAACCAATGATTTATCTTTTGAACTGGCCGTTACTCAGTTATTATTGCATCTTTTCAGTCAATTGGCCCATCAGAAGGAAAGTAGTGATAGAAAACCAGTTTGGGTAGGTCAGATCAATGAAATTTTACATGAAAGCTTTACAGAAAGCCTGAATCTTACGGAACTTTCTAAAACATTGAATATTCATCCTATCCATCTCAGCAGGGATTTTCATAAATATTTCCATTGCAATCTGGGTGAATATCTCAGAAAATTAAAACTTAACAAATCACTTGAATTGCTGACTTTATCCCATTCTTTGACGGATATTGCCATAGAATGCGGCTTTTCAGATCAGAGTCATTTTACCCGATGTTTTAAAGAAAATATCGGAATTACTCCATTGAAATACAGGAACCTTCTGAAAAATTATTAAAAGTTCTCCGAATACAAAGGAAATAAACCATCATTCACGATTTGGATACATCATTCCCCGATTTGGATACATTTCCCCTTTCGTAAGTTTCCATCTTTGTACCATCATTTAAACAAAAAAATATTTAAAAATGGAAACAAAAAAAGTATGGTTCGTGACAGGAGCTTCAAAAGGCTTAGGATTCGAGTTGGTAAAAAAATTATTATCCGAAGGATTTCAGGTTGCTGCAACAAGCCGTACCATTGAATCCCTGATCTCAACCCTCGGAGAAACTTCTGAAAACTTCCTTCCGCTCGGCGTAAACATTACAGACAATAACGATATTAAATCTGCCATTGCCAAAACGGTTGAACATTTCGGAAAAATTGATGTAGTTGTGAATAATGCCGGTTATGGACAAATCGGAACATTGGAAGAACTTACAGATGAAGAGGCGAGAGAAAATTATGCTGTGAATGTTTTCGGAACCTTAAATGTGATCAGAAATGCCATGCCTTATCTCCGTGAGCAAAGGTCTGGAAACATCTTCAATATTTCTTCCGTTGGCGGATATTCCGCTAATTTTCCGGGTTGGGGAATTTACTGCTCAACAAAATTTGCTGTTGCCGGATTTACTGAAGCCTTGGCCGAAGAAGTAAAGGATTTCGGAATTCATGCTACTGTAGTATATCCCGGATATTTCCGTACAGATTTTTTAAGTAAAGATTCTGTAAAAACACCTTCCAATCCTATTCAGGCTTATGAAGCAGCAAGAAATTCTGAACAGGCTCATCTTAATGACATCAACGGAAATCAGCCAAATGATCCGGAGAAGGCAGCTGATGTACTGATTCAGATCAGTAAAGAGAAAAATCCGCCGGTACATTTATTATTGGGAGTAGGAACGATGGAGTTTCTGAATAATAAGATTGATATCTTAAAGAAAGATGCTGAGAAATGGGAAAGCCTTACCGTTTCTACTGCGATTTAATTTGATACTATTCTTCGACTCCGCTCAGGATGACATTCCTAATACTTACTATTTTAATTTAATCGGATGAATTAAATATAAAACTTTAGAGGTCAGCCTGACCGGAGTCGAAGGCTTTATGATATCATGCATTATAATATTTGCAAAAACACTTAACTTCGCAATTATGAAACAGCCGGTTCATTTTAATTCCATTTCAGAATTTCATGCTTTCTGCAGTCTTCCGAATCCCGAGCATCCACTGATCAGTTTGATAGATTACAGCAAGGTTCGTTATGTTGTAGAAAATGAAGAACTGAAGTGGATCCAGAATTTTTATTCTATTGGTTTGAAAAAAAATGTCACTCCAAAGTTTAATTACGGTCAGCAGCAATATGATTTTGACTCCGGAGTATTGTGTTTTGTTTCTCCCCAGCAGTTTTTAAGCCTGGAAATAAGACAGGATGTTGAAGTAGAGCCTACCGGATTTTTATTGTTGATTCATCCCGATTTTCTGTGGAATACTCCATTAACCAGGAAAATAAAGTCTTATGATTTCTTCAGTTATCAGGTAAAAGAAGCTCTTTTTCTTTCCGATAAAGAAGAGAAAACCCTTGTTGATATTTTTAAAAATATTGAACGGGAATATCAGTCAAATACCGATCGATTTACACAAGAACTCATCATTGCCCAAATTGAATTATTACTGGTTTACTCTGACCGTTTTTATGAACGTCAATTTTTCACCAGAAAAAAATCAAGCCACGAATTATTATACAAGTTTGAAGATATCCTTTCCCAATATTTCGAAAGCGGAAATCTTCTTGAAAGTGGAATTCCATCGGTAAAAACCATTGCCGAACAAATGAATATTTCACCTAATTATCTCGGAACCTTACTCCGCTTACATACGCAGCAAAATACCCAGCAGCATATTCAGAATAAATTGATTGATTCCGCCAAAGAACGTTTGATTACCACAAGCTTATCTGTAAGTGAGATTGCTTATGAATTGGGATTTGAACATCCGCAGTCTTTCAGTAAACTCTTTAAACAAAAGACGAATCAGTCTCCCGGAGAATTCAGAAAGCTGTTCAATTAGAATATGTGGCGAATAATAAAATAGCAATGTTAATTTCATTCTATTTTACCATGAAGAAGTTTGTTACTTTTGTTTAAATACTTCTTCCAATGAAACCAGTTCTATTATTGATCTTTATTTTCACATTTTATCTGTATCAGGGACAAAACAAAAACATAGTCAATCCTGAAAAAATTGAAAATCCGATTCAAAAAAATCATATCGGAAAAATTGTTTTCGTTAATAAAACTATTGCTCTTGAAAACCTTAAGGATTCGGACTTTCTCAGTTCTTCTTTATTCCAGGAAAACGGAGATCTTGGTATTCATGCTTTTTTTGACAACTCTCTAGTTAATTATCTGCATCAGCTTGAACCCAATTGGACGGTTGATGAACTGTTGAAAAACGGAAATTATCAATTCTCATTTTATGTAGACGGAAAACTGATCCATAAAGAAAATCTCAATACAGGTGCAGGCATTGCAGATCATAAAAAAGTCAAAACCACACTGCGAATTCCTCTTCTCAGCAGCAAAAACGAAGATTCATGGGGAAGGTATTTATGGATGCGTTTTTATATGTCCCATAACGGGATTGATGCTCTGTCAGAAGGAAATCATACCTTAAAAATTGAAATACGCCCGTATCTCAACGCTTCTACACTCAAAACAGGATCTGTTATCGCAGAAGGTCAGATCAACCTCAACGTTCCTTCCCAAAATATTCCTGAGCATCAGATCGCCATTCAACCCATTCAATCCAACAGCGGATGGAAGGTTTCTCAGGAAAAAATCAACACAGAAGCTATCAGAAATCTGAATAAGAAAATTGCAGAAAACAGATTTAAAAATATAACTGGAATTGTCATTATAAAAGATGGAAAATTGCTGCTGGAAGAATATTTCAACGGATCCGGAAGAGATTCTTTGCAGGATACCCGTTCTGTAGGGAAGTCATTTTCTTCAGCGTTGACGGGAATTGCTGTCAAAGAAGGATATTTAAAAAGCGAAAATCAAAACCTGAAAGAGTTTTACAATTTGAAACAATTTAAAAACTATTCTTCTCAAAAAGAGAATGTTACTATAAAAAATTTGTTGACAATGAGTTCCGGATTTGATGGGAATGATGAAAATTACGAATCTCCAGGAAATGAAGAAAATATGTATCCTACCGAAAATTGGGTAAATTTCACATTAGATCTGCCGATAACAGAGAATACACCAGGGAAAAACTGGAGTTACTTCACTGCCGGAGTTGTGGTAACAGGAGATATTTTGGATAAATCGGTTCCACAAGGCTTAAAAAACTATGCTGATAAAAAGTTATTCCAACCCCTTGGAATCACAAATTATAAATGGCAGTTTACTCCACAGCAAAAGCCGTCTCTGGCGGGAGGACTTCGTATGAAAGCTCTTGATTTTGCAAAATTCGGGCAGCTCTACAGCAATAATGGAGTTTGGGAAGGAAAAACTATTTTGAGTAAAGACTGGATTAAAAAATCTTTTACCAATTATTTCCCGGACCGTCAGGATTTTGAAGGGTATGGATATTTATTCTGGAGAAAAGTTTATACGGTGGGAAACAGCAGTTATGAAGCTTTTCAATCCAGCGGAAATGGTGGAAACAAGATCATCATCTTCACCAAAATACCAGTTGTAATGGTAATTACCGCACAAGCTTACAATAAGCCTTATGCCCATTCACAAGTTGAAAAAATGGTACAGGAATATCTTTTACCCGCCTTGAAAATGGGTAATGAGTAATCGGTAATGAAGTAATAGTAATGTAGGAAATTGAGGAAGAATAGCTTATTGCAAACTATTCGTCTTTCTTGGATGGAACCAGAAATACGTCAATAAGACCTTCAGGAAGTTCCATTTTGATTATTCTTTCTTCTCGGTCAACTTCAAGAATCCAGTCTTTGATCATAGGAATAACTACTTCTTTTCCATCCAGATTGGTAATGAAATACACCTGCGCCGTCTGATCATTTACAGATCTGATCACTCCACAGCTGTTATCATTTTGATCAAAGATTTCAAACCCGATGATCTCGTGATAGTAGAATTGTTTTCCCGAAAGTTTGGGCAGTGAAGCAAGCGGAAGGTAAACATTTTTACCCAATACCTGGTCTACCATAGCCTCAGAAGAGTTTTTGAATGCAAGATTCAGAGCATCAAGTTTGCTCCATGATGATCTTTCAATAAAAAATGGAACCAATAATCCGTTGATTTCAACGAATATTGATTCCAATTTATTGTAAAGCTCGGGTTGATCGGTATCCAATTTAAGGATTACGTTACCCGCAAGTCCATGTCTGCGTGTGATTTTTCCTAAAAAATAGCAATCTTCTTTACGCATAACAGGGTTTGTTCTTAAGCTTCAGTGTTTTCTTCAGTTTCAGCAGCAGGAGCTTCTCCTTCTGTAGCTTCAGCAACAACTTCTTCAGCAGGTGCGTTAGCAGCTTCTTCAGCAGCTTTAGCATCAGCCTCAGCTTGTGCAGCAGCAGCAACTCTAGCTTCGTTTACTTTTACTTCAGCTTCTAAAGCTGCTTTCTTAGCATCAGCTTTAGCAGTTGCTAAACCTTCTACTTTACCTTGTACTTTAGAGTCTTTAGCTTCTACCCAAGCATTGAATCTTTTTTCAGCTTCAGCTTCGTCAAAAGCACCTTTAGCTACACCACCTTGTAAGTGTTTTTTGTAAAGAGCACCTTTGTAAGATAAAATAGCTCTAGCAGTATCAGTAGGCTGAGCACCGTTGTTTAACCACTGTACAGCGGAATCAACGTTCAATTCGATAGTTGCTGGATTAGTAATTGGGTTGTAAGTTCCTAGTTTTTCGATGAATCTACCATCTCTTCTCGCTCTAGAATCTGCAACCACGATGTGGAAAAAAGGTTTTCCTTTTTTACCGTGTCTTTGTAATCTGATTTTTACTGACATAATGTTTGAATTTTACGGGAACTCGTCCCAGTTAAATATTTAAGAGTGCAAAGATAGTAAAAAAGTTTAAAGTAAAAAGCGACAAGTAAAAAGTTTTATAAAATTCATTTTCCAGAAGCCGGGAACCTGCTCTCGCTACTCGCTTTTTTCTTTTAGAAAGAAAAAGAGCTTAAACAAACCGCTCGATCAGGGCTATTTATTCCATATTACCCATGTAAAATAATCCCAGACACTTCTGGTTTTCTTCAATAGTAAGAGAATTTTTCAATTCATCTACAATTTTGGGAGAACTCCAATAGCATCCGATATTATTCGCTGTACAGGTAAGATACATGTTCTGAACCGCCATTGAAACAGCGGCTATTTCTTCCCATTCAGGAACCATTCCGCTGAAGTTGACTACGATAGAAACTACAACATTGGCTTTATTGATTTTAAAACCGATATCATTGTATTTTTTTTCCAGGAAAAGCTGCTCAGGTGTAATTGCTTTATAGATAGCCTGCATTTCTGAGGCCAGCTGTGCTTTCTCTTCACCTTTGAATATTTTGAAACGCCAGGGTTTTGTACGTTTGTGATTGGGAGCCAGTGTAGCAGCATTTAAAATTTCCTCCAAAACTTCCTGAGATATTTCTGTATCCGCATAATCTTTTGGGAAAATACTTCTTCTTTGCTCTATGATTTCTTTTAAAATGGATGCTTTATTCATGTAACAAAATTACGAAAAAGATGGAAGCAGGAAGCGGGATGAAAGAAGTTTAATATTTGATTGGCTGATAGGTACCGGAAACTTATCAAAATTACTTTTTACTTTTTACTTTTACAAAACCTCTATAACCTTCTGATGGATTTTGTTTAAGGTAAACTCATCACCGGATTTCATACCCATCATTTTTTTGGCCATGGGGCTTTCAGGAGAGATGGCATAGAACCGGTCTCCTTCAAAAAAGAATTCCCCTAGTGACACGGATATATAAAACCGGGCCTTATTGGTAATGACCAGCGAGCCAAGCTGTACTCTTTCCGTAGCGGTATTCAGGACTTTTGCCATATTTCTTTTAAGATCATTCAAAGCTCCCAGCTGTCGCTGCATCTGGTAAATCTCCTCCTGCATCTCTTCTCTCATACTGTCATATTTCGGAGTTTTTTTGATGTCACGGCTGGCTTCCAGGGTAAATTCGATAAAGTTTTTAAGCTTTTCAATTTTCTCTGCGATGGTAGTTTTCACAAAGTCTCTGATATCACTTTTTTCAAATACGATCTTCTCCATACAATCTATTCTTTATATAAAGATAATATTTTTGGAATAATATTTCTTTGACTTAACATAAAAAAACGATTGCAAAATAGCTCATCATTTTTAAAAATATTTTTTAGCTTTGCCCCTTTAAAATCTAAAACCATGTTTAAAACACCATTTTCATTTGATGGGAGAATCAGAAGGACAGAATACGGATTGTCCTATCTTCTATATCTGGTATTTTCTGTGCCTTTCAATTTTTATTTTCAGACTAACGAACAGCCATCCGGGGGTGTTATTATCGTTTTCTTCCTTTTATTAATTCCATTTCTTTGGTTTTTTATTGCACAGGGAGCAAAAAGATGCCACGACAGAGGAAATTCAGGTTGGTTTCAACTAATTCCTTTGTATGGTTTATGGATGTTATTTGCAGACAGTGACCACGGACCCAATGAATACGGACCTAATCCTAAGGGTGAAGGAAACTATAACTCGATCAACGAGATTGGTAAGAAAGAATTGTAGTAAAAAAGCCTTGTAAAATTTACAAGGCTTTCATTTTATTTTTCAGCAAGTTTTTTCAGATCACCCAACCCCTGGCTAAACATTTTATCCATATTTCCGTTCATCAGTGGTTTCATAATTTTCATCATAGGAGTAAGTTCATTATCAATCATCCAGGTCACTTTGGTACCGCTTCCTTCAGGAACCATAACAAAATTAGCCTTCATATCTCCTTCAAAAGGTTTTATAAAGTGAAGTTTTGTAGCCATTTTCTGATTAGGAACCAGCTCAGTAATTGCCTGCTCTCCTTCTCCTACATTTTTATCACCTTTCCAGTGATAGGAATCTCCTACTTTATCGCCGTTCCCTGAATACGTAATCACAATATTTTTATCAGCCTTGGAAAAAGGATCCCATTGATTGTAGCCTTTTAAAGTACCTACATAAGGCCACACTTTTTCCTGTGGCGCATTGATGACAACAGATTTTTCATAATGATAATCTTTACTGAAAGCCAGCATTGCAATTACAGCATAGATAATAGCCAGCACAATGATGGCACCAATGATTTTTAAGAGTGTTTTCATAGTCTATATATTTTAAGGTTATTTATTTTAAATCGGTTTCAAAATTAAATATTCCCACATCACTCTCACTTTCCATATGACAAGATTATTTAAAGATAAGTATTTTTGTCATAACTTGTGAGTAAGGCATTATTTTTGAGCGTTTCAGCTGTGATTCCCAATGAATCATTACATTTACCTTATATAAAAGATCAAAAAATGAATATTTTAACAGAAAAATTTACTACTCCATATCATTCAGCACCCTTCAGTGATATTAAAAATGAAGATTATCTTCCGGCGTTTAAAGAGCTGATTCAAAAATCTGAAGCAGAAATTGATGCTATTGTCAACAATACGGAAGCACCCACTTTTGAAAATGTTATTGAAGCATTGGCGTATTCAGGGGAACAGCTGGATGTGGTTTCAAATATTTTTTTCAACTTAAATTCTGCAGAAACCAGCGATGAGATCCAGCAGATTGCCCAGGAGGTTTCTCCGATCTTAACGGAATATTCTTCAAAAATATCTCAAAACGAAGCCCTTTTCAACAAAATCAAGAAAGTATATGATGAAAAGGACAAATATAATCTCAACGAAGAGCAGGAAATGCTTTTGAACGAGACCTACAAAGGTTTTGTAAGAAGCGGAGCTTTACTGAATGAGGAAGACAAAGAAAAATTAAAGAAAATCAGCATGGATCTTTCTTTAAAATCTTTACAGTTCGGACAGAATGTTTTGGCTTCTACAAATGCTTATTTTAAACATATCACGAATAAGGAAGATCTTGCAGGAATTCCTGAGGCTATCATTGATCAATATGCTGAGGAGGCTAAAGAAAGAAACCTTGAAGGATGGGTAGTAACTTTACAATACCCAAGCTATATTCCGTTCATGACGTATGCTGAAAACCGCGAACTGAGAAAGGAACTGGCACTGGCAAATGGTAAAAAATCCTTTGATGGCGGAGAATTCGACAATCAGAATCTGATTAAAGAACTACTTAATCTAAAACAGCAGAAAGCTGAACTTATCGGGTATAAAAATTATGCAGATTTCGTTCTGGAAGAAAGAATGGCGAAGTCTCCGGTAAAAGTTTTTGATTTCTTAAACGAGCTTTTAACCAAAGCAAAACCATATGCTGATAAAGAAATTGAAGAACTGAAATCTTTAGCCAAAGCCGACGGAATTGAAGAAATGCAGGGTTATGATCATGCATTCTATGCTGAAAAGCTTCGTAAGCAGAAATTTGATCTTAATGATGAGGAATTAAAACCATACTTCCCGTTAGATCAGGTACAGGAAGCAGTATTCGGATTGGCAGGAAAACTTTTCGGACTGACTTTTGAGGAGAGAAATGATATTCCGAAATACCACGAAGATGTAAAAGTATATGAAGTAAAAGAGGCCTTCGGCTCCGCTCAGGCTGACAGCTACAAGGCATTATTATATGTTGATTATTTCCCAAGAAAAGGGAAAAGAGCCGGTGCATGGATGACCAGCTACAAAAATCAGTATAAGCAAAACGGTGAAAATTCCCGTCCGCATATTTCAATCGTTTGTAACTTCAGCAAACCGACAAAAGATACCCCCAGCCTACTGACGTTCCAGGAAGTGACTACTCTTTTCCACGAATTCGGGCACGCACTTCACGGAATGATGGCAGATACCCAGTATCCTACACTGTCTGGAACTTCTGTAAAATGGGATTTTGTGGAACTTCCATCTCAGTTTCTGGAGAACTTCTGTTATGAGCCTGAGTTCTTAAAAACATTCGCCAAACATTATAAAACCGGGGAAGTACTTCCTGATGGAAAAATTGAAAGAATAGAGCAGTCTAAAAACTTCATGGAAGGTTATCAAACTTTAAGACAGCTTGGATTCGGACTTCTGGATATGAATTATCATACAAAAGTTGGAGAGTTGGAGAATGAAAGTATAAAGGATTTTGAAGATAAATATACCAAAGCAACCACTCTTTATCCTTCCAATTCTGAAACGGCAATGAGCCCAAGTTTCTCCCACATTTTCCAGGGCGGATATTCTGCCGGATATTATTCTTACAAATGGGCGGAAGTTCTGGATGCGGATGCTTTCCAGTATTTCAAAGAAAATGGAATCTTCAATCCTGAGATTGCAGCCAAATATAAAGTATTGCTTTCTTCAGGAGGAACAAAAGATCCAATGGAATTGTATAAAAGCTTCAGAGGCAGCGAGCCAAAAGTGGAGAGTTTGCTGAAAAGAGCATTTGGATAACCAATAAAAACGGATTCACAGATTACTATAAAAGAACAGCAATTGCTGTTCTTTTTTGTTTTCTCATTACGTGTATGGTGCTTTATGAAATTTTGTAAATTAGTCACTCAATAACCTCAAATTTCACATGACCATCCAAGAACAAATCAAAGACTATATCAACAGCCAGCCTGAGAAAAAGCGTAATGATATGCAGGAACTGCACCACATCATTCTGGAACTTATGCCGGAATGCCAGCTATGGTTTCTGGATGGTAAAAACAGTGAAAATAAAACAGTTTCCAATCCCAATATCGGCTATGGATTCTACACTATACAATATACTGATGGAAAAACCAGAGATTTTTATCAGATCGGAATGAGTGCCAATACCTCTGGGATCTCAATTTATGTCCTCAATATTGCCGATAAAACCTATCTGAACACAACCTATGCAGATAAAATAGGTAAAGCCAGCGTAACCGGATATTGCATTAAATTCAAAGCGTTGAAAGATATCAACATTGAAATCCTGAAAGCAGCAATAAAAGATGGTCTTAAGTAATATATTTCTGAATAAAAATATCTTTTAACTTTGTCTTTATGGCAACAATTAAACAGCTTTATACAACCTTAGATGAACGCAGACGCCCAGAAGATGTTGCAGAAATGATCGTTGATGTCTTGAAAAGCGATCTGAAAATTCAGGAACATGCTATTTTAAGTAAAGCAGCCAACCGTTCTCTGAATAAAAATTTCTATGGATATACCTCGATGCTGGAAACTTTTGGAACAGCCATCGGAGCTGGAAAGCAGATCAAAAAAGCGACTGATATTTTTAAAATCAATGAAAAAGAAAATTCAGGGTACAATAATGTGGATGAAATTGAAGCTTTCCTAAAAGAAGTTTCTTCCCTTATTCACAAAGATATCGGGCAAAATGATTTCAGAAAAGACCGTCTTAATAAAGATTTGAGAAAGCTCGCCGGAATGGATATTTCCAAGCGGAATTATAATAAAAAGTGGAGGCTTCTGAAAAGGATTGAGATCAGGCTTCAGAAATTTATTCAAGAATCAAAAAAAATCGAGCTTCAGAAAATTGCCAAGCACGGACTTTCTCATACCATCAGCTTTGAAGATTTCTCCGTTGATATGAATACCGCATGTTTTATTGCCTACTTCAATGCCCGCAGCAATCTGAGAAGCACATTTACCAATCAAAGTCAGGACAGGCCTTTTGATGAAATATGTGATATGCTTTTCAACCGATGCAAACAAAATCCGTCAGAAACAAACTGGTCAGCTATTTCCTATAGCTACTCTTCTAAAGAAGTTTTACAGCATTTGACAGATGAACAGAAAGGAAATTTATTAGGAAGATGGACCGTTATTCTTGAAGAAATTTCAGAATTTCTGGAAACACTTTGGAATGAAAATGATATCTACCGAAAAACCATGGCTGTCAAAAAAGGGAATGATTCTACTACATGGAATAATACAGCCGGAGCCTGGAATAAAGCCAGAGATAACTGGATGAATCTGATTTATGCCCTAGGGCTAGATTCTGTTCTTGATGATCTTTGCTTTGGAAAAGTGATGCGTCTGATGGCTTCCGATGTTATCGCATGGCACTTATCTTCCGGTGGTAAGATAGATCCCAATACAGAAGTGTGGAATAATGTACCTTTGCCGTGGGAAGTTTTTCAGGAAAAAGTTTTTTGTAATAAGGAAACTATTGTCAATGCTTGTAAAGAAGCTGGTATAAATCCTGAAAAATCAGGATGGATTGCACCCCGTACTCATGGAGTAAGCCCATTCAGACCCACTCCTGAACTGGTGCATGGTGTAACGGTTTCAAATCCTTTTTTAGCAAAGGTTTTAAAACAGAATAAATATTTTTCAGGAAAAATCTGAAAGAAAAATAAAGGATAGATTAGCTCAGTGGCAGAGCACCCGGCTCTTCACCCGGGTTGACGTATGTTCGAGCCCTGCATCTATCCTGATATCTGATATAGCTCAGTGGCAGAGCACCCGGCTCTTGGACCGGGAGGACACAGGTTCGAGCCCTGTTATCAGACCTGATAATACAATAATGAACAGGAAATACTGATCTTTCTGTTCTAAGAAGCTAAATTTGTATAGCATAAGAAATATCCATTCTGTAATTTTAAATAATGAGTACGATACCTCAAAGATTAGAAAACGTAAAAAAACTTCAGGCCAAAAGATGGGAAAATGAAGATCACTGGGACACTTTGAATGATCTATTAATCAAAGAACTGGATGAAATTTTATTGATTGAGCCTGAAAACACTTCTGCTTTGGTTAATATTGGTGCTGTGTATTCCGATATGGGAGAAAACGAAAAGGCGCTGGAGTATTTAAAAATGGCTTTAAACTTAGGTTCTAAAGACAAAAATCTGTTTGTAAACCTGGCTATTGTTCTTGTTTATATGGAAAAGCACCAGGAAGAATATTTAGAATATCTTGAAGAAGCTGAAGATAAAACTGAAGATCCGCTTACTTTTAAAGCTTATTTTGATCCTCAATCCCGTTAAAATTCTATACAATTAAAATTTAAAATCATGTTACTGGCCATATTACTTCCCTTTCTATCCTTTATTGTCCGCGGAAAAGTTCTCACCGGAATAATCTGCCTTATTTTACAGATCACTCTGATCGGATGGCTTCCTGCCGCCATATGGGCTGTTCTTTCTTTAAATAATGAAAGAGCGGATAAGCGCAATGACAAACTGATTAAAGCAATGCGAAAAAATCAAAAGTAACTATCAATTCCCAACACGGGCAATACTTTAATAATCCATAACAGCATTGAGGTTCTGATATAATTGTCGTAAATTTACATAGACCATTCTCACCGGAGAAAACTACCGGAATGATAAAATTCCTTTGACTGAAAGATTTTCAAAGTCTGAAACGTATTAGTTTAACATCAAAAGAACCGCTAATTTCTTTATGCTATGAAAGAAAATAAATATGACAATCCGTCATTTTTTGACCAGTACGAAAAAATGCTCCGCTCACAGATAGGATTGGAAGGTGCCGGAGAATGGCATACTTTGAAAAATATGCTGCCTGATTTTCAGGGAAAACATATTCTTGACCTCGGCTGTGGTTTTGGATGGCACTGCCGTTATGCCATGGAAAATGGTGCAGAATCCGTGATCGGAATTGATCTTTCGGAAAGAATGCTGGCAAAAGCTCAGGAAATCAATAATCTGGAAGGAATTCAATATGAAAGGAAAGCTTTGGAAGATGTTGATTATCCTGCTGAAAAATTTGATATCATATTGAGTTCGCTCACATTACATTATGTAGAATCATTCGATACTATAGTTCAGCATATTTACAAATGGCTTAGTCCCGGAGGATTTTTTGTCTTTTCAGTGGAACACCCTGTTTTCACAGCTGAAGGCGGTCAGGATTGGGTATATGATAAAAACGGCGAAAAAACCTGTTGGCCCATAGACCGTTATTTTATGGAAGGAAAAAGAAACACTACTTTTTTAGGAGAAAATGTGATCAAATACCACCGTACTTTAACTTCTTATTTAAATACTTTATTGAAACACGGCTTCAAAATCAAAGAAATTGTTGAACCGGAACCAGATCAGGAGATGCTGAAAGAAATCCCGGAGATGAAAGAAGAACTCCGCAGACCAATGATGCTGTTAATCTCTGTTGAAAAATAGTTTCTTATAACAACTCATTCTATTTTTTTAGAAAAAAACACAAATCACTATATTGCATAACATAGTAATAATAATTTATCATATCTTTGTATAGCAAATTACAGAATATGATTATTAAAAAACTAGTTTCCTTTTTGATATTGCTCCTGTTTTTCAGCAATACAATGGATGCTCAGATCCATACAAAAGGATATGAAAAGAAAATTGACAGTATTATTCAGACAGAATTCGGGAATGAAAATGAACCCGGCGGCGTTTTTCTGATTACTCAAAAGGGAAAGAATCTCTACCGGAAAGCATTTGGAAAAGCCAATCTTGAACTCAACGTTAATATGACCCCGGAAAATGTTTTCCAGATCGGATCAATGACCAAACAGTTTACCGCAGTAGCTATTCTGATGCTGGAACAACAAGGCAAACTTAGTGTCAACGACCCCATTTCCAAATACATTAAAGATTATCCTAACGGAGATAAAATTACCATTCATCATCTTCTGACACACACCTCAGGCATTAAGGATTTTACCAAAATGAAATCCATTTCTTCTATTGCACAAAAAGAGATGAAGCCTGAAGAGATGGTTAATTTTTTCAAGAATGAACCTGTAGATTTTGCTCCTGGAGAAAAGTTTGATTACAACAATTCCGGGTATGTAGTTTTAGGTTATATTATTGAACTGGTTTCCGGAAATTCTTATGAAGATTTTATTAAGAAAAATATTTTTGATACAACAGGAATGACCCATTCTTATTACGCTTCGGATAGAAAAGTGATCCTTCAAAGAGCTTATGGTTATCACAAAAAAGAACAGGGATTTGTCAATAAAACGGTCATCAGTTTCAGTGTTCCATTTTCTTCCGGTTCACTGATGTCTACTGTAGATGATATGCTGAAATGGCAGCAGGCTTTACTTCAGAATACCTTACTGAATTCAACAGAAACCCAAAAAGCATTTCAGAAATATAAATTGAACAGTGGTGAAGAATTTACCTATGGATACGGATGGCATCTGAAAGACATTAATGGAACTCCAGACCGGGAACATGGTGGAAGTGTATTTGGATTTAAAAGCATGGGTGTTTATATCCCCAGTGAGGATATCTATGTGATAGGATTCAGCAACTGTGACTGCCACTCTCCTACTGAAGTTACCAGAAATATTGCAAAAGCGACATTAAGTGAAGTCAAAACTTCTTCTAAAAAAACATACAAATAATCCTGATTATTTTTTACGCCTTATTTCAGGAAGAACATGATTAGGAACTTTAAAAACTGAAGCTATAACAAAAACCAGGCAGAGAATATTGATCAATATGGCTACTGAAAATGCATTGTGATAATGCTTTACCAAAGGTTTCGTTCCCAGAAAATAGTAAAAAACACTTCCTACAGCGACAATTCCAATGATGGCGGCCACCTGCTGAAAGGTATTATAAACCCCGGATGCATTTCCTATCAGCTTTTCAGACATCCCCGACAGGGCAATATTGGCCAGCGAAGGAATGATTGAGCCTACTCCCAAGCCATGCAGAAACAACAACAGGCAGAAAATGGGAAAACCAATCTGTATTCTGAATAAAAACAGCTGAAGAATAAGAATAACAATAATAAAGCTGAGCCCTGCAATCAGGGCTTTTTTTCCATATCTCAAAATCAGTTTTACAGAAACTGCGGACGCGAGTATAAATCCCAGTCCCTGAAAGACTATAATTTCTCCGGCTGCTAGAGGACTGATCTTTAATCCATCCTGAAAAAAAAGCGACAGAATATAAAAGTAGGAATCCAGCATAATAAAGAAGAAGGAAACAGCCACAATTCCCAGATTAAAATTCTTATAACGGAAGAGATCAAAATCAATCAGATAAGAACGTTTATTTTGTACTCTCCTCTTCTGATTTTTGATAAAACTGAAAATAATTCCGGCTGAGATGACCATCAATCCAGCATTTTTGAAATGAAAACCTTCATGTTCAGACATCGTAAGGGCATAAGTAGCACAGAACAATCCTGCAGAAAGCATTACAACACCACCCATATCAAAAGACTGCTTTACTGAAGTTTTAGATTCATTCAATAATTTCAGGCTCAGAAAAACTGCGGGCAGGCATATAGGAATATTCATCAGAAAAATAAGTCTCCAGGGTTCTTCCATGATTGTAAGAGATGAAAAATATCCGCCGAGAAACTGACCTAAAATAGTTCCTATTCCAATCGTGATCCCATACCAACCCATAGCTTTTGTACGCTCATGATGAACAGTAAATAAAATCTGAATCATCGAAAGAACCTGCGGAGCCATCATTGCAGCACTTATCCCTTGTATAAATCTCGAAATAACAAGTTGCTCAGCTCCTGCAGAAATTCCGCAAGCTATAGAACTTACCATAAAAGATATTAATCCGATGAAATAGATCTTTTTTCTTCCGTAGAGATCGCCCAACCTGCCTCCGGTAATCAGAAAAGAAGCAAATCCGATAAGATAAGCCGCAATCATAAACTGCATTTCGCCGTTGGAAGCATCAAGATTACGCTGTATGGAAGGTATAGACACATTAATGATAAAAATATCCATAATTGTCAACAGCTGACCAAAAAGTATAACTAATAATTTCAAATACTTATGTTTCATTTTTATATAGATATATCTATTTTTTAATATTCAAAAAAAATTAGGGTAATAAGCCCTGAACAATTTTTTTAACCTGATCAAAAGAATCATTTTGTTTGCTGATGGTGGAGGTTACAACCGCTCCTTCTATTAACAGGAAAATATTTTCTGTTACGAAATCAATATCAGAAAGCTTTCCTTGTGCACCGTATTCTGTTACAAGTGTTTTAATCAGATCTTTCTGTTTTTCTTTATGCTGTCTGGCAAAACCGGAGACAGAAGGATTTCCTTCTCCTATTTCAGAAACTATTTTTATGAAATGACATCCTGCAAACTTAGAGGTTTGCTGCAGTTTTTTCCTGTAGTCAATGAGTGCCAGAAGTTTTTCTCTGGGTTCTGAAATGTTGGATGTGCTGTTTTCGTATCCCTCAAACCAGTTCACTTCTTCTTTGACCAGATAGGCTTGAAGAAGATCGTTTTTAGATGAAAAGTGGTTGTACAGTGAACCTATGGCAATATCAGCTTCTGCAATAATCTGGTTGATTCCTGTAGAATTGTATCCTTGCTTATAAAATAAATCTGAAGCAACCCTGACAATCCTCTCGCGTACTTTTTCTTTTTTCATCGTGAAAATTTTTACAAATCTAAACAAAAAAAATAGATAAGTCTATCTATTTTTAAAAACAAATAAAAACTTTTGAAAACTCAGCATGTAAACTTTTTGAACTAACAAAATAGTTATACCATTCGCTACATATTATTTTTTTAAATAAGATTGAAGCATATTTTGTATCTTTCAATAACCATTTTTAAAAGATTATCTGGTAAATACCTATGGCGGAAGAACTTTATTTCATCAAAACCAACCCTATTATTGCCAAAATTAATTTGTACAATAAGCTTGACCGTGAAGAAGAAAATATTTTACAATTCCTGCCATCTGATGCAAAAGACACACTTGAAAATATCAAAAACAAGGTAAAGGATTCTGTTGAAGAACTTACTCAGGAGGAGCTTCTCCTTATTTTTCAATGGTTTAGTAAAGTATATTCTTCAGATCATGAGGAAGCTAAAACACAACTTTTCATCAATGGTATTGATCTTTTTTATGAAATACCTACAACCGTTCATGCCGAAAACTTTCTTCAGATTCTTTCAGATTATGAAAAGCTCCTGAAACAGGACATGAATTATATTGTGGATTCCAAAAACTTCAATCAATTCCTGATCTACGGAATATTTCTCACAGAAATTATCAATAGAGACCAGCATCAGGATAATATACTTTGTGAGTATCTGAAACCGGACCATCAATCTTTATATCTTCTGGCAGAAAACCAATGTAGCTCAAAAGAATTTGACGGAAAAATCATTCCCGAACTTCAACATCATTTTGCTGATCTGTATGATCTGACCAAGTTTTACAAAGGTCCTATTATTAAACTGGAACAGGAATAAAAACCTTTCATTCGCTTTTAGCTGTTCTGATATCCCTTTCATTGTTATCGGGATGAAATTTCTTTATCCTTATTCAAAGGGATAAGTTTAAAAAATATTCTTCCGCTCATGTAACATTCCGGATTCAATAATTGTCTTGTATATATAATCGAAAAAACGCTGCTGATAAAAAAGTACAACTGAGATTAACAAGAATGATTGAATCAGGATAAAAACTATACCACAGCCAGCAGTCTCTTTTACGATGTAGATTTGTTGGCTTTTTTTATTTATTTACAGCCAAATTCTTTACTGCAACAAAATAATACACCATTCCTCCGGCAAAATATGCAAGTACATCAAAAATATCTCCGATAAATTGGGCAGATAGTTTCGGGCAAAGCATTTCAAACAAAAAAGACAGATAGAGCACTGAGGTGAATATAAATTTCAAATCAGGTTTCCATGAACAGCCCAAGATTGAATTCATTATATATCCGATCAGATAACAATACATAGGAACAGTAATACCGTCCGCAAAATAATCATTGATAACGGGAATATAAATTCCGTTCTGTCTCAGCAAAACAATCGTTCCCCAGGCTGCCAGTCCCAGCAGAAACCAATATGAAATTCTTTTTTTCATTACATGTGGAGCACTGCCATTATTATCCCAAGAACAACCTGCAGTATTTTGGATATAACTTCCTGAGGATCGGTTTTGCTTTCATCCTCGTTTTTGCCTGCTGATTCGTAATCAAATTTTGGTTTACCTTCCACTGCCTTATGATTTTATTTTGCAAATATACCAAATTAGAACAATTGTTCTAATTTTTAAAATATGATTTATATCCGTTCTTATATTCTTATCTTTGAGCTATGAAGACCAAGGATAAAATTCTGTCTAAAGCACTGGAGTTATTTAATGAAAAGGGATATAACAATATCACTACAAGGCATATTGCGGCTGAACTCAACATCAGTGCGGGCAACCTGCATTATCATTTCAGGCACTCGGAAGACATTATTAAAATTCTATTCTCAGAGCTTACCCAGAAAATGGATGAGCTTCTGAACCAAATGAAAAAACTGGATAATAAAAGTCTGCAAGATCTTTATCAGTTTACCTATTCTACCTGTGAGATCTTTTATTTTTACCGTTTTATATTTATTAATTTTATAGATATACTCAACCGGATTCCTGAAATAGAATCCAGGTATGAAGGGATCAATTTCAGCAGAAAAGAGGAATTTCAGCTCATCTTTTCAGACCTTCAAAAGAGTAATATTTTCCAGAAAGATGTTCCCCATTTTATTGTGGATTGTCTTACTGAACAGATATTCATCATTGCAGATAACTGGCTTACTCACAACAGGCTTATCTTAAAGCTCAGTCCCCAAGAAGCAATACAGCATTATACGCTTCTGCAGATGAATCTTTTCTATCCACTTCTTAATAAAGAACAGCAAAAACTTTATGAACAGCAATACATCCAATAACCAGAGTATTATTATAAGAAAAGGGCTCAGGAAAGATCTTCCGGAAATGCTGGAGCTTTTTACATCCACTATAGATGAGGTATGCAAAAAAGACTACAATCCCCAACAACTTGAAGCATGGAAATCCGGTGCAGAAAACGAGGAAAGATGGATGAATGTGATCAGCAGCCAACATGTTTTAATTGCTGAAAATAGAAATCAGATCACAGGATTCTGTACTCTTGATAAGGGAAACTATATTGACCTTCTTTTTGTACACAAAGCTTATCAGCATAAAGGGATAGCAGCGCTGCTTTACCATGAAATTGAAAAAGAAGCTCTGAAGCATGATACGAAACAAATTACAGCAGATGTAAGCAAAACCGCCAGACCCTTTTTTGAAAAGATGAGTTTTCATGTGATTGAAGAGCAGACTGTTCGTGTAAAAGGAATTGCCCTTACTAATTATAAAATGGCAAAAAACTTTTCTTAATTTCTTAATTATGGAATTAACACCGGAATATAATGAGTTTAGGATTTCAGTTCCTCAGGAATTTGAAAATGTATTTACTCATTTTTATTTTGCTGAAAATACTTCTGATCGATCTGTTACCAAAACTCTTTTGCCCACGTATCAGACAATTCTGTTATTCTGTTTTGGAGAAAGTGCTACAATGTCTACCCGCGAAAAGACAACCGTTGGTGTTGATAAATGTATGGTATTGGGTCCGGTGAGACAATCTTTTGAATATACGCTTCCGGCAGGCTGTTCTATTCTGGTAGCCAATTTTAAAGATGATGCTTTCTTCAGATTTTTTGGAAAAGTACCCATTGAACAATCGGTAAGACATCCTGACGAACTGCTGGAGGAAAATTGTTTTACAGATTTGTGGCAACAGTTGAAAAAATTAGCTTCAACCCAAGAGCAGGTAAATCACATCCTTGAATTCTGCAAACCTTATCTTCAACATCAGGATATTACCAGTAAACTTTTGAGCAGTTTTGAAAATGATCTTTTGAATCCGGTCAAAGCAATTGCAGAGCAGACTCAGCAGACAGAAAGAAATATTCAGCGAAAGCAGAAAGAGCAATTCGGGTATTCCTTAAAAGAGCTTAACCGCTATAACCGTTTTTTAAAAGCTGTAAAAATCATTGAAAAAGAAACCGGAAAGCAGAATAAAGTGAAATGGTTTACCATCATTGATGAATGTGGTTATTATGATCAAAGCCAGCTTATTCATGATTTCAAACATTTTATGAACATTTCGCCAGCTCAGTATTTAAAATTTCAGCAGGAGATCTGCAATCCAAAGTCTAAATAGCCGTTTCGTTTTCTTACAATTTTTGAAAAGTACATCCGGCTACTTTTGTCTCAATAATCTTAACAAGAAAAACAATGAGACATTTAATAATTTACGCCCATCCGAATGAGAACAGTTTAAATCATCAACTTTTAAACACCGTTATTGAAACGCTTGAATCCCGAAATCAGGAAATTGTAGTGAGAGATCTGTATGCAACAGGTTTTGATCCTGTACTTTCTTTGGCTGATATGCAGGGACAGCGCATGGGAAAAGTAGCTGATGATATACAAGTTGAACAGGATTATATTTCCTGGGCAGAACAGATTACTTTTATTTATCCTATCTGGTGGACAGGTCTTCCTGCAATGATGAAAGGTTATATAGACCGGGTCTTTAGTTACGGATTTGCCTACCGTTATGATCAGGGTATACAAAAAGGACTTCTGACGGGTAAAAAAGCCGTCATTATCAATACCCACGGAAAATCTCATGAAGAATATGAACAAACCGGAATGGATAAAGCCCTTACATTAACCTCAGATAATGGAATTTTTATCTATTCCGGACTGGAAATTATCCAACATTTATTTTTTGATAAGGCAGATAAAGCGACATCCGAAGATATTGAAATCTGGGAAGATCAAATTAAAACCTTGTATTCTGAATATGTCTTTAATTATTAATAACAATTTATGAAAACAAACACTGACAAACAAACCGCCAATCCTTTATTAATCAACACTTATAAACTGACAAAGAAAATAATAAAATACAGTTTTTACATCTTTATTCTGTATTTTGCTTTTAAGGGATTTATGGCATGAAATTGGCTTCAAACACCGCAAATAAAATTGTTTTGAACCATTATTTTAAACCATTAAGATTCGTAATTGGTTAAGTTTTTTAAACTAATCTTGTTATAACCTTTACAAAATATCTTAATGGTTTAAATATTGGATCCGCAGAAATTCTGTACCTTTACAACATCATGAAACATTTAAACAGTATACTACGTCTTCCATTCTTCAGTGAATATTACGTTCCGAGCTATCGTTCGGGAAGACTTTCTATATCTGTAATTCAATAAAATAATCTAACGTATATATAAAGCCCGGACAGTACCTGTCCGGGCTTTTCATTTTTAAAACTATTCAACATGATTCACTTACTACAAGAAAATGTGGCTATCATCCTACCTGAAAACGGTTTGGAAGAAAAACTTATACAAGCCGAAAAGGAAAACAGAAAACTATCCATCAAACTGGGATTTGACCCTACTGCGCCGGATCTGCATCTGGGACATGCGGTTGTACTGAAAAAACTGAAACAATTTCAGGATCTGGGACATCAGATCATTATCGTGGTAGGAAGTTTTACGGCGAGAATTGGTGATCCTACAGGGAAAAATAAAGCCCGAAAACCTTTAAGTGCTGAAGATGTACAGCATAATGCCCAGACTTATATCAACCAGCTTTCCAAAGTAATTGATGTTCAGAAGACAAAGATTGTTTTCAATTCTGACTGGCTGGATGCGCTTGACTTTTCAGAGGTTATCCAATTGCTATCAAAAGTTACTGTTGCTCAACTGATGCACCGCAATGATTTTAATAAAAGATTTACAGAAAATACCCCTATTGCCTTGCATGAACTTGTGTACCCCATTCTTCAGGGTTTTGATTCTGTAAAAATTGAGTGTGACATCGAAATGGGTGGCACAGATCAGCTTTTCAACTGTACAATGGGAAGACAGCTTCAGGAGGTATACGGAATGCCTGCACAAATCGTCATGTGTATGCCACTGCTCAAGGGTCTTGACGGAAAGGAAAAAATGAGTAAGTCACTGAACAATATTATCGGGCTGACAGACGAACCTAATGAAATGTTTGGAAAAACGATGTCTATTCCGGATGCATTGATAGAGGAATTCATCAACCTGACTACAGATTTTCCTGTAGAAGAAAAAAAGACTCTTGTTTCGAGAATAACGGAAGGCGAAAATCCTATGAATATAAAAAAACTCATTGCTAAAAATATCATCAGTCAATACCATGATGATGCTTCAGCAGAAAATGCAGAACAATTCTTTATCAATCAGTTTCAGAATAAAAATTTTGAGGAAAAAGTGTATGAACCTGTTTCTATAAATTCTTTGAAAAACAACCAAAATAAAGTATCTCTTGTGGAACTTTGCCATCAGCTTAAAAATAACCTCAGCAAATCAGCCGTCCGAAGGTTAATTGAAAATGGAGGCATTCAGGTCAATAATATCAAAATAACAGATGCTAATGAAGAAATGGAACTGATCCCGCAAACGAAGATAAAAATCGGGAGAAGAGGTTTTTTTGAGTTAATATGAGGCTGGAAGAGGGAAGTTGGAGGAGGGAAGTTTCTGGATGACGAGTAACATCTGAAGCTATTTGATTGAAATCTTTGAGATAACTTTTATTAAAAAGAGAAAAGTATATCTTAGCAACCAAAATAACTTCCAGCTTCCTTCTCCCAGTTTCCAGCCTTAAACATTACATTATCCAGCTTATTTCAATATCTTCGTTTTCTTAAAACTATTTCCAATGAGCTACGTCATGGTTGACATAGAATCGGATGGGCCGATTCCCGGTGATTTTTCAATGGTCTGTTTCGGGGCTGTACTCGTTACACAGGAACTGGACACTACTTTTTATGGAAAACTGAAGCCGATTTCTGATAGATTCAATCCTGATGCTTTAGCGGTTTCCGGTTTCAGCAGGGAAGAAACAATGAATTTTGATAATCCCGAGACTGTAATGCTTGCCTTTGAAGACTGGATTAAAACGAACTCCAAAGGAAGACCTATTTTCATCAGCGATAATAATGGTTTCGACTGGATGTTTATCTGCTGGTATTTCCATCATTTTCTCGGACGGAATCCTTTTGGCTTTTCTTCCAGAAGACTGTCTGATCTTTACTGCGGATTGGAAAAGGATACTTTTGCCCAATGGAAGCATGTGCGCAAAACGGAACATACCCACAATCCGGTAGATGATGCCCGGGGAAATGCAGAAGTCTTGCTGCATATGAAAGAGGAAATGGGACTGAAAATTGCATTAAAATAAAATCTAATTTTTATTTTTGAATATGAATCTTGACCTGCATTATAAACAAGCTGACGAAACAGATATTGATTTTCTTCTCAACCTCAGAATGAAAACAATGAACCCTCATTATGAAAATTCAGGACTATCTACTGACAGAGAAACAACTTTGCAAAGAGTTCTGTACCAGTTTGAAAAAGCCAATATTATTCTTTTAAACAATCAACCCGTAGGACTGCTAAAAGTAGACCGAACATTTACCAACATTGAAGTTCTGCAACTTCAGATTGATCCCAGCCAACAAGGTAAAGGGCTTGGAAAAAAGATTTTGTCTGATATCCTGGAGGAAGCTTCGTTAGCAGGAAAAACGGTATCATTAAGTGTCTTAAAAACCAATAAGGCACAGCATCTTTACACAAGTCTTGGTTTTAGAATTGTGGGTGAAGATCAGTATTCTTATTTCATGGAAACTGAAAAGCAGTGAATTGAAAATCATGTAAGTTTTGGCTAAAGCCGTTGGACTTTTTTCATTTGATTAAACGGGCTCCCTTCGACTAAGCTCAGGATTATAGCCCGTTCTTATATCCCATCCTAAGCCAATGGTTACTTTTGAAAGATCATAAACGCTTTCTCCGCGGTCATTCTTTTTTAAATCTATCGTTTGTCCTTTCTGTAAATTAATTGCCATAGTTATAGTTTTGTGTATTTGATGATTTTATTTGATAATTTGCCCTTTGTAGTATTTCTCTAAAAAGAAGCCAAGATCTGCCCTGTATCCTATCCCTGAAGCTTCAAATTTCCAGCTTCCGTTTCTTTTGTACAGCCTTCCGAACTCTACACCGGTTTCAATGGAGAAATCTTCATCCAGTTCATATTTTGCAATTTCCTGGTTTGAATGATTATCAACAACCCTGATATAAGAGTTTCTTACCTGTCCGAAATTCTGTCTTCTTCTTTCAAAATCTTCTATAGTGACTACGAAAAGAATTTCTTCTACTCTTGAATCTACTTTATCAAGATCTATTACAATAGCTTCATCATCGTCACCATCACTGTTTTTACCACTAGGATCATCTCCTGTATGGATAAGGGCTCCGTCCGGAGAATTCAGGTTATTGTAAAAAACAAAGTATTCTTCGCTTACTAATTTTCTGTCAGAATCAATCATGATTGCAGAAGCATCAAGGTCAAAATCATAGCCGGTTCCTTCGTTGGGATCCCAGCCTAATCCGATCGTCATTTTCGTCAATCCTATCTCGATCTTTTGCCCTTTCTGTAGATTAATTGCCATTATATTATGATTATTTTTCGCATTAAGATAGAAGTGATTTATGACCTGGCCAAATTTATTTAGGAAAAATCATTTCTAGAACTCAATCAAAGCTGTTTAAGTCACGCATCATCATAAAAAAAGGTCCAATTAAAAAATTGAACCTTGTATTGTATAAAGAGTATTAAATTAATTTTCAAAATCCTTATCTGAAACAGCAGCATTTCTTGCTTTGGCCAGCATAGGAATGGAAATCAATCCCATCACCAGCATGATCACAATCTGCAGCGGTAAAGAAATAAAGGAATAGGTCAATCCCATTTCCCCACCGAAATCAGCACTTTTTCCTACGGATATAAAAAGTGCCATAAAACCATACTTCATCGCAAGGTTATAAGCCCCAATACCTCCACTGGCAGGAATAATCATTCCCAATGTTCCTACTACGATAATAAAGAAACCGTCTGCGAAGGTAAATGCAGAGGTTTCCGGAAGTGCAAAGCAAACCAGATAAGCCGCTAAATAATAACAAATCCAGATTCCTAATGTATAAAGAATGAATTTTCCCTTTTCTTTTAATTTAAAAATTGAAGTGATCCCCTGAAAAATCCCATCAATAAAGTTGACAATTTTTCCTAAAAAGGGAATTCCTGAAAGTTTCTTCTTGAATACGAAAAATAAAACAGTTCCTGCAATCAGAATTGAAAGGATCAATACAATCTTATTAGGATTCATACTGATTCCTGAATTTTTATAGAACGACAGAATTGCATCATATTTAAACAATAAAGTCAATCCTAAAAAACCGAGCATACATATCAGGTCTACCACTCTTTCCAAAATGATCGTTCCAAAAGATTTGTCCACAGGTACTTTTTCTACCCCATACAAAGCCGTAGCTCTTGCCACTTCACCACTCCTCGGAATGGTAAGGTTCATCAGATATCCAAATGATATAGACCAAAGAGAATTGGAGTTAGAAATTTTGTATCCCATGGGTTCCAGCATCAGGTTCCAGCGAATGGCCCTAAACCAATACGCAAGAAGACCAAATACAGATGCAAACAGTACCCAAAGATAATTCGCTTTTGCCAGAGACTTCTGAATGACTTTAAAATCGAGGCCTCTTAAGGCAAGCCATAAAAAAAAGCTTGCAAAAGCAAGCGATATTACTATTGTTACTATTGATTTTACCGGACTTTTTGATGTTTTCTCCATGTACTAGGTAAGAAGATTTGTTTTTTCATCCGGGAAAACGATCTTTGGCTGGAAGTCTTTAGCCTCTTCCGGGGTCATCTGCGCATAAGCAATAACAATGATAATATCATCTTTCTGTACTTTTCTTGCTGCGGGCCCGTTCAGACATACTTCTCCGGATTTTCTTTTTCCTTTGATAACGTACGTGTCAAAACGTTCTCCGTTGTTCACATTCACAATATAGACCCTTTCTCCCACTACCAGACCGGCAGCTTCAATAAGATCTTCATCTATTGTTATACTTCCTATATAATTAAGGTCAGAGGCAGTTACTCTCACCCTATGAATCTTAGACTTGAAAACTTCTATTAACATGTTGCAAATTTATTAATAAAAATTAATAAATCAGGTCTTTAGTATCATTTAAAAACTCCCACAAACACAGGCGTTTAATTTCACAGAACACAAGGATTCCGAAAATTACTTATAGATTTAATAATCATATGGTCAAAAAAATTAATTGTTTATACGAAATTTAGGATTTAATAAATACGAAAAATAATATTAACTTTTTGCTAAAGTCAATAAACATAAGCATTTGGCATGATTTTAGTAACCTGTAACGTAGATTTTCTGTAAAAAGTGGAATTATCATATTTGAACTGATTTCCCCGAAAAGCAAAAAAATTTTACAAGTTTTAATAAAAAAATTGCACAATTAGAAAATAGTATTATATTTGCTATAATTACGAACTAACTTTAATATTAAAAATTATGAACAAGTCTGAATTAATCGACGCAATCGCTAAAGATGCAGGTATCACTAAAGTTGCAGCAAAAGCTGCTTTAGAATCTTTCATTGGTAACGTAACTACTACATTAAAGAAAAAAGACGGAAAAGTGTCTTTAGTAGGTTTCGGTACTTTCTCAGTAGCTGAGAGAGCTGCTAGACAAGGGATTAACCCTGCAACTAAAAAACCGATCAAGATCGCTGCTAAAAAAGTTGCTAAATTTAAAGCTGGAGCTGATTTATCAAATGCAGTTTCAGGTGCTAAGAAAAAATAATCATTCAGATTAAAAAAATTCAAGGGCTGTTTCTTAGAAATAGCCTTTTTTTATTTTAAATAGTGGAAGAAATTAAACCATTAAGAAACTTTAAGCAATTAAGAATTATTAAGTTTTAGCTAAAGCCGTTATTATTATTATTATTATTATTATTATTATTATTATTATTATTATTATTATTATTATTATTGTAAATAAATAAGCGGGCTAAAACACGCTTCTATTGATGATTTATTTTACAAACCGGATCAAGATTATTAAGCAATAGGAGGCAATCATAATTAATTAACCAATTAATTATGTTTAGAGTTAAACATTCAATAGGAACGGGCTATAATCCTGAGCTTAGTCGAAGGGAGCCCGTTCAAAAACATCATCAGTTCTGATGGCTTCAGCCAAAACTTTAAAGGGCTTTAGGCAGTCTCATTTCCATTACTTTTCAAAATAAATAAGCTGTAGAATATTAAGTTTCGGCTAAAGCCTTTATCATTGTTATAAATAAATAAGCGGGCTAAAGCCCGCTTCTATTGATAGTACAAAGTTTTATATTTTCAGTATTCGTTTTATGATAAAACGATTATCTTTAATTTCTAGCTTCTAATATCTAATTCCCCATTTAAGGAGCCAGTCTTGAAATCTTCCAATCCAGATCTTCCAGCTGATAAATAATTCTGTCATGAAGACGGTTGGGCCTGCCCTGCCAGAATTCAATCTCATAAGGTCTTGCCAGATATCCGCCCCAATTAGAAGGTCTTGGAACTTCAGTATTTTCATATTCTTTTTCCAGTTCTTTTAATTTATCTTCCAAAAACTCTCTGTTTGGAATCACCTGGCTCTGTGGAGATACTACAGCTCCCAATTGGCTTCCTTTAGGCCTTGAATGGAAATAACCATCACTTAAGTTTTCCGCAAGTTTCTCAAGATCTGCTTTAATGATGATTTGTCTTTCAAGATTAGGCCAGAAGAAATGCAGGCATGCTTTATGATTGTTTTCTATTGCTTTTCCCTTTCGGCTGTTGTAGTTGGTATAAAAAATAAATCCTTCATGGGTATATGCTTTAAGAAGCACCATTCTTGTTCTCGGGCACCCATCTTCCTCTACTGTAGAAACAGCCATAGCATTGGATTCTGAGATCATTGGGCTCTCACTGGCCTCCAAAAACCAGTCTCTGAACTGCTCAATTGGATTTTGTTTTATCTCACTTTCAATAAGTTGGGATTTCTCGTACACTTTTCTTTTGTCGTGCAGGTTTTCCATAAATATTTTTTATTAAATTTGAGTATGAATCACTCATACAAAGGTAAAATATTAATCTCGACACCTGACATTTCCGGCGATATTTTTTCAAGATCGGTAGTGCTGGTTATTGAACATAATGAAAGTGGTGCATTTGGTTTGATACTGAATAAAAAGAACAGCCAGATGAGCACCAGGTTCAAAGATTTTTTTGACTTTAAAATTGAGGTGTATGACGGAGGTCCTGTGGAGAACGACAAAGTGTTTTTTATTGTAAAAGGTAAAAGGGTTACTGAGATCTATACAGACATCACAGATGAATATTATCTTACAGAAGATATTGAACGCATCATCAATGCTGTTTTGAGCAGCGAACTGGATATTGAGCACATCAAAATATTTTCAGGCTATTCAGGATGGTCTCCGGGCCAGCTTGACACTGAAGTTCAAAGAAAAATGTGGACGGTAGTAGATGTGTATAATCTGGATTATACGCTTCCAAACGATCAAACTCTCTGGAAATCTATTATGCAGAATCTTGGTGGTGAATTTCTTCTTTGGGCCAATTCTCCTGAAGACATTTCGCTGAATTAGTGTGTCATTTTCATGACAATCAGACAATTAACAAACTTTAAGATTCCTTTAACCAATTTTAAAGAAAGTTTTTCCGTTCTTTGAAAAACTAAAATCACTGATATGAAAGGTATTACATTACTTGCTTTATCAATATTTTCTACCGCATTTTTATCATTTACCCCAGTTAACAAAAAATACATTGTCATAGATGCCGGTCATGGCGGAAATGATTTTGGGGCTACACATGGTGAAATTCGTGAAAAAAATATATCGTTAAGTATTGCTAAGGAAATCCAGAAGATCAATGAAAGCCAGGATAAATATGAAATTATTCTGACAAGGGATTCTGACACGTATCCTTCTCTTTCTGAAAGGACAGCTCAGATCAATAAACTTAATCCTGAAATGGCCATTTCACTCCATGTCAACACTTCTGCTGAACAAGAGAGGTCTGATAACGGTTTTGAGGTGTATGTTCAGAATTCTGATGTTTCAAAGGAGCTTGCCGGAAAAATTTATAAGAAATTCAATGCCCGTAAAATATCAGAGAGCAATCTTCACATTTTAAGAGAAACTAAAGCACCTGCCGTATTGGTAGAACTTGGGTTCATCAATAATTCTGAAAACAGGAATTATATAACAAGTGAAAAAGGGCAGAAAGAAATCGCACAGAAATTTGTTGAAATCATCAACGAATACTAAATAAATAAACAATTTCTGATTTAATCAGAATAAAACCCGGTAAAGGACTTCTGGAACTTTGTTGTTTACCGGGTTTGTCAATTTTTATTGATTAAAACTTTTCTTCCAGCTTTCTACTAATTCTGAGAAACGGGAGTTTTCAAAAGTCTTATTTCTAATCTTACCTACAGAAAATATACCTTTCTCTTCAGAAATCATTAAAATTTCTTCAGCTTTCTGAGATTCAAATGCGATAATTTCGTGTTCCTGAATATCAGCAAGGTTATTTTTATGTAAAAAAGTCACAAAGTTTTCCATCAAAGGAGAAATGTAAGCTCCTTCAGTCTGCTTTGGCACTTTAATAACGTCACCTTCTAAAAAAAGAAGATTTCCGGCAGTAGTACGTGCTATCCTTTTGTTGGGATTAAGAAGAATAACGTCATCAAGGTCGTTTTCCTGGGCATAGATCGCTCCGTAGATATTTTCCGGGCAGTGAACTCTGATATTGCTCAGAAGGTTGTTATTAACGTTAATTTCCTTAATCAGATCCAATTCTAAAGGTCTTTGATGAACTGCCAGCACATCCGCCATTTCTGAAACTTCGTAGAAATAGGAAACAGAAGATTTCGCCAATGTTACGCCGTCATTATTCCTGAACACCTGGAAATTGATAATTCCGTTCTTTACTCCTTTACCTTCAATAATTTCTTTTTGAAAAAGAGTCTGGAAAAACTCCAGGGTGTAAGTTAAAGGAATATTCATTCTCATCTTTCTCATGGAAGCCATCAGGAAAAAATAGCATTCTTCGTCCATGATCAATCCACCATTTCTTACAAAGAAAGAAACTTTCACTGAGTCGCCCCAAAGGAAGGCTCTGTTCTTTACATTTAACTCGTCTGATGTAAAATATTGATTTTCCAATTTTTGATGTGATTTATTTACAAAAAAATAATGAACGATAAATCGTTCATCAGTTTTATCATTTAATATAGCCCGGTATTATGCCGCACCTAATTTTATTCTCAGGTTTTCAATAAGATTTTCCCAATACATTGCATTTTCCTCTTCATCACCTTCTTCACAAAAGTCTGTAATATTTAAAGCCAGATCTTCTGTAATATCATCAATTGTGATAGTCATTTCAAAGAAATTTTTTGTTCCTTCATCTTCTTCCCATCTGAAACGCACGAAACCTTCAGGCTTATATCTGATCAAAGTGGCCTTCTCAGCAGGTCCTCCACCCCAGCTAAAAAAGAAATCATCGCCTTTCTCTGTTACCTCATCCGCAAACCATTCAGACAATCCTTCTGCAGTCGCCAGATATTCGTATAAAATCTCTGATAAACAGTGCATTGGAAATTCGTAATGGACTTTATGTTTCGCCATATAATCTTTGTTTTATCGTCCCGCAATATATAAATTAATTTTTTTATTACGCAAAAAAACAATTACTTTTTTAAAGAATCAGTATGATATTTATCACGGGATTTAAATCCTTATTCTATTAATTTTTAATGGCTAAAACTGTCATGTAAAGCATAAAAAAATCTCTCCGGGAAGGAGAGATTTTATCTTTAATTTTCGTTCAGGATATCAAGGATAATCTGACATCCTTCTCTGATTTCATCTTTAGATAATGTAAGCGGCGGAGAAATTCTCAGGTATTCATTTCTGTACAGCTGCCAGAAAACAACAAGTCCTTTTTCCATACATTTTTTCGCCACTTCCAACGTATATTCCGGTGTTCCGAGATTCACGGCAAGCATTAGACCTTTGCCATTGATATTTTTAATTTTAGGATGAACTAAAAGTTCTCTGAACAGTTGTTCTTTTTCTTCCACCTCATCCATCAGCCCGCTGTCCAGCACTTCTTTTAAAGTAGCGTAACTTGCGGCTGCAATCAACGGGTTTCCTCCAAAAGTAGTAATATGACCAAGCTTTGGTGAGTGTGATAAGCTTTCCATGATTTCTCTGGAACTCATAAAAGCTCCTACAGGAACTCCTCCTCCCATTCCTTTACCCATTACCAGGATATCCGGAACAATTCCAAAGTGCTCAAAAGAAAATAACTTTCCTGTTCTTCCAAATCCGGGTTGGATTTCATCTAAAATCAAAAGAGCACCTACTTCTTCACATCTTCTCTTCAGTTTGATCAGATAGTCTTGATCAGGAACCAGAAACCCTGCTGCTCCCTGAATGGTCTCAAGAATGACACACGCTGTTTTCTCAGTGATTTTATCGAAATCTTTTTCATTATTAAATTCAATGAAAGAAACCATCGGTAATAAGGGACGGAATTCTCTTTTATGCGTTTCATTTCCTGAAACACTCAAAGCCCCATGGGTATTTCCGTGATAAGAGTCTTTAAAGGAAACAATTTCTTCTCTCCCTGTATATCGTTTTGCCAGTTTCAGGCTTCCGTCAATAGCTTCGGCACCACTGTTTACAAGATAGGTAACTTCTAAAGGCTCCGGGGTAGCTTCTGCAAGCAGCTTGCATAGGGCAACAGGCTTTTCCTGGGCATATTCGCCATACACCATTACGTGAAGGTATTTATCTGCCTGTTCTTTAATTGCATTTACGATCTTAGGATGTGAATGCCCCAGCGTATTGGCAGAAACTCCTGCTACAAAGTCAAGATATCTTTTTCCGTCTGTACCGTAAATATAGCTTCCTTCTGCTTTTTCAACTTCAAAACCTGCCGCAAATTTTGTGGTTTGAGCCTGATATATAAAAAAATCTTTATGCATTTCCATTGTCTCCAAAATTTCAGCAAAGCTATAAAAGATTCACTAAAGGTTAAAATTAATCCACAAAAAAGACCAGCGAGTACTGGTCTTTTGTATTATTTTCTGGTTCTTTTCGGCTTTTTAGCTTCTTCCTTAGCTTTTTCGTCATCAATTGCTTTCTGTGCTTTATCGAAGAGTTCACTATCAGCTGTATATTGTATTTCCTCGTTGTTCGGGCTGTCTACAAGGATATCCTGCCATTTCCGGATCCGGTCTTTCGTATTCCAGTTAAAATCAGGGAACTTTCTTCGTGCAGGTTCTATTTTACTCATGGGATAGGTATCAGAATTTGCTCCAATACTGCATGAAATAATCTGTAAGGCTCTTTCTTCAAACAATGCACCGATAATTCCGCAGGTAGAAAGGGTAATTCCTATTCTTTCCGGTTTTTTTGTTTCCTGATCGGTATCATCTACATAGACAATAGACTGGGCATTTCCAACGACTCTGGCTTCTTTAATATCATTTTTCTCATAGTAAACCGTCATGAATTTTCCTTTCACCTGATTGAATTCATCTTTTAGATTGAGTGAATCAACTTTACTGATGGCAAAGGCATTTCCGATTACTTTTAATGAGTCTATATCTTCTGTTTTGGTATTAAAGTAAGCTTCCACTTTATCACCGGTCACCTGTTTTTCACCGCTCCACAGAATCGGGCTTGTATACATATGCATGATCCCATCCGTTTCATTAAAGGCTATGGAATCTGCTCTTCCCTGTGCATTGGATTTATAAATACGGGCTTTTTTAAAGGCTCTGAGATAGCTTTTCTTCACTTTAATGTCCAATGAATCCGGTCTTTGATAAGAGATAATTTTTTCTGCTGCAAAATAAATGGAATCTTTTTCCATCACTTTTACGGCATAAGGGTTTTTCGTCATCATTGCAGAGTCTTTTTTCTCAAAAATCTCTCCATACCCTCCTTTTATATATCTTCTTTCTTTTGGATCGTCAAGGGTTACATTTCCTGTTGCTTTACCAAATCCGGAAATCTGATTGTAATACATATCATCACCGGTAAGGATTTTCTCATTATAAAATATCCTTGAGTTTTTGGTTAGGTAAGCCTCCTTGGAATCCATTTTATAGGTTCCTCTTTCAGTATAGATTCTGTTTCTTGGATTAGTTTTGCTGGTAATGGTTGTAGGACCATTAAAATCTGCTATTTTAGTATTCTGATTCTGCTTGATGTTGGGACCATCTATAATATACTGAGGTGTTTCGATCTTTACATTTCCGGTAAGGTCAACAACTCTTGTATTGAGAAAGTAAGTTCCCACTTTGGCATAGGTTACATTCTGACCATCAGAGATCGTTCCTCCTGTATTAAAATAAGCCTGATTAGCCAGTCTGTCATAATACAGAATATCTGTTTTTATTGTTTGTTTAGGGTCGGTTAAGACCACATTTTTTCTGGCAACACCTTTTTGGGTATTGGCATCATATTCCATTTCTCCTGCTGTAATTACTGAGCCATCTGTATTTTGAAGCCTTGTATTGCCTATTGCTTTTACAAAGTTTTCTTCATTATACAGGACAACTTCATCTGCGGTAAGAATGGAGCCCTGATGTTCAATCTGAACATGCCCGGTAAAATATTGGTTTCCGTCGTATTTTTCAGGGTCTTTCTTGATTTCGTCCGCATGGATGATCTTTACTTTATCTTCGGGTCTCACCTGTTTGGGCTGAGCCGGTGAAGGAGCCTGCAAATAAGGATCTCTCTTCACAGGAGTTTTATCCTGCGCAAAGTTGAGCGTAGAAATAAAGATTAGCAGAAAAAGGATTATTCTCATTAATTAGTCATTCTTAGTGCCATAGAAATATAGCGAATGAGAATCAATTTTTACGCCAAATGCTTCTTCAATGGCTTCTTTGATTCCTTGGATTCTTGGGTCGCAGAATTCAATAATTTCTTCAATCTCTTTATCAGAGTCTTTTTTGTAGATCACCAGGTGGTCATGCTGTTTGTCAAAATAAGACTTCTCATAAGATGAAGAGGTCAATGTCTTTTCTCCGAACTGATGCTTACGGATCAAACCTGCATCAAGGAAAATCTCAATAGTGTTGTAAATCGTCGCTTTGGAAACATGATATTTCTTCTGCATCATCAGAAGATACAGATCATCAACGTTGAAGTGATGATCCATATTATAAATCTCTTCTAATATCGTATATCTTTCAGGTGTGTTTCTGAACCCTTTTTCTAATAAGTAGTTTCTTAAAACATCCTTGATCAATGCTATATTTTTTTCTTTTTGTACTGTATCCATTAAAAAAATTATCTACAAATTTATTGAATTTTATTTAAATAGATAGCATGGTTCAACGCCAGAAGGCTAAGAGTTGTGACGGAAGTACCCTGACTGCTCAATCTTATTATCATAAACCGTAAGTTCTGTAATAGGTGCAGATTCTACTTCAACGTTGTGAGAAGATACTCCCCAGGCCTTAAAGTCATCACTTCCGATATACTTCACAAAGTTGTAAATGTTAAGAATAATCTTTTGCTTAACAGTTAAAAGGATATCGTTGATATACGTATTATCTATGATTACATATTTAAGATCCGGCGGTATTTCATGAGATCTTAAAGAAGGGTGGCTGCTTCTTGAAGGAATGGTTCCGTCAGCCATTAAATCTTTAAGGACCATATTGAAATAGTCATTGATTCTTCGGTCTACTTTAAATCCTAAAAGGAAGTTGATTTTATAGACTGTTCCCGGAAGAATTTCATCAACTGTATATTTGAAAGTATATGGATCTTCCTGGTTTACAATGCTCAGAATAAAGTAATGATCTGCTCTTTTCGGCTGTTTTTTGATGATGGAATAAATAATTTTTGATTCTACTTCATCATTTCTTTTTGCTCTGCTCAGATAAGCCAGGTTGGTAGCATATTTCGGAATGGTCTCATCCAGTTTCATGTCTTTAAGGATAGACACATATTTTTCTATTTTCACAAACTGGATAAATCTTGTTTTGATCAATCGTCCGTTATACCATGCATACATAGAAAGTCCGATAGAACCAGCCAATACAACGGTAATCCATCCTCCTTCCATGAATTTGATAATATTGGCACTGAAGAAACCTAGTTCAATAGCCATATAAACAAATGCGAAGAATAAAATCAATATTTTGCTCACTCTTTGTTTCAATAGCCAGAACACGAGCAGAATTGTCGTCATCAGCATCGTCACTGTAATGGAAAGTCCATAAGCGGCTTCCATTTTTCCGGATTCCCTGAAATGCAGAACGACAATGATACACAGAATAAGAAGTCCCCAGTTGATTCTTGGGATATACATCTGTCCTTTAACTCCGGAAGGGTAATCAATTTTTTGATTAGGCCACAGGTTAAGAGACATTGCTTCTGAGAATATGGTGAAAGAACCTGTAATCAATGCCTGGCTGGCAATAATTGCAGCGGCTGTTGCCAAAATTACTCCCGGGATGATCATCCATTCTTCCATAATTCCAAAGAACGGATTTACTACTGAAAATCCAGGTTTGTTGTAATTAGTCAGAAGCCATGCTCCCTGTCCAAGATAGTTTAGAATAAGCATGATTTTTACAAATCCCCAGCTTACTCTGATATTTTTTGCACCGCAGTGTCCTAAGTCTGAATAAAGCGCTTCTGCTCCTGTTGTACAAAGGAAAACAGCACCTAAAATAACAATAGCACTGGGTGAGTTGACAATAAGCTTGTAAGCATAGTAAGGATTGAAAGATCTTAGGATCTCAAAATTCTCACTTAAATGCATCACTCCCAAACCTCCTAATACCAGGAACCAAACAACCATTACAGGGCCAAAAAACTTCCCGATAAAGCTGGTTCCGAATTGCTGTACCACAAAAATGACAATCAGAATTCCAATCGTGATAGGAACAACAGGGGTGTGAGGGTTATAAATTTCAAGACCTTCAATGGCCGACATTACGGTAAGTGATGGCGTAATGACCCCGTCTGCAATAAGAGCGGCGGCTCCTACAATGGCAATGAGATACAGCCAACCTTTCTTAAGGTTTCTTACCAATGAAAACAAAGCCAGAATACCTCCTTCACCTTTATTATCTGCTCTTAAAGCAATGATAACATATTTTATCGTGGTCTGCAGGGTAAGCGTCCAAATAATACAGGAAAGAGCTCCCTCTATGTATTCATTGAAAGGCATATTGCTACTCCCAGACCTTGCATTCACAATTGCTTTCATTACGTAAAGCGGAGAGGTCCCAATATCTCCAAAAACAATTCCTAGAGACACTAAAACTCCCATAAAGGAAAGCTTCTTTATATCGAAGTGGTAACCATCTTCTGTAACTTCTGCCATATCAGCTTAATTTATTTTAAAGGCGCAAATTTATACTAATTTTATGACGTCAAGAATTTTTCTTCATGAATATAATAAATGAAAAAACTTCCTTTCGGAAGTTTTTCTCTATAACTATTTTACGTACATCGCTTTTTTAATTTCCTCTTTTACTTTTTCAAGTTTAGGGAACCATTCTGCAAATAATGCTGCAGAGTAAGGTGCAGGTGCATCAGGAGTAGTAATTCTCTTGATAGGAGCATCTAAATAGTCAAATGCTTTTTGCTGTACCATATAAGTAATTTCAGAAGATATAGACGCAAATGGCCAAGCTTCTTCCAAAATAACCAATCTGTTTGTTTTCTTCACTGATGCCAGAATAGTATCAAAATCAAGAGGACGAACTGTTCTAAGATCAATAACCTCTACAGAGATTCCTTCTTTAGCCATATCTTCAGCAGCCTGTAAAGCCAGCTTCATGATTTTACCAAAAGAAACCAAAGTAACATCTGTACCTTCTCTCTTGATATCTGCTTTTCCTAATGGTAAGTAGTATTCTTCTTCAGGAATTTCCATTTTATCTCCATACATCTGCTCAGATTCCATGAAAATAACCGGGTCATTATCCTGAATTGCTGTTTTCAACAACCCTTTCGCATCGTAAGGATTTGAAGGAACCACTACTTTAAGGCCAGGAATGTTGGCAAACCAGTTTTCAAAAGCCTGAGAATGGGTAGCTCCCAATTGTCCTGCAGAAGCTGTAGGTCCACGGAAAACAATCGGACAGTTCCATTGTCCACCACTCATCTGACGGATTTTTGCAGCATTATTGATAATCTGATCAATTCCTACCAATGAGAAATTGAATGTCATATACTCTACAATTGGTCTGTTACCGTTCATCGCAGCACCAACAGCAATTCCCGTAAAACCAAGTTCTGCAATTGGGGTATCGATTACTCTTTTAGGACCAAACTCATCCAGCATTCCTTTTGAAGCTTTATAAGCACCATTGTATTCTGCAACTTCCTCCCCCATTAAAAAGATGGATTCGTCTTTACGCATTTCCTCGCTCATTGCCTGTGCAATTACCTCACGAAAAGTATATTCTGCCATATTTATTCGAAAAATTTAGACTACAAAAATAGTGATTTTTTATTATACACATCATAAAAAGACTCTTCATTTAAGCGAGAAGTCTTTTTATTAATTTTATTTAAAACTGATTTTTCTCCTGTAGACTCAGTTCTTTGTAATTTTTTAGAAGGTCCTGAAGAAATTCCTATCTATACAAAAAATGACACCTCATTTCTGAAATGTCATTTTAAAATTCTATTTAAACTTAAATTAATTCATTTTTTCCCAAACCTGGGTTCTTCCTAATAAAGATAATCCTAAGTAACCTCTTACATTAAGTTTATCACCGCTTCTTGTAATGGTACACTTGTATGTTTTTCCTGTTTTAGGGTCCGTAATTGTTCCTCCGGTAAACTCATCACCTTCTTTTTTCAATCCTCTGATGATCTCCAATCCTACAATTGGTTTTCCTTTTCTGTCATCTTTACAAAGTGTACAGTTTGGATCAGCTGGTTTTATCAATAACTGAGAAACTTTCCCATAATATTTCCCGTCTGACTTTTTGAATACTTCAACAATAGATTTTGCCTGTTTTGTCTCATCATCTATTGTTTTCCACTTGCCTTCTATCTGTGCAAATGTAAGTACACCACATAGAGAAAGCGCGAACGTTAACAATATTTTTTTCATATTTCTTATAGTTTTAATTTTTATACAATATTCTTATCTACGTATTGTTAAAAATATAAATTAATTTTCAACGAACAAAAACTTTTATTATACAAAGCATAAAGAGATGTATAAAAATAAAAAAGCTCAGTCACAGCTTATCCTTTTGTCTTAATTAAGTTTTCTGTTAATCACCCTATCCATATAATCCTGATACCATGCTTTTGCGGTTTTCTTTCCCTGCTCCACTTCAGCATTTTTAACCTCATTGAGTATATTTTTCTCAAGACTCAGATCTGATTTGTCATATACACCGATAATTTCTTTTCCGTCAAAGCGGTAAATATAATTCCCGATCATAAACTGATCTGTACTTCCATCTGAATTTACAACGATAAAAGGATACTTTTTATCACTTACCAGACTTCTTCCCCAGCTTCTGATAGGCTTGTTATACCCGATAAGATCAGCCAATGTAGGATATATGTCTGCCTGCTGTGCTATCTCCTGGCTTACACCTTTCAACTGATAAGCAGGATTCGGGGAATAGAAAACCAATGGAACTGCATAGCGGTTCATTGCTCTTTCGTACTCCGGATAATACACCTGGTTGGTATGATCTCCGGTGAAAACAAAGATGGTATTGTTATACCAGGGCTGCTTTTTAGCCGTTTCAAAATATTGTTTAATGGCATAATCCGTATACTGCATCGGCTCATGGATTTCAATTTTCCCTTTTTTAAATTTACCGTTATATTTTTCAGGTATTTTAAAAGGATGATGTGATGAAGCAGTAAACACAGTGGTCATGAAAGGTTGTTTCTTCCCGACGTTTTTAGCAAAATACTGAAGGAAAGGCTCATCCCATATGGCCCACATTCCATCGAAATCTTCATCATGGTTGTATTCCGTTTTTCCGAAATAGTGTTTAAAGCCTAAAATATTTCCAAATCCAAGGAAGCCCATGGAACCATTCGGGGCCCCGTGATAAAAAGAAGTATCATATCCCAGATCGTTACAAACAGACACAATAGACTGAATTTTCTGGTTGGAATAAGGTGATCCTGTAAAGGCATCCGTAAGACTCGGAATTCCGGCCAATACGCTGCTCATTCCATGAATTGACTGCCTTCCATTCGCAAAAGTATTGGGAAAAATCAGACTCTGTCCAGCCAGGCTATCTATAAATGGAGTGTAAGAAACATAATCTTTAATATTTTTATCTTTATTAAAAGCTCCTGAATATTCTCTCCCGAAGGATTCTACAATGAAAATAACAATATTGGGACGGTTCTCCACTTTTCTGTCATATACTTTATAAGGCTGTACATTTTCTTCAATATATTTTTCATCTACGAAATGAACCTCCTTAAAATTATTGGTATTTAAAGTCCTGAAAAAAGAAAATGTACTGTTGAGCACCATATTTCCCTGCAGTGGATTGGTTACAAAACGGGTAGCATCTACCATATTAATAGGCCTTGTACTGTGTTTGAAATCTCCTCTGATTCCTCCTACAACCAATACCGCAGTGAGACACAGCGTAATAATGGAGGTAATAAAATAAGGAACTAATTTCAAAGGTTTCACCTCCTCCACTTTTACTCTCTTGTAAAGGAAAACCCACAATCCCATTAAAACAATAAACCAAATCAGCACAAAAGGATGCTCTCCCACAGAAATCAACAGCGTTTGGGAGACGTTGGACTCATGTTCAGCCACCTGAAATACGGCAGAGGTAAGCCTTGCCTGTGCAAATTTATAGTAAATAAAATCCCCGAAATTCATTGCATAAGCAATCCCGTTCGTGATAAAATACAGCCAGAAAAGAATTTTCTGAAAGACCTTTTTTGTATTGATCACCAAAGGCAACAAACTAAGGAGTATAAACAATGCATTGACATATAAAATAGCAGTAGTATCGAAAGCTGTACCATGGAAGGCGAGCTTTATGTATTCTGAAACAGAGTCAACTTTAATCAGATCTTTATTAAAATACCAGAATAAAAGCCTGGCAATCTGATAAAAAACATAGGCTAAAAAAATCCTGTAAACTAATGCCAGAACTTCCTGTTTTCTAAATCCTTTTAAAAATTTCATGGGGCAAATTTACATCAAAAACACTTTAATGCATTTTTTAGTGCAGATTATTTTGAGTTAGAATTTTTAAAAACTGTAATTTTGTGGTTATGGATTTTATAAAGAATAATCTGGCCAATGCCTTAACCCTGGCTAATTTATTTGCAGGCTGTGTAGGAGCAATACATCTAATTTTAGGAGATTATCAGACGACTGCGATCTGTCTTATTCTCTCTGCTATTTTCGATTTTTTTGACGGCTTTGTAGCCAGAGCTTTAAAATCAAACTCCAATCTGGGACTTCAGCTGGATTCTCTTGCGGATATGGTAAGCTTTGGAGTCATTCCGGGACTTACGATGTATAAAGCTCTTGAACCGTTTGGTGCTGAGCTTCTTGGGATTCATTTTCCGTTTGAAATTAAATATATTGGATTGATCGTTACGGTATTTTCCTGCCTGAGGCTTGCCATTTTCAACCTGGATGAAGAGCAGCGTTATTATTTCAAAGGATTGAATACACCAACCAATACTGTTTTATTGTTCGGTCTTTATTATGCGTTTAAAGAAACCGGAACTTTTAGTTTTTTGTTCGATAATGAACTCTTGTTGATCTTACTGACACTTCTTACGTCTTGGTTTCTGATCAGCCCGATTAAGATGATGGCTATGAAATTCAAATCCAAACAATTAAAAGACAATTATCCTAAAGTTGTATTACTGGTAGGAGGTATTGCTATTCTTGCCCTATTTCAGGTGGTAGGAATTCCGATGCTTGTTATTTATTATATACTGGTGTCTCTTGTTTTCCAGGGACAGTTAAAATAGAAATTAAAGAATCTACATAAGGTTTTATCACCTTATTTTAAATAAAACACATTTTTCAAATTATTAATGATCAACATGAATTTAAAACTCCATAAACCACTTTGTATTTTTGACCTTGAAACAACAGGAACCAACATCGGAAAAGACAGAATTGTTGAAATCTGTATCTTAAAAGTAAATCCTGATGCTTCCAGAGAAAGCAAAACATGGCGTGTCAACCCGGAAATGCTTATTCCTAAAGAAAGCAGCGAGATCCACGGAATTTATGATGAGGATGTAAAAGATGCACCTACCTTCAGAGATATAGCTTCTAAAATTATGGAAATGATTACCGGAAGTGATCTGGGAGGGTTTAATTCCAACCGATTTGATGTTCCGCTTTTGGCTGAAGAGCTTTTAAGAGTAGGAATGGATTTTGATCTGAGTAAATTCAGATTGGTAGATGCACAGACTATTTTCCACAAAAAAGAACCTAGAAATTTAGGAGCGGCTTATCAGTTTTACTGTGGAAAAACACTGGAAAATGCCCATTCTGCAGAGGCTGATGTAATGGCAACCTTTGAAGTTCTGGATGCACAAGTAGGAAAATATGATGATATTCCGAATGAAATAGCACCATTAAGCGAGTTTACATTCCATAATAAAAATGCAGATCTTGCAGGATTTATCGGATATAACGAAAAAATGGAAGAAGTTTTCAACTTTGGAAAATATAAAGGCCAGGGTGTGAAAGCGGTATTCCAAAAGGATTTAGGATATTTCGGATGGCTTCAGAATGCTGACTTTCCGTTGTATACGAAGAAGATTTTCACAAAAATTCAACTCTCAAGCAGATTTTAAATATGTCTGATCTGGTTCGTTTTAAATTTTATGAAACTGCCCTTGAAGCTAACAGGGACAAACAGATATTGGCTGAAAACGATATCAACAGCTTCATTGCGAATGAACAGCTAATCCAATCGGATTGGCTTCTGTCGCAGGCTGTAGGCGGGATACAGCTTCAGGTTTTTGAAGAAGATCTTGAGAAAGCCAAAGAGGTATTGCAGGATTATAAAGACAATGAACAATATTCGTTGGAAGTAGAACACACTATTGAAGATCCTGAGTTTGATTTTGTCTGCCCGAAATGCGGTTCCAATCATATTTACAGGGATGACAGCGCCACCAGCTTCTTTGGAATTTCTTTTCTGACAAGTCATAAATTCAAATGTTATTATTGCGGAAATGAGTTCTCCCATTAAGATTTAATATGGTCAAAAAAATTGGAAAGATTTTTCTCGTTGTTATTCTTGGCTTTCTTGTTTTCATAATAGGAAAGTTCTTATTGGTGTGGAACAGCGTAGAAGTTGATCATAGTTTAAGCCAGAAACCTCTTTTTAAATCTTTTGATCAGCAAAAGCAAACAAGTATCTGGGGTTCAGAGGGTGAAGATATTAAAACCAATGATTTTAAGACAAAATCAGACAGTATAAGTCCAGCATATTATAGTTGCTCTATTAATGAAAATCCAATGCTAAACGTTACATTTTCTGTTGGAGATGGTTTCAGCGGTGGTGGTTTTCAGATAGATATTTTCCAAAATAGATATAAAATCTCGCCCTATTCTTATACTGACGATAGAAAGCTTTTTGATTTTTTGGACACAGGAGAATATTATAAAGTTTTGGGCAGTAAACTTATTCTGGATAAAGAATCTTATCAAAAAGGAGATAGCATCTTCGGATATACTGAACCCAAAGTTCAAAGAAGATATGGTCCTGAAAAATATATAGAAGAAGGTAAAGGATATTTTAAAGGTAAAGTAAATTAATTAAGTTATGAAAATCATCTGCATAGGAAGAAACTATAGCGAACACGCGAAAGAATTAGGAAATGAAATTCCTGAGAATCCTGTTATTTTTATGAAACCGGATACAGCCGTTCTAAAGGGAAATGACTTCTACATCCCTGAATTCTCAAATGATATTCACTATGAACTTGAAGTGGTATTAAAAATTTCCAAAGGTGGAAAATATATCCAGAAAGAAACGGCCAATAAGCATTATGAGGAAATAGGTCTGGGAATAGATTTCACAGCCAGAGACCTTCAGAGTGAACTAAAATCAAAAGGGCTTCCATGGGAGCTTGCTAAAGGTTTTGATGGTTCTGCAGTAGTAAGCAGTTTCTTCAAAAAGGAGAACTTCAGCCTTGAGAGCCTTCAGTTTTCATTGTTAAAGAACAAAGAGAAGGTACAGGATGGCAATACAAAAGATATGATGTTCAATTTTGATGATATTATTGCCTTTGCTTCTCAGTATTTTACGTTAAGAGTTGGTGACCTTATCTTCACCGGCACTCCAAAAGGGGTTGGAAAAGTGGAAGAAAATGACATTCTGGAAGCTTATCTTGAGGAAGAAAAAATCCTTGATATCCGAATATTATAAGTATTTAACATCAGAGTCTGACAAATTTTTCCTATCTTTAGGTAACAAAATTAGAGGTTATGATAAATATTGTAGTACCCGTAGATTTTGGGGACAAGACAGACCAATTGGTAGACGGTGCCATAAAATTTGCAAAACAGCTTAACGGCAGAATTTACCTGATTCATGTAGCGCCATCAGATATCGGCTTTGCTATTGGCGATATGGGATTTCAATATTTTCCTGAAGTAGAAGCCAATGAAATCAGAGAAGAGCTTGTACAGCTTAATAAAATTGAGCAGAGAATCATTGCTCATGATATCGATTGCGAGCACCTTTTAAAACAAGGACTTGCCAAAGATATCATTCTGGAACATGCAAAGGCAAAAAATGCAGATTATATTGTGATGGGATCACATGGCAGAAGCGGAATCTATGATGTATTCGTGGGAAGCTTAACCAAAGGAATTACTAAAAGTTCAAGTATTCCTGTTCTGGTACTTCCAATTCACGACTAAAGAAAAAGAAAATTTTAATCGTTAGTAATAAAAAAACCGATCAGAGCATATTGTCTGATCGGTTTTTTACTATATAACCAATTAATTAACCTTCTTTTTTGTAGATATTCGGATCGTAGTAAGGATGCTTACCTTCCGTTGGAGAATAATAGTCTTTGTCTTTGTCTCCACCTAATGTTACTACAAGTACATAGCACCAATAAGTAAATAATACACAGCAAACTGCAAATAGAATCCAGTTTAAAACATTACCGAAATTATCAAAGAACCCGAAACTCCATTTGAAAACTTTACTTAAGAATAGAAAGAAAGACGTCATTATTTTCCTTTTTTAAATTAACTTTGTACAAATTTATAAAAAATGTTTAAATTACTTTCAAAAGAAAGCAATATTTTTTCAATTCCTGTTTATATTGGTTTTCTTCTTTTAGTAGTCGTAATATTTAACATACTGAATTTCAACACTTACGAAGCCATTGTTGCCGGGATAACTTTTCTGGGAATTGCTTTGGGATATTTTTGTTTTCATAGTATTGCCCTTAATTATCAGACGCATCTTCCATTATTTCTATATACTTTTTTCATTTTCGGGCTGTATCCCGGAAATCTGGATATAGGAATTGCGGTTTCACTGCTTACGAATTCCTTTCTTATCCTTCTTCTGACCAGTGCGGACGAAGATATCAGAAAGAAATCGTATGTATTGGTAGGGTCTATTGTAGCATTAAACTTTATTTTTCTCCCTACCACGTGGCCGATGGCTGTTTTTGTGATCATCCACGTGATTGCGACCTCTGCTAAAATCACCTTGAACCTTTTCAGATTCCTGCTGGGGATTGTTCTGATTACCTTCAGTTATTTCTCTGTGATGTATTTTGTTCAGTTTACTTCCTGGAATATAGATTATTTCCCGTTTGGAAAGATGAAACCGGTAACGGACTATACGGAGCTTCTGCCACTGATTCCTGTGGTTCTGATGCTTATTTATGCGGTATATGACCATTTTAAAAATTATAACAAGAAAAGCCCGATAAGCAGGTATAAATATACTTTCCTGCTGGTCTTTTCAATGGCACAGCTTGTTTCCATCATCCTGTATATGAATAAGAGCTATGAATATCTGCTGCTACTGGCATTTCCTTCTAGTATTATTTTAAGCAGAATGATGAGATTTTTACCTAAATACTGGATGCGTGAAGCCAGTGTATGGCTTATTATTATTAGTTTACTGACCTTTAAAGCAGGTACAGTTTTTGATTTATTTTAGAAAATTATGATTCAGATAGACGATAAATTGATTTCTGAGGAAATTTTTTCCGAAGAATTTGTTTGCAACCTTACGAAATGTAAAGGTGCATGTTGTGTGGAAGGAGATGTAGGGGCTCCGTTGGATAAAAACGAGCTTGAAATATTGGACAGTATTTTTGATAAAATAAAACCTTACCTTACTCAGGAAGGCATCAAAGCCCTTGAAGAGCAGGGAACATGGACTACTGATCCGCACGACGGAATGTATGTTACTCCTATGGTGGAGAACCGTGAATGTGCTTATGTAACGTTTGACGAAAAAGGAATTACCAAATGTGGTATTGAAAAAGCCTATGAGGATGGTGCTGTAGACTGGCAGAAGCCGATTTCCTGCCACCTGTACCCTATTCGTGTTACGGAATATTCTGCATTCACTGCTTTGAATTATCATGAATGGAATGTATGTAGCGATGCATGTACGCTTGGAAAAGAACTTCAGGTTCCTGTCTATAAGTTTTTAAAGACTCCTTTGATTAGAAAATATGGTGAAGAATTCTACAATGTTCTGAGTGGAGCTGCTGATGAGTGGAAAAAAGAATATGGTTCTTAACCGATAAGGATTTGAATTAAATAACAAAAACCGCAGATTTCTCTGCGGTTTTCTTATTGTAAGTAAAAAGTATGACTAGTTAGCAGCTCCTGCTTTTACAGCAGTTACTTCTGTTTTTTTAGTTTCCTCTTTTTTAGCTTTTTCCCAACCGTCTTCCGGCATCAAAGTGGCTACAATTCTACCTTTTGTAAGGTATTTTTTAGCTACATCCTGAAGATCCTTTACGGTAAGTGCTTTTACTTTTTCCTGATAATTCAGGATGTCATATTTATCACTTCCGTCTAGCTGGTTTTTAGCAATAGCATTCATCCAGAACATATTGTCTTTCAATTCTGTTTTATTATCATTGTATTCTCCTTCTTTGTACTTATCCAGATCTTTCTGCTCCGGGCCATTATCAATCAGCTTCTGAAGCTCAGCAATAGCACTTTTGGTAAGTTTCTCTGTATTCTCAGGACCACAAGGGAAACTGATGCTGAAATTGTAGGAATTGTAAGGAATCTTATTCATTCCTCCTCTTGCTCCTCCACCGTAGATGCCGCTTTCGTCTTCTCTCAGTTTTTCGATCACTTTGATAGTTGCCACTTCTCCAAGGGCTGATAAAGCCAATGCTTCTTTTTCGTTATAAGGAGCTTCTCCTGCGTAAGAAATGGTTACCATACTCTTCGGATCCTTTCCTTTTTTATACACCTTGGTATAATCTCCGGCCATCTGTCTGTATCCTGTATCTTTGAACATGCCGCCCTTTCCTGATGAAGGAAGGCTTGCAATGTACTGCAGCACCTGATCTTTAAATTTCGCTTCATCTATATTTCCTACAAAATAGAAATGGAAGTTTCCTGCATTGGCAAATTTCTCTTTATAGATGTCATATGCTTTTTTATAATCTGTATTCTCCCAATCTTTCTCCATTGGGAACAGACCGATAAATCTAGGGTTCTTCTGATTCATAAATTTAGCGTGTTCGCTTGCAAAATAAGTCTGTGGATTTGACAACAGGTTATTTAGCATGGCAGACTGCTTTTCTTTGTAAGCATTGAAGGAAGCCGGATTGTAATTTAAATTTGTAAAATAAGCATACATAAGCTCCATGGCTGCTCCTAAATCTTTTTGGGTTGTTCTTCCGGAAACCCCTTCGAAAAGGGAAGTTACCATAGGATTTACATTCACCTGCTTACCGGCAAGATAGTTGGTAAGATCTGCTTTGGAAAATCCACCTACTCCGGCTTCTGTTAATGCAGAGAAAGCAAACTGTGTCTTATTGTAATCGGCATCCGGAATAAGCGAGCTTCCTCCTAAGCTTCGCGCCGTAAATACAATTTCGTCATCTTTAAAATCAGTTTTCTTGAAAGTCACTTTAGCACCGTTGCTTAATGTCCAGGTTGTTGTTCCCAGCTTGGCATCCGTTTCTGTTTTAGCAATTTTCCCTTCAGATTTGAAAGGTTTTACTAAATTTTTGATAGCTGCTTTTTCTTCATAAGGCTTCAGATCAGCCATTTTTACAGCATCAAATGTATTCATAACCATAGCTTCTGTAGGCATGGCAACATTATCTTTCTTAGGACCTGTGATAACAATGACCCTGCTGTCATCCTTCACCATTTTCTTGATGATTTCGTTGGTCTGTGCAAGGGTTACCGATGGTAAGAAAGATTTTGTGTCTTCATATTCCCATGTAATTCCAGGCATTGGTTCCTGCTCCAGAAAGTTTCTTACATACTCATCTACAAGCATACCACTTTCTGTTTTATCTTTGTTATTATAAGATCTTTCAAGGTTGGAAAGCACCTGAGATTTTGCTCTGTCAAGTTCAGATTGAGTAAATCCAAATCTTTTTGCTCTTTCAACTTCTTCCAGTAAAACTTTCAGTGCATTCAGCTGGTTTCCTTCTTTCACCATGGCAAATCCCTGGAAAGCTTCTTTGCTTCTTGCATAAGTTCCTCCGTGGTATACTGATCCGAAAGTAAAAGGCGGGTTTGTAGAGTTGATCAGTTCTCTCAACCTGTTGTTCAGCATCGTTGTTGAAAGATTTTCCACAAGACTCTGATTGTACTGCTCTACCGTTACATCCGGTTTATAGGCATCAGCATCTTTCATGATAAACTGTACCATAGAATTGGTTGCATCAGGATCTGTTTCAATCGCTACCAGAGTTTCTTTATGGTTTGGAAGATCAAAAGATTTTCTTTCTCTGGATTTTGATGGGTTTTTATATTTACTGAAGTTATCTTTGATCTTTTTTTCAACTTCATCCACATTGATATCTCCTACGACTACAATTGCCATCAGATCTGGTCTGTACCAATCCTGGTGGAATTTTCTGATCACATCAGGTTTGAAGTTTTCCAACACTTCTTTTTTACCAATCGGAAGTCGGTCTGCATATTGAGATTTATATAAAAGTTTCGGAAGATATTTATCCATCATTCTTTTATCAGCTCCAAGACCCAATCTTAGTTCTTCCAACACCACTCCTCTTTCTTTATTGATCTGCTCATCGGAAAGGGTTGCATTGAATGCCCAGTCTTCCATTACTTTCAGTCCGGCATCCAGGTTCCCCGGTTTATCCAATGGAACGGGAAGCATATAAACCGTTTCATCAAAGCTGGTGTAAGCATTAAGATGTTGTCCGAATTTCACTCCGATAGACTGTAAAAAGTCTACTAATTTATTGTCTGGAAAGTTTTTGGTTCCGTTGAAGTTCATGTGCTCCATAAAGTGAGCCAATCCTCTTTGATTTTCGTCTTCAAGAATTGATCCGGCATTGATTGCCAGACGGAAATCTACTTTTTTCTCCGGTAAAGTATTTTTTTTGATATAGTACTTCATTCCGTTGGAAAGGGTACCAATTCGCACAGAAGGATCCACTGGAATATTCTGTCCAAAGGCATTTGCTGACATCAAAAAGATGACCGCAAATGAAGATAAGACTTTTTTCATGGTATTTGATTTTATTTACGGGTTAAAACTAACAATTATTCACAATCTGAAGAAATTACAGAATTCATTTTATAGTTAAATTTGAGTTAAACTTATCCATATACCAAAAAAAACCGGGAAATACCCGGTTTAAATATCTTAAAAAGCGATTTTCTATTTAAAATCAGCATCCGTAACTCCGGAGTTGATTACAACTTTGTTCGTTTTAATTGTCATTTTCTGACCTCCACCTTCAGCATCCAGTTCAGCAGGGAACTGTATTCCATCTACGGCCATATAACTTTTAATGGTTGCATTTCCTTCTCCTGCATCCGTCTTATATAAAAGTCCGGTTCCTGCATCGAAATAAAACTTTCCTTTATCCGAAGACAATACATTATAGTCTTTTCCGTTTAATTTCTCTGTAGATACAGTCTGGAAGTTTGAAGCATCAAATGCCAGAGCATCAATGGGTTTCCCTTTTTTCAGGTCAGCGATTTTATCAGCAGGAATATCAGTTTTAGTTCCCATCTGATCAAAGTATCCTTTCTCACCGTCAAACAACTGAATCATTTCCTTCCCCATAAAAGATTGTACGGATTTGAATTTATTTCCTAATTTCTTAGTTGTCATCTGGATTTCCATTCCCTGTACAGCTACTGTGTTGTCAGTAATGGTAGATTTTACAGCTTCCAGTTTATCTTTTCCTCCTAATGCTTTGAAATAATTGTCAATAACTTCTTTAGGAGTTAGTTTAGATTTTACAGCTTCTGTTTTAGTTACTACGGCTGCTTTTTTCTGAGCGGCTGCCGGTACTGAGAAAAGTACAGCACAGAAAAACGGTATGATGATCTTTTTCATATTATATAATAAGTTTAAAGGGTAAATATAGGAATATTGACGGACATACAAATAAGTAATGAGTAATGAGTGATAAATGATGAATGATAAATGATAAATGGGAATTGAATAAACAGTGGGTGATGATGAATGATTAATTTTCAGGTAGGGCTATAATAAAAAAACCGCCAAAAAATTGACGGTTTTAAATATTTATATCGGATATAATTATTTCTTAAGTTCTTCTAAAAATTCGTCGTGAGAAATTTTAGTTTCTTTTTTGCTCGCTTTTTCAAGAATTACATCTTTCAATTTAGCCATAGCTACTTCAGAAGAAATTTGTCTTACCTGCTCCTGGTCTTTCAACATTTCAACAGCATATTTTTGGATTTCTTCATCACCTAAGTGGTGGATTCCGTAGATTGCCAATTGATTTTTAACTAACTGCTCAGCCTGAGCCAATACATCAGCATAGTCAAGGTTGATTTCGTTTTCAGTCATCAATTTACCTTCGATGATCTGATATTTCAATTGGTTTTTCTCAGCTTCAAGAATTTCTTTAGCCTGTTCTTCAGACTGGATATTCTGGTTAGAGAATAATAACCACTTCACAAGGAATGATTCAGGAAGTTTTACTTCTTCTTTATCAGTTACCTGCTCTAATACTTTATTCACAAAGTGAACATCAGCATTTTGCTGGAAGTACTCATCTAATTCAGTTTTCACTTTATCTTTAAGCTCTTCTTCAGTCTTGATGTTTCCTTCTCCGTATACTTTGTCGAATAAGTCCTGGTTAAGTTCAGCTAGGTTTAATGTATAGAAGTCTTTTACTTTTACTTCTACTTCATTGTGGTGTAGGTGCTCTACTTCTTCTTTGCTGAATCCTAATTCTTTAGCTAATTCTTCATCACCTGCAAGCGTTTCTTTTGTTACTTTTACAGATCCATCCATTTTCAAACCTTTTACCAATTTGAAAGCTTCTTTGTTTTCAGCTGTAATGGTAAGGTTTTTTGGGTGGTGGTGGTGCTCTCCTTCAGCATCTTCTTCCACAACCTGAGAAACTTCTAAAGCAATGTAAGAATCCTTAGTGATTTTATCTTGAGGAACCTGCTCAGCGAAACGCTTCTGCATGTTTTCAATACTCTTGCTGATTTCTTTGTCAGAAGCTTCTACTTTGTAGTGAGGTGCTTCATATTTAGCTAAATCTATAGTGAATTCAGGCTCATATCCTACTTCGAAAGCAACTTCTAATTGATCAGCATTGTAATCTAATTCGTTTACTGGCTGAGGAACAGGCTGACCAACTAATCTTAATTTGTTTTCATTAACATAGTTGTTTAAAGCATCAGAAACTTGTCTGTTGATTTCTTCGAATGCAATACCTGCTTCATATTGTTTTTTAACCATACTTAAAGGCACTTTCCCTTTTCTGAATCCAGGAACTTGCGCATTTTTAGCATAATTAATCAACTGCTTCTCTACTTTTTCTTTGTAGTCAGATTTTTCCAATGTTACTGTAAGCAATGCACTTACGTCATCATGGTTTTGTGCGGTAACCTTCATTATTGATTAAAATTTTAGGTTGCAAAAATATGAATTTTTTATGAAAATCACCCATTTAAAATCAACTTATAACGCCAAATATTGTTAAATAAAAAACCACCGGAGAATTCCGGTGGTCCAAACAAGATTAATTATCCTAATTACTTAGGTTGTATTTTGCCTCAGCATCAGTTTCTCCTCCTACTACGCTTCCCCATGCAGTTCCTGATTTAGCATCATTTACGCTTTGAGGAGAGTGAATAAGTGTTAATTTTAAGAATGGAGCCGTTCCATCAACAGCTTTTACCACTGTCCACTTTGTTCTTAGTCCTACTCTTTTTCCATCGTTTCTAAGATCACTTCCATCTGCTCTTTCTACCGTAATATTAGATTTTGGAAAATCAAATATTAAAAAGTGCTCGTTTTTAGCATCAATGATTTCCTGAGTAGCATCTTCATTTCCGTTTTTGAATTTTGCCTGAACAGTATACGTCTTACCATTTGTAAGCGGAATAGTAGGTGTTCCTCCTGCCCCGATACTGTAATCATAAGTCTGGGTAGTTCCTGCAGCATCGTCTGTTACCAGCAAAAGAATATTCGTAAGTTCTTCCTGAGGAAGGTCATCTTCTTCTGCAGACCCATTCCTCTGACAAGAAGTAACAGCAGTAACAGTAATAAATAAAACGGCTAATAATTTGATGATATTTTTAGTATTGAATAGATTTTTCATTTTTTTAATTTTAAAATTGTAAAATTTTGATTGAATTGTTTTTTGAAATTTTTAGAATTTGTATCTAAAATTTAAAATAAAGTTTCTTCCTGCTTCATCTGCAAAGAATCTCAAACGGTTCAGATATTCTCTGTACGAAGTATTGAAAAGATTATTTACGATAAGTCCTGCAGAAAGATTTTTACTGATGTTGATTCCGGTTTGGATATTCCAAAGTGAATATCCATTGGGCGGCGTACTGAAATCGATTTCCTTATCTACCAATTCGCCATTGACATAAAGCTCCAACGATGCATTTCGAATCGGAAATCTGGTTTGCTTTACAAAAGTTTGGTTTTCAACAGTGAAATAGAAATTATTCCATTTCTCTTTTTTGAACTGCAATGCATTGGAAAAATTAGGCGGCATCATTAAGATCAACGGTTCATTGTGAGTATCATCCTGTCCATATACATAACTTCCCTTTCCTACATAAGTAAGATCATCCGTAAGTTTCCAGTTGATGTCCAGATCTACTCCGTACATTTTCGCATCAATCTGCTGATACACCCATTCAGGGAATACTCCTCTGATAGTTCCTTTAATCCCCACCGGAATTTCATTAATGAAGTTTTTAGTGATGAAGAAATAAGGATTCACAGAAATATTCAAGCCTTTCAGAACATTGAACCTTGAATCTATATTTAAATTAAACTGATGACCCTGCTCATTTTTCAATCTCATATCTCCCGTTTCGATCACTCCTGCAGAGTGATGCAGCCCATCTGAAAATAATTCAGCAACATTCGGAGATCGTCCCACCTTTGCATAATTAAATTTCAGATCAAAATTAGCATTAGGACGATATTCCAAACCTGCATTGAAAGAAACATTGTTGTAATTAAGCTGAGGACGTGTCAGCACTCTGTTCTGATCTGTTTTCACATAAAATTGTGGATAAATATCTGCATATGATTTCTCCCAGTCACTTTTATCATACCATTTGGTAACATCATAACGGGTAAAATCATATCTCGCTCCTGCTTCAAAATTGAATTCAGGGGAGATCTTATATTTAAAAACAGAATATGCACCTGCAGAATATTTATCATAATTCGGGATCAGACGTCTTGCTTTGGTTGCCGGATCTGAATAATTGTTTTGAAAACTTGCATCAATTCCGGTTTCTAAAGACCATTTTTCTCTTTCTAATAAATCATTAAGATTAAACTGATGTGTCATCAGTTCCAGGTCCAGTGAAGGAGTATCACTCAGTTCACCTCTTCTGATATCATATTCTTGTCTGTGGTTATACTGATAACTGTATGTTGCAGATAGCTTTCCTATATTTTCAAATCGTTTGAAAGCGGAAACCTTTGCAATATGATGTTCAATAACCTGTCTCGGATTATCAATATCATAACTGAACTTACCTGAATAGATGGGGGGATTAGCAGTCATTGCTCTGTCATAGTCTTCAGAAGTTGAAACATGTGAGTCTCTTAAGATCCCAATATTCTGATTGGTCAGATAATAATCAAAAGAAATTCCTCTTTCATAGGTATTATTCTGAACAGTAAAATTGAAGGAAGAGAAATCCATCCCTGTATTTTTCAGATTATAGTTCGGAGCACTCTGATCGCCCAGCTTCTTCATACTTCCGCCAGACTTTACGGCCCATCCATTTTTCCAGACTTTGGCAACATCCACGTCCAGGCCAATGCCTCTTCCATTGGAGATTCCGGTAAGCCCTACTGAGCCTTTTATGGTATCTTTTTTAGGGAAAACTTCGGGCTCCATTACTACGACTCCACCTATGGCATCACTACCATACTTCAAGGCAGAAGCCCCTTTGATTACATCGATATGCTGAAAGTTATTGATATCAACATTCGGTGCGTGTTCTACACCCCATTCCTGCTCAGCAAGACGTACCCCATTGTTCAAAATGCTGATACGGCTTCCATAAAGACCATGAATAACGGGTTTCGAAATATTATTTCCGGTTTTTAAGGCCGTCACTCCTGAAATTTTAGATAATAAGTTCCCCAAATTATCTGTAGAGTTTTTCTCAATATCAGATTTATTGACTGTTTTGACTACCAGAGAACCATTATTTTTATGACTTCCATGAATCGTTACCGTTTCAATATCCTTGACATGGTGTTCCAGCGTAATAACCAGCTGAACATCCTGATCAACTCCTATATTTTCAGTATAATCATCACAATCAGGATGCTGAGCAATGAGTGTATACTTCCCTGCAGGGATCTTGTCAAAAGAAAATTTACCTTTCTTATTGGTTTTAGCTGTGAAGTTTCCGATTTTAATTACAGCATTTTCCAATAAGCTTTTATCGTGAAAATCCTGAACGGTTCCTTCTACAGTATAGGTTTTTTGTGCACTTATAAATACTGATCCGCAAAAGATCAGCAACAGGCAATATATCAATTTCATTGTAATAGATTGATTGCGTACCCTTTTTTGATAGGTACAATTGTCGTTAAAATTTGTGGGAAGGGTTGGGTTTGATTGTAAAATGTACGTTGTACAATATAAAAAAGTATAATGCTGATGAGAAGTTAGAAGCTGTAATTAAATATCAATTACAAACTATCAGTTGTTTTCCAACAACTTTAAATCTTACACTTTAAACATTGAATTTTAAGTATCAAACTTTAAACCCTATAGAATCTATGAATTAGGAAAGTGCGGGCGGTCCCCGAAGCTGAAAAGTGAATTTGGTCTGAGACCAGATTTTCTCCTGGATGGCGATGATTTGTTTTACCTCATGGCTGTAATGCTCAAAAGTAAAACTGAATTCCTCAGGAGCTAATGTATGTCCGGTCACCAAAAAGTGGCAGGCCAGACAGTCGCCAGCTTTCTCTTTAGTAACTGCTTTCGTCACCGTGTTCTCAACTTTTTTAAGATTAAAAGCCTTAAAATAGTCTACCGAATCATGATGGTGAAAGCTTTGAGAAAGCAGCGCGAGGAAGTACACTCCAAACAATAGCTTGGAGATAAAACTCTTTAGGTTTCTGCTTTCTTTAAAAATCATGGTTCAAAATTATGAAAATAATTTAATTGTTTCCTTAAACTTTTATTAAATTACTTGTAACTACGGATAATAAGTAGAAATGAGCGGGATTTTGTTACAAAAAAAATGCTTCATAATTTTTAGTTTATGAAGCACTTCTATTTTATTTAATCAAGCTGGGTACCAAGATATTCCCACTCCTGTAGAGCTGTATCCAGGTCTTCCTTGGTTTTATTGTATTTTTCAAGGGTTTCATCGGAAGGGTTTTCTTTGGCAAAAGAAGCTTCCATTTCCTCTATTTTTGCTTCAAGTTCGGAAATTCTCTCTTCTACTTTCTTGATTTTATTCTGAATATTTTTCTGTTCTTTACTAACGATATTCGAAGATTGACTGCTAGCAGCTGGTTTTTCTTCCACTTTTTTAGGTTCTACCTTTACTTCCTGATGAAGTTTGGCTTTTTCTGCAGAAATCTCTCTGATCGTTTCCTTTTGTCTGTATTCAAGGTATTCATTGATGTCTCCAAGGAATTCTTTCATTTTCCCGTCACGGAACTCATAAATCTTATCACAAAGCCCCTGAAGGAATTCCCTGTCGTGCGAGATGACAATTAAGGTACCTTCAAAATTCTGCAGTGCCAGCTTGATAATTTCCTTCGACTGAATATCAAGGTGGTTGGTAGGTTCGTCCATAATCAATGTGTTGAAAGGACGAAGTAACAGTTTACAAAGTGCCAGACGGTTTCTCTCTCCTCCGGAAAGTACTTTTGTTTTCTTAGTAACCGCATCTCCCTGAAAAAGGAAAGATCCTAATAAGTCTCTTACTCTAGGTCTTGTCTCTTCCGTTGCAGCATCTTCTGCTTCTTCCAGAACCGTTTTATTAGGGGTTAAAACCTCTTCCTGATTCTGTGCAAAGTATCCGATATTAACGTTATGTCCAAGATTCCATGTTCCTGAATAATCTTTAATATCTCCCGCCAAAATTTTAGCTAAAGTTGTTTTCCCCTGTCCGTTTTGCCCCAAAAGAGCAATCCTGTCTCCTCTCTGAACGATAAAGTCTACATCATCAAAGATTTGTTTTTGTCCGTAAGCTTTTCCCAGGTGTTCTGCTTCAAAGATGATCTTTCCGGGAACCATAGACTGTACGAAACGGATATTGAATTTTGAAACGTCTTCATTATCAACTTCAATACGTTCTATTTTATCTAATTTTTTAATAAGTGACTGCGCAAAAGATGCTTTTGTAGCACTTGCACGGAACTTATTAATATTATCTTCCATCTGCTTGATCTCCGCATCCTGATTCTTTTTAGCCTGAATCAGTTTTTCACGGCGATCTTCTCTCATGACAAGATATTTGGAATAATTGGCTTTATAGTCGTCAACTTTTTTGTTGTTGATATCAAAAGTACGGTTACAAACCGCTGTCATAAACTGTTTATCGTGACTTACCAGAACAATGGCTCCAGGATAGTCTTTCAAAAAGTTTTCAAGCCAGATGATAGATTCCATATCCAGGTGGTTGGTAGGCTCATCGAGAAGCATAATATCATTCTTCTGAAGAAGTAATTTTGCCAATTCTATTCTCATTCTCCACCCTCCGGAAAATTCATCGGTGATTTTTTGAAAATCGTCTGCTTTAAATCCTAAACCAAACAACACTTTTTCCATATCACCTTCAAGATTGTAGGCATCGTGGTTCATTAAAAGGTCATTCAGTTCGGTCATTTTATTAATCAGATCCGTGTAGGAATCACTTTCATAATCTGTTCTTACCGTCATCTGGTGATTCACTTCTTCAAGCTCATCTTTCCAGGCGTTGATCTGCTCAAAAGCCTGCATGGTTTCAGCCCAAACCGTTCTTCCTTTTACAAAATCAAGATCCTGTTTTAGGAAACCGATAGTAACACTTCCTTCAGTCACAACTTCTCCTTCGTAGAAATTAATTTCTCCGGAAAGCATTTTCAATAAAGTGGATTTTCCCGCTCCGTTTTTACCAACGAGACCAACTTTATCATCCTTTTTAATGGTGAAATTGACATTTTGAAATAAATAATTTCCTGAATGGTGTAATCCTAAACTTTGAACCGAAAGCATCTTAATTAATAATTAGTAATGAATAATGAATTTTCGGGTGCAAAAATACGGAAAAAGAAATGAATAGCCCAGAAATAAAAAAAGCTGCCCAAAACGAACAGCTCTTTCTTTTGCATGTGAAGTGATTTTATAAGATATTTATCCCGGCGTTAGCGGCGGTGTTTTCTGCCCTGCTTCAACCATAGCAATCATTTCTATAAGTGTTGCTTCAGCTTCTTTATATTTCACCTGTCTGATCCCATGGTTGGAACCTATTGCAACTTGCAATTCATTCAAAGTCTTAGCTTCGGACATTGTAATGGGTTTACTTCCATTTTTAATACTGATCTGGTATTCACAAGTCTCTAACAATTTGTTTGCTTTTTTAAGCCATTCTGAAACTTTCATAATTATATTGTTTTTAGTGATTTGAGTTTATCTTCGATTTTTTATTAAACATTCACAAATGAACAATTCAAAGTAACGAGAATTAAAATCCAAAAACTACAGTATAACATACCAAATTTCAAATTCAGTACTTATACTCATTTGAGCCCGATATCTTATAATTAAAAGGGAACACCTAACATGATGTCCCCTAACCTAAATTTAAAACTGAGAAGTTGTTGGTATTAATTCTTAATTTCATTCAATGTAATAGCTGCTGGTGTTCTTAAAATGGAACGATCCCATATATCATTATTGGGAACACTGGTTCCGTAGAGAAAATCTGCCACAAAACTGTCTTCCGGCAGATGGAGCTCAGCAGAAAGCCTTGTTTGGCCGGCTTGGTCAACAGAAGTACTGCTGGAAACATTTAATCCGTTATTGATCAATTCAATAGTAATTTCCCGCTGGGATCTTTTCAGAAAACTGTTGCTATAAAGTCCGAAATTTGCTGAAATATGGATATAGTCTGCAAATTTCCCGAAATCATAGATTGGCTTTTTACCCGCAGAAAGATCCTTTACATATTCTCTTATTTTGATATAAAACCAACTGAGAAAAGGATGCTTATTATAATCTATTCCAAAATACGCATCGTTTTCTGTACTGAAAATGGATACTTGAGCATTGGTTTCTTCCAGCATCAGCTTTCCATATACTTTTGAAAGGTCATTGTATACTTTATCCCGGCACAAATATGCCTGGGAAAGACCATTGGTGATCTCAATCTCATATCCGGAAAGCAAAGCATCCCAGATTTTATTTCCTTCAGCATTGGTTTTTTCATTCCTGATATCCGAAATATAATGATGCAGATCATCAATGTGAATGAAGTTTGTAGAAATATAAACAGACTGAGGCCCTTCAAGATATCCTCCTCCGATATCGGCATGATCACCCGGCACAAAGATTTCTTTCCAAACGGAAGACGTATTTTCCAGTTTCTGATCCTCCATTATTTTTGAGTTCTCAAAAAAACCGGTAAGCGGAAAGAAAAACCGGCTTTCATTCACGGCGCAGATATGTAAAGCATTCTCTACCTGAGCAGGGATATTCAGATTATAAGTATTAAAAGGTTTGGATTCTACCGTATCAAAAGCTCCTAAAAATTTTATTCTGCAATTTCCCGGAGAATAATGAGTTAAAAGCTGATTGCAGAAAGTTCTTGCGAGCATTCCTCCTCTTCCGAATCCATAAATATAAAAATGGTATTCTTTTGTCTGATCATGAATAATCTGCTGTACAAAATCTCCCGCTTTCTGAAGTTTATCATCGGAAGAATATCCGTTACCATAAGGTGGATTTGCACATGTTGCCATAGCAAAATTATTATCTTCACTGCCTGTTACGGTTCCTATCCCTTCGATATATATTTTTTCATCTCCAATAAATAAACTGTATAATTTATAGATATTGGTGAACGTACCATAATAACTCTCATTGTTGTTCAGCGGTTTATCCGGTGAAAGAATATTTACCCCATTATTTCCTGTACCGTCAAAGAAAATCCCAACGGAAATCACTCTACTGCCATTCATGTTTTTACTTTAATTTTTTTATTACAGATCCCGTTTGTGTTTTTTTCAAATAAAATCCCTAAAAGAGACATTTCAAAATAACAGAAGAAAAACAAGGTTAGGTAGAGTGAAAAGTACCAAATAAAAAATTCCGTATTTCTACGGAATCCGATTACATTTTTTCAAGGGAATAAATATTGTTAATGATAGCATAAATCACTATTCCCACAGTATTTTTGGCTCCTATCTTCTCCAGAATACGCTGCCTGTGGCTTTCTACGGTTCTGGGACTGATAAAGAGTTTTTCTCCTATTTCGTTATTGGTAAATTCCTGGCAGATGAGTTTTACCACGTCTTTTTCTCTTTCAGAAAGCTCATCTTCTGTTTCAAAAAGAGAATTTTTCTTTGCAGAACCATTCATGTAAGTAAACAGCATCTGATGGTCTTCTGCCGTGAAGAAAACTCCATTTTTATCAACCATCGTGATGGCCTCAATAAATGTTTTTTTATCGGAGTTTTTAGGAAGAAAGGCTGATACTCCCAACTTAACCATATATCCAAGAATAGAGGTTTTATAATGGGATGAAAGGATAATGATTTTAAGGTCGGGATATTTTTCTTTCAGGATTTCGACCAGTTCAAAACCGTTCATCGGCTTCATCTGAACATCTACAAGGGCAATATCAGGAAATTCATTTTTTGAAAGTTTTCCGAGGTCATCTATAAAATCGGGGCCATTATCTGCAGTAAGGCATACCGATATATTTTTTTCATTGGACAGCAACATTTTTACCCCTTCGAGGATCAGCTGTTCATCATCAATCAGTGCTAGTTTGATTTGGGAACTCATGATATTTTGGAATTTTTATGATTAAACGACTTCCTTTATTCGAAAAAGTTTTTTTCCATTTGTGTGTTGCGTTCATAGATTTGATACGGGATTCTATGTTTTTTATTCCCATTCCTTTTTTCACTTCTTCATATTCAAAACCCTGTCCGTTATCCGAAATAATAACGGCCGTATTTTCAGGATAATCTTTAATATAGATCCAGAGATCGGCTGCCTCAGAATGCTTGATTACATTGGTAGTAAACTCCTGAATAATCCGGTACAGCTGCACTTCTGCGAAAAGATCTTTCTTTTCATATCCGGGCATCACCTGCAGGGATATATTAATTTTATGGGAAAGATTGGCTATGAGTTCTTCAACGTATAAAACCAATCCTACCGATTCCAGATTTACAGGGTACAATGAATGGGAAATACTTCTGGCAGCGTCAATCAGGGAAGACATCTGACCGTAGATATTTTTTTTAATCAGCTCGTCACCCTGGGTATCGAGATTATTCAACCATAAAGAAAGAATATTGAGGCGGTTTCCGATATCATCATGAATCATCACTGCAATTCTTTTCCTTTCTTCTTCCTGCGCTTTAATGTTTTCCAGTACTAATTTTTTCTGATGAAGAACTTCGGCTTCATGCTGTACATTTTTCTCTTTGATAATTCTGGTTATAAAAGCTCTGTAGGCAAGCAGAATAAAGGATACTATAACTGTTATGGTAACAATTATAAGGATCAGCAGATTGATATTTAAAGTTACTTCTTTAATCTGATAAAAGTATATAAAAATGAACAGTACAAAATACTCGAAAGAATATTATTGGCACTGAGAATAATATAATAATCGTTTTCCGACAGTTCTGCAATCTGGTGCTGGATGATAAAAATAAATACCGAAACGGAATAGTAGAAAAAAATACTGGCATCTACCAGAATAAAACGATTCTGATTCTGTACAGAGGTATTTTTAATCTCACGGATCAGGGTAAACCCGGAAAGGCAGATGATTACAATATTGGATACCACCTTTGCAATATCTGCATTGGACGGATAATCAAACCCATATTTTGAAATCATAAAACCTCCTGCCAGCAAACCTGTAAGTCCCAGAGCATATTTCGGCCAATCCAGTTTTCTGATAAATAAACCTGTCAGCAAAAAAAACTCTCCTGCGATATAAAAGGGATAAAGAAATGATGTATCATTGAGTCTGAAGATATAAGGCAGTGCCAGATTCAGCAGTTCAATAAAAAAAAGAAAAGCAATACAATAAAAATACGGCTTTTCTTTTTGGTTTAATATGCGGTATTTTGCTGCTCCCAGCAGTATAACAGATAGAAGCAGTGCATAGTTCAGGAATAAAATTGCTTTATAAAGTCCAGCCATTCCTCAGTTTATCGTTTTTAAAATCCACTTCCTACATCTACATCCGGAATACGGCAGATAGGAGGACATGGTTTTGCCCAGTCATATGTATTGGAAATGGTCTCTGCTCCCAGTTCGGCATTTCTAAGATTTGCTCGGGAAGAAATAAAAATAAGAGTTACCAGCATTTTTCCATAGATATCATTGTATCTAAGTCCAAAAGAACAGGTAATACCCAGCAAACCATCATCTTCAAGGCAAAGGTCTGCGGTAGGAACATAGAATTTTCTGAAAATTCCAATGCCTTCATTTTCCCTGCATTCTTTATAAAACCACTCCATACCTTCGTTTCTCCAACGTTCAATAGCTGATACCGCTATATCCTGCTCAAGAATAGGTGTATTGGAAACCGGGAATCCCATATTCGCATTCTTCTCTGTGCTCTCAAGATTTTTAGAAAGAACAGCGTTTTTAATAACAGTATATTCCTGAACTTCCTGTAGTCTCAGGTCTCTGTCAAGCTCTGTAAGGAAGCTGTACGGATATTCTTTGACGTCTATTTTTACCCCTTCATTATTCATAGGATAAAAAATAAGAATCATACGATCTCTATAAACACCTACTGCTGCACAAAAGTCTTTATAATCCTTAAAGCCCTTCATCCAATCAAGGTGCTCATTGGAAATATTAAAAACATAGTTGGTAGGAATCAGCTTTTGAATTTTGGAAAAGTCAGAGAAGTACGCTTTCCATTCGTTTGATGCTGCTCTACATTCTTCTACAGGCAGCATGTAGTCTACAATGTTTAATGTTGACATAAGCATAGTTTTTAGTTCTATAAAAATATGTAAACTAAACATGCTATGCAAGTAAGATTTTAATTAATAATTTTTCACTGTAATATGATAACAGCTCTGTTGTCTTTCTTTAATGTAATATATTCTACCGGCATTCTGATAGTGCTTTAAAACTTTCTCCAGTGCTATTTCCATTTTCGGATTGTACTTCAGAACATTGTTGAATCTGATATAAGAAATGTCAAAAGAATTGCCATAATTGTGAGAACTAATCCCTAGTGAGGCGTTAGAATTCACTCTTCTCAGCCTGCACTGGTCTTCAAGAGTACGGGTAATGGATGAAACGGTAAAAGTACCGCCTTTTGTATCTTTACTGAACTTGGAAGCTATTTTCTCAAGGGTAGTTTTGGCCTTAGATACCATATAAGCCCTGCTGTAATCCAGTCTCTGAACCTGATATCCTTTCCCTGATTTTTTTATTTTGTAAAATTTACCTTTGTTAATATACTTCTGTACTGTTTTGGAATCTTTCAGAAGCTGTATTCCAAAACTCTTTGAAGCATCAAGATGGGGTTTGTAAAGCGGTGTAGGTTCAACCTTCAATACAGTAGTAAGATCATAGCAGGGAAAAGTTTTTTTCGCTGCCTGCGAATAATGTAAATTATAAATAAAGGGTACAAAGACCACACAGAAAAACTTTCTCATTCACCATCCTTTTAAATTATAAATGAAAGATAAAACATTTATGTTATATCTTTCAAAACCTACTATAATACTCTATAAATAAATCCCAAACAAACTTTGCACCAAATTACCGATTTTGTAATTTTTGTTCACTCTTTTTTGAATTTTTTTTTCAGTTTTAACTTTTTACTTTAAGATTTAAATTTTACATTTGAGATACATAAATAATAAACAACATGATAAAAAAACTTTTCGCTGAATTTTTCGGCACATTTTGGCTTGTTTTCGGAGGGTGTGGAAGCGCTGTTTTCGCAGCCGGCGTTCCCGACATTGGCATCGGACTTTTAGGAGTTGCTTTAGCCTTTGGTCTTACTGTTCTTACGATGGCTTATGCTGTAGGCCACATTTCAGGAGGACACTTTAATCCGGCAGTTTCTTTTGGACTTTTAGCAGGCGGAAGATTTCCTGCCAAAGATCTTATTCCTTACATCGTGGCCCAGTGTCTGGGAGCCATTGTAGCAGCAGGATGCCTGTATACAATTCTAAACGGTGCGGGAGCGGTAGAATTCTCAAAACCCGGAGATTTTGCCACGAACTTTTACGGAGAGGCCGTTTACAACGGAAAAGCTTTCAGCATGGGAGCCGCGTTCCTGGCTGAGTTTTTATTAACAGCCTTTTTCCTTATCGTGATCATGGGAGCTACAGATAAATGGGCCAACGGTAAATTTGCCGGTCTTGCTATCGGTCTTGCGCTTACTTTGATTCACCTGATTTCTATTCCTATTACGAATACTTCAGTAAACCCTGCAAGATCACTTTCACAGGCTGTCTTCATGGGAGGAATTGCCATGTCTCAGCTTTGGCTGTTCTGGGTAGCCCCTATTTTGGGAGGAGTTGTAGGTGGACTGATCTACAAGTTCTTACTTCAGAGAGATACTGCTGAAATTGCAGATTAATTTTTTTAATAAAATTCAATGATAAAATCCTGTCAGGCGGCAGGATTTTTTTATTTTTTGGTTCTTGATTTTTCGTAAACGCAAAGATTTTATAAGTGAAACTTTTTATTTAAGGGAGCAAAGTGGTTACGACTACGTCGTTGATGAAGTGATAGGTTTTACAACCGCTTAATAAAAATCAATGAAATTGATTCCTTCTTTGCATCCTTAAGACAGATCAATAAGAAATTAAATTTTGCGTTAATAAAGATTTTTTTTAATCTTATTTCAGTTTTTTGATGTCAAAAGGATTTTTGAAGATCAGTTCTTCATGTTTTCCTTTGATTTCCATTTTGCGCTGCAGAAGATTTAGAGCCATTTTTCTGATAAAAAAGTCTTTATCATTCAATTTCCAGTAGGAGTCTTCGTGAAGTTTTTTAGGTGGACGGATGAGATAAAATTCGGTTTCCCAGGTATCTGCATTATGGTAAAATTCAATGATTCCGCAATGTTCGGGGATAAGAGCAGCATCTACCATTCCCATCGGGAGCAAAAAGCTAAAAGAATTACAGATATAATCGCCACAGGAAATTTTATCGTGTTTCAGAAATTTTTCTCCGGTATCTTTATTGAGATATGATTTTTTAAAATCATTTTTAAAATCACTTTTCGAAAACTTGATCTCAATTTCATGACTTCTCCCTTCTGAATCAATAATCAGAATATCTGCTTCCCAATCGGCCTGAAAATAGTTAGTCAGTACGATTTCTTTTTCAAAATCGCAATGGGAATGGATATAGGCGTGTATGAGTTCTTCTATCTTGATCATTGGTTATAATTGTACAATGTAAAAAGTATTAATGATAATGCGCTCTCCTAATAGTCAATATTATAAACGCAATGTTTACAAAGTATTTATTTACTGTCGTTAAATGTTCGCAAAGGCATTTCATTAAGCAGATAGACAGACTTTTTTTGCTGAGTGAAACGCCATAGCGCCTGAAAAAGCTATAAAATAATATAGAAAACTTAGCGAACTCTGCGTTTAAGATGAACGCATTATCTTTAGATTTAAAACAATAAATTGAGTACTCGCCACCCAGCATCACGTATCTCGAAACATATTTGAAATTCACAAGCAAAGCAAATTGACTATTCACAATTACTTTCTGAAGTTCATTTTTCTAGCTTACCAACAGACTGCATCCTCTGATATCCGAATGATCTATTCTTCCCAATACCTGAAATTTATCGCCTACAATTTTTCCTAAATCCTGTGTCGCTATAAAAGAGCAGGAATGAGTATTGGCAAGATCAATGATATTAATAGCTCCGGTTCTTCCTTCTTTTTCATAGGCCAGGGGATCTTCTGCATTCCGAACCATGATTCTCATCCAGTTTGGACATACATATTCGTTATTTCCAAGGGAATACGCTTGTGAAAGCAGCTCCGTCATGGAATATTCTGAGTAGATTTTATCTGTTTTAAGACCATCCTTTAAGATTTTCAACAATTCATCTTTCGTCATTTCTTCTTTTCTGCCTTTCATTCCTCCGGTTTCAATCACTATTAAATTTTCAAGAAAATTCAGAGATTCTTCGCTTCTTTCAGAATGACAGTAATCTAAAAAGTCAAGAAGAGCAAATGAAACTCCGAAAAGAATTACTTTTTTATCCTGAAGCTTATTCAATAACTCAAAAAGATCAGAATGGTTATAAAGGAAGTATCCGTTTTCCGGTTTGGCAGATTTTTTCATCAGATAATCTACCATATAAATCAATGATGAATGCTGTTTTTCCAGATAACTTGGAAGTAAACCCAGAAAAATAAAATCTTCCGGCTTCCCGATAAACTGTTCAAAACTTTTATAAATACTTTCTTCATAAAGTCCCGGATCTGCAATGAAATGTTTTGAGAGATTCATCTGCGTTGTTCCTGAACTCTGAAAAAACAGATCAGTTGTCACATTTTTATCCAGAATCTGATGGTTTTTGAACATTTCTATCGGTAAAAACGGAATCTTCACCAAGCTATCCACCTCATCAGGATTAACATTCAGAAAGTCAACAAATTTCCTGTATATTTCAACATTTTCATATTGATAACGAAATGTTTTCAATGAAGCATTCAGAAAATCCTGTTCAGTATTTATATTGAATATATTTTTTAATTCCATAATCTTCCAGACGCCTTATCACCTCACTATAAAGCAATTATAAAGATAAAATATTGATATTTAATAATTTTTTAATCTACAAAACTTATTTTGGTAAGCTTCTTGCACATACCAGAGTGGAATATGGATTAAAAACAAGAGTGGGTTTCGGCCCGTTCGAAAGTTACCTCTTTTAGAGGTAATTTTTTTTGCTTTATTTTTCAAAAGTCTTCAGTTCAAAATCTTTTTCAAAAACCCCGTAGGTAAAATAGGAAATCCAGTCTCCGAGGTTAATATATTTTGAATCCTGTCCCAGATCAAGCACCATTGGCAGGTGTCTGTGCCCATAAATGAAATAGTCTATCTTTTCAGACTTCAGCTTTTCTTTGGAATAAATGATCAGAAATTCTTTATCTTCTCCCAGAAATGCTTTGTCTTCTTCTCCGGAGATCATTTTATTTTTTTGGGAAAGGTACAATGCAACTTTCATCGCAATATCAGGATGCAGCCATTTGAAGAACCATTGTGCTACCGGATTTGTGAATAATTTTTTCATTCTTTTATATCCTTTGTCGCCAGGCCCCAGCCCGTCTCCATGGGCCAGCAAAAACTGCTTTCCTCCCATTTCAAAATATTGTTTCTGATAAAAAACGGTACAGCCAATCTCCTCTTCCAGATAATCTTTCATCCACAGATCATGGTTTCCGACAAAGAAATAGATATGAATTCCTCTGTCTTTAAGCTCTGCAATTTTTCCGAATACCCGGATATATCCTTTGGGAACTACATGCTTCCACTCATGCCAGAAGTCAAAAAGATCACCCATTAAAAACAAAACCTGAGCATCTTCTTTGATCTCATTCATCCAGCGTATAAATTTTTCTTCACGCACTTTGCTCTCACCTGGAGTGGGAGCTCCAAAATGCTGATCTGAAGCAAAATATACTTTTTTTCCAGGTTCTAAGCTAATTGTTGTCTTTAACACTTTCTGAGTTTTGGGGTAAATTATTGATTATCTTCTGCAAACCATTCTCCATAAGAGTTTTCTGTCTCATGAAGTTTAAGATAGGCTAAAGAAATTCCATCAGGAAGTTTTGATTTTATTTTAGCAGCAATAGCATACAACATGTTTTCACAGGTTGGCTGGAAACTGCAATAGATTACTTTATGCCCTTTCTGTTCCAGATCATCCCCCAATTCTTTGTGTGGAGACAGAGCATTTACAAGAACCGCATGGTCCCATACATCTACAATTTCGGAATTTACGATACTTTTAATATCTCCGAAATCTACCACCATTCCATTTTTAGGATTTTCAATATCATTGATCGGTTTTCCTTTCACTGTTACAAACAGCTTATAGGAATGTCCATGCATATTTTTACACTTCCCATCGTAGTTGTAAAGCACGTGAGCTGTTTCAAATGTAAAAATTTTTGTAATACGTATCATACTGCAAAGATATGATAAAACCACTTAACACAGAAAAGACTGTTTCTATTACAGTGATATTAATATAACTTTTTTAGTCGATCTTAAAGGTTAAATTATTATCCGGAGTTCCATCAACATTCATTGCATTGTAAGGTACAGAAAGCCATCCGTTTTTATTCATTACAAATTTGAACTGATAAGTTTTCCCTTTTTCAAACTGAGATTTTGGCAAAACCAGCTCAAAAGTATTGTTCTTTTTCAGATTCATATAATAGGTTTTATCATCAGGGTTCCAATCATTAAATGAACCGGTAACTGAAACATTCTTAATAAATTCTACACTTTGTTTTTCAGGAAATTGATAAGAGAAAATAATATTATCTTTTTCTGTACGATATCCATAGATTTCTTTTTTAAGATCAGGATGAACAAGAGCTTCAGACTTTGTATGTTCTTCTGCCAATGTGTAAGGGTTCAGCAAATGTTTATCCATAATCCCGGCAATCTGATTGATCATCTGATACATCACCGGAAATTCTTTATATCCGTTGTACATCAATACAACAGCCATATTTTTGTCCGGGAAAACCCTATAGGCGCTCACATTTCCACCGGAAAAGTGATAGGACTTTATATTATTAAAGGTTCCCATGTCCCAACCATGAGTAAAGATGATATTTTTATCTTTATATTCAAAAGGTTTCCACATCATCTCTTGTGTGGCAGGTTTTAGAAAATCATTCTTGCTCAAATGAATACTCCATTGTAAAAACGCAGGTAAGGTAATGGCCAAACCATTGGCTGAATGTGCTCTTCTCCCCTCTACAAATGTAGATTTATCATATTGATGAGTGTTCTTGTTGTAAATATACTTTACGATTCTGTTAGGGATTTTTTCAATAGAATTAGATGAAAACACAACTTGATTTCTGGAATCTGAAAACTGATTGTTCACGATATAGTCTTCAAATTTTTCTCCGGTTACTCTTTCAATGATCATCATGACCAGCATGTAGTTGGTCTGATTGTATCTGTAATAGCTTCCTGTTTCAAAGTCCATTTTTTCTTTTGACAACCGGTGAATCACTTCCGCATTGGAAGCATCCGCCGGAATATCACTGAAACGGATCCAGTCTGGTAATCCTGAAGAATGGGATACAAGGTTTTTCACCTGAACATTTTGCCATTCTGCCGGTACATTGTCGATATATTTTGAGATTTTATCTTCTAAAGATACTTTTCCCTGCTCTATGAGCTGAAAGAGTCCAACATTTGACATTAGTTTTGTAGTAGAATAGATCCTGAACATGGATTTGGTATCTACTTTTTTAGGAGTCTCCAAGGTTGCCATTCCATAGTATTTCTGGAAGGTTATTGTATTATTGGTAACGATTCCTACGGCCATTCCCGGTATTTCATTGATTTGAATGACCTTTTTTATATAGCGGTCTATTTCTTTTGACTGGTCTGCGGTCTGACTATGACCGGAAAAGAAAAAATTCAAAAAGAGTATTGTTAAAATAGATGTTTTCATGGTAATGTTTGTTTCTTATTTCTCTATTAAAACAATTATTCCTCTTATTCTATTACATTGAAGAAAAAGTTCTTTATTCTCCGGGAATTAACTTACCTGTTTCAAAACCTAATTCATTTAAATAATGAAGTCCGTTTTGTATTTCTATTGAATGAGTCCCCAACCACCCTTTTTTTAATCCCAATACAATAAGCTGTTTGATGTATTTAGGTTCATTAAGATTAACCTCATCTTCCAAGCCTGTCATTTTATTTATCAGCTTAATCCCCGATTTTAAAGGCTGTCCCATCATATAATCATCAGCTGTCAGGAATTTGATAATCAAAGGAGTTTTTTTCTGCCCACTTAAAAATATTTTTACAGTCAGAGTATTGGTTTCTGTTTCAGAATGAAATTGATCTGTTACAGAATACAGATACTCAATATTATTAATAATGACTTTCCTCAACTTATTTTTCATTGCCTCATTTTATCCAACTTATTTCTAACTGAACTTTATTTTATTCTTTTTTCAAATCTATGAATGACTTTGTACTCTTTATCTCTAATGACAATATCATAATTTCCTTTATCAAGGATTAAAAAACGGCTGTCTTTGCAGGTATTAAGTTCGATGATATCAGCAGGAATTCCATTTTGTTCAAATTCACCCTTTCGGTACGCAAAAATCATAACCGGATAGGTTGAAAGTTGAGCAGCTGAAATTCTATAAAGCTTTCGGTTTTCCTTCAGCATCCAATCTGGTCTGCCTTTGATATATCTTGTGACGGGATGAATGATTTTAATATCTGTATACAATTCCTTGTCCTCACCATTATAGATCATTTCGTTTTCATCTTTCAAAACAACAGGAACGGTATTATTTACCAACCGCAAAATCGGTTCATTATACTTCAGCGAGCTTTTTTCTGAAAACTGAGTTTGGTCAATGGTCAACGGGTTGATCCCTGCCAAGTCTGATAGTCGGCCAGCCATCGTTTTTTCCCAGGATTTATGAATCCCTTCGTAAGCATGCTGATACCCGCAATAAATCAGATATTTACCCTCTTTATTTTGCTGCATAAAATCGAAAATATTTTTTGCCTCTCCAATTTCCCTTTCTTTATTATTGCCTTCAGCTTCGTAAGGAAAAAGCTTGAATCCAATTTTCAGGGCATTATAAATAAAGTTTCCGAATTCCGGTTCCTTGGAATAATATCCGCTGTTGAGGGTAGCAAATTTCACAGTATTTAGAGAATCTCCTTCCAGTGTTTCGATTCCTAAATATCTGAAACCTCTATCATATAAACCCTGAAGTAAAGAAGAAGCAAAAGTTCTGTGACTGGCATTGTGATGAGCCTCATTGATGATGATTATTTTCTCATCGGCTGCTTTTTTCAGAATATATTCTTTTGCATTGACCGGGATTAATTTTGTGAATTTCAAACTATCAGCAGCATTTAGTTTTTTTATTCTTCCGAAAGTCTGGTCCCAACTTTCCAGCGCAGATTTATACTGTCCGCTAATGGAGTAATATGTTGCCCCCATCTGACTTTTCCAGGATTGGCTTTGGGCAGGATCTTCCACCTTCTTTTTAATATCATCGGAAAAAAGGTAAGGATTTTCCTGGCTATGGGCTGCTATGCTCAACAATAGTAAAGCCAGTGAATAAAAGAATTTCATGTTATGTAGTTTTTTTATTGAATGTTGTAGCTAAAAATAAAATTTTTATTTCCTATTCTGATTTTAATCATTTTTCCATCTAGAAAAATTTCTCGAGCCAGTCACTTCCCAGACGTTTGATCTTCTTGGTTTCCGGATCAAACAAAATCCATAGTGTGCTTGAATCTACCACAAGTTCATCATTACAGTAAAATTCAACTTTTCTTGGCTGCCTGGCACCTTCAGGAGCCATTGGGTAGGTTCTTACTGTAATCGTATCATTCAGATAAACCTGTTTTTTATATTGGATATGATGATCCAGAAGCATCCAGGCATCATTTACATATTCAGTCTGATGTTTTAGAAGATCCCAGTGTTCTGCTGCCACTTCTTCCACCCAATGCACGTATTGTACATTATTTACATGATTATTCTGATCAATATGTTCCTCTGTTACTACTATCTGTTTTTCGTACATTAAATTCATTCTCCTGAAAGTTTACTCAAATTTATCATTTTAAAACAGAATTGTCTTCATACTATTCCCCATTTTTGCCCATAAAAAAAACGGAATCAATGAATCTGATTCCGTTCTAATATTCAGTATATTGAAATTATTATTTAGATTTCCCAACAGCCTTAGTAGTGGTAGCGGTAGCACCTAATTTACTTTTAACAGCAGTCGTAATATCTTCACTACCGTCTGTATACAGCAGATTATTGGATTCCTGTGCTGCTGTATCAAATACATAGCTCAGATTTTTTTCTTTAGCTACAGCAAAAATAGCTTCTCTTACTTTCTTTTGCAGCGGAGTAAGCATTTCATTTTGCTTGGCAGAAATATCTTTAGCTGCCTGTGCTCTTGCTTCTTCAATCTTTTTACCAAGGCTCTGCAGCTCAGTTTGTATAGCGATCAGTTCTTTGGTAACAGCTTCTTTGTTAGCTTCAGTAAGAGTTTTCTCTTTATCCTGTCCTGCTTTCAGCTTAGTCTGATAATCATTGATCAGCTTTTCAATTTCAGTCTGTTTTGTTTTAGTCAGATTATCAATCGTAGTTCCTATAGTTTTTACTTCAGATAAGCTTGCAAAAATTTCTTCTGTGTTTACACTTCCTATTTTCTGTTGAGCATTTGCAACACCTGCAGTAAGCGTTAATCCTAATGTAATAAAAAGTACTTTAATTAAATTCATTTTTTTAATAATATTTTCGTCCCCAAATATAATTCAAATTTCAATTACTTATCATATGACCTTTATTATTTGAAAATCTGAAAGAAATAAAAACAGACTCAAAGCTTTAAATAATGAAAAACCTCCCCAAAAAGGAAGGTTTAACATCAAAAAATATGGAAAAAATGACTAATGGAATTGTGCTGTTTCCGTAGAATCTTTCATCGCTACGGTAGCTGAAGAACCGTTGGTAACAACATTCTGTACTTCATCAAAATACCCTGTTCCTACAAAAGACTGATGCTTCACGGCCCTGAATCCTTTCTGCTGCAAGGCAAATTCACGTTCCTGCAGTTCTGAGTATCCAGCCATTCCTCTTTCTTTATAGGCTAATGCCAATTCAAACATTGCCGTATTTAAAGCATGGAATCCTGCCAATGTAATAAACTGGAACTTATACCCCATTTTCGCCAGCTCTTCACGGAAAGTAGACATTTCCTCTACACTAAGCCTTGCTGCCCAGTTGAATGAAGGTGAACAGTTATAAGCAAGCATTTTTCCAGGGAATTTAGCATGAATCCCTTCTGCAAATCTCCTTGCCTGTTCCAGATCCGGGTTGGAGGTTTCCATCCAGATCAGATCCGCGTATGGAGCATAAGACAGACCTCTGTCGATTCCCTGCTCTACTCCGTTTCTTACCACATAAAATCCTTCAGAAGTTCTTTCCCCTGTTACGAATTTTTTATCCCTGTCGTCAATGTCTGAAGTTAATAAATCGGCAGCATCCGCATCTGTTCTTGCAATAATAAGACTGGGAACTCCCAGTACATCGGCTGCCAGACGTGCAGCAATCAGTTTATTGACTGCTTCCTGTGTTGGCACCAATACTTTCCCACCCAGGTGTCCGCATTTTTTGGCAGAAGAAAGCTGATCTTCAAAGTGTACGGCAGCAGCTCCCGCTTCTATCATCTGCTTCATCAGTTCAAAAGCATTCAGATTACCTCCAAAACCTGCTTCTGCATCTGCAATGATAGGTACCAGATATTCTTTATCTCCCGTTCCGCTTACAGATTGTACCTGGTCTGCTCTGAGTAACGCATTATTAATTTTCTTTACCACAGAAGGAACTGAATTGGCTGGATACAGCGATTGATCGGGGTACATTTCTCCTGATAAATTGGCATCTGCCGCCACCTGCCATCCTGAAAGATAAATAGCTTCCAGTCCGGCATCTACTTCCTGCACGGCCTGATTGCCTGTAAGCGCTCCAAGTCCTGCCACATAATTCTGAGTATTTAGTTTATTCCAGAATTTTTTGGACATTTCTGTAGCAATGGTATATTCTATGGTATAAGAACCGCGAAGTTTCAAAACTTCTTCCGCCGTATAAGGCCTTTTTACACCATTCCAACGTGGGTTTGTCAGCCAGTCTTGTTCTATAGCCTGGATTTGTTCTTGTCTTGTTTTCATAATATTTGGATTTTTGTTTGTTTAGGGTTGGGGGTTCGAGATGCGAAATTCGGGGTACGAGGTTCGGGATATGATTCCCAAACTTTCAAACACTCCTACTCTCTTTCTCTCAACCTAAATAAAAGGATATGCTTTAAGCGTTAGAAATTCTTCAAAATTTTCAGAGAAAATCAGCTCATTGAAAAGTTCTTTCGCAAGATTGAATTTTCCATTTTTGAAACGGGTTTCTCCTATATAGTTTTCAATATTGTCCATTTCTTCGCTTTCCCACTGTAAAATCATATGGCGGGTAAGCGTTCTGTCATCACTTAACACGGCTTCGTTTTTCAGCCATTGCCAGATCTGTGTTCTTGAGATCTCTGCTGTAGCAGCATCTTCCATCAGATTATAAATAGCGGCAGCACCAGTTCCCATCAGCCAGCTTTCAAGGTAGAGAATTCCTACGTTAATATTTTTTCTGACTCCTTTTTCGGTAATATCACCTTTAGGAATTTCCAGCAGATTACTTTCTGTTATATGATATTCAAATTTTTTATCGATTTGATTTTTGGAAGGCATATACTGGTCAAAAATTTCTTTTGCCACGGAAACTAATGCAGGATGTGCTACCCAAGTTCCATCGTGACCGTTTTTCACTTCTCTTTCCTTATCATTTCTTACTTTTTCAAAAGCAAGATCATTAGCTTCATCATTGTCCTTTACGGGAATTTGAGCTGCCATTCCGCCGATAGCATGTACATTTCTTCTATGGCATATTTCGATGACTCTTTTTGAATAAGCACTCATAAAAGGAGAAGTCATGGTTACCTGATCTCTGTCTGGTACAATAAACTCCGGAAGGTTTCTGAATTTTTTGATATAGGAAAAAATATAATCCCATCTGCCACAGTTCAGCCCTGCACTGTGTTCTTTTAATTCAAATAAAATTTCGTCAATCTGAAATGAAGCAGTAATGGTTTCTATCAAAACTGTGGCTTTAATTGTCCCCTGCTGAACTCCCAGATAATTTTGAGCAAATATAAAAACCTCATTCCACCAGCGGGCTTCTTTATAATGTTCCAGTTTCGGAAGGTAGAAGTAAGGGCCGCTTCCCTTTTCTAAAAGCGACTTTGCATTTCTGAAAAAATATATTCCAAAATCAATCAGCGATCCGGAAGCTTTTTCACCATTGATTTCAATATGCTTCTCAGGAAGATGAAGCCCACGAGGACGAACCAGTAAAACTGCAGTTTTTTCGTTAAGCGCATAAGCCTTTCCTGCTTCGTTTACAAAATCAATAGTACGATTAATAGCATCAGAAAGATTAATCTGCCCCTGAATACAGTTTTCCCATACCGGCGAGCTGCTGTCTTCAAAATCTGCCATAAAGGTAGAAGCCCCGGAATTCAAAGCATTGATAATCATCTTGCGGTCTACAGGTCCAGTAATCTCTACTCTTCTGTCCAGCAAATCTTCAGGCAAAGAGGCACATACCCAATTTCCATTTCGGATGTCTTCCGTTTCTTTTAAAAATTCAGGAAGATTTCCCTGATCAAAATTCTGCTGCGTATTTTTCCTTTCTTTTAAAAGTTCAAGTCTTTTATGATTAAAATTCTGATGAAGTGCAATCAGAAAATCTGCCAAATCCGGAGTAAAAACTTCTTCAAACTGCTTCTGTGCTTTTATTTCTAATTGAGTCTTGGTTTCCATAACATATTGATTTTGTGATTTGATAGTACAAACATAAATAAAAAATTTCACAAACAGCGAACGTTCGCTAAATTTATTTAAAAATTATTATGCGAATAATCGCATCTAATTATTTATATTTGAGTAATGAATTCAGAAAGTGACTTTATCAAAACAGTTTTCGGGCTAAAACTGAAACAGCAGAGACAAAAGAAAAACTGGTCCCTGCAGGATCTTGCTCTAAAGACAGGATTATCAAAATCTTACCTTAACGAAATTGAAAACGGAAAAAAATATCCAAAACACGATAAAATCATTCAGCTTTCTGAAGCACTGAGCTGTACGTTTGATGATCTGGTTTCTACCAAACTTGATAAAAGCCTGGCTCCTTTCAATGAAATTCTGCAATCAGATTTTTTCAAAGAAGTACCATTGGAGCTGTTTGGGATCAACAAAAACAATCTTATCAGCATTATCAGCGATGCTCCCAAAAAGGTGACAGCTTTCATCAATGCCCTGATCGAAATTTCCCAGAATTATAATCTTGGTAAGGAAAGATTTTATTTTGCTGTATTAAGATCATTTCAGGAACTTTATGACAATTATTTTCCGGAGATTGAAGAAAAAGTAATTCTGTTTACTCAGGAAAATCAGATAAAACCCGGAAAAAATTTAAAATCTGAGGTTCTGGAAAAAATTCTTACAGAAAAGTTCAGCTACACGATTCAATCTGAAGATTTTGAAAAATATGAAACTTTGGACAACCTCCGTTCACTTTTTATTCCGGAGAAAAAACTATTGCTGCTGAACCAAAAACTGGAAAAGGATCAGAAAACATTTATCCTCGCCAAAGAAATCGGATTCAATGTTCTGGAACTAAAAATACGTCCGAATACGTATTCATGGCTTGACTTTGGAAGTTTTGAGGAAATTCTGAATAATTTTTATGCGTCTTATTTTGCAGGTGCTTTATTAATTTCAAAAGGGCCGGTCATTGAGAAGACATCGGAATTTTTCCAGCACAATACTTGGGAATCTAAAAATTTTGAGAATCTTATCAACAGTTTTACCCGTTCTCCTGAAACGTTCTACTACCGGCTGACCAATATTCTTTCGGCAGAAATGGGAATTAAAGATTTGTTTTATCTGTGTCTGGTAAAAAAGAAAAATTCAGACAAGATTCAGATTTTAAAAGAACTCCACCTGAACCATCAGCAGGCTCCTCATGCCAATGCAACCAATGAGCATTACTGCAGACGATGGATTGCGGTGAAAAACCTCGATCATTTAAAAGAAAATGAAACCCTGACCGATGCTCAGATCTCCCATTATAAAGACCAGGGAATAAGTTATCTGGTCATTTCCACTTCACAAAAAAATCCTTTTTCGGATGGAAGCAACAGAAGCTATTGTTTGGGGATTTTATTGAATACTCAAACGATCAAAAAAATAAGCTTTATCAAATCACCTTCTTTAAAAACGATCAACGTTGGAGTGACCTGCGAATCATGCAGTATTGCAGATTGTGAAGTGAGGCAGGCTCCTCCGGTAAGACTGGAAAAGGAACATTTTAATCTGAGTATGAAAAATTCTGTGGAGAAGATAAGGAGGAGGTTTGAGAATTAAAAGGTGAATGGTGAATTGTCAATTCGCTTCGCTTGTGAATTTCAAATATGTTTCGAGATACGTGATGCGGGGTGGCGAGTACTCAATTTATTGTTTTAAATCTAAGGATAATGCGTTCATCTTAAACGCAGAGTTCGCTGAGTTTTCTATATTATTTTATAGCTTTTTCGGGCACTATGGCATTTCACTCAGCAAAGAAAAGTCTGTCCATCTGCTTAATGAAATGCCTTTGAGAACAAATAAACAATGTAGATTAATAACCATTGCGAACATTAGCGTTAATAATCATCAACTATTAACTTTGCTGAACAAAAGATAACGATTATTTCCCATCTTAGTAAAAACACACTCATGATATTAGATTTATTGTTTCCGAACCGTTGTATCCACTGCAATAGAATTATTGATTCTGAACTTTTGGTTTGTGATCTCTGTTTCAGCCAGATTTATTTTACCCATTATTCCTATTTTGAAAATAATCCGGTTAAGGAAAGATGCAGTTTGTCTTTTCCTATTGAAAACACCTTTGCTTTACTGCAATTTGAAGAGAAGAGCCTAAGCCGTCAGATTATCCATGACCTGAAATACAAAGGCCGGGAAAAAGCAGGAAAGATCCTTGCATACTGGACAACAGAACGTCTGGACTTCAAAAATGAAAAACCTGATCTTTTGGTAAGTGTACCTCTTCATCCAAAGAAGCTCAAGGAGCGCGGATATAACCAGCTTCATTTATTCACAGAAACTTTATCGGCATTTTACGACATCCCTTTTGACCATCAATTAATCAAAAGAAATCATTATTCAAAAGCCCAGGCTTTAAAGGATAAGAAACACAGATTGGAAGCTGCCAATACATTTTCTGTCACACAACCGGTTTCAGGAAAGCACATCCTTCTGATTGATGATGTGTTTACCACAGGGAATACCATTTCATCGGTTGCATGGGAGATTTTAAATGCCAGAAATAATAAAGTAAGTGTACTGGTAATGGCGATGGATGTTTGAAAGGGGTTGCGAGGTACGAGATTCGAGGTTTCGGGATTTTCAGCACAGAATCATTTTTAAAAATATTCCCTAACTCCAGAACTCTCAAACCCTCGCACACACTTACCGAATCTATTTTCATCATTCAATTCTTTTTCCTAATTTTCCGGAAACTAAACCACCATGCCACATCTGCTTTTATTACACGGAGCTTTAGGTCACAGCGATATTTTCACGCCTTATCTGAAAACTTTATCTCAGTATTTTACGGTACACACTCCTTTATTTTCGGGACATGGGGATAAGGAACTTCCTGCTGAAGGGATTAGTATTGAAAAGTACACTCAGGAGTTATCAGAATATTGCGAAGTAAATAATTTAACAGATGTATCTATTTTCGGGCACAGTATGGGAGGTTATGCTGCGCTTTGCTACGCAATGAAAAGTCCTGAGAATGTACATTCTATTATCACGCTGGGAACAAAGTTTGACTGGAGTGAAGAGCAGGCTTTAAAGGAAAGTAAAATGCTTAATCCTGATGTCATTCTTGAGAAAATTCCGCAGTATGCTCAACTTTTAGAATCACAGCACGGACCAAAATGGAAGCAGCTTCTTCCTGCTATCGCAGATTTGATGATTGATCTAGGTAAAAATCCTCCGTTGGAAAATAATTTTGCGACGATTAATATTCCCATTCAAATCATGGTGGGAGATAAAGATAATATGGTAACTATTGAAGAAAGCTCCAGAGTTTACAGAAGCCTTCCGAATGCAAAATTGGCCGTACTTCCGGATACAAAACATCCACTGGATAAAGTACGGCCAAGTCTATTATTGAATTTAATAAAAGATTTCTGGAATCTTTCTTAAATTATCTTTGAAGTTTTTCTCCGTAGCTAAGATCTCCGGCATCTCCTAAACCAGGAGTGATATACCCTTTTGATGTTAATTCTTCATCGATGGCTCCTACCCAGATATGAGCTTCAGGATAGGCATTCTGAATGGTTTCTACGCCCTGTCTTGAAGCAATTGCCGCTACAATATGAAGCTGGGTTGGATTTCCATTGGTTAATAAATCTTTGATTGCTTCAATTAAAGAAGCTCCTGTTGCCAGCATCGGGTCTGCTACAATCAAAGGTCTGCCTTCAATGCTTGGGCAAGTCAGATAATCCTGTTTGATGGAGAAATAATCGTTGGCATCGTGTTTTCTGTAGGCTGCCACAAAACCACAGTCAGCTCTGTCAAGATAGTTCAGAATTCCTTCAAACAATGGAACTCCTGCTCTTAAAATAGTTGTAATAACCGGCTGTACAGCAATTTCCCTGCTTTTAATTGTATCTAAAGGAGTTTGAATTTCAACTTCTCTGTACTCAAGACCTTTACTGATTTCAAAAGCGGCAATCTCTCCGATTCTTTCCATATTTCTTCTGAATCTCATTCGGTCATGCTGGATATTAACGTTCCTAAGTTCGTTAATCCATTCATTGACAAGAGAAAAGTGTTGCGATAAAATAGTAAGCATGAAAATTTTATTTTTAATTTCAGTTAATTGATATTAATTCCTGCAAAATTACAACTAAAAAACGAATTGAAAGATTGGCCCTGGGGAGAAATAAAGCATATGAATAGAAATAAACCTATGCTACATACTATAATTATTCAATGATAAAAAGTCTAATTTCAGAGATAATTACGTAGAACTTTTTGATTTTAAACTAAAAAATCCGGCAAGTAAACTTACCGGATTTTCTATGAACAATTGTTCTTATTATTTTTGTCTGAAATATACTTCAATCGGGACTCCGGTAAACCCGAATTCTTTTCTCAGCTGGTTTTCAGTAAATCTTTTATAGGGTTCCTTCACATACTGTGGAAGGTTACAGAAGAATACAAACTGTGGTGACGGCGTTGGAAGCTGCACACAATATTTGATCTTGATATATTTTCCTTTCAATGCCGGTGGCGGAGTATTTTCGAAGATCGGAAGCATTACTTCATTTAGTTTTGAAGTTTTAATTTTCTTCTTACGGTCTTCATAAACCTGCATTGCCAGTTCTACAGCTTTTAGGATTCTCTGCTTCGTTAAAGCTGAAACAAATAAAATTGGAATATCCTGGAACTGACCGATTTTGTCTTTGATTGATTTTTCGAAATCACGCATTGTATTGGTCTGCTTGTCTTCAATTAAATCCCATTTATTAACAAGGATTACAATTCCTTTTCTGTTTTTCTGAGCCAGTCCGAAGATGTTCATATCCTGAGATTCCCATCCTTGTGTAGCATCTACCATAATGATAACTACGTCAGAATACTCAATAGAACGGATAGATCTCATTACAGAATAGAATTCAAGGTCTTCGTTTACCTTGGACTTTCTTCTCATCCCCGCTGTATCTACCAATACAAACTCATGCCCAAATTTGTTATACAAAGTCTGGATACTGTCTCTGGTAGTTCCTGCAATATCCGTTACGATATTTCTTTCAACATCCAATAAAGCGTTTGTCATTGTAGATTTCCCTACGTTTGGACGGCCTGCAATAGTAATTTTAGGTAATCCTTCGAAAGGATCTTTATATTCTGTTGTTGGAAAGTCTTTAACGATATCATCCAGGATTTCTCCTGTTCCTGAACCGGTAGCAGAAGAAAGAGTGTAATATTTATCAATTCCTAACTGGTAGAATTCTGTTGCCGGAAGTTCTTCTTTTGCAGAATCTACTTTATTGATAACAATATAAATCGGTTTATTGGATCTTCTTAGTAAACTGTAAATTTCGTAGTCTGTATCAGTAAGTCCTTCTTCTACATTCATCATAAAGATAATGGAAGTAGCCTCTTCTACAGCTAATTGTACCTGCTTACGGATTTCTTCTTCAAAGATATCATCTGTCCCTACATCATAACCTCCGGTATCAATTACAGTAAAGTCTACCCCGTTCCAGTCTGATTTTCCGTAATGACGGTCCCTGGTAACACCGGCTGTAGAATCTACAATAGCTTCTCTTCTTTCTAATAAACGATTAAAAAGCGTGGATTTTCCTACGTTGGGACGTCCAACGATTGCGACAATATTTGACATAAAAAATGTTTAATAATCCTTTGCTTATGCTCAGGATATGTTATTAATGGGTTACTCCAACTTTTGGAGCCCAATTTTTTGCAAAGATAAGATTTTATTATTTAACGAGGCTTTTAAGGATGGAAGCTGAAAGAAGGAGGCTGGAAGTTATTATTCATCGGATAAATTAGCATAAACCTGACTCCTCAAATTGAGCAGACAATATTCACCAACCTGCTGCTTATGGGTAGGAGCAGATTTTTTAAAATTTTTATTAAAAATAATTATTTGGATATCAATAAGTAAAGTGTTTTACACTCTTATCATGTTAATTAATCTTTAATTTTGATTTTCATATTTAAAATAAATTCTATAATTTCGCATCATCGAAACAGACCTATAGTGTAACGGTAGCACTCCGGTTTTTGGTACCGTCAGTCGGGGTTCGAATCCCTGTGGGTCTACAAACCATCCTTTTTTAAGGATGGTTTTTGTTTTTATATCTTCATGACAAATCCTTAAATTGTAATTTAGCTCAGGAATAGCGACAGAGAAGCAGGTCGAAAAAATTATTTAAATACTACAATTAAGAATCCGGCTAAAACTAAATAAAATGACAGAATTAGAATTAAAAAACATCATGGAAATATGTAATAAGGCTACTCCATCTCCATGGACATCATATATTGAAGGTAGAGATTTCGATTCAGGATCGAATTTTATAATGACTGGAGAAGAAGAAAAGAGAGATTACGATATAGAGTTCATTTCAATAAAGCCTGAGGATCAAGATTTCATTGCCATGGCAAGAAATGTAATTCCATTATTAGTAGATGAAATTATTAAATTAAAAAGAGATCAATAAAATAAATAAATCTTTCGCTAACCTTCAAAGTCGACAATAAATATAAAAAACAACAGGCTGCCTTTTCAAGACAGCCTGTTTGTTATATGATTAAAAAGATTAAACCAGATCAAACCTATCCAGATTCATCACCTTCGTCCATGCTGCCACAAAGTCTTTTACAAACTTACTTTGTGCATCTGCACTTCCGTATACTTCAGCGATTGCTCTCAATTCAGAATTGGAACCAAAAACAAGATCGGCACGGGTAGCGGTCCATTTTGGCTGACCGGTTGAACGGTCACTTCCCATATAAAGCTGCTTATCATCTGACATGGCTTTCCATTGCGTTCCCATATCCAAAAGATTTACGAAGAAATCATTGGTAAGAACCCCAGGACGGCTGGTAAATACGCCATGTTTTGAACCGTCAAAGTTGGTATCCAAAGCACGCATTCCGCCTACTAATACTGTCAATTCAGGAGCTGTAAGTGTTAATAGCTGAGCTTTATCAATTAATAAAGACTCTGTAGATACCGTAAATCTTCTTTTCAGGTAATTACGGAATCCATCGGCAACGGGCTCAAGATATCCCATAGATTCTACATCAGTCTGTTCCTGAGAAGCGTCCATTCTTCCCGGAGCAAAAGGAACTTTTACATCCTGTCCGGCATTTCTTGCCGCAACTTCTACTGCGGCATTACCTGCTAAAACAATCACATCAGCTAAAGAGATTTTCTTACCTCCATTCTGAGAATCATTGAATTCTTTCTGGATTCCCTCCAATACTCCTAATACTTTATTCAGCTGTGAAGGATTATTTACTTCCCAGTTTCTCTGAGGTTCTAATCTGATTCTGGCTCCATTGGCACCCCCACGCTTATCACTTCCTCTGAAAGTAGAAGCAGACGCCCAGGCTGTAGATATAAGCTCTGAATTACTTAATCCTGAATTTAAAACCTTTGATTTCAATGTTTCCACATCATTTTCGTCAACCAATTCGTGATTCACTTCCGGAATAGGATCCTGCCAGATCAATTCTTCCTGTGGAACATCCGGTCCCAGATAACGGGCACGTGGCCCCATATCTCTATGTGTTAATTTAAACCAGGCTCTTGCAAAAGCATCGGCAAAAGCATCAGGGTTTTCGTAAAAGTGTCTTGAAATTTTTTCGTAAACAGGATCCAGTCTCAATGAAAGGTCTGTGGTAAGCATTGTTGGTTTATGCTTTTTATCAGCATCAAATGCATCAGGAATAATATCTGCACCATCCTTTGCTACCCATTGATGAGCTCCGGCAGGGCTTTTTGTTAATTCCCATTCATTTTCAAAAAGGTTTTTAAAGAAGTAATTGCTCCATTGAGTCGGAGTTTCTGTCCAGGTTACTTCCAGGCCACTGGAAATAGCATCTCTACCACTTCCTGATTTATAGCTGCTTGCCCATCCTAATCCCTGTTGTTCAATTCCTGCTCCTTCAGGTTCTTTACCTACATGATCTGCAGGGCCTGCTCCGTGTGTTTTACCGAAAGTGTGTCCTCCGGCAATCAAAGCAACCGTTTCTTCATCATTCATTGCCATACGGCCGAAAGTATCACGGATATCTTTAGCAGCAGCAATAGGATCTGGATTTCCGTCCGGACCTTCAGGGTTCACATAAATAAGTCCCATCTGTACAGCGGCCAAAGGATTTTCAAGATTTCTTGAATGAATATCTCCGTCTGCATCATCATCAGTAGGAAGAACTGCTGATTGCCCTTCTACTACTCCTTCTGAACCGTGAGCATAACGTAAGTCTCCTCCCAGCCATGTTTTTTCTGATCCCCAATATACATCGGAATCCGGTTCCCAAACATCCGCACGTCCTCCGGCAAATCCAAATGTTTTGAAGCCCATAGATTCAAGAGCAATGTTTCCGGTAAGAATTAAAAGGTCTGCCCATGAAATATTTCTACCATATTTCTGCTTGATCGGCCATAGTAATCTTCTTGCTTTATCAAGACTTACGTTATCCGGCCAGCTGTTTAATGGTGCAAAACGCTGCTGCCCAGCTCCTGCTCCGCCTCTACCATCTCCTACTCTATAAGTTCCGGCGCTGTGCCAGGCCATACGGATAAACAGTGGACCATAATGACCAAAATCTGCCGGCCACCAATCCTGGGAATCTGTCATCAATGCATGAAGATCTTTTTTTACCGCCTCAAGATCCAGGCTCTCAAATGCTTTGGCATAGTCAAAATCCTTGTCCATAGGATCTGAAAGCGAAGAATGCTGACGCAGAAGATCTACTCTAAGCTGATCCGGCCACCAATCAGAATTCTGGGTTCCGCCACCTGCTACACTCTTCTTCATTGTTCCGTTATGAAACGGGCATTTACTGATGTCATTCAAATCTTTTTCCATTGTCGTTTATTTTATTTTTTATGTTGATTAATACAGTTTAATTTTCTGTTGTAAGAACATGACAAACCTACAACGTTTGTTTAATAAATACAATCTATTAATTTTTATTTCAACGATAGTTAAAAACTATAAATATGTATTTCTGACAGCATCAGAACTAAGACAAAATTGTGGTATTAAGTTAATCATTTTTCAGATTAACTTAAATAAAAACAGCAGTATAGCGCTCAATTTAGAATTACTCAACGTAAGAATTTACAAAGAAAGGAAGAAAGAAGCTTGAGGAAGGAAGTGTAATAATATCAGGAAAAATAAATTATCAATTCTAAAAAAAATATGAAAAAATATACTATTTCATAAAACTACTGAAAGTGCCTCCAGCTTCCTTCTCCCAGCTTCCAACTTTATCTCACTAAAAATAAATTAACTACCTTTATCTTTACCAAACATGAATATTATCTCTATGAAAAAAATAATTGTTGTTATTCTCGTTGCCTTTATCATCATTCAGTTTTTTCCTATTGACAAAACAAATCCGCCTGCCACCCCGGGTATGGATTTTCTGAAGATTAAAAATACTCCGGAAAAAATTGCCCGTACCATTAGAACTTCTTGTTACGACTGTCATTCCAACGAAACCACTTATCCCTGGTATACTAATTTTTCACCAGCTTCATGGTGGGTAAAAAATCATATTGATGAAGGCAGGAAGCATCTTAATTTTTCTACCTTTGCAGTATATGAACCTAAAGGACAACTTCATAAACTGGAGGAATGTATAGAAATGGTTGAAAAAAAAGAAATGCCGCTTGAATCTTATTATTTAGGACATCAGGATGCCAAGCTATCGGATGAACAGCGTGCAGAACTTATTCAATATTTCAAAAAGGTTAAAGAAGATACCGAAAGAAGAATCATGTTTAATAAATAAAGCTGTGGAAAACTGGGAAAATAAACATATTGTATTTTTTGACGGAGATTGCGGAGTCTGTAATTTCTGGGTACAGTGGATTTTGGAGCGAGATAAGAAAGACCAATTCATGTTTGCTTCCCTTCAATCTGAATTCGGACAGCAATTTTTATCTGAAAGAGGTCTGGAAACAAATGTCTTTAATACGATGTACCTATGGAAACCGGGACGATATTATCTGATCAAATCGCGGGCAGTACTGGAAATCGCCAACTTACTGGGAGGAGTTTATAAACTTTCTTTTATTGGTAAAATTATGCCTGCATTTTTAAGCGATAAAGTATATGATATTATTTCCCGAAACAGAATGAAACTGGCCAATCAGAAATGTTATTTACCGGATCAGCACCAGAAGAAAAAGTTTATTCAGGTGTAATTTTATCTTATAGAAAGTTTCTTTCCAATTATTATAAAATATCATTCCGTAAGAAATTCTTACAGCACAACATTAAAATGAAAGATTGTATAGATTCCTACGGAATGACAAATAAGACGTATAGTTGTTTTTGTTTAATGTTTAATGTTTAATGTTTAATGTTTAATGTTTAATGGAAGTTAAACTGAAGAACGGTCTTTTACCAGCTTAATCAATTATCAATTATCAATTATCAATTATCAATTATCAATTATCAATTATTACTCATTACTTATAAATTAAGTGACCATACAGAATAAGAATTCGGCGGACACTGGATTTTCACCCATTTATCACCTTGGGTAGTCGGGTACCAGGTTGAATTTCCGGTAAAATCTTTAATCTGCTGGCTGCTCCAGTTGGTTTCTACCCATCTTTCCTGCCAGCTTGATGATGTATTGATATAAACAACCAGCCCGGGATTTCCATTATATCCGTTTCTTCTTGCAATATATTCATCATTATCGGTGTAGAGAATAGAAGTTGTTCCGGTAGCTTTATTATTATGAATCCAGATCAGATTGTTCAGTCTCTCTTTGTTCAGCCATTCTTCATAATCTCTGTAAAAAATGGTCGGATATCCTTCATGGGTTAAGATATAGGCATAGGCCGGCATTTTATTATAAATGATATCCGTGTCATGATTGGCTACAAAAGTGACAGCTTTATATGGATTTCTTTTCCACATCATATCATCATTCAGAACGTTTAAATTTCCGTTGTCAAAAGCCTCATCCATTTTATAATAAGCCGCAAAATCAAATACGGAGCTGTTCGCATTATTGGCCCACCATTCCAGTGTATTTACATTAGAGTCCCATAATTCACCAACAGAAAATCCGCCTACTTTAGAATTCCAGGTATTAACAACCCAAGGACCGAAACCTTTAACGTAATCAAACCTCCATCCATCAAACTTCATTACATTCTTATAATATTTTGCAACAGAATCATCTCTTCCCCAAAGCCAGTCCTGAACATGTGGATTAACATGAGACAGATCAGGAAATCCGCCAAAAGCGCCTTCGTCATTGTTTCCGTAAGCATTTTTATAAAAATCATTGTAGTTTCTCTGAAATTTTCCCGAAGCAACGCCTGAAAAATCAGTCCAGGTATTGGTTCCGGTGAAAGGATTCGCTTCGGATTGTCCACCACTGTTATGATTGATCACTATATCTGCATATACCTGCATATTTTCTGTGTGTGCTTTTGTAATCAATGCTTCCAATTCTGTTCTTGATCCGAAACGGGTTTCCACGCTTCCATTCTGATTAAAATTTCCAAAATCATAATAATCCGTAGGATCATATCCCATAGAGTAAGCTCCGTTCTGTGCTTTTGAAGCAGGAGGAAGCCATACGGCACCAATTCCCGCATCAGACCATGCAGTTAATTTATCTTTAACGGTATTCCACCAGTTGCCTCCTTCAGGAACATCCCAGTAAAAACCCTGCATCAGAACTCCACCACCGGGACCCGCAATAAATTTACCATTTGTAGATCCGGAATCCTTTCCGGTACTGAATGGACGGCCGTCATGATGAGTAACATTCACCGTTTTGTTATGAACTTCTTCCTGCCGGGAAGTCTCTGTAATCAATTCATCCCTGTTCTGACATGAGCTGACTAGTGCTAAAGCCAATAGGGAAAGGAAAAAATATGTTTTTTTCATTGTAATAATTAATTATCAATCTATTAAACAAGATACAATTTTATTGAAAACAAATTCAAATGAATGGGAAATATTTTAATTTTCAATAATAAATCAAGAGGAAAGTCATTTAAAATTTTCATTAAAAAATCATAAATTTTTCAGATTCTCGAAACAATTTTTCTTTTAATCCATATATTTGCATACTATGGAATACAATACCCAAAAAACTCAGCTTCATATGCCGGAATACGGCAGAATTATACAACAGTTGGTTGAGCGCTGCAAAGAACTTCCTACCAAAGAGGAAAGGAATGAAATGGCTATGGCAATCATCGATTTTATGGGTCAGAGAAACCCACAACTTCGCGACGAGGAAAATTATAAACATAAACTTTGGGACCATCTTTTTATTCTTGCTAATCATGATCTGGATGTAGATTCTCCATATCCGTTCCCTACTCCGGAACAATTGGCAGAAAAGCCTAAAAGAATGGAATATCCAAAACTTCAGGGTGACTTTAAGTTTTACGGAAAAAGTATTCTTCAATTGATAGAAAAAGCAATTGAACTGGAAACGGGTGATGAAAAAGAAGCCCTTATCGAGGTAATTGCCAACAATATGAAGAAATCTTATAATGTCTATAATAAAGAACATGTGACGGATGATGTAATTTTCCGCCACCTGAAAGAACTGTCTGAAAACAGGCTGGACCTTACCGGAATAGATTCTCTTGAAAAAAGTAAAATCTATTACACCAGCAATAACAACAACAGGAATAACAACAATAACAACAGGAATAACAACAGTAATAAAAACAACAACAGCAACCAGCCTAACAAAAGAAGGCATAATAACAATCATAAAAACAGAAAATAATGAGTGGAACATTTCAAATACGAGGAGGAAAAAGACTGCAGGGCGAAATAACTCCACAAGGGGCCAAGAATGAGGCTCTACAAATTTTATGTGCGGTACTCCTTACGGACGAAGAGGTAAGAATCAAAAATATTCCGGATATTCATGATGTCAACAGACTGATTGAAATTCTTGGAGATTTTGGGGTAAAAATTACTAAAAACGGACAGGGAGATTATACTTTCAAGGCTGATCAGGTAAATTTTGATTACATAAAATCTAACGAGTTCAAAAAAGACGGCGCAAAATTACGTGGATCCATTATGCTGATGGGACCAATGCTTGCCCGTTACGGTGAAGCCTATATGCCGACTCCGGGAGGGGACAAAATCGGAAGAAGAAGACTGGATACCCACTTTCAGGGACTTGTTGAACTGGGTGCTGAATTCAATTATGATGAAGAGGAATATTTCTATTCTTTAAAAGCTAAAGAATTAAGAGGAAAATTTATCTTACTGGAAGAAGCTTCTGTTACCGGAACTGCCAACATTGTAATGGCAGCAGCTCTGGCAAAAGGAAAAACAAGAATCTACAACGCGGCATGCGAACCTTATCTTCAGCAATTGTGTAAAATGCTGAACAGAATGGGAGCCAATATCTCAGGAATCGGGTCTAACCTTCTTACTATTGAAGGAGTAGATTATCTGAGAGGAACAGAACATACTATGCTTCCGGATATGGTAGAAATCGGATCGTGGATTGGTCTTGCAGCTATGACGAAATCTGAAATTACCATCAAAAATGTAAACTGGAACCAGCTTGGTGTCATCCCGAATACATTCAGAAAATTAGGAATCGAGCTTGAGCAAAGTGGTGATGATATCTACATTCCTGCTCAGGAACATTATAAAATTCAGAAATTTATTGACGGATCTATCCTTACTATCTCGGATGCTCCATGGCCAGGATTTACGCCGGATTTATTATCTATTATTTTAGTGGTAGCTACTCAGGCAAAAGGAAGCATTCTGGTTCATCAGAAAATGTTTGAATCCAGATTATTCTTTGTTGATAAATTAATTGACATGGGAGCTCAGATCATTTTATGTGATCCGCACAGAGCTACGGTAATCGGGTTGAACCAGGAAGCTCCGCTAAGAGGAACAACGATGGTTTCTCCGGATATCAGAGCTGGAAATGCACTTCTTATTGCAGCACTTTCTGCAGAAGGAAAATCTATTATCCACAATATCGAGCAAATCGACAGAGGATATGAGAATATCGATGGAAGGCTGAAAGCAATTGGTGCTGATATCGAAAGAATTTAAAATTATTTTATTTAATATCGAAGCGTTCAGAGTAATCTGAGCGCTTTTTTCTTTTTTACCACCCCGTCAAAAATTCTTTGAATTTTCGCCACCCCTCCGGAGGAGGGGAATTTTGTCCCGGCCAATAATTGTTCTGTTTTAATTTACATTTAGTATAAAGTAAAAAGTGCCCGGTAAAAAACCGGACACTTTGAGTAATTAAAACTATATGAATCTCACTTAAAAATACTTTCTGCAGATATACTCCACTGTTGTATTCATAAGTTTATTTTTATTCAGATAGATCTCAAGCTGCTGAAAATCTTCTGAATTGACATTAATATATAACTGTACTGAACCAAAACTATATCCGTTCACATACTCTACATTAGCGGATAACACTCTATGACAGATGCCCAGTTGATTGTAGATGGTATTCATTAAATGTTCAAATTTCATTTTGCCATTCAACTCTATTTCCAATAACAATTCTTTTTTAGGCAGGTTAATTTTATTTTGTAAAACCTGCAGGCCCGGATTAGGTGTAATCATCGCTAAACATTTTTTGGTTAAACTTCTATGATCATATTGCGCTCTGCATTTAAATCTGTGACAAAAATATAAAAAAATATTAGTCCACCAAATTAGTAGACTAATATTTTTAAAAATTTAACATAAAAAAAAGAAGCCTGTTCAGCTTCTCTCTATATTTTAATAGTTTCCTATCCTTTCTAATTTATCAGACCCGGCAAGTCCATTAGGGTTACAACCCGGCTCTCCTTCAGGGACTATCAGATTTTTTTTGGTATAGAATTCTTTCCAGAATGCATTTGTTTTTCCTGTTTTAGGATCAATAAACGTCATGGGTTCCAGTTTGAAAATATTTTCTGCCCGAAAGGATCTTTCTACAAAATCTGAACAGTAATAAGAATTTTCATCCAGGATATAATTGAAGTTGTAAGGCTTCCCCAACATAGAATGCGCTTTTTTAATAGCTTCAGGAATAGTTGTCTGATATTCAGGCTTTAAACGATAAACAATCACCTCCTGCCCGTCTTCTTTTTGATCTTTTATAAAATCCTTCAGATCCTGTTTTTGAGAACCTCCTTTCGGAGCAGCATGCAGAACAAACATTTTATTACCATCTTTTTCAAGAATTCCGATATGATCAAATGAAGCAGCCTTCTGTTTTTGAGTGACATTATTGATCGCACCGGAAAGCCCCGATTCTTTAGCCGTTACAAAAAGCAGGTCACCGTTTTTAAGCTGTACCTTACCGGAATAAGCATTTTTACACTGTACCAATAATACCATCAGACAGGATAAAAACCAAATAACAGTACCCTTTTTTATTCTTTTTTTAATTCTAAATTCAGACATTCGATTATACTTTCGGGACCAAAATTACAAAATAGAATTCATTACATTTGTGGGAATATTGATCTATTCTTCACATCAACTCAAACCTATTCAAGATTCTTATGCCACATATTTTATTAGTTGAAGACGATGACAGACTTTCCAAACTGATTGCAAAAGGATTTCAGGAAGCTGAATTTGAGGTGACCGTGGCTTATGATGGAAACACAGGTTTGAAACTGGCTCAACAGACGAATTTTGATCTGGTAGTCACAGATATTGTTCTGCCTAAAAAAAATGGTCTTGAATTTTGCAATGAAATAAAAACGCTGAAACCTGATCTTCCGGTCATTATGCTGACAGCATTGGGAACTACGGATGATAAACTGGAAGGCTTTGATGCCGGAGCGGATGATTATCTGACCAAACCTTTTGAAATGCGTGAACTGGTAGCAAGGATCAAAGTACTTCTGAAACGCTTTTCACAACAGAGACAGCAAAATGTTTCCGTTCTGAAATATGAAGGAATTGAAATGAATCTGGAACAGAAAACAGTGCGCAGAGATCATACACCAATAAAACTCACTCCGAAAGAATTTAATCTTTTAAAATTCATGATGGAGAACTCCGAAAGGGTTCTTTCCCGAAGTGAAATTGCAGAAAAAGTATGGGAGACCCATTTCGATACGGGCACCAATTTTATTGATGTGTATATCAATTACCTTAGAAAAAAAATAGATAAAGATTTTGAAACGAAACTGATCCACACCAAAGCCGGCATGGGATTCATTCTGAAAAAAGACTACGAATCAGGCCTTGTACAGTAAGCATCAACTAAAAATATCCGGATGAAAATAAGAACCCGACTTACGCTGCTTTTTACCTTAATCACTGCAATGCTTTTGGGGGTTTACAGCGTTTCGATCTATTATTCATCCAAAGAAGCCAGAGAGAAATCTTTTTACAGTGAACTTCAGAACGAAGCTATTGCTAAAGCTGATTTATTTTTCCGGAGTTCATTGCCTGAAAAGGAAATGCACAAGCTTTATAAAAACAATACCAGAACCCTAAATGAAGTTCAGGTAGCGATTTATGATGTTAATAAGCAACTTGTTTATCATGATGATGCGAAAGTAGATTATGTAAAAGAAACCCCGGAAATGCTTTCGCAGATATTCCAGAAAAAGAGAATCAATTTCTTTCTAAACGATTTACAGGTAATCGGAATGGTATATCATTACGAGGGAAAAACTTACGCAGTCACCGCAGCAGCTTATGATCAGTATGGATATGAATATCTCACTCATCTTCTTACCATCAGCATTATTTCCTTCTTTATTATTTTAATATTGATTTATCTGGCTGGGATATTTCTCTCTAAAAAAGCATTGAGCCCACTTAGTGAAATGGTCAATCAGATCAAAAAAATCACCGCCGGAAAATTACAGTTACGCCTGAAAACAACGAAGGAAAAAGATGAACTTAATGAGCTTGCCCAAAACTTCAATGGAATGCTGGAGCGGCTTGAAAATTCTTTTGATTCACAAAAGCATTTCGTATCAAACATTTCACATGAACTGAGAACGCCTTTATCTGCGATTATTACAGAGCTGGAACTGGCTTCCGAGAAAGATAAAACCAAAGAGGAATACAAAGAAACCATTCAATATGCCCTGAATGACGCCCGAAATATGGTAAAACTGTCCAACAGCTTAATGGACCTCGCCAAAGCAAGCTATGACCCCAATGAAATCAGTTTTTCTGAAGTGCGCCTTGATGAGATTCTTCTGGAATCTTACAGCAAAATAATAAGAGAAAATTCAGAATATAAAGTTTCACTGAACATCGAAGATTCAATAGAAGAACACCAGCTGGTCATTCAGGGAAATGAATATCTGCTGCAGGTTGCATTTAATAATCTTATTGACAATGCCTGTAAATATTCTCCGGAACACAGTTGTCTGATAGATGTCAGAATCCATTACGAATATCTTAAAATAAGCTTTATCAATTCCGGGAATATGATTCTTAAGGAAGATTTACAGTATATTTTCGAGCCATTTTTCAGAAGTGAAACAACCAGTCAGGAAAAAGGTCATGGAATAGGATTATTTCTCACCAGGAAAATTATTCTGCTCCACAATGCAAAAGTAAATGTAGTATCGGATCATAACGAAACTATTTTCACGGTAGAGTTCATGATTAGTTGATGTATCAACACTTCATTCAAATTTATTTGAATCTTAATTTCCCTTTTAAAATTCCATAATTCTACTCATGAGCAAGAGATTTCTTATTGAAAACTGTAGTTCCTATGCTGGCAGCAATTACACATGCAATAGAAATCCATTGTAAAAAAGATAATTCTTCAGCAAGAAAAACCAATCCTGAAAGTGCTGCAAATGCAGGTTCCAGACTCATCAGAATACTAAAAGTCTTTGCAGGAAGTCTTTTCAATGCCATAATCTCCAATGAAAAAGGCAAAGCACTCGAAAGAATAGCCACACCGAGACCTTTAACAAAAATAGCAGGAGTAAGATTAAAAACCGCTCCATCCCAAATCGTAAAGGGAATAATTACCATGCTCGCAAATATCATCCCGGTCGTTACCGCATCTTTTCCGTCCATTATTTTCGAAACCTTTCCACCCATGATGATGTAAACAGCCCAGAACATCCCGGCCAGAAAGGCCAGCCCAAGACCTACCAAATCAACATGATCATTTTGCCACGGAACAATCAGCAGAATTCCGACACAGGCTAATAATGCCCATACAACATCCAATAGTTTACGTGACAAAGCCAGTGCAAGAAATAAAGGACCTGCAAATTCTACTGTAACCGCCAATCCCAATGGAATCCGTTGAATCGCCATATAAAAAATAAGATTCATTGCAGCCAATCCTATTCCGTAGACCGCACAGTATTTCCATTTTTGTCTGTCAAACTGTAAAAATTTCGGACGGTTAATCAACGTAAGCAAAACAGCAGAAAGTACAATTCTTAAAGTAACTGTACCAATAGCTCCGATGGCAGGAAAAAGCTGCTTGGCAATGGACGCTCCTCCCTGTACACATATGATTGCTAAAAGCGTAGCTGGTATTGCTATGTTTGATTTTTTCATTTCTAAAATATATAATTCAAAAGATTTTGGAAAGAAGTTTCCGAGATTCAGCAGGCTTTTATTTTATGTGATAAATCGTGAAATTAATCATGTAAAACTGCCTGCCCCCAAATGTATTGAAATTTTATCTTTTACAATGGGTACAGCTTACACTTATTAATAGGGTCTAAAAAAATAATCATTTCTTATTTCACCATTAAAAAAACAGGAAAACATTTTCTCTAATGATTTTATAATAATATTCTAAAGCTTTTCTAACGGTAAAAAAACGTGTTACTCTTTACTTTTGCACAGTAAAAAATAAAGCACATGGACGCAGATCCTTACAGTAATTATCAATCTTAAAAGCTTTAGTTGTACTCACTTTTCCCGTACAGCTGAAAAGCTTTATAAAAACAGGAAAAGTTATGAATACATTCGAATTTACTCTTCGCCTCCTTACCGCATTTGCTCTTGGTGCCGGCATTGGTTTTGAAAGACAGTGGCGCAAAAAAAATGCCGGACTCAGAACCAACACTTTGGTTTGCATTGGCTCTGCAGCATTCGTATTGATTGCTATCAGAATTGGTGGCGATGCGGCCGGAAGAATCACCTCTTATATTGTCAGCGGAATAGGCTTCCTTGGTGGCGGCGTTATCATGAAAGACGGCCTTACCGTAAGAGGATTAAATACAGCAGCCACATTATGGTGCTCTGCGGCCATAGGCGCATTATGTGCGTTGGGATATCCTGCAGAAGCCCTCATCACAGTTTTCTTTATTGTCTCTACCAATATATTCCTGAGACCTACTTTATCCTCTCAGAAGGAAGCAAGAGGCAAAAAATGGCTCAGCACCAAGAAAAATACCAAAGAAAAAGTAAAAATCAGCAATAGCACTCAATTGTATTAAGATCATGAAAAAAATAATCTTAAGTAGTATTGTTCTTTTTGCAGTTTCCTGTAAAGACAATAGACCTCAGCAAAACAAAGAACCGGAAATAATGATAAAAGGTGATCAGGCAACCATTCCGGAAAATATTCCCATTTTCAAAAAAATTAAAACACAGGTTGTTGCCGAACAGGAACACAGTGATGGAGTAATCTCAGCAGGAACAATCCAGGCGATTCCCAATCATTATGCGGAAATTGCCAGCCCTTTTTCCGGAAGAATTACCCGATCATTTATTCAGCTTGGACAACATATTTCTGCCGGAAGCCCGCTTTTCGAGATCCTTTCTTCAGATTATTTTTCAGTTCAGAAAGATTACACAGATGCACTGAATGATGTACAACTTGCGGAAAAAAATTACAGACGCCAGCAAGATCTTGTCAGGCACGGAGTAGGCATCCAAAAGGAACTGGACGAAGCGGAAACCGATTTTAAAAATAAAAAGACATCTCTTTCTAATGCTGCTTCAGCCTTAAAAGTCTATAACAGTAAAGCAGGAGGTATTGGGAGTCCTCTCATTGTAAGAGCTCCCATCAACGGAGAAATTATTTCCAACAAAATTGTAAACGGCCAATATCTGAAAGGAGATGCCGATCCGGTAATGATTATCGCAGAATTATCAAAAGTCTGGATTTCCGGTGATGTAAAAGAAAAAGACATCCGCTTTGTGAATACCGGAGATCAGGTTTCTGTAAAAGTAAGTGCCTATCCGGACAGAAATATTAGCGGAAAAGTGTATCACATCAATGAAATAGTGGATGAAGATACCCGAAGTATAAAAGTTCTTATTGAATGTGATAATCCAGACAGAAAACTAAAACCTGGCATGTATGCTACCGTCAACTTTTCAACAACTCCTGAAAAAACGGTTATGATTCCCGTAACCGCTTTGATGCAGCAGGACAGTTTCCAGTATGTATGGGTAAAAATCGGCAGGAATCAATATGCAAAACGCTCTGTGACAACGGGAGAAACTGATCAGAAAACAGTAAGAATCACATCAGGATTAAAACCCGGAGAAATCATCATGACCGAAGGAGGAATTTATATGCTGGATGCGAAATAATGTAAAATGATGCGAAATCAAGAACTATGAAAAAATTACTTACAATCTCTATACAGAAAAGATGGCTGATGCTGGCTCTCTTCCTTTTACTGGGATTTTTCGGGTATTATTCCTGGACCAGATTATCCATTGAAGCCTATCCTGACATTGCGGATGTAACCTCTCAGGTAGTAACTCAGGTTCCGGGGCTGGCTGCCGAAGAAGTAGAACAGCAAATCACAATCCCTTTGGAAAGATCTCTGAACGGACTTCCCGGAATGCATGCCATGCGAAGCAAAAGTACTTTCGGGCTTTCCATTATTACCATGGTTTTCGATGACGGGATAGATGATTATTGGGCAAGGCAGCGTATTCAGGAAAGACTGACAGATGTGGAGCTTCCTTATGGGGCACAGCCGGGATTGGATCCCCTCACCTCTCCCATCGGCGAAGTCTATCGTTACATTATCGAAAGCAACAACCACAGTCTGCGGGAATTGACGGATTTACAAAAGTTTGTCATCATTCCCCGTATCAAACAGGTTTCAGGAATTGCTGATGTAACCAATTTTGGGGGAATTACCACTCAGTTTCAGATCGAGCTGGATCCGCATAAGCTTGAACAATACGGATTATCTCTGTCTGAAGTTACCGAAACAATCTCCAAAAACAATGTGAGCGCCGGAGGCAGTATGCTTCCTCGCGGAAACCTTGCTTATGTCATCCGTGGAATAGGTTTGGTAAAAGACTTAAATGACCTTGGAAAAATTGTAGTCAAAACCCAAAATGGGGTTCCAGTTTTTCTGAATGACGTAGGAACATTGAAATACGGAAATCTGGAAAGGAAAGGGATTCTCGGCTATACAGACAGAAAACGTAATTATTCTGAAAGTGTGGAAGGAATTGTGCTTTTATTAAGGGGTCAAAACCCTTCAAAAGTACTGGAAGGTGTGCATGAAGCGATTGAAGAACTGAATAACGAAACACTTCCTCCCGGAGTTAAAATCCATCCTTTTCTGGACAGAACGGATCTTGTGAAAACTACGCTTACCACAGTTTCCCATACCCTTACCGAAGGTATTGTACTGGTTATTATCGTTCTGATTGTATTTCTTGGAAGCTGGCGGGGAGCATTGCTGGTGGCGATTACCATTCCACTTTCTTTGTTATTTGCTTTTATACTCATGTATTTTACCAATATTCCGGCCAATCTTCTTTCACTGGGAGCGATTGATTTCGGGATCATTGTAGATGGAGCCATCGTCATGCTGGAAACCATTCTGAAGAAACGCGAAGAAAATTCTGAAGACACACTGGAAGAAAAAACCATTACCCAGAGAGTGATTGAAGTGGCAAAACCTATTTTCTTTTCCACGATCATTATCATTACCGCTTATCTTCCCTTGTTTGCTTTTGAAAGAGTAGAGAAAAAATTATTTACCCCTATGGCTTTTACTGTTGGATATGCTCTATTGGGAGCCCTTGCTGTTGCATTACTTCTGATTCCGGGATTAGCTTATGTCATCTATCGGAAACCACAGAAGATCTATCACAATAAATGGCTGGAAAAACTAAGCTCAGCTTATGGAAAGAGCATTGAAAAAATAATGCAGACTCCTAAAAGAGTAATCATTCCTATTATGATCGTTCTGGTTTCTGCCGGAATTCTCTCCTATCATGTGGGAAAAGATTTCCTTCCCGAATTGGATGAAGGTTCCATATGGTTACAGGTACAGTTACCTCCTGGAATTTCTTTAGCCAAATCAAAAGAAATGAGTGATACTTTACGTGCCCGTACTCTCAGACATCCTGAAATCACTTATATGATGGTTCAGGCAGGACGTAATGATGATGGTACCGACCCATGGACGGCTTCCCACTTTGAAGTATCTGTTGGAATAAAACCTTACAGCGAATGGCCTTCAGGAAAAACAAAAGCCGACCTCATCAAAGAACTTGCGGCCGATTATAAAGATATGCCGGGGTTCACCGTTGGGTTTTCGCAACCTATGATTGACGGGGTCATGGATAAAATCTCCGGAGCTCACAGTGAGCTGGTAGTAAAGGTATATGGAGAAGACTTTAAGGAAACCAGGCGAATTGCAGAAAATGTATTATCCACTTTAAATACAATTCCGGGTTCTGCAGATCTTGCTATCGATCAGGAGCCACCGTTACCTCAACTGCAGATTATTACCAACAGAGACAAGATTGCTCAGTATGGATTGAATGTAGCTGATGTTGCCGACCTTATTGAAGTGGCATTGGGAGGAAAAGCCATTTCCCAGATCTTTATCGGCAATAAGGTGTATGATATTTCCTGCCGTTACACGGAAGACAGCCGCGATACGCCGGATAAAATCGGAAACCTGATGTTGACTTCAGCTTCAGGGGCAAAAATTCCGCTGTCTCAGGTGGCAGAAGTAAAATTAAGCACCGGTGAAAGTACTATTACCAGAGAAATGAATAAACGACATCTTACGGTAAAACTGAATCTGAGAGGTACTGATCTTTCTTCTTTTCTGAAAAATGCACAGGATAAAATTGAAAAAGAGATCAAATACGATCACGAAAAATATCAAATCAAATGGGGCGGGCAGTTTGAAAATCAAAACAGGGCATATTCAAGGCTGGCATTTATTGTTCCGTTAGCACTGGCTATTATGTTCTTGTTGTTGTATGGCGCATTTGGAGATTTCAGGCAGGCTTTGGTATTGATGTCTATTGTTCCACTGGCTTTATTTGGCGGAATGCTCGCGCTCAATATCCGGGGAATGTCTCTGAATGTGTCTTCAGCCGTAGGATTCATCGCGTTGTTCGGAGTTGCTATCCAGAACGGAGTCATTATGATTTCTCATATCAACGATCTCCGTAAGAAAGGATATGAGCTGAAAGAGGCAGCCATCAAAGGGGCAAAAGACCGTTTCAGACCTGTACTGATGACCGCAACGGTGGCTGTAATTGGATTATTCCCTGCATCATTGGCCACAGGAATCGGTTCTGATGTACAGCGTCCACTGGCAACTGTGATTGTTTATGGACTGATGTTCTCCACTATTTTAACCTTATTCGTTTTGCCGGCAATTTATTTTATGACTGAACGCCGAAACGAAAAACAAAATTTAGAATCAAATGAAAATTAGAGTTCGATTTATCATATTATCTCTCGTATTGCTAAGTATTACATGGATGAAGGCACAGGAAAAAGAACTTTTATCATTCGAAGAATACCTGAGTCTTGTCGGAAATAAAAATCTGGGATATGCTTCTCAAAAATACAATGTAAGTATGGCCGAAGCTGCTATCCAAACCGCCAATATGTTTCCTGATCCTCAATTAGAAATGGAAACTACCAATAATGGGGTCAGTCAGAATATGGGATATGTGTATGGCGCATCACTAGGCTGGACCCTTGAATTGGGTGGTAAAAGAAAAGCCAGGGTAAATCTGGCCAGAAACCAATCGGAGCTGAGCAAAATACAATTGCAGGATTTCTTCAGGAATCTGAGAGCAGATGCAAGCTTAGGATATATTGAGGCTCTAAAATCCAAAGCTTTGCTTGAGGTACAGCAGGATTCTTATAAAAATATGCAACAGCTTGCAAAGTCCGACAGTATCCGTTACAGATTGGGAACTATATCACTTGTGACGTCCAAACAAAGTAAACTGGAAGCTACTTCTCTTCTCAATGAAGTATATCAGGCTGAAAGTGCAGAACAGCAGGCGCTCACCAGTTTATCGGTTTTTCTTGGAGAAAGCAAAATTACAGACAGAGATGTTGCCGGAGATTTTAATGCCTTCAACAGGGATTTTAGTATTGATGATCTGATTCTTCAGGCCTTAAATGAAAGAGCAGATTTATTGGCTGCCAGACAAAATACAGAGGTTACCAAAAGTCAGATCAGCCTTGAAAAAGCTAATAGAGTTATAGATTTAGGCATCAGTGCCGGAGCAGAGCGTCATACCGAAGCTACGAATGAAATTGCCCCTTCTCCCACCGTAAATGCTGTAAAAATGGGCATTAGCATTCCTTTGAAATTTTCCAACAGAAGAAATGCAGGATTGAAAATAGCAGAAATGGCTCATTCTCAGGCAGAAGTTGAGTACAAACAAATCGAACAAGGTATAAAAGCTGAGGTAATGCAGGCTTATCAGCAATATACAGCCACTCAGAAACAGCTCAGACAATTTCATAACGGAATGCTTACGGAAGCACAAAGTATTCTGGAAGGAATCACCTACAGCTACAAAAGAGGAGAAAGCTCAATCCTTGAAGTCCTGAATGCCCAGAGAACATATAACAATGTAAGGAAAGATTATTATCAGGCTCTTGCAGATAATGCTGCCGCTTTGATTGAGCTTGAGCGTAAAGCGGGAATTTGGGATATTCATTTTTAGAAAGGAAGAAGGAAGCTGGAGGATGGAAGTTTCCGGATGTCGATGAATAAATACACACCCATTTAATTAACTTTTTAATCGTAAAACACATACCCATCAAACGACAAACGCTGATTCTAAAAACACAACTATAACTTCCTGCTTCCATCCTCCAGCTTCCAGCATAAAAAAGGCCCTGAAATTTAGTTCAGGGCTCTTTTTTTATCTTTTATACTGAGATTCATAAATTCCGATCCAGTCATCAGGAGTCATTTTCTGACTCAGTTCGGCAATCAGTTCAAAAGGAATATCTTCTACTTTTTTGAAGCGGACACAGGATTTTCCCATATCCAGCTTCTTTTTGGAATGTTTAGGATATTCTCCTACGAACCAATCCAGAAGTTCCGGTTTTGAATACAGACCCATATGATACAGCGCTATAAAATTCTTCTGAGAAGCCAGATTGATGAATGGCAGCGGTGTTCCGGGAGCACAGTGATATCCGGCAGGATAAGTTGTCAAAGGAACTACCCAACCTATCATCCCATAATTTGTAGCGTCCTCAAAACCTTTCGGGAGATTATCATTCACCGCATCGTAAAGTTTTTTGAAAGCTTCCTGTCTTTCTTCAGGAATCTTTGAGATATAATCTTCTATGGAAACCGACTGAATCTGCATATTGTAATTTTTTCTAAAATACGATTATTTTATAAAATTGTATACACTGAACATCTGAACATCTTTGCTGCTCTTTTGAAGGAACATCATTTTGTTGACATTCGGAACATACTGAATCATATTTCCATCTGCAAAACCGTAGTTCTGAAAGAAGTTTCTTCCTTTATAATCAAGGCTTACTTCCTGAGGTTTCAGGTTGGCAAAATCAAAAACTTTCATAGAGAATCCTGTGTTTCCGAAGGCTCCTTTAGGATAGAATGCAGAAATATAAAGTTTGTCTCCGGATTCAACCACGTGAATTCTTTTTCCAGTAGAAGTTCCAGCTGCTACAAATTGCTTTACCTCTCCTTCTTTATTAAATTTGATCAACATTCCTGCATCCAGTGAATATACGGGATCAGGGAAACGATTCATTGTTGTAGGCATCGGTCTTGTCACCGTTTCCTGCTGGACAGCCATTAAAGTCTCATCTCCTTTCACGATGGTTTTGATGACTTTCACGTCGTTCATGTCTTTGCTTCCCGCCAAATTGGTATTGCTGATAACCGCTTTTCCGGATTTCATATCATAAAACATTACCGTTCCGAAAGTACTCGCTCCAATGGTAACCGCTGCATTTTTTCTTCCAAAAGTCACCAGATAATCATTATCATTTTTACTGAAAGCATACAACTTCTCAGGAATATATTTGTCATCAAATGGAAGATCTTTATCCTCAGTATTAGACACCAGCTCCAGCTTATAAGATTCCTTCCAGCCTGCAGCTTTACGCAGTACAACGATTTTCGCTGAGTTAGTTAATGTTAAAGATTTTTCAACATAGTCATTACTCAATGTAATTTCTTTGTTCCAAACCGGGGAAAGGGTTCTCAGGTCCAATACCAGAACATCATTTACATTATCTGTTTTTTTGCTGGCAAATCTGTCATTGAAGATGGCTGCATATTTTCCGTTTTCTGAGAAAAGAACATACGTTGTACCCGATCTGTTGGTAGATTCAATATTGTATTTTGCAATACTCTTTGTTGTAAAAGTACCTTCTTTTTTACTGAAAACATGTTGAAAAACTTCTTTCCTGTTTTCCTTTCCGAAATACTCTTCTGTAAATGCTATAAATTTATCATCATCAATCTGCTGTGATCCCAAATAATTGTGTAGAACCCCATTCGTTTTATTGGCGTAATCTTTTACATAAGTATCCACAAGACTTCCGTTCTGATCCAGTTTTCTCATTAATAATTTCTTGTGAGGAAAAACATTTCTCATCAGTCCGTCAATATTGATAGCACTGAACATATAAGAATTATAATCATCTGCCAGTACCAGTTTATCATCCGTTTCAAGATTGGCATCCACCGTGAATTTTGTTCCCTCAGTCACTTTCGTCTGTGCATAAGAGTACACAGAAGCTGTAATTAATGCCGAAGCAATAATCTGTTTAATCATATCGTTTTCTTTAGTTATTATAAATTTTCTCTTCTAATCTTTTCAGTTCAAGATTGGCATCATAGGATAGTTTAATATCTACCAGATGTTCCTGTAGTTCATTTAAATATTTCTCTGCTTCCTGGTAGTTCCCTAAAGCAATATTCAATCTGATCAGGTTAAAATAAAGATACTCTCCGATCTTCTGATTGTAAACAGCTTTCTTATCGTTGTAATTTACTTTTGTCAAAGCACTTTTCCAAAGATCAATCCCTTTCTGCATGTTTTCCATGGCTACTTTATTCGGTGCATAATCTGACTTTGCCTGAAGTTTTTTAAGATTGGTTGTAACGTAGATATACGCTTTTTCCAGATCATCATACTCTCCTTTGTTCTTTACAGTTGCCAAGGTCACGGTAGAATTGATGGTCTGATACCCGAAGTTTTCATTGATAATATTCCTTGTACGGTCAATGGTTCTCTGAAGATACCTTTTTTCCTGAGCATTAAGATTAATTTCATTGGTCGGAACGCTTGCTATTTCTGCAAAATCTGAGAAATAAGTCTTATCCAGTTTTACAGTTCCTCCCTGTTTCGCAATAATTTTTGTAGGCTGATTGGCGAAAGTTTTTCCCTGATTGTCCTGAAAATTTGTTCTTTCCATTTCAATGACAATATCCAGATAATTTCCTCCTTTTGAAAAACCGGTCACATCTATTTGAGAAGCCAGAATCTTATTATCCACAATTAGGGCATCTCTAAGATCTGGCTGCTGATACACCGGAACCGGAGGAATATTAAGGATAGGTCTGGATGGTAATCTCAGCGTTGGAGCACCGTTGGTAGCTGCAATTTTTTCAACCGCTGATAACTTACTGTATTCTGCAGATTCAAGTTTGTACTTTTCCTGAAGCTTTTTCACTTCAGCATCATAATCTTTCAATCTTTCTCCGTGTTCGTACTTGGCATTTTCAACGTTTGCCTGATAATTATTCACCTTTTTCTGATGATCTTCTTTTGATAATCTTATAACATCATCTTTTGTAATGTTATAGGGAGATTTTACCGTAATCGTATAGTTTCTGCTGGAAAGGTCTGTAGGAAAAACCGGTTCTTTCAAAAGCTGGAAACTGATCATTTCTTTATCAATTCGTTGAGCCTGCGAAAATTCGGAATAAAATAATGGTATTAAAAAAAGTAGTTTTAATTTATTCATGGATGTTATAGTTTTCGGTGCAAATGTATAATAATTTCATCAACATTTTTTAAGAATAATTTGTCCAGTTATTATTTAATGGATCATAAAAAAGGCAGCCACACGAATGCAACTGCCTACAGAAATTATTAACTCAAAAAATTTTATTTTTTAATGGCTTTTACTGTAGATTTTGAACCATTTTTAAAGTTCATTGTCACTAAGTATAAACCAGCATTTAATTCTCCCAACTGAAGTTCTGAGGTTGGATTGTCAATAGTTTTCACTACTCTTCCTGCCACATCTGTAACCGTTACAGATTTAACATCTTTGATATCTGCGACATGCAGAACATCTTTGAAAGGATTAGGATATACATTCACTTCTTTTTTCTTAACAGCTGTTTCAGCTGTAGCTAAATTGGACTGTGTAAGAGAGAAATCATCAAATCCCATATAGTACGGATCCGTTGTTGTATTCAAAGCTTTAATTCCAAATGAATAGTCACCAGTAACCGTTGGGATATAGGTAACGGTAACTTTAGTATAATTAGCACTATTACCTCCCCCTGCAGCTGTTTGATCAGCCGTAATAAATGTTGATAAGCTAGTTGCTCCGGTCGCTGTTTGTCCGTTGTTTACCAATACTTCATTCTGCCAACCAGAATAGCCGTCTCCTACCCAATAGAATGTAAAATCATACGAACTTCCTGCAGTTAGAGTAAACGTAGGTGTCCATAAATAAGCTGCATTACTATATGGATAATAAATCGTCACATAATTTGGAGCAGATTTAGGATCATTATAAGCTTGCTGGGAAGCATTTGCTGATGTAAAGTTATAGTTAGATGAACTTCCTCCCGGAGTTTGTTTCCAACAGTTCGGAATGATTGCAGAACCTATAGTTGCCATTGCATCAAAATTTTCACTCCAAGGCAGTGTAGTTATTGGAACACAAAGAGTTGTAAATGATGTAGAAGTACTCCAGATGCTCTTATCAGATGCACTACAGCTAGATCTTACCCACGTATAATATGTTGTAGAGGGCTGCAGTCCGCTTAACGGTGCAGAAGCTGTTGTAGAAGTTACAGAGTTTGTAGCGTTTAAAACAGTAGAAGCATCAGGTGCAGTATTGTTTGTGCTGTAATAAACTTCGTATCCACCTGCAGGAACCGGAGATGGTTCCGTCCAACCGATCGTTGCTGTGTTCGCTCCTACGTTTGATGACGTAACTGCTGTAGGCTCCAGACAAGAAGGAATATTCTGAACTGTAATATTATCAATATAAAGTCCACGGCCTGTACCTCCTAAACCATGCTTAAATGCTAATTGTAAATCAGAACCCGCAGGAATATTAACTGTATATTGTGTATGGGTAGTTGTCAGAGCAATAGGAGAACCAATTGGTGTAAAAGACGCAGGATCAGCAGGGTTTGATAAAGTACCCACTAACAATGTGTACCCATTTGATCCGGATCTTGCATAGAATCTCACCCGTTTAGTACCATCTGAAAGGTTTACAGTTGGAGGCGAAATTAACATTTGGCTGCCTGTAGTAGCCGTAGAGTTATATAAATAATAAGCATTAGGTGCTGAATAGTTGTTGGTTGTAGTTACATAACCATAGCCCGCAAATGATGCACTTTCTAGATATGCCCAGCAGCTTGGTGCATTTGTGTTGGTGCTGGAACCTGTACTTGTTGTATCGAAGTTTTCTGTATACGGAACCGTAAAAGTAGAACAAGCTGTTTTAAATGTTCCTGCAAAAGACCATACACTTTGGCCTGTCGCCGTGTTACAGTTGGATCTTACCCAATAATAATAAGTGGTATTGGAATTAAGACCTCCTATCGTTGTACTTGTTCCTGTTACTCCCGGATAGGTAGGTGTTACTGAGCCCGCCGGGGTTGTGTTTGAAGTACTGTGGTATACATCATAGCTGGCAGCATTACCTGTCCATGAAACCAAAGCCGAGTTTGCCGTGATTCCTGAAACGGCCTGCAATACAGGAGGCATACAATCCGAATAAGCGTCCGCTGAAAAAGCAAAAATATTCGGTATCCCTGAACCACTAGCCTTGGTTACTGTTACACTTTGTATCAGCTTTGTCTGATTTGCTGCATCTATTGCCAGTTCAGCCTGATATAATCTTGGATTGGTTCCGCCTTCAGGAGAAGGAACATCATCACCAGCCCCAGGAGTAGCTCCCGGCTTTTTAATTCTTCCTATTCCCTGGATGGCAAAATTAGATCCATTATACCAGTCTGCAAGACTGATACTTGAGAACGTCTGTGAACTGCCATCTGTAAAATTGACCACTACACTTACTGTAGAAGTCCCACTTCCACTTACAGCAAGCATATACAGCTTGGTTGCTGCTTTTGGTGTTGTAAATGCCAAAGTTCCGTTATCATTGATTGCAGCAAGCCTTAAAGAGTTGTTCGCATTCAAACTGGCTAGCTGAAAGCTCAATCCCGGAGTGGTTCCCACTACGGAATTAATAACTCCATCAACAGGAATACCATACGTAATCGCTGCACTTGTGGAGGTCAGCTGAAAATCTTTCGCTATAAAAGCGTAAGAAACTCCGTCTACGTCATTATTTGTAGTAACTGTTGAAGAACCTATCCCGTTTGCAATTACATCAGCTGTAAAGCCTGAAGAAATCGGCATAGTTTGATAATTTTGAGCCATGAGTACACTGGCAGAAAACAGAGCGATAGCAGGTACCACTCTAGAAAATAAATTTATTACCATTTTAATCACATTTGAGGCGAAATTTAGTAAAAATAATAATACGAAAATGTTATTTTTAACAAAATCTTAAACTTTATTTAAAATGTGTGAAAAATTAATATCAAACACCATTTAAATAAGCAACTTTCAAAGACAACGTAAAACTTAATGAAACATCTTCTTATTGATTCTTAATTTTATTATTGAGAAATTAAATCCTATTTTTGTCATACAAATTTTTTGAACAATGCCGAATATTTCAAACAGAGCGCTGCATATGCCGCCATCGCCGGTAAGAAAACTGGTTCCCTTTGCATTACAAGCAAAACAGAAAGGAATAAAAGTATACCACCTTAATATCGGACAGCCTGATATTGAAACTCCGGAAACAGCTTTAAATGCTTTAAAAAACATCGATTTAAAAGTATTGGAATATGCGCTTTCTGAAGGAAATATAGAATACAGAAAGGCCCTTACAGAATATTATCACTCTTTAGGTTTTTCAGATCTTACACCCGATAATTTCATTGTTACCAATGGAGGTTCTGAAGCCCTGAACTTTGCGATCTCTACTTTATGTGATGAAGGTGACGAAGTGATTATCCCTGAGCCTTATTATGCCAACTACAATGGTTTCACCAGCACATTTGATGTGAATGTAGTAGCCGTATCTTCTACTATTGATACAGGTTTTGCTTTACCTCCTATTGAAGAATTCGAGAAAAAAATCACAGAAAAAACCAGAGCAATCATTATCTGTAACCCAGGAAACCCTACCGGATATCTGTATACCCGCGAGGAACTTCAGAAGCTGGCAGACATTGCTTTGAAATATGATATTGTAATCATTTCTGATGAAGTATACAGAGAATATGTATATGACGGAAAACAGCAGATCTCCATGTTTGATTTCCCTGAATTAGCTGAAAACTGCATCATCATTGATTCTGAATCCAAGCGTTATTCTATGTGTGGAGTAAGAATCGGATGTATGGTTACCCGTTCCAGCAAGATCCGTAATGCTGCCATGCTTTTTGCACAGGCGAGGTTGAGCCCGGTTCTTCTAGGACAGATTGCAGCAACAGCGGCACACCAGAATGATGGTGCCTACATCAGAGCGGTAAGAGAAGAGTATACCCACAGAAGAAATGTATTGGTAGATCTTTTGAATGCTATCCCGGGTGTAATCTGCCCAAAACCAAGAGGAGCTTTCTACTGTGTTGCTGAACTTCCGGTAGATGATACTGAAAAATTTGCACAGTGGCTGCTTGAAAAATATTCTCTTAACAACGAAACCATTATGGTAGCTCCTGCAGGAGGATTCTACAGTGATCCTGAATTAGGAAAGAAACAGGTAAGAATTGCCTACGTTCTGAAAGAAGAAGATTTAAAAAGAAGTGCTGAAATTCTGAAAGAAGCTTTAAAGAAGTACAGAGAAGAATTCAGTCTGTAAAATATATCCTATGCCGACAACAAAAAAACTACATCTGAAAATACTGTTTTCGATTCTTTTGCTGTCGGCATTTTTTTCCTGTGATTCCAAAAAAACGGAACAGGCTATTCCTCATCAGAATCCGTACGAGATTACTTTCATTAGCGTATCCGATATCGGAGGACATCTGGGAAATTACAGAATTATTAAAGTCACAAAAGATTCCGTTTTTGCAGAAAAAGGAATGACGGCCAATCAAACCCATAAAAAATGGGGATCTGCCATCAGTTCCAACACATGGAAGCAGCTTGTATCATCAGTAAGGATTGTAGATCTAGACCATATTAAAAGCTCTCCCAGCCTACAATCGGTAGACGGAACAGATGAAACTTTTCAGATCCGGACTCCGAAAAAATCACACATCTATGTGAATGCTTATGCAGACACTTTACATTACAAGCAATTACAACAACTTAAAGAACAACTAGACAAAATTCTTCCCAAAGAATACAAATAAACATGCAGGAAAATTTTTCATTACAACCTTATAACACTTTCGGTGTTGAAGCCAAAGCCCGCTATTTTACTGAAGTCAATACAATTGATGAATTAAAAGAGGCTCTTATTTTCTCGAAAAACCAATCTCTTCAGCTTCTGTTTTTGGGAGGAGGAAGTAATATTCTTCTTACCAAAGATTTTGACGGTCTTGCTATCAGACTTAATTTAAAAGGAATTACTGCAGAGAGCATCAACGAAAATGAAGTATTGGTAACCGCAAAAGCAGGTGAAAACTGGCATGAATTTGTGATGTACTGCCTGCAGCAGAATTTTGGAGGACTGGAAAACCTTTCTTTAATTCCCGGAAATGTAGGCACTTCTCCGATGCAGAATATCGGGGCTTATGGGACAGAAATCAAAGATGTTTTTGTAAGCTGTAAGGTATTGGATTTAGAAAATCCTGAAGTAAGAACATTCAACCTTGAACAGTGCAAATTCGGTTACAGAGATTCTATCTTCAAACAGGAAGGAAAAGGCAGATATGTGATTCTGGAAGTCACTTTTAAACTTACCAGAAAAGATCATTCTATCAAAACAGAATATGGCGCGATCCAATCTGAACTGGAAAATCTTGGCATTGAAAATCCAACCATTCAGGATATTTCCAAAGCGGTCATCAATATAAGACAAAGCAAACTGCCGGATCCTAAAGAAATCGGAAATGCCGGAAGCTTTTTCAAAAATCCAACGATTCCTCTAGCTCAATTTGAAGATTTAAAACAAAAGTTTGAAAATATTCAAGGCTATCCAAATGGCGATATGGTAAAAGTTCCTGCCGGATGGCTGATTGAACAATGCGGTTGGAAAGGAAAGCAGATTGGAAATGTAGCTTCACACAAATTGCAGTCCCTGGTTATCATCAATGCTACCGGAAATGCTACCGGAAAAGAAATTTTTGACTTTTCTACTGAAATCATCAACTCTGTGAAAGAAAAATTCGGAATAGAATTAGAAAGGGAAGTGAATATCATTTAATCTACAAATATATAGAGGCTGATTCGATTGGAATACAGCCTTTTTCATTACTGATTTTTCCGGGAATATAGCGCGAATGATAGTTGGAAAACGCAAGGACGCAATTTTTCTGATATATGTTATGCTTTAAGACGCAAAAATTTTATCTGCGATAAAATTGAATACCGTATAATCTTTTTGCTACAATATTTTTATAACATTTCATGCTTGCTGAAAATCTTTGATTTTTTTTAAGTATTAAAAACTGTGTATTATTCAAAATCTTTGCGCCCTTGCGTTTTCCAACAAAAATTAATTCAGAACCAATTCATATCCAGTCTCCAAAAATTCATTATTTTAGCTTAAAAATTACAATTTGTGATGAAAATAGCTATTCTTGGAGCCGGAAATATGGGACTTTCTTTTTCAAAATCATTTTTGAAATACGAGCTGATCAAACCTGAACATCTGCATCTGATTATCAGAAATCAGGAAAAAATCTCCAAAATAGCTGAAGAATTCCCCAGATCTAAAATTTCCACCTTTGAAGAAGTAAAGGAACTCGATGCTGATTTGATTATCATCGCGGTAAAACCTCAGGATTTTCAGTCCGTTGCCCAAAATATTCAATTTACTTTAAAAGAAAACCAGATGGTATTATCCATCATGGCGGGAATCAATATTGAAAAAATTCAAAAATTACTGAACCATCCGCTTGTTGTAAGAGCAATGCCGAACTCTCCTACCCTTCTGGGAATGGGAATTACGGGATATACTGCTGCAGAGGGAATTTCTTTCAGTCAACTCATAAGTATAGAAAGACTACTGAACAGCACGGGAAGATCGGTCTATCTGGAAGAAGAAGAACTTCTGGACGGTGTTACGGCACTTTCAGGAAGTGGTCCCGCTTATTTCTATTACATCATTGATGCAATGATTAAAGCCGGTATTGAAATGGGAATTGAAGAAAACCTCTCTCAACTTTTTGTGAAGCAGACGATGCTGGGAGCTTATCACCTGATCAATAACTCAGAAAAAAATCTAGAGGAACTGATTAAAGATGTAGCTTCTAAAGGCGGAACGACAGAAGCCGCTTTAAAAACATTTGAAGACAGCCGTCTCAAAGAAATTCTGAAAAAGGGAATTCTGAATGCCGAAAAACGCGCCAAGGAACTTAATAATTAAACTTTTTTTCAATAATCCTGCAAAATACCCATCCCAGATACACCCCAAATGTATTCAGGATGATATCGTCTACCTCAAATATTCCCATTCGTGTAAAGTATTGGAGTGCTTCAACAATAACGATACATGAGATAAAGCTAAATAATAATGGTTTTAGTTTTTTCAGATCAGGCAAAACCCAGCCCAAAAATCCAAAAGGAATAAACATGATAATATTTCCCAGGACAATCATTACAATATCTATTGTCTTATTCGGACCCTGGATAAATTTTATTGTAGAAAAAACGGGTTCTAGCGTAAGGAGATTTTCTTCATACTGAAACCTGCCCATTCCCAAAAACATCAGGTAAAGCAGAAACAGAGTATACGGAACAATACTAATTTTATATATTTTCTTTAACATTGAACTGCTAATATATTCATTTCAAAAACATTAAATTTGTGTATTAAAATAATTTAATGAAATACGTTCTACTTACACTTATTTCAGCAATGCTGCTGTCGGTTTCATGGCCAACTTATGGAGTTCCGTTTTTTATATTTTTTGCCCTTGTTCCTCTTCTGATGATGGAACATGGCGTTTCAAAATTCTCAGATTACAAAAGGAAAAGCTGGGTCGTCTTCGGATTGTCTTATCTATGTTTTGTGATTTGGAACATAGTCACTACAGGATGGCTGTATGGCTCAAAGAACCCTGACGGAAGCCATTCTCTGATGGCTGTTGTATTCCCGGTATTGGTCAACTCTCTTTTATATTCATTAGTCTTCCAATGTTATCACTGGTACAAAAATGCCCAGGGAACCTATTGGGGATTAGGATTTCTGATTGCGATCTGGATGAGTTTTGAAAAATTTCATTTGGGATGGGAATTGACGTGGCCATGGCTGAATCTGGGGAATGTATTCGCCGACTATCCAAAACTGATCCAGTGGTATGACACTTTAGGAGCTACCGGAGGAAGTTTCTGGATTCTTCTGATCAATGTTCTGATTTTTTATACCGTAAGAACCTGGGAAGCTGGAAGAAAGAGAAAAGACCTGATTAAAAATTCAGCTATTGTTGGGGCTTTAATTGTTCTGCCAATGATTATTTCAGTGATCAGATACCATAATTTTGACGAAAAACCAACCGGACAGGTAAGCGTTCTGATGCTGCAGCCGGATCTTGATCCTTATGCTGAAAAATATTCAAAGGACAGCCTTACCATTGAGCAGGATTTACTGGCACTTGCTGAAAAAAATTCTACCGGTAAAATTGATTATTATATTGCGCCGGAAACGGCTCTTCCCGGCAGAGGATCTATTTCTGAAACCGCTTTTGAAAAAAGTTTACTTTTAAACAATATCAAAGGATTTCTCTCCAATCATCCGGGATCTGTTTTTGCAACCGGAATTTCTTCACACCGTTTTTTTTATAATCCTGCTGATTTACCTAAAGAAGCTTACCAGATCAATAGCGGTGTTTGGGTGAGCAGTTATAACACAGCAATTCAATTGGTGCCTAACCAGAAAGTACAAGCCTACCACAAAGGAAAATTGGTGCCCGGTGTTGAAATATTCCCTTATATGAATGTTTTAAAACCACTTTTAGGAGATGCTATGCTCAACCTGGGAGGAACTGTAGCCTCTTTGGGAACAGACAAAGAAAGAGTTGCTTTTTCAAATCCTTACAACAAAGGGAAACTGGCGCCTATTATCTGCTATGAAAGTATTTACGGGGAGTTTGTAACTGACTATGTAAAAAAAGGAGCCAATTTCTTAGCCATTATGACCAATGATTCCTGGTGGGGTGTTACAGAAGGACATAAACAGCTTTTATCTTATGCTAAACTTAGAGCCATTGAAACCAGAAGAGAAATTGCCCGCGCTGCAAACAGTGGAATATCTGCCCATATCAATGCTAAAGGTGAGGTGACTGCTGATACTTTCTATGGAGACAAAACAGCTTTATTTGCGAAAGTAAACTTGTATGACACCAAGACATTCTATACCAGAGCAGGAGATATCCTTTCAAGGTTTTCCCTATTTGCATTGGGGTTCTTACTTTTTTATTACCTGATTGAATGGTTCAAAAAGAAAACGAAGAAAGCGTAATTGTTAAACACTAATTACACAAATTTTTGCACGAATACCACAAGAATCAACAATCAAAAATTCTGCAGATTCCTCAGATTTATTTCATAAAAAAGAGAAAAGCCAGCTGGACGTCTGGCTTTTCTCATTGATAGAAGATAGAATTGATTCAATTATTTAATCGTAAGCTTCCTTGTGGTTATTTCGTTTTTTATCTTCAGTTTTAATAAATACACTCCTTTAGGCAAATGAGAAACGTCAATAGACTGATCTCCATTCACACTGATATTCAGTTTTTTTCCATCCATAGAATACATCTCAGCTTCAGAAACTTTTTCTCCTTTGATGTATAATTTATCAGATACAGGATTCGGATAGATGATAAGCTGTTTATCAGATTTAATTTCAGCTGCTCCCAATACACTTTGTACAGAAGCATCAGAATACACCTTTGAAGCATCAATAGATTTCACACTCCAATATACATTCTCAATGCCCGGATCAAGATCCAGGAACCATGATGGGGTCGTCACAACATATTTAGCAATATCATGAGCTCCCTGTGTAGAACCTACCGTAATTTCATAACGCAATGCATTTACCGGAGTTTTGTCATCCGAAGCGCCACTCCATGTAAAATTAAAACGGTTTCCGTTTTTGGTCATATTCAGTTGTGTTGGTGGTGCAGGCTTTTCATTTGCGGCAGCAGAATTATTTTTAAATACTTTAGTCAGTGAAGGCAGATCAGAAGCAGCCCAGTCAAATCCACCCAACAGGATATCCAGATGATGATCATTATTAAAATCAAACAGCTGGACCAATCCCGGACCTCCAAGTGCAGTGATACCTGATAATGTTCCTTCATTAAATTTATTATTGGAAACATCATAGATATAGGTCTTCACCACAGCATTATAGTTTTCATTTCCTGAAATGATAAAGTCATAATACCCGTCATTATTAAGGTCACCAACACTCAGCGAAAGATCTGAAATATCAGTTCCGGTAATTGTTTGAGGGGTGAAATTACCCATACCATTGTTCATCAGAACTGCAAAATATCCTTCATCATTTCCGTCTCTCCCAATCACGACAATATCCTGAAAACCATCCGCATTGAAGTCTGCAAAATCCATTTTCCCAACAGCTACAGGCGCGAGATCCTGCGTAGGAGTAAGAACGCCTGCCTGATTCATATACACTTTAGAAACCGGATCACCATTGATATCTGACCCGATAATAACAAGATCAAGAAGCTTGTCATTATTAAGGTCTACTACTTTAAAGCTTCCGCTTTGAGTTCCGTCAACCCAGTTTGCTGTCAGATCAAAACCGGCACCTGTATTTTTATAATAATCCAATGTATTTCCAAACCCTCCTCCATGGGCATATTGAGTTCCGTTGATGGCATAATCCGATTTTCCATCATGATTAAAATCAAAAACTTCTACAGATCCATAAATTTTCCCGGGAAGTTCAGCTTCTTTCACAAACCCTGTTCCTGTATTTTTGAATCGGTACTGTTTATAATTTACAACATCCATATAGCTGAGTCCTGTGGAGATAATATCCATCAGCCCGTCATTATTATAATCAATAAACCTGATATCTCCCAGATGGGTCACATCAGCTCCCAATCCGGCATAAGGTAGTAATGTTGTTCCATTGTTCTGATATACTTCATTATAAGTATTGTCTACATTTCCATCACCATCAGAATCTATTGCTCCGTTCAGCACGATATCCATTGTACCATTGTTATCTATATCAGCAATGTCTGCCGCTGAATAATAAAAATTATTCATGCTGGTCTGCACCTCTGTAAAATTCTGGGCCACCAGGCTGACAGGTAACATAGACAATAAAATATAAATCCTCCTCATAGTTGTTTTTATTTAGATTAATTAAAAACAAAGATAGAATATTAACTTCTTTGCTTAAAAAAAAGCCTGTATGAATTATATCAGCACTGATTATCTGCTGTATCCCAAGGATTCTGCTATTTTAAAAATTCATGATTATTAATCAGTCACTTATTTGCAAATATTTTCCAAAAGATTTGTCTATCTAAAAAATTCTTCGTTATTTTGCACTCTCAAATATTATACAAATAAGAACATCGAGATATGTCAAGAATTTGCCAAATAACAGGAAAGCGTGCAATGGTTGGTAACAACGTTTCTCACGCTAATAACAAAACGAAGCGTCGTTTTGAAATTAACTTATTAGAGAAGAAGTTTTACCTTCCAGAGCAAGATAAGCACGTAACACTGAAAGTATCAGCTCATGGATTGAGAGTGATTAACAAGATTGGAATCGAGGAAGCTATTGAAAGAGCTACTAGAAACGGATTGATTAAAAAGAATTAATAAATCATGGCAAAAAAAGGAAATAGAGTTCAAGTAATCCTTGAATGTACAGAGCACAAAGAAAGCGGTATGCCAGGAATGTCTAGATACATTTCTACAAAAAATAAAAAGAACACTACAGAGAGATTGGAATTGAAAAAATACAATCCTGTTCTTAAGAGATCTACCCTTCACAAAGAAATTAAGTAATTTATAAATAATAACTTACCATGGCAAAGAAAGTAGTAGCAACCCTACAAAGCGGTCAGTCTAAGAAAATGACGAAAGTGGTGAAAATGGTTAAGTCTTCTAAATCAGGAGCTTACGTTTTCGAAGAAAAAGTAATGAATGCTGACGAAGTAGACGGTTATTTGAAAAAATAATCAGTACTTTGTTTACAATATAAAAAACTACTCATATTTTGGGTAGTTTTTTTGTTATCTTTGTGCACCAGATTATTAATCAGTAAAGTATGAAAAAGATACTTGTTCTGGCCTGCACAGCAACTTTTCTATTTTCATTCAGTCAGAAAACAATGAACCCTGTAGAATATAAAAGTTCGCCAAAAGTTTTCAACATCAAAGGACTGTCACAGTCAGTAAGTATTGACTGCGGGAGTTCCAAAATGATTTTATTATCTGGACAGGTGCCTTTGGATCCGGAGGGTAATCTTGTGGGAAAAACGATAGAGGAGCAGACTCAGCAGGTTTTCAAAAATATCGAGAATATCCTGAAAGAATATGGAGGAACAGGAAAAGACATCATTAAACTGGGAATCTTTACCACAGACATCAAAAAAACACCTGATTTCAGAAAAGTAAGGGATTTGTATGTCAATCTTCAAAACCCTCCTGTAAGCAGCCTTGTGGAAGTAAGCAGGCTCTTCAGAGATGATGTGCTTATAGAAGTAGAAGCCACAGCAGTGATTAAAAATAAATAAGAATAAACTAAAACTATGAGTTGGTTTAAAAATATTTTCAAAAAAGAAGAAAAAGAAACCTTAGACAAAGGATTGGAAAAATCCAGCCAGGGATTCTTTGAAAAAATGACGAAAGCCGTAGTCGGTAAAAGCAAAGTAGATGATGAAGTTCTTGATGATCTGGAAGAAATACTGATTGCATCCGATGTAGGCGCCTCTACTACTATCAAAATCATAGGAAGAATTGAAGAACGTGTTGCCAGAGACAAATATGTAAGCGTAAACGAACTGGATAAAATTCTTCGTGATGAGATTTCAGGGCTCCTGCTTGAAAATCCTCATGCCAGTACAGGAAATATTGATACCTCCAAAAAACCTTATGTCATCATGGTGGTAGGAGTAAATGGAGTGGGAAAAACAACAACTATCGGAAAACTGGCTCACCAGTTCAAATCAGAGGGTAAAAAAGTAGTTCTCGGAGCTGCTGACACCTTCAGAGCCGCTGCAGTAGATCAACTGGTGATCTGGAGCGAAAGAGTAGGCGTTCCCATCGTAAAACAGGAAATGGGATCTGACCCTGCTTCCGTGGCATTTGACACTGTACAAAGCGCTGTAGCACAAAATGCAGACGTTGTGATCATTGATACGGCAGGAAGACTTCACAATAAGATCAACCTGATGAACGAACTTTCCAAGATCAAAAGAGTAATGCAGAAAGTAATTCCTGATGCTCCTCATGAAATCCTGTTGGTTCTGGATGGTTCTACCGGACAGAATGCCTTTGAACAGGCAAAACAGTTTACAGCAGCAACGGAAGTAAACGCATTGGCAGTTACAAAACTAGACGGAACAGCAAAAGGAGGCGTGGTAATTGGTATCTCTGACCAGTTCCAGATTCCGGTTAAATATATTGGTGTAGGCGAAAAAATGCAGGATCTACAGCTTTTTAATGGTACGGAATTTGTAGACTCATTCTTCAAGAAAAGATGATTTATATCATGTTTTCCCTTATATTAGCAACAAATCAATTTTAAATATTAACAATTAAAAAAATTTGCAACTATGGGAATACTAACATGGATCTTATTCGGTCTTATTGCAGGTGCAATCGCTAAAATGATCATGCCCGGAACTCAGGGAGGAGGATGGCTAATCACTATTATCCTGGGAATTCTGGGAGCATTTATAGGAGGAGCTATAGGAGTTTACATTCTTCATTGGGGAGATGTCACTTCATTCTGGAATCCGAGAAGCTGGATTCTTTCAATCGGAGGCGCATTAATTATCCTCTGGATTTATGGAATGGCTACCAAGAAAAGCTGATATTAACGCTGATAAAAAAATAAAATCCTGGATCTGAAATTTCAGATCCGGGATTTTTGTATACAATATAAAATTTAGTTTAGTTGTTGATTCTGATCTGGTAGGGCATTTCCATTTTCACCTCAGACTGTAGCTTTTTATCTGTAATCTGCTGTAGAATCTCATAGTTGGATTTACCGATCTTGTTCTTAATAATTCTGGCAGAGACGTCCTCTTCATTCAGATCCTTGAAGATTTGCTCAAATGGTGACATTCTCTTAGGGAAAGCGTCTACCTGATAAGACTTCAATCCTGCTTTTTGTGCAGCAAATTTCACAGCATCATTCAAAGTACCCAATTCGTCTACTAAGCCGATCTCTTTAGCACGAACTCCGCTCCATACTCTACCGCCACCTACATTATCAATCTGCTCAAAAGTTTTCTTTCTGTTCTGCGTTACAAAATGTACAAATCTTTTATAAGTACCTTCCACACTTCTCGTCATCATATTTACCCCATAAGGAGTCACTCCGTTTAGTCCTGAATAATACATAGAATTAGCATTCGTAGAAACAATATCCGCACGGATTCCGTTTTTGTTCGCTATATCTTTATAATAAGGCATTACCCCAAATACTCCGATAGAACCGGTAAGTGTGTTAGGCTCTGAATAAATTTTATCAGCTGCCATAGCAACATAATATCCTCCTGAAGCCGCATAATCACCAAAAGAAACTACCAATGGCTTTTTCTTTTTCAGCTGCTGCAATTCAAATAAAATCTCATCTGAAGCATTGGCACTTCCTCCAGGAGAATTGATTCTGAAAACTACTGCCTTCACTTTGTCATCATCCTGAAGTTTTTTAATATACTTCACATATTTCTCAGAATGAATATCATTATATTCGTCTCCGTTGTTGATAGATCCTGAAGCATAAAGCACCGCGATCTTTTCACCGGATTTGTCTTCATCAGCGTAAGAATTGATATAGCTTGTCAAAGAAATCTTATTCAGTTTTTCTTTTTCTTTTACACTCAGTTTTGCCTTAAGAAGATCTTCATATTCTGATTTCTGAATAAGTTTATCCGCAAGCTTATATTTCAAGCTCTGCTCAGGAATCATTCCGTATAAACTGTCTGTAATCGTTCTGAACTGTGCGGTATCAATTTTTCTTGAAGCAGCCATTTTATTGGATGTATTTTTCCAAAGGTCGTTCAGAAGAGTACCTAGCTGTTCTTTATTTTCCGGTGAAATATCATTTCTTAAAAAAGGTTCTACAGCAGATTTGAATTTACCGTGACGGATCACTTCAATCCCAATACCATATTTATCAGCAAAATCTTTAAAGAAAGTAACTTCAGTGGAAAGACCTTTCAATTCAATACCTCCTGCCGGATGCAGATAATATTTATCCGCCACAGATCCTAAATAATAAGCTGATTGTGACACTCCGTTTCCATAAGCATACACAAATTTTCCGCTCTTCTTAAAATCTTCAATAGCATTTCTAAGATCATCAATCTGAGTCAGACCTGCATTCAGATTATCTGCCTCAATACTGATCCCTTTAATATTATCATCGGTCTTAGCCTTATTAATAGCTTCCAATGCATCATATAAAAGGACGCTTTTATTTTGGGCACCTATACCAAACAATCCCATCTCCTCTTCAGTAGGACTATCAATTATATTTGTCTTTAAATTAATCGTAAGAACCGAATTTTTTTTCACCGCCACCGACTTATCACTTCCCATAGAACTGAACACGAGCATCATAATGAAAAAGATGAAAAATAGAGCGCAAAGTATGACAATTGCTACTATATTTGCCAAAACATTTTTGAAGAAACTTCTCATAAATCAATCAATTTTCTAATATGTCGCAGCATAAGGTCGTTTTGTTACTAGGAAGTAACTTAGGAGAGCAAAAAAAAAATGTAGAGCTTGCATTAAAGAAGCTAAAAGATGCTGGAAATAACATTTCACAAACCAGCGAATATTTAATGTCTGAACCCGTAGAGTTTGTCAGTTCCAATATTTTTTGTAATATTGCAGCAATAATATTCACTCCTCTTTCGCCAATTCAACTGCTTGATTGTATTAAGAATATAGAAGTTGAGATGGGAAGAATTAATGATTCAAAGGTATCCGGAGGCTATACTGACAGGATAATAGATATTGATATCATTAAGTATAATGAATTAAATTTTCAATCAGAAAGATTAGAAATCCCTCATAAAAAACATCTTTTTGAAAGGGATTTTTCCAGAGTATTATTAAAAGATTTTATTTAAAACATAAAACATATTGTATGAAATTAGGTTTATTATTATTGGCTACGACATTGCCAATTGCAGCGTTCGCACAGAACAGCAGCACTACAGTAAACTCTTCCACAGAGTATCCTAATACATTCTCCTCAGGCTCCGCTAATGTACAACCTTTCGACAATAAAGCCAGACGCTTCAGAGACTGGTCTATTTCTGTCGGGGGAGGTCCTGCATTTATGGTTCATTCCGATTTAAAATCTATCCGCAAGGATAAAACCAATTGGGGGTACAATGCCTATGTAAGCGTAGACAAACAAATCACACATGCATTCGCTCTAAGCGTTATGTATATGAGAGGAGAAACGAAACAGACAGCACAGCTTCCCGGTGCTGCAGGTGTAAAATCAGGAATTGCTACTGCAACAACACAGTTTGACAATATCTCTTTATTAGGAGATATTAACTTCTCGAACTTATTCAGAAGAGTAGACAACCATTCCCCATACAGATGGGCATTCCATGGATATATGGGAATTGGAGTTCAGGGATTCAGAACATCATTACATGATAATGATGAGTTCAGATGGAGCACTACTCCAAGAAGAACTCCTTTATTCATTAAGCAAGACATTGATATCAACTCTATCTTCTACCAGGGAGGTATAGGAATTAAATATAATGTCTCAAAACTTATTGATGTTGAAGCAAGAACCATGTACATCATCAGTGGTGATGATGAATTTGATGGCGGCGGATGGGCTGATCCTAATGACTATGATCCTTCAACGCCAGGTTCAAAATACAATATGCTAAACTCCAGAAGATCAGATAATGCCTGGACAGTAAGTTTAGGACTATCTTTCAAATTAGGAAAGCAGTTATCTCACCTTGCATGGCATGACCCACTTCAGGAAGCTTACTACAGAACCAGCGTTCTTGAAAATGCATCAACAGATCTTGTTGTTTGCGAAAAAGGAGATGCTGACAATGATGGAGTATGTGATGATTGGGACAGACAGCTTGATACTCCTGCAGGAGCAAGAGTAGATGGTGCCGGAGTTGCTTTAGACATGGACCTTGACGGAGTTATTGACCTTTATGATAAGTGTGTAACTGTACCAGGACCAGTTGAAAATAACGGATGTCCTATCAAATAATTAAAAATTCTTTTTCAAAAGAAATCAAATAATAATACACGATGAAATTAAGTTTAGCAATTGTAGCATTTGCTTTGGCAATTCCTTCTGCCACTTATGCACAAGACTCAACAGCAGTTTCAAAAGGAGAATACCCTAATACATTTTCTTCGGGATCTGCTAATGTTTCCCCATTTACCAATCAATCTAAAAGATTTAACGATTGGTCTATTTCAGTAGGGGCTGGAGTTCCACTTCTTCAGTCGGCAGATTTAACCTCAATCAAAAATGGTAATGGTAAAAACCTTTTTGGATATTCTGCCTATGTAAGTATTGATAAAGCCATTACCCATGCTTTCGGAATCAATCTGCAATATGACAGAGGTGAAACCAGACAAGGATGGTTCAATACTAAAAATGCTGCACCTGATGCAACAGCGGTAGCAGCAAGAACTCAGTATGATGCAATTTCAATCTTAGGAGACATTAACTTTTCTAATTTATTAAGAAGAGTTGATAACCATTCTCCTTACAGATGGGCTCTTCATGGATATGCAGGTATTGGTACAATTGCGTACAGAGCATACCAGAAAGACGGAAATAACAGACAGACATTGATGACGGAAATTAAACCCTTTCAATTAGGTTCTATGTTCATGCAGGCTGGTACAGGTCTGAAGTTTAAAGTGAACAGAAGAATCGATATTGAAGGTAGATTGATGTATGTGGTAACCGGTGATGATGAATTTGATGGTGGCGGTGATGCTTACAGCGCTATCAACAAGCGTTCTGAGCAGGTTTCTGACAACTTCTTCAATGCGACTTTAGGTCTTACTTTCAAATTAGGAAAACATGAGTCTCACCTGATGTGGCATGACCCGCTTCAGGAAATCTATTACAAACTGGATGTACTGGCTAATAAAAACCAGGATATCGAAGTATGTAAAAAAGGAGATGCTGATAACGACGGGGTATGCGATGATTGGGACAGACAGCTTGACACTCCTGCAGGAGCAAGAGTGGATGGTGCCGGAGTTGCTCTTGATGTTGACCTTGATGGTGTAATTGACCTTTATGACAAATGTGTAACGGTTCCTGGACCTGTTGAAAACAACGGATGCCCTATCAAAAAAGACAACAAGGAAACTGCTGTAGAAGTAGAGAAAACCCTTAAAGATATTTACTTCAATTTTAATAAAGCGACTATCAGACCTGAGTCTAATGAAAAATTGGATCTGGCGGCGTCAATTATTAAAGAAAATGGAGGTAATTATTTGTTAACAGGACATACCGATATCAAAGGAAATGCAGCTTATAACTTAAGACTGTCTAAAGAAAGAGCAGCTGCTGTTGTAGGAGCTCTGGAAACCAGAGGCATCAAAGAAAATGTACTGAAATCAAGAGGAGTAGGTTCTGCAGAAGCTACAATCCCTGCATCAGCTTCAGATGCTGAAAGAATGGCAGACAGAAAAGTTACGGTAAGATTTATAGAGACATCAGAATGGGATTCTATCAAAAAGAAAGACTATGAAGATGCATCTGTAAAGAAAGCAGTAAAAAAAGTACCTGCTAAGAAAAAGAAGAAATAATTTATAATACATCAAAACCGAAAAGAATTATTTCTTTTCGGTTTATTTTTTTTCTACTACGAATTATTTTACATACCTTTATCATTATTTTCAGGATAGTAGTATGAAACACATTAAAAATCAACTAGTTTGATTTGAAAAAAAATAACAAAAAATCGCTTTTTGGCGTAAAAAATCATTTAAAATAACTTAACTTAAAAAAATAACACTATGAAATTAAGTTTAGCAATTGTAGCATTTGCTTTGGCAATTCCTTCTGCCACTTATGCACAAGACTCAACGGCAGTTTCAAAAGGAGAATACCCTAATACATTTTCTTCGGGATCTGCTAATGTTTCCCCTTTCACCAGCCAATCTAAAAGATTTAACGATTGGTCTATCTCTGCAGGGGTTGGAGTTCCACTTCTTCAGTCAGCAGATTTGACTTCAATCAAAAATGGTAACGGTAAGAACCTTTTTGGATATTCTGCCTATCTAAGTATTGATAAAGCAATTACCCATGCTTTCGGAATCAATCTACAGTATGACAAAGGTGAAACCAGACAAGGATGGTTCAATACTAAAAATGCTGCACCTGATGCAACAGCAGTAGGAGCTAGAACTCAGTATGATGCTATCTCAATCTTAGGAGACATTAACTTTTCTAATTTATTAAGAAGAGTTGATAATCATTCTCCTTACAGATGGGCTCTTCATGGATATGCAGGTATCGGTACAATTGCGTACAGAGCATACCAGAAAGACGGAAGCAACAAACAGAGATTAATGACTGAAGTAAAACCTTTCCAATTAGGTTCTATGTTCATGCAGGCTGGTACAGGTCTGAAGTTTAAAGTGAACAGAAGAATCGATATTGAAGGTAGATTGATGTATGTAGTAACCGGTGATGATGAATTTGATGGTGGTGGTGATGCTTACAGCGCTATCAACAAGCGTTCTGAGCAGGTTTCTGACAACTTCTTCAATGCAACTTTAGGGGTTTCCGTAAAATTAGGAAAACACGAATCTCACCTGATGTGGCATGACCCGCTTCAGGAAATCTATTACAAACTGGATGTACTGGCTAATAAAAACCAGGATATCGAAGTATGTAAAAAAGGAGATGCTGATAACGACGGGGTATGCGATGATTGGGACAGACAACTTGACACTCCTGCAGGAGCAAGAGTGGATGGTGCCGGAGTTGCCCTTGATACAGACCTTGATGGTGTAATTGACCTTTACGACAAGTGTGTAACGGTTCCTGGACCTGTTGAAAACAACGGATGTCCTGTAGCAACAACAGGACCTGTAGTAGAAACAGAAACTAAATTGGAAGGAATCGAATTTGATTTAAATTCTGACAGAATTTTACCTTCAAACACTCCAATCTTAAATAATGCTGTAAACTATATTAATTCTTCAAATGGTTCTTATAGTGTAATCGGAGCTACTGATACAAGGGGTACTGATGCTTACAACCAAAAACTATCTGAAAGAAGAGCAAACAACGTTAAGAACTATCTGATCAAAAACGGTGTTCAAACAGGTAAACTACAGGCAATAGGAAAAGGTGAAAAAGACCTTAAATACCCTGAGTGTGAGCCAGCAACGAAGTGCCCTGAATGGAAAAACAGAGCCAACAGAAGAGTTTACTTCGAAGCTAAATAATAAACTTATTTATATTATATGAAAGTCACGCCTGGCGTGACTTTTTTTGTCCTAATACTTTCCTTATTTTTACAACATGATTTCGCCGCAGGATTTTCAAAAGCTCAAATATGATACTCTTAAGTATTTCTGGGGTTATACCGATTTCAGAGATGCTCAGGAAGAAATTATTAACGCTGTCATTAATGAAAAAGACACGCTGGTTCTGTTACCCACAGGAGCAGGAAAATCTTTATGCTATCAATTGCCCGCTTTACTGAAAGAAGGAACCTGCCTGGTAGTTTCTCCCTTACTTGCGTTAATGAAAGACCAGGTAAATCAGCTTAAATCGCGTGGTATAGAAGCAGAATATCTTTCCTCTGAACTGGATGAATATGATGCGGAAACAATTTACAACCGTTGTAAAGAAGGCCTTACCAAATTACTCTATGTTTCTCCTGAAAGACTTACCAATACTCAGTTTATTCAGAACATGCAGGAAATTCAGTTATCCTTTATTGCAGTTGATGAAGCTCACTGTATCTCAGAATGGGGCCAGGATTTTAGACCAAGTTATCAGAATATTAAAGGATTCAGGAGCAATAATCCTGAGATCCCTTGTCTTGCCCTGACAGCCACTGCAACACCAAAGGTCCTGGAAGAAATCAAAAATAAACTGGAACTTAAAAAACCCTTTGTTTTCCAAAAAAGTTTCAAGAGAGAGAACATTAAAATATTTACAGATGAAGTATCTGATAAATTCCAACGTGTTTTTGATATTTTAAAATACAGTAATGATTCTGGAATTGTATATGTAAGAACCAGAAAAGAAGCTGAACTGCTGGCAGAATTTTTGAAAAAAAATCAACTGAAAAATGTAGATTATTTTCATGCGGGTCTAACCACCAAAGAAAAAAATGCCAGACAGAATCTTTGGAACAACAGTGACAATCATGTTCTTATTTCTACCAATGCCTTTGGAATGGGTATTGACAAAGACAATGTACGATTTGTAATCCACTACTCTCCTGCTGCCTCCCTGGAAAACTATTATCAGGAAATCGGAAGGGCCGGAAGGGATGGAAAAGACAGTTTTGCCTTCATGCTTTGGAATAAACAGGAACTCCTGAATTTTGATCAGATCTTAAAAAATCAAACGCCCAACAAAGCAGAATTTTTAAAGATCATCAGTTACCTCTACTCTATTTTTCAGGTAGCAGAATTTGAGCTTCCTGAAAAAACATTTCAGCTGAATACTCTTGGGATACAGAATTTTACAAAACTGTCGAAAGCAAAAATCAAAAACATACTTAATTTTCTGCACAACCAGGAAATTATCTACTATAATGAAAACAAAAGTCTGTCTTCTCTCGAACTATATATCAAAGCAGACGAAATAGATCAGTTACCACAAAAAGATGCTTATTTTATGGAGCTTCTTTTCCGTACGATATCCGGTATTACTACCCATAAGGTAATGTTCAGTGAACAGCAGGTAAGCAATAAAATCAATGTCAGTGTTCCTTTGATCAAAGAACGTCTTAAGGAACTGCAGCAAAAGAATTACCTTGAATATATTGATGGCGCGCTGTCCAGTATTAAGTTCCTGAAACCCCGTGATGAAAGAGCAGTAAATAGTGTTTATTGGAAGGTATTTGAACATATTCAGAGAAACAAAATCCAGAAATGGGAGGAGATGAAGTTTTATGCAGAAAATAATGAATATTGCAAAATGAAACTCATCCTGGCCTATTTTGGTGAAAAAAATTCAAAAAACTGTGGCCAATGTTCTGTTTGTGAAAAAAATAAACAATCAATGTTTGGTAAAAATATTTCTCAGCAGATTGTTAATTTACTGGCTAAAAAGCCGGCAACAATTGAAGAGCTTTCTATACAGTTGAGCTATCATTCTAAAGAGAACATCTTAGAAAATCTTATTTTCCTTTTAGATTCCGGAAAAGTAAGAATGCTGAACTTCAGAACGTACGAGCTTAATCATTAGTTATAAGCAATGAGTAATAAGTAATAAGTAATAAGTAATAAGCAATAATAAAAATTTTCTGAAAGAATGCGTGATGTCATGATTATGAACTCATCTTATCTCTAAAACTCTACTACCCTCAGACTCTCAGATCAAAAACTTATCTTTGTAGTATGAAATCATTGAAAGTCGTTTTTTTAGGGACTCCTGAGTTTGCAAAAACATCTTTGGAGGCAATCCATCAATCTCACCATCAGGTGGTAGGTGTTGTAACTGTAGCTGATAAAGCAAGTGGACGTGGACAGAAAATTCACCAATCCCCTGTAAAAGTCTATGCTGAAGAAAACAATATTCCTGTTTTTCAGCCGGAAAAGCTGAGAAATCCTGAATTTTTGGAAGAACTTAGAAAACTGGATGCCGATGTTTTTGTAGTAGTGGCTTTCAGAATGATGCCTAAAGTTCTTTTTGAAATGCCTAAAATGGGTACTTTCAATCTTCATGCTTCTTTACTGCCGGATTACAGAGGAGCTGCTCCCATCAATTATGCAGTCATTAACGGGGAAGAAAAATCAGGAGCAACTACTTTCTTTATCAATGAAAAAATTGATGAGGGTAATATTCTCCTTCAGCAGGAAATAGAAATTTTACCTGACGAAAATGCAGGAAGCCTTCATGACAGATTGATGGAAATGGGTTCAAAACTCGTAGTGAAAACATTAGATGGTCTCGCTGAAGATTCTATTGAAGAAAAACCTCAGCCACAGGTAGAACATCCTAAAAACGCTTATAAAATTTTCAAGGAAGATACCAGAATCAAGTGGAACCAGTCTTCAAAAACCATTCATCAGTTTATTCTGGGAATGTCTCCTTATCCTGCTGCTTTTACAACTTTAAAAATTGAAAACGAAGAAAAAGGATTAAAAATATTCGGTGGTAAATTTGAGCTTTCTGACCATGAAAAACCGGCAGGAACTTTAGATATTTCCAAAAATGAATTTAAAATCTATACTCAGGACGGAATGTATTATCCTTTGGAACTTCAGTTGGAAGGTAAAAAAAGAATGACTGTGAAAGATTTCTTAAATGGTTTCAGGAATTTTGATGGAATCACATTAAGCTAAGGATAAAACTCAGATCATTATCTTACTATATAAAAGCCATAAAAGTTTTATTTTCAAATACTTTTATGGCTTTTTAAATTTTATACCATTAAAAAAGGCTTAAGAAATCCTAAACCTTTTATATTGTAAACAGTCAAAACTTATCGTTGACTATTCAATTTATTATAGCTGTACCATCTCAGTAACCTCTACATCATATCCTCCAACCTGAGGTTTGATATTAGGGTTTTGAGTGATTACTTTGAACTTATTAATTCCTAAATTCTTTAAGATCTGCGTTCCAATTCCATAATCTCTGTAATTGTACGCCAAAGTAGGATGCTGCTCCTGCCCGTCCTGATAGTTCAGAAACTGCTGAAGTTTTCTCAATGTATTTTCAGAGTTAGAAACATTATTGATGAAAATGATCGCTCCTTTTCCGGCTTCATTTACCATACCGGTTACTTTTTCCAATAATGGCTTCTCCCCGTTGTTTAATCTTGTCAATACGTCAAAATAAGAATCTGAAGACTGTACTCTCACCAAAACCGGCTCATCTACGGTCCATGCTCCTTTTGTCAGTGCAAAGTGAATCTGGTCATTAGAAGTTTCTCTGAAAGCATAAAAATCAAAATCACCGTAATGCGTTTTTACTTTTTTCTCTTCAAGTCTTTCAACCAGGTTTCCTTTTTTAAGCTGATAATGGATCAGGTCTTCAATAGAAACAATTTTCATATCGTGTTTCTGAGCGAAAGCATGAAGTTCAGGCAGACGGGACATGGTACCATCTTCATTCATGATCTCACAGATCACTCCGCCTTCTTTTAACCCTGCTAAATTCGTAAGATCAATAGCTGCTTCAGTATGTCCGGCTCTTTTCAATACTCCACCTTTTCTTGCACGAAGCGGGAAAATGTGGCCAGGTCTCATAAAGTCTGTAGGTTTGGATTTTTCATCCATCAGTGCTAAAATTGTTTTGGCTCTGTCTCCTGCAGAAATTCCGGTAGAGGTTCCGTTTCCTAAAAGGTCAACCGATACCGTGAAGGCAGTTTCTTTAGGATCGCTGCTTCTGCTTACCATCACTTCAAGCCCAAGTTCATCACATCTTTTCTCAGGAAGCGGCATACAAATAAGCCCTCTTCCGTGAAGCGCCATAAAATTGATAATTTCCGGTGTTGTTAACTCTGCTGCGCAAAGAAAATCTCCTTCATTTTCTCTGTCTTCGTCATCTACTACTATGATTATTTTACCATTTTTAAGGTCTTCAATAGCCTCTGGAATAGTATTTAATTTAATATCGGACATTTTTACTTTTTATTTTTGCAAAGATACTCATAAAAATAAGCATCTGCCAACAAATTATGAATGGTTTATTACGCTTTGGATAGAGTTAGCTGCCTCTCTGAAAATCTCATAAGACCTCAATCTTTTCTGATGATCATAAATATGTGAATTGATCATCAGTTCATCAACCTGGAATTTTTCCTGGAAATTTTTAAGCTTTTCCTGAACTTCAGCCTGATCTCCGATAAAAGTATATCTCAGCTTCTGCAGAACCATGGATTTCTCCATTGGTGACCAGATTTCGTCCATATCATCTACAGGAGGAGCGAAAGGTTTTCTGTCATTTCTTACGATATTGATGAAGGCCTGGAATAAAGTGGTGGAGATTCTATGAGCTTCCTCCGAAGTTTCTGCCGCTACACCGTTTACACAGGCAATAATATAAGGTTTATCCAGATATTTTGAAGGCTCAAAATGTTCTCTGTATATTTTAAAAGCCATTTCCATCTGCTCCGGAGCAAAATGTCCTGCAAATGCATACGGTAAACCAAGTTCCGCAGCCAGCCATGCACTGTCTGTACTTGATCCCAGAATATAAATGGGAATATCCAGCCCTTCCCCAGGAATAGCACGAACCATAGCATCTGAATTTTCCTTAGAAAAATAGCGCTGAAGTTCCAGAATCTGTCTTGGAAACTGTTCATTAATAATTGCAGGATTTCTTCCTAAAGCCTGAGCCGTCAATCCGTCTGTACCGGGTGCTCTCCCAACCCCAAGATCTATTCTTCCGGGAAAAAGAGACTCCAAAGTACCAAACTGTTCCGCAATAATCAAAGAACTATGGTTGGGAAGCATAACTCCTCCAGAACCTACTTTGATTTTTTTGGTTCCATTGGCAATAAATCCAATCAAAACTGAAGTTGCCGAACTGGCAATACTCTCCATATTGTGGTGTTCTGCAAGCCAGAATCTTTTAAAGTTTAAATTTTCAGCATGGTTCGCTAATGATAAGCTGTCCTGAAAAGTATCGTGAATGCTTTTGCCTTGCTTTACAGGTGCAAGATCTAAAACAGAAATTTCAAAATTTTTCATATTGAGATGTTAATTTTTCTTTGGTCTCAAAAAACCATACAAATTTAAAACATAAAAACTTCATTAGTTACTTTTTGTAATTAATAAAACCGATCGGTTAATTCAGGGAAAAACTATTGGAATTCAAATTTTCTTTACCTGATTTTAGTTATACAATTTTGAGTAAATTGCAACATCATTCAAGAACATGAAAACAAGAATAATGTATATCGAAAACAAATCCTTCGGACATAGCGGGCCGGCATGGATTGGTTTTGTGGAATTTTCAAAGTCCGGACAAACTATTTACTGCAATGGGAAGGCTTTCAAAAAACTGAAAAGACCGGAATATGTTGCCAACTATTTTGATATAGAAACCGGGGAAGAATACTGGGTATCCGGTATTAAGAAAAACGGACAGGACAGGCATTGGTGTGGAGGCGGAAAAATTATGCTTGATAAAAACTCTATGGATGAATATCTGAAATTGGTAGATTTCAATATCATAGACAAAAATCACTTTGAGATCGTTGAATTCTCCCAAACAGACAAAAGCAGATTTAATGAAATAGAAAATACAGAAACTGAATTCAGAGATAGGAGTTTTCATGCTACTTTTTATGATAACAATCGAAGAAAATTAATCTTAGACACTAAAATTTAAATGAAAAATATTTATTTACTGCTTTTATCATTCCTTTTAATCAGCTGCTCTTTCAACCAATTTTATAAAGACAGAGAATCAGACAAAACAGATGGTGAGAAAATTCCCATAAAATTTTATTGGGAACTTCGTTATGGAAAAAATCCGGATGATATTTATAAGTTATTTGGTGAGAAGTTTTTTGAAGTGACCGATAAAGAAAAACTTGTAAAACTTATGAATACAGTCAATGCGATTGGCCCTGTTGAAGAATACAATCTTGCCAAATGGGAAACAATGGTTGTGAAGGGAAACAACGCACGAAGTCAATACTTCTTCATGTATAATGTAAAAAGAGGGACTAAGAAAACAGAAGAATCTTTTACTTTAGAAAAGAATAAAGAAGGAGATATAAAAATAGTGGGTTACAGAGTTAATCAGGATTTATTAAACGAATAAAATAAAAAAGGGTTTGAGTATTTTCAAAACCCTTTTTATTTCACTCAAGCAAATTCTCACATTCAATAATTATCATATTAAAAGTTTTTTTAACATTAATAATTCAATAAAAAGAGAAATATTATTTATATTCGTATACCAAATCTTTAAAAAACTTTAATATGAACAAAAAACCAAGAAGTCTGTTCTCTCTGCAGATTCTGACAGGAAGAACTGTCTTTATGAGCCTTGTTATTGCTGCTTTATTAACATCTTGTAGCAAAAACAATGAAGAAATAACCTCCGAAGCTCAAACTAATGCTTTTAATACTGAAAATGTCAAAAAGGGGCAGTTGAATGGCCAGGAAATTAGTTATGAAAGAAAAAACGGAATGAATTTTTTCCAGGGAGACATTGTTCTATCCGACAAACAACTTACAGAAGGCAGTGAATTTAATAAGGGTGGTGCAAGCTATTCAAGATGGCCAAACGGTAAAATTTATTATACTGTTGCTAGTAATATGGGATCTATCAATGCTAATAAAATTACTACTGCCGTGAATGAGTACAATACAAAAACAAATACTCAATGGATTCCACGTACCAACCAAACCAATTATGTAGAATTTATTTTTGGAAGTTCGTCCGGATCAGATGGTTGGGCCCATATTGGATATCAGGGAGGAAAACAAACTGTTTCTTTGGATCAATATATTTCTGTAGGATCGGTAATTCATGAGATGGGGCATACGGTAGGACTTTATCATGAACATACCCGCAAAGACAGAGATCAGTATGTAAAAATTCTTTGGAATAATATCCAAAGTGGGCAATCTTATAATTTCAATATATATAGTTCGGGGACAGATATAGGACCATTCAACATCAATTCTGTGATGATGTATTGGCCTACTTCTTATTCTAAAAACGGACTGCCAACTATTACAAGAGCAGACAATTCAAACTTTACATATAACAGAACAGGCTTTACAGCCGGGGATATCAATACCATTAATACTATGTATCCTTAATTTCAAAGAACTTTTGTGACCATCAAAAAAGGGAAGAATTCTTATGAATTCTTCCCTTTTTTATAATTATAATGATTAATTAAAATCCTGATTTCATTGAATTCAAAATGGCTTGGCAATGCACTCTTCCACTCAGTCAATGTTTCGCGTGGGTTTTTGTAGAATTCATCTTCAAAAGCCTTGATCTTATCTGAAGTAATGACTCTGGAGATATCCAGCAATCCCTGTTCTGCAAATTTGGCAAGATGGCCAATGACTGTTTCTTTTACCAGACCTCTTTCCAAAGCAATTTCTCCAATAGTTTTTCCCTGTTCAAACAACTGAAAGGTTAAAACCTGAGACGGAACTTTAGCTATTTTCAGATTGATTTCTTTATCATTCTTTTCATCTAAAAGTTTAGTTTCCAGAAGATAAATTTCTCTTAAACTGTTCAGGTATTCTTCAATATCTTCCAGCCAGTTTTTGAATTCCTCGTTATATTGCTTTAACCCTTTCGCTCCTTTTATTTCAGCATAGAATTCTTTCAAAGGATCGAAAATTTTATTTCTGGTTTCTGTAAAGAAGAAATTAACGGCTCCTTTTGATTTACTTTCAATTTCGGACCAGTCTTCTTTTTGTTCAATAAAATTATTGACTTTCTGGAAAATAATTCTTTCCAGCTTTTCAAAGATTTTCCCAAGATTTACCGCTTCATGTTTCAACTGAAGATAAAGCTGTTTAGTCTTGGCATGATCTATATTCTTGGTCACAATAGACAGGTTATTCCATTCTTCTACTTCTTTTAAAAACCATGTACAGTCAAGGGTACGAAGTACTTTTCTGATGCTGTAGTCATATTTCTCCTGATTCAGAATAGCTTCCACATGGTCGTTGGCAATAGTATCCGTATGGAAATGCAAAATCCTGCTATCCTTGAAAATAACTTCGGGGGTAATTTTCGATTTTAAAACAATTCCTTCCAATGTTCTGCAACGGGATAAAGCCACATATACCTGACCAGCCGTGAAACTTTTTCCTGCATCAATAATTACTTTATCAAACGTCAGTCCCTGGCTTTTATGGATGGTAACAGCCCAGGCCAGTTTTATCGGAAACTGTTCAAAACTTCCCAATACTTCTTCCTGAATATTTTTATCGGTATCAAGGAAATATTTTTTCTGTTCCCAGGTTTCTCTTTTAACTACAATTTCATTTTCACTTCCATCCAGCGCAACACGAATTTCATTTTCATCCAATGCAATAATCTCTCCTAGTTTCCCGTTGAAATATTTCTTTTCTCCGGAAATGTCATTTCGGATAAACATGATCTGCGCTCCGATTTTCAATTCTAAAAACTGTTCGTTTGGAAACTGGTTTTCTTTAAAATCACCTACAAGTTTAGCTTCATAAATCTGAGGATCTGCCTTGATCTCCGTCAGTTTTTCCAGATTGATTTCATCAGCCATTTTATTGTGAGAGCACAGGTATACATAAGATTCTTTCCCCATGTCAAAATCAGGATCGTATCTTTCATTAAGGTGGTTAAAATCTATATTATCCACATCACCGTCCCGGATAGCATTCAGAATCGACAGAAATCCCTGGTCAGACTGTCTGTAAACTTTTGTCAGTTCAATGGTAACAATCGGAATTTCCTTAATGGCATGGCTGTCAAAAAAGAAAGGTGAATGGTAATACATTTTCAGAATATGCTCATCCCTTACCACAGGCGGAAGCTGAAACAAATCTCCAATGAAGAGCATCTGCACCCCTCCGAATCTTTGATTATTTCTTCTGATAAATCTTAAAGAAAAATCCATCATATCCAGAACATCAGCTCTCAACATGGAAACCTCATCAATGATAATGATCTCAACTTCTCTCAGAAGTTTAAGTTTATCTTTACGGTATTTGAAATGGGGCATCAGATCGGCAATATTATTAGCCAAACTGGTGTCTATTCTTTCTGTTGTAGGAAGAAAAGTTCTCAACGGCAGCCCAAACATGGAATGAATGGTAACGCCTCCCGCATTGATTGCAGCAATTCCCGTGGGTGCTACCACAATATGTTTTTTCTTTGTACGTCGTACAAAATCATTGAGAAACGTCGTTTTACCTGTTCCCGCTTTCCCGGTCAGAAAAACACTTCTGTTCGTATATTCTATTAAGTCAAAAAAATGATTGTTCATCGTTGTCAAAAATACGGAAATGAATTTGAATTTCTTACCTTGGCATAAGTTTTGAAAATTCTTAAAAAGAAAAAAGTTTATTGTGAAAAAAATATTCTTCTATTTCCCGGTGATAGTATTAAGTACTACATTAACCATGGTTTCCTGTAATACCTCAAAAAATACCAATACCAATCTTCCTGTAGATATCGCAGATAGACCTGCTGATGAAGACAGCCAGAAGTATGAGCAGGCACAGCTGGATAGATTAAAAGCCTCTATTGAGTCTGAAGTGTCCGGAGAAAAATGTACGGATGCCAGTGAATGGGCGTTTGCACCCATGGGAGCAAAATCCTGTGGCGGACCTCAGCAATATATTGCTTACCCAAAGAAAATAGAAGCGGCTTTCTTACAGAGAGTGAATGATTACACGGAAAAAGTAAAAACTTTTAATGAAAAATATAATATCATGTCGGACTGTGTAGCCATCACACCTCCTACCTCTTTGAAATGTATTCATGGAAAAATCAGACTGATTACGCCTGATAATACCTAACAATAAAGCAAAGGTTCTATATCAAATCGAAAAAAGCTCTGTCCTGGGACAGAGCTTTTATATTTACAGGATCAATTGAAAATTAAAATTGATGATCTTTTACGTTCTCCTTATACCATGAAGAGTATTTGACATAATTATTTGCAATTCTGTCTACTTCACCTTCCAGTAACTGAGCATTGATATCTTTGATTTTTTTCGCAGGAACTCCGCCCCATACTTCCCCGGATTTGATATGAGTACCCTGGGTTACTACAGAACCTGCTCCTACAATAGAATTTTCTTCCACCAGACAGTCATCCATTACAATAGCTCCCATCCCGATCAGGACATTATCTTTAATAGTGCACCCGTGAACAATTGCGTTATGCCCGATAGAAACATTATTTCCGATATTCAGCGGACTTTTCTGATAAGTACAATGCAGCATTGCATTATCCTGAACATTTACCTTATCACCCATTTTTATATAGTGAACATCGCCTCTGATCACAGCATTATACCAAACGCTGCAGTCTCTTCCCATCGTAACATCACCAATAATAGTAGCGGTTTCTGCTAAAAAAGTGTTCTCTCCGATCTGTGGTGCCTTTCCTAAAAGTTCTTTTATAAGTGCCATAATATTAATTTGAAAATTTGAAAATATGCCCAATTGAAAATGATAAATCTCTTGCTTTATAATCCAGGTATCTAACTTCTAAATTACAGCGATAGCAAAAATCTAACTCTCAATTCTCAGCTTCTAACTTCTAATGCGTATTTTTGTATCTCAAATTTAACGAAAAAATGCGTACCGTACTTATAGAACCTACCGAAAACCCGAAAGTAATGAAATTTGTTGCAGATTACAATCTCATTCCGGGGTCTTTAGAGTTGGACAGAAATTCAGATATATCAGAAATTCCTTTGGCACAGGAGCTTTTCAACTATCCGTTTGTGGAAAGAATTTTCATAACGGCTAATTTTGTAGCTGTGGCTAAACAGGATACCATAGAATGGGAACATGTAGCTGAAAGTCTGAAAAATGTGATTGAGGATGAATTATTGGCCAACCCAAGAATTTACCTTCAAAAGAAAAAAGAAATGTATCAGATCTATGCTGAAATGACTCCGAATCCTAATGTAATGAAATTTGTTTCAAACAAATTGCTAATGGATGGTTTTGTGGAAGTAAAATCTGTTGAAGCCGCTGAGGAAGTTCCTTTGGCACAGGCAATCTTTAAAGAATTTGAATTTACAAAAGAAGTTTTCATTTCTGATAATTTTGTAGCGGTTACCAGAGACAATTCTGTAGAATGGCACCAGGTGATGATGACTGTTCGTGCGCTTATTGCCGAGTATCTTCAAAACGGAGGTGAAATTTCTAAAATAGAACCTCAGAAACATGAAAACCCTGTTGAAAAAATTATCAACAGAGATTATACGGAAGATGAGCAGAAAATTTCTGACATTTTAAATGAATATGTAGCGCCTGCAGTAGAAAATGATGGTGGAAAAATTTCATTAATGGAATATGATCAGGAGAGTAAAACTGCAAAAATGCTTTTACAGGGAGCTTGTTCAGGCTGCCCTAGTTCTACAGCTACTTTGAAAAACGGAATTGAAAATATTTTAAAACAATTCGTTCCGGATCTGGTAGAAAAAGTAGAAGCTGTAAACGGATAATTCAGTTTAAAATGCCTCCCCAAAAGAAAATTGTTGTTATTATTGGAAGTGCTTCAGAGAACTCCAGCAATCAGAAACTGATGGAGCAGGTCCTGGAAAAGATGGGAAATACAGATTTTCTGATGTATGATAATCTTGCTGTTCTTCCCCATTTTGATACTGCAATAACGGATGAGAATATTCCGGATGAAGTTCTGAAGATCAGAGAGGATATTAAGAACTCAGCAGGTGTAATATTTTCCACCCCGGAATATATTTTCAGTATTCCCGGCAGATTAAAAAATATGCTGGAATGGTGTGTTTCTACAACAGTCTTTTCTGATAAGCCGGTTGCAGTAATCACCGCATCAGCCAGTGGAGAAAAAGGCCATGAAGAATTATTAATGATTTTAAAGACTCTTGGAGCATCAACAGATGATAAACATCAGGCATTAATAAAGGGGATAAAAGGCAAATTTGACAGCAATGGCTTACTGGAAAGTAATACCTTTGCTAAAGTATCAAAATTAGTAGCAGATTTTACAACGTCTGTTTCATAATTAAAAATTAGAATATTGAATAATAAAGGAATTTTACTGGTCAACCTCGGATCACCGAGATCAACCTCTGTAAACGACGTAAAGGAATATCTTGATGAATTTTTGATGGATGAAAGAGTAATCGATTACCGTTGGATCTTTCGTGCGCTTCTTGTACAGGGAATCATCCTGAAAACAAGACCTGCCAAATCTGCTGAAGCCTATAAAACGGTTTGGACAGATGAAGGTTCACCACTGATTGTCATTACTGAAAAAATTCAGAAGAAACTTCAGAAGCTGGTAGATGTTCCTGTAGAAATAGGAATGAGATATGCAGAACCCAGCATTGAAACCGGTATTCAGAAACTGGTAGATCAGGGAATCACTGAGATCGTTCTTTTCCCTTTATATCCTCAATATGCCATGAGTACTACAGAAACGGTAATTGAAAAGGCAGAAGAAGTAAGAAAAAAGAAATTTCCAAAAGTAAAGATCAATTATATTCAGCCTTTTTACAACAGGGATATTTATATCAACTGTCTGGCAGAAAGTATTAAAGAAAAACTTCCTGAAAATTTTGATGCCTTGCAGTTTTCTTATCATGGAGTTCCGGAAAGGCATATTTATAAAACAGATCCCACCAAGACCTGCAATCTTAATGACTGCTGTTCCAGAGATGATAATCCGAGCCATCAGTTCTGTTATCGCCATCAATGCTATAACACAACACAGCGTGTTATTGAGAAACTGAATTTACCCAAAGAAAAAACAATTGTTTCTTTCCAGTCAAGATTAGGAAAAGATAAATGGATTGAACCATATACCGATGAAACATTGGAAACAATTGGTAAAAAAGGGATAAAAAATCTGGCCATAGTTTGTCCGGCATTCGTTTCTGACTGTCTTGAGACATTAGAAGAAATTTCTGTAGAAGGAAAAGAACAGTTTATGCATGGAGGCGGAGAAAATTTCCATTATATCCCATGTCTGAATGATGAAGACCGATGGATTGAAGTCGTAAAAATCCTTTGTGAAGAAAAACTGAATGATTTCTATTTAGTGTAATTTACTTCATTCAAAATATACAAATGGCCACAAGTAATTCTTGTGGCCATTTTGCTAAATATATTAAAATTTTGGTGTTTACTTTTTAATCAGGTTTCCTGCTTTCTGTCCGTTTACCATTACGATGTATACTCCAGGAAGTATATTGGAAGGAAGCTGGATGTTCAGTTTATTGGCACCTTCTGTAATCTCAACTTTTTCAGAAATCTCTTTCTTACCTGTAAGACTTACCAATTCTACAATTCCTTTTCCGGCTTTACCTTCAAAATTCACAGTGAATCTGTCAGTTGCAGGATTCGGGCTGATGGTATAAGCTGAAACATTTGAAGTTGCTGCAACAAGTCCTGCCGCAGAAGTTCCGCCTCCTACACCTACTGCATTCCATGCATTGGTAACCTGTGTCACTTCATTGCTTCCAGCTCCGTATAAATCTGCTGCTGCTTGAAGAGAATAAGTTCTTGTGTTGGCATAGTTGGATGATGAAGTCAGGTAAGTTGTTAATGTTCTGTAAGCAATAGCACCTGCTTTATCCAGTCCGATTCCGGAAACATTATAAGCAAAACCGTTATCATTTGTACCTGAACCTCCTGTTACCAATAAATAGTACCAAAAGTTAAGGACTCCCGAATTGGTATGAACACCGCAATAATCATTGGTTGTCTGTCCCGGCACTGCACATCCTGTAGTTGTAGCATCTTTCCAGTAGGTACCTTTATAAGTATCCGGCTGGCGGTAAGCATTAGGATTAGACATATCTCTGATGACATAATTGAAATCTTCTCCTAATGTCCAGCTTGCCTGTGTTGGTCTTGCCCAGCGTTCTATTGAATTTCCGAAAATATCAGAAAAGCCTTCATTTAATGCTCCAGGTTCTCTTTGATATACAAGATTTGCTGTTTTGGAAGTCATCCCGTGGGTAATTTCATGTCCACAGACATCAATAGCTGTTAGTGGTTTTCCTCCGTTAGTTGTAGAACTTCCGTCACCATAGGTCATTCTGGAGCCATCCCAAAATGCATTAAAATAATTGGTAGAGTAATGAACATAAGATTTTATTGCAAAATTATTATTGTCAATACTCTTTCTTCCAAATTTTGTATATAAATAATCTACCGTCATTTCTGCTCCCCAATGGGCGTCTGTAGCATATTGATCTTTGTTGGTATTTACATTATTCCATACATTATCTGTATCTGTAAAATCTACTGCTGCAGAATAATTAGTACCTTTTTTAAGATTGTATGTTTCTACCGCTGTACCCGCATTTCTACCGGTCTCTCTTAATCTGTAGCTTCCGTTATAAGAATCAGCTACAATGCTACGGCTTCCGCTATATCCTGTAGTTGCTGTTCCCGGGGTATTCACTTCGTGGATAATAGCGTCTGTTCCCAAGATTTTTCCATTTTTAGCGTCTACAAAAACATATTGTCTGCTTAATGGTTTTTCTGAGTAAATATCAAATTTATAAGCTAAAGTTAAATCATTCAGTTTTTCATCCGTAGGATCTGAATAATATACCAGTTCACCTTTAGGAGCAAAGCTTGCATTGGGATTATTGGATTCTTTTTTAAGAAAATCTTCTTCTTCTTTATTCTGCCATTTGTAGGATTCTGCCCCAACGAATGATAAAGCACTCTGCAGAGCGATACTTTCAGAAATATTGGTTTTCTTCTCAAGCCCTTTCGGAAGCTGAAGAACCCATTTTCCTGATTGTCCTACTATTTTGCCTCCTTTTGTTTGTACCGCCATCATTCCGTATTCTACCGGAATATCATTAACGGTCTGTTGGAATCTATGAGTTTCAAAGCCCAGCACATCTTTTTCCAAGCCCAGTTTAAGTGCTTGCCCAGGAGAAAGTCTCTGTGAAGTTTCATCAAATAAAACAGGACTTCCCTGAAATGCAGGTGCATTTTTATCAAATCTCATAAAGTCCGCATGTAATCCACTTTTACCCGGATTTAATTTTGATGGTGTGTTTTGCCCAAAAACAAAAGAGCAGGCGGCAACGCTTGCCACTAAGATAAATTTCGTTTTCATAATAATATTGGTTGATTGTGATGACGAATATATAAACTTTTCACAATAAAACAACACGAACAATGAATAAAATTCAAAGTATATCATAAATTAATAAATAAAACATAATAATGATTTTAAAACAAAGAAAATAATTTAAATATATTTTTTTTGGAATATAGATTTTACATTAATATATTTAACAAAAATCAAAATTTTGTGAATTATTTTTTTCCACTATGCAGTGCATTATAATCAAAAAAAATAACTTGATTTGAAATCTTATAGTATAATCATTTCGAAATTGACAAAAAAATAAGGACTATCTGAAGAGACAGTCCTGTTTATATAAATATTTTTAAAATACTGATATCAAATAATTAACGCTTACTTGCTATTGGAGTTCTGAATTCACCATAGCCCATCAGCCCGTCATAATTTCTCCCAAATGGTGCATAATAAAGAAATGCCTGATAAAGGTTTTCTGTCTGCCAGAAATTACCGTTTACCTCACCGAAATTCAACGGTCCATTTCCTTCTTTGGTTACTAAAACGTAGTTATAAAAACCCTGTTTCAGGAATATTTTAGCTACATACTGCTTCGTAGCAGCATCATACTGCATTTGATTTTCCTTAGTTGGCATATAATTATTAAATCCTCCCAAAACATAAATCTCTTTATCCACAGGATCCGATTCCAGATAGAAATGCACCCATGAGTAATCAGCTTCTCTTTCGGCATCTCTTTCTCTTCCCAGGTCATTTCTTCTGTAATACCATGCTCCATTTACATCAGGCTGATATTGATAATTTAAAGGAAATGCCCATACCGGATGAAGATAAGTCTGATTAACATCATCTTTTATTTCTGTTACACGCACCATATCCGCCGCCATATTCATGTTTTTATTATCGAAATAATAAAATTCATTGTCTCCGGGAAACGTAAGATTCATCTGCTGGAAAAGTATCTGATTGCCTAAAACGCTGCTTGGCTTCAGATTAGAAATCACCATATTGGGGTTGTTATTCTGCATCACATTCATTGTGATTGAATTGACATTGGAAGAAATATCTCCTCCTTTCGGAGAAACATTCACTTCTACCCTCTGGTTAAGATTGGGATTTTTTGCGTCTGCAAACCTTGAAATATTTAATCCTACAGATGTTGCATCTTCTACCAGGTAAAACCTTTTTTTGAACAGAGGCTGATCTGCGGAATCTTTGTAAACAATCAGTTCATAATTCCCTGAAATTTTCAACTGGATTTTATCATTCGGAAAAACAAGTTTATAGTGCGTATAAGCCTGTAATGTATTGAAAGAATATTGAAACTGATCCAGAAGTGCATTCATACTTCCGGTAGCAAATTCTGTAAAAAACAGATTATCATCATTCCAGTTTCTGTCATAATGTTTGAATGTGTATCTATAGATCTGACTGCCGTTGGTAAGATCATCAAAGCCCAGAACCAACTGTTCACCAATCCTGATTACCGGAGTTTCATCATTGGTCTGAGGATTGAACAGCTGAACACTTTGGATATTTTGTCCAAAAACCAGTCCGCTCAAAGTAAGTAAGAGTATTCGCAAAGTTTTCATTATGACGAAGATAACGAAAAATAGCCATTTTCTTAATAATATCGTATTTTTGAATAAAAAATATTCAGATATGCTTCAGATTCAAGGTTTCGTATTCAACTTTGCGAGCGAAAATACTTACATCATTTATAACGAGAATAAAAACGCATGGTTAATTGATCCGGGAAATATGAAAGGGCAGGAAACCCAGGCTATTGAGAGTTTCATTTCAGAAAACGGACTGAAAATTCAGAAAATTCTTTTGACTCACGCACATATTGATCATGTATTGGGGCTTCAATGGGCTTTTGACACGTTCAAAGTACCCGTAGTAATGCATCAGGAAGATCAGGAAGTTCTGGATATGCTTCAGGCAAGCGGAATGAGATTCGGAATGCAGGTAGATCCTGTAAAAGTAGATGTGGAATATATTAAGGAAGGAGATCAACTGGATCTGGATGGAGAAAAGTTTAAAATTTACCATGTTCCAGGCCATTCTCCGGGAAGTGTGGTTTATCACCATGAGAATCAGAAATTCATTATTTCAGGAGATGTTCTTTTTGAGGGCAGCATCGGAAGAACAGATCTATATAAAGGAAACTATGAGCAACTGATTGATGGTATTAAATCTAAACTTTTTATTTTAGATAATGATACTCAGGTTTTCTCAGGACATGGAAATCCTACGTCAATTGGATTTGAAAAGCAGTATAATCCATTTTTGAAGTAAAAGGGCCGGAGGGTTTGAGAGTCATATAAACGTCTTAAATCAACCTTAGATCTGACACTTTACATAAAAAATCATGTTCGATAAAATTTAAAAATAATTAACAGGTCGCTCCTCCGGAGCTCTAATTTAAAAATAAATACGTCCTATTAACAGTTAGCTCCTATTGGAGCTGGATTTGATCCCATCGGGATTAACTGTTAGTAGAAAAAATGAGATCGCCGTAAAATAAAGCTCCGGAGGAGCGACCTGTTAATTCATGCCGTAAATATTGATATTTTCAATGTATTTATACTTTTTATCGGACAGCAATAATAAAAAAATACAAAACCGTCAGAATTTCTGACGGTTTTGCTGTTATAAAGAAATAGAGTTTAGAAATCCAAAGTAATGGAAGCTCTGGCTGCAGCTCCCATAATAGGTCTGGCCATAATGATTCCGTCTCCGTTTGGAGAACCTGCTCTTGGGTCACCTTCTGTGATTCCGATTGTATTAAAGATATTGGTTCCATCCACGGCAAAACGTATTCTTCCTAACTGGTAAGACATTCCTGCTCCAAATTCGGTGAAAGAAGGTAATGTCTGCACATTCTTCTCATCCTGGAAACGTTTTCCATAATAATTCATACTTGCATAAGCTCTCCATGCTTTCGTAATATTGACTGCAGGTGAGATATTAAAGAAAAATTTAGGCATTCTTCTTACTACATTTCCTTCAAGAACGCTTCCGGCCTCAAGGTTTTTATATTTTGGACTTTGGATTGTCCCGTTGAATGTTACTTCTAAAATATTATTGAATAAACGGGCGAAACCTTCTAATTCAACTCCATAGTTTTGTGTATTGGCGAAAGTATTTTCGGATTTACCATCAGAGAAAACATCTGTAAATGAAAGATTCTTCAAGGTAGAATAGAACGGAATCACTGCTACATCAAAAGTACGCGAGTAATATTTATATCCTACTTCCAGCTGATTGGTTGTTACAGATTTTAAAGGTTTATCAGGATTCGGATTGGAGAAATAGTTGTAATATGCTTCTTCATTCGGTGATCTGAAACCATTGGAAAAACGGGCATATACTGCATTTTCTCTATTAATCTTATAATTGGTGGCTAATGTGAAAGATACTTTATCTACATTATAATTCCAGTAAGTATATTTATTTCCCAATACACTCATATTATCATCAGCGGTAGTCGTACTGAAGCCATGAGTTCCATCCGTTGTTAACCCTGAATTATTTAAATTGGAAGAAGTTGTATTGGCAAAATTCCCTTTATAATAATCATGGCTGTAGCGAAGACCTCCATTCACACTTAAAGCATTGGTAATATTATAATCAATGTTTACATAAAGATCATTTAAGCTTCCCTGAGTCTGGGTATCTCTTTGTAAAAACGTCATATTGGTTACTCCATTATAGGTTTTAGAATATCCGGTATCTGACGGACTTAAAGAAGTATCTACCAGATTCAGTAACTCCGGTCTGTCTGTGGCTGTAGTAAGAATATTACTCCAGTTCCAATATTGATGGGATTTCCAATTGGATTTATAAAAACCTGCAGTAACATTTCCCTGGTCAAACTTATAATTGAACTGCAGATCATTCACAAAGTTATTCATCTGCTTGTCAATGGCCCAGAATCCCAGTTTCTGTACATATTCAGGATTAACCACAGCTCCGTTGCTCACCAATGAATATTGATAATTATTGCCGGCAATTCCGTTACTTTTAGCAAATTCTGCCATCGTCTGCGGACCTCCTGCAGGGAAAATCCCGGTATAATTCATATTGATATTGGTGTATCTGGTCTTATTTAAAACACTGAAATTGTTTCCAAGATCATATTTAAACTCAGCTCCCACTGCATCTACTTTCGGATGAATTCCGTCTTCAAGATTTCTGTTGAAAAATCCACCTCCTGCCTGTGGTATATTCAGCTGGCTGATTGCTCTGTAACTATATGTTCCGTAATTAGGATCAAAATTCTGGAATCCTTTCAGCTTGTTGCCGTTTTGTACCAAAGGAATAGGAAGGAAGAAAGTATTTCTGTCATCCAGTTTTTTGTAATACACTTTTACGTAGCCTTTATCAAAGACGTATTTCAGATTCATCCTGATTTGCCCTCCGTTATTGGCTTTGAAACCTGTTTTTCTGATCCCGTCATCTGTCCTGTAAAAACCTCCTACATTGAAAAACAGTTTATCCTGAACCAAAGCTCCACCCACATTTACATCAGTACGCATTAATCCATATGTACTTGTCTCCAATTTTGCTGTACCTCTGAAATCATTGGTTCCTTCTCTGGTAATAAAGTTGATCAAACCACCGGGAGAATTGGTTGCAAAAATAGATCCCGATCCCCCTCTCAAAGCTTCCATACGGTTTACCGAATTGTCCACACGAAAAAAGTTATCCGCATTGGCAAACTGAAGGGCTCCGTCTTCAAAAACCGGAAGGCCATCTTCCTGTACCTGCACAAACTCATAAGCTCCTGCAGAAGGAATCCCTCTTGCAAAAAGGTTATTTCCTACTTCACCTCCTGAAGTTTCCACCGCAAATCCGGGAACTCTTTGTAATAAAGCAGCGGCACTAATGGGGTTCTGCTTCTGGATTTCTTTGGAACTGAATGTGGAAATCGCTGTACTGGATTCTATTTTTTTCTTCGGATTTGAATTTCCTGTGATGACAATCTGATCGATAGAGGAAATTTTTGCAGAATCCTGCGGAGTTTCCTGGGCATAAGCATTATTAAAATATAACGTAGCTGTTGCGGCGATTAAAAAGATTGATTTTTTTTTCATAGCCTTATTTTTATAGTTAGTTTCAGTTTTGTTGTAATTGTAAATACACTCCATTCGTCCAACCAAATCCATCCTGATTAGGGTATTCCCCGCCGCCTGCTATTGTTTCTGTGTCTAATGCATTGTATTTTTCCATTAGTTTTCCGGTATTCTTGTAGACTCGTTCTACATTGGAACACCAGTTATTTTTTATCTTCTCGGCCAGTTCATCAAAGCCGTAATTTTTCATTGCTTTAAAGCCCAGCCACTGATAAGGAGCCCATGCATTGGGAAGATCCCACTGCTGGCCTGAATTTTTAGTGGTGGTAACCAACCCGCCTTTGTAAAGAAATTTTTCAGCTATAGCTTTCGCAACCGCCTCTGCTTGCTCCTGATCTGCAATTCCAAGGAATAAAGGGTAAAGAGCAGCAATATGTTCAGACGGTGTTTTTGTGTTTTTTTTAGTGTGATAATCCTTATAATTGTTAGTATTTCTATCCCAGAAATAAGTATTGATCATCTGTCTTCGGCTTGCTGCTCTTTCTGAAAAATATTTTTCTTTTTCACTCAGATTCTGAAGCGCTGATGATTTTGCCAAAGTCGTTTCCAAATGCCATAAAAGACAGTTCAGATCAACCTGTGCAAGATTCAGCGTTTCTATGGTCTGTATATTTTCTCCGTCTGCAAACCATCTGCTGGAAAAATCCCAGCCTGATTCACAAGCACTTCTTATATTTCTGTAAAATTCATCTCCCGAACTTGTTTCATGATCTTCAATATCGATCAGATAACTTTCGGGACGTGGTGTATTTTCTGAGTCGTAGTAACGGTTCAGAACATCTCCATTCGCTGTTTTGACAACTCTTTTTACACTTGAATTGTTTTCCAGCCATTCTTCACCATTCATCCAGAAAGCATATTCTTTTTCAAGAGTATCATGATATTTTATATAAATTCTTTCGTCATGCGTTGTCTCAAAAAGAATATCCAGCATTAATGAAAAATAAGGCGGCTGAGATCTGCTCAGGAAATGAGTTCTGCTGGCATTTGGAACAAATCCTACGTTTTGAATCAGGTAAGAACAGTTTTCAATAATATTTTCCATCATTTCTATTCTGCCGGAAGCTTTTAACCCCAGCATAATAAAATAGCTGTCCCAATAAAAAAATTCGTTAAAACGGCCTCCCGGAACAATATAAGGTTTCGGTAATTTTAAAAGAGTCCCTTTTTCTTCACCGGCTGTACGGGTCAATTCGTCCCATAATTTTTCAATATGTTCTTTGATAGGAAGGTGATCTTCTCTCTGCACTGAAACTCTGGCTCCTAAAAAATCAAAATGGGTCATCACAAAATCTTTCAGATCAAAACCCTCTGTATTTTTTGATTGTTCATAATCTTCATTAATCTTTGCAATAGGGAAAAGAGGAACTGCATCCGTCATCATTTTCTGATCTTCAAAAATTTCAGATCTCTGCACCTCATCAAACAGACTTTGAATTTCGTTTATGTAAAGCTGATTACTCATTGTTATTTTTTAGGATTAATTTTTAATTTATTCATGAAAACTGCCGAAGTGATCAGTAATGAAAGCGGAATCAAAGAAAGATAAAACGCCTGTTGACCGCTGAATTCCTGAAACACAAAACCGGTAATGATAGAACCGATAGTTCCTCCGATTGCTGAGAAAACCACAATTAAACCTGACATCGCGCTGTGTAAATATTTCGGGATTGATGCCAGAATTACAGAATTAATGCTTGGATAAATTGGTGCCAGCAAACCTCCCATCAAGGGAAATAAATAGACAACCAAAGGTGCATTCATCCAGCTTGTATTCGTGTCTATATGAATATTATGGGTAAGAGGTAAAACCAACAGTAAGCTGACAGCAAAACCTACCACACAAAAAGAAACAACATAGATCCAGTTGAATTTCTTAGAGAAGAATCCCGACAAAAATCTTCCCAAAGCAAAAGCTCCCGCCAAAACTGCTCCCGCCTGGATACTCATTGAAGTAGGTACTTTTAAAATTTCCTTATAAAAAGTAGGTGTCCATGTTTGAAAGCTCTGCTCTACCAGTACAAAAAGGAAAGCACATAATAAAAAGAACAACACTTTTTTATAACTGAATAAGCTTGCACTATTTCTTAAATCTCCCAATAAGTCTGTTTTCCCGCTTTTCGCTTCCTGTTCATTTAATTTTGAAAAGAACAGGAATAAAAAAGATAAAGTGGAAAGCCCGCCTAAAACCCAATATACATTCAGCCATCGCGTAGATTCCGGATTATGATCATCAATATATAAACTGAACAATACATTTCCTGCCAGAACTCCAATCATGAAAAAACCTTCAAGAAAGCCCATAAAGCTCGAATGTTCCTTGTCTGTTTCCGTTACCAGCCCGATAGAAGTAAAAACCGAAATTTTAATTAAAGCAAAGGAAACTCCTACTGTGGCAAATAATAATTTAAAAACCCAAAAGGTATTGGTAAACGGCATTACAAAACACATACAGCTTACCAGCAATAAAGCAATCAACATTGATTTTTTGATTCCGATTTTGGGAAGAAATGAAGCCAGAATGAATGAACATATTGCAATGGGAAGATCTTTGAAGCCTTCCAAAACACTGGCCGAAGATTTTGAAATTCCAAAATTCTGCTGTACCTGCAGGATCACTGTACCTACAGAATTCAGAAGAATGGCAAAGACAAAATAATTTAAAAATAAAACGGCCTTGATGTTAATATTTTTCATTCAGGTTATTTCTTGTCGGCTAAGATAGAAGCATTTGTGTTAACGATAATTTAACACAGTAAATCAATATTTGAACTATATTAATATATTTACTATTTTTAGTAATTAAATATGATTAATTAAATGAAAGTTACTTTTGAAAGGGTAATCCCTAATGAAAAGAGTTCATTCCGCACGATTCATAACAACTCTCCTATTTCAGAATTTAAATGGGAGTATCATTATCATCCCGAAATTGAGTTGGTATGTGTCATTTCCGGGAACGGAACCCGCCATGTAGGGTATCATAAAAGTAATTACACCAATGGAGATCTGGTATTAATCGGGTCTAATATTCCTCATTCCGGATTTGGATTAAACTCCATTGATCCGCATGAAGAAATTGTACTTCAGTTCAAGGAAGAGATTCTTCAGTTTCCCCAGCAGGAAGTAGAAGCCAGATCTATCAAAAATCTGCTGGAACTTTCAAAATATGGAATTCATTTTCATCATAAAGTAAAAAAAGTAATGCTTCCCAAACTGAAGTTTATGCTGGAATCTGAGGGCTACAAAAGGTATTTATTATTGCTTGAAATTCTTTTCGAGCTTTCAAAATGTGAAGATTATGATCTTTTGAACAAAGAAATCATGCCCTACACCATTATTTCTAAAAATAAAACCCGTCTGCAAAATATCTTCACCTATGTAGAACACCATTATGATAAGGAAATCGAAATTGAAGAAGTAGCAAAACTGGCCAATCTTACTTTGCCGGCTTTCTGTAATTTCTTTAAAAAAGCGACTCAGATTACGTTTACAGAGTTTGTCAATAGATACAGAATCAATAAGGCATGCCTGCTAATGGCACAAGATAGATCTATTTCAGAATGCAGTTATCAGTGCGGTTTTAATAATGTGACGTACTTTAACAGGATGTTTAAAAAATATACCGGGAAGACGCCTTCTGAGTTTATCAGGAATTATTCTCACAATAACGTTAATGTAGATTTGAAGGTTGAGAATGAGACTAAAATCAAGGCAAGCTTTTAATAGAGAAACTATGCCGAGACTTCTACGGAGTGACAAACTGTGTGTTAAACGAAGGATTCTATTTGTCATTCCGTAGAATCCAGACCTACTTATGTAAAATTTGCAGCCACTTACAATAAAAAGACCAACTATGCTGAGACTCCTATGGAGAGACGAACTGTGTGGATAACTAAACGAAGATGTTGTGATCAGCAAAAAAGCCACTCTAAAAAGAGCAGCCTTGTATTATAATGAGTAAAAACTAGTCACTAAATAACTAGCAACCAGCAATTATTTCCATTTAATATTGCATCCCATACTTGGTCTTTGAATTTCTTCCTGCGCTTCTCCTGCCAAAAGATTTTCAAAAGCAATAATAAGATCTTCACCTGTTACATCTTTATTGTTTCCCGGTCTTGAATCATCCATCTGACCTCTGTATACAAGATCCAGCTTATCATCAAAGAAATAAAAATCCGGGGTACAAGCCGCATCGTAAGCTTTAGCTACTGCCTGGCTTTCATCAAATAAATAAGGGAAATCAAAATTTCTTTCAATCTGAAATTCTATCATTTTCTCAGGAGAATCTGCCGGATATTTCTCAATATCATTAGAGTTGATAGCGATGAATTCTATTCCTCGCTCGTTATAATCTTCATATAATTCGTTAATCTTATCAATTACATGAAGAACAAACGGACAGTGGTTGCACATAAAGATCACCAAAGTACCATTTTCTCCTTTCAGTTCCTCTAAAGACTGAAGTTCATTCGTTTTTGACGGGTTAGGAAGTTCAAAAAACGGAGCCTTTGTTCCTAATGCCAGCATATTTGATGGAGTATTCATATCTTTTTTTCTTTACCGGCAAAGATAGATATTTCTTTTATTAATTGAGCCGGGTTCTGAAACAGACATTTTATTTTTGTAGGATAAGGAAGCTGGAAGCTGGGGGAGAGAAGATTTTTAATCCTCAAAAATAGTTATAGCCAAATTCTATTATTAGATTTATTGACCTCTGAAATAACTTCCAGCTCCCATTCTTCCTACTTCCAGCCATTAATAAATTTTTCTTGAAATGACTCATAAATCAATAAAATCCATAATATCCTTTGGAAGTTATATTAAAAAGTTTGTAGTTTTGCTAACGCTGTTAGTAAATAAATATCATGGGTCTACATGAACGCCGTCAACGAGAAAAAGAATCCATCCGTGCAAATATTTTGCAGGCTGCTTTTACTTTGGCTAAAACTGAAGGCTGGGGCTCACTTTCTATGCGTAAGATAGCTGATGCTATTGAGTATAGTGCACCCGTAGTATATGATTATTTTGAAAATAAAGAAGCTATTCTATTTGAAATTTCTTTAGATGGCTTTCATAAGTTACACATAGAATTATTAAAAGCTCAGCAGAAACATGACACTCCGGAAGAGCAACTTGTTGCTATTGTGGATGCCTACTGGAACTTTGCTTTTAAAAACAAGGAATATTACCAGCTTATGTTTGGTCTTGGAATGCAATGCTGTGGAAAAGGGCAGATGAAAAAAGAATTCTCATCATTTCAGGAACTGATCTATGAATGTACCTATGAGATTATCAAGAAAAACGGATCCAATCCGGACAATGCCTGTCATATGTCTCACGCTCTGTTTTCTGCCGTTCACGGAATGATCTCTATTATGATGATGCGTACTGCTGATATCCCTTCCACAATGAACAAGACGACATTGGACGAAACTGTTTCGGCTTTTATTAAGTCTTTGTAAATTTTTTTTGAATTTAAAATTAACACCGTTAGGAAATTTAACACCGAATTAATTTAAATTATTCTGTCTTTCCTGATTAAAAATGAAATCATTTATGGAGCAATTCATACCATTCAGTTGTTAAAAATAGTCATTTTTTGCTTATCAATTAACACTGTTAGTAAAATTAACACACCTTACACCATCATTATACACTTAAATACATTAAAAACAATTTTCAATTATGGAAACAATCGACTTTATCGGACATTAAAAATTCTGTAATTTTTTTGAACTAATCATTAACACTGTTAGGAAAAAAAACAGCATTTATTAAAAAAGACTTTTACTTAATCTAACACTTCATTAAAAAAATTAAACCACAATGAAAATACCTGGAAAAACAAGGTTTATTGTACTTATTGCAAGTATAATTCTTTTACAGAGCTGTACCAAGGCTGCAGAAGGATCCAATGCCGCGCCGCCAGCTCCAGAACTTCCGGTTTATACCGTTCTTACATCACCCGCTACTACATATCAGGAATTCCCTACTGCCTTAGAAGGGAAAAACAATGTTGAAATAAGATCTCAGGTAGATGGCTATCTTGATAGAATCTATGTAGAGGAAGGATCTTACGTAAGAGCCGGACAGCCATTATTTAAAATAGACTCCAGAAGCTACGGAGAACAAATGAATATGGCACAAGCCAATCTACAAGTTGCTAATGCTAATATCCAAAAGGCAAGAGTAGAAGTAGACAGACTTCAACCATTGGTTGCTGCAAAAGTAGTTTCTGATGTACAGTTAAAAACAGCAAAAGCCAATTATGAAGCCGCTGTGGCTGCTGCCTCACAGGCTAAAGCTTCTGTAGGAAGCGCAAGAATCAATGTAGGATTTACAACCATTACCGCTCCAGTAAGTGGTTATATTGGAAGAATCCCTTACAAAAAAGGAAGTCTGATCTCAAGAACAGATGTAAATCCATTGACCTTATTATCTGATATCAGTGAAATTTATGCTTATTTCTCTTTGAGTGAACTGGACTTTATTGCTTTTCAGAATAAATATCCTGGCGCTACTTTGGAAGAAAAGCTGAAAAATATGCCAATGGTAGAATTGGTGATCGCTGATAACAGTACTTATCCTGAAAAAGGAAAACTGAGCATCGTAGACGGACAGTTTGATAAAACTACCGGAGCCATCAGTGTACGTGCTGTTTTTCCTAATGCCAATGGAGCCTTAAGAACCGGAAACACAGGAAGAGTCCGTATGCCGCAACTGATCTCAAATGCTGTAGTTATTCCACAGGAATCTACTTTCGAAATTCAGGATAAAACCTATGTATATGTAATGGGTAAAGACAAAAAGGTAACCGGAAGACCAATCAAAATATCAGGAAAAACGGATAGCTATTATTTTATTTCTGAAGGACTTGCACCTGGAGAAAAAATAGTTTACACAGGAATTGGAAACCTAAAAGACGGAGCTTCCATCAATCCGAAAAATATTTCTTCTGACAGCTTGCTAAAAGCAAAACCATTATAATCCATCCCGAATACAGAAGACTTAAAAAAATAAACTTCTTATGTTAAAACAATTTATAGAAAGACCGGTCCTTTCAACGGTCATCTCCATAATACTCTTATTATTGGGAGCCCTGTCTCTCTTTAATTTACCGATTGCCCTCTTCCCGGACATCGCCCCACCGAGTGTACAGGTAACTGCATTCTATCCGGGAGCCAACGCGGAGGTTGTAGCACGTTCGGTTGCTACCCCGATTGAGGAAGCCGTAAACGGAGTTGAGAACATGACCTATATGACCTCAAACTCCAGTAACGACGGTACAATGACACTGAGTGTGTTCTTCAAACAGGGTGCTGACGCTGATAATGCAGCTGTAAACGTACAAAACCGTGTGTCGAAAGCAATGAGCCAATTACCTCAGGAGGTAGTGCAGGCAGGTATTTCTACCCAGAAAGTACAGAACAGTATGATCATGTTCATGGGTTTAACCAGTGAAAATGAAAAACAATATGACGAATTATTCCTTCAAAATTACCTGAAGATTAATGTTATTCCGCAGATTCAGCGTATTCCGGGGGTAGCACAGGCTCAGGTATTCGGAACGAGGGATTACTCCATGAGAATCTGGCTGAAACCGGACAGACTGGCGGCTAACAATCTTTCTCCTCAGGAAGTGCTGGGAGCCATTAAAGACCACAACCTTGAAGCAGCTCCGGGCCGTTTGGGACAGGGAAGCAAGGAAACTTACGAGTATATCCTTAAATATAAAGGAAAACTGAATAAGAATGAAGACTACGAAAACATCGCTATTAAAGCCAATAGTGACGGTTCTTTCTTACGATTAAAAGATGTAGCAAGAGTAGAATTCGGTTCTTATACTTATACGGCAACCAACAGAGTTGACGGGAAACCGGTTGCCGGATTCGCTATCTTACAGACTGCGGGTTCCAATGCAAATGAAATCCTTACTGAAATTGAAAGTCAGGTAAAAGTAATGGAAACTACTCTTCCAAAAGGAGTAAAGCCGATTATCATGTATAACTCTAAAGACTTCCTGGACGCCTCTATCCATCAGGTTGTTGAAACGTTAGTTATTGCCTTCATTCTGGTATTTATTGTAGTATATATTTTCCTTCAGGATTTCAGATCTACATTAATTCCGGCTATTGCAGTACCGGTTGCGATCATCGGAACATTCTTCTTCCTTCAGCTCTTTGGCTTCAGTATCAACATGCTTACGCTGTTTGCATTGGTTCTGGCCATTGGTATTGTAGTGGATGATGCCATTGTAGTGGTAGAAGCCGTCCATTCCAAAATGGAACAGACAGGAATGCCTGTGGAACATGCTACAATGAACTCGATGAGTGAAATCTCAGGAGCCATCATTTCCATTACATTGGTAATGTGTGCGGTATTTATTCCGGTTGGTTTCATGCAGGGACCTGCAGGGGTTTTCTACAGACAGTTTGCCTTTACATTAGCTATTGCGATTTTAATTTCAGCAGTGAATGCTTTGACATTAAGTCCGGCATTATGTGCAATGTTCTTAAATGATCCTCAGGGAGAACATGGAGAACACGGTCATAAAACAGGTTTTGGAGCAAGATTCTTCAATGCATTTAATGCAAGCTTCAACAGCATGACCAGAAAATACATCTACAGCCTTAAGTTTTTAATTAAAAATAAATGGGTGGCTATAGGAGGTCTTGTTCTTATTACAGCAGCAAGTGTCTTTCTGATCAAAAAAGCACCGTCAGGATTTATTCCTACTGAAGACCAGGGATTCGTATTGTATGCAGTGAATACTCCTCCGGGAAGTTCATTGGAAAGAACACACAGAGCGACTGCACAAATTGATAAAATCATCAACAGTGAGAAAGCCACCAATCACCTTTGGGTAGCGGATGGGATGAACTTCATCAGTAATGCCAACGCTTCTCCATATTCTGCAGGTTTCATTAAGCTTAAAGATTATGACAAACGTGGTGAAATGAAAGATCCCGATCTAATTGCAGGAACTTTAACAGGAAAGGTAAGCCAGGTGAAAGATGCGAATGCTTTCTTCTTCAACTTCCCTACTGTACAAGGTTTCGGTAACGTTTCCGGATTTGAATTCATGCTTCAGGATAAAACGAATGGTTCTTTTGAACAATTGGGAACAACCACTCAGCAGTTCATTGGTGAATTGATGAAACGTCCTGAAATTGCTTTCGCATTCACTACTTATGCAGCAGGAAACCCTCAGTACACCATTGATGTAGATACTGACAAAGCCAACCAGCTGGGAGTTTCCGTAACGGAATTGATGCAGACGATGCAGATTTATTTCGGAAGTAGTTTTGTATCGGATTTCAACAGATTCGGAAAGTATTACAGAGTAATGGCACAGGCAGATATTCCTTACCGTACTGATGTTAACTCTCTGGAAGGAATTTATGTTAAAAATAAATCAGGAGAAATGGTTCCTGCGAAAACATTAGTAACGTTAAAAAGATCTTTCGGACCTGAAACGGTAACAAGAAACAACCTTTTCAACGCAGTAACAATCAACGGAACACCAAAACCCGGATACAGTACCGGAGATGCCATCAAAGCTGTAGAAGAAGTGGCTCAGCAATCACTTCCAAGAGGATATGGATATGAATGGACAGGGATTACCCGTGAAGAGATCAAAACAAGCGGACAAACTGCATTCATCTTTTTCTTAAGTATTTTGTTTGTGTATTTCCTACTGGCAGCTCAGTATGAAAGTTATATCCTTCCTTTTGCTATTATTCTTACCATTCCAACAGGGATCTTCGGAGTATTTGCCTTCACAGGGTTAGCCGGAATCGATAATAACATTTATGTTCAGGTAGGATTGATTATGCTTGTAGGACTATTGGCTAAGAATGCCATCCTTATTGTAGAGTTTGCCGTACAGAGAAGAAAAGCAGGAAAAACTTTGATTGAGTCTGCACTTCAGGCATCAAGATTACGTTTAAGACCGATCTTAATGACCTCTTTTGCCTTTATCGTGGGGATGCTTCCACTGGTATGGACACAAGGTGCCTCTTCAAAAGGAAACCACTCTATTGGATACAGTACCGTAGGAGGAATGCTTACAGGAGTAATATTCGGAATTTTTATCATTCCGGTAATGTATGTGATCTTCCAGTATCTGCACGAAAAAATGCCAAGCAGAAAACAGAAAAGACTGAAGAAAAAACAAATGGAGGAAGAACTTTTAGCTTCAGCTCATTAATAAAAATGAATAACAAAAACTTAGAGAAAATTTTAAGACAAAGGATTAACTATTCTCCTGCTGTTCTTAATGATTAAAAAAATCAGCTATTTTCTCCTACTAAAGACAATTTTTGCATCAATGAAAACCTCTCTAAGTTTTGTATTCAATTAAAAGTTTAAAAACTATGAAACGAGTAAAAAATATTATTCTAACTTTCGCGCTGGCTATAGGCTCTGTATCATGTGTGTCCAAACTGGCATACACAGAGCCTGAACTGCCACTTCCGGAAAAGTTTCAGTATACTGCAACTGCCGATACAGCCAGCATAGCGAATCTGGAGTGGAAGCAGTTCTTCAGCGATCCTATTTTACAGGGATTGATTGAAAAAGGAATCAAAAATAATTATGACCTTCAGATTGCCCTAAAGCAGGTTGCTGCTTCACAGGAAAAACTGAAACAGGCAAAATATATGCAATATCCGGATGTTGGTTTCGGCGTAAGCGGGCAAATCTCAAGGCCTTCCAAAAACAGCATGAACGGGCAAAGCTTAAATTTATTTTTAGGATCAAGCCATGTTGAAGATTATAATGCAGCCTTCAACCTTTCATGGGAAGCGGATATCTGGGGAAAAATTAAAAACCAGCAGGAGGTTTCAAGAATGCAGTATCTGCAGACATATGAAGCTTCAAAAGCAGTTCAGACCCAGGTAGTAGCAGCAATTGCTCAGGGATATTATAACCTGTTGATGCTTGACAGACAATTAGCTATTGCAAAATCTAATCTTGAGCTAAGCAGCAATACCCTGATGATCACACAAAAAATGTGGGAAAGTGGTGATAACACCTCTTTAGGAGTACAGCAGGCCTCAGCACAGAAACAGGCAACAGAACTTCTGATTACTCAGCTGGAACAGAATATTGCCATTCAGGAAAATGCTTTAAGTATTTTGGTGGGTGAAGTCCCTAATAAAGTAAACAGAACCATTGAAATGTCTGATACTTCATTACCGCAGAACATTACCGCAGGACTTCCTGCAGCTATGGTAAGCAGAAGACCGGACGTTCGTCAGCAGGAACTTGTTTTACTGGAATCAAACGCTATCGTAGGAATTGCTCAGGCCAATATGTATCCGGCATTGAAAATTACTGCGAATGGAGGAGTAAACTCATTCAAGTTTGATAACTGGTTTCAGATTCCCGCTTCATTATTCGGGTCTGTTCTGGGAGGACTTACCCAGCCTATTTTCCAGAAAAGACAGTTGAAAACAGATCTTGAAGTCGCAAAAATTCAAAGAGAGAAAAATGTTCTGGCATTCCGTCAGTCGGTATTAAATGCTGTAGGTGAGGTTTCAGATGCTTTGGTATCTAATGAAAACTTAAAAGCTCAGGAACAAAAAGCTACCGAGCAGGCAACTACCTTGAAAGATGGAATTAAAAGTGCACAGCTTCTTTACAAAGGAGGTTCAGCCAATTACCTGGAAGTGATTACAGCACAGGGAAATTCCCTACAGGCAGAGTTGAATCTGGCTTCCATTAAAAGACAGAGATTAAGCAGCATTGTAGATCTATACAGAGCGCTGGGCGGCGGTTGGAAGTAGTAAATTAAATTATATTTGTTTTAAGATGCGGTTCTTTTCAGAGCCGCATTTTTTAATATAAAAATACCTTAATTAATGATCATCCGTACTGTCATTCTGAATGGAACAAAGTGGAATGAAAAATCTTTAAAATAATAGATGAAATTCTTCCTTCGTCAGTATGACAAACAGAGCGCTTAATTTATTCCTGAAATTGCTCCGCAATCCATTGAAGCAAGTCTTCATAATCCTTTTCAGAATATCCCAACTGCAAATAGTGAATATCGTCTGCCTTTCTGTACCATGTCAGCTGGCGTTTCGCATATCTTCGGCTATTCTTTTTAATTTCCGAAACCGCGAAATCAAGATCCCACTCTCCGTCAAAATATTTAAAAAGTTCTGCATAGCCCACGGTATTTAAAGCTGTCAGATCTTTGAATTGTTCAAGACCTTTCACCTCATCCAGCAAGCCATTTTCCATCATTATATCCACTCTTCGGTTGATTCTGTCATACAGTTCTTCCCTGGGAGCTTCTATCCCGATTCTGATCACATTAAAATCTCTGGAATCCTGAGAAACAGCGATTAGTTCAGAATATTTTGTATCAGTCTGCCAGATCACATCTATAGCACGCAAAAGTCTTCTGTGATTGTGAATATCCACCACACTAAAATATTCGGGATCAAGTTCTTGTAAAATTTCCTGAAGTTTTTCAATTCCCTCCTGCTCCATGATGGTCTGAAGTTTTTCCTGATTTTCAGTATTGGCCTCAGGAAGATCGTGTAGCCCTTCTATCACTGCTTTTTCATACATCATACTTCCGCCAACAAGAATAACGGTGTCATGAGCTGCAAAAAGTTCATTGAGTTTTTGAAGCGCATCTTCTTCGTACTGACCGATAGAATAATATTCTTCAACTGAAAGATTTCCGATAAAATGATGAGGTGCCCCGGCAAGTTCCTCCTCAGAAGGTGCAGCGGTTCCTATTTTCATTTCTTTAAAAAACTGACGGGAATCACAGGAAATAATCTCCGTATTGAAATGTTGAGCCAAATCAATTGCCAGTCTCGTTTTACCAATTCCGGTGGGTCCTACTACAGAAATCAAATTTTTCTTTTTCACAGCGCTAATTTACGAAAATGCGCTCATTTGATTTTTTATTTTTAAATACAAATAAAGCTGCTGTTTATTTTGAACCATTAAGTTTTTAATGAAGAAGTTGAGAATATTAAGATGAGCTTCGCTATTTAGCATAACGCTTATCAAAATCTATGAGATTTTTTCTTAATTAAACTTAATAGCTTAAATGTTCTTAATGGTTCAAAAATAAATTTAAAAACAGAATAATATAAACTTTACGTTCAAGTTTCATGGTATTATATTATACACTTAAATGTTTATCTTTGTAGAACAATAAAAAACTATGATTTTATCAATGACCGGATTCGGTAGAGCCGAAGATGTTTTTGAAGGAAAAAAAATTACAATAGATATTAAATCATTGAACAGCAAGAGCTTTGATTTGAATATCAAAATTCCTTTACGTTATAAAGAAAAAGAATTTGAAATCAGAAAAATTCTTAACGATAGAATTATCCGTGGAAAAGTAGACTGCTACGTTAATATTGAGAACCTTGAAGAGTCCAATGATGTAAAAATTAATAAAAATTTAATTGAATCTTACATCAATGAGCTTAAAAACATAGCTTCTGACGGTCCCGATTTCGAATACCTTAAAATGGCGGTAAGACTTCCTGATGCCATCTCATCAAGACCTGATGAACTTACAGAAGGTGAATGGGAATCACTGGCAAAAATTGTCAATAATGCCGTAGACAGATTTGAAGAATTCAGGAGAACTGAAGGCAGCATTTTACATGAAGAATTAAACAGGAATATTCAGAATATTGACAAATATCTTGGAGAAGTAATTCCTTTTGAGGAAGAAAGAATTGTCAGCGTGAAAGAACGTTATCAGAAATCTTTGAAAGAATTCGAAAATGTTGATGAAACGCGTTTCTACCAGGAAATGGCCTATTTCACTGAAAAGCTTGATATCTCTGAAGAAAAGGTAAGACTTACCCAGCACCTGAAATATTATAAAGAAGTAATGGACAATGAATCTTTCAACGGAAAAAAACTGGGCTTTATTTCTCAGGAAATCGGAAGAGAGATCAATACATTAGGTTCTAAAGCCAATCATGCAGAAATCCAGAAACTGGTAGTAATGATGAAGGATGACCTGGAAAAAATTAAAGAACAGACGTTAAACGTATTGTAATGATAGGTACGGGTTACGAGATGCGTGATTATCATTCTTAACAATGAACTCCGTAACTCGAAACCTGAAACCCGAAATTGTAAAAAATGGATAAAGTAATTATATTTTCAGCGCCATCAGGGAGCGGAAAAACTACATTAGTAAAGCATTCACTGGAAACATTTCCGGAACTGAGTTTCTCAGTCTCATGTACAACGAGACAGCCGAGAGGAAGTGAAGTTCATCAGGTAGATTATCATTTTCTGACCCCGGATGAATTCAGACAGAAAATTTCTGAAAATGCTTTTGTAGAATATGAAGAAGTATATACTGATAAATATTACGGTACTTTAAAATCTGAAGTAGAAAAAATCTGGAATCAGGGAAAAGTAGTTATTTTTGATGTAGATGTAAAAGGAGGTATTTCGTTAAAAAAATATTTTGGTGAAAAAGCCCTGTCTATTTTTATAGAACCGCCTTCCATTGAAGAATTGGAACGAAGATTGATTTCCAGAAATACAGATGATGCAGAAACCATAAAAACCCGTGTAGCGAAGGCAGAAGAAGAAATGTCCTACGCCGGCGAGTTTGATAAGATCGTGATTAATACCGATCTTGATGTAGCTAAAAAAGAAATAGAAAGTTTAATAAAAAGTTTTATCAGTAATTAATGGCTGGAAGATGGAAGCCAGAAGATGAAAGTAATCAAATACTCTCAAAATCTAACTTCTAATTTCTAACCTCTAGCTTCTGATCATAAAAAATTGAGGTTGATATGAGTACCGAAACATTAGAAAAAGCTAAATCTGCAATTCCTGTCAGAGGATTTCTGGATATTAAAGATATTGCTATTCCTCAGGGAGAAGAGTTGGTAAAAGCCATTCTTAAACTTAAAGAGGAGAAAAATGCTGTTATTCTTGCCCATTACTACCAGCCGGGAGAGATTCAGGATATCGCTGATTTCCTTGGAGATTCTTTACAGCTGGCAAGGCAGGCAAAAGAAACGAATGCAGACATGATTGTATTCTGCGGTGTACATTTCATGGCGGAAGCTGCTAAAATTCTGAACCCAACTAAAAAAGTAGTTCTTCCTGATACAATGGCCGGATGCTCTCTGGCTGACGGCTGCTCCGGAGAAGGATTAAGAAAAATGCGTGAACAGCACCCGAATGCTTTAATTGCAACTTACATCAACTGTAACGCAGAAACTAAGGCAGAAAGTGATATCATCGTAACCAGTTCAAATGCTGAAACGGTAATTGAAGCACTTCCTAAAGACAGACCAATCATCTTCGCACCGGACAAAAACCTGGGAAGATATTTATCTAAGAAAACAGGTCGTGACATGATCCTTTGGGATGGAAGCTGTATCGTACACGAAGCTTTTTCAATGGAAAGAATTGCCCAGCAGCTGGCAGATAATCCCGATGCCAAGCTGATTGCTCACCCTGAAAGTGAAGAAGCTGTTTTGAAACTGGCTCACTTTATTGGTTCTACTTCTGCTCTGCTGAATTATGTAGAAAAAGATGACTGTCAGAAATTCATCATTGCAACAGAAGAAGGAATTCTTCATGAAATGAGAAAACGTGCTCCTCACAAAGAACTGATTCCTGCATTGGTTTTTGATGAAAGCTGTAACTGCTCGGAATGTTTCTATATGAAACGTAATACAATGGAAAAATTGTACTTATGTATGAAGTATGAACTTCCGGAAATTCTTATCGATGAAGAATTAAGATTAAGAGCATTAAAGCCTATTGAGGCAATGCTTGACCTTTCCAAAAGCATAAAATAATTTTTTTGTCATGAATATTTATTATATTTAAAACTTAAACTAATAATAAATATGAAAAATCTAAAAAAATTAGACAGAAGAAGTCTTAAAAATGTAAATGGAGGTGGTACCATATGTAACTTAAACTGCGAAATACATGAAACCTGTGGAGCGGGATGTAATGGAGAATTAATCTGTGTACCCAGAGGAATGTATATTCCGGATAACTGTTAAAAAAATAAAGCACTGTTTTCACAGTGCTTTTTATTTTTAGTCTGCAGTGATTGCAACAAAACAATCTGTGCTTACAATAACGCACATTCTGCAATTCTCAGATAATGTCCAATATGCCTCACACGAAGGATCACTGGAAGAGCCTGGTCCAAAAATCAGATGGGTAGGACAGCCGTCACATCTGGAAATAGCCGCTCCATTCACAAGTTCCAGATCTCTTCTGCTTAATCTTTTAATTGTTTTCATACTTTTAAAATTTTAAGAAACTCCTCCGCTCATACATGACATATCAACAATCACGCACATTTTACAACGGTCAGGAAGCATCTGAAAAGCCTCGCAGGGAGCATCGCCAGGATTATTTCCGTAAGTCGTATTCTTAGGACATCCTGTACATGTGGCAGGACCTGCTCCTTGCACCGTTTGAAGTTCTTTTCTGTTTAATTTCTTTAGATTTTTCATAGGAGTTTTAATTAATTTTTTGATTTTACTATTTTTGATTAGGCTTCAAGAATTGGGCAGCTACCTGGGATGGATGGATCATAAGGGAAAAGGTAAAGACAAACTTTACGTCCTTTAAAGTCGGTACACACTGCACAACCTTTTGGTCCGCAGTCAAGATCAACAGCACAGGTATCTCCTCCACCTCCAATAATAGCTCTTAAGCTTTCTCTGTTTAATTTCTTTGAATTTTTCATGGTAGTTTTTATTTCAAATTAAATTTTTGATGGTTTTTGATTAGGTAAAATCAGTCAATACTTATAGCATCGGTGCATAGCAAGTACCTCCTGGCTTTAACCAGCATCCCCATTTTCCACCTCCGCGGAAACATACAAATTGCTCTCCACCACATGCTTCAATCTGAATATCAGTGAATCCTCCGCTGATATTTCTCTTTTCTTCGCGTGATAATTTTTTAATTGTTTTCATATTGTAATAATTTAGTATTCGGTAATAAAAAAACAACAAACATTTGTTATTCAAGATTAATAAGGACCAAAGCATTCAAAGCTTACCAGTACTCTTCCTTTACAGCATTCCGGTAAGGCATGGTAATCAGAACATGATCTCGGTTCACCTGGTCCGTAAGGTCCGGGAGGGCAGTTTGCAGTACAAGGGCCTATTCCTCCGTTAATTGATTTTAAATCATTTCGATTGATTTTCTTTAAATTTTTCATGTGTATTTTGTTATTAGTTAATGTTATAAATGTAACATTTTTAATCAATTACACCAAATATATCTCCAGAAAAGGAAATATATTTTATTATGTTAAAAACTTGGCTGTTTCAAAATAAGTTGTACATTTGTCCTGTTACAATGAATTTATTAAGAAACATATCTGATATTTCTGCCCTGAAATCGCTTATTTCAGGCATATCTTCTGTTTCTACATTCACAACTACAACAACTACCCCATAACGGGGTAAATTTTCACATATTATTTCCGGTACCTGTACTCTTTTTTCTAAAGAGTAGTCACTTCGTTATATCCAACTTCAAATAAATAATTGATGAAAGTTTTAAAATTCGGCGGAACTTCAGTCGCCCATTCTCAGAATATCCTTCTGGTGGAAAAAATAATAAAAGATGAATCTTTAAAAAACAAAATAGTTGTTATTGTATCAGCATTTCATGGCGTTACTGACCAACTGATCAGAGCAGCAGAACAGGCTTCTGTAAAAGATGAAAATTATATTCAAATAGTTCAGAATCTTGAAGAAAAACATATCAGTCTGGTCAAAGACCTTTTTCCTATCACAGAACAGAGTTCATGGCTGAGTTTTGTTAAGAAACATTTTAATGATCTTGAAGACCTTTACAGCGGAATTGCAGTTCTTGGTGAACTTACCAACAGAATCAAAGATAAAATTGCCACTTACGGAGAGTTTTTATCTTCAAAAATTATAGCAGCAAGACTTCAGCATGAGGGATTAGACTGCATATGGATGAATTCTGCAGACCTCATCAGAACAGACAGTAATTTCACCAATGCAAAAGTAGATTTTCAATGCACAGAAAATAATATTATCAGTTTTCTGAATGAAAATAACAATCGTATTATCATAGGTCCTGGTTTTATAGCCCATGACGAAAAAAATAATGCTACAACATTAGGACGAGGTGGTTCTGATTACACAGCTTCCATTATGGCTGCTTCTATCCATGCAGAAGAGCTCCAGATATGGACCGATGTAAGCGGAATGATGACTGCTGATCCCCGTTTGGCTTCTAATGCAAAACCTATATCAGAAATATCTTATCATGAAGCCATGGAACTGTCCCATTTCGGGGCAAAAGTGCTTTACCCGCCTTCCATTCAGCCTGTCATGGAAAAAAACATAAATCTGATCATCAGGAATACTTTTGATCCGGATGCACAGGGAACTTTAATTTCTCACCAATTGAAGTCTTCGGATGACGAAAAGCAAATCGCAGTAGGTATCTCCAATATGAACAGGATTGCTCTTCTTACACTGGAAGGCAGCGGAATGGTAGGAATCCCGGGTATTTCAGCAAAACTTTTCCAATGTTTAAGTCAGGAAAAAATCAACGTAATCCTTATTACACAAGGGTCTTCGGAACATTCGATCACGATTGCAATTGAAGAAAAAGAAGCTTTGCGTGCCGAGTATGCGATCAATTCTTCTTTCGCGGATGATATCAATCTGAAGAGAGTGTATGCCGTAAAAATTGAAACCGGACTTTCCATTGTAGCTTTAGTTGGAGAAAGTATGAAAAGCAGAAGCGGCGTAAGCGCCAAAATGTTCGGATGTCTGGGAAATAATGGTATCAATATAAGAGCTATTGCCCAGGGATCTTCGGAAAGGAATATCAGTATCGTTATTTCAGAAAAAGACAGCAAAAAGGCAGTGAATGTACTTCATGAGGAATTTTTTGAAACTGAAATTAAGCAAATTCATCTTTATATCTGCGGAACAGGAAATGTAGGTTCAAAACTGATCCAGCAGATCTATAACCAGAATGCTTATCTGAGAGAAAACTTTTTGATCAACCTGAGAATTGCAGGAATTTCCAACAGCCGACATATGTTATTTTCAGACAAAGGAATAGCACAGGAAGACTATCTGATATGGGATCAGCAGGGTGAAAAAGCCTCTGCCAAAGAATTTGCTGAAGAAATTATCCACAGAAACCTTAGAAACTCAGTTTTTGTAGATGTAACAGCCAGTCCTGATGTACCCGAAATTTATGAAAGTCTGTTAAAAAGAAGTGTGAATATTGTGGCTTGTAATAAAATTGCAGCCTCTTCAGATTTTAAAAAGTATAAAACTTTAAAAAATACAGCGAGAAACCACAACTGTAATTTTTATTTTGAAACTAATGTAGGAGCAGGACTTCCGGTAATAGGAACCATCAACGATCTGATCAAAAGTGGAGACCAGATCCAGTCTATTCAGGCAGTATTGAGCGGAACCTTAAATTTTGTCTTTAATCATTATGATGGCAGCAGAACCTTTTCTGAAGTCGTAGCCCAGGCTCAGCAGGAAGGCTATACGGAACCGGATCCAAGACTCGATTTGTCAGGAACTGATGTGGCAAGAAAAATTTTAATTCTGGCAAGAGAAGCCGGATATCCGCTTCAGTTTGAAGAAATTGAGAATATAGGTTTTCTTCCTGAAGAATGTATGCAGGGAAGCGTTGGTGACTTTTATGAAAAGCTTACAGAATATGAAGATCATTTTAAAAACTTATTGAATAATGCTAAAAATGAGGGCAAAATATTAAAATACGTCGCAGAATTTGAAAACGGAAAAGCCAAAGTAGGCCTGCAGCATATCGCTCCGGACAGTGATCTGTTTCATCTTTATGGCAAAGACAATATTGTCATCTTCAAAACCCTCAGATATTCCGAACAGCCTTTGGTTGTAAAAGGTGCGGGAGCCGGAGCTGATGTAACGGCAAGCGGAGTTTTTGCAGATATTATTCGTTCTATTTAAAATACAATTATGAAAAAAGTAAAATTAAAAATCCCCGCTACTGTTGCCAATCTGGTTTGCGGATTTGATATTCTGGGAATGGCAGTGCATGACCCTTATGATGAAATGGAATTCAGATTATTGAACACTCCTGAAATCATTATAAGACATACTGATTCTTTTGGACTTCCGGAAGAACCTTCCGGAAATGTTGCGGGAATTGTCTTATTGAAAATTCAGGAATATTTTAATCTGAAAAGTGGTTTTGAAGTGATTATTCACAAGCATATAAAACCTGGAAGCGGGCTCGGCTCCAGTGCGGCAAGTGCCGCCGGAGCCGCTTTTGGAGCCAATATATTATTAGAAAACAAATTGTCAAAAGAGGAAATGGTCTATTTTGCCATGTTCGGGGAAGAATTGGCTTCAGGAGTACGACATGCTGATAATATTGCTCCGTGCATCTATGGAGGAATTACCCTGGTAAAATCCATCAATCCCATTGATATCATTCCGCTGAACAGTCCCGATTTATTTGTAACCGCCGTACATCCGCAGGTGGAAGTGAAAACTTCTGATGCAAGACAGATTTTGAAAAAAAATATCACGTTGAAAAGTGCAGTAGAGCAATGGGGAAATATAGCAGGTCTTGTAGCAGGAATTCAGAAAAATGATTTCCCGTTGATTGGCAGAAGTCTTAATGATGTCATTATAGAACCGATACGCAGCATTCTGATCCCGAAATTTGACGAAATTAAAACCAGAAGCTTACAGTTGGGAGCTCTGGGAGGAGGAATTTCCGGATCAGGACCATCTGTTTTTATGCTCTCCGAACAGGAAGAAACAGCAGAAAAAATTGCTCAGATGATGAAATCAGTCTATGATGAGATTGAAATAGCAAGTCCTGTATATGTTTCAAAAATAAATCCGACAGGTATTCAAATTGTCGAAGAAAATTAACCCTAAAAAACAGAAATGAAATATTATAACTTAAAAGATCATCTTGAAAAAATTAATTTCAGAGAAGCAACAGTAAAAGGTCAGGGGAAAGGAAAAGGATTATTTTTCCCTGAAAACATTCCACAGTTTGACAAAGAATTTATTCAAAACCTTCATCAGTATTCTAATGAAGAAATTGCGTACAAATGCCTGAAAGATTTTGTGGGAGATGAAATTCCATCAGAAATTCTAAAAGAAATTGTGGCAGAAACGGTGGATTTTGAAATTCCTCTCGTGAAGATCAGTGAGCAGATTTCCATTTTGGAATTGTTTCATGGTCCTACCCTTGCTTTTAAAGATATCGGAGCAAGATTTATGAGCCGTTGTCTGTCTTATTTTTTGAAAGGTCAGCATAAAAAAGTTACTGTTCTTGTAGCTACTTCCGGAGATACCGGAGGCGCTGTAGCCCATGGATTCTATAAAATACCACAAATTAATGTGGTCATTCTTTATCCCAAAAGCAGGGTAAGTCCGGTTCAGGAGAAACAGTTGACAGCATTAGGTGAAAATATCTCAGCATTGGAAGTAAATGGCAGTTTTGATGACTGCCAGAATCTCGTAAAACAGGCTTTTTCTGATGAAGAAATTAACAATCAGTTATTTTTGACATCTGCTAATTCTATCAACGTTGCAAGATGGCTTCCCCAGCAGATTTATTATTTAATAGCTTTAAAACAATGGTTTCAACATCATAAAGAAGAACCCGTAATCTGTGTTCCGAGTGGAAATTTCGGAAATATCTGTGCCGGGCTTCTGACTCATTTCAGAGGGTTGCCTGCCAGTCATTTTATTGCAGCTTGTAATGCTAATCAGGTAGTTCCTGATTATTTTAAAACACAGAAGTATCAGCCACAAAAGGCAGTTGCCACTCTATCTAATGCTATGGATGTGGGAGATCCGAGCAATTTTGTGAGAATTTTAGAGCTTTTCGGACATCAGTTTGATGATTTAAAAGATAAAATATCTTCGTATTCCATTGACGATGATAAAACAATGAATATGATCACAGAAGTCTATGAGAAATATGGCTATATTCTGGAACCTCACAGTGCCGTAGCGTTTGCTGCAATGGCGCAGTATCTGAAAGAAAATCCCGGTCAAAAAGGATATATCCTTGGTACCGCCCATCCGGTAAAATTCCCTGATGCTGTAGAAAAAGCGATCCATACCCAGATTGAAATTCCGGATTCATTGAACGAGCTGATGAAAAAGGAGAAAAAAACTGTAGAAATAAATTCAGACTTTGAAGAATTAAGACGATTTTTGCTTCATAAAATATGAGGCAATGAGCAAAATATATCTTGAAGACGTAAGAATATATGCGTACCACGGTGTACTTCCTGAGGAAAATATTATCGGGACATATTATATTCTGAATGTAGAACTTCATACTGATCTGTGGAAAGCAGCAGCATCCGACCATTTGCATGACACCATAAGCTATGCAGATATCAACGATATTCTTCACAAGGAAATGAAAATAAAATCCAAATTACTGGAACATGTAGCCGGAAGAATAATCTCAACTATTCATAACAGCTTTCCACAGATTGATTATATTAAATTAAAAATCACGAAAACAGCTCCTCCTATGCAGGGAGAAATGACAGGTGCCAGCATTGAGCTTGAAAAAAGCTTTAAACCGGAAAATTAAAATTCTTATTTTCGTTCATTAAAAAACATACACATTGAAATTCGTTAAAATATTATTTTTATTAGCAGGTATCAGCGTTTTTGGCCAGACCGGTGTTGATAATCAGCTGGCAGCTTATAATTTTCCAAAGATAAAGTCCAGTATTACTATGCCTGTGACGATTCCACTTTCCGAACTGAGCAATATGATCAATGCTTCCGTGAAAGACCTTGTTTACCAGGACGATTCTTATACTGACAATAATAATGATCAGTTTAAAGTGAAAGTATGGAAAACCAGACCTATTCGTCTTGTAGGTGGTACCAGCCAGAATTTACTGATTGAAGTTCCATTAAAAATATGGGCAGAAAAAGGAATCGGAACTCTGGGAGTCTATACTTATCAGAATACTACCTTTGAAACGGTAATGTCATTCAATACAACCGTTACTTTTAAAAATAACTGGACCATTACCACCAATACCCGACCGAACGGTTTCAGATGGGTAAGTAAACCGGTACTTGATTATGGAAGAATACAGATTCCTATTACTTCCATTGTTGAAAAAAGTTTGAAGGAACAACAGGAGAAATTCTGTAAAACGATAGACCAGCAAATGGCCACACAGCTGAATTTCCAGCAATATGCCTTAATGGCCTGGAATACCTTTTTACAACCTTTCAATATCTCCGAAGAATATAATACATGGCTGAAAGTAAGCCCGGTGGGAGTCAATATTACTCCTTTGAAGTTTTATGGAAACCAGATCAATGCTACGCTTGGTGTTGATATTTATTCCGAAACTTTTACAGGCAGCAAACCCGCAGCTTCTTCACCTGTAACCAGCGTTGCCAATTTCAATTCCACTCCTACTGTTGCGGATAAGTTTATTTTACAGACTACAGCCAATATTCCTTTTACAGAAGCAAGCAGCATGGCAAGAAAAACATTTCTGAATAAGGAGTTTGATATCCGTGACTCTAAAGTGAAAGTAACTGATATCAGGGTATATGGAGTTGATAACAGAGTGGTTATTGAAGCTCAGACCGATGGCTATATAAAAGGTACAGCTATTATTTCCGGAATTCCGGTGTATGATGATGCAAAAAGAAAAATTGTTTTATCAGAGACTAAATTTAAACTGAAAACAACCAATATTCTTCAGAAAACAGCTTCTCTCCTGTTCCAGGGGAAAATTGTAAAAATGATTGAGGACGAATATGGTATACCAACCCAGGAGCTTGAAGAAACATCAAGAAAAAGTATTGAAGAAGCTTTTAATAAAGAATACTATAAAGGTTTAAAGATGAACGGGAAAGTATTCAACCTGAAACCCAGTAAAATTCTACTCAGCAGTACAGGAATTACAGCCGTTATTGATACAAATGCTTCATTAAAGTTACTGGTCAACGGATTTTAAAATTTAAATAAAAAAAATAAACTTAAACTAATAACCAAGATGAAAAGAATTCTAAATGTTGTTGAATATAATAAAGCCTCATTAGGGATTAGGCTTGCTAATAATTTTCTGGATTTTATATTACTATATGTTATTAATTATCTCCTCTCCATTGTATCTAATTTTCTTTATGAAGTAACTTCAATTGAGTTTTTCTACCTGTACAGTAATGGAAATATATTATGGCAGATCGTTATTGGAAATTTCAATTATTTTCTTTATTACTTTTTGATGGAAAACTATTTGGACGGGAGAACAGTAGCAAAGTATATTACAGGAACCAAAGTAATCAGTACAGATGGCACAAAACCAACTACCCAGCAAATTATTTACAGAAGTCTTTCCAGGATTGTTCCTTTTGATGCCCTTTCTTTTTTAGGTGAAAACGGCTGGCATGATAAATGGAGCGAAACAAGAGTAATTAACATCAAAAATTATCAGGCTGAAATTCAAGCAAAAAGCGAAATCGAGGCTCTTGGAAAGAAAGAAATTGCTTAAAAACTTTTGTTCATAAATAAATTTTGCTATATTTGCACACCTCAAAAATGGTAAAAATGGTACTTTGGCCGAGCGGCTAGGCAGTGGTCTGCAACACCATCTACAGCGGTTCGAATCCGCTAGGTACCTCAGAAAAAACCTCTAATTATTTAGAGGTTTTTTTGTTTTTATACTTTTAATTTTTTTCAAATATTCCATTCTTTTATCATTAAACTAATATGAAAAAAACAGTAACCATCTTTATCATTTCATTTGCCTTAGCTCTTTTAAATGGATATTTCTTCAATTACATTAATGATACCTATCTGCATTTTAATGTAAATTATTATAAGCATCAAAATATCACAAAAAACGAACTACACTTTATTGCAATCTTTGTTGCTCCTTTCATTGAGACTTTAGTATTTCAATATTTCCTTTATCTGGTTTTGACGAAATGGATAGGTATAAAGAATAAATATTTCTGCATCATCATTATGAGTATCATTTTCGCATCAATGCATTATTATAATTGGCTATATATTGTGATGACATTTTTTGGAGGTATTATTTTAAATAACCTTTATATCTATTATAACAAGCACGTCCATCCCTACAGTTTTATCCTAACAGTACTCTTCCACGCATTATTCAATCTTTTTGGATTTTTGTTTATAATGTGACTTTTTCTATTAAATAATATAAAACAAGCTCTTCCTGATCAAAAAAGAGCTTGATAAATAATGCAAAAAGATGATGGATAGAAAATTATCTTACCCAAAAATAGAGGATTTAATTAGTTTACGTTTATGAGCAGCGTCATATCAGAGCAAAAAAAAATCCCCGGAAATTCCGAGGATAAAAACTAATAACCATGAAAACTCAAATTAAACATGAGTTACATTTCTATATCGAAAAATCGTGCCAAGAATGCCAACTTTGAGAAAAAAAAGCGATTTACTCCAAGTGTTATTCATTTTGTGATTTCAGCATTTTAGACAGATTTTATTGATGCTTTAAAAACCACTTCATAATTATTTATAATTAATTAAAATAAATATAACATGCCGGCAAAAACGTTAAAAATAAAATAATTTACAATTTGGTAAAATAAAATTCATATTAGAAAATGAAAACTTTCAAAATACTTAATCAAGCTATCAAAAAAAACTAAATCAACACCAAATTGGCATAATTTATTCTTCATATAAATCAATCCAATAAATTTAAATTATCATGGCACAAATAATTTTTAATAAAGAAGATTTCACGAAAAGCAATGAAAAAGAATATCAGTTGGAATACGATGTAAATGAAATAGGTAAAGGTTCCGATCTCATTGTAGAAAGACTAACCGAAAAAGGTGACTATGAAATCATTCAAGCTCCTCTGAGAAGATCAAGTGACAAAATATTTATCATTTGGGATACCCCGTTTAACGGTAGAATACTCTTCGATCTTTAAAAGATTTAAGAGTATTATATGAAAAAAGCCCCCAAAAAAAATGGAGGCCTCAAAAAACACAAATGATGAAAAAAAATTTTATATCAGAGATAAAAATTATTTTATCTATTAATTCTTAACCAAAGATATACCACACTTTTTTTTTATTTTATGAGTACAGTCATAAAATAATTATTTCTTTTAAATAATAAGCCATCCAGCCAGCAGAAACTATTTCTCAAAAAAAGACAATAAACAATGTCGTTGTAATTCCTACTCTTCCGGATTCTAGAATACTCCAAAAACTGATTTACTAAAAAATATCATATAACCTCTGATTATAGTAATATTTTACACATATAATAATATAAAAACAAAAGACTCCTCATTTAGAGAAGTCTTTTTGATAAAATATGGAATGAAAATGCTTTTATACCCAAATATACCATCTCCTGTCCAATTATTATATGAGCATAATCATAAAACTAAATAAACAGAAACGGCCTCCTGATGGAGGCCTAAAAAACACAAATGATGAAAAAAATCTATTTAGAAAAATCCAAACAGAATATCGTAGAATCATTCAATACAGCCATTGTTACTACATTCTTCAGAAGAAGATAATACAATGGAGAAATAGAGAATGAATATTTCTGTAGAATCAAAAACATCCTGAAGAATGAATCTGTAATAATTTATACAATTATAGTAATTTGTTAGTATTTATTCAATACAAAAACATAGAAACAAAATAAAAAATGTAATTAATTATTTAATGATTGAAAAAATTCTCATTTCAGGAAAGGGTAAATGTAACTAAATATTTTTTTACTCACAAACCTATTCCTCCCAAATGATCGGAATATACACTGTAATATACCCATCAGAATCTACCTGAGCGTCCGAAACTGTAGCAATTACCGTTCCATAGCCTACCCATCCACCTTGTCCTTGCATAGCAGAAAAGGTATAAGTTCCTGCCGGAAGTCCGTCATAATATTGTGGCACCGTCTGAAATCCTCCACTATAATAAGTATCATACACTTCTCCCGTAACCATGTTTTCAGCAAGAAAACTCCCTACATCATAATTTCCCGAAAGGATTTTTGCTCCGTTTTTTGAAAGAAGTCCATAACGGATCTTATAAGTCTGAGACTTTGGTGTGATATCAGCTGTTTCTGAACAGGTTTTATTATTCTCTACTGTTTCCGTGGAGGAAAATGATGTAACAACAGCCAGCAGTCCAATACATGCTGATACTGTAAAAATTGATTTTTTCATATTAAAAGTAATTTGGTATTCAAAAATAGTCAACTTATATGAATTCAATAAAAACTATCAGTGAACTAAAATTTACAAATCCCCTGCAACTCCGCATTAACAGTATAAAATCTATCATTATTAAAAATTATCTCCACTTTTTAGTAGTAATTTTAACATTCATTAACTAAAATTTGGCTTCATAATTGAGAATAAAACTAAAATCAAAGTCGTTTTGGCTTTATCTTATTAAAATTTGAATTATGAGAAAGATAATATTAGCAGGTTTTTTATCCGTCTTTTTAATGACGGCCTGCAAGAAAGATGACAGCGTTGCTGAGAAATCACTGGAAGCACAGAAACTTGAATTTCGGGCCAGACAACTTGAAATAGAAAAACAAAAACTGGCCATTGAAAAAGAAAAGATGGTCTATGAAGCTCAGAAAAAAGCAGACAGCATATCTGAAACCAAAAAAGCCAGAGCTGCTGCTGAAAATAATTCAAGACCACAGGTAATCAGAGAAACAAGAACAATATATAGAGACAGAAATTCAAATTCCGGCTCATCAGGTAGCAACGGAAATTATGCCAATAATGGAAGTGGTACCTCACAGGGAACTACCCAGAAAAAAGGGTGGAGTAAAGCAGCCAAAGGAACCGTAATTGGTACGGTAGGTGGAGCAGCGGCAGGAGCACTCATCGCTAAGAAAAACAGAGGACTCGGAGCTGTAATTGGTGGTGTTGTAGGAGGTGCTACAGGATATACCATCGGTAGATCACAAGATAGAAAAGACGGAAGGGTACAACCCCGTTAATAAATATTTTCACAATAAATATAAAGATTGCTTATTTTTAAGCAATCTTTTTTTTATGCTATTGATTCTGTTTTCTTCAATTTTCATCATACCTGTCTTAATAGGCTGGGGGAAAATCATGGAAAATGTGTCCGGGATTTTGTTTCAGGGAATCTCAGGGAAAATTTTATCCGGAATCCTGGGAATAAGCCTGATATGGACACTTATTTCTTTTTTTATTCCTTTGAATATCTATGTTGAAGCCGTTTCAATATTTGTGGGTTTATTCTTTTTCTTTAGAAATCGGCTCTATGGAGAATTTTATCAGTTTTCCAAGAAAGATTTTATACTCTTTAGTGCTGCCACTCTTATTATCATGCTCGCAGGTTCTTACTATCCTTATATATTAGATCATTTTGGCTATTATATCCCTACTCTTCAGTGGCTTGCAGAATATGGAATGGTAAAAGGAATTTCAAACGTAGATCTTACGTTGGGGCAAATGTCTGTCTGGCATATTTTTCAGGCAGGGTTTTCCAATTTTTCTGATCCATTTTTAAGAATTAATGCTGTATTACTCATTATCTACACCATTTATATTATCGAAAGAAAAAACTGGATACATCTTTGTTTCCTACCGGTTTTATTACTGTTTTCTCAGTCTCCAAGCCCGGATCTTCCTGTCATTATTTTTTCACTGATTATTCTGAATGAACTCACAGCCGGAAACAGAAATACTGCTCTCCTTTTTGCCTTTTCAGTTTTTGTTTTCTCTATAAAACCTACTATGATATGGCTGCCCATACTGGTATTCTTACATTCAGTTTTTATTTTCAAAAATAATTTCAAGCCATTACTTTTAGGTATTCTGATTCTCTTCCTTTTCTTCATTAAAAATATATGGACATTCGGTTTTCCCGTTTTCCCTGTAGCAATAGGCGATCTGGGAGTATCCTGGAAACCCAATCCCGAGGTTTTAAAAATTTCGTCACAGTTTGCCATCATGAAAACCTATGATATGCAGTACACCTATGAAGAAATCCAAAAATTTTCGACATCAGATTATATTAAAAACTGGCTTTTCCTAGCAGGAATCAAATCAAAAATTAATATTCTTTTTATCTTGAGTTTAGCTGTTTTTTCTGTATTTACCTGGATCAAAAAAAGAAAACTCATCACTCTGATCTGCATTTCATTATTAATAAAAGGTATATTGGTCCTTGCATTTTCCGCCCAATACAGATTTTTCATCGATATTTTTTTCGTGATATTTTTTGTTCTGTTTCATGAATATTTTAATCAGAAAAAATCCATGATTGTTTTTTCAGTTTTAAGTTTATTTTTTATTTCAATGTTATCTTTTCCGGCATTGATTCAAAAATATATTCCGAGTTTCAGAGTGGGAAGTTTTATGACAGGTTTTGAAAAAGAACAGCTTTACAAGCCATCAACCTACGAATATCGTCAGTTTAATATATTTAAAATCGGGAATTTTAAATTTAATGTTTCCCACAATTATCCGTACAGTTTTGATACTCCTCTTCCAGCCGTTACGCCATTCTATATTTTTGATGATGTAAAAGCAGGTATTTTCCCTCAACTATCAGATAAAAATGATCTCAAAAAAGGTTTTATCTGGAAAAAAATGACTCCGGAAGAAAAAAAAGAAGCTCTAAAGGTTATCAATAATATCAAAAACACCGATAAATAGAACAAATCCAGAAACTTTATTATCTGAAGAAAAAAAGGTAATTTTGTACTATGTTCAATACATTAGGTAATCTTCTTAGTCTTACAACATTTGGAGAAAGTCACGGAGTGGCTTATGGCGGTATCATCAATAATTTTCCGGCAGGTTTAACGGTAGATCTCGATAAGGTTCAATACGAACTGAACCGAAGAAAACCTGGCCAGTCAGCAATTGTTACTCAAAGAAAAGAAAGTGACACAGTAAAGTTTCTTTCAGGAATCTTTGATGGAAAAACAACAGGTACTCCCATTGGTTTTATCATTGAAAACGAAAATCAGAAATCGAAAGATTATGATCATATAGCAGGGGCATATCGTCCAAGCCATGCAGATTTTACTTATGACCAGAAATTTGGTTTCAGAGATCATCGTGGCGGCGGAAAATCTTCAGCAAGGGAAACTATGAACTGGGTAGTTGCCGGAGCTCTCGCCAAGCAGCTTTTATCAGACATTGAAATCAATGCTTACGTTTCTTCTGTAGGTGATATTTTCTGTGAAAAGCCTTATCAGGCTTTAGATTTTTCCCAAACGGAAAGCAATGACGTTCGTTGTCCGGATGCTGAAACGGCTGAAAAGATGATTTCAAGAATCAAAGAGATCAAAAAAGAAGGAAATACCATTGGCGGAACCATTACATGTGTGATTAAAAATGTTCCCGTAGGAATTGGTGAACCTATATTCTCAAAACTTCAGGCTGAACTGGCAAAAGCTATGCTGAATATCAATGCCTGCAAAGGTTTTGAATATGGAAGCGGTTTCTGCGGAGCCAAAATGACAGGAAAAGAGCATAATGATGCTTTCAATACCGATTTTACTACAAAATCTAACCTTTCAGGAGGTATCCAGGGTGGAATTTCCAACGGAATGGATATCTATTTCCGTGTAGCCTTCAAACCTGTGGCGACTATTTTAAGACCTCAGGATAGTATTGATAAAGACGGAAATCCTGTGATCGTAGAAGGAAAAGGGCGTCACGACCCTTGTGTAGTTCCAAGAGCGGTTCCTGTAGTGGAAAGCCTTGCTGCATTTGTATTGGCAGATCTTTTTCTGATCAATAAAACAAGAAATATCAATAATTTTTAACATAAATATTTTTGGTAATGAAAAATTACTGGGATAAAGGAATTTCTTTTGAGGAATACCTTCAGATTGCAAAAGAAAGATTAGAGAATCCTGCCAACCAACAGGAAGCTGACTATAAACAATATTATGAGCTGGGTCTTCAGAGAATGGACCGAACGGTAAAAAAATACGTCCCGGATGAAGATCAGCTGAAAGAACTTGCCACTAAAAATTTTGATGGAAAAATTTTAATCATCTCTGAAGCCTGGTGTGGTGATGCAAGTGCAACAGTACCTGCATTATTCAGATTTTTTGAAGGTCATAATGAGGTAAGAGTTTTTCTAAGAGACAGTGATAAAAGCTTAATCAACCAGTTTCTGACCAATGGTACAGAATCTATTCCGAAAGTAATTATCCTGGACAAGCACCTGAATGTAAAAAATTCGTGGGGCCCGCGTCCGAAATACGGATATGAGCTGCTAATGAAATACAAAGCTGATCCTGAAACGTATACAAAAGATATGTTTTACAATGATCTGCAGATATATTATGCCAAGAACAGAGGAAAAGATGCTGTTCAGGAAATTTTGGATCTTCTATAAAAACCAGATATGAAAAAAGGGATCATTTATCTTGTAATTATTGCCGTCATTGGTATTGTTGCGTTTATACCGGGGATAAGAAATTTCCTAAAGGATACATTCTTTCCGGTAGCCACTATTGAAAACGCTGTACATATCAGTGAAGAAGATTACGACATAGAACTTAAAGGAATCAATGCTCCGAGTACGAATCTTAAAAACTTTAAGGATAAAGGGATTTTCCTGAACTTCTGGGGAACTTGGTGCCCGCCATGCCGAAAAGAATGGCCATCTATTCAGAAACTGTATGATACCAGAAAAGATCATGTAGATTTTGTATTGATTGCAATGAATGACAAAGAAGAGGATATAAGAAAATTTTTAAAGGAAAATAATTACACTGTTCCTGTATATATTGCTCAAAGCCCTATTTCTGAGAAAATTCTTCCTAAAGTTTTTCCTACGACTTTTCTTCTGGACAAGCATGGAAGAATCCTTATCAAGGAAGATGCAACAAAAGATTGGGACACAGAGACTGTGCATCAGTTCATTGACAATATTATCAAATAAATTTTTAACTAAATTTTATAATTTGTTGGTACAGGATTTGCGAAATTTATAATGTTGAAAAATTTATTAAATCCAAACACAAAAATGAAATATTCAAAATTAAATCTTGCAAAAGAAGCCATCAATCATAAGGGCTTTATAAAAAAGATCCCTGATATTTTCAGAATGGTCAAAATGTGGAGAAGAGGAACCTATCCAATGAAATCCATAGATATTATTCTTCCTTTACTGGGAATTTTATATGTCATATCCCCTATTGACCTGCTTCCTGAATTTGCCATACCAGTACTTGGAGTCATGGATGACCTGGCAGTATTGTCACTTACCATTCCTAAACTCATCAAAGAGGTCGACAAGTTTTTATTATGGGAAGCCCAGCAAAAATACAGCGGAGCCCAAGTCATTGATGCTGAAATCGTAAAATAATAGTTTATTATATTTTTCACACCATCCTGGTCAATCCGGGGTGGTTTTTTATTTACAAATGAACGATAAATTTTTAAGCCTTATTTCAATTCCTTAAATTTGCAATATCTAATAAAAAATAATGGAAAGTAAAAAAGAATTCTTCTTAGAGTGCTACAAACTAGGCATCATCAAATTTGGTAGGTTTACCCTAAAAAGTGGTATTGAAAGTCCTTTTTATGTAGACTTAAGACCTTTGGCTTCAGATCCTAAAATTTTAAAAAATCTTGCTAATTATTTATTGGAAATGCTTCCATTGGATAATTTTGATTTAATCTGTGGAGTTCCTTATGCTGCTCTTCCTATGGCAACTGCAATGTCTCTGGAAAGCTATATTCCATTAATTATTAAAAGAAAAGAAGCTAAAAGCTACGGTACAAAAAAACTGATTGAAGGAATTTACCAGAAAGGACAAAACTGTCTTTTGGTAGAAGATGTGATCACCTCAGGAAAATCTTTGCTGGAAACTATTCCTGAAATAGAGCAGGAAGACCTTAAAGTGTCTGACATCGTTGTGGTATTAGACAGAGAGCAAGGTGGTAAACAGCTATTGGAAAGCAAAGGATATAGAGTACACACTCTTTTTAATATTTCGGAAGTATGTGATATTCTTCAGGAAACCGGTGAATTGTCTGATGAAGAAGTAAAAAGAATTCAGGACTTCCTTCAGGGGAACCATATTCAGTTTGAGGAAGAAACAAGATCTTCTTACGAGCAGAAACTTCAGACTGCACAACATTCAGTTTCAAAAAAATTACTGGAAACGGCTTTAGCAAAAAAATCAAACCTTATTGCTTCTGCAGATGTTACTACCACTCAGGAGTTACTGGAGTTTGCTGAAAAAGTAGGACCTCACATTATTGCTTTAAAAACACATATTGATATTATTTCTGATTTTGATTACGAAAAAACGATCACACCTTTAAAAGCTATCGCTGCAAAACACCAGTTCTTACTGATGGAAGACAGAAAATTTGCTGACATTGGAAATACTCAGGAGCTTCAGTTCACAAGCGGGGTTTTCAAAATTACAAATTGGGCAGATTTCGTAACGTCCCAGGTTATCGGAGGTTTTGAATCATTAGACTGTTTCCGCAATGTAGGAGTAGTAGCTATTGTAGGAATGTCTTCCAAAGGAGCCCTGACTACTGCAAGCTATCGTGAAGAGGCTTTAAAAGTAGCTTTATCTCATCCTAATGTAATTGGCGGCGTATCTCAGAACAAAATTCCTGAAGATCTTTTACTATTCACTCCGGGAGTTAATCTTGCAGATTCTGGTGATGGTAAAGGACAACAGTACAATACTCCGGAACATGTGTTCAAAACGCTGCATACAGATTTTATCATTGTAGGAAGAGGAATCTACAAATCTGATAATCCTGAAGCTGCTGCGATCACTTATAAGACAGAGGGTTGGAACGCGTATATTAATTCTTTGGAAAAAAAAGCAATTCAGGGTTAAAATCCTATAAAGTATTTACAAAATAAGTTATATTTGGGCTTTATCACGAATATTTGAAAAAGATCAGCATTTGCCTTATTTTGTTCTGGGGAGCCGCACAGGTTTCTGCACAGAAAGACAGCATCTATATTGAAGCTAAACTGTCTCCTGACAAAAAGAACCTTGAGATCAGTCAGGAAATTGTTTATTACAATCATTCTGAAAAAGACCTGCAGACCGTAAAACTCCTGAATTGGGTTTCCGCCTACAACAGACGCGGAACTTCTTTAGTCTACAGAAAACTGGAAGACAGAAATACTGATTTGCATTTTGCGAAAAGCGATCAATTGGGAAAACTTCTTGAACTGAATGTTAAGAATTCTGACAATGAAGTTATTCCCGTCAATACAATCTCAGATGAAAATCTTTTTATTCCTCTGAAAAATGTATTAAAACCTGGCGAAAGCGTCACGTTACAACTGCAATACCGGATGCAGCTTCCCGATAAAACTTTTACGGGATACGGAACATCCTCTCAGAATACAGTATTAAAATATTTCTTTATTGTTCCGGATCATTTTGATCCGGACAATATTTCCGAAAGAAACTACCATGATATTGAAGAACCCGTAAGTTTTAATACTTTCTGGACCGTCAACTTTGATATTCCCGTAAATAATTTTGTGGAAGGTAATCTTCCTCAGGTTCAGATGAACTCATTCAAAGGATATCTGGATTCAGATCCTGAGTTTTTGATTTCGACAACAGGCTACCCTTCTATAAAAACCAATGTTGACGGGGCTGAAACTGAAATTAAGTTTGGATATAACCTGAAACCGGAAGAAAAACAGAATCTGGAGTTTTATCTTCCTTTACAATTAAAATTCCTGAAAGAAAGAATTGGTATTCTTCCGAAAAGTATTTTTATTTCTGATAAATTCAGAGCTAAGGAAGACTTTTTCGGAAATAATGATATTACTTTCTGGAAATTCAGATTTCAGCTTTTTACGAATGCTGAAAAAACAGATCTGGATTATTTTGGAATCATCGCCAAGAAAATTCTTGATGAAAATGTGATTGCTGATAAAGAAAAAGACCATTGGTTCAAAAATGGTTTAAAATCTTACCTGGAAATCCAGTATCTGAAAAAATTCTATGCTGATACAAAACTTTTAGGAACCCTTCCTGAAACCAGAGTATTTGGAATAAAGCCTTTAAAATTTTTCCATGCGTCCAAGGTAAAACTTCTGGATCGTTACGGACTTTCTTATCAGTATATCATGCTGCAAAATCTTGATCAGAAGATTGATGAGCATTTCCCTGTTTTAAGCAATTTCAATGACATGGCTGTCAGCAGCTTCGAAACCGGAAGTTTGTTCAATTATTCAGCGGATAAAATGGGATATGATCATTTCAATGATATTGTAAAAGATTATATTTCCCAGAATTCCGGAAAAAGAATACATCCTGAAGGTTTTCTAACTTCACTTTCTGAAAAGGATAAATCAACAAATTATCTTTCAAACTTTTTCAGGCAGAAAAACAGAGTCGATTTCAAATTAAAAAACATTCGGAAAGAAAACGATTCTCTTCAAATAAACATTACAAAAAATACAGATACTTCTATTCCTGTAAAACTGGAAACCGAAACCCGAGAAGGAGAAAAGAAAGCGTACTGGATAGATACTGATGAAAATGAACGTATGTCAAGTCTGACGCTTCCTGCTTCAGAAAACATTTATAAAATCACCCTAAACAGCGGTTATATTTTCCCTGAATCAAATTACAGGGATAATTTTCTGTATGCAAAAGGAATTTTTTCCAACGCAAAAAAAATTAAGCTTAAATTCATAAAAGACATTCCGAATCCTGAATATAACGAAATTTATCTCAGTCCAAGAGTACGTTTCAACAATACATATGATAAATTCCTTCTGGGAGTTAACTTAAAAAACCAATCTTTATTTGATCAGAAATTCCTGTATTCATTTACGCCAACCTACAGTACCGGAACAGGAAAGCTGACAGGTTCTGGAGCCGTTTCCTACTCTATTCTGCCTGCCGAAAGCATTATCCGAAGTTTAACCTTTGGAGTTTCCGGTTCTTATTTCCATTACGATTATGGATTAGCCTACAGAAAGAGTTCAATAGCTACCTCTGTCAACTTCAGAAAAAATCCCAGAAGTACCGTTAGCAGAAGTATCGGAGTTTCCTATAACTATTTTGAAAGAGATCTGAGCCCTAAAATGATTGCCAATAATGACTACAGCAAATACAATGTCTGGACTGTTGGATATGGCTATAGTGACAGCCAGATGATCCATGAAAAAAGTTTCAGTCTGAGTACGCAGGGAATGGAGGATTTTAATAAAATAACAGCTGAAGGTTTCTATAGATGGGAATTTGCTCCTAAACAAAAGCTAAGTTTACGTTTGTTTGCCGGATACTTCTTAAGAAATAACACAAGAAACAACCTTTTTGACTATGGAATTTCGAGGGTTTCCAACTACTCTTTCTCTTACAATCTTTTGGGAGAAAGTGCCAGTAGCGGTCTGCTTTCACAACAGTTTATATTAGCTGATGGTGGTTTCAAATCATTCCTGCCGGGAACGGTAAACCAATGGATCACTTCTGCCAACGTAGATTCAAGTGTATGGAAAATTTTCCATGTGTATGCAGATGCCGGAGTTTACAAAAACAAAGATCTTCCTGCTAAATTCATATGGGATACCGGAGTTAAAGTAAGAATCATCCCGGATTTCCTGGAAGTTTATTTCCCGATACAGTCTTCTTTAGGATTTGAGCCTTCATTTAAAGATTATGGAAAACGCATCCGATATACATTGATTCTTAATCTTGGTTCCATCATCAATGCAGCAAGAAGAGGCTGGTATTAAAATACCGGAAAAAAGATAGTCTCAGAATCAAATAATTTGGCTTTGTCATTCTGACGAAGGAAGAATCTTATAAATAGCCGGACTTATGAGATTCTTCACTACATTTACATTCCGTTCAGAATGACATTTAACAAAGATGCTATTTTTTATTAAAACTAATCTTTTATAATTTTCTGTGAGATCGGAATATTATTAATGGTTCCGGTAACAATATAAGTTCCTTTTGGAAGCTCTGCAATATCAAGAGTTGAGGCTAATTTTGTAGGTGATTTTTTTACAATCTGCCTGTAGGTATCGTAGACTTTTACATCCTTCACATCAGTTCCGAAGACAATTTTACTGTCCTTTATAAAAGGGTTTTGCACAAAACCGGACTTCACACTGCCCTCCAGGGAAAAATCAGCCCTATTATCATTACTGTCTACTAATGTCCTTTTTATAGCAGTGGTCGTAGTTGGAGAAGGAGCTGGTCCATCTCCTTTAAACTGATCTGCATTTGATCCATATCCTACAAAATCAAGGACATTAGATGCAGATGGTCCGGTAACCTGTACGATGTTTCCTGCCAGAGCAACCTTTCCTGACACACTGGAAATTCTTAATCCGGAGGATGTATTGGGTGTTCCATCAAAATTGACAACAGTAGTTGCGATAAAATCCGGAGTTGGTAAATTCTCAACACCGCCATTGATTGCCGATTCCTGAATCAAATACGTTTCTTCAGGACCCAAAGTAAAATCCGGCAGCGTATGATATTCAGTAAAAGCTCCAATGGCCGGAGCATATTGTATACTTGCGCCAGTCAAAGAAACAAAATTCGTCCCAATGTTTTTGAGTACAATATAATTATTCTTCAATATGGCACCTGAATCTGCATTGCCGCCATAAATCTCATTAATTACAATCTGGGCATTTGAAAAGGCAGTTAATGATACAAGCCCGACAAGAGTAAAGATTTTTTTCATCGTAATAATTTTTAGCAATGGATTTGTAATAAAAACATCAAAAACAATACCACCAAATTAAGAAATAAACAGCATATAAAAATCTAAAAATCAGTAAATAATTGTATAAAAAAACAGCCGTTTCAATGAAACGGCTGTTTGTATTTTTATCTCAGGAGATTAGTCTTTAAGGACTTTTTGAGAAACCGGTTGGTTGTTTACTGTACCCGTTACGATATAGTTTCCTTTTGCCAGTTCAGCAATATTGACCGTTCCGTTTTGTTTCACAGAACCTTCTTTTACAAGCTGCCCGGACATGTTGAAAACTTTTACGTCTTTTACATCAGATCCGAAAACAATCTCATTGTTTTTAACAAAAGAATTCTTTACGAAGTTCCCTGATTTTGTGTTTTTAGCATCAATAACAGCCAGAGAAGCAGTAGACGAAGTAACAGTTAAAGAAATATCATCTATTCTCCAGTTGGCAGTACCAAGAGAAGGAGTTCCTGTACCAGGACTGTCACTTCCATAGATTCTTAAGGTAACCGGAGCTGATTCTGCACCTACCAGATTAGCACCTGAAAAAGCGATATTATTCAATGTCCATGTACTATTATTGTTAACATTTACAGTACCTATCGCCGTTGTATAGTTATCAATGCTGGAATATACTGTAATCTTTCCAGGTCCTGTAGATGTTCCTCTTGATCCTAAATTTAAAGAATTCAAAGTTACTTTATTACCAGCCACAGGAGTAACGGTTACACTAAAATAAGTACTGGTAGCAGTAGAAAGAGCTTCTTTAAAAGCAGCAGCGCCAAAATTGCTTGAACCACTTGCTCCTGTATATCCAGAAGATACTGATGAAGTAGTAATTAAAGTTGTAGTACCATTATTATTACCCTGAGTTGCTGCAAATGCTACACTTGAAATATTTGCATTTGTGCCGGAAATAGGATTTACAGAACTACCATCCCAAAGGTAAGTTGTTTGTGCAAAAGCAACTGCACTCATCATTACTGTTGCAAAAAGAGAATAAAATTTTTTCATGATTTAAATTTTTTTGTTGTTAATAATTTTTTTCCCTAGCAAAACTACATTCTAATTTTTTTTCCGGGACAATAAAGAGGTTAAGTTTTTGTTAATTATAGTTGACCCCTTAATGTTAACATTTTTTAATTATTTTTACGAATTATTTTTAAAAGTTGCGGAATTTCATCATTCTATTCGTTTTGTTCTTTTTAGGCATATTTTCAGGAAATGCTCAGGTATTTTCATGGAAAAACCCCAATGTGCCTGAAGACAGCATTAAAAGGGATAGTATTCTTGCCGCACGGCTGGAGCAGGACATCTTTGCCAAAGATACCCTGGATTTCATAAGAACACACAATAAGATCATTATTGATGAAGCTGTACTGGCAAAAAATGATAAAAAAAGATTCTTAGGAGAGCTTAATTCAAAGGGTTCCATTATCCGTGGGATTACTTTCGGTAACAACCAGGGACAATCTGTACAAAGTTCTATGGATTTGCAGATTTCAGGACGTCTGTCAAAAGATGTTACTATTTTAGCCAGTATTTCAGATCATAACCTTCCTATTCAGGCTGATGGGTATACTCAGACTTTAGAGGAATTTGACAAAATTTATATGCAGCTTAACATCAAGGAAAAGTCTATTCTCAGAGCCGGACACCTTGATCTTGTAGAGGCCAAAAATTATTTTGCAAAATACCAACGAAGAAGTATGGGACTTCAGTTCCAGACAGAATTTGGAAAGGAAAACAAAACATTGATCGATATTTCTGCCGGTGTTGCACGAAGTGAATTCCACAGAATCCGTTTTCAAGGGGTTGAAGGTAACCAGGGACCTTACCGTCTGACCGGTAAAAACGGTGAACAGTTTATCACATTAATCTCAGGATCTGAGCAGGTCTTCATTGATGGTATCTTAATGAAACGAGGGGAAAACCAGGATTATATCATCAATTACAATACAGGTGAGGTTACTTTTACCAGTTTCCGTCCTATTTTTCAACAGAATTTCATTACGATCTCTTATAACTACGCCAACAGGAATTATTCAAGATATTTATTTACCGGAAAGCTTGAGCATCAGAGAGAGAAATTCAAAGTGGGCCTAAACTGGTTTATGGAAAATGACAACAAAAACGCTCCTCTTTCTTTAAATCTCTCCAAGGAAGATGAACAAATTCTTGCTGAAGCAGGTAATGATCCCAACCTGATGTATGCACCATCAGGAGTTGTTACCGAATATGATGTGAATAAAATTTTATACAAATTAAACTCTGCCGGGAATTTCTACGAATTTTCTACTGATCCTAACTTAACACTTTATCAGGTTTCTTTTACGTATTTCGGAGCTAATCTGGGAGATTATAAAATAGCACAGACCACCAATAACGGGCGTGTTTTTGAATATGTTGGTCCTAATGCCGGAGATTACAGAGCGGTAAGAAAACTTCCTTCACCTCAGAAATCACAGGTATATTCCCTGAACTCTGAGTATTTATTGAATGAAGGAAAAATAGGAGCTGATATTTCCCTGAGTAATTATGATGTCAATTTGTTTTCATCAAAGGATTCTGATCAGAATATGGGCTATGCTTGGCGTATTTTCGGGAATAAAAGCTTTACGAAGAACACATGGAAGGGAACTCCAAGTTTTGAATATCAGTATATAGACAGACAGTTTCATATTCTTGACCGTATCAATGATGTGGAATTCTCCAGAGATTTTAACCTTACACAGGAATTTAACAACAGGACACAAAACAGGTTTATTTTCAGCTTCCTGAATAAATGGAATAATAAGTCTACCTTAAACTACCGTGTCAATTATCTGAATGAACAGGATTCTTACAAAGGACTTAAAAACGACCTGGATTTCGGATGGATCACTGGAAAACTGTTTACCAAAGGAAATTTATCTTATTTGAGTACCAATGCCACTCTTCAGGATACAAAATTTATCCGCGGAGGAATTTCAACTGAATTTACCGGTAAAAAAGGAAGCTGGGCCATTGGTGGAAGCATGGAACACAATGAGAAAAAGTATAATGACACTCAGCTTATGGATGTCACAAGTTTCAGCTGGAAAGAAATCTTTTTGCAAAAAAAGATCGGTGACAGTACAAGAACCAAGCTATTGGCAAAAGTATACATGAGAGATAATGATTCTGTGCGTGACAACAGGCTTCAGAATATGAACAATATTTTAGGTTTCATGGCAGAAAGTCAGATCATCAAAACGGAAAGAACTACATTAAATGCTTTAATCCACTACAGAAAATTTTTCTACTCGGGTGCGGAAGGTGATGTTACCCGAAATAATGACTTCGTTGTTGGAAATATTCTATACAATCAACAGCTGTTCAGAAATGGGATGCGTCTTCAGGCCTTCTATGAACTTGGAAACGGACAGGAAGCACAGCGGGAATTCCAGTACATTAAAGTAACAGATGGACAGGGTGTATATAAATGGACAGATTATAACGGAGACGGCATCCAGCAGCTTGACGAATTTGAAATTGCCGAATATTCCGATCTTGCTCAATATATTCGTGTGTATACCAATTCCGTAAGATATATTCCTTCCAATAAAAATAAGTTACAGCTGGCATTATTTGTCAATCCGGCCATTGTTTTCAACTCAGAAAACGGATTTTTAAAGCGTTGGAATTTCAACATTTCATTGAATTCCCAAAACTCATTCTATAAAAAGGATAAAGTTCTTGTGCTGAATCCTTTTGAAAAAAACAGCGATCAGATCCTTAAAAATCAAAATATACTGGCTTCTGTACAATTCAATCCTACCGATAAATCGGGCTGGAATGGTAACTACAGATTCATCACAAACGATAACCTCATCAATGCCAATTTCAGTAATGAAGAGCGTGAACAAACCTCCCATTTCCTGAATATCGGATACTGGTTCAATAAAGAATTCAGAGTGGATTGGGAAAATTCAGTTCATGATATCCAAAACTCTTCGCAATTATTTAAAACAAGGGATTATCGTCTCAATAATTTTGAAACAAAGCCCAAGGCCACTTATAAATTTACAGATGCCATACAGGCTGAATTATCCTCTGCTTTCCGTCAAAAACAAAGACTTGATGGTGAAGAGCTTCTTAAGGCTTTTGATGTTACAGGAACTATCCAATGGGAGCGCAGAAAAACATCGATCCGTGGAAACTTCTCATTCATCAGCAACAATTTTACCGGAAACAATTTCAGTATTGTAGGAAACCAGATGCTGGATGGTTTGAAGCCGGGGAAAAACCAGGTATGGAGTGTATTTATTCAGCAGGCAATCAACTCATTTATCCAGCTGAATCTTAATTATGAAGGAAGAAATTCGGGTGACCGGACCATTCATATCGGAAGTATGCAGGTAAAAGCAAGTTTCTAAGTTGAACAGTTCCTTTTTTACCATAAAAAATCCCCAATATCACTATTGGGGATTTGTATTGATTATTAGTTAATTTTTATTTTTTAATAACTTTAAGTGATTGTGAACCTCTTTCGGTATTCACTTTTAAGATGTAAATTCCTGTTGGGGCACGTCTCATATCTACAGAGCCTTTTTCTGCGTTGATTGTTTCGCTAAGGATTCTTTGTCCTGAAACATTATATACTTCAACATCTTTGATTCTGCTGTCATTATTGATATAAAGGTAATCTACAACCGGGTTTGGATAGAAATTGACTGTATTCTTTTTCGCTGTTTCATTTACAGCCAATACCGTTGCTGTAAATTCAAAACTTCCGAGATCCGGTGTTACAGCATTTCTTGTATTACCATCAGCATCCAATGTTACTTCAGCAACCGGAGTTCCTTTATTATCAAGAGCTGCATTTCCGGTACCAGACACGTGGAAGTCTGTTGCTGATACAAATACCGGCAGAACATTCAAAGAATTTACATTACCTCCAAATCCTGCCTGGATATCAGCAAGGGTAGCTTTTGCAGCTCCTCCGATATACCCGAGATTGGTTCCTGAAGAATAAAAATTATTATAATTAATGGTAGAAAAAACCGTGCTGGCTGCGCCGGCATAAATAGCATATCTATCTCCTGCCTGGGTTTGGGTATTGACAAAAAGATTGTTTCTCACATCAATACCTCCTGCGCCAGTTACTCCGCTCGTAATGTTTAAAGCAGATGGTCTTCCTGCAACAGTCTGGCTTACATCCATCACAACAGTATTATAATATACTTTATACCCTCCTCCTGCGGCAATGACTATTCCGTTTCCGTTGTCATTTACTCCGCCTGTTGTTGCATATCCATAACCTGCCACACCACTTACAATATTGTTGGCCACTAAAGTATTGGAGGTAAGATTTGTTGTTGACAGATATATCCCCTGCGCTCCATATCCGGATACATTGGTATTTTTGATTCCGGTGATTTTATTATTAGTGATGGCCATTCCATTCGTTAATGTGCCTCCAGCATAAATTCCGGCAAACAGAGTTCCCGTTCCACTGGAATTAAAATTGGAAATGGTATTTCCTTTTACAATAATATTGGCTGCTGCGGAAGCTCCCGTATTACCAGAAGTTACTGTTATTCCGGAAGCACCTCCGGCACCTGTTCCCGTATAGCCAAGATTGGTAATGGTATTTGAAGTAATGGAAGAATTTACAGTTGCAGTTGCAAACCAGACTCCTCTCTTGATCTCAGCATTGGTAGTTTCAAAATTGCCAATTGTATTATTACTTACTGTTACTCCGTCTGCTCCCTGCGCATAAATTCCACAAAGACGAACAGCATCTGTTCCGGAGGCACTCACATCATTTCCTGTCACCAGAGTGTTACTTCCGTTACCTGCAGCTATTGCAGCAAATAAATAAATTCCTATGTAAGCTTTCTTCACAGAATTATTCTGGATCGTCACATTATTAAAGAAGCCTCCTGTAGGGGTTGCAGCTCCATCATACATTATAAAAGCAGAAGAGGTATTGATACCGTTTACTATATTCAGGTTTTTAACCGTAATATTCGTATTGGCAGCTGCTGCAGAAGCCGCAATAAATGTAAGTACCTGCGGTGCTGTAACAGAAGTATTGGTAAGGGTAAGATCTCTTGTAGTTCCTGAAGCAGCATTACTTCCATCTAAAGTAATATTACTTCCTTGTATTCTCACTAAAGGTGCACTGGCAACATCTCCTGAAATAGTAGCCGTAACTCCCACTGCGGGTTTTATCGCAACAGAAGTGTAACTTGTGGCACCACCGCTGGCATTCAGACTGGCAGTTGCCGTTTCGGTAGTATTAGCTGTGATACTGATTGCAATTGCTCCCTGATGTGTTCCCGCATTAATAGCGTCAAATGCTCCCTTTAACGTAGTATAGGTTCCTGTAGCTGTGCCTGCCGTAGCAGATACATTCACTTGTGAATAAAAATTTGATGCAGAAAAAACTGCCATCAAGCAAAATAGAATTTTTCTCATATTATTAATTTTTATTAGTATTAAATATAAGAAATATTTTTTAACATAATATTAAAAACACTGAAAATCAAACATATAAATTAAATAAAAATTAAACAAAATATCATAAAATCCCTTAAATAAACAAAAATACACGAAACGCAAAACACATTATAAATAGTAAAATATTGTTTTTTTAGAATTTCGTAAATTTGCACCATGATAAAAATAGGCAACATAGAACTGCCGGAATTTCCACTTTTGCTGGCTCCGATGGAAGACGTAAGTGATCCTCCGTTCAGACGTTTGTGTAAAATGCATGGTGCAGACTTAATGTATTCGGAATTTATTTCTTCTGAAGGGTTGATTCGTGACGCTATCAAAAGCCGTAAAAAGCTTGATATCTTTGATTATGAAAGGCCAGTAGGTATTCAGATCTTCGGTGGAGACGAAGAAGCTATGGCCATGTCCGCAAGAATTGTTGAAACAGTAAATCCGGATCTGGTAGATATCAATTTTGGATGTCCTGTAAAAAAAGTGGTCTGCAAGGGAGCGGGAGCAGGTGTTTTGAAAGACATTGACCTGATGGTTCGTCTTACAAAAGCTGTTGTAAGTTCCACTCATCTGCCTGTAACTGTAAAAACCCGTTTAGGATGGGACAGCCATACTATCAATATTGATGAAGTAGCAGAACGTCTGCAGGAAACAGGAATTAAAGCTCTTACGATACATGCCAGAACCCGTGCTCAAATGTACAAAGGGGAAGCAGACTGGGAACATATTTCCCGAATCAAACAAAATCCTAATATTGAGATTCCTATCTTTGGAAACGGAGATATTGATTCTGCTGAAAAAGCATTAGAATATAAACAAAAGTATGCATGTGACGGTATTATGATCGGACGTGCTGCTATTGGCTATCCATGGATATTTAATGAAATCAAGCATTTCTTTACAACGGGAGAGCATTTACCTGCTCCTACCATATCAGACCGTTTATTGGCCGTTCGCCAGCATGCGGAATGGAGTGTTGAATGGAAAGGAGAAAGATTAGGTTTGGTGGAAATGAGACAGCACTACAGTAATTATTTCAGAGGAATACCTCACTTCAAGGACTTCAGAAGAAAATTCCTGGAAGTTTTCACATTGGAAGAAATGAACAGCTTAATCAAAGAAACCCAACAGTTCTACGAAGAATATCAGGCACAGGTATAAATAAAAAACCATCAGCAAAACTGATGGTTTTTTTATTATTTTGAACTTTCAGATTAATATCCTTCTGACGGAGATACATTTTTAATCAGTGCTAAAGCTGAAGAGGTTCCTATTCTTTTCACTCCCATCTTAATCATTTTCTCAGCATCCTCAGGGGTTCTTACACCACCTGCTGCTTTTACAGGAAGTTTTCCTGCGTTGTTGAGCATAATTGTTATTCCTTCAAAGGTTGCTCCGTTAGGTTTTCCTTCAGGAGTTTTGTAGAACCCTGTTGAAGACTTAACAAAAATTTTTGACCAATCATTTTCAGAGAAGTTCTCTTCCGCCCAGGTAGAAATATTTTTGGTAAGATCTGCAATCTGTTCATCTGTCAATGCAGCAATTTCAATAATCCATTTTGCTATTTTATGATGTTCAAGAGACAATCTTGTACATTTTACAAATTCTTCTTTTACCAGTTCTGTATTTCCTTGCAGATAAGCTGTATAATTAATAACGAAATCCAATTCATCAGCACCGTCTTCTATTGCTTTTGAGGCTTCAGCAAGTTTCTCATCAACAGAATACGTTCCTTCGTGAAAGCCTATTACTGTTCCTACTGCAACATTTGAATTTCTTTCCTGAATATATTTCCTGATCTCAGCTACATAATCCGGGCGAATCATTACTGCAAAAATGCCATTATCAATAGCTTCCTGAGCAAGTTCTTTATCTTTTTGAAGTGTTTCTTCATGGGAAATACCTGATTGTTCCGGTGTTTTCAGGTAGGTTGAATCCAAATATTGGGCTATGTTCATATCGTTATACTTTCAATTGTCTGTAAATACCTTGTTCCAAAGATATAAAAGTCTCTGTTCTTGTTACCCCTTTCAGCTTCTGAAGCTTGTTAAGGATCTGCATTAAGTGATCATTATCTTTACAAAGAACTTTCAGGAATATGGTATAATTTCCTGTTGTGTAGTGGGCTTCCACTACTTCATTAATATCATGCAAAGATTTTACCACTTCTGGATAATGGCTTGGCTGATCCAGAAACACACCAATGTAGGAAATCACTTTATATCCTATTTTTTTAGGATTAAGAAATGATATTGAATTTTCAATAACTCCTGCATGTTCAAGTTTTTTGATTCTTTGATGCACTGCAGTTGTGGAAATTCCAACATTTTTTGAAATGTGGGCTAAAGAAGTTTTAGCATTATCCATCAACATGTAGATAATTTCCTTGTCAATAGAATCTAAATGATAGCTTGTGTTGCTCGAATTTTTCATTTTCTACTTTTTTTATTATTTATGTTTTTTACTGTAAATTTTTAAATTTTACAAAAACCGGAAAGTGATCACTATATCCTCCCAAATACCTTGTACCGGCATAAGTTCGGAAAGGCCGTCCTTCAAAATTTCTGGTTCTGCTGCGGATTTTCTCAGAATTGAATATATCGGCATCCTGAAAAGCCAGCGTCTTATTATCAAGCAAAGATCTTGACATAATGATCTGATCATACAGCAATCCAGATTTATAATGAAAAGTAGAATAATTTCTTGCAGAAAACAATTGTTGAAAAGGGTTTATTAAAACCTTCTCGTGGTCATTGTTATAGAGAATCTGTACTAAATTTTCATCATCCGGGTTTTCGTTAAAATCACCACACAGTATGACATGCTCTTTATCAGCATCTACAATTTTCATAATCCGTTCCCGGACTTCATTCAATATAAAGGCTCTTTTAGGTTTATTGATATCTTTTTCTCGCTTAGAGGGAAGATGGGCGATAAAGACATTAATAATTTCCCCTTTATATTTAATTTTTGAAAAAAGTACGTCTCGGGTTGTGTCGTAATTTCCTGTGTTTTTATTTACTATTTCAAAAAAGAAAGTAATGGTTTCAGAATCTATTACCTCTACTTTATTTTTATCATACAACATGGCTACATCCACTTTTCTTTCGTCCATAGAATTGTAATGTACAATCCCATACTGCGAATGAAAGGGCTCCATCTCCACAAGATCTTCCAATACTTTCCTTCCGGAAACCTCAGACAATCCTATTACAAATGGCAATACACCATTATCCTCCTTCATCAACTGAAATACATGGGAGATCTTGAAAAGCTTATTATTATATCTTTTTTCATCCCAATTCCTTAATCCTGACCGTGTAGGATCTAATTTGTGGACAGGTTTCGGATCGGGCAAAAATAAATTTTCAACATTATAAAAAGAGAACAGCTCCATCTACACTAATTTCTATACTTTTAATTTATTATGTTCTTTTTTCTTAAGATGTAAATTTATTTATTTTTTTTCAAATTCCTCTGATTCAACTCAAGAAAAGCGAATCAATTTCCAATAAAAAACGATTCAAATATAATAAAAAATATCAATGAAATCAGCTATAATAAATTAATTTTTCAATTATTAGAGAGTTTTAATACATTAATCAAAATTGAGACAATACATAAAAATCAAAATAATAGAAATAAATTTTTAATTTAAAATTAGAAATATTAATATTTTTCGTTATTATTAAATTTATAACAAATATTATTCCATTATCTTCAAAACAAATGGAATTCAACGCGGATAAGAATTGACAAGTTTCGACAGTATTTGACTACAGTAAATCGGGACGTTTTTCTTTAGTGATCCTTACCGCTTCATCATGGCGCCATTCTTCAATTTTTCCGGAATTTCCGCTCAGTAAAATTTTAGGTACATCCAGTCCTTTATAACTTTCAGGTCTGGTATAAATTGGCGGTGAAAGAAGGTCATCCTGAAAACTATCCGTTAAGGCACTCTGTTCATCATTTAAAACGCCCGGAAGCAGTCTTATTACAGAATCTGCCAGAACGCAGGCTGCCAGTTCTCCTCCGGTAAGAACATAATCTCCGATGGAAATTTCTTTTGTGATATGAAGATCTCTTACTCTTTGGTCTATTCCTTTATAGTGGCCACAAAGAAAGATCAGATTTTCTTTTATGGAAAGCGAATTGGCAATTTTCTGATTTAAAGTTTCGCCATCCGGTGTCAGATAGATTACCTCATCATAATTTCTTTGGGATTTAAGTTCTGAAATACATTTATCCAGCGGCTCAATCATCATCACCATGCCTGCTCCGCCTCCGTAAGGTTCATCATCAATCTGTCTGTGCTTATTAACAGCCCAGTCTCTCAGTTGATGAAAATGTACTTCTGCCAGTCCTTTATCCATTGCTCGTTTCAAAATAGAAGTTTTGAACGGACTTTCCATCAATTCCGGAAGTACGCTTATTATGTCAATTCTCATTGTAATGTTCCGTTTTTCTTAGTAGGTATAATAATTAATCTTAAAGAAGAATCTTTGTTGATATAGCTCCACATCCAGTTGAAGAATATGGCCAGCTTATTTCGAACGCTCAAAATTAGCATTAAATGGAGAAACATCCAGAAATACCACGCCAGAAATCCCTGAAATTTTATAAATGGCAGATCAACAACGGCTCTGTGCTTCCCTATGGTTGCCAATGAACCTTTATCATCATATTCATATTCTGCCCACTCGTTCTGACTTTTCTTTAATAGATTTTTACCTAAATTTTTTGCCTGATTAATGGCTACGTTTGCTACCTGCGGGTGCCCCTGTGGATATTTTGGAGTTTCCATATAGGCAATATCCCCGATGGCATAAATATTATCGTATCCTTTTATTTTATTGTATCGATCTACAATATATCTGTTTTTCACTAATTTTTCTTCAGGGAAACCACCTACCACATTTCCGGTAACTCCTGCTGCCCAGATTACATTATTGGAAGGAATTTCTTTCCCGCTTCTAAGATGCACTTTATCTCCATCATAATCTGTCACCACTTCTCCACTCATAAAAGTCACCCCAAGATCTTTGAGGTATTTTTCAGATTTTTCCTGGGCTTCACTGCTCATTACAGCCAGAGGCTTTTCTGTGGAACTTACAAGGATAATCTTCAGATGGTCAAAGTTCATGTAAGGATAATCTCTTGGAAGGATGTCTTTTTTCATTTCGGCAAAAGCACCTGCCAGTTCTACTCCTGTAGGTCCGCTTCCTACGATAACGATATTCCAGTTTCCGTCATCGCTCCGGCTTTTTTCAATAATCAGCTTTTCAAAGGTCGTCAACACATGATTTCTGATGCTGATGGCTTCCTGAGTATTTTTCATTCCAAAAGCTTTTCCTTCCAGATCTTTGTTTCCGAAAAAATTGGTTTTACAGCCCGTTGCGATGATGAGTTTATCATAAGTAAATTCTGCCTCATCGGTAATTACTTTATTGTTGGCAGGGTCTATTTCTTTCACCTCTGTCATACGGAACTGTGTGTTTCTGGACTGCTGAAAAATCTTTCTGAAGGGGAAAGAGATATTGGAAGGTTCTATCCTTCCTGAGGCTACCTGATAAAAAAGCGGCTGAAACATATGATGATTCATCCGATCCAGAACAATGACCTTTTTGTTCTTGTTATTCAATGTTTTTGCAAGCTGCAGCCCCGCAAATCCTCCTCCTATAATGATGATTTTTTCGCGTGTTTCCATAATACACAAATTTACTGATTTTATTTTAGCATTTAGCAGTGAAAAAAGTTAGTTTTGCAAAACTTTATGACACCAAAAAAGTACACCAAAAAAACTGCCAAACAGCTCCATAAAATAAGACGGAAGAACTATTTTTTCCGCAGAAAGGTAATATTGGCTATTTTAATTATTGCTCTTATCGGAACCGGCTTTTATTTAAAGCAATCCATCAGCTATTATTACGCACTGTACTTTAACAAATTCACTCACAAAAAACTCCACAACAGCGAAAGGGAAGCCGCGAGAATTCAGAGAATTTTAGCGAACAACCTTGATAAAACTTATGGTTTTGATGTTTCTCATTATCAGAACAAAGAAGATATCAAATGGGACAGTCTCAGCATTGGTAACAAAACGATTCCACTGGAGTTCGTCGTGATGCGTGCTACGATGGGAAATAAAAGTGCTGACAAGCATTTTGATGAGTTCTGGGAAATGGCTAAAAAACATGATCTGATCCGTGGTGCCTACCATTTTTACAGGGCTGATGAAGATCCTGTCATTCAGGCCAATAATTTTTTAGCCAATGTAAAACTTGAAAGTGGAGATCTTCCTCCCATTCTTGATATTGAGAAAATTCCAAAGCGCAAAACGAATAAAAAACTGATTGAAGACCTGAAAGTCTGGTGCAAAATTGTGGAGGATGCTTATGGTGAAAAACCTATCATTTACACCTACTATCATTATTATAAAGATTTCCTGAAAGGTGAATTTGAAGGTTATCCTTTATGGCTGGCCAATTACAATGATGTTCCTTCTCCGTCTCCTGATGACCAGTGGGATTTCTGGCAGTTTACGGAAAACGGAATTGTTCATGGCATCAATGCCAAAGTGGATCTTGATATCTATAATGGTAATTCCTGGTCGTTAAAAAGACTGACGCTGGATTAGTAAAGATGGAAATGTATGAACAAGCTGATTGATTCTTCAGCTACTCAGACATACCTGTATTAATCATTCTCATTCTGATTATCGTTTCCGTTTTTATCCATTTTCACATCAATATTAATCGCTGGTGCAGCAATGGTCATTTTCTGCCAGTCACCATAAAATTCCCTTATAAATCCAGTTCTGAATAAAGCGGCACTTATTTTAATCCTGCCGTCAAAAGCTTTTAAAAACTGAATTCCGATAAAAAATTTTCCCTGAACCCAGATATTACGATCATTGACATCCAGCGTATAGGTTCCGTCTTTGATCATATTTTCAGTAAGTTCCACAGTAATCTCTTCTTCAAGAATATTTTTATCCGGGAAGCCATTTTTTTCACTGTAAATGCTATATCTCATTAAAACCGGCTGGGTAGAAACATAACTGGCTATATTCAGATTGATATTTTTAATTTTGGATCTTTTCTTAGCATTGAATTCCAAAGCGGTTTCTCCAAGAAAACTTTTTTTGTCAAATTCCGGATTAACAGAATAAATAACACTTTTTGTTTTTGTATTTACTCCCCAGTTCTTATCAACAAGTTTTTTAGGTTTAATTGCAATCTCTTTAATATTTTTAGTTTTCTCCGTTAAAAATACTTTTTGCTGATCATGCTTTTTAAAACTCTCTATTGTCTCCTGATAAAGATCGTACCCCGGGACTTCTATTTTTATTTTCTGCTGTGGTTCGGCATTGGAAAGATCAATTGAAAATTGTCCTTTTTCATCCGAAATCGCCCCGGTTGATTTTTTCTCAATCCCGATTTTCACATAAGGAATCGGCTGATTTTCGTTTTTAGAAATAACAGTTCCGGTAATAATTTGTGCATGGAAGGCTGAAGCGGCCAAAAGGAAGAATAAAGTATGAGATATTTTCATGTTAAAAGTTTGACGCAAACTTATTTATTTTAAATCTTCAGCTGTCACAATTCTTTATTAAATTTATTCTTCCTATAGTTAAAGTTCTTTTAAAAAATTCTATTGTTTCTAAAAGAACCCTAAAAAGAATTTACATTCTTTTCTGCTAAAGGATATTCATAACTTCTTCCCACGAATGAACTCTTTCGTAAGTTTCATTTTCTATCAGTTCATTATGAGGCTGGGTAAAAATCAATCTTTGTCCTGAAAAATGATCCAGATTTTTTGGATAATCATCAATCATTACATCCCCTGAAACTACTTTTTTGCTTCCACAAAGAACAATCTGCTCCCAGGTGATGAATGGAAAATGTTCTGCCAGCCAATCATATTTTTCTCTTAAGCTGTTGGGAAATTCCATGCCTGCAGAGACAATATACAGATCATATTTATTATTCAGATATTCTATTGCTTCACGGCTCCCTTTCATTACAGGCAGCGTTCTGAAAAATCCTACTTCATTAACGTGCTTTTTTCCATTCGGAAATGATTCTATTTCGGGCTTACCTGTCAAATCACTGATTTCAATTTCTCTCCCCGTATCTCTTTTTTCAAATTGTACCAGCTGATGATATACATCTGCCATTACCCCATCCATGTCGACAATTACTTTTTTCATTACTTCAATCAGATTTTGTATTATTTATATTATTAAAAATGCATGCATTATCAAATTTACTGAATAGTTTTTCCAGCAAGCCTGTAAACTCTATTAAAAAATTATAAATAATCATTTTTATAAAAGAGGTTCCGGAAAATTTTAGGTTACATTTTCGTATTTTTGCGGTTCAATTCAAAATTAAAATCAAACCATTAATTTCCAATGAATTACGTTTCTGCAGAAAATCTTACCAAATCATACGGCATCAAAGTTTTATTTGAAAACATTACTTTTCATATCAATGAAGGGGATAAAATTGCTATTGTTGCCAAAAACGGAAGTGGAAAATCTACCCTTCTGAAAATATTAATGGGTAAAGAAATTGCAGACAGTGGAACTGCGATCATCAACAAAGATATCCAGGTGGTATTATTTGACCAGGAAATTGATTATGATCCTAAACTCAGCATTGAGGAATTTATGATGGCGCTGGATTCTGAACCTATCCTTGCTCTTAAAAATTATCATCAGTCACTTCATTCTACAGATAATGATTTTATTGAGAAAGCATTGGCCGATATGGAAGCTCACAAGGCATGGGATCTTGAAAATGAAATGAAACAGATTCTTTCCCAGCTTAAGATTACTGATCTGGATGCCAAAATGGGAACGCTTTCGGGAGGTCAGATCAAACGTGTAGCGCTGGCTAAACTTTTGACGGAAACAAGAGCAGAACACAGACATACGCTTCTTATCATGGATGAACCTACCAACCACCTTGATGTGGATATGGTAGAATGGCTTGAAAATTATCTGAATAAAGCAAAAATCACATTATTACTCGTAACCCATGACCGATATTTCCTTGACAGTGTTTGTGACATTATCTGGGAAATGGAAGATAGAAATCTGTATGTTCATAATGGTTCATATGCTACTTATCTTGAAAACAAAATGATTCGTGAGGAGAATCTTAATGCTACGATTGATAAAGCCAATAACCTTTACAGAAAGGAATTGGAGTGGATGCGCAGACAACCTAAAGCCAGAACCACAAAATCAAAGAGCAGAATTGATGCTTTTTACGAAACGGAGAAGGTTGCCAAAACTGATACCAGAAAAGATGGCTTGGAACTTGATTTTGAGATGAAGCGTCTGGGAAATAAAATTCTCGAACTTAAACATATTGATAAAAGTTTTGGGTCAAAAGTTCTTCTGAAAGATTTCAGCTATCAGTTTCAACGTGGTGAAAAGGTTGGAATTATCGGGAAAAACGGCGCAGGAAAATCTACCCTGCTTAATATTATCCAAGGTTTGGAAAAAGCTGACCAGGGAGAAATTGAAACCGGAGAAACGATATCTTTCGGTTATTTCGCTCAGAAAGGGCTTACCTATAAAGAGGATGAACGTGTGATTGATTTCATCAAAGAGATTGCAGAATTTTATCCTTTGGCCAATGGAAGAAGCTTGTCAGCATCGCAATTCTTAAGACTGTTCTTATTTGACGACCAGACACAGTACTCTCCTATCTCCAAACTTTCGGGTGGGGAAAAGAGAAGACTTCACCTGATGTATATTTTGTATCAGAATCCTAATTTCCTGATTTTTGACGAGCCTACGAATGACCTTGATCTTCCTACGCTAACGGTTCTTGAAAACTTCCTTCAGCAATTCCAGGGATCTTTGATTATTGTTTCCCACGACCGATATTTCATGGACAGAATTGTAGATCATGTCCTGGCTTTTGAAGGTGACGGAAAAATCAGAAACTTTGTAGGAAATTTCTCAGAATACCGAGAGGCAAGAAGCCGCGAAGAAGCATTGGAAAAAAATGCCACTGTAAAACCTGAGCCCGCTAAAGAAGTTGTTGCTGTAACAGAAACCGCTCCAGCTGCTGCCTCTAAAAAAAGAAAATTAACTTTTAAGGAACAAAAAGAACTGGAAACGATAGAAAAGGAAATGCCTGAACTTGAAGACCAGCGCTCCAAAATTCTGGATCAGCTCAACAATGAAGCAGATTACGAAAAGATCGCCAAACTCTCTTCCGAACTGGAAACAGTTTCAGAAAAACTGGAGAACCATGAGATGAGATGGCTGGAGCTTCAGGAAATCCTTTAATAATTATGAGTTAAAAATTATGAATTATGAATGGATTTAAGGTTCAAAGTTTAAAGTTCAAGGTTGATAGCAGTCGTGACTAGAAGTTTCAACTCATTTACACCCAAGCCCTCAAACTCTCAAACACTCTGACTCATTCATAATTCATAACCCATCATTTATAATTGAATACCCTTTTTACAATTTAATTACTCTTTCTTCTTTTGCACTTTCCAGAGAAGCATCAATAATTTTCATATTCTGAATAACTTCTCTTCCCGGAGATGGTAAAGCATATCCAAACACAATGTGCTCGTAGATCTGCTGGTAATAATCCATATAATTTCCGGCTTCACTGGACGTCAGAATTCTTTCTGTCTCGGAATCATCATTGAGGAAGTTTAAAATTCCATCAGATTCTTTCAATGGCTGGGTCCATTCTTTACCATATTCAGGAATAGCACCTGCTACCAATTCATTTTCCTGATTATCTGTTCTTTCCTGTAAGAAAGTTCCTCTGTCGCCGTGAATAGTATAGGCGTAGTGCCCTTCTTTACTGAAAACAGATGACTTCAGCCTTACTCTCAGGTTATCTTTATAGAATAAGAGAATTTCAAAGTAATCATTAGCAAACTCACTTCCTTTCATAGAAAATACATCTGCAAAAAGCTTTTCAGGATATCCAAAATACTGTACAGCCTGGTCTACAAGATGCGCTCCCAGATCATGAAGTGTTCCTGCACCTACCTGATCCGGACTTTCTTTATGCAGTTTTCCGCTGGAAGTTGTACGGAATCTGTCAAAGCGGATTTCTGCCTCTTTAATATTCCCTATTTTTTTATCATTTAAAATCTTCTGAACCTGTAAGAAATCACGGTCGAATCTTCTGTTTTGATACACACTTAAAAACAGTCCTTTTTCCTCTGCCAATTGTACCAGCTCTTCTGCTTCAGCAACATTTACTGTAAAAGGTTTTTCTACAATAATATTTTTTCCTGCTTCCAATGCTTTTTTTGCATACTCATAATGGGTCTGAACCGGAGTATTGATAATGACCAATTCTACATCTGCCTGCTGAAGCATTTCTTCCACAGAACGGTAAATTGTTGCTTCGGGGTACTTCTCCTTCGATTCTTCCTTACTTCTTTCCACTACAGCAGCTATAAAAAATCCCGGATGTTCCTTTAAAAAAGGAGCATGGAACACTTTTCCGCTCATTCCAAAGGCACAAAGCCCTGCTTTTACCAATTGCATATTATAATTTTTAACAAATATATTCATAAAAAATTCTCTATTCCCCAATCTAAAGGAGGTATAGAAATAATCCATCTCACTAACCCTGAAAAATATGATTTAAATCATAAAATTATTTTTATCTATTCTAAACAAATACTTACATTTGCGCCTTATTTAAAACTGTTCTACATAAAAATAAAATGAAAAGACAATTACTTTCTTTAGGTCTTCTATTTATTGCTGCTTCAGCAAGTTCACAGCTGAAAAACGTTGAAGCAGACACCATCAGAACCCAGACCATTGAGGATATCAATCTTCATAAAACAGGAAATCCGAATCAGGCAAGACCATTATCGACAAAATCAAACCTGACGGTAATGGAAAATCCACAGCCTATTGCTATTGTTACTCACGAAATCATTGAGCAGCAGCAGGCAAAACAGCTTAGCGATGTTCTTCAGAATGTAAATGGACTGTATATTACTTCATCCAGAGGAAATTCTCAGGACAGCTTTGGTGGACGTGGTTTCATTTTAGGAAATGATAACATCTTCAAGAATGGTTCAAGAATAAACAGTGGGGTTTTCCCTGAAGTAAGTGGTCTGGAAAGAGTAGAAGTTTTAAAGGGAGCGAATGCTATGCTTTTTGGTAATACAGCAGCTGGTGGTGTTATCAATATGATTACCAAAAAACCTAAATTCAATTTTGGGGGAAGCGTAGGATTAAATGGTGGAAGCTGGAACTCTTATAAGCCAACAGTTGATATTTATGGACCTTTATCCAAAAATGTTGCATTCAGAATCAATGGTGCCTATGAGCATGCTGAAAGTTTCAGAGATGTTGTAGAATCAGAGAAATACTATTTCAATCCTTCATTCTTATTTAATTTAAGCGATAAATCTCAGTTAATTGTTGAGGCAGATTATCTTAAAAATAATTTCACCCCAGATTTCGGAATTGGATCTATCACTGAAAAAGACCAAAGCTACAGATTAAATGATGCTGTTTCCAGAAACACGTTCTTCGGAACTGACTGGCAATATCAAAATGTGCAGCAAGCCTCTACGAACGTAACTTTTAATCATCAATTTAACGAAAGATGGTCTTTGAACGCTACTGCTTCTTACCAAAACTATACTAAAGATTATTTTTCTTCTGAAAGAGTACAATGGATATATGACACCAAAGATGCCAGTGTAGATCCTAACAGATTATCATGGAAAAGACCTTTTGGCAGAACTTACAACGAACAAAATTATACTTCTGCACAAGTAAACATCAATGGTGAATTCAATACAGGAAAAATCAACCATAAAGTTTTAATTGGTGCTGATGCCGATTACAGCCAGGCAGATGCGTATGCTTATACTGTTACGGCTCCAAGAAATCTTCTGTATTTAGATGATCCATCAACGTGGGGAAGTATTGATATGCCAAATTCTACTCTTAGTACAAGAAACAGAATCAATACAAGAAGAATCGGGATCTATGCACAGGATTTTATCAGCATAACAAAACAACTAAAAGTAATTGCCGGGCTAAGATGGTCTTACATAGAAAATATGCCTACGCTGACAACTCGTTTTACATTAAATGATAAAATTGAAGTAGCCAATTCTTCAACATCTGACAATGCATTCTCTCCAAAAGTAGGTTTGGTATATGCACCAAATGAAAACCTTTCGGTGTTCGCAACGTATACGAATTCTTTTGCAGCAAATGCGGGGTATACTTCAGATCAATTCGGTACAGTAAATACCAATCAATCTGCTTCAGATGTTCAAGCTCAGTTAAACACTTTATCAAAACAAAGCATAAAGCCATCAACAGTTGATCAATATGAAATTGGTATTAAAAAGAATTTCTGGAACAATGCTTTAGCTGTTAACTTAACGGCTTACCAGATCATGTACAATAATTACTATCAAACGTATTGGTTTGCTTCTGCTCCGAACGGAGTACCGGTAAATTCTACAGATACTAATCTTAAAGAATTTGCAGGAAATATGAGAAGCCGTGGTGTGGAACTGGATATTACAGGAAATCCAACAGAAAACTTATCTATAATCGGAGGTTTTTCTTATAACAATTCTGTTTACACAGACACTCCTGAAAAGGGATATGTTGAAAACCAAAGACTGGTAAGAACTCCTGCTACAACAGCAAATGCTTCTGTTTTCTATAAATTTACAAACTATGTAAAAGGATTAAAAATTGGAGCTGGAGTTTATTATATCGGAGACAGAATCGCTGGATGGAATGATTCAAAATCTACAAACGAAAGTAGAAATAATGTGAGCAGAATGTTTGATCTGAAAGATTATACAACCGTTTCTGTATCTGTAGGCTACGAATGGAACAAATTCTCTATCCAGGGTAAAGTGGGGAACCTGTTTGATGTCGTAAACTACAATGTTCACGAAAATTATTCAGTGAATCCTATCACACCGAGAAACTACTATTTCACACTAACATACAGACTCTAGAATTCTTTTTATAATAATTCTTTCATTAAAAGTGGAGATTGCATTTTTGCAGTTTCCACTTTTGAAATTTTAAAACAAAAACAAAACAATAAGATATGGATAAGATTAAAGACACAAGAACGTTCATGAGAATTACCCACCGTTATCTGGGATATTTCCTTGCCGGAATTATGGCGGTGTATTCATTAAGTGGAATTCTTTTGGTGTACAGAGACACTGATTTTCTGAAGAACGAAAAAAAATATGAAAAAAATATCTCGGCCAATCTTTCAGAGAAAGAGCTGAAAAAAGAGCTGAAGATGAAAGGTCTTGAAGTGGAAAAAACAGAAGGAACTGTTCTTTATTTTAAACAGGGTACTTATGACAGCGCAACCGGAAAAGCCAAATACACTAAAAAGGAATTACCTTTCGTATTAGATAAAATGGTTTCTCTTCACAAATCGCAGTCTAAGGATGCGATATCGCCTCTAAGTGTATTCTTTGGAGTCTCTCTTTTCTTTTTTGTGATTTCAAGCTTCTGGATGTTTAATCCTAAAACAAAGGCTTTCAAACGCGGAATCAAGTTTACGATTGCAGGACTGATCATATCTATCATTCTTTTATTTGTTTAATACTCAACAAACTGAACAAAAGAGAAAAACCACTTGGGATTATCATCCATTTTTATCATTTCTTTTTTAAAACCCGCTTTTTATTTTCTTTATCATTATGAAATCTTCAGCGAATATGTTAAAAAACTGAATTATATCTCACTGAGAATGTTAACGTTTATTTAGAAAAATTACCTAAAATTAAGAGTATGGCACATTTATTGTTTTTTCTATAACTCGTGAATAATAAACATTTAATTATTAAAATAATAAATTATGAAAAAACTTATTTTAACAGGGATATTAGCCGTAGCAGGTTTAACAGCAACCGCAAACGCTCAGATTCAAAAAGGTAATTGGATGGTAGGGGGTAACCTTGCAGGGGCAAATTTTGGTTTAAATGAAGGAGCAGGATATGACTTTGCAATTCAGCCAAAAGGAGCATATTTCATCGAAGATAATATTGCAGTTGGGGGATATGTGGATTTAGGATTCAAAGGAGCTAAAGATGCACCTACTACTTTTACATATAATGTGGGAGCATTAGGACGTTATTACCTTAACCCGGGAGAGCAGGGAGTAAACAATTTGCTTCACCACGGAAGATGGTTCTTCGAAGGTAACGTAGGTGTTGGAGGTATGTCAATCTCTAAAGGAGGTTCTTCTTCTAACGGTCTTAACTTCGGATTTGGACCTGGTTATTCTTACTTCATCACTCCAAACATCGGATTGGAAGGTTTAGTGAAATATGATGCAAATGCAGGATTCGGAAGCGGTGGATATACTAACAAAATTACTTTTGGTTTAGGATTCCAGATTTATCTTCCAACGTCTAAAGCAAAACAAATCATCAACGACGTTAAGTAATCACTGAAATACTTATAAAAAATAAAGCGCCCCGAAATAATTTTTCGGGGCGCTTTTCGTACAAATTAAAACTAAACTATAAAAAATCAAATAAATCATGTATTGGGTTGTGGCGTGTATCGTAAATAAGGTTTTATTTCCGTCACCCCTTTTGGGAATATCTTCCGTGCTTCTTCTGTAGAAATCGTTGGCGGCACAATGACATCTTCTCCATTTTCCCAATTAACCGGAGTAGCCACACGATAGTTATCCACAAGCTGCAAAGAATCCAGCACTCTAAGGATTTCGTCAAAATTTCTTCCTGTAGAGGCCGGATAGGTAATAATCAGTCTTACTTTTTTGGAAGGATCAATAATCAAAAGAGAACGTACAGTCGCCGTAACGGAAGCATTGGGATGAATAAAATCATACAGCTCCGAAACTTTTCTGTCTTTATCAGCAATAATAGGAAACTGTACATTGGTATTCTGAGTTTGATTAATATCTTTTACCCAGTTTTGATGATCTTCTACTCCATCCACACTTAAAGCAATCACCTTCGTTCCTCTGGCATCAAATTCAGATTGCAATTTTGCAGTATATCCCAACTCTGTAGTGCATACCGGGGTATAATCTGCAGGATGCGAAAACAGAATCCCCCAGGAATCTCCCAGATAATTATAGAAATTGATATCTCCTACTGATGACTCTGCCTGAAAGTTGGGTGCTGTATCTCCTAGTTTGATTGACATAATGTTTTCTCTTTATAGTCTACAAATTTAGTAGACTTTTTGGAACTGGCAAATTTTTTGATGAAAATTTATATCTTTAATTAAAAATTTTATTCATGGAGAAGACCGGACTCAGGTATGTAGATCTTGTTTATAAAGTATTGGAAAACTGGTATGTGACCTTTGCAGAGCTTACCCCCAAACTTATTGTCGGAATTTTAGTATTTACATTTTTCCTGATTACCAGTAAATATTTAAGCCAGGCAGCCGTAAAAATCTTCCATAAATTCTTCCCGAAGAGCCAAAAAGAAAGTTCCCTGGTTACCTTAATCAGTGTATTCAGATTTCTGATCATGCTGATGGGAACCTTTATTGCTTTGGAAATAATGGGTTTCAGTGGTTTTCTTTGGAAATTTATCGGAAGCTTGGGAGTTGCCGGGGTTATTGCCGGGGTTGCGCTGAAAGATTTGGTTTCAAGTATTTTTTCAGGAATGCTGATCGGAATTGATAAAGCATACAAAGTAGGCGATTATATTACGATTGGAGCTCATTCAGGAACGGTACAGGAAATTGGTTTCTTAACTACAAAACTTCTTACCGACGATGGAAAAAAGGCTTATATTCCTAATCAGGTAGTCTTCAATGCGCCGTTTTATAATATTACGGCTTCGCCACAGCGCAGGATTATTTTAAATTTTGAAATTCCTGCTGATGAAGATATCAGTAAAGCACAGAAAGGAATTCTGGATGTGATTAAAAACCTTGACAATGTGGATAAGCTAGACACTATAGAGGTGATCTTTACCGATCTGAAACAAGGCGCATTTAATCTGCAGGTGAAGTTCTGGATAAAAGTAGGTTCTAATCTGGCTCAGGTAAGAAGTAAGGCTTATTTAGGGATTAAAGAACGTTTTGATGTGGATAAAGTGCAGTTGGTAACGCCTACAAGCATCAGTATAACGAGTGGAGAGAATATTTTACCTGAAAGCCATCAGGATAAGTAAGGAATTCAAATAAAAAAATAGAGACCATTTCAACTTTTGAAGTGGTCTTTTTATATCTGTTCTAAAAAATAAACTACTTCTTACTCTCTTTTCTTTTCAATTTTATAGGATCATTTTTAGGCATTTTGGCAATACTGTCATTATCCAGAATGCGTGCTTCTCCCATTGCATACTTATCATTAGCAGCACAAGAATCCTCTTCTATCACATCAACAAAACCTGTTGTAGCATACGTTTCTACTTTTGGTTTTGAACATCCTATTAAAAATAAAATCACAGAAAATAAGCTTAAAACAATTCCGTTATTTTGAAATGAAGAAGGAATATATTTCAGGAAATGAACCTTAAGCTTTTGTGATTGGTTAATATGATCACCTAACTGATGGTTGTAAAATCTTCCACAGATTCGGGTATCTTTATTTTCTTCTAAAATCTGTTCAACCTCCTGAGGATTCTTTTCTGTAAAATCAACAACACATTTATTACATAAATCACAGAATCGTCCTTTGTCCTGTGGAGACATCAATTCCCAGTTTTCAGAGCATGGTTTTGGAATATATACGTTTTTCATGGATAATAAGTTTCTTCATATGCATTAAAAAACCGTTCCAAAAATGGAACGGTTTTCTATTTATCTGAAAATTTTAGAATTAAGCTAAAACTTCTTTTACTTTGTTTGCAGCTTCTTCTAAAGTAATTGCAGAGTGTACCGGAAGACCAGACTCGTCAATTAATTTTTTAGCTTCTACAGCGTTAGTTCCCTGTAATCTTACGATCAATGGAACCGGAAGGCTACCCATCGCTTTGTAAGCATCTACAACCCCTTGAGCAACTCTGTCACATCTTACGATACCTCCGAAGATGTTGATCAAAATAGCTTTTACGTTTGGATCTCTTAAGATGATTCCGAAAGCAGTTTGTACTCTCTGAGCATCAGCAGTACCACCTACGTCAAGGAAGTTAGCCGGGTTACCACCTGATAATTTGATGATATCCATAGTTGCCATTGCAAGACCAGCTCCGTTTACCATACAAGCAACGTTACCATCCAGTTTTACGAAGTTAAGACCCGCTTCACCAGCTTCTACATCCATTGGATCTTCTTCTCTTGTATCTCTAAGTTCAGCTAAATCTTTGTGACGGAACAATGAGTTGTCATCTAAAGTTACTTTAGCATCTACAGCGATAATCTTGTTATCAGAAGTTTTTAATACCGGGTTGATTTCGAAAAGAGAAGCATCAATTCCTGTATACGCATTATAAAGAGATGAAATAAATTTCACAAATTCTTTGAATGCATTTCCTTCAAGACCTAGGTTGAAAGCAATTTTTCTAGCCTGGAACCCTTGAAGACCGATAGCTGGATCAATCAATTCATTGTGGATCAAATGAGGAGTTACTTCAGCAACGTGCTCAATATCCATACCACCTTCAGTAGAATATACGATTGTATTTTTTCCTTCAGCTCTATCTAAAAGAATAGAAACATAAAATTCTTTAGTTTCAGATTCTCCCGGATAATAAACATCTTCTGCAATCAAAACAGAGTGTACTTTTTTACCTTCAGCAGAAGTTTGAGGAGTTACCAACTGCATTCCGATGATATTCTGAGCGTTCTCTTTAAGTTTATCCATGTTTGGAGAAAACTTAACACCCCCACCTTTACCACGACCACCTGCGTGAATCTGTGCTTTTACAACCCAAGCCTGTGCTCCGGTTTCAGCAGTCAATTTTTCAGCAGCTGCTACAGCTTCATCTACGTTGTTTGCAACGAAACCACGTTGGATAGCTACTCCATACTTTGATAAAATCTCTTTTGATTGATACTCGTGAAGATTCATATTATTTTTATTATTTTATTTTACTATTTAAAGGTTGACAAATTTACTAAAAAGACATGGAAGTTCAAGTTTATTGACTCAAAAATTAAAGTCTGATTGACTTGATTTTTAACATATCACTCAAATTCCCTTTATTCTTCCACTAATTTCTCAGATTGTGATCCGATGAACGGAATTCTTGGAGCCAGAAAATATCCGGTAAGGCTCGCAAATAATATCGGTACAAAATAGGTAAATCCGGTAAGGGTTCCTAAGATAATGGTAGTACTCATCGGCGTTCTTGTTACACACGCATTAATCGCCGCCATGCAGCTTACAATGGCTAATGTGGTATCTACAGCCGGAAATAAATTATGGATAATGAGTCCCAATGTTGTTCCTACAAAGAACAGAGGAATAATAAATCCTCCCCGCCATCCTGAAGTTACTGTAATGGCAATCGCCAGTATTTTAAAAACCAGAATCAGGAGTAAGAAATTGAGTCCGAAATTACCATCGATTAACTGATTGATCTCGTTATGTCCAAAGTATCTTGTAATAGGGAAATTATAGGCAATGATTCCTAAAATAATTCCTCCCACCAATGTTTTAATATATATTGGGAAGTTTCTGTATTCGAAAACTTTTTTGAAAAACTTAACTACAAAAATGAAAATCCATCCGAACAAAGTTCCTACAATTCCGAACAGTGCAGCATATAGAAAATCATATATTCCGGTATAATGATAGGCTTTCAAATCCCAGGTTGCCCCAATTCCCAAATGGATAATCAAAGCAAACATCAGATAACTGAAACAGCTCGCTACCAAAGCAGGAATAATGGCTTTATAGTATTCTACAGCATGTTTATGATGCAGGATTTCCAGAGAAAAAAGACTACCTCCCAGCGGCGCTCCAAATAACGCGGTAAAGCCAGAAGCCATCCCGGCAATACTCAAAGAACGCAGTTCCTCACCTTTCAGTCTGAAAATTTTCCCCAGCCAGGTTCCCGTAGAACCTGTTACCTGTACCAATGGCGCCTCCGGTCCCAAACTTCCTCCCGAAGCTACACAAAACAGGGATGAAAGAATCATCGAAGGATTGTTCTTCGGTTCCAGTTTTCCTTTATTAAATCTGATGTTGTTAACGATCAAATGAATTTCTCCGGGATCACCTATAAAATGAATTACCAGCCCGGCCAGCAAACCACAGATCGCCATGGTGGGAATAACCTGCCAGCCTTGAAATTCAGCTAAAAATTCTGTAAAATGTTCCAGAACGATCCAATATCCTCCGGCAATAACACCTCCTACAAGGCCTGTAACAGCCCACATAAAAAAAGTACGGCTAAAAACAAACGGATTGAATCTGATAGGCTGATCTAAGAGATTGAATGTCCTTATTAACCGTCTTCTTCTCTTAATCTTCATTCTTAAATTCTGTTTTTGGCAAAATAAAAGATAAGCATTCCCCAGCTTAAAATCATCATCAAACCTCCAAGCGGAGTGATAGGTCCTAAAAATTTAAGGTTCATTCCTAAATAATCCTGCATACTCAGAAAATAGATACTCACTGAGAATAACAAGGTTCCTGCAATCATTAAAATGGAAGTCCATCTCTCAGCAGAAGTTTCAAATTTTAAGATATACCCGATGATCAGCAGGAAAAATGCCGCATACATCTGATACCTTACTCCTGTTTCAAAGCTTTCCAGCCTTTCCACGGCTAATATTTTCTTTAAAGCATGCGCTCCGAATGCACCCAGGATCACAGACACCATTCCGTAAACCGCTCCAAAAACTAAAGTAATTGTTTTCATTTTATAGCTCTTCTAATTCTAAGGTTAAATATTTTTTTGTTTTATAGTCCTGCCAGGTTCCGGAGATTTTATTTCCCTTTAAGTCAGCTTCTATTAAGGCTCTTGGAACCCATTCTTTAAGTTCTTCGCTATGATAATCATCTTCGGTGATAGAAAAATGATCGTGAATAAATTCTCCTCTCCAGTTAATCGGTTTTTTATTCTTATCATACCAATAAGTAGCGGAAAAAGAATCGTCCTCATTAATTTCGTTAAACAAAACCGTAACAGGATATTTTCCGTCAATTTTTCCTTTGAACAGTTTATTCCCGGGCCCAGTCTGCCCTATCTTTTCCGAACCTGAAATCAGATTTTTACCATAAATACTCAGGTATTTTTCAAGTTCTTTATAAGTAAATTCAAGTTCATGACTTCCCAGATCGTCCAATGCCCGCATCGCATGGTTAGAACATCTGCCTGCCACAAAAGTAATTTTATCCTTACCAAAAAAATACCGGATACCATTCAAAGTATGTTCTATGAAACAATCTTCATACATTGCAATTTGATCCTGAACTTCCTCTGATGGATTTTTTTCAGATTTTAATTTAACGAGAAAGTCATTCACTCTCTTTTTTACTCTACTTTGAATCAAACCATTGACTGTTTTCCTGCTCTCTGCCCGAAATAAATCTTCAGCATTGATAAAATTCCCTGTCCTTAGATCAAAATTCTTCCAATCTTCAAATTCTTCTGGATAGGCTCCCGAAGCTTCACCATGAATACCCATTGTTAAAATATTTTTAGGCGTTTCCAGTTTCTCCCAATCATAGAAGTAAACATAGTTGGAATAAGAATTTGTTGCGGTAGAGGCTAGTTTAAAAGGATTTCCACCAGAATTCGGAATATATTCCAGTTCTTTCACCTGCAGAAATGTATTGATCTTATCGGCAACTGCTGGATTTCCTGCATAAGTAATCACAGGGAATACAAAGTTTTCAGATTTTGGCGGCAGGTTATTTATTTTCACTTCTTTCTGCTGCGAAAAACCTAAACCTGAAATCAATAAGAAAAATACAATACTTTTTTTCACTATTTTGATTTTAAGTACATTAAAATGAACTTGGCAACCAAGGTAGAGATTCCCAGTATGATAAACATATTGGCAAATCTCTTGGAGCTTCTGAACCCTTCATTATTGGTTTTCTTTAAAAAGAATCCAAAAAGAAGAAACACAATGGGCAAGATGATCTGTAACATTAGTTTCCTCTCATTCTGTTAAATTCATTGATCACCTCGTGGTGGCTCACCGTCTTATCTTTGAAGTACGTTACAAAGTGCTGCTTTTCTTCTTCGGTAGCTCCCAACTGATTCAGGATATTCAATAAGTGCATTTTCATATGCCCTTTCTGGATTCCTGTAGTTACCAGTGAACGCAATGCTCCAAAGTTTTGTGCAAGACCTGAAACAGCAAGAATACTCATCAGTTCCTGTGCAGAAGGTTTTCCAAGAAGTGCTAATGAGAATTTTACCAATGGATGAAGATTCGTAAGCCCTCCCACAACTCCTACAGAAATAGGAAGATCAATCCAGAATCTGAATACTCCATTATCTGTGGTACAATGCGTCAAAGATCTGTATTGTCCATCTCTTGCAGCATAAGCATGTGCACAGGCTTCTGTAGCTCTGAAATCATTTCCGGTAGCAATCACCACTGCATCTACTCCATTCATCACTCCTTTATTATGAGTGGTTGCACGGTAAGGTTCAATTTCAGCGATGGTAACTGCCTGTTTGAATTTAGAAGCAAATTCTTCAGGAGAAATTCCGCTGTCGTCTTTTAAGTCTTCCATTTTACAGGAAACCTCAGCTCTCACGATACAGTCAGGGGTAAAGTTGGAAAGGATATTCATCACGATCTGTAGTGAATTCTTTTCTTCCTGAGTGAAATCTTCACTGGTTGCCACTTCCTGCCTCAAAGTTTTTCCAAACTGCTCAAGACATGAGTTGATAAAGTTCGCTCCCATGGAATCTACCGTATCAAAGCTTGCTTTTAGCTGGTAATAATTCGGCATTTCTGCAGTTTTATCCACCAGATTGATATTTAAAATACCACCACCGCGTTTTCTCATGTTCGCCGTGATATCTTCTGTCGCTTCAAGTAATTTTTTCTTTAAACTGAAATTAAAGAAATGTAATAATTTATGGGGTTCAACATTAAAAATAAAATGGGTGTGCCCCAGTTTTTCAGTGTTGATAATCGTTGTTTTGAAACCTCCCTTATCGATCCAGAATTTCGCAGCTTTGGAAGCGGCCGCCACTACTGAACTTTCTTCAACAGCCATTGGAAGTGCCAGCAGCTTTCCATCGATCAGAAAGTTCGGAGCAATTCCGTAAGGCATATAAAAATTGGAGATGGTATTTTCAGAAAACTCATCGTGAAGTTTCTGAAGATCTGCATCATCGTTCCAGTATTGTTTTAATATATTTTGATATTCCTGGTTTCCTTCAAGATATTCGTTTACGAGCCAGTCGATTTTACCCTGCTTTGGAAGCTTGGAAAAACCTTCGATTGGTTTATGATTCATGATATAAACTTTAATGAGCCGTAAATATAATGATTTTGAGACTCTTTTTTGTTGATAACTTCTATGAAAAAAGATTGACTTTTATCAATTTTGGAACTAAATTTGAACAAAATTAAAATACATCTCAGATACAAAACATATCAAAAATTTAAAAATATGAATTTTGACCGCCTTAAAGAAAAACTGGAAATCCTTGCCGATGCAGCGAAATATGATGTTTCGTGTTCGTCCAGCGGCGGCTCAAGAAAGAATAAAAAAGGAGCTTTAGGAGACAGTTCCGCAAGTGGCATCTGCCATACCTATACAGAAGATGGACGATGTGTTTCTTTGCTTAAAATTCTATTGACCAATCACTGTATCTATGATTGTGCTTACTGTGTTTCCAGAAGTTCAAATGATATTAAAAGAGCTGCCTTTACAGTAGAAGAAGTCGTAGATCTTACGATTAATTTTTACCGCAGAAATTATATTGAAGGTTTATTTCTGAGCTCCGGAATTTTCAAAAATGCAGACACCACAATGGAACGGCTGGTGAGAGTGGCCAAAAAGCTGCGCCTGGAAGAAAATTTTAATGGATATATTCATCTGAAATCTATTCCCGGGGCAAGTGATGACCTGATGCAGGAAGCCGCTTTGTACGCAGACCGTTTATCCGTAAACATTGAAATCCCTACAGAAAGCGGATTAAAATTATTGGCTCCAGAAAAGAACAGGCAGGATATGATCAGTCCTATGCGATATATTCAAAAAGGAATTATCCAGTATAAGGATGAAAAGAAAGTTTTAAAAAAAGTTCCCAAGTTTGCTCCGGCAGGACAGTCTACACAAATGATTGTAGGCGCAACCAATGAAAACGACCTGCAGATCATTAAAGTGGCCGATCATTTTTACAAAAATTTCAATCTCAAAAGAGTTTATTATTCAGGTTATGTTCCCGTTTTGGAAGATCAGAGATTACCTTCTTTAACGACGGAAGTTCCTATGCTTCGTGAAAACCGGTTGTATCAGTCGGATTGGCTGATGAGATTTTATGGTTTTAAAGCTGAAGAAATTTTAGATCCGAATGTTCCCTTTCTTGATCTGGAAATGGATCCGAAATTAAGCTGGGCATTACGAAATCTGGATCAGTTTCCTGTGAATCTTCAGACTGCAGAATATCGAACCATTTTAAGAATTCCGGGAATTGGGGTAAAAACAGCTCAAAAAATTATAAGTGCAAGACGTTTTCAGGTCTTAACAATGGATCATTTAAAAAAACTGGGAGCAGCCGTGAACCGGGCAAAATATTTTATTGATTTCACTGCTGGGAATGCTTACCTGAAATATTTAACGGACAAAAATTTTAGAAAACTGTTGATAGGTGGAAGCTCATCAAAGTTTCACAATCAGTTCTCACAACAACTGACATTGTTTTAAACACAAATTACACGAATTTTTTCACAAATGATCACTAATTTATTACTTCGGTAAAACAGCACATTTGTCATTCTGACGAAGGAAGAATCTCAGAATGACAGGCAGTACAACTAAATTTTAAAATAAATGATGACAACCCTACTCTACGATGGAAGTTTCGATGGTCTTTTCACTGCGGTATTTGAAGTTTTTGAATACCGTTATAAAGAGGTAGAAATAGCCAGCAGAGGGCGTTTTCATCAGGAAAATATTTTTGCTGAAATCCACGAAGTCATCACACAAACAGAAAAGTCTGAGCGGGTTCTCAACAAATTGGAGCAGAATATCGGAAAATTGGGCATCCATAAGCTTTTAAAAGTTTTTTTATCAGAGGAACCCTATCTTGAAAACCTCATCTTATCCGCTGTAAGACAATCTATCAAACATCCGGGAGAAAATATTCTTGAAAATTTTGCAGATAACAATATTTTACAAATTTCAAAAATCTGTAAATCGGTTGATAGGGAAAGGCATAGAATGACTGCTTTTGTCCGCTTTGAAAAAATGAAAGATGATGTATTCTTTTCTAAAATAGATCCTGACTTCAATGTTCTTCCGTTAATCCGAAAACATTTTAATGACCGGTATCAGGACCAGAAATGGATGATCTATGATCTGAGGAGGAATTACGGCATTTTTTACGACCTGGAAAACTGCGAGTTCTTCTACCCTGATGAAAAACCGGATTTCAATAAATACCAACAGAAGTTTCATAATGAAGAAATGAATTATCAGGTGCTTTGGCAGCGATATTTTACTAAAACCAATATTGTAGAACGAAAGAATATGAAACTTCATATTCAGCATGTTCCGAAAAGATACTGGAAGTATTTGACGGAAAAATGGTAAGTGAAATCTCATATTGTGGATAACTTTTTTCTAAGCGAAGAAAAGATAGAAATTCAAGCTTCCATTTTTTAATTTTTATTTAAATTATTAATTGAGTGACAGATAGAATCCACATTAATTGAAAACTCATATTGTGGATAACTTTTTCTCGTTAATATATAGTTAACATTGAAAATGTTTCAATGTAATTTTCATGTAAAAATTAAGCAAATAAAGGCACTACCGAAGAATAAATGGGATATAAAGGCACCATGTAATGCTATGAAAATCTGTGACCTATGTGATCAAAAATTAAATCAACATTTCCAGTTTGTGGATAACTTCTACTTTTTGATGGTCCGCAAGGCTTTCTTTACGATATATTGGGTTTCTTTTGTCGGACTTTCACGGAGCCATTCATCACAGACTTCTACCACAAATTCAGGTTGAGATTTGCTGGCATCATTCAACCAATTGCCAACACTGTCCTGCACATATCGGGATGAATCTGATCGTAAAGGTTCTAAAATTTCAAGACCTAGTCCAGGATTTTGTTTCAAAGCATCAATATGTTCACACCACACTCCTCTCGGCCGGGTAGATTCGCTGGCAAAACGTCTTACATTTTCATTGCTATGCTGTGTCCATTCTGATAAAACAAACAAACTCTCGTCAAGATTTTTTGAAATATCAGGACGCACCGTCATCCAGCAGATCTCCCTCACTCCGAAATGGGAATCAGAAGCAAAAGACTGAATGCTTTTTAATTTTTCTTTCAGGTTCAAGTCGTGATTTCTTCCAATGGTATAAGCTGCCCAGCAACGCACAAGATCTGCCGGATGGGTTGCAAGCTTCGATAGAAATTCATTATCATTATTTTTTCCGGCTAAATTCAAAAGTCCAACTCCGATAGCTTCGTTGAGAGTATTTACAGTTTGCTTTTTCAGCTGGTCTACATTTTCCAAGACAGGTTTTAAATAACCAATCCGGTTATTCTGCTGAAGTAAATTTTCCAACAATAACCTTTGATCTACTGCCAGCCATTCTGTAAGATTGGCGGTTTCAATTTCTCCGCGGTTCAGCTGTTCTAAAATATCCTGTGGAATATCTTTGATGGAACGGGCCCCTTTTCGTTTTTCTGACATGCTGTTTTTAATGATTATCTTTACAAAAGTCTGAAACTAACCAGACAAAAGCAATACCGCATATTTTTCACCCATAGGGATAAAAAAGTCAATTTTATGGAAACAAAGGAAAGAGCTGAAGAAAATAAAATTTGCCCGTTGGAAGTCGCAGTGAATACCATCAGCGGAAAATGGAAAATTCCTATCGTTTGGCAGATCAATGAAGGAAAAAAACGTCCGAGTGAATTTCTGCGCGGTATCGCTAAAGTTGACCGGAGAGTTTTGAATCAGCAATTATCGGAGATGGTAGATGATGGCATTTTGACGAAACAATCTTTTAATGAACTTCCTCCAAGAGTTGAATATACATTGACACTACTGGGTGAACAACTGGTGAAGATTCTTTGGCAGCTGAATGATTGGGGCAAATTACTGATTCCTGAAAATGAAAAAGCGTAAAGCAGAAGTTAAATATTATAGATTTTCACAACTTTATTTGCTGATACGTGGAAAAAAATGATATTTGCGTTAACTAAAAACGCATGAAAAAAATCATCACGGGAATTACAGCGCTTCTTATTCTTACCAACTGTACGAAGGAAAAATTATCAGACCGTTTACTGGCTGAACCTGATCATAATGAAAATTTAACGGCAAAAAGTTCTGCAAAGATCCATAAGGATAAAAATACCATCCGGGAAAGATTTTCTCCTCCCAAGGGATATGAATGGAGTGAAGAAAAACCTGGTTCTTTCGGATATTTTATTGAAAACTTTAAGCTGAAACCTTATGAAAGTCAGATTCTGAAATATGATGGTACTCCTATTTCTACCCAACACCTCCATGAAGCTGTTTTTGATATTGATACAGGAACTAAAGACCTTCAGCAATGCGCTGATGCTGCCATCCGTATGAGAGCGGAGTATCTTTATAAAGTGAAAAAGTTTGACGAAATCAAATTTCATTTTACGAGCGGGGATCTTCTCAGCTGGAATGACTATAAAAATGGAACAAGAGCTTTTGTCAACGGAAATTCGGTGAGCTTTAGAAAAACTGCTGCTTTTGATGATTCTTATCAGAGTTTCAGAAATTATCTGGATCTGATCTTTAATTATGCAGGAACGATTTCATTACATAAAGAAACAAAACCTGTTGCAAAAAATTCTGACTTGAAAACCGGAGATATTCTGATTACACCGGGAAGTCCGGGACATATTGTTTTTATTTCAGGTGTCTGTAAGAATAAAGAAGGGAAAAGACTGTTTTTGTTGAGTGAAGGATTTACGCCAGCACAATCTATTCATGTACTCTCCAATCCTTTTAATCCTCATTTTACACCATGGTATGATCTGGATATCGATGCTCAGGAAACTAAAACCGCACGATATTTTTTTAAACCTACAAACTTCAGAAGCTTTTAATAATTTATATTCAAAACTATTGGAAAGTTACTACGATAATCTGAACTTGTTTTTGTAAATTTGTGTTCGAAATTTTTTTCTTGATGAAAGAGAGTGCTGTAAAAAAGATTGCAGTTCTTACTTCAGGAGGTGACTCTCCGGGTATGAATGCGGCGTTAAGAGCGGTAGTAAGAACCGCCAATTACTATAATATCGAATGCTACGGGGTGAGAGAAGGCTACAACGGTCTTATCAACAATGATTTCCTGAAAATGGGGGCCCGTTCCGTAAAAAATATAATCAACCAGGGTGGAACAATTCTAAAGTCTGCCAGATCTGCTGAATTCAGAACAAAAGAAGGCCGCCAGAAAGCTTATGACAATTGCGTAAAGCTTGGAATAGACGGATTGGTTTGTATTGGTGGAGACGGAACTTTCACCGGTGCAAAAATCTTTAATGAAGAATTTGGAATCAGAGTAATCGGTGTCCCGGGAACAATCGACAATGATATTTTCGGAACTGATAATACCATCGGATACGACACTGCTTTGAATACCGCAATGGATGCCATTGATAAAATCCGTGACACGGCAACTTCCCACAACAGAGTTTTCTTTGTAGAGGTGATGGGGCGTGATGCTGGTTTCATTGCATTAAACAGTGGATTGGCAACAGGAGCTTTGGATATTTTGATTCCTGAGAAAAAAGACAGTATTGATGAGCTTTTCACGAAATTCAGAGATGCTGAAAAAACCGGAAAGGCATCAAGCATTGTGGTGGTTGCAGAGGGTGAAAAACTTGCCAATGTGTATGAACTTGCAGAAAAAACAAAACAGACATTCCCTGATTATGACATTCGTGTAGCCATTTTGGGACACATGCAGAGAGGAGGCTCTCCAAGCTGTGCAGACAGGGTTTTGGCAAGCAGACTAGGCTATGGTGCCGTAACAGGATTAATGGAAGGACAAACCAATGTAATGGCAGGAATGCGTTCTAACGATCTGACGTATACGCCGATTGAAGAAGCCATTAAAAAACATAACGAAATCAATAGAGATCTTTTACTGATTTCAGAAATTTTAGCAATCTAATTATTTTTATAATCTAATAAAAACAAACTATTATGTCAACAATTAAAGTAGGTATCAACGGTTTTGGTAGAATTGGACGTCTTGTTTTCAGAGCAATGACTGAAAGAGACAACATTGAAGTTGTAGGAATCAATGACCTTATTAATGCAGAATACATGGCTTACATGTTAAAATATGACTCTGTACACGGTATTTTCCCAGGTGAAGTTTCTGTAGAAGGAAATGATCTTGTAGTAAACGGGAAAAGAATCAGAGTAACTGCTGAAAGAGATCCTAACAACCTAAAGTGGAATGAAATTGGTGCTGACTATATCGTAGAATCTACAGGTCTTTTCTTATCTAAAGATACTGCTCAGGCTCACATCAACGCTGGTGCTAAGAAAGTAATCCTTTCTGCTCCTTCTAAAGATGATACTCCAATGTTCGTAATGGGTGTAAACCACAAGGAACTTACTGATGATATCAAAATCTTATCAAACGCTTCTTGTACTACAAACTGTTTAGCTCCTTTAGCTAAAGTGATCCACGATAATTTCGGAATCGTAGAAGGTTTAATGACAACTGTACACGCTACAACAGCTACTCAGAAAACTGTTGACGGTCCTTCAGTAAAAGACTGGAGAGGTGGTAGAGCTGCTCTGAACAACATTATCCCTTCTTCTACAGGTGCTGCTAAAGCAGTAGGAAAAGTAATCCCTTCTTTGAACGGAAAACTAACAGGTATGTCTTTCAGAGTACCAACTGTTGATGTTTCTGTAGTAGATTTAACAGTGAGAATTGAAAAAGCTGCTTCTTATGAAGATATCTGTTCAGTAATCAAAGCTGCTTCTGAAGGTGAATTGAAAGGTATCCTAGGATACACTGAAGATGCAGTAGTATCTCAGGACTTCGTAGGAGATAAGAGAACTTCTATCTTCGATAAAGATGCTGGTATCATGCTTTCTCCAAACTTCGTGAAACTTGTTTCTTGGTACGACAACGAAATGGGTTACTCTAACAAGTTAGTGGATATGCTTGTACATGCTGCTTCTTTATAATAAGTAATGAGCGATAAGCAATAAGTAATATAAAACCTTCCCGATGGGAAGGTTTTTTTGTGTTATACGGGACAAACTGCTCCAATACCTTTCTGAAGAAAGTACTTAATAATTATCTTAACTAAAGATTTGACAAAAATACCCAAAGGAATAATTTGTCCTATAGCTTCTAAGATAAAATCAATTATTTTACTAAAAATACTATCCTCTCTTACAATTGAACAAAATATTTCTTTCAACCTGGTCCACAATCCCTGTAAATTAACATTATCAATTGTCAAAGTGGTAAAATGCATATTACTTACTAAAAATACTTTTGCTTGCTCTTCGGCATATGAAATATACAGTTGAGCCAATGCATTTTGAGCATCCTGTTCCGTAACCTCTCCCTGGCCTAATCCTTCAGTAAGAAGTTCATTTGAGTAAACTGAGAGATCTACTAATTTCATGTTTTCATTTTTTATTAACATAATTTGAAGTTTTAATGATTATTGCAAATTTTCAAAAACAATTAAGGCTAAACAATTACCCTTTTGGGTGATTTATTTCTATATATATTATTTTTTTACCTAGCCTGACAAATCTCACCAAAGAATTTCAGCATAAAACTTGTACTTTTATAGGTAAAGGAATGAACATGATACAACCGCGATTTAAAGATGCTCCTCATTTCAGAGATTTCTGGGAAAGTGGAAACGGAAAACTACTTATTGAATTTTCAGGAGCAGAAGTGGGTTTTGAAAAATTTGAAAAATTCGCTCCTTTTTTTCATCATGTGGACGAGATTGGTGATGAGGTGGTAAGAGATGTTTATTTTACTAAAAAATTTCATGAGGCATCCAGGGAAATTGAGCAGTATATCAGAAATGGAGTTTCGGAAACAGATTCAGTTCCTGAAAGTGTAAAAAAGCTTTTCAGCCAAACTCAGAAAGTTCCTGAATGGCTTGATTGCAATTTACTCAAAAGCGGTGCTGAACTATGCATGAGAAGCAACCTGGACTCTCTGATTTCGTTGAGAGATTATTGTCTGATCGGCGGTTATGACTATGCCTACCTCAACAAACCCCTTATTGTTACAGAGGCATTAAAAAAGGGTGCGGTAAAACGCCTTTCGGAAACATTGGATTTCTGGGTAAATGCTACCCGTTACAATGCACTGGAAGTTCACGCAAAAGGATATGAATTTGCTATAAAAACCCGCCTGATCCATTCTTATGCAAGACTTTCCATAAAAAAACATTATCAAAACTGGGATACAGAAAACTGGGGTGAGCCCATCAATTCATGGGATATGATGGCAACGTATATTGGTTTCAGTCTGGTATTCCTTCATAGTCTTAAAAAATTAGGAAATAGTTTTTCTATTGAAGAGGAACAGGGAATTTTTCACCTTTGGAAATACGTAGGTTATCTTCTGGGAATTCCGGAACAGCTTCTCCCCGACAATAAAAAACAAGCTACTGAATATTTTTATTTATGGACTTCTGTTCAACCTCCGTCCGATAAAGATTCTGTTCTTCTTGCTCATTCCCTGTTGAATGAGTCTCTGGAAAATCCAATTTTAAAATTTGAATTCCAAAGGAAAAATTTAAAATATCTGCATGTCTGCTGTACCTGGTTTCTGCTGGATCATGAAGTCTGCAAAAGGCTACAGATCCCGGAAGTTCCCAACAAAAATCTGTTTCCCAAATCAAAGATACTTTTCAACAAGATTTATGACAGCATCGTAAGCCGTGATGCCAGAATAAAAAGAGGAAATAAGGATCAGATGAAGGTACTGGAAGATTATCTGAATATCACCAAGAATTCAAATTTCCATTAAAATACCTCTTTTAAAAATCGTAAAGACGCAAAAAATCCCCATGCGTTACAAAAACTTTTAAGGCGCAAGAAAATCAAAGATTTTCAGCTAGAGAAATTATAAATCTTAAATAAATTTTCTCGAAGATCAAGCTATTTATGCAGATTTTTATTAACATCTGCAAAATTAGCGAGAGATAAAATAATTTTACAGTATTCAATTTTATCTTCGATAAAATCTTTGCGCCTTAAAGCATAGAATCATTAAAAAAGCTTGCGTCTTTGCGGGTCTCCAACAAACATTACATTATAAATCAACAGTTTTTTAGTTACAAAAAAAAATCTTTAAATATTCCTATACAGTCCATCCTCCATTCTTTACGTTATGAATAAAATCAGCAGCAAAATTTTATCATTTTTTAACTCTAAAAACAGTTTTCAGGGACAAAAAACATTAGTTTTTGATATATAAATTATGTATTTTTGAGAAATTATTTTAATAGCGATGAGTAACATTGATGATAAGAAAAAAGCACTTGCTCTAGTGCTTGACAAATTAGATAAAACATACGGAAAGGGAACAGTAATGACTTTAGGTGATGAATCTATAGACAATACAATAGAAGTAATTCCTTCCGGTTCTTTAGGATTAGATATCGCATTAGGTATCGGCGGATATCCAAAAGGAAGAATCATTGAAATATACGGTCCTGAATCTTCAGGTAAAACAACATTAACCCTTCATGCTATTGCTGAAGCTCAAAAAGCAGGTGGTATTGCAGCATTTATTGATGCAGAGCACGCTTTCGACAGAACCTATGCTGCGAAACTGGGAATTGATCTTGAAAACCTGATCATTTCTCAGCCGGATAACGGAGAACAGGCTTTAGAAATTGCAGATAACCTTATCCGTTCAGGAGCTATCGATATCGTTGTGATTGACTCTGTTGCAGCTCTTACGCCAAAAGCAGAGATTGAAGGTGAAATGGGAGATTCTAAAATGGGTCTTCACGCAAGATTGATGTCTCAGGCATTAAGAAAGCTTACAGCTACTATTTCAAGAACGAAATGTACAGTGATCTTCATTAACCAGTTGAGAGAAAAAATCGGGGTAATGTTCGGAAATCCTGAAACTACTACCGGAGGTAACGCTCTTAAGTTCTATGCTTCTGTAAGAATTGATATCAGAAAAGCCAGCGCGCCTATCAAACAAGGTGATGAGGCTATCGGTAGCCGTGTGAAAGTGAAGATTGTGAAAAACAAAGTAGCACCTCCTTTCAAACAGGCAGAATTCGATATCATGTACGGAGAAGGAGTTTCTAAAGTAGGTGAAATTCTTGATACTGCAGTAGATATGGGAATCGTGAAGAAAAGCGGATCTTGGTTCAGCTACGAAGAGACGAAACTTGGTCAGGGACGTGATGCTGTAAAAGATGTTTTAAAAGATAATCCGGATCTTTCTGAGGAATTGGAGAACAAGATCAAGGAAGAAATGAAAAACAAATAATTTTTCAGAAAAATATAGAAAGGCAGTCTTAGGATTGCCTTTTTTGTTTTTTACATGCAAATCTGTATGCTGTAATATTTTTAAGAGAGCAAAGGGCGGAATCAATTTCATTGATTCGTACTAAGCAAACGCCTCATTTACCACAAAGCTCCATCAGCGACAAAGTCACAACCTTTTGCTCCCTTATAAACAGCTCTCGAATCACATAATTCTTTGCGTTTAATAAATGAAGAATCAGAAAATAAAAAGAGGTTATTCCATGGGAACAACCTCTTTTTAAGCTTTTATATTTTTTTAAATTATTCAGCAATTTTACCTTGAAGCTGAAGGGCTCCGGTAACCTTCATTCCTTTTGCCGGAGTTTCAAATCTCATGTTTTCTTTATTAACAAAAGCATCGATAGTGAAGAAATCTTCATTCTCTTCATTTGTAATCAGTTTTAACTTCAGGATATATCCTTTAACGCTGCCATCTTCAAGCAATTCTGTTTCCTTATAGTCTACAACCTGAGCAATAAAATCGAAACATGCATAATTAGGAAGATCCTGGCTTGGTGCATATGTTGTGAAATCTTCACTCATTTTAGTCCCGTCAGGTAAATCAGTGTTTGTGTGAACATCAAGAATGAAAACAATTCCGCTGATATTTACCCTCAGATGAGGCTGGGTCATGTAAGTGTTTCTATTTTCAGCATAATCTGTAGCAAAGAACCAAACTCCAAAAGTTTCTCTGGCCGGCCCCGCTACAATCGCCTGCAAATTAAGTGCATTTTCCCATTCCCTGATTGATCTTGTTTCAAAATCCAAAACATAATCAGTTTTCACTTCCGGGATTATGGTACTCAATTCATCCGTAACAATCGTTTTAAATCTTACATCTTCAAATTCTGTTTTGCTTTTATCTTCACCTGACGTGTCTGTAACCGTAGACTGCATTAAAACAGTGGTAAGGTATTGGCCGTAATCTTTAGTCTGGAAATTTTCATGACCAAAAACACCACTCCAGGTATTCACAAGATTATGAACATTTGATTTTCTTATGATAATTCCTGCTTCGTTAGTAATTTCAGGAGCAGCAATTCCTTCTGTATTCGGGAAATAATCCTTACCATCCACCAACTGATGATTCATGATCTCATTATTTTCTTCGTGAGAAAACGCTGCAAAACCTTTGTAAGTGACATTTTGGTTTTCAAAAATATACGGAAGTCCTGTTTTTGCCTTATCAGATCCTTCAAAATGATAAGAAAGTGAAATTGCTTTAAATTCGTCTTCTTTTGTTGCCGGATTATGATTATCATTATTATCAAACTGAGAGTGATACAAAATCATATAAGACTTGATCTTCCCTTCCTGAAGTTCGTTTTCAAACTTTTCTTCCATTTGTGCGATTGCCTGTTGTGGAGCCAGCGCATAAGCATCTTCTGTTACCATATAAGCAAAGCCTTCTATCTCACCATTTTCTTTTTCAAAAGCAGAAATAGGCGTATATTCTCCTCTTAGCTGAAGCGCTATAGAATAGACTATATAATCATTATAAATTTTGATTTTTTCAAATTCCTTATTTACGGTCTTCGGCTCTTCCACTTGTAATGAAGGGATTTCCGGTATTGTTTCTTCTACTTCTTCCGCCACTTCCTGTGCCACTATTCTTTCCTCTGGCATTTCCATTTCCTGAACCAAAGTATTTACATTTTCCTGATTGTTGTTTTTCTTCTTAAAAAAATCAAAGATTCCCATACTGTTATTTATAATTGGCGGTAAATATAATAAAAGTGCCCAACAGACCCATCATAAAAAAAATGCCATTGTGTCAGTTTATGTTTTGTGATATATTTTTTTGAGAAATATAAAAAAAACCGGCGGAGCCTTTGGCTCCGCCGGGTTCATATTAATTAGGCTTATCATCCGTCAGCTCAAATCCCCAATCTTTTCCTTTTTGGGTGGCCGGAATACCTTTCGTCATCCAGACCGGAGCTTTAGCACCTTTAAGATAGTAATCAAAAAACTGCTGTTCACGGATTTGAATATCCTTTCTGTTCTGGCGTTTTACCAGATTATGATCATCACCGTTATAGTTCAGAAGCCATACCGGTTTCCCAAGGCGGCGTAATGCGGTAAACATTTCAATTCCCTGATACCATGGCACTGCACCATCTTTATCATTACTCATAATAACTACCGGAGTCTGTACTTTATCAATAGTAAAAAGCGGTGAATTTTTAATATAAAGATCCGGTGCTTCCCATAGATTTTTGCCTAATCTACTTTGTGATTTCTCATATTGGAACTGTCTGTTCATTCCTGAAGTCCATCGGATTCCTCCATATGCGGAAGTCATGTTGACAACAGGAGCACCACTCCATGCGGCTGCATACATATTGGTATGAGCAATAAGATAGGCTACCTGATAACCGCCCCAGCTTTGACCCTGAATTCCGATTTTAGCACCATCTACCCAGGAATTTTGTTTTAATTTTTCAACTCCGGAATTAATGTATTCCATTGCAGACTCCCCAGGGAAGCCGTCTGTGTAAGAAATATCAGGAGTAAAAACCAGATATCCGTTGCTCACAAAATAAGAAATATTCAATCTTGAAGGTGTAGGAGCTGGCGCAACATAACGGTTCAGATTATCCGAAAGTTTTTCATAGAAATAAACAATCATAGGATATTTTTTATTCGGATCGAAATTTTCCGGTTTGTATAAAATTCCTGTAGAAGTATGTCCTTTTGGTGTTGTCCAGTGTACCAGTTCATCTGTACCCCAGTTATATTGGCTTTGCTGCGGATTGGTATCACTCAGCTTTTGTTGTTTTGAGAAATCTGATGCTGCAAAAATATTGGGAGAATCAGTGTATGATTCTTTTACTAAGATATATTCTTCAGCATTTTTTGCTTTTTGAAGACTTCTGTATCCCCATACATTTTCCATCTGGATTTTTACAGGATCTGAACCCGACTGAATAGAAGTCTTAAAAATTCCATGCGCTTTGGATGTATTATCAAATGCTGATAAATAAATGGCGGATTTTCGGTTGAAGCTTTTAATATCTTTATCTAAATCATAAGTATCAAATGTTATTTTATATTTACGTCCGAATCCATTGGTAATATTTCTAGGCTTTTTTGAACCGTTCAGGAAAAACTCCCAAAGATCGTATCGGTCTCTGATAATCACAGATTCATCATTATCTGTCCAGGATGCAATGCCATAAGAATTTGGAAAATCCGGCATATCAAATTCTTCATCAACGAAGGAAACAGGTAAGCCTGTATTCAGTGGAAGAGTTTGTTTTGTCTTCACATTATAGCTCAACCATTTCCCTTTTTCCCTGTCAAAGATCACAACAAATTTTCCTAGCGGAGATACAGCTGCCGCGCCATTCAGATTCTTAATAATTTCCGTTCTTTCCCCTGTTTTATTATCAATCAGAAAATATGTTTTCTTTGTTGCCCCTTCCCATTGTGAAGAAATACGGTTGTTCAAACTTGTAATACCAAGCGCAAATTCAGCATTCCCTTCATTTACCAGTCTTAAAGTATCCAAATCCTCACCATCTATATTTCTGAAGAAATTCGGTTTTTCCGTCTGCATTACCGCAGCATAAGATTTTTTCAGATCATTTTTCAATTCTTTAAGCTGTACCGTTTGCAGATAATCATCTTTATAATTCCATATATCTACTACGGCATGGTCATTCGCTATCATTGCTGTATCTTTTGCAACAGGCTTTGGAGCAACACCGAAATACAGCTGCTTTCCATTTTTGCTGAATAAAGGCAAATGGTTTTCAGAAACCACCCAGTTCTTCTTCATCTGTGCATTTTCATTGGTAATTGTTTCCTTTTTATTTCCTTTAAAATTAAAGTAATACAACTGATACAATTTCACCAAATCGTTTTGTGCAGAAGAAGTTCCCACATATGCCAGCTGATTTCCCTCTTCATCAAAAGACAATTGTGAAAAATCACCTTCCATTTCTGAAATCTTAGTAACAGTTCCCTTTTGCAGATCTACAACCTGTACGGTTTGAAGTGCATATTTCTTAGGTTTTGATTTATCTGTATCTTTTTTGTCCGCAGATTTTTCATCTGCTGAATCTTTTCCTTCTTTTTTATCTTTCTTTTCGTCCGGCTTTTTAGTTACAAAAACAAGCTGTTTTCCATTTTTACTGAATTCATAGCGGACTACGTTATCATATTCTGTGGTTTTTCCATCCAAAAGATTTCGCACAATCAGCTGCAAAGGCTTTACATTTTTATCCTCATCTTTATTTTCGTCTCCATCTTCTTTATCGGAGGCATCATCCGAAGATTTATCTTTTGTATTCTCCAGAAGATAGGCAACATAAGAACCTGCTTTTTCAGGAATTTTAAATGATTTCACATTCGGGATTTTCTCTGTTTTATCATTTAAAAAATCAACAATTGCAAGGCTGTCTTTTGTTAATTTATTTTTCTTAAGCTTTTTATCTTTTACTGCTTTTATGTCTTTATACTGAGGACGGATTTGAAAGACAGCAAATCTGGAATCATTCGTAAAATCTACTTTTGTTCCTCTTGCAAACTTCTTTGATGTTTTATTTTTAACGGAATATAAAGAAAGGTTAGTATTTCCTTCCTGAGCATCCACAGAATAGGCAATCCATTTTCCGTCATTTGAGATTTTTCTTGCCCCAATATTTTGCCAGCTGTCGTAAACAGAATGGTCTAAAGGCTTTTTCTGTGCATAGACCCAACAGGTCATCATGAGCAGAATAAAAACTGTACATTTCAACTTCATTTTTAAAATATTTTAAGAATTAAAAGTAAGGTATTTCTTTGACAAATTCATACGATGAGCCTGTTTCAAGTAAAAAAATGCCATTCTGTCACTTTCTGCTATATGGTATTTTTTTTGAGAAAGAATTTAAAAATTAAAAATCTAAATATGATGACTAAAGGAAATATTAATGTATCTGTGGAAAACATTTTCCCGCTTATCAAAAAATTTCTTTACAGTGACCACGAAATATTCTTAAGAGAATTGATCTCCAATGCAACGGATGCTACTTTAAAATTAAAACATTTAACAAGCATCGGAGAAGCGAAAGTGGAATATGGAAATCCGAAACTTGAAGTTAAGATTGACAAAGATCAGAAAACTTTACGCATTATCGATCAGGGTATTGGGATGACAGGTGAAGAAGTTGAAAAATATATCAACCAGGTTGCTTTCTCAGGGGCTGAAGAATTTTTGGAGAAATATAAAGATTCGGCAAAGGATTCAGGGATTATCGGACATTTCGGTCTTGGATTTTACTCTGCATTTATGGTAGCCGAAAAAGTAGAAATTCTTACAAAGTCTTATAAAGATGAGCCCGCTGTACGTTGGATCTGCGATGGAAGCCCGGAGTTTACTCTTGAAGAAACTACTGATAAAACTGATAGAGGAACTGAGATCATTCTTCATATTGCTGAAGATTCTGTAGAATTTTTAGAAGAGGGAAAAATCCGTGAATTATTATTAAAGTATAACAAGTTTATGCCTGTTCCGATCAAATTCGGGACAAAAACACATACACTTCCTTTACCGGAAGACGCTCCTGAAGACGCCGTAGCTGAAACGGAAGAGGTAGACAATATCATCAACAATCCGGTACCGGCATGGACGATTGCTCCAAGTGAACTGACCAACGAGGATTATATGAAGTTCTACCACGAGCTGTATCCAATGCAGTTTGAGGAGCCTTTATTCAATATTCACCTGAATGTTGATTATCCATTTAACCTTACGGGAGTTCTTTTCTTTCCGAAACTGAGCAACAACCTGAATATTGAGAAAGACAAAATTCAATTATATCAAAACCAGGTATTTGTAACGGACGAAGTAAAAGGAATTGTTCCGGACTTCCTTATGCTTCTGAGAGGAGTTATTGATTCTCCGGACATTCCATTGAACGTTTCCCGTTCTTATCTTCAGGCAGACGGTGCTGTAAAGAAAATTTCATCTTACATCACGAAAAAAGTAGCCGACAAAATGGCTTCTTTGATCAACGAAAACCGTGAAGACTACGAGAAAAAATGGAACGATATTAAGATCGTAATCGAGTATGGAATTGTTACAGAAGAAAAATTTGCTGACAAAGCTGATAAATTTACCTTATATCCTACTACAGACGGAAAATATTTCCTTTGGGATGAACTGGTTGAGAAAATCAAGCCTATACAAACGGATAAAGACAATAAACTGGTTGTACTGTATGCTACCAATGCTGATGAACAACACAGCTACATCCAGTCTGCAAAGGATAAAGGATATGAAGTTCTGTTATTAGACTCTCCTATCACTCCACATGTTATCCAAAAGCTGGAAACTTCAAAAGAAAATATTTCTTTTGCAAGAGTAGATGCAGATCACTTGAACAACCTGATTAAAAAAGATGAGCCGGCAATTTCAAAACTGAGCGAAACTGAAAAAGAATCTTTGAAAAAGAATGTAGAAGAAGCTATTCAGGATTCTAAATTTACAGTTCAGCTTGAAGATCTTGACAGCAATGATGCTCCATTCACTATTACCCAGCCTGAATTCATGAGAAGAATGAAAGAAATGCAGGCTACAGGCGGTGGCGGTATGTTTGGAATGGGCGGTTTCCCGGAAATGTATAATCTTGTGGTGAACTCCAACAGTGAGCTTTCTAATCAGATTTTAAAAACTGAAAATGCTGAAGAGAAGGAAAGCTTAATCAAATATGCTCTGGATCTTGCCAAGCTTTCACAAAACTTACTGAAAGGAAAAGACCTGACAGATTTTATACAGAGAAGCTATAAGCAACTTGAAAAATAAATTACAAGAGACTGTTTCAATTTTGAAGCAGTCTTTTTTTGTTTGAGAATCTTGGATAAACGCAAAGACACAAAACAAAAAGACTCAAAAAATAATCAACAATTAATATACACAGCATGCATATTATAAACCTGTTCCTTCTTTTCTCTTAATCTTCGTTGCTTTACTCTACATTTTATTCGTTTTCTATTGTATAACTTCTGCTTTTTTGCCATTTTTGTATAAAATGTTGGTCATGCAAAAAGAAAAATTACGCGTCATCAGAAAGCAAAAAGGCTATACTCAACAGCAGGTAGCTGACTTTATCGCAACGGATGTATCTAATTACAGCAGAAAAGAAAGCGGTGATGTGAGGATCGTAAAAGATGAATGGGATAAACTTGCCCGTTTTCTGGATGTACCCATTGAGGACATTTATGAAGAAGAGGAAGCTACAGTAGTTGTTAATAATGACCATCCTGTATTTAATGATAGATCTGCAGGAGTTATCAGTAACCAAAATAATTATGATAATATTCCTGGGGACATCATTAAAAACCTTCAAAACTATATTGCTCTATTAAAAGAAGAAAATGAAAGACTTAAAGAGGAACTGAAAGGTCTCCCAAGCGGAAAAAAATAATACGGTTTGAAACTTTAAAAATATTGGTGTCACTCATATTCAATTATGGAGTGGCATTTTTTTTTTAATATTATTTTTCAACGCAAAGAATTAATGACTCGAGCGTTTTATTTTAGGAAGCAAAGAGTTGCAACTCTGTCGCTGATGAAGCTTTGGGATAATACGTTCGCTTAAAAAAATCAATGAAATTGATTCCCTTCTTTGCCCCCTTAAAAATACAAAGCTTATAGATAGAAACTTTGCGTTAAAAAATTATTGTTTCCGAAATTTAAAATTTACAATTCAGCCAACGGATCCCAGAACAGTTTTTTGAATTTTTTTATCCTAAGATTTTCCACGACAATTCCTTCTTTTTCCAGCTTAGGCTGAAATTCCGGAACAGATAAAACTCCTGAACTTGATATGACACGGTGAGCCGGAACATCTTTTGGACAACCGCCCATGGCTTTTCCTACGTGTCTGGAATGATTTGGATAGCCAACTGCTTTTGCGATGGCGCCATACGTAGAAACTCTTCCTTTTGGGATAAGTCTTGCTACTTCATATACCTGTTGTTTGAAAATTTCATCCATATCAAATTGCTATTTTTTAACAAGCTTTCTTTTTTTGCATCATTTTTGAATTCTCTTAAGCTCAATGATGTTTCATTAAAAGATAAAGATATGAAAAAATCATTTTTCAGGCTGCTGAATGCAGTTAATAAAAAGGTACTTCCAAAGTTGAGTAAGAAGGATCCCAATCAATTAACAAAGGTTGAAAAAGGGATTCTGGCATATCGATATTTTGTGCTGGTGAATTCTTTAGATTGATTTTTTTATTTGACCACAGATGACACAGATTTTCACAGATGCTTGTGGGGAATTTTTGGAAAACACAAGGCGCAAGGATATTATCTGAGATAAAATTGTATATCATTATTTATTTGAACCGTTAAGACCATTTAAGTTTTTAAGAATATTAAGAGAATAGCTAAAGCTATTTTTTTAGCTGTGTGCTTTATTTTTCATCAAAGATGAAACTTAATTTTTCTTATTCTCTTCATTTTTCTTAAGGGTTTAAATAGTTTGAGTTTTAAAACAAATCTATTTCTAAATACTAAAATAAAAAAGCGCTCCAAATGAATTGGAGCGCTGTATGGTAATCTCTTGTGAGAATTTTAGGCGTTTTCTAAGATGTAAGAGAACATCAATGGTGCACAGATCGTTGCATCACTTTCAACGATAAATTTCGGTGTAGTGATATCAAGTTTACCCCAAGTGATTTTTTCATTTGGAACTGCTCCCGAATATGACCCGTAAGATGTTGTAGAGTCAGAAATCTGGCAGAAATAAGACCAGAAAGGAATATCATGCATTTCCATATCCTGATATAACATGGGTACTACACAGATAGGGAAATCTCCTGCGATACCTCCACCAATCTGGAAGAATCCAACTCCTTTTCCTCCTGAATTTTTAGTATACCAGTCAGCAAGGTAAGTCATATATTCAATTCCTGATTTCATTGTAGTAGCTTTAAGTTCCCCTTTGATACAGTAAGAAGCGAAGATGTTACCCATGGTAGAATCTTCCCATCCCGGTACTACGATTGGTAAGTTTGCTTCTGCAGCAGCAATCATCCAAGAGTTTTCTCTAGGAATCTCATAATATTGCTCCAATACTCCTGAAAGGATCATTTTGTACATGAATTCGTGAGGGAAATATCTTTCTCCTTTAGCTTCAGCATCTTTCCAGATCTCAACGATATGTTTTTGTAATCTTCTGAAAGCTTCTTCTTCAGGGATACAAGTATCTGTAACTCTGTTCAGACCTCTTTCTAAAAGATCCCACTCATCCTGAGCAGTCAAATCTCTGTAATGAGGAACTCTTTCATAGTGAGAGTGTGCTACAAGGTTCATTAAATCTTCTTCAAGGTTAGCCCCTGTACAAGAGATAAAGTCTACTTTCCCCTGACGGATCATTTCAGCAAGAATCTTCCCTAGTTCAGCAGTAGACATTGCTCCAGCCAAAGTAATCATCATTTTTCCGCCATCTTTAAGATGTGCAACATATCCTTTAGAAGCATCCACCAATGCAGCTGCGTTGAAGTGCAGGTAATACTTTTCTATGAATTCAGTTATCGGTTTGCTCATTTTTTTAATTTTTGCAAAGATAAAACTTAAAAACGGAATGCAGTCAAAGCACTTGAAGAAAGTGTAACGGAGGAGTCTTTTTTTATCATTTGTTAAATGGAAAGCCTAAGTGGTTTTTATTAGAAATGTAAGGCGCAAGGATTTTATCTGCGATAAAATTGTATACGGTAGAGTTTTCAAACAATTATATTAGTGAAATAAAAAGCGTAGCCTATACCAGCCACGCTTTCATTGTAATTCAACTTAATATCATTCAACAAAGATTATCCCTCCCAGGCTTCCACTTTCAGAATTTCAATTTTCCTTTCTCCGTCTCTGAATGGCCAGTTGATAACATCTCCTACTTTATATCCTACTACTGCAAGAGCAATATCCGATAGTATGGAATGTTTATTCTTTTTAAGTTTTGCTTTGGTAGACGGCACAAAAATATATTCGTGTTCAAAATCTAAGGTATGGTCTTTTAAAGTTACTTTTCTTTCAACGGTTACGATATCAGCAGGCAGATCTCTTCTCAATACCTGTTTCGCATTTCTAAGTTCTTCCGTAAGTCTTTTTTCTTCTCCGATGCTCACTTTTTTCCTTCTGAGTGTATCTTTTATAGCATCATAAATTCCGGTGGTAACAATAATATGATTGGACATTTGTTCAATTTTTTTTAAATTAAAATGCAGTTATTCCCTGACGACCCAATGTAGAATCCAGGCATACAACAGCCTTCTTCTATAGAAAACCGCAAAAAAGCAATAAATAAAATCCGGAATGATTCCCCTGTCTTGGATCCTGACAGGGCTTAATTGATAAAGTCCTTAGAACTTTTCAGAAAAGAATCTGTGTGCAGATAAAGTAATGACAGCAACAATCCTGATTGCCTGCGTTCTGCCAATAAAGAGATTGTTGCTGCCATTATTATGAGATTATTTGTAATCCTTACAAAGATAGTAATTTAAAAACGGAATGTAGCGGCTGCGCTTAAGGAAACTCTTGTCAGACCTTCTTTCTGGTCATCACCAAGGTCAACAGTTTGTCCGTTAACTTTTATTTTACTCAATGTTCCTGCCGTAATTCCCAACTTAGGACCTATCATAAAATTTTTCGAAACTGCATATTGGTAGGCTGCTCCCAGTTCCAGACCAAGGTTGGAACCTGTACCTTTTACAGCTGCTGTTTTTGTAGTGTAGGTAATCACTCCAAGAGATACATCAGCAACAAGTTTATGATTTGTAGGTTGGGTATAATTGGAGAATATAACGGAAGGTCCAAAGAATGTAATATTATCTTTAGTGCTTATAGAAGCTGTGACAGCCTGTCCATTCATATTGTATCCGCTCAGTACACCGCTGCTGGAAGCATTATAGTTGGAAAATTTAGCACCAATCCCAATATTTTTCAAATTATAATAAGCAGCAATTTCAAAATGGATTCCGTTTTTCAATCCTTTAACGTAATTTTTTTCTGCCATGGAAAGCCCAGGTGCTGTTTTAGCTACTCTCCATGCATATCCTACAGCAGGTATGATGGTTATTTTTTCCTGTGCAAAAGAAAATAAAGAACTCGAAATAGTTCCCAATACAATTAGTTTTTTTATCATGGTTTTAAAGTTTCCGGCAAAATTAAAATTTTCTTCGGGAGAAACAAGTTAAAATTTGAAACGCCTGTTCTCTTTTTTATCAGAAAGTTTTTTCTTGCCATCGAGTCTCTTCTGTTTCTGAGCTCTTGAAGGTTTTGTTGCAGTTCTTTTCTTTGGAACAATAAGGGCTTTGTTTACAATTTCAATTATTTTTTCAATGGCTTTATTTTTATTCATCAGCTGGGTTCTGCTTTCGGAAACCGTAAGGAATAAAAAGCCCTCTGCATTGATCCTGTTTTTCAGTTTATCCTGAATCAATACTTTTTCATCCTCATTGAAAAACTCTGATGCATCTACTTTCCAAAGTACAGTAACCGCGGTCTCCACTTTGTTGACATTCTGCCCTCCTGCTCCACTGCTTCGGGATGTTTTGAAACTGAGTTCTTTTGAAAAGTTTTTCATTATTTTAAGATTTTGACATATCAGAGTCAAGGCTACAGATCCGCGTTTATATTTTTATACAATTCCAATCTGTTTATTTTCCCATTGGGCGTTCTCGGAATTTCACTGATGAAAATAATTTCCTTGGGTCTATGAAAGTTTTTCTCAAATGGTATTTCTGAAATTTTCTTTATGACCTCATCTGATTGATTTCCTTCTATAATCAGTATCAATTTCTGACCCAAACTTTCATCCGGCAAACCGATAAATACGGCCTCATTGGGTATTTCCTTTTTCACCAAGGCTTCAAGGGTTTCCGGGAAAATTTTTGCTCCTCCTGAATTGATCACATTATCAATTCTTCCGAGAAATTTAAACTGTTTATCGTTTCTAATATCAGCTAAGTCATTAGTTTGCAATTCCTCAGCATTAACATTAGGAGCAAAGATTTTCAGACATCCCTTTTCATCCAAAGAGATGGATACATTTTCAAAAACGGTAAAATAATCTTCCTGTTCGGGCATCAATTGCTTTAAGCCAATATGGGAAAGTGTTTCTGACATCCCATAGGTTTCAAAAATACGGTTTGAAGCACTACGGTTCATCTGTAGAATTTTATGTTTCAGGCTTTCTGAAACGGCTGCACCACCAATAATCAGATTTTTGATCAGATGAAGTTTTTCCAATGAATTTTCTACCTGAAGCGGTGTCATCGCACAAAAATCTATTTCTTCTTCTAAATTTTCAAGAGGTTTTAGAGAGGGCTCTGTAATTCTCAACTTCAACTCTCTTTCTATAGAACGGACAATCATCATTTTTCCTGAAATATATTCTACAGGCAGGCAGAGTAATGCAGTATCTCCTTTTTTTAGTCCCAAAAAGTTACAGGTCATTACTGCAGAATTGACCATTTTCTTTTTTTCAATTTCAAAAATCTTTGGAACTCCTGTAGAACCTGAAGTCTGAACATGTACTCCTTCTTTTTCTGAAAACCATTCTTCCAGAAAAATTTTTACTTTTTTTTCAAATTCCGTATGGAACGATAATTTATTAATATTGAGATTATTGAAGTCTATCAGCATATTTTCCGTAAATAAAATCCACAGTAAATTTAAAAAAAAATTCAAAAAGTTCTTGTATGTAAAGAAAAAAGCTGTAAATTTGCACCACCAAAATAAAACAGACCTATAGTGTAACGGTAACACTCCGGTTTTTGGTACCGTCATTCGGGGTTCGAATCCCTGTGGGTCTACATAGCAGGAGAAATGATTATTATTATCATTTCTCCTGTTTTTATTTTGTGATAATCCATTGTTAATCTGAAAGATATAGTGAGCTATAGCATTAATTCTTGTGGTTCGATAATGATTTCCGTCAAATTCAAGTTTTTCAGGAAAAATCGAACCGATAATTTGTCGCTTGACTGCAATATCCCCTTCTGTATAGACTTTCCAGATATTTGTAAGCGTTTCTAATCCTTTTCCTAGTAGCTTTGGTATATCTACTTTACTTTCTGTCGGTTTTTCACTTAGTTGCCCTTCCAGTTTTTCAATCTGCTCTTTATATTCTTTTTTTATTTCAAGATATTCTTCATCGGTGATTACTTCGGAAAGAAGTTTATTTCTTGCCAGAGAAATCCTTGAATTCAACCTATCTATCTCAGCGGATATCTTCTTTCTTTCATCCTGTGGGGCTTTTATAAACTTCTGATAGTTATCCAGAAATACTTTTTCTATAAGCTTTTTTGCAGGCTCAGTCATTTCCAATTGCTTTAATCCTTCTTCAAAAACTGAATTGACCAATTCTGCTCTATGGCGGAATCCACAAACTGCATTGCAATGATAATAGTAGTATCTGTTATTTCTTCCTTTTGAAGCGCTTGCTGTAATATTTTTTCCACATTTAGGACATACCAAAAAACCTCGCAATGGAAAATGCTCACCGGAAAGAATTTTAGTATTAGGCCGTTGGAGTCTCCTTTTACCATCCAGTATTTCTTGCACTCTGTTGAATAGATCCTCACTGATTAAAGCTTCATGCTGACCATCTACAAAATGTGCTTCTTCATCTTTGTGTTTTTCTAAAAATACTTTCCCATAGTATATGGGATTTCTTATTGCCACATGAAAAGATGTTCTGCTCACCTTTTTGATTGTTAATTCATTGACCCTTTTTCTGATTTGATTAGAGGCTAATATCCCTTTTGCAATCTCATTAAAAGCCCAATTCATTGCTGATGCTTCAGGTTCTTGCAGTACAATATACTTTTCACCATTTTCCCTACTTTTATTAGCATAGCCAAATGGTGCTTTTCCCATAACCCTCCCTTCTTTTTTTGCTCTGCGCATTCCATAAAACACGTTAAGCGCCCTTCTGTCATTTTCGACTTCAGGCGCTGCCAAATAAATTGCGAGCATCATTTTATTTTCGGGAATAGAAAGATCCAAAGGCTGGTCAACGGCCTGTGGTTCTATTCCCAATTTTGCAAGTGTACTTATCATTTGATATGCGTCCCCTGCATTACGGCTGAAGCGGTCCCATTTAGTAAATAGAACAAGATTTGTCTTACAACTTCTCTTTTTAAGTGTAGTTAAAAGTCTTATCCATCCGGGGCGGTTAAATGATTTTGCGGAATGGTCTTCGTAGATTATTTGTCCAATAGAGATATTGTTAGATAAACAATATTTTTTTAAACGATCCTCCTGATCTCTTTGTGAGTATCCTTTGTCTGCCTGTTCATCAGTAGAAACACGGATGTATAAATCTGCTACCTTCATAATTTTCATGTTTAGTAAATATTAGAGGATAGCTTTAGAAATACATTATTCAGAACCGAAGTACTGTCTAATAACAGCCAAGGTAAGAGTGTACAGAAATTCAGTGATCAGTTCTGCTTCTTCCTCAGTTATTTCCATGCCTTCGTTTTGAAAGAATTCTATCACCTCCTCAATGGGTATTTTTTTTATTTTATTATCCTCCAGCACTCTGTATAAATTTCAAATAAAATTATCAGCGAAATTGAATAATAATTTTATTCGGCTTTGAAGGAGTGTCTATGTCTTTTAATGGCTTTATTTTAAAGCTCGTCTTTTCCGCCCACAAAAGAATTGGAGGTTTCACCTAATGTACATGTCAATTGGATTATTATCCATCTACAGCCATGAAGAAATTTTAATCAATTTCTTCCTTTTACTCAGGTAAAGTAAATTTTTCCTGATTACACTTATTACCTAATCAATAGTTAAGCCTCTTGTTTTTATTCCCAACATTTCTCTAAAACGTTTAATGTTTTTTCTCTTATATATCTTCTGTTCAATGTTTAAATAAAAAAGAGCCCACGCCGTTGTATATACTACTAAAGTATTTAGTGAGTGTTTATAACCTCACCCCGCGGGTGTACAAGCACCCTCATTATTTTTTAGCTATCCAATGATTAATTCGATACCAGCTTTTTCAGCTTTATATTTTATTTTGGTTTGTAATTCATAATAACTCCAGTTGCGAAGCACAAATTCATTATCTTTTGCAATACCAATTTTATCTTCCTGATTTTTAAGAATAAGTGTGCCTGCCTGCTGCTGGATGCAGAAATCGATAAGCTTCCGGCTGTACACATGAAGCCGATTTCTTACATATTTGCTTTCAAGATTCTCTGTTTTATACAATGCCTTTTGTTTCCGTTTTGTGCCATTTCCTGAACGGGCATAAGCTATACCGTCTTGAATCCTTTTCTGACTTGCCTGAATGGCAAGCCTGCGATATAAAAACTCCTCTTTTGTGCCAATATTGATTCGCACATTGCCAGTTTTTGCTACGATAGGATGTTCCAAAGACAGGGAGGCTTCGGCGATTATTTCAGGTTGTAAAAGGTATTTTTCTTTTTCAAATTCAAATACTGCAAGCCAATAAATTTTCCCCGCTTTCAGCTGGATCTGTGATGTACAAAGTTTTATTTCACCTCTTAAAAGACGTTCCATTATAAGGCGCTTATCGGAGAAGTCTTTCCCTAAATATGTTTTAACCGGAATAGCAAACATATTGAAGCAATATGCTTTCGTTTCTTCGTCATATCTCATTTTGCTAATGCATTTAACAGGAAGAGGAATGGGGATGTCCTTTTTAAAGTTCCTCAAAGACTTTAAGCCCTGCCAGTAGTCGGCTTTGTTTTTAGAAAAAGTAGATTGAATTGTATTGTTCAGGCTTCCCAAAATATCGGTAGGGATCTCTCCTTTGAATCGGTCAAAAACTAAGCGTGCAGTTGTGCTTGTTTTTGAACGTGTAAATATTCCCATTTGATCTTTGTTTGCATCAGCAAGCTTGTATTGGATTTCTTCGGTGAAGTAAAAGAAATCCTTAATCATTTCCTGAACGTACAGATGGGAAACAATAAAATTAGCCGCTCGGAAACATCGGTTCTGATAACGGTATAGCTTTTCCCACATTTCGTTTTTTTTATTGGAAGGAACGTCGATCAGCAGCTGAATTTTTCGGGTAAGGGTAATCGTTGATTTTTCCATTTCAAAGAGGGATTTGAGAGGTATTTCGATTTTGTAGAAATTGATAAGCATATAGAAATTCCCGCTGGACTTGCTTTTCAGAAAGTTTAAGTTCCTTGGCAATTACTATGAATGAAGATTTTTGCTCAAACCTTCTTTTTAAAATCTCGAGATGCCGGTTACTGAGTTTAGCTGGCCGCTCCCCATTATCATAAGCTTTTTTCTGTGGCTGTTCAAAAGAACTTCCTTTAATGATTTTCCGAAGATCATCTATCGCTCTGTTTACTTCATTACTTATGTCTTTTATGCTGCTTCCCATTGCCTCTGCAATGGGTTTGTACTGAAAACCATATTCAAGGCAAAGTGTGATCAGGCGTCTTCTTTTGGGATTAATTACGTTTAAAACCCTTTTAACTTCATCAAAATCTTTTTGGTCGGATTCCTGACGTAGAAGATGTTCTTTATCTTGCAACGGATCATAGCCGGCAAGATAATCCTGATAGTTCTCAAAACGTTCAAGAGAAGTGGTTAAACGGGTAAATTTATTTTTTGGAGCATTGAAATACGATATACAGTCTCTTTTCAAAACAAACCGTAAAAAGCCAAGAATATGATTCGGGGTCTCAATGGAATCACGATGTAGCCAAAGTTTGAGAAAGGTATCCTGCACAAGCGTTTCCACAACAAAATCATCATCAAGGATTTGTTTTCCAAGCCAAAATAGAAGTCTTTTGTATCGAAAATAAATATGTTCTAAGGAGGTCGGATTACCTTTTTTCAGCAGTTCATATAGCTGATGATCGTTCAACATCCGGGGCAATGGTAATGAATCTGTTCTTTTCATAAGCAGTCTATTTTAGCTAAATTATTGCTGGAAGGAACTGCTTAGATCAATAAGATAATATGATGAATTCTTGGCATCAAACCCTAACTCCCTACATCTTGCTCAAAAGAAAAGGCGTGGAACTCAACTTATTGACTAGAGGCACTGGTATACCCGTGTACGATAAGAGAGCCCACGCCGCGGTCGTGAGCTAATTTACTTATCTTCTCGTACACATAAAATTACCAGTTTTCTAGTCGAGAATCTAAGCAATAGCTTCGTTTATTTTATTGAAGTATTGCAAAGTTACCATTATTGTAACTTGTTTAGCAAATATAACACAATTTTTTCATGTAGGTTAATTCAACTACAACAATTTATTAAAATCTCATCATTTTGTCTATTCAAAGTTAACCGCAATGGATAAATTAGAATTTAGAATAGCATTTGGTAAAAGAGTTGAGATGTTTAGGAAAAAGCTGAATTTGAGTTATAGAGAGTTGGCTCAAAAATGTGATGTAGATCATAGTAATATTAGTAAAATAGAAAAAGGGGAAGTAGATCTAAGAATCTCTACTATTCAAGAGCTAGCCAAAGGATTAGATGTGCATCCACAGGACCTATTTGATTTTAAATTAAAGTAAGGAAATTGCTCTTGAACAATTTTTTAATTCATAAATGAATTAAATACCAACTGTCGTTGGTATTTTTATTTTGTAAATATGAAGAGAGTATTTGGGATTTAAAGAAATAAGGTGTTTATATGATTCTCAAGGAAAAAACAGTCCTGGGGATGTGTTTTTTTTCAAAGAATTTGGAGCTACTAACCTAATTCCGTGATGATTAATTATATTTTCAAAAGAAAAAGGAAAAAAAGAAAGCCCAAAATTCATTATGGAAGATTTTAAAAAGCAAGTTTATGATGAAAAATACTACCTGCAAGGTGGAGATTTTTTAGCATATCCTTTGGACCTGAACTTGTCTTTTATAAATCCGAAACAATACCTTTGTTTTCTTTTATGAATTTTTGCCAGTTCTACTGTGACCTCTTTATCTTTTTTCTTTTTTGTTGAACCGGAGTATTTTCGGTATTATATTGTATCCCATGATTATCAAAATTTAATAACGAAAAGATTTCTAAGCTGCTGTCAGGATTTTTAAAAACCTCCGCCAGTGATGAAAAAGGAATATTATTTTTTTCAGAAACTTGTTTACAAATACCGTCAAGTATTGCTAGAATTTTTTCTTCGGTTGTATCGAATAATTTTGGCTGTCTAAATTTTTCAAACTGTATAGCCTTTATAATGGTATCTTTCACTGAATTGAAATAAACCTCCTTTTCTTTCGTGTATGCAGTAACGTTAGACAAAATAAATGACAGCTTGTTTTTTAGTAGTGATACTTCTTTAGTTAGCTCAATATTCTTTTGTTTAAACTCAGTTATTATTTTGGTTTTGGATTGAAGAATTTCTTTATTTTTAAGCAGTTCTGTATTATATGACTTAAAAACTCTCTCATAGTTTTCAATCGTTTTATCTGTTTTTATTTTACGAAAGCCTAAAAAGTCATTTTCTTTTACGATAAGATCTTCAAACTTTTTAGAAGTGAACGCTGCCTTCATTTCAGTTATTCTATTGTTTAGCAACAAAAGTTCTTCTTCTTTTTTTTGAACTTTAAACTCTATGGCTTCAAGCCGTACTTTAGAACCTGAAACACCTCTATCCATTTCCAGACATTCAGCCGTAATATCCTGCATTTTTGAATAGTGAAAGGATTGATGCTTCAATGTTTTTCCAGTTTCTAAATCCTGCCAGTCGGCTACTAAATGAGCATGATAATTGGGTTTCCATTCTTTAGAATCTTTATCATAATGTCCTTCATCCCTATGAATGGCAATTTGAAAAATTCTTATTTTCAGTTCTTCTTCAAGCCTTTTAGAAAGCTTATGCAAATCCTGCATCGTTGTATTTTCTTTAATTACAACTACAGCTTCACGAATCGGCAGTGCATTTTTTTGTAATTTCCTTCCAGACTTTTCCTTGCAATATGCTTCTATTAACTTAAACCTCTGTAAGATTTTATCTCCTATCCAGTACTCATTTTTTCCGGTAAGATCTTTTTTTATATAATCAAAAGTCTTTCTTCTGAAATTGTGCGCTTCGGAATTTGTTTTGACTGCCTTAAAATTGATAGATGTTTTCACGGCAGTAAAATAATTCATATAACCATTATTTATAAATAATAAGATCTACATGGCGTAAGTTTTCATTCATTGTCATAATAATTAAGGCAAAGAATAAATCCGTATCTAGGTGATACGGATTTAGATATGAATGAAAAATGATTTTAAATTAAATAATTTTTTCATTTCTTATTATGTTGACAGTTATCATTTATTTTCTAACTGGTATTTAAAATGAGTCCAATTCAGGACCAGCTTCGAATAAAATGCAATACTAGGATTCTACTAACCTTCGTAGACAGTATTATGTTTAAGAATTGTCTCGTTTTTACTGTAGTTTTCCATTTCACTAACTTTAAATATCATCTCCCTATGATACATTACAATCGAACTAATACATATTAAAGTTTTCATTTCTCAAAACAGTCAGTGCAACTTGTAAAGCTTATTATCAACAATAATTATAGCAACGCTGTGAAACATCTTATTTCAAGTTTGCACTTTTAGCTACATCGAAAAAACCAAAAAATTGAGCTAAATTTCACAGTCTCTCTAATCATCTTTTTATCTCCATGACTTTTGAGATGATTCGTTAAATCTAATGTTTTATAATAAAATTAAAGATGTTAAATATTACATACCATGTTAATCTCTCTAATTTTAAAGTATAAATACCAGAATCTTTTTCAACAATTGCTAAACTTTCGCATTCCGAGTTTCCTCTTCCTTCGTCAAAAATTTCAGGTATATTAATTATTTCAATATCATCTAGAAAAATAATAAAGTCAGATGTTATAAGTCTAATATTTGTTAATAACCAATAATCATAGCTAGAAGCGTAATAACCTAAGACAGGTATTTCATTATCTAGATATAAAACATTATTATTTATTTGTTGTTGTATATTATCTTCTAAATTTTCAAATAAATCTGTCTTAAAAAAATCCTGTTTTATTCTATTGAATTTAGATTTAACAATATTTATGTTCTTTATCATTTTATAAACTTTACTAATTCTATACTATTTTTACTAAGTTCCTTATAAGAATATCCCATGATCTCTGCTGCCCTTGGATTCATTAATCTTGTTTCTACAATATCAACACCTTTTATAACTACCTTATTCATTCCTGCACTTTTAGCTTGACTTTCAAACGCCTTTACAAGCTCGAAAAGACTTTTTCCTTCGTAATTAGCAAGTCCTTGAACAGTTCTATTATAAATACCATTTTCCATTGTAGTCATCCCTCTAACATAAAATCCTTTTACAAATTCGGTTGTATATTCACAGTTATTATGTACCAAAATCTCTTTGTCAGAAACATAGTAATTATGGTTGCCTTCTACTTCAAAGTTATAGACTTTTACTTTCCCATCCAAGAATTTGATGGATTCTACAGGAGAAGTTTTTTTATGCAAGTTAGTAAGAGGCATTCCTTTTACAAGATCTTTAGCTTCTACCCAGTATCCGTTTACATAGAAAGGGTGTTCAGGTGTACAGGTAATTTCTGTACCGTTTAAGAAGATCTTTACTAATGAAGAAGAAGTATTGCGGGATAGTTCTACTACTTTTTTCAGTTCTTTTTTTCCTGTCTTCTCATTGTAGCTCCATACAAGATCTCCTACTTTAATATCCTCAATCTTTTTGCTTCCTTTTTCTAGCGCTACTAATGTACCTTCTGTAAAGCAAATCTTAATAAGACCATTGGTAAGTCTTCCTACAGGACCGCATACAATTTTGCTCATTCCGGCAGCTCTCCATCCTGCAGATAAAAGCTCTCCACCAGCAAGAGATGCAGGTAATTCTAAAAACATAAAGTTTTCAGCTGCAGATACAGACCTTCCTACTTTGGTGTTTTCTATGGCGCTATACAGCAAAGATCTGCTTTGGCTTAAGTTCCATCCCAGTCTGGCATTGTTGACACCAAGATCCATCATAAAACTGTTGTATGATCCCATTCCAAATCCACTGCCTTTTTTTCCAGTTACAATGACTTCAGGAACATAATTTATTGGTTCACCAATACCGCCTTCAGCATAATTGGTATTAAGACTTTGATAACTGCCATCATAACCAAGACTTATACCACTGCCGTCTTCAAACCCCGAACCTGTATTATACCAAGTTCCTTCTCCTAAACCTAATGCCGTTGAAATAAGATTGAAAGGGTTTCCGCCACTACCTCCACCACCATCTCCATATTTTATACCAAGATAATTAGTAGCACCTTGAGGTTTATATGATGAACCAAGAAATCCAAAGGTCTGTCCTGTCGTATCAGTAATATGCCCTGCGTCATCCATCCATCTTCCGTCAGGATCTGTCATTAAAACAGGATTATTATCGACATAAGCAAATGGACTTGTAGAAGTATAGACTTCCGCTAACTGGTCTATTCCGTTCCAACGTCCAATATCCGGCATATACTCTCTCCAGCCGTAGCTATACATACCTGTTTCCTGAAGTTCTTTGCCGTTGTATTTATTGTCCTTATAACTTCCTCGCCCAAAGAATGCATTTCCTGTTTTCAGGTGATTCATCCCAAAAGGATAGTAATCATTAGCATCTGTAATTTCAAGAGCTCCTGCACTGTTTCTTCCGTAAGAAACCCTTACATTCCCCAAATGATCTTTGTATTGGTAAATATACTGATCTTTCTGATAATCATAAAATCCTTCTGCAGTGGGTAAATACTGCAAATCCGGAGTTTTCAGATTAGTGCTAAAGCTTTCTCCTACTGGTTGTACGGTAGGGTCTGTAACAATGCTATAGGCCTGTGGCTGCATTGCTCTGGCGGACATTGAAGAAAGTATCAACGCTTCCGAACCACCACCTGAACCAGAGTTTTCTGTTCTCAGATATTGAAAACCGTCTAAATAGTCCGTAAACCTTTTTGTCGTTGTAAACCCATTAAATCCGGTAATCGTTGTTATATTTTCCTTAGACAGCCTTGTCCCATCTGCTCTGTATTTCGTATTAATGGTAATATCTTCGTTACCATTTTTGTTTAAGTGAAGGTTATTGGGCAGATCCAAATAATTATATTGAATAGAGCTGATTCCTTTATCCAGCATGGTCAGCATATTCCCGTTCAGGTCATATGTGATGGTATTTCCTCCGCCTTCATAGCCCGTCGGGTTTTGGGAAATATCATTGATGTTTGTTGCCTGATTTCCTATATAGGCATAGTCCAGGTTGTCAATTACGGTTGCCGTATTGCTTCCATACTCCGCTACGGAAGTTCTGTACAGACTGCTGATATTTCCGTTGAGATCATACGATAACGATTCCGTATTTTCTTTGCTGTATGGGTTGCCTGGGTTTTGATAATAACCAGCCGTCATCCTGTTCATTGAATCATAAGCATAGCCGTATCTTTTTGGGGTAAGCGAAGGATTTACCCCTACTGCTTCTACTGCTCTCCAATCTATTTCTGTAATGTTTCCATTATATTTCGGAGTTACATTCTTTCCTGCAAACTGTGCCGTATCCGGATTATCGATTCCATTTTTTTTGTTATACTTAATGGCATAGGAAAAAAGCTTTCCTCCCAGATCTGCCAATCCCATCTGGTTTTTATTGATATCAGACAGCCAGCCACGGATATTGTAGGTATAATCTATACTCTGAAGATTATTGCCTACTTTTTTGCTCGTTATTTGAGAAAGCTCATTATAGGCATTTTCAGATAATAATTCTTCAGGTTTATCATCTACCTGATGGTAATGCTGTAAAAGCCTGTTTCCTGAATCATAGACATAACGCTGTTTAATGATTACTCCCTGTTCACCCGGTTTTCTTACATGATACACATTGCTTTTTTGGGGAACACCTACAAAATCAAGTTCAGATTCTGTTTTGGAGTATCCTCCTAAATGATTAATAGAATGCGTTCCAATTACTCTTCCTTTGTGATCATAGTAGACATAATTTTTCGTCCAGTTATCGTCTTCAATATTCTTTACAAGGCTCATTACAGGAAGACTTTTCGTACTTACTGCATTAGCTGTTGAATTGTCAGATAGCGGCACCTTTCCCATAATGGAAGAAGGAAAAGCCGGATTGAAGCTGTATGAAGGATAAGTGTCATAATAGTTAACACTTAACAGTACATTAAGACTGGTAGGAGTAGATACTTTAGTATAATATACAGGCAGGCCATTTAAGACAAATCCTGCGGTAGCAGTTCTGGTTTCATATAAATTGGTATTGATGTTGGCACTGTTTTGCATGGATGCCCTGCCGGCAGGGTTATTGGTGATTCCAGTGTAAATGACTCTTCCAAACTGATCATATTTGGTAAAAAGCCATTGTCCTTTTCCTTTCAGAATGGTATCCTGTGACAAAATAAGTTGATCAGCCTTATTATACACCATATATTCCCAGGATTTTCCCGGGATTTTCTTCTCTACCAGCCTGTTCCAGCCATCATATCGGTACTGATAGCAAAGATTATCCAATACAGTCGGGGTTAACGTAGAAGCAGAAGCTAATGGAGGTATTGTGTATACCATATGACCATATTCGTTATACACAGAATAAGTGTCTACATTCTGGGTTCCGTCTTTTTTTCTTGTTAAGATGACCTGTCCTTTCTTATTTTTGAATTGGGTCGTTATATTACCATCTTCATCCGTAACAGCAGATTTGTATAAAGTGTTCTCCGAATAAGTTCCTGAAAGACTTGGTGCACCATTGGTTCGTCCCTCTACCCAATTTGTTACCACTTTATATATTTTCACTGAATCTGCTGTGTTATTTGCAGCATACGAAAACTGTACGGGATGTCCTGCCCAGTCGTTACCCACTTGTCTTTGTTCCTGTGGTCTTCCCAGCGGAGAAGATTCCAATATTTTTTCGGCATAGATTTTTTCATTTCCGTACAGGGTAGAAGCATTGGAAAGCGGGTTGGCGTATAAAGCTCCGTTTTGTGTCCCTGATTGTGGCACAGGCAGATAGCTTTTTACCTGTCTGCCATAGGTATCATATTCTACGGGAACCGCAATGTCTTTTCCGGAGGGAGTTGCTTTTACTGCTATATTTTGCTTTGCTCTTCCAAGTCCGTCAAAATATTGTACGGATTCTGTTTTTTTGGAGCAATCTTCTGTCAGACAGTTTTTTTCATATACATAGTTCTCTGTCGAACTAAGGGTAGTCTGTGCATAAGTAAAACCAACCACAAACAAATTGAGTAGTAGTATTATTTTTTTCATTGTGTTTAGTTTTTGTAGTTGTATTGATATTCTTTCAGGGTTACTCCGTTCATATCTACAATTTTTTGTAACCTGTTATTAGCATCGTACTTATAAATTGCTCTGATTCCATTGGGAGGGGTTGTTGTAGTCATTCCTATGAGTGGATCATAGGTTATTGTTGTGATCTGAAAGTCCTTCAATGCGGCTGTTTTTCTGAAATTATCCAGCGCAGTAAGTAGTGCCGATTCATTATCAGGATTTTGGGCATCTGCAATGGAAGCATCTACAATAGCCTGAATGTAAGGTGACACTTGTGCATAGGTTGCTCCTTCTATCTTAGCAATAGGCTGTGTTTTGTCATAGCCATATACAATAGCCGTAGGAATTCCTACGGAAGATGTAAACTGCAGAAGATTTCCTTTTTCATCATAGAGATCAAATTTCATAGTCGTTTTTGTAGTTCCATCAATAATGTTGGTAGTTACTACAGAAGTTGGGAGTGTACTGCTTGCATTATCATATTTTGTCTCTGCTTTGGAAGCGGTTTTTCCATCATTTTTTTCTTCCGCAATGACAGGGGCATCTAAAATATGAGCATTGGACAGGTTGGCATATCCGGTTTCAGGATAAGTATAGAATTGCTCTACCGTATTTCCATCAACCACTTTTTTAGTAGATGCTATGCCTAAATTAAACACATTGAAATTGGTTTCTGACTTCTCTTCCATACTTTGTCCGTTATCAAAATAGCTGGTGGAGGTAACCGATGATTTTTTCAGCCATGCTGTTTTGGAAGTTAACGTGTTATTGCTCCAAAGTTGATAATCCTGGGCTCCAGGAATTTCTTCAAATGTGTAATTATTTTCTTCTGAAACCAGAAGTTTATTCTGTGCATCATACATTTCTTTTTTGCCCAGTAATCCTCCGCTTGTTAAAGAGTAATAAGGCCAGTAATCTCCATTTTTAGGATAATCATCAGGGTTTTTATAATAGTACTTCACATGACCGTTGCTATTATCACCCTCCGTTATTTTTACATTTTTATATAATGGATAGCTATCGGCATTGACAGCTGATTCTGGATAGAACAAAACACCTGATGAAGCCTGGCTGTCCGAAAAACTACTATAATCAAATTTTGTAGTTTTTACAGGGGTAGTTTCTGTTTTGCTGTTATAATAATTAATACTGCCAATCCTTATCCCTGCCCCTGTAACCTTGTTAGGGAACGGCTGGGCAATATGTTCTATTCCAAAGAAATTAGCTAAACCTTTACCTCCCGATCCCGTAACCATGAAAGTGTAATTTCCTGGTGACAGATCATACTCTCTTACCGCATATTGGGAAGATCCACAGGCATTTCCATAAATAAACTCGTTACCGTTTTTTATCACATAATCTACATACGTAGGCGTATTGGAATCCCAATATGGTGGCGCAGGGAATAATTCATCGACTCCAAATACGAGATATACTTTTTTAGGCTGTGTTCCTGGAATAGTAAATGTATAATTGGTAGCCTGCTTGGTATTGTAATACAGATCTTTAAATGGAGCAAGATATTGTACTTCCTCATCAATAAAACTATTTCCATTTAGAATAGAATTAACATAATTGGGCTCACTTCTATCCTTATAATATTGGTTAGACTCAAAATTATATTCTATGACTCCTTTGCTCGGAGTAATTACTCTTTTTAAAATTCCTTGGACAACTTTTGGGGTGAAAGAGGGATATAAATTATCACATAAAGAGCTTGGACTCATTCCAGGAGATGAAGCTGCAGCAGAGTCACCATATTCAAATTCTGTTGTCTGTGAAACAGATCCATTCTTATCCAGCTTTTTTAGTTTTGTCAAAGATCTTTTGTATTCAATATTTAATGGATTTCCTGAAGGTGAATAATTATATCCAAATGAAATATATTCAAAATTATAGCCAGAAATCATATGGTTATAATTGTCTTTTAAACTTATTTTTTGAAGCTCATAGGGATCATTCATACCGCCATCCAGAGCAGAATCATATAAATAGTCAAATTCAATTTTTCCAAAGCCAGGAGATGTAATACTTTTTAATTTACAGGTTTGATATACAATCGTTGTGGAACCATTCTTATATTTGATATCTTTCTGATACGTAAAATTGGCAAGTTCCACATTATTGGCATCTTTAATCTGAGATAAAAAGTATGCAGATTTATACACTTTTCCACCAGGTGAATAAATGTTTCTTTCCTGATTGCTTCTGCTGTAATCATTGAAAAAATATTTTATGCCGTTTGCATCGGTTATGGTGAAAGAATCAAGGATAAGGGTTGCGGTATTGCTGGTTCGGGTATATTCGATCTTTACTTTATTGGAAGAAAGATTAATCAGCTCAAAAGTATTAGTGGTAGAATTCCTGATAAATTTGAATTTTCCAGAAATCCCAGGAAGATTGTAATAATAAATGTCATCAAAATTATTTTTAACATAATTACCATTAGTTGTATCATCATACATCTCATCAATATCAAACGTAATACTCCTTGAGATAACACCTCCCGCAAATACTGACCAGCCTGTTCCTGCTTGACTGGCAGGCTCATATTGGGACACATTCATGGGATTGTAAGACAGCCCCACATTTAAGCTCATACTGCTGTTATACGTTGGCAGTCCTAACAAAGGAAATGAAATATCAGTAAGCCCTGTTGCATTAGATATAGGAGTATTGGCATAGGTGGCAAGGGAAGAAACAGACGGTACTGGTCTAGAAGAATCCCCAAAATTAATCTGCTGTTGCTGGGCATAAAGCTGCCCCATACCAGCAATAAGAATTACCAGTGAAATGATTGTTTTTTTCATTATCTCGTGTTTATTTCTTTATTAATTTGGCATTTGCCGTTTTATTATTATCAGTTTTTATAGTAATCAGATAAGCTCCCTGTACCAAAGCCTGGGTATTAATCTTAGTCACTCTATTCTTGGTTTTTATACTCTGAAGCTGTCTTCCACTCATATCATACAGCAGAATATCAGCATCCTTAAAATCGAAACCAATTTCTATGTAAGCATAATCTGAAACTGGGTTCGGATAGATCTTGATATCATATTTTTCAATCAGCTGATCAACCTGTTTATCTCCCACCTTTACAATCTTCCAGTTCTCTTTGCCTAACTCTTCTGCACTGGTTCCTGCCAGAACAATTGAACCATCTCTGTTGAGCTTTAAATCAGAAAGTCTCTCTTCTTTTTGTCTGGATTCTCCTTTCACGTGCTTTCTCCACTGTTCACTTCCATTCTGATCAAGATATAAAATCCAGAAAGTTTCGTCATCAGTCTGTATTCTTCCTTCTGCCTGAGTGTAGCCTCCTAATAAAATTCCTTTGGAAGAGTTGTCATCTGCTGAATGAAGAACGTTCATTCCCATCAGGATATCCCTGTTTTTGAAATTGTAAGCTTTCTGCCACTGTTCATCACCTCTTTCATTCAAAGAAATCAGCCAAAGGTCTGTTCCTTCTTCTATACCTACAGTTTTGTTTCCTGATCTTTCTGATCTGGATTCTCCGCCGATAACAAAACCATTTGAAGTTAATGCGAGGGTTCTGATATGATCATCACCTTTACCACCAAAATTCTTTTCCCATTCTACTTTTCCGTTCTTGTCTAACTTTACAATCCAATAGTCACCTTCACCGAAATTGTCGCTCTGCTTTGAGGTTGCAGGCTTGTCGGTCGAAATATTAATAATGATCGTTTTAACTGATCCACTTCTGGAATAAATTCCAACCAATGCTCCGCCATCTTTCGTTGGAATCATTTTCTCTACTTCGTCTAAACCTTTTCCGCCTAGAATTAATTGGGAGAGTTCTTTTCCGTCTTTATTCAGTCTTGTGATCAAAACATCTTTTGAACCATACCCTTTTGAAGAATTCTGTACGTTACCGGCAACAAAGAACCCTAAGTCTGTAGTTTGAATAACAGCTCTGGCTTCTTCATCTGAAGAACTTCCTAAGGTTTTCTGCCATAATTCATCACCGAATTCATTGATTCTGATCAGCCAGATATCCGATCCTCCTTTCGAATCATCTTTTTTATCTAAACCTTTTCCTGAATAAGAGGTTCCGGCCAATAGAAATCCACCATCCTGTGTTGTGACTGTTGCTGATAAATAATCATGGTTGGATCCTGAGAAGTATTTCTCCCAGACTTCATTTCCTTGTTGATTGAGTTTTACCAGGTGGAAATCATATCCATTATTCTGCTTACTTCCTGATGTCTGGAGCTTACCGCTTTGAATAGAGCTTCCCGTAATAAGATACTGTTGATCGATTGTTGTGGTAATCTGGCTAAGAAAATCCTGGGTAGAGGATTTGATGTCTTTTTGCCATACCACTTCCTGGGCAGAGATTCCCAAGACCGCGCATAAGGTAAATGCACCGATATAGAATTTTTTCATTCCCGTGTTGTTGTTTTCTGAGTTAGTAATTAGTTTCTAAAAACTTCGCGAATTTAACACTTTTTAAGACACCAAAAGCATTTTAATGTGGTATCCTGTAAATTATACAATTAATAATCAAATTCTATCTATCTATCTATCTATCTATCTATCTATCTATCTATCTATCTATCTATCTATCTATCTATCTATCTATCTATCTATCTATCTATCTATCTATCTATCTATCTATCTATGATGTAAAAATATCCATTCACAACGACAAAACTTGTCGTATTATAATAAATTTTGAAAATATGAAAACAAGTATGAAAGGAAAAAGACACAAAATTTATATATTTTACAATTAATATGTACTTGGAAAGTAATTGAAGCAGAAAAACAGAAGGAAGAGTATTCAACAAATGTTATTTCATCCACTTAAAAATTATCAATTAAATCAAATTCATAGGTTCTAAAACAAAATCATCCCAATTCAAAAGTCTCACAGAGCGAAGCAGCAACTTTGTTAGGACCTAAGGACTTTCAAAGTTGCGAATGAGCTCCTAACTTCTCCGCATAGTTGTAAATCGCACGCATTTTTAATAGTCAATAGATCCATTCTTAAAACAGAATTTTGGGAACATTACTTTTATAACGCAGGGGTTTTAATTAATTTTTAAAAAAGTACAAAACGAAGCCATATACATATTGTAGATTTTAAGGTATCCAACTAAAAGGCAGACTTCTTAAAATTATAAGAGCCAAGTAGAAGAACAAATCATGTTAAAATTAAGTGAACGTATCAGTATGCAGGTACTAAATAACAACAGAAAAAAAATTGTAATTCCAATAATATCTCCACCAATAAAGGGCTGATAATTTAGCTTTCATTGATAATCAAAGCCAAACAGTTCCTTGTAAAGCTCTTGTAGAAGCATACCTCACTTTCAGAATTAATTTTCTGAAAAATGAAAATATGCTACATAAAGAAACTGTCAGTAAAGAAATGTGGGAACTTCTTCAAAAACTGATGAAAGAGGAAAGACTAAAAGATTTTACCTTGGTAGGTGGTACTGCACTCAGTCTAATGCTTGGTCATCGTTTAAGTATTGATATTGATCTGTTTACAACTAAGCCGTTTAATGAGAAGTCTATCCTAAACTATCTCTCGGATAACTATCCTGTAGAAGTTAAAAACACATTTGAAAATACATTACTTTTGAAAATATCTGAAATCAAGGTCGATATCCTTGCCCATCAGTATCAATGGCAATTGCCCACAATAATAACAAAAGAAGACATTAGGTTGGCATCCCTCGAGGATATAGGCGCTATGAAACTTCACGCTATATTTCAAGATGGAAGCAGAATAAAAGATTTTGTTGATATACATTTCCTACTGGAACACAATTCCCTTAGGACTTATCTTGATTTTTATCAAAAAAAGTACGGAGGAAATCCCTCAATTGCTGCCTTAAGTTTGCTATATCACGACAATATTGATAGGAATGTACAGGTCAAGATGATAAAAGGTAAAGATATAACCTGGCAAAAGGTAGAAGAGAGACTAAAAAAATCAGTACAGAACCCATTACTTAAATTTACTGAAATCAAAGAGCAAAATCATAAACAAAAGGGACAGGGATTCAAACGTTAAACTTTCATATATCACTATAATTCAGTAAATTTATACTATGAAAACAGGAAATAAAAAAAGACCGCACTTTGATATTGATCCTTCGTTTTTTTGGGATTTTGATTTAGATGCGATGGATCTACATAAAGCCTATAAGTCAATTATTGCCCGTATTGTTGAACGTGGTAATCAAAACGACATTGATAGAATTGTAGAATTTTATACTTACGAAAAGGTAGTCAAAGCAATTCGTGACGAAATCCATTTCCTGCCAAATTATGCAATTGATAAAGCTTTAGAATTTTTTCCGGAACTTAAAAAAGAAGAGATGCTCTGCTATATTAACCGTAAGGATAAACCATATCATTGGATATAGTTAAGAAACTATTTATTTGAGCAATAAATTAAAACCAATTATATTTTTGAGAAAACAATTTCTCGTATTAAAAATTGAAAGGTGCCACATTGAGTGAGGCAACGCTCGGTAAAAATTAGCTTCTTTTTCCTTTTGATAAAAAGAAGCTACTAAAAATGGAACATTCCTATCCAAAAGTGGGGTATTGTCCTCAACCAATTGATGCTTATTTTTGAAAAAAGGCTCAGATTATAAAATCTAACCCTAACTTTTTAACTTACACACTTCGTGGGATAGTGTCAATCGTTAATTAGAAAAAAGTACATTTAGTCTCAAAAACATTTTATCAAGACTATCATAAGCTTGCCAACAAGCATCAGAATAGTTATTAGAAATGGAATTAGGCTCTACTCCTAAATCTATCATTGCTTTATGAAGTCTTGCTTTCGAGTCATTTGCTTTATGAGCGTCTAGCTGTCTAATGCTATTCACAGCTGACAATTCTAATAATGCATTGAAACTTTTATTCTCTAAAACTCTTTTTACAATAATGTCTTTATTAACCAAAGGATCTAATCCGCTTTCCTCCGTAACTTTAATATAGGCTATAATAAGTTCAAGCAACTTTATGCTTCTCAGCTTCTCAGTATCTGAGGCAGGGAAACCTAACATATCTACAATTTTACGTAAAGGCTTTTCTTTCAAATTTTCTCCTAATATGATATATAATTTTTTACATCGGGATATAAATTGTTCTTTAGAAAAGTATTTTAAATCTACATGTTGAGCAATAGCATTAAATTCAGAAAATCCCGACCATCCCGTATATTCAACACATTCTTCATCCAAACTAATTAAATCTTTTGATAGATAGTTGAGTTCTAGCAATCCGTTAAATAGATTAGTTAATATTCGTCCAAACAAAAAGAACTTCCTTATTAAACGTTCTGCTTTTTCAGCAATGTTCTCGCCTTCAATAATTTCGGATGGATGAATCGAAAATTTATTCCAATAGTCAATTACTGTATATCCATTACCTTCGTATAATTTTTTAATTTCAATTTTAATCGCATTTTTTCCAACACGATCACAATGTGTTACTGCCCATTGATTTCTATAGCTTACACTTCCGGACAAAGGATGAACTTCATAATCTTCGTCTGTTTCATATACTGCCAATACTTTATCAGAAACATATACATATTCAAACGGCATTTCATGTCTTGCCCGCCATTCTGTTACCAATCCATCAATTCCCTTCCAATAGTGCCCTGCACCTGTTTCTTCTTTCTCATTATTCCCACTATTTTCTAATAAAAGTTTGAAGCCATTTATTTCTAAGCGAGCTGTATCCTTTTTGTTGTCAAATCTGCTAATCCTTATTTCTAATTGTTTAAATTCTTCTATAAAGTGTTTTTTATTTTTAAGCAGTGTGGAGATTTCTTCGTCTATTACGATATCTCTTTTTATGGTGAATATCTGTACAGCAGCTTTCTTTCTATACGCTAAATAAGTCTCTAAATAATCTTTTTTAATTTTCACATAAGCCTCGGAATAGGTTGGGAATTTATATTCAGAAAGAGGTTTGATTTTTACTATATCATATTGAGGTTCTTTTAAGTCATCCCATAAAATTTCACTATCCAACAAACGTGGTGATAATTTAAAGGCACTTAAAAAGCCCTGATCAACCATGAATGTGGTATGATTACCTGAGCACCAAGAAACAACTAAAGGTTCTGCTTTACTTAATCCTGAAGATTTAGAAAGATATAATGAAAATGAAGGTTTATATTCATAGTCTTCTCTATAGTATGCTCCAGATAGATTTACATAAGGATTAACATGTGATGATTTTATTTTATTAATTAGACTTGGCGAAACTAAAGCGGTATTGATATCAATGGTTTCCTTCAATCCATTCTTATCAATTGTTTTAAGCTCTGCAACAGTAATATGCTCTCCTTCTGTTTGGGTGTCAAACGGATTTCCTATTAGTTTTGATATAATTTTATCTTTATCAAACATCAATATTTTCAATATTTAAATTAATTCTCTCTGAAAGCGTAGAATGAGTAAATTCTCCATATATACCTTCGATAAAGCCCCATTTGAAAAGTGAATTATTGAGATGCAAATGATTACGTCGAATTTCGTCTATGCATCCACGAATAATTGTTTGATGTGAGATATTTTCAAAAAAGCTTTCCCATAAGTCTAGAGTAGGTAGAAAATCATACAGATATCTGCATTGGTCAAAAACAAATACATTAGAGTACATCCAAGTATTTTTTGCCTTGTATTTTATTCCCATAGTTTTTTCTGTATGTGCAATATAAGGATGTCCATAGATACCTAATAACAATTCAATTAATAAATTTTTCATTGGTATGTCACAGGTCAAATTCATATTTCTATCAAAGAAATCAAGTCTAGTAATTATTTCCTTTAGACCTTCTCCACAAATATTATGAATAAAGGTTTTAAAACCAGAATCTACTTCTTCAAAACGTTTTAATAAACTACCTATATACAAAGCATCCTCTATTGTCATTTTTTTTCGATTACTATTGATAAACTGACGTAAAGTATGATCTTTGGGTAAATTATTATTTATTAACCTAACCCAATTTAATAGTGGATAATTGTCAATCGAAAGTATGTAATGTGGTATTTCTTTTAATATCTCATCGGAATAATTTGCATTTATCTTATCCGATTTTATAATTTTCAACTCTTTTTGGAGCAACTGTTCATTAAGTAGATGATTTCTTTGAACAGATCCTAAAGAAGATAATTGCCACATTGGAATTATTTCTGATGCTATTGTTGGTATAAAATGTGTTAAAAAAGTATCATAATAAGAGTCTAAATGTTGGTTTATAAAACTACTATATAATGAAAATGAAGATGATTTTTCTAATGGACTCATTCCGAATTCATCATCTACTGATGGAACCTCATAAAATTCCTTTGTTGCAAACCAGGTAGCTAATATATCACCCCAATTATAATTATCACCTGGTTCTGCAAAATTTGTAATAAACGTAGATAAGCCCGTTAGTCTTTTATTTACAAAAAGTTGCTTAATTATTTCAAGTGGTGACTGTTGTGTCGAAAGAATTGGAGTACAAGCATCAAAATACACTATGTCAAATTCGTGATTTGTTAATTCAAAAAATTCAGCCAACGATCCACGGTGTAATTTGATATGAATTTTATTTTCAATTAATGACTTTAATGCTTCTTTATATATTTTCTTATCCGATTCGATAGCCCAGATATTTTCAAGGATAATACCATTATTACATAAAATTTCTATATCGTTAGCTGGCTCTGGTCCAGAAAGATACAATACCTTCAATTCACTAGCTAATTTAGATTTACATTTTTCTTTATAAAATTTTAACCAATTATTTTTTTCACTTGAAAAAAGCCAATTGTATTGATTGATATATTCAAAATTTTTGTTTCCAAGAAATTTGAAGAACATTTTATTAAAATGGTCTGTTATTTTAATGAAATGTTCTTGAGAAACTAGAAAACTACTGTGCCGTTCGTCTGTTAGTGATTGAATAGCATGCTTAACAAGCTTTTCACGAGCCTCATTTTTTAGGTTCTGTTTATAAGTCTGCATGATTGAATTTTGTATGAAATCTTATATAACTAATTATATTGTCTAAATAAATTTTGCCTCGTCAAAATATTTGTCAATTATATACCTTGCTAGAGCTGCATATTCTTGGTCAGAATCTTTATATTTTTTTAGTATTTGCATTTCTTCACGCATAATTCCCTCAAACCATATTCTTTCTTCATCAGAAGCGTCTAAATTATCATTATAGTTTATTATAGCATTTTCGACTCTCCGAATTTGTGCTTTTATTTGTATAATTTTTTGTTCTCGGGCAATAGTTAATGGTAGTCTATGCAGAGCATAAGTAATGATTGATTGAAGGGCTTTTCTCTCTTCAAAATCAGTAAGACCATCATTCGTAATAATAGCTCCATTATCATCAAATTTAAAATATTTCTCAACTCTATCATCCTTACACGGATTAAGTAGTAACCTTACGGACTCTTCTAAATCAAAGGCTTTCTTATAGGTTGCACTATCTGTAAAATAAATTATTCCATGGGTATATTTTAATCGATAGGTTTCTGTATCTAATGGAAATTGGTCATGTTTACCAAAAACCTTCTCCTCGATAATATTTCCATTTTTAAACTCATGGGTATTTGTTTGATTACAAAAAGGGCACGCAAATAATAAATTATCCCATTCTGCCGCCAACCAAAAATAGCCAGGTTTCTTGGGAGTTGCGTCATGAATTTTTCCTTTGGGTCTAAAGTGCTCTATATCTCCATTATAAATTGCTGTTATTTTGCTTTCGCAATAAGCACATTTACCATGAAACATTTTTACAAGCAATTTTCTAATTTTCTTGTCTGAATATATAGTATAATCTTGCTTAGTTCTTTGCCTATTCTTCCCTATCTTTTTATATTTTGTCTGATGATTAGCAATTATTTTAAAATAGTCAATAGCATCTTTTGTTTCAAATTCGCCCTCACTCTGGGGATTTTCTCCAATTTTAAGGATGTCTGGACAGTCCAATCTTTTAACATTAATCATACAAGTCAAGATTTAGATTTTTCCATACATCTTTTACTCTTTGAACAGCTTCTTCTTTTAAAGTATTCCTGTCCAAAGTTTGTTTGTTAAATGCTACTTTTTCGGCTAATAATCTGTCCAGTACAGTATACATTAGTTCATCTCTCAAAGAGTTTCCTAATTGTTTTTTATTTCTGAGAAATCCTCTTAATTGATCAATCTCTGATCTCTCGCTTGGATTAACTTCATCATTTTTAGCTAATAACTCATAGTATCTGTTAAACGAAGCTTCTATCTCAGGGTCAACAAGACTGTTTAATCCAAAAAATTCAGATGCTAAGATTTGATCTATCCTTAAAGAAGACGGATCTGGCAATTCTGTATTAATAATAACTTCATTATCTAAATTTTTAAGCAACAAAATTTCTTCTCTTTCTGCTCCTCTTAAGCAAAGAGGATGGTGTGTAGAGATGATAAAGTTAATATTAGGAAATACTTCTCGTAGCTGTTTTACAATTCTCATTTGCCAACGTGGATGTAGTTGATTGCCTAGCTCGTCAATTAAAACAATTCCGTTCATCACATTCATGTCTGATTGAGCATCAGAAAGTTTCATCATTATGTCAAGAGCTAAAGTAATTGTACTTTTATAACCATCACTTAATTCTGAAAATAACTTTTCTGAATCACCCAAAACAATTTCACCGTTTCTTATAGAAAGGTCAGTGTCTGATTTGTCATGTGGTAATAATTTTTTTATAGAAACTGCTACTTTATTAAAAAAATCAACGTCATTTTTACGCTTAGCTCTCAACCATTTTGTTACATCATTTAATGGTTTAGTTGGTTTAAATAAATTTTGATAGCTTATTCTAGAAACATCTCTATTTGATTCACTTTCAATTTCATCAACTGAAAGCCTTAATGAACCATAACCAATCAAATAAGAAGTAAATCTACCACTTTGTTCGACTGTGCCTGATTTTCGTATTAGTTTTGTATGTACTATATTATCACTATTTCTCTCTTTGATTGTAATTTCAGAAGTTTGTTTTCTTTTTTTAATTAAAGATTCAACAATTTTCTCATTTATAAATTTTTTATCCAACTTTAACCCAATTGCAATTGCTTGAAGAATGGAACTTTTACCAACCCCATTTTCTCCAAGTAAAAATAACCATGATTTTTTATTTATTTCATCTTCTTTAAAGTCAATTCTTAAATCATCAATGGATTTAAAGTTTTTGATATGAATATATTCTATTGGGAAGTAATCGTTATTAATTAAAGATGACGAATCAATATCAATGCTAAAATCTTCTTTTTTTTCGTCAAATACTATCGTCGGAAAAAATCTTTCAAGTACATTTTTAAAACGCTTTGTAGCACTTTGTCTTTGAATATAATGTCTACCAAAAAATGTATGAGCTTCAAAAAAATCAATTTCACCCCCTAAATAGCCAAACAAAAATTGGAAATCAGAAGGACTCATTAAGCTATCTTTTCCCTTATCTATATAATTTAAAATTAAAGAATCAATCTTGTTTTTAAGTTTCTCTCGCTCAATTAATAAATTTTCCCTATTCAATCTTAGCAAACTTATAGTCTGCTCTCCTTTAAGAGTAAGACCAACAAAAAGACAACCATCAACAATTTTTATATGTTCCTCTGGATTATCTTCGTATGGATTTAGTAAAAGAGGGATTTCAGTATTTTTATTTACTTTATGATTTTTCATTCGTTCCCCATCAATTGGAAAGTAATTAGCTTTATATTGATGGCATTCTTTACAACAATATATCAAATTATTCCAATTAAACGCTAACCACCAATAGAGATCTTGATAAAATTCATTTTGATCTCTTACCCCATCATTAGGTCTATATCTATCAACTACTCCTAATTCTGGGAAGTCTATTCTAATTTCGCAATAACCACACTTACCATGAAACTGCTCATGCAAGTATTTTTTTAGCTCGTTGTCTATTTCTTTATTAAAAGGCCAGCCGTATCGCTTTTGGCTTCTATTATTAGCTGAGAAAAACTCTTCTAGTTTTTCAATAGCTAAATCAACAATTTCCGAATTTAGATATCCCGGAGCTTTTTGTTTTTCTATTCTAATCATCTTCCCATAGATTTTTTAGCAAATCGTTCCAATATATTTGAACTTGGGTGGTTTGTTAGTGAGATAAGTTTATTTGCAACAGCAACAGGAATCAGCGCATTCTCATAAATATCACATCTTAATTTATCAATATTCATAAGTATTTCTTGGATATTTTTTAAGTCATCAATCTCTGGTTGATTATAATATGTATTATGATTTTCTACTGGTATTGTAAGAACATACACTCTTTTATCAAAAGATTTATAAATAAACTTTCCACTGTAATATGATGTACTACCGTACTGCTGTTCTTTATGATTACCAACTTGTATATAAGTGTAAATATGCTCATTATTCAATAAAAAGACCTGACCAGGATCTAACTTGTCTTTAATTTGTCTTGCATGATCTACAAAAGCTCCGGAAGTCTCAACTCCGACAAGATTAATCCTATTATTTTGGTTAAGATAAGTTATTAAGGCCTGCATTGGTTTATGCATGTTAGCTGTTTCACCACCAAAACTTAATGGACCATCCTTGACAAACAAAAAACGATCTACCAAACCATCCTGTATTTCTATTAAGCTTTTTATAGTATGGATCATAAAAAAACTTTCTGTAGCCTTTTCTAAATAAGTAATAATACCGGAAGCATCGGCATTTTCAACTTTATCAACTTTCTCAAATAATCTTAGCACATCAGTAATCAAGATTTCTTTTTCACAATTAATCTTTGTGCATTTCCATGAATAATTCTTAAAATCCATTTTATCTTTCTCCAAAAGAATATTATTTGTTCCGCAATGAGGACACTGAGAAAGTTTATAATTACTTTTAGCAGAAGTGGGATTATATTGCTCAAATATTAACCAATACAATGTTTCTAGAATAGATGTTTTGCCTGAATGCTTTTTTTTATAAAATTCTTGGATAGCTTCTCTAACGGTTGTTCTAAAATCAATATCTTTTTTAAGTGCAACATTTTTTGTGGGTAAGACAAACTTTTCTCGCTCTATTTTCTTTAGTTTATTAATATCAGAAGGTGATACGAATGGCTTCTTTTCCATTTCATCCAAGTCAGAACCTTTGATAAGAAGTGAACCAAACTGAAAAAAAGTGATTAATGAAGATGGAAAACTTTTTTTAACAGGAATGGTCGTACTTTCTCCATCAACTGCAACAATAAATTCAATTGTATTCTTTTCAGGATATACAATATCACACTTAAGAGCATCATTCAATTCTACATCTTCCGCTTCAACAGGAATTTCACAGTTATTTAAATACTGTTTTACTTCCTCATCGTTAATAATGTAACTATGAGAAATTCGACTACCTTGTTCGAAACTATTATTTGTGTATTCGCTTGACATATTCCGTTATTTAAAAAGTCCAATTTGTACTGGAACAACAAAAGGATTGGAATAAGTTTTCATTCGAACAAATCCTTTATCATTCTTTGCACTAAACTTAATTAAAGCATCTGCAAAATCACTAAAATCATAAAATTTTCGTAACTCTTTTACTTCATCTTCATTGTTTAAGTGAGCTATAAACCAGTTCTGGGTATTTTTCAGAATATTTGAGCTAATTGAACTAACCTCTTGTGTAGCGTATACCATTCCCAGATTAAGTTTAGCACCTTCCTTGGCAATTCTATTATAAATCTGACTTAAATCTTTATCATCTTTCTTTGGAAAAAGATTATGTGCTTCCTCAAAGTAAAACTGGATAAAGTTGTTTGGTTTAGCATCAATGAAATTTCTCATTGATGAGTTAAAAATTGTTCTACAAATCTTTTCAGAATAAAGATTCTGAATTTCAGGATCGCCTTGAGATAAATCAACAATTACAATTTTTCCTGATCGAACGAGTCCTTCAATTTCGTTCTCAAACAAAATAGTTGCTGCCTGCGAGTGATATTTAATAAGTGGTTTTAATTTAATATAACTATTTATTGGCCCTTTCTCTTCAGGTTGCCTATATTGAGAAATAAATCGCAATAAAGCTTTTAAATCATTATCCGCCCATTCATGTCCATTTTTATTCTCATAGTTTTTTAAATATTCCCACTCCTTATAATTTTTCCACACTTGAGTGAACCAAATAATAGCTTCATCATATGTAATTCCATCCTTAGGAGTTATAGATTTATTTTCGATGATCTGATCATCAATCCCTTCTGCTTTACCTTGAAATGTCAATTTAAATGTTTTTGGAATTTGGAAACCCGCTAATTTCAGACAACATTTATATGCAGCTAATTTTCTATAAAAATTTGTTAACTCAGAAGCATCTTCAGGTTTTTCTAAATTAACTCCTAAAAAGTCCTCGAAATAATCCGATTGTTTACCAAATTGTTTAAAATATCCTCTAATTAATTCTTGACCTGCTACAATTTCTTTATAGAAGTTAATTTTCAATACATTGAAACCTTCCTTTTCCAGTACACTATATCTGGTAACATCATTTTCATATTTTTCGAAAATCGCAGTTCCGTCCTGTAAATTTTTATTTGCATACTCGCCATTAATGTCAAAAATGATTTGACCTACTTTTGCTTTCGGGATTTCATTTTCATTATATGGATTAATATCTTCCTGAAAGCTTCCTTTCATATTTGTAGTAGTAGTTTTACTTGAAAGTTCTTGGGTAGCCTCGATTAACTTTTTAACTGTATTTGATTTACCTGTTCTGGTCATACCAAACAAGGCAGTTCTTTTGCCCAATATATCTTTCGTATGCATGTAAACTTTTTCATCTGTAATTGTGCCATCTGAATAATTCTTTCTGCTTGAACTATAGCGAACTGTTCCTATTTGAAAATTAGAATCTGGTTTTAACGGGCCATCATTATCTCTAAGATTTACAATATATTGAAGGTATTTACCTGATGGTTTATAAACTTTGTATAAATGTGGAGAATAAAAATTTTCTAAATCTGCTCCAAACTCTATTTTTTCATCAGCAGTTTTATAAAATGTCCCAAGTATAGAGCATTCCATCCCAGAGCAGCTAAACTCAAATCTGGTAAATTGATCAATTTGCCTATTTTTTCCAGCTGTCTTAAGCTCTTCTTTAAAATATTCTATTCTGGAACTAATTACACTACTATCACTTGGAATAGGACAAGGTCTCAATGCTCTTAATAATAATGCTTCATGTACAATTTCTTCTCCAAAATCGTTTTCATAAAATGCTAATAGAAAACAACCTTGAGCAATACCTCCAACGCTGTATTTCCAATCATCACATGTTAATAGACTTGTTTTGTCGTAGTCTATTTTAAAAGGATTACCTACAAAATTTTTGGAGTCTTTTCCAACCTCAAAAATATCGGTTTTAGCAATTTTTTCAAATTCATCCCTTAAGTTTTCCATAGTTATAGTAGTTTTTATTTTAATGGTGATTTTAAATCAGGGTCACTAAACCTAATAATGGCTTGTTCAATATAATCTTCTTTAATTTCAAATGATATCCACTTACGGTTTAATTTTTCTGCACAATAACCTGTAGTGTTACTTCCAGAAAATGGATCCAGAACCAAATCTTCTTCATCTGTCAAAAATTGAATAAAGAAATTTACCAGTCCAGCAGACATACGAGCTGGGTGTGGCGTAATTCCTTTCTCTCTACAAGTTTTTAGAAAATAGCCATTAGAATTGGTATTTGAAAAACTCAATACACTGTGAGGTAATCTAACTTCTCTATTTTCATCCAAAGCTTCCATTTCAAAAAAGTTATGAGAAATACTTCCCCCATTATCTTTGAGAAATCCTTTTTCACTTATTTGATGTTCTGATGGACGTTTACCTGCGTTATAGGATTGCTTTTTTAGCAATTGTTCCATACTCTTACTGTAGGGACGTAATACTTTGCTATTATCTGCTTTTGGGAAATCATTTTTAGCAATCCACCAAACGTGTGTATAACTGTCAACTGTTCGTAATCTATTAACAGTTACCCATTGAGCTGGCGAAGGCAATTTCGACGGATTATAACAAATGAATTCTTGAATTAATCTAAGGTTAGCTGCAGGATGCTTAACCATTCCTAAAAGACATTCAAGATGTAATAATGATTGAACAGGTCTCTCTGGTTCCCAAGCATTTCCAATTTCTATGACTAATGAACCATTATCAGCTAAAAGATCTGAAAATATTGGTGCTAATTTTATAAACCAATCTTTATATTCTTCCCCTTTTTCGTTTCCATATTGCTTTTTGTTATTAAGGGGAAACGGTGGTGAAGTAACTATAAGATTTACTTTGCCTTTCAATTTGGCTAATTTTTTATCATTTTTCAATAACTCAAGTGAATTACCTACTAAAAGTTTACCAAGTTTTGATTTATATTTTTTATTTTTTTCTATTTCAGTTGACATAAAAATCTATTTACAATGTATATCTTCAATTCTTAATTCTCTAAAGCATATTAACTTAAAAAAATTCTTTGAAAAAAAATATTAATGATAATTAATTAAATATTTAAGAGTTCAAAATTAAGTATTATAACTTCCACATGATCGATAGATTTTAATAATTGTAGGTGATTTTAAACAAACTTTGTTGTCTAAATATTATTTAACTATCAAAAATACTTTAATGTAAGAAAAATTAAATATGGTTTTCCGTAAAATGTAAATTATCGAAAGAAATTTCGTAAAAATCACACATAAAAACATCCGTATTTATACGGATATTAAAAATATTACATTGAGCCTATTATGTATATTCCATTACTATAATCATAATCCGATTATCAAAAGTCGAATTGACTATTAATGCTAAATCATTTTTATTTAGCTTTTGATTATGAAATTTATGTTCTTTTAACATAGTCCACTTTACTCACTTGTATCAAATATAATGTAATTTGGATTTATGTAGAACGAAAAAGTACACTGAATAGAATAAAAGTCTTGATTCTTAAAACCAAGACTTGTACAGATAACGACAGTATTTTTATTAAATAATTGATAATTATCTATTCCACTATTCAAACTAAAGTCTTATAACTGTAAAGTTGACAAAATTTGCAGATCATCAGCGAATCGGTTCGAGATTTGTTCCTGTGGGTCTACAAACCATCCTTTTTTAAGGGTGGTTTTTGTTTTTATCCATACATCAATTGTTATGGGATTAAAATCTAATTTTTTTTCATGCAAACAGCAGAAAATTGAAAGAAGATATTTGTAAATAAGAAAAAATTATATAAATTTGCATCACCAAAATAAAGCAGACCTATAGTGTAACGGTAGCACTCCGGTTTTTGGTACCGTCAGTCGGGGTTCGAATCCCTGTGGGTCTACAAACCATCCTTTTTAAGGATGGTTTTTGTTTTTTTAGATCCTCTTTTGAAAAAAGCAAAAAGTTGAGTTCATCTCAAAAGAAAAAACATTCTGTCTTTCACCCCTCTTAACTAGATAGCACCGGAAGCATTTTCTAGTTTAATAATCAATCATTTAAATTAAGATTACAAAGTTGAAGTTTTTATTTTCCAATACTCAATTTCAGACAAAAAGAATATTTTGATATGAAAAATAAAAGTAAGACTGCTAAAGAATCTATATAAATTTTGAGTTACAAAAAAAATAAGAGTAGAATTTCTTCCACTCTTATCTAATTTCATGATAATTGTATTAAACTTACCTATAAGGCTTTCCTTTACAATACCAATCATGTCTGATAATAGTATCTTTTTTATGAATAGCAAGCATTAAATCTCCCCTTTTTTTAACTATCGTATCTCCCTCTTCGACTTCATTGAAGTCTACCATCCAATTATTATGTACCATAATACTAGATTTTTTTTCAGTTATTGGAACAGAACCTCTAATTTTTATCCATACTTCATTTATATTTGATTCTTCTACAATTATATTATATTCATCAGGATAGAATCCTTGTTTCACAGTATTACAATCAATTTCTCCACAAGAAAATAAACCTAATAAAAAAACAAAAAAAACAGATATTTTCATAATTTAATCTAATTGAGTACGTAACATTTTTTTTTAACAATTTCTACTTCGCCTTGTTATCTGATTTTCCTTTTACTTTAAGCACAGGAAAATAATGAATAAAAAAGACCTTTTTACAAGGCCTTTATATTGAGAAGTAATTTACTTATTATTTTTTCAGATCATCAATTTCCTCCTGTATAGATTTGATTCTGTCTCTTAATTCCTGGCTTACTTTTCCGGGGATCTTTTTAATTTTCCTTAAATCCAGGGCCAGCATAATGGAAGCTATTCCCATGAAAATAAAAGAAACACCAGTAAGGGTAACTAATGAAATTCCTGTAAATACCGGATTAAAAATCAACAACAGAGAAAATATAATTCCTCCGACACTGGCCAGCGCTACATTTCCCCAGCTCATTATTTTCATACTTCTCAGATCGAATGCAAAACCCAATAACTGAAAGGAACGAAACAGTAAAGTGAATCCTATCACAAACGGCAGCACAGTCATTGAAATCTGAGGATTTGCGATGAGATAAACTCCTATCGCTGTAGTTAATAATCCACTTACCAGAAACCAGCCCCAACCCTGCAGGGATTTACTGTTCTGTAAGGAAAAGAATATTTCCGTAATTCCTGAAAATAAAAATGAAACGCTAAAAAAAATGGAAAGTGTAACATACGTTGCAAGCGGCACACTGAATACATAAAAACCACAGATCAGAAATATAATTCCGAAGATTAATGGGATATACCAATGTTTTACGGTGTTGGTAAGGGTTTGAAATAAATTGGCCATAAGTGTCTTTTTTAGTCCTGCCTACTTTTTTTAACGGGTTTCGGCTTATCCGCAGGTATTTCAAACAGATCAAAATTTCACCTGAATTTGAAATATAACCTCTCACCAAGATACGAAAAATATGCTAAAAATATGTGATAGCATCCAATGAAAATTTTTAATTTTTCTCTACTTAAAAAAATATTCTCCAGAATTTTCACAAATAAAAAAAGGTGAAAATCAAATGATTTCACCTTTTCAGATATAGTTTTTTATAACCTATTTCGTTTTATATAATCTGTACATAATAAACAAAAAGCCAATCCATACCGGAATCAGAATCACCTGAATTTCCATTCCTGTGATACTCATTAATCCTAATATCAGAACCAGAAAGGCAATACAGATATAATTGGATACAGGATAAAATATAGAAGGGAATTTTGAATGAATTCCTGATGCATTTATTGATTTTTTAAACTTCAAATGGGTATAGCATATCATCAGCCAGTTGATAATCAAAGTAGATACTACTAAAGCCATTAAGTATTCAAAAGCTTTTTCCGGTACTAATTTGTTAATGATGATACATATCCCGGCAAAGCATGATGAAATAAGAATGGCATTGATAGGAACAGAATTTTTATTCAGCTTTTTCAGGAATTTCGGGGCATTCCCCTGCTGAGCCAATCCGAAAAGCATTCTGCTGTTACTGTAAACACTGCTGTTATATACTGATAGCGCTGCGGTTAAAACAATCAGGTTAAGCACATTAGCAATCAATGTATTGAACTGAATCACTTTACCAAAAAGGCTGAATTCAAGGCCGTTCAGATTTTGAAACACCATTACAAACGGGCTGGAACCTTCTGTAATATCTCTCCAGGGGCTTAATGAAAATAAGATCACCAAAGCTCCCACATAGAAAATAAGGATTCTGTAAATCACCTGGTTGGTAGCCTGTGGAATGGTTTTTTCCGGATTTTTAGCTTCTGCAGCTGTAATTCCGATCAGTTCCAATCCTCCGAAAGAGAACATGATCATGGCCATTGCAGCAAATAATCCTGAATATCCGTTTTCTGTTTTGTTAAATAATCCTTTCGGAAAGAATCCACCATCATTCCATAAATTGGTAATGCTTGCTTTTTCTCCTCCTGTACCACTTATCAACAGGTATACTCCGAAGATAATCATGGCTATAATAGCTACTACTTTGATGATAGAAAACCAGAACTCTGTTTCTCCATATACCTTTACGGAAGCAAGATTAAGTGCATTAATTACAATAAAAAAGAATAAACTGGAAACCCAAAGCGGTATATCCGGCCACCAAAAGTGAATATAATGTCCGATTGCCGTGAGTTCCGCCATACTTACCAGAATATAGAGAATCCAGTAGTTCCATCCGGAAGCAAATCCTGGAAAATTTCCCCAATATTTGTAGGCAAAGTGGCTAAAACTTCCTGATACGGGTTCCTGAACAACCATTTCACCAAGCTGACGCATAATAAAAAAGGCAATAATTCCGGCCAGGGCATAGCCTAAAATTACTGAAGGTCCCGCCAGTACTGCAGCCGGCCCGATTCCCAGGAATAACCCGGTTCCTATGGCACCTCCAAGGGCAATTAATTGTATATGTCGATTTGTTAATCCTCTAACTAAAGTCTCCTTTTCTCCTGTTTTATTTTCGTTGCTCATTGAATGAATTATTCGGTCGCTAAATATATAAAAACTTTTCAGAGAAATTCACATTCCATGGGGTAAATTGAGAATTCGGGATTCTTCAAACCGGAAAGCCCCTTTCTGATTAGCCCCTTGCAAATAAAATTTAAAATATAATGATAAAAACGGCCTTAATCCGATAGATTAAGACCGCTTTCCACAGTATCAATATGATATTAATTCGCTATTTTATACCCAAACATAGTACTTGTCACCACTTCGTACTTATTCCCGGCAGATACGCCGGCTACAGAAGCCATGCTTACAGTTTCCCCTGCACTAAGATAAGTCATGCATGAAACGCTTGAACCAAAAACTCTCGTTACAGTAGGTTGATAGGATTGGACTAATACACTTCCGCCAATACCGGGAACATAATTTTTTACAAGATACAACACGGTCCATGTAAAGTTTGGATTTCCGGCTACGCTCCCATTGTCAAATTGTGTAGACCCCTGAATTACGTAATACCCGTCATTGGGTGCCTTAAATGCCCCTGTAGAGGTATTAAGCACATTTCCTTTATTAATAATTGTCCCTTGAGGATAAACAATAGCTGTTTGTATCCATGGATCAGAGGGAGTGGGAGTTGCATTACAGCTTTGTCTTTGGGTAGTAGACACTGCTGAAAAAGGATAGGTAGATTCTGCTGAAGGAACACTGTTTGCACTTGAAACCAATACCAGCTCCCATGTTGCTCCGGTAGTCGTGCCTTTATTTACCAGAAATGCATAGTATCCAGGAGGAACTGTAATGGAAGGAACTCCCAGACCGGTCCCGTTCTGATCATCAATCAGTTCAGAACCATTGGCTGAAACGGTAAGTATTTTTCCGCCCGTATTTTTAAAGTGATAGGTACGTCCTGCAAAATTACCTGCTCCAGTGATGGCTGCCGGTAAAGTTAACGTTCCATCCACAGCACCGTTATAGGCGGTATAATAGTCATTGGCTCCTACAGCGCCACTTACAGTAACTGTTTTATACGTTGCCGCAAATGAGCCATTCACTGTCAAGGTACTGCCGGGATTCGCAGTATTAATCCCTACACTTCCTATCTGGGCATTTACCAAAATACAATTTACACCGGCCAATAAGGCAATGAAAAGCATCTTTTTTTTCATAAACAAATACATATTTTTAGAATCTAAAAGGTTCGGAATACCATCCAATACCTTAATTATTAATGGAAGTTTCGCTGTACGAACCTACTGCGAAAAATGAATAAATAAAGAATAGATTCTGTACGTATTTTTCCACACTATTGTAGTTATTTTATGACAAGAGCAATGAGATTAATGTATTTGTTTATAAATTTCAAACAGTTCAATCAGATTGGTAATCTTCAGTTTCTGATAGATTCTTCTTTTGTAGGTTCCTACAGTAGATTCTTCAATAGTAAGGATGTTTGCAATTTCAAGATTTCCGTTTCCTTTAGCTAAAAGATTAAAAACCTGCAGTTCTCTCTCTGATAAACTCTCTACTGCTTTTTTCTTTTTATTTCCTTTCAGCATTTCATTCATAATCTCCGGCGTATAATAATACCCATCTTTAAAGACAGCCTCAACAGCTTTCACAAACTGTTCCGGATCACTCTGCTTATTCATGAATCCATTTGCTCCTTCTTCAATGTATTGCAGGGCAATATTTTCTTTGTAGGAAGTAAATATTAAGATCAGAGTTTCTTCAGAAATATTTTTTATCTCTTTAACCATAGATGTGAGGATACTCCCTGGAAATTCAATATCAAGAATAATGAGGTCATATTTTTCAGATTCAATTTTCTGTTTTGCCTCTCCATAGGTTTCGGCAAAATCAATCTCAAAATAATTAAAATTTTTCTCCAGGATTATAGCAGTCCCGATTCTTACCACATGATGGTCATCTGCAATGAGTATTTTTTTTGTCATATTTTAATAAGGATTTTAATGAGATTCCTTTCAGTGTATTTTGATGAAACGTCATTTCGGAATTAATCTTTATCAACAGCTGAATAACCATATGAAAATCCAAAGCATAGTTTTTGAAAATCACAGGCCCATCATTTTCTTTTTTCTTAAAGACCCCCGAATAATCACCAAAGCTTACATTTTTAAGCTTAAAATTTTTGTACTCCACAAAATTACTCCCGCCATATCGTAAAACCCGGCCTTTCATAAACAGCCAGATAAAATTATATTTATCTTTTAGAGTGTCCCTGATACTGATTTGAGGCAGACGATTATCCATGTACCATTGGATAGTATGGCTTTGCCCGTAGATGCATAGAGAAAACAAGAGTGAAATAAAGTAAAGAATCTTCATTCAGTGGGCCAGCATTATATTTATGACAAATATATTATAGAAAATTAAATATATTGTAAAAATTTATCCACAATTACGTGAATTTTTTTCTACATAATTGTTTATAAATAACATATTGATTATAGTAAATTTGAAAAGAAAAAAAATCAATACTTGTTCCCCATCAATGCCATGATCTTCAGGCATACTAGAAACACAGTTCTTTTAACAAAAAAACAATGATCTCTTTCAATAATTGAAGGAGATCATTGTTTTATCATAACTTATAGCTGGGTAGGGTTGAAAATGAAGTCTACAAAAACTCTTTCGGAATTGAAATATTATTCTTTTTCATGTATTCCAAAAGTTCCTGATATTTATCTTCATATGCATCTATTCCACATTTATGCGAAATACTGCAGATATCAGATGGTTTGATGTCCAAGATCGTTGATATTTTAGTCAGTATGTCCAGATTGATCTTTACCTTGGAGTTCTCAATATCGGAATAAGCTTTCTGAGAGATTCCCATTTCAAAAGCCATGTATTCCTGAGTAAAGTCTTTACTTCTTCGAATTTTTCTGATATTTTGTCCACATACTTTCATCGTTTCTGTTTTAGTAGTTTTCGGTATATTTTAGAAGATTATCTAATAGCCTCTAACAAAGTTAATAAATACCTTTGGCAAAACATTATACACGTTACATGATATTTATTTTCAACATAGAAAAGAGTCAAAAATAAGCCTTTTTTCAGAGAAAATATCACTTCGGTAAACACTATTGGAATTTATGGAGACGCAAAAATTTAATTATGACAATAATATTGTCAGAGCATTCCTCTATGCGACTATCGCATTCGGACTTGTAGGATTTCTGCTGGGGCTTACAGCTGCATTGATGCTTTTTTATCCTGAATTACCTGAATTTTTATTCGGTACGGATGATACAACTATTAAAAGCTTAGCTTCGGGCAATATTCAGGGACTGATCAATACTCAGGGAGCAATGGGCTTCGGAAGAATCAGAATGCTTCATACCAGTGCTGTAATTTTTGCTTTCGTATGTAATTCCTTTTTCTGTGGTGCTTACTACAGTATGCAAAGACTTCTTAAAACCAGAATGTATAGTGATACGCTTTCATGGATCCATTTCTGGTCATGGCAGATTATGATTATCAGTGTAGTGATCACATTCCTAATGGGAATCAACACATCTAAAGAATACGCTGAACATGAATGGCCTATTGACATTTTAATTGCATTCTCATGGATCGTTTTCGGGATCAATATGTTCGGAACGATTGCCAGAAGAAGAGTGAGACATTTATACGTAGCCATCTGGTTCTACATTGCAACCTGGATTGCTGTAGCAATGCTTCATATCTTCAACAATCTGGAAGTTCCGTTATCTTTCACTAGCTGGAAATCTTATTCTGTATATGCAGGTGTAAAAGATGCACTGGTACAATGGTGGTATGGGCACAATGCAGTAGCATTTGTATTAACTACCCCTGTATTAGGCCTGATGTATTACTTTATGCCAAAAGCAGCACAGCGACCGGTATTCTCATACAAGCTATCCATTATTCACTTCTGGTCGCTGATCTTTGTATACCTTTGGGCCGGGCCTCACCACCTGCAATATACAGCTTTACCTGCCTGGGCTCAGGCGGTAGGAACAGGATTCTCTATCATGCTTATTGCACCGTCATGGGGAGGAATGCTGAATGGCCTTCTTACTCTGAGAGGAGCATGGGATAAAGTAAGAGAAAATCCGATTCTGAAATTCTTTGTAGTGGCTATTACCTGCTATGGTATGGCTACTTTCGAAGGACCTTTATTGGCAACAAAATCATTAAATAAAATTGGTCACTATACCGACTGGGTTATCGGCCACGTACACTTAGGAGCTCTTGGATGGAATGGTTTCATGGCGTTCGGAGTGGTATATTATCTGGTTCCGATCATGTGGAGAACATCTCTTTGGTCTAAAAAACTGGCCAACTGGCACTTCTGGCTGGGAACATTAGGAATTATCTTCTATGCCGTGCCGATGTATATTTCAGGATTCACACAGGGATTGATGTGGAAACAGTTCAACCCGGACGGAACTTTATTGTGGAAAAACTGGCTGGATACCGTTACGGCGATCATTCCTTACTTTAAAATGAGATTCTTAGGAGGAGTTCTCTATCTGTCCGGAGCAATCTTAATGGTCATTAACGTTATTAAAACGGTTAAAGCCGGTTCATTCCAGAAAGAAGTTCCTGCAGAAGCTCCTGCATTGGCCAATATCGGAAGCACAAGAAAAGAAGGCGAGGGCGTACACCTTTGGTTGGAAAGAACCCCTACTCTACTTTCTATATTAGCTTTTATCACAATAGCAATTGGTGGCTTAGTGGAAATTGTTCCGACATTGTCACTGAAGCAAAGCGTTCCCACGATAACGGCAGTAAAACCGTATACTCCACTGGAACTGGAAGGAAGAGATCTTTATATCCGTGAAGGCTGTAATTCATGCCACTCCCAGATGATCAGACCTTTCCGTGATGAAGTGGTAAGATTTGAAGGAAAAAACGGACAGTATTCTAAAGCCGGAGAATTTATTTATGACAGGCCCTTCTTATGGGGATCTAAAAGAACAGGACCGGATCTTCACAGAGAAGGAGGAAGAAACCCGGATTCTTGGCACTTCAAGCATATGTACAACCCAAGAATTACGTCTGCCGGTTCTATCATGCCACGTTTCCCATGGCTGATTACCAATAAACTGGACCGTGATCAGATGGTAGATAAAATGAAACTGATGAAAAATGCTTTCGATGTTCCTTACACAAAAGCTCAGATAGATTCTGCCAACCAATGGGCAGACAACCAGTCAAAAGCAATTGTACAGAGAATCTATGCTGAAGCAACAGATGTAAAAGATCAGATGGTAAAAGAGAAAACAGCAAAAGGATCTGCGTATGTACCTCTTGAACAGAGAGAAATTGTAGCCATGATCGCATACCTGCAAAGATTAGGTACGGATATTAAGACAACACAGGTACAAACCGCAAGCGTAGAGTAACATTTAAAATTGAATTGCAATGAAAACGAGAACCCCAATTTCAATATATATCGCAGCAACGATAGGTTTAACGATCATGGCCTTTGAAATGTTCGCCAGTGATTCAGGATATTTTTCTTCTCCTTTTTTCTGGGCGCTTATATTAATTGCCATTATCCTCCTGCTCATTATGAATTCGATTGGAGATCTGGTGGAAAATGAAAATTTCAACAGATTATCAGAGGAAGAGAAAAAACAATATCTGGCAGACAAAAAGGTTCCTTATTATCAGAAATTATGGAATTCTGCCTTCAAAAAACAATCCGTTACGGAAGAAAAAGATATTCTTATCGACCACGGGTTTGATGGAATTACAGAGCTTGACAATTCACTTCCGAAATGGTGGATCGGTCTGTTCTGGTTCGGATGTATCTTCTGTGCAGTTTATCTGGTAGCCTTTTCTTTCACAGATTATGCCCATCCGGAAGTAGAATATACCAAAGAAGCAAAAACCATGTTGGCATCTATTGAAGAGTATGAAAAAACAGCTCCCCAGATCAATCTGGAATCTGCAAAATACAGTGCTGATAATATCGCAGAAGGACAGGAACTTTTCAAAACAAATTGTGTTACCTGCCATGGAGACGGAGGAAAAGGAGGAATAGGCCCGAACCTCACTGATACGCACTGGATCAATATTAAAGAAAAAAGTTTATTTAAAAATGTATTCTGGATGCTTGAAAACGGTTCTCCAAATAATCCTACCATGAGACCTTTCATCAAGGAAGGAACCATCACAGGAAGAGATGCCGAAAAGATTGCCGCTTACATTTACCATATCAACCAGGAAACCGCTCCTATTACAACAGCCCAAGGTGGTGCCGCTCCGCAGGGAGAAGAGGTAAAATGGGAAAACGGAAACAATTAAAAATTTATTATCTATCATATAAACCATGCCAAGCCCCCTTTTCTACTACACTAACATTTGAATTTCATTTTTGCTAACTAACCTTTTCAACACTAAAAATGATATAAAGGGGGCTTTTTTAAAATAAATATCCATGCCTTGGTTCGTCTTACTCAACTATTCACTTGACAACTACAAACTAAAAATTCCATAATAAGACAGTCAAGGCAGGATTTTTGCATTCGCAAAAGGGTACCACAACAAAGACCAAATAAAATAGTATTATTATCTTTGTTAGAAACCACTTCGCATTTGAAACTGAAAATCAACACTACAAAAATTTTAAGGCGTATTGCAATAACCTTTATTTCAATATTGGTTCTTCTTACCCTGTTGATACTAAGCTTAAGACTTCCTGCCGTTCAAAACTTCATTAAAGACAAGCTTATTGTTTACCTTGAGAAAAAAATCAAAACCCAGGTAAGCCTTGAAAAAGTTTACATAGGATTTCCCAATAGCTTGGTGATGGAAAATCTCTACCTCAAAGGACAGGATGTAGATACCCTTCTTGCAGTGAAGAAACTGGATGTGGGCTTACACATGCTGAAGCTCCTCAATTCTACAGCAGACATTACTTCAGTCAGCATGGAAGGTGCCCGTGCCAATGTTGTACGGAAACCGGATGGCAAATTCAATTTCGATTATATTATTGATGCTTTCGCAACCAGCGACAAAGAAGAAAGCTCTTCCAAACCATTCATTATTTCTCTTGATAAAATCAATTTAAAAGATATTGGGGTAACCTTTAATGACCAACAATCCAGGAATGATATTAAACTATATTTTAAGTCGTTTGATACCAGAGTAAAAACTTTTGATCTTAATAAAAACAATTACGCGGTTAACGATATTAATCTTGACGGATTAAAATTAAAGTTAAAACAGGGACTTGTAGAAGAAGTTGCCCAAAAGGTTGAAAAAAAGGTAGACTCTCTCAATGAAAAAAAACCGATGAATATTGGACTGAGGGGGATTAAACTTACTCATTTCGATATTGACTACAGTGACGAAAATACCAAAACATTCGCAAAAGTTATATTTAAAGAGCTGAGTACAAAGGTCAATAAACTTGACCTTGAAAACAATGCCTACAATATTTCAAATGTATTTCTTTCCGGGGCAGATATTAACGCCAACCTTTATCTTCCCGCTCAGAATGCCAATCCGAAAAAGACAAAAGAACCTGAAGTTTCCAAAGTTTCTGATCAGGATAAAGCGATGAAACTTCTTTTAGGAAAGCTTGTTCTGAATGATGTAAAGGTAAACTATAACAATACCGCTATTGCCCCAACCAAACAGGGAATGGACTTCAACCACCTGAATTTTTCAAAAATGAATGTGGAGGTGAGAAGCTTCAAAATGGAGAACAATACTTTTGCAGGAACAGTGAATTCTGCAGAAATCAAAGAGGGAAGAGGACTGGACATTCAGAAGTTCAATACAGATTTTGTGTATGCAGAAAAGGAGGCTTATCTCAAAGATCTTTATCTTCAAACTCCAAAAACAATATTGCGTGATGAGGTTATTTTAAATTATAACTCTATCGACCAGCTGAGCTCAAACTTAGGCGCTGTAAAGATTTCAGCCAATATCAAAGATTCAAAAATAGGATTCTCTGACATTTTGAATCTGGTTCCGACTTTAAGAAATACAGTTCCATTTAATAAATATCCGAACGCCATTCTCAATGTAAACGCTAATGTAAAAGGAAGCGTGAATGATCTTTTAATTCAGGATCTTAAAGTTTCCGGGCTGGATCAGCTGAGAGTAATGGCATCCGGAAAAATTAAAAATGTAATGAATCCTGATCAGTTGTATTACGATCTGAGAATCGGAGAATTTTCTTCCAGTGCCAAAACGATATTTAATCTTGTCCCGAAAAATACGATTCCTTCCAATATTTCCCTTCCTTCTCATTTCAGTATCAAAGGAAATGCAAAAGGAACAACCAAAGTAGTAAATACAGATCTCAACCTCTACTCTACACTCGGAAATGCGGCCATCATCGCACAGGTAGACATGCGTAAGAAAAATCATGAGTTATATGATGTAAAAGCAAATCTTCAGGGTATACAGGTAGGAAAAATTATTCAGAATAAAGATATTGGTCCTGTAACGGCACAGATTGCAGCGAAAGGAGAAAGTTTTGATTTTAAAAATGCCAATGCCGATTTAAAAGGGTACATTGCTTCTGCGGTCTACAAAGGATACCGGTATCAAAATATGAATCTTACCGGAAAGATCAACAAAGGGGCTTATCATGTTATTTTAGATTCAAAAGATCCGAATGCCAGTTTACAGCTGACCGCTTCCGGAGTTTATGATGAAAAAAATCCTACAGTAAAAGTAAACGGAGAAGTTATTAAACTTGATGTCAACAAGCTTGGCTTCTATGAAAAACCGATGATCATTGCCGGAAAAATCGATGGCGATTTCACCAGTCTGGATCCGAATAATCTGAACGGATATTTAAACCTTAAAGATTTTGCATTTTCAGATACCAAAGAAGTATATCCTGTACAGGAAGTCAATCTGAAAGCTTCTTCCACTCAGGATTCTACCCAGATTATTTTCAATTCTCAGGTGGCAGATGTGGAGCTGAAAGGTAAATATAAACTTACCCAGATTTTTGGAGCTTTAACACAGATTGTAAACCAGTATTATCAGTTCCAGAAGCCGGATAAAGGTCAGAAAATTGATCCGGGACAGCATTTTAACTTTACTGCAAAAATTAAAAATGATGATCTGATCAGAAAATTTGTTCCGGATCTGAAAGATTTTGAAACCATTAATCTGGCAGGAAATTATGATGCAGATTCTCAGAAAATTGAAATTGACGGACAGATTCCGCGATTATTATATGGCGAAAATTCTATTGAAAAAGGAGCTTTAAAAGTAACGAATGAAAATCAGGCATTACAATACAGCCTGAATGTTGCGGCACTGAAAAGCTCAAGTTTTTCTTTAAATAAAATCAATATCGACGGAGATGTTGCTGACAATACCATCCGCTACAACGTTACCACAAAGGATGAAAAAGACGCTACGCAATTCCTGATTGCCGGAAGTGCAAAATCCTTACATGATATTACAGAAGTTTCTCTGAACCCGAATGGCTTAAAACTAAACTATACGGATTGGAACGTGGCTGAAAACAATAAAATCCAGATCAGCAACAAAGGAATTCTGGCGGATAATTTTATTTTGTCCAATGGAAACAGTGAAATTGCTGTTCAGTCTGAAACCAACAGCCCAAGCAGTCCTTTGAATATTTCGTTAAAAGATTTCAAGATTGAAACCATTACAGAACTTATTAAAAAAGACACGGTTCTGGCAAGAGGAACTATTAACGGAACCGCACAGCTTCGTGATGTGACTAAAAATATGACCTTTACTTCTGATCTGAATATTTCTGACTTAATCGTCTATGGAAGTCCTGTCGGAAATCTTGCGGTAAAAGTGAACAATGCTTCACCGAAGGTTTTAAATGCTGATATTGCACTTTCCGGAAATAATAATGATGTAAAAATCCTGGGAGATTATAACACCTCTTCCAGTACTTTCGATCTGAATATGGCGATCAATCAGCTTCAGATGAAGAGTATTCAAGGGTTTTCTATGAATGCAATTACCAATACGGAAGGTTATCTTTCAGGAAATTTAAAGATTACAGGAACTACCGATAAACCTAATATTTTAGGAAAAGTAAAATTCAATGATGCCGGATTGGAAATTGCCAAAACCGGAAGTGATTTCAGACATTTGAGTGATGAAATCAATTTTACGAGCCAGGGAATTGAGTTTGATAAATTTAAAATTAAAGATAAAGACGGAAATGCTCTTGTTGTAGATGGACAGGTTCTGACACAGACCTACAGAGATTTCGCCTTTAACCTGAATGTGAATGCAAAAGACTTTAAAGTAGTTAATTCAGAGAAATCCAATGATGCAATCATGTATGGTATTCTTGCTATTGATGCCGGACTTCATATCCGCGGAAACCTTGATCTTCCAAAAGTAGACGGAAGATTAAGCGTGGCAGACAATACAGATTTCACTTTTGTTCTTCCTCAATCCAGCCCTACTTTGCAGGAAAGAGATGGTATTGTAGAATTTGTAGATCAGGATCAGGTGGTTTTAAACAAAACGATCAAAGCTGATTCTCTTAATGCACAAAGCCGTATCAAAGGAATGGATGTAAGCGTTAATATTGAAGTCAGCAAAGAAGCAAAACTGTCGCTGATCATTGATAAAGCCAATGGTGATTTTGTACAGCTTCAGGGCGAAGCAGAATTAACCGGAGGAATAGACCCGTCAGGAAAAACCACATTGGTAGGAGTATATGAAGTGGAAAAAGGTAGTTATGATCTTTCGGTGAGTTTCCTGAAACGTAAATTTGACATCCAGAAAGGCAGCACCATCACATGGACCGGCGAACCTACAACGGCTCAAATGGATATTACCGCCGTTTATAAAACAGAAGCACCACCTATTGATCTTGTAGAACAGCAGATCAGTGGAGAGAGTGCCTCAACATTGAATCAGTTTAAGCAGAGAGTTCCTTTCAATGCTTTATTAAAAATGAAAGGGGAATTATTAAAACCTCAGCTTACTTTTGATATTACTACAGATGAAAAAAATAATTCTGTATCTACCAACGTAAAAGATGTTGTAGATCAGAAGCTTGCCCAGATCAGAACTCAGGAGTCCGAGCTGAATAAGCAGGTATTTGCATTATTGCTTCTGAACCGTTTCATCGGGGAAAATCCTTTTGAAAGCGGAGCGGGAATGTCTGCAGAGACCATGGCAAGACAGAGTGTAAGTAAGATTCTTTCTCAGCAGCTGAACAATCTTGCAGCAGGGCTGATTAAAGGAGTAGATCTTAATTTTGGTCTTGATTCTTCAGAAGATTATTCCAGCGGAGAGAAAAACACCAGAACTGACCTGAATGTGGATATCAGTAAAAAATTATTGAATGACCGACTAAAAGTAACGGTAGGAAGTAATTTCGGACTGGAAGGCCAGGCCCGCCAGAATGAAAACATGACCAATATTGCAGGTAATGTTTCCGTAGATTACAGTCTTTCGAAAGATGGAAGATATATGCTGCGTGCTTACCGCAAGGATGAATATCAGGTTGCTCTTCAGGGGCAGATCATAGAAACCGGAGTTGGATTTATCATTACATTGGATTATGACAAATTCCGGGAGATTTTCCAGAAATCTAAAGAGAAGAAGCAGAAAAAAAATCAAAATAACCAAGTGGTAGAATTTAAATAATGAGTAATAAGTTCCATATATATTGTAAGTATCTGTTGGTTTCCGGTATGGCATCCACTGTGGTCTCGTGCAGTAATACAAGGTTTTTGAAAGAAGGCCAGATGCTTTATACAGGAGCCAAAGTAAAGATTGAAAATGATACAATTTCTAAAAAGGAAAAGAAAGATCTTCAGGCTGCATTAGAAGCTAATCTCACCCCCAAGCCCAATTCTACATTTTTAGGACTGCGCCCCAAACTATACTTTTATAATATTGCCAAAGAGCCGAAAAAAGATAAAGGCTTTAATTACTGGCTTAAATATAAAGTGGGTGAAAAACCTGTATTATTGGGAGATGTAGACCGAGAGTTCAATAAAGATATTATAGTAAATTATTCTGAAAATAAAGGATATTTCAATGCTAAAGCGACTTATGACACTGTTTCCAAGAATAAAAAAGCCCAGGTTATTTATACGGTAAGACCGGGTTCAAGATATTTGATTGACGGAGTAAAATTCCAGAAAGATTCTACACTGGTGAACCAGGAAATTCAAAGCCTTACTGATAAAACCCTTCTTAAAAACGGAAGACCATTTGATCTGGATGTCATCAAAGCCGAAAGAGACAGAATTGACAACAGGTTAAAAGAAAGAGGCTTTTATTATTTCCATCCTGATAATATTATTGTTCAGGCTGACAGTACGGTGAGCAAAAATCATAAGGTTGAACTTAATGTAAAACTGAAAGACAATACCCCTGATTTAGCAACTCAGCAGTTCAGCATTGATAATGTTATTGTATTTCCCAATTACAACATTCAGGATGTAAAAGATGGAAAATACAGTATTCCGATGGATAAAGATTCTCTTTCAAAATATGCTTTTGATGATATTTACGTTATTGATCCTCAGCATAAGTTTAAACCGAAGATCTTTGACAGAGCCTTATATTTCAAAAAAGGAGATCTTTATAACCGCTCCAATCACAATCTGACCCTGAACCGATTAATCAGTCTGGGTGTCTTCAAATTTGTAAAGAACGAGTTTATCGTATCTGATTCTTTAAGCCATAAATTTGATGCCTATTATCTATTAACCCCAAGACAAGTGCAGTCGCTACGTCTGGAAGCTTTGGGAAGAACCAACTCTGCCAACTATGCAGGTAGTGAGCTGAACTTGAACTGGACGCACAGAAATTTCTTCAGAGGTGCAGAACAATTTAAAGCATCCATCTACGGAGCTTTTGATTTCCAGATGGGAGGCGCTCAAAATGCCAATAATATTTTCCGTGCAGGAACAAATGTGCAGCTTTCGATCCCGAGAATTGTGGCACCGTTCCGTTTTCATTCTTCCAGTGAATTTGTTCCCAGAACGAATATCACATTGGGATATGAATTTCAGAACAGAACACAATATTACACTCTTAATAATTTCACCGGATCATTCGGATATGTGTGGAAAGAAAATGCAAGAAAAGAACATGATCTGAAAGTCATTGATATTACATTGGTATCGCCAGCAAATGTTACAGATGAATATTACGCTAAATCTGCCAATAATCCTGCTATGCGACGAATTGTCGATAAACAGCTAATTTTTGGTCCTACCTATTCTTACACGTATACCAATACCATGCTGCCAAGAACCAATACCTTTTATTATAAAGGAACTCTTGATCTTGCAGGAAATATCACGGGATTGGTTACCGGAGCAGATGTAAAAAAAGATAAGGAAAAGAAAATATTTGGTATTCCTTTCAGTCAGTATGTAAAGATTGAAAATGATGTTAGATTCTATCATAAGTTCACTGAAAAATCTTCACTGGCTACGAGATTTATCGGAGGAATCGCTTATCCATATGGAAACTCAGAATTTGTTCCTTTCTCTAAGCAGTTTTTTTCTGGCGGAAGTAACAGTATAAGAGCGTTCCGTGCAAGAACGTTAGGACCGGGAAGTTTTGATCCGCGAACGATGGATCCGGGAACTTATTTTGATCAGTCCGGTGATGTGAAGCTGGAATTAAATGCTGAGTACAGAGCCAATCTTTATAAATTTTTAAATGCTGCCGTTTTTGTAGATGCAGGAAATATCTGGCTGCTGCATGACGATTCCACAAGACCTGGAGCTAAATTTTCAAAAGACTTTTTAAATGAAATTGCGGTGGGAGCCGGAGTGGGTCTGAGACTGGATTTTTCTATCCTGATCTTAAGACTGGATCTGGCCATGCCATTGAGAGTTCCTTATTATGAAAAAGGGGACAGATGGGCCTTCGATAAAATTAATTTCGGAGACTCTAACTGGAGAAAAGATAACCTTGTTTTAAATATTGCCATCGGATATCCTTTTTAATATGATCAAAAATGCTAAATTTTTCTGGGAGGTTCTGAAAGACACATTTACAGAATGGAACAATTCTTCCGCATCAAAAGATTCGGCAAGTCTTGCTTATTATGCCATCTTTTCAATTCCGGGATTATTGATCATTATCATATGGGTACTAGGAAATTTCTTTGGTGAAGAAGCTATCCGTGGACAAATCAGCACGCAGATCAGCGGCATTATGGGACCCGATGTTGCTAAAAGTATTGAAGGTATGCTGGCGGGCGCTTTGATTGACAAAAAGAATATTTTCATGAAAGCCGTTGGAGTCGGATCCTTGGTTTTCGGTTCCACGACACTTTTTTTTCAACTTCAGCATTCGTTAAATACACTTTGGGAAGTAGAAGCTGCTCCAAAAAAAGCTTTACTTAAATTTTTACTTGACAGAGCTAACTCATTGGGAATGATTCTTATTTTAGGATTTCTTCTGATGATCACTATGGTCTTATCTTCCCTGATCAGCCTGTTTAATACCATTATCACTCAATATTTTGGATTTGAAACGTATATGCTGGTAGAAACCGTGAATTTTGCTGTAGGTTTTGGCCTTGTGATGCTGTTATTTGCTTTAATGTTTAAAGTGCTGCCCGATGTTTTGGTCAGCTGGAAACCGGTATGGAAAGGAGCATTTCTGACAACTGTTTTATTTACACTAGGAAAGTTTTTATTAAGTCTTTATTTTAACCAGGTAAAACCTACTTCAGCCTTTGGTGCTGCCGGAACAGTTATCCTGATTATGATGTGGATCAACTATTCCTGTATGCTGATATTTTTTGGCGCCGAATTCACCAAAGTTTATACTTATAAAAAAGGATATAAGGTGGTTCTTTCCAAACACGCACGGTGGACTCCAGCCAAGTTATATGCAGATAGTCTGAAACAGATGCATGGTGAGGGTGATGATAAGATGTAAAATGTGAGGTTCGGGTTTCGAGGTTTTGATATTCGGGTTATTTTGATACGAGATAATACTCATATATAAAAAATCCTCCTGAAATTGGACTGCCCCCAAAAAGTTAGACACTTTTTAGGGGTATTTTTTTATGTATAGAAAAGAAAAATTTAGCGTTGCTTTCAAATTAGAATGTATTAACCTTCACAAAAATTCTCATCGTTCAATTAAATCTATA
>NZ_FXTC01000004.1 GCF_900182655.1 Chryseobacterium rhizoplanae
TTTTTAGGTGTTTCCATAATTAAATGTAATTCTTTTTTGAAAACACTCCTTAACTTTTATACTATATACTGTCTACTTTTTGCTGACGATTTACATATGCAACTATATATAATTATTTAAAGTCCATAGATAAACTTGAATATATTCTTATTGATAAAAATAAGGCAAATTCTATATATACAGTAAGAAACGAAATCAATAATACTGTAAATGAAAGTCTAAAAATTCAAGGTTATGATGAGTTATTAAATAATCTTAATCAATTTAATAGTAAAAAAGTAATTATTAGCAACTTTGATTATAACAAAAAGGATTTTACCATATTTATCAATGACAAAGAGACTGAAATATTAGGAATATTATGGCGCGATATCAATAAATAAAAATAATATCCTTTGTTAATGAAGAACGTACTACTTGCGTCTTTAAGTGTAATATGCCATCCTATAAGCTGGACAACAAAATAAATTGTTATTAGAGAAATGAAAGAATTAATTTATTCTAAAATAAAAGAATATGATCCTCAATTAGACGATTTTGAAATCTCATATTCAAATCATCCTTTATTGTTGGATGATGTAATTATGTCCTATAAAGGAAGAAATAAATTAGCTAAAAGCGAAAGTATAAAAGAATTAACATATGAGATCTTAAATAATCTTCTTTTAATTAAAAACGAATCTGTTGAATATGTAAAATTTGTTGTTGTAAGATATAATATTACGAGTAGGCTGTTTGTTTTCGCAGAAGACTATTCAAAAGTTTTTTTTGATTTTACATCTCCCACTGAAAACAATTCAGAATCCAATTAGAAATTAAAGAAAAAAAACATATTTGTTTCAGACATATTGCTAATAAATTAGAGTATTGATTTTCAATACTCTAATTTTAAAAATATTAGTAAAATGTAAAGTTGAGTTATTATTGTGGATAGCCAAAATCAATATTTAAAACTAGCGAAAAATTTTGCTGGTGAAACCGGTGAACATATTCAGGAACAAGTTGTGGGTAAATTTTTAGTTAAATTTAATAGCAATACACAGGAAATTCTTGTTGGAAGAACGGATTTAAGAGAGATCAGAACGTTTTATAAAGCAAACTCTAATATAAGTACGACTCCTTTCCAAGATGCTCTTGATTTAGCAGCTAGTTTAACAAAATAAAAAGTATGATAAAAATAGAATTAAATACGGTAATAAATATACTGTCATTCAATGAACTTTCAGGAATGACTGAAGAGGAACGAGAAGAATTCATTGAAAACGAAGGAATTGAGAAAGAAGAAATCTTTGAATATTTAAAAGAAAAATATATTGGAGTAAAAGTTTCTTATATTGAAGAAAAAATTAAAAATTTATATCAATTACCTATTACTGTTATTGGAGTAGCAGAAAAACTAAATCAGTGTCCTTGTTGTAATTTCAGAACAATTTTTGAAACAGGGAATTATCAAATTTGTCCAGTGTGCTTTTGGGAAGACGATGGGAATACGGATGATATGAAAATTAGTTCTGTTAACCATATGACATTAAAAGAAGCAAGAGATAATTTTAAGACAAAAGGTGCTATTTCAGATCAATTTTTGAAATTTGTGGATAAAGAAGCTGTACTTAAGTATTATAAAGATATTTAGTATAATCCTTCCCAAGCCGGCTGAAATGTTCTAAACATATATTAAATATAGTATTGGTTTTTCAATACTATAGTTTTAATATAACAGCAAAGAGCTTCAAGGAACCGGGATGTATAGTTACGGCTGGAGAGACCATATCCCGGATATTGCAAGATGGAATGGATGTACGTCAAGGTTCATCCATACACCAAGTACCATATGATCACATATGGTACTTTTTCTTTTCATAATGCCCCTTACTTCCTTCAAAATCCGAAATTCACTTCAATTTATTTGAAATAAACAGAGATATACCTTTATTGTCAAATTTACTATAATGGATTACAAAATTATTTCGTATTTTGCTTTACTTATTAAAATAATAATTTAAAGTACCTAAAAATGTTTAAAATATAAACTTTAAGGCTCTGATTATCATTTTTTAATAATCAAAAAAAGAAAAATCTCTAATCATTGAAATAATATATGAAGAAGTATCCAATTCCTGCAAATGAAGAAGCCCGAATGAGGAAACTGGAGTTTTTTGATCTTTTGAACCTTGAAAAAGATCCCCAGTTAGACATTTTTGCAGAGACGGCATGCCTGGTGACCGATTGTCCCGCAGCACTTATTGCAATGATGGAAAGTGAAACCCAAACCATCCAAAGCTGTGTGGGTCTTGCCCTCGATTTTGTAGACCGGAAAAATACGGTATGCCAATATTCTATTGCAAGTGGGGACATTGTAATTATCAATGATACTTTATTAGACGAAAGATCTTCTGATAACGCAATTATTCTGGCGGGAGGAATCAGGTTTTATGCAGGAGTACCCCTGATTGATGATGAAGGATTCGTATTAGGAACCATCTGCGTTATCGATTATAAGCCTAAAACAATTACAGATGATCAGATTTCAACCCTGAAAAAAATAGGAGAGGCGATCACAAAAGTCCTGATGGGGAAAAGAAAAAATATTCAGGCTGAATACTTTCAACAGACCTTCAGTATTTCCAATAACCTGATCTGTGTTTTGGATAAGGATTTCACTATAAAAGAAGTCAATCCGGCTTTTGAAAGTACTTTTCAATTGGAGAAGTCTCAGGTTATTAATCAGAATTTCCTCACTATTTTAGGCAGCCATAATTCCCAATTGCAATTACTTACCAAAAATCTGCCTATTACAGATGGAGAAGTAACATTTACCACTTCTACAAACATAGATGATACACAGACTATTATTGTAGAATGGTCTCTGAAATTAAATCAGAAGCATTCTGAAATTTTCTGTTTCGGGATCAATATTACCCAGCGTATCGATGAAAAACTCAAACTTGAAAGTTCTGAACGCCGTTTCAGAAGCTTCTTCGAAAATGCAATAGGCCTGATGAGTATGCATGATATGGAAGGGAATATTATTGCCGTAAACGAAAAAGGAAGAGAAACCCTGCAGTATTCCACAGAAGAAGTGGAAGGATTGAACCTAAAAGATCTTGTCCCTGAAAAAAACTGGCCGCTGCTGGAACAATACCTGGAAAGAATCAACAAAAATCAGGAAGACTTCGGAACCATGATCCTGAAAACCAAAGGAGGTGAAGAGGTCATCTGGATGTACCACAATCTGGTAGAAATCAACAAAGAAGGAAAACCTTATGTAGTAAGTACCGCACTGAATGTCACTGAAAGAATGACGCTGGAAAAAGATCTTGTTCATACCAAAAAAATGCTGGAACAGACAAGTGCTGTGGCACAGGTGGGAGGATGGGAAGTGAATCTTAAAAAGAATACTGTATTCTGGTCACAATCTACCAGAGAGATACATAAAATAGATAAAACATTCCAGCCCGACCTGGAAAATGCACTGGGCTTCTATAGCGAAAAAAGCCGGGAAAAACTGAAATTATTATTCGAAAGAGCTGTAAAAGAAGGTATTCCCTACGATGAAGAGTTACAGCTTATCCGTAATGATGGTGTGATGATCTGGGTAAGGGTAAAAGGAATACCCGAGTTTGAGGAAGGAGCCTGTACCAGAGTATATGGAATCATTCAGGATATCGATAATTTCAAAAAAATCTACCTTGAACTGGCCAAAAAAGAGGCGATGCTTCAGTCATTCGTTACCTATGTTCCTGCAACGGTGGCTATGTTTGACAAAGAACTTAACTACCTTTCAGTAAGCAGCAGCTGGAAAGATGAGTTCCAGATGAATGACATCAGGCTGATTGGAGAAAATATGTTCAAAATTTCACCTAATGTACCGGATGAAAGAATAAAGATATATCAGGATGCCTTGGCAGGAATTGCCTATAAAAATGAAGACATGGCCATAGAAATTCCTGGTAAAGAAGTCATTCAGCATTACAATATAGAAGTTACGCCATGGTATCTTTCCACTCATACAATAGGCGGGATCATTGTTTCTGCACAAAATATTACAGCATCCGTAAGAATCAATGAAGAGCTTAAAAATGCCAAGAAAATGGCTGATATTGCCAATAAAGCAAAATCTGAATTTCTGGCGAATATGAGCCATGAGATCAGGACTCCGTTGAATGGTGTCATCGGGTTCTCAGACCTTCTGCTAAAAACTCCGTTGAATGAGATACAGACGCAATACCTCAATTATATTAATGAATCCGGAGAGAACCTGCTAAGCATCATCAATGATATTCTTGACTTTTCCAAAATAGAATCCGGAAAAATGGATTTTTCAATTGAGAGATCCAATGTGTATGATATTGTAAACCAGGTGATCAACGTGATCCTCTATCAGTCGCAGAAAAAGAATATAGAATTACTGTTAAATATAGAGCCGGGACTTCCTGAAACCATTTGGGTGGATGAATCCAGACTGAAACAGATTCTGATCAACCTTCTCGGAAATGCTGTCAAATTTACAGCACAGGGAGAAATAGAACTTAAAGTAGAAAAGCTGAAGCTTGACCATAAAGATATCACCTTAAGATTTTCAGTGCGGGACACCGGAATTGGCATTCCTAAAGAGAAGCAGCAGTTTATTTTTGATGCCTTCACCCAGGAAAACAGCTCTATCAGCAAACGTTATGGCGGAACAGGACTTGGACTTACCATCTCAAACAATATTCTGAAATATATGGGAAGCAGCCTGTCTTTGGTAAGCGAGGTTGATAAAGGTTCTGTTTTCTATTTTGACATTCAGATTCCTTGTGAAATGACAGAACGCCATGAAGATGAAGATCTGAAAATAAACAGAGTTCTTATTGTTGATGATAACGAAGCCAACAGAGTGATTCTCCAGCATATGCTTGCCTATAAAAATATAGATTCAAAGCTTGCTGCCAATGGTATGGAAGCCCTTCAGATACTTCTTGCAGGGGAACGCTTCGATGTTATTCTTATGGATTACCATATGCCGATCATTTCGGGGTTGGAAACGATAGAAAAAATCAAGGAAATGTTTAACAAGCAAAATGAACTTTCACCTTTGGTTATCCTTCATACCTCTTCCGAAGAGCATGATGTCATCAATTCTTTCCGCCAGGAAAACAATTCTTACTTCCTGCTGAAGCCTATCAAATCTGAAGAGTTGTATAAAACATTGAAACAGGCCGTAAAGTTCACAGAAAAAGAAATCAGTCAAACTCCACAACCAGAAACAGAAGCTTCAGTACTGATGCAGGCACCTCAGGTTTTACTGGTAGATGACAACCCTGTAAATATGGTCCTGAACCACAAAATGGTGCGTTCCCTGATTCCCGATGCGGAGCTCACAGAAGCTACGGACGGCCTTCAGGCTTGGGAACAGTGCAAAGAAAAAACATTCAATATCATTTTAATGGATGTGCAGATGCCGGTAATGGATGGTATTGAAGCTACAAAACAGATTCGTTTACTGCCTGGCTATGCCGATGTTCCGATTATTGGAGTAACAGCCGGAAATGTATTGGGTGAAAAAGAAAAATGCATGAATTCCGGGATGAATGATTTTCTGCCTAAACCTTTACGACAGGCCGATCTTCTGGAAATGCTGAAAAAATACATCATGAATAAAAATCATAAGGTCTCTGAGGATGCTCTGGACCAGACAAAATACCTTGACATCAATCTTTTGAATGAACAGATAGGCGATGATGATGAAGATTTCAGAAAAGTATTTTTGGATCTCGTAATACAGCAACTTACCCAAGCTGAAGAGGATATTAAAAAAAGTACAGCTGAAAAAGACAGTACCACCCTGAAATTGATCCTTCACAAGCTTAAAGGAACAGCAGGAACAGCAGGATTGGTAAAGCTTACAAAAAATGCAGCCAGCTGGGAAAATAAAGCAGAACCCGACATGGATTTTATCGCCATGGAAAAAGAAATGATCCAGGAAATAACAACAGGATTACAATTAATTAAAAATTTAATACAATAAAAAAATAAAACGATGTTGATTCTAATCGCCGAAGACGACGAACTGATTCTAAAAACAATAGAGCACAAATTATTAAAAGAAGGGCACGAAGTAATCCTTACCCGCAATGGTAAAGATGCGATCGAAACCCTTAAAACCAAAGAGGTAGATCTGGCTATCACAGATATTATGATGCCCTTTGCCTCCGGAATTGAAATACTTTCTGCCATCAAAACAATGGGCAAGCAGATCCCGGTGATCATGCTCTCCAGTATGGGGCAGGAAGAAGTGGTACTGAATGCTTTTGACCTCGGAGCTGCCGATTTCATTGTCAAACCATTCAGCCCCAATGAATTGATATTAAGAATAAAAAGATTTTCAAAATAAAATTCAGCCATGTTTCTCACCACTTCTGTGCATTTTCTTTTTCTCGTATTTATGGGAATGCTTTCCTTGGTACTCTTACTGATCATAGCCGTGCTCATTTACAGCTTTTATCAGTATAGAGAATCCCTCCATATTTTCAGGTGGTCAGAAATGATCAATAAAAGAATCTCAGAAGTGATTGTATATGGTGAAGAAACCTCTGCAGATCATAACTTTTCGGCAGCCTCCGGAAATTCTTTATTCAGAAATTTATTCCTTCAGAAGCTGGCCGAATCCGAGAAGAAATTTTCCGGGGCAGCACAGCATACACTCAAAGGTCTTTTCCAGGAATATGGTCTTCAGGAAGAAGCATTAAAAAAACTGAATCAGAAAAAGATACATTTAATTGCCGGAGGCATACAGGAACTTACAGCAATGAATGTAGAAGAAGCACTGCCAAAGATTTCCACATTTTTAACGCATCCTTCAGCACAGGTTTACCAGGAAGCACAATATGCGATGGTTCATTTTAAAGGATTTGAAGGGCTTCATTTCCTGAACAGCATTTCAACAAAAATATCAGAATGGCAGCAGCTTCGTCTGCTTATTTCAGTCACCAGCATTCCTGAGGATTCCAGTGATAGTATTAAAAGCTGGGTTGAAAGTTCAAATGATTCAGTGGTCATTTTTACCCTTAATCTGTTAAGAAAATTTCAGGTATTATCACTTTATCCCACAGTTATTGATGTGCTGGATCATCCTTCTGTTGATGTTCGGCTACAGGCAGTACAGACATTGTTGTCCCTTGAAAATTCTTCAACCGTTGCCCACCTCATGGAAGTGTATCCTCAGCAGCCTCTTGAAGTGCAGAAAGAAATCCTTAAAGTAATGAAGAAGTCAAAAGACCAGTGCTCCGTAGACTTTCTGAAAGATCAATTGTTAAACAACACTGATTCAGGAATAAAAGTCTATGCAGCAGAAGCCCTATGTTCATTGGAAAAACAGGAATTCCTTGTAGAAACATCTAAAAACAACACTTCATCAGAAGAATTAATTCAAATCATTAAATACGCTTTACAGGAAAAAGTATGTTAGAATTCTCACACATCATCTATGAAGTTGTTATCTGGGTGTTTCTGATTTACGGAACAGCAATAACCCTTATCTATGGCTGGATAGGAATCTATGCACTTGGAGCTGTACTTCGTTATAAAAAAGAAAATACATTTACAGATTACAGCATTATTGCGGCCAATCCCAATGCTCCGGTATTCAGTGTTATTGCTCCGGCTTATAATGAGGGCATGACCATTGTAGAAAACGTCCGTTCTCTGTTATCCCTTTACTATCATAATCTGGAAATTATCATTGTGAATGACGGAAGTAAGGATGACTCTATCCAAAAGCTTATTGAAGCTTACGAATTGGAATCCATAGCGTACTTCATCCAGGGAAAAATAGAAACCAATACGGTAAGAGGTGTTTATAAAAGTAAAAATCCTGCCTTTAAAAAGCTGATTGTTGTTGATAAAGAAAACGGAGGAAAAGCAGATGCCCTGAATGTGGGAGTGAATATTTCTTCCGGTGAATATCTGGTTTGTATTGACGTAGACTGTATTCTGGAGCAGGATGCGATTCTGAAACTCGCAAAACCAATGCTGGAACAGACTGATAAAAAGTTCATCGCCTGCGGTGGAGTCATTCGTCTGGCCAATAACTGCGTGATAGAAAATGGTAAAATAGTAAGTGTCAACATGCCGAAAACGCTTTTGGGCAGAACCCAGGCATTAGAATACATCAGAGCCTTTGTACTAGGACGTATGGCATGGTCCAGGGCATCAGGATTGATTCTGATCTCCGGTGCTTTCGGAGTTTTTGACAGAAAAATAGTACTCGCTTGCGGTGGTTATGATAAAAACACAGTGGGAGAGGACATGGAGCTGGTGGTAAGAATGAGAAAGTACATGGAAGAAAAGAATGAACCTTATGAAGTACTTACCATTCCGGATCCTTTATGCTGGACAGAAGTTCCCGAATCTAAAGATATTCTCAGAAAACAGCGCAACAGATGGATGCGCGGAACGATGGAAACCCTGTGGAAGCACAGAAAAATGATGTTCAATCCAAAATACGGAAAATTAGGAATGATCAGTCTTCCTTATTGGTTCTTTTTTGAATTTCTGGGTCCGTTAGTTGAGTTTTCAGGGTATATTATCTTTATTGTTTTTTTACTGCTGGGAATTATCAACTGGCCATTCTTTACGGTTCTGTTTGCCCTCGTGATCTCAATGGGGTTTCTTTATTCTATCTATTCCATATTGGTAGATCTTGTAAGCCATCAGGTGTATACCAAAAGAAAAGATTTTCTCGCTCTCATTGTTACCGCCTTTTCGGAACCTTTTTATTTCCATCCTATTGTGGTAAAAGCAGGAGTAAGCGGGTTTATAGATTATTTCAAAAAATCTCACGGATGGGGCGAAATGACAAGACAGGGCTTCAATCAAAGCACACAGCATTTACCTTTTAAAGAAAGAATGCTTGCTATTCTTCAGTCTGGCCTTAAAAGATGGGGAATACTCGCATTGGTTTTCTTTGCATTATTTTTAGTGGGAGTAACTGCAGAATGGTTATGGTACCGGTATACTTTTCCTAAATTTGATACCCCCGCGATTGTAGGGAATCTTTTCACAGAGAATATTTTATTTGCCCTAAGGTTCACATTTTGTGTTGGAGTTGCTTATCTGATTATTAATTTCATCAAAGAAGGCTGGGCAAAGACCCTGGCAACTGTGGCTTTGCTTATTGTAACCGTTACCCAGTATATTTTATTCCTGTATTTCTCAGAAACCCGGAATGTATTGGGGGCAGACCTTTTGTACTACAGTAAAGAAGAGATGAAGCAGATTTTACAGGCAAGCGGAATGCTTAATTTTAAGAACTTTGCCCTGCTGGGTATTTTAATAACAGCCTCTCTTGTTCCTATATGGATAGCCGGTAAAGCAGCCTTAAAATCCATTTATCCGGGACTTGTATTACTTGTTTTCGGATTAGCAGCCTTTTTCATTCCATCCAATATATTAGGATCCAAAACCTTGAGCTCTGAGAATGAATTTAATCAAAATGCAGCAAAAAGTAAATGGGCATATTTCTTTAAATCCAATGAAGACAATTTCATCAGTGATCATCCTGAACTGAATGAGTTACTAAGTGAAAATGAAGATTTCACCACCAATGCTGAAATGCTCAATAAAAATTTCCCTTTCTGGAGGAAAGAAAATACCCCGGATTTTTTAGGATCTTATTTTAACCGATCTGAGAAAGCTCCCAACCTTGTTTTTCTTATCATGGAAGGTTTCGGACATGCGTATACTTCACCAAAAGGATATATCGGGAACTTTACCCCTTACATGGATTCTCTGTCCGGCAAAGCATTGTATTGGGAAAGCGCTTTAAGCTCAGCGGGAAGAACATTTGGAGCATTGCCATCAATCACAGGATCGCTTCCTTTTGGAAAAAACGGATTCCTTGAAATTGAAAAAACACCGGAAAATTTCAATCTTTATAATATCCTGAAAGCTAACGGGTTTGAAACAGGTTTTTATTATGGAGGTCATACATCCTTTGACCGTTACCGTGAATTTCTTGAATATAGCGGGGTAGATCATATCATAGATGAACCCTCATTCAGCAGTCCTTACCGTAAGCTTCCCGCCAATAACGGAGAAAGCTGGGGATATGAAGATCAGGCAGTTTTTGGTAAAATGCAGCAACAGCAAAAGCCGCAGGACAGACCCTATTTCAATATGATTCTTACCCTTTCAACACATAATCCTTTTTTAATCAACAATAAAGATTATTATGAAAAGCTCTACAATCAAAGACTAAATTCAGGTATTCTAACTTCTGAACAGAAGAAATGGGCCACAGTGCACAAAGACCAGCTGATTTCGGTTCTTAATGCCGATGATGCCATCAAAGGATTCTTTGAAAGTTACAGTAAACGTCCGGATTTCAAGAATACCATTTTTGTGATCACGGGAGATCACAGTATGCCTGAGATCACATTAGAATCTAAAATTGACAGATTCCATGTACCTTTAATCATCTATTCACCCTTATTGAAAGAATCAAAACGTTTCTATAAAACGGTAAGCCATTTTGATATTGCACCTTCTATTTTGGCTTATTACCGAAATAATTATAAGCTCAGTACACCCTCTACAGTAACATGGGTAGGAAGAGGGTTTTCTCCGGATTCCGAAATCAGCAAAACCGGAATTCCAATGATGCAGAGTAAAAACCAGCTGATTGATTTTGTTTCTGAAAAGTATTATATCCATGACGGACAGCTTTTCACCCTGAAAGACATGGAAGAAGATGCCTCCAATGATAACGCAGCCCTGAATAAGATCAACGGCAGATTCAACCAGTACAAAAGCATGAATTCTCAGTTTTATTCTACTAAAAAACTGATGCCTGATTCGGTAATGGTCAACTTTAAGAAAAAAGTAAAATCAAAGTTCTAAAACTTTCTGGTATAGCCTAGTGTAATATCAAACTGATTCCCTTTTTCACCCGGACGGTATTCCTGGTTATAATACATGGTTCCTATAGAAAACAGATTGGAATGGTAGGAGAAATTGTATTCACCTCCTATTTTAAACGTTTTAAGCTTAAAGGTTTCATTTTCCAGAAGGTTGTTGCGGTTTTCTTCCGGACTGATCCCGGTTCCGATCTGAAAAGCAAAATAATCTTGGGCACCTTTTGTATAATACCTTACAGTTCCCGTATAAGAATGTGAAATATTCTTGCTATCTGGAGTGATATAAGTACGCAGATTAAACCAGAAATTTTTATAATATTTCCCTACGGCAGCGGTATACATCCAGATACTGCTGCTGAAATAAAGCTGGCGGTATCCTATTTCTGCTTCAAAACTATGGGGAAGATTGGCATTCAAGGAAACTCCGGTTCTGTACTTCGGAAACAAGCCGACATCATCAGAATATCCTCCGCCAACATACAGGTAGAATATTTTAGAAAGCCGTGGGTAAGCCTCCAGTTCAATCTGTGTGCCGCCCTGGGCAAATTTATTGGCATAATTTCCGCGAAGAATCACAGAACCAATAGGAGTAATTCTCTTATAACTTACTCCTACAATATGCCAGTCATCATCAAACTGCTTGTCGAAGTGAGAATAATTATAAACAATTCCTATGGCATTTTTAGAATTAAGCTCATTGATTCTTACCGCAAGAGCCCTTGCTTCAGTATTTTTAGGATTGATGGACAAAAGCGTAGTTACAGCTTTATCCGCTTCCTCATAATTATCCATCCCAAAATACACTTTCGCTTTCAGCAATAACAATGTTTCAGATTTAGGATGATAGGAGAGTCCTTTATCTAAGATTTCAATAGCTTTTGTATTCTGGTCATTCCAGTATTCCAATGAAGCATAAGCCAGAAAATAATCTTCATCCTGAACTTCTTTTTTTCCAAGCTCTTCAAATACAGCCCTTGCAGAAACCAGGTCTTTGTTCCAGGTATACAGCCTTCCCAGGAAAACTGAAATATCCGTATAATTAGGCGCTTTTTCCAATGCCTCTTTAGCCAGAGCAATAGATGCAGGATAATCTTTCTGTTCAAAAGCAGCATTCCGGGCTTTAAGGAATAATTCATCAGCGGATAAATTCTGCTGACTATACATTGTGATTGGAAAAAGTAATGCAAATAAAAAGGTTGAATATCTTTTCATTGAAAGTTTAATTATTAATGAACTTCTGGTATCACAAATATATTGAACTTTTACATCACAGCCCAGAGATTATTCGTCAAAACTTATATTTTTTAGATTATTTTTCAATTAAACAACCCATAAAAAACAGTTATGATGGAATAATTATTGCCGTAATTAAAAAAATCTGATTTATTCAAAAATCTCATCATGAAAATAGCCACTTATAATGTCAACGGAGTCAACGGACGCCTGCCTGTTTTACTGAAATGGCTGAAAGAAGCCTCACCGGATATTGTCTGCCTTCAGGAACTAAAAGCACCTCAGGAACGTTTTCCTGTAGAGGAAATTAACAAAGCAGGTTATGAGGCTATCTGGAATGGACAAAAAAGCTGGAACGGCGTTGCTATACTGGCAAAAAACAGAGAAATTACAGAGGTACAAAGATCTTTACCCGGAGATCCCGAAGACATTCAAAGCCGTTATATTGAAGCCATCATTGATAAAATGGTCATCTGCTGTCTTTATCTCCCGAATGGCAATCCTTACCCCGGACCTAAATTCGATTATAAGTTATCCTGGATCAAACGTTTTAAAAGAAGAACCAGCCAGCTTATTACCATGGAACTTCCCGCCATCCTTATCGGTGATTTTAATATTATTCCGGAACCCATTGACGTGTACAAACCTGAACGCTGGGAAAATGATGCCCTGTACAGAACAGAGGTAAGAAAAGCCTACAAAGATCTTCAGAAGAAAGGATGGCTTGATTCGATACGCAGTCTTTATCCTGAAGAAAAAATATACACCTTCTGGGACTACTTATATAAAGCTTACGACAGGAATGCAGGCATGAGGCTGGACCATATTTTACTGAGTCCTTATCTGCAGAACCGGCTGCAGTCCGGTGGAGTAGACAGTCATGTACGCGGCTGGGAAAAAAGCAGCGATCATGCTCCGGTATGGATTGAGCTCGCAGACGAGTTGTAGCTCAAAAATAGTAAGATTATATATTAAACTATACTCCCGGTTTATTAAAAATCAGGAGTATGAGTATATAATAAAGTTGATTGAAGACTAAGACTATTTGCGGCGGCGACCGGAAACCTTTTTATCAAGATCCCTGATGTCCTGTCTCAGCTCACGGAACATTTCTTTAAAATTATAGCTTTCATAGTCACCAGGCTCAAAATCTTCCGGAAAAATTCCTGAAGCATACTGCCAGATTTCTACAACTTCTTCAAACGGAATCTCATAAGGCTCATAAAAAGAATTATCAGCGCTTACACAGATTGCGTTTTCTTTTCTTTCCTTAAAACGTTTATAGGTAATCCCATCATTCAATGTAACGAAAACATAGGTTTTTCCCTGTTTCAAATCATTAATTCCTTCCACATATTTTCCTACGATATAGGAACCACTTCTGAATGGAGGCATAGAATCTCCATCCGCAGGGAATGCTCTGTATTTTCCATTCGTAAGAAAAGGAAGAGCAATACGCTGAAGACTTTCAATATAATCTACATCACTGTAACCTTCCAGATATCCCATAGAAGCTTTTTGAGGGATAATCTCTATAGTATCATTCCCATGTGTGTCTACCGCCACCGGAAGCACAATTCTGTTGTCCGGCAGTTTCAGCATATCATCCATAGGATACTTCTGAATATCTACTGACAGCATAAGATCAATGCTCACATGAAAATATTTGGAGATTTTTACAAGCAGTTCAATAGGAGGTTCAGATATTCCGTTCTCATATTTTGAATAACGGACTCTGGAGATCATCAGTTCATCAGCTACATTTTGTTGGGAGAGCTTTCTCCTGGCTCTTAAGAAGCGTATATTATTTGAAAAAATTGACATTGATAAAAGTATGTAAGCAAAAATACAAAATTTGTATGCGTTACCAATCACCCAACCGGGTTTTACTACAAGATATAAGAAAATTTGGCTAATCATTTCTTCATTTTTAATAAAACGAGACAATTTTCACGGTTGAATATTCAATTTTTGCATGCTAAAAAATAGATTTCTGATTAAATATACAAGGCTTCACACAGGTTAAATAATAATCATTAATAAATAGAATTTAGTACAGAAATAATAACTCTAAATTTCGCGAATTGAGTTATTATTTTTAACATTTAGTAAATCAATCACATATAAGTGAAAATCATATTTTTATTAAAACACAGATATATTAATGAAATATTAAATAATAAAAACATATAATTAATTTATTGAAAATAATTTGCAATTGTAATATTATTATTCATATATTCGTGATGTAATAATCATATAAAATTATAGTTATGAAAAACTTAAAAAAATTAGACAGAAACGAATTAAAAGCTATTTCAGGTAACGGATTACTAGATCCAATCGGCGGACTTCTAGGTGGACTAGGAGGTGTTGTAGGTGGAGTAGTAGGCGGAGTAGGTACTATCGTTGGTGGCGTAGTTACTGGCGTAGGATCTACAGTAGGTGGTGTAGTTGGCGGTGTAAGCACTGTTGTAACTAACGCTTTATGCCAGACACAATGTGTTGTTAATGGTGTAATCCACATCAAATTACTTGAGTGCGGATCAACTTGCTAGTCAGTAAGCATTACATGTAAAAAATCAGACCGCTCTTTTCAGAGCGGTTTTCTTTTATATATGTCCAGTATATTTGATTTTAATAAAGCTTCTCAAGATTTCAAAAGTAAGCATATTTGGAACTTGCCACCAGACTAAAATCGAGTATTCTCTTATAAGAATTAATGTGAAAAGACTTATTTTTTATCTAGTATGTTCAAAACCTAAAATAAGAGAAGCAAAATATGATGAGCAAAGAAAAAGTTTAAAGAATTAAAAAAAGAACTTGCTCCGATTATTAACAACAATAACTAAGAATTATACTTTTATTGGTAAAGAGAAGTAATATTGTGATCACTTACTTTCAGGTTATTTTAACAAACGAAAAACGTAATGAAATTTTCCAAATCAAAAAAAGATCATTTGAGATTTGAAAATCTAAACCATATACAATTTAACATAATATAAATTATAGGATTTTTATTATTACGCTTGAAAGAGTGTACTAAGCGCTCCAGAACCTCTTATTCTTATCATTTTCCTTTCAAATATTCTTTAACCGATTCTAAGAACTCTTTGTTGACAATAAACCGAAACTGAGCTAGAAAATCTTCCATGCTTCCTTCGTTTCAAACTTTTGAAAATAAACTTCATGATCTGTCCTGTACACCATAAGATTTTCCTGATCAGATCTTATAAACAACAAAATGATCAGGATACCGTAAAAATAAAAAAAGATAAGTTCCATTTCAAAGCCTCCTACAATTTCTTGTATTTCATATTCATTTATAAGGCTGCCCAATTCTTCGTAATCCTCTGTAGCGTCTGCGTTTCCTCCTAACATTTTGATTTAATAATAATACCCTAAGGCACGCTTCTATAATTTATTTTCGTTATATATTATGTTAAATTGAAGCCATTGAGAACTCTCTCTTAAAAAATATAAAATCTTGTCACATGACAGTTTTTATCATGATGAAACTCAATACCTTTATCCTAACCAAAAATAAAATAATATGAAACCTAAAATGATTTGGGCCAATCTGGCCGTAGCCGACCTTGAACGCACTCGGAAATTTTATACAGAACTGGGATTCAAGCCCAATAACCCGCACACTTCTAATGAATTGGTAAGCTTTTTTGCAGGTGAAAATGAATTTATTATTCACTTTTTCTTACAAAATATCATAGAAAGGAATCTAAAAACAATGAAATTTGGAGATCCTCAAACTTCCAATGAGATCATCTTTACCCTTTCCGCATCAAGTAAAGAACAGGTAAATGAATGGGCTCAAGAGGTTAAAAATGCCGGAGGAACTATTGTTTCAGAACCTGAGAGTTTTGGAGAAAACTATTATGGATTTGTATTTGCAGACCCTGATGGGCACAAGTTTAATGTTTTTTATATGTAAGTATTTAAAATATTTTTCTTTATATTTGACATTCAACAGATACATATGAACCGCTCGAACTGTCTGCCTCCTCCGGCACCTTAATATTTTCAAATTAATTTGAAGTGTACTTATGTTGTTAACCAATTTACAACCCAATTCGTTATGCTTCTAATTCTAACAAAAAATATTAATTCAAATCTTTACAGTTCATTATCTAATGAAAAAATCATATTTATTATTACACCTGGCCGTAGTATTGGCCGGATTTACAGGGGTATTCGGAAAATTAATATCACTTAATGAGGGTCTTTTAACCTGGTACAGAGTTCTATTTTCCTGTATTATTCTGTTTTTCATCCTGAAAATATTCAAAATTCCCAATACTGCTTCAGGAAAAGAAAAACTGAAAATCGCTCAGGCAGGACTTCTTATTACTCTACATTGGGTTCTGTTCTATGCAAGTATCAAATATTCCAATATATCAATTGGAGTTGTATGCTATTGTCTCACAAGCTTTTTTACAGCTTTATTTAAACCAGTTATTGAACGACAGAAATTCAGGTTATCAGAATTGGGACTCAGTGCTTTGACACTGCTGGGAATCAGTCTCATCTTTCATTTTGATGCATCTTACCAGCTGGGAATTATTCTAGGGGTATTTTCTTCTGCAGTTGCCGCGCTTTATACTATTTATAATGAACGTCTGGCTCAGCGTTTTGACAGTATTGTTATCAACTATTACCAGATGCTTGCCGGTACTGTATGCCTCGGAGCAATTTTGCCCATATACCTCCTCTATTTCAAAGCAGATAGCATAGTTCCTGACTTAAAAGATACAGCTTATTTGGGGCTTTTAGCACTTTTTTGTACTGTAGGGCTGTATGTGATATTTGCTGAAGTTTTAAAGAAAATTCCGGCCTTTACAGTTAACTTAACTTTCAATCTGGAGCCGATATATGCTATTATTATTGCTTTCTTATTTTTCGATGAGAGCAAAGAAGTTAACCTTTCATTTTATATCGGATTGGCATTTATTATTGCTTCTGTAGTTTTGCAGACATTGATTTCGATTAAGAAAGCAAAAAATAAATAAGTAGTTTAAATCATTTTATTTAAACAAAAACCGGACACCTAAAGTTAATTTGAGTGTCCGGTTTTATTTATAATAAGCTGAAAAAATATTATTTATTCACTCCCAAACTGTTATATAACTGCACCTGCCATATTCCCACGACCTCTTTAAGCATAACAAAAGTAAATGCTGCATTATAACTGTTGGGAAAGATGGTTATTTCAGTATCAATAAAATCTGATGCCTGCGGAATAGGTTTTAAGCCAAATATCTGAAACAAAGAAACAGACCTTTTCATGTGAAAACCCGAAGTAACCAGATACACACTTGCAGGAGCCAGCTTTTTTATAATCGGGCTTGAGAATTTTGCATTTTGATACGTATTCATGCTTTTATCTTCCTTAATGATATCAGCATCTGATACTCCCATTTTTTTAAAGTTTTCATTGAATAATTCTGCTTCACTGGTATGGCCTCTTCCCTTTCCGGAAATTACTATTTTACAAGGCGTATTATTTTTCCTGAATTCATGATACAACTGATAAGCAGTGACGATTCTGGAATAAGACATCGTATGCAGTTTTTCAGTATTATTAACATCTACAACTCCACCTCCAAGTACAACAATAACGGGATTCTGAGCAGCTGTATTCTTCACTTCTGAAGTATGGGTATAACTATTCTGCAAATATCCTGAGATGAGTTTCCCCAGAAAACCATTTCCAATAAAAATAATGATTAAAACTACCGATATACCAATTCCTATTCTCAGATTTTTGCGCTTGTTTTTTCTTTTCAACAGACCCATTATAACTACTGCAAGAAATAATAAGAAATAAGGTTCTGTAAAAAGCTGTAAAACACGAAATAAAAGGTCCAGTAAAAATTTCATCTATGATAATATTGATTAATGTATAGAAAACACAGGACTACAAAGGTAGACATTTTCATAAGGACTGCTTTTCTCAATGGTCAGACAGGCAATTTTTACTTGTTATTCTAATCATAACCCGGTTTTTGCATTTCCATACAGCCATACAATGTATTTGAAGTAACAAATAGTTAAAAATTATTGGAATATTTCATTTAATTTATCTTTTTGTTTATACAATTATTTTATACATTTGCAGCCATTAAACAACACACTTTTTAGTGTGCTAATAAAAATACCAAATACCTACCCAAGTGAAAAAGCAGAATAGCATCAACGTTTTTATGACCGTAATCCATATATTTTTGGACAGACATTTTTGTAAAGAAAAAAACAAAAACCCCTCCTTAAATATAAAGAAACGATTTCAACTTTAAACGGTAAAAATATCCTTAAACCTATTTCATGATTATAAAAAGGTTCATCTGCAGGAAAGAAATAAGGACTTTTTTCAGACAGATGATTATTTTTTATACAATCGCATTATAGTATTTTCATAATATAATACTATATGTTTCGGCCGCCTTTGGCGGCCGAAACAATTTCTACTCCAACATCTCATCATTTTACCAGACCTACTTATCTACCTAAAATAAGGCATCTCATCATTTAAAAGTCTGTGCCAAATTAACGGATTATAGTATTAAAAAATCTTGAACAGATTTAATATAAAAATTAATATTGTCTCAACGCAATATAGATTTTAAAAAAATACATTTGTCTTGTAACTTTAATATAATCAATGAAATGTCAACAGTTCTCAAAACATTTGTAGCGTATCTCAGAAGACCTGCTCTTTATCCTGAACTGGGCAGAAAAATCATTAAAAATACGATAAGCAGAAGAAGTCCATTCAAAGGAAAAGAAAAAACAAATTCCTGGGCTGCATCCATAGCCGTTTCTCAAAAAATAGCAGTTTCCTGGCTTTTCTCTATGGATACTGATCAATTCAGAAATACCTATGCTGATATTCTGGAAAAAGCAATTGCAAAAGAAGCACAATGCCCTATTACAATGGGTGGCCCCGGCGCACTGGAGCTTATTTATTATGCATGTGAATATACAAAAGCTCAGAATGTCCTTGAAACAGGAGTAGCTTATGGATGGTCTTCTTTGGCCATATTACTTTCACTTCAAAAGAGAGACGGAACACTATACAGCTCGGATATGCCTTATCTTGCTCAGGACGGTGATGAGTATGTAGGATACGTTGTTCCTGAAAACCTTAAAAAATATTGGAAGCTATTCCGTTTTGCAGATAGAGAATCTTTACCGAAAATTTTCAAACAGGTTTCTTCTTTTGATGTTTTTCACTATGATTCTGACAAAAGCTACCACGGAAGAATGTGGGCTTATCATCAAATTTATAAAAGGTTGAAACCCGGTGCAGTCTTTATCAGTGATGATATTGGCGACAATTCTGCCTACCAGGATTTCTGTGCTAAAAAAAATATTAATACTACTGTTGTAGAATATAGCGGAAAATACATTGGTGTATTTATAAAACAATAATCTCTCACACATCAGGCAAATATCTCAGATTAATTAATACACTTCAAAAATCCGCTAATTTCAAAATATGTGGAAAACGTCTACACCGCTTCATCAGACAAATTCACTTGCCCACTCTTTGCTCCCTAAAATGAAGTACCTCATCGCATAAAAACTTTGCGTTTATAAAAAAACAAAATCAGGATGAGTGTATCTATTAAACCATTAAGAATATATTAAGCTGTTAAGAATATTAAGAAATATCTAAAGACATTTGTTAAGCACACTGCTTTATTCAAATTTATTTGAACTTTAATGTTCCTTAAAAACTAAAACCTCCTTAATGGTTTAAAAAAATATTCTCTCAATATCAAGCAATATCTCAGATTAAATAATACACTTCAAAAATCCGCTAATCTCAAAATATGCGGAAACGATCCACACCGCTTCATCAGGCAAATTCACTTGCCCACTCTTTGCTCCCTAAAATGAAGTACCTCATCGCATAAAAACTTTGCGTTAAAAAAAATCAAAATCAGGATAAGTGTATCTATTAAACCATTAAGAATATATTAAGCTGTTAAGAATATTAAGAAAATATCTAAAGACATTTATTAAGCACACTACTTTATTCAAATTTATTTGAACCTTAATGTTCCTTTAAAACTTAAACTTCCTTAATGGTTAAAAAAAATTCTCTCAATAGTAATCAAATATCTCAGATCAATTTTTACAAAAACATTATTTACATAACAAAATGGAGAGCATTAAGTTCTCCATTTTTCGTTTAATGATCATAATTACACAGACTTCAATAAAATTTCTTCAAAAAAAACTTGCGTAGCTAAATAACTACACATATATTTGTAGTCAAATAACTACATAATGAATTTAAGAAGAGATGTTTTTCAGGCAATAGCAGATCCTACGAGACGATCTATATTGATGTTGGTGGCGGCACAGTCGATGACAGCGGGAGCCATTGCTTCTAATTTTGATACGGCAAGACCTACCGTTTCAAAGCATCTCCAGATCCTTACAGAATGCGAACTGCTAAGATCTGAACAAAACGGCCGCGAAATAATCTATCACCTAAATCCCAATAAAATGAAAGAAATAGCCGATTTTATAGAACCCTTCCGCAAAATGTGGGACGAGAAATTCAATAAGCTGGAAAGTGTAATGAAAGCGTACCAAAGTAATAGTGATAAGAGATAAAAAGATAATAGACGAAGAGATGAGAGACAATGGACGTTAAAGCTCAAATTGTGAATGCTAATAGTGAATGTTGCTTTGCAAATGAATTGTCAATCACCTTTGAAAGGATAACAACGTTGAACATTAAACTTTAAACCTTGAACGATTGTATTCTCAAACTCTGGAACTCTCCCACTCTAATACTCTGAAAACCCTCAAACACCAAAACTCAAAATATGGAACTTAAAACAAAAATCCACGCAGAAGACGGAAAACAGGAAATTTTCATCACCCGAGAATTTGATCTTCCGGTAGAACTTCTTTTCAAAGCCTATACAGAAGCTGAACTCTTTGAACAATGGATGGGCACCAAAGTGACAAAATTTGAAAACAAACAACACGGAAGTTACCGTTTTGAAACCTTCAATCCGCAAGGTGACGTAGTTTTCAGCGCCAATGGAACCATTCACGAAGTAATAGATAATGAGAAAATTATAAGAACTTTTCAGATGGAAAACACTCCTTTTCCTGTTCAGATTGAGTTTTTAGAATTTGAAAAAATAACGGATACCACCAGTAAAATAACGATCCAGACGATCTATAAATCCGTAGATTACAGAGACCAGATGTTGAAATTGCCGTTCGCACAGGGAATTAATATGGCGCATAATCGTTTGCAGGAAATGTTTAAAAGAGAAAATAGATAATAGACGAAGAGATGAGAGACAATGAACGACAAAGCTCAAATTGTGAATGCTAATAGTAAATTTGCTTTGCAAGTGACTCATCAATTACCCTTGAAAGGATAACAACCTTGAACATTAAACTTTAAACCTTGAACGTTTATATTCTCAAACTCTAGAACCCTCAAACCTAAAACATATGAATCCGTTTGCAGGAAATGTTTAAAAGAGAAAAGAGATAATAGACGAAGAGATGAGAGACAATGAATGACAAAGCTCAAATTGTGAATGTTAATAGTAAATTTGCTTTGCAAGTGACTCATCAATTACCCTAGAAAGGATAACAACCTTGAACATTAAACTTTAAACCTTGAACGTTTATATTCTCAAACTCTAGAACCCTCCCACTCTAATACTCTCAAACCCAAAACACATGAATCCAAAAGTTAATTTCTTCTTTGATAAAAGCCAGCAATGGAACAAAGAATTTGAAAAATTAAGAACAATAGCCCTAAGCACTGAACTTGTAGAAGATTTAAAATGGGGATGCCCGTGTTATACCTATGAAGGGAAAAATATTTTCCTGATCCACGGTTTTAAAGAATACTGTGCAATCCTCTTCTTCAAAGGCGCTTTGATGAAAGACCCGGACCATATTCTGATCCAGCAGTCTAAAAATGTACAGGCTGCAAGGCAGGTTCGCTTTACAAACATAGAGCAAATCAATGATTTGGAAGATGTTCTTCGCAATTATATGTTTGAGGCCGTTGAGATTGAAGAATCTGGTGCTAAAGTTGAAATGAAGAAAACTAAAGAATTTGAAATGGCTGAAGAGTTTCAGAATAAGCTGGATCAGGATCCGGCATTGCAGGAAGCTTTTAAGGCATTAACTCCGGGAAGACAAAGAGCATACCTGCTCCACTTTTCCTCTGCCAAACAGTCCAAAACCCGCGAAGCCCGCATTGAAAAATGCATTCCACAGATCATGGACGGAATAGGATTAAACGATTCACTATAAAAAAATAAATCATGAACACTCCACAACAATCACAAAAAAGAACAAAGATCATCTATTGGGTATTCACACTTTGGATGGCCTTGGGAATGGTTTCCACAGCAATTGTACAGTTGATGAAAAGCAAAGATGAACTACTCAAATTCACCAATTTGGGTTATCCTTCTTACCTGATGACCATTATCGGAACATGGAAAATATTGGGTGTTATTGCCATCCTGATTCCCAAACGTCTTCTGTTAAAAGAATGGGCTTATGCCGGATTTTTCTTCGTGATGTCAGGCGCTGTGATTTCCCATCTTATTGTGGGTGATACGGCAGGAAGAACTTTTCCCGCAGTATTATTATTCGTACTGGTCATTATTTCCTGGTACTTCAGACCTGCAGACAGAAAAATTACTATTATTGATTAATAATTTTTAGATAAGAAATCAAAGATTTTATCACAGATAAAATCCTTGCGCCTTAAAAAAATCTTATTTGTAAAACTTGCGCCTTTGCGATTATCCAACACTACAAACCAATTTAATCAATAAGAAAAATTTGATATGAAAAATAAACTCACCCCAGAACAAATCAACAACCTTTTACAAACATTAAAAGCCCGTTTTGAAAAAAATATGAACCGTCATAAGGACCTGAAATGGGAGAAAATCCAGCAAAAACTGGAAGCCAACCCTGAGAAAATCTGGTCTTTACACGAAATGGAAACTACGGAAGGTGAACCCGACATCGTAGATTACAATAAGAAAACAGATGAATACTCTTTTGTTGACTGTTCCCCGGAAAGCCCGAAACGCAGAAGCCTTTGCTATGATTATCCAGCCTGGGATGCCCGAAAAGCCAACAAACCAGAAAGCAACGTCATCGACAAAGCTAAAGAAATGGGTATTGAGCTTTTAACAGAGGAACAATACCGCAGCCTTCAGGAACTTGGAAAGTTCGATCAAAAGACCTCAAGCTGGATAAAAACGCCATCACAGGTAAGAGAACTTGGCGGCGCCCTTTTCTGTGACAGAAGATACAACACTGTATTCACTTACCACAATGGTGCAGATTCTTATTATGCAGCAAGGGGGTTTAGAGGAATATTAAAAGTATAAGGAGAATTATCTTTATCAGAATACATCAGGAATCTCTCAACCAGGGAGATTCCACACTCCAGAAAATAATTTTTACGCCAAGATAATGTTCAGCATATTCTACAAATTCTTCTTTGGTAAATGGTTTTTTAGTTTTTGGATTTGTATAAGTAAGGGTCGGTTCCTGAACCGCCATGGCGACTAAAGGCAGCTTTCCTTTGTATTGATTAAAGAAAGGATAAGAGTTTTTCATCTGGCCTTTTTTATTCGGAACAATATCTGGTCCTCCCAGCCCTATATTATTTTTATAAGCAAAATCAAAAAGCCTGGACATGTACTGATGATCATTGTCCCACTCACAGGGAAAGAAATTGACATACTGCAATACATTGGATTGATGGAAAGCATTCCTCGCAAACTTCAGATTTTCAAGCTCAGCCTGAAAATAGCGGTCACAGCTAAAGCCGGTTTTATCTGCTTTCATTTCTATATCTATTGATGTTTCCGGAAGATTAATTCCTTGAATTCTGCCGTCAAACTTTTGTGCCAATGCTCCTATAAGCTTCTGGAATCTCTCCCGGACAGCAGGATTCCATTGCTGGGTAACCCATCCGCTTCCTACAGGTTTATTTTCCCCCGGATTATCATATTGAGGAACCAATCCTCCTGTATACTCTTTATCATTCAATACATAATCAGGAATATATCTGGCCTGTGGCTCAAAAAACCTGTCCTGAAGCTGAATAAATAGTTTTCTATTGAGGGAAGTTAAATATTCCAGGTCTTTTTCAATCGCAGAAAAATCATACACATCTTTTGAGGTTTCCAAAGCTCTCCAGTTATAAACAATCTGTACTCCTCCGATATCCTGACGGGTAATTATTTTTTCTATTTTCCTAAGGTCTCCTGAAGAAGTATAAATATAATTCTGAGGGGTCTGCCCTGAGATAAAATGCAGCCCAAGCATAAGCAATCCCAGTCCCAGCGCTTTAGTAATCTTTTTCATTACAATCAATTTTGCATAGTCAATCATTTTCCGTGCCTAAAATATTCCGAACAATGAGCTTTAGAAAATTATTCTTATTTATTAGCAATATTCTTTATTCTATAAATAGTTTATTATTTTTGAGCTTCAAAATTTGATTTAACAATTAAGGATATGAAAAAATTAATCTTATTGGGTACTGTATCAGCTTTTTTAATCAACTGTAATAAGAAAACTGAAGCTCCGGCTCCCAAGACAGTGGCAGACACCATCGCTGTTGAAGGACCTGTAATAGATACTCTGGGACCGAAATCGTTCTGCTATATCGGGGTAACAGGAAAAGACAGTGTTTTTGCTTCCATTGATGACAATTTAGGAACCATCACCGGAAAGTTATCTTATAAAAACAGTGAGAAAGACAGTTCAACAGGAGATGTAACCGGTTTCAAATCCGGAGATACCCTGAAACTGACTTACGAATTTGCCTCAGAGGGTAAAAAAAGCAAAAGAGATATTTACTTCCTACAGAAAGACAATGCTTTGACGGAAGGAATTGGAGATCATAAAGAGGAAGACGGACAGTCTAAATATGCCGATGAGAAAAAAATCAGCTATAAAGACGGACAAAAGCTAAATACTGCAGACTGTAAAGTAGTGAGTAAAGCTTTAAAAAAATAATTCATGATCAATAAAAAAGTTGTCTCAAAAATGTCATTCTGAACGAAATAAAATGTAGTGAAGAATCTCATATTCTTGTTTTAGATGAGATTCTTCCTTCGTCAGAATGACAAACGTCTATTATTTTGACTTTTGAGACATCTTTTTTATTACTATAATTCCGTTTCAATGATTTCAATAAATCGGTTTACTGCTTCATCACCTGTATTCCAGGAAGTAATAAGACGTATTGCCGAAGAATTCTCATCTACTTTTTTCCAGACAAAAAATTCAAAACTTTCAGACAGTACGCTTATAAGTTCATTGCTTATAATAGGAAAAATCTGATTGGTGTAGGTATCTGCAAGAAATGCTACTCCTTTTTTCTGCAATGCATTCTTAATTTTCATAGCCTGCTGATTGGCATGTTTCGCCAGATCAAAATACAGATTGTCTTTCATCAGCTCCATAAACTGTATTCCCAGCAGTCTTCCTTTAGCTAGTAACGCCCCTTTCTGTTTGATATTAAATGCAAAATCCTCCTGAAGAACGGGATTATTAATGACAATAGCCTCTCCTATCAACGCCCCGTTTTTGGTTCCTCCAAGGTAGAAAACATCCGTCAGAAGCGCTACTTTTTCCAGGGTAAGATCACTGATTTCTGAAGTCAGCCCATGTCCCAGCCTTGCTCCATCCATAAACAGGTACAATTTCTTTTCTTTACAAAATGCTGAAAGCTCTTCCAGTTCTTTTGCCTGATAAATGGTTCCCAGCTCTGTAGAATTGGATATATACACCAGCTTAGGCATTACCTGATGCGGTACATTACTATGCCCTTCCAAAACCGGAATGATGTCCGAAGGTCTTAGTTTTCCATCTGGAGTTTCAATGCTCAATACTTTATGACCTGTGGCTTCAATAGCTCCTGTTTCATTATTCAGAATATGGCCGGGAGCGGCAGAAATTGCGCATTGATATGGCTTTAAGATCGCTGAAATAACGATTAAGTTCGCCTGCGTCCCTCCTGAAACCAGAAAAACTTCAGAATCCTGATTGTTGATTTTTTCTTTAATTAATGTTTTAGCTTTTAATGAATACTCATCTTCTCCATATCCGGCCTGCTGTTCAAAATTACTTTTTGTAAGCGCTTGTAGAATATTCGGGTGACATCCCTCTGAATAGTCGTTTTTGAATGAAAATTTCATAGAGTAAAAGTAAAAAAAGTTAAAATAACAAGAGTAAACTTTTCATTTTATTTTGTTAGATTTGTAATGAAAATCATCTAACATTTTGAAAACAACCCTAACAGAAGAGAATTACCTGAAAGCTTTGTTTCATTTAGTTGACAATGAAGGAAAGGTTACGATTAATGAGCTCAGCAAATTTTTGAATGTAAAAATGCCGAGTGTCAATAATATGATGAAAAAGTTTGCAGAGAAAAAGTGGGTCATTTATGAAACCTACAAACCGCTAATCGTTACCGAAAGCGGAAGACGGGAAGCAGCTCTGGTAGTCCGAAAACACAGACTTACCGAAATGTTTCTGGTTAAAAAAATGAATTTTGGATGGGAAAATGTTCACGAAATTGCCGAGCAGCTTGAACACGTACATTCTCAAATCTTCTTTGATAAAATGGATGAAATTCTGGATTATCCAAAATTTGATCCCCACGGAGAACCTATTCCTGATAAAGACGGAAATATTATTTCCCAGGATCTGCAGAAACTGAGCCACTGTGAGCCTGGTGAAAATGTTACTTTTGCCTCTGTCACTTTATCTGACGATGCTTTTTTAACCTATCTCAACGATCGGAAACTACTCCTCAATACCAAAGTAAAAATTGTTAAAGTAGAAAGTTTTGATAAATCAATGACGATAGAAATTGATGGGAAAACGGAAATTTTAAGCAAAAAAGCGACTGAAAAAATATTAGTTAAGAAATAACCTTAACAATCAAAATAAGCCTCACAGATATTAAACCTGTGAGGTTTTTTCATTCCGGCAATATCACATTAATTATTTTCTGAACTCTTAGAAAATGTGTATTTATTTCTACAACTGTTAAAAAACGGTTAAACTCTCTTTCATAAAATACCTGAAAATTAATTTTTAATTAGGTTTGCAAAACATTCTACAGACTTTGTCTTTCCGACAAATACCAACATTTTAATTATTACCCAAAAAATTATGAAAAAAAGCATTCCGTTTTTTATTATTTCGATGCTGTTAAGCCCATTTGCAAACGCTCAGGACACTAAGGTAAGAGATTTTGTGATTGAGCCTCAGATTAAACCTAACTTTTATATATACAAAACTTTCGGAGTATTCGGAGGTAAAGAATATTCTACCAATGCTGTTTATCTGGTTACCAAAAAAGGAGTTGTTTTATTTGATGTGCCTTGGCAAAAAACCCAATACCAAAGCTTGCTGGACACCATTCAAAAGCGTCATAATCTTCCTGTTATTGCAGTATTTGCAACGCATTCACATGAAGACAGAGCCGGAGATTTAAGCTTTTATAACAATAAAGGAATTAAAACGTATGCAACAGCAAAAACCAATGAACTGCTAAAGAAAGATGGAAAAGCTACTTCTACAGAAATCATCAAAACAGGGAAACCTTATCGTATTGGCGGCGAAGAATTTGTGGTAGATTTTCTTGGGGAAGGACATACGGCAGATAATGTAGTAGTTTGGTTCCCAAAATATAAAATACTGGACGGAGGATGTCTTGTGAAAAGCAAAGCAGCAGTTGATCTTGGTTATACGGGAGAAGCCAATGTTGCACAATGGCCGCAAACCATGACAAAGCTGAAAAACAAATATTCACAGGCCACTCTTGTAATTCCTGGTCACGATGAATGGAAAGGAGGCGGACATGTTGAACATACGCTTGACCTTCTGGACAAAAACAAAAAGCCGGAATAATAATTTATTTCCATAATCTGTATATACCATAAAAAATCCCGAATTTTCATTCGGGATTTATATTTTAATGATGGGCTGTATTAATCTAATACACTCCAACCTCTTTTAGGATTCGTATTGGTAGAAACCTCTTGCTCGTTAACGATGATGTTTTCTTTTCTCTGACCGATGTAATCAAGCTCACTCAGTTTAGAAAAAATGGTTTCAAGGCTTCTCAGCATCTGTTGAATATAAAGCAAAGGCTCACCACAGTTATGATGATCGTAATTGGTCTCTGCTACAATAGAAAGCTGGTTCAATAAAGTGTGAGGAGCAATTTCACTCCACTCCAGGCTATAGTTCAGCATTTCTTCCAATTCAGCAGGAACTAGAAGCTGGGTTGAATTATATAAATGAAGCGCCAGTCTTGCAAAAGATTCAATCAGAAATACTGGCGGCTGCCAAGGCGTAATATTTCTGAACTGGAAATACATATCTCCAAAGGTATTCACCATGGTGCTGCACAGGAACTTAACATTTTGTGCCAAAGCTGTATTTTGATTTTTATGAGAAGTCTTCTGAATAATTTTAAATGCATACTGCTGAAGATTCCCGATAGATTTTGCATAGCTGCTGTAATATTCCACTAATGCCGGATGGCTCTGTACAGACGTACAAGGTGGAATAAAATTGGAATCTACCTGAGCAATATTCCCTTTTAAATCTACTTTTCCAATGATAAGGTAATTACCTCCCGAATAGCTGCTGTTCAGAGAAGTTACAGGAAGCAGTTCAATATGGTGATTCGGCTGAGCACTTGGATGGCGCGGCGGAATTTCCTCAGGGTCAATATCTCCGAAAGGAACTTTATCAAAAGGATTGACAGAGATTAAGATATAATATTCTCCGTCTGCCTGCTCTTCGTTCATGGATTTCGCCAAAGACTTTACGCTAATTCTTCTGTCTGTCAGCTCAATACGGTAACCTGCCATGGTCACAGCGCTGCAACGCTTGATGACAAGCTGTACATCATTGGTTGCCGTATTGTGAACATCAAAAATGGTACGGTCTGTAAATTCATTGGAAATAGGCAGAAGTCCGTAGTTATATGTAGTAATTCCAAGGGAATTGGAATCTCTGATGGTATCAATTAAGAAATTATCCTGATCATTAAGATGTCTCTGGGAAACCTTCATCCCATCCACCCAGTTGATTGCAAAATGTTTAATAGGCTGTATCATGTTTAATACTTTTTAATTTTTTGTGATTATGATTTTCTTGCGACTCCCTCCTCTTCATGCTGAATGACTCTCTTACAAATCACCACTTCATTTTCAGAAATGCTGTTTGTTGTAATGTCGTGGTCGAAATCTATATATTTTCTGAAACTGAAAAACGATTTTTTAGTGTAAAAGATCCAGTAATAAGGTTCATTTCCTTCATCTGAAAGATGAATAACAGAACCCGGGTTCTTATGGTTGTAATCATCTACTACCCTGTAGAACCAATCTCCGAAAGTAACTCCCGTTGGAAGGGTTTTTGCTTTGATTCTGAAACGGTTGGTATCTTCTAATTTTTTGCTCAATTCAACATTCAATACCATTAACCTGTCAAAATCTGCTCCTTCAAAATCTGGAAGTTTCTGCTCCGGTGAATATCTCCATGTTTTATAAATATCAAAAGGAATGGTGATAAACTGGATATAGCAGTAATAAAATACCATGGGAACCACAAAGATCAGCATACTTGTTGCCGCCATTACAGCATATCCTGTTCCTTTGCTCATCCAGTTAAAGATCAAAGTAAAAAGATATCCTCCCAAAGCAATACACGTCAATGAAAGCAGAGACTCAAACAGAATACTCATTGCCAGAGAATCAATATGCTTTTTGAAATATTTATGCAGTAAATTAACATGAATAATCCCAAAAATAAGGTAAATAACCTGTGCGATGAGATACCAGTACGGATTAAAGAGATTTCCGGCAAATCCGAAAAATCCAGGAATAGCCAGGCATAAACTGCACAGAAGCACGTATATAATAATTACTTTAATTTTGATCGCAGGTTTATTTCTCCTGATTACACCCAGTATAACCATCATAATAATTGCGATTAAAGGCATTAAGATATACCTTAAAAAAATACCTTTTACTGAAGAAATTTCCATTTGTTTCTTTTCGAATTTATACTTTGTTGGTAGTTGTAAATATAGTAAAATAATTTAGAGGAATGTAGAGTATCCAAGGCGGCTGGCATTTCTTCCATCGTCTTCAAGGCTGAATGAATATTCCTCTTTTTCTGTAACAAAATTCTCTTCCACATCCACTGTTACCGGAAGAAAATAATCATACAGTGCCTGAAGTACATTTCTGAACGGACTTCCCGGGATATATTTTTTCATATCTTCATAAGGAATAGGACCAATGTTTACCACCCAGTTTCGCTGCCCGTCCATATGTGGACCACTTGGAATGTAAGTAACTCCTAATCTTGAATTTCCCAATAACATGGAATTATCATTTTTCTCAATCCTATCAATGATGTTGGGTGAAAAAGTAACGTTTACCGGCACCTGCAGAAAAGCGGTCATACATCTTTCAAACCATTTTTTATCCCCCCTTATCTGGTGGAAAAACGGCAGGATATGCATGAAGATATAAGCATTCTGCTTATCCAGCATTTTTATCAGAGGCCAAAGCTCACTTACGGTTTCCAATAAAGAATCTGTATTGCTTGTAATATCAAATTCAGATTCTTTAAGTAAAGCACTGATTTCCGTAAAAAAAACCTCCAGTTCAAAAGGCCGGAAAAACTTACGGGCATCATCTTCTACTCTTTTCTGTTTACGGATTTCCCGTACCACAGTATCTACATTCTTTCTGGAAGCTCCAAGAGACGGCGGATGGAATAAACCCTCCGGAAGATAATCATAAATGCCTTCCCTGTAACTCTCTATGGTAAATACTTCTTCGTCAAATCCTAAATAACTGCTTGAAATACTCTTAATATCCTTCAGGTAAGCACGGTCGTTCACGCCAACACGCTCAATGAATATATTGCTTACCGCACGGTGGTATTTCAATAGATTAACAGCCACAGCTTCAGCCTTAAAGTCTGTCTGCAGCTTATTGTAATGCATATCTACAATATTAGTCTCATACATAGTGTTTCCTCTGATTATGACTTGTAAAGATAATATATCTCATAAGTTTGAAAAAATATTTTGCTAATAATTTTATCCTAAAAATAATAATTATTGACATTAAAAGGAATAATTTCAAGCAAATTCCGTAAAAATACGGTAAATAGAAGGTATATTTGTTTTTATAATTTAAAATTAACTATTCAAAATCAAATGGTTAAAGGCTAACCATCCATAGTTTGATGCAGAAATAATTTTTTTATTTTATTCCTTCTTATAAATAAAGATGTAGTTCTTTCTACACCCTCCTACTTCAGATATCATTTATCTTTTAGTCTTTCTGACAAAATATAAGCTTTCAAACGTAGTACAATTACATCTTTTACGTAAATTAAATTTTATTAACATCATCTTATAGAATAAATTCAGGATAATGCATGCTCATTCCGAAAGCGGGCCGTATCTTTGCAGACTGAAAATTGTTATTTAAAATGAAAAGTATCTATTCTAAAATTCTGATTTTAGCATTCATGGCCTCTTCACTTTATTCTTATGCATGGGGATTAACGGGACACAGGGTTATTGCAGACATTGCAGAAAACCATCTTTCCCGTAAAGCGAGAAGAGAAATTAAAAAGATTATGGGAAAAGAACGTCTGGCTTACTGGGCGAACTGGCCGGATTTCATTAAATCTGATACCACAGGAGCATGGAAGCAGGCTTCATCATGGCATTATGTAAACATTGATCCGATGACTGACTTTAAAGCTTTTGAACAAAACCTAAAAGCACAGGCAGGACCAAGCCTTTATACTCAGGTAAACACACTATCCAGCCAGATCAAAGACAAAAACACTTCTGAAAAAGACAGAAAAATTGCTTTAATCTTCCTTATCCATATTATGGGAGATCTTGCACAACCCCTTCACGTGGGAAGAGCAGAAGATTTGGGTGGAAACAAGATCAACGTTACCTATTTCGGGGATAAAACCAATTTACACTCAGTTTGGGACGGAAAACTGGTAGATTCTCAAAAATACAGCTACACAGAATATTCTAAGCTTTTAGATATCAAATCTAAAGAAGAAGTAGCACAGATACAGTCCGGGACACTGGAAGACTGGTTATATGATTCTCACAAGATTGCCAACAAAATCTATGCACAGACTCCCAATGACTCTAAATTATCTTTTGACTACCAGTATAAATTCAATGATACTTTGGAAAGACAGCTTCTATATGGAGGATTGAGACTGGCAAAAGTATTAAACGAGCTTTTCTAAATACGGGTTTCGAGTTGCGGGTTGATTAACCAAAGGCGGCTTAAAATTGTATTTCAAGATATAAAAACGGGACTTCGGTTTCGTTTTTTTGTTTAAGGTTTAAGGTTTAAGGTTTAAGGTTTAAGGTTTAAGGTTTAAGGTTTAAGGAAATTACAGTTTTTATTATTGACACATGTTTTAATTTAAAAAAAATAAAACACTCATTATCAATCAATTAATATCATTCTCGCAAATCTAAATTTTTCCAAACCGGAACAAAACAACTGATTATCAGTAAATTAATCAATTCACAATACACTTATACATTTTACTTCGGACATTATACAAAAAAAACGCCTTTTTAAAATTTAAATAAAACACTGAATATCATGAATTTAAACCAACATATAAAGATATTCATACATTTTACTTTTTACATTGTATAAAAAATACGCTACCTCGTGTAACCTTTTTACCTTTTCATACGTATATATTATAGTAACTCTTTTTTGAGGATAAAATAAATGAGACAATTAAAAATCACTAAGCAGGTTACCAACAGGGAAACGGCTTCATTAGACAAGTATTTGCAGGAAATTGGTAAAGTGGAACTGATCACTGCGGACGAAGAAGTAGAATTGGCACAAAGAATACGTGCTGGCGACAGAGCCGCACTGGAGAAATTAATCAAAGCCAACCTTCGTTTCGTAGTTTCTGTATCCAAGCAATACCAAAATCAAGGTCTTTCTTTACCCGATTTGATCAATGAAGGTAACCTAGGATTGATGAAAGCGGCAAAAAGGTACGATGAAACTAGAGGTTTCAAATTTATCTCTTATGCAGTATGGTGGATCCGTCAATCAATTTTACAGGCATTGGCTGAACAGTCAAGAATTGTAAGACTACCATTGAACAAAATTGGTTCCATCAATAAAATTAATAAAGCTTACGCTCACCTTGAGCAGGAAAATGAAAGACCACCTTCTCCGGAAGAATTGGCTGAAGTTCTTGACATGAGCGAGGAAGATATTAAAGAATCAATGAAAAACTCCGGAAGACACCTGTCTATGGATGCACCTTTAGTAGAAGGTGAAGATTCTAATCTTTATGATGTATTACGTTCAGGAGAATCTCCAAGTCCTGATAAAGATCTGATGCTTGAATCTCTACAAATCGAGATTGAAAGAGCATTGAATACTTTGACGCCAAGAGAGGCTGATTTGGTAAGATTGTACTTCGGACTGAACGGAAAACACCCAATGACTTTAGAAGAAATTGGTGAGACTTTCGATCTTACAAGAGAGAGAGTTCGTCAGATCAAAGAAAAAGCAATTAAGAGACTAAAACACAATACCAGAAGCAAGATCCTAAAATCTTACCTGGGTAAATAATTTTTAGCGTAAAAAATTTTATAGGCGGAGTCTGTTTTCAGGCTCCGTTTTTTTTATTTAGATAGTATTATACATCCAATCTGCAGACTTCTGTAACATTTTTCACCGTTTATTCAACTAATTAAAATCATATCCTTTACTCATTTGCGATAAATTCTAAATGATTAATTTTAGTTGACGCGATATGATGTTGAGAACACCAAAATAAAACAGACTATGAAAAAAATACTTTTCGCTTCTATACTTGCGTTATCCTTTCTTTCCTGCAGAGAAAATAAATCGCAACAAGTTCCTGCAATAGAAAATGCAGTTGATAATGCAGAATCTTCAGTTTCAAGTTCTATTAGGAAAAATACATATTCGCGTGATGGAAATCTTGTTCATGAAATCTATCAGGAGCTGATAAAAAATGATAAAGCTTTACAGGATCTTGATAAAAGAATAACGGTTATTAATCAGGAAACCGAGGATGCAATGACCGAATATGATGATGTTATTCAAAAATCAGAAACATACTATAATGATGCAAAGGCACTATCAAATTCGGTAACCGATTCTGTTACAAAGAAACAAATTGAAAAAGAGATAAAGGCCAGCTCTGGAAAATATGATATAAAAACACAAACTATCCGAGACCTCATCGTCAAAATAAAAGCAAACAGGACAACAGTTCATGATCAATACCTTGTATTCAAGATCAGAAAAACACTTCCTGAAATTGAAAAGTATCAGAATGCACATCCTCTGAAAACAGACAGCCTCAATCAATTCATCAATAAGCAAAACCAACTGCTGGAAGAATTGAAAAAATTAAAATAAATACCAACACACCTCATGAAATATACTACAAAATGGCTCACTGATAAAGCCCGCGTTAAAGAACTGGTAGACTTTTTTATTACCCATAAAACAGATTCTTATATTTCCCATGGTGAAATGATGTCCGGCAGAGCCATCGATTCCCATCATTGGAATCCGGATCTTGAACTGATTCTTACTGAACAGCTGATTACTGATTTTAATTCTGATGGCAGTTCCAGACTGAATATTCTGATTGCAGAAAATGAAAATGGGGAAATTGTCGGAATGATGGTTTTCAATGTGATCAACAGTCCTTTTAAAAAGTATGCAATTTTAGAAGATATGCTTCTGGATCAGTCTGTAAGAGGCCAGTCACTGGGAAGTAAACTGTTAGAGAAAGCCATCCATGAATCTAAAAACTGGAATATCAGTTTTATCCTATTGGAAAGCGGAGTCAACAATCATGGAGCGCACAACTTTTTTAGTAAGTATGGTTTCAAAAAGGTATCGGAAAGCTATATTTTAACAATATAAATTAAATGATATCTTATGAACAGAAGCCTTTGAAATGTGGGGAAAAGGAAAACGTTTTGGATTTGTAAAAATTTCTGATCAAAAAGTATACTGGTATGCCCGTGTCAATGAAAAAAGTTTTGGGAGATCTCTTGAAATTGCAGAGATTTTTAATGATTTTGATCCTTTGGTTTTACAACTGAATGAAGCTACAGCTAACGAGAATATTATTTGTAATACGATTTCCGACCTCGCTCCTATTCCCAAATGATATTCTGAAAATCTATGCCTGATTGGAGATGCCGCTCATCCTACAACTCCCAATATGGGACAAAGTGCCTGCCAGGCGATTGAAGATGCTTATATCATCGGAAAATTGCTGGAAAAAAATGGCTAAGAAGATTATAGAACTGGAAATGTAGAAATCCTTTTTAGGAAAAAATAAAATTTCAAAAAATTATATCCGATTTATTAATAACAACTAAAAATTAAAAACATGAAAAAAATCTTTTATGTATTGCTCTTATTCATGGGAGTACATACAGCACGAGCACAGGAGGTCCCGGTACTGGACAGAGGATTATTTTTTGGAAACCCGGAAATTTCCGGAGGACAGTTGAGCCCGGATGGAAAATGGATTTCCTTTACAAAAGAATATGGCGGTATCATGAATATATGGGTAAAAAAAATTGATGAACCTTTTGAAAAAGCCCGTCCACTTACAGACAGCAAACGCCCGATGAACGGATATTTCTGGTCGGAAGACGGAAAGTATATTCTTTATGTAAAAGATGGTAATGGTGATGAAAACATGAATATTTTTGCTGTAGATCCTATGGCAAAAGTAACCACCGGAGCTCCGGAATCAAGGAATTTAACTCCGCTTAAAGAAGTAACAGCTCAAATCTACATGGTAAGCAGAAAAGATCCTGATTTGCTGATGGTGGGATTAAATAACCGTGATAAAGCATGGCATGATTTATATTCATTGAAAATTTCTACAGGTGAACTGAAAAAGATTTATGAAAATACAGACCGAATCACAAGCTATGAATTTGACTGGGATGAAAAATTAAGAGTGCTGTCCAAAACAGATGACAAAGGAACTACCCAGTTTTTTTATAAAGAAGGAGATAAGCTTACGCCTATTTATGAAACATTGGTAACGGAAAGCGCCTATATTTCAAACTGGAATGAAGATAATTCTAAATTCTATCTTGTAACGAACAAAGGGAATCTTGATAAATCAACCCTATTCCTGATGGATCCGAAAACCAAACAGATCACAAAAATAGAAAGCGATCCTAAAGATAAAGTAGATTTTGGAGGACTTTTTCTTGACAGAAATACAAGAAAGATGATCTATACTTCTTACACCGGAGATAAAACAGAGTACTACTGGAAAGACAAAACGTGGGAAGAAAATTATAAATTTCTGCAAAGTAAATTTCCTGGAAGAGAAGTTAATTTTTCAAGTTCTACCAATGATTATTCCAAATTCTTAGTTGCTGTTGGAGGTGATAAATATGCGTCTGAAGCGTACTTCTTTGATGCAAAAACAAAACAGCTGATTTTCCAGTATACACCAAGAACAGAATTGAAAAAAGTTGAGAAGTACCTGGCTGCCATGACTCCTGTTTCTTATAAAAGCAGTGACGGACTTGAAATTCCAGCCTATCTGACTTTACCTGTAGGTTCATCCGGTAAAAATGTTCCTGTAGTTGTTTTGGTTCATGGAGGTCCGAAAGGTCCAAGAGATTATTGGGGATACAATTCAACCGTACAGTTTTTAGCCAACAGAGGATATGCGGTATTACAGCCCAACTTCAGAGCGAGTGGCGGATATGGTAAAAAGTTCCAGAACGGCGGAGATCTTCAGTGGGGAAAACTAATGCAGGACGATATCACCTGGGGCGTAAAATACCTGATTGACCAGGGAATTGCAGACAAAAATAAAGTAGTAATTATGGGAGGAAGCTACGGTGGATATGCAACACTCGCAGGTTTAGCATTCACTCCTGATGTATACGCTGCCGGAGTAGATATTGTAGGGCCAAGCAACCTCTTTACTTTATTGGATTCTGTCCCTGCTTACTGGGAAGCCGCCCGTGCCTTCCTTTACGGAATGGTAGGTGATCCTAAAACTGAAGAAGGAAAAAAACGTATGCATGATGCCAGCCCATTGTTCAGTGTAGATAAGATCAACAAGCCATTACTGATTGTTCAGGGAGCTAATGATCCAAGAGTAAAGCAGGCTGAAGCGGATCAGATTGTCATTGCACTGCGTGATAAAGGTAAAAAGGTAAATTATATCCTTGCTGATGATGAAGGCCACGGATTCCGTAAGCCGGTTAACAGCATGGCGATGTATGCTGAAACCGAGAAATTCCTTGCTGAAGTCATTGGAGGAAGATACCAGAAAGAAATGCCTGATAATGTGGCAAAGCGCCTGAAGGAAATGACGGTTGATATTTCGAAAGTTACTTATACACCAAAAAGCGAAAAAACTGCAGGAGCGTCTAAATAAAGCTTCCATATAATAAAACAAAGCCATCTCACTTTCACGAGATGGCTTTTGTTTTTAAGTTCTTATTTTTCCTTTTCAGCCTGCGTCAGCTCTATCCAATGAACTATTTCTTCTATCTGTTTTTCGGAAAGTTTCGCTTCCGGATGAAGATAAGTATAAGAAGTAAGCGGCATTTTTTTCTGCTGTATTTGATTGACAATAGATTCTAATTTATTGGCCTGTTTACGACGGCTGTAGCTCCCCCATTCATTAAAATTCAATTCTTCTTTTCCTTTTTTAATATGCTTTTCAAGATAATAACTTAAAGGCTGTATATAAGAATAAAATGGATAATGAGTAGAATTGCTGTGACAGTCATAGCAGGAATTTCTAAGAACAGACTGCACATTCGCAGGAAGTTTGTAAACCTTTGAAATATCTGTAGAAGGAACCTGCCCGTAATCAATATTACGGGCAGGCTGAATAATCTGAATAAGTAAAAAAATTAGAACAAACCCTAGCAATATGTTTTTCATGTGTCGGTTCATCTCTTTTTACTATTTTAAAATACTTTTTTTATAGATCCGCAGTTAATCATTTTCTGTCCTTCATATGGATTGATAATCTCTTCCGATTCACTGATCCAGGTTCCGCCTTTTCCATTATTGTACATTGGACAGAAGTCCTGGTATAGTTTTAATCCGCCAGTTCCCTTCTCTTTTATTAAATCGGTAATATCATTACTCAGGGATAGCAGATGTTCTCTCTGATGAGCTATATCATCAGATTTTTCACCGATATGTTCTGCATTTTCTGCTGCGCTTTCCAAAATATCTTTTACTTCGGAACTTAGTTTACTTACATCCTGCTTTTTTAACACAGAATATAATTTTTTAGCTTCTGATGAGGCTGTTTTAGAATCATCCTTAGTTAAAGCATTTTTTAAAGGAAGATAACTCTCAACAATCTGTTTTATTGAAAATGCTGCAGAAACTGTTGATTCTTTTTTACTTTCTTCCGGGCTTTCTTTTACCTCCTGATTTGAGATTTCAGCAGGTTCAGTTTTGTCCGTCGTTTTAATTTCCGGTTCTGCTTTCTTTTCAGATATTTTACTGTCGGGTTTATTACAAGAGTATAATGTAGCTCCCACAAACAGTACGGTTATTATATTTTTCATTATTTCTTAAATAATATGGTTAAAAAAAATTAATACGTTAAAGTAACACCTGCACCCCAGCCCATTTCATTATCATAGTTTCCGGAAACGGATAACCATTTTTGAAGAATATACCTCATTCCGGTTGAAAATTCACCATCAGAATTGACGCTGAAGTTTCCTCTCAGTCTTCTTGAAAGTGGAATATCCTCACGGCTCAGTTCTAACAGTACTTTTCCGTTTTGGTCTACACTTGCATCAGCTGTAATCAACATGGGAAGTACATACTGCATACCTACCATGAATGCAAATTTGTTTTTGGAAGCTTTCTGCTGTCCGAACCAGGTCTTTTTCCCATGAAAATCCATACCCATATCCTCTGCCATCTGTCTTTCCATGATCTCATGATTTTTTTGAACTCTTACTCCTGCATAAGGAAGCGCCCACTGGAATTTTCCTAAAAATCGTCCTACTTTTGCACTTCCTTCAAAATGATCAAAATTCCAGTTAGAATGAAACTCATTCAGGTTAGCCCATCTCGGTCCGAACATTGTCATTGTTTCTGCATGGATCTTATTGCTTGCTACATCCAGCATTGCCATAGAACTGGTCATTTTATTATCCTGTATAAAGTTCTTCCAGGCTAACTTTCTGTTCGGAAGCTGTGGATTGGGTTTAGAGTTTTCATAACTAAAGATTCTTCCCATTCCCGCCATCATATGGTATAAGATATGGCAGTGGAAAAACCAGTCACCATCCTGATTGGCAGCGAATTCTATCGTTACGGTTTCCATTGGCATGATATCTACCACATTTTTCAATGGAGAATATTCCCCTTTTGAATTGATCAATCTGAAATCATGACCGTGAAGGTGCATCGGGTGGCGCATCATAGAATTATTATATAGTTTAATTCTAACAATCTCTCCTTTTTTGATCAGGATTTTATCTGTTTCCGTTACGGTTTTATTATCCAGCGTCCACAGATAATGGTTCATATTCCCTTCAAGCGTAAATTTCATTTCACGGATGCTGTCTGTAGGAAGAATGGTTTTTTCCGGAGATTTTAAAATATTGTAAGACAATCTTTTAATAGTTTTCTCTTCTCCCATATCCATTCCTGAGTGTTGAGAATGATCCTCTTTTTTATCTTCCTTCGTCTTCACTCCCATCATCTCATTGATATGCTTTGCTGTAGTTTTCCTTTGATTTTCAGATAATTCCGGGTACATTACTTCGTTCATATCCATCATCTGGTTTCCCATCGTCATGGTCATAGGCTTCATATTTCCGCTCATTTCCATCATGCCGTTCATCATTTTCATTCCTTCAAAAAGCATCAGCCTTGGAAGATTGGGAGCTTCTACCTTCTCACCTGAACCCAGCCAAAGGGAAGCATGTCCTATTCTGTCTTCTGAAGTCGCTCTGAATTCAAAGCTTTTATTCTCCTGAATCGTGACTTCAATATCATAGGTTTCTGAAACACCGACAATCAAACGGTCAACTTCTGTCGGAACTACATCATTTCCATCATTTCCGACTACTTTTATCTTTCCACCTCCGTAATTCAGCCAGAAATAGGTAGATGAACCTCCGTTGGCCACTCTTAATCTTACTTTGTCTCCAGGCTTTAGATTGGAATAATCTGAACTGGGAGTTCCATTGATCAGGAATTTATCATAATAAACATCACTCACATCCATCGCCTCCATCCTTTTCCATTCATTCAATGCTTTTGTTCCTAAATTTCCGGATTTGATGGCTTCCCAGTAACTCTGTACTGCATTTTTCTTTACAGCATACCAGTCTGTATTGGCCATGTGAAGTCTTCTTGCAATCTGCATCGGATCATCATCGCTCCAATCTCCCAGCAATACCGGAATCTCTGCATTATATTCTGTTTTGGGTTCACCTTCTCTTTTTTTGAAAACCAAAATCCCATTCATTCCTATCTGCTCCTGAAGGGCTTCGTGGGAATGATACCAATACGTTCCGTTTTGGGAAACTCTGAATTTGTATAAGTGGGTTTCTCCTGGCGTTACAGGTTTTGTTGTAAGATATGGAACTCCGTCATGCTCATTAGGAAGAATTACTCCATGCCAGTGCAATCCTGTATTTTCCTTAAGCATATTGTGCAGGTAAATTTCGGCTGTATCTCCTTCCGTAAAATATAAAGTCGGAGCCTGAAGTTTCCCGTTGATCGCAATTGCTCTCCTGTTTTTTCCGGTGAAATTGACAATGGTGTCTTTTACATACAGATCATAACGAACCGTTTTCCCACCAAAAGTAATTCTTCCGTTTTCTGAATTACGTTTTAAAACAGATTTTTCCTCCTTGGGATTTTCAGTTTGTGAATGACAATGATCTTCTTTCTCTACCAGATCCATCCCGCATTTAGGGCATTTTCCCGGTTTATCCGAAACTATTTCAGGATGCATCGGGCATGTATAAGTAGTTTCAGCTTTAGCTGATGATACAACTTTTTTTTCTGGCTGAACAGAAGGCTTTATTACTTTTACTTTTTCAACCTTAGTTGTTTCCTTTGGTTTATTTGCCTTATTTATTTTTGTTTCTGCAGGTTTTGCCTTTGTTTCTGTTTTAGCTGCAGGTTTCACTTCCTGTTTTACAATGGCTGTTTTTTTAACCAGAGTCATTCCGCATTTCGGACAGTCTCCAGGTTTTGAGGAGACCACTTCAGCGTGCATCGGACAGGTATAATACGTTTTTGTATTTTGTGCGAAAGTAAAAACAGAGAATAACAGCACCAGAAACATTATCAGTTTTTTCATAATATTTCAAAGTTTTTAGAAGTTGTATAACTTAAAGTCAATTATAACTTAAGCTATACAACTTGTTATTTTAAAGAATAATAGACTAATTATTTAATTTCTGACTTTACACTTCCGCATGAGAGCATAGACTTCCCGTAGTATGGGTTGGCAATCTGTTTTTCATCGCTCAGCCAGCTGCCGTCTGCCATTGGACAATATTGTACATAGACTGGATTTTCAGAAAGTTTGAACTCCTTGGTTAAAGCGATCATATTGTCTGAAAGGTTGAGAAATGTTTCTCTTTGGGCAGTAACATTTCTTGCTTCGGAAATAACAGAAGCATCTTTTCTAAGAACATTAAGATTCCCTTCCGAAACCATTTTATAGTCAATGGTTGAAGCTGTTTTAATGAATTCTGTTGCGGCTTTTGAAGTTTTGTCAGCATCATCTGAAGCGAGTGCTGATTTGATTGCGATATAGTTCTGATACAGCTTAGAAACCTGAGCATCCTTTTTAGATTGTGCTGATAGTGAGATAACTGAGAATATAGATAAGGCTGCTGTGATGATATATTTTTTCATTGTTTTAAATTTTAGAATTAATTTTTAATAAAGAATAATGGTAACGCATCAGGAATATGCGTCAGGACATGTCGCCTGTAACTGTACATGGTAATGATACAGAAAACGACAGACGAATTCTAAATTCTAAAATTACAATGATTGATGTAGATTGGTACCGGCTGGTATTCAGGCGGTGCATTAATCTGGATTTGAGTAAATTTGGTAGCAGAAAAAGACTTATCAATAACAGCAAACTGATGTTTCACCGGAATTTCTGAAATCTGGCCTAAAAAGTCAATTTTAAGCAAATCTGATTTCTGGGAATCATCTACTTTTACTACTTTGATCTCTGTTTTGCAGCATCCTTTTTTTTCTTTAACGCCGCATTTAGCACAGATACCATCTGTTTTCTGGCTTACAGAAACAAATTCCTTCATGCAATAATGAATGCTAAAAGCTGCTCCGGAAGAAAACCCGAAGTAGAAAATAGAAAACAATATGGCAAGAATCTTTTTCATTGATAGGACAAAGATAAAAATATCCCTGGGACCGTTGTTATAAAATTTGGTAATGTTGTTACAAAATTCGGAAAACAGAATACCAATTTGTTTTGCTTGTTTAACTTCATTTTTAACATGTTCAGGTTTAATAAATTTACAAACAGGTTGTATTGGATTATTCTGAAACAATGATAAGAATAAACCTTCAGAAATTAACTTTTCAACAATTCCATTGACTTCTCAATTTCCACTCATTTTATTTTAATATTCTCTTTGGATTATAAATGCTTCTGAAATTCTTTTCATCCCAATTTTATGGTAGAAATTGAATGCATCTTCTGAAGAATGGAGAATTATTTTACATTCTTTTCCTGCATGTTCTTTTGTTATTTCAATTAATCTTTTTCCAATATTTAAATGCCTGAATTCTTTGTTCACACAAATATCAGATAAGTAACAACAATAACTAAAGTCGCATAATGACCGGGCAATACCCACTAATTTATTTTCTGACCACGCAGATACAACAAGATTTGCATTGTCAAACATTTTTTGTAAACGAAAGTCATCATTCATATTGCTAATTGGTAAATAATTGGACATGAAAAACAGATCTTTAATTGTTTTAATTTCTATCTTTTCGTTTATTTTAAATATAATATTGCTCATAACATTTCTACTAACCTTCAAATTTACATATTCCATCAATATAATATGCCCTTCCACTTATAAATTAACTAATTTAAAATCAATCAATTGTTGCTATTATATTGTACATTTTTGAAAATTAAGAGGTACTATATCAGAGAAACCAAAGTGATAAAATTTCAGGCAAAAAAAATCCTCCGAATTATTTTTCAGAGGATCTTTTTATTTTTTCATCTTCTCGCAGATAATTCTGATTGAGTAGATTTTACAGTTTAAATTCTAATTTCACATTAAAGAAACGTCCTGTAAGACGTACCGGAACAGGATACATATAATTACTGTTATAATCAGTGATCCATTGGTTCGCCACCGTGTTGTTGATGTTGAATGCGTTGAAAACCTGAACTCCTAATGTCAGCTCCTCAAAATTACCCCAGAATCCTGATCTCTTATTTTTTTCTTTCGGATCGATGAATACTTTTGTCAGTCCCAAATCTACTCTTTTATAAGAAGGAAGCGTCTGCTGATAATTATAAGCAGAACCAAAATCCGGTTGTCCGTTACTGTTAAATAGCACAGGAGCCCCCGTTGGCAATCCCATAGCATAGACCAAAGTAAGATTCACACGCATAGACGGAAAGCTTGGCATATAATCCTGGTAGAACATAGCAAATCTCAATCTCTGATCTGTAGGTCTCGGAATATCACCTTTTCCATCAATATTTTCGTATACTCTAGCATAACTCGCAGACAACCAAGAATCTACACCAGGAACAAATTCTCCGAATAATCTTGTATCAATACCATACGCATATCCTTTGGAATTATTCTGCCCGGAATAACGGATTCTCACATTATCCATATAATACGGAATCAGATTATCCATTTTCTTATAGTAAAGCTCTGTCGTAAGCTTAAATGGTCTGTCATACATCTGGAACTCATAATCATTGGCAAGAATCACCTGAATAGAGCGCTGTGACTTTATATTGGAGTTAAAATTACCGTCTAGATCTTTAATTTCTTTATAGAAAGGAGCCTGATAATAGATTCCCCCTGAAATTTTGAACAACATATCGCTGTCCCAATCAGGTTTTATGGCGAATTGAGCTCTTGGAGAGAATATCGTTTCTTTATTGAAACTCCAATTCGCTACACGTACTCCGGCATTTACAAACACTTTACTGGCTCCCCAGTAGAATTTCTGTGAATATTGTGCATATGCTGAAACTCTTGTAGGTTCAATATTATTCTGTCCTGCAATATAATACGCCAGTTTAAGGTCACCGGTAGTTCCTGTTCTCGGATCGATAATTTCCGGTCTTGGAAGGCTGTATCCTGCGGAATCTACCAATTTCCATTCATTGGTAAGATCTTTCAGATTTTCTTTTTCATATTTAAATCCAACCTCAAAATCAGTGTTGACATTGGGCGAAAATTTAGCTCTGAACTGGGTTCCGTATGTTCTTACAAATAAATCATTTCTTGCGTGTTCTATCTGTCCGCCAACATCGAAAGAGGTCACAGGCTGCTGTGTTACCGGATCAAACGTCTGAAGCTCATATGCTGACTGAATGGTATAATATTCTCTTTCTCTGTTCTGATAGGCAAAAGCATCCAAGGTAAGCTTCCAGTTATCAGCTGGCTTATAATTCATGGAGAATGTCCCCATCATATTTTTATACTGGTCGTTTTCTTTACCCGCATATCCTATATTTACTGTAATAGGTTGCTGAAGACTTCCGAAAGTAACACTTTTTGCCTTAGGGATCATCTCGTAATCATTCTTGGAATAATATCCGATAAATGACATGGAGAATTTATCACTGACATGATAATTCAGATAAGACTGGAAATCCCAATACGTTGGGTTAAAGTCCGTATCTTCCTTTAAGGTATTAAGAACAAGATTGGTGTTTCTGTATCTTCCCGAAAATAAGGCTGTAAATTTTTTATTTTTTGAAGCCAGACCTGTTGTCAATCTACCTCCAATTAAACTGGCCTCTCCTGAAACTTCAAATTTTTCAGGTTCACGGTAATAGATATTTAAAGCAGAAGACATTTTATCACCATACTTGGCTTCAAATCCTCCTGCAGAGAAATTGACTGCAGAAACCATATCCGGATTGATGATACTCATCCCCTCCTGTTGTGAGTTTCTGATCAGGAAAGGTCTGTAGATCTCAATATCATTGATGTAGATAAGGTTTTCATCATAGTTTCCACCACGAACCATATATTGGGAAGACAGCTCGGTATTGGAGTTTACGGAAGGAAGTGTCTTAAGCAATCCTTCAATTCCACCGTTGATAGAAGCTACAGATTTTGCTTCTTTTGCTGAAATTCTCACATTGGTAAGGTCGTTTGTTCTTCCTGTTGCTTTTTTCTGGAAGACAACTTCCTCTATATCGGTTACTCTAGTGGTCGCTGTATCCTTTTTTCTTTGTTGGGAGAAAATAAGAAACGGGACCATAAGGCTTAGCGGTAAAACTAGTTTTTTCAAAAGAAATGTTTTAGAATTTCTAAAATTAATGTTTTTTTAACAATTACAAAATCGATTCTCTAATTCTTGTCAATTTTTGTAACAAATCTTCTAATAAATCTAATCTTAACATGTTGGCGCCATCAGATAAAGCGGTTTCCGGTGTAGGATGTGTTTCAATGAAAATTCCGTCTGCTCCTACTGCAATTCCAGCTTTAGCAACAGTTTCAATAAGATCCGGTCTTCCACCTGTAACCCCTGAATTCTGGTTAGGCTGCTGCAGAGAGTGTGTAACATCTAAAATAACCGGAGCATATTCTCTCATGGTAGGAATTCCTCTGTAATCCACGATAAGGTCTGTATATCCGAAAGAATTTCCTCTTTCAATAATCGCTACTTTCTGGTTATCAGAATCTGTTACTTTCTGAACGGCAAACTTCATTGCTTCCGGTGAAAGGAACTGTCCTTTTTTAAGGGTAACACATTTTCCTGTTTTCGCAGCTGCGATTAATAAATCAGTCTGACGAACAAGGAATGCCGGAATCTGCAGAACATCTACATATTGTGCTGCCAGCGCGGCATGCTCATTTTCATGAATGTCCGTTGTTGTAGGAATATTGAAGGTTTCTCCTACCTTTTTAAGGATTTCAAGAGATTTTTCTTCACCAATGGTTGTGAAAGAGTCTACACGGCTTCTGTTAGCCTTTTTGAAACTCCCTTTGAAAATATATGGAATATTATATTTATCTGTGATATTGATTACTTTTTCAGCAATTCTCAATGCCATATCTTCCCCTTCAATAATACAAGGTCCGGCAATAAGGAAAAAGTTTTTTGAATCTTTGTGCGAAATATTATCTAAATACTGAATCATTTTGTTGTAATTAAAAAGTTCAGTAAAAATACTGAGAAAGTTTCACAAATGGAAATTATTTGGTTGCTTTAACAGGCTATGGTTGCAATAGTTTTTAACTCTTTTGGATTTTTGATTATGAATGATAGGTGCTTCGACAGGCTCAGCATGACAACTCTGATACTAGCTGTTTTTATTAACGTGTACCTTACAATAGACAATATGATAATCAAAAGAATCTTGAATTTCTGGTTATGAATTGACAGATGCTTCGACAGGCTCAGCATGACAACTCTAATACTAGCTGTTTTTAAATAAATGAATCAGACGATAGACATATGGTAATCAAAAGAATTTTGAATTTCTGGTTATAAATTGATGGATGCTTCGACAGGCTCAGCATGACAACTCTAATACTAACTGCTTTATTTAGCAAATCAGTCTTTACGGGCTTTGCCGAGTAATAAAGTATAAAATAAGGTTAATTTTTAGCGATGTCATGCTGAGCTTGTCGAAGCATTTATAAAACACTCAATAACATTGCAATCAATAGCTTATGATTGTTTTATTCAAAAAATGAATATTTCATGGGCTTTGCTGAATGATAATGTCATTATAAACAAGGTTAATTATAGCGGTGTCATGCTGAGCTTGTCTAAGCATCCGCAATAATTTATTTAGAATTTCTTCAAAATCTTCTCAAATGTATTCACATTCCTGCTGGTCAACTGATCTTTAAGGCTTTTTTTACCCAACACCTTTCCGAAGGTAGAATCCAACGTGTTCCCTTTCGGGACCTGCCAATAAAATATATCATTGATAATCTCAGCCTTTTCGCCTTCTGCCCGGGCTGCTTTTTGAAACTCCTCCATCAAAACTTTTTCAACGCCTGGAATTCCAACAAAACTATAAATATGGAAGTTTTCATTCTTCTCAAAAGGAATACTCTTCCAGAAAACCTCTGTCTCTGCCTGAGATTTTACAAACAGAAAAGCTTCATACGAAAAATGTTCTGACATCGCTTTTTCAAGGACGGTCTTTAGCTCTTCCACACTTTTATCTGAAGAAAACACAATATTTCCGGAAGCCAGTATTGAACTCACGTCTTTCATGCCGGCATCTTTAAAAACCTGGCAGACATCAGCCATTTTCATATTGGTTCCTTTTACATTGACGCCACGGAGAAAAGCACAGTATTTCATTTTTTTGGGATTGGGTATTAGATACTAGGTTGCAGGTTGTAAGTTTGAGGGTTTGAGAGTTTGAGGGTAAAAAGTTACGAGGACTCCTTATTTTTCAATCTTTTAATCAACCCTAATGTACAAATTATAGTCCGTTCCGGAAGGTTTCAGATGGTAAATTTTTTCTAAAATCTTATTATCACTTTTCAGATGATCTTTTACCCTGAATTCCTTCAAAAGTCTATAATGGGTTTGATAATAGTATGAATTCGCATTGTTTCCTTCGTATAGATTTTGGTACGAAAGAAGATATTTCGGTTTTCTTGTTTTTACGGTATTGATCCAGTAGTTTACTTTATCTTTCTTAATCTCTTCCTGAATCTGTTTATCAACCAATCCAACCTCATCAATTGTTTTTAATCCTGAAAAGTAAGGAACATAACCAGCGGGTTCCAGTAAGATCCATTGGTTTTTATCTCTTTCATATTGGTTTAAAAAGGTTCCGATTGTTCTGCGGTAGTTCCACTCTCCGTTTCCTGTTGCAATACAGTGAACAGTCTGGAAGACAAGCATCGGGAAAATATAAAATACAACAAGTAATGACAGCCATAAATTTCTCTTCTCTTTCTGCTCTAATACAAAAATAAGAACCGGAACAAAGAGTAAAAGCTGCGGCACCCAGTAATACCAGTCGAACAAGCTCTTTTGAGAAATAAAAATTATTTGTTTTACCCATCCGAAAATAAAGATCATCCATAAGAAATAGTTTCTCTGTTCTCTTTGTCTGATCAGATAAATAAAGCAAAGCAATTCAAAGGTCAGCACTACGACCGTTATCGGATTAAAATCTCCCGGAAGTTTCAGCATTCCCCAAAAGTTTCCAAAACTCTTAAAAAAGTAGCCGATATGCTGCTGGATCGTAAAGTTCTCACTGTAAAGAAGCTTTTTGGCTGTAATCGTATTGTTAACCAACTCGCCAAAGTAAAACCAGTTGAAAGCAAACGTTGATAAAACACCCAGAATGCCTCCAAAAATGTAATTCCATCTGATTTTTCTGTTCCAGAAGATATCTACCAGAAATACAATTCCCAGGAATATTACCGTATCAATTCTTGTAAACATTATTAAAATGGGAAGAAGTGTCAGCACCCATTTTTTTCCTTTATGAAAACCATAATACAGCAATGCCATCTCGAGGAAAAACAGGATTCCGTACTCCATTCCGAGAATTGATATTTTAATGGCTGGTGGTAAAATACCGATCAAAAATATAAAGATTGCTTTATGCCACGGGTTTTTAAGAACCAAATGGGAAAGCAGTAAAGTTCCTATTATAAACAGTGTGGAATTAAAAATCAAAAGAGGCTCAATAAAGTTTTCTTTTCCAAAAACAAGATTGAAAATATATGATACAAACACATAAAAATGGGTGGTAGAAGCAGAGATTTTAGTATCTCCATTGAAGCCAATCACACCATAATCCAAAAGATTCTGGGCTACTCTCCAGGTAATAAATGCATCTTCCTGAATGTAGTGCGTCAATAAAAAAAGTAGTTTAAAAAGAACCGTAACAATTACGGCATAGATTGGGAATTTGCTATTTTGTGTTTCAGCCATTATGTATTTTTACTTTCACAAATATAGCCTTAATATTCAGGAATCCCAATAATAAAAAAACGGGACCGAAGTCCCGTTTTAAGTATTTTATTTAGTTGCTTTGATAATCGCAGTAGTAATCTGATTTTCTTTTTCTTTTGAATAAGTAGAATCATAAGGTTCCATGACATCAAATAAATACTGATAGAATGGCGTGATCTGCTGTACATTTTCAGACTCTTTCATCGCCTTATCTCTGCCCATCTCCTGAAGATCTTTAACAAATACATTGAACTTCTTATCAATAGGCTCAATAGATTTTACCAGATAAGCATACGCTTTTTCTTTCTGTCCGATCTTAGTGTAAGCATCCGTTACAGCAGCTACTACAAGAGAATATTCCATAGGTTTTGTTCTCATTTGTCTTCTCAGGTAGCTTTGGTCTGCTTTGGAAAGGCTTAAATAATAATCGTATTCTTCAAAGATTCCTTTTTTAAGAACCTCAGCAAGTTGAAGGCCTTTCTGCTCCTGTCCTGCAATGATGTATCCTGATACAATTGAGCTTAATGAACGAGGGTCGTTATATTTCTCAGCAGGAATTTCTTTGGCTGCAAGATCCAGAATTTCTAAAGCTTTAGCTTTTTGTCCGTTTAATGCAAGTGCCGCTGCAGCTCTGCTCGCTGACATTCTGTAGCTGATGATATTGGAAGTAGCCGTTTCATCAAAGTGAGCATTTAAGTTTTTGAAGTTCCCCCATCTGAAGTTTTTCACCACATTATAAAGAGAATTCGCATCTACTCTTCCCATATCGCCATCAGCCGTCGGAGGCGTTTGGATAGGGATTAATCTGTAACTGAATCCGTCAAACTGAAGGTAATCGTTAAGATAGAAAATGTTTTCACTGTCATAAATACCTCCTGATGAGAAGTTGATAGGACGTTTCCAGTCGAAGTTCGCTAAAAGATCCATCAAAATCAGGTTATTCTTATACAATGTATTTCCTTTGTAAGTAATCATAATCTGATTGGCTACATTCGGAAGATCTTCTTTGTTGATGATTCCTGCTTTTAAAGCATTTTCTTTATTGACAGGAAGAATGAATTTGTTTACCGGAAGGATATTGTATTTTTCAAATTTCTCTTCCCCGAAGTACATTTTCAATAATTCGTCTTTTTCAGGAGATTTGAATTTAATGAATTCAATGGCTTGTTTCAATGTTAAAGAATCCTGAGTAAGATATTTTCTGAAAGACTGGAATTCTGTTTCCGGTGCTCCCTGTTCTTTCAACATAGAGAAAACACCTTCCCAATCTTCTTTCTTCATCATATAGATCTGGTCATTTACACCATCTCTGTAATCTTCGTGGGTCAGCTGGCTAGGGATTCCCATAGCGTTGTAAGTTCTTCTCTTGATCTGATCAAGGTTCCAGGGCGTTGAAGCAAGGGTAAAGTTTACTACCTTCACATCATCTCTGAATCTTTCTGTCTCCTGAATTGCCCAAACCGGATAAGTATCGTTATCTCCGTAAACGAAAAGGATATCGTCTTTCGGTAATGATTTTAAAACTGAATATGCATAATCGTAAGCGGTATATCTGTTGCTTCTGTCATGAACATTGTAGTTCTGGAAGCCCATCATGAAAGGAACTCCTAATAAAACCACACCTAGAGCAATGTTTGCTCCATTTGACTTTATTTTAGACTGCAGGAACCATAGAATTGCTCCTGCTCCCATACCAATCCATATTGCAAATGCGTAGAATGAGCCTACCATTGCGTAATCTCTTTCTCTCGGTTCAAAAGGTTTTACCCCTGTATAGAAAATAATTCCTACACTTGTTAATATAAATAAAGATAACAGTGCATAGAATCTTCCGAAGTCCCTGTTTAACTGGAAAAAGAATCCAATAAGACCTAAAATTAACGGAAGGAAGAAGAATTTTACCGTACTTTCATTTTTGAATTTAGCAGGCAGTTTATCCTGGTTTCCTACATTTACATTATCTATAAAAGGAATACCGGAAATCCAGTTCCCTTTTGTACTTTCCATATTTCCTTCAAGGTCGTTCTGTCTTCCTACGTAGTTCCACATCAGGTATCTTACGAAGTAATATCCGTTCTGGAAAGAAATGAAATACTCCATATTCTGAAGGAATGAAGGCTTCTGAACATTGATAAGGTTATAAGGTTTTACTTTCAGATAATCTGCAGCAGTGATTGACTTGTCTTCATATTTTGCTCTCAGCTCATCAAAAATCTGCTTAGCCTGTGGGTTATCTGCCACATCTTCATTTCCATAATTGAATGTAAAATCAGGAGCTCCATACATTGAAATATAGTTAGCCATTACATCTTTATCCTCGTTAAACATTCTAGGCATTAAGCTTACCTGAGATTTGTTGAAGACATAATTGAAACGGTCTCCTGTCTTTCTGTATGTTCCGGTTTTCTCGTCTTTTTCATAGATCTCACCGGTTTTTTGGGTCTTAAAGCTTCCGTCTTCATTCTTTTCAATTCCGTTAGCATCAAGGAATGCTGTATAGTTCTGTCCGTAGATCGTAGGCCAGTCACCATACTGCTCTCTGTTATAATAATCCAGCATACCAATTGCAGTATCAGGATCATTAAGATTCATTGGCGGATTAGCATTGGCTCTGATAGGAATAACCATCCAGCAAGAGAACCCAATCATCATGAAAACCACAGATAATGCAGCAGTCTGATAGATGTTTTTCTTTGCTTTTCTTGCATATTTGATTAAGAAATAACAGATTGCTACCATTAAAACAAAAGCGGCAATTGTTCCGGAATGGAAAGGAAGTCCAAGACCATTCACAAAGAAAATCTCAAGTCTTCCGAACATCGTCATAATCAAAGGGAAGATAATTTTGAAAACAATAATCAAAATCCCCAGCGTAATAAGGTTAGCCCAGATAAAGTTTTTCCAGGTAAACTTATAGTTTCTTGCATAATATACCAGACATACTGCAGGAATTGCCAGCATACCCATCATATGCACCCCTACAGAAAGTCCTAAAACGAAGAAAATAAGAATAATCCATCTTTCACTGTCTCCCGCTTTGTACTCATTCTCCCATTTGGTGATTAACCAGACCAAAAGCGCGATAAACATAGAAGCCATAGAGTAAACCTCTCCTTCTACTGCAGAGAACCAGAATGTATCTGAGAAGGTAAAGCAAAGTGCTCCTACTGCTCCTGCAAATAAAATAGAGATTTCCTGATGTTTTGTAATTTCTTCAAAATCTTTGTTCAGAAGTCTTCTCACAAAATGTGTGATCGTCCAGAACAAAAATAAAATAGTCAGCGCACTGAACAATGCAGACATCGCGTTGATTACGATGGAATAATTTTCGCCTTTCCCTAATGCAAAAATGGCTGCCACGGCACCCACTATCTGGAATAAAGCTGCTCCGGGAGCATGCGTTACTTCAAGTTTTACTGCAGAAGAAATGTACTCGCCACAATCCCAAAAACTGAAATTGGGTTCTATGGTGGACAAGTACGTGAAAAACGCAATGACGAAAATCACCCATCCTAAAACGGTGTTCCATTGCCTAAAAGTCCAATTTTTCATAGTATTAAATCAATTATGCGAAAATAAGGCTTTTATCTTATTTTATGCGGGTTTTAACAAAATTTAAAAATTTTGGCGTAGTATTTGCGATTATAGACGTGTCAAAACTGTAAATACGAAAATAACTTTTTACAAAACTATGCCCTAGAAATCAAACAAAAGTTTAGTAATTATTTATTTTTTTGTATTTTTGCAGTCAGATTTTTATTGAAAATAACAAATAATGAGTAATGTTTACGATAATATTCTTGGCCTGATAGGACACACTCCGATGGTGAAGCTAAATACTGTTACAAAAGATATTCCAGCAACCGTTTACGCCAAGTTAGAATCATATAATCCTGGACATTCTACCAAAGACCGAATCGCACTTCATATTATAGAGAACGCAGAGAGAAAAGGCCTTTTAAAAGAAGATTCTGTAGTTGTAGAAACTACATCCGGTAATACCGGGTTTTCTATTGCGATGGTATGTATCATTAAGGGATATAAATGTATTCTTGCAGTAAGTGATAAAACAAAACCTGAGAAAATTGCTTATCTGAAAGCATTGGGTGCTACGGTGTATATATGCCCAGCCAATGTACCGGCAGATGATCCGAGATCATACTATGAAGTTGCTAAAAGAATCGCTCAGGAAACGCCTAATTCTATTTACATCAATCAATATTTTAACGAGCTGAATATTGATGCGCACTATCAGACTACAGGTCCCGAGATCTGGGAACAGACGGAAGGTAAGATCACTCACCTTTTCGCCTGCACCGGAACCGGAGGTACGCTATCGGGTTCAGCAAAGTTTTTGAAAGAGAAAAACCCGAATATCAAGATTATCGGAGTAGATGCGGATGGCTCTATACTAAAAAGCTATCACGAAACAGGGGAAATTCACAAAGAAGATGTACATCCTTATCAGATTGAAGGAATGGGTAAAAACCTGATCCCTGCTGCCCTGCTTTTCGACAAGGTGGATGAGTTTGTAAGGGTAAATGATGAAATGTCCGCGTACAGAACCCGCGAAATTGCTTTGAAAGAAGCCATTATGGGGGGGTATACTACCGGAGCTGTAACACAGGGATTGATGCAGTATGCACAGTCTCATGAGCTTACAGAAAATGACTTGGTTGTTTTAATATATCCTGACCACGGTTCAAGATACATCACTAAAGTTTACAGTGATCAATGGATGGCCGAACAGGGATTTGTCAACAACTGTGTTCACAATTATGACGAAGTTTTCAAAACGGAGTTTATCAAATAAGAACGAATAAAATCACGATACAAATAAATAAAGCCTTTTGCGTATTCAGACAAAAAAGGCTTTATTACTTAAAAATTACGATACAATGTTGGATATTTTTGAAAGGATAAAAGAAAATCCAGGACCACTTGGACAATTTGCAGATTATGGTGAAGGCTATTTTATTTTCCCGAGATTAGAGGGACCCATCGGCCCTAGAATGCAGTTTCAGGGGAGAGAAGTAATTTTCTGGAGTGCCAATGACTATTTAGGATTGTGTAATCATCCTGAAGTAATAGAAGCGGATGCAAAAGCGGCTGCAGAATATGGAATGTTCTATCCAATGGGAGCAAGAGCAATGTCTGGAGAAACAGATCAGCACCTTCAGCTGGAAAGAGAATTGGCAGACTTTGTAAAAAAAGAATCAGCATACTTATTGAACTTCGGTTACCAGGGAATGGTTTCTACCATTGATGCTTTGGTGAGCAGAAATGATGTAATTGTTTATGATATGGATTCTCATGCCTGCATCGTAGATGGGGTAAGACTTCATTCCGGGAAGAGATTTACCTATAAGCACAACGATATGGCAAGTCTGGAGAAAAACCTTCAGAGAGCAACTAAAGTAGCTGAAGAAACAGGAGGTGGTATTCTTGTGATTACAGAAGGTGTTTTCGGGATGAGAGGCCAGCAGGGGAAAATCAAAGAAATCTGCGATCTTAAATCTAAATATCAGTTCAGATTATTGGTAGATGATGCCCATGGTTTCGGGACACTTGGTAAAACAGGTGCCGGTGTAGGTGAAGAACAGGACTGTAATGATCAGATTGATGTATACTTCTCTACGTTTGCTAAATCAATGGCTGGTTTCGGAGCATTCCTTGCGGGTGACAAAGAAATCATCAGATATCTGAAATTCAACCTTAGATCACAAATCTTTGCAAAATCTCTTACAATGCCAATGGTAATCGGAGGATTAAAAAGATTGGAGCTGTTGAGATCAAAACCTGAGATCAAAGCTAAACTTTGGGAGAATGTTTACAAACTACAGAACGGGCTTAAAGAAAGAGGATTCAATATTGGAGATACCAACACTTGTGTAACTCCGGTCATGATGCAGGGAACTCCGGTAGAAGCTACTCTATTGGTAAAAGATTTAAGAGAGAAATACGGTATCTTCACATCTGTGGTAGTATATCCGGTAATTCCAAAGGGAATGATTCTTTTAAGATTAATTCCTACCGCTTCCCATACGGATGCAGAGATTAATGAAACTCTGGCTGCATTTGAAGCAATTCATGATAAACTAGTAAGTGGTTACTATAAAGAGCAGGAACAAAAATTACTGCAGGAACAAGGATTAAGTTTTAAACCGATTTAATTTAAAAATAAAAAAACCACTGATTGATTCAGTGGTTTTTTATTTAAATACCGATAACAATACATGAAACTTAAAGGTTACGCATTGGGGATTCTATCAGCTGTTTCCTATGGACTGATTCCGATTTTTATTCTGCCTATCAAGCAGGCACATTTTTCATTGGACATTACCCTGTTCTATAGATTTTTCTTTTCAGCCTTAATGGTTGGAGGATATTTGCTGTATTCCAAAGAAAGTTTTAAAATCAATAGAAAAGAAGCGTTAATCCTGGCCATACTTGGAGTCTGCTATGCTCTTTCTTCGGAGTTTTTGTTTTTAGGGTATGATTTTCTTACTGCCGGAATTGCTTCTACTGTTTTATTTATTTATCCGGTTATCGTAGCCTTGATTATGTTTTTCTTTTACAAGGAGAAGCTTACCAGGTTATCCGTTGTTTCTTTGCTTCTTGCTTTCACCGGAGTTATTGTGTTATGTCTGAAAGGTAACGGATTGGAAATTAATTTTACAGGATTGGGAATTGTAATGCTCAGCTCATTATTCTATGCGTTGTATATGGTTATTGTGAACAAATCGAATATGAAGGTTTCCGGATTTAAGCTTACTTTCTACTCTATGCTTTTCACATCCACGTTCTTTATGACCAAAGCTGTGGCGGCTAATGAGTCGTTCGCTATTCCTTCAGCAGAAATATTTTTTAACTTTCTTATTTTTGCATTCCTTACTACAGTGATCTCCAGCCTTTGTCTTGTGTATGCAATCAAATATATCGGATCTACTCCTGTATCTATTCTAGGTGCTCTTGAACCGGTAGTTGCTGTACTGATCAGTGTACTGATGTTCCATGAAAAGTTTACCAGCAACTTACTGATCGGAATTACCCTTATTTTGATGGGCGTTACTTTGAATGTCATTACAGACCGTAAAAATATGAATCATGCATAATGATAGGCTTGTTTAGGTCTTCTTTAATAATATTTTACGATACAAATAAGATCGGTTTTATTGATCAAAAAAGAACTCATTCGTTTCCTTTATCTGATTTGAAAAATATTAAAAAATAAAGCTGTCTCTCTGGCATAAAAAAATTTATCTGACTATATTGCAATGGTCTATTGATAGGCATTTCCTCCTATAACAGATCAATGCATTTAGTTTAAAAGCCGATGAAAGAATTACAAAAACTCACGAAAGATCAACTATATAAAAGGCTCAAAGAAAAATCCGAAAATCTATATACCATCGCTCACGAAGCTCTGGAAAATAATTTCTTCAATGAAAGCTCTTTAGATGAAGAAAGTCTTGCCGAGTTTCTTGAAATGCTGGATGATGAAACAGCAGAAAAAATAAAAGATGCTTCACTTCACATTAATAATGAAGATGACGCTCCCGGGATTGTCCTTATAGAAAACGAAAACACTATTTCTCTTGAACTTGTTACCGAAGAAGATGAAGGTTATAAAATCATTTTCATAGAAGATGATATTCATTTATCCAAAACCCTTTTTGTTGAAGACTTTATCGTCCTCATTGCAACAGGTAATATACAGGCAGAAAATATCATCATCAACGGTTCACTTTACTGTGCAGGAAATGTTACCAGCAAAGTATTATTCGGAGCATCAGGCAATGATAATGAAACGTATATCGGTGGAAGTATTATGACCTCTCTGATTGCAGAAAACGGACATTATACTGTTGCTGAGGGAAATATATATTCCAGATATTTAATTAGTTTTCATAATGAAATAACAGGAAAAACAGGAAAATTCATCGAGAATATCAGCCTGGAAAAACCTAGTGAAATTGGATTACTGAACCCCGAAATCCTGGACGAGGACGGATACTTTGATGAAGATTCTTTTTTAAACTTTATTGACAACAATCCTCCGGATACCTTATTTGTTAAACCGACTAACTTATTTTGATACATCAACTATCCTAACATCATCATTCTGCAGGAGTAACTACTATTCACAATTGCTGCAGAAATGATAAAATGATTAAATCCCCATTGGAGCAGATTTTCAGAAACCAAAGTGCTAAAGACTTTTCTTCACTGTTTATAATCAGGAGAAAAAATTTTTTTCTGAAAAAACTTTAGAATAACTTTGCAAAAAATTTCTGTTGAAAGACCTGCTTCTTATTACTCCGCCTTTTACCCAACTTAATACTCCTTATCCTGCAACGGCTTATATTAAAGGATTTTTAAATACCAAAAATATTTCCGCTTATCAGATAGATTTGGGGATTGATGTTATTTTGGAATTATTCTCAAAAGACGGAATTCAGAAAGTTTTCAGCAAAAAAATTGATCTTCAGAATATCTCTGAAAATTCTCAGAGAATCTTTGCCTTAAGAGAAGAATATATCAAAACCATAGATCAGGTAATTCTGTTTTTACAGGACAAAACGCCCACATTGGCAAGACAGATCTGCAGTATGAATTTCCTTCCCGAAGCTTCCCGTTTCAACCAGCTGGATGATATGGAATTTGCTTTTGGAAATATGGGTCTTCAGGATAAAGCCAAACACCTGGCAACCTTATACTTAGAAGACATATCAGATTATATTGTTGAAAATATCGACTCCGATTTTGGTTTCAGCAGATATGCGGAACGTTTGGGGAAAAGTGCCAATTCTTTTGATGAATTATATTCAAAATTATCTGGTGATCTAACATTTATTGATGAATTTACATTAAAAATTCTTCGTGAAAAAATAGAAATGGTTCAGCCGAAACTGGTTTGTTTTTCAATCCCTTTTCCCGGCAATCTGTATTCTGCTTTCAAATGTGCGCAATGGATCAAAAAAAATCATCCCCACATCAAAATTGCGATGGGCGGTGGTTTTCCCAATACCGAGTTAAGGGAAATTAAAGACCAGAGAGTTTTTGAATTCTTTGATTTTATTACCTTGGATGACGGTGAACTTCCTATTGAACTTCTTCACCAAAATTTAGAAATTCCCAATGAGGAAGGTGAATTTAAAAGAACTTTTCTCCTCGAAAATCAGGAAGTGGTTTATAAGAATAATTCTAAAAGACACGATTACAAACAGGCTGATATCGGTACTCCGGATTATACGGACTTAAGACTTGATCAATATATTTCCGTTATCGAAATCGCCAATCCCATGCACAGTTTATGGAGCGACGGAAGATGGAACAAGCTCACGATGGCTCATGGATGCTATTGGGGAAAATGCACGTTTTGTGATATTTCATTAGATTACATCAAGATCTACGAACCTATTTCTGCTAAAATTCTGGTAGACCGGATTGAAGAATTGATTAAAACAACGGGTGAAACCGGATTCCATTTTGTGGATGAAGCTGCACCACCTGCCCTGATGAGAGAGGTTGCTCTGGAAATCCTCAGAAGAAATCTTGTCGTTACCTGGTGGACAAATATCCGTTTTGAAAAAAGCTTTACCCGTGATTTATGCTATCTTCTGAAACTTTCAGGATGTGTTGCTGTTTCCGGAGGGCTTGAAGTGGCCAGTGACCGATTGTTAAAATTAATCGACAAAGGAGTTTCTGTGGAACAGGTTGCCAATGTAACAAGAAATTTTACAGAAGCCGGAATTATGGTACATGCTTATCTGATGTATGGCTACCCTACCCAAACTGTTCAGGAAACGGTTGATTCTCTGGAAATGATTCGGCAGATGTTTGAAATGGGAATTCTTCAAAGTGGTTTCTGGCATCAGTTTGCCATGACTGCCCATTCACCTGTCGGAATGAAGCCTGAAGATTTTGGTGTAGTTCCCGTAAAACAAGAAATTCTGTTTGCCAATAACGATATAGACTTTCAGGACAAAACCGGAATTGATCACAACAAGTTCAGCTTCGGATTAAAAAAATCTCTGTTCAATTATATGCATGGAGTAAATTTTGAACTGCCGCTTCAGGAGTGGTTTGATTTTAAAATTCCAAGAACAACAATTCATCCGGATTATATTCACGACTGTCTTTTAGAAGATGGCCAGTTTCAATTGAAGACCAACTCCAAAGTTATCTTTCTGACCAAAAATGTAATCGCTGAGAATCGCGTAAAAAATAAAAAGAAATATTCTGGTACATATACGCTACTTACATTCCACTTAAAAACCAATATAGTGAAGGTGGAACTGGAACAGGAAAAGGCAGAATGGCTGATGAATGTATTGGGGGAAAATTCTATTGAAAACACAAAAAAACCTACTATTCAGCAACTTAAGAATCAATTTGAAGAAAAATTTGAAGATTTTGAACTATTCTGGTTTTCAAAACCGATGCAGCAATTGAAGGAAAACGGGGTGATTTTAAGTTTATAAAAATTTTCAATTTTTTCTCAGGGATTTTTAAAATTGAGAATTTTATTTGACAGGATCATAATATCTCACAAAAAACATACATCAAAATTTCTCACCATCATCGAATAAAACGGCAAAATATTCCCCTTCTCCGGAGGGGTGGCGAAAATTCAAAGAATTTTTGACGGGGTGGTTAGTAAAGACTAAGAGGTTTCAATAAGTTTTGGCTAAAGCCAAATGAATATCATCTATAATAAAAAAACGGGCTAAAGCCCGTTCCTATTGATACAATATAAAAAATATATTTCTTTAATTAGGGGTTTCTTTTGAAACAGTACCCACAGATACTTTTTCCTGAATTTTAATAAAATTTGGATCCATGATAGCCATACGTTCTGCAAGAGCCTTATAAGTTGGAAACTTCAAAATAGAAGCTCTCCCGGACATTTCCTTGTAAATGGTAAAAGATTTTCCACCTGCTGTTTTTAATTGCTTTGTTGTAGTAATATATCTCCCGATAAGTTTACTTTTAGCATCATAGATCTCAATATCTATGGAGGTTTTATCCATAATAGTATCATCTGAACCAAAACTTACAGGCAGATTGGTAAAATATCCTACCGGAACACCATTACTCAGGATCTCTCCTACTTTATTGACCTCAATATTCATCTTATCAATCTTTTTTCTGATGGCATAAGCATCTTTGGTCTTGGTATCCAGCTTTCTTTTCGGAACATTTGAAAAGATCTCGTCAAGGTTTTTCACATTGATCCCTTTATTATCAATGATTTTAAGGTCCTTGACCGAAGTAAAGACCGCTGACTTTTCTTCACCGGAGAATGCTGAAGGTGATGAATAATCAATTTCAATTGTTTTCTCCCGGTTATAGACTCTATTGATGCTGATATAGCTGTCGCGAACAGAATCAACGATACTTTTATCAATGAATTTTATAGTATACATCGGGGTCTCTTTCAGATCCATAAACGTATATTCGCTGGATTTGCTGGACAGTTTCGCTACCGGAATGCCATCCAGATTGATAATTCCTCTTTTGGTCTTGATATTCTGAGCATGGAGGAAAACACCCAGAACTGTAAAGAATATGATTATGCCTCTCTTCATACAATCAGACTTTTACAAATAAAAAAAGTGTAACACAAAGTTACACTTTCTTGAAAATATATTTAGCTTTTCATTTAATTATTCACAAAGGATAATTCCTTTATCATGATTAAATTCTACAACACCGCTTTTGATAGCATAAGCAAAAACAGAGTCTTTTCCAGCTTCTTTGGTAAAGTTTTTAGCAAAAGCCTCATCAATAGATTTAGCAAAAAGCTTTACATTACCTCCGACTAAAGAAGAAACAATTCCTGCGTGGTTTTTCATGATGTGAAATTCACCATTTTTTCCAGGCAACAATACTGAGTCTACTTCTCCTTCAAAAACTACGTATTCTGGTGTTAAAATTTTTATATTCATTTAATTTAGATTAAAAGATTAAAAGATTGAAGATTAAAAGATTTTTGACAAACATTATATGTCTCTCATCTCATGTCTAAAAATCTTATGTCTAATTATTAAGCGTTTTCAGCTAACATTTTTTGTCCTGCTTCGATAGCTTCTTCGATAGTTCCTTTCAAGTTGAAAGCAGCTTCTGGTAAGTGATCCAATTCACCATCCATAATCATAGTAAATCCTTTGATTGTATCTTTGATGTCTACCAATGATCCTGGGATACCTGTAAACTGTTCTGCTACGTGGAAAGGCTGAGATAAGAATCTCTGAACTTTTCTTGCACGGTATACAACAGATTTATCTTCTTCAGAAAGTTCTTCCATACCAAGGATTGCAATGATATCCTGAAGAGCTTTGTATCTCTGAAGAATTTCTTTTACTCTTTGAGCACAGTCATAGTGTTCCTGACCGATAACTTCCGGAGCAAGGATTCTTGAAGTAGAAGCTAATGGATCTACCGCTGGGTAAATACCTAATGAAGCAATCTTTCTGTCAAGTACCGTAGTTGCATCCAAGTGAGCAAACGTAGTTGCAGGAGCCGGGTCAGTTAAGTCATCCGCAGGTACGTATACCGCCTGTACTGAAGTAATTGAACCGTTTTTAGTTGAAGTAATTCTTTCCTGCATCGCACCCATTTCAGAAGCAAGTGTTGGTTGGTAACCTACCGCTGATGGCATACGACCAAGAAGTGCAGATACCTCAGAACCAGCCTGTGTAAAACGGAAGATGTTATCTACGAAGAAAAGTACATCTCTACCTTGTCCGCTTTCTCCACCGTCTCTGTAGTACTCAGCCAATGTAAGACCAGAAAGTGCTACTCTAGCTCTTGCACCTGGCGGCTCGTTCATCTGTCCGAAAACGAATGCAGCTTTAGAATCTTTCATAGCTTCTAAGTCTACTTTAGAAAGATCCCAACCTCCGTTTTCCATAGAGTGCATGAAATCATCACCATACTTGATAATACCTGATTCCAACATCTCTCTTAAAAGGTCATTTCCTTCTCTCGTTCTTTCACCTACTCCGGCGAAAACAGAAAGTCCTCCGTGTCCTTTTGCAATATTGTTAATCAACTCCTGGATCAATACTGTTTTACCTACACCGGCACCACCGAACAAACCAATTTTACCTCCTTTTGCGTAAGGCTCAACTAAGTCGATTACTTTAATACCTGTAAATAAAACTTCTGCAGAAGTTGAAAGTTGATCAAATTTTGGAGCTGGTCTGTGAATTGGCAGACCACCATCCTTAGAAATATCTTGAAGTCCGTCGATAGCATCACCAACAACGTTGAATAGTCTTCCGTTTACAGCCTCTCCGATTGGCATCATAATAGGATTTCCGTATCCAATTACGTCCTGCCCTCTTTTAAGACCGTCAGTAGCGTCCATTGCGATACATCTTACTGTATCTTCGCCAATATGTTGTTCTACCTCTAAAACTACTTTTTCACCGTTTTCTTTTGTAATTTCTAACGCGTCATAGATTGCTGGAACAGCTTCCACATCTGTGAAGACAACGTCGATTACCGGACCAATAATTTGAGAAATTTTACCTTTAATTTGGTTTGCCATTGCTAAATTTTTTCTTGGTGCAAATATAGTGATTCTTCATAAACCCGCAATTGGTAAAAAAAAGATTTTTATCATGCTTTTGAGAATAGATTATTTTAGTATTATACGGATAAAACCATGAAGTAGTGCTGCAATAGTAAGGTTATAGGTATTACGCCATTGTTATATTGATACATTGGCACATTATTTCTATATTTGCAGTCAAATTTTTCCGTTTTGAAAGTTTTCAAGAATTTTACAGATTATTCCTCTCAGAAGCCTTTAGCATTGTCTTTAGGAATGTTTGACGGGGTACATCTCGGGCATAAGAGTATTATTGATGAACTGACTAAAGTAGGTACAGAGAACAATCTGGAAACTGCTATCCTTACTTTCTGGCCGCATCCGAGGTTTGTTTTTAATCCTAATGAAGATTTAAAACTTCTGAATACATTAGAAGAAAAAAAGCAGCTGGTTGAGAAATATGGTGTTGATAATCTGTTCCTGAAGGAGTTTGATGAAGAATTCAGAAACTTAACCGGAGAAGAATTTGTGCGTCAGATTTTAATTGATAAGCTCAACGTTAAATACCTTATTATAGGATACGATCATTCTTTCGGAAAAAATAAAAGCGGAAATTTTGAACTTCTTCAGAAATTATCCAAAGAGCTGGATTTTGATGTGGAACAAATGGAAGCAATCAATATTCACGAAAACAATATCAGTTCCACGAAAGTACGTAATGCACTTTTAACAGGAAATATCAAGGAGGCCAACGAAATGCTGGGATACTCCTACTCTGTTTCAGGAACGGTTGTTCATGGGAAGAAAATCGGGAGAACAATTGGCTATCCCACAGCTAATATTGATACGGAATCTATTAAGCTTTTACCTAAAAAAGGAGCTTATATTGTAGAAGTATTTGTAAAAGGCAACCAATATAAAGGAATGCTGAGTGTGGGAACCAACCCCACGGTAAATGGAGAGAAGCTCACTGTGGAAGTTTATATTCTTGATTTTGACGGAGATATTTATGATGAAGAAATTACGGTAAGCTTCAGAGATTTTCTTCATGATGAAATTAAATTTGAAGGTCTTGAAAAACTGATTGAAAGGCTGGATGAGGATAAAAGATTAACACAGGCGTATGATTTCAAGGAGTAATAATTTTGATTTTCTAAGGCTTGTTTTTGCAAGTCTTGTTATTATTACCCACTCCTATGCTCTTTCCGGAGCTACTCAAGGCGATCCTTTATCACAACTTACCAACAGCCAGATGGAATTCTCTTATCTCGGAGTTCATGGTTTTTTTATTATCTCCGGATATTTAATTTTTAAAAGTCTGCTTCGCTGCAAAGGTCTGCTTGATTATTACTGGAAAAGACTTTTAAGACTTTTTCCAGCTTTAATAGTGGTACTTTTAATTACTGTTTTGCTGGCACCTGCAGTGTATGAAAGTTCCGTTCCTTATTTACAGAACAAATCCGTTTACACTTACATTCCTCAAAATTTAACCCTGTTTTTCCGTCAGAAAGGTATTGACGGTGTTTTTGAAAACAATCCTTACAAACATAGCATCAATGGAAGTTTATGGACTATATGCTACGAATTCAGTATGTATGTAATGGTCTCTTTGCTATTCTTTATCCGTAAAAAGGCTTTTATAAAAACCGTTGTTATCCTGTTATTTGTATCAAGTTATGTCTTAAGCATCTACTATCCTTATTTTCTTTACGGATTATTTCACAAGTTGGCATTGGGAACTAATCATTTTTATAATCTGATGTGTTTTTTTGCAGGAGGGATGGTACTGACCTACCTTAATGCCAGTAAAAGGACAGAAAACATACTTATTATAACATCTTTTATCATTCTTATCATCAGTTTATATTTAAATGTCTTCAAATATACCTGCTATATTACGCTGCCTTTGCTGGTTATTCTTATTGGTGAGAGATCTACCCGATATCTCAATAAAGTAGGAGAAGTAATTGGAGACACCTCGTACGGAATTTATATTTATTCTTTTCCCATACAACAAGCGCTGATGTATTTTTTTAAGTTTGACACTGTTATGCTATTTATATTTTCACTGCCACTTTCAATTCTTTTGGGATATATTTCCTGGCATCTGATTGAAAAGAAAGCATTAGGATATAAAGATTTATTTGCTAAAAAGGCTATTCAGTGATGAACAGCCTTTTTTATTTATTTTAGTATTTTTAGGTAAATTTTCTGAGTTTCATTATTCAGTTTCACAGTAGGAAACTGCTTATCATAATCAATAAATATATCTCCTTTTTCATCAGCTTTTCCGTTGCCATCAGAATCCCAGCTTATTGTTACATAATATTTTGCCGGTCCTGCAGGTTTTGGATTGATCTTGCTTTCAGCATCTTTAGGTATTGGCAGATTGATGGTGAAGGGTATCGACTTCTGCTCGTATTCTTTTTCTGTAATTAAAGTAGCGGGAGCATCAGCCAGTTTTTCATCCATTCCATACAAGCTTACTTTTAGCAATGCACTTTTTATGGTAAAATTATCTGTTCCTGAAAATTCTATTTTAATATTTTCGGGAAGTGTTTCTGAAGCTGAGACAGCAGCTGGATTTTCAGCAGTTTTCTTTACTGGTTTGGTGCAGCTTGACAGCATCAATGTACCTGCTGCTGCGAATAATAAAAGGTGATTTCTCATTTGTTCTTTATTTTGTTACTATGTAAAGTATATTTCACTGGTCATAGATAACAAATTTCATACCTCATTTTATTCTTACTATATTATAGAGAATTTACTGCATTCTGAGCCTTCTTTGTCAGGGATTTAAAAACCAAATCATAGGAATGGTCAATGAGTTTAAAGATCAGATCTCTTTTTAAACCCTCTGCTGTTACAGAGTTCCAGTGAGTTTTGTTCATGTGATAAGCCCCTGTGATCTGAGGATATTGTTCACGGAGTTCTGCACTCCATTCGGGATCTGTTTTTACATTTATCGATAACGGCTGTCTTTCAAGGCCCATCAGTAAAAACATTTTGGTGTCTACTTTTAACACAAGAGTCTCGTTATCAAACGGAAAGCTTTCCGTAACTCCTTTTTTGGTAAGACAGTAATCTAAAATTTCGTTGGCATCCATGCAATTATTAGTAATGGTTGATAAGCAATTAGTAATGATTAAATGATATAATTCTTTAATCTTTAATTCAAATTTAGTAAATTTAAGAAAGAAATAATCTCACAAAACCACAATTATTATGAAAGCTTTGGTAATAGGTGCTACAGGTGCCACAGGAAAAGATCTGGTCAATCAGTTATTGAATGACAAAGAGTTTGATGAAGTGGATATCTTTGTAAGAAAGCCTGTTGATATTCAAAATGATAAGCTAAAAGTTCATGTGGTGAATTTTGAAAAACCAGAGGAATGGAAAGATATGGTGAAAGGAGATGTGGCGTTTTCGTGTCTGGGAACAACTTTAAAGGATGCCGGAAGCAAAGAAGCCCAGAAAAAAGTAGACTTTGACTACCAATATGAATTTGCGAAAGCTGCGAAAGATAATGACGTAGAAGATTATATTCTGGTCTCGGCTTATGGAGCGAGTCCACAATCTAAGATTTTCTATTCCAAAATGAAAGGTGAACTGGAAGAAGCTGTAAAGCAGCTGCATTTCAATAAGATCACTATTTTTAAGCCGGGAATGCTGGAACGAACAAATTCTGAGCGAACCGGAGAAGTTTTAGGCAGCCGGATTATAAAATTTGCCAATAAACTAGGGTTATTACAAAGCCAAAAACCGCTACCCACCGATATTCTGGCAAAAGCAATGATCAAATCTTCAAAAATAAAAAGTAATGGATACTCCAGCATAAAGCTTGGAAATATTTTCTGTTTTGCGGAGAAAACCAATGAATAATTAAAAGATGCGGGGTTCGGGTTTCGGGGACATGTTAAAGTTGAAAATTTTCTTATTAATTTCCCTAAAAACTAAAACCTGCTGCCTCTCATCTATTACCTGCTATTTTGTGGTTTTACTTCCCATTTTTTGCCCTAGCTTTTCATATTCGATATCATTAGGTTCCCAAAGTTCTATTTTGTTTCCTTCTATATCCATAATATGAACAAATTTTCCGTATTCATAAGTCTCCATCTTATCAACAATAGTAACATTTTCTTTTTTAAGCTGCCCGATCAGTTTTTCAAGGTTTTCTACCCGGTAATTGATCATAAAATCTTTTTCTGAAGGCTGAAAATATTTTGTTTTTTCACTGAAAGGACTCCATTGGCTGAATCCTTTTTTAGAATTATCCGCTCCCTGATACCACTCAAATACAGATCCGTATTCATTGGTGGCAAGTCCCAGATGGCCTTCGTACCATTCTCTCATCTTTTTAGGGTCTTTACATTTAAAAAAGATTCCACCAATGCCGGTTACTCTTTTCGTTTCATCAGATTTATTTTCTGTAACGGCTTTAAAAGCAAATCCTAACATAAAGGAAGCCAGGATACAAAGGGTAAAAATTATTTTCTTCATAAGGAATCATTAATGGTTGTAAAATAAAAAAAGTGGATGTAAACACCCACTTGTAAAAATATACTTTTTTCTCTTTATTTCAGATATTTTGTAATAGCCCCATCAGTAGGCTTTGTAGTACTTACAAAAGAATCGATCAGTTTTCCGTTTTCGTCAACAAGGAATTTGGTAAAGTTCCAAAGGATGGTTGTGTTCTTTACTCCGTTTAACTCCTTTTCTGTTAAGTACTTGAATATTGGAGCAGTATCATCTCCTTTCACAGAAACTTTAGCAGCCAAAGGGAATGTCACCCCGTAATTTTTCTGACAGAAAGCGCCAATTTCAGTATTGGTTCCGGGTTCCTGTCCTCCAAAATTATTGGCAGGAAATCCTACAACAACCAATTTATCTTTATATTCCTCATATACTTTCTCGAGATCAGCATACTGAGGGGTAAACCCACATTCTGAAGCGGTATTGACGATCAGGATTTTTTTTCCTTTGAAATCTGCAAAATTGATTTCTTTCCCATCAAGACTTTCTACTTTGAAGTCGTATATTGTTTTTCCCATAAGTTCTGTGGTTTTGGCTTTAGAAATTTCACTTTTTTGGTTGGTGCAGCTTTGCAGGAATGCGATACAAGAAAGCATCATTAAAAAAATATTTTTCATTTTTTATCATTTTATGCAGGCGGACTGCAGTTGAATTAAAATTTAAAAATGTTAGCCGGAAAAACTTTGTTGATTTCTACTTTGTTTAGTAACATCACATAATCTCCGTCTTTTTTGGTACTGGAAGACTCAATTCTGAAAGGCATGATAATATTTCCAACTTTTTTAAAATCAGAATAGATCAGCGTTTCATCTTTTTTCACTTCTTTTAAAAGCATATAAGTCTTTGTATCAAAATAATACATGTTCTTATTGACATTTTTGGTAAGTTCCACTTTATGGCAGTAGATCTCTCCTACTTTTTCTTTTCCAAGGTATTTGGCATCAAAACCTTTATTTTCCCAATCAATGAAGTCATTATCAAAACTTTCCGGTACATATTCAGGGTATTCCTGAAGCTTATTTGCGGCATAGTTCATTGCATATCCTTTTGTTCCATCAAAACCTTCAATTGCCGTTTCTTTTCCGCCGGTAGTAATTAATGTTTTAGTAAGATTCGGACGCTGCTGATAAATTTTTATCGGATATTCATCTTTGATTCCCAATACCACTTTTCCCTGAAGCAATACAGAATTTAAAAGTTTCCAATTGGTTAACCCTCCGGATAATTCAATGTTTTTGTCTATAATTTCCTTTGCGGTCTGTGCCAATATCACATGCGAAAATATCAGTCCAAATACTAATAGTAACTTCTTCATTAATTTTATTTATAAATTCAAATATAGGGGGATTTATGTAAAATTGCAAAAAAAGGCGAAAGAGCAAATCTGTGCATCTGCTTTTTCGCCTCAACATTTTTTAAATCAGCTTTCTGGCTTTTTCCAGATCTTCCGGTGTATCAATACCTACTCCTATAAAATTGGTTTCTATCATTTTGATTTTCATTCCATATTCCAGGTAACGGATACATTCAATTTTTTCGGATATTTCCAATGGTTTCATTTCCAGTTTTGAAAACTGCAACAGCGCTTCTTTCCTGAAAGCATAGACCCCAATATGTTTAAAATAGCTTAAATCATAAGAAACTTCCCTGTGAAAAGGAATTACGGAACGGCTGAAATACAAAGCAAAATTATTATTATCAGTAATAACTTTTACATTATTCGGGTTTTCAACTTCCTCTTTTTCATGCAGCTGTATTTTCAGAGATGCCAGGGAAATCTCCTGCTGATCATCGTGTTTAAAGACTTCTATCAGCTGCTGTAATGGTTCCAGTTTAAGAAAAGGTTCGTCTCCCTGAACATTAATCACAATATCGCAGTCTATATTCTGTACGGCTTCTGCAATACGGTCGCTTCCAGTCTCATGCTGTCCTGTCATAACGGCTTTTCCGCCATTCTGTTCGATTTCATCAAAAATAATTTCAGAATCTGTTGCTACAAATACTTCGTCAAACAGTCCGGTTTCCACTACATTCTGATAGGTGGTCGTAATAACGGTTTTTTCTCCTAAAATCTGCATTAGTTTCCCGGGAAAACGGCTTGCTTCGTAACGTGCAGGGATGACAGCAATTATTTTCATTCAATAAAAATATTAAGTAATTCTCTTTAATTCAACAGGTTTCATTCCAGTACTTACAAAAGTTGAAATGTTCCTTTTATATTGAGATCAAATGTAGTGAAAAGTATCTTATTTACTCTACAAAACAGAGATTTCGACAGTTTAAAAAGAGAGTTTTACGCCTACCATATTATATTCCCATTGGCGGGATGCCGTAAAGTTGAGATTATATTTTGTTTTTCCGATGGTTCCCTCTGATGAAGTATATCGGCTTTTTGATATTGTTTTTCCTATAAAATATCCCATTAATAAAGCTAGCGGGTAATCTGAAGCCCAGTGAACTTTACTTTGCATCATCTGAAAACATAAGGCTCCTGCTAAGGTGTATCCTACCGGTTTTATCCATTTTGCATCAGGATAATTGTCTGCTATCACAGTGATTCCAGCCATAAAGGTTGTTAAATGTCCGGACGGCATTGCATCGTAATTTGAGGTGTTCTTTCCAAATTCTGAAAAGCTTGGAAAAGGATTCCAGGCGCCTCCTTTATTACCGTTGATCTCTGCAATAAAAGGACTTTCTCTTCCGGTAATTCTTTTAATGGTTTGGGTGAAAACTCCGGAAAGAATTAAACTTTCCACCAAACCACTGGCTGTAGCCTGCGCCCTGTAATCATTTTTAATCAAACCATATGTTCCGAAACCAATTCCCAGCAAAACCAGCGTGGAACCATTTCCAATAAGATATAAAGTAGAGCCTATATCTTTAGGAATTTTAAAAACACCGCCTATTTTGTTGTAATTATTATCTTTATCCATTCCCCATCTTTCTCCCAACTCTCTTGAATTGTCAATCAGTTTCTGATCCACCGGCAAGAGGATCAGAGTAGCTGCAACAGCGCCTCCAAGATAATAAGCATGATCTTTGGCAACAAAATCTTTATTTGTATTGATAAAATTTCTGGGTAACTTCGTTACAAAATCCAATAATTTGGGCTTTGGGTAAGTTCTGACGGAACCATCTTTTAAGGTGTACGTCTGTACTTTTGGCAGCTCAGATTCCTTAGATAGTTCTTTTATTTTCAATGTATCAACTTCTTGTGAGCATACCAGTATTGAAACTGGTAAGAGTAGAAATCTCAGTTTTTTCATCGTGTAATTTTCGACTTTATTATATTCAGGTGTGTAAAAGTCTCAAAGATAATTCCTAGATGAGTGTTGTACAAAGTGGTTGTTTAACTTTTAATGTTTATTTAATCTTTTACAGATAAACGCACATCTAATTCAAATACTTGATGTTTATATTGTATTTGAAATGCTTCGACTCCGCTCAGCATGACACAATTAATACTCATTTGGGATTTAACGATGCCATGCCGGACAGAGTCGAAGCATATATTTTTATGTAAAGACTACTTTAAATTGTTCAAAGCACTTTCCAGTTTTGGAAGCATTACCTTGATCTCATCGGTAGCCAATCCACCTACAGAAGCACGGAACCAAGGTTCAGATTTGTCTTCTCCGAAGGCTGAGAATGGTACTAAAGCCACTCCTGCTTCATTGATCAGATAAAATACAAGGTCTGAGGAGTTTTCAATCACAGCTCCGTCCGGTTTTGTTTTTCCGATATAGTTTAACTTAATGGTAAGATAAAGAGCTCCCATTGGTTCGATACTGTCTACTGAAAGTCCTTTTCCTTTTAAATCCTGAACTCCGTTGTGAAGAACTTTTAAACTCTCTTCAAGCTTACCTTTAAAATCCTCAACGAAAGTGTCTACATTTTCTGAATTTTCATAGAATTTAGCAGTGGCTTCCTGCTCTGGTTTTGGTGCCCATGCTCCAACGTGAGTAAGAAGCGCTTTCATTTTATCAAGGATATGCGAAGGCCCGAATCCCCATCCTACACGTACTCCTGTTGCTGCAAGGCATTTTGAAATACCGTCGATATAGATTGTGTAATCTTTCATTTCAGGGAAAAGAGAAACCGGATCTACATGCTCAGCTCCAAAAGTAAGACAGGAATAGATCTGGTCATACATTAAGTATAACGGTTTTTCATCTGCTCCTCTTTTTTTGTTTTCAGCGATTACCAATTCACAGATTTCTGAAAGCTGCTCTCTTGTAAACATGGTTCCCGTAGGATTCAAAGGTGAACAAAGTGCCAATAACACAGCTCCATCCAAATGAGGTCTTAAATCATCTGCTGTTGGAAGGAAGTTGGTTTCAGGTTTTGTTTTTACTTCTACAGCATTGGCAGAAGTAAGATAAGCATAGTGATTGTTGTTCCATGATGGTGTAGGATACACTACTTTATCTCCTTCGTCTACGATAGTTTTGTATACGGCATAGATCAAAGGTCTTGATCCGGCAGTGATCAAAATATCCTCCGGAGAATAGTCCAGGTTCCATCTTTTTTTAAGGTCTTTGGAAACTTCTTTTCTTAAAGATAAAAGTCCGTTGGCAGGCGGATAATTCGTCAGATTATTCTGATATGCTTTCTGAATCTCTTCCTTCAGCAATGCCGGAATAGGATAGATATTAGAATTCAGATCACCAATAGTAAGATTGGCAATTTCCGCTCCTTTTGCTTTTAAATCATTTACTTCGTTACCAATTTTTACAATTTCAGAACCGATCAGGTTCGCTGCTAATTTTGAAACTTTCACTTTTTCTTATTTTAAATTTATATTATCGTTCCCCATGAATCTTCTCATATATTTGATCTACGGTGTTTTCAGAGCATTAATCCAATTTCAAATCTGTTTTAACAGCTCCGATTTTAGCTTCCAATGATTTTAATTTATCTCTGAAGTCTGCTTCTGAAGCAACAGAGTCTTTTACAGAAACATAAAACTTGATTTTTGGCTCTGTTCCTGAAGGTCTTACGCATACTTTGGTTCCATCCTGGGTGTAATAGATCAATACGTTAGATTTTGGAATATCATTCATTACTTTTTTCTCGTTGGTAGAAATGGTAAGGCTTGTCTGTTCTTTGAAATCCTTTACTTCTTCCACTAATGATCCAGCCAGTTCTTTTGGAGGGTTTTCACGGAAGTTTTTCATCATATTTTCAATCTCTTCAGCGCCTTCTTTTCCTTTTCTTACAATGTTGATTAATCCTTCGTAATACATTCCAAGGTCTTCATAGATCTCAATCATGTACTGATACATTGTTCTTCCGTTCGCTTTGCACCATGCGGCAATTTCACAGGCTAAAAGGATACTTCCACAAGAGTCTTTATCACGAACGAAATCTCCGGTCATAAATCCGAAACTTTCCTCACCACCACACACAAATTTCTGTGTTCCTTCTGCTTCACGGATCATTTTTCCGATCCATTTGAATCCGGTAAGACCTACTTTACATTCTACCCCGAACTTCTGTGCAATATCAAAGAAGATATCTGAAGTTACGATCGTAGAACCGATAAATTCTTTTCCTGTAATTCTTTCCTGCTTTCTCCATTCATTCAGGATGTAATAAGTAAGGATCGTATTGGTCTGGTTCCCGTTCAACAGCTGCATTTCACTATCAAGATTTCTCACCGCAATTCCCAATCTGTCCCCGTCCGGATCTGTTCCGATTACAATATCTGCATTGGTAATTCTTGCAAGATCCATTGCCATTTCCAGTGCTGCAGGTTCTTCAGGGTTTGGAGAATCTACTGTAGGGAAATTTCCGCTCGGGATCATTTGTTCTCTCACAAGATCCACTTTCTTGAATCCTGCTTTTTTAAGAGCTTTAGGAACAGTTGTATAGGTTGTTCCGTGGATTGACGTGAAAACAATATTTAAATTTTCTTTTCCAACATTCTGATAGGTAGAGTTTTCAATACATGCATCGATATATACGTCATCCTGCTCCTCTCCGATCCACTCGATCAGATCATCATTTCCGTTGAATTTAATTTCTTCAAATTTCACAGAATATACTTCATTGATAATCGCTTCATCATTAGGCGGAACAATCTGTGCTCCGTCATTCCAGTATACTTTATAACCGTTATATTCCGGTGGATTATGAGAAGCTGTCAGTACAATTCCTCCGTTACATTTTTTATCACGAACGGTGAAAGACAATTCCGGAGTGGGTCTGTGATCTTTGAAAAGCAGTACTTTAATTCCGTTTGCAGTCAAAACATCAGCTACCAGCTTTCCGAATTCTTTTGAGTTATTACGAACATCATAAGCGATAGCCACTTTAATCTCTTCACCTTTGAATTGCTGTAACATGTAGTTTGCCAATCCCTGTGTAGCCTGTCCTAATGTATATTTATTCAAGCGGTTGGTTCCTACTCCCATTATTCCACGCATTCCTCCTGTCCCGAATTCCAGTTCTCTGTAGAAAGAATCTTCCAGATCTGGAGAATTGCTGTCGATCAACGTCTGTACAGCATCTCTTGTTTCTTTATCGAAGGTATCACTTAACCAAAGTTTCGCTTTTTCTAGTGTATTCATATTTATGTCTAAGTTTTTTAAGCTGGAAGTGGGAAGCTGGAGGCAGGAAGTTATATTGTGCCTGGCTTCAAAATTCCGGCTTTGTTTTAATTTTTTCTATTTTTATTTCTAAATAAGTTTGGAAGTAAATTTCTAATCTGGAAAATAAGAAGTATGAAAAACTAACACTACTCCCAGCTTCCAGCTTCTTTCTTCCAACCTTATTCTATTCTTTTACCTGATTCCTAAAAGCCACAATCTGATTCATCAAATTATAACTTTCATGATATAATTTATTAAATTCTTCTTCAGTAATATATTCTCTGTTTTTTGCTTTATATAAACAGGTGACTGTCTCTGCTAAAGATCGAATTGAGTATCCTAAAAATTTTTTAAATTCTAATTTTGACTGCAAAATACATCCCTCAGAAATATTCAGTGCAATCGAATCGGAAGCTCGTCTTATTTGTGAAGTTAAATTAAACATTTCATCCTTTGGAAATTTTTGAGACAATTTAAAAATAAACTCTCCAAATTCCATAGATTTCTGCCAAATTACTAACTTTTCAAATTTAAAACTCATATTCCTTTTTAAGCTGGAAGAGGGAAGCTGAAGGCAGGAAGTTATATTGTGCCTGGCTTCAAAATTCCGGCTTTGTTTTTATTTATTTTATTTTTTATTTTTAAACTTGGGAAGCAAACTTCTAATCTGGATAGCAAGAAGTATGAAAACTAACATGACTCCCAGCTTCCAGCTTCAGGCTTCCATCCCAAATTACTCTAATTTCTTATTTTCAACTTTCGTCGTCTTATCAATCTTAAAAGCCCTGATCGGATCGTTATAGTAAACAAATTTTGCTGTATTCTGGATATTTCCTTTCAAAGAATCTTTCACATTTACTTCTGCATAATTTCCGTTTTTAGAATCGATATTCAGATTGGTAATTTTCCAATACGGCGCAATTAAACTTGCTGTATCTGAAATCTTTATAACGGCCTCTTTGGACAATCCAAGGAAATTGGCGCGGCTTCTGTTGTGCATTTCCACCTCTGCCCTTCTGGTATTTACAGATCCCATGAAGCTTGCATTATTTTTCATATTAAGTCTGAAATTGTCGGTCTTTATTTCACTTGAAATATTCACTTCCACAGAGTCGGAAATAGCTACTTTTTCCAGATTATATTTTGAATAAATCGTTACGTTGTAAAAATCTACACCTTTTGTACCTCTTTTTTCTTTAATGAAAAGTGTTTTGTCTTTTACATCTACATCCAGATTGCTCGCCACATTCGGATAGGTTTCAATTTCTACAAAATTCTTTGGCCCTTTGGCATAAAACACACGGAATTTCCCTTCCAGATCAAGATTGACAAACTCTGAAACATCCACATCCTTCTTTTCAATATTTCCTTTCGGAGAAACTTTTCCACAGGAAACTACTGCCATCAGCATCAATGTGTATACAACTTTTTTCATATTTAATTTTAAATATTCTATATTATAACCGTAAAGATATTTACTGAAAATCTTTGAAAGCATTTTCATAGCTCTCACTGGACTTTCAATATTACTTTTGAACAAAAATAGGATTAAAATTTCTAAAAATCTTTGTCTTTTGACAATAAAATACCTGATAATTTTCAATTTTTTGCTTTTCGGAAAAGACTATTTCTCTTTCCTTTTATTTTTTTATAAAACCAGGTTTTAGGGCTGCCAGCCAGTGAAAACAAAAGCAGATGATCTTTACTTATACCTGAAATTTTCATTGGAGTTGCTTCTTTATCATCATTATACTTCATTTTCAACAAATTATTTTCTATCTGATAAGTCCCGCTATTCCCCATCGAACTGAAAGTTTTATCCTTATAAAAAGTGAGAATTCCTGTTCCGTATCTGGAATTGTTTATCTTGGTTTTCAATGTATCTGTCTGATGGATTTCCCCATCATAAATATCAATAAATTCCCAGGAGCCAGAAAGTTTATTTGATGAACATGAGGTTGTAAAAAGTAAAAGAAAATAACAATGAATAGGTTTGAGTTTAAACATCCGGATTAAAAGTTTTTATAAAATTACAAAAAGCACCCTGCTTACAGAGTGCTTTTTATGTATTGAAATTGGAATGATTATTTAGCGTAACCACCCCGTCAAAAATTCTTTGAATTTTCGCCACCCCTCCAGAGGATGGGAATGGTCATACATCGACTAAAGATTTACATTAACAGATTATTTTCAGTATGTTTAACTGAATATACCCCTCTGAATTTATATCACCTCATCAATATTATAATTCTTGTGCTCACGATTGGTTCTGATAATCATTTCTCCTAAGAATCCTGCTACAAACAGAAGGCTTCCCAAGATCATCATTGTTAAAGCGATAAAGAACCAGGGATTATTGGTAATTAAATGTCCGTAAATCCCTCTTGCAACATCAATCAGTTTAGAAATTCCCAGCCAAAGTGCAGAAAGAAAACCAACAATAAACATTAACGTTCCTACTGCTCCGAAGAAATGCATTGGTCTTCCTCCAAAACGGCTTACAAACCAAAGCGTTATCAAATCCAGAAAACCTCTTACAAATCTTTCTGTACCGAATTTTGAAGTTCCGTAAGGTCTCGCCTGATGCTGTACTTCTTTTTCGGTAATTCTTCTGAAACCTGCATTGGCAGCCAGTACCGGAATATAACGGTGCATATCTCCGTAAACATCAACAGATTTTACAACCTGCTTTTTGTACGCTTTCAAACCACAGTTGAAGTCATGAAGATAAACTCCTGAAACTTTTCTTGCTGCTGCATTGAATAATTTTGACGGAATATTTTTCGTCATTACATTATCAAAACGTTTCTTTTTCCAACCGGAAACAATATCATAATTATCATGGATCACCATATTGTATAGTTCCGGAATTTCTTCAGGGAAATCCTGAAGATCGGCATCCATGGTAATTACCACATCTCCGTTTGTTCTTTCAAAGGCTGCATGAAGAGCCTGTGATTTTCCATAATTTCTGGAAAATTTAATAGCGTGGATCTGAGGATACTGAACTTTCATATTCTCAATAATACTCCACGACAAATCCGTACTTCCATCGTCTACAAACCAGATTTCATAAGATAAATCGCTGGTTTTGCATACTTTATCAATTCTTGAAAAAAGCTCTTCCAGAGAGTCTTCTTCGTTCAGTAACGGAATAACTATAGATAAATTCATTTAATTTTAATAAAAATTAGGCTTGATTTGTTTCTTCGGGCTGATGTATTGTTCTGGTTCTGAAAAACGCTCCAAAAAACACCGACAAAACTACGTAAAATATAAGAATTGCTGCAAAATATCCTGAAAAATGACTTGCGGTAAGCATATCTTTTCCTTTAACAGCTTCCGGAGTGAAGCTTTGTAGCCTTTCTTTGTACTTCTGATCCAGCTCATCAATATCTTTCTGATGCTTCAGAATTTTTCTTGCAGAGGTATATTCTGTATCCAGTTCTGATTTTTGTCTCTGAACATATTGGTAGTTCAGCAGCTTTTTAGCCGCCGGATCTACAAAGTTTAAAAAGGCATAAATACTGAAAATGGAAAGAATTCCTCCGACAAACATCGGAACGAATGCTCTTTTGAAAGCGTCTTTGAATTTCACTACTCTATGGTTGTTCCAATAGGATTTTACAGACCAGAAAGCAGCTCCTGCATAGAGAAGAGGCAAAACAAAAGCATTGGCTTTCAAAGAGATATCAAAATAATTGATTCCTGAGAAAAAAGTGTAAACTACAAAGAAAACGATCATTGTAGCGATAAAAAGTATAATTCCTAGTGTTGATGGACTTTTCGTCATATTTAAATTTTTAGAAAAAAGTTGAAAAATTTTCCCTCTAAATGTCAGGCGTTTAGCTTTACCACTGCATTTTTTCAACTAATTTTCTTTAATAAAGTTTTGAAGTTTATAAAATATTCCTACCTTTGCAACGGCAAGTCCTAAACAACCAGCTCCTGAGAATCCTCCAGGGTGGGAACGCAGCAAAGGTAATCGGTCGTAGCGGTGTGATTTAGGTAGCTTGCCATTTTTTTTTGGTTTAAAGTGAGAAGAGAGGTAATTTGATAATTATCTTTTTTTGTTTTTAATACCTTACGCATCATTTTCATTTTTTCTAATTTTCTGATTACCAACTCCCGTTATTGATTAAAATTCGAACGTCTCTCCTAATTTTGGTAAAACAAGTTCTACATTTTTATCTGCAAAATGTTTTAATGCACTTTCATGATTGATCTCAATGGCAGGGAATGTATCAAAGTGGCATCCGATTACTTTTGGAGTTTTCAATAGTTCTGCAGCGGCAAAAGAAGCTTTTCTAGGGCACATTGTGTAGTGGCTTCCGATCGGAAGTATTGAAAGATCAATATTTCCGTATAATCTCGGGAACAGTTCCATATCAGCCATTACTCCTGTATCTCCGGCCAAATAGATGTTCTTACCTTCAGGAAGTCTGAAGATATACCCTACAGGAACGCCTCCATAGCTTCCATCCGGGAAAGAACTTGTATGATGAGCCGGAACCATGGAAATTTTAAGATCATCGATTTTTGCTGATCCTCCGAGGTTCACATCGTCTTTGTTTTTTGCCTGCTGGAAATAACCGCATACTTCAGGAACTCCAATGACGGTAGCTTCAGGGTAATGCTGTAAAACTTCCGCTACATCAGCAATATGATCGCCATGTGCATGAGTCAGCAGGATGTAATCGATTTTTTGAGCAGTAATATCAAACCCTGATTCTGCTTTTTTGTAGTTGTAAAAAGGGTCGCTCAAAATTGTTTTATCCTTGTAAGTGAACAGGAAACAATTTTGCCCTAAGAATTGTATTTTCATTTTAAATTTAGTTTCAATTGTTATTAAACACAAATGACTCAAATAATTTCACAAACAACACCATGAGATTAGTGATATTCGTGAAAGCATTCGTGCCATTCATGTTTTCTTTAATTTATTATTTCGATGGGAATTTGTCTTCAATAAGTTTAAGATTAATCCCATGTTCCAAATATGCTTTACAGCCATCTAAAACCGTCGTAAAACCTCCTGTATTGTCATTAATTACTTTTAACAGATCTTCGCCAGTCTGGCTGAATCCGTAGCTTTTAATGATAACAAGAGTTCCTTTTTCCATGGTTTTGAATTCATAGTCTACATTTGTTGAAGGATCTCCCCACTCTGTTCTGATCAGTTGGTTCGGAATGATCTGATGTACATTTACTACGTTTTTCACGCCATACATTTCCCATTCCCAGGTAATAGTTTTACCTTCTTCTAATTTTCCGGTAGATTTTGTGAACCAGAAATTCGTTGTTATTTCAGGATTGATAAATGCTTCAAAAACATCTTCAACCGGTTTTCTGATAAGCATTTGAGCTTCAACATAGACATTAGAACTCATAATATAGTATTTTAGATTTAGTTAAATAAATTAAGTCCGGCTGCCGTAAGAATGGCCATTACAAACGTCATGATTCCTACCTGCTTTAAATATTGGTCTAATTCTTTTGGTTCTTTTACGGATAAAATCTTTCTTCTCAGTTTTGATAGTGGAAACAGCAGGATCATTACGATGAAAACGTAATAGTTTTGCTGCTGCATAAATCCGTTTATTCCCAAAAACGCAAGAATCAGTAATAAAGGAAGCTGTAACAGGACCATTTCATAAATCATTGCATTTCTGAATCCTATTCTCAATGCAAAGCTGTTTTTTCCTGATAGTTTATCGCTTTCAATATCTCTCATATTGTTCAGGTTAAGAACTGCCATACTCATCATTCCAACAGCTGTTCCAGGTAATAACATATCCCAGCTGAAAGTTTTTGTAAATAAGAAATAGCTTCCACACACAGAAACCAGTCCGAAGAAGATGAACACGAAGATATCTCCCAATCCCATGTATCCATATGGCTTTTTACCAACTGTATACCCAATCGCTGCCAGAATACTTGCTACTCCCAATCCTATGAAAATATAAAATTCATTCATATAATTGGGAATGAAAGCAACATACAATAAAGCAATAGTAGCTATGAAAGACAATGCTGCGAAAAGAATCACTGCATTTTTCATCTGTTTTGCCGTAATTTTTCCTGATGCTACGGCTCTTGCTTCAGCCTCATTGATTCTCTTGGCATCGGTACCTTTTACTCCATCACCGTAGTCATTGGCATAATTTGATAAAATCTGGTATAAAAGCGTTACCAAAAGAGCAAGTGCCAGAATCTTCCAGTCCCAGATTCCACCTTCTCCGTAAAGTCTCCATTTTGCAATGAAGGCTCCCATAATAATTCCGCTTAAGGAAAGCGGTAAAGTTCTTAGCCTTGCGGCTTTTATCCAATCAGTCATATAATTATAATTGATAAGCGATAATTGATAAATGATACATGAATTATCATTTATCAATTATCAGTTATATTTTTAGGATATCCATTGATCTTCTCCGAAGTTTGGCTTTCTTTTTTCAAGGAAAGCATTTCTTCCTTCCTGCGCCTCTTCTGTCATATAAGCAAGACGGGTTGCTTCTCCTGCAAAAACCTGCTGCCCTACCATCCCATCGTCTGTAAGATTCATAGCGAATTTCAGCATTCTGATGGAAGTGGGAGATTTTGCTAATATTTCCTGAGCCCATTCATAAGCTGTATCTTCTAACTCAGCATGAGGAACTACTTTGTTTACCATTCCCATTTCGAAAGCTTCCTGCGCGGAATAGTTTCTTCCTAAAAAGAAAATTTCACGGGCTTTTTTCTGGCCTACCATTTTAGCAAGATAAGCAGAACCATAACCACCGTCAAAGCTTGTAACATCAGCATCAGTCTGCTTGAAAATAGCGTGCTCTTCGCTTGCTAATGTTAAATCACATACAACATGAAGTGAGTGTCCTCCACCAACTGCCCATCCGGGAACTACTGCGATAACTACTTTCGGCATGAAACGGATTAAACGCTGAACTTCAAGGATGTTCAAACGGTGTCTTCCGTCTTCTCCTACATATCCCTGATGTCCTCTGGCTTTTTGATCTCCTCCACTACAAAAGGCCCATCCGCCGTCTTTAGGGCTTGGTCCTTCTCCTGACAGCAAAACAACACCTATTGAAGGGTCTTCATAGGCATCATAAAAAGCATCGTATAATTCTGAAGTTGTTTTAGGCCTGAAAGCGTTACGTACCTCTGGTCTGTTGAAAGCAATTCTAGCTACTCCGTTAGATTTTTTATAGGTAATATCTTCGTATTCCTTGGCGGTTTTCCACTCGATCATCTTATAAAAATTTTTCTCAAAGATACGGAATTACAGAGAAATTCTCTGTGTGAAATTTACCCATCATTTCAATAAAGAAGAGAAATTTTTTATACAAAATTTTTGCTTACAGATATTAGGTAAGAATGTGTTTTGAGAATGAGTAATACCCTCTTTTTCTTAAAAACAAAAGCCGGAACAGCAATGTTCCGGCTTTTTATAATTGAGTTATCAAATGACTACTTTGTCGCTGCAGCACTAAGCTCAGCTTCTTTAGCTTTCATTTCTTTAACTTTTTCAATGTTTTTAGTTACTACATAAATTTCTTTTAATGCAGAAACAGCATCAATGCTCTTAGGATTTGCTTTATACCATCCTTCAGCGTATGGTAATGCTTTTCCAAATCTTTCTCTTCTTGCATCGATCAATTTGGAAGCTTCATCCGGTTTGTCTTTTCTCAGTGCATTGATCTCTCCTACTACTTTAGCATCATCACCAATAGTTGTATATACTAAGTTCTGGTATGCATCAGAGAAGTCAGGTTTAAGTTCAATTGCTTTTTTAAATGCTTCTAAAGCATCATTAACAGTCGCAGGATTTTTAGCCTGCATTACCCCAAGGTTGTACCAGTTTGTTGCATCGTTAGGGTTCTTCGCTAGTTGTTCTTTCAATCCGGAAACGAATTTATCTGTATTTCCTGACTGAAGATATGCTGTAGTCTGAGCTTCTTTAAGCTTAGCACTGTTAGGGAATTTAACTAATCCTTTTTCAATAACAGCAAGAGCCTCAGGCGCTTTTTTTGCATTAAGAAGTAATGAAGCCAGAGTTTCATACAAATCTGGTTCTATACTTTTTGTCTGCTCTGTTTTAAAGTCAGAATAGTCAGAATTCTTCTTCATAAGCTCCCAGGTCGCTTTATCAAGATTCACTACCTGTCCCGTTTTCTTTTCTTTTGCAGTATAAGTTGTTTCTACTCCTGTAAATCCAGAATTAACAAGGTCTGTATATATTTTGATAGACTGGTCACTGTTATTCGCTAACGCGTGGCTAAGTCCTGCATAATACATATATATTTTGTTGTCTTGTCCATTAGCCTTCAATAGGTCATAAACTTCTATAAACTTAGGTGCTGCAGCTGCATAGTTTTTTGCATTATATGCATCCATTGCAACTTTATTAGCTTCCTGAAGCTGGGCATTCAAAGCATTGGCATCTTTTTTCTGCCCAAAAGCAAAGGCAGACGCTACGATAGCCATTCCTAAAATTAGTTTCTTCATAATAACTATTTTATATTTATATTGTACAATTTATTCTTCAGAATCAGAATTCTCATTTTCCTCTGCTGGAGTTTCATTTTCAGCCTGAGTGATTGTATTGTCTTCCTGGTTATCAGCTACAATGTCTGTTCCTTCTTCAGTTTCTTCAGAATCTTCTTCTACATCTTTGTCCATTGCTACTTTTGCGATGGCTGCAATTTCGTCATTTTTCTTAAGATTGATCAGTTTCACTCCCTGAGTATTTCTACCCATTACTCTCATTTCATCCATACCCATTCTGATCGCAACACCGGATTTATTGATAATCATCAATCCATCTTCGTCTGTTACGTTTTGAATAGCAATCAGATTTCCTGTTTTTTCAGTAATATTCAGGGTGATCACTCCTTTTCCTCCTCTGTTGGTAATTCTGTAGTCTTCTACTGCAGTTCTCTTTCCATATCCTTTTTCAGATACTACAAGTACTGTTTCATTTTCTACATCGTTCACAACAATCATACCAATAGCCTCATCATTGTCTTCCATCGCAATACCTCTTACCCCGATAGATCCTCTACCTACCTCTCTTACCTTTTCTTCAGGGAAACGGATACATTTACCATTTTTGGTAGCAATCATGATCTGAGATGTTCCGTTGGTAAGATAAGCTCCTAATAACTGGTCATTATCTCTGATTTCAATAGCATTTACCCCGTTTACCCTTGGTCTTGAATAAGCTTCTAATGATGTTTTCTTGATTGTACCGTTTTTGGTAACCATCACAACGCTCATTTGATTTACATATTCTGAATCCTTCAGGTTGTTGGTTCTGATATAAGCTTTGATCTTATCATCCGGTTCAATGTTGATAAGGTTTTGTACTGCTCTTCCTTTTGCTGTTCTGGAGCCTTCCGGAATTTCAAATACTCTTAACCAGTAACATCTTCCTTTTTCTGTAAAGAATAACATGTACTGGTGGTTGGTAGCAGAAACAATATATTCAAGGAAATCGGAATCCCTTGTTGTTGCCGCTTTGTTTCCTACACCTCCTCTGCTTTGAATTTTATATTCTGAAAGTGAAGTTCTCTTAACATATCCTGCGTGAGAAATGGTAAGAACTACAGCTTCATTCGGGATAATATCTTCAATAGACATTTCTCCTCCTGAGTAATCAATTTCAGTTCTTCTTTCGTCTCCGTATTTTTCTTTGATTTCGATCAATTCATCTTTAATGATCTGGAATCTTCTTGGCTCATTGGCTAAGATATCTTCCAGATTTTCAATTTCTTTCATGATCGCATCGTATTCATCACGGATCTTATCAAGCTCCATTCCTGTTAAACGAGCCAATCTAAGATCAAGAATCGCCTGAGCCTGAATGTCTGAAAGTTCAAATGCTTCGATCAAGCCTTCTTTTGCAGCCTGAGGGTTTGCACTGTGACGGATAATAGAAATCGCTCTGTCTAAAGCATCCTGAGTTCCGATCACTTTCATGAACCCTTCAAGGATGTGTGCTCTTTCTTTTGCTTTCTTAAGCTCAAACTGAGTTCTTCTTACGATGACCTCGTGTCTGTGCTCTACAAAATGATGAATGATATCTTTAAGGTTCAGCTGCTCCGGTCTTCCGTGTACCAATGCAATATTGTTTACACTAAAAGAAGTCTGAAGTGCTGTATATTTATATAATAGGTTAAGAACAACATTCGGAATAGCATCGTTTTTCAATTCGTAAACAATACGAAGCCCTTTTCTGTCCGATTCGTCTCTGATCTCGTGGATACCAGGGATTTTCTCATCTTTAACAAGCTCTGCTGTTCTGGCGATCATTTCCGCTTTGTTAACCTGATAAGGAATTTCACTAACGATAATAGCGTTTCTGTTTCCGATTTCATCAAAGCTAACCTTAGCTCTTAAAACAACTCTACCTCTTCCTGTATGGAATGCATCCCTTACTCCGTCATAACCGTAGATGATCCCTCCTGTAGGGAAATCCGGAGCAATGATGTGCTGCATCAGTTCATCAATCGTAATTTCTTTATTATCGATATAAGCACAGATAGCATCTACAGACTCAGATAAGTTGTGTGGCGCCATATTAGTGGCCATCCCTACTGCAATACCAGAAGTTCCGTTTACCAAAAGGTTCGGGATTTTAGTTGGCATTACTGTCGGTTCCTGTAAACTGTCGTCGAAGTTATTCTGGAAGTCAACTGTTTCTTTGTCTAAGTCCGAAAGCACCTCATCAGAGATTTTTTTCAATCTTGCCTCAGTATAACGCATTGCTGCAGGCGGGTCACCATCCATCGAACCGAAGTTACCCTGCCCGTCTACCTGAGGATAACGTAAGCTCCAGTCCTGGGCCATTCTTACCATAGCATCGTAAACAGAGGAATCTCCGTGCGGGTGATATTTACCCAAAACATCCCCAACAATTCTCGCAGATTTTAAATATTTTCTATTAGAAAACACCCCTAATCCATACATACCATAAAGTACTCTTCTATGAACAGGTTTCAAGCCGTCTCTTACATCCGGTAACGCTCTTGAAACGATAACGGACATCGAATAATCGATATAAGACGACTTCATTTCATCAACAATGTTGATAGGAATCAGTCTTTCTCCTTCTTTTTGCATAAACAAATTTTATTGTAATGATATTCAAACTCTTAGCTGTAAGTCTGAAAATTATTTATTTCCAATTTTTATTAACGGGCTAATTTACGAAAAAAATGCCGATTTTTGCTGTAGAATTTATCCAAAAAAATCTTAAAAATTCATAAAAATATGGGAGTATTAAGTATAACTTTCCACTGTACGAAAGACAACCTGGAAGAATGGGAAAATTATATTGATGAAACACTGGTTTTAATGACTGAAAACCTGATGGATGTAGACAAATATATTCTTTCTGAAGTGCATAGTGATTATATTGAAGATGGTAAAAATTACAATCTCTTATTAATCTTTGAAAATGATGAATTGCGGGAAGATTTTATTAAAAGCGAGCTTTTGAACATCTCTGAAAGAATTGAGAAAAAGTTTGGGCAGGAAGTAATGATCTTTAATACCTACCTGAATCCGAAAAAAACGAGATTATAATGTATAATAAAAAAGCACTGAAAAAAATCAGTGCTTTTATTTTTTATCTGTGATGTCCATGACCACGGCCTCTGTGATGATGACCGCGCTCTTCATAAATATACACTTTCTGAACATGGCCAGGTGCATAATATCTTGCACTTCCTCCATAATACCTTTTGGCATGACCCGGCGGCATTCTTCTTCCATAAGGCTCACTCACCACACACGATGACAGCATTAGCAGAACGATGCCTACCCCAGCAATTTTAAACAAACTTTTCATTATTTTCACTTTTTCAATCTCGATAGCGAAATATATCAATGTTAATGCCAAAAGAAATTGAAATAAAGCTAATATATGTTAAAACTGTTTCTAGTTTTTCATTTCACATCGCTGGTTAATGGCCTCTCCTTTTTTTCACCTGCCCAGGAGCATAATCTTTTGCGCTTCCTCCATATATTTTCTTAGCTTGTCCGGGAGGAAGCGTTTTAGCCCGGTGTCCGTTATCATGAACAACGCAGGATGACAACATAAATGTCACAATAAGTACTCCGGTAATTTTAAACATATTTTTCATTATTCCTATTTTTCAGTTAATATTACAATGGTAATGCCAAAAAATAAAATTCAAAGTTCAAGGTTTAGAGTTATGGAGCTATCATAAATTGGTTGCCAATTCATAACCCATCATTTATACTTTATAATTCTTTAAATGATTTCGCTTCTTTTTTCCATCAATACAAGATCTTTCCACGCTCCATTAAGCTTTCCGATTTTTTTACGAACACCAACTACTCTGAACCCGTTTTTCTGATGAGACTTGATGGCCATTTCATTTTCGGAGAAGATGTTGGTCTGTAATGTCCAGAATCCGTGGTCCTCGCTGTCCAGAATTATCTTTTTAAGCAATATGGAACCCAATCCCCTTCCCTGGTATTCGTTATCAAAATAAATGCTTACTTCTGCAACTCCTTTAAAACTTTCTCTTTTGCTGATTGGTTTCAGGGCGCACCATCCTATTACTTCATTATTTTCATTTTCCAGCACCCAGCGGCAGTCATTGAAATATTCCATACTCCAGGCTTCAGCGGTAGGAACTTCTGTTTCCAGAGTGGCAATTCCACCATCTACTCCCTGACGGAAGATCTCCAGCACACGGGTTTCATCACTGGGAAGCATTTCTCTTAATTCGTAATTCATCTTATTTAATGGTATTTTCTTTTTATTTTCCTTTTAATTCTTGAATAGTGGGTCTGTTTGCTTTTCTCATCCTGAGAAACCACACTGATATTCCCATCCACTTCCAGAACGGAAAGTTTTACATTGTCTATGTTTTCAATTCCATGTTCTCTTATTGCTTCTTCCAATTCACTTTCTGTAATTTTCACACGGTTCAGCGCAGCCTGATCTGCAACACCATCTCTAATAAGAATTACCGGCTCATCTTCCATAAAGGTCTGAAAGGAACGGCTGGAAAACATGATCCTTTTTAAAATAAAGTTAGCGACAAACAAAACCAATGCCGCAATAATTCCTCCCTGAAGAGAGGTATCAGGACCAACCATCGCATTCTGGACAGCATTTGAAATCAGCAGCAACAATACTACATCTCCTGCATTGAGCTGAGAAAGCTGATTTTTACCAAATAAACGAATAGCAATTACCATGAAAAGGTAAACGCAGAGGGAACGGACAGCAACATTAAGAATAGGATCCACAATTTTTTTATCTACTCAAATGTATTGATTTTTTGTTATTGTATGAATGCTACGGAATAAATATGCTGTTAATTACCGGATCGTGATTGATTGTTTACAGAAAGAGATTATTGGTATAAGATTTGACAGCCTTCATAACATTATAATTCAAAGATGAAAAAACAATTATTTTTATATCTGGCCATTTTCCTGATTTTTACTGCCTGTAAAAAAAATGACATTCAGCCTGCAGATAAAGCGATCAATGAAAAAGTGAATGCGCTTTATACTCAATATGGTAAATCTAATGAAGCTGTCTATAATCAGGCAATCTCCGGGGACTTATTTTCTAAGGATTTAAAGAAGGTTTTGGAAGATGCCATACAAGCTTCAAAAGCAGATATTGAGAAAGTAAAAAACAGTAATCATCCTGATGAGAAACCCCTGATCTTTGAGGGTGCAATGTTTTCAAGTTTATACGAAGGCTATACCAGTTATACAATTAAATCTGTTACAGTACATGATAAGACAGCAGAAGCGCTGGTAGAGTTTGAATACAATATGGCTACCCCCAAAGTGACGTGGACCGATACCATACACCTCATCAATACTGAGAAAGGATGGAGAATAGACGATATTACTTTTGACAAAATTGGAAATTCCAAAGATCTTAAAACGAGATTAACACAGTTTGTTCAAAGTACACAGCAATAGAAAAGCCGCTTATAAAGCGGCTTTATTTTTTTACGGACATTGAACGATTGGAACATCACTGCAAATTACTTTATTTGCCCATTCGCAAAACGTACAGTATTTTTTAGGCTCTCCTCCGTACACTGACTTCAAATCTGACTTCGTCAGCTTCTTTAAATTTTTCATATAGTTTTAATTTTATGGTAGAGCAAAATTAAAATCTATCTGATTATTCTTTATTACAACTTACTCTGATAAGTTTTCATTATTCACACTTTTATGAATAATATGTAATGAATATTATCTGCTGTGGATCTCTACGGTTACAGGCATTACGTAAGTGTAGGCAACCATATTATCAGTCAGTTTATTGCGGTCTACTCTATAATCAAGATCGCTTAATACTGTTTCAATTTCTTTGCTTACGGTTTTACAGTCTCCTGTAGAATGAACATTTACAATTTTACCATTTTTTGCAATATCAAATTTCACCACTGAATTTACGGTTCCCTGCTTGTAATCAGGATTGGTAAGGTCAAAATTGGCTTCCAGTTTATTTCTTATATCTGTAAAAGTCTCACTCTTATTCAGCTGAATAGGCTCAATGGTATTATGATTGGTAGTTTGGGCTTTGGCAGTGTTCAAAATGGCAGCAAATCCGCAAACGAAAAGTGAAGCAAACAATATTTGAATTCGATTTTTCATAACTAATTGGTTTTAAATATTATACTAACCTTTTTTTGTATCTCTTATCCAAAGTTATTAAAAATAATTCATATTAATTTTACATTGAGTTAACATTTAGTTAACATTAAAATATAATTAATTGATTACCAGATGAATAAATTTAAAAAAATAATTGAAAATTTAATATTGGAAGATAAATTATAGCGCAAATCAGTATATTTTTTGGTTAGAATATTGATTTCAGAAGGTTAGATACAAAAAAAAAGAACCTGCTTTCACAAATTCTTTTTTAAATTATTTATATTTTTTGGACCCTTTATAATCCTTTAATTATTCTTTGGGTTTCAAGCTCGTCAATTATAAATTGGGCATCACTTTCTGAAATAAATTTGTTTTCATAAAGCCAGTGAATCCTAGCAATCTGTGTCTGGATAGGAATCAGATTATCAACTCTATAATACTCCTTCAGATAGTAATCTTTTCTACACTTCTTAATTTCGGCAATAAAAGCGTCCACGTCTTCCATTTCTTTTTTTGAGTAGGAGAAGTTAATTGGTTTTGCAGCGGCAAGACCTTTAGAACTCATTGCTTTGAATTCACTATTACACAATCCGGTTACAATAAGAGACGGAAATAAAGCAATCACAAAAACAATCATACCTGAGGATGCAGAGAGCTGTACACAATCCGGTTACAATAAGAGACGGAAATAAAGCAATCACAAAAACAATCATACCTGAGGATGCAGAGAGCTGATAAGTTTGATTGATCACAATTGTAAGCAATATGGAATTGAATACAACCGATATGGCAATTGCCAAAAGCACCCAATCTTTTGTCTTTCTAAAGACAGTCTCATCATCATAAATATCTGCAAAATGAACTTTATATTCATGCAACTCTTTGGTAAAACTATTCTTTACAAAGACACCATCTTCTTTGATCTCAAAATAGCTTGAATTTCTTCCGTTCTTTTGCGCCAGTGTTTTCATATAAAATTTTACTCGAGTTCCCTCTTCAAAAACTTCCCTGTCAGGCTTTTCTTGGACTTCACAATTTCTTCTGGAGTACCCTGTGCTACGATCTGTCCGCCATGCTTTCCTCCTTCTGGTCCAACGTCGATGATATGATCTGCTAATTTGATTACATCCATATTATGTTCGATGATAATGAACGAGTTTCCAAGTTCCACCAATTGATTGATGGCTTCCATCAGAATTTTTACATCTTCAAAGTGTAATCCCGTGGTGGGTTCATCAAGGATATAAAGGGTGTTTCCGGTTTGTCTTTTTGCCAATTCGGTTGCTAACTTGATACGCTGTGCTTCACCTCCTGAAAGGGTTGTTGACTGTTGCCCCAGGGTAATATATCCTAATCCTACATCCTGCAGCGTTTTTACTTTGGCAAAAATCTTAGGAATCGGCTGGAAGAAATCTACCGCTTCATCAATGGTCATATCCAGAACATCAGAGATTGATTTTCCTTTGTAACGAACTTCAAGGGTTTCCCTGTTGAAACGTTTTCCGTTACAAGTTTCGCAATGAACGTATACATCCGGAAGAAAATTCATTTCAATCACTTTCAATCCACCACCCTGGCAGGTTTCACATCTTCCGCCCTTTACGTTGAAAGAGAATCTTCCAGGCTTATAACCACGGATCTTACTTTCCGGAAGTTCAGCAAAAAGATTTCTGATATCGGTAAACATTCCTGTGTAGGTAGCAGGATTAGATCGCGGCGTTCTTCCGATTGGCGTCTGGTCTACGTCTACAATTTTATCAATATTCTCTAACCCTTCAATTTTTTTGTAAGGCAAAGGTTCCTGAACTGCTCTGTAGAAATGTTTGTTAAGGATCGGGTATAATGTCCCATTAATCAAAGAGGATTTTCCGCTTCCTGAAATTCCGGTTACTACTACCAGTTTTCCAAGGGGAACATCAAGGGTTACATTTTTAAGGTTGTTTCCTGTAGCTCCTTTTAAAACAATATTTTTACCGCTTCCTGCTCTTCTTTCTTCAGGAATTGCAATTTTTCTTTTTCCATTGATGTATTGAGCCGTGATCGTATCTGCTTTCAACAAATCTTTTGGTTTTCCCTGCCAAAGGATTTCTCCACCGAATTTTCCGGCTCTCGGGCCAATATCCAATACCTCATCGGCTTCAAGAATCATGTCTTTATCATGTTCTACCACCAATACAGAGTTTCCGATGTCTCTAAGATTTTTCAGGGAATGAATCAGTCTTTCGTTATCTCTCTGGTGAAGGCCAATACTCGGTTCATCAAGAATATACAGGACATTCACCAACTGGGATCCGATCTGTGTTGCCAGACGGATTCTCTGTGATTCTCCTCCTGAAAGGGTTTTTGAACTTCTGCTCAAACTTAAATAATCCAATCCTACATCCAGCAAAAACTGAAGTCTGGTTTCAATTTCTTTTAAGATCTCATGAGCAATGATTTTATTTTTTTCTGAAAATTTATCTCTTACATCAGCTAACCAGTCTTTTAAGTCTGATAAGCTTAAACCATTAATCTCAGCAATATTTTTACCGTCAATTTTAAAACTTAAGCTTGAAGGCTGAAGACGTGTTCCATTACATTCCGGGCAGGTTTCTTCTGTGGTGAAGTGTCTTTCCAGCAAAATAGCTTCGTAAGATTCTCTTTCCTCAATGATTTCTTCCATGAAAGCAATCAAACCGTCAAAACCAATCTTAATTTTCTTGGTAATTCCTGCGTATTTCAGGTCTTTATTGAATTCTTTATGACATCCGTTGTAGATATAATCCAATGCTTCTTCAGGAATATCCTGCAAAGGCGTTGTTAATCCCAGTCCGAAAATCTCAAGAATATTTTTGATCTGCGAAAGAATCCATTTATTGGACTTGATATCTTCCAATGGTAATAATCCTCCCTGATTAATTGATAATTTAGGATTGTCTATGAAATAATCGGTATTGATCTTTTTAATGGTTCCCAATCCTTTACAGTTCGGGCAGCTTCCTTTCGGAGAGTTGAATGAAAAAGTATTCGGTTCCGGCAGAGCAAGGGAGTGTCCTGTTTCCGCATCCATCAGGTTTTTGGAAAAGTATTCGATGTCTTTACTTCCCAACTTCTGAATTCCGATAATTCCTTCTCCCATTTCCATCGCAGTGCGCAATGATTTTTCCATTCTGCCTTCCGAAGCATTCTCCCCGATAATCCAACGATCGATAACGATATCAATATCGTGGGTTTTATAACGATCAAGCTTTAAATCATATTCAATATCCTGCAATTCGCCATCAATTCTTGCCTGTCCGTAGCCTTTTTTAGCCATCTGTACAAAGAGTTCATGATAATGTCCTTTTCTGGAACGCACTACGGGTGCCAAAAGCATGATTTTCTCTTTTTTATAATTTTCTTTGATGGTCTCCAGAATCTGATCTTCCGTATAGCTCACCAATTTCTGTCCGGTAGATAAAGAGTATGCATCCGAAACTCTTGCATATAAAAGACGAAGAAAATCGTAAAGCTCAGTCACAGTTCCTACGGTAGAACGAGGATTTTTGTTGGTTGTTTTCTGCTCGATCGCAATAACGGGTGAAAGTCCTTCAATTTTATCTACATCAGGACGCTCCAATCCGCCTAAAAACTGACGTGCATAGGCAGAGAATGTTTCGATATAACGACGCTGGCCTTCTGCAAAAATGGTATCAAAAGCCAATGAGGATTTTCCACTTCCGGAAAGGCCGGTAATAACGACCAATTCGTTGCGTGGAATTTTAACATTAATATTTTTAAGGTTGTGTTCACGTGCTCCGTAAACTTCTATATATTCTGTTGATTTGCTCATAATTCGGAGTGACTTTGCCTGAAAATCACAACGTGCAAAAATACGAAATTTTATAGACTTTTTTTGAATATAAAATGTATAAAAATTTCATAAATTCATAGAGGTTTGTATAGTAATGTTGTGAGGTGATAATATAAATTTTGGCTAAAGCCTATGAATATATTCTTTTTGTTAAACGGGCTAAAGCCCATTCCTATTGAATGCTTTGGTTCACGTATATTTTTCAATTCAACAAAATAAAAAAATGCCGTAATTGATACGGCATTTATATTTTAAACTAATTTTAATTTTCTTTTAAGATTTACATGTCCTGGAAATCGACATCTTCATTGTTTATTCTTACCACATATTCAATCCCATCAATAGCTTTGGCAATGATCTGATTTCTGATAATATTAGCCATGTTTTCCCAATAAGCTCTTCCATAGAAAGAATAGTTCTGCGGAATAATTTCTACCTCAACGGTTCTTACAAAACCTTCTTTAGGTTTGTTGCTGATCATGGTTCCCCTTCTTACCCTCACTTCTCTTACCTCATCTTTCAGAATCATACGGCAAAAGTTTTTAACATCTTCTAAAGAAATGATCTTATCTCTTGTCGTAAGTGCATATTTATAAGCCTGAATACTGTCTGTTCCTTTCTGCTCTTCAGCACCACCCAATGTTTCGGTAAGCAATACAACTGTCTGCGACTTCAACTGATTGGATAGTTCAGTTCCCGGACGCATATGATTGGCCAAAGTACAATGGGTAACCCAGAAAGAAGCGTAGGTATGATCGGTTTTTTCTACAGGTTCCATGATGACATAATTCAGTTCCTGTCTGATATTCCTTTTGGCATTGTTTACTTTCTGCACCATGGTTTTCATCTTATCGGACATTTCGCTGAGAACTCCTTTTACGTTATCTCTGTTCAAAAGGGAAAATGCTGCAATTTCGTCTCTTGTCAATTCAAGAACATTGGCAATCATGTCAACGGCATTTCTGCTTGTGAAACGCTCCATTCCTCCTTTTCTTACAGTATATAAGCCTTTCTTAAGATCATCGGCTGGTGTGAAAGGGATTTCGGTATACTTTCTCCCGTCACCGTCCTGTACCTCATCTACATACAGGAAATGTTCTCCTTCATCTGTTACCAAAGGAATATTATTTCCCATGATATCAAGGCTGTATTCTGTTTTTTTCCAGCCTCTGTTGTAGATTGGGAATGCATTTAATACAAACGAGAAGTTATCAAGGATTTCCGCTGAAAACTGTGGTGGGAATTCAAAAGTAAGCCATAAGAAAGTTTTATTATCCAGGAACTTTGTAATTTCTTCTTTTCCTGCCAGGAAATCAAGATTCTGAGGAAGCTGTCCGGGTTCTGAAAACAGGCTTTGAGAAATTCCAGTTACTTCAATAAATTTATGGCGGTAAATGCTTTTAATATCATTAATCACCTTATTTCTGATGGACTGCTCTTTGAACATCTGTTCGTAACCGTCCGTATGACTTTCTGTAAGATAGCTTAATCCTTCTCTTACAAATAAAGGATTTCCATTGCTGGACACCGAAATGTACGGCAATAGTTTATAAACGAAATCAAGGTGTTCAAAAGCCGGATTGGAGCAGAATATGCTCAGGTATTTAGGAAAGTTTTCACTTATATATTTGCTTACATCTACTCCTATTGTAATTTTTCTGTAATCTTCAGGTCTTCCCTGAAATCTTGCAATAGGAATTTTATTAAACCGGTCATCTATGCTGTAGCAGGTATTTCCTACAAACATAACGGAGGTATGAACTTTATTGATTCTTACATTTCCTACCGGTGTAAAAGGAATATTCAGCTGCTTATCGGATTCTGACTTTACTGTGGAAGTCATCTGTTTACGGAAGAAAAACTCTGTGTGTTCCAATAAAACCTCTGAAGAATCATAAGGCTGTGTAAAAGCCACGGAATGTGCGGGAATAGGATGTGTGTAAATGGATGGTGTAAGAAGTTTTGCCAGTTTCTCTAATATACGGGCATTTACCGTCTGTATTTCATTATTCGCTTTAAAAACTTCTGTACTGAACGCATCTATCAACAGTTTTACAAAAGGATCTAAAGACTGTGGACTTCTGAGTCCCCATACTTTAGTTGCATTTTGAAGCATCCTTGCTTTTACAGATTCTTTGGAATAAATATTCTGATCTAAATTCATAATTTTCTTTCGCTGTTAAAAATATTAATCAATAGACATCGGGCTTAGAAACAATTCTGTTGAAAAACTGAAACGTTCTCCTGTTTCTTCCATTTTTGCATTGATGGCAATTCTTACTTTCTTTTTAATTTCGGTGTGTTCTTTAGTATCGTAGCTGTGCTCTACAAATTGTATATGGGCATCGATCTGCGGGCTTACAATTCTTGGCTCATATTCCTGGATTTGTCTTCTCAGGCTTTTAACAAAAACGTTTTCCCAGATGGCACTTGTTACTCCATTATCGAATTCAAGGTTCCAAACATCGTTTCCATAGTTTTCATCATATCTGTTCTCCCCTTTTTTGGTGGTGATCAGCAGCATAATATTGTGAGCAATACTTTCCCCCATATCGCAGGTATCGATACTTCCGCCTTCGGTCATTAAAGTAGACGGTACAAAAGGCATTCTGTAATTTGGTGTATCCATAACTTATAGTTTTTACTTCATGGTCCGCTTATTTAAAAACGGAATACCAAAATACGCATTTTCACCAAATAATTGTTACAATACCTTAAAATATTATTCAAAAAGAAGGGCCTTCAAACTAAATTGAAAGCCCTGAATCTTTTATATCTTTTATTTTATTTAAGCATCTGCCTTTTTTCGGTTGATAAAATAATATACCGGAAGTCCCAGCAATACCAATACAAAGCCCGGCCATGTATACTGCTGTTTGTAAATTAACAGTAAAATACAGAAACACGTTCCTATGAGAAGGTAAATAACAGGGGTTACCGGATAAAGCCATGTCTTATAAGGTCTTTCCAGTTCCGGCTGTTTCATTCTTAAATAAATCACTCCAAAAACCGTAATCATATAGAACAGAACAATCACGAAAGAAATCATATCCAATAAATTCCCGTACTGTCCGCTCAGGCACAAAATAGAAGCCCAAACTCCCTGCATCCATAAAGCATTTTCAGGAACTTCATTTTTATTGTTTTTAACTGCCGATTTAAAGAACATTCCGTCTTTTGCCATGGTCTGGAAAACCCTCGCTCCAGCCAGAATTAATCCGTTATTACATCCAAATGTAGAGATCATAACCAATAAAGCGATGATAATAGTTCCTGCACTTCCAAAAATATTCTGAGATGCAGCAACCGCTACCCTGTCATTGGCTGCAAATGCAATCCCGTCTCTGTCCAGAGCATTTAAGTATACATAGTTTACTGCTATATAAAGAATCATTACAGCAGAAGTACCGTAAATCATCGATTTTACTACATTTTTTTTAGGATTTTCAATTTCACCGGAAACAAAGGTTACACTTTCCCAGGCAACAGAACTGAAAACAGAACCTACCATGGCAGCAGCAATTCCACCTAACAAAGTCATTCCTCCAATCGGTTCCCAGCCTTCTTTAAGGAAATTACCACTCAAATCTTTTTTAAGATTATTAAAAGAATCTGTTCCCCAGCTAAAGTTTTCTGATAAATGAGAAATATCTACCAATATAAATCCGGCTGCTATTAAGCCTAATAATGCAATGATTTTAGAACCCGTGAAGATATTCTGAAGGATTTTACCACTCTCTACCCCTCTGGTATTAATATAAGTAAGCAAAACAATAACGGCAATCGCCAGAATCTGTATCCAGGTGATCTTAAACTCACCACTTTGAAAAATTGGAGCAGCATCGTTGAGTGATGGAATAAGATAAGCCGTAAATTTACCAAAAGCCATCGCTACTGCAGCAATTGTTCCGGTTTGTATTACGGTAAACAATCCCCAGCCATAAAGGAATCCCATCCTTTTACCGAAAATTTCTTTCAGATAGGTATATTGTCCGCCGGCTTTCGGAAACAGTGCAGAAAGCTCTCCGTAGCTTATTGCTGCTGCTACGGTCATTATCCCTGTAATAACCCACACCACAATCAGCCAAAACCCTGATCCCAGGTTTCGCGTCATATCAGCACTTACAATAAAGATCCCGCTTCCGATCATAGAACCCATCACCAGCATAATGGCGTCCCATAGTTTCAGTTTTTTTTGCATAGTCAAGTATAGGGGTCAAATATAATCAAATCTCTCTTTGATTTTGAATTTTATTAAAAAATCCTTGAAACAGCTGTTTTTTATCATTTTTAAATCGGTTATGATTCGATATTAATTAGTATTTTTGGGAAAAATATTAAACATGAAATTTAAATCAATACTATTAGGTGCAGGTTTAATGGCTTCTTCATTAGCATTTGCTCAATCTGGTCCACCCGAGGGAAAGGCTTTGGTAGGTGATACTTACGGAGATCAGGTAGCTTCATCTGCTGAATCTAAAGCGATCACCGTAGATAAATTGAATAAACAGCTTAAAAAAGACAATAAAAAAGTTGAAAATGTAGCTGTTAAAGGAAAAGTAACTGATGTTTGCGATAAAAAAGGATGCTGGCTTACGATTCAGACGGAGGACAATTCTAAGTTTTTTGTAAAAATGAAAGACTATGCTTTCTTTGTTCCTACAGCTTTAAAGGGTAAAAACGTGGTATTGGAAGGTAACGCAGAAAGAAAAGTAACTTCTGTGAATGAGCAGAAACATTATGCGGAAGATGCTAAGAAACCGCAAGCTGAAATTGATGCGATTACTCAGCCTAAAGAAGAAATCAGGTTTGTAGCTAATGGAATTAAAGTAGTTAACTAAACTTTATAGTCTGAAATTAAGTTTTGGCTGAAGCCAGATGAATTTTTATTTAATGTAAATGGGCTAAAGCCCATCCCTATTGAATATGAATTTTAATATCCCAATTTTGGAACTTAGTTATAAAAATAAAATCTCCGGCAGCCCTGAAGGGCTGCCGGAGATTTTTTATGAGATTATTTAAAATTCTTTTAATCTTCAATTTTAAAATCCACTACAGAATCCAGTTTCGGATATTTAGTAGCAGAAATAAATTTCTTTCCGGTACAGTCTATTTCCAGCCAGCCTTTTCTCTTCTTCACGTCCCCGGCCTCCATTACAAAAGGAATAAAAGAGATTTCATCTTTCCCTTCTTCTTTGATCTCTCTGTACTGAACTGCTATATCCAAAATACATTCATGGTCTGTATTCAGTCTTACATTTCTGTAAACGATATCATAATGCGTTTCTTGATTTTCAGGGATATCAAGGTAAGTTTCCCAGCCTGTAATATCAGAGTTCAGTTCACTGATAGCCTTCAGCGCATAATAAAGAGCGATGGTATAATATTTTCTAGTCCCTTTTCTGGTATAATCATCCACAAAGTGTCCGCCTTCAAATAAGATCGTAGGCATTCCGGCTTTGATGAAATTATCTCCTGTGGAAGTAGGATAAAATTCGTCAGAATATCTTCCGATCTGGTTCGGGATCATTTCCTTCAAGTGGTTATACACACTTGCAATCACTGCCATGCATTTTCTCCTGTTTTCAGTAACAGTACGTTCTATATTTTCGGAAGGTGCCAGGAAGGAAAGCGTAGCGGGATGAATACCGTCGGTGGTAAAAATAGTTCTCTGCTCATGAAGGTTTAATGCATAATCATACTTTTTTGAAGCGGCAGCATGTTTTAGAAACTTAATCTCTTTACTGGCCTCGTTATGAAAATCTCTGTTTAGATCAATATCGGCTGCATTCAGTCTCGTCCATCTCTCAGATCCATCCGGATTCAGCATGAATATAAAATCAAGCTGTATTTTACTGAACAACTCCTCTTTCATTTCAGGTGCTTTATCAAGGCTCACTAAAAGGTCCAGCATCGCATGGGTAGCGTTGGATTCATTTCCGTGCATTTGTGACCAGGCTAGTACCTGAATCTTTCCGGTCCCTATAGTTAACCGATAAATAGGCTTATCCAAATACGATGTTCCGATCTCCTGAATATAATCGCTGAGATTCGCCTGTAGGTAAGAAAATAATTTTTCAGGGGAAATATAGCGATTTGAGAAATCGGGTGTCTGAGAATAGATCTGTTCAAAATTCATCTTGAGAAATAATTTACAAGAATCAAATTTAGCCATTTTTAGGTAAAAACTTTAATTAACATTTGTAAAAATAGTGAAAATACAGGAATTTACATTTGACATGTGTTTTTGGAATAATTTACAAGTATTAAATATCGTTGTTTTTATCTGATAGAACACAGTTAACATCTGTAATATTGCTAAACAGCCTGTAGTGACATATTGTCTGTTGATAAAATTGTGGATTGCGAATAATTTAATTCGTATAATTTAATTAACATTAAATCAATAAGTTATAAAGTTTATCTAAATTACATTTAGAATATTACTTGAAGTATAAAAAGGGCTGTTTTAGCTGCTTTGAGGGTTATTTTATCAAACATAACAATTGTGGAAAACTTTGTTATTGACCTTATTATACAAATGTAAACGAGCTGAAAAATAGAAATCTTGTCTGGAATTCTACCAAATTTATATTTCTGGAGATCAATTTAGCAAACAATAAAAATAGTTGTTTAGCATAAGCTCAATCTTTCTTTAATAAGGAGCTATATCGATTAAAATGAAGGCATTTACATTAGTAATTTACTGCTGTAACACCTGTAATATAGTCATTATATCGCTTAAAATGGACATTTATCAGTATCTTAACTCCCGAAGAAGTAATTCGGTTGATTAGTTATGTAAACAGTAAAAAGACCTATTTTAAGAGACTAAATTCGCTTTGGAGACATCATAATTTACATTTATAAACATGTATAAGAGGTAAATATTGGAATAATATTGCCTCTTCATACTAGCATAAGATTTACTCCAAGAGGTTAATATTATTATTAAATACAATTGTAATCTATCTATAATTAATTGATTTAAAATGCCTTATTAATAAGTTACAAATGTATATAGATAATTATTCCAATTATTTACATTTGTATTTTGCATTTGTAAATTATATGAGTTACATTTGTAAAATAATTAAAGGCTTATTTTTATGAGTTTAAATGAAAGAATTTCCAAAATTATAGAGTATTCTAATCTTACTCCTTCTGAGTTTGCTGATGAGATTGATGTGCAGCGTTCTTCCATTTCCCATATTACGTCGGGAAGAAACAAACCGTCTCTTGAATTTATCATAAAAATAAAATCCCGTTTCCCGGAACTTCTGTGGGATTGGCTGGTTACGGGTGAAGGTGAGATGCTGAAATCCCAGCTACCCGAATCTGAAATTACCGAAGAACATACCGAAGAGGAGAAAATAAAAACGACTCCACTACCCGATCTTTTTACGATGATGAATGACGATGATGAATTCGGAAGTGATGAAACAGAGATGGAAGTTCCAAAATCAAGTGCTGGAGAATCGTTTATACAAGCCCAGGATAAAGCTCAGGAAAAAATATCCGATTCTCAGCGATTAGAAAATTCCGGTGATCAAATATTAGGGCAAATACTTGGTAATCAAACTAATAAGATAAAACGTATTGTTTTGTTCTATGAAAATGGAAAATTTGAAAGTTTTGAGCCTTAAAAATAAAAACCTGATCAAAGAAAATGATCAGGTTAAAAAATATTTGAAGAAGAAAACTAAAGCTATTGCTTTATTTTGTTTTTGAAATTGGATGGGATATCCAGCTGATGGAATTTTATCTTATTAAGATCATCTATCCACACTCAATATATTTTTATAATTTCGGCTGTTTATAAGAGTACTACTTTGCTTATGTATTTGGAGAAATTCTGTCACAGGACAGTATCCTGATGGTAAATGAAAACATTTTCATGCATTGGTTTTTTATGACTCTATCAAATATAAAAATTTAAAATCAAATCAGCAATGAAAATACTATTATTTTAACATATAATTAATGTAAGTAATAATTATGTCGATTATTATTAATTTGATTTAAATTCAAAAATCTCATTCCTCAGGAATAGCTGAGCTCTGTATTGAGGTTGATTGCAATAAAAAGACCCGCAAATCTGCAGGCCTGATAGGTATAGTAAGAATAATACTATTATTTCTTTCTTCTTTCCAGTTCTTTTTTGATAAGTCCCAGCTCTCTTCCGGTTTGTCCGGCTACAGAAGTGTTTTCTCTGGCTCTTCTCGTCAGATATGGCACAACATCCTTCACAGGTCCATATGGAAGATATTTAGCCACATTATAGCCTTTATCAGACAGATAGAAGGTAATATTATCACTCATTCCGTAAAGCTGCCCGAAATAAACGTGTGGATTGTCTGTGTCAAGAGATTTTGCTTTCATTTTATCCATAATCAGCTCTGAAGAGATTTCGTTATGGGTTCCGAAGAAGGCAGAAACTTTATCCAGATGATTCATAACAAAATCGATTCCTGCGTTGTAGTTCTTATCTGAAGCATCTTTGCTTGGCTGGATAGGATCTGCATACCCTTTTTCTGCTGCTCTGGCTCTTTCTTTTTCCATGTAAGCACCACGAACAATTTTGTACCCAATGAAGTAATTTTTCTCTCTTGCTCTCTGAAGATTAGCTTCCATATATTCCAGTCTTCCTGTTCTGTACATCTGGATGGTATTCCAAACGATAGGTTTTTGCTGGTTGTACTTCTCCATCATTTCTTCGCAAAGGTGGTCTGCTGCATCCTGCATCCAGGTTTCTTCAGCATCTACCATTACTTTTTTATCATTTTCGTGGCAAAGACTGCATACTTCATCAAATCTTTTTACCACTCTTTCCCATTCTTCTTTCTGGCTGGTAGTAAGCTCCGCTCCTTTTCCAACGGCTTCATAAAGATCAATTCTTCCGAAAGCCGTAGGTTTGAATACGATAAAAGGAATGGCCGGATTTCCCACTGAGAATCTAACAATATCCTTAATTTCTTTACAAACCGCATCAAAAGTTTCTTCATCTTCTTTCCCTTCAATAGAGTAATCGAAAATACTTCCAACTCCTCTTTTGAAAAGCTGTTTCACAGCCTTCATACTTTCTTCACGCGTTTCACCACCACAGAATTGCTCAAATAAGGTATTTTTTACAATTCCGTTAACGAAAGGAAAATTGTTGTGTACTGTAAAATTCAGGATAGATGTTCCAAGGCTTGTAAGAGTGGGCTGTTCAATCATTTTAAACATCCAGTAAGCCTTTCTCAATTGTGCATCAGACTTGTCTGCAAATGCAACTTTAGTATCATTAAAAATGGGCATTCCTATTTATTAAATTTAGTTATGCAAAGGTAATAATAACCTCAGTTTATTTAAAGATTTTTTTTATAATTTATGCTCTATCCCGTTTAAAAGCATTGCAATAATTCCTACGAAAACCCAGAATCGTAATATATTCAAAGTAAAGAAGTTACTCCTCCGGGAATCATTGATAAGAAGATAAATACATACTATCATGATAAAAAGTCCTCCGGCAAAATAATAGGCCATGAATCCGGTAACCCCTGTTTTGGTAATAAGTTTCATAGAAACGGCCATGGTAACTATGAGTAAAGACATCAGGATCAATTTTGTATTTCTGCTTTTAAAATAATTAGGAATTGTAGTATACCCAAATGTTTTGTCTACACTTCTGGTAAGGGTATCTTTCACAATATCAATGCAAAGTAAAATAAGGAAAAGAAAAACCGCCATCAGGAATACCTTTTTCGAAAAGGTTTCGTAATACACCATCATTCCAAAGAACGGATACAGGGTAAGGCTGACAAAGGTAAGATTATTTACAATGAGTATTCTGCTCAATTTATGGCTGTAAAACCACATAAAGAACTGATAAACCACAAAAAAAACAAAAACATTATGGGAAATCATCCAGGCCACTCCCAAAGAAATAGCGCTGAGTGCGAGATAGGCATATAGAAAATATTTCTGCTTGATGAAACTCTGAACCCTTGTTCTGAAAGGTTTTACAATGTGGTCTTTCTCCAGATCATAAAACTGATTGATGATGCCGCCGGCGAGAATCGTTAGGACTGTACAGAAAATAATACCGTGTACTTTGAAATCAAACACGAATTTTCTGAAAGATTCATCCTGATTGAACAAGAAAAAAGTGGAAACATAAAGGGCAAATGTCAGCAGAGCTGCTACAAAAAAACGTGCTCCGAGCAAAAAGCCCACGAATTGTGAAAATCTGTACAATAAAGATTTTGATACATAATTTTTAGATTGGAAAGTTTCTTTTTCAGAATTCATTCCAACCTGTTTAAAATCTGTAAATCACTTCTTTTTGGAAGCCTTCAAGCATTTTTTCTGCTTTTGCATAGTCTTTGGTGAACCCTAAGATATAGCCGCCTCCACCGCTTCCGCAGAGTTTAAGATAATAAGCGTTAGAATCCAGACCTTTTTTCCAGATATTAAAAATACTTTCAGGAATCATTGGACGGAAATGTTCATACGCCCAGTAAGAAAGTTTTTTCAGGTTTCTGAAGAAAGGATTCATATCTTTTTTAAGGAAAGATTCAATACATGCGTTGTTGTAACGGATAAATTCTTCTTTCAGGGTTTTGCGGAAGCCTTCAGTCTTCATTTTTTCAAAGAAAATCTGAATCATAGGACCTGTTTCCCCTGTTATCCCGGAATCAATAAGGAAAATAGCTCCTTTCCCTTTTTCTCCTTCTGGAATATTTACCCTGTCTAAATTTTCTTTATTTTCGATAAGGATTGGCAGATTCATGTAGCAGATCAAAGGATCCATTCCTGAACTTTTCCCATGGAAATAGCTTTCCATTTCACCGAAAACAGCTTTTAGTTTTTTAAGATTATCTTTTGAGATGTTCTCAGGATTGAGTTTGCTGATTGAATATTTTTCAAAAATAGCTGCAACCAAAGCTCCGGAACTTCCCACTCCATATCCCTGAGGAATATTGGAATCAAAGAAAAGTCCGTTAGAAATATCATTTTTGAAGCTCTCGATATCCAACTTAAAATCGTCGGAAAGATCAAGTACTGTAAGAAATTCAGAATATTTCTGCAGATGCCTGTTGGAGTTCAATTCAAATTCTGAACTCAAATCTGAAAATTTCAAAGTTCCTTTGTAGAAGCTGTAAGGTACTACAAGCCCCTGGGAATCTTCAATCATTCCGTATTCTCCAAACAGGATTATTTTTGCATAAAATAAAGGGTTGGTCATATTGACAATAAATCTTTTTGCAAAGTTAAAAATTATTCCGTTGAATATAAGCAAATCTCAGGCCGAATTTTTTCTATATAAATATACGAAAAAAGCCTGATGTTATCAGGCTTTTACAAAGTTTTATTTAAAAATTACTGTTTGATCAGTTTTTTATTAATGGTCTGCTTCTCTGTTTCTACAGTAATCACATAGTTTCCTGTCTGAATTGAGGAAAGATTGATTTCCTGTTTATTTCCTTTCAGGGAAGAATCAGAAGCTACCAGTCTTCCTGCTTCATCGTAAATTTTATACCCTTTTAATTTTTCTTTTGAAGAGAGAGTTATCATATTTTTGGCTGGATTCGGATAAATATCTATTGAATTATTTTTGATATTGATATCTTCTACTGCTAAAACATTGCAAGAGAAATTCGCATTCCAGCCGTTTCCTGTAACGCCTCCATCTGAAACAAATCTTACTGTTATAGCACCTGAAGGATCTGTTGACGTAAAGGGACCGGGCAGAGTACTTCCACTCAGATTATTTCCATTGGCGAATAATGGAGAAGCTGTAGAAGGACCATTATACACATACATAAAATCATAGCCCTGTTCAAGATCGAATGCTGTAAATGTCATTGTCATAGATGAGCCCGGAGTAGGATAAAATGTTTTTACAAGGTCTTCATTATCTTTATACTGCCCCGTGGAACCTCCTGTATCTAAGAACTGAGTTCCATCACACCATGCTCCGTCAGTCAGGAAAAGTTTTGATAACTGGAATGCATTTGGCCCGCTGCAATCTGTTCCTACACTTAATCTGTAATAAGATGCCGGTTGTAGATTTGAAAAATTAAAAGACTGTGTATTAACATTTCCTGAAGATACTGCTGCTCCGTTTGCTGTTGTAAGCTTATATTTCCATGCTGTTGAAAGAGCATCCGTAAAAGTGGCATTTGCAGAAGTCTGTGTGATATTGTTAATGTTAAAATTCGTGATGGACGTAGGGCAAGATGCAGTACAGTTGGTACCAAGACATCCTTTTGAATCTATTGTATTTCTGATCAATGTTCCAGGCTGTACACCAAAACCATTCGCAAAATTAATCCCTACGCTGCTTACCAAATGGCAGTAACTCATAATAGTTCCTCCACCTGCAGGAGGAAGTGCAGCCGTACAACCTTCGTTATTTCCTGAAGCAGGTCCGCAGCCATCAATAGCTGTATTATTTCCGTTCCAGAAGCATGCGTGAGTATGCGGTGAACCTAAATTATGCCCAAGTTCATGCGTCATAGCCTCTATATTCCATGAATAGGTTGGCACATTTTGATAGGTGAAATTTGTACCACAATAAGAATATCTGTAATCAGTACATAATGAATTTACATAGGCGATACTTGTTGTAGCAGGGTTTCTTAATAATTGTGCCACATCCCCGTTAAAAGAGGTTCTGGTGGTTCTAAACTGGCTCAGAATTGTGCTTGGTGAGCCTGCATAGGGATCAGTAGTAGTCCAAACAAAAACTTCGCTTAAAGCCACATTAATATTCTCGTTCGCATACAGTGTCGAAACATTATTATGCATAGCAGTTACCCAATTGGTTGTAGTTGTGGTATTGCTTCCATTTTGGGTATAAGGGCCGAAACCTGCTTCATAGTATATTCTTACGCAGTTGTCTGTTTTCTTTTTGCTGGTATTATTAGGGTTGAAAACCGGTCTCTGAACCTGATTTTCTTTCAATCCGTCTACATCACAGGCAAATGGATTAGATCCTGTTAATTTAGAATCTGAATAGCTTACAAAATCTTCGGAATTTTTAACTTTTCCTACAACTATATTTCCTAATTCAGGGGTAGAAGCAACTCCTACAATATCATCGTTGAAAAAACTAAAAGCCACGATAGAAGCATTATCCCCTTTCACAATTCCCTGATAATACACTCCTGGTGTATACTCTACTGCTTTTCCTTTTTCTGTTACAACTTTAAAATCGTTGGTTAAGATCTGATGTCTGTACATTTCAACAGTGATTTGTCTGCCACCATCAAAGGGAAAAGAGATTTCAAGAAAATCAGGTTTATCCTGGATTAATCTTTTTAATTCTGCAGGCTTCAAAGACATCACCGTAATATCTGTTGCTGCTTTTTTGTATTCACCTATTTTATCTGCAGATTTATCTGCCTCAAATAAAGCATAGGTTTTAAGTTCTGATTTTTGATTATGAAATTCCAAAACTTTTTGAGCAACGGGTTTTAAATTTTGAGAAAAACAAAGAATACAACATTGCAAAAAACAAATTAATAGAAACTTTTTCATGATTTTGATAATTTTATCGTTTTTACAAATAAACAAAAAATATCAACACACAGTGAAAAATTATAGCTATATTCTACTATTAATGGTAATTCTATAAATAAATCAAATCAATTAATCAAATAAATGTTTTTTATTCTTTAAAATAAAAAAAAGACGTTAAAAATAACGTCTTTCAATTTATAAAGTTTCTCTGTCGGTTCTCATTTTAACCTTCAGGAATCGTATTAAAATTAATCCTGCCGCAAAGAATATGGTCATGGACAATGCCGCGATACGCATATTATTAAAATGCTCAATCAACGTTGCAAAGATGAATGTCCCGATGATGATGGCAATTTTCTCCAATACGTCATAGAAACTGAAATACGTTGTATTTTCCATTGAGTTTTCAGGAAGCAATTTTGAATAGGTAGATCTGGACATCGCCTGAAGACCACCCATTACCAAACCTACTACTGCAGCTACTCCATAAAACTGGTATTCTACTGTTGGACTTTCTTTCTTCAGGAAGTAAGCCCATATACAAGCCGCTATCCATAAGATAATTGCAATGGAAATAACATTTCTGTTTCCGATTCTTTTGGATAGTCTTGAGAAAATAATAGCCCCAATAATAGCTTCAATCTGAATTACCAAAAGGGTTCCGATAAGTTTATCCTGAGCCAGATTGATCTCACTTTTTCCGAATAAAGTTGCCATAAGGAAGATCGTCTGCATTCCCACACTGTAAAAGAAGAAACTTGACAAAAAGAACTTCAGGTTTCTGTCTTTGAAAAGATCTCTTCCTACTTTAAAAAGTTCATGAAAGCTTTCTTTAGCAATATCTTTATAGAAACTCATATTATCTTTTAATACTTCAAAAAAGCCTCCCTGCTCTTCATGTTTTTTGAAAATATTTTTATAGTTCAATAATACAAGATCTTTAGGAAGTTTATCTTTCACATCCCCAAACTGAGGAAGGTGTTTGAATGTATACTGAGAGAAACCAAACCACCAGGCTCCTGTCAATAGGAAACTGATTCTTGTAAATAGCAGCTGCTGTGCTGCTCCTTTAGCAAAAACCTGAATAAGGACTAAACAGATCACCACTAAAACTACAGACCCAATATACCCGTACACATATCCTCTGGAAGAAAGTGCATCCTGCCTGTCCGGTGTGGCAATATCCGGAAGAAAGGAGTTATAAAATACCAGACTCCCCCAAAAACCAACACTGGCTGTAATACTGAAGAGAAGCCCCAGAAATACATTATGCATCCCCGTAAACATGGCTAATCCCATACATGATGTAGCTCCTAAATAACAAAAGAACTGTAAAAAGGATTTTTTGTTTCCGATTGTATCTGCCAAGGAAGATAAAAACGGTGAAAGTAATACAACAATAAGGAAGGATATTGTTAATGAATATCCGTACACGGTATCCGGTTTGTATTCTTCTCCAAAAATTTTGATCATATGTCTTACCGGGACATCAATCCATGTTTTGGTTTCTGCTACGTATTCCTTTTTCTCATACGCTGTGGTAAGTATAGAGTAATAAATGGGGAAAATAGTAGAGGTAATCACCAGGGAATACACGGAATTTGCCCAGTCATATACAGCCCAGGCTTTCATAATCTTCGGATTATTCTTTATGTTTTTAGGCTGTCGATTCTCAGTTTCAGACATTTCAAATATATATTAGTAGCACAAAAATAGAAAAACCATTAAGAAATGGATAAGTTTTTAAAAAAATTATCCATTCCTTAATGGTAATATATTCGTAAACAGAATATTAGATATTTTCAATCACGATAGCAGAAGCTCCGCCACCTCCGTTACAGATTGCTGCTGCACCGTATTTAGCGTTATTTTGCTTTAAAACGTTAATCAATGTAACGATGATTCTTGAACCTGAACTTCCCAGTGGGTGTCCCAATGCAACAGCTCCTCCGTTTACATTTACTTTAGCAGCATCTAATCCTAAGATTTTGTTGTTAGCCAATCCTACTACTGAAAAAGCTTCGTTGAATTCGAAGAAATCAATATCAGAAACTTCTAATCCTGCTTTTTTAAGAGCGATAGGTAATGCTTTTGCCGGAGCAGTTGTAAAGTTTTCAGGCTCATGTGCTGCATCAGCATAAGAAACGATTTTTGCAAGAGGCTTCAATCCAAGTTCTTCCATTTTTTCTTTGGAAACAAGGATCAATGCCGAAGCACCGTCATTCAAAGTAGATGCGTTAGCTGCGGTTACTGTTCCTTCTTCTTTTTTGAATACGGTAGGAAGCGTTGAAATTCTGTCGAAGTTTACTGCTTTGTATTCTTCATCTTCAGCAAAAATTACAGGCTCACCTTTTCTCTGAGGAATAGAAACCGGTACAATTTCTTCACTGAATTTTCCTTCGCTCCAAGCTTTTGCAGATCTTTTGTAAGATTCTACAGCGAAGTTATCCTGATCTTCTCTTGTGATATTATAGTCTGCTGCACATTTTTCTGCACATACTCCCATATGCACTTTGTTGTATACGTCTGTAAGACCGTCAAGCACCATCCCATCAAGCATTTTGATATCGCCTAATTTTGTAGCCACTCTTGCATTGTAATAATGAGGAACTAAAGACATATTTTCCATACCTCCGGCAACAATTACGTCTGCATCACCAGCTTTGATTGCCTGAGCAGCCATTGTTACAGCCTTCATTCCTGAAGCACAAACTTTATTAACTGTAGTAGAAGGTGTATTGATTGAAAGACCTGCTCCTAAAGCTACCTGACGAGCCGGCGCCTGGCCTTCTCCTGCCTGCAGAACATTGCCCATATAAATTTCCTGAACAGCATTAGGATCTAAACCAATTTTATCCAGTGCTCCTTTTACAGCAGTTGCTCCCAGTTTTGTAGCCGGAACTGTTGACAAGCTTCCCATAAAACTCCCCATAGGTGTTCTTACTGCGGAAACGATGAATACTTCTTTCATGTATATAATTTTTATTTTTAGCTAAACGGAACAAAGATTCCGTTTTATTAGGTTGAATTTATTTCACTTTTACATAAACCACATCAAACTGAGTCCCTTCAATTTTAGTATTAACTTTCAGAAGGTTATCCTGAGTTGCTATAATCTTATTATTGAAGACATCTCCTATCTGTACTGGATTATCTTTATCAGATTTCTCCATAATGATTGCTTTGTAGTTGCAGTCATCCACAAAAACCAATGTTGATTTGATATAGTCTTTTCCATTATTGAAATATTCAGTCTGAACATTATCTTTAATGGTCATATGCCATATTCCTTCCGGGTAATTGGGTCTCACAAATTTACCTTCTTTTATATTGGCACATTTAGGTGGATTATCCGGTTTTTTCTGATTTGCAGTCTGCGCGTTAATCTGTGTAGCTGCCAACAACAAAATTCCTGCGGAAAATATTTTTAAGAAGTTCATCTTTATAGTTGTGTTCGATTATTTACTTTTTTGCTTCCTCCTGCAAAAACCAAAAGGAAAGCTCCTAAAAATTCTACAGCCCAGCCCCATTTCAGTTTAACAATTCCGGCAAAAGTTTCCTGCCATGATTTGAATGGTAAAAAGCTAAAGTATTGCAAAGACTGCATTTTCACAGCGAATAAGGTAAACGCAAATAAAAGGATAAGCAGGATACCAAAAAATCTCACGATTTTTACGCTGTTATTAACAATTCCAAAAACTGCACATGCAGCAAATATCCAGCATGCAATAGCCAGATAATGATCAAGTTTCCAATAGTTCCAGTTCCCAATAACAGGTACATGCACCAAGGGTAAAAAACTGCCTGCTACAACTAACAGTAATCCTAATAACTGAATATTTTTCATATTTACTAAAGTGCCAAAATACAAAAAAAAACACACTTTTAAATAGTGTGTTTTAAAAATAGGATTTCTGTACCCGAACACTTGTTAGTTACAAAAAAGCCTTACTATTATTATTTATTACACAAAGAAAAAGGCTATTTATTATTAAATTAAAAATTAACATTTACGATCTCTATCCCGATCTGAAGTCCATATTTTTTCTTCAGCAAAGCATTGTCATTGAAAGTGGATGTAAAGTCTTTACGAAAAGTAACATTTAGGTCTTAAAATAAAAAATTGCATTTTAAAAAAAATGCAATTTAATATCTTAAGAATGTTAGTTTTAATTAATGTTTTACGGATGAAACATCTTCCGGGTTGTGTTTATGTTTAAACAATACAGCAAAGAATATAGCCAGCACCAGTGAATAAATGGCAAATGAAAGCCATATCTGCTGCCAGTCTTTTACCATTACCACAGATGAAAGCGTTCCGTCTGAATTAACCGCTGCATTGAAACTATTTTTTAGAATTTCAAGGAAAGTAGGATTATCAGGTGTAGTTTGCAGATAAGTGGATAAATCTGAAACGGTTGTAAATTTGTGGGTAAAGAATTTATCAATAGCCCAGCCTGCAATATAACTTCCAAAAACAGCTCCGAAACCGTTGGTCATCATCATAAATAACCCCTGAGCTGAAGAACGTATTTTTTTATCTGTAGTTGTTTCTACGAAAAGTGATCCTGAAATATTAAAGAAATCAAATGCCATTCCGTATACAATACATGAAAGGATGATCAGGGAAAGTCCAAATCCGTCCGGAACGCCATATGCAAAGAATCCGAATCTTAAAACCCAAGCCAGCATAGACATCAGCATTACTTTTTTAATTCCGAATTTCTTCAGAAAGAAAGGAATCGCCAGAATAAACAAGGTTTCTGATACCTGAGAAATAGACATGATAATGGTAGATCTTTGTACTACAAATGAGTCCGCGTATTTAGGAAAATGTGAAAATTCACTTAAGAAAACATCTCCATATGCATTGGTAAGCTGAAGTGCAGCTCCTAAAAGCATTGAAAATAAAAAGAACAAAGCCATTTTATAATTTCCAAAAAGCTTGAATGCATTCAATCCTAATTGTTCAGACAGCGGCGAGTTTTTATCAATCAGCTTTTGTGGCGGGCATTTTGGTAAAGTAAGAGCATAAATTCCTAAGAATATAGCTACAGCACCTCCAATATAAAACTGTCCTTCTGTAGCTTTGTTTCCACTAAGGTTAGTAATCCACATGGCTACAATAAAACCAATGGTACCCCATACACGAATAGGCGGAAAATCTTTCACTACATCCATATTGTTATTTTTCAGGATCGTATAAGAAATAGAGTTTGCCAGTGCAATGGTAGGCATATAAAAACACATCGCCACAAGCATCACCGAAAAGAAAGAATTCGGGTCTGCAGAATGAGGCAATACGAAAAGAATAACCCCATAAAGGATGTGTAATACTGAAAATATACGCTCCGCATTAACCCAGCGGTCAGCAATAATTCCAGTAATGGTTGGCATAAAAATGGAAGCAATTCCCATGGTTCCGAACACAGCTCCAAACTGAGTTCCTTCCCAATGTTTTGTGCCAAACCAGAAGTTTGCCATCGTAATCAGCCATGCTCCCCAAACAAAAAATTGAAGGAAACTGAGGATGGTCAGTCGTAATTTTAAATTCATAGTTTATATAAAAAGTATCTCTTAGTCAATTGTCTTTTTCCTTCTCTTGATTTCTTCCTGGATTTCAAGAGCAGTATCATAGTCTTCTTCTTTAACGGCATCCTCCAGTAATTTCTGAAGTTCTTCCATAGAAAGAGATTTTAAGTTGTCTTCTGTCTGTACAGTTTCTGAGAAAGACTGGTCTTCTTTGGCAACATCTTCCAGTTCTAATAAAATTCCGGCTTCATTCAGAACCTGCTGTGTGGTAAATATGGGTGCATCAAATCTTACCGCCATTGCAACAGCATCGGAAGTTCTGGCATCAAGGATCAATTCTTCATCGTTCACTTTATTTTTAAAGTTGATATTCGAGAAGAATACTCCGTCTACAATCTGATAAATAATCACAGAGATCAATTCATAGTTGGCAGAGACTATAAATTTTGTAAATAAATCATGAGTAAGAGGACGCGGCGGATGAATATCTTTTTCCAATCCGAGAGAGATAGACTGGGCTTCGAAATTTCCTATAACAACAGGTAATTTTATGTGTGTTTCTTCATGCTCCAGTAACAATGCGTACGCCCCTGATTGTGTCTGGCTGTACGATATTCCGCGAATAATTAGCTGCTTATAATCCATAGCTACAAATATAGATTAATTTTTTATTGTGATTTTACTTTTTTACGCAAAAATAAAAGCCCGGAAAGCCGAGCTTTTATCTGTATTGTTGATGATTGTCAAACGTAAATAGTGAATTTTGCTTCGCAGGTAAATGTTTAAAAATTGACACGCAAAACGAATTGACTATTCACAATTCACTTTCTTATCCTTTTATTGCTTTAATTTTCTCTGTTAATGCAGGAATAATCTGGAAAGCATCTCCTACTACTCCATAATCAGCAGACTTGAAGAATGGTGCTTCAGGATCGCTGTTGATTACTACGATAGTTTTTGAAGAGTTTACTCCGGCAAGGTGCTGAATTGCCCCTGAAATCCCTACAGCAATGTAAAGATTCGGAGAAATTGCCTTACCTGTTTGTCCTACGTGCTCTGTGTGAGGTCTCCATCCGATATCAGAAACCGGTTTAGAACATGCTGTAGCTGCTCCTAAAACGTTTGCTAAATCTTCAATCATTCCCCAGTTTTCAGGTCCTTTCATTCCTCTACCGGCAGAAACAACAACTTCAGCTTCTTTAAGGTCTAATTTACCTGAGCTCTGCTCGTGAGAAATCACTTTAGTATCTTCATTAGCTACTGATAGGTTTTTCACTTCTTCTGAACCTGATACTGCATTTTCTTTAACACCGAAAGCGTTTTGAGAAACCGTAACGATTACTCCGTTTCCTTCAGCTTTTGCATGCATAAAACCTTTTCCGGAGAATGCTCTTCTCTTTACCTGGAAAGGAGAAAGGCTTTCAGGAGCTTCCAAAGCGTTAGTAATTAAAGAATAGTTCTTCATTACAGAAAGCATCGGAGCAATTGAAGAAGCATCAGTTGTGTGAGGGAAAACGATAATGTTTCCGTCCGCTACTTCACTTACAGCCTGTGCGAATGCTTTTGCTGAGAAATTTTTAAGACCTTCGTCTTTGATATTGATAACGTTTGATGCTCCATATTTGTATAATAAATCTGAAGAATCTGTTGGGTTTACAGAGATTGCCGTAACGGTATCTCCTGCTTTGTCAGCAATAGCTTTAGCGTAAGAAACTGCTTCAAAAGCTGCTTTTTTGTAAACTCCGTTTATATTTTCTGCGTATACGAATACTGCCATTTGAAATTTGTTTAGGGTTTAATGTTTAAGATTCAGGGTTGCCCAATGCTTTGAATAGTAATGAAACTGAGTAATTCCCTATTTGCATCAATGTCATCTGAATCTTTTTACTTTTTACTTGGTTCTTATTAAATTACTTTAGCTTCTTCGTGAAGTAATCTTACCAATTCATCCAGGTTGTCAGGAGAAACCATTTTCACAGCTGCTCTTGGGGGAACGCTGTCATAAGATACTCCCTGAACTTTTACTTCTGAAGAAGCAGGCTCTACTACCTGTAGAGGTTTTGTTCTTGCAGACATAATTCCTCTCATATTCGGGATGATAAGGTCTTTTTCATCTACCAAACCTTTCTGACCAGCAATGATAGCCGGTAATTTTACAGAAATAGTTTCTTTTCCTCCTTCAATTTCTCTTACTGCAGTAGCTTCACTTCCGTTTACATCTAATCCTACTGAAGCGTTTACGAAAGGATGGTTCAATAGCTGAGCCACCATTCCCGGAACAGAACCTCCGTTATAGTCGATAGATTCTTTTCCGCAAAGGATAAGATCATATCCTCCGTTTTGAGCTACAGCTGCAATTTCTTTTGCTGTAGAATAGCTGTCTTTAGGATCAAGATTTACTCTTACTGCATCATTAGCACCAATTGCTAATGCTTTTCTGATCACAGGTTCTGTACCAGCATCTCCTACGTTGATTACTGTTACTGTTGCTCCCTGAGATTCCTGAAGTTTAACCGCTTTTGTCAATGCAAATTCGTCTAGCGGGTTGATCACCCACTGAATTCCGTTTTTGTCGAAAGCAGATTTATCTGCTGTAAAGTTAATTTTGGAAGTAGTATCCGGAACACTACTAATACAAACTAATATTTTCATATGTTGCTTATTGTTTTTATTGTCATATGTAATCTTACGATTTCATGTGTACTATTTTATTTTTTCCCTTTAATGCATCAACCCATGATGATTTTTGCAGAGATTTTGTTTGAATTAATTTTTGCTAATATAAGCAAAAAATATATTATGCATGCATAATATATATTGATTTGTTATTCAGCGCATTAAAATTAACAAAACGCCCTAATACAGAGCGTTTTCGTGTTATCAGAAGTAAGATTCAGATTATTTTTTAATGATTTTTTTAGAAAATTTATTTCCCTTTATTTCAATGTTGACGGTATAAATTCCCGGGGTAAGATTGCGAATATCTATTTTGTTATGATCTAACTGAACCTGCACTTTTCTTCCTGCCATATTGGTAACTTCAACTTGAGTGATTGGTGCTTCTGATTGTATATTCAGAAAGTCAGTTGCAGGATTCGGGTAGACTGAAATCCTGTTTTCTTCTGCAACAGCTTCTTTAGTTCCCAATGTTGCAACATTTGTAGCGGTTACCATATAATCATCAAAAGAAGTAATATTGGCTACGGTATTTCCTGAGCTGGCTACTGAAACGAAATCCATTTCGAAAGGATCTACGCCTGCCGCTGCAGGAGTATGCGTTGATGCGGGGCTATAAGTACTGCCACCAGGAGTTGTCCATGTAACTACTCCAGTCGTTTTATTGAATGTACAGCTCAAAGTAATCCAGGTATTGGGTGGATATGTAGTCGTAGCAGGTTCCAGATAAAATAAGTAATTCCCGGTTACCCCTGATGATATTTTGGTGTAGTATGCAATTCCGACAATTCGCTGTGTATTGTATTCATATCCGGCTCCGAGTAGTGTTTTATGAGTTGTACCATCATAAATCAGTACAGTTCCCCGTCCTACACCTCCTGTAGAACTTCCTGTATAAAGATTAAAACTCAGTTTAAGGATATCATTTCCGGAGGTTCTTCCTGCCCAGGCCGTTCCCAGTCCATTTTTCCACATATATTTTGTCACCGGACCACCAGCACTTCCTGTAAATTGTAAAGATTTTCCATGGGAAGCATCTATATTTACAATCTGTGCTTCCGAATTGGATCCTCCTGCAAAATCTGTATAAAACCCGCCTTGTCCGGGAGTAGCTGCAGTAATGTCTGTTCCCACATTTCCTACAGTGTACGTATTAAAATTGTCACTTTCCAGTGTCTGGGCATTCAATGTTTGAAATAAAATCAACAAAAATGCATTAATTGATAGAAAATTTTTCATATTTTTATTTTAATTCAGTACCAAACTTACTTCAGTTTAAAAATAGAATCAATACCAGTTAATAGGTAGATTTTAACTACTATTTATTAGTGATTAAATGAAGAAAGAACGGTTTCTGCTCATAAGACAACAAAAGTTTTAAAAGGTTGCCTGTGAAATAAAAACATCTATCAATTAATGTATTCTTATTGAATCAGTTATCTTAAAAAGATATTAAGGATCAAACATTATGATGGTTTAGTAGCTCTAAACTCTATTTTACTTGGCAAAACTCTTGGATTCATCTTTAAAATATCCAATATGAGGTTGCCCATATCTTCAGGCTGAATCTTCCAACTGTCTTTTTCTGACGGAATATTTCCGTTAAAATGAGTGGCCACCGACCCCGGCATAATAACTGTAGACTTGATATTATATTTCCTTAAATCAATCATTGCAGCCTGTGTGAAACCCACCACTCCGAATTTTGAAGCATTATATCCTGTTCCGTTTTCAAAGAAGTTGGCACCTGCGAGACTTGAGATGGTAATATAATAACCTTCTGTCTTCTTCAGTTCTTCTACAGAAGCTTTTAAGGTATAGAAAACACCTGTGAGATTGGTTTCTATCATATCATTCCACTCTTCCGCGGTGAGTTCGTCTACGGGTTTAAATATTCCCAATCCTGCATTAGCAATGATATAATCCAGTCTTCCGAACTTTTCAACGGTATATTTTACCGCTTCCTGCTCGCTTTCCAGACTTCTTACGTCAGAAACAATTCCCAAAACATTTTCTGAGTATTGTTTAAGTTCTTCTTCCGCCCTCATGACATCTTCTCTTTTTCTTCCTGAAAATGCTACTGATATTCCGTTTTCAAGTAAAATTTTAGCAATTCCGAAACCAATACCTTTGGTTCCTCCTGTTATATAAGCTGTTTTATTTTCTCCCATTGATTCTCGAATTTTAATTCTCTAAAATAACAAAAACGCTCCAATTGGAGCGTTTTACTGATACTAAGATTTATCAGAAATTATTTTTTTATAAATTTCTCTGTGAAATTTTTCCCCTCCGTTTCTACATTCAGTAAATAGGCTCCGGAAGAAAGGTTTCTTACATTCACCTGATCACCGTTTAATGTTACCTCTATTCTTTTTCCTGACATGTCATATACTTCAACATGTTTTACCTTGTTAGGAGTTGTAATTTTTATCACATCAGTAGCAGGATTTGGATAAATGGATAGCTTCACATCATTTTTAACGGCATCTCTTGTAGATAGTGATGCTTCATTATTGATTTTGATATTATCAATATAGGCAGAACCTCCATAGTTATCATGCACAAAATCCATTCTGTTAATATTATTGTTACTGAATGGCTGTCCTGTATAGATAAGAGCATCATTCACGAAATATTGGATACCTGTAGCAGTAGACACTATTTTCACTCTGTACCATGTGTTGGCATTCCAAATCTGGTTGGTATCTACTAAATTATTGGATCCGGCTGTTGCAATTAAAATTTTCCCGTCGTAAGAAAAATCAATATAAGTAACAATTCCTCCAGCCCCAGTTGTACTCACTGTTCTGAACACAAAATCTGAGCTTGATGAATTTTTTTGGGTAAGTCTTACATCAAATGACTGTGTAAAGCTATTATAGGTTAATGGTGTTGCAAAAGTATAAAATCCACCCATAACAGGACTTTGCTGTGGACCATAAGGCAGGTCCGGAGTTATTTTAAAGCTATTTGAACCCTGGCTTGCCATTTCAGCTGATACCAACTGACTTGTCAAATATACTGGCGGTACAGCTCCATTATTGGTAGTCACCCAACCTTGCTGGCCATTAATGTTTCCTGCAGTATATCCTTCACTGGCTTCAAAAGAGATGGTCTGCTGGGCAAAAGATGATATGGAAATCAACGAAATTGCGAAAATGTAAAGTTTCTTCATGATATTTTTAGTTTTGAGCAAATATATGTATTTTAATCAAAAAGGCAAAATCAGCGAATATTTTAAATATAATCAATAATTTAACATAATATATTTTAGCTAAAACAAATAAAGATATTAAACCTAAAGAAAAGTATCATTTCAAAAAAATCATCCATAAATATGACAGCAGACTTAAAAGATTACAGGTTTTGGGAATCAATGAATAATTTATCTGATGAGTACTTTTTCTGTAAAATTCTTTTTTTCAGTTGTGATATTAACCATATATACACCTGAAGGCAGCCCTTTTACATCCATTTCACTACTGTTTGTTTCGGTTTTTATTATCCTTCCTGATTCATCATAGATCTCAATCTTTTTTATTGCACCAGGAAAATTAATATGTATAAAATCACTTGCAGGATTAGGATAAATGGATACTTCTTTTGCAGTAAACCTAGAATCTTGAATCCCTAAAACCCATAGTTCACTATTCAATTTAATATTATCAATGTAGGCTGTTCCCAACGCATTATTATGCACAAAACGCAGCTGATCTATATTCACTGAACTTGCGGCAACACCTGTGTAAATAAGAATATTATTAAGGTAATATCTGACATCTGTGGCTGTTCCTACAACTTTTATTCTATACCAGATATTAGGCAGCCAGTTTGAAGATATTGGAATCAAATCCTGTATACCGGATATTGTATTAAGGATCTTGAACAGACCGGTTTTATCAAAATCCAATCTCACTACAAACTGATCATCAACGCTATTTACTCCCTGAAAACCAAAATCAGAGCCGTTGAGCTGCGACATGTTGATATCAAATGATACGGAGAAATTGTTGTAAGCAAGAGGAGCCGGCAGGTTATAAAAACCTCCGATAATAGGATCAGACTGGGTTCCGTAGGTGGTTTCTTTGACAATTTTGAGGGAACTGCTTCCGTCGCTGGCTTTATCTGCACTGATGCTCTGATGGATTACATTTGCAGGAATTCCTCCTGTAGGAGTGCTGATCCATCCTGCCTGGCCATTGATATTTCCAACGTTGAATCCTTCATTGGACTCAAAGGACACAGTCTGTTGTGCAAAAATACACGCTGATAATAGTAAAAATGCAATTGAGTAGTATTTTTTCATAGTAAATCAAGTTTTGTATTAAAAATATAAACTTTCCACGAATGGTGAAATAACTTATTGCAAATAAAAAATAACGCTTTTATTCTCAGTGAATTTAATTTTTAAAGCTATTAAAAACATCTCTCCACACAGATAAAACAGCTCAATTTTGAGCAAAAAAATAAGGTATCTCTTTCCAGAAATACCTTACCTTATCTTATTTTCGTTGAATTACTTTGAATAATTTTCAAAGAACAACGGAATACTTTCAATTCCTTTATAGAAATTAAATAATCCATAATGCTCGTTTGGAGAGTGGATCGCATCAGAATCCAACCCGAAGCCCATCAATACGGACTTAGCTCCTAAAACCTGCTCAAACATCGCTGTAATTGGAATACTTCCTCCTCCTCTGTAAGGAAGAACTTCTTTTCCAAATGCAGATTCCATCGCCTGTTTTGCTGCTGCAAATTCTTTGGTATTGGTTGGTAAAACATAAGGCATTCCTCCATGGTGAGGCGTTACTTTAATTTTTACGGTATCCGGAGCGATTTTTTCAAAATATTTCGTGAATTTTTCTGTAATTTCCTGAGGAGTCTGGTAAGGAACCAAACGCATTGAAATTTTAGCAAAAGCTTTGGAAGGAATGACAGTTTTTGCACCCTCTCCGGTATAACCACCCCAGATTCCGTTGCAGTCTAAAGTAGGACGTATAGATGTTCTTTCTAAAGTTGTATATCCTTTTTCTCCTTCTATATTGCTTAATCCAATTGATTTTTTGAATTCTTCAGGGTTGTCTTTCAATTTGTTCATATCAGCTCTGTCTGCATCTGAAACCGTTTCTACGTTGTCATAGAACCCGTCAATTGTAATATGACCATTTTCATCAATCAGATTAGCAATCATTCTTGAAAGAACGTGAATAGGGTTTGGAACTGCTCCACCGTAAAGACCTGAGTGCAAATCTCTGTTTGGACCTTCCACTTCTACTTCTACATAGCTTAAACCTCTTAATCCTGTTGTAACTGTTGGCTGCTCGTTGCTGTAAATATGAGTATCGGAAATTAAGATACAGTCACAAGTTAGTTTCTCTTTATTTTCATTCACCCAGTCTCCCAAGCTTACAGAACCCACCTCTTCTTCTCCTTCTAAAATAAATTTAACGTTACAAGGAAGAGCATTGGTTTTCATCATAGCTTCAAAAGCTTTCAGGTGCATGAAGAACTGTCCTTTATCATCCGCAGAACCTCTTGCAAAAATAGCTCCTTCAGGATGTAGTTCCGTTTTTTCAATATAAGGTTCAAAAGGAGGTTTTGTCCATAGTTCCAATGGATCTGCCGGCTGAACATCATAATGTCCATATACCAATACTGTAGGTAAACTTTTATCTAAAATTTTCTCTCCGAAAACAATTGGATAGCCCTTGGTCTGGCAAACTTCAACATTATCAGCTCCTGCATTTTTAAGGTGTGCCGCCACAACATCTGCACATTTCAAAACGTCATCTTTATACGCCGGATCCGCAGAAATAGAAGGAATTCTCAATAACTCAAATAATTCATCCACGAAACGCTGTTTGTTTTCGTTAATGTAATTTAATGTCTCTTGCATTGTAAAAATTTATTTTGTTAAAATTAAAAAAAATGCCCGGCAGGGACAAACAAAAAGGCAGGATTTTCCCAACCTTATGCTAATGAGCTTTATAGCCCTCTTTTTTAATAAAAAATGCCCTGCAAAAACAGGGCACTTGTATATTTTGTACTTCTAATTAGTGTTCAGCTTTTGGAGCCTTTTCAGCTTCAGCAGGTTTTGCAGCAGCAGTACTGTCTGTTTTAGGAGCTTCAGCTTCTGGTTTTGCAGCAACTTCTTCCTTATGTTCTGCAGCAGCTGCATGTCCGTGACCTTCTCCCTGTGCAGCATCAGAATATCTTTCTACTCCTTCTTCCAGTTTCAAAGTCCCTTTATTTCCACCAGCTGATACTTTTTTACAACTTACCGCTACTGTTGCAATTGCTAAACATATAACTAATTTTTTCATATGTAAAATTATTTTTTTAAGATCATATGAAACCGCACTATTTTAATCTATACTGATGTATCCAAACAGCGGCGATTTCATGTTTAAATTTTTGATTGCCCAAAAGTAAGAAATCCTGCTTTTTTCGGCAACATTTTTATACTGATTTTAATATTATTTTCCCTTTTTTGGATTGTGTAAAAATAAGGTAATGATCTCCCCCATCTTTCAAGCCATATTTCTTCTTGATTTCATCAGGTTTTAAAGGGTAATTTTTTGAAATAATATTAAACTGTTCTTTTTTCTTAATATTTTTAGAGTCAACCGGTTCCACTTCCAGAATTCTCCCGGGAAAGTCTTTCTTCTTTTCACCGGAGGTATAAAAATGACTGTTAGGATGAAGTTTTTTCAATCCGAATTTCTGTGAAATTAAATTAAAGATTCCTGCTTTCAAAATAGAGTTATTGGGAATGTAAATGTATTTTTCAGGCTCAGAATATTCTGATTCTGCCCTTTCTTCTTCTCCAAATATGAAGGTGAAGCCAGATTCTCCACTCTCAAGGTTCACACAGCTGCAGATGATCTCCTCTGTATTTTTGTTGGATAAAAAAACAACCACTTCTTTTACATCATTTTTCAGGGCAATAATTTCTATCCTTGAAATATCCGGCAGCACTGATACAAGATATTTAAGATCAATAAGCGGAGAGAGTTTAATGACTACCTTATCGGAAATAGAAAGTAATGTTTCCTGAATTTCCAAAATATCAGGTGACAGGTCCTCTAAAAGGAAAACTTTGTTTTTTTGCTGATCTCTTCTGGCGGGATCAAGGTAAATAACATCAAAATGTTCCTGATTTTGTTTCAGGAAATCTTCAAGTTTTTTATTGATAAAATTTGCCTGAAGGCCTAAAGTATTCCAATTATGCTCAACGATTTCTAAAAGTTCTGTATTCTGCTCTACCAAAGTGACATGATCAAAGTTTTGGGACAGATAGTAGGCATCAATACCAAAACCGCTCGTGAGATCAATAAATATATTTCCTTTTAAAATTCCAGATTTATATAAAGCTGTTTTTTCGGATGATGACTGTTCCAGATTAAGCTGTGGCGGGAAAATGATTCCTTCTTTCAAGAGAAAAGGAAATTTTCTCTCTGCCACCTGTTTTCCTTTGATCTGCTGTACAATTTCCTGCATAGAAACCTCCGGAAATGGTGATTTTTTCAACAGCAAACTATGTAAATCTGTATTTAGATTTGCATTGATATAGTCTTGAATGTCTTTGTTTAATAATTTAACCACAGATGACACAGATTTTCACAGATGTTTATGTTTATATTTCTTTGCATTCAAATGCAGATACATTTCTTTAATTGCCATTCTAAAATTTTACAATTCAGCTGTTTGAATTGATAAAAACTTATTTTTTATCACAGATGACACAGATTTTCACAGATGTTTATGTTTATATTTCTTTGCATTCAAATGCAGATACATTTCTTTAATTGCCATTCTAAAATTTTACAATTCAACTGTTTGAATTGATAAAAACTTATTTTTTATCACAGATGTCACGGATTTTCACAGATGTTTATGTTTATATTTCTTTGCATTCAAATGCAGATACATTTCTTTAATTGCCATTCTAAAATTTTACAATTCAGCTGTTTGAATTGATAAAAACTTATTTTTTATCACAGATGTCACGGATTTTCACAGATGTTTATTTTTTTCTTATCAACTAAAAAATATGCGCAATCATCTACGAAAATCTGCGTCATCTGTGGTTTTCTTTAGAAAGCTAATCTAAATTTCCTCTTACTTTCCGAAAAATACTTTTGCTAATATAATCAGTATTAAAGTTAACCAGAATACCTAATTTCAATCCTGTTAGCTTTAGATAGGTTAATAACTGCTGGTGATGAACGTTTGCTATTTCCGTTACCGCTTTCACTTCTATGATAATTTTATCTTCAACAATTATATCAGCAACAAAACTAGAATCAATAATGGTATCTCTGAATTTAATTTTCATTGGGACCTGAGTATTCACTTTTAAACCATTATTCTCCAGCTCGCAAGCTAAAACTTTTTCATAAACTTTTTCCAACAGACCTGGGCCAAGTTCATTATAAACAGAAAATATGAATTTCCTTATATAAAAACTTATCTCATTTTCTTTCATACCATTTGTATTTTGTGTTTCATAAATCTACACAAAATCTCATTTGAAATGATTATTCTATCAAATTATCTTTTGTAAAAAATATAATCCGTCAATACCGGAGTTATTCCATTTTGCTTAAGCAAAGAATTGATTTGTCCTCTGTGATAGGTAGAGTGATTGACTGCATGAAAAAGCATTTCAAAAATACTGTTTTCAAATTTTGTTCCTCTTGAATTCTGATATTCTATTCTTTTGTCCAGATCAAAACTTCTTATAATATCAATGCTTTTAAGAAAATTTTCATGGTTAATTTCCTCAAGAGATTCAAAAAGATTGATCTGCCAGACTTCAAAAGTAGTTTCTCCCAGAATCCGGGCATTCCAGATCTGTTGTGCATTAAGAGTATGATTAATCAGACTGATGGTTTTATCATCAACAAGTTCTCTGTTTTCAGAAATAACTTTAATCATCTCAACATTGAAATGATAGGTATATTCAAATAAATCAATCAGTTTTTCTTTCATTATTCAAACATTTCAGCCCAGCGAACGGCTTTTATCTCCTTTTCGTTGTAAAGATCTCCGATAGACTTTTTAACTTCTAATTTAGGGTATAAATTCACTCCAATCAGCTTTATTTTCCCTTCTTCAATCCATTGCTGTTCTTCAACAGCATGAGCATAGATCTTTTTCTGAATAACGCCTTGTTTTATCAATTCAAGATACCCTCCTGCTTCTTCAATTTCAACAAATAATGCCCAGGATTTTTCTGCAAACTGCTTTGTAATATCTTCAATATAATAACTTCCGTTCGCTGCATCTTCAAATACATTGATGATACTCTCGTAGGCCAGCACAATCTGTTGTTTGAACGAAATTTCTTCCGAATTATCCGTACTTCTGTTGACAAGATAATTATTGGTAAAAACAGCATCTGCCCCTCCAATCATGGCGGAAGCAAGTTCTAATGTAGAACGGATCAGGTTGTTTTCATTGTCAGAAACGGCCTTATTTCTCAGTGAAGTCTCTGCAAAGATGTATGGAACTTCGTCCATCCCATATTCCTTGGAAAGCTGGTTGAAAACGATTTTAAATGCTCTCAGTTTTGCCATTTCAAAGAAATAATTTCCTCCTACGGCTATTCTGAAGATCAGTTTATTCAAAATTTCTGCACCATAAGCTTCTACCAGCTCCTTAGTTTTTGCGAGCGCAATACCAAGCTGTTGATAAATAGCTGCTCCGGCATTCTGATGAAGTGAAATATCAACACAGATATTTCTTTTAAAGTCTTTAGCCAGTAATTCTTTAGCCAGCTGGTCGTCTATACTTCCTTCTTTTTCATTAAAAATGTCAATCAGTGAAAAATACTGGTCTTCTTCTTTGGGACTGATGTGTCCTGCAAGTTCTTTGTTGTTGACAAAGAGAGTTTTCTGGTCAAGATTTTCTACATTATGATCAAGGATAAATGCAAATACTTCTTCTTCTAAACTTTCATGGTATTTTGCTACCAAATGGGTACTTTCTTCAACTCTGGGCAGATTCACCAAAGGCTTCTGAACCTCTGTGTAAAAAGGTTTCACCTCTATTCCTTCCAAATTCTGCTTTTCTAAAATAGGGTAAATATCTTCTGTCTTAAGTTGTTTTTTGACTAAATTTTCCCAGTTTGAAAATATATCTGTATTTGACATTAGTTTCTTTATTTGTGAATGGTCAATGCTGAATTCTGCTTCGCAAGTGAATTTTAAAAACTAAAAATTCATTCATCATTAACGTAATTCTATTCAACTTTTATTACTTTTTAGCAACTTTTGTGCTGTCCACCACCAGAATGAAGATCTCTTCATTCGGTTTTTTCATAAAATAATTTTCTCTTGCGTATTTTTCTTTCTCTGATTTGTTGTTCATCAGTTTTTTATAAAAAGCATCATTTTTTTCGTATTCTTTTTTGTAGAAGTCCAGCTGCTCTTCATATTTTCTGATCTCACCATTGAGTTCATTAATTACAAGAAATGAGGTTTTATCGAAAAAAACCATCCATACCAAAAACATACAGATCGTAATGGTATACTTGTTCAAAACATATTTCTGTATAAGTTTGAATGTTTCAGATTTCGGCTGAATGTCTTTGATAAGGTTGTTTTCTTCCATTTTTTTTAATGTTTTTTCAACGAGTTTTTAATAACGGTAGTTAAAAAATCAATCGCTACGGAATTCTGCTTCATATTAGGGATAATAAGATCGGCATCATTTTTAGACGGTTCTATGAATTCCTGGTGCATTGGTTTCAATGTAGTCTGATAACGGTGTAATACTTCGCTCAGATCTCTTCCCCTTTCCTGGGTATCTCTCCTGATCCTCCTGATCAGTCTTTCGTCAGAATCTGCATGAACAAATACTTTCAAATCAAATTCTTTCAGTAATTCTTTGTTGGTAAGAACCAGAATTCCTTCTACTACCAATACGTTTTTAGGTTCTACAGTCACATGATCTCCTGTTCTGGAATGAGTAACAAAGCTGTAAATGGGCTGTTCAATAGATTCATTATTCTTTAAAGCTTTTACATGTTTTATCAGTAGGTCAAAGTCTATTGATTTCGGGTGGTCATAATTCAGCGCTTCTCTTTCCGTCAATGTAAGACCTTGGTTGTCGTGATAATAATTATCCTGAGAAAGGATATTCATTCCTTCAATATCAAGCTGCTGAAGTATTTTATCAACAACTGTAGTTTTGCCGGATCCTGTACCACCGGCAATTCCTATTACAAGCATTCTTTTTTGTTTCTTTATAGTTGGTACAAATATACTATTTTAGATAAAATATGACAATGTAAGAATATTGAGAAATTAAAAGATTAAAGCATTTAAAAATTAAAAGATTTTCCTGAAGCCTTCTACTCTTTGCCATTTATTGTTATTCCTCAACTTTCCCCTTAGGATTCAATAAAAAAACCGGCAAAATTTATTGCCGGTTTTTATTTTATACGATTTCGCTTGTTAATTCGCGCGAAATTAATTTTTCATGCATAGGTTTCAATACATCCATTGAGCCTGTTTTTACGGTACATTTGCCTTTGTAGTGGACAAGAATCGTACATTGCTCAGCCTGCTCCAGGGTATGTTTGCATATTTCGATCAGACAGTCTATTACATAATCAAATGTATGAACATCGTCGTTATGCAGTACCAGTTTATAGACTTCATCCGTATCATCCAGAACGAGGACTTCTTCCTCATACTGCCGTTTTGGGTCTTCGTAATCTTTTATACTGTTATAAAAATTCATTCTAACTGTTTGTTTTAAACTTCTCCAATTTTATCTGCCAAATGATCTATAGCATTAGGTTCTTCATAGACCAATTCTACAAGTTCCACACTTTTATTATTCATTTTCAGAATTTTAAAGTGATAGTTCTCAAGATCAAATTCCTGGTTTTCTTCCGGGATGTCTTCCAACTCATAAAGAATGAATCCGGCTAATGAATTGTACTCACTTTCTTCTGAAAGCGGGAGTCTTTTAGGCAGAAACTCATTGATTTCGTCCAAAGGCTGTGTAGCCTGTACCCAATAGGTATTATCCGAAATTTTATCAACGATTTTTTCTTCATCGTCTTCCTCATCCTGAATTTCCCCTACCAGTTCTTCCAGAATATCTTCTAATGTAATAATTCCTTCAGTTCCACCAAATTCGTCAATAACGATAGCGATATGCTGTTTTTTAAGCTGGAACGTTTTCAGTAAGTCTGAAACTTTCTTACTTTCCACAACGAAAAAGGCATCACGCATTAAATCTTTAAGGTCTTCATGATCCAGATTTCCTTTTCTTTTGACAAATTCCCTGATGATTTCTTTTGTATAGAAAATCCCGATGATATTGTCAATGGAGTCGATATATACCGGAATACGGGAATACCCGCTGTCCATAATCTTATTAATGATATCTGTAACATCTTCCTCAAAATCTATGGAAGTAATATTTTGTCTTGGAACCATGATCTGTTTAGCAGAATGATCGGTAAAATCAAATGCATTTTTGATGATCTCATAGTTTTCTTCTTCAATCTCTCCGCTGTCAGCACTTTGTTTTACCAAAAGCTGGAGTTCTTCTGTAGAGTGAATTTCCTGTTCGGAAGCCGGATGAATTTTAACCAATCTAAGGAAACCATTTGACATTGAGTTCATCAACCAGATAAACGGTTTAAAAATCGTGTAAAAAACCCTTAGCGGAACAGCAGTTGCCATTGTAGTAGCTTCAGATTTTCTGATTGCAATTGATTTTGGGATAAGCTCACCAAATACAATGTGCATGATTGTAATCAACACAAAACTTGTCACTACTGAAATTGTAGTAATTGTTGTCTGAGTAAGATCAATACTCAAAGAGATGAAAATATTTTCAACAATATGATGCAGGGCACTTTCTCCTACCCAACCAAGAGCAAGGGATGCCAATGTAATTCCTAATTGTGTGGCGGAAAGATATTCATCAAGATGTTTGATGATATGTTCTGCCTGTTTTGCCATAGAATTTCCTTCTGCAGCTTTTAACTGAATTTGTGAGTAACGAACTTTAACAATTGAAAATTCTGCGGCTACGAAGAAGCCATTTAGTAAAACAAGAAATAAGGCCAGCAAAAGCCTGACTATGTCCGAGTCCATTTAGAGATTGTATATTTTTTATTAAGTACAAAGATATGTAAAATAAAAATAACCTGAATCCGGGATAGATTATTTTGATTGAGGATTTTTTTGAAAGAAAATATGACACGATACAACACCGTTGGTTTTCAATAAAAAAAATAATTGAGGGGATTCTTCCATTTATCTGTATAAAGAAGATTTCTGGCCATCAAACAACAGTTTCAGCATCATATAAACAAAAAAGCACCGAAATTATCGGTGCATTTAATTCTATCTTAAAATAATTCTTTATGAATTTTTCAAAGCTTCTGCTCCGGAAACAATTTCCAAAATTTCGTTGGTAATTGCAGCCTGTCTTGCTTTGTTGTAGAAGATCTTCAGATCATTTCTCAACGCCTCTGCATTGTCTGTCGCTTTGTGCATTGCAGTCATTCTCGCTCCGTGCTCAGATGCTACTGAATCCAGGATTGATTTGAAAACCTGAGTTTTGATCGATTTTGGAATCAAATTATCCAGGATCTCAGCTCTGTTAGGTTCAAAGATGTAATCTGTTTCAACCTGTGGTTCAGTGTTTTCAGGCATTGAAATCGGAAGAAGTTTTTCTGTAGTTACTTCCTGTGTTGCTGCATTCACGAATTTGTTATAAATAACATATACTTCGTCAAATTTTCCTTCTCTGAAGCTTGTCATTACACCTTCAGTGATATGAGCAACTGTATCAAAGTTAAGGTTATCATAAACAGAACTTCCGTTAGTATATACTGAACGGTTTCTTCTTACAGCATCATATACTTTTTTACCTATTGGTAAAACTTCAATCTCGTATTGAGAATTGTTCTGAAACTGAAGGTTAAGCTCTTTCACAATTGAAGAGTTAAAAGCTCCCGCAAGACCTCTGTTTGAAGTAACAGCGATGAAAAGTATTCTTTTAACCTCCCTTTTCTGAGCATATACAGAAATCTGATCAGGATCTGAGCTAGAATTTACATTCTGGATAAGCTCCTGTAATTTTTCAGAATAAGGTCTTAACATTACGATTGCATCCTGTGCTTTTTTAAGTTTCGCTGCGGAAACCATTTTCATAGCACGTGTAATCTGCATCGTAGATGAAATTGACGTAATTCTGCCTCGTATTTCTTTTAAGTTTGCCATTAATTTGGGTTCAAAGTTTAAGGTCTAAAGTTTAAGGCTTAAAACTTTATATTTTAAACCTTAAACATTGAATTTTTTAGTTGTATTTAGAAGCTAAATCGTTAGCTGCCTGCTTAAGAACTGCTGTAATATCGTTATCGATTTTACCTGCTTTAATAGCTGCCATTGTATCAGGGTGCTTAGATCTCAGGAATGCGATATACTCTACCTGGAATTCTTTTACTTTTCTGATAGGAACATTTCTTAATAAGTTCTCAGTTCCGGCGTAGATCATTGCAACCTGGCTGTCTACCGGAAGTGGAGAGTTTACCGGCTGCTTAAGAAGCTCTACGTTTCTTTCACCTTTAGAGATAACTGCTAAAGTAGAAGCATCAAGGTCAGAACCGAACTTAGCAAACGCTTCTAGTTCTTTATATTGCGCCTGGTCTAATTTCAAAGTACCAGACACTTTTTTCATTGATTTGATCTGAGCGTTACCACCTACTCTGGATACAGAGATACCTACGTTGATCGCAGGACGAACCCCTGAGTTGAATAGATCAGACTCCAAGAAGATCTGTCCGTCTGTAATAGAGATTACGTTGGTAGGAATATATGCAGAAACGTCACCAGCCTGAGTTTCAATAATTGGAAGTGCCGTTAATGAACCACCACCTTTTACAATTGGCTTAAGAGATTCTGGCAAATCGTTCATTTGCTTAGCAATGTTATCATCAGCGATTACTTTTGCTGCTCTTTCCAATAGTCTTGAGTGAAGGTAGAAAACGTCTCCAGGATAAGCTTCACGGCCCGGTGGTCTTCTTAATAGTAGAGAAAGCTCACGGTAAGCCACAGCTTGTTTAGACAAGTCATCATAAACGATCAATGCTGGTCTACCGGTATCTCTGAAGAATTCACCGATAGCAGCACCTGCCATCGCAGAATATACCTGCATTGGAACTGGATCTGATGCGTTAGCCGCAACGATTACAGTATAAGCTAAAGCTCCTTTATCAGAAAGAGTTTTAACGATTTGTGCTACAGTAGAAGCTTTCTGACCGATAGCAACATATATACAATATACTGGCTGCCCAGCATCAAAGAATTCTTTTTGGTTGATGATCGTATCGATAGCAACAGTAGTTTTACCTGTCTGTCTGTCACCGATGATAAGCTCTCTCTGTCCTCTTCCTACAGGGATCATAGAGTCAATTGCAACGATACCTGACTGTAAAGGTTCAGTTACCGGCTGTCTGAAGATAACTCCAGGAGCTTTTCTTTCCAATGGCATTTCGTATAAATCCCCAGTAATAGGACCTTTACCATCGATAGGGTTACCAAGAGTATCTACTACTCTTCCTAACATACCTTCTCCTACTTTGATAGAAGAGATTCTGTTTGTTCTTCTTACTGTATCACCTTCTTTTACTAATTTACTTTCACCAAGTAAAGCAACACCTACGTTGTCTTCTTCAAGGTTAAGTACAATACCTTCTACATCACTAGAAAATTTCACCAACTCTCCGTATTGTACGTTTTCTAACCCGTATACACGAGCAATACCATCACCGATGGTTAAAACTGTACCTACTTCCTCAACGTTTGATTGAGTATCGAAGTTGGCCAATTGCTGTTTTAAGATCGCAGATACTTCTGCCGGATTTATTTCTGCCATTGTATGGTTGTTTTTCTTAATTTAATTGGAAATCTTTTTTAACTTGGTTCAATTTTGTCTTCACAGACGCGTCTACCTGCTGATCACCTACTCTTAGGACATATCCTCCAAGAATCTCAGGCTTTACATTTACTTTCAGATCAAAGTTTGAATCAGCGTTTACAAGAGTTGTAGATCTTAAAATCTGATCCAGGTTCTCTTTTGAAAGTGGAGTTGCTGTAGTAAGTGTTACTCTCTGCACACCGCTAAGGTCTTCTACTTTGTTGATAAATTCCTGAGCGATATTCTTCAATTGGTTCTCACGTCCATGTTTAATCACCAATGTGATTAAATTCTGAGAAGAAACAGATAAACCTTTGAAAATCTCGTTTGCTACTTCTATTTTCTTTTTAGAATCGATATAAGGAGTCATGAAGAATTTATTTAAGTCCGCAGACTCTTTCATGATCTTTACTACATCTTTCATTTCAGAAAATACAGTAGCCGTTTGACCTGATTCATTTGTAAAATCAAGTAAACCTTGTGCGTATCTTTTAGCTACTTTAGATGTAAGCATTCTTAGTTAAAGTTTGATTTGTTTAAATAATTTTGAACTAATTCGTTTTGAGCTTCGCTGTTGTCTAATTTTTGTTTCAGGATAGATTCAGCAATGTTTACAGATAAAGTACCAATTTGAGTTTTGATGTCCGCCATAGCAGCATTTTTCTCAGCATTGATAGTCTGTTTAGCAGCTTCAATCATTCTGTCTCCTTCAGTTTTAGCAACATCTTTAGCTTCCCCTACGATTCTGTCTTTAATTTCTCTAGCTTCTTTAAGGATAGCATCTCTTTCGATTTTAGCTTCACGAATGATTCTTTCGTTATCTTCTTTTAAAGTTTCCATTTCTTTTCTAGCTAATTTAGCTTGATTAAGAGCGTCAACAATAGATGTTTCTCTGTCATTGATAGACTTTAAAATAGGTTTCCAAGCGAATTTACCTAACAAAAATAATAATGCTAGAAAAATAACAGACTGGATAATAAATAATCCTGACGAAAACTGATGAATTAATTCCATTATATAAATGTATAAATAATTATTACTTTTTTTAAAGAACCATTACCTGTAACCAACCGTCACAGATAATGGTCTGATTTTAATTAGTTTACTGCGAATAGAGCAGCAAACGCAACACCTTCTACAAGTGCAGCTGCGATAAGCATAGCTGTTTGGATTTTTCCAGATTGCTCAGGTTGTCTAGCGATAGCTTCAAGAGCAGCAGCTCCGATTTTACCAAGACCGATACCTACACCTAGTACTACGATACCAGCACCTACAATTTTAGGGATTTCCATAATATATAATTTTAAAAAATTTGTTTTACTTTAATTTCTAACTTCAATTAGTGAGCTGCATGATGTTCGTGCTCGTGCTCTTCTACTGCCATTCCGATAAACAGAGCTGATAACATTGTAAAGATATAAGCCTGTAGGAACGCTACCAATACCTCTAGTAAGTAAATTACCAATGTAAGGAACGGGAATGCAACACCTGCGATAAAATTCTTAAATACGTAAATCAATCCGATCAAACTCATTACTACGATGTGACCTGCAGTCATGTTTGCAAAAAGTCGGATCATCAAAGCGAATGGTTTAGTGATTGTTCCTAGCAATTCAATAGGAAGCATGATCAGTTTCATTGGAACTGGTACTCCTGGCATCCAGAAGATGTGTTTCCAGTAATCTTTGTTAGCTGAGAATGTTGTAATCAGATAAGTAAGGATCGCAAGGAAGAATGTCATTGTAATATTACCTGTAACATTGATTCCGAAAGGCATTAATCCTAAAACATTAAGGAAAAGAATAAAGAAGAATACGGTTAATAAATACCCCATAAATCTTTTATACTTATGTCCGATGTTTGGAATAGCAACTTCATCTCTTACGAAAATGATTAACGGCTCTAAAAATCTTGCAGCACCTGTAGGAACCACTGATTTTTTATAAGACTTAGCCATACCACCGAATAACACTAACATAAAGATTGATACTAATAAAATAATCAGTACACTTTTTGTAATTGAAAGATCTAATGGTTTTTCGTTAGTTGGGTGACCGTGATCATCAAGAGTAATAGTTCCTGCTGCATCAGTCTTATAGATCTTCTCATGGTGTAACACATAAAAAGAACCATCTACTTCAGTAGGCTCTCCGTGCATGAACCCTTCTTTGTTACTCATAAAAGAGTGAAAACCGTTGTCATATACAATAACAGGAAGAGGGAAACCGATGTGATGACCTTCTTTATCAACCATCAATGTGAAATCATGCGCATCCAACAAGTGATGATCGATGAACTCTTTGTTTTCTTTGCTTACTTTGTCTTTCTCTGAAAGCTCTTGAGCAGGAGCCGCCCCAGCAGTAGCCTCACCGTGCTGTGCAGACACTAAGTTTAATACAAAAATACTGTAGAATAAAACTGCGAATTTCTTAAACATTGATAGGTTTTTTTCGTTGTGCAAAAATATGATATTTTTTCTAGTTTCAATAAATTATTTTACTGTTTTTTATCATGATTAATCAGCTTGATCGCATAGTATGTAAGCAGGGCTGTCAGGACAAAATAAGGGATGATAAAATGGAATTTATAGCCTGGAATCACTTCAAAGTTCAGTTTTTTTCTGATTAAGTACATTAAACCGAATTTTAAAAGAATCAAACCAATGACAGACAATCCTAAAAATTCCGGCGCTACTCTATTGATTAAGATAATAAGAGTGATCATCATCATAAACATGACGCTTAGAAAAAGATAAAATTTAATGATCACAATTTCATCCAGGTGAAAAACAAATTTCCAAAGGGAAAAGTGCACCAGGAACGTCAGAAAGAATAAAATGACAACAAGAATATTGGGATTGATTTTCATTCTAGATTTTAATTGACCGCAAAAATAGACTTTTTCTATCGTATTATGATAAGATTTGATATATATCATTTTTTCTTATCTATATAATATTACGTCCCGGACACTTTAGATATCCCAAAAATTCCTTATTTTTGCAAACCTATAATTTACAATCAATATGTTTAATAGTTTACAGGATAAATTAGACAAGGCTTTACATAATATTTCCGGTAGAGGAAAAATTACCGAAATCAATGTAGCGGAAACCGTAAAGGAGATCCGTAGAGCATTGGTAGATGCCGACGTTAACTATAAAGTTGCAAAAGATCTTACTAAAAGAGTTCAGGATAAGGCATTAGGAGAGAACGTTCTTACTTCCCTTACGCCTGGACAGCTGATGACGAAAATCGTTCATGATGAATTGGTAGACCTTATGGGAGGTTCTCAGGAGGGGATCAATCTTTCAGGAAAGCCATCTGTAATTCTTATTGCGGGTCTTCAGGGTTCTGGTAAGACTACATTCTCAGGAAAGCTTGCTAATTATTTACAAACAAAAAGAAATAAAAAACCTTTATTGGTAGCATGTGACGTTTACCGTCCTGCTGCGATTGACCAGCTAAAAGTGTTAGGTGGACAAATCGGGGTTCCTGTTTTCACAGAAGAAGGTTCTACAAATCCTTCTACGATTGCTGAAAACGCAATTAATTTTGCAAAATCAAATGGTCATGATGTTGTGATTGTGGATACGGCAGGTCGTTTGGCAATTGATGAGCAGATGATGAACGAGATTAAATCTGTTCATTACTTCATTAAACCTAATGAAACACTATTCGTTGTTGACTCAATGACAGGTCAGGATGCTGTGAATACGGCAAAAGCATTCAACGATGCTTTGAATTTTGACGGAGTTGTTTTAACTAAATTAGATGGTGATACCCGTGGTGGAGCCGCTTTAACGATTCGTTCTGTAGTTGAAAAACCAATCAAGTTCATCTCTACAGGAGAAAAAATGGAAGCTCTGGATCTTTTCTACCCGGAAAGAATGGCAGACAGAATCTTGGGAATGGGAGATGTTGTTTCCTTAGTAGAAAGAGCTCAGGAGCAGTTTGACGAAGAAGAAGCCAAAAAACTTCACAAAAAAATCGCTAAAAACGAATTCGGTTTTGATGATTTTCTAAAGCAGATCAACCAGATCAAGAAAATGGGTAACATGAAAGACTTGATGGGAATGATTCCTGGGGTTGGAAAAGCGATCAAGGATGTAGAGATCAGTGATGATGCATTCAAGCACATTGAGGCAATTATCTACTCTATGACGCCTGAAGAAAGAAGAAGACCTTCTATCATCAATACTCAGAGAAAAGGAAGAATTGCTAAAGGTGCCGGAAGAAAGATCGAAGATGTAAATCAACTAATGAAACAATTCGAGCAAATGGGCAAAATGATGAAGATGATGCAAGGCCCTCAAGGAAAGCAGATGATGCAGATGATGAGCAAAATGCCAAATATGCCTGGAATGGGTGGAATGTTTGGAAAATAACAAAGACAAAATCATTCATAAAAAAACTCTCAGAAATTCTGAGAGTTTTTTGTTTTTATAACGATCTGTTTATTTAAATTTATATCCTAATCCTAACTGGAAGAAATTCATTTTCAGTTTCTCTCCATCCACAGGATTTTTGATCATATTGGTAAGGCCAAAGCTGTAACGGGCATCTACAAACAATCCTTTATACACTTTGTAATCCGCTCCAAAGAACAATCCGAAATCTGCAGATTTTAAAGAGTCATCCAAAAATTTTTCCACATACCTCTCTCCTTCTCTGATTCCGGCAGGATTTGTCATCACTGCATTAGGACCGCTCATTTCAAACTTCACTTTGTTATTGGTCTTAAAACTTACATATGGACCTGCATAAATTCCCAGTTCAGGTGTTGCATAATATCTTGCAGATACAGGGATTACAATTCTGTTCAGGTTCATCTTTTCAGTTACTGTAATGCCAGGTAATGCAACCTCTGCCTTTCCTCCAAGATTAGCATATTCCAGCTCTCCCTGAATAGCAAACTTATTATTGAATTTATGCTCAACCAAACCTCCGATATAAAATCCTGACTTCGATTTTAAACTTCCTTCAATTCCTCCAAACTCAACATCATTTTCATTAGAATTCAGTTTTGACAAGGCATACCCCGCTTTTACACCAAATGTAGTTTGTGCATTTAAACCTGCAAATAAAGCAATTGCAGATACTAATAAGATTTTTTTCATGATTATATTATATTTAATTAGTTTAAGACTAAAAACAGTCCAAAGAAACCTCTCTGAACTGTTTATATATCTATTTTTTATTTTGCAAATACATATTTAACTCCAAAAGTCACGGAAGTTAAACTAATGCCAAATTTGTAATCATCAGCTCTTGTAGCGCCGTCAATATCTCTTTTGTAAGTATTGTATCCGAATTCACCTATTGTTGCTTCAATTGACCAGTTCTTCGTTATGAAATAATCCAGACCCGGCTTAATATTCACGCCGATGTTAGTATAGTTATTTTCTCTGTTCAAAGCAGCTGTAAGCAAAGGATCCGCATCGTTAATATTACTGTTTGCATTCATTTTCTCCTTACCGAACTCCAATGGAACCTGTAACTGTCCGAAGATGTATAATTTATCAGATAAAGTCCAGTATTTTCTTACGAATGGAGCTACTACAAAAGCATTATCTGTATATTTAACTTCAAATGCATTACTGATGGCAGGATTGCTCAATTTGTATTTTGTAACAGCACTTTTATAGCCTACGCTAAGTCCCACGGCTAAGTTAGTAGTAACGAAATACCCAGCTGTAGGAAGGATTCTGATCACATCATCCTTTCTTGTAGTGTTGAATTCGTCTTTTTCACTGTGGTAATATCCTACCTGTCCTGAAAGATAAGAAGTTCCTTTTGCAATTTGTGCATTTGATAAACCGAAAAGCGCAACAGCGCCCATCAATACGATTTTTTTCATGATTATTATATTAGTTTTTTATAGAAAAAAAGCCCTAAGAGTTTCTCAGGGCTTTCTTGCTATATGCTTTGTTTATTACTTTGCAAATACATATTTAACTCCGAAAGTTACAGAAGATAAATTCAATCCGAAGTTATAGTTGTTTGTAGCATCACCATCTTTTGGCTTGTAGTTGCTATAACCGAACTCACCGATAGTAGCTTCGATAGACCAGTTTTTGTTTAAGAAATAATCTAAACCTGGCTTCACAGTAACACCGATTTTAGTGTATTTAGCTTCAGTAGAAGTAGAGTTTGTAACAACTGTATTTCCTACTGTAGTTACTGAGTTAGTTTCAGTTTCAGTTTTTCCAAACTGCATTGGCACTGCTAATTGACCGAAGAAATATAACTTATCAGATAAAGTCCAGTATTTTCTTACGAATGGAGCAACAACAAAAGCTGGTTGCTTAGTTACGCTTTCGCTTACTGTGTTACCAAAAGTACTAGTTAAAGTATTCTTTTCAGTTTGGTATCCAACTCCTAATCCAATTGCTAGATTAGTGTTTACGAAATATCCAACTGTAGGTAATACGTTGAAGTTTTCTTTTTTATCGTTACCGTTGTTAGATTCTACTTGAGAATAACCAACAGATCCTGATAAATATGTAGTTCCTTTAGCAATTTGAGCGTTTGATAAACCAAAAAGTGCAACAGCACCCGCTAATAATATTTTTTTCATTTTAAAAAATTTTAATACTTTCTGAGGGCAAATTTACAGTGGTCCCCACTAATATTAAAATTTGTTAATGTGATTAATATCATTGTTGAAATTTAGCATTTTATAAAAATAAATCATAGTTAAGAGATGTTGTTGAGTTTTTCACAATATTATGAATAAAAAAACTCTATTTTGTTAATAAGAGGTCAATATATTTATTTTTTTAAATTTTCGCTTTTTTTCTAAAACCCCATGAATTCTGGAAAAAAGCTAAAATAAATTAACCTAAAATATTAATTTTTAAGTTATTAACTCTTAAAATTTAAACAATTGTTTATAATTTGAAGTTGTTTTTATCTTTTCTTAATCGCTGTATGGCCATTATTTCAAAAATTCTGATAAAAAGATCCATACGGTCTGCTTATAACATATCAAAAAAAACTCCGGCCTTCGGCCGGAGTTCAGTTATTTTTCAACTGTCTTTATTTGATAAAGAAATTAAATCCTAAGTTTACAGCGCCTACACTCCAGTTATCTCTGTACCAGCCATAATCACGTCTGTTACTGATAGACTGATATCCGATGTACAACTCTCCTTTGGACATCTGGTATCCAAATTTAGGCTGTGCATAGAAACCACCGTCTACCCCATCCTTTGTAGAAATACCATATCCAAGGTCTAATCCTACAAAGATAGGAGCTCCTTTAAATCTATATTTCCCGGAAACAGCTACAGGCACAAATCCGAAATCATCAAAGTGATCTTTTCCGAAGAAGTGAGAATATCCTGTGGTTACCCCAAGGTCAAAACCTTTAGCAATATTCCACATATAAGCTGCATCCACTCCTAATGTAAATGAAGATACATCACTTGCATCAGATACAGGAACACCAATATGTCCACCAAGTTTAAAACCTTCCTGTGCCTGGGCAGCACCTCCTAAAAGTGCAAAAGCACCTAGTAATAATAGTTTTTTCATTTTTTAGTAGCTTTAAATTTTACCCTGCAAAAATACTAATTATTTTCATCATAAAGATAAAACCAAACTCTGATATGTGTATAACGATAAAAAGCAGAACAAAAAAATTGTCCTGCTTTTATATTTCTAAATAAAATTTTCAGAATTAGTTTCCTCCGAATTTGAAACCTACACCCACCTGAGCAAAGCTATTCTTTACAGTACCTCCGCTGTTGTCATTAGATAGGTTTGATACTCCCAAGCTGTATCTTGCATCAAAGAAAAGTCCGTTTTCCAGCATATATTCAACGCCTAAGAAAGGTGCAAGGTTCAGTGATTTGATATCTTTTTTAATATCCACATCACCAGTATCTCCTTCCACTTCTATATCAAGGAAATCTGAACCAATTACAGTTTTTTGTTTAGCGGTAAGAATAATTCCTACGTTAACACCTGCTGCTACAGAAAAACCTTCCGTAATAAAGTATTTTGCAGAAACAGGAACCAAAAGAGTTCCAAAAGTAATCTTAGTTGACTCACCAAAATACATTCCACCAGCATTTACTCCATCAATTTTTTCTTTGGCTCCAAGTGGTGAATATAAAACCTCCCCTTGAACAGCAAAGTTATCATTGAATTTGTACTCAGCCATCCCACCGATATAAAAGGTATATTTAGGCGACATTTTTCTTCCATCAAGATCATCCTGCTTATCATCCAGTTTAATCGTTGACATTGCGAAACCAGCTTTTGGACCAAATCGAAATTCTTGTGCGTTTGCACAAATTCCCATAACAGCGACCGCTGCAACAAGTAAAAGTTTTTTCATGTTTAATTAGTTTTTACATTTAAGGTCTGCAAAACTAATTATTTTTTTCAAATTAACAAATTTTAACGAAACAATTTAAGGTTAATAAAAGGTTAACGAAAACTTTCACATTAAGAATTAGTCATTTCTCAGCCTTTTCTCTTCGTCGTTATAAGCAAGAATAATCTTTCTTACAACAGGGTGTCTTACCACATCCTCTTCTGTAAGATGCACAAATCCGATTTCTTTTACTCCGCTTAGAATCCTCATAGCTTCTTTCAGCCCGGATTGTTGTTTTGGCGGCAAATCGACCTGGGTAGGATCTCCTGTGATAATAAATTTCGCGTTCATCCCCATTCTGGTTAAAAACATTTTCATCTGAGAGTGGGTCGTATTCTGGGCTTCATCTAAAATTACAAAAGCATCATCCAGCGTTCTTCCTCTCATGAAAGCTAATGGTGCCACTTCAATGACTTTTTTCTCAATAAAACCTTCCAGTTTTTCATGAGGAATCATATCACGAAGTGCATCATATAAAGGCTGTAAATAGGGATCCAGTTTTTCTTTAAGATCTCCCGGCAAGAATCCAAGACTTTCTCCCGCTTCTACAGCAGGTCTTGTCAGAATAATTCTTTTCACTTCTTTATCTCTTAAAGCTCTTGCTGCCAGCGCTACACTGGTATACGTTTTTCCGGTTCCGGCAGGACCAATGGCAAAAACCATATCCTTTTTCTCCGTTTCTTTTACCAGCTTTTTAAGATTGGTTGTTTTCGCCTTAATGACTTTTCCGTTTACTCCTTTTACAATAATATCCTGATCGAAAACCAGTTGTTTCTCGTTTTCGTCTTTAATATTCAATATATTTTCAACGTCTTTCAGCCCAATTGAATTGTTTTTAGAAATAAAACCGACAATATCATTCAGTTTTTGCTTCAGTATGTCTAATGCTTCCTGATTTCCCATCGCAAAGATATAATGATCTCTTCCTGTAATTTTAATGGTTGGAAAGCTTGATTTTATTAAGTTGAAATATTGGTTATTAACTCCATAGAAGATTTTCGCATCGATATCTTCCAAATCATATGTTAATTCAAACATGCAGTATTTTTATTTTTAGATTTTAAATTTAAAGCTTTTTTTCAAATTTATATCAAATTCTTTTCAACAATCTTTCGGGCTTTCTTTTTATTTTAAATAACTTTGCAATACTACACTATTCTATAAATTGCTCATGTCAATTATTACCCTTACTTCGGATTTCGGAAATTTAGATTACAGAGTTGCCGCTGTGAAAGGCAAAATTCTGTCTCTAAACCCTGAGGTTAATATTGTTGATATAACCCACGATATCCAGGCATTTAACCTTATACAGACTTCGTATATTGTAAGAAATGCTTATAAATATTTTCCAAAAGGAAGCATACACATTATTTCCGTAGACAGTTTTTACAACAGATCTAGAAAAAATATTATTTATAAAGCCGACGGATCCTACTTTTTGGCGGCAGATAACGGTCTCTTAAGTCTTATATTTTTTGATATCAAACCGGAAGCGATCTATGAACTCACCCTGAATAACCGTTTTGATGACATCATCAACTTTACTTCTACAGACATTTTTGTACCTGCAGCGGTACATCTTGCCAATGGCGGTCTCCCTGAGGTTATAGGACGAAAAATACATTCGACCAAGCAACTGATGTTCCCAAGAGCGGTTTATAATGAATCAGAAGGTATGATTATCGGCGAAGTGACGTACATTGATAATTTCGGAAATATAATCTCAAATATCAACAAAGACTTTTTTGAAAATATTAGCAAAGGCTACGATAGTTTTACCATAAAATTCAGAAATTTAAGTCTTTCAAGGATATTTTCCAGCCATACGGAGGTTGTTTCAGACTGGGAAAGGGAAACAGAATTCCATGGACAGTCTGCTGCTATTTTCAATGATAGTCAATTATTGGAGCTTACCATCTACAAAGGAAGCAAGAAAAACGGTGCCAAAAGCCTGTTTGGACTGAACGTAGGCGAAAATATTTATATTGAATTCAGCTAAGATTATATATTTCATAAAAAAACCGATTTTTTTTATATATTTGTCAAAATCTAAAAATCAAAAATGGCAGAATACAAATTATTGCTTCCTTCCATGGGAGAAGGTGTTATGGAAGCGACAATTATCACTTGGTTATTCAATGAAGGTGATAACGTAAAGGAGGATGACTCCGTAGTAGAAATTGCAACAGATAAAGTAGATTCAGACGTTCCGACACCAGTTTCGGGGAAAATCGTGAAAATTTTAAAGCAAAAAGATGAAGTTGCAAAAGTAGGCGAAGCCATTGCTATTTTAGAAATTGAAGGAGAAGGCGCAGCTTCAGAAGAAGTAAAAGCTGAAACTCCGGCGGCTACTCCGGATGCTGACACTTTAAAAGCGATTGAAGAGCCTTTACAAGCAACAATTGCTTCAAACGTAGAATTCTCAGGAGACCTTTATTTATCTCCACTTGTAAAATCTATTGCACAACAGGAAAACATTTCTGAAACTGAACTGAAATCTATCAAAGGAAGCGGTTTGGAAGGAAGAATTACAAAAGAAGATATATTAGCATATGTTGCTAACAGAGGAAACCAGCCAGTTCAGCAGGCGGCTCCGGTACAGGCAGCATCCACTCCGAAACCAGCAGCAACTGCTCCGGCAGCTACGGTTCCGGTAAGTGCAGGTGATGAGATCATTCCTATGGACAGAATGAGAAAGATCATCGCTGAAAACATGGTAAAAGCAAAACAAATTGCTCCACACGTTACTTCTTTCATCGAAACAGACGTTACCAACGTTGTAAAATGGAGAAATAAAAACAAAGCCGTATTTGAAAAACGCGAAGGTGAGAAACTGACTTTCATGCCGATTTTCGTAAAGGCTGTAGTGAAAGCAATCCAGGATTTCCCAATGATCAATGTTTCTATCAATGGTGAAAACATTATCAAAAAGAAAAACATCAACATCGGTATGGCTACGGCCCTTCCGGACGGAAATCTTATTGTTCCAGTTATCAAGAATGCTGATCAGCTATCACTTTCAGGTCTTGCAAAAGCAATCAATGACCTGGCTTACAGAGCAAGAAACAAGAAATTAAGACCTGAAGATACTCAGGGTGCAACTTATACTATTTCTAACGTAGGAAGCTTTGGAAACCTTATGGGAACTCCTATTATTCCTCAGCCTCAGGTAGCTATTTTAGCAATCGGAGCTATCGTTAAAAAGCCTGCAGTTCTTGAAACAGCTGATGGTGATGTAATTGCCATCAGAAACTTAATGTTCATGTCTCACTCTTATGACCACAGAGTAGTAGACGGTTCTCTAGGTGGAATGATGCTGAAGCACGTTCACGACTATCTTGAAAACTGGGATCTGAACACAGAAATATAAATAATGAGTAATCAGCAATAGGTAATTTTTGCTGATTTTAAATATTAAACCTTCGATTTTAATCGGAGGTTTTTTTGTTTTTAGCAGTTAAACTTAATAAAATATCAAAAGATTAAACAACACAAAACAAAAATTACAAATATTCAAACGAAAGCGTTTTTATTTATTAAATCATCAATAAAACAATCGAAATCCTACATTATCACAACCCACTTGGAAATTAGATTTATTAGCATTATTTTTAAACAAATAAATATTCAATAATGGATCTGGATTACAGAAAGTATGACATGACAAAATTTTCTGCCTTCACTGAGCAGGATGAAAAGCTCATTACTGAAGTTTACGATCAGCTTTCTATAGATTATGATATTTCAGTGATTGATATTGAAGACTCTCCTTATGAGCAATTCAGCTCACATGATATATATCCACTATTCATCCCTCAGATCTGTTACTGGGTAAAAGACAGAAATAGCAACAGTTCATTCTACCTTTTTATTGTCAGCAAAGTTGGGATTACGTCAAGAGGAGGTCGTTTAGGTCGTAAATTTGACACCATTCAACTTTGGGGATTAAAAAAACTTGAAGAAGATTTTGGATATATTTCCATTAACAAGAAAAGATTAATGGATAAGATTGCAGGAATCTTCAGTAGTTTTAATATCAATTTTAAAAATCATGATTTTAAAGATTTCTATGTTTTAGGAAGTGATCAATTTAAAGCCATGAATTTTTTAACTCCGAAGAGAAAAGAAACAATAAAAGCCTTTCCAAATGAAAATTTTAAACTTGAAGTGAGAAATAATATACTGAGCTTTGGTGTACCTGACATCCTTACCATGGAAAGCACTAAAATAATCTCAAAGTTTTTAAACGAAATATAAAATCTGTAAAATTTATCTACTTTTACACCTCTAAATTAACAAATGCTGAAAATTTTCATCCTGATACGGAAATCCATCAAAAATTCCTTTGACAACATCCGGAACGAACAACTAAAGTACAATCTTCTTCAGGCCATTCCTTTTTGGATAGGATCCGTTATTACAGGTTTTTTTGCCGTAATGTATGCACAGGTATTTGCCTGGGGTGAACATCTCATGAATTTTATCTTTGACTGGCATGCATGGATGATTTTCATTATTGCTCCTATAGGATTTGTACTTTCCTGGTGGCTGGTGAAAGAATTTGCCCCCAATGCCAAAGGGAGCGGTATTCCACAGGTAATGGCCGCAGTAGAGCTCGCCAATCCGAAAGAACACCGGAAGATCAGAAATCTTCTGAGCATTAAAATCATTTTTTTCAAAATTCTGTCTTCAGTCATTCTGGTCATCGGAGGAGGTGCGGTAGGACGTGAAGGACCTACGATTCAGATTGCCGGCTCTGTTTTCAGAAAAGTCAACGAGTATCTTCCTGAATGGTGGCCAAAGATTTCCAAGAAAAACATGATTATGACAGGAGCCGCAGCCGGGCTTGCCGCAGCTTTCAACACTCCGCTGGGAGGAATTGTTTTCGCTGTTGAGGAACTTTCAAAAACCCATATCAATTATTTTAAAACCGCTCTATTTACGGCTGTCATTATTGCAGGTTTAACGGCCCAGACTTTAGCCGGATCTTATTTATACCTGGGATATCCGAAGACCAATGATGTTTCATTAATGGTAATGTTTCCCATTGTACTTGTTGCTGCAGTGGCGGGTATTCTTGCAAGCCAACTTTCTGTTGCCATGCTTAAAATCAACAGCTGGAAAAAAAACAAACTAAAAACGGATAAGGCTAATGTAATATTCCTGGTTATTTGTGCTTTAATTATTGCTTCAATCGCTTATTTCATCAACAGGGAAATTCTTGGTTCTGGGAAAGAGATTATGGAGCGTGTTCTTTTTACAAAGGATAAACATGAAGATTGGTACGTTCCGGTTCTAAGAATGCTTGGCCCTGCCCTTTCTTTTACTTCTGGTGGCGCGGGTGGAATTTTTGCCCCTGCTCTCACTGCCGGGGCGAGCATAGGTTCTGTTATTTCAGGTGCCATTCATTTACCCCCGAACGAAACCAATGTTGTTGTTCTGGCCGGAATGGTGGCTTTTCTCACAGGAATTACCCGTGCTCCGTTTACTTCAGCAATTATTGTTTTGGAGATGACAGACAGACATTCCTTGATTTTCCATCTGATGCTGGCAGGAATGGTTTCTTCTATTGCCTCTATTTTAGTAAGCAGACATTCCTTGTATGATGTATTGAAGGTGAATTTTCTGACAGAATTAAGGCAAAAAGATTAGTCCCAAATTGTCTGTTGAAAGTTGATCGCTTGTTAAAATTCAGTATTGAAAATAGTTTTTAAGTTATAAACATTAAACAACACCCAAAATATAAAACTTGAAACCCCAGACCATCAATAATCAACTATTTCATGAATCCTCTTGCATATAAGAAATATATTCTCTACTTTTGCACCTCGAAATAATTAACAAATTCATTTAACATTATGAACAATTACGAAACTGTTTTCATTTTAACTCCCGTTCTATCTGAGGCACAGGTAGAGGAAGCAGTGAACAAGTATGTAGATCTTATCAAAGAAAAGAACTGCGAAATCGTTGCTAAAGAAAACTGGGGATTAAAAAAATTAGCTTATCCTATCCAATTGAAAAAGAACGGGTTTTATACTCTAATCGAATTCAAAGGTGAAGGTACTGTAGTAGCTGATCTAGAATTAGCATTTAAGCGTGACGAAAGAGTAATCCGTTACCTTACTACGAAACTTGACAAACATGCTGTTGAGTATGCTGTAACTAGAAGAACTAAAGTAAAAGCAGCTAAAGCTTAATTATTAACCCTATTTTTTAAAAAAGACAAGACATGGCAATAGATGAAATGGCTAAACAAGCCTCAGCTGGAGGAGAATCAGAAGTAAAATTCCTTACTCCGCTTGATATCAATACAAAATCTGAAAAGAAATATTGTAGATTCAAAAAATACGGAATTAAGCACGTTGATTACAAAGATGCTGATTTCTTATTACAATTTGTAAACGAGCAAGGTAAAATCTTACCAAGAAGATACACTGGAACTTCTTTAAAATACCAAAGAAAAGTTTCTGCTGCTATCAAAAGAGCAAGACACCTTGCATTACTACCATACGTAGCTGACTTATTGAAATAAGACAAAAAATAAATAAAAGAAGAGAGCAATCTCTTCTTTTGTTGCTGAATAAATAATTAATTCTAACTTGATTTTAGAACACTCTAAAATCTTAAAAAAGGACAACAACAATGGATATCATCCTAAAACAAGATGTAGAAAACTTAGGACTTGAGTTTGATACAGTAAGCGTAAAGCCAGGTTATGCTAGAAACTTCTTAATTCCTCAAGGAATTGCTCTTTTAGCTACTCCTAAAAACAAAGCAGCTCTAGAAGCTACTTTAGAAGCTAGAAAAGAAGAAGAAGCTAAATTAATCGCTGCTGCTAACGCTGTAGTAGATCAATTGAAGAAAACTTCTATCACTATCCCTGCAAAAGTAGGTTCTGGTGATAAATTATTCGGATCTATCAACAATGCAGATCTTTCTGCTGCTCTTGCTAAAGCTGGAGTTTCTGTAGAGAAGAAATACATCAAAATCCCAGGGAACACTATTAAGAGAACTGGTAAAGTAACAGCAAACATCAGATTACACAGAAACGTTGAGTACAATTTCGAATTCGATATTGTATCTGACGCTCCAGTTGTAGCTGCTCCTGCTGCTAAAAAGGAAGAAGTTAAATCTGAAGAAGCTTAATCTTAATTTAAGCAACTGAGATTTTCTCACCATACAAACCACTTCATTTATTTGAAGTGGTTTTTTATTGAACTACCCCGTCTTTTTGCTTTGCAAAAATCCACCCCTTCAGGGAAGGGGAATATAGGAAATATTAATTGTTATTACGCGTTAAATTAGCTTTTTAACAACCTTATACGTAAGAACAGGTAAGAATCTTTATCCCGCATTATAAAACCCGTTACCTCGTAACACGCGCCCCGAATCTCAAACCCTCAAACAACTTTCACTCACTACTTATCCCCTCTCAGTTTCTGCTGATATTCCGTAGGAGCAATTCCAATTACTTTTTTGAAAATATTACTGAAAGATGACAGGCTATTGTACCCTACCATCATCGCTATCTCATACATATTGTATTTTCCTTCCAGCATCAGTTCAAGGGAACGGGTAATCCGTAATGCGCGTAGAAAACGGATGTAATTCATGCCCAGAATCTCTTTAAATTTCCTCGAAAGGGTTCTGGTACTCATCCCGAATTCTTTTGCCGTAGATTCGATAGTAAGAGGCTTCTCAAGATTCGCATGAATGTATCTTGCAATCTTCAGCAAGGTTTCATCTTTTGGGAAAGGATGCTGTATCGGGAATGCCAGATGTTTATTCTTTTTTTCCTGTAAAACTCCTTTAAGAGCTTTGAGAAAATAATATTTAGAGCCATCATTTTTTGTAATTTTCCCATCCCAGTCTTTAGTGTGAAAAATCATCTCCCGAAGCAAGTTATTGACGGAATAAATATTAATTTCATCAAAAAAGCCATTTTCATTTTCTTCTTTTTTAAAATAAAAGTTATATAAATCAACTTTCGGACTGGTAGAAAAAATGTAGTGAGGTGTTCCGGCCGGAATCCACATGAAGCATCTTGCAGGGAGATACCAATGTTTCTGATCGGTAAAAACATGCACAATGCCTCCTTCTGCATAGACTAGTTGCGCAGAACTGTGATAATGAATTTCTGTGGTCACATTTCCTGTGAGGACGTGATAGACGTAAAACTCAGCGTCTTCCTCTTCTACTGCTTCAAAATGGCTGTCATTCATGAAATAAAGATAAGAAGAATTTTCAAATTGGCGTAAATGAGCAAATCTTTTTCTGTTTTCACAAATCAGGTACTATGCCTGTCGTCGTAACTTTGCTGCATCAAAATCATTTTAGCAAAAATCCTTTAATTAATTTATGAATATCATATTTAACGCATGCCGGTATCTGTGCATTGCGTTGTGCTTATTATTGAGCAGCTTTTTACATTCACAGATGATCGACTACCAGAATCTAAGCTTACAGCAAGCCTTAGAGATTGGTTTGAAAAACAATAAAAACATACAGATAAGTCATCTAAAACAGGAAATGTCCGCTACCAAAGAGAAAGATCTCAAAATGGAAAAGCTTCCGGACATTGAATTTCATACCAGCTATACCCAGGTAACCAATTTGTATCAGCACCAGAATGGCGTATTTAACAAAGCAACAAAGTATGATGCCATCAATGGCATGTATGACTTTACCTTATCTGCTTCAATTCCGGTGTACATGGGAGGTAAAATAAAAAATACAGAACAGAAAGCGGCTATTGACACTGAAATTTCAGCTTTAAGAACACATCTGGATGAGAGACAACTTACTATGGAAATCATTACAGCTTTTCTGCAGATCCATCATTTAAAGGAACAGCAGAGTCTCATTAATGATAAAATGAAGGAAGATTCTGTCAACATCAAACAGGTAAAAGCTCTTAAAGCCAATGGTGTTGTAACCGTGAATGAAGTATTAAGAACCTCACTGCAGCTTTCCAATCATAAAATGAGCTGGACGGAGCTGGATAACGATATTCAGATTGCAGAGCATAAGCTGAAAACAATTCTTTCTCTTCCGGAAGCTCAGGAAATGCATGTGAATACGGAAGATCTTATTTCGGACAATGCAGCAATTCCTTATGTTGATGAATTGACTGAAACGGCTTTAAATAAAAATGAATCCGTTGAAATCAGCCACAAAAATCTTTCACTGAAAGAGCTGGATCAAAAAATCACCAAAGCGAATTATTTACCCAAAATTACAGCAGGTGGAGAATATTTTCTAAAGTATCCGAACATGATGTTTTTTCCTCCTGAACCGTATGCATACCGCTTGGGAATGATAGGGGTAAACCTTACCTATCCTATCGAAAATCTATATAAAAATAAATACAAAATGCAGGAAGCACGGGAAAATATAGATCTTGCCAAGCTTCAGATTGAGGAAAATGAAGAAAAAATCAGACACAACGTGTACGAAGCTTACAAAAAGTTTGAAGAAACAGATCAGAAAGTAAAAATCGCTGAAGAATCGATTAATCAGGCTAAAGAAAACTACCGCATTGTAAGAACAAAATATGCAAACAAACTAAGCCTTATCACTGAACTGATCGATGCTGACAATACGTATCTGGAGGCAGAATCCAACCTTATTTCCGTAAAAATAAACAGACAACTTAAATATTACCAACTCCAATATACGATTGGAAACTTATAAAAACTATGGCACAGAAACAACTGACACAAAAGGAAAAAAGAATCAACAAGTCCATTACTCTACTGGCCTGGATCCTGATCATCAGTGGAATTACAGGAATGGTCAGTTTTTATCTTTTTTCAAGAAAGAATGTCACAACCAACGATGCACAGATCGAACAATATATCACGCCTGTATCCAGCAAGGTTTCAGGGTTTATCAAATCGATAAAGTTTAATGAAAATCAGTTTGTCCATAAAGGGGATACTTTAATTATCATAGACAACAGAGAGTTCGTGAACCAGGTACAAATGGCAGAAGCCAATCTCCACGCCAATACAGCAACCATCAGCACTATTGAAAGCGGTGTTAATACCAAAGAAAGCGACACAAAGATCATTGACGCCAAAATTGCTTCTGCAAGAATTGATATCTGGAGAACAGAACAGGATTATAAAAGATATAAAAACTTACTGACCGAAGATGCTGCTACCGAACAGGAATTTGAGAATGTAAAGGCTTCTTACGAACAGTCAAAAGCCAATCTTCTGGCCTTGGAACAGCAAAAAAATGCAGTAAAAGCCGGCGCCAGTGAACAGCAGACCAAGGTTGCTCCTGTTAAAAGCCAGATTCAGCAGAGTTCTGCGAGTCTGAATAATGCTAAACTTTATCTTTCTTATACGGTGATTACCGCTCCTTATGATGGATGGGTCGGAAAAAAGACCATTCAGGAAGGTCAACTGATTAAGGAAGGTCAGGCTTTAGTACAGATCGTCAGCAAAGAAAAATGGATCATTGCCAATTACAAAGAAACACAGCTTGGACAGATTGATCAGAACCAGGAAGTCATCATTACTGCAGATGCGTATCCCGATGTGGAATTTAAAGGAAAAATACTTTCCGTTTCTCCTGCGTCAGGCTCACAGTTTTCTTTGGTAAAACCAGATAATGCCACCGGAAACTTTGTGAAAATTGAACAGAGATTTCCTGTGAAAATTATTCTTGACAACAATAAAGACAACGAAAAACTTCTTTCCGGAATGAATGTTCTGGTGAGCGCGAAAAAGATATGAGTTTGAGAGTGGGAGTGGTTGAGAGTATTAGAGTATAAAAATATCTAGTTTTATTATAATTTTCAAATTCTCGCATTTTCAAATTTTCAGATTAAATTATTTTTTTAGCGAAAAGACAGGACTGCAAAATAGCGAATCTGCAAATTTTTTCTTACGCATATTTGCCATTTTACCTTTTACTTTTACACCTTGCTCTTTTGTCTTTTCGCATTTTTAACTCAGCACAGCTGGGAAATTTCTTACCTGCCTTTTCAGCATTCTTCGTTTAATGCTTTCAAAAAAAATTATGCAACACAATACAGTTTATCATAAATGGGTACCACAATGGCTGAAACTGCCGCTTCTTATACTGGCATTGTTTCCCCACCTGATGTTGTTGTCGCTTTTACACTCAAACAGCGCCTTCACATCTTCTTTTATGGATGTTGATTCAGATGACATTCAGTATTTAATGATTTTGATGTATGGGACATTTGTGGTTACCCTTTTAGTTTTACAGCGGTTTATGGCGTATTTCAGCGTCAAATATTATGTTCTGCTGATGGCCTCCGTTTCTGTTATTATTCTTTACGTTTTATCAGTAACCCACGATTATCATGTTATATTGGTGATCCGGTTTTTAGAAGGAATTTTCGGGCTGCTGGAAGGTGCTATTTTCCTTCCATTGATTATTGCTGAATTAAAGACGAAACACGCCAAAGTCTTAGCTTACCTTTTCATGTATACCATCATGCTCACCGGAGGAACAATAACCACTTCCCTGTTGAAGTCAAGCATTGAGAATTATGATTTCCAGCATATGATCCTGATGATGGTCTATTTCCATGTATTTGTATTGATCATCGGTATTGCTCTGTTCAACAAAAACAGATTCTTTCCTAAGAAACCTTTATATCAATTGGATATTACCAGCTGGTTTTTACTTTGGGTATGCCTGCAGGCTGGCGGCTATGCCATTATTTATGGTAAAAGACTGATGTGGCTCGAGTCTGATACCATTATCATGTGTCTGTTTATATTCCTGCTTTCGGGAGGGTTATTTATGCTTAAACAAAGAAATTCCAAAAGACCACTATTTCATTTTGAAGTTTTCAGTTCAAAAAATGTGATTGCAGGAATGATTCTGTTTTTCATTTTTTATCTGATCCGATCCGGACTGAATAATGTATACAGTATTATGGCTACCGTATGGAAATGGCCCTGGGATTATATTGTCAATATCCAATACTGGAACGTAGCAGGAACTCTTTTAGGGATATTATTATCAGGAATCTGCCTGGTTCGGGGAGTTTCCTCAAGAATTGTTTTCTTTACGGGGTTTCTGTTGCTTGCAGTAGACTGTGCGTGGTTTACCTATACATTTTATCCTGACACTACCCTTTCCACGATTTGTCCTCCCTTATTTCTGCAAGGTGTAGCTCAGGGATTATTATTTACTCCGCTTGTTTTCTTTTTGATTTCAGGAACTCCGGAAGAATATGTTGCCAATGCTACGGCTTTAGGGACAACAACCCGTTTCTGGACAACAGCTATCGGCTATGCTCTTATGCAAAATCTCATGCTGTTTTTAACCTTAAAACATTCTGATACACTCAGCGCCAATTTTACAAATACCAATCCCGTTTTCTACAGTCAGTGGACTCAGCTTTTCGGGGCCAATATTTCAAAATTGTCTGTGAATGATTCTTTATCTATGACAGCTGGAGCGTTTAAGGCTAAAATTACTGCACAATCTATTCTACTCTCGAATATGGAAATTTTTACCGGCCTTTTCTGGCTCGCATTCATTACTGCGATTTGTTTACTGATTTATCATCCGGTAAAAATAGCAGTAAGAAATATTATGTAAAGAAGCTTGAATTTATTAACTCCCAAATAGCAAACAAATTCGGTTAAACGGTTTCTTAAACGCCAGGAAAACGCTAAGAAGATATAAAATGATATGAATATTTTTCGTTCGCAAAGGCATTTCATTCAGCTATACGGTATAAATAAACTCTGCTAAATGTCGACGCCTTTGCGAACGGAATTTCCCATTTTTCAGTCAAATCCATTGCGAAATTTGCGTTAAACTTAAATTAAGTGTTAAACTTACTGTTTCTAACTCTCATCTTCAATCTCTCTTCTTCTCCCCACTTTGGCCGGTTTATTGTTCGTATTTTTCAGCAGCAAATATTGCTTAAATCATTACATTAAATACAAAATTTCACCAATGGAAATTGAAAGAATTTTACTGAGTCAAAGGGATTTTTTTAAGACACAACAAACCAAAAGCCTTGCTTTCCGGAAAATGTATCTTGAAAAGCTTAAAAGTCTTATTATTTCTAATGAGAATATGCTGTATGAAGCAATTAACAAGGATTTTGGAAAATCAAAGTTTGATACTTTCACCACCGAATTATCCTTCATTCTGAATGATATTAATTATTATATCAAAAATTTAAAATCTCTTTCAAAACCTAAAAAAGTAAGGACCAATCTTGTCAATCAGCTTGGGAACAGTAAAGTGTATGCTGATCCTCTTGGTTGTATTCTGGTAATCGGAGCCTGGAATTATCCTTATCAATTATCACTTTCTCCCATTATTGCGGCAATGGCTGCCGGGAACTGCTGTATTCTTAAGCCCAGTGAAATAGCTGAACATACGATGAAAGCGATGGCGTCCATTATCAATGAAAATTTCCCGCCTGAATATTTATATGTTTATGAAGGAGGTATTGAAGAAACAACTTCTCTTTTACAGTTAAAATTTGACAAAATATTTTTTACAGGAAGTACAAAGGTCGGAAAGATTGTTTATAAAGCGGCAGCAGAGCATCTTACTCCCGTAACTCTTGAACTGGGCGGAAAATCTCCGGCTATTGTCACCAAAAATGCCAATCTTGAAATAGCCGCAAAAAGAATTGTATGGGGAAAATTCCTCAATGCCGGACAAACCTGCGTAGCTCCCGATTATCTGCTGGTTGAAGAAACCATTCAGGAGCAGTTTTTGGAAATGCTTAGAAAATATATTAAAGAATTCAAATATGATCAGGATTCTGAACAGTATACAAGAATTATTAATCAAAAAAATTTCCAGCGTCTTGTGCGCCTTATTGATAAAGAAAAAATCTATTCCGGAGGAAATTTTGATGAAGAAAAACTGTATATCGAACCCACTATTCTGAATCACATAGATTGGAATGATGACATTATGCAGGAAGAAATTTTCGGTCCGTTACTGCCTGTCATCAGTTTCCAAAATTATAATGCTGCACTCAATTCTATTTTAGAGCTTGAAAAACCGTTGGCGGCTTATCTTTTCACCAATGATTCAGAGGAAAAAGAAAACTTTACCCGAAAACTATCTTTTGGAGGAGGCTGCATCAATGATACGGTGATGCATTTAAGCAATGACCATCTGCCATTTGGAGGCGTGGGAAGCTCAGGAATAGGAAATTATCACGGAAAATATGGTTTTGAAACCTTCTCTCATCAAAAAGCTGTTCTTGAAAAAGTCACCTGGGGTGAACCGAACATCAAATATCCACCGTATTCTGAGAAAAAATTAAGCTGGATCAAGAAATTAATGTAGCACTCATAAAAATAAAAACTGCTTCATTTCTGAAGCAGTTTTTATTTTATCCTTTTTTAGGAGCCCAGGTAGTAAAGAACTCTTTTACTTTTTCTTTGCTGTACCCTTTTCCTTCTTCTAAAACATCACTTTGCTGAACCTTGATCATTTTCCCGTCTTTATCTAAAATAATAAAAACTGGATAACCAAATTTCTCACCTGGATTCCCATACTGGGCAAAAACCTTTTCATTCTTATTGTCCGGAGAAAAGTTCAGGTGATAATAGACATAGTTTTTATCTACTACTTCCTTCAATTCAGGAGTAGTCTGTACAAAATTATTAAAACGAAGACACCAGATACACCAGTTACCACCAGCCTGGATCATAATATTTTTACCTTCTTTCTTAGCCTGAGCGACCAATTTATTAATATCAGCCTGAGCATCCGCTTTTGGATCATAAGGCTTAGGAAGCTTAGCTTTTTCTTCAGCCGCTTTTTTCTTTGCTTCTAACTCTTTCTGCTCAGTAGGTACTATAAGAGCTGTTTTTTCCTTTCCTGTATCTGGGGAGTTCTTTACTTCTTGTGAAAAAGCAAATGTACTTAATCCCACAGAAGCAAAAATTATCAATTTTTTCATAATATAAAAGTAAAAAAAATACTACATATCCCTCTGCAAAAATAGAACCATAATTTTATTATCACTAAATTTGCGTGTTTTATGAATTTCTTAATCAAAATATTATACTTAGTCTCTAAGCTTCCGCTTAAAATATTATATATTTTTTCGGACGTGATCTTTTTCCTGAACTATTATCTGGTAGGATACAGAAAAGAGGTAATTACCCAAAATCTGAGAAAATCTTTTCCTGATAAATCGGAAGAAGAAATTAAAGAGATCCGGAAAAAATTCTACCTTAATTTTTCAGATTATCTGGTAGAAACGATCAAATCTTTCAGCATTTCCGAGACAGAAGCCAGGGTGAGAATGCAGCATATCAATCAGGAACTGTTTCATGATGCTAAAAAGGAAGGCAAAAACATTATCCTTCTGGCAGGGCACGTCTTCAACTGGGAATGGATCAATGCTTTGGCAAAGATTGTTCCCCAGGCGCATTGCCATCCTGTATACAGAAAGGTAAATAATGACTTCTGGGAGAATCAGATGAGAAAGGTCCGTAATAAATTCGGAAATGAAGCATTGGAAGCCAATGAAGTAATCCTGAATATTTTCAGATCCAGAAACAACGGCGATTCTGCTTATATGTTCGTAGCTGATCAGACTCCTCACCACGCACATGTCACCTATGGATTAGAATTTTTGAATCAGCGTACTCCCGCTTTTATAGGATATGATAAGCTTGCTACAAGAATGGATCTTGTCTTTATCTATTGTGAAATGAAGAAGGTAAAACGTGGTTATTATCAGGTAAATTATCATAGAATCTATCCTGATGGCGAAAAGTTTACGGAAAATGAAGTGGTAAGAAAGTTCCATAAATTATTGGAAAACACATTACACAAAAACCCGGACAACTACCTTTGGTCACACAGAAAATGGAAATATCAGGACTCTATCAAAAATTTTGATTCCGAAAAAAAATAGATTGACATGCAGAAAAAACTGGCAGTTGCCATCTTAAACTGGAACGGCAGAAATTGGCTTGAAAAATTTCTTCCGGGTGTGGTTCAATTTTCTCAGAATGCAGATATTTTTGTTATTGACAATCTTTCTACAGATGATTCTATTGAATTTCTGCAAAAGAATTTTCCTACGGTAAAAGTTATTAAAAACGATAAAAACTATGGATTTGCAGGTGGTTATAATGAAGGATTGAAAGTTATCCCTAATGAATATTACTGCCTTCTCAATTCTGATGTAGAGGTTACGGAAAACTGGATAGAACCTATTTTTGAATTATTGGAAAAAAATCCTTCCGTTTCAGCAGTACAGCCTAAAATCTTATCTTATCACAATAGAAACTATTTTGAATTTGCAGGAGCTGCCGGCGGATTAATAGACAACCTTGGATATCCTTACTGCAGGGGCAGGGTTTTTGATGATCTGGAAGAGGATAAAGGACAGTATAATGATGAAACAGAGATCTTCTGGGCATCAGGATGCTGTTTTTTCATCCGTTCAAAAGATTTTTGGGAGCAGAATGGTTTTGACGCCAGATTTTTTGCCCACCAGGAAGAGATTGACCTTTGCTGGAGACTCATTAATTCCGGGAAAAAGATTTATTATACCGGAAAAGCCAGTGTCTATCATGTAGGCGGCGGCACCCTTAACAAACAAAGCGCACAAAAAACTTTTTTAAATATCAGGAATAACCTTTCTATGATGCTTAAGAATCTTCCCTTTCCTCAATTGATCTGGCTGATATTTTTCAGATTATGTCTGGATAGTGTTGCCGGAATCTATTTCGGATTAAAGCATGGCTTTCCGCATCTTTGGGCTGTTGTAAGAGCTCATTTTGGTTTCTATGGACAGCTTCCGGGAACATGGAAACTTCGTCAGAAAAATCAAAAGAAAGAGTTTTACCAATCAAAATGGTTGATTTTCAGACATTTTTTGGGAGGTAACAGGTAGCAGGTAACAGATTATAGGCTGCAGGAATTATGGAAAACCAATTTTTCTTGGGTAAGCCTAAAACTTTAAACCTAAAACATTAAACTAAAAACCTGGGAACTAGAGAATCAGCAACTAATTTAATTACAAAACAATGGATTTCTGTGCAATAGATTTTGAAACGGCCACTCACGAGAAAAGTTCAGCTTGTGAAATGGGAATATGTGTGGTACAGGACTCTAAAATTGTTGAAACAAAGACCTGGCTAATCAAACCACCAAGCTTTCCTTATTTTAATAAATTCAATATTGCGGTGCATGGGATTCAACCGGAAGATGTAAAGGATGCACCTACTTTTGATGAGATATGGTATGAAGCCCAGGATATGATGTACGGAAGCCTGATGATTGCTCATAATGCGGGATTTGATGCTTCTGTTTTAAGAGGGTGCCTGCAGCATTACGGAATGTTTACTCCCCAGCTCAACTATCTGTGCAGCATACAGCTTGCAAAGAAGTCATGGAACTACCTTCCAAAGTATGGTTTGAAACCATTGGCGGAATATCATAAAATTGATTTCACCCACCATAGAGCAGGGGCAGATGCTGAAGTATGTGCAAAGATCTCTCTATTGGCTTTTGAGAAACTCTTCCTCACCAGTAATGATGAAGTAAATGAATATTTGAAAGCGAAAATCAAAAAGCTTTAATAGAACAGAGTATTGAACCCGGGTTCTTATTCTGCAGTCTATTAATCATTACTATTGTACTTTTAAGGTACAAAAAAGCTTTAATTACTCAACACTTCTGATAACAGATTGAATTTCGGAATATCAATTTCGAAAGTCTCTTGTGTTTCCATGTTTTTCACCAGATATTTTCCACTCATATTCCCTACTCCGGAACGAAGCATTACATTGGAAAAATAAGCGAAATTTTCACTTGTTCCTATTTCAGGAGTCAGGCCGATTACGCCATCTCCTATAATCTCTGTATATCCAAATCCGACATCAAAGATCAACCATTTCCTTTTCAATACTTTGATAGGAAAGCTTCCGTCATTTTCTATCGTGATATTGTATTTAAAAACGTAACGGTTTTCGGATGGATAACTGTTCTTACTATCATATTCAGGTATTACTGAAACTTTGATATTGGAAGTCATTTTTGAAAACATCATTGTAGCATTTTCTTAATAAATACAAAAATCTCGCCTTTTTAAGGCGAGATTGTATATTTATATTATAATTTCATTAAAACTATAATCCAAGGCCTTTTCTTTCGTCACCTCCCAATAGTATTTCAACAGGATTGTCAATACCTTCTTTTACCGCTACAAGGAATCCTACAGACTCTTTTCCGTCGATAATTCTGTGGTCATAAGACATGGCTACATACATCATTGGTCTGATTACTACCTGTCCATCAACAGCAACCGGTCTCTGGATAATGTTGTGCATTCCTAAGATTGCAGATTGTGGAGGGTTGATGATTGGTGTAGACATCATAGATCCGAAAGTACCACCGTTTGTAATCGTGAAAGTACCACCAGTCATTTCATCAACAGTAATTTTACCGTCTCTTACTTTGATAGCAAGATCTTTAATGTTTGCTTCCACGCTTGCGAAAGACATATTTTCAGCATTTCTCAATACCGGAACCATTAATCCTTTAGGACCTGAAACAGCAATTGAAATGTCGCAGAAATCATAGTTTACTTTGAAGTCACCGTCGATAGATGCGTTTACATCCGGATACATTTGTAGTGCTCTTGTAACCGCTTTAGTAAAGAAAGACATGAAACCAAGTCCAACACCGTGTTTCTGAGCAAATTCTTCTTTATATAGTTTTCTTAATCTGAAGATTTCAGACATATCCACTTCATTGAAAGTCGTCAACATAGCTGTTTCGTTCTTCACAGAAACAAGTCTTTGTGCGATTTTTCTTCTTAAAACTGAAAGTTTAGTTGTAGTGGTAGTTCTTGCGCCTGTAGCTGTCATTGGGCTTCCTCCTAATGCAGGAACAGCCGCTAATTCAGCATCAGTTTTAGTGATTCTTCCATCTCTTCCTGTTCCTGAAACCTGAGCAGCATCCATTCCTTTTTCGTCAAGGATTTTCTTAGCAGCCGGAGATGGAGCTCCCGTTGCATAAGTTTGTGGAGCAGCTACCGGAGCAGCAGGTTTTGGAGCTTCTTGTTTCGCAGGCTCAGCAGCTTTTGGAGCTTCTTCCTGTTTTGGAGCTTCAGTAGCAGGTGCAGCACCTTCTGGCTTTTTAGCATCCATATCAATTAAACAAACTACCTGACCTACCTGTACCACATCACCTTCTTCTGCCTTTAAAGTGATAATACCACTTTGTTCTGCAGGCAATTCAAGAGTTGCTTTATCTGAATCCACTTCGGCGATAGGTTGATCTTTTTCTACATAATCACCATCTTTTACAAGCCAAGTTGCAATTTCAACTTCTGTAATTGATTCGCCCGGTGAAGGAACTTTCATTTCTAAAACTGACATATCGAGTATTTTTTATTTTTTAATTGGATATTATTTAAATTAAGCTGTAACTGGTCTTTTTGCAGGAGCATCATCTCTATCAAAAACTCTGTTGATCACTGCATTTTGGTTTTTCTCAAACATTTTGTGGCTACCTGGAGCCGGAGCACCGCTTGGTACCGGAGCAACTACCTGGATTCCTGTATCTCTGAAGTTTCTCAGGATATAAGACCAAGCTCCCATGTTTTCAGGTTCTTCCTGAGCCCAAACCAATTGTTTTTTGTTTTCGTATTTGTTGAAGATCGCTTCAATAGCATCCGTCTGAAGCGGATATAACTGCTCGAATCTTACCAATGCAATATTTTCACAGTTCAGTTCTTCTTTCTTAGCCAATAATTCAAAGTACAGTTTACCTGAACAAAGAACTAGTTTTTCAACTTTTTTAGGATCTGCAGTTGGATCGTCCAGAATAGGCTGGAATACACCGTTTGCAAAATCTTCAATTGGAGAAACTACTTTAGGATGTCTCAGTAAAGACTTAGGGCTCATTACGATCAATGGTTTTCTGAATCCCCATTTCAACTGTCTTCTCAATAAGTGGAAGTAGTTGGCAGGTGAAGTAATATTAGCCACTACCATGTTTTCATTAGCACAAAGGGTAAGGAATCTCTCCAATCTTGCTGAAGAGTGCTCTGCTCCCTGTCCTTCTGAACCGTGAGGTAATAACATCACCAATCCGTTCTGGATTTTCCATTTTTCTTCTGCTGCTGCAAGATATTGGTCAACGATGATCTGAGCACCATTCACGAAATCTCCGAACTGAGCTTCCCAGATTGTCAATGTATTTGGAGAAGCCATTGCATATCCGTAATCGAAACCTAAAACTCCATATTCTGAAAGGTGAGAGTTGAATACATCAAATCTGCTTTCTGATACGTGTCTTAATGGGATATATTCTTCTTCTGTATCTTCTGTTTTTACTACCGCGTGTCTGTGAGAGAATGTACCTCTTTCCACATCTTCTCCGGAGATTCTTACGTTGTGACCTTCCACAAGTAGTGTTGCATAAGCTAACCACTCTCCTAACGCCCAGTCTAATGAATTACCTTCAATAGCCTTGATACGGTTTTCGAAAAGTCTTGTAATTTTATTAATGAATTTTTTATCAGCCGGAAGTGTTGACATTTTCAGCGCTAATTCTTTCAGCTTTGCTGCATCATATTTTGTATCAACAGGCAACTGAACTGCACCTCTCTTCCCGATTGGGTAGTTCGTCCAGTCTTCAGCCATAAACAGATCCATTACGTTCTTTTCAATTTCTTTTGAAGCATCAAAATCTTTATCTAACAGCGCTTTGAATTCCGTTTCCATTTTAGCAATTACATCATTGGAAGTAACGCTGTCTTTAAGTAATTTATCTTTATAAATTTCTCTTGGATTTGGGTGTTTTGAAATTGTTTTGTATAAGTTAGGCTGAGTAAATCTTGGCTCATCCCCTTCATTGTGCCCATATTTTCTATATCCTAAAAGGTCGATATAAACATCTTTTCCGAATTTCGCTCTGAAATCAGCAGCAAAATGGATGGCATGAACAACCGCTTCAGCATCGTCAGCATTCACGTGCATTACAGGAGATTCTGTAACTTTTGCGATGTCTGTACAATATGTTGAAGATCTTGCATCCATATAGTTGGTTGTAAATGAAACCTGGTTATTTACAACGATATGAACAGTACCACCTGTTCTGTATCCTTCCAAAGTCATCATCTGAGCCACTTCGTAAGCAATACCCTGACCAGCGATTGCACCATCACCGTGGATAATGATTGGCAATACTTTAGAGTAATCTTTATATTTGTCATCTACTTTTGCACGGCAGATACCTTCTACCAAAGCAGCTACTGTCTCCAGGTGAGACGGGTTCGGAGTAAGGTTGATACATACTTCTTCTCCTGAAGCTGTTTTGATCTTTTTAGATGATCCTAAGTGATATTTAACGTCACCTGAGAATACATCTTCTTCAAATTCTTTTCCTTCAAATTCTGAGAAGATCTGCTTGTAAGATTTTCCAAAAATATTTGTCAATACATTCAGTCTACCTCTGTGAGCCATTCCTAACACCACTTCATCTACTCCTAATTGAGAAGATCTTGAGATCAACTGATCTAAAGCCGGGATTAAGGTTTCACCTCCTTCTAATGAGAATCTTTTTTGTCCTACAAATTTTGTGTGAAGGTAGTTTTCAAAAGCAACCGCCTGATTTAATTTTAATAAAATCTCTGTTTTTTCGTTTGCAGAAAGGTTTGGGTGGTTTTCATTTACCTGAAGCCATCTTTTAATAAAATCTTTTTCTTCAACATTGTTGATGTGCATGTACTCTACTCCGATAGAATCACAGTAGATATTTTCAAGGTGCTTGATTAAATCTGCTAAAGTAGCAGGTTCTTTCATTCCTGTTTCAACAGCACAGTTGAATTTTGTATTTAAATCTTCTTTAGAAAGACCGAAGTTTTCGATGTCTAAAGTAGGGGTATAATGTCTTCTTTCTCTTACCGGGTTCGTCTTTGTAAAAAGGTGCCCTCTTGTTCTGTAAGCCTCGATAAGGTTTACTACTTTAAATTCTTTCTTGATATGCTCAGGAACTTCTCCGTTTGATACTGCCTGAGAAATCTGTTGTTGAACTGCCGGGGCAGCGCTGGCCGAAGCCTGAATAAATTGGGTGTTATCGTCATCTCCATAGTTCTCTAAAGCAAAATCGAAGCCTTGAAAGAAGGCTTTCCATGATGGTTCTAGGGAGTCTGGGAATTTTAAGTACTGTTGGTATAAATCCTCAATTAACTGAGAATGAGCTGCGTTTAGGAATGAAAATCTGTCCATTATTACAGTTTATCTATTTATTAAAATTTATTTGTAGAATTAATCTTCAAATTTAATAAAAAAAACCGAGTTAGAACAGTCTCAAACCGTTAAAAAAACTTAAGAAAAAAATAAATAAAAAAAAATCACTTATAGACTGATAATGAGAGCTTCATGTTCACATCCTGTCCTTCCATCGGACGTTCAATAAAGGTCTGACGGATATCTCCGAAGCGCATCTCGTCTTTTTTGGCTTTCTGAATGAGCTGCTGAATTGCCCGAATTCGCCCTTCATAGTTCCCTTTGTAGTAAATTACATAGTTTTGGGATGGATTTACGGATCTAAAATTGAAATTATTGTCAGACACTCCGATTCTCTTAGAAAGCGGAATTCCCAGAAAATAAGAAACTTCTTTATCCTTATAATTGTCCGCGTCAGTGATCAGGATGGGATATCCAAATTCATCATCTCTTTTTCCCATATCCATCGTCACAAAATTATAAGCTTTGTTATAATTCATCACGATATTTTTGTAGAGGGCATCTTTCTTATTTGAAGTACTTACATTGATCCCAAGCAGCAGTTTGTTTTCTTCATTTTCCACCATCAGACTATCGTATTTGATAGCTGCCATCTGATTGTCTTTTTCAACTTTATTTCCTAAAGAATTTTTAAGATTCGTCATGCTTTTATTGATATTTTCAGCAAAACGGTCTTCAGTCCAGAAGTTTTCTACTCTTTTCCAGACAGACAGTTTGGGTGTATGTACGTACCAGATGATTTTTGTTTTTTCTGCAGAAACAGGTTTAAATTTAACATCAACCAGTGTTGGATTTTCATTTTCATCCTCAAAAAGCTGATATTTCAAGGTCTTATTAAGGTTTTCATACCTGATGAACATTTCACCATCGGTATTATTTTTAGGGTCCACATAACTGATGGCACTTCCCTGTCCTTCGTAAGGCGTATAATAATCAATGTCGATAGATTGTGAACTGGTAAAAAAGTTGTTCCATCTTGTAAAATTCTGAAGATTATTAAACTGGGAAAAAACCTTATCTACCGGGTAATCAATCTCTTTTTCAATGGTGAAATTTTTACTTTCGTCCACAAAATAATACATGGAAGCAGCATAAGCTCCCCCCAACAAAACAATGATAAAAGTTAATATCTTAAAAATACGCATCGCACAAAAGTAATACAAATAAAAAGAGTGAACAATATGCTGATCACTCTGATTGTATGTTTAACAATAATTAACCTGATAAGGGCGGGAAGCTGGAGGTTACTATTTGACCGAAATCATTAGTAGACTTTTGATTGAAAATATTCAGCCTTACCAAATAAACCTAAATTCAATATGATAAACCCTCTGGTTATTTTCCGGCTTTAATAACTTCCATCTTCCAGCATCCATCTTCCTTTCTATTACCCAATATGTGTTCCCGGAGTAATTACAGCACCTTTCTTCACGACTACAATCCCATCCTGTACGGAATAGGTTCCATAATCGCCATCCGGAATGTGTTTTCCTCCTATGATTTTTACATTATCTCCGATGTAACAGTTTTTATCAAGGATTGCTTTTTCTATATAACAGTATTTCCCGATCCCCATATTAGGGCGGCCAGCCCTGTCATTCAGTACAATTTCTGTAGTATTCTGGTAAAAATCGGCTCCCATTACATAGGAATTTACGATGGTGCTTCCTTTATCAATTCTTGTTCTGTTTCCGATCACGGAATTTTCAATTTTATCGGCCATAATGATACATCCGTCCCCAAAAACAGCCTTACTTACATAAGAACCATTGATTTTCGATGGGGGAAGCATCCTTGCTCTTGTATAAATGGGTGAAGAGGAGAAAAGGTTAAACTGCGGCAGATCCAGACAAAGGTCAAGATTGGCTTCGTAGAAAGATTCTATAGTTCCGATATCCGTCCAGTATCCTTCATACTGATAGCTTAACGTCTTGTATTTACCGATAGAATTCGGAATGATATCTTTCCCGAAATCATCACCAGCCCCTTCGTCAAACATCTTTTTAAGAATTGTCTTGGTGAAAATATAGATTCCCATAGAAGCAAGAAACTCTTTTCCCGTATTCTTGTTTTCTGCTGAAACTTCAGATTTCATACCTTCCAGCATATCATAATCGGGTTTTTCATAGAAAGACGTGATATTTCCTTCATCGTCAGATTTTAAGATCCCAAAACCGGTGGCATCTTTTGCATTGACCGGAATGGTAGCAATGGTAAGATCACCTCCGTTTTCAATGTGAAAATTCAGCATTTCTCTGAAATCCATCTGATACAGCTGATCTCCTGAAAGAATAAGGATATAGTCATAATCATACTTTTCAAGGTGTTTCATCGACTGTCGTACAGCATCTGCCGTTCCTTGATACCAGCTTTCATTTTCTACATTCTGTTCGGCTGCCAGAATATCGACAAAGCCTTTGCTGAAAATATCAAAGTGATAAGAATTCTTAATATGTGAATTGAGGGAAGCGGAATTAAACTGTGTTAACACCAGAATCTTATTTAATCCTGAATTCAGGCAGTTTGAAATAGGAATATCTACCAACCTGTATTTTCCTGCAATCGGAACAGCCGGTTTTGATCTGGAATACGTTAACGGGAATAATCTTGTTCCTCTGCCTCCTCCTAAAACAATAGAGATTACATTTCGATTCATAAATATCTTGCGTTTTATTTTATTAAGTTTACTGTTCTGTTCTTAGTGTTTACTGCTACTTTAAAGCATTCTTTGTTTTCTCATATCAGCTATTATATAAAGCTATGTATTTTTCTGCAGATTTCTCCCATGCAAAATCAAAATTCATATTGGCATAGATAAGATCTTCCATCACGCCTTTTTGGTTATAAATGCCCAGTGCCCTGTTCATCGCATGTACAACATCATCTACACCCGGATAAGTAAAGTTCAGTCCAGCACCTCCGGTTGAGATATCTTCTACAGTATCTCTTAGTCCTCCCGTATATCTTACTACAGGGACCGTGCCATATCTCATAGAATACATTTGATTCAATCCGCAAGGTTCTACTCTTGAAGGCATCAGAAGGAAATCTGCGGATGCGTAGATCTTATGGGAAAGATGTTCTTTATAACCAAGATCCAACGCAAAATTGGTATAGGTATAATCATATTCCTTCAGCTTATTCTCAATATAGGTATTTCCGGAACCGAGAATCATAATATTTAAAGCTCCGTAGCTTTGTTTAATACTTTTCCATACTACATCCGGCAAAAGATCAGCTCCTTTTTCCGTGGCAAATCTTCCAATAAAAGCAAATAAAGGAAGTTCCGGCTTCAATCCATATTCTTTGCAGAGTTGTTCTTTATTTTTCTTCTTCTGGGCAACTGCATTTTTAATATTAAAATTAAAGTCCAGCATCGGGTCGGTTTCCGGATTCCAGACTTCAGTATCAATACCGTTGATAATTCCGTATGCTTTTCCGAATTCCTGACGAACAAGGCTTTCCAATCCGCGGAAGCTTATAAAAAGTTCTTCCAGATATCCTTCGGAAACGGTAGTAAAGGCATCAGCACATTTAATCATACTGGCCAGAGGGTTTATGAATCCGTTCCAATCCATCAATCCCCATTTATAGGAATCAAAAGACGGCATATAGTTCGCCATTCCCCAGCCCATCATTCCCTGATATTCTCCGTTGTGGATGGTTCCTATTGTTTTTACTCCTTTTAAGAATTGAAATTCCGGGCAGTGTTCTACCATAAAAGGGACCAGTCCGGTATGATAATCATGACAGTGTAAAACATCAGGACGGATTTCCATAGCACACAGCCAGTGCAGCAACCCATGCTGGAAGGCCATAAACTGGAAACTTTCATCCTGATAACCATAAGGATTGTCCCGGTCTAATAATCCGGGGATTCTCACCATATACAGTTCAAATCCCAATGCATTTGTCTTTTCTTTCAATACCTGAACCTGCAGCATATTGGTTCCCTGATGAATAAACCCATCAAAAACCAATTCAAATTCATGATCATATATAAAAGGTTTGTTGTACCATGGCATGACTACCTTGGCATCTATTCCTTTTATTTTATTCTGGTATTTTGGCAACGCTCCTACTACATCCGCAAGACCGCCTACTTTTGCTACAGGATAACATTCTGTACTTAAATGATAAATAACCATTCTTTATCTCTTGTGTTTAATTCTGTGTAATTTATACTTTTTATCTTTCTTCTGTCTTAAAATAATTCCGGCCAATGGTGGTAATTTTACAGTCATTGATTTCGGATATCCCCGCCATTCTTCATATTTCTCTTCCAGTATTTCAGGTTCTACTCCGCTTCCGCTGTATTTTTCATCATCGGAATTTAAAACAACTTCCCAATGAGTTCCTGCCGGAATCCCGATTTTATAATCCAGTACTTTTGGAGCAAGATTTAAAGCTACCATAGCAACATCATCTTTTTTCTTTCCTTTTCTCAGGTATACATATACTGAGTTTTCCAGATCATCTGCTTCTACCCATTGAAAACCATGTTTATCAAACTGATTTTCATAAAAAGCAGAATCTGAGGTGTACAGGTGATTCAGTTCTTTAACGATTTCCTGCATTCCTTTATGAACAGGATATTTCAGCAAATGCCAGTCAAGGCTTCTGGTAAAGTTCCATTCGCTGGTCTGCCCGAATTCATCTCCCATGAAAAGCAGTTTGGCTCCCGGATGAGTATACATGTATACATATAAGGTCCGAAGGTTTGCAAACTTCTGCCATTCATCCCCTTTCATTTTATAAATCAGACTTGCTTTTCCGTGTACGACTTCATCGTGTGACAAAGGCATCATATAATTTTCATTGTACATGTACATCGAAGCAAATGTCAGTTTATGGTGATGGAACTTTCTATTAACAAAATCTTCTTTGAAGTAATCCAGCGTATCATGCATCCAGCCCATCATCCATTTCATTCCAAAGCCAACACCTCCGTCATGAACAGGTTTTGTAAGCATGGGGAAATCTGAACTTTCTTCCGCAATGGTCATAATATTATTCCCGAATTCCTTGTAAACAGCTGTATTGAATTCCTGCAGAAAAGTTTTAGCTTCCAGATTCACATTGGTTCCATATATATTAGGTTCCCATTCTCCTTCATTCCTAGAATAATCCAGATGAAGCATTGAAGTTACGGCATCTACACGCAATCCGTCAGCATGATAGCGGTCCAGCCAGAACATGGCATTGGAAATCAGAAAAGACTTCACTTCATTTCTACCGTAATTGAAAATATGGGACTTCCAATCAGGATGAAAACCTTTTCTCGGATCTTCATGTTCATAAAGATAGGAACCGTCGAAACGGTGAAGACCATTAGCATCTCCCGGAAAATGAGAGGGAACCCAATCCAGAATAACACCTATATTATTTTGATGAAGCTCATCAATAAGAAACATCAGATCCTGTGGTGAACCGAAGCGTGAAGTCGCCGCATAAAACCCGGTAATCTGATATCCCCAGCTGGGCTCATAAGGATACTCCATCACAGGCATGAATTCTACGTGAGTAAAACCCATTTCCTTGATATAAGGCACAAGCTTTTTGGCAATATCCCGGTAATTCAGAAAGCGGTCAGGATAATCCCCGTCTCTTAGCCATGAACCCAGATGCAGTTCATATACAGATAAAGGAGCTTCCAGTCTGTTTTTTTGCCAGCGCTTGTCCATCCATTCCTGATCATTCCATTCATACCATGTAGTAGAAACCAGAGAAGCAGCCTGAATATTCTGTTCCCAGCTCAATGCATAAGGATCACTTTTTTCCAGAATTTCGCCACCCTGGGTTTCAATAGCATATTTGTATAATGTTCCCCAGGTTAAGCCATCAATAAATCCTTCCCAGATTCCAGACCCATCCCATCTCGGAAACAAAATATGATCTTTATGATTCCAGTTATTAAAATTACCGATAACAGAAACTTTCTTTGCATTCGGCGCCCATACTGAAAAGTACACTCCCTTTACACCTTCTTTTTCTGCAGAATGTGCTCCAAATTTACCATACAGCTTATAATGCCTACCTTCTTTGAAAAGATACACATCATGATCGGTGAAAAGCGTATAGGTTTTAACAGAATTCATCAAGATCGGTTTGTATTTATATTTTCTTTGAAACTACGAAAAATACTGACAATAGCGATGAATTATTCATCAAATAATTATCAACTTCATTTTGGTTTTAGTCCATCTATCAAATATATCATTTTTTAACTCACATTTTTATGATTTCAAAACAATCTTTTTTTATACATTTAACATTAATATTTATTAAACACACACGATGAGGTTTGAACTTTATACTGAAGAAAAAGATGACAGACCGGTATTTATCACCGGAAATTTTAACGGCTGGAATCCTAAAGATTACAATTTTCAGCTTAAACAAACTGACCCTTCCCATTATTTTATAGAAATTGATGATCAGGCTCTTCCAGAAGAAATTGACTACAAATTCACAAAGGGAGGCTGGGAAAATGTGGAGCTGGACCAATATGGAAATATCACGCCCAACCGAAAAGTAAAAAAATCCATTGGCAAAACTTCCGATACTATTGAAAAATGGAGATTAAACTGGGGGCCGTTCAAAGAAGAATATTATCCCATTGCTGAAGTGATTTCCGAAAACTTTTATATCCCGCAGCTTGACCGCCACCGTAAAGTCTGGGCACTGCTTCCCTATGATTATCATACAACGGATAAACGATATCCTGTTTTGTATCTTCAGGACGCACAGAACTTATTCAATGAAGGAAGCGGCTTCGGAAACTGGGAAATTGATAAAAAACTCTCTATCCTTGCAGAATATGGACGTGGCGACCTTATCATTATCGCTATAGAACATGGAAGCGAGGAAAGGATTAAGGAATATATTTTTGATAATGATCATGTAGCCAACGGTTCTGAGGGAAAAAAATATATCCGTTTTATTGCTGATACTTTAAAGCCTTTTGTGGATGAAAATTACAGAACAAAAAAAGACCGTGACAATACCGGGATCGGAGGAAGTTCATTAGGGGCACTCATCAGCATATACAGTGGATTTCTTTATCCTGAGGTCTATTCTAAATTATTGATATTCTCTCCTTCTCTTTGGGTTGAGCCTAATAATAACTTTCCAATGATGAATTTCAGGGTTCCTTTTAAAACAAAAATTTATCTTTATGGAGGTGGTCAGGAAGGGTCTAAAATGGTTAAAAGAATTCATATTTTTGAAGAATATCTGAAAAGATGGGAAGAAAAAAAGCTGTTTGATTTTGAGTTTAAGACCAATATCAATCCCGAAGGCACTCATAATGAATTTTACTGGTCACAGGAGTTTCCAAGGGCTATTGAATGGCTGTTCTATGACAACACAGAAAATCCTGTAGAAGTAAAACCACAACAACAAAGCATTAAAAACTAAATCTATAAACCGTTGCAGAAAATTCAGGCAATCAGTAACAAATGAAGGCAGCGGCGGAAATGAATTTAGACAATATACATCTATTTATGAAACTAATCAATAAAAAAAACAAAAATTACACCCAAGTCTTCCACCTATTTACAGAGGAAGAATGGACAAAATCCAGTAAAAATTTCAACAAAAATATATCAACATTTTTCACAGGAAAGAAGTATGAAGTTTTCATCAATGCTCATGAAGAAGGAGTTACCTATTTCATTGGATTAGGAAAATCTACGTTACAGAATTTCGAAATCCAGCAGGTTGCAGCCAAATTCTCACAGACACAGAAAGAAAAACTGCAGGCAGTACCTACGCTGGCTCTGGCAGATTTTATGAATGAAAAACAATTTGAAGAATTTACAAAAGGATTATTGATTGGGACTTACAACTACCCTTTTGAGAAAAAACATACTTTCTGGAATGTAAAATTTGAATTACATTTTGAGAATTTAAGTCAGAAAAAACTAGATCATATCAGCCAGAAAACGGAAGCACTGGTAAATGGACAAACGGCCTGCCAGGACTGGCTCAACAAACCGGCCAATCTTAAAAAACCGGATATCTTAAGTGCATATCTTAAAAATCTGGCAAAAAAATATGAGTTAAAGTACACGGTTTTCAACAGAAAAAAATGTGAAGAACTTGGATTGGGTGCTTATCTTTCAGTCAATCAGGGAAGTGCCTACGATGCAGCGTTCACTATTTTAGAGTATAAAACTACAGTCAAAAACGCCAAGACTTTCGGACTGGTTGGAAAATGTGTATTGTTTGATACCGGAGGAATATCCATAAAAAGCTCTGCCAATCTGCATTATATGAAATCTGATATGGGAGGAGCTACAGCTGTTTTGGGTACTTTAATTTATGCTGCAGAAGTGCAGCTTCCTGTGAACATTATTGCTGTTCTTCCTATTACAGACAATGCTGTTTCTGAAAAAGCCCTGCTTCCAAGTGATGTAATCACAGCATACAACGGAAAAACCATTGAAGTACTTGATACCGATGCTGAAGGCCGACTGATCCTTGCAGACGGATTATCTTATCTTTCCAAAAACTACAAAACAGATTTTCTGATTGATCTGGCTACTCTCACAGGAAGTTCTGTAAGAATGTTTGGTGACACCTGTGCTGCGATGTTTTCCAATAATGAAGAATTGAAAAACAATCTGATAAAAACAGGAGATCAAACCAACCAGAGAGTATGGAATCTTCCTTTATGGGATGTCTGGAAAGATGATATTCAGTCTGATGTAGCCGATATGAAAAACATCTCTCTGAAGCCTGTAGGAGACTGCATTATTGCCGCAAAATTTCTAGAGCAATTCACTGAAAATCATCCTGGTTGGGCTCATTTGGACATTGCCGGAGTAGCATTTGGAAACGTAGGATATGCCAAGGAGAAAGCAGCAACAGGATTTGGGGTTCAACTCCTCGTGAATTTAATTGAAAATTATCATTAAAAATTAGTTTTTTACAAAAAAACTCTGTATAATTGATTAGTGGATTTTCAAAACCGCACGATATTACATTTTATGATATTGATAAAATAACAAATAAATGCTTTTATTTTTGAAAATTCACTAAATCTTAAAAAACATTATATGGAGAAGAAAACTATTGTATGTATTTCGTGCTATTATAAAGGCTACGATTTTATGGACGAAATGAAGAATCTCGGCAATAAAATCATCTTAGTAACTTCTGAAAACCTTAAAGAAAAAAACTGGCCCTGGCATGCGATTGATGAGGTATTTTACATGCCGGAACTCAAGCCGTCTGTATGGAATCTGGAGCATCTGATTCAGGGATTTTCCCACCTGATGAAAACCAGAAAAGTAGATGCTGTAGTGGCATTGGATGATTATGATGTAGAAAAAGCAGCATTAATCAGGGAGACATTCCGTATTCCGGGAATGGGACAGACCACCCACCGATATTTCAGGGATAAACTGGCTATGCGGCAGAAAGCAAAAGATTCAGAGATCAGTGTTCCTGAATTTACAGCTGTATTCAATGATAATGAAGTCAACGATTTTACAGACCGCGTTCCTGCGCCATGGGTACTGAAACCCCGCTCTGAAGCATCAGCATCAGGAATTAAGAAAATAACTTCCAAGGAACAGCTTTATGAGGCATTAGAAACACTGGGAGAAGAGCGTCATCTTTTTTTACTGGAAAGTTTTAAGCCCGGAGATGTTTACCATGTGGACAGCCTTACTTTTAATAAAAAAATTGTATTTACTTCTGCCTCAAAATACCTTGCTCCTCCTATGCAGGTTTCTCATGAAGGCGGTGTATTCCGGTCCAAGACTTTAGGCCGGTATTCCGAGGAATTTAAGGCATTGGAAGAAATTAATGCCAGAGTTCTTTCGAATTTCGGATTGATCAATGGCGCTACCCATACCGAATTTATCCTTGGAAAAGAAGACGGCAACTGGTATTTCCTTGAAACCTCATCAAGGGTTGGCGGTGCTCATATTCCGGACTTGGTAGAAGCATCAAGCGGCATCAATATCTGGAGAGAATGGGCTAAAATTGAAGATGCTCTTCTGAGAGGCAGTGATTACAGTGTTTCACCACCCACAGGATATTACTCAGGGCTGATTGTTGCTCTGATTAAAGATAAAGAACCTGATTACAGCAGTTTTGAATGTGAAGAAGTTGTAAAATTTCTTCCGATAGATTATCACGTCGGGATTGTTTACAAATCCGGTGATGCCTCCGTGGTACAGGAGAGGCTGGACTCTGCAGCAGAAATGATTCATGCAGATATGCTGAATATTCTCCCTCCGAAAAGCAATAAGCTCAGTTCATAAATCATGAATCCTGAGATTCAAAATGTTATTGAATTCATAATATACAGTCTGTCAGAAGTTTCCATCGTAAAACGTAATTTAGAGAACATCAATCCCGGAAAATGGCAAAGCAAAACATATTATCAGTTGTAGATTCAACTCATGCCAAAAAGCCCGGATCAAAATGGATTTTTAAAGAAAATATTTTTCCGGAGCATCCAGAATCAGGAACAATCGTACTGGATATTTTAGAAAAAGATCAACTTGAGAGGAATTGAATTTATCAGGTTAATATAAGCACAGTATTAAAATTAAACAAAGAAAAATGCCTCATATAGAACATACAGAGTATTATTCAAATATATTGGGAATCAGCCTCAAGGTAGAAGTGACCGGACATTACGGCCATCCTATCATCATGTTTCCTACTTCTCAGGGACAATATACCCAGAATCATGATTTCCACCTTAACGGAAGCATCAATTGGTTTATAGAACAGGGAAAAGTAAAGCTTTACAATGTTCAGACCATCGACAGCTGGAGCTTTTATGATGACAAAATATCTCCCCAGCAAAGAATAAGAAACTATGAACGGTATGTACAGTTTCTGATCCAGGAATTTGTTCCCTATATCCAGAAACTCCATAAAACCCATCGTGTAGCAGTGGCCGGAGCCAGTTTTGGAGGATATCACGCTGCCAATTTTGCATTCAGATTTCCTGATGTGGTTTCTCATCTGTTCTGCCTTTCAGGAGCGTTCAGTATAAGAAATTTTATGGACGGCTATTCTGATGAAATGGTTTACTTCAACTGTCCGAGGGAATTTGTAAGAAATGATGAAGCCTGGAAATATAAACACATGCATATTGTACTCAGCACTTCTGATCAGGATATCTGTAAAGATAAAAATGTTGAAATGGCCGAAATTTTAAGACTGAAAGGAATCGACTTCTGGTATGACGAAAGAAAATGGATAGGCCACGACTGGCCGCTGTGGAGAATGGTATTCCCAACCTTTATTGGAAACTTTTTCTCTTAAAACAATAGAAAGACAAATAGAAAAAAATATACACCCATCTTAAAAACAAAAATTATGGCAAAAAAAGTAGGAATTCTTTTCGGTATGGAAGACACGTTTCCCTGGGCATTTATAGACAAAGTGAATGAGCTGGGAGGTGGAGAAATCATAGCTGAACCCGTTACCATCGACAAATTAGAACAGGGTGCAGATTATGGTTATGCGGTAATCATCGACAGAATTTCGCAGGACGTTCCCTTTTACAGGGCTTACCTGAAAAATGCCGCACTTAATGGCACTTATGTAATCAACAATCCATTCTGGTGGAGCGCTGATGAAAAATTTTTCAACAATGCCCTGATGTCTAAACTTGGTATTCCGCTTCCTAAGACTGTTCTGCTTCCGTCACACGAAAGACCGGACAATACTTCTGAAACTTCATTCAGAAATCTCAAGTTTCCGCATGACTGGGAATATATCTTTAATTATGTAGGATTTCCGGCATACATGAAGCCTCACGATGGCGGTGGCTGGAAAAATGTATACAGAGTAGAAAACCCGGATGATCTTTGGAACAAATTAGGCGAAACGGAACAGCTGGTGATGATGGTACAGGAAGAAATAATCTTTGATGATTATTACAGAGTGTACTGTCTGGGCAGAAAATATGTTCACATCATGCCTTACGAACCGAGAAATGCACCTCATCTGAGATATGCTACCACGCACCAGACAGAAGGTAAAGAACTTGAAAAACTGCTGAAAACCATCCATGATTATACCATTACCATGAATGAGGCGTTGGGATATGACTTCAACACGGTAGAATTTGCCGTAAGAGATGGTATCCCTTATGCAATTGACTTCTGCAACCCCGCTCCGGATGCGGACAGAAATTCTGTAGGGGAAGAAAATTTTGCATGGATTATAGAACACGCAGCAAAGCTGGCTGTAGAAAAAGCTAAAGAATATGTTCCGGGGAAACCTAATATTACCTGGGGAACCTTTGTGAAAGATTCCATTAAATAACATTCAAAAAGAATTAAAAAACACAAGAAAAATGCATCATCAGTTTACTATTGGAATTGAAGAAGAATATCAGATCATTGATGTTGAAAGCAGAGATCTGGTTTCTCACGTTTCAAAAATCATTGAAGGCGGCAAAGCGGTTTTAAGTGAAAATTTAAAGCACGAAATGCACGAATCCATGATTGAAATGGAAACAGGAATCTGCCAGAATATTCAGGAAGCCAGAGCAGAATTGACGAATTTAAGACGTCATCTTATCAATATCGCCCACGAACAGGGGTTGCGCGTTTCCGGAGGAGGCACCCATCCTTTTTCACATTGGTCAGATAACAATATCACCCAGGGAGAAAGATACATCAAAATCGTGGATGACATGGGAGACGTAGCCCGTGAAAACCTTATTTTTGGTCTGCATGTTCACATTGGAATTCCTAATCGTGAAGAAGGGGTGAGAATTCAAAATGTAATGCGTTACTTTCTTCCTCACGTGTATGCCCTTTCTACCAATTCACCATTCTGGATCGGAAGATACACAGGATTTAAATCTTACAGACAGGAAATCTTCGTGAAATTCCCGAGAACCGGTATTCCAAGTTATTTTAACTCTCTGGCAGAATTCGACAGTTATGTAGATCTTCTGGTGAAAACAGGAACCATCGATAATGCTAAGAAAATATGGTGGGATCTACGTGTGCATCCGTTCTACCCTACCATTGAATTCAGAATTTGTGATATGCCGTTGAGAATTGATGAAACGGTATGTCTTGCTGCTATCATGCAGTGCCTTGTTGCTAAAATTTATAAGCTGCACCAGCAAAATCTGAGCTTCAGAAGCTACAGAAGACTGCTGTTGAACGAAAATAAATGGCGTGCTTCCAAAAGTGGTATTGAAGCCCATCTGATTGATTTCGGAAAAGAAGAATCTGTTCCATATCCTCATTTGTTAAAAGAACTTTTAGAGTTTATTGATGATGTGGTAGATGATCTGGGATGCCGCCACGAGGTGGAATATGCCTGGAAAATTTTGGAAAACGGAACCGGCGCAGACAGACAGCTTCAGATCTTCAAGGAGACGGGTGATCTCACGAAAGTCGTTGATTATATGATCTCTGAAACAGAGTATGGTATAACACATGGTGAAACTGCTTCATAATATTTTTGGTAACTTTACAAAAAATATGATGTAATGAAAGATATTCGAATTGCTCTGCTGGACATGAACAACAATCATGTGAATCAAGGTTTTAGAAACATTAAAGAAATTTCTGAAGCATTTCAGCAGAACTCTGAAGAAAATGTTGTCATCAAGACATTTGATGTGAGGTTTAAAGATGAAATGCCGGAGATTGGAGACTTTGATATTTTCATTTCTTCCGGAGGACCGGGAAACCCACATCGGGAAGGTCTTGCATGGGAAGACAGATTTGCCTGTTTTCTGAATTCCGTTTTAGAGCATAATAAATTCAGTGAAGATAAAAAATACCTTTTCCTGATCTGCCATTCATTCCAGTTGGCAAGTATTCACTGGAATCTGGGTAATATCTGCAAAAGAAAGTCTTATTCCTTTGGAGTAATGCCTGTTCATAAAACAGATGAAGGCAAAGATGAATTCCTGTTCAAAAACCTTCAGGATCCTTTTTATGCAGTAGATTCCAGAGCGTATCAGTTTATAGAGCCGGATCATGACCGTTTTGAAGAACTTGGAATGACTATCATGGCGATTGAAAAGTTCCGTCCTCACATCAATCTGGAAAGAGCGGTAATGGCCGTTCGCTTTTCAGAAGAAATATTCGGAACACAGTTTCACCCTGAAGCCAATCCTGAATCTTTGATCGAAAATCTGAAAGATGAAAAAAACAGAGAAGCTATGATTGAAAATTTCGGTATGGAGAAATATCTTGAAACTATCGACAGAATAGACGACGACGATAAAATCATTCTTACCAGACAGCAGATTCTTCCGAGATTTCTTCAGTTTGCAAAAAAAAACATTTTGAAAGGAGCTGAGACTTTGGCTTAGAAGGCTGGAAGCTGGAAGAAGGATGCCGGAAGTTATTTTCAGTTAAGACTACTGAAAATGCTTTTATTCATGAACTGATAGTCTAAATATTTTCATATTTAAGAACTTCCCTCTCCCAGCTTCCAGCTCCTTACTATATATAACAATCGGGCAGCAATGTTCGATTTTTTTAACATCACAAAAGAAAAAATATGATCCCAAAATACAGAAAACAGTACAATCAGGAGTTTTCGGATGAAAAGTATAATCAATTAAAAAATATACTGGCAGAAAAAGGAGGTACAGCACCTACTTTCAGGGTTTCAGAAAGCCCTATTTTTTTGACTAAAGAGTTTGAAAGTAAACTTATCGATGCCAGCGAAAGCATCATCAGCCAGATCAAGGCCATGCCTCCAGAAGTACTTCAGAAAGCCATACCTGACAACTGTAGGGTTCCCAATGATACGGACCAGCCTCATTTTTTCACCATAGATTTCGGAGTCTGCAAAAGTGAAAATGGAGAAATAGAACCTCAGCTGATAGAACTTCAGGCGTTTCCTTCTTTGTATGCTTTTCAGAAAGTGTATGAAGAAACCTATTGTGAAGTCTACCCTTTTCTTTCGGAAATCAGAAATCCGATGCCTCATGAAACCTTTAAAAACTATTTGAAAGAACTGATTGTAGGTGATGAAAATCCTGAAAATGTAATCCTACTTGAAATATTCCCGGAAAAACAGAAAACAGCAATTGATTTTGCTTTAACAGAAAAATTATTGGGAATAAAAACCGTATGTCTCACGAAAGTAAAAAAAGAAGGCAGGAAACTGTATTATGAAAATAATGGAAAGCTTACCGAAATCAAAAGAATTTACAACCGTGTTATCTTTGATGAACTGGACAATATTCCGGATCTTACCACAGAGTTTGATTTCCGTGAGGAAGTAGATGTTAAATGGATCACTCATCCCAACTGGTTCTTTAAAATCTCAAAATTCCTTTTGCCTTTATTACAGCATCAGTTTGTTCCAAAGAGTTATTTTCTGCATGAATTTCCTGAAAATGAAAACCTTGAAGACTTTGTATTGAAGCCTCTGTTTTCATTTGCAGGAAGCGGGGTTAATTTAAATCCGACAAAAGAAGTTACAGACTCTATTCAGGATAAAGAAAATTATATTTTGCAGAGAAAAGTGTACTATGAATCAATTTTTGAAGATATCAACGGAGAATTTTCAAAAGCAGAGATCCGTTTGTTGTATATTTGGCGGGAAAATGACGAACGCCCTATTCTATTGGAAAATTTGGGAAGAATGACCAAAGCTGCAATGGTAAATGTGGATTTCAATAAAAAAGATGCCATCTGGATCGGAAGTTCGAATGCATTTTTTGGATAAAAAAATTTAAAACTAATAATACATGGAAGAAAAGTCGACTGCTTTTGCAGAATTTGACAACAACAGTTTAACGCGAAGAAGAAACTTATTACCCACCTGGATTAAAATTTTCTTATGGATCTTTTTAATCGGAGGCGCAGTATCTGCGATTTTATTGATTGCAGGTTCTCTGCTGACTCATGTCTCTTTATCGATATACGGGATCAATGCTAATCATCCTTATTCAATGACGGGGCTTTTGATCAGCTTTTTATTTCTGTTCAAAGGTATTGTTGCCTATGGACTCTGGTTTGAGCAAAAATGGGCAGTACAGGCTGCAATAGTTGATGCAATCATAGGAATTGCCATTTGTCTCATTATGATGGCAATTATACCGTTTACCATTCCAACGATCAGCTTTACGCTCAGATTAGAACTCATTCCTTTATATTTTTATCTTAAAAAAATGCAGAGTATAAAGAAAACCTGGGAAAGCTTATAAAAACAAAAACCTCCGAAATTTCCGGAGGTTCTATTTTTTCTGATTCTTGTAATCTTCTATGAATTTATCTTTCGTAATAAAAGTTGATCAGAAAACAATATAGCATGAGAAGGAGCTCAAAAAAGCTTTGTTGAAAATGCTTAAAGGTAAATATCAACTTGAAATACAGTAACAAAAAATCCCTCGCAGTGAGGGATCGTATTTATAAATCCGGACATGCCATTTGGTTGTCATGCGGGATACATACTTTATCATCACCCCACGGCATAGGGCAATCACGCCAACCTGGAGGACATCCCCCTTTTCCATTAATACTTCTTAATTTCTCCTTAGAAATTTTCTTTAAATTTTTCATGGTTTTGATTTTAGTTTAGAGTCAAATATAACAATTATTCTTCAATTAGAGATTTAACATAAAAAATATCGGTTACGGGTTTCCGTAAACAAAAAATGTCCAATAAAAGAGTATCTTAAAAAGATGAAAAAATTTATTAAAGATTGTCTCTTATTTCATTCGGGTGTGCCCTCCTACAAATAAAAACCTTCCAAAAAAGGCAGGCATTAAAAAACTTGACGTATCCTTTTAGTTTGTACAAATAATAAAAATATATGGATAAGTTATATTTCCTAAGCTCTACGGAACCCGTAAATACAGTGAATTAAATATTTTTAATCTTGTAGCGAAAAATTATGACCTGTAAATTTAGATACACTAGATATAAAAATTGCAATACGTTTTATTAATTCCGTATTGCAATTTTAATAAGTTATATAAAGATGTATTTACACATTTTTATCGTCTTCCAGCAACTCCTTGGCTTGGTATTCCTGTACCAGATCAATGGCATTGGAAATAACATCACTTAATGCCGTGATAAACGTTCCTTCTTCAGCCATTCCCATAGCATGTTTCAATGCTTCAATTTCTTTAGGAATGATCTCATAGCTGACATCTCTGCCTGCAGCGTTAATACCTTCGATAATCAACCCGTTGATTTCCTCTTCCGTTCTTCCGCGAAGATGTTTTTCATTCCGGATGATAATATAATCAAACATTCTTCCTGCAATCTTTCCGCATTCTCTGATATCGTTATCTCTTCTGTCTCCGACACCGGATATAATTCCAATCTTCTTTGTAGACTCCACATTTTTCAGATAGTCTTCAATAGCTTCGTATCCTGAAGGATTATGAGCAAAGTCGATCAGTACTTTAAAGTTTTTGAATTTAAAAACATTCAGTCTTCCCGGCGTAAGCTGAGCACTTGGAATAAAGGTCCTCAAAGAATTGGAAATATCTTCAATTCCAAATCCATAAAGGTAACTTGCCAAACTAGCCGCCAATACGTTTTCAATCATGAACCGGGCTTTTCCTTCCATCGTGATCGGGAAATCTTTAGCTTTTCCTATTCTGATCTTCCAGTCTCCTTTTTTAATAGTGACGAATCCTTCTTCATATACGCAGGTGATCTTTCCTTCTTTGGCAAACTTTACGATATGAGGGTTGTTTTCATCCATACTGAAGATAGCCACATTAGAATCAAGATCATTCACGATCTTCATGGAATATTGATTATCCGCGTTCAGCACGCTCCAGCCACTTTTTTTAACGCTATCGAGTACAACACGTTTTACTTTGGTAAGATCCTTCAAGCTGTGAATGTCATTCATTCCCAGATGATCTTCCTCAATATTGGTCAAAACCCCGATATCACATTGTGAAAAGCCAAGTCCGGAACGTAAAATTCCACCTCTGGCAGTTTCCAGCACGGCAAATTCTACTGTTGGATCTTTCAAGATAAATTCTGCTGAAAGCGGTCCTGTAGTATCTCCTTTTGACAACATGGTATTTTGAATGTAAATTCCGTCCGAAGTTGTGAATCCCACTCTGTATCCATTACTTTTTACAATATGTGAAATAAGTCTTGTAGTTGTTGTTTTCCCGTTAGTCCCTGTCACGGCAATAATTGGAATGGTAAAAGGTTTCCCTTGCGGATAAAGCATATCTACCACCGGTGCAGCTACGTTTCTTGGAAGCCCTTCACTTGGTGCCAGGTGCATTCTGAACCCAGGTGCAGCATTCACTTCAATAATAGCTCCGCCACTTTCTTTTAAAGGCTGGGTTAAATTCTCTGCCATCACATCAATACCGCATACATCCAATCCGATAATTTTGGAGATTCTTTCCGCCATTGTGATATTTTCCGGATGTACCATATCTGTTACATCAATGGATGTTCCTCCGGTTGAAAGATTCGCCGTTGACTTCAGGTAGACCACTTCTCCCTTTTGAGGAATGGTTTCCAATGTATATTGAAGCTTTTCAAGAAGTTCCAAAGTATCTTTATCTACCTCAATCTCAGTAAGGACATTTTCATGGCCATAACCTCTTCTCGGGTCTTTGTTTTCTTTTTCAATAAGCTGTTGAAGATTCAGTTCGCCGTCTCCTACAACATGGGCTGGAACTCTTCTTGCTGCTGCCACCATCTTGTTATTAATGACCAATATACGGAAATCATAACCTGTAATATATTTTTCAACAATTACTTTTCTGGAATATTTCTGAGCATGTTCCAGACCTATTTTAGCGGATTCCCATTCAGTAACATTAATAGAAGAACCTTTTCCGTGATTTCCATCCAAAGGCTTTAAAACAATCGGATAGCCAATTTTTCTGATCACAGCATTTAATCCTTCTTCGTCTACCACCAAATCACCAATCGGTACCGGAATAGCAGCATCATGAAGCATTCTTTTGGTTAATTCTTTATTACACGCGATATCAACGGCAATAGAACTTGTTTTTCCGGTAATGGTAGCCTGAAATCTTTGCTGATTTACTCCGTAACCCAATTGTACCAGAGAATTTGTTCCCAGTCTGATCCAGGGTATTCTTCGGGAAGCAGCTTCTTCTACAATACTTCCTGTAGAAGGCCCAAGGCGGACACGTTCTCTGATTTCTTTTAATCTGTGAATACAGGCATTTAAATCATAATCATTCCCTTCTATCAGGGCTTCTGCAATTTTCGTTGCTTCTTCAGCAGCGTAAATTCCTGCATTTTCTTCAATATAATTAAAAACTACATTATATACCCCCGGAGTTTTTGTTTCCCGGGTTCTACCAAACCCCACATCCATTCCCGCTAAGGTCTGTATTTCCAAAGCGATATGCTCAATGACATGCCCCATCCAGGTTCCGGTTTCCACTCTATGAAAAAAACCACCTTCCACTCCTTCCGAGCATCGATGGGTAATCAATGAGGGTATTAATTTTTCAATCCTTTCCCTGAATCCTTCGATTTTATTGGTAGGATAATTCTCCATTTCTTCTAAGTCTAACCTCATCTGTATCAGCTTCTTTCTTCTGATGCTCCAGATGTTTGGACCGCGTAGTGCCTGAATCTTTTCGATTTTCATAGTCTATTGGCATTTTAACAGTTAACAATAACTCCTTTCATAGCCAAAGATAATGTAAAACCCTAAACGAAACTATACCACATTTAAAGATTCGTTAAAAAAAAATTAATTTTAATTAACATTTCTAAAACATTAAAAATCAACTAAAGATGGCACGAAATTAGCCAATGAATGTGAATTATTTTTTAATTTTGTACAATGATGAAACCTGTTGGAAAATTAATAGTTATCGGAGGCGCTGTAAACAAAGGCAGTTTTGCTGAGACCGATTATGATCAGAATATAGAAAAAAATCTTAATTTTTTTGAGCGTGGGATCTTAAGAAAGATCATCAACGAATCAAGGCTTAAGGAAAACTCTGTCATTGAAATTGTTACAACCGCCTCTCAAATCCCTCAGATTGTAGGCACCGAATATAAAAAAGCATTTGAATTCCTTGGTGCTAAAAATGTAAACGTTCTCGACATCCATAATCGTGAAGAAGCCAATTCTGATGCCATGGTGGCAAGAGCCAATGCTGCCGATGTGATGATGTTCACAGGAGGAGACCAGCTGAGGCTGACTTCTATTCTTGGAGGAACAAGATTTCATGATACGATTTTATTAAAATACCAGGAGCAGGATTTTATTTATTCCGGAACTTCTGCGGGAGCTGCAGCAGCATCTGAAAATATGATCTATCAGGGAAGCAGTTCTGAAGCATTATTGAAAGGAGAAATCAAAACCACACAAGGATTAGGTTTGATTGATAATGTCATTATTGATACCCACTTTGTACAACGTGGCAGAATCGGACGTCTTTTCCAGGCTGTAGTCAACAATCCGAGAACGCTGGGAATAGGACTTGGAGAAGATACAGGGCTTTTCATCCATAATGATGTAATGACCGCTGTAGGTTCCGGTCTTGTCATTCTGGTAGACGGAAGATTTATTAAAGATACCAATCTTACCAATATCAATCTTGGGGAGCCTATTTCTATTGATAATTTAACAGTACATGTCATGTCTATGAATGATCACTATGATCTTACCACGAAGACATTAACTATTGAAAATTCTCAGTTTAATCCGATACCGCAGGATAAGTAGTACGGGTTGCGGGGTTTTGAGATTCGATTTTTAAAAGACAATAAGCTCGAAATCCCGCAACACGAAACTCGTATTAATACAGGATATGAATAAATTTCTTATCTTTTCTTCCTATTTAAACCAGGCTTTGTAATAATTGACAGCAATAAACCCAAAGCTACGGAACACGAAACCCTTATCTATTATGAAAATCATTATCCACGGAGGTTTTTTCTCAGAAAGCGACCAAAGCCATGAAGTAAAAACCGCAAAACAGGATTCTTTAAAAGAAATTGCCCAAAAAGCATTTGATTATCTTACAACTCATTCAGCTTTTGATACCGTTGCTTATGCCGTTTCATTGCTGGAAGACGATCCGTTATACAATGCAGGAATCGGTTCTCAGATCCAAAGCGATGGTGTTATCAGGATGAGTGCTGCTATTATGAATGGAGAAACTCAAAAGCTAAGCGGAGTTATCAATATTCAGGATGCAAAGAACCCTATTTTGGTTGCCAAAGCTCTTATTGGGGAAGACGACCGGGTTTTGGGAGGTCATGGTGCTAAAATCTACGCTACGGAACATGGTTTTGAGAATTTTTCAACAGAAATCCCTCAGAGAAGAAGTGAATATGAAGCCAAATTAGCTAACGGAGGCAAAGGAACGGTAGGTTGTGTAGCGATTGATAAGGAAGGGAAGCTTGCTGTTGCAACCTCTACAGGCGGAAAAGGTTTTGAGATTCCGGGAAGGATTTCAGATTCTGCCACAGTGGCTGGAAATTATGCCAATGCCTTCTGTGCCGTAAGCTGTACTGGTGTGGGGGAAGATATCGTGAGCAATGCTACTGCCACAAAAATTGTAACAAGGATTACAGATGGGATGAGCCTTGAGCAGGCTTTCAGCAAGACATTTGATGAACTAAAAATCATTGATGGATTCGCAGGAGCTATTGCTATTGATAAAGACGGAAATCTTTACCATCAGGATTCTTATCCTACTATGGTTTTCGCCAGTTTTGATGGCAAAAATTTTGAAGTCTTCTCTTAATTTTAACATTTTTTTATAAGTCGATTTATTTTTTTGGCACGTATTTTACATTATTAGTAATAACAAATTTTAATATTAATACATAAAAAAATAGAAATCATGGGAAACAAAACAAAAGGTATATTAGCTTTATTAGGTTTAGGTGCATTAGCTTATTGGAAATATAAGAATTCAAGCCCTGAAGATCAACAGGCCGTAAAAGACAAAATCAATACAGCAAAAGATAATCTTAACAAATGGGGAAATGACCTTAAAACAAAAGCCAATGACGTTGCTTCCCAGGTTCAGAATAAAGTGGACGAAGTAAAGACAAAGGCTGAAGATTCTCTAAGCTAGACAAAAGCAGTTTTTTTAACATTCATATATAGGAAAAGTCATCGTAATCAATATTACGATGACTTTTTATTTTAGAAAAGTTTCAATTCAATTTCTATTTTTTCTGTGCTGCCAAAGCAAAAACCAGTGGTATTTTATTTCCAAACTGTGGAATTCTCCATTTTCCTTTTTCAAATTCATCTACATGTCTGAAGCAAGGATATGGCGACCAGTCAAATTCCTGAAAAGTGTCCAGTTTTAAATCTTTTTTAACCAGATTATCGAGAACTTCTGATAAAGAGTGATTCCACATGACATATTCCTGTACGATGGGTGCAGACTGGTCTGCATAAGTTCCTTCATAGGTTTCTACAATCGGTTTTTCATTAAAATAGTTGTATACCACTTTTGTAAAGTCATCATCAAACATCCAGACAACCGGATGAAACTCTGCCATGATAAATTGTCCTCCGGGTTTTAGGAAATGACTGATAACACCCGCCCATTTTTCAAGATCAGGAAGCCAGCCTATTGTGCCATAACTTGTATACACGATATCAAATTTCTGATCCAGCACACTGGGCAGATCATATACATCTGAACAGATAAATTCTGTATCTGTACCACATTTCTGAGCAAGATCTTTAGCTGCATCAATAGCCTGGTCAGAAAGATCTATTCCGGTCACTTTAGCACCCATTCTTGACAGGGAAATAGAATCCTGCCCAAAATGGCATTGCAAATGCAGAATACTTTTTCCTTTTATATCTCCCAGAAGTTCCAGTTCTATTGAGTTGAGTGAAGTTCTACCTTTCAGAAATTCATCTACAAAGTAAAAATCCGACTTCAGGTGTGGTTCCACCTTAGCATTCCATGACTTTTTATTTATTTCTAAGTAATTTTCCATTGTTTTAATTTAAAATGAGTGTTAGTTCTGCTTTTTATTAAAGCAACTTTACGTACTGATTATAACTTATCCATGAGCTTTTTCTTTTGGTCAAGAAATTCTTCCTCACTTAAAACCCCGGATTCTTTTAATCTTCCCAATTGTTCGAGTTGGTCTAAAATACTGGGTTCAGGTTTATTTTGAATGGATCCTTCAGGACGGGACATAAAATCTCTTACCTTTTCACAAAAAAGCTCAGCATGGTACTTTCCTACTCCATCTATCTCTACGATATCATCAGTTACCTGAATATCTATGGAAGCCAGCAACACTGCTGTTTCATATTGTATTGAGCTTATTTTGCTGTAGGAAAAGTCCTCTACTTTCAATCCGTACATGAATTCCTTATCTACAAAGATCAATCTTCTGTCCGTAGCTACCAGAATGATATGATGATTGTTTGTTTTATTTCTGCCTTCAACGAGATAGACAATTTTTTCGTCTGCTGAAAGAATATCCGGCAGCTCATGAATTTCTTTTCGGGCAAATATGGTAGGACTGATATCCAGTTTTTTAAGTTCCTTTCTTATCTCGTCAAGTCTTGATTTCTCACTCATAGTAACAGTTTATGAGCCTAAATTACTATTTATTGGTGATTAAATATTTAATTTGGTTAAAATATTACGTTTCGGATGGAATTACGATAGAAGTGTGCAGGCAATACATTTTCCAGCCTAACGTTTCATACAACCGCTTTCCTTCTTCTGTTGCTACTAAAAGGTTATTTGAAAATCCTTTTGATAAAGCAATCTTCTGAAGTTCTTTCAATAAAAAGGAAGCGAGCCCTTTCCTTTGATGATTTTTCTCGGTAATAATCCTGTCATATATAGCAGTACCATTGACAAGGGAGACACGGCCTATAGAAGCCTGTTCACCATTCTCTGCTACAATCCTGACAACAAAAGTGGTGTTATAGTCAGAAAACTCCAAATGATATCCTTCTGCAAAGCTGATTTCCGGGAAATTCATCGGGTGAAAACAAGTCATCATATATCCTTGTGGCTGCAGTTTCCATCTTTCAGGGATTTTCTCTATAAATGCTTCAGGAGAAGTAGATACTTTGAGATAAATCCAGGGTTCATCAATTGAATCTGCAAGTTGGAAAAAATCATCATTAAGTTCAGGAAATACAAAACGTTCTTTTTGTTTTTCATCTCCTACCATCACGTGGAATCCTGATTTATACTGAACAGGAAAAGGCACTTCTCTTGATAAACACCATCCTTTCAGCCAGTTTTCTACTATTTCTGCCGATACTTTGTCCTTCATGATTAGGTATTAAAAGTTTTATTTCAATTGCTCCAGCAGCTTTTTCTTCTGTTCTGCAAATTCGGAATCGGTCAAAATCCCGTTTTCTCTCAGTTTTCCTAATTTCTCAAGCTGATTAAAAATTTCTTCTGATGACACTGAAATACTTTTGCCTGCAGTATCAATTTGTTTCGGAGTCTGTTCCTTAGGATTATTATAAATGCTTTTTATAGTATCATAGAACTTCTCAGCATCTTCCTTATCCATATAGCATTCAAACTCAACTACTCTTTCGTCCAAATGCAGTTTAATGATCGGAGATCTCGGATGTGTCACAAAGCTTACTGACTTTATAGTTTCATTACGGTAATCATTAATCTTTGCTGCACCAAACATTCCTTTTGATACAGAAATCATCCTTTTTGGGGTTGCCACCAATATTCCGGCATCCAATGTATTGACAAACTGAGCATCTGTAATGGCAATTATCTGTTCCTCCTCAGAAATCAGATAAGGAAGTTCTTTGATTTCTCCTTTGGTAAACATGGAAAGATTGGCATTCAGCTTTTCCAGTTCAAATTTTATTTTGCGCTGTCTCCGTTTGTAAACTTCTTTTGAAATTCGGGTTGAATCCGAATCTATCGTTACAGGAAGAGTTTCGTTTGCTACTGCTGCTGGCAAAACCGGTTCTGCTTTCTCTGTTTTCAGCATTTCATTAATATCATCAATACTGAATTTATTGAGATTGTACAGCAATTCATCATTGATATTGCTCGTTTCATTCAAACATTTATTGCATAAAACATTACCATCGGAAAGCGTATTAGCTCCCAAAAGCGTATCCATAGAGGTTAATTCTGTTTTACACAATGCACAGTTATTACTCATCTGTTCTTTTTATAATTTATCAAGTAATTTTTTCTTTTGTTCGGCAAATTCAGCCTCTGTCAGTACTCCAATCTCTCTGAGTTTACCCAGTTTTTCCAGTTGCTCAAAGATAGATCCGGGATCTCCTTTATCTGTAGAATATACATTTTCCTGAACCAAATCAGGAATCGTCTGGGAAAATGCCTGCAATGGACTTGAATCCCTTCTCTCATTTTCAGAATAGGCTGTACTTCTGTTTTTAACATTGGAAAATGTCCTTCCATCATTTTTATTGTGCAGTTTAAACTGTGCATCACCTCTATTAGTATTGATTTTCAGAATTGAATATAAGAGATTTTCAATATGATCAATAGAAGAAATATCCTGAAGGGGAAATTCATTTTTTACAACGCCGCCCAGAAATTTTTTATCAATGAAAGCGACCCTTTTCTGTGTTGAAAATATAATTCCTTCCCTGTTAGTTTGAAGATCAATTCCTTCTGCAATAGCCAGCAGTTTTTCATCTCTGTCCAGATTTTTCGCCAATTCATTCACTTCTTCATTGGCAAGAACACTCAGTCTTGCATTCAGAGCAACAATCTGATCTTTTATTTCATCCAGCCTGGTTGGTGCATCATATTTGTAATGGTTATTTGCTGTATATTGGGATCCTCCGGCAGTCTGGCTTGCATCAATTTTACTTTTCAGAATCATTCCTGTAATTTCTGCAAAATAAAACTGATCAAGGTTATGAATAAGGTCTCTGTTGATAGTAACGGCTTTAGTAAAACATCCTGCACATAAATAACCACCGTCAGCAAGTTTATTTTTGCCTACAGACATATCCGTTGCCGTTAGTGTTGTTCCGCACAATGCGCAAATAGTGTTCATCTGGTTTTATGTTTAATAGTTTTTAATGAATACAAAGCATTATTTTTCCCCTGTTCGTATACATTGATCCAAATTACAAATTCTGAATCGATTGTAAGGATCAAAAATATTCAAATCTTAACATCAATCAAAAAAAACAACCACAAAAAAAGCTTTTGTGGTTGTTTTTCTTTTACCAATTGATAAATCTATTGGGTAGCTTTGGCCATATTATCCTAAGAATTCTTCCAGAGAAACAGTTTTCTTTTCTCCTGCTTCAAGATCTTTATAGGTAACTGTATTATTTTTAATTTCTTCTTCACCCAGGAAAACTACATTTTTTATCCCTTTCTTTTCTGCGTAAGTAAACTGCTTATTGATCTTTGCATTTTCTGGGTATAATTCTGCTGAAATTCCTTTTGCTCTTAGCTGCATGATCAATTTTAAAGCTTCTATTGTTTCTTCTCCTCCAGAATTAGCAAACAAATATTCGATTTTGGATGATGCTTCTTCAGGGAAAAGGTTCAGTTCTTCCATTACCAGATAGATTCTATCTAATCCGAATGAAATTCCTATTCCCGGAATATTTTTAACGCCAAAAACTTCTGTAAGGTTATCATATCTACCGCCGCCGCCGATAGATCCCATAGCAACCTCATCTGCTTTCACTTCAAAGATAGCACCTGTATAATAATCCAGTCCTCTTGCCAGGGTAATATTGAATACAAGATTTTGCATATCAACACCAAGGCTCAGAGACTGTGTAAGGACATATTCAAGTTCTTCTACTCCTTTCAGACCGATTTCATTTCCTGCAAACTTTTCTTTCAGTTGAAGAAGGTTTTCCAATGCATCATCAGACTGGCTGAATAAGAAATCCAGTTTGTCAATAGATTCCTGAGAAATTTCTCTTTCCAGTAATTCTTTTACAACGCCTTCTTTACCGATTTTATCCAGCTTATCTAGTGCTACCGTGAAGTCAATCAGCTTATCTGTAATTCCTGCATATTCTGCTAATCCGGAAAGTATCTTTCTGTTGTTCATATGAATCGTAACAGGAACTTTCAGGTCCGCAAATGATTTTAAATACAGCTGAACAAGCTCTACTTCCTGTAATAAGCTTTCACTTCCTACTACATCTGCATCACACTGATAAAACTCTCGGTATCTTCCTTTCTGAGGCCTGTCAGCTCTCCAAACCGGCTGGATCTGGGAACGTTTGAATGGAAATGTAAGTTTCCCATGATTCATAGCTACAAATCTTGCAAAAGGTACAGTAAGGTCATAACGAAGAGCTTTTTCTGAAATTTGAGAAACAAGTTTCTGATGGTTTTTATGATCCCAGTCTTCCTGATTAACATCAGAAGTATAATCCCCAGAATTTAAAATCTTAAAAATCAAACGGTCTCCTTCTTCTCCGTATTTCCCTGTCAGTGTAGAAAGATTTTCAAAGCTTGGAGTTTCCAATGGCTGAAACCCGAATAATTCAAAATTATTCTGTAAAATATTGATGATATATTTTCTTCTGGAAACTTCCTGTGCCGTAAAATCTCTCGTCCCTTTTGCTAAACTTGGCTTCATTTTTTGTATGTCATTTTGATAAATGCAAAAGTACGGAATTGCATGGACTTTACACAGCATAAAAAGCTGAAGAAAGAATCTTCCCCAGCTTTTTTGCTGTGTGTTATCAATTATTCTGAAAAATCACACGCTTTCAAGAATCTCAAGGATCTCTTCACCATAATTTTCAATCTTATGCTTTCCAAACCCTTTGATCTCCTGCAACTCTTCTTTCCTTGCAGGCTTATACTTGGCTACAGATATCAGCTCTTTATTGCTGGCGATGAAATAAGTGGGAAGATTCTGTTCCCGGGCTTTTTCAGACCGCCAAAGCTTCAGTGCATCCAATATCTTTTCTTCGTCTGTATTCAGGAAATCATTCTCTGCAGAATATTTAACTGCTTTTGGTTCTTTAACTGTATTTTTTGTCAGTTTCAGATCTTCAAAATACAATATTACAGACCAATACCGTTCTTCACTTACAAAAGCTGTTTCTACTTTCATAATCTCATGGGCATCCAGGAAATCATCCAGCATTTTCTGATCTCTGTACAGAAATTCTTCCGGAAGTCTTATTTTAAAAACTTTTACTTTCATCATTTGTGTTTTTAGAATTATTTCCCTCCTAATAATAGAATCTCGTCTACACGAATTTCTGTGACATACCGCTTTACCCCCTCTTTATCATCATATGATCTGTAGGTAAGCTTGCCTTCTACGGCAATTTCTTTTCCCTTAGAAACATATTTTTCAAAAATTTCAGCCGTTTTCCCAAAAGCAATAAGATTGTGCCATTGCGTTTCTTCTACTTTTTCTCCTTTGGCATTGGTGTAATGATCACTTGTTGCCAAGGATACGCTTGCTTTTACATTTCCGTTATCGAAGTTTACCATTTCAACTTCTTTTCCTGTGTAACCAATTAATGTTACTTTGTTTCTTAGTGACATAACTTTTAGATTTTAAAGATTAATAAATTCAGATAAGAGACGTTCACTGTTTTTCTCAAATCTCTGTTGCAAAGATTGTGATGTTACCAATCCTCAGTCGGTTATAAACTATTTAAATCCGTTTGTAGTCGTTTGAAAACGGATAATGAAATAAATAGAATTCTGTTTAAAAAACTATTTATTAAGCTTAAAAAACATTAATCATCACTTTTAAAGTAAAAATTAAATGATAAAAAACTATATCCTAAAATATTTTCTCCTTTAAAAAAAACATTGAAAAATAGATGTATTACCAAGGATTTTTTTTCTAATTAATTTAATTTTTTTTTGCAAATTTGTAAAAATGTCTGACATGCAAAAAGAAAAACTCCGTACAGTAAGAAAGATGAAAGGCTTCACCCAGCAACAAATGGCTGAGGTAATCCCAACTGACGTTTCCAACTATAGCAGAAAAGAAAGTGGTGCTGTATCTATAACACAGACAGAATGGTCCAAACTTGCCAAATTTTTAGAGGTTCCTGTTGAGGAAATTTATGAAGAAGAGGAAACTAAAATTATTATCGAAAATCCTGTATTTAATGACAGTCCGGGATCTTCTGTCAATGCTAACAACAGCGGTGACAATAGTAATGTTACAAATATCAGCAATGAGCTAAGCATAGAAATTATTAAAACGATGCAGGAATATATAGGTCTGCTGAAAGAGGAAATCGAAAGACTGAAAAAATAGATATCATAAACTAAAAATATTGAAGTCAGAGTGGAAATTTTTCTATTCTGACTTTCTTTTTTAAGAAGCATATTAATTTCGCGCTCAATCATATGTTTTGCAAAATGCGGCATTTATGTCGGAATTGAAAATCCTGTCCTACTTTATCACCATTATTTTTCCATTCCATACATTTTTATTAGTTTAGTTTCATGGAAAAAATATCGGCAACGTTTAGTCTAAAATTGAACTACTGTTCAACTTTTTCCACACCTCGTCAATATTTTTTTTGTTAGACATAATTTATTACAAACAATTAACTTATGATTTTATATAAATATTTTCCAGAGAACATTAATTCTATAAAAGCTCTCTCTTGTAAATCTGTCTGGATGAATCCCGCTCTTAAAATGAATGATCCTTTAGAATCATTGACGTTAATTAGTCAAGAATATTCTCAAGAAGATTTAAATCAATATAGAAAGCATATCAAAGAAAGTGAAATTAACACAAAATTAGATTGGTTAAAATATGATAACGAACAATTAATTGAATGTCTGAATTTCCTACGTAGAAATATTTTAAGTGGACTTTGCTTTTCATCATTTTCGGAAGATTACAGCAATATCTTAATGTGGTCACATTATGCCTCATCACATACAGGTTTTTGTCTTGCATTTGAATTTTCTGAAGATTTATTAGTTGAAAATGATTTGATAAAGGTGAAGTATTCAGATAAAGTAGATTCATTAAATATTAAATCATTAATGTGTGACCACAATTCTCCAAATGAAGATTTAGTAGAGATGAAAAGAGATTTTTATAATAGCTTAACTGTTAAATCACCTCATTGGAATTATGAAAAAGAATGGAGAAAGTGGGGACACCCAGGATATGAAGATTTCGATGGTCGTGCGAAAATTGTGAAAATATACTTTGGATACAGAATTGATAAAGAATTTGAAAACATTATACGAAATATATTAAAGTCTGTGGATCTTGAAAATATAGAAATTAAATATATGGACATACAAGATAACTCAACAAATCTAATTGCAATCAATGAAGATGATTATAAAAAAAATTCCAATAAAAGACAAAAATTGATTGAAGGAACATATGTAAATATAAAATCCTTTATATAGAGAAACTACAGTTAACATTATACTGGCAAATTATACGGTTTATGTCGGAATTGAAAACCTCTCTACTTTGCCACCAATACTTTTACTAAAATATAAGAAAGTCAGAATGGAATTTTCTATTCTGACTTTCTTTTTCGCATTCAAATCCTATCCATTTACAAACGGATAATTCCGTATCTTTGTGAAAATTCATCTATGAAAAGGAATATCAATATTTTTGAGTTTCCTCTCAATTTGGGACTTACAAAAAAGGAACATGAGACAGAACCCGGGGTTCGAAAACTTCCGGACTGGCTCAGGAAATTTGATTTTCATCGTAGAATTGCTCCTAAAAAAGTTTTCAGACTTGATGCTCCTGAATATTCCATGGATTTTGATGAGGAATCAAATGTCAGAAATGCAGATCTTATTATTGAATACGCCAAAAAGCAGGCTGATTATATTCTTAAGAATTACGAAAAAAATACATTCAACATTATCCTGGGTGGTGACTGCAGCATTCTGATTGGAAATGCTGTCGCTATGAAAACACTGGGAAACTTCGGACTCTTTTATCTAGACGGCCACACAGATTTTATCCCACCGGAACTTTCAGAAACCGGAGGTGCAGCAGGAATGGATCTCGCCATCATTACCGGAACCGGACACGAGAAGCTTACCAATATTGATGGTTTAAAGCCCTATTTATCTGAGGAAAATATTTTCTGCTGCGGAAATGCAGAAACAGATGATGAAGAATATGTTAATCAAATTATCAATTCCAATATTCATTATTATGATCTTTACCGTCTCAGAGAGAATGGCTTCAGAAAAACCGCTGAAGACTTTCTGAAAATGGTGAATGATAAAGATCTGGACGGCTTTTTTATTCATTTTGATGTGGATATTCTGAAAGATGAAATAATGCCGGCTGTAGACAGCAGAATGGAAGACGGAATCAGCTATGATGATCTCAGGGAAATGCTGGAACCTTTATTCGATAGTCCATTGTGTTTTGGGATAGAGATTACTATTTTAGATCCTGATTATGATGAAAACGAAACCTATACCCGGCCATTTGTAGAAAATTTAATTCAAATTATAAAAAAATAAAGAAGACTAAATGAAGAAGACTATAAAAAGAACATTCAGAGTTTCCAAATATGTGATTTATAAAGAAACGCTTGTTGATTACAAAGAGCATTTCTGGTCATTTTTGGGTGCATTTTTCGGGATTGGAATCATTGCATTTATCCAGTCTCATTCGTTAGCGGAAACTGAGAATATATTCCTGATTGGTTCTTTTGGGGCTTCAAGTGTTCTTATTTATGGAGCCATACAGAGCCCGCTGGCACAACCCAGAAATCTTGTAGGCGGACATGTGTTGTCTGCATTGGTAGGAGTCACAGTCTATCAGTTTGTTCCGCATATTATCTGGCTTTCGGCTCCTTTGGCAGTAGCTTTTTCTATTGTATTGATGCAGTATACCAAAACCCTGCATCCACCAGGTGGTGCTACAGCCCTGATTGCTGTAAGTTCTACCGGGAAAATTCCGGAATTGGGATATTGGTATGTCATCTCCCCTGTTCTTTCCGGATGTATCATTTTACTGTTGGTAGCTCTATTTTTTAATAATATTACTCCTAACAGAAGCTATCCTACTCACAGCAGATTCATGAGGCTGTTACGAAAAAGACATGCACATCCCCACAAAATAAAAAAATAAAAAGATGAATTGTCTGGAATGTGGCGAGAAAATCATCGGGAGGTCCGATAAAAAGTTTTGCAACGATGCCTGCCGAAACGCCTATAATAATAAGCAAAATAAGGATTCTAACAACCTGATGCGGAATGTGAACAACAAACTCCGCAAAAACTACAGAATCCTGATGGAAATTAATACCGACGGTAAAACAAAAGTAGCCAGGTCCAGACTGGATGGCTTAGGTTTTGATTTTGATTATTTCACCAATCTGAAAGTTTATAAAAACGGTTCTGAATACAAGTTTATTTATGATTACGGCTATAAACTTCTGGAGGATGATTTTGTACTTATTGTAAAGAATCAGGCATAACCCACACACCTTAAATAAAATAGTATGAAAGAAGTTGTTCTGATCACCGGAGCCAGTGGTATGATCGCCAAAGAACTGGCCAAAAAGATAGGCAAAGAATATGAAATCAGATTTCTGACCCGAAAAAAAAAACATGATCATGAATACGAATGGGATATCAGAAAAGGAACTATAGATGAAACTGCTCTGGAGAATGTTTCTCATATCATTCATCTTGCCGGTGCCAATATTTCAGAAAAGCGCTGGACACCGGAAAGAAAAAGAGAATTGATCTCCAGCCGGGTTGATTCAGCGGAATTACTTCGAAATGCTTTAAGAAAAAATAAACTCAAGCTTAAGTCCTTTATTTCAGCTTCAGGAATTAATTTTTACGGTACTGAAACTTCGGAAAAGATTTATAATGAAAATGATCCTCCCGGTAATGATTTTCTAAGTGAAGTTGTGGTCTTATGGGAACGTGCTGCAGACGATTTTAAAGAACAGGATCTGGCAGAAAGAGTGGTCAAAATACGAACAGCTGTTGTACTTTCCGAAAAAGATGGGGCTTTAAAGAAAATGATTCCTCCTATTCAATATTATATTGGATCACCTTTAGGAAGCGGCCAACAATATATGCCATGGATTCATGTTGAAGACATCTGTTCTGTTTATGAGCTTGCTTTAAAAAATCCAGCAATGGACGGAGCTTATAATGCTGCTTCTCCACAACATACTACTAACAAAGATCTTACAAAAAAGATTGCCAAAGTACTTGGAAAACCTTTATTCATGCCCAATGTTCCGGGATTTGTCTTGAAACTCATCTTCGGAGAACTGGCTACGGCTATACTGGAAGGTTCCAGAGCGTCTTCACAGAAACTTCAGGATGCAGGCTTTCATTTTAAGTTTCCGGATCTGAATGAGGCTTTAGAAGATCTATTAAAGAAGCAATAACAGAATGGGGGAAGAACATTTAATCCTAAAAAATATTTCCAGGCATATTTCGCTTACCAATCAGGAGAAATCTTATTTTCTCTCTCTATTAAAGGAAAAAAAGGTTGCTAAGAAAGAATTGATTTTACAACAGCAACAATCTTGTAAAGAAATCAATTTTGTTCAGACAGGAATTTTGAGAGCTTTTCATATGGATACCACGGGAAAAGAATCTACGATCATGTTCGCTATCTCAGACTGGTGGATCACTGATATGTATTGTTTCATCAATCAGAAACCTGCCATGCTGAATATTGAAGCTTTGGAAGACAGCTCTGTTTTGCAGCTTCAAAAAGATCATCTGGATAACCTTTATCACAAAGTCCCGAAATTTGAACGGTTTTTCCGGATCATGATGCAAAATGCTTACATCAGAGAACAGCTCAGAACGATTGAAAATCTTTCTTTGCCGGCAGAAGAACGCTATTATAACTTTTTACAGAAATATCCTGAAGCGGTAAAACGGATCAGACAAAAACAAATTGCTTCTTATTTAGGGATCACTCCTGAATTTTTAAGCCTTATAAAATCCAAACAAAAAAACATTTCCTCTTAAGCTATATTATTTTTTTTATTCTGAAAGTTCTGTTACTTTACCTAAAAAAATTATGTTTATACTTATTGCAGGCCCTTACCGCAGCGGAACGAATGATGATCCGCAGCGTATTCAGCAGAATCTTCACAATCTTGAAGCCGTTGCTCTTCCTATTTTCAGAAAAGGACATATTCCTATTATCGGAGAATGGGTTGCATTGCCATTGATTAATCTTGCCGGATCTACCCAAATAGGTGATGAAGCATGGCAGGAAATACAATATCCCGTAGCTCATGCCCTTCTGGAAAAATGTGATGCCGTGCTGCGTATAGAAGGCGCATCAAAAGGAGCTGATGAAGATGTAAGAATAGCCAAAGAAAGATGTCTTACCATTTATTATACCATAGAAGATATTCCTTATGCAAAATCCTGATATCAATATCCTTCAGACAGAAATCCTTTCAGATAACTGGTATACACTGAACAAAGTTACCTACTCTGTTTTGAAAAAGGATGGAACCACAGAAACTCAAAGCAGAGAAGCCTACGACCGCGGAAACGGAGCGGTTATTCTCCTTTACAACCAACTTTCAAACACGGTTATTCTAACCAGACAATTCCGGCTGCCCACTTATATCAACGGAAATGAGACAGGAATGCTTATTGAAGCCTGTGCAGGACTTTTGGATAATGATAATCCGGAAGATTGCATAAAACGGGAAACTGAAGAAGAAACCGGGTATAAAATCTCCAGAGTTGAAAAGATATTTAAAGCTTATATGTCTCCCGGATCTGTTACGGAAATCCTGCATTTCTTTATCGCAGAATATTCAAATGAAATGAAAATTACAGACGGCGGCGGATTGGAAGAGGAAGGTGAAAATATAGAAGTTCTGGAACTTTCTTTTGAGGAAGCTCTGAAAATGATTGATACAGGAGAAATCAAAGATGCTAAAACCATTATGCTTTTGCAGCATTTACGAATCAAAGGAATTATGTAGAATCAGGATATCATTGATAATTGATCGATCATTAATGATGAGTAAAATGTATGTTTAACAGATTACAGACGTTTTGGAAGTTTAAGTTCCAATCTATGAGAATTGGTACAATAATCATGAATAATGAAGGTATTGGGAATAAAAATCATTAAAGTAATCGCTGTATTTTCAGTATTAATTTTCAGTATTCTAATGCTGAAAACGATTTCCCAATATACTTCTTTTGATAAAAACATCGGATTTCTGGTCTTTAAGCAGCAGGTAGTCGGTAATCCATACTGGATGGCTTTTTTCTACATTCATATTTTTTCTATTACGCTTTGTCTTCTGGCTGGCCTTACACAGTTTTCAAATCGGTTTTTAAAGGAAAATAGAAACCTTCATAGGATCATTGGGAAAATATATGTTTACAATATTTTGATCATCAATGTTCCGGCATGCTTCGTACTGGGATTGTTTTCAAATGGAGGCCTTATCGGAATTACAGGATTTCTGATTCAGGATGTTCTCTGGGCTTATTTCACTATTGCTGCTGTCCTTTCTATCAAAAAAGGAAATATTATCAGGCATAGAAATTATATGGTTTTAAGCTACGCGGTGACTACAACAGCCATTACTTTCAGAATTGTTAAGCATCTGTTGTATAATGAAACACAGCATGATTATGAACTTTTTTATGGTCTGAATGTCTGGGCTGCCTTTTTGATCAACCTGACCATTGCTTATATGATTCTCAAAAAAGATCGTTTGTTAACGGGAAAAATCCAGGCTGGAAAGGAAAATACAGATACCGATAAATGATACCAGGAAAAAAGATGCAATAAATATTAAGGTGTTAAAAAGAACTTCATACTTATTATTTTTTGTCCATTTATTGAAAAAACGCATTATAAGATAAGCGATTCCTCCAAAAACAACGATAATAAAAAGAAGAAAAAAATAATATATCATGGTTTCGTGTTAATTCATGTAAAGCTATTATTTTAAATCTGAAAAAACAATCATCACAACTACGAAAAGGAACTATCAATAATCTGATCTTTGAATTTTCATTCTAAACCTATTGAATTTGAACTTAAATCCACATAGAAGTTTGTCGAAGTCCATGCAAATTACCAGCAATATCAACTTACTTAATTTTTATTTATATTCTTTGTATACCTTATTGTGAAAGGCTTTCTATAAAAATTACATGGATAATATAACAGCAAAATGAAACCTGCAGTATAAAATCCATATAAAATTTGGAAAATCAATTGAGAAAATCTATTTAATCCTTTATATTTTGAATTTAAAGCGTTAATTTTGCACTGAAATTCAGAAAATTCGGATTCTTTCAACAGGTTATGTACATGAAAAAAATGATGATCGGGCTTGCTTTGGCCTTATCCATTACTATTTGGGGGCAAAAAACTCCTGCAAAAGCAACCAATCTGACACCTTACAGCTATCAGACTTTTAATTGTGATAATAAGGGGTATTTTGATTCGGCTAAATACAAAAAAGAAGAAATAGACGGAGTCAATAAGCTTTTGTACCAGTTCAATGGAGTTGTATTTGATACCCGACCTGTTTTTAAACTTTCCCAGCTTGAAGAAATCCGCCAAAACAGAGAAGCTTACTTACAGGACCTTGAAAAGCAGTATGAGGAAAAGAAAAAGGAACTGTACAGCCTTAAAGTCATTGATCTTCCAAGATGGAAAAAATTAATGGAAGAAACCATTGATTCTTTTGAAAATGAATATCAGCTGAATAAAGAAGAAATCCTGGCTTATTCTGATCCTTCCACCCTTAGAAACAGTAAATATTACAACACCTGCAGAGAACAGATTGACGCCATATCCTCTCCGGACAGAGAAAAGATGTTTATCGCATGGAAAAATTACACTGAGCTTAAGAGTAAAAATAATGCTGATCCGAAAAGCGTAATGGCAAGATTTGATGCCAAAATGAATGATCCGCAGAAAGAAGATTATGCGCTGATAGACCTTATTGGTCTTGGCTTTCACAACTGTGCCAACAGCAGTTTCAGACAGAAACGTGAAGATGAGGTAACTTCTTACAAGGATTTTGACAAGATCTTTACAAAGTTGAAGAGAACCTGTGATGAACCATAATGTTGATTCAGAAATCAAAAAAAAATTACTTATTAAAATATAATGACAGTACCCAGGTTGGGTACTGTTTTTTTATAGGCAGATATTTTATAGAGAACGGTTAAGGAACGGTTAAAGGAGGGTTAATAGCCTGTTATTTCTTTGTGCAAGCAACGATTACAATTATTTTCGTTCATATAAAACTCATTCCATGAAACTCATTGTTATTATTCTGACTTTGTTATTTTCTATAACAGTATCAGCTCAGAAGAAACCTGTCATCCTACCCTTTTCCCTGGAAAACAATTCTGTTTATGTGTACTGTAAAGTCAATACAACCGACAGTATAAAGTTCCTGTTTGATACAGGTGCCGATGGTTCTGTCATCAATATCAATGCAAAGAAAAAAGTACCGCTTACTATTGATGGACAGTCTGAAAACAAGGGCTCAAACGGGATAAATACAGTTGATTACAGCAGCCATAATACAGTGCAGTTTGGAAACACTCAGAAAAATGATATCCGGTTTACTCTTATTCCCTATGATTCTGCCAATTTTGACGGGGTTTTCGGAACTGATCTGATGAAAGGAAAAATCATTGAGATTGATTATCATAAAAATGAAATCCGGTTTTATGAAGAAAATGATCTGTCCATGGATTTGACGGGATATGAAAAGATGAAACTGCATATGGTCGACAACTACCCTGCTGTAGAAAGCAGTATGGTCATAAATGATAAAGATTATTCAGGGTTTTTCGGACTTGACAGCGGAGCGGATGATGTGCTTACAATAGCTTCTCCTTTTGCTAAAAATAATGGGTTGATAAAAGTTATGAAAACCATCGGTAAGGCTACAGCAAGAGGTTCTGATGGTTCTGTCTATGAAATGCCTGTAGTTCTTTGTCCAAATGTAAAGTTTGCCCAAAAATACCTTTATAACCTCCCGATTACACTTTCAGTCTCTACAAAAGGCATTGATGCTACGGAAAAAATGGCGGGATTTTTTGGCAATCAGTTTTTAAAAAGATTCAATACTGTGATTGATTTTAAGAACGGATTTATTTATTTTAAGTTAAATAAAAACCTGTACTCTGAATTTAATTAGCTGTAAAACTTAACTATACACTTTCACTGCTCTTAGTTATCATCAACCAACTCTTTAAAAAAATCCAAATAAATTAATAATGAATAAGTTATGGTTTTTTGAATTTAATTGCTTAATTTTGCACCCCGAAAATAAGGGTTAGAGATATGAAAAAAATTGGTGAACACAGAACACTTCTTGGAGTAGATAAAAATGTTACTTTAAAAGAATTAAAGACCATTTACAGAAATGTGATGAAAGATACACATCCTGATAAATTCATTAATGATGAAGCCGGAAAAACAGAAGCTGAAGAAAAAAGCAAGTCTGTAATTGAGGCATATCACTTTTTGGTAAGCATTAATTCTGAAACACAGGATAAATACAAAGAAGAATATACAGAAACCATTACGAAATCTAACATTCAGGATTTTTATCTTGAAAAATCGATTTTAACGGTTCAGCACCTGAACGGAAATATGTATGAGTATATGGGAGTTCCAAGAAATACTTATATCAAAATGGTTAATGCTGATTCACCAAGCCGTTTTGCAAGAAGACACATCTATGGAAACTTTATCTACAGAAAGTCCGGAGAGGCTATGGCAGATTAATTTTTTCGTTACAATATAGAAGAGCTTTCAGCATACGCTGAAAGCTCTTTTTGTTACCTAAAACCGGATATCATGTTTTGGCTAAAGCCCGATAATGAATATTATAGAATTAAGTGGGCTAAAGCCCACTCCTATTGAATATCTTATAGTACAACTAGTGTCATTCTGAACGAAATAAAATGCAGTGAAGAATCTAATGGGTTTAATTATCAATGAGATTCTTCCTTCGTCAGAATGACAAAATCAATAATTTAACTGTAAAAACAAACTCTTTTTCTTAGTAATAACATTTAAAAGAAAGATCTTCATAACGTTATGATTACTCATCAATAGAAATGGGCTTTAGCCCATTTACAATAATAAAACTCATCCTTCGGCTTTAGCCAAAACCTATATTATATATCAACATAAAAAAAGCGCCTCAGAAAATCTGAGGCGCTTTCGGTTAATTAAAGGTTTAATTTTTATTTATCTAAATGTTTCGGCGTAAATCCGTCTTCATTCAGTTCTCTGTGTACGTAATCCGCTTTCATTTCAGCTTCGTAGTCTACTTTGTTATCTTTACCCATTCTGCGTAGAACAGAGTCAAATAGAGAGTACACTACCGGTACAATGATCAGGGTAAGGAATAGAGACGATGTCAAACCACCGATTACTACCCATGCAAGACCTTTGTTCATCTCAGCTCCTGCACCTGTTGCTAATGCGATCGGTAACATACCGAAGATCATCGCAATGGTTGTCATCAGGATCGGACGAAGACGAGCGTGGTTGGCTTGTACCAAGGCGTCATGAGTATTCGCTCCTGCTGCTTTTCTTGCATTCGTAAAGTCAACGATAAGGATCGCATTCTTCGCTACCAGACCAATCAACATGATCATCCCTAGCATGGTGAAGATGTTCAGTGAGTTGGCAGTTAAGGCAAGGATTACCATTACTCCGATCATCGCTAACGGGATTGAGAACAATACTACGAAAGGATATACGAAACTGTCATATAGTGAAACCATTACCAGGTATACCAATACGATAGCTGCTAATAAAGCAATTCCCAACGTACCGAAACCTTCCTGCTGGTTCTCCATATCTCCACTCCAGATGTAATCTACTCCAATAGGTTTTTTGTTGCTGTTCATGAACTGGTTTGCCCACTCATTAGCGACGTCCCCTACCGGTCTACCTACTGCTTTTGCTCTTACTTTTACAGAAGGAGATTTATCTCTACGTTCAAGTAAGCTTGGTCCTGAACCCATTTTTACTTCAGCAAACTGGCTTAAACGAACCTGCTGCCCCTGAGGGTTTGTAAACATAAGGTTTTTAACATCATCAATGGATTGTCTGTTGACATCTCCAAAACGGATATTAATATCATATTCATATTCTCCGGCTCTGAATTTTCCATCTGTATTTCCGTTAAATGCAGTCTGCATTGTCTGTCCTACACTTGAAAGATTTAACCCTAGAGAAGACATTTTATCTCTGTCGATACTTACCTGAACTTCAGGGCTACCAGTATCTGTAGATAATTCAGCGTCTACAGCTCCTGGAACTTTTTTCAATAGTTCCAGAATTCTTGTCGCTTCTTTTACAGCGGTTTCGTTATCCGGCCCTGTTACAACCATTTCAATAGGAGCATTTTCAGCACCCATGATACCAATCGGAGCTGTTTTAAATTCAACTCCTGTGAATTTCTCTTCTAACTGTCTTTTTATTTTCGCAGCTTTGATGTTGGTACTTTCAGAACGCTCAGACTTATCTGTTAAATTTACCTGAACCTCAGACTGGTACGTTGTTGCCTGAGCCCCACCAAAACCTGTAGACTGCTGTCCAACGGTTGTAATAAGGTCTACAACATCTTTATCATTTCTTAAAAACTTCTCAACCTCTAATGTTAATTGGTTTGTTTTTTCAACGGTTGCATCTTTTGACAGCTCCATTTGTACCAGGAACTGACCACGGTCAATCGGCGGGAAGAATTCACCTCCAATGAATCCGAATGCTACCAGCATGAATGAACTGATTAAGACAATGAATGTGATCACTACTGTTGAAATTCTTCTTAATGTCGTTTTCAGACACCATTCAAGGATTCCAGTGATCCAGTGTGTAAACTTGTCAATTAATCCTTCAAACCAAAGAATGAATTTCTCAAACCAGTTTTTACCTGTCAAATGTTCCAGCTTACCGAATCTTGATGATAACCAAGGAATGATGGTAAATGAAGCCAGCAATGACAATAAGGTTGCGATAACTACGGTGACGCAGAACTGAGCAAGAATGTTGGCTACAAGACCTGAACTCATTGCAATCGGTAAGAATACCACCACAATTACCAATGTAATCGCTGCAACAGTAAATCCGATCTCTGAAGCTCCGTCATAAGCTGCTCTGATCTTACTTTTACCCATCTCCATGTGACGGTAAATGTTTTCCAGTACTACGATCGCGTCATCCACCAGGATACCTACCACAAGCGATAGCCCCAGTAAACTCATAAGGTTCAAGGTATATCCCATTAAGTTCATTCCGATGAACGCTGCCACCAATGAAGCCGGGATAGAAACCATTACGATAAATGCGTTTCTGATACTGTGAAGGAATAATAACATCACAATTGCCACAAGGATAATCGCTAAGAATAAGTCGAAAATAACGTGGTTGGCTGACTCAAGGGTAAATTCTGTAGTATCGTTTACGATTTTTACTTTTACTCCCTGAACTTTGTATGCTTCTTCTACTGTTTTAATGGTTTTCTGAACGCTTTCAGATACTGCAACCGCATTGGCATCAGATTGTTTTTTAACCTGCATCAAAATGGTCGGGAACTGGTTGAATCTCGCTACTTTTTCAACATCTTTCTGAGAGTCAAAAACTGTTGCGATATCAGACAAACGTACCTGAGCTCCGTTTTTATTGGAAACTACAAGGTTGTTCATTTCTTCAGTAGACTTATACTTTCCTGATAGCCTGATCGTAGATTTTGTAGTTCTCGTTTTCAAACTTCCTGTAGGGAAGTCAAGGTTTGATGAAAGAATAGCCTGTTGTACGTCTCCAATTGAAAGTCCGTACCCCTGAAGTTTTTTCTCATCAAGATTTACCTGAATTTCTCTCTCCTGCCCACCCACAAGATCTACTTGTGCTACACCGTTTACACGGGAGAAAATAGGTTCAATCTTTTTATCTAATAAGTCGTAAAGGTCTTTACTGTTCAGCTTATCAGATGAAATACTCATCGTGATAATCGGTAAGTCATCTAAGGAGAACTTATTCAGAGAGGGTGCTTTTACGTCATCCGGAAGGTCTGCAAGGATGGCATTTACCTTTCTCTGGGCATCATTCAAAGCATAGTCTACGTCGGCCCCATCGTTCAGCTGAACCATGATTACGGATAAACTCTCATATGAAGAAGATTCAACTTTTTTTACGTTTTCCAGGGAACCTACGGCATCTTCAATCTTTCGGGTCACGGATGTTTCCACCTCTGCAGGGGAAGCTCCCGGATACACCGTAGAAATGGTTACCATGTTGGTTTCAAACTTCGGAATCAATTCGTATCCCATGAGTGTATAACTCAGGATACCTCCCAGCGTCAGAATTGTAAATAATACAATTACCAGCGAGGGTCTTTTAATGGATATTTCTGCTAACTTCATAGATCTGCTACTTTATAATGTTCACTTTAGATCCGTTGTCCAGGTTGATCTGTCCGCTGGTTACTACCTGCTCTCCTCCATTCAATCCACTTAAAACCTGAACTTTATCTCCGTAAACTTTTCCGATGGTTACTTTGATCAGTTTAGCAACACCATTCTGAACAACGAATAATTGTCCTGAACTTACTCCATTTACAAAAGCTTCTGCAGGAACTGTCAGCATATTCTGAGTTTCTGCTCCGTTATTTGTACTGAATTTAGCGGTTGCATACATCCCCGCTTTCAGGTTTCCTCTGTTCTGAACTTCAATTTCAACAGGGAAATTCAAAGAAGCATCACTTTTAGGAGCGATAAAGGTAATTCTACCTACGAAAGAGTCTTCCGGCAAAACGTTTACTTTAATCGGAACTTCCTGACCTAACTGGATTTTCCCGATCTGACTTTCATCTACTAAAACAGAAAGTTTTAAGCTGTTGATATTAACGATTTCAAACATAGAAGTTCCTACTGAAACAACTGTTCCAGGTTCTACCAGCTTTTTATTGACTGTTCCACTGATACCTGCACGGATGCTGGTGTCATTTACTCTTACTCCCTGAGCTTTCACAGCTGCCTGTGCATTTTTCAGTTGGAGTCTTGAGTTATCAACCTGTTGTTTTGTAACACCTCCTGTTTTAAAGGCATTTTCGTAACGCTGATTATCGATAATAGCATTTTGCAAATTATTCTGAGCCTGAGTAACATCCACCTCGATAGCATCTCTCTTTATAGTTGCCAACACCTGACCTGCACTTACTCTTGAACCTTCTTTTACCAGAACGCTTACAATACGCCCGGCAATTTCAGAAGACTGGTTCATTTCCTGCTTAGGAATGAATGTCCCATTGGCAGAGTAATCTGTATCAATATTTTCTCTTGTAACAGTTACAATATTAACGTTGATTTTATCTACCTGCTTGGCAACTTCTTTTACTTCCTGCGTCTGCTTTTCTTTGTTCCCGGCAATCTTGTAAGCAGCTAAACCTACCAGTACTGCTGCGACGATGATATATATTAAAGTTTTTTTCATTTTAGTTTATTATAAGTTTTGTAGTGTGTTTAGTTCACCCTTAGCTTTTATCAGCTTGATCTCTGCCTGTTTGTAATCCAGCAATGCATTAGAATAGTTCTGTTTTGCCTGTGTTAAAGCATTTTCAGAATCCAGTACCTCTGTAAGGGTTGCTAATCCATATTGATAATTTGACTGGGTATTTTTCTGAACTCTTTCTGCCAATCCCACATTATCTTTCATGCTTTCGATATTAATCAATGCATTTTCCATATTGGTGACTGCATTTTTATAATCTAAACTTAAGCTTAACTGAGTGTTTTCAATATCTACATCAAGATCCTGAATATCTATTTCTGCCTGATTGATCTTCGCTTTTGTAGCTCCTCCTGTGAAAATAGGAATATTTACATTCAAACCAATTGCTGAATAATCACTCCAAAGAACGCCCTTGCTTAGACCATTTGTCAATGGGAATTTTGCTCCGTTTGCTCCCCATCCGTAGTTCGCAGTAAGATTTACTGATGGATAAAGATAAGCTTCCGTTGCTTTTTTATTGAAAACCAAAAGTTCCCTGTTTTTATTTAAAACTTTAATCTCTGTACGATTATTAAGATTTACGTTGCTCGCAATCAGCTCAGGCTTTGGTTCTATCTCTTTTTCTTCAAGCTCAATGTCTGTAGAAATCGGGATTCCCATATAAAACTTCAGCGCATTTTTTGAAAGTTCAACAGAGTTGATTAAAGTCTGTTTATTGGAACCAATATTCGTAAGCTGAACATTTGTTCTGTCTAAATCTATTGATTTTGCCAAACCGTTATCCACAAGACTTTTAATAACATTCCTTACTTTTTCAGTATTGGCATAGCTGGCGGTTACCGTTTTAAGATTTTCCTCCTGTACAAACACCTGATAATAAGCTGTTGCTACATTTTCAATAATCTGTTCATTGGTCAACTGAGCATTCAGTACATAAAATTCTCTTGTTGATTTTGCAGCTTTAAGTCCTGTAAACACTCTTTGATCAAAAATCGCCTGCTGAAGTTGTACAGAAGCTGTTGAACCCCAAGGCTGCCCAAACTGAGCTCTGATTTTCTCTCCTCCAAATTCCAGCAAAGATTCCTGGATAATCGGGTTATAAGTTAAACCCGCCGTCGCACTGACCTGCGGAAGAGCACCAGCTCTAGCTTCATCAATCTTATATTCGGCTTTTTTTATCTGTAAAGCAGCTTTTTTAGCTTCTGCCTTATTCTGAAGTGCCTGTTTTATTGCTTCCTGCAGGGAAACCTGCTGCTGGGCAGACATCAATGTAGAGCCGAAAATCATAAATGCTGAAGCTATCCCAATTTTTAGCTTTGTAGCAGTTATACGTTTTCTATTCATAATTTTATACTTCGTTTATTTTTTTATTTAATTTTCAGTCATTATTTATTTCTAAATGACGAATCATTTTCAGAAATACTTTAGTTTTTTTAGTTTTTGAACAACATATTGATAATAATCTCTTTTCGTTCAGAAATAATCTTATCATATTCTTCATCATTGATTAATAAATTTTCCATAAATAATGGTCTTATGGCACTTGGGAATACCAACAACGAAACCATATTCAGAATAAACTGAACCGGAGCCATTTTTTCTATATTTCCCAACTCCATTTCTTTTTCGATATCACTATACATTTCGTTCAGGATATCTTCCTCAATTTCTCTGTGATGGCAGGTTCCTTTATTGATCTGTGACACGATATACGTTTCCAGATACGGATACTGAAGACTCGTAGAAAGACTGCTTTCTATGAATTTGCTCATCTTCTCTTTAAAAGGCAGCGCAGAATTCTGAATGATCTTCGATTTTTCCTGTTCTACTCTTTGGGCCTCATCAAAGATGATCTGGATCAGCTTATCCCTTGAACGGAAATAGTAATTAATAAGGGTCCTGTTCACTCCTGCTTCATCTGCAATCTCCTGCGTAGTAGCATCAAATTTTCCTTTCACAAAGAACAAATTCTTCGCTGTCTCCTTGATCAATTCCTGTGTTTGGTCTTTTTTTGCTTGATTTGACATTTTTGTTAAACAAATTTGTGCAAATTTATACTAAAATTTATTTTTGACAAAATTGTTAAACAAAAAAATTAAACATAATTGTCATGACATCCATCATGTTTCCGTACTAAAGTTTGCGATTAGTTAATGTTTAATGAGAAAGCTATTTTTATATCTTTGCCGCAAAAATTAATAACCTGATGAAGAAAATTCTTTCGCTGTTTGCGGTTTTGAGCACAGTACTTCTATTTTCACAGATAAAAAACTCAAAAAACGACTCTTATTATTTTTATGAAAACAAAGGTCAGATCATTGATCAGGACGGAAAAGAAAATAAAAATGTAAAATATCTTTTTCATTCTGATGGTCTGAATGTACAGCTGCGTTCTAATGGATTTTCTTATGATATTTACGAAATAAAAAAAACAATAAATCCTGATTTTTCAAAAAAAACAGAAAACACACTTCCAACTCCAAAACAGTATGATACCAATGAATACATCTATGAAAAGCTAATTCACAGAGTAGATATTGAACTTGTTAATTCTAATAAAGCAACCATTACGGCAGAGGGAAAGTCACAAGATTACGACAATTACTATAACCTGCCTAATAACCCAAAAGGTATTAGTAATGTTCACCGATATCAAAAAATCCGCTACAAGAATATATATCCTCATATAGATTTAGTATTCTTTAAGCCTAATGATACTTTAAAACCCATCGAGTATAATTTCATCATCAATCCGGGTGGAAAAATTTCAGATATTAAAATGAAATTTAATGGCGTACCTACATTGATCAAAGATGGAAAGCTAACCATGAATGTACGTTTTGGGGAAATTTATGAAAACATTCCTAACAGCTGGATAACGGGAAGTTCAAAAACAAGTATTGATGTTTCTTTTAAAGATCTTGGTGATCAGACTTTTGGATTCGATACCCCTGTTAATTCTTCTGATAAAACGATTATTATAGATCCTGTACCAACAAGAATATGGGGAAGCTATGCCGGAGGATATGGTGATGATTATGGCAGAATCAAAACGGACTCCGAAAGCACTGGATATTTATATGGAGCAACCAACAGTACTACTAATTTTGCTACTTCCGGAACCTATCAGCAAAACGTTGCTGGTGGGCTTGATGCCTTCCTGATGAAGCTTACCAAAAATGGCCAGAAACTTTGGGGAACTTATTACGGTTTTGGAATGACTGATGTATTTGCAGATGTCGATTTTGATGAAAGTTTTAATATTTATGCTGGTGGAACCGTTCAAAGAGGGCAATACAATGAAAATATTGTTTTAGTAAAATTTAATAATAACGGGAGTTTCGCTTTTCAAAAAGAATTTGTTTCAAGCAGGCAAAACAAACTTTATACTGTTTCTTATAATCAAAATCATATCTATATTGGTGGTGATTCTTTTAGCTCTGACTTCCCTACAGTCAACGCAATGCAACCCGCGAAGTCAACGCCTATAGGATATACAGATGGTATTTTAGCATCTTTAAATTCAACGACCGGGAATGTTGATTGGGCAACATATTTTGGACGAAGCGATGGTTCTACTTCTATTTTTCAAATTCTCTCCTCGAACATTGATCTTGAAATAATTGGAGCAACACAATCCTCAACAATTCCTATGATTAATGCTTTCCAGCCTTTAAAAGGAGGCGAGTCAGACGGAATATATCTGAAAATTTCAAAATCAGGAAATAATATTCTTAAATCAAGCTATTATGGAAACACCGGATCAGAACAAATATGGAAAGCGGGAATTGTAAATAATACTTTAATTCTTCCAGGAAGATATACTACAACAGCTTTTCCTTTGGGGCAGCCTGGAATATGGCGGGTAAACTTAACCAATAATGCTATTACAAAAAATTATTTCGATTTTACAGGTTCTTTTCAATTATTAGCATATCCAGACACTTCCGGAAACGTTTTTTTTACAGGGCTACATTCAAGTGGACAACCTGACATCTCTACTCCCGGAGCTTATATGGGTATGCCAGCAATGTACATTTCTACATTTTTAATTAAATACAGTCAAAATGATATAAAAGAATGGGGCACTTACTATACAGGAAATGGTGCTACACAACAAGGCGAAGTTACAAAAGACAATGATGGAGCTATTTATTTAACTGGAATGTCTAGTGGAAATACTGCTGGCATTGCAACACCCGGAACATTTCAGCAATCACCTGGAGGTGGAAATGATATTTTCATCGCTAAATTCCAAGATTGTACCTCTTCTGCTGTTATTACTTCTAATTCTCCCGTATGTCCCAATGGCACAATCCAACTCAACGCTACCGGAGGAACAACATATAACTGGACCGGGCCAAATGGCTTCACATCCAATCAACAAAATCCTGTTATTTCAAATGCAGCTACTGCTCATGCTGGAACATATACATGTCAGGTTTCAGGATCTGGAGCTTGTGATGGAAGTTTTACTGTAAATGTTGTCGTGGGTGACAATTCCGCTCCTGTTCCGAATATTCCTGCTCTTGCAGACATTACCGGAGACTGCCATACAACCGTTACTACTATTCCTACTGCTACCGATAACTGTGCCGGAACAATTACTGCAACCACCACAGATCCGCTATCTTATTCAATCCCTGGAAACTATATTATTCATTGGACTTATAATGATGGAAACGGGAATTCTGCAACTCAAAATCAGAATGTAATTGTATCATCACCTGCTCTTCCAACAACTACAAATACTCAACAAACATTCTGTGCAACGAACAATCCAAAGATTTCTGACCTTCAGATTACAGGTCAGAATATCAAATGGTATGATACTGCAGGAAATATTTTACCGGCAACAACCGCTCTTATCAATGCACAGACTTATTATGCTTCTCAAACCATTAATGGCTGTGAAAGTAATAAAACAGTGATTCAGGTAACAATAAATACAACTCCTAAACCGACTGCAAATAGTAATCAGGATTTTTGTGCTTCTGCAAATCCTACATTAGAAAAGCTTATTGTATCAGGAACAGCTCTTAAGTTCTATAATGCTGCAGGAAATGTAATCCCAATGTCAACTCCTTTGGTAAGCGGACAAATCTATTATGTAACCCAGACTTTAAATAACTGTGAATCTGAAAAACTGGCAATAACAGTAACCCTATCCACCGATAATGTTCCCGCAAAAGATATTACACAGGTACAATGTAATACTACTACAGCCAATTCAATGACTGTCAATCTTCATTCTTATGAAGGCAGTATTATTAATAACCCTGCTGGTTATATTTTCACCTACACTGATACTGCAGGAAATCCTATTGCCAATCCTTCAGCTTATGTGTTAAATATAGGAACAACGCTTATTCATGTAAAAGTAGCGACTCCTGACGGATGTTTTAAAGTAGTCAGATTAAACCTTACTCTAAATCCTAAACCTTTCGTTCAGCTTCCTGATAAGCTTGATTTTTGTGAAGGAAAGTCTGTAGTTCTGGATGCAGGAGCAGGATTTAAATCTTATGAATGGAATACCGGTGCAACCACACAAACAATCACCGTAACTACTCCAGGAACGTACACCGTGAAAGTAACCAATGTCTTCGGATGTGAAAATACAAGTACCACCCAGGTAAGCTACTCTGTTTTGGCTCATATTGTTTCCGTAAATATTACAAACAATACTGCTACAGTTATTCTTTCTCAGAGTGGAAATTATGAGTTTTCTTTAAACAATTTCACATGGCAGGATTCCAATATCTTTACTAACTTGACTATGGGAGAGTATACTGTATATGTAAGAACAAAATCCGGATGTATCATCGGACAGAAGAACTTCTCAATATTCAATATTCCCAATGCCATCAGTCCTAATGGTGACGGAATCAATGATACATGGAGAATAGCAGGATTGGAAAATTATCCGGGAACAGAAGTTTATTTATATGACAGAAAAGGAGTGATAATCTATAAAGAGATCATTAAAAAGAAACCTTTCCAATGGGATGGAAAATATGAATCACATCCCATATCAACAGGAAACTACTGGTATACCATAAAAGTTTCTGACGGAAGAATCTATAACGGATGGCTTCTGATCAAAAACAGAGAGTAACAAAAAAACGAGCAGAAATTTCTGCTCGTTTTTAATTTTATAATAATTTGATCTTATCATCCAGAATATCGATGATCTTATCTTTATAAAGTCCTCCGATCGCTTTCTTGAAGTTCTTTTTACTCATCTGAAGTTCCTCTTTGATCTCTTCAGGAGAAGATTTGTCGGATACATACAAAAGTCCGTAGTTTTCTTCCAGCCTGTTAATGATCTTCTGTTTGAACTCGTCAATATTTTCAAAACCATCCGGCTGTAGGGAAACATCTATTTTTCCGTCTTCACGAATCATTTTAATATATCCTTTTTCTTTAGACAGCGGATACAGTTTTTTGAAAACATCGGAAGCATATATCAAACCTATGTATTTTTTGTTGATAACCACGTTCCAGCCCAGTTCACTTTCGTTCATCATAAGCAGATCTACTTTATCTCCTTTCTGAAATGGCAGATCATCATACTGTGGGTTTCTTTTGAACTTTGTTGTCCCTGTAATCAGCTCCATATCTTCGTCTACATAAATATAAACCAGATATCTTTTACCTTCGATAATTTTGGTTTTCTGTTGTTTGTAAGGGATAAATAAATCTTTAATAATTCCCCAATCCATAAAAGCACCGCTAGGAAGACTCTGTACGCAGCTCATCACCGCAAATTCGCCTACTTCAGCTAACGGAATTTCAGTAGTTGCCTTTAATTTATCGTCATCCTGGTATACAAAAACCTCAACTTCATCGCCGATTTCTTTTTCATCCTGAATAAAGATTTTAGGCAGAAAAGCTTTTTCTCCGGATTCGTCTACAAGGATCCATCCTGAATTAATTTGTTCTGAAATTGTTAAAGTTTGAGTTTTTCCGAGTTGCATTGATGATAAAATTAGCTGACAAAGGTACGGAAATTTGAAGATGCCAACCTAGTCAATCCCGTTATAATCTTTTGATACCTCATCTTGACCTTTCATAAAGCTTGTAAAACCTGTATATTTGAATAAAAAACGAAACATGAAAAAATATTTCATCCTGCCTCTGCTTCTTCCCGCTATCTTTTTAAAAGCTCAGCTATTGGAGAAAACAGCATTGAATGTTTCTTACCGATATACGGGAAGAAATGTTCTGCAGGCAGGATTAGAATATAGATTCGGAAATAGCTATGATGGATCCATTATCCTGGGCCCTTCTTTACTTTATACCCGCGTTAATGATACTGATAAATTTATTCCGGAGATGAATATCAACCTTCTCCGTGCTGGACTTTTGATTGGAGTATCTGGCAATCCTTATTCATTAGAGCCAAGAATAGGTGTCTCACTATTTAATGCGATATTTCTCAATACCGGATATGCTTTTCCTATCTATAAAGAAAAATATTTTAAAGGAGTAACCTTTGGAATACAGCTCAATATTGCGCCAAAATATTCTAAGTTTTATGACAAAATGAAAATAATGTAAAACCCGTTATTATTTACATTATTAATAGATGAAATTTTAAAAATTTAACTCGATTTTTATACAAAAAAAGGAGAAACCGAATTGATTTCTCCTTTTTATATTTAAATGATTAAATCTTTTAATCATTTATTACATGTGGATTGGTCTTTTCCCTGTAGCATCCAATGCAGCTTCTTTAATTGCTTCTGCATATGTTGGGTGAGCGTGAGAACTTCTTGCGATATCTTCAGCACTTGCACGGAATTCCATAGCAATTACCCCTTCAGCAATAAGGTCAGCAGCTCTTGCTCCGATGATGTGCATTCCTAACACTTCATCTGTTTTTTCGTCTGCAATAATCTTAACAAGACCATCAACATCACCACTTGCACGGCTTCTACCTAATGCTCTCATTGGGAAAGAACCTACTTTGTAAGCTACTCCTTCTTCTTTCAGCTGCTCTTCAGTTTTACCAACTCCTGCAACTTCCGGCCAGGTATAAACAACACCAGGAATCAGGTTATAATTGATGTGAGGTTTTTGTCCGGCTAATGTTTCAGCAACAAAAACTCCTTCTTCTTCAGCCTTGTGAGCAAGCATTGCCCCTTTGATAACGTCACCAATCGCATAGATATTAGCTACGTTAGTTTGCAGGTGGTCGTTTACTTTTACTCTTCCTCTTTCATCAAGTTCTACTCCTGCTTTTTCAAGGCCAAGACCATCTGTATAAGGTTTTCTTCCTACAGATACCAAGCAGTAATCTCCTTCTACCACTACTTCTTCTCCTTTTTTATCTTTAGCGGTAATCTTTACAGTATCTCCGTTTCTTTCAACCGCAGAAACCGCAGTAGAAAGCATAAACTTCATTCCTTGTTTTTTAAGAACTTTAGTCAATTCTTTGCTTAAAGCTCCATCCATTCCAGGGATGATTTTATCCATAAATTCTACAACTGTTACCTGAGCTCCTAATCTTAGGTATACAGAACCCAGTTCCAGACCGATAACACCTCCTCCGATAACTACTAAGTGTTTAGGAATTTCTTTAAGGTTTAAAGCTTCCGTAGAAGTAATCACTCTTTCTTTGTCTAAAGAGATGAAAGGCAGTGCAGATGGTTTAGAACCAGTTGCAATGATTGTATATTTAGATTCGATAGTTTCAGAAGAACCATCGTTTTTTGTCACTTTAATCTGAGTAGCAGATTCGAAGCTTCCTACCCCTTCAAAAACAGTAATTTTGTTTTTGTTCATCAGGTAGCTGATTCCATCTGTATTTTGCTTGATCACTTCGTTTTTACGCTCGATCATTCTTGCAATATCTGCTTGTGGCTCATTGATGATAATTCCGTGACCTGCAAAATTGTGTTTTGCATTTTCGAAATGCTCAGAGCTGTCAAGAAGCGCTTTTGACGGAATACATCCAACGTTAAGACAAGTTCCGCCTAAAGTTGAATATTTTTCAATAATTGCTGTTTTGAAACCTAACTGTGCTGCACGGATAGCAGCAACATAACCACCGGGACCAGAACCTATTACGGTAACATCGAATTGACTCATGTTATTCTATGAATTTGTTTATTATTATCTATCTTAATTCTCACAAATTTACATATAAATTACCAAGCACCAAAGTGAGTTTTATCAATTTTAAAAATGATAATTATATGCTTTAGTTTTATGAAAAATGTTATTTTATGAATTTTATATTTTCCTCATTTCCCTCTTTCAGATAAATGGCTGTAAAGATCAGCGGTTTTTCTGCTGAGGCATTATCAAAATGGAGAATCGTAGTATTTTTAGGTTCATAGAAAGCATCACCTTCACGAAGAAGAACACTTCCCTGACCTTCTATCTGAAAAACAGCTTCACCAGATTTAATGATTCCTACTACAGGACATGGATGCACATGTTTGGGAGCTGCCAGCCCTGCGGCCATTGTTATTTCCTGAATTTCCGCCGATTTAACATTCTGATCAACAGCTGCTTTCAACAACTCTTTTCTGGAAATGGTCTTCTGCTGAGCTATCATTGCAACAGAATTCAGCATTAAAATAACAATTATAAATGGTTTCATCGATTTGGTATTTAATTGTACTGCTTTTCAGTATTAAATATTATACATTCAACTTTCCTTGTCCAATGGTACCTGTACTTTCAAAAAATGAACCTCCATATACATACCATTCAAGGCTTTCCAGATATTCCACTGCATTTTCCGGAGTGATGTGAGGACGGTCTTTTTTCGAAACAATTCCTTTATACCATCTTCCTGATTTAGAATAATGCTCATATTCCACAAAATAATGAATCCATATTCTCTGGCACAATTTGCACTGTTGAATAGAAACTTCTCCATATCTTCCGTTCGTATGATCTATACCTAATTCTGAACTTCTGAATTCAGTATAATTTAAATCAGGTTTTTCACAGGCACATCCTATTTTCGGGATTTTATTCATTACAATCTATTTTATCGCCCCAAATCTATGAAAATAAAACCCCACAAGACAAATAGTAAGGTCTTCCTACTTCATTAGATCCAGCAACACCTTTTCGTATTTATCCAGGATAATATTTTTTGAAAACCTTGATTTAATAGAATTTCTTATAGCATCCCTATTGTAATTATTCTGCAGCACTTTTACAATCTGTTGGGCAAAACCATCGTAGTTTTCAATATTGGCAACTTCTCCGTTTACATTATGCTGGATAATTTCATTAATTCCTCCGGGACAGTTGTTAGCCAGCGAATAAGTTCCGCAGGCACCTGCTTCAAGGAGAACATTCGGGAATCCTTCATATCTTGAAGAAAGCACAAATAAATCTGCATATTTCAGGTATTGGTAGGGATTATCCTGCCTGCCGTGAAAAATCACTTTTTTTAATCCTAAGAGTTCTTTGGTCTGATGTAAGAGCTCCTTATCTTTTCCATCTCCCAGAATATGAAGCATAATGTTTTCATTCTTCAGTCTGGAAAAAACCTTCAACAGGTTATCAAAGCCTTTTCTGGATGATAAGTTACCAATAGCCACTACATTTTTATAATTGTATTTGAAGCATTCGGGTTTTAAAGACAGGGCCATTTTATCTTCAATAAAATCAAAGTCTACAGGATTATTGATCTTGACAATTTTTTTCTTTTTAATATTGAAATTATCAACAAGATCTTTCATCATATCATCACTCTGAGCAATGATTTTCTGATAGTTATTGTAAAAATTATAGAAAAATTTAATCTCCTTACGGGTTACATGCTGGGTCACCACATTAGTTTCCCGGGCGATGAATTTAGTTCTTGGAAAAAGTTTGATAAACAGGGATAAGTAAGCATTTACCTCTCCGAAACCTGAGAAAACAATATCAGGCTTTCTTCTGTAAATTTCTCCTAAAATAGGCTTTAAAGAATGTCTTATTCTTTCGGTATTGATATCGATAATTTCGACATCTTTTTTAAGAAAATTCAAATATCCGCCTTGTTTACGTAACAGCAAAATCTTGGGTTCAAACCGATCTCTGGAGAGATGATTCGCTATAGTAGTAACAATCCTTTCTGCTCCCCCGGTTTCCAAGTCGGGCAGAATAAATATGACAGATATCTTTTTCATCAGTGTAAAGTTACTAAAAAGTTTGGTTATCTTTCAAGAATTGAAAGGATGAAAATTGTTGTTTTGATGCTTATTAACAGAAATTAACTAAGCTTTAAAAGCTGATTGTATAGTGCAGTTTACTACTGGCTTTATTCGATATAAAAATAAAGCAAGCTCTTCTACTGAAAAGCTTGCTTTATTTAATTTATATTCTAAAAATATATTATTTTTTTAATTCGCTACATCACTGATAAATTTAATTCTCAGCATTCTCACTTCTTCATCAGACAATTCATCCCCGAACTCATCCAGCAACACCTTCATGCTGTCACTTTCAGATTCATTCATGAATTCCATAAATCCGTCTACGATGTCTTCATCAAAATTATCTTCAATATAATAGTCGATATTCAGCTTTGTACCCTGGTATACAATTCTTTCCATTTCTTTCAGAAGTTCATCCATAGAAAGGTTTTTGGCTCTTGCAATATCTTCGAGGTCAATCTTTTTATCAGTACTCTGGATAATAAAAACTTTATGGCTTGATTTATTGGCCACCTGCTTCAATACCATATCCTGAGTACGTTCTATATTATTGTCTTCTACATATGTTTTGATATAATCAGCGAATTCTTTACCATACTTTTTAGCTTTTCCTTCGCCTACTCCATAGATTTTGGTAATTTCATCTACTGTAATCGGATACTGAACGGTCATATCCTCCAAACTCGGATCCATAAACACGGTGTAAGGTGGAATTCCATGTTTTTTGGCAACTTTTTTTCTAAGTTCTTTCAACAGATTAAAAAGGTTCTGATCCATACCTCCGCCGGCCTGCTGCTGTACCTGATCACTCTCAGCCTTTGCCTGCGTAAGGTCAAATTCTCTGTCTTCAGCGATCAAGAATATGTCTTTAGAAGTACCATTCAGGACGGTTTTTCCTTTTTCTGTAATCTTTAAAACACCGTAAGTTTCAATATCTTTTTGTAAAAAATTCTGAACAGTTGCCTGTCTCAGGATTGTTTTCCAGTAATTATCTTTTTCTTCTTTTCCAAAGCCAAAATGAGAGCTTTGCTCAAGCTTATAAGATTTTGTCACTGCATTTTCTTTCCCCACGATAACGGAAATCAGATCTTTAGACTTAAATTTTTCTCCTGTATCATTAATGAGTTCCAACGTTTTTCTTAAGTCTTCAGTCGCATCCTTTACTTTTGGAGGATTGGATGAGTTGTCACACATATTGGCACCGTCTCCATTTACAGGATCGAAACTTTCTCCAAAATAATACAGGATATATTGTCTTCTGCTCATTGAAGTCTCAGCATAACCTACCACTTCATTTAAAAGCTGCAATCCGATTTCTCTTTCTGAAACGGGTTTTTGAGCCAGGAATTTTTCCAGTTTTTCAATATCTTTAGGATCATAGAATGCAAGACAATGGCCTTCTCCTCCATCTCTTCCTGCTCTTCCTGTTTCCTGATAATAGCTTTCCAATGATTTTGGAAAGTCATAGTGAATCACAAAACGTACATCCGGCTTATCAATTCCCATCCCAAAGGCAATGGTTGCAACAATCACATCCACTTCTTCCATCAGGAATTTATCCTGGTTGGCCACTCTCACCTTCTGGTCAAGACCTGCGTGGTAAGGAAGTGCATTGATTCCGTTTACCTGCAGAAGCTGGGCAAATTCTTCAACTTTTCTTCGGCTCAGGCAGTATACAATTCCTGATTTTCCTTTATGCTGATTGATAAACTTAACGATTTCCTTATCTATATTGACTTTAGGACATACTTCATAATATAGATTAGGACGGTTGAAACTTTCTTTGAACACCAAAGCATTAGTCATTCCTAAAGTTTTCTGGATATCATCCTGAACCTTAGGAGTAGCAGTAGCCGTTAAAGCAATCACCGGTACATTGGCGATTCTGTCTATAATCTGTTTCAGATTCCTGTATTCCGGTCTGAAATCATGTCCCCACTCTGAGATACAGTGGGCTTCGTCGATAGCAAAGAAAGAAATTTTCACATCTTTCAAAAAATCCAGGTAATCATCTTTTATTAATGATTCAGGAGCTACATACAGAAGTTTGGTTTTGCCGTTTTTTATATCGTCAAAAACCTGCTTGGTCTGCGTTTTGTTTAATGAGGAATTTAATACATGCGCTACCCCATCCTCAGATGAAAGGCCGTTCACTGCATCTACCTGATTCTTCATCAACGCTATCAAGGGCGAAACGACAATTGCCGTACCTTCCGAAATAAGTGCCGGAAGCTGATAACATAATGATTTTCCACCACCTGTAGGCATTAAAACAAATATATCCTTCCCATTCAATAGGTTGTCTATGATTTGTTCCTGCTGGCCCTTAAATGTAGAAAACCCAAAATACTTTTTCAATTCGCCTGATAAATTGGCTTTTTTTGCGCTCATCTAATTTTCTATTGCTAAATTTGCATCACACCCAAAGTTATAAAAATTTCGCTTAAAATAAAAGCGAACGAATTTATAAAAAATAAAACTTATATTAAATATTCTTTTTAAAATATAACGTTTTTAAAGAACTTTTTTGTATACCTTATCGTCATAAAATGGATAGAACCAACATTATATCAATTGCAAAAACCACTTTAGAAATAGAGATTTCTGAACTCGAAAAATTAAAAAACAGGATTGATGACCAATTTGCGCAGGCAGTAGAGATCATCAACTCGGCAAAAGGAAAGCTTATTGTCGTAGGAATTGGGAAATCAGCCCATGTAGGAAATAAAATTGTAGCTACTTTAAACTCAACGGGAACTCCTTCACAGTTCCTGCATGCTTCAGAGGCTATCCATGGAGATCTGGGAGTCATTCAGAAGCAGGATGTTGTTTTATGCATATCCAATTCCGGAAATTCTCCTGAAATTGCCAACCTTGTTCCTTATTTAAAAGACTATTCTTCAGCTTTAATCGGGATGACAGGAAATAAAAAGAGTAAACTGGCTGAGTTTTCTGAAGTTATTTTAGATACTCACGTTGATGTAGAAGCCTGTCCAAATAAACTGGCTCCTACCAGTTCTACCACAATCCAGATGGCACTGGGAGATGCGTTGGCGGTTGCTTTAATGGAGCTGAATGATTTCAAAGCTAATGATTTTGCCAAATTCCATCCGGGAGGAAGTTTAGGAAAAAACCTGACGTCAAAAGTGGAACAGTTTCTTTCTTCTCAAAAGCCTCAGGTTGCAGAAGATTCATCCATAAGAGATGTCATTATTTCGATCAGTGCATCAAGCCACGGTATTACAGTGGTCACTAACTCGGATCAGATCATTGGTGTCATCACAGACGGAGATTTGAGAAGGATGCTGATGAAAGGAGAAGATATCAGCAAGGTATTGGCTAAAGATATTATGTCTTCCCATCCAAGAACTATTGAGAAGGATGCGTTGGCCAAAGAAGCCATGAAAACGCTGAAAGAAAACAATATCGGCCAGCTTATTGTAACGGAAAACGGAAAGTATTTCGGGATTATAGATCTGCATAAACTGCTGGACGAGGGAATTAATTAGAAGATAGAAACTCAGAGGTTAGAAAAAGATATTTTACAGATTAAAAGTAAAATTTAACTAATAACCTTCAGACTATTACTTCTGTCATTTTTTTTATAAATTTGCGCTTTAAAATTTTATTCTGTGAGTGATAGTAAAGACATGTCCTTTCTTGGGCATATAGGAGAATTAAGAGGGCATCTGATCCGTTCGATTATTGCTATCATAATTGCGGCATTTGTCGTTGGTTTCAATATCAACTGGATTATGGACCATATCTTTTTTGGGCCTACCCGAAATGATTTCCCAACCTTTAGAATTGTCAATCATTTTTCAAGAATGATTTTGGGGGAAGACAGTATTCATCTTCCAAAAGATTTCCCTGTTCGCGTACAGAGATTGTATCAGCAGTTCAATGTAATGATGGCTGTTTCTATTTTTGGAGGAATGGTAGCGGCATTTCCTTATATTGTATGGGAATTGTGGCGTTTTATCGGACCCGCTTTACATCCGAAAGAGAGAAAGAATTCTATTTATATTATTAATGCAGTATGGATGCTTTTCATGACCGGAGTATTATGCGGTTATTTTTTAATCCTTCCGTTTGCCGTTAATTTTGGGGTTATTTTTAAAATTTCAGACATTATTGTTCCGCTGTATGACTTAAGTGATTATACCACTTTATTTTTACAGGTCGTGTTGGGTATGGGCGTTATTTTCCTTTTCCCTATTCTGATCTATTTCCTTACCAGCATCGGAATTCTTACGCCTACGTTCATGAAAACTTACCGCCGCCACGCTATAGTTTTGATTATGGTGGTAGCTGCAATCATTACACCCGCAGATGTTTTGAGCATGATAATGGCTGCCTTACCATTGCTGGTTCTATATGAATTCAGTATTATCATGTGTACCTATACTTATAAGAAAGTACAGAAAAGCAACGGAAACCTTCCGGCAGTACAGAAATAAACGTATTTTTTACTAATAAAAACCTAAGCGCTACTATTCACCCGAATGGTAGCGCTTATTTTATATAAAAATATTAACCTTAATTATACTTATTCTTAATTTAATTTAAAACAACAATAATATTTAACTAATAATATAAAGTTGGGGATAATTAACACCGTATTATCAATAATTTTTTAAAAAAAATACACTATCTTTAAAAAATTCAATTACAATCCATAAAAAATATGAAAAAGAAAATTATTTTTGTGTGCGCATTAGCTTTAAGCCTAAGCGGGTTACAGGCACAACGATGGGAGCCGGTCTCGGAAAAAATTACACCGGTAAGAAAAGAAGTCAAGGTAGAATATGCCTATAAGTTTGATCTTTCGGCATTGAGAGAACAGCTTAAGAATGCTCCTGAAGCAGGAAAGGGAGGAAATCCTGTTACCGTTTCTATTCCAACAGCAGATGGAAGAATTGAGAGATTTTCAGTGTACAGCTCACCTGTAGTAGAAAAGTCTATGGCAGACAGATATGAATTGGGAGCCTATTCCGGTATCGGATTGGATAATCCTCATAAACAAATCCGGTTCAGCACTGCACCCAACGACTTCCAATCTATGACATTCGACTCTGATACAGGGAAATACGAATTCATAGAGCCTATCAACAAAGAAAAAGATGTATTCGGAGTTTTTTTCAAATCCAACAAATCACATGAAGATCCTTTTGAATGCAGAACTGCTGAGCCTGAGAAGGCAAAGAAAGAAATGAATAAGCTTCTTAAATCAAAAAATGTCTTAAACGGGCTCGGTAACGTTAATAAAAGTAATGAACAAAAATACAGAACCTATAGAATCGCCATCTCCGTAAACGGTGAATACACACAACTTGCCGGAGGTGTTCCTGGAGCCGCAGCCCGTATTAATGCTACAATGAACCGTGTAAATGGTGTTTTTGAAAAAGACTTTGGAATCCATATGATTGTACAGGATCTTCCACAGCTTATATTCGCAGATCCTGCTACGGACCCTTATTCTAATGTAATCGTAAATCCTAATGGTAGCTACAGTGCTCCGGGTGCATGGAATCTGCAACTTCAGCAAACTCTTTCCAATACCGCTGGTGTAGGTAACGCTGCATATGATATAGGACATTTCTTTGGCCACAGAGGTGGCGGAGGAAGTGCCGGAGATGTAGGAAATGTCTGCAGAAATCCTGCAAGCAATAATGATGCAACTTCTAAAGGTGCGGGAATCACGTCACCGTCTACTCCGGATCAGCCTTTCGGAGATAATTATGATATAGATTTTGTAGCTCATGAAATCGGTCACCAGTTCGGTGCTGCGCACACAATGTCTATTGCTTTGCACGGTGCCCAAATGGAGCCGGGATCTGGATCTACTATTATGGGATATGCCGGTATTACCAACTATAATGTTCAGATGCATTCTGACGCTTATTTTCATACTAAAAATATTGAAGAAGTAGGAGCATATGTGAATGGTCAGGATTGTGGTATTATTACACCAGTAGCCAATACACCTCCTTCGATACAGCCATTGGCTAATAAAATGATTCCTAAAGGAACTGCTTTTGTACTGACAGCTTCTGCTGCAGATGCGCAAAATGATCCAATGACTTACACATGGGAACAGTATGATCTGGCTACTTCGACTTTTGGACCAGTAAATGCAACCAGAAATAATGGTGCGAATTTCAGATCTCTAATGCCTACAAACTCCCCTACCCGTTATTTCCCTAAACTGGCCAATGTTCTTAATGGTACGCTTACCAGCGCTGTAGATTGGGAAACAGTATCCAACATACCAAGAACTATGAATTTCAAGGTAACGGTAAGAGATAACAACCCGAATGCTGCACAACAACAAACCCAAAGCAGTCTGATGAAAGTGGATATAGGAAATGAAGGACCTTTCAAAGTAACTTCAACTACGGTTTACAATAATACTCCGGGTGCTGTTACGTGGGATGTGGTAAACACTAATAATGCGCCGTATAATGTACAGAACGTTAAATTAGACTATACTACAGACAATGGAACGACGTGGACGGTAATTACTCCTTCTACACCTAATGACGGGGCCGAGCCGTTTTCGTTCTCCTCTCTGGCAACGGGTGCCAGCCTAAAAATAAGAGTAAGCGCCATTGATAATGTATTCTACGCAGTTGGAAATGCCACAGTTTCTGCATCGGCAAGTGCCTGTACAACATCTGCTCCGGCAGGAATTACCGTAACGGGTATTACAAGAACTTCAGCATCTGTAACCTGGACAGCATTAGTAGGAGCAACATATTCTGTAATGTACAGAAAAGTAGGAACGGCAACATGGACTACGGTTCCTGTTTCAACAAACTCTTATAACATTTCAGGACTTACAGAAGCAACTCAATATGAAGTTCAGATCGCCAATGTGTGCGGATCTTCCGTTGGTTCTTATTCTGCTTCAACGAATTTCACAACGGCCTCATTTACTAAATGTTCAATAACCGGAACAAATGCAGCTGACGAGTATATTTCCAATGTGACGGTAACGCCTTCGGGAATGAATCCAGTTTCAAATAGCAGTGCTAATACACCATACACAGACTACACTACGGATCCTACAAAACTGATCACCCTTATGGCAGGATCTTCGGGCAACAATGTAAGTATCACCAAAGCATGGACAGGTTCACAATATAATGACGGGGTTACAGCGTGGATAGACTTCAACAAAGACGGAGTCTTCTCTTCATCTGAAGTAATCTACACCAGCGCACCTAGCATAGCAACTCCTGTTTCAGGTTCATTCTCAGTACCTGCAGATGCTTATACCGGAGGAAACGTGATCATGAGAGTGGTATTGGGATATGAAAGCCAGCCAAGCAGCGGATGCAGCAACCAGCAATATGGTGAGGTAGAGGATTATCCGGTACTTATCCAGCAGCAGCTTTCTACCAGTGAGACCGTAAAAGATAAGAGCTCAATTCAGATCTACCCTAACCCGGCAAGTGAAGTATTAAATGTAACTCAGATTTCATCTAAAGCTCAGTTTATCATTACCAATATGGCAGGTCAGAAAGTAATGAACGGCCAGATTAATGATAATAAAATCCAGGTTTCAAAGTTAAGCACTGGAGCTTATATTATTTCAATTGAAGATAAAGGAACCACTACAAACCTTAAATTCATCAAAAAATAAAAAATCTAATAATTTTTTACAGCCCGGCATTGACCGGGCTTTTTTTATGCCTTGCCAAAATCTGTATTTTATTGCATTTCTGGTATGTGCTATTGATTTAATTTTATACTTTTGAAAAGATTATTAATAAAAGTTTAAATGAAAAAGTTGTCATATACCCTGTTATTTGCCTCAGGACTCGTTTTCGGACAGTTCTTTGAAAAAGGTAAGGTTTTCACCAAACAGGATACTTTAAAGGGCTCCAATACTGAATTCAGGAATTTTTGGGACGTCAAAAAATATGATCTTTCCGTAGAACCGGATTTTGAGCAGAAAAGCATTAAAGGAAATAATATAATCAGCTTTGAGATTATAAAAGATATTACCAACCCTGTTTTCCAGATCGATCTTCAACAGCCGATGAAAGCTGATAAAGTGGAAGGAAGCTTTCCTATTGCCAATTATAAGCAGGGCGGAGACTTCATTTTCATTACTACGAATAAAAAATTCAAAAAAGGCGAAAAATATACCATCAATGTTACATATTCCGGAAAACCTACCATTGCTAAAAATGCGCCATGGGATGGCGGATGGGTTTTCACTAAGGATGAAAAAGGAAATCCATGGATGACTGCTGCTGATGAGGGAATAGGAGCTTCCATATGGCTTCCTACCAAAGATATCTGGAGCGATGAACCTGATAACGGGGTTATTATGAAAATTGTCACTCCTAATGATCTGGTAGGTGTAGGAAATGGCAGACTAACTGATAAAAAAACAACCGGCAGTAAAACTACTTATACCTGGGAGGTTAAAAACCCTATCAACGCCTACTCTATTATACCGAGTATAGGAAAATATGTAAATTTTAAAGATGTATTTGAGGGTGAAAAAGGAAAGCTGGACCTTGATTATTGGGTTATTGACTATAATCTGGACAAGGCAAAAAAACAGTTTCAACAGGTAAAACCTATGCTCTCGGCGTTTGAATACTGGTTTGGTCCCTATCCGTTTTATGAAGATTCATACAAACTTGTAGAGTCTCCCCACCTTGGTATGGAACATCAGAGTAATGTAGCGTATGGAAACAAATATCAGAACGGATATCTGGGAAGAGATCTTTCAGGGACAGGTGTTGGATTAAAATGGGATTTCATTATTATTCATGAAAGCGGCCATGAATGGTTCGCCAATAATATTACAGCAAAAGACCAGGCTGATATGTGGATCCATGAAAGTTTCACCAACTACTCCGAGACCCTTTTCACGGAAAAATATATGGACAAAAAATCTTCTGAAATCTATGTTCAGGGGATCAGGAAATTGATAGACAATGACGTTCCTATTATCGGCCAATACGGAGTAAGAAATGAAGGCAGCGGAGATATGTATCCGAAAGGCGCCAACATGATTCATACGATAAGACAGGTGATAAACAATGATGAAAAGTTCAGACAGATTTTAAGAGGTTTGAATAAAGATTTTTATCATCAGACAGTTACCACCCAGCAGATTGAAAATTATATTTCATCAAAATCCGGCATTGATTTCTCAACCGTTTTTGACCAGTACCTGAGAACGATAAAAATACCCACTCTTGAATACACTCAAAATGGAGATACTTTAAAGTTCCGTTATACAGATGTAGTAAAAAATCTGAAATTACCTATAATCATCAATGGTGATCAGACTATCAATCCTACGGAAGAATGGCAGACTGTAAACCTTAAAAAGAATGGTCCGGTTGAATTAAATCCCAATTATTATATCAATTATTACAATAATAAATAAAGGAAAAAGGCGAATTTGCAAACAGCAGATTTGCCTTTTCACTTTTTACATTAAAAACTTTAAGAAAAGTTTAATACTTCTTTCGTAACAAAATGACAAAAAGAGCAACTATTTAACTATTAATGTAAATCTAATGAGAAAAACAGTACTTAGTCTCGGTATTTTCGCTTCTTTTTTAGCAAATGCTCAGTCTATAAAAACAACCATTGATCTTGTCAATGTAAAAGATGATAAAGTAGCCGTTACCATGGAATTTCCGAAAATGAAATCCGGGGATATTAAATTCCATTTCCCAAAAACGGTTCCGGGTACTTATTCTGTAGATGACTATGGAAGATTCATCGAAGGAATCAAATTTTACGATAATAAAGGAAAAGAACTTACTTTCACTAAAGTAAATGATAATACCTATTCATTAAAAAATGCGCAGGGTCTTTCCAAAATCTCTTATCTTGTGAATGACAGTTTTGATGATGAATTAGATACATCAAAGCATAAAGCAGTATTTTCTCCGTCAGGAACAGATATTGAAGCGGGCAAGGTATATATGATTAATACTCACGGATTTATCGGATATATTGATAATATGCAGGATGTTCCTTATCAGCTGATTATTCAGAAACCAACAGATTTCTACGGAACAACAGCATTGGTAGATCAGGACAAATCTGATGCTACAGATACCTACACCCTTGCGAACTATGCTAAGGTAACAGATTCTCCGCTTATGTATACAAAACCGGATTATATCACCTTCAATGCAGGAGGAATGGATCTGGTGCTGGGAGTATATTCTCCAACAGGAAAATACAAAGCTGCCGATTTCAAAGAAAATCTGGAAAAAATGGTGGTTGCTCAGAAGAAATTCCTGGGTGATATGAATACCAATAAAAAGTATGCAATCATGCTTTATCTTTCAGGAGGTGACGGACCTAGTGTGAAAGGTTTCGGAGCACTGGAACACCACGAATCTACCAGTGTGGTTCTTCCGGAAGCAATGCCGAAAGATGCTATTGACAATACCATTACAGATGTGGTTTCCCACGAGTTTTTCCATACTGTAAATCCTCTTAAAACCCATTCTGAAGAGATTCACTATTTCGATTATGCAGACCCGAAAATGTCTCAGCATCTATGGATGTATGAAGGTGGAACGGAATATTTTGCCAACTTATTCCAGATCCAGGAAGGTTTAATCAATAAAGATCAGTTCCTTAAAAGAATTGGTGAGAAGATTGCCAACTCCAAGAGTTATGATGATACGATGCCATTTACTGTAATGAGTAAAAATGTATTGGTAGAGCCTTACAAAGATCAGTACAGAAATGTGTATGAAAAAGGAGCTCTTCTTGCCATGTGTCTTGATATTGAGCTTAGAAAACTTTCCAACGGAGAGATGGGATATCGTGATATGATCAGAAAACTGTCTCAAAGATTTGGAGAAAACAAGCCTTTCAAAGATGATAAGCTGATTGACGAACTGGTAACAGTAACCGGATATCCTCAGGTAAAAGATTTCTACAATAAATATATTGCAGGAAACCAGCCGACTCCTTATGCAGAATATCTGAAAATGGTAGGGATAGACATCCAAAAGCAGGAAAGCCATCCACTTTTCTGGTTTATCAAAGACCCGAACCAAACAGGTTTTGATGAAAAGACCAATGCTTTTGCTTTTGATGATCATTCTGCCTTGTCTCCGTTTGCGAAAAGTATCGGATTTAAAATCACAGACCAGGTACTTGCATTGGATGGAAAAACGGTAGACATCAAAAAAGTACAGGACTTTATAGGTTATACCAGAACCATCAAAGACGGACAGGATGTTACGGTAACTATTTTAAGGGATAATGCCGGTAAGAAAGAAAAAATGACCCTGAAAGGAAAGGCTATTCTGGATAAAATGACTATGGAAACTCCTACATTCAAGGCGAATCCGACTCCGGAAGAACTGAAACTACAGACCCAGTGGCTTACTGGTAAAAAATAATAAGAAAAGCGGGGAAGTTTCCCCGTTTTTTATTTTAAATACTATTTCAGTTGATACCTTTTATTCTTTCCTGATTGTTATTCTAAAAGTACTTCCCTTCCCTACTTCAGTCTGGGAGATCTTGATATCTCCGTTATGGTATTCATGAATTACTCTTCTTGCCAATGACAATCCCAATCCCCAGCCTCTTTTTTTAGTAGAATATCCTGGATTGAAAGCATTTCTCGCCTGCTGTTTTGTCATTCCGCTTCCATTGTCTTTTACTTCGATAAGAATATTTTTATTTCTTTCAAAAATGGACATTGTAATAGCTCCTTCCCCTTTCATGGCATCTACAGCATTTTTCACCAGATTTTCAATCACCCAGCTCATCAGAATTTTATTGTGAGGGACCAATACGGTATAGGTAGGAAGATTCAATGTAAAATTGATTTTTTTGGAAATTCTGGTTTTCAGATAATCATAATTCTCCTGGATTGTTTCATTGAAATTCCTGTCATTCAGTTCAGGAACAGAACCTATTTTTGAGAATCGTTCTGAGATCGTTCTGAGTCTTTCAATGTCTTTTTCGATCTCGTGTACTCCTTCCGATTCAGGATTATCCAGCTTCATAATTTCCATCCATCCAATCATGGAAGATAAAGGGGTACCGATCTGATGAGCCGTTTCTTTAGCCAGACCTGCCCAGAGATAACCTTCATCCGTCTTTTTGATCGTCCTGAAAAACCAGAATGAAAAACCGAAATACAACAGAATAAACAGTCCCAAAATATAAGGCGAATACCTAAGATTATTAAGCATACGCGAGTTGTCATAGTACACAAACTGATTATTTCCATCCGGCACCTTGATCTCAATAGGATCATAATTCTTCTCCATATTCCGGATCAGGTCCTGAAGCTTCTCAGGATTCTTTATGGTAGCTTCAGGGATATTTCTGTAATATCCGAGATCAAGAATTGGATTTTTGTACTTATCGGTTACAATAAACGGAATGGTATTGTTGATATTAAGGATATCCGGCAGCAGATCCAGAACATCCGTATCCGGAGTCTTTACTTCCTGCTGTATTCTTATTGCTTTGGAAAGAAGACTGATCCTTTTGATCTCCTCTTTTCTGAGAAAATTAATAAGCGATGTTGAAGCCACTACAATAGCAATCACCAAAGTAGTCATGACAACAAAAATGATCCAGTTATTCAGTCTGGTAAGTATGGATTTTCTCAAAGTTATTTTATTTTAAAACATTCAGAATTTTCTGCAGCTCTGCATTTCCACTTCCCTGGTAATTATTAATGATAATCGAAAACACATATTTTTTACCATCTTTTGCTGTGTGATATCCTGCAAAAGATTTGGTATCTCTCATCGTACCGCTTTTCATCTTCATTCCATTCTCCTGAACCGGGAAACCATCGTAGTACGCTTCAAACCATGATTGCTTTTTAGCATATAAAAGTGCCTGTACTTCTGCTTTTGCTGCTACATAATTCTGTGGTGAAAGTCCGCTTCCATCAGCAAAGTTGATCATATTAGGATTGATTCCTTTTGATTTCCAGAATTCTTTCAGATAAGAAACTCCGCTTTTAAAGCTTGAATTTCCTTTTTTCTCTTTTCCTAAGGTTTTAATCAGTGTTTCTCCATACAGGTTGATACTTTTCCTTAGAAACCAATACACAATTTTATCCAGAGTCGGAGATTGGTAGGTCAAAAGAATATTGTTTTTGGGAGCTTCCAGTGCCTGCTTTCCTTCTATTTCAAGCTGTGAATTCGTGACTGCTTTTCCGGAAATCTCAATCCCGGATTCTTTCAGCCATTGTTTTACTTCTGCTGCCAGCTGTAAAGGCGGATTAGGAGTAGAACCGGAAACCGTCACCGTTTTTCCTGCCGGAAGCATCCCGTTAATCAACGCTACATCGGAATGGGGTGCGGTAAAGATAAGACTCTGGTCAGAACTTCCTCCGGCTTTCAAATCATTCAGCCATTTCACGCCTTCCAAAGGATAAGAAAAGTTTTTAAAATCTGTTCCGTTAATATTGATATCAAACTGGTTTTCTTTCCAGTTGATTCCCCACACACCGGCTCCGTAATAATTTCCAAGGTCATCCCAGGGCCAGCCTCCGGGAATCGTCTGATGGTCAAAATAAGAATCATCAATCACCAGGTCTCCTGATATTTTTGTAATTCCTGAGTTTTTAATGGCCTCAATCAGCTTCTTTTTAAAATTTTCAGGTTTATAGGCATCATATCTCCAGCTTCCTAATGTAGGATCCCCATTGGAACTGATGAAAAGGTTTCCATTCAGTGTTCCTCCGGATATATTCCCGGAATAGCTTGAAGTGGTTGTAAAAGTATAATTTTTGCCTAAAGTTTCCAGTGCGGCACCAGCGGTAAAAATTTTCTGTGTAGAAGCAGTAGAAAGTCCTTTACTTCCCTGATATTCGTATATAAAGTTGCCATTTTCATCTGAAACATAAAATGATAAGCTGGAAGAAACCGCTCCTGAAGAATCCATGAGATCCTTGGTTACTTTATCCAGTTTCTGAGCAATATTCTGCGCGGCAACCATCTGTACAGAGAGTGTGAGAACAGCAAGTGTTTTTTTCATTACATTGTTATTTGGATCTGAATAATTCTAATCAAATATAGTTAAAATAAAAGCTTTTCATACTCCCTGAGATCATCAGAGCTGAAAAGAATCTGATGGTCAGTCGATTTTTCAAATGACTGATCATAAGTAAAATATTTCTCGTAATCCTCTTCATCTATAAAAATATCCATCTGGCATTCTTTTATATAATGTGATTTTTCTCCATAATCTTCTACAAAATATCCGGATTCATTCCATTGTTCATGATGACAACGCAGACAGGTTTTTTGATGCACAGCTTTATAGCCGCATATCTCACAATCCTGTAAACTTTGGAATAATGTTGAAATTTCATTTCGTCTGTCTTCCGGGAAAATAGAGAGAGGAATTGTTTTTAAAAGCAGGTAATAATTAGGTTCCTGCCATGAAAAATAAAACGTTTCTTCTGGATTGCCAAACGATTTTGTGTGAATCCACATTCTTTGAAGATCATATTCCAGATCAGCTTTTACGATATTTTTAATATTCAGAAGGGTTTTATGATCTCTTCTGACGTTCTGTTTTTCATCAATTTCAATAACAGGCTGCTGTTCCAGAAAATGATTCAGGCACAATGTTGTCTGCCAGGAACCAACTGTTCTCATTTTACCTTCACTGCCACAGATTTCACAAGTCTTTACCGACAATTCTGAATATTTGTCTTTGATGGCTTTAAGCTTGTTATTAAGTTCTTCATCCTCAGAATACGTGTAGCACCTCAACCCACCGAATTTTTCCTTTCCAAAAACACGGTGTTCCATATTCCAGCCTGCAATAGCAAATTCAAAGAGCAGTTTCCGGATCAGGTCATCCCATCCGGTACTGTTTACTGAAAAATTGGTCAGATTACGCTCTATAAAAAGGCTGATCTCTTCTTTATTCATTAAAGTCTGCTTCCTGCTTCTATTTCGTAAGGTTCTTTACCTTTCTCAAAAATTCTTGTCAGCTCGCTTCCTTCTACTGTAATGGCATCTGCTGTTCTTCTGATCCAGTTTCCTTCCCTAAGGCCTACTACTTTAATGTCGTTTTGAGTAAGGAACTCCTGAATACGGGTTTCTCTCGTTTCTCCATTATGTTTCAAATCCGGGTTAGGATCAAGATAATGCGGGTTGATATTGAAAGGAACCAGTCCCATACAGTCAAAACTTGGAGGATATACAATCGGCATATCATTCGTGGTTTTCATATTCTGCCCTCCGATATTGCTTCCTGCGCTGCATCCAAGATAGGCTTTTCCTCCTGAAACATTTTCTTTTAAGACAGACATCAATCCTTCTTCATGTAATGTTTTAACCAATAAAAAGGTATTTCCGCCTCCGGTAAAGTACCCCTTTGCCTGATTCAGGGCTTCTTTTTTATCTTCAAATTCATGAAGGCCTTTTACTTTTATGTTGATTGTTTCAAAGAAAGAACGTGCTTTTGCGGTATAGTCGTCATGGGAAATTCCGCCTGGTCTTGCGAAAGGAATAAACACAATTTCGTCAATTCCATTATAGAGTTGGATTAATTCTTCTCTTAAGTATTCCAGATATTCTCCGCCAAAAAGGGTGGATGTTGAAGCTAATATGATATTCATATGACGAAATTATATGTATTAATAAAAAAATGAATGACAAAGATAGCTTCAAACATTAACGAATCAAAAATTAAACTAAAAAAAACACGTTTCCCGTTAATATTTTCTAAAAAAACTTAAAGCTTCTAAAATTTAACTTTTTATGGAATTATTATTGAATTTTAGATTATGAATTTAAAATATAAGATTATGAAAATGAGTACAATTAATAGTAGAAACCTATTTTTAGGTTTGATACTGGCAGGAAGTGTAAGTCTTGTAAACGCGCAAACAACTCAACCGGAAACTTCAGCAACAACGAGTCAAACAACCAATCCAACGATTGATGGTCTTAAAAAACAGATTGAGGCCAATCCAAAGGATACGGAATCTTTAGCAAAATTAGCAGCAGCTTACCAGGAAGCTTCAGATTGGCCGAATGCCATTGATACCTGGAAGAAAATCTCTGCTTTATTACCGGACTGGGCTCCATCTTATTACAGCCAGGCTTATGCGTATCAGTCTGCAAAAGATGATGCCAATGCAAAACTGGCTTATGAAAAGTATATTGCAACCGTAAAACCGGAAGAGGTAGAGCAAAATAAGAAAAATCTGGCGTATGCCTATTTCTATATTGCCTTTGCAGAACAGCAAACAGATCCTAATAAGGCAAAAGAGCACATTGCAAAATCTTTACAGTATGACCCTAGCAATCAGGACGCTGTGAAGCTTAGCAAAGCTTTAAATTCTTAACAGAATGAAAATGCCGGAAGTTTTTCCGGCATTTTTTATTATATCTAATCTGACTTGAATTTAACGCAAAGGTTTATTTTTATCTGGTTTTATATTTTAGAGGAGCAAAGTTTAAATCAACTTCGTTGATTCTTTCTAAGCGTATGTATATCATAAAGCTTTATCAGCGACTTTGTCGCTTTCTTAGCTTACTTAATAATTACAAATATTCAATTTAATCTTTGCGTTTTTAAACTCTGTTTTTTAGCTTTCTGTTCGCCTATTCAATCATTTTTCCGAAAAAATCTGTTTCACCGTGTAAATGACGGATGATTTTCTCAATATTCCTTTGGATACTTGCTTCTGTTTTTAAATTATTGATATAACGAACCAGTTCAAGTCTTCTTGAAGGAATCAGATTTTCAAAATTTTCTGTTGCCAGAGGACTTTCCTTAATTGCTTTTTCCAAATGAGGATGCATAGAAATACTTCTGTCAGAATCATCATATTCCAATATAACTTCAATGACTTCTCCAATTCTCTTTGGAGAGTTTTTCAACATTGTCAGGTTCACATACAGTCTCCATTCTCCCAGATATTTCATCAGGTTTTGCTTAAATTCCTGTCCGTTCACTGTTCCTTTTACCGGAATCGGGCTTTTATTCTTTCCTGATTCCTTAAAAATCCTCTCCAAAATCTCTTCCGGAACAAATACAAAAGGATTAATTCCAATGATTTCCAATGTGGCTGTGAAACTGTTGTTTTTCATAGATAACAAATTTTGACTGATCAGGCTGGAAGCAAAAATAACCATTTGTTTAAGATCAATATAAATTATTTTTTACTTTGTATAATTCTTTCCATTCTCAAACCCGAAACTCTCAAACCCTCCAATTCTATAACGAGAATACCCAAAATCCCGAACCCTGTAACTCAAAATTCATATCCCAGAACTCAATTAATTCCCTATCTTTGTATCAATAAATCTATTTAACAAAATGAAATTTTTTATTGACACAGCTAATTTAGAGCAAATCAAAGAAGCCAGAGATCTTGGAATTTTAGATGGTGTAACAACCAATCCATCATTAATGGCTAAAGAAGGAATTCAAGGTTCTGAAGCAATCAAAAACCACTACAAAACGATCTGCGAACTTGTAGACGGAGATATTTCTGCGGAAGTTCTTTCTACAACGTATGAAGAAATGATTAAGGAAGGAGACGAATTGGCTGCTATTCACCCAAATATCGTTGTAAAGATCCCGATGATCAAAGACGGAATCAAAGCTTTAAAATATTTTTCTGATAAAGGAATCAAAACGAACTGTACATTAATCTTCTCTCCGGGACAGGCTCTTTTAGCAGCAAAAGCAGGAGCTACTTATGTTTCTCCGTTCTTAGGAAGATTAGATGATATTTCTACAGACGGTCTGAACCTTATCCAGGAAATCAGATTGATTTTTGATAACTATATGTATGAAACTGAAATTTTAGCAGCTTCTATCCGTCATTCAATGCACATCATCGACTGTGCTAAAATCGGAGCTGATGTGATTACATCTCCACTGCCTCCGATCTTGAGCTTATTGAAGCACCCATTAACAGACAGCGGATTGGCTCAGTTTATTGCAGATTCTCAGAAATTAGCATAATAACTGATTCTTATTCAGATATAAAAAACCCGGAACAATGTTCCGGGTTTTTATTTTTTAATGATTATTCTATTTCAGCAGATCCAGCTCAAGAATATTATTTTGCTTTTTCAGGTCATTCTTCCTTTTTATTTCTTTCTCTTTTTGTGCTTTATCAGCAGGAATCAATTTTCCGGATTCATCTATTTCCTGAATTTCGATTCCCCGGGCCAGCATCTGTTTTTCACTTTTCATAGGGTCAGCAAGATAGTCTTTAAAAGCTTTTCTATATTTGGCTTCATTTACTGTTACAAGAGCATTAAACCGTTCTTTTTCTTTGGTACTCGTCCATTCGTAGCCGTCAGGAAGTTTTTTATTTCCTTTTAATTCAAATGAATGGGTATGGGAAGCATCTTCGAGTTTTACAATTAATCCCGGAAGCCCGTGAAATTTATATGGTCCGTCCTGAATGGGAAGATCTGTTGTAAACCAGGCTGTCCATTTTCTTCCGGCGAAGTTACCTATTGCTTTTTGTGCTTTAAACCCGCTTATCTCTGCTTTATCCGGAAATATTTTCCATTCCTGTTTTCGGGCATCCTGTACCATATATTCGTCAGCGGAAAGATTGGTGAAAAAATTCACTGAATAATCGGGATACATTTTTTCAACACTATAACTTATTTTGCCTTTGAATTTGATTGCTGAAAAATCTAATTCTTTAACTCCCATCTGCAGCTGTTTTTCCATAGCAGAGGTCATAAGAGAATCCGATTCAAAAGAATCTTTACTGTAAAATTTTGATCCTTTGGCAGCAACATCCAAAAGCATAATTTCCACTTCCGGTTTATCTTTAGCTGTAGAATCCAGCGCATATTTGTATTCATACATAAATCTCTGATTCTGGGCACTAGTAATTACAGCTAAAATAAGACTCAATAAAATAATCAGTTTTCTCATGGTTGGTTGGATATAGTTTTTTAATTCTGTTCTGTAATTTTTTTAACGACTTTACACGGATTTCCCACTGCAACTACATGATCCGGAATATCTTTCGTGACAATACTTCCTGCGCCAATCACTGAGTTATTTCCGATAGAAACTCCGGGAAGCACAACGACATTTCCTCCCAGCCATACATTATCTCCTACTTTAATCGGATGTGCATATTCAAGACCTTCATTTCTCTGTTTTGCATCAAGCGGATGGCCTGCTGTATAGAAACTACAGTTTGGGCCGATAAATACATTATCACCAAACTCCACTTTGGCACAATCTAAGATAACAAGGTTATGATTGGCATAGAAGTTCTCTCCTGCTTTTATATTGTATCCGTAATCACACCAGAAATTGGGTTCTATACAGATATTTTCTTTGATGCTTCCGATTATTCTTCCGAGCAGTTCATATCTTCTTTCTGTATCTGAGTTCTTCAATCCGTTATATTCCTGGCACAGATCTTTGCAGGCAATACGCTCCTGAATCAGTTCTTTGTCGTAGTTAGCATTGTATAAAAGTCCTGCTGCACATTTTTCATTTTCTGTCATGTTGTGGAATTTTAAGTCCTGAGATAAAGATAAAAAAAACAGTAAGATTATGATAACCTTACTGTTTTTTATTCCAATATAAACCGCTTATTTGTAAAGCTCCGGTTCTATTTTATTGTTGTTTTTTAATTGGTCTTCTTTTGCTCTTTTTTCGATATTTCTGTACATTTCATTGGCATCAATATTTTTTCCATCCTGATTTTTCATCTGTACCACAGCTCCTGCCGGAAGAGTACTCATGGTTTGTTTCATATCTTTTGTAGGATCTGTAAGATAATCTTTCCAGGCTTTTTTAAACTGTTTTTTGTTGATCTCTATTTCCTTTCCTCCTATTCCAATTGTAGTAAGACCTGGTATTTGAATATCTTCTTCTGATGCGGCCTCCGTTTTCTTGTTACCGATTAAAGTCATGATATGAGATCCTGTTTTATCTTCAACTTTAACGATAAGTCCTGGCAGTCCATAGAACTTATAGGGACCGTCCTGGAATGGAATATCTGTAGAAAACCATGCGGTCCAGCTTCTTCCTCCAAAATTTGTGGTTGCCTTTTGCGTATTATACTCTCCGATTTTCTGCTTTTCAGGAAGTATTTTCCATTCAGGTTTTTGGTCTTCCTGCATTTTATAGGTTGTATTTCCTATATTTTCAGAGAACGAAACACTATAATCCGGGTACTTTTTCGTGACCGTTGAAAGAGTTGTTCCCGGTTTCATATTTCTCCTGACATTGATGCTTCCCCCAAATCCTCCTTTCATCTGCTTGGCGATATCGGCTTTCATGGTTGAATCAGCAACAAACTTTTCGCGGCTGTAGTATTTAGAACCATTTTTGTCAATATCCAAAAGCATAACATCACTTTTCACTTCTGCTCTATTGGTAGAATCAGAGATATATTTGTAGTCATAAAAGAATCTGTTCACCTGCGCGTTCACAACCACACTTAAAAATGCCAGTAAAATGAAATAACTTTTTTTCATAGTTTATGTATTATTCAGATAGTAAAAAAGCTCTGCCAGTTAAATACTGACAAAGCTTTTGGAACTTATTTCTTTGTCTCAATTCTTACTTCTCCATTCTTCACTTCTCCATTCTTCTGAGTGTTGACCATTACTTTTGAAATATTGGCAGAACTCAAAGCATTAACATCATCTTTAGACACTTCTCTTCCATCAATGTAATACTTGTATTTGTGATCATCATTACCGTTAATGCTAAACTTTTTTACCCCATTCATGGCAATGTTTCCGTTACCGTCTTTTTTGATGAAATCAGCATGCATTACCATCACATTAGGAGCAGAAGTTGTCATGGTAAAGTTACCAGCTCTGAAACTTTGTGCTGCTTTTTCAGCTTCTACACGTATTTTTTCACCCTCTTTTCTTATCCTATCCCCTTCTATTCTGGCTTTTTCTCCTTTGATAAGAAATACAGCACTTTCAGCTCTTGCTCTGTCTCCTTCTAAGCGGGCTTTTTCGCCCTCTATTCTGGCTTTCTCTCCTTCCACTCTGGCTTTTGCGGCTTCTTTCATGGCTTTTTTTGCTTCTGCCATTGCCTTACGTACTTCCTCTTTTTCTTTAGAGCTCAGATCCTTATAGTAAACGCTGTTATTATTTTTAAAATAAACTACTTTCGGAGCTTTTGGAGCCTGAGGTTCAGCTGGTGCACTAGGTGGTGTGGGAGGAACGATGTTTTTTACGGCTCTTTCAGCCGCTCTTCCCGCTTTTTTAGCCGCTCTTTCTATTTTACGAAGTGCTTTCTTATCAAGAGGATCCATATTTTCAAGTTCCTTCATTTGATTTTTCCATTCAGCCGAATTGAAATATTTATCAACTTCAACTTTGGAAGCCACCTCTCCTATCTCTGATGCCAGGTTACTTATTTCTTCAATTTTATCACTGAAAGCATCACTTTCCGGATCCAATCCATCCAGCTCCTTCTCTTTTTCTTTTATTTTTTTCTCAAGATCGGTCAATTTAGTTTGATTTTCCGGTGATACAGGTTTTAATCCTGTAATATTTCCCTGAACCGATTTTTCAGGTCTTACTGTATCTTTTTTGATTTCTGAAACTGCTTTTTTTATAGAAAGGTTGGTTTCTTCAATTTCTCTGTTCTTTGCATTTACCAGATAAGCAAAAGCTACGGTAAATAAGACCGGCAATGCAAGAATTCTTCGCGCATATCCGAACTTTGTTTTTGGTTTTTGTAACATTTTAAGTCTTTTTTTAAGGTTTGAACTTAGAAACGGACTGGTAGCAGGCAACTGTGTTCCGGAAAAGTGGCTTGCTAAAAGCATCTGCGCAAATGCTTTGGTGTCCGATTGTTGTACGGCTTTTTTATCAGCCAGGTACTCGTGGATGAGATTAATTTCTTTTTTGATGATATGAAAAAACGGATTGAACCAGAAAACAGAAGTAATAATCTCGATAAAAATCTTATCAAAGGAATGTTTCTGCTCAATATGTACCATCTCATGCTTTAAAATCTGTTTTCCGATATCGGAATGCAGTGTGATGGCATTCTTCCAGAAAAGGTTCTTAAAGTATGAAAACGGGGCTTCACTAAGATCTGTACGGTAAAAGTTGATCCCGTCAAAACTTTCTTTCTGAAACTCTTTTTTAAACTGCTGGATTTTGAAAATCCCATAGATCAGCTTCCCTAAAAAATAGAGAGAAACCAGTCCCAGAGCTGAAAAAATAATGTTAAAATAAAGGTTACCATTGTCTACGTTTTTATGTGTGTTAAAATTCTGAATCTTGTCAAGAAGCATATACATATCATTATTTACCTCTATCGTAAAATCGTCTACTCTGATGAGTGGCAGCAGTAGTGATATTACGATTGCAGCCAACAGATAAAATCTGTTATAATGATGGAATGTCTTGTCTTTTAAAGACAACTGATAGTATAAGAATGTTACACCCGAACATACAATTGTTTTCCCAAAGTATAAAAGTATTGCTTCCATAGGTACTAGTCTTTATTTTTGAGTTCATCCAACAGCATCTCAAGATCTTCTACAGTCATTTCATTTTTTTCTACCAGAAACGAAACGGCACTTTTGTAGGAGCCTTTAAAATAGTTTTTCACAAGACTTTTCATGGTCTTTCCGGAATACTGCTCTTTTGAAACAAGCGGAAAATACTCATGCTGTCTTCCGTGTACACGATAGTCTACGAATTCTTTGTCTTTCAATACTTTTAAAATGGTAGAGACCGTATTGGTATGCGGTTTCGGATCCGGAAAAAGATCAAGAACATCCTTCAGGAATCCTTTTTCTATTTTCCATAAATACTGCATTACCTGCTCTTCTGCTTTTGTTAAAGTCTGAATTTTCATATCCTGTTCATTTATCAATTATTGTGATATAAAGTTATCCAATTCTATATCACTAAGAAATTAGTTATACAAATGTAGAAATAAAAATGAATCAAACAACTATTTTTTTAGTGATAGAATCAGAATTTAATTTAACTATTTGAAAATCAACACAATAAAATTAGTTAAAATATATTGATTTTTTAAAGGAGTGAAATTTCCACCTGCTTAATCCACAGAAAAAGAGTCATTTCAGGGATAAATTCTTAAAACTTGTTAAATTTTATTAAATAAAATTAAAATGAATTTGTTTTAACCGGGAAATTATATTTATTTTAGTGCTTTAAAAATTTCTCATGAAAAGATATAATTTATTGATTGTACTATTACTGCTTATTTTTAACGTTACTACAGCACAAAAGAAGGGTTCTCCTGCTGCTGATCTCAGCATATTAAAGGATACAAAATCCAAAATCGAAGCTACCGTTCCATTGGTTATTCAGCATCTTCAGACCATTGCTACAAAAGAAGGGGATAATAATATTGTGAATAACGGGAAAATTGCTGTAGGTAAAGAATATGGTATTGTAGAATCTGAGTGGTTTTTATACAGAAACAATATGAAAAACTGTATCCTGAACAACTCTTCCAAAAAGGCAAAGAAATGTATGGAATACCATAACAATATGTTTAGAGGTACAATGATCAATTATAATAATTATATTACCAACCTTACAAGAAAGAACGGATATCTTGGAGTTGAAGGTGATACAAAATTTGATTTCAAACCTGCTGATATCGCTACAAAATTAAGCGAAGCTTACTTCAATGCCAGTGATGCTGCAGGAAGAATGAAAGCGGATCAGAAAAGAGAATTTTTGGGACAGACCATGTCTGATGATAACAAGCTTACTCCTTACGCACAACTGGCTCAATAATATCTAAAAGCATATTAAAAAAACATAAAAAGAGAACTGCAATTGCAGTTCTCTTTTTTTATTCAAAAGCAAAAAATCTCCGCCGGAAAAAGCAGTTTTGTGGTACTAATCATAAAACTTGGGGAAAAAGTAGAAAATTCGGCAGAGATTTTTTTGCATACACTCTACAGATCAACTGTCCTACCCATGATCTGTAAAAGCTTTACAAAAATAGGATTATGCCTTCTACCGGCGATAGAATGCCTTGTAGAATTAAATGTTCAGAATTGTAGAACTAATACTACTAAAAAAGAAAAATGGAAGTGGGAAAAAATTTACACCCGAAAATAACATCATTTTAATATAATCATCTAAAGCTTTATTCCCCTGCTGCAGATTTTCCTTTCCCACTTCCGATTTTCACCTAAAACTATTTTGCTCTCTGATATCTATCTCCACCAATGGTAATAATTGTGCAGCGCGTCATATTCAAATCCGCAACGCGGATATAATGTATTTCCGATATCATTTGTTTTTTCTGTTTCAAGCATCAGTCCACATGCTCCTGTTTCTTCACACCATTGTTTACTACGGTCAATTAATGCTACAGAAAGGCCTTTTCCTCTATAATCCGGATGAACAAACAAATCACTCAGCAGCCATTGCTTCTGTAATTTGGTATAATGAAATAGCTTGTAAAGCTGTACAAATCCTACGGCTTTTCCTTCAGCCATCACAAGAAAAATATCCGACTCACTGTTTAAAAACCGTTCTTTGAGAAAAGCTTTTCCTTTTTCAATATCTGATTCCTGTCTGTAAAAAACACGGTAAAGATTGAATAATTCTGCCGTTTCATCAAGATCCTCAAGGCTGGCTTTTTTAATAATGTAATTCATCGTTATTTATTTTATTAACAGGACAAAAATAGCCTTAAACAGGACCAGTCTTATCATCCAGATTAGTATTATACCGATGGTCCAGAAGATTAATCAAAAGATAATACCGCACGTTTCGGATTTTCTTATTCCGGACAACTTCGGATTTTTGCAGTATAGAATCAAACCAATGAAAGATATTATTCATAAAATTAAAAATATAGATTGGCAGCACCTTACGGAAACAATGCATGAAAACGGATATGCAGTAATTTCCAATCTGCTATCAGACCAGGAATGTGAAATAGTAAAGTCAAATTATGACAATCCCGATCTTTACCGTAAAACAGTGATTATGGCAAGACACCGTTTCGGTCTTGGCGAGTATAAATATTTCGATTATCCGCTTCCTGAAATGATTCAGACCATACGAACGACCATATATCCGTACTTGGCTCCTATTGCCAATTCATGGTTTAAAGCGTTACATATTGATATTCAATTTCCTTTAGAACATCAGGAATTTTTACAGCAATGTCATACTAATGGCCAGCAGAAAGCTACTGTTTTAATTTTAAAATATAAAGAAGGAGGTTTTAATACTTTACACCAGGATTTATATGGTGATGTGTACTTTCCTATTCAAATCGTGTTAATGCTCAGCGAACCTGATAAAGATTTTACAGGTGGTGAATTTGTACTTACCCAGCAGATCCCGAGAGCTCAGTCAAAAGCTATTGTTTTAAAACCTAAAAAAGGAGATGTGCTCATTTTCACGACTCAGTTTAAGCCCGAAAAAGGGACCAAAGGATATTACAGAGTCAACATGAAACATGGAATAAGCGAAGTTAAGGAAGGCAGCCGCTATGCTTTGGGAATTATTTTCCATGATGCTGTAAGTTAATGACTGATCGTTGATAGTGGTTGCTGAATTTATTACAAACTATGATCTTAAAAATAAAATTGAATTTCTCCGACCGATTTCTTCTAACTCTTAAACCATAAACTCTCAACTAAAAATGATACTCCATTCTCAATTATCACCCAAGAGCTTAAGAAGTAAAATCCACAGCCAGGATATTCGTTTTGGTGGAAATAAAAAACTGAGGATTTACGGGTTGCTTGATTGTGGGTCAGGAAAAAGAATGAAAAGGGAAAACAGAATTTTCTTTAAGGATGAAAAAGAGGCACTACAAAATAATTACCGTCCTTGCGGACATTGTATGAGAGAGGCATATAAGCTATGGAAACAAAGAATATCCGACCAAAATCCTTAACATTTTAAGATAAATATTGTGATTTTCAAATTACTTCAACCGAGATTGCTTCACTTTGTTCGCAATGACAGGATGACATAAAAAAATCGGTATAACTGTCGTTATACCGATTTTGGTTTAGTAGCGGGAACCGGACTCGAACCGATGACCTTCGGGTTATGAGCCCGACGAGCTACCTACTGCTCCATCCCGCGGTGTATTTTTAGAGTGCTTACCGAAAGCACTTACTTAGTAGCGGGAACCGGACTCGAACCGATGACCTTCGGGTTATGAGCCCGACGAGCTACCTACTGCTCCATCCCGCGGTGTATTTTTAGAGTGTTTACCGAAAACACTTGCTTAGTAGCGGGAACCGGACTCGAACCGATGACCTTCGGGTTATGAGCCCGACGAGCTACCTACTGCTCCATCCCGCGATATTGGATTGCAAAGGTACGAATATTTTTTACAAATCCTAATTTTTCTTTTAAATAAAGGACTTTTATGAAAACTATTTTATTATTTGTATCTTTGTTTTATGGCAAAAATATTAAAAATTTATCCAGACAACCCACAGGAAAATCTTGTGAATGAGGTTATTAAAACCTTAAATAATGGCGGGCTGATTATCTATCCTTCTGATACGATATATGCTTTAGGCTGTAATATTTTTGATATAAAAGCCATGGAAAAACTGGCTCAGCTCAAAAAGATGAAGCTTGAGAAGTCGAAATTCTCCATTATCTGTAATGATCTCAGCCATCTTTCTGATTTTACAAGACCTATTGACACCTCAATTTTCAGATTTCTGAAAAGCCATCTTCCCGGACCTTTCACTTTTATCCTTGAAGCGAACAAAAATTTGCCCTTGGCATATAAAGGTCATAAAACAATTGGTATCCGTGTTCCGGATCATCCGATCCCGCAGCTGATTGTTGAAAAACTGGGACATCCTATTGCTTCCACTTCCATTAAGGATGATGACGAAATTATTGAATATTCTACCGATCCTGAACTGATTGCCGAGAAATATGATCATTTGGTAGATATCGTTATTGATTCAGGATATGGAGACAACGTGGCTTCCACTATTGTAGACCTTACTTCCGGAGAACCGGAGATTATCCGTCAGGGAAAAGGAATTATTTAATTCAAAATGTAAGGTTTAGGGTTATTTGATTATGGGGTTTAATGGGAAATATTCTATAGGAATTTTACTCACTTTTGTGCTTTTGGTTGCAGCAATGCTTTATTCTTTCCCGGTTATCACTATGATTACAGGAATAAGAGGAATTACTGCAGACAGCTTTTTTCTCAGCAGAATTGTGATCTGGATCGTTTTGATCATTGTATTTCTGTACAATAGGGTCATTGAAAAAGATTCATTCTTATTAAAAAAAGAATCTTCCTATTCTATCTTATTTTATATTAAAGCAGTTCTGAGCCTGTACTTGATCTGCATTATTGGCGGAGCAGCTCTGAATGCATTAATCCAGTTTTTTATCCCTGAAAAAATAAGTGATAAGCTTATTAACCTTGTCCCCGTTTTTAAGAACAATTATTTCTTAATCATTTTCATGAGCCTTACCGCTGCTATTGTAGAAGAATTCCTGATGCGGGGTTATATACAGCCCAGAATTGAAAAAATTTATAATAATCCGACTGCCGGAGTGATTATTTCATCCATTTTATTTGGAATTCTGCACAGCACATATGGTACTCTAGGTCAGGTTCTCGGACCTTTCTTTATTGGACTTGTTTTTGCCCTGTTTTATAAACGCTATTCAAATATTAAAATTCTGATCATCTGTCATTTTATGATTGACTTTATCTCTCTGATGACCCTGAATTTTATTAATATTAAACATTTATCTGTATTTTTAACATTATGAAAATTATAACATCTCCTGCAAAATTAATGAACGTAGAAAACTCAACGGATCTGTTGAAATCTTCTACCCCAAAATTCATTGAAGAGGCAGCATTTATACAGTCTTATTTAAAAGAAAAATCACCAAAATATCTTTCCGAACTGATGGAAATATCGCCTAAACTGGCTGATGAAAACTGGGAAAGAAATCAAAAATGGAAATCCAAACCTACTGCAAAAGAATCTGCTCCGGCTATGTTTGCTTTTACAGGCGAGGTTTACAGAGGGCTGGATGCCAAGACCCTGAATAAAAATGCGGTAGACTATCTGCAGAAAAACTACAGAATGCTTTCCGGGCTTTATGGTCTGCTGAAACCTTCTGATAAAGTAATGCTTTACAGACTTGAAATGGGCCGTCCTTTTGAATTTGAACAATACAAAAACCTGTATGAGTTCTGGAGAGAAAAGATTACGGAGCAATTGAATTCTGAAATGAAAAAAGGAGAAATTCTTCTTCATCTTGCCAGCAATGAATATGGAAAAGTAATCGACAGAAAAAAGCTGAACCATAAAGTAATCGATTTCGATTTTTATGAATTAAAAGAGGGAAAACTGAAAACCATCGTTGTATACACCAAGCACGCAAGAGGTCTTGTGGTAAGATATTGTGCTGAAACGAATGCCAAAACACTGGAAGATGTAAAAGCTTTCAACTATGAGGGGTACAGAATTGATGAAGAGAAGTCTACAGATACTAAACTGGTTTTTACAAGATAAATGACAATTTCAGCATTCAAAAAATATTTCAAAACAGAACTTTCCGGTCTTTACACTGAATCGGAAAGTGCTTTTTTATCCTCCCTGTTCATTCACCAGATTGTAGGTTTTGATCATTTTCAGCAAAGAAGATTTTCTGAGCAGGAACTTCTGACAGATGATAAAGAAAAGCTTTCTCATTTAATTTCAGAACTTAAAACAGGAAGACCTTATCAGCAGATTCTGGGAGAAACTGAGTTTTATGGAATGAAGTTCTTTGTGGATGAAAATGTACTGATTCCCCGCCCTGAAACGGAAGAGCTGCTGGAGATTGCTATCAGAGAGATTCAACATTTGAAGGTTAACGTTCAAGGTTTAAAGATTTTGGACATAGGAACCGGAAGTGGAGTGATTCCTTTGGTTTTAAAGAAACATTTTCCTGAAGCCGTAGTTTCATCAATAGATTTTTCTGAAAAAGCACTAAAGACTGCTCAAAGAAACGCAGATTATCATCAACTGGAAATACAATTTATCCATGCTGATTATCTGAATTTTGAACCAGTTGACAGCTTTGATATCATTATTTCCAATCCTCCCTATATAGGTATTGAGGAAGAAATTGAAATTGCAGACTCTGTGAAAGAATTTGAGCCGAAAATGGCCCTTTTCTCTCCTACTTCCGATGCTTTGATTTTCTATAAAAAGATAGCTGAAGATGCTAAAAAATTCCTGAATGAGGACGGACTTTTATTCTTAGAAATCAATCAGAAATTAGGTCCTGAAACGCTGGAACTGTATCAATATTTCTCTAACGCTCAATTATTGAAGGATTTATCTGAAAATGACAGGTTTATTTATGGAAGGAAATAAGTAATTTTGCTTCCAAACACTTAACCTATGAAAACTTTACTATGGAATGCCTTCATTGGTATTTTTCTGATTCTACAACTAGCCTCCTGCAAACAGCACCCTCAGGATGTTGTGAATGAGTATTACAAGAAAGGAGAATTCAATGGCTCTGTTCTGATCGTGAAAAATGGCAAAGTGGTATGTGATACTGCTTTGGGGTTCCGCAATATTGAAAAAGGGCTCCGGTCAGATAAAAATACCTCTTTTTATATTGCCTCTCTCAGCAAACCTTTTACTGCTACTACGATTATGATTCTACAGCAAAAAGGTTTATTGAGGCTTAATGATAAGGCATCTCAGTTCATTGAACTTCCTGAATATGCTAAGAATATCACGATCAGGCAGCTTTTGCACCATACATCGGGGATCAGTGACTATGAGAGCTTGTTTTCAAAAAAAGGATTGACCAACAAGGAAGTGATGGACTGGCTGTTTAGCCTTAAAAATCTTGATTTCATTCCTGACAGTAGGTTTAAATACAGTAACAGCGGATATATTATTCTTTCTCAGATTATCGAAAAGGTTTCCGGGAAGTCTTATCATACTTTGATCAATGAACAGATCATCATGCCTTTGAAGATGAACAATACGTATGTGTATGAGCCTTCCACGATTATTCAAAATAAAGCTTTGGGATATAATCAACAGAAGAAACCTGATGATTATTCCATCTTAACAACTGGTGACGGCGGAATTTATTCTACTCCTGAAGATCTGTATAAATTTGATCAGGCCTTGAGGAGTTATACTTTGATCAGTAAAGAAAATACAGCGCTTATGTATACTCCTGCAAAACTCTCCGGTGGCCAGGTTTCAAATTACGGGTTTGCCTGGTTTATAGAAGAGGAAAAAGGTGAAAAAACAGCAATGCACACAGGGGGACTGAATGGTTTCAAAGCTTTATTCTGGAGAGATCTGGAGCATAACAGCTGCATTATAGCACTTACCAATCATGGAGATGCATTCCCTTTGGGTAACTTTTTACATGATATTAAAAAAACAATTCAATACATAAAATGATTATTCAATCTCACGAAATTAATACGATAAAAATTGCAGAAGTTATTTCTGATAATATAATCATCCAATCTGCACAGGACGGGCTGGATCTTATGGGAAATATCTATTATCAGGGTTTTGACAAAGTTATTCTTTATGAAAAAAACATCACTCCTGAATTCTTTGATTTAAAAACAAAAATTGCAGGTGAAATTCTTCAAAAATTCTCAAACTACCGCATCGGACTGGCTATTGTAGGTGATTTCGACCAATATGAGAGTAAGAGCCTGAAAGACTTTATTTTCGAAAGCAATAAAACAAAACAGGTGAATTTTCTTGGATCACTGGAAGATGCGTTGGATAATTTATCAAAATAATTTTTTCCAGACAATTCGCTCAAAAAATACAACTCATTATGTTTTTAAGGATCAGTATTTTTTATAAAACCGCATATTTCAAAAAATGCAATGATTTGAATGTTAAAAATAAACTACTTATTTACTATATTAGTAAAAATTTAAATCAATAGTCAATAATTCAACTAACAAATAATGTTAAATTTAATTTAACATTCTAAAAACCAAATATTAAGTAGTTTATTCGTATATTTGCAAAAACACAAGGATTATGAATTTTACTATTCTAAAGGCTTATATTGTATAATAGGGCTACTTAAACTCAATTCTCTTTTTCGACTCTTACAGGTAGACATAGATGTTTCTGTGATCCATTCTTGTTATATCTGTTACTTTGGAACCTAAGGTCTCCTCATACCGCTGTATTTGTATAATTCATTGGTTTGAACGAATTGAAGGCGTATTGATATCCAGTACAAATTAAGCTGAAAGGAAAGTATTTTTCATAAAACACAACACAAAAAACATATAAAACACAGATAAAAAATTATTCAAAACATCATGATTAAAAAATTATTTCTACCAATTATTTTACTAAGTTCATATTCATTTGCTCAAGTTGGGATTAACACATCCACGCCTGATGAAAGTGCAATTCTGGATGTGTACAGCCAAAATAAGGGGATGCTTATTCCAAGACTTACTACGGCAAAAAGAGATGCCATTTCTAATCCGGCCAACTCACTTCTTATTTATGATACGGATAAAAAATGTTTAAGCCAGAATATTGGAACACCTACCAAACCAGATTGGTTATGTATCAGTAATAATGCTGTAAAGATGTTTTACATGCCTAGTGTTTCTTTTGATACATCTACCAACGCAACTGGCAGAACTAAAGATTTATATACTTTGTATAAAACGCAGTTCGGATCTCCAAAGGCGAAAAGCACCAGTGCTCCTGCATCTATTCCTTTTTTCCCGTCAAGCAAAGACCTTTACTATTATGTAACAGATGCTGATCCTAATGTATTCAGTAATATTTCTATTTCTGATGACGGGGTAATGACCTATGATGTAAAAGCAGCTGCAACAGACTGTTCTTTTATTAATATTGTTTTTGTTGTTAAATAATGAGTTATGATAAAAAATACTCGAATTAACAGGAACAAAAGACTTTTGTTTATTTTTTCATCGTTTATTTTCTCCCAAGGTATTCAGGCACAGAATCAGCAGGGAACCGGATATCCGTATTTTGTCAACTTCACACAAGGATTACAGCCTCAGGAAGCTTATAAAGTAACAACCAGCGGAGTTCAGAATGATGCCACTTTTACTACAGAGGGCTTGAGATTAACCAGGAATATAAATACTATATCAGGAGGTGTTATACTCGCTGATAGAATATTCACTAGTGACCAGGGAATCAAGTTTGAATTTGAATATGCAATCTATGGAGGAGACCCCAACGGTGGAGATGGTATCTCTATATTTTTGGTAGATGGATCTATTCCTAAGGATCAGCTTAACCTTGGATCCATTGGTGGCGGACTCGGTTACACTTTTATTAGGGGAAATGCATCTGCAGAGGGATTAAGGGGAGCTTATTTAGGAATTGGTCTCGATGAGTTTGGTAACTTCAAAAATACTTTTAATCAACCTGATAGAATAAGAAATGGACTTTTTGGTCTATCTCTAGCGGATGGTCGTAGTAATGTAACCTTAAGAGGTAAACGTGGCAATCAATATCTACCCCCATATGAACTGCCAGGATATAATGGCTACCCTTTACTCTACAGCACAGCAACCAATGCAGCTCCTTCCAGTAATAATCGTTCAGCCTATTTGGATGTCCTGACAGGAAAATATATCGGTATCAAAAATCCGAACCTTAAGCAATTCACAGTAGAGAGTGGCGGAAACACAATTCCCCAAAATGATACTGATGTAAGATTCCGTAAAGCATATATAAAATTAGTCCCGAATCCATCAGGCGGTTACAATGTAACATTAGAAATACAACATGGAAATGTCAGAGAAACAGTTATTGATAATTACTATTATCCTACTACTGTAAAATATACAGAAAATACACTATCTCAAGAAGTAAGAACTTTAGACACTTCACCTCCTGCTACTTTCAGAATTGGTTTTGCTGCTTCTACCGGAGCTGCTAAAAATATACATTTATTGAAAAATTTAGGAGTAACCAGACCTTATGCTGCGGAGGTAACGGATGATCTGTTTGCAGGATGTCCGGGCATAAAATCTACGTATTCTCCTTTACTTAATGATGCGGCATACAGCGGTCAGAATCCGCGAACGCTTTCTTATAATAATCTGGATTTTAATTCATTCCGTTTTTTAGACATCAATGGTAGTGTAATCCCGAATATTGTAAATGGCACCTATACAAGCAATGAGGGTACATGGGTGTATTCTTATTCTACAGGAAGACTTTCTTTCAAGCCTGCAACCGGATTTAACGGAACTGCACAAATAAAGTATGATATCAAAGGTGGAGGAAGCAATGGAACTGAAGCCCCTTACAATCTTGAAGAATACAGATCAATGCCGGCGTTGGTACAAGTGAATATTTCAAGTTCAAACAATTGCAGCAAAGCCTGTGTGATTTCTAATAAAAATGTCACTCAGAAAATAACAAGATAATTTTAAAAACCAGCTTTTTAGGAGCTGGTTTTTTATTTACAGTATTGAAAATCACTATTTGTTATTTTGATCAAAATACTGAATTGCGTCTTCAATCGCTTTATCAACAGGCTGGTAATGAAGTCCTAATTCATTTACTGATTTCTGATTAGAATAATAATTACAAATCTGCAGTGCTTTCATATTGGAAGTACTGAGATTTGTTTTTATCTTTAATTTTCTTAATCCCTCTCCTATCAATCCCAGGAAACTCAACAATCCATTGGGAATGGCTATCATAACCGGATTTTGATGGGTAATTCTATTTATTTTCTTAAAAAACTCTTTATAGCTTAAGTTTTCGTTAGCTAAAAGATATTTTTCACCATTCCTTCCCTTTTCAATTGCATTTAATACTCCGTTTGCGGCGTCTTCTACATGTACAAAGTTCTTTCCTCCTTTCGGATAGAAAACCAATTTCTTTTTCCAGGCCCAGAAGATGATTTTCCCGGAACTTGGTTTGCTGTCATAGGCTCCGATCATAAAAGTAGGATGTACAATAATCACTTCTGTATTTTTACGGTTCTTTAAAAGGTACTCTTCAGCTTCCAATTTAGTTTGAGCATACATTGAATGGGTAAAAGGATAAAGCTGCGGCGCCTGTTCATTTCCCCGGAATGTTGTAGTACCATACCCTAAAGTGTTTGCCGTACTTACAAACAAAAACTTTTTTACATTCATTAATTCTGCATGGGTAAACAGATTTACGGTTGTCTCATAATTCACTTTCCGATATTCATCATAGCTTATGAGATTCTGACGTGTTTCCGCAGCAATATGAATGACAAGATCAATTTCTTTGAGCAATAATGAAAGATCAGAGGAAAGGTCTGCTTCCAGCAGTTTCAGATTTTCGTTCTCCTCACCCAGCCAGCTGCTTTTCTTGCGCACCAGAGCAATAACAGAATAACCATTTTGTAATAATTTAATAATAACATTAGTTCCCAGAAGCCCTGTCGCTCCGGTTACACACACTTTTTTCATGCTTCGATCTCTCTTTTTATAGCCTGAGTCATCAACGGAAGTTTGATCCATATGGGTAAAATTTTCATCATCAGCCAGCTGATTGGGTTCACCATAATTACGGAATCTTTTTTAAATAATTGGCGAATACAGTATGATGCTACTTTATCAGGATTTAAAAGGGTCAGTTTTCCAATAAAACCTTGTTTTTCTATCCTTTTACAGACATCCGTATTGGTTTTCATGGCACCAGGATTCACCACACTTACAAAGACATTGGTATCTTTCAACTCTTCATGCAGTCCTCTGGAAAATGAATGGATAAAGCTTTTGGAAGCAGGATATACGGTTTTAAAACCTATGGGAGAAAAGGCCGCCATGCTGGAGACATTCAAAATATAGGCTTTTGGCTGTTTTAAAAGGTTAGGAAGTAACTGATGGGTAATTAATGAAGTTGCTGTTACATTGACCTGCAGAATGGTATTGATATAATCCGGAGAGGCTTCTGTGAATTTTTTAGTTCCTCCAAGACCTGCATTGTTAATGAGGATATGAATATCAAAAGAACGGTTAAGCCATTCTGTAAGCTTCATGACATTGTCATTAACAGAGAGATCTGTTTCATAATAATGAACTTTTACATCATACAGCTCGTTCAGTTCCTGAGAAAATTCTTGAAGGTTCTGATCCGGAAGACTGACCAGAATGACATTGATCTTTTTCTTTGCCAGGTGTTCAGCGAATGATTTGCCAAGTCCCTGGCTTGCTCCTGTGACAACAGCATATGACTCTTTGGTATCCATACGTTTAAATTTTATGGTACAAAGCTATCGTGAAAAGAGGGTTTGAATGTTCCGGGTTATCAGACCGAACTGATTTTCAATCAAGAAAACAAAAACACTCAAATATTTAAAAATCAATATTTTAAACAAATAAAAAAGTAAAACTTTATAAACCTGAACTTATTTTTTGAATTCAGAAGGAGTTTGTCCGGTCACTTTTTTAAAGGTTGTGTTAAAAGAAGTTTTGGAATTGAATCCGGATTCGTAAGCAATCCCGAGAATTGATAATTTACTGTTTGATTCTTTCAGAAGTTTTTGGGCATACTCTACTCTGAATTCGTTCACATATTGGAAAAAATTCTTTCCAAAACCTGTATTGATAACATACGACAGGTGATGGGTAGAAACAGACAGCATTTCGGCCAGCCTGATCAGATTAAGTTCACTGTCAAGATAAGGTTTGTCTGCTTCCATTAGTCTTTCGAGTGAGTTTTTAATCTTAATTAATTCTTCATCAGAGATCAGCTTTCTCTTTATTTCTTCTGAATCAGAATCTTCATTGATAGCAATCAGTTCTTCTCTCTGTTTTTCTTCTACAGGATAGATTTCTCTTTGTTTCAGAGAATAATATCCCACCCAATAGATCACAAATAAAAAGACCGTATTGATAAAGAAATTCAGTGATTTGGGGTCATAGAAAAGATTATAGATCACATAGATGATATTCACAATAAGAAGTACCAGAATGATATACTCAAGCCAATTCAGATTGATTTCTTCAGTATTGGAAGAAAATTGCTGGATCTTCCGCTGGTGTTTTCTGATGGTAACGTAAGAAAGTCCGGTGTAGAACAGTGCCTGAATGAGGATCAAAATAACACTCAGATATTCAAACGGTGATTCATATCCAAGTTTTACTAAGATAAGGCACAACAGAAAGGCTGCGGGAAGCAACAGGAATCTAAAATCCCTGATTTTGAAGGTAAAAGAAGGATTGGTAAAGAACAACACACTAAAGTAAAAAACAATAGGGGTAAAAAACTGAATACATCTTACTAAAAACAGAGAGTGAAACTCCACTGCCTCACCTGTGATGAGAAACAAAACCTCATCCAGCCAGAAGGTAGACCACAGAAACAGAAATATCCCAAACCAGAAATTGGCTTTACGGTTTACTTTCAAAGGATTGGCCAGCTTCAGCAGAGAAAGCAAAACCAATGAACCATAGATAAGTATCACGATGAAACTGTTTAACTCTGATGTGTTCATTGGTTTTGATATTTTAATTAAAAATAGTCTTTTATCCTATTCGCTTCCTTACAAAAATTTCATATCCCAGATAGATTAACGGAAGCGACATGATTCCTATATAAATTCCGTTTTGCATGGCATGTTCCGGCGCATTTATCACAGCATATATTAATCCTAGGAAAGCACCCCCCAAATGAGCAGCATGTCCGATATTATCATGCGCTCTCGGATTCAGCATCATATACACAGAATAACCAAAATAGATCAGCCCGAAAATATATCCGGGAATACCGATCGGAATAAAGAAAAGATAGATTTTGAGATCAGGAATCAATGCTATGGAAGCAAAAAGGATTCCTGAAACGCCACCACTCGCTCCAACGGCAGAATACCAGGGTTGCTTTTGATAAATGTATAATGATAGGAAGTTGCCCAGCAATATTGCTCCCAGATATACAATTATAAATCCTATATTCCCGAAGCCCTGAATAACAATAGGCGCAAAGAAATATAATGTCAGCATATTGAATACCAGATGCATGATATCAGCGTGCAAAAACCCTGATGAAAGCAAACGAATATATTCTTTTCTATGAAGAATAGCACCAACACTAAATTTATATTTTTCAGTAATGGCAGGATTATTAAAAGCTATGAAGCTTATAATAGCCGTAATTGCAATAAATAATATTAAAATATTCATTTTTTTTAATTTTCAGGTTCATCACCTTGAAACAGATCACCAATAACTCCTCCGTCTTCGTCTATATCTCCTGTAGGTTCAGGTTCTTCATAGACTTCCGGTTCCACTTCTACAGGTTCAGGAATGATAATATTGATTGCTTTTACTTTAAACTTTGTAAACTGGTTTCCAATTGCTTTTATTCCTTTTACGGCAATAAATTCATCGATGTTTATTGTTTCAGGTTCACGTTCTTTCCCTTTATCTTTTGCGAAAATAATTTCTGCAGTTACGTCATTGGCAACGATTACATTTTCAATGAATGATTTCGGGTGTTCGGACGGCATGAAAGTCTGTACGTTTACCGTATTTTCCAATAAGAATCTCTTGATGAAGTAAATATCTTTTTCTCCATCATAATAAATACAGGTTATCGGCTGTGCAGGTCTCCATTTTTCCAATACCAGATATTCATCATCGAAACGGTTACCAAGATCAAAGGACACCAGTTTAACTTCTCCGTTTGTGTTGATGGTCAAAATCTTGTCATCTCCTTTAAAGCTTCCTAATAATGTTCCTCTTGCATCGGCATTCAGTCTTCTTACGGTATCGTCAAACCAGATCTTTCTAGGTGCCAGGGTAGAAACTCCTTCTTCCTTCATATCTACCTTCTTTACCGCATATTTTGTTACCAGATTTCCTTTGGAATCACGTCCTTTGATGGCAAGTTCGGAGAAATTGATCTCCATTTTGTTCTTTCTGATTCTAGGATTTGGTTTTAAAAGCACAGTTACGGTTTCTGCTTCACCATTAGGGTTTGCTGAAAAATACAGTGTTTCGGAACCTTTTTTATCTGAAGCTAACGGATAATCTGTATTTCTTGTCACTCCGGTTACAGAGAAACGTTTCATATAATAGGGTCCTTCTCTTCCTTCGCGGTAGATCATATTATACACTGTTCTTTTATCATTTTTCTTCCAGATGGCAACGTGCAGGATATCTTTACCAACAAACGTTTTTGCCTCTACTTTTACCACTTTCATACTTCCGTCTTTTCTGAAAATGATGATATCATCAATGTCAGAACAGTCGAACAGATACTGGTCTTTCTTCAGGGATGTTCCGATAAAGCCTTCTTCAAAATTGGCATAGAACTTTTCATTAGCCACGGCAACTTTTGTAGCATCAATGGTATCAAAAATTCTAAGCTCTGTCTTTCTCTGCTTGTCTTTACCGTATTTTTTCTGAATATTTAAATAATAATCGATAGCATAAGCGATCAGGTTGGCCAGATGGTATTTCACCTGTTCTATTTTGCCTTCCAGTGATGCAATATTTTCTTTAAATTTATCTAAATCGAATCTTGAAATTCTCTTGATCCGGATTTCGGTCAGTTTTAAGATGTCCTCTTCTGTAACAGCTCTTAAAAGATGTTTGGTATGTGGTTTTAATCCTGCATCAATGGTCTTTAATACATCTTCCCAGGTTTTCACCTCTTCGATATCGTGATAGATTCTATTTTCAATAAAAATTCTTTCCAGTGAAGAGAAATGCCAGCTTTCCTGAAGTTCGTGAAGTTCAATTTCAAGTTCCTTCTTCAATAGTGACACCGTATGATCTGTATTCATTTTCAGAATATCGGAAACATTCATGAACATAGGTTTGTCACCTACAATCACACAGGCATTTGGAGAAATTGTCACCTGGCAGTCTGTGAATGCATACAGGGCGTCAATTGTCTTATCCGGAGAAACATCATTATGAATATGAATCAGGATTTCTACTTTATCTGAAGTATTGTCCTCAATCTTTTTAATTTTGATCTTCCCTTTCTCATTGGCTTTTAAAATCGAATCAATAAGATCAGTGGTCGTTTTCGAATAAGGAAGCTCGGAAATCACCAATGTATGCTTATCCGTTTGGGTAATTTTGGCTCTTGCTCTTACTTTTCCTCCTCTGTGGCCGTCATTGTATTCTGAAACATCCAGATAACCGGCTGTTAAAAAGTCCGGATACAGCTCAAATCTCTTTCCTTTCAGATAAGCTACCGATGCATTGATAAGCTCATTGAAGTTATGTGGAAGTATTTTTGTGGAAAGCCCTACCCCAATACCTTCTACTCCCTGTGCAAGAAGCAAAGGAAATTTTACCGGCAGGTCGACAGGTTCATTATTTCTTCCGTCGTAGGATTTGGTCCATTCTGTAGTTTTAGGATTAAAGACTACTTCCAATGCAAAAGGGGTCAGCCTTGCTTCAATATACCTTGCAGCAGCTGCAGAGTCTCCTGTATAAATATTCCCCCAGTTTCCCTGAGTATCTATCAGTAATTCTTTCTGCCCTATCTGCACCATGGCATCTGTAATGGAAGCATCTCCATGTGGGTGGTACTTCATGGTATTTCCCACGATGTTCGCTACTTTATTGTAACGGCCATCTTCCAGTTCCCGCATAGAGTGCATAATTCTTCGCTGAACGGGTTTCAAACCATCATACACCGAAGGGATAGCTCTATCCAAAATTACATAGGAAGCATAATCCAGAAACCAGTCTTTGTACAGACCGGAAACCTTCTTTAAACTTTCACCCTCATGCGAATATTCTTCTGTCGTCATCTGTTTTTTTGTCTTTTTTCTCTTTATTAGCTTTTACTACTTTGTTCAGAGAGAGTTTTAAATCGTTTACTTCTTTTCTGTTCAAATAAGAGATCTGATACTTCAGTATAGTAGATCCGTTATTCTTACTTGAAACAGTGATGTATAATCTTTTGATAAATAAAATACTGACTACATCATATTTTATCAGCTTATATTTTGGAAATTCATCGTGAAGAGGCTTCTCTAAAAAAGGAATAATATTCCTGTTTTTAAAGTTCAGAGCTTCTCCATCGCTATCATATTCAAAAATCTGCCGTCCGCAAATATAGAATATGATCAGCATTATAGTAGGAACAATAATCAATAAATAACTTTCATCATCCAGTGCATTAAATCTATATTTATTAGCGATAAATGCAATTACTCCAAGTACCATTATCATAAGAAGAAGGGTGCTTAAAAAGTTATAAACTGATGCTTTATTACGGTTACTTAGTCTCATTATTTAATTTTTTTGGCTGTGTAAGTTTATAATTTCCTACTTCATCCAAAATTGTGTTTTTTTCAGTCTTTATTAATGGCCTAAATTAGTTTTTTTTAAGTTTTTAGTTTTCTATTTCATCCAGAATTTCTTTTTTAGCAATATCAGTATCATCTTCCACAACCAGATTTTCCAGAATAAAAGTCTGTCTGTCCGGAGTATTTTTTCCCATATAAAACTCCAGAAGCTGTTCAATGGTCTGGTCTTTTCCTAACACCACAGGTTCCAATCTGATATCCTGACCTATAAAGTGCTTGAATTCATCCGGAGAAATTTCTCCTAATCCTTTAAATCGTGTGATTTCAGGATTTTTCCCCAGATCATTTAATGCTTTTACTCTTTCGGCTTCTGAATAACAGTATCTTGTTTCTTTCTTGTTTCTTACCCTGAATAAGGGAGTCTGAAGAATATAAAGATGTCCGTTTTTAATCAGATCAGGGAAGAATTGCAGGAAGAACGTAATCATCAGCAAACGAATGTGCATCCCATCCACATCGGCATCGGTTGCAATAATCACCTGATTGTATCTCAGGTCTTCCAGACTTTCTTCAATATTTAAAGCAGCCTGAAGAAGGTTAAATTCTTCATTTTCATATACCACTTTCTTGGTAAGACCATAGCAGTTCAATGGTTTACCTTTCAGTGAGAATACAGCTTGCGTTTCCACATCTCTGGATTTTGTGATAGATCCTGATGCAGAATCTCCCTCGGTAATGAAGATCTGAGTATCTCCTTTTCTTTCAGCTTTCTGATCGTTATAATGCTGTCTGCAGTCACGAAGTTTTTTGTTGTGAAGAGAGACTTTTTTAGCTCTTTCCCTAGCCAGTTTCTGAATTCCGGAAAGTTCTTTTCTTTCTCTCTCGGAAATCAGTATTTTTCTTTGGACCGCCTCCGCAATTTCCGGGTTCTTATGTAAAAAGTTGTCCAGTTTGCTTTTTAGGAAATCAATGATGAATGTTCTTACGGTTGGTCCGTTCGGTCCCATATCATTAGATCCTAATTTTGTTTTGGTCTGGGATTCAAAAACCGGTTCTTCTACATTGATTGAGATAGCGGCAATGATAGACTTTCTGATATCAGAAGCTTCAAAGTTCTTATTAAAAAACTCACGGATCGTCTTCACATAAGCTTCACGAAATGCATTAAGGTGGGTTCCACCCTGCGTGGTATTCTGTCCGTTTACGAATGAGAAATAGGTTTCCATCTGAGATTTGTCAGTATGGGTGATTGCCACTTCAATATCGTCATCTTTCAAATGAACGATAGGATAAAGTGTCTCACTTTCCAGTTCTTCTTCAAGGAGATCTTTAAGACCGTTTTCAGAGAAATAGGTTTCTCCGTTGAAAAGAATTTTCAATCCCGGATTCAGGTATGCATAATTGCGGAGCATTCTTTCGATATACTCTTTTCTGTATTTGAAATGCAGGAATATATCTCCATCCGGAATGAAAGAAATTTCAGTACCATTTCTGTCTGAAGTCTCTTTTTCTTCAAAGTTTTCTTTGATAAGTCCCTGGGAGAATTCTGCAGCCTTCATTTTCCCGTCACGGAAAGAACGTACTCTGAAATACTCAGAGAGTGCATTTACCGCTTTGGTACCTACTCCATTTAACCCTACAGATTTTTTAAACGCCTTACTGTCGTATTTACCTCCGGTGTTCATTTTGGAAACCGCATCTACTACTTTTCCCAATGGGATTCCACGTCCAAAGTCACGAATTGTAACTTTACCGTCATCTACTTTTATTTCGATTCTTTTCCCTGATTTCATCCTGAACTCATCAATAGAGTTATCCAGGATTTCTTTAAGCAGAATATAAATACCATCATCGGCGGAAGACCCGTCACCAAGCTTCCCGATGTACATGCCGGGGCGCAGACGGATGTGTTCCTGCCAATCGAGGGTTCTGATATTATCTTCTGAATAGGTTGGATTTATTTCTTGTGACATATATGATTTCAGCAAACATACAAAAATACGAAATTGTATAAAATTATCCGAATTTTTTCAGTTTGTTTTTTTAAAGATTTTTCCAAAAATATTGCAGTATTATCAACCAAATTATATATTTCACATGATTATTCCATTAAATATGAATATAAGCAATAACTTACTGTTTATTTTCTTTCATTATACCAGTTGTTTCATTTGTAATGCCAAAATTCCGGGTATGGTAAATGATAATGAAGGAGACGTGCTCAACAGTTCTTATACTTACGGGTATAGTCAGGATGAAGACGGGCCCATCTATGTAAGAAGTGACAATATTTTCCCAGGTTGACGGAACAAAATTTAAGAAATTGTTTCGGAGGTTAAATTGTTTGACTTTTAAGACGGTTGGCTTTTAAGCTCTTACTCACTTGTAAAAGGGTAAATATTTATCTTTTTTCTAATTTCCCGATCATATTTTTCAGCATAGCAGGCACAATTAACTTATGAAAAGGGCGAACAGGAAGAAAATATAATACACCCAGCCAATTATGGAACTTTACCGTAGTGGATATGGTAAGGGATTTTTCATCAAGATGATCTTTATTTTCATCAAATAAAAGAGAAACTCTGAAATCCAGATGCTTATCATCTTCCCCGATAACAATTTCATTATCCGTTTTATCAAACACTGTAAAAATACCCATGCGCTCTCCCACTTCACATTTAAAAACCTTTTCCATCTGCTGCTTTTCTGTTTCAGATCCTGTTTTCAGTCCAAATAACCTTACTACCTTATTTCTGAAAGCAAACATTTTCTTTCCCCATTTCGGCCCACTGGTAAAGAATACATTTCCGATTTCTGTGATATCAATATTCCGGCTGCCATGTTTCAATTCTCCTTCAAAACTATCAACATAATCAAAATCTTTTTTTCCCTGAGATAAAACTGATTTTTCCGGAAACTCCGTCTTCTTAATCTTCATTGTTATTGTTTTTTATAGTGGTGTGTCTAACAAATGTAGGTATCTTTCTATTGATTTAAAAGAAAAAAATCAAACATATGTTTAAAATCATATTTCCTCATTAAATTTATCATTCAAACCATTAACCTCCTCAACATCAACCTTCAGCCTATCTCTATTTAATTTTTATTTTTATAAGTGGAGTCTGTTTTAAATATTTCATTAAATTCGATCAACAAAACTGTTTTTATGATACAACTTCCTTTATCAAAACTTTCCAATGTAGGAACTACTATTTTCAGTCAGATGACTCAACTTGCCAACGAAAATGAAGCGATCAATCTTTCTCAGGGATTTCCGGATTTCATGCCTGACCTGGAGTTATTGAATCATGTAGATCATTTTATTAAAAAAGGCTTTAACCAATATGCCCCACTAGGTGGAATGATTGGTCTGAAGGAAGAAATTGCCAGAAAAATTGAAAACAGCCATCAGGCAACCTATCATCCCGACTCGGAAATAACAATTACAGCAGGGGGAACTCAGGCTATTTTCACTGCCATTGCTTCTTTTATCAAAAAGGAGGATGAAGTGATTATTTTTGAACCGGCCTATGACTGTTATGAACCTACTGTAGAACTTTTCGGAGGGATTGTAAAACGTTTTGAAATGAAAGCTCCGGATTATAACATCGACTGGGCTGCTGTAAAAAAACTTGTCAGTGACAAAACAAGAATGATTATCCTGAATAATCCCAACAACCCTTCCGGAAAAATACTGACAGAAAATGATATACAAGAGCTTATTAAGCTGGTAAAAGGAACTTCTATTCTTATTTTAAGTGATGAAGTGTATGAAAATATTGTTTTTGACGGAAAGCAGCATTTAAGCATCTGTAAATATCCGGAATTGAAAGAAAGGAGTCTTCTTGTTGCTTCTTTCGGGAAACTCTTTCACGTCACCGGCTGGAAAGTAGGATATTGTGCAGCTCCCAAAATCTTAACGGATGAGTTCAGAAAAGTACACCAGTTCAATGTTTTCTGTGTAAACACTCCTATCCAACTTGCATTGGCAGAGTACATGAAAAATGATGAACATTATACCCAACTGAGTCAGTTTTTCCAGGAAAAAAGAGATTTTCTGAGAAAAGGTCTTGAAGGAACATCTTTTGAGCTGCTGGATTGTGAGGGAACTTATTTTCAGGCAGTAAAGTATGATAAAATTTCGGATAAAAATGATTTCGATTTTGCATCTGAACTGACAATCAATCACAAGGTGGCGAGTGTTCCTTTTTCTTCGTTCTATAAACATAAACTGAATGAGAATGTCATCAGGTTATGTTTTGCCAAAAAGCAGGAAACATTAGAGAAAGCTATTGAAAATTTATCAAGAGTATCATCATAATTTTAGTATGCTTTTGTGGAACTTAGACAAAGATTTTTACTCCAATTGTCATTGCGAATAAAGCAATTTCATTAGAAGTTTTGAATTTGGAATACACTAAGACGCGAAGAAATTTTATAAGCAAACGTTTTAAGGCGCAATGATTTTATCTCCGATAAAATTGTACTGCTCTAATTGTACTACTCTAAAAATGACGCAGATATTTCAAAGGTCATTTTGGACGATGAACTTATATTTTTCTTTAAAAAGTGAATTATAATCATTGATTTTCATATATTTATGAAATAACTAATCCATTAAATAATTAAAATCATGAAAAAAGGAATCATCTCACAAGGAAAAAAATTAAACAAAAAAGAATTAAGTACAATCAATGGGGGCTTGGGTAGCATAAGATGCACCAATTCTTCAGGGTATTGCGTATACATTGGTCCTGGTTGCAGTGAGCTCAAATGCCAGCTGCCGGAACCTCTTGAAGCTGATGAGTAATTTAGCTTCAAAGAAATGATAAAATAAATACCTCGGGCGGCTCAAAAATGAGCCGCCCGAGGTATTATAATGATGATCTCTATCAAATGTTATAAAAACATTCCTCCTGAAACTTCAATTCTTTGTCCATTGATCCATCCTGCATCTTCTGTACACAGGAATGCCACCACACCGCCAATATCATCGGGAAGTCCTACTCTTCCTAAGGCTGTAGCACCCGCTACTGCAGCATTGATCTCTTCATTATCTCTTACTCTTCCTCCTCCAAAGTCTGTTTCAATAGCTCCCGGAGCCACAACATTAGCTTTGATTTTTCTTGATCCTAATTCTTTGGCCATATATTTTGTGAGCATTTCTACTCCAGCTTTTATAGATCCGTAAACAGAAGATCCCGGTGTTGCAAATCTTGCCAATCCTGAAGATATATTGATAATTCCTCCTCCATCATTCATGAATGGCAAAAATTTTTGAGTCAGGAAAAATACTCCTTTGAAATGGATGTCTACCACATCATCCAACTGTTCTTCTGTAACTTCCGTAATCGGTGAATATAAAGCTGTTCCCGCATTATTGATCAGGTAATCAATATGAGTACTTCCTGTATTTTCCTGCAGGTGATCTGTAACGTCTTTTACAAAAGCATCAAAACTTTTAATGTCCTTTGTATCCAGCTGGAAAGCAGCGGCATTCCGTCCCATTGCTTTTATTTCATTCACAACAGCTTCAGCTTCTTCTTTATTGCTTCTGTAAGTAATAATAACGTCTAATCCTTTTTGAGCAATCTTTAGTGCTGAGTTCTTTCCCAATCCACGGCTTCCTCCGGTTACCAGTGCGATATTTGTTTTTGTGTTCATTGTATTTTGATTATTTTGATGGTACAAAGTTGAGACATTTCCCGGCTGAAGTATTTGCTTGAATCAATCTGAAATTTGCAAAATTCAAATCAGGAACGAAATTCTAATGGGGTAAAAGAAGTTTTCCTTTTAAAGAAATTAGAAAAATGGGCAATTTCTTCGAAACCCAAGGCATAGGATATTTCTGAAACGTTCCATCTGGTCTGCTTTAAGAGTATTTTTGCTTCCTGGGTGATTCGGTCAGAAATAAGTTCCGTAGTCGTTTTTCCAGTGCTTTCTTTTAATCTTTTGTTTAAATAATTGACATGAACCGCTAATCTGTCGGCATAATCTTTTGCAGTCTTCAGCTGCAATCTCTGATCCCAGGATTCAATAGGAAATTGTCTCTCCAACAGCTCTATAAACAGAGAAACCACTCTCATAGAAGCATCATTTGAAGCGGATATTTTGGTAGCCGGCTGTAATTTCTGCCCATAATGAATAAGTTCAAGAACATAGTTTCTAATCAGATCATATTTAAAAACATAGTCTGAACCTATCTCTTTTTTTATTTTTTTAAAAAGGCTTTCTATCTCTTCTGCAAGTTCATTGTCAATCTCAAATATAGGCACTCCTCCAGGTTGAAAAATAGGAAGATCTTCAAGGTTATAATAGGATTTATCTTTAATGAAAAAGTCTTCTGTAAATACACAGAAACTCCCGGACTGATCAGGATCTTCAGGCACCCAATGATATGGAACTTTTGGAGTAGCAAATAATAAGGCGTTCTGTTTTATTGAGATTACTTTGTCAGCATATTCCGCTCTGTTTCGTCCTCGTATAAAGCTTATTTTATAGTATTTCCTTCTGTTATAGGGCATTTCGGAAGTAGCCTTTGCCCTTTCTAGCGTTTGGGCGATATCGAAAACATTAAAGTGTCCGATATCTTTATGAAGTCCTTTTGGAAAAATACTTTCGAGATCTTTACCTAATTTGGTGGCCATCTCTCTGTAAAAATCTTCGAGGGAGGTATGTGCTACTTTTTCCATGACAGATGATTTGTAAAATTCAAATATACGAATTTATGAATATTGGAGGATCAATCAAACACAACATTAATGTACGTAGATTTCAGAAAATCCAATGGTCAATATACGCTATTCAACTAATTTTTCTTTTTTTTCTAAACATAGTGACATACTTCATTTATTTTTCTTACATTCGTCAAAACTAACCCATTAAAAATCAAATCAATGAAAAATCAAATCAATCAAACCGGAAAAAAATTAAACAGAAAAGAATTAATTACAATCAAAGGAGGTCTTATCAACTGTATGGAAGCCGTTCTATGTCCTAACCCTCCTTGTGAGCCTTCTTCTGATCCAAATGGATGTACTATTATTTCTATAAAGTGTGCACAAAAAGAGTGCAGACCACAGTTATAATATCAATTATTTCATAAATAAAATACTATGAAAAAACTGGATCTAAACAAAGGTAAAAGGCTTAACAAAAAAGAACTAAAGTCTATTCAAGGGGGAATGCTAAACTGCATGGAGCCTATTCTATGTACAGAGTTCCCATGTGAAACATATCCGCCGGATGATGTCAGAAATTGTACAAAAATATCGGTTGGCTGTGCACAAAAAGTCTGTCGACCATAACCTTAAGATTATTTGTAGAATAACTCACTAAACCCAAATTAAGCATTATGAAAAATCAAAACTTAACTAATGGAAAAAAATTGAACAAAAAACAATTAAGAGTAATTACCGGCGGAAAAGAAATGTGCCTTCTACCAGACCTGACTTGTAAGAAGTTTTCTTTTACCTGTGCAGAAATTCAATGCCAGCCTGGTATTGAATTGTAATACATACAAAAGACAATATGATAATAACAAATCGCTTCCCTACAAGGAAGCGATTTTTATTTTAAAATATATAAATTCATGATATGCAGAATAACCATTTTTTAACTGCTTAAAAAGGTTTTGAACAGAAAAAAAAGAAAGAACTTCAAAATATAGAATTCTCTCATCATTAAAGTTTAACACATGAACGCAAAAAACGCTCCCAAATACATGGAAGCGTTTTTTATTATAAACGAACTTTAATATTTTCTTATACATTGAATCTGAAGTGCATGATGTCTCCATCCTGTACTACATATTCTTTACCTTCTACAGAAAGCTTTCCGGCTTCTTTGATTTTTACTTCAGAACCATACGTAATATAATCGTTATACTTGATTACTTCTGCACGGATAAATCCTTTTTCAAAGTCAGTGTGGATTACTCCTGCAGCCTGTGGCGCTGTCCATCCCTGCCCGATAGTCCAGGCTCTTACTTCTTTCACTCCGGCAGTAAAATAAGTCTGAAGTTTTAAAAGATCGTAAGCTTTTCTGATCAAACGGTTAACCCCCGGCTCAGTAAGACCTAATTCTTCAAGGAAAATTTCTCTCTCTTCAAAAGTTTCAAGCTCATTGATATCAGCTTCTATCTGTGCAGCTAACACAACTACTTCTGCACCTTCATTCTTAGCCATCTCTTCAATCTTACCAATCCAGTCATTTCCGTTTTTGATAGAATTTTCATCTACATTACAAACGTAAAGTACAGGTTTATTGGTTAACAACTGAACTTCTCCAATAATTGCTTTTGTGAAATCATCGGTAGCAAATTCTCTTGCGTTTTTACCATCTTCAAGGAATTTCTGTAAATTCTGAAGTGTTTCGTAAGTAAGGATATCTTCTTTCTTCCCTGATTTGATGAATTTCTTAGCCTTTTCAACTGCTTTCCCTACTGTTTCAAGATCTTTCAATTGCAGCTCGATATCAATAATTTCTTTATCTCTTAAAGGATCTACAGAACCTTCAACGTGGATGATATTTCCGTTATCAAAACATCTTAAAACGTGAATAATTGCTTCACACTCACGGATATTGGCCAAGAACTGGTTCCCCAATCCTTCTCCTTTGCTGGCTCCTTTTACAAGACCTGCAATATCAACAATCTCAACTACAGCTGGTAAAACTCTCTCAGGTTTTACGATTTTCTCCAGTTCAAACAATCTCTGATCCGGTACAGAAACCGTTCCAAGGTTCGGTTCAATAGTACAGAAAGGATAGTTTGCTGATTGAGCTTTTGCATTACTCAAACAGTTAAAAAGAGTTGATTTACCTACATTCGGCAGGCCTACGATTCCACATTTCATATTGTAAAATTCAAAGTTTAAGGTTTAGGGGTAACCCAAGGTTTTTCCAACTTTAAACATTGAACTCTGAACCTTGAATTACGAGTGTGCAAAGATAGTGATTTTTGAGGGAGTTTCATAATAAAAAAATCTGCCAGTATTCTGACAGATTTTCTAAAGGTTCGGATTCACCGGCTGTTTTATGGATTATCTCCTGTGGCATTCTGAGCCAGCGGAACATCATTCGGTGCTTCCTGTAAAGTTTTATCTAAAGTAAATAAAGACTCATCAGTAGCTCTGTCACCACCAGCGATTTTTAATTTATCAATTAAGTTTTGAGCTAAGGTCTCTTCTTCAATCTGTTCCTGTACAAACCACTGCATAAAATTCCACGTTGCCCAGTCTTTTTCTTCCATAGAAAGATCTACAATTCTGTAAATAGCAGTTGTATTGTCAACTTCATGTTTAAAAACGCCATCAAAACAGGCTGTAAGGCTGTCCGGATCTGCCGGAGGAGCCGGAATAGCATCTACTTTTGGTTTTCCGCCTCTGTTTAAAATATATTCCATGAATTTGATTGAGTGATTTCGCTCTTCCTGAGCATGGCGGTAAAGAAAGTTGGCAATTCCCTGATAGCCTTTATCATCGGCCCAAATTCCATAAGATAAAAAAACGTGTGATGCATGAATTTCCTTATTCATCTGGTCACTAAGTGCTTTTTCCATGCTGGTGGAAAGTCTGTTAGTATTCATAATGTTATATTTTGATGATTATGGGATGAATCATGCAAAAATGATTCCGATACAAATTAGATTTTAAACATAATTATTTATCCCTGTTTTTTATTTAATTGAAAATCATTATTTTAAGCTAATAATTTATAGTTATTCTAAAATAAAAACCAGTTCTATTGGAGAACTGGTTTTTAAATTTATAACTGAGATTGCTTCACCTTACGGTTCGCAATGCCCCATAGTAGATAGAAGTTTGCAAATTAAATTTTTTTGCCTTTATCAAAATAATCTATTTAATTTTTCTGGCGATATAGTCACTTTCATTTCCTAATCTGTCAATAGCTTTTATGGCAACTGCGCTCAGCTTTTTACCGTCTTTAAATTTAGGAAGATCTTTTGAAAGAGTATCCAGTGTTAAAATTTCGGTTTGCCATACTCCATTGTATTGAGTAAAAAGAACCCACTGGAAGACATCAGCAGCATTTTTTGTACTCCAGCTGGTCTGTACGAAACTTCCGTTGTCTGCAATAAACAATGTAGGGGTCTGCAATGGAACAGCTTTTATCCATGGAGATTTTGGTACTAATGCTTTTTCACTGTACGGTCCGTTTTTCAAAGCAGGCAGCATATTCGGATTTTTAGTAAGTCCGGCAATGCTCCAATGAATTTCTCCGGCATCATTTTTCAGGATATTTCTGGAGATTGCAATTTGGTTTTTAATTTCTGTTGGGCGGTCTGATACTTTAATCTCAACAGTGTTCAATCCCGGCCATAAGTGACGGTTCATTGTATTTTCAGATTGCCACCAGCTTAACAGGGCTTCAAAACCTTGCCCTTTGGAATCAATTGGCCAGTAAAGTTGTGGGGAAAAGTAATCTACCCAACCTTTATTTAACCATAATTTAGCATCTGCATATAGCTCGTCAAATTGTGAAGATCCTACTACTCCTGCAGGGTATCCGGGTTTCCAGATTCCGAATGGGCTGATTCCGAATCGTACATTATTTTTTTCAGCATGGATTTCTTTATAGATACGCTCTACAAATTTGTTAACGTTATCTCTTCTCCAGTCTGCTCTGGACAAGGTCCCACCACTGCTTACGTAAGCATTCCAGGTTGCATTATCTGGAAAATCAGCCCCTCTGTTATAGGTTGCGTAAGGATAGAAATAATCATCAAAATGCACGGCATCAATGTCATATCTTTTCACAATGTCTCTTACTACATTGGATACGTGGCCTTGTGTTTTCGGATTGGCGGGATCAAACCAGTACATTCCGTTTTTTAATCTTAAAACAATATCGGACAGCTTATTGGCCATTGACAGATTATTCACGGTACCACCGTTGGTATGATGTGCACGGTAAGGGTTTAACCAGACATGCAGTTCCAAGCCTCTTTTATGGGCTTCTTCTATCCAAAACTGAAGTGGATCATAGTTCGGAAAAGGAGCCTTTCCTGTTTCGCCGGTCAGAAAGTAAGACCAGGGTTCAATATTACTTGTATAGAGGGCATCTGCGGAAGGTCTGATCTGAAAAATAGCAGCATTGAAATTGTTATCTCTCAACATATCAAGCATACTGATTGCTTCTGCTTTCTGCTGTTCTACCGTAAGATCATTTCTTGAAGGCCAGTTGATATTGGCTACACTCGCGATCCATGCTCCACGGAACTCTCTTTTGATTTCCGGAAGATTGGTTCTGAAATTTTCTTCAGTTGAAGCTGTAGTTCCTGTAGCAGGTTTTGTTGTTACAACAGGTACTTTTGGTGGGGTTGTATTGTTGGTGGGTTTTGTTGTGCTGTTTTGAGTTGGAGGAGTCTTTACAACATTGTCCTGAACAGAACATGAAGTAGTGTAAGACGCAAAAATTCCTAATAAAACGATAAGCTTTAATTTATGTATTCTCATATATTGGTCGGAAGAAGGATTCTAAGATATTAAAAATGCAAAACTAATGATATAAAGACGATTATCCGAATTTGAAATATTCTTTTTTAATGATATAAATAACTTCTGCCCTGTTCAGCAATTTACAATTCCGCTTTGAATGACCATCAGCACTACATATATCTCTTTATTCATCCTCTGTCGTAAGGTCTGTTTTATAGGTTTCCGGAATCAGTGTTATATTAACGATGATAGCCAGGACCACGAGGACTAATGGGTAAATCAAACCTATAAAGGGAGAAAGAAACGCGCTCACAACAAAACTGGTCTTAAGAAACTCTGTTACAAAAGCGGTAGCTCCCCCAATAAAACCGTTTCCCATATTCTGGGCAAATCCCATACTGGTATATCGTATTTTGGTAGGAAAAATTTCCAGCATAAAGGCACCCAAAGGGCCATAAGTAGCAGCTGCAGCCACTGAAAGCAAAAAACTCAACCCCACAATCTTCAATATGGCACCTGTACTGATTGAATGTACTTCATCAATACCCTGAGGATTTCCGATTTTCATAAAAAGATAAAAAGACAGCGGAATCAGAATAAGACTTGAAACCAAGCCTCCAATGAGTACTTTTTTACGTCCAATTTTATCACTCAATGCGCCGAAGTACTGGTAAAAATATACACTTAAAAACATGGCTATTCCGGTAATCAGTAGAACAGTAGTATTTTCAAGCTTCACGGTATTCTGCAAAAAGAAAAATACAACAAACTGATTGGTCTGCATCACCGAACTCTGTGCGGCATTACCTCCAAAAATAGCTTTCAACATTGTTTTCACGTTACCTTTTGTTGTAAATGCCTCTTTAATCGGTGACTTGCTCGTTTTTCCGGATTTTTTAAGCTCTGCAAAAACAGGACTCTCATGAAGTCTTTTTCGTATGAAATAGCTTAAAATGACCAGTACAGAACTTAAAAGAAAGGGAATTCTCCACCCATAGCTGTTAAAATCTGCTTCAGACATTGTACTTTCTGTTATAAAAACGACACCTAAGCAAACCAACAGCCCCACGGGAACTGTAGCCTGAATAAATCCTGTGTAAAAGCCTCTTTTTTCCATCGGAGCATGTTCTGCCACATAAATAACGGCACCGGCATACTCGCCACTGATCGCTAACCCCTGCAACAATCTGCACAGCAGTAACAAAACCGGAGCTGCCCAACCAATACTGGAAAAATTAGGAATACAGCCAATCAAAAACGTAGAAGCTCCCATTAAAACCAATGAAATAAGGAAGGAATATTTTCGGCCTACTTTATCGCCAATATTTCCAAAAATAAGGGATCCTATCGGACGAAACATAAATGACGATCCTACTATGGCAAGGGTCTCCAGAAAGTGAGACCCTTCCGACGGGAATAAGTTTACGGAGAGAACTTTTGCCAGAATTACAGCAAGCAGCATATCGTACCACTCAATCAATGTTCCTACGGATGATGCAACAATAACAGTTTTAATATCATTTTTATAGGTATCATTTGCTATGTCCATTTATTGTATCATTTTATATTATAACAGGTTTTTTATGATATCGCAACGTTTCGTTGCTTTATGAACAAACATACAATTAATTCTATACTAAAATCAATAACTTATTTATTTCATTTAAAACATACAAAATGAATAAAAAAAATCATTTGAAACCTGTAAAATAATTGAAAAAGAAATACAACAGCTTAAAATAAATAAAACATATCATCATACCCTACCCTTGTAAAAACAAAAAAGCCCCGAAAATCGAGGCTTTATTATATTTTAAGAATTTCGGATTATGCTTTCGCTCCTCTTTCTACTCTTTTTCTTTCTTCTTCTGAAAGGATTTTCTTTCTCATTCTGATGAAGTTTGGAGTTACCTCAATAGCTTCATCTCCCTGAATATATTCCATACATTCTTCAAGAGAGAATAGGATTTTCGGAGCAACACCAGTATCTTTATCTTTACCAGAAGCTCTCATGTTGTTCAACTGTTTTGCTTCTACGATGTTTACTACCAAATCTCCCGGCTTGTTTTGCTCACCGATGATCATTCCTGTGTAGATTTCCTCACCCGGATCAACGAAGAACTTACCTCTATCCTGTAATTTAGCAATAGAATATTCTGTAGCCGGACCTGTAGTTTTGCTGATCAGAACACCATTGTTTCTTCCAGGAATATTTCCTTTGAAAGGCTTATATTCTGTAAAACGGTGTGCCATAATAGCTTCCCCTGCAGTAGCTGTCAACATCTGAGAACGTAGTCCGATCAAACCTCTTGAAGGAATTTCAAACTCCATATGCTGCATTTCACCTTTAGTTTCCATGATGTGAAGGTCACCTTTTCTCTGAGTTGCCAGGTCGATTACTCTTGAAGCAAATTCTTCAGGAACGTCAACAACTAAAGATTCATAAGGTTCACATTTTTCACCATCAATTTCTTTGAAGATAACCTGTGGCTGGCCAATTGTCATTTCATACCCTTCTCTTCTCATTGTTTCGATCAAAACTGATAAGTGAAGAATACCTCTACCGAAAACAAGGAATGTGTTAGCATCGTCTGTCTGCTGAACTCTTAATGCCAGGTTTTTCTCTAATTCTTTTGTTAATCTTTCTTTCAGGTGATTAGAAGTAACATATTTACCATCTTTACCGAAGAAAGGTGAATTGTTGATAGAGAACGTCATGTTCAACGTAGGCTCGTCAATAGCCGTTCTTTCCAATGGCTCAGGATTTTCAAGATCAACGAATGAATCACCAATCTGGAAAGCATCAAAACCTACTACGGCACAGATATCTCCTGCCTGTACTTCAGTTACTTTTTTCTTTCCTAGTCCTTCGAAAACGTAAAGTTCTTTTACTTTTCCTTTTACAATTTTACCTTCTGCCTGAGCAAGACCAATCCACTGAGATTCTTTGATCTCACCTCTTGTCACTTTCCCGATGGCAATTCTTCCTAAGAAAGAAGAGAAATCAAGAGAAGTAATCTGCATCTGAAGATTTCCTTCTGTTATTTTCGGTTCAGGAACATATTGTAAAATACCATCTAATAGTGGTAAAATGTCTTCAGTCTGTTCTAATGAAGTGTTGAACCAACCTTGTTTTGAAGATCCGTAGAATGTAGGGAAATCCAATTGCTCTTCTGTAGCCTCAAGGTTGAAGAACAAGTCAAATACCTTATCATGAACTTCGTCAGGACGGCAGTTTGGCTTATCTACTTTATTGATAACCACTAATGGTCTCAATCCTAACTCCAATGCTTTCTGTAGTACGAATCTTGTTTGTGGCATTGGTCCTTCGAACGCATCTACCAACAAAATAACTCCATCAGCCATTTTCAATACTCTTTCTACTTCTCCACCAAAATCGGCGTGACCAGGAGTATCAATTACGTTAATTTTTGTGTCTTTATAAGTAACAGAAATATTCTTGGATAAGATAGTGATCCCTCTTTCTCTTTCAAGATCGTTGTTATCCATAATTAACTCCCCACTCTCCTGATTTTCTCTGAAAATGTTGGTAGCGTGAATGATCTTGTCAACCAAAGTCGTCTTTCCGTGGTCAACGTGTGCGATAATCGCAATATTTCTAATGTTTTGCATAAAAGATTTTTACGGGTGCAAAAGTAGTGATTTTTAATGAAAAAATATTTACTTATGCAAATATTTAATATTATGTTTAAAATACTTATTTACAAGACAATAAAAAAAGAGTGTTAAAAAAACACTCTTAAACTATTTAAACGCAAGCTTGTATCTCACATGGATCTACTGCAGGCGGTTCTCCGCATATGATGTCGAATTCTGCACAATTGCTGGAAAATCCGGTTGCCCAACCCCATCTTACGGCACAAGTATCGGCGTCTTTACATCTAACCATTCCTTTAACAATTCCTCCCTGAACTGATTTCATTTCACTTCTGGAAATTTTTCTAAGATTTCTCATGTTGTTTTGTTTATTTGTTATTAGCATGATAAAAATATAAAAAAAAATGTAACAACAATTATTTATTACAATATTTAACATTTAAAAAAAGAAATCAACTTTCTTTATATCAATGCCTTATCAATCGGTAAAAAAGCACCAGATCAATTAAAACCACAATAAAAAATTTCACAAGAAATGATTTTTTGGAAACTTTATGATTGAAAATAATCATTCCGGAGGCTGCTCCTACGACACCTATAAGGGATATTCCTAAAAGCATATTTTCTGAAATTCTCCATTGGTGTTTTCTGGCTTGCCATTTATCAAAACCAAAGACACCAAATGTCATCAGATTAGCGATCAATAGAAAAGGAATCATTTTAAAATTAATTTAAAACAAAAATAAAGTTTAATTTACATAATAAGAAAAGCTGGAAATTTAAATTCAATACAAAACGAGATGTGTACCTCAATCAGAATAAGATTATTTAATTTTGTCCACCGTTAAAATAACAAATCAATGACAGTACATGATCTTGCAGGAAGCTATGCTATTGAAGGAAGCAATCAGGAAGAATCATCTCATGCTTCTTATCATGGTATATTAACTTTATCTATTGATGAAAACAACCGTATTATTGCCCAGTGGGTTATTGGTGATCATCTGCAACATGGGACAGGGTTTTATAAAGACCATATTTTAGTGATCAACTTCAACTATGAGGGTGAAGATCATAAAATCTATAAAGGAGTTGCTGTATACCGATGTCTGAGTAAAGATATATTGGATGGTTTCTGGTCTGAAAAACATGGTAATCCTTTGTATCTCGGAAGTGAATATTGTGTAAGGATTCTGAATTCAAGGATTTTGAATTGATCTTGTTACAAGGTCAAATAAAGTTTATAAAAATAAAAAGGGCTGCCTTTATCAAGACAACCCGGTAGTTATTATAATTTCAATAACTTATTTTTTAGCTTTTACATCGATAGCAATCTCGATATCTTTGCTGATCATCCATTCTGCCGGATCTGCTTCTGAAGTACCGAACTTAAGTCCCCAATCTGCTCTGTTTACTGTAAATTTAGCCTGAATAGCAGCAGAATTTTCTGCTACATCTACTTTAGCAGGGAAAGTAACATTCATTGTTTTTCCTGATAATGTAAGGTTTCCGCTTACTGTTTTATTAGCTCCTGCTACAGCATCTTTCGGTGCTTCTTTCAGATCTGTAACGCTTGTAATTTTAAAATCTGAAGTTGGGTTTTTCGCTGTATCAAAGAAGTCAGCGCTTTTCAAGTGAGTTTCAAGTTCTGCAGGTTTTTTATCTTTTTCTGTAACTGAAGCCGGATCTACTTTGATAGAGTTCATATCAATAACAAAGTTTCCTGCTGAAACCTGACCAGCATCAACACTAAGGTCTCCAGACTTTACAGTAAGTGTTCCCCAACGTGGAGCCATACCTCCTTTGTGGGTAGCCTTCCAGTTTACTACTGAACCTACTGTATCTACTGCAAGTACTTCACCTTTGCTCTCCGCTACTGTTTGCTCTTGAGCTGTAGCAGCAGTATCTGCAGTTTTTGATTTATCACATGATGCTAAAAGCAATCCTACTCCTACTAATGCAATTACGCTAATTTTTTTCATATTGAACTGTTTAAAAAGTTTGTTGAAATTTTGTTGTTTTCGGATACAAAAATAGAAAAACCTATCCGGAGGCACCTTATCATACATCAAGAAATACAATATTTAAATTATTTGCAGTTGTAAATCCACTTACGGGACACCTCTGCTCTATATTGTGAATCATAATTGTTTGGGTAATTCTGATTCTTTATTGTTTCATTATATTTTTGTAGTAATCAGGCTTTTTTATAGTTGTGTTTCTATTTTTTCATCCCAAAACCCTATTTTAGCTATCCGAAAACAGAACAATGACGACCGTAGAATTTATACAGAAGCAGCTCAACATTTCTGAGAAGAGCATCAACAATACTTTACAATTATTAGCAGAAGACTGCACCATTCCTTTTATTTCCCGTTACCGAAAAGATAAAACCGGAAATCTAGATGAAATACAGATTGAACAGATCTCAAAGATCAGCAAGCAGTTCGAAGATATTGTCAAGAGAAAAGAGTCTATCTTAAAATCTATAGAAGAACAAAACGCTCTAAGCCCTGAGCTTCAACAGAGAATTGAAGACAGCTTTGATATTCAGGAGCTGGAAGATCTATACCTGCCTTTCAAAAAACGTAAAAAAACAAAAGCTGATACCGCCAAGGAAAAAGGATTGGAACCTTTAGCAAGGATCATTATGAGCCAGAAAAATAATGACATCCGGTTTCTGGCTTCAAAGTATCTGAACAACGACGTTACTTCCGAAGAAGAAGCGCTTCAGGGTGCGAGAGATATCATGGCAGAATGGATCAATGAAAACATGTATGTCCGTAAGAACCTCCGCAGACTCTTTCAACGTAAAGCAGTTGTTACTTCCAAGGTCGTAAAAGCTAAAAAAGATGGGGAAGATGCCCAAAAATTCTCCCAATATTTTGAATGGGAAGAAAGCCTTAGCAGAACTCCTTCTCACAGACTTCTGGCCATGTTACGAGCGGAAGCGGAAGGTTTCGTAAAAACAAATGTAGGAATAGATAAAGAAGAAGCTATTGACTTTATTGAAAAAGCCATTATAAAATCTAATAATGAAAGCTCAGACCAGATTGCACTGGCCATAAAAGACAGTTACAAAAGGCTTCTTGAACCTGCTATCTCCAATGAAGCCCTACAGGAAGCCAAAGAAAAGGCAGACAAAAAAGCGATTGAAATATTCTCTGAGAATTTAAGTCAGCTTCTGCTTGCTCCTCCTTTGGGGGAGAAAAGAATCCTGGCAATAGATCCGGGATACAGAAGCGGGTGCAAAGTGGTATGTCTGGATGAAAAAGGAGACTTACTGCACAATGAAACTCTTTATCCTCATGCTCCGCAGAATGAAAGCGGAATGGCTATGAAAAAGATCCGTTCTATGGTGAATGCCTATAATATTGAAGCCATCTCTATTGGTAACGGAACAGCAAGTCGTGAAACAGAATTTTTTATCAAAAAGATTGCTTTCGATAAGCCGCTACAGGTTTTTGTAGTTTCGGAAGCCGGAGCTTCAGTGTATTCTGCCAGTAAAATTGCAAGGGAAGAGTTCCCAACATATGATGTAACGGTGCGTGGAGCAGTTTCCATCGGAAGAAGGCTCTCTGATCCGTTAGCAGAATTGGTAAAGATTGATGCCAAATCTATTGGAGTTGGCCAATACCAACACGATGTGGATCAGACCCAACTAAAAAATGAGCTGGATGCTACGGTGATGAAATGCGTAAATTCTGTGGGAATTAATTTAAATACAGCCAGTAAATCGCTTTTAAGTTATGTTTCCGGAATTGGCGAAAAAATGGCAGAAAACATTGTTAATTACCGTGCTGAAAACGGGGCATTTGAAGATAGAAAACAACTTAAAAAGGTACCGAGGCTTGGAGAAAAAGCCTTCCAGCAGGCAGCCGCATTTGTAAGAATTGCGAATGGTAAAAACCCGCTGGATAATTCCGCTGTACATCCGGAAGCTTATGGAATTGTAGAAAAAATAGCCAAAGATTTAGGCATTAAAACCCATGAACTGATCGCCAATAAAGAAAAAATAGCTCTGGTAAAACCGGAAAGCTATATTACAGATGAGATCGGGATTTTAGGAATCAAAGATATTTTAAAAGAGCTTGAAAAACCGGGACTGGACCCGAGAAAGGCTGCCAAAGTATTTGAGTTTGATCCTACCGTTAAAAGCATTAAAGACTTAAAAGCAGGGATGATTCTTCCGGGGATTGTCAATAATATTACTGCCTTCGGATGTTTTGTAGATCTTGGAATCAAAGAAAGCGGATTGGTTCATATTTCCCAGCTGAAAGACGGGTTTGTATCAGATGTAAATGAAGTGGTAAAGCTTCACCAGCATGTTCGTGTAAAGGTAACGGAAGTAGATGAAGCAAGAAAAAGGGTGCAGCTGAGTATGATTTTGTAATTTTTTAATTATAGATTAAATATAAACCATAAAATATTTATTTTGAACACAAAGAATTTAATTTTCGATCTTGACGGAACATTATGGGATTCCAGAGCGACCATCATTAAAATATGGAATGAAGTACTGGGCAGACATCAGTTAATCCAAAGAGAACTTAAGCCTGAAGATATGAATCAATATATGGGATTATTGGCTCATGATATTGTAAAAGACATTATTCCGGGCATTTCAGACCTGCAGACTCAGGAACTTCTTTCTGAAATTGTAGCCGAAGAAAATAAAATACTGCACATACAGGGTGGAATTTTATATGAGGGTGTAGAAGAAACTTTAAAGAGTCTTGCCAACATCCACTCTCTTTTCATTGTAAGCAATTGCCAGGACGGTTATATAGAATCATTTTTAGACTATTATCAGTTCAATAATCTGTTTGTTGACTTTGAATCTCATGGACGAACTCAAAAACCAAAATCTGAAAATATACAGCTCCTCATGAAAAGAAATCAGCTGTCCATCGAAGATTCTTTTTACATTGGTGACACTCAAACCGATTATGATTCAGCAGTCACTAATGGATTGCCGTTTATTTTCTGTAAATACGGATTTGGAAAATTGACTGATTCACTTTACGAACCATCAATTCTTACGTTTTCGGACTTAATATCCCATATTTCCGATAGTACAAAATAATGAAATTTTATTCAAGTAAAGAGGCTGCCCTGCGGGCAGCCTCTTTACTCTTAATATAGTAGAAAACTTTTACTTGTAATCCTTAGAACTTCTTCTGGGTTCTTTTAGTTCCGGCCATTTTACCGTTTCCCCTTTATCATCCTGAGGCATTGCTCTCTTTTCTCTGTTTGTGAATTCCGGGTCTTCAGAAGCCATATAAGCTAATGCTGCCGTTAAGATCACATTGTTTTTCACCTCATCAAAAACAATTTTATCATAGGTATCTTTTGTCGTGTGCCAAGTATATCCAAAATATCCCCAGTTCAGAGAACCTAAAGAAAATCCTGGTACTCCGGCAGCCACAAATGATGCATGATCAGAACCACCACCGCCAGGCATTCCTGGGAAATCAGTTTTAATGTGGTTTTTTACAGCCTTTGGAACACCGTCAAGCCATTTACCAATATAATCATAAGCTTTTACAAATCCCTGACCACTGATATTCACAACACGGCCGGTTCCGTTATCCTGATTAAAAGCAGCCTGCACTCCTTTTATAATCTCAGGATTATCCATCACAAAACCTCTGGAACCGTTTAATCCCTGCTCCTCACTTCCCCAAAGTCCGATGACGATGGTTCTCTTGTTGTTAGGATAATATTTTTTCAGGATTCGCATGGTTTCCAGCATCGTAATCGTTCCCGTTCCGTTATCTGTAGCACCCTGAGCTCCGTCCCAAGAATCAAGGTGAGCCGAAAGAATCACATATTCATCCGGTTTTTCCTTTCCTTTGATCATCCCAATAGTATTGAAACTTTTGGCTTCAGGAAGTATTTTAGACTGGGCATCAATTTTTATTTTAGGAAGCGTTCCTTTTTCTGCCATTCTGTAAAGCATTCCATAATCTTCCACATCAATATCAATCATGGGAATTTTGGTTGTTTTTGCTCCGAATATTCTGTTAGCGCCCATGATTCCGGTCCAGTTGGAAATGGCAATTCCCGCCGCTCCTACTTTTTCCAGAGCCTCCGGAAGGCTGTTGTTGTCATATCCGATATTCTTCACATAAGCAGTGAAATCTTTCGCCGCCTGCTCTTTTTCTGCTTTAAGCTTTTCATACAGCTCAGGAGTAGCAAATTCTTTGATCTGATCATCAGAACGTCCGATTTTCTGGTACTGTGCCATCAGCACTATTTTCCCTTTTGCAGAAGGAAGCCATTGATCAAACTCTGCTTTGGAAGATACTTTTGGAAGAATTACTACTTCTGCCTCAATTGCTTTTTTAGTAGCAGGACTCCATGCAAGCTGTGTAGCTGCCAGAGATTTTACACGCGGAAACGTCATATCCACATGGGTAGTTCCTCTCTGCCATCCTTTCCATGTTCCAAACTGCTGAAGATTGGCATCTATTCCCCATGAACGGAGCTTACCTGCGCTCCATTCATTAGCGGCAAGCATTTCGGGAGTTCCTACAAGACGCGGTCCGATACCATCCAACAGCTCATATGCCAGGTTTTCCAGCTGGGAATTATTATTTACTTCATCTACAAAACTTTTTACGATAGGGTTTAGCCTTTCTTTTGGGTCAACCTTTACCTGAGCCCAGGAAAACTGAGCAGCCAGCACCACTGCAGGCACTGCAAAAAATCTATTTATCCTCATAATATATATTGATTGGTTTAAAGATAAAAGAAATTGGGGAGATGATGAAAAATTGAGCCTAAAAAAGAGGTTTTCCAGTGATATTATGCATGAAAACAATAACAAAAATCCGCTAATAACTATAATTTATAAAAAAGCATCAATATGAAGTTCAGATTACCATAATGATGTAGTATAAAAAATAACACTTGATTATATTGAATTACAGTAAAACAAGCCTAAACGGGAAGTTTTCATCCTAGTTTCAGATCCTAAAATGTATTGAATTGAGGGAGATAAAAAAAGCCGGCTTCAAAAGCCGGCTAAAAGTAAATTATTTTTTAGCTTCTTCTACAGAAACTTTTCTGAAGTCTTTGAACAATTTGCTTAGTTCTAAAGCTGCTTTACGAGCTCTTGTACCAGCAGCCTTGTTTCCTTTTTCTGCTTGTTGGTTTGCCTCAGTTGTGAACGCTTCAAATTCTGCGTTGATTTTTTCAATTAGTTCTTTCATTTATTTAAAAATTTAGGCTGCAAATATAGGTTTTATGGTGATTCCAGCCTAATTGTGTTGAAAAAAAATAGTGGATTTAATTATTTTTTTTGAGTCTTTCCACAATTCAATTTAATTTTTAAAATAAAATCGAAATATTACCGGAAATCAGCCATCTGTTTGAATCTGAAACGCGTTATACATCAAGATATCAATAAACCCTTAAGAATCAATACGAATTGAAGAAAACGAAGGCTTTATTTGAAACTCATCTGACCTCAACCTTTCCATAATAACTTCATTGTTATTAATAATTTAAAACATTAATTCCTGAACTTTATTTCCTGCTTTCTGTAACAAAATAATGCTTTCAGAAGTAATCCGCTCTGCAAAAACAATCCGGAAATGAAATTGATATTTATCCGTAAAAGAAAAGGTGTCCCCGGGAGTAAATAAAATCTTCCGCTTTTCACAATATTCATAGAATCTTTTCATATCAACATTCTCCGGAAGCTGCCCCCAAATACTATATCCACCCTGAGGCCTGTGAAAATAAGAACCTTCGGGAAAAGAATTTCTTAAAGCATCCAATACCTGAATAGCCTGCTGGTTGAGCTTTTTCCGGAATGAACGCAAATGTCTTTCATAGCTGTTTCCCTGCAACAGTTTCAAAACCAATTCCTGATAAACAGGAGAAACCGACCGGCCTAAAGAAAACCTTACTCTTTCGGATTTTGCATAAAAATTACCTGCATAGAGCCAGCCTAAACGGATTCCCGGCGCCAACGTTTTTGAAAATGATGAATAGGTCATGACCAATCCTTTGGTATCAAAACTTTTTATACACCGGGGTCTTTGTTCACAGAAATAGAGATCGGAATACATATCATTTTCAATGATACACAACTGATGTTGTTCTGCAATACTCAACAATTCTACCTTAACCTCATCACTCATAAGTACACCTGTAGGATTATGAAAGTTCGGAGTTACAACCAAGGCACGAATATCGTTTTCAGCACAGACGGTTCTGAAATATTCCGTATCAAAACCACTTCTGTAATGAACAGGAATTTCGATCACTTTAAGATCGAGATTAGCAATAACTTCCAATACAGAGAATACACAAGGACTTTCAACAGCAACCACATCTCCGGGTTTGGTAACAGATTTCAAAGCGATCGTAAGTGCCTGTAATGCACCATCGGTAATGATTATTTCATCAGGATTTAAAGTACAGCCATACGTTCTCATTTGTTTGGCAATCTGTTTTCTTAATGTTTCCAGACCACTTAACGGGTAGTACCTGAGCAGTGCTGCTCCTTTTTCCCGAATCACTTCCTGCATCGTTCTGAGGATGAGTTTCTGCGGAATCAGCAAATCTCCGGGCACAGCAGTGTTGAAAGAACTTGATTCTGAAGTCCTTTTGGAAGTCAACATCATATTTTTCATAAACTCTGCATCTCTTACTACCACAGGCAGTTTTGTTCTGATTTCAGGAATATTCTCTTCCTGATTTTCTGCAACAAAATATCCTGACCTCGGATGACTCTTGATTAACCCTTTAATCAGAAGGTATTCAAATCCGCTTTGTACAGAACTTGTACTAAGTTTGTATTTTTCTTTAATTTCACGAACGGACGGAAGTCTGTCTTTTTCCTGCAAAATTCCACTACGGATCTGTTTTTCTATTACTGCTGTAAAAATTTCGTATTTATAAGATTTTGCCATAATACACTGTACTGAACAAATTTATAAATTTATCTTTCTGTACCGATTATATTTTAGCAAACTGTATCCCTTTTAAATAGATTAATCTTATAATTTTGAATAAAAAAAGATCCCATGGATATCATTTCAAAATTTACAGTAGGTTCTGAAGAGGGAATTTCTGATCTTATAGCCATTATTGATTCGTCCGTTTACGCCTTACACAAGGAGTTTGTTACAGAAGATGAGATTAAAAAATATATTCATAATGAAATAGATCCGAGAAAAATGATCAATGACCTGAATGATCTCTCCAACCAGCTGATCATGACGTATGCAGATCAGAAACCTGTCGGATACAGTATTATCAAAAGCGGTTCTCTACATCCTGGCATACCGGAGAGGAAAAGAGCAACAGAAATAAGTTTTGTGATACTGTCAGAGTATGATTTTCCTGAAACAAGGCAGTCCCTTTGGAAAAAGTGCAGATCCGCAGTGAGCTTCACGGATATTGTATGGACCAATATGCTGGATCATGATCCGCTTTCGGAGTTTTTAAAAGAATCTGGTTTTGTATCTGCTGTCAGTTCAAAAGTCGGCCCATTCCTGCTTCCATCGCATATTTTAGAATTGGAGATTAATAAAAGTTAGTAAACCACAGAAATATTATTGAGAGGAGCTATCATTCCTATTTTTTTATTTCACTTAAAATTATTTTGAGTGAACTATGGTTTTATTATCTTTGATTTTTATAATTTTTACTTATGAGCGATCAACTGGAAACCATAGAAGATTATTACAAACGTATCCGTAAGAACCAGATCAAAATGTTTGATTCTGAAGATTTTGAAATGGGTAAATCTCATTTCAACATTTCAATGCGGAAATACTGTAGTTTTAAGAGTCCTTACAACCGCCGTGATTATTATAAAATCAGTTTTATCATTGGAAAAGGAACCATTCATTATGGCACCCATCAGCTGTATATAGACCGTCCGGCATTATTCTTCCCTTCTCCAAGCATTCCCTACTCCTGGGAGTGCGAAAGTGATTTGCAGGAAGGATATTTCTGCCTGTTCAACCAGGAATTTTTTAACGGAAATTCAGAATTCAATCTGTTTAAAAAGACTTCAATGTTCAAAGAATGGAGCAAGCCTGTCATTTTTCTGACCGAGGAACAGACCCAGCTGGCTACTCTTTATTTTGATCAGATTTACAGAATGAATAATTCTGCCTATCCCTTCCGTTGCAGCAGTATCAAAAGTAATCTGGCATCCGTCATGCATCTGGCAATGGAAAACCGTGTGGAAGACATCAATCCTAACGAACTTCCTGCAAATGTGCGTTTATACAGATTATTTGATGAACTGCTCAACAAACAGTTTCCTCTGGATTCCCCGGCCTATCCGCTTGCATTAAAAACTCCTTCGGACTTTGCCGAGCACCTTAATGTACATGTGAATCATTTGAATTCTTCAGTAAAATCCGTCACCCATCTTACGACAACACAAATCATTAAAGAAAAGATGTTTGAAGAGTCTAAAAATCTCCTGAAGTACACCAACTGGGACATTGCTCAGATCGGTTATACCTTAGGTTTTGATCAGCCTGCTCATTTTAATAATTTCTTTAAAAAGCATGCCCGGACTTCACCATTAAAATTTAAGAATTTAGCTTAATATTTGATTTTTGTAATTTTTACTTTGTCTTTTAAAATTCAATTTCTTATTTCTTGACTTATTTTTGCATTGTAAAAAATGAATGAACATGTTGAGAGAAGCATCTGAAAAAAGAATCAGATTAATTACCATTATGGCTTTCGTGTCTATTCCGCTTTCGGGGTTTGTCACGGATATATATTTACCGTCGTTCCCTTCTATGGCCAAAGAAATGATGGTTTCAGAAAAAGATATCCAGATCACTCTGACCTCATATCTTCTGAGCTACGGGATTTCCCAGTTGTTTGTGGGAGGAATTCTGGACAGCATCGGGCGCTACCGTCCCAAACTGATCGCATTATTTCTGTTAATCCTGACAAGTATTTTAATTACCATGACGAACAGCATCTTATTGATCTGCCTGCTTCGTATTCTTCAGGGAGCAGCAGTTTCTGTTCTTGTTGTAGCTACCCGTGCTATTTTTGTAGATATTTATGATGCGGAGAAGGTGAAGCATTACCTGAGCTATTTTACCATTGTATGGTCGTGCGGTCCCATTCTGGCACCTTTCCTCGGAGGTTATCTTGAGAAAATATTTAACTGGCATGCTAATTTTTATTTCCTTGCCGCATACGCTGCATTTCTTTTTCTTTTTGAATGGTTCTTTAGCGGAGAGAGCCTTCCTCAGAAAAAGAAACTGGATCTTTCTGAGAATATCAGCCTTTACAAAATGATGCTTAAGAACAGGATTTTCATGCTGGGAATTTTCATATTAGGACTGAGCTACTCTATCGTTATGCTATTCAATATTACCGGGCCGTTTATTATTGAAAACACTTTCCATTTCACTCCGGTTGTTATTGGATATTGTACATTAATCCTGGGATTTTCCTGGATGATCGGAGGTTTTATCGGGAAACGCAAACTGACTCTTGGTTTCAGATCAAGGATTTTACAGCCTATTTTTCTCCAGCTGATCCTTATCACAGGATTGATCACTACCAGCTATTTTGCAGAAAGCCTTTTTATTATGATTCCATTTGCCTTTTTTATTCATATCTGTTCCGGAATTTTATTTACTTCCTTTTTTACGACAAGTATGCTTTACTTTCCGAAAAATGCAGGCACTGCCGGTGGATTGATGGGTGGACTGGTATATGTAATCACTTCTGTAACAAGTTTTATCATCTCAGTAAGCGGAACTGTAACGGATCAAAAAGGTCTTTCCTGGCGCTATCTGATCATTGCTTGTTTCCTCCTGGGGGTCATTCTTATTATGCATCAGGCCGTTAAAAAAGAAAAAGCAGAGAATTAATCTCTGCTTTTTTAATGGATTACACTTTCAATACTCTTGTTTTATAGTGATAAGAAAAGCAGCTACCAGAAGGCCACTGCTTATTAAATTGTTATCTAAGTTTATAATACATAATTCTAGAAAGGCTCTGCAACGGTGTTGTTCATTTCAACTACGAATTGTACATCGGGAGTTAAGCTTGTTCCGTTCAAGTAAATCCAATCTGTTCCTGACTTATTATATACCTGCAGATAATAGGTATTGCCAATTCCCGTCACGTCCTTGAAAGCTACAGTATCTCCGTTTTCAACACTTGATGAAAAGTTTCCTGCCTTTTTCTTTACAATTTGAAGTTGTAGGTTGTAAGTCATTTTTCCATATTTTGGATAAAAATAATAACTTCCTGATGTCCAATACCAAAAGTTATTGAGTAACATGCTACTTTCTACTCTTACATATCCTTCTTTCAAATCAAAATAATTGGCATTATCTCCGATATTTACGATATTAAACCAAGTTCTTGCATCAGGGGTCATTGATGAAACCCTTAACCAATCATCCGGTGTTGAGAGATTCATATTAACATATTTTCCTGTTGATACAGATTTCAATGAAATACGATCATGTTTTCTGAATTTTACACTTTTCGTAGGAGTCGTCTGATCGGAATAAACATTTGCTTCTATGGGGTAATGATCTGAATAATCTGCCCAATAATATTTTGCTCCTACCATATTTGTATAAGTCATTAGCTTGGAAGACACCGGATCAAATGCTATATTCTGCCAGCTTGGTGGCACCAAATGATCATTTGATACCAGAATATAATCCAGATATTCTTGTTTATTGGCAGGATAAGGGTAATGATAAGAAGCCATGGTGTTGGTTTTCGTATCCCATGAATACGGCAATCCTTTGTATGCAGGAGCTTTTACATTCAAGGTTTGCAGCATATTGGAATATTCTGAAGTATTTTTTATAATGTTGAAATCTCCACCATAAATCACCATTTCATCCTCGGGAATATTCAATCCGTCTACAAATGACTTCATCATTCCCAGCTGCTGCTGACGGATTTCCACTTCTCTTCCGCCGCAAGATGGTTGTGTAGACTGTGTATGAACTGCTATAAAATGGACACGTTTTCCGTCTTTTAAGATTCTCGCATAAGCAAAACCTTTCAGGCTAAATCCATCAAAATCACATCCTGCCGGAAAGATAAACTGATCCATTCTTTCTATTGGATATTTACTGGCAATCATCACGCCTCCATTTTCGAATCCGCCAGAAATGATATCACGCCAATGACCTTGAGTACTGTTCCATCCATTTTTGGTCTGTCCTACTACAGGTGTCTGATAGGGAAAAGTAGGAAGAAGTTTTTCACGGAGTTTTCCAGCTGCTGCATTATCAAAACATTCCTGAAGTAAAAGTACATCGTAATTCTTCAAAAAGGAAGCCTCACCTAGTTTTTCTGCTCTTGTAAACTGAGACCATTGTGTGGTGGAAGCCACTTTGATATCCCTTAGTAAGAAAGTATTATAGGATAATACTTTAATATTTGGAAAAGCAGCTCTCATGGCATTTTCCTGTGGATTAGGAAGAGTCTCATCTGGCTGAAACTGATCTGACCTGCATGATAATAGGGTTAAAAGGTAAAGCACCGGAATAAACCGGAATAATAAAAATTTCATTAGATTCATAAGTGTTTTAAGTTAAATTGTTTTGTTTTGCTACGGCCAAAGTATAGTTTACGGCATAAACAAAAATGAACTGAATGTTATCTAAATAATAATTTTCCGGTCCGGCATTTAACTATTAAAAAATTATCATAATCCAAAGGCCTGATTAGTTTTAATTGAAACTAATTTTCCGTATATTTGTTAGGGTAAATCATGCTAAAATCCTTTTGTCTTACATCACTATAAAAGTATGCCCGTAAAACAGAATAACATATCGGAACTGGCTCTGGAACTCGGTCTGGCAATGAGTGAGATGAAAAGCCGTCTCCGGCAGAAAATCCAGGCTACTATTAATGAATATGATCCGGATTTGTCTTTTGAACTGATTGAAATCCTGGGATTGCTTTCACGAAATAGTGGCATCAACCAGCAGGAAATAGGAAATAAAGTAAGCAAAGACAAATCAAGTATTACCTATCTTATCAACAGTCTTGTAAAACGAAATCTTGTTGAACGGATAGCGGATAAAAACGACCGGAGAAATAAGCAGATCTTTTTGACTCCTAAGGGTAAACAGATTGTTGAAACCGTTTATCCATGGGCATTGGGTCTTTACAAAAAGGCGGTTGGTAATATTGACGAAGAGGAGATCAGCAAAGCTTTGCTCTTAGTAAAAAAAATGACAGCAAACCTGGAAAAAACAGGATCAAAATATGATACATTATGAGAACAATCCTTGTACCCATTGATTTTACATCAACTACGGAAAATGCAGTAAAAGTAGCCGCAGACTGGGCAACAACCTATGAATATCAAAATATTATCTTACTAAAAACAGCAGGAGAATCTGAATTTGATTATCTGCATATTGCAGAAGGACATTCATTTGTCAATGAAGAAAGTGTCAACAATCTGTTGCAGAGAACGGAATTATTATTCGATCAGTTAACAGACATCATAACAGAAAAATCACCCGAAATAAAAGTTTCCAGGATATTAAGTGATTGGGCGCTTACCAGAAGCATCAATGAGCTTTTAAAAAATCAACCATCTGTGGAACTGATTATTTTGGGAAGTGATGACCAAACCTCCACCACTGAGAGCTTTGTTTCCGACAATATCATAAGCATTGCCAGAACGAGTCCTGTGAAAACCTTAATTGTTCCTAACGGCTATCACTACTCTCCTATCAAAAATATATTCATTCCTTGTGATATAAAGGGAATTAAGAGGCTGGAAAGATTGTTTCATCACAAATCTGTTATCCATAAACAAGATGTACGTCTGATGTTTTTGAATATCAATACCCGCGAGAAAGAGGATGAGGACAAAAAAAGAGAGCTGGAGGAGTATATTCGTGAACATTTGACAGAAATTCCAAGCAGCATTCATTATTCTCATGATGAAAATGTCATTAAGGGCATTCTCACCTTTGCAACCTCTAATGAAGCGGATCTTATTATTGCTTTGCCAGGCCAGCACAGCTTCCTCTATTATCTGGCAAGCAGAAGTATTTCTGAAGGAATTTACCAGAACACCCAACAACCGGTATTGATTTTAAAATAATAAATTGAATGATTGAACGCTAATAGTAAATTTTGGTGCTTTCAATCTTGACTAATTTCAGTTCCTGCATTTTTTTAACATATCTGATCACAGTCTCTACCCGAAGCCCGGTAAGAGTGGCAATTTGTTGTCTGGTATAGGGAATGAGAAACGAATAGGCTTCCTCAAATCCAAAATACTTTTTAAGATGATCAAAAAGCTTCATAAGCTTGACTATAGGATCGGAAATAGCCAGGAAACTGGAAATCATATATCTGAAATGCAGTCTGTCGGCTGTATATTTATTAATCTCGAGCATTAGTTCAGGTTTTTCCAAGAGCATTTGCAGAAATTTAGTCTTAGAAATCTTAATAATCTCGCAACTAGTAACCGCAATAGCATTGATGGCATAATAATGACTGGTAAATAAGTAGCTTTCACCAATGCAGTGACCATCAAAAGGAAGCCCGTGAACAAATTCTTTTCCGTCTTCTAAAAAAGTATTCAGTTTTACAGTACCATGCCTGATCTGGAAATAATATTTAGCCGCAGTTCCTTCTTTAAAAATAGAATCTGCCGCATCATATTTTTCCAGAATGGCTCCCTGGGAAAATAATAGGTCTTCACATATGATCATCTTGCATTATTTTGGAGTAAAAATACTTAAAGTGTATGCTATATTGCAACTTATCAAATACCACAAAACACTGTATTTACTGATATCAACACTCGTTTATTAAGCTGTAATTTTCTTTTTGTGTTTTGTTCCCCATTCAGCAAGCGCTGCAATAACGTCTTTGAGTGACTCACTGTATTCTGTATGAACATATTCTACCAAGACCGGTTTCTGATCGGTAAGAACGGTTCTTTCAACTAAATGGTTGACCTCCAGTTTTTTCAATTCGCTGGAAAGTACTCTTGCTGAAATCCCATTAATCGTTCGCTGTAACTCGTTGAACCGTGTATGCCCGCCCAAAATAGCGATCATTACCCGGATGGTCCACCTGCCTCCCAAAACGTACAAAGCATCCTCAGTAGCAGATAGATGCGTACTGCATTGCGGCCTTGAATACACTATTTTTTCTTCTTCCATTTTCTCTGTTTTATCTGGTTACTAACCTAAATGTTATTACTAACCTTTTGGTAACTACTATCTTTTTATTAGTAAATATAGATAATTTTGAAACATCAATTTTAAAAAAAATAAAAAATGAAACGAGTACTTCATATTATCTCCAGCCCAAGAAGCGAATCATCAATCAGCAAAAAACTGGGAAATGCTGTTGTAGAAAAAATCACGGCAAAATATCCTGACAGTGTTTTTAAAAAACGTGATCTGACCAACCCGCTTTTTCCTCATTTAGAAGAAACCCACATCAATGCTTTTTTTACTCCGGAAGAAAACCGTACGCCAGAACAGTTGGAAACTGTAAAACTTTCAGATATGGTAATTGCTGAACTGCATGAAGCTGATATTATCATTATTGAAGCTCCATTGTACAATTTCAGTATCACCTCTACCCTTAAATCATGGCTTGATCATATTGCAAGAGCGGGAAAAACGTTCAGCTACAGCGAAAACGGTCCTGAAGGTCTGGTAAAAAACAAGAAAGTATACCTTGCTTTTTCAAGTGGTGGTGTATATTCTGAAGGGGAAAGACAGGCGTATGATTTTGTAGTTCCTTACCTAAAACAAACTCTCGGATTTATGGGAATGACGGATATTTCTGTGGTCCGTGCTGAAGGTCTTTCTGTTCCGGTTATTCAGGATACGGCCCTGCAAAAAGGAATTGAAAGTATTGTTGTAGAGTAAAAAATTAAAAATGCTGTTCCTCTGGAGCAGCTTTTTTTATATCGATTTTCAAATAGGTAAAGAATTGTTTACATCATAAAAACAACAATTCCCTCAACATATGTAAAAGCTTTTCTTGTTTTTATCTTTCATTTTTACATCATTAAAAGAAAGATTATGGAAAATAATAAACAACACCAACTTGTCAATCCTGCAGCATTATTTAATCCGGAGCCTTATGGTTTTTCACACAGCATTTCTGTGCAATCTCCTTTCCAGATGTGTTTTATATCCGGACAAAGTGGCGGTGTAGGAGAAAATCATGTATTGGCTGATGATTTTAAAACACAGGTTCAGGATGCTTTGAAAAACTTAAACATCATTTTACAGAGCCACTCCATGACGTTTGAGAATGTTGTTAAAATCACTCTACTTATTGTTGATCACAATCCGGAGAAGCTTGAAATTTGGGCAGAAGAAGCTAAAAAAGTATGGAACCCAACATTTCTACCAACAAGCACGCTTATTCCTGTGAGCCAGCTGGCTTTACCTGGAATGTTGTTCGAGATAGACGCAATTGCGGTGAAAAGTTAGTTCCTGTTAAGACGTTCAATAAGTAATGATGAAAAGCTTTTCACACCCGTTCTGATACTCTCTTCATCCACTTGAAAATTAGGAGAATGATTCATGGCAATCACTCCTTTTTCGAAATTGGAACCTCCCAGGAAAAAATAAACGCCTGGTATTTTCTGTTGAAAATAAGAGAAATCATCATTGAAAAACGGAACCTGCCCATAATCTTTGGCAACCGTATTTTTTCCATAAAGATTCTGAAGGATTTCCGTGGCTGATATTGTCAGCTTCTCATCATTGATAACCGTTGGATTTCCCTGTATAAATGAAACGGAAAGAAGTTTGTCTTTATACACGCTGTCTTCTATAATTTTCTGAACTCCAGGAATTATTTTATCTAAATTAGAAGAATTTGTTTCATACAGATAGGTTTCAAGAAAGGACTCATTATTTTTAGAGTAGGTGGTAAATTTTCCATCCGTGAACAGATAATCTTTAAAAATAGTATCAGGATTTGTCAATCCGATTTTAGGATCAACAATAGATTGTAATTCCCATGGCTTTGTTCCGGGCTGAATACGGAACAGAAAATCACTGATCTTTTTCGTTAGCCCTTTTGTTTCTTCTTCAGATAATCCATTTTTTAACTGAACTCTTATTCTCTTCTGATAGGCAAACATTTCATTAGGTTTCACCATAATCTGTCCTACAGGTATTGCTGTCACATGCAATCCATATATTTCATCAGGATTTATTATAGAAAGCAAGCCTTTGTTCAGCATTTCTTTTGCGCCTTTGAATGTTTCTTCTTCAGGTTGAAATATGAAATAGACTGTTCCTTTTAAAGATTTTTTATGTTTTGAAAGAACTTCAGCTATTCCTAATCCAACCGCCATATGAATATCATGACCGCAGTCATGCTGAATGCCTTTTATTTTCGATCTGAAAGTTTCAGGATCAGGATAATCATTGGGTAATGCATCCATATCTGATCTCCAGGCTATTTTTTTGCCATTCCGGTCTCCTTTCAGAATTCCTACAACGCTGTAACCATACCCATCTGTCTTAACTTCCAATCCGAGATCAAGCAGATATTGCTTAATTTTTTCCTGAGTTTGCTTTTCATGACCTGCCAGTTCCGGATTTTCATGAAATTCTCTTCTGATAGTAATCAATTTACCAAATATCCGGTCTGTTTCAAGCTGAACAGATTGATGGATGTTTTTGAAAGATTGAGTATCTGCCTTCTTCTTGTTCGATCCTTGTGCAGGCAATGTCAGAGAAATTAAACACAGTACGCTGAAAGCAAGTTTTTTCATGGTTATAATTAATAAGTTGATCGGGCTATATTTCAATAACATATGTAGAATATCTTTTATTACAGCAATATATTCCCTGATGTCTAAAGGTAAGATTATTTCATATTTAAGTTAAAAGAATAATTACATCTTTCACAATTTCAGTATTTTATTTTCAAAAACGAGACTTTCAATACCATTTTTAGGATAAAAAAACGGCCACATTATTTAAAATAATTCTAAACTAGGTGAAAACATAACTCTTTACAACCACCTCCAATAAAGGGTTTATTACAAAAAATTAAAATTACCTTACTCTAAATTACGTAGAAATACTGAATCTTATCTGAGAGGATCTGATTAATTTCGAATAAACAAAAACTGACAACTATGGATAGCTTGAAAAGCATGCATTCATTTCTGAAAAAGAAATGGTATCTGAAAATCCGGCAGACATAGATCAATCGGTATGATCACTTCCTGTTGAAAGGAGTTGAAGATATCTAACCCAAATTTTTAACGAAATGAATATTATTAACAAAATCCTCAACGTCGACGATTATTATTTCGACGTGTTTATGTCTATCTCGGAAGTGCTTGCCGGGTTTACCGTAAACGAATTACAATCCGCAGGTCTGGCAGAAGCCTATTACACCTACATTATGAAGAGCTTAGACGCGGCTACTTTCGTAGAATTCCTTACCGTTTCTAAAAATATTCTTGAAAATTCTTCTGACAAAGATCAGTTGAAAAATGCCATCCAATCTGAAATTATCGCCAATCCCGGAATGAATGATATTGCCGGAAAAGTAATCACCATGTGGTATTTGGGAACCTGGGAAGGAGCGTATATCAATGACCTTTCTTACAAAGAAGGTCTTGTCTGGAATCTGATGCATTCTCATCCGCCCGGAGCAAAACAACCTGGATACAAATCGTGGAATATTAAACCTGTAAACAGCAACTCATGAACCAGACCAATAATAAAAAAGATGTGATCATCGTAGGAACGGGGATCGCAGGATCATTGATCGCAAAACTGCTCTCTGATCATGTATTTGACATGACAAAAGGCAAAATGATCCATCGTGCAGATGCGGGAAAATCTGACAATATCAAGGAAATATCAATCTTAATGTATGAAGCGGGGCTGGAAGCCGGTATTGAACTGGATTCCGTATCCTCAATGACTACTTACAATGAGTATATCCGTACTTTTTACAGAGAGGAAGCCAAGGTCCCCAACTCTCCTTATCCGAATTTAAAGCAGGCGCCTTCTCCAAATGTTCTGGATATGGAACATATCGTTCAGCCGTTTCCTGATAAAAAGGGATATCTGGTTCAGTTTGGCCCAATGCCTTTTGCAAGTGATGCTATCAGAGTGGGAGGCGGAACAACTCTTCACTGGCTGGGAACTACCCCGAGAATGCTTCCGAATGATTTTAAGCTTACAGAAAAATACGGGATCACCATTCCTCAGCCTAATACTGATAAGCCAAGTCCGGTCAACTGGCCGATAGATTATGAAGAATTAAGACCTTATTATGAAATGGCAGAGTTTGAAATCGGGGTTTCCGGAGATGTTTCAAGACAGGAATATCCTATCTCTGAAAATATGGAGGAATACTATGGAGATTATGTATTCCCGATGGAAGAAATTCCTCAGAGTTATATGGATCATAAAATCATTGATGGACTTAAAGGGACAAGCGTAAAGCTAAGTTCCGGGGAGATTCCTTTAATGATGGTTCCTTCTCCGCAGGGGAGAAACTCCATTCCCAATCCAAAATACGGGAAAACAAAGATCATCAAGGCTGAACCAAAAGAATCGGGGTATAAACTGATTTTAGACAATTCTGAAAAAGAAGAATACAAAGCACTTGGTTCTGTCTGGAATCCTTATATGGGAGAACGTTGTGAAGGAAATGCATCATGCGTTCCAATCTGTCCGGTTCAGGCTAAATACAATGCTTTAAAAACATTGAAAAAGGCACTGTATAAAGCTAACGATAATGAAAACCTTAAGCGTAATCCATACATGCAGATTCAGGCTCAGAGTGTGGTATACAGATTAAGTGTTGACCAGAATGATAAGGATAAGATTTCCCAGGTTCATCTGAGAAGGTATACTTCAAAGGAGAAAACCGATTTTGTTGAAGAATCAATTGACACTTCAGACGCTATTGTGATTCTGGCTGCCAATGCTTTTGAGAATCCAAAAATCCTGCTGAATTCCAAATATACCGTTAATAATGTTGTAAAAACGGCTGCCAACAGCAGTGATCAGGTAGGAAGAAACCTTATGGATCATATGGTAATGCTTACCTGGGGGCTTTTCCCTGAACCTGTATATCCTTACAGAGGTCCCGGTTCTACCACTAATATTTCGTCTTTCCGTGACGGAGACTTCAGAAGTCAGTTTTCTGCATGGATCTCTCCACTTGACAATTGGGGTTGGGGCTGGCCGGCATTTTCTCCGGGATCTGATGTCGGATATTTTATCGGGCAGAAGCTTTTCGGGGCAGAATTAAGAGAAGCACTTACGAACAGGCTTTCAAAACAGGTTTTATTCCATTTCGAGATCGAGCAGCTGCCTAATCCAAATAACAGAGTAACTATTAATGATCAGTATCTGGATGTTCTCGGAATTCCGCGTCCTGTTATCCATTATGAGCTAACAGAATACGAAATGAAAGCGATGGAGCAGGCAAAACATGCTTCGGACCAGATGTTTAACAGATTAGGTATTGAAGATTTCACATCATACACCGCCGCAGACAAAAACTCAGTAATCTACAATGGTGTACGCTATTCCTATAACGGAGCGGGTCACATCGTAGGTACCCACAGAATGGGTTCTACACCGGAAGATTCTGTCACCAACAGCTATTGCAAAGCCTGGGATCACCCGAATTTATACATTGTAGGAGCAGGAAACATGACCACCTTGGGAACTTCAAATCCTACTTTAACATTATCAGCATTCACCATCCGTTCAGTAGAATCTATTCTTGCTGATCTTGAAACTCAACTTAAAAAATAACACCATGAGACAAAGACTTATCAATAAAACAGCACAACCACAGGAAACATCAACAGCAGGAAGAATGGCCGCAAGAAGCGCGGTAGTTACTGAAGCCGTTTCATTATCTTCTTTATTATTTGATTCAACATTGAGCAAAGAAGACTGGATTGAAGGATTAAAACATCACAGCAAAACACTGACGAATCTTTTACTGAACGATCAAATTGATGATTTTAACGCTTATTTAGAATCTCAGTTTGGTTCAGGTGTTTCTGAATTAAAAAAGGGATTAACTGAAATTGATTATAAACCCATTTTACAGGGTCTTTTGCAAACAGCCATTCTCATTGAACATTCTACCATTCCACCTTATCTTACGGCTTTATATTCGATTAAAGACGGAACCAATGCGCTGGCTTCCCAAATTATCAGAAGTGTTGCTGTGGAAGAAATGCTTCACCTGATCATGGTTTGTAATGTATTGAATGCCATTGACATTCAACCCTCTGTTAACAAACAGGAGAACTACCCTACTTATCCGATGAAATTACCAATGAATGTTGATTTCTATGTAGGTCTGGAAACATTCTCAAGCAACAGTATTGCCACTTTTATTGCGATTGAGAGCCCGAGCCAACCATTGGTAAAAGCACCAAAATATGACCATGAGGCGGATTCTTCAGCATTATATTCCCAAAGAACAGCTGTACAGGACAATAACTTCTGGACCCTTGAAAACATGAAAGGTTTCATTATGGAAAATGTACATACTATTGGTGAATATTATGATGTTTTATTCTTCTATATTGTTATTTTCCAGATCATTGCTTATTACAAAGAACATGGAACTCTTCCTAAGAATTTCGAAGAATTAAATACCGGAGGAATTTTCACAGGAAACCCTGCCAAACAAATCCGTCCTGAGCAATATTACGGAAGTGGCGGAAAACTACATTTTGTGGAAGCTTTAGAAGGGGTAATCGCTGTTTTTCAGGAAATAAAAGGGCAAGGTGAAGGGGCCGATGATTCAATTTTCGATGTTGATCCATCACAGTTTGAAGAAGGTGTAGAGCTGGCTCATTATTTCAGGTTTAAAGAAGTTTTCCATGAGCATTTCTATCTCGGCGGAAACTACGAGCCTTTTACAGATGAAAACGGAATGATGCCCGTTACTACACCACCAACCGGAAAAGATTTACCTGTTGACTGGAATGAAGCATATCCTATGATGCCTAATCCAAAAGTGGAATATTATATCAAGAACAAAGAATTATATGCACAGGGCGTTGAGTTTAATAAAACCTACAGACGTTTATTGGATGCTATACAAAGTGCTGTGGAAGGAAACCAAAGAGAACTGGAAAAATCCATCATGTACATGTATGCCTTGAAAGAACAGGCAGTTAATCTGATGAAGCAGCCGTTGGATGCTCAAAATAATGCAGGTCCCACTTTTGAATACACTGAATTATAACCATAAAAACGATATATCATGCTTAAAAGAAAAAAAGAGAGTCCCGAATCAGGAGGCGAACAGTTGTTCCGTAAAATGCCGGGACAAAATGCAGTTAATCTGGCTGAGCTAATGGATGGATACTCAAAACTTTTGATTGATGATCCGGTAAGACCATTCAGAGAAGATAACCTGCAGGCCATCGAAAACAGTGTAGATTATGGAATCCTTAAAGCTTTGGAAGGTACATGGGTAAGCTATAATGTGAATTACAATAAAGAAATTACTAAACCTTCATTAGCAAGTGGAGTGCATACTACAATTATGCCTTCTCCCGGAACCAACTCAGGAACAATACCCGGAAAATTCGCTTTTGACAGTGAAGAATATATTGAGAAGTTAACATTTTCAATTGTTCCGGGTGGAGTTCGTAACCGCGGTGGTGCCAGTGAACTCTTCTGTGGTGCCGTTAAATATGAGCAAAGCATCAAGAGCGTTAATGCGATACAGGGACAAGATGCTTTGAAATACACCCCTATCCATGAAGAAAACGGAATGTACCTATGGCTGAGTGATGTCTACAATCATGCAGCAACCAAGGAATCTATAGAAAGAGACCGTGGTATTCATGCCGTTTCAACAGAAGATGCTAAAAAGTATGGATATACCGGCGAATACAGAGATGAACCATTAGTAAGGATAACCCCAGATGGAGTGGCAAATCCTGAATATATTCTTCTAAGCCAGCTGCAGCCGGGACAGCCTTATTACGAGATTATTCCGGCACAGGAAATAAAGCCGGGAGCAGGAATTGACGGCCCTTATTTTATTCCGGACTACTCTATTTCCCGAAGCGGCGTTATTCCTCACGGCAGTACCATTACTTTACTTGGCGATATTATCCCTCAAAATAAGGCTGATGAAACCTTCTATTTAATTGAAGGTTCCCCTAAATTCCCTTATGGTAAAGAGGCATGGGAGACCAACCATCTTTCTATTTCACGTACAATGGGGAATGCAGGAGTAACGCCGGAAGAAATCATTGATCTTGATAAACCTGCACCGGAGTGGGTTCATCAAACACTAGACGATAAAAATGATCCGGGTTCAAACAAGGTTTATACCCAGAGAATACTCGCAGATGATTTATATCCTTATTCTGTAAGGCCTGATCTGAGACTTAGAGATACATTAAGAGGTCAGAAGGTCAGCAATTATGTACATGTGAGAATGTCTTCCAAAATGAAAACCGGGGCACAGGGAGGAGTTTTAAATGTTCCTTTTGTCAACCGTTTTGTTCCGACAGTTGAAGTGGATATGGATATGTGGATTGAAACCATTATTGAAGACGGGAAAGAGATTCTTCAGTTGCAATACGAACAAATTGTATTTTTTGAATTTGATTTCGGAAATGATGGTGGGACTACAAGCTGGCCTCACATCCAGGTCAATACACTTCGTAAGTTAGCAGATATTCCTGAAGACCAGAGAAAAGTAATTGAAGATCAGTTCTTCAATACTGGTGAAAATTCCGGTGCAGTTTCAGGATGTCCTTACCATAAAGGATAAAATATTCATCAATACTATACAAAAAAGAGGCAGATTATTGCCTCTTTTTTTATTTTTTTTAAGATATTAAAGATTATCGTAAGTCTGATCTACCATAAAAGATATTGCTTTTTTGATTTTTTCACGCCCTTCAGGGGTATTGGTATCTATCCCGCAGAAAATACTGCCATTCAGAGAAGAGAACATATTCAGGTAATAAAGCCCTGAAACCATAATCGCCATGATAGAACGATAGGTATCCATTTTATCTTTGAAATGGGATTCCATCAATAATTTGAAGATATATTCTCCATTTTCTTCCTGAGTATCAATCAGTTTTTTCAATGATTTTCTGGGTTCAGAAATGGTCCACAACAATAATTTTTGAGCCTCTTTGTTGGTATATACATGTTCAAATTGTGAAAGCAGCATATGCTGAATAAATTCTCTTCCTCCATCTTCCAGATTCGGTTTCATCTTTTCTACTTCTTCACTGGTTACCTTCACCCAAAAATCCTGTGTACGAACATATTCGTCCATCAGACCATCCATACCGCCAAAATAAGTGTAGATCATTTTCTTATCTACTCCGGCGGTTGCAGCGATATCATTGATCTTCAATCCTGCATATCCCTTCGTTTTCAGAATTTTTCCAACTGCATCTAAAAACTTTTTCTTACTGCGTTCCTTATTTCTAATACTCCCTGATGCTGACTTTCTTTCCATGACTAAACATTCAATATACAAGTTTAAGAAAATTTTTTATCATTTTAGACACCTACAGGTGTCTAATTTCAACAATTTATATATATTTGTACAAACTAAAACTATTGATTATATAAAACACTATCGAGATTTAAAAATTAAAAACCATTCAGATTGTATCGTTAGTTTCCTCAGTTTAAAATATTTCAAATGTAAACAACTGACTAAAAGATAGAACCGAATAGCATTATTTTTTTGACTTGTTCTTTTCAATTACTGAAATGCATGTTTTTAGTTTGAGAGGATTTTCTGCTTTTGTTTTATGATCAAATTGGAATACCAGCATCATTCAAAGAGTAATTTTTTCTTATTACAAAAATTAATAGATTGAAATTCAGAATATTAAATAAAATATAGAAAAATTTTATTATTTTAAACACTTTGTAGTGTCTTATTTTATATATTTGTACAAACTAAAACCATCTATATATTTTAAAACACTTTTAGGTTGAAAAATAAGACAATTCAGACTGTTTTATTTAGGTTCCCTTACTTTAAGACAATTTCGAACACGAAACAACTAAGGTAGAAACACAACAACACAATTGACCATTAGAGATTTCTAATGGTTTTGTTTTTTACCGGAATAATCTCCGAATCTATTACAAACTGAATATTACAGATGCTCATAGGTTTGATTCAATAAAAATGAGATTGCCTTTTTTATTCTTTCCCGCCCATTAGATGTGTCAATGTCTATACCACAAAAAATACTTCCGTTCATAGCGGCATACATATTCAGATAATAAAGTCCGGAAACCAGGATAGCCATTATCGAACGTACCTCTTCAGCTTGTTCTTTGAAATGAGGATCCACAAGGAATTTAAAAATATATTCTCCGTTTTCTTCCTGAATACTGGTAAGTTTTCTTAGTGATTTTCTGGGTTCTGAAATACGCCATAGAAGTAATTTTTGTACTTCTTTGCTCTTGTAAACATAGTCAAATTGCGATAGAAGCATTTTTTCGATGAAAGACCGCCCTCCGTCCTCCGGTTTTGATTTTATTTTGTCTATTTCATCAATGGTTACTTTACTCCAGTAGTCCTGAGACCGGATATATTCATCTATAAGCCCGTCTATCCCGCCAAAATAATTATAGATCATCTTTTTATCTATACCGGCTGTAGCAGCAATATCGGTCACTTTCAAAGCAGTATGCCCTTTTGTTCTAAGTATTTTTCCAACTGCGTCCAAAAATTTTTTTTTACTGCGTTCCGTGTTCCGGATACTTCCTGCTGCCGACTTTCTTTCCATGATAAACTTTTCAATCCTACAAGTTTATGATTTTTTTTTCATTTTAGACACTTTTAAGTGTCTAAAATGTATATATTTGCATAAACTAATAACCATTTTATATAAAACGAAAGATCAGAGTTGTGAGATTGAGAGAGATCAGATTGTATCGTTAGTTCCCTCAGTTTGAATGTTTTTAATTCCATAACTGAGGTAAAACATTACCTGCAGCACCATTTTTTGGTGCTGTTTTTATTTGAAAGAGGTGAATTCTTTCATTTATCAGTCAAAATAACTATTCCGTTTAATTTTTTTTAATTTTATTTATGACTTTAAACGCCTTCTATCACTTGTTTTCCCTGATTCAATTAAACACTGAATAAAAATAATTTAATTTTTTTTTCATTTTAGACACTCTGAAGTGTCTTATTTTGTATATTTGCTTCAAACTAATAACCATTTTACATAGAAACACTATTGAGTTGGAAAAAATTAAAAAGTTTCGAACACAAGCAACTAAGGTAAAAACACTAAATGAAACAGTATCATTAGCTCTTTAATGATGCTGTTTTTAAATTTAAAGTTCAGATTTTTGATTGTGAAGTACAAAAAATTGTATATACCGGTTTCGGTATAGAATAGTTGATATGAAGAGAGACTGTCCTAGGACAGTCTCTTATTTTTAAAGGTTAGAATTTTGTTACCCTTTTGCTTTTTCATCTGTAAAAAAATGATATCCATCCTTTTTCTCAATGAGTTGTAATGGATATAATGATGGATTATACTCACCGTTCAGCACTTCATTCAATGCATGTTTCTTCGATTCACCAAATGCTATTACCAGAATATTTTCAGCATTATTGATTACAGGCGCAGTCAAAGTAATCCTGAACATTTCCTGAGGTTTCAGATAATAGGCAGAAACCCACTTTTCTTTTTCATTTAAAACCTCCTCGCCAGGAAATAGAGAAGCGGTATGACCGTCATCTCCCATACCTAAAAGGATAAAATCAAAAATACCATCATTGCCAAGAATTCTTCTGATCTGCTCTTCGTAAGTCTTTGCATAATCCCCAGGGGTTTTATCTTCAGCATACATCGGAAAAATATGGCTCTTATCAACAGGAACATGGCTGAGAAGCGTTTCATCCGTCATTCTGAAGTTGCTTTTATCATCATGTAAAGGAACCCATCTTTCATCTACCCAAAAAAAGTAAACTTTATTCCATTCAATCTGTTCTGCATATTTCCGGGTCGCCAATAGTTTAAAAATAGCTTTGGGAGAAGATCCCCCACTCAACGCCACTACAAAACGGTCATTCTTCTGAATAGATTTTTTTGAAAGGTCAACAAACGCATCCGCAGCCTCTGTGTACAGTTTTTCCAGATTGTCAAATACTGTAATATTCATTTTTTGTCTGTTTAAATTTTATATTATTTATACCCAGCTGTGTCCTTGTCTTTCCACCAAAGCATTAACGTCTTCGGGACCCCAGCTTCCTGCTTTATAATTAGGGAAGGATAAATCTTTATTATTTTCCCAGGCCTCCTGTATTGTTGTAACAACATCCCAGGCTTCTTCCACCTGATCGGAACGCATAAATAAGGTAAGATCTCCTATAAGAGCATCCTGTAAAAGGGTTTCATAGGCTTCCGGGGTATCTTCCTGGCAGGCAAAATTATCAAAAATCATTTCTGCAGGCTTCAAATCCAAGGTCAATCCTGGTTTTTTTGTCATAAACTGCAATCTGATATCCATCATTGGCTGAATATTAATAATCAACCTGTTCGCTGACAAAAGATGCGGACTGTCTGAAAATGTGGAATGAGGAAGCGGTTTAAACTGAATGGTAATATAAGAGTGCTTTTCTTTCATTTTCTTTCCTGTACGAACATAAAAAGGAACATCCTGCCACCTTTCATTATCAAGATAAAACTTTATTGCAGCAAAAGTTTCTGTATTGGAATCCGAAGCAATTCCGTCTTCCTGACGATAACCTTTCACTTCTACACCATTTATGGTCCCTTTTGCATATTGACCTCGTACAGCGTAATGATCTACCTGATCGGGAGAAATTCTGCGGATACATTTTAAAACATCTACTTTGCGGTCTCTGATTTCGCCAGACTGCAACGAAGCAGGTGGTTCCATAGCCACCATACAAAGAATCTGCAAAAGGTGGTTCTGAATCATATCCCTCAAAGCACCCGTCTGTTCATAGAAAGCACCTCTTGTCTCCACTCCTACTTCTTCAGCTACGGTAATCTGCACAGATTCAATATATTTATGCTTCCATAAAGGTTCAAAAATTGAGTTTCCGAATCTGAAAGCCAATATATTCTGCACTGTTTCTTTTCCCAGATAATGATCAATACGATAGATCTGTTCTTCTTCAAAGGTTTTTGCCAGAAGACTATTCAGTTCAATCGCCGACTGTTTATTATGACCAAAAGGCTTTTCAATAATAATACGGTCTTTTTTCGGATCGGAAGCTAATGCTGTCGTTTTTATATGATTGGAAATGGTAGAAATGAAATTAGGTCCTATTGAAAGATAAAATAACCTGTTGGCTCTCATTCCGTAAACAGCATCAAAATCCTGCAATTTCTGCTGTAAATTCTGATAAGAACTTTCTTCATCCAGCTGATGCTGAAAGTAAGTAATATGAGCCTGAAAACCAGCCCAGTCTTCGGAAGTTACTTTTTTTCTGGAGAAGCTTTCCAGATTTTCTTTGATATAATTTCTAAAGAGTTCATCGGTATTTTCAGCTCTTCCCAAAGCCACAATATTGAAGCCTTTGGGCATTCTGCCGTCGATGTATAAGTTATAAAATGCCGGAAAAAGTTTTCTTTTTGCCAGATCTCCCGTTGCACCAAAAATAACGATAGATGTTGGCTGCAAGATTTTATTTTGATTCATTTTTTTCCGAATTTTAATTGTTTGCACTTTGCCAAGAAGTATGGAATACTCCTTCCCTGTCAGTACGCTGATAGGTATGAGCTCCGAAATAATCACGCTGAGCCTGGATCAGATTCACAGGAAGAGATTCTGTGGTGTAAGCATCAAAATATCCCAAAGCTGTCTGAATTCCCAAACTTGAAATACCGTTTGCAGCAGCATATCCGGCAGTTTTTCTTAAGGCTTTGATTTTCGATTTTACCAATTCAGAAATATCGTGATCAAGCAGAATATTAGAAAGATCAGGGTTTTGAGTATAGGCAGAATAGAATTTTTCCAGCAATACGGAACGAATGATACATCCTCCTCTCCAGATTTTCACAACATCTTTCAGTGGAATTTCAAAACCGTATTCCACAGATGCCTTTACCAGTAAAGACAAACCTTGTGCATAGCTGATTAATGTTGAAAGAAAAAGAGCATCACCCACTTCCCTGATAAACAATTCTGTATTTTCCGGTTTTGTGATTTCCTTTTCAGCATATATTTTAGAAGCCTGAACTCTCTCATCCTTATAGGCGGATAAAATTCTTGAAGTTACCGCAATATCAATGGTAGGAATAGAAACACCGATTTCCATGGCCTGCTCAGAAGTCCATTTTCCGGTTCCTTTCGCTCCTGCCTTATCTAAAATCTGATCAACAAGATAATTTTCTGTGAATGAATCCTTTTGAGTAAAAATATCTCTGGTAATTTCTATAAGGAATGAATTCATTTCTCCATCATTCCAGTCTCTGAAAACTTCATACAGCTGTTCGTTATTCAGCCCGGCTCCTCTTTTAAGCAGATCATAAGCTTCACTGATAAGCTGCATAATGGCATATTCAATACCGTTGTGCACCATTTTCACGTAGTTGCCGGCAGATCCTTTCCCCATATACGCTGTACACGCTTCGTTGTCTACTTTAGCAGCAATAGCTTCAAGCATTGGCTTAAGAAGTTTGAAAGCTTCCAGATCACCTCCAGGCATTATACTGGGACCTCTTCTGGCTCCTTTTTCTCCTCCTGAAACTCCCATTCCCATAAAATGCAGTTTTTTAGATGCCAGATCAGCAACACGCCTGTTGGTATCTTCAAAATAAGAATTCCCTGCATCTATTACGATATCACCTTCATTCAGAAGCGGGGTAATGTTTTCCAGCACTGCGTCTACAGGTTTTCCTGCAGGAACCATAAGAATAATTTTCCTTGGGACTTCTAATGCAGATACAAAATCTTCTAAAGAGCCTGTACCTTTTACTTTCATTTCTGAAGTGGCACCGATCTCTAATTCTTTTACTTTCTCCTGATCAAGATCAAATCCTGCGATTGAAAATCCGTTGTCAGCAATATTGTAAAGAAGATTCCGCCCCATCACTCCAAGGCCAACTATTCCATAACTATATCTTTCCATTATATTGGTATTAATATGAATTTTTAATTACAGAGAATAAAATTACGTAAATGCCTATAAGGAAAAAAATAAAGGACGAAAAAAAATCATAAGACTTCCGTTTCCCCCTCATTTATAAGCTACTAATATTCACATTTTCATACAGTTTTCATTTTATAGAATAAAATTCAATCATTATTATGGTAATCATCTATTAAAACAGTCTGTTTTTTGGTATAATTAAACTTATATTTGCCAAAATTTATAAAGTAATGAACTATAAACTTGAACTCAACACTCAGGAACCTAATTCTAAAATCGTTTTTAATACCATCAAATTTGATTCGTTCAAGATTAATATAGTTGAAAGATATATCGGGTCAATGAAGGCTCGTCCTACATTATGTGAAGTTTTATTTAAGGTAAGAACTTTGGATGATGTATTAATCAACAGAAGAGATGGTAATATAAGAGTAAAGATTAAAGGTGATGATTTCGAAACATATCAGAAATTATCCAGAGGCCTTAATTCTTATGAGTACAAAAACAAATTGATCAACAGAAAAGAGGTAGAAGAAAATTATGTTCATTTCATCCTGAGTTTAGTGATCACAAATTACCAGCTTAATTAAGCTGTTGTGGGAATTGTCTCTCTATTTTTGTAGAGAGACAATTTTCAAAAAATATACTGCATAGGAAGCAGTGATTTTTATTATTCTGAAAACTGTAAAACTACCTGTAAAAGAATATTTGTTTTCAGCACTTTCGATCTGAAATACTTTTAAGCGAAATAAGGTTTAAATTAAATTATTCGTTATTACGTAGGATATTGCTTCTATAATATTTTTCACGCCAATTCTTTCGAACAATTTGCTCCTGTGAAATTTTATGGTACTGGGTGACACATACAATTGTTCTGCAATTTCTTCTATTTTCAACCCCTGAAGATACAATCTTATAATTTCAATTTCCCTTATTTTTAAGGTGATTTTACACTCTTCCGTCCATTTTCCTGTAAAGAGATTATATTTCCAATACGTTTCTGAGGTATTGGATATGATCCGGATATTTCCTGCAGTCCGATTAAGGGAATAGGATACTACACAGGCTATTTTAGAAATTTCGCCATCATCATTAAGTTCTATAGGCGTAATCCTTTGATTGACAAGAACATCTATGCTATTTTCATTTTTAAGATGGAAATCATAAGTAATGGTGTGTACCTTTTTCTCTTCAGGTGAAAGGCATTCAAAGAATTTAAGGCCAGTAGTTCTCACCCTTCGTAGTATTTCAAGATCTTCTTTCTTGGCATATTTCCGAAAAAAATTATACCCCATTTTTTCAACCTCAGCAGCCCGAAAGCCCGAGAAAAGAAGAGGATTCTCTGAAATAAATTTCAGTTTTCTGGTATTAAAATCTTCAATATAAACGGAACCCACACTGGTTCCCAATACTGCTTTGAGCACATTAAAATATTCGTTTGCACTCTCTTTTTCAAAAATTGTTGGACCAGACGTGTTCCTGGGAAACAATAAATTTATTTTATCACTCATATTCTTGACATAATAATAAGGGTGAAAAACTATTTTTTCTATTGATTATTTTTGCAAACATATTTATAATTAAATTAATAAAAAACCCATCAAAAACTAATTATAATTAACGTAAGTTTGCAAAATATTTATTTTAATAACAAAAAAATATTAAATTAACTAATTTTATTACATTTTTCACATTTAAAAAGAAACTTTTATGCATTATACACGTAATGAAACAGGATTAAGTTTAAAAAATCACAAAAAAACATTTATTATTAAAAGAAAAATTAAATATTCTCTTTACTAAAGCACTTCAACAAAAGTTCATTTTAAATTAATTCATTAAACTTTGATTTAAAAACTATACGAAAGTATAGCCTTTTTATATTATAATTAAATTATTTTTACCCTAACCATAAAATAAAGATTAATCTAAGAAATATATAAGAATGAAGAAATCCAGATCTATTAAAACTACTAACTAATGGACCTATAAGTGGACGTTTTATATCAAACCAACACTAATTTGCCTTTGAAATCATTCCATCTATTTTATCCTGTTATTTTTCTGTTAATCTATTGATTACTTTTTTGATAGAAATACACATGGAAATAGATAATTCATAAAAAATTAATAACGTAATCATAATCATTTTAAAAAAAAGAATTCGTAATTTTTAGAATCAAAATTCAGCAATGCATGAAAAGTTTTATATTTAGTTTATTGTTCCTGATATTGGGCTTACCTCTTTTGGCTCAAAGAGACACAGATCATTGGTTTGCACCTTATTATGCCTCTGTAAATTATACACAGGCACTATATCTTTCTACCGATTCTGTAACTCCTTTTGTTGTTACAATTAACAGCAATAACGTCCCGATTGGTAATGTAACCATCAGCAAAGGGGCTCCTCAGACTTTTGTAGTACCCATTGGTAATATAGCTGCTAATGTTACGTCAGATGCCTTCACCACTATCAATAAAGGTTTATATGTACAAGGGGCCAAGCCATTCTACTGTTCATTAAGAATGGTAAGCAGTACTACACACGCTGAAATTATAACAAGTAAAGGAAAAGCCGGGATTGGTAAAGAATTTTATGTAGCCGGAACTCCTACTACCGCATCATCAACCATATATAACTTCACCGCAGGTATATTGGCAACAGAAAACAATACAGCTATCACTGTTACATGGAACGGAAATGTAACATTTTTTGGAGGAACACCGGCAAGTCATACGCAAACAATTACTCTTAACAAAGGACAGTCTTTTATTTTTGCGGGAGGCGCAGGAGCCGGAGGTCAAAATCTTTCGGCTTTTATTGGAGCTAAAATTGTTTCTGATAAACCAATTACCCTTACCAACGGAAATGTCAATGGAAATTTTGGAAGCAACACAAGTACGGGATCGGATGCAATTCTTGATCAGGCTGTACCTACGGATAGACTGGGAAGCACTTTTGCAATGGTAAGAACAAGATCAACTAATGCCGATTTGGAGGGAGGTATCATTATAGGCACAGAAAACAATACACAAATATTCATCAATGGTTCCAACACCCCTATTGCAACCATCAACAGTGGGGAATTTTACAGAATTTTAGGAAGCAACTATGTTCAGCAGGGAACTTCCGGACACTTTAATATGTTTATTACGACTTCAAAAAATGTCTATTTATATCAGTTGGTTTCTGTAAATAACAGCAGTGCAACCTGTGGCTTCAACTACATCCCTCCATTGAACTGTTTTTTACCCCGAAAAATTGAAGAAATCGGGAAGATCAATGAGATGCCAACGGGACCGGGAGTAACAAGTACTGTTCCAACCGGAGCTGTTGTAAAACTGAATATTTTAACGGAAACCGGAGCTAATGTAACGGTAAACGGAAATACACCTACAGCCGCACAAGGACCTTTCGCATTGACAGGAAATAGCAGCTGGGTGACGTATGCCATTCCATCTATCACCGGAAATATAACAGTGGTTTCTGATAAAGCTGTAACAGCAGGTATTAATGGTGGTTACAGTACATCCGGATACGGAGGTTATTTTGCGGGTTTCTCTTCTATCCCACTGATTTCAAAAAAAACAGGAGATTGTATTCCGGGTATTGTACTGGAAGTAAATGACAGCTACGACACCTACCAATGGTTCCTGAACGGAAACCCTATTACCGGAGCCAATACCAATACTTATACTCCGTTGATTTCTGGGAATTATACAGTAAAAATTGCAGTAAGCACTTGCCCTCCGGCAACTACCCCGGTTTATAAAGTATATACATGTCTTGTGGAATCTACAAAAGCAATTACTGTTTGTGAAGGACACCAGACTATCGTACCAGAATTTACCAATTCTAACCAGACTTATGTTCCTAGTACGGTAACTATCATTACTCCTCCGGCAAACGGCACAGCTACCATTGATGCAGCAGGAGTGATTAATTATGTTCCCAACTTCGGTTATCTGGGTACCGATACTATTGTTTATAAGTTTTGTGGAAACGACCCGGATTTTACAGATTGTGAACAGGTAACTGTAACACTAACGGTTTCTGAAAGCCCAATCGTCAAAGATGCAGCCTTAAGATCATGTTTCCAGCCGTCTAATCCTGTGCTTGGAATATTTAATTTAACAACGGCAGGAGTTAATGTACAACCGGGAACAATTAAGCAATACTATCCGTCTCCTACTGATGCACATAACGGGACAAATGAAATTCTGAATCCAGCCAATTACATTGCTCCTAACGGAGTGGTTTACATTAAGGTAAGCAATGCCAACGGATGTTACAAAATTGCAGAAGTAACCCTTACGGTTATTCCTCCTACCTACTCAGAAGTATTAAAGGATAAAATTATCTGTATGGAAAATACGACAACATTAGATGCTGGACCCGGCTATACTTCTTATGAATGGAGTACGGGAGCAACAACACAATCCATCAAGAATGTAGGAGTTGGAACCTATTGGGTAGATCTTAAAACCAGAGAATGCACGACCAGACAAACAGTGAAGATATACGCTTCTGAAAATCCTGTTATTTCAGATATTAATATTAACAATAATACGGTTACTTTAAACGTAATTGCAGGAACAGCACCTTATCAGTATTCGATGGACAATATCAACTGGCAGGATGAAAATATATTTACCAATATATCTCGCGGAAGCCATACTTTCTATGTAAGGGATTCATACAAATGCATTCCTGTGCAGGTAGAAATTACGGTTCCTAATCTGATCAATATTATCACTCCTAACGGTGACGGAATCAATGACGTCCTTGATTATTCTGCTTTGGCAAATAAAAATAATTTCACATTCAGCATCTATGACAGATATGGAAGCAAGCTTCATGTAGGAAGTAAATTAAACGGATTTAAATGGGACGGAGCTACGGATGGCAAAAAAGTACCTACCGGAACCTACTGGTTTGATATGGGCTGGAATGAAAACAATACAAAACAAACTCCAATAAAATACACAGGATGGGTTGTAGTAAAAAACAGAAATTAGTTCCAACCTTGCACAGTAAATCATTGGACATTTAAACCTCTATTTTTATTATGAAAAAGTTATTATATATATTCTTAATCATCACTTCAGGCTTACTTTGGGGCCAAAAAAACAGCAATGTACAATTTGCGGTTTACAATGATGCCATCGGAACTGCCAGTATGTTTGATCTTTACAAAAGCAGTATTGAAAAAGTAAACGTTTATAAAACCAAGGCCAGCCTGCCTTCTCATTTAAAGAAATTCGATTATCTTGCAGATAATGGTTTAATAGAGATCAGGTTTAAAAAAAATGAAGGTTATCCTGATAGTTTATCGTTGGAAATGCTTAACGAGCAGAGCAATCTTCCTAAAGACAGGCCCGTATTTATTGAAGGGTATCAATTTAATGATACCACTACCCGGGTTTACAATGATATGATTGCCAATATTGAACTTATAGATTTTAACGGACAAAAATGCATCCATATTTCCACCATAAGAAATTAATGACCGATATTGACGGGATACTAATTTAAAAACAGAGGCTATTTCATGAATGAGATAGTCTCTGTTTTTTTTTCATTGAAACGGATTAAAAATTAAGAATTATTTCCTGAATCAAAAAGAGATATAAACCATTATCTGTAATAGTATCTCTCTAAATAAATTGGTGTATCATTTTTTAAATACACACGATATGACATTACAGCGAAAAATGTTTCTTCCATTTAACAACAGTATTCCGGCTCAATTTAAAATATCTTGCCAATTCAGAATTACTCAACTTATTATTTTCCTGATAATCAACAATTTCAAGAATCGTTGATTCATCATAAGAACAATGTCTTTTATTATCAAACTCCACATAGGTGTTACAATAGCATTGAAATACTGAATTATAAGCTTCTAATTAATTTTTTTCATCCACAGATAAATATCCTCATCGGATGGAATCCCTAATCTTTTTCGCAAACGGTTTTTTCTGGTCTGTACAGATTGGGGCTGAACAAAAGTATATGCTGCAATATCTTTAGTAGAGAAATTAAGAAATAACAAAGCACAAAATTTTAATTCTGTACTCTGTAAGTGGGGTTCTATTTTCATTAGATTTGGAAAAAAATCAGGATATACTTCCTGAAATCGGGTAAGAAATTCAGGATCGTTATTTTTAGCCAGCTGAATGACTTCCTCAAAAGCAAAGTTCAATTTTTGATTAAGTTCCTGAGTTTCCTTTTCTTTTATATTTAGAATTTTATTTTTCTGATGTAAATTTTTTCTTACGAATACAATAAAAATAACTATACATAAGATTCCAATCCATACCGCATATATCAAAAACTTATTTTTAGCTTTTATTTTTTCTTCTTTCTGATTTACTAATTCCTGTACTGTATTTTCTATTGCAGGTCTTCTATTCTTTTCCAGACTGTCCTTAATTACGGTATATTTTTGAAGATATTTTTCTGCGGAATCTTTTTTACCCGTCTGGTGATAAACTCTTGCAATATTATTATACAGGTCTTGCTGTACCATAATATTTTTAACTTTTTTAACCAGATCAACGGCCTTTTGATAATTAGAAATAGCAGAATCATATTGCTGTTTATGCTCGCTGAGCAGACCTTTTACTTTATAGACCTGAAAATTATTATTCCCCAAAACCATCATCGGCCTGGATTCCAATGATTTAAACCTCGCTTCTGCTGACTTATATTTTTTCTCAGCAATATCTATTTCCACCAGCACCAGCGAATATGCTAAATATAGCCACTTAGGCTTATTCGCTTTCTTATCTTTATATTCTGAAACATTTTTAATTCCCTTTTCCAAATACCATCTGCATGAGTCCAGCTGGTTTTGTCTTCTGTACGCAATCCCTATCTCACAGTAAGCTCTGGATTTATCAAATACTCGAATGGTGTCAACAGAGATCTCATCGGCTAATTTCACATTTTCTTTAAATTCATTAATAGCTTCCTTATAAAGCCCCATATTGGTATAATTTAAAGCCAGCTGCCTCTTAATTCTGATCTGAAAATCAGGATTATTGCCAGTATATTCTTCTTTCATAGCCAATTTCAGATTTTCCAGCTCTTTCTGATAATCTTGTGAATTTGAATAATAAGACGCAAAATGAATATATCCCAAAGCAATTCCTTTGGAATAATGAATCCGCTGGGATTCTTTCAGAATAAATAAGCTTTTTTCCAGATAGCCTCCATCCATAGCCTGCCCTTTCAAACCTATTATATCAAGTTTATCAGATTCTGCATCAATATACTGAGGCGTTATTTTTTGCTGCGCAAAAAGTACTAGAGAGAAAAATAAAAGTAAAAATTTCATCATTTATTGGCGTTTTACAGATATCATAAATATAAATAATTATAACTATCAAAAAGAAAAATAAATTATTCGCAAATACAGAAAATAAGATGTATATATTCTTATTTCAGCTGCAATAATAGAAATTTAACAGTATACACCTATTACATGGCATATGACATAGATATGACATCAGAATTGAGCGGTTCTTTCAACTTGGTTTTCAGCAATATAATTTCTCATTAGTAAAGTTTCCGTATCATTATTAAAATCCCCCGTACATAATTGTGAAGACAAGAAATCATTGTATAGGTAAGCTTTTACCTTCATCCATGTTCCAATAATTATTCAATAGCCTTTTTACTTAAAGCCAAATGAAAGACATATTTTACATACAGTGAGAGCGTAAATTATAAAGCAAAGAATAGTATCTGATTAAAAATAGTATTTGATTATCAAAAAGTTAGAACCATGTCATAGCTATGTCATAGATGAAATTTTGCGCCGCATGAAGACACGAATGTAATATTGCAATAACAAAACATATCCTATTGATTTACAGTACATACAACTTACATATCTGTAACTCTAAGTGAAAAAAACAAATAAAAATCTTTACATCTATGAAAAAATTATTATTACCCATTGTTCTGCTAGCCTCATTGAATTTATACTCTCAGGTTGGTATTAAAACCACTACTCCACAGAAAACATTACATGTAAATGGTTCTTTACAGGTTGTAAATGAAGTGAATGTAGGTGGAGATGCCACAACAGCCGGTTCTTCTGGAACATCAGGACAAATTCTTACCTCTCAGGGACCAGGTAGTGCACCCGCATGGCAGACTTTGAATACAGTTAGCGGAAGTGTTAATGGTGCAAAGTACGTCCAAGGACTTGGTGAAGCTACAGCTACAGCGGGACAGACAATTGATGTACCGGGAGTTACTCTTACCGTCGTTGTTCCTGCCGGAAGAACCCAAACTCTTTTGTTTACTATTTTAGGATATGCATTAGATATTAGTACCGGGATAACTTCTCAGGGAGTTTTTTCCCTTGTACAGGATGGAACTAAAATTTCTTCGGCATATGTTTCTAAAGCAGGTATTTTTCCTAATAATGCTCAATCAAATTTATCTGTTACTGTGAATATTCCTTCCCTTAATAATAATTTTACTTTTCCAATAGCGCGTACTTTGGGAGGGTTGGTCAATATGCCTGTACCTGTAACCTTTCTAAAATCTGTAATTCTGACCGAAGGGACGTATGTGTTTAAAGTTCAGTACTCCGCATGGGCAGGAACAGCAAAAGTGAATGTAAATCCGGACACTTTCGCCGGATACAATCAAGATAAAGAATGTATGCTTACCAAAATGCAGGTATTGATATACAATAATTAACCCATCTAGAAAACATCTTTTGCAATACTGTAAAAGATGTTTTGATTCCAATTCCATTATTATGCTTTTTAAAACAGGTGAAGGAGACAGGCTTTTCTTCAGACAGACTCTGAATTTATGTAATGCAGTAGAAGTAACTTGAAGAGATGTACAAAGCAAATTTCTGGATGTAAAGATTTTTCTTGAATGGAAAAAGCTTCTAAATTATGTTTTTTTCAGGATCTATTCTCAGCATCTTTTGATCATTCACCTCCTTTATCTTCGGATTATTATCAAAAATCAATACAGAAAAAACATTGCTTCCGAAATTCAGAAAAAATATTTATACCGTTGAAATAATTGATTTTATTCTAACCCTTTTAAAAACAAATGAGAAAACCAAACAACAGATAATAGAAGATTACAAGATCCCAAAAACCACTTTATACAAATGGATAGAAAAATACTGACTGAGCTTTGAGCTCCTATAAATTAAGATTTTTAGTTGCTGCATACATTCTGGTATCCCTCAAGTGAGTGTATGCTTTTCCTTTACACTTTTTTATAAACCTGCGGTTCTATAACACAAATGAAAAGTATATCACTGCAGGATCTCGGTCCTGCAGCATGATATGACAATCATCTCAATGCAAAAAAATAATTAAATTTAACTTTCACTATTACAGATAGTTGTAAATAATATTTATCTTTTTCTCAAAATAAATTACAAAAAATTTTATTTTATGACCAATCGGTCATATATTTGTATCATTATTTAGTCTTATCATGGCAAAAGGAGAAGAAACCAGACAGTTCATTATAGAAAAAGCAGCACCTATTTTTAATACAAAAGGGATTGCCGCTACTTCTATGAGTGATATTATGGAAGCGACCAGGTTGTCTAAAGGCAGTATGTATGTTCATTTTGAAAATAAAGACGTTCTTGCCTGTGCTGCCGTTGAGCATAATATGAAATTATTAAGTGATAGACTTCAAAGAGTTTTGAGTGGTCATAAAACTGCCGAAGAGCAATTATTAGCTTATATTGATTTTTTCAGTGATCCTAATCATCCACCCGTTGTAGGAGGTTGTCCTCTATTAAATTTTGGAACGGAGGCTGATGACACCAATCCTATAGTCAAAGAAAAGGTAAACCGTGCCATTAAACAGGGACAGGAATTGCTTTCCGGCATTATCGAGAAAGGAATTGCCAATAAAGAATTCAGAGCAGACTGGAACCCGACTGATTTTGCAACCGTTCTTTTTGCCATGCTTGAAGGTGGTCATCTGATGTCCAGAATGTCTGGTAATAATGACAGAATGAAGGTTATTGGAAACAGTCTGAAAAAAATGATAGAGGAAAATAGAGTGTAATTTTTTTTACCAAAAAATATGACCGATCGGTCATTTAAATTAAATAGAAAACTTTAGAAAAAAGTATCATCATAACAATTAATTAAAAAACAAAACAATGTCAAAAACAGTTTTAATTACAGGAGCATCAAAAGGTTTCGGAAAAGCCTGGGCAGAAGCATTTTTAGCAAAAGGATACAACGTGGCAGCAACAGCCAGAAACGTTGAAACCCTTAGTGATTTAAAAGAAAAATATGGCGATTCTGTATTGCCTTTAACTTTAGATGTAGACAAGCGGGAAGAATCTCTGGCTGTAGCTCAGAAAGTACAACAGCACTTTGGCAGTATTGATATCCTGATTAATAATGCGGGATATGCATTAACGGGTGCTATTGAAGAAACGAATGAGCAGGAAGCAAGAGCACAGTTCGAAACGAATTTCTTTGGAACGCTGTGGCTTACACAGGCAGTACTTCCTATCATGAGAGATCAGAAAAGCGGCCATATCATTCAGGTATCTTCTATTCTGGGATTAGCCACTTTACCAACGATGGGACTATACAATGCATCTAAGTTTGCACTAGAAGGGTTAAGTGAAACGTTAGCTACGGAAGTGAAAGAATTCGGAATTCATGTTACTTTGGTAGAACCTAATGGCTATGCATCCAATATCTGGCATACAGGAATTAATACTCAAAGTAATCCTGTTTATGATGGTCTTAAAAAAGCCTTTTCGGAAGCTGAGACCTCTTTCGGAAGTGTAGAAGCTACTGCACCGGCGCTTATTAAATTAGCGGAAACTGAAAACCCTCCATTGCGTTTATTGCTTGGGAAAGTAGCCCTTCCTTTTGTAAAACAGAATTATGAACAGCGATTAAAAGTCTGGGAAGAATGGAATGAAGTATCCGTAGAAGCTCACGGATAATTTTTCAAAAGAATACAACCATAAAATAAGCTCCGTTTTTATAAGAACGGAGCTTATTTTTTATCCTTTTTTTGAATTGAAAAACACAATTAATTTACTCAGATTTACTTTTACCGTATCTCATTTTCCTGTTCACCATCTGTAATGTCTATTTCGCTGCAAAATATGACTGCTTGAACAAATTCCCCGTTTACAAGCCGTTTTTCAGGACCTAATTTTGTCTCATCAAAAAGAAAAAACAGATTTAAAATTTAAAACAATAAAGCAATGAAAACAACAATTTCAACCATCCTGTTAGCAGCAACTTTTATTCTAAGTACTCCTTCAATTTTGAAAGCGCAAGCTAATAATCCCCAGACGGCTTCGTCAAAATCTGACACCAGTATCCGTCCTTTTCACATTAATATACCACAGTCTCAACTGGATGAACTCAAAAGAAGAATTTCGGAGACCCGTTTTCCTGATAAAGAAACGGTAAAAGATGCTTCTCAGGGAATTCAACTCGCTCAGCTAAAAGAACTGATCACTTATTGGGGCAATGGTTATGACTGGCGAAAAGTGGAAAATAAATTGAATGCCCTTCCGCAATTTGTAACAAAGATTGACGGGCTTGATATTCAGTTTATTCATGTGCGTTCAAAAGAGCCTAATGCGATGCCTGTGATTCTTACTCATGGCTGGCCGGGTTCTCCATTAGAATTTATTGATGCCATAGGTCCTCTGACCGATCCGGTACAATATGGTGGAAAATCAAGTGATGCTTTTGATGTGATCATCCCAGCGATTCCGGGATATGGTTTTTCAGAAATCCCTACTGAATTGGGCTGGAATCCAGACCGTGTTGCCCGCGCCTGGGACGTACTGATGAAAAGACTTGGTTACAAAAAATATGTTTCTGAAGGTGGTGACCACGGTTCTGTAGTATCTGATGCTTTGGCAAAACAAGCGCCTTCAGGTCTTTTGGGTATTCATCTGACCATGCCGGCCACTATTCCTGCTGAGCTTGTAAAACCCATTAATGCCGGAGATCCCGCTCCTGCCGGACTTTCCGCTTCAGAAGCACAGGCGTATAATGCGATGAGTACTTTCTTTGGAAGAAATGCAGCGTATGGAGGAATGATGGTAACACGTCCACAGACGACAGGATATTTACTTTCCGATTCTCCAGCAGCTTTAGCGGCATTCCTTTACGAGAAGATCGCTGAATGGAGTGAAAGTAACCTGCATCCTGAAAATGTAATAGGCCGTGATGCGATTCTGGATGATATTACACTTTACTGGCTTACCAACACAGGAGCATCTTCTTCACGCTTCTATTGGGAAAACAATAAAAATAATTTCAGCGCTGATGCACAGAAAACAAAAGATATTAAAGTTCCTGTAGCGATTTCTGTATTTCCTCACGAGATTTATCAGGCTCCGGAAAGCTGGTCAAAACGCGCCTACCCTACATTATACTATTATCATAAAGCTCCAAAAGGAGGACATTTTGCCGCCTGGGAACAGCCACAGGTCTTTACAGAAGAACTTAGGGCGGCATTCAAAGATGTAAGAAAAAAACTTTAATCAATTCAACAATATTGTTCAATCTAAATAATAAAAATATGGAATTAAATACCATTCAGGAAGTAGAAAATACAACAGTAGTTAATATCAGTAAAGTGTTGTATTCCGGTAACGTAGTAGTCATCGGAGGACGCAACGGGGAAGCTAAAAGCAGTGACGGAAAACTGGACATTGAACTGACTTCTCCCGGAGCAAAAGGAAACGGAACGAATCCGGAACAGTTACTAGCAGCAGGATGGTCGGCGTGTTTTATCGGAGCTATGCATCTGGGTGCTGTTAAAATGGGAGTGAATCTTCCTTCGGACCTGTCTGTCAATACCTCAATAGATCTGGCGACAAATGATGACGGATTTTTTCTGCAGGCTCATTTACAGATCATTTTACCGGGTCTCCCTGTAGATGAAGCCAGAAAAGTTGTGGAAACGGCACATGCTACATGTCCTTATTCAAAAGCAACCCGTGGAAATATCAATGTGAAGATAGATGTTGTGGTATAGTTATCAATGATATTTTGATTGAAAATCTTCCTTGCTTTTGGTAAGGAAGGTTTTTGTTTAAAAAAATAAAAGATTCAAAACGCAAATGAGATGCTTTCGGGCATCAAACGCTGAGGCTTCCTGTACATTTTTTTTAAAAAACAGAAAAAAATAATTCAAAATAATGGGACTTTGAATCTTTTTTCAATACATTTGCGACTTGATTATCTCATTAATTTGAGTTTCATGGTTATTAGTTTTTATCCCCAGGACTTACTGGGGATTTTTTATGTAAACCAATACCTGCCCAACTCTGCTCCATCAGCGCTTCAAAGACCTTATTAAGGAAAACCAATTTATTACATTAGAATACTCATTTACAATCCGATTAAACATAAAAAAATCCATTTCCGGAAAATTCCGGAAATGGACACCACTTATCATCATCCAAATCACAACTAAACTATGAACAGGGAAGCAATAGTTTGTGCATCGCTGCCACTTAATATTTCATCATAAGCCGCAGAACCGGCTGCCGCTCCAAATAAAGTTCCTGTATTATAACCTGCCTGGTTTACATTGTCTTCTCCGGCATACACAGGATTGGTTGCGGATGGCATGCTTCCTCCGTCTGCAAGCTCAATCCACCCTTTATTGGCCCTCATTCTTCTTACCTGTGAAGCATGTCTGGCTTCAACAGAGTGAATCTGCAATGCTGCCTGAAGCACCACTTTATTAGACATCACGTTTCCCGCCTGCCCTTTATAAGCTCTTACTCCCGTATCTTCAAAAGCCTGGGCAAGAATAAGAAACTGGCTATAATCTGTAAAGGGTGAAAAATTTCCGCTGGCTGTAAAGTCAAAGGTTGGTTTACTTCCAGGTGTTGTTCCCAGAGAAGTCAGTGTACTTTTCAGAAAGCTGACATGAGCTGATTCATGTTTTGAGATTTGCATAAAAACAGTTCTGTCTCCGGTGGGGATCAATCCTGGTGTGGATAATCCTATGCTGTAATATTCATTTTCAAGATATTCCAGAACCAATGCAAGTTGTAAGGCATCGGTCAGGGTACTTTTTAAAGCATAACCGGTTAAATTCGTTTTCGTAGTTTCCGCTTTGGCAGAAGTAGCCATTAAAGTTCCCAATCCAAGCGGTACAGCTGCAGTAGCTGCCTTTTTCCCGAATAATGACATATTCGTAATGGTCTCCAGTCTTGAAGCTTCTGTAGTGAAAAATTTATCATGAGAAAGCTTATCCAGTAATCTAAGAATATTCATAATGTAATTTTTTAAGGTGAATGATTAATTAATGCCTCTTTCCTTCCAGGTAAAAGGTGTTTTGATAAATGCTCCGGCAGCCATTACGATATCTTTAGGCTCTTTTGCCAGGTCAAGTCCGTTGGCATCTATCACATCATCTCCTGAAAAATCAGCAGATCCCGGATTGATTAAATTTCTGATGGCAGAAGCATGTCTGGCTTCCACCGAAACTATTTTGCCGGCAATCACCAGATAAGCAGGATTGGAAATATATTTTCCGGCTCCATTATAAGCTGCCACACCAGTGTCTTCCAGTGCTTTTGCTGTAGCTAAAACTGAATTACGGTCGTTAAAATTCACATTAGGATACTGGAATTCAAGCTTAGGAAGCACATGGTCTGTAGCACCGCTGATGGCTGCTTTAAAGAAATCCCTGTGAATTACTTCATGATGGTAGAGGTCTGTAAAAACCTGTTTTTCAATACTGGAAATTCCCGTATAGAAATTATTAACCACTTTGGTATAGAAATCTGCTTCCAGCTGTTCGAGTGCGTAGGCGTAATTTAATACTCCTACATCACCTGTTCCCAAATCATATTTGGATTCCTCCATGATCTGAAAATCATCATTGTCATCACAGCCAATTATAGTAAGGCCTGCGATGGCTAATCCTACTCCACTTAATTTTAAAAAGTTTCTTCTGCTGGTATCAAGGGTAGCACCCTGATTAGAAACCTGAATTGTCTTTTTCATACTATTAATTTTTTTTAGTGTTCGGATAAATAAAAAGAAAGAAAACAGCATACTGAATATGCTGTTGGAAATCTTAGAATTTGTTATGGCATTAAAACCGTATCTATTACATGAATTACCCCGTTAGACTGGTTCACGTCTGCAATAGTCACTTTAGCACTATTCCCTTTTGCATCTTTTATGTAAAGGTCTTTTCCTTTAGTCCAGAAAGTAAGGTCTTCTCCCTGCACTGTTTTCATCATGCTTTTTCCGTTACCGGCTTTTACAGCAGCCCAGATTTCTTTTGCACTGTATTTTCCCGGCAAAACATGGTAAGTCAAAATGCTGGTAAGTGTAGCTTTGTTTTCAGGTTTTACAAGATTTTCCACTGTTCCTTTCGGAAGTTTTGCAAAGGCAGCATCTGTGGGTGCCAATACAGTAAAGGGTCCTGCTCCCTGTAATGTTTCTACCAGACCGGCAGCTTTCACTGCAGCAACAAGTGTTTTGTGATCTTTGGAGTTGACTGCGTTTTCAATAATATTTTTGGATGGATACATGGCAGCTCCTCCTACCATTACTGTTTTTTCTTTCATCATTTGTGCCGTTACCTTCCCACTAAAAGCAAATGATAAAGCGACCATTGCTAAAACTGTGATTTTCGATTGTGTGTTCATTGCGTTATTTTTTAATTAATTATAAATAATTGTGTGTTTAATGTCATTTACGAGGCTGGTTTTATTTTAGATTGAAAAAAAATGAAATTATTTTTAATTAACTGATTTACAGTTGATTATTTTTATACAAAAATCAAATTCAGGCAGATAGAGCTCATAAAAAACCGGTTTCCTATAAAGTTTCAGGCGTATGAGAGTAAAGGATTTTTTAACTTTAAAAAAGATGGTCCCGGGCTTTTATAAAAATGTTTGGACAGAGTAATACAAAAGGCAAGTACAGTTCTTCAGGTAAGATTTTTATATTGAATATTTTTTAATGATTTATTTAAAATCATGTATGAAATAAAAGATAGATTGTATTTTATTGACTATATGTTTTATTTTATTACATTTGAACAGAAAAACAAAAGCTATTAAAACAACCTATTCGGAAGAAGAACTTATCGTTTTATTAAAAGAAAAAAACGAAACTGGTTTTCATTATCTGTATGACCACTATTCCGGTGCGCTGTACGGAATCATTCTCCGGATCGTTCAGTCTAAAGAATACACTGAAGAAGTAATTCAAGATGTTTTTGTTAAAATATGGAACTCTATCCATCAGTACGACGCTTCTAAAGGGAGGTTTTACACCTGGATCATCAATATTGCAAGGAATACGGCTATTGATTATTTAAAATCCAAAGGATTCCAGAATGAGCTTAAAAACCAACCACTTCCGGATTTCGTATATAATACTACAGAGCTTTCAACGGTTAATAATTCCTCTGATTATATTGGATTTACCAATGTGCTTGAAGGGCTGGAAACAGATAAGCAGGAACTTATAAATCTTGCTTATTATCAGGGATATACCCAGCATGAAATATCCGAAAAACTAAAGATACCGCTGGGAACCGTGAAAACGAAAATGCGTAATGCACTGATGAAATTAAGAGATTTGCTAAAAGATTATCAATAAAATAAATTGAACACAAAAGAATACATATCATCCGGAATTATAGAATCTTATATTCTAGGCCATGCTTCTCCTGAGGAAGCGGGGATTTTGGAGTGTGTGATGAAGAATAATGCTGAAGTAAAAGCAGCTTTTGAAGAAGCGCAAAAGACTTTGGAACATCTTGCTACCGCTCAGGCTGTAACACCTCCAAGCGATTTGAAATCTAAGATCTGGAATAAAATTCAGCAGGAACAGACTGTTGAAGAGGTCGTTCCTTCTGTTTCTACAAATATTCCTGAAACAAAAGATCACAGAGAAGCTACAGAAAGAGTAATTATTAAGGAAAATACACAATGGAAAACGTATGCAATAGCGGCTTCCGTATTATTCCTGATCAGTGTTGCCGGAAATTTGTTTATGGTGAATACGCAGTCATCTGATAAAAAGAAAATGGCTTTACTGGCTGCAGAAAAGCAAGCTCAGGATCGGGTAATGGAAAAAATGAACCGTAAAATTGATATGTTCTCCAATCCTGATATGCAGATGGTAATGCTGAATGGGGTTGAAAAGCATACGGATTCTAAAGCCATGGTCTTCTGGGATAAGAAAACAAAAGAAGTCTATCTGAACGCGGAAAAACTTCCTAAAGCTCCTGCAGGAATGCAATATCAGCTTTGGGCCATCGAAGACGGGCAACCTGTAAACGCAGGAATGTATACCGAGGACAAGGACAGCAGAATTGCACTGTCTAACATTCCCAATGCTCAGGCTTTTGCCATTACCCTTGAAAAAGAAGGCGGAAGTAAAGTTCCTACCATGGAGAATATGTTTGTAATGGGTAAAATTTAAAATACTTCTTTATCAATTCCCAAAGTTTACAAAATGGGGAACATCTGTTGCAAAATTATTCATTGGTAGCAGATTATTTCTATTACTGTTAAAATCAAAAACCGAGTTATTATCAAACGGAACCCGTGGATAATACATGAAAGAAATCTGAATTCTGTTGAAAACCAGGTACGGATTATTAATCAATACCCCAATACCAATTTTTGTATTTGCTTTTGTTTTCAATAGTCTATCATCAGGCATTCCCAACCACCCTACTGCAGTGGTTAAGTAAGGACTGAAGTGGAAATTCTTCCAAGTTTTATTAATGAACAATTGAAGCTGATATCTTAAAACCAGTTTTTTAGTCCCGATATAATCTGAGTTGTAAACAGGAAACTCATCTGTAGAAGAAAGATTGATCCTGTCTTTATAAGAGTAATTATGCTGTGGATTTCCTAAGGCAATCGTCGGAGAAAAGAAATGTCTTGCTTTGGCAAATTTCCAATCCATAAGATTCGTAAAATATGTTCCATCCACACGGAAAGACTCGCGGTTCTGGCTGTCTTCATTAAAAAACCTTCCAAACTGTCCTTTCACAGTAAAGTATCCCAACTTTGTAAAAGTACCATACGAAGCCGAAATTCCCACATACGGGTTCACTTCTTTATTTCTAGATAAACCTCCCGCAATAATGTTCACTGAATTACCGTACGCAACATCTTCCGGCAAATCATATTGAAAAATATTTCTCTGAACCGAAAAGTTTCTGTGGATAAACCCAACAGACATCAGAAAACTGTTGTATGAACTAAAATATTTATACTGGTCTATTCCCGGACTGTCTTTATACTGATAATTCTGAAATCGTCCTATTATCGCAATATTGCTGGATACTTTTTCGTTGGGATCTGATGAAACAGGAATCTGATAACCACCCCATAAATCCTGACTGTACACTTTGATCTGAACTTCCGGAAATGCAGTATCGGTTTCTGTAGGAAGCAAAACCTTCCGTTTAAAATATTCAAACGTAAAACCACCCGCCCATTTCGTTAAAGGAGAGAAAAAGTCTCTTCTTAAGCTGAAATTAATTCTTTCATTTTTTGAAAAATCCCTTTCCCCAAGAAGCTGGGCATTGATATATGTCCCTAAAAGGTTATAGGTTGTATAGCTTCCCAAAAGATAATCCTGTTTTTCTTTGGAATCGTTTCTGTAAAGGAAATCAAGGGTATGGCCTAATCCCAGTACATTTTCTTCGGTAACTCCGAGACCGATTTTACTTCCGGAATAGCTGATTCTCGGCTTCAGACTCCAGGAATCCAGGACTTTAACCACAACATCAATAGAATCTTTGCTGGAAGTACTGTCGGAAACACTGATATTCACCCTGTTTACAAATGGCATTGCTCTAAGCAAACGCTCGGATTCATAAAGTTTCTGGGCGTTATATTCTTCACCTTCTTCAAAAAGTAAATAATTATTAACAGTGGAGTTTCTTGTATTGGCATGAAGATGATCTGCTACCCAATCATACCATCTTGCTTTTTCTTTAGCATCTTTAGAGCCATATCCAAAAGGATCAATGGTTTCGATCCTGATTTTTCTGATATACTTTTTGTTGTAAGCTTCCTGCGACAGTTTTTCTGTCCTGGATTTCACGGAAGTAGAATCCGGCTCTCTACGAAATATAAAGCGGTGAATGAATTTGGTAACCTTTCTCTTATCCGAAAATTCTTCTATTTTGTAATACAGTGAGTCTTTCTTCTCCTGTGCATGTAAAAAGAAAAAACCACCTAAAAAGAAAATCAGAGTTACAGCGAGTCTAGTCATTAGTCATCAAAATTCAGTTCATTTTGTAGTATCAATTTATACGCCAACAGTCCTTAAAATGGACAAGAATTAGAAAGTTTACTATTTAAAGTTTTTATGTTTTATATTTTTATTTTTTAAATAGTATAATGGTCAAAGAGTGACTGCTTCTTTTTGTAACATTCTAAAAACAAATTGTTATGATAATTGAGATTTTAGGTTATACATTATTTTCAGTCTTTATTAGATAAAACCTGACAATACTATTAAATTCAGAGTAAAAGAAAACAACAGTAAAATAACCAGTTCTTTTGAAAAACTGCTCTCTTTTTTAAAAATATAATTGATCAAAAATGATAATCCTAGAAACACTAATCCTGCTGTTGTAAAAGCAACGGTTCTCGTGATAAGAGCTGGAATAAATTCATTTTCTCTGATCTGATCCCAATCTTCTTTTGATCCTGTCCAAAATCGTGATATTCCTATTAAACTTAGAAAACCAAGTGTATAAATTATAGTTTTCAACCATACATAGATATTATTATTTGTATGTTTCATACTTAAATGATCGTAATCGTTTAGATTATAAAAAAGTCCTTTTCGTATCTCTTCTTTTTTCTATATGTAAGTCAAAGGTAACATTCTCTTGTCATTTTTCTAAATTAAAATGTAATTCACAAAATTTTTCAGCTTCAATCTCAATTGGTATTTTTCCTTTTATTTTCGGCAGATTACGGTATCCCGTAATTATTTGATTAATAAAATGATTTTGTTTGCAAAAATATTTGTTTTGAAAAAATTATTTTGCTTTTTTAATATCCATACCTGGAAATATATCAGCGATACTGAAAGAGAATGCCTGTTTTGTAACAGATCAGAATATCTAGATATCGATTCAGATGTTAATGCATTTGGAAACCCTTTATGGCTTAAAAAATCCAAAAACAAATGATTTAAACGTCTGTTATTGGCTATTTATACTTCCAAAATCAATTTATTCCTTTATTTTTTTGATGAAAATTTTTTATATATCGAAAATACATGAAGAATAATGTAAAGCTTATTTCCTGAATAAAATGAAAGACTAATTTAAATCACAAAATAAAACTTCTCAATGCAATCTTTTTTAATTATTTTTACTCATTATAAATAAAAATAAGACATGAGAAAAATCGTACTCTCGGGAATCGCTGTTATTGGAGGATTCCTAACAGCAAGTGCACAGTGTAAACCGGTAGCAACTCTTACAGAAAATTTCGATACCTGGAAAGACATCAATAAATGCTGGACTGCTCAGCCAGGGAAAGCCATGCTGTATGCGAGTGATAAAAGAATTATTTTTTACTCAATGAGCAACCCGGGAGAAAATATGTATCTGGTAACTCCGGAAATAAAAGCCGGAACATATACCCTTTCTGTTGATCTTTCGGATAACGGAGGGGAAACAACATTAGAACTTTTCTCAGTAAACAGTCCTTCTGATGCAAAATCTTTTGTTTCAATCACTAAGCCCTCAAAGATAACAGGAGAGAAAAAAACATATACCATTTCTTTGAAAAAAGATTCACACCTGGGACTGAAAGTTTTCCTGAATGGGGTACATCAGGCTGTTTATATGGATAATCTATCCTTAACTCCGAAGAAATAGACCGGAATTCTCAGGTAATTATTTAATTTTTGTTTCCGCTCTAAAATCTTCAGATTTACGATAGCAGGGATACAAAGGTTTATATGAACAAAAAAAGCTGTCTCCTATATTTACATTGTCAAATATTGGAGACAGCCTCTAAAAGTGATTGCTAAAGTAAATTCAAACGCGTTACTAAACACAGATGAACAGAATTGATATTGTCTGTGCTTTCATTAAGGTTATTACGTAATGATCCCATATTCAGGCTTAGGAAATTCACCGGGAGTTTTGTACCTGGTGGAATTACCTTTATGATACCATGCTCCCAATCCTGAGATCATTAATGCCATATTATGAACAAAACGTTTGATATACTTTTGATGTAAACCGAAATCGGGGAGATTATTCTGAAGCTCAACAAACTCCTGAACATATGAATCGTGGATATGCATTGCCTCGGAAATGGCTTCTTCTAATGAAACATTGTACTGATTCTTTATAACCAATATAATATTCAGAATTTCTGTATCAATCCCCAACTCCTTCTCTATGGAAGCAAAATCATTCTGAATAGCTATTATTCTGCACATTAGCATTTTTAGCCTTTTTATAATGGGATGTTCAGAAATATACCCCGGCACTATGTAATTAATAGAAGGTTCTACCGGATCACCATATGGGTACATGGAAATTGAATATTCACGGATAAGCAGAAGATTACTAACGGTTGGATATTCTTTTTTTAACTTGTAGGGGGTTTCTTCCATAAGTCCATAGGTGGCATAACAATAGAAATTTTTAGTCCAGCGTATGAACCACTCGTCATTAACATAAGGAATAAATTCCTGTCTGCTTAAAGCCACCTGTTTTATCAGTCCGATATCATCTGCTTTAGGTTGTTCTCCCATCATGATATCCATGATATGGTCTCTGATATCTGCAAATTGATCAACCGGGCATAATTCATAATAATCATCCAATAGAGTCAGCCAAACCATAAATCTTGCTATAGGTCTCATTTGTTCTTTAGTGTTGGCCGCCGGAAACATATATGAAGCAGCCTCTACAAGACCATGTTTCTTGTATTTAGCTCTTGTAGCTTCAGACATAAACTGATAATCTGTATCAATCCAATCATTCTGTTCTTCATAAAAAGATTGTGAAAAAGGACCTATTTCATAGGGCCAGGGATATTGTAAAACCGGAACGTCCTGTTGTTTCATCTTTAAAATTTAAAAGTTATTTTAAATTAATCTTATTTACAGACTTTTATTTGCAGCTTGATCTTCAGGCCAGGCAAAACCAACTCCTCCATGTTTATATCTGTTTGTTTCCAGATAAAAAGTGTTAACTCCCTGCAATCCGACACCGGCATAATAAACAAATTTGTCGACGTGTTCCTGATATTCACCGAATTCCCGATATTCTTTATGTAAGCCATTCAGACTGGTAAGCTCTTCATTATGAATACGTAAAGCCTCTGCACAAGCGTCTTCCAAAGAAAGATTATATTCCTGCTGTAATACAAAAACCAGATTAAAAACCTCAGTTCCTTTCGCCATTTCTTTTGGCAGGGAGTGAAGATCATTTTGCCAGGCAACGACCAGGGTCATATGGGAAATCATTTTTTGTACTACTATATGCTCAAAGATATGTTCCGGCAGGACAAGCCCTGATTCAATCTCACCAAAGATCAGATAAGGACGCATCAGAACAGAATATTCTCTAATGGTTTTGTAAAGATTCAGTGATGGGGGGCGATGGGCTATTTTGTAGGGATATTCCAATTCTATTCCGTATCTGAAAGATTGATAAAAATAGTAAACAAACCGCTCAAACCACAGGTCTGGCATGAAAGCACGAAATTCATCCCGGATCATTGCCATATGATGATAGAGGGCATTTTCCTCCGGCATGGCGTGAGCACCCCTGAGAATATCTGTACAACGGATCCGTAATTCCTGGATTTCTTCAAGGGACGAATGCTCCACCTGATCATCGAGAGCAACGTATTGGAGCATAAACCTGTTACATGGAATGGCCTGCTCATAAGTTAAGTGCGGCCACATACGTGCAGTGCACATATGAAGTTCCATTTTTTTATAAATTTTCCGTTGTTTTTCAGTCAGAAAAGTATAATCATTATCAATCCATCCATCCATATCTTTCCCCATCTGCTCAGCATGTGGGTTGATAAGGTCGGGCCATGGGTAACATCCCCGTGGTAAGTAATCTGCACTATTAAATTGTTCTGGTGTCATCTTATCTATATTTTTAAATTATTATACTTAAATAAGCATCAACTGCCTGATGTCATCAATCACAACCTTATTTTTTCTGTATTATGATTGTTGTTAAAACCGTAAATCATGTAGCTACCACGAATCACTCAGTTTTATTAAAATTGGTTATGGTTCAGTGTTTCCCTTAATTCAGAAGCACTTGGAAATTCAGTTTTGTTATAGCGGTCAAGCTTGGTGGATATGTTTTTCCAACCGCTCAGTACCATACTCATATAGTGTACCCAATTGACCACAGCCTCGTGCCATATACCAAAGTCTGGAAGTGAGGCCTGCAGGGCTACAAATTCCTTAAGATCTTCATTATGGAGACGCAGATCTTCCATGCAGGCTTCTTCTAATGATACCCTGCGTTCATTCTGAATTACCTTCACAATATTATAATAGATACTCCCTGTTGCTTCATCTTTTACTACAGATTGAACCTCATTGAAAAAAGTTACCAGATGACAGGCAAGTGCCTGAAGACGGCGGATCACCGGATGGTCATGAATTTCCGGAGGCAGGGTAATGCCTGTTTCAACCTCAGTAAGCTGCAGGAAAGGATACAGGCAGATTGAATCTTCCCTTAAGACAATACATTCTGCCGTTGTAGGAAACATCTTATTCTTTTTGTATTCCTGTTCTTTTTTAAGACCGTTAAAATATCTGCTGATCATCTGCGTGAAACGATGCATTGATTCCTCAGGGATAAACTGAAGCAATTCCTGTCTTAATGAGGCAAGCATAGAAGCTAATGGTATTGTAGACTGAGAAACAGAGATTTCACCATTCAATATGGCAATAGATTGAGCATGCACATCATCAATATCATCAGGTTTGCTTTCTTCATACAGGTCATCATTGTAGAGTGTCCAGAGCATCAGCCTGCAGATAGGCCGGAAACGTTCAGCAGAAGCCGTAGGAAACCATTGGGCTGCGATGTGGGCTGTTTTGGTTTTCTTGTACTTTTTACGCAGATCAGGATTATTCTGATACAGCCACATATATTCACCATCAATCCACTGGTTTTCGGTGATGTCCTGCAACTGATCTGCATGAGGATTTTTTAAGGTTGGGAACGGATACCTGAACTTCGTACGGAGAAGCTCAAGAGGATTAAAATTTTCATTACTCATGATTGTATGTTTTAATGGTTTTTACCTTTTACAGCATAATAGTTTTATTTAAATATATGGTACTTTATAAAGAAAGCAGCCCTACTTTAAAAACATATTACACTAAATCCCAATAAGATACATTCATGAATGAAATAAATGTACAAATTAATTTTATTAAATAATATGGAATTTCACTATATTATTAAATATATTTATAACACTGAAAAACAACAACTTACAGATCTCCAATGGTGATAACTCAAATTTATACATCAGATTATCAATAAATTAACACTTCAAAAAGAGATGAACATTTCCGGATCTTCAACGAGTACTCTACAAAACAACTCCTGTTGATTTTTTCAACAGGAGGCATTTAATAATTCACGATATATACTAATAGTCCATTCTAATCAATAACCGGAAGAGCCCCCAGCGTAAATTGTACGGTTTTTTCCTGATAAATATTGGGATTCATTGCATTGGGCACTACTAAAGTCAAATCAGTTCTTTCACCAGGCTCATAGTTTTTTAAAGCATCTGTAAAAGTTTGGGCATCATATACAGAATAAGAACCCACTTTTTTAACAAGGGTACCAGCCAGGATATTATTAAGATGTAAAGCTCCGCCTACAGTTGTTGGGCCTATTAATACACCTTTTACATTCTGAAGAACGGTATTATATCCATTATAAATATACAGCTGAACATCCCATGGAATAACATCAATGACTCCTACAGAAGCTCTGAACTTCACGTCTTCTTTGGCAATGACAGGTTGAGTAACTGCATGCTGCACCGATATTGTTTTTGTATGGCTATAATCTTCTACCATCTTTGTCATTTCAGTACTGTTCAGCACTTTTTTAAAGGAAGTGTTACCTTTCGCTCCATTATTCCCCCATCTTACTCCATTGGCTATAAATCCGATATAATCTTTTTTACCAAGAGCCGCTACAGCAGCCTCAATATTGGGAGTCAGGTTAGGATCATTTTTTTGTAATGATTCTGCAAACTGCAAATGTAAATTCTGCAATTTATCATTCCCTTCCGCTTTTGCTTTTTCGGCTGCCTGAAGATGATTCTTAAGGGCTTCCTCCTGAGAGATATCAGGAAAGAATTTTTCTTCAAATTGATGAATCATGTCGTCATCTGCATCATACATTTCAATTCTCGTATTATTTATTTTTTCAGCAGTATACTGATTCTCAATCTGCTGATTGAATGAGGACTTCATTGATTTCCGGCTGCTTCCTAATCCAAGAAATGCCCACCCGCTTGATTTCTGGCTTACGCTGCTCTGCTGAGCATCACTTAAAAATTGATTAATAATAGTACTACCGTCTATATGGGCATTAATATAACTGGTTTTAGAATTCTTAAATTTATAGCTGACCGATATTTCACCATTTCCGTTAGCCAGCAGATTTTTAACATATTCCGTAGGATTTTCAATACTTATATTTTTAAAGTTTTTATTACCAACCAGTGTTCCTGAGATGCGCTTGCTGTAAACAGTCTCCCCTCCTGCTTCCACAATGAATTCTACTTCGGTAGGTGAGATGATCTGGCTTTGGAAATTGGTATTATAATCTTTAATCAATTCTTCCTGAGGAGCCAGCATGGTAGTTTCATACTGTTGGGCCAGAGAAAAGAAATGGTTGGTTAATGCAGTATTGGTCATCAGATAAGGCGTTAAAACAGGCTGTCCATTTGTATTTTTTAGAATCGGAGGATAAAAGGCGGATATTGTTGTGCTTTTTATTGCAGCACAAATAGATGCTTTCTGGCTTTCATTGGGTAATGCCAGCTCCTGTGTTACCGGAATAATCAAGGTCCGGATCTGATCTGAACCCTTATATGTTTCATTTCCTTTACTGTCTATATATTTAATATTATTGATATCAAACTTAAGAATAGGCAATATAAACACCTTGGCAACAGTACCCTTAGCAACATTTTCATAAAAACCGTGGGTGTTGTAAAGCGCATATTTCCCTTTATTATCTATGGCTACATAATTCTCGACTGAAAATTTGTTAGAATTCGGTGTCACTTGCGACCAGATAACTCCGGTATTGGCAAGCAGCAATACAATGGTTACATAAAAGTTTTTCATGATTTTATATTTTAAGATTGAGGATAAACTTGTAGTTACAGAGTTATTGATGATTTCATGGTAAAATTACATGTAAATCAGACCTGTGTCTATGGCACTTTTGTGTAATATTTCAGCTGAAGGATTTCTTCATACGCCGTTGGATAATCGTTTATAATCATAGCGGCATCAAGCTTACATCATTCTTTGAAAGGGTATTGAATAGTTTTTCAGGGAGTTAACCATACTATAAATAAATAATGGACAAGCAAGTAAAAGACGACGTGTTGATATTGGGAAAATGGAAAGTACTAAAATCTCAAGCCCGGGATATTTGTTATTATTAAAGCTAAAAACTTAATAATAACTCGAAATTAATGATAAAAACATAGCTATTTTTATATACATTTATATTAGTCAAATCAGGCTTCAAAATAAGTACCTAAATATCCTAATTATATCATATAGTTTGATCTTTAGGCTCATTTTAGCTGTATAATCCGCCATTATAGAACAACTTTATCATTTTATTGAAGCTTATCACTATGTACGTTATCACAGACCAATTGAAGAATTTAGGATTCAGCATCAACACATTAAATAACATCATACAGAGAAATAATAATAAAAGAAGTTTTAATACACTTGAGTATTTCTGTATCTACATCATTATAGAAGATATTACTTTGGAAGTTGAAAATATTCCACATCCCATAAAAGGCGGCCATATCGCATTTGTAGGCCCTCAAAAACAAATTGTATTTGGTGAGACCAAACGGGGCGAGGTGTATATCATTGCATTTTCTTCAAGCTTTTATGAAAGATCAGGAAAAGACAGCATGTTTATCAATTCAAGGCTTTTTTTCAATTATGATTCTGATATTTTCATAGCACCTTTTGAAAATATTAAAGAGATGAACGTAGTCTTTATGGGAAGAATGCACAATTTTCAACATAAAGATGAAAGTCTGTATGTTTCCGCTGCCCATAACGCTATTGAAAGATTAATTCTGGACGCATTTTTACATATTCCGGCTGAAACACTGAAAAAAGACATCAAATTTGATTATCTCCACTACGTCAATAGATTTAAAGTGCTTTTGCAGAGAGACTATAAAAAGGCTAAAAAGGTCTCGCACTATGCTAATGAACTCAATATCACGCCAAGAAAGCTCACTGAAATGACCGAGTATGTTTTGGGAAAGACGGCCAAACATATTATCATTGAAAAACTGATCAATGAATGCAAAAAATCCCTTAGTTTCTCTGGCAGCAACATTTCTGAAATTGCTTATGATCTGGGATTCAGTGATGAAGGAAATTTTAGTAATTTTATTAAAAAACATACAGGAAAAAATCCCTCAGAAATGAAATAATGTAAAAATAATATTGTATTTTTGGATAAATAACAGATCAGTGAAAAATTAATATATGTTTAAAAGATATATTTTTTCAGTAATTTTTCTTTTCGTTTCCATGAGCATCTATGCGCAGACAGATGATGTTCAGGTGAATGTAAGACTCTATCCTACCCAGATGCTGGCGGTTGGAGGTGACAGCGAAATGGTTGATGATACGGATGAAAGTATCCAAGCGGAAATAAACTCTGTTATCATTTCAAGTCCATCAGGATTTCAGCTGGGAATTCAACACGATGATAAGGATGAGTATAATCTTATTAAAAGTCATGACGGAGTTATTGAAAAAAAATTCATGATAAATCAAAAAATAGATAAAATTATAAAACAATTTAAAGATAAGTCCACTTCTATGATGTTAACTTTAATCTCTCAATAAGCCGATCTAGAGCTTATTTACTATACATTATATATTATTTTTTTAAATTTTTAACCTTTTGTTTTTAGTAAATTGACAATAATATAATATTGATTCAACAACATTAACAATATTTTTAATTTTTAATTAATTTAAAAGCTTATTTTCCTTCATAAAATACTATTTTTCAGCAAGATTATTTCCAAAACCAAATTTACAAATCTTTAGTACTTTTTCACAAAACAAGTACCTATACCTCTTTCTAAATTTGCACCTGAAAAAAACAAGAAGTAATATACTATTAAAACTCCCGTTATTTTATGAAGAAATATATTGTAGCCTCAATGTCGCTATTTGGTTTTGTTGCTTTAAAGGCTCAACAGAATGTAACTCTAAATGTTAGATTAAAACCTATCCAGACTCTTATCGTAAACCCTGCTCAAAAGATTGTAAACTTAGACTATAAAACTAAAGATGACTATGCCAACGGAGTATCCTCTGTAAATGCTGATCATTTAAGCATCTATAGTACAGGAGGTTTCCAGGTTAAAGTAAAAAGTGCCAATGCAGCATTGCAAAGCGGGGCAAAAAATATCCAGGCCAATACCATTCAAATTAAGGCCAGTGCAGGAACTGAAGTTCTTAACGGCGCTCAGTATGCACAGAACGTGCAGCTTTCTAATAACGATGCAACATTAGTAACATCCGCTAGTGGTGGTGTAGACAAAAAAATTAACATTGAATATAAAGGAGCAGGAGCCAATGCTTATCTTGACAATTATATTGCAGGTCAGGATCCTACCGTTTATACAACAGAGTTAACGTATACTATTATTTCTCAATAAGTATTTAAATACTATATAAACTACTCCAGATAAAGTGTTACAGATTGTAGCACTTTATCTGTACTTTAACAGCAAAGTATAATAATGAACCGATCTTATATCTTCATTTTATTTTCTTTACTCCTTTTCTGTTCTCCAATCAATGCTCAGACAGGTGTATCGGTGTCTCCTCCCAGACTTTATTTTGAATCTGATGCTGGAAAAAGCACTACGCAGAAGGTAACTGTAACCAATGTAAGTGCAAAAAATTCTCTGGACATGGCTGTGAGTTTGGGTGACTGGGAATATAATGAAACAGGAGAAAACAAAATGTCTGCGGCCAATACGCTGCCAACATCCTGCGCCAGCTGGATATCAATAAAAAATGAAGACACGTATTTTACCTTAGCTCCGGGGGAAAGAAAGGACATTGATGTCACCATCACTCCTCCCGCTACATTATCAGATCAGATGTTAGCTCATACTGCTGTTCTGTATGTGAGTCAGATGAATCCTGTGAATGATGTAGATAACAAAGGGGCCAATATAAAAGTAAGTATCCGTTCAGGAATTAAACTCTTTCATAAGTTAACTGCCAAAGCCACTAAAAAAATTGAGATTCATAATCTTACTCTGGCTTCATCCAAAAAAGATCTTACCATCTTGTTTGAAAATCAGGGCAATATATGGACCGATGGAAAAATACAAACGGAACTTGTGAATACAGAAAACGGTAATAAAGTATCGCTTGATCAGATTATTTTCTATACCATGCCTGGAAACAAGAGAGAATTGAATATTCCTCTTCCTGCAACACTGTTAAAAGGAAAATATACTGCATCAGTAATGATTGATTATGGAGACAACAATAATCTGGAGCTGGCAGAACTGAATTTTACACATGAATAAAAAACTGTGTCTTATCCTGCTATTGGTCTCCCTGAACTGCTTTTCACAAATTTTATACAGCTCATGGGTAAACAGCTATCTGCAGATTAATTCTTATAATGGCAATACAAATCCTGACGCATACACGCTTACTTTAGCGGGTAACGGGAATATCAACATGCCTTATTGGAGAGTTTCGGTAAGATTGAAGCAACCTATTATGTCCAATCAGGGAAATTATATTTTACCTGCGAATAAAATTTCTTTTCAGCCGGTTTCATCATCAGGAAAGGCCTACCCTAACCCGGTTCCTTCTATTCCGCAAATCGGGATGCCGCTTAATGTGATTTTGAAAGAAAGTCAGGAGGTTTTCTTAATTCCTCAGTCAAATGCTGCATTATATAATCAGCCAGCGCAACCGAATGGTTATTACAGCCTTCAGATTAAATACAGCATGAATCTGGCAGGAGGTACCTATCTGGGAGCCTATCCAGCCTGGATTACTTTTACAGCGCCATTACAGTTTACAGCCTATGATCAGTACAATAATATTATCGGTACTGTAGATCATAATTTCCAGTATCAGATCGGCACGCTTTCAGGAACTCCTACGGATATTCCGGAGATGTCTATGAAGTTCGGAGCAGCAGCCATGAATGGTAACCTGGAATTTAAAAACATGCAGGATTACGCAAATGGAGCCAGCGTAACGTATTCCAATGCACTTATTGTAAAAAGCAATACAAAGTATCAGATCAAATTGAAATCCCTTCAGACCCAGTTCAGTTCATCTTCCGGTAATTTCCTGCCTCTTGATACTGTACAGCTTAATCTTATTCCTATTTCAGGCAATATGGGAACGGCGTATACTGTTTTACTAAGTACATTGCCACAGCTTGTCGCTGCCGGTAATTCTACACAGAATGCTGATGTTTATTATGACATGAAGTATTCCACCAAACCTAATGATGAAAGATTTATCAATGCCAAAGCAGAGGATTATACAACAACCCTTCAATTCGAGATTACGCCTCAATAATTTATAATGCTTCATAACAGGCTGTTCAGGAAAATAATGTTTTTTATTCTGATCCCGTTTTCCGTTTGGATTTCGGCTCAAACTGATGGGGCTATAAGCATGGAGATCCGCAATGAGCCCAATCGGGTTAATCCTAATATTGTAGAAATTCTCCTTGTTCTGAAAAACAATGAAAACAAACATTTTAAAGGCAGAGTTGAAGTTAAGACTCCCAAAGGTTTCAGAACAATTTCTGACAATAATGCTGACATCGAACTGAATCCCGGCCAGAATCTGTTTATTCCTATCAAAATACTAACCAGCAACACTATCGTTTCCGGTAAAGCAGATCTCATATTTACCATTACTGATGAAAAAAATCAACAGGTTGTAAAAAAGAGTCTCTCCTATGTGGTAACGGAGAATAACAATATGAAGGTAACAGCTGAAAATCCTGTTGTCTACATGGGAACATCTAAAGATTCCCTGGAAGTCCGGGCAAGGGTTTCCAATTTAGGAAACAAAAGGCAGCATGTTACCATTGTATTTAAAATTCCGGAAGCTACCCAAAAGAACCTGTTTATTGAAAAAAAAGGAACTATCGACGTGCAGAAAGATTCTGTATTTGTTTTTCGCTTCCTGCCTTCCGGAAATCTGCTTAAGAGCTCTCAGTTTACGGTTAATATTGCAGGTTTCAGAGAACCGGATAAGGAAATTTTCGGTAATACTTCTATATCGGTACAAAACGTTTCTTCTACCCAGCGTTATCAGGATATGGAGTTCGATCTGTTTTCAAATTACAGTAAAAACACCATTACTGCCAGTTACAGGCGGGTCGGCAACAACACAGATATGTATCAGCTGATAGGATCAGGCGGCTTTAACCTTCCTTCGGGTTATATGTTCATACGCGGTAATATTTATACGCTGAACAATCAAAGTGATCCTGTTGTGAGCAATACCTATGTGTCATATCATAGGGAACAAAATGAATTCACCTTAGGGAATATCAGTAAAATTATGGAAGTTTCATTATTTGGAAGAGGAGCAGAATATGCATACACTTCTCCGGATAAAGATAAGAAAATAGAAGTAGGTTTTGTAGATCAGAGTTTCAGCCTTATTGAAAGAAATTCGTTCTTGAAATACGGATACGGCTTTTATGCCAGGGGAATAATGGGCGCTCAAAATGCCTCGAAAAATTTCTCAGCAACCTATATTTTTAAAAATGACCCTTATGAAAAAGCGAACCATCATGTATTCGGTACGGATATTCAGTATTCTTTCAACAAGGATTGGAAAATGAATTCCAAAGTATACAGCGGTCTGAGTTATTATGAAAATACACACCTTACCAAACCTTCCCTGGCTTTGGAAACACAGTATTCAGGAACCATCAAAAAAGTGAATCTGAATGGAAACTACTTCTACAGCAGTGACTATTATCCCGGAAACAGAAGAGGAATGTTACAAATACAACAGAATTTTTCAACCCCCATTTTTGAAAACCATTATTTGTATGCGAATGTGATGGTCTCTAACTTTTCACCAAAATTCTACTCGTATAACAATGATTTTAAATCCAATACGATAAGAGGAGATATTGGAATCAACTTCGCAAAAAGGAAAAATTTCGGATTTGCTGTGGGCACACAATATCAGGAGGAAAGTTCCAACAGCTACAACAACTTTTTTGATACTTCAGGAAATCAGGAATTACAAACACTGAAAGCCCTTAGGATCACCCAGAATACAACATGGATCAGCAATAACAGAAAACACTCTACCTTACTTGCAGTGGAAGCAGGAGCAGTTAATTATCCGGATAGCCACAATGCAGAATACCAGATGAAGATCACCGGAAACTACGGTTATAAATGGCTCAACATCAACGGAATATATCAGCACGGAAGCTATTATCTCTCTGAATTTGCTTCATCAAGAAATTTCAATGGAAACGTCCTGTATAAGAAATTTTCAGTATCCGCCTTTGTTAACAAAGCCCTGTTAAGCGAAAAGCTCAATATTACTTCGGGATTATCTTATACGGATGATGTTTTATATGGGAAGTCACCTTCAGGATTTGTCAACCTGAAATACACAAAGGAAAGATATGGAGTATTCCTGAATTCATCGTGGTTTAATTATTCTTCCAACAATTTCAGCAACAATTTTTTTACTGTTGAAGCAGGCGTCACACTGAACCTGCAGCCTAACAGACTTATTGCCAGCAAAAAGGGAGAAATAATGGCATTTGTATTTTATGACAACAACAATAATAATGTATATGATGATGGCGACCAAAGCGCTGAAAATTACATTATTATGATCAATAATGTCTCTTTCAAAACCAATCAGAGTGGTAAAATTGTGTACAAAGCAATTCCGTATGGCAACTATATGCTCAAGCAGGTAATCCAGCAAGGATGGTATTATAATGAACTGGAGTTTGAAGTGAAAAAAAACAGTTATTCTCTTCAGGTTCCACTCCATCAAAATGGAACCATGCTGGGAAAAATAACGTATGAATTTAATCCTAAAAAAGCATTGGAATTTGATCCTAAAACGGCAGGAATTATTTTCAACATCTATGATAAAGATAAGTTTTTACAACATGTAATTACCGATGACAATGGAGAAATCGGGTCTTTCCTTGGAGCTGGAAATTACAGAATTGAGCTTGTAGAAAGCTCATTACCTGCCAACACCTATTCTGAGAAAACAAACCAGGAATTTACAGTTCAGGCAGGAAAAATAATACATCTTGAACCGTTTGTCATCAAGGTTTCAGAGAAAAGGGTGCATGTTAAGAAGTTTGGGAACTAGACGAATAAAGGTCCTTTCCACTATAAAACATACTGATTAAAAATTCTAATTTTACAATTATAATAGTAGATATGATATTGTTTGGGCTAATTCAAATAACAAATTAAATACATCTCTCTCATAATAAAAGACAATGCCGAGAGCTCATTCCTGCAGAATATAAAATAACATAAGCTACTAACCTAAATCTTAATTTTATTCTCCTTTTTGCATTGGTATCGAATTGTAGTTTTACTACACTTTTTGATTTTTTCCAGGATTTACATATGTGGTATTATACATTTATCTATATTTGGTGATATAAACGCAAATACCACAGTATTAATGAGAAAGAATATTTCCAATTCTGAAAAGATTTCAGAGAACCATATTGCAGGTATTAACCGTGTGGTTAAACTTGATATTGTGGTTGAAGGGAAATCTATCAGTCATTTTAAACACTTCCGTTTACAGCAAAGTGCCAGAACACACCACTATTTTGAACTGACTTTAGCTCATGATTCTTTGGGTGAGGTACAGAATCATAACCTTGAAGAAGCCCAGCTATTTTTAGGTAAACGTATTACGATAACTTTCAAATATAAAGATACTGAAAACGAAAGTCCCGAAAGAACATTTGTTGGTGTAATTACAAAAGTTGCATTTAGTCAGGAGCAAATAAGCCTTGGTAATATTGTCCTTAAAGGCTACAGTCCAACAATTCTGATGGATTCAGCCCCACATACTCAGAGTTTCGGAGGTAGTCAATCTGTAAATACAGCTATCATTGCAGATAGAATTATTAAGGAAGCATTAGGGACGAGTAAATTTGATTTCAGAATAGACACCCAAAATAAAGGCTACATTAACTACAGCTCTCAATATTGTGAAACTCATTACAACTATCTTGCAAGACTTGCAGAAGCTTATGGAGAACAGTTTTATTATGATGGTGAAATACTACACTTTGGAAAGCTTCCTCCTCATGAAAAGCCTATCAATCTCGTTTATGGTAGTAATGTTACACATGTACAGGTAGAATTAAAAGCAGTACATACCAGACCAGAATACTTTGGTTACAACAGCAGTAGTCATGCTAAAATGCTGGGCTCTAATGATAGTATTAAACACTTAGGGAGTTTATCAGCCAAATCCTATGAACTAAATGATAATATTTTCAAAACAAGGTCACTTACTCCCACCCCTATTAATGCAAATATGTTTCTGGATGTAGATGATTCTCAGAAGAGTGCAAGAGGAAGTAAAGCTATAGAGGTTTTTACCATTTCAGGAAAGACAACAGTCCCATTCTTATACATAGGCTGTGTAGCAGACATAGACATGAGAAACCAAGACAGTAACCAAACGTCCCATTTCACAACTCTGATGATGACAGAAGTAAGCCATGAAGTGGATGCAAGAGGCTATTATACAGGAAGTTTTGAAGCAATAGCTGAGGGGACAGGATTTATGCCTAAACCAGATTTTGTTGTACCTAAAGCAGAACCGCAAATTGCAGTGGTTATCTCTAATGCAGACCCTTTGAATCAAGGCAGAATACAAGTGCAGTTTGACTGGCAATTGAATGATACCACTCATTTTATCCGAATGATGAGTCCAGACGCAGGGGGAACAGATCTTATAAGTCAGAATAGAGGCTTTGTGGCTGTTCCGGAAATCGGAGACCAGGTGATGGTAGGCTTTGAATATCATAATCCTGATTTCCCTTTTGCAATGGGTGGAATGTTTCATGGAGGTGTAGGCTTGGGAGGAGGCATGGATAACCGTATAAAATCCTTGCAGACCAGAAGTGGTCATAGATTGATATTTACAGAAGATGAAAGTATTTTACTGACCGATAAAAGTGGTAATGAGCTGAAATTTGATACAGAAGGAAGCAACATTAACATTACTGCTCCTGAAACCATTACCATAAAATCAAAGAACCTGAAGTTTGATATTGAAGAAAATATTGAAACCAAGGCAGGGAAGAATATGGATACCAATGTTGGTCAAAATATCAAAATTATCGCTAAACAGGAGATCAGTCAGGATAGTGGTAAGAAAACCATCATTAATGCTGGAACTAATACTGAAATATCAGCAAAAGTACACCTGGACCTTTATGGTAAAGAAAAATTTATTGGGTATACAGATGGACAAACAGAGTTCGGAGCAAAAGACAAGATGCATGTATATGGAGCCAATTCCTTATTGACCGCTAAAGATAAGATTGAATATAAAGCTCCTCAAATGAATAAAGTTCCTCAAAATGGTGAGTTTGATTATACTAAAGAGAAGCAAATTGTTAATATTAAATGGATGGATGCTGAAATGACCGAGGATATTGACAATACATATTTTGGCAGTAAGGTAAGTTTATTAGTTCAAACAAGGAATTATGAAGAGGGAGAAAACATATCTTTAAAAGTGATTGATAAAGAAGGTAAAGAAATTAAAGATGGACAAAAAGAATTAGTTTTATCTGGAACAGTCAATAAAGAAGGGTTTGCTGCTTTAAAAGAAGCCGTAGAACTACCTAATGAATCTTTAAATAATAACTAATGATGAATGGATTAAATTTAATAGTAGCAGAAGCACAAGGGAGAGATGTTTCACATTTGGATATACTTTTGCAGGTAAAAAATAAAGGGATTTTAATTTTTTATGGAAATGGTGCTGATTTGGGAGACTTTGGACAATTTGCAGAAAGTTTAAAGAAAGAAAAATTAAAGAAGTATCCCAAAGAAAAAATAATTGTTGTTTCAATGCAAAATAAAAATACATTCTTTGAATATTTGAGTAAGTTCAAAACATTTCAAATAGACGAATTACATGTGTTTTCACATGCAGCAGGAGGAGGATTGTATTTAGGGTATCATAATAATGAAAGCCAGGTATCACGAACCAACGCTTATAATCAAAGTCTTCAATTGAAGAGAAAAATTACATATGAAGAAGTAGTAGAAGCGGAGATTGGTGCATTATTGACCGATGATTATTTAACAGCAAAAGCACTAAAGCTCAAAAAAAGGAATGATTTGTTCAGTTCAAATGCAACCATAAAATTTTGGGGATGTAATTCGGGAATTTCAAACTGGACATACTCAGATACACCGCCTGCCTATTACTGGAGTGCACTTAATACTAAAAATACTCCTAAACCTTCCATTGCTCAGGCTACAGCAGATTTCTTTCAAAGAGAAACTTTTGGAGCAACTAGTGGCTCACATATTGAGTTTTTAGTTAACGGAAAATGGGAGATATTGAAAAAACAGCCTAAAAATCATGGAGGGATAAGATTACATCCGGATAAAGGGAATTATAATAGCTACAAACCTAAATAATATAGTAATGAAGAAATTCTTGTTAATAATAAGTTGTATTTTCTACGTAATAGTTAATGCTCAGATTTCTGAATGTGACAAACTGAGTAATGCAATTATTCAAAATAACAGTAAAGAATTCAAACAACTTCTTTCAAAAAATATAAATTGTATATCTCAGTCTGGAAACTCTCCTTTAGGAACAGCATCTTCACGTGGAGATATTGAATTCGTGCAAATACTTTTAAAAAATAAAGCAAATCCCAATATAGTACAATTTTATAATGGAAAATCTATAGGCCCGCCTCTTTTTAATGCGTTGTCAATTTGTGAACAAAAATTAGAACCTCAACTTATAGATGTTGCTCAAATGAACTCACAAAAAAAACAAATTAAAGTAAAAACATGTAATAATGACAAAAAAGATTGCATTGCCAAACTTTTAATTAAAAATAATGCAGATGTTAAAATTGTTGATAACAATAAAACAACCTCATTAATGGTAGCCGCTATTAATAATCGAAGTAATATTCTTAAACTTCTAATAGACAAAGGTGTTAATATTAATGCGCAAAACAATTTAAAAAATTCAGCTTTGATTTATGCTGTAAATAATAATAATTATGATTCTGTAAAAATTTTAGTTTTATCAGGTGCTGACATTTCAATAAAAGATAGTGATGGTAAAACTGCGTTAGACATTGCTAAAGAAAATAATTTTGAAAAAATTGTTACTCTGTTATCTTCATCAAAATAATCATGAAAATTACTATGGACAAAAAGACAACTTAAAATCTTTTATAATGCCTCAATATATCACGGATAAAACCCAACTAAAATGCGACAAAGGAGCTTCACCTGCTCCACTCACAGTAACCAGTCAATCATTTATGAGTATTGAGGGAAAGCTACAGGCTACGGAAGAGGATAAACAACCTAATACCAACATTAAACCTTTTGGTTTTTGTAGTGTTTTAAGGTCTTCATGTTCACCTTCTCCTATTAAGTGGGACAACACCTCTGATTTTGAAATTGAAGGTAAAAAAGAACTCTTAGATTGCTCTACCTGTCAATGTTCTGTTGGTGGTAAAATATCTGTTGTAAAGTCAGCTCAAAATTTTGTTGAAGAATAAAGAAAGAATGATTTCGCAATAGAATTTTTTTGTTACTAATTAATAAATAAAAAAGGCTTAAACCATCTATAAGATTGGTTTAAGCCTTGTGACTTCGGAGGGGTTCGAACCCCCAACCCTCGGAGCCGAAATCCGATATTCTATCCAGTTGAACTACGAAGCCATTTTGATGAGTAATTAATAATAAGTATACAAATATAGTTTATTATTAATTACTCATTATTTATACTAGAAAGTAATTTTCACTCCTCCCAGAATCTGTGCACCCAGGACTTTATATCCTTTGTACGTCTGGTATTTTGAGCTCAGAAGATTATTTCCGAGTGCGAAAATACTGAAATTTTTGTGAATTTTATACTCCGCAGAAAGATTTAAATCAGCATAACCACCAACTTTGTCGTTTGTATTCTCCGTAGACTGGAAAATTACATTCGGAGCGCCTACTCCTTCGATCGCATAAGAGTTTGTTGTTCTGTCACTTGCAAAGATTCCTTTAAATCCTAACAATAGCTTTTTGTCAAGCATGGTATACTTTGCCCCGATGCTCGCATTGAACAATGGAACGTTATAAATATTGTCGTAATTCTTAAGATCATACTTGGTAAACCTTAATTCTGCATCTAAAATCAGGTTTGCTAACGGGAAATACTGTACGCTACCTTTGATATCGCTTACATTTCCATCGTCATATACTGCAGAGAATGTATTGGCAAAATTATAGGCAGAACGGTTAACAGAGGTATTATCAAAAAGACCGTTAGCCTTAAAGAACATAATATCTCTCATCTTTCCGTACCCTGCAGAGAAGTCGTATTTCAACGTTTCGTCAATATCTCCTCTCAATCCTACATAAAAATGATATTTCGTCTCTGTAGGCTTTAAAAACTGGTCAGAAAGGATGAATGGATTCGTCTGCAGCATATCTCCGTACGTATTCAGTTTCAGACCTCCGTCTACCCCACCATAGAATTTGAATTCTTTGGCTGCTGCAAACTGAAATTCTGCCTGCGGGAACCAATAGGTTTTGTTATTTTTCTGCTGTTCCAGCTGATCATTGGAGTTTTTAGCATTCAGGAAAGAGAATGAAGAACCTAATGTTAAGTAGGAATCTCCTTTTCTGAACGTCACTTTCGGAGTCAGGCTGGTATTGAAGAAATTAGAAGAGTTTTTATCTCTGATCGCAAAATCGGTCTTCACAGCATCCAATCCTACGCCCAGATCAGCATTCAGATTGATTCCTGATTTTCCTAATTCCACGGCATGCTTGGAAAAGTTGGCAAGAATGGAAACCTGGTTTTCCTGAGCATCAAAATGATCTTTCAGGAATGATGATTTCACCCTTACATCATTTAAGATTTCATTAGAATAAAAATCATAGTAACCGTTTACTTTAAACTGGTTTACCTTTTGTTTCAGATCAAGCTCACCAGTCGGCTGCATCGCATAGATCCCATAATAATTATAGTTATCCAAGCCATATTCAGCATTAATATTGAATTTTCCTTTTTCTCCGTAAGAGTTCAGGAAAGCGCCAATATTTGCCGAAGTCTGCCCGGATTTCCAGTCATACTCTTTTTTAAGACCATTGGTAGAAAGCACATGAACATCAGCTCCTACTTCAAATTTATTTTCGAGGGTCTTGGAGATGTTTCCATCTACTAAGATTTTACCGTAATTCCCCATTCCGAACTGGAAGTAATTATTCTGAGCGGTTCCGTCAAATTTCGGAGCAACATCTTCCCCCTGAATTGTTGAAGTTTTAAAATCAGAAACAGCAGGAACATCTGTGATGGTATATTTCACAGGAGTCTGCGATTTTTCTTCCGGCGGATAGTTTTTAATGGTTTCCACAGAAGTCTTCTTCTTCTCGATCTTCTTCACTTCCGGTTCTCTCTTTTTGTTAAGAACCAGTTTTTCCTCCTTGATCTGGGAAAACGCCACTGACGAAATTCCTAAAAATAATATGGATAATATTTGAATCTTCTTGTTCATATTTTCTTTATTTGAAAAAAATATATAACGGGTTTTACTTATTGGAAGCAATATAATTGCCTAATAAAGCTTTCCCTGACTGTTTTGAAAAAGTTCTCCCTAGTCTGAATATATTAAACAGCCAAAGGCTTTGATAAACTTGTAATTTGTATTGATAATTTTTCGTTGTACTGTTCTCCGCTACATCATAACTGTAAGAAATATCATACGGAAATCCTGAAGGCAATAACCCCACTGTAAGCATACTTCCTATCATAGGATTCCCACAAGGAGGAGTACGGGTCAGCATCGGATGCAGTGTGATTTTAGCTGCATGGGTACTGTCTTCCACGATTTCATAAATATCAGAATGTTTTAAAATCTCAAACTCTCTCTTAAGGTCTTTATTCACTACAAAAGCCTTTTGCTTAGGAAAATCAGCTTTTGCGCGGTTATACTCTTTAGGATATGCACTGTACGCTGGAATGCAGCTCCAGAGTGAAGCCGAAACTAAGAAAGAATAAACAGCAATTTTAAAAACCTTCATGTACTATTTCTTAATCTGTTTTTTAACTTCTTTTGCTTCTGCAACAATTTCAGGGAAATCCTTATAGTTTGCAATGATCTGATCACAGGTATAACTTGCCTGGTAATTGTCCTTCAGGCCAATATAGTTTTTCGCCATCAACACCAACGCTTTTGCTCCCCAGAATTCTTCTGATGCATAGTTATTGGCTAGCTTAAAGATCGTCTCATTAGAAGACTTGAATGCTTTCCCTTTGTTCTGATAATATGCTTTTGCATATAAAGCTTCCGCGGCTACAGAAGTGTTGGATGATTTTTCAAGAGAAGAATAGGCAGACTGTGCATCTTTATCTTTTCCTGAATTCATCAGACTTCTTGCTTTGATCACTTTCGCCGTTTCAATAACAGCTGCTGAGTTTTTAGAATTGGCGATTACGGCATTGGCTAATTTTTCAGCTTCAGAGAAATTATTTTCTTCTGCATACAGCTTCATCAGTTCAACATTTGCATAATTTTTAATGCTGATATTAGAAGAGTTTTTAATGCCTTCAAGGTACTTTTTAGCTTCTGCTGTATTCCCTTGTGCAATAAAGATCTGAGCTAAACGAGTTTGTGCATCATCCTGGTAATCGTTCTGAATTCCAGCAACTTCCTGAAGCACAAGTAAAGCTTTAGTTGAATTATTGGTTTGATAATAACTTTCTCCCAATTCATACTTCGCCTGGTACAATCCTTCCCCTGTTGGGTTCTGTGTAAGGTACTTTTCGTAGTAAGAAATTGCGTTTTTATAATCTTTCTTCGCAAACAATTGTTTACCTGTTGACAGATTGATTTCATCAATTTCTGCAGTATCCACATTCACCCCAATATTTCTTGCGAAAGTTTCATATCCTGAAACATCTCCGTTTTTCGTGAAGATAGGTTTTGCAGCCTGAACAACTTTCTGAGCATAGGCTGTATTTTTATACTGCTCACCCAAAGATTTCAGTTCAGAAAGCGCTTTATCGTTCTGGTTTTGGTCGATGTAGTTCTGTGCTCTGTAGATTGAAGCATTAGCAATTAAATCTTTATCAGCAGAACCTTTAATTACTTTTCCGAAATAATCATTGGAGTTCGTAAAATCATCCTGAGCAGCATAGGCTGTTCCAATTTCGTATTGAGCATCATCATAATATTCAGAATCCGGATATTTTGATAAAAGGTTTTTAAGGTTGTTAATCTTCGCCTGAGTATCTCCTTTGAATCCTAAAGCCATTGCTTTCTGGTACAAAGTATAGTCCGTTGCATCTTCATTCTTATCATAGATGGCAATCGCTTCGTTCAGGTCATTATTGGCATAATGAATATCTGCAAGACGAAGTTCTGCATCATTTTTAAACTCCGGTTTCGGATTGATAAGATATTGTTTGAAATAAGTAGCCGCCTGGTCAAATTTCTTGGATTTAAAATAAGCATATCCTAAATCATAGGGCAGCTGCTGCTTTTCAGGGAAGTTTTCGGTAAGAAGCTTTTCATAACGGGCAATGGCAGACGGATAATTTCCTTTCTGGTAATACACCTGTGCCAGCCAGTATAAAGCTCTGCTGTTAAATTCTTTATTGATATTGAAACCAAGACTTCTTAAGAAATATTTCTCAGCTTCATCATAATTTCCTTTGTTGAATTCTTCAGTCCCCAATAAATAAGAAACCTCCTGGTCTACCTTGTTGATCTCAGGAGTGGAACTCTGCAATCTGTCAATCGCGTTCAGAGTTTCTTTATAATTTCCGGAATACAGATATGATTTCACCAACAGCGACCTCATTTCTGTGGCATTGGCACCATTCTGATTTTCGTTGATATAACTTTGAATAACCGCAGAAGGACTTTCAAACGGGTTTCCGATATCGTAACTTAATTTAGCATACTGCTCATGAGCCAGTTTCTTCACTTTTGCATCATAATCCATCTGGTAAGAAGAACGGAATGCAGAAAGAGCTTCCTGTTTTTTGTCAACTGCCAGGTAAGCATTTCCTAACTGGTAGTAAGCATTTTGTGCTAAAGCAGAGTTGCTGTTCAGAAGCTGGTTGTAATAAGAAACCGCTTCATCATATTTTTTCAGCTGTGCAGCCACAAATCCCATCTCATACAAATCGTTTTCAGAAGGGTTCTGCTGAACACTCAGATAGTCTTTCAAATGCGGATAGGCAGAAGTATAATCATTCTTCATGAAGTAACTCTCTCCTATGATCTTATGAACTTCCGCTTTATAAGAATCTGAAATATTTTCGTTCAATAGAGCCGTTCCTTCTGTAATTGCCTGATCGTAATTCTTATCATTGTAATACATCTGTACATAATAAGGACGTACCAGTTTTGAGAACTTATCCTGATCCTTTATAGAATCAAAATACTGGAAAGCTTTATCATTTTGTCTGTTGCTGTAATATAAATGCCCCAGCATGTAAGCGATATCTCCCTTTTGGGATTGATCCGCTGTTTTGTAGGCTTCTTCCAGAGCATCGGTAGCTCCTTTAGAATCACCCGTCATGAATTTTGCATATCCAAGCTTCAGAATATACTGTGTATTCTCTTCTTTTGAAAGCTGATACTGGTTTACTTTTTTCAAAGTCTCCAAAGCTTTATCAAAATCTTTTTTTGCAAGGTAGTAATCTGCCAGTGGAAGATTAGCCTGCGCAAAATAAGCTGAATTCGGATATTCTTTCATGAAAGCTGTTAACCCTTCTTCAGCATGATTTTTCTGAAGAATCACACCGATCACATTATCAAAAAATTGTGCGCCTTCTTTTTTTGAACGGGACAAATTCTGATTGTAGAAATATTGTCTTGCATATTCGTATTGAGAAGCGTTGTATATTTTGGTCTGATAAAGATTTTCGGCTAGATTAAACCTGTAATTTTCTTTCTGGGTAAAATATTGGGACTGTTGAGCATCGGAGATTCCGAAGTAAATGACCGCAGCCGCTAAAAGTATTTTTTTTGATTTCATTCTTCTTGATATAAGAAAATTAGTCTAAATAAGTTAACGAAAATATTAAAAACTTATTGTTTAAGCAAGTTTTAACAGATTTATTAGGCTTAAATAGCAAATTAACAACAATGAAAATTTTCTCACCATTCAATGATAAAATTTACTACTTTCGTCTGATAAAATGTAAACAATTTTAATAATAAGTTATCAAAAAACATATTTTAAGTTGAATACTTTTTCAACAGCAGCTAAAAACATACCATAAACACACCATCACATGAAATTTAAGATACTTTTAGCATTAATTTTTGTCAACCTGATGCAGGCACAAAAATTTCAGTTTCCAAAGACCGCCGTAACAGACTCTCTTATACTGGAAAAACAGATGCCGGAACTTGCACGGCAAGTAATCCCCCAACTTCAATCCGAAAAAAATAAACCGGAAAACAAGGTCGACCTCCTGGACAATCTTTTCCGTTTACAGATGGTAGCCCAGGATTATAAAAATTCTTTGGCTTCTCTGTCAGAAAACCGCAATCTCTTTGCCGATCATCATATGGGAGATTATAGATATATCGGGTTTGAATTGTACAGCATGGCTAAACTGGCACAAAAGGAAAGCAATATCTCTTTTCCTAATGCTTTTGAGAAAGTATTTAACCAAAAATATGAAAGCCTCCCGGAAAAACTGATTCCCAGACTGCCTCTTGCGGTTGACGGCAATGTAAGAGAATCCAGAAAACAAATGAAGGAAATACTGGACGCGCAAAAGAACAAAGACAGTATTGATTACAAAACCGCTCTATCATTATGTAAAAGTTATCTCAGCTATAAAACTTATTCCAGCATCAAACCTCAGGTGATGCAGCTGCTGGCGTCAAAGGATAAGGAAAAATTCATTATTGAAACCAGAGATCTTAAGATAAAAAACGGGAATACCCTGACGATTACCATTGTCCGAAAAAAAGAAAACACTTCACCACTTCCTGTTATTCTTACCAATAATATTTATGCAGGGCTATTTGATGAATTCTTTGGAAAAAGAGCGGCTACGTATAATTATGTAGGAGCTGTAGTCAATACCCGCGGCAAGAGAAACAGTAATAATGTAAATGATCCTTTTGAGCATGAATCAGAAGATATCTATGAAGTGATAGACTGGGTAAGCAAACAGCCATGGTGCAACGGAAAAGTAGGAATGATCGGCGGAAGTTATTTAGGTTTCAGCCAATGGGCAGCTGTCAAAAAACTGCATCCGGCATTAAAGACGATTGTACCACAGGTTGCTGTAGGAATCGGGATTGATTATCCTGCTCAGAATAATATTTTTATGAGCTATATGCTGCAGTGGATACAGTATGTCACCAACAACAAACTTACGGATGAAGTAGACTTTGGCAATTTTGCAAAATGGAATTTAATCAATACAGAATGGTATAAAAGCGGAAAATCATTCAGAGCCTTGGACACAATAAGCGGGAAAACCAGCAAAATCTTTCAACGATGGCTGGATCATCCGGCATATGATGAGTACTGGCAGAAAATGGTTCCTTACAAAGAGGATTTTTCTAAAATAAACATTCCTATTCTGACGACAACCGGATATTATGATGATGATCAAATCGGAGCGTTATATTACTTTAAGCAACACCATCTATACAATAAAAATGCGGACCATTATCTGGTAATAGGTCCTTACAATCACGGAGGAGCACAGAGTTTCGGCTTCACTTATGTGAACGGCAGTCCTATTGATCCGGTGGCCAGAATAAGTATTGACGATCTTGCGTTTTCATGGTTTGATTATATTCTGAAAGGAGGCAAAAAGCCGGAAATTTTAAAAGACAGAATTAATTTTCAGGTGATGAATACCAATACGTGGAAACATGTTGCTGATCTTGATAAAATGCATACCTCAACTTTAAAATTCTACCTTCAGGACAAGAAAAACACCCCTTCAGTGTTTAATAAGCCGGAAACCCAAAGTTTCACAAAACAAATTGTTGATTTTAAAAACAGAGATCTGAAGGACACTTACTACAAGGTCAGCAAAAAAGACAGTATAAAGACGACTACTTCCATTGTTTTTGAAAGTGAAGTACTGGATAAGGATATGATCATCAGTGGAAATCTGTCCGGATTCTTCAATGTCTCCATCAACAAAAAAGATTTTGATACGGATACTTATCTGTACCAGATTCAGCCGGACGGGAAATCCTCGTTATTATCCACTCATATTGTGAGAGCCAGCTATGCAAAGAACAATGAAGTAAGACAGCTTCTTGAGCCCAATAAAATAGAACAAATCCCGATTAACAACTCATATGTTATGAGTAGAAAGATAGAAAAAGGAAGTAAACTGTTATTATTGGTCGGCGTTAATAAAAATCCTAACTGGCAGATCAATTACGGGACGGGCAAGGATGTAAGTGATGAAACGATAAAAGATTCCGGGGAACCCCTGGAAGTAAAATGGTATAACGACAGCTATGTGGAAATACCTGTTTATAAAGACTAAAACTTTTGTTTAAACGAGTTCCGGAAAACTTTATACGATAAAAAAGGCAATGAGATTGTTTCATCCTTTAATGATAAAAATTCTTATTTTAGTCGGCTAAAAAATAACCAACTGAGTAATCAATGATCAAAAAACACATTTTGATGTGATACTTTTGCATCAGCAGCTCAAAACACATCATTAATGAAATTTAAAATACTCGTAGCATTAGTTTTTGTTAACTTAATGCAGGCCCAGAAATTTTACTTTCCGAAAACAGCAGCAACAGATTCTGTAATTTTGGACAAACAAATTCCGGAACTTGCTCTAAAGGTGATTACTGAATATCAATCTCCTAAAAACAAACCAAAATATACGCTTACTTTTTTAGATAACCTGTTTCGTTTACAGCTCGCTGCAAAAGATTACAAAAATTCTATTGTAAGTATAACTGATTATCGTAAGGAATATGCAGATCATAACATGGCAGGGAACAAACATCTTGCTCATGAAATCTACAGTATGGCTAAGCTGGTGGAAAAGGATGAAAAAATTCCGTTTCCCGATGCTCTTCAACGGGCCTTTACTACAAGATATGAAAGTTTACCCGAGACACTGACTGCTAAAGTAGGACCCACGCTGGATATTGATTCAGATGTAAAGGATCATAAAAAAACGCTGAAAGCATCACTTGACAAGCAAAAAGATAAGGATAGTATAGACTATGCTTCCGCTCTGGCTTTGTGTAAAAACTATGTCAATTATAAGACCTACTCAAGCATCAAACCCCAGATTATGCAGTTGTTTAAAGTAAAGGAGCAGGAAAAATTCATTATCGAAACCCAAATCCTTACTTTAAAAAAAGGAACAAAACTTACCATTACGATTGTACGAAAAAAAGAAAACACGTCTCCTCTTCCCGTTATCCTTACCAATAACATTTATGCAGGAGAATTTGTAGATGCAGGGATGGGGAAAAGAGCCGCAGTTTACAATTACGTAGGAGCTGTGGTCAATACTCGTGGAAAAAGAGACAGCAATGACCCCAATAATCCGTTTGAAGATGAAGCTCAGGATCTTTATGAGGTCATAGACTGGGTAAGCAAACAACCATGGAGCAATGGTAAAGTAGGAATGATAGGCGGAAGTTATTTAGGATTCAGCCAATGGGCAGCTGCCAAAAAACTACACCCTGCATTAAAAACCATTGTACCTCAGGTTTCGGTAGGAATCGGAATAGATTATCCTTCTCAAAATAATGTATTCAAGGGCTATATGCTCCAGTGGATTCACTATGTCACCAATAATAAGCTGACTGATGAAGCAAGCTTTAATAATGATACAAAATGGGATTCTATCAATACGGCATGGTACAAAAGCGGCAGATCATTCAGAGCCTTGGATTCATTAAGCGGGAAGCCCAATAAAATTTTCCAGAGATGGCTGGATCATCCCGGTTATGATAAATACTGGCAAAACATGGTTCCTTATAAAAAAGATTTTGCCAAAATAAACATTCCTGTTTTAACGACTACAGGCTATTATGATGCTGATCAGATCGGAGCACTGTATTATTATAAAGAACATCGCAAATACAACAAAAATCCTAACCACTATTTAGTGATAGGACCCTATGATCATGCAGCAGCTCAAAGTTATGGATACAATTATGTTTATGTTTACGGCTATGGAAATCTACTCATAGATCCTGTAGCCAGAATAAGTATTGATAAACTTGCTTTTTCATGGTTCGATTATATTCTGAAGGATGGCAAAAAACCGGAACTTCTGAAAGATAAAGTCAATTTTCAGATCATGAACAGTAATACATGGAAACATGTTCCCACACTTGATAAAATGCACACGTCTTCTCTTAAATTTTATCTTCAGGATCGTAAAAACGATTCTTCAGTTTTTGAAAAACCCGGAACTGAGCAATTTACCAAACAGACCGTTGACTTTAAAGACAGAAATCCAAAATATCTTTATCATAGAGTAAGCAAACAGGACAGTATATATGTAACCAATTCTGTTTATTTTGAAAGTGAAATTCTGGACAAAGATATCATTGTAAGCGGAAATTTATCCGGAGTATTTAATGTTTCCATTAATAAGAAGGATTTTGACCCTAAAACCTCATTATATCAGGTACAGCCGGATGGTAAGATATTTTTACTATCTACACACCTTACCCGAGCCAGCTATGCAAAAAACAATTCCAAACGTCATCTGCTTAAGCCCGGCAAAAAGGAGCAGATCCCGATCAAAAATTCATTTTTTATGAGCAAAAAAATAGAAAAAGGAAGTAAACTGGTCTTATTGGTAGGAGTTAATAAAAATAAAAACTGGCAGGTCAATTATGGGACAGGAAAAAATGTAAGTGATGAAACTGTAAAAGATGCCGGGGAACCTTTGGAAATAAAATGGTATAACGACAGCTATGTGGAAATACCTGTTTATAAAGACTAAAACCTTTTGTTTGAGCATTTTTACCTAAATGTTCTTAACAACTGTTAACATCAAAATAAAAAATCATTACATTTGCTTTTTTTCAAATCAAATATAGTTATTGAATGAGTCAACTTTTTAGAAGAAAAATCTATTCAGATACAGATACTTCAACGGGGCTTTTAAGAGTCTTGGGAGTATGGGACATTGTATTTTTTGGTATTGCGGCTATTATTGGAGCTGGGAGTTTCAGCAGTTTGGGAGAGGCCGTTTTCAGAGGAGGTCCCGGTGTCATCCTTTTATATTTGATTTGTGGTTTTGCCTGTGGGTTTACCGCTTTATGCTATGCTGAATTTGCCAGCAGAATACCTACCGCAGGCTCTGCCTACACGTATGCCTACGCCAGTTTTGGTGAGCTGATTGCCTGGATAATCGGCTGGGCTCTGATCATGGAATACTCTTTCGGAAATATTTACGTAGCGTTTTCCTGGTCAGATTATTTCACGAGTTTCTTAGGTCGTCTTGGAATGCATATCCCTGATTATCTGACCTGCAGCTATACTGAAGCAAGAAAAGCGGTTCAATATGGTTCAGAAAACAAAGAACTGCTAAACGCCTGGAAAACAGCACCATTGATTGGAAGCTTGAAATTCATTGTAGACATTCCCGCATTGGTAATCAACGGTTTAATCACTTGGCTTTGTTATGTAGGAGTAAAAGAAAGTAAAAACTTCAACAACTCTCTGGTAATCTTAAAACTGGCAGTGATTATATTGGTAATTCTTGTAGGTTTCGCTTATGTAAACACTGAAAACTGGACCCCAATAAGCCCTACTACCGGAACTCCATCATTTATGCCAAACGGTTTTGCCGGGGTAATGAGTGCAGTATCCGGAGTATTCTTTGCTTATATTGGATTTGATGCCTTGAGTGTACTTTCTGAAGAAACTAAAGATCCACAGAAAACCTTACCAAAAGGAATGATCATCTCTCTTGTATTATGTACCGTAATTTATATTGCATTAACGCTTGTACTTACAGGAATGGTAGATTATAAAAAGTTTGACGGCGTGGGAGATCCGCTTTCATTCATCTTTGAAAAAACAAATGCTAATGTAGCCTGGATGGAGCTTGTAGTTTCCTTCGTTGCTATTGTTGCTATTACCACTGTACTATTGGTTTTCCAGATGGGACAGCCGAGAATCTGGTATGCAATGAGCCGTGACGGACTGATGCCTCAGAGATTCCAGAAGGTACATCCAAAATATAAAACCCCGTCTTACGCAACTATTGTTACCGGAATTGTAGTAGGGATTCCAATCCTGTTCACAGATAAAACATTTATCCTGGATTTTACAAGTATCGGAACTATTTTCGCATTTGTATTGGTATGTGCGGGAGTACTTATGCTTCCGGCGAAAGAGAAAATTAAGGGTAGATTTCACCTTCCATATGTGAATGGTAAAATTATTTTCCCTGTTGTTTTCATTGGTGGTTTGTTAGCTTTCTACAAATGGCAGCCGGAATTTTTTGACAACCTGATGAACTGGTCAGATCCTAGCGAAGGAGAATTCAGAGCTTCTATTTTCTTCTTTATTATCATCAACCTTATCTTATGTGTGGTAGCTTTTATCAAGAACTTATCATTGATTCCATTGGTTGGGTTAAGCTCATGTCTGTATCTTCTTACGGGAATGAGCCATGAAAACTGGTTCTGGTTCGGAATGTGGTTCCTGATCGGTATGGTTATTTATTTCTGCTACGGATACAAAAACAGTAAACTTGGAAAAGAATTAAAGAATAGCTAAAAATATTAGCAAACTGCGAAAAGGCAAAATGGCAAAAAAGTTGAACATTTGAACAGACTGATTTGCGATTTTGCCTTTTTTGTTTTTACGCTCCAAAAAATCGGCCGAATTATTGCTTTAACTTCAATAGAATCAATAAACTAACCCACCATGGCTGAAAGAATTAAAACCTACAGAGAATTTTACCAGTTTTACCTTACCGAACACAGTAAAACAGGAACCCGGATTTTTCATTTTATCGGAACACTGCTCGTATTTTTCGTTATAGGATATGTGATCAGTTCAGGAAAGGAAAGGTTTCTCTGGTATATCCCAATTTTCGGATATGGATTTGCCTGGTTCAGTCATGCTGTGATTGAGAGAAATAAACCGGCTACTTTTAAATATCCTTTATGGTCTTTAATTTCGGATTTCAGACTGTTTTTTGAACTGCTGATTGGTAAACAGAAATTCTTTACCTCCAATAATCAGCCCCAGAAGCAGGAATAATTTTACATCTTTTTCTTTTTTTTGCTTAAAATTATTGAGTGTTGGGAAACCCAAAGGCGCAAGAACATTTCGACTTCGCTCAATATTAGATTTTCAGCAAGAATTATGTGATATCAATTTTATCGAAGATAAAATCCTTACGTCTTACATACATATGGCTTGTAAAAATCTTAGCGGCTTTGCGTTTTCCAACTTTCTATATTGAGATTGCTTCACCTTCGGTTCGCAATGACTATAATGGTTCGCAATGACTATAATTCTGTGGGATTTTGTTTATTTAGATGAAGCTTCTTCCCAATCCAATATCCCAATGAAGGCAGAATAAAAGACAATACCACCGGGAATATCAATGACAGACCGGAACCCTCAAGAATAATCGTTAGAGGAAAAAGATATCCATTGTAAACAATAAGTATCAATGTAAAAAGAAAACTATCACTATTTCCGGTAGAAAGAATATTGAAATCGCTTCCAAACTGATCAAATACACCGGAACAAACGAATAAGAACACATTCACAAAAAACACCCACAGTACCGTTCTGTAGACCATTCTCTTTCTTGCATTCAGATATCCGGCAAAGATCAGAAGCAGAGATAAAATTCCTGAAACAAAAAAGTCTATACCAGAAAAATTTGTCTCACCGCCAGTTCTTCCAAAGAAATACATCGCATAGAGAACAATATTAAGGAGATAGGTTATCGTTACATAATTCATACATCAAAAGTTTACTATGGGCCGTTAGTATTTTTTCTCAAGGATATCGTAGTGGATCGTGTTTACCATTTTTTCAGCAAGGGCATCTCCTTTTACTTTAATTGGGTTGGGAATATAACTTGAAAAAGTCATTGTGTTATCTTTATTCAGGGTCACTTCAACTTCTTCAAGAATATTCTGCTCATCTACATAAAACTGAATTCTGTTTTCTATGATTCTCCAAAAAGAAAGTCTTGGCTCAGATGGACTACAGTCACCTGTTTTCCCTTCTACATAATTATAAATGGCATATCCATCTTCCCTGATGGCATAATTTCTCATCAGACGGCAGTTATCAAATTCTTTCACCACTTTCTTTTTATTTTCATAAAATCCGGCTTCCTTCAGTTTCCAAAACCCTGTAACGTCTTCTTTCTTTAATTTCTGGGCACTAATACAAGAAACTGCCATAAGAAAAGCAAGAGAAAATATCTTCTGCATAGATAAATTTGTATGTGTTTTTTTATATGATTTTAAACGAATATACAATAATTAGAATAAAGCAAAAAGTTTCAGCGGGCGGCTTCGCCGCCCGCTGAAACTCTAAACTTTGAATCCAGTTTTTATTTAAATTTCTTCTTAAAACTAAATTTAAGCCTGTTCATCAGCCCCGGTTCTATGATGTCAATTCCAATTCCGAAATTGCTGTCTGCAACGGTATGATGATCTGTTCTGAACTTTTCAAACTCACTTTGCGGAATTTCAAGATTGATCAGAGGATTGTATTCGATGTATACACTTGCTCCGTTCTTGCTTACTTTTTTACGGCTTTTATAATCAAAATACGGATTGGCAATGGTGCATTCCTGAACCGTATATTTTTCTTCGGTGTCAATTTTCTGATCTGTATAGAGATTAATCTCATACTTTTCGGTATCGAAATTATGCCAGAACGATAAATCTTTATGCATAAAATCCCTTGCGCTGGCCTTTATAACATTTCTGTCAAAATACATAAGGAAGCGGTTGTTCTGCGGATCTACATAGTAAGGATTCTCAATCATAGCGGTGTATTGAATCTTCACTTCATTCAGTCTTTTATCGTCGCTTACCACATCAATTGCTGCATCTTTGAACACATTTCGTACATCTGTACCATTTCTGTCACCTGAGTAATTCAGAGCATAGAAAAGGAAATTATTCCAGCTGTCTATAATTTCTCTTTTGTTGGTGCTTTTAAAATACCTTCTCATGGCATTGGCTCTGCTTCCTTTATAGGTTGTTGACAAAGTAAATCTCCCAACATTTCCCTGTACATTAAAATCTACTTTTTCATCAATACAGAAATAAGGGAATCGATAAGGTTTTCTTACCTGAAGTTCCTGATCTTTTTTCACTTCCAGATAATGCATAAAATACATGAATCCTCTGTTTTCAATCAATCCGAATTCATCACGGATCGTAGCATCAATAAAGTATTCCTGACCTTTGTAATTCACTTTTACAACAACATGATTGAAGCTCAACAGTGACGGAAGGTAATATTTGATATAATAATCTGTATTAAAATTCACCAGTACAACAGAAGCATCCACACCGATATAATCAAGGATCACTTTTAATAAAACGGATTTCGCTTTACAGTCTCCCTGTTTATTTTCATAAGTTACAGACGGCGCCTGAGGCTTGTGCCCATTCATTTCATCCGCATTAAAGATATAATAGATATGGTTCTGAACATATTCTATGGCAAACTGAAGTTTTTCACCCTGATCCGTAATAGCATCCAGCTTTTCAATCAGGTTCGGAGCAAAATCCTTCAATGAAGAGCTATTGAAAACCTCATCATAAAGAGGTACAATATAATTGGAAAGATCTTTCCAGTTACTTTCTGTGGCAAAATCCACATAAGGGAAAATTTCTCTTCCGGAATCTACAGGATTAATATAATTCTGCTCTTCTATTACAAACCTCTCTCCTTTTTTCAAATGATTCGTTTCCGGCTCCAGAACATTTCCCTGCTCGTCTCTGAAGAATGTCTTTTTATAGGCAATCGTCTGTTCACGTTCATTGATAAAAGTGAATTTAAAACTACCATACGCCCAGTAATTATCAGGGCTTACCCACACATATTTTGAAAATTCCTTTCTCAGGAAATCCCGGTCCGTAAATTCTTTAATCCTGGAATCTTCCAAGATCAAAACATCATACAGCCTAAGATCTTTAATGGTAATATTGATTTTCTTATTACTGCTCAAAACACCTCCACTGCTCTGGTTTTCGCTGTCAAGAACTTTAATATTTGTATCCGGAATTTTATCGATCAGCACCCCGTCTCTCAAAACACTGATCCTGTGAATCTGATAGACTTCATTTTCTTCCACAATGACATCAGACACGGAAGCTCTCTCCAGATTTCCCGGCTCGTTCAGTGTATACGCCATGCAGACATATTCACTGTTTTCCGTATTGCTGGTATAGTATTTTTTTTCTAAAAAGTAGCAGTAGTCCCGGCCTTCATCAATTTGTTTTTTGGCAAATTCGGAGTCTTTGATTCTGTTTTTTATTTCCTCATCCCCAATATTTCCCGCCCACATTTCAGGTTTTTGAATCCTGTAATTTTCAACTTGCATTTGATTTTCCATATTTATTGTAAGAATTATGTTTTGTGGTTAGTGTTTAAAAACTTCAAATTAAATGATTAAAAAAATAAAAAGCAATAGCAGAAGTACTACAAATTCAGGAAATCCAGTTCGGCATGGTAATTGCGAGGTATGGGAAAAAAATCAAGTTTATGAAAAGTATCGCAACAATTCTAAAAGGGGCAGCACCCGCATTAGCATTATTCGCAATGACGCAATGTACAACAGCAACAAGTGCATCGGCAGGAGATGAAACAACTTTCATCGTAGGACCACAAACCGCAGATTGTACAGGCGTAGCTCCTATGAAATGTCTGCAGGTAAAAGAAAACGCTTCCGGAGACTGGACCAATTTCTACAGCAATATTGAGGGGTTTACGTATGAACCGGGATATGAATATGTTTTGAAAGTAAAAACAGAAAAAATTGCCAATCCACCCGCTGACGGATCATCTATGAAATACACTTTGGTAAAGCAGGTTTCTAAAACAAAAAAGAAAGAAATGGCATCCAATCAAAAAACACTTATCGTAGGGCCACAAACTGTAGACTGTTCTGCAGGAGCAGGACGAATGAAGTGTCTGCAGGTAAAAGAGAATGCTTCTGAAAGCTGGACCAATTTCTACAGTAACATTGAAGGATTTACTTATGAACCGGGTTACGAATATGTTTTAAAAGTAAAAACAGAAAAAATAGCGAATCCTCCGGCCGACGCTTCTTCCATCAAATATACATTAATAGAACAGGTTTCTAAAACGAAAAAATAACAAAAAAGCTTCTGAAATTTTCAGAAGCTTTTTTACTATTTAAAACGGAAGCTGAAAGAATGAAGCTCGAAGTTACTTTTGGTCAACGAGGAAAAGTCAACAAATGATTCACCCTTACGCTTTTATTTCGCTCTTACTTACACCTTCTCTTTGTTTAAAATCCAGATTCTTTTTGAGGAGGATCCGGGTATTTGCCTTTAGCAGCCTCTCCTACTGTATTTGCAGTAGTCATAGCTACTACAAGATCATTCAGCATGCTGCTGGCTGCTGTAGGTGAATTGGGAAGAAGAACCAGGTTGCTTCTGTTACTTGCCCCTATAGAGTGCAATGTATCATAGTGCTGTGTCACAACGATAAGTGCTGATGCTTCGTGTGAATTGATCTCTACATTATTCAGCATTCTTACAGACTCTTCAAGTCCTTTTGCAATTTCTCTTCTCTGGTCGGCAATCCCCTGCCCTTGCAGTTTTTTAGATTCAGCTTCCGCTTTGGCAACGGCTACAATTCTGATTCTTTGTGCTTCTGATTCATATTCTGCTGCGGTTTTTTCTCTTTCCGCGGCGTTAATTCTGTTCATGGCATGTTTTACCTGTTCATCAGGATCAATATCGGTAACCAAAGCTTTGATAATATCGTACCCATAGCTGTTCATAGCCTCCTGAAGTTCACTTTTTACAGCAATTGCCACATCATCTTTTCTTACAAAAACATCATCCAGTTTCAGCTTTGGCACCTCTGCTCTTACCACGTCAAAAACAAATGAAGTAATTTGATTTTCAGGATTTTCCAAACGATAATAAGCATCTCCCACCTGACTTCTGATCACCTGGTACTGAACGGAAATTTTCATTTTGATGAAAACATTGTCTAATGTTTTGGTATCAATCATTACATCCAGCTGTTGAATTCTAAGGTTCAGTCTTTTAGCAATCTGATCGATGACAGGCAGTTTAAGATGAAGCCCGGAATGTTTTACAGCCTTGAATTTCCCAAAACGTTCAATAATCGCTGCGGTTTCCTGCTTAACGACAAAGAACGAAGCGAATAAAATGATTAGCCCGAAGAAAATGACGGGCGCTAAATATATTCCCATAGTTTTTAATTTTTTGATAGGTCGTAACAAATCATGTTTTGTTAAACATTTTTATTGGTATCTGCTTAAATATATGAAAAATAAATGTAAAATCTAATCATTATCTTCCAATAATGAAACTTGCGAATGATCGAAAATTTTTAAATTAAAATTATTCCGAAAAAGACTTACTTTTGAATATTCATTATACATCATGGCTGATTCCAAAGAAATATTAAAAGATCATATTTCAAAATTTACTACTCTTACAGAAGAGCAGTTTGATTATGTTTTTGGACATTTTAACCTGATTACTTTAAAGAAAGGACAAAGTCTGATCTCGGAGGGTGATTTTGTAAATCATGAATATTTCGTTCTGGAAGGCTGTCTGAAAGCTTTTTATCTTAATGACAGCATGAAAATGTTTATCCTTCAGTTTGCTATGCCTACCTGGTGGGTGACAGATTTCGATGCGCTTTACAGTAAAACAAGGGCTACCATTAATGTAGACTGTATTACCAACGCTACTATTCTTTCTATTTCCAACGAAGACAGGGAAAAAATATGCAATGAAATTCATGAAGTTGAACATTTTTTCAGATGGAGAACCAACAAAGGCTATGTGGCGGCACAGAAACGTCTGCTTTCTTTTATGAATAATGATGCTAAATTCCGGTATGAGGAACTTTTAACTATGTATCCCCAACTGTACAATCTGGTTCCTAAACACCTGATCGCTTCTTATCTTGGAGTAACCCGGGAAACCCTGAGCAGGCTTCATCAATAATCAATATCTTAGGACCGTTTTACCTCCATTCTATTTTGTGAGGTACATCACGTAACTTTTTCTTCCGATCGGCTGAACTTTGTGTCATTAATTAAACCCAATAAAAATGGACACAAAAAATTTTAAAGTCAATAATGAAAAAAGTACGATCGACTGGATCGGAAGAAAAGTAACCGGAGCTCACAACGGAACAATCGGTGTAAAAGAAGGAAACTTCACATTTGAAGATGGAAAACCAGTATCTGGAAAATTCATCATTGATACCCGCGCCATCAAAATCCTTGATATTGAGGATGCTGAAACCAATGCTCAGTTTGCAAGTCATCTAACTTCAGACGATTTCTTTAATTCTGATCAGTTTCCTGAAGCTGTTTTCGAAATCACTCATGCTGAACCAGGTGATCAGAACCTATATTACGTAACCGGAGATCTTACCATAAAAGGTATTACTCATTCTATCAACACAAGCCTGCATATTGTAACAACGGATAATGCAGCTGCTTTAGAGGCTAAAATTGTAGTCGACAGAACGAAATTCAATATCAAATTCAGATCTTCCAATTTCTTTACCAATCTTGGTGACACTTTGATCTACAACAATTTTGATTTGAATATTCATCTTGTTGCAGAAGCAAACTAACGAAACTCAAAGATCAGTTAACCTTAAAAATTTACCATCATGCCATTCATAAAAGTAGATGTGCTTCGCGAAGACCTTAACCGCGAAAAAAAACAACAATTAATCAGAAAAATAAGCGAAGCTGTAACTTCAGTTTTGAATAAGGATCCACATTTGACCCATATTGTAATCAATGAAATCGATGATGATAACTGGGGATATGCCGGGGAACAGGTTTCAGCATTAAAAGAACAGGGATTTTCAACAGAAAAAAAATAACATACAATGAAAAAGCAAACCGTAATCGTAACAGGAGCCTCTTCAGGAATAGGATTGGAAACAGCGCGCTATTTCTTAGACAGAGGTGATCATGTCATCATCAATTCACAAACGGCATCTAAACTAGAGAATGTTTACCATGAACTTGGAGCCGGCGAAAATCTGGCGATGGTTGCCGGAAATGTATCAGAGAAAGCAACAGGAGAAGCTTTGGTAAAGACAGCACTTGAAAAGTTCGGATCAATTGATGTTCTGGTCAACAATGCCGGAATTTACGAGAACAAACCTTTTCTGGACGTTACCGAAGATTACCTTGACCGTTTTTTAACAACGAATTTAAAAGGAACATTCTTTACAACGCAGGCGGTGATCCCTCAAATGATCAAACAAAATGACGGTGTGGTGATCAATGTAGGAACGCCATTGGTGTATCATGCTATTGCGCAATCTCCTTCTACAGCACCTATTTCAAGCAAAGGAGCGATCCATGCTCTGACATTGCAACTGGCTGCTGAGTTTGGAAAAGATAATATCAGAGTCAATACGATTGCTCCGGGATTAGTCAGAACTCCAATGCATGGCGCCGGCCTTGATAACAATGCAGGACTGCACCTCATCAACCGTATCGGGGAGCCGGAAGAGGTTGCTCAGATGATTCATGCTGTTGCTAAAAATAAATTAATTTCCGGAGCCATCATCAATGTTGACGGCGGAATGGGCGCCGGACATTCTTTATCATGAAACTGTTATTAATCTTTGCATGGCTGTTCAGTTTTCCATTGAACGGTCATGCCCAAAATAAAAAGGATATGAAAACCAACGCAACATCAGAGACTGAAATAAGAAATGTCATTGAAAATTATTATTTCAAAGGAATTTATGAAGGAAATACAGAACTTCTTAAAAAAGCTTTCTATAAAGGAGCATTACTTTTCGGAGATGTAGATGGAGTTCCCTATTTCAAAACGGCAGATCAATATATTGAGGGAGTCGGAACCCGTGTAAGTCCCGAAAAATCCGGAAAAGATTTTAAAGCAGTGATTATTTCTGTTGATATCATTAACTCCATAGCTACAGCGAAATTAAATGTAAGAATGTATGATTTTAATTATTATAATTTCATAACTTTCAATAACATCGATGGAAAATGGCTCATTATTAATAAGACATTGACCAACGTACATCCTTAATTCAAATTTTAATTAAAAATCAACAAAATCATGTGGAATAAAAATAGAATTACGGAATTACTGGGTATTGAATATCCTATTCTGCAAGGTCCTTTTGGCGGAGGTATTTCTACGGTTGAACTGACTTCAACAGTGAGCAATCTTGGTGGATTAGGCGGATTCGGGGCTTATACTTTGTCACCACAGGAGATCTATGACATTCATAAAGAAATACAAACGAAAACGGATAAACCTTATAATCTTAATCTCTGGGTCAACGACCACGATATTATTGATGAAGAGCATACAAAAGAGCAGTATCAGAAAGCGATTGAAACTTTCAAGCCTTATTTTGATCTTTTAGACACAGATATTCCTGCCCTTCCACCCTCTTTTGAATCGAGATTTCAGAATCAGCTGAATGTTATTTTTGATATTAAACCTAAAGTTTTCAGCTTTATGTTTGGTTTGATGGACGAAAATATCATCGAAGATCTTCATCAGCAGGGAACGATTGTTTTGGGAAATGCAACCACCTTGAATGAAGCAATTGCTCTGGAAAAAACCGGAGTGGATATCATTGTGGCTTCCGGCTTTGAAAGTGGCGGCCACCGACCTTCATTTCTGGATCAGGCTGAACTGTCTACAACGGGAACTTTTGCTCTGATCCAACTGATAAAAGATCGTGTAAAAATTCCTGTAATTGCGGCTGGTGGTATTGCCAGCGGCCGTGGAATTGCCGGAGCTTTTCAACTAGGCGCAGAAGCAGTACAGATTGGAACAGCATTTCTGGCTACTGAAGAATCCGGAGCTCTACCGATACATAAAGAGTTTTTGTTTTCCGATGCTGCAAGATCTACCACGCTTACCAGAGCGTATACCGGAAGATTAGGTCGCGGAATTACCACAAAAATCTCACGGGATGTATTGGCTGCCACCGATAAAACATTACCATTCCCTTTGCAGACTCATTTTATGGGTGCATTGAGAAAGGCTGCTTTAGAACAGAAAAAGAATGATCTGGTATTTTTCTGGGCAGGTCAGATCGCTCCGCTTTTAAAGCATAAAAAAGCCCCCACTTTAATGAAATCATTAATCGAAGAGGCGTCTGAGTTATTGAATAAATAGAATTTACACCGTCATTCCGATGTCTATTCCTTTAATCTTTCTATATAAATCGGTAGCATAATTATCCGTCATCCCTGAAACGAAATCAATGACTCCGAGAACTTTCTGGTAATCGTTACCGTCATTGTAAATAAATTGCTTTGGAATTAATTTCAAAGCTTTTTCATCATAAGATTTTCTCTTATCTTCAGGTTTCAGAATGGAAGGAATAAAATGATCCAGTAATTCATACATTACATTATATCCTGCATTTTCAATTTCTACAACTGCTTTGTGATTATAGATTTTTTCTACGGAGAAACTTGCAATATCCTGTAATGCTTTATTTTCTTTTTTATAAATATCCAATAAACCGTTGCCAAGATTACCTTCAAGAATTGTCTCAAAGTTGTATTTGTACATCTCAAGCGATTTATTAATTAAAGCATTGATTACTTTTGCTCTTAAGTAAGAAATCTGTTCGTTTTCGTTGGAGATAGAATTTAGCTTCGTTTCAATTCTCTGAACGTCATCTGTCTCAGATTTTACCAGTTCAAAAAATAAGTTTTTGCAGTCCGCGGTTGAAACAATTCCCAATCTGTGGGCATCTTCCATATCAATGATATTGTAGCAGATATCGTCTGCCGCTTCTACCAGCCATACAAACGGATGTCTTTTGAAAATATGAGGTTCTTCGCTTTCAGAAATAAGATGGGTTCCTTTGGCAATTTCCAGGAAAATATCTTTTTCATTCTGGAAAAAACCGAATTTCTTCCTGTGAATGATTCCCTTTTTCTTGGCTACAGCCTCACACGGGTATTTTGCAATACTTGCCAATGTGGAGAAAGTAAGCTGAATACCTCCTGCATCTTTCCCTTGCTGCTGCTGTGCCAGTACTCTGATCGCATTGGCATTTCCTTCAAAGTTGACCAGATCCGCCCACTCCTTTTCATTGAATTTTGACTTCAGGTCTTTTTCATTTCTTTCAAAATAGCTTGCAATGGCATCTTCACCGGAATGTCCGAAAGCGGGATTTCCCACATCATGGCATAAACATGCTGCGGCAATTACGTTTCCTAAATTATAGAGATAAAAATTCTTTGAATCTTCAGTAAGCTCATTTTTAAAATCTTCAGCAATGAATTCACCGATGATACTTCCTAAACTTCTTCCTACAGATGATACTTCCAGAGAATGGGTAAGCCTGTTGTGTACAAAAACACTTCCGGGAAGAGGAAAAACCTGCGTTTTATTCTGCAGTCTTCTGAAAGCAGAAGAGAAGATAATTCTGTCAAAATCCCTTTGAAAATCAGTTCGGGAAGCCTTAGTCTGTGGATTGTTTCCTGTACGTTGATTGGTGAAAATCTGGTTTAAATTCATCATTTTTCAAAATTACTCCAAATTTTAATTGTACGGAATAGTATTTAGATTTTTATTAAACAGATCTGTCATTCAAAAAATCTATTATAGTAAACGTTTTTTAGGGATCGGAAAGATTGAAGAAATATTCTACATTTGACGCAACTAATACAACCGAAGAATGCTTATCATTCTTCTTTATCCAAATTTTAAAATCTTTTACAATGACGGACAACACATGGCTCAACAGATGGGACGAAAGGTATAGCAGCGAAGAGTTTGCCTACGGAACAGAACCCAACAATTATCTGAGGGAACAGCTTAGTAAATTACAACCAGGCAAAATACTGTTTCCTGCAGAAGGAGAAGGCCGGAATGCGGTTTTTGCTGCAACACAGGGATGGCAGGTTTCCGCTTTTGATATCAGCGCCAAGGGCAGAAATAAAGCGTTACAGCTTGCAAATCAACTGGGAACCACAATTGATTATCAGGTTGGAGAACTTTCAACGTTGAATTACCAGGAACAACAGTTTGATGCTATAGCTCTTATTTACGCTCATTTTCCGGGAGACATTAAATCTTCTATCCATCAAATGCTGAATCAATATCTGCGTAAAGGCGGTTTTGTTATTTTTGAAGCTTTCAGTAAAAATCATCTTGAATATATTGCAAAGAATGAAAAGGTAGGCGGCCCAAAAGATATTGAATCTCTATTCTCCATTGAAGAAATCAAGGCTGATTTTCCTGATTATAATAGTATTGAATTAGCAGAAACAGAAATCGAGCTCAATGAGGGGTTGTTTCATAATGGAACGGGCTCTGTGATTCGTTTTGTAGGACAGAAATTGGTCTAAAGACATTTAAAACAGGTTTGTTTTGGGATAAAAAATTAAGATTTATATAGCTATGGAATATTATTTGAATCTTTATCCCAAAACAAACGTATGCCTGAAGGTCCATCCATCATATTAATGAAAGAAAACCTGCAGCCATTTGCAGGTCAGCAAGTGACAGAAGTTTCAGGAAATGCCAAATTCGAGAAAGAAATTTTCATTGGCCAATCCCTTCTGGAAATCCGAACTTTTGGAAAACAAACTTATCTGGTTTTTGAAAAAGCAGCGATCCGGATTCATTTATTAATGTTTGGTTCTTACAGCATTGATGAACAGACCAAGCCGGATAAAAGTTTACGTTTAGCATTGTTTTTTTCCACCGGAAGCATCTATTTTTATACCTGTTCTGTAAAATCTGTGCCTCTTGAATTTCTTTCCGCAATTGATTGGGAAGCCGATGTAATGAGCGATCAGTGGGATCCAAAAAAAGCAGAGAAAAAATTGAAATCGAATCCAGAAATGATGGTTTGTGATGCGTTGATGAATCAGGATATTTTTTCAGGTGTCGGCAATATCATTAAAAACGAAGTGCTTTTCAGAATCGGAGTGCAGCCGGAAAGTTTGTTGGGGAATCTTCCTGCCAAAAAAAGAAAAGAGCTTATTGCTGAAGCCAGAAATTACAGTTTTGATTTTCTGAAATGGAAAAGAGAATTTGTATTGAAAAAGCATTGGCTTGTTCATACCAAATCTATATGTCCGGTTTGTGGACAGAAATTGATCAAAAAACAAACGGGTGTGGGAAAAAGAAGAAGCTTCTATTGTGAAAAAGATCAGAAGCTTTATTAGATCAATACTGTTTTAAGTTTTGGCTAAAGCCGTTGAAGGATTTATTTATTTTTTAAAGATCATTTGGCTTCTGTCATTCTGACGAAGGAAGAATCTTACTGATGGTAAAACATGAGATTCTTCACTATATTTCCGAACTACGTTCGCAGACCTTTAGTCTGTGTTCAGAATGACAATTCTGATCTATTTTCTTACAGATTTTCACAGTTGACAATATCTATTTTTTGCATCACGAATCCTACAAAATACTATTACTTATTACTCATCATTTATTATTCATTTATCAGTCTGAATTCAGAAGTCCTCCTGCAAATCTTGTGAAAAATTCAGGGCGGTATACTTCTCCAAGAGGAATCTCAGAGTCTTCAATGTATATATTATGATTATCAAATGAATCTATATAGTTCATATTGACAACGTAGGATTTACTTACTCTGATGAAGGTTTCTCCGGAAATTTTCTGATGAATGGTTTTCAGATTCATTGCAGTAATAAGCTTTTGCTGCTTTGTATGAATGACTACATAATCTTTAAGCCCTTCTATGAATTTAATATCTGAAAAACTGATTTTATAGAACCTTCGTTCTGCTTTGATAAATAAAAAGTCTGCAGTGTTGGATTCTACCGTATTTTTCACGGTGTCTTTAGACAACAGTTCGGTATAAAGTATGGCTTTCTCAACAGCTTTTTCCAGTCTCTGGGGATCAATAGGCTTCAACAGATAATCTACCGCTTCCAATTCATAGCTCTTCAACGCATATTGAGAATAGGCTGTGGTAAAGATGATCAGTGATTTTTTGGGAAGCATTTCTGCAAACTCAAGGCCTGTCACCATAGGCATTTCTATATCGAGAAAAATAAGGTCCACACCATTATCTTTAAGAAAATCAAGAGCAGATGGCGCATTGGAAAATTCACCAAGGATATCAATATTGGAAATTTCAGCGATCAGCGATCTCATTTCGGACCTTGCCAAAGGTTCATCATCAACTATAATACAATTCATCACACAGGAATTTTTAAATTTACAATATATCCTTTTTCATCTGATTCTATGTGCAGATCAAAAGTGTTATTATAGAGAAGCTCCAGCCTTCTGGTGATATTGGCAAGCCCAAGTCCACTGTTTTTTTTGTCCGGGACAATATAACCTACACTCCTTGAATTGACACACATAAAATGAAGTTGCTTATTCTCAATATTGATCTCAATTTTCACATAAGACTCTCCTCCACTCAGATCTACACTGTGTTTGACTGCATTTTCAACGAAAGTAGTAAACAAATTCGGTGGAATAAATGTACTGCTACTGATTCTTTTATCAACATCAGTTTGAATATCAAAAGAGAAATTATCACGTCTTATTTTTTCAAGGTTTAAAAAATTGGACAGGAAATCAATTTCTGAAGCCAGTAACGTTTTCTCTTCACTGTTTTCGTACAGCTGATATCTGAGAAATTCTGAAAGCTTTACAATCACTACTGAAGCTTTTGCGGGATCTGTTCTGATCAATGCTTTTACATTATTCAGCATATTAAAAAGAAAATGGGGGTTGATCTGATTTCTCAGCTCATTCAGTTCCATATTCATGGTAAGGCTGCTCAGCTCATTGATCCTTTTATTATCATTAATCCATTTCTGCAAAAGTTTTATCGTTGTGGTCGTCATAATGATCGGAATACACATTAGAACTCCTTCATAAATTCCTCCCCTTTCACTTTCCTTAAGAATATTTTTCACTCTGAATTCTTCGAAGAACAGTCTGAAACCGTAACCAATGAAATTAAGCCCTACAACTCCCATCAGAACAAGCAATACAAGGTAGGTAAGGTATTTTGTTTTAAAGAAAAACCGGGGAACCAATACATATATATTAATGTACACCATTGCGATCAGAATAATATACACAAAGAATAAGACATAGTATTGATATATGCCAGAATACCAATGCCAGAATCTCGCACTGTACAGCAGAAAGAAAAAGAAGATAAGAAACAGCAGATGCCTTCGGAACCCATATTTCGCTTCCACCAAAAAATCCATTACAAAGGTTTCTTCAAATTTCTGCGGACTGTATTTCATACGATAGGCTCATTTTATCATTAACAAAAATAGACAATAACGGAATTTACAACTATTTTATTATACGAAACCTGTATTTTATTATACCAATTATTATACTTCCGGTTTTTGTATAAAATCCCGGCCATTTTGTATAAAAACAAATTCACGTTCTGTTTTTCTCTATTCCTTTGTGCCTGTAAAATGAACACATATGGAATTAACAGCTTTTCACGAATTGACTCAGGAAATATCATTGGAATGTTTCTTTATGACAGAATCTCAGCAGGAAGAAAAAGTAATACAGCTTATTGATTTACACCATTTTGTAGAATGTTTTGATCCGGAAATTAAAATTCTCAGTTACCTTCACCATCCTATTAATATTATAGAACATCAGGGAGATACAATTGGAATTCTGTTTTGTGACCTTAAACATTCTGCAGTGCCTGACAGCAATGCTTCAGAAGAATTCAGAAGGAGATATAAGCTTTCGGAACTCTGGTTTGTTTTTGTAGAGGAAACTTATATTCCGGATGCAGCCGGCTATGCAGACGCAATTATTGAAAACAGCCTTGATATTTTCTATGAGAGGATTTTTACATTCAATTTTTTCCAATCCGTCATTCAGCCTTTAAAATAAACTGCCCATGAAAACATTGAGAAGAGTACTTGTCCCTTTGGCAATACTTCCTTTAAAGAACATTACCTATGCCCAGAAAAAGGATAGTATTCCTTTGAAGGTGCGTGCTTTTTTTGCTGATAAAATTCCGCAGGCACGAAACTTCAATGTCGAATATACCTTTGTCACCCCATCCTCCTTTTCTTCGCAGCTCCAGGGTCAGGATCTGCCGGATAATAAGGTAAAAAGCTTTCAGCAGATGAAGGCAGATGCCAACATTTATTTTATCAAGAAAAGAAACTGGCTTTTAAGTACTACACTGAACTACCGCTACACTTCAATCAGCAACGAAAATCCTGTCGTTCCGGGAATTGAATCCGAAGAGAATTTCCACTATCATTCTGAAGCGATGAATCTGAGCTATTTTTCAAGGTTATTCAAAAAGACGGCGATATATTCAGCCAGCATTTCTGCTGATGGTAGTGATCAGCATTTCGAACGGATCAGAGGGTTGGTAACTGCTTCATTGATTTTAAAAGCAACTCCAAAAACAAAAATGACTCTTGGACTTGCCGGTATTATTGACCCAAGTGCCCAAATACCCATACTTCCTATTTTTACGTATGAAAACAGATTCAATAACGGATGGGTGCTGGATATTCTGCTTCCGAAAAAGGTATTGATCCGAAAAGATATTTCTTCCAACGGAAGACTCTCTCTGGGAACGGAAATGGATAATACATCATTTTATACCTACCGTAATAACAATACTTATGAATTCCGGCAGGTTGCTCTCAATTCAGGGGCAATGTATGAGCATAATCTTGGAGGAAACTTTATAGGAAGTTTTAAAACAGGGCTCAGAGCAAATATCAACTCCAGGGCTTTTAATAAACTGGATTCCTTTAATGATTATATATGGAAAGGAACTTATAAACCTTCACTCTATTTCAATGTTGGAATTTCTTATAATCCATTTGAAAGAAAGAGGACAAAATAAAACCGAAAAGCCATTCTTCTAAACACAGCATTTTGATTTTTACAATATCCGAATAGATTGCTGAAGTTCCCTAATCAAGGAGATTAAAAAAAAATTAAAATTTTCTTCCTTCAGCGTTTAACCATTCTTACAAATTACAATCAAAACTACAGAAAATCACAGATTCAGAGATTCTCTTTCATGAAAAATCTTATTGCCTCCTATGCAAATGACTTGTGAAAATGATTTCGGGATTTTAAATATAAGAATTTACCAAAAAAAGAATATGCCTGTACCCAAACAAATATTTCAGACTTTTATAACTAAAAAACTTCCTCTGATTACGCGTTATCATATCTGGAATATGAAAAGAAAAAATCCGGAATATAAGTATTACTTTTATGATGATCAGGATATAGAAAATTTTCTTGAAGAAGAATTCCCTCCACAATATATTGAAACGTACCGCAAATTGAGAATTGGTGCTGCAAAAGCTGATTTTTTCAGATATGCTGTTTTATATAAGAAAGGAGGTGTATATCTGGATGTGGACAGCAGTATTATCAAGCCATTCAAAAAGTTGATAAAAGATAATGATGAAGCTGTTATCAGTGTAGAAAGACATGAAAATCTGTATGTTCAATGGGCCCTTATTTTCAATAAAAACCATCCTTTTCTAAAGAAAACACTGGAATTGATGATGGATAATATAAACAGTCACCGCTATCCACATGATATACATTCTACTACAGGACCTACTGTATTCAGTAATGGAATCAGACAGTCATTAGCAGAAAATCCGACTATTCCCTTTACATTATTTGACGGTATTGAGTTCCGCGGATATTTAAAGTTCAAATATAAACTGGGAAAATTTTTCTTATACAAAACAAGATCCAAACATTGGAAACAGATGCAAAAGCATGAGGAGATTATTTTTTAATGCGTTCCCATTTTTGAAAATACATTAATAATAATCACCCCTATTACAATCAGAGCAATGCCAATAATAGCCGGAAGATCCGGAATCTGTTTGAAGGCAATAACTCCAATCATCGTTATAAAGACAATTCCTACTCCGGACCAAATGGCGTAGGTAATCCCAACCGGAATCTGCCGGAGCGTGAGACTTAGAAAATAAAAAGCACAGGCATATCCTATGATGGTCACTACGGATGGCCATAGTTTGGAGAACTCCTCGGATTTTTTCAGAAAACTCGTAGCGATGATCTCAAACACAATAGCCAAAGCAAGAAAAATATAACTGCGTCCCATAAGTTTATTCTTTGTACAAAAGTAACAAAAGCACTCCGGTAATTCCAAAAATGAATAATGGGAAAATTCTCTGTTATCCAAACACCGGAAGTGTTTCTCTGCTCTTATTACGGTATAAAAAATTCTATTTTTTTAACCATTAATCCTACAACAATACTGATATCAAGCACTTAATTTATTTTAAGTGCCTTATTTTTAGTTCCATTCAATATTTTAAAGGTTTTGAAAAGTATGCCACTGTGCAAAGATATTTTCCGAACTGGCACAAAAAAATATTTCTCTATGTCATGAAATGTGACAGATGACAAAAATTCTGAATGAAAAACAAGGCTGAAAATAAATTTTCTTAACATGAAAATCCTTTTCGCGTGAAAATTCACATTCAAAAAAAGCGGTTTAAAACAATATTATGCCAAGCATTATTTATTATTTGTTTTATCAACTCCAATATAGAAGTCGAGAAACGATTAACTTTTTCACATAATTTTACAGAGAAAATAATAAAAGTGTTAATAAATTCTCAATAATGTATTAATTTAATGTAAACAAAATATCACTAATAAATAAACATCAACCTCGTAAAACACTGATATACATCATAAGTATTTATTTTGGCACGTGATTTGAAAGTAGTAATATTACAATTGAAAGATTGATAAAAAAAAGTCAAATAATTAAAAATAATACAAAATGGTAACTTATATCGGTATCGTAACAGGTTTAGTCGTAATCACTTCATATTTGATGACAGTAAGAAGAGAAAGAAACTAATTTTAAATAAAGCAAGCCTATAGAAATATCTATACTAATTATATTGTTTTATGTTTTTAGTCTGAGAGATCGGATTGCTCTTTTACTCATCGGGTAAAAGGGCCCAAAACATAAACCACAAAATCTTAGTTTCATAACAAATTTTAATATCCAAATGAATAAAGCCAGTCGCAAGTCTGGCTTTATTTTTTTTATATCGGGAAGAACTCTTTATTTACACACAGATATTTTATTGATAATTAATAACCCATAATTTATAATTCACAATTGCTGGCCTTCTTTCTGCTGGCCTATCTATTTATTATGATTCAGGATTTCTTATAGCATTTAATAAAGCTTTATCTTTGTTTATTCAATAATCATTTATCGTCACTATGAGTCTGTACAATCTTATTATCCAGGATAAAGAACAAGTAAACCTTAATGAAGTATTTCTCGATAAAAATAACAAGGAGCATCTGGTTCAGCTTATCAAGGAACACAACTACATCAAAGAGCTGCAGGAATACGGTCTTCCTGTTAATAATAAGATTTTGCTTCAGGGAAGTTCAGGATGTGGAAAAACAATGACTGCAAAGGCTGTTGCCAATGCTTTGGGAAAAAACATTATGATCCTTAACCTGAGTAATATCGTTTCATCCCGTATCGGCGAAACCTCTCAAAATATTAAAATGATCTTTGATAAGGCAGCAAGAGAAAGATCAGTACTTTTTCTTGACGAGCTGGATCAGATCGGGAAAGCCAGAGGTAGTGATGACAAAGATGTAGGGGAAATGAGAAGACTGGTGAATACATTGATTCAGTTAATTGATTATTATCCTGAACATTCACTTTTGCTTTGCGCAACCAATCATCCCGAGATCATTGATACGGCTCTGCTAAGACGATTCCAGTTAAAGATCAATTATGAAATGCCTTCCGCAGAAATCCTGGATACCTTCTACGACCAATTACTGGATCAATTCCCTGAAGATATGAGAACAATTGATAGAAAGTGCTCGGTTTCTTTTGCTGAAGCTAAGGATTATGCTTTAACATCGGTGAAAGCAGCATTGATTAAAAAACTGGAAGCCAAAGAAACCATTCCATCATGAAAGAAGATATTCTCCACAATCTCACCATCATCAATAACCGGATAAAAAATGCCTGTGAACAATCCGGAAGAAATACTGATGAAGTGAAATTATTACTGGCCACTAAAACAGTTTCTGCAGAACGAATTAAAGTTGCTCTGGAACATGGGCAAACCTTAATTGCAGAAAACAAAGTGCAGGAATTGAAGGAGAAGTACGATGATTTAAAAGATATACCTCATGACAATCATTTTATAGGACATCTTCAGACCAATAAAATCAAAGATATTCTCAGATATGATGTTACCTGCGTTCAATCTCTGGATCGTCTGGAGCTGGCCGAAAAACTCCACCAAAGGCTTTTGGCCGAAAATAAAACAATGAATGTTTTAATTCAGGTGAATACTTCAAATGAGGAGAGTAAATTCGGAATTGATCCCAGTGAAGCGGTTGAACTTACCCGAAAAGTTTCCGGCTTCTCTACATTGAAAATAAAAGGATTGATGACAATTGGTCTGTTCAGCGCAGAAACAGAGAAAGTAAGAGCTTGTTTCAAAATGCTGAAAAATCTTCAGCAGGAAATTATCCATGAACATATTCCGAATGTGGAAATGAAAGAGCTTTCCATGGGAATGAGCGGAGACCTGGAAACAGCCATTGAAGAAGGGGCCACTATTGTACGCGTAGGAACTGCAGTTTTTGGAGCCAGAATCTATCCGGACAGCTATTATTGGAACGAATGTAAAACGAATAAAAAAGCGTAAAATTATATGTTCCCATTTTATTATATCTTTGAAAGAGAGATAAAGAATAGCAATACATTAAAAAATGTCACTGATGAAATACGCCATTCATTTATGGAAAGAGAAATGGACGATTCAAGCTTTGATGACAATACGATTGTAGGCAAAGAAAAACTCTTTAAACTGGATTTTTCGAGCAGATCTCCATTGGTATTTTCTCCTCGTAAAGAGTTCTTCAATTATAATGAAAATACAAAAATTCTCCCTTATAAAATTGAAGCATTTTATTCTATTCTATTTTTTCTGATCTTACATTTCCTGATCCATCATATAGTTATTGAAATCATTGTTTCAACTCTATTTTTCATTCTTAGCACAATTCTGAACTATTCTTACCACCTTAAAGTAATTGATAAAATATCCAAAAATCTAAACTAAAATTAAACACTAAACAGCCAATCAATATGTTCAAAACCCTTTAAATAAAGGCTTTTTAAGTCTACAAATTCGGTATACTTTTTGATGTAAAACTTTAAGAACCAAACCAATACATGTATGACAAAAAAATTACTCTCGGGCTGTCTATTTATAGCAGTATTATTCTTTTTTTCATGTGAAAAAGAAAACACACAGATGAAAAGTGGAATCTCCATTGAAACTATTTCAATTATAACCTGCATTACTATGGGTGCAGCCATTTTACTCGCCTATAGCTTTAAAAGAAGGTAAAGGAATATGACAGAAAACAATAGAACACCTCTCAGTTTTGGGAGGTGCTTTTGTTTTAAAAAAGGGTCTTTCTTTTATTTAAAATAAATTCTTAAGCCATTGCTATTTCATTAAAATCCAATATATTTCATTATTCTTTTATCACTAATAACCCATGAAAAAAACATTCCTGTCAGTACTTTTACTTTTGCTTATCTTTAACTGCACCCGCAGGCAAGAGGCTAAAAAACAAGCGATTATTCAAATTCAGCATACAGAAAAAGATAAAGAAGATGTAAAGCCTACAGCTCCTACTCCGTTTGAATATCTTGCCGATTACCCTACAATCAAAGATTCTTCGAAGTTTATCCAAAATCTCCGTCAGGCTTTTGATCTTCGTATTCATGAAAGCCTATCTCAGCAGGAAAGTGAGAAAATAACAGTATTCAGGAAGGTAAAAATCAATGGTTCAGATGAGGACTATTATTTTATTGAATACGACTGGAAAACCGGATCTACCTCACAATACCCCTGGAAATATCAGCTGCTGTTAACGAAGAATGGTAAGCTTGCCAAAACATTAGCTGCTGAGCGTTATGAATTTGTTTCCATTTTCCAAAAAGAAAATCCTTTTTTGCTGGCAACCATTGTAACAGGCCATGGAAATGGCGGGCATGAACTTTATAAAGTATCAGCAGATTCTCTGGAAAATGTATATGAGGGATATTATGACTATAATCTAAGAACTTATGATGCTCATGAAGACACCAAAGTGTATGAACCGTATGAATTACAGTTAAAGATCAAAGACTATAACAATGACGGGATTAATGATATTGCCTTCAAGGGAAAATCGGTGCTGATCATGGGACGAACTCCGGATGGTGACTGGTATGATTATACAACAATAAATGGTAAGCAGGTTACTTATTCTGTTGATCATCCTTTTCAAAAAATTCCTGTAGAATATATTTTTCTTTATGATCAAAAAACGGGACATTTTAAGGCAAAAGAAAATTATGCAGAAAAATATAAAATATATGAATAGAAAATTGAGATTGCTTCGCTACGCTCGCAATGACAATTGCTGCATAAAATACTCAATAAAAACAAAAATCCCTCTCATTACTGAAAGGGATTTTTTATAGTTAAAAAACTGAGATTACATATAAGCTTCAATCGGCTCACAAGTACATACCAAGTTTCTGTCTCCGTAAGCTTCATCTACTCTTGATACAGAAGCGAAGAATTTATGGTCTCTTACCCACTCTAACGGATAAGCTGCCTTTTCTCTGCTGTATGGTTTATCCCAGGAATCAGAGATTACCAATTGTTCTGTGTGAGGAGCGTTTTTCAATACGTTGTTTGTTGCATCTGCTTCACCATTAGCAATTTCATCGATTTCTTTTTTGATAGAGATCAATGCTTCTGCAAAACGGTCAATTTCAGACTTGCTTTCAGATTCTGTAGGCTCAATCATCAATGTTCCTGCAACCGGGAAAGAAACGGTAGGAGCATGGAAACCATAATCCATCAATCTCTTCGCCACATCAGCCACTTCAATTCCTAAAGATTTGAACTGACGGAAATCTACGATACATTCGTGAGCAACTCTTCCGTTTTCGTTAGAATATAAAATTGGGAAATGCTCTGCTAAAATTTCTTTCAGGTAGTTAGCATTCATGATAGCGTGACCTGTAGCCTTTTTAAGACCTTCAGTTCCTAACATTTTGATGTAAGAATAAGAAATATTAAGGATCAATCCTGAACCGTAAGGTGCAGCAGAAATACCTTCGATAGCTTCTTTAGACCCGATTCTGATATTCGCATTAGAAGGAAGGAAAGGTACTAAGTGTTTAGCAACACAGATTGGACCTACCCCAGGACCTCCACCTCCGTGAGGAATAGCAAAAGTTTTATGAAGGTTAAGGTGGCAAACGTCAGCTCCGATGTTTCCAGGACTTGTAAATCCTACCTGAGCGTTCATGTTCGCACCATCCATATATACCTGTCCTCCGTGCTCGTGGATAAGGTTGGTAATTTCTTTAATGTTAGCATCAAAGAATCCGTAAGTTGAAGGATAAGTGATCATTACAGCAGATAAGTTTGCTGAATGAAGTTCTGTTTTAGCTTTAAGATCTTCGAAGTCGATTTCACCGTTTTCAAGGTTTTTCACAACTACGATTTTCATTCCTGCCATTGCAGCAGAAGCCGGGTTGGTTCCGTGTGCAGACTGAGGGATCAATACTACATTTCTGTGGTGGTCTCCTCTTGAGATATGGTACTCTCTGATTACCATTAATCCTGCATATTCCCCCTGAGCTCCGGAATTTGGCTGAAGAGAAGTTCCTGCAAAACCTGTAATTTCTGCTAAGTCTTTCTCCAGTTCACGGATCATTTCCTGGTAACCTTCCGCCTGATTTACAGGTACAAATGGGTGAACTGCACCCCAGTTTTCCCATGAAAGCGGTAACATCTGAGTTGCTGCGTTCAGTTTCATCGTACAAGATCCTAAAGAAATCATTGAATGTGTCAATGATAAGTCTTTTCTCTCAAGACGCTTGATGTAACGCATCAATTCTGTTTCCGTGTGGTATTTGTTGAATACTGATTCTGTAAGAATTTCGTCTTTTCTTAAGTTTTCTTCCGGAATGCTGTATCCTTCTTTGATTTCTAATTTGAAAGTCTGCTTGTCTTTAAACTGAGCAAAAGAAGCCATCAGAACATTTAATTTCTCTAACGTTGTACTTTCGTTGATCGCAATACTTACCACGCCTTCTGTGAAATAGTTAAGGTTAAGTTTGTGATCAAGCATCAGTCTTACTAATCTTGCTTTCTCATCTTCAGCCATTGTGATTTTCACAGTATCGAAGATCGGCTCTTCTACTACCTGATATCCTAATGCTTTAAGACCATTTTTCAAAGCATTTGCTTTAAAGTGGATCTGATCAGCGATATAATTTAATCCTTTCGGACCGTGATAAACAGCATACATCCCTGCCATTACTGCCAAAAGAACCTGAGCTGTACAGATGTTTGAAGTAGCTTTCTCTCTTTTGATGTGCTGCTCTCTTGTCTGTAATGCCATTCTTAATGCACGTCTTCCGTACATATCCTGAGAAACTCCGATGATTCTTCCAGGGATATCTCTTTTATAATCTTCTCTACAAGCAAAGAAAGCTGCGTGAGGACCTCCGTACCCTAATGGAATACCAAATCTCTGTGTAGTTCCTACCGCACAGTCAGCTCCCATTTCTGCCGGAGACTTTAGTTTTACCAAAGCCATAGGATCACAAGCAACAGCTACCTGAAGGTCAAGTTTTTTGTATTCTACGATATCTTCTGTATAATCTAAAACGATTCCGTTTTTACCAGGATATTGTAATAAAACTCCATAATAAGAACCATCAAACTGGTGTGTTTTATGATCTCCTACTACGATTTCTATTTCTAATCCCTCAGCTTTTGTTTTTAATACAGAAACTGTTTGAGGAAGAACAAGTTCAGAAATGAAGAACTTATTAGCTCCTGCCTTTTTCTGGTCTTTTGTTCTGTTGTTGAAGAACATATGCATTGCTTCAGCTGCAGCAGTAGATTCATCCAGCAAAGATGCATTGGCTAATGCAAAACCTGTAAGATCACATACTACAGTCTGGAAATTAAGAAGAGCTTCAAGTCTTCCCTGTGCAATTTCTGCCTGATATGGAGTATAGGCCGTATACCAGCTAGGGTTTTCAAAAATATTTCTCTGGATTGCTGAAGGCAAAAGTGTATTGTGGTATCCAAATCCGATATAACTCGTATAATCTGTATTTTTAGATGCCAATTCTTTTGAGTGGTTCAACATTTCGTATTCAGAAAGCGGTTCCGAGATCTCAAGATCTTTCTCTAAACGGATAGAAGATGGAATGGTCTGAGAAATTAACTCTTCAATACTAGAAACGCCAAGTTTCTCCAACATCGCCTGTTTATCGGCTTCATTAAGGGAAATGTGACGGCTCACAAACTGTTCTGTATTCATTTTTATTTATTAGATTTTGTTTGTAAAAAGATGGGTAAAATTACAATTTTTTGGACGATTTCACAAGGGTACTACCGAGGTGATAATTCACACCTCCATTTGTGACTTTTTCCTATAATTCGCATTTCGTAATTTATGATAAGGTTTGTGTTAATTTCATCAAAAATAACCACTATTCTATACATAATACACAAGGAAAAACATCAATTAACATATAATTAAGTACGTTATGTATTACTAAAATAATGTATTTAATCAATGGATTTTAACCTATTAATTAAACTTATATTAAAAAAGAGTCGGTAAAACTTATTTTTTTCAAAGTATAAACTTTAGCCTAGTCTATAGTGAATGTAAGAAATTATACTGCATAAAATTTAACCCCATTATGCGGAAGAAAAGTAAACTCCAACTGCTATACATCAGGTTTAAAGAATTTTATGAAATTTTATTAATTATATTTATTCTAAATTAATATATTTGCAGCATGAATATGATTGTCCCTTTTAAAGTTCCGCCTTTGGCACCTTACTCATTCAATAACGAAGAGATGTTCTGTGAAAAGAAATCGTGTTGTAAAAAGTTCAAGAAAGGAAAAAGATGTAAAAAATGCCCGGGAAGAAAGAAAATGGCTTAGGCTAGGCCAGCGTTTTTATCAAAAAGTATAAGGCAATTGCCAGTACGATAATTCCCCAAAACAGCATGATAATTTTAGGCTGTCCATACCTGTTCATTACCGTCCTGGGTTGTGGCTTAAACATTTCTTCTACTGAATTTTTGAATTTTTCAGTATCATTTTCAAAAACTTCTGTGATGGTGATTCCCTGAACTGCGGTTTTGTGCAAAAGAGAATTCGTTGCATGAAGCAGAAGCTGGAATTTTCCATCTTTAAATTCTGTGATCTTAAAGATCCTCTCTCCATACGGCTTTTCTAATCCGAAAGGCAATACTTTCACCACATCGGCATTACTCGTCTGCCAGTTGATGATAATCTCCTCCCCTTTTTTTGCATGAATTTTATTCGCTGTAAACGTCTTGATAGCAGGTGGAATATTATACCTGAAACTTCGCTGATGGTTTTCTAAATTCTGATCATAAGCACGTCTTCTGACAGAATCACTCAATGTCTCATAAGCTTCCTGAATTTCGCGGAAACGGTCAGCAAAAAAGTCGTCATTGTCATTTTTATCGGGGTGATATTTTAAAGACAATTTCCGATAGGCTTTTTTGACGTCTTCTTCTGAAGCATCCTGCGATATACCGAGAAAATAGTAGTAATCTTTCATTGAGAAATACAAAAATAAGGATTTATTTTTCTTTGTGTCTGATATTTATTACAAAAATTTAGCTGAGAAATAGATGTGAAAGTCATTGCGAACCGAAGGTGAAGCAATCTCAATACAGCTCATAATCTATTGGTTGGAAAGCGCAAGGGCGCCAAGTTTTTTTTAGCTACCTGCATATTTTTAAGACGCAAAGATTTTATCTCCGATAAAATTTCAACGACATGCTTGTCATTCCGAGCATAGCAAGGAATCTCAAATTAGCTGGTAGTTCATACAGATTTCAAAGATGCTGATATTTAAATGATCTCCAAAAGAAGCCATTATTTATTTGCGGAACACCCAATCCTTAGCCGGAACAATCCAGTCATTCAGGGCTTTAAAAAGGAAACCATGATTAAGTCCTGTATTAAGCTCTATTTCTTTAAAATCCTTAATACCGGATCTTATCAATCTTTGTTCCTTCGATAACAGTACGTGTCCATCATCTGATTTCTCCGTAATGGAAAGAATCCTTCCATAAAGCTTAAAGTTCTTATCTTTTTCCAAAGAATCATCTTTGAAACTCGCTCCAATAATGACAAATTTCAATTGCGGATTCTTTTCATAATAAGACACATATTGTGCAATATAACCTCCCTGAGAAGTTCCTATCACAGTTATCCTTCCAGCCGGAATTCCTTTTTTCATGAGACTGTCAATCTGCTTTCTCACCTTTCCTGCATAAGCTATTGGATCGGTATCTGCTTTTCTTTTCTCAGAAATAACAACCGTATTTTGATCCTTTAGTTTATTAAGTATTTCGTCATATGCTGCAACCCCATATTTTGGATGTTTCTCCTCCAAAGAATGCCCTTCTAAAAATTTATTATGTAAGAAGAAAATATACTGTTTTTGTTGGGACTTTTGACCCAACATAATGATTGAGAAAAACGAAAATACCACAAAGAAAATATTCTTACACTTCATCATAGCCGGAAATAATATTTAGTAATAGCAAATATAGTATTAAAAGCCTTTACAGGAAGTATTTTAAATAAAAATTCCGGCGCGGGAAGCAGAGCTTCCCGCGCCGGAATTAAACAATTTCAATTTAGTCTTTGCGTATTATGCTTCGAAGGTATTATCCTTTTTGCAGCATCTTGAATGGAATTCTTTTTTGAATTTCCCTTTCAGTTCCTGATAGTCTTCATCATTCATTTCTCTGATCTTATCTGCCAGTCCGAAAGGTGATTTTTCTTTGATTCCGTACTCATCAAAAATACCTTTGATAAATCTTTTTCTTTGTATTGCTTTTTTAGCGATTAAGGCGACACCTACAACGGCTAATGCTCCCAGAGCTCCTTTTAATGCTGAATTTTTCATTTTTTCAAAATTTTAAATTTTACTACTTCTTGTTTTTTATAGAGACGAATGAATTTTAATTTTACTTTACTACTTCTTAAAATTTTCAAATTATTCGTTGTTTCTGTTGAAGAATCCACCTGAACATTTATTTCTCCAGACTTCTTTGAATTTTTCTCTTTCTTCAGGGGACCAGCCTTCCATTTTTTCTCTCATTTTTCTTTCCTTAAAGTCTTTCATTCCTTTACCGAAATGGAAACCTCCGAAAAGAATTTTACTTAGGATCAGTATTCCCATTGCCTGCCAGAATGTAATGGCTTTTACTCCTAAAATCTCCGGGAGAAGGCAATTCCAAAGCAGCATTACAATCCATGTAACAGCGGCTAAAATTAATGGCGGACATAACAATAAAAAAATCCAACCCTTTTTGTGTTTATAATTCATAATTTCTTTTTCTAACTTTTTAAATCTTCGTACAGTTTTCTCAATCTGTTTCTCAAATGTTTCACAGCATAGTTTTTTCTACTGATGATGGTTTTGATGTTTTCTCCCTGTTCATCGGCAATCTCCTGGAGGGTTTTGTCGTTCAGTTCATTTTCTACGTAGACCAGTCTTTGTTTTTCGGGAAGTTCGTCCAATGCTTCAAACAGTTTTTTCCAGATCTCATCCTGAAACATCTTCACCTCAGGACCGGCACTGTCATCCATCAATAAGATATCCTTGATAGAAAAAGTACCATCTTCATCCTCATATACGAAATCTTCAAGATTTTCTGTTTTCTTTTTACGGTAACGGTCTGTAATTTTATTTGCCGTTACCCTATACAGCCACCCACCAACATTTACGATCTCCGAAATATTCGTAAGGCTACTGAACTGATACCACACCTCCTGCAGAATATCTTCCGCATCCTCCGTGTTTTTCACTTTCGGACGAATATAGGACATCAGCTTCCCTCCGTAGTTGGAAACGGTCTGTGAGATGATGCTTTCTTTCTCCTTCTGTGGCATTGTTATTTTTTCGACAACCTCCATATTGCTATGACGGCCAGCCTTTTGGTTTTACTTTAATAAATTTAAAATATTTTTCTTACAATTCAATTTTTCTTTTATTCATCAACATTTTTATCTTTTTATTTTTATCAGATTACCCATTGCTTATTACTCATTATTTATTTTTCAGGAGCTTATTCCCGCTATCCGCTCATACTCCTCACGCCAAACTATCCCCCAACCTTACCCTCCAACGCTCTCACTCATGTTCCGGGGTAACCACTGCTATCGGGGCTAAAGTAATCAATGATAGATGATAAGTAATGAATGATATAATCTTTGTATTTCCAACTCATCTATATTTTTTGTTGGAGAGTCGCAAGGGCGCAAAGTTTTTCTAATCTTTATGTATAATTTTTCAGCGCAAGAAAATCAAAGATTTTCAGCAAGTGAGATTTTTCTATTTTCTATTAAATAATTATTATCAGTATTTGCATAATTACTAAGAGGGACTATTGCCAAAACGGAGTCGGGATTCCTCGCTTCGCCCGGAATGACAAATGCGCCGTTAAAATACCCGTAAACCTTTAGAACTGTACAATTTTATCGGAGATAAAATCTTTGCGCCTTAAAGCATACCGCTTGTAAAACCTTAACAACTTTGCGCTTTGCCAACTCCATTTATTAAACTTATACATTATATGGAGATTGCTTCGCTTTGCTCGCAATGACAAATGAGCCGTTAAAATACCCGTAAATCTTTAGAACTGTACAATTAATCTTTGCACCTTAAAGCATACCGCTTGTAAAACTTTGGCGGCTTTGCGCTTTTCCAAATCCATTTATTAAACTTATCATGAGATTGCTTCGCTTTGCTCGCAATGACTTTGTCAAAAAAAAACGGAAGACCTAAGTCCTCCGTTCAAATATTATTTAATTAATAATTTATTTATTAAAATTTTCTGCAAAGAATCCTAACATTGATTTGTAAAGCTCAATTCTGTTTGGTTCTTTTCCAAATCCATGTCCTTCATCATATTTTACCAGATAAGGAACTTCGAAACCTTTGGCACGCATTGCTTTTACAATCTGATCAGATTCATTGATGTTTACCCTTGGGTCATTGGCTCCCTGAACTACAAATAAAGGCTTTTTAATCTTATCAATCTGATACACCGGTGAAACTTCCTTGGCAATCTTTGCTTCTTCAGGATTATCCAGATCATACCAGATTTGTTTTACCATTTCTTTATAAGGCTTCCAGTATTCCGGGAATGAATCAAAAAAGGTAAAGATATTGGATACTCCTACATAATCTACCCCGCAAGTATACAGATCAGGAGTTTTAATCAACCCCATTAACGTAGCATATCCACCATGGCTTCCTCCGTAAATGGCTACTTTATCCTGATCTATCCATCCCTGACTGATCGCATATTTTACCCCGTCTTCCACATCATCCATCGCTTTTCTTCCGATCTGTTTGTAGCCTGCTTTCTGGAATGATTTTCCATAGCCTCCGGAAATTCTGAAGTTGACCTGAAGGGTAGCATATCCCCTGCTGGCAAACAGCTGTGCTTCCGGATTGAATCCCCAGCTGTCTCTGATTCCCTGCGGACCACCGTGAGGATTCACTATCATTGGAACTTTTTTACCTTCCAGCGCGGCTTTAGGCAATGTGATATATCCATGAATGGTCATTCCATCCCTGCTTTTAAATTCGATAGGTCTCATTTCAGCCATATCTTCTTCCTTCAGCTGAGGCATCAGGTTATACAGAAGTTTGGTCTGCTTGGTTTTGGTATCGTATTCATAGTAAGTTCCGTAGAGCTTATCACTTCCTACAACCACCAGAAGTTTATCATTATTATCATCAGAAGACGCAATTCCAAATTCCTTGTCTCCAAACTGAGATTTTAATTTATCATGTATTTCTTTATAAAATTTACTTACCGGAACTGTTTCTCCTTTTGTCCCTTCATAGCTAATAAAATCAAGTTCATAATTTCTGTTTTTACCCGCTGTGCTTATTGAGCTTACATCATATACAGGATTGGAATAAATTTCTTTAATCACAGTATTTTTTTTCAGATCATAGAGTACAATTCTCGCTTTATCACTATCAAGATTCGTTACTATATATGCTTCATCTTTATTTTTAGAATTTTCATTAAATTCTATAATACTGAAGGTATCAGACCAGTCTGCGGATTTGATCAGGTTGAATTTTCCTGTCTGCAGATCTTTATAATAGGTCTTTGTTGTTAATCCGTTTTCAAGAACGCTATAGCCTCTCAGATTCCCATCTTTATCAAAAAGATAGTCGTCAATAGGGCTGTTGACATCTTTATTTTCATACAGCTGGGTCATTTCCCCTGTAACGAAATTGATTTTAAAAGGTTCAAAGATCTGTTTGTTGTTTTTATTCATAGTAACCACAACGAAATCAGTATCTTTTATAGGAATAATAGCCTGTACTTTTACACCGTCAAATGGTGTTAGATCCTTTTGATTGCTTCCGTCTGTATCGGTTGCATAAAGGTGAATATTTTCATTTCCTCCTCTATCCTGCGTATAGAAAAGACGTTTTTTGTTCAGCCAGCCGTAAGCTTTGATCAGGTCATCTTTTTCAACAATGGCTTTAGTGATCTTTCCTGTACTCAGGTCTTTAACATATACATGATTTTTTTTATCCTGATCTTTTTCTTTGTAAGAAAGATATTTTCCGTCAGGAGAGATTTTAAATACGGAAGCTTTTGGTCTTGCAAAGTAATCCTCAACTTTGTATTTGAAATTTCCTTTATCATAAGAAATAAGTTTCTCAAGATTAGCCTTGGAAGATGGCAAAGTAGGATCTCCCGGCAGTTTGGCAGTAGAGCTTTGTGCGTTGATCATCATAGTGGATAGTACAATAATGGCTGTACCGAAAATTTTGTGATTTAGATTCATAACTTCTGTTTTTAGGGTTAAAGTTATAGAACGCGCTTATTTTCAAAACAATAAAAACAAATGCATTTATACAATAAGACACACTATCGCTATGAAACGTTACACTACAATATCAATTAATTAAAAAAAACATCAATTATATGAAAAAGACAGCCTCAATGACTGTCTTTTTATTTAGTGTAAGTATATTCCGAAATACCAGGTCCAGACTATTAAAATAACCTGCATGGGAATCCTTTGCGTGTAAAGGTATTTCATTCCCGGACCGGTGTAATCTGCTTTAAAAATATTAATCCTTTTCCTGGAAGAATTGATATTGGCAATAAAAACCAATACATAAAAAATGATCAGTAAAAGAGCTGTCGTTTCACGAATGCCAGGAATCATAAGCCCGATTCCTGCAGCAATTTCTAAAACTCCTGTAAAATACACCCAAAACATTCTGGCGGGAATAAATTCCGGAATCATCATGGCCATTCCTTTCTGGAATTTAAAGTGGGAAAAACCTGTAAATATGATAAATACAGCCATTCCCAGGTTTCCTGAAAATATAAAATCCGGCTTTCCCTGAACTAAAAAAGTTCCCAGCAAAGCCAGAATAAATGTTGCGAAAAGTATTACAAGTAGTTTCATATTTTAGATGGTAGTAATAGGTAACAGGTAACAGGTAACAGGTAGCAGATGATAGGCGGCAGGTGGCAGGGATTAGCGAAGTTGAAATTTTAAACTTTGAACTGCTTTACACAGAATCAAGGCTTACACCTTCTGCAAGGCTCTTCACAACCATCAGACCTTTTGTAAAGCCTGTGTTCATGTGATCTTCCCATTGTTTTTCAACCTGAACTTCGGCATGAAGTTTTGTTTTCCCTCCAAAGTCGATCAGGAAATATTTTTCAAAGCTTCCGTTCCATTCCATTACTTCTTTACTTTGGGTGTCTTCTACTCCATTTTTGTCTACCATTCCCAGATGTTTAAAAACAATCTGATGGGGTTCTTCCATACTGTCTATGGTTGAAACCATTCCTTCTCCCTCAGCATTAAGAAAATAGGTCTTTCCACCTACCTTCCAATCGGATTTCATGACAGATCCTGCACCGAAAAACCGGGTCCATTCACTATATGTTTCGGGGTTCCAGAGAATGTCCCATACTTTCTGTAAAGGGGCATCAATTACTGTTTCGTATGATAAGGTTTCCATTTTTATATTTTTTACAGTGATTTGGCTATTGAATTACTTTCAATCTCAAGTGTATTTTAACCTGAGATATTTACAACTGATTCTCTGAAAGATGCTTAATGATGTTCATCGCTTTTGGAAATTTCTCTTCAAAAAATTCTTTAAATTCCGCAGGAGTCTGTATTTCTGTTTTCAGCAGTGTTCCTTCTTCATTTTCTTCAAGGAAATAGGCTTCTGTTGCTTCTCCCCAGTCCTGAGGAACTTCAATACCTTCATAAATTTCTCCCAGATGCAGAAATCTTATTTCTTCGTTGGGAATCACTTTTTCCACCCTGCTGTACATTCCGTTGTTTTTAGGATCAAGAAATTTAACAATATTGTTTTCTTCGAGTGTTCCTTCATAGAAAGAACCTTCCGTAAATGCCGTTGTCCACTGCCTGTATGTAATGTCTGACCACAGGACGCTCCACACTTTTTCAGGTTCGGCATTGATTTCTATTTCATATGATAATCGTTCCATTTTATTTTAGGTATTAGGTTGTAGATAATAGGTTGCAGGTGATTGTATCTGAGGGTTCGAGAGTTTTAGAGTAAGAGTGTATTGATCTGTGATTTTCTAACTTCTAAATTCTGGCTTCCGGCTTCCAGCATTTCATTCTATCCTCCTACAAAGTCACCTCCATTGATATGAATGATTTCTCCTGTGATATAACTTGCATCTTTAGAAGCAAGAAATACATAAGCCGGCGCTACTTCTGACGGTTGCCCCGCACGCTTCAGCGGGGTATCTTTTCCAAATTTGGAAAGATCATCAAAAGCTTCTTTCACCAGCGGAGTCCAGATAGGTCCGGGGGCAATTCCATTTACCAGAATTCCTTTTTCGGCAAGATTATCTGCCAATGAGCGAATAAAAGACAGTACGGCGCCTTTTGTGGCGGCATAATCAAGTAAATGATCGCTTCCACGATATGCTGTGACAGAAGTTGTGCAGATGATTCTTCCTCCTTTTCCAATCAGCGGAAGAAAATTTCTGGTGAAAGAAATCATAGACATGATATTGGTATCAAATGTTTCCTGAATCTGTTCATCAGAGATTTTTTCCAGGCTGCTTTTGGAAGTATGAATTCCTGCATTATTCACAAGAATATCAAGTTTCTTCCACTCTTTTTTAATCTTGTCTGCACACTTGGTCCTGAATGTTTTCCGGGTAAGATCGCCTTTGATGAGAAGGCATTTCTGTCCTTCTTTTTCAACCAGTTTTTGGGTTTCCCTGGCATCATCGTCACTGTCTTTGTAGATGATAGCAACATCTGCTCCTTCCCTGGCAAAATGAACGGCTACAGCCTGTCCTATGCCGCTGTCTCCTCCGGAGATAACTGCTTTTTTACCTTTCAGCTTCCGGCTTCCCTGATAATCGTTCCGGATAATTTCCGGGAACAGCCCTTCTTTAGGGACTTTCGACTTAGAGTCTGATTTGTTCTGCGTCTTCATATGCAAATCTTTTCTCTAAATCACATCAAACAATACGCCGAAATAGATTAAGAATTATAAGCATCCTCCAAATCCTGGATGATAATTTTCTGCATTTTCATCATAGCCTGAACTACTTTATAGGCTTTTTCCTGATCAGAATCGTTCATTAACTGAATAAGTCTTTTAGGCACAATCTGCCAGCTCAGTCCATATTTATCTTTCAGCCAGCCGCACATGCTTTCTCTGCCACCGTCTGCTGTCAGCGTATTCCAGTATTTATCAGTCTGCTGCTGGTCGTCCGTCATGATCACCAATGATATTCCTTCATTGAAATCAAACTGGTGATCATAGGAATTATCCATACAGAATATACTGTAATTGTCTATCACAAAATGAGCATGCTGAACATTTTCTGCCGGTTCCGGGATATCGTGCCCTTCACTTCCTGCTCCATAGGTCAATATGTTTCCTATGCTTGAGTTAGGGAATGTTTTGGTGTAAAGTTCCATTGCTTCTTTTGCTTTTCCATTATTTCCATGGATAAACATCAAAGTTGGAATTATTTTCTGCTCACTTGCTTTTTCACCCAAAAACAACTGCCATGTTACTCCATATTTATCCTGAACCCATCCGTATTTTGGGCTCCATGAGTAAGATCCCAGCTCCATTAGCGCTATACCGCCATCCAATAACTGATCCCAGTATTTTTGAACCTCATCTTCTGTTTCACAAATCACCATGAAGGAGACGGAAGCATTTTTTTTGAATTGCGGACCGCCATTCAGAAGCATCAGTCTTTGTCCAAACAAATCAATATTCATCACCACAGGTGTATCTGCCGTGATCTCGCCTCCAAAAACTTTACAATAAAATTCTGCAGACTGTTTGGCATCTCCGTCATACCAGAGACATGGGAAAATATCGTTATTCATAATTTTTATATTTAAATGGATTGATTTATCTTGTTTTACTTTTTTCTTAGAGATAGTATTCATCTGCTGATAATTTTACAGCAAAAGAAAACCTTATGTCTTCGCATTTAAAGCAGGTTACTTTATCTGCAATGACACTGAGAAATGTCTAGTTATACTTTCTATACTTCTTTAAAGCATACCTGATTTTCTTTCATATAATTCTTCAGTTTTACCATCGTATTTTTTCCGAAACCATGAAGCTGCATAATTTCTTTCTCGGAATAATCTGAAAGTTTTTCCAAAGAATTTATTTTTTCTTTTTCTAAGGCTTTTCTTGCAGGTATTGCAATAACTCCATGAAGGAATTCTTCTTTAGAGTCATAATTAAAAGCATAAATGGAATTTAAACTCTTGGACATGATAACTAAATTGATCATGGCTACAAAAAATATTGTTAATGATTCTCAACGTACTTGTGGAAATTATTAAGAATAGCATACCAGCCATCTCGCTGCATTTCCACTGAATTTTGTTTTTCCGGATCGAAAATTTCAATCACTTTCGTTGTGTTTTCATCTATTTTATCGAAAACAACTTCTACTTTCCGTCCGTCTTCCATATGATATTTGATCACCTCATGGGGAATAATTTCGTCATAAACTCCTTCAAAATCAAATCCGAAACTTTTGTCTTTAGCTTCCATTCTGTTTTTGAATCTTCCTCCTACCTTCAGGTCATTTTCAGAACTAGGACACTGCCAGCTTTCGTGGGCAAAATTCCATTTTGTGATGTGCTTTGGCTCATTGAAATAATTCCAGACTTTCTCAACGGGTGCTAAAATTGTAATGTCTATTTTAATTGGATCCATAGTTCTAATTTTTTTATAGTTTAAGTAAAGAGTTATAGCTGTCTTAAAAGTCAAATAATTTGTTTTTTGTCATTCTGATAAAGAAAGAATCTTATTGATAAACAAACACTTGAGATTCTTTATTACATTTCATTTCATTCAGAATGACACTTACGAGACAGCTACCTCTCTTTTTATGATTAGTTAAATATAGGATTATTTTGCGTATTCATCATTATAGTTCACCATCCAATGAACACCATATTTATCCTGAAAGCATCCGAAATAGTCTCCCCAAAACTGATCTTCAATCGGCATTTCCACGTTTCCGCCGTCAGAAAGCTCTTTAAAGATTCTGTCGGCTTCGCTTCTGGAATCAGGGAAAATAGATACATAATTATTATTTCCTACGGTAAGAGTCTGCCCAAAACCAGGTACGATATCTGATGCCATTAAAAGATCTCCTCCAATAGGCAAAGCAATGTGCATTACCCTGTTTTTTTCTTCCTCTGAAAGGTTTTCAGTACCGGGAGCATTTCCCATCTTATGAATTCCACCAACGAATTCACCACCAAAAACAGTTTTGTAAAAATTGAACGCTTCTTCAGCTGTTCCATCGAAATTGAGGTATGGATTTAATTTAGCCATGATTTTAAATTTTAAAGTTATTATTATAAGTTATAAGGTTCTGTTGTTGATCCATTAAGGAATGATTAATTTAGTATGAATAGTAAATACAGCTCTGTTTTGAATCATTACAATTCATTTAGTTTCACTCACTATTTTTCAAAGTTCTTAATGGTTTATAAATTTTTCTACTTCTCTGACCGTAAAGTCTATTAAGTTTACATCAATACTTCCGTCAAAGTCAGGCATCATATAAACACCGTGAGTTGCGGGAAGTATCATTAACCGGGAATCTTTCACCAGGCGCCACATTGCTGCAGCGTGCTCCGGTTTCATCACATCCTGATCACCACTGATGAATAATGTAGGTGATTGTATGGAAGCCAGCACCTCATCATCCCAGTCTTCAAACGTCTGCATCCTTTTGCAGTCTTTCTCAAAAAGATTTTCCAGTTTTGAAAAATCAGGATTGAGATTTAAAAAATTAATTTTAAAAGGTTCCGGCATCGATTCAAAAGTGGCTTCCTGCATTCCTTCAAAAAAGCCGTCTATCATTCCGCTTCTTTTATAAAATGCTGAGGCAACGACCAATTTTTCTACGATTCCTGGATGACGATGGCCAATTTGCATTACCGTACTTCCACCATTGCTGAATCCCCAGAAGGAAGCTTTTCCAATGTTTAATTCGGCTAAAAGTCCGGCAACATCATCAGCATCCTGCTCAAATGTTTCAGGAATATCACGGTGTTCACTGCGTCCGTGGTTTTGCAGATCGATTCCTATGAGCTGGAACTTGTCTTCCAGCCTGGCTATGACTTCTTTAAAATCGTACAGAATGGAAGAACCTCCGCCATGAATCAGAACCAACGGTTTTCCGGATCCATAGATCTCATAATATAATTGGATTCCATTGACTTTCTTATAGCCTTTTTCTACCGGACTCATGATTAGTATTTAAGATTTTCGTCTACATCATACTTCATTCCGGGATAATCCAGAATTCTGCGCATCAAGCCTATCTGCCCGCAGAGATAGTCTTCACGGCCGATACACATTCCCACAAAATTGAGTTTTGTTTCTTTAATAAAAGGAATATTCATTCCTATTTCAAATATCTCATCCAGTTCTTCATCAGTTACTTCATGAAGTCTTTGGAATACTTTAGCGGAAATTTTATGAAAGTTTCCCTTTAATTCAGCTAAAGTTGGATATTTAAAGCTTTCATCCAATGCTTTTCCCTGGAAAAACAAGTCACTGTAAGGGTCTTCTTCCTGTACCCCAAGCACCCAGCCCAAGCCATAGCGCATATTGACAAAGTTTCCTGCCATCCATACAATATGATTGGTTTTATTTTCAATTCTTTTCAATGCATCTTCTTCCGAAATGCCTTCCAAAACATTCATAAAGCTTTGGGAATGCATTCTGTAAGCCGGAATAACGAGTTCCATTTTTTTTGATTTTGGTGTGTCCATTTTTAATTAGAGATTAGAAGTTAGAATATTGGAAAAAACGCAAAGTCGCTAAGTATTTTACAAGCTATACGTTTTTAAGACGCGAGGATTTTATCTTCGATAAAATTGTACTCTTTTAAAAATAATATGGAAGATTTCAACAGCTAGTTTGTCATTCCGAGCAAAGCACGGAATCTAAACTTTTATATTAGAGATAATTCTCTTAGATTTTGCGCCTGATTATGTTATATGATCTGCAAAATTGTGTTAAAAACCGTCATTATTTTATGGCGCCCGGTTTTCCTAAAATTCTGCGGAGATAGCCCAGCTGTCCGCTGTGGTAAATTTCATGAAGACTTAGGGTTGATATATCTTTAACCATTTCAGGTTTAAAACTGTTCAGGGTATTGAGTTTCGCTTCCAGCCCATCCTGAGATTGTTTCAAATAGGATTTTAAATCTTCAAAGTTGACTAATTCATCTTTCCGGTCCAAAGGAATTTCACCTCTGTTGTAGCAGGAAAACTTTTCACTGTCCCACACAGATTCTTCACCTAAAATATTCAGAAAAGGATTTCTGATATGGATTAAGTGTCCAAGAATCCAATTCATACAGTTGGCTTCACCATTAGGAAAAATCATAGACTCTTCATGGGTAATGCCGTCAATATTTAAAGAAATCACCTGATAGTTGCTGACAACCTGATTCTTTATTAATTCTATATCGTTTGATATTGCTTCCATTGGATATGTATTTTAATAAGTGAATGATAATATTATTCTGCAGGCATCTGGGATACATCTCCATGCATCACTTCCCACTGATGGCCATTGATATCAGCAAAACTGCTTTGATACATCCATCCGTAATCTACAGGCTCGGCATATTTTGAACCTCCGTTTCCGATGGCTGTTTTTACCATCTGGTCTACTTCTTCGCGGCTGTTTACCCCAATGGCAAGAAGCACCTGTGTGGTATCTCCTTTAGCAAAAGGTCTGTTTGTAAAGGTCTGGAAGAACTCTTCTTTTAGGAACATGGTGTAAATATGATTTTCCTTCATGACCACACATATTGCCTTATCGTTTGAAAACTGTTCATTGATAGAAAAACCTAACTCTGTCCAGAATTCTCTGGTTTTTTGTACGTCTTTTACAGGTAAATTGACGTAAATATCAGTAATACTCATTTTGTAAATTTTAGTGGTGAATTTTATCCAAAATTACCAGGGTATGGTAAGAATGTGCTTGTCATAGGACAAGATTTAATTTTTATTTGAATCTCAACTATTCTGCAGGCATTTGCGACATATCTGCAAACGTTATGTTCCAGCCATGTCCGTCAAGATCCCAGAAAGAGTTCTGATACATCCATCCATAATCCTGAGGTTCTTCATGCTGCGACGCGCCGTTTTTTACAGCAGTATTCACTATTTTATCTACGTCTTCACGGCTGTCAAGACCTACTGCTACAAGAACCTGACTGGTATTTTCCTTGGCAACAGGTTTATTGGTAAAGGTCATAAAGTAATCTTCCTGCAGAAACATGACATAGATGATATCATTCAAAGCAACACAGGTTGCTTTATCATCGGAGAATTGCTCATTAATCGAAAAACCAACCCTGGTCCAGAATTCTTTTGTTTTCTGTACATCTTTTACCGGAAGGTTCACATAAATTTGATTGACTTTCATTTTTTGTAATTTTAGTGTTAATCTGTTATCCAAAATTACCACAGTACAATGAAAATCAACTTGTCATAAGGCAAGATTTAATTTTTCTTAGGATGGGAAACTATTTCTTTGCGGATACGGCTTAAAGAAGTGTCTGTAACTCCCAGATAGGAAGCAATCTGCTTCAATGGTGCAAATTGTATGACTTTAGATTTTTGTTCCAGCAGATTAAGGTATCTTCTGGTTGCTGAAAGGGTGAACATTTCTACGGAGCGCTGTTTGTAGGCAAAAAGCTCCTGAGACATCCATGATCTTCCCCATTCTCTAAGGTTTGGAATTTTATGGAATAATTCCTGAAACGTATCATAATCCATCCTCCAGCATTCACAGTCTGTAATACAAACGATATTTTCCTGAGAGGGAACCCGCTGAAACATTGACAAAACCTCAATAATCACTTCATTTTCAACGAAAAAGTGAGTGGTTACTTCATTTCCGTTAAAATCATTAACATAGGAACGCGCCAATCCGCTTTCAAGAATATAATATTCATTGGCTGTTTTTCCTTCCTCAAGGATGAAATCACCTTTCTGGAAAGATGTTTTCTCATGAGCCTGAAATATCTCAGCAAGCTCTTCGGGAAAAAAGAAAGGGAAATCATAGCAGATTTCTAAAGCTTGATTGGTCATTGGTGTCAATTTTTTTAAGTGTTTAAAAATAAAATTTTTAATTGAATTAAGAGCAAAAACATTAAACAAAGAATTGAATGTTTTCATCAAAAGTACATACTCTATTGAAATTAAAGGTATTTTAAAACTTATTATTCTTAAACAGTTATTTGAAACACAATATATTTTACCACCCCGTCAAAAATTCTTTGAATTTTTGCCACCCCTCCAAAGGATGGGAATGACTATCTGCCAATATAGTAATTGTAAGCTTTTTACAGGAAATATTTTTTAAAACAGGGAAAGTTGTATTGATTTCGGAGTACTGGGTTTCTGGGCATCACCAAATACGGTCTTTCCGCCAAAGCGCCAGGAATTTTGTCTTTCTTCTTCAATCACCTGCTGAATATCAAAATCCGGAGTAAAGTCTTTTTCGGCATTGGCTACGATCTGATGAAGTTTATTTAATGAATTTAATTTATCAGAATTTCCCAGTCTGGACTTTTCAATCCCTTTTCTGAGAATGCTGATACTTTCATCATACGTATTGACAGGAACAGGGAAAGGATGTCCGTCTTTACCTCCATGGGCAAAGGAAAACCTTGCCGGATCGGCAAATCTCGATGGTGCTCCGTGAATGACTTCACTTACCAAAGCCAATGACTGCATGGTTTTTGGTCCTACTCCTTCCAGCATCAGCAAATCTTCAAAATTCTGAGGCTGCTGCTCTCTGGTAACATACAGAAGTGCTCCCAAGCGCTTCAGGTCTACATCAGAAGCCTGAACGTCATGGTGGGCAGGAAGAATCAATGTTGCAAAATCCTTCATTACTTCTGCTGAATCGGTATGAGAAATATCTAAAATTCCCTTTCTGTTCTCTGAAGCTTCGGCATCGGTAAGGTTAAGTATCTTTCCTCTTGAAATTCCGTTGATTCCTGTATGAGGCTGGTCTACAAATGATGTGATGTTTTCGGAATGCCAGTGGTACCGCCTTGCTGTTCCATCCGACTCATGCATTCCCTGCTGAATAACGCTCCAGTTTCCGTTATCTGAAAGAATGAAATTATGCAGATACAGTTGATAGCCATCCTGAATAGCCGTATTATCCACTTTTGCCGAAAGCTTGCTGGCTCTTACCAAATCTGTTCCGTTGAGACCGGTTTTATCAGCAATTCTGATTAACTCTGATGGAGTTTCCCGGGAAAACTTTCCTTTCCCGCCACAGATATAAAGTCCCAGAGACTGTGAATTGGGATTAACAGATCGTTTCAGTGCTCCCATCACAGAAGTGGTAATTCCTGAAGAATGCCAGTCCATTCCCATCACCGCTCCAAAACTCTGAAACCAGAACGGATCTGCCAATCGGCGCAATACCTCATCTTTACCGTAATCCATTAGAATTACTTCAATAATGGAAAGTCCCAGCACAGACATACGTTCATACAGCCATGGCGGTACTTTGCCATAGTGAAGGGGTAAATCTGCTGTTCCTGACCGTTTCATTGTTTTAAAAATGTAAAAGTAAGTTTTATTACCCTTACTATTTAATGATCCGGATCATTAATTCTATTATTACGGTTATCGGACAAGACTTGTAAAAGAGAAGCCGGGATCACGCATTTCCAGTTCATTTTTACTGGATTCCTCTTGTGCTTCTTTGGCATAGATAAACATTTTCTGTTCGTAAGCATCGATGGCTTCCTCAATGCTTTGATATTTCTCTTCTGTCAGATTTTCTGATAAAATTAAAGCATCCATCAACCCGCTATTGACTCCCTGTCCTGCAAAAGGCGGCATCAGATGAGCGGCATCTCCAATAAGTGTTACAGGCAAAGAGCGGTTGTTTTTCCAGGATTTGTCTAATGGAATTCTCCTTGTTGGCAACCCTACAAAAAAGGAAGTTGACAGGAATAACTGCTGATACAGCTCGTTCCACCCAGAAAATCTTCGGACAAGAAACTGACGAACCTGTTCAGTGTTGTGAAAATTCAAACCAGGGACATCTTTCCATTCATCAGACTTTTTGAATATCACTCCATACGTCAAAGCTCCGTTATTATAAGGATTGGCAACTAATAAATTACCTTCAAAAGCGGCCATTGGTCTTTTTCCGTCGCACCATTCAAAAAATTCGGGACACGCTTTTTCAGGCTGTGGAATATCTCCCTGAATAATAAAAGTTCCGGTTTCTTCCACTTCGGCTTCAGTGACATATTTCCTTACTTTAGACATCCCGCCATTAGCACCTATGACCAGATCTGCAGTTACATCAGGTTTATCCTTAAAATGAAGCTGCCATTTTCCATTATTTTCTTCCATTCCGGTAAAGTTCATATCCCAGATTACCGTATTATCTGAAAGGCTGCCCAGCAACATTTCTCTTAAATGATTTCTGTTGATTTCCGGGTTGTCATATTGATTTTCAGGAGTAATTTCTTTCGTGAAAAGTATATTGCCATGTTCATCAGCAATTTTGATTCCCATAGGCAAGGCAATCTCGTAATATTTATCTAACAATCCAGCCTTTTTCATAGCTTTCTGTCCTGATTCCTGATGAAGATCTAATGTGCCACCCCAAACTCTTGTCTGTGCGTTCTTATCTCTTTCATATACATTTACTTCAACACCTTTCTGCTGTAATAAGACTGCCATGGTTAAACCAACCGGTCCTGCGCCAATGATGGCTACTTTTTTATGTTTCAATACCATAATTTTTAATGTATTTATTATGGTACAAAATTCCGGAATGCGATTCTATCATGCTTGTACAAATGCGACAAAATCATTGCTTAAGACTTGTTTCCTTTTTTTAGCTTCTCTTGCAAAAACAGCGGGTGTTGTGCCGCTATACCGTTTAAATTCTCTGCTTAAATGAGATTGATCTGTATATCCAAATTCCTGTGCGAGGGCTGCAATAGAAGTTTCGGGAGTATGCCACAGACGATTTCTTATCTGTTCAAAACGCATCACTCCGGATACATCTTTTACAGTATGGCCAGAGGACTGTTTAAATTTTCTTTCCAATGTCCGGACAGTTGTATGAGCTGAATCAGCCACCTGATTGACAGGAATAGTCCCATTATTTTTTCTCATGGCAGCTCCTGCTTTGAAAAGGAGGCTATCTGCTGTAATGAGTGAATGCAATTTGAGAAAATATTGTTCTACCTTAGAAACGGCTTCTTCTATTTTTCCCATCGTAATAAGATCATTTAATATAGTTTGAAGCTTTGCAACGGGATGTTCAAAAGTATGAACTCCATTTTCAGTTTTTTCTGATGACAATCCCAGCAAATCAAAAACAGCCCACGGGAAACACCTTATTCCAATAATTTCCAATTGATTTTGAGCATAAAAAAGAGCAGGCTGATTGAGCAGTCCCATGATAAACGGGGAAGGTAAAGCTTGTAAAGTTCCGTGATGAGAGATACTGCAGCCACTTCCAAAATGGAAAATAATTTCAGCATAGCCATCCGGCATCACCGTAAATCCGGACTGTTGTTCGCCATAATCCCTTCTGTTATACCAGAAACATTTTATAGTATTCTTAAGTTCTTCCGGAACCTCAAACTCCTGATGTATATTTGAAAACATGACAATAAGCTATGCAGTTTTTGTAGGATTAATCGTGGGAATAGAATTCAAGATCTTTATGTTTTTCTTCATTATATTCTTCTTCGAATGTAATTTTATTCCCGAAAGGATCAATTACGGTAAAAGATACAGCTCCGTAAAACGTTTTTTCAAGTCCGGGACGGTTGTATTTGTATTTTTTGTCAATTAATTCTTTATGATATTGAGGAACGCCTTCCCCCCAGACAGCAACTCTTGTTCCGGGTGTTCCGTCTCCATGATGCTCGCTCAAATGGAAAATGATGTTTTCTCTTTTCACTTCCATATAAACGGGGGTATTTTCATCAAAATAATGTTCCCAGACTATCTCAAATCCAAGCCATTCTACATAAAATTCTTTTGTTTTCCGATAGTCAAAGATTCTTAGTATAGGAATAATACGTTCTGCTTTCATTGTAAGATAGTTTATTGGTGAGACAGTATATTGATCAGCTTCTGAAATGGATCTTTAACAAAAAACCTGCGGACTCCCCATTTTTCATTGGTCAGCTCGTAAGTGATTTCAAAGCCTGCATTTTTCATTTTATCATAAATTTCATCTACATTATCTACTTCAATGGAAAGGTCCGGAACTTCAGTATCATTTCCTCCCTGTTCGGCAAAACTGATCTGAATTTTTGCTTCTTCATCATTCCCCAATGTTTTGATCCAGCCATGATCCATCAAAACATTCAGCTCAAGAATGTCCTGATAAAACTGATTGGCTTTGGAAATATCATCCGTTTTGATATTGGCTACAATTCTTTTTACCATTTTGTACTAGTTTTTCATAAAAAAAGCCTTGTGAAATTACATAAAATTTCACAAGGCTTAATAAATTATTATATTCTTGTATTAAACAGAAGCTGCAGCTTCTAAAATCAGCTGAGTAACTTCTTCAGGATGTGACGCCAATGAAGCGTGTCCCGCATCTAAAGAGATTATTTTCTTAGGTTCAAGGCGCTCTGCCATTTCTTTTTCTGTTTCTGCAGGGATCATACGGTCCTGCAATGAGATCTGATACCAACTTGGAAGCTTTTTCCATGCCGGTTCACCCGCTACGTCACCAAAACACTGACCGTGAATAGGTTTCTGTGACAATGACATTACCAACGCTTTTTCATCATCCAAATCCTGGCAAAAAGCAGATTTAAATTCATCATATTTGATCCATAAAAAGCCTTTATCATCCGGATAAATGCTTGCTCCACCCGGCGATTCTCTTCTTCCCAGCAGAGATCCCAGACTGTCTCCGGCATCAGGGGCAAATGCAGCAATATAAACAAGTCCGGCTACTTTATCATGATTTCCGGCTCCAGAAATAACAGCACCTCCATAGGAATGCCCTACTAAAAGTACTTTCCCATCCTGTGCATCAATAAGATCTTTTGTCTTATTAATATCATCCTGCAGCGAAGTTAATGGATTCTGAACACTTCTTACTTTATATCCCGCTTTTGTCAATGAAGGGATAACGTACTGCCAGTGTGACCCGTCTCCCCATGCTCCGTGTACCAAAATAATGGTTAAATCTTTTTGTTCCATAATGATTTTGTTAAAATTTGATAATGGTAAAGCTACGGTATAAAAGTATCTGCAGACGTTAACTTAAGTTAATTAACTATCCGGCTTCTTATCCGGCTGAGTGACTGCTCTGTTACGCCCAAATAACTGGCAATATGTTTCTGTGCTATTTTCTGAAAAAGAGCTGGTTGTTTTTTGACAAGATTGAGATATCGGTTTTCAGGGGAATAGCAAAGAAGATCATCAATTCTTTTTTTTGCATCCAAATAAATCTTTTCACTCATCCTCCTCCCGAATTCCTGCCAATAGGCTTCTTTTTTATATAGATCCTGCAGATGATCTTTACTCAGCAGTAATATTTCACAGTTTTCCAGCGCCTGGATATTCATATTGGAGACTGTATCGCAAAGTATACTTTCGTAATCGGTAAAAAATTCATTTTCAAAATAGAACCCAAAATTGATTTCACGTCCTTGATCATTGATATAGAAAGATCTGATGGTTCCTTTTTTGATAAAGCCCAGATATTTGCATTTTTCTCCCTGTTTAAGAAAAAAATCAGACTTTAAAAGCTTTGTATCATGAAGTAAAGCGTAGAATTCTTCAAAATGTTCTGAGTCCACCTGAAAAAGTTCTCCATACTTTTTATAATTAATTGACGTCATTTGGTGTGATTTGATTAGATCTTATATTCAAAAAAAGCCTTGTAAAATTATTCACAAGGCTTTTCTACAAAAATTATTTCTATTATTTCAATGCTGCAAGAGCGGCATCGTAATTAGGCTCGTCAGCAATTTCCGGAACCTGCTCAGTATAAATTACTTTGTTGTTTTCGTCTGTAACGATCACGGCACGGCTCAATAGACCTTTCAAAGGAGAATCTGCGATTGTCACTTCATAATCATCCCCGAAGCTGCTTCTGAAATCCGAAAGTGTTTCCACATTATTCAACCCTTCAGCTGCACAGAATCTTCCCAGAGCAAACGGAAGGTCTTTTGAAACATTGATGATAACTGTATTGTCAAGTTTTGAAGCTTCTTCATTGAATTTTCTGGAAGAAGCAGCACAAGTTGGGGTATCAATACTTGGGAAGATATTAAATACTTTTTTCTTTCCGTCAAACGTTTCAAGTGTTTTCACATTTAATCCTGAATCTACCAATGCAAAATCTTTTACAGTAGTTCCTACAGATGGTAATGCTCCTATTGTGTGTACTTCGTTTCCTTTTAAAGTGATTGTCGTGGACATAATTTTATTTTTTAGTTTTTCAAATTTAATCAAAAAAGAAAATTTTTCCCGACTTATTATGGTTAAATTAATCTTAAAGTGAAAATAAAAAATTTTTCACTTGCTCATCGGTTTTCAAACAAAATTATTTACATGCCTGCGAACCTAAAAAAATTAAGATTCAGACTGCAAAAGTTCAATACCAGAAATTATTCAATTATTTTTAGAATTAATGACAGCATATCCGGAAGCAATACAATTACACCGATATAAAATAAAGATACAAAAGCCACTTTTTTATGGAAATATTCAAATAAAACAAGGATATTTACTAAATTTGTGGGACTTAAAATTTCAAATAAAAAATAACAGTATAATGTCAGAAAAATCAAAAATCTATTACACACTTACTGATGAAGCTCCAATGCTGGCTACTCACTCGTTTTTACCCATTGTAAAAGCTTTTACAAAATCAGCAGATATCGAAATCGCGGTTCCGGATATTTCTTTGTCAGGAAGAATTCTTGCAAATTTTCCTGAGTTTTTAAAAGACGACCAGAAAATAAGCGATGCTTTATCAGAACTTGGCCAACTGGCTACTCAACCTGACGCTAATATCATTAAGTTACCTAACATTTCTGCTTCTGTACCTCAACTGGATGCAGCAATCGCTGAATTACAAGGTAAAGGTTTCGCCGTTCCAAATTATCCTGCAGAGCCTAAAAATGATGAGGAAAAAGCTATCAAAGCTAAGTATGCCAAAGTATTAGGAAGTGCTGTAAACCCTGTATTAAGAGAAGGAAACTCTGACAGACGTGCTCCAAAAGCTGTTAAAAACTATGCAAAAGCAAACCCTCACAGAATGGGTAACTGGGCATCTGACAGCAAAACTGACGTAGCTCACATGAACAATGGTGATTTCTACGGTACAGAAACTTCTACAACATTAGAAAACGCTACAAAATATAGAATCGTATTCAAAGGAAACGACGGTTCTGAGTCTGTATTAAAAGACTTCGCTGGTCTTCAGGCTGGTGAAGTAATTGATTCTTCTGTAATGAACCTAAATGCATTGAAAGCATTCGTTCAGGAAGCAATTGAGGAAGCTAAGAATAGAAATGTACTTCTTTCTGCTCACCTTAAAGCGACAATGATGAAAATCTCAGATCCTATTATTTTCGGGGCTATTGTTGAGACTTTCTTCAAAGAAGTATTTACTAAATATGCTGAGACTTTCAAATCTTTAGACATCAATCCAAATAACGGTCTTGCTGATCTTTTTGAAAAAATTAAAGGAAATGCTCAGGAAGCTGACATCAAAGCTGATATTGAAGCAGCTTTGGCAAACGGACCTAGAGTGGCAATGGTAAATTCTGACAAAGGAATTACTAACTTCCACGTACCTTCTGATATCATCGTTGACGCATCTATGGCTGCTCTTGTAAGAGGAGGAGGTAAAATGTGGAACAAAGACGGAAACGAAGAAGATACTGTTTGTATCATTCCGGACCGTTCTTATGCAGGTTTCTATCAGTCTGTAATTGACGATATGAAAGCGCACGGAAAATTAGACCCTACAACAATGGGATCTGTTCCAAACGTAGGTTTGATGGCTCAGAAAGCTGAAGAATATGGTTCTCACGATAAAACTTTCCAATTATCAGCTGACGGAACTGTAGAAGTTCAGGATGAAGCAGGAAATGTTCTTCTTTCTCAAAAAGTAGAAAAAGATGATATCTTCAGAATGTGTCAGACAAAAGATGCGCCTATCCAGGACTGGGTAAAATTAGCGGTAAACAGATCAAGATTATCTGATACTCCTGCCATCTTCTGGTTAGACAAAGGAAGAGCTCATGACAGAGAAATCATCAAAAAAGTAGAGAAATATCTTGCTGACCACGATACAACAGGTCTTGACATCAGAATTCTTGATGTAAAAGATGCTATGACTGAAACGCTGAAGAGAGCAAGAGAAGGTAAAGACACTATTTCTGTTTCCGGAAACGTATTGAGAGATTATTTAACTGACCTTTTCCCAATCCTTGAGCTTGGTACTTCTGCAAAAATGCTTTCTATCGTTCCATTGATGAATGGTGGTGGTTTATTTGAAACAGGTGCCGGAGGCTCTGCTCCAAAACACGTTGAGCAGTTCCTGGAAGAAGGATACCTAAGATGGGATTCTCTAGGTGAATTCTTAGCACTTCAGGCTTCTTTAGAGCACTTGGCACAAACTCAGGGGAATACAAAATCTCAGGTTTTAGCTGATGCATTGGATGAAGCTAACGCTAAATTCTTAGCTACAGATAAATCTCCTGCCAGAAAAGTAGGACAGATCGACAACAGAGGTTCGCACTTCTATTTGGCAATGTACTGGGCTGAAGCACTAGCTAACCAAACTGCTGATGCTGAATTGGCTAAACAATTTGCGCCGATTGCACAGGCAATGCAGGAAAATGAAGAAGTAATCAATGCAGAATTAATTGGTGCTCAGGGTAAACCTCAAAACATTGAAGGATACTACAAAACTGATACGTATAAAACATATGCAGCCATGAGACCTAGCACTGTTTTAAATGAAATCATTGACGGAATCTAAAATTTATGAAAAAAACTATAACCATATTATTTGCTTATTTATCAATATTTTCATGCAGCAGTTCAAACGATGATATTACGGAGGTGGTAACAGTAACACCTCCTGTTATTGAAAATAAGATCAATTTAACTTCAACTTACAGTGATACCACTGAAACGGTAAGCTTAAAATGGACGCTCAGTGGAGAAGCCACTTATAATCATTATAAAATTGTAAGAAGTGATTCTCAAAACGGGATACAATCCGAAATTGGTAATAGCTATCCGAATCAGTTTACATTTACTTCAGCCGTACCATTTAACCCTTATGTAGAATATCAGGTTATTGGTATTAAGGCTAATGGTGAAGAGGTTAAAAGTAACATTATAAAAATTGAAAGACCTGAGATTAAATTGATTAATCTTAAAACTTTTGATGCCCAATTTGATAAAAACTCCGGAAAGCTATACCTGTTAGATACGGATGGGAAAATTGCCATTTATGATGTAAATACAAACTCTGTTACCCATCAGATCAGCACAAATGCAACTTTAGGCTACTCTGATATTGGAACCTATAATGGAAGTGTGGAACTATATGTTCCCCGAAATGATGGCTGGGTAGATATTTATGATGGGAATGACCTGACATTGAAAGCTCAGGTGAGTTTTGGAATGCCGCTCATCAGTACTGTTTATCATAATGGTATACTTTACGGTTCTTCAAATAATAATAGTAGTTACAGCGTGATTAAATCAGCAAGTAGAGCTACAAAAGCTATAATTTCTCAATCGCCACAACTTTATTATAATAGTGGAAGGATGAGAAAAGCTGTAGGGACTTCGGTACAATTATATACCATAACACAGAATATTACACCTGTAGATATGGATCTTTATAATTTTGATCTTAATGGTAATTACATTAGTCACCAGGACGATACTTATCATGGAGATCATCCTCTTAATCACAGGATATTTGAAGCATTTCCTGATGGAAGAATCATTACGGCAAGTTCAGGTTCTGTATATAATTCGCAAATGATTTATCAGAATGATCTACCTTCCGGAAATTCCATGCTTTCAAGTTTTGATTTTGATAGTAATAGTATTATTGCGGGAACTACCAGTAAGACCATTGAACTTTATAACATCAATTCTTACACAAAAACCAAGACAATCAATACAAAGAGATTTCCTTATAAAGTGTTCAGCTACAACAATAAGGTAGTCTGTGTAAGTTCAGTTACTCAACTCAACGTTCAGTCTTATGATTATTCGGGAATCATTCCTGACAATATAATGATCGAAATTTTTGACAAATAGTTATAAACCTCTCCTTAGTGAGAGGTTTTTTATTTATTATTTTCCATCCTGCACAATCACTCTTCTATGCTCCCTACCCCATTTAATCATTTCCATAATAATGTTTCCAAAGGTTCTGCAGTATTCCGTAGGTTCATATTCTATTAAAACAGGAGTCTCCGGATAAACGTTCCGTTTTAACAGTTTATTCAGTTCCATATCTTTTAGTTCTTTTGAAAGCATTCTGGTGGTAATTCCGGGAATACTCCGTTCAATTTCCCTGAACCGTCTGTTCCCGTTACAAAGCGAATTGATCACAGGAATTCGCCATTTTCCTCCGATAAAGTAAAGGGTATCCTGTAAAGCTCTAAGTTCTTCTGTCTGATCTCTTTCCATAATTGCAAAGTTAAGTGATATCACGGATGATACTGGTATACTCTGTGATACTGATTACAAAAGTATACCATTTTGGAATAACTTTGTCAAAAAATTTACAATGAAAAAATTCAGTAACAAACTGGCTATCGTGACAGGAGGAAACAGCGGAATAGGATTCGCTGCAGCAAAAGAACTTATTTCAGAAGGCGCAAAGGTTATCATCACCGGAAGACGAAAAGAAGCTGTAGAAAAAGCAGCTCAGGAGCTTGGAGCAATCCCGTTCACCGCAGACCAGGCAAACCTTAACGATATTGATCTTTTAAAAGAAGAAGTCGAGAAACAGTTCGGAAAAATAGATATCCTGTTTATCAATGCAGGAATTACAGGAACCCTGATTGCCATTGAGAATATGGATGTCGAAAATTTTGATCAGGTGATGAACATCAATTTCAGAGGTGCATATTTTACATTAAGCAAATTCATTCCATTATTAAATGATGGTGCTTCTGTGATCTTTTTATCTTCTATTGTGGCTTCTACCTATAAACCCAACAGTTCTGCTTATCAGGCAAGCAAAGCTGCGTTGAACTCGATCGCAAAAACAGCAGCGGCAGAATTAGCTCCAAGAAAAATCAGAGTGAACATGATCAGTCCCGGTCCTATAAAAACTGAGATTATGAGTAAAGCCGGACTTGATGAAGAGACATTGAAAAACATTCAAAATCACCTCGTAGATCAGATTCCATTAAAAAAAATGGGAACAGCTGAAGAAGTTGCCAAACTGGTTAGCTATTTGTCAGATGACCAGATTTCAAGCTATGTCACCGGAACCGAAATTGTGATAGACGGCGGTATTACTTTATAAACAATAAATTTAATCAAATCCCGGTAGCTCAGTTACCGGGGTTTTTCTTGTGTATTTTCAGGGCTGAAAATTCTGGGTTCACCTTTTGATTTGTCCGATTCAACCTGTTTTTCGTTTCATAGTATAGGCCATCCTTCTACTTTTGGTCTAGAAATAAAAACAATACTCATTATGGATACCGTAAAGAAAAAAAGAAACTTCATTGCCATAGCATTTCTGGTGATATCAGGAGTCTTCGGAGGGTTGCAGCTCTTCAGCAAACCATTGGAAGGTAAACCGGTTACAGGAAAGATTGAAGCGCCAAAGGAAGTGATCAGTATTCTTGAAAACTCATGTTTCAGCTGCCATTCCAACCAGCAAAATCTGAACTGGTATGATAAAATTGCTCCTGTTTCCTGGGCTGTAAATAAAGACATCAGGAGAGCCAGAGAAGTCCTGAATTTTTCAGAATGGGGAAAACTCTCTCCTGCTGAGCACAAGGGAAATATGTATGCTATTCTCAACATGATGCAGAGCGGAAAAATGCCTCTTCATGAATACACCCTTCTGCATCCATCTGCTAAGATTACTCCAAAAGATATTGAAATCATTAAAAAATATACGCTTTCATTATCCTCAGCAAATCCGGCAGCACAACATAAAAATGAACCTCATCCAGCTTCCTCTATACCTACTGCTGCCCCAACAAAGTTTCCGGTTTCACCCAATGAAGTTCAGTACACTCCTGATTTCAAAAACTGGAAAGTAATCAGTATGAGTACACTGTTTGATAACTCCATCCGTGTCATCTATGGAAATGATATTGCTGTAAAAGCTGTGGAAACAGAAAACTTTCATCCATGGCCAGACGGAAGTATTGTTGTAAAATCTGTATGGAAACAGGAAGAGTTTCCCAGCGGAGAAATCAGACCTGGAAAATTCATCAATGCTCAGTTTATGGTAAAAGATTCCAAACAGTATAAAGATACTGAAGGCTGGGGATTTGCAAAATTCTCCGGAGACGATCTTCATCCTACAGGAAAAACGGTATCATTCGCCAAAGAATCATGTATCGCCTGCCACAGGCAACTTGCAGAAAAAACAGGATATCTTTTTGATGTTCCGATGAAAGTAAATACTCAAAGATTAATCCAAAATTTACAGAAAAAATGAAAAACACCATCCTGATTTTGCTGGTAAGTCTTGTTGCTCTTACCGCTTGCCGCAAAGAAAATAATGATAAAGATAATGGACTTTCAAGAGTTGTTTTTGATCCTGGCCATTTAAAATTCATTTCCAATTCTTTAAATCCTAAGAAAGAAACAATGTCCGCTTTATATGGTAATGAAAAGGCTTTAGAATCTTTATCAGAGGAAAATAAGACACCGGAAGCAGGTACTATTATGAAACTGGTCACCTGGAAATATCATGAGAACCCTCAATATATTGGCGGAACTATTACCGGAGAACTGATCAGTATTGAAACGGTACAGGCTGATAATACTGGAAATATCTCTTATGATGTTAAAAGTGATCTTGCAAAAAAAACTTCTCCCAACAAAGAAGAAAGAATACAATATTTTATGAGTTACCGTCCTGTCAGCAGACCATAAAAAGACAAACTCAAGATTCCTTTTATAAAATGTTTAATCTTATAAATCCAGCGAATAGGGAATGAAAATAAAACTCCTATTTCACTATTTATCATAATATTTTCAATAAAAAGCATTAATTTAACCTTTTCAAACCAGCAGATTTCATGCAACAGCAAAAAATAAAAATTTCACAAGCCATTATCTGGATAAGCTCCATTTTTCTGGGTATTTTATCCTCTGTTCCTCAGCTTGCTTCTCATGAATTCAATTGGAAAGAAGCGATAGTTAACGCAGCCATTACAGCAGCATTTTCCATCATCATGTGGTATATTAATATTTATATGTTAAATCGTACCGCAAAACGAAGACAGCATATCTCCTACTCAAGATTGATGATCGTGCTGGCTTTCGGGATGCTGATTATGTTTGGACTTGCCTGGATTCAGCAGCTTATTTTATCTCATATCAATTTTGGTCCGGTAATGCTGATGGTTGAAGTAAGAGGAATTTTAATCAATCTGGTTTGCTATATGTTTTTGACACTGCTTCAGAATAATTATACGGGTCAGCAGATACAGCTTGAACTGGAGAAGGTAAAAAGTGATAATTTAGGGGCTCAATACGAATTACTGAAGCAACAGATCAACCCGCATTTTCTCTTCAACAGTTTGAATACATTGAAATTAATGGCAGAAACGCATGACGAAGAAACGGTTGATTTCATTGTAAAACTCTCAGATTTTTACCGATTTACACTTGAAAGCAGAAAACTGGACCTGATCAGTGTTCAGGAAGAAATGAAAATAGTAGATGCCTATCTTTTTCTTCAGAAAGCACGTTTTGGTGAAGGGATTAAGTTTACCAACGGTCTCGGAAAAGAAATAGATCAAACGCTTATCCCTCCTTTTACGCTTCAGCTTTTGGTGGAAAACTGTATCAAGCACAATATTGTTTCACAAAGTAAGCCGCTGCACATTAAAATATATACCGCTGATAGCCAAATTGTGATTGAAAACCCCATACAGCGAAAGATGAATACCGAAGACTCTCTGGGAGTGGGACTTGACAATATTAAAATGCGCTACAAACACTTGCTGGAAAAGGAAATTACGATTAACTCAGACGAAAACAATTTTCAGATAAAACTACCATTAATTCATGAATATCATCATTATTGAAGACGAATTCAGGGCTGCAAAATCCCTACAGAATTTAATTTCAGATTTAAAACCGGATTCTAAGATCCTGGGCGTTTACGACAGTATCGAAACAAGTATTGAAGGCTTGAAAGACGTGAAACCCGATCTTATTTTTATGGATATCCAACTTTCGGACGGACTTTCATTCGAGATTTTCAAATCGGTGGACATTACATGCCCGGTGGTTTTCTGTACGGCATTCGATCAGTATATGCTGGATGCTTTTAAGAGCAAGGGCGTTGATTATGTTTTAAAACCATTTTCAAAAGAAGATATTGCTGAAGCTTTAAGAAAGGTTGACGAACTGAAAAAATTCTTTCAGAAGAATGACCTTCCTGACCTGGAATTGTTGATCCAAAAAATCAACCAGCCCGCTGCTACCGGTAAGAGTAATTTTCTGGTTTTTAAAAATCAAAAATACACTACGATTCCTACGGAAGACATTGCTTATTTTTATATCCATAATGAAATAACCCATCTGGTAACATTCGGCAAAGAGCAGTTTTCCCTTAGCCAGCCTTTGGGGCAAGTCGCGGAACAGGTGTCTGATAAACAATTCTTCAGGGTTAACAGGCAATATCTTGTGAATTTCAAAGCAATTAAGGAAATGGAACATTATTTCCAGCGCAAAATATTGGTAAAACTCACTGTTGAAACACCTGAAAAACTTCTTATTAATAAAGAGAAAACCCATAGTTTTTTTACCTGGCTGGAAGACAGATAAAGAGTAAGGAAATTGGAGGCTGGAAGCTGGAAGTACCTGCAGTCTAAGATATAGAACTCTTTTGAAATACATTATAACCCTGATTGATATGATCAGGGTTTTCTTCTGTTTGTTATTTGACCTTTTTTAATTTCTTAGGCTCTTCTCTGTTTATATTTCAATTTAAAATACAAAACTCTATTTCCCTTTCGTACTCCAGAAACTTCCAGCTTCCAGCCTCCTTCTTCCAGCAAATATACTTCCCCTCACAATTTCCGGATTCACCCTTTGATTTGTCCGGTTGAACCATTTTTGTATTCTTTCGCCTTTCCAGAGTATCTACTTTTGAATCAAATTAAAAGACATGATCCTAAAAAACTTAATCACAGTAAGTGCTTTCACCACGTTATTATTTGCTACTTCAGCATTTATTTATCAGGATAAAGTAGAAAAAACAACACAACATGCAACTGCAGAAAACGGTTTTGCAGTTTTGGAACTTTTCACTTCAGAAGGCTGCTCCAGCTGCCCACCGGCAGATGAACTGATGGGTAAAATCGGGAAGGAATATAAGGATGAGCCTGTTTATCTTCTCTCCTACCATGTAGATTACTGGAACCGACTTGGCTGGAAAGACCGTTTCAGTAGTGCTGAGAACTCTCAGCGACAACAGCAATACAGCCGTATTTTGAATTCACAGGTTTATACACCACAGTTGATTGTCAATGGAAAAACAGAATTTGTGGGCTCTGATGAAACCAACATCAAAAATACAATCCGGGAAGCATTATTCACCTCTAAAAAAACGAATGTGTCACTATCAGCAAACGTTTCTCAGAAGGAAATCAATGTACAGTATAAAACCTCTGCCACTGATCCTAAGAATATACTTCTCGTTAATCTGGTCGAAAAACATTCTTCTACTCAGGTAGGAAAAGGTGAGAATGAAGGCCGTCATCTTCATCATTGGCAGATTGTTCACAAGCAAAATCAGATCTCATTGAATAAGCAACAGGAAGGAACAACCAAATTTAAACTTCCGGATGGCTTTTCTCCTGAAAATTGGGAAGTTATAGCTTTTATTCAAAATCCAAAAACGGGAGAGATATCAGGATCAGCAAAAACAATGTTCAAATAATTTTTACATAATACATTAATAATAACAACTAAAAATAATACTACAATGAAAACAAAAACAACAAAAATCATCTATTGGGCAGGAGCTATTTTTATGTCATTATGGTTCGGAGCCAGCGGTTTCTTTGAGCTTACAAAAAATCCTGTCGTATGGGACATTACTCGACAGCTCGGTTATCCGCCTCATTTTATTTATATACTGGGTGTCTTTAAAATTTCAGGAGTTCTTGTTCTTCTCCTTCCCAACAGATTAATGAGATTGAAAGAATGGGTATTTGCAGGAATGTTTTTCGATATTATTTTTGCTTTCTTCTCAAAAATTGCGGTATTGGGTTTTCCGGCTACAATAGATGCAATAGTCGCTTTCTCTGTACTTACAATGACTTATCTGATGTTTAGAAAACTATATTCTACCGAGCTGGTATTTGGAGAAGCTTAATGATTTTAAACTCTAATTTTTTCTTATGTATAAAAACAGATCCTCCCGTTGTCCGGGGGGATTTGTTGTGTAAATTGATGATTATTAAATTTTGGCTAAAGCCGAGTGGTAAATATTTATTGAAAAAGCGGACTAAAGTCCGCTTCTATTGGTTGAATTATACGCATAATTAATCATTCCGTTTAGCTAACCACCCCGTCAAAAATTCAAAAAATTTTTGCCACCCCTCCGAAGGAGGGGAATGCTAAGCACCTCATTACTATTGATTGAGATGACTCATTTCTATTTATCTCCCCTAGTCCCCGCAACCTATTACCTATTATCTATTACCTATTACCTGCAACCTAATTCATAAAACTCTCCGGGAACCATTCAAATGCTCCGGATGTTGTTTTTGTAAAGCCCAGGCCCGGCCAGGGCAAATGACAAGCCAATGCTCTTGTTTTAGTATCTGCCAATTGCTTCAGGAGATCTTTCCGTGAAGCGATGGCAAGATCAAGATCGGTATCACCGAAGTAGCCCCATTCAGGATGTTGGAAAAGAATTACATCGGAATGAACCAGATCCGCAATGTAGATCAGCTTTTCATTTCCTGAAGAAATGGTTGTCACTGTTAAACCGGGAGTATGACCGGGAGCCAGCTGAAAACCGAAATTGTCATAGAGCGGATCATTAAGGTCATAAAATTTAAGTTTCGGCTGAATGGTTTTCAGAATATTTTGAACAGCAGGAATAATCTGATTGAGTAATTCAGGCTGCTTTTTCAAAGCGCTATTATTAAAATCCTTGATAGTAGCTTTCGCCCAAAAGTCATGTTCAATTTCTGAAATAAAAATATTGGCGTTTGGAAAAACCAGATTCTGCTTTTTGTCAACCACCCCGCCAATATGATCAGGGTGCGCATGAGAGATAAAAACATCTGTAATATCTTTTGGTGAAAAGCCAGCTTTTTGGAGACTTTTTAATAAAAATCCGGTTCTTTCATCAGCAAAAATCCCCATTCCGGTATCTAACAGGATGAGTTTATTCTTTGTTTTAACCAATAGAATATTCATCGCCAGATCAATATAATTCTCCGGTCTGAAATTATTCTTAAGGATTGATTTCAGCTCAGAAACAGTTCCTCTGGGAGCAAATGCATTGAGATTTTCTTCATGAATATATCCGTCTGTAAGAACAAACAAATCCAACTCTCCAAGCTTTAGTTTTTTAAAGCCGGAAAGATCATCACCCGTTTTTTCAGAGATTTTTGGAGTTTCTGCCAGTACACCGGAAAAAGGGATCATGCTTAATGTTCCCGCCAATAAGCCATTCTTTAATAGTTCTCTTCTGTTCATAATTTAGTTTTTTTCATTATTTATACATTCTCAGTGAGAATAATAACAAAAAAACTGAGCTCCCATCATAAGCAGGAACTCAGTTTTTGTATCGTAGTTTTTAGTTGTTCACCAGTTTCATTGAACCTTCGGTATATCTTTCCCCTACATTCGGGTATTTTTTCAAAATGGCATCAATGGTATCCAGATCTGATTGCGAAAGGTCTATATTAACCGCTGCAATATTTTCTTCCAGGTATTTGATTCGTTTGGTACCCGGAATCGGGATGATGTCGTCTCCCTGATTCAATACCCAGGCTAATGCGAGCTGAGTTCCTTTTACCCCTTTGGATGCAGCAAATTCATTAATTTCGTTAGCCAGTTTCGTATTATTTTCAAGGTATTCCTGCTGATAACGCGGCAGTGATTTTCTGAAGTCATCATCACCAAGATTCTGTACATCATAAATATTGGTAAAAAGGCCTCTTGCCAGCGGTGAATAAGGAACTAAAGAAATTCCCAGTTCTCTGATGGTTGGTAAAATTTCTTTTTCAACATCTTTTGTAAGGATAGAATATTCTGACTGTAGAGCTGCGATTGGGTGAATTTTGTTGGCTTTTCTGATAGATTCTGCTGAAGCTTCAGACAACCCGATATATTTCACTTTTCCTGCTTTCACCAGTTCTGCCATTGCCCCTACGGTTTCTTCTACGGGAACATTAGGATCTACTCTGTGAGCGTAATACAAATCAATGGTGTCTATTTTTAATCTTTGAAGGCTTAAATCTACTGCTTTTCTGATCCATTCCGGAGAACCGTCAAAATACGTTCCCGGAGCTCCGCTGTGGCTTGCTTTACCATCTTTAAACCTGAATCCGAATTTGGTCGCAATAAAAATCTTATCCCTGTTCGGAACCAAAACCTTGGAGATCAGTTTTTCGTTTTCTCCATTGGCATACATATCTGCTGTATCCCAGAAATTAACCCCTAAATCCAAAGCTCTGTGCAAAGTACTGATACTTTCCTGTTCATCTGCAGGGCCATAAGCAAAGCTCATTCCCATACATCCTAAACCAATTGCTGATAACTGTTCGTCTGTGTTTCCTAATTTTTTAAATTTCATGATAGGTATGATTTAATTTTACAAGACAAAATTAGAACATGGAAAGATCCACTGCCGTATAGAATTCAAACTAAGAATTATAAAATTCAAACAAGGTTCGTTCTTAAAGCATTTGGTGTAATTCCTGTCTGCTTTTTAAAATAGTTGGTAAAATAAGCAGGTTCTTCAAAACCCAATCCGTAAGCAATTTCAGAAATATTCCAATCTGTATAAGTGAGCAAAGCATGAGCTTCCTGAATAATTTTTGCAGTAATCTGCTGGCTGGTTGTTTTTCCCGTAATTTCTTTTACCGAACGGTTTAAAGAATTCACATGTATCGAAAGACTCTGCGCATAATCATTGGGAGTTTTTAATTTTAGAAATGCCGCAGGGCTGTCGATCGGAAACTGTCTTTCCAGCAATTCCATAAATAAAGCAGCAACTCTTTGTGAAGCATTCTGATAGGGTTCAAAACTTTCTGCCGGCTGCATTCTGATGGTTTCATGAATCATCAGATGCAAATACGCTCTCAGCATATCATATTTATGAATATATTCAGACTGAATTTCAGTCATCATTTTTGCATATATATCCGAAAGTATTTTCTGCTGTTCCTCATCCAAAAAGAAAACCGGAGTTCCACCAATCTTGAAAAGCGGAGAATCCTGAAGGTTTCCCATACGGCTTCCATTATGCAGAAACTGATCGGTAAACAAACAAAACCAGCCTTTCTGATTAGCATCATCCGCTTCCCAGGAATAAGGAATGTTAGGATTTGAAAACAATAGCGCGGGGCGGTCCACCTTAATCCATTTATCAGCATAATGGAGTTTTCCTTTTCCTATGATCAGTGAAACCTTATAATAGTATCTCCTGCTGTAAGGGGTCAGTAGTGAGCAATGTTCCCGTGAAAAAACATTGAAGTGCCCCATTTTATTGATTCCAATACATGATGACATCAGGTTGGGAGCATTTCTTTCATAAAAATCGTTGAGTGATTCGTGTGATTCCATAACTCAAAGTTATAAAATTCAAACAAATTAAAATAATACTTGAAATGTAAAAAATAAAATGACTGACAAAGATGCCAGCCATTTAAGTGTGAATATATAGTTGATAATGATTAATCCCAATCATCGTCGTGACCATGACCACGATGTTTATTCTGTTTTTTATAGTATTTTTCCTGATTTTTATAATACTTCTCTTGTTCTTTACGGTATTTTTTATAATCATTTTTATTTCTGCCGTAAACAATCACCGGGTTTTGGCCTCTGTAATATCTCTTTTTAAAGATGATATACTTTTCTCTACCCATGATTCTTTCCAGCTCTGAATAACGGTCATTTCTCCATCTTCCCGGCTCTACCACGTACACCCTGTTCCATGTGTCGTAATCACGATACCTATCATTGAGTACATAAATCTGATTGGCCTGTGTTGTAGACAGCAACAGATCGGCAACAACTCTTTGCCAGTTAACATCAGAAATACTCCTTCTATAATCGTTATAATAGTCTGACTGGGCATAACTCAAACTGAATGTCCCAATCAAAAATGCTGTTAATAGTAACTTTTTCATTTCATTCCACTTTAAAATTAAACATGATGGCATACTCAATTAAAGTGCCAAATATTAATTACAAATACTAATGTTTGTTAAGAAAAACCATAAACAACTGATTATCTTTGAAATATTTAATGCATTTTTATGAAATTATTGAATGTTAATCATCTTAAATTTATAATCAGAAGATAATTAATTTTATTAAACACAAGTTACCAATAAGCAAATGACAATCAGCAAATTGGAATTAAATTAAAATATTAAAAAGTAAATATTGTAAGTTTTGGCTAAAGCCAATGGATGGGAAATTTATTGTCAGGCGGGTTAAAACCCACCTCTATTGAAATTTAACAACAATATCTTTTATCTTTTATCTTTTATCTTTTATCTTTTATCTTTTATCTTTTATCTTTTATCTTTTATCTTTTATCTTTTATCTTTTATCTTTTATC
>NZ_FXTC01000005.1 GCF_900182655.1 Chryseobacterium rhizoplanae
ACAATTGTATTTTCAACAGAAATTAATAAATTTATAAACCTAAATACTCCTTAAGGACTTATTACAAAATGTCCAATTTAGTTTGAAGACTTACAGAACTTAATGAATACAATTTAAATAAGCTTAGAACCTTCCAATATAGTGAAGATCAAGCAAAATTATATATAGAAACATTTTTTAGGCATTTAGAAAATGCATATCAGAAATTTGTAGAAGATTTTTTCCCAACTTTTAAGAAAAAATTTTCATTTTATAAAAATATACCACATGAATATTTTTTTTATATGAAAGATTCTGATATTTTAAAGCGGGGTATGTTTGGATATCGCCGTTCTACAAGTGAGATAAACAAATTCTATTACTATGATATTGAAAGTCGAGATCAAGCATTTGAAGATGATCAAGTATCCATTCTAAGACCATTTTCACTTGATGCTTTTCTTATCAATGAAGGATTAAATACAGTTCAATTACTACCTAATATGAAAATAGCAAAAGCTGATGATTTTTGCGTCATTAGAGGTTGGGTTTATAAAATATTAAGGTCTGATTTGGAAAAATTTATAAAAAAAAATGTATAAATATGTAAAAATTTTAACCCTAACTTAAATCCAAAATATAAATAAAATTTAATGCGACAGCTTTTGTCGTTTAATCTATATATTTTTATCACAAGTATTATTTAAGTTAACTAAAAAAACAAAATTATGGATTGGTGGAAAGGTACAAATAAACCGGATCAAGAATTTCTTGATAGAATGAGTATTGAATTTGAGAAAATTGATAAACTTTTTGCTGAAATCCCTGAAAGTACGGACGAAGAAGTATTAAAGGTAATTGAAACAAAATCTAAAACGGCAGAAGGTTTAATAAAACATTATCTTGATCTAACTAAGGTTTTGGATCAACGAAGAGGCGACTACTATAAGGCTGCTTTACAACTTGTTGCTATAGGGCTTACTGGTCTTGGATTACTATTGAAATTTATCACATCTTCATCTATTTCACTTGTTTTTTTAATTAGTATCTCTATATGTTTGGGGCTTTTTACAATGATTATTACAGCTTTCCGTGTCATCACATGCTTTTATTGGCAAACAAAATCAGATAGATATCACTTTTTAAAAATTGATACTACAAAAATTCCAAATCTAGGAAACAGCTGGGAATGGTTTTATCATGGTGTTGAAGGATTATCGAAAATTCCTTTCATTTCTTCAGATTGGAAAAAAAGCAAAAAGCTTGAGCATGATAAAATTGGTGTTGATGGATATGTTAGTGGGGCAAGTTTCTATTTCGAAAACTTTATAAAATCAACTCCTCGTGATTTATATATCCAAAACTTAAAACATGCATATCTATTACTAGTTCATAATGCTTATAAAAATAAATTTGAGAGACAATTAACAGATATTATGTCTAAGGGAGTTAATTTTACATTTTGGGTGGTAATCCTAGCAATAATAATATCACTCTTTTCACGGGCATTTTTATCAGACATTCCAATTACAGCAAAAGATGAGACTACTATACCGATAAATATGAATATATCAAAACACTATACCTCCGCTGAAGAACTAAAAACAGATCGAAAACCTCGAGTAAAATTAGATTCTACAAAAAAAATAGATTCGGGTGAAAGGAGAAAAATTGATAATATATCTGGGAAATAGTCAATTTTGAATTATTTATAATATGGTAACTAATTATGATTATGCATTAAGTGTAAGCTCCCAAATTTCACATTGTAGCTTGCCTTTAAGACTTGATTCCTATTCTAAGTGTTCATTTAGATGTTCTTATTGTTTTGCTAAAAACCGAGGAGGAAATCATCCCCCTAAAGGGATAAAAACAATCAATACAAAAGCATTTGAGAATATTTTTTTACGTCTAAAAGAAGATAATAATCGTGAAAATGTCATTTCTCAATTTTTAAGAAGAAAAGTTCCATTACATTTTGGAGGTATGAGCGACCCATTTATGCCTTATGAATCATTAAAGAAAAAAACTTTTGAAACTTTAACGATTTTATCACATTTTCAATATCCAACAATTATCTCTACTAAGGGAAACCTTCTTTTTGAAGAAGATTATATAGATTTAATTTCTAGTGGCAAATTTGTAATACAAGTCTCGTTTAGTACATTAAATGATGAACTTTCGAAAAAATTAGAAATTAATACCCCCTTACCTTCAGAAAGATTAGAAATGATTAAGCTTATTGCCTCATCTTGTTGGGTTTCTGCAAGGCTTCAGCCAATGATTCCTGGAAATTTAGAAAGTGCTAAAGAGGCATTAATTACATTAGCATCGGCTGGGATTAAACATGTTTCTGTTGAATTTCTTAAAATCCCCTTTATTGGGAAAAAAAAACTGCTTGAAACTATTAATAAATCTTTAAATGCTGATATAAGTAGATACTACTCGGACAAGAAGATCAGTGGACTGGAGTTTTTAGTTAATAATGATTATGCAAATCATTTTCATAGTGAACTGATAAAAATTGCAACCCGATATAATATACAATATTCATCTGCTGATACTGATTTGTTACCATTTGATGGTAGTAATGCTTGCTGCTCTGGAACAGCAGAAGTTGAAGGCTTTGGTAATTATTATACATATACTTTTCCCCAAGCAATCAGAAATGCATTATCCGATAATAGTCAGTTACTAACATATGATCATCTTAATTCAGAATGGGCTCCATCAGGATCAATTAAAAGATATCTTAATTCAAAAACAAGAATTGAGGGTGAAAATAATATTAAAAAATTTATGGCTCATAAATGGAATAATGCAACTTCTGGTTATGGGCCACTTGCTTTTCAAGGCATTATAGATACTAAAACATTTGATAATGACGGAATGAAAATATTCAAAATTTCGCAAGAAGCTTTTCATCTTGCTAAAACACTAAAATTTAATCGTTTTAAATAAAAAGAGTAATTTTCAACTCCCTGGCTCTTCTAAGTTTCTAGACTTTGCACAGCAGAGAAATAAAAACCACCTATACCTTCCTAATTATATTCCCCGTAAGACTAATATAATTAAACATACAAAACGTCGCTATCGCCCCGAAAGTATGCCATAAAAAGTGGGTTCCGAAACTGAACCATTCCCATTTATCAGCGATACGGAAGGTTAATGCAAAAACAAACGACAATACAGCAAAGCCTACCCATTTGCCGGCTTTCCATTGGGTATAGATCAAATACCGTAGTACCGAGAAAACTACAAATGAGGCCATGATTGCATAGTTGACGTTGATAAAAAGAGAAGGGTTATCTACCAAAATCCAGTTTCTCAAAGCGAACATAAGTACTGCATATCCCAGAACCATGACAGCAGCATAATACCATCTGGTACTCTGTGCTATAAAATAAAACCCGGCAGAGAGGCATAATACCATAATGGGCAGCCAATCCATCATAATAAATACCGGCCACTGTCTGAAGGAATGGTAAACCGTTCCTCCTATGGCACCAATATATAATAACACCAGGCAATAGGTTAGAAAAGGATATTTTTTGAAATTACCCTTCATTTTAAGGGTCCAGAAAATGGCTATGGCTAAAAATAATATGGCAGTGATTGCATTCAAGGGCTCAGGGAAAAAATGAGCCATATCTGTTTCTTTATACAACAGGCCTCCGTCCGGTGGTATTGGGTTTATCGGCATTGTCTTTTTTATATTATATTTATAGTGATATAATTATTCTAAATATATAAAAAATTACGGCATGATTTACCTGGATGTGCCCGATTATATTTACAAAAATGTTAATTCTACTCTAATACCAATAAACAAGGTTGATTATAAAACCAATATTGTTCAGAGAGTTATACCAGATTTATATTGGCAGCTCACACAGTAATACAACACAAAACCCACAATCAGAAGACTTTCATTCTCTGACTGTGGGTTTTATCTTATAGTATTGTAAAAAGTTTCTTAATCTATATCCACAGATAACTACTCTATTTTCTTACCAGATAAACTTGCAGTTTTGTTCCTGTTCTGCAATTATTCTTCGTGATTTTGTTACATACAATCTAAGAAAACAGCCCGGGCTGATATTATAGATTCTTTTGCCATATACATCAACTCCCATGGTACCTCCGCCATTGTCAAAGTTATAAATAACGATCTGCTGTTTCGGGTAGATTTCTTTGAAATTCACCACCATTTTAATCTGCTCTCCAATAACATGGATAAGCCTGTTTCTATCATCTATGCTAAGATTGCTGGAAGAGAATTCATATTCATGCGGATCTAATCTAACGGCGTAATCCTTAGGATCAGACTGATCATTAACAATTTCATCTTTGAGACTCGCTGTTCTGCCATTAGGAATAAACATTGTATCCGGGTTTTCATCTTCAGATTTAAAGTTTTCACTGGCTTTTACAGACCCTTCTACCGTTAACTTATCACCCCCATTCGCCTCTCTTCCCATTCCGAAGTGGCCCAACTCTGTATGAAAATTTAAACCTCCAAACCCATTATACTCAGAACCATAGGAATAATATTCGTTTCGTTTCGTTGCTAACAATCTTTTCTGATGAATATCTACAATACCTGACTCAGCACTATTGAGATAATTATCTGAAATAGCTAAACCTGATCCGGTATTTACTGTAAAGTCCGAGTTGAGCTGTAACCCGTACTGAGCCATATAATTCCATTGCTGAATACTCCCTATGTTAAAATCCTGAGTAGTCCAGATTTGCGCCCAATCAGACCAGCTGCCTCCACTCATAGTCCTTTGGTAGGTTATGTTACTTGTATTACTCGACCCAAATGAAGTTGCAGTCTGCTTTACCCAGGTACCATCGTGGGCTTCAATGATCACATACCACCAGCCGTTATTATTTAAAGGCGCATTGGTTAAGCCCACTCCCCTGTAAAAACCTGTTTTAAGGTAATTATTCAGATTTGTACCTGAAATGATAACAGATGTACCATTCGGGGTACTTAAAAAGTTTGTTTGTACATAAGACTGTGTTGCCAATGCTACATATAATCCTGAGCTATGATACATATACGGAAATGCATTCCCATCTGAAGTAGGTATATTTCCGGACGAAAATCCCACTGCTATAGCATTTTCCTGACCATTAGCTTTTGTATTTAGTTGCTTTATGTTGACTGCATGAGTCTCTAAAGTTCCTGCCGGAATAACGGGACTATGGGTAAATGTCTTGGTATCGCTTATTGTTTCAACTCCGTTTTTTCCTACGAATGCATTTAAAGACTCACTTTTTGTGTAGTAATTAGATAATACAGCATTCGAAAGATATCCTGCATTAGCATGGTTTCCCCAATTGAATGCGGTATTCCAGTTGTTTATATTGGCTGCAGAAAAATCATTTGAATCCCAATCTTTCGTCCAGGGATACCACGTTCCACTGAAACAATACCTCCTATAGACATCATTGTTATTGGCATAAGTAGTATATTCCTGAACTATATGGGTTGACGTATAGTAAACTCTTAATTGTCCAGCTAAACCTGCAGGATAATTATTTGCAGAAGTTGCATTTGCATTTCCTGTCTGCACCCACCATCCTGTAGAAGTAATACTATTTAAATCTATGGTAGGACCTAAAATTCCTCTGTAAAGAAAACCTGTGTTGTATGCTGATATCCAATCTGCAGAAGTTCCATCATTGAGTGTTGTAATTCTACCTGTATTATTAATTTTTACAACCTCAGTTAATGCCGGAATATCTCCATTTGTACCGGTGGCACTCCCATAATTAAATGAAAAGTTTTTATGGTTATTCACTGTAAGCCCCCATGAGCTTAATGATCCTCTTGGTTGGGTAAAATCAGTTCCATTAAATTGTAAATTCTGGCCTAACCATACCCCATAACCATGGGTCGTATTAGACAGATTAGTATGGAAAATAGCTGACCCTGCCGCCGTTTGACTACCAAATAACAAATTATAAGCATCTACAAACTGAGTATTATTAGCATTAATCACTACCTGGCCTGCACTTACTGAATCTCCCTGAGGCCTCAAATAAACGATTCCCGAAGTTCCATCTCCTGAAATTAATGTAAATGCGGATCCTGTTCTAATTCTGTTTACTCCCTGTCTTTGAACCTGAAGTTCACCTGCTGTACTGTTAATTGTTCCTGCTACTCCTATATTACCGGATGTATAGCTATTCCCTGAAACATGCAGCCTATATCCATCGAGTGGTAATGATGATCCGTTTAATCCGATTCCTACTCTCTGATCTGATGTCCAGAGAAGCGCCTTAGTAGCATTGTAAGTTGTGGCACCGAAATAGCCATACGACATCTTTACAGTCCCATCTGCTTCTACTGCACCAAACCATGCAACAGTATCCACTACGCCATTAGAACCCGCTAACTGTAAAATATCTCTTGAAAATCCGGTTGCTGCCGTTACTGTAGATAAATCTTTTCTTATTGTACTGTTGGCAGTATGATTAAACGTAAGGGTACCACTCATCAGGTCTCCCGATCTATTAACATAAGCATTGTTATCCAGAGAGCCATCCGCCTTTAAAAACTGGGCAGCTGTGCCGCCCGTTACTTTATAGCCTTTAGAGGTGTTATAATATGCGTATTTTACATCCATGTTAAATATCTTTACGCGTTACTGTTATGGATACAGCATTAGGTAAAGCAGAATCGAATTCAACATCTATTTTATTCGGATCGGTTAATTTTATTCTGCCATCTATTTTGTAAAAGGTTACCGTATCATACATGGCAACATCTACATTTCTGGTTCCTAAATTGTGTACCACACCTGATGATCCGGAAATAGAGGTCGTGTATGATTTTACATTATTATTTCCGGCAATTACTCTACCTTTAGCGTCAACGGTCACCTCATCGTAAGTTCCGGCAGTTACTCCTGTTGCAGCTAATGTCAACCCTGAGGTAACATTGGTAGAACCGTCAAAAGTTGCGGTCCATGTAGCATCACCTGAAGCAGAAATGGTTCTTGGTGTTGTCAATTTTGCAGCTGATCCGGTTGTATTCACTGCTGCAGTTCCCGTTAATAATGTCGCAGGAACAGCAGTAACAGGTACTGTTACATTTCCGGAACCGTCAATGTTTTGTGCCGTTGCGGTAACACCTGAAAGTGTAATGGTTCTTACTGTAGTCCATTTTGTAGCGGAAAGAACATTTTTTGCTGCATCTGCCGTGTTATCAGCATTCCCTAGGCCTACATGAGATTTGTTTAAGACTACAACACCTGTTAATCCATTTACAGAATCTACAGCTCCTGAGGTGATATAAACGAACGTAGTTCCCGTCCATCGGTAGGTTTTATTGGTATCAAGAGATACATAAATTTTACCTGTCTCACCAGTGATAAGGGTAGTATAACTGGCTTCTTTATAAAATTTCCCGTCAGCAGTTTTATAATATCCCTCCAAAACATCATCTACATAAGATGGCAATTGAGATGCAGGCACCAGTCCTGATGCATCCAGTGCAGCAACCCCATTAGCGGCTCCTTTTTGTGATAACGGAATATAATTAGCTAAATCTGATGAAGTGGGCATAGAACCCAGATTTACTGTTATTCCATTGGTTGTCTGGGTAATCCCCGTAACCACATTTCCTGTACCTGAAGTAGTAATTGGTAAGGAAAATGAAGTTCCTGACAATGTCAAACCATTACCCGCGCTGTAGGTAGTGTCCGTAGAGACTAATGTAATTGTATTTCCGGTCTGGTTCACAGCCATATTAGCACCTGCCGCAAGGGTAACATCTCCGGAAACCAATGTACCGGATGTACCTCCTTTCAGACGCGTAATGGTATCTGGCGTTGTAAATGATCTGTTGGCTGACAAATCATAGGCTGTACCGTTAATTGTTAAAGTTCTTGTTTTTGGCACATAATCTAACGGATTTAAATTTCCGTCATGCCAGAAAGAATTGATAGCCCTTGTACCGCCGCCTGCGGTTACAATATCATTGTCTGTTTTCCCCTCTATTTTGTATCCTACAGAGCTTCGATAATAAGCGTATTTAATGTCCATAATTATATTTTTTTAATTGTTAACTGAATTATATTGGGTGGTAATGAGTCAAACAGTACTTCTATAGTATTGGTGTCTATTCTTCTTACCTTAATGGGTATTGTAAACATTGTCACTGTGTCGTAAGCATCAATCACAAAGCTTAAAGTATCAAGATCATGTTTTATCCTGGAGTCTCCCCTAACTCTTTCTTCATGTTTAATTTTTTCGGCGCTGGCTGCATCTTCGATATTTTTAATCTTACTGTATACCAAATCATTAAACTGATTTTGATAAGTAATGCTCCCCCAGTTTGAATACATCCCGGCAAGGTTGATTGTATCATCTGAAATATTTCTGATAACAGCTTCTTTAAGCAGTTCTATCTGCTGCCTGTTTTCTTTGATATAGTCTACGATTTCCTGGAGTTCATCAAGATTGGCATCATCAGAGGCTAATATTTCATTAATTCTCCTGATATGTTCAAGCATTTCATCATCTTTTGCCTGAAATACATTGACTATTTCCCTGATCTGCTCTTTTGTAAAGACATTTCCAGTCTCTTCACTACCATCTATAGTAGCGGCTAATTTGATTTTTAATTTTTCTTTCCATTCCTCTACATTGGCATCCGTAAGATTGGATGCATTACGCTTTGCCAGCACTGAAATATGTGCGTTTTGATCTTCCAGATGATCGGTAAAAGTTGAGGCAGACAGTGTTTTTTGAAAAGCTTCATATAAACCTGCCACCTCATCCATTTTGATTTTTTCATCTAAATGACGGAATGAAGAAAAGGTCTGCTTAAACTGATATTCTGTAGGGATATCACCTTTTTCAAACCAACTGAAAATTATATGTAATGGTGTACTCATTTTAATTATTGAAAATTAGTTTTGATCAAATTGATCATTCGGAAAACCTATAAGTCTTATAGGCTGATCGCCTTAAATGGAATTTTATATTTTTTGAGCGATTTTTGATTCACCCTTATTTTATCACCTTGTCAATTAGTGGATTACTTAACTACATTTTTTACAATACTTCCTGCCAGCTCTTTTAGTGTGCTATCTTTTGAACTCACTGACTTTTCACATGATTCAGAGTTCAAATTTCATTTTTCTTATACTCTTATAAAAGTTTTTTGACCCTTCCATTCTGTAGTTGCAGTAAACTTTATTTTCGGAAAACAGGAATGATACTGTTTGTAATTACAGTGTTCAAAATTCTTGTTTTTAAAGCTCTTGTGAAAGTTTTTTGACCTCTCCGTTCTGTAGTTGCAGTAAACTTACCATTCAACAGATTCAAACGAACCCAATCATTTATCAGAGAAGATTTTTATAAAAACAGGATCTTTTAAAAGAAAATGCCAAATATTCCGTTTAATTCTTAAATTTGGCTAATGCAAAAGTATCTTTATCTCATCATCATATCATTTTCTCTCACCAGCTGCTATACTTACCAGGTAAAAAAACAGCCGGATATAACAACTGATAATAAGCAGGGACAAAAAAAGACACCTGAATTAGCTAATAATACCTCAACGCAGCTACAAAATGTAGCCGCTCAACCTCCTGCTCCGGTTAATATTCAGGAGAAGCTTGCTCCTAACAAGAATGTTAAGATTGACGTTGATGGAAAGAGCTACAAAATAATAGTTGAAAGATGGGAAAGCGACAGCCTGGTTGCCCATGCTGTTTATAATCCTAAAAAAGTTCTGAAATTTCATAAGAATCAGATCAACAGTGAAAAAATTGCAGAAAAACGCTTTTCACAGCCCATAGCTGATATCATTACGGTTACTGTTTATGCCGGAATAGGTGTTTTAATTTGGGCGCTTGTTCATTAATTTAGAACCAATTTTATTTGATAAATAACGGTCATTGCCCTTTAATCTGCTTCAAAGGAATTTTATCACCTATAAAAGTGCCTGAAGATAATCCCGGCATGATCACGAACGGGCAAATGACGCCACTTTAAGATAAGTGACGTCATTTAATATGAGGTATGACTGATCATTTTTAATACATCTTATTTTCTGCATATTTATAAACGGTCTTTTCATCCCAGACAAATAATTGAATAGAGCTATAAGGTGGTATTTTATATGAATACCCTGCACTTTCAATGTTAAATCCCTGTCCATAGCTGTCACTACCATTAATTACTAATATTCTTTGACCCCGGAAACATTTTCCTAATGTAAATTGCTCACCATAGACGCATCTGATTACCAGCATTCTATTATCAGAATCATAATATTGAACTCCCGGCTGCTGCTCAATCATGCCATGAGATAATCTCATTCTGTCGTCTTCACGGGTAATCTCATCATTAAGAAAGGCTAAACTTCCGTCCGCAATAAATAACGTATTAGGGTCTTCATTATCTGATTTAAAGTTCCCACCCGCCTTCACTGAACCTTCTACAGTTAATTTATCAGTATCGTTGGCTGGTCTGCCCATTCCAAATAGTTGCTTTTCACAATGGTAGTTCAATCCTTCATACCCCTTATAGTAAGAACCATATTTATTATATTCTCCATATCTACCAGCCACCATAGTTTTATTACGCATATCATACAGACCAGATTCTCCACTTGTATAATCCACAATACCAATACCATAATCTGTATTATGAGTGAATTCCTGGTTTAATATAACAGCATTGGTCAAATTACTCCAGGCGTTAACATCAGACTGGTTGAAATCTTTTGAAGTCCATATTTTTCTTTCAGTCATCCACTGCCCGTTGTCTGATCTTGTCTGACTTAAATAAAAATCCTGTTCTGTATTATTATTGTCAGCGGGCCCCATTATTTTCCAGGCTTTGTAGGAATCTGTCCATCCTTTAAAAATTAAAGAAGAACTCCAGCCTAATTGCGTGGTAGAATGGAATAACGGCAATACTTTATGGTTAAGTGCTGCTATTCCTGAGTTGGGTAAATCAGGTGAACCATTTCCACCCAGTCCATTACCCTGAACTCTGGAATCTACTATTCCCATACCCATTTTTAATCTATCAAATGAACTTCCGTCTTGTCTATAGAACCTTGTCCAGTCTCCATTGATGTCGTTGAAGTTTGATACATCAGCTAAGGTAGAATTATACGCTAAATCCCACAGCCCCATATGTGATGGGGTTAAATTCTCTTTATCCCATACTTGAATCCAGCCATTATTAACATCTGAACCAAACTTACCATTTTCCAATCTTCTATACTGCATAGAGTTACCACCTGTCATCTGTACTCCAATCTCAGTGTAGTAACCAGCTCCATTAGAATGCAGCATTTTGATTCTATGATACCATTGATCTGTTGGATTGCCTGATGCCGTACCAAAATTATTAATCATTCCCATTACATCACCATAAGTAGCTTCATTAAGGTAAACATCACCTGCTGAATTTCTAATTCTACCTGGAATGTTAGGATTGTTTGTTAAAGCATACGCGGCGTTAATCCATGAACCCGTTGCATTGGAACCTGATCTTAAAGCATAATTTTGTGCTATAAATGGAGCTGTAGTAAAATTATTATTTACCCAAGACTGAGTAGCTAAGAAAGTATAACTATCATTAGAATTACTATAAATATATGGTGGATTATTATCATTGTTTGGAACTCCATTACTAAACCCTAGTGCTGTAGCATTTTCCCAAGCACCAACTTTAGTATCAGGATTGAAATTATTTGCAGTCCAAAAATCACTTAAAGGTTTATGATCCCCATATCCTAATAGTACAAAATCATTTGATGAACCTGTTTTTAAGAATCCACCTGCCTGTACATTTTGAGTAAACTTACCAAAACCTACTGATGTAACGTTAAATAAATTTTCAAGTGTAGAATAGTTTTTAACAGCAAATCCTGTGCTCACACCAAATCCATCTGTATCATCTGAAAAATGCTTAATATAATGTGCTGCATCTGCTGAACCTTTAAGCAAAATAGACTGACCATTAGCTATAGCAAGATTATCATAAAATTCCTTTAGTGCTGTTATAGCTTGTATTGTATTGGTCGTAACAAATGATTGGTTATTAACCCAATTCTGAGTAGCTACAGTAACTATTGGAATACTTACTCTTTTAGTACCTCCAGGGTCAGTTGTATCAGCTATCTGATATGCTTTGTTTGTTGTAGTTGTTCCACCTGCTGAGGTAACATCAGTTACTTTTACAGAGAATCCCTGCCAATAAGATAATCTCGGAAACCAAAAACAAAGTTCTCCATTAAGATTTAAAGCAATAATTTCTGTTAAAAGCGGATGTGTAGAATAGCCATTAACATTAATAATAGTGTCATTATAAATATAACCTTGTACCTTACAATCCATTACCATTCCTCCGCCATACATATTTCCTTTAATTTCTAAAAGAAATGCTGCCCCAGTAGATTGCGAGTAATCTATATTAGTAAGTATCCGAGTCCCTTGACTAAAGTCTCTACCTGAATGAATAAACGCATCATCTTTACCTGATTTGGGATAGTGACCGCCACTCCCTGTTAAAAAGTGGTCATCATCTGAACCATACTTTGCAAATCCTTTAGCTAATAAATAATTGAAATCAGAATCATCAGTATTTCTAAAGTAGAATTGATTTGGGTCTCTTAGACTAATAGTTCCTGCATGGCTTCCAGGTTGATGAAAACCTATTGATGGATATATAGTGGAACCATTACCTCTTGTTTCAATCGCACTTTGGTCATATCTGTTTCCTGTGGCTCCCTGTATTGCCTTTCTGGCATTTACTAATTGTTCAGTATTTAAAGTAACATAATTACTGGATGCGGCAACTAAATTATTCCAGTTATTTATATCATTATTTGAAAAATGATCGGAATTCCAATATTCTACATAAGCATTATATTTATTGGTATCCTGCCATGCTCCTAAATACTGTCTAATGCCGAAACCATTCTTTTTAAATACAATTAAATTCTGATCTCCTCCTGAAGCATCAGAATAGCCTCCAAAATGTAAAAAGTCAGCCCATGGAGCACTATTATTTTGATCCCATGAAGTAAAGCCATATCTAAATTTCGTTGGCCCTATTTCACCTGGAGACATCTCCCTATCATCTACATAATCAATATAGTTAGATGAATTAAAACTTGAAACAGGCAGATGTCCGCCACCCCCTAATAATACATAAGAATCATCTGAGCCTGATTTTACATATCCTTTAGCTAATAAATAATTGAAATCAGAATCATCAGCATTTCTAAAATAAAATTGATTCGAATTTCTCAAACTTATAATTCCTGCGTAATTTCCAGGCTGATGAAAACCTATTGATGGATATATAGTAGAACCATTACCATTAACCATAATAGCAGATTCTGAATAACTATTTCCAGTAGCCCCATTAAATGTTTTTTTTGCTTCAACAGTTTGTTGGGTATTTAACGTAACATAATTATCTAAATCAGATTTCGCTGCCGGATTAGGGAGATTAAAGGTAGTCCAAAAGTCGTGGGCTTCTCCCCACTTGTCTGAATCATAATCCTGTTTTACAAAACCTATTCTGTTGTTATATTTGGATGAAACAATAGCTGTAGATTTTTTAACATCACTCCCATTATAAGAAGACATCCATAAGACATCGGACCAACCCATATTGGAGAACCCCATCTGAGCAGCTTCCAACATCTGAAGTTTTAATTTTCCTGCTCCAAAATAAGCTGAATTTGGTTTTTCCTGGCCACCACTAATATAATCAGCACCCAGATAATTGTTTATATTATACTCTTTATGTTTCCAATCTCCAGAATTCCCATCTGCTTCAGAAAATACCCTCCCATTATTTTGTATAAAAAATTGATGCTCCGTAGCGCCTGCATCACCAAAGTGAAAATTAATCCCTTCACCTAGGACATGCCCGCTCCCTTGAAAATAAGATATACCAAAACTATCTGCATTGGCAAATGACCAGATTCTATTCCTTTCGTTTACTTTGTAAAATCTGTTCTGAAAGCCTTCATCAGATTGAACAAACCCTCTTGAATGTATACCATTAGCCGGAATAAATTGGGAATCAGTGTAAGAAGGTGAAGCCAGCAGGCCACCTGATAAAATGACTTGTGCCCCGCTACCATTTAGCCCGGCTATAGGCTTATCTGAATCTAAGGCCCAATAGCTTCCAATATCCTTCTTCTCCCAAAATGTATTTTCAGAAATAAGCTCTTCTTTTGTAAGGAGATGCTTTAGATTAATTTGGACTCTCTTCGTTCCTCCCGGATCCCCACTGTCTGTAATTGAAGTCACTCTGTTTCTTCCCTGGTCTAAACCTCCGTAGCCTACAGTTATTTTCGCATCAAACCCTTGCCAATATCCCATACCAGGAAACCAAATGGCCAGTTTACCATTGAAGTTTAAGCATATGACATAATTAAAATAATTTAAAGTAGAATAGCCTCCTTCTGAAATAATAGTATCATTGTAAATATATCCCTGAATTTTAGAATCTAAAGGTAAATATTGACCATTACTGTACATATTCCCTTTCATTTCTAAAAGAAACTGGTCTCCATATGTTGCTGAATAATCAATATCGGTTTCAATGAATGTCCCCTGTGGAAAGTTTCTTCCAGAATGAACCCAGGAGTCTTCTTTTTTCCTCGAGTCATAATCATTACCTCCTCCTGTTAAGAAAAAATTATCCGAAGAACCATTCTTTCTGAAGCCCTCAGCTTTTACATGATCATAATGATTATTTGCTCCCACCCCAAAATGAAATCCATCATTTCTTAAAGTAAGAGTAGAAGATATAAATCCTGTTTTCCAAAATGTTATTCCCGGCTCTGAGCCATCTTCACTTCTTACCCACAATCTATTGGAATATTCATCAGATATTCCGGAACTTATAAAATATTTCTGACCATTTACAAATTGATTTGTACTTAAAGTCATTAAATCTAAATCAGCAACTATTTCCGCATGGGTTCTTGTGCTGATTTTTTTCGTTACAGAATTCCAAACCATTACAGAACCTGCATCGTTTGGAACACTTTTCACAATTATTTCGCCTTCTACAGCGATGTGATTGTTAAAATATTCAGGAGCAATCATTAGTCTAGTCTTGCAGTTAAAGTAATTCTATATTCATTCGGGGTAAGAGGTGCCAATACATCTATTTGTACATCATTTGCCGATGTAGCCACACAGCTTATATTTATTTTTCTGTTGTCAGTATTACGGTAACAGATATAATCAACATTCAGGGTATTCCAGCCATGAGTAATGGGAAAAGTAACGGAAGAGCCGTCTCCGATCTGCCATGTCTTGGATTTAATTTTTGCATCCAGAACCGCTTTCGTAGATCTTGGCGTCATTGCTTTATTAGGATCAACTCCTGCAATAGCTTCAACATCTGTAGCAATCTGAATCAGTCCTTTCACTGCATCTGTAGCATCTACAATGTCAGGAATACCTTTTTCTATAATCTGATAATTTTTAGGCGTATTGGAAGCATCATCGGTATTGGCAATAAGATGATCACCAACAGAAACGGGTTCATTGCCCACCCAGCCATTTGCTGTAATCACCCATACCATTCCTGTTTTAATGGTAGCTGATGTAACGGGTGATGGAGTCGTCATTGAGCCTTGAGTAGTAGAAGGAGTATAACCTCCAGGCTGATAAATCAATGCTCCGGTAAGGCTTTGTCCTACTAAATTTTCAATATAAGTTTTAATCTTATTGGATGACCATGTATAGGTTCCTGACTGAGTAGCATCATTCAGAAAAATAGAGACAATATCTGCATTGGTAAGATTTCGGCCTGCTACTTTAATAACATGCCCTGAACTATTGGTCAGGATCTGACTTAGCAATAAAAGCCCGCTTGTTTGGTCTGTCTGAAATGGATTATTGGTCAGTGGATAATCCGGATGTACATAATTTTGGGCCAGGTTAATCCAACTGGTTCCGTTCCATTGATGCAGCTGCCCTTTATAATCGATTATCCAACCTGCAGGAACTCCAGTCGTATCAGGTAATGTATCATGGTAATGAAATCGGGTACGTTGCAACTCACCAAAAAAATTATCCTGATGTGCATTATTACTTATTACTGCGTTATTATTCATAGCTTTTTATTTTTTTATGGTTTAACTTTTAAAATGAGAATATTAATTGGATTGGCGAGATCACCTAACATCTTAACCTCTATGGTTTGATTGGTTGCATAATCGTCAATATTTATTTTTTTACCTGTAACACTGTCCCGGGCCTGAATGATCACATTTTCCGTTTCCAGGGTATTAGTAAATACTGCACTTCCGGTAACCTGCACTACTGCACTTGCAGGGGTTTGCGAGATAAGCAAAACCTTATCATAGATCTGCTTATTAAATTCCTGTTGATTTTTCGGGCTGCCTACCCCATTGTAGTCAAATAACAGCTTTACTTTATCTTCACTTGTCTGCCCTGAAACAGCTTTTAAAGCTTCAATATCTTCACGACTTTTTTTAATGAAATCGATTATTTCCTGAAGCTCATCCAAAGAAAGATCATTAGACAACAATATCTTTTTAATCTTTTCTATATCGGATGTCAGGTCTTTATCTGTATCTTTCAATTCATCAACAAAGCCGTCTACCTGTATTTTAGTGTATACATTGCCTAACTGCTCAGGACCGTCTACCGTAGCAACATTATTAATTCCAAGTTTATGTTTCCAGCTGTCAATATGAGCTGGCGTTAGATTACCTGCATTCAGTAAAGCCAGATATTCCGAATGAGCCGCCGGGTCTGTTAAGTGTTTTTGAAATGCTTCCGCACTGGCAAATAATTGAAAAATTTCTTCAAATCCTTCAATACCTTTCACAGGGATTAAATCATCTTTGTGATAAAAAGATAAAAAGGTGTCTTTAAACTGGGTTTCTGTTGGGAAATCTCCAGTTTCAAACCAACTGAAAATTGTATGTAATGGTGTACTCATTTGATAATTGATAATTAGTTTTGATAAAATTGATAATTGGGAAAGGCTTAAAGATTATTTCTATGGCGTGACATTTTAAAGGAGCGAAAAAGGCCATATTTGCAGATGAAGCTATATGGCAATGCATTCACTTAGAAAGAATCAATGAAGCTGATTCCACTTTTGCGATCTCAAAATATTACAATGATGCTATAAAATCTTTGCTTGAAATTTGAACTGTATGAGCAGTTTGAAGCCGAAACAAGGAAGGCCGCACATGGTTTTGGAGATTTATTTCCAATGATAACAGATGGTTTAAAATCCCCACTATCAGGTGGGAATTGTTTATTTAGAAAAGAACAGGTCAGCTTCTGCCTTTCTTCTGCGGATGAGTCCGTTTAATGTTTTTCCGCCTGCGGTAATGTATTTCGTGGTAAACCAATTTCTGATTGCCTGCTCATCTGCTTTTTTATTAATCAAAGAAAACAATCCATCTGATCCTCCGGTATTGTAAGTATGCGATACGAGGGCATCAAATTGATTTTGAGTAAGGATCACTTTAATTTTACTGTTGACGATTTTTTCATAAGTCGGTAAAACAGTTGAAAATAACTCTATTCCTTTTTCTTTGCTGATTGCAGGGTCTTTTATCGTTACTTTCTTTCCCCCGGGATAGTAAGTATTACCATACCCAATTGTAGGAATTCCTGCTGAATCCAGATAAGGCTTTGAACTGAAACCTTCAAATGATACAATCAGGTTGATTCCTTTTTGTGATGTTTTCATAGCTTAAAATATTTATAGGTGAAAAAGATGAGTATTAAAGTGATTCCAAGGATCGTAATGAAAATCCAGGCTACGATTTCAAATCCGTTTGATTGAATATTTTTTGTTTCTTCGGAGACTTTTGAAGCCACTTCTCTGATGGTTTCTTTTGAACTCGCTTTCTGATTTAAATCGTAAATAACATGGGTGGATTCCTCTTTTTTAACTTCTGCTTTTTCATGATTAACCTTTGCATAATGGCTATTGATGGAATATTCTGCATTTCCCATGATGGAAATACTCTGAATGGTATCACGTCCTATTACATTATGAAAAACAAAGGGATTAGATGCATCAGATTTCCCTTTAATCAACAGATCTCCGGATATTTGATTGGTCTCTTCCTTCAGAGTTACATCAGCTGATTTACTTTGAGTTGATTGTGAACTTTGTAAGCTTGAAGAATCAACTTTCACTTTTTCTGTTTCTTTTGTATTCTCTTTGTATGTGGTTGTGATTTTGTGTTTGCTTCGGCAGCCCAACATAAAGCTGCTCAATGTGATTAATAGCAGAATTTTTGCTTTCATTAGTTTTAGTTTTTAAAAATTGAACAGGTTTATCGCTTTGATTTCAATTTTAGAAATCTGATTGAAATTCAAATTCTTACATAAATATTTTATCTTCTTTTACATACTCCTTTTTGATGCTGTCTAATAACATGTCTACACTTACTTTGTAACCTGGTTCTTTTAATGCAATTGTTTTTAAACTCACATCCTGTATGATATTCATAATATTAGAACCGGTTAATTCATAGTGTCGGGCAATTTGTTCCAGATCAATATCTTCAAGCTGTAATTGTTCCGGTATGTTTTGCTGCCAGATACGCAGACGCTCTTCATGCTTTGGATTATTGAATTGTATGCAGCTATGAAAGCGTCGCGTAAAGGCTTTATCCATATTATTTTTAAAGTTGGATGCCAGAATAATAAGCCCTGAAAATGTTTCTATCCTTTGCAGCAAATAAGAAACTTCCTGGTTGGCATATTTGTCATGAGCATCTTTTACAGAGGTTCGTTTTCCGAAAATGGCGTCTGCTTCATCAAAAAATAAAATCCAGTTCTTATTTTCTGCTTTATCGAACAGTTTAGATAATTGTTTTTCTGTTTCTCCAATGTACTTTGAGACCAGCATAGAAACATCTACTCTGAAAACAGGGCGTTGGGTGTATTTCCCTAAAAGACTGGCCGCAAGCGTTTTTCCTGTTCCCGGTTCTCCATGAAACAATACCCTGAACCCTGGTTTAAGTTTTGTCTGCATGTCCCAGTCTTCCATAAGAATCCGGCTGCTATTGTACCAGTTCTCAATACACTTAAGTTCATCCAGCGTAGTTTGAGGAAGTATTAAATCTGTCCATGACCGATGGGTTTGTATTCGTTCTGCCGGAAAATCATTGCTCATTTTCGGTAATAATTCCAGGCCAAAAATGATCTTATTAAAGGCTTCTTCATGCACACTTATCTGACTGTTCATTGACGCATTCTCCTGAGCTGAGCCTGAAAAAACAATGAGTTCTTCTTTACTCAAAACCGACTTCGGACCGAAATAATCCAGTGCTTTTAATCGTTCTGAAATACTTTCTCCTCCTAAAATGTATTGAGCAGCATGAATTGTAGGATAAAAGAGCCTGCCGCTATCGTTGGTTGAACAGAAGTCAAACAGCGCACTACCCGGGAACTCCAAATAAATGCGTTTCAGCAATGATGGATCCAAACGTGGTAATAAGGCCATTAAAAGAATCACAACTTCTTGATGGGCAAGCTCTTTCCCTGAAATAAAATCTCCTAATTGAAAGTTTTCATGGTTACTGGTATTAAATTCAGGGGCTCCTACATTAAAATCCTCTGACGGATTGTTTATACGCCATGTAATAACCTTTTCTAAATGAGTAAATAATTTTTGTAATTGTTCTGACTCCATTGGTTTTTATGCTTTTTAAGATCTGGTGTACTGCTTCTTTTTATTTTTAAGATGCTTCCACCTACCTTGTGGTGATTTTAAGAAACCCCAACCGGAAAGTAGCTCACATTTGAGTGTCTCTCCACAACTGCCGAAACAGCTGTTTTTGGAAAGTCGCTCCATCATGGGAGTCCTGCTTTTTTAAAGAATCAATCTGCGTCTGAAAGAAACTGCAGATCCGAAGACCTGTCATTCTGCTTCCGGAAGGAGATTCTAATGTTTTCACATCAGAAAGTTCCGGGATTCCAGGCGCTAAGAGGTGTCCTGCCAATGAGAATCTCTCTGATTGAGGTATGTTGTATGTTTTATATGTTTTTAAATAGTGGGCAACACATCTCAAGGATGGTTACATTATATTTGGTAGTTTGCTTAAAGAAACCTCAACCGGAAAGTAGCTCACATTCGAGTATCTCTCCACAACTGCCAAAGCAGCTGTTATTGGAAAGTTGCTCCATCATTGGAGTCCTGCTTTTTTAAAGAGTCAATCTACGTCTGAAAGAGAACAGCAGATCCGAAGACCCATCATTCTGCTTCCGGGAGGAGATTCTAATGCTTTCACATCAGAAAATTCCGGGATTCCAGGCGCTAAGAGGTGTCCTGCCAATGAGAATCTCTCCGATTGAGGTATGTGTGTGTGATTAATCAATAATATAATTAACCAAATCGTTAAAGTCCCGTCCCAAAATAATTTTTATATTAACGGGATACGATGTATATTTTTTGCCATTTATCTCAATTTCCAAAAGCATCTGAATAAGAGAAAATGGTTTTCTGTGATGAACCGTATGTCTGAATGAACCAGGTCTGGTAAGTGTTCCCGATGGATAGAATTCATTGAACTCTGATCCAGGTTTAAAATAATGAATTGGATTGATATCCAGGATCATTTCTTTAGATGTTACAGGATATTCTGACATTCTGCCTAAGGATTGTGCATCGAGCAGCTGTTCTTTATAAAAACCTGCATCTTTGAATCCAGCCTTGATCTTTTTTTTCTGTTTGTAACGCTTGATGATAATCTTAGGTTTGTATTTATCGATATCTAAATCGTTCGATAATTTTACCTTTAAATATTTATAGCTTACACTTCTGCTGAAAGCATGTGCGTAATTCTCTATCGGCTGTGGTTCACTTCCATATTCAGCTTCAAGGTTGATATGTCCCCGTCCTGATTTTTCAATGTTTCCGGCACGATAAAAATGATAGTATTTGGAAGTCCAGTCTGCTGATGCCTTTACATCCAGTCCGAAATTAAGCTCATTTAAATGAAGATAATTATCTATGAATCTTCCAAACTGGCTTTCTGTAGGATATTTTCCGGTTTCAAAATAGGTTTTCAGCTCCTCTCTTGGGGTTAATGTATTGTTTTCTTCCATGATATTTTAGTTTTCTTTATTTGCTTATACTCTTAATACATCCGTTTTCCGGAGCTGATTGTCAGTTACGATGTACAGTTCAAAATTGATTCTTTTTTTGTTCCTATAAAAGTTTTCCGGCCTCTCTATCCTGTAGTTGCAGCAACTTACATTTCACTCATAAACAAACCATTACACCTGAACTTTATGGCTCATACTTCTTCATTTTTTGCAATATAATTTCTCCTTCCGTTTTCACAGAATTTATTATTTGCTTTCAAAAAAATAGATATAACAACCCTTTATTCTTATTGCCGGATGAAATTCCAGTGGAAAAAGATTACCACTGCAGAGTATCTTAACCAATTGAGGTTGTATTTTTAGTAATGAGAATATAGCGGATTAATTCCCCACTTGCTTTGTTACCAAATAGTAATTACTATTTATGTTGTGATGACAGTTTAAAATTAATCACTTTTTTGTTCTTGTAAAAGTTTTTTGCCCCCGCTTGTCTGTAGTTGCAGTTATTTGTTTTTTAGGTTTTCTTATTCTACATTCTCATAATAGCTGCATTCGATTCTTACATTTCTGACTTCATTGATCTGACCGCCATTCACAGAATTCTGGTTTTGTCCCGCTGATAAATAACCTGTTGTCAAAAGGGTATCATTGTCGGCATTATAAACTTCACACTTTATGTGTTGATTGATTTTTGTAAGGTCTGCTTTATAAAAGAAGGTCAAATAATCTCCCAGATCATAATGATCAGTAATGGTATCTTCAGCTCTATACTGATCACTCCATCCAGCGGCTTCTATTCTATATTGGATAGGTACTTCCGTTTTATTAACGAACTTAACATTAGTGTTTAAAATGTTTACTTTTTTTCCATAGCCTCCTTTTGTGATTTGTATGGGTAAGCCGATACTTTCCACCTTTCCAAAATCAAAACCAGCAGAAACTGTATTCAGATTATTTCCGAATAATCTGTAAATGGTATAGGTCTGATTTAATTGATAAGCCAGATTATAATATTCCATTTCTCCCAAATCACCTTCTAAGATCTCTTTTACTTTTATCGTATACGGTGCACTGCCTACAATATAACGTTTATCTAAAAAACTTCTGAAATCAGTAGATGAGATCACCTGATCCGGTTCATCATTCGTGCTTACCACTATTGAAAATTTTAGATTTCCGACATTATTTGCTAAAAAATTAACGTATAAGTTGTCAATAGCTGCTAAATTATTGGCAAAAATGGCCAGTTCTCTTTTGGTAAAGACATCTTCTCTAAGCCTTAAAGAATCTATTAAATCCGCAAACTGGCCTTCTGTAGGGTATTTCCCTGTTTCAAAATAGATTTTTAACTGGTCTCTGGTTGTTAGTTTATTTTCCTCCATAATACTTTTTTTTATAACTTATGCTTCTTAGCATAATTACACTTTGGTTTCAATGATTATTTTATGTTATGTTTTAAAGTTCTGAATTCATCCTTTTTTATCCCTGGAAAAGGATTTTAGCCTCGTTCCGCTGTAGGTGCAGTAACGTTTACTTGTAAGAAACCGGATGATGACTTCTTAAGTTCCATTGCCCAAAATTCATACTTTTTTTGTTCCTGTGAAAGTTTTTTGGCCCCGCTATTCTGTAGTTGCAGTAGCCTATCTTTTCCGAATAAGTAAAATAACCAGATCTGCGTTTTTATTTAATAAAACCTGGTCTGTATCTATAATAAAAAAGGCTCAGATTATAAAATCCGAGCCTTTTTCAGCTTATATGCTTTAAGTTTGTTTATTTCCGCAGAAATGATAATCAATCAAGCTTAAAAAAGAAATACACTACCGCCGCCCATTCTTTTTTGACTCCTTTTGCATACCCTATAGTACTGTGGCTGCTATTTTCAACCGTTCCATCATCTTTGATGTAGCCAATGGTGGAATGACTGCTGTTTTCTACGGTCCCGTCTTCTTTCACATAGCCCACTGTAGAGTGACTCTTATTTTCGATAGTTCCGTCACTTTTAATGTAGCCAATAGTGCTTCGGCTTTTATTTTCGACAGTCCCATCATTTTTAATGTAGCCCACAGTGGAATGACTGCTGTTTTCTATGGTTCCGTCATTTTTTATATAACCCGTGGTACTGTGGCTTCCGGATTCTATAGTTTGAGCACTTGCAACGGAAAGGCTGAAGAGAAGGGAGCAAAGGAATAGTGTTTTTTTCATATTTAAGATTTTAATGCATTATTAACTTTGGTTTATTTGATGTATTCAAAAGTATTGATTATTCTTTTATGTTGGATGGTATATAGTTAATACTTTACTGGAACAAACAAAAACGAAACCTTTTCGGGTTTCGTTTTTGTTTAGATTATTTAATCAATGATATATTTATATTTTTCATTAATTTTTCCATTTAATATATTTTCAATCTCTGTTTCTTGATCTAAATCATTTAACATTTGAAGTCCTTGCGTTATTCCTATTACTTGAAGTCCACTATTATTAATATCTATTATTATATTATTAATATCCTTTGTTTCACTAAAATATGAATTAGCATCAAAAATAATAGCTTCTATTTCTATATTATTTAGCGATTTAAAAGTCACCATAACATTAAAGTCATTTTCAGACAGCTTTTTTTTATACATCAAAGACCCACCACCTTTGTGGTTTTTTAATAAATCCAAAGATTCCTGAGTATTTAATCCTCTTCTTACTTTATCATAATTCTCTTCTAAAAGTTCATCATCTAGCACTTCATTCAATATGAGACAAGACAAATACTCATCATCTTCCACTATAAAGTTTCTCTTCAACAAAATCTGATGAACTATATCAACAACTTTCTTTACATCTACTTTATTAATCACAATTATTGTGTCAAAATTATTTCTTAATCCCATAAGTTATTATTTTATATTTAAATATTCCTGCAATGATTTTACTATTGGCATTCCTTTAAAAGTTGCCGGTTTTCTATATTTTCCTTCATATGGAACATCACTCATCTTTATTTCTGAACCATTTGCAAATCTAATTATATCAGGAGAGCCAATTTTCCTCATTTGAGCCAAAACCATTGGAGATATTGCATTTTGATCTACCTGTAAAACTAATATTTTATTTGATAGATCTATTTGGTTTCCAACTTTATCAAATATTTTTGGTTTACCATTAACATAACCTTTGTATTTCTCCATCTTTTCGATATCACCACCACTTAAACCATTAGGTTTAATTACAAAATTTCCTGTTTTAACCTCAATATATTCTTTATTTGAAAGAATATCTATTTCTCCATGTTCTAAAATTTTAGGCTCTTCATTTCCTATTTTAAAGAAAACATGTTTAGTATCTTTGTGAATTGCTCCTCCTACAAAAATAACATCATCAGATAAGCTCATCATTACTCTCACCTCTTTTATTGTTGAAATACCATCATCAGGTTTAGTTTTCATTTGATGCTCTATTTTAGCTATTATAGTACTACCTCCTTCTAATGATCTCAATTTATCAATCTCTGTTTTGGTTAATTTAGTGTTTTCATCTACACTCCAATTTATCTGTCCAAATATATTAAATAACTGTTGTATTATATCAGAAAGTTGTTCTTCTTTATTTTCTACACTTTCGTCTAAAGTCTTCGCTTTTTTAACTTCATTATTAGATGCATTTTGCTTATTAGCTTTATCTAAAGCCTTATCTGTTTCTTCTGCTTCCTGATGAGTTTCAATATATAAAGCGTCAGCTTGATCTAATAAAGTTTTTGCCCTCTCTCGTTTCTCTTCTGGTAAAGTATCTATTTTATCTTGCCATTCTTTTAACTTCTTGCCTACACTCATAGGAATACTGGCCACCATTACCTCAACGTTATTCCCTTTTTTAGCAATCCAAAGTGTATGGGATTCTCCTTCAGCAGAAAAACGGACTACTTTTCCTACTTCACTATCTTCAAGCTTCTCACCAGTTTTTCCATCTTTCTTCTCAGTGTTTTTCTTCGCTCCTTTCTTGTCAATACCCAATTTGCTGAACAATTTCCCAGCCTTTCCTTTCACAAAAGTCCAGAACTTAGTAATAGCCTTCACAATACGTTCCCGTATTTTGCGTATTACTCCTACTACTTTATCTGCTAATCCGCCAATTCCCAATAAGGAAGCTAAGAAACCAATCAGTACAGGAACAGCTTTACCTAATGCATTTTCTATGGCTTTGGCTACTGCCCCTACATTTCCGCTGGCGATTGCTTTTATACTATCAGTAAAGGCTTTTACCAGTTCCATGATTTGTGCTGCACGCTGAATGAAGAATTTCACTACATCTATAATAGCCATAGCAGCTTTTATAAAGGCTCCTACCGGAGTCATTAATCCCATGATCCATTTAATACCTGCCTGGATCACCTGTGTCTGGATAATATCCATAATCGCGTCCATTACCGTCTCTTTCAGATCAGCAAACTGATCTTTCAAATGCTCCCAAAGTCCGGCAACACCTTCTTTACGAACAATCTGTACCATTTCAAAGCTTGTTTCAAGAACTTTCATCACAGGCTCTCCTACCACTTTAGAACCGATGGCTCTAATGCCGCTCCATGTTAAACCAAGCACCTGTGTTGTGATGGAGAAAATTCCTTTTAATGAGAATATATCTTCCGGCATCGTTATAGAAATACCTTTCATCGCTCCGGTTAACCAACCGAAGAAACCTGTTTTAAGGTGGGTCCAGATATTGTTCCCGAAATTGGTAAATCCTTGTGAAACTCCGGCAATAAGGTTTTTAAAGAATCCTATCGGATCTGCAATGATTGCCTGGATGGCTTCTACAACACCAGCCAATAAATTGGTAAGTGTGTTTTTAATTTCAATGATAAAGGCAAATACCCCGCTCAATGCTCCCAATGCTTTGTTGACCCATCCGCTGTTCTGCGATTTCAATGTTTCGATTCTGGCATCAATTTCAGCCACATTTTCGGCATATTTTTTAGCGAGCACATCAATTAGCGCTTCTTTTTTGTTATTTACACTTTCTTCCAGGGCATTGAATTTACTTTGGATATCGGCTATAGCTTCTTTTCCTATCTTGCGTAAACTTGGTGATAAGCTGTTAACATAGGTTTGTACATCTTTTTTGCCTTTGGCAATTTTACCTTTGGCAGCATTAAGCTGATTGGTAACATGGGTAGCAATATCATCAATATAGCGGTCCATAGTTTTAATGTATACCTCTTTACCACTCTTAAAATAAGCATTGACCTCTTTAGGCAATCCGGTGACTTTGTCCCATACCCATAAACTTGCTGCGGCCAAAGCTCCATAACTTGCTGCAGCATCTCCATAACGCTTCAGTTTGTAGGCACGCATATTTTTATCAATATGATCTTCAAATGCTTTTTTGGCTGCTTTACTACCTGTGTCAAATTTGGATGCTACCGTTTTATCCAGACTATTTAAAATGGTATCTACCTCATTCTTAGAGTTGAGATAAATGCTATTAATATGATCAGCAATCTCTTTACGTTTTTGGCTGTCTTTAGTAGCCGTTTGCTTTTGCTCACCGTGGGCATTGCCTAATCCTCCTTTACGGGCACTGTGCATTCCGGTGATATGATGAACTGCCTGGGCCTGAGCCTGATTCTTGGTTTTAGATAGTTCTTTTTCTTCTGAATTTCTAAATTTCTGTGTGGCAGCAGTACTTTGGGTTTGAGCTTTGTTCTTTTCTGTCAAAGCATTCTTAAACGAAGGTTCGTTGGAATTGGCGAGCATATCATCAGTAACTCTATGAGCTTTCATTTCATTATCAATACCTGCTGTTTGTTCCTGTATTGGATTTTCCACCCCTGCGGCATCTCTTTTAGAAGGCATTGCTTTGGCTACATTTGGGATACCCGGAGCTTTGCCTACCTCAGGTGTCGGCATTTTTGCAACAGAGCGAACTGGTTGTGCGGCTATATTAGGTTTTGCAGATGTTGTAGTAGCAATATCATTGGAAGCAGCATTTTTTTCATTTTTAACATCGCCCATTGCCCTCTGATTCACTTCCTGTATATTGTTGTTTTTCTCAAATTCATCAGCAGCAGCTTCATCTTTGGGAAGTTCAATACTTTCGATTTTGGCTTTCAGTAAAGCTTTAAAATCTTCTTTGCTAAATGTACCCGGTTTTTGTGCATCCATCGTATCTACCTGGCTGGCCTGTGCCATACTTTCACGCTCATTGGCAGGTGATGGTGCCGCAGCTTGTGCATCTTCAGATGATTTTTTTGCAGGTTCGTGGCGTTTTTGTACCTGGGCCGTGGCGCTGATTCGTCCGCTCAACTCCATAAATCCAGGATTGTCTGTGGCATTTGCAGAGGTTTTAGTTTCCGTATCAGCCTCCACCGTTTTATCTGCAGTGACTGACTGTGGTTTTTCTACAGCAGCAACTTCTGGTTTCTTTGATCCGGCTTTTGCCACCGCCTTTGAACCAGCCTTTGTTTCCTGATTGCTTTTGCTCTCTTGGTACACTACAGCTTGTTCTTGTACTGTTTTGGGCAGATAGTTTCCCGATTTTAGTTTATGATAATCTTGTATTTGATTGTCATTCAAAGTGGCCATATAGCCTTTTTCAATATTCTTGGTGTCCGGATGATTGATATCGCCGGTTTTTGCCAGACTCTCCTGGAGTTTTCCATAATTTTTTTCTGATCCCTGTCCATAAATGTCTCGTGAATCATGAACACCCGCAATAGTGCCATTGAGACTAAGCAAGTTATCGTTGGGATTTGATGATCCATTTTTAACGGATGAATCTCCTGCCTTTTGTGTCTGTACATTGGCCACTTGCACCTCAGACAGAGGTACAACCACCCGATCTTTCGGCTTTTGCTTTTTGCTCTGGTTTTTATGGGCCTTATTGTCTATTTCTACAGGTTTTGCTGCTTTCATTGACTTAGTTTTTTTAATTTCATATTGTTTAAAAGACCTATAAAGCACAACCAAACTGTTATGCTTTATAGGATGCCTGCCGGGTTAGAAAAATCATACCATGTGTGGTAGATTCTTTAAGAATGTAAGTAAATAGAAATGGTATTTGACTTTGAGAAACAGGCAACACTGAACCATTTCCTTGTTTGTTCTCTTGTTTTTGAATTTTCTGGTTTTTTAAGTTCTTACAATCGCTCTTTTGGAGTGATCAATTCTGTAATGGCAGTAAAAAGTTTTCACTTTCTTTTCTATTGTAATGCTTAAGTATACCTACAAGTCATTTGATAGATTTTCACACCATTGATTCTCTCTTAATTCATATCACCTTTCTTTTCTTCTTCGTCAGACTGTCTGTCTGTCTTCACTCCATATCGGTTTTCAATAAAAAGATTCACAGCTTTATCAATCCAGTTTGGGAGATTTGTAGTAATCATTTTCAGGAATTTATCATAACCGTAGCCAAGCACAAATAATATCCCTGTTGAATACCATTTGTCATGCAACTCAGCTCTGTTCATTAAATAGCTCATTGTAAAACCTACGATCACCACTATCACCAATGTGATAAAGTGCTCCCAGGGCTGTTTTTTCTCTTTATTTTGTATGGAGACCAGTACCCTTAACAATCCTCCTGAAAATGCTATTGCAGTTCCGATCAAAAGGGCTTTTATACTATCCAAAGTCATTATTTTCTATATATTATTTATTAAAATTTTAATTTTTCAACAACTTTCAGATGTTCACTTATTCCTGTGAAAGGATATACATGTCATCTAAAAATTTTCTGATTTTCCGGATGTTTTCACTCTCATCCGCATACGCTAACTCATCAAGAATATCACTGATATCTCTGCCTGGCTTTTTCAGTTTTTCTTTATCTTTTTTCTTTTTTTTCTTTTCTTTCTTTTTCATGGCTACTAGAATTTTATTAAATGAATAATTGCTTTTTTAGTTTTTTTAAATTGATTTACCTTCCAATACAGTAAGGTTACACGGTTCCTTTTTACAATTCATGTTTCATTTAAAACAACAGAACTAATAAGCAAAAACCGTTTTTCACCTTACTATTTTTTACCTATAATTTAATTTGAGAAAGATATCAGAGCAGCCTTTTAATCTGATGTATGGCTGTTGAGGATTTCGCAATAACCTGGAATCCTTTTTTATCTTTTTAGAATGAATAATTTCAAGACATGAATTATGAATAAACACTATCTACAAACATTATCTTACTGATATTCACATTACAACATTATATTAATATGGTAAGGACTGAGCTTTCTTCTGTGATCATGCTTTATGGCTGAAGAATGATGTTATATATGGTTCTTTCAGACAAAAACAACATTTCCATCAGCTCATTAACAATCACTTTCATCTGTTTATCCTGATTACGTTTTACATAATCAATGACAAAATCTTTTCTTTTTTCGACTAATTCTTTACTACGTTTCATAATTCTATGGTTAAAAGTTTTTTGGTTTAAAAGTTTTTTTTGCATCAGACAGGCTTCCTTCTCTTACCTGTTGATCGTTTCATAAAGTCATAAGAATCCCTAAAGACGAAAATTCCGCCTTTTAAAAAGATCTCTAATTCAATTAATTTTGTTTTTCAGAAGCCGGTACCGGGTATTTATTTTACCCTGACTTCTTTATTTTAAATTTCATTTGTTACTCAGGATGTAATAGCTACTTTACTGACAACTATAATTAATCGATATTTTATATGTTGAACAGTAATGTTCTTCTACATTTTAGGTTTGTTTTTTATTTTCAGGAAAAACAAAGAGTAAAATGATTGCTTTATTCAGGTATCAATCAAGAATAAACGCATTTTTATCATTAATAGAACAATAAACAAACGAACAAAAATCAAATAAAGCAATACAAAAAAACGCAATTTTTACACTTTATAGATTGTTTAAAATTTTCCTCATTCCAATTAACGCCGAAATAAAATAAAAGAGGAAAATATTCATATTTTGAATTCATTACGTGCAAAATATTTTTTAACTTTTTTAATTACAGATAATTACATTCAAAAATGTCGTTTTTAAATATTAAAAAAATATTAAATTCTAAATATAATTTTGTACATTTGCATTGTTCTATCATAATGATGAAACAAATATACGAACATTGTTCGTTTTTAAAAATAAAAACGAACATTTTGTTCATTTTTTTTTACAAATAACTATAAACATATCAAAATGAACTATTTAGAATTCAAGGAAATCAGAAAGAAACTAAACATGAAGCAGGCTGATATAGCAAAATCTATAGGAGTGGGCACCAGGGCCGTGCAGTATTGGGAAAAAGGCGAACGAAAAATACCGGAAACAACGGCTTACTTCGTCACCAATTTACTGTTAAAGCAACAGGAACTTAATGATGACAGCGCGTCTCCGGTTGTTTTTTCAGATTTAAAGATCATGCACGTTCCCTTAGCAAATCAATATGCACAAGCCGGTTATCTGAGTAATTTTGCTGATGAAGAATATATAGAAAGCTTACCCACTATTCCTTTTACGGACGATGTAGAGCACAGAGGTGAATACATGTGTTTTGAAGTGAAAGGAGACAGTATGGATAACGGATCGTATGAAAGTTATCTGGAAGGTGACATTATCCTATGCAGAAACATCAGACAGGATTACTGGATGAGTAAGCTGCACTATGATAAGTGGGATTTTGTAATCGTTCACAAAGAAAAAGGAATTTTAGTAAAACGAATCGTTAACCACGATGTCGAGAAAGGCCTTATCACTCTTCATTCCCTGAATGAATATTATGAAGACTTCGAGATCCATCTGAAGGATGTTGCGAAACTTTTCAATATTATAAGTACCAGACGTAAAAACAACAGAAGATAACTGCCTGAGTGAATAAAATCCTCAATTTCTTGAGGATTTTATCGGGGCATTTCAGAGCATCATCATAAGATATTCTAACAGCTCACTTTGTCTTCAATACTTATTATTTTAGCATTTTCCGGATCTACCCGATAAATGACACTTGGGTTAAGATCTGAACTTAGGAATCTTATCCATCTGATCCCACTTCTTTTGAAGCTTTCGGGTGCATTTGGTTCAAATTCTTTTATGTTTGCAGGGGTTGCAAGCATACCATTAGTCAGGTAAATCAAAGTTCCTATATCCGCTGAAGAGGGTTTCAAAATTACTTTCGTCTTCCAGGCAGGGTCTGTCCCATTACAAATAGAATCTGGGTTCAGGTCATCTACACCAGACAAGCAATAGGCTCCTACTGCACCACTCCATTCTTTAGAATCAAACTGAACAACATCTGACCAATCAGAAATTCCATCTGGCTTACAATACTTTCTTATTCTTATGTATAGCTTAGTATTATCAGGAATTTTCCCATTCTTCATATCAATATTTTCAAATTGGGTATATGAAGTATCACTAAAGCCCACCTTTGAATAAATAATGTCTGTAAAACCAGGGTCTCTTGCGATCTGATATTCCAATGTTGCAAGATTGGTGGTATCATCAACCCAGTAGTTCATTACAATCTGGCCGTCATCCAGCACTTTTATATCATAGATCTTAGGAACATAACAAGTAGAAGATGTGTTGCATCTCCCAACGTTCAGGAAAAATTCTCTCTTAGTAACAATTCCACCTACAGCCAGTTTCACTTCCAATTCGTATGTACCCGGAGTTTGAATATCATTTTGGATATCATTAAGTTTTATTGTATCACCAGTTGCAAGCAATTGCTTTATATCATGGGTAGGTCCCGGCGGATTTAAATAAGTCACAGTCGCCTCTGTTAGTGGCAATGAAGATTCATATCCTATTTTGAATGAAACATCACATTTTGCTGCTGCCATTATATTATGTTTTTATTGTTAATATTATATTTTATTCAATATCTAAGGGGTGTTGAAATCATTCTAAAGAAAAAAACACCCCATGATATCAGATTAGGTTTAATCTCAATACACCGTTACGGTTGTTGTATCAATATTAAACGCATCACTATTAGCATCCTTAACCAGAAGCTGGAATTTATAGTTACCAGCAATTAAATCTTCAACGATCAGTTCTCCGTTAGCGGGGTCATTAATAAGCCTCACATTCGGGCCTTCCAGTTTGCTCCAGAAGTAGAGAAGTACCGGCGCTCCATCACCTGATCCTTTTAGTCCAAATCTCCCCAGTTTTAAAGAAAATCTCAGATCTTTCGCTCCGGCATCAGCTTTAATAATCGGCAGAGTGGCAGGACAGCAGTTTACACTACCTGATAAGTCTATCTTTTTGATCGCAACATACCAGTCTCTTATCGTAATGGTTTGGGTACACTCACCGTTACTCACCTTCACATTGATCGCCGGGGTATTTTTTGGATCTACATTCATCAATGTATAACTCATATTTCCATTAGCATCCGGCTGAGAAAGCGGGTTACCATCTACACTGTAAGTATAGTTTGTAAAGCCTGGCCCTGAAACGACAAAGTTTACTTTTGTTTCATTTGAATTACCAGCCGGATAATCAACAGATTTAACAGATATCCCAACCTTCGGTGTCATAATAACCCTAATACTGCAGTTGGTTTGTTTTCCGTTTACAGTAAAGGTAATTACCTGACCGTGTAATGCAGGATTCAACAGGTTCGGATTGAAGGAATATCCTCCGGCACCGGATATAACACTGGATTCAGCACCAGTACTAGCTGCTACAACTCCATTGCTGGGTACTACGTTAAATGGTATAGCCCCGGATTCAGAACAAATAGTATTCACCGGCAGACTTAATTGAACCGGAGCATCATACCAGTCTCTTATAGCCGTGTATTGAGAGCATCCTCCTCCAGTCACCTTCACTCCTATCACCGGAATATTTTTCGGATCCAGATTAGAATATTTATAACTTATCTTACCGTTTATAGGTTTTGGCGGAGTAAACTGTCCGGTACCCAGGAAATCCCATTCGTACATATATTCTGTAAAATATGGTCCGGAAACGTCAATGTTTATTGTTGTTTCTGTTGAACCGTTAGCTGGGTAATCAACAGTATAATTAATGTTAACTTTAGGCGGTGGAATAACTTTAATACGGCAGTTCGTTGGTTTATCGTTTACAGTAAATGTAATATATTGACCATATAAGGCAGAATTCACTGCATTTGGATTGAAGGAATAGCTGCCATTGCCGGACACAACACTGGCTTCAGCACCAGCACTTGCTTTCACAATCCCATCTGTAGGGAACAGGTCAATAAAAGGTATAGAATCAGATGCAGAACAAATAATATCTGTTGCTAAACTTAACCGAACCGGAGCGTCGTACCAGTCTCTTATGATAACGTCCTGAATACAGCCGCTGCCGTCCACTTTTACTCTTATTACCGGAATATTTTTAAGATCCAGATTGTAATACTTATAACTCACAAATCCATGAACATCAGGTTTTATAGGAACCCAAACATCATTACCAAGAAAATCCCAGCTGTAATCATAGTCTGCAAAATTGGTCCCGGAAACTTTAACGTTTACTATTGTTGCTGTTGAATCTCCTCCAGGATAAATGACAGGTTCAACGACTTCTATTTTTACATCCGGTTCTGAAATCACCTTAATGCTGCAATCTGTAGCTTTCCCATTGACAGTAAAGGTAATTTCCTGGCCATAGAACTGTTCTTCCACAGCCTTCGGATCAAAGACATATTGCCCATTGATGATTTTTACGCCGTTACCAACACTTGCTTTGATCACTCCATTCATAGGGGATACTGTAAAAGGTATAGGGTTAGATTCAGCACAGATAACAGAAGTTGGCAAACTCAATTTGATGATCGCTTTTGGAGTACAACAGATGTATGGAAGTGAAAAATCTGCAATAACTTTTGGATTTTTTATGGAATCATATACCATAATAAAAGTACCTTTTCTTTCAACACCTCTTTTATGTTCTAATCCTGAGTTCTTTTCTACGTATTCATTGAAATAAGCTTTTGTCAGATCTTTATTTCCTTTTAATTCTTCTAAAGACAAGAGCATAATATCAAATCCCAGCTGCTGCTTATCCTTGATTTCCTTTATCTGTTCAAAAGCAACCTGATAATCCATTCCCTGATGACCTTCAATATTATAAAACGAATAGTTATCTATATTGAGATTTAAAGGACTTACTTGTTCGGAGTTTCCTATTAACACCCAATCAGTATCAAATGTCAGATTATTGCCGGATGACCGATTGCTTGTTCTATCAAAATTCCATGTTTTTAAAAACTCTTCTGTAACATGATAGTAAAAAGGAACTGCCTTATTGCCCAGAGGATTTAATTTTTGCGAAGGAGTAATTTTAACCCGTTCTTTATTTTTAATAATAGTATCAGGATCAAAATTTCCCACTTGCTGATTAAAACGCTTGATTAGGGTTTTAACTTTTTGAGTTGCTTTTTCATCATCTAAAGCAGGAGAATTATAAAACTGATGTCTTGAAGAATCCAATTGGGTATCCGATATTAATTTTCCAAGCATAATATGTTTAGGAAAAGATGCAAAATCCGGGAAACATTTAGTAAATGCTTTAGGAAGTAATTCTACAATTTCAGAATAGGTATCCACCAAATCCTTTATCACATCGTAAGTATACTGAAAGCCTGTTTCCTGATTAACAACTCTGTCTATTGATGCTTTGAACACGTCATAGCCGGCACTTGAAACGCCTAGAATTTTGGCAATTGCTGCTGTTTTTTCAAAAACACTCTTCCCATAATCAGCTTTCTCTACCGCCTTGATATACACATTTTTTAAATCAGAGACATTCAGCCTGTTTTCTGAAACAAAACGCTCTAAAATAATCCGGTTTTGTTTTACAGGCTCCATGATATCCTCTATAAACAAAGGATGAGGCTGAAGATGGTCTTTTCTTTTGGGTTTAACCTCACCGGTTACAGGATCAGGCAGGGAAAAACCATCTTCCCCAAGAATATGAGTGATGCCACTTGCTGTAGTAACTAATACTTTAAGATTTCTAATCTGCTGTATTCCATGGTTATCACAATCAACACCTCTGCAAGGTTTCACTTCTTTTTCATAATCTTCCAAATACAGCAGTAAGTATTTGTCTTCTAAATTTGTAAGATTATTAACAGGCTGAAAATCAGACTTTGACTCCTGAGCTGTTGCCAGTTCCCATAGTTCAATCTGCTCAGTCCCTTCGTAAAATGCCGGATATTTTATCTTAAAATTATCATATGCTTTAAAATGGGTAAAGTTTTTATTTTCCAGATCAACCGTCTTCAGATCGCTCATGTACAAATCTTCACTCGTCTTGCTGGTATTACTCAGTGTTAGTAAATCTCCGTCGGTTGTAATGGCGGTTCCCTGGGAAAGCCCTATGCTGTCTAACAGTCTGTTTTTATAAACAAGTTTTGGTTTGAGACCACATACAACACCTACCCCCTGCAGCAATACTCTGGACAAACGGTCCTGATCTTCGAAGGAGTCCAGAAACTCATTGAACTGGTCAGGATCCTCCAGATACTGTCCTTTACTGAACTTTCGATATTGAACTGTTATATTACTTAATTGATTATTCATTATTGTTCATTTTTAATGATTTATTAAGGTCTTTTAATAAACTTCATAGACAGGTTGAATTGTCTATGAAGTTATTATCTGACTATTATTTTGTCACTCCTGTACAAGGGTTTATTTTTAGGAAATTCCCGTTTGGATATCCTTTATAAATAGGAACTGTAGCGTTTGCCAAGAAGATCTCTGTATAGGCTACATCCTGGTGACAACCAGTTGGTGGTCTATTACCTGGAGGCAATGCACATTCAAGGGAGAATTCTACAAAGCCATCCGATGTTTGTGATGCCATTTTTTTAGCTTCAGCCTGAGTAATGATAATCTCATTGTATCTACTAGCCGAAGTAGTATCACCGGTTGGGCGATTATGTCTATCCTGATTACCATTTGTATTACTTAAATGTACATTTCCAATAAAGCCAGGGTATGGATTGACCCCTCCTATTACAATATTATTTCCTTTTAAGTTGAAAGTAGCATCATTACAAACGTGACCTGTATCTATCTTGTCTCTATACTGAATTACCACTCTCATTCCACTTAAGCATGCGATAGTCGACTGACCTTTTAATTTCAACGGTGCTAATTTATATACTGTACTACAACCGTTGGCGTTGGTTACTGTAAGTATTGGATTGAACGTTTTTTCCTCTCCCGCAACAAGCTGGTATACATGCGTTTTTTTGTTGGCAGGAGCCTCATTATGCTGTATTGGAGTATTATCATCAAAATTCCAGGTAAATGTAAGACCTGTAAAGTCACCGGTAACATTAAATTCAACCGTAGCATCCGGATTGTTTGCGTTTTCGTCCATCGTAGGAGCATCATAGCTCACAGTACCTGTAGTAACAGATACGTTTGGCTGTGCATACACAATCATCTGTGCTTCCACTGGATCATCATTCACAGTAAACGTAATGGTTTGTCCAAAATAAGCTGCGTTAACTAATTCAGGATCGAATACGCTTTGACCTCCGGATTGTGTAACTGCAGGAATCTGAGCACCATTCACAAATGCTTTTACCTGTCCGTCTAGCGGAACAATCGTCATGGCAATCGGATCATCTTTCTGACACAGTTTGTTTTTCGGTAACGATAAGAATGCAGGATCCTTTTTAGAACAGCACAGGTAGGGCAATGAAAAGTCTGCAAGAACCTGGTTTTCAGTTTCCGAATTATAAATCAAAGCAAAAGTTCCACCCGGTTCTACACCGGCTACATGTTCCAGGCCTGATTTTCTTTCTAAAAATTCGCTTAAAAGCTCACTTACAACATCGTCTTTTTTAGGATCTTGTTTTACAACGGTAATTCCTTCGGATGATCCTTCTTTTGAGAATTCAGCCTGATTCAGCAATCTTAACTGTGCATCCAGCTTAGAGATGTTCAGCAAAGTATTCTGTGAATTGAAAGCCCTGTTGCTGACATCACTGGAAATGGATGTCAATTGCTTTCTCAATTCTTCTATGGATACTGTTTTTTCCCTGATTGGCGGCTCACCACCAGGTTTTTCACCTTTATTCAGAACGAGTGCAATGACATCAAAAGCTAATCCGTATTGTGTTTTAAGATCATTGATGTTTTGCAATGCTGTTTTATAAGGCATTCCAAGATGACCTTCAATTCTATAGAAGTCATTATTGTCAATGTTATAATTCAGTGGATTCTGAATAAAGTCTTCTCCTGCCAAATTGGCTGTGTGATAGCTTAAATTGTAAGCGGCCCTATCGGTTTTTGTTTTTTCAAAGTTCCATTGAGCCAATAGGGATTTATCTACATTATAATAATATGGAATTGCCTTATTACCCAATCTTACATTCAGATTTGAAGGAGTAATTTTAATGCGTCCGATATAGGATTGAAATCCATTAACTTTCTGCACAAAACGGTTGGCAAGCATTACCACTCTTTCATAATTCTCGTCATCACTGGTAGTAACCGGTGAATTATAGAAACCGTGGCGTAAAGGGGTATATCCTCCTAATTCCTGCTTTGCTCCAACATTTCCCAACATCAGGTGTTTAGGGAATGAAGCAATATCCGGGCAGCATTCAGCATTCAGATGCAGGATCAGACCTTTTATTTCATTATAGGTATCAATCAGATCCTTTAGTAAATCATATCGGTACTGATAATCTTCCAAGCCCGGAGAAGTGCCTGACAGTAAAGGATTCAATTTATCAAAGAGCGTCTGTCCTCCCAGATTCATGTTTACATTAAAAGTTCCTGCAATGGAAGTAAATCCGTCACTTAATTCTGCAACAGTACTGATGGCACCCTGAAATTTTGTTTTTAGCTGTGGTGCTGTTTTTACAAGTGTATCCAGAATAACTCTTTTGGCTTCTATGTTCGGTAAGCTGTCAAAAAGCTTTTCATAAAAATTATGTTGTTTATAGATCGTATCCTTTGCATCACCTTTCTCAATAAGCTCTGAAACGGATGCTGTATCTGCCAAAAGCACTTTAAGATTAGAAACCTGCTCAGCTCCGTTATTGTCACAATCAGCATCCTGACAAGGATTCTCATCATTGGAATAACTTTCTAAATACAGAATTACAACTTTATCGCTTAATGAACTACGAATGTCTATTACCGGCTTAAAATCTCCGGCATTAGCACCTCCGTCTACCAGCTTTGTATACTCTTGTGTTGTAAATAATTCTAAAAGAGGGATTTGCTGCCCTCCGATACGAAAATGTTCATATCCTACGACATCAACATAATTTCTGTAGTATCTGTAATTTTTAGCCTTGAAGTCAATGGTAGCTTCTGAATTTTTGCTTCCCGCCTGGCGCAGTGTTATTAAGTCTCCATCGGTAGTAACACCGGCTCCTTGTGTAATTGCAATCGTATCAAAGGGAATCTCAAGATCTCTATCTCCAGAGGATTTTTCTGCTAAAGCAGGTGAGATTTCAAGTTCCACATATTCTGATTGAAAACCGCACACAATTCCTACACCGCTCAGACGGGTTCTTGATAGTCTGTCCTGATCTTCAAAATAATCTATAAATTCGTTTAATTGCCCTTCTGTTAACGCCTGATTGTCGTTGAACTTTCTATATTGGGTTGTTACATTGTCTAATTTAGTATTCATTATTTTTCAATTTTTTTTGATAAGTTGGATTGTCCTAATATGATTTTTCCGTCCAGAATGTCACTATCATTGGCATCGCAGTCTAAAAGCCTTCCCGGTCGATAGATATTGTTCAAATGACTAAGAGCGGTCAATAAATCCGTAATGCTGTTTCCGAGATTCAGGATATTGTTTCTTGACTTATCTGAAAGATATTTTTTAAATGCTGTTTCAAATTCAGCCAAATCGTTCTGAGCAGTTTGTTTTTCACTCAAACGATCTCCCACCCAGCAGATTTTGGCTAAAATATGAGCCGGAATTTCCTGCCTGATAACGGTTTCTGCATAGCGTCTGAAATCAGGATCCTGAAAACGATACGCAAACCCGGGAAGGACAACACTTACCCTGTAAGAATAAGGATCAAACACATCTGTTTCGCAACCTTCTTCACAGGAAGACATAAAGGCTTCCGAATATTCTATAGGATCTGTTGTGGGATTTTCTTCTTCCAGGTCATACATGATTCTGAAAGTACCCCCAACAGACATACATCCAATACCTCCCATGAGCTTATAATCCTTGGTAGTGGGCTTTAATAATAAATGCTCAACAAGGAAAATACCTTCTTCTGTAAATTCGTATTTGAAATAGCTGATCGTCTCTTCAATTCCTTTTTTCAGGTCTTTCAATTCTGAGTAAGGATTGGTTTTTTTGTGGACAGCAATGACATTGTGCTGGTCATCCAGAATTTCAAAATAATAATTGCCTCCTAATGAAACACGGATTTTAATATTTCCAATTAAACAGTAATCCTTTTCACAATTTTTCAGTTTTTCCAATGTTTCTTCCGGCTTGCTCTCATCCAGTCTGGCTAATACATTTTCAAGATCTTCCTGATCAATCTGAATGGTTTGATAAATGGCTTCATTCAGGTTTTTGATTGCAATATGCTCAGTCGTGTAGCTGTTTACAGAGGATAAGACAATATTGTTGCCGGTATCTTTTATTTTCCAGGTATACGTTTTTTTACCGGCATTGTCTATTGTTTCAATGATGGATACCGGTGATTGGGATAAGTTTCTCTGGGTATAATCTTTAATTCCCAGTAAACGGGCAATTCTTTTCTGAACACCGGAAATATTACTGGTATTCCACAGATCAGAATCTCCGATCAGGGTATAATTATAACCTAATCCTCTGTCTTTACTTAATGATGAATACTCTTTTAAGAAGTTTTCTTTGTTCCTTAAGACAATTTCATCGGTAGATTTTCCATACAGTGATTTCATTAAGAAAGTATAGTCACTGAATGTTTCAGCAAAACGGGAGATCAGATGGTCCAACACTTCATTTCGGCGTTCCACACTGTTATCCAGCTCTTTATACAATGAGTCTGTAAGCTGATCATCATTTTCTGTATTATATTCAGAAACCAGTTCATCAAAACCTTTAATATTTTTAAGAGTCTGTGTAAAAAAGGTTCTTTTTAACTTCCCATTAATGCTTAATACTTCTTTTATTTTTTCAAGATGTTTGAAATATCCGGCAAGGATCTGATCAAAAAACAGCAAATACCCTTTCATTTGTTTGGCCAAAGCTTCTCTTTCCGGGGATTGATTTCCTATAATTCCTGATTCTCCTACTCCATAGGTATCCGGAAATTCATTCAGAATAGTAGCGTAGTTCGCAATATCATATGAAGTTCCCTGAGGTAATGTCAATTCTTTATTTTGCCTTGCATCATCTCTAAGCACTTCTTCTTCTCTTTTAAGAGTCTCCAGGTAATCCTGAACTTTTTTATCATCGATATTTAACGGAAGAGATCCTTTACTGTAGCTGAATGAGCTCAGCTCGCACAGTTCCGGTTTTCTGCCCTTTTCAATACAGATCAGCCAATCGTTATTTTGTTTGATGATGTTATCACAACCTGCAATAGAAACGTCGTGAATTTCTTTAACCCCTTCAATCTTCATGATCTCACTGATGATATCAGAAAGACGAACTTCTGTTCTTAATTGGCTGTTTTTAAGCTCTTCCGTATCAATAAAGCCGTTATCCAAAAGAGGTCCCTCAAAGATCTGATCTGTCGTAAGACCTTTATCAAGCATCTGTTTCAATGAATAAAAATGTACCTCCGGAGACAGATAATTATTGATGGCTCTGATTACTTTAGCGTGTACGAGTTCTTCATCTGCTTTGCTGACAAGTCCAATGCGGGCACATACGGCCACTTTCTGGATTTCAACTTCTTTAATTTCTGCCAGATCTTCACACAGACTTCTGTTAGCGTGGTAACTGTTTAATATTTTGATATTAACATTAGATTTTTCACATCCGATTCCATCTTTATCAATATCTTCAGCATAATCTACATAAAGGTCATATATTCCTTTTACATTAAAGCTTTGTGTCTTGTCTCCGATAGGCTTAAAGTCTAAATCTCCGGTTTTACAATCAACGTATAATTTTTCATTTTTAGGAACTAACCAGCAGTTACGGATCGGTCTTTTAAGACTTCCTGCCATGTTGATATCTATAAACAGCTTCCTGTAGTCCAGCTCGTTTAAAGGTCTTGACGGTAAAATTTCTGCAGCGTTTAAAAACTGAGTATGAATGTCTGTTTTTACATCATCAGATGCTAAGATATCTTCCATGTTCAGGTTCATCCTCATCCCAAGGTCCGTGATGGCATAGCTTAGAACTTCCAAAGTGGTGATCCCAGGATCATGAGAATTATAATCGGTCCAGAGTTTTCCTCCTAACTTTTCTATGTATTCAATCCCTGTTTTGCGTAGAAAATGAAAATCTGTCTGATCCCCGGTTTCTATATTTTTTGATATACTAATATGTTTATTTTCTGACATGATTATGTTTCTTCTTATTTATTATTAAATACATACCTGTTCTGTAATAGTGACATTGTGCTGCTTGGCAGATACCAGAATTGATTTTGGATCCACTTCGATTAAAGATTTCCTTTGCGGAATATTATTCACCAGTATTTTAATATCATCAATGTAGTCTACATAATACAGCTGCTCCAGATAGTTAACCAACTGATTAACATTCAACTCTACATTAAAATCAATATTTTCAGAGTCTGTAAAAGCCCAGGGCGATATGTATTTTTTAATATCTTCGTCCAGCTGTTTGATGTAGAATGTTTCGTCATACTGCTCAAAGAACTTGACCTTTGTTTCTACTTTTGCTTCTTTGTAATTGGGATTAATCACCTGAGCGGTCACATGCATTGTATTTAATTCATTTACATAATTTTGAATTTTATTCAAAGACGCTCTGCTTACTCTGGGCTGATAGACGTCAAAAGCATTTTTATTTTTAATATTCGGAACTACCATCAGGGTTACATGGCCCGGAGCCATATAGGACGTTTCGGAAGTATGATTTAAACATTTTACCTTAAAGACTTCCGGGAATTCCTGTAATACCAGATGTTCGTAATCCCATTGTGTGATAGCTCTGTGCTTGTGTCTTAACCGTTCACTCACACGTCTGTAAAACTCGGTATCTGCTTCTTTGTATTTCCCGTCAAACGAGTTATAAGGCTGGCTGACAGATTTTACCTGAGGAACTCTGGAGATCAGCTTGGCAATGGTTTTTGCTTCCAACCCATTATTGAGATGAGAAAGATCATTGTCCTGATTCTGGAATGTTGCTAAAACAGCCTGTGTATAGATTCCCTGAATTTTACATACTGCATCATAGCTTCTTTGTGATTTTGCCCTGATCCAGACTAATCCGTCGGTAAATCTTGTATGGCTTTTGTCAATATCTTTAGGCACTTTGAACTTGACAATCCCTGATTCCAGGAACTTTCTGGTATCATTCTGCAGCATATAATCCGACAAACTCATCCATGTATTGCCTGAAAGGATATGCCATTCTATAAATTCTTTTTCCAGGAAGGTATCCACTAAAGGATTTTCACTTCCTTCCAGCATTTGAATTAATAGTGAAACTGTGGTCTGAGGCATTGCTTCCAGGCCGATGTACAATTCGCCTCCATTTTGGTGCACCGGTACAATACTTTTGGTTTCAACTTCTTTTTCATATTGTCCGAATGCATCTTCATGATACAGCTGCACTTCGTTATTTTTTGAAGCTTCTCCTGCAGATTTTCTGTCTAAGTACGAATATGCATTTTCTTTTGCGCTGTAATTCAGCTCTATATCTTCAGCAAAAGGAATATACGGTTCGTTGGGAATAAGTTTTTTGAAAGTCGGGTTACTTGATAATGCCAATGTATACAGTTTAGGATACACATCCTGTAATGATGACTGATTAAGTGTTACCCTGATCGTCTCACTTGTTCCGGCCTTATTACTTGCATTATTTACAGAAAACCGGATTTTATAAGCATCTTTTTCTTTACTGAACACATCAATATCATTGGCCTTTTCGTACCAGATTTCCTTATCCAGCAATGCAACATCTGCCTTGAAATAACCATCAGAACCTACGATTGAGGAGTTTTTTAAGCCCTCAAAATCGCTTAGACTTATATTTTGATTAGGCTGAATAACATATCCGCTGTATAAATCTTTTATAGAGTCCGGAGCATTCTTCCAGTTGATCGTAATGTCTGCATTCTGCCATTTTTTGGAGAACATTTCAGGACATCTGATATAGAAATTAGATCCTTTAACAGGTTGTGCGGTGAAAGGATAGTAAGGCTTTTCTGAATTTAATGCCCCGTTGTCATTTTCTATCTGAATAGATTTTACTCCTTTTACATCAACTGCTATTTCTATATTTTTTATCAGTTTTTCTGAAAGAGCTTCATACATTTCGTAATATTCTTCTCCTTCAATCATCAGTCTTACAACAGGGAAACTGGTTTGAAATGTTTCTGCCAGCACTTCTTTATTGTATTTTACAACTGCCGGGAACTCTTTAGGTAATGTAATAGAAAGCTCTAATCTTTCTTCTTCGTTTTTAATACACGTCAAAACAGCACCTGACAACCATTCTTTCTCCCCGCTGCAAAGCACTTTGATATTATTTTTAATATCTGTTTTTGAAAGATTTTGTAATTTCTGGGTTGAATTTTTATTAAAATCAATCTTAAGGGTGATTGTACGTTCTCCTTCTTTTAAATCAAATAGCGAGGAGGCAATTGAAAAGCCAAGTTTAGCTTTTGGAAGCTCTTTATAAATAGATTTATTTGAATTGGTTTCATCGGAATTATATCCAAACGGCCACCAATAATTACCATCTTCCGGTAATTTATCTCCCAAACCGTCGGCAGAGTTAGCCACCGGAGCTATTTTCAGTTCTCTCTTTTCAGCATCATTTAAGAAACTTTTGATCTCCACTACTTTTGCCTGATTGGCAATAATTTCATCACCTGTTGTGTAAACTCGTTTTTTCCCGTTAACGTCTTTACCTCCATCCAGCAATGTACCGGCCGGAATTTTTTCCTGAATCGCTTTTTTGGCGAGTTCAAAGATCACATAGACTTTGTCTGATTTGGCATCATTTTTCTGAATCTGAAGAATTTCGTTATAATAGAAATCCAGGTGTCTTTTCGTCAGATTATTGAAGGCTTTTTTTGAGAAATCCAATAATTTTAAAAAGCAGACAAATAATGTCAGGTGAGGCGTAAGGCTGCTATCCTGTTCAAACTGGGACATAAGATCTGTAACCTGTTTTTTCATACTTTTATACTCAACGCTTTCTCTACGTGGGATCGCATTGGCATCATCACCCAGGAAGAAGTTTCCCCATTTTCCTTTTGGTGCTGTATGATCATCTTTGTGAAAATAGTTTACATGACTTGCAAAATTGTTGGCGAATAATAGCCAGTCAAACAAATCGAAATCGTGTAACTCAAGATTCCCAGGATCTAATTCTGCTAAAAAGCGCTGCATTTGTGATTTTCCTTCACGATAATGTGAAAATGTATCTGTTTTTTTCATTTGTTTATATTTATCTTTCTATGGTCAGATGCAATACTTATTGTAGTGTTTGGTAGTATTCAAAATGGCTACAGACATCCCGTAATTCATTATATTTCGGTAGCTTCTCCTTTGTAAAAAGGGAAAACCATATTGCTTCTTGTATTAGTATTTCTTACTTCGTAGTCAACCTGTATCAAAACTTCTCCCTGAAGCTCATCCTGGGTATCAATTTCAATACTTAGAATATTGATTCTGGGTTCATGATATAAAATAGCACGCTCCACGATTCCTTTCATTTGGGTAATCAGCGTTAAGTCCAGTGGTTTAAAGAGCATATCCTGCAGGTCACACCCGTAGTTGGGGAACATGACACGTTCACCGGGGCGCGTTGACAATAAAATCTTAAGACTGTTATTGATGTCTTCCACATCTGTGGTCATGGCCAGTTTTCCTTCAGTTTCGTTAAACTCAGGCGGAAAACTCCAGCCTGTTCCTAAAAAATCTGTATTTATTTTCATACGTTAATTTGTTATATTGAATGTTCACATCCTGCATCTGTGGCATAGAGTTTTGGTTATTCTAACCGTTTTGTTATTGATGTTTTACATTTTTAGTTTTAGTCAGGTTTTATTTATAGGGTAGCTTATGATTGTGTTAAAAGCTTCCTTCAATATCATCCGCCTATTAAAACAGTAGCTTCCCCTGCGGTTATCACTCCTCCATGAGCGGTAGAATCGCCCATTCTTGCGGCAGGTTTTCCACCGATTAAAACACTGGAAGAGCCTGATGCAATGGTGTCCGGTGGCCCGGTACATACTGCTTTATCTCCTTGTCTTGCTGCAGGCATTCCGCCGATAAGCACGGTGGGTTCTCCTGCCGGCATTATAGGGCCTCCTACATGGGGAACATTTCCTGTTACCATAGGACAGGTATGCATATCTGTAATTCTTGCTGCCGGTTTCATGATTAATTAATTTTTACCTGTGATCCTTTTACCACTGTTACTGCTCCTGATTTAAGCTCTGAGCCGGAACTGCCTTCTGCTTTGAATTGAGCACTTGCTTTTACATTGATATTGGTTCCTTCCATATTAATGTCTCCTTTTGCTTTGATCTTAATGTCTTTTCCGCTTTCCATACTGATACCGTCTTTATTCAGGGTAAGAGTATTACAATGCTCATCCTTTATTGTAATGACATCGGCATCTTCGTCTACAATCACTTTTTTCCCTTTTGGTGTTTCCAGTGTGTACGAAATTTTGTCGTCATTAAAAATCATTTTCATTTCGCTTCGGGTAACAAATCCTTTTTCGTGATTATCATCTGAAGCTACAAGAGGAGCTGGTTTTGCACTGCTGTTCAGCATTCCAAGCACAACAGCATCGTTAGGATCATCATTAATAAATCCGATGATCACCTCATCTCCGATTTCGGGTCTGAAGAATGATCCTCTGTTTTCTCCGGCATCAAGGGTGGCAATACGTGCCCAGATTCCTTCTTCCTCACTGTTAATGATAGGAATCTGTACCAGAATTCTGTCTTCTCCGTCCGGATCAGATTCCAGTTGTGATACTACCCCTACATGCAATCCGCTTATGGCAGGCATAATTCCTGCGCCTGGCTTTTCACTTACATCATAGGTTTCTGAGAACCATGTTGGAGAAAGTCCGAATTGAGCGTCCACCAGCCAATTTCCTTCGGCAATTTCATGACGGACACCGGTTACGTATATTTTCCCGTTGAATCGGTTTCCTACTCCTTGCAGTGTTAACGAAACTCCTGGTTTGGCATCTGGAATTCCCTGAAATCGTACTCTTCCTCTTGTTTTGGCTAATTGCTGGAAAGTTGCTTTGGCATCACTCCATTCCTGAAGCTCACTTTGAGTAAGATTTCCACCATGCTTCAACTGCAGATCTTCAATTCCGAAGACATCTGCCAAATCACCTGATGAAAGGTTTCCATTGAGCTTAATCGCCGGATCCTTAGCTTCCACTTCTGTTAGTTCCTGATCAGTATAGCTCCATGTTCTGGCAGTAATTTTACTGAATTGGTCTCTGGCATCAATCTCTCCGTCAAATTCATGTACAGATGATCCGTAAACCACTGTTTCTACAGCTTCACCACTAAAATCAGGTTTAGTAATTTTAATAGTTCCATCTTCAACGAAACAAAGTTTACCGTTTGCCTGCGCTCTGGTTAGCATAAAATCCCAATCCGAAGCCTGATACTGTACCAATTCCTTATGTGAATTTGAAGTTGCTTCTACATCGGCAGTAAGCCCGTTATTACTGATGAGTTCCTCCATGACATCACTGTCTGTGCTTTCGTAGAAGTATTTACTTTTTCTTCCTAAGGTCATTTTTACTGCCTTATCTCTGCATTCTATGATGAGGTAAGAAGAACCGTTTCTGATTTTTATGTTGTGCTTTACCACAACTCCTTTAAAAATGGTTTCCTCTTCGGAATGGTATCCGGCGGTAATCTCAATTTCTTTTCCGGGAATTAACAGATCTTCATTACTGAGCTTGAAATCCTGCTCCGGTACACTTCCGTCTAAAATAACAATGCGGGCATAAGGAATTCTGTTGACTTCTTTTTCCACGATAATGCTTTTCACCCCGTATTTCCCCGGCAGTTCTGTTCCTCCAGACATGACCTTATGGGTGACTAAATCTGGATTTTTTGCTGTTTGTATGTATCCGCTGTTATTCATATTATGAAACTTTTTCTAATGGCGGAAAGAATAATTCCTGACCTGGTTTTAACTGTCTGAAATTGACAAGGTTATTCACCTTAGCTACCTCCAGATAGTATTTGGAATCTCCGTAGATTCTTTCTGTTATTAATGGCAGTGTATCGCCGGCCTGTACTGTTCTTTTGTGGGTAAGATCCGGTGATTGTTTATCTTCAATTTTACCGGCAAGTTTCGGACTTGTTGATTCACTGAATGTTGCCTTTCCTATAGCTCTTAGAGGCTGGCCTTCGTTGTCAAATAGCTTATATTCTAAAGTTAATTCAGAAAGCACTCCTTTAAATTCAAAACTTCCCCAATTAAGGATAACATTATAGGGTTTATGAATAGAGCCTTCAAGCTCACCTGTCGCCTTATAAAAATCTTCAATCTGTTTTGTTACGGCCGTTTTCGCAAATGATTTTCCTCTAATTTTATTGATCAGTTTGATACCGGAATTCGCTTCCGTAACTCCTGTCCCATCAAATAGAAATTCTAATTGTAAATCAGGTGATGCTGATGAGGTATATCCTAAATTAGGTTTAGAATTACCATCTGCCTGGTCTTTATTATATTTCGTTTTATAGGTCATAGAAAAACCTGTAGGATTGATAAAAGCTTTAAAAGCACCGCTCTGAATTCTTTTATCATAATCAGAGTTTTCGTATGTTCCGATTGTCAGTTTTTGAATTGCTCCTCTCATTATCTTTCTTTTTTACGTTGTTCTATCTTTGCGGCCTGCTCTACACTTTCACTGATCGCACGCATAAGCAGTGCTTCATCTACCGATGCGGCAGTTGTGGTAGCTGTAGCTTTTTCGTCCACATTTATTTTAATGTGAAGCTCTTTTATTTCTATTGGCATTTCGTTTGTTTTTTAATCGATCATTAATATTCAAAACACTAATAACCAATGATTTAACATGTTTATTTTTAAAAATCCAAGCACATGAAGGGTGTGTTCAGTCTCTGTTGTAGACCAATCTGTTATTTTTTGTGAAAAAAGATTTGGGTAAAAGTTATCTTTAAACTAACACACGTTCAGGTGCTTAGATTTGATTTAGAAATTACAAGCCTAAGCTTGCTAACGATGAGGGTATTGTGAAATATCTATATTTCAGTTCTATTGTTTCAATAGCAAGTTTGCTTTCTTCTGCGTTGAATTCTGATACTTCCCATCTTACGGGGTATGCTCCCACTACATTCCAAACCATTAAGGGTGCTGTAGACTGAATTCCTCCTGAAAGAGTAATGATCAGGTCTCTGGGTTCAAACTGGAAGTTTTCCATCGCATTTCTGCACCAGCTTATCAATCCGGAACTTACGATTAACCCACGTTTAAGAACCAGATTAGGATATTTGGGCCTCAGAGGAAGCTGGTGTGTAAACCTGTTTTCGCCTCCTTCGGCATATTCTTCAGTTCCAATTTCTGTTGATAAACCAGATATAGATTGAAATCTGGAGTCAATACCCTCTGTTGTTGAAATCCCGTTAACAATAAAAGAGAAACTGGTTGGAGGATATAAAACTGCCATGATTAGTTATTTTCAATAGTTAATCCTTCGTGTGCAATTTCAAGCGTTTCAATAGCTACCTCATTACCTTCAGCTTTCAGATCTGTTGACTGTAATTTAAGAGGGAATGCATTTTTCACTTTCCAGGTTACGGCAGGTGCCCCTGTTTCATCTAAAAGAGAAATCGTAATAGATCTGCGCTCTACTGTACTTAGCTGAATACTCTGGAACCAGTCGAAATATTCATTATCTGTTTTGAAAGTTCCTCTTTTTAAAGTAATGTTACTGAAACTTTTCATTCCAGGCATTTTAATCTTGCTGAAATCAGGGCTCGCACCGTGTCTGTACTCAATTAAAGCTGCTTCAACATTTAATCCGCTGACTTCCTGAAAACCTACTTTTGTTCCGCCCCAATCTACTTCAAAGGCAAACTTTACTAATGGATATGTACTCATAATGTATTTATTTTTTAGTTGTTATTTAATTTAGCTTATGCTTCCTGTAATTTGTGTGAAAAACGTAGTACGATAAATTCAGCAGGACGTACTGCAGCCATACCGACTTCAATAATCATTCTTCCTTCTAAAATATCCTGAGCAGACATTGTTTTGTGCAAACCAACGCTTACGTAATACGCTTCTTCAGGCTTGCTTCCTGCTAATGCACCGTCTCTCCACTGCTGGTCAAGGAAATTTTCGATCATTGCCTGTACACGAACCCATGTATTGGCAGTATTCGGTTCAAAAACGAAACGTTCTGTAGCTTTCTTCACAGATTCTTCTACCATGTTGAAGAAACGACGTACAGGTACATATCTCCACTCGTTACTGTTTCCGTCTAAGGTTCTTGCACCCCAAACCAATGTTCCTTTTCCTGTAAAAGTTCTGATCGCGTTGATTGATTTTCCTGCTACCGCATCTACGTTAAGACCGTCTTGCGTTTCATTAGAAATTTTTACAACAGGTGCCAGTACATTACTGATTGCCAAGTTGGCTGGTGCTTTCCATACTCCGGAAGTACTGTCCACTTTGGCATAAATTCCGGCAATTGATGATGATGGAGCCAATACTACTCTTTTAGATTCAATTTCTTTTTTAGCCTGGTTATACAGCGCTGAACTTTTTGATTTCAACCATGCTAGGTTGTTTTCATTTTGAGGCATTGTAACATCTACAAGGACTCCTGCTGCATTTAATTCTTTATAGCTATCAATTTTAACATCTTTATCATCAAAGCTATAGCTTAACACGGTTTCTAATTTTGGATAATAAGCTGCTCCATATTTTAAACCTGTAGCATTTACTCCGGCTCTGAAAGCATCTGCATCTGCAAAAACATCCATAATAACGAATCTGTCTTTCAAATCTTCTGCCTGATCCAAAGCTTTATTGTATAATTTGTAAGCATCTGCTCCTAAAACTTCAGCATCCGGGAAAACAATAAGTGTTGGCTCATCTTCTTTTTCCAGTGATTTTAATCCGAACCATAGACCTCCGGCAACTGTTTCTGTTCCTAATGCAGGAGCTTTATCATAATCAGCTACTGAAACAATATAACATGGCCCGCCGCCATTAGCAAAATACATTTGCATTGCATAATGCATTTTATAAGGACTTAGCTTTGTATTGTCTACTTTTGCAGTTACAACAGTATCTTCAATCGTAACAGAGAACGCTGTTTTTTCATCTTTTGCTCCTCCGAAAATCGTTTCGAATTCCAACATAGAAGAAATTCTTGTCGGTTCATTTCTTGGTCCTTTATCCGTGTGCCCGATAAAAGCAGGAATAGCTGTTTCTACTTGTGCTACAGATGGTGGGAATTTCGCAATTTCCTCTACGTAAACTCCAGGTGTTTTGTAATTCATTTTTTTTAAATTTTAAAGTTAATGTTAGTTATTTTCAATAGTTAATCCTTCGTGTGCAATTTCTAAGGTTTCGATAGCTACCTCATTACCTTCAGCTTTCAGATCTGTTGATTGTAATTTAAGAGGGAATGCATTTTTCACTTTCCAGGTTACGGCAGGTGCCCCTGTTTCATCTAAAAGGGAGATCGTAATAGATCTGCGCTCTACTGTGCTTAGCTGAATACTCTGGAACCAGTCGAAATATTCGTTATCTGTTTTAAAAGTTCCTCTTTTTAAAGTGATGTTACTGAAACTTTTCATTCCAGGCATTTTAATCTTACTGAAATCAAGGCTCGCACCGTGTCTGTACTCAATTAAAGCTGCTTCAACATTTAATCCGCTGACTTCCTGAAAACCTACTTTTGTTCCACCCCAATCTACTTCAAAGGCAAACTTTACTAATGGATATGTACTCATAATTTATTTTTAATTTTATTGTTATTTAATTGATTTTATGCTTCCTGTAATTTGTGTGAAAAACGTAGTACGATAAATTCAGCAGGACGTACTGCAGCCATACCGATCTCGATATTCATTCTTCCTTCTAGGATATCCTGAGCCGACATTGTTTTGTCTAAACCAACGCTTACATAATAAGCTTCTTCCGGCTTGCTTCCTGCTAATGCACCGTCTCTCCACTGCTGATCAAGATAATTTTCGATCATTGCCTGTACACGGATCCATGTATTGGCTGTATTCGGTTCAAAGACAAAACGTTCTGTAGCTTTCTTCACAGATTCTTCTACCATGTTGAAGAAACGACGTACAGATACGTATCTCCATTCGTTACTGTTTCCGTCTAAGGTTCTTGCGCCCCAAACTAATGTTCCTTTTCCTGCAAAAGTTCTGATCGCGTTGATTGATTTTCCTGATGTAGCATCTACATTAAGCAGCTCCTGTTCTTTATTGGAGATTTTTACTGCCGGTACATCTACCAGGCTAAGTCCTAAATTAGCTGGTGATTTCCATACTCCGGAAGTACTGTCTACTTTGGCGTAAACTCCGGCAATAGCTGATGATGGTGCCAGCACCACTTGTTGAGACTCAATTGCTGTTTTAGCCTGGTTATATAATTCTGAATTTTTTAATTTTAATTCTGCTAAATTTTTAATACCAGCTGCACCCGTAACTAAAACATTAGCTTCATTAAAATCATAACTCAAAACCGTTTTTAATTTTGGATAATAAGCCGCTCCATACTTTAAACCTTTAGCTTTTACTTCTTTTCTAAAAATAGTATCATTGCCAAGAACATCCATGATAACGAATCTGTCTTTCATAGATTCTGCTTGATTCAAAGCACTATTGTATACAGAATAGGCCTCAGTAATAAAAGAATCTATGTTAGCATCAGAAACATTATCAGCATTTTCAGAAGCAAAACCAGAAATAATGTTAGTAGTAGCAAGATCTTCATTATAAGCATCTGCAACAACTTTAGCAGCAGCTTTAACAGCAGGAACAGTAGCATTGGCAACAGCAGCGGTTACTTTAACCGCGGCTACAACATCTTGAGCAGCTTTAACAGCAGCAACTTCGCTAAGATTTCCAGGATTGGTAACTTCATAATCAGCAGCTTTAGCAACGGCAGCAGCTACAGCAGCAGCTACATCAGCACCGTCAACAGCATTTGAAACGGCTTTAGCAGCAGCTTCAGCAGCAACAGCTACATTCCTATTATCCATGGAAGCTTGTAAAGCATCGTCTGCCGCAATAACTTCAGCAGCAGTGGCAACCAAACCTTGAAGATCCGGGAAAACGATAAGAGTAGGTTCGTCTTCTTTTTTTAGTAATTCAAGACCATATAATAAAGTTCCGGCTTCTGTTGTAGAAGTTCCAACAGTTACCTCATCATTGTAACCTCCAACCGAAACAATATAGCAAGCTCCACCGCCATTCGCAAAATACATTTGCATAGCATAATACATTTTAAAATCGCTTATTTTAGGTTGTGTGGCTGTTGCAACACCATCTTTGAAAGCTACAGCGAAGATTTCCGGATTTGCTTTTCCAAAAAGTTGTTCATACTCCAACATCGAAGCAATTCTCGTTGGTTTATTTTTCGGTCCATCCGCTGTATACCCAATAAAAGCAGGGATAGCCGTTTCAACTTGCGCTACGGAAGGGGGAAATTTTCCTTGTTCCTCCACGTAAACTCCAGGGGTTTTGTAATTCATTTTTAAAAAATTTTACGTTAATATTAATTATTCCTCGAAGTAAAACTTCGGGTATTTATTCGTGATTGATTTATTGATTTTATGGTTTAGAACTGTTGCAATTTGTGTGAGAACTTGAGCACAATAAACTCTGCAGGACGCACTAAAGCTATTTTGAGATCAACATTCATAATAGTAGTGCCTTCTACTCCCTTAACTGTAACTTCGTAAGCTTCTTTCGGAGTGCTGCCTGCCAACGCACCTTCCATCCATTGCTGGTTAAGAAAGTTTTCCAACATTGTTTTTGCCCGTAACCATGTGTGGGGAATATTAGGCTCATTAATAAACTTATCAAGTGCTTCTGTTATCGCTTGTCTGATCATATTATGATAGCGGCGTACATGTATATATTTCCATTCGTTATCTTTCCCTTCACTATTTTTATCTTTCCCTTCAAGGGTTCTGGCTCCCCAGATCAGGGTTCCTTTTCCTGTAAAAGTTCTGATCGCATTGATTGATTTTCCGAAAGGATCTATATTTAAAGCAGCCTGTTCGTGATCGGAAATTTTTTCTGTCGGAGCAAGGACATTGCTGATATTGACATTTGCCGGAGCTTTCCACACCCCTCTTATACTGTCTATTCTACCGTATGCTCCTGCTATGGCTGATGATGGCGGTAAAACAACTTTTAATGACTGTATTTCTTTTTTTACCTGATTATATAGTGCAGAATTAGAGGATTCTAAATTTTTAAGCGTTATTCCGTCTGCATCTCCTTTTTCGTCTTTTACCTCGAGAATTGCAGTTTTTAATGCCGTAAATTCTCCAGTGAAATCAGGTGTGTTTTCATCTGAATTATCCGGGACCATAAAATCATCTATTATTCCGTCATATATAGCTTCCAACACAATTTTTGCCTCAGCAATTGCTGCTGTTAAAGCATTTTTTTTATCACCTGCATCAGCATTTTCATTCACTTCTTCTGCTATCACAATAGCCTGATCTAATAAATCAGCAAGGACGTAAGCATCGGCAGATCCGGTTGAAATCTCAGCACTTGCCATACTTTTTAATTCATCTAAAGCAGCGGTCTCACCTGCATAGAAAAGAGTACTGTCCTGTCCGGCCTTTTGTAAACCGGTATGTATTATAGGAGTTTGAGTTTCATCAAAAGTATAATTCAAAATGGTTTTTAAGTGAGGAAAGTAAGCTGCCCCGTGATTGGTTGGGTTTATATTATTTCTAAAAGCTTCAATAGTAGTAAGATTGTTTGACCTGGTAACGGAATTACCGTAATAAGTGTCCAGTATAACAAATCTGTTTTTCGTCTCATCTTTAGCTTTATCAATGGCCTGGTTATAGATGCTATAAAACTCAGATTCATTGGTTAACGAAATAGCATCAGGGAAAATAATCAGAACCGGTTCTTTAATATTTTTATGATCAATTTTATTGAGCCCTGCTTCCAATGAGGATAATTGTACCTCTGCTGAGGTATAATCCCCTACGGAGATGATATAACATGGTCCGCCGCCATTGGCAAAATACATCTGCAGTGAATAGTACATTAAAAACTGTACCTGAGGTGCCACAATAGTTGTTCCCTGGCCTTCTACATCTTTTAACTGGATATTTTCTTTTTTTGCTTTTCCAAAATACTGTTCATATTCTAAAAGAGAACTGATTCTGAAGGGCTCATTATACCCGGCAGGAAGGAATTCAGTATACCCAATAAACGCTGGCATAGCGGTATCTATATAGGCAACTGAGTATGGAAGTTTTGTAATTTCTTCAACAGAAACACCTGGTGTTGCTGAATTTAACATGTTTAAAAATTTAAAGGGGTTATTAGTTTTTAGTTTTAGTTTTTGCTTGTATAATTAATCAACTTTAATACTTTGTATATTAACCTCATTAATTAATGTAACAGGGACCACATCCTTAGCCGCAATTTTTATCACACTGATTTTATATAAAGCAGAAGGCATTATTTTCCCGCCTAATAATCCCCAGACGTAACTTAGCTGTTCAAAAGGAATAGAGTGCAGCTCAATTCTGAAACTGAAGTTATTTTCCGGTTTAGTATCCACATATTCCAGAACATTTTTTGCCTGAAATACCTCAATAACTTTTGAAATACTCAGTAAAGATTTGCTGTACGTACTTCTGTTGGCAGCAATCATCACATACAAGTTTAAGTAAGCCGGAGTACTTTCCTTATCGTATCGGACTGGATTGTTGTCTACCACAACCTGCTGATACCTTGATCTGTTTTTCAATGTCGATTCTTCCTCAATGTTGAGCAGACTGATTACTACTTTGTTAATAATTCCTTCAGCGTTCTCATCCTGTTTTGCGATGTCATCAACAACAGCAATTTCTATTTCGCCAGGAACATTGGGATCCCATAAACCATCCGGAGCATTTAGCTGATTTTTTAAAACTGTTAATACTTTATTAATCATAATTTCTGTTCTTAATTATTATGGTGCAAACATACAATCACGGCCCCTCAAAAGACAAATATTTTGGGTCCTCAATACAGTCTTTGCAGTAAATAGGATTTTCATTCTTATAGAAAAAAATCAAAAACATGGCGGTTAAATAGTTGAAAATAATCACATTAAAAACAATATTGAAAAATTAAATTTTAGTCCTTAGATTTCCCTTTCCGAATTATGGCTCAATTTTCGTCTGGCAATTGAGTACCATTCTGTTTTCAAAAATCATCGTATTTCAACATAAAATTGTCCATTCATTATTGAGTGTCTAAAATATCAGTCTCCCAAAAAAACGATATGCTTTTCTGATTAGGAGTATCCGGTTTTTTGTACCGATAATTTCTAAAAACTATAACCCTGCATCAGCAGGAAATAATTTTCTCTTTTACTGCAAAGACAGAATAGAGTGCCCTTATCATTCGCAAAATAGGACCTCTTCTTTCTAATTTTGACCCAATAATTTTAAAAACTTTAATCCTATGAATATTAAAAATCTTTTCAGCAAGCGCAATGAAATCATTGAAGGCCATTTTAACGAACTACGTTCAAAACTGGGTGCGGCCAATCAAAACGAAGAAGCGATTTTCTCTTTAAGAGAAGAAATCTGTAATGCATGTCCTTTAAAAAACGGCAACAATTGCAATGCGATGAAATGGCTTAATCCAGATACGCTGGAAGTGGTAGACGGTCCAAAAGATGGATTTGTCAGAGGCTGCGGATGCAGATTGAGCGCCAAACAGAGATCCAGATTTAGTCTTTGTCCTGCAGGTTTCTGGGGTGGAGAGTTCGACCAAAAGTAAAATTATTTGACAATTCCCGATATTTTATAATGTAAACCTATTTACTGTGAAGCAAGATCATATCATTCAGAAAGTTTTTGTTGAAATTACCGTGAACAACAAAGCAAAAGCATTGAGTATAAAAGATGATATTAATAGTTTTTTGTCTATTGATGTTTTTCCGGAAATAGAAAACCATATCAGGGCTTTAGAATATAAATTAGCCGGTCATACCCTGCAGATTCCGCGTTTAGAATTAAATGTGGATGTAAAAAGCAGCGCATTAAATATTGAGTTAAAAGATAAAATAGCCGAACTCTTTAAAGAAGAACTGTCAGAAATTACCAAACCCATTGAAACTTCCCCCCAGGAAACAAAAAATAATACTAAAGCTCATCTTGTAGATGATCAGGAAAAGATGCTCAAAGCTTTTATCTATTTTTTAGAAAAAGGAACTATGCCTTGGTGGAATTCGGGGAGCAATAGCATGACTATTTTGGAATCAACGGTTTTTGATCACATTATTTCGACAGGAAATTTTCAAAAAAGCATTATACCTGCCTTATCAAAAGAAAATGTCCGGAACCGGATAATCAATCAGCTTTCCAATGAACAAACTGCACAGTTATGCCTGGCAATTTTGAAAAATAATGAATTGAACATTAACCTGGACAGCGATACAATACGTCATCTATCGAAACTAGATCATACAGATAGATTTGCAATATGGCGATTGGTCTTTCATGTAATATCGGAGTATTTGGATACATCTGATAACCATCTCAGGGAGTATCTTTTACAAGAAATTTCAACAAAAAAACAGATTAGCTTATCAGCAGCAAAAAGCAATCATCAAAACAGGAAAACACTGGTTAAGATATTCCCTTTTATTACAGAAAACGAAATTTCAGAAAGCCTCACAACGAATGCAGCCGATCAGCCTGAAAATGTGAGAACTTCAATAGAAACCATTCAGGAAAAAAATGAAATAATTCAGGAAAGTGCAATCCGGGATGAAGGACACTATATTCAGAATGCAGGACTTATTTTAATCCATCCATTTGTCAGAACCCTCTTTGAACATTGTGAGCTCATTGACTCAAAAACTCAGCAGCTCACGGATCCGGAGTTGTGTGCCCATCTATTGCATTATATCGCAACCGGAAGAACAAATGCTCCTGAATATGACATGATTTTTGAAAAATTCCTATGTAATATTCCGATGCATCAAACGATTAACAGGCATATTAAGCTTTCACGCAAGCATAAAACGCAGGCTAAAAATGTTATAGAAAGTGTGCAGCACAACTGGGCTCCCATGAAAAAATCATCTGCTGCATTATTACAGAACGAGTTTTTCCAACGACCAGGGAAATTAGTTATCACTGACGCTGATTACACACTTACTGTAGAACGAAAAACACAGGACATTCTTCTGGAAAAGCTTTCCTGGGGCATTGGCCTTGTCAAGCTGCCATGGCAGAAAAAATTCATATTTGTGAACTGGTAATAACAGGTTACATTTTCTAAATACTCTAAGTTTTACCAATCTCTAAAGTTGCTGATTTTATATCAGCAATCCCCTTACTGCAATCCTATAATTCAAAATAAGCTTATGAAATCTCCTAATAACCATGAAGACCCATCATTAATAAAAACAAAAATTAATGAAAAAACAGAAATAGTCAATCCCTTATTTCAAGCCGATACTGTAAATCATCATTCTCTAAATGAAGAAATGAAATGGCTGCAATCCCTTATTGAAAAGCGATGCAAAGAATTATTTCTGGAAGATGAAACAGAATTAAATGCTGGTTATGAAATACCCGAACCCCCAACATCAGACGACCAATCTCCTTATTCGGTTACGGTAAACATCCATCAGCTTACTGTTGTGGACAGAATAATCTTAGCGCTGGGGATTGCTTCCGCTCATTATCCGTCCATCCTGAAAACATTTGTACAGATAGAAGAAAGCAGCAATGCATTTGCTATTGAAGCAGGTGGTGAATATGATAAAATCAGTCGCAGCTTTAAACCAACTTTCCAAACTGCGCTTTTCTTGCTGGCAGGTAAAGATGTATCACTGTGGTCACAGTATGGTGCACAACTCATCAATGGAAGTGTGCTGTTGAAAAATGATATTATTTACAACCGTTCTTCAGCAGAATTTATTCATGGAAAAATTGAATTGGATACCGCTTATCTCAATTATTTTTTATCAGGTCAAAAACCTCAACTGGATCATGGTTCTTACTTTCCCGGGAGGCTTTACAAATCTGATCTCACCATGGAAGATATTATTTTGGAAGATAATGTGAGGGAACAGATAAAACCCATCGGACATTATATAAAAGCATTGGAAAATGGCTTTTTCAAAACCAGTGAACATAGCTTTAAACCCGGTTTCATTGCTTTATTCTACGGCACACCGGGAACGGGAAAAACAATGCTTGCTGGCATTCTTGCTAATGCATATGGTATTGATATGTATCATGTGGATCTCTCCCAGGTAGTGAGCAAATATATTGGTGAAACCGAGAAAAATCTCGAAGTGTTATTCAACAGGCTGCAGGGTAAAAATTGCATGCTGTTTTTTGACGAAGCTGATGCTTTGTTTGGGAAACGTTCTGATGTAAAAGATGCTCATGACCGCTACGCCAACCAGGAAGTTTCGTATTTATTGCAGCGAATAGAAAAATTTGACGGATTAACAATTCTGGCTTCCAATTTTGAAAACAATATGGATGATGCTTTCAAGCGCCGTATCGATGTATCTGTCAATGTAATACGACCGACAGAAACTACAAGAAAAGCCCTTTGGGAGCATTATTTACCCCAGAATATAACTTTTGAAAGTGAAGACCTTTTAAAACATTTAACCAAAGAATACGCTTATACCGGTGCCAATATCCGAAATATTATGAAAAATGTTGCTATGGCATTGCATGACCGTAATGAAACTTCTATTACCTATTCATTAATAAGCACTTATCTAATGATAGAAAACGAAAAAGCTTTCGGAAAAAATCAATCCCGTCTCAGCCCATATGTACAAACCCCTTAGCACAGCACAATAAACACTCATCTAATAACCAATACCATGAGCAGACACAAAAAAACATTTGCACCCAGGTCCAGCAGGTCCGATAAGCAAAAAAACAATAATAAAGAGGATAAAGAGCAACAAGAGCAGATCACCGATCAGGACAGCAAAATATCTCTCGCCAAAACGGAAGTTACCCAAATAACATATGATCCTTTTAAAAACAGGGCATTCAGTAAAGTAGAAAAAAACGGATCTGTCATCCAATTGTTTGATAAAGGGCAGCATGTTTCAACACTTCATAATGCACTTAATAAATTAGGACATCAAACACCTGAAAACAAGAATCTTTTCTGGAATGAAACGAAGACCGGGATCATTAACTTTCAACGTAAAAATAATATTAATGCTTCCGGCACTTTTAACAGGGAAACCTTACTGAAAATGAATAAAGCATTGCAATTCTTAAACAGTGAGAAAGAAGTTGGACTTTCTGTTTCTGAACGTGCAAAAATGCTGTACGAAGCCTTTGAACACAGAACACTAGGAATTTTTGCCGGAACTGATGAAGATAAAGTTTTTACAGCTTTGGAAAAGCTGTCCTATGAAGACCGATACGAGCTTATTCAATACTATGATGCAACATACAAACCTAAAAGGAAAGTAGGCTTAGTAGAGGATTTATATGAAGAATTGGGTAACAAAGACTTATTTAAAGCTATACGGCTATTATATGCAAACTATGAAAAACCCAAATTAGAGCCAGAGCCAGAGCAGGCGCAACCTGAAGGCCAGCTATTGCAAGAAGTTACTATAACAGGTAAGGGATCATGGATTAAGCCTAAGACAAAGTATGCCATAGAAGGACAACCTATAGAGTTTGATTGTATCTATCAATATGAAACCCCTGTTATTAGTGCCAAAGGAAGCAACCCTAAAATGCCGGAAGTTGTCCGAAAAGTATTGATCCAGAATGATGGTAAAGTGTATAACCTGTTTGAATACCCTTTTAGAAAGGATACTAAAACATTCAGACAAGATGGAACAGTAATCAGTCAGTTTTCTATTAATACACATCAACCAGGGAACTATACCTTCGTATTCATCATAGAAAATACCTTAACAAAAGAATTCAGAGCATATACCAGAGAATATCAGGTTAAAACCCTTGAAGAGGCGGCAGCTGGTGATTTAAAACAGAATAAAATTCAAAATTATTCAGATTTCAGACAGCAGGTAGCCTTTATTGAGTTCAACCTTTCAAAAGGAGCTTCCAAAGAGCAGAAAAGCAATCCGGATTTCTACATTGAATCTGCATCATTTAGTGAAAATCCTGCAAGAGTGAGTGCTGCAGATATTAATCATATTCCGCAGTCTTATTATTCAATTAAAGGGAAGCCTATCCCTAAAGATCATCATTATTTCTGGTTTGCAGAAATCAATACACCCAAAGAAATGTTTGATGGAACAAGCGCATTACTAGGTGTAGAATATGCTAAAAATGCCACTGTACATGGTTATAAAAGAGGAGAATATTTCGGTAAAGATGGCTGGAATATGAATTCCTCCCAGACAACAGCTGCTTTTTTAGGATCACTTACAGGAGTTTATACCATTCATTGTCTTGTATTAGACAAAAATAATAACCTAACAGGGCAGGAAGCATCTTACCGACAAGTTATCTTACCAAGTGATGACTATCAGGCGTTAAAAAACATCAGAGAATATAAAAAAGAGATTGATAAAAGCTTTAATACCATTTCTCCAAAAACAGCATTGGCAATCAATGCCGTAGCCATTAATGAGGAAACTACAGAAACCCTGTCACTCAATTTATTTATAGGAAAAAGCAAAAAAAATCCTGGCAATTATGTACTAACAGATCTTACTCCAGGTGTACAGCATCAACGTACTTATGAAGGAAATAATTTAAAAGATCTATTTGAAGAATTTGACAGCAAAAACACGTATCCGGATGGCATTCTTGCTTATCAAATTCCGTCCAATACATTGGGATATCCTACTCTAAAAGGTAATTTCACTACTGACGGAGCATCGTTTTGGGAATCACTTTCTACCGGAGCGGGCTGGGCTTCTTTAGGATTGGCAGTAGCAGGATTGGTAGCCTCATTTACACCGGCCGCGCCTATTGCTCCTTTCTTATTTATAGCGGCAGGCGCCACAGGTGCAACTTCCGGAACGGCCAGTATTATTGATAAAGTAGAAAAAGGAACACTTACCAACGAAACACTGGCTTTGGATGTTATTATGATAGCCTCCAGCTTTTTAGGGATGGCAGGCTCATTATCCAGCATCGCTAAGGCATCCTCTATTATGAAAATATCATCAACAGGAATGCAGTATATTATTTTAACTGATTTTGCACTTAACGGTACTGCTGCTGTGATGATTACATCTGATGGTTTAGATAGTATACAAACTATTAAGGATAATAAAAACCTGACTACAGCAGAAAAAACACTTGCAATTGCTAAGGTTTTAAGCCAGTTAACAGTAACAGCAGGATTGTTGGTATTAAGCAGTAAAAATTTAAAAGGAGGAGAATTAGAGAAGCTTCCAAAGGTAAAAAGGCAAACATCTAAGCAAACATCAAAAAAACCTTACAATCCGGAGCAGCATAGTGAATTTATTGATACGCCTCATAATCTGACAGATGGTATATCTCCAAAACTGACTGGATTCAAGCAACAACTTTCAATAATACAACTCAGACATTATCTAGCAGAAAATGAACTAATAAATTTCAATAAAGCTTTGGAATCAGCAGATCCTAAAGTTTTAAATGAAATAAATAATCAAGACAAATTGATTAACTTTGTTAAAAGTTATAAAGATAACCATATAGCTTTCACACAAACTGTAAAAAACTTTGAGAGTTTCTTTGGAGATTATGGATGGTATAAATTTTGGGAAAAGATGCCCGATTTTGAAAAATCATCAAAAACTATTGATTGGTTAAAAAATAAAAATAAATTATTACCTACCGGTGATGCCACTCATACTGAACTTACCTCTATTCAGGTTTTCACAGTAGATGGAGGAATAGTGAACACTCCGGCACGATTTGAACCTTCCTGGTGGGGTAAATATAACAGTCAGGTTTATAAAGATTTAAATACGGCTTTAGAAAAACTAAGAAAAGTTAAAGAACGAAATATGAGTGGAAAAACAGTTCTTAGTGGGCGTATGGAAGGTTTAGATTATTTTAACTCAACTTTAAAAAATGGAAAAGGAAATGAGGTTGCTTTCAAAGGGATGGTCTCTGCTACATTAGATGATAAAGTAGCTGACGGATTTATTCAACTTTCAGCTAGGAATGTAAAAGCAGGAGAAAAAGTTGCAATTATTAGAAAAATCACATCACGAGGAGGTGTCTATATTGATGATTTGTCTGATTGGGGTAAAAATCTTGGACCCATAAGACACTTTGATGCAGATCCACCTTCTACAATGATACAGGAAGAAGTACTTATGAATGAAGGTTATTTTCGTCAAACATCTGACCCTAAATATATAAAAACTATCAATGACATAGAATATTATGAAATAGAGTACCTAGAATTACTAAAACCATTAAAATAAAAAGAATATGATTTTCGCAACAGATTACTTTAATTATATCCCAAATGAACTGCCTGAGTTTAATTTAAAATTACTTTTAAATATAGAAGATTTAAACAATTCTATTTTTAATGAAGTGTTTAATATCCTTAAGCCTCATCAGCAAAAAGAATATGTCACTTTTAAAGAGTCTGAAGGGGCCCAAAAGTACAGAAAAGAAAGAAATGCTAAATTACCTTATGTAGATTTTAACAATTTACCAGAAATCTTTGACGATGCCTTATTACAAAAAGTCATTCTGTATCAAAAAGAAGGAGAAATAGGAGGAGCCATATATGACTCATTATCAGAAGATCACAAAGGACAAATTGCACGTTTTAACTCAAAAATATTTGAAGAAGAAAAAGCCAAAAGGCGAGCTTTAATGTCTGACGAGGAAAAAAGAAAAGAAAAAGAATGGTGGGATAAGTATGATGCAGATCCAACACCTCGTTTTATGGGCAATGTAGGCGAACCTGATACCGTTACAAGCTATATCATAAAATACGGTGTAAATCCTTTAACCCGAGAACCCGAAACTATTGAAAGTTTTCAAAAAAAATATACTATCGATCCCAAAACAGGTGATCCTATTCCAAGGGAAAAGAATGAATAGTACTTTATAAATAAGTTCTAACGAGGCTATCTTTACAATGAGATAGCCTCATTTTATATGTAAAAAAATTAAAATGAATAAAAAGAAACTATTAGAAAAGAAAGATTGGGAATATTATGTTTTTGAAGAAGACAACAATATCGAATTATCTGTTCCGATTCCCAATCCAAGCCCAGGATTTGATATCATTTATATTCTGGATGAATCTGAAAAAGAGATGTATTTGCATACAGGTATCAAAGCCCTTGAAGATAGAATAGAAGATATGAAAATTAACTTTTCAAATTATAAAATGAATTCATGGAGATAATAATATCACATCAACTTAAATAAAACATTATCTCACATATAATATAAAACCACAACTTATTTTATGTTATGGTTTTATATTTAATTGTCTTTCTTCAGTAAGATATAAAAGTTATCTTTAATTAATTTAGATTAAAAATCAATATGACTAAAATTAAAATAAACGCAGAGATAGAAAAGGATGGAGAATCTTTCTTGTTCTATGTAAATATTTCCAATATATCTGAAGAGACATTAAAACTAAACCTGTCTAATAATACAGGTGGACTTGTAAGAGAAACAGTTCATTTATATGATAGAAACAAGGATCGATTACATAAAGGAGTCAGTTATATGATGCCTATAGATGATGCCACCCATGTAGCTTCAATTGAAACAGGAGAATCTGCTCAGCTTATTTTAAAAGCGAAACTTGAAGAAATAGAGAATGACCTGTTTCTCGATTTCAAAGGAGCCAATTTTAATGTCAAACAAGATGAAACCTATTATTTTCAAATAGAATATCTGGATGAAAAATCAAATATGGCGCCTTTCAATATTGACTAAAACACTCAATTTTGAAGAATCCTTAGACAAAGATGATTATACAACGATAAATTCGAATGATCAGAAAAAACAAAATAACCAGACAAAAATTGTTTGATGGCGATGAACAAGAATGCCTGAAAAAAATTTTTGAAATAGAAAATCAAAAAATTAAACTGATTGATTTTTACAACAGTCCGTTAAGAGATTTAAAGAAAGAAATAGATGGTGAAAGTTTTGATACCATCGTCAGAGAAAGTGAATTTAATGTAAGAAACAGTTTCATTGAAAAATATATATCTGAAGAGGGATTGGAAATTCATTACCTTAAAAAGGATGATATACTCTATCTGTTTTCATATGGAGAATTTCAGCCCGGAAGGTATATCTTATTTTTTGAAGGCATTTATCATTACATTCCTTAACGCCAATAATAATAAAACCACAACACAAGAAGTTGTGGTTTTATTTTACACCAATAGGCATCTTCTCTCCCATAAATATTTATCAATAGAAATAAAATCAGAGCAGAAATAATCTGCTCTGATTGATATTTTTCATGGTTTCCGTTTTATTCTTTCAAAGCTTTTTTCAACCGTTCCAGTCCTTCGGTCAGGAGCTGTCTTGGACAACCGATATTGATTCTCATGAACCCTTCCCCATTTTCACCATACATTGTCCCCGAATTAAGCCAGACTTTACCCTCCATCAGAAGAATTTTTGACAGTTCATCAGAAGTTTTACCGAATGAACGGCAATCCAGCCAGACCAGATAGGTCGCCTCCAAAGGAATCACTTTGATTTCAGGCAGATGTTCACCGCAAAAATTCTTTAGAAATATAAAATTCTGATACAGATAGTCTTTCAGTTCAGCCATCCATTCATGCCCTTTTGTATACGCTGCAATCAAAGCTTCCATAGCAATTGGATTAGGATAGCTGTTTTCCTGAAGTTCCAGCATTTTCCGGGTCTGTTCCAATATATTTTTGTCCCGGGAGATCAGATACGATATCGGCAGCCCTGAGAAATTAAAAGTCTTACACGGCGAACCACAGGTGACCGACTGAAGCTCATAATGCTGAGCTATTGAAATAAAAGGAATATGCTGACGGTTATTAAAAATCAAATCAGAATGAATCTCATCAGAAACCACCATCACGTTATTCTGTGTACAAATGTCAGCTACTTTCTCCAGATCTTCTCTTGTCCAGACTTTCCCCACAGGGTTATGCGGATTGCATAACAACAAAAGTCTTGTTTTCGGATCAGAAGCTTTCTTTTCAAGATCATCAAAATCAATGGTGTAATTTCCGGCTTCATATTTCAGATCATTGCAAACAATATGACATCCGTAATTTTCTAAAATAGTAAAAAAGTGATTGTACACCGGAGTCTGCAAAATAATATTTTCATCAGGCTTCACAAAAGTACGAATGATCGCCGAAAGTGACGGAAGAACGCCTGTTGCAGGCAAAAGCCACTCTTTTTCTATCGTAAAATGATGATTTGTTTCCCACCAATCGATAACAGACTGATGAAAATTCTCAGGAATAGTGCCATATCCGAAAATACCATGAGAAACCTTCTCAGAGATAGCCTGAACCACTTCCGGTGCGGTTTTAAAATCCATATCAGCAACCCACATAGGTAAGATGTCTGCCTTTGCCCAGTCCCATTTTACAGAATGTGTTCCTCTTCTCTCTGTGATTTCGTCGAAATTGTATTTCATGTTTAAGATCATTAATTTGAATCCAGATAATTCTTCAGGTCTGAAATATTTTTAATGTTAAGTTCATTCGCCTGTTTCCTTCGCATCATCAAAGCATACGCATTATTAAAACCGAGTGGTTTCAGCCATTCAATTCCGTACTGTTTCTGAAATTCCAGATTGACATAGTCCAATGTTTTTTCCGGGCTCTTAGAGACTTCTTCTATTGTTTTTGCCGAAGGTTTCAGCAAAACCAGCAGTCCGGTTCCTGTATATTCGGGGTACAAATCAATCGCATCATTCATCAGGGCATCAAAGCAGATTTTCGTTCCGCCAAGCCCCGTTTTTGTTTCCACTTTATAATCGGTATAGCCTTCGATGAGCATTTTGTAAATTTCGGCAAGAATATACTGTTCACCAAAAATTTTTGACCCGATTTTTATGGTTTGGGAATTTCCTTTGCGCGGATCTTTATATAAGTTTGTTCTTATTAAAAAGTCTTTAGCGATTTTCTCAGGAGTTTGTTTAAGATAATCGGCTTTATAATTCAGATCTGTCATGATTGAATCATTGAACTTCCCTGCTAAAAGATTCAGTGTTTTTTCCAGTTCAGGAAACTTTTCCAGGGTTTTTGTTTTGATCACCGGAGCAGCAAAATAAGGAGGAAAAATCTTCTTGTCATCCTCCAGAACATATAAATCAAAAGCCTTGATTCTCCCATCTGTAGAATATCCGCTGATGAGGTCCAATTCTTTTTCGTAGGCTGCTTTGTACATGATGGCATCACTTACCACCAGAGGATGTGCATCAAGCCCGTATACAGAACGGAGCCCCAGATCACCGTCCTGCCGCCCCATAAATTCGGGTGTAAAGCCTGCCTTAAGCTTCTGGTTTGAAGCCGAAGCAAAAAGATAAACAGCTCCAATAATCACCAATACAGCCGGGACAATATATTTTAATTTCTTTACAGACTGATAACTTAATTTCTGTAAAACGGCGATGGTTTGATCTAAAAGAACAGCCAATAACGCTGCCGGAATGGCTCCTGCCAGAATCATATTGGTATTATTGAGGGAAATTCCGCCAAAAATAAACTCACCCAAACCTCCTGCCGCCACAAATGAAGCTAAAGTAGCCACTCCGACATTAATAACCGCCGCCGTTCTGATTCCCGCAATAATGACAGGCATTGCCAAAGGAAGCTGAACCTTGAAAAGCAATTGTCTTCTGTTCATCCCCATTGCTTTTGCAGCCTCAGTGACCGCCGGATCTACTTCCGTAATTCCGGTGTATGTATTTCTGATGATAGGTAAAAGCGCGTAGATCAGCAATGCAACAATGGCCGGAGTTGCCCCGATCCCGAAAGCAGGAATCATAAAACCAAGCAGCGCAATACTGGGAATAGTCTGTAAAATTCCTGCAATCCCCAAAACAGAACCTGACAATTTGGTCTTTCGGGCAATGAGAATTCCTAAAGGCACTCCAATCATGATCGCCAGAAACAAAGACAAAAAAGTAAGTCCCAGATGCTGTACAACCTGAGTAAGAAGTTTCTCATGCTGTTCTGTGATAAACTGCCAAAAACTCTGCTCACTCATACAGTCTGGAATTTTCGGTATTCATTAAAAGCCTTCACCAGATTTTCGTAATCTTCGGAAAGCAAAGTATCTGCACTCAACTGCTGCAACGCATCCCATACACTTGAATTCTCTGAAAACTGAAGTTCTTCATAGAAGCGGCTTCCTTCAATCAGAGAAGTCATATCTTTCAGTCTGGCCACTTTATATTCCAGTAAAAGCCGGTTTTTGGCAAAGAAATTTTTAACAAAATCATTGTTGGGCTGGTACAGCATTTCTTTCGGAGTTCCTGTCTGAATAATCTTCCCCTGATCCATCAGGCAGATTTTATGGCCTAAATCAAATGCTTCCTGAACATCGTGGGTAACCAGAATAATTGTTTTATTTTTAAGCTCTTCCAGTGATTTAAATTCTGCATGAATATCGGTTTTGGTAATATTATCCAATGCTCCGAACGGTTCGTCCATCAACAAAACAGGTGAATCCGCCATCAGAGCCCTGGCAATTCCCACTCTTTGCTGCTGCCCGCCGCTTAATTCATTTGGAAACCGTGTAAGTATCTCTTCTGAAAGATGAAGTTTATGCAATAATTCGAGAGTTCTTCCGATTGTCTTTTTTTTATCCCATTTCAACAAATCAGGAATGACTGCTATGTTCTGTTGTATGGTGTAATGGGGAAATAATCCGGAATGCTGCATAACAAATCCGATTCCCATGCGCACCTCTTCCACTTTTTGCGACTGAATATTTTTACCGTCAATCAAAATAGCCCCGGAATCTACTTCAATCAGACGGTTGATCATTTTCAGCATGGTTGTTTTTCCGCAGCCGCTTGTTCCTAAAAGCACCAGAATTTCCTTGTCATTGGCCTGAAAAGAAATAGCATCAACGGCTTTTTTTCCGTTAAAACTTTTTGAAACCGATTCAACTGTAATCATAGGCAAAATTATTGTGCAAGTCTGATTCCGGTAAACTGCCACTGTAAATGAGTCTGGAAAAAATTACGGTACGTATTTCTGCTGTGTCCGGGCGGAGTTGCTATTGAAGCACCGCGAAGCACCATTTGATTCACCATAAATTTCCCGTTATATTCTCCCACAGCGCCTGCTTCTTTTTTATATCCCGGATATGGAAGATACGCAGAATTGGTCCATTCCCAGCGTTTTCCCCAGTCAAAATATTCTGATGCAACTTCCCATTCTGCTTCGGTGGGCAGTCGTTTCCCTTTCCATGAAGCAAAAGCAGAAGCTTCAAAAAAACTGATATGGCAGACTGCCTCCTCCATATCTATTTCCTGTAATCCGTGTAAAGTATAATTCATCCATTTTCCATCAATACAATGCCAGTATAAAGGGGATTTTACATGATTCTGCTTCACCCAATCCCAGCCTTCTGCATGCCAGTGTCTGAAATCTTCGTAGCCTCCGGCTTGAATAAATTCTAAATATTCCTTATTGGTCACTAACTGACTGCAAATTTTAAAATCATTCAGGTATACTTTGTGCCTTCCGAGCTCATTATCAAAACAGAACCCTTCCCCTTTAAACCCGATTTCATAAACTCCTTCTGAAAAGCTGATCATTTCTGAGTTGAAATCACTCTCGTTTTTTGAAATATTTTCTTTTTTGTAAGGAGGAAATAAAGGATTGTGTCCTAAAATATATTTGATATCTGTCAATAATAATTCCTGATGCTGCTGTTCGTGGTTTAAACCTAATTCCAGCAGAGCTTCCAGCGTTTCTGTAAGATATCCGTTCTGAAGAAATTCATTCATCTTCTGATCTACATATTCCCGGTATTTAAAAACATCCGAAACAGACGGGCGGCTAAGATTTCCCCTGTCGGTACGGATAACACGGGCACCGATGGTTTCGTAATAACTGTTGAAGACAAAATTATACTGAGGATCAAAGACTTCATACCCCGGAAAATTGGGCTGTAAAATAAAAGTTTCAAAAAACCAGGTGGTGTGTCCTAAATGCCATTTCGGAGGACTCACATCCACTACAGGCTGAACCACATAGTCTTCAATTTCCAAAGGACTGCAAATCTCAACGGAATGATTTCGGATTTCAGAGTAACTTTTTGTCCAGTTTTTATGAGGATTTGCTTTTACAAGTAATGCATCTTTTTTCATAAAAATTTATTTTAAATTATACCATCCAGATAGAATCTACAAACCAGTTTTTAGTATCTTTAATCTCAACAAGGATATGAAATCCTGAATCTCCAGCCAGTTTTTTGATGTCTTCTTCAGAAAATTTCTGAGAAATTTCCATATCAATCAGCTCATCTTTGTTAAATTGCAACAAATGGTTTCCCACATGAACTTCCTGATCACAAAGACTTACCAGAAAACTTCTGCAGGCTCCTGAAATAGGGTCATAATTTTGATAGTGCTGAAAATTTTCCACCTTGAAGTCAGCTTTAAGTTCCCGGTTGATTCTCGTAAGAAGATTAAGATTGAACGAAGCCGTAATTCCTGCAGGATCGTTATAAGCCGCAAGAATAGTCTTCGGGTTTTTCTTCAGGTCAAAACCTACAAGAAATAAATCTCCGGTATTCAGTTTTCTTTTCACCTCACTGCAGAAATGTCTGGCTTCCTCACTTTCCATATTTCCTATATTTCCGCCTAAGAAAAGGACTACTTTTTTCCTTTTTGAAATCCCGGTGGCTTTATCAAGCATATCAAAATACTCTCCTTCCAACGGTAAAATTTCCAGTTCAGGCAGCTTTTTCTTCAGGTTTTCCTGCAAAACAGAAAGAATATTTCCCGAAATATCGATAGGCATATAGGTGAAATCTGTTCCTTTTTCTACCAAATTCCTGAGAAGGTAAGATGATTTCATTGCATCCCCTGCTCCTAATTCTATGAGATCAAAAGATTCATTGATATTGGAAATTGCTTTTGCGAGTTCCTCTGTTTTATTCTGAAATATATCCAGCTCACAATTGGTAAGATAATATTCCGGCATGGCCATAATCTGCTGGAAAAGACGGTCGCCTGTTTTGTCGTAAAAATATTTTGAAGATAATTTTTTCGGATGAGCGGACAGGCCTTTTAAAACGTCCGAACCGAAATTATCGGCACCATCATCTTTAAAATGACAATCCTGTTTTAACTGTACATTCATAGTTTACATTTTGTTTTTGGTCGTTCATTGAATACAACTATCTTGCCGTCTCCGGAATTGCTTTCCGAATATCTATAAGCTTCTCCAATTCATCTAATTAAAGATAGGATTTATTTGCGGTTTTGATGTACCACATCTCATTTTATTGATAAAATACGGAACCTCCCCTAATACTTTTCTTAAATCAGAGTGTTTTAATGGAATCATTTTTCCGAAAAAAACTGCGCCAGTATGGCTGTTAAAAACCTGCTCATCAAAATCTGAAAGAAATGCTTTTTAAATTGGATAATTATAAGTTTTTAACCTTTTCCGAAGTCTTTAAATGACTAAATTAGCCCAGAATTAAAATGCGCTGAGATTTTTATGAAAAATATATTCTGTGTTTTGCTTATTTCAATGGTAACACCTGTACTGGCACAAACCAAACTGGAAAAAGCAATTACCAATCTTGAGGATAATTATGAACAGGAGAAAGTATACCTGCTTACCGACAAATCACAATATGCCGCTGGTGATAAAATCTGGTTCAAAAGCTTTGTATTCGACGGATATAACCGTTCTGCATTATCCACTACTCTATTTGTTGAACTGTACAATTCTGATAAAAAATTAATAGACTGGAAAACGGTACTTCTTACCAATGGTGAAGGCAGCGGAGATTTTCAGCTAAAAGAAGACCTTCCTGAACAGGTTTATTTTGTAAGAGCTTATACGCCTTATATGACCAACTTTAATGAAGATTTTCAGATTGTTAAAACACTTCCGGTTTACAACCCGAATTCCACAGAATCATTAGTGATTGCTAAAAGTTCTGATTGGTCTGCAAAAGCCTTTCCGGAAGGGGGAACTTTCATTAACGGGATGCCTACAAAATTTGCGGTAAGATTATCTGCCAATTCTTCTTTACCGGAAAGCTGGACCGGAAAAATAATTGATGTACAAAATCCAAAAACACCCGTCACTACATTTAAATCTTTTGATAAGAATGTTGCTTCCTTTACAATAACTCCGGCATCCGGAAAAAAATACCAGGCTGTTATTCAGGATAATGCAGGAAAAAGCCAGACAATAGATCTGCCACAGGCTGCAGACAGCGGTCTGAATGTAGAAGTTCACAGCTCTAAGGAAGGAATTAAGTATACTTTAAAAGGTGTTAATCTGAAACAGCAGCTGCAGGGATATAAAATCGTAGGACTCATCAATAACCATCTTGCTTACAGAGCAAATATCAATCATTTAACGAATGAAGCATCAAGTCTTATTCCTACAAAAATCAGCAACGGAGCGAATGGTGTTTTACAACTGGTCGTTTTTGATGAGCAGGACAATCCTGTGGCCCAAAGACTCTGCTTTATAAAACCCGGCGATTTAAAGATTGAAAAAGCAGAAATCATAGCTCAGAGCTTAAAACAAACTCCAAGATCTTTCAACAGTATTGATCTTTCTCCGGAGTCTTATTTTAAAAATTATACTGTTGTGGTAAGTGAAGATGACGGTACCCAAACTCCTGATGAAGAAAATATTCTGAGCGCACTTTGGCTAACGGGAGATTTTACTTCAAAAATAGACAGTCCGGCACAATATTTTTCTAAAAATGCCAATACTGAAGCTTTAGACGCCCTTCTTATTTCTGAAAACTGGAAGAGATTCGACTGGAATTCCGTACTCAGCGGAACTACTCCTGTCATTAAAACCCAATCTCAGCAATATCTATCTTACAGAGTAAAACCTATTAAAAACAATGCTCTGCTGATCAACTCAGATGTCAATTTAGTATTGCAATTAGGTAAAAATCAACCAGCCTTTAATCAATTTAAAACAGATCAAAACGGGTATGTTTATTTACATAATCTCAACAATGATGAGCCTGTGAATGTTTCATTATTTGTCAATTCAGAAAATAAAGAGTCAAGTACTGATAATTTATTCGTCACCGTGGAACCCCTGGTAAATCCTTCAGAATTTAAAGGTAATTTCCCGGGTACAAAATATACGTTGGTAAAATCTGCTAAAAGCAAAACCCTTCCTCCGGCAATTGCCAGAGCCATCAATACTCAAAAAAATATCAGGAAGAAAGAGAGCAATGATATCCAGATTCAGGAGGTAGCATTGGTAGGAAAAAAGAAAGATCCCAAACAGGAATTAGACAAGCAGCTCTCCACCGGAATGTTCAGTTCTGTAAATTCTACCGTCTTCGACTTTGTAAATGAAGATCAGCATGTCTCAGGATATACTAACATATTAGACTGGATGCAGGGAAAAGCAGCAGGTTTAACGTTTCAAAGAAACAATTCAGGGGCAAATGTACCCTATATCCGGGGCCAGCAGGCTAAGCTGTATTTAGATGAGATCCTTACTGATCCTACCATGATTTCAAGCATGCCTGTGAATAATATTGCCATGGTAAAAATCATTAAAGGATCAGGGTTAATAGGTGATGCCGTAGCCATCTACACGATGAAAGGCAATATGAAATCTAAAAGTAATGAAAAGGAAACACCAAAGAACAACTCAGCCATCATCAAAGGATATGATAAACCTTCAGAGTTTCCTATTGAAATGATAGATGATGATGCTCCGGAAAAAATTGAAAATGACACCAGAGAAACCCTTTACTGGAACCCGAATTTATTTGACAGCGATTACGTGCCGCCAAGAATTAAATTCTTCAATAACGACAGTGCCAAACAATATAAAGTACTGATCATAAGTTTTGATGAAGATGACCATATTCTTTTTGATCAGCAGGTTTTGAAATGATAAAAAGAGGCTGAAAAAGCCTCTTTTTTAGTTTTGAAGCAGGAGGCTGGAAGATGGAGGTTATGATAGTGATAAAGAGTAGCTGTTTGTCTTTTTTAAAGAATGATAAGATCGACGAGCAATTGTCATTGGCTACGCCGAATCTTCGATTTCTGACGAAGGAAGAATCTCTTTAAACTCTATGAGATTCTTCACTGCACTTCGTTTCATTCAGAATGACAGCGTTGAAATCAGAAGTTTCGCTCCAACCATCTATCGCTACACCTTAAAATAACTTCCATCTTCCATCTTCCAGCTTCCCGCTCCCAGCTCCTACCTCCCTCTCCTCGCTACCGCACGAATCCTTTTGTGTGGCTTTAGCATTATAAATCAAACATTCTAAAAACTACAATATGATCTAAAAGTCCCTTTTCATCAGAATAATCTATTGCACTGCTGTATCTGTAATCTTCCGCACGGAAAACTAAACCTGCTTTTACCGGATTTTGATGTATATAATTAATCTTCTGGTTAATTACCCTGTTACTCCATAACTCAATTGGTTTATTATCATGTCTCCAAAATTGATATTGGCTTACATTTGAAGTTTTTGCACCTTCTTTGAGGAAGAATTCTAATAAAAATTCTTTTCTGCTTTCTGTAGGATTTTCTTTGATTGCTGTTACAAGTGCTTTGCTTGTAAATCTTTTTAAATCACCAATCATAAGTTCCGGTTTCTGTCCATTTATACTTCTGAAAACTAAGTGTACATGGCTTGACATGATGCACCACGCATGTATTTCCATTCCTTTACTCTTTTGGCAAAATCTTAAACTTTCCAAAAAAATTTCTTTATACTCATTTCTAATGAAAACATCCAGCCAACCTACGACAGCAAAACTTATGAAATATAATCCTTCAGGATTGTGGAATTTGTAATTACGACTCATCAATTATGTTTTTATAAAGATAAAGACTTTGTAAGAAACCACACGATACAATCGTGCGGTAGCGAGGAAGAGTCTCATAGATCATCCGTCAATACACCTCAAAGCCCCTGGCTTCCCTCTCCCAGCCTCCAAACCTTTTAACTTCCATTTTCTAAAACGTACAAACAATATTCTGTTTCCCTTTGAAACCTGTATGCCGATGTCGGTTAAATAATTATATTTACGAAAGTAAAACCCGTATCAATACAGAACATAAAGCATTATGAATGGATAAAATGAATTTATTAAGTATCGTAACGATAATCTCGTTGTTCGTTTCATTCTTTCTTGTATTTTTTTTACTTACAGTCAAAACAGAATACAAAACCAGTAATCGCCTTTTTGCTTTTTTCCTTATCCTCACCGCCATAGATGTGAGTGAACCTTTGTTGAATTCAGTTTCTAGTGGTCCTTCCAATCTGGGAATGCTGAGAAATACATTTGCATTTTTACAGATTCCTGTTTTCTATCTGTATGTGCTGTCTGTTTGTTATTCTGATTTTAAACTCAGACCAAAACATCTCATTCATCTCCTTCCCTTTTTAGTTGTGAATGCTGTTTTGCTGCCCCATTTTTACACTGTAGATACCGCTTCTAAAGTTAATTTCCTTGTCAATCATCAGCATATGCCGGAGCTTCAGTTCAATCATATTCTGTTCCATATTCAGGTAATTGTTTATTGTACTGCTGTATTTCTGCTTTTAAGAAAAGCTAAAACGCTCTATCTTGAAAATAATGCAGGCACCCATGTCAATTCCTACAACTGGCTGTTCCAGTTTACGGTGGTGCTTACCATTTTATATTCCATTGCTCTATTGAAGAATATTTTCAAGTTTTCGGATTATCTGTACATCTCAGAATGGATAAAAATAGGAGCATTGGTCCTTCAGCTTTTTATTGTATGCTGGTATCTGTACAAGGCACTGAATAACCCCGGCCTTTTTAGAAATATTGATTCCAAATTAAAACTTGTTTCGGATTTGATTTCAGAAGAAAAAAATGATACTCCCGAAGCTGTCAATGAAAATATACACAATGAAGAATTACTGAAGCTGAAGAAATTCATGACGGAAGAAAAACCGTTTCTCAATCCTTCTTTAACCATACAGGATATTTCAAAAGAACTCGAAATTCCCGTTCGTGAGTTATCTGTTCTTATCAACCATCAATTAGGACAGCATTTTTACGATTTTGTAAATACCTATCGTATCGAACATGCCATGAATATTCTAAAAGATACTACAAAAAGCAAGGTAACCATTCTTGAAATCCTGTACGAAGTTGGTTTTAATTCAAAATCTTCCTTTAATACTGCTTTTAAAAAACATACAGGGAAAACGCCCACCGAGTACCGCAATTCATTACAAAACAATACTTTGTAATTACTCGTACTTGCTTTTCACATTATCCGAACGTATTTTTTCAGACCAATTCGGCCGAATACTTTTATTCGGTCGCGTAGGTCCAAGCACTTCCACATCTTTGTATCGAAATCATTTTTAACTATTAAAATAACGATACAATGAAAACTTCATTCACTCTTTCAGCAGTACTTTTACTAATGAGTACTTTTATTTTTGGACAGAACATTTCCAAAAAAATAGATTCCATCATCAAAGACAATTATCAGAAAAATCCGGATGTTGCCATCAGTGTTGGATTTATCAGTCATGATGAAGAATATTATACGTCCTATGGAAAACTCAGCAAAGAAAGCACTGTTGACATTAACAAGAATTCCATATTTGAAATTGCTTCCATTACTAAAATTCTGACTTCAAATTTAATTGCCCAGGCAGTTATTGAGAACAAGCTAAAACCGGAAGATTATATTGACAATTACCTGCCTAAAAGTTATACTTTACAGAAAAGCCTCAAAAACAAAATCAGAATTTCAGATCTTGCCTCTCATCAGTCTGGTTTGCCGGATATAGATTTTGCCAAACTGATAGAATTAAATCCGCAGCAGCCGGTAAGTAATGTCACAGAAAAAACACTGGCTTCCATTGTCAACAATTGCAATGAACTTATTGATTATGGTAAATACCGCTATTCTACCATTGGCTATACACTGCTGGGACAAATACTGGAAAAAGTGTACGGTAAAAGCTATGATGAGATAATCCGTGAAAAAATAATCACACCCTTACAGATGACCAACACCCTGACAAAAGATTTCAATGTGAAAAACATCACTGCGGGCTACAATCCCACTGGCGGTGTTCAGGAATTTTTCAAGTGGAACATTACAGCATCTGCAGGATTGATAAAATCTAATGCCTCAGATATGCTCACCTATCTGAAAGCAGTTCTTACCAGCGGAAATCCAATATCTGAGGCCGCACTGCTCACAGAAAAGCTTTACTATAAAGATGAAAAGAGAGAAATGGGACTAGGTCTTACCATTAGCACAGATGATCAGAATACCATTTATCTGAAGTCCGGTGATTCTATGGGGCAATCTTCCATAATCTGCTACAACAGGGCAAAAAAATGGGGCATAATTATCCTTTTAAACCAAAGAAATTCTAAAATGAGACAAAACCTGCTGAAGGAAATCTATGAAAAAGTCCTGAAATAAACCTCCTAAGCCATCATACAAAAATCCAGAAAAGTGTTTTCTGGATTTTTCATGTATTATGAACCTTTGCGTTAAATTTTTAGCTCAACACTGTTATTGGCTATGCCGAATCTTCGATTTCTGACAAGGAAGAATCTCTTTAAACTCTATGAGATTCTTCATTGCACTTCGTTTCATTCAGAATGACAGCATTGAAATCAGAAGTTTCACACCAACCATTTATCACACATCTTAAAATAACTTCCATCTTCCAACCTCCCGCTCCCAGCCTACTTTTCTAAAACGCAAAGATTGAGTTCAAAACGGTTTATCTTTAAGGGAGCAAAGAGGGCGACAAAGTCACGGATGAAGCTGTATAGCTATGCGTTCGCTTAAAAAAATCAATTTTATTGATTCTACCTTTGCTCCCTTGTAATACGATAATGATAGTAGTAAACCTTTGTGTTACATCCTTAGCTTAGCACTGTCATTGGCTACGCCGAATCTTCGATTTCTGACGAAGGAAGAATCTCTTCGAAATAGATGAGGTTCTTCACTACATTCCATTTCGTTCATAATGACAGCGCTGAAATTCAGATGTTTCTACACCAGCCACCCGTCAATACGACTCAGATAACCTTTCTTCTTCCAGCTTCCCGCTCCAAGCTCCCAGCTCCAAGCATCTATAATCAACTCAAAAAATATTTCATCCAAAACTTTGAATTTATGCATACATTTGAGCCGTTTTAAAATCAACTCTTCAAATATCCATGATCACTTATGAGCGCTAAATTATCTCTATTCCTGTTTTCCTTCCTTTTTCCATTCTGGGCTTCGGCACAGGGAGTACAAAACCCGGATAACAAATTTTCTACCCGGCAAATTCATGAAGAACAATATGTACCCATCAATGGGATTGAACAATGGGTAACTATTAATGGAAACCCCTCCAAACCGATCATTTTATTTCTCCATGGTGGTCCGGGAAGTCCTATTACTCCGTATATTGATGTTTTATATAAGGATCTGGAAAAAGATTTCATCGTCGTTCAATGGGATCAGCGTGGTTCCGGGAGAACCTACGGACACAATAATCCTCCGGAAGAACTCACTCCCGAATATTTAAAAGCCCATCCTCTAACCCTTGACCAAATGACCAATGATGGCATTACCCTTTCCCAATATCTATTGCAGCACCTTGGAAAGAAAAAAATCATTCTTTCCGGTACCTCATGGGGATCTGCTCTCGGACTGAAAATAGCCACCAAAGCTCCTGAACTTTTTTACGCCTATGTGGGACATTCTCAAATTGTGAATCCTAACTTCAGTACAGAAAGATATGCAAGGCTCTATAAAATGGCAGAGGATAAAAAGGATAATGACGCCCTGAAAATATTGAATACCATAGGGCAGCCACCTTATGCCAGTGCAAAAAATTCAGGATTGCTATACAGAGTGATCAAAAAATATGAAAAGGCAAATTCTACACCCGCTCCGGGAAACTGGTTTGTTCTGGCTCCAGAGTATGATAATGAGAAAGACCGCAAAAACAGAGAAGATGGTGACGATTACTCATTTGTGAATTTTGTGGGCGATCAGAAACTAGGCGTACAATCTATGGGAGCATCCATCGATATGATGAAGGATAATTTAAATGTTAAAGTTCCTGTATATCTTATTCAGGGGGAAGAGGACATCCTGACGCCTAAAGAAATGTCAAGAAAGTATTTCGATGCCCTGAAAGCACCTAAAAAAGAATATTTCTTACTTCCAAAAGCCGCACACGGATTTAACCAGTCGGTGGTGGATACTCAATATAAGATTTTCAGGAGTATAAAGACAAATTAAGAAGAGGAAAAACGGAAAAACAAACGGCCGAAACTTTATATTTTTCTAAACTGTCATTCTGACGAAGGAAGAATCACCTTGAAATAGATGAGATTCTTCAATACATTCCTGAATTATGTTCGCAGCCTTTTATTTTTTTAAAACGCAATGATTAGATTCAAACCGTTTTATCTTTAAGGGAGCAAAGAGGCCGACAAAGTCGCGGATGAAGCTGTATGGCTATGCGTCCGCTTAGAAAAATCAATGAAATTGATTCCACCTTTGCTCCCTTGTAATATGATAATGACAGTAGTAAACCTTTGCGTTAAATACTTAGCCCAGCCCTGTCATTCTGACGAAGAAAGAATCTCTCTGAAATGCTTGAGATTCTTCATTACATTTCATTTCATTCAGAATGACAGCGTTTGAAATACAGATGTTGCCATACCAACCACCCGCCACTTACGGCTCAGACAACCTCCCTTCTTCCTGCTTCCCGCTCCCAGCTCCTACCTCCCTCTCCTTTCCAGCATAAGATGCCCCGCATCCAGCATTTTTATCAGATGAATGTAGGGATTGATGATATTTCTTTCCGGCAGATTTTCATACATCCCCATTGAGAAATAAACAATCCCGGACATAAAATAATCAAACTCTTTGACGCTGTATTCTTTGAATGCTTTTTTAAAAACAAACACTGGATTTTGGTATTCTTTCTCCGAAAGCAAGCCGAGAACCCATGGAGAAGGATTTTCTAACGGAGGATCTGCAACCCATTTCTTTCCTTCTAAATGGATGAGGTAGCATGCACGCACAAACGACCGCACCGCCTGATGAAACTGAAAAACTACCGACGGATCTTCATTGATCCAGCTATTTCGCTTTATGGCATAACTCATAATGCTGTTTAACTTCTCTTTAGAGGCTGCCAGATCATTGAACTGGAAAAAGTTCTCCATCAGCTGTAACCCGGAGCGCTTCTTACCGCCTTTCCAAAGCTGAGGTTCAAAACGTGTGCTTGTCTTTTTCATGTTTGTATTTTTTTATAAATGTAATAAAAGAATTCCAATTACGGTCGATCGACCGTGCTTTTTTATTATTTAATTACTTGATTTGTTTCTATGACAGATATAAACGAGAAAATTTGTTCATACATTACAAAGAAATGGTTGATACCTTGGCTTCAGGAAGGCAAGTCTCAAACTTCTTTTGCAAAAAATCATGGTGTAGAAGAAAGTACGATTAGGAAAATAAAAAGCGAAAAGACTTATAGAATCCCTATTGAAACACTTTTTAAAATATGTGAAGCACGAAAAATTAGTTTATCTGATTTCTTTAAACTTATAAATGAATAAATCCTGACGACAGTTGGGATTTTTTTATGTTAAAACTTTGAAGGCTTTTTCTTTAAAATTTCCGTGAAAATACTGAATCAAAATTTTAAAGTGATTTTTATTTTTGTTGTTTACGGGAAACCACAATTTTTAAAATATAAGATAAATTATTTTAGCAAAAACTTTTCCATTCTATGATTCTAATATTAACCGATCAGCATGATGTCCATGCTAACATATTAATTGACCAGTTAAAGCAAGATAAAGCAACTTATTTCAGACTTAATCTTGACGTAAATTCTCTTGAAAAAACACATGTTAAGTTTGATGGAACAACATGGCATATACAAACAACTGATGGTAAAATAGACTTGAGAGCAGTTGAAAAGGTATGGAATCGTAAAACATTTGTTCAACTTATGTTGGAAGAACAGAACAAAGGATACGAATTCAATATCTGGAAAAATGAATGGAATAAAACATTATTAGGAATATATTACTTCCTTTCAGAAAAAAAATGGTTAAACTATTATAGGGAAAACCATAAAGCCGAAAATAAGTATTTACAGATGGCTGTAGCAAAAAAGATAGGATTCAACTTACCTAAGTTCCTCTTATCAAATAAAAAGAATGAAATTCTACAGTTTGCATCATCTAATAATAAAATAGTCATGAAACTTATGAATCAAGATTTCTATGAAGTAGAAAAAGGAAAATTTAAAGGATTCTATGTTAATACTATTTCAAAAGATGATTTTAACGATTTCAATGAAAATGAAGAAAACCCAATATTTCTACAAGAATATATTGAGAAAAAATATGAAATTAGATATACAGTAGTAGGAAACGAACATTTTGTTTGTAAAATAGAATCACAAAAATCTGAAATTGCCAAAACTGATTGGCGTCGATATGACTTGGCAAATACGCCTCATCATAGAATCTCACCACCTGCTGTTATACAAGATCAAGTAAATCAACTTATGAAAAATTTAAACCTCAACTACGGAGCCTTGGATTTCATTGTTGATGAAAAGGACCAATGGTGGTTTTTAGAAATTAATCCTGGTGGACAATATCTCTGGATAGAAGACTTAACAGGTATGCCTATTACTTCTTCAATTAAAAAGTTTTTACTAAATTAACACAACATATAACAATCAGATTATGAAAGTATTTTCTACGAAGTTTTTAGAACTTCCACAAAGCGAAAAGCTAAAAGATCCCAATTCTTGGTCTTGGGAACCAAGCAACAAAGACATAAAAAAAATCTATGCTAGCGGCGCAAAAACAGCAACAAGATCTTCGACTTATGCATCAGAAAGAGATAATGAAGCTGATACCGACAGGCCTAATGAAGGAGCTTAATTTAAAGGGAACACGTGTTCCCTTTAATTTTATAATCATCTGACTGCTATTATACTGCATTAAAAAAACATCTCCTCCTGTACAATTTCTTTCTTGTGATCTTAGCAATATAAATCAAACATTCTAAAACGACATATCTAAAGTCCCTCGCTACCGCACGAATCCTTTCGTGTGGCTTTAGCATTATAAATCAAACATTCTAAAAACTACAATATGATCTAAAAGTCCTTTTTCATCAGAATAATCTATTGCACTGCTGTATCTGTAATCTTCCGCACGCAAAACTAAACCTGCTTTTACCGGATTTTGATGTATATAATTAATCTTCTGGCTAATTACCCTGTTACTCCACAACTCAATTGGTTTATTATCATGTCTCCAAAATTGATATTGGCTTACATTTGAAGTTTTTACGCCTTCTTTGAGGAAGAATTCTAATAAAAATTCTTTTCTGCTTTCTGTAGGATTTTCTTTGATTGCTGTTACAAGTGCTTTGCTTGTAAATCTTTTTAAATCACCAATCATAAGTTCCGGTTTCTGTCCATTTATACTTCTGAAAACTAAGTGTACATGGCTTGACATGATGCACCACGCATGTATTTCCATTCCTTTACTCTTTTGGCAAAATCTTAAACTTTCCAAAAAAATTTCTTTATACTCATTTCTAATGAAAACATCCAGCCAACCTACGACAGCAAAACTTATGAAATATAATCCTTCAGGATTGTGGAATTTGTAATTACGACTCATCAATTATGTTTTTATAAAGATAAAGACTTTGTAAGAAACCACACGATACAATCGTGCGGTAGCAAGGTGTGTTTTTTTTAGTATTATAAATCAAATATTCTAACAACTACATATCCAAAACTCCTTTTCAACAGAATAATATATTGCAATACAGTATCTATAGTCAGCGAGGTGATTCTATTTCAAACAAAAGTCAATTCCATTTTTCAATATTGGAGAGAGTTACCTATATTTGAGACTTAACAGAAATTGTATAACACCCAAACACTTACCATATGAAAACAAAACTTAGCTATCTGTTTATTCTGTTATATGCTCTTGTAAGTGGTCAGGAAAAATCTATTATTAATGACCTGCAGTTTTCTAACTATTTTGGGCATCCAAAAACCATTACAGAGATCACCACTTATTCACCGGAGAATAGCTATAAAAATATTTCCTATTATGACAAAGAAGGGTTTCTGACAAAAATAGAATATTACAATGCGATCGGAAGCGGACCTTCTCAGGAAAGGTCTATCAATAAGATCATCACTTATAATTCAAAGGACAAGGCCAAACGCTATTTTGAAGCCTTTAATCCTGGAAATAAAAAGATAGAAACTACAGGCTATTTTGAAAAAGTTTCGGATTCTCTGTACAAAAGAGTTTCAAAAGATTCTGCTCACAATATATCCCTTAGTAAGCTGTTTTATTTTGACAAAAATAACCGTCTTATAAAAACAGAAGAAACCGGAAATTTCTTTGAAACTCCGGTTAACAGCACTGTTTTTTACACCTACATCAATGAAATGAGAAGTGAAACCCTTCTTGAAGATGCCACTAAGCAAAAAAAATCTAAGCTCATTTATAAGAATGTAAAACTTGATCCGCAAGCCAACTCCATTTATGAAGAATTAGCAAATGACCAGGGAGCCATACAACAAAAAACAGAAAGAGTATTTGAGTATTATTAAACAGGCAGGTTCAGTGCTTTCATAAAAAACATAGAATTCAATACAAAGGCCAAAAGCACTTTCAAAGAGCCTCCGGACATTTCCACAAGTATCCGGAAGAATTTCCCAAACGGTCTGCGCCCCCTTCAAAAATAATCTGCAACACTTACCCAAGTGTCCGGAACCACTTACAGAAATACCTTCAGCTTCTTCCCTGGTCGCTCTCATCACTTAAAGAACTGTCTACAGACACTTAGATAAGTGTATATCGACAATAATATAAGTGTGTCCTGAAACCTACAAACTACCTCCAGACCGTTATCTAAGTGGCTCTACCCACTTATCATACCCTCTCCAGGGACTTCCGAAGGGGGTAAAGGTTAAGATAAAACGGCAAACATCTGTGAAAATATGTGAGATCTGTGGTCAAAAACAAAACCACAAAAGTCACAAACGTTTTTAAAAACTTTAGTAGCTTTAGAAGAAATTCTTGCGCAGAATAAGTCCACATAAGTTTATAAAAATCTTGGATTTTTATAAGTGTATAATATTTACCGCAAAGATTAATTGAAAGACTTCCTGAATTCCAAAGGAGAAAGTTTGGTTTTGGTTTTAAATAAACTACTGAATGACTGGGAATGTTCAAACCCCAGTGCATAGGCCACTTCACTCACAGACAGATTAGTGGTGGAAAGCATTTCTTTGGCCTGGCTGATCAGTTTGTCATGAATATGCTGCTGGGTACTCTGCCCCGTTAAGGAACGCAGCATATCACTTAAATAGCTGGGTGAAAGATGGAGATTTTCTGCAAAATAACTTACCGTAGGTATTCCTTGATTAAGAGACATTTCATCTTTAAAATACCCATCCAGCAAATCTTCAAATTTTTGCAGAAGGCTGCTGCTGGTAGCTTTACGGGTAATAAACTGGCGCTTATAAAAACGGTTGGCATAGTTAAGGAGCAATTCTATCTGAGAGATCATCACATCATGGCTGAAGTCGTCAATACGGCTGTTGAGCTCAGATTCAATAAAATTAAAGATAGAAAGTACTGTATTCTTCTCTTCTTCAGAAAGGTGCAGCGTTTCTTTTGTAGAATAGGAGAAAAAACCATATTGCCTTATCTTCCTGGCAATGGGATATCCCAGAAAGAAATCAGGATGAATGAGCAGAGAATATTGTGAGCATACCGTATCACTGTTCCCGTTCCCTCCTATCACCTGGCCGGGTGCTGCAAAGAGCAGTCCGCCTTCATTAAAATCGTAATAGCCTTGTCCGTATTCTATTCTGCCGTCCAGTTTCGGTTTATAGGAAATCTTATAGAAACTCAACACATGTTTTTGAGACAATTTATCTGTTGCCACCAGATTATGCGCCCCATTCATTAAGCTAATGAGAGGATGCTTGGGTGTTGGCAGTCCGAAAAACCGGCTGGCTTCTGATAATGATTCAAATTTGAACGGAGTTTGATCTGTCTTTTTCATAAATGGTATTTTAAAGGTACGAAAAACCGGCTATAATTTTATAACCGGCTGTTACTGTTTATTACGATCCCTGCGCTGCGCTGGAAACTTCGTCCCATGCTTCCCAGAGATTGATTCTTTCTGCATATACAGACTTCACCAAAGGAAGGTTATGACTTCCCAGATGGAAACGCAACGGTGGATTTTCAGCATCTACCATTTTGAAAAGCGCTTCTGGTGTCGCTGTAGGGTCTCCCTTCTCATAAGACTGAATGGTCTTTATAAATTCTGTCTTAAAATCATTGTACACCTCCATGTTCTGGGAAAACTTCAGGGAATCCTGACTTCCAAATTCTGTGGCATACGCTCCCGGTTCTATAATGGTCACTTTAATTCCGAATTGCTTAATTTCTTCCGCAAGACTCTCATGGATGGCTTCAAAAGCCCATTTGGAAGAACTGTAATACCCAATGACAGGCAATGTAACGTGTCCGAGATTGCTGGATGTCCCCAGAATATGCCCGTATCCCTGTTCTCTCATAATCGGCAATACTGCCTGAATGACACTTACAGGACCTAGAATATTGGTTTCATATAAAGCACGGATTTCATCTGCACTTGCCTCTTCTATGGTTCCTACCAGCGAATATCCTGCGTTGTTCAGTACGATATCCAGCTTCCCGAAATGCTGGTGAGCCTTATGCACGGCTTCTTTTACCTGCTCAGAATCGGTAACATCCAATGCTAAAGTAAGTACGTTATCACCGTATTTTTCCTTAAAATCGGTAATGCTTTCCAGTTTTCTTGCGGTGGCTACCACTTTATCACCACGTTCCAATGCTGCCTCAGTCCAGATGCGTCCGAAACCTCTTGATGCTCCGGTTATAAACCAGATTCTATTTTGCTGTATCATAATTTTAAAATGTTTTTTTGATAAAGCAAAATTATAAAGCCTGTCTCCTGAAATTGTAGTCTAATCGCAGAGCTTTGTAGGCGAATTGAGGATCTTTAATTTTAAATAAAATCACAAGATCTTTAAACACTTAAGTAACTTTAGAGGATATTGTTGTGCAGAAAAGGGTACATTAGCTTTTTAAAAATCTTTGATTTTTATAAGGGTACAACATAAAACGCAAACATCTGTGAAAATCTGTAAAATCTGCGGTAAAATAAACCACAAAAGTCACAAAAGCTTTAAACACTTAAGTAAACTTTAGAGAATATTATTACGTAGAAGAAGAACACATTAGCTTATAAAAATCAAAGATTTTTATAAGTGTACAACATTAAACGCAAACATCTGTGAAAATCTGTGAAATCTGCGGTAAAATAAACCACAAAAGTCACAAAAGCCTTAACTTAAGTAAACTTTAGAGGATATTATTACGCAGAAGCGGGACACATTAGCTTTTTACAAATCTTTGATTTTTTCTTACGTGTACCTTGTTTTTATTTCTGAATGGGAATAAGGACAGACCTTTATTGGGTAAAATAGTGCTTTCATTGTAAAAACACAAGAATATTTGTTTTATAATAAACCATAAAACAGCTGGCAGAAACTTAAAAGTATCATTGAATTTAATGATGCTTTTTTATTGCATCAGAGAAAATGATAAAGGAAAACCACATCGCCAGTATAAGCAGGTTTTATATGGTCTTTAATGAGCAGCTTAGCTTCAACAACCGCTTTTACAGTTCCCTTGAGATTGATTACTGATTTTACCGTTGCCTGCAGTTTTACCTCACTGTTTACCGGCACAGCATCTCCGAATTTAAGGTTCTCAATTCCGTAATTGATTTCCATTTTTACATTTCGGACATCAGCAATCTGTTTCCAGAGATAAGGAATCAGTGATAATGTCAGATAACCATGAGCAATGGTTGATTTAAAAGGGCCTTCTTTTTCTGCCCTTTCTTTATCTGTATGAATCCACTGATCATCTAAAGTAGCATCTGCAAATCTGTTGATCTGATCCTGATCTATCACATGCCAGGCAGAATCTCCAATCATCTGCCCTTCAAGAGCCTTGTAATCATCAAAATTATTGATAACAATCATATTATTTCCTGGACCTTTTTAAGGGATTAAAATATTTACTGTATTTATAAATTAACGCGGTAACAATTGTATATCAAGTCTGCATATTTTATTTTTCAGACCTCAATCTTCTTGAATCCCTGAAAAACCTCTCACATAAAGTAAGAGGCTTATGAACATAATGAAAATAAAAAATAATCTACTTACATCAATGTCTTTTCAAACAATATATCCAGATACTAAAGTGTATGGATGTTGAATTGTAAAAAAATATAAAAATATGAGACTTGACATGTCAAAGGATGTTAATATAACATCTATGCAATTAAGATTTTAATTATGCTAACTTAACGTTAACAGCATTTAAACCTTTATCACTTTTTTGTACATCAAAAACGACTTTATCATTTTCCTGGATCGCTCTTGTGTTTAATCCTGAAGAATGTACAAATATATCTTTACTTCCATCTGCTGGAGTAATAAAACCGAAGCCTTTTGCTTCATTGAAAAATTTTACGGTGCCTTCTTGCATTGTAATTATTATTAAAAATTGTATATGATAGTCTGTAAACGTTACAGATTCTATTTATAAAAATGAAATAGCGGTTCTTCTATTTCGGCTCTTCTTCTGATCCTGTACCCATAGATTTCAGCGGTACGCTAAGTTCTATGGCTGCTGGACCAGTTTGCTGGTTACATGTTGGGTACGTGTAAAAAGCAGTGATCTTATATTTTTTTTATGCTGCGTATCAGTCAGCATATCTTTTTTCTTTTCTTTAAAACCTACCGGCTGCTTATCGATCTTCGCTGCAAAAGAAGCAGGATTCACAATAACTTCCACGGGATTGTTCAGGATTGTTCCGGCAAAATGCCTTACACTTCCAGGCATTGTTGTAGAAAAAAACAGGTTTTGTCTTTTCTGGGGAAGCAATTTTACTACTTTTTTTATCTCATTAATGAAACCCATCTCAAGCATTTTATCTGCTTTATCTAAAACAAATATCTCAATTTTAGAAAGATCAATATGTCTCTGATTTTCCAGGTCGAGCAGCCTTCCAGGTGTTGCCACAAGAATATCCACTCTTTTTCTCAGTGCTGCAAGCTGGCTTCCAACAGGAATGCCTTCATACACAGAAAACTGAGACAATGGTAAGTATTTACTGTAAATTCCAATATTTTCTTCCAGCTGTCTGGCTAATTCCGGTGTGGGTGTAAGTATTAAAATCCGTATTTCTTTATGTTCCGTAGTATGTCTTTTCAACAGTTGCAGAATAGGCATAACAAATGCCGCTGTTTTTCCTGTACCCGACCCGGCACATCCTGCAACATCCCTTCCCGTTAAAATAAGTGGAATTGCGTTACACTGTATTTCAGTAGGTCTGGAATATCCGGCTTCTGTCACGGCACGGATAATGGGGTTGATTAGGTTTAAATTTTTAAAATTCATTATAAATTCCGGCTTTCCGGTATTTTGTAAACAAATCTGTTGATCAGAATTTGAATTGGTGTAAAATGGTAAGGATAAACAATAAAGAATGTTATTTCTCTGCTCATCTTTTTCCTGTTTTGGCTACAATAATATCCTTAATATATTTGGGATTATCCAGCCATGACGTATCGCTCCTCTACAATAGAACTTTATAATCTCTGATTCCTTCCAGGGAATGAAGACTATAAATTGGTAGCTGAAAAAGCAAAACTGAAAGAAAAAAATGTGATTTTAAACTATGACAGAATAGCAAAGGCAGTGACCTGTTTTATAAATGCTTTGCAAACCTACAATAAAAAAAGGCAAATACAATTTTATTTAAATGATTGATTATCAAAAAATTATTCTTACCTTCTACCAATTAATCAAATTATTTGCTGTCGCGGATGATTTTAAACTCCGAATCATGCAAGCTTCCAGTCCCATAGCCAAACCTTATCCCAAAACTCTGGAATCGTCTACAGGCCATCATGTAAGGATTGCTTATTTCATTATGGTACATCATAAACCTGAGGTATTTAAAGAGATGTTTCAGAAAATTTATACCAGGGATCAGTTTTATCTTATTCATATCGACCGAAAGGCCAAGCCCGAGTTCATTGAAGAAATACAGATCTACATCGTTCAATTTCCGAATGTCTATATTCTGGACAGCCTAAATATTGTGTCGGGAGGCTTCAATATGGTTCAGGCAGAGCTGAATGCTATGGAATTCCTCTTAAATGTAAGTAAAGAATGGGATTATTTTATCAATCTAAGCGGTGAAGATTATCCTCTGAAATCACAAAACATCATCAGACAATTCCTTTCCGTCAATAAAGACAGAAATTATCTTTTTTATTACGACCAAAAATTTTACAGACCGGATACCCTGAAAAGAATACAAAATTATTTTACAGAACTTACCCATGTGATCTCCTCTTTTATCCACAAAAGAGCATTCATGAATGATGTAATCCCTTTTATCGGCGGAAAATGGTTTATTTTCACAAGAGAAACCTGTGTATTTCTAACCAATAATACCAGTGTAATGGATTTTGAAGATTATTATCTTCATACTTTTTTACCGGCAGAATCATTCTTTCAGACTGTTCTTATGAATACGTCATTTAGTGATATCATCATCAATGATGATAAAAGAGCGGTACTTGAGAAATCAATTTTTCAAAATACACAGGATACATCCACTTATATTGAATCCTTACAATCCGGAAATCAACTTTTTATCAGAAAGGTAAACGGAAAAACTGATGAAAATATCAGGAAATACATTGAAGAAAGTTTCCATCTTCCCTTACCTTATGTGGATGAAATTGAAAGGGAATTGAAAAGGGATAAAGACCAAAACAACTGACTTTTCATCTGTATTCTGTCACGAGCCATCCCAATGAGTATTTAAATGATATCTTACTCAAAGCTTTTCGGTAAATCATTATATTTGAAAAAGCATCACAAACAAATCTGTTTTCTTCGGATATGGAAAAGAAGTTGGCATTGGAGCATTTAAAGCTTGCAACATTAGAGAGTCAGGGATTAACACAAAATACACCGTTCGGAACCGGAAAAGATGCGGTTCTTCATGCTTTGGAACATCTCGGATATATACAGATTGATACTTTGTCTATGGTGGAGCGTGCCCATCATCATACGCTATGGACCAGAATCCCGGACTTTCAGGCAGATTATCTTGAAGACCTTGTGGAGGAACGCAAGGTATTTGAATATTGGTTTCACGCTGCATCGTATCTTCCGATGAAGGATTTCCGGTATGTCTTACCTCAAATGCTGACGATCAAACGGGGAGAATTCCGCTATTACAATGCTGATCCAAAAGTAATGGAATTTGTCACAGACACCATCCGCAACGAAGGTCCTAAGCGGGCAAGAGATTTTGAAAACGAAAGCCATAAAGCAGGAACCTGGTGGAACTGGAAGCCTGCTAAACTCGCTCTTGAAAGACTTTTCATGCAGGGAGACCTGATGATCAGCGGACGTTCCGGCATGCAGAAAACTTATGATCTGGCCGAAAGGGTTCTCTCCGCTTCCATTAATACTACAGAACCTACTCCACTGGAGCTGGCGGAATATCTGGTAACAACCAATCTGCGCGCTTATGGATTTACTACTGTGAAGCAGATTACCCATCTCCGTAAAGGAAACGACCTGAAGAAAAATGTCAATGACGTATTACAGACCTTGCTGGAAGAGAACAGCATATCCAAGGTCAAGGTTGATGGAGGATCCACTGTTTTTGTACAAAATGATCTATTGGAAAAAACATTTACACTCACAGAATCCAGTGTACGGCTGCTGTCTCCGTTTGATAATTCTATTATTCACCGTGACCGGATCAAGCAGATTTTTGATTTTGATTTCCGGTTGGAATGTTATACCCCGAAAGAAAAAAGACAGTATGGCTATTTCTGTCTGCCGATTTTGTTTGGAGATCAGTTTATAGGAAGAGTGGATTGTAAAGCCCACAGAAAGGAAAAAAAGTTTGAGCTTATCCATTTGCATATTGAAAACCATACTATAGCTCCTGAAGTATGGCTGGCACCTTTTGTAGAAACCGTAAAACGTTTTGCAATCTTTAATGGCTGTGAATCGCTGGTGCTGACCAAGGTAAGTCCGTCAAAACTAGGTGCTGTGGTCAAAAAGGAATTATCCAAAAAGTAACTTTTAATGATCAATTAAAAGACAAATCGCATTATTAAGTCAATAATGCGATTTTATTTTTTCAGGAAAGCCCGGTTAGTTTAACTTCTGATTTGTTTTTTGTACAAAATCATTCCATTGCTGGGTCAGATAGGCTAATGATTTCTTTTTCTCATTTTCATTCAGAGAAGAATAATTAATGGAATTGAAAACCAGTTTTTTCAATGCTTTTACATCCAGTTCCCAATATACCAGTGCTACCCAGAAATCGTAGCTAAGCCCTGTATATCCATATACGGAAGGATCATCACTGCTGATGGAACACTGTATCCCATTGCTTAATAATACTCTGGCCGGGTGGTTTCTAAGGTCACTTACATACCCCAGAACCTGATTGCTGATGGGGCTTACCTCAACCAGTTTATTCTGTTTTCTGATCTGCTCCATGGTTTTGGGGAAGTAGATCAGATTCAATCCGTGTCCAATTCTTTTGTTGTTTAATAAAGCCACATCCAGAACATTTTTATTGAGAGCGGAATTACTTTCTCCGGCGTGCAGGAAAAGAGGCATTTCTACGCCATACTTTTTGTTAAGCGCATTCAGCTTTGCCCAGCTTTTCCCAAAAAAATTGATATTATGTCCTGCAGCTTCATCTGCAACAAGGTCAAAACCCGAGATCATATCCGGAAATTCTTTCTTCATCTGAAAAGCTGTTTCCAGCTGCTTTCCGATACTTTCATTATCCAGGAATTTAAAGCTTGAATAGATCAGCTTCAGGGTAAACTGCGGATTTGTCTTATGTATTTCTTTAAGAATGTCCTGCAGATCTGTGATGGAAGTATTCAAAGGATATTTCCCGTGCTGAAAATCGTAAAGCTCATCAAAAATATATCTGATTTCTACATGCTGTACTTTATCTTTGATCAAATCCTGAAAGCCTTTCAAATAATATTCTTTAAAGAAAGGACGATAAGGAAGCAGTAGATTGATACGCTTGAAACGTTTTTCAAATTCAATCCAATAATCTGTGTAAGAACATAAATTATTGCGTTTCAGCGTAAGAAGATCTTGCAGTTCTTTTTCAAAACCCGGGTTTGAGCTTAGTTTTTTATCAAGACTGACAAATCCGTTGGGCACTTTTCCTTTTTCAAAAAAAGCCAGCTGTCCGAAAATGAACTGATCATTATCTTTCTGATCGTACACATAGCATTCCTGGTATTTTCTGGCAGCTGAAATGATCCATTCCACCTCCGTGATCCCTCCGCTGTGGGTGTGCAATAAACCTCCTTTCGGCATGGTCTGCAGTATTTCATACAGCTTACTGCCTTCTATTAATGGTCTTACTTCATAGAAAGAGCTGTTGTATAAAGATATTTTTTTGGATTCTGTATCACTCAGAAACTGCTTACGGGCTTGGAAGATCTTTTTATCCAAGGCAGTTTCAGCATCAGACAGTTTTATATCAGCATCAAATGCCATGTCCTGATTTTCCTTCTCTGCCGATTTCCAGTTCTGCTGGTAAGGAGATATTTCAGTCCCTTTATTTTGTCCCCAAAATAAAGGTGCTCCCAAAAGTGCTATATAGGTAAGGTATTTTTTCATCATAATATTGGCGTGGTTTTTTACAATCGTTATGCTTTACCGCTCCGGATAAAGAATTGTGCAGATAAATAATTATCAAAAATATAATTAATTTTCCTGTAAAAAAACACCAATTCCATTAAGAATGATGAGAAATATCAATTTTTTAAATTTCAGAAACAGTTTTTCTAAGTCTATTCTAAATGCAATTCACTGAGTTACAAAAACAATCTCATGAAAGAGGTTATGTTCTTTGTAAAACAACCTTATATTAAACATGTATTTTAAAGTCCCTAATTCCATTTATTGTAATAAAAGTTGATTTAAAACTATAAAATATTAAAAGTTACTAACATATATCAACAACTATTATAAAACTGATTTTTAAATTTCCTATATTTGCTAGTGTAGATACAAATGTGGATGTATTCCACAGGCGGTAACGCTGAGACTGTAAGCAGAACAACTCAGGTGGCTGCCTGAGTTGTTCGGTAATTGGTTTAATTCAAAAATCCGATTCAATGAAGACTTTTGAAAAAAATGGAAAAACTTATAAAAAAGTTTTTACCAGATCAATTAAAAAGAATGGTAAAACTATTTACCATCCAAAAGGAGGTTTATTTGTTTTCTATGTAGAAATTAAATAATTTCCTTTTTAATGATACTCCTTGTTGACGCAGGGAGTATTTTTATTTTTATATAAATTGATATATCAAATTGATATAGCAATTTGCAACGTTGCATATTGCAAATATATAACAAAATGTTTTACATGAAACAAAATGTTATAACATTTTGTATATACATTTTGTTTGTGCAGTGTAAATACAAAATAAAAAAGATTTTCCTAGTTTTCAAATGTCAACAATTAATATCAGGCTGAATTTTTAAAACTGAAAGTTGTTTAATTATTTTGGTACATCATTATATATCATTATCTTAATTTATTTTATCAAATTCCGGATAGGGAAATCCTTTTCCTGTTTCACAAAGAGATTTCAGGCTTCTGAAGAATAAAGCCCAGTCAAAACTGCAGGAGGCAAATTCTGAATTGTATGATTTCCAGCCATCATGGTGGAATAATAAAATGCATCCTTTTTTATGCGGCTCCAGCTCAAAAGTAAGTGTAGTACCTACCCAGTCCTCAAATCCCTTGATACAGCGCCATTTTACCAGACTATAAGGCTTCAGATCCATTACTTCCATATTCTTAAAATAATCAGGACCAAAACCAAATCTCAGGATACTGCCAACCTCTGCTTTTGCCTCTGTATCCGGGGTCCACCATCCGGCTAATCCTTCCCGGGTAGTGATCGCTTCATATACTTTTTCTACTGGGACAGTAATGAGTAATTTGTGATAAATACTTTTTGTATCTGTATGTTCTTCCTTATGATCAGGTACCACAAAATCTTCTTTGGGAGTTGCCTTACCCTGCCCTGTGGTGATAAGGGATTTCAGGCTGTCCTGAATATAATGCGTCCAGGCGTCATGGCAGACTTCGTAACATTCACCTTCAGGAACCAGCCCCTGATGAGTAAATGTCAGCTCTGTTTTTCCCTCTTTTTCATGAATATCAAATACAATATGGGTATCCACCCATTCTGTTTTATCTTCAATGAAATTAAAATCATTATCCAGAACATGCCACACCACTCTGGTATTGGGCTGCATTTCTGTAATTTTTATCCTGCACCGGTGGACGTTACGATAATGATAGGCAAATTCGCTGTTCAGCACAGAGGTAGACCCTTCAATATTTTCAGACCACCAGCCCCGCACATTGTTAACGGCATCAAATACCTGCTGTGGTGAAGCATCAATGGTAATACTTGTTGTAAAATCCTGTGATTTCATAATTTTATATTTGTTTTTAGTGTTCATTTTTATTTTCTACTATCCTTTCGGATTGTATTATTGTATTTACTTATTCAAAGGTAAGAACATAGAAAGACCTGTAAGGGGTGTAAAATAGACATTATAAGAGGTTGATCCGGACATCTTATTTTGTTATATTTGTATGACACAGATGAGGTTACAGCCGGCACAATTTATTCACCTTTACATTTTGCGATATGAAACATTTAACCATATTAGTTCCCGATGCACAGACAGCTCCCAATACATTATCCTGCATTATAGGGACCTATCATATTTTTACGGAAGCCAACAGGTATTACAGCCACAATAATAAAGATATGGTTTTCACCATCGAACTGGCAGGAGTTTCTGAGCATTCTGATTTTGTAAATGGCTTGCTCACCGTAATCCCACAAAAAAATATTGCAGCCATCCGGAAAACCGATCTGATTGTCATCCCTGCCATTGCCCCTAACTTCACAAAAATAGAAGATCAAAACACCGCACTTGTCGATTGGATATCAGACCAGTATAAAAATGGAGCGGATGTAGCCAGCATGTGTACAGGAGCTTATATATTGGCTTCTACAGGGCTTCTGGATTCAAAAAGCTGTTCTATCCACTGGAATACGGTGGCCAATTTCAAAAAGCTGTTTCCGAAAGTGAATGTAAGGGCAGAAAAAATCATTACGGATGAGCATGGGATCTATACGAACGGCGGAGGCTACTCTTTCTTAAACCTTCTTCTTTATCTGGTTGAAAAATATTATGACAGGCAAACGGCTATTTACTGTTCCAAAATATTTCAAATTGATATCGACAGGGAAACACAATCGGATTTCATCATCTTTAACGGACAGAAATCGCATGGTGATGAAATGATTATTCAAGCCCAGGAATATATTGAAAAGAATTTCTCTGAGAAAATATCCATGGAAGAGCTATCCAAAAAATTGACGGTCGGCAGGCGAAGTTTTGACCGCAGGTTTATAAAAGCAACCGGCAATACGCCTCTTGAATATCAACAAAGGGTAAAGATAGAATCTGCCAAAAAAGAGCTGGAAGTTTCCCGGAAAACCATCAATGAAGTGATGTATGAAACGGGATATTCTGATGTGAAAGCCTTTCGGGAAATATTCCGCAGAATTACGGGCTTATCTCCTATCGAATACCGGAATAAATACAATAAAACAGGTATTACAGCCAAACAGCATCATTGATCATAATAATGCTGTATGAATCTTTTTTATGTCCTACTGAAAAGAAGCTCTGAACTCCAGCGGAGAAAGCCGGGTTTTATTTTTAAACAGTTTTGTAAAGGACTGCGGATGCTCAAAGCCCAGTTCATAAGCAATCTCACTTACTGAAAGTTCTGTCGTAGAGAGCTTTTCTTTTGCCTTTTCAATCAGCTTGTCATGGATAAACTGCTGGGTACTTTGTCCGGTAAGAGTGGTTAACAGCCGGCTAAGGTAATTGGGTGAAATTCCAAGTTCTTTGGCTGTAAACTGAACGGTAGGTAATCCTTTTGATACCAGATCATTATCATTAAAATAATCCGTCAGTAAAGATTCTAAACGGTTCAGGATGCTATGATTGGTTATTTTTCTGGTAATGAACTGCCTTTCATAAAATCTTTCGGAATAACTGAGCAGTGTTTCAATATGGGAGATGATAATATTCTGGCTGAATTTATCAATCACCGCATGATATTCCTGTTCAATATGTTCTATAATTCCATTGATCGTAAGTTCTTCTTTTTTGGAAAGAAACAAAGCTTCATTCACAGAATAGTCGAAAAAATCATATTGTTTTACGGTTTTTGCCAGTGAAGTGTTCCACAGAAAATCAGGGTGAATCAACAGCATCCAGCCGGATTGCTTCTCCTTCAGACCGGAATCTGTTTCAATTCTGAAAACCTGATTCGGGGAAATAAAAAACAGAGTTCCTTCATCAAAATCATATTCCTGCTGACCATATTTCAGCTTTCCATTCATTCCTGTTTTCAAAGAAATCTGGTAAAAATCCAGCATCCAGTTAACTTCTCCGATATCAGCAGGCCGTTGAACATCTTTGTAATCAATCACACTGATGAGCGGATGCTCGGGAGGAGGTAATCCTCTTGAACGGTGAAATTCTGTAATGGTTTTTATTCTTTTGGTAACCCTTCTTTCCATATCTATAAAATTACAAATTGTTTTACCACGAAAACATTGACTTTCACAGATGTTGTGGTTATTATTGTGAAAATCTTTGTTTTTTTAAACTTATGTGTACTTATTTTGCGTAATGACATCCTCTAAAGTTTACTTAAGTGTTTAAAGCTTTTGTGATTTTTGTGGTTTATTTTACCGCAGATTTCACAAATGTTCACAGATGTTTGCGTTTAATGTTCTACACTTAAGAAAAAAATCAAAGATTTTTAAAAGCTAATGTGTTCTTCTTCTGCGTAATAATATCCTCTAAAGCTTACTTAAGTGTTTAAAGCTTTTGTGACTTTTGTGGTTTATTTTACCGCAGATTTCACAGATGTTCACAGATGTTTGCGTTTAATGTTGTACACTTATAAAAAATCAAAGATTTTTAAAAAACTTATGTGAACTTACTCTGCGTAAGAATATCTTCTTAAGAGTGTTTAAAGCTTTTGTGACTTTTGTGGTTTATTTTAACCGCAGATTTCACAGATTTTCACAGATGTTTGCGTTTAATGTTGTACACTTATAAAAATCTTTGATTTTTAAAAAACTTATGTGAACTTACTCTGCGTAAGAATATCTTCTTAAGAGTGTTAAATCTTTTGTGACTTTTATGGTTCAATATTTCACACTTCCTCATTGTGGTAAGCAACAGCAAATTCCTTCGCAAAATCTGCCAGTTTTACTTTCCCCAGGACAGGCTGATGCTGATAGTAATCTTCATACAGAATTCCGCTTTCCTGACTTGCCTGCGTTTCTACAAAACCTTTGGCTACCTGCTCATTGAAACCGATGTGAAGCCAGTTTTCCAATAATTCCTGATCTGAAATCACTTCCCATTCCAGATCTGCTTTACCGATTGATTCTCCCAGAGCTTTTGCAATTTCATTAGGAGAAACCTCATCACTGGCTACATAGCGTACTTCTCTGCCCATAAAAGGGTTATCCATTTCTTCAGCTACAGCATCTGCAATATCCAATGGAGAAACCCAAGGCTCTTTCTGATCACCTCCCCAATTGGAAATAATAGCCCCTTTGTTTTTTATCGTAGGGATGAACGAAAACATATTGAAATAAATACCAACAGGACGAATGAATTTAATCGCAACATCATCCGGCAATTGTTTCAGAATCTGTTCTACATAATGATGAAAGACAATAATCCCAGTCCCTTTATCTGTATGGGCACCAATGCTGCTGAGATGGATAATTTTCTTCACTCCCGACCGTTCCACAGCAGTTTTGTAATGATGACCAATTTCACTGATCTTTCCGATAAAATCAATGCTTTTATCAAACATGTCTCCCGCTGCTTCCATTGTTTCCATCAAATACACAATGTCTGCACTTCTAAATGTTTCGGTGAGAAAGTCTGCATCAAACATATTGCCTATAGCGGCTTTTGCACCCAATGCTTCTATAGCAGCTATTCTTTCTTCATTACTGCTGATCACTGTTACCGAATGTCCTTTTTGTACGAGTTCTTTTGTAAGTGGTTTTCCGATGTTCCCGATGGAACCTGTTAAAACAATATTCATTTCTTTAATTTTTTGTTGGTGTAAAATTCCGAAATGCATGTAAAGAAGATTTCACCGGATCTATCTTCTCCTTAGCCAAAACTAATCCTGTACAAAAATTTTCCCGTCAATCTTCCGGATCAGGTAGAGCATGTGTTATAAAATACATAAAAAGTCTACAAAAACAATAGACTTAATGTATTAACTTTAATTCATAGCTCAAAATATTATTTTTTTATCATTTTTTAACATTTCGAACAATTAATTAAATCATTAAATATCAAATAGATATTATGTATTTTCTTATTAGTCTACTAATTTAGTAGGTTAATATGATTTATCTCATACGCACCTTTTACCGGTGTTCAGCAATTATTAAATAATTTTGACCCAGTTAAAAAAAACATAAACTTTATTCTCATGAATAAGAACTACTTTGATTCTTACTTATGCACCACTATGCCGACAGCTCCTGCACAATATATGTGTTGTGGAATGTCTGTTTTTTCACGGCACAACAGTATTTCTCAAGATATGTGCTTTGATATGATGTGCACAATGATGATGTCATAACTTTCCAAAAGATACATTCATTACTGTAGGAATTAAAGCCAAAAAATTCAAGGCTTCTTTCATCCGGGTACATCTCCTGTAAATTTTAATCTTTTCGTTATTGAAATCCTCCCTGAAAAAGGAGGCGGAAAGCTACATTTTATAACAGAAGATCAGCAGTAATACACAGTTCAGTTTTAAACCTAGATTAATATAATGAAAAAGAAACAATGTAAACTTGGTGTATTAGCTTTACTCCTATTCGCGGAATATGGCTATGCCCAAACTAAAGACAGCCTTTCCAAAGAAACTTCGATAAAGGAAGTGGTGGTGGTAGCCTTCGGGAAGCAGAAAAAAGAGGAAATTACAGGATCTGTACAGTCGTTGAAGGCAAAAGACCTGTCTAATCTTCAGAATGGAAATATTCTTCAGGGAATCGGAGGAAAAGTAGCCGGTGTACAGGTGATCTCTTCCGGCCAGCCGGGTTCTCAGCCAACCATCAGAATGAGAGGAATAGGTTCTATCAATGCTTCCAGTGATCCACTGATTGTACTGGATGGTATTCCGTACAGCGGAAACCTGAACAGTATTGCCGCATCGGATATTGAAAGTATTTCTTTTCTTGAAGATGCTTCTTCCAATGCTCTATATGGTTCCAGAGGGGCCAATGGAGTGATTATTGTGAATACAAAAAGAGGAAAGAGTAAAGGAGTAAGTATTGAAGCCGATGTAAGAACCGGTGTGAATTTCAGATCTATCGAGGATTATTCGGTTTATACTTCCCCACAGGATTATTATACAGCTTATTATAACAGAGCCAGAATTGGTGAAATTGCAAGACTGAAACAACCCGGAGCCGTTCCCTCAGGACCTTCTCCACATGATGTGGGGCTTGCAGCGTTGACGAAACTGGGATATGATGCTTATAGCGTTCCTTTTAACCAATTGATTTCAAAGGATGGATCTTTCAATCCTGATGCGAAACTGCTGTATCAGGACAACTGGAAAAAACTGCTTTTCAGACCGGCCCTGAGAAGAGAAGCCACAGTGGGAATCAATGCCAATGGGGATCAGGTAAAATCTTATACTTCCCTTAATTATCTGGATGATAAAGGGTATTTAATATCTTCCGGTTTTGAAAGATTCGGAATCAGGTCGAATGTGGATTATTCCATCACATCAAAGCTGAAGTTGACCAGTGCTTTATCTTATACCTACAGCAAGCAGGATTTTGGGGAGACAGGAGGCTTTTCCAACCCTTTCCAGTTTGCCAGAAATATTGCTCCATTCTATCCTGTTTTCCTCAGGGACAACAATTACCAGAGGCTGTATGACAGCAATGGAAATGCTCTATATGACTATGGAGACGGACAGGGACCCAACGGAGCCACAAGATCTTATGCCGTTTTTGAAAACCCAGTAGGCAACCTTCAGAAAGATAAATCTCAGATCGTAAGTAATATCACCAATCTTAACCTTGGTTTAAATTATGAAATTATCAAAGGACTGGATTTCACCTATAACTTCGGTGCTTATCTTGAAAATACAAGAAATCTTCAGTTCGGAAATACGGAAGGTGGAACTTCATCTTCTGTAGGGGGAACTATTTCGCAGGGTTCTAATTTTAAATATACCCTGAACCATCAGCAATTGCTTACTTATCAGAAAAAACTGGGAAATCACAGTTTTAATCTTCTTGTAGGACATGAGCTGAATAAAATAAAAGATGATGGTTTTTCAGGATCAAAACAGCAGCTTTTATTACCCGACTCCCAGTCTTTTGACAATGCTGTGAAAATTACAGATTTATCAGGAAGCGGCTATGAATATGCTGTAGAAGGATATTTCACAAGGTTACTATATAATTATGACGGGAAGTATTTCTTCAATGCCAATATCCGTAGGGATGGTTCTTCTGTCTTTTCTCCGGAAAGCAGATGGGGAAATTTCTATGGATTGGGACTGGCCTGGAATATTGCTAAGGAAGATTTCCTTAAGGACAACAGTGTGATCAATTCTTTAAAATTAAAAGCTTCTTATGGCCAGCAGGGAAATGATAACATTCTTTTAGGAGGTTCCAACAGAGATTATTATGCTTACCAGGATATCTACGGAATTAATAATTTCGGGGATGACAAACCGGTTCTTTCACTTAAAAAACAAGGAAATAAGGACTTAAAATGGGAAACTTCCAAAAACCTGAATGCCGGTTTTGAACTCTCATTTTTGAAAAACAGAATAACCCTGAATGCTGATTATTTTGAAAGGAAAGTATCGGATATGATCTATACGCTGCCTCTTCCTCCGTCCAATGCAGGCTCTTATGTGAAATATGGAAATATCGGGGATATGACCAACAGAGGAGTTCAGGCTAATCTAAGCGTGGATATTCTCCGTGGTGATGAATTCCAGTGGAGCTTTTATGCCAATGCCACTCATTATAAGAATAAGATTACAAAATTACCGGCTGAGCAAAGGAATACGGGTCTGGTTTCCGGGTTGTTTATCCTTACAGAAGGTGGAGACCGCTATACGTATTTCCTGAAAGAGTTTGCCGGAGTAAATCCTGAAAACGGGGATGCTTTATGGTATCGCACTGTCATCAATCCTGTCACTCAGAAAGAGGAAAGAACCGTCACCAACAGTTATAAGGATGCTACGGATTATAACACCGGCAAATCAGCGATTCCCAAGGTGTATGGTGGATTCGGAACAGATTTTAGCTATAAGAGATTCAATCTGGCAGTGAATTTTGCGTACCAGTTCGGAGGATATGGATATGATGATATTTACAGAAGTTTATTCCATTCTGACAGCTATGGGTCTAACTATTCAACGGATCTGGATAAAACATGGACTCCTGAAAATACAACTGCTGAATTACCAAGAGTGGATCTTAATGCTACCAACCAGAACGGAAATTCAACACTTTATCTGATTAAATCGGATTATATCAGTCTTCAGGATGTAACGCTCTCCTATCAGCTTCCTGATGGTTTTGCACAGCAGGCAGGCTTATCAGGTCTGAAAATCTATGTTACAGGTAACAATCTGTATCTGTGGTCTAAGAGAAAAGGATATGATCCAAGAGCTTCCCTGACAGGAGTTTCTGATGCCTACCGATATTCTCTGCTGTCAAGTGTCTCTTTAGGTTTCAAACTTAATTTTTAAAAGAACAGGAATGAAAAAAATAAAATACTTTATAACAGCTGTAACGATTAGTCTTATTACGAACAGCTGTGCCAGTGATCTTAATACACTACCGGAAGGTGATATTTCCGGTGAACAGCTGAATAACGACTCTTCCAGTCCGGAAAAAATCCTTGGAGGAATCTATCTTGATCTTCGGAGCAATGGTGCCGGCGGTACTACCGTTCACTCAGATTTTGGAATCATGGGAATCAAAGCAGGTGCTGATCTGATGTCAAATGATGTCATTCAGTCTACGAACCAGCATTTGGGAATGTTTTACAATTATGAAGCTACCAATGCCAGCAATATTGCTTCTGAGATTGTATGGACCACTTTTTATGCAAGAATATTTGTGATCAATAAGCTTCTTGATGATCTGGATAAAAATGCAAATGCAAAAAACAGGGCGATTGCAGGACAGTTATTAGCTTTAAGAGCGTACTCTTATTTTTATTTAGTCCGTTTTTATGCCAATGATTATAACGGCCATCAGTCTGAACCGGGACTTCCATTGGTCCTTACCGCAAAAAATCCAAGCCAGGGACTTCCAAGATCAACTGTTGCTGAGGTGTATGGACAAATCAAAAATGACATTGAGGAATCTATTATACTTTTAGATACTTATGCCCGTCCGTCCAGAGCACAGATCGATAGAAGAACCGCCAAGGCAATTGCCGCCGAAGTATTTCTGGAGACGGGAGATTACATCAAAGCTGCCCAATATGCTGAAGAAAGTAAACAGGGTGTTGGTCTTATGACAGAAGATGATTATACCACCACCGGATTTTCCAATATCAATAATCCTGAGGTGATATGGGGTTTTCATAATACGATTTCTACTATGAGTATCGGAAATTATTATGCTTCATTCTTCTCGATGTTTGATAATACCAACGAAGGATATGCCGGAGCAGCGCAGATCCGAAAACTGATAGACAAACGTCTTTACGAAGCAATTCCGGAAACTGATTACCGTAAAAAAGTGTTCAATGGCAGCCAGGCTTCGGCTTATACTTTTAACGGTAAAACGAAAAATTATCCGCCTTATGTAAGCTGGAAGTTTAAAGATCCTAGTCTTTTTGAAGGAGATTATATTTATATCAGAGCTTCCTCTCTGTATTATATTCAGGCTGAAGCCCTTGCCAGACAGGGAAGAGAAGCAGAAGCCAGACAGGTATTGTTCCAAATTACCTCAAAAAGGGATCAGGCTTATACACTCTCCACAAAGTCAGGCAATGAGCTGATCAATGAAATAGTCCTGCAAAAAAGGATTGAACTTTGGGGTGAGGGCTATGCATGGTTTGATATGAAAAGATTAAACACCCCTTTGGAAAGAGTATACACAGGAACGAATCATACTTTTGGAAGATTCAACCTTACACCGGATAAATTCAGATTCCAGATTCCCAATAAAGAGATTAATAATAACCCACAAATCAAACAGAATGAATAGATAAACCTAAAACAATTTTACATTCAAATATATTCAGTGACGAGGCATCATTTACTTGTAAATGGTGCCTTTTTATTGATAATTGTTATATGTTTTAAAGGCAATGTTTTTATTATTAAAATAATCATTAAAGAAGGCAAAGCAAAGCGACAAAGTCGCTGATGAAGCTAATGATAATACATACGCTTAGAAAGAATCAATGCAATTGATTTCCTCTTTGCCTCCTTGTAAAACCATTATAGCAGAATTAAACTTTGCGTCAAATTTTCTATCTATCTATCTATCTATCTATCTATCTATCTATCTATCTATCTATCTATCTATCTATCTATCTATCTATCTATCTATCTATCTATCTATTTTACAATAATATCAGACTTGTAATTGTCTTTCACCAGTTCCCCATTTTTATACAACCGCTGGTTGATGACCTTTCCTTTTTCATTGAAATAAAGCCACAGTGCATTTTTTCTTCCCAAAGAATCCAGACGACCCATTTCTTTCGGCATTTTATTATCGTGAAGAATCTGAACCGGATACAAACCTTTCAGCTCTTTTAAAGAATCCATTTTTTCAGGAATCAGTTCTGCTTCATTTCCTATTTTGAAAGTATACTTTTTTCCTTTATCACTTTTTAAAATAAGTTCATCTCCGGATATCTCATATTTCCCTTCCGAAAATGGAGCTGTTGAAATCTGGTCATAGCTTATAAGTTCCGTTTTTAAAAATTCAAAGGTTCCGTTTTTTATATACAATGAATATTCTCCGCCACCAGACTCCAGCTCAACATATTTCGGATATTCCTTATCTTTTTTACAGGAAATAATAGTGAAAAGAATGATGAGAAGGCTAATAGCTTTTATTTTCATAGAAGCCAAATTATTAAATATTTGAAATAAAAGCAAAAGAGTAAATACATATATTTGGAAACATTTTAATGTCATATCCATTTCTTACTTTTTCAATACAAAAAAACATAATGACCACGACAAAAGTATTCTTCACAGCTCTATTTTCAGCAGTATTGTCTGCTACTGTAACAGCTCAGAAAATAGACATTTATACGCAAAAAATAGACAGCATTATAACAGCATCCAGTCCGATCGTTTTCAACGGGGTCGTATTGATTGCTCAGAAAGGAAAAATTCAATATCTGAAATCCAATGGCTACAAAGATTTTGAAAAGAAAATCCCTTTGAAAACAGACGACCAGTTTGAAATCATGTCCAATTCAAAGCAGGTTACCGCTGTTTTGATTTTACAGGCTGCAGAACAGGGAAAACTTAATATTCATACCTCTATCAAAAAGTATCTGCCCACTCTTACTCAAAGCTGGGCAGATAGCGTTACCATCCATCATCTTCTGAATCATACTCATGGTATTACAGATATCAATAAGCCAGCAGCTTTCAAAGCCGGTTCCCAGTTCAAATATGGTAATCTATCTTATATGCTCCTGGGAGAAATCCTTAAAAATACCACGGGAAAAAATTTCACAGAACTTGCCTCTTCTCTTTTCAAAAAACTGAAAATGAATAAAACTTTGGTATATAATACTAAGAGCAATCAGGCTCTTGTTCCCGGCTACATGAACGAAGACAATCAGTTTGAAAAAGTAAAAGAATCATTCCTGAATGATAATATAGCTCCTGCTGCAGGCATTATTTCTACTGTACAGGATCTTGCCAAATGGGATGAAGCATTATTTAAAGGAAAACTTCTCTCTCCGGAGTTTCAAAAGCAGATGCTGACCCCTTCCACAAGTTCACAGCACAATGTTTTTGGAAAAGAAAGTATGGGATTTGGATATAATGTGAGATTTATCAAGGAATCAGGCCTTGATTATTTTGCAGTGACAGGTCTTGGTGATGGATTCACATGCCTGAATGTTTATTTTCCTTCTACGGATACTGCTTTGGTCATTTTAGAAAATCAGATGCCGGAAAAAAGTGAATACTGGAGTTTTAAAGAGGCTTCGATAAAGAATGCAGTGTTGAAAGCGATGACATCCAAATAATTGTAAGTACTTTACAAATATTCATAATCTTCGAGACATAAATTCTTAAACGCAAAGTTTTATTAATTTAAACAGAGCCATTAAAGAGAGTAAAGAAATAGCGACAAAGTCGCATTGAAGCTGCGTGATTATCGTTAGCTTAATAAGAATCAATAAAATTGATTCCAGCTTTGCTCCCTTACATATTCAGATTGAAAAGATAAAACTTTGCGTTAAAAAAGAATTCTTCTACTAATTTAGAATACTAAGCAATTTTTTTCAAAACTCTGGATTTAATGGCCGAGAAAGGTTTCTCAATAACAAAACGGTAAAACAAGCCCCCAAAAATACAAGACAGCAGACAAATAAAAATAGTGATATTGTCCGAGGTTTCAAATTTAAAATACTCCAGGAATTCCTGCACCATATGGATAATCCCTTTGTGTGAAAGATAGACAGCATATGACAGAGCAGCCAGCTGAGCAGTAATATACGACTTTGAACGATAGAGGAAAGACGATTGGGAAATAGCAGCCATCAGAATAATTCCATAGCTTACCGCTACCAATGTAAAACCAAATACAGAAGCCGTTTTTGAAGCCTGTTCATTACCTATCCAAAATGAAACTCCAAGCAGTACTATTCCAAGAAAGAAAAACTTATTTCCATTACCCGCGACTATTCTTCTGAACATTGAAGAATACTGCATGAGATATCCGATCAAGACACCCATTCCCAGGCCATCTAATCTTGTATGAGTTGGATAATATATTTTCATATACCATAATTTCCAGAAATCTGTGGAAGAAGGATCTGCAGCTGCAATAAATTCATTCCACGCCATAAGCCTTGCGGCCATAGAAAATCCAATGACGGCAATCATCAGAACAGCCATATATCTGAACAGTTTTGTCGGCATTAAGATCAAAAGCAACAAAGGTAGAATGAGATAAAATTGTTCCTCGATACACAATGACCATGCGTGTGAGAATGTTCCACGGTTGATGACATCAAGCTCGTAATTTTGAGTGAAGGTAACAAACTTCCATAAAGAGGATAAAACTTCTCTTTCCCTGAAAAAAGGAATTGTAAAATAAAGAAAAAGGGTAAAAAAGTAAGCCGGAATAATCCTGAAAAACCGTTTTACATAAAATGTTTTCAGACTGATACTTCCTTTGTCTTCTATTTCTTTGAACAACTGGCCCGAGATCAGAAAACCACTTAAAACAAAGAAAAGATCTACCCCTGTCCATCCAAATCTCCCGATACTGTCGATCCAGCCGGGATGTTTAAAGGCCCTATAATGATATAGTAACACGAGTAAAATAGCCACTGCTCTCAGATGATCTAATCCGTAAAGCCTTTCAGAACGTTCCGTCATTATTTTTTTATACAAATATTGACCAATTTCAACCTGCTTTCTTACACAAGATTCGGACAACAGGCTATTCACTGCCAATAGCAGAATAAGCAGTTTATAGTATAAATGATGTTATCTGATATTATTTTAAAGTCTTTTGCATACATTTCTCTGACGTAGCTTAAGTTTTTATATTTTTGAAGATGATGAAAACGCCATCAGGAACTCAGATCAGACAAACTCTATATTTCCAGCTGTTCTTCTGGACTGCTTTATTTTTATTCGGGACAGCAAGAATGTATGGAGAATATGAAAGTGGAGCCTTTAAAGAATTGGTTATTTATAATTTTTGCCACTGGATTTTCCAGATTGCAGGAGCCAATTTTATCTATTTCGTGCTGATCCGCCGTTTTTTTGACCGAAAAAGGTATGTTGAGCTTTTGCTGTATCTTGTCATCAGTCTTTATCTTATTTCTGTCATCAACAGGTTTTTTCTTGTTTATATTGCCGAACCTCTTTTCACCAATGAAGTCAAAGACAGCATATCCGATATTTTTACTGATATCCCCTATCTTTTGACTCATTATACATTCACAATTATCAGTGGGGCATTTATCTTTATTTCCATCATGTTTTTTATAAGGTATAAGGATGAAAAGGAACAAACAATCAAACTGCAGAAGGAAAAGACCGAGCTTGAACTGCAATCGCTCAAATCTCAGCTCAATCCTCATTTTCTTTTTAATACCCTGAATAATATTTACTCTCTGTCAATCAGTCATTCTGATAAAACCTCCCAATCTATCAGCCAGCTTTCTGATATTCTGGATTATATTTTATACAAAGGGCAGAAAAAATGGGTTTCGGTCTCTGATGAACTGGCAATTATTGAGGATTATATTGCATTGGAAAGCCTGCGGTATCATGATGAAAGATTAAAAATTCAAAAATACATCAGGTTAAACTCCCCGAATACCATTCCACCCCTGCTCTATCTTACTTTGGTGGAAAATGCCTTTAAACATGGAGTAGGAAAAAGTTCAGAAACCACGGAAATAAAGATTGATGTAGAAACGAATTCCCAGCATTCTGTCTTTACAATTGAAAATATCTTCTCAGATCAAAAGGCAGCTAATGAAAAAGGGATCGGGCTGCAAAACATACAAAGGCAGCTGCAATATCACTATCAGGAACATTTTACCTTCAGTATCTCACAGGAAAACAATATTTTTAAAGTTGAAATAAGTACTCCTTCATATTATGATTAACTGTATTATTGTAGATGACGAACCTCTGGCCATGTCATTACTGGAAAACCATATTTCTAAGATCGACGATTTAAAGCTGGTGGGAAAAGCTCAGAATGCGATGCAGGCTTATAAAACACTGCAAAATCAGACTGTAGACCTTATGTTTCTGGATATTCAGATGCCTCACCTCAATGGAATTGATTTCCTGAAGTCACTGCCTCAGAAGCCCCGGACTATTTTCACTACCGCTTACCGGGATTTTGCCATTGAAGGTTTTGAACTGGAAGCGGTAGATTATCTCCTGAAGCCGATTACTTTTGAACGTTTTTTTAAATCTGTGGAACGTATCATGAGAACTACAGCCGCCCATACAGAAGATTTTATCCTCGTCAAAACTGAGGGAATGCACCGGAAACTTACGCTTTCGGAGATTGTTTATTTTGAAAGTCAGGGAAATGATATCAAAATAGTACTCATTACCAATGAAATTTTTATTTCGAAAAGTAAGATTACAGATCTTGAACAGACATTATCAAGTAAAAGTTTTGTGAGAATTCACAGATCTTTTATCATTAATTCTGCTTTTGTGACGGCATTCAATAATAATGAAATTGTTGTCAACAATCATAAAATTCCCGTGGGAAGAAGTTATAAAAAGGAATTTGAGGCATTAATCTCTTCTGTTTCCAGAAATAAACTGTTATAAACTTCCATTTAGAATTTAATCTATAATGGCATTTTTAACATTTATTTTAAATTGGTTTCTCTCCCAACCTCGCTTAAGGGATTTCCAATCTGTTTTTCAATACATTACATCATATTGACAATTGGCAATCAACTTTAAACCCAATTGGCTTCATTTTCGTAAAAAAGAGATAAGAAATTAATTAGCAATCACTTACACAAACAATGACATCCATAGCATCGACGGATGATCTAATAGAAATATTAAAAAAAAATGTTATTTTTGCTTTAACAAATAAAATTGCTTTTAAGCCTTTTTATTAGTAATTTTATATACACCAATTTTATAAAACATTAAAATTCAATTCATGAGAAAAATAATTCTACTTATTATATGTATGTTCAGTATTTCAGTTTTCTCACAGATCAAAGTGTTGAAGAATGAAAGTTTGGTGGAAATTGGTAAAGATAATTCCGTTGGTCTCTATAAAAAGGAAGATAAATTTACAGTCAACTACCAAGATCTGAACACCAGCAATCTGAATACAATCCGATCTTTTTCATTTCAGAATCTTAATAATGATGTTGCCGGACTATACAAACTTATTATGGATGGCTTTATCTCCACTCCGGAAGAGAATGTTGTGCTGGAATTGCCTAATGATATCATCGAACTTCATTATGAAAAGAATTATGGCCAGCAAACCATGCAGTTTATCCAGGTGATCAACAAAAACCGGAAATACATTGGAAAATCACAGTTTTTAACCCAAAAACAGGTGGAGAAGATTTTCGGAAGAGCTAATGGAAAGTATGCCATGTATGACAAACCTGCTTCTATAAATCCTTCTGTTAATAAAGGAAACGGAAATACAGCCTCTACTGCTGCCCCGGCGACAGGTGGAACCAAGAAAAAATCAAGAAAATAATTATATTTTATAAATATTGCGAAACTCATTCTATCGGATGAGTTTTTTTATTTTATTTTTGCAGAAAGATAGTAAAACTTATGCCGCTTCAGATAATCAATTTAACCAAAAAATTTGGTGAGCAGACTGCCCTTGACAATATCAACATTTCTATTGATAAAAACGAGATCATCGGTCTTCTTGGCCCAAACGGTGCCGGAAAATCTACCCTGATGAAATCTATTGTCGGAGCACTGAAAATTGACCAGGGTGAAATTATTTTCAATGGTATGAATATCTCAAACCATGAGATTGAAAGCAAAAAGAAAATTGGCTTTCTTCCTGAAAACAACCCGCTTTATCTGGAGATGTACGTAAAAGAATACCTTCAGTTTGTAGCCAATATCCACAAAATTCCCGAATCCAGAGTAGATGAGGTGATAGAACTGGTAGGAATCACGCCTGAAAAATCCAAAAAGATCGGACAGCTTTCAAAAGGATACAAACAACGTGTAGGATTGGCACAGGCTATTATTCACCAGCCGGATTTACTGATTCTGGATGAACCTACCAATGGTCTGGATCCCAATCAAATCATTGAAATCCGTAATGTGGTAAAACAAATCGGCCAGCAGAAAACCGTTTTACTTTCTACCCACATCATGCAGGAAGTAGAAGCACTTTGTTCAAGAGTTATTCTTATTCATAAAGGAAACATTCTTCAGGATTGTCCTATTGATGAATTTAAAGGTAAATTTGAAAGCCTGGAAGAGGCGTTTGCAAGTTACACGGTATAAAAAATATGAAATCGCCCGGAAAAATTTCCGGGCGATTTTTTTAGTTTAATTATTCCTTATGCTAAAGTCAAGAATTATGATCAGGCTTCTCTTCAATCACAGTAACCGTTTCAGCATTTTTCTTTTGCACCTGCTCCAACAGCTGAAGTCCCAGAAGTCCGCTGATTCCGCCATTTGCTGAATCTCCGTTTCCACCAATTAATACCTCAGGCATTATTCTTACATTCTGGCTGGCTATATTTTCCATAATTTTCAATTGGGTAAAATTATTTCCGCCCATTGCTTCTACCGATAGCTTATAAGACTCTGCGTTAGATTTACCAATGGCCAGAATTTTTTCTGCTTCGGCATTACCTGTTAATGAAATTTGTTCTGCATTTGCTTTTGCCAGCAACTCTATTTTTTCCGCTTCAGCTTTGGCGAGAAGTCTTGTTTTTTCTGCTTCACCGGTTGCTAACAGTTTCAGTCTGTCTCCTTCCGCATTCGCCTGTAATCTTACGGAATTGGCATCTCCGGTTGCTTTTTTTACTGATGCATCAGCTATTCTTTCCGCAATCAAAACACCCTGATCTGCTTTTACAATTTCTTTCTGCATATCAGCAACAGCCGTTTCTTTTTCCAGAGCCTGGCGTGTTTCCTGAGCCAGCATTTCCGTTTCGTACGTAATTTTCTGTTCTTCCGCCAATTTTCTATCCGTTAAGGTTTTCATCAGACTTTCCGGAGGAACAATCGCTCCAATCAAAGTGTCCACAGCATTTACATTATATTGTTCCAAAACACTGCTGATATGATCTTTTGCAGACTGCTGTCTTTCTTTTCGGGTTCCCAGGAAGGCAATCACATCACTATCCTGCGCTGAATTTCTGAAATAGTTTCCAATGGTTGGTTCCAAAACCTGACTTACAAGATTGATCATATTTCCAAAACGGGCTATCACTTTCGGAGCTTCATAGGTAGGAATATGAATGATTTGCGAAACATCAAGATTGAATGGGAAACCGTCTTTACTTCGTACCGTAATTGTTGAAAGATTTTTATCCAGCTGGTGCGATTCACTTCTTTCATACGCCCAGTTCAGAACCAAATTAGTAGTAGGAACAAGTTCAACCTTCATAATATAAGGATTAATGGGGTACTTTCCGGGACCAATGGGTTCTGCCCAAACTCCTTTGTGACTTTTCTCAACAATATTTCCATGTTTAAAATCAATCCCGCTCAAATCCTGTCCCTCTTCTCCCACATAGCTGATAATAACTCCCACATGGCCAATAGGAATTTCCGTCATTTTCACCATTTCAACTTTTGTAAACCATGGATTCAGGAAATAAGAACCCGCCAGAATTACCTGCTCCTGAAGACCTTTAAATCCTCCGTTATTTAAAAAAGTATCTACATCCTGAAACTTATTATGATCATTGATAATCTTACCTGCAATCTGACCTTCTGCTAAAGGATCTCCTTCCATAGTTGTGATAATTCCTACTGCATTATCAGGAATCTGGGTCATATCCGTTAATTCTATTTCAAATAACAGCGTATTGATTCTATAGGATCCAGGCGCAATAATCGCGGTCTGACGGCCTTTCCTTCCTCCGTTTTTCAAAAAAGCTTCAGCATCCTGAAAAGAATCACAGTCCACTTTTCTTCCTAAGATTCTTCCGGTTTCTAATTCTGCTCCATCTTTTGCCAGTAATAATCCTATTTTTCCGGTCGGAATTACTATAAAAGATTGAAAATCGATAGAATACTGCCAGATCCATTTTCTGAAATATACACCCGGAGCTAATGTCTGAGCCTGAAAGCCCGCTTCTCCATTGGTTGCAATAATTCTTCCTTCCGGAAGCTCCTGCTTACCCACCAACACGAATTTTTTGGTTACCAAACCGATTTTGTCCTGAGGAACAATGATTAATCCAAAGAAAATTCTTAAAATGAATTTATAAAAAAGTACGCACAACAGTGCAATGACGGCCGGAATCATCCAGCCATGAAAAGCTAATTCCATAGTTTTGTTTTTGATTATATTTGAAAACAGGGATTGTGCTCTATTTCTTCGGTATATGAAAAAACAGAGTACGAATTATGTGATAATTCTTTCGAAAAAATTAAGAAATTACAGGAGGAGAAGTATTAAAAATCGTGAAGATGATTTCTGATACTTTTAATAGAAAAAACTTAAAGTTAATTAGTTTCATTTTGATAATAAAGGAACGAGATCCTTTGATGGTACAAATGTACAGAAGAAAAGTATTCAGTTGTTTCAAAAACCGGCAATTTTTCTCATACAAATTTATAATTAACTGAAAATCAACATAATTATTTTACATAACAAACTTTAAGAAACCTGAAATCTCTTTTGAAGCTTCCTGAGTTCTTCTGAAACATTGAAAAATGGCTCTAAATTTGATGAGGCTAAACATCACTACAAAATATAAGAAAATGATTAAAAAACTTTTATTAGGGACTTTCTGCTTAGCGCAGTTTTCTTTTGCTTATGCCAAAGAAGTTCCGACTCCGAAAACAGATATTTCTGTAACTTCATCTGCTCTTCAACAGGTACCCAAAACGGTCATTATTAAGACCAAAAAGTTCAAGATCAGAATCGACAAACAGCCAAACGGTAAGTATCTTTACCAGTCATGGAATGCCAATGCAAAGATCACTGCTAAACCAAGTATGATCATCAGCGATGGAGAAATGATTCCTGACGGTACCGGAGGAAATTATTACATCTCCTTCAGCAATGAAGGACACAGCTATCAGATCTGGAGAAATTACCTTACCGATTCTCCGAAAAAAGCTCCCTATACACTGGTGGTAAATGATGCCAACGACAATGAAATTGTACGTCAGGACGGGTATGTAGTTAAAAATTAAGCTGGAACCCGGAGGAGAGAAGCTGGAAGTTTTATAGTCAGTATAGAAATTTTCATTAAAGACTTAGAGTTTCTTTAATATAAAATAAAAATCCTGCATTGTGATGCAGGATTTTTTATGTTCCGGATTGTTTTAATTCTTCAAAGAAGCCACTGGCTTCATAGCTTTCTTTAGCTGCTTTGTACCCGATATTAAAAATCTCTTCCAGTTTGTCTTTTCTTCGCTCAAAAGTGCCGTAAGAAGATAGTTTCTGGGAGGAAATGAACCAGTCGCAGTATTCAAATTTTACTTTTTCAATTCTATAGGAAAGTAAATCGTAAGAACGGGAAACGATTGCTTTAATGGAGTTCAGATCTTTGATTTTAGCTTCATTGGGCGGAGATACAAATACTCCGATCAGCTTATCACAATCGTCTCTGATGATATCTGCCGGAAAATTGTTCAGCACACCTCCATCACAGTACATTTCCTCCCCAATAATGTATGGAGTTGTTATTCCGGGAATGGAGCATGATGCAATGATGGCATCCACAATCTCAAAATCTTTGTCAAAAATCTTCTGGGTTCCGGCAACCAGTTCTGTGGCTACTATTTTTACTTCAATATCAAGATCACCCAATTTCATGTCATGGAAGATAGGCTTCAGATAATTCCTGAAAATCACTGAAGAAACAAGCCCCGGCTGATTGAATGTAAAATGTTTCCAATTGAAAAAATACACGGAATTGAAAAATTCCAGGATTTCTTCGGGCGTTTTCCCGATGGCATGAAGACATCCTACAATAGATCCTGCACTGCAGCAGGAAAGGATATCTACTTCAATCCCTTTTTCCTGTAAGAATTTTAATACTCCTGCATGAGCGATTCCTTTGGTACCGCCTCCTGATAAAACAAGTCCTACTCTTTCAAAATTCATAGAATAAATGTAAGGAAACGACTTGAAATAATTAAGTTAATTTTTATAAATATGCTGATTTTAAAATTATTTTAATAAAATTCTTCTCATTGTAAAAAAATAAACAGCAAAAAACCATTAAGAATTTTAAATATTCATATGAAAAAGCCCGGATTTCTCCGGGCTTTTATATTATAGATTTCTGTATATTCAGATTAAATGTGAATCACTTCACCGTAAGCAGCAGCAGCAGCTTCCATAATTGCTTCAGAAACTGTTGGATGCGGGTGGATAGATTTGATGATCTCGTGACCTGTAGTTTCAAGTTTTCTTGCTACCACAGCTTCAGCAACCATATCCGTTACTCCTTCACCAATCATGTGGCATCCTAACCACTCACCATATTTAGCATCGAAGATCACTTTGATAAATCCGTCTGTGTTTCCGTTTGCAGTAGCTTTCCCACTTGCAGAAAGAGGGAATTTACCAACTTTGATTTCGTATCCTTTTTCTTTAGCCTGTTTTTCAGTAAGACCTACAGAAGCTACTTCAGGGTGGCAGTAAGTACATCCAGGGATATTGCCATAGTCGATTTTTTCAACGTGCATTCCTTTTATTTTCTCAACACAAGTGATTCCTTCGGCAGAAGCAACGTGAGCCAAAGCCTGAGTTGGGATGATATCTCCGATTGCATAGTAACCAGGTACTGAAGTTTCGTACCATTCGTTTACCAATACTCTTCCTTTATCCGTCTGGATTCCTACTTCTTCTAAACCGATGTTTTCGATATTAGCAGCAATACCTACAGCAGATAATAAGATATCAGCTTCCAGAGTGATATTTCCATTAGCTGTTTTTACAGTAGCTTTTACTCCTTCACCGCTTGTATCAACACTTTCTACAGAAGCGTTTGTCATGATCTCGATTCCTGTTTTCTTCAGAGATTTCTCTAAGTGTTTAGAGATTTCTTCGTCTTCTACAGGGACAATGTTTGGCATAAATTCAACAACAGTTACTTTAGTTCCCATTGTGTTATAGAAGTCAGCAAATTCTACCCCGATAGCCCCGGAACCTACAACAATCATAGATTTCGGCTGCTCAGGAAGAGATAATGCCTGTCTGTATCCGATTACTTTTTTACCATCTTGTGGTAAGTTTGGTAATTCTCTTGAACGAGCTCCTGTAGCGATAATGATATGAGTTCCTGTATATTCAGTTACTTTTCCTTCTTTATCTGTTACAGAAACTTTTTTACCTTTCTGTACTTTTGCAGTACCAAGAATTACGTCAATCTTATTCTTTTTCATCAAGAATTCGATTCCTTTGCTCATTTTGCTGGCAACACCACGGCTTCTCTGAATTACATTCGGGAATTCAAAGCTAGCCTCCACTTTATTCAAACCATAATCTTCAGCATGGTTGATATAATGAAAAACCTGAGCAGATTTCAATAAAGCTTTAGTTGGAATACATCCCCAGTTAAGGCAGATTCCTCCTAAATTTTCTTTCTCGATAATTGCGGTTTTGAAACCTAATTGCGCTGCTCTGATCGCAGTAACATATCCACCAGGACCACTTCCAATGACAATAATATCGTAATTCATTACTTTAAAAATTTTTATGCGAATTTAAGGAAAAATATTGGATGTTTTATGTTTCTGAAAGGTGATCTTAAAATGCATCAACAAGGCTGTTTTTATTTAATTTTAAACAAAGAAAGAGAACACAAGACGTATCCTCTTTCAATAAATTTTATTTTACATTGAAAATTTAGCAAAACTCAAAATATAAAACCTTGTTTTTTCAATTTTAACAACTGCAAAAAATAAGTTTTATTTTGCCTCTCTAAGCAATCGTTTTTCAGCCTCATATCTTCTATTTAAAGCCTTCATCTGATCTCTCTTCATCTGTTTGGTGGCAAGAGGGTGATTCAAGATGAGTTTTTTCTCGGTATTATATTTTTTGGTAAGCTCTTGCATTTTAATATTCACCAATTCCGTTTTTGACGGATGTGGAGGAGCTGGCGGACGTTTCTGAGCTGAAACATTCATAGATAAACCTAATACTAGTAGTGTTGAAATTAAAAACTTTTTCATAATGTTCATATTTTTGAATGATTTCAATTAATTATTTAATCTTAATTAAATTCATTCCGGTTCGTGATAAATCTTGCATATATCATACCAATATTTTTTTTGGAAAGTAAAATCCATATAGCAAACCATGGGCTTATTTGAAATAATGGTTGTTAATAACGATCTATTTTTCATACATTTATATTTTAATAAACACTTATGAAAACGTCTGTAAAAAAGGGTAATCTGACCAAAGACAGTATCTGGATGAAAGATCCTGAAGTCCACGATTTTCCTGCAGCACAGGATTATCTGGAACTGCTTTTTGAACCTGATAAAGCCAGAAAAATGGTTGAAAAATTAAAGGCAGCCCCTACAATTACAAAAAAATCAAAAGATATTTTAAGAGCCAGCAAGCTTCCCCTGCTTCCTGAGACCAATATTCATGTAAAAGAAAACCTGAAAAAAGTAGAAAAGAATAAAAAGCTTTCGCCTATACTGCTTATAAGGGGTGAACATGAACTGATCATTGCAGATGGTTACCACCGTCTTTGCTGCAGCTATTATCTTACCGAAGATTTGGAAGTTCCATGCAGACTAGTTTAATATTTTTCAAAAGTTAACGTATTATTAGATAACAATTTAATTAATAACATAAATTTATTAAGTTTTATTTAACTTTTAGTTATTTTTTTTTCTATATTTGATGGAAACCAAATTTCCCAACACATGAAAAAATACATTTTGATCCTTTTATTTGGAGCCCTTCCCTTAACTGCACAAGTAGGTATTAACACAACAACCCCTAACAGTACATTTGCCGTAAATGGTTCCTTAAGGGCTGGCTATAGCGAAGTCACAGCCACAACTTATAATATTCAGACTACCGACCATTATATTACCTATAATGGAACAGCCGATGCGACATTTATCCTTCCGGTCATCGGCACCGGAACAACAAGTTTTACAGGAAGAATTTATAAGATTAAAAATATTTCGCCGAATAATATCACACTCCAGGCTTCCAGCGGTAATACCCTAAGAATTGACAATACTCCTGTTCCTTCTTTTGTGATTCCTATCGGAGCTTATGCTGAAGTAGTGAATAACAGTAATACCACTGGCGGAACATGGGATTTGTCCTTTACAGTTCTGCCTAAGCCGAGCAATGTGGAAATCTATGGAACACAAGTTCTCATTCCTCCTCACAGACTTGGTACTGCCCCGGTTGCCGACTGGACCAACCATACGAATTCAGGTTATGATACAGGAGCAGCAAACGACAGATGGTGGATCATAAGTAAAACATCGATAGATAATGCTCATACTTCTACCTATGCCAATGCCAGCAGAATGACCTTGGTTTATGAATACCAAGGGACTCCGTTCAATGTTGCCAATATGTATCCAATTCTTACGGCAGGAAATAACTCGAGTTTCCCGGATGTATTTACAGCATCTTTTGTAAGCCTTGCCAATAACGGTACTGCAGGAAGAACCAGACTTACCGTATCTGTGGCCCGTATAGATTTTATTGGAAATAATGGTTCCAATAACAGTAACTGGACCGGAACATTCTTATTGAACGTTTTATTAGCCAGAAAATACTAGATATCTTCAAAAAATACACTTAAAAAGAGCAGAAATTTCTGCTCTTTTTTGTTTTATAAAACTTCAATATTTTGTTTTAATGGTAAGTTCTTGGATGAATTGCCGACCATAATTCTGTAGGTTCCTTTTTCTACAGTCCATTTCATTTTTTCGTTCAGGAACTGTAGTTGTTTTATGGGAACTTCAATGGTGACAGATTTTGATTCTCCGGGCTGCAGTTCTACTTTCTGAAATCCTTTGAGCTCAATAACCGGTCTTGAAACTGTGGCCAATAAGTCTTTTACATATAGCTGTACGACTTCACTTCCTGCTTTCGATCCTGTATTTTTCACATTGACTGTAGCCATAATAGTTTCATTTTCTGAATATTTTACTTTGTTCAGTTGTAAACCTAAGATTTCAAAGGTGGTATAACTTAAACCAAATCCAAACGGATACAATGGTTCACCACTCAGGTCATGATAATCATTTCCTCTTCCTGTTGGATGATGATTATACGTCAAAGGCAGCTGGCCTTCTTCAACCGGAAATGTGATGGGTAATTTTCCAGACGGATTTTCAGCCCCGAAAAGCGTTTTTGCTATGGCATTTCCTCCTTCTTCTCCCGGATACCAAACGTCTAAAATGGCTCCTACTTTATCTTTCCATGAGGTTGTTTTTATAGCAGATCCACCTACCAAAACTACTGTTACCGGTTTTTTCAATGTTGAAATTTCCTGAATAAATGCTTCCTGATTTCCTGGCAAACTTAATGAAGAACGGTCCTGAAATTCGCCTTCATGAATCCCGGCGGCAACAATGATATAGTCTGCATTCTGAGCAAGATTTAAAGCTTCCTGATAGTCTTTCCCGTAATGATGAAGCCCATAGTTCCAGATCAGTTCAAGGTTGGCCTCGCCACAATTTTCATGAAACTCAATGGTAATATCATATTTTTTTCCTTTTACAAAATCTACATCAATTGTTTTGGTGGAATAACTTAATTTTTCCCATTGGTCAATGGCTAATTTTCCATCAAGGTATAATCTGAAGCCGTCATTTCCCCGCAATCCTAACTGATACTTCCCTGAATCCGGAGCTTCCAGTTTTCCTGTCCAGCGGATACTGTATTGATCCGGCTGAAGTTTTTGAGGATCGGGTGAATACAAAGTCCATTTAAAATTGATTTGTTCATCCTGTTTTTCGAAAGCCGGATTTCCTTTTAAATCAGTATCAGAGAAATAGGTTCCTTTTAATCCTTTTTTGTTTTCAGAAGATAAATATTCATTGGAAACTGTGGCAAAATCCTTTACATTCCAATCAATCCCTTTTGAATAAACGACTTCAATATTTTTATCTCTGATATAATTTTTAATTCCGTCAACAATATTTACTTTTTTGTTTCCGGGGCCTGAATAACCGCCTAATCTGGCATCAGCAGCATCTGTTCCTACTACCAGAATTTTTTTAATATTTCCGGGAACGGGAAGGGTCTGATTATTATTCTGAAGCAAAACGAAAGATTCTGCAGCGGTTTTTTCTGCCAATGGCTTATGATTCAGTTTTTTTAATTCTTCAATTTCTTTGAGTGAAACGTAAGGGTTTTCAAATAATCCAAGCTCAAATTTCGCTCTCAATACCCTTGAAACAGCATCATCAATTCTTCCTTTTGAGATTCTTCCATCCAAAAAGGGAGGAATAAAGAGTTCATAATGTTTATATTCTGTCTGAAAAATCACATCCAGCCCGGCATTGATCGCCTGTGCAGAAGCATCGTCATAATCTTTTGCCGTAAAATGCAGCACATTGGCTCCTCCTACCGCACTTGCATCACTAATGACGAAGCCCTTGAAATCCCAGTCATTTTTTAATTTTTCTGTCAGTAACCAATGATTAGCTGTTGAAGGTCTTCCGTCAAGCAGGTTATAGGAAGTCATCACTGAACGGCTTTTTCCTTTTGTAAAGGCATTATAAAAAGGGATTAAATGTGTTTCTTCAAGATATCTTTTGCTCCAATGAATAGGATATGAATCTCTTCCGCCTTCTCCTACATTGGCCAAGAAATGTTTGGGAGTAGTAATAATTCCCATATTTTCAAATGAACTGACAAAACTGACTCCCATAACAGAGGTCAGAAAGGGATCTTCGCCGTAAGTTTCTTCTGTCCTGCCCCATCTCACATCACTCGCCAAGTTTACTACAGGGGTCAGAATCTGGCGGATTCCTCTCAGTTTTGATTCTTTTGCAATTGCTGCCGAGACTTTGCTCATCAATTCCGGGTTGAAAGTGGCAGCTAAACCAATGGCCTGCGGAAAAGCTGTAGCTCCTTCCCTCACCAATCCGTGTAAGGCTTCATCAAAAGGAATAATAGGAATTCCTAATCTTGATTCTTCAACGAAATATTTCTGAATGGTATTGATTTTTTTCACCAGTCTTTCAGCATCTTCATTGGCATTGTACTTCAGTAACTGCCCTGCAGCACCGCCTCCCTGGTTTCCTGCGCTTACCTGTAACCCAAAAATCCCATGAGAATACTGTGCTTTCGGAACGTGATCCAGATCTCCGGGTATCATAAAACACTGCCAGAATTTTTCCTCAGGAGTCATTCTCTTCAACAGATCCTTAACTCTGGTTTCAATGGGCTGCTTTGAGTCTTTATATAAAGGTTTTTGAGCGGAAATGATGGTAATATTAAGCAATAATATGGTTCCCGTAAGTTTAAAACGAAACAATCTCATTATTCTGTTATTTGAATTACGGTTGCATATTTCAGATTTTTCCTTTCTTCAGGTAATTTAATTTCAATGGTATTTTCATTTGTTTTTTTCCATTGAATTTTGTTTGACAACCCTAAAACTTTCAAAGATTTCGGTTTAAAATTATCGGGAATTGTAAAACTTAATGTTGATGGAGACTGATAATTTGTTTTTTCATCCAAATGAAAAATATTCACTGTTTTTCCATCTTTGCTTTGGGTATAATAATAATTTCCTTCGTGATAGGGAGCAATAGTTCTTGTAGCAAAAACAGCTGCCTGATTTTTGTCCATCCAGCCGGAAATTTGCTGTAATCTTTCATAGACAACGGCATCGTAATCTCCGTTGGGCCCGGGAGCGATATTCATCAGGTAATTTCCTCCTCTTGAAATGATTTTCACCAGGGTTTCAATAATCTTTTGGGAAGTTTTATAGTTGTCATTGGGAATATAGGAAAAGGAATCTCCCATTGTGATACAGCTTTCCCAAGGGATGGCAAGAGCCTGTTCAGGAACGGCCTGCTCCGGGGTAACATAATTCTCCCACTTTCCGGGAACGGTACGGTCTACAATAATAATTCCCGGTTGATTTTTCCTGGCCATTGTTCCTATTTTATCCATATCAATATCCTGCTCTACTTTGATGGTGCGCTGCCATTCTACTTTTGGATCAATGGTATGGAAAGGACGTACCCAACCTCCATCCAGCCAAAGAATATCAATTTTACCATACTTGGATGTGATTTCGTTCAGCTGATTGAAAGTGAATTTTTTAAAACTCTCCCATCTTTCCGGATATTTCTTCGGATCATAATTTACATTCCTGTCTTTTGGGGGGAAGTAGGACCACCAGTAATCATCAGAATGCCAGTCAGGTTTTGAAAAGTAAGCTCCAATTTTGAATCCTTCTTTTCTGAAGGTGTTGAAGATTTCTTTTGTGACATCTGCTTTTGGATTTTTTGAAAAGGGAGTTTTAGAAGAGGTTATCTTATAATCAGACTGTTGGGTATCAAACATTGTAAAGCCGTCGTGATGTTTAGTTGTAAAAACCACATATTTCATCCCTGCTTTTTTTACCGCATCCGCCCATTTTTGAGGATTAAACTGAGTGGGATTGAAAGTGGTCTGAAGATTTTCATAATTCTTTACATATTCGTCATAAGATTTCCCATGCTCAGGTTTTCTCTGGGTCCATGATTCATCTTCAGGGCATAGGCTCCAGCTTTCAACAATTCCCCATTGGCTGTAGGTTCCCCAATGCATAAAAAGTCCGAATTTCATATCCTGCCATTGGTCCAGATTCTGAACAACAAGAGGGTCTGTAGGTTTCTGATATCCCTCAGAGACATTGTGGGCCTGTGAAAATACTACTGAACTTATTAAAAAGGATGAAAGAAAAAAGGGTTTTATTTTGGGTATAACCAGCATATGGAATAGTTTTCCGCTAATTTAATTATCCTTTGTGAAATCCGCAAACATTAGGATTCCAAGAGATTAAGAATGGCTTCATCAAAACCTGGAAATGAAAACTCAAATCCGCTTTTTATTAATCTTTCAGGGTATACATTACGGCTTTTTAAAAGTAATTCGGTTTCTGTTTTCAGGAACAGAGAAGCAATTTCCAACTGCCAGACCGGAGCATTAAGTCCAAAAGGGACTTTCAATTCTTTTCTTAGCTTTTTCATCATATTATCATTGGAAAGCGGAGCCGGAGCAGTTATATTGATTGCTCCTGAAATATTTTTATGCTGAATGATCCAGTTTACCGCTTTACAAAAATCATCGATATGAATCCAGCTTACCATTTGGTTTCCCCGTCCCTGTTTTCCTCCTAAACCCAGCTTTGTAACCATTTTCAGCTTAGGAAACGCTCCGCCATTATTTCCCAGAACAATGGATGTGCGAAGGGCCACTTTCCGTATTTCTTCATCTTTGACTGCAAAAAATTCTTTCTCCCAGCTTTTGCAGATATTCATAGAAAAATCATCACCGATAATTCCGTTTTCTTCTGTATTCAGATGCTGTTCAGAGTGGACGTAAATGGTTGCAGAACTTGCATTCAGCCAAATTTTTGGTTTTTCAGAACACTGATCTACAGCTTCCTGCAATATTTTTGTGCTGTTAATCCTTGAAAAATAGATTTCCTGCTTATTTTTGTCGTGATACCGGCAGTCTACAGATTTTCCTGTAAGATTGATCAGCACGTCTGCTTTTTCCAAACTGTTTTTCCATTCACCTAATGTTTGGGCGTCCCAGTACATTTCGTTTTTACGTTGAGGATTACGGGTCAGGATATAGACTTGATTCCCCTTTTCTGTAAAATATTTTTCTAAGTTTTCACCAAGAAATCCGGTACCTCCGGCTATGATTATTTTCATTGTTTTAAAATTTTAAGTTCAAAATACAAAGTTTTGGGTTCAATGTTTAAGGTTGTAACCACAGATTGCACAGATTAACACAGATGTTTGTGGATAAGGGGTGTTCTTGTTCTTTTTCAGCTGATGTATTTCTTTGTTCTCACCTGAATTTCTGAGCCTTCAGCAAGCATTACAGAAAGGGGTTCCTGATGATTCAGACCTTCAAAACCATTTCCGTAGATATTTTGAAAATCAATATCCAGCTGATGGTCTTTTATGGTGTAACAATCCCATTTTGGATGGCATACTTCATATTCAGAGGTTGTATTTTCTTTTTTTGTAAAACCAAAATAGTGTTCTGTGATAAATTCAAACTCTGAGTTTTCTTCCATAGGTTTTGGAGTATTATCAGCCATAATCTGAATAGAATGCCAGCTTTTATCTTTCCATGAATACCGGATCAGCAATTCACCTTCTTTTTCATGAATATGGTTTCTCATCGGCATTGTGTGATAATTTTCTTTGTATACCGTATTGGCGACAAAGCTCAATGCAGGTTTGGGAACTATTTCCTTGATGAATACCACGCCTCTTTTCCAGATTCCGTTTTCTTTTTTCTTTACATAAAACCTCAGGTTTACTTCTTCAAAATTCCGGTGAAAAGGGACGGGTAATCCCAACAGTTTTGTGTTTAAAAACATGAATCCTACCAAGCTTATATAACATCTGCCTTTGTAAAAATCGAGTTCTGTTCCTTTAGGTAAATACGGCAATAAGATCTCAGGATCAATCTCGTAATTGATGATGGCCAGCTTTCGCCATTCTGCTTTTAAAAAGTTCATAATCATGTGTTTTCAGGTTAAAAAATGGCTATTCCATCACGGGTAGAAGATTCTGCAATAGTTTTGATCATTTCATTTCTTTTGAGCAGAAAACTTTTGAGATATCCTGTAAGAAAAATAGCATTGAACAATTTCCCTATGATGCCAAGCGGAGATTCAAATTCAAAAACATCGGTCATCAGTGTTTTCCCGTTTACAGATTTAAAGGTATGCCTGTGCCGCATAGATTTGAAGGCTCCTTTCTGCATCACATCAATGAACTGGACCGGTTTTTCCATACTGACAATCTTTGTGGTGAGGGTCTGATAAACTCCCAGATGTTTGGCCCGCCAGGTAACGGTTTCGTTTTCTTCAATCAACCCTGAAGTACGTCCGGCAATTGCTGTTTCATGAGATGTTGAGGTTGATTGCTGGTGCAGATCAATATCTCTTGCCAGATCAAAAACATAGTGAATGTCTGCATTGATTATTGTATTTAAATAGATTGTTGACATTTTAAGAGGTTTTAAGTGTATACAAATTGTAATTAAATGGTTGTCAAAATAATAATGGCCAGCGCTGTGAACCTGAATACCATCCAGGAAATGGTAGGGAGAAAATTTAATTTTAGTATTCGGCATCTTCTTATATGTTCCAGAAACATGATCAATACTACAATCCCAAAGTATATCAGATAAAAAACAGGGGTGAAATCGATCATCAGCGCAGGAATTAAAAGTAAGGTTCCAATTAAAGAAACAGTCATCATATTTCCGAGATAATCCCAGATTTTATCTTTGAGATAGCTTTTTAAAAAGAAACTCTGCCAAACGATCTGACCGAGGCAAACGGCAAATTCTCTCAGAAAATTCCTTTCTAAATTAAAATCCAGCTTTATGGAAAATTCACTTAGGATATATGCTGAAAAAATAACAACAAAACTGATATATGCTATTCTGTATTTCAGGTTAAAATCCGGAACACAAGATTGCTCTGTATAATCTTTTGAGGAAGGAATAATCTGTTTCCTATTGTAAGAAACGAAGGAATACAACCTTTGAAAAAACCAATGGAAAGGTCTTATTCGAGCGGTTTTTTCCAACCATGGAAAAGAGTTTCCAATGATGAGAAGCAGACTGTCTAATCCGTAAACGACTTCATTTTTGTTGTGATCTACCAAAGCAATTTCATTTTTCGCCCGATTGAAGTCTATTAAGATTTTATTTCTCACTGAGATTTCCGTAAATGCTTCTCTTCCATCTTCATCCAGCATTCCGCATTTGGTAAAACCTTTGGAGTAAAGATTACACATCGGACATTCGTTGTCGTAGATTAATGTGTGGTTTTTGAGCGTTTTCATAATTGTGATTTATAAGGTTCATAAGTAGTGTAACAGTCATAAACATACGCCGCTGCCATCACAGGGCTATATAAAAGAGCGGCCATTAAAACATATCCAAAAAAATCATTGATGTGTTTCTCTGTAAACAAGATGGTTACAATAATCCAGACCGGTATTATTACAATTCCATACGCGATATACAGTGCTGACTTTTTTGTTTTAAAAAACAGTTTGATCAGGAAACTTACCAATTGAGGAATTCCTACTATAAAATAAAACAGAACAAATCCAGACAAACCACCAAATATAAAAGCCTGAGGCCCAATTATTATAAAGAATAACTGAATATAATAATCATATTTTGCAAATGTTTTCATGGTAGCAATGGTTTTAAAGTGATCCTTTTCTTCTGAAATAAATAATCAGGAACAAATGAATGATTAAATTTTTCATACTTATTGTTAATTTTATATTTTCAGTAATTTTTGAAATAAAATTTCAAATAAAAAGTTAGTTTCTTTTCACGTGAAGAATTTCAACCAAATCCAAATATCTTTTGTGAGAGATGATAAACAATCCATTATGATTAAACTGCTCTCTCATATCTTCAAGACTATCATTTTTGTTGATATAATGAAAAAGTTTCCCAAATTCGTTTCCAAAAATTTTTGAAACAAGTACTTCAATATACCATTTCACACAACTGAATCTCCATGGAGTTTTGGGCTTTACAAATTCTACGATCATAATCTCTCCTTTTTCATCAATGATTCTTGATAACTCATCCACAAAAAACTTTTTATTGTTTTCCTCTATTGTTTTTGTTCCGTAAGAGCAAAGTATAATATCCATAGATCTGTCCGGAATTTGGTTTTTGAAGAAATCATCCTGAATCTGATTTATTGTGAGCTTCTTTTTAAATGTTGAAAAAAGTTTCATATTCATTGCCGAAGAAAAATCTAAGGTTACAATTTTTGTATTTTCATTGTGGTCCTTTAGAAATTCCAAATTTTCACCTTGTCCACTCATCAGATCAAGAACTCTTTTATCCCTATAGTTTTTTACTTTTTGAACAGCCATCTTTCTGAATAGTCTGGTAAAACCTAAAGATGCAATTTCATTGATGTAGTATCTAGGCTGTATACTGTCAAAATATTGTTGTAGATCATTCATTTTCAAATTGAGATTTATTATTAGTTTAAAAAAATAAACATTTTATGAATTTTATATTTTCAGTAATTTTTGAAAATTAATTTAAAATAAAAAAGGATTTTCATCCTCTTTCTTTTTTCTATTTCAATAGATTGGTAATCTTTCCTACCAGCCAGTGATCATCGCTTTTTATCGCCAGATCCATAATATTGTTGATCTTTCCGGTAACAGAACTGAAGTCATTCATCAGTTTGATAAATTCCTGAGCTTCTTCCGAGTCTTTATCCTCAATATTTTTTAGTTCTTCAAGAAAAGAAATTACAGGCTCAATTTCCCTTTTTCTACGTTCTTTGGTAATTTGTTTGAAAAGATACCATACATCTTTTTCCGCCACGAAATATTCTTTACGGTCGCCTTTCACAAATTCTTTTTTCACGATCCCCCAATCGATAAGAGCACGAAGATTCATATTGGCATTCCCTCTTGAAATCTCCAGCTGTTCCATTACTTCATCAGTAGAAAGCGGTCTGCCGCTAGCCAAAAGCAGTGCATGCACCTGCGCCATTGTACGGTTGATTCCCCAATTGGTAGCAAAGGTTCCCCAGGTCTGAATGTATTTTTCTTTTGCTTCTGAAAGTTGCATTTTGTTTTCTTTTTAGATTTCTGTAACAAATGTAATTATATTTTTTGAATTTTCAATAATTTTTGAAAGTTAATTTTTAATAAGTTTGAATGAGTTTAGTTTTTATTTTCTACCCTTGTCAAGGTTTTAAACCTTGACAAGGGTAGAAAATAAAAACAGACATCCCTGAGAATGCCTGTTTTAAGGTTAAAAAAATTAAATTTAAGGTTCAATATTCGTCGATATTCCCTGATTCCAGTATTTAGCTTCTGGCATATAATAAAGATATACACTGCTTGATTTACCTGTATAAGTCCCTGCAAACTCTACTTTGAGATCCAGATTAATGGTTTTCGTTTCTTCCGCATTAAAATGTTCCCAATAAAGTACCAGATAATTGTCAAAGATTTCATAGTAGGAAATCTGTTTTTTAGCAATCAGGTCTTTTAGCAAAGCATTTTGTAAAGTCAAGCCCGCAGGAATACCAATCTTCGCAATGGTCATTGGAAGCTGTCCATTGATTTTGTTTTTAACCGTTACTGTCATTCTGTTGGTCTCTCCTACTCTCGACACTGCAGATTTCAGCTTTGTCTCCATTGTAACAGGAATATCTTTGCTTTCCGGTGCCTGAAGTGTATAACATTGATATTCTAATTTATAAGGCAGTCCATTTTTTGCTGGATAATGAATATTGATCTGATTTTCTCCGGCTTTATATGCTGATGAAAGACTGATATTGGGATAAGTATTTGCTTTATTGATAGTGATAACTGGCCTTTCATTTCCGTAAAGCTTTTCATTTTTAGAGAAAAACTCAGACAATGCCTGTATTGCCAATGTTGTGGCCTGAGTAGAACCGAACCCGTAATATCCATTGAAATTAATAAGCTGATCTGCAGCTTCTGCGATTTTCAACTGGTTCAGTTTCTCCTCCTTCTGAAGTGCCATGATATATAACGAAAGGGTTTCCGCATCTGCAGATCTTCCCCATGAACCTGTAAAAGTGATTTTAGATTTTACATTCTTCGCTTCATACTGCTTGTCCAGCAGCTTCATCAGATCCTCATATTCTCTTTGTTTTCCGAGATGAGCGGCAGTATTGGCAAGCAAAGCCAGCTGATAAGAATCTTTTGTAGCCAAAGCTCTTTTCATCATTATTGCAAAGGAATCTTCTATTTCATTTTTAAAACCAATTTTGGATAAAGCATATATCACATACATATTTCTTGACCAGGAATATTCTGAAAACTCCGTTTTTGATTCATAAGGTTTTCTTACCTCAAATAATCCGTTTGCATTCTTTTTGGATAAAATGAATGAGGAAAGTCCCTGAATAAGTTTTGCATCCGGGTTTACATATTTTTTTAAATCCGTAAATTCTAATAAAGCAAATGCGGAAATCGCCACATCTGATTCCTCGCCGCTGAAATATCCGAAACCTCCGTCTTTATTTTTATAGCTCAGTATTTTCTGGAACCCTTTTTTCATATTTTTAACCACCAGATTCTCAGTTGCAGTATCTATTTTTTTAACTGATTTTAAATAATCCAGAATAAAAATATTAGGATATACCGTTGAGGAAAGCTGTTCAAAGCAGCCAAAAGGCTCTTTCTTCAGCTGTTCAATATCTGCAAACATCTGTAAGGCGGTATTCTCAAATACATAATATGAAGAAAACAGGCTTCCGTTGATATACTCTGGAATATTGATTTTGATATCTTCCGTTTTGTTATTGATGATGGAAAATTTATATGGGAATCCTTTCTCTTCTACTTTAAACGGAAGAATCATTGTTTCCCTGAAATCCCCGGATCTTATGGTAAACTGAATGTTGGAATCTACAATCTCACCTGTCTGTATTTTGACAAATAATCTTCCCGATTCCAATGGTTTCAGGGTAATTAAACTGTCAGAACTGATCAGTTTTACATGATTGGGAACAATAACATCCATGGTCATTTTCCTTATTTCCGAAGAATTGTTTTTAATCACAACAGGAATCGTCATCTGATCTGTCCTTGTCAGATATTGTGGAATTTTAGCATCTATTGAGATAAGGCTTTGTGCAGCATAGGTAGTTTCATCATTTCCTATAAGTCCTGAGGCAGCAATACCTTCTGTCATAATTCTAAATGTAGAGTTGGCATCAGAATTATAAAATTCCACTTTTGCTTTTCCATTTTTATCGGTTTCTACCACCGGGTTCCAGTAAAGTGCTTCTCTGTAATCGAAACGGTAGGATGTATTGGTTGTTTTATATTCCGGATACGCAAATTCTCTTGATCCGGCATATGATATAAGCCTTCCATGTGGCACTGCTTCAACAGCAATATAAGATTTCGGGGTAATATCAAAACTGATTTTTGAACTGTTGTTTTTATATGAATTTACGATTACCACTCCATTCGTAGCCCTGCTACCATAAATAGCCGTAGCAGCAGCATCTTTGAGGACGGTAATACTATTGATATCGTTCGGGTTTATAGTGGTGCTGAAGTTTTCTACGGGAGTACCGTCTAATATGAATAGTGGATTATTATTGGTGATGGATGCTTCTCCTCTTATTTTTATCTGTCCACTGACCGCCGACTGTCCCGCAGGTGTAATTGTTAATCCTGCTACTTTTCCGCTTAGCAATGAAGTTACATTGGGATTCTGAATTTCCATCGAAGATGTTATTGTTGTAGAAGCAACTGCGGCCTTCTCTTTTTTCAAAGTGTATCCTAAAACAACAACTTCTTCAATCCTTTTATTCTGAATAGTATCTTTATTTGATCGACCGGGTTTGTTCAATGTTTGGGTATTATTTCTGTTTTCTGTCTTTTTCTCTTCTTTTCTTTCAGCTTCTTTTACGATTTCTTCTACATCAATATTGGAAAGCTTCTGCTTCACTAAAGGGTTAATATCCAAATTATAAGACAAAATCCTGATTTTCACCTGATGTTTGGGCTGAGAAGATCTGGCTATAATTTTATATGAATTGTCTGCATTCAGGTCTGAAAAATAAAAACGTCCATTTTCTGCAGCGGCCTGTTTAAGGATTTTTTTATTATCTGTATCTAAAAGGAAAACATCTGCTTTCACCGGTCTTTTGTTTTCATCTTCTACTACTCCGTAAATTGTATTTTTCTTTTCAGGAAGATATTTGTACTTATTCGTTGTAATGTTTTCCGGGATAAGCTCGAAATATCTGTACCCGTTTGTCAACATAACAAGCTCCAGACTTTTATCTGCTTTTTCTTCTTTTTTATCGAAATAAAACTGTGGTTTTTCAATTTTCCCTTTCAACTCGGAGTCCATCAGAAGCCAGGAAATGATATGATTCTGCTTGTCATCAGCGTATGTCCATAGTTTATCATCCACCACACTCAGACCAAGGTTGGCAGCAACAGGCTTGTTATTTTCATCCGTAGTTTCGATGTTCAGTGTTACTTTTTCCCTCGGCAGATAATGTTGTTTTACAGGCTTAACCTTTATATTCAACCGATTTTCTTTATTGGTAAAAACAATACGTTCTGCAAGAGGAATATTATTTTCCAGAACGGTAAATCTGCAGATTCCTATCGGGAAGTCTTTTTCATCAATCTCCAATGAATTACTGCCTTTTTTCACTAGAAGATCTTTAGTATACCATTCTTTTCCGCGGAAATTTCCTTTCAGGGTAATCGCTTTTTCTTGGGTTGAAATGATGGTAAAAGTCAATTTTTTGTTTTCATTCTGAATATTTAAAACCAAACCATCATCTTTTGCCACCGGAAGATGGAACGTCTGTGTATTACTTTCAGGCTTTACAACTTTTGCATAATAAGTTTCTCCTTTTTTAGCGGTAAAATGAAAGCTTCCCATCCCGAAATTATAGGCTGAAATTTCTTTTATTTTTTCATGATTCTGATTGTAAACAGCCAAAACAGCGTCTACAGGTTTTTCAAATTCATCCAGAATTTTAAAGGCAATATTCTGTTCTATCCCATTGATAAAAGTACCTCCTTCAGGTAAAAATTTCACATCCAGATTATTCAGCACAATGGGAATATTTCTTGAAATAGATTCTGTAAATCCATCAAAATTCACTTTAATATTCAAAAGTCCATCAGAGGATTTCAATACTTCCGGAAGCTTGAAAATCAATTGATTTTCACCTTCTTTATTGGTGATGAGTTTCCCTTCTGAAATGGTTTCGCCATTGATCATTACCGTATAATCCGCTTCATAAAAAGGAATGGGAAGACTGCTCAGACTTCTCATTGAAAAATCGGCTGTCACCTCATCTCCCGGACCGTATCCTTTTTTAGGAAAATCCAGTTTCATTAATATTCTTGGAGATACTATTTTCTGGAGGGTAATTTCTTTCTCAAAGGTATTTTTTCCTCCTTCATTCTGCATCCAGTTGGTAAAGGCTCTGATCTTATAAATTCCGCCTTTCATATCTTCATCAAAATTAAAATACCCTTGGGCGTACCCATTGGTAATTTCATATTTCATTTTTTTCAAAACACTTCCTGCGGGATCAATAATTTCAAAATTTACAATTTTACTGTCTTCTGCAGGAAGGTTGTTTTTTCCTTTTACAACGTATATTTTAAAATACATTTCCTCACCAGGTTTATAAAAAACATGATTGGTCTGAACATAGGTTTTTTCTTTTTCAAAATCCTGAAATGGTTGCTGTGCTTTTAGAAAAACCGTTGACAATATTAAGCTCAGCGAGATGATATATGATGATATAAATTTGAAATTCATGGGGTTAAAATTTGAATGAAACAATACATCCGAATGTTTTAAAAGACGGAAGGTTGAAAAAATCCAGTCCTCTTCCGTTATCCATATCATAAAAATTCTGATTGGGGTCTGCTCCTTTATTGGCCTGCCAAAGCATCAGATTATTCACATAAAAAGTAAGCTTGATATTCTGTTTTCCATAGTTGATCGGAAAACTCGAAGACAGTGAAATATTGCTGATTCTTATATAATCTGCCTTCTGAACATAGTTTTCAGCCACACCAAAGTAGCCATATCTGGACCATCGGTTTTCCTGAACTTTGAGATTGGGGTCATAGAAATCTACCGGAATCTGGTTCGCCGTTCCATTGGCCTGTACACCCTGAAAAATATAATTTTTGATGTTTCTGTCTTCTCCTGATTCAGAAGAACGTCCGTAATAGTCAAGAACCGCCTGTGTTCCGTTCCAGAGCTGGCCACCTTTTTTCCATTCCCAATTGATATCTAAGGACAAGTTTTTATAAGCAAAACTATGTGTGAATTTCATCACGAAATCCGGTGTAGGGTCTGCGATTATTTTCATTCCGTCTGCTTTTTTGGGAAATCCAGACTCATCAATGATTAATTGCCCTTGAGCATTTCTTTCAAAGTAGCTTCCCATAACAGCTCCCAAAACCTGTCCTTCCGACAGTGTTTTATAAATGTCTTTAAATCCTGAAACAGCAATATTCTGATAACCGGACGCTATCCTGTCTACGATATCTTTATATTTGAAAAATGACACTTTCTGAACACTGTAAAAGTTGTCTCCCAAACGCAAACGGTCATAAGCAAAATTGAATTCATATCCACTGTACGTGTGATCTGCTATATTTTTTAATTTCAGCTGATTATTTTCAAAAACAGGAAATATATCATCTGTATTTTTTCTGTTGAAATATTCTCCTTCCACACTTATATTATAACCAAGGTTAAGACTGGCTCCCACTTTCCATTCTCTGGTATTGATATTGGATAAACCTCTGAAGCTTTCCACTTCCTGTACAGGGAAATATTGATTGTAGTTTTGCGCATTCAGTAAAGTTGTTGCATAGGAAGCGTATGATCTTGTAATTTCCGGCTCGGAACTCAACTGTGTGTAACTTCCCAATAATTTAAAATTGTAATTATACCAATCGAAAATGTTATTGAATCTCACATAGAAATTAGCTTTGGGAAGCCAGTAGTTATTTTTCAGAGAGGTGTTGGAGATGTAAAAAGAATTTCCAAGATTGAGTCCTGCTTCAAAAACATAATCACGGATATCCATATTGTAATTAAAAATATGATCCTGTGAAGTTCTCTGATAGCGGTATTGCTGATGGGTCAGACTGTTATAAACATCCGATTTCCTATCGTTCAGAATAAAATTCAGGCTGAATGTATTTTTAAAATCATAGTTTCCTAATGCATAGGACCCTAATATGCTGGAATGATACAAACTGTTGTTTTGTTCCCTTTCATTGAGTAATCCGTTGCTGAAACCGGAAGTAGAAGGTTTATACTGATCTTTGTTCCGGATGTTGCTGCTTTCATAAGACTGGCTTACATTCAATTTAAATTTATCCCAATTTTTAACAACATTAAAACTAAACAGTCTATCCCTATTCTGATAGCGATATTTACTATCCTGCTCAAAAAGGAATGAAGGATTGTCTGCATCTTTGCTGTAACTTCTCTGTAAACCATTACTCAGAAGAGTATTTTGGCTATTTGAAAAAGAAACGGGTGTCAGCAAGGAATTCTGATACGCTCTGTTGAACAGCCCTATCCTATTGGTATTGGTGGCTTTGTCTTCTTCGTAATTAAAAGCAAAATTAATGGCATATCCGCTTAGTTCTGTATTCAATTTGGCTTTAAAGGTATTGGCAATATCAAACTGATCTATAAAATACATCTGGTTCTTCTGCTGACCCAAATTCAAAGACAACCGGATTTTTTCATTGTAACCTTCTCTTATAAAAGCATTTACATTCAACTGATTGTTGTATCCTACTGTCGTTTTAAAAAGGCTGTTATCATATTTTCTGGCACGCTGAAGCCCATCAATCCAGGGAATCAATCTTCCATTCTGATCATACTCATAAGCCAGACCATCAAATCTCAAGCTAGAAATATCCGGTCCAAAACTGAACATTTCGTTAGTTTCAGGACCTTTCCAGACAAGATTTCCGTTTTCTGATGTTCCCTGTACATATTTACTTTGAGTTGCCGGAATAGCATTTCTGTTTTTAATATCTAAGGATGTGGTAAAGCTTCCGTTAAAAAGTAATGTTTTCTGATTGAGTCTTTTTACAATATAAATACTGTCATTCTTTTGTTTTACTCTTCTTATCTGATCAAAATAAGAATGTGATCTTTTACTCAAGCGGGTCTTCGTTTTTTCAATACTGAAATCATCTTTTGTTTCTTTTGAAACCAGACTGTCATAGGCTTTACTGTAAATATTTTCTACATTTTTATTGGAAGTCTGATTTTCCAGAATAGCTTTTAATTCCCTGAGCTCATAAGTAGAAATAACATGAGTATTTTTGCCTTGGTTCCACGAAATGGTATCATAAGGTTTGGCAGCAATAATTGCAAATCCTTCCTCGTCAGTCAGTTCATAAACTCCACTGTTTTTATTAGAAACCTTTAAAAAGTTCTGTGCTTTATTTTTAGTTGTTAAAAATTTTCCAGAGTAATATAATTGTGAATTTTGCGCCTGTAATAAAGTAATGGTAAACGGCAGCAACAGCAGATAATTCTTTTTCATCGGTGATTAGTATGCTTAAAAATATAAAAAAAAGAAACTTCCGGGGAAATTTCTTTTTTATGAATTATTTTTGAATTGCTTTATAACTCTCTATCAGCCTAATAAATTCTGAACGATAGCCTTCTTCATCTTTATTTTTCCCTTCTTTAGCCAATTTCTCAATATCAGAAAGATCTTTTTTTGTAATCAGTTCCGAATTTCTGAGTACCAAACCGAACCAAGCTACTGAAGAAGCAAATTTAAAATCCGGACTTATTGAGACAGATTGATTTTCTTTTTTAATCACTTTACTGATCTGAATACTTTTATCACCATCAGGCTTTTTATATCTGAATTTCACAGTGGCCAGCTCATCTCCGAATCTCTTTGTAACTGATTTTTCAGAGTATTTTAATTTTGTTTCTTTAGGAATGAATTCTGAATCTACATTTGCAGGAATAATCTCATATAATGCAGTAACAGTATGTCCACTTCCCAATTCTCCGGCATCAATTTTATCATTGACAAAGTCTTCATTTCTCAGCTTCCTGTTTTCATAGCCTATTAAACGGTAAGATTTTACAAACTTAGGATTGAATTCAATCTGAATCTTGACATCTTTAGCAATAGTATAGATGCTTCCTGCAAATTCTTTTCCTAAAAATTTATTGGCCTCCTGCATATTATCAATATAGGCATAGTTTCCGTTTCCTTTATCTGCAAGAGTTTCCATTGTGTTGTCTTTATAATTACCCATTCCATAACCAAGACAGGTCAGGAAAATCCCTGTTTTTCTTTTTTCTGTAATTAAGGCTTCAATATCAGTATTGGAAGTAGCACCCACATTAAAGTCACCATCTGTTGCCAGAACCACTCTGTTGTTTCCTCCTTTGATAAAATTTTCCTTCGCCAGTTTATAGGCCAGTTCAATTCCTGCTCCTCCGGCTGTGCTTCCTCCTGCCTGAAGATTATCCAGCGCTTTAATAATTTTTTCTTTTTCTCCTGCTGAAGTTGGGGGTAAAACCACTCCTGCACTACCTGCGTACACTACAATTCCTACTTTGTCTTTTGGTCTTAACTGTTTCAGCAAAACTTTAAGAGAAGACTTCAACAATGGCAGTTTGTTTTCCGCACTCATTGAACCTGAAACATCAATAAGAAAAACAATATTGGATGCAGGCAGACCATCCATCGGAATATTTTTTCCCTGAAGGCCTATTTTCAGCAGCTTATGCTTTGGATTCCATGGAGAGTTGCCATATTCGGTATTAATTGAAAAAGGATCATTGTTTGCAGGCTGTGGATAATCATATTTAAAGTAATTGATCATCTCCTCTACCCTCACTGCATTTTTATCAACTTCCCGTCCATATTCGATCATTCTTCGGACATTGGAATAGGAAGCATTATCTACATCAATAGAGAAAGTAGAAAGAGGCTGGCGGCTGGTCAGCTCAAATGCATTTTCCACAAATCCTGCATATTCCTCATTATTATAATCAATATTTTCATCAGTTTTTGCTGGCTTTTGAACCTCTTTTTTGTCTCCAACCTGATAGTTATAAACCTTTCCTGATTCATGGAATGATCTGGAACTTTCTACTTCCATTGCAGTAACTGATTTTGGTTTCGGACAGCCATTATATTCCGGCATTCCAGGAACTGTAGGACAGGCATCATCTTTATCCAGAATACCGTCACCATCTGTATCCGGCCATGGACAGCCGTTATTTTCGGGAGGTCCTGCCACTGTAGGGCACGCATCATCTTTATCAATAACACCATCTCCATCAGATTCTACCCACGGACAGCCTTCGTTTTCTACCGGACCGGCAATATCAGGACATTTATCCAGTTTATTAGGAATTCCATCCTGATCTTTATCTTTTCTGAAACTGTAAGTCTTTGGTCCTTTGTTTGTTTCAGTGTTTTTTTGAGTTTTACAGCTTGTCAATGCAACAAGCCCTAGCATGGTTATTACAATTTTTCTCATCTTTTTCAAATTTCGGGAGGAATTTATTAAAATAAATTTAAACTGATCTATAAATATTTGATAAACCGATTTTTTCTAAATAAAGAAGAGAAATTTCCAAAGAAATCTCTCTTCTTAAAATCACTTTTGAACTGTTTTATAACTCTCTATCAGCCTAATAAATTCTGAACGGTAACCTTCCTCATCTTTATTTTTCCCTTCTTTAGCCAGTTTCTCAATATCAGAAAGATCTTTTCTCGTAATCAGTTCCGAATTTCTGAGTACCAAACCAAACCATGCTACGGATGAAGCAAATTTAAAATCCGGACTTGCTGAAGATATCCTGCTGTCATCATTTTTAACAATCTTACTGATCTCACGGCTGGTATTTCCATCTGGTTTTTTATATCTGAATTTTATGGTTGCCAATTCATCTCCAAATTCTTTCGATGAGGTATTCTGGGTATATTTCAAATTAGTGTTTTTGGGAACAAAATCTGATTGTACATCTGCAGGAATCACTTCATATAAAGCTGTAACGGTATGTCCGCTTCCAAGTTCCCCCGCATCAATTTTATCATTGACAAAATCTTCGTTTTTCAGTTTTCTGTTCTCATAACCGATAAGACGATATGATTTTACATATTCAGGATTAAATTCAATTTGAATCTTGACATCTTTGGCTATGGCATACATACTTCCTGCAAATTCTTTCCCCAGAAACTTATTTGCTTCCTGCATATTATCAATATAGGCATAATTTCCATTTCCTTTATCTGCAAGGGTTTCCAGGGTATTATCTTTATAATTGCCCATTCCAAAACCAAGGCAGGTAAGAAAAACTCCTGATTTTCTTTTATCTTCAATCAGCGTTTGAAGATCTGAGGTTGAAGACATTCCTACATTGAAATCTCCATCCGTTGCGATAATGACACGATTATTACCATCTTTCACAAAGTTTTCCTGTGCCAGTTTATAGGCCAGTTCAATTCCTGCTCCACCAGCTGTGCTTCCTCCTGCCTGAAGATGATCCAATGCCTCTATAATTTTATCTTTTTCTGCTGCTGACGTAGGCGTTAAAACCATTCCTGCGCTGCCTGCGTACACTACAATTCCCACTTTATCTTTGGGTCTGAGCTGATTCAACAGAACTTTAAAGGAAGACTTCAACAGGGGCAATTTGTTTTCAGCATTCATTGAGCCTGAAACATCAATAAGGAAAATAAGGTTTGAGGCAGGCAGACGATCCATTGGAATATTCTTCCCCTGAAGTCCTATTTTAAGTAATTTATGCTTTGGATTCCATGGAGATTCACTGTATTCGGTATTAATTGAAAAAGGATCTCCATTCTGAGGTTGTGGATAATCATATTTAAAATAATTAACCATCTCTTCGATTCTTACTGCATTTTTATCAATTACCTGCCCATTATTGATCATTCTTCTTACATTGGAATAAGACGCATTATCAACATCAATAGAAAAAGTAGACAACGGCTGGCTTCGTGTGAGTTCAAAAGGGTTCTCAACAAAGGCATCATAACTTTCATCATTCGGAGCCACTGGCGAAACCTGCTGTTGATTATTAATTGCTTTCTGAAGTTTTTTCATTCTTTTTCTTTCCCTTCTTGAAAGATCTTTGGTAGTTACCACAACTACTCCATTTGCTGCCTTACTTCCATAGATTGCTGTAGCAGAACCATCTTTTAAGACATTCACACTTTCAATTCTGTTAGGATCTAAATTTTTGAAGTCATCAGCTTTTGTCAATATTCCGTTAATTACATATAAAGGGGCATTTCCTGGTGAAACAGAAGCAGCCCCTCTGATCAGGATCGGGTTACTGTTACTAAGAAATCCTTGATTAATATTGTTAACCTTATTTTTATTACCCGATGAAGTGCTTATCTGTACTCCCGGAGTACTTCCCTGTAATGATGTATAAGTGGTAGATTGTGGCAGATTACTGACAGAACTACTTGTTATGGCACTGGATGTTGTTGCATAATTTCTTTTTACTGTCTTTGAATATCCCATTACAACAACCTCTTCAATACTTTTAACCTGATTGGTATCTTTTCTCTGACCAGAAGAAATATAAGGTGCTTTTTTATCAGCATTGGTTTCTCTTTCAGTATAATATTCAGAGATTACCGGTTGATACACACGATCTGAAGGTACAGGAATTGGTAAAGCCTGAGGTGGAGGAATAGTCACAGAGTATTTGATAGGATCCGGATTGACAGCCAGATTTTCTGCAGGTTTAACAATCTTCTTCTCTTTCTGAATATTATTTTTTATAGTGCTATCTATTTTTGCTATATCTGTTTTGGTAACCGGACCTCTTAAAGTTGTATTTTTTACAATTACAGGTTGTAAAGGTTCTACAGTTTCTTTTTTATTGATAAAGTAAAAAGCTCCTAAACCAATTACCAGGCTTGCAGCAATACCATATGGCATCCAGATAGGAATGGATCTCTTTTTCTCTTCTTTTTCATCTAATTTCTCTTCAATCTTCCCCCACACTTTCTCAAAACCAGGAAAAACAGTTGGCTCTTCTGAAAGCTTGGAAGCTTCATTGAATTGTTGATCTATATGATTATTTTCCATTGTTGTAAAAGTTTAAATGTTTTGATTCACTAAAAGTTCCTGCAGTTTTTTCCTTGCAAAATTGAGCTGTGATTTTGAAGTCCCTTCACTGATGGAAAGCATAGCAGCTATTTCTTTATGAGGATATCCTTCAATAGCGAAAAGGTTAAAAATCGCTCTGCAGCCTTCAGGAAGGAAGTTTAGTAAACTCAGAATATCTTTTTCCAGAGAAAGGTTTTCTGTGGTTCCTTCAGAATGATCTATGAAATTCTCTTCAAGAGAAATCAGTAGTCCCTTATTAGATCTTAATTTCTGCAGACACTCGTTCACCGCAATCTTTCTTGCCCATGCTTCAAAGGTATCAGCATTTTGAAGCTGGGTAATTTTCGTGAAGATTTTATAGAACGTATCGGCCAATACTTCTTCTATATCTTCGTCGTTTTTCAAATAGCGTCTGCAGACTGCATAAAGCCTGCCCGCCATTTTCTCGTAGACCTTCCGCTGTGCATTGCGGTCGCTACGCTGGCATTCTAGTAATAATTCTTGTTCCATAGTCAGGAGTTATATTATTATAGATGCAGAAACTTTTGCCGGGGTTGGAAACATGATCATTTTTTTTAGAAAAATAGCAAAAAAGCAATTTTTATTCATTTCAAATTTAACTTTTCCCTCTGTAACAAATCTCTATTATCAACGACTCTTAATATAAATAATCTTTTTATAGTAATGAAAAATGCCAAAATTGCATCATTACTTTTTGTTTTGTCTGCAGGAAGTATGATGTTTGCCCAAGATGACTTAATCAACAAGTTAAAAAACAACCAATCACAAAATGCTAATTTTCAGTTCACAACGTTAAAGGACGTTGGCGCAACTTCTGTAAAGAACCAGGGTTCATCAGGAACTTGCTGGAGCTACTCAGGAAATTCATTCCTTGAATCTGAAATGCAGAGAATGGGCAAAAAACCTGTAGATCTTGCCGAAATTTTTACAGCGAGAAACTCATATCATGATAAAGCAAAATTATATGTTTTAAATAATGGAGCAATCAGTTGGGGTGACGGAGGGGAACTTCACGACGTAATTAATATGTACAAAAAGTATGGAGCTGTTCCCCAGGATGTGTATTCAGGGTTAAAAGCAGGACAAACTACCAACAACTTCAAGGAAATGCAGGGGAAACTGAAGCCGGTTCTTGACAGTCTTGTTCAAGCTTCTGCAAACGGAAAACTGACGGATAACTGGATGGATTCTGTAGATGCTATTCTTGATGAATATTTAGGAAAAGTACCTGCTAGCTTTACGTATGAAGGGAAAAACTACACTCCGAAAACATTTGCAAAGGAAGTGGTAGGAATTAACCCTGAAGATTATGTAGAATTATCTTCTTACAAAGATTATGCGTATTATGAGAAATTTGTTGTTCCGATTCCTGATAACTGGAGCCACGATTCTGACTGGAATGTACCGATGAAAGATCTTACAGCAATCATTGACAATGCTGTAAATAAGGGATATTCTGTAGGTTGGGCAACTGATGTTTCTGAACCTTATTTCTCTTACAAAAACGGTGTGGCTTATGTTCCTGACATCGATCTTGATCAGATTACTGCTGAGAACAAACAGACTTTGTTTACTGAGCCTAAAAAAGATAAAACGATCACTGAAGATATCCGCCAAAAAGCTCTTAACAATCTTTCTACAACGGATGATCACGGTATGCATATCGTAGGTCTGGCAAAAGACCAAACTGGTAAAGAATATTATATGGTGAAGAATTCATGGGGAGTAACCAATGATTTTGCAGGATATATTTACGTAACAAGACCTTATGTTGAATATAAATCAACAGCAATTCTTGTTCACAAAAATGCGATTCCAAAAAGCATCTTAAAGCAATTGAAGCCAACTAAGAATATTGGTTTGTAAAGAAATCATTTCTGCCATTTAAAGGGGCAGTTTTAGATATTTAAATCTGTTAAAACCCGCTTTCGGAAATTCCGGAAGCGGGTTTGTTTTAAAATATAACATTTGAAAAAATATATTTCCCATTTTAGTGCAAAATATTGTTTGATTTACAAAAAATATTATATTTGTATGAATCAACAAATTAATTAACATGAAAAATCTAAAGAAATTAACAAAATCGACATTAAAAAACATTATCGGAGGAAATGCACCACAATGTGAAGGAGATACTGTTGCCTGCCGCCACAAAGCTGAAAATGGAGTTCCTGCCTACTGGTCATGCGAACCAGCGGCAACAGGATGCAGATTCTTATAAAATGACCTTCAAAGCCTTTAGAAGTTGTTTATAAAACAAATAAGAACCCGATCTCAGAAATTCTGAAATCGGGTTCTTTAATAAATAGGTGAAAATTAAATATAAAATAAAGTGAATTATGCTGATTAATACCAGATTGAATCGTCAATTCTGTTTCGCAGATCAATAAATTATGCTGTTAAAAACTGACCGCGAAGTGAATTCACCATTCATTTTGATATTAAAATAAAACGCCCATACTTTCTGCTGAAAAATCTAGAAGAGCTTCTGTGTTTCCGTCTTTGATCTTCTGTACCCACTGGTAATCCTGTAAAATCGCTCTTCCTACCGCAACAAGATCGAATTCTTCATTATCAAGTCTTCTGATCAATTCTGTAAGATCTGTTTTTTCTGTTCCTTGTCCTGCAAATGCGTTAAGGAAATCTCCGTTCAACCCTACAGAACCTACTGTAATAGTTGGCTGTCCTGTAATTTTTTTTGCCCATCCCGCAAAGTTTAAATCAGAACCTTCAAATTCAGGTTCCCAGAAACGACGTTGCGAACAGTGGAAAATATCTACACCGGCTTCTTTTAATGGTAATAACCAATCTTCCATTTCATTAGGAGTAAATGCCAGTCTGGTTTTATAATCCTGCTGCTTCCATTGTGAAAGACGAATGATAATGGTAAAATCCTCTCCTACTGCCGCTCTGATAGCCTTTACTACCTCTACAGCAAATCTGCCTCTTTCCTTTAGTGTTTTACCTCCATATTCATCTGTTCTTGTGTTAGTCACTTCCCAGAAAAACTGGTCGATAAGATATCCGTGAGCTCCATGAATTTCAATACAGTCAAAACCAAGGTCTTTTGCTGATTTTGCAGACGCTGCAAACTGTGCTATCGTATCCTGAATATCCTCAATGGTCATTGTGGAAGCTTTTTCCATTGGAACCAAAGGATAGTCCTCAGACATTCTTGTATCTCCTACGTGCCAGATCTGAGGTCCCATTTTACCTCCATTCTGATGTACAGTATCGATAACATTTTTCCATCCGTTCAAAGCTTCTGTTCCATAGAAATCCGGAATATTCTGCATATTTTTTGATCCCGGTCTGTTGATCACAGTTCCTTCGGAAAGAATTAACCCTACTTCTGAAGCGGCTCTTCTCCCATAATAGTCTGCGATACTTTGTGTAGGAACTCCATTGTCAGATTGTGCTCTGGTCATAGGAGCCATTACGATTCTATTTTTAAGCTGTAAATTTTTGTATTGAAACGGTTTAAATAATGATGATGTGCTCATATTTAAATTTATATTTTATAATTGTTACACAAAGTAACTAATAATAGTTCACTTTTGTATCTTTTATTAAAAAAATAGTGGTAACTTCGCAGTAACTTACATTAGTAACATCAAAGTAACGTATGAAATTCCGGTTTCATATGATATTTAAATAAAGATTTTCCTATGAAAAAGAATGAATTAATGCAATACAGCTGTCCTCTGGGAAAGGCTATGGCCGCTTTAGGAAGCAAATGGAAGCCTATTATAGTTCTTGTTATTAAAGACAGGAGATTACGTTTTGGAGAACTGGCAGTACGCATTAATGTCATTTCCAGAAAGGTATTAACTGATCAACTGAGGGAAATGGAAACTGATGGACTGGTGATCCGTGAAGAGTTTAAGGAACTTCCTCCACGCGTGGAATATTCTCTTACAGAAAAAGGATTGGCATTGTTACCGATTTTATATTTACTGGAAGAATGGGAAGCGAAATATCAGGTGAAAGGGCAGCATGAAGATAAAGACTGTGCTTTCTTGAATGAGGATGTAAAAAATAATAAGGCTGTCAATGTTTGATAGCTGTTTGCTTTAAATAACTCTGCAAATCATCTATTAATTTTTAGGCTTACTTTTTATAAATAGAGACAAGATAAAAAATGTAATCAAAAACATAATAAACTGAATCAATAAAACAGGAAATATGTTCGGTTCAGCATATCTGAACGCAAAACTCAAAATTGATACCGGTAATGTTATCAGTAAAGCATACAAGGTCCATTCACCATATAATAGATCACTGCCGTAAGCTGAACATACTGCCAATGTTCCGGTTCCTACATATAGTATTGAAATAATGAGTGCCCATTTTCGGGACCTCAAAAATGAAGTGATTTCTTTCATTTTTTATTTAATATAATTGAGTACTTTCAAAAAGGTAAGTGTATTACGAAAAAGTAAGTATATAGGTTCTGAAGTGTTTCTGATGCAAATTTGCATAAAAATTTTCATTATGAATTACAAAGAAATTGCAAAAGAAACTATTGGAAATCTGTATAAGGCCCACAACAGCATTAGAAAATCCGGGATTGATCAAAAATTAATTGCACTCGTTGAACTTCGGGTTTCTCAAATTAACGGCTGTGCTTATTGCTGCAGTTATCATGCAAAAGAACTCTCTGATTTTGGCTTTGAACAGGATGTGATTAACAGACTTCCGGGCTGGAAACACACCAATGCCTTCGACGCCCAACAAAAGCTTGTTTTAGAATGGGCTGAAGCCGTTATTTACAGCAAAGATAACTGGCATGACACCAAAACAAAACTGATAGAGCAATTTACAGAAAGGGAAATTGTAGAACTTACAGCAAGTATAACGTTGATGAATACTTTGAATAAACTGAGGATTACTTTGGCTGAGGAGAATTAGAATTATAAATTTCCGGATTCCCAGTGACTCCAATGATTATTAAAAGGTAAAGTAGGATTCCAATAGAAGGAATTTCTGGAAACCAAAACCTTAGCTATCATCTTATAGGTATCCTGCTTACTCGGTAAAATTGTTCTGTTATAATTAAACTTGTCTATAGTTATTATTTTTTTTAATTTTTTAGGAATATGCATTTTTATTTCATCTTCTGAGGCATAAAGTAATGTTGGATTTACTTCATTATAATATCTTATTAAATCACCAAATCCAATTAATTTTCGATCCTTATCAAAGTTTTCTATTGTAATTCCTACCTTTTCATAATCTCTATAATTATTATTAAAAGGAACAAATTGATTCCGGATTTTTATCTCTTTAATCTGCTCTCCAATATGTTCAAATGTTTCCAAGCCGCTCCCTCCTTTATTTTCAATCCTTTCGAATTCATTACTATCAATTAGAACAATATAATTAGTGTTGCTTATATAATTTATCTCAGAATATTTTTCTATAGAATAATTAATACAGTTACCGATATAGTTAAGCTCAATTTCAGCTCTCGTTGCTCTGTTTTGGTATCCATTTTTTTCAAAAACTATTGCCCACTGCTCTCCATCACCATATAAATGTATCCGGTTTCCCGCTGTCATAAAGTAACCATGTTCCAAATCAAGAAAAAAATTATAGTGAATTTCTTTCGATTTTTTTTGAGGAAAATATTTACTGGGTTTACCATTGAAAGCTAAATCCAACTGATCTAAAATTTCTGTTTCAGTATAATTTTGTGCTTTACAAAAAAATAATGCAAAAAGCATATATACGATGAATGCTCGTTTCATAAGGTTAATTTAAAGATAATCTATAAAAATATTTATAAATTCCTTAAATGTACAAATTTCCCATAATGATAATAAAAAAACCGCTCCCCAAAGGAAGCGGTTTCAAAATTTATCTAAAATCCCAATTAGAATATCGCTGGATATTTCTGAGGATTTGTTTCATTAAACATAGCGTAGATTTTTTCTACCATATCGTCTGTAGACGGCTTACTGAAATAGTCACCATCACTTGCATACGCAGGTCTGTGATCATTTGCAGAGATTGTCAACGGATCAGAATCCAGGTATCTGAATGCTTTCTGCTTTTCAAGGATCTGCTGTAAGATGAATCCTGTAGTTCCTCCTTCCACATCTTCGTCAATCACGACTAACCTGTTGGTTTTCTTAACACTTTCAGCAATTTCGTGAGATAAATCGAAAGGAATCAACGACTGAATATCAATTACTTCTGCAGAAATTCCCAGTTTTTCCAACTCATTGGCAGCTTCTGTTACAATTCTCCATGTAGAACCGTAAGTGACCAAAGTAACGTCTTTTCCTTCTTTAGTTACTTCAATTTTCCCTACAGGAACTGTGAATTCTCCTAAGTTATCTGGTTGTTTCTCTTTTAATCTGTATCCATTCAGACATTCTACGATGATCGCAGGTTCGTCAGCCTGAAGCATTGTGTTATAGAATCCGGCAGCTTTTGTAAGGTTTCTAGGTACCAATACCAGAATTCCTTTTGAAAGGTTAAGAATACCCGCCATTGGAGAACCTGAATGCCAGATTCCTTCCAATCTGTGACCTCTGGTTCTGATGATCAATGGAGCTTTCTGACCTCCTTTCGTTCTGTAATGTACCGTTGCTAAATCATCACTCATTCCCTGTAAACAGTAAAGAACATAGTCTAAATACTGGATTTCAGCGATTGGTCTTAAACCTCTCATGGCCATACCAATTCCCTGTCCAAGAATCGTTGCTTCACGGATTCCTGTATCAGCGATACGTAAAGCACCATATTTTTCCTGCATTCCTTCCAATCCCTGGTTTACATCACCGATATTTCCGGTATCTTCACCAAAGATCAAGGTTTCAGGATATTTTTCAAAAATTTTGTCAAAGTTGTTTCTGATCACTACTCTTCCATCAACATCTTCAGAGCTGTCGGAATATACCGGCTTAATCTCCTGAATGTTTTCAGACTTCCACTCAGACTGAGAGTATAAGTGAGATGAATAATTGTCTTTTTCAACTGCGGCAACTTCATTGTATTTCTGCATCAACTGATTTCTTTCTGCAGAATGGGTTCCTCTTGTTACCAGTAAAGCTCTTCTTACTAAATGGAAAATGTCCTTTTTAGCTTTTGAAACAAGTTTATTGAATTGAGAAATGTAGGTTTCAACTTCAGCATTCTGTCCTTTAAGGTTTTCTACCAAAGGTAAGATAGACTGAATAAGTTCTGAAACTGCTTTCTGATAGTTTTCCCAAGCCGTTTTCTGTCCGGATTTTGCAATCTTTTTTGCTTCTTCATCAATAGCTTCCAGCTCTTCAGCAGTAGCAATCACCTCTTCATTTCCATCAATTTCAATAGAATAGTTCAAAATCCATTCTTTGAATTTTGCCAATCCGTCAAACTCAGCTTCCCAAGCCAGACGTTCTTCATTTTTATATCTTTCGTGAGATCCGGATGTAGAGTGTCCCTGAGGTTGAGTAACATCAATAACATGAACTACTACCGGTACACTTTCTGTTCTTGCAAAATGTTCTGCCTTAGCATATGCATCCAATAATGCAGGATAATCCCAAGCTTTCACCTGGATGATTTCACATCCCTGATTATCACCTTCTTTTCTCTGGAAACCGCTTAGCATCTCGCTGATGTCAGCTTTTGCTCTTTGATTTTTAGTAGGAACTGAAATTCCGTATCCATCATCCCAGATAGAAACAATCATAGGAACCTGAAGTGCACATGCAGCATTCAGAGTTTCCCAGAAATGACCTTCTGCTGTAGAAGCATCTCCGATTGTTCCGAAAGCAATTTCGTTCCCTTCTCTTGAGAATTTTTCTGAACCTTCAAATTTTACACTTTTATAAATTGTAGAAGCCTGAGCCAACCCCAATAATCTTGGCATTTGCCCTGCTGTAGGAGAAATATCCGAAGAGATATTTTTCTGAGCTGTCAGATCTTTCCAGCTCCCGTCTTCATTTAAACTTCTTGTTGCGAAATGCCCGTTCATTTGTCTTCCGGCTGAAGCAGGCTCTCTTTCCACGCTTGTATCTGCATACATCTGTGCAAAGAAACTTTCTACTGTTAAGGCATCTATTGCCAATGCAAAAGTCTGATCCCTGTAATATCCTGAACGGAAGTCCCCATTTCTGAAAACTTTCGCCATAGCAAGCTGAGGAAGTTCTTTTCCATCCCCAAAAATTCCGAATTTAGCTTTTCCAGTGAGTACTTCTCTCCTTCCGAGATAAGACATTTCACGAGAGATCCTTCCTAACCTGTAGTCTTCAAGTATCTGATTTTTAAAATCTTGAAAGGATATTTGCTGTGTTTCAATATAGGTTGTTTGCATAGCTAAGTAAAAAAGTTTTTTAATCTTCAAGTATTTTGCTAATATACACTTTTTAAATTAATTTTAATTTTTAATAATCTTTTTTAAAAATTTGATAATAAAAAAAATTGTGCTTTATTTTGATAAAAATTGTAAATGATGGAAAAAAAGTCACCTCACATTTTGAATGCTTCCAGCAATCTTTTAGGATTTTCTTTAATCATTATTACCTCATTGAAAATTTCTAAGATCAGTCAGAGTACGTATTTGGACGAATTTGCAGGATTTGCCTGTATTCTTTTTGCCTGTAGCTGCTTCTTTTCTTTTCTGGCTATCAGAACGAAAATTGAAAAGCGCGAATCTACCTTTGAGGGTATTGCGGATTATTTATTTTTAATCGCTTTATTTTGTATAGTTCTAGCTGTTATTATTGTAACTCTGAAAATTATTTAATTTAAAATTTTCGCTTAATTCTATATTTCAGGGTAATATATAAGGATAATCACAGGAAATATGAGAACTTATTATTAAGCTCTTTCTATTTTTAAGCTGAAGCAATATCAGATTCTGAATATAAAAAAAGAAAGTGTTCTGTATACATTTCCAGTTTCCCGAAAACTTATACAAAACACTTTTGTTTTGATTAAAGTAAAGATAGAATTATATCTTCTGAACGGTTACATTGGTAACATTTCCACTTCCTGTGGATCCTGTTTCTGTTGCAATAATCGTAGCATTTTGATTGGGAGCTGCTGTAAAACGGATCTGATATCCTGCTGTGGGCGCTACCACTACTGTTGTATAGTTCATCAATTCCCCTACCGTTCCTGAAGAAGCAACCGCATTATAATGGCTTCCTCTTCCCAGGTAATTAGCATCCGGTACAGGTCTGATGCCAATGAGCAACTGAGTATCTGCAGGCATATTGGTAAAACTTGCCTGTAATGTTATCAGATAATTTCCAGCCTGATTGAAGGTTAATACTCCAGTTCCTGCATTATAAGAGTAGAAAGGAGAAGTTGCTATCGGTGCAGCAAATAATAAAGTAGTAATTGTAGAAGAACTGATGTTCTGGTTAGCTGCTAAACGCGCATGAAACAGCGAATAAGCAGTGAAATCTATAGTCTTTAGTACTCCAGTAGCATCAGCTACAACAACCCTGTCCGTTCCTCCGATACCTATATTCGAGTTAATATTACGGATACGGGCATTTCCGGATGCCACATCCAGCTTTTCAGTTGGAGAAATTGTTCCTATCCCTACTTTAGCAGCAGAAGTTACACTAAAATCATTATCCTGTTGAGCCACTGAAGGAGTTCCCGTAGCAGGATTGTCTTTAGAACCGTCAATGTGAAAAGTTGTCTGGGGATTTTGAGTACCTATTCCTACTTGAGCATACGTAAGAAAGCCTGAACTGATAGCACATGCTATCATCATTGTCTGAATTTTTTTCATTATTTGTTGTTTTTTTGTAATGACAAATAAACAACAATTATGTTGAAAACCAATGAATTATTAACAAACACTTTATTTGAGTTAAGCAAAATATTAGTTTACAGCAATTTACTAGTACAAAAGAATAAACCAATCACAACTCATTGAATTATTAAGAGATAGAGCTTTTTTCTATCCAACAACAAGAACTCAATAACCATGCAGGATTAAAGGAAATAAGAGAATAAAGACCGGGATTGATACAAAAAAATTATCTTAAAATTTTCTTTCAATTACATAATCAAGCATAATATGCAACGATTTTCTTGCTTCAGAATCCGGGAATTCGTCCAGAATATTTTTAGCTTTCTGCTGAAAATCTTTCATAACCGTAATAGCATATTCCAATCCACCAGAGGTTTTGACGAATTCTATAAGCTCTTTTACGCGTTTGGGATTGTTATTGTATCGTTTTATGGTATCGAAATAGTATTTTCTATCTTTTTCACCAGCTATTTTCAGGGTATGAATTAAAGGCAAAGTCATTTTCTGTTCTTTAATATCAATTCCTACAGGCTTTCCGATCACGTTTGAACTTAAATAATCGAAAAGATCATCTTTGATCTGAAATGCCATTCCTGTAAAGGTTCCAAAGTCCATCATCTTCTTAGCCAAAGCTTCATCTGCATTATTGGAAAGAACTCCTATCTCACAGCATGCTGCAATCAGAGTTGCTGTTTTCTGGCGGATAATCTCATAATAAACATCTTCAGTAATATCCAGCTTTCTCGCTTTTTCCAGCTGAAGAAGTTCACCTTCTGACATTTCACGGATTGTTCTGGAAATGACACCAAGTAAATCATAATCTTTATGGTCAGTTGATAATAAAACTGATTTTGACAAGAGGTAATCACCTACCAAAACTGCAATTTTATTCTTCCACAAAGCATTGATTGAAAAGAAATTACGACGTTTAAAACTCTCATCCACCACATCATCATGTACAAGAGTTGCGGTATGAATCAGCTCGATCATAGAAGCACCGCGATACGTCTTTTCAGTGACTTCACCCACAAGTTTAGCACAAAGAAACACAAACATTGGGCGCATCTGCTTTCCTTTGGTGGTAACAATAAAACGGGTTACTTTATCTAATAAAGCTACTTTACTCTGCATTGATTCATAAAACTTCTGTTCAAAAAGTTTCATTTCATCATTGATCGGTCGTTTAATCTCTTCTACTGTATTTGCCACAATCTGCGAATGCTGGGTGAATAATTATTAATTCTCACAAAGATAATTTTTTTCGCTCAATTTTAAGACAAATTAATCTTTGAGTTGATCTTTCGGGATAAAATAAAAAGAAGGTTTTGTAGTTCCCAGCGGAGATTTAAATTTTTCACCGGAAATATAAATTCCCGTTTCATCTACACTTATTCCTTCAATCTGAGCTAATGAAAGAGCTGTCCCCAAATAATAATGCTTTGGTTTTTCTTTGAAAAATATTCCGGGCTCCGTTTCGGTAAAGATATCTAAAAAAACTTCAGTTTTCCTGGTATATCCCACCAAATAAAGCTTTTTATCAAAATAGGAAGCATCTGTAACGACAAAACCCGTTTTATAGGCTTCTATTTTTTCTGCTTTTTGCAGTTCTGAAATTTCAGGATTTACAATATAATGTGAGGTTGCTTTTGAAGCCCATTCTTTCGTAAAGATATGCAGCTTCCCGTTCAAATAGATCATGGCTTCCGCATCAAAATCATTTCTGGTGTTTTTGGAAATAAATTCTGTCTGTTCGGGATAATAAAAAGAAATTTTCGTTCCGTCTAAAGCTCTTTCCGAGCCGGGAATTTTAATGGTAACAGATGTATCGAGACGTTCATAAGGAACTTTATAAATCATCAGATCTTTCCTTGTTCCTGTATTATTTCCAAAATCTCCGATATAAAAATTTTCACCGTCATTCGCCAAAGCTTCCCAATCATTATTAATCAAATTGGTTTTCAGTGTTCGGATAATTTCGCCATTATTTTTATCAATTTCAAAAAGTTCGGCTGGATTTCCACTATCGTTGAAAGTGTATAATTTTCCGTTTAAAATATCAAGTCCGGAAGTTTCTTCAATCTTATCATTCAGATAATTAACCCTGTATTTTTTTATTTTCAGAAAGTCGGTCTGCTGGGAAAATGCAGATTGAGTAATGATGAGAGCAACAATCAGAAAGAATTTTTTCATATAACAAAAATAGGACTTTATTCTGAATTGGATGTGGGGTTCGGGGTTCGGGATTCGAGGGTTGAGAGTTTGAGAGTTTGAGAGTTTGAGGGTTTGAGGGTTTGAGGGTTTGAGGGATTATCTATAAGCTATTTTTTTAAACGCTAATGATGCTAAGATCTTAACTATTTTTAAAATTTTTATGGTCGCAACGGCGTTTTACCCAGCAAAGGGGGTTTACTCGTTATGCCTCAAATTTCTTCTTTTATTATAGTTTTCATTGTTCCGATTTTTTTCTTTCATTCCTAAAATAGAAAAACGAGCTAAAATAGCCCGTTTTTCATTAGATTTCTATTGATTTTAAAAACAAGTTTAAGCAGTTTTCTGCTCTTCCTGAGTTTGCTGTTGTTCTTTCTTTTTTGCCTGTTTTGCAAAGTATTCTTTCTGGTATTGCCTTACCGTTTTTCCTGTTCCGTCATGTCTCCATCCCGGTGAGTTGAAAATATAATTAATTCTGTCAGTGAATTTTAATCCGGGCTGCTTAAGATCTTTCCAGATTTTTCTCCATTCATAAAAAAGGACTGTATCTGGTCTGTTGTCCGGCATTTTAGGATAGATTCCATATTTTACAGGAATATTAGGATCTTCTTTTTGAAAAGTTCCAAATATTTTATCCCAGATGATCAGGCACATTCCCATGTTCTTATCCAGATATTTTACATTACATGCATGATGAACACGGTGATGGGAAGGAGTGACAAGAATATATTCTAAAAATCCCATACTCTTCACAGTCTGCGTATGAACCCACGTTCCGTAAACCTGGCCAATGGCGTAAGCTACCATAATATGCCACGGATTGAATCCTAAAAATGCAAGCGGTGAAAAATATAAATATCTGTATAGCGGCTGCAATACAGGACTTCTGAATCCTGTTGTAAGGTTAAAGTATTCTGAACTGTGGTGTGTGATATGCACTGCCCAGAATGCTCTGGAACGATGGTCAACATAATGCAGTACGTAATAGGCGAAATCCGTGATTACAAAACAAGCCAGCAGATACCATACACTAAGATCCCATGAAAAAAGTCTGTGGTTGTAGAAGAAAAACATAACGCCCATGGCAAATGCTTTCATAATAAGGTCCAGACCAAAGTTCATCAATGCCAGATAAATATTGGTAGCAAGATCTTTCCCGCTATATAACTTCGCTTCTGAAACGTGGCTGTAAATCATTTCAGCTAAAATAACGGTTGCATGCAGCGGAATAGCCCATGCATACACATTTTCCAGCCCATCCTCGCTCATAAGAAAATCCATCATCACAAAATAATTTGTGCAAAGGTAGGGTTTTAACTTTTTTTTAAGGAAGTTTTGATTTTTTTTAAGGAAATTTTAATCCGTTGCTTTGTTGGCCAATTGCCCGCAAGCTGCATCAATATCACCTCCACGGCTTCTTCTGACCATTACGGTAATACCTGCATTTTCAAGCTGACGGATATAGTTTTCTTCCGCCTGTTTGTTGCATTGGTCATATTTTCCGTCACCAATAGGGTTGTATTGAATAAGGTTTACTTTTGAAGGAACCTGTTTGCAGTATTTGATTAAAGCTTTAATATCTTCATCCCCGTCATTGATTCCTTTCCATACACAGTATTCAAAAGTAATGACAGAACCTGTCTTTTGATACCAGTACTGAAGGGATTCCATAATATCCGTCAACGGAAATTTATCCGAGAAAGGCATGATCTCGTTACGCTTGGATTCGATAGCTGAGTGAAGGGATAAAGCCAGTTTCACACGCAATTCGTCATCAGCAAGCATTTTGATCATCTTTGGAATACCGGATGTAGAAACAGTGATTCTTCTTGGAGACATTCCCAATCCTTCCGGCTGGGTAATTTTTCTGATGGCTTCCACTACATTTTTGTAATTCATCATCGGCTCTCCCATTCCCATAAATACGATGTTGGAAAGCGGTCTCTCGAAGTACATTCTGCTCTGGCTGTCAATCAGGGCTACCTGATCTACAATTTCAGCTACTTCAAGGTTTCTCATCCTTTTCAGTTTTGCTGTAGCACAGAATTCGCAGTTTAGTGAGCATCCTACCTGCGAAGATACACAGGCTGTAGTTCTTGTTTCTGTAGGAATAAGAACAGATTCCACCATCAGTCCGTCATGAAGCTTCACTCCGTTTTTGATGGTTCCGTCAGTACTTTTTTGAAGAAGGTCTACGGAAACAGGGTTAATTGTATATTCTTCGGAAATTTTTTCACGAAGAGATTTCGAAAGATTCGTCATTTCATCTATCGAATGGAGGTTTTTACTCCATAGCCAGTCATAGACCTGTTTCGCACGAAACGGTTTTTCTCCTAAAGACTCAAAGTAATCTTTAAGCTGGTCCAGTGATAATATACGGATATCTTTCATTGTAAGGTTGTAGATTATAGATAGCAGGTGGCGGATAACTACTACCTGCCACCTTTTACCTATTATCTTTTTTATAGAATTAACATTGCGTCACCGTAAGAATAGAATTTATACTTTTCTTTTACGGCTTCTTCATAAGCATGCATTACGAAATCTTTTCCGGCAAATGCTGCAATCATCATAAGCAATGTAGACTTCGGTGTGTGGAAGTTAGTGATCATTGAAGTAGCTACTCCGAAATCGTGAGGCGGATAAATGAATTTATTGGTCCATCCGTTGAAAGCAGAGATCTTTTTGTTTGAAGAAACAGAAGTTTCCAATGCTCTCATTGTGGTAGTACCTACCGCACAAACTCTTCTGTGAGATTCTACTGCTCTGTTGATAAGCTCAGCATTTTTTTCATCGATGATGATCTCTTCAGATTCCATTTTGTGTTTAGAAAGATCTTCTACCTCAATCGGGTTGAATGTTCCCAATCCTACGTGAAGGGTAACTTCAGCAAAATTGATTCCTTTGATCTCTAATCTCTTCATCAAATGCTTAGAGAAGTGAAGACCTGCTGTAGGTGCAGCAACTGCTCCTTCTATTTTAGCATAGATCGTCTGATATCTTTCTGCATCTTCCGGCTCTACTGCTCTTTTGATATACTTTGGAAGTGGAGTTTCTCCCAATTCTTTTAATTTCGTTCTGAATTCGTCGTAAGAACCGTCGAATAAGAATCTTAATGTTCTTCCTCTTGAAGTGGTGTTATCAATAACTTCTGCTACCAAAGATTCATCTTCAGTGAAGAATAATTTGTTACCAATTCTGATTTTTCTTGCCGGGTCTACCAACACATCCCAAACTCTGGTTTCTTTATCAAGCTCTCTTAATAAGAAAACTTCAATTTTAGCACCTGTTTTTTCTTTATTTCCGTAAAGACGAGCAGGGAAAACCTTAGTATTATTGAAGATAAACAAATCATCCTCATCAAAATAATCTACTACATCCTTGAATAATTTGTGCTCAATAGTTTGTGTTTTTCTATCAAGTACCATTAATCTGGCTTCGTCTCTGTGCTCTGATGGGTGTTCTGCTAATAATTCCGCAGGAAGATCAAAATTAAAATCTGATGTTTTCATTTTTTAAATTACGGTTTAAAAATTATTGTAATTACAAGGTGTAATTTTCGGAGTGCAAATATACGACATTGAATACCCCTTTGTCAAGTATTATTTACAATGAAATATAAAACCGTGATTTTACGGGGATTTTTAAGCTTAAAAAGTTCTATTTTTGGAAAAATTAAATTCAGCATGGAGCCAGTAAGCAAAATCTACTTCCTTAATAATCCGTATCCTAACGGTCATAAAATCGTTATGTTCAACTGGAGCGGGCGAATTGATGAATATGGATTTATCTGGTTTGATTTTCATTTAAAAACTGAAAATTATTATGCAAATGATGACGAAAACGGTGAGGAAGAAGACGAAGATCTGCCTGACTGGAACTCCAAAATCGTATGGGGAAATTATCATACCTGTACACTCTCGTCAAATTATTGGGGTGAACAGAGAGGAATCAGAATTAACAACCTTGATGAAAAACTGGACTTCGACACCGTTATTAAAAATGATCTTTTCAGCAATGATCTTCCGTCTGAACATCATTTTGATGGCGATGATCTTGCCTTCAGTATTTATCTGCTGGGGCATGACAGCTGTGCCGGGCACCAGATCAGTTTTTCAAAAAAAGATAATAATCGGTATGATATTACATGGACCGGCAAAATAGCATTAACCTATGCGGGTGATGATGAGTTTTCCCATGATTTCAAAGCAGAGATTTTCAATGTTGAATTTGAAGGTTTTCATTATCCTAAAACCTGGTCACCAGAAAAAGCAACTGAAATGTTCAGGGCCAGACTTGCCAATTTTGAAGAGTATGAATTTGTGGATCTGAATCCTAAAAGTAACAAAAGGGAATATAAACTCGACAAACTAAAACAATAACACTATAAAAACAACAAATCAAAAAATTATCATGATGAGCAAATATTCAATAGAAGCATTTATCAACGAAACAAAAGAAAATCCGCAGCAAAGAGATTATTTTGAGCTGGAAACCAAACATCTTCTGGAAATCAACCTAAATAATCAGGCGGTATGGACTAAAAAAGGAAGTATGGTAAGCTATGTGGGAAATATCAATTTTGAAAGACAGGGAATGCTGGCCGGAGGAATTGGAAACCTTCTTAAAAAAGCAATCAGTGGTGAAGGAAGTAAGCTTATGAAAGCTGAAGGAACCGGGAAATTGTATGTAGCAGACTCCGGAAAGAAAGTACGTATCCTTTATCTGAATAATGAATCTGTATGTGTGAACGGAAATGATGTTCTTGCTCATGAACAAACTGTAAACAGCGATATTACCATGCTTAAGAGTATTGCAGGAATGATGTCCGGCGGACTTTTCCAGGTGAAACTTTCAGGAACGGGACATATTGCGATTACCACTCACGGAGATCCATTGACATTACTGGTAACTCCTGATACACCTGTTTTCACAGATCCTAATGCTACTGTTGCATGGTCCGGAAATCTGAGCCCGGAACTTAAAACAAATGTTTCTTTTAAAAGCCTTATCGGAAGAGGAAGCGGTGAAGAATTTCAGATGAAGTTTTCAGGCCACGGATGGGTATTGATCCAGCCTTACGAAGAGGTTTATTATATGGAAAAATAAAGTCCGCAAACCTCAGAGGTAATTTTGTATTTTCGTAGTACTTAAAGCAATAGCAATGAATACTATTATAAAGCTATTTTTTCTGACCGTTATAATTCCTAATATAATTATAGCCCAAAAATCAAAGAATAATTACGAATACAATATAGATCTTCTTCATATATCCAACGATGAAGTCCGGGTTTCATTTGCTCCTCCAAGGAACACTCTTCAACACGGTAAGTTTATTATCCCTAAACTGGTTCCCGGATTTTATCAGGCTATGAATTTCGGGCAATATGTTTCAAATTTTGCAGCCACCGACAAGAATGGAAAAAAAATACTGACCGAAAGGCTGGATAAAAACAGCTGGCTGGTGCATGATCTTAAACATGTACATAAAATATCCTATCAGGTAGCTGACGGTTGGGATTCTTTGAAAAATGATACCCAGGAAGCCAAATCTCCGGGAAGCATGTTTATAAAAGACAGTGTTTTCGTCATCAACTATAATTCTTTAGTAGGATATTTTGAAGAAATGAAAGATATTCCTTATCAGATCAATATTACAAAAAACAAGGATTTTTATGCTTCTTCAGCCCTGGATTATACACAGAAAAATAAGAATACTGACATTGTCTGGGCTAAAGATTACCGGCAATTGGTAGATTCTCCTGTTTTATATTGTGTTCCTGATACAACATGGCTGAAAATAGGTCATACCGAAGTTCTTGTCTCGTTCTATAACAATAAAGAGCGGCATTATTCAAAAACAATAGCCCGTGAAATAGAGAATATTCTGAAAAACCAGCAAGCGTATCTGGGAGGAACATTACCGGTAAATAAATATGCTTTTCTGATCTACTATGAATCTTCAAATGAGAAAGGATTTCTGGGAGATGGCCTGGAACATTCCCACTCTACAGTCTGTCTGTACCGCTCGGGAAGTATGAAGTTTCTTCCGAATGCTTTAAACAGAGTGGCTTCCCATGAGTTTTTCCATATTGTTACCCCTCTCAACATCCATTCAGGAGAAATTCAGCATTATGATTTCCTGAATCCTGTTATGTCTAAACATCTTTGGCTGTATGAGGGAATGACAGAATATGCTACGATTCATATGCCTGTCAAACAAAAAATGATCAGTCTGGAAGAGTTTGAAAAGAGCCTGGAAGAAAAGATACATGGAATGAAAGAGTTTGACAACAAATTTTCCCTTACGGAACTGAGTAAAAACTCCATGGAAAGACAGGATCAGTATATGAATTTTTATCAGAAAGGAGCATTAGTAGGGTTATGCCTAGACATCAGATTAAGAGAGCTTTCTGGTGGTAAAATGGGAACTCAGGATCTGATGCAGCTACTTATGAAAAAATATGGTGAAGGGAAATATTTCAACGAGGATGATCTGTTTGATGAAATTACCAAAATAACCTATCCGGAAATACGTACATTTTTCAGGGATTTTGTGGAAGGCACCCAGCCCATTCCTTTAAAAGAATATCTTGAAAAAGCTGGTTTTAACTATGATGAAGCCACCGGAAAAGTAACCACCTTCCCCAACCCGGATCTAAAGCAACTGGCACTAAGAAAAGCCTGGATCAATCAATAATTTTTAAACAAATTAATAAAAGATCAATTACAAATACCCCACTCGCCCTTCAACCCCTCTAACCCTCAACCCCTCTAACCCTCTAACTCTATAACTCTCCAGCTCGCACCACGCACCCCGTAACTCATAAACTCTACATCCCTCCCACTTAATATCTCTCACGCCATCGGGATTTACAAAAGTTTTAATATATTTAGGAAAAAAATAGATGGACAATAGTAATTCGCGCAGGAACTTTCTTAAGACGGCAGCTTTGGCAAGCTTTGGGGCATTGGTTTTACCCAATTCATTATTTGCCTATTCCAATGATTTTAAAACAGATAAAAAAGTCCGCGTCGGTTTCATCGGTGTCGGCCTTCGTGGGCAGGAACATGTAAAATTACTGGCAAAACGTAATGATGTAGAGATTGTTGCGTTTGCAGATCCGGAGAAAAGAATGCTTGCAGCTTCACAAAAAATATTAAAAGACAATAATAAACCGGCTGCTCAGGAGTTTTCCAATGGTGAATATGACTATCGAAATCTTTTAAAATTAAAAACAATTGACGCTGTTGTCATTGCTACCCCATGGGAATGGCACCTTACGCAAGGGGTTGAAGCAATGCGTGCAAAGAAAATTGTGGGTATGGAAGTTTCCGGAGCCATAAAGCTTCAGGATTGCTGGGAATTTGTAAAAGTATATGAGGAAACAAAAGTTCCTATCTTCATGATGGAGAATGTATGCTACCGAAGAGATATTATGGCCATTCTGAATATGGTCCGCAAAGGTATGTTTGGAGAACTGGTACACGGAAGAGGCGGTTATCAGCATGACCTGAGAGGCGTACTTTTCAATGACGGAGTTAATCCTTATAATTCAGGTGCAGAATTTGGAGAGAAAGGATTCAGTGAGGCAAAATGGAGAACTGAACACTATGTAAAGCGTAACGGAGAACTTTATCCTACGCATGGATTAGGCCCCGTAGCAGTGATGATGGATATCAACAGAGGAAACCGCTTAACAAGATTATCTTCATTCTCTTCAAAATCCGTAGGACTTCACAAATACATTGTTGAACATCCAAAAGGCGGAGAAAACCATCCCAGTGCAAAAGTAAAATTCAACCAGGGAGATATTGTAACTACTCAAATTGCCTGTGCTAATGGAGAAACCATTCTTCTTACTCATGATACAAGTTTACAGAGACCTTATGATCTTGGCTTCAGGGTTCAGGGAACTGAAGGCTTGTGGCAGGATTTCGGATGGGGAGATTTCAACCAGGGACATATCTATTTTGAAAAAACAATGAACCATACCCACCGTTGGGACAATACTGAAAAATGGATGAAAGAACACGATCATCCGATGTGGAAAAAGTTTGAAACTACTGCTGCAGGAGCCGGCCATGGCGGAATGGATTTCTTTGTGATGAATACTTTTATTGAATGTATCAAACGAAATATAGAATTCCCTATGGATGTGTATGACCTTGCATTGTGGTATTCGATTACGCCATTGAGTGAAGAATCTATTGCCAAAGGTGGCCAGGTAGTTGATATTCCTGATTTCACCAACGGAAAATGGAAAACCCGTAAACCTGTATTTGGAATGACCGATGAGTTCTAAGAAGACACTGCTCATATTAGCTGGCGGATTAGGCAGCAGATACAAAGGCCTTAAACAGGTGGATGGAATACTCGATAATGGTTCCCCGATTCTGGAGTATTCTATCTTTGATGCCCTGGAAGCCGGTTTCCAAAAAGTGGTCATTGTGGTCAACAAACTGATTCCTCAAAGTTATATTGATAGGCTCAACCATATCTCAGAAACTAAAAATTTTGAGCTGCATTGGGTGTATCAGGAGATTGACACCATTCCTATTTCACTTCAGGGTTTTGATTATCCAGATCGTGAAAAACCATGGGGAACTGCTCATGCCGTACTTTGTGCCAAATATTCGATCCAGGAGCCGTTTGTGATGATCAATGCGGATGATTTTTACGGAAAGGAAGCGTATCAGTTGGCTGCACATGAAATTAACCATCATCATATTTCAGATTCACAACTGGGAATGATTGCTTATCCGGTAGGAACAACATTGAGCGGCAATGGAGCGGTAGCCAGAGGAATATGTACGCTTGATCCGGAAAACTATCTCATCAAGGTTGAAGAGCAGACTTCCATTCAAAGAATAAATAACTCTATTGTTTATATTAAAAATGGCGAAAACATAAAATTAGACCCTGATAGTTTGGTGTCTATGAATTTTTTTATTTTCCATCCTCATATTTTCTGTTATCTGGAAGCTTATTTTTATGACTTTATTGAGTCTGATCCACTGCCTGCTCAGGAGTTTTATATTCCTTCTGCCGTGCAGAGAATGATAGATGAAAACAGAGTACAGGTAAAGGTAAAGGCTTCTCCTTCACAATGGATGGGTGTCACGTATGCAGATGATAAAAAGGAAATTAAAGATTTTCTGACATCGGAAATTAAAAACAACAGATACCCGGAAAATTTATGGAGTTAAACGATATTGTCATTCAATTTATTGGTACGGATAATTACGGTCTCACTCCTATTACTGACGGCCTGATCAATACAACCTATCTTTTGGAAAATAAGGATCAGGGAAAGAAATTTATCTTACAAAAAATCAACAATCGTGTCTTCAAACGGCCGGAAGCCATTGTCAACAATCATTTAATAATTAATGAACTTCTAAAGTCAAATGACTATCAGTTTAAAATCATAGAACCTATTCCATCTCTTACCAATGAACTTTTGGTGAAAGATGCCAATGATGATCCATGGCGCATGCTGAGTTTTGTAGAAAACAGTACTACTTTTCTTACTGCTCCTTCATTGCAGACGGCTTTTGAAGCAGCCAAAACCTTCAGTTATTTCCTCTCCACTGTAAATACTGAAAAGCTGCCTGCTATTGAAGATACACTTCCTAATTTCCTTAATTTTGAGAAAAGGGTTTCGGATTATAAAAATTCATTAAAGAATGCAGCTCCTTATTTAAAAGAAAATGCAAAAGCTGAAATAGAAATCACCAATCAGTTGCTGTCTTTGCCTGACCAATGGATTGAAATGGAGAAAAACAATCGGATTCCCAAAAGAATCATCCATGCCGATGTAAAAATCAGCAACATTCTGTTTGATCAAAATCATCGTCCTTTAGCGGTTATTGATCTTGATACGATGATGATTTCTACTATTTTATATGATTTTGGAACAATGATCCAATCTTATACCAATACAACGAATGAAGATGACGGCAGTGCCCAAAATAATTTCAACCCTAAAATGTATAAGGTTGTAAAAGAAGGATTTTTATTTTATCTGAAGGAAAAACTGACCCCGGAAGAATCTGATAATCTCGATTATGCTGCACAGGTCGCCATTTATATCCAGGAGCTTCGTTTTTTAACAGACTATCTGAACGGAAGCACTTACTATTCTATTACACATCCTGAGCACAATCTGGATAGGACTAAAAACCAGCTGGAGCTGTTGAAAGGATTGAGAGAATATTTGAGAGTTTGAGCGTGAGAGGGTTTGAGAGTTTGAGAATAATAGAGTAAAAACAGACTCCTATGGAGTGACAAGGTGTACGGATAGATAATACGTCATATTTGTCCATTTCGTATGAATCTATATTCTTACAACTCAAAAACTCTCCCACTCTCAAACCCTCAAACTCGCTACCCGAATTCCGCAACTCCCTCAACCTAAAAACTCAAGTATCCTCTTCCACTCTTCCAGCTTTTTCTCAAAGGAAACTGTATGAAGCGGGCTCGTAGAAGGCAATAGAAAAATGGGCAGTTTATAATTTTTCCCTAACAGTTTTTGCAAATTTTTATAGGATTTTCCTCCGTTGCAGAAAATGGCTCTGACATTCGGGTGTTCTTCCAGCAGTTCAGCGATCTGGTTGGCTTCTTCATTTCTGATTTCAGAATCAAGGCTTCCTTTTCTCTCGCAGGAATCAATGACATCCCAAAGGGCAATATGATGTTTCTTCAATGTTTCGATTCTTTGATTATAATCTTCAGTAAACTCTTCGTTCAGCAATTCAAAGATGATTTTCCAGAATTTGTTCTGAGGATGCGCATAGTACTGTTGTTTTTCAAGTGATTTAACTCCGGGAATCGATCCTAAAATGATAATTTGGGACTGATTATCGATAAGGGGTGAAAATGAAGAAATCCGGTTTTGCATATTCAAATATAGAGATTTTATTTCGCCAGATTATGCTGATTAGACTATTTCCTATCTACAAATTCAGGCTATTGGAAGCTGGAAGAAGGAGGCTGGAAGTTACTATTAGCCATACATTAATTATTATTATTTAAAAATAGGAAAAAAATTGTTGTTTACAACCTCAATAGCTTCCCTCTTCAAGCTCCCAGCTTCCAACCTGATTACAATAGAAAATTCTTATCTTAAACTCAGGTTGTTTAGATTTTGGCTAAAGCCGTCGGAATTTTTAATCATAAAAAAACGGGCTAAAGCCCGTTTCTATTGATATTTTATTTTTCTTGATCTTACAAAGTTTCCTTCAGCCAATCGAAGAATTCTCTCTGCCATACCAATCCGTTTTGTGGATGAAGTACCCAGTGATTTTCGTTCGGGAAGTAAACCAGTTTAGATTTTAATCCTCTTAATTTTGCAGCCTGGAAAGCTTCCTGACCCTGCTCGTAAGGAACACGGAAGTCAATTCCTCCCTGAACGATCATAATTGGCTTGTTCCATTTATCTACGAAATTGCTTGGGTTGAATTCTGTGTATGCTTTTGGTTGTGGCTTTTCCCATGGTGAACCAAGATCCCAGTTCGCAAACCAAAGTTCTTCGGTAGTCAGGTACCAAGATTTCATATCAAATAATCCATCATGTGCAATGAATGTTTTGAATCTGTTTTCATGAATCCCAGCAAGCATAAATACGCTGTATCCTCCGTAGCTCGCTCCTACCGCTGCTACTCTGTCACCGTCTACGTAAGGTAACGTTTTTGCAAAATCTGTTGCTGCCAGATAATCTCTCATCGGCTGGCCGCCCCAGTCTCTTGAAATTTCTTCATTCCATTTTGTTCCCCAGCCCGGCATACCTCTTCTGTTTGGAGCTACCACGATATAATCGTTGGCTGTCATTAAAGCAAAGTTCCATCTTACACTGAAAAACTGAGTAAGAGCAGACTGCGGACCACCCTGACAGTAAACCAAAGTAGGATATTTTTTGTTCGGGTCAAAATTTGGCGGGTAATGGAACCACACACCCATTTCTTTACCGTCTGAAGTTTTCACCATTTTAAGTTCAGATTTTCCCTGAGCCAGCTTAGCATATGTTTCTTTGTTAGCTTCAGTCACCTGCTTCATTTCTCCGTTTTTAACGTTTACAGAGAACAATTCTGTTGCATGGTTTACATCTGTTCTTCCTACTAAAAGTGAAGTTTTATTGTCTGTAAAGATTTCGTTTACATCAAAATCTCCTTTGGTAATCTGCTGTACTTTTGCTGATTTTGAATCCAGGGCAAAAAGCTGCTTTGTTCCTCTGAATGCTGCTGTGAAATAGATCGTTTTTGAATCTGCTCCCCAAAATACATCTCCTGAAACACTTTCGTCCCATCCCGAAGTCAGATTAGTTGTCTTCCCAGACTTCCAATCCATGATTTTTACATCATTCTTATCTGCTTCATACCCATCTCTGGCCATGCTCTGCCAGATCAAAGATTTTCCATCCGGACTGAATTTAGGATTTACATCATATCCTTTGTTGGATTCTGTAAGATTTTTGGTTGTACCTGATGCTAAATCGTAAGCAAAGATATCCGTATTGGTGCTTGTAGAATATTCTTTTCCGCTTTTAGGTTTTGTAACATATAAAAGCTGTGCAGAATCAGCACTCCAGATAAAGTCTTCAGCGCCTCCGAAAGGTCTCTGAGGAGAATCCCACATTTTTCCTTCCAGCAGGTCTTTAGCAGATTCTGCTTTATCAGAAGTATTCACTACAAATACATGGTTGTATTTTCCTTCATTGAAATAATCCCAGTGTCTGTGGTTCAGGTCTGTATATACCTGAGCAGTCGTTTTAGGAGTATCAGCAAATTTATCTTTCCCCATTACTTTTTCTACCAATACCTGCTTGCTGAAAGCAATTTTCTTCCCGTCCGGAGAGATGACAACATTATCAACTTCACCGATGGTATAAAATTCTGTCCAGGTTTTTCCTGCATCTTTAGAAAGATAGATTTTATCGCCTTCCTGAGCATAGATCCCGTTTTTATCCCATTGAATAAGGGCTTTTTTACCGAAATCAATTTTGGAAGACTGATTATTAAGAACATTCAGAAAATAGTTCTCGTTTTTTGTTTTTTCTGTTTTCAGATCTACCTGTCCTACTTTATAGATAAGTGAACCCTGATCCGGTGAAACAGCCTGTACCCCAACTTTTTTCAAAGTCCAAAGAATTTCAGGTGTCATTACTTGTTGTGCATTCATTAAAAGCGGAGCTGCCAAGGCCAGCAGACTGTACTTAAGTTTCATATGTTGATATTCATTTTTTAACGGATGTACGGAATCCTGCTGATTTCATACTCTCCTTTTATTAAACTCAAAGATTGCCAAAGTTAATATTTAAAATAAAAACGGACGAAAGAATTAACATTTAAGTTTTTTAAAGTTGAAAAATAATTGATTTATTTATAGATAAATATTATTAATTTTATAAAAACTAAACTAATATCCATTTTTACATGAAAAAATTTCTACTTTTTTCTTCATTTTTTGTGTCCTCATTGTTTTTTTCACAGCTCACAATGAGCCCCTTTGCAAGTCATTATGATAATCCTTATCAAGTCACTATTTCAGGAAACGGCACGATTTATTATACCACTGATGGAAGTACCCCGACTCTGAGTTCAAGCTCTGCACCTAACAATGTACAGATCCTTATTAACCAAAATAAAGAAATCAAGGCGTTTCTGGTTGACGGACAGGGAAATTCTTCTGCGATTATGAGCAAAAAATATTACACCGGAATTATTCCTTCGGCAGCCATTTATTTTAAAGCACCTTCTACGTGGACGGCGGGAAGCTGTGTAATGGTTGACATGGTTAACCCGAATGCTGTCAACGGTTTTGCTATGGATACATTCTGGCCGGGAATAACGATGCAGCCTGCAGGGTGCGATTCATGGTACAAAACAACCAGAGATTTTGAAAATGCCAATCTGCGTTTTAATAACTGTACCCTTTTTGAGAATATTCCCCAAACCATCAGTACCAATCTTATTCCTGCGGGAAGTACTATATATTATGATTTTACAAATGGTGTCATAACGACTCCGCCTTCATGCTTATTTTTAGAAAGCCATGAAACCTTGTCAAAAAACAACAATGTTTTGATCAAAGTATATCCGAATCCTGTTTCCGATATTTTAAAAGTAAATACCGACCGCCAGTTCCGGGAGTATGAGATTATAGATATCAGTGGAAAAGTTCTTTTAAAGGATCTGTTTACCAAAGAAATCACGATCAGTCATCTTATTTCAGGAAACTATTTTCTAAAACTGAAAGATTCAAAGGGAGATCTGGTTTTACTTAAATTTATCAAAAAATAAAAAAATCCGCTCGATGAGCGGATTTTTATGTTGGTATGTTGTGATTTCAATTAATCTCCATCAGAGAACATTGAGTTCGCCAGAGAAGTTACAATTGATAATAATATACTGAAGATAAATGCCCACCAGAAGCCGTCTACCACCATACTATCTATGAAGTAGTCTGCAATCAGGATAATTCCGGCATTGATTACCAAAGCAAAGAATCCTAAAGTAAGGATCGTCAACGGCAGGCCAAACAGGCTTAAAATAGGCTTTACAAATATGTTAAGAACCCCAAGCACAAGCGCAAAGATAATGGCTGAAGAAAATCCTTCGAAATGTACTCCCGGTAGAATTTTGGTTAAAAGATAAGCAACAATTGCTGTAATAAATAGTCGGATAATTAAGTTCATTGTGATATTTTTTAATGTTTATGGGGGATATGGAGCAAAAGCCATTCCATTTCAAAAAAAAGAATTCCGCGAAACCCCTTATTTAAGGAATATTTTGCCTGTTACTTACCCAAACCTGTTATTTTATTTTCATCATAGTGACCAATGAGGTCGCTACATGACTTTCTGATTCTGAACCTTCATTCTGAACATAGATTTCCGTTCTTACCACAATGATTTTCCCTCCGCCTTTGATGACATAGGATTTTGAAACCAAAGCATCTCCCATAGCAGGACGAAGGTAATTCACTTTCAATTCAACAGTTACCACATAGCAGTCTTCCGGATAATGACTTACCGCTGCATACCCTGAAGAAACATCCACCAGAGAAGCGATCATAGCGCCGTTGAACATTCCTGCTTTTCTGGTCATCATTTCCATTTTGGGAATCTTCATGGATATAAAATCAGTTTCCACTTCCAATAGTTCTGCTTTATAGAATTGTAAAGTTTCCGAGCGGCTGAAGCTGTCTGTGATGAGTTTTCTTTTCTCTGGTGTCATTATTTTTTGAATTTGTATGTAAAGGTAGAAATTGATTTAAAGATTAAAGAATTTAAAGATTAAAAATTTCCAGCCGTAAGAAACCTTATAGATATTGGAAACCTGTAAGATTTTGTGGTGTGTGGTTATTCAGGAATAATTAAAATTTTTCAGTACAAAAGATTAGCTTTGCAGGAAAACTTTATGATGGGTTTAAAAAGGTTTTTCCAATTTTTAGGTTTAGTTGCATGCTTCAGTTTTCAGGCGCAAACACTGCATTTGTATGGCGGTGCAGATCAGGATCAATATCTGGGATGTTTAAACTGTGATAACTTCGATACGAATTCGATATGGAATAAGTTCAGCGATTACGGAAATGTATTCAGTTCAAAATCAATCTGGAATAGGTATGGAAATTATGGAAGTACCCACAGCACCTACTCTCCGTGGAATGAATATGGAGCATATCCTCCGGCAATCGTTGATCAGGATGGAAATTTCTTAGGTTTCCTTACCGTGAATCCTTATAAATCTGAAAGATCTGAACTGGAATTGGCTGTGATTTTATGCAAGCATCATGAAGAGATGAGCAATGATGTTGGCGGATGGTATGAGAAATTGTTCCGGTAAAACACCCTGTCAAAAATTATTTGAATTTTTGCCATCCTCCGGAAGAGGAGAATTTTCACATCTTCAGTTGAGATGTTTTTATTAGAATAAAAGGTATGAAAAGTATAGGACTGGATTCCTGCGGAATGACAAAGTGTGCGGATAGACTACGTTTTACAAGAAAATTTTATTTAACTTTCCCGTGGTTCTCTTTCAAAACGAAACCCTTTTATTATGCTGAATGATTACAAAAAATACGAATTATTTGGAAAGCCCCTGATACAGAAGATTGATATGACGGGACCGTTCAGATATGATTTTCCGGTTTCGGAGCAGGCCTGTTTTCTGTATGTGATCAAAGGAGAATTTCAATATAAGACAGATGAGCAGGAATTTAATATTCCAACCCATTATTCCCTGTTTCTGAACTGTATCAGCTCAGGAAAGCATATTCAAAATTCAAATTTAGAAAGTAACTGCCAGGTCGTCATTGTGACCTTCTACCCTGATATCCTGAAAAGAATTTACGACAGAGAGTTGCCTTCTTTATTGCAGAAACCTGTAAACATAGTTTCAAATCAATCCAGTGAGAAAATAAATAATGATTTTCTGATTCAAAAATATGTAGAAGGATTGCTTTTTTACTTTGAAAATCCTTCGCTCATTAATGAAGATATATTAATTCTTAAGCTAAAAGAGATCATGTTATTGCTGGCTCAGTCACAGAATGCCAATGCAGTTCAATTGATTTTATCTCAACTTTTTTCTCCAACCACTTACTCTTTTAAGCAAATCATTGAAGCCAACTTGTTTTCGCAGCTCACCATTGAACAGCTTGCAGAAAAAAGTAATCTGAGTATATCATCCTTTAAAAGAGAATTTGCAAAACTTTATGAGGATACTCCAGCCAATTATATAAGAAACAAAAAGCTGGAAAAGGCCGCCGAACTGCTTTTAATATCCGATGAACGGATTACTGATATCGCTTTTGACTGTGGGTTTAATGATCTGGCAACTTTTACAAAAAATTTCAGCGATAAATATCATATTTCCCCGTCAGCTTATCGCCAGAAGCGGAAAGAAAAATAATTTGAAAACTATTTTTATAAATTACACACGCATTTCTTATCCATAGGAAGTGCGTTTTTTTGAACTAAAATCTCAAATTCTTGAACGAAATCACAAAATCATTTCTGTGTATCTATCGCAAATTTGTACCATCAGTTTCAGGGAATAAATTTTCTCTTCAGATGCCATAAAAAGCAAAAAGAATAAGAAACTGAATGAATATACATTTAAAATAATATCAATATGAATCTATCGATTTTAGGAATTTTTCATACCATCATTGGTATAAGTGCTCTTGCCGGAGCAATGATCGGATTTATCAAATATGGTAAGATTAGCCTCGCTCATCTATCCGGAAAAGTCTACTTTTACGCTACCCTCATCACATCACTTTCAGCATTGGGCATCTCCAAAGCCGGAGGTTTTAATGCAGGACATGTGTTCTCATTATTTATCATTGTTTTGATCTCTGCTGCCTATTTCCTGTTCTCAGGTAAAAAGGAAAGCAGGAGAGCCAGATATTTTGAGAATTTTTTGCTGTCATTCAGTTTTTTCCTGTCCCTTGTTCCAACTGTTAATGAGACTTTTACAAGAGTTCCCATTGGACATCCTTTGGCTAAGGATATCAAAGATCCGATTATTGGTCAGACTCTTCTTGTTATTTTTATGTTGTTTGTGATTGGATCAATTTTTCAGTTTATGAAGCAGAGAAAAGAGAATGTGAAAATTTCAGGATGATAGTGTATTAAGAAAAGAAGTAAAACCACCCCGTCAAAAATTCTTTGAATTTTCGCCACCCCTCCAGTGGAGGGGAATTTTCACGTCTTCAGTAGAGGTATTTGTATTATGATAAAGATCGGGAAAATATAGAAAAATAGATTAGCTGAGTTGTGTCTGAAAATCGTCAGTCAAAGTCAAAATACCTTCTGCAATAGCTTCCGGATGGGTGGTGAAGCCCTTTAATTTTGAAGTTTTTCCTTTTAAAACAAGATCTAAAAGCTGTTTATCTGATAATTTTTTACCAAAAATTTCAAAGGTGATTTTAAAACCACAGTTTTTGAAATCGGAACATCCTACTGCTGTTTTTCCTTTGATGAGGTTGTGTTCTTTACATTTCGGACATTTTGTTTCTTCCCAGGACTGAAGTTCTTTTTTCTGTGCAGGTTCTCTTTTTTTCTTCTCCTTTATTTCTTCTTTTTCTTCTTCCTGAAGGGTAATCACTTTTCCTTTTCCGTAGACTACTTTTTCGGTAAGTTCGGTAACCATCTGGATCAGTTCTTCTTTGAAAAGGTTGGCTTCATACTCCCCTTTTTCTATTCTACGAAGTTTGGATTCCCATTCACCAGTCAGTTCCGGACTTTTTAACAATTCATCTTCGATGGTGTCAATCAACTGAATTCCGGTTTGAGTAGCGATGAGGTTTTTCCTTTTTTTCTCGATGTATTTTCTTTTGAAAAGGGTTTCAATGATGTTCGCACGAGTAGATGGTCTTCCGATCCCGTTGTTCTTCAACATCTCACGCAGCTCTTCATCTTCTACTTGTTTTCCGGCCGTTTCCATTGCTCTCAGCAAGGTTGCTTCCGTGTAAGGTTTTGGAGGCGTGGTTTTTCCCTGGTGAATCTTTGGATCGTGAGGTCCTGTTTCTCCCACGATAAATTCAGGAATGGTCTGTTCTTCTTCTTTTTCTTTGTCCTTATCCGTAGTTTCTTCTTTAGGTTCTTTGGCATAAACTGCTCTCCATCCTGCTTCAAGAACCTGTCTTCCGCTGGTTTTGAAAGGAATGGTTCCTACTTTTCCTTCTACCAGTGTATTGGAAATTTTACACTCCGGATAGAATACCGCAATAAAACGTTTGGCAATCAGATCATAAATCAGTTTTTCTTCCCTGCTCAGATTTTGGGAAGGTGGAATTTCCGTAGGAATGATCGCATGGTGATCGGTTACTTTGGTATCGTCGAAAACGGCTTTCGATTTTGGAATCGGAGCTTCCAGTAACGGAGCAATCAGATCCTGATAAGGGTACATTTTCTGAAGAATTCCCGTTATTTTCGGATATAAACTCTCGGATAGATAGGTGGTATCAACACGTGGATAGGTTACGTGCTTCTTTTCATAAAGGCTTTGGATATAGTTCAGAGTATTTTCCGCTGAATATCCATATTTTTTATTGGCTTCCACCTGAAGTCCGGTCAAATCGAAAAGTCGTGGATTTTTTTCTTTTCCTTCTTTAATTTCGAAAGAAACGATCTCAAATGGATTTACTTTCAGGTATTCCAGTCCTTTTTCAGCCCGTTCCAACGTTTTTAAACGATCAATCGCCGCATTGAAAATAACATCACGGTATTTGGTCTTCAGCTCCCAATATTCTTCTGTGGTAAAGGCATCAATTTCTTTCTGGCGCTGAACCAGCATCGCCAATGTAGGAGTCTGTACTCTTCCAATGGAAAGAACTGCTTTATTGCCCCCAAATTTCTTGGTAAAAAGCCTGGTAGCATTGATTCCCAATAACCAGTCTCCTATCGCTCGGGCATTTCCTGCCAGATACAGGTTTTTATAATCTTCTGCAGGTTTTAAACTTGCAAAACCTTCTTTAATCGCATCTTCCGTCAATGAAGAAATCCATAAACGCTGAATGGGTTTGTTGCATTTTGCCTTCTGCAATACCCAACGCTGAATGAGTTCTCCCTCCTGCCCGGCATCCCCGCAGTTGATGACCTCATCACATTCTTCGACCAATTTTTCAATGACTTTAAACTGATTTTCAACGCCTTTATTCGGGATCAGCTTGATTCCAAAACTGTTGGGAATAATAGGCAGTGAAAAAAGATTCCAGGATTTGAACTGCGGACCGTAATCGTGAGGTTCTTTCAGGGTACAAAGGTGTCCGAACGTCCATGTCACGCAATAGCCGTTTCCTTCCATATAGCCTTGTTTAGGCGTGGTAGCGCCCAATACTTTGGCGATATCTCTGGCAACACTGGGTTTCTCGGCAATACATAATTTCATGAACTCGGGTTTTATTGAAGGAGTGCAAAAATCGTGATTTTTTTTGACTTTTCAAATTTAGTTAAGGATTGAAGGCTTAGAACTGAAAGAGAAGGAATTAGGATATGTATTGCAGGGATATAAAATTTTACAATGTATACCTTCAATCTATTTAAATGCAAAGGTGATTGGATTCTATTATTTATTGGAGGGAGCAAAGAGGTGCGACTAAATCGCTGATGAAGCGGCAGGATAACCAACCCTGCTTAAAAAGAAATCATATCAAAGGTCTATTTTCTGTCATTGACTACATCGAATCTTCGATTTCTGACGAAAGAAGAATCTTATTGATAATTAAATGAGATTCTTCACTACATTTAAGAACTAAGTTCGCAAACCTTTAATCTGTGTTCAGAATGAAATTTTTGAGGAATCTATATTCATACTGCCTTAGAATTAAAAAGATTTAAGCTAAAACTTTACATTTAAATAAACTGCTTGCCAGATGAGTATATATTCATACAAAAAGCCCCCTTAAAAAAGGAGGCCGAATCAACAATACTAATGAAACTAGGTTCATTATTTCTTTTGGACTTCTGAAATGGCATCGGAAATTCCTCCACCTGCGGTTTCAAAGAAGGCAGGTCCAGCCAGAAGGTATACTTTTTCTAATTTTTTTGTGGTGGATAGTTTGTGTTCTTTCAGGTAATTTTCAGAACGGTTGGCGTGTACGATTCCTTTTACTACGTTTCCAGCTATCAAAGCGGTTGGAGAATCTATTCCTGCATCTTTCAGATCACTGGCGAAGGCAAAATTGGTAACGCCTAATCTCATCGCTTCACGGGCAGCCACTTCACCTACGGAAGTCATTAAATCGGGTGTGAATTTATTACGATCACCTAAACCGATTAACAATAATTTCTTTGCAGACATCGATCCGGCAGGTGGTGTAATTAAAAGGGTTTCTAAAGAATGTCCCTGGAATTGTCCTGCTTTTCTGATATTGGTCAGTTCTCCTTTTAAAGCTTCATCCAGATGAACCAATCCATTTAGTTTTGCGGGTAAAGCCTGAGCATTAAAGATGTCTCCTTCTGTATATTCAAACACACAGGCTACCTGAAGCTGGGCATCAGCGGATGAAGGTCCCTGTACCAATCCTACCATGGAGATTCCGTCTACAGTTCCCCATGTTTTAGAGGTTCCGATAGCTGTTGTCTTTGCAGGTGATGTAGTTGTTGTTTGCGCAAAGCTTAGTGTAGAGAAAGCTAAAGCTGCGATTACTAGTGATTGTTTTAGTGTATTTTTCATGAGATTTATTTTTTGTTATTTGTTACGAGTTTCGGGGTGCGAGATGCGGGTTGTAAATGTTGTTTGTTGGATAACGCAAGGCCGCAAAGAATTTGAATACTTTATATTTTTAAGGCGCGAGTCGCTTTGCTCCGGCTATTTCTTTTTTTCAAAGGTAGTTTCTGTGATGGAGAGGTGCATTGATGTGGGGTAATTTTTGTTGCGGGGTTCGGGATGCGAGTTTTCGGGGTTCGAACTGCGGGATATTCTTGCGGATATATATTTTTTTAAAATTTAAATACAATTCTGGAGTTGATAAAGAGTCCGTCTTTGTGGTTATCGATCACATCGTTGATAAAAGCTCCTGTGTTGAAATACTGTATTCCTGTATTAAAGGTTAAAAACTTATTGATCTTATAATTAAAGCTTCCTAATAAAGCGGTTCCAATGTATCTCTTTCTTGAGTTGGAAGATGGCAGGTTTAATGTTCCGCTGGGTCTGTAAATTCCGTCCTGGGTAGAATATCTCCAGTTGAAAACGACATCTGCCTGTACGGTTATTTTTTCACTCAAATCCACGGTTGCATAGGGATGAATATCAATTAAATTCACCGGGCCGATCTGAGGATTGAATCCAAAATACCCGCCTTTCGGATACAGAGGATTGAATGTTCCCAGTTTGCCATCTCCTTTATTGCTGTCACCCGAGATGTAATCATTTCTAAGGTTAATCGTTGGTTTTCCTTTTACATTTTCAAACATATATCCGATGTCTGCAGAAGCCGTCCATGCGCTGATATTCCCTTTATTAAAGTTACCGAACTGATAAGCAGCTTCAAAATTGTAAATAAAGCCACCGCCATATCTCCAAAATCTTCCTCCTAAAGTATGTCTGTTTTCATCAGAGATTCCATCTTCAAAACGTACATCTTTTCTGTGAATTCCTAAATAATATAATTCCAGATTTCCGCTTCTGGGAATAATCAAAGTGTTGTAACTTCCCCAAAGGTTGATGGATTTTGAAGATTTGTTATCAAATGCTCCGGGACTGATTTCACTGGCAGCCATCATAAAGGCATCGGATCTGAAGTTTCCTTTTTTGTACATGAATTTCAATCCGTCAAAATAGAGTCTTAAATTCGGACCTTCTCTTACTGAAATCAGCCTTCCGCTTCCATAATCAAGTTCTTGTCTTCCTGCACGCACTGTCAGTTTTTCTTTGTCATTTTTCAGGATATCTACATCAATGAAGAGATTCTGGATATTCAAATGATCTTCATCAATTGGTCTTGGGCCGTTCTTTCTTCCATTTTCCCAGGCACTTCTCACTTGTCCGAAAATTCTTACCCGTGAGCCCAGATGCAGATCTGCATGTACATTGTATCTTTGAATCAGAAAAGGATTACTTCCAATGTCCATTCTCCCCCAATCTTCATTATTAAAATCTACAAACTCCAGTCTTGCTTCTCCTCCCACTGACAGGTAATTGTTATTTTTTTCTGCAAGCGGAATATATTTTATGGAATTGTAAAAAGTCTTTGCAGAGTCTTTGTATGCAGCATAATCTTCATCAAACCTCATCAGTTTGAACTGTGCAGAAATCTGAGCCGGAATGAAAATCTGCAACAAAAGTGCAATGGCAATCAGTTTTTTCATGATTATTTCTTGGTTAAAAAATTATCAACTGAATATCTGCCAGCTCCCATAAACAGTAAAAACAGATAACATAAACTGTACATGAAAGGTGTATCTTTCACCAGTAATGCATCGTTCCAATGAAGAATAAAATATCCTGTAAGCGTCACCGCCAGGATGGGTAATACTGCAACTCTTGTGAAAAGGCCAAAGATCACAAATACCGGGAATACCAGATTGGCAGCGTCTGCAAAAAGACTGTTGAAAGCTTCCGGAAGGTGCAGCGGGTTCGGAACCTGTTCTGCTTCTGAAACGCCTATTCCTAATTTTTTTAATCCGTGCGCTACGATTAATTCTGTAGAAAGTAAGACTCTGAAAACTAAAAGTGCAATGTCTGTTAATTTTCCTGACGGATTGGTATTGGTGATGATGTGGATTAGCTTTTTCATGATTTATATGGGATTTTTAAGAGTGAGTTTGATTGAGGGGATTTTGTTTAACCGCAGATGACATAGATTGACACAGATGATTGTGCTTACTTTGATTTTGTGGCAGGGTTTGCGTGTAAGACCACCCCGTCAAAAATTTTTTGAATTTTTGCCACCCCTCCGGAGGAGGGGAATTTTTGCTCCTTCAGTTCGATATTGATGGGGATTAATTCTATTTGGTTTGATAGCCTCCGTAATATTTTACAGGTGACCAGTCCGGGATAACCGGAAGAGGTGCAGGAGCAACGGTTTTGTAAGTTTCATCTCCGTACACTACTTTTCCGTCTACAATGGTCAGTTTTGAAGTGATGTTTTTAATTTCTTCATCATTGACCGTGAAATAATCTTTGTCCAAAATGGTAAGGTCTGCAAAATATCCCTTCTGTATTTTTCCTTTCTGATAGTCTTTTATTAATTCATATCCTCCATAGGTAGAAAGTGATAAGGCTGTTTTTCTGTCTAAGGTATTTTCTTTGCCCATTACCTGGTTTCCTCCGATTGTTTTTCCCGTGGTAATCCAGTATAAAGCAACCCATGGATTGTAGCTTGCTACTCTGGTTCCGTCTGTTCCCAGTCCTACAGGAATTCCCATTTCCAGCATTTTTTTCACTGGTGGAGAAGCTAAAGCAGGCTTTTTACCGTATCTGTGGATGAAACTTTCTCCCTGATAAGCCATTCTGTGCTGTATGGCAATTCCGCCGCCCATTGCTTTGATTCTTTTCATATTGTCTTCAGTAATGGTTTCAGCGTGGTCAATAAACCAGACTAATCCGTTCAAAGGAGTTTCTTTGTTGACCTCTTCAATGACATTTAAAAATCTTGTGATACTTTCATTGTAAGTGGCGTGAATTCTGAAAGGCCATTTATTTTTAACCAGAAGACTCACCACCTCTTCCATATTTTTTTCCATGGTTGCAGGAAGTTCAGGTCTTGGAAAAAGGAAATTTTCAAAATCTGCTCCATCAGACACCAGGTTTTCCCCTCCTCCGTTAACGTGATAATCTATTTCGTTGAAATCGTTGTGACCATGATCGTCAATTTCTACCATTCCTATCCATTTGGTGTAGTCTGCAAGTTCGGAACCTTTCTTCTGAGCAAATAAATAGTAAGGTAAACGAACGGTAATTTTTCCTTCTTTGTTCAACTTGTCTGTTGTTCCGTAGTCATCCGGAAAATTCTGAAATCCTCCTCCTGCATCCATTACAGCGGTTACGCCTAATCTGTTAAGCTCGGTCATATACTGAAGGGTAGAATTTATTTTTTCTTCTTCTTTCAACTCCGGTAGTTTCGCCAATGTTGAATAAAGAATAAATGCATTAGGTTCCGCCACTAATAAACCTGTGGGATCCCCATTGCTGTCTTTCTCAATTAAACCTTGTGCAGGATTAGGTGTTTCTCCGTTGATATTGAGTTCTTTTAATCCAGCTTTGTTTAACCATGCTTTTCCGTAAAGGTACATGACGAAAGTGGGTACATTTCCTGTGGCTTCATTTATTTCAGCCAGGGTAGGAAGTCTTTTTTCTTCAAACTGATATTCATTCCAGCCTCCAATCACTCTTACCCATTGTCCTTTCGGGGTTCTCTGCGCCTGTTCTTTCAGCATTTCCAAGGCTCTTTTTAAGGATTTTACTCCATCCCAGCGAAGTTCCGTATTATAAAATCTACCACCACGAATCACATGCAGGTGACTGTCAAACAATCCAGGGATTACTCTGTTCCCTTCGGCATCAATGACTTTTGTATTGCTGCTTTTTAATTTTAAAATCTGGGCGTTCGTTCCGGTTTGTAAGATTTTATGGTCTTTTATTGCTACAGCCTGTACTTCGGGATTTTTATCATCCATTGTTGTGATCTTCCCGTTGGTAATGATCATGTCTGCTTTCTGAGCATTCAGGATTCCTGTCCCTAAGACTGTGGAAAGTATAAGTGTGTTCAGTAATTTCATTATTTCAATATTTTAGTTTGAAGGTTTCGGCAGGCTTTCAGCCTGCCGAAACAGACCATTAGTGTTTTAACATTTCCTGAGCATACTGAATTCCAATACCGTAAGCCCCACCGTGTTTTTTCATCAGATCATTAACCGGTTTGTAGGTTTCTTTTCTTGCCCAGTCTCTCTGAAGTTCCAATACATACTGAACAGAAGTAATAGGATGTGCTCCTGCCTGAACCATACGTGTGATTGACTGATCATGAGCTTCTTTAGAAATATCACCTGAAGCATCTGTTACCACATATACATCATATCCTTCATCAATGGCTGATAATACCGGTCCTACGATACATACACTTGTCCATAATCCGGCGAAAACCAGTTTCTTTTTATTCTTTCCTGTAATGGCTTTGTGAGCATTAAGGTCTTCCCAAGTATTCATCGTAGTTCTGTCTACATATCCGCTTGTTGCTTCAGGATATACTTCTGAAATTTCAGGGAAAACAGGTCCGCTGAATGATTTTTCTGCCACTGTTGTTACCACTGTAGGAACATTAAAAATCTTTGATCCTCCGGCTACAAGTGCTACATTGTTTCTTAATTCTTCCATGCTGATGCTTTTTGTTGCAAAAGCCATCTGTCCTTCATGGTCTATCAATACCACGGCATGATTGGTAGGATTTAATAATGATTTTCCAGGGTTTTGAGCTGACGCTGTTAAGGATAATAAGCCAGCTGCAAAGGATAGGATTAATTTTTTCATAATGATTTAATTTAAGGGTTGTTATTTCTGTTTAATTTTTATTATAGTGTCATTGGTACGTCCATTACAAGGATTTCCGTACCTTCTTTTAATGCTTTGATATTGATATTCTGGATATCCCAGACTCCGAATCCATCACGTTCTTCCAAAATCTCTCCGCCTATTTCTGCGCTTCCTTTCAGAATGAAAACATAGGCTCCGTTTCCTTTTTTCCTGATCTGATAAGGTGTTTCTGTATTCTGATCAAAAGTTCCCAGATGAAACCAGGCATCCTGATGGATCCATACTCCTTCGTCATCTGCGTTTGGGGAAAGAATCTGCTGAAATTTATTGTGTCCTTTCGCCTTGTCTAAAGTGATCTGATCATATCTTGGTGTAACATTTCTTTTTTTCGGGTAGATCCAGATCTGAAGGAATTTTACAAACTTATCACTGTTTTTGTTGAATTCGCTGTGCATGATTCCGGTTCCTGCACTCATCACCTGGATGTCTCCGCTTCTGATTACTGCTATATTTCCCATGCTGTCTTTATGTTCAAGGTCCCCTTCCAAAGGAATACTGATGATCTCCATATTGTCGTGAGGATGTGTTCCAAAACCTCTTCCTGCTTCCACTTTATCGTCATTCAGAACTCTCAGTACTCCGAAGTGCATTCTTTCAGGATTGTAATAATTGGCAAAGCTGAAAGTGTGCTGGCTTAATAACCATCCGTGGTCTGCTTTTCCTCTTGAGTCTGCTCTGTGGATGACAGAGTTTTCTTTTATTTTTGATTCTGTATTGGGAAGATGATTGTATCCGATGGGTTCTAGTGGTTCAATCTCATCGATCTCATTTTTCATAGTGTTCGCCAGAGAAGCTGATGCTACAAACATTCCTGTTCCCAATAATCCTTTCTTTAAAAAATCTTTTCTGTCCATATCAGATTGTTATTTGTTCTTGTTTGATAGGACAAATTTAGAGAGACCGTAAACCCTGCACATTTAACTAGTTTAATAAATGACTTTGCAGCAAAAAAAAATGCCGGATACGTTTGTATCCGGCAGTATTACTATATTGAATTCTTATTTTTGGTAAAACGCAAAGGCGCAATATGTATATTATAATGGTTATTAAGGCGCAAAGATTTTATCTCCGATAAAATTATTTATCACAAGATAGAATCTGTGTAATCTGTAGGTAAAAAAATTATTTCTCTTTTGAGGCAAGACGCTTTCTTATTGTACTTACAAATTCTTTTGAAACCCCAAGATAGGAAGCGATGTAATACTGTGCTACTCTTTGTGGGATTGAAGGATATACTTTGATAAATTCGAGGTATCTGTCTGATGCCGCCTTGGAAATGGTATTGACCAAACGGCTCTGCAATGTCGCCAGGTTTCTCTGAACCAGCATTCTGAAAACTCTTTCGAGTTTCGGAATTTCCTGCAGCAGTTTTTCTTTGGTTGAAGGATTCAGCATATAGATTTCCGAATCTTCCAGCGTTTCAATATACACTTTTGAAGGTTTCTGCTCCTGGAATGAGGCAATATCACTGATCCACCAGTCTTCGATGGCAAACAGCAGCGTAACTTCAGTACCAGCATCATCCAAACAGTACATTCTTATACATCCTTTGTGAATATAACCTTCAAACTGGCAAATCTCTCCTTCCCTCAGTAAAACGGTCTTCTTAGGAAATGACTGACATACCAGCAGATCTGTAAATATTTTTTCTTCTTCGGGAGTGATTGAGATAAATCGTGTAATGTTTTTGATGATATTTTCAAACATAATGTCAGGTTTATCCCTGCAAATTAGGAAAAAGACTGTAAACTTCATTCTTTAAAAGTCCACTTCCTCCTCCATAATGATCGATTACTTTAACATCTTTATCTAATCCTTCGCAGAATATTTTAATATCTTTTTCAAAATCTTCCTCAAGCCCGGAGCTTAAAAGAACAATATCTACGGTGTTCTCTTTTATATATTCGTAGCAGAAATTTTCATCACTTTGTATTTCGGCAGTCCAGCCTTCGTTATTTTCTATAATTCTTTTTAAAGTATCGAGAATTTCCTGATTCTTTCCAATGACTAAAAAATGTAATATTTTCATTTTGTTCACTATTTATATTGTTGATTAAGGTAAGAAACATTTGAGTAAAAAGTACATCTCTTATACAATTCATACCTTCAAACTCGATAACTCGAAACCCGAAACCCGCATCTCGTTCCCTCTACAAATGTTTGTTCCCTGTAATCTTCAGTTCGTTCAGGTCCAATTGGGATTCTGCTTTTCTTATTTCGTCTTCGCTGAAGCGTTTTTCACGTTTCATCCGGAACAGTTCTTTTCTCTGCAGGGCAAATATATTCAGCATTACGTTATGGTATTCTTCCATATCATTTCGTCTGTTGGTACACATTTCCAAAGAACTTAAATGATTCTGATGAAGTTGGATATCAGTTTCCAAAGCTTTTTTAAAATTCTTAAGCAGACTATTGCTGCTCACCAATTCATTATATTCTTTATCAAGTTTTTGGACAGCAAGCTTATCCAGCCTCATTTGAATTCCGGCCTGCTGTTCGTGAGAAGGAAGAATAGGATCAATCTCTTCAATTTTTGTCAGCCTGATCACCAAAGGCAATGTCAATCCCTGAAATACCAATGTCACAAAAATGACCACAAATGTGATAAAAATAATCAGGTTTCTCATGGGAAATTCGGCCTGACTGTTCATCATTACCGGAATAGACAGAGCTGTAGCCAGAGAAACAACTCCTCTCATTCCTGCCCATCCTATAATTAAAGGATTTTTCCATCCCGGGCTTGGATCACGGCGGGCTTTTTCACTCAGCCATCTTGGAATATGAGCCACAGGATAAATCCATAACAGACGTACTGCAATAACGATTAAACTTATAATTAAACCATATTTGATTCCTTCCATTAATGAAATTTTTCCCAATCCATTGATGATATCCGGAAGTTCCAGCCCTATTAATACAAAAACCAAAGCGTTCATTACAAAGATCAGGGTATTCCAGACTCCTGTCATATTGATTCTTGTGGTACCTGTTTTAAAAATTTCATGAGCACGGAAAGACATAAATAAACCTCCGCTCACCACAGCCATTACTCCCGAAAAATGAAAATGTTCTGCAGAAAGAAACAGAATATAAGGTGTAATTACGGTAATGGCAGCATCAATGGCAGGTGTAGTAGGTAAAAAACGGTGAATCGCATAAAAAATATGAGCCCCCGCAATTCCTATTACAATTCCCATCCCTGCTACCAGGAAAAACTGTCCTGTTGCTTCATGCATTGAGAAAGCTCCTGTCATTACCGCAGCCAAAGCAAATCTGAAAACAATCAGTGAAGAAGCATCATTAATCAGGCTTTCTCCTTCCAGTATCGCAAGAGTACGTTTGGGAACTTTTAATCCTTTTAAAACCGTGGTGGCAGCAACAGCATCCGGTGGTGAAACAATTCCGCCCAATAAAAAACCCAATGCCAGGGTAAATCCGGGAATCAACATCTGTGAAGTATAGGCAACCACCAAAGAAGTGAGAAATACCAGACCAAAAGCCAGCAGACTGATGGGACGTTTCCATTTCCAGAAATCATTCCATGAGGTATACCAGGCTGCTTCATACAGAAGTGGAGGTAAAAAAATTAAAAATATAATTTCGGGATCCAGCTTTAATACAGGAACTCCCGGAATAAAACTAATTCCTAATCCGGCAAGCACCAGAAAGATAGGATAAGCAATTTTAATCCGTTGTGCCAGCATGACCAGCATCATGACGAGTAATAAAAGTCCCAGTATTAAAAGTAGTTGTTCGTGCATAGTTTTTCAGAAGTTTGATTTCAGATTCTGGTTATCCAGGTTTTGGCTAAAGCCAGTGGTATATTTATTTTTTAAAGGTGGGCTAAAGCCCATCGCTATTGAATTGTCATTGTTTTAAAATCCCAATTATAAAGATTAACCACAAAAGTCACAAAGTTTTTATTTTAAAATGTTTATAAAGTTTAATAGCATACAATATAAAGATCACATGAGAGAAAAATCAAAGATTTTTATAAAACTTAAATATTCTTTTCAGGAGCTCGATATTTACTTATCAAATCTTTTGTGACTTTTGTGGTTAAATTATTTAAATATCACGGAATTAGCTATTTCAATTTCTTCCTCATTAATAGAGTGACCAAAGTTAGCATATACTTTTTCTGTTACCTCAGCGTTCATTTCTCTTAAAATATTGGCTGTAGCGTATACTCTTTCTACAGGAACATGAAAATCAGGGTTGCTGGTTCCCAGAAAAACAGGGGTTCCCGCAAAATCTCCTTTATAGTTTTCACGATTGATCTTATCTCCTATCACGCCACCAATAATGGCTGCTGCTCCACCGAATTTCTGAGCATTACGGGCCAGAAATTCAAGAGTCAGACAGGCACCCTGAGAAAATCCGAAAAAGTATATATTTTCTGGTTTAATTCCTGCTTTTACAGCTGCTTTTACCGTTTCTTCAACCATTTCAATGGCTGATGACAACCATGGTTCGTTTTGTTCTACCGGTGCTATAAATGAAAAAGGATACCAGGTGTGATTCAAAGCTTGCGGGGCTAATAAAGCATAGTCTTTTACATTTAAGTGTTGAGATAAACTCAGAATATCCTGAGCGCTTCCTCCACGTCCATGAATCATGATCAAAGCTTTTTCTGCCTGATTCAATGGAATTCCTGCTGTTTTTATATTTAAAATATGACTCATTATTTCTATCTGAATTTTTCTGTTGGATAATTAATTACGGGAAGAACTTCTGTCAGACGTTCTCTTCTTTTTTCAAACTGCGGCGGCAACTGTAAATCTTCTCCTAAAAATGCAGCTTCTTCATCTACATCGAACCCTGGGCCTGAAGTAGCAATTTCAAACAAAACTCCACCCGGCTCTTTAAAATATACGGAGGTAAAATATTTTCTGTCTTTTACTTCAGTATGTTCCAGTCCATAGGCATTTAGCCGTTTTACCATTTCAAGCTGAGATACTGCATCCGGAGTAGCAAATGCTACATGGTGAACAGTACCTCTTCCTGCCAATCCTTTCAATGCGCTGGGTGTAGAAAGCAGATCTACATATTTCCCCGGCATATTGTCTGTTCCCAATCTCAGTCTGTCAGGAGTTTCCTTAATTACTTTATGATCCATCTGAGTGGTCAGAAGAGCGGCCGTTCTTTGATAGTCATCCTGCCAGATTTCTACGTGATGGATTCCTTTAATGGCATAATCTTTAGGAATATAACCATTGTAATATCCTTTTCTTTCGTCCTTATCATTAAAAACCAGCTCCAGACCCAACCCGTCAAAATCTTCAAGATAAATAAAAACTTCATCCGAGAATCTTTGCTGCGGCTGTTTAAAAGGAATATTAAACTGTTCCAGACGGTCCATCCAATAATCCAGAGCATCTATAGAAACTGAAAATGCCGTTGTATTGAGCATTCCTTTACCATGTCTGCCATTGATCAGATCCTTACCATACGGAAAAGTAGTCATGATCGTTCCCGGTGTTCCATATTCGTCCCCGAAATAAAAATGATAAACATCTGAGTAATCAAAATTAACCGTTTTTTTGACCAATCGAAGTCCCAAAACTCCGGTATAAAAGTCTATATTTTCCTGTGCATTTCCCGTAATTGCCGTAACGTGATGCAGTCCTGTGATAAGTTTCATTGTGTTGATAATTGTTAATGGGTTATTATGATCGGAGCTGAAATTTCGGGATTCGGGATTCGAGTTGATAATTTCGAGCATAGTTTTATTCATCTTCTGTTTTTTAGCTCGAGACTCGAAAACTCTCCGACTCGAAAACCCGTATCCCGAAACCCGACTCTCAAACTCACTAGAGTTCTTCCTTCAACCAAACATCATTGTATTCTTCCGGATGACGTTTGAACTGTGCGTGAACATACGGACACAGCGGCAGAATCTTTAAATCATTTTCTCTTGCATAGGAAACCAGTCTTTCCAGTAAGATTTTAGCAAAGCCTTTTCCTTCATATTCCGGATGTACTTCAGTATGATAAACCGTCAGTTTTTTTCCAATGACTGAAATATCCATTTTACCTGCTTTTTTATCGTCTGAGAAAAGCTGGATCTCCCCTTTTCTTCCTTCTAAAACTATTTCTGTTCTTTCCATTTTTTTGTTTTTAATTCTTAATTCAAAATTAGCATCTTTATCCGTGCTGGCCGATGATCTATGATAAGTTCGGAAGTACTCCTTCTATTTTTTCACGCATTCCTTCATACTGTGCAGGAAGCTTTAGGTTGGTTCCCAGCTCATTCAAAGGTTCATCTACTGTGAATCCCGGATTATCGGTTGCAATTTCAAATAAAACACCTCCTGGCTCGCGGAAATACAATGAATAGAAATAATCTCTGTTGATCTTCGGAGTAATGCTTAGCCCTGCAGACAATACTTTCTCACGATATTCCATCAGAACGTTGTCATCTTTCACTCTGAATGCAATATGATGATTGGTTCCGGCAGCATTTCTTCCCGCAGGAATAGTATCATTTTCAATAATATCGATAAGATTAGCCGTATCGATGGCATCAGTGGCAAATCTGTATTTTTCTCCTTCCTGTTTCTGCAAATCATACCCTAAAACATCAGTCAGAACTTTGATTGTAGGATCTGCTTTTTTTAAGGTTAAAGTTACATTATGGAACCCTTTCAAGGCATATTCATCTTTGATATCATCGGTTGTCCATACCTTTCTGTTATCTTCACCTGCAGGTTCTATCAACTGTAACTGAAGACCGTCCGGATCATTGAAAGAGATCATTTTTTCTCCAAAAACTTCTCCTTCATTCACGTTTACATTAAAGTTTTGTAAACGGTTTTTCCAGAATTCAAGGCTTCCTTTGGGTACTGAATATCCGATATGGGTGGCCATTCCGCTTCCGTTGTTTCCTTTTCCAATTCCTTCCCACGGAAAGAAAGTAAGGATGGTTCCCGGTGTTCCGTTTTCATTCCCAAAATAGAAGTGATACGTTCCCGGATCGTCAAAATTCACTGTTTTTTTCACCAGTCTTACTCCTAAAACCTGAGTATAAAAATCTAAATTTCTTTTGGCGTTGTCTGCGATTGCAGTAATATGATGCAGACCTAATATTCTATTGTCCATTGTCTTTAATTTTTATGCTAAATTACAGTGAACAGAAATGCTGCACATTTAACTAGTTTAATAAATAAAAAGATTCAATGATCTTGTCCTGGTGATCTGATCATAATAATTTGATTTAAAATTCCCAGATGTAATGGAAATTCAAGCAATAAATAAATTGACGTTTATAAATAATCTACAAAATAAAAATGCATCAGAATAAATTTCTATCCATTTTCTTTTCAACAATATAAAAATTATTTAATTCTCATAAATTTCAATTTATTTTACATTTTTGATAATTAAAAATAAGCAATATTTTCTATGTTTCCCGAAATAAAAGGAACTAAAATTGCTTTTTCAATCTAAAAAAAGAGCGAACAACCAACAAATAAAATACTGATAAACAATATATTACATTATTAGCAATAAATTAATATTTAAAATGTCTACTTTTTTAGTGGACTAGTAAAAATTATATTATATATTTGCAAACGTATTCAGGAAATAAAACAAAATGAAGGCAGAATTCAAAAATAATTCAATTAAGAAATATACCATCAAAAATATGATGAAGGATATCTGTATGCCTGTGCATCAAGAATACTGTGGTTGACCTTACTTTTATTTATACATATTTTCAAGGCTTTACCACGTGGTAGAGCCTTTTTTTATTGAACACAACAACATTAAAAAAATAAAAATGAGCAATTCTAAAAACAAATGGTTAATTCCATTGGCTTTTACAAACATCTATGTGATATGGGGAATTACGTTTTTAGCTATTTCATTTGGCTTAAAAGGTTTTCCGCCATTCATTCTTTCAGGGTTAAGATTTCTGGTTGCCGGAATTCTGATGATAGGGTATCTTCTTTCTAAAGGAGAAAAAGCAAATTCCCTGATCAACTGGAAGAAAAATGCCATTACCGGTATTCTCATTCTTACCGGAGGAACAGGTCTTGTAGCCTGGGGAGAACAATATGTAACGGCTTCAGAAGCGGCAATTTCTATTGCAACCGGTCCGTTCTGGTTTATTGCGATCGACAAAAAAAACTGGAAATATTATTTCTCAGATAAATTTATTCCGATAGGATTGGTCATTGGATTTGCAGGATTAATTATGTTTTTAAAAGGCAGTGTGAATTCAAATGCGGCTCATGCCATTGCTGACGGAAACCTTCGTATTACAGCGTTTGTAGTATTGGGATTAAGTTCCATCGCATGGGTACTGGGATCTTTATATTCAAAGAAAAATCCGGCTTCTCAATCTACCTTTATGAATATTGCTCAACAGCTTATAGTAGCGGGATTGGCCTCTTTCTTAATTGCTTTTTTAAGAAAAGAATGGAGTGGCTTTTCAGTTTCTGCTGTTCCGTTATCGGCATGGTTTGGAGTCCTATTTTTGATCTTCTTTGGATCGATAGTCGCTTATTTGTCGTACATTTGGCTTCTGTCCGTAAAACCCGCTGCTTTGGTAAGTACCCACACCTACATCAATCCTATTGTAACAGTGATTGCAGGCTGGATTGTTGCCAACCAAAGCATCAATGGAGGTCAGCTGTATGGTTTATTCATCATATTGCTGGGAGTACTTCTAACGAATGTCACCAAGTATTTCAGACTTTCAAAACGGTCAAAAGTAAAAATCAGAAAAGTAAGAAGATTTTTTAACAGAGCAGGCAGACCATATCAGCCTATTTAAACAGTATACAAAATCAGAATGATAGAGATCAGAAACATATCGAAAACATTTCACCAGAAAAAACAGTCCTTTAAGGCACTGGACAAGGTGAGTTTAAATATAGAGAAAGGAGATATTGTAGGAATTATCGGTTTTTCGGGTGCAGGAAAAAGTACTCTGATCCGTACAGTAAATTTACTGGAAAGACCGGATGAAGGGCAGATTATTATTAATGGAAAAGATTTTACTCAGCTTAATTCCAAGCAACTGGCTGAGGAACGTAAAAAAATCGGAATGATCTTCCAGCATTTCAATCTTCTTTCTTCAAGAACTGTTTTTGATAATGTAGCTCTTCCTTTGGAACTGGATCACAGCAGTAAGGATGAAATCAACAGAAAAGTCAACGAATTACTGAAGGTTGTAGGACTTGAAGATAAAGCCAATGATTATCCCAGAAGTCTTTCGGGTGGACAGAAACAGAGGGTCGCTATTGCAAGGGCTTTGGCCAATGATCCTCATCTTCTGCTTTGTGATGAAGCAACCAGCGCACTGGATCCGGCTACGACGCAATCTATCCTGCAGCTTTTAAGAGATATCAATCAGAGACTGGGAATTACCATCCTTTTAATTACCCACGAAATGGAAGTGATCAAAGCGGTCTGCAACCACGTTGCCGTGATCGACAAAGGAAAATTATTAACAAAAGGAACTTTAAGCGAGATTGTTTCGGACAAAGAAAACCCGATTATCCGCCAGTTTATAAATTCAGACATCATGACCCTGCCACAGGAACTCAGCATCAGACTGCAGAAAGAACCAAAAGAAGGTTTGTTTCCGCTGGTCGAAATAGAACTTAACGAAAACATCAGTGTTGAACAAATTCTTTCAGCGCTATACAATCAATATAAAATCCCCTATAAGCTTTTAAAGGCGGACGTAGAATATTTCGGAAATTCCAATTTCGGTAAACTTTTACTGCAGCTTCAGGGTGAGGCGGAAGAAAACCAACAGGCGATCTATTATTTCAACCAAAATAAAATTCAAAATACAGTAAAAGGATATGCTTAGTGATACGGTAATTGCCCTTTTGGCAAAAGGAACCTGGGAAACGGTTTATATGACATTTTTATCCGGATTTTTTGGATTTGTGCTGGGACTTCCGGTAGGAATCATGTTATTTTTAACCAGAAAAGGACAACTGCTGGAAAATGTGGTCTATCATAGAGGATTATCTATCCTGGTTAATATTTTCCGTGCCATTCCTTTTATTATTCTGATCGTATGGATGATTCCTTTTACGAGAATTCTGGCGGGAACTTCTATTGGAGTAAATGCAGCCTTGGTTCCGCTAAGTGTGGGTGCTGCTCCGTTTATTGCAAGACTTGTGGAGAACAGCCTTATTGAAGTTCCTCATGGTCTTATAGAAACGGCAAGAGCTTTGGGAGCTTCTCCTTTCCAGATCATTAGAAAAGTATTGCTTCCTGAAGCGCTTCCTTCTTTAATCAACAATGCTACTATCACTTTGATTACGCTTGTAGGATATTCTGCAATGGGTGGTGCTGTAGGGGCAGGCGGACTTGGACAGGTTGGCTACCAGTACGGTTATATCGGATATGATATCGTCATTATGAATACAGTATTGATTCTGCTTGTTCTGTTGGTGTTCATCATACAATTTGCGGGAGACCGATTATCAAAAAGATTTGATCACAGGTAGTTGAGTTGATGAGTTTGAGAATCAGAGGGTTTGAGATGCGGGTTACGAGGTATAGCGTAGATGAAGACCAAAGCTTAATCGTGATGGTACCTTTTGCTCTTTTATTTCTCTGCTTTACTATCATTTAAATAAAAAAATAGAATGAAAAAAATAAAGATTTTTGGTGTAATAGCTGCAGGAATATTACTGTTCAGTGCTTGTTCGGGAAGAAAAGATGATCCGAACTTTATCCGTGTGGGAATTACCTATGGTCCGGAACAGGAAATTGCTGAGGTTGCCAAAAAAGTAGCTAAGGATAAATATAATCTGGAAGTGGAGCTTATCCCTTTTAATGATTATGTAGTTCCCAATGAAGCGCTGACAAACGGTGATATTGATGCCAATGCTTTTCAGCATCTTCCTTATCTGACAGAACAGTCTAAACAGAGAGGATACAACCTCGTGCCTGTAGGAAATACATTTGTCTATCCCATTATAGCCTATTCAAAAAAGATTAAAAATATCAGCCAGCTGCAGGAAGGCAATACTATTGTAATTCCTAATGACCCAACCAATGGAGGACGTTCTCTGCTCCTTCTGCAGAAAAGCGGTCTTCTGAAATTAAAAGAAGGGGTAGGACTTCTGCCAAAAGTGACAGATATTACTGAAAATCTGAAACAGCTGAAAATTATGGAGATTGAGGGAGCACAGATTCCAAGGGTTTTAGATGACAGAGATGTTGTGGTAGGAATTATCAATAACAATTTTGCTGCTCAGGCGGGATTAGACTCTGAAAAACAGGGCATCCTTGTAGAAGATAAAGACTCTCCATATGTGAATCTGGTGGTGGCCAGACAGGATAATAAAAACAGTCAGAAAGTAAAAAACTTTGTAAAAGCCTACCAGTCGCCGGAAGTAGAAAAGAAAGCCAAAGAGATTTTCAAAGGCGGGGCTGTGAAAGGATGGGAGTAATGAGTGAGAGGGTGTCGAGATTCGGATACGAGTTTGAGAGTTGAGGGTTTGAGAGATAACATCTTTGCAATCTGCTTTTTTCATTTTTCCCACCTGTATCAATAAAAAATATTCAACAATGAGCTGTCTGCAAAATATGTGGACAGTTTTTTTATTCATTAAAATTTATTTTCTCAATTTGAGATAATAAAGAAATTTTCTCTATTTTTGCTTTTAATCAAATAGAAAGGCATCATGTTAAAGAAAACCGTCATTATAAGTTTATTCACCTTTATTTCTGCTTCTTATATGGCTCAGACTAATACTACCCTCCCCGTTTATCTAGATGAATCCAAACCTGTGGAACAGCGTATTCAGGATGCATTATCAAGAATGACACTGGAAGAGAAAGTGGCAATGCTTCATGCACAGTCGAAATTCAGTTCACCAGGTGTTCCGAGGTTGGGAATTCCGGAATTCTGGACCACTGACGGTCCTCACGGGGTACGTCCGGAAGTAATGTGGGATGAATGGGATCAGGCCGGATGGACCAACGACTCTATTATCGCCTACCCTGCCCTGACTGCTTTATCCGCCACATGGAACAAAAAAATGTCATGGAACTATGGGAAAGCTTTGGGTGAAGAAGCCCGTTACAGAAAAAAAGATATCCTTCTGGGACCTGGAGTAAATATTTACAGAACTCCACTGAACGGAAGAAATTTTGAATATATGGGTGAAGATCCTTATCTGACCTCAAAAATGGTAGTTCCTTACATTAAAGGGGTACAATCTAATGGGGTGGCAACTTCCGTGAAACATTTTGCCTTGAACAATCAGGAAATGTTCCGCCATACAAGCAATGTGAATATAGATGACAGAGCGCTTTATGAAATTTATCTGCCAGCATTCAAAGCTGCGGTAACAGAAGGTGATTCATGGACCATCATGGGTGCTTACGATATGTACAAAGGTCAGTATGCCAGCCAGAATCAATATCTGTTAAATGATATTCTAAAGAAAGAATGGAACTATAAAGGGGTTGTAGTCTCTGACTGGGGTGCTGTAAACAATACAGAACAGGCCATTCACAACGGTCTTGATCTGGAATTCGGATCCTGGACCAACGGACTTTCCGCCGGAACTAAAAATGCCTACGACAATTACTATCTGGCAAAGCCTTATCTTGACCTGATTAAAGCCGGAAAAGTAGGTACTACAGAACTTGATGATAAAGTAACAAGATTACTTCGTCTTGCCTATAAAACAACAATGAACCGCAATAAACCTTTCGGGAATATTGCTTCTGAAGAGCATAAAGCGGTTGCAAAAGAAATTGGAGAAGAAGGAATCGTTTTATTAAAAAATCAGGGAAATATTCTTCCTATTGACCTTAATAAAGCTAAAAAAATAGCCGTTATCGGAGAAAATGCCATTAAAATAATGACTGTTGGTGGAGGTTCTTCCTCATTGAAAGTTAAATATGAAGCCCTTCCTCTGGACGGAATCAAAAACAGATTTGGAAAACAGGCTGATGTACAGTATGCGAGAGGTTATGTAGGAGATATCGGAGGTGAATATAATGGCGTAAAATCCGGACAGGATTTAAAAGATACCCGCTCTGAAGCTGAATTACTGAATGAAGCTGTAGAATTGGCAAAAAAATCAGATTATGTAATTTTTGTAGGAGGGTTGAATAAAGCAGACTTCCAGGACAGTGAAGGAAATGATAGAAAAAGCTATGGGCTTCCTTATAACCAGGATCATGTGATCAGTGCTCTGGCAAAAGCGAATAAAAACCTTGCTGTTGTTTTAGTTTCCGGAAATGCTGTGGCAATGCCGTGGATTAAGGAAGTTCCGACCGTTTTACAGTCGTGGTATCTGGGTTCTGAAGCGGGAAATTCAATTGCCTCTATTCTGGCAGGTGATGCGAATCCGTCAGGAAAGCTTCCGTTTACATTCCCTGTAAAACTTGAAGACAATGCAGCACACCAACTTGGAGAATATCCGGGACAGAAAGATGAATTGGCTGCAGGAAAAGGCAAAGATCAGAAAAACCCTATCAACATCACTTACAACGAAGGTGTTTTTGTAGGCTACCGCTGGCATGATACTAAAAATATAAAACCACTGTTCAGTTTCGGACATGGATTGAGCTATACGACTTTTGAATTCGGAAAGGCAAAAGCAGATCAGACCACCATTTCACAGGATGGAAAAATTACGTTTACAGTAACAGTGAAAAATACTGGTAAAAAGGCAGGTGCAGAAGTTGCCCAGCTTTACATCAGTGATTTAAAATCATCTGTTCCAAGGCCTGCAAAAGAACTGAAAGGTTTTGAAAAAGTATATTTGAACCCCGGAGAACAGAAAGAAGTTACTTTCACTATTGATAAAACTGCTTTAAGTTTCTTTGATACCCAAAAACATGACTGGGTAGCTGAACCCGGAGATTTTGAAGCACTGATTGGAAATTCTTCTGATGCTATTAAAACGAAAGTGAAATTTACCCTTAAATAAAAACTGAGAGTTAAGAGTATAAACTCTATTTAATAATTATTTGATAGAATGCAAACAGATTCCAAATTGGGATCTGTTTTTTAAATTTATTTAAATGCAAAGTTTATTGGATTCAATCTTATTATCTAAGGAAACAAAGTGAGGCGACAATGTCGCGGATGGAGCTAAGGGATGATGCGAATGCTTAGAAAGAATCAATGCAATTGATTCCATCTTTGCTCCCTTTAAATTCAAAAGTATCTTAATGTAAAACTTTGCGTCAAAATAAAAATCCTAAATCTGCTCAAATATTCAATCTTATTTTTAAAACCATTAAGGAGTTTTAAGTGATGAAGAAAAGTTAAGATTCAAATAAATTTGAATGAAGCGTTGCATCTGATAAATGTCTTTAGACATGCTCTTAATAATCTTAACAACTTAATATTTTCTTAATGGTTCAAAAATTTGTTTGAATTGTTTCCCATAGATCCCATAGATTTCCCTGTTTTTTTTTAGACAATCTCAAGAATAGACCTCACTACTTCCCTCTTCCAGCTTCCCTCTTCCAATCCAAAATAAATGCAGGCTCCAAATTGAAACCTGCCTTTATTTTTATCTGATAAATCTTGAATTATTTTCCGCCGCCGCCGTTTTTCTCAACATCGGTTTTTGTATTTTCTTTTACCTTCTGATTTCCGAAACGCTTCACAAACGTAAGAGAAACTCCGTACCAATCCCATTTTGAATACTCTCTGAAAGTTCCGTCCGGACTATAAGTTGTATTATCACCATAAGGTCTTTTAAAAATATTCATCAGTTGCATACTCAGCTCCATCTGGGTTTTCGGGAATATTTTAGTAACTGAAATATTGTGGAAAACATTGGTATTGTTCGCGTATGAATTTCCGTTGTTCTGATTGGCAAGCTCTACCCACGCACTCAGGTTAATATTTTTATTGAACAGATTCGTATAAGAAACATTCGCAGAAGCTCCCCAATAACTGATATAGTCTTTGGCACCTAAATTATTTTTTTCATTAAAATCTTTATTATTAATATAGTACCATCCAAATCCGGCGTTTACGTTCAGTTTATTTTTCAGGAAATTCTGATTGGTATTGGCAAAAAGGTAATATTTTTCAACTTTCCCATCAAAATTGCCCGGCAACGAAACTGTTCTGCCGTTTTCCGTTACATAAGTCGTCCAGTAATCCTGATTGGTATGCATATATCTTGCAGAAATAAAATACTTTTTCAGAATTCCGAATTTCAGATAAAGACGGTCATTCGGGTTGGGATTCAGATAAAGGTTCCCTCTGGAATATGTTCCATTAATTTCAGGCGTCACAAAAGGATTAAACTCAGAATACCACGGTCTCCAGATGCTTCGGTTATAGGTAAGACTCAAATCAAATTTCTCTGAAAAATTATATTTCAGCAATAGGTTGGGAAGAAAAGTTCCGTAAGAATCTCTTCTCTCTGTACCTGCCACATCCTGTCTTACTTTATAATCAATATATTCATATCTGATTCCGACTCTTGTTTCCAGTTTTTCAAAAAATGTTTTGCTGTAATTGGCATATAAAGAGCTCAGATGATCTTCATAATGAAATCTGTCATTCTTGGAAAGATTAGCATATTCCGGTGTGCCATTATCAATACTTAATCCATAGAGACTGTTAGGAATAACGTGATTGTTCAATTCGGTTTTTCCTCCTACTTCCATGGTACCGCCTGTCTTACCAAAAGGATGGGTATAATCTACTTTTAAATAATAATTACGCATCTGGTTGGAACTTATTGATCCCAGCTGCTGATTGGTAATTGCACCCTGCTGATTGATTTGCTTGTCAATCAAATTATCATTGTCATTACTGGAATAATTGGTTCCTAAATTAATATCTAAAATCCTGTTCTTTTCTTTATCATAGTATTTATAGAATGCATTAGTCCCTAAATTACGGCTGAATCCCCAGTTATTTTGGGTCTGAAGGAAAGATTCACCCGGATCTCCATCTTTCGTAGTCATCCCGTTAGATTCTGCTGAAAGTAAATTCCTGTTTTGAGAATATTCCAGAACGAGCCCGAAATTATTTTTATCATTGATTTCAAACTCTGAAGTGGAAGAAAGGGACGGACTTTCATTTCTCATTACGTTTTCCAGATTGAACTGAGTCAGTTTATTACCAGCATACCGGTTATCCCATGTCTGATTCTTCTGCACATAAGTTCCGTTATTATAACTTCCAATAAAGGTTTGGGTAAACTTTTTCTTATGATAGTTCAGGTTAAAATTCGTGTATTGTGAATTTTTTGTGCTTTGTCTGTTGTTGAAAGATATACTTCCTTTCAATCCTTCGTCATCTCTTTTTTTCAGGACAATATTAATCACGGATCCTGAAGTTTCATATCTTGATGAAGGGCTGGTAATCACTTCAATTTTCATCAGGTTATCGGCAGGAATTGTCTTAAGATATTCCTTTAATTCCTTCCCTGTAAAAACTGATTTTCTATCATTGATGTATACGGTGACCATCTGCCCTTCGGCTTTTACATCATCATTATTATCTATGCTTACCAGAGGAGTCATTCTAAGAACATCCCATGTTGTATTTCCTGCCAGAATTGCACTATTCGCTACATTAAATACAGTTCTGTCTACTTTAGATTCTACGGTCGGTTTTCTGGCAACCAGGGTAACCGCTTCTATTTCTTTTGTATTTCCTTTTACGGTATCTTTTGCTGCCGGGGCCGTGGCCTGCTGAGCCATTGCAAATGAACCTGCTAGTAGTGCTATTGGAAATAAGATTACTTTCATGTGAAATTATAGTTTTTTCTATAAGACCATTATCTTCACAAGTTTGTTACATCAAAAAGTAAAAAAAATAAAATAAATCCTTAATTTCCAATAAGATATAAACTAAAAACAGAAGCATAAATTGAAAAAAAGTGAAAAATTTTCAATAAAACAATACAATATAAATCACTTCCGTAATAAATATTCTTAAAAATGCATTTTATCTGTAATTTAAATTTTATTAAAAAACTTTACAATTTATTATTGATATGAGAGTCTTCGTTATGAAAATAAGTTGTTCATTCACTAACTTTCCCAAACTCTCACAAACAAAAAAGCCCGGATCTCACCCGGGCCGCTAGCAATAGCAAATCTACAAGGAATAATATTAAAAAATATATGCTAGTTTAAATTTTCAAAATAATGGATAACACCTACTTCAGGCAGGCGACGCGGATCTTTATTAAAATCAGACTCTTTGTTTTTGCTGTTTTCCAGGAAAGAATTACTGAAAAGAGCATAAGAAGGCTGTTCTGCCAATCCGTTTTTCAAAAGCTGATGGGCCTCCACAATAGTTTTCCCATATAATTTTCTGAAGTTTCCAATATTGTATTGTGAAAAAGATCCATAATGAACAATAAACTTGAGCGCCAGATCAATGGTAGTGCTTAAGCTCTTACTCAGCTCCTCTATCTTTCTGTTGAAAGCGCTTCTCATCTTCCACAGCATTTTTGAAATGCTCTGGTAAGAAGGATTTTCATCATAACGGTAAAATAAAATGGCATCTCCCTCAATCTCGGAAATTTCAAAATACTGATCGTTCACATCAATGAGTGTAGACAATAACTGTCTTACAATATACTCGCCTGTATACAATTTTGTATTGAACACAAATTCGGTAAATCCGCTGAAATCCGGAATTAAAATGATCCCCTCTTGTATATTTGTCTTCATAATGATAATGGATTAAAAACCTGCTTCATCATTACAGACGAAGCAGATTCAATTTTACTTTATTGCCACCCGCCTCCTACTGAGCGGTAAAGTGCTGTTATAGCATTCAGTCTCTGGGTTTTCAGAGAAGCCAGTTCCAGTTCTGCCTTAAGTTTATTCGATTGGGCAATGATCACCTCTACATAAGTTGCTGAATTATATTTAAATAACATATCAGCTTTTTTCACTGCTTCACCGGATTTCACGGCCAGCCCTTCTGCAATTTTCTGCTGCTCTTCCAGTTTTTGAATTTGCACCAGTGCATCAGAAACTTCGGCTACCGCTTTTAAAACAGACTGTTTAAAGTTGAGTTCTGCCTGATCAGCGACTACTTTAGACTGTTCATACTGCGTTTTCAACTGTTTCCCATTCAAGATAGGCTGTGCTACAGCTCCTGCCACCATTCCGAAAAGAGAGCCCGGAACACTGAACCATTTACTGATCTGGAAAGCATTTACACCACCCTGTGCTGTAATATTCAGTGACGGATACATACTCATTTTAGCAACATGAATCGCTGCAGCGCTCTTTCTTACTTCAAGCTCAGCCGTTTTAATATCTGGTCTGTAGCTTAATAATTCTGAAGGAACTCCCGCTGCAATATGATCCGGAGACTGTACATTGTTCAGGCTTGCACTTCTTTCAATTTTCCCGGGCATGGAACCCGTCAGCAGACTCAAAGCATTTTCCTGAGTTGTCACAGAGCTTTCAATCGCAGGAATTGATTTCAGAATCTGATCTTTTACAATTTCCTGCTGCTGCACTGCCAAAGCCGTTGTCAATCCCAGTTCCTGCTGTTTAATCAAAAACTTCAGGGTATTATCAGCATACGCCAGATTGGATTTTGTAATCTCCAGCTGGGTATCCAGCATCAGCAGATTATAATATCCCTGCACTACAGTAGATACCACTTGTGTTTTTACCGCCTTTGCTGCTTCCTGTGTTTTAAGATATTCTGCCAAAGCCTGCTCTTTTCTGCCTTTGATCTTACCCCAGATATCAGCTTCCCATGAAAAACTAAGAGAAGTTGTATAATCTTCCATATATCTTTTTCCCATAAACTGTCCGGCCATCATTCCATTCATACTGTTGTCTGAAGGACGGTTGATATTTGCATTAGCCGAAGCACTGATCGTCGGGATATTTCCCCATTTACTCTGAGTATACGCCAGGGATGCAAATTCTATCTGCTTTAAAGCCACCTGAAGATCATTATTCTGTACCATCGCTTTATCGATCAGTCCTACCAAAACCGGATCTTTAAAAAAGTCTTTGTAACCGATCTTAGCAATATTTCCCTCCTGTCCTGTAACAATACTGTCACTTCTGAAGGTTTCGGGCATTTTTACTTCAGGCTGTTCATATTTCTGAACTTTACAGGAAATTGCCGTCCCTGAAATGAATGCGATATATGCTATATTTTTAATTTTCATTTTTAAAATCATTTGAATTAATATTCCCAATCCGCATCCGTTACTACCTTTCCGTTGATTCTCTCATGCAAAGCCTGGAATACCACGAAAAGAACCGGAACCACAAAAATTCCTAAGATTGTTCCGAAAAGCATCCCTGAAATGGCCGCATATCCGATAGAATGGTTACCCATGGCTGAAGGTCCTACCACAAAGATCAAAGGCAGCAATCCGGTAATAAATGCCAGCGAGGTCATCAAAATAGGACGTAAACGTGCTTTTGCTGCTTCCACTGCAGAGGCAATAAGGCTTTTCCCTGCTCTGCGTCTCTGAATAGCAAATTCCACGATTAGAATACCATTTTTCGCCAACAATCCGATCAACATTACCAAAGCAATCTGTACATAAATATTATTGGATAATTCCGCGAATGTAATTCCAACAAATACTCCTGAAAGTCCTACCGGAATAGCGATCAATACAGCTAACGGAAGGATATAACTTTCATACTGAGCAGATAAAAGGAAGAATACAAACACGATACATAATCCGAAAATCATGACAGATTGCGAGCTTGAACCTGCTTCTTCACGGCTCATTCCTTTATAATCGTAAGTATATCCCGGAGGAAGTACCTGCTTGCTCACTTCTTCAATCGCGGCCATAGCCTGCCCTGTACTGTATCCCGGAGCGGCCATTACCGTTAAGTTGGATGAGTTAAATAAATTGAAACGGTCTACCACCTCAGCTCCTGTTACCTGTTTCAGGCTTACTAATGTATTGATTGGAACCATCTGGCCTAAATTATTTTTAACGAAAATTCCGTTCAGGGATTCTTTATCCTGCCTTGTTTCCGGAGTCGACTGTACCAAAACTCTGTAATACTTTCCAAATCTGTTGAAATCCGAAGCCTGAATACTTCCGTAATACCCCTGCATTACTCCAAGCACATCAGAAACATTCACTCCCAGCTGGGCAGACTTCACTTCATCTACCAATACTTCAAACTGTGGATACGTAACATCGAAAGTGGTAAATGCTACCGCCACTTCCGGTCTCTGCATCAAAGCACCCATCATTCCATAGGAGATATTTCCCAAATTCTGAAGCTCTCCGTTGGTACGGTCCTGAAGCACAAGCTCCATACCACTCGTATTTCCAAAACCATCTACCGTTGGCGTATTGATCACAAGGAAATTGGCTCTTTTATCCTGGGAAAGCATGCCCTGCGTCTGCCCTATGATGTCATTGATATTATTTACAGGCCCTCTCTCACCTCCTTTTTTTAATTTAACAAAAATAGAAGCTGCAGAAGATGACATGGAACCACTGAACAGGTTTAATCCGTCCACTGAAATCACTTTTTCCACAGCAGGATTTTTCATCAATAAGTCTTCTGTATCGGAAACTACTTTTGAAGTTCTGTCCTTTGATGCTCCCGGAGCAAGGTTTGCTGTTACAATAATAAAACTCTGGTCTTCATCCGGAATAAATCCTTTAGGGGTTGTCATAGACATCCATGCAAACAATCCTCCGAAGGCCACAATGATAACCAACGCGATCCATTTTCTTTTTAAAAGGAAGAGTACAGCTTTTCCATATCGGAATGTCAGCTTATTGAAGCTCGCATTGAATCCTGCAAAGAAACGGTCTTTGAAATTCATTTTTTCATGCGTTCCCGGATGGTGTTGTTTTAAGAATAAAGCACACAGCGCCGGGCTTAGTGTCAATGCATTGATTGCTGAAATCACAATTGCAATCGCTAATGTCAAGGCAAACTGCTGGTAAAATAATCCTGTGGAACCACTCATAAAGGCCACCGGAACAAATACGGCAGACATGATCAGGGTAATAGAAACAATCGCTCCTGTTATTTCACTCATGGCCGACATCGTGGCAGCTCTCGGATTCAGCTTTTTATGTTCCATCTTGGCATGAACCGCTTCCACCACTACAATAGCGTCGTCCACTACAATACCAATCGCCAATACCAGGGCAAACAACGTAAGAATATTAATGGAAAACCCGAAAACCTTCATAAAGAAGAACGTTCCTACAATAGATACCGGAACTGCAATAGCCGGAATCAGGGTAGAACGGAAATCCTGAAGGAAGATATACACTACAATAAATACCAGGATAAATGCTTCTATCAATGTATGAATTACCTGTTCTATGGATTGATCCAACGCTTCTTTTGTTGCGTATGGAATTTCATAATCCATTCCTTCCGGGAAAGATTTTTCCAGTTCTTTCATTCTCTCCTGAAGAGCGATCTGCACTTCATTCGCATTGGAACCTGCCATCTGGAAAATCGCCATCGTTACGGACGCTTTTTTATTATAATTGGAAGAAACCGTATAACTGTACGCTCCGAATTCTACTTTGGCAATATCTTTTAGTTTTAAAACAGAACCATCGTTCAATGCTTTGATGGTGATATTTTCATATTGCTCAGGCTCCGTAAATTTGCCTTTGTACCGAAGAACATATTCCATTACTTCCTTACTTCTCTCTCCTAATCTTCCGGGTGCGGCTTCCAGGTTTTGAGTCTGAATGGCACGGGAAACATCGGATGGGGTAAGGTTGTATGAAGTCAGTTTATTCGGGTCAAGCCAGATACGCATAGAGTAATCTTTATTTCCATACACCATTGCATCTCCTACTCCTTTTACCCTTTTCAGTTCCGGAACAATGTTGATTTTTGCATAATTTTCAAGGAAAAGGTCATCCATTTTTCCATCCTTACTGGTCAGGGAAACCATCGCAATCATACTGTTCTGTCTTTTCACCGTTGTGATTCCCGCCTGAATTACTTCTGCAGGAAGCTGGTTGGTCACCTGAGCTACCCTGTTCTGCACATTAATCGCCGCCTGATCAGGATCTGTTCCCAGTTTAAAAATAACAGTAATGCTTAATGTTCCGTCATTACTCGCTGTAGAAGTAATATAGTCCATATTTTCCACTCCATTAATGGCATTTTCTAACGGTGGTGCTACCGACCTGGCGATTGTTTCAGCATTGGCTCCCGGATAAGCAGCCGTTACCATAACGGTAGGCGGTGCAATGTCCGGAAATTTAGTAATCGGAAGGCTTACCATCCCGACAATCCCCAGTATAACAAGCAATACGGAAATAACCGTTGCCAGTACGGGTCTTTTTATAATTTTCTTTAACATGATTTCTTCTTACGATTTTTTCTGTTGAGCATTTTTCTTTTGTGCCACGACAGGGGTTCCAGGCTGTAATCGGTCGAAACCGCTGGTGATATATTCATCTCCCGCCTTAAGTCCTTTGGCAACAATGAAGTTATCGCCGGCCTTTCCATTCACTTCAATAGGAAGCATTGCTGCTTTCCCGCCCTGAATGGTGAACACAAACACTTTATCCTGAATAGTTCTGGTAGAAGCAATAGGAAGTAAAACAACATTGCTGTAGAACTGATCCAATACAATTTTGCCGGTATTTCCGCTTCTTAAAAGATTATTGGGATTATTGAATTTTGCTCTTAATGTAATAGATCCGGTTGTTTTATTAAACTGTCCTTCTACAGCATCAATCTTTCCTTTTTCAGCATATTGCCCACCACCGGAAAGAAGTAATGATACAGCCGGAGTATTTTTGATCACTTCATCTATACTGTTTCCTACATACTGCTTTTGGAAATTATTAAAATCATTTTCACTCAAACTGAAATAGGTGTATACCTGATGAATGTCTGACAATAAAGTAATCGGTTCCTGATTCCCTGGTGTCATCAAACTTCCCAAACGATAATTGAATCTCCCGATAAATCCGCTTACCGGAGCTTTGATGGTAGAGAAATTCATATTGATTTTAGCTGATTCAATAGTGGATGCAGATTGGCTTACGGCTCCTCTTGCTCCATTGTAAGCCGCTTCAGCTTCTTTCACCTGAATTTCTGAAACCATTTTGTTTCTGAACAGTTCTTTTTTTCTGTCTAAATCAATTTTAGAAGTTGAAAGGTTGGCCTGAGCAGTGATCAAAGCTGCCTGAGCACTTTTCAGCTGCTCGCGGAAAACCTGATCTTCAATTTTGAATAATGGCTGCCCTGCTCTTACAAAGTCTCCTTCATCTACATAAATTTTGCTTAAATATCCTGTTACCTGAGGTCTGATTTCCACATTGGAAACACCCTCTACAGATGCTGCATATTCTCTGGAAACAGAGGCGTCTCCCTGGGTCACTTTTGCCACAGGTAATTCCGGTGCCTGCTGCTGATAGCCTTGGTTTTGATTATCTTTCCTACACCCTGCCAAAATGATCAGTGCGAGGAAAAGTAGAGTTGATTTTTGAATAAAAAATCTTTGCATAACAATAGTCCTTTTAAATTTTCCGGACAAAAATCGAACGAAAAAAATTCAATAGGATTATTCAAAAAACCTCTTGTTTTGTCAAAAAGACTCCTTATTTTAAAAAACATGAGAAATATCATTCATAGACAACATAAATGATACTATTTATTATTTTTAATCGAAATTATAGTTTAAATTTGGTAAAAAGACGTCTTAAAATCATAAACCACTCATTATCAATACAAATCATCTTTCCTGTATTCCAAAGGAGACCTGCCCACATGTTTTTTGAAAAACTTACTGAAAGACGCCTGATCTGAAAATTTTAATTGAGAGGCAACTTCCGCGATATTCAGGTTAGGATTTCTCAGCAGCAATCTGGCTTCTACCGCTAAAACCTGATGAATAATATCTCTTGGGGATTTGAAAACCGTTTTATTAATGACTTTTGTAAGGTATTTACGACTGATAAAAAGCTTATCGGCATAGAACTGCACGTTATGCTCTTCTTTGAAATGATGCTGAACCAGCGTAAAAAAACTGGTCGTTAACTCATCTTCCCTATTGGTTACCTGATGAGGTTTTTCCGTTTTCTTGAAGTAATTATCAATTTCATAGATGACCAGCGAAAAATGATGCCAGATCATTTCATTAAAATAATAATTATCTTTTTCCTTATCATTCAACACCTTAAGCTCATCGAGATGGAAATTCAGTTTTCTGTATACCTCCGATTCATTCCTGATGATATGAGTAGGATCTGATGAAAGGCTCTTCAGAACATTATTAGACTTATAATTAAAACCTGCATCAGAAATAAAATTCAATGAAAAGAAAATATATTTAGCGTCATAGTCTTCAGTGATTTCATCCAGCCAAAAGGTTTCTAACATCGGGCAAAAGACAATATCCCCTTTTGAGACTTCGTAGCTCTTGTCATCCAGCCTGAATGTAACCCCGCCTTTCTGTATCATAAAAATGCAGAAGTAATCTGAACGGTAAGGGATATTTGGTTTTATGATATAATTCGCCTTATCAATTTCCATCACCACAAATTCCTTGATTCTAAGATCAAATTCTACCTGTTGCAACACCTCATCAAAAGCTAGCTGCGAAACAAAATCAGATTTTGGCTGGGATTTTTTAGACATTGGAAAGAAAATTAAGCACGAAGATAATTGAAAAAGGAAAAAGAGCCAAGAAGGCAAATAATCTAATTTTACTTCTGATTGTTTTCTAAACAACAATCAGTAATTCCTTATCGTATCCGTTGTATTTTTCATCAATATAGCCATGAGGATTACAGATGATCTCTGTTTCTCCGATTTTATATCTGCACGGAGTATGAATATGCCCGTGAATCCAATACAATGGCTGATGTTCCGTAATTAAATCTTCCAGGTCAGAAGCATAGGCTGCTGTTAACGGATCTTCTTTATAATGCTCCGGAACAGATTGGAGACTGGGCGCATGATGGGTAATGACAATATTTTTAAGCCCTTTTGAATCCTCAAGACTTTCCTTCAGCCATTGTTTTGAAAACTGATGGATTTTGAAGGTGTCCAATGTTCTCATTCTGGAATAGGTAGGATCTCTCCTGATCATTTTATAGTCATTCATTTTAGACTGACAAAGCATTCCGTACTGAACCGGATTCCCAAAGATGGAAAAGTCCGTCCATAAAGTGGCACCATGAAAACGAATACCGTCAATATCTGCAAATGAATTTTCAAGTACAAATACATTGGAATCCAGTGCTGCTTCTTTAATCTTGTTAAGGGTCTTTGGATAGGAACCTTTATAGTATTCATGATTACCCAGAACATAAATTACAGGTTTATCAGGAATTGCATTTTTAATCCATTCAATTCCTTTGGTTCCCAAATTGACGTCACCTGCCAAAACAACAATATCAGAATGATCAAAACATAATTCCGTACTCCCAAATTCCCGGTGAAGATCGCTGATGACCTGTATTTTCATGATGTATCGTAAAAGAACAAAGGTAATGAAGTGAGCCGGAAAGACAAAAAAAGAACCGACACCTAAGTACCGATTCTTCCTCATATAGTTTGTGTATTTTTAGGCTGCCTGCTATGAAACGGCTACTTTTGCCTGCTTCACTTTTAAGCTTTTCAATATAAAATAAAACAACATTCCGAGCGCCAAAAGAGCATAACCAATCAGGATAATCAGATTCAGACTTCCTACTGAAAAATCTGAAGGAAAAATCCGGCTCATTAAAGTCATGAACGACAATCCAATCCCGGCCCCCAAAAAGTAACTTGTAGAGCTCAAACTTGATGCCAATCCGTAATTGGAAGGTTCAACATCCTGGATTCCCATTACTGAAAGTGCGGTAAAACAGAATGTCATTCCTACTCCTGAAATACATGCCGCTCCTAATAAAACTACAGCTAGCGGATGTCCGGTAAAAACGGAAATCAACAGTGACAATCCACCCATCAGCATAAACAACCATCCTAAGATTCCCATTTGAGATGAACTCAGACGTTTTGATACATGCGGCAGAATAAATTTAGCCGTTAAAGCAGAGATAATACTGAACGGAACAAGCATTAATCCTGCAGAAGCTGCACTATACCCCATATCTTTCTGAAGCATCAATGAAATCAGGAATAAAAATCCTATAAAAAATGCACCCAATGTAAAAAATACTGCATTGGAAATCACTAAAGATTGGTGTTTGAATAACTGCAGGTCAACCAAAGGTTCAGCTACAGATTTCAATCGTTTATACACCATCACCAGCAGCAATACTGCCAGAATCAAAGAGCCGATGACCATGAACGGCTGTTCTTTAATATAAACTAATTCATGGGTACCATAAGTAAGACTTAAAAGCCCAAGTACCATTAATATTCCGGAAATTACATCTGTTTTCTGTGCAGCTTCATTTTTCTCATCTGCAGGCAGATAGTAATAAGAGAGCACAAGTGTTATCAGAAGAATAGGTACATTAATCAGGAAAACCCAGTGCCAGCTCAGGTAAGTACTGATAATTCCTCCAACGGAAAGGCCACTTCCTGAACCGATAGCAGCGAATGAACTGAAAATTCCGATCGCATGGTTTCTCTCCTGCTCTTCTCTGAATGTATTGGTCACAATGGATAATGCAGAAGGCATCACCAATGCAGCTCCCAATCCCTGTAAAGCACGGAAAATGGCCAGCACTTCAAAGTTTTGAGACAATCCCGCCCCTAATGATGTGAGCATAAAAATCAGTGCTCCGAGTAAGAACATTTTTTTTCTTCCGATCTGATCTGAAAGTTTTCCGCCAATGATCAGAAATCCTCCAAAGAACAATACATATAGGGTCTGCAGCCACTGAACAGTCTCTGCTCCGATCTGAAACTGCTGCTGAATAGAAGGAATTGTTAAATTAATAATGGCAATATCCAAAGCCTCCACAAATGTTCCCACCGATGCTAAAATTAATATTACATTCTTCCTTGTATCCATATTTCAAATTTCCTGCAAAATTAAAATTAACAGAACGTATTTGAAAATTTTATCATAAATTTGGAACAATGTTGAGTTTTTTAAACATTAAAAAGAACAAAATACCTGATACATCAGAAAAACCCTGTTAAAACAGAACAAAATGGCAACTGAAAATTATACTCCCGATGAAAAAGACTTATCCATCCTGCGCCTTCTTCAGAAAGATGCCAAGATGAGTGTCCGTGATATTTCAGCAAGAATCAATTTAAGTCCCACCCCTACGCATGAACGCATCAAGCGTATGGAAAAACAGGGAATTATTAGAGAATACACCGCTGTTGTAGACCGTAAAAAGGTCAATAAGGGAATGATGGTGATCTGTATGATTGCATTGAGCGTTCACAATAAAAAGACTGCAGGAAAATTTATTGAGGAAGTTAGTAAACTGAAGGAAGTTGTGGAATTTTACAACATCAGTGGAGATTTTGATTTCATGCTGAAGATCCTTGCTCCCAATATGGATGAATTCCATGAGTTTTTTGTGAATAAATTATCAGAGATTGAAGGAATTGGACAGACCAAGAGTATTTTTGTGATGAACAGCATCAAGGAAAGCGCTCAGATTGTTTAAGACAAAATAAAAAAAGAGGTTGTCCCAAAACTGTCACCCTGAATACAGACTCAATGCCTGCAAACGCAGTTCAGAAATAAGATTCTTCCTACGTCAGAATGGCAAAAGCCAATAATTTAGCTTTTGAGACAACCTCTTTTTATTATTTTAATTATTTCCAGTAATTCCAGACTGACCCGTCAAATATAGCCAGTGTTTTGCTGGTTGTATCGTAACAGATCATACCCGGATAGGGATTTTTTACATTAAGATGCGGTGCCGCTACTTTTGGAAGAATCATTGCTTTATCCTGAGATTCAAGGACCAATACACCATCAGCAGTACTTGATGCTTCTCCCATAATAACTCCTTTCCCTGATTCTGCAGAATTATTAGCTATAACCGCACTTGAATTACCGGCATCTGACAAAGATTTCCAGGTGTCATTTTCGTAGACTTTTACTTTATTATCTGTGAGATCAAAAATCAATGTTCCGTTCACCAAACTCCCTGTTGGAAGTCCGGACGTTGCAGGAAGAATCAAGCCTTTTGTATTTCCGGAAATGTTATCAAAATCCAATACACTACTGTTTCCATCTACCGTCTGTTTCCCTATAGCTACCTGAGCAAAAGATGAATTAAAAATAATCAGGGCAGCGGCTATACTTATATTTCTTATATTTTTCATATTCTTATCGGTTAGATTAATCATTACAGCTTCTTTGTACACATTTCCATTCCGTACCGTTGTAAAGCTTTACACATTTGTCCTGGATATCATATAAAAGCATTCCTTCTTTCGGATCGGCAATGGCATCACCAGGTTGTGGAGTCTGGCTTACATGCTGAACTCTCGTCATAACAAAACCTTTGCTTTTTGATTCCATCGCTAAAAATCCATTAGGTATATTTTCCGGCCAGGCATTGTTTTTCTCCTGTACTGTAATTCCGAATTTGGTGAAACCATCGGGCGTACCTGAAATTCCTGGTTTTGTACAAAATCCATCGATCTCATCAATAATGACAGGAGCATTTCCGCAACTTGACTTATCCTCGGACAATCCTTCAGGCCAGAGAGAAGGACACATCGCCTTTGTAGCATTGGGACCACAGAAGCTTGAATTTCCCATCCCTAATCCTGTAACAGATCCCATAGCAATGGTTACAATCTGGCTGTCATCACTGATAATGGAAGCTCCTCCACCTCCACTTACGTCTGCCTTTGCAATACAGTAAGCTTTTCCGGTAGGAATTCCAATATATTCAACAGAAGGATACGTTGTAGACTGCTGGGTAAATGTGCCGCAAATCTCTACCACACTGCTTGTTCCCATTTCAATAACAGAAGTTGTTCCCGGGTAAAATCCGCCAAAAGAAGGGTCTTCCTGAATAACTGATCCCACCAATGATAAAAATGATTTGGTTCCCAGTTTAATTTTTGAATTTTTCTGAGATCCGAAAGTTCCTACTTTTACGGTCCCGGTAGACTTAACACTGGCTCCGTTACCAATTTCCAGCACTCCATCCACCTGAATACTGTTAGACTGAAGCTGCCCGGATTGAATGATAAGAGTTGCCCCACTCGGGATACCGATATTCGTACTTATACTGAGACTGCCATTAAGACAATAGGTATTTCCACTCGTCATCGCCTGCCCTGTGTAAGGAATACACTGAGCGTAGGCTATCGTGCTGAAAACAAGCATCATTAAAAAAATGATTTTTTTATTAATTTTTAAAAAAAATAATTTATTCATGTACATTTATAATATTTTAACAGATTATTATTGTTTAATTGGAAAATATTTAAATTTTCAACATCATCGACGCACTAAGAAACAATTAACATACCAAACGGGTGTTTAATTTTTTAATATCTGATAAAACTTCACCAGAATCATTATTTAATAATCTTAGTAAAGCGTTAATAAAATACTACGCTACAACACACAACGATCTTAAAAACGGTTAACAATTCGGAGACGATTTTAAAGGTTAAATATTCTTTTTCTGGTCTAATTAGCTCATGTTTAATAAAAGAATTCTTCATTTTTGTTTACAGCATCCTTAATCTGAATACAACAATAGATAATCTGAATAACAGACCCCAGCGAAAATTCACATTAAAAAACGTAAATTTGCAGCATGAATAACGATACGATATGTGCACTGGCTACTGCCAATGGAATAGGTGCTTTAGGCATCATCCGGGTTTCTGGAAATGAAGCTTTATCTGTAGTTCAGAAAAGTTTTCCGGGGAAAAATCTGGAAAAACAAAAATCCCATACCATTCATTACGGTTATTTTATGGATGAGGAGGAAGCCATTGATGAAGTAATGCTTTCTATCTTTCTGGCACCGAAAAGTTTCACCACTGAAAATTCTGTGGAGATTGCTTTTCACGGCTCGCCGCATATCGGAAAACGTATTCTTGAAACGCTGATCAAAAATGGAGCGAGAATGGCAAAAGCAGGAGAATTTACCCTCCGTGCCTTTATCAACGGAAGAATTGACCTTTCCCAGGCAGAAGCAATTGCTGATGTGATTGCCTCTGAAAATGAAGCTTCCAGAAAGGTAGCCATCAATCAATTGAAAGGAGGAATTACGAATGAAATCTCCCTGTTAAGAACGGATCTTCTGAATTTTGTTTCCCTGATCGAGTTGGAGCTGGATTTTGCTGAAGAAGATGTAGAATTTGCAGACCGAACGGCTCTGAACGGATTATTAGATAAAATTGAATTAAAATTAAATTCTCTTATTGAAAGTTTCCAATACGGAAATGCCATTAAAAACGGGACAGCCGTTGCGATCATCGGAAAACCAAATGCCGGGAAGTCTACGCTGCTGAACTCTCTTTTGAAGGAAGAAAGAGCGATTGTAAGCAATATTGCCGGAACGACCAGAGATACCATTGAGGAAATCCTTCATATTAAAGGCCACGCCTTCCGACTGATTGACACGGCAGGACTTCGCGAAACGGTGGATGAAATTGAAGCGATTGGAGTAAAAAAAGCAAAAGAAAAGGTAGAAAATGCCAATATCCTTGTTTATCTGGCCGATGCTGCCACTGAAGATTTTTCGGAGGATATTGAAATGATTCACTCACTGCTGAGAGAAGATCTGAAACTGATCATCTGCGCAACAAAAATTGATGAAGTGATTCCTACCAAATACGAAACGGTAGAAAATATCTTCAGAAACGCTATCTCTCACGAATTTGATTTCATTAAAATATCAGCCGTTGAAAATCAAAATATCCAGGATCTGAAAAATGAGCTTTCATCGTATGTTGAACATTTAAAATCTGAAGAAAATAACGTTGTGATCACCAATCAACGTCACTTTGAAGCACTGCGCAAGTCTTTGGATGCTGTTCACAAAGTAAAAGAAGCCATTGTTTTCCAGATTTCTACAGAATTGCTTGCTTATGAGCTTAGAAATGCCTTAGAACATCTTGGTGAAATTTCCGGAGAGGTTACGAATGATGAGGTACTGGGGAATATTTTTTCTAAGTTTTGTATCGGGAAATAAATACGATAAATAGAATAATCCAAAACAAATCAACTTTCTGACAACCAAATATTTACAAAATTTATTTTTTGTACTGGTTATTCGGAAGTTGGTTTGTTTTTTTATTTTTTGTCCCCTATTTGTCCCTCAAACTGATAATATTTTATTTTTTAAAACCAGGGAGAAATAACTTCGCTTAATGTACCTTATTGTATCTTATTGCTACTTAATGTACTCTATTGCACCTTAAGCACGTCTGAACTCCCACAATTAAAATATTATGAGTTCAACTATCAAAATCAGGAAAATCTGCCAGCACTGCAGACTTGAATTTATTGCCAAAACTACAGTCACCAAATACTGTAGTCACAAGTGTAACCAAAGAGCTTACAAAGCAAATGCTAGGGAGCTGAAGATTCAGCAAAGCAAAACCGAACAACACATTCCAGAAAAAAAATTCACACCTAAACAAAATCCAGATTCATGTTTGGGGTTTGAAACACTCGAGTATTTAACAGTTAAAGAAGCTTCTGTACTTTTGAAATGTGATCGCAGGACTGTCTACAATATGTTAAAAAATGGAATGTTACCTTCAGCCAATCTTTCTATCAGAAAAACACGCATTTTAAAAAAAGATATCGACGCATTATTTGAAATGCTTGAAAAACCGGAGCAACCCTTTATATTTGAGCGAACGGTTGTGGAAAAAATCCCACTGAAAGATTGCTATACAATTGGTCAGATACAAAAGCAGTTCAATATTTCAGAAACAAGCTTAAAAAATCTCATCAAACGACATCATATTCCAAAATTCAAAAATGGCAGATTCATATATATTCCTAAAATAGATATTGATCCGATTCTGAATAAAATCAGGTCAAATAGCTATTGCGGATAGACTAATTACAAACCATTAATGATAACTTATGGGACAAACACTTCCATTGTCCAGCCACATTACCCCAGTATTAAAAAATATCAGTATAATAAAAAAAAAATAATACTATGCCAGTTACGCTAAGAAAAAAAACAATTTCGAAAGGAAGACAATCTCTATATTTAGATATTTATCCTCCTATATATAATCCCACAACCGGTATAATGCAGCGAAAGCATTATTTAAAGCTTTTCATCTACCAACGTCCAAAAAATGAAATAGAAAAAGATTTTAATACGGAAACGTTAGCACTGGCAGAATATGTCAGGGCCCAGAGACAAATTGATCTCCAGAACCGTCGGTTTGATTTTATTTCTGAGGCAAAAATGAAGTTGAATTTTATTGATATTTTTGAAGAAGAGGCCTCAAAAAGAAAAGGGTGTTATAACTGGATAATGGCTGTCAGATATTTTAAAGCCTTTGTTGGTGAAAAAATTCCTTGCACAGAGCTAACTGAAACATTAGCGGAAGAATATGCCGATTTCTTGCTTTCATCACCAGCCATTGGCCGTGCTAAGAAAAAAATTAAAAAAAATACAGCTGCAGCCTACTTTAGTAGATTTAAACTTGCTCTTGAGGCCGCATTTAAAAAAAAATATTTGCCGACAGATCTCAGTTCTATTATATCAAATATTAAACCTCAGGAAACTCATCGTCCGTTTCTGTTTTTGGAAGAGTTAGAAAGAATGGCCATTGCTCATTGTGATAATGAAATAGTAAAAAAGGCAGGCCTTTTTTCCGCTATGACAGGATTTAGGTATTCAGATGTAGAAACATTATTATGGAAAGAGATACAAGGTTCTCCCGGAAATTATTATATTCTATATAATCAGGAGAAGACCGAAAGTGCAGAATACTATCCGATTTCAGACCAGACTATTGAATTAATAGGACAATCTGGAGATCCTGAAAATCGTGTATTTGATGGGCTTAGATACGATCATACAGTTGCTTCGTTAAAGAAATGGCTACTTAATGCTGATATTGAAAAACATTTCACATTTCATGGCTTCAGACACACTTTTGCTACTCTTCAGATCGCAGCCGGAACATCCATTTATACTGTATCCAAACTATTGGGTCATAAAAGTATCAAGACAACAGAAATTTACGCAAAAATTGTTGACAGCCTTAAAAAAGAGGCTTCTGAAAGAATAAAACTCAGTTATTTCAACATCAGCGAGACAGTTATTAACACAACAGCCGTTCCAAATTTAAATTCTGATCAGCCATCGCTATAGTTCATTCTTACGCATATTCAGGACATTGGAAGCCATCATATCAATTTCTAATTGTTTAATAATAACCTTGTAAAAAAAATTATGAAAAACTACACATTTGAACAACTGCCATCCGTTATCGCTAAACTTGAAGTAAAGCTTGACAGAATCGAAACGCTATTACTTGAAAACGGATACAAAATCCCAGCAGAAGATGATTACATTGGGGCAAAAGAAGCATGCAGATTATTAAAATTGTCATTGCCTACATTGTACACCAAAGTTTGTCACCGAGAGCTGCCGTTTTATAAAAAGGGGAATCGTCTGCATTTCTCTAGAACAGAACTTCTTGATTGGATTAAAGAAGGTAAAAAGAAATCTATCACTGAAATAAATAAAAGCGCAAAAGAAATCGCCGAAAAGATGGAAAAAAGAAAGTGGTACTAATTAGCAAATATAAGAAGCTGTCTCAAAAGTACCTCCTGTCTCGGACTCCTGTCTGACAAATTTTGTCGTTTAGGAGATTCTCAGAGCATTAGTTTACCTTTTGGGACAGCTTCTTTTAATATATTGTGCCTGTAAAAAATATTTAATTCAGGATTCCTTTTTTTGCTTTTTAAAGGAATCTTAATATCATCTTTATTCAGTGAAAGAGACGTGGTTTTTCTGGAAATAGCCGCTACCTAAATTTAAATGGCATTTTTAAAAGGACACCGAAACCTAAGAGATTTCTATACATCCGAAATAAAATATCAAAGCAATCACAAATACGATTCATAAACAGACCAGATATGCTTAAAGATTTGTAGTAATTGAACTTTAATTCCTTTTTCTTATGGAAGATGCCAATAATAAAATACGATATTACAAATTTGAATTATTTTTTCTAATTGATGTAAATTAAATCGTCATAAAACCATTTCAAATTAGGAACCACTCTTTAGGAAGCAGGGCATTATAATCCTCACTAAAAACTCCATCTTTTTCTGTCCCTCTCCATTCTTTATATTGAATATGTTTAATATTAGTCCATGTTTCTTTTGGAGCATGTTCTAAAATTATAATTTGGATTTCATTATTAGTTCTATCCATAAATGTAGAACAAACTTCAAAAATTTTTCGAGTATTTTCAATATCTTCTGATTCCTTTATTTCTAATTTCTGATTTGCTTTTCTTTTGCAATTTTTCAGTGTAGTCAATATCTGGATAATAAACTTGGCTAGGTTGGTCGAAAACTATAAATGATGGAACATAATTAATTTTTCCTTCTTCTTTGAGTTTATAAAAATATTCATGCAATCCTAACATTGTAGCTAAGTGATAACACATATAATTAGATCCACTTCCTATTTTATTCAAAAAAGTTATAGACTTGTTGAAATCATCTTTTATTTTAATGCCAATATATTTTGTTGGATCTAATAATACATTACAATGTTCTTTGTTTTCGATGGGTAATAAATCAATATAAGTTTTTATTGATTTTGTTACTTTAGAAAGAACAAAATCTTTGTCGAATTTTTTATTTAAATTATTTAAGGTAATTCGTTTTGAATTTAATATTTGTTGTTTAGCTTCTAGTTCTAGGATTAGTTTATTGTCGGGTGAAACTAAACTGTCTAAAAGTAGTTTGATTTTACCAATATATTCATAAATTTTTTGATAAGTAAATTGATTGTCTTTTGTTTCATTAAGTAAAATGTCAATATTTTTATCAAATTCTTTTATTTCTATTTCTTGTTTTTGAATATCTTTTTTTAAATTTTTTTTTTCATTTTCAAATGTTAGATTATGATTATTTTTAATTCCCAATAATTTTTGATTATTTGTATTAACTTCTTTTAATCTTTGTAATTGAATCAATGCCTTATCGGATTTTGAATCACAAAATGGACAAATATCTGTACCATTTCTATTTAAAAACCATTCTATTGGTTTTAATTTATCTTTAATTTCAACATGAACAATATTTAAATAATCATTTTGTGCAGTTTCAAATTTTAGAATTTTATTAAACTCCATTCTTTTTGTTTGGAGTGTTCTATTCAATTCCAATCGTTGTTTTTCAAATTCTTCTAATTTTTCAGAAAATCGAATACTATTTCCTTCAATAAAAAAAGTATTTTTTTTAACATTTTTTAAGATGTTTTGTAATTCTGATTTTATTGCTTCAACATTAGATGATTCCAGATTAATATCACTGTTGGTTAATCCAAGTTTAATTCCCTCACTATAATATTCATATAGATTAGTCTTGTTATATTCATATTTTTCTTTCGCAATTTCTATTTTAGAGTTTAGCTTATAAACTTCACTTTCTAAATCTTTAATTTCATCATCAAGTAAAAGCATTTCATAAGATTTATAACCCAGAGCTAAAGGAAAAAGTATCTTTAATCTGTCTACATACTGAAATTCATCAGTATTATAAAAAATAGTAGTATTGTTAGCAATTATGCTTTGTGATTGAAATTGAAATGCGGTAGTATCTCTAAACCCAACTGTAAATCCACTTTCTTTTTCTTTGTTATCTTTTAATACTTGAATATTTTTAAATTTTGCAAACGCATCAAGAATAGATTTTATACTATCTCTATTCTCTTTATATTCATCTTTATTTCCTAACCATTTATTTGTATTAAGTTCTGGATATTCACCTTTTTTTGAGATGTCTATGAAATACATGTTATTTGAACTTTGTGCAGAATCTTTTGGGCAATCTCTTCCAATAAAATAATCATTCTCATTTATGCTTATTTTCAATGCAAAAACATCTACAAAATTTCTAATATATCCAGTTGGGATACTACAATCACTGCTACCTAAACAATAATCAATAATATCAATTATAGAAGATTTCCCTCTTTTACTTAATCCTGTTATAATATTTATTTTATCACCATCAAAAGAAATAAATTTGGGGTTTAATTTTCTATTTATAGGATAAAGTGCTATATTTTTTATTTTTAAATTCATTTGTAGTATTAAAATCTGATTTTCAAATCAATTTGTAGCCTTTTTTCATCTTTTTTTGCGAATATATTTCCCAATCTTTTAGAATAAGTTTGAATATTTCTTAATGATTCTACTCCAATTTTCATCATATCTAAAATATTTTTTTCATATTCTTTTTCAATCTCTACAGTAAAATTTTTTCTATTTAGTTTAAATATTAATTTACTGAAACCTAAATTTAAACTTTCAAAAGTTTGTCCAGACATCTTTCTTGCTCTCTCTTCAAGTTCTAATGTCAAATTCTTATTTTCAGTTAATGTTGTATATAGTTCATTTTTTATAGATTTCATAGCACTTATATCATAAATGATAGGCAATATATAAAACAGTTGATTTAAAGGAGGATAATTTTCTTTTCCATCTTTATGTTTTGCTACATTATTATAACCAATAATAAAACTATGAATTGCAATTACTCCAATTGCAGGATTTTGCAAAATTTCAAAAAGATTCAGGTTTTTACTCATTTTTTATATTTTTCTTCCCATTTTGGATGCCAACCAATTTTGAGTGTATTAGATAATTTCAGGAAAGTACCATTTTGAATGTATTTAATAGAATCATTAAACTCCCAATTATCGAGAAACTTCAATCTTAGGTCAGAAATTATTTCATCATAGATTTTACATCCGATTTCATTTAATTCATCATCTGTATATTGATTTAAATCTGGTTTAAGAATATGTTTTCTTTTAATTCTTTTCCAAGATTCTTCGCAATTTTCTTCAAATTCTTCATAATCTATTCTGGTTAAAGAACTGCAATCTTTATTAATTATTAATCTTGTAATCTCTATATCACAATAAACAAAATCCAATATTGCATTCTTTATTATTTCTTCTTTTTCAAACCTATCAAAACCATCAATTTGTTTTATGTAAATTTCATCCCTATTGTTAAAATCAATATTATCTGCAAAAATTTCTTTCTTATGGCGAAATAATGAATTAATTATTGTTGGATTTTCTCTAATAAGATCATACTTTAAATCAAAATCTTTTTTGGAAAAAATCGCTTCTTTTTTATTTTTCCAATTATTCTTGCTTATGACTTGTATCCAGCCAAGAAATTCATCATAAATCCTGTCTTTGACACTTGGATCTTTTGTAGAGACAAAAATATTATTAAGAAATTCCTCTTTTACATCCAAATTTTCTTTTATTTCAAAATTGTTAAAAATGACCTCTAACTCTGGTTTATATTTTATTGCAAATTCAATACGGTCAATTGTTGCTTTTATACTAACTCCTCTATTTTGTTCGGCTTTAGTTTTTGCATTGTAGTCAATTTTTTGTTGATTTAGGATTTTAATTATTTTATTAAAAAAGTCATTAAAATTTTTTTCTTTTAAAATAGAATCTTTAGGGATGCTTTTATTAGTAATTGCAATGAATTTATTATCAGGATTAACAATTTTATCAACTAACTTTCTGATCCAAATGTTAAGTGTTTTCCATAAGTCAGTAGATGTATTCCCAAAATTGGTTGTTGATGTTTTTATGCTGTGCTTTGCTTGAATTGTGCAGTTATAAATTCCATTTTTATCTTCTTTTGCTACATCATCAACTTTTTCTAATGAAATAGAATCAGTAATACTTAGTTTAGATAATTCTAATAAAGCAATTTCAAATTGAAAAATAAAACCTGCAGGTGTTCCTTTATTATTATCTTTACTCACGTTCTTTTCTTGTGGTTTTTAGTTTATTCTTTCAAATATATTCAATATTAACTAATTTTCTCAGTTACATTACAAATTATTAAGTTTAGTTACCTAAATGAAATAAGGTGGCATCATATAAAAAAATTGAGAAATACAAGTTATTCATACGTAATATTTTCTTTAAAATTATAATATAAAAAAGTAATACCATTTTTTAGCAACGAGAGATTTTCGTAATCTTCCAATTGAATAACTTGAATTTGATAATATAATGAAAATTCCGACGATTTATTTACTTTAGATTTTGATTATCTAACTTATATCATTGCTCAGTAATAGTGATCTCCCAAAAATATAAAGTGTTAGCACACAATGATTACGGTTTCCCGTAAAAAAAACAAAAAGTAAAATCATCTTAAAATCTGGAGTCAATGTTTCACGGATATATTTAAAGATTTCAAAAAAAAAATTGGAAAATACTCAACGAGTATAGAAATTTAAAATAATACAGGGCTAATATTCGATTTCCTAATTGTCAAACTGATTAACTTCTAGTCATGACACATTGTTATTGAAAAACCGGATCCAAAGTAATAAAATAAAAACTGTTCATTTATTGAGTAAAGTAGTATTTTACTTTAGGAATTAATCAATAAAACTTTCCATGTGAAGAGCCATTTCAATGTTCTTTTGACAGATAATCTAAGATTACACTATACTGGCCAGTAAGTGGTCAAACAAGCTCGGTGTTTATGGCGATAATCAACTTTCATTAAGTAAGTTTCTGCTTTGTTTTATTATAATTGTAGCTTTGCAGAGTCAAAAATTTTCAAATATTAAGTTCGAGTTTTTGTCCAGTGTGGTCTGCCCCGGGTTGATATTTGTCTCGTGGTATTGAACTATACGTCGTCATAAATATTTTCAGATTCTGGTATAGCCTAAAATGTGGAATGCATTCTGCCCGCCTTAACTATCACACATAATCAATTAACACACTGTATATTAAACAAAAACCTACAACAGATTAGTGATGATATGACTATAGATTAAGACAGAATTACATTAAACCAATTTAGATTTGTTATTATAATAATAGGTCATGAAGAAAACTATTTTGTTAGTTACTTTGATGTTCACAGTCATTATTCTGCACGCTCAAAAACTACACATTGACGGAAAAATATCAGATTCTGAGAAGAAAGCGATAGAAAATGCCACTGTCTATCTTTTGAAAGAAAAAGATTCCACTATCATCAATTATACAGCCACTAATAGAGAAGGTAAATTCTCTCTGAAGATTGATAATGTAAAAGAACCGTCAATCCTTAAAATTGATGCTGATAAATTATTTTCTTATTCGAAAAAATTTGAAAAAATAGATCATTCCTTATCTTTAGGAGATATTCAGCTTGAGAAACAAAGTATTGTTAACAATATTGATGAGATAAAACTCACGGCATCACCGGTAAAAATTAAAAAAGATACCATTGAATTCAGTGCAGCAGCAATCAAAGTACGTCCTGACAGTAAAATAGAGGAACTTCTGAAGCAGATTCCCGGTGTAGAGATCAGCAATGAGGGAAAAATTACGGTCAACGGGAAGGAAGTGGATCAGATCATGATCAACGGGAAGCCTTTCTTTGAGAAAAATGGTAAAATTGCCCTTCAAAACTTACCCGCAGATATCATTAAGAACATTCAGTTTACAACAACTAAAACAAAGGAAGAGGAACTTAGTGGGAAAGCAGCCAAATCTCAGAATACCACCATCAACTTTAATATTGACGAAAAGAAAAATAAAGGTTTACTGACAAGACTTACTGTCGGTTATGGATCGGACAAACGGTATGAAACAAGTGGCCTTGCGAGTTATTTTAAAGGTGATACGAAAGTAAGTATTCTAGCCTCTTCCAATAATATCAATTCACAGGGATTTTCCAGGGATGAGGTTTTTGACAGTATGGGGAACGGCCGGAATGCGTGGATAATGCAGGAAAAATCTCTATCTACAGTAGGAAATATGACGTATTATAATAGCCAAGATGAAATAAAAGGGATCCAACGTTCTACAATCATAGGGTTGAATTATAGTGATAAAATGGGGGGGAATGCTGATCTGGATTCTTTCAGTCTGATGAATTCAGATTCCAATACGGAAACTAGGTCGAAAGTTTCGAGATCTACCCTTTTACCCATGTATACTTTACAGACGAATTCTGAAAGTAACGGAGAGAGTGAATCTAAGCAATACAGTTTTGATACTTCAGCCAAAATCAAACTGGATTCTATGACCAGTATTTATCTTTCTCCGATGTTTACTAAAAACAGCAGTTTTAGCTTTAATAATTCAAGATCTTCCACTTTAAATAACGCCGGTCTTCTGAATGAAAGTAATGTTTACTCAAGTAATGATTCGGAAAGTAATTCATTTGATCCTTACATTTATTTCTCTAGAAAATTCAAGAAAAAAGGGCGCTTGATTTCAGCCAATATAAATAGTATGATCTCTGAATCTAAAAGAGATAACCTAAGCCAATCTCAGAATACCTTCTATCAGCCAAACGGAACAACAGTAGACAACCGGGATCAATTAGCCCAAAATAAAAATCAGAACAGCAATTTTAATTTCAGTGCCGGGTATACAGAGCCTGTTTCCGATTCGTCAAGCGTAAGCTTTGAAGTAAAGTATGAAACCAGGTCTGCCAGAGTTTCGAGGAATGTGAACGATTTTGATAATACCACCGGAGATTATACTAAATTCAACCAGCTTTTATCCAATAATATGAAGCAGAGAATCAATCAGATCTCTCCTGAAATCAACTATCAGATCAACAAAAACAAACTCAACTTCTGGGCTTCGGTGAATCTTAATATTTCGGATATGAAAGTAAACTCCATCTATAACGGGCAGCAATATGACCTGCAGAAAAACTTTATACTGCCTGAATATAATCTAAACCTTTACTATCAGCTGGGTGAAGGAAAAAACTTAAGTATTTATAACTATTCCAATTACACAATTCCTACGGCAGAGCAGCTGACTCCATATAAAGATGAATCCAATCCCTTGATTACTTATAAAGGAAACCCTGATTTGAAAAATACATGGACCAACAATCTTTATCTGTATTTCAACAATTTTAATAAAGTAAAAGATCTGAGTTATTATTTCAGTATTGGCTTTACGTACAGGAATAATGACATCGTCAATTTTTCCACCTATGATAATGCAGGAAAACAAGTGGTCACTTATAACAACGTAAGCGGAAATAAAAGCATCAATGCCGGCGGAGGTTTCAGTAAAACCCTGAAATGGAAAAACAGCAAACTTACTATCAGCCCTACATTCAAAATGAATTACGCCTACAATAATGGTCTTATTGACGGAAAGGCTTTTACCAGCAACTCTTATAATCTTAATCCGGGTCTTAATCTTATCTATGAGATTAAGGATAAAATGACAATCAAACCTTCTTATAAACTTGGATATAGTTTCTCCAATTATACTAATTACAATGTAACCAGTGTAAATACAGAGAATCAGTCACTAAAACTCGAACTGACCAATTACATACTGAAGGGCAGATTTGTATTTGGAAATGACTTTGAATATAACACCAATTCCAATATTGCTCCAGGCTTTAAAAAAGATTTCTACTTCTGGAATACCAGTCTGGGCTATTCATTCTACAAAAAACAGTTTACGGCAAAAGTGAAGATCTATGACGTATTAAATCAAAATCAAAGCATAAAAAGAACGATCACAGATTCCTATTTCGAAGACCGCGAAGATCTGATTCTGAAAAGATATATCATGTTCTCTATCAGCATGAAACTGAATAAATTTGCAGAAAAAAAAACGAATGATTAAGATTTCATAATCATTATATTCTTTTTAAAAATCTGTAATTCAACAAATTACTCATATTTACATATAGGGACGGCTTTTAAAAAATTATTTCTATATTTATTAGTTAAAGTGTTTTCAGTAATTGCGAAAATGAAAATTTAATTTTTAATCATAAAAGTTTTTATTCATAAATTCATTCGCTCTTCTAATAGATTCTTGTCTTACTCTTTCTTGGTCACTAGCATAATTAAGTTTTACTTCTTTCGGCGTTTTAATAATCCCTAGTGATTTTAGTCTGTATTCAACACTTTGTTTACTCGTTCCAAAATGATTGGATAAATAACTTATATAAGTGTGGAAATCTTTTCTATTTTGTTCTTGGTGATCAACATAGATTGATCCTTGATTCCTGTTTACTCCTATTGTTCTTTGAACTTGTATTAACCTTGCAAGTATTGAGGTATGAGGCATTAAAATTGAAGATGCAAAACAGTTAGCCTGCCATTCAATCCAATTTTTATCATTTTTCAATTCATACTGTTGAGAAAACACATTGTGAACCGAATCTTTAAAATTATTATAAACCAGTTGATTTATCTTCAAATTTCTATGTAAAACGAAATGTGCAATTTCATGTGCCAGAGTGAAAGCGAAACGCTCCGTCCCAATGATTGTATAGTCAATTAAGATTTTATTATTTTGAGAATCAAAATAACCTAGTAGTTTTGTTCCATCATTATTCAACAGATTAACATATTCAATTCTTAGCTGATATTTTCTTTCTAAATAATGGGTAAGCAGTTTTAGATCCAATTTCGTTGCATATGCTAAAATAGAACTATCAAACTCATTTAAAAAGGTATTTGCTAAATTTTGTATTTGTTGAGTTGAAAGCTGCTTAAGGCCTTCTATTTTTTTAGGAAGTATAGCATTTTCAATGGTTTTCTAACTTTCTCATCAAGTTCTATTTCCTTTTCATTCTGCTCTTTAAGTTTTTCTGTTCTATATAAAAGGATGTTGTAGTCATTATCATCTACCTCAATCAACATCATTCCATATGATTTAACTGTTGCCAACGCCCCACTTTGCATCCGGTTATTAGAAATAAACACTCCCTTTGTAGCAAAACCTTCTATTTGGCTGATATATTCAGCAAATGTAGCAACATCCGATACAGGTACTGCGCTTGTGTAGTTTTTACATTCTATTAAATATACTAAAGTGGGATTCTTAGCTTTTGGTGGAGTAACTTCAATGGCCAGGTCAAAAATTATATCTGCTTTTCTTCTAAAAGAGTAGTAGGGCTTTTTCCTGTAAATTTTACAATATTCTGGTATAAGTCCTAACTCATTACTTTTTAATGCCTGTTCAATAATATTGTATGATTTATCTTCAAATTCATTTCCGAGTTTTACAGTATTCATGCAAAATAGTTTCTTACAAATGTAAATACATAAAGTATTACTTCAAAACTGAGTTTCCCACATGTTTTAACTTATTTTAGAACTTTCTAATAATTATACGCTATTCTTTCCTGGCAGGCTACTAATCTGGTAATTGAACACCTCCATTAGCGGTAAGATGCATACGTCCCTTACTAATATCTATAATATTCTCCAGATTTTTCCATCCTCTGGTTCTTACAGCACAAAATATTTTGATTTCTTTATCCGGATAAACTTTATGAAGCTTTAATGCAGATGCCATGGAGGTCCTTCCTAACGTTAGGATATCATCAACTATAATAATCTTCGGCTCAGCAATAAGCAGTGGATTTACATTTAAACTATCTTGATGAGTTTGTACTGTATTTCTGGTATCTGCGTTAAATTGACCGCTTGATTTAGGTATTGCGTGTACACGGTTTAGACAATTTGCAACAATCTCCCCTAATCCGTTATTAACAAGAGTCTCACATATAATTTGTGCTGGAAAAACGGCACCATCAATCAGAGGTGTACTTCTGGGAACAGGTACTAAAGCTGAGCTTTCAAAATAATCGGATAAATCAGCCTCTTTTAATCTTTGGCTTAATCGTGTACTGAAATATACATCACCATTTTTACAGGAACCGGCAACAGTGCGTGAATTAATCTCAATCTCAGATTTACCTCTTGGGGAATATGCCAAAAAGGTAAGAAACTCAAAAGACATACTCTCTTTTTGTTGTTAAAAAAGGAATGCTTTCAATCAGAAATTCAAAGTTATCTTGGGTCAGAACTTGTGCACCATAGCTAAGCATTTCTTCTGCCCAGGAAATGTTATCATTAAGGACATTTTCCATGATTAAAAGCTGCCTTCCTAACCTAAGTGCTTCCCATCCCTGATGTTTTGTTCCGCTCTTCTCACTGGCTTCAACAATAATTGTAGCATCACTAATCAATGCCATGGTTCTGTTTCTTATAGGAAAACTTTTAGGTGTTACGGGATAGTTTTCCGGAAACTGAGAAATCAGTAAATGTTTTTCAGCAATAAAATCCTGCAAATCCTTATTTTCAATGGGAAAATATTTATTAAGCGGTGTTCCGATTACCCCAATGGTATTACCTTGAAAATCGATGGCGGTTCTGTGTGCAATAGAATCAACACCTTCTGCTAAGCCACTCACAACAGTGATATCGTTTTTTACCAAGAATCTAGCAATCTTATGTGTTCTTTTCAGGCCAAGTTCAGAAACCTTACGTGAGCCTACGACTGCTACTCTTCTTCCATTTTCCAATAAAGAAAAATCCCCTTTGTAGAATAATTCTTTGGGGCTGTTTTTTTTCTCAACGGTTGTCAGTTTACTGTAGTAATCATTAAAAGTACTAATCTGCATAGATATTCAAGATTTAAATGAACATTGTAAATATAATATATTTACAATGTAAATACAAATTGAAAACATAAAAGGGTCACTGAGTCAATGGCAGAAAAATAGAACTATACTCTTATTATTCCTAATCATCCAATATAAAGCCGCTGGTATATTGTGAATAGCAAATTCCAGATTTTATTTGTTAAAAATCTAGTTTTAATTAACTTTAAGCACAGTTTAGTCCCTTACTATTCTTTGACACCCTACTTATTAAAAATTTCAGTTCTTGATATAAAATTCATGATGAGAAAATACCATTACCGGCAAAACGAAAGACTTTGTCACAATGTCAATAAGAAGCTTATTCATAGGAACAACATTATCATTTTTTGCAATAAAACTCAAAGAGATAGTACACAGCAGCAGGGTGGAAAAAAGATTTTTTATAAAAAATCCAGAGAATATAAAAATTTCTTACCATGTTTACTCCCATAAAATTTATGTTTATATATCAAATTGTACGCTATCCTAAATTCTTAGAGACTAGTAAGCGGTCATTTTAAGTTAAGCACATTCAGTCATATTATCACTCATGAACATAGTTCTTTCACTAAAATATTATAGAAACAGGAAAATAGTTTCCAAATACTTTTTATCATTCTGTGATCTCTTTAAATCAATAAATGTCCGATAATCATCAGTAACATCATTAAAAAAATCAATTTTGTTTTTGCTTTTTCAGCCAGTTATTGATTTGTATTCGGAGCAAACTGTCCTTTTTGTTAAATAGTATAGCTTTTACAAAAGAAGGACTGATTTTTTTATCAAGTGACATCCATGAAAGTGCGGGTTCCAGTTCTTTACGATATTGAGCTTCTGATTCATCAGTAAACATAATATCCGCCTTATCAGAAAGCAAAAGATGGAAAGTTTCAGAATTATTGGCAACCCATACCAGAGTTGCATGCTTAATATTCTTTTTAGCAAAACTTTCATTGGTTCCTCCAATATTCTCAACGACTCTTACTCCGATCTCGTCTATACTTCTAAAGTCAGTAAACCGTGCATAATCTGCTTTTCTGAAAAGTGCCACTTTGCGGTCTACATGTAAAGGAATAGAAAAACTGAATAACTGAGCTCTCTCCTTATTTACAGAAATCCCCCCGACCGCTATTCTGAATCTCCCGTTCTGCATATCTTTCGACAGCTGTTTCCAGCTTGTTTTCAAAAAAATAATATCCTGACCTGTGTCTTTTCCAAATCGTCTCATCAGATCAATATCCTTTCCGCTAAACTGATGCGTAATGCTATCATATAGCGTAAATGGAGGATAATCTCCTGTAGTACCTACATATAACATATCAGAATTACTCTTCTCAACAGTATTAAGCTGATGGCAAGAACTTATAAAACCCATACTTAATGCATACACCAGATATGGAATTCTATTACTACCAGCAACCCAACAATTAAAAATGGGAATACCAATTTTTTTCATATTTGTAAATAATATTAATACAACCTGTACTGCTACAATAGTTGGTAGTCGATTCATATAAAAAACAGCTACAAATAGTAGCTACTGATGTAAAATCAATAGTGAGAGAACACCGCTATCAAAAAACGCACAAAAATATTAATCAATTTTAATGTTGCTAATTCTGGTTCAGCATTTTTATGATCATATCAACATTCCTTGCAAAACAATCGGTTAATTTTATTTTGACAGCATTACTCTGGTTTAGCTTTTTGTTTTCTATATCAATTTCCTTCCTTATATCAGATCTTCTCTTTTCATCTCTCTCCGTGGTAAGCTGATCTTTTAATTCATTGATATGCAATGTTAAATTCGTAATTCTGTCCAAAAGGCTTTTATAATCATTTTTGATGTTGGTCATCCCCCCGTAATTGTCCTGTAAAACAATATGGCCAGCCTTATAGATTACCTTTCTGTTTTGGATTTCAAAGGTACTGTTAAACGAAGGAAAGGTAGATTGGGTGTCATTATAATGCATCAGGGATAATCGCTCATCAAAAGACAATATACCCAGATCCCGATCATCTGTTCTGATGAAGTACTGCAGAGAATTGTCTGTAAGCCACTTTTTTAACATCGGATAGATATCTTTTTTCTTTTTTGACGTATTGATTATTTTTGTATACATATAATCACCATTTACCAGCTCTACACTCTGAGCATTCATAAATACAACGATCAGAAGACATAATAAAGACAGTTTTTTCATGGTACATGTTTTTTATTGTTTTTTACTGCTCTTGTTTTTAACCGTTGAAGACAGGAAAGCAGTGGCTTTTTCCAATGCCATTTTTCCGGCTGCGTTATTAAAATCAAACTGATATTCATGAGGAAGTAGCGGTTTATAGTTATTGGGAAAAAATAAGGTATCAACCTTAACATTCAGTCGTGCAAGTTTTCTTGCAAACATATAAGACTGGCTAGCCAGAGGATCCGCATTTCCCACACTGATAAATGCAGGAGGAAATGCAGGAGTAACATAATCAGCAACAGAAGCAGTTGCTACTTCAGGATCATGGATAAAGTTCCTGGTTCCGGTATATGCCCAGAATACTGTTCTCAGAAAATCCTTACCAGGACCACGCGAATCAGCTTGCTTGATATCATTGAGATCATAGGCACCACAAAATAACAATACAGCACGCAGCTGTTCTCTTTTCAGCGCAGATTTAATGTTAAACTTCGCAGCATAAGCAGGTTCAGAGATGATGTTGGCCAGCTGTGCGGCAATTTGTGCACCACCGGAATCACCTGCGATGATCATAGAGCCTGAATCAATATGAAGGGTAGCAAAGTTTTTATTGAGATAATCCAATGCGGCGTTAGCCTGAATTACAGGAGTAGGGTAAGTATACTCAGGAGCAACCGAATAATCTATCGCTGCAACAGTATATCCTTTACCAGCCAACATTCTGCAGTAGTTACCCACAATCTCTTTGCTCCCGGAAACCCATCCCCCTCCATGAATCCACACAATGGTAGGAAGCTTTTCAACGGTGGTTGAAATAGAATCAGGGAAATGAACATCCAGTAAAGCCTCTTTATCGTTCTCCCTATAATTAAGATCATACACAGTACTGATTTCAGAATGTAGAAATGGTTCAAGTTCTTCCGATTGCCGTCTGCCATTCTCGTTAAGCTCGTGACGGATCAACAGAGAACGAGGCCACGGACTTATCTGGCTAAAAATAAAAATACCTGCAGCTATCATGATAATAGTCGTAAGGGTCCAGACAAGAACTCTCCTGATTTTATGTTCATTTGTTTTCATATTTGTTAATAGTAATTTCAAACTGTCAGTACGAAACTATTCTCACTTTTTATTTTGACTTCCCTTGGATGGAGAAGGAGTACCTCTGTTACTATCAAACAACAAAGTGCGCCGTGAAAAATATAGTTTCTCTACTTATTACTGTAAATGTAAAGCTTCTGCCTTATAAGTATTTCACAATACTCATAGTTTTATATGGAAATGAACATAGTATAATTACTACTGTAATATAATGGAACTTTTCATATTCAACCGGTAAAAAGGCAGCTAAGGTATGGAGGGCATCCCTGGCCTGGCCTGTCAAAAGACTACCGCATAACGGACTACTTCCCCAAGGGGGCCCTTCCATTATTCAGTTTCCTTTTGCCTTCTCTTTTGACCTCCTTTCCTGGCTGCTTTCTTTTTTCCGGTTTTTCTTTTGAAAAATAAAAAGAATGAGCAGAATTGTGGGAGAAGAAATTGAAAAAATGTTTAATTAAAGTACGGGAAATGCAAGTCTCTGCCGTATTCAGAGCACCAACGATGAAATTTAACATAGTAAACGAAGTTAAACTGACCTATACAAGGAAAGGGAATAGTGAAAAAACAGTACTGAGCTCCAGAGATGCCAGCGATATTTTTCGGGAACATTTTGATATTGATCAGATCGATTACAGGGAATCATTTTACGCCCTATATATGAATCAGGCCAATAAGGTCTTAGGAATACAAAAAATATCAGAATCCGGAATTACCTCTTCTCTGGTTGATATCAGAATTATTATGCAGGGTGCATTGCTATGCAATGCAGTGTCGCTTATCATAGCCCATAATCACCCTTCGGGTAACCTGAAACCTTCCCATGAAGATATCAACATCACCCTGAAAATAAAAGAAGCAGGTCAATTATTGAATATTAATCTGCTGGATCATTGTATAATGACCTCAGCGGACTCATTCTCTTTCTCAGATGAAGGATTATTATAAATGATCTTAATCTGCTGAAAAATAAGAATCCAGAGCCAACTAATGACCTGGATTCTTGTGGCGTCGCGAAAAGATGATTAGCCTTCGAAGGCTGGTCACCTTTTCGCAAACATTAAAAACAATACTTCTCCCTTTATTAATAATCCTGATAAAAGATTACAGCCGGCCGGGATACGCATTAATTAAATATTCATTAACTCAATGGCATGGCTTTCTCCGTTTGCTTTTTTGCTGTTAAACTGAAATTCAATTTTCTTCTCATTTCCGAAAGTGTCGGAAATCCACACCGTAAATGACTGTGAAACGTCCGAAGTTGATGTGTAATACAGTCTGAATTCTCTCTCAAAAAGCCTATAAGAATCATTGGGAAAATACGGTTGAGTATTGTAGTACTGCAATTTTCCTGTTCCCTCAAACTGAAAATATCGGAGATGATATTGAGTATCTTCAAAGTTACCTTCAGGATGAATTTTAATACGAATTTCAACATATTCATCTTTGGCAATATTCTTAGGAACAGGCATAACTGAAATCTCAAAAGGGAAATTCTGCCGGATTTCAAGATCATTCTGTGCACATGAGGAAAGGCCGAGTTCACTTACCAGTAAAACAAGCAGTATAAATAAAGTAGAAAGAGTAGATCTTGTTATTTTTATTATAGTATTCATATGATTGTTGTTTTTTATAAATTAAATCTTATACCTATTCCCAAAGATGGGTTTAGTAGTTTTCCAGATGTGTTCCAGAGCAGTTTCGTTCTTCCGGAAACAATCAGTACCCAGCGATCTGACAGGTAGGTTTCAAGGCTTAATCCACCGCCAGCACCATAAATAAAAGAAGATTCACTAATCAATTGAGCACCGTCATATAATGCCGTATTCCCACTGTTATTTTTTTCATATCCGCCTATGCCATATAATGCAGCGTTAATCACAAAATTTCTGCTTCTATCGGATATCAGATTGAAACTATATCCACCCAGTCCCATGTAAGTTTCTACAGAAATAACCGTATCCTTGTAATCAATTATCCTCCTTACGTATTCAAATGAGTAGGTACTGTAATCCCCCTTCCCAGAATGAATAACCATTCCTACCCCTGCATAATAATTTTTGATTATTTCCTGCTGCAGTAATCCGGTATTAAATTCTACTCCTATTTGGTTGGGAAACATACGCTGAGCTGTCAGGCTGTTGCTGAAAATAAGCAACAGGTATATAATAGTTATTATCTTTTTCATCTTACTTCATTTGTATGGGTAAATCTTTTAAAACTCTGGCTTGAATAAGATCATCATTTTCTATCTGCAGTTTCTGATGACGATTTCCACTCTTTTCGAACATCTCGATTCTCAATACCTTCCCATCCAGCAGACTCACCTGATCCAGCAGAAAAATCATCCTGTTTTCAGATTGATGAGAAACATAGTCAATCTGCGGATATGCACGAATCGGTTTAAGCAACTTATCCTGTACAATAGTCCTCTTCAGGCTTCTCTTATCAGCTATTTTAAATTGAATAAAATCAATTTCGTAATCCATTGGACTACTGTTTTTAATATCAATAACAAAGTATATTTTTCCTTCATCAACGTATAGGGATCTCAGCGAAAACTGAATTCCATAACTTTTCGTACTGATATGTTTAAAGATCCTTTTAGGATACTGGTACAGGTTTTCAAGAAACCTTTGTACAACCGTTCCTGATCCCAAATCTTCAAAGAAAACCTCTGTGAAATTTTCCTTTTCTTGCATTCGCTGCAAGTTCAGAAAATCATAGCTCAACGTATTAGGATTCGAATTGTAGACAACCTCAAAACTGTAAAATTTTCCGTCTTCAGTAATTACCGAGAAATTAGTCTCCTCCTCAAAATCACGTACTGACGATTTAAGCCTTAGAACATTCCCAACATCTTCAGCCTTACCAGCAATAAGAAGATCACTCCCCAAGTCAACATAACGAATTAATGAAGGAAACAGGAGATGGGTAGTTTTCTGGTAGGTAACTTCAATTCGGTATGACTGTACTTTAGCCTCATCCGGTAAACTATCTATTATTGTAGAATCCTGAGCACATATTTTACTTATGAGCAATACAAAAATGAAGATGAAAGTTTGATTACGTATTTTTGAATTCATAATGTAGTGGTTTTGTAATTAATTATTTTTTGAAACAAGAAATACCTGATGCCCAGCCTTTGCTAGGACTTTAGACTGTCTCACTCTCTTTTGAAAATACCCTGATAATCCTTGAACGACTCCCCTGCTCAAATCAGCACTAATCTGCTGTCCGGCTGACTGTGTCATCATAATATTGGTTCCTGAGCTTTGACTCATATGGGCAACAATATCATTAACCGCATTTTGTTCCGGTGAATAAGGAATGTAAACTCCAGGCTGACCATCATTATCATGAATATTAATCTCAACCGGATAAATATTTTCCTTGTATTCTATGGACGATATTTTAAGCTGTAGTCTTCCACCCTGAAATTTTCCAGAAGCAGTAAGCAGTGTTCTGGCCGGTATTTCTGTTTGCCCAATAATCATAGCTTCTGAAAGTCTGATTAATATTGTACTTTCATTGGTTAAGACTTTTGTTTCATGAATAATGCCTTTGATCGCATTTTTGGAATGGAACTGCCTGTCTGAATCATTTTGAATACCTTCAAACCTATTATGATAAAGTCCCGCCACAAAAGAACTGTCATAGAGTGCCCTGTATAATGATGAAACAATATTTCGTCTGACAGGTTTTGCAGATGTTATAAAAATCTGCTTCTCTTCAGGTTTTTTATCTTCCTGAACTTTTCCTGTATGCTCTTCCGATTTAGAAGATGCAGGGAGATACTTCGCAGCCATTTGATAGGATTTTTCCATCAATGCGAGCTGATCATTGATTCCGAATGCTGTAGATGGATGATTATTTTGTAAAGCTTCATTTTTTAATCTTGAGATTTCTTTCTTAAGATGATTGACCTGCTGATCATCCTTTTGATAGAAAGAATGTAAGGTACTCTGGACATCCCTATAACTATTAAGAGCATTCCGATCAGAATAGGAATGTCCACCTGTATTATCTGATACTCTGGCTGGCTTCCCATTAGAATGTACGTTAATCTGATCAGTCCAATAATCAGAAAGCGTTGCCATCGCATTCTTTTTTTCCTCACTTTTCTTTTCTAAAAGCTCCTGCTCATAAGCTTTCTGCTTATCAGACTGAAGCTGATCTCCTTTTGCCTGCGGGATACCTGTGTTAAAGCCAGAATCTTCAATAATTTCACTTTCTTTGGGTCTAAAAATCAGATAGAAACAGCAAGCACATACCATGGTCATTAAAAAATAAATGACAGGCTTTTTAGCTCTCTCCCATTTTAATTTTTTAACGCTGTTTGATTCATTTTCTGTCTCAGGTGACCCACCTTCCGTTATTTTAATTTTATTTGAATCTCTCATTATAGTTCTTTTTTTTAATCTGGCTAACAGAATCTTTATTTTCGCTGATTTTCTTCAAAGCAGCATGACCTGAAATCGTACTAACATGACCGATAAACATTGTATTGGTCTTATTTCCTGTCGATGCGCATATACTGACAATCATCAGAATTGTAAGAACAGTGTACCCTACGAGAAAAAATTTGGTAAGTATTCTCTGCCGTTTCACGGGCAAAAATTTCCATTTTCTGTCTACCCATAAGGCATAACATTGTATTGTGTGGATTATTGTTTTCATTATTTTGTTTTTTAACGTTCAACAGTTTCTACATCTTTGTTATCAACAACAGTAAATTTTTCTATGATAAATCCCTGAGGATTACTGTCGGAACGGACAGAATTAACAAGAGAGCACTCGGTAAATAGACTTCTGGTTGTAAGATTACTTGATCTTATAATAAACTGTTTTGCAAATGTTTTTACTTGATAAGGGTAATGATTAAAGTCGGCAATGACACTGTCAATCTCAATCCGCTGCTGTATATTACCGGAAATCATTCTGTTGTAATATCCCTTCTCAGAAAGATCCTTATAATAGTTATATGCAGACTGGTCGGCGAGATTAAATGCTCTTTTGACATTACTCTCAATAGCATTCTTATCCGGCGCTATAGTAAAGAAAAGTTCGTGAAAACGCCTTATATGTTCTCTGGCTTCTACAGGCCGGTTGATTGACATATCCTGGGATAATGCGAGCATCAAAGACTTGCCGTTATCAAGTACATAAATTTTCTCACGCTGTTTTTCAGCGAACTGGTAGGATTTAAACACCACTACACCCATTACACCAAAACATAAAACAGCAAAAATAAAAGAGAACAAACGGATCTGTTTGAAACTGCTTTCAATATTTCTTAAAGTTTTAAATTCCATAGGGTACTATTTTTATTTTAATAATCTGCCTGAAATATTACCGGTAGCAGAACCTGCTGCCGCTCCTGCAATATTGCTTGATTTTGTGGCAGTCTGGTTGACATTCCGCATAAAGTTTCCTCCACCTCCCGCCTGGATCACCCATCCGGTGACAGTTGGAACGGTAAAGTAGCCTATAATACCGATCACCATATAAATGATGTACACTGTATTAGAAGTATCAGGGATAAAGTCAGGATCCGCAAGCATTTCTATGTCTCTTTCTATCATGAGCGACTGAATCTTGGCAAGAATAGAACTGAATATATCTGCAACAGGCAGCCATAAATACACGCTGATGTAGCGGGTGAGCCACTGCGTTAATGTTGTCTGAAATCCATCCCAAACCGATATTGCAAATGCAATAGGTCCTAATATGGAAAGTACTATCAGAAAAAAAGTTCGTATGGTATCAATAGCCAAAGCAGCTGCCTGGAAGAGAATTTCCAGAAATTCACGGAAACCGTCTCTTATGCTTTTTTTAATCTCAAACATTTCTCTTTCAATATACATACCCGACATTGTAACCAGATCAGAAGGTGACCAACCCAATTCTTCAAGTTTTTTATCAAACTCTTCATTGGAAATCAGATAAGCCATTTCAGGGTTTCTTAGCATAGCTACCCTCTCTAAAAGGTCTTTTTGCTGCTGCAGCCCATTGAGATCCAACACTTGATTTTCAAGCATCGAATGGCTTCCTTGAACGATTGGGCTGAGAACACCATTAATACCGCCTAAGACCAAAGTGCTGAAAAACATAATACAGAGCCCAATAGCAAAAGGCCTGAGCATTGGAAACAGATCTATAGGTTCAGCACGGCTCAGCGACTGCCATGCCTTGATGGCAACATAAAATAACGCTCCCAATCCTGCAACTCCTTTGGCAACAGCAGCCATGTCTGCACACAGCGGCATCATTTCCTCGTATACTGATTTTAAAACTTCATGTAAATTAATAGGCTCCATCTTACCAGTATTTTTGGTTAGAAGTTCCATAGAGATTGAGCACCCTCTGCGTATTATTCTGCTTTTTTGCTCTGAGATAGCTTACCGAAATATTTTTATTGGTATAGTAGCGTACCAGATTATGATACTCTTTCACTTCTTTGTATACTCTGTCAATAATATCCATTCTTTCTTTATCATTTAAAGAAAGACCATTAGACGTAATTATTTGTTTTAATTCTTTTAAAAGCTCAGTACTCTCGGTAAGCAGAGCTGAATAGCCGTTGGCAATAGCTGTTAGTTCCTGGGCATTGAAATTCGGATCATTAAGCATTTTTCCGAAGTTATTGACGTACATTTCTGAAACATCACCCACAAGCAAAACTGTCTGCTGCACCTTTCTTGCGTCTTTCACCAGATTGTTGATGGCTTTCAGCTGGTCATAATATTCTTTTCCCTGTTCATAAACTTTCTTGACTTCATTAAAGTTTTTAACCACGTTGGAAACTGTTGAAGAAGTTTGCACAATTTCATTAGCGGAATTAAGAATACCCGATGCCAGGTTAGCAGGATCTGTAACTACAAATTGTGCTTTCGCAAATGATGTAAAGGATATAGCAACTGCTATAACCGTAGTAATAATTAGATTTTTCATTGTTTTAAATATTAATTAGTTAATTTTCTTTGGTGGGTTTAATTCTCTTAAGAGATATTCTCCTGATGGCATGTTCCATATTTCCATCAAGTTCTGATGCAAGATTCATTACTTCCATCTTTTCTGTCTCTTCGGTGGTGTACGCTAGATATTCCTCAGTAGAAACTTCGGCCGCATAGACCGCAGAGTGTGTTCCGCCTAATCCGATCCAAACTTCTTTGTACAATCGTTTCGGATTATTGTTCATATTGATAGATAATACCTGAGATTTTTCTTTATCCGTTAGTCCAAGCATTGCCTGAATGTCATCGAACTTATTCATGTATTTACGCTGGTCAAGAAGAATCTTACAGTCTGAATTATTGATGATACTTTCCTTCACAATAGGTGACTGAATAATGTCATCGACTTCCTGAGTTACTACGATGGCTTCTCCGAAAAACTTCCTTACGGTCTTGAATAGGTATTTGATGTATTCTGCCATACCCTCTTTAGCAATTGCCTTCCATGCTTCTTCAATGAGAATCAGTTTTCGGATGCCCTTCAGCCTTCTCATTTTATTGATAAAAACTTCCATGATGATAATGGTGACAATCGGAAATAAGATTTTGTGATCCTTAATGGCATCAATTTCAAAGACAATAAAACGTTTGGAAAGAAGATCGAGCTGCTTTTCGGAATTCAGCAGGTAGTCATATTCACCATCTTTATAGTATGGTTCTAAAACATTTAAAAAATTGGCAATATCAAAATCCTTTTCTCTTACTTTTTTTTGCTCAAGCACTTTCTGATAATCATTGCTGACATACTCATAAAAACCATTGAAAGAAGGGTGCTCTTCACTGCTTTTAATCTTTTCAATATATCCGCTGACCACATTGGACAGCGCCACCTCCTCGGAACGTGAGGGCGGTTCATCATCTCTTTTCCACAAGGTTAGAATCAGCGTTTTAATGCTTTCTCTTTTTTCAATGTCAAATATTCCATCATCTGTATAAAAAGGATTAAAAGCAATAGGATTGTCTTCCGTATACGTAAAATATACTCCATCCTCACCTTTTGTCTTTCCCTTGATAAGTTCACACAATCCCTGATAGGAATTCCCGGTATCAACCAGTAAGACATGAGCACCCTGCTCATAATATTGTCTTACCATGTGGTTGGTAAAAAATGATTTACCGCTCCCTGAAGGTCCAAGGATAAACTTGTTTCTGTTCGTAATGATCCCTTGCTTCATAGGAAGATCGGAAATATCCAAATGAATAGGTTTTCCTGTTAAGCGATCAGCCATCTTGATTCCAAAAGGCGAAGGAGAATCCTGATAGTTCGTTTCTTCAGTAAAAAAACATAAAGCAGGTTCTATGAATGTATAAAAGCTTTCCTCACTTGGAAAGTCACCTGCATTTCCGGGAATTCCTGCCCAATACAGTGTTGCTAAATCCGTTGTGTTATGACGGGGTTTACATTCCATGAGTGCTAAGGCACTTCCCGTATCGTTTTTTATTTGCTTTAATTCAGTGGGATTATCCGACCATGACATCACATTAAAGTGGGCACGGATAGATTGCAGACCATAAGAATGTGCTTCATTCAGATACTTTTCAATCCATTCCTTATTGATCTGATTGGCTCTGCTGTATTTTGCCAGAGAATGCATATTCCTTGCTGATTTTTCAAACTTAGACAGATTTTCATCACTATTATCAATAAACAAATATTGATTATAAATGTGATTGCAGCTTAATAACAACCCCACCGGAGATGCAAAAGACAACAAACAGTCACTGCGGTCCGTACTGAGCTTTTCATATCTGCTGTGAGATGAAACGGTACCTGGCAAGTCATCTGTATCTGATAAGGTATGCATACTGAGACGGTTGTTGCCTATCCGCATTTCTTCTGAACCTAAGTTCAAATCCTGAAGGAAGGGATTGATTTCTTTGGATAGAGTAAGGTATTGTTCAAGAACCCCGGAATGTTTTTCTGTACCCGTTATTTCATCAGAATTCATTTTTTCAAGAAAAACATAGCCGCTTTCGTTCATGATTCTTTCGAACTGATCAACCGCTTCCATAAATCTACTAATCACTTCTTTATCTCTGATTTCTTTTGGAATCAGTTTGCCTTTGCATAAAGATGAAAAATTACTCTGCATCCGCATTCTCTCCCGACTGGTTTTCGTAATAAACAGATAACAATAATGATTTAAAAAGGGTCTTTCATTGAAATGCCTTTCAAAAGATTTTGAAAGAAAGCTTTGATCTTCTCTCGAAAGGTCAGGATTATAATTTTCTTTGATAAACCAGTCCTGTTTATGAACGACCGTATAGTCAGGAAGCGTTTTAATCGCCTTGGACCATGCTGAATGAATAGCTTCATACTCAGCTGAGGCAATCGTAAATAATTCTGGAAGTTTAACCCTAAAACAAACCGTGATGTCCGCATCTTTTGAAATAATACAATCACTTTCTATAGCGAGCAGTGGAAACTTACTCTCCAACGTTGCTGATTTAGAGGAATTTCTCATGCTGAAGCTTTTTGACGGTTGGTTTGCAGATAGCGGTAAATGTTCTTGCGACTAATGATATAACTGGGATGTTTTTTTTGAGCTCCCATTTTCATCAGACCATGCTCTCCGTATTTTCCATTCAATGCGAAGGTCTGCCAGATCAAAAGACCACTGCTGACTCCACCTGTGACCAAGCACAAATAAGTATTGACACCAACCATATACATGATCATAACGCAGATCAGTAATCCCAGCAGACCACCTGAAAAAATAAACAGGTATTGTGCCTTCAGTCCTTTGAATTCGACAGTCCGTCCTATTCCTTTATTGATATGATAGGTATTCATAATCATTATTTTAAAGAAAGAATGAGCGAAGGATTGTTGCTGCAACAATTAAGAAAATACATGCACCGAACCAGCTCGCAGCGGTTTTACTGGTGTCAGGATCACCGCTGCTAAATTTATTATAAACCTTAACTCCTCCAATTAATCCGACAACAGCACCAATCGCATAGATGAGCTGAGTCGCTGGTTCAAAATAAGAGGTGACCATCTGTGTTGCCTCGTTAATGCCGGCACTACCATTACCCTGTGAAAAAGCATATGGAGCTATCAAAATTACCAGTATTCCATACATCAGTTTTTTTGTCTGTTTTTCCATTTAGTAAATATTTTTTTTGTTAATGAGAACTGCTCTCTACAGTACTCAGAAGCAAATGTGCTTTGGAAAAACAAGCTTATTGGAAAATGTCAGCAGGGGGAATCGCTTGGCTTTAAGCGGCGTTCTAGTTAAAATTTCCACATAAAAAAAACGCCAAACTTTTGTAATTTTGACGTTGAGCTTTCTGCGAGCGGACTTTATATTTTTCTTCCTTTCGACTTATTCTTATTCGGCTTTTCTATACAATCTCCCAAGACTTTTACATACTTCAAATTGCTTTTGATCATATCTGCAAGAACAGTATCCTCCCACGAAATTTGTTTTGCCTCAAACTGCATTTTAAAACCTTGCTTTGATAATCCCTCTGTCAATTCAAAGCCATGATGTCGGTTCCATCCGATCCTGTCAAGTTCATTTTCAATAGGAAACTGTACGGCGATTAAATCTTTAGGAAATTCGTTAATCATACTAAAGTCTATATCCTGAAATTCGTGTGTCCTGCGATTGTAAGGTATAATATAGCTGTTTTGGTCTTCATCATAGTAATTCTGTATATCCGAAAAGACGATACCCTTAGATAGAAAATCATCTTTAGGTCTCAGCATATCCATACGGATGTCTACAAAAAATGTATGTCCTGCAATCATTATTGTCGGAAGCTGCCCTTTGTTTACACGTAAATCATAAGCCTCTTCGTTGATATTTTTTTCAGTTAAATCCACAGCATTAAAAAATTTGATTGTTCATTCTCCTTACTTATCTTTTTAAAAAAACATTAGGAAGTCTACACAAACTCCCCAATGTCGAAACCATCTGCAGAATTATTGTGCTTAGAAGAAATGGTATTATCATCATTTGAAATACTCTCACTTAACAAAGCAGCGATTCTTCTTGAAGCATCTCCTAATGAATTCTCTAATAGATCAAAAAGCTCGGTTCCCTGAATTTTTTGAATAATATCGACTGTTTGTTGTTCTAAGTCAGGCTCTAGCACGTCCTGTTGAAGCAGCTGACCCGCAGTACTCAATTCCTGGAAGGTAACCCCTGTAGCAAACCCGCTTTCAATAGTAGAATTCTCGTATTTCCAATCTTCATCCTCCTGCTCCCAATCATTATCTCTGGTCAGAATATCATTGAGATTTTTAGTCGGATCAATAGAGCCAAATTCCTCTTTTCTGGTTTCTGATTCAAAATTATCTTCTGTCAGTAAAATAGATTCATTTTGTCCTCCATTGACATCAATAGGCAAAGCCTGTCTCTCTAATTGCTTCGTACCTCCCATGAAAGAAGGCAAATTCTTATTTGCATCATTACAATCTTTTCCCTGAATATTGATTGAAAACTTTCTGTCTAAAAGAATCAGAACAATAATGATTAACAACCCGATTATAATAATTTGTTCCATAACGTTATGTATTAAAAGATTGGACGGTATTTCTTATTGAAATCATCTGTGATTTCCTTTTCAAACAATTCGAAATGATAAGCCAAAATATTGTCTAAATAAGCATACAAAGGAATTTTGTCATCTGCAATGATTTGAATAATGCGTGAAAGACGCTCATGATATTCCGGACGGATATATATACTTCTATCACCACGCTTAGTCATCGTATGATGGGTCAGAAAGTGTTCCACATAGGTTAGATCTGTAGTTTTCTTACTCTTCAACTTATTTTTTATTGCACCTTTTTCCTTGGGCGGATCAGCATTATTTGCTGGTTGTTCCTTCTTTGGACTTTCTGCCATAATGGACATCAGATATTGTTCATCGATACCATTTTTCTCATTGTTCTTTTTTTCATTTTCCATACTGTTACAATTTGACAATTTTTAGAAATTCTTCTACAAATCTATCAAGCCTGCATTGAGTTAACAGCTTAGGATCTGCCGGCAGTAATGTCGATCGGAAAACCGTCTTTGCTACCGCTTCACCTTCTTTCCGAAATCTTTTACTGTCTGTAATGGTTGTTTCCATAAGCTGCAGTCCTAAGTCTGAAATCACTTTACTGTAATTTTTGTATAACATTGTTCTTTCTCTTCCATCCACTTGGTTCCAGAATAAATGAATGCTTCGAATCCTTGTTTGCGTTTCTTTCATCAATACATTGATCAGAACATTGGTAAAACTCAGTGTACTCTCCAGTACGACCCGATCCGCAGTAATAGGAGAAAAAATGTAATTGACATTTGTCAATGTTTTTAAAATACCGGCGGTATTAACAGTTCCCGGTAAATCTAAAAAGATGACATCTGGAGTTGTTTCGGAGCCATCAACATAAACCTCGATCTCTTCTAAAACTTGATCAGCTTTACTCTGGAAAATGGGATAAGCTTTTTTATTGATTCTCGTAAATTGTTTGTGAGCCATCTTTTTTAAAATCTCATTCTGCATCACCATTTTCAAATCCCGGTCCCTCATCTGGAATAAACTATACTGTGGAAAGTCACAGTCAAAGACAGCAACCTGATAGCCCATCCGATAATGAAGAATACTTGCCATCAGTGTTGTAAATGTGCTTTTTCCTACGCCTCCTTTTTGAGTGGAAAATGCAATAATTGTGGGTTGTTTTTTTGTTTTCATTTTGCTTGAATTTTATTAAACTTAATTTGAAAGAACGGCTGAGTGAAGGCCATTGAACTGCAGCTACTTCAGTTTCTCTGTATTGCTTTCACTAATAAGGGCTGGAATTCCCAATACCTGTATTGACTTCTATAGGTACTTACTGAATACCATCCATCTTTCATTCCTTAGAAGTTGGCTTACTGATTTCTATCTCTCACAAATGCTATCGTGAAGGCTGGATTTCCAGAAGGCTGGAAAGCTGGATTTCCGCTTCTCAAAATTTCTGTTATATCCGCAGTCAGGAAGTCCCGCCCTCAATCAGACACAAATGAATAGTATTTCTTTTTCGGGATATTCCTAATGGTAGTTTTTGGCTTTAAGTGCCTGTCTTTGGCATTCTATCTAGTACTATCTCTATAAATCATTGTGGTTTACTTTGTTCCAGAAGATTGAGGAGTCTGGGGAAATTAAACTGTTTTAAAATATGCAGTATTAAATCTGCTTTCTTACTGAAATTTCCTTTCACCCGAAAGGGGCAAGTTATGTTTTGAGTGCCTCATAACTTTTTTTGTACCTCAAAACAACTTGCCCTGGCTGGGGCTTTAAAAACCACTCCGAAGTCGCGATTTTGATCATATTAAATTGGATGCTATGGATATAAATAAAAACAACAAAGGTGGACGTAAGCCTAAGCTGAACCCCAGTAAAAACAGGTATGTATTTCGACTAACGGATGAAGAAAACGCTAATTTTTTAAAATTATATGACGCTTCAGGATTGAACAACAAAGCAAAATTTATCACAACAATTTTGTTTCAGAAAGAATTGAAGATTGTTAAAGTGGATGTCTCAACAATGGATTACCATACACAACTCACTAAATTCTTCTACCAGTTCCAGTCGATTGGAAACAATTATAATCAGATTGTAAAAATTTTATATCGAAATTTCACTGAGAAAAAAGCTTCTTTTTATCTCTTTAAACTAGAAAATCAGACCAAAGAACTAGCCCTAGTTTGTAAGCAGATTATAGAACTCACTAAAGAATTTGAACAAAAGCATATTCAAAAAACTTCTGAAAAATGATTGCAAAAATTGGAAAAGGTGAAAATCTTTGGGGTACTCTTACCTACAATCAACAAAAAGTGGACAACGAAAATGGGATCGTTTTATTCACCAACAAGATTCCGGATGTGTGGGATCGACCTTATTCTGTCAAATTTTTTCATCAATACTTTGAACCCTACTTAATTGCCAATAACAAAACTGAAAAACCCGTAAGGCATATCTCACTTAACCCTGATCCCGAAGATAAGGTTGATGACAAAGATTATCGGGAAATAGCTCAGCAATATATGCAGGAAATGGGTTATGGCAATCAACCGTATGTTGTTTTTAAACACACTGATATTGATAGGACGCATATTCATATTGTCACTACCTGTGTCCAGCTTAACGGAAACAAAATATCAGATCGTTATGACCATCATCTGTCAATGGAAGCCTGCAGAAAATTGGAAAAACAATACAACTTAAGAGTTACCAAGAAGAATAGAAATTCATATCAAAACTTTATATTTAAACCTGTTGAATATACTAGAGGGAATATTAAGGCACAATTATCATCGGTACTTCGGAATATGCCTCAAACCTACTGCTTTCAAAGTATGGGTGCATATAACGCTTTACTCTCTCAATTCAATGTAACCTCTGAGGAGGTGAGCGGAGAGCTTCATGGCAAGATGAAAAAGGGGCTGGTTTATTTTGCTACGGATAAAAATGGAAAAAAAATAAGTCCCCCTTTTAAATCATCCCTTTTTGGTAAACACGCAGGATTGGAAAATATTCTGGCGCTCATTGAGAAATCAAGAGTAAAAATGAAAAAAGATCCTTCTAAACTAATTCTCAAAAAAACCATTGAAACGGCAATGGGCACCAGTAAATCTGAAGCTGCATTTAAAACAAAACTGCTTGCACAGGGAATTGCGACTGTCATTCGAAAAAATGATACTGGAAGGATTTACGGAATTACATTCATAGACCATAACTCTAAATTAGTCTGGAATGGCTCACAGTTTGGTAAAGAGCTTTCAGCAAACTCATTCAATGAACTGTGGAATAATTTAGAAACAAAGCCTGAAACCCATTCATACAGTAATTCTAAAGAGGATTTATCATTTGAAAAATCTACAGAACACTTTTCTACCAATAACATCCACAAAATATTTGAAGGATGCTTTAATGGTTTATTGTCGTCAGATACAAATGGAGAGCAGGAGGAACAAATTTTCGAATCACAAATGAAAAAAAAGCAGAGAAAAAGAAGAAAAAAATGACCTCCTTTTGTAAAAAAATGGCTTTATAACTATGTTCTGAGAGCCAAAGCCAGCCAATTAATGCTTGCAATGTCGTATTCATTTTTAAGAATGTATAGTCATTTATCTATGCTTCTAAAATATGATATGCAGGGTGAAGACGATTTGAGAGGGCTTGCCAAAATCATGGCACTTATGCGAACTGTCAGCATTATTCTAGTACTAATGCATTTTTACTGGTTTTGTTACGGATTTTTTGAACAGCAACAATGGACATTAGAACTGATCAATAAGATACTTCATAATTTTAACAAGACAGCAGACCTTTTTTCTCATACTCTTTATTCTAAGCTGTTCGCAGTTGTTTTGTTGGGTCTGAGTTGTCTCGGCACAAAGGGAGTCAAAAATGAAAAGATCACTTGGAAAAAAATTACTGCTGCTTTTTCTATTGGTTTTGTACTATTCTTTTTAAACTCAATCCTATTACAATCTGCTACCAGCTTTACTCCTATACTTTATATTCTATCTACTGGCTCCGGATACATTCTCCTAATGCAGGCAGGGATCTGGATGAGCCGCTTACTAAAAACGAACTTAATGACCGATGTTTTTAACAATGAGAATGAAAGTTTTCAGCAGGAGACTAAATTACTCTATAATGAATATTCAGTTAACCTTCCTACAAGGTTCTATTATCAAGGAAACTGGCATCAGGGATGGATTAACATTGTCAATCCTTTTCGCGCCACCATTGTTTTAGGAACACCCGGTTCAGGAAAATCATACGCTGTAGTTAATAACTATATCAGACAACATATCGAAAAAGGGTTTTCCATGTATATCTATGATTTTAAATTCGATGATTTGTCTACAATTGCTTACAACCATCTTCTAAATCATTCAGATGCTTATAAAATAAAGCCGAAATTCTATATTATCAATTTTGACGACCCCAGAAGAAGTCATCGATGTAATCCCTTAAACCCCAATTTTATGTCGGATATATCAGATGCATATGAAGCTGCTTATACCATAATGCTGAATCTGAATAAAAGCTGGATTCAGAAACAGGGCGATTTCTTTGTAGAAAGTCCTATCATATTGTTAGCTGCAATTATATGGTTTCTTAAAATTTATGACAACGGGAAATACTGTACTTTTCCACATGCTATTGAGCTATTGAACAAAAAATATGAAGATGTCTTTACTATATTAACCTCTTATTCTGAATTAGAGAACTACCTCTCTCCTTTTATGGATGCATGGCAAGGCGGTGCGCAAGATCAATTGCAAGGACAAATAGCATCGGCAAAGATTCCTTTGTCAAGAATGATCTCACCACAATTGTATTGGGTAATGACAGGAGATGACTTTTCATTAGATATCAATAATCCAAATGAACCAAAAATTCTATGTGTTGGAAATAATCCTGATCGTCAGAACATTTATTCTGCTGCTCTTGGACTATACAATTCAAGAATTGTTAAGTTGATCAATAAAAAAGGACAGTTAAAAAGTTCTGTCATTATTGACGAGCTTCCCACTATTTATTTCAGAGGCTTAGATAATTTAATTGCTACTGCTAGAAGTAATAAAGTTTCTGTATGTCTTGGATTTCAGGATTTTTCTCAATTAACAAGAGACTACGGAGATAAAGAAAGTAAAGTTATTCAGAATACAGTCGGCAATATTTTCAGCGGTCAGGTAGTAGGGGAAACAGCAAAAACCTTATCTGAACGTTTTGGAAAAGTACTGCAAAAAAGACAGAGTATATCCATCAATAGGAATGACACTTCCACCTCCATCTCCACCCAATTGGACAGTTTGATTCCTGCTTCGAAGATTTCTACCTTGACACAGGGATTTTTTGTCGGTGCTGTATCTGATAACTTTGATGAAAGGATTCAACAGAAGATTTTTCATTCAGAAATCATTGTGGACACTATTAAGTTATTTCAGGAAACGAAAAACTATCACAAAATACCGCAGATTCGATCCTTTATTGATGAAAACGGAAATGATTCTATGAGTAAGCAGATTGAAGACAATTATAAAGGAATTAAGGCAGATATTCTTACCATCATCAGGCATGAAATGATTAGAATAAAAAATGACCCTGGCTTACAGCATTTAATTAAAAAAGATTAAATAGAGAAACCTCAAATACCATACGATTTGAGGTTTTATTGGTATTAGGTTACTCAGCTTCATTATTTATAAAATGCTGATTAAGATTGTCACTAACCAATTGAAGAAATTTGGTTGGCCCCTGTTTCCGGTTCCTAATTTCAAATATAGTCTTATGAAAGTTTCCAAGATCAGTATTCAAAGATTTCTCAACAAATTTTATAACCTCGCTTAACTCAATATTTCCACCATTAAAACAGCGCATATGATACAGAGCATAAACCAGTTCGATTAGACCAACTTTGGAGGAAGACCATGTTAGCGGGGACAAAATATTTTGTTTAAAGCGATCCGAAATATTTTCAATCTGCCTTTTTAGATATTGACCTAATTGTTGATTGGCGATAATTCTCGAAATCATGTGATCATGAGAAGTAGTAAAATTCGTATCGAAATTGTAGAAGCCAAATGATAATTTCATTTTTAAATCATAGGAATTTCGGACAAATATCTTATGATCAAGATACGTAGCATCACGCCGGTAATAGCTGTAAAATTCTGACTGCGTAGAATAAAATGACTTTAACTTTTCCTGCTCTGTCTCATAGTATTTTTTCAAAATTTTGGCTGTAGCGTTGGGTTTGTACGATTCAATATTCAAAATAGAGGAATAGTAAATAAATTTTGAAATAAACAAAGGCTTGAGCTTTTTAAAAAAGTAAACTTCTTCAGCAAGATTCTCAAAATGATGGTCTGAAACCAGTTCCTTCAAGGTTCTGATAGAGGTATCAATCAGCAGTAAAGACTTTTCAGAAATTTTTACCATATCCTGGTCATCATCGCATACTTCATTAATTTTTAACTCCAGATCATTGTATAATTCTGTAGTTTTTCTAAAAATTGTTTTTGTTACCATGGCCTTTTTTTAGAAATTTACAAAATTTAAAGCACTAGAAATCTACTCAGCTGATTCTCAACTCCTCTTTACGTTTTTTAATATAATCAGCAGGACGGATTCCGTTAATTTCAAAAAACAGGTTGGAAAAATTTTGGCGGGCAGCAATTCCGCACTCATCAGCTAAAGCATCAATTTTAAGTTGGAGATACTTATTATCAGTATTGAGGAGATTGGTAATATAGTTAATTCTGAGCTCCGCCATATACTTATTGAAATTCATTCCTTTATTCTCATTAATATATATTGATAAGTAGTGAGAATTGGTTCCTAACTTAGTCGCAATACTTTGCTGCGTAAGACCTTTCTTCTTAAATTGTAATTCTTGTTCAAATTTGTTAAGTTTTTCCCTGATTTCCGATGTCATTTCGGGAGTAAGAAATGTTTTCCTCATTGAATATTTGTCAGTTTGTTCTTTCAAAAGATCGTTTATTTGGTAAGAACCTTCAGATATTTTTTTTTGCAGAAGATCATATTGTTTTTTAATTTCCTGATCCTTTCTGTATCTGACTACAAAAAAAGTAAGAATTAGACTTCCCGAGAAAATTAAAGCCCCGGCAAATTTCATTTTCTTGCTGCCAGCTTTTTGCAGTTCTTCTTTTTCTTCTATTAATCTCCTCCGGTCATAATCTTTATGCAGTGTAGAAGATAGAAAAACGTAGTCCTTACTGATCACACTGTCGGCTTTAAGAAGTTGATTGGTATAATAAAGCTGTCTATTAATATCTTTATTTTTATAATAATTGATCAGAAAACTATAGCTTTTATAAACTTCAGGCAGAATAAACTCATCTTTTACAAAAATAGAATCAATTTTATTATAATAGCGAATTGCTTGAGGTATATCATTCTGAGCCTCTGAAGATCTTCCTAAATAATAATAAATAACAGAGGCCCAGGCAAAATCATTTCTCTTTAGAATGGTTGGTAAGGATTCTTGGAGGACTTTAGCAGCCTTTGAATATTCTTTTTTCTGATATTTTGAAATTCCAATACATTTAAGAAAATAACTTTTCTCCAAAGCAAAATCGTTATTATTCAGAGTGCGCCTATAACCTAATTCACTTAAACTATCACTCTTATCAAAATTTTTTTGGTATCGGTTGATAACCGTCATTTGATGTAGACAATTTAGATATGCTTTGTTGTAATTAAATAGTTCATTCTCATGCAGCTGTCCATTCATCTTCGTACTATAAAACGAGATACAGTCGTTAAAATGTTTTAGAGCTTCATCATAATAACCCAAATGCCCTTTAACAATTCCCAGATGGTAGACCACTTTATAATGGTGATACTTATCATTTGATCCCTTTAAGTATTGATACGCTTTAAGATATTCGTTTAAAGCCAGTTTGTACTTCTTTTGATAGAAGTAATAAATAATACCTTTGCTGAGATAATCTTTGCCGACATCATCGGAAGAGCCGTACACTAAGCTAACACTTATAGCACTGTCAGCATATCTAATTTTATTATGGTAGTCAAACTGTCTTCCATCTCTGTAGCCTTGAATCAGTTTCTCAAAATTATTCTCTTTCTTAGCCTTTTCAATATATAATTTCACAGACGGCATTGCATTAATGTCGTCTATAGCCATTTTTTCGTAAACTTTTCTAATTTCATTGAAAGTCTTATCATTTTTATCCTTTGAAAAGAATAACTGAGAAATAGCAGAAAATAAGACGAGAAAGTAGTTTAACTTTTTCATATACTGATTATTAGAACCTCACCATCTCAAAAGTAAACATTTGTTCTGAAATAAATCATATTTATGGGAAATGAAAAAAATATCACCTCAACTTCTTATAAAAGACTGAACATTAACTGTTAAAAACGCGTTAATAATTGTCTCAATTTTGAAATTGAGACGTGCCAATTTCAAAATTGATCCGAATAGCAGTTTTTTTTCATCAACCAGCACGATAACTTTGAGATCAGAATTCTAATTTAATCCGGCCGGGATAACCAATAAAATTATTACCATGAAAAAGCTTATCCCAATTTTAAGTCTAGTTATAGGGGCACTTTGTGTGCAAAACTGCATAACTCGAGATGAAGATATTGACACTCATAATACATCACATAATGAGATTAGTGAGCAATTGATAATGCGGCAGGATTCTGCAAAATTATCAGAACAGATAAAAGATCCGCAAAAAGATCCCCCGGTACGGGACGGAGACAACTGGCGACCTAATCAAATAATTTAAATGTTACTAATAATCCATGGATCCTCATACCTCCATATCAGTTTTCACCGGCTTACCATGTCCTGCAAGTGGCATCTGGGAGAGTATGGGGAATTTCAAAACTACAGTTCCTCTGCTAAAAGGAGATATAATGCCTGAATACTGTGGCGTTAAAACCTATTGGAAATTACTGATTCCAGGATAAAACACATAAAAACAAACCATGAAAAAATTACAGATTATCACAGTTGAAGTAATATCATATTTCTTTATCCTTCTGTTCTGCTATGCAGCCATCAGTAAAATAATGGATTTTGAAAACTTTACGACACAGATATCGCAATCTCCCTTATTAAGTACTTTTGCAGGCTCCATTTCTCATGGCATCCTTGCATTAGAGCTCGTAGTCTGTATACTGCTGATTTTTGAAAGAACAAGACTCCTTGGCCTCTACTGTTCTTTTGTACTGATGTTTTTATTTAGCATGTATATCTATATGACCCTTCATTACAGTGAATCCGTTCCATGCTCCTGTGGCGGCATTCTTGAAAAAATGGACTGGCAAACTCACCTTATTTTTAATATCGTTACGACATTCATCGCAGCCACGGCCATTATTTTGATGACAAAGCCAGGCAGAAAATATATATTAATAACAATATTCCTGCTCCTTACTTTCTCCTTATTGAGTACTGTTATACTTTTTATACTTTATGACAGGTCTGAATATATGATCCAGAAAGAAAATAATTTTACCCGTCGGTTTTTACAGCATCCTGTTGATCTTGAAAAACGCTTCATACTGACATCTGATTTTTATTATTTTTCAGGACATACAGAAGATTCACTTTATCTGGGAAATACAGAACATCCATTTGATCTGTATGCTATAGATGCAACATTTAAGAAGATGAAAGAATATCAAATTACTCCTGATCAATATGATTTTCTGTTCAAAAGTTCAAAGGTACAGGTATATCCTCCCTATTATTACCTTTATGATGGCACAGTTCCTATCATCTACAGAGGTGAAATAGGAAAACAGCGTGCTAAAACAGTAAGTCATATGCAGAATTATTTCACCCAGCTACAGGTTACAAATAATAATTCCTTCGCAGTAATTACCTATTCGAAGCAAAAAAATATACAGTCGCTAGGCTTAATGTTTACCTATCAAAAGAATACTATTGTTAAACCTGAAATCCTAGAAAAGATACATGATGGGGTTTTTGATACTGATGGTAAACTTTTATATGATCCTGCCCATAATACAATTATTTATGTCTATACATACAAAAATAAATTTATTGTCCTTGATACTAATCTGGAATCTAAGAAGATCTATAAGACTATTGATGACATAAGTGCAACTGGTATTGAAGTTGTAAAGCTTCCTGACGGGAGTAAGAAGATGAAAAACCCTCCTATTATCGTTAATAAAAATGCATTTGTTTATAAGGGTATCCTCTTTATAGAATCTCCGCGTAAAGGAAAATTTGAAGATAAAGCATATCAGAAAAGTTCACTGGTCATTGACATGTACTCTACTAGCAAACAGCAATATCTGGGAAGCTTTTATGTTCCCAAAAAAGCCGGGGAATACAAAACAGAATTTTCAATCTCGGATAATACACTTTTTACCATTATAGGAAATGAACTGATCAGATATAGTTTTGCGCAAAACATCACTCAACATTTCATTTCAGGGAAAGCCGAAAACCTGAACAAAGAGTAGGCATAAAAAACAATTTTAACATCATGAAAAAAATGAGAAAAATCGCACTGCCTTTTGTAGTATTTGCCTTAGGCATTGGAAGTGCGTACGCTACAACAGCGGAAAAAGAAACAGCAAAAACCATTGAATTCGGGTACCGCTTTAATCCTTCAGCACCACCGGGCATGAAATGTAATGTAACCACAACCTCTTGCAGTACAATACCATCAGGTGATATCTGTACTTATGTGGATGGTTCACAAGAACATAACCTTTTTAAAGAAGGCTGTCTCAATGTATTATTTAGAGTTCCATAATTAAGAATGAAGGATGCTGATCAGCATCCTTCATTTGTTTAGGTTGGCATAATGATTGTTTTTTGTACTTTAATTTCGCCAATTATGCCCCCGTATTGGTTTTAATGCATATAATACATATTTTTGTAAGTGATTACCAAAAAATCCGTAATTAAGACCTTTCATCAAATTGGGATACTCTTTCAGCAATAGTTTGAATTTGTGGTTCTCAGCATCCTTTTACGTTTTTTATTATGATTTCTTTGCATAGAATTCTCCTTCATTAAATCTTCATTCCCATATTAAAATCATAACTATAGTATTAAAACTAATTAAATCAGATTTTTAACTACACAACTTGTGTTTTTACTTTGAAATTTAAATTCTACATTTGGTTTACATTAAAAATCAATAACATGATAAAAAAACTTTTAGCTGAATTTTTCGGCACATTCTGGCTCGTTTTTGGAGGTTGTGGAAGTGCTGTTTTTGCTGCCGGTGTTCCCGATATTGGCATTGGACTTTTAGGTGTTTCTTTAGCCTTTGGTCTCACCGTTCTCACAATGGCTTACGCAGTAGGGCATATTTCCGGAGGTCATTTTAACCCCGCAGTTTCATTCGGACTTTTAGCAGGTGGCAGGTTTTCTGCAAAAGAACTGGTTCCTTACATCGGAGCCCAATGCCTTGGAGCAGTTACAGCCGCAGGATGCCTGTATACTATACTGAATGGTGCCGGCACACTCGACTTTTCACAACCAGGAGCTTTTGCAACCAACTTTTACGATGTACCTGTATACAATGGAAAAGCTTTTAGTATGGGATCAGCATTTCTGGCCGAGTTTTTATTAACAGCACTTTTTCTTATTGTGATCATGGGAGCTACAGAAAAGTGGGCTCATAGTAAATTTGCAGGTATTGCTATTGGTCTTGTCCTGACTTTGATCCACCTGATCTCTATTCCGATTACAAATACATCCGTAAATCCTGCAAGATCACTTTCTCAGGCTGTTTTTACAGGTGGGCTTGCCCTATCACAACTTTGGCTATTCTGGGTAGCACCAATTTTAGGTGGAATTGTAGGAGGATTGATCTATAAATTTTTACTTCAGAGGGATTCTCGGGAAATAAGCTGATTAAACTCAACCAGAAATAAATTAACTATTCAACAGTATAAACAATAAAATTATTAAAGAGAAAGAGTCCTGTGATCTACAGGACTCTTCTTTTCGCTATAAATACTATCAAAGATCACCCAATTTAGAGTAATAGAAAATAACCATTAATGATTAATCTCCATTTTTTGCAACTGCTCTTTTGTCATTGTAGAAGGTAATTTAAACATTGATCTATCCTCACTATCCTTCATCATATTTGGCTTATTAAAATTGCTATTATTGATGGCATGGGCTAATGCAACTCCCAGTTGTTTCCATTCTTTAGGGGTTACCCAATAATCATACCCAGCTTTACTGTAAGTTGTTTCTAAAGTAATGGCATTGACTACATCCTTTTTATTATACCAAAACCAAGTTTCAGGAAAGTAGGTATTAAGGAAGCCATTTCCTCCGTCTGCTGGCGGAGCTTCTATTCTGCCATCATAAAAGCTGGCTACAGTTTGAATAAAGTTAATCTGCTTATTCCAGAGATTTTGTTGCTGGCTATCATAATTATTTCCAGGTCCAAAATGCGGAAAGAAGAAAGCAGGTGTATTAATATCGCTATTACTCGAATGCAGATTTAGTGCTAATACAACCGGATGTACCTCATCTTCAATTACTGTTGACATTGCATTTTTATTCAGAAACTTATTCTCTACAGGTGCAGTATCCTGAAGATATATAGGATGAAGGATAGTTCTATCAAATAGCCATTGACTTTCTAAATTGATACTGGCACTATTGGTTCTATAGTTTCCCAGAATAATACCATCAGGATTATGCATCGGTACAATTTTAAATATATATTTTTGGCGAAGATCAGTTCCTAAACTACCGTCAGAAAGAATAGTATTGATAAGACCTTCCAATACATAAGAGCTTCCTACTTCTGCAGCATGTGTTCTGGCATGAATCCAAATTGTTTTCTTATCAGGATTTTGATTGGCATTTGTTATTGTTAATAATTCAATTGAAGTATTTTTGAAAGGGCTATTTCCTAAAGAGCTGATTTTTACATTTGGATTTGTAGTGATAGAATTTCGATACTCCGTATAATCTTTAGTCGTATAAGGAAAAGTTCTGGCAATCCATAATGAGGATTGCTCTCCGGATAAAGACACTTCAATGGTGGTTGGATCAATTTGCTTTACAGCGGATTCTGGAAAGTGTTTCCAATCTTTACCATTGATAGAGAATACCGGAACAAAAAAATAGGGAAATCCCAGTTTGGTAAACCTTAATTTAACACCTGAGCTTGGAATGTACTCTACCTTTACATTCCACCAAGTACGATATGAATCTGGTAAAGAAGAATTATCATTATCATTTTTAAGTTCAAGAGACCATACATCCTGAGAAAGTTTGGATATTTTCCCTATACTTCCAGATTCAAAATCAGTATTAAAACATAGTCCATTACATATTTTCTTATTTTCTTGCTCACTTATTGTCTCCTGAGAACAACTGTAAATAAGAAAAAAAAGAAAGAGCCATAAAAATTGTTCTTTTTTCATAAATGATGATATATTTATTCAACATAATTTTGGAGTGAAAAACTATAGATTACATTTATTATCTTACAGATGCTCCAGATCGATCAAAATGATGACCTTTACAGTTCAAACACCAAGTCAGCTATTACTTTGGTATAAGGCTGTTTCAGAATAACGATTGAACAATATTGAAGTAACAGTGTGCTCAATAATCTTGTATATATAAAATAAGAGGTTAGAAATAATGTTAGAACAATTATATTTAAAACAGTTACCCATAAAAGTACTTGACTTCAATATTTTCCCTACACATGAATAAAACAGCTTTTAGATCGTCCGGGTTACGCTATATATTTTATAATATTATTTTGTGGGATAGCCAAAGTATGCATTCTATTCATTTTTTAACTTCAGTTCCTCCTATAAGAGAATAAGGTAAATGATATTATCGTTCATGAAATTTCTTATTTATGGTAATTTTATCACTAATACCACTATAGTTTTTTCCTAATTAAACAGAACACTGTAGTAAGTTGTTTAAATATCGGAATAAAACAGGAGTATTTATCGAGATTATAATGAGCTAATTTTGATTGAATTTAAAACATTTACATAATTTCAACTTATGCCTCATATATTTCTTTAAATACCTCTTATTATTGCTGTAGTTAAACGTAATATAGTGTTTGGGGTACTATTTTTTTGTACGTTTTTTTTATCCTTATTTTATAAACAATATCTTTCCTGAAAAAAAGGATCAGAATAGTTTTTTTCCCAAACAAATTTGTATTAATATGATATTCCCATTTGTTGGCCATATAGTAATTGGCTTGATCATTCATCTCTATGAATATTTGCAGCTTACTCATACCCATATAATGTTGGTACTCATCTTTTTTTTTCATATTTATCGTGTATTTAAAGCAACTTCATTAATTCAAAAAAAGATTGTATCTTTTTAAAGGTAAATTGCTGCTCTCCCAATTCCTTTCAGATCATATAACAATGCTCCTCTAGCTTCAAAAAATCAAATTTTTACAAAAATAATATCCAAAATTATTGTAGAAAACAAAAACAATGTAGTTTTATATAGCAAAACGTATATTACAATAACTACAATTAATCGAATTCAATACAAAGATTTGAAGTTTCATAAATTATCTACTACAACCCTTAAACGAAAGAACTCGTCTATTCACATTTCTGATTCGATAGTAATTGTAAAAATGAGTATCAGAAAAGATATATAATAGCACATCACAGGGTTTAGTACGGATGGTCCAATAACAAAAAGGAGTTCGAAATTGATATTCACTCTCCATTTTTTACTTGGTTAGATTGTGATAGCAGTTATAATATTTTACTTGACAATGAAGTATTTTTCCTTACTTATATTTAAAATATTCTAATAGCATTTACTTGTTCACTATAACCTTATGCACACTTTTTAAACCAAATCCTTTTATATTAACCATATAAGTACCATTGGCCCAACCTATTGTAGGTATTACTTTTTTTGTATCCGTTAATACTTTATTTTCTGAATACAACAATTTGCCTGACATATCATAAATTTCAATATTGACCTTTCCTAATGCATGATCTGGAAAATTGATAAAGAATTCATTCTTTGCAGGATTTGGATAAATTGTAACTACAGTTCTATTTATATTTAATTCTTCAGATTCCAAAGAATTACATACGGAGGGAACAGTAAAATCCTCTGTTTGATCATTAATATCTGTTTTACTCCCCGCAGAAGCATTAACCCCTAATCCTCTTTTAGCAAAAACTTTCCAGATCATACACTTATCTATTCCACCGGTGGTTGCTTGTTCAGCAGCAAGAATTGCATTTCTTCCGTCAATAAATGTCGGGTTACAAGCCTGAAGTTTCAGAGCATCCATGACAAGCTGCATAGCTCTTGTACTGCCGTTAGTAGTGTTGGCTGTCAGATCGGCTGAATATCCGTATTTTTCAACATATTTCCAATGAAGATCCCATAGCATTGTAGCCCAGATAAAGCCTATAGAATGTCCATCCACCATGCCATTAGTATTTCCATAAGTATAATTATTAATGGTGAAATCCGGAGAATATTTGGCGGGTCGGCCTCCATTGCCGGTGGTTGGCTCTCCGATTATATAAGTACCTAAGCCTCTTGGAACTGACGCACTGCTATTCTGTGTATTGGTTAACATCAATGCAAAAAAGTCTGACCATCCTTCACCCATTTGCTCCTGACTTTCACTTGTTTCTAAACAATTATATCCTGTACCAGTTAACCTGTTTGAAACTCCATGGCCAAATTCATGGCTCATGATTCCACTGTCAAAGCTGCCATCCGGAGCAGTATCGCCTGTACCGCTTTTTAAAGTTATATTTACTGTTGTTCCAGCTTGCAACAAGTTTTTAATATATTCTCCTTCAGAGTTTTTTATCAACACTGAAGGTATCGTTATTGTATTATCCTCTCCAAAAAAGCCTATGTTCTCGAAAGCGGGATCTTCATATATTATGGCACCTATAGCACCTGCATTTTGTATATTCTTTACTTTGGTGGTAAATGTACAGGGAGGGTTTTGCTGAATTTCTGACATCGTCAACCCCTTTACTAATGCAATTTTATTAGTAAGCGAGCCGGCTGATAGTGCCGTGCAACCATTGGATACAGGGACTAACTGAATATCCCCGGTAACTCCTATAGTATTTAAAACAGGGCCAAAAGACGCTGCTTTGGCTATCGGCACCCTTGTTGTTGCTTGAGGCGGTGTGTTATAGTATAATTTTTTAATGGGAGACCATAAAAACATTTTCATAGTGGGATTAATTCCATCAGGGGTAGGAAAAAAAACAGCATTGTTCATACTTTCATTACTTTGTGCTTCTGCCAATACATAATCATTTCCGATTCCTCCATTGCTAAAATTATTTTGCTGAAAATTTCTTGCCGACTCCGTAAAGCCAAACTGATAAAAAATATCGTGAACTTTATTATTGATGTAAAATAAATTAGTAATGGCAGCATCGCGATTATCCAAAGAAGCCCCATTAACATTAAATGGGTAGTCAAAGATTCTTGAAGTCCCTCCATCCGGCGAATAATCAGCAATTTCATTGCGAACATAAGCATACACGTTGTTTCCCCTAGTAATCGTATAATGATTGGTACCGTCAGAATGCCATCCTTCGGGAGAGGCGATGAGAATCCATGGATTATTGACCAGCATCCTGCTACCAAAAGTAGGAGCTTCTACAGGTAATTTAAATACATTATAGGAAGCATGATCTGGTGACAATAAAAAACTAGGCCGTTGATGTTGTGGTCCAATAAAAACAGAAGGTTTATTTTTACTGCCTGCAAAATCATGGGAATATGCATCAGCGCTGAAATTACAGTAAGATGCCAAATTGATCTTACTAATGACAGTACCTTTCTCTGTATCCACTAATATATTCCAGTAATTAGAAGTTCCTGGCTCAGATATTAATAATTCATGGCACTCGATGAGTACATTATTGTGTATTGCATATACCTGCCTTTCTCTTACTATACTACTGTTTCCAGGGCTTGAGTCATAAAAACCAAGCAGGGTATAATTTCTGATTGCTGGTTTTTTAAAGCTATCTGCTAATATTTGTAATATACTTTTCTTATTAATGATTTTTTTGGGTTCAGAGATCGTTCCTTGATAATCTTTAATAAAATTATCCGTATAATAAAGAATATTATTATCTCTTATAAAAGCTGTTCCAACAGAGCTGTATATGGGAATTCCATTGTAGACTTGCTGGAATTTAACAACACTTCCATTCAATGATTTTGATCGGTCTACATTCTCAATTATAAAGTTGGTAAGATCCTTTTTTTTAAACTCTTCAAGCTTATTACTTGAAATATAACTTCTTATCAGATCTTCATTATTCTGAGAAAACAAATTATTAGACAAAAATAATAAAAATGCATATAGAAGCACAGGCAATTTTTTCTTTTTCATATTGTACTGTATTTGTAAGAAGAAAAAAATATTTTATAAACCATATTTCCTCTCATAAGTGATAATAAAAGCAGAAAAGCAGTGAAATTAAACGTGATTTTTGTTGTATTTGAAATCACAATTGATCGAAAATAATCTAGCAGCTATATTTAGGAATTTTGTTGCCATCATATATGGACATTACTTAAAGTGACATAATGTTGGAATAGTACACTCAATTCTTGTCATACAATTTTCTTAGAAATTACATAATGTTAAAACCCGAAATACATCCTCTTGATTGTATATTACAAACATAAAGCATATATATCGCAATACCCAATAAAACAATATAGTTTTATTTAGACTTCAATGTAAAATAATAATTACATCACTTATACCTTTTGAATATTGAGCACACAGATACATTACATCAACATTATCACTTTTTATAATGATACAATTTAATCGGCTATTTTTTTGGATTTCAACATGTTAATTAATATATCTATAAAAAGTTATTCTCTTCTTATTACAATTTTAGAATAGTCTTTTGAAACCTGACAAATTAATTTTCATGACTCTATTTCGTCTTCTTCATCTGTTTAGTTATACATCTAGATAATTATGGAGAAATACCAAAGCATTCCCAGCATCTTAATGCTAAGATCTTTACGGGACAGATTTCTAGTTAAGGTGTGTAATTGATCCTGATAAAAAAAATGATATAACGGTCTTTATGTTTAAGAAGGGCATTAAACATTGGCCGAGTTTGTTGCGGATTGACATTTCTTAGCTGCTGCTGCCATAAAAAACAGCAAACATTAGTAATAAAACTACAGTCAATTAGCGATAACACTACTGTTGTTAAATGAAATATGAAAAATATCTTTTTTAAATTTGAACTGTATCTTTTTAAGAACACTTAATTTATCATGCAATTAAGAAAATGAAAGATATTACATTTTATGTATCAGATCTTATTTACTTAGTCAACAGAGACTGCAAAGCTATTCAAACTGCTATAACTAACCTCTTCAATAATCTAATCTATAAAACCAAGCATATGAAAAAATTATTATTATTGTTAGGCATTATGACTTTCTGTGTCAATGTAAGTATTGCACAAACAATTACAACAACAAAATCCATTGAATCAAAAGCTAAAAAGAAAACAGCAGATGCTGTTAAACTAAAAAAAGATGGCACACCGGATAAACGCTATACTAAAACCTCAACAGCAATTTCTGACAAAGTAACTGCCGCTCCAAATGCAACTTCAAATACAGGTGGTATTAAGTTAAAAAAGGATGGTACACCTGATAAACGTTACAGTACAGCAAAAGAAAAAACAGAAACCACACCAACACAGGCTCAATCTGTTAACAGACCAAATATTCCAAACATAAACACTACAAAGGTATATACACCCACCGTAGATCGAACTTTAAAGGGGCCTAATGGTGAAGAAATATTGACAGGCCCTAGAGGCGGTAAATATTATATCAATAAAAACGGAAATAAAACCTATATAAAAAGGCAGTAATAGAAATTAAGTGTTTCAACTGTCTAACAACAAACCTCTGATAAATATTAGAGGTTTGTTATCCTTGTCTGATTTTGTGTTCCGGTTGGATTTTATTAAATATATTTTTTAGTTAAAATGAATTTTCATCCAAAACAAGTAATCCTCCCTTATCATAGAAATTTAAATTCTTTTGAGTAATCGTTTTCTATTTTCTTATTTAAATTGCAAAAGTTATTAATTCAGATAATATCATACAAATGGATTAGTAAAGATAAGATTGGTTTATCCGCTCTGGTATTACTAGAAAATTGAATTTATAGAGTTAAAACAATTTTGATAGATAATTCAATTTATGAAAAGAATAAGTTTAATCACTATTATAAAATTATTGTCCTAACTTAGAGTATAGTCCAGATTTTCAAGGACACTACTGTCATTGAAGCAATGGAAGGTATAATTTCCAGAGCCATCATTATTAAACCCAATGGTTTCGAAGAAAGTATTTACAAAGACATATCAAATTTGTGTATTTCCTGATCACATATATTGAAAATAATACTTTCATTCAATTGTGGATTTAAAAGTTTAGGACGATATTGCCAAAGTACTTATAAATACATTTTGCATGATCTCCCGTACAGTATCTCTGTCTTTTACTTTTTTTGATGTATATAAACACGTTTGTTGTAAGCATAAAAAAAATCTTTATACTTTTCTTCATCTATTTTAGCACTTTTATGGAAAAACAACATAGTAATATTACAATAATTGGTTAGTGAAACAAATTTATGTAAATAATTTGTAATAGAAAATCCTGCAATAAACTTAATATCAAGTATTAAACTTTATGAAATTAAGTAGAATTGCATAATCAAATTGCTTTAGAATGTCTTTTTAAATATTTTTTTGAAATGATCATAAGAATATCATTAATTACACTCACACTTATTAAATTTATCCAAATCATTTATAAATTCAGAAAGCAGCGCTGTGGTGACATGAGGCATCACCACAATCTTCCACCATTTGGGCGAATGATAGTTATCAGCAACCAAATTGTATTTTTCTGCAAGCTCTTTGGGAATAAATGGTGCTTTTATGGAAACAATATTCATATGAGGATTTCTGTAGAATTTTACTTTCATTTTAACAAGTTTATGACATATAAAGTCTGTGCGGCTTATCACTTGCGCTATTGCATCGGTCCATCCCGTAGAACCGTAACTCTTTAAAATCATCCATATTGCTACTGCATTGGCGCCGGACCTGCTCCCACATAACGTGAAGTCTGAACCATATACATAGGCAGCTTCCGAAGTCTGAGACTGATCAATCAGCCCTTTTCTGCATAAGAAAATTCCAGTGCCATAAGGAGACTGAAGCATTTTATGCGCATCAATTGTAATTGAACTAATCTCAGGATTTTGAAAGTACAGATCCTTTTTAGAAGAAGAAAAAGGATAGATAAATCCTCCAAAAGCAGCATCAACGTGCACAAAATAATTACAAAAATCCTTTCTGACAATATCTAAAAAAAGATCAGCATCATCAATACTGCCAAACATTGTTGTTCCCATAGAAAGGTGTACAATAATGTATTTAATACCTTGAGCAGATGATTTTTTCAATTGATTCTTCAAATCATCCTGAATCACTCTTCTGTTATCAGCATCTACTTTAACACAAATCGGAGATATTCCTAACAGGTTAGCACCTTTATACACAGAATAATGAGCATCTTCAGTAAAAACAATTCCTATTTCAGAGATCAGAGCTCCTTTTTCTTTCATAAAATAGTTTCTGTAAATCCATTGGGCCTGAATATTTGCTTCAGTACCTCCAGTAGCTACATATCCATCATATTCTCCTTTTTTTGCCTCTAAAATCTCTTCAGCACAGATCTGTAATAGTTCAATTTCCAGCTGTTGTGTCCCTAAAAAATACTTTTCCCCTTTATTATAGGTATGACATCCAATATGATTGGGATTGTGCATCAGAACAGAAAGAAAAGGTGATTCTTTTATAAATGAGGTACTATAAAATTGTTTCTGATTTAAATAAGAACCGGGAATTCCTAATATTAGATCGGTCGAATAATTAAAATTACTATTTAAAGCCTTAAATACTTTGTCTTTTATCATTCTTTCTGAAAGTTGTGCCCAGTACATGTTTTTTAAAAAGATTAATTATTAGTTATAATAGATGTGTTTTATTAATAAAATTTCCTTTTTTCACGTTTTCTGTTAAGTCAAATTTTATTCTACATTTTATTCAGATTGATGGGATTTTAATGTCTTTATTCTTATGAATAAGATATAATAAAACATTTGAAGCTCTATTTTATTGGTTGTAAATTTAAAATTTCTACTTCATAGATAGACATGTGAAAATGTAGATTTATACAGAAATACACGTAAAATAATTACTATATCTCAATTCTGAATTTAGAAAATTATCAACATTTGAAAAACAAATTAATTGGAAGAAATAATGATATATACTTCTAATTACATCATTTCTTTTTGAATAACTCAAACTTAACTTCACCACTATAAACTAAAACAAGAAATCAGCCTGGCAAAATACCGGACTGATAATAACAAGTCAATAACTGAATTTTTCTGAGGTTCTGAAAGCTACTCGATCTGAGTGTTTCTTTATTTGTTTATTGATCCATGGAACATCTTGATGATCCTTGAGAAAATATCCAAACCACTCCAGCATCTTAATGCTAAGATCTTTACGGGAAGAATTTCTTGTTAAGGCGTGTAATTCGTCCTGATAGAAAAGGGCAATAACGGTCTTTTTATGTTTCCGGAGCACATTATACATTGTCCGGGTTTGTTCAGGATTGACATTTTTATCTGCTGTCCCTGTCCATAACAGCATGGGAGCATTAACCTGATGAGCATAATACAGCGGGTTATTATCAATATACCTTTGTTTATGGGTCACAAAATCTCCAAACCTGAACTGCCCATCTTCATACCTCCAGTAATCAGCAGAAAAATGATTATAGTTAAATGCAAAGGAAGTATTGATCACATCTGAAATGGATGCCCCTGAGATATAGGCAGCAAACCGGTCAGATTGAGTAGCAATGAAATTGGTCTGATACCCGCCAAAAGACTGTCCTACAAGACCTACCCTTTTCATATCTGCCTGTTGTATTGTTGCAAGCTGGTCGAGGGCATTGTTGACGCAATGTAGCGCTGAGTATCCAGGTTCTTTATCTCCTGGACTGATATCCGGAAGCAAGATTATATAACCTGATTCCAAAAAAAATCTTTCATTAAAACCTCTGGAGTTTTTAAAAGTAGGAGGAAGATATTTATTGGCATTCTGACTTTGCATTTCGTATATAGAAAGAACAACAGGATACTTTTTATCTTCCTTGAAATTAGGAGGAAAATACAGAATTGCACTCAAATCTTCATTGTTCGGGCCTTTATAATGGAGGCGCTTCATAGTTATCATTTTTGTAGAAGCTGGCTGCTGTGATGCATAGAGCGTCCGTGCTTGTTCATTAGGTTTCTTTATGATAATTTCAGGAGCCTTGTTATAGTTCTCTCTGATCCAGGTATAGGATTTTGAAATTTGGTTGTAGGAAACTTCGGTAATCCGGTCGTCTGTATTAAGGATAAGATACAAAGACCGTCCGTTTTTCCAGCTGACTACAGAAGATCTGACAGAATAGTCTTCCTTTATCTTTAACAGAAGCTCATGCTTAAGACCCACAGTCGGGTATATAATGCTGTATCCTAGTTCTGATGTTTGCTTTTCCGCATTAAGGATTTCAATAGTTCCCGTAAAAGTACCTTGTTTGGACTTTGCAAAGTTCCTAAGATTCTGAAGCCATATTTCATTACCTCTGACCCAAAGAACTTTATCGGATGAACAGTAGTATGGTGTTGAATACTCAGGCAGATCAATTTCTTTTCTTTGGTTGGTTAGAGTATTGTATACGTTCCACCTGCTGTCTTTTCTATACAACAACCATTTTCCAGATGGGCTTATGTGTATTCCCTGAGAGATTTCGTCTACAAAAAGATGGCTGTTAATTTCAGGATTATAAATAAAGAACCGCTCTGGATAATCCTTCCCTTTCTTATCATGAGGATCTACCAATGTAGAATCAATTTCTTTGGTTAGAAATAACCCTGACTTTCCTACAGCTGTCATTTTACCAAACCGTTTGCGGTCAGCAGATACGATTCTGTTTTCTAGTGGATACCAGAGAACATACCTATGGAAAGGCTTTTCATGGAAGTGCTGCTCCAGATCAAAATCCTTTCCATACCAAATGTCTACCATACTCTTTTCTATTTCTTTTTCCTTTTTATGGCTCAGCCGCAAATAAACAGCCTTGACATCTGCGGAGGGATACTGACTGACATCATCAAAATACTCCCCTTCATCTAATGAGAGTGCTGTCAGGTGAGCATTTTCATTCACATAATACGTGGTTAAGCCTTTGGTTTCCTGTAGGATTAAGGTATACCCTTTAGTCACCAGGCCTGATTCATAAATCCGGTATAGTTCAGCAGTGCCTGACCAGATTAGCTTCAGGTTTCTGCCGTTATAACAATATAGTTCGTTATTTTCATTCTTTTTAATTAATAGTATCAGTTCGTTTTTAAGTGCAAATATCCTTTCTACATCAGATATGATGTTAATCAATTTTGAATCGTGATTATAGATTTTTAAAGCCTTACTGAGCTTTTTATTATGAAGAATCCAGAAGAAATTCTGAGATTCCTGATATCCGAATTCTTTGACATGATGATGAACAGTTTCTTTGTTTGTTCCCAGAATTCTGTACTTCAGATCCTCTCCTTGTTTCATCAGAAGACCTTTATCCCCAACCTGCTTCCATGCTCCTACTCCTTCTTGCGTAAAGAGTGTTTCAGGATGATGACTGTCCGCTATTTTCAATTGCGGAGGTTTAGTTTCATAAGAGGACTGCCATACTTTCCAACTTCCATTTCGCGAAGTGGAAAGAAAACGGATCTCTTCAGAATGCTCTGTAGCCTCCTCAAGTTTCTGAAGATCAACCTGCGCGGGTAACTGCTGAGCAATAAACATCAGAATTAAAATTATGATCTGTAGTATTTTATCAATTATCTTCATAACCTTCTTCTTTTATAGATGATATTTGGTATTCTAATATCCTTGATTCTGAGGGTTAAGGTTGGAGTTAAGGAGCATTTCCTGCTGAGGCAGAGGCCATCTCTCATAATGAGCCTTCCAGTTAGGTTTTACCGTCATCAGCTCACCCAGCATTCCCCATCTTTTTAAGTCGAAAAAGCGGATGCCGTGCTCAATGAAAAACTCCCTTCTTTTTTCCTCCATCAGTTCATTCATTGCTATGGGCTGGTTTATGGTCTGCGCAAGAGGATCAAGTCCGGCTCTTACTCTTGTCTTATTGAGGTAAGGAATTGCTTCCACTACCCTGTTCTGGTGGATCAGTGTTTCCGCATACATCAAATACACTTCTTCTAACCTGTAGATCACAGAGTATTCAGTCGTATTGCTGCCTTGAAGGTTCTTATACTTAACCGATTTATAATTAACCTGTCCCTGTGCTGTTTCTTTTGAGAGATAAGCCTGTTTTCTCAGATCGGAATCAGCAAAACTATTCACTAGGTCTGTACTAAGCATATACGTGGTGGGAATTCCTGAGAAGTTATAGAGTGAAGCTTCTTTGGTGGCATCCCCTTCATTTTTAGGTTTTAACTGCCAGATGATATGGCTTCCGTTTTTCTGAAATACCTTGGTAATATCATGCTGGAATGAATAGTCAGAAGACTGCATCACAGCACCTAATAATACTTCCGCCTGAGTCCACTTTCCAAGAAGCATCTTGACTTTGGCTAAAAGGATATACCCGGCAGACTTATTGGAATATATTCTTTCCGTACTCCGGTACGCAGAAGGCAGCAGTCCTACCGCCTCTGAAAGATCTTTCTCCAAACGGTTGAGGATATCATTTCCTGAGAGCTTTGAAAGTTTACTATTTACCTTATAATCGGTGGTATCTGCAAATGGGATATCACCGTAGATCTGATGAAGGTATAAATATAGCAACGATCTTATGAAAAGGGCTTCTCCTGTGATGCGGTCCTTTACAACCTGTGATAATGATTTTGAATTCCCCACTCCTTCCAAAATACTGTTGGCAGCATAGATATGCTGGTACGCATTGGTCCAGACTGTAAGAACCATCAGGTTGGTAGGGATCTGCTGATTATAATACAGATCAACAATGCCGTTACTTCCAGCCGGTATTACCGTAGCAATATCATCCGTATATAATCCCATAAGAAGTCCCATACCGTCTTGTCCTCCTGATATCAAGGAATTGTTCCAGAGATTAGCATACAGACCAGCCAGTGTGGCATCCGCAGTCTGCTCATTCTCAAAGACCAGTTCTGTAGGAAGCTGATTGGTGGGAAAATCGGTTTCTATCCACTTTTCACAGGATATGGCAGTTAATGATAAGAATGAAAGAATTGTCTTTATTAGTTGTTTGATTGAATTTTTCATGTTTTTAGATGGAGTTTAAGGTTGAAGGTTTAAAAGTTGAATACTAAAAGCTCAGTTGAAATCCTACAGAATAGGTCTTTAAAGGAGGGAGATAGCCTACGCTTAAAAACTCGGGGTCAATCCCGAAATAACGTGTAATGGTTAAGAGGTTCTGCCCCTGAAAATAAATCATCGCTTCGCGGATTCCGAGGTTTTTTACCGGAATACTGTAGCTCAGCTGTACATTTTTAAGCCGTATAAATGAAGCGTCTCCTATCGCTGCTGTTGAGTTCTGGAAGTAAGAATGCAGAGTATTCTTCTGAGCATTGGTTCCGGCGCTATACTGCATGTAGGTTCCTGAAGGGTTGGAAGGTGACCATGCATCCAGCACTTCTACAGGCTGATTGTTCATTGATCCCGGAATAAGCATGCTCCGGTTATAGTTCCAGTTCCTCTGCTTAACAAACTGGAACAGGAAAGACGCAGACCATCCTTTATAGTGGAAATTGTTACTCCACCCACCAAAGAACTGTACCCCCATTTTTTCAATGACCTTGTTGTCATCAGGTGAGGAAATCTTTCCGTCAGCGTTGAAATCCTTAAAGCGGTACAAACCTGTTGCAGGGTCTACTCCTTCAAACTGATAGACCTTAACCAGGGACGTCGGGTAGCCGATCATATACTGGTTGGCATAGGTCGAGCCTTCCAGATTTGGAAATTCCAATAGCTTGCTTCTTGGGATGGAAAGGTTAAATGAAGTTTCGTATTTAAACTGAGTCGATTTGAAAGGCCGTGCAGAGACTTCAAATTCCCAGCCTGTATTCTGAACCCTAGCATTAAGATTAGACTGAATTGTTGGAAAACCTGTTGTAGCAGGAAGAGGAATCCCTACCAGCTGGTTGGAAGAAGTATTTTGGTAATAGGCAGCCGAAACGTTTAATCTGTTTTTAAGCATTCCTAATTCCAAAGCAGCTTCCCTCTTTATGGTTTTCTCCCAACTAAAATCAGGATTGTACAGTCTGGATGGGGAAAGACCAACCGTACCATTGTATATACCTGTTGTTACACTGTAGGTGTTCAGGTACTGATAATCTCCTATTTTATCATTTCCTGTGGTTCCTATACTTCCTCTTAATTTGGCAAGACTAAGCCATGACAGCTTTTTCATCCATGGTTCCTCAGAAATAATCCATGCTGTCCCTACAGCTCCGAAGTTTCCGAACCTGTTATCCGGTCCGAAGCGGCTCGAGCCGTCTCGCCTTCCTGTTATATTCAGGATATATCTTTTCTTATACTGATAGTTTAGTCTGGTAAAAGCAGCAGTATAATAGTACTGGCTACGGATCTGGTCTGAAACTATTTTAGTGGCAGCAGCCCCTATATTACGGATCAGGGCATTGCTTTCAAAACCAATCCCCTGTATCGAGCCTTGTTTTGTTTCAGATTGCTGTAAGGTAGTACCGATCAGTACATTGAAACGATGGTCTTTCCATCCGAAATCCGTTGAGATCTGAGGCTCTAAGAGGTAAGAAAAAACCGTTTGATTGTTTTGAGATGAACTGGAATAAGCACTGGTCAGTCCAAAAGCAGGATTGTAGATCGTATGAGGCTTAAGGCTCTGTTCTTCAAAATCCTGATAAGTAATTCCTCCATTGAGTTTCAAAGAAAGAAAAGGAAACAGCCTGTAGGAAATATTCGTTCCGTTATTGATCATAACAGTAGAATTTAAATACTCACTGTTAAGTAAGGCCAGGGGATTATTGAAGGTATCGTTTTCCCAGTTAAGATTTCCTGAGCTGTCATACAATGCCGGAGCATTGGGACTCAGCTGAAGGCTTTTCTTAGTCAAATCATCATTCTGGACATTGTTTTTCTGAAAGGAGAATGTATTGTTCATATTCACTTCAATACGCTTATCAGGGCTTCTGAAAGTAAAGTTTCCGGTAAGGTTATTGGTTGTATACCTGAAATCAGCAGGAAAGACCGTAGCCTGCTCCTGATGTCCATAGCTGAGTAGATAGGATAAATTCTCAGAGCCTCCGCTTAGAGAAAGCTGCACCGAAGAAGCATCGGCGGTATTACCGATCAAGGTTTTCTGCCAGTCTGTATACCGGAACTCATCCCATGTTATAAGATCATAGTCTGAAGCAGGAATACTGGATATGCCGTCATTCTGATAGGCCTGCCGGCGCATATCTAAATACTGCTCCGTATTCATCATCTTTAACCTGTTGGCTACAGTGCTTAAGGAATAAGAAGTTCCCAGCTTGAACTCCGTTTTTCCTTTCTTTCCTTTTTTGGTAGTAACAAGGATCACTCCGTTAGCGCCTCTGGAACCGTAAATAGCAGTGGCATCAGCATCTTTTAATACTTCAAAGCTTTCTATGTCATCTGGATTGATACTATTGAGTGGACTCATCGAAGACCACGGCAGTATGGTGACGGCAAACAAGGATGATGTTTCTGAGCTCAAAGGTACTCCATCCACAATATACAATGGTTCATTTCCTTCACGGCGGAGACTGTTTTTACCGCGGATTTGGATGTCAAAGCCGCCTCCCGGAACTCCTGAATTCTGGGTAATGCTCACCCCTGCCATCCTGCCCTGCGCGGTGGAAAGGACATTAGTGACAGGCTGATTTTCGATATCTTTTGCTGAGATCTTAGCAATACTACCCGTTCTTTCTTTGTCTTTGACCTTGTAGTAGCCTGCGTTGAGAATAACTTCTCCAATGCTTTTGGTTGGGGGTTCGAGAGAAACAGGAACTACAGTTTTGTTTTGAATGAATACTCTTTTTTCACCATATTCAGGATGGCGGAAAATAATGACAGGGTTATCTCCTGAAACCTTTAATTGATAACTGCCTGAAGAATTGGTTACTGCGATGGCAGTACTCCCCTCTTCAAATACCGATACATTCTGTATGGGTTTGTTATTCTCTGTGACAGTACCTGTAATAGTACGGAGCTGTCCGACAGCCATACCTGAAATGAGTATGGTAAAACCTAAAGACATTTGAAGATGCCTTAGGCTGCAAAAGTTTTTTTTCATACTTTTGAAATTGAAAAGTTTAATTTAATTAAGCATTTTAGCTCTTTCCTACTAGCGGTCAACTTCACGGAAAGGGCTTTTTCTCTTTCTATGGTTACCTTACACTTTCTGTTTTTTACAATCTTTTATTATTTTATATTATCATATCTTTAGTAAAAACCGGGAGGAAGCCCTGCATTTAAGCCTCCACCCCGGCCCACTATAAAAACTAATATGAATGAATGTTAATTCCTGTGAAAGCACTAAAGCCTCAATGGATTGTACGGGTCCATTGTGTCATGTCATGATACTGTATATGGTGAAGTCTGGCTTAAAAAGATAATTATAGAATGGCAGGACTGCATGAAATAAAAAACGGCATGGGTTCTACATTATCTAATCTGAGGTACTGGTATACCTTACACACAGATAAGAGGAAGAACCTCACGCCTAGGTCGTGAGCTTCTAGCTTATCATCTCGTGTGTTAAAAATTACCAGTTTTCAGATTGAGATTCTAAGCAATAGCTTCTAATATTCGTTGAAGTATCGCAAAGTTACATTTATTGTAACTTATTTTACAAATATATTAAATTATTTTCATTTTGGGGATATATCCCCAAAAGAAATTTTAGAAAAGTCAGGATTTTAGCTTCAAATCATTAAAAATGAATATTAACAAAGACTTTTTAATTGAACTTGGCAAAAGGATTTCAGAAATAAGGAATATTAATAAGCAAACATTAGATGATATTGAGTTTCTAACTGGCATAGATTCAAGTGATGTAAATAAATATGAACAAGGCAAAATTAATCTAACTATTAAGACACTTCTAAAGTTGTCAATTGCGCTAAATGTTGAACCAAAAGAATTAATAAACTTTAAATTCGATTATAAAAAATATAGCATTGAAAAATCCTAACTAATAGTTAGGATTTCCTTTTATTTACCATTTTTTGTAAAAACGGTCAGAACATTGTTTAAAAACTTATTCTGTTTCTTCATATTCTTTTTTGGTTTTGTAAATTCTTAATTTGTATTGTAAAGGGAATCTGATAATACCATTATTGATGAAATTGAGGGAACAGAATATAGGCAGATAAAATTGTTGGAATTAACTCACACTAGAGCAGGGCACGATTTCAAAAAAATCAATAGAAATGTAAAAGGAAGTGACAATTAGTTGCGTGCAATAGTTGTAAAAATTTTAATCCATAACTTTTCAGATCAAGTTTTCATTATTATATCTTAATATTGCTATTTATCCAAATGTTTATTATTCTAAATTCTTCAAAGAAACGGGCAGGTTATCATGATCGCCTATATAATATCCTCAAATTTATCAAAGGAAATTTTAGAAACCTATTATAAAATTGAAAATAAACACTTTATAACATTAGTTTTTAATTGTTGGCTAATTAATTTTTTTTGTAAATTCATTTCTGAATTGTATAAAAATTACTTTAATCTAATAAATTATCATATTGGATTATATGGTATATTAAATAAAACTAAAAATCATGGAAATATTAATAAAAGGTATAGTATTCTTGCTGCTAGGCTTTGGTCTTCGATACTGGATTAACAGAAGAAAATTCAACAGACGTAATGTTGCCGGATTGGAAGGATTCTCAAATTATGAGAAAGCTACTTTTATAAACTTTATAGAACGGATAGGAAAATGATTAGCATATGCTGTTATATTGATAGGATTAATGTATGTATGGATGTATTATAAGCATACGAATAGCAGAGAAAGAGATAAAAGAGATCACTCAGTTACTGTAATAAATATTATAGATGATAACAAATCTTTTGTATTGATTAATTTGCATATTTGTTGAAAACAATAACTCATACTCAATGGCAAAACCCCATCTTGATCTCACTTTGGATAACTTTAATGGTCACCAAAAAGCGTATAAAAATTTTAACTACTGTAATAGGGTACCCAATGCATCGTGCGGACGATATAGTTATAACCTTCGACCAATTCTTCTGTTACTTTTCTTACTTCTTCTAAATTTGAAAATAAATACGCATCCAAAATCCCTTCTCTGAATGACTTGTTGAACCTCTCAATTAAAGAGTTCTGCGTAGGTATATAGATATGCGAAAACAATATATTGTTATTTTTCGCTTCATGTCATTATATTTGTAACAAAAAATAATCCATGCAAAAATCTACTCCACATACCCATAGAAAAGAAACCATCAATATTGATGGCAAAGACCGAACGGATGAGATCGACTCTTATTCTTTGTGAGGGGGATAAATGTTTGGTTGTTTATAAAAGCAGCGATAAAGTCTATTCTTATCCTCAAAGTAGAATTAAGATTGCCAGGTCTGCTATGTAAAGCCAGAAGGTAGCAAATATTTTCAGGTATCTAAGAGATTGCCGACACTATAGGACTACAAACAGAAGAAGGAAATAATATTCTTGCCGGAAGTTAAAAGGATATCTTTTATTCCAGAAACTTCTATTATTTACAATTACCTTAATGGAAAAGAACCCAATAAGGATTATCACACCTCTCCTATTGAAATTTTCCCTTTTGGTTTTAATCTAAGTCAGAGAACAGGAGTTGACAACGCATTTTCAAATCCGTTAAGTGTCATTGAAGGTCCTCCCGGAACAGGAAAGACACAGACTATTCTTAATATTATTGCCAATGCTGTAATGAATAATCAAAGTGTGGCTGTTGTTTCAAGCAATAATTCGGCGACAAAAAATGTTTTTGAGAAACTGGAGAGCAACGGGGTTTCTTTTATAGCAGCATTATTGGGGAGCAGTCAGAATAAAAAAGAATTTATCGATGCTCAGACTGAAATACCGGATCTATCAGATTTTAGATTAGAGGAAGAACAGGAACAATCCCTTATTCAGTCTACCACCCTTCTTTTTACTGAACTTGCTGAAAAGTTGGAACTAAAGAATGAATTGGCTTTACTCAAATTGGAAATCGATAAGATCAAAACAGAGCATCAGCATTTTACGGATGATGTTGCATTGACAACGGAGATCCGTTTTAAAAAGAATGTCAGTTCAGATCAGCTGCTTTCATTATGGGTGACGTTGGAAGACTATGAAAAAAAAGGTAAGAGATTTTACTGGTGGCGTAAACTCATATTACCTTTTCTGTATGGGGTAAGAGATAAGATTTTCTATACCTTAACGTATGAAGAAATGATCAGGATTGTTCAGTCAAAATACTATGGAGTAAAAATTTCAGAGCTTACTTTTAGAAAGCAGGAGCTGCACAATACGTTACAACATTTTTCTTTCCATGATAAAATGAAAGAATATACGGACGGATCGATGCAGCTGTTTAAAAACAAACTCTATAAAAAAAATAAAGGACAGGAACGTTCAGAATATACCGAATGGGATCTTCGATTTAAATCAGAAGAATTTATTAAAGATTATCCTGTCATTATGAGTACAACCTACTCATTAAGAAGAAGCTTTGCTGAAAATGTGATCTACGATTATGTGATTGTTGACGAATCTTCACAGGTAGATCTTGCAACAGGTGTACTCGCATTATCCTGCGCAAAGCAGACCGTCATCGTGGGAGACTTAAAACAGCTTCCCAACGTGGTAGATTCCGAAACAGCGGAAAATACAGATCAGATCTTTAAGAACTATGATATTCCGGAACCTTATCGGTATTCCAGTCATAGCCTGCTTTCTTCAGTAATAGAAGTATTTCCGAAGGTGCCTAAAACATTGTTAAAAGAGCATTATCGCTGCCATCCTAAAATCATTGATTTTTGTAACCGTAAATTTTATAACGATCAGTTGATCATCCTTTCGGAAGGACACACGGAAAGAGAACCTTTATTAGTATATAAAACAACTGAAGGCAATCATGCCCGCCAGAGAGAGAATCAGCGGCAGATTGATGTGATTATTCAAGAAATCATTCCCCAGCAAAAGCTAGAAGGTGTGAATCTGGGAATTGTAACCCCATATCGCAATCAGACCTTAGCACTACAAAGAACATTTCAGGGAACAGACATTAAAGCTGATACGGTGGATAAGTTTCAGGGAAGAGAAAATGATGTGATCATTCTCTCCACAGTAGATAATGAAATCTCTGAATTCACCGACAACCCGAACCGTCTGAATGTAGCCATTTCCAGAGCTAAAGATCAGCTGATCCTGTTGGTGAACGGAAATGAAAGTGACAACGACACGAATATCTCAGATCTCATCCGCTATATTGATTATAATAATTTCAGCACAATCAACAGTGAGGTACATTCTATTTTTGATTATCTCTACAAGGGGTATGAAGAAAAAAGAAGAGTCCTTTTATCGGAACAAAAAAAGAAATCTGTTTTCGACAGTGAGAATCTTATGTATTTGTTAATCATGGAAATTTTATCCGACGATCAATTTTCAAAATATGGTGTTATTCTGCATCACCCATTGAGAAATTTATTGTTAAATTTTTCCAGATTAAGTCCTGAAGAAGAGCGTTATGCCAGACATCATGCAACTCATCTTGATTTTCTGATCTACAATAAACTGGGAAAAAATCCTGTATTAGCCATAGAAGTTGATGGATATGAATATCATAAAATGGAAAGTCGGCAAGCTGAAAGAGATGTCATGAAAAATGAGATCTTGGAAAAGTATAAGATTCCTTTGTTAAGATTTTTGACGACGGGAAGCGGGGAAAGAGAGAAGCTGATTAAGGCTTTAACAAAACTGTAATTTCAAGATTTACAAGAGTACGGAAAGCCGTAATTAATTCCTTTAATGTTCATATTCTTGATTAATGATGTTTTGTTTTGAGTTAACAATAAGGTAATATCTTTAATACTGAGTTGTATTCCGCATATGGTCCTGAAGAGAATCCAATTACATTGGTCATCAGGACATTTTACGATTTTCTCTTTGATAATAAGATGATGCTGTTGGCATTTAGGGCATTTTAATTGTGGAATATTTTCTTGGGGAATATGCAGTGATAAAAGTTCGCTGGTGATTTCTGCTGTGTAATTTTGGATATCATTGATAAATTGGGTTCTGTTAAGTTCACCTTTTTCAATTCGATCTAATGCTATTTCCCATTCTGCGGTCATTTGGACACTGGCTATTTTTTTGTCTTTGACAAGGTCATAAACCTGTAAACCTTTATCTGTGGGATGCAGCGTTTTGTTTTTCCTGAGGATATAGTTTCTGCTAAGCGTTTCAATAATGGAGGCTCCGGTGGCTGGGGTTCCGATGCCGATATTGGATAGCGCTTTCTGCTCTTCTTTATTTTCAATAGATCTACCAGCATTTTCCATTGCTGATAAGAGATCAGCTTCTGTATAAAGCTTGGGAGGTTGTGTAGATTTTTCCAGTAGGCTGGTTTTTGAAATCTTCAGTTCATCTCCTGTTTTGAATTCCGGTAGCTCAGTCAGAGCTTCGTCAACATTATTGGTATTTTCCTTGTCAGAAAGGATTCCTTTTATCGCTCGCCAGCCTTGATTTAGTATTTTTGAGCCTTTGGCCTGGAATTCATAATGATGAACTTTGATGGTGATGTGGCTGACTTGCTTTGTACAGGTATGGGAAAGGGATTCCAATAAACGGTAAGCAATCATCTCATAAATGGCTTTTTCCGTAGCGCTAATTGCGGATGGAACTTTCGTAGTGATAAGTAAACCGTGATGATCGGTTACTTTTACATCATTAACGATTCTCTTGTTGAAGTTTCCGAATTTTAAAGTAGATATGGCTGATTTAAATTGATCGTTTGTATTGAGGATTCTGACCAGTTCAGGAATCTCTGTCCATAAATCTTGAGGAATATACTTGCTGCCGGTTCTGGGATAGGTAATGAATTTCTTTTCATAAAGGCTTTGGGCAATCTGTAAAACCTCATCAGCAGAAAGGCCAAGCTTTCTGTTAGCTTCTTTTTGTAATTCTGTGAGATCGAAAAGTAACGGAGATTGTTCCTTCACTGTTGTAATGGATACATCCTCGACAACAGCTCTTCACTCCCGTTGTATAGATTTTTGGATTTGTTCTGCCTGCTTTTTTTCTTCCCATTGTAATAGTGAAAGGCTGGTGAAATCTGTATATTTTTTTCTATGACTCAGCTGGATTTGAAAGTACTTTTGCTTGGTAAAGTTTTGATGCTGAAAGAGAACTTTTAAAAAATCAGAAGGTAGACGGTGTTAATGGAGCAGTTGGAATCCATTATTACTCACAAAGAGCAAAAGAGAAATATTATCATTTATATAAAGACTGCTTAATCCCTTGCTGTAAGAAATGTCATCCCAAGACTTTTATTCCAAGAAGGCTTAATAAGGCTGATTTGTTTGATCAATTCAGTATTGATACGTTAACAGTACGGAAAGATCGTTTGCTTGAAAAAAATCAGTATCTTTTTACTTCATATTCAATGCAGGGAGACGTAGAATTTCTCCTGTCTCTTTCATATTATCTGGAATTAAATTATGGAATTTTACATAAACCTATAGCAATGCAGGGAGTTCATGACCGTTGTAAAGTGCTGTGGGCTGGTGACAAAGAAACTATTTTTTCTTATGCAGACTTAGAGCGTAATAAGCAGTTTTTAAATTGGTTTATCAATCTGCAAACACTTAAATCCTTAACCAGATAAGTAGTGAAAATTTTACAATCTACTTATGAAAAACTACAAGATTTTTGGTATTAAAAAAAAAGAATTGTAATATTTTTGTAATTGCTATTTTGTAGTATATAAGGTTAAGAATAATACATTAAAATGTCGCATTACAAGTTATGAAGAAAAAAAGAGTATTAATTTGGGTTATTTCAATTATTGCTATCAATTTATGTATCGGATGTAAAGTTGAACCCTGGCGTGTTCAGAATGAAAATTATTCAGAAGGCAACAGCTTGTTGATCATAAAAATACCCAAATTCATAAAAGAACAGGTAGGAAAAATATTAAAAAACTGAATATAAATTAAGAAATAGTAATCATTTAAATAAATAATCTGTAAGGAGGAAAATATACTATTTTTCTCCTTTTTTACTTTTACAAAAGTTGCCTATAAGTATTATTTTAATATCTATAAGACCATTTCACAATTTTCCCACCCATTAACCTTACAAAGTTCTGCGTATTCCTGCGCGCTCCATAATGGGAAAATTCTTTCTTCCAGCTCTAAAGCAATAACACTTTCAATCTCTTCTTGATTCATTATTAGTACTGTTCTAATTCTTCTTGCAAATCTGTGTATAGGCCACTAGATGAAATTATCGTTCCTTTAGCATTTGGTGTAAGAAAAACATTTACTAATGTTTTATCATTAGTTATACCTGGTATCATTTTTCAATAAAGTTTTCTAGTTGTATTACTTCAGGTTTATAATTTTTCCATTGATCAACTGCACAAAGTACAGCAAATTCTTTTTCTGGCCATACAGGAAATATTTGATTATCATCATGATCTCCTAGTACTCCCGCCAGTCAATCTCTGCGATATTTCGTTTGTATTTACCAATGACATAATAGGATTTATCTTTTATAACACCTAAATTTGTTTAAAATTTGATTTCAAAAAAGGTATGAAAAGAAAGCAAGTACAAAGACATCACTATTTCAGGTTAATTTTAGTTTCGATTTTTATCGGTATCCTTACTTCTTCCCTGGCATATTCATTAAAGTTGATTACGGAGCATTTTCAGAAACTAATCTTTACTTTTGCCGAAAAACAGAATGTTATTCTCTTTATTTTTCTTCCGACTATTGGGATTACGGCAATTTATTTTTTAAGAAAATACCTTTTCCGCAACAGAAGAAATAAGGGAATTACCGAAATTTACAAAACTGTTGACTATAGAAAAGATCATTTGCCCCTTTTTAAAATTCCGTCACATTATATCAATGGCTTTCTAACAGTCATATTCGGCGGTTCCACAGGAATTGAGGTTTCTACCGTTGTGGCAACTGCAACCATAGGAAATGCAGTGTACAAAAAACAATTTTCCGCCAATGTTTACAAGTTAGAGCTCATCTGTGCCGGCGTGGTGGCAGGTGTGGCTGTTTTGTTCGGAAGTCCTCTTGCTGGCTGGCTTTTTGCAATGGAAGTTATTGCCCGGAAATTTAACAAAACGCTTTTTATCAGCTGTACGGCATCGGCACTTGTTGCCTGGATTTTCATGATATTTCTAAAAAGTGAGCCATTGCTTCCCATCAACATTACTGAATGGAAGTGGGTGGCTGTTCCGTTCTTTGTAATTTTAAGCTTATTGGGTGGGATTTTATCCGTTTATTTTACCGTTTTGGTGATTAAAATTAAAACTTTCTTCTCAGGGATTAATAACAATTTTTTGAGGGTAAATCTCGGTGCTTTAATCGTGGGAAGTATCATATTTTGTTTTCCGTTTCTGTACGGAGACAGCTATCATTCGCTTTCAGAAATCCTGAATCATCCTCAAAGTTATTCACTGTATATTCTTTTGTTTTTGATATTTCTAAAGCCTTTGGCATCTGCGCTTACGCTGGGAGCAGGAGGAGATGGTGGCGTTTTTGCGCCCAGTATTGTTGCTGGTGCTTTTCTGGGATTTGCATTTTCCTATTCTTGTAATACTTGGTTCGGAACCTCTTTAATTTATCTTAATTTCGTTTTGGTGGGAGCGGCAGCTACATTGTCTGCTTCTATTTATGCGCCCTTTACGGCACTTTTCTTGGTATGTAATCTGGTTCCGAATGGTTTCGAATTGTTTTTCCCGATTTTGATAGGATGCCTGATTTCCAAAACTTTTGCTAAAAAGCTTTACCCATACAACGTTTATAATTATCCGTCGTAGAAATTGATGTAAAATAAAAACAGAATTATAGTTTAATAATGTAAGGTAATTACAATACAATACAATCAATTAACGGATTACTATAGTCAATTTTTCAAGATTCTACACTCATTGCATCATTAACAATTAAAAGAGAGGTTAATTTTCCTCATAATTTTTTATATGTTTTTTTAGTACGTTAATCAAACTTATTGCTTTCATTGAAAATTGGCTTCTTTTGATTCTTATTAGTATAAAATTCTTCAAGTGATATTATCGATTTTCTGCTGTAGATAAGCTATTCAACTATTGCATATTTTTATAGGATTCTTTCAAATCAAAATAACAGTTTTCACAAATCAGTGTTATCCCCGCGCATTTTTCAGACTCCTCATTCCAACCATATCTTCCATGCATTGAACAAAAACCAGCTAACAGCAGGAGGTTTCCGGTGGTTCTTTACAGACCAGGTTCCTAACAAAGAAGATTTTCAATTCATTACGGAAAATAAACCTGATAATCAAAATAAGTTATTTAACAAATCTCTATGGGAAAAACTGGGCAAACCTTCAATTGATACAAACAATCCACCTGCATGCATGAACCTGTCCCTGAATGACCTTCCCGGGGAGCATTGGAAACCGATAACTGGCCTTGAAGATAGATATGCTATTTCTAGTAAAGGAAGAGTAAAACGCCTCAGCAGTTGGACAACCTCCAAAAATAAAAGCTTTTGGCAGGAAAGGATTATGTCCATTAATCTGGGAAAAGGAGCTGGCCGCTATAACCCTTTATTTTATATCATGTTAAATAATAAAGGTCGAAAGATCCTATTAGTGATTTCTAGGTTGCTCTATTATTCTTTTGTGGAAGAATTTGATATGAACAATAAAACACTGGTCGTAATTAATGAAAACCAACCCATCTGGGATTTCGATATCTCGAAACTTAAATTAAAAACCAGAATTTCTTTACTTAAAGGAAAATCATAAAGACGAATTGAATTGCTAATTTGAAAAATGAACAAAGTTGAGTGGTCTCAGCAATTACAAAGATATACCACTCCAACAGCAACGGTTTTGCCGATATCAGAATCAGCACGGCTGAATTGTTATATACTTTAATACAACCAATCAGTCTGGTATTGTCCCGACAACATCTATGAACTTACCGAATGGACGTAAAGAGCAATTTTGGTGACATATTTAAAAAATATAAAACACTAAAAATCAAATATATAATCAATATGTAGTGAAAAAACTACAGAAAAATCTTTGAAAAAAACTAGGCTGACTGAAAAGTAATTATATAAATTTGCAGTGTACTATCAAACCAGTACACAAAGACACATGATTATATTTAAAAATTTATCCTTTGCTTATTCGCAAAAAAAAGTATTAAATGATGTTAATCTTCAATATGAGCCAGGTAAAATATATTATTTACTTGGACCGAATGGATTCGGGAAATCAACCCTGCTGCGTAGTATTGCGGGTTTGCATCATCCACAGACTGGGACTGTAGAAGTTAATAATCATCCGGCTTTCAAGCGAAATATAAATCTCCTTCAGAACATTTGTTTTGTTTCTGACGGAATGTATTGTCCGGATATGCTTATTACTAAGTTTGCAACTTTATATGGTTCTTTATATCCACTCTTTAAGGCAGATGATTTTTATAAATACCTGTTCATGTTTGAAGTGAAAAAAGAATCTCGGATTTCCGAACTGAGTTTCGGACAAAGAAAAAAACTTTTCCTGAGCTTTGCCTTTGCTACCCAAGCTAGTATCATTTTACTGGATGAACCGATCAATGGTCTTGATATTAAGAGTAAAAGAGAATTTAGAAAGATTCTTACAGAAATAACCAATGATGATAAAACAGTGATTATTGGTACCCACGATGTGTCAGATATGGATATACTGGCAGATGGCATCACTGTTTTAGGACAAGAGCAAGTTATTTTTCATCAGAATACCAGCGATATTCTACAGAAATTAACCTTTGATATTGTGAAAGATCCCACAGAAGCGGAACAATCCTTATATAGTGAACAAACCTATCAGGGATTTATGACCATTAGTCCCAATCTTACCCATAAGGAAACCAATCTTAATATTGAATTATTGTACCATGCTTTGCTTAAGCAACAACATAAAATAACTTCTTTATTCAAATAAAACATATTATGAAAGAAAATTTTTCAATCTCCCGTTTAAAAAAATTATTAGCTATTGACTGGCAAACCAATCGTAAGAAATACATGTTTATCATCTTGGCGATGTTTGCTTTTTGGGTGCTATATGGTTTAGCAGCTCTTTGGCTCATAACATCTCTAAAAAAAGATATTTTTACTAATTCCAGTGCTATTAGGTTAGCATTTTTTCTTCAAATGTTCGGTTTTATAAGCTTTTTAGCTTGCGGGAGTTTTACGGAAATGGGCACCGATACAAACAAGACTTCTTATATTCTTCTGCAACCAAATACCAATGGGGAAAAATTTATGGCTAAGTTTATAATAACTGCAATTTTATTTTGGATTGTATTTTTTGTCAGTGCTTTTATAGGTTTGTATTTCCTTTGGAATATCTTTTATCCTATTGCCCTGCAGCATGTCTCTCCCGAATATCTGGTGGTTAAAAAATTTGATACATGGCATAATATTAAAATAATGACCAGCATGGAGAGTATTACCTATGCTTTCTTTTTTCATTCAGTTTTTATGTTGGGATCCATTATCCTGAATAAATTTAAATATATCACGACCTTATTAGTCGTTACCTTATTCTATTTTGCAGTAGCTTTATTAAATTTGCAGGCAAAAACAGATACCTATTATCTATTTATTTATGGATTTTTCACCATTAGTTTCTGGCTTATAGCGTATCGGAAACTCAAAAACTACAGTTTGTAAAATGCAATTCAGAGATCAAATACCAATATACTTGCAAATAGCAGATATTATTTGTGAAAATATTCTTTTAAAACAATGGCTTCCTGAACAGCGAATTCCTTCTATAAGGGATTTTGCCACTCAGCTTATTGTAAACCCTAACACCATTGTACGCACTTATGAATTTCTTGAACAAAAAAGAATAATTATGAATCAACGCGGTATTGGCTTCTCTATAACTAAAGATGGATACAAGCTGGTGCTTGAATATAAAAAGGAAGATTTTATAAAAAAAGATCTTCCTCATTTCTTCAGACAATTATATCTGCTTGATCTTGATATCCATACTCTGGAAGATGACTTTAACAAATTCTGCGAAAATTATAATAAATAGGTACATCGGTAAACTTATATAAATACCGTAATATCAATATCACGGACATGATGAAGTTGTAAAATGGAAGGACCGGTTACCATTTCAGAAGAATAAATATCACCCCAGCTAATTCAATCACTTCGATATATCTGTAATTTCATCAATGAATTCTAGTTGCTAACCACTAACAATGATGAAAGTATAAGTAAAAGCTTTTTATACCTAAGTTTTTTTGTAGTTTATAAGTTTTATAAAAGAATTTTTACCAAGAAGTAGTGTCAATCGAAAGATGCACAAGGTTAGATGCTCCGGGATAAATAGAAAAATAACTTCGGCTATTCTGTTCTTCATTACTTATGAAGGATAAAGTTATTCCCGTAGGCTTTCTGGGATGTGGTATATTTTCTATAGAATATTCCTTTCCTTCTAACTCAATAATAATTTTGTACGCTTCAAAAGTGTTCCTATTTCCATGTTTATCTAAAATGGTAACATTATCAAATGGAGTTTCGCTAATAAATTCATTATTTTTCATATATTTTATAATTTTACTATTTTGGGGTATAAAATCACGTATCGCTACTTGCTTTTATTTATATAATACTAAATAATAAATTTAAATTTAAAAGCGGTACCAATATCAGATAACAATACAGATTTTTAACTATATCAATATAAAATTACAATGACATGCAAATTAAAGGTAAAATCCTGCAATTGCCTTTTATTATCATTGAATATTCATCATATAGTATAGCTTCCATATAAGCTATATGTTATTTTTTTTCGGATATATCAAAATATTTATGGTAAATTAAAAACTACAACAATTGAAATTGAATACTACATATTAAATTAATACTATAGCCTAAATTTGCATATTAAAACAGAATAAAAACTGCCTCACACCTGTCATTAAGATAACTTCCTCATAATTAATCATGATCCCGGATTTACCTATAATCATATAGGTATTATTATTTTATGACCTGATTATCACAATTATGTCACTTAGAAACTAACGAAACCATTATAATTATTCTAAAAAGAATTAAATATGTGGTATCAAAAAAATAAAAAAAATATATTATTTATATTAATTATTTTAAAAAATACCGACAATACAACAAACAGCTCAAAAAAATTATTAAATTAGCTATTTAAACGAAAAGCTAATAACTGTGAATTGTTTCTTCTATTCGAAATAAATTCCGACTACATAACTAAGATCAAAGATATAAAGAATGAAAAATAGTGTCATACTTATTTTATTTTTTACTATATGTAAACTGTGTGCTCAATCTGAAGTAATGGGGCAAAATTATAATATTGACAATGGTCTACCTCAGAATAGTGTGAAAGATATTATAAAAGATAAGTACGGTTTTATCTGGATCTCCACGGAAAATGGAATTACACGTTTTGACGGGCAACAATTTTTAACATTAGACCGGTCTTTTAATAAAAAAAGATACTTAAACTTTTTTGGTAATATAGAAAAGGATTCTATATTTAGTGTTGAAGCCAATGGAGATTTCACAGCTTTTATTACAAAGAGAAAGTTATCAAAAACAAAAATGGCTTCAAAATTCCTGAAACCAGTGATCTTTTATAATTACAAACGATATAACCAATTTAATAAAAATTCTGTTTCATCAAAACTCTTTACCGGCATCCGTTTTTTTATTTATCTAAATAAAGATATTTACTTTGTTGAAAAAGATCTCATTACCTATTATAATCATTCAACCGGGGTGACCAAAAAGATAAAAATCCAGTTTACCATGGATGAAATGAGAAATGTATTCATCCATGAAAATCATATTTTTATTGTTAAATCCAATGACCGCAAAATTATTAAAATTACCAACGGTGAACTATCTTTCATTGATAGTGATCCTTTGTATAATAATCCGCAAAACAATATATACTGGAGTCAAGGCTCAGGACAAGTATTTGTAATTAATAAGGATACAATATATTTGAGTGAATACACTGATGGTAAACTACATCTAAAAAAAATTAATCATATAGCCAATTTCAATAAGCTACTCAGATCACTCTATATCAATACAATAGTATATGATAAACAAAACCACAGTTTATTTTTTGGGAGCCTCACCAAAGGACTCTACATACTTACCATTCCACAGTTCAGCATCTCCAGAAAAAAATCGCCATTTGCTGACAATGTTTTTTATACTACACTTCCATTTAATAATCGCAGCGTCATAACCCCAGATGGAACGATTTATGATAGTATATCAGACCTTGGCACAGTTCAAAAAGGTGAAATTGAGAATTATTTTTTTGCCTACGATAAATATTCGCTGGCCAACAACACCCATGATGATATTTTTTTTATAAAAGATCATAAACTTTACAAGCGTCTTAAGGCGTACCAATATAGTAAATCTGTACTTATCCCGATTCCAGAATATATCGATGCCGTATATGGGAAAGATAAGCATCTCTATGTGATAATATTAAAAGATAACAAGTATTACCTGTCACAATATGATGAAGAACTCAAAAAAACACACCTTTTATTTTCCTTTCATTATGCAGTAAATGATCTCAAAAAATATGATGAACAACAATTGCTTATTGGTGGAATGAATGGACTGTATATGGGTAATTATGCAAAAAAAGAAATTAGAAAAATTTCTGACTTTTCTATCAAAAAAATCATACAGACCACTGATAATAACATTTGGATTCTTACAAAAAATCATGGGTTTTACCTTTTCAGAAATAATAAGCTGATTAAAATGCCTCTGGATAAAAAAAGTTACCTGCTCGACCCCCATACTATATTGGAAGACAAGCAGGGTAACTTTTGGATTTCGACAAACAATGGATTGTTTAAAATCCCAAAAGCAACTCTTTTACAATTCGCCGCCGATAGAAATACACCGGTGACTTATTATCAATATACTATTGCTGATGGGCTATCCATTAATGAATTAAACGGAGGAGGAAATCCGATCGGAAGTATTTTACCCAATGGACAAATGGTACTTCCTTCTCTTGAAGGATTGGTGTTTTTCAAGCCCGATAAAATAAAGTCATTTTACCCTAAAAACTCAAATTTCTTTATAGAAAGAGCGAAACTAGATGATAAAGAAATGCCTATAGTTAAAGATACCCTTCATATACCTAATAATAGATTCACTACTCTTGAGATTTTTCTGGATTTTCCATATTTCAAAAGCCTGAATAATATTGACCTTGATGTCTTGATTGACGGTGGTGCAAATTGGAAAGATCTCGGATTACAGAGAAAATATGTATTAGAAAACCTTGAACCGGGATATCACCAGCTTAAATTTCGTTATTTACAGCAAAACAACAATTATACCTATAAGACAATTATTGTTAAAGTTGATTTTCTTTTCTATCAAAGTCAGTACTTTAAAATATTGATGATCTTTATCGCTTTGTTGATCACCGTTTTGATCATCAAATTAACCAATAATCAACTTAAAGTCAAAAATGAACTATTGATAAAGGCCAATTTAGAAATAAATGCCCAAAAAGAAGAAATCAATAACAGTACTGTTATCCGCGAAAAACTTATTGAAGCAATATCTCATGATATTTCCACTCCGATCAAACACCTTTCACATCTCTCTAAAAAACTCGATGATACCGATAATCTGGAAATCCAGAAAAAGTATCTTCACAGCATACACAAATCCTCAGAAATGCTTTATCATTTCACTCTGGAGCTAGGCAATTATGCATACCTTTTTTCTAATACCGTAGATGAGACAATTCCTTACCTCTTAAATGACGTTCTGGAGGAGAAAAAATCTTTTTTTGAAAATATCGCCCAGGACAATAATACCATTATTGAATATAATCAAAATGAACTTCTGTACTCAAAAGTCAACCGTTCTGTTATATCTGCGATCGTGCACAATATTATTGATAATGCAGTCAAAAATACAAGCCAGGGCAAAATAATACTCGATACAGTGGATAATGATAGCTTCTTTTCCATTAAAATTTCTGATAATGGAAAAGGAATGTCTGCAGAGCAGCTAGATCATTATAATAATATATATAAAATTCCTATTGAAGAGGTAAAACTTAAAGGTTCAGGTTATGGTCTTAAATTTGTTCTGCTGCTCTTAGATAAGATCAATTCTCAGATTAATTTTAAGAATAACATTCCTAAAGGAACCATCGTTGAAATAAAAATCCCTAAATAATAGGTACCATGATGGAAAAAGAAATATATTAATAGCCAATGAGCATCGAGGAGTAAGAATAGAAACTGTAATTATACTGCAAGATCAACATACAATATAAAGGATTAGTAATGCAGAGAATTCCTAAAGTTATTGAGAAAGGTTTCATAATGATTATTTGCGAGGGTAAACTTTGATTATATTTAAAAATACATCCCCATTATAGTTATTTAACAACAACAATCTGAATCTCGATGTCTAGTTGGCAATAGTGCAGATTGGAAAAAGTTGGATTAAAGAGAAAATTTGTAATGGAAATCTAATTGGTAAATAATAAGATCAAAGCCAAAATGATTATTGATAAAGACCAATTCAGAAATAAATGTTTTATTTTTTTCACTCCGGAGTTAGACAACTATGCATAGCTTTTGCCGATTCTATAGATGAGCCTGATCTTACCTGTTAAATAATTTTTTAGAGAAAAATTCCTTTTTTTGAAAATATCGCCCAGGACACAAGAGAAAAGCTGACCTAAAGGCCAGCTAATTCATTACCACATAAAAGAAGAAATATTATAAAACTATTTATTTTTTTATACATTATTTACATTTCACATGTGCATGGACAAAGCTTAAAAAGCTCATATGTTCAATCTTTAAAGGATTTTGCATTACCATTCTCCACAGGAAATTAAATACAATACCAATATGATCAGAATGATATCAAATATGAAACTAATTAGAGTGAGGCATTAACTTAATTTATTTTTAAGTCAAATTCGATTTATAAATTTTTATAATTCTATATTTTAATGTGCGACAAAAAAAAACATTTTACCACACAGAGTTATGGAATTTTAAAATAAAGTGATAAGTGATTATAAAATAACAACTTATTCACTGATACAACGCACTATAAAACCATCTGCACGCGTGTATGCAGTTAAATTTATCGCACTGACACCGAAATTAATAGCAAATGCATTTGTACTACTTTCAGTATTGCTCCAATAATATCCAAAACGAGCTCTATTCTGTAATGATCCAGTAGTCTCATTACGATACCCACCAGTAGGCAAAGTTAATGTTGTCCCATTATTACTGAATACTATAGCTGCACTGAAATTAGTAGAGCCATTTGTTGCTGCTGTAACCCATGTTCCTATAGTTGTATTTGTACTTGCACTGTTAAATTGTAACCATTCATTTCTGGTAGGCACTCTGAACCCGGTAGGACAAGGATCATTTGCCGTTTTAACTGGTGTTGCTTCCGTACCACTGTTCCATGATTTGTTGGCTGCTGTTGAAGTACTCCATCCTGAAATGGAAGCACTAGAAGTATAAGCAGTGGCTACAGGGTTCTTTTTACCCCATTGATAATAATTTCCCATTATTGACTGACTAGGGACATTAGGGTCTTGTGAAGGGTCAGCCCCAAGGTTACGCGTTAACATCTGTCTTGTCTGTCCGTTAATGAGTACATTAACCTGATCAGCAAAAGAACTACTGGCTACTACAGTACGACTAAAACCACAAGATTCACCACCTATAGTAAGATCAAACACTGCTGTGCCTGCCGTTAGAGGTGTACCAATAATGGTAAAATTCAACGTTCCACTGCCATTATTAAGTGTCCCTGAAGGAAGTATGGCTGTAAGCCCTGTTACTCCTGTTGAAGGAATACTGATTGCATCATAGGTACCTCCATTACCACCATTATAGGGAATACTTGTATTTACTCCGGAAGCAGGTTCTCCTTCTTCCAGAAAACCAGAATCGCTGGAAGATGAGCACATAAGTTGTGTGATATGGGCTGTAGCCGTAACCGCTAATGCCATCTTTAACCATCGATTACTACCCGCATCAAAGTAATAAAACCCGGGAGAATCCATACCCTCTACCTGTCCCGTACGATTATCAGGATCAGGTTCTTCAGTAACATATACAAGCACAGCATTCTGGTCTTCACCATACACACCAGCAACTTCAGCTGCTTTTAAAGCATTACCGGTTACGCGGGGAAGGATAAAACCTTCAGCAGTACTGCCATCAGTGGTTTTACTAACCACATCTAAAGTGGATTTTGGGTCGCTATTATTGATTCCCAGTTGTCCATAAGACAATATACCTAAGAAAACTGTTGGTAATAAATATATTTTTTTCATTGCAAATATTGTTTAAATTAAAAGCTTTTAATCGCTCTGATTGTATACCTATTTATATTTGATTATTGTCAGCATAATAAATTAATTACACTTAAAATCAAAGTTCAAAAAGAATATACGAATAAAAATTACTGCGAAATACAACGTAATGCAAATCCATTACTGCGAGTAGTATTAATATTAGACGGGTTTACTGCGCTAGATATCAACGTCATACTAAAGCCCTGCCCGCTGCCATTTTCAGTACTACTCCAGTACCCTGCCGCAAAAGATCGGTTAATTAATCCACCAGCATAATAGTTACGTTGACCAACAATAGGGAAAGTTAAGGTATTTCCATTATTAACAAACACTTTAGCAGCGGTAAAATTGGTAGCACCATCTGTTGTACCAGTAGCCCATGTACCTATATTACTATTGGTACTTGCATTATTAAATCCGACCCATTCATTTCGTGTTGGTATACGAAAGCCAGAAGGACAAGGATCTTTAGCGGTCTTTATAGGAACTGCTTCTGTACCACTATTCCATGATCTGTTAGGTGCATGGGATGTATACCAACCCGGAATTGAACCTGCAGCAGTATAAGCGGTTGCTACAGGATTAAGTTTACCCCATTGATAAAAATTACCAAAGATTGCCTGAACAGGAGTATTAGGATCTTTTGTTGGATCGGCTCCAAGATTACGGGTCATCATTTGCCGTGTTTGTCCATTAACAATCACATCAACCACATCTGTGAATGACCCTCCTGCCTGCACATTACGGCTAAAGCCACAGGTCTCCCCCCCTATATCGAGAGTGAAAACAGCTGTACCAACTCCCGACGGTGTACCAATAATAGTGAAATTTAATGAACCACTACCATGATTAAGTGTTCCTGAAGGAAGTACAGCAGTAAGTCCTGTTACTCCGATGGAGGGAATACTTATTGCAGAATAAACACCTCCGTTACCTCCGTTGTACGGAATTACAGTATTTACTCCCGCAGCGGCTACTCCTGACTGCAGTATTCCGATATCGCTGGAGGATGAACACACTAACTGAGTTATAGCAGCCGTATTGATGCCACTGGCCAGCATTTTTACCCAACGGTTGCTGCCAGCATTAAAATAATAGAAGCCTGGAGAATCCATCCCCTCCGTTTGCCCTATACGATTATCAGGATCAGGCTCCTGAGTGACATACACCAATGTAACATCCTGATCTGCTCCATATACTCCTGCTGCTTCTGCATCATGCAAAGCATTACCAGTTACTCGTGGAAGGAGAAATCCTTCAGAACGGCTTCCATCTATTGTTTTACTCTGTACATCCAGGGTTGATTTAGGTACAACATTATTAACACCAACCTGACCGAAAGATAAGGTACCAAAACAAATTATTGGTAATAAATACAATTTTCTCATCGTTATATAATTTTAATTTATTTGTTATCAATTTTTAAGAATCATGTGAGATCCTTTGCACAACAAATATAAAAAGTTGTTTTCAAGTAACTTATTATCAGTCAGTCGTATTATCACTAACACATGTAGTTTTTTAACTAACAAAAGCTTAAATAAAACTAACTTTCTTATAAAAATGGTAATAATTATAAAAAATTTTATAAAATCCCAAGCATCTAAAAAAAAAGCGAAGAAACAAAATTGTTTCTTCCGATATATAGCATCTAGATTATTGCTAACTTTTGCCAAAAAATTTTAAATTCTGTCGAAGTAGTATTATTTCTTTTTCATATAGGCTTGTTTATTTTCCGTGGTAACTCCAGCAGGAAAAACTACTACCATGTCATTATCCAGTTTTTTAATAATGAGCGTATCGATACCTTTTGAAATCAGTTTTACATCTTGAGTACGATAAGTTAAGAAAAGAGTATTATGAGAGTTGTGCCATTTTTCATACAAAAATGTATGCACATTAAGAGAAGTAGCAGTAACATCTTCGGAGAGCTAAAATCCTTGTTTTCCGTTTTCCATACCTTCAACAGGCTGGAGCCATTTACCTATAAGAATAATTATTAAAATAATTTTCTTTTCCATAATGCATTAAATTTTAGGTTTTCGAAATAATATAATTGATTGTTTTATTATCTGTTAATTGATTCACTTTAATTTATCAGACTCTTTATTAACCCTAATACTACAGAAAAACAATTAACTGCTATATCATGTACAAATTTAGAAGTATATTATTCCAAAATCACCTAATTATTATAGCTTCGTAAAATAACACTACGCTTTCGCAAATTCCACAAAATCCATATATAAATTTAACAATATGAAAAAAAAGAAAAAAAAAAAAAAATGAGCATACAATTGGGAAATGAAGTTTATTCCATTGTTTGAAAAAATATTCAGAGAATATGAATTTATGAGGATAAATTGAATGTTCAATAGAAATGATATCAATAATTCATCTTTGGAATTTTTAACAATAAATTATTTATCATACACAGCTCTATATAACTGTTCATATTCTAGATAAACTTATAACCTCTATTCACAATTACAAAATTTCGCACTGACAACCCATGATTAATCACGCAGTAAAAAACAAATATAATTATTAAAACTACAAATAAAAACAATATTATAGTTAAAATACTACAATTAAATAACGAAAATACTATACAGTTCAAAACCTATTCAATAACTATACTTTTTACATTTGTATAAGAATTTACAAAACGTATTTTTTATAGCGGCTTGTAACTATGAGATATAAGTATGTGAATTTTGATTTTTAAAAATTTGTTTAACACAAAATAACTATACTAATGAAAAAAAGTTTATCAGCTATTGGTTTATTAGCAGCAATAGGTTCTGTTCAGGCGCAGAACGTTCTACTTCATGTAGATGACACTGCTATAACTTTTGTAAGTAAAGGTACACTGCTTTACAACGGTGGGGGGTTACAAACAAGAGGAACTGGTACCATTGAAAACCACGGAAACGTTATTGTTTCAGGTACTACTTCAGACTCCTTTAAAACGATCACTACAGGAGGAGCAGACAAAACAGAAGGCTCAGTAACAGGTAATTTTATTAACAAACTTAACGAACCCACTGCTTACGCTTCTGTCAATGTAAACAGTCCTTCTGCTACCCCTGTTTATACTTATGGGCAACTGTATATTAGTGGGATCCCACAAGCTAATATTACAGGTATTGTAGACCAGGAGTTCAGATCAATAAAACATGGAAGTTATCAACAAATTGGACTTCCTTTTTATGATAAAACGGCTTCTACATTAAGTGCAGAATTAGGAAAGACATTTGTGCAATCCAGGTATTCTCAAAATGAAATACTTTGGTCAAATAACAGCAACACTGAATCGACTAATTTTGGTTTAAGCTCTAAATTCGGAGTAGCAACTCCCGGTTCAACATATTATATGCTAGGAGGGCTAAATCTTGATGTAAGCAACACAACAAGAACTCTAAAAGGACGTCCGCTAACAGATATCGGAGCTGCTATAACTTTACAAAATGCGGCAGCTGGTATCAACTTTGGACCAACAGGTGCTCAGAAAAACTCTTATAACGAGTATTATAACAGTTATATACAGGATGTTTTTGAAATTGCCTCTGGCGGAACTGAATGGCAAGGCAATTTTGGTAGAAATATATATTCTTTGGCTAATCCATTCCTGACAAACTTAGATTTAACAAATGTCGCTTATAATGAACCAGCTGCAAACGGAGATGGTGTTTATTTAAGTACAATTTATGGAATTAAATTACAGCCCGGAACGGTAACTACGAATAGTGGCGGTACCATAAGTACCGGCCCTGATAAATTTGTTACATTTAATGCAGGCATTCCAACAGGAGATGTCGACTATATGGTAATCAGACCATTAGGAACTTTCGCTATTAAGCTTAATGATAATACTGCAGCCGATCAGCTTAATTTTTCAAATCTCAGAAGATTTAATTATTATAGCAGATCCGGTGGTACGGATTACAATGTAAATGCAAATAAAAATAATCCGACGACAAATACCGTAAAGCAATTAGGTGTTATTGGTCTTGATGCCAATGGAAATGAAGTGGCAAAAACATATTATGTTGTCTATGCCAATGGAAACACAGGACACTCAACAAGTTCAAGAATTCAGGTTGCAAATTCATCCAGTCTCATATATACTTATGAAGAAGCTCCAGGTGGTGGAATTGATAACAACTATAAAGATGTGTATCAGTTATATATCAATGAAGCTAACGAAAGCAACTTTCAGGGAAAGAATATTGTATTAAAAAATAGTGATCTGACGAGAGTTAAATCTTACAAATTTGAAGTAAGAGAAAATGCACAATTGATAAACAATTCAACCTTCGCCCTATCTAGTGGTCTTGGATTTTATTATAATGTAACTGGAGGAAATGCCCAACCGATTAAACAAGGAGATATAATCCCAGCTACTACAGATCTGCTTAACCTATATTATGATACCCCTAACACTGCTGTTCTGGCAACAGGTAATACTGTAGCTCCTTCAAAAACAATAGTGGTTTATAATCCACAGATTACAAACTATATTGTCAGATTTGATCCGGCCTGGAAAAAAGCTGATATTGAAGTGTATGATATGAGTGGAAAACTGGTAATTTCTAAAAAAGCAGTGAATACTTCAACTGATTTTGTAATTGAATTAGATGGTAAAGTTAAAAATGCATACATAGTGAAAGTGGTTTCAGATAAAGGAGAAGTTGTTAATACAAAAATCTTAAAATAAAATATATGAAAATCATAAATAAGCTATTATCAATTTCCTTCCTTCTTTTCTCAGCTATATGGATTTATGCAGAAGAAACAACCGTAGTAATGAAAGGTACAGGACCAGTTGGGCCAGGAGGAAATCCAAATGGCGGAGGAGGGGGTACAGGGCCTGTTGGACCTGGAGCTCCTGCCTCACCGATTGATATGTATATATATGCGCTTGGTATCGTAGCAATTATATTTATTATTTACTTTACTAAAAGTACAGGACACCAAAAAGCATAAAATTTAATTAGATACAAAACCTCTCTGTAATCAGAGAGGTTTTTTTGTTTTGCCAATATAAATAGAACAGCTTCTCCCTGTCCGAGGTATTTTATCAGGTCAATAAAATATAAAGTTTAAGAAGCGAAAAAGTGCTTAGAATCCAGCATTTTTTTTGATATCTGGTATTTTTAATGGCAGATATCATTTAATTGTTTATATTTGCTGAGCTTTTTTATGGAAATAAAAAACCGGAGTTGGTCTCCGGCTAACACACAAATAATGACAATAAAAAGTTGTATATCCAAATGTACAATCACACTGTGCTTATGTTGCCCTGCAGAAAATTAGTCCATGAAACAAAACTGCAGAAACAAAACCAGAGTGTTTAATTCAGGCAAAGTAATTATACTAATTGAATAGTTAGCTTAATGCTTGTCATACAATTTTCTGAAAAATTTCATAACTGTTAAAATGTGAAATATATTTCAAACATTGTCTATTGCAAACTTAAAGCATATAAGGCAGACTATAAACGAGATTCATATAGTTTTATATAGATTTAAATGTAAAATAATCACTACATGTATTTCAGGATTATGATGGAATCAGTATCCGTCATATGTTAACTGCTCTTATACTGCTTCACTGATCTCAGCTGAGCATGATACCATCCTTTTTTTCAGAATTACAATAAGTTCATGACTTGTCTGAGGAAATAACTTTGATATGATACGGCTAATATTCCAGAACCTGTTGTTTTTGGTCAGAAAATTTATTCCTCCGAAAGAATTATAGCCCAGTATCTCTTCCACGATAAAATCCTGCTCAAATGCAGTGATATCTTTTTTACTAAATACTTTTGCCAGGCAGTAATCAGCACCTTTGCTTTTTCTGGTCTTGTATTTTTCAATGCCCAAAAATTTAAATGCAAATATTCGTCTTAAAGACCATTTGCTTAAAACAGAAATCACAACCGTTCCTCCGGGTTTTAATACTCTGAACATTTCTTGTCTTGTTTTGGAAACATCATCAGTATAGGAGAAAGAGGTAAAAATACTGACAATAAGATCAAAATAATTATCATTAAGCTGACTCAAATTACTCATAGAACCTTCTATATATCCCACTTCCGGGTGCTGAGACCTGAGAAGCCGTATCATATGTTCAGAAATATCCAGACCTGTATATTTAATCTTTTTATTACTGGCGGTGCATAATTCATATCCTAATCCTGTACCACATCCCAGATCAAGGATTTTATGATGATCACAGATAAAAGTTTTCAATAGTTTCTGAATAAATAAATTTTCTTCCTTGCTCCAATTATCGGCATACAGTGAATTGTAATCTTTTGCTATATTATTCCAGTATCTCCCGTCACTTCGCTTCATTTTGCTCATAAGTATTGATTTGTAATTAACAGATTAATTGAAATCTATTTTATTAATAGAGTTGCAAAATTAAACTTTCACCTCTATACCTATCCTGAAACTATTATAGTTTTATATAATGGCTTATATAAAATAATCACTACCATGAAAAAACAGCATGAAAGCTTGCTAATTAGAACTATAGAACTTTTATACAATAAAAATTAACCGGTCTATAGAGATCATTAAAATCAAAAATTTAAATAATCTATTCATAGAACCTATTGTTGCTTTGGTCTCTTAATATGATATTTATCTTAATAGCATTTTTTATTGATTAATTTCTTTATCTTAATGTTAATGAAACTACATAACAAATTTAAAAGCTTACTTTGAAATATATTCACTTTTTCACATCGTATTAATACCAATAAACCATAGTTATACAACTATATGGTTTAAAAAATAGTATATTCTGAGCAATATAAAAGCTTTAGAAGTTGAAATCAAAATTACAAATATGCTTGATCAATTATTATTTCTATTCTGCAGTAGTATCCATCCTGATTTGGTGACAGGCTTTCCGTTGATACGGTCATCCCATGAAACAGTATACCAATAGGAAGCAGTGGGAATAGACCCACCTAAATATTTTCCGTCCCAGATGAAATTACTTTCTGTGCCCTTAAACATTTGCCTTCCATACCTATCAACAATAACGGCTGAGAAGTTTTTGAGTTTTGCGATTCCTGCAAAACTGATCACATCATTAATCCCGTCTCCGTTAGGGGTAAAAGCATTAGGTAAGAAAAACGTATAATACTGTACTGAGGTATCACAAAGAATCCCCATATTTCTTATTCTGATTGTGTATTCTGTATTTTTATTGACATTATAAAATATATCTGAACTTTGCCATAACACTCCATCATCAATAGAAAATTCTAAAGGAAGATTTTCATGGTTTTTGACAAAAATCTTCAAAGCATCATTTTCGTATATGACCTCAAGAATCTCCGGAACATGGATATAGGCAACATCAGACGAATATGATTTTGAGCAAACTCCATTGCTGATGATAACAGTATAGGTTCCTGCCTGAGTAACTGAAATCGTTCTTGTTGTTTCTCCAGTGCTCCAGTGATAAGTATAATTGGGACCATTACCGGCATCAAGTACTCCTTTCTGCCCCTGACAGATTTCGATATCCCGAAGAAGGGACGTTATGGCTGGAACGACAGTAATTGTAATATCTGCCTGAGCAGAACATCCATTCTGTCCTACTCCTTCAACATGATATGTTGTGGTAACATCAGGGGAAACAATCTGTGTATTGCCATTTCCTGATAATCCTGTCCATATGTAGGTCTGTGCTCCGGAAGCAGTCAAAGTAACAGAATACCCTTTACAAATTGTCAGCTGCTGAGCTGTTATAACTACCGGAGGAGGAACAGTATCTTCTAAAACGGTGACTGAACCCATCTTTACACATCCCATAGGTGTTGAACTGCTGATGCTTAATGTGTAAACACCACCTTTGTTAACTAAAGGGGTTAAAGTATTCTCTCCTGAAACAATATTTCCACCAGAGCCTGCTGTCCAAAAAAAAGCTGCACCGGGTTGGTATACAGACCCTGTTGCATCTAACGTGATGCTTGTTTCATTACATGTAATAGTCTTTGTGGGTGGAGCTATATTAACAACAATCAAAGAATCCATCTTCACTGTTACCGCATGCTGGTATTGACATCCTAAAGCAGTAGTAAGTGTTACTGTATAGGTTCCTGGTGTTGTCACAGTAAGGGTATTTCCGGTAGTACCGTTAGACCAAAGGAAGTTATTTCCTGTTCCGTCCGCATTAGCCGTTAATACCGTAGAATCCCCTTCACAGAATACAAGATTTCCTGCAATCTGCAAGTTCGGATCCTCATCTTTAACAATGGTAGCGGCAACAGCATCACTCTTACAAGATCCGTTATCATTCACCAGCGTATATACCCCTGCTGCATGCACAGTTATGGATTGTGTCATCTCTCCGGTCGACCAGATGTTTCCTACAGGCAAACTGGAGGTGAGTACAACAGGAATATCATGACAAATCACTGAAGAGGAAACATTGATAACAGGCTCAGGTTTTGTATTGACAATTAGCTGCAACTCTGCTATACTATAACAGAAACCATAGGATACGCGAACATATATTGTAATATTTCCCGAGGAATAAGCAGTAGGATTTGATAACGTATTGGTATTTCCGGCATTAGCATCAGTCAGATTTTGATAATATGAAAAACTGACACCCGGCTCTGAAGAAATAACCGTTTCAGCATCTTTTAAATTAAATACTGCTGTATTCGTAACTGAACAGTTGCTAAGTGATGTATTTTGAACATTGGGTGTTTTTGAAATATTGATATGAAGACTAACCTGTTCACAATCCGGAAATTCCGGATCATTCCCGCAAAATTTATATACAATAGTGTCAGTTCCGACATATCCTGAAACAGGTGTGTAAGTAATTTTTCCTGTTGTGGAATCCACAATTGCTGTGCCATGGGAAGGTGGTGTAATGATCACAACACTTCCGGGAACCACAGTTTGTGAAGATTGTGAAAACTGGGGAACAATATTGAGATGATCCCCGCAGATAGAATCATTCTTCGTAGTTTCCTTCAAACAGCTGTTAATCTTGTAAACAGGAGTAAATTTAGGCTCACATGAGCCGGCAGTTATTCTTACCGTATAATTACCTCCCTGAGCAGGCGAATATGTGTTAGTGGCAGCTCCTGAAATACTGCTTCCGTTACGATACCACTGGTAGGTATCATAGCTATCATCAACCTCAAGAGTAATACTGGGTGCACATTCACCGGATTTTTTCATAATAACAGGTATTGAAGAAAAACCTGCAAAATATCCCCCATATCCAGCATTGCTATAACCTCCGTTAATTCCAGCCGTAACCGCTTTATCTGAAGTAATAGTTGTGTTTCCTGTAATATTCTGTATTGAATAAGTCACCCAGTCATTATTTCCCTGAAGAGGATATGGTCCCTGAACAGATGTTGGACTAGCACCGTTAACCGTAATATGGGCACCAGTTTGTGTAAGAATATTCATCCTTACAGATATGGATGAGATATTGGGCATTTCATTAATCTTCCCGATTTCATCAATTTTTCTTGGCAGGAAGCAGTTTAAAGGAGGAATAAGGTTATACCCACCAGTATAACCTCCGGATCCTACTCCTACCAGTTGATAGAGATAGACGTTTTTGGAAGTTTTGACATACATATTAGAATGTCCGTTCCCCTGATTAATATACGCATTAGCCAGAATTCTATAATATTGTCCCGCGTTAATTGTTGCAATAGGCACAGTGCCATTATTAAGGTAAATCTGTGTATTATTTTCAGTGGCAATAATAATTCCCCCGTCCACATTGTAAGGACTTGTAGAAACACTTTTAATCATTGCAAACTCGTTTCCAAGACGTGAAACTGGAATAGACTGGTCCATAATCAGATCAGAACCATCATTTGCTGTAGTGGCAAAAAATCCATTGGAATTACCATTGGTAACGGATATGGGCTTATCAGCACTAATTTTTGCGCCAATAAATCCTTCTCTGTTAGCGGTTATATTAGTTATACCTGCAAGAGTATACGACTGTCCTTTGTTTAATGTTACCGTTAGCACACTAGGGGTTGAAGCGATATTCAAAAAACTGATTGCCGGATTATATCCTGAAATATTCACGGTCGTATTATCTTCTGTCGCCAGAATTCCTGCTGTAAAATTATAGTTATTGGAACTCGCGGTTACAGGAGCAACAGCAGCAAAAAATTCAGTTCCTATTCCTGCCCGTCCTTTAGAGGTGATAATCTCAGCGTGAGCACCTGTAGCAATTCGCATCGTTAGGAAATAAGGCTTTTCCCCAACAGTATATATTCCCTTATTAGATTTTGAAGCTGCTTCAGAAGTTCCAGTCAATTTTATGTAATTAGGTTCTACGATAAAAGTTGCAGGAGAACCTTTACTGATAGTAACACTTCCAATCTGATTATTATTGCTATAAATTTTAACTGTAAATGGTGTAAATGAATCTGTTGAAAAATAGAGTCCGTGATTATATGAACTTCCCATACTGTCAAAGTAAGGAGCCACCCAATGTTCTGTATCTCTTTGTCCGAAAATTTCTGCCAGTGAAAAAAATAGGAAAAGAAAAAGTAATGTCTTTTTTACTTTAGACAAAAATGCATTAGATATTATCATATCTTGAAAGATAAATTCAAAAATGCAAACTTAGGAACTAAATTATTGTAATAAAAAAAGTCAGCTATAGTATTATATGGGTTTAATTATAGAATATTATCGATTAGTATGATCATAAAAAGACTAGGATAGATAAATCTATTGTTCACAATATTAATTCTAAGTTAGATATTTTAAAAGATGTCTTGCCTGCTATATGATATGAAAGAAATAGTATAAATTCTATGTCTTCCTGTGTTAAAGTAAAAGATAATGAGTTTATCAAGCAAACAGTATTAAGCACATGTTTCTATGATTCTTATTTATTGTTAAGAGGCCGTCTGCTTCTGAAGAACCTCGATATATATGTCACATAATAGCTAATGCCTTTCCAATTGCAGGGTTAGCTCAATAGTCCCATATGATTATCCTTGTAGTTTAATTGAGATAACACTGATAGACTAGGTAAACTAAATTATTCACTGATACAGCGTATTGAGAAGCCATCTCCACGAGTGTAAGCAGTGGCATTTACTGCACTAATACCAAAATTTAAGGCATATGCACTGGTGCTACTCTCAGTACTACTCCAATAATATCCAAAACGAGCTCGATTCTGTAATGATCCTGAAGCCTCATTACGGTATCCGCTAACAGGAAGAGTTAAAGTATTCCCATTATTATTAAATACAATAGCTGCAGTGAAATTAGTTGGACCATTTGTTGGTGTGGTAGCCCATGTTCCTATAGTACTACTAGTACTTGCGCTGTTAAACTGTACCCATTCATTTCTGGTAGGAAGCCTAAAGCCTGATGGGCAGGGATCGTTTACTGTTTTTAATGGATTGGTTTCTGTACCACTATTCCATGCTTTATCAGCTGCTCCTTCTGTACTCCATCCGGCGATGGCCACATCAGGAGTATAAGGCGTAGCCACCGCATTCCTTTTCCCCCATTGAAAATAATCTCCCATAATAGCTTGGGAAGGCACATCAGGATCCTGCGTAGGGTTTGCACCCAAATTTCTTGACATTATCTGACGGATTTGACCGTTAATGGAGACATTTACTACATCATCAAACTTGGTTTTCGGTTGTACTTGAAGACTAAAACTGCAGTCTTTACCCGCAATATTGATGTTAAAGATAGCTGTGCCTGTAGTAAGAGGTATTCCAGTAATGTTAAATACTAAGAAACCACCGCCAACACTAAGATTTCCTTGATAAAGGGTTGCGTTAAGATTTGTAATACCCATAGAAGGAACACTCAAAGCAGGATAGACTCCTCCGTTTCCACCATTATAAGGCACAATAACACTGACCCCAGAAGCTGGCCGTGTGGCTTCCAAAATACCTATATTGGTAGAAGAAGAACATAACAACTGTGATAAAGCTGCTGTAGCGCTACCCCTGGAGATTATCCTTACCCATCGGTTACTTGCTGCGTCAAAATAATAGAAACCTTTGGAATCTATCCCTTCTACCTGGCCAGTACGCCTTTCAGGATCAGGGGGGGCGGTAACATATACCAAAATGGCATCTTTGGCATTGGAATATACACCCTTTAATTCTGCTGTTTGAAGAAAATTACCCGTCAGACGAGGGATTATAAGCCCTTCTGAAGCATCTATAAAGGTTTGTCCATAGAATAAGCTACCAAAAAAAATCGTTGGTAATAAATATATTTTTCTCATGTTTTTAATATTTGATAGTTAGTTTTCATTTGGCTCAATTAGTATAATCTGTTTTATTCTTCTATAGATAAGATTCAATAAATCATTAAAAACGCATTTTGACAATAGTTAGGATCAGAAATTTAGACGTTAATTTCATATGACGATCTTATAAGCTCTGAAAATTTTGTGTTAGTTATTAATTCTGAGATGAATTCCTTTATCTCTTTAAGAAAAATTAAAACAAATGTAATTTTTTAATTTATAATACACCAACTACAACATATCGGATTATCACTAATATTATGTAGTTTTTTTACGACAACTTAAACATATGACTGTTAGCATTCTACAAATAACTAAACAGTACTGTAAGGTAAATTCAGAACAAGACACTACCGCACGTACGGATATTCTGTACGTTGTATTTCAGAATAGATCCTATTCATTTAATTCGTTAGTCTCTCTATTAAGCGGAATTTATTTGACTATTTAGGCCAAATTTAACATTTGTTAATATAATGTTAAATTTGTTTTATAGCTTTTAAAATTTTATCAAAGTAATAAGCATTAATACATTATTAAAATAAGTTTGTGAGTTTGGTTTAAATCTGTGCGGCAGAGCAATTTGCCGCACTTTTGAAAAAAATAAAACTGATCATGAGCATCAAACAAAAACTATTATATGAGTAACAATGACCATACACTGTTACAGCGTATATTCTAATTGACACATGAAAAACAAGAGTCAATATCACTGGATTTACACCTTTATATCTTAAAGATATTTTCTATCTGCTTCTTAAACTGTAACATATCTCTTATTAATACATCCTTACTTTTTTGTTTATTTCATGCTGAATATGCCAGGGGTCAACTTTACATCCCACAAATAATTGATAACAATAATTAGAATGGCTTTAATTAATAATTTTTTTCTTCATAATTCGTAAATGCAACATTTTTATTCTATTTATTAGTCTGATTTATAACAAAGAATTACTCATGTGCAAACTTATTTCAATTTTTTCCTTTAATGTTAGAAATTCATGTGGTTTTATATAAGTCAATATGTAAAACAATCATTATACTTTTAAACTATTTGGCTAATGTTTTAAGGGTTTGCAGGTTGCCGAGCCAATTTAAAAACCTTTTATTCTGTTATGGCAGAAAGAACTTCTTTATTACTAATCCATAATACTTTGCAGCTATCATGAACTCCTTGCATCGCTACAGGTTCATGTAAAATTCCATAGTACAATTCCAAATAATATGAAAGTGACAACAGAAATTCTACGTCTCCCTGCATTGAATATGAAGTAAAAAGATAATGCATTTTTTCAAGCAAACGATCTTTCCGTACTGTTAACGTATCAATACTGAATTGATCAAACAAATCAGCCTTATTAAGCCTTCTTGGAATAAAAGTCTTGGGATGACATTTCTTACAGCAAGGGATTAAGCAATCTTTATATAAATGATAATATTTCTCTTTTGCTCTTTGTGAGTAATAATGGATTCCAACTGCTCCATAGACACCGTCTACTTTTTGATTCTTTAAAAGCTCTCTCTCAGCATCAAAACGGTTGGGAAGATAATAATTGCTAGCATCTAAAAAAGAAATAAAATCACCCGAAGCGTTTTCAATTCCTAAATTTCTACTGGTTATATTCCCTTTATTCCTGCATTGATTATGCTGAAAAAGTTTTATCCTGTCATAATCCTCTTCAAGCTTTTCACATATTGTCAGCGAATGATCTGAAGACCCATATTCTATGAGAAAAACCTCACAAACCTCCTCAAACTGTAGGGCAGACCTTACTGCATTTGCAACAAATTCTTCTGCATTATAGACTGATATAATTACTGAAATTTTCATTTAATCGGTATTAGTTTTATATTATAATGTTTTAACAAGTTTAAAGCATAATCAATGATCATTTTGAGCAAAATGACGACAGCCTCTTTGAATTTGAACAACATTAATAGTGAGGATTCATTTTCCAGATCGCCAGGTTCTGGAAAACTTTTTTTTAAGAAACCTTATAATCCAATATGTATTTCTAACACATTAAGTGTATATATCAATTTAAAATATTCTAATAAAAATCCGGCAAAGATATCAATCTCGGCCGGATGAAGTGATAATTCAGCAAATATCTTTAAATCATTTAGCCTAACAAAAATATACTTATAAAAATGATTGCTTAAAGACAACTGTGTAAAAGTAAAAATATCTTATCCTCACCGCAATAGATAGCGGGTAGTATTTTCACTAATGATCTGTAATTTTTTAGCTATATCTCTAAAAATTTCGTGTAAAATTTGACTTAATAATTGCAATATAATTCATTTATTATTAATTAAATTGAGTATGCATGTATAAGCTTTGTAAATTAATTTGTACAATAGTTATTGATTACAAAAACAAACTTAAATTGCTATTAAAGCTGTAAAGAGGTAGATGTCTGAATTTTCCAGGCAGGTGCTTTCTGGTTGTCAAACGTTCGTTTTATACCATAATTGGCTTCAATCCCTATCCTAAATCTTTTGTAAGGTTGAAAAATAAGGTTAAGGCTCATATGGTAAAGAATTTTTGTCATATCGGTCGGAATAAAATCTTTACCACCAACCTTTGAATAGCTAGCAAAAGCAACAGAACTCCATTTTGGGTTCCACCAATGTTCATAAATTCCAACTACGTTAAATAACCGCAGTGTTTCTAGAAGGTTCTTATGAGCAGGGTCAGGTACCGCATCATACTTCTCTCCGTTCAGATCAGCATTGTAGGTAGCTATTCCGTTTCCAAAAGAACTTTCAAAGCTGAAAATATTTCTTTCATCGTATCTTAATTTTCCTGATATCATAGCACCCCAGCCTGCAATAGTACAGGTCTTGTAATTATCTCCCATATTTTCTTTCATAGCATAGCTGATAGGCATAATAATAGCCCCTGCTTTAATATAGCTTCTTTCATCTCCATACCTGTACACTCCTGATAATGACGGAAGTATAGCTCTTTTTCTCCATCCCAGATAATTATTTGAAGGAAGAGAAATACTTGGAGTATTGGGATCCTCGAGAGATAACGAGAGCGTTTCCTTTTTTGAAAAATGAGTACTATAGCTTACCTGTATTCTACGGGAATACAGTAATCCACTAGGCCCGTTGAAGTCAAAAATATTGGGAAAAATTTCAGTATCAGAAAAGTTACTTGCTGTCTGTCCGATTGTCAATCCTTTCCAACGGATAAAACCATGCTTAAATCTTGGTGCTGTCGCTCCGTTCTTACCGTAAAAATCTATTTCAAGATAAGAATAAAAGGAATTTTCTTTAGTAGTACTCTCTTTCTTTATTTCTAATCCTATCGTGGTCTGTTTCATACTGAAATATCCCCTTGCATCATCACGCTGAGGAACTTCTATGGCTTGCGGAACAAAGCCGTCAGCCGCACTCATATTTTGAAACGTAATTCCATAGTTTGCTTGTAAAAGAGGTTTTAAGGAAACTTCAAATTCATTATCAGCAGTTTGTGTTTTGGTGAGAACAATTTGTGCTGGAGCTTTTGTATAAATAATTGCCATAATAAACAAGATTAGAGATCTTTGTATTTTTTTCATCGTAATATTGTGTTTTGTGTAAGCTTTCGCAAGTTTTTGTAGTCTTATTTTTCCGGATTGAATATTTAATTTTTTAGTTAATACTGAATTAAACACCTATAGAAAAACAAATTTATATTGCTATTTTTATGTTAATCATGATTGAAATCAGCTTTTTGTTCACATATTAATAATTGAAATATTACTTGAAAATATCAAAAGTTAACTCTATAAAAGCTTCTCCTAGGGAGAAGCTTTACATAAATGAAAGGCCTCAATAATTGGAAGGTCCAGTCAATTTGGCTTGAATAAGTATAACAGTTACATGTTCAAAAGGTTTTTTCTCATATCCTATTCTTTCGTATCATCTAATTGATACGATTCAAGGGCAAAAAACATAACCTCGGATACAATCTTTAAACCTTCTCTTATTTGGTAGTCTAGATATCCATTTATTAAAAGAAGTCCTAAATCATAAGTCAGGTCAAAAGCATGGTACTGACTTAATGCTATCAAACTACTTTTATCTAAAATCTGAGCTATAAGATACTGATACCACATATTATAATTACCTCTGCTTTCTCCCATACATTCATTGTTTTTGATCTGGAGATCCAGTTTTTCTGAAGGCATAACTTTTCCCTTGTAGACAATCGCAAAATAAAAATAGATTTTTCCTTTTGATTCTTTTATTGGTAAAGCATATCTGGTTATACTATGAACCAATCCGTTTTATAAAGAGAAGCAACTTCTAAGGTATTGTTTGGCAATCTGACGGGAGACACAATTATATTGCTGGGCCTCATCTTTATTCACGGAAGGAAGGTGTACTTTTTCATTCAATGTAAGCAATTATTCCTCCTTTAAAAGGATCAGAAAACGTCTTTCATCTAAGAGAAAAAAAAACTGTGAAAATCCAGCGGTGGAAACTGTTTCGCCGGATGAAAGAAGATATTCTCGTATTACTTGAATAAGTTTTCCAGTTCCATCATAAAGCAAACCATTGATTTGATCGGTAACTGATCAGCTTCGGTAATTTGATGTTTTTTAAAATGATTTGATGTTTTTAATAATAATTATCTTATCGTGTGTTTTAAACAGCCAAACAATCTAAATAGACGTGATCCCTATAATAGTCAAAATGTAATTTCCATTGAAATAAAACAACCTTCTGATGTTTTATTAATATAAAATCAGGCTTATCATTCTAAAGTTCTACTTTGTATTAAGGATTTTATTGATGGTGCATCGGGATAAAAATAAAGTAGCTTTCTCAAAATGAGAAAGCCACTTCCTGAAATTAAACTTATAGAGAAATAAATATTATATTTTTGCGGGGGCTCCGTACTGCTACTGAAAGTAAAATATAAATGTTTTTGCATAAATCTTCATTTAATTCAATGACAATCAGTGCAGCTACGGACTATGCTCCCTTATAATGGTCACCACTTCTTAAGACAGGGAGTTACAAATTTATATAGGAACTTTGTGTTTTTAATTCAAATAAATCATGGTAGTCTTAAGTTGTCGTAACAAAATATATCTATAGTTAAACATGGTTATAAGTTAAAATATAATGAAGATTTCGGATATATTGTTAAGTATTTCAATATTGAAGTAACTATCAAAAAATTTTATATTCTCATTTGACTTTTTAGTTTTTTTAAAGTGCGGCAAATTTCTTTGCCGCACAGGTTTGAATGAAGAAACAAACCCTATAATAGCCTGTTAATGTGCTAGTCAATACCAATCAATAGAATTTATTCTTAAACACACTTATAAACAATCCAGCAACTTTTTAAATCACATAGGGAGGATTACTTAAATCTTGATGAACAAAGCAGCTGCAAACTCCTGCAGTATCTGCATTTTTAAGGGAATTACCCCGTCCTCGTCACCCAAGAAATGATTAATCCCGTTACTTGTAATATCTAAAGTAGGCCTAACAACCACATTGTTGGCCATTATTTGTACATAAGACAGAGCATCAAAAAATAGTAGGAGTAATAAATACATTTTTTTCATTTGTTAAATATTGTAATGACTATTTGTTAATATATTATGAAAAGTAGATTTCTTTCTTCAGTATATATTTACGTTCGGATAAAAAAATCATAATATACTATCTCATAAAAATTCTCCTTTATGTAATATTATAGGTTACGTTTTCACTATTGATGTTATAAATACTTTAGCAAATTTAACACTTCATTAGTAAATAAAATACTGATTATTAGTAGTATTATCACTATAAATTTATAGTTTTTTATCTAAAACAATTATTAATAAATATTAGTTTTTGATTGACATTAAAATCTAAATACTACTACATATAAGAATATCCGATGGGTCCGAATTAAATTTATTTTTACCAGATATACTATTGAGAATGAAAACCATTTTATATCTTACGGACTTTTACTATGAGGCTAAAGGAAGAGCCTACTACAAAGAAGATCTATATATTACATCAAAATTGAAAAATAACTTTAATATACTGATCGGCCATCCACATCAAGTAAATTCTTATCTGGAATATGGAGATATCATTATTTTCAGAAATACAGGATCTGTGATGAATTATGAACCTTATTTCAAAGAATTTATCGACAATGTTAAAAAGAGAAATCTTTTAACATTCAATTCATTTGATGGAAAAGGTGATCAGAAAGGAAAAGATTATTTACTGAAACTGACAAAGGATAATTTCCCAGTTATTCCTACTGTAGAAAATAGAGATGAACTGCACAGACTGGGAACTCCTGGAAGCTATATGGTTAAAATGAAGAATGGTGCAGATTCAACAGGTCAGGAAAAAGTGAACAATAAATATATTCATACCACAGAACTTAATGGTAAGATTATACAACCCTTTATTGATTTTAAATATGAAATCTCTTTTGTTTATCTCAATGATCGGTTTCAATATGCTTTATATGCACCGGAAAAAAATAAGAGGTGGGAGCTTATTGAATATTTTCCCTCAGCCAGGGAAATTGCATTTGCAGATCAATTCATTAATTGGAATAACCTTAAAAGAGGGATTACAAGAGTAGATGTCTGCTGTCTTTCTGATGGTTCTCTTCTCCTTGTTGAATTAGAAGACCTTAATCCTTATCTTTCCTTGGAAATACTGCCTAAAACTAAACAGGACAGATTCATCAAAAACTGGGTAGAGATATTAGATATTATGTAGATAAACGGGATGTTTTACTCAATAGCCAGATAGAGAGTAAAAAATAAATCTGACTTATTGCGCCGGATTCTTAATAAAATTAATATATCATTCAGACCTGTTATTAAAAAAATACATCTTCGAGCAAGATAATGAATAATAATTTTAAGGTCTGTAAACAAACTTATAAAGAACCTTTTTGTCATGAATTCTGAGACGGCAGTAATAAATCTAAAAAATGCAGTAATTAAACTACAAACCTATATCTTGTAATGATACATTTACCTTGATTTTATTGTTATATACTACACTGAGAGCTTTAATAGCGATGCAGCTCCTAAAAATCCGAAACTTTCTAAAAAATTCAGTAAATGATTGTTACATCTTTAATCCGGAACACCATAGAATTTTGATGTTCCAATAACTCATAAATTTCCGTGGAAGTAATCATAGTCGACTCAGGAATAATATTTCCGCTAATATACAATGATTATATACTAAACAAGTTTTAAAAGTTAAAATTACTTGGATAACCGTATCTTTATTCGTATCAATAGTTAAAAAATCTGTTCATCTTTTTGCATTGTATTGATGGCTTGTATTCTTTCACGGGTAAGTGTCAGTCAATAGCCAGTAACAAATGTTTTCGTATTCCAGACACTTGAATAACTATGTAATTTCTAGTTCATTGCTAATCACCAGAAATTATTTAAGTATACTTTTCATTAGAATACACTTTAATTAAAAACACATATACCCAAGTAGAAGAAGTAGAGAATACTTAAAAAAAGCTTCCCTAATGGGAAGCTTAAACACTAAAAAAAGCCCTTATAATTAATGATGAATCCTAACCATAGGAATAATGTAAATATAATATCTGAAAATATGAAAAATCATGAGTAGGATCAGTTTATATAGTTAATAAAGGATAAAATAAATCTCAGCAAAAAATTGAATAATACAGTACTTCTCCGCGAAAAAGGACAACTGTGACGCATCTAAATGCGGCTAATGAAGTCTGCCATTCAACTGTACAAGGGGATTTACAAATCTTTCTTTGTCGTGATATCGGAATTTTTTGATCTATACAAGCCAAAATCAAATATTCTGAATCTTGATTTAAAATAACTTACTACATGCCATTTATTAAAGAGATGTGACTGATGTCAGCGTATAACCCAAAGGTCTGAACATCTCCTCATTCATATATTGGTTTGGAAATCTCATTTACCATCCCACCTGTAAGGTAGAAAATAATATAATTATTGAATGATCCGCATCGCAGAGTATTTTCAAACGAGAATAAGCAGAGTTTGCTTTTTCAGTGGGCACCATATCTACTCAATTACAATAAAGAAAAATAAAGATTTAGTTTACGGAGCTATTTGTCAATCTGCATCACTTTACATTTATAAATAAAAAATCAAATAAATTTAATCTTCTTAAAAATAAACCTGAAAAGAGATATAATAATGATTAAAATATATAAACTTAAAATATCAGATACAGCATCAAGTTGGATTTAATAATTTTGTTTCCATTATTATTTGCGGGGCTCCGTGCTGCCACTGAAAAGAAATATAAATGTTTGTACAATTCTTCATTCTATTCCAAAATTATCAACGGCAGTTACGGCAATGCACCCTAATTATTGTTACCATATCTTAAGACAGACATTAAGATTTTCTATAGAAAATTGTGTTTTTAATATAACTTAACTTGTAGTCTTCATGGTTATCTCAGTTGTAACAACATATTATTTATTAGTATAATTAATCTGTAAACTATCATCGGCTTTCTCAATGAGCTGATAAAAAGTGCGGCAAGTATATTTCATTGCCGCACAGGGTCAGAAAACTTAAAAAACACTTTTTTAAAAGGATAATAATCTATGATTCAATAATTAATACAACTTCTCTAAAGATCGGTAATAAATACATTTTTCTCATTTGTTAAATCATTGTAATGGCTATTTGTTAATAAATATATTTGTGTAAATTCGATTTCTTTCTTCAGCTTTATACATTTAAATTTGGATCAACATCATAATATCCATCTCTTGAAAATTCCCTTCCATGTAGTATGCAGATTAACATTTCAATATTGCTGTTATAGTAAAGAAATTATTTACATCAGATCTTCAACAAATTTAACAATTCATTAGTAGATACAATACTGATTATTAGTCATATTATTACTATAAAATAGTAGTTTTTTATCTAAAGTAATCATCAATAAGATATTCAGTTTTGGACTTACATTAAAATCTAAATACTGCAACTCATAAGAATATCAAATAGTTCTGAATTACATTTATTTTTACCAGATATACCTTTTTAAGAGTTGAATATTTCCCCCAGTTGGGAAAATTACATTTGCAGATTAATTATCAAATATAATAACATTAAGAAAAGGATTAAAGAATAGATGTCTACTGTCTTTCTGATGGTTCTCTTCTTTTTGTTGAATTGGAAGGCCTTAATCCTTATCTGTCTTTAGAAGATTATCTAAAATAATACAGAATAAATTCATTAGCACCTAGTTAGAAAGATTAAATACAATGTAGATAGAAAAGGTTGAAAGAATAAAGAAATCCGGCAAAATGAGCCAGATTTTTAATAAAATAATATATCATTGTTAAAAAGACACATCTTGGATCAAGATAAATGGATAATAATTGTCAGGTCTGTGAACAAATTTATAAGCAAACTTTTTATTCCTGAATACCAAGACATATTCCCTCTCATTTTCTTTATTAATATTCTTGGAAACACCTCCTCCATGCATTCTGTAGTAACAGTGAACTTTATTGATAAATTTAAATTTCCTTTTTTCATATAATCCCATATAGGACTTTGATCTTCTGCAATTTTTAAAGTTAGTCTAATACAATCTGCATTAGACAATTGAAAAAATATCAGTCGTTATTTCTGATCTTTTCGTTATCTTGAATATGGATCGGAATAAGGTTTTCATCGAATTTACAATTTAAAACAGTGATCAGATCCGATAGTATCTTTTATGACCTTTATTGAAGCATCTGTAAAACAGTCGTCCAGAATAATTGCTTCCCAGTTATGGTAAGTTTGATTGATTAGAGAATCATAACAACTTTTAAAACTTACCGTTATTATGGTTAGCTATAAGAATAGAAAATTTCATGATCTGGCATTAGATTTAGAACAAAAGTATTGACAATTTACTCGTAGCAGAGACCTTCTACATTGTAGTATTTTTGCTAATTATTTATAGTTTTTTAACTATAAATAAAAATCATTCCATACTTATAATTTCTTAAGATTATTATATTATATCTCAATTTGGTGAAAATATTTAATTTTTAAATTCATACTAAAAAAGTAAAGTAGTACCTGGAATACCGCTTCAAATATATATTTACAAAACGTTCAATAAAATGACATAGCTTTTCTCTACAGAAAAAATCATTCATTGAATAATTTACCTTAATTACATACACTGTAAATTACAAATATCAACATGAGCATAAATAACTAATATTCAAGATATTAATTCCTTTAAATAGAAATAACCTATTTGTTTTTTGCAGTTTTTTAATTATTTTTGAATAATATTTATCACCCAAACTTTTTTCGTGAATAGCGTATCATAATGTAAGCTGAATAGTTTTAATCAGAATCAAAACTGACGTGATCGTGTAACCGGTATATGAAATATGCTGGCTATTTCTAACTTCAATATCAAAAAATACTAATCATGGATTATAATCAGGCATTAAACCACAAAAAAGAAATTCTAAAAAGTTTGGAAGAATTAAGGAATTACAGTCCTTCAGAAATTATGATTCTCCCCTCAAAAGCAGAGGATTTCCAAAGATATATGAATGAATACAGGAAAGATCCTAAAAGATTTAATGATCAGTCCTGTATTAAATTTTCAACAGACAACAAATATATGGTGTATAGAATGTGTGAAGACCAAATCCTCAATTGCAGATAAAATTGTTTTAACCAATTGTCATTTTTGATAATTGACGATATGCAAAATCAATCAAACGAAAGGATTATTAAATGGCTAGAAATGTTCTGCTGAAGACAATAAAATAATACATTACATTCCTCTTGCAGTTCAAATATTATTATAACTAACTTTATCACTTCTTTTAGAAATGAACTTAATGAGAGCCTTGGTAAATCTCAAAATAAGGTTGAGAATTTGATTTTGTCGGGAAATGAATGTTGTCTCATTTTTGTTAAAAAATGTATTATTGTTAAAAAACACGACTTTATAAATTTTCACAACAGTTAATGGACAAATGTACCAGATTACCACCTCCGGGATAAACTGCAAAATATTTTGGATTACCCCGGTTAGCATCAAAGTAAATGCTTAGTCCGTCCGGTTTTCGCGGATGAGGATGATTCTCAATGAAATATTGTTTTCCATCCAGCTCTATGATAATCTTGTAAGTTGTTAAAACCATCTGATTTCCATCTCTGTCAAAAACAATAACTTTGTCAAATGGAATATTATTCACAAATTGATTTACATTTTTCATATATTAATTTTTTAATTGAACATAAATTAGGATAAAACCTAATATTGATAAATGATTCAGAGTATTATTTCAGAATAATTCTAAATTTCCCGATCTGGCTTCCAGAAGCCATTAAACTTTTTTGTATTACAATACTGTAATCTCCTACCTTGTTAAGCTCATATTCAAAGTCTTTTCCAAAAGGACCGTCAATACTTCGTTGATTCAGCTCAATGTTATTAAAGCGGATATTATCCTGCCCAGACTCCGGAATAATACGTCCGGATATTTTAGTTCTTCTGATGTTTCTCAAGTGTAGCACCAACTTCTGATTTTCATTAGTCAGTTCTTCATGAATTTCAATAGGAAATTGATGCATATCTACAATACGGGTAATAACTGCATTAGTAACCGTTCTTTCAGCTTCCTGACTTTTAACGGCTTTAAGTGTATCGGTTATGGGAATATTTTGTATTACCGAATGATAAGATATTCCTGTGTTCCCTGATTTATTTGAACAAGATAGAAACAGTAAACCTGATAGAAGAAAAATACATGGTTTTAGCATAAAATCGATTTTTTGCATTAATATAATGATGTTAACATCTCTGATTTTTTGGATCTGTGATTTTACCCTTCTTTAGCATTTTCTAATGCTACAAATACATGCTTCCTCTACTTATTAAATGACAGAAATATTATTTTTATGTTTGGTGTTAGACTTAAAAGAAAATAAATCCGGCAAAGGTTTTACCCAATACCGGATAATGAGAAACAAATAATTCAGATTTAAATATTCCAAATGTTTTTGATGATGAAATATTCTTTAAAAACTTATTACAAAGCTAAAAAGATATTTTCCATATTTCGTTTAAACATACTCGTATTATTACGAATAAACTATAGTTTTTAAACTAACAAAATATAGCATAATAGAGGAGTAAAATTAGAATGCTGGTCTAGAATTAACCATTACAAATAATAATGGCATAATATCATATCTTTTTCATGAATCTTATTGCTATCTTATTTAATAATCTCCAATACTTTTCATCAGTGTTTCAGCAAGTAAACTCGCCATCGCAATAATAACAGTAGTAATATGTTTTTGAAATTTCACTCGGAAATCCAAGGATGTACCAACTCATACCGAAAACACCACCCAGTTTTTCAATCTGAAAAACATGATGGGAGCCACATCGGGTACACACCGGATTTGATACCTCAATCCCTATTTTAGGATCTTCTGTATGTTCCTTTTCCAGGATATGTATGGCATCCTCAACATCAACATCAAAAACCTGTAGTTGTATTCCACCACCAGTCTTCGAGAGCATCCAATCAGCATTAAAAAGATTCTCGTTACCTATAAAACAGTTAATTCCGTTTTTTTCCAACAATTGCTTGTCTTCTCTGGCATTGCTAATTTGTCTGTAAAATTTAATACTGATCAATCTGGACATATGCTAAAATATATATATGAAACAAGTATGAGCCACAATACAGATAAGATCGTTGCAGGTAAAAGTTTTGAAAATAGCAGCTCTATAGACATAATGACCTTTCATTCTGTTAGGTCTATATTCATTAATTTAATTGCAGCCTTACTGTAATCCTATAAAACGTTCGATTCTTACCAGAGGCTAAAGTCCGATGATAAATAACCTCAGCACAATCAACAGGTTAATAAAAAATTTTTCCATTCCTGATGGTAACAATCTTATCCTTCTCCATTTTTTTTAATGTTCTGATAACCGTTTCCTCACAGAGACCGGTCAGACAGGCAATCTGTTTCCTGGTTAGCGGTATCTTGAAAGAATAAATAAATTTCTTTTTCTGAAAACTTTTTAGGTAATCCAGCAGCCCCCTGATTTTAACCACAGGGCTTAGAGAAGTAAGATACTTCTTAATAATACATTCATCATACATTCCATGAGAAAGGTTCTTTACCATAACTGATAATAATTCAGTACTCTGCCCTACTAATTCAAGAAACGCCTGTTTGGGGAGTCTTACAATACTACTTTGTGTAACAGTCTCAGCATTCATCGGATATGGCTTTTCAGCAAATAGTGTATATTCACCAAAACTTTGTCCATCTGAAAATATATTGTGAATGAACTCTTTTCCTTCTTCTTTGTAGCTGTTTAGCTTTACTTTGCCATTTATTATCTGATAATAATAAAAAGGAAATTCATCTTCACAAAAAATCAATTCATTTGGTTTATAATACCTAATTTCACCTTTTGCTAAAAGCAAATCTTCGTCTATTATCATACTACTCCTTTTAAAAAAGTTGAATAAAATTACTTAGGTTATAGTTTTGTAATACTATCAAGCTTCGATACTATAAGAAAGCCAGTTATGAAAGTATATTCTTTGTTCCTTGAACATATATACGATTAAACAAGCAAAATAAACCTACTGATATAGCAGATCTGCTTCATATTTCAGCATTCCCGGAAATGCCGTGTATCTGGAGAATCATACAGATATAAGAATCATTGTATCAGATACCACAATACTGCAATAAAGAATTAATAATTAGATTATTAACAGAACAAATGTAAAAAGTTCATTTTTAAAATTCTACTCATTCAAGGTCGTATTATCACTAAAAAAATGTAATTTTTTAACTAATCAGGCTAAGGAACCGCTGATTATTATAAAGAGAAAAAAGTTATAGTAAGCCTCAAATTTTCTTAATAAACGAAACGTATTCATTTATTCTACATCATGCTTTTCACAGTGTCCTTTATTCGTAACGGAAATTTTACCACCCGTACCGCAATGGCATGTGCTTTTTTCCGTGAGAACCTTGTGATTGTTAATACAAGTGTCCTTCGCCGTATTCTCCCACTTTGCAATGACAGGAATACATTTTATTTTGGTAACGGTGCAAATTCCAAAGGAACCAATATTGATTTCTGTCTGTTTATCTTCTTCCGTAGCAATTAACTTATTATCGGCTTGATAAAAGCAATTGCTTGTAACCTTCAGCAGTGAAGGTGTTACTCCTTTATCACATAATAAAGAAGCTCTCTCTGTAATGATCTCTGGCATATCTTACGGAACTTAATTGTAATACATTTATATCTACTTTTTTTGGGTAGGGTCTGTTGTTAATTTTTTATATTTGTCCAGATATTCCATCCCTTTATCAACACTTGCTGGAATAATTTTATCCAGACCAACCTCTTTTACTTTTTCCAGATCTTTTTCCTTCTTGGTTTTTTCAGGTCCTTTGGGTTTATTATCCATGCTGATTTTACCACCCTTTATTCCTACAGTGGATTTACCATTGACAATAGCCTCCTTATCTGAATGCATCATTAATTTCTCTTCGGCATTCAATGTAAGTTCTTTCGTTTTAAGATCAAGTTTCTTTTCACCTTTAGTTATAATTTCAAGGGCCGACTGCTCAATTTTTGCGATGGCCTTAGAACTGATCTGCGTGGCCGTAGTTTCCAGTTTATTCGCTATCATTTGCTCCATATTGACGGTTGTAGCAGATATTTTAGCTCCGGCTACCATTTTAATTTCTGCACCTGCAGTAAGATGAATCGTTTTAGGTGCATTAATTTCAATATTTCCTTTTCCATCCATAACAATAGTGTTATTACCAGCGTCTCGTATAGTTATACTACCTGCCTCATCATCCATTTCAATACGGTTACCACTCCGCGTTTGAATTATTTTTTTAGAATTATTCTCCGTCTGATAGCCACTTTTTTCAGATCCGTTATAATGGGTTCCCATAACATACGGCTTTTCTGCGTTATTGCTTTCAAACCCAACTGAGATTTCCTCACCTTTCTCTGGCACAAAATAGAACCCCTTCCCGTCACCTCCATGAGGTTGAAGCAAACGGAGCCACGGTGAACTAGTCCCTTTGTTTTCCTGCCATGGAAACTGAACCCTCACTCTTCCCATTCCCAGAGGATCATTATTATCTATTACCCTAGCTGATTGCTGCTCACCTAAGGGAACAGCTTCACCATCCTGATAAGGCGCAATATACAGATCGGGAATCCCTGCAAATTCATTGTAATAAATATTTCCGTCATGAAAATGTGTAATTTCAGTAATCCGGTACGTTTCCATTGCCTTTCCGTTAATATCAATCAGCTGAACCCTTCCCCCGATTTTTACCTCGGGATCTTTGCTTTTCCCCTTTATACAAACCAGGTTTTCCCTGGTTTCCTTCTCTTTTGTTACTGCCTCCTTTAACTCTTTTTCAGTAACATCGGAAATACCACTGTAGTTGAACAACATTTGCTGTTTCTTTTTATATACTCCTTTAGAAGCATTAATAGCAATAGCCTGAAAGTGGTTTTCTTTATATTGGGAACGAATTGAAGAAGACTTTGTTTTTGTATTGATTCCCTTCTTTGCGTCATAAACAGTATACTCAAAATCCTGGGGCCTGATGTTTAGTTCAAATTCTACCTCAATGAGATCAATATTTTCTTCAAGAACAACTATAGGCTGCACTTTATTACCAAATACCAATTCTTGCCCGTTATAATAAAAGTACTCCCCATACCGAATGGCAAGCCTTCGGATAAATTGATAGTCCGATTCTTTATATTGTACAGTATACGGTAAAGTATACTGAGTATTAAGGTTTTCAATAACTACTTTAATATCCGCATGCTCCTCGGTTGATTCTTTTACAATCTCATTAAGCTTTCTGTTCTCAAAACTATGGCAGGCTTTGCCATTTTCCAAAAGAATCGTAGGTGCATTTCCGGTTATGATCAGCTTACCATATCCATTTTCTTTCCTATTTTTAATATTGGTAATAATTCCGCTAAAAGACTGCCTTATACTTCCAAAACGATGGAAAGAAAGAGTGATATTTTTTCCAAGTAGAGTTTTAGAGTTTTCCATTAAATACCCTTCAAAACGATCAAGTGCATCGTCAGGAACAATGATATTAAAACCATCATGATCATTAGTAACCTGATAAAGTTCCAGTGAAAAACTTGATTTTTCAAGGAACGGTTTTCCCTCAAGCACCAATGTACAATAAACTAAAGGGCTTTCCTTTTCTTTCAGGACAGAATTTGTCAGTTGTAAATAAGGATTCTGTACTGCGTAGATGCTATTGGATACATCCGATGAATTATCAGACGATATAGAGTTATATATTTTTTTCGACATGACCAAATTGCATTGAAATTTTACTTAATTCAATATCCGCTTGTTATTTCCACATTTTTTCATGAATTGCATTATTAAGATCAAACTTCTTTGCAATCATGCGCATTTCAATTTGTAAAGGCTGGGTGCTGTTGGCATCAAATTTTTCTTTAAATCCGATGCAGTAGGCTTTTTCAAAAACCAATTCCTGAAGTTTACTTATAGCATCACGACGGTAAAAAATTATCTTACCGTTTTTTGTCTGATTATGATCCAGCATCCAGCTCAAAAGTTCGGGGTTTCCTGTACTTTCAATCTTAATGATAATCTCTCCTCCCTGTGGTATTCCTTGTGGTTTCCCTGTATTATCTGTTGCTTGGGTAAAACCATATTGACATTCGAGAATGTTGTACGTAATACCATCCAGTTCTAATTTGGATAAAAATGACATAATAGATTAGCTTATAGTTAAATAATAAACATATAATAATAAGATAAGCAGCAGTAAACAGATTACTACTGCTTATCCTTAAGGTTTATACCCATTCATTTTCATAGGCCCCGGTCCCCATTTCGATTTTTCTTGCTGAAATCGTAAATGCTTCAGTCAATGGATTATCTCCAGTAGAATCAAAATCTTCATTGTGCTTTACCAGATATCCCTCAGTGAATTTCAATTCTTTGAGAGTAGCTTCACTATCCCGCTTAGCGAATACAATACACCCGTCTTTTCTTTCAAAAGAATTGGTCATCCACTCGAAAAGATCGGTAGACCCTGTACCTTCTAATACAATATCAATCTTTCCACCCCTTGTAACGGTGGAAGGTCTTCCTGTTGCATCAGTTTCCTGAAATAATCCGTAGCTTACTTTAAGTATATTATACTCTTTACCAGCCACTTTTAACTTTGCTTTAAATGACATAACTTTAAAATTTAATGATTAATAAATATTGAAATACAATACTCGCCCAAACAAGCAACCCGTTAATTCTTAAGGATGGGCCTTAAAAATAATCGTTCATCGCAGTGAGGCTGTTTGTAATTTTTGCTTAAAACGGGGAAAGGTAATAGAATAGAAATCCTGTTTAATTTGGTTGTATCAATATTCCTTTATCTGGTTTTTACATTACCCAGCTTCCCGATATTATATTGTGATTTTCATGATACATATTCCTGAACATATTACATAATGATCTTCTGATATTTCATTCTAGTTTTGCTTATATTCTGTATCCCATTCATTACCCTGGTCCCCTTTATGCCCGTCCATCTTGATCAAGAAGTTTTTAGCCGGGAAATAGGGTTTCATATGAATATCAAGGTGAATTCTATCCTTCTGAACGGGATCTTGTTCAAATCTTTTGATCTCAAAATTCTCAATTAATTTACCGGGACCCGCAATGCTGTCCAAGAAACCAACAATCTGATTCATGATTTCTTTACGGGTTACTGCCGTGAAATTTTCGAAAGCTCTTCGGTTTAGAAAATCCATCAGAACCTTAGTCACATAATCAAAAACCCTCACTACGGAATACGTTTGTAGACCTAAATTATCTCCGTTAAAAAGGGTTTTTCCTGAAAAGGCCATAACCTTTCCATATTCATTTACCATAGGAATAAGCCCCAGATTCTCAAGATTGGCAATTTCACTTTTTTTAAGATCAAATTTTACTCCTTCCACTTCGTTAATTCCTCCGAACTTCTTTCCCGCAGTAACCTGCGACATAAGGGTTTTATAGATCTTTCCTGCCAAAGCTGTAGAAGGAGGTATATACATATTTTCGCGTTCCTCGATTTCTTCAAACCTTCCTCTTCCTACAAGCCAATTGCAGGTCATCAGAACATTTGATCTGTATACATCCCCTCCCGTAAGATATGCCTGATCAAACATCTCCATTACGTCATCCGGTTCATCGAGGTGCTCAAAATCTGTAACAAGCATTACCTTATTTTCATACACTAGTTTTGCCCATTTCTCTATTACTTTATTGGATCCCAGATATCCCGGAATAACCAAGATTCCATAATTATTTTTAAGGTCAAGTCTGTCGTAATTATCCGTAAGTTCCGTATGTATGGTATCAATAAAACGTGTATTATCCAGATCTTTTAACTGCTCCAACGTTGCATTAACAATGGTAATGTTTTTTACCTTGGCTGATTCCGTATTTTTGTAGAATAAGGCAACAGTTCTGTAATTAGCCTCTATTTCCCTACTGTCTTCAATAGCTTTCGATAAATTGTTTACTAACAGCTGTTCCGCACATTTTTTTCTTTCTTCACAATCTGTAATCATATCCGATAGTGATTCGCTGTTAGACAACACACTTACCCATAATTTCAGAGTCTTTTTCAAGGTTTCTTTTTCTTTTTCTTTACCTGGCTCAGTTAAAAAAATTCTTTTTCTGGCCCTTCTGTCGGGATTGATATTCTGTACTCCATCAATAGATATTTCCAGCAAGTCAAAACCACCATAACGGGCCAGCGCTACAAGGTTGTCCGGCTGTGCGTAATTTTCTCTAAACCTTTCTTGAGTGGTATGTTGTTGTAATTGTTGTTGCTTGTCCATAATACTTCTTTTTATTTATTATTTTCCAATTCCAGGATCAGAGACTGCAAAGTGCTGTATAGGGCTTTCCGTGCATCCGGATCTTCTATGGCTGCTTTTAATATTTTATTGGTCTTGAGCTGCCTGATGATTTGCTGATATTGATTTTTTTCCGTTTCCAATCCTGATAGGAAGTCACTCTGTTTTGTAATACCTTTTATTCCGAAATCTCCCAGATTATTAAATTTGAGTGATTCTATTTTAGAGGTTCCGTTTTCATCTTCAAAATCAACTTTAATTTCTGGTTTAAAGTGTTCAAAAACTTTTTCTACTGTATCTAATCCTTCTACAAGTTCAGGTTTAACAGGATCATGAGCAGTTAATTTCTGTGCTAGTAGCGTCCTGTTCTGAGGAATTTCAAAAATGGATTCGCTTATTTCTGGTGGAACTTCGTTTCCTCCAATTCCTTTGTTTGATAACATAGTATGTATTTTTTAATTATTTATCTTCGTTTTTAGAGCGGCCAACATTGCCTCCGGCTATGAACCAACTGTATACTTAATTTTCAAAAATCCTGTAAGGAAGCATATGAACAGAATTATTTTTAAGATGAAGCAGAAAGCTATCACATAAATATTTCCATTCATCTTCATGAATCTCTTTAATGTCAGGATTTTTAAAAAGATGAATATCTATTGTTCTGCTGAATCCTTCTTTTAAGGCTGCTTCTTTCCTGGTTCCTTTTTGTACTTTAACATCTATTATAGTATCTTTAAAATGCCTCATAGCAGATTCTTTAATATCTGCCGGAGTTACCACTCTCCCTCTGCTAAGCAGCGCTGCTCTGAATTCTAAAATTTTATCCTGGGGTGAAAGACTCTTTCTTCCACCAAGTGAGGTGGTGATCATTACAGAATTTCTTTCACACATCAGAGTTCCCGGCTGGTCTGCAACAAACAATGTTCCCGGCCTGATATGATTGGCCTCTTCCGCCTGTGTATTCCAATAAGAAATATTATATGAAGCTTCAGATTTTAGAGTATTGCCTGTGATAATAAGATATGGGTTATGTATATATGAAAAATTCTTTTCCTGAGCAAGCTGATGCAGTGCTGCCATATTCTGACTGATCTGCACTAGCATCTCCCGGGTGGAATCACCTCCTATTGCTGAAAAGGCAGCTGTTTCATCTTTTATAACCTCTAACAGATATTGCAGAAGCTCGGAGGCATTGCGACGGTCAAACCTAGATACCCCTCCTTTCCTCAAAATAGCCGAAACGTTATCTCCTCCTGTAGAATAGTTTTTTACATCAAATCTTCGCCCTGCATCATCAGAGACATAATCTAAAGCTAAAAAATGATCTTCGGATTGAATCGGCAGAATATCAAGTCTTCCTAAAGCTCTTCTATAGGTTTTAACATTATATATATTGACAACCGGAATACAATTAAGAATAATACTTATATTCTGCAATACATCCTCTTCAACGGCTTCAGGAAACTTAAATCTAAGCCAAATCAAATCTTCTTCTTCAGAAAGGCTGCTATCAGGGAAGTACCAAGTAAAAAGCTCCTCGCTCCGCCCATTTGTAGGTCTGATCTTTTCCTTTAAAGTAAAGTAACGGGAGTAATAATATGTATTCACCTCCTGATATATATGCTTAAGCTCCAAGTAATTCTCCACAAGGATATTTTCAAAATCAATTACCTGCTGGTCTACATTATAACCTGCGGTAAGCTCCAATTCCTGATCACCTGAATACACTTTAACCTGCTTGATATAATGGGAAAACAACTCTTTTTGATATGGATTATTAATATCAATGTAAAACATCAGATTTTTAAGAGATTCTTTATCCGGAGTACGAATACCTATCCATATTTCACCTGCCGGAATATGACTCTTACTTTTCTGCAATACAGTTCCGGAAAAAGAACTCGCAACTTCCTTAATAATTTTACCATGAGCAATATATTCAACTCTGGCTGTAGTCAGACAAGCTTCTATTGTCGGACAAAAATAAATATCCTTACCTGTTACCTCACTGCGGTGAGCCCCATTTGATATCTTTTTTTCCATTTTGAAATGATCATGTAACGATATCTTAGATCCATTCTCAACGGGAAACACCTGAAGCAGTGATCTTGAGGGGGTTACTCCGGAAATCTCTTCCGGAAACAGCACTTCAATAACACGTTCTATTATACGTGCCTTGGAATTTTCCAATTCAAATCCGAGTTTTTCAAGTTCCGAGGCTGTTGCTGATAACATAAGACCAACAATAGGATCAAAGGAAGAATCTGCTCGCAGTTCGTTATATCCCCAGAGTTTTGCCGCTCTGCGGAATATTCTGTCTTTTATTTTTTCTTGATTCATACTATTTAATATGAAAGAGGTCCTATAAAAAATGACTTTTGAAAAAAGAAAGGTCTGTCCGTTTCTTTAACCAACCCTTTTACCGATACCATAACCTTTTTTTTTGCTCTTTTTCTCTCTGCATTTCCTATATCTGCATTTTTTACGGCTACTTCTATATCTTCCAGCAAAAGCCTTTGCTCACGTTTAATAATGGATTCCGTTACAGCCTTTGTAATAAATTCTTTGATTGAATTATCACTTCTGGGAAGATCAAAGTCAACTTCAAAAATTTCGGTTCCGAAACTATCATCAAATTTGCATCTTCCTAAAGGTGTAGTGACAATAATAAAAAGATGCTGATTAATCGATTGCTCAATGGACACCTTTTCAGCATTTCTTTCATCTATAATGCTAGCAAAGTCGATGGGTATCTTATAATAAGTTCCTCTCATACATATATCTTTAAATCGTTTTTTACTACTCGTAAGTTTTTTTAAGAGCTAAAATATTCATTATGTAATGATAGCTTCATAATCATTTCCATTTATCATTATGATAATTTATAGCCTACATTGATTTCATCTTGTAAGCAGTCAGACAATGAATCTGATTGCTTATATCATAGTTTAGTGTACCATTGACCAAAAACTCGTAGTTTTTTTGGTAGGTATATATTTTGATAACAGTCATTTCATTTTCGCTGATTTTTCTTACTTCTTTTTTATCAAATTTTCTCACGAAGATGCCATCACAGTTTACTGAATAGTCATTTTTATAACTGACTGTTTCCCCGTTGGTATATTGTATCTCCAGGATCTGATCTTTTTTAATACATACATTTTTATCGATAATCCTGATATACATAAAAATACTATGGCTCCTTTTTCCAAACTGCATCACTGCATAAACAAGTTCCTCATTGTTCGCTCTCAGCCGCAGATCTGGTGTACTGATGAAATTTTTATTTTGCAGTTTTTCCTTATTCTGGGTTATTTTACAATCGAACTGAGCTGCTTTCGAGTTAGAGTCTGCTATTATTTGCGCGTGCAAAAAAATCTCTCCAAAAGCAATACATAATATGGTAAAACAGGTTTTGAAGCGGTTCATTACTGAGATTTATATAATTGTCGGCAAACATCCAGATCAGTTTTTACCTTATCATATTCCTGTCTTAGGATTTTATTGATTGCCTGTAAACTATCCGCAGCCTTCCCGGTCGAGGATAATCGTCTTATCTCTTTCTTACGATCGACCAAGTCTTTATAACCAATGATAATGTTATTGTACATCACCTCATTTTTAATACTATCTTTCGGTATCTTCTGATACATATCTGCAAGAACCGATAATGCTAAGTTTTCATTAAAGAAATCGTTCTTCCCCGGAGCTCCTATAGAATCTACAGCCGACTTCACTTTTTCCAATTGAAAAGAAAAATGATCCTGAATTTCCATTTCCTTTCTAAGTGTATTATTTTCAGCTTTTAACAATGAGTTCTCCTTAAATGGGAAGTAGGTATTAAAAAAGAGGCCTGTAACTAACGTAAATACAGCAGTTAAAAAGAAGAAAATAAAAAACAGAAATGCACGTAATCGTTCTTTTTTATTAAGGATTTCCATAATATAAGGTCATAAAATTATTAATCTGCTAAAAGAGTGACTTCGCTTGGAATGAATTAATCTGCTAAAAATGAGTGACTTCGCTTGGAATGAATAATTGCATCGCGGTCATTCTGATTTTCAGAAATAAAAATACTGCCATCTCTTTTTTTACCGATATAATCCAATTGGTTAAGAATGGAAAATATCTCTTCTGCTGTTTTAATAAACCGCTCTATTTTTAGAACAACCGAACCTATCTGATTATGATTATACTCAGCATTCAGTACTTCGGAAAAAATTGATTCAAAATCCCCCTGGCTTATGTTACACCATTCTGTAAGGTAATTCAATAATTCTTCTTTTCCACAACCCGTATAGGTTTCTAGGCAATTCTTAAGTATCCTTCCTAAAGTAATGACTGATGAAAGCATATAAACCGGAGGAGAATACGGAGCAGACCACCGGTAACGATTTATTTCCGATCCGAGGTAACAGACTACTTTCTCTGCTATATCATCCACCAGTAACGATAACAGATTATTTTGTTTTTTAGCACGGATTTTTTGTTTGATCTGAGATGCAAAGAGTTCAACCTGACAGTAAAAGCGGTCAATTTCAACGTAGAGTTTTTTTAACTTTGTATGGCTTGATACACTTACACAAGGGGGTATATAATCTTCATCTATAGTACATTCTCCTGCACTTATAATTATTCTTGCAACCATAAGGTACCCTGATCTAAATCCCAATGTGTTTCTCAATTCGCTTTCCGCAATAAGTTCCAAGGAATATTTTGGCTTTGTATAAGGATATCTCGGAGGATTTTCATCAGGATCAAGCTCTCCAAAAGGAACTCTGTTGAAATGGTTTACCGAAATACATACCATCAGGTTAATATCTTCTTCATCCTTGATCACATAGTTTGAATCAGGGGATAAAAGTGCGTATTCAGAAAATCCAGTATCATGGGTACTGATATCAATTCGGGATCCGTTCGGTGTAATAGCCTGACATTCTTCCAGAACAACTTTTAGCAATTTATGCTGATCTACGGACGTGCTGACTTTTACAGCGTCATTAACAGGTAGAAGACCATAATCCACTGGTGATGTATGAACTCCGATTGAATCGCGTACAGAGTCACTTATAAAATTTTGAATATCTGTAAAATGTCCTTTATTAATCTTCATGCCATCTATCCAATGCACAGGAAAATATTTTAACTTTTCTATCATTTTATTTGTTATTTTAATTCGTCATATTCCCTTTCTTTATATTCAAAGTCAGGTATATTATCATTATCATTCAAATTTTCTTCGACAATCATATGCTGCGCCCGTGCACAGATTACCACACTGTTTTCTTCAATACCATTCATATAAAGAGGCAGGTCCGCGTCCACATATTTGGTAGATTCATACCATTTGGGCCGTAAAAAAAACACCCAATCATAAAAACCATTTTCTCCTTCTACTTTTATCTCGCTTTCCGAGTTCTTTTCATTATAGTCTAATATAAAACTGTAAAAAAGCCGGCCGAAGTCAATCCTAGTAGGGCCTTTGGCTTTATAGGCACTGTAATTTTTTGCATTCCGGTCCTTATCAATAAGTAAGGTAAAAACCACTAGGTCTTTCATTTCTTCATCTGTAACTCCTGGAAGGTTCTTATAATTTTCAGGAAAATGCCAGGTCCTATAAATCTGAGGAGGAATAGCCATTGCCCTGTTAAAAGTTTCGTTCAATACTGTGGGAAGAAAAAATAAAACATACTGTCCCGACATGAGAAAAACAAACTGAATTCCATTGAAGAAAGTATAGATTAAAGCAAAAGGAATAATACTGTAACCAATCATTAACAGTACAAAAAAGTATTCCAGTCCCTTTACCTCATCCCCGAATTTTCTAAAAAAAGTTCTGTATATATAACAATGTAAGCTTCCCACAGCTAACGAACTTAACTGATAAAAAATAAACTCAAGCTGTATATGATCCGCGAAAAGTTGATTATATCCAACAAAACCAATCAATGAGCTGACAATCATTACCCCCAAAAGATATGAATTGAATTTGGAGCCGTATATGCTTTTAAAATCCGGTATTCTGCGTCTGAAAATTGCAGTAAGGATAATACAAACAGAAAGCAGAACAAGAATGAAAACCAAAATTTCGGGTTCCAGCAAATTCATAAAATACTTCTTCAGTTGCATTATATCCTTGTATTATATCCTAAAACAGTATCTTTTGTCACATTCAAATCGAAATCTTCTTCTTGCTTTGAAAGCAGAATTGTAATCTCTATTTCCGTTTCAGCCGAAAAGAAATAGGAACAAAGCAAATCCAAAAACCACTTTCTTTTTCCCTCATTCAGGTAATCTGAAAAAAGCCCGTTTTTTAGAGGTCCTATTGACAGATTGATATGATCCGTATAGTGATCGTAATTATTACCTGACACCATGTCTAGCCCTAGCTTACAACTACCCAGACAGCTATTCTGCATATCATCATAGTATTTTTTCCAGCTTTTTCGGCTTATCCTTACCTCTTCTTCCATAAGTAAAGAAAACACCCGACAGGTTACAGCAGTATTGCCTACAATTTTATAAGCAAATGGTAAGATTCTGATTAACCGGGAAGCCATCTCGGGGGGTACATCTTTTCTGATACCCCACAGTTCATAAAATAATTCAGGAGAATTTGAACTATGCAGTTGGCAAAAAAGGTCCTGTTCAAAATTTTCAATACGGATTCCATAACTGAAAATTTCATTTTCAAATGGTTGGAAAAAAAGCCTTGAATTCTTTTGATCCTGTTTTTTAATCCTGTATTCCTGTATCATGATATCCACATTATTTTCTGCGGTATGATTACTGATATCATGCACTATATTTTCAGGCAGCATATCATATATGCTGTCACGGGACAAAACGAGCTTTAAAAAGGCTTCACTTCCAAAGCTATAATTGCCCGACTCCGCATCCAGAACATCATAACGATATGCCCTTGAAAACTGTCCATCCTTTTCTACAATGAAATTGTCGGATTGTAAATCATTATTTTCCAATAAATTATTAATAATCACCTCTGCTCTGATATCATAAGGTAAAGAGTTGATCTGCTTGGCAATATTTTCAAAATGTTTCATTCTTTCAGCTTTTAGGTTTTAATCTTCCTGCAGCTATATATCTCAGCTGAAAATACTTGTCATTAAAATCATAGATATTTAATCCACCGGCTGTACAGGCAACTATTCTGTTATTTTGCAGATATATACCTTCATCAGAAATAGGATGTAATTTATCATATCGGAAAAATAAAATATCCCCCTCCTGCAGAAAACTCCTGCCGGTAAATAATTCAATATCTTTTGAACGAAAAACTTTTTCAGGGATTGGAGAAAGTGTTTCCTGATATACTTCGTTAAAAAGTAAAGAAGTAAACTGAGCACAATTTACCCCGTTTTTCTGATCAAACGTTTGCTTGTTGGCGGACCTTCCCATCCACTGATCAATAAAAGAATATAGTTTATAATTGGTAACTTTTTTAGGCATTACCCCCATTATAATAGAATACCTTTCCATGATATCCATTTCTTCATCATTTAGTTTTTCACTGTGCTCATTCTCCGTATTAAAAGCAGAATCAGCACGACTCTTGACCCAATTTAATTCTTCAGTATATTGCTCCGAAGAATGCAGATACGGAAGTTCTTCGATATACCTTCTGCTGCTACAGGAAATAAGTCCCAATAGCGAAAGAAGAGTTATTACTGCAACCCAATGTTGGTCTAAATACAATTTCATCTTTTTTATATAGGGTATTAAAAACAAGTACAGACTATCTGATACTGTATAATGATGCAAGACAGGAAATCATCAAAATCAAAAATTTATTGTATAATTTTTTTGTACTAAAGATGCACAAATGTATAGGATGAATTTTCTCATTTTCATGATTCAAATCATGAAATGGCATAGAATAAAATCGATAAAATTACAACATAAAATATTGATATAAAACAAGTTGCAATAACTAACCATTTTATATCATTGTAATAAACACAAAAACAATGAAATCTTATTTTTCTTCCAGTCTGGATCCTAAAGTTTTTTGGACCATCATATTACTTTTATCTTTAGGTACTATTTTATTAATTTATCAGTACAGCCGGCATATAGATTGTGAAAATGCCAGATTCATAGTGTATGCAAAGGAGTTTACCACCCATAAAGTAGTGGAATTTCATGATAGTACACCAGGGGCAAAAAGCTGGGAATGGGATTTTGGTGACAGTACACAAGTGGACAAAAGACAACGTACGCTTCACTCATATCAAAAGCCAGGCGATTATATTATTACTTTGACCATTAATAAAAATTGTGTTCATCAAAAGCTGGTAACCATACACAACACTGATGAGCATAGTGAGAATCTACCTTTGATTATCGCTCCGAATGTTGTTACGGCAGGGAAAACAGTTACTTTTAACGCTATAAAAAAAGATGGTGTTTCGTGGGAATGGAATTTTGGAGAATCGAATCAGATTGATGCCGTAGACCAGATAACTTCCTATCAATTTAATTCAGAAGGCCCCAAGAAAATCACCCTTGTCGTTAACGGTGATGTGCAGCACTCTGCAACAAAAACTATTTATGTTGCGCCTATGCTTAAACAGGAAAAGCCTAAAATTGATATCAGTTCCTATGAATTTGAAAAGCCTCATTCTTCTTTTTCATTACCGGTTGGAAATCCGGAGAAAGATCCGTTGGTAGACGCATTAAAATATATTCCTGTCTCTCCAAAATCCACCGCTAAAAAAGATACAGTAACCAACCGAATTAATGTGCCTGAAATTTCTAACGAGAAGTTCAGAATATTACTGCAGCAAGTAGCTGCGGAGTCAAAAACCAAAGAAGATTTCGCCCCTTATATGTGCAGTAAATATGACATCCCTGTCGTTGTTAACAAGAAAAAAATAATTTCATTCGAACAGTTCTGCCAGCTTATTAATGGAAAAAAAATAAAAATTACACTCTTGAGAATAGAAAAAAATCAGCAAAATTGTATAGAGCATGTTACTATTGAGTATAAAACTAAGAAATTTATGATGTGGATGAAAGAGTAAAAAAATAAAAGACTTGAAATTTAAAAATATAAAAAAAAAGAAACCGGACGATAAACAGCCGGTATAATTATAATTGAATTCTATTTGTATCAGTTACTTTTAGGAATATTCATTCTTTGTTTAAACTCAGAGTTTAAGGTTCCCTCTAATTGTTCCCAGGAAATGGGAATCACAAAATCAACAGAGGAAGAAGAAAGGATTTCATAAGGATTGTAATGAAAATACAAGCCTTTGGTATCAAAGTAAAAGTTATTCGTATTCGGAATTTCACGTAATCCATTCATCTTGAATATTTTTTCATCAAATTCATTAATTCTTACATCACCCGCCATATTAAAAAAGACTTTGTACATATTTTTCTTCAAAAGTGCCAAAAGCTGATTTGTGGATATATTGGTGATATCACCGAGAGCCATTTCTTTATTATTCTTAAGATCAAACATTTTATCCTTATAGATACATTGTTTAATTTTATCACCTTCATTATGGATGTCAGTATATTGAATATGCATATACTGGTATTGCAAAAATTTCATCTGCATTTGATTCTTGTATACCCACAAGCCATTAAGCCTTTTTAACTTATAAAGCTTGTTTAACTCATCATAATGCTTTAACATATCTTTTTCTACAGAAATTTTCAGTTCCGATTTCGAAAAATGATATGAGTCTTCAGACCTGAAATAAATACTGTTGAGTAAATCAGGATTCTGTATGAATGGCAAGTAAAGCTCATTTGAAGAATAGATCAGAGAAAGAGAATCAGTAATTTTTATTGTATCTGTAATATTTATAGAATCAATAGCGTATATTTCCTTCTGGGCTAAAGGATGAGATTCAGCTTTTTTACAGGCTGTCATGGAAAAAAAAACAATACTTGAAATAACAATCAAATTTTTCATAATAATATATTTGTGTTAAAATTTTGCTGAGTTATTCATTAAGATCCGGTATCAATCCAATCTCTGGGTTTAAGCCATTCTTCCATCTGAGCTTCAGGACTTCCAGGAACTGGATGAAAATCATATTTCCATTCTGCAAAGGGAGGAAGACTGATCAGAACTGATTCCGTGCGTCCATTGGTCTGAATCCCGAATAATGTTCCCCGATCATGGATAAGATTAAATTCTACATAACGTCCACGCCGATACGCTTGCCAACTCCGGTGTGCCTGAGTATAGGGAACATCCTTGTTCCTTATGACCAGGGGGATATAAGCATTTAAAAAAGCATTACCATTAGATTGGGAGAAAGCAAGAATATCTTCAATATTTTTTTCAGAATCTGGACGCATATACTCGTAAAATATTCCTCCGATACCCCTTGGTTCATTATTACGATGTTTATTGACAAAATATTCATCACATTTTCTTTTAAACAAAGAATAGAGCTCTATACCGAAAGGATCACAAGCCTTCTTAAATGTGCGATGGAAATGACTACCATCACACTCTTCAAGATAGTAAGGGGTTAAATCAGCACCTCCCCCAAACCAACGGTCTTTTAAAGCTCCTTTTTTATCATAAAGTTCAAAATATCGGAAATTAGCATGTACGGTAGGAACAAATGGGTTAACCGGATGAATTATAACAGAAATCCCACAGGCCATAAAATGGCTACCTGGTATATCTTTCTTATCAAGCAGCATGGCAGGAATCTTACCATGAACAATTGAAGTGCTTACACCTCCCTTCTCAAATACATTACCTCCTTCTATAACATGTGTACGCCCACCTCCGCCTTCAGGATGCTGCCATACATCCTGCCTGAAAACCGCTTTTCCATCTATCGTTTCCAGAACATCACATATTTGTACCTGGAGTAACTCTATAAAGTTTATGAATTCGTTTTTAATATTCATCTTCAAAATAAATTAATACCACATTCTACCTTTTTTAAACTTATAATCTAATATAGAAAGACAAGAATCAGAATAGGTATCTTCATAGTATCCGGTTCTATAAATCATTGGTAATATGTACCAAATAAAATAGATATTACTTTTCATTTTTTAGCAATTTTACAACTGCAGCCAATAAAAACATCAGAATAATAATTACTGTAATGATAAGCCCATAATGAAGCATTATCGTATACTTTAAAACCACACTGCATCCCAGTAATAACAATAGTAAAATACCCACTTCATTGATCTGCTGTAATTTTATATAGGGTATTTTAAAATCATAGCCTTGTAATGCTTTTAAATAGCGGATTTTATCTAAAAACCAATAATGATAAATGCTCAGCATAGTGAGGAATATCAGTTTTAAATCAAACCACTGCATCTTAATAAGTTGTTTGTTCAAAAAAAACATAATCAGCCCCGTTGTAAGCATCATTAATCCACTAGGAACAACAATTAAATTCCATATCCTTTCAATGGTAAAGAGGTATTGCCTTCTTAAAATTTTCTTTTTCACCCTGAGAAATTTATCAGTATGTTTATAGCATAGAAACAGTTGTCCCACATAAAATATCCCAAAAAAATAACATACTATAGAAAGAATGTGTGCCAAAGTGATTATAATAGTAAACATAACGGATATATAACAATTAAAGGGTTACTCGATGTTTTATAACATACCCAATCATTAACTGGACACTTCTGTTGTAAAGATACTTTGTATTAACAACATTATGTAATCCTATTTGATACTCTCCCTTGATATAAATTCCTAAAGGAGACTGATAACCCAAGCCAACACTGAGTCCGTAATCAAAACGTTGAACCTGATTAACATTTTGACCAAATGCAATATCTTTTCTGTATTTTTCAATTTTCTTATCTGTACCAGTTACCGTCTTAAGGGTATGACCTCCAGCTGCGAGAGCTACATACATACCTGTCGATACGAACAGTCCTCCTGCCTTTTCACCATCAAAGTAATAAACAATATTAGCTGGTAATTCAAAATAATTGATTACCCGTCTGGTATTAATGGTTGAATTTTCTGTTGATATGGTCTTTTGGGCTCCTTTAGGTGAATAAAATAAACCTGATTGAAACCATAATTTCTTATTAAGTTGTATACGGGTCGAAATACCTGCATTAAATCCCGAAGCATTTGAAATACCGCTTGTTTCATTAGTATGTACATTGGATAATCCAAAACCTGCTTCCACTGCAAAATTGACTTTTTGAGCGGTCATTGCTACTGAGAGCATCAAAAATATAATAACGGATTGTTTTTTCATATAATAAAAATTAATTGATTTATTTTCGGATGTCCATAAACATTATGCCTTCTGCGAGATAGGCCTTAAGCTGAACATTAACTTCTTTCCTGTAGATCCCGTCGGAATGTACATTACTATAAATATACCTGCTGTTTCAGCCTATGACAAGAAAACATAATTATGCCTATAACTACTAATTGTAAATGTTTCATATCTATTTATTATAAAATGGTTCTTTAATAATATTATTCCATGAATTGCTAAATTCCAGTTGTAGTTATCATTCTCCTCCTGTAGCCACAATCTTACAGATAAATTGTATTAAATCTGTTCAACAGATGGCCCACGGTTTTGATTATTAAGTTTTTATGAAAAAGTTTAATGCAGAAAATTGCATAAGCTTACCTAAAGAACTAGACTTTATATTCCTGATTCTTTCTTACTGATAAACCTGGGAATTCCACATCACATAAACGGATCATCTGCAATTGCAATCCTGAGAATCTAAGGTTAAAATACAGGCTTCTGTTAAGCAATCCTTATCTCTAATTGTTTAGCAAAAAATTGACGTGAAAAATGTTCATTCCAAAATTAGAAACAAAATCTCCGCCATTAGGCATAAACAAAATATAGTATTAGATGGAATTTTACGTAGTGATTATATGATAACTACATCAAGTAAGTAGCCCAAAGTGAATTATTAATAAATTTTTGTGGGAATAATGGAATTTTATGATATAGTTATACGCAATATAAAAACTGACTCATAAATCACAGATACCATCTTTTGAGTATGAGTTAAATGTACTTTAATCAGAATAAACACTATTAAAAGTTCAGATGCATATCTGAAAAGAAAAATAAAACGTTTGTGTACTATTATTTTACATATAGAAATTTACGGCTAAGTATTTGATTAAAAATCAAAAAAAAGGAACTCAGATGTTTATATATAAACTGTAATCTGGATTCCTTCATCAAATGAATTATGAAAATAAAGTTTTTAGTAATTGAAAAAATACAGGGCTTTAGGTTTAAAACCCTGTGAGGGAACTTCATCATTTTTCTCATCACTTTGCTAAAAATGAATTAAAAATCTGTTATACAAACATAAGAACAAAATAATAATTATACGGACCACAACACGTAGCATTATCACGAATCATATATAGTTTTTTAATTACACAAGTATCATACTATGGTAAATCACTGTTAAGCTAAAAAAACCATTTCCCGTTTTTACAGGAAATGGTAAAACATAAAATAATATAGTTGAAAGTGATTGATCTAAAATTCTACAAATGATTATTAAGGTTCTGCTGTACCTTCCGTAAAAATTGATAAGCTTCTACAGAGGTCTTTGTTTCCAACGAAAAAGAAAGAACATTTTCTTTAAAATTTCTGTAATAAATACTTTCCTTCCAATGTATAAAATGACGCTTATTCATTTTTTTTCTTAACACTATTTGAACGCGGTCTTTCTCAACCGCTATTAATCCAAAAGTTGAAAGATTATTGACAATCTCTGGTAGAAGTGTATTTGGGAAATTAATACTGACAACATGTTTTCTGAGGTATTTCATATGCCTTACTTCAGGAATATACTCACCTGTCTGCCATAAATAGTATGCACTTTGTTCATACGCAATCCATGAGGCCCTATGTTTGTAAAACACTATAGTCTTCCCATCTTCTTTTGATATAATGTTTTTAATAGTCATAATTTTATCATTGTAAATTTTAAACAATAAACCATTACGAAATTAAATCCAATGTTCAGCAGTCGTTTTGCCTCTCAGATTAATTTATACGAAGGTTATTAGTTATTCTTTTTCATGATCTAAATTTACATTTTTTAAAAACTTTTACAACAGGAAATACTATAGTTTTATCACTATACAAACACAAAATTATAACTACAACCGAATGAATTTCACCTTCGATATTCGCCTTTAATTATTAAAAAAATACAGCATATTCATCGAAGGTGTAGATGTAGATCTATATAAAATGAAACATAATACTATATTAAATGAAATACAAAACTACAACGGAAGATAATTCTATGACCTAAATTTGTTTTAAATAAAGACAAGATGAGAAAATATCTACTATTCACCCTAAAATGTACGGTGCTAATTAACGCTATCCTTCACCGCAATTACAAATTGTCAAACAAACCAATCCATTTATTCGTAAAATCTATTCATTTTGTTAAAAATTTTAGTTAAAAATTTTATAACAAATAAAATACTCACATACGTAAGAATTATATTATCTACAAAAAAAACACTAAAATATTATATTTTAATATAATATTAAGAAAATTAAATACAAAATATTTATTTTTTTAAATTATTCATAAATTAGAAATCAAAAAAAATAAATTCAAAATAATACGAATTTTATTTACATGTGCTAATAATCACTCTCTATAGATATAAATGAAAACCAAATATGTTAAGTATGGAATATAGACTTATATTTTTTTATTATTTAATTTTTTTAATCCAACCCTCAGCCTGCCCTTGAGTAGCAAAATTATATAACAGATAACAGACTTTTACAATACAATGTCAAAGATACCTGTATTACGTTCAATCCTATATATATAAACTAATAATCACTGTTGGGGAGCAATTGTACATAATATCATTAAAAATACTGTAAAAAACCATTGAGGGTAATATCGTAATTGATATGGATTATGATAATCCATTTGTTTATATAATCAGCAGTGATAGAAACGGAATATCATCCAAACAACCTCCACTGAATTTGGGTTGAGGATGCTCAGCTACAGAAAAAGGATTCGATTAAGGACTGAAGCTTATCCTTCTATTCAACAAAATTAAGACTTAAATAACTTTAACCATAATATACCCAAAAGGACAAAAAGTAGAAATTAAAAACCTAAAATTAAAATGTTGACAATTATGAAAAAAAACATCATGATAGCGGACGATCATTACGTTGTAAGAATGGGTACTGCTATAATTCTTGAAGGCGCTCATCCCGATTTTTGTATTGATCATGCAGAAAGTTTTCATGAAGTTCTTGAGAAATTAAATGAAAAGAACTATGACATGCTGATTCTTGACCTCGAAATGCCGGGCAGCACTTTTGAACATATGATAAAGGATATAAGAAAACTACAAAATGACATTAGTATTCTTATTTTCACAAGTCATAAAGAAAGCCAAGCGATATCCTATCTATCAGCAGGCGCTAACGGCTACCTTAACAAATCCTGTGAAGACACCAAGATTATTGAAGCGGTAAACTCTATTTTTACTTCAGGATATTATTATCCGCAAGCATTACTGCATGAAGTTATCAATAACGACTTTAACCCTTCCAACAAAATGACAAGACCTTTGGATATGCTATCAGAAAGAGAAGCCGAAATTTACCATCGGCTGGTGGAGGGAAACGGTATTCTGGAAATATCTAACATTCTGAACATACATATGTCTACGGTTAGTACCCACAAGCTTAGAATATTTAAAAAACTCAACGTCCATTCCATCGCAGAGTTGGTGCATCTTCACAATAAGTATTACAGCTGATATAATACAGAATAAGGCCGGTTATTATTAACCGGCTTTTTTTGAACTTATTTTCGAAAAACTTCTATTGAAATTTAATTTTAAAACGACAACGAAGTAGCAATAATATTACTCCAGATCTGCCAGATAATAAAAAACATCTTTTTAATTTTGTCTGATCAGCCCAAGCATATCTGCTCTTAAACAATTGGTATGAAACTCTTCAGATAAAAACATACAACCATCACAAATTCTATACCCATGGTAATTCCTGAGAAAGCAGAGTTCAAGCAATTGATTCCGAAACTCAGTATCTCAAACAATACCTTTTCTAAATAAACTAGAATAAAAAATTTACTCTTTCCTTAAAGGATTTAGCACTATCAATGATGAAAACATTTCTTTTATTTATCTTATTATGTACCTCTTTCTTCGCCCCTGCTCAAAGTGATTCCAATCAGAATATGCAGTCCGTGTTGTGCTATCTGAAGTATAATAATTTTGATAAAGCAGAACGTATAATAGATGAAAACTTTATTCATTCCTTTGATGACTCCAAAAAAGTTGTTGGTTATATCGGATTATCCTTACATTATAATGCGTTACTTCAATCACAAAAAAGAGCTGACTTACTAAAAAGAGCAAATGATATTTCCGAAAAAACAAACAGACCGGTAGACCTGGCGTATGTACAATATGGATATGCAAAATATTATCTCAGCCGCAAAGAATTTGATCTGTTTTTAAAAAGCTATTATAGAGGATTTACAATTCTCAAAGGTTTAAAAAATGAAAATTTTCTGATCAGTATGTTTTACAATCTTAAGACCAGATATTTGATCATTACCAATAGTGATGAAGATAACAATTTAAAGGAAATCAAAGAGAATTCCATAAAAGCTGTTGAGTATGCTGTCGAATCAAAAAGTCCGCTTTTGATTGATTTAGAAAATGACAACAAATCATTGGAAATTTTTTATCATATAGACCAGAAAAATCAGCTTATTAAAGAACTGAAAGCAAAAAATAAGAAATATATAAAACAAAAATTTGTCTTTCTGATAATGACTTTATCAGCAGGAATAGGAAGTATTATTTTGATGTTTATCTTGCAGTACAAGCAAAAGATAAACAGACATCAAACCCATCTCCTCACTACAGAAAAGAATGACCTTAAAGCACAGCAGCAGATACTAACCCTGCAACGCCAAAAGCTTCAAAAACAAGCTATTGCAACATCACTTCATCTTAATTCCAAAAATGTGGTACTCAACGAGCTAAAGAACAGCATAGAGAATAATGAAATCAATCTTAAAAAAATATTAAAAGAAGACCAACTGGTCGATCATGATTTCAATGAGCTTAAACATATGACAGAGGAAGTTCATCCTAACTTTTTTAATCGAATTCAAAAAATTTCTAAAAACAAACTTACCCATCTGGATCTGAAATACGCAGCCTATATTTATCTTAATCTGAATAATTTTCAGATATCGAATATTTTAAAAGTAGATCCTAAAACCGTAAGGGTAACCAAATATAGATTAAAGCAAAAGATTGGTCTGAATAAAAATGATGATTTATGTGATTTCATTAAAAACCTAGGAGAAATAGCGTAGACCGCAATCATATTTTATATTCAATAACATACAAGAAATTATTAATTCCAATAGCTTTCAATTAGGCTTCATAAAATGAGTTTGATTCAGGAATAGTACATAAATCCAGTTATGTAGCGGATTAAGGAATAATGAAATGTAATATCCCTAAAAAATAAAAGAGTATAGCCATTAAATTGAAATGAAAAACATTATTATAGTAAAGGGAGTAATAATTTTATTACTCCCTTTGTCATTAAAATATTTATTATAGCAGGTATCAATTAGATATTTACGGCCAATACCCTGTAAGAGGGTTTCCACCAGCCCCCCCTGGTGTCATTGGTAGTTCACCCGGATTGTAATTGGATACTGAAACAGAGGTATCATAAATTCCATATAATACTACAGCCATATTAGTTCCTTTAAGGGCATGATCCCTTGAGTTAAAAATTAGACGGTACTTAAATTTCTTATTGCCTAACCCATTAAACCATTTACTACCTGATGTGTTGTATAAAGTAAATGTGGCTCCTGTTTCACTTAACTCAGGAAGAAGAACATTCGGACCGGCATGAGCTCCGATTTCTCCCGTTGTGATAGGTTTACTCGTATTGGCCTGCAAATAACAGTCTATAGAACCTAATGCTTCATTAGAATTGATAGAGCCATTCCATTTCTTTTCCTGCAGCGGATCATCACTCGATTTTATATACACCGAAGTTGACATTGTAGATCCTGTAAGATTTTTCACCCATACTTTATAATACCCCGGAACACCTAGCTGGAAATTTGAATTATCCTGCATCTCCAGTCTTATCATACCGTTATCCGCACCATATTGACGTGAATTAGCTTCTCCGTTATACATGGTTTGCCAAACTTTAGGTTTTACATCAATACTAAATGAGCAACCTACATGTGAGCCACCGTTAATAGTATTGTTAATGCTGTAAGTAGAAGATTGATTATTACTTCCATTCGCTCCCATAGAAACCTCCTCAGCAGTCATAGGGAACTTACCCGTTTTAGCGATTGCAGCTTTCAGAATAACCGTCTGAGCTCCTGTAGTCACAGTGAGTTCTCCACTATCAAACAGTATCCCGTTTTTATCCGTTGATAACAATCTGAGTTTACCTGGTTGTGAAACGTTTACTGTTACATAAACTTTATTAGAGCTTGTGAGTTCAGTTGCCACTGTATATGTGCCTGTAACAGAAACGCTGGAGCATGTAAAAATGGCAGCATTGACAGCCGGATGAGAAATATCAATATTACATAATGATCCATCAGAATTGGTCATTGATAAACTTGTATTGGCTGTGCTAGGTGTCCCACTATAAGCAATATCAATAGAAGTTATTGCTGATGTTGCCCCGGAAATACCTGCAAACGTATAGGAAACTCCATTAATGGTTTGATTAATAGCTGGAATATCTTTTGTTCCTGTTATAATTACCGGAACTTTTACAATACCTGTTCCCGATACCCCTTGGATCATAGTCGGAGTAACCGTTGCCATGGTACAATTATAATTATAAGCAGCGACACTCCCTGAAGAGTTTTTAGTATAGGTACATACTGATATACCATTGCTTTTGACTGTAAAGTTTATTGTTGATGAAGAAGGAGATCCATTAGCATTAGCGATGGTTACATTTTGCACCCCGGTAGTTGTAAATGTACCAACTGCTGAATATGAAATTCCATTATCCGAAATAATATTGATAGCATAAGGCCCAATATGCGTGACATCAACGCTTACCGTTATGGTATTTCCGGAAACAGAACTACCTGTTGCATAAGTATTAGTATCAGCAGCTGGAAACTGACTGCAATTCATGGTAAAATCAGCAAATGTTGAGGGATCACATGAAGTCTGGCATAATGACACCCATTTTTTCTGTGTAATATTCCAATAGTTATAACATCCTGTATCGGTATTATAAATCAATAGCCCATCCCGGTTGGCGTCAATAGTTCCTGGTAATATAGCATCTCGCTGGACCTGTGACATCCTTGGTAACAGAACCCCTTTTGTATTGGAAACAACATCAAGCATGGATTTGGCATTAGGACTCGTTGTACCGATTCCGACTTGCGCAAAGGCAATACAACTTAGCTGCAATAGAATAAAATAAAATATTTTTTTCATTATTTTTTCTTTTTAGAATTTTTACTTTGTTGAAGAAGCTTCAGATGTGGTTTAGGAACTGAAGAGTCCACATTTCCACACATCTGTTTCCATGTACCGGACAAAGCTTGGTAGTAATCAAAACACTTTTCATCCGTGTTATAAATAAGGAGACCATCCTCTTGTACAGAAACAGCTATTGCATCTCTTTCCAAAGTGGTTAATCGTGGAAATAATGCACCTGCATCTTTAGAATCGACATCTACTATTGCTTTTATGTCCGGGCGGAATGAAGAACCCTTACTTATTCCCACACTTCCATTTTGCTGGGAATAAACAAAACCGGAAACAAAGCAAATAATAGCAAGCAAATTTTTTTTCATTTGTAATCTATTATTGGTTAATAAAAAAATTAATATTTCTATATTTCTTAAGGTTAAGAAATGAATTGATACGAACGATCGCATATTGATAATACAAGGGGACAAAGATTATATTTTAAAACAGATATGCATAAAATATCACATTACAATTAGTATACATTCTAGAAATCAGTATATACAAATCATATACAACAAACAATAGACTCATTCTAAACGACTTACAATACATTATATAATGCAGAAACTTTTCAATTCATTTTTATTAACTCTCGAACAAGCAATAAAATAAGTAATGTTCTATAATAGATGATTTATAGTTTATTCTAGAATATATCTAAAAAAATAATCCGACCTCAGAAGATCGGATTGATAAAAGGAAATATACAAAAAATATTATTTGATTGGTATAAATAACCTAGTTAATAATCAATGTAAAAAGTTAATTGAATAAAAATAAAGAATCCCTGAAATTGTTGTTATAGATATCAGCACGAATAATGGTGTAATCTGTAATTATATATTTGAATATCATTTTCCATTTTCTTAAAAAAGAAGCGTCTCCAATGCTAAAGCTTTGGTACATTCTTCGAATATGTATTTTAATTTCTTCTGGAATAGAATCCTCCATCTTAGCCCACTCATGAAGTTCTTTCCATAAAATGACCTTTTTCGTAGCAGGATTTACCTTATCCGGGATAATAAGACTGATCCTATCTGGCACATAAATACCTCTCATCGCTATGGGATTATTGATAATACCAGAATATAGATTAAGATAGAAAGACGTCCGCAGTAGAAAATCAATATCTGTATAAAACGGTATAGGTTTAAAAAAATCTTTCATTTTTTTCATGAAAGATTCTTTTCGCAGAGTCAATGTATCGATATGCAGTTTTCCAAAAAGATTTCCTAAAGTCAGTTGACCGGCAAAAACTACCTCAGGAGGACATTTTTCACAAACCGTTGTCAAATAATTCCTATAAAGATGAAAATATTTATCTTTTGCTTTTTTTGAGTGATAATGAACCCCCAGAGCACCATAAATCCCCTCTACTCTGCTATTTTCAAACATTTCCTTTTCGGCATCAAATCGGTTGGGAAGATAGTGATCGTGAGCATTAAGAAATGCAAGATAATCTCCTTTTGATTTTTCAATTCCAAGATTTCTGCTTGCAGAAACTCCATGGTTTTGCAAATCAGAATGTTGAAAAAGCTTCACTCTTTCATGCTTATGCACTAGATCTTGACAGACACTTAATGATTGGTCATAAGACCCATCTTCAATAAGGATAACTTCGTAAACTTCTCCAAATTGTAAAGCAGATTCAACAGCATTTGTAATAAGTACTTCTGCATTACAGACAGGGATAATAACGGAAATTTTCATTAAATAAATTTTTAATCTTCTGCTTCATTCATATTCAAGCAGAGAAAAGATTCTCTCTACAATCTACAGTTTTGAATAAAAATGATGTTCGAAGGTTATATATGATTAAGAGACGACTATTTTCAATAAGTAGATGGAGTTCTGAAAATGCACTGCTATTTTATAACATCATAATCAAAAACAAGAACACCGCCAATCGGGTCCAAGTATGAACCTACAAAACTTTTGAACTTATCATGCATAGGATCAAAATGTTTAGGATTATTTTGAAAAGGCTTTCCAACATAATAATTACGGTCTTCCAGTGATAAAAAGCTAAGATGGAACGCTATTTCAAAATTAAGATTTGCTGCAGACTTATTATTCTCATAACCATATTCAATAAACTGAATATAAGGTTTGCCGTTTTTAAGTGAATTTTTAAGTTCCATAAAACGGTCAATTACCATCTGCTTTTCAGCCTCTGTTAAATCCTTTCGGAATTTGAACAAAACCCAGTGGTCCAATCTGTATTCTTTTCCTGGAACATCTCCTTTTCCTTTTTCATTACTTAAAAAATCAAAACAGAAAAGCTCATTGTCTGGATCCATATAAGGTGTCAGTGAATCTTTGAAATCTCTATATGTCAATATGGAGCTCTCCGATTCATATAACTTTCCGTCAAAATAATCCCGATCCTCATAAGAACGGAAAGAAATCCTTATTCCTACATCATATCCTGCATTCAGGCCTTCTTTACTATTCTGAAAACCATATTCTATTTTTAAATAGAGTTTTCCGTTTTTTAAAGAACTGCCTAATTCCGTAATTTTTCGTAAAAATTCCTCTTTTTTTTCCTCAGAAAGATCTTTTTTTAATCTGATTAAAACCAATCTTTCAATCCTCTGTCTTGGTTGTACTACCTCAAATTTCGGATCACACGATAAAGCAGAAAATGCCAATACGGTCAGAATTCCAACACATAAAATCCTGAACAGCTTTGAGCCATTCTTATACCTACTCATCGTATACTGATTAACAATTTCACAATATTCCCAAAGAACGTCACCCCCATCCGGAATTAGTTTTCCTTTTTCGTTTATCTTTTCTTCCTGTAAAATCTCTTTAATGCTATCGAAATCCTCATCGAAAACCTTCAAGTATACACCCTCAGTAGTTTCAGATATCATGAAATCAGTCAGAATGGCCCGTTCATTCATAATATAACTTTTGAATCCTCTTTCCCTTAGAGTTTGCCTATCTTTTTTAGCAAAAAGCGGATTGTTGTAAAATTGAAATGTAACTAAATGATCAATCATCTGTAATCTTTTAAAGCTCTTATAATTTGTTGTACAAACATGCCATACGAATTATCGAATCCATCTTTGAAATATCTATAAATATTCAAGTGAAAACTTTTTTAATGGATCTTACGATAGGTTAATGACTTAATGTCAAACAAGTTCCTCTATTAAGTTCCTTTACTTTTTCATATCTTGCTCCACAAATACTTCCACTAATACTGTATTTACCTTTTTCAAGTACTATAAAATTTTCACCATCGTGAGGCACTGCAAGATCATACTTTTCAATTCCTTCTGTAATATGTAGAATGGTATTACAATGACTATGATTTTTAATAACAAGTATTGCATTAGGTGAATCGCGATTACTGCTAAACATTTCATTCAAAAAATCAGCAGTCTTATCCTTGTGCTTAATTTTGTCAGCCTGTAAAAGTTTTTCAAATTTCTCCGGATCAACATCTGAATCACAGTCTTTATTCACAGTCAGTGGTCTGATTTCAATAGGCTTTGAATCCCTTGATCTTTTCATCCACTCATCATTTTTAAGATCTATAATCCTTTTCTTTAATAAAGCATTCTTAGGATCATCCGAATGGGATCTCTTAAGATAATTTTGAATCTCGTTAATATTATTACTTACGAGAATACTATTTAGACTTTTTGTTCCACTGCATTGAATCAACATTACAGCCATAATAAGCAAAAGCTTAACTTTTACTATTTCTTTCATCATTGTGTTTTATATGTAATTAAATTTAGAAACTAATATGACTAATCAGCCTCGGTTTTGCTTTTTGTGTATTTGGCTATCCACTTATTTAAGGTACTTTTTGGAATCCCATATTCTAAAGTTATCTCATTAACCGTTTTCTGTTGAGTTGTTATAAGTTCGGTCATAAAATCAATAACTTCTTTTGTATAGATATTTTTTCTGAATTTAGGCATTGAACTCTGATCACTAGTGGATGTATTTCGTGTGATAGTAGATGCCGCCGGTGCATATAAAATCAGATGCTGTGAATAAATACGAAAAAAATCATATTCCAATAGTTTACTCCACATCAGCAGATAATTAGAATCAATACTTTCCTTCTTGTACATATCCAAAACCTCTACTGGACTTAATGATAAGAAGGAACAAATTCTTGATTCGTTGATATTTAGTTCCAGAACCCTTTTCTTTAAAAGTGTTCCAATATGTATATTTTTAAATATATTAGAATTCATTACTTACCCGTTTTGATGAATTAAATTGATTAATGAAATAATCGGTTATAAAAATAATTTTTTCCATTTTGCAACCGTATTCCGACTCAGCCTGAAATATTGGGCAAGCTGTAGATTGCTGCATTTATACTTTTTCTGGTAGTCAAGAATTCTTAGAATCGTATTAGGATCATAAGACTTATGCCTTGCATTAAAAGATATCGCTTCATGATCATCCTTTCCGGTAATAATTCCACTAAGTTTCAATACATCATAACTCATCAGATGGTCCTTTTCGAGAAAGACTCTGCATCTTTCCATAAGATGCGGATATTTTAACGTGATAAGGTCTGTATATATTCTTTTATAGTCAGGCACTCTAGATGCCGGAGACTTTCTTTTTTTGGTATTTTTCATATTAATATTTTGCATTTTATTGCTGAGGTGCTACATAAGGTCGTGGAGGTTTTCGTATTTTTCTCCATAATTCTGTTGACGGATCGGCAAGTGCTTTTAGTGCAGACTCTGCAGTACTTTCACGGGTAACAATGTTTCCGCGCTGATCAATAACGAATAATGTAGGAGTTGCATGAACGCCGTAATTCATAAAATTGTCTCCTTTCATTCCCTGAAGGTCACAGGATAAAGTAGCTTTCCACTGCAGTTTATCAACACCGTCTTTAAAAACTTTCTGATCTGTATCTCCGGAAATAGCAATCAAACGGATTTTACTTTTGAGAAGATCCCCCTGCTTTTCAGCAAGCATTTTCATCTCCGTTTCGCAATGTCCACAGTCTGACAAGTAAAATACAAGAAGGGTCTTCTGGTATTGAGCATCTGTAAAATCTATTTTTTTGGCAACATTAGAGCCATTTTCAAATGAGCTAATGGTAAGATCCGGTGCTTTATTGCCCGGAGTCGCTTTCTGATATACTGACAGAATACCATTATAAGAGGTAATTTTACCAGAACCTAAAACAATCGGAGAAAGCTTTGCAATGATATTATCATTCCCAGATTGAGTGAGATAATAGGTAATTCGGTCTGTAAATTCAGTATAGAGCTTATTGTCTGAAATTCGATCTCCTATACGCTTAAAGTCAGTTGTAAAAATCTGCCCACCGTCTTTTTTTTCTTCAAGGTCTGTAAATATCGCAATAACGCCATCCCAATGTCCCGAAGAATAAAGACTGGTCCACGAAATATTTTCTGTGATTGTGCGAAGAATTTCTTTTCTATTGTCCTCTTCATTTTCCTTTAAAGCTCCTCCGAGTCCATTGGTGAGATTTACGGTTTGCAGAAAACCGGATGCATAGTCCTTGTTTTTCTCAAGATTCTTCTGAAAACCTGTATAACGGTCTTTTTGTATAGCCAGCTCTTTTTGATAAAGGCTGTAGTTTTTATCATCCTTTGGATAAGCTTTGATCACCATGTTCATGGCAACAAAGCGGTCAACAATTGATTTTTGTGCGCTATATCGGGAATTCAAAAAGCTGTTTTCATCGTTGTTTTTATAGATGATATTTTTATTATCCGGTATAGCAGAAGTGCATTCTACAGAAAAGTTGTGGCCAGGGATAATCATATCAAGACCTCCCCCTTCCTGGGTTCCGGTAATCAGCCATCTGGACATTCCCGTGTAGGGAGATAGCTCTTTGGGAACTTCCAAAGTAAACCTACCATCAGCAGGTATGGTTCCTTTTTGAACCTTAGTATCTTTTCCTTGAAAAAGAATAAAGTCATAAGTCTTGCCGGCAAAGTGAGGAAAATACATGCTGACAGATTGCCCTGAAATACTAATGGTAGTACTTAAGAAAATGATAATCAGTATGAGTTTGTTTTTGTAGTACATAAAATTTAATGAAATTAAAATGGGTAATTAGTTTTTTTAAGTTTCTTTTATTGACAATTTCTTAAAATGCAATTACTGATATTCTTTGGTATTTTGGTGGGGGCGCCGTACTGCTAGCCAAGTAAAAATAAAATGCTTGTACAATCTTTTTTACTACTCAAAATAGTTCTCAGCAGCAGCTACGGACTATGCTCCCATATTGTTCATAATTATTATTAATAATGAGCTTATATTTTAATAAAGTGCAGCAAATTTCTTTGCTGCACGGGTTTGAATGAAGAAACAAACCCTATAAAATAGTCTATTAATGTGCTAATCAATACCAATTATTAGATTTAAGGTGAAACACAGTTATTGATCCCTACCTGCCTGAGCATAAAATACTAAAAACAAATAATATATACTTTTTCATTTATATAACATTTAATGATTATTTATTGTTTTAATCCTAATAAATTGATTGAGATGATTTTGTCTATATACTAACTTAATTTATCTTAAAGCTGAAAACACATTAAGTCATTAAGAAAGTATCTCAAACAAATTTAGGATCTCCTGGGCAAAAAAAACATTGATTAACAGTCATATTACAACTATCTAACTGTAGTTTTTTAACTATTTACAATTGATAATCGGTCAGTTTTAAACATAAAAAATGTGGCAAAATATATTTGCCACACAAAGGGTAAACCCAAAAAGACTAAGGATGAAAAAAAATAGTAATTAAATTACTGACTCTGATGTTAAAAAAGATATACTTAAGAAAAGGCCCGGCATTGGTTGCACGATCAGTGCCGGGCGCTCAAAATTAAAATAATAAGGATAGCATTATGTTTTGACATGAAAAAATATATACTTCTGCTATACTGTTATCCCGGCACTTAACCGAAGTTTATAAGAAAGGTTCCTTATTTTTATTAGTTTTATCCGCTCAATAGTATTTAACGGAACCTACCTAAGAAAAACGCCAAACAAATCAGAAACTATGCATTATAAATCAGGGGTAGAAAGTGTCTTATTATTTTAATTGAATATTTATTTAGTTTTCCTTATGATAAAATTCTGCATCGCTGACATTGATTCCAATAGGAGAGAGGATCAGTTCACTATCATCAACTTCTTTAATGACAAGGGTATCGATTCCTTTAGAGATCAGTTTGACACCTTCAGTGTGATAAGATAAGTAAATTGTGTCTTCAGATAATTTCCACCCATCATATAGCAACGTATGAATATTAAGTGAAGAGGCAGTACCATTTTCCTGTAATTCAAAACCCTGTTTTTCTTTTTGCTGACCAGCAATAGGCTGTAACCACTTTCCAATCAGCTTCTCCCTGTAGGGATTAGGAACTGAGGCTGTAGATGAAAAACCCTTAGTTATCTTCTTTTCCGAAAACGGATTGCAAGCGGACAACATACAGGCAAAAGTTAGAAGAATTAATTTTTTCATATTTATATAATTTAAGTTGGAAGTAATTATAAAAACTTCACCGGTATATTCAAGTCCACATTTCAATTTTATAATTGCTTTTTAACTCAATGTTATAGTACAAATGTATACTCTTATTATTAATTACAACACTGAACACAAGTCATATTATCACTAGTAAATTATAGTTTTTTCACTATTTTGCATGAAAAGAAATCAGGAAAGTTTTAATAGTACAGACATAAAATAAAACGTGCGACAATATCTTGTCGCACTGAGGTATTTAAACCCAAACACTAAGGATGAAAATTAGATTCTTAATGAATATGACTATGAAGCTCTAACAAATTATTTTTATAATAAAAATACAGTAAGTCTGTATTTATACTTAGCGCTTAGGTTCTTCGAACCTCATGATAAATTCAACCTTTTCAATTTTTTTGTTCTTACTTATCTTTATTTATGTATTGTTATAGATTTTTGTAGGTGAAATCAGTAAAAACCTGGCATAAGTTGTACTCTGCCAGGTACCCAAATTTAATAATATGATAGCGTGTAAATCATGTAGATTGATCATTAATGATCAAATGTAAAGAGCTACATTTTGAATATAAAATTATTTAAAGTTGCATTATCACTAGTATTTAGTAGTTTTTTGATTAATGCTTTGGTTTGATGGAATAGAAATCTTCAGTTATTTTTCTTTGGTGTATGTATCTTCATCAGAAGTATTGGTTCCTGCAGAAGAAACCACCAGATTGTTCACATCCAGTTTTTTGATTATTAGAGTATCAACACCGTTTGAAACTTGCTGGACACCCTCTGTATGATACCAAAGGAAAAGAGTATCCTGTGAAACCATCCATTTGTCGTATTGCAAAGTGTGAATATTCAGTGATGTAGCCACTCCGTTTTCATAGAGTTCAAAGCCTTGTTTTTCACTTTCCATACCGGGAATAGGCTGAAGCCACTTTCCTATAAGTTTGACTCTTTGTGAATTAATATCTTTAGTAGAGTCTGAATTCTTATTTCCTGAAGGAGAATTACACGCGGTCAATACACCGAGGGCGATCCATAAAATAGTTTGTTTTTTCATAACATGTAAAATTTAGAGTTTTCAAAAATTATTAATATAAAATGATTATTATAAGTATTATTTCTAATTGTATTATATTTAAGCACCATACCTTATATTTTAATGATAATTCTGTAAAATTAAATCATATCTTTTTTAACAAAGATAAATGCAATATAGATTTACGTTGAGAATAATGTAAAATTATCACTACACCATTTTTTAAAGATTAGTATTTTCTTGATTATTAATGAAATAAAGATCTGTTATAGTGTGTTTTTTGTATTTTCACCCCTCGCAAAATGGTTTTGTATTTATTTTGAAATTCATTTCTCCAAAATTTATTAATTTTAAATAATCAAACATGAAAATACTATTAAATGCTATTTTTTCAGTGCTTAAAATACTGACTGATCCCTTTATTTTATTTGTTGTAATGGCTATAATAATTGTTATTCTTAGGAAAAAGAATAAATATAAGGCTGCCTTGTTAGGAATCATCATATTAACATCAACCATCTTAATAATAACGACTGGCATTGTAGGTAAATTAACTGCACAGTATTTACAGGAAGAATATACATCCAAACTTCCACCTGTTTCTTCTCCTTCAGTAATAGTGATTCTTGGCGGAGGAACTGTCCGCTTGAATGAAACCCAGGAATCCAACCTCATTTCTTACTCAAGACTTATTGCAGCGTTTAAATTATATCAGAATGCTAAGCAAAATAAACAACCATGCAAAATATTGGCATCCGGAAACGGAAATCACAATGGGAGCTCTGAAGCAGTATTGTATGCCAAGGTTCTTACCGAAATGGGCGTTCCTGAAACCGACATTATTAAGGAAGAGAGGAGTATGAATACATATGAAAATGCCAAATATTCAAGTGTGATATTAAGAAAATTATCCTCTTCAAAAGTATATCTTGTCACTTCAGGTTTTCATATCAAAAGAGCTGCAGTAATCTTTAAAACTTTTGGTGTACATCCAGTACCATGTCCTTCCGATTTAATTAATACCCATCTTACAGTGATTCCCAATTCCTATAACAGTGCAATGACTTCCATGATGTTAGGTGAAATAGTAGGAATATGGCAGGTTCAACTTTACAATAGATTAGGGCTTAATTAATCATCTTTTATGAGTAGTAGTATTTTAAAAAAGCCAGCCATAATTATCAATTACGATTGGCAAAAAATTAAGTAAAATCAATAGATCATCTTCAATTTTTTAATAAACCACCTTCCTGAAAAACCAATATTATACTATTTCATTTAGAGATCCTAAGAAATCTATCTGCTGTATTTACCATAGCAAATAACCTCCTATTTTGTAACGAAAAAACTATAAACGGTTAATTAAAAACTACATATATATATTTTCGACTAATGACTTTTGTATCTAATTTTAAAGTGTAGGTGACACGCTGATTTATTGAAATAAATAGTCTGATAATCTCTGTTGTTCTACAATGTATGTTATGCTGGATTATTTTATTCAGAACGTAAAAGATAAATATCATATTATTTGATAATTAGCAGACAATTAGATTTAACTATTAAATAGCACTGATATTTAGATTTTTATACCATGAAAATATCTCTAAGATATTATTTACTTAATAATGAAACATGAAATACCTACAACCATGAAAAAATTAGCTTTCTTGTGTATCTTGGTTTTCTCCTTAACCTCAGCGCAAATTCAAACAAACTTTTCTAAATCAAAAAAAACAAATAGTAAAGAAATTAAATCTAAAGTAGCTACAAACTCTTCCGTTAAAAAACACGGAAAGGATACAGCTCTCGTAATGCCAAAGTCCTTTAAAGAGAATACCCGACAATCCGTAAAATCTATTTCCTATAATATCGAAAATGTTTCGGGAGACCAATATTCTTTTAAAGGATTTGGAACATCAAATGGACCAGCAATTATCCTACATTCATCCAATGGAACTTCAGCTACTCCAATAGAACTTCAGCTACTCCAATGGATCTTGCCCCTAACGATTTTATTGGTTCAATCTATTTTAGTCCAAGAACAGCTGGTATATTAAATATTTCAGGAGGATCTTCGATAAATTCTTATTATCGTGGAGATGGAACTACATTATTAAGTGATTTAATATTCAGAACTTCCGATGGAGAACGGTTTCGTATAAATCCTATTGGAAATATAGGAATTGGCACTGCTGCCCCTAATCATTTACTGGATCTCGGTCCAAATATTGGAACCACATCTGGTGATATGTTAGGGAAAAAACTTGCTGTATACAATAATACAGCAGGTACTGATTTTTACGGACTGGGAGTAAATGCTGGAATCCTACAGTTTCATGCGGGCTCCGGTCCCACTATATCTCCAGGAATGGTGTTAAGTTCTTCAGGAAAAGTAGGTATTGGAACAACTGCACCCCACAACACATTAGATCTTGGGTTATACTTAGCAAGTAATGCAACAGACGTGCTTGGTGAAAAGTTGGCAGTCTACAATAATGCGGACGGAACTGATTTTTATGGATTGGGAAGCAGCACCGATATTCTTCAATTCCATGCAGGTTCAACTTCTGCTAAGTCTCCTGGAATGGTATTAAATTCTGCAGGAAAAGTAGGTATTGGAACAACTGCACCAAATAACACATTAGATCTGGGATCTAATATTGGAAGTAGCCCTAATGATGTACTTGGGAAAAAACTTGCACTCTATAACAATGCTACTGGCAACTCTTTTTATGGAGTTGGAGTAAGCTCTGGTATCCTTCAATTTCATGCTGGATCTGCGACAGACAAGGCACCGGCAATGGTTTTAAGTTCAGTTGGAAATCTAGGGATAGGCACAACGTCTCCAAAAAAAACTATGGACATTGAAGGAACTGCACGAATAAGTCAAACTGTAGCTGACAATATCCCAAACAGATTAATGAACGGAACAAACGAACCTCTTTATGCCAGCACTACAGATGGAACAGTTCGTTTTGCTCCAAATGGTTACACAAGAGTTTCCGGGGGATATAGACCTGGAGGAAATGCCCTGATAGCTACTTTCCCTAAAACAAATTTGATAGCAAGAATTCGATTTGTACATTATGTTGATAATAGTGATGATACAAACAACGGAAGAGCTGCTGCTTATACTTATGGTGATTTTACCATAATTGGTATGGATTATAATCATCTTAATACTATAGTTGATGTCACAATAAAAGGATATGATGGGAATCCAAAATCATTTACCCGTACAGACACTAGTATCAGTTGGGTCAATTCTAATCTTGGTACAACGAAAATTAGTATAGATCAAGATAATGGAGAATTACGAGTTACCAATACGAATGGTACTGTTTATAGTTATTTCTTTGAAATATTAGGTGGTATATAAAGTAAGCGATTTACCTGGTAAATCAACTTTCAAGATTTTTTCGGCTTACTTTACTGGAATATTTTTTAAACTTTTATTGATAAAATGTCTAATCTTTTTACCTCCTTATGGAGGTTTTTTTAATATTCAATTTTCTTTTTATTTAATCTTATTATCCTAAAATCTGCCATTTTCTTAATTGTCCTGATTACTGTTTCTACTCTCAGTCCAGTTAAATTAGCAAGCTGTTGTCTAGTATAGGGTACTATAAAGCTCTGTTCTTTATAACCATTGATCGTTTTAATATAATCAAGTAATGTTTTAATTTTCATTTGAGGATCACCCGAAGCAATGCTAAAAAGCATAATATATTTATAGAGTAATCTTTCTGACATAAATTTAAATACAGTCATCATTACATCTTTATTCTGCTGTACTAAAGATAGAAAATCCGAAGCAGGTAATTTTAAAATTTTGCAATCAGTTTTTGCAATTGCATTCATTGGGTAGGGCTGTTCAATAAACAACAATGATTCACCTAAACTTTGTCCGTCAGAAATTATACCCTGTATAAACTCGCGTCCATCTTCCTGAAAGTTATTTAGTTCAACAGTTCCTTTTACAACCTGAAAGTAAAACCTTGGTAATGTACCTTCACTAAAAATCACATCTTTTGTATGAAATTCTTCATAGGTTGCTCCATGTGAAAGTAACAGATCTTCACTAATTATCATATCGTTAATTTTTCATTTAAGCAATGAAATTGTTAGTAAAAAATTAATTCATATTACATCAAATAGCATACCGTAATCAATTATTTCTACCACACATTAATATTCAAAAATATACAGAAAAAAATTCATCCTTCTTTATTCCTACTATAAAATTCAACATTATGGTAATATCAAATAATTTATTCTAATCTTAAAAACAACTATTGTTGGGTGATTTTCCTGTTCGTACTGAAAATATTAATAAATTATATGTATAAAAGTTCTACACTCCATTCAACTTCTGGTAAACTTTCTAAAGTACTGACTGATCCCTTTATTTTATTTGTTGTGATTGTAGCCATGTCAGGAATCATCATATTAACATCAACCTTCTTAATAATAATGATTGGCATTATAGAATTAGTTGCACAGTATTTACAGGAAGGATATCCATCCAAACTTCCACCTGTTTCTTCTCCTTCGGTAATAATGTTCTTGGCGGAAGAACTGTCCCCTTGAAACTAATTCCCAATTCCTACAACAGTGCAATGACTTCCATGATGTTAGGTGAAATAGTAAGAATATGGCAGGTTCAACTTTACAATAGATTAGGGCTTAATTAATCGTTTTTTATGAGTACTGGTATTTTAAAAAAGCCAGCCGTAATTATCAATTACGGCTGGCATAAAATTAAGTGAAATCAATAGTTTATCTTCAATTTTTTGATAAACCACCTTTCCTGAAAACCAACCATTTATAAAAACCAATATTATATTATTTCATTTAGAGATCCTGAGGAATCTATCTGCTGTATTTCAGTTGTATGACTATTTTGGTTAAAATGCCGGAGCGGGATGAATTCTCCGGCGATAACCACAAATTATGATAATAGAATTTAGTTATGTTAAACTACGCCCATCCCATTTTTTCACACCGTACAATTAACTATAAAAAAATGTGAATTTCTCTATGTATGTTTTGTATTGTAAATGTACCATATATATCACATATAACATCCTAATAAACTGTAGTTTTATCCATACCCAGATGTCAAAAAAACACTATAAGCCTACTTCTGATAAGTCCCGCTTATTTGTTGGGCAATAGCTTCAACATTAGAGGTAAAGTGTTCTGTCAACAGCATATTAATGTTATTAAGCTTACTTAACTTTTCATTTTCTGCCGAAATTTCTTTCCTGAAATTAAATCTATTTTTAATATTTCTTTCCTTGTTTAGTTGGTCCTTAAGCTGATTAATTGTTGACACTGAAAGAGCAATTCTTTTAACCAGACTTTGATAATCATTTCTGGTATTTGTCATTCCACCAAATATATCCTGAAATACAATATGCTCCACTCGGTACATTATCTGCTTGTTGGTAATCTCAATAACATTGGTGTAGGAAGGAATAGTAGATTGGGAATCATTATAATGCACTAAGGGTAGCCTCTCTTCAAAGGAAAGAATACCTGACCTTTGGTCATCCTTATTCAGGGTATATAGAGAAGAATTACTTATAATCCATTTTTTCAGAATTATATAAAGCTCTTTTTTCTGTTTGTCGGTATTTATGGTTTTGGTATAGGTGTAATCACCATCTGTCAATTCCAATGTCTGGGCGTGTAAAAACGAGGCAAGAACAATAAATAGAAGAGATAATTTTTTCATGGTATTATTTTTATATGATTAGTTGGAATTTATTATTTCCTAATCCCGGAAGATAAAAAAGCTGAAACCTTTTTTAGAGCCTCTTTTCCTGCATCTCCCTTCAAATTAAACTGATATTCATGAGGTAATACCGGACTATAATCTTTGGGATAAAATAAAGAATCAACTTTGACATTCATTTGAGTCAGTTTACGGGCTAATGAATGGGATTGATTCGCTAAAGGATCCCCATTCCCCACACTGATAAATGTTGGTGGAAACGTGGAAGAAATATAATTATAAACAGAAGCAGGAGCAATCTTTGGATCAGTCATAAAATCCTCCGTTCCGGTATACGCCCAAAGGACTGTCTTTAAGAAACCTTTATACTTTCCCTCGAAATCAACCTGATTGAGATCGTATGCGCCACAAAATAAAATTACACCTGAAAGCTGCGCCCTTGTTATCGAAGGAAACATTTTCATTTCCGAAGCATACGAAGGTTCAGAAATAATATTGGCTAACTGTGCAGCAACATGAGCCCCGCCTGAATCACCGGCAATGATGATGGAATCAGGATCTACATGAAGATTCTTATAGTTATTTATAAGATAGTCCAATGCCTGATTAGCCTGAATGACAGGTGTAGGATAGGTATGTTCTGGAGCGATGGAATAATTGATAGCAATTACTGTAAATCCTTTTGCTGCAAGAATTTTACAGTAATTAGCAACATTCTCTTTACTTCCGGACACCCATCCCCCACCATGAATCCACATAATAGTGGGTAGTACTTTGCGGATTTTGATCATAGATTGAGGATAATATACATCAAGATAAGCGTCCTTGTCATCTTTCTGATATTGCAGATTACTTATTGTAGCAATCCCGGCAGGTACAAAAGGCTGAAGAGCCTTTGCAGTTTTTTTACCATTTTTGTTGAAAGCAAGGCGGATCAGCATAACTTCCGGCCACAGGCTGATCTGACAAAATATTAAGGATCCACTGCCTAGAATTATAAAGCACATACAGAACTTGATCGCAATCAGCTTCATTGCCTTGAAAGCTTTGTTCATAAATATTATTTCCATGGTTATTCAGAATTATTAGTAGGATACTTTTCTAAGTTTTTTTTGTCGTTTGGGTTCCGCTGTATGATGAAAAACGATCATATCAAGATTTCTGTTTAAAAAAGTGATTTCTCCATTAATATCAGTATATCTATATTCACTATTTTCAGCAGTATATTCCGGTAAATCTATACTTTTCTTAAGCTCATGAGTCTCTCCGTCCAGATGTATGGTTACCGTATTGGTCGTATTGTTGAGAATAACCTCCATTTCATCCTCTGCGAATTGATCGTCAAGATAAACGTTCTTAATAATATGATTAGAATGAATCTGTTTTTCAGCCTTAAATAATTTTGTTTTCCCAGGCTGTTCACATGCTGTTACTGAATAGATCAGTATTATTAAAAAGAAAAATATTTTTTTTTTCATGGCAATACATTATTTAATTTGTTATGGTTAGCAACAATGCCAAAATATCATGGAGCAGTTACCCCACCATTGTTGTTAACTGTAAAGCTTGCGATGAAAATGTAGTTCCCCTACTTATCTATGTAAATTTAATACTTATGCGATATGAAAACTAAAAGACAAATGTAGATTTATATAGAATTTAATGTAAAATTATAACTACCATTAGTGCGTTTTTATATTATAAGTTCTTTTAGAAATCATTTGTATCTCGTGTTGAGAGCGAATAAGAATATAAGTAATAGAATCTGGTTACAATTATAATAAAAAAGCAACCAGGAATATATCCTGGTTGCCAACCTAACCAAATCAAAAACCTATAAAAGTCTTCTTTAAAATAATGGAATCATTTTTTGTGGATCATGGATTAATCTTTTAATAATATCTATAATAAACTCCTCTTCTTTTATAATTTCCTGGTGTGATGCCTCAACTGGATACACCATTAATAAATCGGAATTTTCTATTGTTTTGTCCAAATTATTACAATCCAACTGATGAATATGATCAAAAAGTAACTGGCTTTCTTTTCCCCCTTTAACCATAGCTTTTAATAATACCATCCTTGTAAATCTCAAACGGGTAGTAATTTTTTGTCCAACAATACAATGTTCAGCCAACGCAAACTTTTTGGACGCTAAAAAAAGTTCACTGTCTACAGGTGCTTTAAATTCTTCACTTATTTCATCATCACTAGGCACGGAAGAAAGCTCCATCAGTTTTGCATCTTCACCTCTGAGTATAGTATCCAACATCAATATTATAATATTTTTATGACCCCTGCTTTCTAAAATTGAAGCGATCTCCAGAGCAATCTGTCCCCCTAAACACCATCCTACCAAAATATACTCTTTCTGTTGGCTGGATTTCTGTATTACTTCGATATGGTTTAGATAGTACATAGCCAAATCATTAAGATTGGTTATTTTTTCATCATTGTATAAATTATAAGAATCCACTCCATAGCATTGACAATAAGGTCTTAGCTTTTCAGCGAGTCCCTTATATACTTCACATCCCGCTCCTCCCGGGTGGATCATAAAAGCACTGGGTTTGTCAGTAACATGGTTTAAAGGAATGACTGCTTTATATTCAGGTTCATAGTGATTGATAACCAAGCTTAGTTTGTTAATCGTCTTTTCATTAAAAATATCGATAACCTTAGCTTGTATCCCCGTTCGCTGATAAATTTTATTGACCAGTTTAATAGCCATAATACTATTACCTCCCAATCGGAAAAAATCATCATGGATACTGATATGATCTGAATCTAGACCTAGCATTTCTCCGTAAATCTCCACCAGCAACTCCTGTAAAGG
>NZ_FXTC01000006.1 GCF_900182655.1 Chryseobacterium rhizoplanae
CCAACTCCACTGTTGGTGAATCCTACGGTAGAGGACCTGGTTACGTTATTACTCCCTTTAGCATCTGCTAATACTTGTTCCGCTGCTCTTCCTGCTGTACCATATACCTGGGTACTTGTATAGAGTCCGGTGTATGCTGTTCTTCCAAATTGATCATACTTGGTAAAAAGCCACTGTTTTAATGCTCCCATGACAGCATCCTGAACCATGATCAGCCTGTCCTGTTTGTCATACACCATATATTCCCAGCCTTTTCCGGGCAGTTTCTTTTCTACCAGACGGTTCCTTCCGTCATATTTATACTGGTAACATAAATCATTCAATACGGTATTGGGATCTGCTTCTACAGAGGCTTTGGGAGGGATCACAAAAGCCAGCTGGTTATAATCATTGTAAACATAATAGGTATCTGCATTGTCTGTGGCACTGATTACTTTTCTGACCAATACCACCTGTCCCTGTCCGTTTTTGAACTCAATGGTTGAGTTGCCATCTTCATCGGTAACTGTATTTTTATACAGCTGGCCTATTCCATAGGAGCCGGAGAATGTCAGGCTGGAGGTAAAAGTGGTATAGTTAAAAGTGGCGGTATATTTTTTTACCTCACCATCTGCATTGGCATCATACCCAAATTTTATAGGCTTGTTATCCCAGGCATTTCCCACTTGTTTCTGCTCCAGAATTCTGTCCAAAGGTGAGTTTTCCAAAACCTTTTCTGAATAGATCTTTTCATTACCATAGGTATTAGGATAAACACCCAAAGGTCCTGAATAATAGTTCCCGTTACTTGTGGAAAGTTGGGGAACAGGAAGATAGTCTTTAACCTGTCTTCCGAAAGGGTCATATTCAATATGGGTTACAACATCTTTTCCCAAAGGTGAAGCTTGTAAGTTGACAATCTGCTTAGGTCTTCCCAATCCGTCAAAATACTGTACCATTTCTAAAGATTTGGTAGGAGCTGTTCCATTATAATCTAAATATGTTTTGGTCTGAATATAATTTTCATTGCTTGAAATCGTGGAAAGCTGGGCATAGGTTATATTAGATAAGAGCAGGGCTCCTATTGGTATTATGAGTTTTTTCATCAGTTTTAGTTTTTATAATTGTATTTCATCTCCTTCAGCACTTTGCCATTCACATCTATCACTTTTTCAAGCCTGTTAGCCGAATCATAGACATAGCTTTCTCTGATTCCGGATGGTGAAGTGATACTTCTTACCCCTACTAAAGGATCATAGGTATAGGTGGTCACCTGATAACCCGCCATTTCCGGGATATTCCGGAACTGGTCCAACTTATTAATCAACGTGTCTTCTGTATTTGCAGGCTGCAGATCAAACTTTGCAGGATCGGCATCTTTATCAGATACTAAAATAAGATCATCCAGACCAGGGAATCCTAAGACTTTTCTATAATCAACTCCCTCTATTTTTAGAATAGGCTGGGTTTTATTATACCCCCAAATAATTGTCACAGGCGTACCCTCTTTGGTCGTATATTGTAACACATTTCCTTTTTCATCATACCAATTATAAGTTATTTCCGTCGATGGTGTATTATTCTCAATATTATAAGCAATTCCCGAAAGAGGCAACAAAAGGTACTGGGCTTGTGGTGTTGGATAATTGTTTTGATCAGGATAAATAGTTTCTGATCTCAAAATCATTTTTCCAGCATCTGAACTGTTAAGTTTCTTTATAATTTTATTTTCCAGTGGAATACCCACCATATTGGCTTCTATCAATTTCTGATTATTTTTTTCATCTGCATATTGATAAGATGTTTCTAAGATGTTACCTCCCGGCAGTTCTACAGTTTGTTTACTAAGCTGATGATTTTGATTTAAGTAAAAATTTTTAATATTCTTAACAATAACATTGTTTTGATTGTTAGGGTTTGGAAAATCCATAGTTTTTACTTCAGACAATAATGCTTCGTTTACCATAGTTGGGTAAGAAGTAATCAGTTTATTTTTAAGTTCATAAGGGCCTCCGGTAATTGTAGGGTAAACATCAGACCCTAAAATATTATGTACATTTTTTATCTCAATGAAGCTGTATTTATTTTCTGTAGTTTTAAGATAGTTAACCGAATTGTTTTGTATTTTAAATATCTTGTCACTCAGGAGCTTTCCATCTACATTCGGAAAGGAAAAAGATCTATGAAACTTTTTAAGGGCTGATTCTGTCAATGCCGATAAAATTCCTTCATTATTAATAAAGACTTGGTCGGTGCCTAATTGCGTGAAATTAGGAGAAAATAAATCAAATTCAATACCCGCTCTTTTCTTAATATAATATTTCTTTTCTTCACCCCCTTTTTCAAAATTATCTCCTCCAAAACTTAAAGTTATATTGGAATACATAGGATCATTGAGATTGAAATAATTAGTATCTTCATCATCTTGAGTCAAATCAGAATATTCCAATGAACTCAAATAAGGAGTAGATTTGATATTTTCTACCAATGAGGAAGATCCTGGATAACTTACAGTACCATCATTACAATTAGATCCGGTGTTAGGATTGGGTGTAAGCGATTGTATAAGAAAATGACTTTTAAAATCCGGAACAAAAACCTTATTGTTCTTTCTTATATCAGGGATACTAGAATAATTAGTATAATATACTCTTTTGATATTTGTTATCCCACTCTCACTAATATCATACTGTCTTTTTAAACGTACTCCTGGCCCATTTTCTATATCAAGCTTTTTTAAATTCACTTTTACATCTCCATAACAGTTACTGCACAAATTGTCCAAAATTTCCAATGAAAACTTATATTTTTTAGCTGGGTTAAGGGCAAGAGTTCCCTGAGTTTCTGCTTTTAAATCAGTAGTTGCTTTACTAATAGTTAATTGTTGAGAAGTATATACCACATTATTAAATTCATCAAGAACTTTAAATACGGCTCTTGCTTTCATAACAGGGTTACTTATATTCGGATCCATAGAATAAAGTAAAAAATCATATTGAACACTTCCTCCTAAATATTCGTATGGAAATAAATCTTTGGTATCAGTTCTGTAGCTAGAATCTATAGAAAGAGCAATCGTCGCATTTTTCGGCGCTTCTGTAATCGGCTCATACTCAAATACAGTTTTTCCTTTTGTAGGATAGGTAATCGACATCAAAGTTCCGTATTTGGCTAACTCAGAAAAAGGTCTTCTATCAGCAAAATTATTAAATGCAGAAATACTGTTATTGTCAAATAGATTGGTATTAGGAATAAGTGTTTGCAAAGAATTGGTTTTCCCATTGTAATATCCGAGATAATCAATTTCCTTGGACATTCGGTCAGGTAATACCAAAGGATTGTCATATTCCATTTTGTATTCCTGTGTTACATTTGTTTCATTATTTTCATAAAACTTAACATTGGTCAAAAAATATCTTAATAATTTGTTGTTGGAATTTATTTTATCCAGATAATCAAAACTGTATTTCTTTATCAGTGTATTATTAATATTAAGCTTAATATTATTGAGCTTATTGTATAATATATAATCGCTTGAATAATCAAAAGAGATAATTTTATCAGCTAAAAAAATTTTTTTTATCCTTTTAGGATCTGAAATTTTAAGAAAAATATTAGTCTGCTGAATCTCACTAGAAGGTGTAGGATGTCCACCGCAGTTAGGTTCTTCTACTACAGTCATATCTGAATTGTAGCTTTCCTGTATATCTGTTGGAACTGATCTTAAAACGCCTACATCTTCATATTCAAATTTAATAGTTTCATTGGTTTTACTACTGGTTATTTCCTTTAAATAAAACGACGTTACTCCAGCGGTTGATGCCTGCTCTTTATTAAATGTCTTTTCAGTAAATCCAGTCCCTCCAAAATGATAGACCGTTCCATCATTAGTGAAAATTTTAAACTGGTAATTCTGGCTGAATGACCCCACCGTTTCTATCTTACAGTTATTGTCTTTAGTAAGAATTACAGGTTGGAAATTTTGGTCCAGAAAAAAACTGCCAGAGTAGTTACCTACTGTAAAATTAAATATATCTGTCTGATGATCCTTATTCTGCAAAACATATGCTCCCCAATCTCCTGGATTAGACATATTTATATTGGGAAGCTGTGGGAATAATTCGCGTACTACTTTTTCATCTGCAATATCATTGATTGTCCTTGTTATAATCCCACCAGTATTCAAAACCCAATTAATACCTGTACTATTTGGAATGTCATTTACTTTCACTCCTGCCTTGATGTATTTTAAATCCAATTCAAAAGGAATCCCACCATGATTTATGGAGAACAAGGGAATATTCACCATCGGCTCACCTCTAAAATCGTTAATACCATTATTTCCAAATTGAGACTTATAAAAAGATTCGGATGCCGGCGGGATTATATTGTATGGGGAATCTGTTGTATTACTGTAATTTAATTGTCCAAAACAAATGAGATATGAAAAGCTAGAAAGAGTTAATATTATTTTTTTCATTTCAATTATTTCTTAATCAGTTTAGCATTCGCTGTTTTATTGTTATCCGTTTTTATAGTCACCAAATAAGCGCCCTGAACCAAAGCTTGTGTATTAATCTTAGTCACTCTGTTCTGTGTTTTTATACTCTGAAGCTGTCTTCCACTCATATCATACAACAGGATATTACCATCCTTAAAATCAAAGCCGATTTCTACGTAAGCATAATCTGATACAGGATTGGGATAGATTTTGATATCGTATTTTTCAATCAACTGATCAACCTGCTTGTCTCCCAGTTTTACAATCTTCCAGTTTTCTTTACCCAGCTCTTCAGCACTGGTTCCTGCTAATACAATAGAACCATCTCTATTCAGCTTTAAGTCAGAAAGTCTTTCTTCTTTTTGTCTGGATTCTCCTTTTACATGTTTCCTCCATTGTTCATTGCCATTGTGATCTAGATAAAGCATCCAGAATGTTTCGTCATCGGTTTGTATTCTTCCTTCAGCTTGTGTATAGCCACCCAATAAAATTCCTTTGGAAGATTTATCATCTGCAGAATGAATTACGCTCATTCCCATCAAAATATCTCTGTTTTTGAAGTTGTAAGACTTCTGCCACTGTTCATCGCCTCTTTCATTTAAAGAAATCAGCCAAAGGTCTGTTCCTTCTTCCAATCCAACCGTTTTATTTCCTGATCTTTCTGATCTGGATTCTCCACCAATGATAATGCCATTTGAAGTCAAAGCCAGAGTTCTGATATGATCATCACCTTTACCTCCAAAGTTCTTTTCCCATTCTACTTTTCCGTTTTTATCGAGTTTTACGATCCAGTAATCACCTTCTCCGAAGTTATCCGTGGATTTTGCGATACGGGATACGGGGTTCGGGTTTTGACCGTTTGACACGGAACCTGCATCTCGCATCCCGGAACCCTTTTCAGATCCCGAAACCCGAACCTCGGAACTCCTTGAGTAAATTCCCAATAATGCTCCTCCATCTCTTGTAGGAATCATCTTTTCTACTTCGTCTAAGCCTTTTCCGCCTAAGATTAATTGTGAAAGTTCTTTTCCGTTTTTATCGATTCTGGTAATTAAGACGTCTTTGGAGCCGTAACCTTTTGATGAGTTTTGTACATTTCCGGCAACAAAGAATCCTAAGTCGGTAGTTTGGATAACCGCTCTGGCTTCTTCATCGGAAGAACTGCCTAATGTTTTCTGCCATAGTTCATCGCCAAATTCATTGATTCTGATCAGCCAGATATCTGATCCTCCTTTAGAATCATCTTTTTTATCCAAACCTTTTCCTGAATAAGAGGTTCCGGCCAATAGAAACCCTCCATCCTGTGTAGTAACAGTTGCTGACAGATAATCATGATTTTGTCCTGAGAAATATTTTTCCCAGACTTCATCTCCCTGTTGATTCAGTTTTACAAGATGAAAATCGTAACCGTTGTTTTGCTTATTTCCTGATGTTTGCTGCTTATTACTTTGGATAGAGCTTCCCGTTATCAGATACTGCTGATCGATTGTTGTAGTAACCTGGCTAAGAAAATCCTGGGTAGAGGATTTGATGTCTTTCTGCCATACTACTTCCTGAGCAGATATGCCCAAAATAGCGCATAGAGTTAGCGCTCCGAGATAGATTTTTTTCATTCCCGTTTTGTTGTTTTTGAGTTAGTAATTAGTTTCTTAAAACTTCGCGAATTTAACACTTTTTAAGACATGAAAATCACAAAGGTGCGATTTAACATAAATCTTACTATTTATTATTAAATCCACTTTATTTATATTGATATTTGTTTTAGTTAAATGCAAAATTATCTACACACAACGACAGAACGTGTCGTGTTATTTTATGATTGTAAAATAATCTTTTTGATATTTAAATTAAAAAGACACTTGATCAAGTGTCTTTTGGTTAAATTATTATTGAATGATTTTCAAAGTTCTACAATTTTCTCAAATAATTCTGGATAGCTGATGACCAATCCACTTTCATCAACTGAAACTTCGGCTTTAAAATCATTTTCAATATTTTCATACAGATATTGATGGGATGCTGTCTTTGTATATTGCTGTTGTACAGGTCTGATATGCTGGTTGAGTATATCGATGTAAATAACATCTATTTTTTGAGAGCTGTTCTCTGGAAGGTTTAAATTATTTATGGGCAGTGTATTGGTAAATGGAGTCAAAGAAATATCAATAAACTTGAAATGATTGAATTCCGGATTTACAACATTATTGATTGTCCATTGATTCTGAAGCCTTTTTCCTTCTAACGTTGTTTTAACCTTATTGACTTCAGATTCGATCAGGAAATTCTGAACGATCCAGTTTTTATCAATGAACATTCTGTAGTCTACCGTATAGATTTTATCTTTATAACTGCCTATGATTCTTGATTCTACATTATAACCTTTATTATCAGACTGTACATTAAAATATTCAAGGGATTGATAAAGTATTCCTTTCCAGATCAACGTTTTCATATGCTATTATTTTTTTGTGATTAGATTTTTTTGGATGGATGTTGATTTTAGCGGATCATCCTTCGTTTCCGGATTCTGCTTAATGTTTCTCTTGCTACTCCCAGAAATGAGGATAGCTGGGTAAGGGATATACGTTGCAGCATTTCAGGATATTTGGCTTCAATATATTCCAGTCTTTCCTGTGCAGTATAGAGCTTAAATAGATTTGAAAATTCCTCCTGCCTGGAGGCAAACTGACGAATACAATGGCGTCCCAGCGTTTCAATTTCAGGAGCCTTTCCGGCAGCTTCAAATAACTTCGCCTTATCAAAAATAATAGCATGAATTTCTTCACAGGCGATGATATTGAATTCAGATTGCTGTCCGCTTCCAAAGCTGCTGATATTGGTTGCTATTTCGTTCTCAAAGAAAAATCCGGTGTTTTTTATAACTCCTTCTATTTCGTAGTAGCTTTTACAAAATCCTTTATCAATGTAAAATAGAGAATGACAGATTTGACCTTCCTGTAACATCAGTTCATTTTTCTTGTAATCTTTTTCCGAAAGGGCAGGTTGGAGCATATTCCAGCTCTCGTCAGAAAAAGGAGTAAGGGATCTGATGTATTTCAAAAGATTTTGCATGATATTGTGTGATCCTGTTTTTGCGAAATTAATGAAAATGAAGGAGATTATGTGTTTGAGCTTACTTTTAATAAAACAAAAAGAGCGGTAAAAACCGCCCTCCACAAGATTTTATCTAACAAAATATATTACATGTAAACACAACCGCAACCGGTTTCCCATTCCTGGCAAAGACGCATCGGTTCATTACAGCCAGGGTTGCTACCGCCACCGCCGGAAACTCTGTAACAAGTACCATCGCTGCAATAGTATGAACCTACTGTTGGAGGGCAATTACCATCCATGTCACATATTGCATAAGGAGTATCACCACCACTTATCAGCACAAGCTGGCTTCTCTTTAGCTTTTTTAAATTTTTCATAGTAATAATCTTTAATTTGTTGATTACTAATGTATAGAAAAATTAGCACACCAGCAAGTGTTTTAAATAAAAACGTTTAAATATTTTATAATAATCCTTTTATCAGGTTTACTCCACATCTAAAGTCATGAAAAGTGCAATCTCGTCCGGATTATCGTATAATCTTGTGTTCAGCCCGGTAATATTGAATCCCATTCTTCTGTAAAACCGGATAGCAGGGTAGTTGGTATTCTGTGTTTCCAGTTCGATAACTCTGCAGTTTAATCTGCGGGCTTCTTTAATGGCGCTCTTAATCAGCATAATCCCGATTCCCTGCCGTCTGTGTTTTTCGTCAATCAGTATGTTTTCTATGTAGAGGCTGTTGTTCCATGTTCTGTGTTCACAGATGATCCAGCCCGTAAGCTCTTCATCAACAAAAGCACCGAACGAATTTTCCTGTTCTATAAGATTATTCAGTTCTTTAAACTCCTCAGAAGTAGTTTTCCAGCTTTTGGTATAGGGTAAAGCTTTTTCTTTTAGGCTAAACTCGAAAGAACCTCCAAACTCAATAGAGGAAACCGAATAAATTCTGTCCGTTGTATAGCCGTTATGCCCCCAGTTTACACTTGGATCGGTGGTTAGTTTTTGTAATTTTCTTATTTCCAAATCAGATATTTTAAGCTTATTGAATTTCAGTACAGATTTCTACCAGATAATTGTTGGGGTCTTTGATGTAAGCTGTTTTTTGTCCCCAAGGTTTTACAGCAATATCTTCATACAGTTCAGCACCATGTTTTATTGCTTTTTCCACCAAAGCTTCTACATCATCAGTGACAAACCCCAGCTCTATTCCAAAAGGTTTATCTTGCGTTTTTGAAGTTAAAAATCCTTTTTTAATATTGGAATCTGCAAGACTTACAGCTGCAAATGACAGAGTGGTTTCTCCGGTCAGCAGTTCTCCATAATCTTTTTCAGGAGTGATGAATTTTATTTCAGAACCGAAGGTGTTTTTATAAAAGTTCATAGACTGTTCTACATCTTCCACATACAGAATGACATATTTGAATTTGATCATAGTATTGAATTAAAATGGTTTATTTTTATTTAAAATATATTCCTCATCCACCATGAGTTCAACATGAGGACCCCGTAAAGGATATTCTTTAAAGCTTCCGAAGTGTCCGAAATGAAGAGGATATTTCTGAGTAAGCTGCCGCACTTTACTTCCAAAAGAATTGATATCAACCTTTTGAACAGATTCCTTTTTCTGTCTGCCATTGGTGAAAAAGAGCATCAGATTAGAATGATCTTTAAAATCGAAATCATTATAGTAAAATACATTGAGATTTTCTTCTTTACCTATCTGCGCTAAATCATTAATAAGGCTTTGTTTATATTGCAGAGGCAGGTTACAATCAATTCTGGCAGCGTAATTTTCTGCATTGCTTTTCCTGAAGTCTGAACCTACCATCTGGATGAAACGGTGTTCTATATTTTTGAATTCTTCTCTTTCCGGAGCATAACTTTTGCTGGATTGGATGGTAAAAGGAATACTGGAATCTAACAATTCAGCACGTTCGCGAATCAACAGTTCTTCTATTTCTTCCGCCATTTGAAAATGAAAATCAAAGAGCTGATAATCTCCAATATTGATGATCAGCTGGTTTTCATTGATATTCAAGTGCAAATAAGTTTTTTTGAAACGCTCTTTCAATGCTGTCAGCTTTCCGATAAAATCATCCGTATTTTCTACCTGAATTCTTGCTGCCAGTTCTGCTGGATTATCAGCATGTCCGCCATATCCCGGATAAAATTTGAAGAATTTAAAGTCATATAAATCATTTGGAAATTTGAAATACCAGTATACGCCTAAAATCATGGAAGATTGATTGATGAATTGTACAATAATCAAAATTAAATAAAATTTCACACTCCAAAACTTTCAAAACCCTTAAATTTGTTGTCAATAAAAATTTACTTGGATGCTTAGGAACATTTCAATTGCGGCAGCTACTTTTTTGTCCGTAATTACAATCAATGCACAGAAGAACAAAAATACCCAACTGGAAAGACCCAAATTAGTCGTAGGTCTGGTAGTAGACCAGATGCGTTGGGACTATTTATACCGTTTTTATGGTAAATATGGAAATGACGGTTTCAAAAGACTTTTGAATACGGGATATTCTTTGAATAATGTACACATTCCTTATGTTCCTACCATTACTGCTTTGGGACACACGTGTATTTATACAGGTTCCGTACCGGCTATTCACGGAATTGCTGGAAACGACTGGACGGATAAAGAAACAGGAAAAGGAGTGTACTGTACTGCGGATGAAAGCGTTCAACCTGTGGGAACAACCAATGTGAAAACCGGAAGCCATTCTCCAAAAAATCTGTGGTCTACTACGGTGACTGACGAATTGAGATTAGCAACCAACTTCCAGGGAAAAGTAGTCGGAGTTTCTTTGAAAGACCGTGCTTCTATTCTTCCTGCAGGACACACTCCAAACGGAGCGTTCTGGTTTGATGACAGCACTGGAAATTTTATTACCAGTACATGGTATATGAATGATCTTCCTCAATGGGTAAAATCATTCAATTCTCAGAATCTTCCTGAAAAATTAGTAGCCAACGGCTGGAATACTTTACTTCCAATCAATCAATATACGGAAAGTGCACCGGACAATTCTTCCTGGGAAGGTCTGTTGGGAAGTGCAAAAACACCTACTTTCCCTTACAGTAATTTAGCAAAGGATTATCAGGCTAAAAAAGATAATATCCGTTACACACCTTTCGGGAATACGCTGACATTGAAGTTGGCAGAAGCTTCTGTAGAGGGTGAAAAACTGGGTGGAGATAATATCACAGACTTCTTAGCGATCAACCTTGCGTCTACTGATTATGCAGGTCATAAATTCGGACCGAATTCTATTGAGGTAGAAGATGTTTATATCAGATTAGATCAGGATTTAGCAGAGTTCTTCAATTACCTGGATGCTAAAGTAGGAAAAGGTGAGTATACGGTTTTCCTTTCTGCAGACCATGGTGGAGCACACTCTGTAGGATTTCTTAAAGAGCATAAAATCCCGACAGGTTTCTTTGGTGAAGATGCAGAAAAAAATCTGAACCAGAAGCTGAAAGATAAATTCGGAGCTGATAAACTGATTAATGCGATTGATAACTATCAGATTTATTTTGACAGAAAAGTATTGGCTGACAGTAAGCTTGAATTGGATGATGTAAGAAACTTCGCTGTAAAAGAACTGGAGAAAGATCCTACCGTTTTATATGCAGTTTCTGTAGATAAAGTTCAGGAAGCAAGTATTCCGGAACCCATCAAACAAAGAATTATCAACGGGATCAACAGACAGAGAAGTGGAGATATTCAGTTGATTTCTCATGATTCTATGCTTCCTCCATATTCAAAAACGGGAACTACCCACAGTGTTTGGAATTCTTACGATTCACATATTCCATTGATCTTTATGGGTTGGGGCGTGAAGCAGGGAGAAAGCAATAAGGAATATCACATGACGGATATTGCTCCTACGGTATCTTCTCTATTGAAAATTCAGTTTCCAAGTGGAAATGTAGGAAACCCAATTACGGAAGTTATTGGTAAATAATTGCATACGATTATTCTATGATACATGGCTGCTTTCAACCGAAAGCAGCTTTTTTTGTGAATTTTTGCTTCAAATTCTTAATCTGATACACTCTCATTTCACTTTTTTGGCAAATACATATAAAAAACTATCTTTGCAAAAATTTTGGTTTCCAGTATTTTGGAATGAAAAGGGAATCGGGTGTAACTCCCGGACTGTCCCCGCAACTGTAAATCGCAATAAAAGTTTCTGCAAACAGCCACTGTCTAAAACGGGAAGGAGCAGAATGCGAAAGTCAGGAGACCTGCCAACATTATAATAAAAAACATATTGCTTTCGGAGGAAAAGTAAAAAAGTATGGATATAAAAAGATCTTTAGTACTGCTTTTTTCATCTTATGGCTGTTTTCTTTTTGGACAAGAGAAAACCATCGACACTATTTATGTCTTCGACAACCAGATGAATAGGGTGAAACTTTTTCATCCCGTAAAAATAATTTCGGCAGAAGAGGCCGAGAAAAATTCCAGTAATCTTTCTGAACTTCTGAGATTTCAATCGCAGGTATTTATCAAAGAAAATGGTCGCGGAGCTGTTTCTTCACCTTCTTTCAGAGGAACTACTGCCCAGCAGACCGCCTTTGTATGGAATGGAATTAATATCAACTCAAGTTTTTTAGGGCAGGGAGATATCAATAATATTGCTTTGTTCGGATATGACCAGATCGGTATAAAAGCCGGCGGAGGAAGTGTGGTGTATGGAAGTGGTGCTATCGGGGGAAGTATTCACCTTAATAATACTCTTGATTTTAACAAAGGCTTCCATGGTTCTTTATTTTCTGAAGTTGCTTCTTTTAATACCTACAATAATTTTGTAAAAGGTTCTTACAGCAATGATAAGTTCAGTTTTAAAGCTTCAGGAAATTATTCCGTAAGCGAAAATAATTATGAGGTAAGTGATCTGAATTACATCAACAGAAACGGTAATTATTACAATACAACATTCAATGTAGGAGCATCCTATAAAATGACGGATGATCATAAAATTTCTTGGCAGAGCCAGTTCTTTGATTCTTCACAACATTATCCTGTGTATGAAGAAACGGGAACAAAAACAAAATATAAAACTCAAAGTGTAAGAAGCCTTCTTTCCTGGGACTGGAACAAAGCGAAGTTTAGTAACTCCCTTAGAGCAGCCTATACAGAAGAGAATTTTCAGTATTTCGGTTCTTTAAATCTGCCTAAATCCAGTGGCGGAACAGGGAAAAATTACATCTTTAAAAATGATTTCAATTATTTCCTGAATTCTAAGTGGAATTTTAATATTATCGGCGAGTTTCAGATCAATAAAGGGGAAGGATATGCGAGCGGAATATCCAGTGTCAGCAGAAATGTTGGTTCCGTTTCCGGATTGTTGAGGTATTTTGCAACAAAAAACCTGCGTTTTGAAGGTGGGTTCAAGAAAGATTTTGTGGAAGATGTAAAGTCACCGCTGATGTATTCATTCTCCGGAAAATGGAGTGCTGCAAAATGGTATGATGTAAGTGTTAACGTATCAAAAAACTTCAGATACCCGTCATTTAATGATATTTATTATGAACCGGGAGGAAATAAAGAGCTGAGACCGGAAACCTCTACCCAGGTAGATATGACGAATGAGTTCAAAGTGGGGGACTTCAGACTTACTTTGTCTCCGTACTATATGAACATCACAGATCTTATTGCATGGCTTCCAACGGCCAAAGGATACTGGCAGGCATTCAATGTCAATAAAGTTGAATCTTACGGATTAGAATCTCAGCTGTCATTTAGTAAACAATTGGATAATCATAAATTCAGGGCGAATGTAGGATATTATTACGCAAGATCTATTGATAAAGGAACGCAGATGCAGAGACCTTATGTGCCTATGCATAGAGGAAGTGCCAATATAGATTATGAATACAGTTTCTTTAAGTTTTTTGCACAGGGGCTGCTAAATGGTGTTACCTATACCACAAGTGATGAAAAGAGATCAGATGCCATAGATCCTTATTTTCTTTTGAATATGGGTGTTTCAGCAACTTTAGCAAAAAAATATACCTTAGGATTTAAAGTGAATAATCTAACAAATATGTACTATAAAACGGTTTCTTTTTATCCTTTACCGAAAAGAAACTATAGTGTGTATGCAGCAATAAATTTTTAATAAATTAAAATTGAATAAATTATGAAAATAACTAAACTTTTAACTGTACTATTTGCAGTAGTGTTATTATTTAACATGTCTTCATGTACAAGCGATTCCGCAGAATTTGAAGTTTCTCCGATCACTTACCAGAACGGATATTTTATCTCTAATGAAGGTAACTTCAACAGTCAGGGAGCTAAAGTAACATTTGTTACAAGAGATTTAAGCCTGAAGCAGGACGATGTATATGGTTATAACAATAGTAAAGAAATCTTAGGTGACGTTCTTCAGACCATTGGTCTTGACGGAAATAAGGCTTATCTTGTGATAAACAACTCAAACAAAATTGTTGTAGTAGACCGTTATACATTTAAGAAATTAGCAGTCATTTCAGATCAGCTTGATAATCCAAGAGGAATTACTTTTGCGAATGGATTTATTTATGTTGCCAACACCAATTTCATTGCTCATACTCAAAGTGTAACAAAGTATAAAGCTTCTGACTACTCATTTGTAAGCAAAATCAATATGACTGAAGTTTCTGATAAAACAGTAGAAGCAGGAGGAAATGTTTTTGTACAGAACGCTTCATCAGGATTTGGAAATAAGATTACGTATATCAATACTTCCAATGATGCTAAAACTGAAATTACCATTCCGAATGGTCAAATTGGGAATACTGTGTCTTACAAATCCAATGTCTACACTATTTCTTCAACAGTTGCAGATTCTTATATCTATAAGATTTCAAGCACAGGAGCTATAACACCGGTAGTTACACTGACAGGAATTCCAAATGCTACCAATCTTCAGATTGATAACGATAAAATCTACTTCAGTTCTGCTAACAAAGTGTATACAACAAGCTTAGCTACACCAACCGTTCCTACAGCTCCATTGCTAACAGCTGCAGATGGTGGTCCTTACTTTACACTTTATGGATTTAACGTTATTGACGGAAGAATCTTTGCATCAGATGTTAAACAATTTACAGCAGAAAGCGAAATGGTAATATATTCAGCAACTACGGGTAACAAAATGAGTTCTCTTAAAACAGGAGGTCTTGGTGCTAACGGTACTTTCCTGAATCCATAATACCTTACAGCATAAAAAATAATTTTTTATTTTTTCATCATTTGTGTTTTTTTCCGGCCGGTTTCTTTCGAAACCGGCCGGCTTTGTTTTCATAGTGAACAAAAAAATCGCGGCGGGATGGAACATCCCGCCGCGATTTTTTATTATTTATCAATTGAATTATAGTGTCAATCCCAGTTTTTCCGCCTCAACAATCACAAATTTTGTGGCTTCTTCTTTTTCATTGGGAATTTCACCTTCAAGAATAGCCTCTTTAACTTTCTCTTTTAAAATACCGATTTCGCGGCCCGGCTTAAGATTAAACATTTCCATGATCTCTTCACCGGTAATAGGGGGCTGGAAGTTTCTTACCTGATCTTTTTCCTCCACTTCTTTGATCTTCACCGCTACATATTCAAAGTTTCTTTTGAATTTTTCCTGTTTCTTAGAATTCTTAGTCGTAATATCAGCTTTGCAAAGGGTGAAAAGATCTTCCAGATCTTCTCCGGCATCAAATAAAAGTCTTCTCAATGCGGAATCCGAAGCATCATCAGTAATCAGAGCAATAGGTCGGGATGAAAGCTTTACCATCTTCTGAACATATTTCATATCACTTCCTAAAGGTAACTTCAAACGCTGGAAAAGTGTCTTGGTCATTTTTGAGCCTAAAAATTCATGCCCGTGAAAAGTCCATCCCGTTCCTTCTACAAATTTTTTCGTAGGGGCCTTACCAATATCATGAAGCAAAGCAGACCAACGGAGCCAAAGATTATCGGTATTCACAGAAATATTATCCACTACTTCCAAAGTATGGTAAAAGTTATCTTTGTGTGTTTGTCCTTCCACTTCTTCCACTCCCTTCAATTCTATCAGTTCCGGAATTATCAGCTTCATAAGACCGGTTTGTTCCATCAACCTCAGTCCGACAGACGGTTTTTCAGACAGCATGATTTTGTTGAATTCTACCATGATTCTTTCCATCGAAACAATCTTGATTCTTTCTGCTTCCTGCTGGATAGCCTGCAGAGAGTTCTCCTCAATTTTAAAATTTAAAGTTGAAGCAAAACGCACGGCTCTCATCATCCTCAACGGATCATCAGAATAGGTCTGAGCAGGTTCTAAAGGAGTCCTTAAAATACCTTTTTCAAGATCATCAACCCCATTGAAGGGATCAATAAGTTCCCCGAAATTATCTTTATTTAAAGAAATAGCCATCGCATTGATGGTGAAATCTCTTCTTTTCTGGTCATCTTCAAGGCTTCCGCCTTCCACTTCAGGTTTTCTGCTGTTTTCAGTGTAGCTTTCTTTTCTTGCTCCCACAAATTCCAGATCAAGGTCTTTATACTTGATCATTGCCGTTCCATACGTTTTGAATACGGAAACTTTTAATTTAGGATCTATATCCTGAGCTACACTCTGGGCAAGCTCAATACCACTTTGTTCGGTCACAAAATCTATATCTGTGGAAGCTTTTCTTTTCATCAGAAGGTCACGAACATAACCGCCCACAATATATACGGACTGATTATTCCTTTCTGCTGCTTCAGAAATTATTTTAAAAAGTTTTAAATTCTTATTTTGATTAAGATTAATTATCATCGTTAATAATAGTGTCAATTTCTACCAATGTTACTCATTAATCGTAATGAGCGTACATTCTACTAATTTTTCCGTCTTCATTAAAAAACATGACTTCAACAGCATGTTTATCCATGATCGACTTATAAAATAATGCTACGGAATCTACTCCTGCCGTGGAATGAATAAGATCAAAATGAAGATCCGGAAACTTATCCAGGGCTTTTCGCCAATATTCACGGACGGCTTCTTTTCCTTTTAAAGAACTTTCTTTACCACCTGTAGCCACAGCAATCATGGGAGTTGTAATCTCAATATCATCCGAATAGTGGGTGAGAATAGCCTCTAAATCATGAGAATTCCATGCATTAATCCACATTTGAGCAAATTCCTGATGATTCATAGCAAATAATTTATGAGTTGAGTTTGCAAAGATAGAATTAAAAAAAAGAAATCCTGCCGATATGAACTGACAAGACTCTAAAAAATAAACAGAAAAGTTAAGAACTTCTATTCTCTAAGAACCTTTATTCTGTTGTCATTCCATATTTTGATCACCGAAGAACCTGAGTATTTTGAAACTTTTTCTCTGTCTTCCTCTACTGCATAATCTACAAGACTGATCATCTCCTCAGAAATATCAGAGAATTTCAATGGGCTTTTCTCACCACTGAAATTGGCAGAGGTAGATACCAAAGGTTTGTTCAGTTTTGTAATCAGTTTTTTGCAGAAATCATTTTTTACAAGACGTATCCCTATGCTTCCATCCTCCGCAAGAAGTTCTTTGGGTAAACCCCTTGGATTTTCATAAACAATAGTTACCGGCTTTTCACTAAGATCAATAATTTCCCAGGCCATCTCAGGAACATCCACCAGATCCTGAAGCCTTTTTTCAGACTCTACAAGAATGATCATGGATTTATTTTTTTCGCGCTTCTTAATGTCAAAAATTTTATTGACAGCTTCTATATTGGTAGCATCACAACCAATTCCCCAAATGGTATCTGTAGGGTAAAGGATTGTTCCGCCGGATTTTAATATTTCGATAATATGTTCCATAATTGTAGTAAGTTCAAAGGGGGAATAAAGGTAGGGAATATAAGGATTTTGGGCAAAAAATTAGGATGGAAATGTGGTCAGGTTGATAAGTTTTGGCTGAAGCCAATGGAATGAGATGTAAGGTGAAAACGGGCTAAAGCCCGTTCCTATTGATGTTTTTATGATATATTGTTTTATTATATTTTTATATGGTGTAATTAAGATACTATTTAATGAATTGGAGATATTATTCTATTCAATAGAAATGGGCTTTAGCCATTTAATTCAGATATAAAAAAACTCTGGCTTTAGCCGAAACTTAATTAAGTTTTAAAATTATACTTTTCAACAAATTCTCTATACTCTTCAGTAAAACTCTTTTTCTGATGATGCTTCTCCTGATTCTTAATATAATGTCTTACAGAATCTATCATAGATTCAGAAACAGAAACAGCAAAATATTCATCCTGCCATGAGAATTTTCCTTTTACAAGATCATTCTTATTAATCCAATGGGATGATTCTCCCTTTATTAATTGTACAATTCTTTCAATATTCTGATTTGATCCCAGAGAAATAAGGCAGTGACAATGGTCTGAATATCCATTAATCATATCTAAAAATATTCCTTTTTCTGTAGCATATTCTTTGATATGTTTCCAAACCTTAAGACGGATGTCGAATGTATTGAGAAAGGGGTCTCTGTTTCTTGTAGAAAAGACAAGATGAATGTAAATTTTGATAAAAGCCATTTGTGTTGTTTTATCAAAAGTAATGTTTTTTATTTTTAATAAGTTTTGGCTAAAGCCAATGGAATGATATGTAATGTAAAAACGGGCTAAAGCCCGTTCCTATTGATGTTTTAATGATATAATGTTTTATTATATTTTATATGGTGTAATTAAGATACTATTTAATGAATTGGAGATATTATTTTATTCAATAGAAATGGGCTTTAGCCCATTTAATTCAGAGATAAAAAAACCTCTGGCTTTAGCCAAAACTTATGATAATTCAACCTTATTTTAATTCCTATATCCATCCCAACTTAGATAAATATCTTTCCTCAATAATATTCAGGTGATGGTAATTGTGTCCTACAATCAGTTTTCCGATGGTTTCTACAGAAATTTCATGGCCATTGGCTGTACCTGTATTTTGTAAAGCAGAAGGTTGAAGAGTTTCTAATAAAATCTGAGAAGATTTTCTTACCAGTTTGTATTCATCCAAAAGAGATTCAAGTGTTCTTTCACTGGCGAAAGACTGATTGGCATATTCATTTTCATCAAATCCCGGAAGATTATTTTTCTCTCCTCTGGCGAAAGCTAATATTCTATATTGGAAAACTCTTTCCGTATCTGATAGGTGGAGCAGAAGTCCTTTCAATGTCCATTTTCCTTCAGTATAGGCAAAATTAGACTGTTCTTCGGTAAGATTAGAATAGATTCCTATGGTTTTGTCAGCTGATATTTGCAGTTCGTTTAACCAGTTTCCGGATGGAATCTGATCTAAATATCTTTGAATGTATTTTTGAAAATCGGTCATATTATTTTTTTGTTTTATAAATTGATTTTGAGATGCGGGGTACGAGTTCCGAGATTCGTGATTCGAGTGGTTGACATAAAGAATAGGGATGTTTTTGAATATTTTTTACAAAATTATTCATTACCTATTGCTCATTATTCATGAATTGCTCCACTCGTAGAAGTTCACAGAGTCATACAATTCAAATCCGCAGGCCGGATACAGCTGATTCCCGATATCATTACTTTTCCCTGTTTCCAAAAGGATACCACACGCTTTCGATGTACGGCAGTGTTCTTTGGATTCTTCAATTAATTCTTTAGAAAAGCCTTTTCCTCTATGGGTTTCATTCACGTACAGATCATTCAGCAGCCAGTAACGCTGCATTCTTGTAGATGAAAATATTGGGTATAATTGTACGAAACCTGTTAGTTCACCATTTTCTTCCGCAACAAAAATTTCAGAATCTTTATTTTCAAGTCTTTCCTGAAGAAAACTTGTCGCGGCAGGAATATCTGAAGTCTTATGATAAAATATTCTGTACTGGTCAAATAGTTCAGCCAGCTGAGGCAGATCAGAAATGGCCGCTTTTCTCGTGTTTTTCATAGTATTGAGTGGTGGTTATAATAAAATGAGAAGGATTGATTAACCCCTCTCATTTTAGTTTATAGTACGTTAAGAAAAAGCTTTCTCAAGATCTGCAATAAGATCTTCTGCATCTTCAATTCCTACGCTTAAACGAACAAGGTCATCAGTGATTCCCAGTTCAGCACGTTTTTCTGCCGGGATTGAAGCATGAGTCATCAGAGCAGGGTGGTTAGCCAAAGACTCTACACCTCCTAAAGATTCTGCTAAGGTGAATACTCTTACTTTCTCCAAGAATTTAATAGCATCTTCTTTCTTTCCGGATTTAAAAGTGAATGAAACCATTCCTCCAGCTTCCTTCATCTGAGATTTTGCCAATTCATACTGAGGGTGAGATTCTAATCCCGGATAAATTACTTTATCTACAGCAGGATGATTTTCAAGATACTTGGCTACTGCAAGTCCGTTGTCAGAATGTCTCTGCATTCTTAATGCCAGTGTTTTGATCCCTCTCAATACAAGGTAAGAATCATGAGGTCCTAAAATACCACCACTTGCAAACTGAATAAAGTGAAGTTTTTCTCCCAGTTCAGCATCTTTAGCGATAAGCGCTCCTGCAATCACATCAGAGTGTCCTCCTAAATATTTTGTTGCAGAGTGCATTACAATGTCAGCACCCAAATCAATAGGTCTCTGAATGTATGGCGTTGCAAAAGTATTATCTACTGCTACTAAAATATCTTTTCCTTTTGCAATATCTACAACCGCTTTGATATCTACTAATTTCATCAACGGATTGGTAGGCGTTTCTACCCAGATCAGTTTTGTTTTATCAGTGATAACATCAGCTATTTTAGAAACATCATCGAAATTAACGAACGTAAACTTCAGTTGATATTTTTCGAAAAGTCTTGTGAACATTCTGTAAGTACCTCCATAAAGGTCATCTACAGCAATGACTTCATCACCAGGGTTTAATAATTTCAAAACACAGTCGATGGCAGCAAGACCAGAACCGAAAGCTAAACCTCGCGCTCCATTTTCAATACTTGCCAAAGAATCCTCCAATGCCTGTCTTGTAGGGTTGGCTGCTCTTGAATATTCATATCCGGAATGTACTCCGGGGCTTTTCTGTGCAAACGTAGAGGTCAAAAATACAGGAACATTTACAGAACCTGTTGCAGACTCGTGGTGCTGCCCTCCGTGAATTACTTTTGTATTAAAATTCATAATTTTTTGCTTTAGGCTTTGAGCTTAAACAATAAAGGATATTGTTTAAACTCATTGTTTTTTATTAAAATTTGCTATGCTGAATACAAAAAGCTTACCGCTTACTACTTCCAGCTTATTGCAATTGTAGGTTTTTATTTAATGGCAGATTTTACAGCAAACTCTTCTGCAATTTCCTCCATCCATTGTGCTACATCCTCTTCACCTGTCGCTCTCTGATAAGTACTTCCTAAAGATATTAAAATCTGGTGGATAAACATTTTCATCTGATCTACAGGCATTTCTTTAGTCCAAAGATCAATTCTTAATGCCTCTCTTGTCTTATCATCCCATACAGAAATCATAGTTGCTTTAGTATCTTGTTTATCAATACCTCCATCCTGAGCGTTCCATGTAATATTTTCAGGCACATGATTTTCATCAAGCTCTACATCTATCGTAATCTGAGTCTTTCTCATTTTTTCTATTTTTCTAAATTCTAAATTTTCTATTGTTTAAGTTTCGGTTTATAACCGGATTCATTAAAAATGGTTGTTGCATCCATTTTCAGGAAAGCTGTAAGTTTTGTCTCAGGTTTTTCCTTAAGGTATGCCTTACAGATCTGCCATCCTGTAAAAATTCCGATTTGTGGTGAAGATTCATTGTCAATCTCCGTATAAAATTTCGAGAATGGCCCGGGCGATATGAAACGTTCTCCCAGTCTTGGATCATCACCGAAGATCAGGTTGCTTTCTACAAAATAATTCCAGATGTTAGCTTCATTGGCTGTGGCCCATTCATACTGTTTTTTGGTATAATTCATTTTCAGATAATCAGGAACATCAGGAAGAAAAGCGTCCTGAAGAATCATTACTTTTCCGTTCAGAATAATCTGATCAATGAACTTCTGATGGTCAGGAGATTCCGTTACAATATTTTCAGCAAAAAGCTGTGATACCTTAGGAACAATATTCTGCGGATTCATTGATTTTTGAAAATACAGCTCCAATCCTTTATAATTGGGATTTCCATCTCCCATAAAACCGGTAATATCTATAAACAGAAGATTTCCTTTCTGATCATAAAATATCGGATCCTGGATCATCTGTAACGCAGATGAAAATAAATATACTTTGGGGCTTTTGAACTGTGGGAAATAATATTTGATATGCGAGAATAAACTCTTCAGTTCCGTTTGTAATGTAGCCTGATTTATCTTTCCAATGGCTTCTTTGTAGATTTTGATCTCCTCAGCATCCATTCTTCTTTTTTCGAAATCTGCGTCCGAAACACTTCCCTGAAACCATGGGAACTGAGTTTTAAACTGCTCCAGCGGAACATTCGGATTGTAAAATTCTTTGGAAATATCTGTTACATCAACTTTTTCGGCAGTTTCTTTGACTTCTACCTTCCATTGATTTTCAGTTTCTTTTTTGCAGGAAACAAGTCCGGCAGCTAAAATAGAAGAAAGCGCAATATATCTAAAAATCTTCATTATTTTTACATGGAATTTAAGTTTACAAAAATAAGGATTAAATACACAATTCATGATGAAAATTAAAATAATTACAACCCTTTGCCTTATTTTGGGACTTTCTTTTTTCTATGGGCAAAAGCTTGAATTTAAAGATAAAAACTTTGAAAAAGCAGTCCTTGAAAATTTTGATCTGAATAAAAACGGAATACTAGAACTTTCGGAAGCAGGGATGGTTACAAATCTGTTCCTTGTTCAGAAAGGAATTACTTCAACAGAAGATCTGCACTTTTTTAAAAATGTGAAAATGATTATCCTGGACGATAATATGATCAACAATATTGCACTAAACAATCTGGACCAACTGGAATTGTTTTCCTGTACAGGATGTAAAATCTCTTCATTCAAAGCAGAAAATCTGAAAAATTTAAGTGCTTTATATCTGGACAATAATCTGTTGGAAGATATTTCGCTGAATGGAATTCCAAAAATTGACCAATTAACATTATCTTTAAATCAATTAAAAACAATTGACCTGACGCAGTTTATAGCGTTAAGAAAACTGAATGTGGAACATAATAAACTTCAGAAAATTGATATCTCAGGAAACCCGGCTTTGCAAACCCTCAATGTAATGGGAAATAAAATAAAAGAAACAGACATTAAAAAAGGAATAAAAACAGATGTAACTATTTTTGGAGCCGGAGAGTAAAAACTAATAATTATGAAAATAGAAACAGACCGACTGATTTTAAGAAAACTTGAAGATACGGATGTTGAACGTATGTTTCTTCTGGATTCCAATCCGGAAGTGATGAAATATATCGGAGTGCCGATATTGACGGACATCAATGAATCAAAAAAGGTCATCAGTATGATTCAGAAACAGTATGAGGAGAATGGAGTAGGAAGATTGGGTGTGGTGGAAAAAGAAAGTGGGCAGCTGATAGGATGGAGCGGGTTGAAATTACTGACCCATGAAACCAATGGTTACAAAAATGTACTGGAGCTTGGATACCGTTTTCTGCCGGAATCATGGGGTAAAGGATATGCCGTGGAAGCCGGAATAGCTTCTCTGGATTATGGTTTTAATGACCTGAATGCTGAGATTATTTATGCCTATGCTCATTCTGAACATGAGGTGTCTAATCATATTTTAAGAAAATTAGGATTTGAAAAGACCAGTGAGTTTGAAGAACCTGACGGAGTCTGTTTCTGGTACGAACTGAAACGTGAAAAATATAAGAGTAATGAAGATTAGAAAAGAAGAAGAAAAAGATTATAAAAAAGTGTTCAGTCTTGTAGAGTAAGCTTTCAGAGATATGGAACACAGCGATCATCAGGAGCAGTTTCTTGTTGAAAAATTGAGGTTATCCGATGCTTTTATTCCGGAATTGTCATTAGTGGCAGAAGATGACAATGGTGAAATTGCCGGACATGTTCTGTTTACAAAAATTACCATTGAAGGTGATGGAGAATCTTTCCAATCTCTTGCATTGGCACCGGTTTCTGTAAAACCTGTATTTCAAAATCAGGGAATTGGAGGGGAATTGATTCTATAGGGACATCATATTGCTAAAGAATTGGGATATGAATCTGTAATATTAATCGGACATGAAAATTATTATCCGCGCTTTGGTTACAAAAAAACAAGTAATTTTGGGATTTCTTTTCCATTCGATATTCCGGAAGAAAACGGAATGGCTGTAGAATTGGTAAAAGATGGATTAAAAAATAAAAAAGGAGTGGTGAAATACCCTCAGGAATTTGGAATAGACTAAAAAAAAATATAAACGATGCAGACACAAAAAGTGATAGATCATATTGTAAACTGGTTAAAAGATTATGCTGCAAAAGCAAAAGTGAACGGATATGTAATTGGAGTTTCAGGAGGCGTAGATTCAGGAGTTGTTTCTACATTAGCCGCAATGACAGGCCTGAAAACATTACTGATCGGAATGCCAATCCGCCAGAAAGCTGATCAGGTTGATCGTGCACAGGATCATATGAATGACCTTAAATCCAGATTTCCCAATGTAGAAACAATATCTGTAAATCTGACCCCGGCCTTTGAAGAGATCTATAAAACCTTCCATGTAAATGATGAAGTATATCCCAATGAGAATTTGACTTTTGCCAACACAAGAGCACGTCTCAGAATGCTTACACTTTATTATTACGGACAGCTGAACGGGCTTCTTGTTTGTGGAACAGGAAATAAAGTAGAAGATTTTGGAATTGGTTTCTATACAAAATATGGTGATGGTGGGGTAGATGTTTCTCCGATTGCTGATCTTTATAAAACTGAAGTATATGAATTGGCCAAGGGATTAAATCTTATCAAAAGTATTCAGGAGGCTATTCCTACAGACGGGCTTTGGGATACGGAAAGAACAGATGAGCAGCAGATTGGTGCCACTTATCCGGAACTGGAAAAAATCCAGAAAGAATACGGAACAAAAACGGCTGATGACTATGAAGGAAGAGATAAGGAAGTATTCCAGATTTTCGACAGAATGCATAAAGCTGCGAAACACAAAATGGATCCTATTCCGGTTTGTGATATTCCTGAAGAATTGAGAGCATAGAAATGATATTACATTAAATAACAGCTATGAACGGAAAAATAAGATCTGTATTTTTTATCTGTCTGGGACTTCTTTTCGGAATGTCTGTAATGTATGTTTACAATAATTTTATTGCAGATAAAAAAAATCAGCCGGATCCTGGAAAAAAGGAAACGGTGAATTATGGCAGTACCTCTTCGGAAAACCAAAATAGTACTGCATCTGCTCAGGTTTCCATTGATCAATTGACGGAAGAAAAGACGGTGATCAGCTATGTGAAGCAGAATCATAAACTCCCGGATTATTATATCACTAAAAATGAAGCAAGAAAGCAGGGATGGAATCCCTCTAAAGGAAACCTGTGTGATGTACTTCCCGGAAAAGCGATTGGTGGAGATAAATTCGGAAACAGGGAAGGACGTTTGCCTGATGGAGAAAAGTATTTTGAAGCAGATGTGAATTATCATTGTGGTGGAAGGAATGCTGACCGTATCATTTATACCCAAAACGGAGAAGTATATCTTACCAAAAATCATTATAAGAGCTTTGAAAAACAATAACGTCATTGCGAGGAAGAAAGTGACGAAGCAATCTCAAAAATAATAATAAGTGAAAGCAGGTTTTGTCTATATTATGACGAATAAGAATCATACAACTCTTTACACAGGAGTTACTTCAAATCTGCCAAAACGTGTTCAGCAACATAAAGAGTCATATTATTCACAAAGCTTTACCTCAAGATATAATTTATATATTTTGGTGTATGGGAAGCTTTTCAGGAAATAGGTGATGCTATATTTAGAGAAAAACAAATAAAAGCGGGTTCGAGACAAAAGAAATTGGATTTAATTAATAGTATAAACCCAGATTGGAAAGATCTTACGGATGATATCCAGCATATTTTAGATGTTTTTTGAGATTGTTTCGTCGCACAGCTCCTCGCAATGACTAATTTGTATTTAATAGGTGAGAAGTATTAATTTTGATGAATAAAAAGTATAGTAGAAAAACTCTGAAAAGTCTGCAAAACTTTTTTAATCAATAAAAATTGGAAATTTAGTTCAATATGAAGACAGTATATATAGATTTTACAGACATAGGTGACTATGAAGATTTTTACGCCCAGTTGAAGGAAAAAATTCAGCTTCCTGAACATTTTGGCGATAATCTTGATGCACTTTTTGATACCATCACCGGAGATACAGAAATGCCGCTCCACCTGGAATTCGTAAACATGACGGTAGATCAGCTGGAGATTTTTGAAGATCTGCTGACTACTTTGGAAGATGCTGAAGACGAAGTTGAAGACTTTAGCTTTAGCTACTATCTTGAGCAGTATGAAGATGATGGGGATGAGGATGTAGAATCTGAAGACGAAGAATAGAAAAATACAAGACTGTTTCAAATGATGAGACAGTCTTTTTTTATGCTGAAATATGAAATTTATTGATCTTAATCACACCATATCAGAGTTTAAAACCTTGGCATGATGCAGAAAACTCTTTGTTACAAGAATGAAGAATCAAAGTAAAAAGGAAGCAGATCTTTCACTGCATGCACTTTTACAACCTCTTCATTCATGCTTGAGAAATAAAGGTCTATATCTTCATGCTGCTTGGTCTCATATTCTATCAGACTCTGACGGCATGCTCCGCAAGGAGGAATAGGAGGATTCTTTTCATGAAATTCTTTAGGACCTCCCACCACAAAGATCTTTTTTATTTTCACATTCGGAAAATTGGCGGCTACCCAGAAAAGAGTTGTTCTCTCTGCACAGAGTCCGGACGGATACGCTGCATTTTCCTGGTTGTTCCCGGAGTAGATTTCTCCGTTTTCCAATAATACGGAGCATCCTACCAGAAACTGGGAATAAGGTGCATAAGCATTCTCACGAGCCTCTTTGGCTCTTTCAAATAATTTATTTTCTATATCATTCAGTTCACTGCTATTTTTAAAATATTCGTAACTGATCTGTAGGTCTTTTTTCATATATTGTAGACTAAAAAAGGGGGGTAAAATTAGTTCTTTTTAATGAGGTGGACAATATTTTATTCTTCCAGTGAAAAGTTTAATTTTTTTAAAAGATATAATGTTATATACACCAATAAAATTCAGGAATGTAGAGTTAAAAAACAGATGGGTAATGTCACCCATGTGTATGTATTCATGTGAAAACGGAGAAGCGAATGACTTCCATTTTGTACACTACGGAAGCCGATCACAAGGCGGTACAGGTCTGTTGATTGTAGAAGCTACCGGAGTAGAACCTAAAGGCAGAATTACCAATCACTGCATGGGAATCTGGAATGATGAGCAGGCAGAAAAATTACAAAAGATTGTGGAGTTTGTCCATAAAAACTCTGACAGCAAAATAGGAATTCAGCTGGCTCATGCCGGAAGAAAAGGCTCAACATGGAATAACCTGCAGATCTCTGTTGAAGAAGGCTGGGAAACCGTTGCGCCAAGTCCTATTCCTTATCATCCGACTGAACGAATTCCGCATGCGCTCACTACAGATGAGGTAAAGGAGCAGGTTCAGAATTTTAAAAAAGCGGCTAGAAGAGCCGTAAAAGCGGGTTTTGACGTTATTGAGCTTCATGGGGCACACGGATATCTTATTCATCAGTTTCTGTCACCGCTTTCCAATATCAGAACAGACGAATATGGGGGCAGTTTTGAAAACAGGATCAGGTTTCTGATTGAAATTGTAGATGCTGTTAACGAAGAACTGGATGAAAATACTGCCCTTTTTGTAAGGATTTCCGGAACGGAATATGCAGAGAACGGCTGGGATATTCAAAGCAGTGTAGAACTGGCAAAAATTTTAAAAGAACATGCAGTAGACCTTGTTGATGTTTCCAGTGGTGGAAATATCCATGGAGCAAAAATTCCCGTTTTTGATGGCTATCAGGTTCCTTTTTCATCACAGGTGAGAAATGAAGCCGGTGTAAAGACAGGGGCAGTAGGATTGATAACCAAAATAGAGCAGGCTGAAGAAATCCTTCAGAAAGGTGAAGCTGATCTTATTTTTGTGGCAAGAGAAATTCTCAGAAATCCATATATTGCTGTTCAGGGGTCTTTTGAAATGAAAGAAGACTGCTTTTTTCCACATCAGTATACAAGAGCCAAAATCTCTTCATAATTACAGAAATAGTTACAAAACCACAATAATGGATATTGAAGACTTCATGCTTACCTGCCCCAGTAAAAAGTTCCTGGGGGTAGAATGTCTGGGATGTGGAGCTCAGAGAGCAATTGTACTCGTATTTGAAGGAAAGTTTTCTGAAGCTTTTCAAATGTATCCTGCCGTATATACTTTATTATTGTTTTTTTTTACTCTGAGCCTGAGCTTTATTGATAAAAAAAGAAAATACACCAATATTTTAATGGGTCTCGTAATCATTAACCTTATTATCATGATAATTGGGTATGGGTATAAGCATTATTGAGTTTACCAAAAAGAAATGCTAAATCATTGATATTGAATAAAGTGGTTGTTTTTTTGTTTTCTTTGTTTACGCGGTTATAAAGGGTTGTGTAGAAAAATTTCAATGAAAAATAAGGTAATTTAGTTTAAAATTCTAGAATTGATTTTTAATTCGAAATTTTAATAAATGTCGTAGAACTACTACAATTTATGAAACTGTTATCCAAAAACTTTTTAAATTAGAACATGAAGTCTATCTTTGTTGTATAAATCCTATATCTGGGAACAGTTGTTAATGATTAAAATTTAAGAATATGGCAGGAAATTCAAGAGGAATCTTAAAATTCAATGGAGGGGAAGGTCAGAAGTTATTAAAGCTTAACTACAGCGTATCAAGATCCACAGACATTTCAGGACGTGTAGCTTCTGATCCGTCAAACGCATTAATTAAAGTAACTATTGAAGCAACAGAAAAATCTGATGTTTTAGAAAGTTTACTGAACAGCAAATATAAACCTACGAGCGGAGAAATAAACTTTAATAAATCTCACGAAGAAGGAACACTGATTTCTTTGAAGTGGGAAAACGGATATGTTATCCAGCATGAAGTAGACTTTGATGCAGTGGACAGCAACAATATGCTGATCAGCTTTGTAGTAAGCGCTGAAAGCATTACATATGGAAACTCATCTTATGATGGACTTTGGCCAATGAGCTAGGTCTTTCATGAGCAAAAAATAAAAGACTGTCCTTAAATAAGACGGTCTTTTTTTACCTTAGACTATATTCAGCAGGCACTTTTGTTTTTATTTTTAAATTCCCGTCCTATTGAATAATCGGTTAGAAAATTAATCAAATCACTAAAAAATATGTCAAATACACCTGGAAAATCACAAGCGACATCTTTTCGTCCTACGCAGAATGCAGATGGTATTTCCGAAAACCATCATACAGGTATCAACCGTTTGGTAAAACTTTCTCTTGTCATAGAAGGGAAAATTATCAAGTATTATAAGCATTTTAAGCTTAAGCAAAGCACCAGACGACACCATGAATTTACACTGACACTGGCACATGATACCCTGGGAGACAGACAGACCCATTCTTTGGAAGAAGCTAATAAGTTTCTTGGAAAACGACTTACAGCTGTTATTTCCTATAAAGATATAGACAACAGCCCGGAAAGAACCTTTGTGGGAGTGATTACAGGAGTAGGATTCAGCCAGGAACAAATGAGCTTGGGAAACATTGTCCTTACCGGATACAGTCCTACCATTCTCCTTGACGGGGCGCCGCATATCCAGAGTTTTGGAGGTGCGCAGTCTGTAAATATAGGAATCATTGCAGAAGAAGTGATTAAACAGGGAATTGACAAAAGCCGTTTTGATATCAGGGTAGATGCCAATAACTTTTCCCAGATCATCTACAGCAGCCAGTATGATGAAACCCATTATAACTATCTGGCAAGAATGGCTGAAGCGTATGGTGAACAGTTTTACTATGACGGTGAAGTCTTACACTTCGGAAAACTACCTGCTCAAAATAAGCCCATAACCCTTACTTACGGAAGCAGCGCCAATGATATAAAGGTAGAATTGAAAGCTGTACATACCAAGCCGCAATTTTACGGCTACAACAGTAATAAAAATGAAAGACTGACTTCCGGTTCAACACCGATCAAACATGTGGGTGACCTGGCAAAAACAGCTTACAGTCATAACGAATCTATTTATAAAACTCCGGCTTTACAGATTGCTCCCATCAAAGCTGCCACACACCTTGATGTTGAATATTCTCAGAAAAGTGCATCAGGAAGCGAAGCTGTCAACGTTTTTTCCATTTCAGGAAATACAACAGTCCCTTTTCTGCACCCGGGTTGTGTAGCAGATGTGCAGATGCGTAAACAGGATTCTAATGAAACCTCTTATTTCACCAGGATCATGATTACAGAAGCAGAACATGAGATTGATACCATAGGTCATTACAATGGAAGCTTCATAGGAATCGCTGCGGACACAGGCTTTCTTCCAAAACCGGAATACACTATTCCAAAGGCTGAGCCACAGACCGCAACGGTAATTTCCAATACAGATCCCGAAGGACAGGGAAGAGTACAGGTAAGATTTGACTGGCAGACCAACGACACTACTCATTTTATCCGTATGATGAGCCCTGATGCAGGAGGAACAGATCAGATTACCCAAAACCGTGGTTATGTAGCCATTCCGGAAGTGGGAGATCAGGTGATGGTCAACTTTGTTCACAGTCATCCGGACAGACCCTTCGTAATGGGAGGAATGTTCCATGGAGGAATTGCGTTAGGAGGTGGTGTAAACAATCATCTGAAGTCCATCCAAACCAGAAGCGGAATCAGGATTTTAATGAACGATGAAGAAGGAAGTGTAACGATACTTGATCCGAGTGGAAATACTTATTTCATGGACGGACAGGGCAATATCAGCATGAAAGCGCCTAAAAACTTTACTTTAAATGCAGGTGACAATATCAATATCACAGCCGGAAAAGAAATTTCGATAGGAGCAGGAGCAAGTATTACCAGTACTGCAAACGACAATATTGTTTCCATTGCAGGAAAAGATATGAAACTTACGGCTTCGGGAGATATTACAGAAACTTCCGATACCAGAACAGAAATGATTGAAAAAGAATTCAAGAGACAATCTGAAACATCCAACGAAATAGCAGGTGAAATTTCTATGTTCAGCCAACTGGAAAATATGACCATGCAGAGTGGAAAGATTGTAGAATTCAACAGTGCTGAAAAATCAAAACTTTTCTGATATGGCCATCATAAAGACAGCAACCAATCTGCGCATAACAGTAAAAGATTCCTATCATCTTAGCGTAGGAAAAAAGGTTGAAAAAATAGCAAAGAAAATCAATGTGGAAGCACACAGAGATAATCTGATTTTAGCAAGTAACAAGAAGATTATGTCCCATGGTCATAAGTAAACACAACCTGCTGATTCTTTTTATATGGTGTTTTTCATTAACGAATTGTCAGAATAAAAAAATGGAAGAAAAATACAATTGGCTGGGAACCGTTTCTGCCCCACAGGAATATCCGATGGAAGTATATGAAGGAGCTATTGTGGCTGATGATTTCACTTACGCTTTTGATGCCATCTGGGGAACGCAGAATACAGGATGGGGAAAAGAAGGAGGAACGATGAATGTGACCACCGAAAGAATGGATGCCCCTCATCAGTTGGAATTCACATGGTATTCTTTGGTAGAGAAAAAATTCTATACCGGCAAATGGAATCTGGATAAAGAAAAGATCAAAAACCTTTTTGACGAAGGATTTGTAGATCAGGACACGAAAAAGAAATCTACCTACAACTCATTTGTCGTAGGATTGGCTCCGCAGGGCAGAGTGGTCCTTTGGATGAAAGGAGCGGGAAACCAGAAAGAAATAGGAGCTTTCCAGGCTCATGATACTGTTATTACCAAAGAAAAAGCATACGATAATGCTCAGTATATGCTGAACGAAGGCTTTGCAGACAGAATGCTGAAAGATCCTTCCTACAAGACATTCAAACCGGAAGTACGTGAGAAAATTGAAAAAGAAGGATATCCTGCAGCAGATATTTATAATACATATAGAGAGAAATACAACTGGAAACCTTCAGTAGTTCTTCCGGAAGGAGCAACATGGATAGACTTCGGTTTTACCAATTATAACGGAGAACAGGAAAATCTTTTTGACCAGAGTTTGAAAGACAATGCCTATAAAAGCCGGGCTGTTCCAAGGTTCTGCGGTTTTTACTGGAAAGATAAAAATAACAACAGGTATGCAGTATGGATAGACTCTTTTGATGATAAGGAAATATTTGACCTGTTTCAGAAGCTAGGTAAAGATAAAAACATAAATCTTACCATTAAGGTCAATGAAGACAATACAAAAGTCCTGGTGTCCTTAGAATCCGAAAAAGAAAAACTGGCCATTACCAAAGCAAAAATCAGAGTATCCCAAAAGATAGAATCATAGCGTTTATTCAGTCAATTTAAAAACAAGAACTATGCACAACAATCAATTTGGAAGTTATACACCATCTGTATCCAAAGAGGAGGTACTGGATATTACTATTGGGATTTTTTTTGACGGAACCCTGAATAATAAAACCAATACAGACGAAAGAAAAAATAAGACAGATGCCCATAAAAAACATGGTGGAAAAGCTTCAGACAATACCAGTTACAACAATGACTGGAGTAATGTAGCCCGCATGTGGGATAACTATGATAAAAACTTCGGTATTTATATAGAAGGTATCGGTACACTGGATAAAGAAGGAGATGCTACGCTGGGATACGCTTTCGGGACCGGAGAAACCGGAATCAGATCAAAAGTGAGAAAAGGCTGTGAAGAAATCGTAAAAAAGGTGAAAACCATTAAAGCAGAAAAAAAAGCGGATAAAATTGCTGTTCTTACTTTCGATGTATTCGGATTCAGCCGTGGAGCTGCAGCAGCCCGTAATTTTGTATACGAAATTGGAAAAGCAAAATATAAAGCCTCTTCCTGTACCGTTGCCAATGAAGCCGTTTCGGTGACCACTTATTCAGATGATGACGGTAAAAGTGTAGACGCAGAAGAACTTCCAAAATGGGGACACCTTGGCCTTAAACTCGAAGAAGCCGGATTAAAAGTAGATGTTTTAAAAGTAAGATTCCTGGGAATCTATGATACCGTTTCTTCCTATTCAAAATACCTGTCACCAGTACCCAATTTCAGTAATGATGTGGAAGAACTGAGCCTGAATGATATCGGAAAAGCACAGACTGTAGTTCACTTTACTGCAGAAGATGAACATAGGGAAAATTTTGACCTTACGAGAGTACATATCGGAACTGAAAAAACATTCCCCGGGGTACACTGTGACGTAGGGGGAGCTTACGAAAACGGACAGGAAACATGGGAAGAAGTTGAAACATCATGGACTACCAGTACCAAATTAAAAGCATTAAAAACAGAGCTTGAAAATGAAGGTTGGTATCATAAAGATGAGCTCACCATTACTCCCGGATTCTATTTATCACTAAGAGGAACACGCAAGCTGCTGAAGACATACAGCTACATTCCTTTGCATTTTATGGCGGAATATGGGGTAAATAAAAACCTTCCTATTACCATAAAGAAACTGACAGACGATAAATATTCCATTTTGAATGATCAGTTTTTAATAGGAATAAAAGAACGTCTCAGAACTTACGTAATGGGAGATGGCAAGCCTTACTCTTTCAAACATTATAAAGCCCTGCGGGATGCCTACGGAGGAAACGAAATTCCGGAAAACCGTCAGGCAGCTTATCAAAAAGAAGTAAAGGAACAGGATGATTTAAGAAAGCTTCGTCATGAATACCTTCACTGGTCAGCAAGAAGAGAAGGTATTGGTATGGATCCAAGACCTAACAGAACAAGGGTTATTCATTTTTAATAAAATATCATATAAAGAAAGAAATTGAAGCAGGAACATTTTTATGCAGAAATATAATATACATACCGTTCAGAAAGATGAAACTTTAAAAAGTATAGCCTCGCTGTACGGGTTGGATAAAGATGCATTAAAACTCTTCCATAATAACCACTGCGCTGTTAAGGACATGATCCTGATCAATCTTAACGGGCAGAAAGAACTTTTTATTCCAAGAACAGCGGTTGCAGATAAAAACATTCTGGTAAAATTCGGAAGAGGAAACAGCCTTGTTTTTCAGCCGGAAAATTCAGTGCGAAGATACAGTGTAGTCATTACCATTGAAAAAGGAGAAAATAAAAGCGAATTAAAATATGAAACATCAGTTCGCTGGTTGAAAACTGAGAAAAGGCATCATTTTTTTGAGATAGACAGAACATCAAACGTTTATCTCAATGAAGAAGAAGTCAATGAAATTGCAGATCTCCTGGCGTACAGAACCTCTAAGATTTTATACCCGCTACACATCAGCACAGATGAACAGGGAAAGTTTGAAGCAGTGGAAAATGCTGAGGTATTTATCAAAAGATGGCCGGCCATAAAAGAAGAATTGTATAAAGAATTTGAAGGTCAAACCGTAGATGAATACTGCGGAAAGATTGAAAAAGTGATCAGCCAGCCTGAAGCAATAGATCTTTACCTTAAAAATGATTACTTCATCCGTACTTTATTCTTTGGAATATATCAGAGTTTCGGAAAAGAATACAGAACGGAGATGACAGCAACGTTTCCTGTAGTAGACAATGCAATTGAACCCAGATATAAGTTTACGCTGCAAACAGATCCGCTAAAAGGAGAAACAGGTCTGATTACTGTAGAAGGATCAGGCAAACTATATGAAGAAAGAGACGTAGATGATTTTATAAGAAGATCACCTTTTTCATTGATTATAGAAGACGAACCTGTGATGAATGAAGAAGGAACTTTCAGACTCATAAGCTATTTGAAAGAAGAAACTTCACTTCCGGAATCTCTTTACCTGGAATGCAGTATCATGCTGCAGGAAGAGAAAAAGATTTCAGTATCAGTTTCAGGAATTGATAAAAACTAAATTACCATTTCACTAAAGATAAAATTAATATGGCAGAAAAACATATTGTAGTACAGGGAGCCATGTGCAAATGCCAGTTCGGGCAGGTTCCGGACAAGCTGAAAGTACTTACACACCAAAAAGAATATGCCAATGATAAAAGCGCTTCCAAAAAACTGATCGTTACCACGAAAGAAATAGGAGCAGCCACATTTGAAAAAAATACATTCGGAAACTGTACCAAAATGGGAGTTCCGCCGCCGCCTTGCAAGATCATGGTTACAGAATGGCAGAAGTTTTATGATAAAGTGCAGCTCAGCAATGGCGGATATATCATTGTAGAAGATAGCAAAGCCGTATGTGCTGTTGCCGGAACTCCATGTATTGAGATTATAGACCACGGACAGAGAGCAGAAGCCAGCCAGCAGAACTTTAAAAATGCAGATAAAGATGTCCAGCAGCAGATTAATCCGTTGGTAGATTCCGAAGAAATGTATAACGAACAGCCTTCAGGTGGAGGTCAGGATGGTGCAATCTAAATGATAAAAAAATGGCAAAAGGCGTAAAAAAAATAAAAGTTGTAAGCGGACTTTATTATCCTAAAATGTCTGTACCGGGCCAAAGGGTTACCATAAAGCCGGATCAGTGGGTGCAGTTTGGTATTGACGAATGGCTGCCTGGCACTACGGATGCAGACAAAAAGAAACCTCTTATCTGGATGAGGCAGAACAGCAGCAGAAAAATTATTATCAACCAGGTTTCCTCTGCAGGCGGATATAAATTTTTAATAGATAAACAATACTGCGGAAGTTATCATTTTTATATTGAAGCCAGTCTTTCAGGAGTAAGAGATACTAAAAATAATACAGGATTGTATGTGAAAGGCTGGTGTGAGCCCAAAATTGTAAGCAGTAAGTGGTCTACACAAAAAAACAGCAAAAGCATAAAAAATAATAAAAAGACCGAGTATATTTCCTACGGACATATTGTACACCTGAACCTGATGACAGAAGGTCTGAATGGAAATACCGTAAGTATTGAGCTATGGAACCAGCAGTCTGCAAAAAAAGATAAACTGGTGCACACCTACAACAACGTACAGGTAATTGACGGAGAAATAAATCTGAAAATAGAAAATACATTTGCCTGGATGGCCTATGTGGACAACATTCAGAATGTAGAAGAATTCTACGTTAAAGTAAAAGATACCGCATCAAAACAATACATCAAAGACAAGCTGGGTGATGATCTTCATGCTATTTATCTGAATGTAAAAAATAAAATAGTTACCACCAATACCAACGGAGCCCAGAATCAGACGCCAACCAAAGTATATAAGCCGGATGTAAATTCTGTCAGGCTCGAGCCGTGTAAATTTGAAGTGATAAAGATTACTGAAAATGAGACAAAGGATGGAAAAGCCAACAATACAATTGCTACAGTTTTTAAAAACGGAGACGGTATAAAGCAGATAAAATCCGCCGCATTACAAGAGCATATTCAGAGGACGATCTTTTATAAATTTGATTCTACGGTCATAGATAAAGACGGAGTAGCCATTCTGAATAATGTACTTAAATTTCTTCTGGAGCACAAAGATTCCACAATGAACCTCAGTGGCTATGCCTGTGTTATAGGAAAAGAAAATTATAACAAAGGACTTTCCCAAAGAAGGGCAGATGTTGTCAAAAAATTCTTTGCAGACGGAGGTTTGGATCCAAGAAGAATTATCTCAGTAGGAAAAGGAGAAGTAGATCCTACCGATGACAAAATGGGAAGAGATAATATTAAGTATAAAAATGAGAAAGACTACGAAAACAACCGTAGAGTAGATATCTCATTTGTATTCAATGCCCATGATGCGCAGACTATACACTATGCGGTGATAGCACCTACTTCAGCTACAAAAAAAGAACTTATCATAGATGTCACAGGCTTTGATACCAACAGCTGTTTCAGAGATACGAAAAACAAACATAAAAAAGAAATTTATATTGTAGATGTAGGACAAGCAATAGATAAGGGAGATCCAAAGAAAACCTTTCAGACTCCATCATTTCCTTATGAAGTGTATGCTCCACTGAGCAGGTATAATTTTGGGGCAGGAGTAGGATTTGATGCCCAATCAATGGCTCTTATGCAGTATATCTGGCCCGCTTCTTCCAGTCCGAATGAGTTTCATATGCACGTACATACCTGCAGATATTATAGCAATGAAAGACGAACCACCGTATTAATAAAAGCCTATCCGGATATCAAATGGAGATTTGCCTTTTTTATCAACCTAAGCAACAGCTTAAGCATAAAATGGCAAAAAATGACTCCTGAAAAACATAAAGAACTTCGAGGTAAAGCATTGAGTCTCGCCAATGAAGAAAAAGGAAAATATACAGACGTAGAATTCGGAGTAGAACTTAAAGCATCTTATGATAAACAAAAAGATGGAAGCTACTACTGTAAACCGGAACTTACCGTAAAATATAAGGACAAGATCAGTAAACTCTTTTCCATTATTTCTTCCGTTAAAAAAATGTCCCAGGGAATTACATCACAGACAAAAGGTGTTGTATCCAAAGGAGTAGGAAGAAAGCTGCCATTTGATATAAGATTAAATGCTCCCGCATTATATTTCGGAGCAGAATGGGAAGCTGATGTCAATGAAGCACATTCTGATATAGGAACCAAGCTGATGCTCTTCATCGAAGCAAAGCCTTTGGTGGAGCTGGCTATTGTTTTTGACCTTTTAGCCCTGATTGTTCAGGCAGGAGTGGCTGTAGCTACAGCCGGAACAGGAAATGTACTTGCTCTTGAAATCTTCAATATGGTAAGGGAATGGGCAAGCAAAGGATATGAAACAGAACATGTGGTCATCAACTTTAAAATGTACATTGATCTTGAAGTAAAAGGAAAAGTAGACGGTGTAATAGATGGTTCATTCAGTACCGTTAAAGGAGATAAAGAAGTTAATTTTGATCTGAGCTCAAACATCACTGTTGAATTAAAATCAGGACTTGAGCTAAAAGGAATGTTTGTTGTTATCGGAACTACAAAAAAACCGGAACTGGAAGGACATGTGGAAGGAAAATTAACTGCAGGAGCTACGATGGGTATTACTTCAGGACATAAATTAAAATATGATTCCACAGCCGGAATTTATTATATTCCGAGCTTAAGTATAGACCCATGTGTAGGAACCGTAGTGGTCATGGTAAAAGCCGGATTTACCTACAAAAAAGTAAGCTCAGACTGGACTCCGGTGAATTATAACAGAACCCGTACATTTTTTGACGGATTCGATATTATGAAATATTTAGCAGAATTAGTAGGCTATGACAACAAAATATTACTTTGGGAAAAAAAGAAAAAATAAAAATATGTTTCTACTTTTAATAATGTCGCTGTTTATATCATGCAGTACCGCAAAAGAGGACTTGTCTGCCATTCTTTTTCCTGTGAAAAAAGAAAAGATTTTGAATAATATTGTTTACACAGAGAAAAAATCTATTCTGGATGAAAACCTTACTGCCTATCAGGTAAAAGATATGAATTCCTTTAGCTTTTATGGACAGTATTTTGCTAATGAATTAAAAAGTAATGCTGCAACGTATGCCGGGAAAAATTATCTTGAACTTTTAGGAGATTCAAAAGACATCAACGGATATAAAATCCATTTATATACCCGGAAAGAAAGTGAAAAAATGGAAAAATTACTTCTTGAAAAGTTAGGAAAGCCAGCTTTCGATACAGGAAATGAAGTAGAGCGGAATATCATCTGGGAAAAATCCGGAAAGATTTTTATTCTCAATAACGGAAATGCCGAAATACAAGGCGAAAAAACAAAAGAATCAGATTTGATATGTTTAAATACTAACTTTACAACACTGATCATAAATGCTACGCAGACTACAAAGTATTCCGAATACTTGAAATTCCGGATAAAAAACAATAAGAAGGTAGAAAGTTACCCTTATAGTCTGTATGATAAAGAAGAAAATTAAATAAAAAAATTGCATGAAAAAGATTGTTATATGCCAGATCGCGTTAAGTTTTGTTTTAATGAACTGTCAGGGAAAAGGAACAGAAAAATCAGTTTCACAGGCAGAGAAGACAAGCGTAACCAGTAAACCGGTAAATCAAACCCAGGGAAAAATGGATTTTAAAGATCTTAAATTCGGAACCAATGGAGAAGAATTGCTCAAAGGAATCGGATTAACTGCTAATGACAACGCTTCAGGGGATTTCAATACCTCAGTGGATTATGTTGAATTTCAATTTCCAAAAGACAAAAATCTGAACCTTTCGTTATTTAATAACACCTTACAGTCTGCTACAGATGATATATCCGTTTTTTATTCAAAAAATGATAAAAAAGTATGGTGCTATGAAATGGTACTGCAGAACAACCCGAATACGGATGCTATTCTGAGTGCAATTGAAAAAAAAGCAGGTCATAAAGCAGACTTTTCAGATAAAAAAGTAAATACAAAAGAAAGACCCATTTTCCTTGATGAAAACGGAGAATTCAAAACAGATCACATAGAAGAAACAATACAGGTTTGGGAAGATAAAGAAGCAAAAACAACTTTCTTTACCATCCACACCGTTAATCTTTCTAAGAAACCCAATGAAAATACATTGAAGATCTTTGCTTTAGATAAAACCAGTCCGAAATATAAAGAATGGGTTTCCTACCGCAGTCTGGATATGTTTTACAACAAATAATAACAATAATGGCTAAAGAACCTTACTATACCATAGATTTCACTGCTGTTTATTGCCAATTTGAAGTGTTGGTTAATGACATTCCCGTTATTGCGATGGAAGCTGAAGGGCAAATGTCTCCCAATATTCCTGTTAACTTTGGAATAAGCAGCTCCGGTGAACAAAAACTTGAAATTAGACTGCTGCCGGTTGCGGGAGAAAAGTATATAGATTCAAGAACAGCATTTCAATATACCATCAAGTTATTTGATGTGCTCAACGATAAGTTTGTTCATGAAAAAGACTGTGGTAATTTTCAGTTTTCAGAAAAGGAAACAGCAAAAAAATTACCTTCATTAACTCATAAATCATCCTTTCAGGCAGAAATTCCTTATGAGATGATGACATGGGAACAGAGCCGCGATCTGCTGTCCATTTCAAAAGATAATTCTTACCTTGGTACCAAACTGGATCTGGCATACAGAAAAATAAGTGGTCTTATCAATTCAAAACAATATGAATCTTACTTTGAAATGATCAGGAATCGTGAAAAAAATATGGCTTTATCCATGTATTTAAGCGATGAAGATTCCAGAGCAAGACTAAACAGTTTACTGGAAGATTTTAATAATGGCTTTAAAATGATGCCATTGCCGGAAGACAGGGTTTTAAAAATCTATGGTAACGGAAAGCTGGCAACCTATAAAAAATTAAATGGAGAACCCGCATTTTTCCTTTATAAAGAGGAAACCGGTGAAGAGCTGATGCTGGAGCTGATGTTTCATATTCCCACGGGAAAAGAAGAGTTTGAAGTTATTTAGAAAAGAAAAAATAATACCGGAATAAGACATTAAATATGATAACTTTACAAAAGTATTCATCGGATTTTTAAAAAGTAAAATGTTCAGACGAAGCATATGGCAGGTCATAAAGGAAGATCATATACAGGATATATTATTCTGGGAATAATAGCATCATTTTTTATTTATTTTATATTATGGGTCATCTTCAAAGAAAAAATGCCATTCCATGAATATGCTTATGAAATTGCCAATAACTATGACAGCTATGCGGAAAAGGCAATTATTCTTATTCCCTTGGTGGTTTTCATTCTCATCTTTATTGCTTTAATGAAACCTAATGCTGCAAAACGTTTTTTACGACTGCAGTCATCACTTCCCACTTCAAAGATCCATTCTGTAGCTAAAGGAGTGGTAGAGATTGAAGGTAACCTGATCATGAAAGATCCCCTATCTTCACCAGTGAAGAATGAAGAATGTATTGGATATTATTATACCATCGAAAATATTGGGCGAGACTCGGACGGTAAGGAAACATACAGTACTATTCACAGGGAAACCCAATGTAATATTTTTCAGATGAAAGATGATACAGGAATTATAGAAGTAGAACCTGAGGGGATAGAGCTGGTTTTGTTGGGAGAAACCAATATAAGCAGCCACGGAGGCAAAAGATACAAAGAAACCCTTTTAAAAGATGGTCAGAAGATGTTGTTGGTAGGATATGCCGATGCTAAAAACGGAGTACCCTTCATAAGAAAAGATGATTATTATAAAATTCTGGGGATTACTTCATCATCAGGAATCAGTGTCTGGAACAAATATCAGCCGTTGCTGAGATCATTTATGTTTACCTGCTCGGTTATCCTGTTAATAATTATTTATATACTCATACAATAATGAATCAGACGGTCGCAATCATATTACTTATCCTCTTAGGAGTAGTTATTATCAGTTTTTTGATCAATCTGTACAACAAATTAGTTATGCTCAAATTTAACGTTGACAAAGCTTACGGGAATATTGATGTGGTGCTGAAACAACGTGCAGATGAAATTCCCAATCTGGTAACGGTAGCCAAGCACTTTATGAACTACGAAGAAAAACTGCTTACACATCTTACAGAGCTCAGAACTTTTTATAATAGCACTACAGATTCAGACCAAAGAACAGCCCTGGCCAATGAAACCTCAAAGGCCTTGTCTTCATTTTTTGCTGTTTCAGAGAACTACCCGGAACTGAAATCTAATAATAACTTCCTGGAGCTGCAGAAAAGAATTTCCGATCTGGAAAACAAAATAGCAGACAGAAGAGAATTTTTTAATGACAGTGTTAACCTTTATAACATAGGAATTCATGAATTCCCCAATGTTATACTGGCGAAAATGTTAGGATATAAAGACAAGACTTTACTGGAAATTACAAACGAAGAAAAACAGTATGACGGGGTTCAGTTTTAACACCTTCTTTGGACTGGAGGACAGAATTACAGATTATCCTGAAGTTGTTATCTTCGGGGCGATGTTCGTACCTCTGTTATTATTTATTCCCGTTGCCTTGATAGGCTGGATATTTAGAAAACTTAAATTCAATATGTACATCATTCATGTGTTGATGTATACATTGCTTTTCACATTTATACTGGGAGCAATAACGATATTTATACTTTTCTTTATTACAGACAAAAATGGAGTGAAACTGGCATATTGCTGGCTTACGGTATTTACCGGAATGTTTATTTTCAGCTTAATCAATGCCAATACCATTACTAAAATGTTTACCGATTGGTCTAAAATAATTAAAGAAAAACAAAATCAATAATGTTGGAACGAGCACTTCATAAGGTGAAAAAAGCAAAATTTATGATGTTGATTTTTGTAGTACTGATCAATATCTGTTGTGGAAATAAATCATTTGACCTTTCATCAGTTTCATTAGGCGATGATGCTAAAAAATATGACTTTGAAAACAAAGATTTATTTCTGAAAGATGCCGCAAAAGCCGATATCATTCAATATTATGCTGATGAAAACAAAGGAATAACCTATGGAAATATACCCTTAGATAATACCATGGGTACAAGAATTACCGTATACAAAGGAAAAGTAGGGGCTGTTGACACCAATGCTGCCGAAAAATACTCTTTGGAATTTGTAGAAAAAATAGTGAAAAAACATGGAAATCCTACAGCTTCTATCACTGATAAAGCAACCGTAGATGCTAAACTTGTAAAGCCAATTTTTGAAAAGCTTAAAAAACTTTCTCCCGAAAAAGTTTCATGGAATCCAAATGAGAAAAATTCATTTACTTATCCAACCTCTTTCTTCTGGGATGATGGTAAAAATTATTCCATACTCAGTATCACCATTGAAGATGATGGGAAAATAAAAAATAAATATATTTCTGTGACCAAAGAGGCTTATCGTAATAATGCTGTGTTCGGGTTAAAATATCCCACACCTCCGGCTTCTCCGTGGTATAAGTATATGAATTAAAAATAAGCCTTTAAAAGGATGAAGAAATAAAAAAACAGATTCCGGATACTTGAATCCACTTTTTTCTGTTTTATTATTGATAACTGCATACTAACACTAACATTATGAAAAGATTGAAATACATAGTAATACCAATGATCTCTTTGGCAATTGCTTCATGTGGCCAGCAGAAAAATAAAGAAACTGAGGCTTTGATTGAAACACAGGGAAGTACGCAGACAGAACCCTTTAATCTTGCTAAAATCACTGTAGGTCAAAATATTAATGAAATTTTAAAATCTGCCGGAGCAACAGCCAAAGAAGCAGTACGTACCAGTGAAGTGACCCTTATCGGAAATGAAAAACTTGCTTTTTCATCAAAAGAATTATTACACTTCAATGGAATAGATCTGGAAGGAAAGAATAATAAAAATACCAATAAAGTAATTTTACACTTCGGAAAAGTAGATCAGGAAATTGGTCCTCTTGCCAATGAAAAAGAAGACGAATTGGGAATGTACCAGCTTGATATTTATACAGAGCAGGAAAAAACGGCACTTTTGGATAATCTGAACAAAACACTTCAGAAACCCAGCTTTGATACCATACGTGAAGGGTTTGAATCAGAAGTGAAAGATAATGAGATCATCCAGACTCAAAATAAACTCAGACAGGAAGTGGCTATCTGGAGAAACAAAGATATGCTCTATTACTACTGCGAAACCAAAATAGATAACAGACCGGACGAATACCGCTGCAATCTTTTCGTGTTCAAAAATAAAGAATGGAAGGACCTTCTTAAAGGATCGGGATATCCGGACCTGGATAAAATATCTCTATAACATTTGCTTCGTCAATCAGCTTGCTGATCCTTCTTTGCTCCCTAAAAATAAAACATTAAAAAATAAAATCTCTGCGTTAAAAAAATCCGATCAATTAAAGTTTAAAAATAAGAATGCCGGTCATTTTTGAGACCGGCATTTTATATTAAATCAGTATTTGAATTATTTTACCAAAAACTGCATCGTAGTCTGATCAAGTTTCAAAATATAAATTCCCTGACCAAGATTTCTGGTTTTAATAGAATTTCCATCTCTGAAAGGCTGATCAATCGTCTGAAGAACTTTCCCCTGAAGATTATAAATTTCAGCTTTTTTTACTTTCTGAAGATCTCCTTTTACAAAAATCTCCTGGTTAGTAATTGGGTTAGGTGAAATTTTAAAATTCTTTGCTGAAGTTTCCAAAGCTGTAGTTTGTGCCATTCTTGCAGATGTTCCCGGATAGCATGTCCATGCAAGATCATCAATAGCAACTCTGTTACTTGATGAAGTATTAATCAGGCTTACCACTACATTTCCGGAAATATTGATATTATTGATGGTTGTAGTTGCAGATGAAGTACTATAAGGTATAGTTCCTACGGTTGTTCCGTTTACTTTTACATCAAAAGTACTATTTGTTCCTGAGAATTTAAGCTGCGTAGTTACCGTTAAAGAACCAATGCCGTTTGCTGAGGTGCCGGAAGTTAAAGACCCGTTTCTTACTGTAATCGCTTTATTGTTAATAGTCTGATCAGTTCTTGCATCCGTTGCTGTCCATGAGATTCCTCCGTTGCTCCATGTTTTGGTTGAATAAGTAGAACTGGCTGCAGGAATGGTTTCAAAATTTTCATTGGCACAATTAGTCGCTGGAGTAGTACCTCCTGAATTGGTAGTACCGGAAACCGTTGAACTGTTTGATGACGAATTTCCTGCCGCATCCTTCGCTACAACATAGAAGCTATACGTAGTAGAAGGAGTAAGTCCTGAAATAGTCGTTGAAGTTGAACTTACCGTAGTAGCCAGATTTCCGTCGATGTAAACATTGTAAGCTGTTACTCCTACATTATCCGTAGAAGCATTCCATGCAAGAGAAATACTGCTGGAAGTTTTTCCCGAAACAGTAAGCCCTGTTGCTGCGGTTGGAGCCTGAGTATCGCCTGAAGGCTGTTGAGAACCCCAGATAAGATTTACATAATTCGGGTTGTCAATAAATGGATTTCTGTTTCCTTGGAAAGTATGAGATGCATTATTTCTTTTGATCTCAGCTTGAGAAACCGGATCCTGATTATGCCATGCCAGAAGAACATTCAGTTCCCATGTCTGCAATCCCGGGAAGGTAGAGCTTCCTAACATATTTCCTGATGAAAAAGTAGAAAGTTTACTCTGGTAACGGGTTACAAAATAGAAAATCATACGCGCCACATCTCCTTTAAACTCATCAATCGGCTCGAAAACTATCCCGGAATATCCTGAAGAAACTGAGGTGCCAAGCTTTGACCCATTCTGTGAAGTAAATGAAGCACTTCCTACCTTTCCGAAAGGATAATTACTTCTCATTCCGTTTACTTTCCCATCCGTAGCTCTGATAAAATGAATATCAGCAACCATAGGAGAGGCCTGATTGAAAAGACTCTGAGGAACAATGTGCTCTCTGTTGTAACAATTTCCTTCCGTAGAATACGTTCCACACTGGTTGGTTCCCGGAGTGTAATTATAAGGATCTGTACCTACAGGCTTTTCAGAATAGATATCAAGGATAGAACCGTCATTTTCATAATCCTTATCGATATCAGTGGTTTTGTAAGCAGTCCACAGCCCACTGTAACCTTTGTCCACATGTCCGTTGGTAATAATGCTGCTCAATTCCGTTTTCAGTGCTGCCCCACTCAGTCCGTTGGCAGAATTGTAGTATCCTGCAGGAGCCTGAGCGTGGGCAAGTCCCGCAAATACAGAAAATAAAATAACTTTTTTCATATAATATTAAGTTTAAGCAAGAATAATACATTTTTGTGAATAAAAAATTAAGTAAGCGTTAATTTTAAATGTATAGCATGTAAGAAGTTGTGAATGAATATGTTTGGGTTTCGTGATTCGTGATTCGTGATTCGGGTTCGGGTTTTGGAATTTCGGGATTTGTGTTAGGTGTTTCTATATTCAATAGGACCGGGCTTTAGCCCGGTCTAAAATAAAAAAGTTTCCATTGGCTTTAGCCAAAACTTAAAGATCATATTTAAATCATCTGTGCAAATATTTGTTATCTATGGAAAAACGGGATAATTACCCATAAAAAAAGCCAGTACAAAAATACTGGCTTATATAATGGATGACTTAAATTTATTTTCTTTGTGGCGGATAATTTTTCATAATCTCAGCCATGATTTCAGGAATCTGCCTCTGTTTCGCTTTCGGAGAATCTACAGAAATTCCGCTTCCGATACCCTGCCAAACCAATTTGTTGGTTTTTGCATCAATAAGGTCTACAATCAGTGCGCCTTCATTATAATTTGAGGTCCACGTTCTGCTCATTCCAACACCCCATCCGAATGGTCCGCCCCATCCCCACATTCCGTAAGGGGAAGAAGAATTGATATCCGTAACCTTTTTATGGTTAGCTTTTACATTGATAATCAAATCTGGATTTTCTCCGGACTGAAGCCCTTTGCTCTGAAGCTGTCTCGACAGTTCATTCAGGACTCTGTCTTTATCAATATCATTCAGTTTTAGATCATCAATTCTTATTTTATACGTTTTAAAAGAATTGAAATTGGCGGTTTCAGCATAATCTGAACGTACCTGAAAAGGGCTACAGGAAGTTAATCCTAAAGTAGCAGATGCCAACAAAATAAAAATATATTTTTTCATTTTATTTATTTTTTTTATCACTTTTAATGAATGTATCAGTCTTTTTATCGTACCCGTAAGGACAGTGTCTGCAGCCGCTTTTACAGCAATAACCCCTTTTCAGATGAAATTTTTCTGTAAAAACCTTGTACCCCTGTTCATTATAGTAGAAGTCTTCACCTTCTTTGATGTCATAATGGGCCATAAGTTAAATGCTAGTCAAAAAACTTTTTATATTTGTTACTATGATAATTGTATGCCAAAAGCCTTTAAAAAAATTAAAAATTAATGGCATTGCTCTCTTTCCCTTTATCTTCATTAGGAAACCCGAAGATAAGGAAAATAATGTATTGATCAATCACGAAAAAATCCATTTATGCCAACAGCTGGAAATGCTTATCATTTTCTTCTACATTTTCTATGTTATTGAATACTATTACTGGTTTTTCAAGCTGAAAGACGGCTATCTGGCCTACAGAAGAATCTCTTTTGAAAGAGAAGCATACACGAATGAAAATAACCTGAATTATCTCAAAAAAAGAAAATTCTGGAACTTCAGGAAATACCTTTAGGATGATGAGTTCCGGGATTCGTGTTTCGAGGTTGGAATGTTTGATTTTGGGATTTCATATTTTAAACTGTGCTTTTCAATATTCAATAGGAGTGGGCTTTAGCCCACTTATCAAATAAATCAACAATTCATCCGGCTTTAGCCAAAACTAAAAAAAAGATATTATCACTACAATCATCTGTAACAATCTGCATAATCTGTTGTGAAAAATAAGTAAACAGTACTTTATACAAAGAGAAAATCTCCACAACACTAAATCTTTTCCTACTTTTGCAAACAGTAAACCTTGAGTAGTAAAACTGAAATGCTATTACAACTTCCCACAGAACCTGTTTCCATTCAGGAAATTCCCATTCATAAAAATGTAAAACTTTTCATTAAAAGGGAAGACCAGATTCATCCGCTGATTTCAGGCAATAAATACTGGAAATTGTTTTACAACGTGAACCATTATCTGGAAAAAAATCCGGATAAACCTTATATTATTACTTTTGGGGGAGCTTTTTCCAATCATATCGCTGCGGTTTCTGCAGTCGGAAATTTAGCGGGTATTCCAACATTGGGAATGATAAGAGGGGAAGAACTGCAGCATAAATGGAGGGATAATCCTACTTTACTTTTTGCGAAAAGAAATGGCATGAACCTGAAATTTGTCACCCGTGAAGAATACCGTCATAAAGAAAAACTGACAGAATTCCTTCATCAGGAGTTTCCCGAGGCGTTGATAGTACCTGAAGGAGGTACCAATGAAGAGGCTGTGGAAGGGGTGAAAATGATGCTCAATGAACAAACAAAAGATTTTGACTATCTTTGCACCGCAGTTGGAACCGGAGGAACCGTTGCAGGAATTTCAAAATTTAGTGAAGACAATCAGAAAGTTATAGGATTTAACGTAGTTAGTGATACTTCACTTGAAAATAAAATTTTTGAATTAACTTTGAGACATAATTTTAATCTAATAGATTCATGTTTTGGAGGTTACGGTAAAATAAATGATGGAAACATCCGTTTTATCAATGATTTCAAAGAGAAATATGGTATTCCTTTAGAACCGATATATACAGGAAAAATGATGGAGAAAGTTTTTGAACTGATTGAAGATGATTATTTTCCTGAAAACAGCAGGATTTTATGCTTTCATACTGGTGGATTACAGGGAATTGAGGGCGCTAATCTGCTTTTAGAAAAACAGAATAGAAATTTAATTATATAAGTAAATTGAAAAACATGAAACACTTAGTGTTCCATCTTTCATTTCAAAACAATAAAAAATATAAGATGAAAAGACTTTTCCTATCCATAAGCCTTTTAGTTTTATCAAAATTTTCTGCCCAGACCTGGGCAACCGAAGATCAGTATATTCAGAAGTTTGCTAAATATGCCGTAGAAGAAATGGAAAAATATAAAATTCCTGCTTCTATTACGCTTGCACAAGGGTTGCTAGAAACCGGAGGAGGGCAAAGCAGATTGGCACAGGAAGGTAAAAACCACTTCGGTATAAAATGTAAAGAAGACTGGACCGGTAGAACGATGAAACATACCGATGATGCACCTAACGAATGCTTCCGCGTGTATGACGATCCAAGACAGTCTTATGAAGATCATTCTATATTTTTATCCACAAGAAAATATTACGCAAACCTTTTCAAACTGGATATGAGGGATTACAGAGCATGGGCAACAGGTTTAAAAAAAGCAGGCTATGCCACCAATCCACGTTACGCCTCAATTCTTATCACCAAAATTGAAAAGTACAAGCTCTATGAATTCGACAATACCAGTTCTAATGAGGTATTGTATGCCGTACTTAAAATGTATCCGGATCTGAAAGACGACAGAACTTTCATGGCACAGCTGGACCCTTCAAAAGCGGTTAAAAAAGCTAAAGACCCCGTTACCGTAGAAGTTCCTTACAAACAGACTTCTTACGCACAACAGCAAAAAAGAGTGGAAAGAATCAAAACGAAAGCTGAAATTCTTAATTCCATTCTTATCAAAAGCCACCCGAATGATGGCCTGAAATATATCGTAATTCCTGAAGATACTGATGTGAAATTCATCGCCAATAAATTCAAAGTCAGCGAAGGCAGACTGATAAAGTGGAATGAACTGGAAGGTGAAACCTTAAAGAAAAATGATATTGTTTTCCTTGAATCAAAAAATTCTACTGGAAATACAGCTACTTATAAAGCCGAATCCGGAGAAGATATGCATGATATCGCTCAGAAATTCGGAATCAAATTAAATAAATTGTATGCCAAAAACAGAATGGATGAAGGACAACAGCCCTCTGCAGGACAGCTGATTTATTTAATAGACAAAAAACCACGAAACTAATTTAATTTTTTGTTGAGAGTTTACCGTTGACAGTTACATGCCAACCAGCAACTGCCAGCAACAACTAAGTATATATGAAGTATCAGAGAAGTTCGGCTTTGTTTGATGAAGCCTACAAATACATTCCGGGAGGAGTAAACTCTCCGGTAAGAGCATTCAAATCTGTAGGAGGCGTTCCTGTTTTTATGAAATCGGCAAAAGGTGCTTACCTTACCGATGCAGATGACAATACTTACATCGATTATATCAACTCATGGGGCCCGGCCATTTTAGGACATACACATCCTGAAGTACTGGAAGAACTGAAGATCCAGGCAGAGAAAGGGTTCTCTTTCGGAGCGCCTACAGAACTGGAAACAGAAATCGCAAAATTCATTATTGATAACGTCCCGAATATTGACCAGATCAGAATGGTTTCTTCAGGAACAGAAGCATGTATGAGTGCCGTAAGACTGGCAAGAGGATATACAGGAAGAGATAAGATCGTAAAATTTGAAGGCTGCTATCACGGGCACTCAGATTCATTCCTGATCAAAGCTGGAAGCGGTGCTGCTACCTTTGGAAATCCAAATTCTCCGGGAGTAACAGCTGGTACTGCGAAAGATACATTATTAGCACGTTATAATGATTTTGAACAGGTAGAAGATCTTTTCCGTCACAATCAGGGAGAAATTGCAGCGGTAATTATAGAGCCGGTTGCAGGAAATATGGGTTGTGTACTGCCGGAAAATAATTTCTTGCAAAACCTGAGAAAGATCTGTGATGAAAACGGAGCTTTATTAATTTTTGATGAGGTAATGACCGGTTTCAGACTGGCTTTTGGAGGTGCCCAGGAGCTTTTCAACGTAAAGGCAGACTTAGTAACTTACGGAAAAGTAATTGGTGGAGGACTTCCGGTAGGAGCTTTCGCAGGAAGAAACGAAATTATGGATCACCTGGCACCAAAAGGCGGTGTTTACCAGGCAGGAACATTAAGTGGAAATCCTTTAGCGATGAGAGCGGGATTAAAAACACTTCAGCTTATTAAAAATGACCCTGAATTTTTCAACAGATTACACAAGACAACAGAAACATTAGATTTTGAAATCGGAAAAATTTTAAACGAAAAAGGAATTGCTCATAAAATCAATAGAAAAGGTTCTATGATGTCTGTTTTCTTCCATATCAACAGAGTTTCCAATTTTGATGAAGCGCAGGAAGCTAATCATTCATTGTTTAATAATTTCTTCCATCAGATGCTGCAGAATGGAGTGTATTTACCACCAAGTGGTTATGAAACATACTTCATCAGTGATGCCATCAAGGATAAAGAAATTGATATGACACTGGAAGCTGTAAGAAAATTTGAATATTCAAATAAATAATAATAAGACCGGATTTTTAGATCCGGTTTTTTTATGCAGAATAATTTGAATTGAAAGTCTGCAGATCAATAAAAACTCTACGCAATCAAATTTATCCACAATCCTTGCCACTCCGTAGGAGTCTCAACAGAATAAGCAGCATCATTAGATTCCTACGGAAAGAGAATTGTGATGGATATATTCCTTATTTGTAGTATGAAAAGATAATCGGGATTTTAGCACGTAATCAACACAAAGTATAAATCATACAGATTTTGTAATAAACCATACACCTCGTTCAGAGTACTTCTTTTTAATTTTGTATTAAATAGATTGGAAATGAAGACCTCAGGCAATGACATCTCCCGCAAAGAATTTATCCGGAATTCAGCATTGGCTGTAGCGGGATTAACTTTTATACCTAATATCATGACTGCATCACCTTTTATGGATGAAAATAATAGCTTGACAAAAGGAAAAATGAGCCTTAAAAATGTTCGTCTGGAAACAGGTTTTGAATACCAGGATGGAGAAGTGGCTTCTACCAAAACAGAGCTGTTTTATGTGGAAGTTGAAAACGGAAAAATTACAAAAATCACTCCGAATCAGCCTAATGCTAAAGCGGTAGATGCAAAAGGACTATTGATGCTTCCTGCATTCAAGGATATGCATATTCACCTTGATAAAACTTTTTATGGAGATCAATGGCAAGCCGTTAGAAAAAGAACCGGAGGGATCAAAGGAATGATTGAGCTGGAGCAGAAAATGCTTCCTGAAATGCTGAAGAATTCAACTTTTAAGGCAGAGAAACTGATCGAACTGTTACAGTCAAAAGGAACTTCCTATGCAAGAAGCCATGTGAATATTGAACCCACTTCAAAACTTCAGTCATTAAAAAATCTGCAGAAAGCTTTAGAAAATAAAAAGAAAGGTTTTGGAGCTGAGTTGGTAGCATTTCCGCAACATGGAGTTTTCTATACAGATTCCGTACCTTATCTGAAAGAAGCGGCGAAGATGGATATTGATTTCATTGGAGGAGTAGATCCGTTCAATATAGATGGGGATATTGAAAAAGTGGTAGATTTCACTGTTCAGCTCGCCTTGGATAATAAAAAAGGAATCGATATTCATCTGCATGAAACCGGAGATTCCGGATTAAAAACCGTTGAATATCTTATTAAAAAAGTAAATGAAAATCCTTCTCTGAAAGGAAAAACATACTTAAGCCACTGCTTTATTCTGGCTAAATTAGAAGCTGCAAAACAGGAAGAAATCGCCGAAAAATTAGCAGAAGCCCAAATCGGAATTGTCTCTACAATCCCTTTCGGAAGGCTGATCATGCCAATACCAACGCTGTACAAACATAATGTAACTGTTCTGACAGGAAATGACAGTATTGTAGATCACTGGAATACTTTTGGGACAGGAAGCGTACTTCAGAAAGCCAATTTAATGGCACAATTGTACGGATATTCAACAGAATTTTTATTGTCAAGAAGCTTAAAACTGGCCACAGGAAATATTCTTCCGTTAGATGACAAAGGTACTCAGCAATGGCCGAAATCCGGAGATAAGGCAGACTTTGTACTCATCAATGCAAGCTGTTCAGCAGAAGCCGTATCAAGAATTTCAGAAGTGGAATCATTGGTGCATGATGGAAATGTTGTCTTTTAGACCCAGCGATATAGTTGTTTACAAATTTATATATATAATTTAGTTGTGTTTTTTTTAAACCACAAAGGGTATAAACGTTTTACAGGAAAGTCTGAAAATTTATTGAAATTTTCAGAAACAGCCACCGAATGCAAGGAGAAACTGAAGTAGAAGTGGTGTAGGTAAAGCTTTTGTCCCTTTTGTGGTTATTTTAGTTTTTTCTCACAAATTTTAGTAATTTTAGGAGAAAATCGGGCAGAGTGGGCTATCATACGGATCATTTTCCAATCTTAGGAATTCAGGAATTTAGCGAGAATCAGCTGAAGGGCTGTAACCTGCTGTTTAATGAACTTTACGGGGCGCGTTCCATTGATGATCCCCATAAGCATGATTTTTTCATCATCAATCTTTTTGAGCACGGAGTTGGCTCACATACCATAGATTTTACAGAATATCCGGTAAGAGACCATCAGATCCATCTTGTTTTTCCGGATCAGGTGCATCAATGGGTGATTGAAAAAGAAACTATCGGTTATCAGTTGATGATCAGCCGCGACTGGTTTGAAAGCTTTCTGCCGTCATTAAGGTTCTCAGCCTCTTATTACCAGAATCATCCGGTGATCAATCTTTCTCCGGATGTTTTTGCCACATTTCTTTATGAATTCCAGGAAATCAGGAAAGAGCTGAACTCCGAAAAAGTATTCTGGGAGCTCATTCAAAAAAGAAGTGAACTCATCGGTCTGCTGGTGAGCAAATCTGTGGAAGGAGCCTTTAAAGATTTTGAAGTCTATAATTCAAACCCCATTATTTCAAAGTTTCTCCATCTTATAGATGAGCATTTCAAAACAGAAAGATCGGTTTCTTTTTATGCGGATAAACTGAATATTTCTGCCAACTATCTGAATATTGTCTGCAAGAAAAACCTCAATGCTTCGGCTTCATCCCTCATTCAGGACCGTATTTTACTGGAAGCGAAAAGGCTTTTAAAAGTTTCTGAAATGTCAGTAAAAGATATTGTATATGATCTTGGTTTCTATGATCATGCAAGCTTTTCCAAATTCTTTAAAGCACAGACGGGAATGACACCATCCCAATTCAAAGAATAATCTGTACAAAACAAGACATAATTGATACACCGGTTTTAACATGAAGTCGGGCTAATTTTGTATTGTTAAAATTTAAATCATGCAATTTCCCTATCAATTAGCTGCAAAAGGAAAATATTCCCTTAAAAATGTCCGCCTGGAAACAGGTTTTGAATACGAAAATGAAGAGGTAAACGGAACAAAAACTGACCTTTTCAGTATTGAAATTGAAGGCGGAAAAATAAAAGAAGTAAAAGCAAATGATCCAGCTTCTAATGCGATTGATGCTAAAGGATATCTTATGCTTCCGGCATTCAGAGATATGCATATTCACCTGGATAAAACATTGTATGGTCTTCCATGGCAGGCGCTTTCTCCTAAGAGGAGAACAGTAAAAGATATGATTGCTTATGAGCAGGAAATCATTCCTGAGCTGTTGAAAACTTCCGTAAGCAGAGCAGAACAGCTGATCAGTCTGCAGCAGCATTACGGAACTCATTTCGTAAGAACGCATTTCAATATCGATCCTACCTCGGGATTGAAATCTCTGGAACATCTTGAACAGGCCCTTGAAAATAAAAAAGATTCTTTTAAAGCTGAACTGGTTGCTTTCCCGCAACATGGAGTTTACTATACAGAATCTGCTTCGTTGATGAAAGAAGCAGCCCAATTGAAAAGTGTAGGATTTATCGGTGGATTGGATCCATTAAGTATTGACGGAAGCATTGAAAAAGTGATGGATTTTACTGTTCAGCTGGCTTTAGATCATCATAAAGGAATTGATATTCACCTGCATGAAACAGGAGAATCCGGAATGAAAACAATCAATTACCTGATTGATAAAGCAATTGAAAATCCGGCACTGCAGGGGAAAACATTTGTAAGTCATGCATTTGCCCTGGCCCATCTTTCACCCAAAGAAACAGAGCAAATTGCAGAAAGACTGGCTGCCGGAAAAGTAGGAATTGCTTCTTCTGTGCCTTTTAAAGGAAAGATAATGCCTATTCCAACTTTAAAAAAATATGGTGTGAATGTGTTGATCGGAAATGATAATGTACAGGACTATTGGAGTACTTTCGGTTCAGGAAGTATGCTGCAGAAAGCCAATCTGATTGCCGAGTTATATGGCTATGCTACAGAATATGCATTGTCAAGAACTTTGCAGTTTGCCACTCAAAGTATTCTTCCCCTGGATGAAAAAGGGAAACAGCAATGGCCTAAAGCTGGTGATGAGGCGGCCATAGTTCTTACAGACGCTTCATGTTCCGCAGAAGCAGTTTCCAGAATGTCTGAAATAAAAGCCCTGATGAATGATGGGAATTTATTCTGGAGAAATTAATTGAAGTATATATTTTTTTTATACACTTGTTTTTTGTGAATGCCATCGGGAGTTTTCCTGGTGGCGTTTTTTTTATTATGAATTGTGAGTTTCGGGGTCCGGGTTTCGGGTTTCGGGGTTCTTCTTTATCAATAGGAACGGGCTTTAGCCCGTTTATTAATATATAAATACATTCGTTCGGCTTTAGCCGAAACCTACCATAAACCCGTGGTAAATAAGAAAAAGAACTGTTCAAATTACTGCTATCTGTTTTTACACCGTGAAATATCTTCTTTGCTTTATCAATAGGAACGGGCTTTAGCCCGTTTATTAATATATAAATACATTCGTTCGGCTTTAGCCGAAACCTACCATAAACCCCATGATCAATTAGAAAAATAACTGTTCATATTGCTTTTTTCTGTTTATACAATATGAACACCTCTTAATATTGATTTAGACAGACAGTCATACTATATGAACATAACAATAAAAAAAGCCCTCGGAAATATTCCGAAGGCCTTCTATTTGAAATTAAATCTAAGTACTTATATAATGTTATAAGTTGAAGTTTGTCCATCCTGCATACCACGTATCTGTAGCATCTTTTACAGCACCTTTGTAGGTTACCTGTGTAAACCAGGTAGCCAATTTAGGGTTAGTAAATGAACCTCCTGTTAATAGTGGAGAACCAGCAGTAGGAGTGAAGTTTGGTGTAGTTCCTGCAGGAGCCCATGCACCGGCAAGTTTTACATCAGCTGTAGAAGCAAGGATTGTATTTCCTTTAGCATTAAACCAAGTCGTAAGATCGTTCAATGTATACGTTGTCGGAGTAGAAGTAGATGGTCCGAATTTTAAAGGAGTTTGCATTCCTGCTAAAACGTTGTTTTCAAAGAACAGCTTATTACCTACAATATTGTTATCCGTTGGAGCACCTTTTGTAGCATCAATAAATAAACCAACAGGGAATCCTGTAAATACAGAGTTGAATACAGAGATAGAAGAGTTTCTTCTGATTTGTAATGCATTCTGGAATAACGCGTTGATTGATCCCGGAGCTAAAGAGTTGATTGGCCCGATAATCGTCATGTTAGAGAATGTAGCTGATGTCTGAGGTGCCAGAGTAGAACCGTTAGCATCATTATCTGATTCAAATGCATTAGAACCGGAAACGTCCGCTACCTGAGAATCTCTTACTCCGATACCAAACTGGATGTTTCCTGAGAATCCGTTATCCGTATCGAAATCATCATCAAGACCTTTGTAAGAAATAAGGTGAGAACAGTTTACTGTTCCTCCGAACCATTCAAAGCTGTCATCATTCGCGTAAGCTACTTCTACGTAATCTACTGTAGTTCCGTTACCTACACCACCGAATGTCAATCCGTTAATCTCTTTGTCTGGTAAGAATGCATAACCTGCATATTCTATTCTTACATATTTTAATACACCACTGTTATCAGCAGCATTGTTTCCACCGTAAAGTCCAAGACCTTCAGAGTTGTTGATTCCTCCTTCAATCTCTCCAACTCCGTTTACTCCACCGAAAGAAGCATTAGTAGGAGCATTTCCTAAAATGACTACCCCTGCCCAGTCTCCTCTTTTAGGACTTGGTTTTTCAGAAGTGAAGATAATTGGGTTGGCAGCAGTTCCTTCTGCCATTATTTTACTTCCTTTTGTAATGATCAAAGCTCCGTTTTTATCAGCTTCACCTACGATCTTTGTACCTGGTTCGATAGTTAAAGTAGCTCCGTTAGTTACATATACTAGTCCTCTTAGCTTATAAATTTTGTTAGCTTTAAGCGTCATGCTGGAAGTGATCTTTCCTGAAAGAATAAGGTTTTCAGTATCTCCGTTTCCGTTACCTCCATTTTGAATAATGGTAGGTCCATCTTCTTCTATATTTCTACAAGCGGTAGTGGATACTATAGCGCCAAGCATTAAAGAATATAAAACGAACTTTTTCATGTTATAAAGAATTAAATTATTTATTAGATTATTTGTTGAGTGAATTAAAAATTGTATCCCAGTGTTAAACTGATATTGGTTCCTGAAAGTCTTTCAATAGCAAGAGCATCTTTGCTGTCATACTTACCGTTGTCATTCAGATCATGGTAGAATTTAGCACGACGGTTCAGGATATCTGAAACATTCAGCTTGATTTCTCCTTTGTTGCTCCAGATTTTTTTTGCAAGCTGGAAATCCAGAAGAGGTCTTGGTGCTTCCCAGATTGGTGGTACCTGATCGTTTCCTACGTAAAGGATTCTTCTTCCAATCATGTTGAATAATACCGTAGAAGACCATCCTGATTTTTCAGTATCATACTGAAGGCTTACGTTCACAGTATACGGAGATTGCCCCTGCATTGGTCTGTCGATCTTAGTCGCTTCGTCTGTTACTTTGTTCCAGATTCTGGCAACGTTTCCTCCTAATGTGAAGTTTTTAAGCGCAGAAACAAAATCAAGTTTCTTTCTGAATTCTGCCTCAATTCCATAAGCATCAGCTTTATCTACGTTCAGGTAGTTGAAGGTATTACTCGTTCCTACCCCTGATTGGTTGAAGTATAATTCGATCGGCTTTTTGAAGTTTTTATAGAAACCTGCCACAGAGATAATTTCCCCGTTTCTTGGGTAATATTCCCAACGAACATCGGCACTCGTGATTTTTGTTCTTTCAATAGATTTGTTACCAATTACAGTAGCTCCAAGATCAAAATCATAATATGCTAGAGGAGAAACCTCTCTAAACTCCGGTCTTACAACAGTCTGTGAACCTGCAACACGGATGTTCATTTTAGGATTTACCTTGAATGTTAAGTTTACAGCAGGTAAGAAATCTGTAACACGGGTGTTGACAAAACGGTCATCACTTTTCTTCGTGCTTCCTACCAATTGGTCAAAGTTTTCAACTCTTAATCCCCAAACTGCTCTTAACCATGGTGTAAAGTTGTTGTCGAACTGTAAATACCCGGCGTTAAGGATTGTATTGGCAATATATCTGTACTGGTTTCCTGCAATCTCGTCAAATGTAAATCCACCGTTACCTCCGAAGTTTTCAGGATTGAAGATCGTTTCGAAAGGCTGGGAAAGCAATCCCTGGTTGAATTTTTCAAGTCTTACAGAGAAAGGTCTTGAGTTATATATTCTGTCTTTTACCTGGAATAAATACCCTCCTTTGATCGTTTGTTTCTGACCAAACATGGTAAATGTTTTGGAGATATCACCTCCTGCATTATACAGATAGTCACTTAAAGTAGAGTAGAATACACTTCCTGATTTTTGAGAAAGACCATTGGAAATCAATGCTAAATAAGGGCTTCCTGGCATGTTTGTGTATTGGTTATACTGCAAACGCTGTAACAAAGGAATATACTGATCCAGGATCCCGAAGCTTCCGTACCAGTTTACAGTAAGGCCGCCAAGAACATCAATTTTGTGGTTACCGGTAAGGGTAGAGTTATAGAAAGTGGTTTCTTTAAATCCTATCTCTCTTGCCATAATATTTGTTCCGTTGATCGGATCAAATTCAAAGTCCTTTCCTGTTCTGAAGGACATGTGGTTCACCGTATTATTAGTGATAATATTCTTTAAGGAAATTTTATTGTTGCTGTTCAGCTTTAAAGCTAAGTTCAACATTCCTCCTAAAATAATATCATTGCTGTATTTTTCTGTAAAATAATCGAAGTTGGTATCAGCAAGCTGGTCATTGATCGTAAAGAAACGGTTGGTAGACTCAGTTCTTCTTTTGTTATTGCTATAGTTTAAAACAGCAATTACCCCTAAATCTTTTCCGAATAATTTGGTGTTGAAACCTCCGTCAAGCTGTAAGCTTAAGTTTTCAGGATAACCAATACTGTTGTATCCTAAATTCTTTGTAAATCCTTTACCAATATCTGTTTTCTGATCTTCAGTCAGAATGCTGAAAGCATTTTTTGCAGGCATATTGGTTGGCAGCTTTCTGTACCCGTCATCAATTCCTAAAAAGTCCCATTTTCCACCTTTCTGCATATGGAATTCCTGCCCCATAGTAGCAGTGTTTCCTCCTACACCTACCTGTACGTTGAAGAAGTTTTTATTAGGAATATCCTTTGTGTTTACCTGAATCAATGCTCCTCCCCATTCACCGGTATATTCCGGAATGAAAGTTTTGTTGATAACAAGGGTTTCGATAACGTTGGCTGGGAAAAGGTCAAAAGAGAAAGTCTTTCTGTCAGGCTCTGTACTGGATAACTGAATACCATTCAGCATCGCCTGGTTATAACGGTCTGATAAACCTCTTACTACAATATATTTTCCTTCAGATAAACTCACCCCGGAAACTCTTTTCAGAACTTCCCCCGTGTTTCTGTCCGGACTTCTTTTAATAGCTTCAACCCCGATAACCTGAGAAACTACACCGGCATTCTTCTGTAGTCCGATAGTAGAGGCTATGGTTTCTTTTCTTGCGTTTGATTTTATGACAACCCCCTCAATTTCTTTTTCTTTGGTTGATGGCTTATCCAGAACAATATCAAGGTGAGTGTTACCTTCATTTTTGATAATAACCTCGCTGATCTCTTTTCTGTTGTATCCATTGGAGCTTACCGTTACAATGTAATTGGCGCCAGGGGAAAGGTTGATAGAGTAGTATCCGGAAATGTCAGTTGTTACCTCCTGTCCATTTACTTTTACTTTTACCCCTTCTATAGGAGTGTTATCTTTCTCGTCCAATACCCTACCTTCCAAAATCTGACTTTGTGCAAAAGCATAGCCAGCAGAAAACAAGGCAAGTAGCATGATGCTCTTGTGGAGTTGTTTTTTCATTTTACTTCTTTTACTTCTTTTTCAAGGGCAAAATAAAGGCTAAGTTTTTAAGAAAACTTTAGGAGAATCTTAATTAATTGTGAAGTTTGTATTAACAGATGAATGAAATTTATAGTTATTGATGTTTAATTTATATAATTGTATTTTTTGTTTTAAATTTAATTTTTGTTTCGTATATTTGATTTATGTGTATTTATTATTTAATTTTTTTATTGATTTTATAATCTGATGCTAAAATGTATTTTTTTAATAATTAGTTAACATTTGGCAGATAGATGAAATCAATGGAAATAATTAATTTTGTGGGAATTCTTAAACTAGAAGATGAGCAAAAAAATTCTTTTAATAGACGATGAACTGGACATTTTAGAGATTCTGTCTTACAATTTGGAAAAGGAAGGGTATGATATCTATACGGCTACTAATGGTAACGAAGGTATAGAAAAAGCAAAGGAGATTGTTCCGGACCTTATCTTATTAGATGTCATGATGCCTGAAAAAGATGGTATAGAAACCTGTCAGGAACTTCGTAAAGTGAAAGAACTTCAAAAAACACTTATTGTGTTCCTTTCGGCTAGAAGCGAAGAGTTTTCTCAGCTAGCAGGTTTTCAGGCGGGTGCCAATGACTACATCGTAAAACTGATCAAACCAAAAATCCTTATCTCTAAAGTAAACGCATTATTACAGCTGACCTCTCAGGTTTCTGACAATGCAAAACTAATTGAAATCGGAGACCTTGTTATCGACAAAGATAATTTCAGAGTTTCCAAAAGCGGACAGCAATTTCTTCTTCCTAAAAAAGAATTTGACTTGCTTTACCTTTTGGCTTCCAATACTGAAAAGGTTTTCAAAAGAGAAGAAATTCTTGAAAAGGTTTGGGGGAATGATGTGATTGTTGGTGAAAGAACAATCGATGTACATATCAGAAGGTTAAGAGAAAAATTAGGAATCAATACGATTCAGACATTAAAAGGGATTGGGTACAAACTGATCGTTTAATTATTTTAGAATCTTAACTTTACGTTCAATCATTAAAACGTTGTAAAATTGAAATTTTACAGACTTACCCTCGTTGCCTCTTGTCTGCTGACACTGGTAATGCTTCTTTTGGTGGTCGTCTTCGATTCACTGAAAGATATCTATTATAAGACCCCTTTGTTCAAAACGGGTCTTTTCATCTGTATTATTCTGATCTTTATGATCAATTGCGTAGTATTGGAACTTCTTTTCAATTATTACAGCAGAAAACAGGTAAAAGGTCTTTCAGGATTTCTGCCGCAGGAAATTGTTCAGAATCAGGATGAAAATATTACCATCAAAGAATTAGGAGAAAGATTTTCAGATCTCAATCAGCAGCAGGTGTCAGAAATTGACATGATGAAAGAGATGGAAAGCTACCGTAAAGAATACATCGGGAATGTATCCCACGAACTGAAAACTCCTTTGTTTTCTATTCAGGGATATGTAGAAACCTTAAGAGACGGTGGCGTAGACAATCTCACCATCCGGGACAAATACCTGGAAAGAATTGACAAATCTGTTGAGAGACTTATCGCGATTGTAACAGATCTTGACATGATCAACAGGCTGGAAGCAGGCGAGATCAATCTTACCGTTTCAAAATTCGATGTCAACCTTCTCATTAAAGAGATTTTCGATCTGCTTGATCTTGAGGCTGAAAAACGAAATACTACATTACAGATCCAGACCCTTCATCCACAGATTTTTGTGGAAGCTGATAAACAGAAAATTTCCCAGGTTTTTATTAATCTTATTTCCAATGCGATCCATTATGCCAACAGACAGGAAGCAAAAGTAATCGTAAAGACCAGTATCCTCAAAAATAAGGTGCTGATTGAAGTAATAGATAACGGAATGGGAATCAAGTCTGAGATTCTTCCAAGGATCTTCGAAAGATTTTACCGTGTGGAAACCAGCAGAAGCAGAAGAGAAGGAGGTTCAGGGTTGGGATTAGCCATCGTAAAACATATCCTTGAAGCACATAACGAAAATATTACTGTAGAAAGCGTGTACCTTGAAGGGACGAAATTTAGTTTTATGCTCGAAAAAAGTAAATAATTCCGGCAAAATGTAAGGAAAAAAAATAATTTAAAAAATCCTGAAATATTTTTTTGTCACATGTCATTTATTATATATTTGCACCAGAGATTTATCATAATTATAAAGGCAAAAAAGTAATTTAAGAAACTGATATGGTTTACAAAATCCGCGTAATATTAGATGCGAAAGAAGATATTTTCCGTGATGTAGAAGTTAAGGGAAAACAAACGTTATGGAACTTACACTTAGGAATTAAAAGTGCATTCAGTCTGCAGGGAGATGAGCTTTCTACTTTTAATCTGTTAGAAAATGACGGAACAATCGTAAAAAGTGTCCCATTGGAAGATATGAGTGATGATGGTGATGGTGAGATTATGTCAGATGTTTACATTGATGAAGCTTTTGAAAGTGTAGGCGACAAAGCACAGTTCCAATATGGGCTTCTTGACCTTTGGGAATTTTTCTGTGAACTTGTAGAAGTAATTGAAGAAACGAAAGGAGTTAACTATCCTATCACAGTATACAGATTCGGAAACGTTCCGTTGAAGGCCCCTAGCAAAAACGGAAGTGCCGGAGGATCCAAAAAGAAATCAGCAATGCCTTTGGCAGATGATGAGTTTGGTTTTGATGAAGACTTTGTATCAGGAGGAAACTTTTCAGATGAAGACGACAGTTTCGATGATGAGGAAGAAGAAGACTACAATGACGATGTCTTTGATGATGAGGATGACAATGATGACGAAAGATAGTCAATACAATATACTGGCCCCGGATTTTAATCCGGGGCTTTTTTTTAAATGCTAAGGGTAAAACAGCATCATTTGAGGTTCGGGAAGTCTATTTGGAGGTCTTGAAGTGCTCATGCTAGGTCTTCAGGTTCTATTGACAGGTTGAGAACACCAAATCTCTGGTTGAAGAACCGTAAAAGAAGAGTTACAAATAGATTCGGATGAGTTTATAACCTCGAAAGTATATTCTGATACCATAAAAGAAGGTTCATATGAAAAAGACAGAATAGTGTTTTCTCCATAACGGTTGGGTTTTTTGAAAGATTTTAAAATAAAAAAGAAAATCCACCGGATACCATCAAAAAGTCTGTTCATCTGTCCGCAAATTTTGCCTTTTCCCAAAAAACAATCCTTACTTTTGTTAAAAATAGTTTAATGAAAAAATTAATTTTGTTAGCTGTAATTGGTCTGGGAATTGTTTCCTGTACCACTCGAAAAAATACCAGGAAAATGACAGAACTGCCAAAAGATTGGAAACATAATACAAATATCTACGAAGTAAACATAAGACAATATACCCAGGAAGGAACTTTCAAAGCGTTTGCAAAAGAAATGCCCCGCCTGAAATCTATGGGAATAAAAACCCTTTGGTTTATGCCCATCACACCCATTGCCCAGCAGAATAAAAAAGGAAGTATGGGAAGCCCTTATGCAGCTTCAGATTATACTTCCATCAATCCTGAATTCGGAACACTGCAGGATTTTAAAGATATGGTGAATGAAGCACACAGATTGGGATTCAAAGTAATTATAGACTGGGTGGCCAATCATACAGGTTGGGATCATGTATGGACGAAAACTCATCCCGAATTTTATCAGAAAGATCCGGACGGAAAATTCCATATCGCTTCCGGAATGGATGATATTATTGAGCTGGATTATAAAAATCCGGAAATGCGTCAGGCTATGATAGATGCCATGAAATTCTGGGTGCAGGAAACCAATATTGATGGTTTCAGATGTGATCTCGCTTCATGGGTAGAAGTAGACTTCTGGGTGCAGGCCCGTCCCGAAGTGGAAAAAGTAAAACCTCTTTTCTGGCTGGGAGAATTTGACGAGCTGGAAAGCCCTGAATACGGTAAAGTTTTCGATGCCAGCTATTCCTGGAAATGGATGCATAAATCTGCTGATTATTATAAAAAGAATGAACCTCTTCAGGAATTAAAAGATCTTCTGAGACAATATTCCAATATCGGAGATGCTTCAATGAGAGCATGGTTCACTACAAACCACGATGAAAATTCGTGGAACGGAACCGAATATGAAAAATATGGAGTCATCACAAAACCTATGGCAGTATTCTCTGCAACATGGAATGGTGTTCCGCTATTGTATTCAGGGCAGGAACTTCCGAATATGAAAAGACTTGAATTTTTCGAAAAAGATGTCATCAAATGGACAAATACTTATCAGGTTGCCGATTTCTATAAAACATTATTAGATCTAAAAGCTTCCAATCCGGCCTTACGAGGAGGAGATGCTAACGTAACGACTTATCTTCTCAACACGACAGCCAATGATAAGATTCTGGCCTACGTAAGAAAAAATGGAAACGACGAAGTATTGGTGGTTTTAAATATGTCGAAAGAACCTGTTAACTTTTCAATTGAAGATGACCATGTATCCGGAACATTCAGAAATGTTTTTGATAAAACCAAAAGAGATTTCAGTCATGGAAAAGACTTTAGCTTCAAAGTTTCGGATTATGCCGTATTTGAAAAATAATATTTAAATCTTCGGCTTATATTTTAATCTCTTAATGAATAGTCACTAAGCAGTACCTAATTCCCCTCCGCTGGAGGGGTGTCAAAATCTATGATTTTGACGGGGTGGTTTACCAGGTACAATAAAAATCCATCATTACAATGAACAAACAGGAAATAATCAATATAGTTAAAACAAAAGCATCCGATAAAATCCAGTATTTTGAAAACCTTATTGCAGAAACACGGGCTTCCAATAACGATACGAAAAGTTCAATGGGTGACAAATACGAAACAGGAAGAGAAATGCTTCAGCAGGAAATTAATAACCTGCAGAGACAGCTTAACGAAGTACTGAATCAGCTGACTGTTTTACAGAAAATAACTTCAGACCCTTCAGAAAAAGTTCAGAACGGAGCTTTGGTGAAAACCAATAAAGGATTGTTTTATATTGCTGTTTCCATGGGCGAAATTGTTTCAGAGAAGCAGAAAATCATGACGGTTTCTGCAGAATCTCCCTTGGTAAAAGTGATGTATGGTAAAAAAGCAGGAGAGTCATTCACCGTCAATACCATTCATCAGACCATTGAAAATATATGGTAAAATTAATATGGGTTAGATGACAGATATACAGTTGTTTAATAGAAAATAGACATCAGGCCTATAAAAAGCATTCATAAAAATGAGTGCTTTTTTTGATGGTTTTTACTAAATTTGAAACTTAAAATCTCATTCAAAATGCAAAACTACCTGGACCTTTTACAGCATATTTTAGATAACGGAACTGATAAAACTGACAGAACAGGCACTGGAACAAGAAGTGTTTTCGGATATCAGCTGAGATATGATCTGTCTAAAGGATTCCCTTTGGTAACGACAAAAAAAGTGCATTTGAAATCTATTATCTACGAGCTTCTTTGGTTCCTGAAAGGAGATACCAATATCAAATACCTTAAAGATAACGGAGTAAGCATCTGGGATGAATGGGCTAATGAAAATGGAGATTTGGGACCGGTTTACGGAGCGCAGTGGAGAAGCTGGAGCGGTGCAGACGGAAAGGTTGTGGATCAGATTACAGAAGTAATTGACCAGATTAAAAAAAATCCGGATTCCAGAAGACTGATTGTCTCTGCCTGGAATGTTGCAGAAATTCCCAATATGGCTTTGGCACCTTGCCATGCCTTGTTTCAGTTTTATGTAGCAGACGGTAAACTTTCCCTGCAGCTTTACCAGAGAAGTGCTGATGTTTTCCTTGGAGTACCCTTCAATATTGCGAGCTACGCATTGCTGTTGATGATGGTAGCGCAGGTTTGTGATCTGGAAGTGGGAGATTATGTTCACAGTTTCGGAGATGTTCATATCTACAATAATCACTTTGAGCAGGTCAACAGACAGCTGAGACGAGAGCCGAGAGCGCTTCCGACAATGAAACTGAATCCGGAAGTTAAAAATATCTTTGATTTTGATTTCGAAGACTTCAGTCTGGAAAATTATGATCCACATCCGGGAATCAAAGCGCCTGTGGCGATTTAATATCCTTATATCACTTTAATTTTTTTATTTTCTTCTATTACTTTAAAGTTAATAGATGGCATTATCTGTGCTCATAAGTTTGGGAATAAGAATATAAACCCTTAGTACACTTTCTTTGGCAATTGTTTCTTACATTTGAAAGAGCAATTCCTGGCCATTTAATCGAGATACATGGTGGGTTGCAGATCATAAATTTCAAATGCTTAAAAGTACATCATGAAGTATTTAAAAATTAATATTGAAGAAAACGCAGACATTGAGGCGCTGAAAAATGCAGTACTTCAATTAAAAGGAGTCGCTTCAACAGAAATAGTGGATGATGAAAATCCGGAAAGTGAACTTAAAAAAGCTTTTGCAAAGACAAAGGAACAGCTTAAAAAAGGGGACTATGAAACCTTAGTGAATGATATTTTCGATATCATCATAAAAAAATAATTCTAAAAATAATAATGTAGACAGATGAGAAAGGCCATTTTATCAATTGCTATACTCGGGATTTTATTTTCCGCCAATGTATCAGCACAAACCGAAACTTCAGGAAGGGAAAAAGTTTACAGAGCTACTCCCACCAAAGTAACGGAACTTAAACACACAAAGCTGAAAGTAAATTTCGATTATCAGAAAGAACAGATGAACGGGGAAGAATGGCTTACTGCTTCACCTTATTTTTATGCTGCAAACGAACTTACGCTTGATGCAAAAGGAATGCTGATTCATGAAGTAGCTCTTGATAATAACGGAAAGAAATCTCCTTTGAAATATGATTACAAAGATGATGTCCTGAAGATCAGCCTTGATAAAACATATCAGAAAAATCAGGAGTATACAGTCTACATCAAATACACATCCCGTCCGAATGAAGTAAAGCAACAGGGAAGTATGGCTATCAATGATGCAAAAGGACTTTATTTTATTAATCCTCAGGGAACAGATCCGGATATACCTACACAAATCTGGACACAGGGAGAAACAGAATCTTCTTCTGCTTGGTTTCCTACTATTGATAAACCTAACCAAAAGACAACACAGGAAATCTATATGACGGTTCCTGATAAATATGTAACCCTTTCCAATGGCCTTCTGAAAGAATCAAAAAAGGAATCCAACGGGCTTAGGACAGATCACTGGGTGATGGATAAAAGACATTCTACCTATCTTTTCTTTATGGGAGTAGGTGAATATGCTATTGTAAAAGACAAATGGAAAAATATTCCTGTTGATTATTATATTGAAAAAGAATACGAGCCTTACGCCAAACAGATCTACGGAAATACTCCGGAAATGATTGAATTTTTCTCCAAAAAACTGAACTATGATTATCCATGGGCAAAATATGCGCAGATTTCAGGAAGAGATTATGTAAGTGGAGCAATGGAAAATACCACAGCAACCCTTCATGGAAGTGATATCCTTCAAAAACCCGGTCAGCTTATCGATGAAAATACATGGGAAGATACTATTGCCCATGAATTGTTCCATCACTGGTTTGGAGATCTAGTTACAGCAGAAAGCTGGAGTAATCTTACAGTCAATGAATCTTTTGCGAACTATTCCGAATACCTTTGGAATGAATATAAATACGGAAAAGATCAGGCAGATTATCACCTGATGACTGATGTGAACAACTACCTTCACAACCCATCAGACTTTAATAAGAATCTGGTAAGGTTCAATTATGAGTCCCGTGAAGATGTTTTTGACCTGGTGACGTATCAAAAAGGAGGAGGTATTTTAAATATGCTGAGAAACTATCTTGGAGATGATGCCTTCTTTGCAGGAATGAATGATTACCTGAAAACCAATGAATATCAGAATGCAGAAGCTCATCAGCTGAGACTGTCTTTTGAAAAAGTATCAGGGAAAGACCTGAACTGGTTCTTCAACCAATGGTATTTTGGAAGCGGAAATCCGAAGATTAATTATACCTCTACATTTGAGCCTGTGAAAAAACAGGTTGCTGTTACAATAAACCAAACCCAGGAAAAACCATTTGAATTTCCTCTGGCTATAGATGTATATGACAACGGAAAACCTAAAAGATACAATGTCTGGGTAAATGCAGAAGCAAAAAATACATTCAGTTTTGATGTTTCTAAGACCCCTGATCTGATAAATATTAATGCAGACGGTGTTTTATTAGCCGAAATCACGGATACAAAAACTCCTGAACAGAACCTGATGCAGTTTACAAACTCTAAAGAGTTTAAAAGCAGATATCTTGCTTTAACGGGAATCAAAGATCAGGCTGGAAAAAGTCCTGCATCAGTAAAATTATTGGCTGCCGCATTGAAAGATCCTTTCTTCAGAGTAAGAATAAAAGCTTTGAATTTAATAGACCTCACTAATCCTGAACAAATGAAGGCGCTAGGTGCTGAAGTTGAAAAACTGGCTTCCAATGATCCTAAAACATTAACACAGGCGGCGGCTATTACGGCTTTAGGAAAAACAAAAGACAAAAAATATCTTCCTTTATTTGAAAAAGGAATGAATGCCGTTTCCAATGCTGTGAAAGGAAGTTCAATGAGTGCACTTCTTTCTATTGATCCGTCAAGAGCAAATAGCCTGGCAGATAAAATTGATATGAAAGGAGCATCGGATGAACTGCAGGCACAGTTGCTTCCAATTATTGTAAAAAACAGAATTACTTCTCAGATAGAGAATATTGCTCCTCTTGCCACCTTTTATCCATTTATTAAGTTCCAGAACCCGGAATTAGGGAAAGCAGCAGAAGATGGTTTCAACTGGATCATGACTTCCGATAATCTGAAAGCAACAGAAAGTATTACGAAAATTGCAGGATATGCCAAGAACCAGATGGCAGACAATCCACAGGCTAAAATGATGATGGTTCAGATGCTGAAAGATGGCTTAAGCAAAAAAATGGAACTGCTGAAACAGAATCCACAAAATGCAGCGAGCATTAATAAACAGATTGATGTCCTCAATAAAGCGATTGAGAATTATAAATAAGTAGATAAAGCCGGCAGAACTGTCGGTTTTATTTTTTTTCTTATTCGGCTAATAGATTGAAATATATTATAAAACGTACAGTATTTTGATAATATTGTAAAAATTGGTATTTTTCACAGTTGTTTTTTGCATTATCTTTCATAAATTCGTTTAAAATTTAGACAATTATGAGTTTTGGAATTGAGGCAGCGGGCTATTATGTGCCTGGTTTATATTTGGAGATTAAGGACTTAGCGGAAAAAAGAGGAATAGAACCAGCGAAATTGGAAAAAGGCTTAGGTCTTCATAAAATGGGACTTTCTGATGTTCACGAAGACGCAGCAACCTTTGCAGCAGAAGCATTACTGAAGCTTATACAAGATTATCATATCAATCCTAAAGAAATAGCCAGAGTATATCTGGGAACAGAAAGTGCTGTAGATGCAGCAAAACCTACGGCATCTTATGCAGTACAAATGGTAGAACAGGTGTTGGAAGAGGAGTTTGGAACCAGATGTTTCAGAAACTGTGATGTGCTGGACATGACTTTTGCGTGTGTAGGAGGTGTAGATGCACTGCATAATGCCCTTGATTTTGTAAGGGTGAATCCTGATAAAAAAGCAGTAGTGATTGCCAGTGATTATGCCAAATATGAATTGGCCTCTTCAGGGGAATATACTCAAGGAGGAGGAGCGGTTGCTCTTTTGATTTCTTCACAGCCTGATCTTCTTGAAATTGAAAATAACTGGGGAGTTGCTTCAGAAAGTGTCTTTGATTTTTTCAAACCGAGAAGAACCTATAATAAAGAAGACCTGAAAGATGCTCCGGAAACATATCCTGAAAAAATTGAAATTTTTACGGATGAACCTGTCTTTGACGGACAATATTCTAACCAATGCTATCAGGATAGAATAAAAGAAGCTTACCATCATTATAAAGAAATAACAGGACAGAAAAAACCTTATGAAAACTGGAAGTATATTATTTTCCATCTTCCGTATGCTTTTCACGGGAAAAGAGTTTTTACTGAAATCTATAGCTTGGAGAATGGTATGTCCTATGAAACAGCAGAGGAACAGAAAGCCGTTGCAAAATCTGAAGACTATTTAAAATTAATCAGCCAAAAAATAGAAAAAACCCAGAGAGCTTCTTCGGAAATAGGGAATATGTACACCGCTTCTATTTTTATGGCCTTTCTTTCGGCATTACAAACTTCTTTTAACGAAAATGAAGAACTTTCAGGGGAAGAAATTGGCTTTGTAGGCTATGGAAGCGGATCGAAATCAAAAGTGTTTGCAGGAAAAGTTTCTGAGAACTGGAAAAAAGTAGCAGAAAAATGGAATGTATTCGAAAATTTGAATCAGAGAACTGCTGTAAATTTTGAAACCTATGAAAAACTTCACAGAAAGCAACTGAAAGAATCTGTAATCAGAAATTATAAAGGATTTGGACTTGTTTCTATTGAGACTGAAAATCCGGTTTTAGTCGGAGCGAGATATTACAGTTATCAGAAGTAAGATTATCTTATTTATCATATAAAGCACCTCTCTTTTGGGGTGCTTTACTTTTTTATACATGCAAAAACGGGGAATGCCTTTAAAATTTCTAAGGTTGAATTATTTTTAATTTTAAGAGAGAAATGGTTAATAAATTACATGTATTATCACAGAAAATTTTACTGGTTTTAATCGAATTCTCTATATAGTATATTAACGGTTTTTTATTTTAATCTGAATATCCCTGTCTTGAAATAAGGGGTATCTGCCTTTTAAAGTGCCTTTTTTATGTAAAATTTAAGAAAATAAGGCGTTTTTTTCTCCATTTTAAAGGCAATTAAGAATTTATTCGTTTGATTATTTTCGTTAATAGTAATATTTTATGTTTATTTTTTTAACTATTTATTTAAAATTAATGAAAGTTGATTTTAATTTTAAAATTTATTAAAATTCCGTTAATGTTTAAATTGACTTATTTTTTGTTAATTTTTTAAATACAATTAAAATGATTTTACACCATTTTTTAAGTATAGGTGTGAATCTGCCCGTTCTGGAAGCCTGTTTTCAGCGTTTAATGAATTGATGGTATAGATATTTATCGACATATTTGTCCCTTGAATATATTAAAATCTGTTAATATGAATGTGAAGTTACATGTATTAAGTGCTGGTGCTTTGTTCTTTTTAGGGCAAGCTGCTTTTGCACAAAAATCTAAGAATGATTCTGTTCTGAAGGAGAATAAGATCGATGAAGTAATCGTTACTGGATACCAGAAGAAAAAAGCAGATGAAATTACCCAGGCTCAGGCTGTTGTTGGGGGTGACGAAATCAGAAGAAATTCTCCTACAACATCTATCGGTAACTCTTTACAGGGTAGAGCTTCAGGGGTATTTGTACAAAGTACTACCGGGCAGCCAGGTGCTGCTGCTACCATTCAGGTAAGAGGTATTGCCGGTGTTGGTGGTTCTTCAGAGCCTACTTATGTAGTAAATGGTATGTATATGACTGCGAGACAGTTTAGTGCAATCAACCCTGCAGACGTAGAGTCTATTTCAATTCTTAAAGATGCTGCTGCTACAGCGCAGTATGGTGCGAGAGGAGCAAATGGAGTAGTAGTGGTAACTACTAAAGCCGGAAAAGCCGGGAAAACTCACTATTCATTTGAAACTAAGTTTGGTTTCAGTGAAAAGTTGAGAGACAAAAATTACACTATGATGAATTCCAGGGAATTGATGGATTTCCAGAATCAATTAGGGTACCTTGGATTTAAACCAAGATCTCAACAGGAAATAGATGCGCTTGCTGTTTATGATCACAACTGGCAAAAGGACCTGTTAAAGCCTTCAAGCATTCAGTCTTACCTATTTAGTGCGCAAGGAGGTTCCAGAGAAAGTACTTTCTATTACTCTTTAGGATATGATTCTGATAACGGGATTATCAGAGATATCGACGGACTTAAGAGATATACAGGTAACTTTGGATTTACAAATAAACTGAGTGAAAAACTGAATGTTGGTATCAACCTTGGAGTTCAGTATCAGGAAACTCAGAATTTCAGAGACAGAAACAATACTCAGAACCCATTTGGAGCAATGTATAAATATGCTCCATATGAGCCGGTTTATAACCCGGATGGAAGTTATAATCAAACAATGAGAGCGGGTTCCAACGTTGTTGAACAAATCCGTAATTATAGATTAGATGATCAGAGACTGAGAATTCCGGTAACTTTATTCGCTGAATATAAAATTATCGATGGTCTGAAGTTTAAAACAAACTTCAACGGACTTTTCGATTGGTACATGGGAACTCAATGGTTGAAAAAAGGTTCAAACCTGGATATTACAGTGAACAAAGTTCCTACAGGTTCATTGAACAAAAATTCATTCTACACGTTTAATTATACTTGGAACAACTCCATTAACTATAAAAAATCATACGGAAGCCACAACTTTGATTTCTTAGGATTTATCGAATATAACGATAACTACAACGAAACAATGAATGGTGGAGCTTACGGATTGAAATCTCCGGTAATCAATGTTCCTTCTATCACAACACCTTCTGACAGAAATACATTTACCGGAGTTAAGGTAAGAAATACTTTATTCAGCTTAGCAGGTTTACTAAACTATGATTATGAAGGTAAATATTTGGTAACAGGATCATTGAGAAGAGATGCTTCATCAAGATTTGGTGCCAATAACCAAAGTGGTGTTTTCTGGTCTGCAAGTGCTGCCTGGAATATTGCGAAGGAAGATTTCATGAAAGGTGGATTTATTAATGATTTAAAGCTTAGAGGATCTTACGGTACAACAGGTAACGATGGTACTTTACCAGACTACTATAACGTTAATAATATCAGTTATGGTTTATATGGAGCTAATGGTACTTCATATCCTGGTACATCTTCGCAAGGTTATTATATCATTGGTAACAGCAATCTTAAATGGGAGTCTAATGCGATCACCAACTTAGGGGTAGATTTCACGATGTGGAACAGAAGAGTTCGTGGATCCGTAGAAGTATATAAGAATAAGAGAAAAGATTTCGTACAGCTTGTACCTTTGGACAAGCAGGAAGGAGGATACTATCAGTATATCAATGCGGGAGATATGTCTCAGAAAGGTCTTGAAGTTGAGCTTAGCGTAGATGTAATCAAAAAGAAGGATTTCCAATGGAACTTACATGCCAATATCTCTTTCCAGAAATCAATTCTTGATAAGCTGGCAGACGGTCAGACTGAAAGAAACCTAGGAGATACTTATATGAAAGTAGGAGAAACTCCATATGTGTTCTATAATGTTAGATTTGCCGGAGTAGATCAAAGCAATGGAAAAGCATTATATTATGATAAGGCAGGAAATGTTACAGATGTTTACAGCGCATCTAATGCAGTTCCTATTACCGATAAATCTCCATTCCCAAAAAGTTTTGGTGGATTCGGAACTACAGTTCAATACAAAGGACTTGATTTCAGTGCAGATTTCACATTCAAGTTAGGTGGATATACTTATAACAACATGTACGCTGCTGCTGTAGATCCAACATTGGCTGTTGCAGGTAGAAATATGGCTCAGGCTGCTGCTCAGGTTTGGCAAAATCCTGGAGACACAGGAGTATTCCAGAAAGTTGACTCAAACGGTATGCGTGATTCTGATCAGTGGATTGAAAAATCAGATTACTTAAGATTAAGATCACTTACATTAGGATATACATTTGATAAAGCATTTTTAGGAGACAAATCACCTATCAATAAGCTTAGAGCATACGTACAGGGACAGAATTTATTTACAGTGACTAAATTCCACGGAGAACCTGAAGTTTCAGTAGGATCTGGTGAATCTACAGCATTGTTTGTTCCGGGAGCATATAACCTTTATACTTACCCTGCTGTAAGAACAATCTTGGTAGGACTGCAATTAGAATTTTAATATTGAATAGCTTTATGAAAAAGAATATAATAAAAATAAGTTTAGCTGCGTTAACCATCTTTGTTTCGTTAACGTCTTGCGACAGAAATCTAGATCAAATCTCGTCAATCAATGAAGATCAGGAGCAGGCAATGACCAGACCTGAGACCTTCAGACAAGCTATGGATGGTGCCTATACAGCTCTTAAAGGAGCCGGGTATTATACTAGTGATACGGGAAATCAGCTTATCATGGGTGATCTTACCACTGATAACCTTGTTCGTACAACTACAGGAAGAAATACCAATTTTGCTGCTTCGAACTTTGAATTCTCTTCAGATAATTCACAAACAACAGGATTGTATACTGCTGCTTACCTTGTAATCAGCAGAGCTAACTTTGTTTTGAAATATATCAATAACGGAGTATTGTCCGGAACACAGAAAACAAATCTGGAAGCTGAAGCAAGAGCATTAAGAGCAATAGCTCACTTTGATATTGTAAGAGCATATTCCCAAATCCCGACTCAATCTGCAGAAGCTAAAAATACAATCGGAATTTATTATTCAGAGACATATTCTCCTCTAAATAATACATCATCCAGAAATCTTACCGTTGATCAGGTATATGATAAAGTTATAGCAGATTTATTATTTGCTGCTGATAATATTACTCAAAATGATTTGGATAAAGGAAGATTGAGCAAGGCTGCTATATATGGATTATTGTCAAGAGTAAATCTTTACAGAGGAGACTATGCTAACACAATCAAATATGGTGAACTGGCATTGGGAATTTCTTCCAGCGTTACTCTAAAGTCTAATTTTTATAAGATTTGGAAAGAAAAAGAAGGAGATATTAATGATGGCGTTTTATTCCAGGTATCAAATTCCGCAGCTGAGCAAAACACAGTAGGAGTTGCTTACAATCAGGCTGTTCCAGCGTTAAGATCAGAATTTGTTGTAGATTATGACCTATATACTGCCTATACAGATAATGATGTAAGAAAATCTGCTTATTTTACTACAGATATCTATAGCAAACAAAAGTATAATCATGTTACAAAATATGCTGGTATTACTGGCTTGCCATCTAATATCGTTCCTGTAAGATATTTAAGAGGAGCTGAAGTACTGCTAAACGTTGCTGAAGCCTATTACAAAACAGGTAATGGTGCGCAGGCATTAGTTTTGTTAAATAAGCTGAGAGCTGAAAGATATACTACATTTACTCCTGGTACAGAAACAGGACAGGCACTTTTAGATGCTATCCTGAAAGAAAGAAGACTGGAGCTTGCATTTGAAAATGACAGATGGTATACATTAAAGAGACTAGGTCTTCCTGTTCAGAGATCAGGTAAAGGAGATCTTTTTGACGGTACAGGTACGCCTCCTGTAGCACAGAATCTTCCGGCTGGAAACTTCAAATGGCAATGGCCAATTCCTATTTCTGCTATTCAGGCAAACCCGAATATTAAGCAGAATGACAAATATTAAGATTTAATTTTAATATATTTTTTAAGAAGAGTCCCAGAAATGGGGCTCTTTTTTTATATAATTTTGTAAATAGATTATCTCAGAACCATTCTGTCCTGATAACTTTTCGGAGTAATTCCTTCCAGTTGCTTAAATACTCTCGTGAAATAATTGGTATCTGAAAAACCGGTCTGAAAAGCAGTTTCTTTGATGCTGGTCTGGCTGGCTAATAATTCTTTTGCCCTGTTGATTCTTTCCTGTAAAATAAAATCATTGGGGGAAGTTCCCAGCTCGTCTTTGAACATTTTAAAGAAATTCGATTTACTTACATATGCCAGCTTGGCAATACTGTCAATGGATAGTTTCTGGTGCAGATTTCTTTTAATATAATCCACAACAAAGCCTATCCTGGATTTATTCTTAACAATATTTTTTTCCACCATACCTCGTGCCTGAGTCTGCATCAGCCTGATCAGAAGTTCTTTCAAAGCAAAATCGGCCATAATATCCTTTTGAGAATTATCATCCATGGCAATCCTCATAATATTATTGGTAGCTGAGGCCAAAGCTTTATTATTAAACAGAAAATACTCATCCAGCTGAATATTCCACTGTGAAGTCTCATCCACTTTGGGTAGGTGATAGTTGAGATAATTAAGAGAATCCTCTATAAAATCAGGATTAAGGCTTAAAGAAATACATTGGGTAGGGGTTTCATCAGCTTCAGGAAAGTCAATAACCATTGTTTCTCCCGGAGCCACCAGAATACTTTCGCCCGGATAATAATCAAAATAACTGGTCTTATTATCCAGCTTCATATGTTTCTTACCTCTCAGCATCGCTGTAAATGCAATGTTTTCAAAATGAAGTTTTACGTCAAAAGCAGCCTTATGGGTTTCATAAATGCTGAATTCACAATTGTTTAGATTGAATTTCGTCTGGTGTTCAACAAGACTCAATAGTTGGCTTTCCTTACGTAATTCAGGAGTATTTAATAAAATCTTACTATTGTTATTCATTTCTAAATTTTTTTGAAAAGGAGGTAACTCAAATATAGAAAATTTGACAGTATGTTGCTGTTAATAAAATACTAAAATTGAACCCTTTGCACTATTTTACACTTTTTTTATAGGATTGTGCTATACTCTTTTGGGCATCTCACTGTAATTTGGCTTTATCGAAAAAATAAAAACAAGACTAATATGAGCACTATTACAGAACCAAGATCAGCGACGCTTTTACAGCGCCCGGAGTTCAAAAGCAGATATGATAATTATATTGACGGGAAATTTACTCCACCCGTTAAAGGACAGTATTTTGATGTAGTTTCTCCCGTGGATGGGAAAAACTTTACCCAGGTTGCCCATTCCTCCAAAGAAGATTTGGAATTGGCGGTAGATGCTGCAGAAAAAGCATTCCGTACCTGGAAAAATACTTCATCTACAGAAAGAAGTATTATTCTTAATAAAATTGCCGACAGAATAGAGCAGAATCTGGAATACCTTGCTACCGTAGAAACCATAGATAACGGAAAAGCAGTGAGAGAAACATTGGCTGCAGATTTACCTTTGGCTATCGACCATTTCAGATATTTTGCCTCTGTTATCCGTGCAGATGAAGGATCTCATAACGAACTGGATAAAGATACCGTATCGCTGATCGTTCATGAACCCCTTGGAGTAATTGCACAAATCATCCCATGGAATTTCCCGATACTCATGGCGGTCTGGAAACTGGCTCCTGCATTAGCAGCAGGGAACTGTGTAGTTTTAAAACCTGCAGAAAGTACCCCTGTTTCCATTATGGTTTTGATGGAACTTATCGGAGACCTTTTACCAGCTGGTGTTATCAATATTGTTAACGGATTCGGAGCAGAACTTGGAAGAGCTTTGGTGACCAATCCGAAAGTTGCAAAAGCAGCATTTACAGGTTCTACCGCTACAGGACGTATGGTGATGCAGTATGCAACAGAAAATATCATTCCTGTGACATTGGAGCTAGGAGGAAAATCACCGAATGTTTTCTTCAACTCTGTCATGGATGCCGATGATGAATTTTTAGATAAAGCGATAGAAGGAGCCGTTCTTTTTGCCCTTAACCAGGGCGAAATTTGTACATGCCCTTCAAGATTACTCGTTCAGGAAGATATTGCAGATGCTTTTATTGAAAAGGTGATTGAAAGAGTAAAAGCCATCAAAGTAGGAAATCCATTGGACAAAACCGTGATGATGGGAGCTCAGGCTTCAAAGATTCAGAAAGATAAAATCCTTTCCTATATCCAGTTGGGAATAGAAGAAGGGGCTGAAGTTCTGGTAGGAGGAGAAGTCAACCATCTTGGAGAAGATCTGGAAGACGGATACTACATTCAGCCGACGATTTTCAAAGGAAACAACAGAATGAGAATCTTCCAGGAGGAAATTTTCGGTCCGGTGCTGGCATTTACCACTTTCAAAGATGAAGAAGACGCAGTGAAAATTGCCAATGACACCATCTATGGGCTTGGTGCAGGGGTGTGGACAAGGGATGCTCACCAGCTGTACAATATTCCTCGTCAGATAGAAGCCGGAAGAGTTTGGGTGAACCAATATCACTCTTACCCTGCAGGAGCGCCTTTCGGAGGTTACAAACAATCAGGAATAGGAAGAGAAAATCATAAAATGATGCTTGATCATTACCGTCAAACCAAAAACATGCTGATTTCTTATAACAAGAATAAGTTAGGTTTCTTTTAATATTATTTAGGACGTGCCCGATTGCCTTGGCTTTTCCAGGGCAAAACGGTCGGGCTATGCAGGGCTGCACTTCGTTTCGGTGCTCCATTTCATTACGCACCGGCTCGTTCCTCGCCGCCCTTACTATCCCTCACGCAGGGAAATATTTACATATTCTACATCATTATTGACTTATAAAGACAGCATAAATTGAGAGCTGTCAATTTACCTCTGGTGATAAAAACTAATACCCTAAAATAACTCTATCAAAAAAATAAAATATGATCCCAAAAACAATGAAAGCGGCGGTAGTTCAAGGCTATGGTCAACCCCTGAAAATTGAAGAAGTACCCGTAAGAGCACCCGGAAGATATGAAGTCCTGGTCAAAGTAATAGCCTGCGGGGTTTGTCATACAGACTTACATGCTGTAGATGGTGACTGGCCTGCAAAACCCAAGATGCCTCTTATTCCCGGACATGAAGGAGTAGGTATTGTGGTAGCCTGCGGACCTGAAGCTTTTGTGAAAGAAGGAGATGCAGTAGGAGTTCCCTGGCTGTACAGTGCTTGTGGATGTTGTGATTACTGTATCACAGGATGGGAAACCCTTTGTGAAGCCCAGAAAAACGGAGGTTATAGTGTAGATGGTGGTTTTGCAGAATACGTTATCGCAGATTCAAGATATGTAGGACATTTGAAATCTGACGTTAACTTTCTGGAGATTGCTCCTATTCTATGCGCCGGAGTAACTGTTTATAAAGGGTTGAAGGAAACAGAAACAAAACCTGGAGAATGGGTAGCCATTTCAGGAATTGGTGGATTGGGACATGTAGCCGTTCAATATGCAAAAGCAATGGGAATGCATGTAGCCGCTATTGATGTGGCAGATGATAAGCTTGAACTGGCAAAAAAGTTAGGAGCAGACCTTGTAGTTAATGCAAAGAATACAGATCCCGGAGAATATTTACATAAAGAAGTTGGTGGGATGCACGGTGCATTGATTACAGCCGTTTCACCTATTGCTTTCAAGCAGGGTATAGATGTTTTGAGAAGAAAAGGAACTATTGCTCTGAACGGTCTTCCTCCCGGCTCGTTTGAACTTCCGATTTTTGAAACTGTTTTAAAAAGGATTACTGTGAGAGGTTCTATTGTAGGAACCAGAAAAGACATGCAGGAAGCGTTGGATTTTGCCAATGAAGGGTTGGTAAAAGCAACCGTTACTGCCGCAAAACTTGAAGATATCAATGATGTATTCGATAAAATGAAAAAAGGACAGATTGACGGCAGAATCGTTTTAGATATTGCCGGTTCAAATTAATGATGATGTGTTGCTGATCCCGGTTATGTGCCGGGATCTTTTTTAACGATAAGGTTTACAGTAAGCTAAAATAAAAACAATGGAAGCAAAAATATCCAGACTTTCTGCAACAGAACAGGCACTTGAAGTGATCCGGAAACTGGAAGAACAATATGGACCTCTAATGTTTTATCAGGCAGGAGGATGCTGCGAAGGTACACAGCCGCAATGTTTTGAAAAAGGAGGATTTTTCCCCCGGATGAATGATGCCATGATCGGCACTATTAACGGATATGAGTTCTGGATAGACCGTGACCTTTTTGAATACTGGAAATATTCACATTTTACATTAGATGTTACAGATGGGTTCGGGCCTGGTGGTTTCTCTCTGGAAACTCCTTTGGGAAAAACCTTTAAAGTTCATTACAGACTTTTCACTCCCGATGAATATGAAAACCTGGAACCCATAAAACGCAGTGAATAATGTGAGGAAATAAAAAAATAAGTCAGACCTTCACAAACCGGTTGACAAACATGGCTGCCACTATATCTCCTACAGCATTCAGGACTGTAGCTAAAGGATCTACCAAAGTTCCGATAATCATTACCGCAGGGATCGCTTCCTGTGGCAGTTTGTAAACAGAAATCATCAGCATTTCACCAATATATCCGCCATTAGGAATACCACCAGCCACAATGCTGACAAATACAGTGATTCCCAATGCCAAAAGGAGGTTGGCAGGATCAAAAAAATCCCTTCCAATGATTAGGAATGCTACATAGATTTTGATAATTGAAGACATGGAAGATCCGTTTTTATGCAGGGTAGTCCCAATAGGAATGACCAGATTGGCAATAGAGTTCGGAATTCCGATCTTGGATGCTGCCTGTAAATTGGCAGGCATAGTTGCAAAACTGCTGCAGGTGCTTATGGCTGTAAGAGTAGGGTAGATTGCATTGGTCCAGAAACTTTTGACTCCTTTCTGTCCGTTTGCCATAAAAGCATAAATAGAAAAGAAGACCAGAAAGTAAATAATTCCTGCAACATAATACAATCCTAAAGGTTTAGCATAAAATCCAAAAAGCTGGGGACCTAAAGTCGCTACCTGATAGGCAAAGTAAGCACCCAAACCAATAGGAGCCAATTTCATGACCAGTAAAAGGAGTTCTTTCATCACTTCATACCCTGAGGCAATAAAAACCCTGAAAGGCTGCCCTTTTTCACCTGTTTTTCTGGCCGCAAATCCTGTCAGAAATGCAAATACCAGAAGAGCCAGCATATTCCTTCTCGAGAAAAGCTCAGTGAATTCTCCCACTGTAAAGAAACTTACAATTCTATTGCCCCATGTATCATCATTCGCTGCTTCAGAAATAATTTCAGAACTCCCTGATACTCCTGAAACCGGGAAAAGATAAACCGCACAGATCGTAAAAACTGCTGCCGTGAGAATAAAGAATAAAAAAGTAAGAGACATCACCAGGATGATCTTTCCAAACTTAGACTGCTGTTCCAAAGAAGAAATAGAATTAGACACAGCAAAAAACACCAAAGGAACTACACTCACAAAAAGAAGATTAAGAAAAATATCCCCCAGAGGTTTTATATATTCCACAAAACCGGGAGCAACAATTCCAATGATGCTTCCAATAGTGATTCCCAAAAGTAAAAATATGATTCCGGAGTAGTTTTTCAGTACCTCTTTCATGTGGTGCTTTTTATCAAAGATAGGTTTATTTTTAACATTTTGTTATACAATTTTCAGACCTAAATTTCATAAATTTGGGTAAACCTCATTTCTATGGCTTATATAGATTACTATAAAATTTTAGGCGTAGATAAAAACGCAACACAGGATGATATTAAAAAGGCCTACCGGAAACAGGCCCGGAAACTTCATCCCGATCTGAACCCTGATGATAAGGAAGCAGAAAGACAGTTCAAAGAATTGAATGAAGCCAATGAAGTGCTTAGCAATCCTGAAAACAGATCTAAATACGACAAGTACGGAGAACACTGGAAACACGGTGAAGAATACGAAAAAGCCCAACAACAGCAGCAAAGACAATATCAGCAACAAAATTATGGCGGCGGATTCTCCGGGGCTGATTTTGGTGAAGGGGAGGACTTTTCAGATTTCTTCCAGAATATGTTCGGTGGAGCAGGCAGTGGATTTGGTAAAAGTTCAAGAGGAAGGGCTTCCGGAAAATTTAAAGGCCAGGATATAAAAGCAGAATTGAACCTGAATCTGAGAGATGCCGCGAAAACCCATCCACAAACTTTTGATATTAATGGAAAGAAAGTCAGAATCACAATTCCTGCAGGAGTATATGACGGACAGCAGATCAAACTGAAAGGACATGGAAATCCGGGGATAAACGGAGGCCCAAGCGGAGATTTATATATCACCTTCAATATCCCAGCCGATCCGAATTTTGAAAGAATCGGGGACGACCTGAAAACCAAGGTAACAATTGATCTTTACACCGCTGTTTTAGGCGGAGAAGTGAATGTAAATACCCTGGAAGGAAGCGTAAAGCTTAAAGTAAAACCGGAAACCCAAACGGGAATCACTGTAAGACTGAAAGGAAAAGGCTTTCCTGTCTATAAAAAAGAAGGAGAGCACGGAGATCTTTTTGTAACCTATGAAGTGAAACTGCCAACCAACCTTACCGAGAAGCAGAAAGAACTTTTTGAACAACTTAAAAATTCCTAAGCTATGAGTGAAAGAATATCACGGGAAGAACTCGTAAGAATCTATAACATAGAAATCACTTTTTTTGATGAGCTTGTAGACTATGGGCTGCTGAATATACAGATTGAAGACAATATCCATTATCTGATGTATGATGATCTGCCCGATCTGGAAAAATTTGCCAACTGGTATTATGATCTCGAAGTCAATCTTCCCGGTCTTGAAGTGATTCACAATATGCTGAAAAAACTGGATGGACTCAACCGCAGAAACAGGGAGCTGATGAATAAACTTTCGGCAATAAGTGATCAATATGAAGATATTTAGTTTAGTTTTGTAGCTTTTTAAAGCAACTCTATAATTATGAATGAAGAAAAGGTGATTACACTAAAACCGGACAGAAAGATTTTTGAAGATATTTATTTTAGCGGTAATCAGGGAAGTCTGCTTTTTTCACCTACAACGAAAAGTAAAACCATTGCCACTATTGCAGCAGCAGTGATTGTTTTCATCGTTTTTCTTTTGAAAGATCAACTGAGCAAAGAAAGTAAGGGTATTTTATATTTTCTGAGTTTTATATTTTTGCTCTGCGCTGTTTTTCTGTCAGTAAGTGTCAATAAAGTTTCGAGATGGAAAAAACAGGTGAACCACTATTTAAATGTTCTGGAAAAATGTAAAGTGTATGAAATAAGATTTGATCAGAATTTTTTCACTGTGAATATCGATGGGGAGAAAGAAACCAGTGAATGGAAAGATTTTGAATATTTTGACAGCAATAATGAATTTATTTCCCTTGAAGGAAAATACAGCTATATGTTTCCCAGAAAAGCAATGAGTGAGAAGGAATACAGCATTCTTAAAAGTAAATTAAAGGAAAACATCAAGCAATAAAATAAAAAACGGAACAAAATTTTGCTCCGTTTTTTTGATCTGTAAAGTGGTTTATTACCCTTCTTTATTTTCTTCCAGCCAGCCCATTTCTTTCATCCATTCATCATTGTAGATTTTTCCTACATATCTTGAACCATGGTCATGAAGTAAAACGACGATCACATCATCTTTAGTGAACTGATCTTTCATCTGAATCAAAGAAGCAATAGCGCTTCCTGCAGAATATCCACAGAAAATTCCTTCTTCCTTAGCCAGTTTTCTGGCATAGATGGCGCCGTCTTTATCCGTTACTTTTTCAAAATGATCAATTACAGACATGTCATAATTTTCAGGAATAATATCTTCCCCGATACCTTCTGTAATGTAAGTGTAAGCATGGTCGTAGTGAAGTTCACCGGTTTCATGGAATTCTTTCAGAATAGAACCGTAAGTATCCACACCAATTACTTTGATGTCTGGATTCTTCTCTTTGAAGAAAGTTCCGCATCCTGTGATGGTACCTCCTGTTCCGGCTCCTACCACAAAATGAGTCAGGTTTCCTTCAGTCTGTTCCCAGATCTCCGGAGCTGTAGACTCATAATGAGCCGCTCTATTGGATAAGTTGTCATATTGGTTAACATACCATCCGTTTTCCGTTTCTTTTGCCAGCCTTTTAGATACAGAATAATAAGAACGCGGGTCAGTAGGTTTTACGTCAGTAGGGCAGACAATTACTTCAGCTCCTACAGCACGAAGAATATCACACTTTTCTTTTGACTGCTTGGAATTGGTTACAAAAATACATTTGTAGCCTTTGATGATGGCTGCCAGTGCCAATCCCATTCCTGTATTTCCGGAAGTTCCTTCAATAATGGTTCCTCCAGGTTTTAATCTGCCGTCTTTTTCAGCATCTTCTATCATCTTAAGAGCCATTCTGTCCTTTACTGAGTTTCCAGGATTGAAGGTCTCTACTTTTGCTAATACCAATGCCGGGAAATCTTCACCTAACACTTTGTTAAGCTTTACCAGCGGCGTGTTACCTATAGTTTCAAGGATATTTTTTGCGTATTTCATAAATGTTTTATATGCAGCGCAAAGATAAGGCTTTTAAAATTATCTGCGCTGTGGATAACGTGTGGATAAGTTGTGGATAAAGTCAAAAAAACCTTGAGAGACAACGAATAAATTTCAATTATCAATTTAGTTATACTTAATAACTTTCACAGGAGAAATCTTGCTGATCAGGTAGCTTGGAATAATTAAAGCCAATCCTGAAATAAGAAGAATACCCAATGAAATAGAAATAATTGCGATAGGATTAAGGTCTACCGGAACTGTACTTACATAATAGTTTTCCGGGTTAAGCTTTATAACTCCAAAGAATTTCTGGATCAAAATAAGTCCCAGCCCGATAGCATTTCCATACAAAAGTCCCGGAATCATAATGATCAGGGTATAATTGATGAAGGTAGCTCTTATCTGTGAATTGCTTGCCCCCAATGTTTTAAGAAGACCAATAGAATTTGTTCTTTCAATAATAAGGATCAGAAGAACCATAATGATATTGATAACCACTACAATCAGCATGATAATGATGATCAATGCTATATTAGTGTCAAAAATACTGATCCAGTCCGTGATCTGCGGAAATTTCTCAGTCGCTTTTTCAGCGTAGTTTTTATAGCCGATCAATTTTTCAATGTCAGGAAAATCTTTGTCGATATCATTTACATCCTTCAGAAAGATATCTATACCACCGATTTCTTCAGGCTTCATATCCTGAATTTTTCTTGCATGGTTAATTCCTCCAATAACAAATTGTTCGTCAATGAGCTTGATATCAGTTCTGTAAATCCCGATCACTCTGAATTTACGGTAAAGTGGTTTTTGATCAGCTTTTAAAAATACCGTAACAATACTGTCACTTACTTTAAGATGAAGATCATTGGCTACTTTTTGGGAAATAGCAACATCATTGTTGAAGCCTTTCTCAGTAACTTTCGGGGTGGTACCGGCGATAAGAAATTTTTTAAATCTTAAACTGTCAAAATCTTTACCTATTCCCTTAAATATAATTCCCGCAAAATTGTGTTCATTACGCATAATTCCTGTAACCGTCACATATTTCTGAGTGCTTTCCACATCGGGAAGTTCTTTTATTTTTGCAATATTGAGCCCTTGATTATCAAGTACGGAAGTATTATAAGAAGAATTGGAACGCGTTGATCTTACCGTAATATGTCCGCTGAAATCTGCCAGCCTCTCTTTGATAGCTTTTTTTGAACCAAAACCGGTGGCTACGGTAATTAAGGAAACAATAATCCCTAATGCTACGGAAAGCCTGCCAATGAAGATGATAACCCTTGAAAGGTTATTTTTGTTATCTTTGGAAAATGCTATTTTTCTAGAGAAATATAAAGGAAATTTCAAGCTTATGAATTTAGATTTCAAAATTAAAAATTTACTTCTGATTTGCCTAATTTTTTTAGGAGTATTCAATCAATATTATTCCCAGACTCAAGTTCAATCGGATTTTAAAACCGGGGCAGACCAGCCTGAAATGTATTTACCACTCTTAAAAGATAAGACGATAGGAGTAGTAACCAACCAGACAGGTTTGATGAGTGACAAAACTCATCTGGTAGATTTTCTGGTAAAAAACGGAATAAAGATCAAATCAATTTTTGCTCCTGAACATGGTTTCAGAGGAGATGCAGACGCGGGTGCAAAAGTGAAAAACGGTGTAGATATAAAAACAGGGATCCCGATTGTTTCCCTGTATGGAAATAATAAAAAACCAAAGCCTGAACAGCTGGCCGGAATTGATATTGTTATTTTTGATATCCAGGATGTTGGGGTAAGATTCTATACCTATATTTCCACTCTGTCTTATCTGATGGAGGCAGGTGCTGAAAATAATGTTGAGATTATGGTATTGGATCGCCCCAATCCGCATGACGGATATACTGACGGACCTGTATTGAAAAAGAAATGGACGAGCTTTGTAGGAATGCATGAAGTTCCTGTAGTTTACGGGCTTACCATAGGAGAGTATGGAAAGATGGTAAATGGCGAAAAATGGCTGAAAAATAGAGTCCAGGCTAAATATACGCTTATTCAGATGAAGAATTATCATAAAAAGCAACGCTATCCGATGCTTGATAAGCCTTCTCCGAATTTACCCAATGATAAAGCAATCAATTTATATCCAAGTTTATGCTTTTTTGAAGGAACGCAGGTTTCTGTAGGAAGAGGAACAGATCTGCCTTTCCAGATTTATGGTTCTCCATGGACGGAAAATCTTCCTTACCAGTTTACGCCAAAGCCAAGCTATGGTGCTAAAGATCCATTCCTGAACGGAAAACTATGTTATGGTGAAAATCTTTCAGAATATCCTAAGGACTTAAGAGAACTCAATCTTGAATGGGTAATCAAAGCGTATCAGAATTATAAAAATCCCCAGCAGGATTTTTTCCTTAAAAATCTTTGGTTTGATACCCTTTCCGGAACTGATAGTTTCAGAAAACAGATCATTGATGGAAAATCAATTCAGGAAATTAAAAATTCCTGGAAAACAGATCTGGAAAGTTTCGAAAAGATCAGAACCCGGTATGTGGTGTATGAAGACTAATTAATCAAAATTTTGGGGTGGATTTTTATCATTTCTGCCCTTATTTAATATAAAGAGCCCGATCGTTAATCCAACAACTCCTGCAAAAGCAGTCATTAAAGCTCTTTGCAATTTATCAGGAAGATCATTTCCGATATAGTTCATTAAAAAAAGAATCACAAAAGTGATCACTAAAATGATAATATGATTTTTTCCGAATAGCTTCATGGTCTTATTTAAATTTGTAAGAAATCATTACCCCTCCTCTGTATGGGATGATTTCACCGCTTTTGTTAAATTTTTCTGCACGATCATAACGTCTTCCTGTGGTACGGTCATATCCCTTGTAAAATCCTTGTGATGTTCCTACTGTTCCATAAATATCAAGATTCCATCGTTCAGATAACTGGAATTGATATCCCGCTGTAACTCCCAGCATAATAGAGAATCCTCTTTGATACAGATTAGAGTTGCGGAGAGTTTCTCCATTCCAGTTTTCAAAAGTATCATCATTCCAGTAATTCCATTTTGAAGCATTGTAGGCTGCAAAACCTATGTTGGCTCCTACATACCAGTGCTTGAAAGCTTCATTAAAATAGTACCTTCCTTCTGCAGATACAGAATAAAACTGTAATTCATGTCCTGAGAAAGATTTCCATGGTGAAATGAAAACATCTCCCTGAAGCGTATATTTTGGGCTTATTTGTTTTTCTATTCCCAGGTTTAAAATTCCTATCGGAGCAAATAAAGCATTTCCTTTTATGTATAAACTTTTCTCCTGTCCTCCTTGTTCCTGTTCCTGAGCACGTACTGTGCCTGTTGACAGGAAAGCTAAAATGCCTGCTGCTAATAATTTATATTTCATTCAGTATGTGGTGTTATTTTATTTGCTTTAATAATTCATCTGCAAGTTGAGAATCCTTATTACCCTGAACTGCCATATTTTTAGACATTTCAGCATAGTTTTTTGCCATCTCTTTATTTCCTGTAAGGTTATAAAGTTTGGCAAGAATATAAGTGTTTTCTGAAGTTTCGCTTCTCATGACAGATTTTTCTGCCCATTCTGTAGCTTTCTTTAATGAAGAGGGTGTTTTCACATGATCTGCAAATATCCAGGCAGCTCTTAAAAGCTCATTAGGATCAAAGGAATCAGAATTTTTATAATAGTCTAAAGCCGCTTTTTCGTATTCAGGAAAATTACTGTTCTGCTCATAATAGCTCAGTTTAGTCTGATTCAGTTTTTTTAGAGCAGCTTCTTTTCCTACCAATGGTTCAGCAGTCTTTAAAAAATAATCATCGTTGATTTTTTTATTTTTATCATCAATAGACTGTTCTACTACTTTTCCTAATTTCAGCTGAGCATCAAATTCATTGTAGGTTTCCTCAGGAAGAAATTTAATGATTTCTGCTTTTCTGGATGCGAAAACAGTATAATTGGGATCTTCTGACGACTTTACGAAATAGAGAAGAAAACCGATTTCATCTTTTGTAAGTTCCTCGGTTTTCTTTTTATTCTGAAAATATCTTTCGGAAGCTTTTTTGGCAAAATCATAATCTGTGTTGGCATTCAGCTTCATAATATTGGTCAGGAATTCCGGATCCTTATCACCACTGGCAAAACGATCTTTAAGAGATCCTTTTTTGTTTCCCGGTGAATTGATATCCTGAGCCATAGCCACAAACATGCTCTCTTCCATATAACCGGTATTTCTCGAAACAATCTCTCCTTCACCGTTCAGGAAAAGATAGGTAGGATAGGAACGTACTCCAAATTTGGAAGCGATGTCTCTGCCTTCTCCTTTTTCCATATCAAATCTTGCATTGATGAAATTGGTATTGTAATAATCACTCACGGATTTCTGGGTGAAAACATTTTTCTCCATCATTTTACATGGTCCACACCAGGAAGCATATGCATCAATAAAAACCAATTTCTTTTCCTTTTTGGCTTTGGCAATAATATCCTTGAATGGCAGCTCCTGAAACTGGATAGCCTCCTGAGCAGAAATAGCGATGGCACAAAAAATAGATATCCCGGAGATGATCTTCTTCATTTTCAAATAAGATTTGTAGGCGAAGATAATTAATTTTAAAAATATAGAATGATGAATTAACGGTCTGAATAACGATATTAACTAACTTTAAGATTTAACGCTCAAACAGTTTTTTTGTTTTTAACTTCAAACAATGCGCTATGTTATATGTTTTTTTCCAAAAATAAGCTGGTTCATGGCAGTTTTAAATATATAAATAATTCACTTTACGGTACTGGAATCTTTGTTATACCTTTGCAAACGAATAATTTATATGTAGGAGAACAACAATTTAGAGAAACTTGGCTATTAATTTTAAACACGCTTTATCCCAAAAATCCATTTACATCGCCGTTCTGTCTGCCTGCCTGATTGCAGTGGCAGCATTTGCTGTTTTGAGTCTTTTGATCACAGAAGACAGCCGGAAGAATACCGATGATTTTGCAAAGAAAACCTTCTTTCGTAAATATGAATCCATAGAACATGAATTCAGAAATATTGAGGATTATCAATATCTGCTTCGAGCATTGATTCAGAAAGACGGCCTTAAGAATTACAAAGATTATTCTTTGGTTTTAAATGATTTAAACAAAAAAAGAAATCTGCTGCCTTACAGCTGGTATTATTACGAAAATACAGCTTCCGGAAAAACAGAAAGTAATAATCCGTTATCCGATATTTTCAAAAATACAGGTCATCAAGAGAAAAATATTGTTTTAAAAACCAACGGGTCCGGGCATTTCAGGGATCTTTTGATCACTAAAAAAGACAGTATGTATTGGGTGAGCTATGATTCTCTGGTACTGCCTGGTAAAAACAAATTGTATTATGGTTCTACCGTAAGCCTTGATGATCTCCATCAATACTTTATCAATGTAGACAAAAGTTCTAATACATACGCGTATGTCTTTACCAAAGAAGGAATCTGTATTACCCATCCGGAGAAGAAATATATCGGAAAGAATATTTTTGATTTTACAGATATTAAGGTTACAGATACGTTGTCCGGCAGAGCTGAAGCCGGATATACGAAAGGAACGGCGGTTTCAGAGTATCTGGGAGTTGAGGTAACCCGTTTCATAAAACCATTGAAGACTGATAATTTTGACGGATATACAGTAGTTAATCATGTGAACTTTATCATCGATGAAAACCTAAGTAAGATAAAAGCTTATACCGTTTATATTTTCCTGGCAGCGCTTTTTCTTATTGTAACGGTTTTTATATTGTTCCAGAGAGCAACCGGCCTGGCTTATCAGGAAAAAGAAAAAATACAGTCTGAGAAAAACTTCCTTCTGATAGAGAATGAAAAGATGCACAAAGCAGAGGTGATCAACCAGCTTCAGCAGCTTAAGAATAACATCAATCCGCACTTTCTTTTTAATTCCCTGAACTCTCTTTACATGCTGATCGGTATTAATAAAGAGAATGCACAGAAATTTACGATGAATCTCTCTAAGATCTACAGGTATCTTATAGTACCTCCGAAGGAGAATATAGTTCCGGTTTCACAGGAAATCAAATTTATACAGCAGTATATGGAACTCCTGAAAAGCAGGTTTGATCAAGAAATGAGTTTTGAACTAATCATTAATGATCCTGCAAGTCTGGAAAAGCGGATTCCGTATTTATCACTGCAGATTGTTACGGAGAATGCAATCAAACACAATATTGCAACCATAGATCAGCCTTTGGAAATTATCATTATTGTTGACGAAGATGGGATTACGGTGAAGAACACCTGGCAACCCAAAACTGAACCGGTACAGGGAGAGAAATTCGGAATTGATTATTTGAATCAAGTTTATGAGTATTTTAAGAATAATCTTCTTAATATTTCTGTAGATGGTGAATATTTCATATGTTTTTTACCATTAATGAAGTAAAATAAAAATCCATTCACTCCCGAAAAATCACCTTTCACTCCCTAATATTATATATATGATTCATGATACCTATAGCTTTGCTGTTGAAACTAAGATATTTACTATTTGGAATGAATCGGACTATTTTAATGAAGAATTACAGGCTGGCACTGTATTTAGGTCTTGCTATGGCCTCACCAATGGCAATAGCACAGAAAAAAGATACAGTAAAGGTCAACAAAGACAAAACGGATAAGACAGAAACTTCCTCATCAAAGAAAACAAAGAAAATTGAAGACCTGATCAAAAAAGGAACTTATAAGAAAGGACTTTTTAATACGATACAGGTAAAAACTGATATTTATTTTGAAATTCCTGACAGCTTGATGGAACGTCAGTTTTTGGTGGTAAACAAACTCTCTCAGGTACCCATGCAGGTGAATGAGGCAGGTTTGAACAAAGGAATGAATTATGAAAATAAGGTCATCTCTTTTCACCGTGATCCCGTAGCTAAAAAAGTATGGGTAAAAACGGTAGTTCCTAAAGTATCATCCCCAAAAAATGATGCGATTACAAAATCTGTGAAAGACAACTTTTCAGAATCTGTAATTGAAGTCTTTGATATTGAAGCACAGAATAGTGATTCTACAGCAGTAGCTATTAAAGTCAATAAAGTTTTTGACGGAAATCAAAAGAGCTTCAATGATGTTCTGGCAAATGTAGGATTGGGAGGATCTGTGAAATCAAGTCTTTCTTACATAGAAGGAGTGAAAACTTTCCCTAAGAACCTTGTGGTAAAGTCTCAGTTGTCTACTTCTGTAAATGAAGGCGGGGTAGATCTTCCGGTAACACTAGGAGTTACTACCAATCTGGTTTTGCTTTCTAAAATACCGATGAAACCAAGAGTTGCAGATTCAAGAGTAGGATTTTTCTCCGAAAAGCACTGGTCGTTTAATGACAATCAGCAGAAGATGGATGAAAAATTCTTCATTACCAAATGGAATCTTGAACCGAAGGACGAAGATAAAGAAAAATATTTAAGAGGTGAGCTGGTAGAACCTAAGAAACCGATCGTTTATTATATCGATCCGGCGACACCAAAACAATGGCGTGAAAAAATCATTGCCGGAGTACATGACTGGCAGGCGGCGTTTGAGCAGGCAGGATTCAAAAATGCAGTGATTGCGAAAATGCCGGATGAAAAAGATGAAGATTTTGATATTGATGATGTAAGATATTCTGTAATTACTTACGCCGCTTCGCCAAAGTCAAATGCAATGGGACCCTCTGTAGTAGATCCTAGAAGTGGGGAAATTATCGAAGCAGATATTATCTGGTGGCATAATGTAATGACTTCTCTTCATGACTGGATGAGAATCCAGACAGGACCTATCGACCCGAAAGCAAGAGGAAATAAATTCAGTGATGAACATATGGGTGAGGCAATCCGTTTTGTTTCATCTCATGAGGTAGGACACACTTTCGGATTGAAGCATAATATGGGAGCATCCTTTGCCTTCCCGGTAGAATCGCTTCGTTCCAAAGAATTTACAGACAAAATGGGTGGTACGGCGCCTTCTATTATGGATTATGCACGTTACAATTACGTAGCTCAGCCGGAAGATGGGGTTACAGCCATCACTCCGAAAATTGGTCTTTATGACAAATATGCTATTGACTGGGGTTACCGTTGGTATCCTGATGAATTTGTTGAGAAAAAAGCACTGAGAAACTTAATTGAGAAGCACGAGGATGACCCGCTGTATTTCTACGGTGAGCAGCAGAGCTATCTGGAAACAATCGATCCGCGTTCGCAGTCTGAAGATTTAGGAGATGATGCGATGAAAGCCAGTGAGTATGGGATGAAAAACCTGAAAGTGGTTGTCAACAATCTTTTAAAATGGACGTATGAAGACGGTAAAGAATATACGGATGCCGGAAAACTGTATATGGGAGCTATCGGGCAGTGGGATCTGTATACAGGTCATGTGATGGCAAATGTTGGAGGAATTTATCTGAATAATACGGTTTTTGGTAACAAAAAGAAAGCTTACGAAGCTGTTCCTGCTGAAATACAGACAAGAGCTGTTGATTATCTTGTTAAAAATGCCATTAACCTTCCGGAATGGCTATTCTTTAATCCGATTACAGAAAAAACGTACCCGGTAAAAGATTCACCAATGGGACCATTCGAGCAGACGCCGTATACCATGGCAAGAGGAATGCAGTATGCGAATATCTATTCCCTGTTTATGGATGACAGATTGTTGAGATTGCTTGAAAATGAGCTGAAACATCAGATGTCTGGTTCCAAAGAAGAGATCTACACCGTTGAGAAATTATTTGATCAGGTAAGAACGGCCATTTTCAGCAAAAAAGGAAGCCTGACGATGCTTGAAAAAATGACTCAGAAAAACTATGTAGATGCCCTGATTGTTTCGGTGAATAAATTATTTGAAAAAACAGCGGTAAAAGGATTGAAAGTCGATGATCATCTGAACATCCCAACCATCTGTAATTTCCATGAAGATGATCACAGTCTTAGGAATATTAATTATTCATCCATGAAAAGAGTATCTGAAGTCACTACTTACAAAAGGGCGGAACTTCAAAAGGTTCTGGACTTACTGAACAGAACAAGATACAGAGGTGATGATGCTTCAAGAGCGCATTACACAGATTTAATCATTCGTATACAAGAGGCTTTAAACAAATAAACGGCAATGAAAAAAACTCTAATACTTTTACCTCTTTTGGCTGCTAATATAGCAATGGCCCAGCAAAAGAAAACCATCACCGGGAAAATAGAAGACGGAAATACTTCTCAGGTTATTACCGGTGCATCTATAAAAATAGAGACTCAGTCTGTCTCTACAAAAACAGAATTAGAAGGAATTATTGAAAGTGTATCAGTAGGTACAGTGACTGATAAGGACGGAAAATTTATATTGGAAATTCCTGCTGATACCAAATCAGTATCAGTAAGCTACCCAGGTTACGAATCACGGGTAATTCAGTTGAATGAAGGACAGACCAATTATACAATAAGACTGACTTCTGAAGTTACAGACAAAAATAAAATCCAGGAAGTAATCATCACCGGATATCAGAAAATTGAAAAACGTAAGCAGACCTCAGCGGTTTCAACAGTCAAAATGGATAACATCAGCCAGGCTGGTGTTGCCAGTGTAGACCAGATGCTGGCAGGGCAGATTGCCGGTGTGGCAGTAACTCCTGAAACCGGTGCTCCGGGAAGTCCTGCAAAGATCAGAATCAGAGGTACAGCATCTCTTTCAGGTCCTCAGGATCCGCTATGGGTAATTGACGGTCTTCCGTTAGAAGGAAATGATGTCCCGAACTTTACTGATAAAGACAATATTGACCAGCTTCAGAATTTCTCTATCGCAGGTTTGAACCCTAACGATATTGAAGATATTACGATCCTTAAAGATGCTGCAGCAACCGCAATCTATGGGGCAAGAGCAGCCAATGGAGTAATTTCCATCACGACTAAAAAAGGGAAAAAAGGAAGTCTGAAGCTAAACTTCTCAGCAGATACTTTTGTTACCTCACGTCCTGATTTTGGTAAGCTGAACCTTTTAAATGCCTCTGAAAAAGTAGACCTGGAACTGATGCTTGCCAAGCGTGCTGATCTTACTTACCGCGCAGATAAAGGGGAAGTGATGAGAATCCTGACTCAGAATAGCCAGCTTGATGCTTTCAGAAACGGAGGTTTTGATGCGTTGAATTCATTTACACGCCAGCAAATCAATGGTTTAAGAAATAATAACACAGACTGGGGCAAACTGTTGTACAGAAATGCTATCAACAAACAATACGGATTAAGTGTTTCCGGAGGAAGTGACCGTGCAGATTACTATTTCTCCCTGGGATACTATGATGAAGAAGGAACAACTATCGGGACAGGTTTTAAACGTTATAACCTGACTTTAAAAAACAACTATAAATTAAGCGATAAGTTAAATGCAGGAATCTCTATTTTCGGAACACAGAGTGAGCGTGAATCTTTTGTAACGGATGCTGATGCTTCAATCAACCCTGTGAATTATTCAAGAAACGCCAATCCTTACATGAAGCCTTTCAATGCAGATGGAAGCTACAATTATGATAGAGATATGGATGGTTTTGAAGACCGTTATATTCCTTTCAACTTCCTTGAGGAAAGAGAAAATACAAACTATACGCTGAAAAATAATTCTTTGAAAGCGATTTTAGATTTAGAATATAAAGCTTCAAAAAGTTTAAGATTCACTTCTCAGCTAGGTATTCAGTACGATGCTAATAAAACAGAAAAATTTGCAGCGGAAAATACATACTTCACCAGAAAAATGAAAGAAAATACCCGTTATTATAAAGACGGTAAATACAATTATTTTCTTCCTGCAGGTGCTGTAAAACAAAACTGGGATAATGATTTCTTCCAATACAACTGGAAACTACAGGCGGCATACAGCACAAAGATTAATTCAAAGCATGAAATTGATTTGATGGCCGGAACAGAAATCCGTAAAACAGAAGACAACACTACCATTACCAGAGCTTTCGGATATGATCCAACCACAAGAAGAGCGACGGCAATTGTATTTCCGAATTCAAGTTTTGCAGCCGATAAGCGATATGAGACTTACCGTGAGAACCCGCCCATCGAAAATGCTTATGCTTCTATGTTTGCTACAGCATCTTATACCTACGATCAGAAATATACATTTTTCGGAAGTGTAAGATATGATGGTACGAACCTTTTCGGGGTCAATAAAAAGTATAAATATCTTCCGATCTGGGCTGTTTCAGGATCATGGCTGGTAACGAAGGAAGATTTTATGAAGAATATTTCTGCTGTATCTAACCTTAGACTGAGAGCTTCTTATGGTCTTCAGGGGAATATTGACCGTAACACTTCACCATTCTTTATTGGGGAATACAATGATGCAACAATTCTTCCAGGAATGAAAGAAGGAATCATCAACGTCATCAGCCCGCCAAACGATAAACTGAGATGGGAAAAAACAACCAACACAAACGTTGGTCTTGATCTAGGATTATTCAACAACCGTATTAGCCTTACCGCTGATGTTTACAGCAGAAAAGGAACAGACATGATCAGTATGAAAGAAACTCCTCTTGAAACAGGTTTCGAATATACGATGATGAACTGGGGAAGTTTAACCAATAAAGGTTTTGAACTGGCATTATCTACAAGAAACATCAATCATGATAATTTCAAGTGGACAACTACCATCAACTTTGCTCATAACAAGAGTACCGTATTGAGCGAGCAGCCTCGTGACAACGCTTTCCTTCCTTCCAGAGAAGGTCTTCCGGTAAATGCTGTTTTTGCATTAAAAACTGCAGGAATGGACGAGCACGGAAACCCATTGTTCTGGAAAGGGGACCAAAAAATATCAGCAGTAGAATTCTTTAAGCTATATGATGTATATGCAGATTTCCTTCCGGGACAGCTTGTAGATACAAAACTTTCCAACGCTGAGCTGAGAAGCCTGTTTACTTACGTAGGAGACAGAGATCCGAAATTTACCGGAGGTATTATCAACACTTTTAAGGTGCATGATTTTGATCTTACCATCTCTGCGACATTCAACCTCAAGCAGACGGTAATGAGAACACCTTCTTACCGTGGAATGGAGCTTGACAGAGGAAGAAATTATACAAGAGATATCTATGAAGCAGGAGGTTCGCTTCCGGGAATTACAAGTCCGGATATGGATGCTAATCCTGACGGATGGATGGCCAATAAGTGGTTTGCAGGAAACCGTTCAAGTGCATACAATTTACTTGATATATGGGCGAAAGAGATCAGTTACATAAGAATCAGCAGTATCCGTTTAGGATATACACTTCCTAAAGAATTTACCAACCCTATGGGGATTTCCAGTCTGAGACTGAGTGTGGAAGGACGTAACCTGTTTGTATTCAGTAACGGGTACAAAGGATATTTTGATCCGGAAACCTACGGTAATATTTATGCACAGCCTATCACAAAATCAGTGACTGTAGGATTTAATGTTTCTTTTTAAAACTTGAAAAAAAATGAGAAAAATTACAACAATCATAGCACTTGCTGCAATCAGCTTTATCAATATCGGATGTGACAGATTTCTGGATATTCAGCCTGAAGGAAAAATTATTCCTGCTACCACTGAAGATTACAGAAAAGTCCTTACATCTGCATATTCAAAATATCCTGTCCACAAATCTCTGGTAGCCCTTCGTACCGATGAGGTAAGTATTGATGACAATGCTGCAGATTTTATTTCTTATCGTGAAATCGCGATGTGGAAAGATTCAAATAATGATCAGGCATCTACGGAATTCCCATGGGTAAGTTTTTATTCTGTGAACTTCTATCTGAACCAGATCATTAATGAAGGGAGTAAAACGATGAAGGATTCACCGGAGAAAAATCAGATTTTAGCAGAAGCATATGCTTTACGTGCCTATCTGTATTTTGATATGGTAAATTTATATGGAAAACCATACAACAATGCTACAGCTTCCACAGACAGAGGAGTTCCTATCAGCCTTGAAATTGATCTTGAGCAGGTATTGAAGCCATCTTCAGTACAGGAAGTATACAATCAGGTTCATACAGACCTTAAAAAAGCAGAAGATCTGATGGTAGAACAGAAGCAGGCTGTAGGAATGAATTATAGATTTTCAAAAACAGCATTGCTGGCTTTTGAAGCTAAAGCGGCTCTTTATGAAGGAGACTGGAATAAAGCTTTACATTTTGCAGATCAGGTACTGGCAGTAAAAGGAGATCTGGTAAATTTAAATAGCGTGAATACCCCGCCCAACCATTATGCCTCCCCGGAATCTATCATGGCGTTGGACAATACATGGGATAATTCTATCAAAAACCTGTCTTTTGCAGCTCCTGAACTTATTTCTTCATATAATACCACTACAGACAAAAGGTTTGGCATGTATTTTGAAAAAAATGGTAGTAAGTATAAAGTGATTAAAGGAGGAAGCTTAGAGTTCAAAGTGTCTTTCAGAACGGCAGAGCAGTACTTTATAAAAGCTGAAGCATTATTAAAGCTGAATAAACTGACTGAAGCTAAAGAGACACTTCTGAAAGTTTTAAAAAACAGATACACTCCGGATGGATATACTTCAGTTCAAAATGCAGTAAATTCAATGGATTCTACAGCTTTTATGAACTTTATCCTGGATGAAAGATTCAGAGAATTTGCTTTGGAAGGACAAAGATGGTTCGACTTAAGAAGAGCAAATCAGAAAAAAATAAGCCACACCATCAGTGGCAAGGAATATATTCTTCAGCAGAATGATCCGCGATATACCATTGAATATCCAATGAGCGCGAAGAAGAATAACCCTAATCTATAGAACTTCATATCAAATTCAATACAGATGAAACCGCTTGAACTTAATTGTTTCAGCGGTTTTTTTGTACTTTTGCATCGTTATGAAAATTGCCATTATAGAAGATGAACTGCTGGCTGTGAATTATCTGAAAAATCTTTTAGATACACAGAGCATAGTCCCTGTTACAGAGACTGTTATTCTTCGTTCCAAAAAACAGGCAATTGATTTTTTTGAGAAAGATTCAGTAGATCTTATCTTTATGGATATCCATCTTGGTGACGGAATGAGTCTTGAAATTTTCGAACATGTAGAGCTTTTCACCCCGATTATTTTCATTACTGCATTTGATGAATATGCCATGAGAGTCTTCAGGCATTTTACCATTGATTACCTTCTGAAACCTTTTGAAGAAGAGGATTTGCATAAAGCTCTGCAAAAGTTTATTTCCATACGTAACAATTTTGACCCGGAACCGGTACTGAAATCAATTTCCTCACTGCGCCAGGCAGAAGATGAGGTGATGAAACGTTTTATGGTGAGAGAAGGCAATAAGCTTAAATCAATTGACGAGCATAACACCGCGTATTTTTTTGCTTCCGGGAAATACCTTTTCCTTACTACAAAAGATCATCAGACCTATATCTATGATGATACCATTAAAGATATTATTCAGAAACTGAATCCGGAAATTTTCTTTAAAATTAACCGGAAATTTATTGTTAATAAAAATGCAGTTACGGAAATCATCAAGCATTCAAGCCAGAAGGTAGAATTGAAACTTTCTCCTGAACCTGAAGTGAGTACAGAAGTTTTTATCAGTAAACCTCAGATTGCTGAATGTCTTGGCTGGCTGAACAGGTAAAACTGGATAGAACGCATACCTAGAAGAATCAATGAAGTTGATTCCCGCTCCCTTTAAAATTTAGCTTTAAAAATTACTTTTAACTGGTAAAGTATAACAACAAAAAACCTCTAAAATAAATTAGAGGTTTTGAAGTGGTTTCTTCAGGAATATATTTTTTTCGATTACGTTGTTGACTTCTCTATTTTATATTATTCCAAGTGATAAGGTTTCTTCATTTTTGCTTATACTTTTTAGGGCATGAGTTTCATAATTTCTCATCTGATCACCTGTAATTATATTTTATCTATTGCTGATTTCCTTTTCTTTCTTACTCCTTCAAATTTTCATATATGGAATTGAGAAGTTCATCTATGTAATTTCCAATTTCATTTCAACCCTAAAGATTTTATCATTTTTTGGAGGAAGATGTTTTCTTTTATGGTTTCAATCGTAAAAGATTGTTCATTATACAGCTTTTTAAGTTTTGAATTCTCATAATCTTACAACTCTTAGATAAATGAATTTACTGTGATATCGGATAAGCATTTATACAGTTTTCTCCCCACTCATTTCCTCCTATATTTTTAAAATAAGCTGATGGTATAGCATTTTCCACTGTTGTATCTCCTACCACTAAATAATATCTTTTTACTGCATTGGTAGAATTCTTTAATAAGATTACTCCTTGTAAAATACCATTTTTATTTCCTTCTGAGGGGCCTCTAAATACAGTACTGACTAATCTATTGGCTGTTGTATAAAAATCATTTGTCAGAATATTGATACCATCTACATCATGATCAGAAAAACTGGCTTTTATTTTAAGCCACACATCTGAAGTTAATGGCGAACTGGTACTATCGTGTTGCAGAAGAAGAATGACATCTATTTTCCAAATACCCGGGGATACATCTATATATGCTCCTGTTGTATAAAATTGTGAGTCCTGCTGAAATCTAACTTTATTACCGGTTCCGACAGGAACAAAAGCTCCGGTAACTGTGATCAATGGATATCGTTTCCATGTTGCTGTTCCATTGGTATCGCTTGTTAAAACGTAATTATCCTGTTGGTTGCCATCAGCAAGTTTGAAGCCGGTCGTTGGGGAGGCCAGTGTACCTCCTGTCTGAATTTCAAATTTTTGTGTAGGGAGTGTAGTTCCTATACCTAAATTTCCCGTAGAGGTAACTGCAACATCATTGAGTTGTTGTGAGATAGAAGGTGCTCCAGCAGAAGGGTTGTCCTTTCCTCCGTCAATATGGAATGTGGCTTGAGGATTACCTGTATTAATGGCTATCTGGCCCATTGATTTTGTACTGAAAAGCAAAAATAGTATAAAAAAAAGAGCAAAATTTTTCACTGTAAAATTTGTGTTTTTAAATTGAAATAAGAAAAGATTAATTAAATACTTGTGTCTTAATATAATCTATATTCACATTTCTAACATAAGTAACCAGCTCCCCAGAGGTTAGCCAATGAAAATTATAGCCTCCTTGCGTCATCTCTTTAATTGCTTCATCTTTACTCCAGTTTTGGAAAACAATTCTGTACATTGCTACAGTATACCCGGTTCTGTCACTTCCATATTGACAATGTATATCTATAGGTTTTGGAGCCGTTTTTATGGTTCGTAAGGCATTGATAATTTCACTGTTCAAGCCTATTACTCCATTCATAGGAACTCTGTATAAACTTCCGGTATAGCTGGTTCCTCCAATATTATCTTTGTGAAATTCTCTCAAATTGAGAATTGATACAATATGATTTTGCTGAAAGTAATTAAAACCATTACTACCAGGTTGTTCACTTCTGTAGATATCATCATTTATTTTATACAGATTATTAAAAGGTGTTCCTGTAATCTTTTCAGCCCAGTTTTGAGGTCGTGAGCCTTTAGAAGCATAAGCTGATTCAGAATTTTGTGAGGTATAAGTTTCTATAGAATCCTCTGAATTTTCAGGAGTACATGCGAGTGTACTCAATGCTAAAATAATAAAAATTTTTTTCATAGTTTTTCATATTTAAAATTGTGTATTGATCTTTGTGAAAAGCCTTATCCTTAAATTAAGGATCATTATATTTTATCATGATAATCTCTTATCAGCTAAAAATTTTTTTTTCCATTTACTGATGGTGTTACGGCTTATCTTAAAATAAGCAGCCACTTCATAATTAGTCAGTTTATCTTTCTTTTGGTAGTCAAGAATTTGGAGGATTGTTTCCGTGTCATATGAACGATATCTCTGGTTGAAAGTGAGGTTTTTATCATTGTTTCCAAAAATAATAATGTTAATGCTAATAACATCAAGGTTGGATAACACCTTTTTAGATAATATTTTTTCGCATTCTACTTTCTTTTCAGGGTGTTCTAGTTTGATGAGATCAGAGTAAATTCTTTTGTAGTCTGGCCTTACTATTCCTCCTCCATATACTTTTTTATCCATTTATATAATGTGGTTTTAGGAATTTTATACTCATTTATTATTTGATTTCGGTCTTTTTTACCTGATTTTATAAGTTCTAAAATAAAGTCGATCATTTCTTTGGTATAAATATTTTTCCGAAACTCAGGCAATACTGATTTTTCTTTACTAAGGTTCTTATTATACCTCGATGATGATGGAGGAGCATATAGAATGAGATGATTTGAATATATTCTAAAAAAATCATACTCCAGTAATTTGCTCCATTTAAGAAGAATATCAGAAGAAATATTTTCTTGTAGAAACATGTACTCTATGTCTTGTTCAGTACATTTTATAAATATGCAGGCTCTCTTAAAATCTATATTCTGTTCTTGAAATTTTGCTTGAATTAGTTTTCCGATGTGAATGTGTTTGAAATTCATTTCTCTTAAAAAAATTAATCTAGTTATAATATTATTTGTGTTTTTATAATATGTAAAATAAAAAAAGATCCATGTTTCAAATTTTGAAAAATCCGACAGATAGTTTTAAGTAGAAACCTGCATATTGTTTTTAATATTAGTTTACTATAGTATTGATGATAGGACAGCGTTATCTAAATTCAATATATATTATTTAAAACAAAATTGTTTTACCTATTATTGTGACAATGGATAGGCGATGATACTATTCTCTCCCCATTCATTGCCTCCCACATTTTTAAGATTAGCTGCTGGTACTGGATTTTGCACTGTTGTATCTCCTACAACTAAATAGTATCTTTTTACAGCAACGGTAGAATTCTTTAATATGATTGTTCCTTGTAAAATACCATTTTTATCTGCTGGTCCTGTTGAGGGGCCTTGAAATAAGGTACTGGCTAACCTGTTAGCTCCGGAATTAAAATCATTAGTTAAATTACCGGTACCATCTGCATTATTGTCTGAAAAACTGGCCTTTACCCAAAGCCAGGTATCTGCAGGTAAAGGGGAACTAAAAACATCATGTTGTATAAGAAGAATAACGTCCACTTTCCAGATACCCGGTGGCAAATCGATGTACGCTCCTGTTGTATAAAATGTAATGTCCTTCTGAAATTTAACTTTACTGCCGGTTCCGCCAGGAACAAAAGTTCCGCTATACGTCATCAATGAAGGCCGCTTCCACATGGCCACTCCATTGGCGTCAGTCGTTAGAACGTAATCCTTGAATTGGCTGCCATCAGCAAGTTTGAATCCGGTTACCGGAGAAGCTGGTGTACCCCCTGTCTGAATTTCAAATTTTTGGGTAGGTGTAGTAGTTCCTATTCCTAAATTTCCTGCAGAGGTAACGACAACATCATTGAGTTGTTGTGAGGTAGAAGGTGCTCCTGCAGAGGGGTTATCCTTTCCTCCATCAATATGGAATGTGGCTTGTGGGACAGCTGTATTAATCCCTACCTGACCTTGTGATTTTGCACTAAAAATCAAAAAGATGGCTAAAAAAGAAAGTTTTAGATTTTTCATTATTGTATTATTTAAAGTTTTTAAAGTATCGTGACTTAGTGAAGTAATGACACGACAAATTTAATGGTAATACAACTAACTTCACGTACATCATAGTACATCATAGTACATCATTTGTGTAGCATTAGTGTGGTGGAAGTGCATTTGATGAGGTGAGGGGTGTCTGTATTTGTATGTATTGAAAGCTTTTTGTCAAAGAAGGAATAAGTTTCGAGTACTGACAAAATAATAACGATGAAATTATCAAAACGGTTTCGTATGCTCTATCTGACAAATCTTATTTGGAGTTATTGCATGTGTGATTTCACGCTTAAAAATTCATTTAAATACCAAGCCGGGAAATCTAATCTAAGCTATTGTTTTTTTTAAAAATAACTATAAACTTCAGAATTGCCTTTTTCAGCTCCGGTAATATTAAAGTATTCAGCTAAAAACTCTGGATGTAATCATTTAAGAATTTGTGATCCTTTAAAATCAAAAAAACACCAATTCAATATTCCCTGTCTTTTGTTATTAATTCATATTTTTGAATAAATAACAAATCCTGTCAATTAAAACCCGACAGGCTTGAAAGCCTGTCGGGTTTTTTTGGAAGCATACAATAATATGCTTACCTCAACCAAAAATAATGAATATCTATGAATATCTATTTAGGATCATATTTTACTTACCACATAATCTCTTTGTGGTATAATGAATATTCTTTTTTGAAGAGAGGGAAGGTTCCTTCATATCTCAATGGAGAAATTCCAAATCCATAAAACATATCGGCCTGAATTTTCCCTTTTATATCAAAAGTTCCTTTCTTTTCAGGAATTAACTGCATACCCAGGCTTGATAAGGCAGACACCCTTCCCCTTAAGCCCGAATTAGCAATAGGAACCGTTACAAAAAGTAATCCCACTGCTCCTTTGGCTTCTATACCTACTTCTGCCGTCAGATCTCCTTCTACTTTAGTAATGTTGGGACCTCCCTTATATATTAAATCAAGGTTAAGGTCAGGACTTGTTCCAACAAGGAAATTGGCTTTTCCCCCAATTTCAAAGAGTCTCGCCTGTACCTTTCCGGTTGCTCCCGCACCCAAATAAGGCCCGGCTGATATAGTAGGACTTAGGATGAGTCCTGTAGGCCCTAAAACAATGGGTGCAATAGGAATATTGAAATAATCCGTAGCGCTTATTGTGTAACCCACGGTTGCCTGAATATTAGCCAAAGTTTCAAGACTGATGTCATCCATAATAAAATTAACTTTAAAATCAGATAAATGCCCTGCAGAGAAAGAAATTGTATAGTCAATTTTAGGGGTAAACCCGCCTTTTACGTTCACATCAGAGGCAACGGTAACAGGGCCGACATTCTGAGTAGGAAGAGGGAATGTTTTGTCAAAATTAAAATGATTAAAAGTAAGCATCTTTTGGTTATTCAGATTTTTAGCTTCTATCGCTAAAATTTTATGATTCACTTCTTCAGAAACAAAATTTTCAACAGGGATATAATTAACCATCTTTCCATCCACATTAACGGGAGCTTTTCCTGATGAATCATAAATCCCGCTGATGGTACCACTATAAATAAGCTCTTCCAATTTTGCACCTGAGGTCTGTACAGCTAATTTATCGTTAGTTCTGGAGACAGAAGTTACTTTAGAAAGAATTGTATTCACATTGTTTCCATCCACTTTTGTGCCTACAATCACTGTTCCTTCTTTAATACTATCAACCTGTGGGGTGATGTGACTAAATGTAATCCCCTGTGAGTTCTGAGTAGAAACCGAAGCTACTGATTCATCATTAAGGATGATTACATTTTTTTGCAGGGTAATATCTCCCAGTTTTTTCAGATTACCGGAGCCTTCCTGACTTGTTGGGGTATTTTCTTCGGAAAGACTATCCTGGGAACAAGAAGCCAAAATCAATACTGGAAGTATAAAAAGAAATACAAAATGGTAAAATCTTCTATACTTCTTAAAATAATTAAAATTGTTTTTCATAAAAAAAATATTTAAAAGTTATTAAGAAAAATATTTGTCTGATAAATAGTTTATATTAATAAACTTATATTAAAAGTGCAGAAAGTAAATGGCGGAATTGTTTTTAAACTTCACTTAACCCGAATTCATATTATTTATTCTTTAACTTTCAATTATTTAGCGGATCCTACACAGAATTTAAAAATAGAACCAGCTTGATTATTATTATTTGTCGATATAATTATTTCATCAAACCATACTCAACCAATATTGTAAATGATTCCACCACCATAAGATAAAGCACTTGCTATATCTTCAATTGAATTTTGGTTAAATATAAAGTTTTGGTTACATGTACCTCCAGAAGCCTTTGTCATTAATATTTGTGAAGTTACGTCTACACCGTTATTTCTTAGTACAAAAGTGAATTTTTCATATTTTTCTGATGCTGTCTGATAAACTTTAATATTACTGACGTTTCGACTAAATTTTATTTTCATAGATGAAGAAGGATTAAACCTTGCTAACCAGTAAGCGTCAGTATCAGTTGTTACTTGACAATTAGTGAGAGGGAAGAAGGAGGTTTGCGAAATGTCAGTATAATTACTAAAGGTAGCATCCACTGGCAAATTATTCACCGTTCCAGATGCTGAACCTCCTGAGCTTCTATAGGGAAGCATAAACCCGTTACATGCCGCCGTAAGATCTGGATTAGGAGGAGTAACACACTCACATGCGCATCCGGACCAGCCGTTTGGTTTATATACTTTTACACAATCTGCGGTAAGATCAAAGATCATGGTGCCCACAGCTATATTGCCCCCTGCCGGATTGGTTATATTGGAAAGAGTCTGATTGGCCGGTAAAACCAGACCTGCTGTATTGGTCGTTCCCTGATTAATATCTAAAGCTCCTCTCGGATTATCTGTTCCCATGCCAATGTTTCCTGAAGACTTTATGGTCATTCTTGCGGCAAAACCTGTAGCATTTCTTGTTAAAAACTGTAGACCTGCAAAGTTATTAGTGATATCTCTGTCAATTCCTAAAATAGACGCCCCTGAAATTCCCGTCGCAGAAGCTGATGGAATAAAATCTAGTGCTCCAATATATTTATCGTCTGTACGATTCATATTGTATAAAGTGATACTTCTTGCTGCATTTCCATTACAAACTTTACAATTATTAATACCAACAGAAAGGGCATCAGTAAGTCCCCCGGGAGTACGTGTATAAACAGCTAAAACAGATGAAGGAGCTGTAGTCCCCATCCCCACCAGGTTGTTTGCAGCATCTACAGACAATGTATTTCCATTCACCGAAAAAGCATTGTTAGCTGTTCCTGTAAAGGCAAGGGTATTTGCTCCCTGAGTGACGGTTCTGTTTCCTGTAAGTGTACCATTAGAATTATAAATATTCACATCAGAAGAAGTAGAGCCCGTTTTTATTTTTGTCCACAGAGTTCCGTCAAAATAGTAGTATCCGACAGTATCTATGTTGGCTGCCGTACCACTCTGTGCTCCTGTACCGATACTATTGACATAGATCATAGTGGAAACCGGAATACCCGTCATACTTTGGGCTCTCTGTCTGTCTACCCGGGGTACCAGTAAACCATCTACATTGGTGGTTGTTCCTGTTGCATTTTTCGCTGTTATATCCAATGTGGATGCCGGGGTTGCAGTATTGATACCAATCTGAGCATTGACATGTATTGAGAGTGCGGATGCTATAATTAAAGATAATATTATTTTTTTCATGATGAATTTGTGTTAAATAGCTTAATTTACCAAAATGATTATCGGCAGACAATAAGGATAGAATGAATATCCAATAGTCCTATATGATACATGGATCATAAAACCCGGGGTTTCTGTGTGGTATTTAATTTATATCCCACACAAGCATCCGGACCATCCGGTAGATTTATATACTTTTACACAGTCTGCGGTAAGATCATAAATTATGGTCCCTATCGCTACATTACCCCCTGCCGGATTGGTTATATTGGAAGGAGATTGATTAGCCGGTAAAACCAGACCCGCTGTATTGGTCGTTCCCTGATTAATATCTAAAGCTCCTCTCGGATTATCTGTTCCCATGCCAATGTTTCCTGAAGACTTTATGGTCATTCTTGCGGCAAAACCTGTAGCATTTCTTGTTAAAAACTGTAGACCTGCAAAGTTATTAGTGATATCTCTGTCAATTCCTAAAATAGATGCCCCTGAAATTCCCGTCGCAGAAGCTGATGGAATAAAATCTAGTGCTCCAATATATTTATCGTCTGTACGATTCATATTGTATAAAGTGATACTTCTTGCTGCATTTCCATTACAAACTTTACAATTATTAATACCAACAGAAAGGGCATCAGTAAGTCCCCCGGGAGTACGTGTATAAACAGCTAAAACAGATGAAGGAGCTGTAGTCCCCACCCCCACCAGGTTGTTTGCAGCATCTACAGACAATGTACTTCCATTCACCGAAAAAGCATTGTTAGCTGTTCCTGTAAAGGCAAGGGTATTTGCTCCCTGAGTGACGGTTCTGTTTCCTGTAAGTGTACCATTAGAATTATAAATATTCACATCAGAAGAAGTAGAGCCCGTTTTTATTTTTGTCCACAGAGTTCCGTCAAAATAGTAGTATCCGACAGTATCTATGTTGGCTGCCGTACCGCTCTGCGCTCCTGTACCGATACTATTGACATAGATCATGGTGGAAACCGGAATACCCGTCATACTTTGGGCTCTCTGTCTGTCTACCCGGGGTACCAGTAAACCATCTACATTGGTGGTTGTACCTGTTGCATTTTTTGCTGTTATATCCAATGTGGATGCCGGGGTTGCAGTATTGATACCAATCTGAGCATTGATATTTATTGACAATATTGTAACAATAATTACGCAACTTAAATTTTTGTTTTTCATAACTGTATTGTGTTTCTTTAAAATAAATTTTAATTGATAAAGTCTGATCCCTAAAATCGTACAATAATGAACTTCTTTGAAGTATTTCTTAATATGATTTAATTAAGATATAGGATGAAATTTTTGTCATCCCAAAAACTTTAAGTGTTTGTGCTTGGTCGCTCACAAAGTTCTGGAATTTAATGCCGTGTATAGTTTTTTTTATGACACTATTTATACATCATATATACATCATATATATGTTATTTGCACATCAATTGTATGTAATAAAAATTCTCAATATTGATTTAGTGCAGACTAAAACATATTATTTAAACCCGGACTCGATTAATAAATTCGGATGAATGAATAGGATAAAAAATATAGTGTATTTATATGACTATTAAATATTTAGAAGTTGTTCGATGGTTATAAGATGTACTGAATGTATTTGAAGCCTGTGTGCTATCTTTGACCATGTTTGAGTAGGAAAATGTTTGGATATGTCCTTGGGGGATGCCACCTCCGTATAGGTGTGTAAAGATAAAGTAATCAGTGATGATAATGTTTTTAAAGAGGAAATAGTTATGAGGTATTTTGAATGTAAGTTTTACGCGGTTATTAATGATAAGGGAGAGATTTTTAGCTTTATGACCGCATTCTTGAAAATATGGATGAAGGAAAGTTCCTGAAAAGTAAGAATTTTATTAAGAAAATATTGACAATTTCTTGGGAGGATACTTGCTTACAATTTTCTAAACAATCATGATATATTCAAGCCCGGTTAATTAACCCTATAGTGGTTAATTGAACACGGGTTAATAAATCAAATTGATTTTAAAAAATTATGAATATTTTGACCTTGTTGTATATTTAATTTTTTTCTTAGCCTTCCTGTTTTATTATGAACAGACCTGTGCTGCATAAATGTAAAATTGGCTATTTCTTTTGAAGAGAACCCTAGCCAGATCATAACACATAAAGATAATTCTGACTTTGTAAGTTGTGGGTTAATTTTTAAGAGACTTAGGAAAAGATCCGGATGAATTTCCTGAAATCGGTTAATAAGTTTAAGGTCGTTTGATTTTGCCAAATCAATCAGTTCTGTAAAGTTTTCGTTGGTTATTTCATCTTTCCTTTCCTTGCTAGTATTTTCTTCAGGCTCAAAAGGAGAGAGGCTTATCTGTTTTTTTAATCTGTTTTTTCGGATTTTTAAAAATGAAAAAATAATGGCTATTATAAAAATAATACTACCTATTAATAGATACATAAAAGTTGACGTTGACTCGTTATTGCTTTCTTTTTCAATATATTTATTTATTGAAATATCTATGGCCTCGTTGCCGGCCATTTTTAAATTGTCATTTAACTGTGTGTATTTTAAAACATATTCATTCTCTTTGTTTTTATTATTCATGCTTTTATATATTATCGAGATATTACGATAGATCTCGGGAAGCATATTGATACTTTGGGTTTTTTTTAAAATTGTAGAAGCTTTTTCATAATATTCAAGAGCGGGTAAGTACTCTTTTTTTTTCAAAAGAAGACCTCCATAAAAAGAATATATTATTCCTTCTCTTATAGTACCATACTCTTTTCTTTTAAGAAGTATAAGTGCATTTTTATTATAAAAAGTTGCTGAATCAAGATTGTTAGACACCTTTAAATGGAAACGTCCTATTAAAGAACTATTGAGTGCAGAAGGATCTACATCAAAACCTTTGTGAAAATAGATTAATGCTGAGTCGCTTTTTTTATCTATAAAAAAACCGGCTCTTTGTCCGTATATGTCCCCTAATAAACTACTTCTTTCATTTAATTTTAAAGCATATTTAAGTGCTTTTGTATTATAATTTAATCCGGTCGTTGACAGACCAAGTGCAGAATTAACCCATGCATATTCATAATATAACTTGGTATATATAAAGTCATCTTGAAGTTTTATAGCCAGGCCCTGAGCCAATTTTAAATAATAAGAACTTACTTTGTATTTTCCAAGGGTTCTGTAAGTAGTGGCGAGATTGATATACCCTAATGCTTCCCCTTTTTCATACTTGTTCTTTTTTGATATTTTAATTAATTTTTTATTTAATTCTATAGATTCTTCTTTTTTACCGTTCAGCATTAATTTTTCATTCTTATCCAACAAAGCCTTGTCAATTGAAGCATCCTTATTGTTTTTGGAGCAATTGGTTACCATAACAAGCAGTAAGGCAAATAGAATGATATTAGATAATTCTTTAAGGTCTTTTTTTTTCATACAATTCATATTAATTTTCACTTGTGAGGTAGCAGTAAATGATAGTGAAAATTGTTTATATAATGTTTAAATAATTGTAATTATTGACTATCATTTTATTGTCATAAATATATAAAACATCTTTGGTGATAATGCAATATAAAGATGGTATTTAATTTTTTTTATTTTATGGTTCTAAATATACTTCTGTATGTTGTATAATCAAAAAAAATACGCATTAATGTGTTCTTCGTATACACATTAAATACACATCAGATGTACATTATATGTACATTTTTTAGTTTATTGTTTTATGTAAAATCAAAAGCCAGTATTAATTAGTCTGAAAACAACATTGCTTTAAGAATGGATTGGCGACTGAGTTTGCGATTTGAAAAGACTTGGAATGAAAATAGATTTCTCAATATCAATGCAGATGTGTGTATTTTTATAAATATCTGAGAAGGCTTTCAAAGGTGTATACGATTTTATACCATAGAAGATGTTTTTCAGACTTTATCATTTTCCCGGAAGCCTATTTAAGCCTGATGGATATCAGGCTTTTTATTTAGTTTTATAAGTAATATAATTGATGTATTTATTGTGTATGTATGGTGTGGTTTTTTTTGTGATTTAAAGTATTATGATTACGATATTTGGATATCTCTAATCAGAGGTGAATTATTTATCAATCAACATAATCTTAAATTAAAAAAACTATGAAAAAGTTTACCTTAATGGCAGCAGCATCGCTTCTGCTTATGGTCTCCTGCCAGAGAGAAGATTCTCCAGGTACAGAAGCTCAACCACAATCAGCCGTTATGGAAAAAAATATAAAGTTGTTGATTGATCCCAATGATATAAACATGTTTGGTGGAAAACCAATAGAAAATTTACCTGCAAAACCTGAAAGTGAAAATAATCTTAATGCGAAATCAAGTGTTTTTTCTACGGGTTTAGCTAATTCAGAATTTGGGAAATCAGGACCTTACGGCGTCTCAACGGATGACGTTTTGGGTGACTGTGACAGTTACTTTGGGACAATAGTCCCTATTGCTCAGGCTTTGGGTATTGTTGTTGATAACTCAATAAAATGTAATAATAATTTTCCTTATGGATTAAATACTGACGTTTTTTCATCACATATTTATTATCCTACCAATATTAAAAATATGGGTAAGCTGCCTGTAGTTAATTTCGTAGGCGGCATTATGGCCAATACTGCTATGTACTCCCAAATGGCAAGTCTATGGGCAAGTAACGGATATATTGTAATAGTGTCTTCAGATTTTGTGAATGTACTTCCAACGATGCATTTACTTGCTTTCAAGGAATTAAGCAATATGAATAAAAATCAACAGTCTCCGTTATATGGCAAAGTAGACTTGTCACGTTCACTGATCTCCGGACATTCAGCCGGAGGTGGTACAACGCTTTTAACCGGAAGTATATCTGCTAATACATTTAAAGTGATTGATCCTGAAATAAAGATATTAGGGGCAATGTCAATTGAGGGAAGCCCAATTGCTATAGGTTTAACTGTAAAAGTTCCCACATTATTTTTAGCAGGTATGCAGGATGTAATAGTTCCTCCTTTTGTTCATAAATTGTGGCAATATGATACCCTTCCTCAGCCAGCATGGACTGCTACGGCAACAACGGCAACACATTTTAGCCCATTAATGGAGACTTCCCGTAATGAATTTGCTGGACTGACAGTTGCATGGCATAAATATCTGGCTGAAAACGACCCTTCTGCAAAATCATATTTTGTAGGTAAAAATTATAAACTGGAACAGGATACGCAATTTGTACAAGGGGGAGTGTTGGGGCTTAATCCTTTTAAAGTAAACCGTAATAGAAAAGCAGAGGAATTAAAGTAATTAATTCTTGTGAAACTTTCTAAAGGAAAATCATTACTTTGATGATGATTTTCCTTTCTTTAATTTAAAAATCCCGGCAGTGATATATCAAATGAAATGTGTAAACTGGATGAGAGTCATTTTGTAATTATGCTTATAAGATGAGTCTGAAAATTTATTCCTTACCTGAGCTTGATTAGTAAAATGAAGAAATTGATTATTAGAAATTTTTTAAATTATCCTTTGAATTTTAATAGGTATTATTGTCCATCTATTAAATTTTAGAATCAAGTAACTCTTTAGGGTGTTTTTTTATATTTAAGTGGTATAATTGAGGTATATATAGTGTATATATGATGTTGTTTTTTTTGTGATTTAAAGTATTATGATTATGATATTTGGATATCTCTAATTAGAGGCGAATTATTTACCAATCAACATAATCTTTAATTAAAAAAACTTATGAAAAAAAATGTATTAATGACATTGTTTATTACATGTCTGACTTTGAGCTCTTGTCAAAGAGATGAAGTCAATGAAATGAAAAAAAATGAGTCTACGGGACAGATGGTTGATCCTTCTGTACAATCTGTACTGTTTCCTGCAAAAGGTACGGCTAATGCACAGTACGGCAAACCGGGACCTTATCAGGTAAGTACAAATGCTGTTGTAATGGATTGTAATACCCTGGTGGGTAAGTTTATCCCTATGTTGCAAATGGTTGGGATCTTAGATGGAAGTATTAAATGTAGTAATAATCTACCTTATGGTACGAAAGGTCCGATTGCCAGTTATGTTTATTATCCTTCTAACATTCGGAATTTAGGAAAGCTTCCTGTGGTAAATTTTGTAGGCGGAATCCTTTCGAGTACAGCGAATTATGATCAAATGATGAGATTGTGGGCAAGCTATGGATTTGTCGTGGTAATTTCATCCGATTTTGTGAATTCTATGCCGGAAATGCATCTTTATGGCGCTTATATGGCAAAATCGTATAATGAGAATCCCCAATCTCCTCTTTTCGGAAAGGTTGATTTATCAAAAATGATTATTGCCGGTCATTCTGGTGGAGGACAAGCTACTCTCTTGACAGCAAGTCTACCATCTGACATCATGAAGACTATAGACCCCAATTTAAAAATGATCGGTGCGCTACCTATTGAACCTGGCCCTTTAGCCATAGGATCTACTGTTGCAGTACCCACATTACTTTTAACAGGAGCACTTGATAATGTAGTACCTGCACCACTTTGGGCAAATATATTAGAATATGATCTATTAAAAAAAATACCTGCATGGTCTGCCACTGCTGTTACGGCTACTCATTTTAGTACAACAATGGAAATTTCGAAAAATGAATTTGCAGGAATTTCTGTAGCATGGTTAAAATATCTTGGGTATAATGATGTGGGAGCAAAATCTTATTTTGTAGGAGAAAATTATAAATTAAAAAGTGATCTGCAATTTAACAAACCTCTTCTTCTTCCTGATGTTTACCCTTATCCTGTTAAACGTAATAGTATGGCAGATGCTTTACAATAAAAACAAATATTTAAAGTATAATAAAAAACGAGTTTTAGCTCGTTTTTTTGTTTTAAAACTACTGTGTTCGTATAAAATGTATTGATTTATCTAGAAAATAAGTAGGTTCGAACTGCAGTAGGGATGCTTTCTTATATTTTTATAGGGGGTACTACTTTTGTACCTGATCTGTTTTTTTTGCTTGTCCCAACCGGTAATGAGTAATTTAACTTTTTCTGTAGGAATGTAAAACAAAAAAACCTCTGAACAATCAGAGGTTTTTGAAGTGGTTTCTCCAGGAATCGAACCAGGGACACATGGATTTTCAATCCATTGCTCTACCAACTGAGCTAAGAAACCATTTATGTTTTTGTTTATTACTTCGTTGTTTTAAAGTGATGCAAAAGTATAGTATTTTATAATATCGTGCAAGTTTTTTGATTTATTTTTTTGAGAAAATCTTTTACTATACCTTATTTTAGGTTCCAATGTATTGTTCATCAGTGGTTTTGTTCGTTTGATTTTTTTTTCATTTTTATTTTTTCATGTCCTTCTGTCCATATATTTTCAATTCTGAAATTGATTTTCTGTTCTGAAACTGCAGTTCTTCTTTACTATTTATAAGAGGATGTTCTTTTGTTGATGAATTTTGAAATTTTAATCTCTGTTTTAAATATCTTAAACAAACAAAAAAAATACTGCAATTTTAAAGAGCGGTAAATATCAAACACCTGATTTGTAGGATGTAATTTACCTAACAATTGTTAGTCGTATTATTACGACACTTTTTTAAATTTAATAATAAATCTTATTTACGTTTTGTAATTACATCTATATTTGGTGATATAGAAAAACAAAAGTCATAAAATATTAACCATTAAAATTTACAAATCATGGCCGAAAGAAATTCAAGAGGAATTTTAAAATTCAACAACGGGGAAGGACAAAAGTTATTAAAGCTTAACTACAGCGTATCAAGATCTACAGACGTTTCAGGACGTGTAGCATCAGATCCTTCCAACGCTCTTATCAAAATAACGGTAGAAGCTACTGAAAAATCAGACATTCTGGAAAGTTTACTGAATGGAAAATATAAGCCTACAGTAGGTGAGATTACTTTCAATAAATCTCACGAAGAAGGAACTCTAACAACACTGAAGTGGAACAACGGATATGTAATTCAGCATGAAGTAGATTTCGATGCTGTAGATGATAACAGTATGTACATCAGCTTTGTGGTAAGTGCAGAGCAGATAGATCTGGGGAATTCTTCTTACTTTGGAGCATGGCCTTCTTAATACTATTCAGAATTTAAACGATCAGGCAGAATGGCACACCGGTTCAAAGGATGCTGTTCTGCCTTTTTTAACCTTATTGAATCGCTTCCCGGAATCAACCGTGTGGTAAACTGGATATTGTGATTGAAGGCAAAATTATCAAACACTTCAGGCATTTCCGTTTACAGCAAAGTGCCAGAAGGCATCACAATTTCGAACTTATTCTGGCCCATGATTTTCTTGGAGAAACCCAAAACCATACTCTGGAACAGGCACGCCAGTTTTTAGTGTTAATACCGGAATCATTGCCAATAAAATATGTAAAGAAGCACTGGCATCAGAGAAATTTGATTTCAGGATAAATACTCAGAATAAAAGCTATATCAATTATAGTGCACAATATAATGAAACCCATTACAATTATCTTGCAGGAACAGCAGAAGCGTATGGAGAACAGTTTTATTATGATAGTGAAATACTTCATTTCGGAAAACTTCCTCCCGAAGAAAAGCTGATTCGTCTCGTATACGGAAGTAATGCAAGTGACGTTCCGGTAGAACTGAATGCTGTACATACCAACCTCATCCATCTAAAGCATATGAGCTGAACAGGAATATTTTTAAAACCCGTTCACTCAATATGGGGGAGGAAAAGGGGTATATATAAAAAACAAAAAAACCTCTAAACTGAATTAGAGGTTTTCAAGTGGTTTCTCCAGGAATCGAACCAGGGACACATGGATTTTCAATCCATTGCTCTACCAACTGAGCTAAGAAACCATTTATGTTTTTATTTATTACTTCGTTGTTTTAAAGTGATGCAAAAGTAGTAAGTTTTGGTATACAAAGCAAGTATTCATCGTACTTTTTTTGAATAAAGTTAAAAACTTACTGATTATCAGCCGGATTATTTTCCTGCTCCTTTCTGATCTGCTCACTCATCTCTTCCAATACCGGTTTAATCGTGTTTTCCGGAAGATCACTGATTCGGATATACATCAATCCGTCTATTGCATCATTGAAGTTAGGGTCAACGTTGAATGCAATTACTTTTGCATTTTGCTTGATATATTTCTTGATCAGAACAGGAAGTCTCAATTCAGGTTCAAGATCATCAATGATTTTGTCCAGTTTATTAAGATCAGATTCCATTTCCTCAAAGAAAATATTCTTATCCCTGTCACGAAGCTTTACCTTATATTCATTCCTTGGAGTGATATACTGGGCTACAGCAGAATCAAAATAATTGGAACGCATAAACTCAATCATCAGAGATTTTGAGAATTCCGAGAATTTATTCGAGATACTCACACCACCCATAAGAAATTTATGATCAGGGTTTCTCAGGCAGACGTGTACAATTCCTCTCCATAAAAGGAAGAGTGGAAGTGGCTTCTGCTGATATTCCTGGCAGATATAAGCACGGCCCATTTCAATCACCTTTTTAAAGAAAGGGTGAATATCCTGCTCAAACTCAAACAAAGAGCTTGTATAGAAGCCTTTGATGCCATATTTCTTCATGACCTCTCTACCCAATGCCATTCTGTAGGCACCCGCCAGTTTTTTCTCACCATTGTCCCAAAGGAAAAGATGATGGTAATGCTTATCATACTCATCAAGGTCAAACGGAAGATTACTTCCTTCACCCACCGCACGGAAAGTAAGCTCTCTCTGACGTCCGATTTCCCTCATAATAGAAGGGATTTCCTCGTAAGTGGTAAAGTAGATTTCATAATTCCCGTTACTGAACAGCATTTTATCTGTTCCTCTCAGTTTATCAACATCTTTAATGATGTCTTCCAGAGGCGTTTCATCAATGATATTCTGAACAATATTTTCCTCCTTCAATAAAGGGAACTTCACAGATAAATTCTGAAGATTGATGCTTTGAGCAAGAGATTTTCTCTTTTCATAGTAAGATTTCATCATATAAACCTTACGTTTCAGAAACTCTCCCAATTCCTCGATTGTTTCCATGTCATCCATTGCCTTTACAGTGATAGGGCGCCCGATTCTGATCCTGATAGGTTTTTCTCTATCATTCATCATTTCTGCGGGAAGCATCAAAGTCTGTAAATTCGGATGAAGCTTAGCCACCTGATAAAAAAGACGGCTGTTCTTAGCATGGAAATACATAGGGACTACCGGTACTTTAGCCATTCTTATTAGCTTAAGTGCCGTTTTTTCCCATTCTTTATCTAAAATTTCTCCGTAAGGATTGTTCTTGTTGGAAACTTCTCCTGCCGGGAAAATACCTACGCAGCCTCCGTTTTGTAAATGCTTGAGTGTTTCACGCATTCCTGAAGAGCTGCTGTAAGCTTCTTTTCTGTTTTCAAAAGGGTTTACAGCGATTACAAACGGTTCCATAGGTTTGATCTTTTCCAAAAGGAAATTTCCCATCACCTTGAAATCCGGGCGAACCTCTGATAAGACCTTGCACATCAGAATCCCGTCAATAGCACCCAGCGGGTGATTGGAAACCAGAATAAACGGTCCCGTTTTCGGAATCTTTGCCAGATCTTCTTCAAAAGCTACATAGCTTAGGTTTCTTTCTCTTACAAATGAGTCGAAAAAGTCTTTGCCTTCCTTATCTTTTAGTTTGTCGTATAATTTATTTACTTCGTTTATTTTAGCAATGCTCATCACAGCAGATGCTACCGGGTTCTTGAGAAACCCAAGTTTACTTAAGCCGGAAGCTTTGATCAGATCGTTTTTCGAAATTAAACTCATGTGTGTTTAGTCGCAATTAATATTATTGTGTTACCATTTGAAGAGTATTCTTGGAAATTTGTTCCAATAATACATTTTTTTCATGGTAAAATTTATCAATGTGATCCATCTTCGCATTTCTTACTGTGAATAAAGATACATTTTTAATTGCTTCGGTTTTAAAAATTTTTTGAAGCTCCTGATTGAGCTCATCTATATGGTTAAATTTATCTTCAAGGCACAATGCCAGGGAGATCGCAGAATTCTGCATCAGGGAAACCTTGATCTTATATTTGGATAAATAGCCAAAAATTAAGCTCATATGGTCTTCTGCAATAAAAGAGAAATCTCTTGTTGATATTTTCAGAAGATCCTGATTTTCTTTTAAAATATAAGTTTCTTCCTGTTGGTTTTTGTCGGAAGCACCTACTTTTGTACCTTCTTTGGTAGGATCTACGAAAGATTTTACATAAAAAGGAATACTTTTTTGCTGTAATGGCTGTAAAGTTTTCGGGTGAATAACGCTTGCTCCGTAATAAGCCATTTCAATCGCTTCTTCATAAGAAATGTTGGAAAGAAGAGAGACATCATTGAATTTTCTTGGGTCTCCCGTCATTACTCCCGGTACATCTTTCCAGATCGTCATCGCTTCAGCATTTAAGCAATAAGCAAAAATAGCAGCAGAGTAGTCTGAACCTTCTCTTCCTAACGTTACCGTAAAATTGTTTTCGTCAGAGCCAATGAATCCCTGGGTTACATAGCAGATCTCAGGGTTCAGATTAGAAATAAATTCTTCAGTTCTCACCCAGTCTACCGTACCTTCTCTGTATGAATTATCCGTTTTCACATAATCTCTGGCATCAAGCCATTGATTGGTAAATTGAATTTCATTCAGGTACTCACTCAGAATTTTGGTAGAAATCATTTCTCCGCAGCTTACCACCTGATCATAAACAAAGTTGTAATTGGGAGACTTATTTCTTCTTAAAAAAGAATCAATATCATCAAAAAATAGATTGATTTCTGCAAAAACCGCATGATTTTCAGGAAAAAGTCCTTCCGCAATCTCAATATGTTTTCGTTTTATCTTTTCAATTTCAGTTTGATAGTTCTCCTTTTTGAAATAAAGTTCTACAACTTTTTCCAATTCGTTTGTCGTCTTGCCCATTGCTGATATTACCAGCAAACATTTGGCAAATCCCTGGCTTTGTAGAACCATAGACACGTTTTTCACACTTTCGGCATCTTTTACAGATGCTCCACCAAACTTGAAAATTTTCATTAAATTGTTAAAAATAAAATTGTTAGATAAAAAATTACATGAGTTTTTTACGGACGTCAAAATTATAAATTTACAACGAGATATGAAATAGCCTGGCCGGGAGATAGAATTAAGATTTCCTTAAAATCAACAATTAATGAAATAATTTGAATTTTTCCTGTGTCTGATCTGATAAATCCGGAGACATAATTTTCAATAACCGCTCTGTGTTATGCTGAATTTTATTTGTATTGTGCTGAAATACAGATTGTAAGCTCTTTTTTAATTAAATTTTCTTAATGCGATAAATTTTCCGAAATTTGGGCAAAACGTAAAAAGAAAAATATGTCAAATCAACCATTACAGACTTTAGGAGAATTTCTTATAGATAAACAGGACGATTTTCAATATTCTACAGGTGAATTTTCTCGTCTTCTGAGCGCAATAAGATTGGCTTCGAAAGTGGTAAACAGAGAAGTAAATAAAGCCGGAATTGTAGATATTACAGGAGCTGCCGGAAACCAGAATATTCAGGGTGAAGAACAGCAGAAATTGGATGTGATTGCGAATGAAATTTTTATTACGGCTTTGTCTCAAAGAGAGGTGGTTTGCGGTATTGCGTCTGAGGAAAATGATGATTTTATTGATATTAAATGTGGCGAAAACGGACATTTAAGTAAATATGTAGTATTGATTGATCCTTTAGACGGATCTTCCAATATTGATGTCAATGTTTCAGTAGGAACTATTTTCTCTATCTACAGAAGAGTTACTGAACCTGGAACTCCTGTTCAGCTGGAAGACTTTTTACAGAAAGGAATCAATCAGATTGCAGCGGGCTATGTTATTTACGGTTCTTCTACAATGATCGTTTATACAACAGGAAACGGAGTAAACGGATTTACATTGGATCCTTCTTTAGGAACTTATTATCTTTCTCATCCTAACATGACTTTCCCGAAAACAGGTAAGATCTATTCTATCAACGAAGGAAATTATATCAAATTTCCTCAGGGAGTAAAAAATTACCTTAAATATTGCCAGATGGAAGAAGGAGACCGTCCTTATACGTCAAGATATATCGGGTCTCTGGTAGCAGATTTCCACAGAAATATGCTGAAAGGAGGAATTTATATCTATCCTTCTTATTCACAAGCTCCGAATGGTAAATTAAGACTTTTATACGAATGTAATCCTATGGCATTCCTTGCAGAACAAGCAGGAGCAAAAGCAACAGACGGATTCAGAAGAATTCTTGAAATAGAGCCTACGGAACTTCATCAGAGAATTCCGTTCTTCTGTGGAAGTATAGAAATGGTAGAAAAAGCAGAAGAATTTATGCGTATTGACAGCGTAAAATAATGGAAGCAAATTATTTACAATATTTATTACAATTCAAACGCCCGAGTGGAACATCTCGCGGCGTTTTGCTTGATAAGGAAACCTTTATCCTCACTATTTCGGAAGACGGAAGGGAAGGAGTAGGGGAATGTGCCATTTTCAGAGGGCTGAGTTTTGATGACAGACCTGATTACGAAGAAAAGATGAAATGGCTTTGTGAAAATATCAATCAGGATGCATGTTTTCTGAAAGAAGAACTGAAAGAGTTTCCATCCATCTGGTTTGGTTACGAACAGGCCGTTCAAAATCTGAAACATGGTGACAGTATATATTTTCCGAGCGAATTTACTGAAGGTAAATCTGCAATTACCATCAATGGTCTGATCTGGATGGGAGCGGTAGGGTATATGGAAGAACAGATTCAGGAGAAACTGGAAAAAGGATTTCATTGTATTAAACTAAAAATCGGGGTCGATTGGGAATCTGAACATATTATTCTCCGGAAATTAAGAGAAAAATTCTCGAAAGACCAGCTTGAGCTTCGTGTGGACGCCAACGGAGGATTCAGTAAAGAAGAAGCGGTAATTGTTTTGCAGCAGCTTGCAGATCTTCATATTCATTCTATTGAACAGCCTATTAAAGCAGGAAACTGGGATGACATGGCGGAATTATGTGCTAAAACACCCACTCCGATTGCATTAGATGAAGAACTGATCGGTGTTATTGATCCTGAAGAAAAGAAGAAACTTTTAGAAAAAATACAGCCACAATATATTATTTTGAAACCCGCATTGGCAGGTGGGTTTTCCGGTTCAGATGACTGGATTTCCCTTGCCGAAAATCTAAATATCGGTTGGTGGATCACTTCAGCTTTGGAAAGCAATATCGGATTGAATGCCATTGCCCAATATACATTTACCAAAAAAAATCCAATGCCTCAAGGTTTAGGCACTGGAGCTTTATTTGTAAATAATTTTGAATCCGATTTAGAACTCAGAAATGAGCTGCTATGGTTCAAAAAATAACTGAAAAGTTAATTAGCATAATGGTGGAGGTGAATCCGGGCATGTGGTCTGGCCGCAATAGTCAGGCCCCCATGATCTGCAGCACATCGCAACCGGGTTCCAGCTGTTACATCCAAGTGGTGGTCTTCCTCCTTTGATCGTTTTTAATTCTCCTCTTTTGATTTTCTTTAGATTTTTCATGATATTAATTTTATTTGATTGATAAGTAAATGTCGAAAACTTTTTTCAATTATACAACAAGTAGGGAATTATTTGGCAATATTTAACAATATCAAAGAAATGTTTCAATAATTTTAAACATGAAAATATATTCCTGCATGAGTTTATGAGGAATAAGTATTGTTTTTTCGGGCTGTTTTATAAGGATGAGTAGTTGTTGGGTCGAATACTTTTTGTTTTAAAGGTTGTTATTCAGTTAAATGACATCTTTTACAAAGATGGCTTTCTTAATATAGCTTAATATATAAGAAAACTGTTTTTTAATATGTTCCATAATAAAAAAATTATAATTCCCTAGAGTTTGAATTAGCAATCATTATGCCATACTGCAGTAATGAACTAATTTTAACATAAAGTTCATTTTTTAAGAATTATTTTAATTACTTATTAAGAAATAATTGTGAAAATGTTTTCGTTATCCTTAGTTCGGTTGGTGATAAGATTCCTGTCTATTCCGTTTAAAGTCTGAAAGATATCTGACTGTACCTGCGAACTGGAGAGGTATCCCCAATGGTTTCCCACTTCATATTTGAAACTGTTGAGAAGGTCATCTTTTACAAATGTACAGTCGATAATAGAAACAATATCTTTATAATCACTAATATCACTTGGTCCGTTTTTACCAAGTCGTGGTGTAAGAATGTTTTTTGTAAACTGAGAAATTCCCAAAACCGCATCCTGTCTGTTCAGATAAATGGAAATCCGGTTGGCCAGTAATGGTAATTTATTATATGAATCTTCGGAATCTTCAAATACTTTATAGCTGACATCCGCATTCAACAGTAAAACCTGATCGATAACACGGAGTATATTTTCCCTTTTAAGGCTGTATAACATGCTTTGAAGCACTCTGTTTCCCAGGGAATGGGCCATTAGATGAATTCTTTGATTGCAGGGGGCAAGATCCCGGTTGGAAAAGATATCTTTTAAAAATTGAGTATAGAAATAAAACAACCTCATTAAAGATGTACCGGAATTGATACTGGAAGCCTTATCATCAAAATAACTTAACGGAATAATGCTTCCTGAGGCTGGCCAGCTTACGAATAAAATATGTTCTACAGGAGATGCAGGATTATCAATGAATATTTTCTTAAGATCAAGAATAGCCTTTAATTCATCATCAAAATCATACAGATAACCATGAATGAATATCAGTACATCACTTCTTTCTTTAGTGGTAGACATATTTTTGTACAGTTCATAGAACATTCTTTGAGTTCCGCCAAGATTATTGGCTGTAAGAGCAGACTTTTTAATTCCTTTTTCACTCAGCAGAACATCCAGAACTTCTTCATACCCCTGTTTTTCGGGTTCAGAGAAAAACTTATAGTTTAAAATATTCCTGTTGGTGTAGTCTTTTTTCTTTTTGGCTTGAGCAGTGGGCTCTTTGTAGTTGTCAAAATCACATTTCGCGATTCTGAAATTAGGGATTGAGTATTCATCATTGGAAAAAGAGTCTACTTTCTCGCCTTTATGACGAACGATCTTCCGGTTACTTAAGATATAAACGGCCATGATTGTTAATTGGTTAAATGGTTTTAGCATTCCGAAATTAATGAAAATTACTGAAATACAAAGGATAAGGCTTTTAAATTATCACTTTTACAAACGCTTATTTTTCCGTAACTTTGTGAAACTTTTTTTGCTAAAAAATAAAAGCTACTTTAATGGAAGAAGAAAAAAAATCACTCAATTTTATTGAGCAAATTATAGAAGATGATATGGCAAACGGTCTGAAAAGAGATCAGATCCGTTTCCGTTTTCCACCTGAACCTAATGGTTATCTGCATGTAGGGCACACAAAAGCCATCTGCATCAACTTCGGTCTGGGTGAAAAATACAATGCTCCCGTAAACCTTCGTTTTGACGATACGAACCCTGAGAAAGAAGAACAGGAATTCGTAGATTCTATTATGAAAGACGTTGAATGGTTAGGTTTCAAATGGGATAAAGTTTTGTATGCTTCCGACTACTTCCAGCAGCTTTACGATTGGGCAGTTCAGTTAATTAAAGAAGGAAAAGCTTATGTAGATGAACAGCCTTCTGAAGTGATTACTGAGCAAAGAAAAAATCCTTCGGAACCGGGAATTGAATCTCCATTCAGAAACCGTCCTGTTGAAGAGTCTTTAGATTTATTCGAAAGGATGAAAAACGGAGAATTTGAAAGTGGTTCAATGTCTCTTCGTGCAAAAATCGACATGGTTTCACCAAATATGAATATGCGTGACCCTGTGATGTACAGAATTTTGAACAAACCTCACCACAGAACAGGTACGGCATGGAAAATCTATCCGATGTACGACTGGGCTCATGGTGAATCCGATTATATTGAACAAATTTCACATTCGCTTTGTTCTTTGGAGTTTGAAAACCACAGGCCTTTATATAACTGGTATTTGGATCAGGTTTATGAAGAAGGAAGGGTTAAAAACAAGCAGAGAGAATTTGCGAGAATGAATGTTTCCTATATGATTACTTCCAAAAGAAAGCTTCAGAGGTTGGTAGCAGAAGGAGTGGTAACCGGATGGGATGATCCTAGAATGCCTACTATTTCAGGGATGAGAAGAAAAGGGTTTACTCCGGCTTCCATCAGAAACTTTATTGATAAAGTAGGGGTTGCGAAAAGGGAAAATCTTATCGAAATTCAATTGTTGGACTTCTGTGTACGTGAAGATCTTAATAAGGTGGCGAAACGTGTGATGGCCGTTGTAGATCCTGTAAAATTAGTGATCGAAAACTATCCTGAAGACAAAGAAGAATGGTTGGAGACAGAAAATAATCCTGAGCAGGAAAATGCAGGAACAAGAGAAGTACCTTTCTCAAGAGAATTATATATTGAGCGTGAGGACTTTAAAGAAGAAGCTAACAATAAATTCTTCAGACTGAAATTAGGCGGAGAAGTTCGTTTAAAATCAGCTTACATCATCAAAGCTGAAAGAGTAGAGAAAGATGAAAACGGAGAGATCACGACCATCTATACTACTTACGATGAGAAGAGCAAATCCGGAAGCGGAACAGAAGAAAGTTTAAGAAAAGTAAAAGGAACTCTACACTGGGTATCTGCTAAACATGCAATTCCTGTAGAAGTAAGAATCTACAATCAACTGTTTACAGTAGAACAGCCTGATGCTGAGAAAGATGTTGACTTCCTAAACTTCATCAACCCTGAATCAATGGCTATTGTGAAAGGTTTTGCTGAGCCAAGCCTTAAAGATGTTGCTGTGGGTGAGCCTCTTCAGTTCCAGAGAATAGGATACTTTACAAAAGATCAGGATTCTACGGACACAAATTTTGTGTTCAATAGAACTGTAACATTAAAAGACTCATATAAGCCAGAGTAAGAATTTATTGATATAAGATAAATGAAACGGGGCTTGATATTAAGCCCCGTTTTTTTATTTAAAAAACTATAAGTACAAATGTTCTCAAATTTCAGAACTATTTTGTGCTGTAATCAGATCAAAATCAAATATTTAAATTAAATAAATTGTGAAATTAATAAACATATATACCAATTCTTTCAAAGGACTCTCGCAGGAGAGTTGGATGCTGGCGTTGGTAATGCTCATCAACAGGGCTGGTTCTATGGTACTTCCGTTTCTGGGAGTTTACATGACCAATCATTTACATTTCAGTATTGAAAATTCAGGAATTGTACTGAGCTTTTTTGGAATAGGTTCGGTTATCGGATCATGGCTGGGAGGGATGATTACGGATAAAATAGGTGAATATAGGGTACAGAGTCTGAGTTTACTCCTCAGTGTTCCTTTATTCTGTTTAATTCCGCTTTTCACAACGGAAGCAGGATTGGCAGGAATTATTCTGGCTCAGAGTATTGTAAGTGAAACATTTCGTCCGGCAAACTCAGTGGCAATTACCAAATATGCGAAGCCTGAAAATATTACCCGGGCTTTTTCACTGAATCGTATGGCTGTCAATCTTGGATTTTCTATCGGGCCCGCATTAGGAGGTATTTTATCTGCTATTTCTTATGAATTTCTGTTTTTCAGTAATGCATTGGCTGCTTTGCTGGCAGGATTGATGTATATCTGGTTTTTTAAAGACCGCGCAAGATTAGCCAAACAGCAGGCAAAAAAGGTAAAAGAAGCCATTGTTATTAAAAAAGAAAGCTCTCCATACCGGGATGGTAAATTTTTGATGTACTGTATATTCTGTATGTTGTTTTCCATATGTTTCTTCCAGTTGTTCAGTACGCTGACGATATTTTATAAAGACACAGCACATATGAGCCAGCAAAATATCGGATATATTCTCGGATATAGCGGTTTTCTGATTGTACTGCTTGAAATGGGTCTGGTACAGATTGCTGAAAAATATTTTACGTTAGCTTTTACCATGCTTATCGGGACTTTCCTGTGTGGAATTTCTTATGCAATGCTGGCTTTCGATTATAGTATGCTTACCCTTGTGCTGTCTATGACATTACTTTGCGTGGGAGAAATATGGACACTGCCTTTTATGTCAACCATTACAGCATTACGTTCAGGAGATAATAATAAGGGTGCTTATATGGGATTGAACGGAATGTCGTTCTCCATTGCATTTATCGTTACTCCTTATATAGGAACACTGATTGCCGAGAAGTTAGGATTTAATACGTTATGGATTGGAACAGGAGTACTGGCAACGGCTATTGCTATCGGTTTTTACTTTATCATTCCATGGATGCTTAAGGAAAAGAATAAAGCGGAGGGAGAAATGATGTAAGTATTGAATCAGTTTAAAAATAAAGCTTCGGGCAATTTCGTAGAAATTACCCGAAGCTTTTGCTATATATGAGTTGTTTACTATTAAGATCTGGAAAGAATAGTATTGATAATCATACTGGCATGAATTCTTGAGTTTTCAATGAACCAGAGATGGGTATCTTTTCCACCGCATACCACTCCTGCAAGATAGAGATTGGAAATATTGGTTTCCATCGTTTCAAGATTATAAAACGGGTTCAGGCAGTCTCCTTTGAGTTCAATACCAGAATTTCTCAGAAAATCAAAATCAGGAAGATAACCCGTCATGGCCAGCACAAAATCATTATCAATTTCATGAATTTCGCCTTTCTCATCTTTAAAAACAATCGTGTTTTCTTTAATCTCGATCATTTCAGCATTAAAATGAGCTTTAATACTGCCTTCTGCAATCCTGTTTTCTATATCCGGTTTTACCCAATATTTTACACTTTTGGAAATTTTGGAATGACGAACAATCATGGTTACCTCAGCTCCTTTTCTATAGGTTTCCAGAGCTGCATCTACCGCAGAATTACTTGATCCTACAACTACGATTTTCTGTTTTGCATAAGGATAAGGTTCGGTATAATAATGCTTGACCTTTGGAAGGTTTTCGCCGGGAATATTCATGAGGTTTGGGATATCATAGAATCCGGTAGCAATCACCAGATTTTTAGCAACATAACTTGCTTTGGTTGTTTTTATCTCAAACAGTTCGTTGTTTTTGGAAACACCCAGTACTTTTTCATACAGATTAATGGTAAGCTTTTTCTGTCGGGCAATCCCTTGGTAATATTCCAGTGCCTCCTGTCTTCCCGGTTTTGGAGCAGTTGAAATAAATGGAATTTCGTCAATTTCCAGTTTTTCTGCAGTGGAGAAAAAACGCATATATAAAGGATAATTGTACAGAGAGTTGACAATGGTTCCCTTTTCTATGATTAAATGACTAAGATTATTTTTTTGAGCTTCAAGGGCACAGTTTAAACCGATGGGTCCGGCCCCGATAATGAGAATATCCAATATTTCCATGTAACAAATGTACGATGTAATTTTTAAAATGAGAAGCTATAACCCATCTACTCTCATAGTCTTTATCTCTTTATATCATTTACCGCTTGGCATCAGTTTTGGTGTTTTTTACCAGTTGCAAAATTTAAAATATGAAAAAAATACTTATTTCACTGGTTGTTTTGGTTTTGGTTGTAGCCTGTAAAAAAGAGGCAGGAAAACCTGTTCCCAATGTGATAGATTCCATCGCACAAAATAAAACAGACACTGCAGGTACCGTACAAAATATTGCTAATAAAGAAGCAGTTTTGAAGCAGACTAATGATGAGGTTTTGAAAGCTTTGAAAAATAAAGATTATACCAGTTTTGCATCCTTGATTCACCCTGAAAAAGGAGTCCGTTTTTCGATGTATGCTTTTGTAGATATCAAAGGAGATAAACATTTTTCTAAGGCAGATTTTGAAAAATACCAGCCTACCAAAACACTGTTTACCTGGGGAGCACATGACGGTTCAGGAGATCCTTATAAGGCAACGGTTAATGATTATCTTGGTAAATGGGTCTTTGCTAAAGATTTTACAGCATCCCAATATTCACTGAATAAATTCATAGGCGGAGGTAATTCTCTCAATAATTTAAAGGAAATTTATCCTAAAGATAACTTCACTGAAAACTATATCAAAGGAACCGAAAAAAATGGAGAGATGGATTGGAAAACACTCCGCTTTGTATTTGAAGAATTTCAGGGGAAATATTATCTGATTGCAGTGGTAAATGACCAATGGACAATTTAAAAGTTAGAAGTTAGAAGTTGAAGCGGCATGTAAGCTTCCAGCTTCTAACTTCCTTTCTTTATTATAAAATATCAGTCAGTTGACGGGTTAGATTTTTTCTTGAGAACTGCTCAATATGCTGAGTGTTTTCAAGAAGATTTCCGTTTTTCCAAAGGATAAATTTTTCAAGAATAAACTTCTTGACGGTTTCTGTATCCTGATAGCTGAAATGTTTTCCTGCCTGGGTTTCATCCAGGATTTTCGCTACATCAGCTTTATCCGGACCGAATGACAGAATTTGTTTTCCTGAAGCCAGATATTCAAATATTTTTCCGGGAATGATTCCTTTTGAAGATTCGTTCGGGAAATTGGTAATAAGAAGCAGATCTGAGTTCTGCATTTCCTCCACAGCTTTTCCGTGGGCAAGATATCCAAGGTTCTGAATATGATTTTTCAGGCTTGAATTTTCGATAGACTGAAGGATTTTATCATCTATTCTGCCTACAAATTTCAATGTAAAATCAGTTGCAAATTCAGCATTTTCTTTCACCAGTTCATCAAGTGCTTTCCAAAGGTTTTCAGGATTTCTGAGTTGCTCTAAAACACCAATATAGCTTAAAGTAAATTGATCTTCATTATTCTGTCCTTTTACTTTACCGTCCGAATCACTTTCATCAAATCCGTTCGTAATACAAACCGCATTGGCTCCTGCTTTCCTGAAATTTTCTGCATCAGTATAGCTTGTTGCCAAAGTGATGTCTGCATTTTTAAATACAGCACTTTCAAGCTGACGGTGCTTTTTATCTGAACTTTTGGTTAGTTTCAGATGTTTGTAATAGGAAATTTCTGTCCATGGATCACGGAAATCGGCAATCCATTTCAGGTCAGGCATTTTATTTTTAAGTCCTAAGCCAATCAGATGAAGAGAATGGGGGGGACCAGAAGTTACAATCGTATCTATTTTATTTTCTTTCAGGTATTTTTCCAGAAACTTAATGGAAGGTTTTACCCAAAAAACTCTGGCATCAGGAATAAAAAAATTACCCCTTACCCAGATCGAAAGTCTGGATTTCCAGCTTTGATTTTTTCCTACATCAAACTGTCCGGCTTTAAATTTTTTATTGCTTTTATTCAGCTTTTCAGCCAGCTGGTAAGGTTCCCAGATTTTGGTTCTTACCATCTCAATATTTTCAGGAACATCTTTCATCAGGGTTTCATCCAGCAAAGGATAACTTGGATTTTCCGGAGTATAGATGATAGGTTTCCATCCGAAATCCGGCAGATATTTTGCAAACTTCAGCCATCTTTGAACACCAGGACCTCCCGCAGGAGGCCAGTAATAGGTGATAATCAATATTTTCTTCTGTTCCATTTTTTAAGCTCTATGTCATTCTGAACGACACTTTGATTATATAGGATTAAGCTTTTTGTTCAGCTACAATTTCTTTTTTCTTGTTTTTGTTCATCCAGAAAATTCCAAATGCAGACAACAGGATAAATAATCCGAATGACAGTAGAGAAACCCATTTCCCTTTTTCAATTACTTCAGGCTCAAATACCATTCTGATATGGTGGCTTCCTGCCGGTACATGCACTGCACGAAGCAGGTAATCTGCTTTCACATAAGGAACCTCTTTCTCATCTACCAGAACTTTCCATCCATGAGGATAGTACACTTCAGAGAATACTGCTAATTGAGGTGTCTTCGACTGAGATTTAAATTCAAGTTCGTTCGGCTGATATTTCGTAAGATTGATGAATGCTGTAGAATCTGCCTGAACGGGTTTGTTGTCAAAATATGATTTATCAGATGATGCAATAACTGCTGTTTTCTTGTTGTCAATAGTTCCGATGGATTTAATTTCCTGATTAGGGGTATCTACAAACTTTAAATCACTTACAAACCATGCGTTTCCGTTGGCTTTTGGATTAGGAACAACTTGTGGCTGTTCAGGTCCTCCGAAAACCATATACTTGGCATTTAATAAGTTTAAAATATTAGGTGTTTTTACACTGTCTACATTATTGATGTATTCATTCAGGACATCATCATATCTTCTTAGTTTTACGGCGTGGTAACCACCAATTGAAGCTTTAAAATAAGAGGTATTGGTTTCACTGGTTACACCCAGCGTCTGGTTGTAAATTCTGTAGTGAGTTTTGTCTTTTTCAGAGATTGTTTCCAATGTTTTGTTGATGTTGACATTGGATAGAATGGATTCCAGATTGGGATTTCCCTGAACTTTTTCAGCCAGCAGATCTGAACTTTCTGTTTGGAAAGGATTTTCAGCAAATATCTTATCTACGTAGTTTTCGTCATTCAAATAACGCTTATTTACGGTCCAGAGATCAAATAAGCTTACAACTCCAATTACTATCAAAGCAATATTCTGATTAAGTTTTTTCTTTAAAGTTAAGAATAAGGCAGCAACCGTAATCGCTACATAAATAAATGCTTTTATGGCGTCTATTCTGAACAGTTTATATCTTTCATCTACAAGATAATCCAGTAGGAAGGGAGGGAAGTAAGTCTTTTCGCCTTCTGTAGAAAAACCGAGTAATGATTTTCCGAAGATCAGAAGAATTAATAAAAATCCTAAAGTTCCACCTCCAACATACATAAGGATTTTCTGCTTATATTCTTCAGTCAGTTTTTCGTCTGTGAAGAATCTGTATAATCCCAGAATGGCAATTAAAGGGAATAATAATTCCACTACAACCAGAATTGAGGAAGGAGCTCTGAATTTATTATAAAACGGAACATAATCAATAAAGAAATCAGATAACGGCATAAAGTTGCTTCCCCAGGCCAGTAAAATAGTCAGGATAGAAGCGCCTAAGATCCAGTAACGGTATTTTTTTCCCGCAAAGAAAAATCCTAATAAAGCAAGGAAACATACAATCGCCCCCTGATAAGCAGGTCCTGAAGTCCCGGGCTGATCTCCCCAGTACGTCATTCCACTGAAGCCTTTTGAAATTCTGTCCATTTCCGCTTGTGAACCTACATTTTCCTGAACCAGTTCCTGAACTCTGTTCATCATTTCTTTTCCTTCCGGCTCCTGACTTCCACCACCCATCAATCTTGGGATGAAAAGGTTTAAAGTTTCAAGCTGTCCATAGCTCCACATCAGCATACTTTCTTTATCCATTCCTGATTTTCCTGAAGTATGGCTGTCGTTATCTAAGATCTGTTTTCCACGAACTGTTTCTTTTACATATTCAGAATTAGCCATGATTCTTTGTGAATTCATTCCAACTCCGATAATACATGATGCTGCAATAATTCCTGATGAAATAAGGAAATGCTTCATCGGTGTCTTTTTCTGTATTGCTCTGATCAGCTCAGATAAGAATAAAAATCCTAATGCAAGGAACAGATAATACGTCATCTGCGGGTGATTGGCTGCAATCTGAAGCCCCATAAAAAGGGTAGTAACAATGAATCCCCAGATGTATTGTTTTCTGATGTAAACCAGTAAAATTCCGGCTAACAGCGGTGCAAAATACTCAATGGTGTTTACTTTACCATTGTGCCCGGCTGCAATAATGATATAAAAATAGGTAGAAAGCCCAAAGAAAGTAGCTCCTAAAAGCGCATACTTCCAGTTTCTGACCACTACCATTCCCAAAAGGAAAAAACCTGCAAACAGAAGGAAAAGATAATTGACCGGTCTTGGCAGCAAATTCAGATTGCTGTCGATTTTCTTGATGATATCCCCTTTGAACTGGCTTCCCATCTGATAAGTCGGCATACCTCCAAACATGGAATCACTCCAATAGGTTTCATTTCCGGTATTTGCTCTATAGTCGAGCAGTTCTTTTGCTCCTCCTCTGTATTGCACAATATCGTGCTGGAAAAGCTGTTTTCCTGTAAATACAGGGGTAGAATATAAAAATGCTAAAACTATAAATACTACTAATGAAGCTGCAATATAAATGAAGTTTTTATTTTTGGCCATGCTGGTTATTATCTTTTATTTCCTGGAATGTTTACCTTTTGTCTTTACTCTCTTTCACCTCTTCATAGTCTACAGTTTCTGCATCCCATTTAAGGTTCTTTTTGTTATTCTTATTCGAGTCTTGTATATCCTGCTGTCCGTTGTTTTGATTGTTGTTATTAAAACGGTAACTATAAAATGTCTTAAAGAAAATCCTTTTCAGGATATTCCAGACAAAGAAAATAATAATGGCAGTGAGTACTAGCTCAAGAATGTACTTCATAATGTTAAAATTTAAAGTTCAGGGTTTACTCTTTAAAGGGTAAACCCTGAATGCATTTAATTCAGTTATTTAGCAGATGGGTTTACCATTACCGATGAATTGGAAACGCTTTTCATAGACTGAGATTGTTTTCCATCTGAAATGGTTTCTATCTGTGTCGTTTTTACGTTGATATTCTGATTGGTAATCCATCCTGTGCTTTCGTCAAACTTAATGGTCCCGTTCTGAACCAGTTCACTGCTCAGGCTGTGGGTAATAGGTCCCTGAGCTTTCTTTTCAGTCTTCTTAGGAATACCTCCGGTAACGGCAATCTCTGCTGTTCCGTTTCCTAAGCTTTTCATTACATAATTGGAAGTTACTTTTACAGCTCCGCTTGCATCTGCATTTTCGGAAGTAGACCATTTCTCACCAATTTTTACTCCTTTTTTAGGAATAATCATCAGGTTTTTATGGAACTGATCTTTTAATACTTTTTCATTGAACGATTCTTTAAGACTTGCCACAACGCTCGCTTTTTGATTGGCATCTTTGATAAGAGTCCCTACGGCATTGGAAACTTTTGTATAAACAGCATCAAATCCTGTGATAGAGATTACATTACCTTTTGTATCCATTTTCATGGCAAGTTTGTTCCCGGTAAGTGCTTTGTTTACGTTCCAGATCATTTTAAGATCATCTTCTTTAGGAAGAGCAAGTTTGGTATCTACCACTACTGTTTTTCCCTGTGCAGACTGAGAATTTCTTTTCGCTACAAGATTAAGGGTCATTTCGTATACATTCCCTTTGATATCATTCACCACAAAGTTCATTTCATCCGTAGATTCGCTGGTTGCCGTGATGGATTTTCCCTGAGGATCCGTCATTGTTTTTACATCCCTCTGATACGTGGTAAGAGGATATGTTTTTCCTTTTTCAAGCTTAAAAGTTTGTTTAATAACTCCCGCAGAATCTTTGATTGCCGGGTTTTCTGCAACTTTTGCTACAGAATCAGCAGGAACTTCTACGGTTACCGTTTTTCCGGTTTTAGGATCTACTTTCGTTATTTTTGCTGTTTCTTTTTTACAAGATACAAGAGCTATTGATGATATAAGCGCAAGCGCTGCAATGTTCTTCATTTGATTTTAACTTTATTTTTTACTACTGTTTCTTAATATATTGTCTGCAATATCATGCAGTTTCCCCTGAGATTCTCCATCTGACTCATTAGACAGTATAACAACTCCCATATTTTTTGCCGGATAAACCTGAAGTACGCTCGAAAAGCCAAATGTACCTCCTGTATGATAAACCGTTTGGGTTGCGTCTTCATAGGTATGTATCCTCCAGTACAGTCCGATTGCATCTCCATCGCTTTTCACGAGAGGAGTATGGGATATTTTTACATATTTGTTGTTTTCATCCAAATGGTACTGTATGTATTTCACCAGATCTCCTGTCGTGGATATAATTCCTCCTGCCGGAGCAAAGATCGTTGTGAAATTTCTGGGCATTACCTTTCCTTTTTCATTATAGCAAGTCAATAGCTGTGCAGAATTCGTACCAACAATGGTTTGGTTCATTTTCAAAGGTTTGGTAATATACTCTGAAAGCAGGTCTTTATAGCTTTTCTGATATACTTTTTCAAGAATATCTCCTGCGATCTGTGTTCCTGCATTGGAATATTTATAGTCTGTTCCGGGTAGAAAATCTACTTTAGCCTGATGAAGATCTTCATAAAACTTCTTTTTCGAGTAGTTTTTATAAAAATCAGCTAATGCTATGGCAACAGAGTCCATCGGTTTTTTGAATGTTTCAGACTGATCCGGTAAGAACTGAGGTAATCCTGATGAATGATTGGTAAGATTGCCGATCGTTATCGGGTGTTTTTCAAGTTCAAGATTAGGATAATTCCCGTCCAGATATTTCCTGATATCGTCATTCATTTTAATTTTACCGTCTGCTAAAGCATGGGCCAGAAGAGTTCCGGTAAATGTCTTGGTGATGGATGCGATCTCGTAAACACTTTTAGAGGTCGGAAGCTCTGATTTTCCGATTTCCGTGGTTCCATAATTATAAAAATAACTTTTACCATCTTTAAAAACACCTATTGAAAGCCCCACACGTGCAGGATTCTGCATGTAAGTGAGCGCTTCTTTCTGAACCATTTTATCAAGTTCAGTGGTAAGGTGATTGTCTGTTGCTATATTTTTTGTCTGTGCATTCAATGCAAAGGGTACAAAAAATAATGGTAAAAGCAATTTTATTTTCATGTTTAAGAATTTGGTATAGCAGTCATTTTCTGTCTTACCGCTTCATACAAAATCGCTCCACATGCTACAGAAACATTCAGAGATTGAGTTTTTCCTTCAATAGGAAGTTTTATTTTTTCGTCAGCGTGATGCAGAACTTCTTTAGAAATTCCGGTTTCTTCATTTCCCATAACAATAGCACATGGCTCTGTAAGGTTGACATCATAAATTAATTTCTGAGCTTTTTCACTGGCAGCATACACAGAAATTCCACTTTGCTGAAGAAAATCCACAGCATGAGCCAGGTTGTTTTCTTTACATATTTTAATATTATAAATAGCACCTGCAGAGGTTTTTATAGCATCAGAATTAATAGGAGCAGCTCCCTTTTCCGGAATGATTATAGCATCAACACCTACGCATTCTGCCGTTCTGCAGATGGCACCAAAGTTTCTAACATCAGTAAGTCTGTCCAGAATCAAAAGAAAAGGAGTTTTTCCCTGTTCAAATAATTGTGGAACAATATCCTCCACTTTATGAAACGGTACATCCGAAATAAAGGCCACCACACCCTGGTGGTTTTTTCTTGTAAAACGGTTCAGTTTTTCAACCGGAACATAATTGGGACGGATTTTATTTTTCGCTAAAATTGCTTTTAGTTCAGCATAAATAGGACCTTGAAGTGCATTCTGCACAAAGACCTTGTCAATCGTTTTTCCCGCTTCAATTGCTTCAATCACGGGACGCAGCCCGAAAATAAAATCGTCTTTCATTGAGTTGTTTAAAATTTTATGTTTAAGGTTTAAAGTTCATCGTTTAAAGTTCAAGGCTTACTATGTAAATTTTTGAATTTTAAGGTTTGTACTTTGTCCCTTTTAAATCTGTTGTATTTAAATATTTTATAAAAGAGCTGATCTTTCTGCTTAACGTTTCTGTCTGCTCAATTAATGTTTCAAATTTTTCCTGCGAAATAAAATTTCTGTCGAGGACCCGATACAATTGAGATCTGGTTTCTCCGCATGAAGCTTTCGCAATAGAAAGAAATTATATAAATTCTCTGTTACCGTTTCTTTCAAATCCTTCAGCAATATTATCCATTACTGAACCTGAAGATCCGTCAATTTGATTACAAAGTTTAAAATTATTTTTAAGGTTGTTAGATTCAATGATATGATAAACTCCATTGCAAAGCTCCCGGGACAATTTCCAAATCTCTAAGTCTTCAAATCTATTGATTGTCGCCATAGCCTTAAACTTTAAACTAAGAACCTTGAATCTAATACTTCTCTCCTAAAATTGCTCTTTTCTGTGCCATCACATAACCGTAGTGAAGGCTTTCATGCATATTGTTGAAGATAATGGCATCCTGAATGCTTTTCAGATCCATCCCAAAACTTGTTGTATAAGGAGTGTAGTCTGAGAAGAAATCACTGTCATAATCCTTCATTAATATCTTCGAAGTTTCCGTAAGTAAAAATTCTAAATCTTCTACTTCCGATTTCTGAACATTTAAATTCGGTAAAGTTCCCTTTTTGTAAGTTTCGATCCAATATTTGTCAATACGGAAAGGATTTCCGCTTAGGTAATAATGCAAAAGCTGCTGTGTAGCAACAGTATGGGCAATATTCCAGTACATATTATTGTTGAAACCATCCGGAATCAGAATCAGATCTTCATGAGATGTGTTCTGAAGGAGGTCTAAAAGGTTCTTTCTTACCTGTCTGTGCGCTTGAAAATGATAATTCATTTTGCAAAATTTTTAATCACCAAAAATAGTTTAATAAACTGGAAATGACAATTTTTTTGGGTAAAGGATTGAAGTTAAAGTTTTTTAACTTTTCAGAAAAAGGATAGATTTAGGTTGTTTTTCCAACTAGCTTTTAGTGTTATTATGATGTTTTTACGTTCAATTTTACGAAACGTATAAGATGTATATTTTTACACAAAGCCTTCCTGTAAAAAGATTCAGGAAGGCTTTATTGTTTTGTTGGTTATATGGTTTTACAGTCAGTTTTATTTTTTGATGATTTTATGTTTAAATGTGGTTCCATCCTTTAGAACAATATTTAAAAAATAAATTCCGGTACTGTATGGGGAAAGATCTACTTTGTTCTCATTATAAGTTTCTATAAGTTTTCTTCCTTCTACATTGAACAGACTTATTGAGGTTACATCTGCTTTTGATTGTATGTGTACAAAATCAGAAGTAGGATTAGGATATATGTTTACATCTACAGTTTTGATATCTTTTACATTTAAGACGGCATTGCTTTTACCCTGCATATAAACTGATAACATAACATCTCCCTGCTGCTGGTTGAAAACAGCTGTCGGTATCGTATGTTTCAAAGTGTGATTGCCTGCCGTTAAGCTTGGAAGTGTAAATTCTCTGATAGGAACTGAATTTCCGGGACACCAGTTATTCCATGAGGTCCAGTCTGCGAAAGTTTTAGGAGTAGACCCATAGATTCCGTTTCCCTGAGTGTTATATACCCTGTAAGGTTCACATGAAATTCCTCCCGGAGTGTAAGTGAGTACCTGTACGTCATCTATATAAGTATAGTTTTGTCTTCTGATATATTCTTCACCACCACTGTTGGCACCATGAGGAGTAGATATTACAAAAAAACGGGCGTTGGTTACAGGGTTTGGGAGATTGAAAGTGACAATTCTCACGGTTTCTCCTGTAACATCGGTGCTGTTATAGTTATTGAGTTTATTGTAACTTAATATGGGAATAAGATTGTTGGAATCTGAAGGAGTTGCTCCGGTATCCGTTGAGAAAAAAGTAAGGGTTCCGGAAAAAACATCAATTCTCCCTGAACAGCCGGAAACCTGGGTTTGTGCTGCATACGGAACACCGAAAACATCCAGTTCCATGTAGAAATCATACGTATTACGTAATGCTGTATCATGAAAAACACTATAGAGATTACTAATATCATAAGTATAAGGAACCTCTGACGGAGTTCTGTTTTTATTCATAAAAGGTGTGATGTACCTTCCTATCTCAATTCTTTTGACGTTTGCATCATTAATTGTGTAAGTAGATTGATTTTTAGGAATCATCGCTAAAAAGACTTCTCCCAGGCGGTCGTAATTGTCACACAATGCACCTATTGTTACCCGCATCGCGATTTTTGCTTTAAAAGAGTCTAGTTCAGCATCAGTAAGTTTCCTTGTATATCTGGCATTATTTAGTCGTGTCAAGCCACTCGGGACTGGGTTGGATACTGTAGCCGCATAACCATCGTAGTAAACAGCATCTGAAATCACATTCGTCATTGTTGTTTGTGATAGGGCCAGATTTGCTATGAAAATACTTGAAAAAAATAGCCTTTTATACATAGATTGATGTTTAGTGTAAATATATTAATTAAGTATCAAAATTACTTTTAATTTCTTTTATTTTTCTTATTTGTGCTTTTTTATTGATAAATATTTAATTATTTAATTTTTAAAGCATGTTTTTGTTTAATTGATTTTATTATGTTCAATCATATAATGGAAAATATTTTTTTATTGTTGTGATCCAGGTATTTATTATTAAATTAGCATGGTATTTCGGATTAATATTATTAATAATGAAAAGAATTTTACTTTTAATTTTGTTTTTTATAGTGGCAGGAGTGAACGCTCAGATCAATATCAATATTGGAGCAGCGAATGTAGGGACAGCACCTGTAAGCAGTTTTTTCTCTTACTCCTATGTGCAGCAGATTTATCCTAAACAGGAAATAAATGCCAATACAGCGGGCAATATTACAGGGCTTACATTTTATGTAGATCCTTCTTCAACCCTTACAGAATCTTCAAACTGGACTGTTTATCTTGGTCATACCTCAAAAACGGCATTTTCTTCCGGTACAGACTGGATTCCTGCTGCTCAGCTGACACAAGTTTTTACAGGAACAATAACCAGAAATAATAATAAAGTTCAGGTTGTTTTTACAATGCCTTTTGCATATAATAATGTTGATAATCTGGTTGTTGCTGCAAAAGAGAATTCTCCGAATATTGATATTAATAATTTTGATGAAGCCTTCCATGTCTATTCTCATATTTCCAATTCAACCCTTTATTATAAAGGAGATCGTAGTGTGGTAGATATTTCTGCTCCACCGGGCGGAATAAGAGCAGACTATAAATCTGCAATTACAATCTCAGGCCTTACATCCAGTGCCGGCCCTGCCTGTCCTTTCATTATGTATCCGGCAAATAATACCCAGAATGTTTCCTTGTCTCCTAATATCACCTGGTTCCCTGTTTCCGGGGCGGATTCTTATAAGGTTTCGATAGGGACAAGTCCGGGAAGTGTTAATGTTGTAAATCAGCAGGTAGTATCCGGAACAGCCTTTTCACCTTCGGCCGCTCTTGCAACAGGAACGACTTACTATTTGAAGATAACCGCTGTTTCTGCTAATGTTGAATCCTCAGGATGTTCAGAATTTATGTTTAAAACGGTTCCTGCAATACCTGCTAATGATGCATGCTCAGGCGCTTTCCTTGCCTCCGTGTTTCCTTACAGCTATACTCAGGATGACGCTGTCTCTACCACTAATAATTCTGGAAATATAAGTGTCTGTACCAGTAACGGAGATACGGGAATGAATGACGGAACATGGTTTAAACTGGCTGGAGACGGAAGTCAATATACTATAAAAGTAGCGATGCCTTCCGGAAGCAGCTTTGACCCTCAAATTGGAGTGTATAGCGGAAGCTGCAGCAATCTGTCCTGTACAGGTACAGTGGATAACGGTGGAGGCGGTGCTGCTGAAACCCTTACAATTACGACTGTATCCGGGATTGATTACTTCATCAATGTAGGAGCTTATGATGATACAACAGATGCCCCTGAAAATACTTTTACCATTACAGTAACCAAGCTTTAAAGTTTTCAGGATTTAGATTTTGAACAAAAATTGAAATAATAAAACCAAAGTGTTGTGAAAGTAATTTGCAGCACTTTTTTATATGGATCATCACAAAAACAGATCGAGAATCTATTGAAATATCTCAGATGTATGGATTTCTTTATAGACAAGAAATTCAGCATTATAGCTTTAAATATTGCGTTAATACCGGAATATTTAACAAACTTTAACTCAAAAATGGCATTTATTGTGTTGATTAATGCAAGTATTTATCAGAAATTTACCACTTATTTTAAATCAAGCTATGTCAGAGATATATCAAGCTGAAGATATCCGCCAATTGACGGAAAAAGTAAAAGAAAAAAATTATTTATTTACTCTTCTGAGACAGGAAATCAACAAAGTTATTATTGGGCAGGATTACATGGTAGACCGTCTTTTGGTAGGGCTTTTGGGAAATGGTCACGTTCTTTTGGAAGGGGTGCCGGGATTGGCTAAAACTCTCGCCATAAAAACCTTGGCAGATGCTGTGCATGGTGAATTTTCAAGAATTCAGTTTACTCCGGATTTGCTTCCTGCAGACGTTGTGGGAACCATGATTTACAATATCAAAGACAATGATTTTTCTATAAAAAAAGGTCCTGTATTCGCGAACTTTGTATTGGCAGATGAGATCAACCGTGCGCCGGCAAAAGTGCAGTCGGCTCTTTTGGAGGTAATGCAGGAAAAGCAGGTGACAATAGGTGATGAAACCATGAAGCTTCCAAAACCGTTCCTGGTATTGGCAACACAGAACCCGATTGATCAAGAAGGGACTTATTTGCTGCCTGAGGCACAGAGTGACCGTTTTATGCTGAAATGTACCATAGATTATCCTTCTTTTGAAGATGAAAGACAGGTAATGAGAATGGTTTCCACTTCACATCAGCCGGCTGTGAAACCAGTGATTTCCCTTCAGGATATTGTAGATGCTAAAGAATTGATCAACCAGATTTATCTGGATGAGAAAATTGAAAAATATATTCTGGATATGGTGTTTGCAACGCGTTATCCGGAAAATTACGGTCTTTCTGAACTTAAAAATTATATCAGCTTTGGGGCTTCTCCAAGAGCATCCATTAACCTTGCTATCGCTTCAAGAGCATATGCATTCTTAAAAGGAAGAGCATTCGTTATTCCTGAAGATGTAAAAGCATTGGCAAAAGATGTATTGAGACACAGAATAGGCTTGACTTTTGAGGCTGAAGCAGAAGAAGTTTCATCAGAAGAAATCGTTAATAGAATTTTAGCAAAAATCCAGGCACCATAATGAGTGAGGTAACAATAAGAAAAGCCGTTCTGGAAGATTGTGCTTCCATGCTGGATTTAATCAAAGAACTGGCAGAATATGAAAAAGCGCTGCATGAAGTAACGGTGACGCTGGATGAATTTATTCAGGATGGTTTTGGAAATTCTCCGGTCTGGGGTGCTTTTGTTGCGGAATTTGAAGGCGAAATCATTGGGATATCATTGTATTACGACAGATATTCAACATGGAAAGGAAGAAGATTGTATCTTGAAGATCTCGTTGTGACAGAAAGACTCAGAGGAAAGCAAATCGGAAAAATGTTGTTTGATGCAACATTGGAATATGGTAAATCCAACAACTATAGCGGAATGGTGCTCCAGGTATTGAACTGGAATGAGCCAGCCATCAATTTTTATAAAAAATACAGTCCGAAGTTTGATAATGAATGGTCAAATGTATCTATTGAGTTTAAAGAATAACCCGAAACCCGGATCTCGCAACTCAACAGTAAACTTTGAATTTTAAACCTTGAACCTTGAATTCGTCTATGCAGATAAAAGATATTGTAAAAAAAGTAAAGCAGATTGAAATCCGTACCAGAAAAAAGACGGAGGCTGCTTTGATGGGGCAATATCACAGCGCTTTTAAAGGGCAGGGGATGACCTTCTCTGAAGTCCGCCCTTACCAGTTTGGAGATGAGATCAGAAGAATCGACTGGAATAAAACCGCAAGATTCCGTGAACCATTCGTAAAAGTAATGGAGGAAGAAAGGGAGTTGACCATGATGATTCTTGTTGATATTTCCGCTTCCATGGATTACGGTACAAAAGTTCAGCTGAAAAGAGAATATGTAGCCGAAATAGCAGCAAGCTTAGGATTTTCAGCAGCCGGAAACAATGATAAAGTAGGATTGATCCTGTTTGCAGATAAAGTATATAAAGTAATTCCTCCTCAAAAAGGAAGAAAACATATTCTTTCCATAATCAGTAATATTCTGACTGCAGATTATGTTCCTGCAGAATCTAAAATAGATAAAGCGATGGAGTATATGATGGGAATTTTCAAAAGGAAATCGCTGGTTTTTCTGTTTTCAGACTTTGAAGATGATTATGATTCCAAAATGCTGAGAGTGGCTTCAAAGAAACACCAGCTGTTGGGAATGAGGATTTTTGATGAAAAAGATAATGAAATTCCTGACGTAGGATATGCTCTTCTGCACGATGTGGAAACAGGAAAGGAGATATGGGCCAATACTTCCAGTGCAAGATGGCGGTATACCTTTGCAGAAGCTCAAAAACAAAAACTGAGAGCTTTGGAAGAAGACTTTGCCAGCAGTTCTGCAAGTTTTATGAACATCAATACCGGCTCAGATTATTCAAAATTGTTGTATAATTATTTTCAGAAAAAATAACACCGGGTTCAGCCCGTAACTAAAAACATGAGGCGCTTGCCTTTATTATTTTAACATTGAGAAAAATACTTTTAATATTATCTTTTCTGATCTGTGCGAATGCTTTTTCACAGATATTATCCTCTAACGTAGAAAAGAAAACCCTAGCTCTTGGAGAAACCAATCATATCACCATAAAGATTGATAACCTTAATGAGCAGCAGGTAACTTCCGCTCCGAAAAATGAATTGCTCCCTTTTCACTTTGAAGAAATCAAAGACAGCATCGGACAGACTGCCAATTCCTACGAAAGAAAGATTGAATTTGCCGTTTTTGATGAAGGAAAATTCACCATTCCGGAACTGGAATTCAAAGTAGGGGATAAAGTACTTAAAACCATTCCTTATGAAATAGATGTCATTAATACGGCTCAAAAGGCAGATCAGATCAATGATATCATGAAGAATAAACAGGTGAAACTGGAAGCTAAAGATTATTGGGAGCTTTACAAGTTTTATATTCTGGCAGCATTGGCAGGTATTGCTATAATCATTGCAATTATTATGATTGTAAAATGGGGAAGGAAATCAAAAAGTTCTCCTGTTGTTGCCACCAACCAGACGTTGAAAGAACTGGACTCTCTTAAAAAGAAAAAATATATTGAAGGTGGAAATTTCCGTTCATTCTATGTTGAACTGATCGATATTTCCAGAACATTCATTACCAAACAATACCACCTTCCTGCAGATGTTCTTCTTACAGATGACCTTATTGATGTCATGAAAAAGAACAATACAATTTCGCAGGACAATGAAAAAATAATAGAAGATGTATTCCTGAGAGGAGATCTGGTGAAATTTGCCAAAACCTTTCCTGATCAGAATACAATGGAGACCGATTTTGCCAATATCAGAGATTTTGTGAAAAGATCATCTAAAGATTTAGAATTCGAAAACTTAAGAAAGGATGTTTAATTTTGAGTTTTACAGCCCGTGGTTCTTATTGCTTTTTCTGCTGTTTATCCCGCTCTTTATTAAAGATGCCGGAAAACGGAAAAGAAAAGGTATAAAAGTGCCTACCATAAAAAATATGGATCACAGCGATGGAATCCGGGGCGTCCTTTTTTTCCTGAAAATTTCAAAGTATATCATTCTTACTGCTTTGATCATTGCTATGGCCAGACCGAGAACATTTACGATTTCTCAGGACAGGGATGATACAAAGGGAGTAGATATTATGCTGTCCATTGACGTTTCATTAAGTATGCTTGCAAAAGATCTGAATCCCGACAGAATTACAGCATTGAAAGATATCGCTGTGAAATTTGTCCAGAAACGTCCCAATGACAGAATAGGAGTTGTAGCCTATGCTGCTGAAGCTTTCACGAAAGTTCCTGTGACTTCAGACCATCAGGTGGTTATTGATGAAATTAAAAACCTGAATTCTGCGGGCCTTGAACCAGGTACAGCCATTGGAGAAGGTCTTTCTGTTGCAGTGAATCATTTGGTTAAAAGCAAAGCCAAAAGTAAGGTGGTCATCCTGATGACGGATGGGGTAAGCAATATTCAGAATGCTATTCCTCCGCAGGTTGCTGCTGAACTGGCAAAAAATAATAATATAAAGGTATATGCAATCGGAATCGGGACCAATGGGTATGCTCTGATGCCTACATCACAGGACATTTTTGGAGATCTTATCTTTACGGAAACCGAAGTGACCATTGATGAAAATACCTTGAAAGAAATTGCACAGACTACGGGAGGAAAATATTTCCGGGCAACCTCAAACAGTAGTCTTGAAGAAGTATATGATGAGATCAACCAACTGGAAAAATCGGATGTGAAAGTTTCCAAACTGTACAATTATGAAGAATATTTCAAGATATTTCTTTGGATTGCTTTAGGAATGTTGGTATTTGACGCATTATTGAGATGGGTGTTTTATAAAATTTTAAGCTGATGAGTTGGTCTTTAGGAAATTATTGGTATTTATTTTTACTGTTGCTTCTGCCGCTGTTAGCTACCTTTTTGATCCGTTTTTTAAAATGGCGAAAAACGAGAAGGGAAATTTTTGCAGCCAACCAGTTTCATGATAACTTATTTGAAAAGAGATCAGGATTTACGAAGTTTTTTCCTGCATTATATTTATTAGGAACATTGTTTCTGATATTTTCCATCATTGATCTTTTAAATGGTTCAGAAGAGGTGAAAAGTACTCAGAAACTCAACAATGTGATCTTCATGCTGGATGTATCCAACTCTATGAATGCTGAAGATATAGACCCAAGCCGTCTTACAGAAGCTAAGAACCTGATGACGGCCACGATGAAGAAAATGAATAATGATAAGGTAGGTATCGTCATCTTTGCCGGGCACGCAATGTCCATCATGCCTCTTACCACAGATTATAATTCTGCAGAGACTTATATCAGCGGGATTGAAACCAATTCTATGCAGATTCAGGGGACAGATTTTCTGAAAGGGATGCAGGCTGCCGTAGATAAATTTAAAAATGTAAGCAAAGGATCCAGAAAAGTAATCCTGCTGAGTGATGGTGAAGATAACGAAGGAAATGATAATGCTGCGATAAGACTGGCGAATAAAGAAGGAATTAGCATTACTTCCGTAGGAATCGGTACGGATGAAGGTGCTCCGGTTCCGGAATATGTATTCGGACAGCTGATGGGGTACAAAACAGATGTGAACGGAGGCACAGTTATTTCAAAGAGACAGACCGAAGCCTTAAAGAAAATGGCAGAATCTACAGACGGAACTTATATTGACGGTAATAATATCAATGAAGCGCCGGACAGAATTGTTGATGCAGTCAATAAAAAGTCTGCAGGCGCTGAAACTATGGTGAAATCACAGAATGCCATTCATTATTATCAATATTTCCTTGCAGTATCTATTCTGTTTTTCTTTTTAATTTATATTTTTAATCCTAAAAAGGATTTTAATGTGTAGATTTCCCTTATTTATAGAAGAAATTCTACAAGTACTTTAACCGAATTTTAACAAATAAAACTCTGTTTCTTAACATATAAAGGAATAATTTTGCAAGTGATGAATACTAAAATCATATTTTTATCGTTTATTGTTGTCATCTCATTCTCAGGCTTGTTGTTTGGGCAGGAAAGCTACAGGAATTTGGTTCATGAAGGCAATCAGAAATTTGACGGTAAAGATTATGACGGAGCCTCTTCAAAATATATGGAAGCCATAAAATCCAATGATAAAGATTTTACTGCTCATTATAATATGGGGAATGCACTCTATAAAAGTAAAAAATACGAAGAGGCAAAAACGGAGTTTGAAAAAGCAGAGAAACTTTCACAAACACTTCCTGATAAAACTGCCGCTCTTCATAATTTAGGGAATGCTTATATGCAGATGAACCAGCCGGAAAAAGCTGCTGATTTTTATAAGAAAGCTTTAAAGCAGGATCCCTACAGTGAGGTAACCAGAAAAAATTATGAGATTGCCAAGCTGAAAGAGAAAGAAAAAGAACAACAAAAGAACCAGGAGAACAACTCAGGAAAAGGCGGCGGCGGAAATGATCAGAACAAAGGTGACGATCAGAAAGGCGACAAAGACAAAAAACAGGATCAGGGAAATGGCCCGCAAAACGAAGGTAAAAGCGACCAAGGTGATAATCCTAAGCAGAATCAGAATAATGAAGGCAGAATGCCTAAGAATCTTGAAAATGCGATCTTAGATAAAATAAACGAAAAAGAAAAAGAAACCGCCAGAAGAATTTTAAACAAAAATTCTTATTCGATGCCTGAAAGCAACGAGAAAGATTGGTGATGCAGCACAAATTGATTTACATATTGCTTACCCTCGCATCCGTAATTACTTACGGACAGGTAAATCTTACTCTGGATGCTGATAAATCTGAGTATGGAGGGAAAGATATTGTAAACCTTACCATTGTTCTTGAACTTAACGGAAGTGACCTTGTACAGCAGACAGGTTTCCAGCTTCCGGATCTTTCAAAGTTTAATATCATAGGAAGCGGATCTGTTACCAATACCGTGATTGATCCTGCGACCAATACTTTAATTACCCAAAAAGTATCCAGAATTGCCCTTGAACCTAAGAAAAAAGGAAAAATAAAGATTGGTTCAGTTCTGGTTACAGTAAACAACAGAATCTATAAAACAGAACCTTTCGACGTCAATATCCGTGATATTGTTGACAGAAGATCATTAGCGGCCAATACATCCAATGATGTCTATCTGAATATGGAAATTGATGACCGGGAAGTCTATCAGGATCAGCCTACAGTAGCTGTTCTTAGAGTATACTCAAGAAATATGGATAACCTTAGAAAGGTGAAGAATATCCATCTTCCACAGCAGGATAATATCAATGTACATCCTATTAATTTTGATAAATCTGAGATAGATCCGTCCGGATATGGAAATATGCCTTCGCAGGTGCTGGCTATGTTTATGGTATTTCCTAATGAAGCCGGATATGTGGAAGTTCCAGGGGTATCAGCTTCTGTAAGTACTTATTCCAATAAAACCAAGATTGTTTCCAATAAAGTAAAAATTAATGTAAGGAAGCTTCCGGAAGGAGCACCTGAGTGTTTTAAAAATGCTGTCGGAAACTTTAATGTCAACGTATATAATGCTTCCAAAGAAAAACCGGAAGCCAAGAAACCACTGAATGTTGTTGTGAAGGTTTCAGGAGAAGGAAATTTGCCGGACATGCAACTTCCTAAAATTGCAGCATCGCCGGATTATGAAATCTTTCCTCCGAAAATAACCTCCAAAGTTTCTCCGGGAACTACAGGAATGAAGGGTGAGATTCTGGCAAATTATGTCATTATTCCAAAAAAATCAGGGGCAATCTCTATTAAAACTGAACAATTTGCTTTCTTTGATCCTGAAAACAAAGAATATGTAGATCTGGGACAAAAAACACTGGATCTGAATGCCTTTTCTCACGATCAGATCCTGGAAGCCCGCTCTACGGTAGAAAAGGTAAATGAGTATACCAATAACCTTCTGGAAACGGTGAATACTCCGGTTTTAAAAACGACTTCATTTAAAGTAAAAGAAAAAAGTAAATTCCACTGGAATATCCTTTTAACAAATATTGCCATTTTAATAAGCTTATTTGTTGCTTATCTGTTATTTAAAAATTGGCAAAAAAAACGTACATTAGTTAGGGAAAGTGTACCGTCAAAACCTTTAGGTTCAGTGGCTGAAACAGAAAAAGAGATCAGAGAATTGCTGAAGACAGATATCAATGATTACTTCGGATACCTGGAAAATCTTAAAGATAACGGTGAGTACGAAAAGTTCTTTACAACACTGGAGGAATTGGATCAGGAAGTGAGAAGTCAGTATTTCCAAGGCTCTGCAGCAGAGTTTAAGACTTTTCTTGAAAAACACAAAGGCGCTTCAGTTGCAGAAGACTACAACAAATTGCAGCAGAGAGTTCAGATGGAAAAATATAATCCTGTGAAATCTGCTGATGCACTTGAAGAACTTTTGAAAACAATTGTTAATTTGTATTCACAAATTAGCAAATAGTCAGTTTATTTTCATATTTTTGCGAAATTTTTAATTACAAAGAGATGGAAATTCTTGATGGTTTCTCTTTTAAAGAGGTCGTTACCAGCTTTATGGTTCTTTTTGCCGTTATCGATATTATCGGCTCGGTTCCCATTATCGTAAGTCTTCAGCAGAAGTTTGGACAGATTGAGGCTGGAAGGGCTGCACTTACTGCCGGTGCTATTATGATTGTTTTCCTTTTCGTAGGAAATAAGATTCTTAAGCTTATTGGAGTAGACGTAAATTCTTTTGCCATTGCCGGTGCTTTTGTGATTTTTGTCATAGCCCTGGAAATGATTTTAGGAATTGAAATCAATAAAACAACTGAAGCAAAGGCCGCATCTATTGTACCCATCGCATTTCCGCTGGTTGCTGGAGCTGGAACGTTAACTACAGCACTGTCCCTGAGAGCTGAATTTCATGATATTAATATTATCCTCGGAATTGTTCTTAATACAATTTTCGTATATTTGGTGCTGAAATCAGCGAAATGGTTGGAGAGAAAAATTGGGGACGCTACTTTGATGATCCTTCAGAAAGTTTTCGGAATTATCCTTTTGGCAATTTCAATTAAATTATTCACCGCAAATTTTGCCCAGTTGGTGCAGAATTATATTAATTTTTAAGAGTCATGAAGAAGTTTTATAAAGTATTTTTAGTACTGTTTATTGTATTCATCGCCATCAATCTTTATGCGATCAACTGGCAGACAACAGATATCTTAGGAGATGAAGATAACGTAAGATTTGTATTTTCAGCATCAGCAGCTGCAATAGGTCTTATCCTGCTTTTTGTAATGGATACCTGGAGCAGAATCGGTGTAAAGAAATAAATTGAATCTTTTCAATATAGATACAGACCTCTTTCTTTTTGAAGGAGGTTTTTGTATTTTTATTAGGTAGCAGAGATTAGGTTATAGGTTGTAGGTGGCGGGTAGCAGGGAATTGTTGCCATTAGATTTCAATACTGTTTTTTGGATCAATAGGAGCGGGCTTTAGCCCGTTTTCACATTATATACCATTCCATTGGCTTTAGCCAAAACATAATTCCAACGCAATATTCGCAAAGCTTTAATGAATAGCATTGGAGTCGTTAGCAAGGGCGTTACACTTAGCAAAGAAAAATATACTCAACATCTCTGTGAGAATTTGTGAAATATTTGGTTAAATAATAAGATATTGTGCTGAATGTCTCTTTTTTTATCCTCTAAGAAATCACCAGGTTTTTTAATATAGCTTCAGACTTCAGTTCTGTTTCGGTCCATTCTTTTTCAGGATTGCTTTGCGCTGTGATTCCCCCTCCTGCAAAAATATGTACAGCGTTTTTATAAAGCCTTGCACAACGTAGATTTACAAAATACAGAATACTCTCTTCAGTTTCGATTTTAATATAGCCGGCATAGAATTCGCGTGGAAATTTTTCGTATTTACGAATGTTTTCATTGCAGAAATCTTTAGGAATTCCACAGACAGCCGGAGTGGGGTGCAGATCCTGAATGAGTTTATCAAGATCCTCCGGTTTGATTGTAGTTTTAAAATCCGTTCTCAGATGTTTTATATTACCGGAAATATGATCATAGGTTTCCGATTGATTTACATTGTCAGAATAATTTTTAAGAATACCCTGAATATAAGTAGTAACGGGTTTTTGTTCTTCAATTTCTTTTTCAGACCATTCTTCAGATACCGGAAGAGTGCCTGCTAAAGCCATAGTTTCAAACTGATGGGTAGATTTATTGAATTTCCCTAATAGCTCGGAAAAAGCACCCATCCAGGCATTTTCTCCGTTATTAAAAAGATACCTGAAAGCATTTGGGTAAGATTTGCAGAGGTTTTTAAAGCTCTCTTTATAATTGATGGTATTAAAATCCGTAAAGATCTTTCTTCTTGAATAAACAAGTTTGGGAAGATTGTTTTCTTTGATTACTTCAATCACTTCCTGTAATGTTTGACAATATTCTTTCTTTGTTTCAGCAATAGAATTTGTTGGACCATTGATCAATCCTTCGTTTGTGATTGAAGTATGGGCAAATTCTTCAGAATTAACTTCCACAATATTTCCATGGAAGCTGATCTGCTCTGAACCATTGTAGGAATGAAAATTGACTGCATTTTTTATGTTTTTTTCATCGGCAGACAGTAGTCTTTCGTCGAAAGGAAGTTTGAAATAAATCATGAGTTATGAAGGAATTTTGAAAATCAACGACCGGAAATACTAACGAATTTCCGGAGTAATTTTCCTTTATGCAAAGGTATTACTAGTCTTAAAAATGTCAAAATAAAAAGAGCTTAAATTTACTTTAAGCTCTTTATTTTTTATGCTGTGGTAACTTATCTGTTAATGATATTATTAGTCATCGTAGTATGATTGATCAAAACCCCTTTTTCGTCACGGATTTCAATTTCTGAAACGTGCATGGTTTTTCCTTTTCTGATAAAGCGTGCTGTAGCAGTTACAATTCCGTCCTTTTTGCTTCTTAAATGATTGGAATTGATATTGGTTCCTACTCCGTAATATTTTTCACCATCGATAAATATATTGGACAGGCTTGACCCTAAAGTTTCAGCCAAAACACAGCTTGCTCCTCCGTGCATGATCCCAAACGGCTGGTGAGTTCTCGGAAGAACAGGCATCGTGGCGGTAAGGGTTTCATTTTCGAGATCAATATCAATGAATTTTATTTCAAGGGTTTTTGCAAGCGTTACATCACCCCAGTTATTGATGAATTCTAATATTTCTTCTTTTGTCTGACCTTTCATTTCTTATAATTGATTTAATTTGCATCTGGCATCTGGCATCTGGCATCTGGCATCTGGCAACTAATTCTGTTCAGTTCCTGTTCCCATAATATTGGGATTCCAGTTTTCCGGAACTTTTGGGACAATATCGTTTTTCACATAATAGTCCTGAATTTCCTGCATGATTTCTGAAAAAGGGACGGATGCTATTCTTTCATACGGAATGGTATACCCCAGATAAACAATATTTCTTTTGAAATCACCTGCGGCCAGTACGATAGGAACTTTTGCGGCTAATGCCATATGATAAAATCCTTTTCTCCATTTCGGAACCCAGCTTCTGGTTCCTTCCGGGGTAATAACAAGACTGAAATCTTCTTTAGCAAACTGTTTGGCTACGAAATTAACCAGGTCATTTTTCTGGCTTCTGTCGATCCCGATACCTCCAAGTCCTTTTACAAGGCTTCCGTACCAGGCTTTGGTGTGGGCATCTTTAATAATGATTTTTAAAGGCTTTTCCAGGGACCAATAGGCGAAATTTCCTAAAATGTATTCCATATTATGGGTGTGCGGTGCCACCACAAGGATACACCTGTTCAGGTTGTTGACATCGCCCTGCAGAACGACCTTCCAGCCTAATATTTTTAACATTGCTTTGCCTATCAGCTTTTTCATAGATTTCTTGAATTAAAAACAAAAAAGTATAACCAAATTTTGGTTATACTTTACAAATATATTGAAATATTATCGCTCTTAAAACAAACCGCTAATTAAATCTACGATTTTCATTACGAATTCCATTGCAAATTGTATCATGATAAGGCTGTGTTTTTGGTTGATTGGTTATTAAATTTTAGCTCTACGAAATTAAAACTTTTTTTTTACATAAGAAACTAAATATAGCTTTATTTTCACTTTTCTGAGAGAAGAAGGGTGTGAATTTCAAACGGTTGCCATCCACCCACACCTTCTAACCACTCTCTGAAGTTAATTATTTAGTTTGTATGGAAATTTCGTTTTTTCCGTCTTTGATCTTGATGTCCATATCTTTATTTGATTTTTTGATATTGGACACTGCAGAATCAATTACTTTCTTTGCCTGGTTGTTCGGAACTTTTTTACCGTTTACGATGATACTGTCCTGATCATCAGAGTTGTACTCAATGCTGGAACCGTTTACCGTGATTTTGTTTTTTTCAATTCTAACACCGTTATGGTCTTCATCCCCGTCCTGATCTTCATCATTGATGCCGTCTCCGTCTAAATCTCCATCTATATGGATACCGTCTTTTTTCATAGAGATAACAACTGTTTTTTGCGGAACTACAAGTTCATAATTCAGGCTATAATCTCTGAATCTGTGTTCATATGGATATTTGATATAGTTTGGAAGAAGTATTTTATTGTTTACAACTTCTACAGGAACTGTCATCTGGATTGGGAAATTATATCCTTTTCCTTCTTTTTTGATGATCAGATAAGGTGTTTTAATATCTGGCTTTCTTGTTACATCTACTGAGATATAATCTTCTTCGAAAACTGTTCTTTTGTCAGAATAAATATCATTGTTGTAAGCTTTGAAGTTCTGAGGAATGTTGATCTGCTTTACATCTACATATACTGTATCTGAAGGAGTGTTGATGGCCACATTCTCTACATCTTCCTTACTTCCTCTGTAGATCATGTCTTTTTTAGCCATGCTGATGCCGAAGTAAGTTGCTAGACCAATCAGAATAAGGAAAAGACCACCTACAACCCATCCGATATTTCTCAGTTTTGTTTTCGGAGAGAAAATCTTGATACTTAATAAGCTGAAAAGGATTGCCGGAATTAAGCTTCCGATGACCATCATGGCTGCCAATACTTTATCAAGTCCCTGGTCATCCATATAGAATCTGATTTCATTGGCTCCTGGGAAATCTGTATCCATCCCGAAAAGACCGAATAGTACAAATACTCCAATGATACTACTTACAGCCATTAATACGAAGAATCCTCCTACGATATACTTGAATACATTCCAGACTCCACTTCCTGCGTTATTGATGTAAGGTTTGTTTTCGTTGTATATTTCTCCGACCCTCTGAGTAGATTCATTGGCAAACTGAACCAATTTATTAGACTCATTCTTAAGATTGTCGAAGTTCATAGGCTTTCCCTGCATTTTCAGGAAATCTGCCGCTGTTTCAGCTTTTGGAAGTACGATCCAAAGGATTACATATAAAAGACCGATCAATGAAGAAGAGATGGCTGCGGTGAAAATTCCTAAGACGAAAATTCCCAGCCAGATGGCTCTCATGGTAGTAATGTCCATTCCTACATATTGAGCTAACCCTGCACAAACCCCTGCTACTTTTTGTTTTTCCGGATCACGGAACAGTTGTTTTTTATCAGTATAATTGTTTCCTGAATAGTTCTTTCTGGTAGATGTTTTTTCAGAAAAATAAGCTTCCTCCTGTTCTTCAATTTTTTCCGGGCTTCCGATCTGTGCGATTACCTTTTCTACATCGGTATCGTTGATCACTTCGCGTTTTCCCAGGGAGTCTTTGAAGATCTCCACCATTCTTATTTCTATGTCATGCATTACCTCATCAGCTTCAGAAGCATCCAGTGAGCTTCTCAGAGCGTTCAGGTAATCGCTGAGCTTTATATATGCGTGTTCTTCTATTGTAAAAGAAAAACCTGCGAGTCCTATTGAGAGTGTCTTGTTCATAGCTTTGTTTTTTAATTTTGTTGAGTGATGTGGTTTACTGAGGCTGTCAGCTCATTCCATGTGTTTTGAAGTTCATCCAGGAAAAGTTTTCCTTTTTCTGTGATCTGGTAATATTTTCTGGGTGGCCCTCCTGTAGATTCTTCCCATCTGTAAGAGAGAAATTCTCCGTTTTTAAGTCTTGTAAGAAGAGGGTAGAGGGTTCCTTCCACTACATCCAGTTTTCCTTTTTTCAGTTCGTCAATAAGATCAGAAACATACATTTCGCGATTATTGATGAGACTTAGAATACAGAATTCCAGAATTCCTTTTCGCATTTGCGCTTTGGTATTTTCGGTATTCATCTTTGATAAGTTTTGTTAATTAGTTATATAATTTTCGAAGTTCGGAACCTAGCTAGTTGTACCTATTTCGATTTTACATTACAAAGATATGTAAATAAAATGGTATTATGCAATACAAAGTAGTGAAATTTTTAAAATAAATATTATAAATTACTGATAATCAGATTTATAATTTTATGTCATAATTTTTATGAAAACGAATTTGAGTGGAAAAATCTAAAAAATGTTTAAATTTTAAATGGAATTGAAAGAAATAGGGTGGAAAAAACATCATTTATTAATTATTGCGTATTACCGATTACTCATATCATAGCCCCGATAGCAGCGGTTACCCCACAGCAGATGGGGCTTCGGGGTGGCGCGAGGAGTATGAGCGTATAGCGGGAAACAGCTTCTATCACTAAATACTCTTTTATGTAAAAGCTGTTAAATTGTTTCAGATCCTTACAGATAATAAGGCCGGGATTTTGAGATCGGTATTATGATTCGTATTTTTGTTAGGAAAAAAAAACACCTAAATCTATTTACTATTACCATGAATCTATTAAATACATATAAGCATTTATCGGCTTTTGTTTTACTTGGGCCTTTATGTTTTGGGCAATATCAGTTTGAGGTTAAAAATGCGTCAAAGAATTACGATGTAATCATCCAGGTAGAAAATTGCTCTGATGGACGATGCAGCGGCAAAGGTACCGTAGAATTGTTTGATCATAAAAATACAAAGGTACAGACTTTTGCATCGGATGATCTGGTATTGGAAATAGATCAGGCTGGGCAACCGAAACCAGGAAAAATGATTCAGCTGACGAATAAGCAGAACTCTGTAATCATCAATGATTTTAATTTTGACGGAACGGATGATGTGGCGGTAAGAAACGGAAATATGGGAAACTACAGTGCTGCTTCCTATGATGTTTATGTATTCAACAGTACCAGAATGGCTTTTGTGAAGAGTAAAGAACTTACGGATCTTGCGTCCAGTTCCCTTGATATTTTTGATGTTGATGTGAAACGTAAACGCCTGGTCTCCTACGGAAAGTCCGGGTGCTGCGATATTTTTACCACTGAATATGCCGTTATTCCGAATAAAGGACTGGATAAAGTCTTTGAAAAGGAAGAGGATATGAACACTGAAGGTCAGGTAAAAGTAATAACCAGAGAAAAGATCAATAATAAATGGATTACCAAAACAAAGGTATATCCGGCAGATCAATATAACAGAAATAAAAAGTAAGATGAAAATTCAGAAAGAAATCGACTTTATCCTGGCAGTGGATGCCTTGAAAAATGTACAGCGAAGGAATTATAATGCTGATGATTCCCGAAGAGAGAACACGGCAGAACACTCCTGGCAGATTATTATTCTGGCTCAGGTGCTTTTTCCGTATGCTAAAAACCGCGCGGATATTGATCTGTTGAGAGTAATAAGAATGCTTTCTATTCATGATCTGGTGGAAATAGAAGCTGGTGATACCTTTATTTTTGATGAAAAAGCAATGGTAGGAAAGTTTGAGAGAGAGAAAGCATCTGCCCAAAAGATATTTGGAATCCTGGATGAACCTTTGCGTACAGAGTTTTTCAATCTGTGGCTTGAGTTTGAAGAGGAGAAAACCCCTGATGCTATTTTTGCGTGTGGGATTGACAGAATTATGCCGTTTATCTTAAATTCTCATACTTCAGGAAAAAGCTGGACGGAAGCCGGAGTAACAGAAAGACAAATCCGGAATATGCTTGAAAATGCTATCAACAGGGCTTCGGATGAAATGGGAGAGGCTTTTGAACTGCTGCTAAATAGAAGTCTGGAAACGGAAAAGGTGGTGAAATAGATTAAAGAACATAGAATAATTTTCGGGCGGCCTCTGGCCGCCCGAAAATTTATCATTTATAGTATCTGGATTGGTTTCTTGAATTCGTCAATCGCTACAAAAGTAAAATCACCTACAATGGCTTTCTCTCTTTCATAGGAATACATCTGCTCGGTATAGATCTCAACGTTTACTTTCATACTGGTTTTTCCCACGTACGAAACTTTCCCGATCAGTTCTACAATTGTTCCGGCAGGAATAGGTTTTTTGAAATCGATCTTGTCACTGCTTACCGTTACCACTCTTTTTCTGGCAAATCGGGTGGCTGTAATAAAAGCTACTTCGTCCATCAGCTGCATGGCCGTACCACCAAAAAGGGTATCGTAATGATTGGTTGTGTTAGGGAAAACCGCTTTAAAGATTCTGGTTTCGGATGCTTCAATTCTTTCTTCTGTAGTCATATATCATTATTAATTAAAGCGAAATGAAAACGATATTAAAACAACAGAATAATGACAGGAACTTAGAGAACCCCTGAAACAATCCATCAGATCAATACAACTTCAAATCGCGAAAGTTATTTGTTTAAAGAAATAGGCAGGTCTCCTGACTTGTAACATCTTTTATCTCCTTCCCATGCCTCGCACAGTGGATCTTTGATAAAGATTTCAGTTACTTACAGTTGCGCGACAGTCCGTGATTTTCACACGGTTCCCTTTTAATCTGCAGTGATGCAGAACCAATTTCTGTGATGAATAAGCGTTAAAACTTTTCGGGGCAAAAATAATGAATTTATTCCGGATTATGGTAAATAATCTGGCTGATTACTCTTCCTTTCTTGATCGTCCACAGTGTGGTGTATCTGTTTTCTCCTGAACCGTTTATCATGTATAAGAAAATATTGTCGGTATCCAGGGACGTTACGCCAATGTTCTCAAAATCCATGGTAGGCTGGAACATATTTTTGATGGCTTCTCTTACGAAGACAGAACCTCTTCCGGGCTGTTGTACTCTGATTGATTTGATTTCGGTCATTCCTTCAGGAAGATCATTTCCGATTCCCCAGGGCTTTACTTTATCGATGGTCAGAAGTTTTCCTTCAGCATCTTTTTCTTTCTTACGATAGCCTGCGTTGGAAGGGTAGATGTCAATTACTACTTTGCTTCTTTGGGCAGTAGGGACTTTAGGATCAGAATTATCTGTAAAAATAAGTGACTTTCCGTTTTTGGATTTGGAAGGAGTATAGGCTGGAAGCTGATCAATATAAGCAATACGCTCTTTGTTAACCATTCCTTCTTTATCAAGAGTTTCATAGCGTACAAATGGTTTGTCTTCATCCTGTTTTTCAGGATATTTGATCCAGATCCATTCTGTTTCTCCGGGAGCAGGCTTTACATAAACAAATACATCTCCTTTACGCATACGGATCTTGTCTACAATTTTCCTGTAATTGTCTTTATGAACCCGTACATTGGCATATCCTTCTTCAGCTTTTACCACTCCGAAAGGAACTTTATTCTGCCCCTTTACAAAGGCTAAAGAAAAAATACTCAAGGCCGATACATAGAATGCTTTGTTTATGAAAGTCATTATGAAATTTTTTTGATCCCCAAATATATAAATTAAATGCTTTTCGGAAGATAATTATACAGGTGCAGTTCTTTAAAATCTTGTATTTGTTTCAAACAATAATAAGAAAGAGCTTTTGGCAGTGATATTCTGTTGAATGGATATGTTTTTTACGTGTATAATTTAAAAGTATTAAAAAAATACAATAATATCTGGTGTAAATATTAAGTATATTCTATAAAATCCCTATTTTTCAAGAGAATTTTAAAACTAATAAACATGACAAAAAAACTACTTTATGTATTCTCTTTTATTTTGGGGATTTCCAGCTTTCAGGCAGAAAACAAAATAGAAGCAGGATCAGAATCTTTATTTTATTGTGATACGAACGTTCTCACCGGTGTTCAGATGTCCAATATAACCCTTACCTCCGGAACTGTCACATGGACCGCTGATCCGGATACCCCGAATAATTTCATCAGATACAGAATACCCGGAACTACTACCTGGATGATAGCTACTCCTACACCGGGGCAAAATTCATTTACTATTACGAATCTGCAGCCTTGTACAGTTTATGAAGTGCAGGTAGCAAAAATATGCACTACCCAGGGAATGTGGTCGAACCCTATATTTTTTACAACAACACTGAATTACTGTTCAAGTGCCTCTACAGATACCAGTATGATGCATATCTCCAACGTTACAGTAACTTCTTCCGGAGTAGCATTTCCAATGATAAGCGATTCCGGCGCTTCCAATTACACAGATTACAGAAGTGATCTGAGCCGTAGGGTAAAGCTTTATATAGGAAGTACAGGAAATAAACTTTCAGTAGCCAATACATGGACCGGTACTCCGGGTACAACAACTGTAACAGCATGGATAGATCTCAATGCCAACGGAATTTTCGAATCTACAGAAAGAGTTATGGTGGCCAATAATATCACTCAGGCTGCTCCGGCAGTGTCTGTTTTTACGATTCCAAGTCTGGCAGCATTGATACCTTGTGGCGTAACCATGAGGGTTGTTACAAATCAAACGATGCCTGCAGATGCCTGTAGTACATTTACCTATGGAGAAGTTGAAGATTATGGAGTGGACTTGATAAATTTAACACTTGGAGTGAAAGAATCAGGGAAGTCTGTAAAACCGGAAATTTATCCTAATCCGGCATCCGATGTTTTAAATATCTCCGGGATTTCAGAAGCAACGGATTATAAAATTTATAACGTATTGGGGCAGAAATCAGGTGAAGGAAAAGTTTCTGATCATAAAGTAAACCTTAGTCATTTATCCGAAGGAATTTATTTTATTCAATTGAAAGATAAAAACAGTGCAATCCGGTTAAAATTCATTAAGAAATAAGAAACAAAAAAAGAGAGAGTACCTTTTTGGTGCTCTCTCTTAGTATTTGCGTAAATGAGTTTAAAAATGAACTCATTTAAGATTAATTAAATTCTCTCAAGTTCATCCGCATTAATCGTTGTCTTGAAGGTTCCATAGTTGACAATTACCTTGTTTCTGGAAATCTTTTCAATGGTTCCCACACTGGTACTTCCCGTAATACGAACACGTTGTCCGATTTTCATCCAAATAGCACGGTCGCTTTTACGCTGTTCTTCCAGTTTTTCATTGGTTTCTGCAATTTTTTCAATCACTTCCTCCTTTTTCAGCTGTTGCGTGATTTTTCTTTTAACAACCTGCAGACGTTTTGTTTCATCCTTATCATGCCCTAATTTCCTGAATTTCTCCTGCTCAAGAAGTTTTACAAAGTCTTTTACAACATCCTTTCTGGATTTTCCTTTTGTATAACTGTCGATGAATGTTTCAATCTTATTCCCGAACTGAAGCTTACGGTGTTCCTCTTCATATAATTTCTGGAAATTGAACAGTTTCTGCTGAAGCTGATCATTCAGTTTCTGAAGATTGTCACGCTTATCTTCTACAGACTCTTTTCTTTCCGCAAGATCGGATTTCAGTTTTTCAACTTCAAATTTCTCCTGCTGCAGCTTTACAATAGTCTTGTCGAGATTAACGATATCGTGCTCCACCTTTTTCTTGGCAGAATGAATTATAAATCTTGGAATTTTATTTTTTTCCGCAACTTCAAAGGTAAATGAACTTCCTGCCTGGCCTACTTCCAGTTTATACATCGGCTCCAGTGTTTCTTCATTGAAGAGCATGGCTGCATTCTGGGCATTGGGAAGCTGTTCTATCACCAGCTTAATATTGGTGTAGTGAGTGGTAATAATCGCGAAACTCTTTTTGTCATAGAAAAACTCCATGAAACTCTCTGCCAGAGCACCTCCAAGTTCAGGGTCAGAACCGGTACCGAATTCATCAATCAACAGAAGTGTATTCGCATCAGCCTCACGGATAATTCCGGACATTTTCTTCAATCTTGATGAATAGGTCGATAGGTGGTTTTCAATGGATTGATTATCACCAATGTCAGTCATAATTTTTTCAAAGAAAAACATTTCAGATTTGGGATGAACCGGAACCAGAATACCACTCTGGATCATCAGCTGCAATAGTCCTACTGTTTTCAGGGTAATGGATTTTCCACCGGCATTAGGCCCGGAAATACAAATGATTCTGTTATGTTCCGTTAAAGCAAGAGTCTGAGGGTGAATCGTTTTATTCTCTACTTTATTTCTCAGCCATAATAAAGGATGGTAGGCATCTTTAAGTTTCAATGTCTTGTGACGGTTGATCTTTGGAAGAATTCCGTTCACCAAATCAGCAAACTTAGCTTTCGCTCTTGTAAGGTCAAGATCAAAAATATACACCTGATATCTCCATAGCTGAGGTTGAAACTCTGCCAGTTCTGCGGTAAGCTGTCGGAGAACTTTGTCGATTTCTTTTTTCTCTTCCTCTTCACTTTCACGAAGCTTGAAGTAATGCTTTACAACACTGTCCGGCTGGATGTAAGTAATGGAGCCTGTTTTGGAAATTCCCAGCGTTCTTCCGGGTACTCTTTTTTTGAATCCTGATTTTACAGCCAGAACCCTTTGGTCATCAATAATGGTTTCCCGTATGTCATCCAAAAAGTCACTCTGTCCATACGTGGTAAGTGCTCGGTTGAAATTTTCCTGGATCGCTTTTTTGGCAAGCTGAATTTCAGTTCTTATGCCTTTCAAAGCAGGGGAAGCTTCATTTTTTACCTCACCAAAACGGTTAAAAACCTTATCTACTTTATCAATGATCTCTTTTCTGAATTCCAGTACAGAAACCTCATCTAATAAAGTAGGAAATGTTTCCGGCATGGTAGGAAAGAACTTCTGCAGTTTTCCGATCTGTTCCGTGATGGTTTTTATTTTGATGAAAGCAGCATTTTCCAAACGGTAGTTTTCAATCAGCATCAATTTCAGCTCACTTTCAATATCTTCATATTCATCAAACGGAATCGCATTTGAACTTTCAAAACTCGACAGATATTCCGACGTTTTTTTTAACGAAAGTTCCGCCTCGTCTATTTCCATTGGGCGAAGTTGAAGAATTTTTTCTCTTGTTTTCGGAGAATACGCAAATGGGGAGATTTCCGCGAGCAATTGCGGAAACTCTAATTCGTCTAAATCTTCTTTATCTATATACACAGTGCAAATTTAGTGAGAATTTTGATTATTACGTATATCTGAGAGATTTACAGAATAAATTAACTGGAGATTTAAAATTTTTAACGCTAAAAATAAACCAATGATATTCTTTTATTACATTTGATCTATGAAACTGGAGACCCAAAGATTATTACTGAGAGATATCAACGAAAGTTATGTTGATGATATTTTGCGAATCCGAAGCAATGAGGTGATCAATCAGTTCGTCAAAAGAAAATCTCCTAAAAATAATTACGATGCACTCCAGTTTATTCTGACAATTAAAGAAAGAACTCAAAATAACAAGACCATCTATTTGGGAATTTCTTTAAAGGATCAGCCGAATCTTATCGGTACAATCTGTTTGTGGAATTTTTCTGAAGACCGGAAAACAGCAGAAGTTGGCTATGAATTGCTGCCGGAATATCACAGGCAGGGAATCATGTCTGAAGCATTGAAAGCGGTTTTGGATTTTGGTTTTAATGAATTGAATTTAGAAGAAATTCTGGCTATTACCAATAAATTAAATGAAAATTCAAAAGGGATTCTTTTAAAACATGATTTTATTTTGCTGGAGGGAAAGAAAGATGAAGGTTTTCCGGATAACATTATTTTTAGTCTGAAAAGACTCTCTGCTGGCCATCATTAGAAATCCAAAAGGTTTTCTCTATCTTTATCGCTGATTGAAATTGCATATGAAAAATGAAATAAAATCTTTAACGGGACTTAGAGGGATTGTTGCATTATGGGTTGCGTTTTTTCATTTTAGCTTTTTTAGGAATGAATTCATTCAGGATATAGTAGGGAAGGGATATGTGGCAGTGGATATCTTTTTTGTATTAAGTGCTTTTTTACTCACTGTTTCTTATGCGGAGAAATTTAAAGAACTGAATTATAAAGTAATAGAGGCTTTTTATAAAAAAAGGATCAATAGAATTTATCCTGTATACATTATATCAGTCATTTTTATTGTTTTGTTTTTAGAGAAAAGTACTATCAGCGGATTCTTTATAAATGCCACATTATTACAATGTTTTTTTAATCCTGATTATCTGCTGAATGTTGTTTACTGGTCACTCAGTACAGAATGGGTTTGCTATTTAATTTTTCCTTTTATGCTGTGGCTTATCCTGCATTATAAGATACGAAGCGAAGTTTTAATTATTGCAAGCTTGATTTTGAGATTTGTACTTCCTTATTTACCCGGCAATTTGTACATAGGTTCTGAACACCCCATGGAAGTAGGAGAATCACCAAGATATCTTGATCTTCCTTATGGTCTTGTTTCTTTGTTAAGAACAGTTTCCTCTTATTTTCTTGGAATTGGAGTTGCTCTTTTGCCACAATCTAAAATGAAAAAAGAAAACCTCATTATTTATATCATTCTTATCTTGTTTGTATCCATGTTGTTTGTGGAAAAAGGACTATTGTTTATTCCTTTGTTGTCAGCATTTATGATAAAATATCTGTATGAAGGGAAGCAAAACTATGTAAAAACATTTTTGGAAACCCAACCAGTTTATTTCCTGGGAAATATCTCTTATTCATTATATATTATCCATTATATTGTAAAGAAGCAGGATTTCGCTGTTGTCAGTAATTATCATCTTAATAATCTTTTATTAATATCTTTTTCGTTGCTGCTGTCTTATATTTCTTATATGCTGATCGAAAGAAAACTGAAGATATTTAAAGTATAATATAGACTCTTATTTTAATATTATTATTTTTGCAATATGACGTGGACAGAAATTTTAGCCCCAATAAAGAGTACAGAATACTTTACAACCCTTTGGGAGAAAGTAAAGAATGAATATGCAACCACTAAAGTTTTTCCACCGAAGAATCAGATTTTCAGAGCGCTGGAGCTGACGGCTTTTGATGATATTGAGGTGGTTATTATCGGGCAGGATCCTTACCATAATGATTTTCAGGCCAATGGTTTATGTTTTTCTGTTTCTGAACAGGTTGCCGCACCGCCATCACTTAAGAATATTTTTATTGAGTTAAAAGATGATTTAGGAGTGGTAAGAACTTCCAAAGAACTGGATGACTGGGGAAAGCAAGGGGTTTTACTTTTGAATGCAACGTTAACGGTTCGCGCTCATTCTCCCAATTCCCATAAAGATCTGGGGTGGGAAAAATTCACGAACTTTATTATTAAAGAAATTTCAGACAAAAAAGAGAATGTAGTATTTGTTTTGTGGGGCGCTTTTGCACAAAAAAAAGCCGAACTCATAGATCCGGCTAAGCATTTTATTCTGAAATCGGCACACCCTTCACCATTTTCCGTGTATAGAGGTTTTTTTGGAAGCAAGCCTTTCTCAAAAATTAATGAGTATCTTGTTTCCAAAGGGAAGAAGCCTATTTCCTGGTAGAATCAGTTGATGGATTTACCTTTTTTATTGTAATCCCGATTTTATACTTTCCTGTCAGTGCTTTTGTACCATCCTGAGATTTTGGGGATGGGGAAACATCTTGTAGTGTAAGAATATATCCATTAAATTCTGCCGACTGGTGGTAATCTCTTCCCGGATAATCTGCGCTGGCCAGGTTCAGGATCATTGGTCGTGTAGAAGTTCCCATTACTTCCACCTGGGCAAGAGCAACGCCGGCCCAGATACAATTGGCTCCTTCAGGACAGCGGCTGTCTTCAGAAACCCCTTTGAACGTCACATTCATCTGGTATTCTCTTAAGAACTTATTTTCTCCTTCGTTAAGATAGAGAATGCCATCCTGTTGATTATTTGTACTTGTCGTTTTTGTGCTTGCTGGCATTTCAGTAGCTTTTGTGTTCATCTTAGATTTCTTTTGGGCATCGCATCCGGTTAATGCAAATATTCCCAGACTGAGTATGATAACTTTATGGAACATAGTTTCTTATATTTTAATTAAATAACGTTAAACATATTAAGAAGTACTACCAAAAACATTGCCACTCCCACCACAAAACTGAATCCAGTTCCGTAAATGAATCCAATAAGTGCTCCTTTGGTAGATTGTAAAGCTTTATTCATATCCTTACTGTCATGAAGTAATTCCCCAATAAATACCCCTGCAAACATTCCGATAAGGAAGCCTAAGGGAATCGGAATAAATATACCAACAATGGTTCCTATAACAGACCCGATGCTTCCCCAGCGCGTACCTCCGTATTTTCTGTTGGTTTTTGCAGGAATGACATAACTTAACACTACAGATGCTGCAGTAAGAATCCCGAAAGCCCAGATATAGATCATGGGAAGATCCGCATCCGTCCCGAATTTATAAATCAAAAGCCCGCAGATGCTTAATAAAAGCCCTGGTAAAACAGGAAGAAATGTTCCCAATATTCCTATAAACAGGAGAATAAGGCAGAAAATATTAATAATTGTTGTATCCATTCTTTGAAATATAGATGCAATATAAAAAAAGTGGCCTTATAAAAGACCACCTTGAGAACTGAGTTATAAAATTTTATTACAAATTTAAGATTACGTATTGCAGAATCGGTCCTGCTTTACCGATATTTCCACTTGCGTGGTTATGGAATGTGGTATAGTAGATATTTCCGCTGCTGGAATTTCCGGAACAAGGTCCCATGGTATCTCCATGTGCCTGATGTGCGTTCCAGGCATTCTGATTAATGGTAATAGTGATATTATTCCCGCTTGCTGTATGATGGCAGATCGTGATATGATTATTGTTTAAAGAAGTTCCTACAGGAGTTAGCGGAGCAGAAGGGTTCGTATAATGTCCTGTTCTTATCATTAGTGGCTCGTTACCTTTCTGTACAAGAACATCCCAGAATGCAGGATCATAGTTCTGAATTTTCTCCCATGAACCCATATCATAGTCAATATCTAATGTATTAAACCCTAATGCGGTTGCCAATGAAGCATTTGAAACACTGCACCCGGTGTAAGCACCTGAAGCTCCAATGTCTTTCAGGCAAAGAAGGTTATCATTGATAAAACCTCCGGGTGCATTACAGCTTACCGTATTTGTATTTCCCCCTACCAGATAAGCGGATGCCCAGTCTGAGCTGTAAAGACTTCCGCCATTGCTTACAAAAGTAGAAAGATTGGAGTATACATTATTGTCATTGCTTGGCGATGAAGTGCCCGTTTGGGCGTAAGTGCGGGATCCGCAGTTCAGGAAAATAATATCATACTGGGAAATAGTATTGATGTTTTTTAAATCCTGATAAGTAATTTCAGTAGCTGTATATCCAAGAGAACTTATAATCGCTTCAATTTCATCATAACTTCCTTTTATATAAGCCATTTTTGCAATTTGATCCAACTTTGAGTCCGTTGCGGCTACAGTAATCGTTTCGTTCTTTTTAATCGTAACCGGAACTTCGGATCTGAAGTTTTTACCGTCACCGGTCTGAATGTGAAGCGTTGTACTGCCTTCAGGAGCTGTCAAACTGAAGCTGCCATCTGCACCGGAATACGTATGGTAGATATTGCTCTGGCTGTCGGTAGTGAATACAAGAGCGCCTCCAACTGGTTGGGTCCCGTTTTTTGCGAATACTTTACCTTCCACTTTTCCTGTGGCAACTACTTTAGTAGGATTTTCTTCAGGAGTAACAGAGTCTTCTCCTTTACAATTAACTAGAAGCACAAGGCTGCATAGCATAATCAACAGGTAATTTTGTTTCATATTTAATTGATTTTTATGGGGTTAGTTTTAATCAAATTTAATAATTTTTTAATATTTAAACATTAAATGTGTAATTTATTTTAATATTTTTTATTTAAAATTGTTATTTGTAGTTAATTTTTCATTTATAATTAAGGGTTGTGGAAGATTTGATATTTAATAATTTCATTCAATAAAAAAATTTATTAAATATTTCCCAATGAATGTTATTTGGGATGAAAATTGATTGCGAATAGTAAAATGATGATTCTTAATTTCATAAATTTGCTGTAATGAATGACCAGTTACAAGAAACTAAAAACTTTATACAGGAGCTGAGCGAACAGCTTTACATTTATATTACCCAGATATCACCTTCCGGGCTGGACTGGGTTTTCCATATTATTGTAAAATTAAGCTTACTTCTCGTTCTGTTTTTTATTACTGATTTTGTTTTTAAATTCATCATTAATTCTGTCTTCAGGTTATTTCATAATGAACAGAAGTTTCCCATCCTAAAATCTATTTATCAGGCCAAAATCACCAACTCTGTTGCCCATTTTGCAGCTTTGATTGCTGTAGCAGGCATCCAGGGATCTATATTTCCGGAAAATGCGCTGCCAAAGACAACCATTTTTATTATAAGATGTATTAATCTGGGATTGGTATTGATATTAGCAGGAATGCTTTACAGATCACTGACGGCTTTTAGAAATTATTTCAGCATCAAACAGGATTTCTACAAGATTATGGCGCTTAATGCCATTTCAGAAACGGTAAAGATTTTAGGCCTTTTTATATTTACGGTCGTAGGGTTTTGTGTGATTTTTGGGATCAAAGGGACCACCATCGTAGGAAGTCTCGGGGCAATTACGGCAGTGCTGGTATTGGTTTTCAGAGATACAATCTTAGGATTTGTAACAGGTCTTCATGTTGCCACTTCTAAAAATTTAAAAGTAGGAGACTGGGTAAGCATTCCCAAATACAGTATTGAAGGGAATATTACAGAAATTAACCTTCTGACTACGAAAATCACCAATTTTGATAAGACGGTTTCCACTATTCCTACTTATGACCTGATGACCACTGAAATCAAGAATATGCAGGTGATGTCTGAATCCAATACAAGGAGAATAAAAAAATCAATTTACTTTAATATCAATTCTTTTAAATTTTTGACAGATGAAGATGTTGAGCGTTTAAAGGAGATTAATCTGATCTCAGATTATCTGGAAGAAAGAACATCAGAGATCAAAAAAGAGAAAGAAAGCCTTGAGCATAAAGATAAAATTGTGAATGGAAGGCAGCTTACCAATATCGGTGTTTTCAGATATTATGCTCAGAAATATATTGAAAATGATCCGGACATAGATAAAAACGGAACCCGCATGGTACGTCAGCTGGACATTACTCCACAAGGACTGCCTCTTGAAGTATACTGTTTTGCCAATGACTCCAAATGGGAACGTTTTGAGCAGATTCAGGCCGATATTTTTGACCATTTATTGGTGGCATCCAAAGAATTTGAGCTTCAGGTGATGCAGGTAAGTGTGAAAGTATAGAAAAGCAGGAAGGCAGAAGAGGGAAGCAGGAAGTTTCAGAACCTTTTAAACAAATTTTAAATTAAACTTTTAAATGATAATGAATTTAGAAAGACCAATAGAAGTACAAAGTCTGGATTTTCTTCCAGCTTCAGGCTTCTGACTTCTAACTTCTCATATCTAACATCTAAAATAAAAAATGACAAAACTAAGCGTAAACATTAATAAAATTGCGACGATAAGAAATGCAAGAGGAGGTGAAACCCCAAGTGTTACAGAAGCTGCCGTAAAAATTCAGGAATTCGGGGGACAGGGAATTACCATCCACCCAAGACCTGATGAAAGGCATATCACAAGAAAAGATGTCTATGATCTGAAGCCGTTGGTTACGACTGAGTTTAATATTGAAGGAAATCCCCATCAGAGTTTTATCGATATGGTATTGGAAGTGAAGCCGGAGCAGGTGACTTTAGTGCCGGATGCTGATGATGCAATTACGTCCAATGCAGGCTGGGATACCAAAAAGCATCTCGATTTCCTTACAGAGATTATCGCAGAATTTAAAAAGGCGGGAATCCGTACTTCCGTTTTTCTTGATCCTTTGCCGGAATTAGTAGAATATGCTGCTAAAACGGGCGCAGACAGAATAGAACTGTATACCGAAGCTTACGCAAAAAATTATCTGATCAATAAAGAACAGGCTATAAAACCTTATTACGACACTGCAGTTGAAGCTACCAATTTTGGATTGGGAATCAATGCAGGTCATGATTTAAGCTTAGAAAATCTTAAATATTTTGCGGATACCATTCCCAACCTGCTGGAAGTATCTATAGGGCATGCTTTGATTTCTGAAGCACTTTATATGGGATTGGAAAATACGGTTCAGGCTTATCTGAAGAGACTGGCAAAATGGTAATTAATAAGAAATCAGAATTTAGAGATTAGAAGCTAGTAAACTTCGTTTCTGATCTTTCATATAGTTTACACACTGATAATTAAATGAAATAATGAGAATTTTTACTCTGACTTCTGATTTCTCACATCTAACTTCTAAAATATGGAAATTTTAAACTCAAAAATATTCGGCGAAAATTCAACTCATACGCCGCTTCTTGTATTTCACGGATTATTTGGAATGCTTGACAACTGGGGAAGCTTCGGAAAAGACCTTGGAGAATACCTTCCTGTACATCTTATCGACCTTAGAAACCACGGCAGAAGCTTTCATTCAGAAAGTATGTCTCATGATGATCTGGCAGATGATATTGCCCGTTATATGGATCATTATGGAATTCAGAAAGCGCATGTTTTAGGACATTCTTTAGGAGGTAAAGCAGTGATGCAATTTGCTATAAAATACCCTGAACGTGTTGAAAAACTGATTGTTGTTGATATTTCACCTAAAGCATATCCGCCACATCACCAGGGAATTATCAAAGCACTGGAAACCGTTGATTTTAATACAGTAACTTCAAGAAATGAGGTGGAAGCAGTTCTGAATCAATATATTCCGGAAAGATCTACCGTACAGTTTTTAACGAAAAACCTGTATTGGGATGATAATAAAAAACTAGGCTGGAGATTTAACCTTAAAACCCTGTCTGAGAAATATACGGAATTTGTATCCAATGCCATTAAGTTTGGAGTTTTTGAAGGTGAGACATTGTTTATAGCAGGAGCAAAATCCAATTATATCCTGCCTCAGGATGAATTTGGGATCAGACAGCAGTTTCCTAAAGCTAAAGTCGTTACAGTAAAAAATGCAGGACACTGGGTTCAGGCAGAAAATCCGGTTGATTTCGCAAATGTTGTGAAGGAGTTTCTTGGATTAAATTAATATTATACTTTGATTTTCAATATTATGTTAAAATTTTATTAAAATGTAATATTATTTCTCCATGATTTGAATTTTTTTGTACTTTGGATTTCCAAAACGATAAAAATATTAACTTATGGAAAACAAAAATTCAAAAAAGAAGCCATTTTTTGCAACATTCTTAGAAAAACAGGTTAAAGACCCTGAAACAGTAAAAGGTGGAGGTATTACTTCTGTATTGGCAGACCAGATTACTACATCTCTCCAGGATCAGATCACTACTCCTCTTAAGGATAATGTTACTAAGCCTGATAATGATAATGTAACGATGAAATATCCTTCTGACGGAGATGAGGATGTTTTAGATGTGTAAGAATATACATACAGCTTAAGCTTAATTATATATCAAACCAAAACTAAACATTATGAAAAACCAAAACTCAAAGAAGAAGCCCTTTTTCGCGTCATTCTTAGAAAAGCAGGTTAAAGATCCTGAAACTGTAAAAGGAGGAGGTGATATAACACTTGCTGAAACAGATTTGATTACAAAGCCGGCAGTAGACACGGTAACTTCTCCAAAAGATGATATGATGCACACGCTGAAATATCCATCTGACGGTGATGATGACACAATCATTGTTCCGCTATAATAAGTAGAATATAATAAAAAATAATAGGGGGAAACTTAAATAGTAAGTTTCCCTTTTTAATAAAAACCGGCAAATGATTCTCTGCATCACCCATTCACAGGATTTTTATAATATCGATCTCTTTTTCGAATATCTGGCCTCCAAAAATATTCCTTATTTCAGACTGAATTCTGACCGACTGAATCATCTTCAAAAAATCAGCATTGATGAAAATTCATTTGAACTGACTGATGAATCCGGGAATACCGTTCATTCTGATGATATTAAAGGAGTATGGCACAGGAAAGCCTGGAGAATCAGCACTCCTGAAGAATTGGACCAGGATTATGAAAAAATCTTCCTGAACGAATATGGAAGCCTGCGCTACAACCTGATCACTGCCTTAGAGCATATTCCGTGGATCAATCCTTATGAAAATGAAAAAAAAGTTGACGGCAATAAGATATTTCAGCTGAAAATTGCAGAAAGAAATAACTTGACGATCCCCAAAACTATTTTTTCCAACGATGAAGAGAAAATAACAAATTTTTTCCATCAATACTGTCAGGGAAAAGCAATTGCTAAACTTCACGGAGTAACGGCGAAAACAATGTCAGGAGAAAACATGATTTCCACTACAATTATTGAAGAGGAATCACTTGAAAACCTTGCAGACATTGCATACTGCCCGATGATTTTTCAGCCTTATATTGAAAAAGAATACGAATTGAGAATTGTTTATGTAGACGGTGATTTCTTCACAGGAAAGATCAATAACAGTGAAAATGCAGACTGGAGAGTAGCACACGAAGGCTATGTCTGGTCAGCGTACGAACTTCCGGAGCCTGTAAAAGCCAACCTTACTTCCATGATGAATGAAATGGGACTTTATATAGGAGCCATTGATATGATCAAAGGAAGAGACGGAGCGTATTATTTCCTGGAAGTCAATCCGCAAGGAGAGTGGGGAATGCTGCAAAAAGAGCTGGGATTTTCCATTGCACAAAGAATTGCCGATAATCTTATAAACAGAATTAATTTCCATGAATAAAATTTTAATTATAACTCATACCGCAGATAACTTTTCCATTGAAAAAGTAACAGAATATATCGAGAAAAATAACTGTGAAGTCATTCGCTTTGACGTAGACGTTTATCCTTTACAAAACAAGCTTTCTACCATTTTTCAGGATGGAGAATGGGTAAGTTTTCTTGAAACTCCGGATGCAAAACACCGTTTAGATGATATTTCAGCCATTTGGTACAGAAGAGCTTACAATATCGGAAAAGGCCTGAGAGAAGAAATGGACTCGAAGTTTTATGGTGCTGCGATGGGCGAAATCAGAAATACCCTTTTCGGTTTCTTTGAATCTGTAGATGCTTATTCTTTAGGAAAACCAAGTATTTACAGAAGACTGGACAGTAAAGAAGAACAACTGAAAATTGCAGATAAATTAGGGCTGACCATTCCGGCAACCTGCCTTACCAATAACCCTGATGAAGCCAGGAAATTTATTCTGAAACATCAGAATGTAGTGGCAAAAATGCAGACCGGTTTTGCCATTTATGAAGACGGTGTTGAAAGTGTCGTGTTTACCAATGTTGTCAGTGAAAATAAACTGGAAGAACTTGATTCATTATTATACTGCCCTATGCAGTTTCAGCAGATGATCCAAAAGAAAAAAGAACTTCGTATTACTATTGTGGGAAGAGATGTTTATGCATTTGAAATAGATTCCCAGCAATCCGAAGATGCCAAAATAGACTGGAGAAAAGACGGAATCAATCTGATTGATAAATGGAGCAGAACAGAACTTCCGACGGATGTAGAAGCAAAACTGCTTGAACTCCTGGATATTTACAATGTAGATTACGGCGCAATAGACATGATAGTTTCTCCTGAAGACGAATACTACTTCATCGAGATCAATGCCGCCGGAGAATTCTTCTGGTTGGATAATCTTACAGAAGGAAACCTTATTTCCAGGAGTATTGCAGACGTTCTTTGCGATAAAGCTCCAAGAAGAAATAATGAGGTAATGGCTTAAAAACAAAGCATTTTTAATCATAAAAGTCCTGAAAGTTGTACATTCTTTCAGGACTTTTAAATGTAATGACCTATTGTGATTAAAATTTTTCCTGTTTGTTGATTTCTGAGTGATAATATTGGTTAAATAAAGTGGAATTATGCTTTAAAAATCGCAAATTTGCAGAAGCAGTTTTTCTAAGGAAGAATTGCCGGATCCGGAAGAATTGCCGGATAGAAAATATTGTTATATTTTAGTCAGCAATCAAGTAAAATAATTAATGATTTTTGTAACGGGTGCTACCGGAATTCTGGGAAGAGTAATTGTACTGGAACTTCTTAAAAGAGGTAAAAATGTACGTGCTTCCAAAAGACCAGGCAGCAATTTAAACGAAGTAAAGCATTCATACAGCTTTTATACGGAGAATCCCGACGATTTTTTCAACAGGATCGAATGGGTAAACGTAGATTTTGATGATCTCGATTCTCTGACAACAGCACTGCAAGGTGTGGATGAGGTGTATCATTGTGCCGCAAAAGTGAGTTTTCATCCCAAAGATGAAAAAGAAATGTACCGTACAAACATCAAGGGTACAGAAAACCTTCTGTTTGCCTGTGAAGGGTCAAACGTTAAAAAATTTCTCCATGTAAGTTCTGTTGCCGTTCTTGATAATTTCAATGAAAAAGGAGAACTGGATGAAGATTCTGAGTTTAATCCAAAACTGGAACACTCTGCGTATGCTATTTCAAAACATTTATCTGAAATGGAAGCATGGAGAGCTTCAGCAGAAGGCTTAAATGTTGTGATTATCAATCCGGGAATGATCGTAGGAAGCGGAAACTGGAATCAAAGCAGCGGCGAGCTTTTCTCTACTTTTGAAGACAATAGTTTTACCTTTTCCGGCGGTTCTGCCTACGTTGATGTAAGAGACGTAGCCAATACTGCAATCGGGCTGATGGAAAATAATCTTTTCGGAGAACGTTTTATCATTGTTGCTGAAAATAACAGATATGCAGACCTTGCAAAACAGGTAAGAACCCGTCTTGGGCTTAAAGATGCCAGAATTCTTTCACAATCGGTATTAAATATCGGAAGAATAGCCAACACCCTTTTCGGATGGCTGATTCCTAAATTGAAAATGGTTACCAAATCAAATATTGAAGCCATTTCTTCGTTCAACACCATTTCCAATCACAAAGTCAAAGAAAAACTGAACTATCAGTTTATTCCCGTAAAAGAAAGTATCGACTTTCACCTGAATAATTATATTAACGACAAAAAGCTGAAGAAATGAATCTTGCAGAGGCAATTATCCTTAAAAATGTAGAAAAACATCCTATAAAAGCGGCCATCGGATTTAAAAAGAAAGAGGGAGCCTGGAAAGAGCTGAGCTGGAAAAAATTCAGTGAGGTTATTTTTAAAACAGCCAATGCCTTAAAGGAAGCTGGAGTTCAGGAGAATGACAGAGTCGCTATTTATTCAGATAACTCGTCCGAATGGATGATCGTTGACCTGGCTTCAATGGCCATCGGTGCTGTTACAGTACCTATTTATTCAACCAATAATGCTGAGCAGGCAGAACATATCATTAACGATTCCGGAGCTAAAGCTGTTTTAGTGGGGAATCAGATACAGTATGATGCCTGTCTTGAATTTTTACATAAAGAAGAAAACAATCTTGAAACCATTATTGTTTCTAAAAAAGCAGTGTGGATCAAGAAAGAATTCAACAGTTTTTATCTTGAAGATTTTATTGCTAAAGCTTCACCGGAACTGGAGATCTGTAAGAAGGAAAACGATGATACCGCAACACTGATCTATACTTCAGGAACTACGGGAATTCCAAAAGGAGTAATGCTTACCCATGGAAATTTCATCAAAGCATTTGATTCTCATTTTGAATTTTTTAAGTTTAAAAACTTTGAAGAAGAACTTTCACTGGCATTCTTACCATTGAGCCACGTTTTTGAAAGAAGCTGGAGCTTATTGTGCCTGTATGGTGGTGCCCGCGTTTATTTCCTGGAAGATCCTAAAAATGTAGCCAAAGCACTGGAAGAAGTAAAACCTAGTGCCATGTGTGCCGTACCGAGATTTTTCCAGAAAGTATATGCCGGAGTTCTGGAAAAGGCAGAAGAAGGTTCATCACTGAAGAAGAAAATATTTGACTGGGCGCTTAAAACCGGATGGGAAACCGCGGAATTGAGAAGAAATGAAAAACCAATTCCTTTTGGATTGAAATTCAAAGAAGCTGTCGCAGACAGATTAGTTTTCAGTAAAATAAAAGAAAAAATGGGTGGGAGACTATGGTTCTTACCTTGTGGTGGAGCATCATTGTCACCGGAAGTTACCCGTTTCTTTGATTCAGTGGGAATTCATGTTACTGTTGGCTACGGATTAACGGAAACTACCGCAACATTGACTCTTTTCCCTTTAACTCATTTTGAGCACGGTACAAGCGGAAAGCCATTGCCTGGAGTAGAAATGCGTATCGGTGAAAATGATGAAATCCAGGCGAGAGGAAACGGAATCATGAAAGGCTATTACAATAAGCCTGAAGAAACCCAGAAAGTGTTCACAGAGGACGGATGGTTCAAAACCGGGGATGCGGGGAAATTTGATGATAAAGGAAACCTTATTATCACAGACAGAATCAAAGATCTGATGAAGACTTCCAATGGGAAATATATTGCTCCACAACAGATAGAAAACCTGTTGACGAATAATAATTTTATCCAGCAGATTATGCTGATTGCAGAAGGAAGACAGTTTGTTTCAGCATTGATTGTTCCTAATTTTGAATTTTTGCAGGATTATATTAAGAAAAATAATGTTTCTTTCACCAATTGGGAAGATGCTGTAAAAAATGAAAAGGTAATCAATCTTTATAAAGAAAAAATTAAAGAATTGCAGGATCACCTGGCAGACTATGAAAAAGTGAAGAAATTCACTTTGATGCCGGCAGAATTTGATATCAATACAGGAGAAATTACTCCTACTTTGAAGGTCAAAAGAAATGTGGTGATCAAAAAATACGCAGATATTATAGAGAAGATGTATTAAAAATTTTAACCACCTGTTTTTCACGTCAAGTACAGATAAAGGTGTGAGAATTCCCCTCTTTTGGAGGGGTGGCGAAAATTCAAAGAATTTTTGACGGGGTGGTTTAAAATAATGACTTAAATTAGACTATGACGACACAAGATTTTATAGGAAAAGAAAATTTCAATATTCATACCCAAACGGTTTCAGAAAGCTGTCCGTCTAATATTGCCCTGATTAAATACTGGGGAAAATATGCGGATCAGATTCCTGCTAACCCAAGCATCAGCTACACGTTAAACCATTGTAAAACCAATACTTCAATGGAATTTATTGCAAATGAAGCTTTTTCAGTACAAACCTTTCTGGCTGGTAATGAAGAAGTGAAGTTTGCTGAAAAAATTGAGAAATATTTCAAAAATATAGAACAGTATCTTCCATGGATTTTAAAAGGGAAATATGTAATCAGAACAGAGAATACTTTCCCGCATAGTTCAGGAATTGCAAGTTCAGCTTCAGGATTTGGGGCCATTGCAAAATGTCTGATGGCATTGGATGCATCATTCACAGGAAAGACTTCTGAAGAAGAATCTTTGAGAAAAGCTTCATTCTTAGCAAGATTAGGAAGTGGAAGCGCATGCCGAAGCCTATACAACGGACTTGTGGTGTGGGGAAAAACTGATGAGGTAGAAGGAAGTTCAGATTTGTTCGGAGTACAATATCCCGATGCTGAAGTTCATGAGATATTCAGAAATTTTAACGACTGGGTTTTATTGATCCATGAAGGACAGAAAAGTGTTTCTTCAACGGTAGGGCACGGTCTGATGAAGACCAATCCTTATGCGGAAAGAAGATTTCAGGAAGCAAGAGAAAACTTTGTTCCCATGAAAGAAATCCTGAAAAACGGAGATATGGAAAGCTTTATCAAGCTGGTAGAACATGAAGCACTTACATTGCATGCGATGATGATGATGAGTGATCCGGCTTTTATCCTGATGAAAACAGGTACTTTGGAAGTCATTAACAAGATCTGGGATTTCAGAAGAGAAACCGCACTTCCTTTATTCTTTACACTGGATGCAGGAGCTAATGTTCACCTTCTATTCCCGGGCAATGGTTCTGAAGAACAGATTAAAACCTTCATCGAAGCTGAATTATTACAGCACACCCAGAAGAATGGGGTAGTGAAGGATGTGATGAAATTCTAGAATGAAAAAGAAGAAAATTTATATTCTCATTGCCATTGCCATTGCTTTACTACTTATATTTTTTACCGAATATGAGGTAGGGACAGAAACAGGCAGCTGGGGTAGAAACAGAACGATCAATTGGGGTTGGAATTTTGGATTCTGATAAAAAATAATATTCAATAGGAGTGGGCTTTAGCCCACTTTTTTATTAATCTTCAGTAACAACAGTTTCACGTTCGCCATCTTCTTTCTTTCCTTCCTCGATCATGATTTCGGCCTCTTTTTTCTCTTCGGAAGTCGCTGTTTCAATCAATTCTTCCTGTTCATCGTTGTGATGATCTATGAAAAACTCGCAGTATACCGGAAGGTGGTCTGAACCAAAATTTTCCAATGTCTTCAGCTGCTTAATAAAAATATCTTCACTGTGAAACATCAGATCAATAGGAAACCTTAAAAGACGGTATTTCGCATGGAAGGTAGAAACAAAAGAATGTCCGATCCTGGGATCTATCAGATGACTTGTTTTTCTGAAAAGGACAGATGATCTTGACCATGCCACATTATTAAAGTCTCCTACAACAATAACTGGTTTTTTGATGTCTTTTACACGTTTGGCAGTACTTAAAAGATCACCGTCTCTTTCCTTCGATGTTTCCTCTTCCGTAGGACTTGGCGGCGGTGGATGAACCCCGAAGAAAACAAAAGAAAAACCATCAGCAGTTTTCATATGGACCTCAATACTCGGGATATCATCAGCTACGAAGTAATGGGTCTTTGCTTCTTTGATTTCAATTCTGGAATAGAAATGCATGCCGTAGGTATTTTCAAGGGTCACTTTATGCTGGAAGCCGTATTCTTTCTCTAAAGGTCTCATTGCTTTTTCCCAATCACCATTGCTTTCCATAGTCATGAAAAAATCAGGGTTATGCTTTTTAACAAGCCCGATGAATTTCTCATACTCTTTATTGAACTGATAAACATTCGCAGAAATAAAATGCAGTTTATCGGAAGATTTGTGGCGTTGTCTATGCTTTTTAACAGGATAGAAGTGGGTGTATTTGATGAGTGTTTGACCGTGATGAACAAACATGACCAACAGAAGACCCTGATAATACCATAAATATTCTTTAGAATCTGTGAAAAAGCCTAATAAAAAGGTAAATAATATTAGGTAAGTGACCTGTATTTTAGCAAATTCCGGAACCCTGAATACCCAGTGAGAATGTTGTATTTTCGGCAGTATTGTCATCACCAGAAGAAGTATGGCCAAAGTCAGATAGATAATCCACATATAAAAAGCGCTGAAATAATTTTGACCACAATTTAAGGAAAATGAATTTTAAAATTTGCTAATCGATTTAAATTTTATTTTATCTATTTTTAATTATCTAAATCTATACTATGAATAAAATAATTATACTTCTTGTTCTGATCAGTATTTCATGCTTCGGCCAGGAGAATAAAGATATCGAAAAACCTATCCGTAACCTGTTCCTTGGCATGAAAAATGCAGATTCTGAGCTGGTAAAATCAGCTTTTGCAGAGAATGCAGTGCTGCAGACCATCACTAAAGATGGAACTGTGAAAAGTGACAGCATACAGGATTTCGTTGCTTCGGTTTCAAAATTTACAAAAGGAGATCTGGAGGAAAGAATTACCGTAGAAGCTGTTCATACAGACGGAAACCTGGCCAGCGTATTTACTCCTTATTCTTTTTATTTAAAGGGAAAATTGTCACATTGCGGAGCCAATAGTTTTCAGCTGGTAAAGCAGAATAACGAATGGAAAATCCAGTATATTATTGATACGAGAAGAAAGGATAACTGTAAAGAAATACAATAATAAAAGTAATTTAAATATAAAAATGAAGATTCACCATATTGCAATCATATGTTCAGATTATGCCGTTTCAAAGAAATTTTATACGGAAATTTTAAACCTGAATATCATCCGTGAAGTATACCGTGAAGAAAGGCAGTCTTATAAACTTGATCTGGCTATCGGGGATCATTATGTGATTGAGCTGTTTTCTTTTCCCAATCCGCCAGAACGGCCGTCACGTCCTGAAGCCTGTGGTTTAAGACATCTTGCTTTTTCTGTTGACAATGTTACAGAAAAAAGAAATGAGTTAATCGGAAAAGCCTTAAACTGTGAAGAAATCCGCATAGACGAATTCACGGGAAAAGAGTTTTTCTTTACCCAGGATCCCGATCAATTGCCGTTAGAGTTTTATGAAATGTAAAAATTAGTGGGCGTACCCTGCAAAGAAACTTACTGCCATAATTGCTAAAACGATTGAAGAAATGACTACATATACGTAGTCTTTTTCTTTTAAATAGCCTATTAAAGCAAAAACAATTCTCATCAAAGGGGTGAAGATCAACAGAAGAATTCCCAGCTGAATAATAGCCATTCCTTCTCCTTTACACAGGGAATTCCAGAAGTGTCCCCATACTTTTTCAGAAGAGGTTCCTACCACAAGGCTTGTATATTTTTCAGGCATTTTAAAACCTTCAAAAAATAACTTGATAAAGCCAATCAGGGATGTTGCCACAGAAAGAATAACACCCAGTCTCAGAAGGTTTCCTACAGAACGGTTCAGATCTACATCTGTGAAATTATTTTTCATTATCTGAAGCTTTTGTTGATACCGTTATACATCATGTAAATAGACAGAATGGTAATTACAATGGCAAAAAATACTTTTAATTTTTTGGTTTTTGATACCATCAATGTTTTTGAACCTATAAAACTTCCGATGACCACTCCAATTAAAACCGGAGCCACAATCACAGGAATAATTTCTCCTCTCTGGAAATAGATCAGTGCACTGGCTACAGCCGTTACCCCAATCATAAAGTTACTGGTTGTTGTAGATACTTTGAAAGGCAGTTTCATCATATTATCCATCGCCAATACCTTCAATGCTCCGGAGCCTATTCCTAAAAGTCCGGACATAGCACCCGCAAACATCATCATCAAAAATCCCGGAACTGTATTTCTTGCAGAATAGCTTTTTAAAACCCCTTTATCAGGAAATGTTCCATACAGTTTCAGCTTCTTTTCCAGACTTCCTTTTACCAAAGGTTCCTGGTGATCAGGTTTACCCTTAAGATTTAAAATAACCGTTAAAAGAAGAATACTGGCGAAAATAATTCCGATCGTATTGGGGTTAAGCATCCCCGAGACCAACGCACCTACAATAGCTCCTGCTGTAGTGGCAATTTCGAGAAACATTCCGATTCTCATGTTGGTAAATCCTTCTTTAACGAAAGCTACAGCCGCACCGGAAGAGGTCCCGATCACAGAAATAAGTGAAGCACCTATAGCATAATGCATTGGAACGCCGAATCCCAGCGTTAATAAAGGAATGATAATAACTCCCCCTCCTAAACCCGTAAGTGAACCTAAAAGACCAGCGGAAATTGCGCCAAGGAAGAGTATGATGATTTCTGACATACTACAAATAATGTTACAAATATAAAATTATTGTAGTAGTCTGCCAAACATTTGAAAAAGATAAATTTAACGTATTTTTGCATGCATGAAAAATGTAATGAAATTATTTTATGTTATCCTTGGGGCAACTCCTAAAGGAAGAAATATTGAGCAGCACGATGTTTTCTTCGGAATAGCAGAGAATCTTAAAGATTTGATTCCGGATATGAAAGAGTTTTGGAAGGAAGCAGAAGGTAAAATTCATCTGGATTGCTATCAGGAAGTAAAATTTGCTGACGGCTATGAAGTGGAAATTGTAGAGAAAGGAGAGAAGTCATCAGAAGATCAGCTGTTTTTTCTCAATCTGGGAGGTTATAAGCCGGGTTTCTTTGAAGAGTTCCACGAGCAGCACTTAATGGTGGGACAGTCTATGGGAGAGATTGTAAAAAGGGCAAAAGCTACCGAATTTTACCAGACCATGGGATTTGAAGGCGCTGTAAGCCATATTGATGATAAGCATGGAGTTGATATTGATGATATTTTCAATGTGAGTGATATTCTTCCTGCCAGTATGAAAGAAAAATATTCTATCGTTCTTAAAAAATCTGATGCAGAAAATCAGGAAAACCCGATGGGACTTGGGTATTTAAAAATCGATAAAATTCAATAAGAAGTAAATCTAATAAAAATAAAAAATGAAAATAGGAATTCTGGGAGGCGGACAACTGGGAAGAATGCTGATACAAAGTGCACTGAAGTATGATGATGAGTTTTATACTCTGGATCCGGCTTCTGATGCACCATGTCATAATATCTCGCATTTTACACAGGGAAATTTTAATGACTATGATACGGTTCTGAACTTTGGTAAAGACAAGGATGTTGTAACCATTGAAATAGAACATGTAAATGCTGATGCATTGGCAGAACTTGAAAAACAGGGGATAAAAGTTGTTCCTAATGCAAGTATCATCAAAACGATCCAGCAAAAGATCCTTCAGAAAGAATTTTATAAAACTCATGACATCCCAAGCCCGGAATTTCAGGTAGTATGGAACAGTGATGAGAAAATTATCATGCCATTGCCATTTGTTCAGAAGATGAATACAGGAGGATATGATGGAAAAGGAGTGCAGGTGATCAAAACGGAAGAAGATTATCAGCATTTATGGACAGAAGCTTCTGTCATTGAAAGTCTTGTGGATATTGAAAAAGAGCTTTCCGTCATTGTAGCAAGAAATGAAAAAGGAGAAACCAATATTTTCCCGGTGACGGAAATGGTTGCTGATCCAAAATTAAACCTATTAGATTTCAATGTATGTCCGGTTCTTCTGACAGAAGATGTTCAGAATCAGATTGATTCCATTACAGAGAAATTCCTTAATGCAGTGAATTCTCCGGGATTGTTTGCTATTGAATTGTTCCTTGACAAAGAAGGAAAAATATGGGTGAATGAAACCGCACCAAGACTTCACAATTCAGGACACCAGAGCCAGGAAGGAAATACGAACTCCCAGTTTGAGCAGATGTACCGTGTGGTAAAAAACTTGCCTTTAGCTGATACTGATGCCATTACTTACAGCGGAATGCTGAATCTTGTTGGAGCAGAAGGATACGCCGGAAAAGTAGTCTACGAAGGAATGGAAGATGTTCTTAAGTTACCCGAAACGTACATCCATTTATATGGGAAAACCGAAACCAAACCCGGAAGAAAAATGGGACACATCAATGTTCTTGCAGATTCCAGAGAAGAGCTGATGGAAAAGCTTGTACAGGTAAAAGGAATGGTAAGAGTAATTTCTGAATAAAATCATTTAAAAATAACAAAAGAGAGCTTTTTTAAAATGAAACAGCTCTCTTTTGTTATTCAATTATTCAATAGGAACGGGCTTCAGCCCGTTTAAAAAATAATTATCAAATCAATTGGCTTTAGCCAAAACTTAATTTAGATTTCGGCTAAAGCCAAATGTATTCATCTTGTTTATATCGGGCTTCCTTCGACTACGCTCAGGATAATAGCCCGATCCTATTGATGACTCAAATTGATTGATAATTTGATAAAAAATGATTAATTCATACTTAGATAACTTCCAGCATCCCTCTTCATGCTTCCAGCCTATCTAAACTTCTTTTATTTAAATATCTTCTGAATTACATTTCCAATCTCCACAAAATCTCCGTGATTTCCTACAGAACGTATTTCCGGGCTGTTTTTATCATATTCTGAGAAAGGGAAGATCAGAAGGTAATTGTTGTCTTTCAGATTTCTGTTCAGCAGTTCTGGGATTAGTCTCATTCTTGGAATATAGGATTTCATGCCTCGTTTTGCCATCAAAATAATCAGTGCTTCATCGTCTTTCAGCTGGGCAGCGGTTCTTTCACCATCCTGCCATGTGCTCATAATGATAAATTCTGCTTCTATGCTGGCTTTTTTCATGATTTTCTGCAGAATATCAATGATGTTTTCAGGGGCATAAAAAACAATTGTAGCTCCTGAATTTCTGGCAATATTCCATACTCTGAGCAATGCATGGAAGAATCCGGCATCCTTATCTGCATTCTCAGGAATCATCACGGCATATTTTTTTATCGTGGAAAGTGGTTGTGCAGCATGATATACCAGTACATTTACATCGTCATTCTGAAGATAGCCATTGTAAAGATTATAGACAAAAGAAGGGGAGAACCCTTTTTCATCTTCCAATCCGATGATGAGGTCTGTAATCTTCTGTTCTTTAATAACATTATTGACTCCATTAACGACGTCATTGTCATATCTTTTTAAGGCCTGTAGTTTCACATCTGCGGCTGCGGCTGCATCTGCGGCCTGGTGAAGAAGTTTCTCCGCATTCTTTACTGAAGATTCATTTTTATCTTCATTGATCACATTCAAAGCAAAAAGGTCTTCTGTATTGGAGTGGGCTTTGATCAGAATTCCCAGATTCACCATTCGCTCAACAGTTGCCTCATGGTTGATGGCTAGTAGGATACTTTCTTCTTCATGGGTATTCCCTGAAACAGTATCTTCATTATCACTTTCAGCAATTTTCTGAGCACTTGCCATGGAAATAAAGGAAGAGATGGTACATGAAATCAGGATCAGCAGAATACTTCCGTTCAGTACGTGTTCATTTAATAATCTTACAGGTTCTCCGGTTTCGGTTTCGGAAAGGATGATGTTGTATCCTACCATTACTGAAGCCAATGTAGCTGCAGCAGACGCAGAACTTAACCCAAATATGAGTTTTCCTTCCTCTTTGGTCAGCCTGAATGTTTTCTGAGTCGCTATGGCAGAAAGATATTTCCCTCCGATAGAAGCTACCAGCATGATTCCGGCCACTTCCAGCGTTTCCCAGCTTTTAAAGAAAACTTTAAAATCAATCAGCATTCCTACGCTGATCAGGAAGAATGGAATAAAGATGGCATTTCCCACAAACTCAACCCTGTTCATCAAAGAAGAAGTATGAGGGATAAGTCTGTTCAGAGCCAATCCGGCAAAGAATGCTCCGATAATAGCTTCTACACCAGCCAGTTCAGCCAACATTGCTGCCAGATAAATCATCACCAATACAAAAATATATTGTGAAATTTTATCATCCACTCTTTTAAAAAACCAACGTCCGATTATCGGGAATACAATAAGTACAATCAGGGCAAAAACGACAAAAGAGACCGACAATTTAACCCAAAATTCTGTTCCTACATCTCCCTGGGACATTCCCACAATTACGGCAAGTACCAATAAAGCGAGGATGTCGGTAATCATTGTGCCTCCAACGGTAATATTGACCGCTTTATTTTTTGCAATGCCCAACTTGCTCACTAATGGGTAAGCAATAAGCGTATGGGATGAAAAAAGACTGGCAAACAGAATGGAAGTCAGCATGGAAAAGTGTAAAATATAATATCCTCCCAGATATCCCAATACAAAAGGAACGGTAAAGGTATAGATACCAAAGGTGAGACTTTTCCATTTATTCTTTTTAAAATCACCCATATCAATCTCCAGACCTGCCAGAAACATGATATAAAGCAAGCCGGTAGTTCCTGTCACAACAATACTGCTGTCTCTGGATAAGACATTGAATCCGTTCGGACCAATGATGGCTCCGGCGATGATAAGTCCCAAAAGGTGGGGAACTTTAATTTTATTTAACAGCAATGGTGCTGCCAGAATGATAACCAGTACCAACAGGAACTTCAGTACCGGATCTTCTATAGGAAGGCTCAGGTTGTGTATACTCAGTAAAATCATAAGTGTTTATTTTGTGGAACGTACTAATTCAACAGAGAACTTAGCAGTACAGCCATCGGAGGTGATGGTTCTTGTGCCTTTGATCTTGTTGTCCGAAATATCATTAAGAAGAACGCTCATTTCTACATTCTTTTTGGCCGTAGAATCTGTTTTGAAAGACAGTCTGATCTCATTGTTTTCAAACTTGCCAGTGTAAAGCCTTACCAGATTATTGTTATTGATAATTTTGGTAATAGGCTGGGTAGAATCGTTATCGAATTCCCAGATATCAGTACGCTGGTCGCCTACAGCATACTCACTGCAGTTAGATTCTGTACAGATGACCTTTCCGTTCCATGGACCGGAAATTTCCGCGGGCCATGAAGAAGTAATGACTACAGAATCTTTTTTGGCAAAAATACTGTCCCTCATTTTCAGGAGCGACTGATATTCGGATTCTTTCTTCGCGAATACCTTTTCTTTTTCTAATAATTGTTTTTCTCTGTCTGTCAGGTTTTTCTCTTTCTCTTTGTAATCACAGCTTACAAGAAGAAAAGAGGAGACCAGAAATAAAAAAAATGTGTTTTTCAGCATATTGTATGGGTTGGAATATACAATATAGGGAAAATGAAAGAAATATAAAAACGCGTCTGAAGCAGATCTGATTTTTATTGTATTTAATAAGTTAAAAAACAGTTGTATAGATCTGGTGAAATTCTTGATATTATTTTTCTGCCTTAAGATTCAATCTTTTGTTTTTTAAACATTGCCGGATTGTAATTAATAACAAAAACCCCTACAATAATCAAAACCGCTGCAATGATGAATTTGGCGGAAATTTTTTCATCAAGAATGAGCCAGCTTAAAAAAATAGAGATTACCGTATTGATATAAGCCAGTATGGATACCTGAACGGGAGAAACTTTGGTAAGGGCATAGTGAAATGCAAAAAAAGCGGCTACAGAACCAAATATTGACAGGTAAAGCATGGCAGAGATACTTTTCAAACTCCAGTTTCCGAAATTGTAATCGCCTGAAAACAAAAAGGCAAAAATAATCTGAATAATACCCGCGAATAAAAATTGATAAAATAAGTTCAGGGAAATATTACCGCTGTGAAGGTTTAATTTTTTGGTGAAAATAGTTCCTGAGGCCCAGCCTGCAATGGCAATAAATAAGAAGAGAATTCCAAGCGCGTAATCCGGGTTTTTTAAATCATTAATACCATCCCAGAAAATAAACAGGATTCCGCTGAAACACAGAACAACTCCTGCAAAAGCCCGCCAGCTGAATTTCTGAAGTCCTAAAGCCAAACTTCCGAAAAATACAAGGATAGGAGAGCAGGCACTGATGAGTGAAGTGAGACTGCTTGTAACTTCCTCTTCCGCTACTGTAGTCATTCCGTTCGCAATTACCAGCATGAGTAAAGAAAAGATAAACTGGTATTTCAGGTTGGTCCAGCCGATCCATTTAAATTCTTTTCTATAGGTAAGAATAAGAAACATAATAATGGCTGCAAGAAATTGGCGTATTCCTGCTACAAACCATGCGGGAATAGTCTCTACCGCAACCCTTATTGATAAAAAGGTAGTACCCCAGACAATAGCAACGGTACATACAGCCAGTGTAAGTTTATAATCTTTCAAAATTTAAAGTGGTGTATCAACAAATATATCTATTCTAACCGGAATTGTTATGGATACAGATGCTGTAATTTATAGGAGTACAGATGAAAAATCTGAGCCAAAAAGATCTTTATCAATTCTTTGAATTTTAAAATGCAGGTCTATTGAAAAATTAGATCATTCTGGGATCACAAGCATAAACCACTTCCTGGATTTTTTGTAGTTTTTCATCTTTACATTTTTATTTTTTATCTTTGAACATCTAATAAAATTGAAGATGGTAGGAATTATTATGGGCAGTCAGAGTGATCTGCCGATCATGGAACAGGCTGCAAATTTTCTTAAAAGCCTTGATATCCCTTATGAATTAACAGTAGTTTCAGCGCACAGAACACCGGAAAGAATGTTCGATTATGCAAAAACTGCTCAGGAAAGAGGTTTGAAAGTCATTGTTGCTGGAGCTGGTGGAGCAGCGCATCTTCCGGGAATGGTAGCAAGCTGTACTACGCTTCCGGTTATCGGAGTTCCTATTTTGTCCAGTAATTCCATAGACGGATGGGATTCAGTTTTATCTATTCTTCAGATGCCCGGCGGAATTCCGGTGGCTACCGTAGCCTTGAACGGAGCATTGAATGCAGGGATTTTAGCAGCAAAAATTTTAGGAAGCGGAAATGAAGAAGTGGCAGCAAAACTTCAGAAATATCAGGATTCTTTAAAAGATAAAGTTTTGGGTACTGTGGATGATATTAAAGCCCAGCATCCTAATCATTTTGACAAATAGTTTATTTTTAAACTCAGAATAAAAGCCTCGCTGTAAAGCGAGGTTTCTTTGTTTTATTTCTTGATGAATTTTGAAGAGATTGTTTTATCTTTCAGAATGAGTTGTAAAATATAATTCCCTTTTGGTAAAGATCCTACATTAATCATATCCCTATTAGGGTTTCCTTCCAGTACAAGTCTTCCACTTGCATCAAAAATTCTATACTTTTTAATGTCACTTAGTCCTTCAATATGAATATCATCCACAGCGGGATTGGGATATAGTGAAAGTTTTTTATTCAGCTTGACTTCCGATGAAGACAGTAAACAGTTTCCTACTGTATCCCCCGACATTGTCCATCCTTTGCTGATGAGAATATTCCTTTTATCTGCGCCATTGGAAGCATAAGTCAAAGGGGTTACAATATCTAAATCAACATTATTGGCAGTATCAGGATTATCTGCCCATCCTGCAAGTGTTTTACTGAAATTTTCACAATCCATTCCTGTCTGCATGAAAGCCTGGGCTCCATTATTTACGCTGGCAAGATTCCAGCTTGCAAGGGAATGATTAAAGTTGGGTGTTTCCTTAAGAATCTGGTCTATTCTGGTAACCTTGGTCATATCCCAATTTTCAAGGGAATGACTATAGGCCGTGCAGCCATGAATAGCATGGGCCATATTGGTAATTTTAGACGTATTCCAATTATTTAAGGATTGATTGAAACCGGAATCAAAATGGAACATAAAACGAATGTCTTCAAGACTTGAGGTATCCCAGTTATCCATGGGTTGATTATAGTTTGGACAAAGAGCAAACATCCATTTCATATCAGTTACATTGGAAACGTCCCAGTTGTTTAATGTCTGGTTAAAGATCCCTCTTCCTGCAAACATAAAGCTGAGATCAGTAGCTGATGACATGTTCCAGGTATTAAGATAAGGAGAATTGAACTGATCGGGAATTGAAGTATTGATACTATCAAAGATAATAGAAAACATAAATCTGAATTTCTTAAGCTTAGAAGTATTCCAGTTTTGCATGGAGCTTGCGCCTGTAAAGGTTTTTGCACCGTAAAACATATAAGAAGCATCTTCAACATTACTAAGATCTGGAATATCAGTTGCAGTGAGCTGAATCAGTTTACATTGGCTGAAAGCACTGTTCATTGTTGTCCAGGCAATATTTCCCCATTGTTCTATTTCCAGTATTTTATCTGCACTTCCGTTGATCTGCCAGACCGGAAAAATCTGATCCGGAAGCTGAACCTCCTGTACATCTCCGAATTTTATGTGTTGAAAAACTCCATTCCCGTTACTCACTTTTACTCTATATTTTGCATCATTCTTTTCTGCCATTGATGTACCGAAATCAATAAAAACCTGTTTTGTAGAGGTTATATTAGTAAGAGAACCATTGTGCTGGGGATAGTCTACCTCTTCCCAATAAATATCATAGTTTTCGCCAATTCCAGGAAACCATATTTGTTGATCATTTGCCTGATACGGTGCACTTACGGTGATAGGCTGTAGTACTGTAGAGGCAGGTTTCCAGATAGTGATAAATTCATTCTGGGCTTTCACCATGAATATCAGCAGAATAAAAAAGCTCACCACAATTTTTTTGAATACCATATGGATGATTTTATAGTTATTTTTTGATGAATTTTAAGTTTTGAATATCTTCTTTTGAAGAAAGCTGTAAAATATAATTCCCAGGAACTAAAGGCTGAATATTAATCTGTTCATTCACCAGATTTCCACTGGAGACAATTCTTCCGCTTACATCAATAATTTTAAAGTCTTTACCGTTGGAATTTTTTACATAAATAATATCTGTGGCAGGATTCGGGTAAATGCTTAGTTCTCCTTTTACTTTTACATCAGAAGTTCCAAGGAAGGATTGACATTCTGCGTTATATGTATCACCACTTATTGTCCAGCCTTTGTTGTTAATCAGATAGTTTCTGGCAGTTACTGCTGCATTATGGGAATAAGTAAGAGGTAAAACTGAGGATAGGTTAATATTATTGGGTGTGGAAGGATTCAGGCTCCAGCCATACAATGTGCTGTCATAATTCTGACAGTTCAACGCAGAGTTTTTAAACATATTGGAAGCGTTCAGTAAAGAACTCAGCTTCCAGCTTCCTAAATTTTGATTAAAAAGAATCGCATTACTGAACATGTTGTTCATGTTTTTTACTAAAGCTACATTCCATTTTCCTATATTCTGATTGAATTTTTTAGCACCATTGAACATATCCTGCATCCATTGTACTTTTCTGGTATCCCAATTGGAAATATTGCTGTTAAAATTCTCAGCATTATTAAACATGCCACTCATAATGGTAGCACTGCCTGTATCCCATTGAGATAGATCTTGATTGAAAGTCTTTGCTCCATTAAACATATGATTCATTTCAATAATTTGTGAGGTATTCCAGCTTCCGAGCGGTTGATTGAAATTTATAGCATTTGAAAACATGAATTCTGCATCAAGATTACTAGACATATCCCAGTTTCCGATAGGCTGATTAAACTGAGTCGCTCCACTAAACATAGCGGCTGTAGCAGTTACTTTGGAGGTATCCCAATTTGCCAGTGGTTGATTGAAAAGCTTTGCAGCAGAGAATGTTATACCCATCATGGTAACATTGGATGTGTTCCAGTCTCCAACCGGCTGGTTGAATACAAAACATCCTGAAAAAGTTCCCAGCAGTGTCGTTACATTGGAAGTATTCCAGGTATTGATACTGGAGTTTCCCACTAAGCTGTAGCAGCCTAAAAACATGTGAGACATATCAGTTACCTCTTTCAGGTCCGGAACATCTGTTGCTGTAAAATCTAAAATTTTGCATGCCTGAAATGCCTGTTCCATAGAAGACCACTGAATGTTTCCCCATTGTTCTATTAATTGTATTTTATGAACATCCCCTACAATTCCGTTATCGTTGAACATATCCCAGTCTGCAAATCTTATCTGATGAAAATTTCCGTTTCCATTGCTTACTTTCAACCGGTAAGTGGCATCTGATGGATTGGGGTTGTGCGGGACTCCGAAATCGATCAAGGTTTGATAAGCAGAAGTTACATTTAAGGTCGCATTGTGTGAAGGGTAGCCTATTTCTTCCCAATGGATTTTAAAGTTTGTCCCTCTTCCGGGAAACCAGATTTGATTAGTATTTGAGTTAACGGGAATTCCTGCATAAGGATAAGAAGGCGGGGGAAGGCTGGGTTTCCATACCGTGATAAATTCATTTTGTGCCTTTACCAGGAATATCAGCAAAAGAAAAACAAGTGTTGGAATTTTTTTAAAAATCATGGTTATCGTTTTATGGTATTAGTTTATTGTTTGATGAACGGGAGTGAATGAATTGTATTCTTTGTCAGAACTTGAAGGATATAATTTCCCGGAGACAAAAGTCTGACATTAATCTTTTCATATTCAAGGTTGTCCTTGGCAACAGTTCTTCCGCTCATATCGGTGATAATATAACTTACTGCATTGGGAATATTTTTCAGATGAATATGATCTTTTGAGGGATTGGGATAAATAGATGCTTTGCCGGTAATCTCTCTTTCAGAAGTTGAAAGTGTCTGATTGCACAGTCCGTTATAAGAATCGCCTGATATAGTCCAGCCTTTAGAATTGATTAAAAAATTTCTTGCGGCTACGGCATCAGCATGAGAATAAACTAATGGAGCAGCGCTTGACAGGTTAATATTAGCAGGGGTTGATGAGCTTTGACTCCACCCGTAAAGCGTTTTATCATAATTCAGGCAGCTCATCGCAGAATTGAGAAACATACCCGTAGCTGTTGTTAACGAACTTAAATTCCATCTTCCAATATCCTGATTAAAAGCGGTGTTATGGAACATTTCGTTCATATTGGTGACATTGGCTGTATTCCAGTTTTGAAGATCCTGGTTGAAATTTTCTGAATCATGAAACATATGCTCCATAGTGGTCACGTTTGCTGTATTCCATTCGCTGAGAGGCTGGTTGAATCCGGTATAGTCAAACATATAGGACATATCTGTAACATTCGAAGTATCCCAGTTTCCCAGCGGCTGGTTGAAGAGATTATCGTCCCCAAACATATAATACATATCTGTAATGGTAGTTGTATCCCATGTATTGAAAGAGGAATTACCAACTAATGATATACATAAATAAAACATCTGGCGCATACTGGTTACCATGCTGAGGTCTGGTGCATCAGTAGCCGTAACATCCATATTGTCGCAGTATACAAAAGCATTGTCAAAGCTTTTCCATTTTATATTTCCCCATTGGGTAATTTGGGTAATTTTTGAACGGTCTGAAGCATTATAAGTAGGAATTAATGTATTGTCAAAGAATCTCACCTGATCGAAACTTCCGTTTCCATCACTGATTTTGATTTTGTAGCTGGCTTGGGCAGGAGAGGGGTTTAATGGTGTTCCTAAATTGATGATGAATTCAGTAGTGGAAGTTACATTATTCATCGTCCCGTTATGTTGCGGATATCCTACCTCTTCCCAAGATACCTTGAAATTGGTTCCCCGGCCCGGAAATTTAATGTTTTGTGCGTTATGGGTTTTCCAGATAGTGATAAACTCATTCTGAGCTTTTATTGTGAGTATAAACAAAAGGAAAATGAGTAATGAGATTTTTTTTAAAATCATGATTATAGTTTATGGTATTAGTTTTAAGGTGAAAATAGAAATAAGTGAATATTTTTAATTATATCTCTATTTTATGATATAAATATATGAAAATTTTAAAATATTAGTAATATTATTCGTTAATCTTTTAAGTTTTGTTTATTTTGATCAAATAAAAAACTCTCCGTTTTGGAGAGTTTTATTTTATTCCTGAAGCATATTGTCACGGGTGTTTTTCTGGACTGCTATAGCTCCGAAGAGCGCGAGCAAAAAGGCAAAGGCATAAAAACCTTTTTCACTTGGAAGGATAGTGGCGTTCCAAAGTCCGATGGCCAGCAATATAATAGATGATAATGTGGCAAACCAGCAGATCCCATAATAAATATCTGTTACCTGAATGTTTTCTAACCTGTCGCGCACTGCTTTCTGTAGAGAAACAACTGCAAATAAGCCATAAAGAAGAATGGTGAAATAATATCCCTTTTCATTCAGCAGCATTTCCGCTCTTGCAAGACCCACGATAAAGCCGATCATTCCTGCTCCCAACGCTACCCACGATGCAGCCACAAATGCATTCGATACTCTTTGTTTTTTCATAGTTTAATGTTTATTTTAAGAGGGCTAAGATATTCATTTTTTGTAAATAGAGCTGTAGTAAAGAGGAAATATGGGTAAAATACGGTATATATGCCTGCATTCAATATTTTTTAAGTTTTGGCTAAAGCCGATGGAATGTATTGATTAGTAAGACGGACTAAAGTCCGTCCTATTGAATAAGAATAAAACTTCCAGAGATATAACCAGCTCCCACACACCGGATCTGAAAATCACATTCCCAATAAAAAACTCTCCAAATTGGAGAGCTTTTGTTTTTATTGAGTGATATATTCGTAATTATATTGAGCAGAAAGGCTTCCATTAGCTTCTTTTGAGACAACCTGCACAGGAAAACCGGCGCTGTTGTATTGAATCGTGGAAGTTCGGGTTTGGTTTTGTGTCCAGACTCCATTGCTTTTGAAACTTATCTTTTCTGTAAGATAATTGTTTTTACTTGCAGCATAGGCTCCTCCCATCATAATTTTTAAATATTTATTGATATTGATGTATGGGTTCAGCTTATCATCGTAAGAGTAAACAATTTTAGTGCTGTAGCTGGAACCTCCACCTTCTGAAGTTTCTGATGAAATATTGTTTCCATCATAAGTGAAAGTGTCCACGATCGGATTGGAACAGGCTGGTGACTGGCAAAGAGATGAAGAAATCATCTGTCCGTTGGTATTATAGTTATAAGTAATCGTTCTGTTGTAATCCGGATTACTGGTGTATATTGCCTTAACAGTAGTTAGTAGATCCCCATTGTAAGTATATGCCGAATAATAGTCTACGGTGCCATCTGGCCTATAATAAGTGGTCTTTGTAGGTTTTCCGTTACTGTATTCGAACTCGGATGATCCTGATGAGGATAACGTTTTGATAAGTTCACCTTGATTATTGTATTCAAGCGTTTGTATGCTGGTCTGTGGCTGAGCCGGGTTGTCGTAGTAAACTATAGTAACTTTACTTAATAATACCTTTGGTTCGGAAGGTGTATTGGTTCCATCATTATCATCATTGCTGCTGCAGCTGTTAAAGAATAGCACAGAGCTCATGAGTCCTAGAAATAAGAAATTTTTCATGTTATTAATTTTAGCTGACAAAAATAAGAAATGCTTCATATGCTGCATAAAAAAATCCCGCTATCTTAGAAATAGTGGGATCATATCATGTTTTATATAGATCTTAGTATCTGTAGTATTCAGGCTTGAATGGGCCTTTTACGTCAACTCCGATGTATTCAGCCTGCTCAGGAGAAAGAGTTTCAAGCTCTACGCTTAATTTCTTAAGGTGTAAAGCCGCTACTTTTTCATCCAAGTGCTTAGGAAGCATATATACTTCGTTTTTGTATGCAGCTGAGTTATTCCATAATTCGATCTGTGCCAAAGTCTGGTTAGAGAAAGAGTTAGACATTACGAAACTTGGGTGGCCTGTAGCACATCCTAAGTTTACCAATCTACCTTCAGCCAGAATGATTACTTCTTTTCCTTCAATTGTATAGATATCAACCTGAGGTTTCACTTCAGATTTAGTCTGACCGTAGTTTTTGTTTAACCAAGCCATATCGATTTCATTATCGAAGTGACCAATGTTACAAACGATCGCTTTATCTTTCATTTTAAGGAAGTGCTCTCCTCTTACGATATTGAAGTTACCTGTTGTAGTGATGATGATATCAGCGTTGTCTACCACAGTGTCTAATCTTTTTACTTCATAACCGTCCATAGCAGCCTGAAGCGCACAGATTGGGTCAATTTCCGTAACAGTAACAATAGAACCAGCTCCTCTGAAAGAAGCAGCAGTACCTTTACCTACGTCTCCGTATCCGCAAACTACCACTCTTTTTCCGGCTAACATTACGTCTGTAGCTCTTCTTACTGCATCTACAGCAGATTCTTTACATCCGTATTTATTGTCGAATTTAGATTTAGTAACTGAATCATTTACGTTGATGGCAGGCATTACCAAAGTTCCGTTCTTCATTCTTTCGTACAGTCTGTGAACCCCTGTAGTGGTTTCTTCAGAAAGTCCTTTGATATCTTTTGTGAATTCAGGGTATTTATCAAAAACCATGTTTGTTAAATCTCCACCATCATCCAAAATCATGTTTAATGGCTTTCTGTCTTCACCAAAGAATAGAGTCTGCTCAATACACCAGTCAAACTCCTCTTCATTTAAACCTTTCCAGGCATATACCGGAATTCCTGCAGCAGCAATAGCAGCAGCAGCGTGGTCCTGTGTAGAGAAAATATTACAAGATGACCAGGTAACTTCAGCTCCTAAAGCTACCAATGTCTCGATAAGCACAGCCGTTTGGATCGTCATGTGAAGACATCCTGCGATTCTTGCTCCTTTAAGAGGTTGAGATGGTCCGTATTCTTCACGGATAGACATCAAACCGGGCATTTCTGCTTCTGCAAGGGTAATTTCTTTTCTACCCCATTCTGCAAGGGAGATATCCTTAACTTTATAAGGAACGTATTGTGTTGTAGTACTCATATGTAATGAATAATTTTTAAATTCAATTGATAACGAAAGGCAAAATTACGATTAATAATTAAGATATAAAAACGACACTTCAAGTTCAGTTTTATGAGATTAAACATGAATTAATATTATTTAGTCTTAATATAAATAATTAATTTTAGCTGATAAATAATATATCATGAGTCAAACCCATACAGAAAAGAAAATCAAACCTGTTGCGCCAAAAGTACAAGAACTGATCAATGCTTCTAAAAGCATTATTCTGGCTACTGTAGATGCCGAAGGGAATCCCAATTCAAGCTATGCACCTTTTGTTCAGGTAGAGCAGACGTTTTATATTCTGGTATCTTTCATGGCAAAACATACTAAGAACCTTGCTGATGGCAGAAAAACATCCATCATGTTTATTGAAGATGAATCAGCTACGAAACAGATCTATGCCCGCGAAAGGCTGACTATTGAAGCCGCAGTATCTCAGATTGAAAGAGATTCTGATGTATGGAATACTGTAGTTTCCCAACTTAAAGAAACTCACGGTAAAGTAGTGGATGTCATTTCCGAAATGGGAGATTTTATTTTAATTGCCTTGCAGCCTGTAAAAGGATCTTATGTAAATGGATTCGGGAGCGCTTATTTTGTAGATGCAAATCTTGAAATTGTAGAGCACAGAAATGATGTAAATCATCAGTCTAAATAATTAAGCTGGGAGCTGGAAGAAGGATGCTGGAAGTTTGTAAAGAGTAAGGAAGCAAAGAGTTTGTTTTTTTCTCAACGGATTCTTCAGTCTGAAAATTCTTTTTACTACGAATAGTAACTCCCATCTTCCAGCTCCCATCTTCCTTTCCTCATTCCTTTTTTCATCAAACGATTTTTTCTGACTTTGTTTATCTGTTGTTTTTATAACAAATAATAGCTTCCATCCTCCAGCTCCCAGCTTCAAGCTTTTTTTAGTATTTTTGTCTCATATAAAAAAGAATGCCACTCTACAGAGATTTTTCAGATGATAATGCCACCATCCTTGTTTGGAAGTATGATGAAAGTGAAGAGCTTGATATCAACCAACTTCTGGAGCCGGAAAATGCTGAAAAAGTAAAGGATTATCATCCCAAAAAATTATTGGAAGTTCTGATGGTACGCAAGCTCCTGAAAGGATTAAAGCCCCATTCTAAGATTTTATATAAAGAAAGAGAGCCTTTTCTTTCTCCCAATGATGCGGAAATTTCTATCACGCATTCATTTCCCTTTGCAGCCATCGCCATTTCTAAAAATAAAATAGGAATTGATGTTGAAAAGTTCAATCCTAAGATTTTAAGGGTGATCGATAAATTTACCTATGAAAATGAGCGTGGATTCATTCCTGAAGATAAAGCAGATACTTTTTATACAATTATATGGAGTGTAAAAGAAAGTATGTACAAAATTCACCACTCAAAATACTGGTCTTTAAAGAAAAACTATGAGGTAAAGCCTTTCGAGCTGAAACATATTCATAAAATAAGCTGCCGTGTCTATGACGACCAGTTTTCAGATGAATTCAAAGCCAGGGTAGAGTTTTTTGACGACTATTGCTTTACGATTGTGGAGGAGTAGGATTCGTCTCGTTTTTATATTTTTCTATAACTTTTCTCTGTTCTTTTGCTACGTCGTAGATCAGTTCCAGAATATCATGGATGTTTTTAAGCTCTGTTAAATGAGATATTTTATCAGGATCTCTTCTGTCTACGATGTCATTTTCTTCAATTTCGGTTTTTCTTTTCAGAAGCATATCTTCAATGGAAGAATCTTCCGGCTCAAGACGGCTTTCCATTTTCAATGTTTCGTTGATGTCATTTCCGTTGAGAAGAGTAGAGGTTTGCTGCATTTCTGCTTCAATCTTCCGGCTCCAGCTTTCAGCATCTATTTCCGGATATTGCTCATTACTTTTGGAGTATTGGGAAAGAGAAGCGGTATAGGCTGTGATCAGGTGTGATGTTGCCACAAACTGATGAACAACTTCCAGTTTTTTCTGCTGATTCTTAGGATCCGAAATCATTCTCTGGAAATTGTCGGAAAGGTTGGCCAAAGAAATAATTGCATTTTTTCGCTTTACTTTATAATCTTCAAGATCAAAATTTCCCTGTAAGAATTTGGAAATTACACTCTGGAAATAGATAAGGTTGTCTGCTGCAGACTTCTTCATCAGATCCAGGTTTTGGGTATGTTCCCAAACCGGCAGTACAATGTAGGATACCAAAAAAGCAATGATTCCGGCAATGGCTGTATCAAATATTCTGTCTTTAAAAATGATATTAACTTTTCCCGGATTTAAAAAATTAAAACTCAGGAAAACATAGATTGTCATAAATAATACCGCCCAAAAATACCGTCCTTTCAGGAAACTGAAACACATAATCATGCTGATAAGCAGAATAGCGAATAAAACACCGTTAATGTGTATAAAATATAGAATGGCATAAGCAATGCTGGCTCCTGCAATCGTTCCATAGAGACGGAGAAGATTTCTCTGCTTTGTAATGGAATAGGCCGGTTTTAAAATGGCAGTAATGGTAATTAATATCCAATATGTATGGCCCAATCCCAGAAGATCAAACATCGAGAAAATATATCCCAGCAGCAAAGCGGTTGTAATTCTTATCGCATGGCGGAAATGGGAAGAGGATAACGAAATATTATTCCTTAAAACCTTAGCATTGAGTTTGGGTTCATTAGGCATAAATTTTTTCAAATCTAATCCTGTGGATAAACTCTTTGCCAGTTTTATATTCTGGGAAAATACTTTATAAATCTCGTTGATTTCTTTGGTAATTTCATAGATACGCATCAGGATCTGGCGCAGGATCATGAAATTTTCCAGGTTGTCGGGAGAAAGCTGCTTATTTCTGAGTTCGAAATAATTATAATTAAGATTCTTTAATTCCAGTTCCAGATTCACCATTGGCTTTGCTCTGGTACCGCTTTGAAGTGCGATTCCGATATTGGTGATCTCTTCGGCCAAAAGATTGAGATAATCATGGATATTAACCAGAATCATGCTGTCTTCAAAGCTCTGTTGAAGCTTCTGATAATCACTTTCAGAGGTCATCAGCTTTTCATGAAGGTCCATCGAGTTCAGGAACATCAGCATCAATAAACGACTTGTTGTAGTAGATTCATTGACAATGGTTCTTGTTTTAAAAACGGTTTCTCTGGTATCTTCCTGCAGGTTTTTTATTTCAATCTGCTTGGCAATAACCTGAGTGGTCAGTTTATTAAAATCCGGATTCTTCTGATAATAATTCGCTTTAATCTTTAAAAACTCGGCCAGCTGAAGATAATTTTCTCCAATCATCTGGCTTGCCAGTTTATAGGGACGAATGGTTGTTACAATAAGGAATATAAGCAGAAACCAGATACAACCCGAAGCAAAGATCAGCAGACTTTTAAAGATATTACTTCCTGTAAGATGACCGTCAATAAAGATGGCGAGTACAACGAGTGATAGTGAACCTACTGCCGCCAATCTCTGACCGTAAACCCCGATCAGGGAAAAAAACATCCCGAAGACAATGACTTCCAGAAGTACCAGTACTTTGATATTCATTACAAGGCTGGCAATGAGTGCTACAAAGACAAAACAACAGATAGCGAAAGTAAGAGCATTTCTTCTTCGGATAAAAGGACCGGGTTGGTCTGTAAGCGCTACAAAGCTGGTTCCCAGAGGAAAAAGAAAATATTCTTTCAAAATTCCAAAGTGGGCAAGTACTAAACAAGGCAGAACAGTAGCTAATGTAATTCTGATTGCAGAATATACATACTGACTGGTTACAAATTTTTTTAGTTCTGCCGAATAGTTCATATTACAAAAATAGCTATTGAATTTAAGAAAATCGCCATAAAAAAAAGACTTTTGTAAACTTAATATTATATTTCATTCAAAGCAATCAGTTGTTCGGTCTAAAAGAAATTCACAGACAAATAGAATTACCGGCAGATTATTCTCTTTTAACGTTTTTGCGGATAAATATGTTCTGCGAATTCTTACCTTAGCTTATCTCAATTCTTAAACAATACACTCATGAAAATCATTGTTAAAAATATATTCATCATATTATTTTCTTTTTTCATTCTAAGTTGCAGCGCACAAAGCAAGGAAAGTTTTAAAGCAAAAGAAATTTATAAATCCAACAGCCTGATTATTACTCAGATTTCAGAAAATGCTTTTATCCATACTTCTTTTAAACAAACGAATGATTTCGGAAATGTACCCTGTAACGGATTGATTGTAAAAGATAAGAATGAAACGATTGTTTTTGATACACCAACTAATGATAAAGGTTCAGAAGAACTGATCCAATGGATTAACGAAAAACTTCATGCAAAAATCAATGCTGTGATCCCGACTCATTTTCACGATGACAGCCTTGGAGGATTGCTGGCATTCCATAAAAAGAATATACCATCGTATTCTTATGTTAAAACAATAGAACTCGCCAAAGAAAATAATTTCGTTATTCCTGAAAACAGTTTTAATGATTCTGCTATTTTGAAAGTGGGGGATAAGGATGTTGTTGCCAGGTATTTTGGAGAAGGGCATACAAAAGATAATGCTGTGGGATATTTCCCGAGTGAACATATTCTGTTTGGAGGTTGTTTATTGAAAGAACTTGAGGCAGGTAAAGGATATTTGGGAGATGCAAACGTTTCTGCCTGGTCAGGTACGGTTGGAAAGGTTAAAAAAGAATATCCTGATGTGAAAATTGTAGTCCCCGGACATGGAGATTATGGAGACGCACGACTTCTTGATTATACCATTACATTATTTAAAAGTCAATAGTGAATTTTGCTTCGCAAGTGAATGCTGAATGGTAGCATGTAAAAAATTGGCAAGCGAAGCGGATTGACCTTTCACAATTGATAAAAAAAGCCTCATTACAATGTATGAGGCTTTTTGTATATAGCTGTAGCTGTTTTTTAACGATCGTTGTTGGATGTTTCTTCTCCAATGTTCCAGGTAAGACCGAAACGAAGGGTGTTATCCAAAGCACTGTTGATTTTAGACATATTGATCAGGTAAGAAAGATCAAGACCGAAAGAACGGTATCTTAAACCAACACCCGCTGTAGCAAACTGTCTTGCTCCCTGCTCTTCACTTTCATGGAAGTAACCTCCTCTTACAGAAAATGCATTGTCATAAGAGTATTCTAAAGCACCACTATACATGATACTGTTTTTGTTTTTGAAAGATTTTCCGATACCAGCCATTGGCCCTACATTCGGGATTTGATAAATAGGCTGTCTTGTATTGGGATCAATTCCTGCATACTCAGATCCGGGAACCAAAAGTTTTGAACCTTCCACAGAAATTCCAACTCTGTTCATATCATCCAGGTACATGTCATATCCAACCCCTAATCTTGCCATTGTAGGAAGATAAGATCTTGATTCTTCATTTCCTGTATAATCCAGTTTCGGACCTACGTTCTGAATTGCTAAACCTGCATTCACTTTACCATCATATCCTCCGATACTGGAGAATCTTGGTGAGGTATAGTATGCTGAAACGTCTACTGCGAAACTGTTAGCCGCTTTTAGTGTAGTGTCTGTGTTGAATCCTCCGGCTAAGTCTGAACGGATAAATCTACCGGTAACAGCACCAGAGAATGAATCAGAAAGCTTCAAAGCATAAGCAACGTCAATTGAGAATTCGTTTGGTTTTGATGTACCCATTGATGCAATTTCTGTACCTACCAGCTGAGTAAGGTCTACCTGCCCCATGTTGAAATAATAGATACTTGCAGAGATTGTAGATCTCTCTTCCTGCCCCAGAAACTTGTGGAACGAAGCATATAATAAGAATACATCATTGGTAAGTTTTCCCATGTAAGGTGTATAGTTAAGACCTACGGAAGAACTTGTTCTGCTGAAAGGATATTTAGCCGCATTCCAGAATTGTGAAAATGCATCCGGAGAGGTTACCACCCCTTGGTCTCCCATACCTCCTGATCTCGCATCAGGCGCAATTCTTAGGAAAGGAGCTCCGGTAAGAACTGGGTTTACTTTACCTAAATCTTGCGAATAGCCTAAAAAACCAGCACTCAAACCAAATCCTAAAAGCAGTTTAGTAGTTAAATTCATATGTTGTCTTTTATATATTATCAGTTTTTTATTAATATTATTGTCTATGTATTATTTAATTATTTCAAAAGTACCATTTTTTCTACAGCTGTAGCACTTCCTTTGCATTTTTCTTGATTTTGACTTTTTGCAAATATCTTAAAAATATACGTACCTTTTGCTACTGTTGACCCAAAATCATCTCTTCCGTCCCATTCTATTGCCTGACGAGGGGTTCTAAAGCCCTGTAGGAACGGTTCTGCAACTACCGGTTGTGATAAAGTTCTTACCAATCTTCCGGTTATAGTATAAATTTGTACGTTCACATCCAGAATATCATCACAATTGTGCTCAAACTGAATATAAGTTTTGTTTGTAAACGGATTTGGCCAGTTCAGCGGACGGTTGATCGTCAGGTGTTGGTCAGATTCATCTTTAACTTCAAAATTTAACGTAGCAGATGTAGAATTATTGTTTATGTCCCAAACTTTAAATGTCAATTGGTGTTGTCCAATTGCTAAATTTCTGAAAGGATAGGTTACATTTCCTTTTTGATAGTCAGCAAGACTTGGATTTAAACATCCGTTTCCTTCTCCCGCACTATAAAAATCATTTAAAACAACCGTGTTGATAATCTGTCCGTCCAGGTATGTTGTAATATCATGACCTACCCCTGATCCTGTGGCATTGATTCCTGTGTCATCCGTAAGGCAGGCAAGAAGCATTGGATTCTGGTTGGTAATTCCACCATCTGCAAAGTTGGTGTTATTCATGTACAGTTTTACTTTTGGAGGTTGGTTATCATTGATTCCATTAGGGTTGATATCACCTACCTGTACTGCCTGGTTGTTGAAAACATCCGTTGCCTTATTGTCTGCGTAGGCTAAAATTCTTCCCTGACCCACTGCATAGTTAATGTCTTTAGGAACATAGAATTCTGCAGTGAATACTCCGTTTACAGCAGTTCCGGCAGCTTTTACAATAGCGCTTCCTTCCTCTGTATAATCTAAAACAGGAGATAAAACACCGGTATTATTTAATGTTTTCTTATTTAATCTTTTATCAAAAATATTGATGCTGACTCTTCCATTGAAGGTATTGTTCAATGTTCCGTTCGGATTATTGATGTGTCCTTTTATTTTCACGAAGTCTAATCCTCTGATCAGTCCGGGAACCGGAGTTTCAATATTATCAATGGTAAGAAGTCTTTGCGGTCTGCTTAATTTCATAGCAGGATCACCCAGGAAATTTACCTTCAGGTGGTTGTTGTTTGGACCCTTCTGCTTTTTAGCTAGTAAATGTGCATTTCCTAATGTATTGAAATCGTCATTCGTTAATTTAAAAATATTTTGGGTAAATGTATTTGTAAAATCACGGCCGTAATCTACACCAATAGCACGGCTGGAAGTAATCATTGTTGATGCACCTCCCTGCTTCATTTTGATAAACTGTTCCCCTACAGAATTGGTTGCAGGCTCATCCCATAATGTAAATTCACAGGTGATGGTAGAAACAAACGGGAATCTGCTGTATACATTAGAGAAATTGTTGGCATTCTGAACCTCAGTAGATGTTAAGACTCTTTCCTGTGCCCAACCGTTAATTCCTCCGTGCCCGAAATAAAACAGATATAAACTGTTTCCGATCGCATTGGAAATAGCCTGGTTTACCTGTGGATATCTTCGTCCTCCAGATGTACTCTGAGCGGTGAAGGCATCCATGTATAATTTTTTAACGTTGTATTCTTTCAGTTCTAGCTGGCCGGGCTGTTCAAATATACTGGACAAACTGCTGTCCATTACATTATGGAAAGGACTTCCTCCTTCGTTATTATCATCCACAACGAAGTCAAGTCGCATACGCCAGTCTCCGAAAGGAGTTGACTGCCCTTGAAGAGAGTTATAATAAGCCAGCGTTTTGTTGATCATATCTCCAGCTTCACTCACGTTTGCAGCCGGGATTCTTCCCACAGGCAGGTCCGGTAAATTATTTTCAATTAATAATGTGTTCTGCGGCTTGGTCATTACAATATAATCATCCGTCACAAATGAGGATACATAATCTGAAGACTGCTCACTCTGGTAGCTGGAAACAACATTTGAATTATTGGGAACTCTGTTTTTATAATCAAATGAAGCATCCCCCAGAATAAATACATATTGAAGTCTGCCAAGTGGAGTATTGAGTTTGCTGACGAAATCTCTTACCGCCGTAAGATCTTTACTTCCGCTGCCATATTCTTCATAGATTTTGTTGACGTCTACAATTTCCACCTTATAATTATGAGCAGTCTGATGATAGTTGGCAAGTCTCTGTGCCTGACCCATCATTTCAGGAACTGTCAGAATCAGGTAATCTATATTTTGTAAAGCAGAGAGATTCTGATTGGAAATTCTTCCTACAAATTGTGGGCTGAAAGCCGCATCAGCGCGGAAAGCCACAAATTCATTATTGAAATTCTGATCAGCTGCCGTATAAGCAAAGTTGAAAGCGCCGCCTCCGGCTTTATTCACTCTTCTGTTGGCATTGGTAATATCCGTTACGTCCCATACCTGCTCTATATTGGCAGCATTGGTAATGCTGAACCCGTAATCTGTATTGCTTCCGCTTACAATGGAATAATCCCTGAAGTTCATCTGTGAACCATTGAAGGCAAGATTTTCTTTGTACTGAACCTCTACATAGTCAAAATAGAAAGTTCCGTTAGGGTTTTTAGAAATATCAGGATTATAAACCATTGTAATCTGGTTTCCGGTAAGATTGGTAAGCGTTCCGGTAAAGGTTACAGGGTAGAAGGTATACTGATACGATGAAGTATCCGTAGGGATCGTTTGCAGAGGGTGCGGGTTTAAATTATTGATTTTGAAATCAATTGTATTCTGCTGTGAATTATAGGCAACCACCTGAGTTCTGTATCGTATAACATCACCAGCCTGTATAGGTGAGTTGGTAGAAAGTGTTACTGTTTTTTCATTGCTGAAAGGAGTGTCTTCCACCCATGTTCTACCTACTTTCAACAGGTTTTTCTGATCCTTGTTGATCACCTGGTAACTGTCATATCTGGTGATCAGCTGGGCAGGAAGGTTTCCGTCAACAGTCGGAACTCTTTTTCCGGAACCTTTGTCAAAGTTGATATAGTAATAAGAGTAATCTTCATATATATTTTTAACATTATTACTTCTTTCGCTGAATCGGGTATCCTTTCTTTTAAAACCATTTCCATTGGAAGTGTCATAAAGGTTATATCCATCAGGACCCTGAGCGTAGAAAAGTGCATAATCATTATCATTCCATACTCCGTCATCTTCACCTACTACCTGAATGGCATTCTCCTGTAAAGCTCCATATCTCGCATCCTGGTTATATTCAGGAAGCATTACCCCTCCGTTTCCATAAATTCTGAAATTTTTAGGATTTATAGAACCGGGATTGATTCCGTTGTCCTTTAAAAACTGTGAGGTAATTTTGAATACACCGGACTTGTCAACTTTTATTTTGTAGAAGTTGCCGCTTGATAATGGATTGGCAGTCGTTCCTATTTTATTAACAGTCCCTGTAGTATTTACAAATGAAGAGGCTTCTGAAACATTAAACGAAGATAATCTCTGAACGCGGCCTTTTACATTTTTAAACAAAGCAACACTGATGCTGGCATAGCTGTCTCCATCCAAATTATAATAGGAAACATCTGCTACATCATAATCAGGAAGTCTTCCTTTATCCAATTCAAATAAATCCTGTGCAGGAACGTTTTCCCAGACAAGATCTGAAATTTTAAGCTGCTTTTCTCCGATTTTTTGCTTGGTTACTATAAAAACATTATTTTGGCTGAAAGAAAAACCCTCATTTTTAAAATTAGGAAGATTTAATTTTGTGTCGCCAAAATCCTGAATTTTCGAACCATTCCATTCTATGGTGTTTCTTTGGGCGTAAAGTGTTGATGCAAAAGCGATTAAAGATAAAAGCGTAATTTTTCGTTTCATGTTTACTATTGAAATTGCTAAATTACAAAATAAATGAAAATTTTAGAATTAAATTGCGATACAATAAAATTAAATTGTTAACGTTTTTCAAAAAAATCAAATGTTTACTTGATTTATTGAATAATTTATTTTTTCTTTGTACTTTGAAAATATTTATATCGACTATGAAAAAACTAAAGTTGTTTTCATTAATAGCATTAAGTTCTACACTTGCATTAACCAGCTGTGGCGGATCAGGAACCAGCAAAGGTGGCGGTACCAAAAAATTTGTCAGTAAAACAGGTTGGAAACCAAACGAAAAACAAGGTTGGTTTTTTGCAGGAAAGCAACAAAAGCAGAAGGGGTGGCCTGGAATGGTATATGTAGAAGGTGGAACTTTTACAATGGGATTAGTGAAAGATGATGTTATGCACGATTGGAATAACACGCCTCGCAGAATGCAGGTAAGTTCATTCTTTATCGGAGAAACAGAAATTACTAACTACGAATACCGCGAATACCTGACATGGTTGAAGTATGTATTCCCACCAAGTGATCCTAGTTTTAAGGAAATCTATAACGGTGCTTTACCGGATACCTTATTATGGGACAACAAATTAGCAAGAAACGATTATAATGAAACGTATCTGCGTTCTCCGGAATTTGATTACTATCCGGTAGTAGGTGTTTCATGGACTCAGGCAAACAGATACTGTGAATGGCTGACAGACAGAGCGAATGAAAAAGCTTTGATGCAGTCTGGTATTATTGCCAAAGATTTGTATATCAACGAATCCAACAACCAGGGAGGAACTGCATTCAACATGGATAAATTCAAATCGAATGATCCTGAAATGCAAGGATATATCAATGAAAAAAGAATGCAGCAGAAAACTGGTATGAAAACTACAAACCAGAGATTGCTTGCAGCTAACAGAGCTCCAAATTCTGCAATGGTACAGAAGTTCAGACTTCCTACCGAAGTTGAATGGGAATATGCAGCTCTTGGTATGGCAAAAACAAGAGAATATAACCAATACCTGGGTAAAAAACCTGAAATCGAAAGATTAAGAGGTACCAAAGGAAGAGACAGAGGAATGTTCCTTGAGAACTTCAAAATGGGTAGAGGTGACTACTCAGGGATCTCAGGATGGAAGAATGACGGTTCTGCACAGACTTCTGACGTAAGAAAGTATCCATCTAACGATCTTGGTGTATATGGTATGTTCGGGAACGTTTCAGAATGGACTGCGGATGTTTACAGACCAATCATTGATGAAGACTACAGTGATTTCAACTACTATAGAGGAAACATGCCTCAGGCTATTGTAAGAAACGGTGACGGAACTTATAAAATGATCGACGAAGGTACTATCAAGTATGATACTTTGGCTGACGGAAGATTAGTTTATAAAGGACTTCCCGGACAATTCGAAAGACAAACTATCGCTGATTACAGAAACTACAGAGATGGTGACAGACAGTCTTCTTTAGAATATTACAGAGCTTCGGATTCTGCTGCAGGTTTCGATATGTACAATTCACCTAAACAAAGATTTGTTGTAGATGGAACAGGTAGAGTAAAACTACAAAAAGATACCAAAGACAGAACTTCAGCAGTTTCTAACGAGGTTAGAGTTGTAAAAGGAGGTTCTTGGCAGGACACAGCATATTGGCTGGATCCGGGACAAAGAAGATATAAAAATCAAAACAGAGCTTATGGTTGGGTAGGATTCCGTGTTGCACAGGATGCCAGAACCAACGATAAGGGTAGAACTAGAAGATAATATTTATCAAAAAATACTTAAAAAAAACCTTCCGGACTTTCGGAAGGTTTTTTTATTTTTGAACCATGAAATCGCTCTGGTTAAAAAGTCTGAAATATCCATATAGATTTGGCGATTGTATGTGACCTCTTAAAAAAAATATTATATATTTCCACATGAATATAGAACAGTTTTATCCTTTATTTCTGCAGGCTTCAAAAGTAACTATTGATAGCAGAAAAATAGCAGAGAAAGATATTTTCTTTGCCTTTTCCGGTGAAAATTTCAATGCCGCTACGTTAGCAGAAAAAGCCATAGATGACGGAGCATTGGCAGTAATTGTTGAACTTCCGGAATTCGAAAACAGAGATAAAAATATTTTCTATGTTCCGTCTACCCTTGAATTTTTACAACAGTTATCTATCTATCACAGAAGCAAACTTACCATTCCTTTTATCGGACTTACAGGAAGTAATGGGAAAACGACGACCAAAGAATTGATTCATGCTGTTCTTTCAGAAAAATATAATGTACAGTATACATCTGGAAATCTGAATAACCACATCGGAGTTCCTTTGACCATTCTTTCCATTAGACCGGAACATGAAATGGCCGTGATTGAAATGGGGGCTAACCATCAGAAAGAAATTGAGTTCCTGTGTACGATTGCTCAACCTGATTTCGGGTATATTACTAATTTCGGGAAGGCCCATTTAGAAGGATTCGGTGGATTTGAAGGGGTAATTAAAGGAAAATCTGAGCTTTATGATTATCTTAAAAACAATAACAGAACTATTCTTGTTAACGAAAATGATCCTATCCAGGCCGATAAAACTGAAAGCTATTCCCCTAAAATTACTTTCGGAAAAGAGACCTCAGATTACAATTTTGAATCTTTTTCCGCAGAACATTTTGTAGGATTGACTTATCAGGGAGTAAAAGCAGTTTCAAAGCTGACAGGGGAATATAATTTTACCAATCTTTGCGCAGCAGCAAGCCTGGGACTTCATTTCGGAATCAGTTTTGAAAAAATAAAACATGCCCTGGAATTGTATACCCCTACCAATATGAGATCACAGGTTGTGAAAAAAGAGGGGAGAACTTTGGTGCTGGATACCTATAATGCCAACCCAAGCTCAATGACCGCTTCTTTGAATAATTTCATCAGTTTTGAAGGCAGTAAAACCATTATTATCGGAGATATGCTGGAATTGGGTAATGAGAGTGAGAAAGAACATAAGAACATCTTAAAACTTGCTCAGGATCTTAATTTCAATGAAATTATTACAGTAGGAAAACATTTTAAAGAGGTTAATTCTTCAGATCTTGCTTTTGAAAATACAGCAGTCCTGATAGAATATTTAAAACAGAATAAAATTCAGTCTGACAATATATTGTTGAAAGGTTCCAGGGGAATTGCCCTTGAGAAGCTGATCGACTTTATTTAACAGAGTAAGGAAGCTGGAGGTTGGGAGAGGGAAGATCCTGAAGGTAAGTGAAGAGGATTCTCTTTTTTATTCAACTTTATAAACTTCATTGTTAAATGATTTCCGAAAAAGTGGATTGCTGGATAGTAACTTCCAGCTTCACTCTTCCAGCTTCCAGACCTACTACTTATTTCTTCAAGTCCCAGAATTCCTGTACAATCAATATAATATTTTTAAAGGTACTTGGAAAAACTTCTTGCTCAATTTCTGATGTCGTTTTCCAGGCTACTTCGGTAATGCCTTCTTCTATTTGCGGCTTGGAAGTATCTTCACCGTCAAAGTTCATTTCAAACCAATGGGTGCATTTAAGGATTTTCTCTCCGTTTCTTTCGATATAGATATGGTAGGTAGTATTGATGAATTTTAAAAGCTCCACATCACTCAGGCCGGTTTCTTCTTCTATTTCCCGTACTGCAGACTCTTCTCTGGATTCTCCTTTTTCCATCTTACCCTTCGGAAGGTCCCATTTACCAAGTCTTTTAATAAAGAGAATTTTACCTTCAGGATTATTTACCAGGCCTCCTGCTGCTTCTATAATTCTGAAAAGCTTTTGGAATTCCTGCCATATTTCATCCAGATTCTCTCCATATACATTAAGTTCCTGCACAGAAGTATTCTCCAGAAGATCTAATGCTATTTCTAAAGTTGTGAAACTTTCATACCTAAGCTCTTTTTCAAGATTTTCAGGATATTGAGACACTAATAGCTTTTTTTCGTTGACAAAAACTTTATACATTTTATGGGAAATTAATTACGACTGAAAATCAAATAGTTGTTTTTTTTAATAGTAAAACTCAGCGTTTTTACTATTTTTTACTACAATCACTCACAAATATATAAAATTGTCGTAGAAACTAACGATTAAATATGGGCTTATTTATCTGTCTGCACCTAAGTCAGAAGGAAAAAATGTATTCTTTATTTATTTGAAATATGAAGGTCAGAAAATATTTGAAAAAAAATTGATGAAGGAATTTCCAGGCTTGATATTATATTTTAAAAGTAGGATTTAGTGGTGTGTCTTTGTAGATTTTTTTTAATTTTGCTAGAGTAGCAAACGTATAGATGCAGGTTTGATCAGATTGAGCGCAAAATTACTTCAGATTTTATAAGTCGATATATTGTATGCTCAGAAAATTATGTAGTAAATAAAATATTGAGTATTAGTTTGAAGTATTTATGCACAAAAACTTTATACATTTGTAAGAGTTAAGAATTTAATTATAAAAAATAAAAAATGAATTTAGAAGGACGAAAGATTATTGTCAATAAATCATCTAAAGAACTTACCGAGTTGCTGAAATCACCTGAAAATTATAAAGATTTTATGCCGGATGGTCTTCAAAAATTTGAAACAAGAGATAACGGATTTAAATTCGGATTACAGGGAATGCCGGAAATTGCGTTAAAAATAGATGAAGTAGATGATCAGAAAGCTGTTTTAAAATCTGCAAGTTCAAGCTTGGATTTCACATTAACAGCAACTTTAAACCCAATCAGTGATAATCAGACTGAAGTTCAGATGTTATTTGAAGGGAAATTCAATCCATTCATTAAAATGATGGTAGAAAAACCACTACAGAACTTTATCAATACGCTTACTGATAAAATCGAAGCCTATAAATAATAAAAACCTCCAACGTTGGAGGTTTTTATTATTTTGTCTTGTCCTGAAAAAGGTTGACTATTCATACAAAAAAATAGTCATTATTATGGATTTTAAGAAATTATTATATTAAAATATCTTGTTTGAATAAATCAATTAATTTATTTAAATATTTATAAGAAGTTAAATCTTCCCATTTTCCATCTTTTATAAACTTTTCAGCAATACTGATAAAATCAGCTCTACCTTTCCATTTATGCAGATTACGTTTATTCAATGTAATAAAGTTAAATTTATATAGGTCTTCATCATCATTAGATGTTAATACTCCCATAAATATGTAATCATGAACATCTTCTATAATTTCTTCATCTACAATACATTTTCTATTTTCAGGTTTAACACTGTAGAAATATTGTTCAGTTAATTCAATGGCTTTTTTTCCAAAAGAATGTTTATTTAAACAATTAATGTGAAATACAGAATCATTGAATTGATATAAAGGATCTTTAATATTTTGAATGAAAGGTGGAAATGAAAAGATACTCTCCAAATCAGTAATTTTTTCATTACACAGTCCACATGTCGTTTGATTTATAAATGCTATAGCCATATTTAAATATTTTAAGGTCTAATTAAAGTTGTTTCACCTCCATGGAAAATATATTGTTTTGTTTGGTTTAATTTTTTTAAAGCTGTAAAGTCAGCAGCACTCGGAGGGGCTGATGTTGGATGCGTATGCCCAAAAAGAGTTTTTATTTGCCCCATTTCAAAACTAATTCCGCCTGGACCACCACTAACAATCGCCTTCTCACCATTAGCTAATCTTACAACTGCATGCTCATTTCCTGTTGACCAAGTTAATCCTTTTATATCATTAATAATGTCAATAACTTTTGTTCCATGTGGTATGATTTTTTGAATAGTCATTGGTAAGGTTTCACCTCCACCACTACTAGCTACTTTAAGAGCTTTATTGGCCTGAGCAGCTAAAATTCTTCCAATACCACTAGCTCTCCATCCCGCAGCTAAAAGTTCTCCACCAGCCATGGAAGCAGGTAATTCTAAAAACAGGAAATTCTCAGCAGCAGATACAGATTGTCCTACTTTGGTAGTTTCTATAGCACTTGTAAGAATGCTTTCACTGGCATGGAAGTTTTCCATATTTCTAATACCCAGCCAGGAAAGGGAGTTGCTTCCGGGTGGAGTTGTATTCCTGTGGTAACTACCGCTATAAGGATCTCCAATACTGCTGGTACAGGCTCTTTTCTGACTACGATGATAACTGTATTAGTTTTAATTGAAACCAATAATTCCTTTTGTATTAGTTAAAGGTATTGAAGAATATAAATCTTAGAGTTAAGGGAAGAATACATGTCGAATTATGTAATCGAACAACAATATTCTGTGAAAAGAAAAGACTTTCACAAACGAAACTTGCTATGATGATAGGGAAGATAGACAGTATCTCTATAAAGTAGAAAAAGGAAAGGTTACTTCCAGTATTGTCACTATTCTGTAACTTATGCAATAAATGATATTTCCCGGCTGAGCTGATCGGTGAAATAAAAGTATGAAAATATCTAAGCAATAACTCCCGAACAATGATCCGCTGTACTTCCTGTGGCAGAAGACAACACATTGATCTCATTATTCATTTTTAGGATGCCCATAAAGGCAAAAATCAAAGCTTCCTTATAATTGATGATCTCTTTTTCAGGGATGATCACCTCGGCTTTTGTTTTTGCTCTTATCTTTTCAATTAAAAACGTGTTGTATGCGCTTCCGCCTGTAATCAGAATATCTTTTATATTATTTTTATTGATCACAAGGGAAATCTGCTGCGCGGCATGTTCTGTAAAAGTTGCCAGCGCATCCAGGGTTTCTATATTTTCAAGAACTGGAAATATATGCTGGTTGCACCATTCTATCCCCAAAGATTTTGGAGGTGGAATATGGTAGAAATCCAATGCGTTAAGCTGATTCAGTAAGCTTTCATTGATTTTTCCTTTTTCAGCCAATTCTCCGTTTTCATCAAAGTTTTTATGAAGCTTTTGAGCCAAATAATTCAAAACAATATTCACCGGAGCGATATCAAAAGCGATTCTTTTTCCGCCTGATTGTAAAGAAATATTGGAAAATCCACCAAGGTTTAAACAGGCGTGGTACTCTGAAAAAAGTAATTCATCACCTATAGGAACCAGTGGTGCTCCGTTTCCATTCATCAGCACATCCTGGCTTCTGAAATCATAGATAACGGGTAATCCGGTTTCCAGCTTGATCGCTCTGCCGTCTCCTATCTGAAGGGTAAATTTTCGTTTAGGCTGATGGAAAATCGTGTGGCCATGAGAGGCAATCAGGCTGATGTTTTCAAGCTGATGCTTATGAATAAATTCTCTCACCTGCCGGCCAAGGTAAAAACCATATTCTGAATTCAGTTCCAGTAAATCTTCAGCAGAAAGATGAATAGAGTTTTTAAGTTTTTGTTCCCAATCCTCAGAATAGGAAACAGTCTCGGCTTTCAGGATCTGAAAAGACCATTGGTCTTGTTTTTCAAATTCAGCAAGACAGATGTCCAAACCGTCCAGACTTGTCCCGGACATCAGTCCAATAGCCAGAGCTTTCATTATTTTTCGGATTATTTTTTATTCTCAGAAATTCTCTTTGAACTGAAATCTCCTGAGTTGTTATAGAAAGTATATTCGGAAAAGTCATCCTTTGCAGTCATTCCATTGGCACCTACCAATGTAGAGCCATCTTCCATGGTAACATATACCGTATCTTTGGTATAGATCCTGTTTTTTCTTTGATCCCAGTAAATACTCTGCATGGCAAATCTCTGCCCTTCATTGGTTTTTATCCTTACGTCACCTTTGGCTTCATAGAATTTTTTATACTCAAAAATGCGGGCATATTTAGCTGTAATTCTTCCCGGAACCTTAGGTTTCTTTTTATCAAAAAACTCAATATCAATTCCTTTTCGGGCTACTACATAAGGGCTGTCAATCAGCTCATACTTTTCAATGATGGGTGCTTTGGCTTTTAAAGTGACAAAGCCGGAGTCACGCTGTATAATATTGGCGTTGTTGATGATTTGTGAAGGGAAATTTTTGCTTTGGCTGCCGTTTCTTTTGGTAAGATCCTCTTCACAGGATGTCAATATAAAAAATATAGCACAACTAAAAAGGCATGCTATATTTTTATATGATATTTTTTTTGAAAAATTCATTCTAGTTATAAAGAGTCTTTCTGAACCATTTATCAGCAAAATTAAAGCCGATTTTCAGGTTGACGAAGTTCTGATTGATCAGGTTATTTTTAAGAGTTCCTCTTTTACCTACTTCTAGTCCTATTTCAAGACCACTCATTCTTGTGATACTACTTGTTTTGAATGGAAGCATTACCCCGGCAGAAATACCGAATTTGTTGATGCTTGTTCCTTCCAGTTTAAGGTTTCCTCTTTCATAGAAAGCTCCATATCTGTAGATTACTCTTGAGAAGTAGCTTCTGAAGTTGTTATAGTTAGGTAGGTACCATCCACCCGCAGAAACTCTGTACGTATCCTGGAAGTCGAAAGTTTTACCGAAATAAGAGATGTCTTCTCCTTTTTTATAATCTACCTGTCCTGATAGGAACCAGTGGTTTTCACTTCCATATCCAACCCCTACGGATGCCTGTAATGGAAGAAGGTTTTTAGATTTTGTTTCCTTCTGCTCTATGATGGTCTCATAAACCTTGTTGGTTTCCTGAGCATCAGAGTATCTGTAAGTACTGTTGACGTACTCAGTAGTCATATTACTGGTATTCCCAAAAGTAGCAGTTGCTCCTACTGTGAATTTCTTATCAGTACGGGTATTTAAAGTCTGGTAGCTTGTACCAAGCGTAAAATTAAAGTTTCTGACTCTGTTTTTAGTCTGATAACCATTTACATATTCACCGGCATAGCTGCCTGTAGCAGGGTTGTACGCACGGAATTCATTAAGGTCATTAAGGTCTCCAAAATAAAGGTTAGCTCTTGCCCCCACAGAAAGTTCCTGATTAATTTTATAGGAAACAGCAACCTGTGCAGCATTTAATGTTCCGCTACCTTTAAAGTTGTTTTTATACATTGGAGTTCCGTCTGCAGCCAATTGTTCAGTTACGATATCGTAGCTTTTAGAACTGTAGGGCTGGTAAGAGATCCCCATTTTCACTTTTGGAGATAGTGGAAATGCAAGAGAAATATTAGAAAGATACGTAGAATGCTTTGTAGATTTCATATCGTTATAGTTCGATTTGAAATAATTGTTTTCATTGGTAGCTTCCAGTCTGATACTCGTAAGTTCGAAATTGGCGTTGTTTGCCGGGTTGGCAAAATTAAAACTACTGGTGAAATCACTTATAAAAGCAGTTGATATACCTCCCATAGAAGTAGTCTCGATCGTATTATCATATTTCACATCTCCAATTCCATAGGTTGCATAAGGTGAGTTGCTTAGACTCTGTGCATTCAGAAAATATCCAACTGATATGAATGATACTACAAAGATTTTTTTCATTCTTTATTTTTAACAATGCGCAAATATCTTAAATATTAATGAATTGTAAAAATTATATGTGGTTAAAGTTTGTTAAGGGCCTTTCTTTCAAAGAAAAATGCAAATTTTCATCCGTTAAAATATCAATTTTGTTATATAAAAAAGACTGTCCATTATAGAACAGCCTTAGTTTATACAATATATTATTGCTATTGTTTATTTTACCTGAAGTACAGATCGGCTGTGGCTAAAGCTTTCAAAGCTGAATTTCCCATGGTATTTTCCCATTCCTGAAGTTCCCACACCTCCAAAAGGTAAATAGTGCGAACCTACATGAATGATCGTACTGTTGATCTCTGCATCTCCGCTTGTGGTATGATGTAAAACATTATCAGCAAATTCCTGGTTTTCTGTGAAAACATAGAGTGCTAATGGTTTCGGGCGGTTGTTTATTTCTTCTAATGCCTCATCAATATCATTATAGGTCATAACAGGAAGGATAGGACCGAAGATTTCCTGCTGCATTACCTGATCGTTCCAGGTGATATTATCCATTAGAGTAGCTTCAAAATGACGGGTTTCCAGATCATAGCCTCCTCCGTAAATTACTTTTTCGGGTGCTGCTTCTAAATAACCTGCCAGATGTTTTATCTGATTCTGGCTTACAATTTTCCCGATTTTTCCTAATGACTGACCTTCGTAAGTCGTATTTAAATGAGCTTTAAATTTCTCAATAAATGCATCCTTTACAGATTCGTGGATATAAATATAGTCCGGAGCAACACATGTTTGTCCGCAATTGATCCATTTCCCATAAGATATTCTTGCTACTGCCTTATCAAGATCCGCATCTTTATGAACAATCGTTGGTGATTTTCCTCCAAGTTCCAGTGCAAGAGGAATTAATTGCTCCGCGGCTGCTTTCATCACAATTTTTCCAACATTCGGACTTCCGGTAAAGAAAATATAATCAAAAGGAAGGCTTAATAACAAAGTATTCTCTTCAATTGCTCCCTGAATAACTGCCACATAAGATTCATCGAAAGATTCTTTTACAATATTTTCAAGAACCTGGGCCACATGAGGCGTATTTTCAGAAGGTTTTAGAATCGCTGTATTTCCGGCAACCAAAGCTCCGATAAGCGGACTGAATGTAAGCTGAACAGGATAGTTGAAAGGACCAATAATATAGGTGACACCATAAGGTTCGTACATTACTTTACTCATTACTTCAGCTCCTGATGGATGTGGTTTTGAAGGGACAGGAGTAGGTTTTGCCCATTCATCAATATTCTCCAGAAAATAATCCAGCTCACTAATGACAATTTGAATTTCCACATACTCAGCTTCCTTTCTGCTTTTTCCCAGATCAATGGATAAAGCTTCGCAAAGATCATCTGTATGCTGTAAGAAAACTTCACGGAATTTTCTTAATTGTGCTTTTCTGAATTCAATATCTTTTGTCTGATTGGTTTTGAAAAAGGCTTTCTGCTGTTGAAATATTCCTTTTATTTTTTGTTCCAGGTGTGTATCCATTGGTGTATGATTTTTACTATTTGAAAAAGTGTGAAATCGTAATGAATTTACGAAAAATTTTGTCCTGCAAATTTATTGTTTAAAATTAAATTGTGTAAAATTTAATTTTAAGTTTTATTCTAATCTTATTATTGATGTTTCCTATAACAGAATAGAAGTGTTACTCTTTTGAAATTCGTACTCTATAGCTTTATTCATTTTAAGCAGACTTAATTTTATAAATTGAAATAAGATTTTTTATCTTTGAAACATGAATTGGGAGAACATCGCCGGACAGACAAATCTGAAAAAACTTCTTAGAGAAAGCATTGCTGAAAACAGAGTGAGCCATGCCCAACTTTTTGTAGGAAAAGAGGGATACGGAACACTTCCCATGGTTTTGGCGTATGCAAAAGAAATTTTAAATCGTGAAAATGAGCATGCTGCAGCGAAGGTAGAACACCTCAATCACCTGGATCTGCATTTCAGCTTTCCTGTTTTTACGGACAATAGAAATTCGTTAAGTAAGAATAAATTTGATGAATTCAGAGAAATGATCATGGCTTCTCCATATGCAAGCTACGATGACTGGACTGCTTTCTTAGAGTCGGAAAATAAGCAGCTGTTTATTTCCGCAGATGAAATTGATGACCAGAACCAGAAGTTTTCTTTGAAAAGTTTTGAAGGAGGAACCAAAATTCTTATTGTCTGGAGAGCAGATAAAATGAATATCGCGGCTTCAAACAAATTTTTGAAATTTTTAGAAGAACCACCTGCAAAAACAATTATCCTTCTTACGGCAGAAAGCACCAATGATATTCTTCCTACGATTCTTTCCAGAACACAGATTGTAGAAATCCCGAGACTACATGATGAAGATATTGAAAACTATCTCAAAAAAAACTTTTCTGTTTCAGAAGAAAAATTGAAAGAGATTGTTCATGAAGCGCAGGGAGACCTTAATGATGCGGTAAAACTCCTCAATTCAGGGGATAAAACCAATGAATTTGAAAAACTCTTTGTACAATGGGTCAGAGATGCCTTTATGGTAAAAAAGAAACCTGAATATTTGAGAAGTATCATTTTTTGGGCGAGAGAAATTGCAGGATGGAACAGGGAAAAACAGAAAAACTTCCTGAACTATTGTTCTGAAATCTTCAGACTTGCACTGCTTCAGAACTATCAATCCGAAAATCTGGTGTATAAAAAGATAGATGCAAACGGGTTCAACTGGGGAGGATTTTCAAAATTCATCAGTGGAGCCAATATTGAAAATATTTTAGAGGAAATCAATACAGCCGATCTGCATCTGACCCGAAACGGAAATCCTAAAATTGTATGGACCGATTTAGGTATAAAACTATCAAGATATATTCACAAAAGCACATAAATAAAACTCCGGCAACAGCTGGAGTTTTTGTTTTCTATTTTTCCTTTTTTTAACTATATTTTACATTAAAATTGTGTTAAAGACTCATGTTTTGAAGTGAATTTTTTCTAAATATTCCATTATTATTAAACTTCCTTACGTTATTTTTATCTAAAAAGTGGCTTTCCAGTAGTTTCTGCGCCTATTATAGAAACCATCTTTTATTTACAATAAATTAAATCAATATTAAAAAATCAATCAATCGTTTGATTTGTGTTAAAACTTGTGTACATTTGCGCCCTGAAAAATGAACACTAACATGATTTCAAAAGAAGAAAATATATTATTCGCAGCCGAGAAGCTTTTTGCAGAAAAGGGATTCGAAGGAACTTCCACCCGCGAAATTGCAAAGGATGCGAATGTTAATATTTCTATGATCTCGTATTATTTTGGCTCTAAGGAAAAACTTTATGAGAAATTAGTAGAATACAGAATGAATGAAGGTCAGTTCTTTTCAAAAGATCTTTTGGGACGAACCGATATCAATGAATGGCAGAAAATTGAAAAAGTAATTGATCAGTTTTCTAACAAGATCCGTACTCAAAAATGCTTTTACAGGATTATGCAGAGAGAGCAGGTGTATACCAAGAATCCTCAGATTGTAGAATTTTTAAAGCAAACTAAAATGGGATTCCTTTCTATGTATTCACAAATATTGGAAAGCGGTCTTAAAAATGGAATTTTCACCAAAAATCCGCCTATATATCTCCTTCATTCTACGGTAAGCGGAACTTTATTTTATGCATTCAATGCAAAAGAAATGTATAAAGAGTTCCTGAATGAAACAGAAGATGAAGAAGCTTTTGATGAAAAATACTATACAGAACTTAATAAACATATTAAATACTTACTAAAAGACCTTTTAGGTTATGAAGAGAATAAATAACTCAGTGATTGCATTATCACTATTCGTAGGGATAGCAAATGCAAATGCTCAGGAGAAAAAAACACTTTCTCTTGACGAAGCTGTACAGTTGGGAATCCAGAACAGCAAGAATCTCAAGATCGATGCAGCCAAGATCGAAGAGGCTACAGCTGATCTTTTGGAAGCTAAAAACAGACAGTTGCCGGAATTAAAAGTATCAGGCAGCTATATGTACCTTCCTATAAAACCGAATGTAGATATCAAACTTCCGGGTGTTTCAGGAGCAGGAGGTCCTGAGGTACATCAGGTGGCGTACGGTTCAGCTAATCTTAGTGTTCCAATTTACAGCGGGGGAAGAATCAAGTATGGTATTCAGTCGGCGAAATATCTGGTGGAAGCTTCAAAATTAAGCACTGAGAACGACAAAATTGCTATTGCTTACAATGTTGCCCAGGCTTATAACAACTTATTTAAAGCCAATCAGTCTATCAAAGTTTTTGAAGAAAACCTTGCTGCTTCTCAAAAAAGAGATGAAACATTCCTTAAAATGGAAAACAATGGTTTGATCGCAAGAAACGACAGATTGAAGGCGAATCTTCAGACTTCGAATATTGAACTTCAGCTATTGGAAGCTAAGAACAACTACAATATTGCCAACATCAATATGGATCTTTTATTAGGTCTTCCAGAAACTACAGAACTGACAGTAGATGAAAATTATATTGAGGAAGGTTCAGATGTAAAACCGGTTGATTTCTATGTTACTGAAGCCAGAGAAAACCGTAAAGATTTACAGGCCTTAGCACAACAGAGAAAAGCGGCAGAGCTGGGATCAAAAGCTGCAAAAGCTGAAAATCTTCCTTCTATCGCATTTACCGGAGGGTATGTAGCCGCAGATATTCCTAAATTTCTTACCGTATACAATGCCATCAACGTAGGAATTGGTGTTTCTTATAACCTATCCAACCTGTGGAAAGAAAATTCTTCATTAAGACAGTCACAAGCGAGAGAAAAGCAATTGGCAGCTACGGATGAATTACTGAATGACAACATTAAGCTTGACGTCAACAGAGAGTATCAGAATACAGACTATTCAAAAAAGAGAATTGCTGTTTTTGAAAAATCAGCTGAGCAGGCTAATGAAAATTACAGAATTACAAAAAATAAATACGACAACGGTCTTGCAACGATGACAGAATTATTGGATGCAGACGCGGCTCAGATTGCTGCAAACGTTGGAGTGATCAATGCTAAAGCAGATGCTGCCCTGGCATACAGAAAACTATTACAGACAACAGGAACTTTAACAATTAAATAATCAGATCGAAACCAAAATGGAAAATAATAATACACAGGCAGCTGAACCTAAAAAGAAAAAAAGTTTAGTTTTTCCTATCATTTTAGCGGCAGTAGTAATCGGAGGAGGAATCTATGGTTACAGAGCCTTTACCTACGGACAGTATCACGAAGAAACTGACGATGCTCAGATCTCTTCCAATATGGCACCGGTAATTTCTAAAATCTCAGGTTATGTAGCTCAGGTAAAAGTGAAAGACAACCAGTTTGTAAAGAAAGGAGATACGTTGGTGATTTTGGATAACAGAGATCAGAAAATGGCTCTTGATCAGGCTCAGGCAGCATTATCTACCGCTAAAAGTAATATTTCAAATGCAGAAGCTACCACAACAGCTACTTCAAAAAATATCGGATCTTCAGAAGCGGCAGTAGTAACAGCTAATGCTCAGATAGAAGCAGCAAAAGTAAATGTCTGGAAAACTTCTCAGGATTTGAAGAGATATGCTAATCTTGTAAAAGACCATTCTATTACAGAACAGCAATACGAGCAGGCTTTAGCCGCAAAACAATCTGCAGACAGACAATTACAGGTTTTAGTTGACCAGAGAAATCAAATTGCTCAGCAAACTCACATCGCTTCTTCTCAGACTGCAGCAAGCTCACAACAAATCAGTGTGGCAGGATCTGTGGCTAAGCAAAGAGAAGTAGATGTAGAAAATGCAAAACTGAATTTATCATACACGGTAATCCTTGCACCTGAAGACGGATACGTTGGAAAAGTACCTACACAGGCAGGGCAGTATCTGCAGGCGGGAGCGCAGTTGTTTGCTTTGGTTAAAAACGACCAGAAATGGGTAGTGGCTAACTTTAAGGAAACACAGGTAGACAAAATGGTGGAAGGACAGAAAGTGAAAATCGAAATTGACGCTTTCCCTGATCAGGAATTTGAAGGAGTGGTAAGCTCATTCTCTCCGGCTACTGGAGCTACATTCTCTATTCTTCCTCCGGATAATGCGAGTGGTAACTTCGTAAAAGTAGTTCAGAGACTTCCTGTAAAAATCGATTTTGTAAATCTGGATAAGAATATTGCCAAAAGATTAAGAACAGGAATGAACGTGAAGGCAGAAGTTGCTTTGAAATAACATTTAAAATTGTTAAAAGTCAATGAACTTCGTTGTCAATGGTGAATCAGCTTTGCTGTCAATTAAAATGAACGGCTTAAAATTCACTATTCACTTGCGGAGCAAAATTCACAATTGATTTTTTACATCGTAAAAAACTTATGCAAGATTCATTAGTAGAATATGGAGCGCGTAGAGTAATCATTACGATTACGGCTATCCTTTGTGCCCTTCTTGAAATTGTAGATTCCACGATTGTCAATGTTGCCTTGAATGAAATGAAGGGGAATCTTGGATCTACACTTTCTGAAGTGGGATGGGTAATTACGGCTTATGCCATTGGTAACGTCATCATCGTACCAATGACGAGCTGGCTTTCCCAGCAGTTTGGGCGTAGAAATTACTTTGCGGCATCCATCATTATATTTACCATATTTTCATTTTTATGTGGAAATGCGACCAATATCTGGGAACTCGTGTTCTTCAGATTGATGCAGGGAATCGGTGGGGGAGCCTTATTGGTAACTTCACAAACGATCATTACGGAATCTTATCCGATTGAAAAAAGAAGTATGGCTCAGGCTATTTATGGTCTGGGAGTAATCATCGGCCCTACCTTAGGTCCGCCTCTTGGAGGATATATCGTTGATAACTTCAGCTGGCCGTATATTTTCTATATTAATATTCCGATTGGAATTGCAGCAACATTGATGACGCTGCAGTTTGTAAGAAGTCCAAAATATGCAGAAAAACGTAAAGTCTCGGATGTTGACTGGATTGGAATTGGATTGCTGGCAGTAACAGTAGGTTCATTACAGTTCATTCTGGAAAGAGGTCATGAAGAAGACTGGTTTGCCAGCGGAATGATTGTAGCGTTTACGGTAGCGGCAATCTTAGGATTTATATTATTCCTTTGGAGGGAACTTACCTTTAAATATCCGATCGTTGAACTCAGGGTGCTTAAGAATAGTAATTTAAGGATCGGGACAATGATGTCATTCGTGCTTGGATTTGGACTTTATGGTTCTACGTTTATCGTTCCGCTGTACACTCAGAGTATTTTGGGATGGACGGCCCTTCAGTCGGGAGCTTTGATGATTCCGGCAGCTTTAACAACAGCCTTTATGATGCCTATTATTGGTAGACTTTTGGCAAAAGGAGCAAAACAGCAGATCCTGGTTTCTCTAGGATTGTTCATCTTCTTTGTCTATAGTTTCTGGGGATATAAAATTCTGACTCCGGATACCAGTAAAGATGCATTTTTCTGGATGCTGATTGTAAGAGGAGCAGGTTTGGGACTCCTGTTTATTCCAATCACCTCATTGTCTTTAAGTACACTGAAAGGGCAGGAGATTGGTCAGGGAGCAGCCTTTACCGGGATGATGAGACAGCTTGGTGGATCTTTCGGGATTGCAGCGATTACAACTTTTATTGCTAATGCAGGTCAGAAATACAGGAATAATCTGATTTCTCACCTTGACGAAAATAGTTTTGATGTTCAGCAAAGACTCGCAGCATTGAAGGCAAGTTTTGTAGCGAAAGGGATGACTCCGGACGCCGCGATGAATGCCGCTTATAAAATGCTTGATTTGTCAGTCACCAAACAGGCCACTGTACTCTCTTATATGGATGTATTTCTTTATCTCGGAATTATATTCCTGATATGTATTCCGTTTATCTTACTCGTAAAAGAAAGAAAAAGCAAAGAAAAAATAGATTTGAGTGAAGCCATGCACTAAATTTTAATTAAAAACCTTCGATATTTTCGAAGGTTTTTTTTGTTTCTTTCTATTGTAAAATAATGTCAGACAGTAACTTTTAGTTTTAATTCTGTTAAACAAAAAATAATATCACTTATTGGAGAGTTTAATTATTTTTTCTAGCTTTACAAGAACAAATGAAAAAAATATGAATAGATTCCCCAATCCCTCAACCCCTTTTTATAAAGGTGTTTTCCCAATAGCGTGCCGGATTTTTTGTCTGAATATCAGTTTTAATATCAACTGATCGGGTGCTGTCTTTTTACTTGTTTTTATATTCAATAAAGCCAATGTTCTTATTTCTGAAAGCTTATGAAATACAGGCTTTCGTTTCAATAATTAACTAACCCATGATCTCAATATACTTACAAAATATTATATATGAATCAAATACAACTGCCGGAAACCTATCTGGCATTATCAGATTTCAGAAAGTATGATATCTTTCTTCCTGAAATGAATCAGGCACAGATTATCTCAGACTTTTTTCCCGGAACCTTTACAGAACTTACCCAGCGCCTGTCCGATATTACAGGAGCCTTTTACGGCGGAATGCTCAAGCAGATTGGCCGACTTTACGGAACCGAAGCTATTGAACAGCTTTCCAGCACTTTTATGTATGATCTCGGATCCAGAATGACACTGAGAAATCTTGAAACAAAGCCTAACCTGCAGCCCGGTATTCCGGCTGTAGCCAAAATACTCATAGGAGCAATTTTTACATCCAGTCCCGAATATAATTTTGAATTTAAAGAATTAAATGACTACAAATGTGAACTGCTGATCAAAGGAGTAGACCGTTACCATAAGATCACGCAGAGCCTGCAGATCGCGGGTCTGCTGAAATGGCCAGTCATAAAACCTTTCTTACAGGGAGTTTGCGATACTATGGGACTGGATGTTTTATTGGAAATAAAAGTGCTGAAACTTGATCCGGACAGCACATGCAGCTATCATATCATTGTCTCAGAAAAATAGAGCTGAAAATTGAAAATAATAATTTCAAATATCAATAGGAGCGGACTTTAGTCCGCTTTCTCTATTATAAATCAAGAATTGGCTTTAGCCAGAACATAAAACCCGCACCCCGAATCCCGCACCTTAAATTTCTACCTGATTTTCTCTATCCACTCAATCCCACTCACATCAATCAGTTTCAGCGCATGAATTTCACTTTTCTGAAGTATATCATCAATATTCAAAGTTACATCAGCCTTTGCTCCCAAAGGAATGATCAGGCTGTGCTTTCCGGGTTTTACTTTGGTAACATAATGATTCCGTATATTTTCCTTAGGCAATCCGGAAAGTTCTTGATGATCTATTGCTTTTAAAATATTCCCGTTTCTGTCCAGAATATGGACACCTATCAGAAAAGAACCATAGACATCAGCCCCTTCCGTTCTGTATACTTCAAATGTTAAATCCGAGTTATTATGGGAAATATGGGAAATTTCCAGTTTCGGTTTTACCGATTTATTATGCAAAGTTCCCCATACACCTCCATGGAAATACTGATTGGTAAAAAGAGTCAAACCCAATATAATAAGCGATCCTGTCAGTACAAGAATTTTTGGTTGTGAGACAGGAAAGTTCCCTGAACCCAGCCATTGAAACCATCTTTTTTGAGTGAAGCTTTTGTTATTCTTTATGAAATAATAATCCAGTGAATAAGGACCACTTCCTGTAAGAAACAGGACAAATCCGCCAGCGATTCCTAAAACTCCTATCTGCCATTCATCAAGGCAGGTTGTTCCCAGCCAGCCGGAACCCAATAGGATCCCGAGGGCAAGGCTGAAGATCCCGATACTCATCAGTCGTGTAAATAATCCGAGAATAATGAATAATCCCACAATAGCTTCAATAATAGTAAAAACCATCATGGATTGCTGTAAGGCATCAGGATGGGTAACCAGATATTCAATAATAGGTTTTATGCCGAGTGCGTTCGGTAAAAAGTGATTGAATTTTTCCCCGATATATCCCTGTTCGTCTGGAATAAGCTTGTTTTCGAGGATAAGTCTTCGCCAGAACGCTGAAAAATAAGTCCATCCGATCACCATGCGGAGGGATAAAGTATATAATCCGGCCAGTTCCGAAGACTGGCTGTTTAAAGTATGTTTCATTGAAATTAATATTGTATGTAAAAAACCGACTTTTAATTAGGTTCAAAAAGTTTAAACCAGATTAAGCTTCAGTCTTTTAAACAGAATATATTTCGGTGGGCTGTTTCCTGTGGAATGCCCTGAGTATTTATTGAAAACAATCTTCTCTTCAGCAGAATTGCCTGCAGTGAAATAAAAGTGGGAAAAAGAATCCTTGTATTGCCCCTGAATTTTAGCTTTTGATACCGAAACTTCTGTCGGGGCAGATGCCGTATCACAGCTGGAAGAAAGAGATGAAGTGATCTTTACCTTATTCAGTCCGCTGATGTACTGAATGTCAAAAATATCAAGAACATTTCTTTTTACAGAACACGGCGATAATGAAAACACCAAAATAAGCATCGTAATAACAGCTTTGTAGGTTTTCATATGGAGTCCTGAATGGGGCATAATTACAAAACTACACTTTATTTCAATGTAAGTTTAATAAATTGTAAAAAATCGTCCTGCTGGTCTGCAAATAAATAATGGGAACAATTGTCGATAAGTCTGAAGTTTTTCTTTCCGACAATATTTTTAAGATCATTCAGCTGTTTTTCTGAAAATATTCCGTCGTTCTTACCATACACCGCAAAAATGGGGATTCCTTTTTTTCGGATGTCTTTTAAAGCGGAAGTATTATCCAGATTGTTCAGAGGTTCATTTTTATAGAACTTAAGAGGAGAATCAGAATTTCTGATGTTGTTTTTATAAAATTCACCTGCTTTGTATTCGTTTCTCAGCATTTCGCTTTGGGGAGTAGGATTGGGCATATCGAAGAAATTGAGCTTACCGGCCATTTCGTAACATCTTTTTCGATAGGCTGCAGAATTTTTATCCAGATTTTCTATTTCTGAAATCTCTTTGAGTTGGGAAGAATCATTTTTGAAATGTTCTTTTGCCTGTTTTAGGATATGATCATAGGTTTCCTGCTGCGTAAATAAAGCTCCGGCAAGAGTCAGAGAATTTACTTTTTCAGGAAATTGTGAAGTGAATAGGGTCCCGATAATTCCCCCGAAACTGTGGGCAAGAATATTTGCTTTTTTAATATGATAAGTGGTGTAAATTCCTTTTAAATCTTCAAAACTTTCTTTAAAAGTCATGGTGGCATTATCATCTTTTGAACGGCCTTCACCGCGTCTGTCATAAACGATTACATAAAATCCTTGATCAGCCAGCTTTTGAGCTGTAGTTCCTTCAAATAAAGTAGCATTTCCGCTCGGTCCGCCATGGATAAAAATAACAGGAGGATTTTTTGGATTTCCGTATGCCCTAGAATAGATGTCCTGTGCTTTAAAGACAATTGAAGATATGATAAAAAGAATGGAAAACAGCTGCTTCATGATGGTTATTTTGAGTTTTCTAAACTACTGAATATTCTTTGAGCAAATGAAAAAACTGATATGAATTATGAGCAAATTTAAAAATAAAAAATACTACTGACGGACAGTTGTCACAATCCTGATTTATCTTTACAAATCGGAAGTTTTATATAGAAACAGAAAATATATTGTAATGAGTTATTGTTTAGCAATAGAAGGCATGCAGCCTGAAAGCAGAAAAGAACTGCACAAAAATTACCATGACAACTATTATGGATTCCCTATTCATGATGATAATGAACTGTTTGGAAGACTGATTCTGGAAATCAATCAGGCAGGTTTAAGCTGGGAAACCGTTCTGAAAAAAGAAGACAGTTTCAGAAAAGCATATGATCATTTTGATATTCAGAAAATAGCAGCGTATACAGAGGAAGACCGCGAAAGACTGTTGAATGATCCGGGAATTATCCGGAATAAACTGAAAGTGAATGCAGCTATCGAGAATGCAAAAACAATCATAGAACTGCAGAAGGAATTTGGTTCCTTTGAAAAATGGCTGGAACATCATCATCCTAAAACATTGCAGGAATGGATGAAATTATTCAAAAAAACATTCAAATTCACAGGCGGAGAGATTGTCAATGAATTTCTTATGAGTACCGGATATCTGAAAGGAGCCCATCATGAAACCTGCCCGATACACTCAAAAGTTTTAGCTCAAAAGCCTTTATGGAAAGAAAATTTGAATAAATAATAAACTTAGATTCCCACGGAATGACACAATGTGTGCTTAGTGTCAAACATTTCTTTTTGTCATTCCATAGGAATCTAAATTATCAGTCATTCTTTGAGGCTTCTTCCATCAGTTCTTTATGTTCATTTCCCCATTTTTCAAACTCCAGGATAATGGGTTTTAGTTTATACCCGATTTCTGTAAGTTCATATTCTACCCGTGGCGGAACTTCGGCATATACAGTTCTGCTAATGATCTTGTCCTCTTCCAGTCTGCGAAGCTGAAGGGTAAGCATTCGTTCAGTGATATTCTGCAGGCGTTTTCTCAATTCCCCGAATCTCATTTTTCCATTGATCAGATAACAGCAGATGGCCAATGCCCATTGTCCTCCGATAATGTTGGAGGCATAGATTTCCGGACACTCATCAGCAAGTGCTTTCTTGTTGGCAAAATTCGTTGAAGTTTCCTTTATTTTAGTCATTACTTACATTTTTTATAGTACCATACAATGGGTAGCTAATGTACGAAATGTAAGTTACGTGTAGTAATTTTGTATTAGAAATTTAAACATAATGAAGACCTTAATAATTGTAACACACCCTGATATAGAAAAATCAGCGATTAATAAGAAATGGATTGATGAATTGAAAAAATATCCTGAAAAATATACGGTTCATCAATTATACGAAGCTTATCCCGATGGAAAAATCAATGTAGCTCAGGAGCAGAAGTTGATGGAATCTTATGACAAGATTGTATTTCAGTTTCCTTTTTACTGGTTCAGCAGTCCGCCGCTTTTAAAACAGTGGCTGGATGAGGTGGTTTTATATGGTTGGGCGTATGGAAGCAACAGTGGTTTCAAACTGGCCGGAAAGAAAATGTCACTGGCCGTTACCGCTGGGATAGATGAAGAAGGGTATAGTGCATCCGGAGAGTATAAATACACCATGAAGGAACTTTTCAGACCTTATGAACTGACCTTTGATTATATAAAAGCAGACTACAAAGAACCTTTCGTTTATTACGGAATTGAAAGAGATTCTTCCGATGAATGGATCAACAGAAGTGTTCCGATGTATCTGGAGTTTCTGGATAATTTATAACAATATAAAAATGAAGTTGGACTCTTGAATTACGTGAGTTCAACTTTATTTCTGAATATATTCAAATGGCTCTACATTCCAGTCCTGCACATATTTTTTTATCGTATTACTGTCAATATCAAAGGGAACATCCTGATATTTCCAGCCTTTTGAAGGAACTTTTAAATCTATAAGATAGTTCTCAATAGAGTAGATGTCAAGTATAGCTGAATTATCAGGCTTTATAGAATCAAAAATAATCAGGAATTTATCTCCTTTCTGATAAGAGACATTAGCTGTTTTAGAATAGGTAATAGCATTAACATCATATTTATAATCTATTCCTACGCCATTATTATTTTTGTGATGCCAGTCTGATATAGCTTCTCCAATGGTGTATTTTGGACTTTTGAGCAGATCATTAATTCCTAAATTAGCACTAATTAACCAGTATATAATAAATCCTAAAGTGAGTCCCAAAAGAATAATATGAAATTTTTCTGAAATCAATTTTTTCATATTCAGTTAATATATTTTTATTGATTTTTTTTTCAGTCTACCAACTATTCCTACTATAGTTAAAAATATTCCAATGATTAAAAAAGGATGCCAGAGGAAAAAGGAAAGTTCACCTAAATTAACAATGATTTCAGAATAATCTCCTCTTGCTGTAAATAATCCAACAGACGTAAAAAACATTATAATGGATAGAACAAACATTGATAATCCGATAAAAAATAGGTACTTGTAAATTGATTTCATTTTCTATTTATTTAAAACCCGATTGATTCTTTTCTCTGCTTCTTCTTTTGCAATTCCATTATAAAAATCATGTACAAATGGATGGTCATAACTTTGGTGAGGATAGACAAAAGGGCGGCCGATAGAATTATTCACCACCACAGTTGTAGGAACACTTTCCTCAAACTCATAATCGGGAAGATAAGTGGAAAGCCATCCGAAATATTCAGCTTCAAATTCCTTATTATCATAATTTTCAACGTATTCATTGAAATTCTTTTCACTCAGTGAAACCCAGATTCCGTAATCCAGATCTCTGCAGTCATCGTTGACTTCCTGTACAAGAACAGTACGGATAAATCTATGGGTATCTTCTGCATCTTTTACAACACAAAGGTCAGAACTGAGTTCAGCATTCTTTAATTCTTCTTCGGATAAGCAGGAATAGAAATAGGGGTATGTATAAGCTATTGCCGGCCAGTCTTCTTTTTCTTCTCCACAGCATTGACAGATGTATTTTGTCATCGTATATTTATTTCTAATGTTGATTCTAATTTAAAGCAAAATCCTTATCCCACCGTAGGCGTATCCTCTTCTTTCAGTATTTTCTTCTCTTTCATCGTAAGCGTCATTCTTTCATATTTGTACTTATCCCAGTCGAATCCATTAAGAAAATCAAGGGCTGCCTGGAAACCTCTGTTGAAAAGCTCTTCCTTCTCGTCTCTTTTCATAAAGAAATTCAGCCAGCTGCTGGTACCGCAGTTGACACTCTGTATACTGTATAAACGGTAAAAAGTATGTTTGGTAAGGAAAGTTTTGTCATTAAAACCTTTCAATGTACTGATGATATTTCCGGCATAACTGAAAGGGGTCTTAAGGATTTCTGCACTGGTTTTCCCTCTTTCAGAAAGAATAGCAGAATCACTCGTCAGCTGCACTCCGAAAAGGGGCATTCTTGGATAAAAAACTTCATCGGCATGAAACAGGTCAATAGGGAAATTGGAAATACTGCCTCCATCAATAAAAACCCCGGCAGGGTTGATGTCTTCCGGTTTGGTATTCATCCAATATCTCCAGGCATACTTTACGGAACTATCGTCTTTATTGATTTGTTTCTGAAAAGGTTCAAAGAAAAAAGGAACAGCCATAGATGCTCTTACAAACTCAGCCGGACTGATATGCTTCAGTTCCTCTTCGGACCAGTAGAGATTGGCCATGGTAGGAAGTTCCACCTTAATTTTAGCATTGATATCGGTGGTAATGACCACATATTCAGATTTGAGGAGGTAAAACGGATTGTTTTTATAATAATCATTATTGAGGGCGCTTTCATAGAAAATTCTATATCGGGTCTGGTCAATATGTTCCTTATTTTTTATTTTAATCTTTTCGATACTTTGCAGAGTCATTGTGTAATATTCCTGACCATTTCCATACCGGTAGTTAAGGTTCAGATCCCGTTCTTTCTGAATAAATTTTTCGTTGAGGTTAGCCACTGTTTTTATTCCAAACTGATCCAGTGCATTTTGCATCGTATTCTGAAAAGCATTTCCGGGATTGAGACCGCTGTTTTCCTTTCTGAAATTATGATACAGTTTTTGAATGCAGAAAAAGAGAATGACAGCCGGAATCAGAGGAATTAAGAACATCAATTTGGCATTCAGGATAGTAGTTGGAGAAACCACAAAAGGAATACTGATCAGGATAATGAACAGGATCACAGCAATAATGGCATTGATCTTAAAAAAATCCTTGTTGTTAAGCATCGCATGGAGCGTTGTTTTCACATAGGTTTTTCCATCCATAAAATCGGAAAAATCCCAGCTGAAAAGAATATCTTTGATTAGCTCACTTTTGGATTCTTCTTTGGTTTTACAGGCTGCAATGAGCATCGTATTAATGGCTCCTGCACTCGTTCCTGCTACTTTCAGAAAACGGATTCCAAATATTTCCAGGCCATAAAGATATCCTACCAATGCACTTCCCCAGACACCACCGCCTTCCTGTACAAACTCTATATACTGATTCCCGGACTGATCCAGAAGATCAGAGAATTCTTTGCCGGATATATTCTCATGTAAAGCACGCAATTTATCTTTTGAAGCCTGCGAAAGAGAAGAATCTTCCAGAATCTTGTTGAGGTTTTCAGTGGTCATGGTATTTTGTTTTGATGGTGTTTGGGTTAAAGACAAAAATTAATCACCACTGTCTTCGTCTCACATAAATAAAAGTACTGATCACCACTGTTGCCATAGCTCCCAGCGTTATAAAATAACCGTATTTATGATGAAGCTCAGGCATATTATCGAAGTTCATTCCGTAAACTCCGGCAATAAAAGTGATCGGTAAGAAATAAACGGAATAGATAGCCAACACTTTCATCACCTGGTTGGCCTTTTGATCCGAAAGCGCCAGGAACATCGAAATAAGGTTGGTAATCTGGATATTCAGGTGATCAAAATCAGCCACTACATCTTTATGCTTGTCTTTCAAATCAACAAATTCAGAGTCCTGTAAATTCAATAATTTAAATTTATCAATGGCATCCGTAGAAATTACCAGTACGCGTGAATTTAGTCCTGATTTTCGTTTCAGTTTATAAAGACGGCGGATCTGGCTGGTATGATTGGTATTTTTAAGGAAAATCTCATTCTCAATATTGTCCATAGTCTCGAACAGGCTTAAAGATTCATCATCAAAACTTTTCATGATCAATATCGCAATCATCAGCGTGATCTGCTGAGGATTAAGGTCTTCCTGAATCAAAGAGACTTTTTTCTTGACTTCCGTGATACTTCTGGTTTTCATCCTGTGGATGGTGATAATGGTATTCTCCACCAGAAAAATTCCAATCTTGGTGCTGATATCACTGATGGTATTCAGATTCTTTCTTTCCAGCTCCGTACTTTCACGAAGGAGAAAGAACTTGATATTCCCGTCTTCTTCATATTTGGGAAGGTGGTTGGGATCCATGGTATCTTCCAGCAGAAGATTATTGATTTCATATCTTTCATGAAGAAATTTCAGGTCTTCTGCAGTAGGAGCCTCTACATCTACCCATTCGCACTGGGAGGTTCTGTATATCGTATCAATTGACATAAAGTAAAAATACTAATATTTTGAAAAACTATGTGTTAAATAAGTTTTATCTTTGCCAAAATTAAAAAACTATATGATTAAAAGTACAATAAAAGGTGTGGGATTTTATGTTCCAGATAACATTGTTACAAATGATGATTTAGCAAAACTGATGACCACTAATGATGAATGGATTACAGAAAGAACGGGTATCAAGGAACGAAGACATAGAAAAAACAGGAATGACGCTCAGGAAACTACGGCTTATCTAGCATTTAAAGCCTCAGAAAAAGCTATTCAGAATGCTGGTCTTACCTCAAAAGATATTGATTTTATTGTTTTTGCAACCCTTTCTCCGGATTACTATTTTCCTGGAAGCGGAGTATTGCTTCAGGACATGCTTGGATGTGATACAATTGGAGCATTGGACGTGAGAAATCAATGTTCCGGATTTGTATATTCTATGAGTGTTGCTAATGCATTTATTAAATCAGGTACTTATAAAAATATTCTTGTTGTAGGAGCTGAAGTTCATTCTTTCGGATTAGATTTTTCTGATGAGGGAAGAGGGGTTTCTGTTATTTTCGGAGATGGAGCAGGAGCAGTTGTACTTTCAGCTACCGAAGATGAAAATGCAGGAGATATTTTAGCAGTCAATATGCATTCTGAAGGGAAATATGCAGACGAACTTTGTACTCAGTTCCCGGGTTCAAAATTCGGATGGAGTGACAGAATGAGAAAAGAGCCTGAAAATGTAACCAATAAAGAAGTGTACCCAATCATGAACGGTAACTTCGTGTTCAAACATGCCGTAACAAGATTTCCTGAAACAATGATGGAAGCTTTGAACAAAGCAGGAAAAACAGTTGAAGATCTTGATATGTTCATTCCACACCAGGCGAACCTTAGAATTGCTCAGTTTGTACAGGAAAAATTTGGTTTACCGAACGAAAAAGTATTTAACAATATTCAGAAATACGGAAATACAACCGCTGCTTCCATTCCTATTGCTTTAAGTGAAGCGATTGAGCAAGGGAAAATCAAAAGAGGAGATTTGGTCCTTCTTTCAGCTTTCGGAAGCGGATTTACCTGGGGAAGTGTTCTGTTTGAATACTAAAAGGAGAAAATAAATCGCTATTGTATCTTTACTAAAGCATTAGGGAAGCTTCATTTTCACTTATATCACAACTGAAGACGTGAAATTCCCATCCTTTGGAGGGGTGGCAAAAATTCAAAGAATTTTTGACGGGGTGGTTAGCAGCATCTACTCAAACAATATAAAAAAGACCGCAGAACTTCAGTTCTGCGGTCTTTATTTTATGGCATTCCTAATTAAAGGCTTTTCAATAATTTTTCAGTGTCAGTAGAATCCTGTCCTGTGCTTTTTGCCAGTTCAATAGACTTTTCAGCCCATGTTTTTGCATTTTTCTTATCACCAATCTTATTATAAAGATTCGCTAAAGTATCAGTATTGGCAAAGTTCTGATCTTTCTTTACAGATTCCTGTGCCCATGCAATTGCTTTTTCCAGAGAAGTCTTATTGCTTACATTTTCAAAGAAGTTCCATGCAAGAGAATTCAGCTCTTCAGAACCTGCTGCAGAATAGTCTTTGTACAAATCAAGGATCAGTTTTTCATATTCAGGAATATCCTTATTCTTTAAAGCTCTGTTCGCTTTCATTCTTTTTAAGATCTTGTCAGCTTCTTCCTTGCTTAAGAATTTCTGAGTTTCAGACATGAAATAGCTATCGTCCCATTTTTTGGTCTCTGCGTTATATGCTTTTTTGGAAACGGTATTCAGCTTGATGTTTTTGTCAAACTTTTCATACTTATCTTCCGGAAAGAATTTAACGATATCTGCTTTTTTATCCTGGAAAATCTTGTATAAAGGGCTGTCTATAGTTTGAACCCCTGAAAGAAGCATTTGAACATCTTCCTGATCCAAATTGGGTTTCTGCTGGAAATAACGGTTAAGTACTTTACCGGCAAACTCAGCATCATTATACATGGTAAGCCCTGCAAGATTCTTTAAAAACTCAGGGTCTTTTTCTCCTTTCTCAAACTGCTGCTTCAAAGAAGTTAATCTTTTGTTCGGATCTTCAGCATCTTTGGCAAACTGGATAAAGTCTTTTTCTTCAACATAGCCTAAAGTTCTGTGTACCGCTTCACCGTTTCCGTCAATAAACAGATAAGTAGGGAATGCTTTTACATTATATTTCTTAGCCAGCTCAATTCCTTCACCTTTTTCCATGTCAATTTTAGCATTGATGAAGTGAGAATTATAGTAGTCACCCACAGACTGAAGCGGGAAAATATTTTTTACCATGAGTTTACAAGGTCCACACCATGAAGCATATGCATCTATAAAGACCAGTTTGTTTTCTTTTTTTGCTTTGGCAAGGACAGAGGCAAAATTGCCGTCTTCAAATTTAATTCCCTGTGCCCATGCAAGAACTCCTATAAAGATTGAGGAAAGTATTGCTATTTTTTTCATAAAAACTTTTTATTCCCTGCAAATGTAATAAATATGATGACACATGAGCCGTTCACATTGAAAATAATTGTAAGGGAACTTTAGTTTTAAAACAGCTATCGGTTTATATGAAGGAAAATCATTTATTATTTGTGTCTAATTATTAAAATTAATGTAAAACACTGTTTTAAGTTAAATGATTAAATTTCAATATAATATTTTAATAAAAAATAAAATATCACTAGTTTTGTAAAAAACAAAAAGACACCCGTGAAAATAATGATGAATTATTATAAAATAAAAATAATAATTTGTTTTTGTATGTCTAAGAATCTCCTGAAATTTTTGTTTTTGCTGGCAACAGCAGTCCCTATATTCGCTCAGAAAAAAAACAGCTTTGACCTTATCTGTGAAAGAACTTCTTCTGTTACGGCGCATAAGGATTTACCAAAGGCGATCAAGACAGCAGACTCTCTTTATATGTTGGCACAGAAGCCTTCTGAGAAAATACAATGTCTTATCCTCTCTTCAGAACTTTATCATCATGCCGGTGAGCTTAAAAAAGCAATTTGTTATAGTGAAAATGCGCATTCGGTGATCAATCAGATTAACGATCCTGAACAGATGGCTGTTGTCACCAGATTACTTGCCAGGCAATATAGACAGGTAGGGTTATATGAAAGATCTAAAAAATACATTATAAAAGGGCTGGAAGCTTCCGGCAGGATTACCGATTTTGAAAAAAGCAATGAAGCGGCAGGGCTTCTGAATCAGGAAATGGCTTTCTATGAAATGGAGCTGGGTAATTATTCCAATGCCATACGATTCATAGAATCTTCACTGAAATATTTTGAAAGAATAAACAGCCGTAACGAAAACAGAACGGCTGCTGCCTCTTATCAGCTGCTGGGCGATGTTTATTTCAAACTTAATGACTATCCGGTTTCAGAAAATTATTACAGAAAAGCTGAAAGCCTGCTTAAGGTCGGAAGCTGTACACTCGGATTGGTTTATAATGGTTTGGGAGGAATTCGCCTGAAGCAGAAAAACTGGAAAGATGCCGAACTATACCTGAAAAAAGCAGAAAAAATAGCAGATACTTCCCGAAGTCTTAAGCTGAAAAAAGCAGTATACTCTAATATAAATGATTATTATGAAGGGACAGGGGATAATTTTAAAGCCTCTTTATATGCTGTGAAATATGTGCGTGCATATGATAGCATTGAAGCCCGTAATCAAAGCTTCACAATGAAAGGAGCAGAGATTCCAAAAGGAAAGAGCAGCAAAAAGAACGGACATATGAATCTGGTGAAAAATGCTACCATTATTGTCCTGTTCACTTTACTGATTGGTTTACTTGTTTTCTTCAGGTCAAAGCAGAAAAAACAACGTTCAAAGTTCAGAAATATCATAAGAGCCCAGTTGAATATGATCAGCAGCAGGAGTAATCCTCCTTTAAAACAACCTCATGATTCTGAATTTTCCAATATATCTGTGGAAGAAATTGATGAAAAAGATTCTGAAACAGACCGAAGACGAAATGATTCTCTGATGACTTCCGAAACGGAATCAAAGCTGCTTGAACTTCTTGAAGATTTTGAGAAAGGTGATCTCTATAACAATAAAGGAATGTCCCTTTCTTTCCTTGCTGGTGAATTGAATACCAATACAAAATATCTGTCTTATGTAATCAATCAGCATAAGAGTGCTGATTTTAAATCGTACATCAACCGTTTGAGAATCAAATATATTGTGGATAAACTGATCAATGATGAGAAGTACAGGCAATATAAAATAAGCATCCTTGCGGATGAGTGTGGCTTTTCTTCGCACAGTAAATTTGCTGCAGTTTTCAAAGCAGTTACAGACTATTCACCATCAGCTTATATCAAATATCTTGATGCTGAAAATCAATCAGATAAAAATATCCATTTTCCCGAAAATGATTAAAAAGAGATAGGTTTTTAAATTCTATCTTGCTATTTTCACGAAAATGAACAACCTATTATTTTACAGAAACGCTTTGCTATCCTATCTTTGCGCCAGTTCGAGGGACATGAACACCATTATACTACAGCTTAGCTCTTTTAATTTTTGAAAAAATATCTCTTTTCTGAAATTAAGATTATCATAAGATCATCATCCCAACTGAAAACTAAGCCATGAAAATTAATATATAGAACAAGTGTATATTTCATTATTGAGACATCCACGATTCCCACTTTATTTTCAAAGGAATATTCTGTTCAGAATATAAACCATATCTCATAATCGGGGTTGATTGCCCGGTTTTTTTTCAGTCAAGTTTTTTTAAGTGCAAATCCACAGACTTCTGTGGATTTGTGATTTTATTTAACCTTTGTACTGTTGGGTTTTGTTTTTGAAGTATCGGCAGCTGCCGGAGCGGGTATAGAATTGGCTACTGCAGAATCTCCCATTTTGTTTCTTAAAGAATCCTTATTGTGGGCGTCTTTATATTCTTCTCTTTTTTCTTTATTCTGAGCACAACTTCCAAGGAAAAGAAGTCCAATAACTGCTCCTATCCAGAATTTTTTCATAGGGTGTATTTTAATGTTTGGTATTAATCAAATATAAAGATAAAAGATAAAAGATAAAAGATAAAAGATAAAAGATAAAAGATAAAAGATAAAAGATAAAAGATAAAAGATAAAAGATAAAAGATAAAAGATGTTGTTATTAAAATTCAATAGGGGTGGGTTTTAACCCACCTTTAAAAATAATACCTCATCATTGGCTTTAGCCAAAACCTAAAATAACGGTCCTTTTAAAGCCAAAACTGCGTTATAGTTCCAACATTTCCAGTTATTCAATAAAAAAATCTGCAGCGCTTTCATCTGCAGATTTTCCATTTTAAATTGAACGTATATCAATACTACTTGACAGGAGACATCACCGCTGAATCCTTTTTGATCTTGATACTGTCAGGATTTGTCATTTTTGTAGTCGTTGTATCAGTTGTGGTAGGCGGTATGCTTTTTTGTGCATTATCTACTGTTGCTGAATCACGGCTGCTTGATGACATTGTCGATTCTTTGGTTCCACAGCTCACTGCAAATATTCCTATTCCAACGGCTGTTAGCAATAACTTTTTCATACTATTTTATTTTGGGGTGTATAATATTTTAAAAATCAACAATTATTCCTAACAGGGTAGAGAAAATCGTAAAATATAGGTAAAGTTTGTTAAAAGATGTTAGGTAGCAGGTAGGGGTTGTAGGGATCAGGAGTTAGGGTGTTGGAGAGTTAGAGAGTTAGAGAGTTTGGGGAGAGTATTGAGTATCGAAGGAGTAAAAGTGTATTTATGGATACCAGTAACCTTAAACCTTAAACCCTGAACCTCTGCAACTCACATCCCGAACCTCGCACCCCGCCTCTCACCACAAAAAAGCCCCGAAATCTAAATTCCGAGGCTGTATTTAAGAACAGACAATAATTACTCATTGCCTATTATTCATTACTTATTAATTACCCTAGGTATGGATATTTGTAGTTTTTTGGAGAAACAAACGTTTCTTTTACGCTTCTTACAGAAACCCATCTCAGAAGATTCATTTTAGAACCTGCTTTATCATTTGTTCCCGAAGCTCTACCACCACCGAAAGGCTGTTGTCCTACTACAGCACCTGTTGGCTTATCATTGATGTAGAAGTTACCTGAAGCATTCTCTAAAGCTTTATAAGCTTCATTGATAGCATAACGGTCTTGTGAGAATACAGAACCTGTTAATGAATAAGGAGAAGTTGAATCTACCAGTTTTAGAGTTTCTTTCCAGTCCTGATCTTCATATACGTAGATTGATAAGATTGGGCCAAAGATCTCTTCTACCATACTTTCATAGTGAGGATTTGTAGTTTCAATTACTGTTGGGTGTACGAACCATCCTTTAGAATCGTCATATTTCCCACCGATAGCTACAGTAGCTTCACCTGAAGCATTAGCTCTGTCGATATATCCTTTACATTTCTCGAAAGAATTTTTGTCAATTACAGCGTTGACGAAGTTTGAAGTATCTTCCGGAGAACCTACTTTAATAGAATTCATCTGAGTTTCCATTACTTTTTTCACGTCAGCCCAAAGAGATTTAGGTACATACGCTCTTGAAGCAGCAGAACATTTTTGTCCCTGATATTCAAAAGCACCTCTTACCAATGCAGTCGCTACAGCTTCTACGTTAGCAGATGGGTGAGCAATTACAAAGTCTTTACCTCCTGTTTCTCCAACAATTCTTGGATATGTTCTGTAGTTGTGGATATTATCACCAATCATTTTCCACATTCCCTGGAATACTTTTGTAGAACCTGTGAAGTGAAGACCCGCAAAATCACGGTGTGCCAATACTTTTTCAGCAGTTTCTTTTCCGTCTGTAAAGATCATGTTGATTACCCCTGCAGGAAGACCCGCTTCTGTCAATACATCCATGATTACTTTTGCAGAATATACCTGCTTGTCAGAAGGCTTCCAAACGACAACGTTTCCTAGCATTGCCATACAAGTAGGAAGGTTTCCGGAAATCGCTGTAAAGTTGAATGGAGTTACTGCAAAACAGAATCCTTCTAATGGTCTGTACTCAACACGGTTCCAGATTCCATTGTCAGAAACCGGCTGCTCAGCATACATTTCTGTCATGAACTCTACATTGAATCTTAAGAAGTCGATGAACTCACAAGCTGCATCAATTTCAGCCTGGTGTACATTTTTAGACTGTCCGATCATGGTAGCAGCATTGATTACATCTCTGTAAGGACCAGCCAAAAGATCAGCTGCCTTTAAGAAAATTGCTGCACGCTGTTCCCAGCCTAGTTCATTCCATTCCTGTTTAGCTGCCAATGCCGCGTTGATAGCGTCATCCACATGCTGCATACCACCCTGATAGTAGAAACCGAAGTCATGAGCATGATCCTGTGGAGACTGAAGCTGTACTTTTGTATCAGTTTTAACTTCTTTTCCATTGATGATCATTGGAATCTCTACCTTTTCTGCCCACATTTTTTTATAAGTGTCGATAAGGCTTTTAACTTCCGGAGATCCCGGTTCATAAGAATTTACCGGCTCATTTACCGCTAATGGTACTTGCGAAATTGCTTTTGACATATTACGTTTTATTATTTTATTAAATTAAATAAGATGTGTATACAAATTTACGATAATTATAAGGAAAGAAAAAAATACCGTCTGTTTTTATGAAATAAAGCTTATTGTTAAGTAATCATTAATGAATAAAGGGTTTTTAACATGTTGTATTGAGAATAACAGATGTATTTATTCGATCTTTTAAATAGAAGGAAAAGATGATGCAGATTATCATAATTACAGGAATAAGGACAAGAAAATATTTGTCACAGTTCAAAAGTAATGCTTAAGTGTTATAAATAAGGGATTTATCATGAAATGTTAAAATTACATAAAATTGCATTTGTTGCGATTTTGAACATTTTAAATAATTTTTTTGATAGCCGGGGTTTTAGGATTGTTCTAATTTTACACCATTATTAATAGTATGAAAAAAAGAGTTTTATTTTTCTCTTTTCTGATGTTTTTCTCAGCGTTGTGTGCAGGTCTTTTTGCGCATAAAGGGAAAACTCAGTCATACTCTGATATTATCTCAAAAATCAATCTCCTTCAGCAGAAATCCGATCAGCAGACCCAGCCTGAAATGTATAGTTTTTCAGATGTGCAGGATGTACAGGATTCCAATGACTGGGAGAAAGTGAAATTTGATTATTCAATACTTGCCCAGCAGTGGCTTAATTATTTCTTTGCAGAGTATTCTCACAATACACGGGTTGAAGCTGTTCAAAACCGTATTTATATTTCAGCACCAAGATACATCCTGTATCATTGCCTGCAGATAGCGGGCTGCTAGTCCCTTTTCTTAATTTTAATGATCCGTTGTGATTTGTATTCATGTTAATACAGATCCGTAAGAATCATTCCCATTTACATTTTTGAACCTATCAGTTTGCCTTTACGGAGAGGTGAATAGGATATTGTTTGTCCAATTTTAAATAAAAATATTATGCACTTAACACCGAGAGAAACGGAGAAGCTTATGCTATTTCTGGCAGGCGAACTCGCTCTAAAAAGAAAGGCAAGAGGCCTTAAATTAAACTATCCTGAATCAATAGCACTGATCAGCCACTTTTTGCTTGAAGGAGCAAGAGATGGAAAAAAAGTAGCCGAACTGATGCAGGAAGGCGCTAATCTTCTTACCAAAGAGGACGTAATGCCCGGCGTATCAGAAATGATACACGATGTTCAGATTGAAGCCACTTTCCCTGATGGGACTAAGCTGGTAACCGTACACAACCCAATCCGCTAATACTACTGATTATGATACCAGGAGAAATTTTCGTAAAAGAAGGTACAATTATCTGCAATGAAGGCAGAGAAACTGTAAAAATAAAAGTAACCAATACAGGAGACCGCCCTATTCAGGTAGGTTCACACTTCCATTTTTTTGAAGTCAATAAAGCGATGAGCTTTGACCGTGAAAAAGCTTTCGGAAAGAGATTGAATATTGTAGCAAGCACTGCAGTACGTTTTGAACCGGGAGAAGAAAAAGAAGTGGAATTGGTAGAAATAGGAGGAACCAGAAAAGCAATGGGCTTCAATAATCTTGTGGACGGACAGGTAGATTCCGAAGAACAGAAAAGAGCGAGCCTTGCAAAAGTTGAAGAATTAAACTTTAAAAATCACTAAGATGAGCTTACACGTAGACAGAAAACAATACGCCAATATATTAGGTCCTACAGCCGGAGATAAAATCAGACTGGGAGACACCGAAATTATTATTGAAATTGAAAAAGATTTCACCCATTACGGAGACGAAGCCGTTTTCGGAGGAGGAAAAACAGTCCGTGACGGAATGGGACAGAATGTTACTGCTAAAAGAGATGAAGGTGTTCTGGACCTTTGCATCACAGGAGCTGTCATCATTGACCATTGGGGAATTGTAAAAGGTGATATCGGAATCAAAGACGGAAAGATTGTAGGAATTGGAAAAGCTGGAAACCCTGATACGATGGACGGTGTAAGTCCTAATATGATCATCGGAGCTTCAACTGAAGTTCACGGAGGAAAAGGGTATATCGTAACAGCCGGAGGTATTGATACTCACATTCATTACATCTGCCCCCAACAGATCGAAACCTCTTTATATAGTGGAATTACTACCATGATTGGCGGAGGAACAGGTCCAAACGACGGAACCAACGCTACGACGGTTACTCCGGGAAAATTCAATATGCAGAAAATGCTCGAAGCGGCGGAAGAATATCCTATGAACCTTGGTTTCTTCGGAAAAGGGAACTGTTCAGCTGAAGAGCCTATCGAAGAACAGGTGGAAGCCGGAGCCTTAGGAGTAAAAATCCATGAAGACTGGGGAGCAACTCCTGCTACGATTGATGCAGCATTGAAAGTAGCTGATAAATATGACGTTCAGGTTGCCATCCACACCGATACTCTTAATGAAGGAGGTTTCCTTGAAGATACAATGAGAGCGATCAACGGAAGGGTAATCCACACCTTCCACACAGAAGGAGCTGGAGGTGGCCACGCACCGGACATCATCAAAGCAGCAATGTACCCGAATGTATTGCCAGCTTCTACAAATCCTACGCGTCCTTACACAGTAAATACAATCGATGAGCACTTAGACATGCTGATGGTTTGCCACCACCTGAGCAAAAATATTCCTGAAGATGTGGCATTTGCTGATTCCCGTATCCGCCCTGAAACTATTGCTGCTGAAGATATCCTCCATGACATGGGCGTTTTCAGCATCATGAGTTCAGACTCTCAGGCAATGGGAAGACCGGGAGAAGTGATCACAAGAACATGGCAGACGGCAAGTAAAATGAAGGAGCAGAGAGGTGATCTTGCTGAAGATAAAGACAGTGGAAATGATAACTACCGTGCAAAACGATATGTGGCCAAATACACGATCAACCCAGCTATAGCACATGGTATTTCAGAATATGTAGGATCTCTTGAAGAAGGAAAATTAGCAGATTTGGTGATCTGGAAACCTGCATTATTCGGAGTAAAACCGGAAATGATTGTAAAAGGAGGATTTGTAATTGCTGCTAAAATGGGAGATCCGAATGCATCCATCCCAACACCTCAGCCCATTATTTACAGAAATATGTTCGGTGCTCACGGAAAAGCTAAGTTTGGTATTTGCGCCAACTTCGTTTCCCAGGTTTCTATAGACAACGGAACCATCGCTTCTTATAAACTGGAGAAAATGATTCTTCCGGTAAAAAACTGCAGAAATATTTCAAAAAAAGATCTTATTCATAACGATAAAACTCCTTTAATTGAAGTGAATCCTGAAAACTATAAAGTAACGGTAGACGGTGAGTACATCACTTGCGAACCGGCGGAAACACTTCCTTTAACACAGCTGTATTATTTATTCTAAGATCAGCTTAAAGTAGAGTGTTTGAAACCAGAATTATTTGTCTTTTGTCATTCTGAACTCAGACTGAAGGTCTGCGAACGTAGTTCTGAAATGTAGTGAAGAATCTCATGGAATTTATCAAGGAGATTCTTCCTTCGTCAGAATGACATTTTCATAAACTCTCTTTATCCAAAGTTGATCTTTAGAATTTTAAAACAATTATAGAACTAAGTTTAAAATGAAAAATTTAAATAAAACAGTTGTTTCTCTTGCCGTAGCCGGAATGTCTATGCTTTCAGGAAATGTAAGCGCTCAGTTTTTGGGCGGGCACAGGCTTAAAAGTGATGAAGAAGGGCCCAAAGGACAGTTTATGGTCTATGGTTCATTAGACTATTCTAAACTTACAACTCCATCCAGCAGCAGCAGTACGGTATCAAGTGCGCCGCTTGGAGTAGGGTACTTCATCAACAATAATGATCTTATCGGAGTCAATTATGCGTACTCACAGAATACAGTTGATCACAATGTAGTCTATAAGCAAAATGAAGCCGGTATCTGGTACAGCCCTTCACTGATGCTTGGAAAATACTTTGTACTGATCGGGCAGGTAGATGCTCACTATGTCTGGGGACAACAGCTTTCGACAGCATCAGACGCAATGCAGAACTTTAACGGATTCCGTCTTCGTGCGTATCCGTTGATCGGAATATTACTGGGAGGAGGCTGGGCTCTGAAATTCAAATTTGCAGAACTTTCCATGCTTCAGACGAAAACAAAAGAAGAAGGCTGGACGAAAAACTATATAGCCGGAATCAGTGGTTCAACATTCGGGGTAGGAATCTCCAAAAACTTAGACTTTAGAAAAAAATCCAAAAATGATAATTAATCAAATCATAGGCAATCTCTCAGAAAATCCTACAGGGAAAACCATAGATTATCTTGATCTGGAATGGTTTGAAACTACCAAAAGAATCCAGCGTAAAAAAACCAGACAGGGAACTGATGTTGCAATCAAGTTTCTCAGAGAAGGGCAGCGTTTGCGTGAAGGAGATATTCTTTTTGAGGATGCAGAAAAAATAATTGCGGTCAATGTTCTGGAAACAGAAGCTATCGTAATGTCGCCCGCTTCACTCCTGGAAATGGGTACCGTATGTTATGAGATCGGAAACAAACATATTCCGCTTTTCATTCAGAATGATAAAGTATTGCTTCCTTTTGAAATGCCAATGTTCAGATGGCTGGAAGCAAGCGGGTTCAAACCGGAAAAACAATCTGTGAAGTTGTTGAATCTTCTTAAATCTAATGTAGAACCTCACGGACACGGAAGTCTGGGATCAACAATCTTTACAAAAATCTTAAAAATGGCCGCCCCGAAAGATGAATAATATCAACATAAATTTCTTGTCAGGACTGCTTCATCTTGCAGATCCTACACTTCCCATCGGAGGGTATACTCATTCCAACGGACTTGAAACCTATGTGCAGGAAAGGATTGTACATAATTTAGCTACCGCAAAAGAATTTGTACAGAATATGCTTCAGTACAACCTTAAATTCAATGACGGAGCTTTTGTAAAACTGGCTTATGAAGCAGCTGAAAAAGGAGATCTGCAGGAATTGTTACTTCTTGATAATGAATGTAACGCTATAAAATGCCCGAAAGAAATCCGTCAGGCCAGTCAGAAACTGGGGATCAGGCTGATCAAAATCTTTAAAAGAAGAGATCATTTCCCTTTTATGGAAGCGTTTGAAAAAGCAGTACAAAATAAAGAGGCTAATTCTCACTACTGTATTGTGTTTGGAGTGTATGCTTACCTGATGAAAATCCCTTTATATGAAGCTCTTTTAGGATTCTATTATACCTCAGTGGCGGGAATGATTACCAATGCGGTAAAGCTTGTTCCTCTTGGGCAGCTGGATGGACAGGATATTCTATTCTCACTATATCCCGTAATGGAAAAAACAGTTTTGGAAACCATGGAGCTGGACAGAGACATGGTAGGACTTTGTAATACGGCTTTCGATATCAGATGCATGCAGCATGAGAGGTTGTACTCAAGACTTTATATGTCGTAAAAGGTGAAAAAGTAAATTGGCGATTGCCCTCTGCTGAGTGAAACGCCCTTGCGATCGTAAAATATTCACGATAAAAAAACTTAGCGCCCATAGCGTTAAAAAACAAGTAAAATTTTAGAAAAATGGAAAACAGAAAATACATAAAAGTAGGAGTTGCAGGCCCCGTAGGTTCAGGAAAAACTGCATTACTGGAACGTTTAAGCAGAAAATTATTCGGGACTTATGACCTTGGAGTCATCACCAATGATATTTATACCAAAGAAGATGCTGAATTTATGGCTAAAAACAGCCTTCTTCCCCACGACAGAATTATTGGAGTAGAAACAGGAGGCTGCCCTCACACTGCCATCCGCGAAGATGCAAGTATGAACCTTGAAGCTGTAGATGAACTGGCGGCACGTTTCCCGGAGATCGAACTGGTTCTTATCGAAAGTGGAGGAGATAACCTTTCAGCCACATTCAGCCCGGACCTTGCAGACGTTACTATTTTCATCATCGATGTGGCAGAAGGAGAAAAAATCCCTAGAAAAGGAGGTCCTGGTATCACAAGATCAGACTTATTGATCATCAATAAAATTGACCTTGCCCCTTACGTAGGAGCCAGCCTTGAGGTAATGGAAAATGATGCCAGAAGAATGAGAAAAGGAAATCCTTTCGTATTCACAAACCTTAAAACAGATGAAGGACTGGACAAAGTAATAGGTTGGATTAAAAAATATGCTCTTTTAGAAGAAGTTGAAGAACCGAACTTAGTAAGATAAATGGACAGTCGTTTAAATATAATTGCAGGATTCAAGGGAGGAGAATCCTATATGAAAGATCTTTATGTCTCACTTCCTTTCAGAGTAGTATCTGTAGGACAGCGGAAAAGTGACAAAAAGCTCTATCAGATGGTGATGAGCTCCTCTCCGGGAATTCTGGATGGAGACCACTACCATTTGGAGGTTGCTCTTGAAAAAGGATCTGCCCTTCAACTGCAGTCGCAATCCTATCAGAGGCTTTTCAACATGAAAGATAAAGCACTTCAGGAACTTAATGTTTCCATGGAAGATGAAACGTCTTTTGCTTACGTTCCTCATCCTATAGTTCCGCATGAAAACTCCAATTTTAAGAGTAAAGCGAATATTCATATCGAGAACAACAGTCAGATTATCATCAGTGAGATCATTACCTGCGGAAGAAAACATTATGGAGAAGTTTTTAAGCTGAAACGTTTTCAGAATGTAATGGAAATCTACCACAATAATAAGCTGGTAGTAAAAGATAATGTTCTCATTCAGCCTGATATGATTCCGATCAGCAGCATCGGGAACCTGGAACAGTATACCCACCAGGGAACTCTAATCTTCTATAGTACAAAGGAAAATGTAGACAAAAACGGATTGATTGAAGAGGTTGTTGAAGCCGCCGCACCGCACCATGAACAAATGGAAGTAGGGGTGTCTGCAATGGATGACAATGGTTTTGTAGTAAGAGCTTTGGGGCATGGAGGAGAGTTGATGTACAATTTCTTCCTGCATATTCAGGAAATTCTCTGGTCACTCGGGTAGAAAAGGAGAGCCTTGTCAAGGTTTTAAACCTTGACAAGGCTCCTCATATAATGATTCATCTACAAAGTTTGCGAGAGGCGTATTCAATAGAAGCGGGCTTTAGCCCGCTTAACAAAAAGAAATCTTCCATTGGCTTTAGCCAAAACTTAATAAAGAATCTGAAATAACAGAATTAATAAAAATGGATAGTACAGTTTGGGCACTTCTTTTGAGTGCCGTTTCAATAAGTTTCATACATACCGCTTCAGGGCCGGATCACTACCTGCCGTTTATCGTGATTTCAAAATCAAAGAAGTGGAGCGGTATGAAAACAGCAATATTAACGGTTGTCTGCGGTTTCGGACACGTATTCAGTTCTCTGATTTTAGGCTTTATCGGGGTTTTCCTGGGATGGCAGCTCAATAAGATTTCCTGGTTTCAGGATATCAGAGGAAATTTCTCAGGATGGGCGCTGCTGATCTTTGGAGGAGTTTATCTGGTATATGGTCTCATTCAGGCTATCAGAAACAAACCTCATAAGCATTTTGATGTAATGGGTGATGATGTTTATGTATACGAGCATAATCACAGTGAAGTAGTAATGCCTCAAAAAAGAATAAAAGTGACACCGCTTGTACTTTTCATGATTTTCGTAATGGGACCCAGCGAACCTTTGATTCCTTTATTATTCTATTCAGGAGTAAAACATTCAATGTCTGAAATTGCTGTTCTGGTAACTTCTTTCACTGTAACTACCGTCTTGACAATGCTTGGAATGGTTCTTCTGGGACGTTATGGTTATTCAACACTGTTCAATACCGAGAAACTGGAAAGATATATGGGAGTGGTGAGCGGAGCTGTAGTAACCGTTTGCGGAGTGGGAATGGTCTTTCTTGGATGGTAAACGAGTTCCGGGGTTCGAGTGGTAGAGTTTGAGAGTAAGAGAGTGGAATTGTTTAAGGTTTAAAGTTGTTATCCTTATCACTGATAATTGACAATTCACCCTTTACTTATGAAGCAAAATTGATTCTGTCTCCAATGTCTATCATCTATCCGTCTCTTATCTTAATATCCACAACTATTAATACAATAAAAAAACTATGAACGAATTTTTCAAAAAACTCCCTTTTATAGACCATGTTTTGAAAGGAATCGGGCAGATTATGCTCCAGGAAAACAGGTGGACAGGACTTCTGTTTCTTATAGGAATCTTTATGGGAAGCTGGCAGTGCGGGGTGGCAGTATTGCTTTCAACGGCAGCCGGAACTTTCACTGCCATGAAACTTAACTATGCCAAATCTGAAATCAATGCCGGACTTTACGGCTTCAGTGCGGCACTTGTAGGAGTAGCATTATCCTTTCTGTTTGAGACTACATTGCTGATCTGGATTTTAATAGTGCTGGGTGGAGCGTTGGCAGCTGTTATTCAGCATTTCTTTATCCAAAAGAAAATTCCGGTGTTTACTTTTCCTTTCATTATCATTACCTGGATATTGGTTTTTGCACTCCACCATTTTACGCATATTCCACCATCTGCGATGTTGAGCAGTGAAGTGGTGCCTACAGACTATGATGATTTTCTTGCCTGTACCAATGGTTTTGGTGAAGTGATATTTCAGGGTGGAGTACTTTCAGGAATGATCTTCTTTCTTGCCGTTTTCATCAGTTCTCCCATAGCGGCTTTATATGGGCTCGCAGCTTCTATTCTTGGGGCAGGATTATCACAGTTGAACGGAGAACCTATTAAAGAAATCCACATGGGATTATTTGGTTTTAATGCCGTGCTTTCAGCAATTGTTTTTTCCGGAGTCAAAAAAACAGACGGTCTATGGGTACTTATTGCTGTTCTTATCACTATTGCCATTGATGATCTTTTAATAGACAATCATTGTCTGGATATTGTAGGTGGAGTATTTACTTTTCCATTCGTAGCTGGAACGTGGATTACGCTTTTAATTCAAAAAATATTTCTTAAAACGAAAGCGTAGCTTTTGAGTTTGAGAGTTGAAGGGGTTGAAGGTTGTGGAGCTTTAAGAGTGAGAATTTTTCCAGTCTCTCATCTCTTCGTCTATTATCTCTCATCTCTCATCTCTTATCTAATTATAATTTAACTAAACAAAAAATGAAAATAACAAAAATAGCAGCTGTATTTCTGGTCATGGCATTCAGTGGAAAAATGATGGCGCAGGAAACAGAAAAACAGTTGCTGATTAAAGATGCAGATGACAAATTTCCCATTGCAGATGCTTTGGTAAAATATGACCACGGGAACAGCCATACTCATACAGCGGCAGATGGTATGTTTGCCATCCCTGTGAAATCCCTTCCTGATACTCTTGTGATCAGCCGTCAGGGATATGATGAGATAAAATGGGTGGTAACCGGCGATGAAGATAAAAATAAAGCTATTTTCTTACAGCATAAGCCTTTTCAGATTTCTGAAGTGGCCATCAATCACAGTTCGTTTTTATCGGCCATTACCAAAGTGGATCTGAATAAATTTCCGGTAAATTCAGCACAGGATTTATTGAGAAAAGTGCCGGGATTGTTTATTGCACAACATGCCGGAGGAGGAAAGGCTGAACAGCTTTTTTTAAGAGGATTTGATGCCGATCATGGTACTGATGTCAGTGTGAATGTGGACGGAATGCCGGTGAATATCGTTTCTCATGCCCATGGTCAGGGATACTCAGATTTACACTTCATAATTCCTGAAACCGTCAATAATATTGACTTCGGAAAAGGGGCCTATTATATGGATCGTGGAGATTTTAATACGGCAGGATATGTAGATTTTCAGACCTATAATGGGTTAAAAAACAGTATGATTAAGCTGGAAGGAGGTTCGTTCAATTCAAAAAGAGTGTTGGGGATGTTCAATATTCTGCATGATGATCTTGGGCGGAAAAATGCCTATATAGCAGCAGAATACAACTATACAGACGGGCCTTTTGATGTAAAGCAGAATTTCAACAGAGTCAATATTTTCGGGAAATACAATCAATGGCTTACAGATAATGATTACTTCAATATTCAGTTTTCAACATTCAATTCTTCATGGAATGCTTCCGGGCAGATTCCGGAACGTGCCGTAGATGAAGGAATTATTGGCAGATGGGGAAGTATAGACCCTACGGAAGGCGGTAAAACTTCCAGAACAAACCTTCAGATGAATTTCAAGCACATTATTTCCCCTTCCGAGCAGATTGATGCCATGGCTTTCTATTCAAAGTATAATTTCAACCTCTATTCCGATTTTACCTTTAATTTAAAAGATAAAGATCACGGAGATGAAATTCAGCAGACCGACGGAAGAAATATTTATGGAGCTGAAGTGAAATATACAAAGACATTTTCCCTTGCAAACAGCTCTTTAAACTGGACTTCAGGAATAGGGTTAAGAAATGATGACATTAATACTTTACAGCTTAATCATGTTTATCACAGAGATATGCTGCTTGACAGACTATCTGACGTGACAGGAACGGAAACCAATCTTCACGCGTACTCAGGACTGGTATGGAAAACAGGAAAATGGACCATTAACCCTGCTTTGAGAGTAGATCATTTTATTTTTAATATGCATAATCTGCTGGATGTGGAACAACTGCCGTCCGGACAGTCAAAAGAAGCAACAAGATTAAGTCCGAAATTGAACTTCTCTTACGCTCAGAACGATAACGTGATGTGGTTCCTGAAAACAGGGATGGGCTTCCACTCCAATGACCTGAGAGTAGTTGTTCCCAATAAAAATGAAAATACCCTTCCGTATTCTATTGGAGCAGATTTCGGGGTGAGATTACATCCTTTCAAATCATTGATTATTACTCCGGCATTATGGTATATGGATCTGCAGCAGGAATTTGTTTATGTAGGAGATGACGCTGTAGTAGAGCCTTCCGGGAAGTCCAGACGCTTCGGTGCTGATCTTGGAGTTCGTTTCCAGCCGTTGGAAAACTTTTATCTTAATGCTGATATCAACTATTCTCACGCGAGATTTACTGAAGAAGAAAAGGGACAGGATTACGTTCCGCTTGCTCCGGTGGTGACCAGTACAGGATCCGTAAACTGGGATTTCATGGATGGTTTTTCTTTAGGACTTCAATATCGATATCTGGGAGCAAGACCAGCAGTAGAGGATAACAGTATCAGAACCAAAGCTTACTTTGTAAATGATCTGATGCTTTCCTATAACCGCCAGAAATGGGGAGCAAATGTTCAGCTTAACAATCTTTTCAATGTAAAATGGAATGAAGCTCAGTTTGCAACCGAAACTCAGTTGAAGGGAGAAGCAGAACCTGTTACAGATCTTACCTACACACCGGGAAGTCCTTTTGGAGTGAGAGTAGGAGTGTATTATAAGTTCTAAATGAATGAGTGGGAGAGTAGAAGGGTTTGAGAGATGAAGTTGGGATATGCAGAAGTTGTTTACCCTTTTACCTTCCATTGATTCAATATTGAGTCTTAAAAATATTTTGTATAACTTTAATTAATCATAACAAGGATATGGAAGTTCTATCCAATTTTCAATATAAAAAACTTTTTCTTCCGAATATTACGGACAAGATATTAGCCAATAATGCTGATATACAGCTCTATCGCATAGAAAACTACCTTAAAGGTATTCTGATGCCGGTGATTCCGTACCGTACAACGTTTAATTTTATTATTTTCGTTACCAACGGTCATATCAGTCAATATCTTGAAAATAAAGAATACCATGCCGAGAAAGGAGGAGTGATTTTTATTAAACAGGGAACCATCACGGCAACCGTAGAATTATCTGATGATATTGAAGGTTTCTTCCTTGCTTATGAAAATAATATCCTGTCCGAACAGGAGCTGCCAAAACACAAAAGCAGTATTTTTTTCATGACTCCTTTTCTGAATCTGGACAGCCTGACTTATGGTACCATTACCCAGCTTCTTCCCATTATGGAACAGGAATTGTGGCTGAATAACCTCAATATCAATGATGTTGTGGTTACCATGCTTCATCTTATCTTGATCAAAATGCTGAGCACAGACTCTGATACCCATCACAAATCAGCGACACGTCCTATGGAACTGTCCCTTCAGTTTCGGGATCTTTTGTTTAAATATCATGTGGGAGAAAAAAGAGTGGCATTCTATGCGGATAAGCTGTCTGTAACAGAAAGCTATCTGAATAAATGTGTAAAAGGTGTTACCCAGAAATCCCCCAAACAGTGGATCAATGAGATCGACATCAATTACAGCAAGGCATTGCTTCATTCCAGTAAAGATATTGCAGAGATTGCTTACGAACTGAACTTTCATACCGCTTCCCATTTTACCCAGCTTTTTAAAAAAATTGCAGGCATTACCCCGAAGGAATACAGAATACAGTTTTTGAATAACAGCAGGATTTCAATATAATAGGGTTGGGAGCAGGAAGCCTGATGCTGGAAGTATTGCAGAAGCTTGATCAAAATGAGTTGAAAGTTCAGAATTTGATTTCATAAATTTCAAAACTTCCCTCTCCCTGCTTCCCTCTTCCTACATCCTCTCATTTTCAAGAATTTTCAGAACCAGCCTTTCCTCTTTTGTCAGATCGGCTTTTCCGTCATTTTCTTCTATGATTTCAAGTTCGTCAAGGTATTTTTTGATGGTATTGTTTTCATAGAGATTAATGACTAAAGGATGAACATAATATTTTCTGCAGACAGCTGATGTATTTCCCAGGTTTTCTGCAACCATCTCCAGGGCTTCTTTTACTTTCTTTTTATATTGACTGTCATTTTCAGCATAGCCAATTTCTTTAAATGCGATCAAAGCACTTACCGTTCCGGACCATGTCCTGAAATCCTTAGCCGTAAAATCTTCGCCGCTGATCTCTTTTATGTACTCATTCACCATCCCCGAATCTACAGAATGGCGGTTTCCATCATCATCAAAATACTGGAAAAGTTCTTTTCCCGGAATATCCTTACATTTCTGAATAAGCCTTGCCAGTCTTTTACTTCTGAGGTCAACGTTATGCATAACGCCTTTTTTTCCTTTAAAAGAGAAGGTAATTTTCTGTCCTTTTACCTTGACATGCTTATCCTTTAAAGTAGTCAGTCCAAAAGAACCATACAGTTTTTCATACATCGTATTACCAATACGGATATTGGTCCTTTGCATAAGGCTTACAATTAAGGCCAGGATTTTACGCTTTTCAAAATTTCTCAGCGCAAGATCCTGTTCTACATGCAGTCGTATATCCGGTAATGCATATCCGAACTGAAGCATCCTGTAAAATTTCGTATGATTTCTTAAAGCGCTCCAAAGAGGATGGTAGCGGTATTGTTTTCTTTTTTTGACATCGAAGCCGGTGGCCTGAAGATGCCCGTTGTCAAGGGCACAGATCCATACATTTTCCCAGGCGGGAGGAAGTACGAGACTGTTGATCCTTGTAATTTCGTCCTTATCCTTTATTTTTTCACCGTCTTTATAATAGGAATATTTCTTTCCCGTTTTCTTACGGGTAATTCCGGCGGTTTCTGCATCGGTGGTATATACAAGATGTACCGCCTTTGCAGAAGCTTCCGGGTCCTTCATTATTTTAACAATTTTGGAAGGCTTAAGGTGAGAAATCATCTCCAAATCTGTATTCTTCTCCATAAGCATGGTTAAGAGTTTTTACCCTTCGAAAATATCAGTAAAAGAATCCCTACTATTACACAGACTAAGAGAATTCCCCACCACATTCCTGCCTTAAAAATTGTTTCCACTGCTTCACAACTTGTTAGTGTCAACAAACTTAATATCGTAATACTGTAAAAGCTCCACTTTTTCATAAGTTTATATTTTTGTTGAGGTGTTAGATTCTGAGTCGGTCAGCTCTCCATTTTTTGATAGACCTTTTAATTTCATCTCCTGAGATGTTTTCATGAAGAGCTCTGTATAAAAGCTCCTTGAATTCATCGTCATAGGTAAATCTCAGTGCAGCAATCTGATCAAATCTTAGTTTTTCAACAACTTCATCTGATCTTTTATTGAAAATTTCAAAATACCGCTGTTGAAACTCCAGAATTACCATTCGGTTTTGAAGCCCCAATGCGTAATGTTGCCGCGTCATAAATGCCAGATAAAAAAGCAGAAAAATAACGATAGAAAATAATATCCATGTCAGCTGATTTCCCGGATCATCCCAGATTTTATAAATTCCGAAAATCTCCAATAGGATGAGCAAAGGAAGATAAACAAAATGATGAGGTGGATAAAACTTCCTGTGGTTATTATAGTTCTGCTGTTTCATGGAGTTGAATACAGCAATAATCTTTCCAAAAATTTATTATTTTGATAATGTGGTAGTTTTTTTTACATGAAAATGATTTATTTTATCAAATATGTTTAACATTTTAATGAGAATATCATAAAAGTTTTTGGTGTCTTTAAGGGAGAAATCATCAACGTGATTTAAAGTAAAAACTTAAAAAGTCAAACTGCAGATCTCCTCAAAAAGAATTCCTGTTAAAATAACAGATTATTAAGTAAAATAGCCATTAGATTTCAACTCACGACTTCAAATTTTTCGTAACTTTCGGTGTTTAAAAAAAGAAAAGAATGACTTCAAAGGAAAAAGTTGCTGCGCTTCGTGAAGAAATGCAGAAAAATAATGTTGATGCATTTATAGTATATTCTGCAGACCCGCATATGAGCGAATACCTTCCCGAAGAATGGCAGGAGAGAGCTTGGCTGTCTGGTTTCCTGGGTTCTGCTGGTTTTGTGGTAGTTACCAAAGACAAAGCCGGACTTTGGACAGACGGAAGATACTTTACACAGGCCGCTATCGAGCTGGATGGTTCAGGAATCGATCTTTTCAAAGATGGTATGGAAGGAACTCCTAATTATATCGACTGGATTATTTCAGAAATCCCTTCAGGCGGTAAAGTGGCTGTAAATGCTTTAGCAGCTTCTAATGCCAACTGGGAACTGCTTTCTCAGAAATTTAATTCAAAAAATATTACGCTGGTAGATTTTCCGCTTTTAAAAGAAGTTTGGAAAGAAAGAGGAACGCCGTCTGCCAATCCTATTTTTGTACATCCGGTAGAGAGAGCAGGTAAATCTGTTTCTGATAAAATTGCTGCCATCCGTCAGAAAATGGAAGATCAGGAAGCTACCGTACACATCATATCAAGTCTGGATGATGTAGCATGGACCGTCAATCTGAGAGGAAGTGATGTAGAAAGCAATCCTGTATTTTTAGGGTATATCGTGATTACAAAAAATGATGCGGTACTCTTCACAGGATTAGAAAAAATGGAAGTAGGAGCAAGAAAGCAAATGGATGATTCCTTTGTGAAAATGATGCCTTACGAAGAATTCTACAATTACCTGAAGACCTTCAAAAATGAAAAAGTACTGGTTTCTCCCAACAGTAACCAGCAGATTTTTGAAACATTAAAAACAGACAATCAGTTTATCAAAGCTCCGGTTCCGGGTAACCTGATGAAAGCCCAGAAAAATGAAGCTGAGCTGGAAGGTTTCAGAAAAGTAATGGTAAGAGATGGAGTTGCTATGGTGAAATTCCTTTATTGGTTAACGCATAATGCAGGAAAAGAAGCCATGAATGAATATTCTATCGGACAAAAGCTGAGAGGATTCCGTGCAGAAGGTGAAAACTTTGTGGGAGAAAGCTTCGGTTCTATTGTAGGATATAAAGACAACGGTGCCATCATGCACTATTCTGCCAAAAAAGAAGGAAGTAAAGAAGTAACCAATGAGGAAACTATCCTGGTAGATTCAGGAGGTCAGTACCTTGAAGGAACTACAGATATTACAAGAACTTTCGCCTTAGGGACACCTTCGGAGGAGTTTAAAAGAAATTCAACATTGGTATTACAGGGATTGATCCGTTTATCAATGGTGAAATTCCCGAAAGGAACAAAAGGCGTACACCTTGATGCCATTGCAAGACTTCCGTTATGGATGGAAGGCAAAGATTTCAACCACGGAACAGGGCATGGAGTAGGAAGCTTTATGAATGTACACGAAGGACCGCAAAACATCAGAAAAGACCTTAACCCTCAGGAACTTCTTCCGGGAATGGTATGTTCAAACGAACCTGGATATTACCTTGAAGGGCATTACGGAATCCGTCATGAAAACCTGATCGCAGTAAAAGAAGCAGAAAAAATAATTCACGGAACATTCTATGAATTTGAAACATTAACATTCTGCCCGTTCTTTAAAGATACCGTAGTGAAAGAAATTCTTTCAGAAAGTGAAATCGCATGGTTGAATGGCTACCATAAAACATGTGAAGAAAAGCTTGCTCCTTATCTGGAAGGAGAAGTTAAAGAATGGTTCCTGCAATTGGTAAGCCCTCTTTAATAAACATATAATCAAGATGAAAAGCAGATGTAGTCATTACTTTAAATCCTGAATTTTAAACAATAAACAGAAGAATTGTTAGATAAACCAAAGTCCTGTAAGGTATTCCCTGCAGGGCTTTTCTTTTTTGTACAACCGTATTTTTACGGATATAATTCTAGGGATTTTACTGATGGATAAAAAACAGTGTTGACCTATCTTTGTTACAACAAAACATCATTCATATCTTCATAAATAACTCAAGTAAATTCAAAACGGTGATCATCTCGTCCTGAGATGATTTTTTTTTGCTGTTAATTAAAATTTGTCTTAAGTAGGCTGAAGAATCTAATGCTTCTGGCTATCAATGAGATTCTTCCTTCGTCAGAAATCGAAGATTCGACGTAGTCAATGACAAAAGTCAAATTATTTGCCTTTTGAGACTGACCACCTTTGCTCACTTAAAATAAAATCTTAGAAAAAATGAAAACTTTGCGTTTATAAAGCATGTTGCATTCATCTTTTATCTATTTTCGTGTTTCATTAGAATGCACTTATTTTTAAGAATGATGATACAGGATTATTTTAAAAATTTTAATCTGTTTTCAGAGAAAGAAATTGAAGAACTACTACCGCTTTTCGAAATCCGGAAACTGAATAAAAACGAATATTTCGTACAGGAGGGTGAGCGTTGTAGAGAAGTAGCTTTCATAAACTCAGGAATTTTCCGGTCTTTCTACACTTCCGGTGACGGGAAAGATATGACCTATTGTTTCAAGTTTCCGAATACGATGATTGCCGCCTATTCATCATTTATTTCAGGATGTCTCAGTAAAGAAAGCATCCAGGCTATTACTGATGTAGAATTATTGATCCTGAAAAAAGAGAAAATGGATATTCTGGTTCAGGATGCGCTGAACTGGACTCAGTTTTTAAAAATCATTGCTGAACAGGAATATCTTGAACTGGAAAGAAGGTTTTTTCAGCTTCAGAGAGACAGTGCGAGCCAGAGATATGCTGCACTTCTTGAAAACTATCCTGATTATATTCAGAAAATCCCATTACAGTACTTATCTTCTTATCTGGGAATTACACAACGGCATTTGAGCCGTATCAGAAAGGAAGTTTCTTTTTAGACATTTGTCCTGCTTATTGAAATGGGCGCGCTATACTTTTGTCAAAAAAAGTTATGGAGCAAAATATTTTAATCATTGGAGGAAATGGATTGGTTGGAAAAACTATTTCCCGCATTCTGAAATCAAGAAACCCTCATCTTACAGTTTATATTGGAGGACGAAAAGGAGGACAAACGGATAAAGACCTGAGAATAGACGTTACAGATCCTTCTTCTTTTAAGGTTATTCTGGAAAAAAAAATAAGCCTCATCATTCTTTCTGTGAATGACAGAGAAGATGATGTTCTTCGTTTTGCGATTGCTCATCATATAGATTATCTGGATATCACCAAACCTACTCCGGCTTTGGTAAAAGCTTATGATATTGCCGGAAAATCAGATGTAAACAGCAGAATTGTCTTCAGTTCAGGCTGGATGGGCGGAATTGTACCGGGATTGGTCAATACCCTGTCCCATTCAGATGATATTAAGGAAGTAAAGGTTTTTGTATATTATTCTGTAAAAGACCTGGCAGGGGAGAGTTCAGCCCATTTTATGGCAGAAAATGTAGCGGTTCCTTTTGTACATTATAAGAATGACAAGCCAGTTTCTATCAGACACTTTTTGGATACAGAATCTTTTAAATTCTCTTTTGGAATAGGAGAGAGAAAGGCTTACAATTTTGATGTGCCGGATCTGTATATTCTTAACAAAGTGGAACGAATTCCCGGTGTAAGTGTAAAAATGACTTATAATTCCAGGTTCATTACCTGGCTGCTGGGATCCTTTCAGTATCTGAGAATCTTTAATATTTTATCATTAAAAGAAAGAAAAATGATTTTTGGATCCAGTGGAAACGGAGATCAGTCTGTGTTTGAAATTATAGTAAAAGATAAAGAAGGTCAGAAGAAACTGAGCTTACGAAGTATGAAAGGACAGGCAGAACTTACTGCTTTATCTGCTGTTCTGCATACCGAAGAACTGTTGAGAAATCCCCATGAGAATAATGTCTATTTCAGCCATCAGCTGCATGAGCCTTTATCATTAATGACACAGCTTCATACCTATGAAACGATCAATATCAATATCACCCAATGAAAAAAATAGCAATTATCAACGGACATCCCAATCAAGATTCTTTCAACTTTGGAATTGCAGAAGCTTACAGGGAAGGAGCAAGAGAAACAGGAGCAGAAGTTAAGGAAATTGTCATAAGAGAGTTGAAATTTAATCCTAATCTGCAGTTTGGATACCAGAAAAGAATGGAGCTTGAACCGGATCTGGTGAAAGCATGGGAAACTATTCAGTGGGCAAACCATTTGGTTTGGGTGCATCCCGTTTGGTGGGGAGGATTTCCAGCCTTGATGAAAGGATTCATAGATCGTCTTTTCTTACCGGGACTGGCCTATAAATACCGTGAAAATTCTGTATGGTGGGATAAGCTTTTAAAAGGTAAAACTGCACATATAATTACCACATTAGACCAGCCGGGTTGGTATTACCGTCTGTTTTTTGGCAGACCCAGCGTAAATCAGCTTAAGAAATCCATACTGGAATATTGTGGCGTAAAACCTGTAAAACTAACTTATATCGGGATCATCCGGGATTCTAAAGATGAGCAAAGGGTTCAATGGCTGAGAAAAGTGAAGGAATTAGGAAAGAAACAGAAATAATTTAAATTTTAGGATGTAGTAATGATAACTTTATCCGGCACTCATTTTCTATTGCCGGATAAAGTTTCATTATTATAGTAAAATACAGTTACTTTACCATTTTACAATCCTTTTTTTCCTTCAATCCAATAGGCCTGTGATTTTATACATTTGGGAGAAACTCCTCTTGCTTTAAGAAATTTCCTGATCAGAGACATTCTTCCCCCGTTTCCGGTGAGATAAAAAATAACCTCATCATCAGAGATGGATTCTTTTTCTTCCCTTAGAAAATCATTCAAAGCTTCAATCATTCTCATGGTATTGTTTTTCGGGCTGTGGTAACCAAATAAATTCAGTTTTTCAAGAGCAGAACATTCTTCCAGTTCATGAAGACAAATAAATAAAGAACCATTTTCTTCCACGGCTTCTTTGATTGAAAGTGAACTTCCCAGTGACGTTTCGTCACCCACAGAAAAATGAATTTTTGCGTTGGGAGCAAAGAATTGTTTCCCTCTGGGCATTAAAAGCTTTATAGAATCTCCGGCAGAAAGCTGGGTCACAAAATGACTGCCGGCAGCAGAAGAGTCATGCAGGTGAAATAAAACATCAAAAGTTCCTGCTTCCTGGTTGAAGTTGAACGGAGAATAATTCCGGAAATCGCGGCCATTGATTCTTATTGCTATTGCATACGCAGGTTCGTAAGAGACATCCTGTAAATCTGTTTGAAAACGTATAAGACGAAGATCATTCGTGACTTTTTCTATATGGATAACCGTACAGTCTTTAAATTTTGAGGACCAGACATTTTCTACAGTGTCGTTGATCCATTTTGGTAAGCTCGGCATAAATCATTTTTATTGCAAAGGACGTTGCAAAATCAGAAAATACCGATAGCTGTTTCGTGGGAATAATTGGACTATTCGTGGTTAGTGTTTGTTTTGATACAGATTCCTGAATTCTGATGGGGATTGGTCTTCCAGTTTGGAAAATAAACGGCTGAAATAAGTGTGGTCGCTATATCCCAGCTCATAAGCGATCTCTTTTACACTTAGGCTCGTAAAGACCAGCAATCTTTTAGCTTCAATTAAAATTTCCTGGTGAATCCAATGCTGTGCGGGTTTTCCGGTTGCTTCACGGACAGCCTCCGTCAAATATCCTCTTGTGATATTTAAAATTTCTGCATATTCGGATGGACTTTTCGTTGTTTTAAAATCCTTGCGAACCAGACTTCTGAATGTCCTCGATAACTGCAAAGCACGGTTTTCGCTGGAAGCTGGGAATAGATTTTTCCGGGAATAAATCAGAACGAACATTCCCAGGAAAGCATTGAGCAATGACTGTACAACCAGAAAGCCTTTTTTAGAGGAAAGCATGTCATCTGTATAAGAAGCATGAAGCAGGCTGGCTGTTGTATTCACTTCCTGAATGAGGGTTTTATCTATCGCCAGCGGCTGTATTTCCCCCAGAGATTCATCAAAAAAAGAACGTACCGTATCAGGAACAAGCTCTGCTTTTACCGCTACAAACCATCCGCAAACGTCTTTCATCAAAAGCCCCTGATGTACCTGTCCCGGCAATACACAGAAAAGAGTGGAATCTTTTGACTCAACCGTTTTAAAATCTACCATCATTTTTACATGACCGCTTTCCATGCAGGTGAAAATGTAATGACTGTCCCGGTGTATCCCTTTGTCCAGAAGAATATCCTCCGCATTCTGAGTCCGCTTATCCATTCTTTTGACATGGAATCTGTGGTGAGAAATGCCGTTTAAATCATAAGTAGGAATGGTCTGCTTCATCTGTAGCCTGTTGTTATGAGGATAAATACGCAATCGTAAAATTACGTATTTTCACGGTTTTGCACTCGGAATATTAATCTCAAATTCGCGGTGAATAATGATTAGGTTTCTTTAGATCAGATTTTATATGAATATACACCGGAATTCGGAACAGAAAGAAACCTGTTCCGGATTTTATTTTGCTTTTGAAAATGCCATTTTTATCGCTAAATAGGTTAACACGCTGGCCATAAACCATTTCTGAACCTTTATCCAGACCGGATTATTGGAAAAGAAGACGGCAACTCTTGCAGCCGTTAATACAATGATAAAGTTAATGCTGAAGCTGATCAGAGTCTGAATCACTCCAAGTTCAAGACTCTGAGTGAATACGGAACCATACTCAGGTTTGATGAACTGAGGAAAGAAAGACAGGTAAAAGACAGCCACTTTCGGATTTAATACATTCGTTAAAAAACCAATGGTAAAGAGCTTTTTAGGACTGTCATGAGCCGCATTTTTATCAACATCAAAAATATTTTTGCTCTTGGGTTTTATAGCCTGATAAGCCAGATATAAAAGGTAAACAGTTCCCACAGCTTTAAGAACGGTGTACGCCAGCGGAACGGCCAGCAAAACTGCAGTCAGACCAAAAGAAACCATGACAATGTGGAATAAAAACCCACACACTACTCCGGCCAGGGAAATAAACCCGGACTTTTTCCCTTGTGTTATAGACTTTGAAATCAGGTAAATCATATTAGGACCGGGACTGATCACTAAGATGAGTGCAGCCAGGATGAAAAATATAAGTTCGTGAAATGGAATCATTGGCAGTCGTTATTTAAATGGGAGTATTCCCGGCACAAAGATACAGACTGTTCCTGATCCGATATTATAAAAAATTCAAGAAATATTAATTTTCACTCAATTGAATTTTATTTTCCACTTGAATGTGATTTAAAATAAATATCAGTCTGTTTTTTTTGTAAATTTCAACACATAAAATAATTATCATTCACAAATAAATACTATCATGACTACTGAAAATATCTTTGAAGCCATCAGGAAATGGAAAAATCTTATTGATTTCTATAAAAACGGAATTGACACAAATGGGGCAGAAATTTTGAATTTTTTAAATCAGGGAACTCATTTCAGTGTTTTAGGTGAGGAAATTGAACAATGGAAACAGAACCTTGGAACAGTAGAATTAAAGACGATCCATGCATATGTGGGTATTCATGAAGAACAGTTGAAATTTTTTCTGATTGATTCTAAAAGTGATAAGGATGCCGATTTCAGTAACATCATCATTAAAGAATTTTCCCGAAACTTCACTGAAGAAAAGATGGAAAGCAGCAATGATGAAGAAGTGGCACCACCTCCAATTACAGCTGAATCTGCCATTAACCGTAATTTCAGATGGAACATGTTTGGCACTTCATGGATACAGGCTCAGAAAACAGAAGCTATTTTTCAGCTGATTTCTATTCCGTTTTCAGATTATGACAAAATGGGGATTACAGGAGCACAAACCTGTACCAGTTTCTTCGGACTTACGGATGATCTGGAGAAAAAAGATCCGGATTTTCCTTATCATATCGAAATTATTACAGTGAAAAGCCTTGCGATTAATCATATGAGTGAGACTGCAGAAAACTATTCTACTCCAAGGCCTCCTTTTACCGTTGATACTCTTAATGATTATCAACTTTTGAAGCAAAGCACCAGTGTTTTCGTATAACAGCTTATCCCTGTATTTACAAATTATTATTAACCTGGTCTTGTGTACAGGACTGATTATATTGGTAAAAGAAGGGATAAAAACAAAACTTCCTGTAATTATATTGCTCTCAGGAGAGTTCATGCTGGAGCTGACGGACTTAGCGGACCGGCTGATGAAATTAAATACACTCAATATTTACAACTATATATTGAGCCAGTTTTTTGGCTTAATGATTCTTACTGTGATTTATAGCAATTACTATATCCGGCTTTCCCGTGAATTAAAATGGATAATCTATGGGTATGCAATATTAGCATTGATTATTAATTTGTTGTATGTACAAGACGATACACAGGTTACTTTTTATTCCAATATTATCACCAGTATTATTATTTGCACTTATGCCGCCTTTTATTTTGTGAAGATCATCAGGGAAGGCAGGGCAGACAGAGATATGTTTATCGTGAATATCATTGTTTTTCTGTTTTTTTCTATTGAATGTATCATATCCACGACCTTTAATTTTTTAATCAGCAACCATCTGAGTTGGGTAGCTCCTATCTGGCTTTTCAGAGGCCTCCTGCTATTGTCATTTTATATTGCTTTTATTAATCTGGGATGTGGCGTTGGGAAAATCAGGATCAGATAGTTCTATGGATATGGATCGGTATTGGACTATTTTTTTTAACAACGTTATTCATTACGTTATTGGTCATTAATTATTTGAGAAGTATAAAGAAAAATAAACAGAAAGTCTCTCAGCTGGTCCGGAATACAAAAAAGGAATATTGGGAGAATACACTGCTTTTACAGGAAAAGGACAGGGAACGCCTGGCAGAAGAACTTCATGATAATATTATCTCGCAGTTGAACCTCATCCGCCTGAATCTTACGGATAAAAAGCCTGAAGAGCTTAATCGCGATTTAAAAAAATCCATGCAGCTGATAAGGGAATTGTCCCATAATCTCACACCACCGGATCTTGATGAGGTTGAACTGGCAGATTTGATTGCAGATTATCTTGAACAGGTTAATAAAAATATAGAGGTCATTTTCCGCCATATTACCATAAGAACTCCCATCAGCAGTCCGGTAAAACTGAACCTTTTCAGAATTGTTCAGGAACTGGTCACCAATATTCTGAAACATGCTGAAGCTACCAGAGTAGATGTATCGCTGAGAATATCTCTGAACTATCTGATGCTAACCATAGAAGATAACGGGCGGGGCTTCATCATGGAAACCCATTCGGGAGGTATTGGATTGAGGAATATTCAATCAAGAGCACAAAAAATTAAAGCCATTTATAAACTTAAAACACAGCCTGAAAAAGGCACAAAATTCATAGCCTGTATGGCAATACAATAAAAATAAACATGGAACACACAAAAATTAAAATCGGAATTGTAGATGATGACCTGCTGTTTGTACAGCTTTTGAAAAACTATATTGATCATAATGGAGAGTACCAGGTTACGCTGACCTCAACAGGCGGTTATCAATTTCTCACTGAGGATTCCGGATCTTTAGATATTCTGATTCTGGACCTGAGAATGACGAATGGTGACGGCCTTGAAGTCATGTCTGAACTGGCCAAAAGAGAAACGGAGACCAAAATTATTGTTCTTTCCAGTTTTTACCGCCGTTCATTTATGGGACAGATGCTGAAAATGGGAGCCCATGCTTTTTTGCCCAAAGAAATTGAATTGGAGGAATTATTGGCTGTCATCAAAACCGTTCACCACACAGGACATTACTTTTCCAATGATCAGATTGATGTTATGAGAAGCCAGCTTTCCAACAAGCTTCCGGAGTTTCATGCCTTTTCTAAGAATGAGCTTACTGATAGAGAAGTGGATGTTCTGCGGCTGGTTTGCCAGCAGCTCAGCACTAAGGAAATTGCAGACTCTCTTTTTATTTCTCCCAAAACGGTAGAAACCCATAAAACCAACCTGATGATCAAAACAGGAGTGAAAAATATGGCCGGGCTTGTGATTTACGCAGTACAGAATCAGGTTATCGATCCGAATGAAATCGTATTATTTGATAAATAGTTTTATCTCAAAAAGAATCAGGGAGTACATGAATGCACTCCCTGATAACAAGAAAATCTAAAAATACACTATAATTTAGGATTCAATACTTTAGCAATAGAAACCGCATCTGCTACAGTGTCCAGGCTATAGATCTGCAGAATACCCTGAGTGGTAGCTGCCTGACCTAAAATGTTTTGTTGGTTTTGTGCATTTACTGCATTTTCAAACATAATTCCTGTAGAATGTGCTGCAGATTGATAGACGTTACTTAAAGCCATTGCAGGAGATTCTGCTACTACTTTTACGTTCGATTGCGTTACTGCGTCTGTGATTTGTTCGTTTACTGGCATAATGATTATTGTTTATTTGGGTTAAAAATATCCGGGTTTTCCGGTTGTTTGGATTGATTATTTAAGCTTTCCTTAAAATGAATTACGGATTAAGGATTTTAGCCATAGAAACAGCATCAGCAATGGTATCCAGACTATAGATCTGTGCGATACCCTGTGTAGTAGCTGCCTGAGTAACAATATTTTGTTGGTTTTGTGCGCTTACTGCATTTTCAAACATAATTCCTGTAGAATGGGCTGCTGTCTGATATACGTTGCTTAAAGCTACTGCAGGAGATTCTGCAACTACCTTTACGTTCGACTGTGTTACTGCGTCTGTGATTTGTTCGTTTACTGGCATAATGATTATTGTTTATTGGTTAAAAACAACCGGAGTTTCCGGTTGCTCGGACGATGTACTTAAGCTTTTCGCAAAAATGAATTACGGATTAAGGATTTTAGCCATAGAAACAGCGTCAGCAATGGTATCCAGGCTATAGATCTGAGTGATTCCCTGTGTAGTAGCTGCCTGAGTGACAATATTTTGTTGGTTTTGTGTATTCACTGCATTTTCAAACATGATTCCTGTAGAATGGGCAGCGGACTGATATACGTTGGCAAGCGCCATTGCAGGAGATTCTGCTACTACTTTTACGTTGGATTGAGTTACTGCGTCTGTGATTTTTTCGTTTACTGGCATAATGATTATTGTTTATTGGGGTTAGAATAACCGGGTTTTCCGGTAGTATAAAATTGTTTTATTTGCGGTCTGCAAAAATGAATTAAGGTTTAAGGATTTTAGCAATGGAGATGGCATCAGCTATGGTATCTTTACTGTAGATCTGAGTGATCCCTTGGGTTGTAGCCGCTTGCGTTACGATGTTGTGTTGATTTTGAGCAGTCATCGCATTTTCAAACATAATTCCTGTAGAATGGGCAGCTGTCTGATACACGTTACTCAAAGCCATTGCAGGAGATTCTGCAACTACCTTTACGTTCGACTGTGTTACTGCATCTGTGATTTGTTCGTTAACTGGCATAATGATTATTGTTTATTTAGGTTAAAAAACGACCGGATTTTCCGGCTGAGAATTACTTTTTATCAAAAAAGCTAAAAATTAAGGCTTAAGAATCTTAGCAATGGAAACCGCATCTGCTACCGTATCCAGACTGTAGATCTGCAGGATACCCTGAGTGGTAGCTGCCTGACCTAAAATATTCTGTTGGTTTTGTGCATTCACTGCATTTTCAAACATAATTCCTGTAGAATGTGCTGCAGATTGGTACACGTTGGCTAGAGCCATTGCAGGAGATTCTCCTACTACTTTCACGTTCGATTGCGTTACAGCGTCTGTGATTTGTTCATTAACTGGCATAATTGTTTTTGTTTTTTTGTTGAGATCTGATCTCGGTTAATAATTATTGAGGTAAACTAGTTTTCTATTTTATTTTTAAACTCACTACAGACCCTGCAGATGATACATTTCAAAAGCATTGGTATTGACAGGTTATGAATAAATCAGACGTGAAGGGTGGCTCTGAATACAATGGTTGAAACCCTATCTGTAAAATCTGTATGAGTTTAAAGCATATTTCCTGATAAAAAGGATGAGGCTTTTATTTTTAATATCTGTCTTAAAAATAAATTTCTGCTGCAGGTATGCTGGCAATGCTGGATTCCTTTGGGCTAAAGATGGATTCTGAATGATTGCTTCTACACATAGACAGCATCTGAAAGACGGTGCAAAATAAATGTTGACCTGATTGTATATATGTTGAGGGCACCGGATTTCATCTTTGCAGGGAAATAAGCCACATCCGTAGTTTGTGAACTGAAATTAGAAACGTCCTTTCCTGATGGTTTCCAGTTCTTTTATTTTCATATTCTTTGGACTCATTTTTTTTAGGCCCATCACATAGCTGCCGATGGCAGTCATGTTATTTCGCTGTTGGTTCAAGGCAGAATTAATCTGCATTGCTCCCGTAGAATGTGCACTTACCTGTGTTGAAATAGCGTTAGGTACGGCGGTAGACATTCCCATAATTATCGTATCAATTTCGTTCATAATAATCTGTTGGTTTTGATGTTTTATGGGCGGATATTCCCAAATCTGGCACTCAGCTTATTCATTCGGTCCATTATTTTGAGCTCTTTCTCCTTTACCTTTGCTGTTGAAGCCTCCTGAAGTCTTTTCAACTGTTCTTCATAGTTCATCATAGGAGGATCAGCCTGAGGTGGTGGTGTAGCCTCTTGTACCTGAGGTAATTCCTGCTGTTTCACGGCTTCTTCCAGCTTTTCCAGCAAAGGAGCAAGCGATTTCATGGTTTCTTTGACGGCTTTATCTCTGATGTAATTAATGATTTCTTCTTCATGTCTTAAAACAAAAGGCATGATTTCTTTTTCAATGATTTCAGGTTCCGTTACTGGTACCGTAGGTTTGTAAGCGGGGGCCTTCTTGCGGGTTCTTCTGCGCATAAGTTCTGTTTTTTATCATGTAAGATTTTACAGCAGATAATTTATAAATGCAGCTGCAGCCTTCCAGTCATGGTTAATATCTTTTACTACATTATAACCGGTTATCTCCAGAGCAATACACGCTGAAATAGCAGTGGCTGACAACATTTCTTTTAGCTGGTTGGGAGGAAGGGTAAGGATATAATCATCCGGAATCACAGGAAGTCTGCCGTTGTTTGGAGGGTTTTCATTCACTACAATACTCAGGATTTCCTGGAAATAATGGGCAATCAGTTTAGAAGCCTGGAATTCCAGCTCTCTTTTTAATTCAATTATTTCTTCCTGGCTTACCAGTTCGGAAATAGCAGCTACATCCACATCATGTACAGAATACTGAGCTTCTCCCGTATCAGATGGAGTGATCGTGATATCTGTTTTCAGAATCCATTTTGCCTTTTCAAGATTAATGGTAAGAAGCTTTGAATCAAGATCTGAAACTGCAATTTCATTTAAGGTGGTAAAAGGTAAAATTCTCACGTTACAATAAAAAGCTTTCGGATCATCCAGCTTGACCATGATGACGGCAATTCCCGTTGATCTGTCTATAGGTTCCACTACAAAAGACTGGAAATGATTGTATCTTTTATTTCCTCTGTTGATGCAGTTCACCAGTCTTATGGCAGGCTGAATATTAATGTTTGAGGTCTGAAGATTAAATACAACTCGCTCTGCATTATGTTCCGTCTTTTTTACATCAGTACTTCTCGTGTCAAAATAAGAAATATCACTGCTTCGGGTCAGGTAAAGTCGTTCATTTAAATCATTTAGATTTTCTAGATTTAAAATTTTGGCGGGTTTGGTTGTTGAAGAATAATTCATCTTTTATTTATTTTAATTTTTTCAAGGAGTTGACTTATTATTGTTTTTTTCTTTCGGTTAACTTCAGGTTCTACTGAAGGAATTACTGCTTCCTTAATCTCTGGTTTTACGAGTGGCTGTGTCAGTTTTACTGACTTTAATACTAATTTTCCCCCATGATCAGCCGTGATAAAGCTTTTTCTCATACCTTCCTTTTCTGATGAGACTTCTTCCGGAACCGGAGCTACTCGTTTTTTTTTTCAGGATCTTCAGTCTCAGGAGAAACTTCCGTAAACGGGGGAGGAGAAGGAAGAGCTACTGGAACCGGAGGCGTATTGACATTATAAATAGTATTGGAAATTTTAGCCTTCACCTCAGCATATTCACTTACCATTTTGAACAGATCCTTCATCATTTCATTTCCTTTTCCTGCATCCTGGCCTTGCAGATGTTCTGCCAGCTGAGTGGAGGTTTCCTTACTGCCGGGAGCCGGCCCGAAAGTCGTTCCATACGTCAGTAGATTATTGGCCAATCTGCTTAATGCAATCAAACCTACCTGCTCAAATCCTTTCAAAAAAGACTGTAAATCCTGAACCATCATTCCTGTAGACTGTTCTATCATTACTTTTGTCACTCCGGTCATTGGGGAAGCCTTAGGCGGGGCCAGTACCTCACTGTTCACAAATACTACAGCTTTCTCCGCCGGAGTGGTAGCATTTGCTGCCTGGGATTGTTGGGTTTCACTGTTGTGTTCACTCATGATCGTAAGGTTTTATATTATCCTTTTAAAATTTTAATGGCATCTGCAACAATCGCAGGGTTGAGCTGGTTCAAGTTCTGCTGATTGGTTACAGAATTCTGAATGGAAATTCCACTGGCATGCGTGGCCATCTGGTAAAGCATACTCATAGCCTGTGCGGGAGACTCACCAAGTACGGTAACATTGGTCTGCGTTACTGCATCTGTAGTCTGGGTGTTTACTGTTTCTGCCATATTCTGGTTTTAATGGATTATTATTATTTTTATTTCAAACATCTTTTTTCAAAGTCTTTGTTTCAACTCAGCTTTACTGTTATGTCTTGGTTAAGTCTTCGCTGTGAGACTGTTGATCTCTTTTGTCTGATACAAATTTCATCAAACGAAATAAATCTTCATTAAGGGAAAAAACTGAATTTTAAAAAATAAGGGAATTCTCCTACGAGTGAAATTTTTAGATCAGCATCGTTTCGGTAAATAATAGAATCAGGAAAATAAAGCAGTACCTATAGCTGTATTTAACCATCAGTAACACATGATACACAAATACACTATCTGCCCATAAGGGGAAACCCTGAATTTCTAAAAATGGGTAGATCCCCTCTATTTTGTCGGGAGCTTTACCTTGAAATTTGTTCCCTAACGTATTATAATAAACGATATGATAAAAAATAGAAAAAAAAACAAAGCACCTGTTTCCAATACAGATGGTGCTAATCACAGACCAGCACCAAGACCTGAACCTCAACCTCAACGTGCACCCAAACCTAAACCTACAGTACTTGTCCAACCCGGATATGCCACAGGTGATATGTTTGGAATTGCAGCGGCTTTAATTGATGATGAGGAACTTCATGTTGTCATTTCAAAAGGCGACGGCAAGGACCATACCGATAAAGCAGATTCTATAAACAAATTCTATAGAGATTCCGGAATAGGTGAGGACAGAATACATGTTGTAGAAGTAAAACAGTTAAGGGGAGATAAAGATGGTAAGAAAAAATTAGAAACCGAAGCGCGTAAGTATCAGCAAAGAGGATATATTAACAGGGTAAACTATGGAACAGATTATATTGCCAGAAAATACTCGCCGGCCCTACGGGATAAACTAAAAGAAAGATGGAGGGTCAATATCAATAACGATGAAAATGAGGCTATAAAAGAATGGCTGGAACAAAAAGGAATACCCACCAGTGGTACCAACTTACTTATTTTATGGTCCCGTTTCAGCGGGAAAGGAGGAGATATTCATATAGAACACGATACCAGCTATACAGGGATCAGACAGATTGTTTATAGAGTAGCGGAGATGTATGATGCAATTATTATTACCGGAGATAAAGGCTATGTGAAGGAGAGAGGATCTAAGTTTGATGATATTGTCAATGAGGTCAAAAGTTATATTCATCCTTCCAAAGTATTCAATATCACCGAATTTTGGGATGATAAAACACCATCTTTATTAGCATGGGGTGGCGATACCCGTTTTGGGCAGTTTAAGCTGTATGAGTACTTTGAGAGAAATTTTACCCATGTAAAACATTTGGGCTTCAGAAGCGGTAACCTTGAAGTGATGGCGATGTTAGGATATACGGTAAACTATATGGAAGAAGAAGGAAGTGAGAGCGGAAGCAGAATGCTGGCCTGGAAGAAGGGACGTGGAGGCAAGACTAAAAAAGGAGGTGACGCCACCGGATATGAACGTTTGTTGCTGAGTGAACCTCCAACACGATCAGGTAAATTTCTTCAGGAAAAAATAAAAGACATCAATCAAAGAATTGAGCACGAATTAGATGAAGAGATCAACAAAATAATAATGATCACACCTAAAACGGAAAATGAGATAAAAGAACTGAAGAAGCAGCTTAAACCTAAAATTGAAGCAAAATTCAGAGACGAAAAAAGAAATTATACAGGGGCACATTTCGCTCCGCGCAAAAAAGATGGAACATCTCCAACCCCCATACCAAAAGAAGAAAAAAGCAGATTTTATGAAGGGTTTAATGATAAGGATATGGAGCTTATTCTCAAATTCTTACAGCCCGAACGCTGGATTGACAAACAAACTCCTTACGATCCTATCATTCCACAGAAAAGAAAAGATTATAAAAAACTGTTGGAAATTGCTGATTAAACAGTAAGCCGGAACTCTGCGGATTAATTAAAATACGAATTTTCATTGATGTTTCAAAAAAACAGCCTTCTGCACAGAAGGCTTTTTTTTTGATGAATAGCGCTATGTTGAAAGAAGAGCATCATCAGCATCCTTTTCAGGTAATTCTTTTCTCTTTCTCCAAAAGAAATAGGCAACAACAGCAGTCGCAATGGGCAGAGCAATACCAAACTCATCAATATAGTAATTGGTATTTCCTGTATCTACCGTAAGCGGTGTGAAAATAGACTGTATAAAAAGGTTGTGGCTGGCATGTAAAATAGCACCAGTCCATAAACTTCCTGATTTTAGCCTTAACCACGTGAAAATAAAGCAAGATGCAAATATCATCACTGTAAAACATAAAAGGGCCAGCCATTTGGGACCACCCGTATTATAATTGGAAAAAAGCAGAAGAGGATAATGATAGATAGCCCATATAAGACCCATCCAAAGAGAGGTTGCAGTATAAGAATTTATCTTTGCTAATTGCGGAGTAAGAAGGCCCCGCCAGCCTATTTCCTCACCCAATGCCGAGCCTACAGAACGCACCATGCCAAAGCTGCTCATCAGAATAATGTAGAGGATCAAAGTCTGTCCATCAGAAAGATTCCAGCCCATCCCTTTACCGGCTTCTGCTACAAATTCATGATTATAAAATCCGCCAGCTCCACTGATCCAGATGATAAGATAAGGAACAAAAGCGTAAACAATAGGAATACAGTAAGCCATGATCTGGTATTTCGTAAGTCCCCATTTCCAGCCCAGGGAAGAAACAGGAATTTTCCGGATACGGCAGGTAAGAAGTGCTGCAATGGCCGGACACCACATGACAATGGTAGCATAAGATATAATGCCTCCGCCGAGTTTCCCGGTACGGATGCACATATAATAAACCGGGAGACAGAAAAGCAGGGTAAGGCACAGGTAAGTGGCAATATTCTTCCTGATTTCGGATTTGGATAGTGTATTTTCCATAAACTGATCTGGTGTTGAAGTTTATAAATAATTGAAAAATAGAAGGTTATTTTTTAATAAAAGTACACTTATTTCTTATATGAATACCAATTTTACTGCTGTTCACTTTAAAAAGAGGTCTTATTTTTTTTAATAATGGAAAACTGTAAATTAGCGAAAACATTTTTTTTTCGAATTACCCCAGAACATGTCCAGACTAAAAGCGATAAGAGAACAAAAAAATCTGACCCAGGAGGAACTGTCAGAAAAATCAAAAATTTCTGTAAGAACCATTCAGCGGATAGAATCCGGAACAGAACCTAAGGGACATACTTTAAGAGCGCTGGCGCAGACTTTGGAAATAGAGGAATCTTTATTATTGCAGGAAGAAATCATCATTTCCCAGGAAAAGCATGAGGTAAAAACAGAAGCCACAGAAGAATCTGAAACGGTCAGTTATTCTATGATTAAGATGATCAATCTATCCTCCTTGTTATTTGTGGTTGTACCACCATTAAATATTCTGGTTCCCTTTCTATTGATGTTTATAACGAAGCAGAGAAACAGTCTTACCAAACAGATTATCTCTCTGCAGATGTTTTGGACTGCTATAGCGCCCATTGTATTTATGCTCGGAATCTTTTTAAAGCTTGGAAAAGAGTTTACCCTTATTCTGATGATCCTTATTGCACTGTCCAATGTAGTCATGATCCTCCGGAATGCTGCTGAAATTGACCGTAAAAAGAAATTGTATTTTAAACTGAAATTCAGTATGTTATAATTCTTGTCAGGGCTTTGTCGGGTTTTTGTCGGGTTCATTTTTATTAAAAAAACGAAATGAAATTGAATCTTTGTCAAAAAAATAACAATGACAAAATCGGCACAGTTTATCCTTCCTTTTCTTATTCTGATGATGAGTATCGTTTATGCACAGACAGAAAAAACAGATCCTCTCTACAAAACAATTATATCAAAAGACAGCCTTTTTTTTTCAGCAGGTTACAATACCTGTAACATCGGAAAGATGGAAAGCATGTTAAGCGACGGGTTTGAATTTTATCATGATAAGGGCGGTTTTGAGGACAAAAAGAAATTCATCATTGATTTTAAAAACGGATTGTGCAAGTCTCCGGAAACCTATCAGCTGAAAAGAGTCTTAGTGGGTAAAAGTACTGAGATTTATCCTATGTATAAAGAGGGGAAAATATATGCTGCTATTCAGAACGGAGACCATCTGTTTTATGAAAAAGTAGGAGATCAGGCCGAAAAATTAGTTGGGGAAGCAAAGTTTACTCATCTGTGGATCCTGGAAAATGCTGAGTGGAAACTTAAAAATTCATTGAGCTTTGATCACCATCCTAAGCAGACAACCGATAGTGACACCATGTTTGATAACGATCAGTCGATGCAAAGCTGGCTGAAAGAGAATAAGATTCCAACCTTGGGATTAGGAATTATCGAAGGAGGAAAACTGCAACAGGTAAAAGTGTTTGGAGATACAAAACAAGGAATTCCAGCTTCCGTCAACGCTTATTTTAATGTAGCATCCCTTACCAAACCTGTCACGGCAATGGTAGCATTAAGGCTGATAAGTTTAGGGAAATGGAAGTTGGACGAACCTTTAGATACCTTTTGGACAGATCCCGATATCATCAACGATCCAAGGCATCAGAAACTGACCACCAGAATAATCCTGAGCCACCAGACCGGTTTTCCCAACTGGAGATGGATGAACGCTGACAAAAAACTGAATTTTCAGTTTGAGCCCGGTACAAAATACCAATACTCAGGAGAGGGTTTTGAATACCTTAGGAAAGCATTGGAAAAAAAGTTTGGGAAATCACTGGACCAGCTTGCGAAAGAACTTATATTTCAGCCTTTCAAAATGCGTAATACAAACTATATCTGGGATCAGAACACGGATGAGTCAAGATTTGTGACAGGATACAACGAAAAGGGAGATGCATATCCCATAGAAAAAATTAAAACCGCCAATGCTGCCGATGATCTGCATACTACGATAGAAGATTACGGGAATTTTATGATCAGCATTATGAAAGGAAAAAATCTGAAGCCGGAAGTCTTTCAGGAAATGATCAAAAAACAGGTAAAAGTAAAAGAGGGTAAATATTTCGGGTTAGGCCTTGAAATCTACGATCTGGGGAAAGGTGAATATGCTTTATCCCATGGTGGAGCAGACCAGGGAACAAGATGTATTGCTATTGTACTGCCCAATTCAGGAAAGGGAATTGTGATATTTACCAACGTAGATGATGGCTATAAAGTCTATGAAAAACTGGTTCTTCATTACTTAGGAGATCAGGGACAGAAAATTATTAAGATAGAAACTAAATAACTATGCATGCTATAATAAATCTTTGTATATTCGGGTAGTGATCTGAAAACAAATGAAATAACATACTATTTGTTTTCAGGAGGTAACAGATATGAGCAGAAATAAAAAGAAAGCTATGTGGCAATATTATATTATCCTTGGGGCAGGAGTAATTCTGTTTGTTGCAGCATTGCTGAGCCTCAAAAACACACTCTCATTCTTAAAAAAAGCAGAAAAGGCAACCGCAACCGTTACCTCACTGCGGGAATTTGAATCGGATGGAGTAGTATTCAGTCCTCTCTTTACCTTCCGTACACAAAATAATGTTGACTATACGTATGAACTGCCGGAAGGTACCAATCCTTCAGCCTGGTCGGTAGGGGAGACAGAGACCGTTATTTATGATCCTGCCGATCCCTCTTCCGTAGAATTATATACGTATTTCAGAATTTTTGCCTGGCCTTTAATCCTGATTTCTATTGCATTGCCATTACTGGTGATAGGAGGAGGCTATTTTATTGCAGCTCAGTTTTTAAAATAACCTCTTCCTTTTATATTTCTATTTTACCTTTTCCAGAAGATACAGCTTAGCCCCGGAAAATCCCAGTTTTGGCATCAGGTTTCCTTCCAGCATCATCGTCTTATTATTGGCATCAATGACAGAAATATAATTGTTGGAATTGTATTCTATATAGTTTTCCTTTTCTTTTGTTGAAGGGTTTTTTCCAAACTCTAAAGAATATTTTACCCAGTCTTCATCCTGTGTACTGCAGTGTACAGGCTTGAATTTAGACTTTTTAGCCTTAAAAACAATCTGGTCAAAACCTTCCGTACATTCTGAGGTGAATGAGCCGTCAGGATTCTGATCTTTTGAAAAATCCTCGAAAGAACCACGGTAAACACCTACCACTTTCCAGGTTCCATCTATACGGTCTTCATCAATCTTCCCCTTCGCTTTGCTTACCGCCCAGCTGATTCCGTTTACGGTTCCTTTTACCGCTTTATAACTTAAGCTTACAGCGCCTGAAACTACTTTTGTAGCCGTTCTTACCACACATGAATTGAGAACAAGGACCGCCGAAGCCAGAAATAGTATTTTCTTCATTTTGTCAAATTTTTTCAGATACGAAGATACTGTTTTTGGAAAAATTGATAAATAAATATCATCTTATATTGTACTGCTCTATCTTCAATAGTAGAAAGTATTATATTTATTGCTGCAAAATCATTTTGAACAAAATTCTAAGGATGTAAACAATGTTTATAAGGATTAGGTATAGCTAAATGATAAGCACAAGATTTACCTGTAATGTGTACAAAATATAAAACATAATAATCTATATGAAAAATGATTTTGAATTAGATGAATCCAGTAAAAAACCACTACTTATTTTTGGCTTAATATTCGGATCAATTGTATTTATTACTGTTTTTTATTTGAGTTATAATGCTGAGAATCTTACGAAAAAGGTTATACTTGATGAAAAAAGGCATTCTAGAATAATTAGCATTTTTAGGGCAAAAGAAGAACATAATTTTATATATATTAAACTTTCTGGAGGGCAGATTTATAATTTCAATAACTTATACAGAGTAGGTGACTCTCTTTCAAAAAGCAAAGGAGATTCCATAGAGTACATTTTTAGAGGTGATAGTATAATAAAGAATAATTTATTTGAAGTAGCAAGAAGAGAAGGGACACTTAAATAAAAAACCTTTTACTGGCGAACGTTCCATCAGAACCCTGGGAAATTAGAAAACTTTAGTCCGGTTTACCGTCCGAAAATCAGCATTCACCGTTCAATATGACCTGTTCAAAGTATTTACCCTTATTACTATCTCAGTTTTGCAATAATTTTACCCTAACAAAACATCACGATTATGAATACTACATTGAACTTCAGTAAAAAAATACAGGCTGTTTTATCCCTGGTCATTTTTATAGGAATGGGATTATGGTCTCTGAAAGCACAGACTTACAGCGCTGGCGAAAAAGATATCGAAAATGCAGCGGTCAGATCAGCTTTCCAGAATACAAAGAAAATAAGAGCCGGATTGCTGGATGTAGGGTATGCAGAAGTAGGACCCGAAAATGGAAAACCCGTTATCCTTCTTCATGGATGGCCTTATGATATCCACAGTTTTGAACAGTCCTCTGCTATCCTTGCTGAAAAAGGGTATCGTGTTTTGGTCCCTTATTTAAGAGGCTATGGCACAACGACCTTTGTTTCACCCAATACAAAACGAAACGGTCAGCAGAGTGCTGTGGCATTGGATATCATTGCTTTTATGGATGCCCTGAAAATTGATAAGGCGATCATTGGCGGTTTTGACTGGGGAGCCAGAACTGCAGATATCATGGCAGCACTGTGGCCAGAACGCTGTACAGGCCTGGTTGCCGTAAGCGGATATTTAATTGGAAGCCCGAAGGCCAACGAAAAACCGTTACCTCCAAATGCTGAATTTTTATGGTGGTATCAGTATTACTTTTCAACTGAAAGAGGGTATAAGGGGTATAAAGCCAATACTGAAGCATTTAATAAACTGATCTGGAAAACGGCTTCACCCAAATGGGCCTTTGATGACCAGACCTACGAACGTTCTGCCGCAGCATTCAATAACCCTGACCATGTTGATATTGTGATCCACAATTACCGCTGGCGCCTGGGATTGGCGAAAGGAGAAAAACAATACGATGCGCTTGAAGCTAAACTGGCAAAATCTCCGTCCATTACAGTCCCAACAGTGACCCTGGAAGGTGATGCCAACGGAGCGGCGTTTCCTGCCCCGGAAAGTTATGCTTCCAGATATACAGGAAAATATGCCCATCACACCCTCACAGGCGGAATTGGACACAATTTACCACAGGAAGCTCCAAAAGCATTTGCAGATGCCATTATAGAGGTAGATTCTATGTCACAGGCTAAATAAAAATCTGTCGGATTTAAGAAGATTTCTCTAAAGTGTCATTCTGACGAAGGAAAGATCTCATTAATAACATTCTTCCTTCGTAAAATGACATAGTCAAATGATTGAACTATGAGACAGTCTCTATCTTATCGTAAACTATCCTTCAAAATTTTCTTCAAGCTTCAGTTTATTCACCAAAGGATTGGCATACATCGACAGGAAATACTCCTTAGAAACCGGATCTGACGGGTCTATACGCATCTCAAGTCTTCGGATAAACAGCTGTTTCTCCTGTTCGGTATAGTGTGAAGCATAGGTATCTGTATGATGAATCAGATCGTAGGCAATAAATTTTGTCGGCCAAAGCTTATAATTCTTAATGATGGAATGGTCAATCACCTGTGCAACAGCCTGCAATTGTTTGTTTTTATTCTCAATCGTAGCGGCAATTTCATCCAGTTCGGTATCAATAACATCACCGGCATGCAGATGAATTCGTTTCTTTTGCCCTAATATTCCGCTGAGCATGGTGGTAAAATCTTCATTTTTACCTTTGATGTATTCCTCATCCCTGTGCTGTGCCAGAAGTTGAGGCATTTTCAAAGAATCTGTAGGATCATATTCATAAGAAATGGATACGGGAACAATTTTTAAGGTTTTAAAATACTCTATCAGCGACTGATCTCCTGATGCCATGGCAAGCATTTTTAAAACACCCTGTTGAGTGGCATCATTACCGTCTTTGGTACGGCCTTCACGCTGGGCGATCCATACAGAGCGGTTTTCGTGATGCAATTGATGATCAATATACTCAGACATCGTTTGTGAACTTTTAAGCTGATCACGAAGCGACAGCCCTCTTTGAACCAAAAAGTTACGGTTCAGCTTGGCCAATACATTCAAAAAGTTTCTTTTCACAAGGTTATCCCCAATGGCTGAAGCAGTCATAATGTGGCCGCTTTCCAGAAGAGCCAGGTTAAGCAGGGAAGTATCCAGTACAATATCCCTGTGATTTGAAATATAAAGGTATGGCGTGTTTTTATCCAGTTTATCGAAGCCTGAGGTCGTTAAACCTTCAGAACTTTTCGCAAGGATCTGACGAACGGTATGTGCCACAAAATGATGCTGAAAATCACTTATAGAGTGGATCTCTTTAAACTGTTCCAGCCAGACCTGCTCATCCACACCGGGAAAAGTAAAGTTCATCAGTGCTTTCATCATAGGATCACGGGCTACACTCTGCAATCTTTCATTCACTTCATGATCATGAAAATACCGTATTTCATCAAACTTTGACATGCGATTATTTAAAAATTAAAACTTTTTGCAAAAGAACGAAAATTTATCTGGGGAATGGGTATAATGCTTGTTAAAGTATTATGAAGGGCGTAGGAGTTAGCTGAAATAACTGTGTATAACAAAGAAATCCATGTAACACCGCCCACTTGGTCACGTTATAAGCACCCATCTTGTCATTCCGTAGGAATCTAAACTCTTTTTATCATCATTTATTATTCAAAGCTTCAGGGTCTGGATTCCTACGGAATGACAAACTGTGTGGAATAGTCTGAGCGAATAGTTTGTGTGGTAAAGTCTTGAGTAAATAAGTCTCCAGATACGCATGATACCCGCTCACCTTGTCATTCCGCAGGAATCTAAACCCTTATTTTTATAATCATTCATTATCAAAAACCTTTCTGTATCTGGATTTCTACGGAATGACAAGCTGTGTGAATATTGTCCATATCAAAACCAATTTTCAAACAGATAATTCAAAAATTCTAAATTAGGATTTGTTCTCCTTATAAGTTCAAGTTTCTTAATTCTTGACCAGTTTTTAATTTCCTTTTCTCTTTCAATAGCATGATGAATCCAATCATATTTCTCGTAATAAATTAGAAATTCAAGATTATATCTTGCTGTAAAGCTACCGGAATTTAGCTTTGTTTTGTGCTGATGCAATCTCCTGTGGAGGTTTCCTGTAACACCAGTATAAAGTACTTTTCTATTTTTATTGGTGAGAATATAGATATAGTAGGTATATCTTCCTTTTGAAAATTCAATCATTTGTGTGTTTGTTTTACAAAAGTTACAAAAAATATATATCCACTTGTTTTTTCAATTGAATTTAATCCCCTTGCTCGCGCGAGCGTCTCGCTCGTGTCCATCTCAATCATTAAGTTTATATCTATTCTCAGAATTCAATTACAGAGTAAAGATTCTAGAGATTGAAGCAAAATTGATTTTTATTCAAAGTTTAAAAGTAGTAAAACTTATATAATAAACAGCCCCTGCAGGAATACAAGAGGTGTTATCTAATTTTATTGTGGGCACGACGCGCCAGCGGGGGATGGCCAAACAGCTGGCAGAAGCCTTAGAAGTGTCTCTGGATTATCTTGTAGGATCTACGGATATTCTACTGGATAAAAATATTGTCGCTAAAATTTTAGATATACAAAAACTAAAAGAGAACGATAGACAGCATGTCTTCGCTCTCCTAGATCCTTAAGCAAACTAAATTGCAAAGCATTTTATAAAACAACAGAGCCACTCAAGCGAGTGGCTTTGTTATTCTATTCATTAAACTTAAATACATTAATTTGTTTCATGTCTTTAAGTTCATTATTAAATTGAGCTTTTAAAATAACTTCTATTACATCTGGTGATAAATCTTTTAGTTTTAAAGGGTTTTTAGGACTGGCTACTAAATGATAATTAGAATCTAAAAAATTATTTAAAACAGTTTTATCAAAAGCATAAATTCCCTTTTTAGCCATATTTATAAAATCTGATAAATACGTTTCGTTTACATCAGGTAATATAATCTTTAGCTCCGGATTAATAATAACATCGGATATTTCAGGTAGATTTCTAAAATAAGAAGACAATATCCCATTTTTCTCTCCTAATTCCGCTATTGTTTCAGGAAGCTTACCTCCTGCTGATGCAACAAAAGCAATTTCATTATTACCTGTAAAAAACCAGTCTATATCTAAACTTTGTTGTTCTATTTCTGTATACATATATTATTTTTCAAAAGTTGTTTTGCAATTTTCCCCTTGCTGGCGCGAGCGTCTCGCTCGTGTCCATCTCAATCATTAAGTTTATATCTATTCTCAGAATTCAATTACAGAGTAAAGATTCTAGGGATTGAAGCAAAATTGATTTTTATTCAAAGTTTAAAAGTAGTAAAACTTATATTATAAACAGCCCCTGCAGGAATGCAAGGGGTGTTATCTAATTTTATTGGGGGCACGAGCGTCTCGCTCGTGCCAGCGGGGGATTTTTTTGATAACATATTTGTACCCTCCATACATTAAGTTAGCCTAAATGTCATTTTGAAATTTAGAGTATTGAAAACAATAACTTAAATAAGCAGCACGTTTGTAAATTTGCATTTTTATTGGGTTTTGCAAATCTCAGAAGAGAAAACATCTCCTTCAAATTGAGTTTCAACAATAGCACATTTTCCTTCTATCCTTTTGATTGTACACAAATATCCACCATGAGTGTTAATATATTTGTCAGTTTCGTCGTGCTGACTTTTAGCTAAATCTAATAGCAATGTAAATTGACAGTTACTCCTCCATAGTATCTTATAATATCTATCCTTCTGTATCTTTCTATTTGTAGATAGATCAAAAGTTTCTTCTACCTGCAAATTATTGGATCTTTGTATAAGATATCTTTTATTTGTTTTTTTATTCAATAATTCAAACTTTCCAGATTTAAAGTCTGAACAAGTAGAATACTCCCGATCAATTTTTTTCGCATTATTATTAACAAAAAAATAAGCAAAAATTATAAAAATTAATTTCATGTTAATCATTTTTTCATAATGAAGATTAGCATATCATTTTGATACGCTAATCTTGAGTTATTTTAGATTGAGAGTTATTCCACTTCATCCTGACGTATTTCAATATTTCCATCTTTCATTAGGAATCTGTATCCCAAAGGTATTGCTAAGTACTTTAAAAAATCAGGCCGAGCAAATGCAACATGATAAAAATGTACCATTTTTAATGACTTAATATCATCATTGTAATCATCCGTTATAAGGTACCACCCACTCTCATTTTGAGGTGAATCATATCTAATTCCTTCAATATCCTTTCCTTCGTAAACACCATCTGATATAACAACTGACATAAAACTCTTAAATAGACGATTTTCTATTAATATCAAATATGTCAATATCTTTTTCCTGAAATATGTTTTCTAATGCTGATGTACCATTTTCCATTTTATATTTGAGTTCTTCATCAGAAATTGGAATACACAAAAGCCAATGTACAGTTTTTGTTTCAAGCTTTAGTGGTTGTAATTTATCCCACAAAAAGGGTGATATAAACATAATATGTTTCATTTCAGAAGTTTCAAGGTACATTTCAACGATTCTCATAAACACTGAGCCTGGTTGACATTCCCACCCATTATTAGTAATATAAAACCCTGAAGTGGAAAGAATATTAGCCAACATGTTGAATTCTTTGTATCCACTAATTAAAAGCTCTATTGGAATATTTCTAAAGCTATTATCATTCATTTCAATTTTATTGGGGTGATCAGACACTCCTATCGTACCACAAATTTTTACTCTAGGATAGAGAGGATCATCACAGGTGAAAATATCGATAAAATTCTTTTTATCATTGTCGTAATGACGATCAATCATTTTATTAACACCAACAATATTTGCTATATAATTAGAAAGCTTTTTGTTTTCTTCAGAAGGTTGTTGAGACATAATTTTTTTAAAATATAATTTTATTTTGTATTAATCCACGTTTAAAATTATTAGAATTTAAAAGCAACCAATCATATCAATACTATTTTTGTTCATATTTATGACTCCTATTTGCTGATTTAGATTCTGGTTGATAATTTTTTGCGTTTTTATATTCTCTTAAAAACTCTTCTTTTGTTATTTTTCCACTCATATATTTTTCATGTAATGTTCTATACTCATGTCCTGGTAAATGCCCCATATCCCATGGTCTAGGTTTTATTGCTTTATCCCATGTAAGTTCTTCTTTAGTGTTTGGATCATAGACTTTACCATCATCTTTCTTTGCAGATTCCCAAACTTCATCTACTTGACCCTTAGCATAAGAAGGTCGGCTTTTACTATATGGTTTTTTAACTGTTACTTTTGCCTCCGCTTTTGCTAAGGCTTTTGCTTCCGCTTTTAATACTGTGGCAGCTGCTTTAACTTCTACTTTTGCCTGCGGAACAAGATTTAATGCTAATAATTTCGCAGCTTGCTTTCTATCAGCAGGCTCACCATCCAAATCACGGACGGTAGCTATTGTGTAAAGCTCTTCAACGGGAGTTACTAATTAATAACAGCCATAAACGCTGCACTATTGGCTTCCTGATTTGCTTTCTCTGTACTCCATTGAACACCACCATTTTGTCGCATGAGTTCCCTGAAACGAAAATCTTTTCCTTCTAAACCTTCTAGCTCAACATTATCAACAACTCTATTTTCAGAGAAATTATAATGTGACTGGTAAGCATATTTTTCACTTGATAGGTCCACAGTAAAGAACTTTTTCTGTTTCAATATACTGTTTCTTCATTCAAAAAAGCTTCTATGCTTTTCAGTTGCATTTCAAAAAATTAGCGTATTAAGTAATACGCTAATTTCATAATTTTATTTTTTTATTGAATCAAATTGTTCTTTTGTTATTATTTTTTTTTCTAACATCTTGTTTAACCACTTTGTAGCTGCTTTTTTAGAATCTTCTGGCATTTTTGAAATATCGACTATATTATAATATGGATAATTAGCTTCTATGTCATATTTCTCACATAATGCTTTAAAATAATCTAAATATGCTTTTTTATAATTGAACTTTTCTGCCATCACTTTCGCATATATCATTAGACTGTCTGTTCTTTCCATTTTATTAGAATCCATAAATATGTAAAAAAGTTCATCATAAGCATCTTCATTTCCATTAAGTGCTTTTTTACTTAATAATTTATAGTCACTTGTAGATGGGCTATTGGTAATTGTTTTAGCACTGTCCAATATGTTTGATTGAGATTGTGCTTTAACTGTATCATTATTAGTTTTAATATTTTTCTTATTATTTTTGCAAGAGCAAAATAAAACTAGGAATAACAGCCAATAATTTTTATTTATCATAATTTAATTTTAAAATAATATTCTATTCCAAATTCCTCCACCTCCTGATGGAACCCAATCACCAGGATGTTGTTCTGTATTTTTTCCATCTTCAAAAGTATTCCATTTACCTTTTTCATTTGTTGTTACTCTTCCTGTTCTGCAAGCATGAATTACAACAGTAAATCCTTCATGGCTTTTTGCATTTTTCCAAAGTTCACTTCCTTGCATTAAGACATTATTTAAAGCAGCACCAGAATTAATTGTTGTTTCTCCTTCATAAGTCTCATTATAAAATTCTTTAGGATTCTCATGTGCGAAGAGGTGAACTGTATTTGTAAACGGATCATCCTTATATCTACCACTATTTGCGATATCTATAATATCGTTATTATACGATGATTTTTTTAACAAAACAACTTCTAACCCTTCCAGCTCTCTACCATCAACAACTCTATTTTCAGAGAAATTATAATGTGACTGGTAAGCATATTTTTCACTTAATGGATCAGCATTAAAGAACCTCGCCATTCCGGCATCATAGTTCCTCCATCTGTAAGAACGTAAGAACTCCATTTAGTGTCAATCTGATTTTCCTGTCCTTGTGTAGAGTATCTATAGCTTGGGGTTACTGTACCATTAATATTAAAATCGCCACCGAACTCAAGTCCGAAAGGATAGTAATGGGCGGTTCTGTCTGTCTTTATGTTTCCTATCTAGCCTCTATATCATTTACAAACATACAACCCCTTGACATTGTCAGAATAATATAATTTATAATCGGAAGGTAAAGTAAAATCATCTATTTGCATTAAATAAGTATTCCCATCATTTTGATGAGGAATAGTAAATTCAGACATTACAATAACATATTTTTTGCCTTTGCAAATTTTCGCTCCACTATCACAAGTATCTTTTTTATAGGAAAAAAAATAATCGACTTTTCTCGTTTTTAAATTTTTAAATTTAAAAACATACGATTTTTCAAATTCAATGATTCTCTTTATTCTGATTTCAATTTTTTGTTGGCTATAAAGAAATGAATTTAAAATAAGTACTGGAATTAATGTAAAATTTTTCATTTTTTTAATTTCTTAATCTAATATCTTTTGCAGTTGCAACAGGAACCTTAGTAATGCTTGTCACGGTTTTTCTCTTATGCGGTTCCCCATTGCTTTTAATTAGTGGTTTTGTTTTTGTCACATTAATATAAGTTGTTACTGTTCCAAATTTGGTTCCTCCAATGGTCACATCCACAGAATCTATGGTTTGTGATACAGTATAATTATTATGAGTAGGATCTAATCTTTTTGCTGCATTATGTGCATTAAGGTATGGCTTTTCACTCAAATCTCCTCCAATTCCAAACCCAGGTGTTCCAGGATTATTTTTCCCTGCAATATAAGATTCAAGAATTTCATGTAACACCGTTCCTCCTTTTGGCCGTCCAGTAGTATTTTCAATTATCTCTGCTTGATTTGGATTCATAATTTGATTTGTTTGAACAATTCCATTGTCGTCTATTTCACTTCCACCAAAAGCCCCTCCTAAAATCGGAGTATTATCAACACTATTTGAACTTGTTGCATCTAAATTTACCATGACAGAAGAATCATTTGTTGCTTCTAACAATTTTAATTCAGCAGCTGTTGCTGTTGCACCGTTTTTAATACTTCCAGTAACTTTCCCTTTTGAATTCATTTGCAAATTAAGATTTCCCGCTTTTGCCTGCAGTTGCTCAAATGCTTTATCTTTGAGGTCTCCTGAAAGTATTACATCTTTGTTTTGCATACCATCTGGGTCAATAAATCTAATCGGATTATTATATGCGTAAGCGTAAATAGACCAGCGACGGGATATTTCCGCTAGTGGGTCAACACTACCCCATCTTCCAATATCAGGCATATACATCCTAGCTCCATAATCCTCCCATCCGGTTTCTCTTTGTTTTTCTTTACCATTATATGAATAAGCATAATTTGGAGATATTGAATTTGCAGTGCTCAGATCTCCGCCAAATTCTAATCCAAAGGGATAATAGTTTGTTGTCCTATCTATTTTCAGGTTACCGGAAGCATCTTTGTAATACGCTAATCTGATGTTTCCTACCTGATCGGTATAGTTTATTAAGATTTAGGGTACTGTTTCCAATACCCTAAAAAATTACTATCAAAATACTTAAATTTTAGGAGTGTCCTAGTCCCAACTTTTCCATTCAGAATTCTCATCTTCTCTCCATAGCCCCTTTTCAATACCTAATGATAAAATAGGCTCTAATGAACTATCAATTCCAAGTAAAGTTGCTATTGGGATTACTCTCAAATTATCTTTATCAACATCTTCTCCATTTTGAGTAAATCCTTCCCATTCATTTTCTTCCCATCTTGTTATCTCAGTTATTTTTTCACCAAACAAAACCTGTACTTCGGTTACTATTTGTGAATCCTGGGGTACATCTAGGTTCCATTTAATTTTATCATCAAGCCACCTCCAGATAATATTATTTGCATTCCACTCTATTGACATATCTGGAATATCCAATGTATAATGCTTATTATCAGGTAAAATTTGATATGCCCTAAAACCTTCAACTTTGTAATAGTCATAAACTCCAAGCATCATTAGTTTACTCCATGAATCATGAATTTGTTTAAGTCTAAATATCCCAAGCCCATTAACATCCAAAGAAAATTCATTAGTATTTATATCTTTACTTAGTTTGGGGACGATTGAATTAAAAATTCTTAAAATATCTTCATAAAGATAATTTTCATTGCCTGCTAATATTAATTCAAATTGTAGTTTTTCTAAATTCCCGATTGTATATGCAAATCTGGGATTTTCGCTTGTTTGCACTACTGTAATATGAAAGCCATCTCTTTCAATATTATTTTTAATTTTTTTGAAAAATTCCTCTTTATTATTCATTTGTATATTTATTATCTATGTAATTCTTTATGACAAGGTTTACATACTGCTGCACCATTACTCATATCTGTAGGTCCACCATCCGCATGTCGCTTTATATGATGAGCATCTACTTCTTCAACAGTTTTTTTCTGACGACATTGTGGACATAGTCCATTTTGGTTATCCAACATCTTAGCCCTTTCATTTTTAGTCCAGACTCTCTTCTTATCTCTTTCACCTGGAGGTACGCTACCTTTACCTTTAGGGGGTTTGGGTATTTCTGATAAAGCTTTGCTTTCTGCTTTCGCTTCTGCTTTAGCAGCAGCTTTCGCTTCTGCCTTCGCTTCCGCCTTTAATACTGCTGCAGCTGTTTTTACTTCTACTTTTGCTTGTGGAACTAGATTTAATGCCAGTAATTTCCAAGCCATAGTCTTGTCAGCAGGATTACCATCAAGATCACGCCCGGTAGCTATTGTATAAAGCTCTTCAGTGGGAGTTACTGTTTTAATGACTGCCATAAAGGCTTCACTATTGGCTTTCCCATGCTCTTCTTCCGCTCTTGCCTGAATGCCCCCTTTGGACTTCATATACATTCTGAAACGGAAATCATCGGGCTCCAGTCCTTCTAGTTCCACTGCATCTACAACTCTGTTTCCACTGAAGGCATAAGTTGACCATGTATGATACTGCTCTGCCAAAGGATCTACATTAAAGAACCTTGCCATCCCTGCATCATAATTCCTCCATCTGTAAGAACTCCATTTGGTATCAATCTGGTTTTCCTGTCCCTGCATAGAGTATCTATAGCTCGGAGTTAGTGTACCATTTATATTAAAATCGCCACCAAACTCAAGTCCGAAAGGGTAGTAATGGTTGGTTCTGTCAATTTTCAGGTTTCCGGAAGCATCTTTGTAATACGCTAATCTGATGTTTCCTACCTGATCGGTATAGTTGTAAATATACAGATTTTTAACAAAGTCATAATACCCTTCTGCAGTAGGAACAAAGCTTAATATATCATCAGTATACTGAAATCCATCCAGATAATCAGTTTTGCTGACGGCTTCCGTCTGTCCTCTGCCTGTTCCATAGGTATAGACTTTTCTCAGTTTGGCTCCGGCAGCATTATACAGGTATTTTGTATTGACATTGTAGGTCTCAAAATCATGAGTATTATATAATTTATTAAATTTTATATAGTTGGGAAGATTAAGATAATTATAGTCTATCTGGAGCATCCCTCTATCCTCATGGGTAATCATATTTCCGTTGCCGTCATAAGGAATTGCGGTTGATACAGAAGCCGGATAGCCGGCATAGTTACTTGTAGCATCACTCACCGTATTCACCCTGTTTCCGGTGTAAGTATAGGTGAGATCGTCAATCTGCTCTGCTCCAAAATTTTGCAACAATCTATTTCTTTTCAGACTTTGGATATTACCATTTACATCATAGGTAAGACTTTCATTAAAATAGTTATTCTTTGGAAGGGCTGCATTAGGTTCGGAATAAATACCATTTTTTAGCCTTTCTAATCCATCATACTGGTAATTATACCTTCTAAATGTTCCATTATCAGCACTTGACCAATCTATTTCTGCAATATTCCCATTGTATTTTCCGGTAGAAACCTCCGAATAAACAGGATTATGGTATTTAAGCTCATAGGCAAAGAGTTTTCCGTTCAAGTTGGCGGGATCATTCACTTTCGTAATCCATCCTCGGATATTGTAAGTCTGGTCTATAGACTGTAAAGGAGTACCTGTAGTATTTCCTGTTTTTTTATTGGTAAGCTGTCCCAGATCATTGTATGTGTTTTCTACTAATAGTTCTTCTGTTAGACTGTTCACCTTATGATAGAGCTTCAGCAGTCTTTTCTGGTCGTCGTATACAAATCTCTCTTTGATTACCACTTCAGCATCTGCACTTCCTTTTTTGTGATAGGTGTAACTTTCATCCACAGCACCGGAGAAATCAAGCTTGAATTCCTTTTTAGTATAACCACCTAAATGGTTCCAGCTTTTCTCCGCCACCTTTCCACCTTTGGTGTTATAATAGAAATAGGTTTTCGTCCAGTTATCATCTTCTATGTTTTTTACATAAGATGCTGTTGGCAAACCTTGGGTATTGGCACCTCCATTGAGAGCCTTATCTTCATTAACTACATATTGATCGAGGATTTTCGCCGGAGGGAATTCTTTAGTATCCCTTGGATAAGAATCATAGTAATTAACAGAAAGAAGCGTCTGAAAATTAGTAAAAAGAGTATTGGTATAATACACTACAATCCCATTTTTGCTAAAACCTACAGCAGTAGGGGTTTCGCTGATAACAAGATTATTAATCTGTGCCTGTAGATCCGCCCGGCTTCCTCCGGAGATAAGTCCGGTGTAGGCAACACGACCAAAGGCATCATATTTGGTCAGCAGCCACTGCCCTTTATTTTTCAGATTCACATCCTGGGTAAGGATCGGACGGTCTGCTGCATCATACACCACAGATTCCCAATCGTCTCTTCCGGGAAGTCTTTTCTCCACCTGTCTGTTCAAACCATCATATCGATATTGGTAACAAAGGCTGTTTAGAATATCTGTGGTTACAACATTGTTATTCTGTTCAATTTTCTTTACCGCCAGAGCAGGAATTACAAATGCCTTTTGACCATATTCATTGTACACATAGTAGGTATCTATGTTTTGTGTTCCATCTGTTCTACGTACCAGTACAGTTTCCCCACGTCCGTTCTGAAACTGGATAACCGGAGTTCCGTCTTCATCGGTAACCGTATTTTTGTATAATATCCCCGCGGCATAAAATTCACTTCCCGGCACTATGGATACAGAAGAAACAGTTTTGTTATCTGTAGCTGTGGTTGTATTGGTGATAAATTTCTTTACCTCTGTTCCCAGATTTACTTCATATTTAAGCTTTTGGGTATGTCCACCCGCCATTTTCCAGGGATCACCCGGCTGGGCCACTTGCTTCACCCTGTCTAAGGGAGAATTTTCAATCTCTTTTTCTGTATACGCATTGGTGACACCGTAATAAGAATTAACCGTGCTTTCATTGATAATCCCGGTATGGATTGCAGAATTAAGGGTATTGGCCGGAACTGGAAGAATATCCTTAACCTGTCTTCCAAACCCATCATAAATAATGGGGGTAACTAAATCTTTCCCTGTAGTGGTCGCTTTTACATTGACAATCTGTTTTGGTCGTCCTAATCCGTCAAAATAGGTAATGGTCTCAGTTTTCTTACTGCAATCACCGCTCAGACAGGTTTTGGATTGTATATAGTTTTCTGTGGTACTTTGTGCATAGGTCATCATGGCTGTAAACAGCAGACCTAATAATTGCATTTTTTTCATTTGTGTTTACTGCTTATAATTATACTTAAATTCTTTAACGACCTTATAACTGTAGGTTCCGGCACTGTCTCTTTCCCTGATCTGAACCTGCTTCAAACGGTTGGCACTGTCATAGACATACAGCTCTCTTATTCCTGATGGGGGTGTAATGGTCGTTACTCCTACTAAAGGATCATAAGTATACTTGGTTGTCATTCCAACAGGCTGAAAAGCATCAAGAGCCAATAAGAGTTCAGCTTCTTTGGTTGGATCAGCTGCATCTTCATTGGACTTGGTCACGATAGTAGTAATCATCCCTTCCACCTGGCTATACAATGCTCCTACAACTTTGGCAATCGGTCTGGTCTTATTGTATCCCCAAACAATGCTTACTGGTGTCCCGTCTTTCTCCCTGTATTGAAGAATATTCCCCTTATCATCATATTTTTCATAGGTGACATCCTTAGAGGAAGTAGTAGGGCTCAGCGTATCATAGGAATATTCAGATAGTGGAAGCACCAAATTTCCGGTAATTGCATGAGGTAGAGCGGTTGGATAAATAGTCTCTTCCCTTGAAGTTACTTTGGTGATATTATCTACTGTTTGTTGTGCTTTCGTTTCCAACGAAATACCCACCATATTTTTATCAATCATCAACTGATTGTTTTTCTCATGAGCGTACTGATATGTTTTTTCCGTTGTAGATAGATCTGGGAATATGATTTTTTCCGAAGTTATCTGGGTATGTTTAGGATTATTATAGAAATACTGGGTTTCTGTTTTCATCGCATTTCCGTTCAGGTAATCTATTGTTTTCTGGGACTTCAGATATTCAAAATGGGAAATGTTTTTGTACTGCATAATGTCCAGGTTATCCAATTTATCTTCATAAGTAATAGGCCCTACCGGTTTACCAAAACAAACATCATTATAGGATTGAGTAGTATTTTGCGCTCCTGATGCTTGGCAATTCTTATAACCATCTAAAGCATTATATCGGTGAGAATGATTGGCTGCACAATAGGTATACGAAATGGTTTTTACCACATCTTCTGCCGTACAGAGCTTTGTCTCATTCTTGGTAACAGGATTATCATAATTTTTTCTAATAGAAAAGCCATCCACCTGATATTTTCTGTTGTTATCTTCTTCATAATTCATCTCTACACTTCGCAACAGATTACCTTCGGCATCCAGATATTTAGTCAAAAGTTCGCGTCCATTTTTCCATCCAAAATTTGTCCAAACTGAGTTTCGGATATTATCTCCATGAAGTACTTTACCAAAATCATCTGAACTAATAGAATAATTATGGATAATATTGGACTTCCCCTCTACAATTTCCTGTACCGTTTTATAGAATACATTGGGATGGGTAGCAAAGAGTTGGTTAATATTGGAAGAAGTCACCATTGTATAAGGAAATCTTTCTACACCTGTAGGAACAGATCCGCTTGGTAAGTTAGGGTTATTTGTGCTACAGGTTCTGGTATAAAGAAGCTGCTCCTCAAATGCAGGAGTTCTTAACACCACGGCTTCTGTATATTGATCATTCAAATCACGGTAAATAAACTTTCTTGTATTGGCTACACCATTTTCAGATGTATCTACAATCTTGGCGATTCTTAACCCGCCAATAGGGGCTTCTCTGTCTCCATACACCGCCTCTTTAGTGGTATAGCTCGCTGATGCAGTAGAACGGGTACAAACAAACAGCGTCCAAAGCTTAAGGGTTAAAGGCTCATCTTTCTGAACATGGGCAAAAACGCCTGCTCCATTATTGGTAGGAAAAGTAACCGAATTACCAGCACTGGTAACAATTCCGGTAGGGGTTTTAAAATATAATGGGACAGCCTGACCATTAGAATTTAACAATGAAACAATTGCTCTGTGTTTCCCCGTAACCTGCTCAGCAGGATCACATGAACTGTTAAATTGTGCACTTCCTCCCAAAGTGATGTCTTCTGTCCGAAGCGGAGTAAAAGCTACTGTATTTTCAACATGACCGTTAGTATCATCAGCGGTGGCTTTGATTTGAGTTCCAGTTCTTTCAGAGGGACTGAGCATTACATTTTTTTCTATTGCAGTATGGTTTTCGTAGAAAAACTCTGTTGATCCTTTAGTAGGATAAATAATCTTTTGAAGTATCCCAATAGCTGTATTTTGCGGAACAACAGACTGTGATGCCCCATTATATGAACTCCACATAGATACCTTTTCTATATTAGGAACCAGATTGGTATTGGAGGTATTACCATTATAATATCCCCAGCTATCCCTGCTAAAGGCAAGTCTTTGAGGAAATACATCTGGTAAGTTGTACTGGAATCCATAGGTCGTGTTTAAAACACTGTCCACTACAGAAGTAAGAAACAGACGGTTATTTGCTGTAAGGTTGTAATTGAGAGTAACGTCATTAATAATACTACCATTAACCTTTTTGGTAACTTTCTGTAATCGTTTATAATCACCGCTACCTCCCGATTGTAGATAATCAAAAATAATTTCTCCATAAGATGGATTGTTACTGTATATTCTTTTAATCTGTTTTCCAGCTACAGTCTGGTTATGGCTGATCAGTTCACTTACCTGAGGGTACCTTATAAATGCGGAATTCCCACAGCTTGATGTCATTGGACCCGCATTAGGTGATGTATAGGATAATGTTTGTGACTGACTCATAGTCGCAGTATATCCGCCATCCACATTCTCAAAAAATACAACTTCTCCGCTGGATATGTCTTCAATTTTTGTCAGATACCACGCTGTGGTAGAAATTGATATCAGAGAATGTCCGGCTCCAGCAGTACGGTTGGAAGTCGTCTCTTTGTCTGTAAAGTAATATTTGATTCCATTATCTACCGTTATGATAAAAGAATTCCCTCCACTTGTCCCCTCAATAACAACATCCTTTTGGGAATAAATCACAGAAATTCCTTTTTTGTCAAAAACAAATTTAATCTGCATTCCCCCAAAGCTGGCCATATACAAATCCTGCTCTGTATCTATATCATCAAAGGAGGCATCCTGGAAAAATTGCATAGCAGCGGTTGTATTAGCACCCAAATCTCCAATATTGGTTGGAATGTTAATATTGGATTGATTGTCCTCATCAGGAAGATCTCTTATTACCCTTGTAATAACACCACCTGAAACAATATTCCAGCCCAATCCGGTAGAACCGTTCATATCATCTACTTTGACTCCATTAGAGAAGTAATTGAGTCTGATTGGAATATTAATATTTCCGGCTGCAAAAGATGTTACGGGAATATCAACATTAGCATTCCCTGTAAAAAGGCTTACCGGAAGATTTCCAAAAGCGCCTAGTTTGTAAGACTCCGCTGATGGTGGGATGATATTTGGAAGGGTGGATTGTTTGCTGCCAGTAGTTTGCGCGAGAGCTACACTCATAGACAAGCAAAAGAATAAGCTTGTAATATTTCTTTTCATTTGTATTTATTTCTTAATTAATTTAGCATTCGCCGTTTTATTAGTATCAGTTTTTACCGTCACCAGGTAAGCTCCCTGTACCAAAGCCTGCGTATTAATTTTAGTTACTCTGTTTTTAGTTTTCAAACTCTGAAGCTGTCTTCCGCTCATATCATACAATAGAATATCTGCTTCCTTAAAGCCCTGTCCTGAGCCTGTCGAAGAATCAAAACCGATTTCTACGTAAGCATAATCAGATACCGGGTTCGGATAGATTTTGATGTCATATTTTTCAATCAGCTGATCAACCTGTTTGTCTCCAAGCTTTACGATCTTCCAGTTTTCTTTACCCAATTCTTCTGCGCTGGTTCCGGCCAGAACAATAGAGCCATCCCTGTTCAGTTTTACATCAGAAAGTCTTTCTTCCTTCTTTCTGGATTCTCCTTTTACATGTTTTCTCCACTGTTCATTTCCATTCTGATCCAAATACAGCATCCAAAAGGTTTCATCATCGGTTTGTATTCTTCCTTCTGCCTGAGTGTAGCCTCCCAGCAGAATGCCTTTAGACTTCCCGCTTCCATCTTCCTGCTTCCCGCTTATTACACTCATACTCATCAGGATATCACGGTTTTTGAAATTATAGGATTTCTGCCACTGTTCATCACCTCTTTCATTTAAAGAAATCAGCCATAGGTCTGTTCCTTCTTCAATTCCAACAGTTTTGTTTCCTGATCTTTCCGATCTGGATTCTCCACCAATAACAAAGCCTGTTGAAGTTAGTGCCAGGGTTCTGATATGATCATCTCCCTTTCCTCCAAAATTCTTTTCCCATTCTACTTTTCCGTTTTTATCGAGTTTTACGATCCAGTAATCACCTTCTCCGAAGTTATCCGTGGATTTTGCGATACGGGATACGGCCAACAACGTTTTTTTAACTTGGAAGTAATACCAGAAGCAGATTTAACACGTAGGTTTAAACAAGCGCATGATGCTCTATGGGGAGGAGGGCAGTTAAATCCTTCAGAAGCATTTGATGAGTTAGACAAATTGATATTCTGTAAGATTTGGGATGAAAAAAAAGATAGAATAGCAGGAACTCCATATGACTTTCAAATTATTACTGTTGATGCTACAGAAATAAAAAATTATAAAAAATTAGGAGAAGAAGAGTTAAGTACTGCTATTAGAAACGAAGAAAATAAAAGACTTACAGAACGTATAAAAAAACTTTACGAACAAGGAAGAAAAAAAGACCCTGAAGTCTTTAAAGATAATATTAGACTTTCTTCTGAAAAAATAAGAACGGTAGTAGGATACTTACAAGATGTCAATATCGGTGAAACAGACCTAGATGCAAAAGGAAGAGCTTTCGAAACCTTTATGGGAGCTTTTTTCAGAGGAAATTTTGGACAATATTTTACACCTAGACCAATTGTAGAATTTGCAGTTAGTGTATTGCCTATTAAAAATGATTCTTATGTGCTAGATACTTCTTGCGGAAGTGGAGGATTTCTACTATATGCCTTGAATAAAGTTAGAAAACAAGCCGATGAATTATATGTTAATTATAAAACAGATGTAAAGCAAAATCAAAAGCATTATAAATATTGGCACGATTTCGCTGAAAAAAACCTTTATGGTATTGAGATTAATGAGCAAATTTCTCGTGCTGCCAAAATGAATATGATAATCCATGATGATGGCCATACAAATGTAATTACTTCAGATGGTTTATTAAGCCCACAGGATATCGAAAAAAATACTACTAATAAAGGATTTAAATACAATCACTTCGATTTTATTGTTACTAACCCTCCGTTTGGAAGTATTGTAAGACAGACAGAGAAAGCTTATTTAAAAACATATAATCTTGGAAAGAAAGAAGAAGATTGGTTAGCTGTTTCTGCGAGACCTGAAACAAGCAGAGAAAATCAAAGCACAGAAGTATTATTTATAGAACAATGCTATAATTTTCTTAAAGAGGGAGGATATTTAGCTATTGTAATACCTGATGGTATTTTGACTAATAGTAGTTTGCAATACGTAAGAGATCACATAGAAGAAATGTTTAGAATAATTGCAGTAGTTTCAATGCCACAAACTGCTTTTTCAGCTACAGGAGCAGGAGTTAAAAGTTCCGTTTTATTCTTAAAAAAGCATGATTTCAATACAACAAATCGTATTAAAGAATTAAAACAAACATCAAAGGCTGATTTGCTTTCGGAGAGCAATTATACAGAAAAAATAAAGCAATACGATAAAGAGAAGAAAGAAGCTATTAATGCCCTTGAAAAAAAATGTAAAGAAAGCAATCCAACATTAGATAAAAAGGCTTTAAATGAATTAATAGCAGATGATAAAAAGGAAATTCAGGACATTTTTAATGATAAAGTCAATGACCTGAAAGAAGAGTTACAGGAAGCTTTTTTACAACAAAAGCAAAAAAAGATTCCTGACTATCCAATTTTTATGGCAATTGCTGATGATATAGGGTACGATGCAACAGGAAAGAAAACGACCGTGAATGAATTGGAGTTTATTAGCGAAGAACTCACAAAATTTATTAATGACATCGAAAGCCATTTATTATGATAATCAGAGGGATATTAGATAAATCATTAAGTAAACAAACTTGTATAAGAGGTTTTGCAAGAATTAAAGAGCTGGCAAGGATTTCTAAAGCTAATCCTGAATATCAGAGAGAGCTTATTGATAAACAAAAAAAAGTAATTTCTAATTTTCTTACCGAAGAAACGTATTTGTTTTTTCCTGAAGTGATTTTGAGCTTGAAGTTGAAATATGACTTTACTAGTACTGGAGCTAAAAAAGATGCTCCATTAACGCTTATTGAAGCAAATAAGAGTTTTAAATCAAATGTAAATAGTCTCAATATTAGAGTTGTAGAAAGAAAGAATTCTAAAGTTTTTGATGTAGGAGGAAGAGATGAAGTAAAGATCGTTGAACTAGAGATTGAAGATGGTGAATTACTAAAACTGATTAAAGAAAATAAACACCCTTTTCATCGTATAGATGGGAATCACCGATTAAGTGCTGCGGAGCAAATTGACGATGATAGAATTCAAACAATGGATGTACCGTTTTGCATTGTATTGTTTGAAGAAACTACTACTAATGAATTTAATCCCATTACTGAATTACTCGAGAAGAAAACCAGTAATACTTATGAGAAATTTGAGCGTGTTGTTTTCTATAATATCAATTCTAAAACAATTCCTTTGACACTTGAGCAGAATTTAAAGGGAATTATTGGAGAAACTGAATATTTTGGAGATGATGAAATAGCAAAAATATTTCAATATGATGGTAAAGATGTTGGGGTTAATGCTAGGAAATTGGGGCTAAAAATAAGAAGTGAAGATTTCCAATCTATTAAAACTAATCTTGAAAGTTACAAATGGTCCCTATCCCTAAACATTTTTAGGCTTTATAATAAGTTTAAAAAGGTGAGAAAATCCAAAGATATTATAGATATTGTATATGAAGCCTTGCAGGCTGTAAATACGCTATATCGTGATGATGAATTACTTAAAGCAAATAAAAATATTGATATACTTTTAGCCTTTCTATTTTATAAAGCTTTTGAGGATAAAACAACATTTAACATTTTCTATCATTGGATAATTAATAATCACTTATTTGAGGCAGAGGAAACAAAAGCTGAGAGTATCATAAGAATTTTCAATCAAATAAAGGAAAAAGAAATAAAAGTATTTGTTGCAATGCCATATTTTTCTTCTGCGATTGTAAAATCTCACAATGAAATTTATAAAAGTGTTATTGACGAAATTAAAGACAAATATGGTATAAATATAACTTTACATCCAATTATGACTTATAAGGGAGAGTCTGTTAATATTGTAAATGATATTTTTGAGAAAATCAAAGGATGCCATATTTTTATTGCCAACATAACAGGTAACAATGCCAATGTTACCTATGAGATGGGATGGGCAAGGGCTTTAAATATACCGGTGATTATTACTAAAGAAGAAAAAGCAGAGGAGCCCAAATCGGATTATAAACTAGATTTTTATTTCACCTATCAAAAAGATGCTCATACAACTTTAAAAGAAGAAATAGGTAGGCACATTAAAACTATTTTAATAGAAAGATATAAATTCAAAATACCTAGCCAATAAATGCACACTTTATCTCAACATATAAATTCTAATAAAATAACTATCATTAACCGCTCTAATTTAGAAGGGCGCTTAGATCCTCTATACTATAATTCTGACTTAACAAAATTTAATTCAGGAATATATAAAAGTATTCCTTTACGATCAGTTGTTCTTTCTTTTAAATCTGGTATTGGTGCTGGAAAACAAGATCAAGCGATTGATGAAAATGGTATTATTCAAATAAGGCCTACTAATATTGATGAAAATGGATTTTTGAAATTTGATAAAAATGTCTATTTGCCTATTGAAAAAAAAATTGATAGGCTAGAAGTAGGTGATGTATTATTTAATAATACTAACAGCCAAGAGTTAGTAGGAAAAACAGCAATATTAAAAGAAGAAAAAGAATTAAGTTATTCTAATCATATAACCGTTCTTAAACCTAAGAGAGATGTTTTGTTGTCCGAATATTTATGGATAATATTAAATTTATATCAAAAAAATAAAATATTCTATGCTGTTTGTACAAATTGGAATAATCAATCTGGAGTGGGTATTGAATTACTCAAATCATTAAGAATTCCACTTCCACCATTAGAGTCTCAAAAACAAATTGTTGAAGTTTATCAATCTGCTTATGAGCAACAAAAAAAAATAGAAGAAGAGTCTGAAGCTTTGTTAACTAGTATAGATGGTTATTTATTAGATAAATTAGGAATTTCTCTACCTGAAAAAGATAATTCTTTAAAAAATAGAATTTTCATAACACAATTAAGGCAGGTAACTGGTGGAAGATTTGATCCTAAATTATATGATAAAACTACAACAAGCTTAAAGCAAGCAATTAAGGAAACAGATTTAAAGCAATTCAAAGTTGAAAAACTTAGGACTTTCATAGTTCAAAGTCTTGCAGGTGATTGGGGAATTGAACATAACGAAGAAAATTATTCCCAAGAATATGAAAAGTGCTTAGTTATCAGAGCCACAGAATTTGATAATGACTTTAATCTTAAGCTTGATAATTCGAGAGTTAAATTCAGGCTTATTAAAAAAGATAAAATATCAAAAATTGATATTCAAGAAAATGATCTGTTGATTGAGAAGTCAGGAGGTAGCCCGGATCAACCTGTAGGTAGAATTGCTATTTTGACAAAAGATATATTACATAATAACAAGATTAGTTATAGTAATTTTATACATAAGATTAGAATCAATACTAGTATTTTAAATCCAGAATATTTATTTTGTTATTTAAAAACGATACATAACATAAAGCTTACTGAATCAATGCAAAGTCAGACAAATGGAATTAGAAATTTGATTATGCAAAATTATTTCAATCAAGATATTGTAGTACCTATTTTACCGAATGGAGATTTTGATTTAGAAAAACAATATGAAATTGCTAATCATATTCAAAGCTTAAGAGCAAAAGCAATGTTGTTACAACAAGAAGCCAAAAATATTCTAGACAATGTTAAGCAGCAAGTTGAACAAATGATACTGGGAAATGCCTATTAATATACTAAATTAATAACTTTAATTGAATTTTCATGCAACTCTTTAAAAATAATAAACAAATTTTTTCAATTCTTAAAGAAATTCCTTTTAGGCTGGAAAAAGATATTCAAAATATTTTTGAATCTAATTTACAAACCTTAACCAATTGGAAATTCATAAAGTCTGAATTTACTATAAAAGCAAATAGAATTGATACTTTGGCTTATGATAGTGAAAACAATTCTTTTGTTATTATCGAATATAAAAAAGACAGACACTTTTCAGTAGTTGACCAGGGAGTTTCGTATTTAAATTTAATGTTGGAATACAAAGCAGATTTCATTGTTGAATATAATGAAAGTCAGAATGAAACTATTAAACGTGCAGATATCGATTGGTCGCAATCTAAAGTTGTTTTTGTATCTCCAGCTTTTACCGATTTTCAAAAGCAGGCTTCCAATTTCAAAGATTTACCAATAGAACTTTGGGAAATTAAACAGTATGAAAATGATATTATACTGATTAATCCTATAAAAAAATCTAAAGCAGCTCCTAATATCAAAGAAGTTAAATCTGAACAAAACTCTGTTATAAGTAAAGTAACTAAAGAAGTAACTGTATATACTGAAGATTTATATCTTTTGGGTAAAAATGATTCTGTAATTGAACTTTACGAAAGTTATAAGCAAGCAATTTTAAACTTATCTTCCGAGTTAGAAGTACATCCAAAAAAATGGTATATCGCATTTAAAGCAAAAACAAATGTTATTGATATAGAAGTTCAAGCCAATTCATTAAAAATGTGGATCAACCTCAAAAAAGGAAATCTTGATGATCCTAAAAATATTATGAGAGATGTTTCTGATCTTAAAGGTCATAATGGAAATGGAGACTATGAAATAACTGTTAAGGATACAGAAAATCTAGAATATATTATGAGTCTTGTAAAGCAAGCTCTTTAAATTTATTAATTAAAAAGGATCTGACATTTTAATATTTCAGATCCTTTTTAAAACTAGAATTCATATTATAATTTAAGATATTGATTCAATTGATATCCTCCTACACATCCACCTCCTCAATCTCCACACCGGCAAATACACAAACACCACAGATAAAATCCCAGCCAATATCCCCACAACAAAAGCCATTGCTGTAGCATCCAGCTTATAATCCTTTGAAAAATTATACTGTCCTATAAAGAGTAGGGAGAGTACCAATGAACCTGTAATCAGGCCGTGTAAGATGCTTAGTTTGGTCATTAACTTTTTAATATTCAGCTGTTCGTCTACGGTGAACTCTATAGCTTCCTGGCTGGCGGCATCGGTTACTCTTTTGATGATATCAATGGTAAGGACTACCGGAAGGAAGATGGCCATCGGCAGGGTAAGGCGGGCCAGGTTTTGGGTTCCTGAGAAAAAATGGGTGTAACCTAACTCTTTGAAGCTGGCATAGGCGATGATGAAATTAAAAAATACATTCGGAAGGACATAGTAAATTGTACGCTTGATGAGAAAGCGTTTCAGGGTGGTTTTTTTGATGGGTTTTGGCTTCGGAGGCTTTATTTTCAATTTCATAGGGAGGTGGTCAATAGCTCAATGGCTTTATCTTTTATCAGATGGGCTTCTTCTTTCGGGAGAAAATTTTCATTGGACATGAAGGTGAAGTCCATCTGCTGGTTGTATGTACTGGCAACTAAAGTGTTTGAGTTCAGCCATGGGAAAGCCACGGTAGGACTAAAAACCGTTTCCAGACTGAAATTGGTGTAATCATTCGGGATATTCACCTTTCCCATATTGGATAAGGTCACATCATGTCCGCCTTCGCTGGATTTGAGCATTCTGATCATGCGGCTTACAACAGGGTGCATACGTTCTCCCATCCAAAGAAGTTCACGGGCTTCCAGCTTACTGATTTTCTCAATAAGGTCTTTTTTGATCTGTTTGGCATTGCCCATCACATCCTTGCTGTCTTTTTTGATAGAAAGCTCTACCGTTGGGGCGAAAGCAAATAAATGATCTTCCTTGATTTCGGGAATGAAATGGCGTACATCTACCGGACTGATCACCTTACCCTTGGCACGGTCTCCCTGAATATCACGGAAGGCCTGCATCACGGAAGAACACAGTAAAGCGTGGACGGAAATTCCGTTGGCTTTACATTTTTCAGTAATCAGTTTGGTATCCTCAGGAGTCATTTTCCAGTGAATGGCATAGCTTTTTCCAAGATTTCTCTTTTTGCTTTTTCGCTGGATAGAAAAGAATATTCTGGCGAACAGCAGGTAAAGACCGGCCTTGTATTTTTTAATTCCCGTATTAAAATCCGAAGGCAGAAAATCATCTACCGATTCAAAAGCAACATAAGGAATTAACGGCGAATAAGGATTGTCCAGCAAACTCAGAAGTTCACGCATCAAGGTTACTCCGGTGGTTCCGTCTGAAATACAGTGAGGCATGATCCAGAGGATTTCGGAAGTATCCTGTCCTTTCACCCATACTACTTCGGCCAGAGGCTTTTTGGGTTGGTTAAAGAGCTGGAACCATCCTTTTTCGGATTCTTTAAACCAATCATCATCTGTTTTTCGTTCCACAATACGGAGTGGAATAGGTTCAATATCTTTCTGTCCCATAAAATAAGGATACCGCCCGACCTTATGATCAACGATAGCCCTCAGCATGGGATGTTTCTGCTGGATTTTGATCAGAGCTGTTTTAAAAGTTTCCTCAGAAACCTGGCCTTTGATCTTTGCGGTATAAATACAGTTTAAAGGCGTTTCAGGATCTACATACATAATCCTTTCCACCATCATTAAAGGTCTTTTGATCATGATACTGCCATTTGGTTTAGTTGTGAATGAATGGTCTGCATAACTTCGTCACGTACTGCCATGGCATCGGTATACGGTAAATAGCCTTCGCTTCCCATGAATGAAAAATCCATTTTTCCACGGTAGGTAGAAACCACCAGGGTAGTGGTATTTCCTAAAGGACCAATCACTGATGGGCTGAAGATCGTCTCAACCGTAAATTCTTTATACTCATGAGGAATCTGAATACGTCCCAGATTGGAAAACATACAGTCGTTGGAGGATTTTCCGTTCTTTAAAAGCTTTGTAAAATTCTTAAGCGCATCATGCCCGGATTCCATGACCATCATCGTAATGTAAGGGTTCAGTTTTGAGGTCTTCTGTTCTACAGATTTCTGCATCACACGCAGATTGTCTGTAAAGCTTAGCTTTTCATCAGCAGACACCACAATCATCAGCCCGAAAGCGAATATGTGGTCTTCTTTGATCTGTTGGGCAAAACGCCTGATATCAACAGGGCAGGAAACCTTATTGAAGGATTTTTCAGCTCTTACTTTTTTAAATGCCTGCAATACGGCCGCGCTTAAAAATGTATTCACAGTCACTTTCTGAGATTTGCAATAAGCGATAAGTTCATTGCTTACCGTTTCATCCAGTTTCCAGTTGATCAGGTAATCATTCTGTCTTTCCACAGCTTTTTTTCCTACCGGAATCCATTTGATGGCAGTAGCGGCCAGCCTTCCGATAAATTTAGCTTTCAGTTTCTGTCTTCTGCTGTTCAGAATATGGGCCGGAACTACATCTTCGATTCCTAAGATCGGGTTTTCTGTCCCGATATCGACAGCCGGGTTGTCCAGTGCTATCAGGAACTCTTTTAAGAAAGCCATTGCAGAACCGCCATCGCATAAACAATGGTGAAATGCAAACAGCATATCAGAAACATCTTCCCCTTTGATCCAGATAAACCGGATCAGGGGTAATTTTTCGTAATTAAAGGTGGTGTTCCATTCTCTCCTGGATTCTTCCTGCCACTGCTCTTCACTTTGTCTGGTGATGATTCTTACAGGAATGGAAACCGGTTGCTCCGGAACATTGAACCACGGAATATTTTTTTCATCATGACTGATCAATGCTCTCAGCCAGGGGTGTTTATTTTGAATTTTGGCTAAAGCCTGCTGGATCTCTTTTAAGGTAAAAGTCCCTCTCAGTCTGAACGGAATGACCGCGTTAAAGGGTTCTGTTCCGTCTCCCAGTAACATGCGCTCACCAAATAGCAATCTTCTTTTCATATGCTGATCTCTGTCTTTTGTAAGGCCTTATGAATCCCTGTGTTTTCATCTGCCTTTGTGTTTATAAATCATTGTGATTTCATCATTATACGGAAGCTAATGTTGAATGTTCCTGTACAAAATTTTCTAATAATTCTACTGCTTTATCATTACCGCCGGCAAGGGTAAATGTATTTCTGACTTCCTGAGCAGCAGTTCTGTATTTTGGATTTTCCAGCAATTCAAAAACGGTTTCACGAAGGGCATCTACACGCAGTCTTTTGTACCGGATGCTGATTCCGCAGCCTGCCTGCTCAATCAGTTTTGCAATATGGAAATGATCGTAAGCAATAGGTGTGATCAGCATCGGTAATCCGTTACGGAAAGTATCATTTACCGTATTGAAGCCCCCGTGGCAGATCACCATGTCCATTTGCTGCATCACTGCAGATTGAGGAACAAAGCTGTTCACGATAAAATTATCCGGCCATTCTTCAAAGATTTCCGGTGGAGTAGCGGCAATCACGGTAACCGGCTGGTCTTTGAATGCAGCAATGATCTTTTCAAAGAAAGCTTTTCTGATATCCACGAGCAGCGTTCCCAATGATACGAAAATCTTTGGAGTGGTAGAAGCGTTTAATTTATCCCAATCAAATGGAGCATCGTTAGGACGGCCTTTCACCGGGCCTACAAATTTCATATGAGAAGGAACGGTTTCAAAACCAGCGAAAGCCTGTGAGGTAAACACCATGTTCAGCTTGTGAGAATGGATGTAAATTCCTTCCTCATGAATTCCCACTTCTTTTTGCAGGTCTTTGATCAGGTTTTGCTGCCATTCCCAGATTTTTGGAGCACTTTTTTCTGTGTCTCCCATCACATCCGGCGGAACCGGAGTTGTCGTTACGCAAGGAATATTGTGTTTGTGAGCGAAAAGAGCCCCTCCGAAAGTGATACAGTCGTTCACAATCACATCCGGCATCCAGCTTTCTGTCAGTCTCGTTAATCCCGGCATCATCATTTTAGCGAAAGGAACATAGGTTTCTTCCAGTGCCAGTTTCATCACTTCAGGTCCGGAACAGGCCGGGCCGTCATCCTGTCTTTTTAAAATGCGGGCAATTTCATTCTGATAGGGAACAAGATCTTCTTCGGGATAGAAATAAGAGCCTCCTTCGGGAATATGTTTGCTGTCTAAAGGGGTAATTCCGAACCATTTTACTTCGTGTCCACGGGCAATTAAACTCGCTCCTACACTTAAAGTAGGGCTCACATGTCCGAAAAACGGGGGAACTACGAATAAAAACTTAGACGGTTTTTCAGGTTTTGAAGCCTTTGATATGGCTTGTTCCAACAGGCTGGCTGCTGTAGGTGCACCTCCGGCTTCCACAAAAGATTGTCCTACCTTCTGAGCCGCTTCACGATAGCCTGGATTATTTAAAATCTGGTGTACAGCTTCTCTCAGGTGATTGGCTTTAAACCGGTTAAAATTAAGACGCTCACCCGCTTCTGTACGCACCACACGTCCTGCAACATGCGACTGATCATACGCAATCGGGATCACTACCAAAGGAATTCCGTTGGATAAGGTTTCAGATACGGTATTGTGACCGCCATGGCATACCACACCGTCAAGATGAGGTAACAGATCCAATTGCGGAACCTGCTGATAGACCATAAAGTTTTCCGGCCACTGCTCAAAAAGCTGAGGATCAGAAACCACTACAACGGTTAAATCTTCGTCTTTAAAGGCATCAATGACCTTCTGGAAGAATGCTTTTTTATGATCATGATCGAAGGTAGTCCCAATGCTTACCAGGATCTTTTTGTTGGTAGCATTTTTCAATCTATCCCAATCGAACTCACAAGAAATACGACGCTCTGTAAGAACTGGGCCTGTGAATTTATATTGAGGTGCCAGATCTTCCATGTCACCAAAGAAATAATTCGAGGTTAAAACAAGGGTCAAGAGTTCTGAAGTTGCCAGAGAACGTTCTTCCTGGAAACCAAGTTCTTTCTGTAGTGCTACGATCTGATTCACTTCCCATTCGTGTACCTTTGGAAGCTCATTCATGATTTTGATGGCAGCCGGAGCGGTAACGGAAGTGGCATAAGGAATTCCCAGCATTTTCGCAGCAACAGGAGCAGCAAATAACTGATGATCCCCGATAACCAAATCAGGCTGATATGTTTTCAGTAAAGCAATAATTCCGTTATAGCAATGTCTGTTCAGCGGGATAAGCACCTCTTCGTAAAGGAACTTCACGCTGTCTATACCGTACACTACTTTTTTTGAAATAATATCGAGATATTGTTCGCTTTCTTTCTTTTCTTCGTCGGTCTGATCATATTGGATCAGTAATAATTTTCCTCCCTCGGGAAGTTTAGCCTCTAAAGTCGGGTCAAGGCTGATCCAGGCTACTTCATGTCCTCTTTCCAACAGCGTAGCACCGATGCTTAAGGTAGGGTTGACATGTCCTGTCAATGGTGGAACTATAAATGCAAATTTAGCCATGGTTTTGTGTTAAAATTTTAGATAAAAATTGAGCGATCGTTTCTGCAATCAGATTCGGTTCCTGGATAGGAATATTGTGGTCGCCCGGGATTAATTCAAGTTCAGACTGGCTGATTTGAGATTGCAGCCATTCACCCGTTGGTCTGCAATTGGAATCAGCGCCATAAAGCAATAGAGTGGGAGCTGTCAGTTCATTGAAACGGGCTTCACCAAGGAAATGTTTTTCCCTGATCATATCTGCTTTAATGGTGGTTTGATTAAACAGAAATTCATACATACGGTGGTTCTTTTCCATTTGTCTTTTTCCCATCTGTACTTTGGTGGTATCTGTAAAGTTGGCTACATAATGCTCAAGAAATTCTTTGCTGTATTCATCAATGATGTTACGGGCTTTTTCGTCCTGAGGATCCGGAGCTTCCATCACCACGAGCTGATTCACGCGGTCCGGGTATTCTAAAGCTGTTTTTAAAGCAATAAGACCTCCGAAGCTGTAGCCGACAAGGTGTACTTTTTCCAGTTGAAGGTGATCTATTAAACCTATTAAATCGGATGACATGTTGTCAAGGTCGTACCCATCCAAAAAGCGTTCACTCATACCGTGGCTTTTCAGATCGTACATCACCACATGGAAATGCTTTGCCAGCACCGGGGCAATATTAAAATAATAAATGGACAGGTTACTGAACATACCGTGGATGAGTACCACGGTTTGTTCGGCTCCTTTGTTGAGTTCCTGTATATGAACTTGTCTGTTATTGACAGTGATTATTGGCATTCGTAGATATAATTGATGATCATACTAAGGTCAAGATTAATAAGCTGGTCAAGATCCATAGAAGATAACCAACCTGTAAAGTCGATCTGATCGCCAAAATGCGCTTTGATCTTTTCAGAGAAAGAAACAATCTCAATACTGTCCATTTCAAGATCTTTGGTGAATGAACTTTCAGGAGTAATGTCCATCTCTTCTACAAATTCAGCACCTATCACTTCAGTAATAAAACCTTTTAATAAAGTAAAAAGTTCTTCGTGGTTCATTTTTAATGTTGCGTTTACAGTGTCCATCCGATAATATAATTTTTATGTTTAATAGTTTTGATTTCAATGTTGTTGATCCACAGGTGATCATCTTTTATTTCTTTGACTTCGAAGGCTTTAGGATTTCCTTTGAGTCCTGTTCCCAGGAACTTTCCGTAAGCTTCCTTGGCGACCCAGAAACGGGTGGTCCATTCTGCCTGATCTCTGTCTTTTAATAAGGCTAATTCGTTGTCGGTAAATACCATGTCGTAGAATCCGGCGCTGCGTTCTTCCATCAGTTCCATATCGATTCCTACAGATTTTCCATACCTCGCGATTCCCACGGCTTCTTTGCCTTTATGAGCCAATGAAATATGAATATCTTCTGTAAAATCACTGATGAGGTAAGGTTTTCCCACTTCATCGGAACGGATTTCAAACGTAATCGGGAAGCAGGCAAGATTTTTTTCCTGGCGGAGAAGATTTCTTACGGCATCTTTCACGGCTACACGGCTTACCATCCAGTTTTTCTTCTTGTTGGGTAATAACTGCTGGTGATGCTGTTTTTCCGTCTGGTTGAAGTATCTTTTCAGGATAAAATCCCATGAAGCCACTCTGGTATACGCCTGGTGGAAGAAGAATACTTCAGGAGCAATCTCTTCCGAAAGTCTGTTGTGAAGCGGTGACATGGAAACATTCCATAAAGCGGCATCAATTTCCAGTCTTCTGTTCTGCCAGCCCGTAATGGCGCACCATACTTTCCCATCTCTTTTCAGGATGATATCTGCGATGGCAAATTCATCATTCAGTTCGGTCAGCATACAGGTGCATTCAAAAATACCTTCCTGATCATGCATATTTCCGAAGAATTCAATATCTCTGATTTTTACAGGGAATGCAATGCGGTCTTTCACCAAAGTAAGCTGCAGCCAAAGCCCGAATAGTTGTCCTGCATTGTCCAGTAATGATCCCTTACCGCCGTTTCCTTTGATTTTTCCTACGATTCCTTTGTCTCCAACAGCTGAAATTTCAGTAATTCCCTGGTATTTTTTTCCATGGAACATGTGCATGTCATAGATTTCTTCAGGGGTTCTTTCAATGGGCAAAAGATTACCGATGGAAAGATTGAATGCAGGTGTTGGGACAGAAGCAGATTTTAAAACTACTTCTGCGTTGGCAAAGTTTTCAATATCGAGATAAGCATGGTTGGCTCCGCGCCATTCTCCTTTTACTGTTTTCTCAAAAGGTTTGGCCACGTTCATCCATTGGAATACGCTTACATTCATAATTTTATGAACCTGTGTTCCCGGAATTTCCGCTTCTGCAATTTCTGCCAGCTGCTCAAAAATCATCGTCATCGGGATTACCGGTTCCATATCCGCTACATGAGCCCAACCTTTTGGCTGTCTCAATAAGCTGTGGTCGATCAGGTAAGGATGACTTTCCAGGGTTACATACAAGTCTTTTGAGAAGGTTGTACTTCTCGGTGCTTTTGGAGCAGCCTGTTGTACTACAGAATTAACCTGAGCAGGACGTGGAATTGTGATTTCCGGACGGTTCTGGAATAAGGTCAATACTTCTTCCTGCATACGGATCATATCGGCAACATTGTCCTGGAATGCCTGTACCAGCGGATGACCGCTTTTTGTGGCAATAGCTGAAGCAGTTGCTATATATTGTTTTGGTGCCTCAAATGATTGAGCCAACGCTTTCACTTCTTTAAAATTACGGATAATAGGAGAACCTAATTCCAGCTTAATGCCTTTTCCTGATACTCTTTTCGAGTGATTCTGAATCTCCAGAAAGTCAAGCGCGATCGTTTTACCTTCCACAAACAATGAAGCCACTACACGTTGTAACTGCGCCAATGCAGAACGGGTAGGAACGCTGGAAGCAATCGTACTGAAAGCTTTCCCTTTCAAAGTATCATCTATAAATCCGATAAGACCTCCAGTACCCACCTGAATGAATACTTTTGCCCCTTCTTCGTATAATCTATCGGTCAGTTCACGGAAACGGACAGGCTGTACCAAATGCTCGGCACTCAGTTTTCTGATCGCTGCCTGATCTGAAGGATAAGGTTTTAATGTGGTGGCAGACCATAATGGAATTTTTGTCTGCTGGAATTGTGCTTTTTCCATTCCTGCAAGGATCACATCCAGCTTATCGGCGATAAAAGGAGAGTGGAATCCTGACTGGAACGGCAGTACCTGATGGAAAATCTGTTTTGCTTTTAACAAAGGAACCAACTCGTCCAAGGCAGCATTGCTTCCGCAAAGAATCACCTGATTAGGGCAGTTGTCATTAGAAACATAAAGGTTTGAAATTTCATCAATAAATGGTTTTATAGCATCGATACCAGCTCCTATAGCAATGAATTTGGAATCTTTTAATTCAAAAGTTTCAGGATTCAGCACATCGATTAAGGCTTTTACAGAATTGGCTTCGGCTAATTCGGACGAATATCCTGCCAGCCATTCTCCTAAACTGTGTCCGGCATTCATATCCGGAATAATTCCCAGTTTTTTCAGTGAATTATCAAGGATACTGCAGTTGTTGAAGATGTTTAAAGCATCGGTTAAAAGACCTTCACCTTCTGTTTTAATAGGGGCTGTTAATCCAAAATAACGGCTAACGGTATCCACTTCACCTTTTGCCAGACCGTCTAAGCCCGGAAATACAAAGGCTACCTTCCCTCCATCCTTTAATAATGGAGTAGAGGTGTACCAGATATCCTGTTTGTTTTTCCAGATGATGTTTTTGGAAACAATTTTACTCGCTTTTTCTATTCTTGCAGGCGTTGGATCGAAGATCGCTACTCTGAAATCTCCTTCACCAATGGCTGTTTCATTATTTTGTAATGCTGAAAGCAGTTCTTCATGCGTTGGTCTGGCCAATATCAGCACCTGATCTTTTTTCGGCATGTCATAGCCTTCCAGAACAACGTGTGCATTGATTCCTCCAAATCCGAAGGCATTTACAGCGGCTACTTTTGGCAGTCCTGTTTTTGACCAGTTTTTGGCTTCCTGTACAGGTTCAAACCTTGTGTTCTGCATCTCTGCAGTTGGATTCTCACAATATAATGTTGGTGGTAAAGTATCGTGGTGTAATGCCAGACAGGTTTTAATCAGTCCTGCGATTCCCGCTGCCGGCATAGCATGCCCGATATTGGATTTCACAGATCCGATGCCCGCTGCCGGGGCAGCTTCTTCTTTGCCGAAGAACTGCGCTAAGGTCTGAAGTTCTGTTTTATCTCCAAGCGGTGTTCCTGTGCCGTGAGCTTCAAGATATCCCACTTTATTTTTATCTAAATCAGCGTTGATCCAGGCTTGTTCCAACGCTTTCAGCTGACCTTTTACGGACGGGCTCATCACACTGGTTCCGGTACCATCACTGCTTACTCCTACGCCCTTGATCACTGCATAGATTTTGTCCTGATCACGAACGGCATCTTCCAATCGCTTTAACACAACGAAACCACAACCTTCACCAATCAGCAATCCATCAGCATCCATACTGAAGGGTTTGATCTGCTGCTGGCGTGACATGGCTCCCAGCTGGGCAAAAATACTCCAGAAAGCAGCATTCTGTCCTGTGTGTACCCCTCCTGCGATCATGATGTCAGAACGACCTCTCTGAAGTTCCTGTACAGCATGGTCTACTGCAATTAAAGCGGATGCACAAGCAGCATCTACTGTAAATGCAGCACTTCCCAGATTGAATCGGTTGGCAACAAGAGAAGCAACAAGATTGGGAATTAATCCCATCGCAGTATCTGCCGCAAAACGCCCTTTGCGTTCCTGAAAAGCATGTTTTACTTTTTCAATATCGGAGGAAGAAACGTGAGGCAGCAGTTCCTGCAGTAACGAGGAAATCTGTTCTCCGGTTCTTACAATTTCGATAGCACGGGTAGCTCCCGGACCGGTATAGTTTCCTTTACCGATGATGATTCCCGTTTTTTCAAGAGAAATATTCTTTTGAAATATTCCTGCGTCTTCCAGTGCTTTCTGTACCAGATCAAGGGTAAGTAAATGGTCAGGTTCTGTTCCTTCAACAGCGAGTGGTAAAATACCGAATGCTGTAGGATCGAATGTATAATCAGGGATAAACCCTCCACGCTGACAGTAAAAACGGTCAACGGGGCTTGTCGCATCGCTGAAATGAACCGGATCTATCCGATCAGCCGGAGCCAGCTCGGTAGAATCGACTTTATTGACAATATTCTGCCAAAAAGTGTTGGCATCCTGTGCCCCGGGAAAGACACAGGATAAACCAATTACAGCAACATCTGTTTTTTTCATATTGAGTTTCTGCAGTGTTTTACCAATTATTTCCTGACATGATCAGCACCTGGCTCTCCGTTCCGTATTTGATCTCATTAAGGAATATTTCTTTCCCTTCATCCAAAGGAATCATAGAGATACCTCTGCGTTCATATTCTGATTCCAGGGTGGAAGAAACCATTCCGGCTCCCTTCCATGGGCCCCAGTTGATGGAGATTACTTTTCCTTTTAATCTTTTATTTAAAGCATTCGCGTAATCATCCAGTACACTGTTGGCTGCCGCATAATCTGTCTGACCTTTGTTACCGTATACGGAAGCAATACTTGAGAACAATACGACGAACTGGCAGTCTGTACGAAGCTGCTCCGCTAATACACGAAGTGGTTTTACTTTGGTATCAAATACGCGCCCGAAAGAGCTTGTCGTCTTTTGCTTGAATAGTTTATCTTCTAAAAGCCCTGCCCCGTGGATTACTCCATCAAGACGGTCATATTTTTCATAGATATCGCTGATCAGGTTACTTAAACCTTCTTCGTCACAAAGATCCAATGACTGGTAAACAATCGTATTTCCAAGTTCTTCCATATCACGGATGGTACGAAGAATCTGATTGTTTTTGAAGATCTTCGTCGTTTCTTTTTCTATTTCTGCAGGAGAAGTGAATTGTCCGGATCTGATCAGGAAACCTCTGATTTCTTCTTTTGTTTTCATGCCTTGGAAGTCTTTTGCAGAAACTTCATTTCTTGGGTCTGCGGATCTTCCTACCAGAATATAGGTACAAGGATAGGCCTGAGACATATGTTTAACCAATTCGGCAGTGATTCCCTGTGCACCTCCCAATACCAATACCACAGATTTTTGATCTAGCTGAATGTGGGCTTCATTTAAACTTGTTGACAATGGGGAAGGGATGATGTCTACTCTGTGTCGTTGGTCATTTTTGTAAATGATCTCAGCAGGTTTATCATTCGTAAGAATTTCCTTTAAGGTAATTTCAGCAATCTGATCTACTTCCTGAGGAGTACTCAGGCTGATCAGTCTGCAAGCTGTATTGTCAAATTCTCTTGCTAAACTCTTGAAAAGTCCCGGATATCCCTGGTGATGACGCAATATGCTTACGTCAGTAATTTCCTGAATATGTGCCGGAATATCTGAGATCAGGTATACCCATTTTGCTTTATCAAAATCCAGTTTTTTAATCAGATCTACGTGATCGATAATACTTGGTTTATCGGTTGCTGAGAATAGATCCAGCATAATTAATCCGTCAATGTCTGAAAGATCTTTTTCTGTATCTACGATTTCTACAATGGCACCATGTTTTTCCAGGGCTTCTTTGATCGCGGAGGTTTGTTTGTTGTCATCCTGAGTAATTGCAAAATGTTTTCCCTGCAATACTTCTGTATTTTGCACTAAAGAAGCGTCAGTAGGTGTGATATCAAAACGAAGACGTGAAAGTACATTCTGAGTTGGCTCTACCTTGTTTGTTTCTTTTGTTTCCTGAGTAGCTTCGCTGGTTTCGTTCGCTTCACCATTCATTTCGCTGATCCAGCTTGCCAGACCACGAAGCGTTTTAATGGCAGCCAGTTTTTCCATGATATCATCAGCCTGTTCAAGGTTTTGACCAAACCCGATCTTGGTTTTAAGATCACCGATGATTTCCATTCGTTTGATGGAGTCGATGCTCAAATCTGCTTCCAGATCAAGGTCAAGACCTAGCATTTCTTTCGGATATCCTGTTTTTTCACTTACGATATTCAAAATAGCATTTTGAAGATCTTCAAGAGAGAATGCCGGTTGAGCTTGTGGTGTTGAAGCTGTTGATTCAGCTGCAGATCCGTTTTTTTCAGCAGCAGTTGTTTCAGCTCCTGAGAATTCAGTAAGCCATGAAACAAGACCGCTTAAGGTTTTTATTCCTGCCAATTGCTCCATAACGGTGTCTTCACTGGTGTTTCCGTTACCTAAGGTTCCCAGTTCGTTACGAAGTGTTCCGATGATTTCAACTCTTTTAATAGAATCAATACTTAAATCAGCTTCCAGGTCCATTTCCATGCCCAGCATTTCCTGAGGATATCCTGTTTTGTCACTTACCACCTGCAGTAATAAGGATTTGATATCTTTTGAAGGAGCTTGCTTCACAGCTGCAACGGCTACCGGTCTTTCCTGTTGAACAGGCTGAACCGGAATAGTAGATATTGGCTGATGAGCCGGAGCTGGTATTGGTGAATTGTATACAGGAGCAGGGAACGCCTGAGGATTCTGTCCCATAAAGGAAAGCATCACATCGCGTTGTGCCTGTATCATTAATTTCATGCTGTTTAAATATTCCTGCAGCATGCGTTCAGCAGTAGACTGAGCTTCAGTTGCAGGGGCCTGTGGTTGATTAGTAAAATTGTTCATGGGAATAGGGTTTATGAGTGGTAAAGCACCATTAGATGGAAGATTACCATGAGTTGGGTGGGCAGTCTGCCCGTTAACACGCCAGATGGCAGGGCTTTTCTTGTAAAGCTCAGGTTGGTTAAGGTCAATAACCTTAACGCTGCGGCCATCGAAAAGCTTATCAATACTGAAGCTTCGGCCAGTTCCTAAATATTGTGCCAGCATGCAAAGCAGGTGGCTGAATTTATTACGGCTGTTGTCTTCAACATATAAGGTCAGCTGATCTTTTTCAAGGCAGGATTTGGTCAATCCGGTAAGAACTTTTCCTGGTCCTACTTCGATGAATATTCTTGCGCCGTCATTATACATTGCCTGAAGCTGTTCTACAAATCTTACAGGCTGTACCAGATGGTCAGTAAGTCTTTCTTTTATTTCAGATGGATTCGACGGATATACCTCAGCTGTGGTATTGGACCAAACAGGAATCTGCATTTCCCCGAAAGGAACATTTTTCAATACCTCAGCATATAAATCCCTGGATTTTGCTAATAACGGACTGTGGAAAGCACAGGCAACTTCAAGCTTTTTAGCAGAAATACCTTCCTGCTTAAGAACTTCCAGTAATTTATTGATCGCTTTTGTACTTCCGGCAATGACACATTGTGTAGGAGCGTTAAAGTTCACCGGATAGCATCCTTCTGCTTTAGCAATAATCGGTTGTAAACGTTCTGCAGTAGCACTTGCTGCCAGCATTGATCCCGGATCTCCACCTTCCACAGAATCTAAGATAGACTGCGCTCTCTGAACACTTAAGTCTACCAGCTGATCTTCTCCAAATACACCTGCAAAACATAATGCCGGAATTTCACCGTAGCTATGACCTGCCAGCATATCAGGAATAATACCTAATGACTCTAAGAATTTAGCCAATGCAAGGTCTACAATCCCTAAAAGCGGTTGTGCTAAACGGGTATCTTTAATAGTTTCTTTTTGTCGTTTTAAATCAGCTTCGTTAAAAGTCTTAGATGGGAAAACTACTTTTTCAAGTTCCGGATACTCATCAATAATCTTACGCATAGCCGGGAAAACTACAAATAAGTCACGAGCCATATTGATTCTCTGACTGCCTTGTCCAGGGAAAGTGAAGGCTACTTTACCTTCTTTTTTATTCACGGTAAACGTATCTTTTGTCTCAATCCCCAGCAATACCAGCTCAAGCTTCATCATCAGGTCTTCAGCGGTGTCTGCAACAATACTGTACTGGATTGGCTTTTCTGAACTGATACTTAAACTGTAAGCGATATCTTTTAATGGAATCCCATCGTTAATTTCTAATAAAGCTTTTACCTGGCTTGATTGTCCTTTTGCTTCTTCATAAGTGTCTCCACGGAAAACAAATAGTTCTGAAGGCCATGACTGCATTGCAATTGAGTTATCTTCCTTAGGATGGTTGGCAATTACCGTATGGAAGTTTGTTCCTCCAAATCCGAAAGCACTGATCCCAGCATAACGGTTTTTCTCCGCCCATAATCCACTTTCTGCATGGAAGGCAAATGGACTGGTTTCTGCGTTATAATAAGCATTAGGCTGCTGAAGGTGAAGAGTAGGTGGCTTTACGCCATGATAGACCGCAAGGGAAGCCTTGATCAATCCTGCTAATCCTGCCGCACATTTTGTATGTCCGATCTGGGTTTTCACAGAACCTAAATGAGTCTGCCCAGGCAATGCCCCTGAACGGCTGAATAAATTAGTTAATGCACTTAGTTCGGTTTTGTCACCTACTACCGTTCCTGTACCGTGAGCTTCCACTAAACCTACAGAAGCAGCACTGATACCAGCTTGGGAATAAGCACGTTCTAATGCTCTTACCTGGCCTATCTGTCTTGGAGCAGTTAATCCCAGTGCTTTACCGTCACTGGATCCGCCAACGCCTTTGATTACTGAATAAATACGGTCACCATCACGTACAGCGTCCTCATATCTTTTTAAAACAAGGATCGCAATACCTTCTCCAAGAGCAATACCGTCTGCTTCACCGTCAAAAGTAGCACATCTTCCTTTTCTGGAAAGGGCGTGAGTACTGGAGAACATCAGGTAATCATTGATTCCGTTGTGTAAATCTGCTCCTCCTGCAAGAACCATATCAGATTTTCCTAACACAAGTTCCTGGCAAGCAAGATCAATAGCAGCTAATGAAGAAGCACAAGCTGCATCTACGGTAAAGTTTCTGCCGCCAAGATCCAGTCGGTTTGTAATCCTGCCTGCTATAACATTGGCAAGAATACCCGGGAATGAGTCTTCTGTAGTATGTGGGAAGGCTTCTTTTACTTCTTCATGAAGTTCTCCGAAAACCTGCTTATAATATCCTCTGAAACTATAACTGTTGGCAAGGTCATTACCTCCTTCAGCACCTATAATGACAGAAATGTTTTCTCTGTTGATATGTTTTTCACCATATCCTGCATCTTCCATTGCACGCTTGGCAACCAATAAAGTTAACAGCTGTGTAGGTTCAATGGCTGCAAGAGATTGTGGCGGAATTCCGAATGCCAGCGGATCGAAATCAATTTTAGGAATAAATCCTCCCCATTTGGAATGTGAGACATCCGATTCGTTGGAATCTGGTTTATAATAAAGGTCTTTATTCCATCTTTCGTCCGGTACTTCGGTAACGCTGTCTTTTCCTAAAATGATATTTCTCCAGTATTCATCCAGGTTTTTAGCCCCCGGGAAAATACATTCCATTCCTACGATAGCAATATCCAATGGCTTTTCTGTAGAAACCGGTTCTTCCGGTAACGCTGCATCCTGAATATGCCCGTAGTTGTCTACAACACTTTGATGCAGAGCCGCTAATGAGATCACACGATTGTGCATCGTAGCTACCTGTCCTATCATATACATTCCTAAGTCTAGTTGGTCATCTTTAGGAATGCTGACAAGTTTATCACCCTGACGTTCTATGCCTTTAGCCGCAATTCTTAAACGGCCTACATTTAATTTTTCAAGCTGTTCCCACACCTGTTTTTTATCCATTCCTGCAGCAAGAAGCTTTGCTTTTTCTGTATTGAAATGGTGGGCAAACGCTGTATTGAGACAACGGGTTTCATGTCCCGGAGCTGTTTCCAATAAGACGGTATCTTTTGCCTGCATAGCCTGCGACTGGAATTCTTCCTGAATAGCTCCCGTCTGTACTGCCTCATGAGTATAAAGGTAAGCGGTTCCCATCAATACCCCAATTTTTACTCCTCTTGCAGCTAATGGAGCGGCCATGATGGATACAAACGCCGTTGAAAATGCGTTATGGATTCCTCCTGCAAAAAAGACACTGATGTTTTCAGGGTTTTCTTCTTTTAAGATACGTTCAATTTGTTTTTCCCAAAGAACCATACTTGAAAGGGGACCTACGTGGCCTCCGCACTCACGTCCTTCAAAAATGAAGTTTCTGGCACCTTCTTTCAGGAAAATATCCAGAAGGGCAGGGGAAGGAACATGTAAGAATGATTTTATTCCGGCTTTTTCAAATACTTTAGCCTGAGCTGGTCTTCCGCCTGCAATCAAAACTACCGGAGGTTTAGCTTCTAATATATAAGAGGTCTGTTCTTCTCTTAATTTCTGCGGAGCAAATCCAAGAATACCTACACCCCATGTTTTTTCACCAGCCAGCTTTTTGGTATCCATTACCAGAGATTTTGCAGATTCTCCTTTCAATAGGGATAAGGCAACAAAAGGTAAAGCTCCGGCGTCTGCTACCGCATTTGCAAATAACGGAACGTCGCTTACACGGGTCATTGGACCTTGAGCGATAGGGTAACGAAGACCCAGTTCCTGAGCTAAAGGGTTGTTTTTATCAATTACTTTAAGTGCTTTTGCCTGTTTCAGGTGCCCATACATGGCCTCTTTGAATCCGAAAACCAGTTTTTTCAGGGTTTTGAAATCTTCATACAGGTCTGTTGCCAGCGAAATGTCCTGTCCCATAGGGATATAACATGTGCTGAGGTCCAGACCATTGAAGTACTGTTTCAGATCTTCAGCAGTTGTGTTTTCTGGTAATACCGGTGAATTGGGTCTTACCAATACACGATGGTTAGCAATCACCTTAGTTTCTGTACCATTCAGTTTTGAGCATACTTCTTTCAGATCTTTTGGAACTGAACTTTCTGGGAACAGGGCCAGCTGGCTGTCCAGTACAATTCCTGTTGCTCCCAATGCTTTTGATGCCGCTGCAGTATGGAGACCTATTCCTCCCTGTACCCACACCGGAATACTCTGAATTTCTTTGATCACACGCTGAAATAATACAAACGTGGATTCATAGCCTACCCATCCACCTGCTTCATTTCCTTTGATAATGATTCCTTCTGCTCCCGATTGTTCAGCCTGTCTGGCTTCTTCCAAACTGCTTACCTGATAAACTGCAGGCAGATTGAAGGGCTTTGGCATTCCGAACGGAAGGATAGCGAACCTTACTTTTTCAGGAATTTGAATTGTGGTGAAATTGTCATTAGAAAAATAAATACCATACGATGGTACGTCTATCTTGTCAAGTTGATGTAACGCTTCCTGTGCAGCCGTTATTTCATTTCCTAAACTTAAAACGGGAAATGCACCCGCCTGGTGTAGTTTAGGGATAAGGTTAACGTCTGGTTTTTCAAAAGGCGTCAGTCCAATAATGGTTAAGTTTTTCATGGCGTGATAATTATTGAATGATAGCAAGAGATTCATAACAAAATGCAGGGCCTTTCGGTATTAAGGCGATCGCTTTTTGTTACGATATAATAAAATTGGTTTTTGTTAAATCTTTAATGATGGATGTGTTTTTATAGTAATTATTCAAGAATCTATTGTTTGTTGATAGATTGCATGAGGTAAGGTTGGTGTCCGGTTTTTCAAAAGGCATTAGCCTGATTTTAGTCAAGTTTTTCATAGCATTTACGGTATAGGAATAGTTAATGATATCTCATACCAGAACACGGATGCCATTAGTATTGATGGTGTTTTTCTGTTATGAGTGAATAAAAATAATAAAAATGTAAATATTTTTTAATCATAAAGACAATTTGATAATTATTTATTAATATAAAAATATCAATTGTTCATATGTTATTAAAATATATTTATTGTTTATTTATTCTTAGAAACATGCCGGTACAATCTTCTCTACTTTAATTATAAATAATTATAGTTAAAGAAATGTTAAGCAAATATAGGAATAAAAAATAAAATATTTCAAAAACAAGAGATTTGTTTTTGCATATATTACAAAAAGATAATATAGAATGAATAAGGTTCCGAAATGTAAAAATTGCCTTTATCAATCTGATAAAACGGCAAAGCGAATTTAAATAAAATTAATCAATATATTGTGATTTAATTTAAATTATTTATGAACTTTCCCTATCTTTTTGATAAATAAAGAGATAGATAATTTTAAGAATAATTAATATATCTTTCCGAAATTCATAAAAAAACAGTAAGTATCTGATATACTTACTGTTTTTTTTAATTAGGTTGACCGTTAAGATTTTCTGATAAATATCCCCCTTAAAGGGTGTAGGCTCATATAATTTTTATTATCTGGTGAGCGATCTGTAAATTAATGAGCTTTTACAATTTAAAATATACTTAATCCGTATTGTTTTGCAAGGTCTAAAATCATGTGATATCCTGCCAGTGAATTGCCGTGCTGATCCAGTGATGGACTGAATACGCCAATTCCCATTTTTCCCGGAACACTTACGGTAATTCCGCCTCCTACACCGGATTTGCTTGGAAGACCTACGGTTCTGGAGTATTCACCACTGAATTCGTACATTCCGGCAGTCAGCATTTGTGACTCCACCAGTTTTGCCATATCTGCATTCTTGTAAGTAGCATCCCCATCAAACCTTACGCATTGGTTAGCAAAGAAATAACCGATTTTTGCAAGATCTTCAGCGGTAAGCTCAATAGAACATTGTTTGAAATAATTATCCAGCTGGTCTTCATTTCCGGAAATCAGTCCGCTGTTTTTCATGATGTAAAACATTCCCCGGTTACGGTGTCCTGTTGCTTTTTCAGATTCGTAAACAGATTTGTTATACTCAATTGCTTGATTTTTGGTAATATATCTTACCATATCCAGAATTTTAAGGAAAGGTTTCTCGCCTTCTCCTGAAATTAACGAAGTAGTAAGGATAGCTCCTGCATTCATCATAGGATTGAGCGGTTTGCCTGTGGTTTCAAGGTTTGAAAAATGGTTGAAAGGTTTATCAGAACCGAAATATCCCATCTTATCAAAAATATGGGCTTCACCTTTTTCGTTGACGGCTACCATTAATGATATGATCTTGGAAATACTCTGCATTGTAAATTTTTTACTCACATCACCTGTGTTGAATACTTTTCCGTTTTTATCTACTACTGAAAAAGCAATTGCTTTAGCGTCCATTTTTCCCAGTTCGGGAATATAATCAGCCACTTTACCCTGTGTATAATAAGCCCTGTTTTTTTCCAGAATTGTATTGAGCGTTTTTTCTGAAATTGTTGAAATATCTGCAGTTTTCTGAGCGTAAATTATTGTGTTTAAGGAAAGAAAAGCTGCAGTGCAAATTCCTTTTGCAGAAAATAAAAAGCTGTTGTTTTTCATAGAGAAGATCTTCTAATAAAATGTTTATGGTAAACCTCAAAAAACAAAGATAAAGTATTTTGATCTTGTCAGCAATGCCCATTTATTATACCCTGTAATGTTTGTGTCAACCATGAGGAATTTAATCTAAAAATCAGAGCCTATTTTGATAGCTTTAAATGTGATTAATTTTAATATAAAATCGATTTATTTAGAAAAATATAAACAATTTATGTTTTTGGTTATTGATTTGGTTATTGAGATGTTGGAAATTATGTATTTTTTTTCGTTAAAAGTATTATGCAACCTCAGATAATAAGAAAGGATGTTTTTTTTTTAATATAACTAATATGTCTGTGAAATAACATATAATCATGAATTTGTCTATATGGTTGGGGTTCAATAGTGAAATAATGTTATTTTTTCACTATTAAATGATTTTTGTATTATTATTTTTATTAATTTGACAAAAAATTAATAACTTTTTTTTAATAACTATGAAAAACAACACCTATTTTGGTAGGGAGCACATCTTTAGATGGCTGCTACTATGTTGGCTTTTGGTACCGTGGGTACTACAAGCACAAGCTCGAATTACATGGACTGAACAGGTTGGATGCCAGGAATTCCGTGGCGAAAAAGAAGACCAGATTCCTGACAACGGAGTCGCTGTTTCCTACATCAACTCTTCCCAATGTTTACGTGTATGTGAGAAATCAATAGATCCTGTCAAATATCTTGTTCAGGGAGCGAACGTCTCTAATGTACAATGGACTATTTCAGGAGGAACTTTAACGCCTTCAGGACCAGGAAATACGGCAGCGTATGTGACCTGGGGAGCTGCAGGCAATGGCTCTTTACAGGCTGTTATTACCTATAATGACGGAACTGTTGAAACCCAGACGATCTGTATTGAAAAAATCAACAGACCGATTGCTAAATTTGAATTGTTAAACCTGGATTATACCGTATGTAAAAATACGACGGTGTATTTTGATAACCTTTCTGAACAAAACGGAGGATCGGATATTATCAATTATTTCTGGGAATTTGGAGATGGAGTAACCTCTACTTCCACAGCTTTTGAACCTTCTCATGTGTATACTACTCCTGGTACCTTTACGGTCCGTCTGACTGTAACGAATAAGTGCGGCTGTAAGAATACCTACAAAAAGGAAATCAAGGTATTGAAATCAGATCCTGTACAGATCAACTGTGCATCTGTAGTATGTGAAGGCAGTATTGAAAAATACAGCGCACAGGACGGATGTAATAAAGGACAATGGAAAGTCATTGGAGGATCTATTGTAAATAATTACGGAAGCGAAATCGAAGTGAAGTGGGATCAGGTAGATCCGCTTGATGGTTTCGGGTATGTAATGTACTTATCTGAATGTGCTTGTCCTGAGTGGACTACTATCAAAATTCCTGTAGTTTTAGCGAATGCAAAAGTAAAAGGACAGGCGGTAGTATGTGCAGGTAAACAATATACGTATTCAATTCCTCAATGGCCTACAACCAGCGTTCAATGGAACGTAAGCGGGCCTGCAGGAGGACAGTTGTATTATACTCAACAGAGAAACGAAGCTATTTTCTCTGCTACCCAGCCGGGTACTTATCACCTTGTAGCCAATTATCACAATACCTTATTACCATGTGAAGGTCAGGCTTCTATTGACATTGTAGTGGAAGCTCCGGTAGAAGTAAGTGGTGGTACGGATGAGATCTGTGCAGGAACAAGCCAGGTGTTTACAACTAACCCTAACGTTCCTGTTACCTGGAAAGTTACCACAGGCGGATCTTCTTTTGTATCTGGAGTAACTACAGGGCCATTTAGCTACACTTTTACAGCAGCTGGTACTTATACTATTACTGCTACTAAACAAGGTGGAGGGTGTGAAAGTAATGCAAGAATCATTAAGGTGTTACCAATTCCGCAGGCCCCTACGGGTACTATTTCCGGAGAGACAAGAGTATGTTCCGGAAGACCTTATGTATATACGATCAGCCCTGTTGATCCTGGAATGGTTCCGGTTTGGAGTGTTACCAATGGAACAATTCAGGGAAGTAATGCGGGTTCTTCTGTAACGGTGATCTTTAACGCCGGAGCTTCATCATATACGGTGTCTGCACAGAATAAATCAATCAGCAGTGCAGGGTGTCTTTCGGCTCCAACTACGTTCAATGTAGCGCCTTTAGATCTTAACTCTATTACGATTAATCCTAATCCAGGACCTTTCTGTCCGAGTAGTACTCAGACTTTCAGTGCTAATCTGAACGGAATTGTTCCTGAATTTATGGAATGGACATTTGGAAGTTCCAATTTCGGAAGTGTGATAGGAGGGCAGGGTACAGCTAATATTACTGTAAACTTCAATGAGATCTCTTCTACAAGCAGCACAACTCTGAATCTGAGAATTGTAAAATGCGGGGTAACAAAAATTATCAGCATACCGGTATCTTTAATACCGCTTCCGGTAGTAAACTTTACAAGTGTGGGTGGGGTTTGTTTAGGTTCAAACCTTTCTTTCACGGTAAATCAGGGGACAATTACTACGGCTACAAATGTTACTTTCACATTTGCTAACGGAACAACTTATACTACAGCTTTCAACCCGTCAGGAAATTATAGCTTCCCCAATAATGGGTATATCTCGAATAATACAGGAGGTAATATTTCTCAGGTGGTTACTGTAACATATACAGGGACTAACGGATGTAGTTATAACCCAACAGCAAGTGCAAACTTTACTATTTATCCAGAGACTATTATTACCATTTCTCCGGTATATAATATCCTGGTATGTGATCCTACCACAATGACACCGTATACTCTTACGGCGAACAGTTCTACAGGGCTTACGAATATTAGTTCATGGCAATGGTATAAAAATAATTCACTTATACCAGGTGCTAATACAAACTCATATACCATATCAGGTGCAGGGGCTTTCGGAACATATAAAGTACGTGCGGTGGATATTAATAACTGTGTGGTTTTTTCTCAGAATGTTAATGTCACTCAGCTATGTCCGAGCAGTGCAGGTTGTACAACAGACCCTCAGATCAGTTTTGTTCCACAATGGTCAGGTTGTAATACAATTTCTGTTACCGGTTTATCTTACATTGGAACTCCTGACGAGATTCAGTGGTTATCAGATAGTGTACTTACTTTGTCTTCAGGACAGGGAACAGCTACACCGGTATATCAGACGAATCTTCCTGCTGCGCATATTGTTTTTGTACGTTTAAGATACGGTGCGTGCTGGTACAGCAAAGGAGTAGAAGTAAGAAAGAACTACGAACCTAAATTCAATGTAAGTACAGTATGTAATGGAGGAGGTTATAATGTAACTCTTTTCAATACATCAACTATATTTGAAATCAATCCGGCATCTATCACTTACACATTCTCCAGCCCGGGTCAGCCAAATCAAACAGGACAGACGGCTACTTATAACAATCTGGCGCCAGGTACTTATACCTTTACAATGACAATGTCTGCACCTGGAAAACCAACGTGTACTACCACGCAGACCATTACATTGGCTCCGGTTCCTAGCACCAGCTTCCTGGTTCCGGCATGGATATGTGTGCGTGAGGCGATTACATTCTCTCCTATATCATATGTTCCCGGAAATACTTATACCTGGATCTTTGATGGTACATCTTATGTAACCGGAGGACCGGATGCTACCATAACGTACAATACGGCCGGAACAAAAACAATACAGCTGAAAATTAAAACTCCTAATGGATGTGAATATACTTCTGCTGTCATTAATATTAGTGTGAAAGAAGCTACTCTTGATGGTAATATGGCGCCTCCGGCTCTTGTTGCCTGTATAGGAAGTGCTCCTAATATCATATTTACAAGTACTCTTGGATCTCCAAGTCATTACATCTGGATGAATGGTTCTCAGCCTGTGGCTGGAGCACCAGATTCTCCGGTTTTCACTCCAACTCAATCAGGAAGCTACTGGCCGGTGCTGGTATCTTCAGATGGATGTAGAACAAGTATCATGAGTACGAAAGCAATCCCTGTGACACTTAAAAATCCTCCATATGTTAACATATCCGGAAAAGCTAACATCTGTGAAGGATCTTCTACAACGCTTAGCGGCCTTGTAACGGATACAACATTGGAATACCAATGGAAGAAAAACGGAGGATTGGTATCAGCTCCATGGAGTCCTGGTCCATATCCGATTATTTTCGATACAGGATCATTACCTGCAGGTACCTATGTTTATACTCTGGAAGTAAGAACTCCGGGTGCATCAGGATGTACAAGTTCTAAAAACTTTACTGTTACGGTAAGTCCTCCACCATCACCGGTTACGGTAACCTATAGTTTGGTGAACTGCCAGCCTTATAAAATTAAGTTAACAGCATCAGGACCATCTGCAGGAGATTACAACTGGAGTAATGGAATGACGGGTCAGTCTATTACAGTAAATGAAGGAGGTGCTTATCAGGTTATTTATACTGCGCCAAGCGGATGTAAAGTAAGTAACTACACAGAAGTTCCATTAAGTATTGAGAGTCTGATGTGGGTATTCCCTACAGGATGTTATGATGAATGTCTTAGAGACAAATATATTTTAGGACCAAAAGGAATCTTTGACCATCATGAGTGGCAGCTGTTCGCAAACAGTATTCAGAGCGGAAACAATGCTTTTATTAATCCGTTGTATATTGGTGCTCCGGGAACCTATCAGCTACAGATCTCCCAGTTAGGATGTATATTTACTTCCGGAACGATGAATTACTATCCGGGTAAAGAATGTGGATTTGAATCAGATTGTAAGCTTGAGACAAATATCAAAGCCATGAAGTGGGTTGGAGATCATTATCAAGTAACTGGTATTATCCAGAATATGGGAAGCCAGCCGATAAGCCTTACTGTTTCGAGTCTTAATGGATATGGAAGTTATATTCCGTCTATCATCACTATTCCGGCAGGAGGAGTGTATGATATGAACGCTAATCCGTTGGCATTCTATCCAAACTCAAACTTCCAGGGTACAGATGAGATCTTATTCTCAAATGAAACATGTAAGTTTACGACCAAAGCAACAGATCCGGACTGGATGGGGATGAGAAGTGCAGGAAGAAGCGTAATTGCGGCTTCAGTTTCTTCTTTGAAAATGATACCAAATCCTGCAAAGGAAAAAGTGAAAATCTCGTATAATACGGGCAGTGAAAAATTACTTGCAAAACAGATTACAGTTTTTGATGCCATGGGCAATGTCAAATTCCGTAAAGAACTGAAAGCGGCTTCCGGAGAGGTAGACGTAGAAGTTAACAGCTGGCTGCAAGGTGTTTACATTGTCATTGTACAAACGGGAGACACTTCATTACAAGGAAAACTAATTAAAAATTAGTAGCTTATAAAACAGTGTTCTCTTCGGAGAGCACTGCTTTTTTATAGTATGTGAAAACTAAAAGAATTTTTATGATACAATTAAAAAACAAACTGTGGGGACTGCTTATGATACTGCCAGCATTATCTTTTAGCCAGACTTATCAGTGGCAATGGGGAAAACAGGCCGGAGGAATAACAGGCTCGGCTGATCCCGGGTTTCATTATGTATTTGATGAATCCATAAGGGATATTGTAGTGGATAACAACAACAATACCTATTATCTTGCAACGATGCGTGAGCAGGGACAAAACCTGAATGGAATTTCTGTAAACAATTATGGGCTTAGTGACCTTTTTCTTTTTTCTGCCGATTGTGAAGGGAATATACGATGGTCCAGACCAATAGGAGGTTCGGGAGACGGAGAAAATGCCTGGCATATTAAAGTGGATAATAACGGAGGGTTATATATAATGGCTACCATTTATAATAATTCATATATAGGAGATCCTACTGCCGTTCCGGTACATTTTGATGACACCCATACATTACCTTTGTATACTCATTATGATCAAACGATAGATCCTGCCCATAAAGCAGCTTTTCTGTTGAAATATAATACTTCAGACGGCACCTTGGCATGGAGCAAGCCTTTGCAGGGAGATGTTAACTACTCCTCCCGTATGTGTGACGTCCAGATGATGTATATGGATTCTTCCAAAAATATCCATGCTGTTATGGGATTCCGGGCGGGAACCCATCTGAATGGTTTGATTACAGTGCCTTCAACATTTACTTCAGCCTATCAGTATTATGCGGTTAAGTTCAATTATGATAATGGTAATATGACACCTGCAGCACCTGTACTTCTTCCTATCACAGGAGATGCAATATATGCAGTAGGAAGAGAAGGGAAAGTAAACCTGGTGTATGATGAAAGTTTGAACCGTTATTATCTTGCGGGGAAAAGAATGGATGCAGGGTTTAGTACGCTGCTTGATCTTTCCTATAATAATGTACCCTTTACGAAAGCTGCTTATTTATTGGCTTTTGACGGAACTACCGGAGCGGAGGTATGGAGAAAAGAACTTAATAATGGTTCTACAAGTACGGATGATGAAATTCATTCTATTATAAAAGATCCGGCGACTTCAGATATTTACATTTCAGGGCGTTATTTCAATGGGATAACAGTGCCGGCAACTTTTGGAAGTTATACTTTTCCTTTAAGAAGCTATGTTGAAGCCGTTCCGTTTGTGATGAAGCTTAACGCCGCTGGCTCGGTACAGTGGGCAAGAACTCCTGAGGGAATGTCCGGCCTTCAGTTTGGGTATCGTTTTACCAAGGGAACCCTTGCTATCAATGGAAACGAAGTTGCTTTTGCCAAAGGAAGCTGGTCTGATATCTGGGGAAGTTACACCATGACACGACCTGATGGGGATAGATCAGATCCTTTATTGGTTAGGCTCAACAAAGATACAGGAGCTGTTTTGGGAGCGGGAGAAATCCACAGTAATTTCAATGTGATAGATGAATTTACGGCAGTTGCTGCAGATAAAGATGGCAACTATATTGTGGGAGGTTTTTTCCATGACCAATTATTTACAGATTCTAATGATAATGTCAATACAATGGCTGTCAATGTAGCAGGAGGGAAATCACAATCATTTTTTACAAAATATGCTAAATCGGCATGCAGTCAGATGTCGGTAGAAGAAACAGCCGTTCAGGCAGGAATACAGCTATATCCGAATCCTGTTCAGGATATACTTACGATCAGAAGCAAAGAATCTTTGGTTTCCTATGAAATCTTTGGTGCTGCAGGACAGCTGGTAAAACAGGGAACTTTGAATTTGATGCAGGAGCAAATAGTATTATCTTCTCTTCAGACAGGAGTGTATTACATTAAACTTAAAACAAAATCTTCTACAGTAACAGAAAAGATATTGAAGAAGTAAAAAACAAAACTGAAAATTAATAACCTTATATATAAAACAGTGTTCTCCAAAGAGGATGCTGTTTTTTATAGATGATTTTGATTTAAAAAAATAAACTTGTTCGTTATTTTACAATTTTTTGCCCGCAGGAAGTAGTTGCTTTGTATAAAAAATTAAAATGAAAAAGTTACTTATTTTATGTGTGCTATTACTTCTTACCTCATGGTGTAATGCCCAGACTAAAGATCTTATGGAAACAGTAAGAAAAACTATTGAAGCCAGTAACGCCATCTATGCTGATCTGGCGAATAAAAATGACGGATCAATTCTAACAAGGTATACAGATGATGCCTGTCTGTTTCCTCCCAATGCGGCACCGGTTTGCGGAAGAGAGCAGATATTGAATTTCTTTAAGGGAGGTCCTAAGGTGCATGTTAAATTTACGATTCAAAACCTGTACGGAGATGGTAAAACATCGGTTACTGAAGAAAGTTATTACGAAATGAAAGATTTAGAAGGTAAAAAACTGGACGATGGAAAAGTAATCGTGATATGGAAAAATACAAAAGAAGGCTGGAAGATGCACCGTGATATGTTCAGCAGCAATCATCCTGCAAAATAGAATCAAAAACCAATATTGACGGCCTGTTGAAGGTCTACATCATTTTTAATCAGTGAATGCCTGGATGCAGAAGGGGTAATGCCTGTAAATTTTTTAAACTCTTTGATAAAATGGGCCTGATCGTAATACCCGCAGTCATAAGCTATAGTTGTAAGTGATTCCGGAGTGTTGAGAACCATTTGAAGACTTTTGTTAAATCTCATGACAGCCGCAAAAGCAGAAGGACTGATGCCCATATTCATCAGGTAAAGCTTTTGAATATATCTTTCCGATAATCCTGAATCCTTAGCCAAAACTGAAAGATCCAATGGGTGATGATTCATCAAAAACTGCTGGCTGAGTTCCTGGAGTATTGCGGCTTTCTTTATTCGGTTTTCATTTTTTTTCAGCTGTTGGAGAAAGTATGTTTCCAAAACATTGATTTTTGCATGAAGACTATCAGCCTGCATGATGCGGTCATACAAATCTCTGTTTTCACCTTTTGCCACATCATACATATCTGTAGCATAGTTCGTGAACTCTGACAAAGGATCCGAAAAGAATAAAGTAGCGGCATATGGATAGATCCGCGCTATCAATACAGAAGTTCCCTGTGCAACGGTAAGCCGGGTGGGAAGAGTGAGGTGCCCCAGAAGCTCTATATCCGGAGTATCCTTTCTTTTTCCATTGATAATAGTTGCAGCAGCACCACCGGAAATATTGATGATCAGATCTACATATCCGCTGGGATAAAACACTTCATCCCTGAGATCATTGTCGATGGTCACAACGGTATAACTCTTTATGTAAGGGACTAAGCTGGCGGAAGGTGAAATTTGCATAGCTTTTGGAGGTGTTAATTCGTTGAGGGATAGTTTCTTCGAAGTTAGGAATAAATATCATATGAAGAGAAAAGAAGAGTATCAAATAAAAACGCTTATATTAAAAGTACATCTGATTTTTTTGTAATGACAATTTGAACAACCTATTCCGTATTTTTGCAGACAATTAAACTGTTTATTGTAAAACATGAGCAATATATTTTCTGACAATCAGCAAATAGGTCTGGTATCTTCTTTCTCAGAACTTGTCAATACCAATTTTCAAGGAGCAATGAATGCAATTTGCTGGTATCGGAATTTAGCTGGGAATTTTAAAGAAATCATTTCTCAACTTCAGTTGAAAGACGATATCACTGTAGTTTCCGCTCAAGATCTTTTAGCATTGCAATTATCAGAAGAAGGAGATAAGGCAAGAAAAATAATCTTAAATGATTTACAGTTATTAACTGACTTTGGAGCATCTCCGGTTCTTAATTTGCTTAAATGTTATGAAAGGGATGACGAATTTGATTTCATTTCAACAGATGTATATTCATATCATGTAGACCGTTCACCTATCGGAACAGATACTTTTTTATGTACCTATCATGGAACTGCAAGTGATATCATTCCCAATGACCAGGTGGAACAGAAAATTTTGATTCCTGAGATCAGGGAACAGCTCAAAAAACTGCATGATGGTCCGGAAGAAGAATTTGAAGACTTCCTCAAAGAATATTTCTTTGATCTTCACTATCAGCCTAAACCCAATGCAGAACCCGTGAATCTAGGAGTAGGCCATCTATGGAGAATTGCTGTAGATCATCCGGAGCAGCAGGCGTTGCCATGTGTTCATAGAGCTCCCATAGAAAACGATGGTGAATATCGGTTGCTGTTGATTTGCTGATAAATTACATTCTGAAACAGTAAGCAGGATGCTTTTACTCCGGTGGATAAATAATCTTCCAATGATCATTTGGATAAAGAACTTGAAAATGAAAATAAAGTTTTGTAAACCAAAAAAATACGAAAGTAAATGACAATTACGGTCGGAGAAACGGACCTCTGAAGGCCGATGTTTACAGACTTTTTCCTAATTTGCAGCCGTAAAATAAATTTATGTTTCAAAATATCATTAAAAACATTTCGCGGTTCGTGAGCTTAACCCCTGAAGAGGAAAAAATTTATGAGGATTTGCTGACACTTCAGAAGTTTCCAAAGAAAACACATCTTTTGCGTGAAGGAGAAATTTGCCAGTTCGAGGGTTTTATCAAAGAGGGTTGTGTGCGAACTTATTATCTTGATGAAAACGGTTTTGAAGTAACGCTTCTGTTCGCCGTTGAAGATTGGTGGATTACCGATATTGATTCGTTTAACAATAAAACGCCATCAAAGATTTTTATCGAAACTTTGGAAGATACCGAAATTTATATGCTGAATCCGGAAACGAAGGAAGAGCTATTACAAAAAATTCCAAAGTTTGAAAGAGCCTTTAGGCTGATGATGCAGCGGTATGTGGTGACACTTCAAAACCGCTTGGTTAATACTATTTCTCAGCCTGCGACAGACCGTTATCTGGAATTTATCAGAGTTTATCCAACGATTCCGCAGCGTGTGGCGCAGTATTATATTGCATCGTATCTTGGCGTTTCAAAAGAGTTTGTAAGTACCATCAGGAAACGTTTAGCGAATAAACAGAAATAAATCAATACATTTAAAATTATAGATGTCGGGTATGAAAATATCCGGCATTTTTTTGTCGTAAGTGTTTTTATTAAACCAGTTAAATTTCTAAGATTTCTTTCTGTTCTACATTTGCCTTATTAATTTAAAATATAAAAAAATGTCACAGGAAAATAAAACAGCAGAAGGCTTTGGAATGCCTTGGGAAGATATCTACGGATACGCACAAGCGGTAAAAAAAGGGAATACAGTATGGATCTCCGGTCAATTGGGTCACAATGAAAAAGGCGAATTGGCAGAAGGGATGGAAGCGCAGATGAAGCACACCTATGCGAATATCAAAGAACTATTGTCAAGATATGATATGACAATGGAAAATGTAGTAGAAGAAGTGATTTATGCAATGGATATGGCGGCTGCTTTTGAGGTAAGGAAAAATTTCAAAACAGAATTTTACAATAATCCTAAAACTGTAGCCAGTACAATGGTGGGAGTAAGCGGACTCGCATTGCCAGGACAGCTTGTCGAAATTAAAATTATTGCAACAGCATAAATTTACCATTGAATTTTCCAAAAATCATTGATTAAGGGAGTTCAATGCATTTAAAATATTAGGCTTAGATCATGAAATCTAAGTATGTACTCATTGTAAATTTAGACGGTGTAACATCTGCTCTAATATTTAGATGGGCATTAGCAAATTAAAATCTGAATTGCTGGAAAATGATTTTGTTGGAAACAAGACTTTACTGAATAATATCCTTTATCATAAAAGCGCACCAAGGTGCGCTCTTTCATCAATATTAGTTTTTACCGGTATGTATTTATTTTTTTATCAACTGTAGTGATCCCGCTTTTCCGTTACTGGAGTGCCAGTTGACATAGTAGGTTCCTGAAACGGTATTTTGAATATCTATTGGCATTTTATTGAGTCCGGAAGCAATATCTGTCTTATATCCGTATACTGTTTTGCCAGCTATATCAGTAACCATGACAGTAATCGTCTCGTTTCCTGAAGCATTATATTCAAGCTCAGAAAATCCACTGCTCGGGTTAGGATAGAGTTTAGCTTTATTCTGCTCGGTTGTTTTCGATGTACTAGAGGTTGGAATCACAGGAGGGCAAGGCTGACATATATGGCATAAAAATTTGGTACATTGAAGAAGATATTCTGTAGAAGCGGTACGGGTAAGAGTTACTCCATAGCTATAGCTGTTAGTGGGGCCAATATCATAGAATAGCCCACGATCCATCTCAGGTGACCAGCATCCGGGAATAATAGTTGTAGAACCTCCAATTGCCGTAGGAATCGGATAATACCTGCTTGTCAGTCCTGGGTAGGGAAAATAAACTTTAAAAGTATGTACTATTGGTGGCTGCCCAACAGGAGTAAAAATGTATGGAAGTGTATAATTTCGGTTACTTATCTGCCCTTCAGGGAAGCTTCGAGTTTCGCTTATAGAACCTGTCTTAAACTCCAATGATACTGAAGAAGGAACATTTCCTGGAGTATTGGATGATAGGAATGAATCTTCTCTCTTTACATTTACTTTTGTACCGGAAGGATCAACGGGAACAAACTGCGCACTTAAAACTGTACTGCAAAATACAGCAGATGCAAGAAGAAAACCTGCTGTTCTTGCTCTTAAAAATGATTCTGATGATCTAAAGATCTCTGTTAAAATTTTTTTCATAAGCTAATATTTTTGTGATGGCGTTCTTTTACTATCACGGGACGCCGTTACCGATAAGCAGACACAAGTTGTCTCTTTTTTCAGGAAAAAAAAAGAACGAATGAGCAAGTGAGCAGGAAAAAAGCCTATGTGAGTATCCCGATACTCTAAAAGAGCAAAAAAGCTGTAAATAAGACTTTTGAAGCATTTCTCATTCTGGGGAATTTTCTATATTAGCCTGAAAACTATGTATCATTACCGCTTCATATTATTTCTTTTGCTTCAAACTCTGCTAATGCATGGTCAGCAGCCACAGCTCTGGCATTACAGCCTAAGTGACGGACTGCCCAGTAATACAGTTTATTCTGTATATCAGGACAGCAAAGGATTTATGTGGTTCTGTACCAGTTGGGGAATTTCAAGATTTGACGGGCATCATTTTGAGACAATTACCAGTAATCATGGGCTTCCTGATAATGAAACATTTCAGGCATGGGAAGATTCCTGGCAGCGATTATGGGTAAGTACCTATAACGGCAGCCCTACTTACATCTATAACGGGAAAGTATATTCTGTACATAATGATAATCTTTGCCATCTTATGGAGAAAAAAAAGATCGGCTTTTATGATATTGCTCCAAGATGGGATCTTTATTCTGACCGGCATAAAAAATATGTAATAGGAAAAGAAAGCATTTCTAATCCAAAAGACAGCACAGCACAATCTTCCCACATGCATTTCTCTGATCAGGGCAGTGATTATTACATTTCCTTAAAGAAGATTATAAAGAAAAATTACCCGGGATCAACAACGGTTTATACATTTAAAGAAAAAGCGGTAAGACCCTGTTTCTATTTGAATGGCCATCTTTATGTAAGATATATCAATTTTATATATGATATTATATTTAAAGAAGGCCAGCCTGTGATCAAAAAAATTAAGGTACCCGGCAATATTCTGGATCTTACGGTAGGCAAAAATGGTAAAATATGGTGTTGTACCATAAGCGGGATTCTGGAATATGATCCTGAAGGGACTGCAGATCAAATACCACATTATGTTGCGATGAAGGGGATTGTAAGCTATAGCTGTTTTATAGATAAACAAAATAATAGTTGGTATGCTACCAATGAAGGTGTATACATGCAGCCTGCCAATAAAACACTGGTATATACTACGGATGACGGGCTTACAGATAATAATGTTTTAACTGTAAAATATTTACCGGGAGGAAAGCTCGTAGCAGGCTACAGTAACAGTGAAGTTATGATCAGAGAAAAGAATCGGTTCAAACCATTATATACGCTGGGCGACGGACAATGGAACAGACTAAAATATATTTTATCTATTGATAATGATACTTTTTTTGCAGGAACAGACAGAGGATTATTCAAATGCAGTATGGCCGGAAATGGAAACACAAAGCTTCTGGAATTTTCCCAAAAATCGGCATCTATCAAAAATAATATTGTTCTGTTAAGTCAAACCAGTACAGAAAAGGAAAATCATCTTATCTATGATCTCAGAAAAGGAACGTTCAGCCAACTCCCTGAATTGAGTACTTCCATTGCAGCTCCTGCAACGGCAATTGATGCAACGGGAGTCTACTGGCTTGGTACAATACAGGGATTATTTTATTTTAATGCTACTTTAAAAAAATTCATTCAGGACGCTTCTCTAGGTAAAAATCGTATCACCTCACTTAATTTTCTAAAAGGCAGACTAGTCATCAGTACTCACTCTGATGGTGTTTTTATCCGTGATGGGCAAAGAATCATTAAACTTAATAAAACCAATGGCTTAATTAGTAATATTTGTGAGAAAGCTTATGTGGACGAGAAAGAAAGATTATGGATAAATACAGATAAAGGATTGTCCAGAATAAGCTTTGATGATGATATGCATCCTTCTATTTATCATTTCTCAGCTGTTGACGGTGTGCCCAGTCATATGATTAACAATATTACATTCGGTGAAGGAAAAGCTTTTTTGGCAACCTCAAAAGGAATTATTGTCATAGATCAGGATCAGGTCAGCAAAAACCAACCTTACAAAGTGTATTTTCTAAAGGCTTCTTTTAAAGACAGCACCGTTTATTATCCGCAGAAAATAAGTTTGAATTATAATCAGAACAATGCTCAGATCAACTATACAGCTATTTCTTATCTGGATCAAAAAGATATTAAGTATAAGTATCTTTTGTCCGGAGCAGAAAATGATACGGTAATTACAGAAGAAAGCACTTTAAATCTGGGAGCTTTGAAACCTGGTAATTATCTTCTCAATGTATGGGCATCCGGAAAAAATAACAGTTGGAATAAAACACCTGCCGTGCTGGCCATTGTTGTGAAACCTCCTTTCTGGGAAGAGCTTTGGTTTATGGGGGGAATGTTTCTTTTATTGCTTGTTTTTATCACTATTATATACAGGCATCGCATCAATATTATCCGTAAAAAAGAAGCAGAGAAAACAGAAAGAAAAAAAATGATAGCAGAGTTGGAAATGCAGGCTCTCCGTGCCCAGATCAACCCTCATTTCATCTTTAATGTTCTTAATGCTATTCAGAATTATTACGGCAAAGAAGATGAACTGAATGCCAATTATTATATGGCCGCCTTTTCAGACCTGATACGAAAAACCCTCACACATTCCAAGAAGCATTGGAATACAATTGATAAAGAAATGTCTATGCTGAAAACTTATATCGAGCTGGAACAGATGCGTTTCAAAAATCATTTCGGTTATGAGATTTTTGTAGAGCCGGGACTGGAGCAAATAAAAATCCCGACTATGCTTCTTCAAACTTACACTGAAAATTCTATCAGCCATGGATTAAGGTATCTGAAAACAGGAGGAATTCTCAGAATATCCTGCAGCCGCAGCACAGACTCCATCATATGTATTGTGGAGGACAATGGTGTAGGATTTGAAAAAGCCCGTGAGTTTGACAGCAGACCGAATGATTATAAGTCTATGGGCCTTAAAATTACCGCCGGCAGAATCTCAGCCATCAATGAATTGTATGGGACGTCTATTTCTACCGAGATTACTCATAAAAAAAGTATAAATCCGGATTTACAGGGAACTATTGTCAGAATAACCATAAAAAATACCCCTTTCCTATGAGCAGAATAAAATCTATTGTTGTGGATGACGAACAGGAGTCTCGTGAAACTCTTCTTCGCTTTTTATCCAAATATTGTCCGGATGTTGAAATTGTCGGGCAGGCTGATTCTGTAAATGAAGCTGTAGAAGTTATCAGAGGGATATCTCCGGAACTGGTATTTCTAGACGTAAATATGCCCATCGAGAATGGTTTTAAACTATTTGAAAAGATATCTGATATTAATTTTTACACAGTATTTGTTACAGCCTATGATCAGTATGCCGTAGAGGCATTCAAACATCACGCAGTGGATTATCTTCTCAAGCCCATTGTCATCCATGAGTTAATGATCACTGTAAACAGAGTTTCCAAACTTTTGGAAGACAAAAATAAAATACAGCAGTTATCAGCTTTGCTTCAGTATATTAAAACTCCGGTTGAACAGACTAAAATTGCCCTTCCTACCCTAGAAGGTCTTATATATGTTCATACCATGGATATTGTACGTCTTCAGGCTGATGACAATTATACTTCTCTCTATTTCAAAGGAGGAAAGAAAATGTTGGTTTCCCATACCCTTGCCTATTTTGAAGATGCATTGAAGGAGCAAGGTTTTGTGCGCATTCATCACCAGCACTTAATCAACCTTCAGCATGTTGAAAAATACATCCGTGGCCGTGGCGGCTATATCATCATGAGTGACGACACTTCTTTACAGGTCTCTCAGAGAAAAAAAGATGAATTTCTCCGAATAATAAAAAAGATAAAATAGAAATTTATTAAATGAATATACCATTATTTGAATCAAATCTTCCAACTAAGGTACATCCGGAACTAGATGTGCTGGTAGAGGATATGAAAGCCTTTATTAAGACCCCGGCTTTCAATGTAATGAATGAAAACACTGCGTTGTATGGTGACTATATTGCAGTGGGAGCCCAATATACAGCCTACATTTTTCCTTTTGGGCGTATAGAAAAGCTTAAATCTATCAGTAGGTATTACAGCATGTGGGCTTTAATAGATGATCAATTCTTTGACAATTCCGTAGACATGGACCACATTGTTAAGACCATTGAAGGGTTTAAAACAGCATTGAATGATCACCCGGATGTTGATAAGTTATTTTACCCAATTGTGAATTTTTGTTCAGAAAATGGCTGGACAAAGGATGCAAAAGATATTTTCAAAATTGAATCTGTGAAATATCTGGATAATGTTCTGATGCAGCGTACTATTGAAGTGCAAAAGTTGGAGCCTTCTCTTGAAGAATATCTTGATTGCAGGGCTTATGATGTTGCGATGCCCGTAATGTTTTCTTTATTGTGGTATCTTCATGATGATCTGCTTGCGTCATCATATTATAGTAATTCATTTGAAAAAGCTTTTAAAATATCAGGTTATACAATAGGCTTACTTCTTGATTTGTACTCCTATAAGGCTAAAAAGAAGGAAATTAAAGATTACGCTCATGCGGTAAAAATTATTCAAAGAATTGAAAATTGTGATGAGCAGATAGCGATCGATAGAGTTGTCTCTTTATTCTACCAATACTCAGCTGATTTGGAAGAGGAGTTCGACCGGTTGGAAGTACAGTATCCTGTTGAAGTTCGTTATTTTAGGTATATTCAATCTGGTTCCATCAGATATTGTAATGAAAATAGGAAAATCCGCTACTTGAAAGAATCTGAGACAGATGAAAATTTATCTAAAGGGCGGCCAATACTTTAATTACAGACTGAAAAGTTGACAGGAGTTTCATGTTTTTTAATTAAAATCTTCCAAAATAATGGTTTACTGAAATGGCAGAAACGAGAAGGTGGCAATTGTAAACCCTCAATAATATAACAGACACTACTTTTGCGATTACAGAGAAATTGAAACAGAATTAATATTGATGAAGTATGAATATAGAAAGTTACCATTTCTATGAGGTAAATTTCTGTAAAAGAGTAAAGTTTTTAAGAATTTAATATATATTTAAGTATCTAAAATTTCCATATGCTTAAAGACTTTGAATTTTATCTTTTCTTGGTTTTCTTAATTACCATGCTTATCATGCTGGCCAATAAAATTAAAGTTGCATATCCTGTTCTACTGGTGTTAGCAGGACTTCTAATAAGTTTTATTCCAGGTGTGCCAGCCATTAAAGTAGAACCCGAATTACTATTTGTCATTTTTTTACCTCCCTTACTGTATGAAGCGGCATGGTCAACTTCATGGAAAGAGCTATGGCGATGGCGCAGGATTATTTTCAGCTTTGCTTTCATCGTTGTTTTCTTTACTGCGCTTTCAGTGGCTGTTTTCGCCAATTATTTTATTCCCGGGTTTTCTCTGGCTCTTGGTTTTTTACTGGGAGGTATCGTTTCGCCGCCGGATGCAGTGAGCGCCGGAGCAATCTTAAAGTTTGTAAAAGTTCCGAAAAGGCTGGCCTCCATATTGGAGGGTGAAAGTTTGCTGAATGATGCCTCTTCTCTGATTATTTTCAGATTTGCGATGATTGCTGCTGCCACCGGACAGTTTGTGTGGCATGAAGCAGCCGGAAGCTTTGTATGGATGTGCTTCGGAGGCCTGGGAATAGGACTGGCGATTGCATACGTCTTTCTGAAATTGCACAAAATGTTGCCGACTGATTCAAATATAGATATTCTGCTGACCTTTATTGCACCGTTTTCCATGTATCTTATGGCAGAACAGGTTCATGCTTCCGGAGTTCTGGCAGTAGTAACAGGTGGACTATTTCTTTCCTATCGAAGTCATGATTTCTTAAGCAGTGCATCAAGGATACGTACGGTAACAGTTTGGGAAAGTTTTTGTTTTCTCTTAAATGGAGTAGTGTTTATGCTTATTGGTTTAGATTTGCCGGAAATTGTTTCAGGCTTAGGCGACACAGATATTTATACAGCCATCGGTTACGGAATTGCAGTCACGGCAGTGCTTATTATTGTCAGGATTTTAGCAGGGTACGGAGCACTGGTGACGACTTTAATTATGAGAAATTTTATCACCGTTGCCGATCCGCAGTCACCTGGGTGGCAGACGCCATTAATTATTGGGTGGACCGGAATGAGAGGGGTGGTTTCTTTGGCAGCGGCACTTTCCATACCCTTAACTTTAGATGATGGGTCTCCGTTCCCACAAAGAAATATGATCCTGTTCATTACATTCATTGTGATTCTGGTAACGCTGCTTTTACAAGGGCTTACCCTTCCTTTTTTGCTTAATAAATTTCCTCCGGTAGACCGGGATTTTGTAAGAAGTACGAAAGAGATAGATTACGACATTCAGAACAGTCTGGCAAAAGTAGCGATTGATAAAATCAGCAGCGAGTATGCTGATAAAATAGATAGTTTTCCGGCGTTGAAAGATCAATTACAGAAATATGAAAATCTGTTGAACAGTTCTGAAATTATTCTAAACTATGATGAATACAGACGTATTTATATTGACATTCTCGACACTCAAAGAAGCTGGCTTATTAACAAAAATCGTGAAGAACTGCTACTGGATGAAAACATCATCAGAAAACACCTCAGAATATTGGATTTGCAGGAGGAAAGACTGAATATGAAAGGCTGATACAGCTTAGATCGTAATTTCAGTTTTGGATAGTTTTCAGATAAACTGTATCATTTGGTTGTACTGAATTTCCACTAACAATATCGAAATTAATTTTTAAGGTAATGATATACTTAAATGCACCAAATATTTATACTCAGGTACATTGTCACCTTATTTTATTAAAAATGAGGCAAATATAAATTTTATATATTAGAGGTGACTTCATTAGCAATAAACTTTAGCCAATAATATCAATGGAAAAAATCATATTTGTTGTAATCTGTTTACTCTTTCTGACCAGTTGTAAAAAGGAAAAGGCCATAGAATTGCAGGATTTCAACTTTAATAACAAGACATCAACATATTTTTCAGATAAAGATAAGTACAAAACGTATGACAACTATTATCAAATAAAGTCTGAGGTTATAGGCGTTGATACTATTTTTGACGGAGAGTTTATCGGAAGCGAAAAACCAATACGGATTGAATACAGACAGGAAATTTTTTCTCATCAAGATGTTCTGGCGAGATTTGACGATTTTGATTTTAATGCCATTAATTTCGCAACTACTCTTAATGGCAAGATGATGGTTTTTAATGCGGTTGCAGGAGATATTTCTTTAAAAGAAACTAAAAAATTTGTAGAGTTTTTAGATCAAAAATATGGGAAGTCAAAAGTTAGCAAAGAGACTTTTATTAAACCTTATGATATTTATACCTGGCGTTTAAAAGACCGGATGATTAAATATTGTGTAGTTGCTGACGATGGAAGCAATACAATGAACATTGAAGTCAAGCAGGCAAATAAGGGTATTGATAACAGAAAAAATAAATCTGATGTAAGAGCTTTCCTTTATATTATAAAAAATGAATATGCCGACCAGGTTATAGGTAAGATGAGTTCCGGTGATCTTTTGTATTGCAGGTGATCCTGGATAAGTTGATTGATGACAGAAAACTTTAGTACCTAACAATCACTTATCAGTTAAAAATATCATTAATGGAAAAACTTCTTATTCAATTATAAGTATTAAAAAAATAAAAAAACTAATGATCTATGCAAAATAAAATTTACATGCTTTTCGTATTATTTCTCTTGTCATTTTGTCATTCACAGGATAACAAAATTGTTGATCTGGCAAAAATATCCAATGATTTTGATGTTTCGGAATTTTACAGCAATAAGATCAAAAAGACCAACGAGATTATTTCGAAAGACCCTAAAAGTCTGGATAAAAAAGAAGCTCTTAATCTTTTAAATAATGCTTTTTTTGTAAAAGATACTTTAGGTTATTTTAAAACGGATGGGAGATTTCCTACAGAGCTTTCTTTAGAATCAACCAATGACTGGATGGTGAGAAATAAGAAACCAACCGAAATATTTGGCTATGGATACAAAACAGTCGCGTACGATCCGGAAAAAGACAGGATAGCTGTTTTGAATACAGTAACTTTCCCCAAAATGGATATGGTAGAAGACCGGAAAGGCAAATTAATGTATCTTAAAGTAGAAAAGACCTCAAAAACTTCGGCTGACTATAGTAAAATCAAAGACTACCTCAGTAAAAACTGCAAGAAAATTGCTGTTGATGACGATGATCCAAATGCTTCTTACTGGAAAGATGAATCTTTCTACTATTATCTTTTTAAAGATGATCATCAGGAAGAGGAGATCTCTTTCGATTCACAGGGAAACAAAATATCCAGATCGGTAGATGCAACAGAAATCAGATTGATGATGTTTGAAATGTCTTATATTAAGAAGATGGAAGAGCTGGGTATCTATTCAGCAGGATATAAATTTTGGAAAAAATCTTTTTAATGCAGATGGTTTTATCTTTAAAAAATTCAGTAATCATTTTTATATTTATTTTATTTTCGTTTCCACTGAACTTATCGGCTCAAAATAGCAGTGTTAAAGAGCACTATACGTACCAGGTCAGAGAAGAACATGGAGACTTAAATGGCGATGGGAAGATGGATAGAATAATTGTGGAAATGGATACATTAGACGAAACAAGACCGTTAAGATTACAGATTTTCCTGTCCCAACCGAATGGGAAATTAGCATTGGCCGTGTCTTCAACCAAGATCATCGAACCCCAATATCCGGTTGGAAATCAAGGGAAATTTAATGGATATCAAATTCCGGATTTCTTTATTGAAAAAGGGATCTTAAAAATGTGGAGTGAAATTAAAGGCGGGAATATTACATACGACTTCAAATATAATAATGGCAGTTTTGAATTAATTTATGTCAATAAGCTCACCAATAACGCAACTAAAGGTTATATTGATGAAAAGACAATATTTACAGAAACTAAATTTGATCTGGTAACCGGGATCAGAACCGAAATTGATGAAATATCGGGTTCAGACAAAGCATTAAAAGTCAGGAAGAAAAGAGTTTTAATAAGGCCTTTGCCCAAAATACAGGATTTTAAATTTTCCGATAAAGAATTATATTAATAATAGATAGCTGCATATTGAGTTTGCTAAATCATTTTTAGATTCTGTCTTGCTGTTTTTCTAAAATTACTTTTCGTAATTCTTGGGGAAGCAATGTTTTAAATTCTGGTAAATCATTTTTTGTTTATTTTAAAAATTCCCATCATTTGTTATCCCCTATACGAAATAACAGGTTGTAAGCTTAAACGGAATGAGAGTTGAAACCATGACCAGAAATATGAAATGATGGCTAAAAAAGTTTAAATCTTCGTTGATACATTATAAGTTTACCAAATTTCTATACTTTTAATATTCAAATTGACTGAATCTCTTTTGTTGCATTTCCATGCTTGTCTAAATTCCCTTAATTGTTTCAGAGGGCCATTTATTCTAAACCTGAAAGGGACATGGGGGTTGGTTAATAATTCATTACGCAGTGCTTCAGGACTGATGTTGCCATGCCACATTTGTGCCCACCCTAAAAAGAAACGCTGCTGCCAGGTGAAACCATTAATAGATGCAGGCTGCTTTTTTTTATCATAACTTTTTTCAAGCGCATGATAGGCCAGAGTAAGTCCACCAAGATCTGCTATATTTTCGCTTATAGTGAGCTGTCCGTTAATGTGTAATCCCGGCTGGGCCTCTATCTGGTTAAAATATTCAATGTATTCTTTTGTGAGGTTTTCAAAATTATGCCTGTCTTTTGATGTCCACCAGTTATTTAAATTACCAGATGCATCGAATTTCGAACCTCTGTCATCAAAAGCATGGGTTATTTCGTGCCCTATCGCCGCGATTATGGCACCGTAATTTATAGCATCATCTGCTTTATGATTGTAAAAAGGTGGCTGCAGGATACCGGCAGGGAAACAAGCACTGTTAGTATATTGATCGTAAAAGGCATCAACGGTCTGCGGTGTTGAATGCCATTCGGTTTTATCTACGGGCTTATCAATTTTCCTGATGTTTTCATTATGATGAAAAACTGCAACAGCAATAACATTGTCTATCAAACGTAATGGCTGTATAGAGATACCGAAATAGTTGGGCCATTTTTCCGGATATCCGATCTTGAAAGTCATTGTGTTTAATTTTTTGTGTGCAGACGCTTTGGTGCTATTACTCATCCAGCGTAAGCTGTCTATACGCTGATGATAAACCCAGCGCACATTTTCAATCATTTCACTTATCTTTTGTTTATCTTGTTCAGGGAAATATCTTTGAACAAAAAGTTTACCTAAAGGCATACCCAATGCTTGCTCTAACTCTTGGATAGCCATGTCTATGCGGCTTTTTTGTTCTTTTTTTCCAGCCATTACTGTTCCGAAAAAAGCAAAGTGAGGATTGCTGTATTTCTGTGGCAGGTAAGGGGCAAAATGAGATAAAAGCTGCCATCGGGTATATAATTTCAATACAGTCAAAGGTGTTTTATACAGGAGAGATGTTAAATTGCTCATATAAGCCCGGTCTTCAATAACAACAGTCTGGGTATTAATTCCCTGCGCTTTTAAAAAACCGTTCCAATTAAATTGTGGTGCTATGCGGCTGAGTTCCGGAACAGACAACTTATTATAAGTTTTTATCTGATCGCGCAACATCAGACTGGTTAGCTGCAGATTGGCTACGTTCTGCTCCAATTCATAAATTTTGGAACCAGGGGAGACATCTTTAAGGCCTGCGCTTTTGTACATAATGTCGATATGCCGGATCATTCTGTCTTTTAAGTTGGCATTTTTAGATTCCTTTAGTGCATAATAGCTTTTATCACCCAAAGTTAGCCCGCCTTGTCCTAACGAAAGAATATTCATTTGATTGTTATGAGCATCGGCTTCTACCTTATAACTGATAAAAGTGGGTATGCCAAGCTTTTGAAGTTCCCCGGAGAAGTTTACCCAATCGGTATAATCTTTAATATGGTCAATTCGCTCAAAATACTTATCAAGCGATGAAAGTCCTAACTTTTCTATGGTTATAGTATCCATGTAAGATCTGTAAAAATCAGCTATCTGTTGAGATTCTGAACCTGATTTGAGATGAGGTAGTTTACTTATGCTATCTACAATATTTTTCAGTTTCACTTTGTTGTCCCGATCAAGAATTTCAAAAGCACCCCATCTGCTTTCAGTAGCAGGAAGAGGGTTTTTCTTCTTCCAGTTACCATTAGCAAAGCCATCAAAATCAATACATGGATTTTTAGTAGAATCTATGTTGCCATTATCAAAACCTGAATTATTGAAGACCGAACGAATATCCGGTTTTTTTTCACCTTTACAAGAAAATAGTATCGTTGTAATGATTAAAAGTGTTGTTAACGTATGATTTTTCATTCTAATAAATATAATTTTCAAACACTTAGTTAAACGGTTTAAGATAGTGAGAAATTTCATCATAGTATATTTTTTTTACTATTTGATGATATACTGTTTCACTGTTTTGCCCCAAAAGTGTAATTAAGAAAAGACCTGCGGACCTTTTAAATGAAACCAAATGGAAAATAGCTGCATTTTATCTCTTAATGCTAATGTACTTTCCTTTTTGAAAAATATAAGACAGGCCTAAAGGCTTTAATAGGAAAAGGGAATTAATTTTATTAAGCAGGTACAGAAATAAAGGCTCCACGGTACACGAAGCAAAACAAATGGAGGTACAATTAGGTACATTTGTGTGGTTAAAAATCATAAATCAAATATCCTAAAAACTATAATATTATCCAAAAGTCCATTTTCATCAGAATAATCAACTGCACTGCAATATTTATTATCTTATTACTTATTTTAATTTGATTTTGATGAATGGTGATAATTTTTTTATCTCATTACTTCCCGATACAGAAAATGAACCATATTGATACTCAATTAATTGATTAATTTGGGGGACATTTAAAGGGCAACTCCCTGACAAACTGATAATTATTGATTCAAAGATACTTTTTTTTTCAAAAACTAACAAAAAATATAAGGAAATTTATATAATTATTTTTTCATCGTTATAATTAATCATATTTATTTTAAGTGAGGTGATAGGGAATTATTGAAGACTTCTCGATTTTAATCCTATGTTATAAAATCGACCAGAGGGCTTAATTTGAAAGTTACAGCTGCATGGCTTGATTGATAGCTTTTAGTGATTTCAACTCTAGTTATAGGTATGCCAGGATAATAGCAAGACTATTGGACTGAGCTTGCTTAGTGATAGTTATAAAACTACACATAATTAGTGATAATATGATTAGTGTTCAGTGGAATAAGTAAAGATATCTGTTTACATTTGTCATGTCTCTTTAAAGAATTTTCTACATTATTGTTTTATACTGTAGATATTTATGTTTTTTAATGATCCGGCATGGCCACACAATTGCCGGATCTCTTTTATATTTATATCAGAACAATAGTGCTAATATTTAAGATTAAAGATATAGTCAATTATGTTGTTTATTATCTCTTAATATTGAAGTGACAGTGAAAATTATCAAAACAATATAAAACCACAGCACATGAAAAAACATTTATTATTCTCAACTTTAATTCTTTCCGGTTTATCTTTTGCCCAAGTACAATTGAAAAACACAAGGTTTGGTCTTACGGCAGGTGTAAACTATTCAAGAGTAGCAAATGCCCACAATCCCTCCGGTGCAAGGTATACTTTTCAAGGAGGTGTTTTGGCTACGATACCGATGGGAAAAACTAATCAATTCTTTATACAGCCGGAAGTATTATATTATGGGGCAGGAGAAACCGGGAAAGATAAAAATGCTAAAGGAAAAGATGGTTATGATGCAGTATATGCCAATAACTATCTGAGTGTACCTCTTTATTTTAAAGGGTACTTTTCAGAATCTGAATCTGAATTCTTTGGATTGATAGGTCCTAGATTTAATTTTTTAGTCAATCAAAATGTGAAAAATACTCCTGCTGGGAGACCTTACTACGATCCTAATGTTACTGATCCAAAACAGCCTTCAGGTGTAAATGGTAAAGCTAAGAGCTTCAACTGGGGGCTTGGATTAGGGGTAGGATATAGTTACAAGAGGCAAGTTGAATTGGTTTTAAGGTATGATTTAGGATTCTCAGATACATATCCGGGTCTTGTAAATGAAATCGGAGGTAATGATAGCAAAAAATCAGAACAGGTGATAGCCTTGACTTTAAATTATATATTTAAATAAGTATTTTTCAAATATAGAAAATACCGAAGAATGAGATTTTTCGGTATTTTTATGCAATATATTAAAAAAAATCTTGACATATTTGTTGCAAAAATTTTACAATTTATCTATATCAGATAAATTGTAAAACAGCTTTAAACATAAAATGGGCTGTCTCGAAAATGAGGCAGCTCCATCTGTAATTAAAATAAAACTTATGTATAAATACGTCAACTAATAAGAGTTAAAAATTGCGGCAATAGTAATTTGCATTGCCGCCACCGTGGTAAAAAAATAACTTAAAAAACACTTAAAAAAATATTAAATGGTACACCCCATTCTAAATATATATATGTTCATTAATTAATTTTATGATCATATCATTTGTGTTAATTAAACCGATTTTACCAAAATCCCTGTCTGTACTTTGTAAATACATCAAGCATATGTTTTAGACTATATACAGCAAACTGAATGCTGAGGTAGTTTTATCCAGGCTTCTATCAGTGTAATAATTAACTTACATTTCAATATTTTTTTGATCAGCTCTAATCAACTTCTTTGAAATTGATTATATACAAAATTACATTCTTATCATTTAGATAACTCTAAACTAGAGTCATATTATCACTAGTTGAATGTAGTTTTTTTACTAAATCGTACTGTTCCTTGGGATTATACGAAAGCTTCCAAGAATTAATTTTTATAGATATTTTTCTTGATGTATTGCAAGATAAAACTACACTTTGTTGGTTATCAGTATGATATGGGTGTGTTAATTTTACAATTGAAAAAAGAATTCTTTTTAGTATCATTTCTTATTATTAAAAAAATATAAAGATTCTTCTTTTCATTACGCTAATAATCATTAAGACATAGCTATCAAAAGATAATTAAAGTATCTGTTATTCAGGAGAGGTAATATGTAATTAATATTCTTATTATGATGAAGCAAGAATTTTTATTGAAACTGACTCCCTATCAGGAAGTTTTTTATGACAATTGGAAGTTAGATCCTTTGAAAAGTGATCTTCACATTATTTTAGATCAGACCTTCTCAGGAGTTATTGATATAGAAAGACTCAATAAAAGTCTGGTAAGATTTGTTAATCATAATTTATTGGTTAATAGTAATATAGTTAGTGTGGATGGAGAATTGTTTTGGAAAAGCAAGTTGCAGCTGTCTGATACGACTCCGCTGCTCGTATCTCTCCCTAATTATACTGATTATGAAGAGTTTTTAAAGCTTGTACTAAAGCCATTCGACCTTGAAAATGATCTACTATCAAGATTTTATATTATTAAACGGGATGATGGAAAATATAGAATAATCTATGTGTTTTCCAGCATCCTTATTGATCGGTTGACAGATAATTTTCTTCATAGTGAATTGAGTAAATATTATAATGATAGTAGTTATGACAATCCGGTAAGCCTATCCGAGCAGGCATATTTACTTAATGAAATGAATAAGGAGGTAAGAACTATATTGAATAATGGAAAGGACGTAATTGCTGATTTTTGGAAAAGACATTTAGCAAGCATTGAAAATCCGGGTTTCAAGTTTCTGGAAGTGTATAATAAGTCTGTAAGTGATTCTAGTTCATTCAATGAAATAAACTTTGAATTTTCCAAAGAAATACTTTCCAGAACAAATCTGTTAACGGAAACTTATAAACTGACTCCTTATGCCTATGGACAGCTAGTACTTGCTATTTTACTCCATCGAATATCAGAGGTTAATCATCTGATTGTTAATTACCCGGTAAGTATTAAGAAACAGCAAAACTATATTTTAGGCTCACATGTTAATACCACTGTTAAAGGATATTATTTTTCTTCTGATTGCAGACTTAAGGATCTGATTAATCAAAATATTGACTATCTCAAGAGTTTATGGAATACCAAAGCAGATTACTTGCCTGTATCAGATCTTATGAAGTACGCTCCAAGACCTGATATTCTGGAGTTTAATTTTTCTCAGACTAGTTTCAAGGATCTGTTTATTGATTATCATGGAATTGCTGATGTAACAGTTAATGATGAATTAAGTCTGAACACAGTTGACATGATTTCTATGGAACAGGAAGTTAAAAATGAGATACTTCGCTTTAAGATAATATATAATAGCTCTCAACTTAATCCCGAATTGATTACAAACTTTATAGAGCTTTATAAAAATCTGTTTATCTGTATCCTGGATGATTTGTTGAATAATAAAACCAATCGATTAATTTCTGGTTATCATTTATTGAATTATGAAATGCATCACCAAGTAATCTCTTCCCTGAATGATACGATTAAATATTATGACAGAGAGGCTACGCTTCATGGTTTATTTGAGGAACAGGCATTCTGGACCCCTGAACATACGGCATTGGTATCTGGCGATATACGTCTTTCTTA
>NZ_FXTC01000007.1 GCF_900182655.1 Chryseobacterium rhizoplanae
AACACAGAAGTTAAGCCCACCAGCGCCGATGGTACTGCGAAAGCGGGAGAGTAGGCCGCCGCCAGTTTTTATTTTATTTTTAAAAATCCTTTATCTTATGATAAAGGATTTTTTTTTGCTGTATACCCAAGCCAGCACAATCCTAAAAGATAAGTAATGAATAATAAGCAATGAGTAATAAATAATGCATCAGTTTATCAATTATCATTGAGTGCACATTGTTCAAAACCAGTTTCCCGTCTTTACCATCATTACTAATCTATATTCCTCTTATCTGTCACTTTGAAGGAGTTTAAACAACCCGGGATTGTATTGTATCATTTTCCTCAACGAATGTCTTACCAAATAATAAATTTTGGCTAAAGCCCCATAGGAAGAAAGAAATCTTAATAAAACGGCTTCCTTCGACTACGCTCAGGATGACGGCCCGCTCCTATTGAATAGGATAAAACTATTATTTATAATCTGAACCTCAGAAAAACGTAACGCGAATCCCGAATCCCGCAACTCATAACTCATAATTCGTCTTCCCTAGCCCCGATAGCAATGGTTACCCCACAGCTTGCGTGGGAGAGCTGTGGGTTTGAGTGTAGGAAAGCGCTGGCGCGAGGAGTATGAATGGATAGCGGGAGAATGCTCTTCTTTATTAATGCTGATGAATTCTCTAATTTAATACCAAGTATTACTTATTACTATCAGACATTATTTTTAAGCTCATAAACAATCTCTTTTTTATAAAAATATATCTGTGTGTGGAAATGTTATAGGAAGAGCTAAAATCTACCCTATTGTAAGCCTACAGAAATAAAAAAACCGCTTCAACAAAGAAACGGTTCCCATTTTATGACATTTTGATTTTCAATCTTACATATCACTGTTTGTGTCCGGGCATTTGAAATCATCACTGCACGTAGCACAAACAATTACTCCGCTGCAATAATACATGCAGAAATCTGCTTCAGGAAGAGTGGCACCTCCGGAAATGTTTTTTAATTGGCCTTTTTGTAGTTTTTTTAAATTTTTCATATTGTTTTAATTAAAAATTTGTATGTAAAGTAAAAATAGTTAAAATATTTTTAATTAAACAAGATATGGTATATAAAAAAATAAAGTTTACTAAAATTATAGTCTTTTGAATCTGCTAGAAACTCAGTTTTATTTAAATATTTGATTATTAGTTAAATATATATTATTTTTAGGCAAGCGTTATCCGAAAAGCTTTTAGAGTAGGAAATACCAAAAATCAAAAACTATGAAAAATCTAAAAAAACTTTCAAGAGAAGACAAGAAAAGTATTGTTGCTGGAGTCGACTTTCCGGCATATTGTTTTGAGGGTGGAGGACCAGGAGAAGGAGGGTGCTCTGCGGGAGAGATCTGTTCAGGTGGTAAATGTGTACCTTACGGAGGAAATCCGGGAGGTGGAGGAAACCCAGGCGGTGGTGGTGATTCTTATACCTGTATCTGTCCGTGGGGAACTTTCACTCAGCCTACGCCATGCCCTGAATTTTATTGTATCACAGGTTAGGACACAAATAGGAATAAAAAAGGCTGTCTCAAGATCGAGACAGCCTTTTTATTTATTTTTTAATCAATCCCAGTTCGATCAATCTTTCATGCAGGAATTCTCCGGCAGTTGTATCTTCGTATAGTTTCGGATTGTTTTCGTCTACACAATTTTCAAGTGCATTTAAAGACATAGCACTTACAGGATGCATAAAGAAAGGAATCGAATATCTTGAAGTACTCCACAATTCTCTTGGTGGGTTTACCACTCTGTGGATAGTAGATTTCAATTTGTTGTTGGTATGTCTTGAAAGCATATCTCCAACATTGATCATCAATTCATCCGGTTCTGCAATGGCATCAATCCATTCTCCGTTGTGATTCTGAACCTGAAGACCTTTCCCTTGTGCTCCCATTAGAAGAGTAATAAGGTTAATATCTCCATGAGCTGCAGCTCTTACCGCATCATCCGGTTCTTCAGTAATTGGCGGATAGTGAATAGGTCTTAAAATAGAATTTCCTTCTGCGATTTTGTCATCAAAATAGAATTCATTTAAGCCAAGATGCAATGCTAAAGCTCTTAGAACATACTGTCCCGTTTTCTCAAGCATCTGAAATGCCTCTTTACCAACTTCGTTGAATTTTGGAAGTTCATCAACGATTACATTGTCCGGATACTCAGTTTTGTATTTTGAATCATCAGACAGATATTGCCCAAAGTGCCAAAATTCTTTTAAGTCTCCTTTTTTGAAACCTTTTGCAGTTTCTTTACCGAATCCTACATAACCTCTCTGGCCGCCTATTCCTGGAATCTCATACTTCTGTTTCGTTTCCACTGGCTGTTCAAAAAAGTTTTTTACCTCTCCATACAAATCATCTACCAGGTTGTCATCAAGAAAGTGGCCTTTTAAGGCTACAAAACCAATTTCTTCATAAGCTTTTCCGATTTCATTTACAAATTTCTGTTTGCGTTCCGGGTTGTCCGAAAGGAAATCACGCAGGTCTACACTAGGTATTTTATCCATTTTTAGAAATTTACGAACAGCAAAATTACATTTTTTTTAATTTAAATGATTTTAAAATCATTATTTATAAGTTAAATTTGCTGTATGAAAAAATATTCTTCTAAGAGAAGTATCCAAATACTTGCACATCTTCTTCAACAGTACGGAATTGCTGATATCGTAATTTCTCCGGGGTCAAGAAATGCTCCTTTGGCCATTCATTTTTCGGAGGTAGATAGTTTTAACTGTTACAGTATTGTAGACGAAAGAAGTGCTGCTTTTGTGGCGATGGGAATGGCAAAAAGCGAAAAGAAACCGGTAGCAATTACCTGTACCAGCGGATCTGCAGTGGTAAACTATTATCCTGCTGTTACTGAAGCTTTTTATCAAAATATTCCACTTTTGGTACTTACTGCTGACCGACCGACTGATTTTGTTGATTTGTTCGATGGTCAGACGATAAGACAGAAGGATGTTTTTCATCAGCATTCCTATGGTGATTTCCAGCTTTTGGAAGACAGCAAAGAACATGCAGAAGATATTAATTTCGATACCATTAAAAAAGCCATTGAACTTTGCTTTGAAAAGCAGGGGCCGGTGCATATTAATATTCCTTTGGAGGAGCCTTTGTATGAGCTTGTATCAGAACTTCCTACTTTTCCTACGGTAGAAAAAACAATCAAGCATAAAGAGTATGAAATTCCTTCAAATTTAATTGCAGAATGGCATACTTCACAAAGAATTATGCTGTTGGTAGGAACCAGAGATTACAGCCCTGAGCTGGAAAATCAATTGACTCAATTGGTGAAAAACCATTCTGTGATTGTTTTAAGTGAGGCCAATTCTAACCTTCATCATGAGAAGTTTTTCAAACATATAGACCGTTATATATTTAATTTTACAGAAGAAGACTATAAAACCTATGCTCCGGATCTGTTGATCACAGTGGGACAGAACGTAGTTTCTAAAAAAGTAAAACAGTTCCTGAGAAGTGCTCGCCCTAAACAGCACTGGCACCTGGATGAAGTATGGCAGCCGGATACCTATTTCTCACTGACAGAAAAAATTGAAGTTAAGCCTGAAGTTTTCTTCTCAAAATTGTTGAAATTTATCAATCTGGAGCCTAGACCCTATTTTAATCTTTGGGACGTTTTAAGGGATAAAAAAGATGCTAAACACGAGCAGTTTTTGAATACGATTGAATTCTCAGATTTTTATTTCTTCAATAAGGCTTCGCAGACGATTCCTGAAAATTATAACATCCATTTCAGTAATTCTTCCGGCATCAGATATGCACAGCTGTTTGATTTCGGAAAGCGAAAAATGTACTGTAACAGGGGAACCAGCGGTATTGACGGATCTACTTCTACGGCAATGGGATTTGCTATTAAAAATGAAAATCCTACTTTGCTGATTACAGGAGATTTAAGTTTCTTTTATGACATCAACGGACTTTGGAATCAATATATCCCACCGTTTGTAAGAATCATGATCTTCAATAACGGTGAAGGAAATATCTTTAAGATCATTCCGGGGCCCGGAAATGCCAACCCGAATACATTGGATGAGTTTATTGCTACAAAACACCGTAAGAATGCAGAATCTCTTGCCAAGCACTTTGGGTTCTCCTATATAAAAGTAGAGGATGAAATTACGCTTGACAGAGTTCTGGAGAATTTCTTCAAACCTGATGCACAACCAAAAATCCTGGAAGTAAATACTCACGGGAAGAATAGCGCAGATGTGCTGAAGTCATACTTTGAGTTTATGAAATAATCTTAAAGATCAAGATACTCTTCATTCCCCGGCAGATTGATAATTCTGTCGATAGGGTAGATGAACATATCATCAAAATCATTCAATGCATTAATGATCTGGAAATGGGTGAACTGCTTTATATTTTGTAAAGTAATCTCCGTTTCTTTGATCTTTTTGTGCTTTAAAAGATGCTGCCTCTGTACTCCGTTCAGCAGATAGGTAGCGGGAGTAAACCAGTCTTTCCCTTTTAAAAATAAAAGGTTAGAAAAAGAGGTATCGGTGATATGATTATTTTTAACAATGATAATCTCTTCTGTCTTGGATTTCATCTTCATTTTATCCAACTCTTTACGGTCTTCAAACTTGAATGAATAATCAAAACTGTTGTTTTCTACCAGCTTGAAATCCTGAATTTCAGGAATCGCATAAGGAATCATCTGTGTTCTGACTCTTTTGTCGAGATCATAAGAAATTCTTAATTTGAAAAGACCATCCTCATCATGCTGTAGATTTTTGTAGATCTTAGCCAAATCAATAGAGTCTTCTTTCCCGAAATGGGAAAATGTTTGATTGACACGTTTCTGGTGTAGATCCAATAGAAAAACCTCCTGATCTTCTACTTTAATGCTTTCAATGAATTGGGACATAGATTTTATTTTTCATTTCCTGATATTCGTCTTCTAACTTACTCATGTGCGTTATACCGCCTCCGCTTTTGAAATACAGCTGGTCTTCTTCTTTTTCAATAAAGCGTATCATTACACAGCTGTCTACATTCTGGCCGTCAAACCAGCCACAAATTCCCGTGTAATATCCTCTGTCATATCCTTCTGCATCCAGAATTATTTCCAGTGTTTTAGGTTTGGGAGCTCCTAAAATAGATCCCGCAGGAAGAAGTTTCTGCATAATACTTCCTACTTTTCCCTCATATTCAGGTTTTATCATTCCTGAGATTTCAGAACTCATGGCATACAGATCCTTTTGTTGGGTTTTGATGAAATCAATATGCTGGAACTGGTCCACCCTTACATCATCAGCTACCATGCTCAGATCATTCCGAAGCAGATCTACTACAGTGTAATGTTCTGCTTTTTCCTTTTTATCATTCTTCAGTATTTCCGCAGCATTTTCAATAGAGGCATCAATGGTGCCTTTCATGGGATAGGTTAAAATTTTTCCGTCAATGATCTTTACAAAAGTTTCAGGAGAAAAAAATACAAAAAAATCTTTATAAAAAACTTTGTATTTCGCATTTGAGTGGTAAAAAATTTCTTCTAAGGTTAAATTGGTCTCTATCTTGGTCTTTCTGGTATAATTTACTAAATAAGAATTTCCCAAACGAATATTTTTCTGAACCTTATCAAAGCCGATTTTAAAGCTTTCCAATGTTTCAGGAAACGATTTCCAGACTACTTTTTTGTCCAGTTCCTGTGTCTCTTTTGTGTTTGAAAACTCTTGAAAATCAATAATTAAGCCTTCTTTTTCAATTTCATGTTCCTGATAGATTTCCACATTCTCCGAGAGAAAGTCGATAACGAAAAAATAGGGAACCTTCTGAAGAGAAAGCTCGTCCATTTCCATAAATTTTTGATGATTCACTGAAAACATTCTGCAAAAGTACTTATTGATGTTTACTTTTGCATAAATTTTTTATGATGCAGAACAAATATCCTCAGAAACCGGGACTAGATTTTATATTGAAGCAGGCATTTTTTTATTGGAATAAAACACTGGTTTTTCAGTTGATGTTTTCCATCATATTTTTTGGAATATTGCTTACCGCCGTTATGCTTTTTGGAACAAAGTATGACGTTTTCTCTTACAATAAAGAATTGGAGGAAGCTTTTTTGCAGGGAACAAAAGCATATCTGAAAAAAATGGAAGCGATAACGGCAACCGAAAATTATCAGATGTTTACACTGGCTATCTGGGGGACTACAGCATTTTTGTATCCATTGAATCTTGGGATGTTCCAGATCTTCAGGAAAATTGATCTTAAAGAAAATATTGTGATCGGGGATCTTTTTGCGGGGTACAATGGACTCAACTTTTTTAAATATGTAGGGTATTTTCTTTTCTGGTTCTTTATTTACAGATTTACAATTCCTACCATAATATTGGCTGTTGCTTGGGTTGCTGTGACTCTGTTTGTTGCACCGCTTATGTTTTTTGCGGATAAAAGGATATTCGAAGCCATTTCTCTGAACTTTAAAGCTCTTAAAATGTATTTCGTTGAAATAATGGTTTGTGTAATCGTTGCTTTTCTATTTAAGTATTTAGGTTTTGCTCTTTTTTTGATAGGAGGACTTTTCACTTTTCCTTTTTGGAATGCGATGATTTATTCATTGTATAAAACCGTTTTTTCAGAGAAAAGCTAAAATTCATTCGTGTTTAATGTGATTTTTTACTAAAAAAAACTAATTTTGGTAAAATCATTAAATATTTAAACTATGTCTGAATTTAACGAATTTGATCAGCAAGGCTCTGTGCCTAACAGAGATACGGGGTCGATTATTTCTCATGCCTTTGAAATGTATAAAGGTGTTTTCGGTTACGGAATCGTAGCAATGATTATTTATCTGGTGGGAGGGTCTGTTATTCAGATGCTTACAGGATTTGATTCTGCTTCTATCGTAGAAGATATGAAATCTTCAGGAGGTGATTTTAATTATTGGAGTGCTCCGGGACTTCCTTTGTATATGGGGGCTTCCAGTCTTTTCGGTCTCTTATTATCGCCTTTGTATGTAGGATTGATCTACATGGTGAATAAATATAACACCAAAAGCCCTATTGAGTTTTCTGACCTATTCATCGGATACCGTCAGAATTTTGTAAACATATTGATCTACAGTCTTCTATCTGGGATTATTTCTTCAGTTGCTCTTGCATTGTGTGTACTGCCTATTATTTTTGTATATCCTTTCCTTTTATTAGGATATCCTATTCTGTTATTTGAAAATGCTTCAGCTACAGATGCTTTAGGGAAATCTTTCAATATTGCTAAAGAAAACTATGGCGTTTTCTTATTAACCGGATTCTTAGGATTCCTGATCTCTATTGCAGGGGTTATTCTTTGCGGAATTGGGGTTATCTTAACCGCTCCGTTTATTATGATTGTAATGTACTCTACGTATTGTGCTTTCTTAGGAAAACCAAGACAAATTATGTACAGTAAATAAAATATAAAATACATGATGAATAAGGACAAACAAATAAGCAGTGTTGCAATAAAGCAGATGTCTTTGCTGGCCATTATTATAGTGCTGGCAGGGTTGATCTGTTTTAATCTGGCATTGTTTATTCCCTCTGTTTTGGGGGCAATCACCATTTATGTAGTCTGCAGAAAATATAACTTTTACCTGCAGGAAGAAAAAAAATGGAAACCTTCACTTGCGGCATTTGCATTAATGTTTGCGAGTCTTATTGTTCTTATTCTTCCTATCTACTTTATTGCCGATCTGATTATTGATAAACTGGGAAATGCGCAGGCCTATATGGCCAAGTTCAATGTTTTCCTGGATAAAATACATTCTTACATATTTTCCAAAACAGGGTTTGATATTCTGAGCAAAGAAAATATGACGAAACTGAAAGATAATGTAGGAAAAGTTTCTACGTCAGCGCTCAGTGGGACATTCAATACGCTTACTGTAGTGATGTCCATGTATTTTATTCTCTATTTTATGCTGGAAAGACCAAGACTCTTTGAAAAGATTCTTACTTCTTCTGCACCGTTGAAGAGATCCAACATTTCTTTGATAGGCGATAAAATGAGAAAACTGATTATGGCCAATGCTATCGGGATTCCGGTTGTAGCAGTAGGACAGGGGATTGTAGCGCTTATCGGATACCTTATTTTTGGAGCTCCGGGAGCAATTCTTCTGTTTGCTTTGACGGCTGCTGCTTCAGTAATTCCTGTGGTAGGAACGGCTATTGTATATGTTCCGGTATGTATCTTTATGATCGCTGAAGGAAATACAGGTCAAGGTATTGGCTTAGCGATCTATTGCCTTGTAGTGGTAGGTCTTACGGATAATCTTCTTCGCTTTACGCTTTTAAAGAAACTGGAAAACATCCATCCTTTGAATACGGTATTTGGGATTATCATGGGAATGAATCTTTTTGGCTTCATGGGGCTTATTTTCGGGCCTATTCTGATTTCACTGACCCTTCTTCTGGTTCAGGTATACAGAAATGAGTTTTCGGATGAAGAGACACCTCCAGACCTTGAACTGCCCGGCCAAAATGATCTTGAAGAAAAATTAATTTAATTATATAAAAAAGTGGAAGGACTGAATCCCGAAATATTAAAAGAAATCTGTGTCATGAAAATGCCGTTCGGCAAGTATGAAGGAACGGTTCTGATTGATCTTCCGATCAGTTACCTGGAATGGTTCAACAAAAACGGAATGCCAAAGGGAAAACTGGGAATGCAACTTTCAACAGTTTATGAGATCAAATTAAACGGCCTGATGGATCTTTTGACTCCCATCAGGGCAGCAGTAAGAAACGGATTGTAATAAAAATAAATAAACCAATCTTGGTAAAAAGTTTCGGCGGCATCGAAGATGCCGCCGAAACTTTTTTATAAATCAGTCTTATTAAGCCTTCAAAGCTGCAATTTCATCTCTCAGCTTGGCCGCTTTTATAAAGTCAAGGTTTTTCGCAGCAGCTTCCATTTCTTTCTGCTTCTGTGTAATCATTTTCTCTATATCTTCACTTGCATAGGTTGCTTTTGTTTCAGCAACTTTCTGAAGGATTTCTTTTTGGGTATATTTCTCATCCGGGAAGTCTTTGCTTCTTCCGACAAGGTTTTCAGAAATCTTTTTATTTAATGCTTTTGGCTTCAGGCCGTGATCTTCATTGTATTGCATTTGTTTAGCACGGCGGTATTCGGTTTCATCCAGAGTAGCCTGCATGGATTTTGTGATTTTATCAGCATACATGATTGCTTTTCCGTTCACATTCCTTGCAGCACGTCCCACAGTCTGAATCATTGATCTTCTGCTTCTCAGCATTCCTTCTTTATCAGCATCCAGAATAGCTACTAATGAAACTTCAGGTAAATCCAATCCTTCTCGCAATAAGTTAACCCCAATAAGCACATCAAAAAGCCCCAGACGAAGATCCTGCATGATCTGAATACGTTCCAGCGTTTCAACATCAGAGTGAATATATCTTGTTCTGATTCCGAATTTGGTAAAGTATTTCGTAAGTTCTTCTGCCATTTTCTTCGTTAAAGTCGTTACCAGTACTCTTTCATCAGCATCAGATCTTTTATGGATTTCCTCCATCAAATCATCAATCTGGTTGATGGTAGGTCTTACCTCAATAATGGGGTCAAGAAGTCCTGTCGGACGGATGATCTGCTCTATATAAGCTCCTCCGGTTTTTTCAAGTTCATAATCTGCAGGAGTTGCTGAAACATAGATTACCTGATTCTGAATAGCTTCAAATTCTTCAAACTTTAAAGGTCTGTTGTCCATAGCAGCCGGCAGTCTGAAACCGTATTCCACTAATGCTTCTTTTCTGCTTCGGTCACCACCATACATAGCATGAACCTGTGGAACCGTTACGTGGCTTTCGTCAATAACCATTAAAAAGTCTTTAGGGAAATAGTCGATCAGACAGAAAGGCCTTGTGCCCGGAAGACGGCCGTCAAGATATCTCGAATAGTTCTCAATTCCTGAACAATAGCCCAATTCTTTGATCATTTCAAGGTCCAATTCAGTTCTTTCCTGAAGTCGTTTGGCTTCTAATGGTTTTCCAACAGAACTAAAGAAATCAACCTGTTTTACCATATCATCCTGAATTTCTTTGATGGCACCGTTTAAGGTTTCCTTTGATGTGACAAAAAGATTGGCAGGATAAATTTGTATCTGATCAAAATTGTCTTCTACATTTCCTGTAACCGGGTCAAAGCTTTGAATTTTTTCAATTTCATCTCCAAAAAACTGAATTCTGATGGCATTATCAGTATAAGCGGGGAACACATCAATCACATCTCCTTTTACACGGAATGTTCCTCGTTGGAATTCATTTAATGTTCTGGCATATAATGCATTAACTAATGAGTGGAGAAGCGCTGTTCTCGTCACTTTTTCACCAATAGCAATGGAAATTAAAGATTTATGAAATTCTGTAGGGTTTCCGATACCATAAATACAGGAAACAGAGGCTACAATCAAAACATCCCTTCTTCCTGAAAGAAGGCTGGCAGTTGCAGAAAGACGCAGCTTTTCCACCTCTTCATTGATGCTCAGGTCTTTTTCAATATAAGTTCCCGTTGTAGCAATATAAGCTTCGGGCTGGTAATAATCATAGTAGCTTACAAAGTATTCCACGGCATTTTCCGGGAAGAACTCTTTAAACTCCATGAAGAGCTGTGCCGCAAGAGTCTTATTGTGTGCCAGAACTAAGGTTGGGCGCTGAACATTTTTTACAACATTCGCAACAGTAAAGGTTTTTCCGGAGCCTGTAACTCCTAGGAGTGTTTGATATTTCTCACCGATCTCTATTCCTTCGGTAAGTTTTTCAATAGCTTGAGGCTGGTCTCCGGTAGGTTTATATTCTGATTGAAGCTTAAAATCCATAGAAAAGAATGTATACAACAAAAATACGAAAGAAATTATTAGACAGGATAATGTTTTGATGGTGAATATTTTGATAATAAAATTTTAACAGTTTCAACAGGAATAATTGAAAAAATAAAAAAAGCGCTAAAAATTAGCGCTTTCAAGATTAAGGTTTTGTAAAAGTCATTGTTGCGGGGACTTTTAGTACAGAAGCAATGGGTTTCCCATCTTTCGTAGCAGGTTTCCAAACTGTGTTATTACTTATTTCAGTGACTGACTTAAGAAGTTCCCGGTTTAGTATTTCATTATCTCCCGAAGTGGTTACCTGTGTTGTTTTTCCTGTCTCATCGATATGAATATAAGCAGTTGATGTTATAGTACCATATTTAGGTTCAAAGTGACTGGTATCAATGCCCTTATTTATTTGCATTCTGAAACTTTTATCCCCATCAACGTATTGTGCCGGAAGTTCATTAGTGTTCTGTGGAGTATTGATGGTTGTATTTGTGTTTTTACCTTGATTATTTTCATTTATGCTATTTATCCTTGGAACGATTGTATCTGCAACGGCTTTTAAATCTTGCCTTTTGAATCCCATTATGACAGAAGATTTTCCTTCTTGTCTGGTCTTTTCAAAATAAGCCGGAGTCATTAAAGTAACCTGATAAGGCTGAGGATTTTGTGCTGTTCTGGCATTTGGATAAATTTTACTGATATAAACATTTGAAAAATCTGTTTTCTTATAGTTTTTCAAAACGCTGTTTTCAATTTTTTTTGAATCAATCCAGACTGCATAGTCTTTTTTATTTAAAAATGATTTCAGTTCACTCTCTGTTGGAATTCTTTTTTTTAATTCAGGCAACGCAAAGAATGTGATCTTCTGCTCATTTTTCTGGGTTTCATTCAGTAAAGGATAAAGTTCTTCCAGTCTTTTTTTATCACTTTCTGAGACCTTTTTTGAAAATTCAGCATATTTTCCATCATTCAGCAAATCAGCATACTTAGCCAATATGTCTTTAAATTCCTGATAAGAATCCTGGTCATTAGTCTGAGCAGAAGTTTCCGCTATTTTTTCTGGTATCTGAATACTTGCGGAATTCCCTGCATATGTTCTTTCAGAAAGTAAAACAGCGGCAGCAATTAGCGTTGTGATTCCAGCTGTTTTCTTTAACAGGCTGAATTTCGATTTTTTGGTTTTCATCATAATAAATCTTTTTTTGGTGTTGTTAAAATTAAATGAATGAGTCAAAGGAGGATTTTGGTGGCTAAGAATTTGATCAAGAATAAGGTTTTGGTACTCTTTAATATTATAATTCTTTTTCAGTACCGCTTCATCTGCTAAAAACTCATGATTCGTGATTACTGCTTTTTTGTATAAGAAAAGAACAGGGTTGAACCAGGTAAAAATCTTTAAAAGATCCAGTATTACTAAATCTACACTGTGTTTCTGATCAATGTGAGCCTTTTCATGCAGGAAAATTCTTTGGTCAATTCTATCATTTTCCATGTAATTTTTCCCCATATATATTGTATTCCAGAAACTGAATGGAGAAAGACTTTCACTTGTTAATATGATATTGTAATATTCGTAAATACGTTTTTCACCTTTAATTCTTCTGAAAGCTAAGAGAGCTAAGAGACTTTTCATGAGTAGAAAAAGTGTCATTACAGCATACACGCCCCACACAATATTCATCCAGTTGAAACTATCCTGTTCTGGCTGAATTAAAATCATTTGCTGAGCCGTTTCTTCAATCATCATTTGAGTTTGAGGCTCTATTTTAGCTTCAGGTCTTTGTATCGTAATATTGATAAATGGAATAATATAAGAAAGCAGTATACCACTTAATAAATACCATCTGTTGAATCTGTACATTCTTTCTTTTTCAAGGAAGAGATAATAAACGGCAATGAAAACAGAAGAACACAGAACTATTTTCAGAATAATGGCTGCCATATCTATTCCTTTATCTGATCATCTATGATATCACGGAGTTCTTTCAGCTGCTTTTGACTAAGCTTTGCATTCGATGTAAAAAAGGAAGCAAACTGTGTTACTGAGCTGTTGAAAAAACGATCAATCATGGAAGTCATTTCTTCCTTGAAATATTCCCCTTTTTCTATTTTTGGATAGTATTCACGGGAATTTCCATACACTTTATAACCTACAAGATCTTTGTTCTGCATTCTTTTAAGCAAAGTTGCAATAGTAGTTGCAGCAGGCTTGGGGTCAGGATAGGTTTCCAGAATATCCTTCATGAAAATTTTTTTCTTCTCCCAAAGAATTTCCATGAGAATTTTTTCAGAATCTGTTAATTTAATCTCTTTCATTCTACAATGTTGTAATTTGTTCTACAAATGTAGAATAAAAAATGAAACCAACAAATTTTATGGCATTATTTTTCCATTCATTATACAATCACCAATCCTAATATTATGAGAATCAATCAATTTTATGTCCCGATAATGAGCCTTTTTCTTGTTTTGTCATCGTGCAAAGAAAATCATGCGAATGCTCAGAAGACTGGAAACGATGGAAGTGTAGAGACAGAGAAGCCTAATTCTGATTACAAACCGGCATTTAAAGGGCAGACAAGAATCAAGGCAGTAAAGACTACAACAGCATATAATGTAGAGATATTAAACAAAGATTTAGGAAGACCCTGGGGAATTATCAATTTACCTGATGGAAAGTTTCTGATTACGGATAAGAATGGTCACATGAATGTTGTGTCAATAGATGGGAAACAGGTGTCAAAAATAGAAGGCTTTCCAAAAGTGGATTCAAAAGGGCAGGGAGGAATGTTGGATGTGGCTCTTGATCCTGATTTTACTGCCAACAATATTATTTACTTCAGTTTTTCAGAACCGTTTGGGAAAGGAAATTTAACTTCCGTGGCGAAAGGCAAGCTGTCTGCAGATCTCAAAAATATCTCAGAAGTAAAAGTTATTTTCCGTGCTGAACCTTCTTACGATGGAGATAAACATTATGGAAGCCGTCTGGCTTTTGATAAAGATGGACATTTATTTATAAGTACAGGAGAAAGATCAGATAAAGTGACGCGTGTCTATGCACAGAAAACGGATAATTATCTTGGAAAAATTCTGAAAATTACAAAAGACGGCAAGCCCGCTCCGGGAAATCCTTTTATCGGAAAACAAGGCTATAAACCTGAAATTTATGCTTATGGTGTGCGTAACCCGCAAGGAATGGCGATTGATCCTAATGGCAATCTCTGGGATGTGGAAATGGGACCGAGAGGTGGAGATGAGATCAACCTCATTCAACCCGGAAAAAATTACGGATGGGGAGATGTGACGTATGGAATTGAATATTCAGGTGATAAAGTAGGGCAGGGAATCACCCAAAGAGAAGGAACTGAGCAACCCATCTATTACTGGGATCCGGTGATTTCACCAAGCGGAATTACTTTTTATACAGGAAATATCGAAGAATGGAAAGGAAATCTGATGATTGGATGTTTAAGTGGCGAGCATATTGACAGGATTGTCATGAAAGATAATAAAGTGATCGGTGAAGAACGTCTTCTGGCAGATCAGAAAGAACGTTTCCGCGACGTATTGAACGGAATGGACGGAAATCTTTATGCGGTAACCGACAGTGGTAAGCTTTATAAAATTTCAAAAAAATAAAAAAACTGTATCAAAATGTCATTCTGAACGAAATGAAATGTAGTGAAGAATCTTATGCTATTGGTTTATCAATGAGATTCTTCCTTCGTCAGAATGACAAAGGTGAAATTATTAACCTTGGATACAGCTTCTTTTATTCTCTTAAAACTTAAAGTTAAGTCTGGCAAAAACCTGTCTTCCGGCAAATCCCATCTGAACAGGGTCAAAAATACCTCCGCCTTCTGTATTTCCATCACTTACATGAGTGGTTTGCAGTGTAGGGTACCTGTTAAACAGGTTTTTACTGCCCAGGGTGAGGTTCAGATTCTTACAAAATTCATAACCAAAAGAAAGATCAGTAGTTACTTTTGGATTATAGACCTGTTCTCTACCGTCATAACCAATCAGTGTTGCTTTGTCAAATCTTACCAACTGGAGATTCGCATTGAATTTGTTGATCTTATAATTGAGGTTCAAATTGACTTTTGTTTTCGGAGCAGAAGCGAGGATAAAAGCTTTTTCTCTTTCGCTTAAGTAAATGTTTTCTTTCCCTGCCAGTTGTTCTGAAGTATTTACTTTGGTGATTTCCATATCATTATAGTTTCCGGCTAAGGTAGCCGTCAGTTTTCCAGAACCTACATTTTCACTATAGCTTAAGATAATATCAATCCCTTTCGTGCGGGTATCAATTGCATTAGAAAAGAATTGTACCTGGTCAATAAATGGATTTTCTTCTTGAACTTTTTCTGGCAAGTCCGCCTGTGCGAAATATCCGGTAAGAACGATTCTGTTTTTTACCTGAATATAATATCCATCCACTGTCGCTGTAAATTTTCCTGTGTTGAAAGTGAATCCTGCACTTCCGTTCACAGAGGTTTCCTGCTTCAGCTGAGGAATTCCAAGGCTGCCTGCAATATTACTATCGTTAGATGCGAGCTGAATGGTAACTAATTTTTTTTCCTGGAAGTTGGTAAATTGCTGGCTGTAATATTTCTGAGCCAGAGAAGGTGCTCTGAACCCGGTAGAAACGGAACCACGGAAAGCAAATTGCGGAGTGATCGCATATCTTGTTGCAAATTTTCCATTTAAAGTGCTTCCAAAATCATTATAATTTTCAAATCTTCCGGCAACGCTTATCATCCAGTTTTTTGTAACGTCAAGTTCAGTATCTATATAGGCCGCAAAGTTATTTCTGCTCTTACCAATGTCTGTGGAATATCCCGGGAATCCTTGGGAACCGCCTGGTCTTACATCACCGCTTAAAGGATTGGTGACAAGAAGGTTTTGGGGTGTACTGGCGGTCACAGGATTTCCATTTACATCATACATAGCATAAGAAGCTTCTTCTCCTTTGATGATATCAAATTTTTCATACCTGAATTCCGATCCGAAAGCGATATTCAGTCCTTCCAGTACTTTGAACTGCTTTACAGCATTAAAACCTGTTGTATTCTGTAGTAATGAATGTCCTCCTGCATTAAAGCTTGTAGGTGATTTGACTCCCAAAGTGGCATTAATCGTATTGTCAATCTGATAGGTAAATCTGTTGTTGCCAAAAGCATTATAAAAATCTACATCCCAGCCGGCAACTTTAAACTTAAGACCGTTGTCAAACGTAAAATCTGTAATGCTTGTATTTTCAATCGGGTTGAATCCTGTAGGATAAATTTCAGGAATATTTCCGTCGGCATCTGCTGATCTGGTCCATGCGTAGGCCTTGGTATTTCTGTGAGAAAAACCTTGACGGGAATAGAATTTCAGACCATCAGATAAAGGAAGCTCAATATTTCCGAAAAAGTAAATGTTTTGCGCCTTTGCATCCCCGAAACGCTGTCTTGGAGCAGTATATAAGTCAGGATTTGCATTTCGTATCGCATAATCTTTGTTCATAAACTCTACTGTAAAGTTTCCAAAACCTCCCTTTGAGCCTATTTTAGTTCCTAAATTTCCACTGAAATCAAAGGTAGTTCCATCTACTTTATGATCTGAGACAACATCATTATTCCCCGGGCTTTTAAAAAGATTCATTCCATAAAAAGCATTTCCTTCAAACCCTTTGTCACGGTCATTCAAAATAACATTGATTACTCCTGCAATGGCATCAGATCCATATTGAGCTGAGGCTCCGTCACGAAGGACTTCCACTCTTTTTATCGCACCAATTGGAATGGTATTCATATCATATCCGGTGTTTCCTCTTCCTTTAGTTCCAAAAAGATTGATGAGTGAAGACTGATGATATCTTTTTCCATTCAACAATAGCAAAGTTTGATCCGGCCCTAAACCTCTTAAAGTGGCAGGATCTACTGCATCAGCACCGTCAGATCCTGATTGTTTGTTAGAGTTGAAAGATGGCGCAGAAAACTGTAAAAGCTGGTTGATTTCTACTTGTCCTGTTGACTGGCTTACCTGTTTAATGTCGATGATATCAATAGGAACAGGCGTATTCACTACTGTTCTTTTTTTATTCCGGCTTCCGGTGATGGCCACTTCGTCAATCTTCGATTCTTTCAGGGTATCCTTTATTTGCTGGGCATAAGATAAGGTAGAAGCTCCAAGAAAAATGATGCTGATGTATTTTATTTTCATATAGATAATTTTGAGTGGTGATTTAATCAAAATTATCAATATTTATTTTTAAATCCACATTAAAATTAAATATTCAGTATGGATGTCTTAATTTATTAAAGATTTGTGTTAATTTGAGAAAAATAATAACTTATTATTAAAATTTGATGAAAAATTTTAATGTTAAAAGCTGGTAATGATTCTGTTAATTCCTTCTTCTAAAATTTCCTGTGAAGTGGAAAAACAAATTCTGATATGTCCTTCCGCTCCTTTTCCGAACCATCTTTCTGATCCGGGAACAATGGCAACCTTTCCCTGCTTTAAAACATGTTGGGCAAACTGATCGCTGGACATTCCGTTTTCAATCTTCGGAAACAGCACAAAAGTAGCCTCAGGTAGATTTGGGGTTAGAATTTCTGACCGGCTTAATAATGTAAAAGCAAAATTTCTGTTACTCTGTAAATGAGCTAAAAATTCTTTATACCAAGGCTTTGCTTTCTCCAGAGCTACACTTCCGGCAATCTGGGACAACGTAGAAACGCCTTCTATTGTTGAATTGAAATTGGACTTTTCTGTAAAATCTTCAAGAATATCCTGGTCATTACACAATACAGCCCCAATTCTCAGTCCTGCAATTCCAAATGATTTTGAAAAGCCGTAAACGGTAAAACTTTTTCTCTTCGCCTTCTCAGAAACGGAAGAGTAGGTATGGAAGTTTTTGTTGTCATAAATAATATCACTCCAGATTTCATCACTCATCACCCAAAGATCATGAGCTGAAGCGATTTCTGCTATTTTTATTAAAACTTCTTTAGGGTATACTTTTCCCAGTGGATTGTGCGGATTGCAGATGCTGATAAGCTTCGTTTTGGAATTGATTAAAGAAACCAGTTTTTCAAAATCAATGTCTCCCGTTATGGTATCTACAGGACAAAGCCTCACTTTTCCACCAGCAGTTTCTACTGATTTTTTGAAAAGAAAATCTACAGGATCCAGAATAATGGCTTCATCTCCCGGGTTCAGAACATAAGAGGCAATCAGAAACATTCCCTGGGCGGCACTGTTGACTGCCAGAACATTTTCCGGGAAAAAGCTTCCATGTTTCTCATTATTAAAATGATCTGCAACACTTTTTTTGAATTCCGGAAGACCGGAAAACGGTCCGTAGCTTAGATAGCCATCTTTCAGGTATTCAATAATTCCCTGTTCTATTTCAGGTGCTGTCCTGAAGTCCGGATCTGCAGCGGTAAGGGGAATAATTCCTTCCTCTAAAGTTGCCCATCTTCCGTTGTAGGCTTTTCTTTTCAGTGCTTCAAAGTTGATATCGTTATTGCTGAACATATTTATTTATAAGATATGGGTAAAATGTTTTCTGATTGTTGATGGAGCGGGAGCAGGAACTGATTGAGCAATGTTCTTCCGTTATTGATATGAGTCTCAATTTCAGGTTTCCTTTTTGCCTCATATTTTCTGAAGGCTTCCGTTTTATCTTCTTCTTCAACTAAATACTTCGTTAATGTGAAAGAGTCTTTCAAGGCTGAGGTTACACCCTGGCTAGTAAATGGGATCAGTGGGTGCGCTGCATCTCCGATGAATACAATATTATCTTTATAAAACGGATTCAGTTTTTCCAGCTCATAAACACGCCATAAGTGTACGTTTTTATAGTCTGATTTCTGTATAATTGATGGAATTAAAGGATGCCAATTCTCAAAAACTTCGAGCATATATTTCTTTAAATTCTCTGCTGAGCAGTCGTTGATCATATATTTTTCATTGTCAAACTGTGAATACCAAAGAACAGTATCATGGGTGAGTTTAAGAATACCAAAAGTTAACCCACCGTCTTCATGATGGAATTTTATAAAGTCATTTTCAATAGAATCTGCAATTTCTTTATCCTGAATGATATTCACTACTTCACTTTCCCTTACCACTTTCATGGTTTCATCTTTAAAAAGACGGCTTCTTATACGGCTTCTGGAACCATCAGAAATGACTGCTATTTCTGCATCAATATCAGTTCCATCGGAAAGTTTTAATTTTCCGTTCTGTTGATCATCGGGGATTATGGTGTGTTCGTAGGTTATTTTTTCAGGAGAAATATTTTGAGCCAGCAGATCAATTAATGAATTTCTTGAAATGGCAAAAACATGGTTCAGTTCCTTTTCTGCCAGTATTTTTCCTGTATGGGAGTATTGTATGTATTTCTTTAAAAAATTCCCATGCTTAAGAAGAAGGTCCGGATCTATGATCTGATAAAGGTATTCCATTCCTTCCTGTGGAATAAGAAAACCATGACCTGCCAGATCTTCCTTTTTTCTTCTTTCATAGATGTGATAATCAATCTTGTATTTTTTTAAGTAATTCGCCATGCTTAAGCCGGAGATACCGGCGCCCACGACAGCAATTTTCTTCATTTTCGGAATAACGGATTTTTCAGGTTGGTTCTCAAGTATTTTTATATCTGTTTTACCAGATGGATACAAAATTAAAATTAAAAACATTCACTATTTCAAAAAAGAAATTAATTTAATTGAGTTTTCTAAAAAATAAAGTGAAAAGAATAATATGTTGCATGTGATAAAGAAATATGTTTGATTTATATTTATTTGTAAAATATAATATCTGAGTGATTTTGAACCAGTTATCTTTGTTTTTTTGAAAATAAGAGGCACAAGATTGTTCTTGTATAGGAAACTTTTGAATTTTAATGCATAAAAAAACCGGAAAAAAAATTCCGGTTTTATGATTAAGCTTTTTCAAGCTGAACAGTAAAGTGTCTTAAGATTTCCGGTTCCCAGGTGATCTTGTATCCTTTTGCTATTTCTTCACGTCTTTCATAAACATTCTTGATAGCAGCAGCAATATAATCCATATGGTTATTGGTATAGGTTCTTCTAGGAATTGCCAGACGTACCAATTCTAACTTAGGATAACGGTTTTCTCTTGTTGCTGGATCTCTGTCAGCTAATAATGTTCCTATTTCTACAGTTCTGATCCCTGCTTCTTTGTAAATTTCAAGTCCTAATGTCTGTGCCGGATATTCTTCACGGGAAACATTGGGTAGAAAGTTTAAAGAATCAATGAATACAGCATGTCCTCCGATTGGTTTTTGAACCGGAATTCCGTATTCAATCAGTTTATTACCTAAGTATTCAACCTGAGAAATTCTGCTTTCAAGATAAGCGAACTCAGTAGCTTCATCAAGACCTACAGCCAATGCTGCCATATCTCTTCCAGCCATTCCTCCGTAAGTAATAAATCCTTCGTAAATAATGGTAAAGTTGGAAGCTTTTCTGAAAACTTCTTCATTATTTAAAGCAATGAATCCACCGATATTTACTAAACCGTCTTTTTTAGAACTCATTGTCATCCCGTCTCCGTAAGAGAAAATTTCCTTACAGATTTCTTTGATGCTTCTGTTTTCCTGTCCTGCTTCTCTTTTTTTGATGAAGTAAGCATTCTCAGCAAACCTCGCTGAATCAAAGAACACAGGGATTCCATATTGGTCAGAAAGAGCTTTTACAGCCTTCATGTTTTCTAATGATACAGGCTGTCCTCCTGAAGAGTTACATGTAATGGTAATTAAACAGAAAGGAATATTTTCTTTTGGGTGACTTTTATAAACTTCTTCCAGTTTTTCAAGGTTGATATTTCCTTTGAAAGAGTGAAGATCATTAATATCAAAAGCTTCATCAATAGTACAGTCTATGGCATGTGCCTTTCTGATCTCGATATGCCCTTTTGTAGTGTCAAAATGAGAGTTTCCCGGAACTACATCTCCTTCTTTTACCAATACTGAGAAAAGAACGTTTTCTGCAGCTCTTCCCTGGTGTGTAGGTAATAAATATTTGAATCCTGTAATGTTCTCTACAGTTTTCTGTAACTGTTCAAAAGAACGGGATCCTGCATAGCTTTCATCTCCGGTCATTAAAGCAGACCATTGTCTATCAGACATTGCTCCGGTTCCTGAATCGGTAAGCAGGTCAATATAAACATGTGAAGATCTTAAATTGAAAAGGTTATAATTAGCTTCTTTAAGCCATTGCTCTCTTTCTTCTCTGGTAGATTGGTAGATTTCCTCCACCATTTTGATGCGGAAAGGTTCCGCGTACGGTAAATTCATGAGTTAAATTATGTTTTAAATTGTTTGTAAAGAAAATGTGTTTGAAAATAATTTTCAAAATTCATCAATGTTATAAATAAGGCTTGGGAAGTATTATTCTGGAGCTTTAAATATATTTTCATCAGAATGGAATCCGGCTACACCGCCGCTCACGGCAAACTTCATTGCAGAAGCTGCTGTCATTCCCACTACAGGTTTGATGTTTTTTTCTTCAGTAACAATTACCCAGCCCGAGATGGCGTACGAGTGGGGAAGATATACCGCAACGTAATTATGCTTTTCAACGTCCGACATTTCTTTTTGGGTTAAAAAGCCGATTCTCCAGATTTCCGGATTTTCATTGGTTTTTACCCATACAGGATCGTTGAATTTTTTCTTATCACCTACGAATGAAGACATCACGTCTTTTGTAGGAGTGTAAATATGCTTTACTCCCGGAGTTTTTTCCAGTAAGCTGTCCATCGTATCGAAAAAGAATCTTCCGACCACGAATTTATTTCCTAAATACCCTAAAATAGCAGTAAACAGTATGGTTGATACGAAAACAAGCCCTGGGATCTGCTTTGCAAGAGAAGGAACAAGATTGTCAATGGCACTTACAATATACCAGATTACAAAAATGGTAAGCCCGATAGGACCAATAATAACCAGTCCCTGAAAAAAGTTTTTCAGAAATAGATTGGCAATATTTTCAAAGCTTGGCTTCTTCAATGTGTATTCTTTACTGCTTTATATTTTAACCGTGAATGGTTTCTTTGTTCCCGTAGGATTTAATAATGCTGGCTTCATATTCCAGCCATTCTTCCCAACGTTTGTTTACTTTCTCCGGATCTCCAAGCTGTCTTGCGAATCCAATGAAAGTCGTATAATGATTGGCTTCAGAAATCATAAGTTCTTTGTAGAAAACTTTAAGCTCTTCGTCTTTGATGTTTTCAGTAAGAACCTTGAATCTTTCGCAGCTTCTGGCTTCAATCATAGCAGCAAAAAGCATTTTGTCTACGATGAGGTCTTCTCTTGTTCCCTGAACGATAAATTTCGCCAGCTCATTTACGTAATCATCTTTTCTTGCTCTTCCGAAGGTATGCCCTCTTTTTTTAATGATCTCATGCACCTGATTGAAATGATCCAGTTCTTCCTGTGCAATGGCAAGAAGTTCTGTCACAATTTCAGGATATTCCGGAAGCATTGTAATCAGGCCTATGGCATTGGTAGCTGCTTTTTGCTCGCACCAGGCATGATCTGTTAAAATTTCTCCGATGTTTCCTTCTGCAATATTGGCCCACCTTGGATCGGTAGGGAGTTTCAACTTAAACATGTTGTAAAATTTCTGTAAATTTAAACAAATTGAGGTAAGAAATGTGACTTTATTTCAATTTGATCGTTAAAGTCTTAAGAGGCGGTCTTTCTTCTTAGGAATTCCAAAATATTCCAACCCCAGCTATCCACTTTTTTCAACCCGGCAGAAATCATGAAGGCTAAAATGATATTAATACCATAAATAATGATCATTAAAATCCACCACGGCATATTTTCTTTTAATGGAACCACCAGAAAATATACCAATGAAGAACTGATTCCCTGTGCAAAGTAGAAGAAAATAGCATTCTTTCCGATATAGGTAATGAAATTTTCTTTTGTGATCTTTAATCGGTTATAAAGAACAAATAAGGTTACCAGGGAGAATAATGCCCAGATGATATAGGGGATTTTTGGCGGGAATTTATTTTTATTGATTTTATAGAAAATTTCTCCTCCATAGTACCAGAACATCCATAAAAGAGCTGCTCCAACAAGTGCATATAATATTGGAATTGCTTTGGTGGGGATTTTTTTTCCACGCATTTTGTTTCCAATTAAAAATACGGCAAGATAAAAGGCTACATATCCCACCTGCCCGGTTGGATAATATTCCGGGAAAATGTTGAATAATAAGGTTAAACCAATGCAAAGCCCAATGAACCAGTTGATCTGTTTCGGGAAGAACCTTAAGATAAGAACACCAAAAACAGTAAGAATATAATACACTTTAAGATACCAGAAACTTCCCATCACCACAGGAAAAGTGTCGGCATTGGTATATTGATGCAGATACCAGTTGCCCAGGTTTTCCCATTGAGGCGTTGTTGAAATGCTGGTAGTAGAATATTTAGATCCAAATGTGGAATAAAAGCTTTGGAGCCATTCCATCGAAAAGAAGCTTAGTCCAAAGACTTTAAAGAAGTAATCTAACAAGAACAGGAAAGTCACAAATATCATATAGGTAATCTGCAGTTTCAACAGGCGGTACAATGTTTTTTCAATATTGGCTCCGGAAGTAATTCCACTCAAAGCATAGAAAAGAGCTACGTCAAAAACAAGCGAAAATACCCTTATTTCTGCGGGAATATAAAACTGTCCGGACCAGAAAGCGGTATGGATAAATATGATAGAAAGTGTTGCCAGTCCTTTGGCGAAATCAATATAGAGATCTCTGTTCATTATGGATTACTTGGAATTTTTTTATTTTCAAAAATACAAACAAATTGATTTTATAGAACATAAAAAGTTTTTTTAAACAAAAAAGGGGCGGAACATACTGCCCGCCTCCTTTCTTAAATATGCTAAAAATGAATGTTCGTGTTTATTGAAGATGTTTAAATTCTTCTGCAGAAATTTCTCCTGACTGAATTTTTCTCAGCTCATCTATATATTGGCTCATGTAGGCGTCAATTTCAGGATTTACTGTGTTCTTAGCCATCTTGTAAGTTCCGTTTAATACTCCCTGATAATAATAGAAGAAATTATAATCAAAATTGGAAGCGTTAAGATCATACTGTCCTAAAAGGAATCCTAAACGAACTGCAGATCTTCTTTGTGCAGGTGTTCCGTGATGTCCGGGATTGGTTGTCTGATAATCTCCGATACTTTGAGCAAACTCATAAGCTGCTGCAATTTCCGGGAAGCTTGTTTTATTGTACCCGTTAGGTCTTCTCAAATAGTATCCTGCAAAACCGTCAGCTTCAAGCTCGTTAGGTCTGGCTGTGTTTTCGCTTACAGATGGAAGTCCAAAGATATACTGCAGCTGATGTCCGTACTCATGAGCGAGAATCATCGCATTCACAATATCACCTCCTTTTGCTTTTGCATCATAATAGATGGCGTATCCATAATAGATCTTTCCGGTAGAATAGGAAATTGCATTGTACGTAGAATTGTAATTGGATGGATCATTCACAAATCTTAGTGTAGGATTGCTTCTTCCCCACATACTTGCAATCTTAGTCATCTGACCGTTCATGAAATTGGTGTCTGTGGAATTTTGAAGTCCGGTTAGTAAAACTGAATTTGCACTCCAGTTGTTATCAACATAAGAGCAGATTTTTTCCAGATCTCCCGGCTGATCAATTTTTGCACTAAGTTCTTGCTGAGGTTGAACATTGTTGTCCATTTGGTCATCACTACATGCTGTCAATGAAGTTACAGCAATGGCACCTGCTAGTAAGCAGAGATTAAAGTTTCTTTTCATATATAAATTCAATTTGGTAAAACGAAGGTATGAAATTATCTCTTAATTGTGAGTATTTTAATGAAAAAAATTATTCAAAACATAGTGAGTAGGTTTTTAATTAAAAAAACATTGCTTTGATTGTAAGCTGTTTAGAAAATTATATGTATATTTGCACCTCGAAATAACTAAAAATTTATAAACAATGTTTGCAATTGTAGAAATAGCAGGGCTTCAATACAAAGTTGAGCAAGACCAGAAGTTGTTTGTAAACCGTTTAAAAGGAGATAAAGGAGGAAAAGTTTCTTTCGATAAAGTTCTTCTTACTGTAAACGGTGCAATCACTGTAGGCGCCCCAGCTGTAAACGGAATCACTGTAGAAGCAGAGATCCTTGACCACGTTAAAGCTGATAAAGTAATCGTTTTCAAAAAGAAAAGAAGAAAAGGTTACAAAGTGAAAAACGGTCACAGACAATCTTTAACTCAAATCGTAATCACTGGTATTACAGGATTTGAAGGTGGCGCTAAAAAAGCTGCTGCTAAAAAAGAAACTGTGAAAGGTGAAGTTCTTTCAGACAACGCAACTGTTAACTTTAGTGAAGATCACGAGCTGAACTATCACTTAAAGAAAAACAACTTGTCTCAGTCTAAAGAGAACAGAGAAACTTTAATTACTTTAGGTAAAGCAGTTAAAGTGGAATTAGAAAAGAATATTCTTACTCATGAAGAAGTAGATGCTGCTATCATTAAGAATATCGATCAATTTAAAGCACTTAATAAATAATCCAGTAATAAAATGGCACACAAGAAAGGAGTCGGTAGTTCCAAGAACGGTAGAGAGTCTCACTCTAAAAGATTAGGTGTGAAGATTTTCGGAGGACAAGCAGCTATTGCCGGAAATATTATTGTTAGACAAAGAGGTACTCAGCACCACCCAGGTGATAACGTGGGAATCGGTAAAGATCACACTTTGTTTGCATTAGTAGATGGTAAAGTAGTTTTCAGAAAGAAAGCAAACAACAGATCTTTTGTATCTGTAGAACCAAACGCATAATTTTTAAGCGTTTTATAAAAATCAAAGCTTCAGCAAATGCTGAGGCTTTTTTTTGTTATTATAATTGCAATTATTTTCGCGGTATTCAATTTTTTGTGAAATATTTTTATATTTGTTAACTGTCCTGTTATGAATAGTTGTGAGAGCCGAGAAGCATAAAGAGTAGGCGCAAATTAAAACAAAATATCTATGAAAAATCTAAAGAAATTAACCAAAAAGAATTTAAAAGAAATGACCGGAGGAGTAGCGGCCGTCTGCCCTTCTATGTTTCAATCCTGTGATGAATGGTGCAGATGGTCACCATGGCAAAAATCACACTGTATGCTTTCCCAGTCCTGTACAGAATGTTTTGAATGATATAAATAATCTTCTTTAAGCTGAACCTTATGGGGTTCGGCTTTTTATATGAAGTTAAAAAAGCTTAAATAATATCCTTTGGTGGTGAAATAATTATATATTTGTCTGTTATCAAATAAAAAATTGCGGAAGCCGAAAAGCAAAGAGAGTAGGCAACAAATAAAACTAAATATAATCATGAAAAATTTAAGAAAATTAACAAAAGCCAGTCTGAGAAGTATTAACGGAGGAGAAGTATGGTGTCCGGCAAAACCTATTACATCATGCAGTGTATGGTGCGGATTGACAAAAGAGCAGAAAATGCGTTGTCTGCTTGATGTAGAGGGTTGTGAGTGTTTCTGATACTTTGTATAAAGTTGAAAAATAAAAGTTCGGCGGCTTCAAAGAAGCCGCCGAAACTGTTTTATATTATTTCTGGTTAGAATCCTACCTGAAATCCTGCTTTAACACCGAATTTTGAAATATCCGGTCTGTCAAGGTAATTTCCTCTCCAGTTGAAGTCTACCCTGAAAATTCTAAGATTTCCGATTCCTATATTTTCAATTCCAAATCCGTATTCATAATAAATATGTTCGCTTGGTGCAGAATATCTAAAACCTTCAACATTGATTGCCTTTGAAGCATCGCTTAATGTTCCATAAGCTCCTCTGATAAACGCAACCTCCCGGAATTTCAGTTTTTTAATCAAAGGAATATAAGAAAGAATTTTACCGTTAAAATGATGCTCCAGCTGAAGAGTGGTATAAGCGTCAGTCACGAATTCATAATAGTTAAGCTGAGAGAATGTATTCGGTACCAAACCATAGGACAGGTTGGCGGGAATGATATTCTGTAATGCCAGAGGAACTGTACTGAAGTTTTTTCCTGCCTCAAAATTCACTACCAGTTTCCCCATGCTGCCAATCAAAAACGGCTTATAAAGCATGAACTGAAGCTTGTCATAATTGAAGTCAGCATTAAATAAACCTTCAATACCTCTGGTATATCTTAAAACAATGGTTGGTGCAAGGTTTCGGGCCTGGTAACGGTCAATCCCGGTTTGAGAGAACTTAGCGCCAGGCTTGGCGATTAAACTGATGGTAACATGTGAGTCATTCACTGTTTGTCTTAGCCGGCCATCTTTGTAATACATCAGATTGAATTTCTCCGGAATAGCGGATTTGATGCTCTGCATTACTCCATCCACTCTGATCTGAAAATTTTTCCAGGGTTCAATAGCGGCAAAAACACTTGTTTTGTTTACCGAACTTAAAGAAATGTTTTCTCCTCTTGCAAAAAAGGTACTGGAAGATGAAGATTGCGGGGTAACACCATCACCCGAAGTAAGCTGTCCTCCAAGCTGAACGATATCTCTGGTGGTTCCTGCTCCAATCATAAAACGGTTAAGCTTATTGAACATATATCGTGCTTCAACACCATATTTAAACTGTTGATCTTTGAAACCATAAGCTGTATAAAACTGAGCTCTCCAGGTATCATTCAATCCGAAATAAGTTCTTGCTCCTAATCTTATTCTGTCTCCTTCCACTTCATTCCTTCCGTAAATAGAGAAAATAGGGCCTATATCTATTCCTTTAAAGGCGTTGTAATATCGTGAACCCAGGGTTTCAAACAGTTTTACCATTCTGTTGAATTTTGGAGTCTGCTGAAGCTGATCAAGCATGTTATAAACACCCTGTTCAGCTTTAGATAAAGTGTCAGGTCTGGCTTTGGTCCAATATGCGTCGTCTTTATTGGTGAATTTATCTTCATATTCCTCTTCCGTGCGTTTGAATACTTTTGGATCCAAAGGCTTGTTAAACTCATATTCAGAATAATCTACCGATCTTTTGGCTATAATACTTTTGGCACCTTTCTTTTTTGAAAAAGGGCTCATTTCAAATTCAGTAATCAGTTTTTTAGGAAGAAAAGTGGTTTCATCAGGATTGTCATATTCTACTTGTGTATAGACACTGTTGACGAAATTTACATTGATTTTCTGGGTTGATTTTAATGTTGCTCCTAAAACTGCATAGGTGTCTGTATCTATATAAAGATTTCCCTGGAAGGCAAGGATATCTTTTCTCTTCGGCTGATATCTGATCTGGAAAGCTTTCTCACCACGAATGGTGATGGTGTCCATAAGGCTGTAATCATAAGTGCTGAATCCATCTGTCCCTACAGGGCTTTGAAATCCAATATCGAAATAGTTCAGCGTATTGTCGTAGATATTGATATCCCGATACAGGTTTTTAGCAGAAACCGTAATCACCTGATTGTCCTGGAAACCTGAAGTTTTTTGAGCTACCAATGTTCTTTTGCTATCCTTATCCGGTCTGTTTTTACCAAAATTTTCATATACGGCTTCATTTAAAAAGATGGGAAGTCCTAATCTTCCGCTGGCTGTAGAATCAGCATAGTCAAAAATGAAATCCAGTTTATTGAAAATCTTTTTTTTCATGAAGGCACTGTCCAGGTTGTTCAGGTCGAATTGAGTTTTTTCGTATTCTTTAAAGGAATAGGTATCAAATTTTTCTAACCCGTTATTTCTTTTTTGGGCCCATACTTTTTGCATGATGGCGTAAGCAGGGTTTTCTTTTTTATTTTTGTATTTAGTCTTACCGCTCTGAAGGACAATCTCCTGGATGTCACTTACTTTGGCCTGGGATAGCTGTACGAAAATATTTTCAGCATTTTCAGGGGTAATATCAAGTGTTTCTGTAGTATAACTTTTTCTGGAAAATTTTAGCTGATGAATAATACTGTCTGACTGAACGATGAAGCTGCCTGAAGTTGTCGTCAGGGCAGGTGTTTTGCTGTTGTTGATAAAAATATCAACTTTTGTAAGTTCTTTGCTGCTTTTTTCGTCAACCACCCTGCCACTGGCCCGGTTTTGAGCGCATACGGAACTGGAGAGAATCAGAAAAAAAAATAAAAGATAGTGTTTTGGGGAGTTATTGTTTAACATCATTCGTTTCTTCAGGCAATTAGCATAAACAAAAAGTATGCAGTTTATTTAAAAAACAGGTAAAAAAATAAAATATTTTTAGTCTACCATATAAAACGACAAATGTAGCAAAAATTATATACGGGTTCATTAAAATTAAATGAGAAATTTTAATGCTTACAGGATAAGAATCAGAGGATTAATAACAAGTGAAAAGTCCAGGCATCGATCCATTATTTCACCGTTCTATCTTTATGAATTGTAAATGAAAAAAGACCTACATTTCTGTAAGTCTTTTTGCTCCTCCTGCTGGGCTCGAACCAGCGACCCTCTGATTAACAGTCAGATGCTCTAACCAACTGAGCTAAGGAGGAATTTCCTTTGTTTAAGGTGCTGCAAATATAATAGGAATATCCGTACCAAGCAAGTTTTATCGTGTTTTCTGAATCGTTTTTAACTAAATGTATTGAATTTCAATAAGAAATATTTTCTGAATATTTCTATTGAAACCTATAGGTCTTCAAATAAATGCCTAAAATAATGTTCCGGCGATTCCAGAAAATTCTTTGTCAGCTGATAATGTTCCGTTTCTTTATAATGAACTTTTTGAATTTTATCGTCAAGTAAATAAATTTCAGCAGCTGGATAGCTCATTAATATCGGTGAATGGCTTGAAATGATAAACTGAGCTTTTCCTGTTTGTTCTAATTTATGAATAATAGATAATAATGAAAGTTGTCTTTGTGGTGATAAAGCAGCTTCAGGTTCATCAAGAATATAAATGCCATGCTGGAAATGGTTATGGAATAATGATAAAAAAGCTTCACCGTGGGACTGCTGGTGTAAAGATTTCCCTCCATAGGCTTCCAGAACTCTTTGATCTTCTTGAGCCACTTCATCGATATAGGTGGCAAAATTGAAAAAACTTTCAGCTCTCATAAAAAAGCCCTGAGAAGTCTTATGGTGCCAGGAAAGTGTAAGATATTCCGACAGCGCAGATTCTGTTTTATGAAAGTCGTAATTGTGATTACGGTTTCCTCCGGCGACATTAAAATTACATTGGTCTGCAATGGCTTCGAGCAGGGTAGATTTTCCAATTCCATTTTCGCCAACGAAAAAGGTAACATTACTTTTTAACCTTAAATTTAAACCGTTGCGTAAAAAAGGAAGGTTGAAAGGAAAGTCTTGGGGATGATTATCTTGTAAATAAATTTTGGATAAATAAGGCATTTTGCTTGATAGAATTATTAATCCTATCAAGCAAAATATGTGCAAAAATAAGAGCAATATTTTAATTCTTATTTCTTCAAATCTTTAAGGATTTCCTGCACGGCTCTTTCCAGCTGTGGGTCGTTATTTTGAAGACGGTCCATAAAGGTATTTTTAACATAAATATCTGGTTTTACACCTGTTTTTTCAAGGTTTTGTCCGTCCAGCGTATAAGTTCCCCATGAAGGCAGTCTGTAAGAAGATCCGTCTACCAAACCTTTGGCCGAAGTGAAAATAATCCATCGATAGGTATCCTGGCCTATGATTTTACCCAGTTTCAGTGCTTTAAATCCTGCTGCAGTCATTTCGGCATCACTTAATGAAGCTTCATTAATCAGAAGTACAATAGGTTTTCCGGAAGGAGCAAAGTTAGGCTGTGTTGTCATTTTTCCTTCACGATATTTCCATTGTAAATAAGGCTTCTGAGAAAGGAAATTTAATACCTTATCATGAACATTTCCACCTGTATTATAACGCAGATCAAGAATAACAGCATCCTTTCTGTTTTCCTGTTCTACCATATCCAGAAGGAAACGGTCCAGCTCATCAGTAGACATATTTTTCATACACGAATAAGCGATACGGTTGTTGCTGAGTTTATCAACACGCTGGTGATTGTTGTAAATCCAGTCATCATAAAGCAGTCCTTTTAGTTCTCCGTTTGATATTGGATGTACTTTAGTTGTTACATTTTTACCGTCACGGCTGAAAGTAAGAACAAGTTCATCCTGTTTTTTAGGGCTCGTAAAATATGTCTCACGGTTTTCATTAGGATCAATCTTTTTCCCGTTGACAGAAATCAATTGATCTCCCGGTTTAATATCAACTCCCGAACGGAAAGCCGGTGATTTTCTTACAATACTTTCCACCGTGTAAGGCTGGTCTTTTTTGAAGATAATTCCTGTTTCGTTGGTGAAATAGTTCAGGAACATTGCTTCTTCTTTTCCGGTTGAAGAAAAGCCGGTGTGAGAAGAGTTAAGCTCCCCTAAAAGGTCATTTAATAAAATCCGCAGATCATTTCTGTTATGTACATACGGAAGATATTTGGCATACTGCTCCTTTTTCGCTTTCCAATCGATACCATGGAATTTTTCGTCATAGAAATTTTCCTCTACACCTGTCCATGCCTCGGCATACATTTGAGTAAATTCAGAAGCCAGATCTTTGTCAAAACTATACTGAATATTTATTTTCTCAGGTTTTAAAGCTGCTACAGTTGTTTTATATATGTTTCCTTCGATCAAAGCAAACAGGTTTTTCTCATTTTTAGTAAGATAATAAGCTGCTTTATCAAAAACTTTTTCGGATTTGGCAGGCTCAAAATCTGTGAATACTTTTTTATACAGCTGTCTCTTTCCATTATCCTGATTGGAGTTGAATAACAGAATTTCCTTTTTGTCGTCTGTAAAAACTGCAGGATCATCCTGATATCCATATCGGTCGGTAACCAGTTCGATTCTGTCCAGAGTATCTTCAGGATTTACCTTCAGTTCTTTGATTACCGGTTCTTTTTCTTCCTTTTTCTCTTTGTCCTTGTCTTCTTCTTTTTTATCCTTCTTGTCTTTATCTTTATCCTTTGCTTTATCAGAAGATTTTTCTTCTTTCTTTTCTTCCGTGAAGAGACTGTCGAATTTTTCAGATTTAAAAGGTTCATCAAACCAGTCTAAAGCCATACGGTAAATGTTAGACTTCTGCATGCCTAGAGGATAAGACGGATTGGTTCTGTCGCTGGCAAAATAAATATACCTGCCATTGGGTGACCATACAGGATCTTCCTCTGAAACACCAGTATTGGTGAGGTTAAGTGTCTGTCCTTTTTTGATATTATAAATGAAAATATCAAGCTCGAAATTTCTTTTTGCCGAGAATAATACATATTCGTTATTAGGCGAAAAAGAAGGCCTTGAGTTTTGGAAAGCCCAGATTTCATCCTTTACAATCGTTGTAGATTTGAAGCTTTTTAAATCCAATACTCTTACTTCATCTCTTCCGCTTAAATAAACTGCTTTTGAAAGGTCGCCGTTGAGCGTTATATTACGGTTATTGCGTAAATCTTCTGTTAATTGTTTTGGCTGTCCCTTTCCGTCTGCCTGAATCGTAAACCAGTTTTGGTATCCGTTGTAGGTCTGGCTGTAAAGAAGGGTGCGGTTGTCTTTCAGCCATTTTACTTCCATAGCACGTTCTTTTCCGTCAGAAACCTGCTGGGCAAATTTTCCTTCAATATCCGATACAAATAAAACTCCACGGCTTATAAATGCCATTTTTTTACCATCCGGAGATACATCATAATAAGAAATGTTGTTTTCCACATTGAAATTCTGTTCTTTATCCAATGTTTTATTGATGTTTAAACTGATAGTAAGTGGAGTAGTATTTTTTGATGCTATATCATAAGTATAAAGCTGATAATCCTTTTCAAAAATAATTTTAGAGCCGTCTGCTGAGACAAAAGGTTTTTTTATAGAAGTATCAAATTGCGTTAAAGCCGTTTTTTTACCATTTTCAAGCTTATAAAGATTGTATTCTCCGTTATTTTCATCAGAAATAAAGTAAATAATACCGTTTTTATCTACGCTTGGGTTGAAATCTTTGCCTTCGTAATTCGTGTACTGTTTGAAAGTATTGTTTTTGGGGTTATATCCTAAAATATCAGGATTGTTTTCCCCTTTGTAACGCTTACGCTGCACCTGATGGGCACTTTCTGAAGAGCTGGTGAAAAGATATTCTCCCGCAGGAGTTTCTACAAGTCCATTGGTATTGTTGAAATAATTGTTGAATAATTTTTGTGGAGTTTTCCCTTCAATTGTAGTTTTGAAGCTGCCAAAATTATTATTTCTGCTTGAGGTAAAATAAATGGTTTTGCTGTCCCATGCCCAGCTTTCCATTTCGTCTCTTCCGGTGTGGAAGGTTAGCTGCTTGATTGTTCCTCCTCCCGCAGGCATTACATACACGTCATAATTTCCATATTGGTTAGAACTGAAGGCAAGCCATTTTCCATCCGGTGAAAGTCGGGGATTGATTTCTTCTCCGTCCAATGCGGTAATTCTTGAAGCGTTCCCTCCATTGGAGTCTGCTTTCCAGATATCGCCGTCATAAGCGAAATACGCTGTTTTTCCATCAGGACTCAATGAAGGACTTGATAAAAAATAAGACTTTTCCTGTGCCGAAATCCCTATAATAGAAAATGCTGCTAATAACGAAATAATAGTTTTCTTCATGGTATAATGGGGTATTGATACAATACTATAATATTGGTTTATTACTCTTTGTCTTGGTAGAGGAGTATCCATTTGCTGAGAATTTTGGCGCTTTGAATAACTCTAAAAAAGAATAGTCGAATGATTACGGAAATCGTTACATGAAAAATACCTAAAAAGGTGGATAATATTCAGTGAAGCAGATTGATACTTCATAAAAGTTAATGTAAGTTACCGATATCTGTCTTTTCAAGGCTGGATATGTAGAATTGTTCAGATGTAAGCATAAAAAAAGACTTACATTTCTGTAAGTCTTTTTGCTCCTCCTGCTGGGCTCGAACCAGCGACCCTCTGATTAACAGTCAGATGCTCTAACCAACTGAGCTAAGGAGGAATGTCCTTTGTTTTAAGTGGTGCAAATATAGGACGAATATTTATACCCTACAAATATTTTTAAGAAAAAATTTTAAAAAATTATAATTTTCCTGTAAATACCTTGAAGATGTCGCTTCCGAAGATCAGTAACATCAATCCTAACAGGAAGATAACTCCAATCATCTGAGCGTTTTCCAGCACTTTCTGAGGAACCGGTTTTCCTACAATCATTTCGTATAACGTAAATATAACGTGTCCACCATCAAGTCCGGGAATGGGAATAAGATTTAAGAACGCCAACCATACGGAGAACATTGCTGTAAAGCTCCAAAACATAGTCCAGTTGATAGAAACAGACCCGTCTTTAGATTTCTCTACCGGCATATTTTTAATGATAGCGATAGGACCTCCCACTTTTTTATAACCTTGAACCTTTTTATTGAAAATCAGTTTAAACTGTTTGATTTGATAGGTTAAACTCTCAATACTTCTTGTATATCCTCTGCCAATTGACTGTGCAAAAGTAAAATGTTGAGTATTGGCATATTTTTCCAATTGCTTATAAGACCCGATGCCTAGTGTTCCTTCTTTAGAAACTTCGAGATTCAGGGGTTGTACAGCTCCTGATCTTAGTACCTCTACATTCATTGTCTTTCCTGCATTTTTCCCTACAAGGGCTTGTAGCTCGTCATAAAAGCTAATTTTCTGTCCGTTTACAGAAACAATCTGGTCACCTATTTTTAATCCAGCTGCAGCTGTTTTTGGGTTCGTAATAGTATCTATTATAGGAGAATATCTTGGTGTAAGAAATGCTCTTGGGTTGTCATCCTTAAATGCCATTGCCTTTCCGTCATCATTCGTTTCGAAAGTTACTTCTTTACCCTGCCTTAAAACAGTGATCTGGTCGCTCAGTAAAATATCCAGAGAAAGTTTATCTAAGCTGTTTTGAACTTTGCCATCTACTTTTAATATCTTATCACCATCCTCAAAGCCCATTGCTTTCGCAATCTTTGTATAATGCATAGGCGCTTCTACTCTTGTTGTGTCAAAAGAGGTTTCTCCATTAAAGTAAGACAGACATCCGTAAATCAACCATGCAAGGAAAAAGTTAACCGTAACTCCTCCCAGCATAATGATAAGTCTCTGCCAGGCCGGTTTTGATCTGAATTCCCATGGTTCTGCCGGTTTTTTCATCTGGGCAGTATCCATACTTTCATCCACCATTCCGGCAATTTTCACATATCCTCCGAAAGGAAGCCATCCAATTCCGTATTTGGTTTGTTCAGGGTGTTTTCTCCAGTCGTTATCCGGAAGTTTTGATATATCGATAGGAACTTCTTCCTTCTTTCCGTTTACCTCTATTACTTCAGAATCCGGCAGGTTCTTTGATAAAAACTTATACTGCCATTTTCCGTTGATTTTCTTCATGGAGAATATGGAGAAGTAAGGATCAAAGAACAGGAAAAACTTCTCTGCTCTGGTCTTAAACCATATTGCGGGTAAAAAATGCCCAAGCTCATGAAGAAGCACAAGTATAGAGATGCTCAGAATGAACTGAAAAAGTTTGATTGCTATTTCCATTAATAAATTTTAGATTTTAATTTGCAAAGGTAACAATTATCAAAACTATGCCAAATAAAAAAGCTCCCCGAAACGAGAAGCTTTGTCATATTTAAAGACGATTTGATTATAAATTGAAAGAAACACCCAGACTGCCATTATTACCTACTTCTGCAAATACCCCTATTTTCTCTGTGAAGAAATAACGGGCTCCAATGTGAGCGCCAACACCGAAGTCTCTTCCCAGAACGCCAAGGTCTACACCAGGATAGATATCCCATTTTGAAGGAAGGTTCAGTGCTTCCTGTAAGTGGAAATTCAGTCTTCCGAAAACAAAAACACGATTATCCTTATCGTTGTTTTTGTAATTGTCAAAATAGCCATTGATCCCGGCTCCTACTGAAATAAGTTTGTTGAGCCCATAGTCATAGGTTCCCGTTACTCCGGTCCCATATCCCCAGGCACTCAGCCCCAGTTGTATTTTCTGATCTCCCTTTCCTGTCCAGGCCTGAGCATTAGCCATAGCCCCGAAAAAGAAGATCGTCACCATAAAAAACAATTTCTTCATAAATTTTAAATTTTTAAGGATAGTAATAAAAAATATCTCTATCAAAAATGAAACCGAAAGAATGGCAGTATTGTAAAAAGACGAGACTTTAATAAATTATTAAGAAATATAACTCCGTTTTTGTGGACTAAACTATTTTTTCAACGGTTTAATTCTCCTTTTGTAATCATAAAAGCTGTATTTTTATACATCAGATTTGTAATAATTTAAAAAGAATAAAAGATGAAAGTTGTAGGGCTTAATTTAGATATCATCTGGAAAAATAAAGCTGAGAATTTTAAACTCATAGAAAAAGAACTTCAAAATGTGGAAGCGGATCTGTTTCTTCTTCCCGAAATGTTTTCAACAGGTTTCTGTATGGACGCTTCTGAAGCGTCAGACAGAAATAATGAATCACTGGAATTTTTGAAAAAGCTTTCAAAAGATAAAAATGCCGCCTTCTGTGGAAGTGCTCCCGTAGAACATAACGGAAATTTTTACAACAGAATGTATTTCGTAAAGCCGGATGGTGAACCCTCTTTTTATGATAAAAGGCATTTATTTTCCTTTTCTGGGGAAGATAAAGTGTATACACCCGGAAAGGAAAGAGTAATTGTTGAATATCAGGGAATAAGATTCCTTCTTCAGGTATGCTATGACCTGCGTTTTCCTGTTTTTGCACGAAATAATGATGATTATGATGCTATTTTATATCTAGCCAACTGGCCGGAGAAAAGAGTAGGAGCTTGGGAACATTTGTTAAAAGCCCGGGCAATTGAGAATTTGTCTTTTGTTTTTGGCTTAAATAGAATAGGAACCGATGGGAATGACCTTTTTTATCAGGAAAGTTCTCATTGCTTCTTTGGTGACGGAAAAGAAATTTCTCAAAAACAAGGGAATCTTGTATCCGCAGAATTAAATATGGATGAATTGAAAGATTTCAGAACACATTTCCAGTTTTTGAATGACCGGGATCGTTTCTCAATTCAATTGTAAATAAAAATAAAGGCTGAAATTCATTTGAACTTCAGCCTTTATTTTGCTCTTTATCTAAAGATATTGTTGGAGAAGATGGGTTAATGTATTCACATCATGCACTCCACTTTCTTTCCATAGCATTTCTCCCTTTTTGAAAATAGCCAGAGTAGGAACTCCACGCACTCCATATTGAGCTGCTAATGCAGGATATTGATCTACATCTACCTTTATAATTCTGGCTCCTTCGCCGATATTTTCTTTTACAGTATTTAATACCGAAGACTGTACTTTACAGGGTTGGCACCATGTTGCGAAAAAATCGATCAGTACCGGTCTTTCGGAATCAATGATTTCCTGAAATTTTTGTGACATAGTTTTGGTTTTATTAGTTTGTTTTTAAGAAAAGTCCCAAAAACTTAATTTTCATATCTTACGATGTTTTGGATTGGCATACAAAATCTGTAGTCGGGAATTTTTCAGTCTTTTTTATACCGTTGAAACCTCCTTCTATTTCAGTAAAGTTTCTGATTCCGTGTGAGTTAAGAATGCTTGCTGCGATCATGCTTCTATATCCGCCTGCACAGTGAAGGAAAAAGTGTTCTGAATCATCAATTGTGCGCGCCCAATCACTGATTGCATCTAATGGCTTGTTGTACGCATTATCAATATGTTCAGCAGAATATTCAGTCAGTTTTCTTACGTCAATTACTTTTGCATCTTCTGTAAACTGTTCAGCAAATTCAGCTGGAGTGATTCTTTTGATCTCATCGGTTTCTTTACCTGCATTTTTCCAGGCTTCAAAACTTCCCTTCAGATAACCTACCACATTATCAAAACCAACTCTGCTTAGTCTTGTAATTACCTCTTCTTCAGTTCCTTCATCTGTTACCAGTAATAAAGGATGCTTTACATCTACGATAAGGTTTCCTACCCAAGGGGCAAAATCACCTTTCAATCCTATGTTGATAGAGTTGGGAACAAATCCTTTATGGAAGTCCGCTGCTCCTCTTGTATCTAAAATTAATGCTCCGGTTTCTTCAGCCAATGCTTCAAAATCTTCCGGTGCTACAGGGTGTAATCCTTTGTTCATTACAACGTCCAGACTTTCATATCCGCCTTTGTTTAATGCTACATTCATTCCGAAATATTTCGGTGGGGCTGTTAAACCGTCAAGAACTTCTCTGATGAAAGATGCTTTGTCTGGTTGATTAAGCGCATAATTGGTCTTCTTTTGGTTTCCTAAAATATCAACCGTTTCTTTCTGCATGTTCTTTCCACAGGCAGAACCCGCACCATGAGCAGGATAAACAGTGATGCTGTCATCCAATGGCATGATTTTGTTTTGAAGGCTATCGTACAGAATCCCTGCAAGGTCTTCCTGGGTAAGATTAGTTGCCTTCTGTGCAAGATCCGGTCTTCCGACATCTCCTAAAAACAGGGTATCACCCGTGAAAATTGCCTTTTCAATACCGTTTTCATCTATTAAAAGATAAGTGCTGCTTTCCATCGTGTGTCCCGGCGTATGCATTACTTTTATTTTTACTTTTCCGATTTCAAAAATCTGGTTGTCTTCAGCAATAATTGCTTCAAATTCAGGAGCAGCAGTAGGTCCGTATACAATAGGAGCACCTGTTTTTTTGCTTAGATCCAAATGTCCGGATACAAAATCAGCGTGGAAGTGAGTTTCAAAAATATATTTTAAAGTGACATTGTCTTTTTCCAGACGATCAAGATAAGGTTTTACTTCTCTTAGTGGATCTATAATGACAGCTTCATTCTCTGATACAATATAATAGGCACCCTGAGCCAGACAGCCCGTATATATTTGTTCAATTTTCATTGGGTCTTTTTTTAATGAGTTAAAGATACAAAGTATTAGATAAATTCTAAATGAAATGTTAAATCCCATTGATAGTTTCTTTCAATACTTTGTTAAACGAATGTTTAATCTGATGTGTTTTTCAGCAAAAAGAATGCCTTACAGCTTGTGAATTTGCAAATGCTGTTTTTTATCATGTCTTCTGGGAAATCATCTATTGTTCACAGATAAATACATATGGTTTGAAATTTGTTTATGCAGATGCAAATTTTATTTTTCGAAGAAATAAAGATAAGTTCATTGGAAAATATCTTTACATATTCTGCAAAAATTTTATATTTATAAGTTAAAAAAAGCGATCAGATGGCAGACAAAGCACAATTTATTGAGGAACTCAACGCAAGATACACTCCAAAAGGAGAACATATTATATTAGGAAAAGGAATGCTGGATGGAGAAGTAGTTACAGAAGTGAATGTAACCATTCCCCTGAAAACAATTAACCGTCATGGCCTGATTGCCGGAGCCACGGGTACCGGTAAAACAAAGACATTGCAGGTGTTTGCAGAACAGCTTTCCCATGCGGGAATTCCATCTTTGGTTCTTGATATTAAAGGAGACTTCTCCGGGATTGCAGAAGCAGGCCAGATGAATCCTATCATTGAAGAAAGATATGCTAAAACACAGCTTCCTTATAATCCACAGGGTTTTCCGGTAGAACTGATGAGTATTTCCGGGGGTGAAGGAGTAAAATTGAGGGCTACCGTTACAGAATTCGGACCTGTTTTACTAAGTAAAATCCTTGAACTTAATGATACTCAGCAAAGCATTATGTCTATTGTCTTCAAATACTGTGATGATAAAGGTCTTCCCTTGATTGACCTTAATGATTTGAAGAAAGTACTGCAGTATGTGACAGATAATGCACAGGGAAAAGCTGAGCTTGCAGCAAATTACGGATCCATTGCGCCAGCATCTTTAGGAACAATTTTAAGATCTATAGTTGCTTTAGAACAACAGGGAGCAGCAGGTTTCTTTGGTGAATTAAGCTTTGATGTTCAGGATTTATTGGAAACAAGAGACGGAAAAGGAGTTGTTAATATTTTAAGAGTATCTGATATTCAGAATAAGCCACAGCTTTTCTCAACGTTTATGCTTTCACTTTTTGCTGAAATTTATATGACGTTTCCGGAAGAAGGAGACAGCGGTAAACCAAAGCTGGTATTATTTATAGATGAGGCACACCTGATTTTTGACGAAGCTTCCAAAGCGCTTCTTTCACAGATTGAAACGATGGTAAAGCTGATTCGTTCCAAAGGAGTTGGGATCTATTTCATTACCCAGATTCCGGGAGATGTTCCTGAAAATGTGCTTTCTCAATTAGGATTAAAAATCCAGCATGCATTGAGAGGTTTTACAGCCAAAGATAAAAAAGAAATTTCCAAGGCTGTTGAAAACTATCCTACCACAGAATACTACAATGCTTCCAGCCTGATCCAGAATTTAGGAATTGGGGAAGCATTTGTTACCGCTCTGGATGAAAAAGGAATACCTACCCCATTAGTGCATACCTATCTGATCTCTCCGGAATCAAGAATGGATGTTCTGAGTGAAGCGGAAATCTCTGATCTGACAGGTAAATCAGCAATGGTTGCAAAATACGAGCAGGCTATTGACAGAGAATCAGCTTACGAAATGCTGACCAACAGAATGGAACAGGCAGCACAAAATCCCACTCCTGCACAAAAAACAAGACCTGTGAAAGAAGAACCGGGAATGTTTGAACAGGTATTACAGAGTAAAGCCGGCCGTACTTTTACCAATACATTAATGAGAGAAGGAGCAAAAGCGATTCTCGGGATGTTCGGTTTAGGAGGCAGAAGAAGATAGGTTGAGGGATAATAAAGGATGATCTGCTGGGTTTTGACATATTTTTTGTTATTTTAGCAGGTTATCTTTACTTAATGGTGAGAAATAGAGCCTGATTTATTGGGGAATAAATCAGAGGTTTTAAATATGAATTATAAAAAAGCAGTTAACACACATTAGAATGTATTCAATTATAGATATAGAAAGTAATGGTGCAGGTTATAGAAATGAATGCATTATAGATATTGCCATCTACAGATATGATGGTCAGAAAATTACGGACCAGTTTATATCCCTTGTAAACCCTGAAAGTGATATTACTCCTTTTGTACAGAAACTGACCAGTATTACCCCAAAAATGGTCAAGACAGCTCCGAAATTTCACGAAATTGCCAAAAGAGTCATTGAAATTACTCAGAATACAACCTTGGTAGGGCACAATATCGATTTTGATTACAGAATGCTTCGCCAGTCTTTCAAAAGGCTTGGGTATGACTTCAAAATCAATACTTTAGATACTATTCCTTTAGCGAAGAAACTGATTCCTGATGAGGTAAGTTATTCGTTGGGAAAGTTGGTGAAATCTCTGGGAATTCCCTTGACCAATCACCACAGGGCTGAAGGAGATGCAAGAGCTACGCTGGAGCTTTTTAAACTCCTGATTTCAAAAGATACTGAAAACGAAATCATTCAGAAGCAGCACGATGAATCTAATGCAAAAACCTATATCAATAAGATCAAAGAACTTACTCAGGATCTTCCTAATGATAAAGGCTTTGTGTATTTTCAGGATGAAGCAGGCCGTATTATTTTCTCGGATTATGTTCAGGATATCAACAAGTTTTCCAAAAAGGTTTTTAATTCCAAATCGAAGAAATGGGAGAATATTCAAAAAGAGGTTGAGCAGATTAATTTTGAACTTACAGGAACAGATATTATTGCAAAGCTGATTTTGAATTCCAAGAATATTAAAAAGAAAGAAGTATTGCCTTTCGGGCTTTATTTCAGGAATAATAAATATGTTGTTGAAAAAAACACACTCAATAAAACAGAAAAACCGGGCTTAAAATTCAGGTCATTTACCCAGGGAACAAAAGCGGTTCAGTTTATTGGTTTGCAGGAGGAGTTTAATGATTATACAGCGTTGAAGCAGAAAATTGAATTCAGAAAAAGAAATGAACTGTGGCTGGGGCCGGGAAGAAAATTGGGTGAAAAATTATTTTTAATCATCGAAAACGGAAAAGTGATTTCATTTGGTTTTTATGAGCTGTTTACGCAGATTCAGACTCTCAGTAAGCTGGCTAAATTAAAAATTGATCTTCCGTTATCTTCTGCGGATTTGAATAATGAATTGCAGCTGGCACTGCTTCGAGGCGACTTCGAGACGCTGCCGTTGCCAAAATAACAGAGAAATTTAAGCTTTACCCATTTTATCGGAAAGAAGCTGCATTTCAAATCAATTTTCATAAAATAAAAAATAAGTAGTATTTTTGCAAAAAATAAATAGTAGCAATGCAAAATTTTAAACAAATAAAAACTGGAAAAAAGGGAGCTGTAAAGTTCTCTAAGGTTTGGAATATTTAAAAGAGTTGTCTTGCATAAAAAATAATCAATGTGGCAGACTCTTTTTTCGAAGGATCTGCCTTTTTTTATGTTAAAATGAAATTATGAATTCAAAAGAATTACTAAAGATTGCCAATGAGTTTGGCACACCGGTGTATGTTTATGATGCGGAGTCCATCAAAGTTCAATACGAAAAACTTACGTCTTCTTTTTTAAAACATACAAAGTTCTTCTATGCAGCGAAGGCATTGACGAATATCAATATCCTTAAGTATGTCAAGAACCTGGGTGCTTCTTTGGATTGTGTATCTATTAATGAAGTTAAACTTGGATTAAAAGCAGGATTTTCAAAAGAGAAAATATTGTTTACTCCAAATTGTGTTGACTTGGCTGAAATAGAGGAAGCAATGACTTTTGGTGTTCATATAAACATTGATAACATTTCTATTCTTGAGCAATTCGGGAACAAGTATGGAAATACCTATCCCATTTTAGTAAGAATCAACCCGCATATTTTTGCCGGAGGGAACTATAAAATTTCAACAGGGCATATTGATAGTAAATTCGGGATTTCCATTCACCAGGTTCGTCACATCGAAAGAGTGATGAAAAGTACAAACCTGAATGTGGAAGGACTTCATATGCACACAGGAAGTGAGATCAAAGATCCGGATGTATTTCTGCAGGCTTTGGAAATCATGTTAGAGCTTTCTGAGCATTTCCCGAACCTGAAATATCTGGATATGGGAAGTGGTTTCAAAATCCCTTATCAGGATAGTGAGGAAGAAACTGATGTAAGAACATTAGGAAAAAAAGTAGAAAAAGTAATTTCTGAATTTTCAAAATCTACAGGAAAAAAATTCGAGCTATGGTTTGAACCAGGGAAATTTTTAGTTGGTAAAAGCGGATATTTATTGGTAAAAGCTAATGTGATCAAGCAGACAACGGCTACTGTTTTTGTGGGAGTGAATTCCGGATTCAACCACCTTATCCGTCCAATGTTCTACGATTCTTACCACATGATTGAAAACTTATCCAATCCAAAAGGAGCAGAAAGAATTTATACTGTAGTAGGAAATATCTGTGAAACAGATACTTTCGCATGGGATAGAAAACTGAATGAAGTAAGAGAAGGAGATATTCTTGCCTTCCATAATGCAGGAGCTTATGGTTTTGAAATGAGTTCAAACTTCAACTCAAGATTAAAACCTGCAGAAGTGTTATTCCTGGATGGGAAAGCCCACCTTATCCGTAAAAGAGATGAATTTGAAGACTTACTGAGAAATCAGATCGAAGTTGTGATGTAAACTCAGACGATAATATATGAGCAGCCGCCTTTTTAGGTGGCTGTTTTTGTTTTGAGATTAATACGTTTGGTTATTATTGATGTACTAGGCCTCATGAATTTCTAAAACTTATGGGCTTAAATAGTAAAAAACTCAAAGTTAAATTACAAATTTTTAACATTGAAGCCGGGTGAAAGTTCCAATTTTATTAGCTAAATTTGATAGACATAGGAAGGTTTTTCTTTCTGTCAAATACTATTTTCATCAAAAAATAACTACCAAAACAAATAATTATGGCAAAAAATATTGCAGAGCAGATTGTTGAAATGCTCGAAAATGCCAATGTGAAAAGAATTTATGCAGTAACCGGTGACAGTCTCAACCATCTGAATATTGCCGTCAAAAAAAGCAGCATCCAATGGATCCATGTAAGACACGAGGAAGTGGGAGCTTATGCAGCTGCTGCAGAGGCAGAATTAGATGGCTTGGCAGTGTGTGCAGGAAGTTGCGGCCCGGGACACGTTCACCTTATCAATGGAGTATATGAAGCGCACAGATCCCATGTTCCTATGCTGGTGATTGCCTCCACGATTCCCAGTGATGAAATGGGAATGGATTACTTTCAGGAAACCAATACAATAAAACTGTTTGATGACTGTAGCTATTATAACCAAATGATTACACGTCCAGAACAGGTGCAGAGAACCGTTCAGACGGCCATTCAACATGCAATTTCGAAAAAAGGAGTTGCGGTGATAGGTCTTCCGGGAGATGTTTCCGAACTGGATGCAGAAGAAGGATCTACTTCTACCCAAATTTTTAAAACCAATCCTGTTATAAGACCCTCTGATGATGAATTGAAGAAACTGGCAACATTAGTCAATGGAAGCAAAAAAGTAACATTATACTGCGGAGTAGGAGCGGGTGAAGCAAGTGCAGAAGTTATAGAGTTGTCTAAACTTTTAAAAGCACCTGTAGGATATTCATTCCGGGGAAAAATGGCCATTCAGCCTAATAATCCTAATGAAGTGGGGCTGACCGGGCTGCTGGGATTTCCTTCAGCGTATCACGCAATGCACGAAGCAGATCTGGTTCTTCTTTTAGGAACCGATTTTCCGTACCAGAAATTTATGCCGGTAAAAAATAAAATTGTACAGATCGATGAAAGTCCGGAAAGATTGGGAAGAAGAGCAAAGCTGGAATTAGGCCTTGCAGGAGACATCAAAGAAACGATAAAAGCATTGCTCCCTTTATTAGAAGAAAAAACAGATGTGCACTTTCTGAATGAGCAGCTTGCGTTTTATGATAAAGTAAAAGAAAGTCAGTTGGAGTATGTAAAAGATTTTGGAAAAGAAAATGCCATCCAACCGGAATATGTGGCCCATACTTTAGATAAGCTTGCCAAAAGGGATGCTATTTTTACTGTTGATACCGGAATGTGCTGTGTTTGGGGAGCCCGGTTTATTACAGGAACAGGAGAAAGGAAAATGCTTGGTTCATTTAATCATGGATCAATGGCCAATGCAATGCCAATGGCAATCGGAGCTGCTTTAGCCCATCCTGAAAAAGAGGTTATTGCCATGTGTGGAGATGGAGGATTATCTATGTTATTGGGAGATATGGCGACTATTTTTCAGTATAAATTACCGATAAAACTGATTGTTTTCAACAACCGAACGCTGGGAATGGTAAAGCTTGAAATGGAAGTCGGCGGAATGCCCGATAATGAAACAGATATGATCAATCCCGACTTTGCAATGGTAGCACACGCAATGGGATATCCAGGTAAGAATGTACACCTTCCCGAAGAAGTGGAAAGCGCGATCAAAGAATGCTTAGATCACAACGGACCTTATCTTCTGAATATCTTTACTAACCCCAATGCACTGGCTCTTCCTCCTAAAATTGAATTTGATCAGATCATGGGAATGACCAAATCTATGGCTCAACTGATGCTTGGCGGTAAAATGGATGAGGTTTTTGAAACCGTAAAAAGCAATTATAAACACATCAAAGGCCTGCTGTAGGAAGAAATAAATAATCGGAAAGTTCTCTGAAATTCAGAATCTATATATAAAACTTCATGCTTTGCGTGAAGTTTTTCTTTTTTATAAATGGGCTAAATATTTACCTTTGCTTATTATTAAACAAAATTATGAGAACAGTACTTTTATTTTTGGCTTTGTGTGCAGTGAATTTTTCATTTGCACAAGATCAGGAAGAACGAGATGATTCCTTCATAAGAGATAATAATAAAACCCTTTTAAAAATAGATATTAAAGAACCTTTTATGCAGGTTGCTGTGAAATGTAATGATTTTAAACCGGCAGCTTATGAAGGTGGGGTTGCGGCTTACAAAGACATCTTGAACAAGTATATGTATGCTTATCTGAATTCGGATTTCTATGCGCTGACAGGAGACTTTACATTTACTTTAGTACTTGATGCCAAAGGAAAAGTTGTAGATGTGAAAGGAATGCCTAAAGTACAGAACAGCGAAGTTTTTTTTGATGACATGCAGTATGTCGTAAGAAGAATAAAGAAAAACTGGACACCGGCGTCTTGCGGCGGACAGCCTGTAGCTTCACAGATTAAAGTTAAAATGAACTTCTCTTCAATGTCAGCAGATATCGATTAAATAATTTAAACACAATAATGAAAAAGACTTTTTTTATGTTTTTTCTGGCTTTCGTATCTCTGTATAAAGCGCAGACATTTGATCTTCTTCAGGGAGATATGAACCCTTATAAAGGAGGTGCTGTCCAGTTTTATAAAGATTTGAATACAGTTCTGATTGAAAGTCATTCAGAGCATTGCAATAACAGAAGGTCTGAAATGTTTCTGGCTGAACTTGAAATCGAAAAGGGACATGCTAAAATCATTAATAAAACACTTTCTGATAATTGCCCTACCACCGTATTTGTAAAGGCTCTCGATGAAATAAATAAACTGAAAAAATGGAAAAAAGGTGCGGATGTACAGAAATATGTTTCCATCATATTTTATCCGATCGATTATTTTGACAACTTTAAAGAAAATTATACCACGCAGGGCTTAAAAAAATCTGCTGAATTTCCAGGAGGAATGGGAGAATTCAGAAACCGTCTGCTCATTAATCTGAAAAACCAGAACATCAGAAATGCTGATGGAGTAACAGCTGAAATACGATTTAAAGTTAATCAGGAAGGTGTTTTACAAGATATTATAATACAACCTGATGATTTACAGGATGATATTAAAAACAAGGTAATGAAAGCTGTAGGGCAAATTACCGAAAAATGGCAACCGGAATCTTTCCGCGGCGTTCCGATAACATCCAGTTACGTGATGCGTGTAACTTTATAATTTTGTTACAATAATAGCGCTGACATTCTGTCACAATATTTTGTATCTTTGCAAACTTATTTGTTCGTAATTTAAAATTGCGAACCTTAAATTGATTATCGTGCAGGAAAAATATATAGACGAAACGAAACAGGGCGAAGCTTTTGCTATTGCTGAAAGACCGGAGAACTCTAAAAAACTGTTTTTAGAAAGCTATGGTTGTCAGATGAACTTCTCTGACTCTGAAATTGTTGCATCCATTCTCAATGAACAGGGTTATAATACAACAATGAAAGTAGAGGAAGCTGACCTGATTCTCTTAAATACATGTTCCATCCGAGAAAAAGCAGAACAGACCGTGAGAATGCGTCTTTCACAATTCAAAAACCTGAAAAAAGAAAAACCGAATATGACGGTGGGGGTTTTGGGTTGTATGGCGGAAAGATTAAAAACCAAATTCTTAGAAGAAGAACAACTGGTTGACCTTGTTGTAGGTCCTGATGCCTATAGAGATCTACCTAATCTTTTAAAAGAAACTGACGATGGAAGAGATGCAATTAACGTGATCCTTTCCAAAGAAGAAACCTATGCAGATATCAATCCCGTTCGTTTAGGCGGAAACGGTGTTACCGCTTTTGTTACCATTACCAGAGGTTGTGATAACATGTGTACATTCTGTGTAGTTCCTTTTACCAGAGGAAGAGAAAGAAGCCGTGATCCTCACTCTATCATAGATGAATGTAAAGATCTTGCCAACAACGGATATAAAGAAATTACCCTTTTAGGACAGAACGTAGACTCTTACCTTTGGTATGGAGGAGGCCCTAAAAAAGATTTCGCCAAAGCTTCTGAAATGCAGAAGGCAACTGCTGTAAATTTTGCTCAATTGCTTGATTTGGTAGCTAAAGCCGTTCCGGAATTAAGAATCAGATTCTCCACTTCAAATCCGCAGGATATGAGCCTGGATGTATTTAAAATGATGGCAAAACACGATAATATCTGTAAATACGTGCACCTTCCTGTACAAAGCGGAAGCAATAATATGCTTGAAGCGATGAACAGACAGCATACCCGTGAAGAATATCTTGATCTGATCAGAAAAGCAAAAGAAATTGTTCCTGAAGTAGCCTTTTCTCAGGATATGATCGTTGGATTCTGTAATGAATCAGAAGAAGACCACCAGGATACCTTAAGCCTGATGAGAGAAGTGGAATATGACTACGGTTATATGTTTGCTTACTCAGAAAGACCGGGAACTCCGGCTCACAAGAAAATGGAAGACAATATTCCGGCTGATGTAAAACAGAGACGTCTTGCTGAAGTTATTGCCCTTCAGGGTGAGCTTTCCAAACAAAGAATGAAATCTTATGTAGGAAGAATGCACCAGATTCTGATTGAAGGAATTTCCAAGAAGAACAAAAACCAATGGAAAGGAAGAAACTCTCAGAATGCCGTATGTGTATTTGATCAGCTGGAAGGACAGAAAATAGGTGACATTGTGAACGTTTTTGTCTATGACAACACACAAGGCACACTTTTAGGGAGAACAGCGGAATAACAGTAAGTTTTGATCAGGGCGGTGTATCTTTTTGCAATGCTTTCCTTTGCTCTGGTATCTTGCCGGATTTTTAGTAAATTGTGAAAGAAAGACTAGACTCTTCAGATCACAGCATATGAGCCAGAATCTGAAAGATACTGTACTGGATGAAGAATCACTCGATGGCTGGATGCCGAAAGAGATAAAAGGTTTAAAAGTAGATTATTATCAGTATTTAACCTATAAAATTGAAAATGGAAAAGTTTCAGAGGTATTACCTTAGCTTTTTGTTGCTTATCGTTTACACCAATACTATTGCACAGGTCAACTGTAATGCAGTAGAGGGTGAGAACTGCAAAAAAGCGTGTGAGTTATACAACTGGGCTTCAGATGTACAAGGTTTCGCAGCATCTCAGGAAGGCTTTGATAAAGCTATTGGGCTGTGTCCTGATTTCTCCCTTGCTTATATGGAAAAAGCAGTTCCATATCTTAAGAACGGGGATTTTGAAACCTGGAAAATTTTAATTGATAAAGCCGTTGCTTTAGATCCTCAAATGCACCTTGGTTATAGAGGCTGGGCCAAGTTTCAGTTTCTGAGAGGCTTTAAAGGAGCTATTCAGGATTTAGACCAATTAAAAAAATATTATCCCGGAGACTTGGGAAGGTCTCGAAACGGGGACTATAATCTGGATGTAGTAAGAGCTATGTCCTACAGCGCGTTAGGACAGAAAGAAAAAGCGGCTGGGATTATAGAAAGGCTTCTGGCTACCAGAGGTTATGTGAAGGGAATGTTTGATCATTATCAGTTGGGAGTCACTTACTTCGAGCTGGGAAGGTATGACAAAGCCCTGGAAAATTTTGAAAAACAAAGCAAAGAATACAACTTTGCCGAGAATATATACTTTAAAAGTAAAGTTTCTAAGATCAGAAACAAAGATTATTTAGATTTAAAAATGTTAGCCCTGCAAACGTAATGATGAGGGAAAGACCATGAAAGATGTCTACACTCATCACTTTAACAAAGTCTACAGGAAAGAGATTGAAGAGCTGTAGAAGATTAACATTAAATCAATAATCAAAAATTTACTTATGAGCAACGAGTTACAAAACATAAAAAACCGTTTCGGAATTATCGGAAACTTTCCGGCACTCAACCGGGCGCTGGAAAAATCTATTCAGGTGGCCCCTACAGATATTTCTGTACTGGTAATAGGGGAAAGTGGAGTAGGAAAAGAATTTATTCCGAAAATTATCCATTCAGAATCCAAAAGAAAACATCAGCCTTATATCGTAGTAAACTGTGGAGCAATTCCGGAAGGAACCATAGACTCTGAGCTGTTCGGACACGAAAAAGGAGCTTTTACAGGAGCTACAGCTACAAGAAAAGGGTACTTTGAAGTAGCAGACGGTGGAACCATCTTTTTGGATGAGGTAGGAGAGCTTCCACTGCAGACCCAGGTTCGTCTTTTAAGAGTGCTGGAAAGTGGTGAATTTATGAAAGTAGGTTCTTCACAGGTACAGAAGACCAACGTAAGAATTGTAGCGGCGACTAACGTTAATATGATGAAAGCCATCCATGACGGAAGATTCCGTGAGGATTTATATTACCGTCTGAATACCGTTCAGATCGACATGCCGCCTTTGAGAGAAAGAAAAGGTGACATTCATTTGCTGTTCAGAAAATTTGCAATAGACTTTGCTGAAAAGTACAGAATGCCGGAGCTTGAGCTGGAGCAGAGCGCTGTTCATTATATAGAAAATTATTCTTTCCCGGGTAACATCCGCCAATTAAGAAACTTAGTAGAGCAGATGACCGTTGTGGAAAGGAACAGAAATATCACTGCTGAGAAACTGGCTGAGTATATTCCGATGGAAACCCATCTTCCGATGGTAGTGAACAGTCAGAATACTCCTAAGCAGAACGATTTCGGAAGTGAAAGGGAAATCATGTATAAAATTCTGTTCGATATGAGGAATGATATTAATGATTTAAAATCCTTAACTTCGGAATTGATTAAGAACAGGGGAACAGCAGATCTGAGTAACCATGAGAAAAACCTGATCAACAGGATTTATACCCCTGAGACTCAACCTCAGGTAAATCCCGGGTCTTTAGTCTATTTTGACAATCATAATGATGCACCGGTAGTTCAGAATCCTACGATTATCTCAACTCCGGATGACAGTTATGAAGATATTGAAGATATCGAAATTGAAGAAAACAGACCGGAATCACTTTCTCTTCAGAATAATGAAAAAGATTTGATTATCAAGGCGTTGGAGAAGCATAAAGGACGCAGGAACAGAGCCGCAGATGAATTGGGAATCTCACAAAGAACTTTATACAGAAAAATAAAACAATATAACCTGGAAGATTAGCACAATAATGAAAGTAAATTTAACATCTAAGCCGATCAATTTTAAACTCGGAGAATATATTAATAAAGGTTTTGAACTTTTAAAGAAAGATTTCGGAAATATTTTTGTAGCATTTTTAGTGTGCTTTATCATGTCGATTATTCCGTTTTGCGGATTATTAGCGATGGGTAATTTGTACAAATATCTTCAAAGGCTGAGCAGAAATCAGCCGGCAAGTCCGGGAGATATCTTCGATTTTAAGGACTTTATGCCTTACTTTATGCTGCAGTTAATTGTTTTTGGAGGTGTTTTATTACTTTATATTCCTTTACTTGCTGTGCTGGGGATATCAGGAGCAATGTCAGAGGGGAATGAGCCCAATCCAATGGTCGCTCTTTTTATTTTTCCTTACGTGTTTTTATTGATTGCAGCGATATACTACTTTGTATTGAAGGGCTTTTATATCATTCCATTAATCAGCCTTAAAGGAATCACAGAAATAAAAGAAGCGTGGAATATTTCAAAAATAATGACCAAAGGAAATCTATTGTCTATTTTCCTTTTCTCGTTAGTGGTGAGCATCTTAGCTCAGATTGGTATTGTGGCTTGCGGGATAGGGATTTTTCTTACCCTTCCGTTTTTATATACTGCAAACTATTTTGCTTATGAAGATGCTATTCAACAAATTGAGTATGATGAAATTATTGAAATTGGATCTAAAAATGAATTTTAACATTAAAAATATCAGCCTGAAACAATCACTGCTTACCGCAATGCTTTTTGCATTGCTGGGAGTTTTAAATTCATGCTACAGCTTTACGGGATCATCTCTTACAGATGAAAAAACGGTGCAGATCAATGAATTTCCAAATAATGCACCCCTTGTAAACCCTGCATTATCCCAACAGTTTTCTACCGCAATACAAAACAGATTCCTTCAGAGAACAACGCTGAAAGGGACCAAAGAAAACCCTGATATCCTGATAGAAGGAGAGATTACAGACTATTCCATTACTCCTACCACAATCAGTTCCAATACCCAGACCAACCCTTCTGGTGGAGTGATTCAGCAGGCACAGAATAAACTTACGATTACCGTAAAGGTACATTATGAAAACAAAATTCATCCGGATGCAAGTTTCGACAGAACCTATTCCGATGAAGCCGCTTTCAACAGTGATGTATCACTAAGTCAAATCGAAGACCAGCAGGTAAAACTGGTAACAGATAGAATTATTAATAAGATATTTAACGACATTGTAGCGAATTGGTAAGATGAATCCGAGAGTTTTAGAATTAATAAAAGATCCGAAAAATATTCAGTTCGAAGACCTTGGTCTTTTGAAAGAAGAGATTCATACTTTTCCTTATATTCAAAATATCAGGGCGCTTCATCTGTATGGAGTCCATCTGTACGAAAAGGAAAACTATCAGAAAGAGCTTTCCACCACGGCAGCTTATACAACTGATAAGAAGATTTTGTATCAGCTGATCAACGGAAAGATCAACCAGGAACCCAAACCGGAAATTGTTGAAGAGAAAAAACCTTCCAAAGCAATTGAAAAACCAACTCAGTTAGTCCCGAAAAAGTCTTTTCCTATCAAAAGAGAAGAGGGCGTTTCTGTGGAAAAACCAATAGAAGAGCATGATACTGCATGCCTTTTACCAATTACACAGGAGGTTAAGCACATTTATGTAAATGGTGAACGAAACAGAATTTTATTCGAAGGGGAAGAAAACTTCCTTGATGAGCAAAATTCTGAAACAATAGATATTGAGTCTACCCTGGAATCAGGAGTTCTGGTCACTCAAAAGACTGAACCTGTAGTGGAAAAGCCTGTTCAGCAAGACGAAAAACAAGCTGAAGCAGAGGAAAAGGCAGGAGAAAACTTTACGCCGGAAACCATCATTCACGAAGATCAGATTTCTTCAGAAAAAGAAGAAGAAAAGATTGACGAAGAAGAAAATATCAGTTTTCATGAAGTAGCTCCTGTAGTACCGGAAGAAAATGTTGAAAAAGTTGTAGAAGAGCCTGTAAAAACAGAATCAACAGTTAATGAAACTGAAATTATTTCTGAAGAAGAGGCTTCTCAACAAGTAATACAAGCTGAAATAGAAGAGAATGCTGGAGAAAATTTTACGCCGGAAACCATTATCGATGAAGATCAGATTTCTGTTGCAAAAGAAGAAGGGAATAATGAAGAAGAGTCACCAATAGAAGTATCCGATGCGGAAGTAAGCTTCCATGGAACAGAATCCTTCATGCCGGATGTTAAAATCCAGGGCAACAACGAAGAAATTTCTGAAACAGCTGCAGTTTCCCAGTCCCATGTAAATAAGCATGAAGAGGAAATGAGACGTCTGATTGAAGAAGTGGAGAAAAAGATGAAGGAGGCTAAACCTGTTGCTCAGGAAGAAAAGACAGAGCCTGAAGCAACTGAAGATCATGAAATTAGCTTCGCTGAAACCCAGAATTTCCATTTCTGGTCAACAAGTGATGACAGACCTTCGGAAATCAAAGAAGAGCCTGTAAAAGAAGAAGTTGTTGAAAGCCAATTGCCTTCGGAAGAGGAGATTAAGGTTGAAGCAGCGGAAGAAAAGGAAGAAGTTCCTGAAGTTCAGTCTGCATGGAAGCCTATGAGTGTGGAATCCAATTTGCCTGATTCATTAATCAGTAAGTCAACAGAAGCGGCAGCTCCTGAAATAAAAGCCCCGGTAGCAGAGATAATTCCTGCAGAAGAACCGGAACCTGTCATTGAAGCTGAAGCTCCATCTGAAACGATTGAGGGCATTACAGAAAATGTTCAGGAAGATACTGTAGAAAGAACCTCAGAAGCAGCTGAAGAGCATTCTGCCCCAATTGAGACAACCGAAGAAAATACTGATAAAGCTGTTGAAAAAGAAGAAGTTCCCGTGATGAATGTTTCTTTCTTTGGAACCGATATTTCTACCCTTAAGGTTGAAGATAAGCAGAAGGAAAGTAAAGAAGAACCTGTAGAAGAAATACAGGAAGTTACTATGAAGAATACAACACAGCCGCAATTAGACAGCAATGTTCCCGGTTTTATCAATACCTGGCAAAGCTGGCTTAAGATTGGCAGAACTGAAGAAGTCGTAAAGGAAAAATCTGAAATAAAAGAAAAGGCTATTGAAGCCTTCATTGAAAATAATCCTAGAATCAGCCAGTTAAAAGAAGAAAGCTCCTATGTTGTTAAAGAAAAGAACGATGATATCTCACATTTGATGACAGAGACACTGGCGAATCTTTATTTTGAACAGAAACTATACACAAAAGCGATAAAAGCGTTTGAAATATTAATCAAAAAGAGTCCTGAGAAAAAAGAATATTTTGAATCTAAAATTCAGGATATTAAGGACTTCAGAAGTAAAAATTAAAAGGAAAAAGGTACTGCTTTAAACAGTACCTTTTTTTATTTATAAATTCTGAGGATCGCTTTTACTTCCCCGTAATTTTTTCCATGCCCTCCGTCCAAAAACAATAACAAGAATTAAGGTAATTATTGCAAGAATTGCTGCAATGACTGGTGCAGCCATGGCAAGAACAGACATAAGACCTGCTCCGGCTGTTTCCGTGGTCCCTACCACAGAATTTCCCAATCCTCCGGTTGTAGCCGTAGAAGCTGCCCGTATTCCTGCAAATCCTGAGCTGATGGTGGCTGCTGTACCTCCACCTGCAATTAATGCGAGCGCCCATTGCGGAAATGTTCCCAGCTCAGCAAACTGACTCGCAAATAATATGGAACCTGCTACTGTCGCCATCGGAATAGAAATCGTATCCAGCAAATGATCAATAAAGGGGATATAATAGGCCAGAATCTCAGCCACGGTGGCAATTCCTGTTGTAATCAACGTAGGAAGGCCCGCAAGCCACTCAAAATGCTCATTCATGGGAATCCAGTTGAAATAAGAAGAAAGACTTACGATAAACATCGGGAGAAATACCCGAAATCCCGTAGCCGCTGCCAGTCCAATCCCGATAAATGCGCTGATGATATAAGAAAAATAGGGAATATTATCTAACATATTAATTTTCAGATTTATTGTTTTCCCTAAATTACAAAAAGTATATGATATTAAGAGTTGTTAATTTCATGTGCCGGATATGAGATACGGGATGCGGATTTCGAGCTTCGCTATTTGTGATTTATTGTAGAATAAAATAGAGTATCTACACAGTGTAAATCTGTGTGATCCGTGGGATAAAAACGTCTCACAGATCTTTTTATTCTAATGAAAAGTTATTTTTTCTGTGCTTCACAAAGTTTAATAAACTGAGCCTCTACATCCTGAAATTTAGGAGGCATCTCAGGAGAAACCCAGAATAACATAGCCATCGTTTTTTCTCCAAAGGCTTCTTTAAATAAATCTTTATTCAGACGGTAGCATTCTCTCAGTAATCTTTTGATACGGTTTCTATGGACAGCTTTTTTAAAATATCTTTTTGAAACAGAAACCCCGAATCTGGGTGCTTCTACGGGAAGGGTGGCTTTGTCTTTCAGAATAATAATTCTCAGATTTCCGCTGGTTCTCCATTTGCCTTTCTCAAAAAGCAAACTGATTTCCGTATTTTTTTTGAGCTTTTCCGCTCTGGGATACTTGGAATTTGTCATTTACGGGGTGTGAATTTAATCCTGATTTAATAAATGATTAATTACTTCTGAAGCGGTGTACAACCCGAAAATGGCAGGCATATAACTTATGGTTCCGTAAAAAGATCTTTTATAATTAGTTCCGTCAGTCATTTTCAAACTGTCTTCATCCTGGATGTCATTGGCAAAAACACAACGCACACCTTTGTCAATTTTTACTTTTTTCAGCCTTTTTCTTACCTGTCTTGCAAGGTGGCAGTGTTCTGTTTTACTGATGTCTCTTACCAGTACTTTGCTTGGATCGGTTTTTCCGCCGGCTCCCATTGAGCTTACGATTTTGATCCTTCTTCTTTTTGCAGCGATAATTAAAGAAAGTTTTGGAGTAACACTGTCGATACAGTCCAACACATAATCGAATTTGGCAGAATCCAGCACTTCTTCCATTCTTTCCGGATTCAGAAACTCATTGATTTTCGTTAAATTAAGCTGTGGATTGATGTCAAGAAGCCTTTCAGCAACAACATCTACCTTATGTTTTCCTACAGTAGAGTGTAAAGCAGGCAGCTGTCTGTTGATATTTGTAATATCTACCGTATCGCCATCCACAATGGTCATATTTCCTACCCCGGCTCTCGCCAGAAATTCTGCGGCAAAAGAACCTACTCCGCCTAAACCTACCACAAGCACATTCGCTTTGATCAGTCTATCCAATCCTTCTTCCTTTATCAAAAGTTCAGTTCTTTCCAGCCAGTATTTATCCATTTTTTATTGAGTGTAAATTTTCTAAAATTTGTTCATTCATTTGTTCCAGGGAAATAGCTTTTATTTCCGAAACTTTAATGTACAATTCTTCAATGTTAAAATCTTCATTATCAGTTTCTAAAAAGATTCTGTCTAATGGAGTGTCTTTTATAATATCCTGCAAAGATAAATTATACAAAACAGCTTTTCCAAAACTCAGGTAAAAATTATTGCTCAGAAGATCTTCAGCAATTTGCCGTTTTTTATTGAAACCATGGATAATCATTGGCTGTTCGGCCTTCTTTTTAAAAGAGATCACCTCATAAAACTTTCTTACACAATGAATAATCAGAGGCTTTTTTACCTCATTTGCGATTTTTATCTGTCTTAAAAAAACTTCCTCCTGAATTTTCTGATCCACAGAAACCAAAGAATCCAAACCACATTCACCAATAGCAAAACAGTTTTCAGACATCGTATTTTTCATCCATGAAAACTGTTGTTCTATAGTATTAACATCAATATCGTTGGGGTGAATACCGATGGAATAAGGGAAATCGGGCGGAATTCCTTTCGACAGATTGTAAATTCCGTTTCTGATATATTTTTTATGATGGTGAAAATCAAAAAATTCCATTTTCAAAAATAAGTATTTTCAGATTTAATTTAAAATTATTAAACGATCGTTTATAAATGTGTTAAAAATTTCTTAACTTTACTCAAAGTGCACTTCATGAAAAAAAAATTTACAGAAAAACAGATTCACATACTGGATATTGCGGAAGAACTCATAGCCAAGAAAGGGTATGAGGGAACTTCTGTAAGAGATATCTGTTCAAAAGCCAATATCAACGTCGCTATGATCTCTTATTACTTCGGTTCTAAAGAGAAAATGATGTCTTATCTCTACCAGTACAGGGTGCTGAAGACCAGAGAAAACTTTTCAGAATTTGCAGATACCATCAAAGATGGGAAGCCGGAAATGCAGATGCGGGAGATGATCAAATATATCGTTTCTCAACTCTTCAAGTATAATTATTTTCACGGGTTCGTTACCCAGGAACTTCGCCATACAGAAAATCTGAAAGATGAGTTACTTGATTTCTACCAGCTATTCGTTAAAAAACTGGATGAAGTAATTAAAAAAGGGGTGGCTTCCGGTGTTTTTACTTTTACGCCAAAGCCTGAAGACATTCTTACCATGATTATTGGATCCACTTTATTTGTTATCAGGAATAAAAATTTTTATGAGCTGTATGTTCCGAGTAAAAATGAAGAAACATATAGCAAAGAAGCGGAGAAAAAGGTAAGAATGAATCTTTTATTAAGTGTTTTTGCAATTTTGGGATACGCTGCAGACTAAAATTACGTTAAATATTCATAAAAAAAAATCTATTGGCAAAAAAGTTATATTTTTGCAAATTAGTAAATCGGCTGTATAATCCGAAAACTGTTGAACTTTTTATATGAAAAAATATATTTTAGGTCTTTTTGCTGTAGCGGTAATTTCATCTTGTGTAAGCCAGCAGGAAAGAGCAATGAGGAGTGCTGATAAAGAATTTATCTTGAAAGCAGCTAATGAAAACTTTGCTAAGAAAAAGTGGAAAAATGCATTGGCTCTTTATGACAGACTTGCAAATCTTGTGGCAGGAACAGATGATTTTCCCAATGTAGGTTTCAACACTGCTTATGCTAACTATTATGACAAGAGTTATAAATTGGCAGGTCACCAGTTCAAAAACTTTGCAGTGAGTTTTCCGAAAGATCCAAGAGCCGAAGAAGCAGCCTACATGTCTGCATTGTGCTATTATGAAGGATCTATGGATTATAACCTGGATCAGTCCAGTACAGAATTGGCAATCAATGAACTTCAGGACTTCCTGAACAATTATCCAAATTCTGAGAGATCTAAAAATATCAGCCAACTGATTGATGAATTGTCTTATAAGCTTGAGTTTAAAGCCTATGAAAATGGAAGACAATACTTCAAAATGGGAGATTATAAAGCAGCCAATGTAGCATTGGAAAACGTTTTGGAAGATTTCCCAGGTACAAAACTTCGTTCAAAAATTTATGATTATATCCTGAAGTCACGTTATGAACTGGCGATGAAATCTGTTTATAATCTTAAAGCTGAGCGTATTGAAAGTGCATTAACTTATACAAGATTTGTAGAAAAAGAACTTCCTAATACAGAATATTCTAAAACAGCTACAGATCTGAGAGAAAAACTGGAAAAGGAAAAAGAGCACTTTGCTGTTGTTAAAAAAGAAACAGATGCTAAAATTGCAGCTTTAACAGCAAGACAGAAAAAAGAAGCTGAAAAATTGGCTGATCAGGGTAAAACCGAGCAGCAAATTAAAGATCAGATCAGCAATGAAAAGAAAGCAATGCAGTTACAGAGGGACAGTGCAGCACTTAAGACCCCTCCTCCTGCAGCGACTTTCAAAATTCAAAGATAATTCGTAAATTTGCCATCTTAAATAAAAATAATTTTCTCAAAATGAGTGTAAAAGATACAAAAGCAGAAGTAAATACAATTACTTACGATAAAGATAAGATTGAAGATAAAGTAGGTTCAATCTATGAAGCTATTGTTATCATGGGAAAGAGAGCAGAGCAGATCAATGCGGAGATCCGTACGGAACTTCACAACAAATTGGATGAATTTGCCGTTCACAATTCTACATTAGAAGAGGTTTTCGAAAACAGAGAGCAGATTGAGATCTCTAAACATTACGAAAAGCTTCCAAAGCCAACTTCAATTGCTATTGAAGAGTGGTTAAACGAAGATGTTTATTTCAGAAAAACAGAAGAAAGAAAATAAATCTTCTGTATTCTTATAAATGAAGGTCATAAAGGAAATCTGTTCTTTTATGACCTTTATCGTTTTAAAGCCTGATTGTGTGGGAAAAAATAAGTATTTTAGTATTTCAAAAAATTAGAACTTAATGAGTGTTTCCGGTAAAAAGATACTTATCGCCGTCTCTGGTGGGATTGCGGCCTACAAAATTCATTTTCTGATAAGGGATTTTGTGAAAAAAGGAGCCGAAGTGCAGGTCATTATGACGCCCGATGCAGAGCATTTTGTGACGAAACTAAGTCTGTCTACACTATCCAAAAAACCGGTGTATTCAGAATTTTACAGCGATAACGGAACATGGAACAGCCATGTGGAAATGGCACTGTGGGCAGATGTTATGATCGTAGCGCCCTGTACTGCCAATACACTGTCTAAGATGATTCACGGGATGTGTGATAATCTGGTTATTGCAACTTATATGTCTGCAAAATGCCCGGTTTTCATAGCTCCGGCAATGGATCTTGATATGTATGTACACCCATCCACAAAGAAGAATCTGCAGCTTGCAGAAAGTTTTGGACATATTATAATTCCTGCAGAAAACGGAGAGCTCGCTAGCGGACTGATCGGACAGGGAAGAATGGCAGAACCGTCCACGATTTTTAATACTGTTGAAAACTACTTTACGAAAAGCAATCATTCCCGAAGTCTTGAAGGAAAAACGGTTTTAATTACTGCCGGTCCTACTTATGAAGCGATAGATCCTGTAAGATTCATCGGAAATCATTCATCGGGAAAAATGGGATTTTCTCTGGCAGAAGAAGCTTCAAAAAGAGGTGCAAAAGTGATTCTGATTTCAGGACCAAGTTTCCAAACCATTAATGATCCCAATGTTGAACTTCATAAAGTAACTTCAGCAAAAGAAATGCTGACAAAAGTATTTGAATTTTATGACAGTATAGATATCGGGATCGCAAGTGCTGCGGTGGCAGATTACGCTCCAAAAGAAGTTGCAAAAGAAAAGATCAAGAAAAATGATGATAACCTGACGATTGAGCTGGTTAAAAATCCTGATATCCTTAAAACGATGGGGGAAAAGAAAACACATCAGTTTCTGGTAGGTTTTGCTCTGGAAACCCAAAATGAAGAAGAAAATGCAAAAGGAAAACTGGAGAAGAAAAACCTTGATATGATTGTTTTAAACTCTTTGCGTGACGAAGGTGCCGGGTTTAAGAATGATACCAATAAAATAAGGATCTTTACAAAGACAGAGAAAAAAGAATTCGATCTGAAATCCAAAGATGATGTAGCAAAAGATATCCTCAATTTTGTTGAGTCTCAACTTTTAAAATAATTTTAATAAATTTCCGTTCTCAATTTTTAATAGACAATGAAAAAAATTATAAGCTTATTTTTTCTGTTTTTTATATATACCCAAAGTTTTTCTCAAGAGCTGTTGGCAACCGTTCAGGTAAACTCCCAGCAGGTAGGAGGAAGTAACCAGCAGGCATTTAAAGCATTGGAGAAAAGTCTCAGGGATTTTATCAATAATACCAGCTGGACAGGGAAAAAGCTTCAGAATTTTGAAAAAATAAAATGTGGTTTTTCCGTTGTTATTGGAGAAAGAGATGGAAACAGATTCAAAGGATCCATTGTTGTTCAGGCTATGCGTCCTGTTTACAACACAACGTATGACTCTCCTTTAATTAACCTTCAGGATCAGAGATTTGGCTTTGAGTATATTGAAAATGAGAGTCTTATTTTTAATGAAAGACAGTTTTCAGGGAAAAACCTTACGGATGTAGTCAGTTTCTATATTTATCTTATTTTGGGATTGGATGCAGACAGTTTCCAGTCTATGGGAGGATCTCAGTGGTACGCAAAAGCACAGCAGATTGCTCAGAATTCCCAGAACAGAAACTATGAAGGCTGGAACACCATCAATGAGCCAAGAAGCCGCTCTATATTGATCAATGAGGTGATGAACCCTAACTGGAACCAGTTACGCTCTACTATCTATACTTATCACAGAGCCGGAATGGATAACCTTTTCAATCAGGATCAGACTGCCGGGAAAAAAGTGATCTTTGATGCCCTGATGCAATTGAAAATGTACGAGAACACATTTCAGCAGGCATTTTTCTTTAACCTGTTCATGGATACAAAAAGTGATGAGATCTTCAATATATTTAATTCCGGAAATAACGGAGGTTTGATTCTTAATGATCTTAAACAGACGATGATTATTCTCTCACCAAAAAATATTGATAATAAGTGGAATAAGTGGAAAGTATAAGGTTGAAATCCACTAATAAGCTTTAAAAATTTCTGAGAAGCCGTTTTATGAAAATTGGCGAGAGGAAAAAATAGTAATGAGCAGAAAGCACTTAAACATTTTCTCAATTCATTAAAAAAAAACTTACTTTTACAGTTCAAACTGAAATTGGATCATAACCCGGATTATCAATGCTTTCGAGAATATATATTAAAAACTTTGCCCTGATTGATACTCTTGATGTATCTCTTAAAAATGGTTTACAGGTTATTACCGGTGAAACAGGGGCAGGTAAATCTATTATTTTAGGGGCGCTCCGACTTATTTTAGGAGAAAGAGCAGATGTAAAATCTATTGCCAAAGCTGAAGAGAAAAGTGTGGTGGAAACTGAGTTTTCCCTGAACAACCAGTTTAAGAAATTCTTTATTGAAAATGATCTGGATTACGAGCTTCAGACAATTATAAGAAGAGAAATCCTTCCATCAGGGAAATCGCGTGCCTTCATCAATGATGTGCCGGTAACGCTGGATATTCTTAAAGAGCTTTCCTCACAGCTGATCGATATTCATTCCCAGTTTGAGACATCCAGCCTTTTTACCTCAGAATATCAGTTTAAAATTATCGACGGACTTTCTGATAATAAAAAAATTATTGAAGAGTATCAGAAGGAGTTTTCCGACTTTCAAAGCCTGAAACTGCTGTTGAAAAAACTGAAGACTCAGCTTTCAGAAAGCAATAAAGAAAGCGATTATAAAGAATTTTTACTTAACGAATTAGAAGAGTTAAAGCTTGATGACGTTGATTATGAAGATGTTCAGAATCAGCTTTCCATTCAGGAAAATGCAGGGATGATTTCTGAAAACATAGGCCAGATCCTGTCCAGGTTCCATCAGGAAGAAATAGGAATTTTGTCTTTCTTTCATGAAGCAACTCATAAGCTTTCAAAAATTTCTGAAGTTTCTACCAGTTTCGCAGAATTAGATGAAAGACTTGAAACGTCTTTTGTAGAGCTGAAAGATATTATTTCTGAACTGGAGCATGCTGCCGAAAGAGTTGAAATCAATCCTGAAAATCTGGTATATCTTACCGATCTTAATAATAAAATCAACGCCTTATTTCTTAAACATAATGTTTCAGATCTTAATGAACTGATTGAGATCAGAAACCAGCTGGCAGGAGATCAGAAAGGAGCTTCTGAACTGGAGCTACAGATTGAAGAAACGGAAGAGGGTATTGCTCAAAAAGAAAAAACACTTCAAAGTCTCGCTGTAAAGCTTTCAAAGAACAGGCATAAAAATATTCCTGTCTTCATCAAAAAAGCGGAAGGTCTTCTGAAAAAATTAGGCCTTGAAAAAGCTAAAGTTGATATAGAGCTGCAGGATGCTGAGGAATTCAATCCGTTTGGAAAAGAAAATATCCAGCTGTTATTCCAGGCTAATTCGGGCTTTCCTTTAAAACCAATTCAGACGGCTATTTCCGGAGGAGAAAGATCAAGGGTAATGCTGGCCGTAAAAAAGATTATTGCAGAAAGTGATGAGCTTCCAACCCTTATTCTGGACGAAATTGACACCGGAGTTTCAGGAAAAGTTGCCGAGGAGATCGGAAACCTTATGAGAGAAATGTCTGAAGACATGCAGCTGATCGTCATTTCACACCTGGCGCAGGTTGCTGCAAAAGGAAACGATAACTATAAAGTGGTAAAGCAGGATATTTCCGGCAGAACACAATCTACTATAATTCCTTTGAGCAACGAAGAAAAACTGAACGAAATTGCCCAGCTACTTTCCGGAAGCAAAATTACGGAAGCTGCTCTGGCACAGGCAAAAGAGCTTATTGGATAACTATATAATTCTATTTTCTTTAAAAAATTGTAACATATTTTACATTATATTTACTAATGTAAAAAACTAACATATGTTTCTAAAGTTCCTTAAGCTTGAAATAAAAAGCTTCTTCCGTGGTACATCTTTAGGGATCAATCTGACCATGAAAATCCTCCGTTTTATCGGAATACTTTATTTCGTGGGCTGTCTTGTAGGTGGGGCTTTTATCGCTTTTTTCTACGTGCAGGAGGAAATGCATCAGAATCCTTTGAAGATGGTTTCAAAATTCATGATTGTTGCCTGGATTATTGATCTTGTTCTTAAATATCTCTGGCAGGAAATTCCCACACAGAATATCAAACCGTTTCTTACGATGAATATCCGGAAGAATACATTGGTTAATTATATGCTGGCCAAAACTTTTCTTTCAGCATTCAGCTGGCTGAGTTCTTTATTCTTTATCACATTTTCATTCATTGCCTTATTCAACGGATATAGTATCTTAGGAGTATTGGTGTGGCTTATAGGAGTGATTTCATTACTCTACCTGAATAATTTCCTCAACATTTTCTTTAATGGTAAAGAAACGTTGGCGGTGATCATAGGAGTATGCCTTTTGGGTATAGGAATGTTGGGATATTATAAAATAATTCCGGTTCTGTCTTATTCCGAATCTGTTTTCTTCAGTTTTTATGAGAAGCCATACTTTGCGCTGATACCTGTTGCTTTGTTCGTAATGCTGTGGTGGATTTGTTTCCGGTACCTTCGTAATGAATTTTATCTTGACCAAGGGCTGGAAGCCAAGAAAACAGTAGGGAAAACAGAAAATATTGCTTTCCTGAACAATTATGGAGTTATCGGAACATTCATCAATAATGATATTAAAATGCTGAGGCGTAATAAAGTACCCAAGGGTATTTTGCTGGGAAGCTTTATGTTTCTGTTCTACGGACTGCTGATGTTTACTTCTTCAATGTATAAAACACCTGCAATGATGATGTTTATGGGACTTTTTGTAACAGGAGGTTTTCAGTTTCTGTTCGGGCAGAGAGTTCCCGCTTTTGACAGTTCCTATTATCCATTGATGATGACCCTGAATGTTCCTTATAAAGAATATTTAAAAGCGAAATGGTGGCTGATGAATATTGTGACGGGAATTTCTATCATTATAGCGCTTTGCTATGCCTACTTTGGCTGGGAAGTCTACGTTACTTTTTTTGCCGCAGGATTATATAATATTGGTGTGAATTCTCAATTTACCCTATGGTCCGGTGCTTTCAATAAAACTCAGATTGATCTTAATACAAAAGAGAAAAGATTGGGACAGAAAGGGAGCTTCAATATGATCGCTATGCTTTTGCTGATTCCTAAAATGCTTCTTCCGATGGGAGTATTTGCCTTAACAAAATATTTATGGGGAATTACCGGAGGAGTGATAAGCATTGCAATTATCGGTATTGTAGGGTTTTTCCTGAGAGAGAAAATCTTCGATATTATCGTAAAACTTTACAAAAAAGAAAAATACAGCACACTGGATGCATTTAAAAATATAAGTTAAGCCATGATCAACATACAAAATTTATCTAAAACATACGGAACAGCAACGGTTCTTAATATCGAACATCTTGAAATTCCAAACGGGGAAACATTTGGTCTCGTGGGAAATAACGGAGCAGGAAAAACTACTCTTTTCAGTCTGATGCTGGATCTGATTCAGGCTACTACAGGATCTGTAAGCATTGATGGAGTTAAAGTAGCTGAATCTGAAGCATGGAAAAATAAAGTTTCAGCCTTTGTAGACGATACATTTCTTATCGGCTATCTTACTCCTGAGGAATATTTTTACTTCATTGGAGAGCTGAGAGGGCAGAACAAAGCATCAGTAGATGAGTTTCTGAAGCCTTTTCACGATTTTTTCAATGGAGAAATCCTTAAATCCGGGAAATATGTCCGTGACCTTTCAAAGGGTAATCAGAAAAAAGTAGGAATTGTAGGGGCAATTATTGGAAACCCTGAGATTATTATCCTGGATGAGCCTTTTGCCAACCTCGATCCATCCACACAGATCAAACTGAAAAATCTGATCAAGGAATTATCAAAACAGGACGGTGTTACTTTCCTGATATCCAGTCATGATCTTTCCCATACAACGGAAGTCTGCAACAGAATTGTGGTAGTGAACAAAGGGCTTCTGGTAAAAGATATTCAGACCAATCCGGAAACTTTGAAAGATCTGGAACAATATTTTGCAGATCAGGTTTCTGTTTCGGATATTTAATACCACAAAAAAAGAGGTATGAATACGATAGAATCGCAGAATGTTACAGACTATCCAAACAGCAACACTATTTTCATGGTCTGGAAACTTAACGAAAGCCCACAGCTGAAAGATATTTTTCAGGAGTTGTGTGCTTTGGTTTTAAATCTTAATAACTCAGTTTTCAACCGTTTTCCGGATAGCAGAGCAAGCTGCGTAATGGGAATTGGTGCTGAAGCATGGAGAAAACTTGAACTTCCGACACCACCACCAAAGGAGTTAATCAATTTTGAAGAAATAAAAGGAATAAAACATACGGCTGTTTCCACTCCCGGAGATCTTCATTTTCATTTGAGAGCTGATAACAAAAGCCTGATTTTCGATATGGCTGTTGAAATATCAAAGCTATTGAGCTCAGTGGCCGAAAGTATTCTGGAAATTCATGGATTCAAATATTGGGATGCACGTTCGATTCTTGGCTTTGTAGACGGAACTGAAAACCCGCATGGAGATGACCGTGATTATTTTGCAAAAATCGGAGATGAAGACCTTCAGTACAAAGGCGGAAGCTACCTTTTTGTTCAGAAATACCTTCACAATATGGATGCCTGGAAAGGGCTTTCCACGGAAGATCAGGAAAAAGTAATCGGAAGATCAAAAGAGAATGATATTGAAATGTCTGATGATGTAAAACCTTCCAACTCACACATTGCTTTGGCCAATATCGAAGGGGAGAATGGGGAAGAATTGAAAATCGTAAGAGATAATATGCCATTTGGAAATCCTTCTACGAATGAGTTTGGAACTTATTTTATTGCCTATTCAAGTACATTTTCGACAACAAAAAAAATGTTAACCCAAATGTTCATAGGTGATCCTCCGGGAAATTATGACAGAATTTTAGATTTCAGTACAGCAGTTACAGGAACGCTTTTCTTTGTTCCTACTAGAAATATGCTTGATGAATTCTCAGGATAAAATAGAAAAGCTGCCTCACTCTGAGACAGCTTTTTTTTGTTTTGTTGAGTAGTACAAATAAATTTTTTCAAAAACATTGTAACCTTTTTTTGTTTTAATTGTCTTTAGTATAGAAACAGCATAAGCATGAAACTTTTGTTCGGAAATAAAAAGAATGATTTGTTGAGCCTCCTGAAAAAACAGGATCCGGCTGCACAGAAGATTTTCTATGAACAGAATGTAAAGAGATTCCTGAGTGTGAGTAAAAGCTATGTTAGCGATTTATATCAGGCAGAAGATTGTCTCATAAAAGCGTTCTGTAAAATTTTTAAGCACATAGAAAGCTTCAGAGGAGAATCAAACCTGGATAGCTGGGCAAGAAGAATTGTCGTGAATGAATGCCTGAATTTTATCAAAAGCCATAAAACAGTATTCTATCTGGATGAGATCAACCAATCCTTTCATGAAGATATCCATGAACCGGAGATTGATTGTGACTTTAATGCACAAGACCTTTTGGATCAGCTTCCCGATGCCTACAGAATGGTTTTTAACCTGTACGTGCTGGAAGGATATTCTCATCAGGAAATTGCTGATACTTTGCAGATTTCAATAACTGTCAGCAAAACACAGCTGTTCAGAGCAAAAGAAAAATTAAGAAAGATCTACTTTCAACAACAAAAAAAAGTGAGAAATGAAAACGTTTAAAGATAATATTGAATTTGAGATCAAAAAGCAGATTGAGGAAAGAGAAATTACTCCTTCACGTGATCTGTGGTCTGAAATTGATCTTCAGAACAGCAATAATTACCGCTCCAAATCAAAAATCAACTGGTTTTTAGTGGCTGCATGTCTGATGTTGACATTGAGTTTAGGAGCCGTTCTCCTTTTTCTTAATCAGCCTTCAGAAATCCAACCGGAAATTGTAAAGCAAACAAGAAAAAAGACTTCAGAAGAAATTATAAAAAATTCTGTTCAGAATAATGCTCCGCTGGCTGCTCAGAATAATGATAAAAAGGAAATAAAAATAACAACACCTTCCCAGGATAAAGAAGAAGTGATTTCTGCAGTAGCAATAGGTCAAAATAAACTTATTCCCAGAGAAACCACAGTAAAGAAACCGGAAATTCCTCAGATTTCTAATCCTAAACTTCTGGCAAAAGCTGATTCTTTGAAAACTCCGGTTAAAAAGAAAAAATATGTAGACCCTTCTACCCTTCTTTTTTCCGTAGAACATAAGGATGTCATTGAAAAAACAAAAGATGGAAGCAACGTGGCTACTACTATTGATTTGAATGCCAGATAATTTATCCGTAAAAAAATAAAAATTAATAATATGATCAAGAAATTAATCGTAATGGGAATGCTGTGCTCTATTTCAGCATCATTACAGGCACAAAAGGCACTGAATATTAATTTGTCTTCTAAAAAAGACACGGAAGTAAGTCCTATTGTAAAAGAGAAAGTAGAAGAATATGCTACGAAGATCAATGCCATCATTCAGGAAGAAAAAAAGCTTATGGAGGACGAGCTTGTCGTTTTGCAGGCAAGAAACCTTGATAAAGCAGATTTTGACAGAGAGAAAGCTCAGATTGCAGACCGTTATTCTGAGAAAATGGATAAAAGAATTGATGAACTTGGATTTGATCTGGATGACGTTATTCAGAAACAGGTAAGATATTCACTTTTGAATACAGATGTTACTTCCAAAGAAGAGCTCAAAGAAAAGTTGTTGAAAAAATTTCGTCCCAGCAGAAGCTTTACAGGATATTTCTCTTACGGAATCATGACTCTGACGAACAGTTCTCCTGATAATGACCTGGATAAAAACATCGGATATGCCAACAATCTGGAATTTGGCCTGAAACTGAACTATCAGCTTAGCAGAACAAGCCCGTGGGCCGTTATTTCCGGATTAGGATTTTCCTGGAGGACTGTCAGAACAGACAACAATATGTACTTTACAAAAAGTGCTGATCAGGGAGTTGCTTTAACACAAGCCAATGAAAACCTTGATAAAAGTAAACTGAGAACAGGCTATATTATCGTTCCTCTGGGTATACAGTATAATTTTTCCAAACTTAAAAATGCCGGAATGGATATCCAGTACAGAAGCTATTACAAAGGATTTAAAGTAGGAGCCAATGTGTATGGAGGGGTGAAAATGTCTACCAATAACATTGTAAAAGGAAATGACGGAGAAACCAGAGACCGCGGAAATTATCAGGTAAATCCTTTTGTGTATGGGGCTCAGCTTACTTTCTCTTATAACAACGTCAGTGTATTTGTTAAAAAAGATTTCAGCAACTTCTTTAAAGACAGTTACTTTAAAAATGATAAAGCATTAATATTCGGCTTAAGCATCGGATTAGATTAAATAACCATTGATAGTAAACTAAAAACTCCGGGAAAGCTCCCGGAGTTTTTGTTATAGTTAACGTAGAAAAGTCTTACTTTAAACTTCCTACCATATCTTCCGGTTTTACCCATTCGTCAAACTGTTCAGCTGTTAAAAGGCCAAGATTAATAGCTTCTTCTTTCAATGTTGTTCCGTTTTTATGAGCTGTTTTAGCAATTTTAGCTGCATTTTCGTATCCGATATGAGTGTTTAAAGCGGTAACAAGCATTAATGATTTGTCTACAAGCTCTTTAATTCTCTCGTGATTCGGTTCAATGCCTACAGCACAGTGATCATTGAAAGAAATACATGCATCAGCGATCAATTGGGCAGATTGCAGGAAATTGTAAGCCATTACCGGTTTGAAAACATTCAGTTCATAATTTCCCTGGGTTCCGGCAAACGAAATTGTTGTATCATTTCCTAAAACCTGGGCACAAACCATGGTCATAGCTTCATTCTGAGTTGGATTTACTTTCCCTGGCATAATAGACGATCCCGGTTCATTTTCAGGAATATGAATTTCCCCGATGCCGGAACGTGGTCCTGATGCCAGTAATCTGATATCCTGAGCAATTTTATATAAAGACACCGCAAGTTGTTTCAAGGCACCATGGCTTTCTACAATAGCATCATGAGCAGCAAGCGCTTCAAACTTGTTTTCAGCAGTAACAAAAGGATGTTTCGTAAACTGAGCAATGTATTCAGCCACCTTTACATCATAGCCGCTAGGGGTATTCAGCCCTGTTCCTACAGCTGTTCCGCCTAAGGCAAGTTCAGAAAGGTGAGGTAATGTATTTTTTAAAGCTCTCAATCCGAATTCCAGTTGTGCCACATATCCGGAAAATTCCTGTCCCAGAGTAAGCGGTGTGGCATCCATTAAATGGGTTCTCCCGATTTTTACAACATCTTTAAAGGCCTTTGACTTTTCAGCCAGCGTATTTTTTAATTTCTCCACTGCCGGAATGGTTACTTCCACTACTTTTGTGTAAGCCGCAATGTGCATGGCAGTAGGATACGTATCATTGGATGACTGGGATTTGTTGACGTCATCATTCGGGTGGATTTCAGATTTTTCACCTAACGTTCCGCCGTTGTTGACGTGTGCCCTGTTTGAAATTACTTCATTGACATTCATGTTCGATTGTGTTCCGGAGCCCGTCTGCCAGATCACCAAAGGAAACTGGTCGTTAAGTTTTCCCTCCAGAATTTCATCACATACCCTGGCGATCATATCTCTTTTTTCAGCAGGAAGTACTCCCAGATCAGTATTTGTATACGCTGCTGCCTTTTTCAGATAAGCAAAAGCTTCAATGATTTCATGCGGCATTGAACCTTCAGGTCCTATTTTAAAATTGTTTCTGGAACGTTCTGTCTGTGCACCCCAAAGTTTGTCTGCAGGTACCTGCACTTCTCCCATGGTGTCTTTTTCTATTCTGTAATTCATAATGGTTGAAATTTATATGATCTTTTATTCTAAGCCATAAATATGTTGATATTATTCATGTTTTATGAAAAAATAATGTTTTGGCTTCGTTTATTTATCTTCTATAAAGGTACTTATAAACTCAGAAACCTCCAATTTATAATCATTATAAATATCAATTTAAATGACTGATTTTACTCATATTTTTTTAATGAGCCGTATTTTTGCACAAACAAAAATTGAATGGACTTTAGATATCAGGATCCGTATCCAATTCAGAAAGATGATACGGTGTATAAGAAGCTTACATCAGATTATGTAAAGGTTGAAAAACTGGGTGAAAGAGAAATTTTAACAATTGATCCGAAAGGGCTGGAGCTGTTAGCCGAAGAAGCTATGGCGGATGTTTCTTTCATGCTTCGTTCTTCACACCTGGAAAGCCTTAGAAGAATCATTGATGATCCTGAAGCTACAGATAATGACAGATTCGTTGCTTATAACCTTTTACAAAACGCTGCAGTAGCCGTTGAGGGAGCTCTTCCTTCATGCCAGGATACGGGAACAGCTATCGTAATGGGAAAGAAAGGAGAAAATGTATACACAGGAGTAGAGGATGGGGAATACCTGAGCAAAGGAATTTTCAATACCTATCAGAAAAGAAACTTAAGATATTCTCAGGTAGTTCCTTTGACCATGTTTGATGAGAAGAATTCAGGATCTAACCTTCCTGCGCAGATTGATATCTATGCCAAAAAAGGAGATTACTACGAATTCTTATTCTTAACAAAAGGAGGAGGTTCAGCCAATAAAACATTCTTATACCAAAAAACGAAATCTTTATTGAACGAAAAATCTCTTGAAGAGTTCGTTAAAGAAAGAATTTCAGACTTGGGAACAGCTGCCTGCCCGCCTTACCACTTAGCATTGGTAATCGGAGGAACTTCAGCAGAAGCAAACCTTGCGGCAGTAAAGAAAGCATCAGCAAAATACTATGACCACCTTCCAACAGAAGGAAATGAGGCCGGACAGGCATTCAGAGACCTTGAATGGGAAGCAAAAGTTCAGAAAATCTGCCAGGAAAGTGCCATCGGAGCTCAGTTTGGAGGAAAATACCTTACTCATGATGTAAGAGTGATCAGACTTCCGAGACATGCAGCATCTTGCCCTGTAGGAATGGGTGTTTCCTGTTCTGCGGATAGAAACATTAAAGGGAAAATTACAAAAGAAGGGATCTTCCTTGAGCAGTTGGAGCAGGATCCAAAAAGATTCTTACCTGATACACCTCCACACTTAGAAGAGGCAGTTGAGATTAACCTGAATAAACCAATGCCGGAAATTCTTGCAGAACTATCCAAATATCCGATCAAAACAAGATTGAAACTGAACGGGACATTGATCGTAGCAAGAGATATTGCACACGCAAAAATTAAAGAAATCATTGACAGTGGTAAACCAATGCCTGAATATTTCAAAAATCACCCAATCTACTACGCAGGACCTGCAAAAACTCCGGAAGGAATGGCTTCAGGAAGCTTCGGGCCTACTACAGCAGGGAGAATGGACGTTTATGTGGATGAATTCCAAAGCCACGGTGGAAGTATGATCATGCTGGCAAAAGGGAACAGAAGTAAAGATGTTACCAATGCCTGTCATAAATACGGAGGTTTCTACCTTGGATCCATCGGAGGGCCGGCTGCTATTCTTGCCAAAGACAATATTGTGTCTGTAGATGTAGTAGACTTCCCGGAATTAGGAATGGAAGCGGTAAGAAAAATTGAAGTAAAAGACTTCCCTGCATTCATTATCTCTGATGATAAAGGCAACGATTTCTTCGCAAATCTTGCTCACTAATTAGTTTAAAATGAAAATAAATAATAAAATAGAGCACTGATCTTTTGTGTAAAAAAGAAAAAAGCTTTATTTTTGCCTAAAATCTTAAAGAGAATGATAACGATATTATCAGCATTTTGGCCATTCTACCAGTTCCTTTGGACTATTTTCTTCATCACTATGTTCTTAGTGGGATTCTGGTGTATTTTTATGTTCTTCGGATTAGTAATCCCAATGTGGCTAACTGAAGGTTTGAAAGAGTATTTCGGAAAAGTAAAGCCTTTCGATCCAGAAGATATCAGAAGAAAGCTTATTACTGAGCAGGAAGGTGTAGAGGTTATCTACAACGAGCCTAAAGGAAACGGACCTTTCCTTCACGATCACGGACATCATCATTAATTGATTGTCATTGCTTTTTCACCTGAATTCTGAAAAAGTAATATCAAAGCAAAACAACATATATAAAACCGCTTAATTTGTTAGGCGGTTTTTCTATTTATTATTCCTGAGGCTTTCCGGAGACACTCCAAATTTCTTTTTAAAAGCCCGGGTAAAGTTCTGAAGATATTCATAACCGCATTCAATAGCGATTTCTTTGATCATAATCTCTTTGTTTGTGATCAGTTTCTTTGCCTTCAGCATTCTGAGTTCCGATATATAATGAGCAATCGTTGTATGATACTGAGCTTTGAATTCCTTTCTGATGATGCTTTGATTCATACCCATATATTTTCCAATTTCTTCCGCTTTTATATTCCTGTGGTAATTTTCATCAATGAATTTCCTGATCATTTCAGGAGTTTTGGGAGTAGATTCCAGAATATTTTTCTCATTGAACTGCTCAAAAATCAGAATAAGAAGTTTGATGATCTTGGCTTCTATAAATAGCTTCTGCATAATTCCCTTTTTGGTATACCCCAGAATTTCCTTTACGATCATATGCATTTCGACGGTCATATCCGGCGGTGTTTCTTTATGAAGGAATATGAAATTATTGTGAGTCATGCTTTCCAGAATCTCTGCATTCTCACGGTTGAAATCCGGGTTGATGAGGTTGAAAACATATTGATAATTGAGCTGTATGTGAAGAAATCTCAGAACTTTCTGGTTTTCTGTCCATAGCTCGGCAGCACTTTCCTGGGGCGAATAATGGAGGATGTATTGATTTTTCTTAAAATAAAATTTCGTTCCGCAGTCATGAGCCTCCAAATTGATTTCATCACTCAACAGGAAAAGAAGGTTAAAGCTTGCCTTTCCCTCCAGCATATGAGACTTGAAGGTTTGGTCAGGACACAGATCTTCCTGCATAATGATTTTGATGTCTTCGGATCTGAACAAAAGTCCATTTTTAGATGATTTCCTCATACAACACATTTTTACAGCCATGGTACAACTACTTAAGGTAAAAGTCCTTTACAGGATAACTAAAAGTTCGTAAATGATAACTCGGGGTTAATTATGTGAGGTACTTTTGCGCAAAATTAAATTAAATTTAGAATAATTAAAAATAATATTTTATATGTTTAGAGATTTATATTTTGCAATACAGAAAATCAGAACGGGATTATCGTTACTGACGATCGCCGGAAGCTGCCTGTATGCTCAGCAATGGGAAAATGTTGGAGGCGCTCAGGATGTATCGGCGGGGGGAAGCAGCTTTAACAATTTAGTTATTGACAACTCAGGAAATTATTATCTTTCATATTATGATGTTTCCATAGCCAAAGGTTCTGTTCAGAAATTTAACGGGAATTCATGGTCATATTTGGGAGGAAGTGCGGGCGTTACAACAGGAACGGCAACTTATAACTCATTGTCTATAAGTTCTAATGGAAACAGCCTTTATTATACCAATCAGCTTGGCTATCCGGATTCAGGGATGGAAGTTCGTTTGTTCACTGGATCCTTATGGTCTCAGCTTCCGAATGCTACGGACAGTTCTGTAAATTATCAGGCTTCTGCAGTATCTTCTGATAATATTATATTCACTTACGGGTCTTATGGCTCCGGAACTGTGAAAAGATATACTGCAGGTGCATGGGAACAGGTAGGAAATGCCGGTTTTTCAGGAGGTGCAGAATTTGCAGAAATGGTGATTGGAACCAATGATATGGTGTATACATGCAATGTTTCCGGAGGGTTAAAAGTATATCAGAACAGTACTGGTGCAGACCCTTCACAAAACTGGAGCCTGGTAGGAGGTACTGCTGCAGATGCTTCTTCTTCAGGAGAACAGTACAATGCCGATATCGCTTTGGATGGATCTAATACGATTTATGTAGCCTATGTTTCAAATTCAGGAGGCGGCAGAAAACTGAATGTTAAAAAGTTTGACGGAAACTCTTGGGTTCAGGTTGGAAATGCTAATTTTTCGGACGGAAAAGTTCAGCATGTTGCTTTGGCAGTGACAGAATCCGGGAAGCCGTATGTAGTTGCCAGCCGTTTTGAAAATGATAATTTCCTAAGAAATACGGTTTATAAATTAGACGATTCACAAAACTGGGTTGCTTTTGGAGGTGACTTTGTTTCGGATGGTGAAGCTAAATACAACGATCTTGCTATAGATAAGGCAAACAATTATCTTATCCTTGCTTATTCTGAAAATACTACAAAAGTGAAAAGAATTTCTCTGACGTTAAATCCTCAGACATGCAGCAATACAGACCCGGGAACCAATGCAGGAGATGTGGGTTGTGTAAGTTTTATGTATCGTGGTCAGCAGGTTGCTTATTCCACGGTAAGAGCTGCTGACGGAAAAATCTGGCTTCAGCAGAACCTTGGAAGTACACAGGTTGCTTCATCAATAGCAGACGAGAATTCATACGGAGATCTTTTCCAATGGGGAAGATGGGATGACGGCCACCAGCTTAGAAATTCACAGACAGCACAAGCGCCTTCACCTAATACGCCGGAAGGAATTGCTGCTGCGGGAGGCGTATATATTGCAGGGTCTCCGGCATGGTGGGCAGGTTTTGCGGGTTCAGACACATGGAATGGAGTAACAGCTTCACAAGCTAATGCCTCTACTGGGGTAGATCCATGTAAAGCTATAGGAGCAGACTGGAAAATGCCTTCCCAGGCAGATTGGACGATTTTAATAGGAGCTGAAGGTATCGGTAACCCGGCAACAGCTTACAGCAGCAATCTTAAATTACCGGCAGGAGGGTACAGAAGCTCCAGTGACGGGAACTTTACTTTCGTAGGCCAGAGAGGATATTTCTGGAGTTCAGATACATCAAGTTTAGGGGCGAAGTATCTGTATATCGGATCCACTATTGCAAACCCATCGGCTGGAGCTATGAGAGGGCAAGGGTCTTCAGTAAGATGTATTAAACCTTCATCTTCTTTGGGCACTTCAGATATCAGACTGAATAATGCAGTAACAGGAATGTATCCTAATCCGACAAAAGGAATTCTTACTGTTAAATCAGATTCCGTGATTGACAAAGTAAACGTTGTTAATGCAGTAGGACAAAAAATGAATGTACAGTTCTCAGATCATCAGATCAATATGACTGAACTTCCTTCAGGGTTATATATCGTGGAATTAAAATTAAAGAACGGACAATCCGTTTCTAAAAAGATTATAAAAGACTAACAGAATTGCAATAAGAAAAATTTTCGTCCAAAAAATAGTTCATTACAATTACTTTTATTGAGAGGCTCATGAAATTTTCATGAGCCTTTTTTTAATTTTTTTTTTTCCAGGAAAATTGAAATATTTGATGATGAATGGACAAGAATAATCGTTATGAAGAAAAATTTATACTATATTCGATAAAAAATAAGAAATGAAAAAGCTTTATTCCGTTGTTTTTCTGTTGATTGCAATGGCTGTTTTTGGACAGATCAACTATACAATTACACCTAATCCATTCAACGAGACAGATGCTGTTACCCTTACTGTTCCAGGAGATCAGATTGATGAGTCCGCTTGGGGTGTTTCCAATAATGCTATTTATATCTGGACGTGGTCTTTTGATACCAATTATCAGAACAGCCAGGATTGTCCTACCAATGGAAGCTGGAACAATTCCAATGATCTGAATAAGCTGAATTATAATGCAGCAACCGATAGTTATTCACTTACTTTTACACCTACTTCTTTTTATGGAAGAACAGGAATCGGAAGGTTTGGGTTTTTATTGAAAGATAAAACAGGATCCCATCAGACCTCTCCGGACATATTTGTGAATGTGGGTACTTTAAGCTTAAATCTTACCAATCCGCTGGCCAATAGTCTGACTTCTGTTCCGGTAGGGAACGCTATTAATATTACAGCTACAACAAATACCAACGCAACATTTCAGCTAAAAGCAAACGGAACTGTTGTTAACTCAACGACAACTCCTTCACAGACCTATTCTTACAGCTATACAGTCACTCAGGATGCCAGCATGGAACTTGTTGCAACGCAAGGAGTTAATTCTAAAACTGCGACATTCATTTTACAGGTTCCGAGAAATGTTGTTTCTGAAGCCATTCCAAACTGGATTAAACAGGGGATTAATTATCTTCCGACAGATCAGACCAAAGTGGGACTTGCGTTATATGCACCAGGCAAAAGTTTTGTACATGTCATTGGTAGTTTTAATAACTGGGCGGTGAATGACACATATCTAATGAAAAGAGACACCACAAACCCTGATCTTTATTGGATTGAACTCAACGGCATTACGCCTCAGCAGCTCTATACTTTCCAGTACAGAACAAATGATTTGAGAAAAGTGGCAGACCCTTATTCACCACAGATTTTATCTTCTTATGATGATGCTTGGATTTCAGCTTCAACCTATCCGAATTTACCAGCATTTCCTGCCGGACAAGGTTTTGAGGTTTCAACATTTAAAACTGGTCAGACCGCTTATAACTGGCAGACAACCAATTTTCAACGACCAGCGAAAGAAGATCTGGTGGTCTATGAATTATTATTGAGAGATTTCACACAGGAAAAGAACTGGCAGTCATTGATTAATAAAATTTCTTATTTAAAAAACCTAAAGATCAATGCAATAGAATTACTTCCCATTATGGAATTTGACGGAAATCTTTCCTGGGGTTACAACACCTCTTTCCATTATGCACTGGATAAAGCCTATGGAACTCCTGAAAAATTCAAAGAATTTGTAGACCTGTGCCACCAGAATGGAATTGCGGTGATTCTGGATGTAGCATTTAACCACGCAACAGGACGTTCACCTCTGGTGAGACTCTGGAATATAGATCCGGATGGTGATGGTTATGGAAATGTGGCAGCAAACAACCCTTATTTCAATCAGGTTCCGAAACATTCATACAATGTATTTAACGATTTTAATCATACAAGCCCTTCAACTCAATATTACGTTGAAAGATGTCTTGAGCAATGGCTGACGGAATATCACATTGACGGATTCCGCTGGGACTTAACCAAAGGATTTACCCAAAGCTGCTCTGAAAATGATGAAGCCTGTACCAATGCTTATCAGCAGGACAGGGTTGATATTATGAAACATTATGCAGACAGGCAATGGGCAATTGATCCCAATTCATATATGATCTTTGAACACCTGGGAACGGATGCAGAAGAGCAGCAATGGGCAAACTACAGAGTAGCAGAAGGAAAAGGAGTGATGCTTTGGAATAAACAAACCGATCCATATAACCAGAATACCATGGGATATAAAGACAACAGTAATTATGACAGAATGAACCATAGTCTTCATGGTTTTACCAATATGCGTGCTGTAGGATATGGAGAAAGTCATGATGAAGAAAGGCTGATGTTTAAAAACCTTGCTTACGGAGCTGTCAACGGAAGTTACGATGTTAAAAATCTGAATACTGCTCTTGAAAGAATGAAGACTTTCGGAGCAACTTTCTTTACCATTCCCGGCCCGAAAATGATCTGGCAGTTTGGTGAATTAGGATATGAGTTCAGTATCAACAGATGTGCAGATGGTACTATCAGCAACGGGTGCAGAACTGATGAAAAGCCTGTTGCATTCACTTTAAACTATGATACGAACATAAACAGAAAAGCTGTGTATGATACATGGGCTAAAATAATCACGATCAGAAATACCCATCAGATTTTTAAAACTAAAACGTACAGTATAGAATCCAATAACCTGACTAATGATCCAAATGGATTGATCACGAGAATTTATCTGTATGATCCGGCTATAACAACCGGAATAAAAAATGTGGTGGTACTGGCCAATTACGATACCTCTGCAAAAAATGTAGTTCCATACTTTCCTTACACAGGGCAATGGCAGAACCTGATGGATGACAGTATTTCGAATATCGCTTCTACCACGGCTCCGATAACTTTACAGCCGGGAGAATTCAGAATTTTCGGAAATTATGCAGGTGCGCTGTCAACAACAGATCCAAACGCTGTACATAAATTATCGCTTCAGATTGCGGATAACCCGATACAAAACGGAGTGGCAAAATTAATTTTTAACAAAGCGAAAAACGGAGAAATTTTGATTTTTGATATGACCGGTAAAAAGCTGGATTCATTCAAACTAAATAAAGAAAACGGTACCTATGAAATGAAAGTCAGTTATCCTGCAGGAACTTATCTGGTTCAGCTGAAATCAGAAACAGGAACTGCCATTCAAAAGATGATGATCAAATAAAACAAATTATGGAGTTGTTTAGACTTATAAAAATGTAGAATATATTGAAACCATTAAGAAGGATTTAAGAAATAAAGTGTAGTTAAGATGAATCATTCTGATTTTTAAGCTTAAAGCGAAGCTTATCTTAACACTCTTATCATCTTAATGTTTCAAAAATAAAACTTTAAACAAGCTCTATAAAATAATAAAAGGCAGATTTGCAGTGTAGCAGGTTTGCCTTTTTTGTGTATTTAAAAAATTAGTCTACTTTTGCAGTAGATTTATCAAGAAAGGTGGAGGGATTTGGCCCAAAGAAACCTTAGCAACCTGCACGATTCCAGAAGTGTAAAGGTGCTAATTCCAACCCTTCGGGGGAGATAAGTGAAGTCAATATTCTTATATGAATTCCATTTCTTGAAGTCTTGTATATCTGCGGAAATATCCGTCAGACTGTTATTATTAATTGGCAAGAACAAAAATGAAAAAATTAAGTACAGCGGTATTATTGCTTGGGGCCATTTGGGCTGCTGCTCAGGAAAACGAAGAAAAAGGAAAACAAATCGAAGATATTATCATCGTTGGAAACCGTAATGTCAAAAGAACAAAACTCGAAACACCGGTTCCTGTAGATGTTATCAATATTGACAAAATTCAAAGGAGTTCTCCGCAAATGACGGCTCAGGATCTTCTGAATTATGTGATCCCATCGTTTAATGCAGTGAGGCAGTCTGCTTCTGACGGTACAGAACATATTGATCCTGTAACTTTAAGAGGAATGGGGCCTGATCAGGTTCTCGTATTGCTTAACGGGAAAAGAAGACATACAACCTCTTTGGTCAACTATCAAAATACCGTGGGAAATGGTTCTGTGGGAACAGATCTGAGCACAATTCCTGTCATTGCTATTGATAGAATAGAAGTGTTAAGAGACGGTGCTGCAGCACAGTACGGATCTGATGCAATTGCAGGAGTAATCAATATTATTCTTAAAAAAAATGCAGGAGCCTCTGCAAGTCTTACTTACGGATTGACCGGGAGAAATGATGGGGACACTTATCAGGCGGGAGTAAATTACGGAACTTCATTAGGAAAAAAAGACGGGTATATCAATCTTTCCCTGCAGTTAAGCCACAGGGGTAAAACTACAAGAACTCAAAATCATGATCTGGATATTTTCGGAGATAATTTCGCTTATGAATTTGCTGGTGATGCTGAAGCCGTAAAAGCGGCCAGAGCTGCGGATGATGCAGAAATAGAAAAAAGAGGATTGACCCGTGATGATTTCAATTTTCAGATCGGAGATGCCCAGATCAGACAGGGACAGTTGTTTTTCAATTCAGAATACCCTTTTAACGATAATTTTAAAGTATATTCTTTCGGAGGTTTCAGCATTAAAGAAGGAAAAGGCTTTGGTTTCAGAAGGCTGCCGAGCGAAAAGTCTAACGTGGTTTCATCCATTTATCCGAATGGTTTTCAGGCTACTCTTGGATCTCAGGTATATGATATTTCCTATGCTGTAGGTGCAAAATATAATGTCAATGAATGGCTGTTTGACCTAAGCAATACATTCGGCAGCAATACCTTCAATTATAATGTAAGCAACACCAACAATGCTTCTCTGGGAGCAAAATCTCCAACCCGATTTTATGCAGGAGCGCATAGCTTTCTTCAGAATACTATTAATCTTGATGTTTCCAAAAATATAAACCGTTTCAATATCGCATTTGGGGGAGAATTCAGATTTGAACAATACCAGATCAAAGCCGGGGATGAAGCTTCTTATACCCAATATGACATCAATGGAAATGTGGCCACTGAAGGATCAACAGTGCTTGGTGCAGGTGGTTCTCAATCCTTTATCGGTTTTTCTCCAAACAATGCCTTGAAAAAAGACAGACATTCAACGGCCGTGTATGCGGATGTTTCCTATGATTTAGATAAAAAATTAAATATTGACGCTGCTGCCAGGTTTGAAAATTATTCAGATTTCGGAAATACTTTGAATGGAAAGCTTGCCGTCCGGTATGAATTCATAAAAAATTATGCAATAAGAGCAGCGGTTGGAACAGGGTTCAGAGCACCTTCGCTTCAGCAGCAGTATTTCAATAATTCCTATGCGGATATTTCTACTTCCGGCTCAAAGATTGTTACCAAAGGAATATTCAGCAACGATAGCGAAGCTGCCAGAATTCTTGGATTTGATAAACTCAAACAGGAAACTTCTATTAACGCGAGTGCTGGATTTACGCTGAAACCTATAAACAACCTGACGATCACCATAGATGGATACTGGATTAAAGTGAAAGACAGAATTGTGGTTACCAGCAATATTACAGACTCAAGGTTAGACCAGTTTAAGGTAGAAAGCGGAAGATTCTTTGCCAATGCTATTGATACAGAAACAAAAGGAGTAGATGTAGTGGTTTCTTATGACTGGATTCTCGGGAATGGAAAATTAAATATGAATCTTGCCGGAAATTACACAGAAACAAAAATCACAGATTTCCATTTTCCTGAAAATTTAGAAACGCCTCAGGATCAGTTTTTTGGTCCCGATCAGATCAATATCATTGAAACATTGTCTCCAAAAACCAAAGCTTCATTAGGATTAAATTATGGAATCGGAAAATTCAATTTTCTCGTAAGAAATACTTATTTTGGTAAAGTAATAAGAGATGGTTATCCATTTGGAGGAGTACAGGAATTTTCCCCAAAAGTAGTGACTGACATCAGCGTTGGGTATGATATCACCAAAAGTATCAACTTTACAGTAGGGGCCAATAATGTATTTGATGTCTTTCCGGATCGCCAGATTTATGAAAATTCATACTATGGAGTATTCAAATATGCACCGGTTCAGATGGGAACACTGGGGAATTATTTCTTCGGAAGACTTAATTTTAACTTTTAATCATTAAATGAGTACTACCTCACATCAGATTGGCTGGAAAACAGCCGCTGCCATTGTCGTTTCCAATATGATAGGAACCGGAATTTTTACAACCCTCGGTTTTCAGTTATCCGATATTACCAATACCTACAGTATTTTCCTGTTATGGGCCATCGGAGGAATTCTTGCTTTGTTCGGGGCTTTTTGCTATGCCGAGTTAGGTTCACATTTCAAAGGGAACGGAGGTGATTTTATTTACCTTAAAGAAACCTATCATCCTTTGTTCGGATATCTGATAAGCTGGATTTCTCTGATTATAGGATTTTCCTCTCCTGTCGCACTGGCAGCGTTGGCCATGTCAAAATATCTTTCCGTATTTGATTATACCTTTGGAAATGGTTTTGCGATTGCTGCTATTTTTCTCGTGGCAGTGTCATTATCATTCAGCTTAAAAACATCCAGCAGGTTTCATAACTTTTTCACCTTCATTAAAATAGCCTTTATAATTGTCCTGGTCATCCTTGGCGTTGGACTTTCAGAATCTCCACAGTTTGGCAACAGTTTGAATTTCAGTAACAGCTGGCAGAATGAGATCATGCTTCCTGCTTTTGCTACTTCTCTTGTATTTGTAACCTATTCTTACACAGGCTGGAACTCGGCATCTTATATTGCCGGAGAAATAAAAGATGTTCAGAAAAACCTTCCTAAATCCTTGATCATTGGAACTGTTTTCGTGACGGTAAGCTATATTCTGGTGAATTATATTATGCTGAAACATGCCCCTGTAAGTCAGCTGGCGGGAAAAGAAGATGTGATGGGAGAAGCGGCTGTTAATATGCTGGGGCCTGCCTTTGGAAAGATTGTCAATATTTTTATTGCTCTGCAGCTGGTTGCTACGATTAGCGGGTATTTATGGGTTGGTTCAAGGTTGACACAGGCATTTGCAAATCATACCCACATATGGAAGCCTTTATCAGCAGGAAATGCAAAAGGAATTCCCGTAAGAGCTATTTTTGCTCATGCAGTCATTGCAACTATTATTATTCTAACGGGAAGCTTTAAAGAAATTTTTGTTTACACGGCTTTTATTTTACAGCTTTTTGCAAGTCTGGCAATTTCTACCGTTTTCTTCCTGAAGAAAAAAGACAGGAAAATTTTTAAGTCGAACGCGTTTCATATTTTTCCGGCCGTTTTTCTATTGTTCAGCATCTATATTCTCTATTTCACATTTATTCATAATCCTAAAGAAAGCCTTATAGGAGTGGGAATTATTGCGGTAGGAATTATTTTATATTGGGTTGACAGGAGACTTTCCAGACAATATCAGAGCAAGTCTTAACTGTACAGAAATACTGATAGGGAAATTTGTAAATCCACCTTTTTACAGTTTTGCTCCCTTTATCCCTAATGCTCAAAAATTTATGATCATCAGTAATTTTAATTTTGAATTAATAATCCTTATCTTTGCACCCACAAAATTTCTACAATGTCTAAATCATTAATTCCAAAATTAGAAGCTATAAAACAAAGATATAACGAGGTTGCAGACCTTATTATACAGCCTGATGTCATTTCAGACCAAAAAAGATATTCTTCTTTGAACAAAGAATATAGTGATTTGGGGAAAATTGTAAGAGTTTACGATCAGTACAAAGGGGCGCTGGACAGTATTGCAGAATCTGAAGAGATCATTGCAGACGGTTCAGACAGGGATCTGGTAGATCTGGCTAAAGAAGAAAAGCTGGAAGCTCAGGCTAAACTTCCGGGATTGGAAGAAGAGCTGAAAGTATTACTGATTCCTAAAGATCCTGCCGATGACAAAAACGTTATCGTAGAATTACGTGCCGGAACAGGTGGTGATGAAGCGGCTATTTTCGTAGAAGATATTTACAGAATGTATACCATGTATTTCAAAACAAAAGGATGGAGACATGAAGTGACAGATTCTAACGAAGCAGCAAAAGGATACAAAGAATTGATCATGAAAGTGGAAGGAGAAGGTGTTTACGGAATCATGAAATTCGAATCCGGAGTTCACCGTGTACAGCGTGTACCTGAAACAGAATCTCAGGGAAGAGTACACACTTCTGCCATTACCATTGCTGTTCTTCCGGAAGCTGAAGAAGTAGATTTTGAACTGAATCCTGCTGATATTGAAATGCAGACATCCCGTTCAGGAGGTGCCGGAGGTCAGAACGTAAACAAGGTTGAAACGAAAGTTCAGCTTACCCACAAACCATCAGGACTTGTTGTGGTTTGTCAACAGGCTCGTTCCCAGTTAGCTAACCGTGAGTTGGCAATGGAAATGCTGAGAACAAAATTATACGATATCGAATTACAGAAAGTACAGGGAGATATTGCCGCACAACGTAAATCTATGGTTTCTACCGGTGACCGTTCTGCAAAAATTAAAACATACAACTACCCTCAGGGAAGAGTTACAGATCACAGAATCAACAAGTCTATGTACAATCTGGACGCTTATATGAACGGAGATATTTCTGAAATGATTGATGCCGTAATCATGGCGGAAAATGCAGAGAAAATGAAGGGAGAAGAAGAAAATTATTAAAACTAAAACAAATAAAAATAAAGCCTCTGATCCTTCAGGGGCTTTGTCTTTTCAAATGACTAAACATAAAAATATCAACTATGAAAAACTACAAAATTATTTTTCTGCTGCTTACCATGATGGGGCAGCAACTTATCGCTCAAACTGAAGTGAAGAAGCCTAAAGAAGCCTTCGAATTATTTTTCGGAACTTTCGTGAATAATGACGAAGCTGCATTGAATAAGCTGAATGATTACTTAAAACCAACAGTGGAGGGGCAGAATGCTTACCAGGTAGATTTTAAAGAAACATCAAAAGAAATGATGAGCGGTAGTGTAGAGAATTTTCTGTCTGCTTTCCCCAAGGCAACGGCTGCAGCATGTAAAAAAGAAGCAGAGGAGTACTTTACCGCAATGTTTGGGAATTTTAAAACAGGAAAACTGACCGTTAAAAATGTAAAAGTTGTTCCGAATGAATATGTTGAGGGAGAAAAAATTGCAGAAATAAGTTATTCTGTAAGCTTCCTTGTTCCCTCAAAGCTAACCTCCGGACCAAAAGGTGACCTGAATAAAATAAAAGCTGAAGATCTTAAAAAGTATCTTATTCAGGCAGTTCAGGATTTTAAGAATGCTGATAAAACGGTAACAACCGACCAAAATTTTAGACTTTATGAACTTAAAGAAGGTGATAAAATATACTATTGGAACGGAAGCCCCGATGAGATTGTTACCAATCTTACCGATTTTTATTTTGAAAGCTTCGGCGCCAATGAATAATTGAAAAACATCCTTTTAAAGAATAAAGAGTCCCAATACACAGGGACTTTTTTTATTTCACATACTTTACGTATTTTTGAGAAAAACCGATCAGTATGAATTTTAAGCCTATATTGTTAACAGCTGGAGTTTTATTTTCAGCATCTTTTTATTCTCAGAAAATGAATTATCCTAAAGCGTTAAAAGGAAGCCAGACAGATACCTATTTCGGAACTGCTGTTTCTGATCCCTTCAGAGATCTGGAAAATGATTCCGAACCTACAAAGAAATGGGTAGATGAAGAAGTAGCTTACAGTCAGAATTATCTTTCTAAAATTCCGTTCAGGGATAAAATTAAAAATCAGCTGAAGGAAATCTGGAATTATGAAAAAATTTCAGCTCCTTTCAAAGAAGGAGATTATACCTATTATTATAAAAACGATGGTCTGCAGGCACAGTCTGTTTTGTACAGAACAAACAACAAAACCAATGCTACAGAAGTATTTTTAGATCCTAATAAATTTTCAGAAAAAGGAACAACTTCGCTTTCCAATCTTTCATTCAATAAAAAAGGAAACCTTGCGGCTTACTCTATTTCTGAAGGAGGAAGTGACTGGAACAAGATTATCATCATTGATGCTGTTACTAAAAAACAGATTGATGAGACTTTACTGGATGTGAAATTCAGTGGGATTTCATGGCAGGGAGACGAAGGATTCTACTATTCAAGCTACGATAAGCCGAAAGAAGGAACAGTGCTTTCCGGTATGACAGACAAGCACAAAGTGTATTTTCATAAATTGGGTACAAAACAGTCTGAAGATAAATTGATCTTCGGAGGAGAAAAAACGCCAAGAAGATATTTAAGTGCCGGCGTTTCTGAAGACCAGAGATACCTGATCATTTCTGCTGCTAATGCTACCAATGGTAATGAGTTATACATAAAAGACCTTCAGAAAGGAGGTGATTTTGTACAAATAGTAAATGGGTTTGATATCAATGCCAGCATTGTAGATACTCAAGGTGATGACCTTTTCATTTTCACCGATAAAGATGCTCCGAATATGCGTCTTGTTAAAACTACGATAAGCAATCCTGCTCCGGCAACATGGAAGGATGTAATTCCACAAACTGAAAATGTATTGGGAATTTCTACAGGTGGAGGATATTTCTTTGCAACCTATATGATTGACGCTATAGATCAGGTGAAGCAGTTTGATAAAACAGGAAAACTGGTTAGAGAAATTACGCTTCCCGGTAAAGGAAATGTTTCAGGATTTGGAGGAAAAGAAAAAGAGAAGGATGTTTACTTTTCTTTCAGCAATTATATTACACCGGGAACTACTTATAAATTCAATGTAGACTCAGGAAAATCTGAAGTATATCAAAAGCCTAAAGTGAAGTTTAATCCGGACGATTATGTTTCAGAACAGGTATTCTATACTTCAAAAGATGGTACAAAAGTTCCTATGATGATCAATTATAAGAAAGGAACTAAACTTGACGGTAAAAATCCTACGATCCTATATTCTTACGGAGGCTTCAACATCAGCTTACAACCTTCATTCTCTGTAGTCAATGCAATATGGATGGAAAATGGAGGGATTTATGCCGTTCCAAACATCCGTGGAGGAGGTGAGTATGGTAAAAAATGGCACGATGCAGGAACAAAGCAACAGAAAAAAAATGTTTTTGAAGACTTTATCGCTGCCGGAGAATATCTTCAGAGCAAAGGGTATACTTCAAAACAATACATGGCTCTTTCAGGAAGATCAAACGGAGGATTACTGGTTGGTGCAACAATGACGATGAGACCGGACCTGGCAAGAGTAGCCTTCCCGGGAGTAGGTGTTTTGGATATGTTAAGATATAACAAATTTACAGCAGGAGCAGGATGGTCTTACGATTATGGTACTGCAGAAGACAGTAAAGAAATGTTCGAATATCTTAAATCCTATTCTCCAGTACATAATGTGAAAGCAGGAACTTGCTATCCATCAACAATGATCATCACTAGTGATCATGATGACAGGGTTGTTCCGGCACACTCATTCAAATTTGGAGCAGAACTTCAGGAAAAGCAGACATGTAAAAATCCTATTCTTTTGAGAATTGAAAAGAATGCAGGTCACGGAGCCGGAAGAGCAACAGATCAGGTCATCAGTGAAAATGCAGATCTTATATCATTTGCTTTGTTTGAGATGGGAATAAAGAAATAGCTATAAAAAAGAATAATATTTAAAAAAACGGTCAATTTTATTTAAAATTGACCGTTTTTTTTTATGTGGTTGTGTTTATAATTCTTATTTTTATGCTGGATATTTAAAGTTTATTAATTCTAAATTAATTAAGTAATTATGAAAAAAAGAATTTTACTGATTTGTGCATTGGCTGCTGGGCTGTCCAGCTTTAATGCGCAGAGGTGGGAACCGGCCTCACAAAGGACATCACAAATCAGAAAAGAAGTAGAAGTTCAGTATTCTTATAGGTTTGATTTGCAGTCGCTTAGAAACATTTTAAAAGATGCTGTAGAAACAGGAAAAGGAGCTCAGGCTGTTATTGTATCTCTTCCTACGGCAGAAGGGAAAGTTGAAAAATTTGCTGTTTATAGTGATCCGGTAATGGAAAAATCTATTGCAGACAAATATCAGTTAGGATCTTATGTTGGAGTAGGGGTAGATGATCCGGGTAAATATGTAAGATTCAGTACTGCACCTACAGAAATGCAGTCCATGATTATCAAAGACGGAAAGTTTCAGTTCATAGAACCTATTACTACAGATAAACAGGTGTATGGTGTTTTCTATAAAACAAACAGAACAGAAAGCGAACACGGATTTGAATGTGCTACAGATGAAAAGAACTTTAGAGACATAAAAGCATTAGAAGCTAATGGAAAAAAGACTCTTTCTAACGTAGGAATCACTAACAGACCATCAAGTACAAAATTCAGAACTTACAGGCTAGCAGTTTCTGTTACCGGAGAGTATACCCAATACTTTATGAATTTGGCTGGTGTACCTGCTACAGCTACTGATGATCAAAAGAGAGCTCCGGCATTGGTTGCAATTAACAACACGATGAGCCGTGTGAACGGTGTGTTTCAAAAAGACTTTGGAATAAAATTATTGGTTCAGAACTTCCCGAATGTTATCTATACAGATCCAAATACAGACCCTTATTCAATTGCTGATGATGGTGTAGCTGGAGCTTGGAATCTTGAACTTCAGAATGCTATGACCGCTGAGGTAACTAATGCAAACTATGATATCGGACACTTATTCGGTGCTTCAGGAGGAGGAGGAAATGCCGGATGTATAGGTTGTATATGTGTCGACCCTACCACTGCTGTGCCTGCGGGTAAAGGATCAGGGTTTACTTCACCATCTAATAATGTCCCAAGTGGAGATTCTTTTGATATTGATTATGTTGCTCATGAAATGGGACATCAGTTAGGAGGGAATCATACATTTTCGAATAAATCAGAAGGAAGTAATGTTAATGTAGAACCGGGAGGAGGAACTACTATTATGGGGTATGCAGGGATTACAAGTGATAATGTTCAAATGTCTTCAGATGCCTATTTCCATTATAAATCCGTAGATCAGATTTTAACGAACCTGGAAGGTAAACCTTCAACATGTGGTACTTCAGAAAATATTACTAATAATACACCACCTGTAATAGCGGCACTTACGTCATATACAGTTCCTAAAGGAACCGCCTATTATCTTGATGCATTAGCAACAGATGCAGAAGGAGATGCTATTAATTATACTTGGGAACAGACAAATAGTGTTACCAGTTTAGCTTCAATTTCCGGAGATACAGGATGGGGATATAATACGCAGGGTGCTTTGACAAGATCCCGTTTCGGAACAGCTAGTGGAAGAAGATATTTCCCAAGCCTTCCTCTAGTGATGAATGGAATTCTGACCAATAAAACTGATGCTGCAAATAATCCTAATCCAAATTGGGAAACTGTATCTTATGTTCCTAGAACGGTAAGTTATGCCGTAACTGTTAGAGATCAAAATGCACAAAGACCAATGCTATCATCTTCAGAAGTTAATACAGTCATTGGAAACGATGGTCCTTTTAAGTTTAACGGACTTACTGCATCATCAGTATTATATAAAAATGCTAATAACGTTATTCAGTGGGAAGTAGCCAATACCAATACAGCTCCTTATAACTCACCGAACGTAAAGATTGATTATACTTCAGATAATGGAGCAACCTGGACAGACTTAGTAGCTTCTACCCCTAATACAGGTAGCTTCACAGTGCAGATGCCAAATACAATTACGACACCAATTAAGTTGAGAGTATCAGCAATTGGTAACGTTTTCTATGCCGTTTCTCCTCAAGTTACCGTTGCAGATGCTCCAACTTCCACAACTGCTGCTCCGACAGGGCTTACAACAATAAGCACAGAAGTATTTAAAACAACAGCCAGAGTATCCTGGAATAATGTACCTGGAGCAACATATTCTGTTAACTATAGAAAGCAAGGTACTTCAAGCTGGTCAAATACAACGAGTACAATGAATTCAGTGGTGTTAACAGGTCTTGAAGATGAAGCAAATTATGAAGTGCAGGTAGCCGCTGTTGTAAACAATGTTCCTGGTGCATTCTCTAATAACTATATATTTAAAACAAACGGCTTAAAAACTGGGATTGATTACTGTATAATGAATTCAGGGACATCTTATGTCGGAGCAATCAGAAAAGTAACAATATCAAATCTTGTTTATGATGATCCTTCATTAAGATCATATAAAGATTTATCTGAGGATCCTAGTAAGATTGTCAATTTGGTTCAGGGAACAGCGTATGCTATTACACCTGTAGTAAGACAAGCATTTAGTAATTCGAATGTTCCTTTAAATCTTTCTGTTTGGATTGATTATAACAGAAATGGAGTATTTGAAATTGCTGAAAGAGTAATTAGTGTTTCTGGAGGTGTTCCCGCAGGAAGTGTGAGCTTTGGACCGCAAAATTTTACAGTTCCTTCAACTACATATGCCGGAGATAAGCTTTTAAGAATGAGAATTGTTACCAAGTATGGTACTGCAGCTTTAGCAAGTGCTTGTGGAGATATTACAAGTGGAGGAGGTTCAGTAATGGATCTGCCAGTAAAAATTACAGGTACTCTTGCGGTAAATGAAACAAAAGATGTTAAATCAACTGAAATTTCAATTTATCCGAACCCTGCAGATACTTTCGTAGAAGTGAAAAATCTTAAAGGTAAGGCAGATTACAAAATCTATACTGCTGACGGAAGATTAGCTCAGGAAGGTCAGATTGATGGACAAAGAATTAATGTTGCTTCATTAATCAAAGGAATGTATGTGATCACGATAAAAGATGACAAAAACACTTACAATACGAAGCTTATCAAAAAATAAGCAGACGATATACCAATAAGAAAGGCCGGGCATTTGTCCGACCTTTTTCTTTTGCTAAATTGAAGTAAAACAGAGCGTTAACAGAAGTTTCATGTTTCGTTCAAAAAAATTAACTTTACGGGGACAAAAATAATTGGAATGCGAAAGACAATTTCTGTGAAAAAACCGGATTTTAATGTATTACCTCAGGAAAGAGAGATTTACAATTTTGAAAAAGACGGGCTTGAACTCAAATCATCTTATGAGAAAAAAGATGTAAAAGATGAATCATTAACGCAGACTTCTCCAGGAATTGCTCCTTATCTGAGAGGGCCGTATTCTACGATGTATGTACAGAAACCTTGGACGGTTCGTCAATATGCAGGATTTTCTACTGCCGAAGAATCCAACGCTTTTTACAGAAGAAATCTTGCCGCAGGTCAGAAAGGACTTTCAGTGGCATTCGACCTGGCAACGCACAGAGGATATGATTCTGATCATTCAAGAGTAGTAGGAGATGTTGGAAAGGCAGGAGTAGCTATCGATTCTGTGGAAGACATGAAAATCCTTTTCAATGAAATCCCACTGGACCAGATTTCAGTATCCATGACCATGAATGGGGCGGTACTTCCTATTTTGTCTTTCTATATCGTAGCAGCAGAAGAGCAGGGAGTAAAACAGGAACTGCTTTCAGGAACCATTCAAAATGATATTCTGAAGGAGTTCATGGTAAGAAATACCTATATCTATCCGCCGGCACCTTCCATGAAAATCATCGCTGATATTTTTGAATATACTTCGCAAAACATTCCAAAATTCAACTCCATTTCTATTTCCGGATACCATATGCAGGAAGCGGGTGCCACACCGGTACTTGAAATGGCTTATACGCTGGCCGATGGTCTTGAATACGTAAGAACAGGAATAAAAGCTGGAATGAATGTAGACGATTTTGCTCCAAGACTATCTTTCTTCTGGGCAATCGGGATGAATCATTTCATGGAAATTGCTAAAATGCGTGCCGCAAGGTACATCTGGGCAACCCTTTTAAAACAGTTTAATCCTCAGAATCCAAAATCTCTGGCGTTAAGAACCCACTCTCAGACGTCCGGATGGTCTCTGACAGAGCAGGAACCTTTCAATAATATTACAAGAACAGCCATTGAAGCTTTGTCTTCAGCTTTAGGAGGAACACAGTCTCTCCACACCAATGCACTGGATGAAGCCATTGCTCTTCCTACAGACTATTCCGCAAAAATTGCAAGAAACACACAGATCATTCTTCAGCAGGAAAGCGGAATATGCGATGTGGTAGATCCAATGGGAGGAAGTAACCTGGTGGAAAGCCTTACTCAGCAAATGATCGAAGAAGCTATGAGGTACATCGATGAGGTAGAGCAGGAAGGAGGAATGACCAAAGCCATCGAAGCCGGAATTCCAAAAATGAGAATTGAAGAAGCTGCTGCTAAAAAACAAGCTAAGATCGACAGTGGAGAAGAATTCATTATCGGAGTGAATTCATTCAAATCCTCATTAAAACAGGATCAGATAGAAATCTTAGACATTGATAATACAGAAGTTCGCAGAAAGCAGATTGAAAGATTAGATACTATTAAAGCTGAACGAAATACAGATGCTGTAGAACAAATCCTGAATGAAATCCGTGAAAGTGCAAAAACAGGAAAAGGAAACCTACTGGCATTATGCATCGAAGCAGCAAGAAGAAGAGTTACCCTTGGCGAAATGAGTGATGCCATGGAAGAAACCTTTGGAAGATATAAAGCAAATATTAAAACAATCTCTGGTGTATACGCAATGAATGCCGGTAAAAACGAATACTTTGAAAAAGCCCTTCATCTGACTCAGAAATTTGAAGAAGAAGAAGGACGCCGCCCAAGACTTATGGTAGCTAAAATGGGACAGGACGGGCATGACAGAGGTGCGAAAGTAGTAGCCACAGCATTTGCCGATATGGGATTTGACGTAGATGTTGCTCCATTGTTCCAGACTCCTGAAGAAGTAGCTAAGCAAGCTGTGGAAAACGATATCCACATTCTGGGAGTATCTTCATTAGCTGCAGGACACAAAACATTGGTTCCGCAGGTAGTGGAAGAATTATCCAAACTGGGAGCAGATGATATCACGATCGTTGTAGGAGGAGTAATTCCCCAACAGGATTATGAATTCCTATATGCCAACGGGGCAGACTTTATTTTCGGACCCGGAACCAACCTTCCGAAATGTGCAGTAGAAATTTTAGAGAGGTTTTTAGAAAAATAAACAGAAAAGCTTTAATTTCAATTTGAAATTAAAACACAGCTTATGAATCTGAAAAATATAATAAAGCCTACGAGGAAAAAACTGTTTCTTCTCGTAGGCTTATTTATTATCGCTGGTTTTTTCCTGTTAGCTTCAGGGAAGAAAAATAGATCCATACAAAGCTCGAAGATCATTGCAGATACTGCTTTGGTTAAAAAACATTTGACAGCGCTTACCCAAACACCACAATTCAGGAACCATAAAAATATAGACCAGCTGAATGCAGTTGCAGACTATATCCATCAAACTTTCAATGCCAATGGTGACAGCACTGCTTACCAGGAATATAAAGTAGACGGGAAAATATATAAGAATGTAATTACTTCCTTTGGAACAGAAAACAAGAAGCGAATCATTATAGGAGCTCATTACGATGTTTGCGGAGATCAGCAGGGTGCAGATGATAATGCAACCGGAGTTACAGCCCTCTTGGAGCTGGCAAGAATGCTTAAAGGACAAAAGCTGAACTACAGAGTTGATCTTGTAGCTTACACATTGGAAGAACCTCCTTATTTCAGGACTGAAAATATGGGAAGTTATGTCCATGCAAAATACTTAAAAGACAATAATATTGATGTGTATGGAATGGCCAGCGTGGAAATGATTGGATACTTCAGAGATGAAAAGGGGTCACAGAGCTTTCCTTTAGGCATTCTTTCATGGTTTTACGGTGATAAAGGAGACTTTATTACTTTAGCTAAAAAGTTCAGTGGGGCAGGTCTGTTTGTAAAAAACTTTATCGACAACTTTAAAGGCTCTGGGCAGATCAAAACAGAAACCTTCTCAGCACCTAAATTTGTTGCTGGAATAGACTTTTCCGACCATCTCAACTATTGGAATTTTGATTTTCCGGCACTCATGATCACCGATTCCTCTTTTTTCAGAAATAAAAATTATCACCAGCCCACAGACACTCTGGAAACCCTTGATACCAAGAGAATGACAAAAGTTATTGATGCTATTTTTCTCAGTATTATTCACCTTAAGTGAAAAAAATAATTTTGATTCTCAGAAAAATTTATATATTTGCACCTGAAAATCAAGTTTAACCAATAATAAAACGACGAAGCAATGTTCAGAACTAAACAGAATTCTACAGTTGGATTGCCACTTATGGTGGTAAGGCTTCGCGGTTTGGTACATTCTTAGAATAACAGTACAATACAATATCAAAACCCGAAGTCGTAGAGATTTCGGGTTTTTAATTGCGCAATATTTCAAACTCCCAGGTTTACCCGAAATCTTTTTTAGTGTCATTACAGACGAAACAGGTGAATTATATCCTCACACTGTAGACGTCTATTATTAATCCATTCAACTAATGTTTTAGTTGATTAAAAGTTGTGTGAGATAAAAGACTTTACAATCTCGCATCATACTTCTGTGAACAATGGAAAATGATAACCTTCTGTTTTCCCGGCTGAGAAGCTTGAGAAGCAGAAAAAGAACAATTAGAAAAGATGTAGAAAAACAGATCAGAAAAAAATATCGACGTAGTGAAGAACTTTCAGACATCAGACGAAATATCCAATGGATTCCTTTGGATAAGCCTTATCAAAGAGGATTTGTAAGATTCTTTGTGGTAAGGGAAGATGTAATGAGATCCAAATACGGAGAGTTCTTTGAAGGAGTTCTGAAGAAAATTAATACTTACATGTATTCTGAAAGCAGAAAATTTCTTAAAAAGAAAAGAAAATCCGGAAGAAGAATCTATGTGGAAAGAGAGCAGAAGCTCAATAGAGTTTCAGAATATGCCTGGAATGATCCGAAATTCGGACTTACACCAATGGAAAGGCAGTATTTTTTGCAAAAAGAAGAATATTGCCCTTTAAGGAAGAGGTATGAGATTTACTACGAATTCATTGAACCGTGGAGGTTTATCCTTAGAATAAGACCCAATATGATTACCCATTATAAGCCTGTAGATTTCGAACTTGAAAAAGAATATGCAGAGCTGGAGTCCTATTTGAGACAACATAAGGTTGCAGGGATTATCCATAAAACAATATATGGAAGGCCAAGTTCATGGAAGATGAAATACAAATCTGATCAAAATGAAAGTACAAAATATTTTCACTACAAAATGTCTGCAACAGAGATTGCAGAAAGCTTACAAGACGTATAAGTCCAACTGTTATTTAAAACAAAAACAATGGGAAATTTAAAACTTAAAGGAAAAGATATATTAAAATTGGGCTATCCAAATAATCAAAGCGTAAATGTAGCATTGGAAGTCATGAAAAGAAATTTTGCAACGAAGAATATTCACCATGTAAAATCGATTTTAAAGGAAATCCTGCTGAATCCGGAAGAATTTGAAAAAGATCTGACTTTCGGACAAATTGCAGAAACCCTGCTTTCATCCAAAAAAACGGAAAAAAGAATGCTGAATTCACAGCGTGCCTCCTTTCAGATTTTTGGTAATAATATCTCAGAAGAGGCAAAAAATCAGCTGTACACGGCTTTGAAACTGCCTATTTCTACACAGGGAGCATTAATGCCCGATGCCCACAGCGGCTACGGACTTCCCATTGGGGGAGTTCTGGCAGTGGAAAATGCAGTAATTCCTTACGGAGTAGGAATGGATATTGGCTGCAGAATGAGCCTCAGTATTTTGGATACCCCTGTTTCATATCTTGAAGGAGCAAGAGATAAATATGAAAAAGCGCTTGCCGAACATACAAAATTCGGGATGTATGAAACGCACAAATCTCACATAGACCATGAGATTTTTGAAAGAGATACATTCGATATGATCCCGATCTTAAGAAGATTAAAGGGAAAAGCCATCAAACAGATGGGATCCTCAGGCGGAGGAAATCACTTTGTAGAATTCGGAGAAGTAGAAATCACCGAAGAAGATGAACAGATTGGCCTGCCAAAAGGAAAATATCTGGGAATACTTTCTCACAGTGGCTCAAGAGGTCTTGGAGCAGAAATTGCCCAATATTACTCAAGAGTGGCTATAGAACAGTGTCCATTACCAAAAGAAGCTCAAAACTTCGCCTGGCTGGACCTTAGCACACACCTTGGATTGGAATATTGGACGGCAATGAATCTCGCCGGAGATTATGCTTCAGCCTGTCACGATGATATTCACAGAAGGCTGGTAAAAGCAGTCGGCGGAAGAGTAAAAGCCAGAATTGAGAACCACCACAACTTTGCCTGGAAAGAAATCCATAACGGAAAAGAAGTGATTGTTCACCGGAAAGGAGCCACACCTGCCAACGAAAATGAACTGGGAATGATTCCCGGATCCATGACAGCGAAAGGATTTATCGTTCGCGGAAAAGGAAACCCGGATTCCCTGAACTCAGCATCTCATGGCGCAGGAAGAGCGCATTCAAGGGGAGAATGCAGAACCCTTTTCACCCAGCATGATATCAAGAAAGAATTAAAACTTAAAAATGTCACACTGATGGGTGGAAATGCAGAAGAAGCACCAATGGCCTACAAAGACATCAATGAAGTAATGAATGCACAGAGTGAATTAGTGGATATCCTGGGAACATTCCAGCCGAGGATTGTAAGAATGGACAGATAATTTGGTTGATTGTTTATAGTTGTCAGTTGAAAATATTGAGCTTTCAACTATAAACTTTCAGCTTTTAATTTAAAAACAAAGCAATGGGAGCACCACATAACATAAAAAGATACGGTGAAGTCTGGCCGGAATTCAGAATCCGGTTAGGGTTCGGAATTTTAAACATATTAAAAGATAAAATCATTATCTCAGGGGGCTGGGCATGGCATTTTATGTCTGAAACAGGACATACGGAATATAAGCATGCTCACGACCATAAGGATATTGATGTTTTTGTAAAGAAAGAAAATGTTGCAGAAGTCGTTATCATTCTTCAGCAGGAAGGTTTCCAGAAAGTCTGGACCCGGTATGATCACCTTCCGAGTGAGGAAAACTTCCGCAGGTACGAGAAAACAGTAGAATTGGAAAATGATAAATTCCACAGAATTACCATAGATTTCTTTGAAAGAGACGATCTTGAAACTATAGAAGCCAATGGTTTTACTGTCGTAAAGCCTGATATTTTACTTTCATTTTACAGAAATATACACTCCAGTGACAAATGCTGGGCAGTGATGGCTGCAAAAGATTTATTACAAAAAGGGACAGATCCGGTAGGACACCCTTTATTAAGCAAAATGCCAACATAAAATGGAAAAATTAATACAGATCACTTCAGGAAGAGGGCCTTTAGAATGTCAGTGGGTTGCTGCAAAGGTTCTGAAGACCTTTCTTGAAGAGGCCAAACAAAATACAATAGAGTACGAAATCGTTCATCGCGAAAACGGTGATGAAAACCTTACATTAAAATCAGTAACCCTGCTTTTAAAAGGAAAAGAGATAAACCTGTTTCTTAAAAACTGGTTGGGAACTGTTTGCTGGATAGGAAAAAGCACATTCAGGAAACTGCACAAAAGAAGCAATTGGTTTATCGGAATTTTTGAATTAGATGATGTAAAAATGATTGATTTCAATGAAAAAGATATCAGATTTCAAACAGTGAGAAGTCAGGGAAGCGGAGGACAGAATGTAAACAAAGTGAATACAGCGGTGCGTGCTACTCATATTCTGACCAAAGAAACAGTGTTTGTACAGGACTCACGCTCGCAGCTGGAGAATAAAAAACTTTCTGTTATCAGATTAAAAGAAAAGGTAATGTCAGCTTATATCCAACAGTTGGAAAGAAAACTGAAAGAAACCTGGTCTCTTCAGATGCAGGTAGAACGTGGAAATCCCGTCCGGACATTTTCAGGAACAGATTTTAAAAAGAATTACGAAAACAAGACATTCAAAAAACAAAGGAATGCCTTGAAAAATGACCTTAAAAACTACAGCAATGACCTTAACTAAAAGTAAATATTATTTTGAAGCATTAGACTACTTTCCATTCAATCTTTCTGAATGTATGGATGCTCTGAACTATGCCCTGTCTTACGAACCAGAAGATGCAGACAGCCTTTGTCTGATGGGGAGAGTATATTCCGAAGAACTGAAAGATTATGAAACGGCAAAGAAATATTTTGATGAAGCTATGCAGAATAATATCGCAAATATCAATACGCCTAAATATTACATTGAATGTCTTTTGAATAATGAAGATTATAAAGAAGCTGAAAAATTAATTGAATTCGCTTTAAAATTAATAGGAATTGACAAATCGGAAATTCTGAACTGTCTCTCTCTTCTGCAGGAAAGAAATTTTGAGTATAAACAGGCCTTAGGAACCCTTAAAGAAGCCAAAAAATTTGCTTACAACCGTGCAGCCCTCGAAATACTTGAAGATAGAGAGAAACTTGTCAAAGGAAAGATAACCAGAAACCGAACTATAAAAAAGACAGAATAATCTGTTTTCGACTTATAATTAAAGATAATAAGACTGTCTCAAAGATCAAATCATTTGACTTTTGTCATTCTGACGAAGGAAGAATCTTGTTAGTAATCATCAATAAGAGATTCTTTACTCCATTCCATTTCGTTCAGAATGACAATTTTGAGGCAGTCTTATTTTTTATTCACAGAGATCAGATAATCATACACCATTTGATGCTGGTCATCGCTCAGTTTAGCCTTTGGAGCCATTCTGCTTAATGTGTTGATCCATCCCTTGTCGTCATGTTTCGTTGGTTCTGGCAGCTTATGGCATTTTGCACAGGAATTTTCAAAAATGGTTTTTCCTTGCGCCAGCTGCTCAGATGAGGTATACTTTGGCCCTGTTACAGCCACACTTTTTGGTCCGCAGGATACCAGAAATGCTGATGCTGCGATACCGGTTAAGATGAATTTTTTCATATCCTATTTTTATTTGATGATTACTTCTTCACAGAAACAATATAATCATAAACCCATTGGTGCTGTTCATCCGTTAATTTTGCCTTTGGAGCCATAGAATTCATGATTCCTACCCATTGTACAGGGTTGTGTGAAGCAGGATCAGGTAATTTATGACATCTTCCACAAGAGTTTTCAAAAATAGTTTTCCCCTGAGCAATCTGTTCCGCAGTAGATGTTGAAGTACCTGCAGCAGCAGTGGATGTAGCAGCTTTCGGCGTACAGGAAACCAGCAGAATACCAGTAAACGAAGCCGCAGCGATGAGTTTTTTCATGTTTCTTCTTTTTGACATATAACAAATGTAATAAATTCCTTAAGCCGTTGATATAGGGGCGTTCTAGTTTTAATTTAGAAGAAATAAAAATTAAATTCACGTAAAATCGGCAATCCCGAATGAAGATAATTTAAGCCTTTTGCCTCATCATTGTAAGCAGGCTATTGACCATTCCCATTTTAATTATTAATTTTGAATCAATGAAATTTTCTACAGAAGAGCTAATAGACGGAATACAGTCAGGAAACAAACGCCTGATTGCAAAAGCTATTACATTGGTTGAAAGTAAAAAAGCAGAACACAGGGTACAGGCAGAAGACCTTCTGAAGAAGATTATGCCTTATACCGGAAACTCTGTGAGAGTAGGAGTGACAGGAGTTCCGGGAGCCGGAAAATCTACCTTTATAGAAAACTTCGGCCGGTTGGTGATTGCACAGGGTAAAAAAGTAGCCGTTCTCGCTATTGATCCCAGCTCAGCAATCAATAAAGGAAGTATTCTGGGAGATAAAACCAGAATGGAAGAATTGGCCAAAGAAGAAAATGCTTTCATTCGTCCTTCCCCAAGTTCAGGTTTTCTGGGCGGAGTAGCCAATACTACTTTTGAAACCATGATGATCTGTGAAGCAGCAGGATATGATTATATTTTGATAGAAACCGTTGGAGTAGGGCAGTCAGAAGTCCTTGTTGCTGATATTACCGATGTATTCTTATTCCTTAAAATCATTGGAGGCGGAGATGAACTTCAGGGAATAAAGCGCGGAATCATGGAAATGGTAGACCTTATTTTCATCAATAAAGTAGATCAGGACAATCTTCAGAAAGCAAAAAATACAAGACTGGAATTAAAAAGAGCCCTGGATTTTATTCCTCCTAAAGAAAAAGGCTGGAAAATTCCTGTTTTATTAGGTTCAGCTCTACATAACGAGGGATTACAGGACGTTTATGATACAATTTTCGAGTTTATTGATCTGAAAAAGAAAAACGGACGTTTTGAAGAAATCCGGGTTCAGCAGGCAGAAAAGCGATTCGAATATTGGGTTCAGGAATATATTTTATCTCTGATGAAAAAGAGCAATGCAGTAGAAGAAGCTTATCATATGCACAAAAAAAATGCTTCAGCGATGGTTTCCAATCCAAGCACTGAAGCAAAATTATTTGTTGAAAAATTTTTATCGAATGAAAACAGGGATTAAGGCTTTTCTTTTTCCTGTTTTATCTCAGTTTTAGAGATGTAGCCGTCATAACTAATCGGCTGTCTGTCATTACTTCTCATAGAAACGAAGGCTTTACCGTTTTTAAAGATCTCAATATTCATCTCATCAACGGTTTTTACATCTTTTGGTTTGAACTTTAAAGTCCATTTTCCCTTATTATTCTGAGTTTTAGTTACTGTAAAATCTTTTGAAGTAAATCTGTAGCTGTTATCGCTTGTATTTCCATAGGTTGGATTGAACAGTCTTCCAAAATAAGGAAGAACTACATCCAGTGTATTTTTACTTACGTCAATAGTATAATCGCCATTCAGATTCAATATTCTCGTTGCCGTAGCATTAGGCATTGAATTCATGACATTGATAACATCATAGTTCGTAGGATTAGCTCTTTCTGCATGGAATGTAAATTCTTGAGAATCAATTAATAAGTCCACTGTTTTCGAGTCTAATGAACCCTGTGAAGCACAGCTCTGAAATAAGAACAGGAATCCAAAAATCATTAGTAAAGAAATATACTTTTTCATAATGAGATAATTATTACATTTAAACAGCAAAATGTATGCAAATATATTCTTTCTGAAATATTTTGGAATAAAAATTGTTAAGGTTGAATTATTAACACTCAAACTATGAAAGTTACACATCTATTAGGAATGGGAGCTATTGCTCTGTCGGCTGTTGCCTGTACTACAAACCCGATTACCGGAAGATCGTCTTTACAGCTGGCCAACAACTCGGAAATTTTAACAATGTCTTCGCAGGAATATAAGACGACATTGTCTAAAGGTAAGGTGATTACCGGTACGGCAGATGCAAAGAGAGTGGTAAATGTAGGAAACAGAATTAAAAGTGCAGCAGAAAGATATTATCAGAGTATAGGAAGATCAGCAGATCTTGCCAACTATAGCTGGGAGTTTAATCTTCTGCAAAGCAGTGAACTGAATGCCTGGTGTATGCCTGGTGGTAAAGTAGCCGTTTATACCGGAATATTACCGGTAACAAAAGACGATAACGGACTTGCAGTAGTATTGGGACATGAGGTTTCTCACGCGCTGGCAGGCCACGGAAACGAAAGAATTTCTCAGGCAATGGTAGCCCAGTACGGAGGAGCTATCCTGGGAGGAACAATTTCAAACTCACAATGGGCGAGTGTTTTCCAGAAGGTATATCCTATTGGTTCACAGGTCGCTTTATTGAAATACGGAAGAGGTCAGGAATCTGAAGCAGATGAAATGGGGCTTTACCTGATGTCTATGGCAGGATATGATCCGAGAGCGGCAATCCCTTTCTGGAACAGAATGGAAGCAGCTTCTACAGGAGCAAGACAGCCGGAATTCTTATCCACCCACCCGAATCCGGAAACAAGAATTTCAGATATCAATAAAGATCTTCCGAAAGCTTTAGAATATTATAAGGCTGCGGGAGGAAAATTATAATTAGAATTTTAATCTTGAATAAGGCCTTATTAAATTTTTAGTAAATTTGATAAGGCTTTTTTATGTAACCACCTAAACACAATATTATGAAGAGTTTATCAATTACCGGACTTATACTTTTGGCTGTTTCTGCATTACTTTTCTATTTAACTACTGATTTTGCCGTAGAACAAATAAAAATTTCTCACATTATGGGAGTAATGGCAGGAGTAGGAATAGGGCTTATCATTGGAGGAATGGTAGGGTATGTAAGCAAAGGAAGCGCTATAAAAGCGGAACAGAAGAAAAAGGAATTCAAACAGCTGCAGAAAGACAAGGAAGAGCTTGAAAAACAGGCTGCAGACATTGCAAAACGCCAGGCTGAACTTGAAGAACAAAATAAAAACCCTCAAATTTAATTTGAGGGTTTAAAGTTGTTATTTCGATATTAAATTAGAATTTATATCCTAAACCTACCATAAACAGGTTAGGTCTGTTATCATATCTGATTTCCGAACCGGAAACTCTGTTGATAAAGTTTCTTTCATCTTTACTGAAAGCTCCTTCATATCTTGCATTTACAATTAGCTTTTTGATTTCAAGCTGTGCTCCGAACTGATAACCTACTGTAAAGTCATTTTTAGCATTTTCTTTGAAATCGTTGTAAGTATTGTCTTTATTTAAATTAAAACTTCCAACAGGTCCTACAAAAACACCTAACATATTCCCCAGAAGGTTGTATCCTAAAAGAACCGGAACATCAATACGGTTGCTTTTAACATCAAAAGTAGTGTTCTCTGTAGTAAACTCATTTTTGAAGTGAGTATAATAGATCTCCGGCATCACAAACAATGAAGTAGGAAGACCCACTTTTAATGAAAGTCCGACATTGAACCCTACATTGTTTTTACCTGTTCCGTCAATGGCATCATTCACTGTTCCTTTAATATTAGACCAGGAAGGGGAGCCGGTAGGAAAAATTAAGTTAGCTTTCCCTGCCAGTGAAATCTGTGCAGAAGCCCACATTGAAAATCCTATTAACGCTATACTAAGTACCTTTTTCATTATCGTCTATTTTTGTATTTGTCGTTTCAATCGTTTTATTATTCTCAAGTAAATATTCTCTCAGCTCTTTAAACAGTTCTGAAGAATAAACGAAATCAATCAGATTTTTATTGCCTGCGGTAATCAGGATGTCCTTATTCCCTTCCCATTCTTTGATTCCCAGTCTTAGGTATACAATTTTCTCGCCAATCGTCATTACAGAGTTCATGTCGTGAGTATTGATGATGGTGGTGGTATTATATTCTTTGGTGATCTCATAAAGAAGATCATCAATGATCTTTGAAGTATATGGATCCAGTCCGGAATTGGGCTCATCACAGAACAGATATTTAGGATTGTTGACAATCGCTCTGGCAATTGCCACCCTTTTCTGCATACCTCCCGAAATTTCAGAAGGATATTTTCTTTCCGCTTTGTCAAGATGTACTCTTCCTATTACTTCAAAAACCCTTTTCTTTTTTTCTCTGTAGGTAAGATTGGTAAACATATCAAGAGGGAACATAATATTCTCCTCCACAGTTAAGGAGTCAAATAATGCACTTCCCTGGAATACGGTCCCGATTTCTGAACGGAGATGCTGTTTTTCCTCCCTGTTCATGGTATTTACATTTCTGCCGTCGAATAGGATTTCTCCGGAGGACGGCATATAAACATTCAATAAGCTTTTTAAAAAAACGGTTTTACCGGAACCACTCTGCCCAATGATCAAGTTTACTTTTCCTTTATCAAATGAAGTTGAAATTCCTTTCAATACTTCAACATCATCAAAACTTTTCTTAAGATCTTTTACCTCAATCATCAGCTTAATATTAATTGGGTTAAAATTAATTCAGAAATGATAATGAATACCATTGTCCATACCACTGCCTGCGTACTTGCTCTACCTACTTCCAGGGATCCTCCTTTTACATTGTATCCGAAATAAGAAGGAACCGTTGCAATAATAAAAGCGAAAACGATAGTCTTGGTAAATGCATAGTAAATAAACAAATTCGGCATATACATTTGAATACCAACGATATAATCATTTTCTGTCCAGTTTCCTGTTAAAATCCCGGCAATATATCCACCACCAATACCGAATACGATACTGATAGCAATAAGAAGGGGATTAAACAGCATACAGGCAATAATTTTAGGAAATATCAGAAAATTGGGTGAGTTTACTCCCATGATGTCCAATGCATCAATCTGTTCGGAAACTCTCATTGTTCCAATACTTGACGCAATATAGGAACCTACCTTACCTGCCAGAATAAGACTGATAATGGTAGGGGCAAATTCCAAAACCAAAACCGCTTTCGTAGCATATCCTACAAATGAGGGCGGAATAGGAAAGGAAGAAGCATCAAAGTTGTTGAACATCTGAATAGCCACTACCGCTCCAACGAATATGGATGTGAAGATGACAAGTCCGAAAGAATTTACTCCCAAATCATTAATTTCTCTCATGAACAGCTTCCAGAAAACCCTCATTTTCTGAGGCTTCTGCAGGGATTTTCCCAAGAGGATCATGTATTCCCCTACTGCTGTGAAAAACTTTTTTAACATACTGCTAAATTAGACTTTTTTATTGAATTGGGCTACAGTCGGAAAGAAGACTAAAGCCTGGTTTTGTGTTAAAATTATTTCAATATTGGTTTGGCCCTGTTCTTTATTTTGCATTTTTATCTCCGCCTATCACCAGGAAAACGGTTTTTAAAATAATCACCAGATCAAGGATAAAACTCCAGTTTCTTACATAGAAAGCATCGGCCAGAACCCGTTTTTTCATCTCTACTTCCACATCTCCGAAGTCACCGCGAAGCCCGTTTACCTGTGCCAATCCTGTGATACCGGGGCTTACCATACTTCTTAAACTGTATCTCCCTATTTTTGGCTTATAATAATTATCTACGGAGAGCATATGAGGACGCGGACCTACCACAGACATTTCCCCTTTCAGTACATTGATGAACTGTGGAAGCTCATCAAGACTTGTTTTTCGTAAAAACTTACCTACTTTGGTGATTCTTGAATCATTTATTGATGTGGTTTTGGTTGTTGATTCATCATTTACAACCATTGTTCTGAATTTAAAACAATTGAAAACCTCTTCATGGAAACCATACCTTTTCTGAAGAAAAAATACGGGACCTTTGGAAGTTGCCTTGATTAAAACCGCAATGATCGGGAATACCCACGAACAGATAAAAACCAGTATAATAATAGAAAACAAAACATCAAACGTCCTTTTCATTATAAAATTAGAATAATAATCTAGAGGATATCTTGCCTGGTTAAGGACCGGCTGGGTTTGTATATACCCAAGATCATACAGGAAAAAATCGCTTTGTGTGATACTTGGAATAAGTGAAATATGAATCTTATTATCTTCCGCCAATTTGAAAATCTCATTCTGAATCCATTCACCGTAGGAGTTTTCCATAGATAAGAATAAGGTATGGATCCCGTTCTTTTTCCAGAAAGCAACCAGCTCATGACTATTGATATCAGAATTTTCGTATTCAAATATTCTGTATCCGTAGTCTTTACGGTCTGTGAAAATGTTTTTCAGGATCTCTATAGAGTGGCTGTCTCCTAAAAACATGACATTCCTGTAGTTAGCTCCAAGGGAACGTAAGTACTTGATCGCAAAATAGACCAATGACTTTACAAGGAAGATAAAAATGAAAAGATATAGCGAGAGCCAGTATATATCCGAATTGAAAAATACATTGTTACTTACCTTTCCTATAAGCAGTACACCAAGTATAAAAAAGAGGAAGTGGATTAAAAGGCGTTCAAGAAACAACGTATACGTAAGGTTCCTCGGAATGTTGTATATTTTTGTCCTGCCGCTTAGAAGCACCCAGAACAAAAACAACAGAATCAGAGAAAAAATATTCTGATACCAGGTTTCCTTATGGTATTTTAAACTTTCGTTTCTGCTTATAAAAAAGAATATGAAGATAGATGCAATAACCATGAGGTCAAGCAACATAATGATCGATTTCAGGTATCTAGAGTATCGAATTCTCTGCATCTATCGGTATATAGCGGATAATCCCTGCTAATTTAAGTTTTTTTACGGGATATTCAGATATTTGTGAGTCTGAACTGACGCCTGCCATTCCGGATGCTCCAGGATGAAATCTGTGATCTTAGGATACATCTCATCTCTTTTACTCCATTCACTTTGAAGATAGAGCTTGCAGTTTTCAGAAACTTTTGAGGCCTGTTCCTGTGCAAACGTAAAGTCATGCTGATTGAAAATAATTACTTTAAGTTCATGAGCTTTTTGATAGATCTCTTCTTTAGGCAGTCCTGTTTTCTTTGGCGAAAGGGTAATCCAGTCCAGCTGTCCGCTCATAGGATAAGCTCCCGAGGTTTCAATATGTACTGTACATCCCAGCTCTTTCAATCGGGAAGTAAGTATATCTAAGTTCCACATCAGAGGTTCACCACCAGTCAGGACAATGGTTTTACAATGTTTAGCAGCAGTTTCTGCAATTTCTACTGTATTCATCAGAGGATGGAGTTCCGGATTCCAGCTTTCTTTTACATCACACCAGTGACATCCTACATCACAACCTCCCAGCCTGATAAAGTATGCGGCTTTTCCGGTGTGTGCTCCTTCTCCTTGTAAAGTGTAAAAATGCTCCATTACAGGGAGCATTTTACCTTCTTTTAATAAAATATCTTCTTCTTTATTCATCTTAAAATTAGTCGTTATAGACCGAAGTTTTGTAAGCAATGATGGTGTTTTTCATCAACATCGCTCTTGTCATTGGGCCTACTCCTCCAGGTACCGGAGTAATCCAGCTTGCTTTAGCCGCACAGCTGTCAAAATCTACGTCACCTGCAAGGTAATATCCTTTTGGAGAGTCATTATCTACTCTTGTAATACCCACGTCAACAATTACAGCTCCTTCTTTGATCATATCTCCTTTTAAGAAGTGTGGATCTCCCAAAGCCGTAATTACAATGTCTGCTTTTTTCGTATATTCTTCAATGTCTTTCGTATAAGAGTGTGTAAGGGTAACGGTAGAGTTTCCAGGGAAATCTTTTCTTCCCATCAGGATACTCATAGGTCTTCCTACAATTTTACTTCTTCCGATAATTACACAGTCTTTTCCTTTGGTTTCAATATTATATCTTTCCAGTAATGTTAAAATACCGAAAGGAGTAGCAGGTAAGAAAGTATCCATTTCAAGCGCCATTTTTCCGAAGTTTTCAGGATGGAAACCATCCACGTCTTTTCTTGGATCAATTGCGTTGATGATCTTTTCCTGATCTATCTGGTCCGGTAAAGGCAACTGAACGATAAATCCGTCAACTGCTTTAGATTTATTAAGCTCGTCAATTTTTTCCAATAGTTCAGATTCCGAAACTGTACTTGGAAATTTGATTAAGCTGGATTGAAATCCTACTTCCTCACAATCTTTTACTTTAGAGTTTACATAGGCTTTGCTTGCTCCATTGTTTCCTACAAGAATAGCCACCAAGTGAGGTGCTCTTCTTTTGCTTGCGAGAATCTTTTCTACTTCAACCTTGATCTCTGCTTTAATTTCCTTGGATACTTTAAGTCCATCAAGAATTTCTGCCATTTTTACTTTTTTACTTTATAGATTTACTTTTACTTTCTTTTTACTTACTATTTGTTTTCCTTATAGTAATTAATCAATCCGTTAGTGGAGCTGTCATGAGAGTTTATTGCCTCATTGTTTTCAAGCTCAGGAAGGATTTTGTTGGCCAATACTTTTCCTAATTCCACTCCAAACTGGTCAAAGCTGAAAATATTCCAGATAACTCCCTGAACGAAAATCTTGTGTTCATATAAAGCAATCAGCTGACCTAATGAAAAAGGAGTTAATTCTTTGAATAATATAGAGTTAGTGGGTGTATTTCCATGGAAGACTTTGAAATTGATCAGTCTGTCTATTTCTTCATCAGACTTTCCTGCGTTTCTAAGTTCCTCTTCAACTTCTTCTTCCAGTTTCCCGAAAGCTAGTGCTTCAGTCTGAGCGAAAAAGTTAGCTAATAATTTATCCTGATGATCAGAAACTTTATTCGGACTTTTTGTATAGGCAATAAAGTCTGCCGGAATCAACTCTGTACCTTGGTGGATCAATTGATAGAATGCGTGCTGGCCGTTTGTACCTGGTTCTCCCCAGATGATAGGTCCCGTTTCATATTCTACAAATTCACCGTTTCTGTCTACACATTTTCCGTTGCTTTCCATATCTCCCTGTTGAAGATACGCTGCGAATCTGTCCAGGTATTGAGAATAAGGTAAGATGGCATACGTTGTTGCAGCATAGAAATTACGATACCAGATTCCCAGAAGTCCCATTAATACGGGAACGTTTTCAGAGAAATCGGCAGTCTGGAAGTGCTGGTCAGTATCAAAAGCACCTTTTAAAAGCTGCTCAAAGTTTTCATATCCTACAGAAAGTACGATGCTTAATCCGATAGCACTCCAAAGAGAATATCTTCCACCTACCCAATCCCAGAACTCAAAAATATTTTCTTCTGCAATTCCGAACTTCTTAACTTCTTCAATATTAGTAGATAAAGCTACAAAATGCTTTGCTACATCTTCCTGCTTTCCAGCCTTCAGGAACCAGTCCTTTGCTGAGTTTGCATTCGTCATTGTTTCCTGAGTCGTAAAAGTCTTGGAAGCAATGATGAATAAAGTGGTTTCAGGATTTAAGTTTTTCACCACTTCTGCAATATGATTTCCGTCCACATTGGAAACAAAGTGAACATTTAATCTTGTTTTAAAATGCTTTAAAGCTGAACAAACCATTACAGGACCCAAGTCTGATCCACCGATCCCGATGTTTACTACATCTGTGATCTCTTTTCCATTGAAACCTTTATGTTCTCCTGAAATGATTTTCTCAGAAAAAGATTTCATATGATCAAGAACCCTTTTGATCTGTGGTTTGATATTTTCGCCATCCACAAGAATTTCGCGGTCTGAAAAATCTCTTAATGCTGTATGCAGCACAGCTCTTCCTTCTGTTTCATTGATTTTATCACCGGAGAACATTCTGGAAATGGCATCCTTTAGCTGGCTTTCTTCAGCCAGTTGTAATAAAAGATCCTTCGTTCTTGAATCAATTAAATTTTTAGAATAATCAAAAAGATAGTTGTCCTTTTGCAGGGAAAACTCATTAAAACGGTTCGGATTATATTGGAAAAGAGTTCTAAGATCAAAGTCATTTCCACCGAAGTGTTCATCAAGTGCTTTCCAGCTGTTAGTTTGTGTTGGATTTATTTTTGATAGCATATTACAGAATTTTTATCGTTCAGAAGGTCATATAGCGGATGAAATCCATAATGATTTATTTCTGATCTGCAAATTTACGGAAAAATAAAACCTCAGATAAATTTGAAGATGATAAATAACGATTTTTTAAAAAACAAAACCTCAGACAAGGTCCGAGGTTGTAGTAAAATCTTTTGTAATAGGTTTTTAGAATGTTATTCTTCCATTTCATTCAGGATCTTTTCCAATTGTTTGGCGCTAGGTCCGTAAAAATATTTTGTCCATAAAATAATACTTGCTACAACAGAAAGAACACCTATCAATACTAATAAAATAAGAGATATTTGATGTTTATGGCTAATATCCGCCAACGATTCACCTTTTTTTTCCAAAAGATTATATGCTACTAAACCTAATGTTATTAGAAAATGGGGAAGTAACAAAAATCCAAATGACTGGTATCTTTCCATATTTAATTTGAGTTCGTGGTAGATCTTCCAAAGACTATTTCTTGTGTTTCCTGTGTAAAGCTCCGTCTGTTTGTAAAATTGATAAAATCCGAATAAATAATAACAGGATACGACTACCAATAAAGCATAAGATATATAATAAATGGTATACTGTGAAGACGGAAATTGGAATAGCATCGGGAAGAAACCAATAAGGATGATGGAAAGAACCTGTGCAGGAAATTCCTTCTTCATACTCTTTTGAATCTTTTCTATAGGATGCTTACTTTCTTTTAATTGTTCTATGGTATCAGGAATATGGACATCACTGTCTTCTTTATTCCATTGTTCTTTTAATTGATCAAAATTCATAGCCTGATTTTTTTATGATTTGCTGTATTTTTTCTTTTGTTCTGTTGAGTTTTACGCGGGCATTGCCTTCGCTGAGCCCCAAATTGTTTCCGATTTCTTTATGTGACATTCCTTCCATGAAATAAAATATGACGGCTTTTTCTAAGGAATTTAATTCCTGAACAGCGCTGTAGAAAATTTCCAGCTGCCTGTCCTTTGTGGGATTGTAATCCTCCTGCAGTATTTCAAAATGATGAGGAGTATCTGTATGGTTATTGGATCTCTGCTTTTCCTTTTTTAAATAGGTGATGGCAGTATTAATGGCAACCCGATACATCCAGGTTGAGAACTCACTGTTCCCTTTGAAATTCTGATAAGACTTCCAAAGCTGGATAAGGATTTCCTGCTGCAGATCTTCCCGGTCTTCTACAGAATCTGCATAGATCCGCGAGGCTTTGTATAAGATACCTTTATGCTGGTTGACAAGCTTTAAAAAGGCAGTTTCGGTTGGATTACTCACAATAATTTCATGGCTAGGTTATTGTTATAAACTCGTCACAGGTTTTACCGTATAGCCTTGTGACCGAAGAAGAGTGATAATGCCGTTTTCACCCATAAGATGAGAGCCACCTACTGCAAATAAAGAACTTTCCTTTTTCATCATTTCCGGCATTATTTTTACCCAGTTTTGATTTCTGTTGGTCAGCATTGCCTTTTCCTGTCGGGTATTCATAAATCTTTTATCTTTAAAAAGGCTGTAAAGGGATTGTACATTTTCATTTTTGAAAGCTTCAATCATCTGTCTGAAGAGTATTTCATATTCCTTACCCATTTTTAGTTGAGCAATAGTGCTTTTCATATCATAGGCTTCGCTAATAGCTTTCATCTGATCATCTACTTTTTCCAGTCCTTTGATGCTTTTTTTATCCTTTATGGCTTTCTTAAGAAGTTCCATTTCGTAAAGCTTTACTTCGGTCTGAGGACAAGGAACAGCCTTGGTAGAAAGCAGTGCATAGAGTGTCTGAGGATTTGAAGAATCTACACTTTTCAGATCCGTTCCGTAATTGGCGAGAATACTATTCAGTTCCTTGGCTTCTTCCCGAGAAAGCTGATCAGAAATTTTTTTATCAGTCTTTTGATACATTTTTTGTAGTGACATCATTTCAGCAGGATCTGTATAATTGATTTCCATAACAAAGTTGTCAGATTTCTCGAGAGCTTTTAATACCTTAGGTTTTATTTCAAAATCTTTAGTGCATAAGATATGAAATGTTCCTGTAATATATGAAGGCTTGGAAAGACCATTTCCGGAAACCTCCCAAAGCAGGCTGTTGTCTTTACTGGTGATATTGCTTTGTGCTTTTGATGTCATAGAACCCAATGATAATAACGCTGCGAATCCAAGTTTTACTAAATTTTTCATAATATTAATTTTTTTGATTTTCTGTTCTTTTAAACAGTAGGTAAAGCAGGTATTAAAATCGTTACAGTTTTTTTCAAAAAAAATAAAAACCTCCTGAAAACAGGAGGCTGTAAAATCTAAAATTATGATGATAACCAATTGGTTAATAGAGTTTTTTTATTGCTGGATTTTCGGTTGTTCAGGTTTTGAAACTTTTCTTTTTCTTAGGAAATAAATCAGAGCAGCTGCAATTAATAGGATTGGCCAGATATTGATAAGGGCAACGATAATTCTTTGGATCAGATAAAAACCATAAACAAAACCATCTTTCGCATCATAGATAAAATTGTATTTATATTTATTATCAATGCTTGTGGTATTGGCTACGGCAATTTCAGCGATACGCAATTGAGGTTCTTTGATGTAAATATCAATGGTGCTGTATTTCAGGTCGTCTGTCATATTCATACTTGCCAGCTTTTGAAGGTTTCCTTCAGACATATTCTCATCATCCAGCGTTACTTTATCTTTATTTGTCTTTAATTTGTTGATGTTCTCCGAAGTCTTTTGATTTCTTTTTCCTTCCAGTTCAGAATACTTGATGTTGGCCGTCACATCTTCCGCATTGATGGATCTTGAATTAAGAAATAATTTGTTTGAGTTGATTGCTGTTAAAAGTTCACCCAGCTTTTCAGTAGGAATACGCACCTGCATTCTATTCTCCGACTGATATTTTTTAACCAGCATCGCTTCTTCATTGGAAGTGTTGTAAGTATCTTCAGAAATTACATTGCTTTGAAGATTACTGTTGGTAACAAAACCTCCAAGTTCCTGAACCGATTTTTCAATAGCGATGGTTGCATTATACACATCTTTTACTTCCATGCTGACATCCGCGGTCTTGATGAACTGTTTGTCCTTTACCTTCATATCGGCAACAGATGAAATACTGTCTGAAATAATAGCAGAAGTTGAATCTGTTGTAGCGTAGGCATTAAGATCAGTTTCAGCAACTTCACCTTTTTTACATGAATAAATTCCTAATAAAAGTACAGCAGATAGAGATAATTTAATGTAAGTCGTTTTCATAGCGTTGATTTTTGTTGTTTTCCTTGAGTCAAAGTTCTGGCAGGATCTTTTGTAACACTTGAAAATCAAAAGTAAAAAACTTGTAAACGGAATATTCGTTTTTAATTGATTGAAAATAAGTACTTTGTAAAATGAAGCAGGGTTCCGGTGTTTGCTTTCGGAGCAATTTTTGCTTATCTTTTACAAACCAAAACTACAATCTATCACTATGTCAAATACCTTTTCCAAAATCAGAAACGCAATAGGACTATTCACATCCATAGATTTTGATCAGCTGAGTGCCATTTCTCAAAAAGTGGATCTTCCCAAACTGATGCATAATTTCTCAAAACTTGATGATAAACAGCTTTCCGGGCTTATGAAAATGCTGGATCCGGAAAAGAAAAAGAAAGAACTTCCACCTATTGACGGAGATTTCTATGATATCTACCATACCCTTACTCCCGAACAGCGTGAAATTCAGCTTAAAGTAAGAGCTTTCATGGAAAAAGAAGTAAAACCTCTGGTGAATCATTACTGGCTCAGAGACGAATTTCCATTTGAACTGATTCCAAAATTCCAAAAACTGGATATCTGCGGTGTTACTTACGAAGGTTATGGCTGTCCGGGAATGCCTTTCCTGATGGAAGGAGTCATTGCGATGGAAATGGCAAGGGTGGATGCTTCCATAGCAACATTTTTTGGAGTACAATCCGGGCTGGCAATGGGTTCTATTTATATCTGCGGGTCTGAAGAACAGAAGCAAAAATGGCTCCCGCAGATGCAGAAATTTGAAAAAATAGGCGCTTTCGGACTTACAGAGCCGGAAGTGGGTTCCGGAGCAGCAGGCGGTCTCACCGTAACCTGTAAAAAAACACCTGAAGGCTGGGTTCTGAATGGTCAGAAAAAATGGATCGGGAACGCCACTTTTGCTGATATAATTATTATCTGGGCAAGAGATTTGGACAGCGGCGAAGTGAAAGGATTTATTGTTGAAAAAGATAATCCCGGATTTTCTGTAGAAAAGATCAAAGGAAAAATGGCCTTAAGGATTGTCCAGAACGGACTGATCACATTAAAAGACTGTATTGTAACCGAAGAAAACCGTCTTCAGAATGCCAATTCATTTAAAGATACCGGAAAAGTACTCAGAATGACCAGAGCTGGAGTGGCATGGATGGCCACAGGCTGTGCACGAGGAGCCTATGAAAGTGCTCTGGATTATACAAGAAAAAGAGAACAGTTTGGAAGACCTATTGCTTCATTTCAAATGATTCAGGGGCATCTGGTAGAAATGCTGTCTAATCTTACTGCGATGCAAACGATGGTGTTCCGGCTGTCTGAAATGCAGGATGAAGGAATTTTGAAAGATGAACACGCCTCTTTGGCTAAAGTTTTCTGTACGCTCAGAACCAGAGATATTGTTTCCAGAGCAAGAGAGGTAATGGGAGGCAACGGAATTTTGCTGGAGTACGATGTAGCCAGATTTGTTGCCGATGCAGAAGCTATTTATTCTTATGAAGGAACGAAAGAAATCAATTCATTGATTGTAGGACGTTCCATTACAGGTTTCAGTGCTTTTGTATAGAGCAGAAAGCAGATAATAGGTTGTAGGCAATACGACCTGCAACCTATTACCTGCAACCTTATGAAACTAAGTGTTTATATTTTTCCCTGTTGTCAAGAATCATCCAAAGGTTGATCAGGAACATCACCCCGGCAATACCCATTCCCATTGGAGATTTGTCTAAAGTGAAAACATGGGCAACAATTCCTACCATCACGGGTAAAATAACAATAGCTCCCAGCGCTCTCGTTTTTGGGAAAATAAACAGTAATCCGCCAATGACTTCTACGATACCTACTAATGGCATCAGCCAGCTGATTTCTCCGAAAGCAGAGAAGAGTTTCATTTGCTCAGGAGTAGGTTTCTCCATAGGCATATAGTTAAAAAACTTGTTTAATCCGGCATTAATAAACATAAGACCGAACAGTAAGCATAAAATGAATTTTATTATTTTCATAATTGATGATTTGATATCAAATGTAAAATAAAAATATGATATTTTGTTATTTATTTAACATAAAATATTAAATCAATTGTTAATGTACGTTAATTAGTGCTTTTGTGTAATTTTATTGCATATCTTCGAAAAGCAAATCAAAACTATAAATCATGCTAAAAAATCTAAAAAAATTAAACCGTACGGATTTAAGAGAAATCCAAGGGGGAGGAGGAGTTGGAAAATGTGATATAGGACCGATAGGATGTCCATGTAAAATTCCACCTGGTGATCCTTGTTTAGGTGGTCCCGGCGGAGAACCCGGAGGTCCGACCTATGGATACTGCCCGGACAGTCAATCTTATATCCTATGTACAGAAACTTGTCCAAATGGAATGAGTCCTTTGTGTCCTCTTCCATAACAATAAAAAAGACTGTCTTGAAAAAGGCAGTCTTTTTGTTTAAATTTAAAAGCTCAAGTCTTTAAAATAATATTATTTATTACTCATTACATATTGCTCATTAATAAATAATGATCAGTCCATTTCCTTCAGCGTAATATTCTTAGAAATCTTATAACTTTTCTTCTTTTTATCAGGTCGCTGTTCTTCCCCAAGCAATCTTCCCCAAGGTTTAAGGTCATCTACTCTTTCACAAATAATCTTAATAATAGCAATCGCCGGAATACACAGGAACATTCCTGCAATTCCCCAAAGATGCTCTCCCAACAGAATACCAATAAAGGAAAATAAAGCATTGATTTTTACTTTGGAGCCCACCACAAATGGCAGAACAATATTTCCGTCTACAGCATGAATGGCAATATATCCCAAAGCAACATAAATACACGTTGAAGGGGTAGAAGTTGCAAAAGCTATAAAGCAGGAGATTAAAAGTGAAATAAAAATTCCAAGATAGGGAATAACGTTTAATAACCCGGTAAGAACTCCTAAGAGAATGGCATATTTTACCCCAAGAACCGTAAGGAGAATGGATGTTAAAACAGAAACGATTATTACCTGAAGAAAAAGCCCGAAGATATACTTCTTAGTCATGATGCGGATCTCATTTACAGCTTCCTGTACGCTCGCTTTATGTCTTTCGTTGAAAACGGTAACGATAAAATTATTTAAAAGTCTTCTGTAATTTAAAATAAAGATAAAAAACAGAGTGAAAAATATAATAAAACCGAATCCTGTTGAAAATATTCCAAAGGTAAATCCTAAAATTACTCCCGAAGAAGATAGCAGTTTAGTTAATCCCTGGTTAATATAATCCACCTGTTCATCCACTTTCACATTAAATGTTTTGGAAACCCAGTGCTGAAGGCTATTGAAAACAGTGGTAAACTGTTCTTTGAGGTGCGGAAGATCTTTGCTGAAATCAGACAGCTGATTGGTGAAAAAATAAATAATACCGCCTAGAATCATCAGCATAATAAATACTGAGGTCATGGTAGACATGGATCTCGGAAATCTTAACTTTTTTTCCATAAAGGTGGCTGCCGGTAAAAATAGCATAGCCATAAGGAATGCAAGAAAAAACGGAGCTAAAATACTCTGTCCTAACGCCAGAAGGTAGCCAAGGCCAATGATAGAAATGACCACGAGCGTAAGCTTGACAAGGAAAGGAAGTCTAAGAAAATTCATAATCTAAAAATCTGCAGTGTGGAATAAAAATAAGAAAACCCGCCTGAATTGAAAAATTTTTTATTCAATCCTTCAGGATTTTCTTCTATTGTATCAAATTTTATTCCATGCAACGGCGAAAAGAATGTTTTGTTTATAAAACAGAAACACGCTCTGATACTCAGAACGTGTTTTCTTATTGAGAAGTTAATATGTTACAAATTGTTTTATTCTTCAATGGCGATGTCAATGACTTCCTCCATTCTGCTGACGTAATGTACTTTCAGATCTTTTAAATAGTCTTTTTTGATCTCTTCAACATCTTTTCTGTTAGCTTCACAAAGGATAACATCTTTAATTCCTGCTCTTGTAGCAGCAAGAAGTTTTTCTTTGATTCCTCCTACAGGAAGTACTTTTCCTCTTAAAGTAATTTCTCCGGTCATTGCAAGATGAGGTTTTATCTTCTTGTTTTTAAAGGAAGAAACCATAGATGTAAGCATTGCAATACCTGCAGACGGCCCATCTTTAGGCGTTGCTCCTTCAGGAACGTGTACGTGGATATTTTTCTTGTCCAGTTCCTCCTGAGGAATTCCCAGTTCGTCATGCTTAGCTTTAATATATTCCAGGGCAATAGTTGCGGATTCTTTCATTACTGTACCAAGGTTTCCGGTCATTGTTAATGCCCCTTTACCATTGCTTAAAATACTTTCAATATAAAGAATATCTCCGCCTACGCTTGTCCAGGCAAGACCTGTTACAACTCCTGGAACTCCGGTAATTTCTGATAAGCTTTTCGGCCTTGGAACCCCAAGGATTTCATCTACTTTAGCAACAGAAATTTTTGGATCATATTCTTTTACCAAAGCAGTCTGAAGGGCCACCCATCTTCCAATGGCAGCAATTCTTTTCTCCAGACTTCTTACACCGCTTTCCGAAGTGTGGGCTTCTATAATATGCTTGAGCTCTGCATTTCCAAGTTTGAATGACTTTGCATCCAGACCATTTTCCTCCTGCTGTTTCTTGATTAAGTGTCTTTTCGCAATCTCAATCTTTTCCTCCAAAGTATAACCGGCAATCTGAATGATCTCCGTTCTGTCTAAAAGAGGAGTCTGTATCGTTGAAAGAGAATTCGCTGTAGCAATAAACATTACTTTTGACAGGTCATAACCCATCTCAAGGAAATTGTCATAGAAAGACTTATTTTGTTCAGGATCAAGAACCTCTAATAGTGCTGAGCTTGGATCCCCATGAAGTCCCTGTCCGATTTTATCAATCTCATCAAGGACAATTACCGGGTTTGAAGTACCGGATTTCTTGATCGACTGTAAAATTCTTCCCGCCATAGCACCGATATAGGTTTTTCTATGTCCGCGGATTTCACTTTCGTCATGAAGACCACCTAAAGATAATCTCACATATTTTCTTCCTAAAGCATCTGCAATAGATTTTCCTAAAGAGGTTTTACCAACTCCCGGAGGTCCTACCAGTAATAAAATAGGAGACTTCATGTTGTTTTTTAATTTTAAAACAGCCATGTGTTCCAAAATTCTTTTCTTGATGTCTTCCAGCCCAAAGTGAGCCTTGTCAAGCACTTTTTCTGCTTTTGCAATATCAAAAATATCTTTTGTATACGTTTCCCAGGGAAGGTCTGTAAAGAAATCCAGATAGTTTCTCTGTACATTATAGTCGGGAGAATTAGGATTCTGGCGTTGTAATCTGCCGATTTCCTTTTGAAAATGTTCCTCTACTTCTTTACTCCATTTTTTGGTTTTAGCCTTCGCAATCAGATCTTCCACATCACTTTCAGGTCCTCCGCCCAATTCTTCCTGGATGGTTCTGATCTGTTGATTCAGAAAATATTCTCTCTGCTGCTTGTCAAGATCCTTTGAAGTTTTCTGATGGATCTGGCTTCTCAGTTCCAGTTTTCTGAAATCTTCATGCATCATTTCATAGCATTGATTAGCTCTTATCATCAGGTTTTTCTCTTCAAGAAGCTTTTGTTTTGCTATTGAAGAAAAATTGGCATTGGTGCAGATGAAATTAAGAAGGTCATCATTATTATTGATGTTTTTGATTGCAAAATTGGCTGCATTAGGAATATTCGGGTCCAGTTCAATGATCTTTAAAGCAAGATCCTTGATATTCTCAAGCAAAGCTTCATATTCCTCCTGATTTTTAGGACGTGTATCTTTTAATTTTGATATTTCTGCCCTGAAATAAGGCTGATTTTCAACAATCTTTTTAATCTTGAATCGATGGAAGCCTTTCGTGATCGCCGTAATATTTCCTTCCGGAAGCTTAATGATCTTAATGATCTTTGCTAAGGTACCGGTTGTATAAATATCTTTTTCGGCAGGCTGTTCCATATCCGAATTTTTCTGGCTTACAATTCCAATGAAATCTCCGTTCTTCTGTGCTTCCTCAAGAAGCTGTATAGAGGTTTTTCTCCCTGCAGTAATAGGAATTACCACATTGGGGAACATCACCATATTTCTTACGGGAAGTATAGGGAATATTTTCTGTTCGGAATTTTTATCAGTCTCAGCGAAGTCGGAAAGATTGATTTCTTCAGTTACGATATCAAATCCGTCACTGATCATTTCTTCTAAACTAATATCTTCAAATTCTATCATAGTCAATCGAATGACAAATTGTCATTTTCGTTTTTTATCGTTAAAGGGATTTTTTATAATATGCTCTGAAAACGTGCGGCATATTATAATATTCTAAAAATGCACAATACTTATGCCATTTGTTTTTTACTTAAAAATACGGTCAAAATTTCCTTTTTTAGATAATCTTTGCATTAAAAATCAAAATAAAGCAGTTCTGTTTCTGTAATTTCTTAAAAATGTGTATTTTCGCAAACTGATAAAAAACTATAATTTATAAAATGGCAATTTTAGGACAGATTAGGAGTAAGCCTTGGCTTTTAATGGGAGTAATAGCCTTAGCGCTTTTGGCGTTCTTGGTGAACCCGGATAGTATCGATAAGGTTTTTGGTAAAAATCCTGACGTTTTAGGAAAAGTAAATGGTGAGAAAATCACCCGCGAAGAGTTCAATGATCAGCTTTTCGTGTTGCAGCAGCAGGCTGAGCAGCAAGGTCGCCCGAAAAGTGGTCTTGAAGAGCAGGCTTGGCAGTTACTTGTACAATCTAAACTTATCAAACAACAATTTGAGAAACTAGGCTTTGAAATGACTGATGATTATTTCTGGAACCAAATCCAGTACGATCAGATGTTTGCCCAGAATCAACAGTTCTTTGATGAGAAAGGTAATTTTAAAACTCAAGAGCTTAAAAAAGAAATTGAAACATTAAAAAACACCAATCCTGAAGGATATAATCAATGGTTGAAAACTAGAAAGACGATTGAGTACAGACTAATGGCAAGACAGGTGTTTACCAATATTTCAGCAGGTATCACTACCGGTAAGAAAGAAGCAGAAGAATTGATGAAGCAGAGAGATCAGCTTGCAGATATCGACTTTGTGAAAGTGGATTATGCAGCATATCTTCAGAAAACAAAAATCAATGTTACAACACAGGATCTGGCAGATTACATCCAGAAGCACCCTGTAATGTTCAAAGCTGAACCAAGCAGAAATATCGGTGTTGTATACTTCCCATCAAAACCTAGTGCAGCAGATGATGCAGCAACCCTGAAAGAAATTACAAAATTATATTCAGGAGGTACAGATGCAAGCGGAGGTACAGAAAACTTCCAGAATACGAAAAACGATTCTATGTTTGTAATGGCAAATTCTGATGCGCCATTCAATCCTCAGTATACAAGTCCTGCCCAATTGCCTCCAACGATCAAAGATCAGATCACTACAGCAGCAATAGGTCAGACTTTTGGTCCTTATAAAGAACAAGACGTTTATGTAGTTTCTAAACTTATAGGTAAAAGAGCTTCAGATTCTACTTTATCTAGACATATCCTTATTGCATTCAAAGGAAGTCCTGCGGGTGAAGGAGTAACAAGAACCAAAGAGCAGGCTAAGAAATTAGCAGACTCTATCGGTGCTATTGTAAAAGCAACTCCTGCTAAATTTACAGAATTCCTTAAGCTTTCCAGCGATCCGAATTCTGCAGCACAGGGAGGTAGCTTAGGATGGACAACTCCGGAAACACCTTTCGTACCGGAATTCCTTGCGTATCTTGCAAGCAATCCTAAAGGAGCTACAGGTGTAGTAGAAACACAGTTCGGTTACCATATCATCAATATTGAAGATAAAAAATCAGGATCAATGGGGTATAAAGTTGCCAACCTTGTGAAAGCAATTAAACCTTCAGATGCTACTGAGGCTGAATCAGACAAAAAATCAAGAAAATTCATTCAGCAGGTTCAAGGGAAATCTTTCAACGATTTCGTGAATATTGCTAAAAAAGGAAATTACCAGTTCTCTAATCCAAAAGCAGCAAAAAGGTTTGAAGGTCAGATTCAGGGCTTAGGTACTGAAAAAGATGCTGATATCCTTACTTGGGCTTTCGACAAGAAAAGAACTAAAGGAGATACTGAACTATTTACTGTAGATGGAACAGGTGATAAAATTGTAGTTTATCTGAACGGAAAACAGGATGCAGGTCTTGCTGATCCGGAATCTGTAAGAGATCAGATTGAAACTATCGTTAAAAATAAACTGGCTGCAAAACAAATTTCTGATAAAATTACAGCAGCAAAAGCTTCCAGCTTAGATCAGGTAGCTAAATTATTTGCAGCTCCAAAACAGTCTGCTCAGGTAAATCTATTGAACCCTTCAGTAGCGGGTGCTATGGAGCCTAAAGTTGCCGGTGCAGCATTCGGTGTTGCAAAAGGTAAGCTTTCTAACCCGGTTGAAGGTGGAACAGGAGTTTATGTTTTGATCAAAAAATCAGAAACGATCAACAAACAACCTGGAGATCTTAAGCAGTTCACGGAGTCTCTTACTCAGAGAAGTTCTGGAATGTTCGGACAGGCTTGGATGAAGAGTCTTCAGGACAATGCAGATATTGAAGATTTTAGAATCGAGATCTGGGGTAAGCTGGGAAATCAGCAACAATAAGAAATTTATTTCAATGATATAAAAGGCGGCAAATTTTTTTGTCGCCTTTTTTTGTATTTAACGCAGAACAATATTGGAAAAGATTTATTTAAAATGTGTTATATTTGCTTATTAGAAAAAAATTAGCAAGTGAAGTTCAGTAAAGAATTAAAAGCTGGTGTGATCACACTTCTGGCTATTGTAGGCTTTGTCGTGTTGTTTCAGTTTATGAAAGGGAAAAGCCTTTTTACTACCGACAATATATTTTACGCAAAATATGATAATGTAGAAGGTCTGGCGCAGTCTTCGGCTGTTTCTATCAACGGGTTGAAAGTAGGGCAGGTGGATAAAATTATTCCTCTGACCTCAAAAGACGGTAAAATTAATTTTGTTGTAAAAATTACAGTAGATAACAAATTTGAATTTTCAAAAAATTCATCATTAGAAATCTTTGAACCAGGATTAATGTCCGGCAAAGAGATGAGAGTAAACCTTGCATACGGAGGTCCGACTGCAAAAGACGGTGATACCCTGAAAGGTGCTTTCAAACTGGGAACATTGGGAAGTCTTTCTTCTCAGGTAGGTCCCGTAAAAGATCAGCTGCAGGTGGTTCTACACAGAGTAGACTCTCTGATGGCTAATGCCAATCTGCTTGTGGATGCTCAAAACAGAGCTGAAATAAAAGCTTTATTATCCAATCTTAATAAAACAGTAGGTGCACTACAGACTACAGCAGGAAGTGTAAACAGCCTTGTAGGACACAATGACCCTAAGCTGCAGAAAGTATTGGATGATGCCAGTCTTACGATGCAGAGTGGAAAAGTGACGCTGGATAAATACGGAAATCTGGCTCAGAGCATTGATACTAAACAATTGAATGCAACGATCGCCAACTTGGATGCTACTGTAGGAAAACTGAATCAGGTGATTGGTGGAATAGACAAAGGAGAAGGAAGTTTAGGAAAACTGATGAAAGATGATCAGCTTTACAATAATCTGAACTCAGCATCTTCCAACTTGAATACATTAATTGAAGATATGAAAGCGAACCCGAAAAGATATATCAACTTCTCGGTTTTCGGTAAAAATAATAAAGACTAATACACCGTATGCAGTACATCGATAACATTATTTTCCTGATTTTATTAGTGGCCGGATTTGGTTTGTTTGCCAAAAGCCTTCTAAAAATCTATAGAAATATCAGGTTGGGTCATGAAATCAACAGAAACGACAGAAAAGGAGAACGTTGGGGAACGATGGCTCGTGTAGCAATGGGTCAGAGTAAAATGACGGCTCGTCCTGTTGCGGGAGTTTTGCACCTTTTTGTATATGTCGGTTTTGTGATTATTAATATCGAATTAATAGAAATCGTTGTTGATGGAATATTTGGGACACATCGTTTCTTATCAGGCATTTTAGGACATACATTTTATAATTTCTTTACTGCAACACTAGAAGTTTTAGCACTATTGGTGGTGATTGGGGTTGTTATTTTCTTTATCCGTAGAAATTTTTACGGAGTGAAAAGGTTAACCATGAAAGAACTTTTCGGTTGGCCGAAAAATGATGCAAACTGGATTTTGATCATTGAATTTGCCTTGATGATGGCTTTCTTTATGATGAATGCTTCAGATTTTATTTTACAAGCGAGAGGTGTTTTTCCTGAACATGGAAGCTTCCCGATTAGTGAAATGACATTCGTTCCGTTTTTGGAAATCTTCAATTTTGATAGCGGATTTTTGATGTTCACAGAAAAAGGAGCCTGGTGGTTCCATTTTGTGGGGATTCTTTTCTTCATGAACTATCTTTATTACTCAAAACACCTGCATATTATCCTTGCATTTCCAAGTACATGGTATGCAAATCTTGATAAAAAAGGAAAATTCAATAATCTTGACTCTGTAACCAAGGAGATCAAATTAATGATGGATCCTAACGCAGATCCTTATGCTGCACCAGCTGAAGGAACTGAAGCTGATGTACCGTCTAAATTCGGTGCTGAAGATATCTTTGACCTGAACCAGGTACAGCTGCTTAATGCCTATTCATGTACAGAATGCGGACGTTGTACTTCCGTTTGTCCTGCTAATATTACCGGTAAAAAACTTTCTCCGAGACTGATCCTGATGAAAACCAGAGACAGATTGGAGGAAGTAGGAAGAAATATTGATGCAAACGGAAAATTTGTTGATGACGGTAAAAAACTGCTGAACGATTATATTACAAAAGAAGAACTTTGGGCTTGTACAACATGTAATGCGTGTACAGAAGCTTGTCCGGTATTGCTTGATCCGCTTTCCATTATTTTTGAAATGAGAAGATTTCTGGTGATGGAACAGTCTGCTGCTCCACAGGAACTGAATCTGATGATGACCAATGTGGAAAATAATGCAGCTCCTTGGCAGTACAATCAGGCTGACCGTCTTAACTGGGCATCGGAAAACTAGATAATTAATCGATTTGGAAATTTGAAATTGATCCCATTCTAATCATTTCAAATTTCCAGATTCTCACATTTTCAAATTGAAAAAAGAAATGGATTTCAATATAAAAACAATGGCAGAATATGCTGCCGAAGGAAAAGCCCCGGAAGTTTTATTTTGGGTTGGATGTGCGGGAAGCTTTGATGACCGTGCTAAAAAAATTACAAAAGCATTTTGCAAGATATTAAATAAGATTGGGGTTGAATTTGCAGTTTTAGGACAGGAAGAGAGCTGTACCGGAGATCCTGCAAAAAGAGCAGGAAACGAATTCGTTTTCCAGATGATGGCCCTTACGAATATTGAAGTGCTGAACGCTTACGAAGTAAAGAAAATCGTAACGGCTTGTCCACACTGTTTCAATACCCTGAAAAATGAATATCCAAGCTTAGGCGGGCACTTTGACGTAGTGCACCATACACAGTTCCTTAAAACCTTGATGGAAGAAGGAAGACTGAAAATAGAAGGAGGAGCATTTAAAGGCAAAAAAATCACTTTCCATGATCCTTGTTACCTGGGGCGTGCCAATGATGAATATGAAGCTCCAAGAATGCTGCTTGAGAAACTGGATGCAGAGCTTGTAGAAATGAAACGTTGCAAGACCAATGGACTTTGCTGTGGAGCAGGAGGAGCACAGATGTTTAAAGAGCCTGAAAAAGGAAATAAAGACATCAATATCGAAAGAACAGAAGAGGCCTTATCTTTTGAGCCAAAAGTAATTGCTACAGGATGTCCGTTCTGTAATACCATGATGACAGATGGTGTAAAACACTTTAACAAAAATACCGAAGTTGCCGTAAAAGATATTGTTGAACTTCTTGCTGAAGCAGAAGATTTATAATTGTAATCTTATACAGGTTTATGAAGGTAGAATGGAGAATCTCCTTTTTGTTTATAATTTCGATACTTGCTGCTCTTACATTCTGGAATTACCAGAACAGAGTATATGACTGGGATATGCCGGGGTATTTAGGAAGTATGTACACTTCTGAGTTCCCGAATTCACCGGATAAAGTTCGAATCATCACTTATGATGAAATAAAAAAAGAAGCTCCCGCAGACCATTATACAGATATTATCGGAATAAAGCAGTGGGATATTCCAAGGCAATATTTCGTAAAAAATACACAATCTTTTACAGAACAATTACCCTATTTTCAAATCAAAGTAGGGTATATTCTTGTAATAACCATTTTTTATAAGCTGGGACTTAGCTCTCCAATGGCAGTCCTGTTTACCAGTCTTATTTCTTATTTTTTTTCCGGATTATTATTGTTTTATATTCTGAAACTCCTGTTTCCAAAGAAATACTGGTTGGCAATAGTATTAACGGTTGCCTGCATGCTTTTGCCACCCATGACGTATATGTCCAGAGTTTCCACACCGGATATGTTCATTTTTCAGTTTATCCTGATCTTTATCATTGGGCTGATCAAAAAATGGAGCAAATGGGGGATGTTTGTGCTTCTGTTTGCAATCACTTTTATACGTCCGGACTATATTACATTTACCCTGACTTATATTATGGCTGTTTTCTTCTTTTACTATTTCAGAGAAAAGAAGATTGATATTTCACTTATTGCACAGGGTACGGTACTTTTAGCGATGTATCTGGCGATCATTAAATTTTACCATTATCCAGGCTGGAAAGACGTTTTTTATGATACCTTTATCGACAGAAGACCTATTATTTCGACACATCCCATTGATGTAAGTTTAAAAGACTATCTGAGTATTATTTATATCAAGATTATCTACTTCAAAAAGGTAACGTTGTCTGTAAGTATCATGATCGCAATAGTATTTTGGCGTACCAAAGATGCATGGGTAAGGATGATTTCAGTACTTTTCCTTGTGAACGTGTACATCAAATTCTTTTTCTTTCCGCAGTCGGCAGCATTGAGGTTCTTCTTTCCGTTTATTTTTCCGCTTTTCATTATGATGCTTTATGTGCTGAGTAAAAAATACAATGATCTCAAACTCGAGAAAATTGCGTAATTTTGCTTTAAGATAATAAGGATCTGAAATTTACAATCTCAGAAATATTCTGATCAGGAATAAGAACTGAAAACGATTGCGCAGGTCCTTGAAAAATAAATACTTACATTATGAAAATCGAAGAATCTAATATTGTAGAAACCAACGACTACAGAGTCATTATATATCCGGCTTCAAGACCTTTTGAAACTAAAGAAGCAAAGACAATTACCGAAAAACTATTTGATTTCCTTGCTACATGGGCTGCTCATGGAAAACCGCTTTCTTCTTCATTTAAAATTGAAAAGAATCAGTTTATTGTGGTGTGTGTAGATGAAGAAAAAGAAATGGCTTCAGGATGCAGCATTGATGCTTTAGGGAAGGTAATGAGAGAAATTGATGAAGAATATCAACTGGGGCTTTTCGACAGAATGAAAGCTAGTTTTGTAGAAAATGGTGAAGTGAAAACTTTAAAGCTGATTGATTTTAAATCAAAATTGAGAAACGGAGAACTTTCAGATGATATCCAGGTTTTTGACTTCTCAAAAAACACTTACCTTGACTTTTTGAGCCACTTCCTTCTTCCTTTAGAGAAAAGCTGGGCGGCTTCTGTAAAATAAACGCTATTAAGCTTATACAGCTGAATAATCATAAAGTGAGAACCTGTTTCTCACTTTTTTGTTTTAATGTATCTTTGTATAGATTCGAGTAAGACTAATGCCTAAAGTACTTTTTTTAACGACATCCCACAGCTATAATGATGACCGTATTTTTTATCATCAGGCAAAGGCTCTTAGAGATAATGGGTATGAAGTAAAAATATGCAGTTTATATGCAGCGTACAAAGGAGTTATTGACGGAATTGAAATAGAATCCTACGCCATTCTGGAGGAAAGTATAGAAAAGAAAATGGAAACATTCCGTAAGGTTTGCAATAATTTTCAACCCCAGACTATTATTTGTTCCGAACCTCTTGCTGTAGTGGCTTCAAAGAAATTTGTAAAAAAGTATCATGCAAGCTGTATTTATGATGTTACAGAATGGTATCCTTCTATGTCAATGCTGGGCAGGTATCGGTTTCCGGCTAAAATCTTTCAGGCCGTTAAGTTTTCTCTTATTCAGTGGTATGCAGGGTTTTTAAGCACTCATCTTATTTTCGGAGAAACTACCAAAAAGTTTCCTTTAGCATATTTTTTCTGTTTTAAAAAGCAGATGATTCTTCCTTATTATCCGGATCCTGTTTATATCAGTGAAAATATCAAGAATCTTGAATCTAATGCCATTACTTTATGCTATACAGGCCAGATTTCTAAAGATAAAGGGATTGAAAACTTCTTTAAAGCTATAGATTTTGTCCGTCAAAAGGTTCCAGCCCTTCATATTAAGATTCTGATTATCGGATCAACAGTACAGGAAAGTGATGAACTCTATTTTTCAGCATTATTGAAGAAATATTCTTTTGATAATATTGAGATCAGAAAACCTGCTGCTTTTGAACGGTTTACAGAAGCGTTGGCAGATGCAGACCTATGTTTTGACCTTAGGGAAATCAATTTTGAAAACAATCACTCACTGCCAATAAAATTGTTTTACTTTATGGGAGCGGGAAAACCGGTGATCTATTCAAATTTAAAAGGAATCCGAAAACATATGGGAACGCTTTCATTTGGCAGTTTGATAGATCCACAGAATGCTGAGGCTATTTCAAAAATTATCCTCAATTATGTAAGAAACCCGGAACTGTATCATTTGCATGCTCTTAATGCACGGAATGAATTTGAAAGAAAATATAATTGGCGAACGATAAAAGATTCGTTTGTTGATTTTGTGGAAAAATCTATTGATAAATAATTGCCATGCAGCTTACTATTATTAAAACCTTTGTCTCACGTTTTCTTATTCTGATCCTGAGTTTCGGGCTGGTGATCTATTCTACGAATATGTGGGGAAGCGAAGGAAAGGGAACCATTTCTATTGTGGTTGCCAATGCTGCAGCAGTGAGTTTTTTCAGCAGTATCTTTTCAGGAAGCAGTGCTTCCTATTTTGCTTCAAGATTTAAAATAGAGAAAGTTTTATTATTTGCCTACTTGTGGTCTCTTCTGATGGGGCTTTTGATTCCTTTTCTATTCAGCCTGGCATCTATTCAGAGTGAGTATCTTTTGTATCTTATCGGAATCTCTGTTTTTTCTTCACTGTTGTCCACAAATATTAGTTTATTTATTGGAACACAGGATATTAGAAAGTTTAATATTTATACTGTTTTACAACAGCTGATACACATCATGTTTATCGGAATATTGGTATATTTCTTCGGAAATAAAGATGTTTCAGTATACTTTCTTGCACAGATCGGATGTCTGGCGCTTCTTTTTCTGACCAGCTTTTTTCAGATCATCAAAAAATGCAATATTTCCGAAATATCATTCTGTAAAGATGTTGCCAGAAATATGTTTGAATACGGCTGGAAAACCCAGCTAAGTGCATTTGTCCAGTTTCTGAACTATAGACTTTCATTTTATTTTCTTGAATATTTTGAAGGCATTGCCAGCGTAGGGATCTTTTCTATCGGAGTGACTTTTTCCGAAGCAATATGGACGATTACCCGCAGTATTGCTGTAATTTTATATTCAGATGTGGTGAATAGTAAAAGCAGTGAGGAATCTATAGAAAAAACAAAAGAAGCTTTAAAACTGACATTTATTTTGATGATAGGTTTTGTACTGGGAATTATTATTATCCCGTCACAGGTCTATGAAATGATTTTCGGAGAAGAATTCAGAAATACCAAAGAAATTATGCTTCTCTTATCCCCCGGAATTTTTGCCATTGCTGTGAGTGATATGGTAGGACATTATTTCTCTGGAATGAGGGAGCTGAGAATTCTCAATATAAAATCAATTGTAGGACTGGTTGTTACGATAGTGTTCTCTTTCATTGCAATACCAAGATGGGGAATTTTGGGTGCTTGTCTTGCCACCACATCATCATATTTGGTTTCTGCCTTTCTGCTGTTCCGGAAATTTTATAGTTCTACCACCTTCAGTTTGAAAGATTATATGGTATCAAAAGAAGAAATTCAGCATTTAAAAGAAAAATTTTTGAAGAAATAATTTACTCAGTTCAGGACGGAAAACAAAGTCATTTTCCTATTTTTACAAATCTATTAATTCATTGTATGTGCGGAATCAGCGGTTATTATTCATTTCATAAAAGTATTTCCTCTACAAATATTCTGGAAATGAATCAGGCGATCAAACATCGCGGCCCTGATGATGAAGGATTCTGGCTGTATGATCATGAGCAGGGGATTTCTTTCTCAGGAAATGATTCTACTCCGAAAATTAAAGAACAGTTTCCGGTTTTACAGGAAAGAAGTTCTGATATTGCCCTGGGTTTCCGTAGATTATCCGTTATTGATCTTTCTGAAAAAGGCCATCAGCCGATGCTTTCAGAAAATGAACAGATCATTATCACTTTTAATGGAGAGATTTATAATTTTAAAAAATTAAGAAAAGAGCTCGAGTCCTTAGGCAATTCTTTCCGAAGCAATTCTGATACTGAAGTTATCCTTAAGGGATATCAGGAGTGGGGAAATTCAACCTTTGCGAAGCTGGATGGGATGTTTGCCATCTGTATTGTTGATCTTACCAATAAAAAACTGATACTGGCAAGAGACAGGGTAGGGATGAAGCCGCTCTTTTACTATCAAAGTGAAGAGGGACTGGTTTGGGCTTCAGAAATAAAAGCACTGCTTAAAAATGAATTTGTAAAGCCTGAAATTAACTGGAATGGAGTTTACACCAATTTCCTTTTTCAAACAACATTGGCTCCCCAAACATGCTTTCAGGATATTGTATCCCTGGAACCTGCTTCTTTGATGAGCATTGATTTATCAGATCAAAAAATTACCAAAGAGAAATTCTGGACACTGCCTTCACCGTCTGTAAAAAATATTCCGGAAGAAGAAGCTGTAAGAAAAATAGATCAACTGCTTTCTGAAAGTATATCCGAACAATTATACGCTGATGTTCCTGTAGCTGTGATGATGAGCGGTGGAATAGATTCTACTTTAATTGCTTCAAAATCAAAACCTTTTAATCCAGATATCAATACGTACACCATTTCTTACCCGTTTTCTGAAGAAGAAGTGAAAAACGCATCTCTGGCTGCTCAACATTTTGGTGTTTCGCATGATATAAAAGAAGTGAGTGATGATGAAGCGCTGGAACAGCTTAAGGAAAATATCCAGCATTTTGAAGAACCTTACAGCAGTTTTGAAGTCTTGATCAATGCTGCGAAATATGCGCATGACAAAGATTTTAAAGTAGTATTAAGCGGAAATGGTGCCGATGAACTTTTTGCTGGTTATTCCCATACCTTGAAGTTGAATAGATGGCTGCTGATGAGGAATTTTAACTTTATAAAGCCTTTTATTTTTACAAAAGATCAATTTTCGCAACGGGTAAAAAACTATTTTTCTCAGGATGATATGTTTGATTTTTTCAGACAGAGCCAGATCAGTATGATGCCTTCGGAAGTAAAAAATCTTTTTCATACTTCTATTTTTAAAAATATTAATACTGATTTGTCCGGGTACCATACTTCTGAATCTAAAAGCTATTCCGGATATTTTGAATATGATATCAAATATTCCCTTTCTTCCCATCATGTATTCAGGGATGATCTGAGTGCGATGAAATATAGCGTGGAATTTCGTTATCCTTATCTGAGTAATAATCTGATCAATTATGTAGCGTCATTACCTGTAAATATCAGATTTAATGGAAGTAAGAACAAACCATTATTACGTAAAACAGCAGAAAAATATCTTCCTGAATCCGTTTTAAATATGCCTAAGAAAGGATTTTCATTTCCTGTTCATTATTTCATTAAAAATGAAAAAAGAGTAAGGGATTTTATTGTTGAAAATCTTGAAAGTTTAAAAAAGAGAAATTTTTTCAACGCTGCAGTAATTGATGAGTGGAGGAATCATCAGGAACATGAGTATGATTGGGTGAAAATCTGGCAGCTGGTGACTTTTGAACTGTGGTATCAGAAATATTTTGAAAAATAAAGAAGCAGCCTAAAGATTAATATTTTACCTTTGTATTTATGATGAAATATTTTTGGGGCATACTTGTTGCGGTTTTTGCACTTGTAAGTTGTAAAAGTGATGATGATTCTTTGCAGAGAATAGATCAGTTACTTAATATCTATGTGAAAAACAGCGCTGGGCAGGATCTTCTGAACAGTAAAAAGACCGGATCTTATACAGGATTTTCGGTAAATGATATTTTTGGAACTAAAGATATTTCTCCGGTAAGTGTTTCGTTAAGAATGACAACAGATTCATTATTTTATATGGAGTATCTGGCAGGCGCAAAAAGAAGAAGGCTGGATTCTATAAGTCCTGATAATCCGGGGACGGGAAATTCTTACTACTCTAAAATGCAAATTACCTATACAAAAAGTACTAATGTAGCTGACAATGTAATTGATACTTTGGAAATTCAGTATCGTAATACACCAACCGTATTCCAGGTTTCAAAAGTTTTGTATAATAGGGTTCCGGTATTTTCTAAAGATGCTGATGCACCAACTTCGATAAATACCGTCACTATCACAAAATAATTTTTAAATTTGTACAATTGTTAGCTTATTATAAGCTAAACATCTAATATTTAACATCTAAATAAAATGTTACAAGTCAATTTTTTGCGCGACAATAAGGAACGCGTTTTAGAAGGTCTTAAGAAAAGACAATTCAAAAATCTTGAGTTGGTAGACGAGGCTATCGCTGCCGACGACGAAAGAAAAAGAATCCAGTTTGAACTAGATTCCCAGCTATCCGAAATCAACAAAATATCGAAAGAAATCGGGCTTTTGATGAAAGAAGGGAAAAAAGATGAAGCGGAATCTGCAAAATCTAAAACAGCACAATACAAAGAGTCGAGCGCAGAATTGAAATCCCAGTTAGAAGTTAAAGAAAATGACTTACTGAATATTCTGTACCAGCTTCCGAACATTCCAAATGAATTGGTAAAAAGCGGAGCTTCTGCTGATGATAACGAAATGATTTTCCAGTCTCATCCGGTAGAAGGTCTTGGTGAAGGAGCTATTCCTCACTGGGAACTGGCTAAAAAATACAACCTTATTGATTTTGAATTAGGGGTTAAAATTGCAGGAGCAGGTTTCCCGGTTTATTTAGGAAAAGGAGCAAGATTGCAGAGAGCTTTGGTTCAGTATTTCTTAGATAAAAATGTAGAAAAAGGATATACAGAAGTAAATCCTCCTCACGTTGTGAATGAAGCATCTGGATTTGGAACCGGACAACTGCCTGATAAAGAAGGACAGATGTATTATATCAACGAAGATAAACTGTACCTTATTCCTACAGCAGAAGTTCCTGTAACGAACCTTTACCGCGATGTATTGCTTGATGAGAAAGATCTTCCCATCAAAAATACGGCATTCTCGCAGTGCTACAGAAGAGAAGCGGGAAGCTACGGAGCTCACGTAAGAGGATTGAACCGTCTGCACCAGTTTGAAAAAGTAGAGATTGTAAGAATTGAAAAACCTGAGAACTCTTACGCTGTTTTGGAAGAAATGGTAGAGCACATCAAGGAAATCCTTACAGATCTTGAACTTCCATTCAGAGTATTAAGACTTTGTGGTGGTGATACTGGTTTTGCATCTGCGATGACGTATGATTTTGAAGTATGGAGTGCAGCTCAGGAAATGTGGCTTGAAGTAAGCTCTGTTTCCAACTTTGAAACCTTCCAGGCAAACAGATTAAAATGCCGTTACAAAGGTGATGGTAAATCTCAGTTGGTTCACACCCTGAACGGATCTGCAATGGCACTGCCAAGAATTATGGCGGCATTGCTTGAGAACAACCAGACAGCAGAAGGAATCAAACTTCCTAAGAAGATTGCAGAATATGCAAGATTTGATGTAATCAACTAAACTAATCAATTAATTTAGTATACAATAAAAACCCACCGGATCCCGGTGGGTTTTGCTTTATTCTGTAACGATAATAATCTTTTTATCTTCGTTTTTGAGTTTTGAATCTTTATCATAAATGGATTTCAGGTCATATTCTATTCTTATTGAATGATCATCGATCTGCTTTACCCAGTCATGCTTCCCTGTCATTGATTTTATGGGATTTTCAAACTTTAAAGTAGTACCGATCTTTTTGAAAAACATCATCATCATTCCGGCCATCTTCTCAGTTTCTTCCTTTGAGCTTTTGGAGCGAATAGCCTCTTCAATACTTTTAAGGTTAAAGTTTTCGGTATCAATCGTCAGGGTTTTTCCGTCCCAATTATTGTAAATGTTCTGATCCAAAGGGATCTTTTCCGTTTTTGTAAAGCTTTTCAGAGCCTGATAATCTTCCGGAGCAAAATGTTCCATTTTAAAAGAAAACCCTGCCAGTTTATTGTCTTCTTTCGTTGATTTCATGAATATCTTTTTCATGATCCTGATTGAATCCGGATTTTCAGTTTTTAATTTTCCTTCCTTTTTGGCAAGATCGTACATACTTGTCCAGGTTGTTGGAAGCTTGTCCACTTCTCCAAATTCTTTCTGCTTTAGCGAGTCTGGGGTCATGGCCATCATTTCTACCATAAACTCTTTCGTATCAATATCGGTTACGGAAGTAGAAGCGGCATCTTTATGATAGACAATTTCAGAATTCACGCTGCAGGATTGCAGCATAAAAAGGCTTATCAGAAATAAGACAATGGTTTTCTTCATGGTGTATTTAAATACGAATTAATGGCAGTTAACAGCTCCGTTCGGATCTTTAGAGATTGTCATTGCTTCCGCTTTTGGAGAAACATAAGGAATTCCCAGTTCAAGACCTCTTAGAATAAATAATCCTCCTAAAATAATCATGATCACCGGAACCGCTTTCAAAACTTTCACTCTGAAAGCCTGATTCATGAGATTTCCAGCCAAAACAATGGCAAACATGAACGGAAGGGTTCCCAATCCAAATAAAGCCATATATAAAGCTCCCTGCCATATTCCTCCGCCTGCAAGGCTTGCTGTAAGAGCCATATAAACCATTCCACATGGTAAAAAGCCATTAAGAATTCCTGTGGTAAATCTTGATCGGTAATCCGCTTTCTGAAGAAGCTTTCCCAGATTCATTTTTACGCTATATAGAAATTTAGAGAGAAAAGGAATTTTTGAAGCAAAATCTTTTCCTCCAAAGGAAAATACAGCCATAATGATCAAAAGTACTCCTGCCGTAATGGTAAGGTATTTCTGGAAGCCTGCCATTTCAAATCCCTGTCCGATAATCCCAAGAAGTGCACCCAATAAGGAATAGGTGAAAATTCTTCCGAATTGATAAGTAAGGTTCTGAAGATAAAAGTTGGCAGCCTGCTTTTTGGTTAATCCCATCGACAAGGCAATAGGGCCGCACATTCCGATACAGTGAAAACCGGAAGCAAAGCCTAAAGCAATAGCCGATACAATAAGTCCTATTTCCATATCACGTCATAATCCATTCTGTAGTCTGTTTTATCTGTTGTCCAACTCAGCCTAAGTGTATAGTTACCCATTTTCAATACCTGTGAAGGGATTATGAAAGACTGGCTGGCATCAAGCTGTACAGATTTTTTGATATCTAAATTCTGGTCGTCGGTTCTGTTTAAAACAAATTTTACCGTAGTATTTGAATTGTTATATTCTTTTGGAAAAGTAATTTTAATTCCCTTGGGATCCTGGCTGTATACTGGTTTTTCCGGTAATTCATCTGCTTTTTTCTTAGCATCAATGACATCCTGATATTTCAACTCCTCTTCATAATAATTATCTGTTACCATTTCCGAGTTCTTCTGTCCGTTCGGGAAAAGGAACATCATGGATAATATAAAAACTATGAATGCTAATAATGCAATTACAACACCGTGTCCCCAACTAAAGTTCTTCATTTTTTTCTAATTAAAATTGCAGTTTGAATGGTCCTTCAAAATAAGTCTGATATGAATCGACCAGTTTTCCTTTCATATCGTAAACGCCAATGGTAATATTCTGTTTAGAAAGCTTCATTTCATCTTCCGGGAAGCTGATATTAATAGTCCCTTTAGAAATTTTATCCCGGTCTACCTGAATCTTACTGGATGCACTGTAAGTGATTTCACCATGTGCAGGATCAATTACTTTGATGGTAACTATTTTTTTATCGTTCGTTTTATTAAGGAAAGTATAATTATAGGTATTGGTAATTTTACCGTCTCTTACAAAGAATGTGCTTCCTGCCGGTTTGATGAATTTAGCCTCCATCTCACCACGGCTGTATAGAAGATATCCTAAGAATCCTACAAGAAGTAATAAGAATACGGCAAATCCTTTCATTCTTCCTGTAAACTTAAATTGAGTTTCTTTTTCAATTTCGTTTTCGGAAGCATATCGGATCAGTCCTTTTGGAAGACCTACCTTGTCCATTACTTCATCACAAGCATCAATACACGCTGTACAGTTGATACATTCCAATTGTTGTCCGTCTCTGATGTCAATTCCGGTAGGACATACCACTACACACTGGTGACAGTCGATACAATCTCCTTTGCCGGCAGCCTTACGGTCTTCGCCTTTTCTCCATTTTGACCTGTTTTCTCCTCTTTTGAAGTCGTAGAAAACGTTGATTGTGTCTTTATCAATTAATACCCCCTGAAGTCTTCCGTATGGGCACACCAATGTACAAACCTGCTCCCTGAACCATGCAAATACAAAGTAAAATGCAGCAGTAAGAAGAATCATTACGATAAAATTGGTTGGATGTGCAAATGGTCCTTCACCAATGATCTTGAATACTTCTTCATATCCTACAATATACATGAACATGAAGTGGGTGATTATTAATGAAATGATGATATAAACAGTCCATTTTAAACTTCTTTTCCAGATCTTTTCGCTGTTCCACTCCTGTCTGTCCAGCTTCATTTGCTTGTTTCTGTCACCTTCAATCAGATATTCTATTTTACGGAAAATCGATTCCATAAAAATTGTCTGAGGGCAAATCCACCCGCAGAAAATTCTTCCGAACGCAATCGTAAAAACAATAATAAAGATTAAGGAGGCAATAGCACCTAAAGTAAGGATGAAAAAGTCCTGTGGATAGAAAGGCTGTCCAAAGATGAAAAACTCCCTGTCTATTACATTAAACATCAGCAATGGGTTGCCATTGATTTTGATGAATGGTAATGTAAAATAAATAATTAATAGTAGATAGCTTACAATGTTTCTATAGTTGGTGTACTTTCCTTTAGGTTTTCTTGGGAAGACCCATCTTCTTTTTCCGGATTGCTCCATTGTCCCTATAGAATCTCTGTAAGTCTCAGGGTCCAGAACCTGTCCCTGTCCGCCGCGTACTTCTATTTCTTCTATGTCTGACATATGTTAATAGGTTTTAAAAAAGAAAAAACATAATTCGTTACTATTTTAATCTAATAACAAATTATGTTTTTTTCATATGTTTCTAATTTTTTAAATTATTCTTTTTCCCAATGTGCTTCAGTTCCTTGTGGAGCTGCTCCTCCCTGAGCCGGAGTCACTGGTGGTTGTTCCTGATTGATGTGATATACATACGCTGCAATCTTTTCAATCTCTGCACCTGAAACTTCTCCGTTTTTACCGAATGGTCTCATCGCAGGGTTAGTAGGAGAACCATTCCAGTCCATATGGAATACGTTTTTAAATAACGTTTTCTCAGGCTGGTTGATCCAGTAGTTATCAGTAAGGTTTGGTCCGATACCTCCACTACCGTCTTCTTTGTGACAAGATGCACAGTTTGTTTTGAATAATTCTTTACCTTCTGCAATATTATCAGCTGAATACTTTGCTGTTTCAATTGTTACAGGAGGCTGAGATTTCTGATATTCTTCAATACTGGCTAACTGCTCTTTATATTCTTTTTCATATTCGCTTAACGGGTGAGCGAAGTCTGTGAAAGAGTATGCAGCAATATACACAATACAAAAAGCGGTCCCAAAATAGAATAAACCTACCCACCATTTTGGTAATTGGTTATCCAACTCCATAATTCCATCGAAACCGTGATCGATAAGGATATCCTTTTCTTCAGTTTCAGATTGCTTTTTGAATGCAGCCAGATACATTCTTTTTAAGAAAGGAACTTTCTTTTCAGCCAGATAAGCTGCTTTTTCCTCCGGAGATAATTTTTTGAATTTGTTGTTCTCGATAAGGTCTCCAATGGCACCATGAATATAGGCAAGGATACCAGCGATCACAACAGTTCCCCAGAAATAAGGCGAAGCTAGGAACGCGTAGCTCTGTACAAATAAATAATAAAAAACTATTAAAAGTCCGATTATTATTAAGATGTTTATAACAACAGGTGTTCTTTGTTTCATAAAAAATAGTTTAATTTTTTAAATTAAAATCGTCATCTTCATCATCCCCAAGAGGAGCCTCTTCTTCTTCTTTGTAATATTTTTTAGGTCTGCTAAAAACATAAATTACCAAAGCAATGAAGAACAGCATAAAGAAAATCAGAGCCAGCGTCTGGTAGAAACCAGCGTTTTCTGTATTGGATAATATATCTTTAAAGTTCTGAGGAATCATAGTATGAACCTTTTAATGTTTTAGTTATTACTTGCTGTTTTGATTTCAGTTGTTTTGATATCAGTTCCTAATCTCTGAAGATAAGAAATAAGAGCTACAATTTCTTTTTTCTCCAATTCTCCCTGAGGTCTCTTAGCATAAGCCTGTTTAAGGTCATTTGCTTCAGAGAAGATATCTTTTACAATTTTTGCTGATTGGTTGTTGGCCCATTTATCTGCAGAATCGATTTCAGCCTTAGAATAAGGTACATCGAACACATTTTTCATCAGCTTCATTTTGTCAACCATCTTAGTTCTGTCTAAGTCAGTAGCAATTAACCAAGGGTAACGAGGCATGATAGAACCTGCAGAAGTTGATCTTGGGTTATACATGTGCTTGTAGTGCCAAGAACTTGGGTTTTTACCACCTTCTCTATGTAAATCCGGTCCTGTTCTCTTAGAACCCCATAGGAATGGTCTGTCGTATACGAATTCTCCAGCTTTGGAGTATTGTCCGTTTTTACCGTTGAACCTTGTGATCTCATCTCTGAACGGTCTGATCATCTGAGAGTGACAAGCATTACACCCTTCACGGATATAAATATCTCTACCTTCAAGCTCAAGTGGTGAATATGGTTTTACCGCTGAAATCGTAGGTACACTTTTCTTAAGAGATAGGGTAGGGATGATTTCAATTGAACTACCAATAGATATTGTAATGAAAGATAAAATACCTAATAATACAGGAGTTCTTTCTAACCAAAGGTGAGTACCTTCTCCTTCTTTTCTATTTTTACTGATGTTTGCTAATGCAGGAGCTTCAGCAGGAACTTCTTTCTGGAATGATCCTTTTCTTACCGTAGCAATTACGTTTACGATCATTAAGATCGCTCCTGAGATATAGAATAAACCTCCTACGAATCTCATTTTGAAGTAAGGAATAATAGCCGTTACAGTATCCAACCAGTTTTTCCATAATAATGTTCCGTCCGGATTGAACTGCTTCCACATTAATCCCTGTGTAAATCCTGAAATATACATTGGTACTGCATAGAAGATAATTCCTAAAGTGCCTAACCAGAAGTGCCAGTTAGCTAATTTTACAGACCAAATTTTTGTTCTCCACATGATGGGTACCAGATAATAGATAACCCCGAATGCCATGAAACCATTCCATCCAAGAGCTCCTAAGTGTACGTGACCGATAACCCAGTCTGTAAAGTGACCAATTTTGTTGATGTTTTTAGTTGCCAAAAGCGGCCCTTCAAACGTTGCCATACCATAACAGGTAACAGCTACTACGAAGAACTTAAGGATAGGATTTTCTCTTACTTTATCCCAAGCTCCTCTTAACGTAAGAAGACCATTTAACATACCTCCCCAAGATGGGGCAATAAGCATGATAGAGAACCCTGTTCCTACCGCCTGAGCCCAAGCCGGAAGAGCTGTATACTGAAGGTGGTGAGGACCAGCCCAGATATATACGAAAATTAATGACCAGAAGTGAATAATAGACAGTTTATAAGAGAATACCGGTCTGTCTGCAGCCTTCGGAAGGAAGTAATACATTAAACCAAGAACCGGAGTCGTCAATACGAATGCAACCGCATTGTGCCCATACCACCACTGTACAATAGCATCTTTTACCCCTGCGTATGCTGAATAAGATTTCCAGCCTGTGAAAGATAAAGGTACTTCAAGGTTATTGAAGATGTGAAGCATTGCTACCGCAATCCAAGTACCGATGTAGAACCAAATCGCTACATAAAGGTGTCTCACTCTTCTCTTTGAAATAGTCAGGAACATATTGATACCAAAAATGATCCATGAGAATGCGATCAATATGTCGATCGGCCACTCGTGTTCAGCATATTCCTTAGAGGTATTGATTCCCATAAAGAATGTAATGAACGTAGCAACGATCATAAACTGCCAAGTCCAGAAATGTAACCAAGACAATGTGTCACTGTACATTCTTGTTTTTAATAATCTCTGTAATGAGTAATAAATACCGGTATAAACGATATTACATACAAATGCCCAGATTACGGTATTGGTGTGCAGCATTCTGATTCTACCAAAACCAAATGCACCATGAGTGTTTATTAACCCTTCAATATTACCTGATGCCAAACTTTTAATGGTTGTGTCATCTGTCCCGAAAAAGAATTCAGGCAATTCAGGGTAGAAAAGCATTAATGCCGCCGTAAGCCCGAACGTAAACCCTATAAGACCGAAAACTAAGGTCGCATAAAGGAACGCACGGACAATACTATTGTCATAACTAAACTTCTGTGTTTCCATATCAACTATTCACTATTTTTCTCAATTTTTATTATTTTCTCCTATTTCTTTCTCGTCTTTATCTTTGTTGCCAGGTTCATCATTTTCTTTGACTTTTTCATCATCAAAAAGGATTCTGACAGCCGGAGATTCATCATCTTCAAACTGTCCTTTTCGGGCATACACTATAAATACGACCAAGAAAATCGCAGCCAAAGAAACACTGCAGAGGATCATTAAATATAGAATATCCATTGGACAACAAAATTAACCTATTTTCGGGGTTCAAATTTAGTGAAAAATAATGACTTTCATCACGAAAAGACGATTTCAGCTAATTTAAAATCAGTCTAAATAAGGGCTTTTAAGCCTGTTTTTTGAAATATTTGCGGCCTAAAATCCAGGTTGAAAGTGTAGTAAAGGTAACCACTGTAATTGAACTGATTGGCATGATGATTGCAGCGAAGAGCGGATGCATATGTCCTGTAACAGCGTAACTTAAACCAACGATATTGTATAGAAAACTGATTATAAATGTCATTTTCACAATGGTGATAGAACCCTTGCAAACGTTCAGGTAATTGTCCAGTGTAACTACTTTATCGCCATTCATAATCACATCGGAAGATGGCGTAAAACTGTTGGTGTCGTCAGCAATGGCAATCCCTACATTACTTTGTTTTAAAGCTCCCGCATCATTAAGGCCATCTCCCAGCATCGCAACTTTCATATGCTGATCCTGAAGGGTTTTAATGTAATTCAGCTTGTCTTCCGGACTTTGATTAAAGGCCATTCCTTTATAATTGGGAATAAGTTCTTTAAGCTGATTTTCTTCTGAAGAATTATCTCCACTCAGAATAAATATTTTGTAGTTGGTTAATTTTGTGAAAAGTTCTTTCAGCTTCGGACGGTATTCATTCTTAAAGATGAATTTGCCTAAATATTCACCATTTTTGCTGATGTAAACTGCTGTTTCCAGGTTTTTAGGTTCCTGGTTGTTGTAACGGGCGGAACCAATTTTATAAAGACTTCCTCTTACACTGGCTTCATATCCTTTTCCTGAGATTTCAACGAATTTCTCTACAGGGAAATACTCATCATTGACCTCGATAAATTCATATAATGATTTTGAAAGCGGGTGGTTGGAGTTCTTTAATAAAGTCTTAATATTCAGAGAATCAAATTCATTGATTTCAGATCCTTCGTAGTTGATATTGGATTTTTTTCTGTGCGTGATCGTTCCGGTCTTGTCAAAAACAATTGTATCAAGCTTCGCGATTTTTTCAATCGTTAAAGTATCTTTTACATAGAACTTATTTCGACCTAAAATCCTCATAATGTGCCCGAAAGTGAATGGTGCAGAGAGTGCGAGAGCACACGGGCATGCAATGATCAGAATAGCTGAAATAACCTGGAACATTTTATTTAAATCAATAAAATACCAATAAGTTCCTGCTACCAAAGCAATCCCTAAAATGATGAATGTGAAATATTTACTGACGTTATTTGTTAACGTGTCAAGTCCTGTTTCGTGTTTTTTAAATGCTTCTTTATTCCAAAGCTGCGTTAAATAACTTTGATCTACGTTTTTAATGACTTCAAGCTCTAAAGAAGATCCAATCTGTTTTCCTCCCGCGAAAATTTTATCTCCGGGTTGTTTGCTGATGCTTTCACTTTCTCCGGTAATAAAACTGTTGTCAATGTTTCCTTCTCCGTTGATCAGAATAGCATCCACCGGGATGATTTCCTGATTTCTTACCAGAATTCTATCACCCACTTTTATTTCAGACAGTAAAATATTATCCTGTTTTCCTTCGAAATCAACTTTTGTTACGGCAATCGGATAGAAAGATTTATAATCTCTGTCATAAGAAAGAGCACTATATGTTCTTTTTTGGAAAATTTTTCCAAGAAGCATGAAGAATAACAGTCCACATAGAGTGTCGAAATATCCTGGACCATAATCTGTTACCACTTCGTAGATGCTTCTTCCGTATAGGACAAAAATTCCTAAGACAATCGGAACATCAATGTTGACGATTTTATTTTTTAAGCCGTACCATGCAGATTTATAATAATCTGAAGCGGAGTAAAATACGACAGGTGTTGCCAAAAGGAATATCAGGGTTCTGAATAAGCCTCTGTAATGTTCCATCCAATAATCTTCACCCCCAATATATTCAGGAAAAGCAAGGAACATTCCGTTACCAAAAGCAAAGGCAGCAATGGCAAATTTTACTAATAAAGATTTGTCAAGATGGTCTTCATTTTTATCAGCGGTTTCAAGACTGATGACGGGTTTGTACCCCAGGTTGGTTAAAAATTTAGCAAGTTCGCTTAATTTCAGATCGTTATGATTGAATGAGATCTGTAAGGTCTTTCTAGTGAAATTAACCTGAGAATATTTAATATGCTTATTTAACGTGTGAAGGCTTTCTAACAGCCAGATACAAGAAGAACAGTGAATGACAGGGATTTTGAATGTTACGAGACTGGTGCTTCCTTCAGAAAAATCAGTCACTTTTTCAAAAATTTCCGGTGTATCTAAGTAGTCAAATTGAGTAGAATTTTCGTCATTCGGACGAATTCCCGCTCCTTTATTAAGCTCATAGAAATTGCTTAAATTATTTAAATTTAGAATTTCGTAAACAGATTTGCATCCATTACAACAGAAAGTCTTTTCATCAAATAAAATTCTCTCTTTTTCTATCCCTTGACCACAATGAAAACAGTTCTCGCTCACCCCATAAAATATTGAACTACAAAATTATAACAAATTTTTTTGTTTATCGCGTTAAAAAGTTCTATTTTTGTGATAAATATCATATAAAATGCCGCAGGAACAACAGATAGCAATTGAAGAGAGGTTCGCCAGAGTTTTTAATGATAAATCATTTAAAGAAAGACTTTCTAGCGCAGATTTTGAAAAATACATTAATGGCAAAAAGAAACTGAGTTTTCAGAAACATGAAACCATTTTCGAGGATGGTGAAACTCCAAAAGGAGTGTTCGTTCTGGAAAAAGGGGCTGCCAAACTTTCGAAATCAGGAGCCTTCGGGAAAGACCAAATTTTAAGATTTATCAAAGAAGGGGATATCATCGGCTATCGTTCTTTGCTTTGCGGGGAAAATTTCCAGGCCAAAGCAGAAGCAATGACAGATATTGAATGTGTTTTCTTACCCGCAGATATTTTTATGTATCTTCTGGAAGTAGATCCGCAGCTGTCTTTCGTAATGCTTCAAAAAATCTCATACGAACTAGGAGAATCTTCAAATACCATTACTTTCCTTGCCCAGAAAACGGTAAGAGAAAGACTGGCTGAAATACTACTGCTTCTGGAACAGAAGCTGGGAGTAGATCCTGAAGGCTTCATCAAGATCTCATTAACGAGAGAAGAAATTGCCAATATCATTGGTACCGCTACAGAAAGTGCCATCCGTCTGATCTCAGAATTCAAACAGGATAGTCTCATTGAAGTAGACGGAAGAAATATCAAGATCTTAAATCACGACAAACTCATGAAACTCGGTCACGTAGTTTTATAAATCATACAAAAACTTAAGTCGGCTCAAGGCCGACTTTTTAACTTTTAAAAATAGATAAATTATGTCTGTTCACTCTGAAATTAAAAAAGTTACGACTGAAACCTTGCGTAAAATGAAATTCGACAAGGAAAAAATAACAATGCTTACAGCCTATGATTTTACCACAGCAAAGATGGTAGATGCAGGTGGAGTAGATGCTATTTTGATTGGAGACTCTGCAGCGAATGTAATGGCCGGTTTTGAAACTACATTACCTATTACGCTGGATCAAATGATCTATCATGCTCAAAGTGTGGTAAGAGGAACCGACAGAGCTTTGGTGGTAGCAGATTTACCTTTCGGAACTTATCAGAGTAATCCTGAAAAAGCATTGGAATCTGCGGTAAGAATGATGAAGGAAGGTGGAGCACATGCCGTGAAAATTGAAGGCGGAAAGGAAATTTCCAAATCAATCAAAAAAATTATCAACGCTGGTATTCCGGTAATGGGACATTTGGGATTAACACCACAGTCTATTTATAAATTCGGAACGTATAAAGTAAGAGCTAAAGAAGAGGCAGAAGCTGAAAAACTGATTGCTGATGCACAGCTTTTGGAAGAATTAGGCTGTTTTTCTGTTGTATTGGAAAAAATACCTGCAGAATTGGCAAAAAAAGTGACTGAAAGTATTTCCATTCCTACTATTGGAATCGGGGCCGGAGCAGACTGTGACGGGCAGGTTTTGGTATATCATGATATGGTAGGAATGAACAAAGGTTTCAGCCCGAAATTCTTAAGAAGATATCTTGACCTTTACACAGAAATTACAGGAGCAGTTTCTCAATACGTAAAAGATGTGAAGAATGTAGAGTTTCCAAACGAAAACGAAAGCTATTAATCTATGCAGAATCAACAATCTATCCAGGGAATACTATCTATCGCAGCACTGATTTGTCTTGCTGTGGGATGGTTTAATTTATTTTCTCCGGAAATCAATCATTTGCTTTCAAGAAAAGTTTTTTATGTTCTGATAGGTGCGAGCTTCTTTATTCAGGCCCCACTGCTTACCAATAAGAATTTTGTCTATGCCATGTATGCTGCTGCTGCCATTTGTGTATTGGGAGCATTCATACCAGAAGACTCAAAACTTTCTGCAGTAAAAACAGTAGGCCTTCTGGCGGGAATTATCCTGTCTTTATCCAATAGAAGAAGATAGACAGAAGAAGCATGAAGGAGCAGATTATATATGAAGACAACCATCTTCTGGTGATTAATAAAAAGGTGGGTCAGCTTGTACAGGGTGACAAAACCGGAGATGAATCACTATTAGAATCCATCAAGAATTTTATAAAAATAAGAGATGCTAAGCCGGGAAATGTTTTTCTCGGCTTGGTTCATCGTATAGACCGTCCAACTTCGGGGCTGGTGATCTATGCAAAAACTTCCAAAGCACTTTCCCGTCTTACGCAGATGGTGAAAAACCGGGAGGTGAAAAAAACATATTGGGCAGTTGTGGGTAAAGAAATGATCCCGCAAAGCCAGAGACTGGTACATTATTTAAAGAAAAATGAAAAAAATAATAAAGCCATTGTCTTTCCTAAAGCTACTGAAGGTGCAAAAGAAGCAATCCTGACTTATCATGTGATCAAAACATTAGACAATTATTTGCTGTTGGAAATTGACCTTGAAACGGGAAGACACCATCAGATCAGAGCACAATTATCTAAAACAGGAATTCCGATCAAAGGAGACCTGAAATATGGAGCCCCACGTTCCAATCCGGATGGAGGAATCAATCTTCATGCAAGAAAGCTTGAATTTATTCATCCCGTTACCAAAGAAAATATTGAAATTACAGCTCCGGTGCCGCAAAATGATGCGATCTGGAGAGCTTGTGAAGAATAAGCATATCATAAAAAACTATACCATGAAATTCAAATCACTTTTATTAGCCACATTGCTGGCTATGGCATCTTGTTCAGACAATGATGAATTGCCGGTGGATAATTCACAACAGACGATTACTGAAAATACTAGTAAAATATCGTGGAATTATCCTGTTTTGTCACCTGTCTTTAATGGATTGGAACAAAATTATATGTTCGAATATGATGCTCAGGGAAGAGTTTATAAAAAAAATGGAGGAATTTTGAAGTCCTCAGGAGCTTCGGGAGCTCCGGACCGATTTACAAATCTGATTTATACTAAAATATCTTATACAGGAAATACAGCTGTTGTAGGAAGTTATAGCTCAGATCCATCATTTAATGTTCAATTGAATGAAAGGAAATTTGAATTTGATAATCAGGGTAGAGTTATTAAAGTAGTTATTCCACAGGTTAATAATTCATATATGGATAAGTATTTGACCTATACTTATGATGCTTCAGGAAAGTTAATTGAGATTTTAACCCAATATCCTAATGTTCCATACGATCCAACTGATCCACAAGATTATATTTTGACCTATGTAGAAAAGTTTATTTATAACACCTCAGGAAATTTAGAAAAGGCAATTAAAACGGAAAAGCATAATAATATTGATGCTTATGTTACGAATGAAATTACATTGGATAACTTTGATGCTGCACAAAATCCATTTAAGAATTTGGGTGTTTTTGAAGATTATTTCTACTTTTCATTATCAAAAAATAATCCTCAAAGAATGATTTCAAAAGAATATAAACCTTATAGCTCCGAATTTTTTCTGAGCCAATCAAATTGGACTAATCAATATAATTCTGATGGAAGCATGAAGCTGTTTTACTAAAGAACTATTTAAAATAAAAATGAAGACTGTCTCAAAACCGAGATGGTCTTTTTTCATTATAAGTAAAAATCAATTTTGCTTATTTCAAAATAATGTCTAACTTCGTTCCCAACTTTAGGGGTGTCTGTTACCAACAGACTGAGACTTTACCCTTTGAACCTGATCTGGATCATACCAGCGTAGGGAAAAGTAGATGACTTTTGCTGTACATTCTATTGTACAATAATGGCCATTCCTAAAGTATATTTAAAATTATTAGGAATGGAACTTGTAATCAACCACACCCGAAAAACATTTGATGTACTTCCTGCCAACCTGGAAGCATTACTGGCTATTGAACTGCCCGGAAAGAAAAAAGGCATCGCTGTAGCCCTCAACAATCGCATTATCCCCCTGTCAGTCTGGGCGGAAACCATTCTCAACAACAACGATTCAGTTTTAATCATCACTGCCACTCAGGGCGGTTAATTCTCATATTTAATACCAATACTTATGGCTCACTCCATTACATGTTCGCCATTTCCGAACTCAAAGAAAATCTATGTTGAAGGAACAATACATCCTATCAATGTAGCAATGCGTGAAATACAGCTTAGCCCCACCAAATTGACCAATGGCGGCTTTGAACATAATGCTCCGGTAACGATCTACGACACTTCGGGACCTTATACGGATGAAAATGCAGCTATTGACATTCAGAAAGGACTTCCAAGAATCAGGGAACAATGGATTCTGGACAGAAATGATGTGAATATCCTGGAAGGAATCACTTCAGAATACGGAAAAGCCCGTTTGGCAGACCCACGTCTCGATGAATTAAGGTTTTCTTACGATCATAAACCTAAAGTAGCACAGGAAGGAAAAGAATTGACCCAGCTTTACTATGCAAAACAGGGAATCATCACTCCCGAAATGGAATATGTGGCGATCAGAGAAAATCAAAGAATAGAACAGCTGGAATCAGTATCCAAAGAAATGGCTTTTCAGCATCCCGGACATAGCTTTGGAGCCAATACTCCTAAAAGTAAAATCACTCCGGAATTTGTAAGAGACGAAATAGCTGCCGGAAGAGCTATTATTCCCAATAATATCAACCATCCGGAAAGTGAACCAATGATTATCGGAAGAAATTTCCTGGTGAAAATCAATGCGAATATCGGAAATAGCGCTGTTTCATCCAGTATTGATGAAGAAGTGGAAAAAGCGGTATGGGCCTGTCGATGGGGAGCTGATACCATTATGGATCTTTCAACTGGGAAAAATATTCACGAAACAAGAGAGTGGATCATCAGAAACAGTCCGGTTCCTATTGGTACGGTACCGATCTATCAGGCATTGGAAAAAGTAAAAGGAGTTCCGGAAGACCTGACATGGGAAATTTTCAGAGATACCCTTATTGAACAGGCAGAACAGGGAGTTTCTTACTTCACGATCCATGCGGGAGTTTTGTTGAGATACATTCATTTAACAGCAAAAAGAGTGACCGGAATTGTTTCCAGAGGAGGATCTATTATGGCGAAATGGTGTTTATTCCATCATAAAGAAAGCTTCCTATACACTCATTTTGAGGAGATTTGTGAGATCATGAAGAAGTATGATGTTGCTTTCTCTCTGGGTGATGGTCTTCGTCCGGGATCTATTGCAGATGCCAATGATGCAGCGCAGTTTGCCGAACTGGAAACTTTAGGTGAACTGACAAAAATTGCATGGAAACATAATGTACAGGTAATGATTGAAGGCCCGGGGCACGTTCCGATGCATATGATCAAAGAAAATATGGAAAAACAATTGGAAGAATGCCATGAAGCTCCGTTTTATACCTTAGGCCCTCTGACTACTGATATTGCGCCGGGTTATGATCATATCACTTCAGGAATCGGGGCGGCGATGATCGGATGGTTTGGCTGTGCAATGCTTTGCTATGTAACCCCGAAAGAACATTTAGGGCTTCCGAATAAAGACGATGTAAAAGTTGGAGTAATAACCTATAAACTGGCAGCTCATGCGGCAGATCTGGCAAAAGGTCATCCGGGAGCACAGTACAGAGACAATGCCTTAAGTAAAGCCAGATTTGAATTCAGATGGGAAGATCAGTTCAACCTTTCTTTAGATCCTGAAACAGCAAGATCTTATCATGATGAAACACTGCCGGCAGAAGGTGCAAAAATTGCCCATTTCTGTTCTATGTGTGGACCGAAATTCTGCTCGATGAAAATTACTCAGGAAATTCGTGAATCTGCAGAACAGGGAATGCTGGATAAATCACAGGAATTCATTGAGAAAGGCAAAGAAATTTATATATGATCCTCGTTATCACTCCTGAGTTGATTCTTCCGAATGAAACTGATAGTATCAATCAGATGTTTCAGGAAGGGCTTGATTTGCTTCACATCCGGAAGCCGTGGATCAGCCAAAATGAAATGACTGAATTCATCACTAAGATTGACGGAATCTTCCATTCACGGTTGGTGCTACATACGCATTACGATCTCGGGAAAAAATATAATATTTCAAGATTTCACTTCAGGGAAATTGATCGGAAGGAAGGAACATATAAATCTTTTGCGGAAGAGAATACCATCTCAACTTCAGTACATGATATCATAACCTATAATACTTTGGACAAAGAATGGGAATATGTTTTCATAAGCCCGTTCTTTCCAAGTATCTCCAAAAAAGGATATGGATTGGATTCTGCCATTAAAGAAGAAATACAACATCGGAATAATCCAGACGTAAAACTGATTGCTCTTGGGGGAATTGATCAGGATAATATTCATAAAGTTTTTGAATCAGATGTTGATGGAGCAGCTTTATTAGGTGCCATTTGGCAAAGTGAAGAACCTTTAAAAGTATTCAAAAAATGCAGGAACGCCCTTATGTCATAAGTATAGCAGGCTTTGATCCAAGTGGTGGAGCAGGCTTATTATCAGATTGTAAAACCTTTGAACAGTCGAAAGTGATGGGGCTGGGAGTATGTACAGCGTTAACATTGCAAACAGCGTCCAAATGTCTTAGTCTTGAATGGCGTCCATTGGATGAAGTGATAAAAGAGATTAAGGTGTTGATGGAAAATTACCCGGTTTCAGCAGTGAAAATCGGAATTGTGAAAGATGCAGAATTTCTGGATGAGATTATAGAAACGATAAAGATTGACAATCCTGAAGTAAAAATAGTTTGGGACCCCGTTCTGAAAAGCACTTCCGAATTCACTTTTTTTGATCTTGAAACCCTTTCTCAATTAAAAACGGTTGTTCATAAACTCAGTTTGATAACTCCCAATTACAATGAGTACAGTGTTTTAAAGGAAAATAATCTTTTACCGGATTCCAATAAATGCTCATTGCTGATCAAAGGAGGGCATAGAGAAGATCTGTTGGGAACGGATATTTTAGTTGAAAACGAAAACGAAATTGTTTTACAACCCAACAGCCATAATGAAGAATACTTTCCTAAACATGGTTCGGGTTGTGTCTTATCATCAGCCATTACAGCAGAATTGGCCAAAGGTGAAAGTATGGAGGTAGCTTGCCGAAATGGGAAATTATATATCGAAAAATTTTTAAAAAGCAATTCCTCTTTGCTGGGAACACATTCATAAAAAATATGGAAAAATTACAATACATATCACAAGGAAACACAATACAGGAACAGGAATTTCATATCCGAAAAGCCCTTGATAATGGAATCAAATGGGTACAGGTAAGATGGAAAAATGCTCCTGAAAATGAATTAATCAGTCTTTGTGAAACGTCAAAACAACTTTGCTCAGAATATCAGTCGGTTTGTATCATTAATGATCATGTACAAATAGCCAAAGAAATTGACGCCGATGGTGTGCATTTAGGGTTAAATGACAGCGCTGTAGGAGAGGCCAGACAGATTTTGGGAGAAAATAAAATCATTGGTGGAACAGCGAATACGCTTTCAGATGTAATTCAACGAATCAATGAATCTTGTGATTATATCGGTTTGGGACCATTGAGATTTACCACAACCAAAGAGAAGCTGAGCCCTGTTCTTGGGTTTGAAGGATATCGGAAAATCATAGATGGGTTAAGCGAGCAATCAATTGATATTCCTAAAATATTTGCAATAGGAAGCGTTACCCTTGAAGATATCTTACCGTTACAGGAGATCGGAATCTATGGTGTTTCCGTTTCAGGGCTTATTACAAAACAGCCCACCATTATTAAAGAACTAAAAAAAGTAATGATATGAGCAATCAGAAATTAGAAATAGCAGGAAGAATTTTTGAATCAAGACTGTTTTTAGGAACAGGAAAGTTCGGAAGTCTCACAGATATGGTACAATCTGTCATCGCATCAGAAACCGATATGGTAACCATGGCACTAAAAAGAATTGATGCCCAATCCAATGAAGAGAATCTGCTCGACTCATTAAAAGAAACCAATGTTCATCTTCTGCCTAATACTTCCGGAGCCAGAACAGCAAAGGAAGCCGTACTGGCAGCACAATTGGCCAGAGAAGCACTGGAAACAAACTGGGTAAAACTGGAAATCCATCCGGATCCGAAATATCTATTACCAGACCCTATTGAAACTTTATATGCCACCGAAGAACTTGCCAAACTGGGATTTGTGGTGATGCCTTACATTCATGCCGATCCTGTTTTATGCAAACGTCTTGAAGATGCCGGAACCGCTGTTGTAATGCCTTTGGGAGCACCCATCGGAACGAATAAAGGATTAAGAACACAGGATTTTCTTGAAATAATTATCAGCCAGAGTAATGTTCCTGTAGTAGTAGATGCGGGAATCGGGGCGCCATCAGATGCAGCAAAAGCCATGGAAATGGGAGCAGACGCCGTTTTGGTGAATACCGCTATTGCTGTTGCCAGAAATCCGTTGAATATGGCTGTAGCTTTCAAAGAAGGTGTGATTGCCGGAAGAAGAGCTTTTGAATCCGGATTGGGAGCAATTGCTAATCATGCTGAGGCTTCAAGCCCGCTTACTTCGTTTTTGTTTGAATAAATCAAAATTATGAAAAGCTTTAAAGATGTTTTTGAACGCTACCAATGGGAGGAGGTAAAGAATAAGCTTGAAAAAGTAACTCTGTCTGATGTAAGAAACAGTCTTCAGAAAAAGACTAAAAACCTTGATGACTTTCTGAATCTGCTTTCACCAGCCGCTTCCTATGAACTGGAATTCATGGCGAGAATGACGCAGATGCTTACTCAAAAACGATTCGGAAAAACCATTCAGCTCTATGCTCCGCTGTATCTGAGCAATGAATGTCAGAATATCTGCACCTATTGCGGATTCAGTCTGGATAATCAACTGAAAAGGAAGACACTTTCCGATATGGAACTGATGATTGAAGCATCAGTATTGAAATCTATGGGAGTGAATCATGTATTGCTGGTAAGTGGCGAAGCTAATAAAATAGTTGGAGTTCCTTACTTTCAGAATGCTGTCCGTAAGTTAAAACCTCATTTTTCCAATATTTCCATTGAAGTTCAACCTTTAATGGAAGATGAATATAGATTGCTGCATGAAGAAGGAGTGCATTCCGTGTTGGTATACCAGGAAACCTATCATCAGGATGTTTACAGAGAATACCATCCGAAAGGTAAAAAATCAAATTTCCATTTTCGCCTGGAAACTCCGGACAGAATAGGAAGAGCAGGCATCCATAAAATCGGGTTGGGGGTTTTGTTAGGTCTTGAAGATTGGAGAATCGACAGCTTTTTCAACGCATTACACATAGATTATCTTCAGAAACAGTACTGGAAAAGTAAGTTTTCTGTTTCCTTTCCAAGGCTCAGACCAGCAGAAGGAATCATTGAACCCAATTTTATCATGGAAGACAAAGACCTGCTTCAACTCATTTGTGCCTACAGAATCTGGAATGAAGACCTCGAAATTTCTATTTCTACCAGAGAAAATAAAGTCTTTAGAAATAATATAGTGGCTCTGGGGGCAACAGCCATGAGTGCGGGCTCCAAAACCAATCCGGGTGGCTATGCCGTAGATAAAGAATCTCTGGAACAGTTTGAAACCAGTGACGAACGAAGTATGGATGAGATCAGACTCATGATTAAAAAAGCAGGCTATGATCCTGTGATGAAAGACTGGGATTCTGTGTATAGTGGATTTTAAAATTTTAAAACCATTAAGAAATTTGAAGAGGTGAAGCTTAGCTTTCCTTATCAACTTAAAGAATCTTAATGGTTCAAATATAATTATGAAAAAAGATCAATTTTCACGGTATAGCCGGCAGATATTTATTGAAGAAATAGGATTGGAAGGACAAAAGAAACTCATGGCTTCAAAAGTCCTTGTCATTGGTGCAGGAGGCTTGGGAAGTCCTGTGATTCAATATCTGGCTGCTGCTGGAGTAGGAACTCTGGGAATTGCAGACTTTGATGAGGTAGAACTTCACAATCTGAACCGGCAGATTATTCACAGCGAAAATAGAGTTGGATTTTCAAAAGTAAAGAGCGCTCAGATATTTGTGGAGAACCTTAATCATCAGGTTACATTGAATGGGATTGAGGAAAAAATAAATGAAGTAAATGCTCAGGAAATAATTTCTCAGTACGATGTTATCGTGGACGGATCAGATAACTTTTCCACAAGATATCTGGTGAATGACACCTGTGTAAAATTAGAAAAGACTTTGGTCTACGGAAGTATTTTGGGATTCTCAGGACAAACTGCGGTATTTAATCATAACGGAAGTAAAAATTTGAGGGATTTATTTCCGGAACCGCCTCTCGATGAAGATGTACCGGATTGTGACAGCCTTGGTGTATTGGGAGCTCTTCCCGGAATAATAGGAAGTATGATGGCTCTTCAGACTTTGAAAATCATCACAGATCTTCCGGTAATTGTCAATCAGTTGACATTGGTAGATACGCTGGACTGGAGATTTCAGACGATAGATTTTTGATGTAAACACTAATATCACAAATTTTTTCACAAATAATACTATTTAATATCAATAGGAACGGGCTTTAGCCCGTTTAAATTTTTAATATTCATCCATTGGCTTTAGCCAAAACCTAAAAAAAATAGGCGGTAAAATTTTACTGCCTATTTTTATTTTGTTGTATAAAAAAGAAGAATTATTGTGCCTGTTGCATTACGCCTCCGTTATCCTCTTTTTTCGTCTGATTTAGGATATTCGGGTCCTCTTTCGCCAGTTTATTTCTTGTTGGAATTTTATAGTTGATGGAAAATCCGAAATTTCTCGTGTCATACTTGCTGCTGATCATTACCGGAGTTCCCGACGGTGGATTAGAACGTACCTGCATCATCTGTCCGTTGAAAATATCATTCGCAAAAACAGAAAGCGTCAGACGGTTATTCATAAACTTCTTCGTCAATGTGATATCAAGAGAGTTGTTGAATGGTTTCTCTGCTGTGAAGTAGAAATATCCTGCTTTTGGTGTCAGATAGCTGTAATTGGCTGTCATTTTGATATCTTTAGGCAAAAGAATCTGAGTCATGATATTGAAAATCCAGAACCCTTTATTGTTCAGATTATCGATTTCATGTTTCTGATAACCAGCATATAAGTACATGAAGTTGATTTTGTCAGGATTGAAATCAAATTTCATGATTTCGCTCAAAGGCTTGCTGAAAATCATAAAAGGAACCGGTAGACCCACGTTGAAGTTGTGAATTTTCATATTCGAAATATTCACCTGCTCGTTGTAGAGTTTTCTTCCGTCTTTTCTGATGATCTGCGCCACCTGATTGCTTGCCGAGCTTACGCTATATCCAATAAATGCATAATCAAAAGCCGAAATTTTTAATTCATAATTATCAAAAATAGTAGGTTGTAGATTCGGGTTACCATTAACTTCCGTACTTGGTCCGGAGAACGTTACGTTATTCGGGTTAAGGGCAGAAATACTCGGTAAACTGATTTTTCTGTTATAATTCGCAGCAATATAAACCTGGTTCATCATGTTATACTGCACACTTGCGTTCGGGAAAAATTTAAATTTATTAAAAGGAATCAGGTTAGCTTCTACCAGCTTTGCATCCTTATCAAAATATCTTGTTACCCCGGAAATATCATAATTTTCAGCACGGGAACCCAATGTGAAATCAAATTTTTTCAATTTAGCCTGAAATTCCAGATAGGTTGAAGCCGTCTGTCTCTGATATTCAAGATTCGTCAAGCCAAAACTTTCCGTATCATAATCCTGCTTCTCGTATAATCCTCCAAAGCTTACTTTTCCTCCATCAAGAAGCTTGATAGGCTGGGCATAATCTACTTTAAAGTTGGCAATATTCATCACAGATTTATTGTTCAGAATATCTTTTAAGCCACTCATGGCGCTATTGATAGGAGTGTTTGCAGGTATTACAAATGTACCGTTCTGGAAATAATTGTCCTGAGCAAACTTACTGTCAGACCTTGTATAGCCAAATTGAAAATCCAGCTTCTGAGATTTGTCAGCAAAACGTTTCTGATACGTTACCACAGCTTCCTGTCTCAAACTATTGGTATGGGCAACATCCGAAGAAGTGTAAAAAGCCTCTCTTAAATCCTTTGGATTATTCTCAAATGGTAAATCTCCATGACCGTTACTTAAAGTGTAGTTGTCATTATTGTTGTGGTAAATATCATAGTTTAATAACAATCTGTCCTGTCCTAAATCAAAAGTTAATCCTGACTTTGCAAAATATCCGCGTCCGTATCTGTCTGTATGACTCGTTAAAAGTTCATCCTGCTGACCGTTTAACATACTTTCACGGTAGTTTTGTCCTACATTCAGCTGCCATCCAAAATATTTATTTCTGGCATTTAAATTAACAGAGTTGGTCGTTCTGCTTCTATACTTGTCGTAATTTGTAAAAGAATAATTCCCTGAATAAGTCGCAGTTAAATATTTATTGGCATTTTTGTTCGTGATGATATTCATGATCGCACCTCCGGAAGTAGCCGGAAATTCAGCACCGGGCTGGGTGATCACTTCAATTCTTTCTACAGAATTGGCAGGCATTCCTTCCAGGAAGGAGTTCAATTCATTGGATGTGATATTGAGAGGTCTTCCGTTAAGATACACTTCCAACATTTTTCCCTGATACATCATTCCGGCGATGTCGGTAGATACAAGTCCAGGAAGCTTTTTTATTCCTTCCAATACGTTTCCGTTGTTCAGCTGAGGTTGCTCGGAAAAGTCAAAAATGGTACGGTCTGCCTTTTGTTCAACTGCTTTTTTAGTTTTGGTGATAACTACACCTTCAATCTGCTTTTCCTGAGGTTTATTGTTTTTTTCCTGTGAAAAGACAAAAACAGAGCTTAATAAGGATAACGCGAAAATTGTTTTTTTCATAATGTTTTTACTGATATCTGGTTAGACGCTGAAAAAGATAATTTGTTACGTTAAAATGTTGAAAATCGAAAATTTAGGTTAAATATTTTTTTATTTCCGAAATAATTATATCTTTGCCAGGTAATTATCAAGAATCTCTAGATGGGATAGCAACCTGCACAAACAAGCAAGGTGCTGCAATCGATAAGCCGGATCTTCCGGAAAAAATGTTTATCATTCTATCATTATCCCCATCTTGAATTTTTGTTTTAAAGTTAAAGCCAAATGTTTAAAGACAAGGGAAATCACATTCCATCAGTAATTTTTTATTCTTCGGATCATGAAGTGAATCTTCATTATTCCCATATGTTTTCATGCCATTTCTACATGCGCATGTGTTGTTGTTTCTAGCCATTTCTATTTCTAAAAAATAATACAAACATTTTCGAAGACCGATGGTAACCTTACAATTAAGGCTACAGGATTTGTATTGCTCAAAAATAATTTTAACAACAAAAAGAACACAACAATACTATGCACAATTTCAAAAAAAGAATCTTTGTTCCTTCTATCGCGCTCATTTCTACATTTTATTACGCACAGACGGACACTTTACAATCTAAGAAAATAGAAGATGTAGTCATCCTTGGATCAAGAGGCTCCGGAAGATCATTGACGGAAACCCCAGTTCCGGTAGATATTATTAACATATCAAAAATTTTAAAACAGAGCCCGACTAATAATATCAGCCAGGCTTTAAATTATATTGTACCCTCATTTTCATCCACTTCTCACACCGTTAATGATGGAACTGATTTTGTAGATCCAGCTCTTTTAAGAGGGTTAGGTCCTGATCAGGTTTTAGTTTTGTTAAACGGAAAAAGAAGATACCAGTCTTCATTGATTAATGTTACGCTTACGCCGGGAAGAGGTTCTGTGGGAACTGATCTTAATGCCATTCCAGCTTTTGCCTTAGAGAAAATTGAAGTTTTAAGAGATGGAGCTTCTGCCCAATATGGTTCCGATGCTATTGCCGGAGTCGTTAACCTGGGATTGAAAAAAAGGCTTGGACTTTCCGGACAGGTTTTTTTAGGTGGATATGCTTCACCTGTTGCCAATAATTTCTCCGGAGGAGTGGATGGACAGGCCATTTCGGTGGATCTTAATTATGGAGCTAAAATAGGGAAAAACGGATTTTTTAATGTTACCGGTTCTGCCCAATATCGTGATCCTTATTCCAGAGCAGGAGTAAGGGAAGGAGATATCTTCAATGCTTATAATGCAATTAATTACAGAGCACTACAGGATGGAGTTAATATTGATGGGTTATATAAAAATATTACCAATACTCCCAATACCCAGCAGATTATTAATACAGTGAAACAATATGCAACAAAGGTTGGGTATTTTGCACCTGATTTTCAATCCCAGATTTCCGGAGCGAACAGCATTTCCGAGCTTCAAGATTTATTGGGGAGAGATTTTACCTCCCAGGAGCTTAATTACAGAGGATTGGAGAGAAAAGACTTCAGTCTGAGAGCCGGACAGTCTAAACTACAGTCAGGGCAGCTCTTTTTCAACTCTGAAATTCCTGTTAATGATGAATGGAAGATTTATTCATTTGGAGGTTACAGCTATCGTCTTGGAAATGCAGGAGGCTTTTACCGTCTTCCGAATAATGAAAGAAACATCAATGCTTTTACTCCCAATGGATATCTTCCTCAGATTGAAGCAACCGTAAATGATTATTCTCTTGCTGCCGGAATTAAAGGAAAATGGAATGGCTGGAATGTGGATTTCAGTAATACGTTCGGGAAAAATACCTTTGGTTTCGGAGTGGTAAATACCTTTAATGCATCTCTTACAGACAGTTCTCCAAGAACATTTGATGCCGGAGGATCTGAATTTTCACAAAATACCGTCAATCTGGATTTCTCCAAAAAATATGATGTGCTGAAAGGTTTGAATCTAGCATTCGGAGGTGAATACCGACATGAAAATTATAAAGTAAATGCAGGAAAAGAAAATTCTTATGCTTCTTACGATATTTATGGACGTGTGGTAACCGCTAACACTCCTGAAAATGAAAAAGTAACTGATTTCTTTGGGAAAATAAGACCGGCAGGAGCTCAGGTTTTTCCAGGCTTCAGTCCGGAAAATGCTGTTTCAGGAAACAGAAACAGTGTTGCTGCTTATGCTGATGCAGAACTGGAGGTTACTGACGGATGGTTGTTGGAAGGAGCCTTACGATATGAGAATTATTCAGACTTCGGATCTACATTTAATTATAAGGTGGCAACGAATGTAAAACTGGCTCCCAATCTGAACTGGAGAGGAGCAGTTTCCACAGGATTCAGAGCGCCTTCACTGGCTCAGGTCTACTATAGTTCCACTTCTACGTTGATTCAACAGGGGAAAACAACACAGGTAGGTACTTTCAGGAATAATTCTGAGGCTGCACAGGCATTGGGTATTCCCAAATTAAAACAGGAGACTTCACAATCTTACAGCACAGGAATTACCTGGAAGATTCCGGCATTAAGTCTGACCTTCACAGCAGATGCTTATTTAATAAAGATTAAAGACAGGGTAGTGCTTACGGATCTTTTCTATCGTCCTGATGGTAGTTTTACTCCAGGTTCTGATCAGGCTGTTCTGCAGAGTGCTTTTGATCTGGCACGGGCAAGTGCTGCTAACTTTTTTGCCAATGCTGTAGACTCTCAGACGAAAGGTTTGGATATTACCATTTCTCAGAACTCAAAAATCTCATCGGGAATTTCTTTGGAGAATAATTTAGGAGTCAATTTTAATCAAACCAAAAGAATCGGGGATATTCATGCATCTCCTAAATTGGTAAGCCAGATCGATAATTATTTCTCAGAACCGAACAGAGTGTATTTTGAAGAAGCTGTTCCACGTGTAAAAGCTACCTTATCCAATACTTTAAGATTTTCCACCTTTACTTTTGTACTCCGTAACTCTTTCTTTGGTAATGTGACAGATGCAGATGTTGTGGATGCTAATTTTGATGGGGTAACAGGAAGCACAGAGCATTTCATTCTGAATAGCCGTCTGGTAACAGATTTATCTGTAGGATATGATTTTAATAAAAATATTTCTACAACCATCGGAAGTAATAATATCTTAAATATACTGCCTTCCAAAAGCCCAGGTATCAGCTCTTTAACGGCTGACAATCAGTTTGTCTATTCCAGACAGGTTTCCCAATATGGCATAGGAGGAAGGTTCTTATTTGCAAGAATTGAATTCAGATTCTAATCAATAAAGCTTAGAAATTTAATAAAAAAACAGAGACGTATTCTCTGTTTTTTTTATATCCTGTTACTCAATAAAAAATGAATTTTTTGTTGCCGCCATTGTTGTAATTTTATTTATTTCAATGAAGAAAATTCGATAAAATCATATTCTGCTGAAGATGTGAAAAGCTGTCTTAATACTGCCGCATGGCCATTTCCTGCAATCACAAGAATTCTGTCTTCGCTGTTGTGCGGTATGTTTTGAATATTGCGGAACATTCTTAGGTTTCTGCTGTACCAGTAAAGGGCAAGCATATCGGCACCATCATGTTCTCTTAGCTTAAAATCTCCGCTTAAATAAGCACCATATCCGTATTGATGACTTTCTTTTGAATTCATATAAATAAAAGTGTCTAAGAGCGATTTGAAATTCTTAGGTTCAGAACTCTTAAAGAAACGGTTAAACTGCTGGGAAATCACATCATCACTACTAAAATCATAATCTTTGCTGAGGTTATTAAAAAACGTAGAATCAGTTTTTCCGAAGTGGTTTTGAAGATCATTCCAAACAGATTCTGCATCAATGCTGAACAGTTCGTTGATTTTAAGTTCATTGGCGATCCTCATAGCAAGCTGATACCGTTCGTCTCTTTTGTCCCGTAGCTTGCCCTCGCTGTATTCTTTAAGCTTTTCATTAGCATTCCAGTTTGGCCACGCTTCAATGGCAATTTTAGTCGGCTTAAATTTTTTGATGTAATTTACCAGTTCAGTAACTTCTTTTGCTGTTTCGGGAGAAAGTACATCCACCTGATCTTTTTTTTCAATTTTATGAGCATCCATATTAGGATAGTCAAAATGGAAAGAACCTACTACGAGAACTTTAGTCTTTGGATTTTTAAAATAATCGGATGCCTTTTTCTGACCCAATACCGATGTAGAAATGCATACTAGAAAAATATAAATAAAGGTTTTCATAATATTATTTTTTTTGATTAAATTATTGAGCACGGTTTTTCTCTTCAAAATTCACCGCTCTGTTGTTTGATTTTACTTTCTGATTTCCAAAATTGTATGTGATGCTGAGTGTCATTCTTCTGGCATCCCAATAGTTGTTGAACGACTGTGTATTATCAGTAAAATACATATCAGCCTTAAATCCGGACTGTTTGAAAATATCACTCACCGAAAGGTTGACCTGAAGCGCCTTTTCCACAAAGCTCATCTTCACTCCCGCATCAATGCTGGCTCTGGTTTTTGCTGCAGTATATCCGTCACGTGAAGGCAGATTCTGCCAGTAGTTGACAAAAAGCATGAATGTTTTAGCCTTATTCAGCCGGAATGTATTGTTGAGAGAATAATAAAATGACTGTCCGTTTTTAGGAACCAGATTGAACCTCGTAATCTGAGTCTCATTATAACTGAACGAAGTGGAAATATTACTTTCCCAGATTTTGAAGAATGTATCTGTATAATTCAAATTGATCCCGTAAATATTCTGATTGTAGTAATTTTCAAAAGTGCTGGTAAGATCAATTCCGTTCAGGAAGGAGATCTGATCAAAATTATTTGTTGTTCTCTGGTAATAAAGATTGGCAGAAAATTTATTTTTAAAAATATAATTGAATTCAATATTGTGATTGAAAGAGGGCTGCAGGCTTGGATTTCCTGAATAGTAGGTATTCGGATTAGAATACCATCGGAATGGGTCTAAAGCCCGGAAATAAGGACGGTTTATTCTTCGGGAATAATTAATGCTGAACTGATTATCCTGATCGGCTTTATAAGAAACATAAGCTGTCGGGAAAAATTTTCCGTAATTATTCTCAGATTTTGATTGTGTAGTGGGGGAGAAACCGCTGGTTTGCGAATATTCATAACGGAGACCTGCTTTTACAGACCATTTTTCACCCAGATCTTTACTGGCGCTGATATATGCTGCATAGTTCTTTTCATTATAATCAAAAAGATTGCTTTTTGCAGGATCTATAATGTAATTTCCATTGATAACATTAAAATATCCGATGTCTGAATTATTAGAAAACTGACTGAATTTCGCACCGGTTTCTACCTGAATTTTTTTGAAGTTTAAAGTTAAATCTGCCTGTCCCGAATAGATTTTATAATCTACAGACGAAAGATTCTTGACAACCTGTGTTGAATTGCTGGCAATATTTTTTGTGGTAAAGTTAACTTCAGTATCGGGAAGATTTCCATAGTAATTGGCTCCGAAGCTTAGCTTATGTTCTCCAATTTTCTGATCAAAATACAGATTGAGCATTTGGGTTGTAAAAGGAGAACGATGCTTTGAATCTGTCTCTGTTTGTAAAGTAGGTGTACCATCTGTAAAGTAACTTTGTGTTGAATTGATATCCATATTGGTATGCCCCTTTGTGATATCATATACTAATCCGATATTGGAGTTTTTAGAAAGCGAATAATCAAAATTGGCGTTCAGACCGAGTCCGTCATTCATATCCCTTCTGTCATCCTTGCTGGCAGAAGAATTTTGACCGATAATATTATATTTTTCTACCGATCTTTTATCTCCGTCATAGCCTATTACTTTTACGGAGGCTTTTATTTTTTCATTCTGATAATTTATTCCTGCCACACTGCTGAAGCCGGCATATGTTTTTTGAGTATAATTGGTCGTCAGATAACCGCTCCATCCAAGATTTTGATTCTTTTTAAGAACGATATTAATAATCCCGCTGTTTCCCTGAGCTTCATATTTGGCAGGCGGAGTGGTGATCACTTCAATTTTAAGGATGTTTTCAGAACGAAGGTTTCTCAGATAATTGATCAGTTCAGATCCGGAAAGATTGAGCATCCGGTCATTCACCATCACAGAAACTCCATTTTTTCCTGCAATGGAAAGAAGACCTTTGTTTTCATCTATCTGTAATAAAGGTGTTCCTGCCAAAACCTCAGTTCCGGAGCTTCCCTGTGAAAGCATAGAATTCTGAACATTATAAACAAGACGATCCACTTTTCGCTCTATCAGAACTTTTTTACCATTCACCGTTACTGCTTCAATTTTGTTAACGTTAGCAGTATCTTTTGTCTGTGCGGTTACCAAAGAACAAATAAGGGTAGTTATAAATAAAAGCTGTTTTTTCATAAGATGTAAATAACAGATTAAATGATGTTTAGTTTAAATTTCTCTGGCAAAAGTATAAGAAGGCCATTTGAAAGGAAATAGCATTTAGATGAAGGCGATGATTTTGGATGTCAAAATAGTTTCGTCGGAAAAAAACAGGTTTTTGTCGAAAAGGGTTGATGAATTGTCCCTGCAGAGATTTATATTTGATTATGAATAAAAAGCAAATTATCTGGCTTCAGATTTTTTATTGGAGTTTCAATTTTATAGGAAACAACATTACGCCATATTTCTTTTTTCCTGAGCGAAGAGGATTTCAGACTTATGTGCTGAACTTTACTTATTTTGTTACAGAAATCTCTACTTTTTATCTTTTGTATCTGGTTATTATTCCGAAAGTATTAAATCTGCAGAAACTTTATTCTGCTGTTTTAGTTTTTTTTATTTCTATTTTAAGCTTTGGTGTAATTCGGTATGGAATAGAAGAAGTGCTGCTTCCTATTACCCTTGGATTCAGAAACTATAATAAAGATACCGGACTTTTGTATTATTTGACAGATAATATCTACAATGCATCATTGACCGTTTTCATTGCGGGAATCCTGTGGATCGTAGAGAAATATGGTGTTGCCGAAAATGATAAAAAGCAGCTTCTGATCGAAAAGAAACAAGCAGAACTTCAGGCACTGAAAACCCAGATTAATCCTCATTTTATTTTTAACTCATTAAATAATATCTACTCCCTCGTATATCAAAAATCAGATAAAGCATTACCTGCTATTGAAGAACTTGGGCAACTGCTGAGGTATAGCACAAAAGACCTCGAAAAAGACACTATTTCTCTGGATAAGGAGATCGGATATATTGACAGTCTTATTGCTTTGGAGAAACTTAGAATCAGGAATCCTGAGTTATTGATTATAGAAAAAAATATTCAGCATCCTCATCTCAGTATCTCACCGATGCTGTTGGTTCCATTTGTTGAGAATGCTTTTAAACATGGTGATTTCCGTAATAAAGGGTTTGAGATGAAAATTTCAGATCATGACAAGGTGCTGCATTTTTATCTTTTAAATTGTAAGACACAGAAAATGAAAGATACTGTTTCCGGAATAGGAATTCAGAATGTGAAAAAAAGATTGGAAATTTTATATCCTAAACATCAGCTGGAAATCCAAGATTCGGAAACGGAATTTATTGTAGATTTAACAATTGATTTAAGGGATGAATAAGATAAAATGCATTATCGTTGATGATGAGCCATTAGCAATCTCTCTTCTGGAGCATTATGTGGAGAAAATTCCTTTTCTTGAACTGGTTTTCTCTACAGAAAATCCAATTCTGGCTTTAGAATATCTGCAAAAAAATGATTGTGATCTCATCTTTCTGGATATTCAGATGCCGGAACTTACGGGAATCAATTTTATGAAGATTGTAGGAGCCAATCAAAAATATATTTTAACAACCGCTTATTCGGAATATGCATTGGAAGGCTATGAACATAATGTGGTAGATTACCTTCTGAAGCCTATTTCCTTTGACAGGTTTCAGAAAAGCGTATTAAAGGCTCAGGAACGTTTTTCTTTTCCACAGGAAGAAAATATGCATTTCTTTGTGAAATCTTCCGGACAAAGGCATCGTATCGGTTTTCATGAAATTCTTTACGTTGAAAGCATCAAAGACTATGTCAATATCCGAACAGAAAATAATGAATATATCGTCCTGGACACTCTTAAATCTATGGAAAATCAGCTTTCTGAAAAATTTGTAAGAATTCACAAATCTTTTATTGTCAACCTGGACAAAATCAAAAGCATCGGGGCAAAAAAAGTTATTCTCCCCGAGTTTGAAATTCCCATCGGAGAAAGTTATAGAGCAGGTCTTTTGGATAGATTAAAGTAAGATTGTGATTTGGCTGAAGCCAGATGTACTTTATGATTTAAAAGCGGACTAAAGTCCGCTCCAGTTGTTTAAAGCAGGACTTCTGGTATAATAAATAAAAAAAAGACGACTTCAACTGAAGCCGCCTTTATATTAATTAATCTAACAATTAATTTTATTTTTCCTGTTGTTTGATCAGATTCAGGGCAGAACCAGCCTTAAACCAGTCAATCTGCTGATCGTTGTACGTGTGGTTAGCCATGATGATGTCTTTAGTTCCATCAGTATGAATGAATTCTAAAGTCAGTTGTTTTCCCGGAGCGAATTGGTCAAGATCTAAGAAATTAACAACATCGTCTTCCAGGATCTTGTCGTAATCTGCTTCATTAGCGAAAGTGATTCCAAGCATCCCTTGTTTTTTAAGGTTGGTTTCATGGATTCTCGCGAATGATTTTACCAATACAGCTTTCACCCCAAGGTGTCTTGGCTCCATGGCAGCGTGCTCTCTTGATGAACCTTCACCATAGTTCTGGTCTCCTACAACAATCGTTGGAATGCCTGCTGCTTTGTAAGCTCTTTGTACAGCCGGAACTTCACCGTATTCACCGGTTAATTCATTTTTAACTTTATTGGTTTCCATGTTGTAAGCATTCACTGCTCCGATCAACATGTTGTTTGAAATATTATCCAGGTGTCCTCTGTATTTCAGCCATGGACCCGCCATAGAAATGTGGTCAGTGGTACACTTTCCGAAAGCTTTAATCAATACTCTGGCTCCCATAATATTTTTACCATCCCAAGCCGGGAATTCTTCCAGTAGCTGAAGTCTGTCTGAAGTAGGATTTACATTAACAACAACGCTGGAACCATCTTCTGATGGAGCCTGATATCCGTTGTCATCTACAGCAAATCCTTTTGAAGGAAGCTCAAAACCTTTAGGTTCGTCAAGTTTCACCTGCTCACCTGATTCGTTAGTTAATGTATCTGTAATTGGGTTAAAGTCTAATCTGCCTGAGATTGCAACGGCTGCTACCATTTCAGGAGAAGCTACAAATGCATGGGTATTTGGGTTACCATCCGCTCTTTTTGCAAAGTTTCTGTTGAAAGAGTGAATAATTGAGTTTTTCTCTCCTTTTTCAGCACCTTCTCTGTCCCATTGCCCGATACAAGGTCCACAAGCATTGGTAAAGATTCTCGCGTTTTCAAATTTTCTGAAAGAATCTAAGAATCCGTCTCTTTCTGCTGTGAATTTCACCTGCTCAGAACCTGGGTTGATTCCCAGGATAGCTTTGGGTTTTACTCCTTTTGAAACAGCATCCTCTACAATGGAAGCTGCTCTTGATAAATCTTCATAAGAAGAGTTGGTACAAGATCCGATAAGTGCCCATTCCACTTCTAGAGGCCATCCGTTAGCTTCTGCTTTAGCTCTGAATTCAGAAACAGGAGTCGCCAAATCCGGAGTGAAAGGTCCGTTTAAGTGTGGAGCCAGTTCAGAAAGGTTGATTTCAATTAATTGGTCGAAATATTGTTCCGGGTTTGCATATACTTCTGCATCACCTGTTAAATGCTCAGCAATTTTATCGGCAGCATCTACCACATCCTGTCTTCCGGTAGCAGCAAGATATCTTCTCATAGAATCGTCATATCCGAAAGTAGAAGTTGTTGCTCCGATTTCGGCACCCATGTTACAGATCGTTCCTTTACCTGTAGCTGAAAGAGATTCTGCTCCTTCACCGAAATATTCTACGATGCATCCTGTTCCTCCTTTTACGGTAAGGATTCCTGCTACTTTTAGGATAACGTCTTTTGCAGAAGTCCATCCGCTCATTTTACCGGTTAATTTTACCCCGATAAGTTTTGGCATTTTAAGCTCCCAGGCCATTCCTGCCATTACATCTACTGCATCAGCACCACCTACACCGATGGCTACCATTCCAAGCCCTCCTGCATTTACGGTGTGAGAGTCAGTACCAATCATCATTCCTCCAGGGAAGGCATAATTTTCTAACACTACCTGGTGGATGATACCTGCTCCCGGTTTCCAGAATCCAATTCCGTATTTATCACATACAGAGCTCAGGAAGTTGAATACTTCGGAGTTTTTGTTGATACCTTCCTGTAAATCTTTATCAGCACCTACTTTTGCCTGGATCAGGTGATCCGCGTGAGCAGTGGAAGGAACAGCAACTTTGGTTTTTCCTGCCTGCATGAACTGTAAAAGTGCCATCTGTGCAGTGGCATCCTGCATTGCTACTCGGTCTGGCGCAAAGTCTACATAAGAATTTCCTCTTTCATAAGCCTGTGTCGCATTTCCTTCCCAAAGGTGGGTGTAAAGGATTTTTTCTGAAAGGGTAAGAGGTTTTCCCACGATTTGTCTTGCCGCAGCAATTCTTTCAGGGTAACGCTCGTACACTTTTTTGATCATATCAATATCAAAAGTCATATCGTATTTTAATTTTGTTCTTTTTCCGTTTAATGCTTCTTTTTCTCATGTTTGAAAAAGAAAAATCAATTCTCTATACATCAAAAAACATTCCTATAATCCATTAGCAGGACGATTTTAGGTGTAATTTCAAGAGATTTTATAACTTTCAATTTAAGAAAAAATAGATTCTGTTTTCAAGATTTTGTCAGAAAAAAAATGTATTTATCTTAAAATAGAAACATTCTAAACAAAAAATTGGAAGATTTTAAATCCTAAAGGACTAAAATCTTCCAATTGTATAATTTTCAATAGTCTTTCGACGTCTCTTAGTGAGCGCTTGTACTTGTTAATTCTTTAATAGAAGGTACAAAAGTTGTAAGATCTATACCTTCAACTGCTGCTTTATACTCATCAATATTAGGAATTCTTCCGATGATCGCAGAAAGAACAACAACCGGAGTTGAAGCAAGCAGGGATTCTCCTTTTTTACGCTCAGAATCTTCAACGACTCTTCCCTGGAAAAGACGGGTAGAAGTTGCTAAAACGGTATCTCCTTTAGCTGCTTTTTCCTGGTTACCCATACAAAGGTTACATCCTGGACGTTCAAGATACATTACATTTTTGTATTCAACCCGAGCTTCTCCTTTTGGAGCGTTATCATCAAATTCAAAAGCTGAATATTTCTCTAATAATTCCCAGTCTCCTTCTGCTTTCAGTTCATCAATGATGTTATAAGTAGGTGCTGCTACTACAAGAGGAGCGCTAAATTCTACTTTCCCTTGTTGCTTTTCAATATTTCTAAGCATCTGAGAAACAATCTTAAGGTCACCTTTGTGAACCATACAAGATCCTACGAAACCAAGGTCTACTTTTTTCTCCCCTCCGTAATAAGAAAGGTCTCTGATGGTATCGTGAGTATATCTCTTAGAAACATCATCATTGTTCACATCCGGGTCAGCAATCATTGGTTCAACGATTGCGTCAAGATCTACCACTACTTCAGCATAATATTTAGCATTTGCATCCGGAGTCAAAGCAGGCTTCTCTCCTGATCTGATCTCTGCAATTCTCTTATCAGCTTTGTCAATTAATCCCTGAAGAACTTTATTATGGTTATCCATGCCCTTGTCAATCATGATCTGGATTCTGCCTTTTGCAATTTCCAGTGACTCAATCAAAGTATTGTCTTCAGAAATGTTGATAGAAGCTTTTGCTTTCATCTCAGCAGTCCAGTCTGTAAAGGTAAATGCCTGATCAGCAGGAAGTGTTCCGATGTGAACCTCGATGATTCTGCCCTGGAATACGTTTTCTCCTCCAAACTGCTTCAACATCTGAGCCTGAGTAGCATGAACTACATCACGGAAGTCCATGTGTTCTTTCATGTTTCCTTTGAAGGTTACTTTCACAGATTCAGGAATAGGCATAGATGCTTCACCTGTAGCTAATGCAAGCGCCACTGTTCCTGAGTCAGCTCCGAAAGCCACTCCTTTAGACATTCTTGTGTGAGAGTCACCACCAATAATGATAGCCCACTCATCTACAGTGATGTCGTTAAGAACTTTGTGGATAACGTCTGTCATTGCGTGGTATTCACCTTTCGGGTCACGGGCTGTAATAAGACCGAACTCGTTCATAAACTTCATTAGTTTAGGAATGTTAGCCTGAGCTTTTTTATCCCAAACAGAAGCGGTGTGACATCCTGACTGGTAAGCACCATCAACGATTGGAGAAATCACTGTTGCTGCCATAGATTCCAATTCCTGAGAAGTCATAAGACCTGTCGTATCCTGAGATCCAACGATATTTACCTGTACACGAACATCAGAACCGGCATGTAGTACTTTTCCTGGTGTAGTTCCAACAGCATTTCTGTTGAATATTTTTTCTACAGCCGTAAGTCCTTGTCCTTCGTGAGAAATTTCTTTTGACGGAGCAAAAACAGCAGGAGCTTCAATTCCTAAAAGCTGAGCTGCAAATGTCTGTAGTTTTTTACCAAATACGATCGCGTAAGATCCACCTGCTTTGATGAATTCCATCTTTTGCGGAGTGAAAGATTTCGTAAGGTCGATCAGTTCTTTATCGCCGTTATATAATTTCTTTTCTTTTGTATTAATCGTTAAAACAGTTCCGGTTGCTACTGAATAAGCTTCTTCAAGAACAACGTCACCATTTTCATTACGAACTGGATTTCCGTTTTCATCAACTTTCTTTACCCAGTTTTTAAGGTCAATACCAATACCTCCGGTAACGTCCACGGTTGTAAGGAAGATCGGAGAAATTCCGTTTGTTCCTCCTACAATTGGAGCAATGTTTACGAACGGTACATATGGGCTTGCCTGTTTTCCTGTCCAAAGAGCAACGTTATTTACTCCGGACATTCTAGATGATCCTACACCCATTGTTCCTTTTTCAGCGATAAGCATAACGCTTGCATCGGGATGTTGTGCCTGTAAAGCTTTGATTTCTTCCTGAGCTTCAGGAGTGATCATACATTTCCCATGAAGTTCACGGTCTGATCTTGAGTGGGCCTGGTTACCCGGAGAAAGTAAATCTGTAGAGATATCTCCTTCACCAGCAATATAAGTTACAACCTTAATTTCTTCAGCAACTTCAGGAAGCTTAGTGAAGAATTCAGCTTTTGCATAGCTTTCAAGGATTTCTTTTGCAATTTCGTTACCGCTGTTGAACGCTTCCTTCAGACGGTTTGTATCTGCTTCATAAAGGAAAACCTGTGTTTTAAGAACAGCTGCAGCTTCTTTGGCGATAGCGGGATCGTTACCTAAGGCAAGGTCCAGCAGTACCTCAATAGAAGGCCCGCCTTTCATATGAGATAATAATTCAAAGGCAAATGCCGGGGAAATTTCTTCTACTATGGATTCACCCAGAATAATTTCTTTTAAAAATTTTGCTTTCACTCCCGCCGCACTTGTCGTTCCGGGTAGCGTGTTGTAAATGAAAAATTTAAGAGAATCCGATCGGTCAGCATTACCTGAATCTTTAATCTGTGTAATGATTTCGCTTAGTAATTCAGCACCATCAATTGGCTTTGGATGAAGCCCCTGGGTTTTTCTTTCTTCAATCTCTTTGATGTAATCCTTATAAATATTCATAATAGAAGGTCTTTCAACATTAAAGGTAGGCCTGCTTCTTCTTTACCGGTCTGTACAAATACAGTTAATGACATTTTGAGTTTTCGCATTTTGATGCAACATTAACCGAATAAAGTCAGCATAATCTACACTTTTTTTTAAAAGTTTTTTAAATTATCAAACAATTCAAAATGTTCCCAAAATTACGAATTTTTAATATTTTATAGAAACGAATTTATTTAGATTCTTTATAAATATGAATTTTATAATATCTATTTTTGGCCATATTTTTGTAGACATATGGCGAATATGAAAAATATCCTTAAAGTTTTATGCATTTTTACTTCGGTTTTTGTTTTTTCACAGACTAAATCTGTGAAGAAAATAACGTTGAAGAAAGGTGCGAAAACTGCGGTTAAGAAAGGGCCTGCAGCCAATAAGCGTAATCCTGATTTAGTAGTAATCAATAAAGATCTTCCGGTTTTGATTCCTAAGAAAAAAGGAGATTATTTTGGGTATGTTAACCAGAACGGGAAATTTATTATTCAGCCTGAGTATCACATTGCTGTATTTTTTTACGAAGATTGCAACCTTCTGAATTCTCCTAATGAAAAAGTCAGAAAATTTGGAACAAAAGAATATGCTACAGTAGAAAAAGATATGATTTCTTACAGGATAGACCAGTCTGGAAAGAGAGTATACCAGTTCAAAGAAGCAGATTTTGGAAAATGTGTATTTGAAGAATATAAACAGCAACAATTTCAGGCGTATACCATGAATGGGTTTTACGGCATTATTGAAAAATCAAAATTTGTGAATGCAGCAGATTACAGGCAGTTTCAGATTTATCCTCAATATCAGTATCTGTACATTATGGAAGGAGATGATGTGGCCAATCCGATGATTGTTGCTTCCAATAATGATAAATTTGGAGTGATTGATGTTAACAATAAGATCATTATTCCTTTTGAATACGCCAACATTAAAAGAAACTTCAGCTGGAAGCTGGGTAAGATGTTTGAGGTAACCAAAGATGGATCGAATTACTATTATGTTGACTCAAACAATAAAACTTACTAAAGAATTATAAATGATGAATGATGAATGATGAATCCAATAACTCCTATTTTTCATTCTACTTTTTTCTATCTCGTTACTCAAAACCCCGCACCTCACACCGCGAATCTCAATTGATATATTTTTTGTAATTTTGCGGCTGAAATAAAGGGGTGCTTTAACAGGCTGAGATTATACCCAATGAACCTGGAACAGGTAATGCTGTTTAGGGATGCGTCTTCATAAAACGCTGAATTGTATAATATCTTATTGATCCCCTTTTATTCATTAAATGTCAAGATTTATAGAATGAAAGGATTATTTTTTTTAGGGCTTAGCGTAGGCTCAGTAGCCTTTATGCAGGCTCAGAATAAGGATTCTCTGAAAGTCAGAGAAATTGAGGCGGTCAACTTTACCAAAAGGCTGCCGGTTGCAAAGGAAATCATCAATGTACAGAAAGATTTAGACGGTAAAAATTTAGGACAGGATCTTCCTATTCTTTTAAAAAATCAAACCTCCATTATTTCTACTTCAGATGCAGGAAATGGGGTAGGATATACCGGTTTCAGAATCCGTGGAGTTTCAGGAAGCGGAATTAATGTAATGATGAATGGTGTTCCGTATAATGATTCTGAAAGTCAGGGAACCTTTTTTGTGAATGTTCCGGACCTTACAAGTTCTGCTTCGCAGATTGTTATTCAAAGAGGAGTGGGAACCTCCAATAATGGTGTTTCTGCTTTCGGAGCAAGTATCAATGTGATTTCTAAAGATCCTGAAGAAAAGTTTTATTTTAAAACAGATGACAGCTATGGCTCATTCAATACCTATAAATATTCGGCTGAGATAGGTTCCGGTAAGTTCTGGAAAAACCGTCTTTCTGTAATGGGAAGATATACTCATATTCATTCTGACGGTTATATCGACAGGGCTTCATCAAATTTACATTCTTATAATTTTACGGCCTTATTTGAAGAAGGAAACACGAAGCTGCGTTTAATGGCTTTCGGTGGAAAAGAGAAAACCTATCAGGCATGGAACGGGATTGACCGTAAAACATGGGAAACCGATCCTAAATTCAATGTTTCAGGTGCAATTTATGATGCCAGTTGGGAGAATATTGTAAGCTTCTATGATAACGAAACAGACAATTACAGACAGAACCATTATCAGTTGCTTTGGGAACAAAAGTTCAGTGACCGATGGAATCTTGAAACTACTTTTCATTATACCAAAGGAAAGGGATATTACGAAAACTACAAGCAGGGAGATCCTTTTTCCAGATACAATTTACCTGATCTGACTGAAGGTGGGCAGACTGTAAAATATTCAGACTTTATCAGAAAAAAATGGCTGAACAATGATTTTTATGGAGTTGTTTCAACACTTTACGGAAAGTTTGAAAACTTAGATCTGAACGTGGGAGTTGTAGCCAACCAATATTACGGAAGACACTATGGAAATGTTACCGGAGTATTCTTCCCTCAGATTGAGGAAAGCGAGTATTACAGAAGCCGCTCGATAAAGAATGAAGTATCCGGTTTTGCAAAAGCTTTGTTTAGAGTAGATAATTTTGAATTTTTTGGTGATTTACAGCTTAGAAAAATTAATTATAATACTAAAATCTTGATGGCAGGTGATGGTGAAGGTGCTGATTTAAGCAAAAACTGGTTGTTTTTTAATCCAAAAGCTGGTGTAAATTACAGAATTGAAGGAGGTAAAGTATTCCTGTCATACGCTCATGCCCACCGTGAACCGAACAGAGATGATCTGATGGCCAATAACGATGTGAAAGCTGAAAAACTTCATGATATTGAAGCGGGTTTTGAAAAGCAGTTTGGGATCGTATCCTTTACTGCGAATCTGTATTATATGTATTATGTCAACCAATTGGTTTTAAATGGAGAACTTAACAATGTAGGAGCATTCATCAGAACCAATTCCGGGAAGAGCTACAGAAGAGGAGTGGAACTTAGTGCTCTGGCAAAATTATCCAAACAATGGGAGGTTTCAGGAAATGTGACCTTAAGCCAGAGTAGAAATCAGGACTTTAATATTCAAAATGGGGATGTTCCTAAAAGCCTTGGAAATACACAGATTTCATTCTCTCCGAATGTGATTGCCAATTTAAGTCTGAAATTCAACCCTACCAAAAACTTTCAGTTTGCCTTAATGAATCAGTATGTCGGGAAACAATATCTCGACAATACGGAAGAGGCCAATCTGCAGCTTAAAGATTATTTCCTGACTGATTTCAATGCTCAGTATCAGTTTAAAATTGCCAATAATGAAATTGCATTAAAACTATTGGTCAATAACCTGTTCAACAAGAAATATGTCAACAACGGATCTGTGTACGAAGGGCAGCCCTATTATTTTTCACAGGCAGGAACCAATTTTATGTTTGGAGTGAGCTGGAAGATTCAGTAATGAGAAATTGGAGAGCAAATAAGAGAATTTGAAAATTTGCCCTTTTACTTGTTTCATTACAAATGTTAAGCTTAAAAAAAGAAGTTTAAATAGCTGTATTCCGGTTTTGATACAGAATAATCAAAAGACTGTTTCGGCAGTCTTTTTTTATATAGGTTAAATACCTTAAAAAGTCATGAAAAAGTTATAAATTTGCTGCCAAATGAATATTTCAGCATACATTTTAGAATACTTAAAACAATTTGGAACTGCCACGGTTCCAGGCTTTGGGGTGTTTTCACTGAAAAATTCTAAGGCAATTATCAATTCCGAAAACGGCAGCATCTTACCTCCAGCCAGTCAGATTGAATTTACAATAGACTACGAGGTACAGGCTGAAGATTTTACTGCTTTTATTGCAGGACAGAAGCAGATGTCCTTAGAGGCTTCAAGAAGTGATCTGAAAATCCAGACAGATTTTTGGAAGAAAAAACTTCAGGCCGAGCAGGTTCTTGAAATTCAAAACCTTGGAACAGTTTTCATTGAAGAAGGACATACCCATTTCAAAGGAAAAAGAATAGAATCTGGACGTCCGGATTTTTATGGACTGGAAGAGATCAGATTTTCAGATATCAACAACGGAGAAAAGGTAGATCCTTCAGTTAATCGTGAAAAGGATTTCAAATTCAAAAAGACTATTCTTTGGGTTTTCCTTTTGGTTATTCCGGTTTTGGGGATTTTATACCTGGCTTTTACCCAGCAGGAACTTCTTTTTGGTAAGAAATCTTTCAATAAGGTTTCTGTACAGACCTCTACCCACAGAATTGTAAAAGATACCATTAAAGTAATGGTACATACCCCGAAAGCAACCGTTTCAGATTCTTTGAAAAAAGATTCATTAGCAAAACCTGTCGGAAAAGCTGTAAAGCAAGCTCCGGCCGTTCCAAACAACACTAAGACTAGATGGCAAAAATAAAAAAAGCGTCAGAATCTCTGACCATTATGACCAATATCGTTCTTCCGAACGAAACCAATTCTTTAAGAAATCTTTTTGGGGGTGAGCTTTTAGCAAAAATGGACCGTTGTGCGTCTATTTCTGCAGCAAGACACTGCGAGAGAAGAGTTGTAACCGCTTCTGTAAACCACGTATCTTTCAACCACCCTATTCCGGAAGGCGGTGTAGTGGTATTGGAATCCAAAGTTTCCAGAGCATTTTCTACTTCTATGGAAGTCTATGTGGATGTATGGTTGGATGACCCAATCAATCAGAAGAAAGTTCACACCAATGCAGGTATTTATACTTTCGTTGCAGTGGATGAATTCAACCGCCCGATTCCTATCCCCGAAATGGTTCCGGAAACTGAAGAAGAAAAAGAAAGATTTGCAGCGGCATTCCGTAGAAAAGAACTTTCATTAATCCTTTCCGGAAGAATGAAACCTTTGGAATCTGTAGAACTTAAAAAACTCTTCCAGGAACCGCAGGAATCCAAGAAAGACAAAAAATAAAAACACAAAAAACACAAATGTCTTACACAAATTTTCACAAATGGGTTGTGTAAGGTTACATGAAAAAAAATATTAAAATGGATATTTCTGAAAACGATATATCAAAAATTGTTTACGAAGCAGGATATACAGTTCACAAGTCATTGGGACCAGGGCTTTTGGAAAGTGCTTATGAAGAGTGTCTGTTTTATGAATTAAATAAACATGACATTTTTGTAGAAAGGCAAAAACCAATGCCATTAGTTTATGATGATATAAAAATGGATGTAGGCTATAGACTTGACTTTTTGATTGAAGAGAAATTTGTGCTGGAAATAAAATCTGTAGAATCTTTGCATGATATTCACCTGGCGCAGATACTCACTTACCTTCGTTTAAGCAATTGTAAGCTTGGTATGTTGATCAACTTTAATACAATCCAGTTTAAAAACGGAGTAAAAAGAGTTATTAACGGTACCTTATAATTTGTGTTATTTGTGAAATAAATTAGTGTCCTTTGTGTTTGAATAAAAAATGAAAATACTTCTTTTAGATAAAAACCATCCTCTTATCACAGAACAGTTGATTGCTAAAAACTTTATACTGGAAGAGGATTTTACATCGTCTTATGATGAGGTTTGTGATAAAATTGAAAATTATGACGGGATTATCATCAGAAGCCGTATTCCATTAGACCAAAATTTTCTTGAGAAAGGGAAGAACCTGAAGTTTATCGCAAGAGTAGGAGCCGGAATGGAAAATATAGATATTCCTGTTGCTGAAAAACTGGGAATCCAACTGATCAATTCTCCTGAAGGAAACAGAGATTCTGTAGCTGAACATGTGGTAGGAATGCTGCTTGTGATGATGAACAGACTTTTTATTGCTTCTCAGGAGGTAAAAAACGGAATCTGGAAGCGTGAAGAGAACAGAGGAGATGAATTGTTAGGAAAAACAGTAGGATTGATCGGATATGGAAATATGGGTAAAGCTACCGCTAAAAGGCTTTCAGGATTCGGATGTAAAGTGATCTTCCATGATATCCTTCCCGGTCTTTCAGATGAACATGCTACACAGGTTTCACTGGAAGAACTGAAGCTGTCTGCTGAGGTTTTGAGTCTTCATATTCCTTTGACTTCAGAAACACATTATCTTATTAATGAAACGTTCATTGCGGAAATGAAAAACGACTTCTATTTTATCAATACGGCAAGAGGAAAGAATGTGAAAACTAAAAGTTTAGTAGAAGCATTGAAGTCAGGAAAGGTAAAAGGCACCTGTCTGGATGTATTAGAATACGAAAAGTCTTCTTTCGAGCATATTGAAACAGAAAATGAAGATTTAAAATATCTTCTTGAATCTGAAAAAGCAATTGTAACACCACATATTGCCGGATGGACCCATCAGAGCAAAGAAAAATTGGCTCAGTTTATTGTTGATAAAATTGTCGCTTCACATTGTTAGACAAAGAAAAATAAAAGATAAAAAGCGGATTTACAAGAAGTGAATTCGCTTTTTTTATGATTTTGTCCCTTCAAATTTTACTTTTCCTTTTATTTGTGTTAAATAATTCATAATATCCCTTTCTTATTTACTATTTATTTTTGAGTTTTATTAAATTGCCGCTCATTTTGAATCTCATGACGAAGCGTAATTTTGTACTTATCCTAACTGTTCTTTTATCACTGTTTTCCTGTCAAAAAAAGTCTGAAGCCAAAGAAGTTTCAGCTGAAAATACGACCAATCTACCCAACTATGGAAATGTAGACTTCGGAAGTATTTTCGTCAAAGGTGATGGCCAGCTGTTGAACAGACAGACAACGGTAAGCTATATAGATCAGTATTACAAAAAAATATGGGAAGAAGGTAATCTTAGCGGAGGAATTCTGGTTGCTAAGGGAGATGAAATTCTTTACGAAAACTACAGAGGCTTCGGAAGAGAAGGCAATCAGATGCCAATTGATAAAAATACACCATTGCACGTAGCTTCGGTTTCTAAAACATTAACGGCGATGGCGATGATGAAACTGATTGAGGCAGGAAAAATAAAACTTACAGATCATCTTACCCAGTTTTTTCCGGGATTTCCATATCCGAATGTTACTGTTCAGACTTTATTGGATCAAAGAAGCGGTCTTCCGAAATACGAATATTTTATTACCAAAATACAGCCTGCACCGGCAGAACTTTCCAAACAATTTATTACGAACCAGGATGTATTGAATATGATTATCAAATACAAACCTGATCTGGCAAGAGATACTGATACAGGATTTATGTACTGTAATACCAACTTTGCTTTATTGGCTCTATTGGTTGAGAAAATAACAAAAACTCCTTTTCCGCAGGCAATGAAAGAAATGGTTTTCACTCCGTTGAAAATGAATAATACCTACATCTTTCAGGAAAAAGATATTCCCACAGCGTCACAGTCTTTCTATTATGGAGGAAGCAAACTGTATCCTTTAGATAAACTTGATCTTATTTACGGAGATAAAAATGTCTACACCACACCAAGAGATTTGTATAATTTCTCAAAAGCAATGTTTTCAAAAAACTTCCTGAAACCGGAACTCATGCAGATGGTATTTACGCCTTATAGCAATGAAAAGATGGGAATGAATAACTATGGGTTAGGATTTAGAATGAAAATATTTGATAACGGCGAAAAACTGACGTATCATAATGGATGGTGGCATGGCTCCAACGCGGTATTTGCGCACCTTTTAAAATCTAAAGTTACGATTGTAGCAATTGGAAATAAATATTCAAACAAAGTATATACTGCCCTTGCGTTATCAGGATTATTCGAAGATTTTCCTTTACAGAAAGAGAAGCTGCACACCGTTATGCATGACAATAAAGATACTTTAAATTCCGGACAGGAAGTTTTTGGAGAATAATGTTTATTTTTGCTTAAACATTTTCATGAAAAGGTTTCTTTTATTATTTGTTATCTGCTTTCTTGTGCATTCATGTGCAAGAGTGGGATCTCCTGTTGGAGGGCCTAAAGATACTTTAGCACCAAGGTTTTTAAGTTCAAACATTGATACTACAAGAATTAATGTTAAAAAAGATATTCACGAGCTCCGTCTGGATTTTGATGAATATGTGACATTGAAGGACATCAATAAAAACCTGATTATTTCACCGCCAATTAAAGGGATAACGAGGATTCTTCCTTCCAATATAGCCAACAAATTTGTGCTGATTCAATGGACGGATACTCTTCAGGCCAATACAACTTATAACTTCAATTTTGGAAATTCCATTGTAGATAATAATGAGTCGAATATACTGAGGTATTTCAACTTTGCTTTTTCTACCGGAGATAAATTAGATGATCTTTATATCAGTGGTGAAGTAAAAGATGCACTGGATACCAAAAAGAAAACAGGAACAACAACGGAAAATAAACTTGTGGTTGGCTTGTATCAGGTAAAAGATACAATGGATTATAAGAAAAAGCCTTACTACATCACCAAGGTAGATGAAGATGGATATTATGAATTGAATTATCTGACTCCTGGAAAATATAAGATTATTGCTTTTGACGACGAAAACGGGAATTCTATGTATGACCCGGGAAAAGAAAAAGTTGGATTTCAGAAAGATCCGGTACAAGTTGAGAAATCTATTTCAGGATTGAATTTAAAAGTCTATCCTTCCAGAAAAGCTGTGAAGTATTCAGAAATGAAAGAAATTGCAGGCGGGATTTTAATGTCATTTGAAGGAAATCCGGATGACGTAAAAGTTCAGTCACTGAATGACAAAATAAAAGATATCAAAATAACGCACAATCCAAAATCCGACTCTGTCAGAATCTGGTTTGATGCCGTAAAAGATGATGTGGGGCAGACAGCCAATGAAAAACTAACATTTACTCACAATAAAGGCCCGAAAAAAGATAGTGCCTACAGCGTTTCTTTATTTTACAGATACAATAAGAAGAATGTAATGGATGTTGTTAGTGATAATGACGGAACTTCAATCGCTCCAAAAGCAGATTTAAAGCTTGCATCAAATTATATCGTTGATAAAATAGACCCATCAAAATGGACCCTAAAAATGAAAGGTGACAGTTTAACAGCTTTACCATTCACCGCTAAAATTTCGGATACAAATCCTTACCAGATTCATGTTCAATCAGACTTTGTGATGGGAAAAAGCTATGAGCTTACTGTCCCTAAGGAAACGGTCTCTTCATTCTACGCAAAAAACAGCCAGTCAAAACGATTTGATTTTGATGTTGCTAAAGCAGATCAGTTTGGAAGCGTTGAGTTTTCCATTGCAAATGCTCCGGAAGCAAATTATTGGATTCAGCTGATAGATTCTTCAGACAAAATCAGCTATCAGAAATATTTAAAAGGTGATAAAGTAAAGTTTGATATATTGAAGCCAGGAGAATATATTGTAAGAATTCTGGTGGATAATAACGGAAATAAATATTGGGATGAAGCCGATTTCGCCAATGATATTTTTGCCGAAGATGCATATATTTTCCATAAAAAAGTGATCGTAAGAGGATTATGGGAAACAAGAGAAGACTGGGATCTGAAGGATACCAGAACCCTTGACAGCCCTAAATCAACTTCTCCGACTACAACACCTGCTTCGACTCCAGTATCAACGCCTGCTTCGTCATCAGAAACTTCTCAGCCCGCTGAACCTGCTGCAACGAAACAAGTCCTGAAAAAAGAATTTAAGTCTGGTAACGCCGTTTTAACTCCATCAAAGTAAACAGATGAAAACGGCTAAGAAAATAATATTCTGGACATTGGTGGCATTTGCCCTGATTCAGTTTTTTCCTATCGACAGGACCAATAAACCTGTTGATTCTGCGGCAAACTTCGTTGAAGCAAGGAAAACACCCGAAAAGATCAGAACACTGCTCAAAAATGCATGTTATGACTGTCACTCTAATGAAACCGTTTACCCGAAATATGCTTTTATCGCACCTGTATCATGGTCTGTAAAAAGTCATGTGAATGAAGGTAGGGAGCATCTTAACTTTTCTACCTGGGAAACTTATAATAAGGATCTGAAAGAGAATATGATTACTAAATCTATTCAGACGATCCAAAGCAAAGCAATGCCAATGCCGGGCTACATCGTGTATCATAAAGAAGCCAATCTTTCAGAAGCAGAAAGAGCATTGCTGGTTCAGTACTTTGAAGAAATGCTGAAGACTAAAACCTATTAGGTTCTACAATAAAAAACTCCCGCAGATTTTACAAACTAAGCATATTGTTTAACAATTATCTGCCTGATCTGTAAAATCTACGGGAGAATATTTACAAAAATTATTTCTTTACATAGCCCTCAAAAAATCTCTTCTGAGAATCAAAAGCAATATCTTCAAGGTCTAGTTCCTGTAAAGGAATCCATACTGCTTCTGAGATTTCTGAGAGTTCAAGATTTACCTCAAACTTTTCCGAAACATGATACTCATAAAAGAGATCGATGGTGTTGTAATCAATTTCTTTATATTGATAGATGTTTGGAAGGCTGGTAAGGTATTTCAGGTTGGAAATATCGATCTCAAGCTGAAGTTCTTCAAAAAGTTCTCTTTTACAGGTTTCCTCTGCACTTTCTTTAGGGTCAACGAATCCTCCGGCAAGATCAAGCTTTCCTTTTTTAGGATCTCTGTTTCTTCGGGTAAGGTAAATTTCGTCTCCACATCTGATGACAACTGCTACGGCACCTGCCACATTATTATACAAAGTAAAACCACATTCCGGACAGCTCCATTTTTTTTCGCCGTCCCAGTGTAAGGACTCTTTGCCACAGCTTGGGCAATATTTCAATAGTTTCATTGAGCAATATTAATATTTCTCGGGTGATAACTCAAAATAACATCCCTTAATTCTTCCGTCTTCAGATGGGTATAGATTTCCGTTGTGGTAATACTGGAATGTCCCAGCATTTCCTGAATATAACGTAGATCTGCTCCATTCTGCAGTAAATGCGTAGCAAATGAATGTCTGAAGGTGTGGGGAGATATTTTTTTGTTAACCCCTGCTTTATCTGTAAGTTCTTTAATGATAAGAAATACGATCACTCTGGACATGGATGTTCCACGGCTGTTCAAAAACAGAGTGTCTTCATATTTCTTATTGATTTTGCCTTTAGAACGTACCTCTTTGATATAACTTTCCAGCAGATCGGCAGTATAATCGGCTAAAGGAACAAAACGGGTTTTGTTTCCTTTTCCGTGTACCTTGATGTATTGCTCCTTAAAGTTGATATTGGAGATCTTCAGATCAATCAGTTCAGAAACACGGAGTCCGCATCCATATAGTACCTCTATGATGCAGTGGTTTCTTTTTCCAAGATCTGTATTGACTTCAATAGCAGCGATAATTTTGTTGATATCAGGCAGGCTTAAGGTATCAGGCAGGTATAATCCCAGTTTAGGGCCTTCAAGTAACGCCGCAGGGTTGTCTTCACGATATTCATCCTCAAGCAGAAATTTGAAAAAAGCTTTGATGGAAGATATCCATCTTGCCTGTGATCTCTCACTGAATTTCTGTTTAGAAAGATTGAAAATGTATTCCTGCAGGTTTTCGTAACCGATAGAATCTGGACCGACGTTTGCCAGATCTTCTTTTGCATAATCTTTTAATTTCTTAATGTCCCGAACGTAGGCGTCGAGAGTGTTTTCTGAAAAATTCCTTTCGAAACGAAGAAATATTTCAAAATCTTTGATCTTTTCATCCCAAGTCATTTGTGCTTATTTTTTTAGTTCACAGTCCGATATTTGTTCTATTTCAATGTTATGGTTCCTCAGGAACGATATTCCATCGTCATCCGAATACTCATTAATATACACCAGTCTCGTAATTCCTGCCTGTAAAATCAGTTTGCTGCATTCTTTACAGGGAGACAGCGTCAGATATAACGTTGCCCCTTTTGCAGATTGAGTAGAAGCGGCCAGCTTTAATATAGCGTTGGCTTCAGCATGCAATACGTACCAGTGTGTTTTCCCCTCTCCATCTTCACAGCAGTTTTCGAATCCCGAAGGAGTTCCGTTGTAACCATCTGAAATAATCATCCTATCTTTTACGATAAGAGCTCCCACCTGTTTTCTCTTACAGTAGGAGAGTTTTGCCCATTCTTGGGCCATTTTTAGATAAGCTTTATCAAACTTATTCATACAGCAGCATTGTTTTTTTTCGAAATAATTTGGATTAAAGTCTTTAGAAAGACTAGAAGTTAGGCTTTCTCTTCTCTAGAAACGCAGTAACTCCCTCTTTCTTATCTTCCATTTCAAAAAGTTCTCCGAAATATGTAATTTCAGTTTCAAAACCTTTCTCCGTGTCAGATAAATTCACGGCATTTATAGCCTTGGATATTGCCATTGGTGAATTGTAGGCAATAGTGTTTGCTAATTCTTTCGTTTTGGTTAATAATTCTTCAATAGGATATACTTCATTAACCAGTCCGATCTCTTTTGCTTTTTGAGCAGGGATCATTTTGGCAGAGAAGATCATTTCGTTGGCAATACCTTTTCCTACAAGCTTTGGAAGCCTTTGAGTTCCGCCGTATCCCGGGATTAATCCAAGAGTTACTTCAGGAAGTCCTAATCTGGCGTTTTCCGATGCATATCTGATATGGCATGCCATGGCAAGCTCTAAACCTCCACCCAATGCAAAACCATTAACGGCTGCAATGACAGGTTTAGACATATTTTCAATTTTATTGAACAGTGTATTTTGTCCGTTTCTTGCAAGTTCTTCTGCTTTTTCCTGTCCGAATTCGCTGAATTCCTTGATGTCAGCACCTGCTACAAAAGATTTTTCTCCACTTCCGGTAAGGATGATTACCCTGCATGAAGTGTCAGCGTTAAGCTCGTCCAGTGCGGTACTGATTTCCTGAATCGTTTTTGCATTTAAAGCATTTAAACTTTCAGGTCTGTTTATGGTAATGATAGATAATTTATCTTCTTTTTTTAATAATATGTTCTCGTAACTCATTTTTCCACTTTAAAATATCATCCTTTGCAAATTATGAATTTTTTACAAAAAAAAGGAAAAAATATTATTTTTTTTTCCTTTTTTTTAATTTATCATTCAATAGGATTATTTGGAATGATTCATCATATTTGCATCAATATTGACGTTTAGCTGAGATGCCACTTTCATGCCAAGCTCAATGTTGGCTCTGAAAAAGTGACATAATTGTCGGTTAATGATCTCATCTTTTTTAGGACCGCTGATGCCTTTCATACTTCCTATAATATTTTGGATCAGCCGATCTCTGTCTTCTGCATTCATTGCTTTTGAATAAAGCAGACCTGGCTGCGTATAATGATCACTGTCGTTGTCATTTCTGTTATAGCTGGCAACATGGGCACTGTCTAATTCATACTCAAAACTTTTATAGTCAGAATCTGCTTTGATATCATCAAAACTGTTCGGGTGATAATTCGGCTTGTCCTGATAGTAGCTTGAATCAGCCATATAGCCGTCTCTCTGATAATTATTGACAGCAAAAGGACATCTGTTCACCTCAAGCTGATGCGCGTTGACACCTACTCTGTAACGGTGGGCATCAGGATAAGAGAATAATCTTCCCTGCAGCATTTTGTCAGGAGAGAAACTAATTCCATTAATCAGGCTGCTTGGTGAAAATGTAGACTGTTCAACATGGGCAAAGTAATTAACAGGAACTTCATTAAGCTCCATTTCTCCTACCTCAATCAAAGGAAAATCATCATGGAACCATACTTTTGTTACATCGAAAGGATTCCATCTGAAATCTTTTGCCTGCTCTTCAGTCATTACCTGGATGTACATAGTCCATTTTGGGAAATCGCCGTTTTCAATAGCATTGCAAAGATCTTCCTGAGCGAAGTCCGGGTTTTTTCCGGCCATTTTTACAGCTTCGTCATCAGTGAAATTTTTAACTCCCTGTTTTGTCTTGAAGTGGAATTTCACCCATACTCTTTCATTATTCTCATTGATCATGGAGAAAGTATGAGACCCGAAACCGTGCATATGTCTGTAACCATATGGAGTTCCTCTGTCTGACATTAATATCAGAACCTGATGAAGTGATTCCGGATTTAAGCTCCAGAAATCCCACATCATGGTGGCACTTTTTAAGTTTGTTTTTGGCACCCTTTTTTGGGTATGAATAAAATCCGGGAATTTTTTAGCATCCTTAATAAAGAATACCGGAGTATTATTTCCTACGAGGTCCCAGTTTCCGTCTTCAGTGTAAAATTTTAAAGCAAAACCTCTTGGGTCTCTTGCGGTATCTGCGCTTCCTTTTTCTCCACCCACAGTAGAGAAACGGGCAAACATTCTGCATGTATTTCCTACTTTCGAAAATAGTTTTGCCTTTGTGTACTGGCTGATATCATGGGTTACGGTAAAAGTTCCGTAGGCTCCGCTTCCTTTGGCATGCACTATTCTTTCAGGAATTCTTTCCCTAACGAAATGCGCAAGATTTTCCTGAAGAATAAAGTCTTGCAGCAATACAGGGCCTCTTGGTCCTACCGTCTGTGAATCCTGATGCTCAAAGTAAGGTGCTCCGTTGCTTAACGTTAATTTTTTAGAATCCATATAATTGATGATTTGAATAATTCTTTTTCCTTTTTCTAAATCGAAGTGTAAAGGTAGTGAATATCAAATTTACTTGAATTTTTAATTGCTAATAACAAAAACGTTATATCTTTGTAATAGATAATATTAATCAAATGAACATTCAGCAACTGGAGTATCTTATCGCTGTTGATAAGTATAAACATTTTGGTAAAGCAGCTCAGGCATGTTTTATCACGCAACCTACGTTAAGTGCCATGATACAGAAATTTGAGGATGAACTGGATGTGAAGGTTTTCGACAGAACTACTCACCCCATCCGTACCACAGATGTAGGTCTTCAGATTATTGATCAGGCAAAAGTTATTATAGAGTCTGTCAATGAGCTGAAAAACAAAGCAAACCTTTTGAATAATATTTTAGGAGGAACTCTTAATCTGGGAATTATTCCTACGGTTTCTTCTTTCATTCTTCCTACGGAAATCTTCAAATTCCTTGAAGATAATCCTAAGATTCAGATGAATGTAAAAGAGATGACAACGGATAATATTATTAAAGCTTTAAAAGCCGGAGAACTGGATGCGGGAATTATCTCAACTCCTTATGATACCGCTGACGAGTTTTATCAGGATTTCTTATTCAATGAGGAACTTATGATTTACAGTTCCAATACAGAAGCCAACAAAAAGAATTCTTACATCATTCCGGAAGACCTGAATGTAGAAAAAGTATGGCTGCTTGAAGAAGGAAACTGTCTTAGAAATCAGTTTGAAAACATCTGTCATCTGAAAGAAAATACCTTAAAGCCTAAAAACTTAGATTTCTTAGCTTCCAATATCCAGACCCTGGTACACATGGTAGATAAAGTAGGAGGAATCAGTATTCTGCCGGAACTTGCATTGAGCCAGCTTTCGGAAGAGCAGAAGAAAAATGTTTTCAGATTCAAAAAACCTTTCCCTTATAGAGAAATCAGTATTATCTATTATAAGCCAACTTTTAAGCAAAAAATTATTGATGAATTGTCACATTCTATCAAAACTTCTTTAGAACTTAAGTTGAATTATCACGAAAGTCCAAAAGAATTTGTAAGCATTAAGCCTCAGTAATGGAGATGCCTTAAAGTGATAGAAATCATCAATTTAAATAAAATTATAATTAATAAACAAAATCTTTGAGTATTACGAAAATAGTGCTTAAATTTGCTGACGTTTATTACGAGGAAAAATTTGACCTGATTGCAACCTCTATAAAAATATGCTAAAACAGTATTCTTTTTTTCTGGGCAATTTCATTCATATTTTTCGTAAATACTATTTTTAAATCTTTAAAAAACAAAAGAATTATATGTCTTATTTATTTACATCTGAATCAGTTTCAGAAGGACATCCGGATAAAATTGCCGATCAAATCTCTGATGCATTAATCGACCATTTTTTAGCATATGATAAAGACTCAAAAGTAGCATGTGAAACTCTTGTAACTACCGGACAGGTGGTGTTGGCAGGAGAAGTAAAATCAGATGCTTATCTTGATGTACAGACTATTGCCAGAGAAGTAATCAACGGAATTGGATATACGAAAGGGGAATATATGTTCAATGGAGATTCTTGTGGAGTAATCTCTGCCATCCATGAGCAGTCACCTGACATCAACCAGGGAGTTGACAGAGCTGTAAATGATGAGTCTTTCGAAGCGAAAGCAAATGCACAGGGAGCAGGAGACCAGGGAATGATGTTCGGGTATGCTACCAATGAAACGGCTAACTATATGCCTCTTGCATTGGACCTTGCTCATACGATTCTTAAAGAACTTTCTGCCATCAGAAGAGAAAATAAGGAAATCACTTATCTTCGTCCGGATGCAAAAAGCCAGGTAACTATTGAATATTCTGATGACCACAAGCCAATCAGAATTGATTCTATCGTAGTTTCTACTCAGCATGATGACTTTGCAGCTGAAGAAGAAATGCTGAATAAAATCCGTGAGGATATTAAGAACATTCTGGTTCCAAGAGTTGTTGCACAGCAGACAGAGGAAATCAAAGCTTTATTCAACGATCAGATCAAATATCACATCAATCCTACAGGAAAATTCGTAATCGGAGGACCTCACGGAGATACAGGTCTTACAGGAAGAAAAATCATCGTTGATACCTACGGTGGTAAAGGAGCTCACGGTGGTGGTGCTTTCTCTGGAAAAGACCCTTCTAAAGTAGACAGAAGTGCAGCTTATGCAACAAGACATATTGCTAAAAACTTAGTGGCTGCAGGAATTGCTGATGAAGTTTTGGTACAGGTTTCTTATGCAATCGGTGTAGCTGAACCTTGTGGTTTGTATATCAACACTTACGGAACTGCGAAAGTAGATCTTCACGATGGTGATATCGCTAAAAAAGTTTCTACGATTTTCGATTTAAGACCTTATGCTATTGAACAGAATTTAAAATTAAGAAATCCTATTTATCAGGAAACAGCTTCTTACGGACATATGGGTAAAGAGCATTATGTAGCTGATAAAACGTTCAATAAAGGACATAAAAACGAGCTTACGTTGAAAGACCTTGAATTCTTCACTTGGGAAAAACTGGACAAAGTAGAGGAGATTAAAGCCGCTTTTGGAATTTAATTTCTCTTTAAAGAATAATAATGAACTGCTTTATCTTTGGATAAGGCAGTTTTTTTTAATTTTACACCTTAATAATATAGAAAGATGATGAATTTTCGAACTGTAGTTGCTATCCTGTCTCTGTTTTTGCTAAGTACATTGGCAAAAGCTCAATATACCATGCACAAAATGATCAGTGTGGGATATACCTACCAGAATCAAAGTTTTGGTGAAGTAGGAGGTAAATTACTTTTTCTTAAAAATGATGATGTGATTTACAGACTGGGCGGATCTGCTTTAATGGGAACCGTAGATTCCAAGTTTGCTATTATGCCGAAGCTGCAGGCGGATGTTCTTCTTAATTTTGAAAAAAATGTAGACTTTTATCACTCATATTACTTTTTAGCAGGAGTAGAAGGAACCAATAAATACATTGCCCCTAAAATTGGAGTTACCCTATTTGGAATGCTGGATCTTACAGGAGGCTATGCTTTTCCTATCGGAGATACCCGTTTGAACGGGAAAGAGATGAAAGGACTGAATGTTAATTTTACATTAAATATCCCTACCGTGTTCATTCATGACATGTTTAAATGATTTTTTTTAGATTTTTCTCTATAAAATTTAATAATAGGTTAACAGTTATTAAAAAATTATTATATTTACATCATAATAATTGTACTACCGCCTATAGAAGAGACTCTACTCTAGAACTGTTTTGTTTATGCAGCAAAGGCCAGAAGAAATATCTGGTAGAATGGCTGTCTGCAAATATTTATATTGAGAAGAGTTATGAAATCAAAATCGGATAGTTTACTAATTTCCCTTTATCAGAAAGGAGACGAGGGTGCGTTGTCAACCCTTATTCATCGACATCAGAGAGAACTGTTTACATTCATTTTTTACAAAATTAATGATGAAGATTTAGCGAATGATATCTTTCAGGACACCTTCATGAAAATTATTGTTATGCTGAAAGAAGGGCGTTATAACGAAGAAGGTAAATTTATTCTTTGGGCAAAAAGAATTTCCCACAATTTAATTATTGATCATTTCAGATCAAAAGCAAAGAATATAAAAGTTTCAGAAACTACTTTTGAAACCGATGAGTATTCTATTTTTGATTTAATCAGAGAGCCTTCTGAGAATATTGAAGATCAGCTTGTAACGAATCAGATACAGGAAGATCTTTTAAGGATGCTGCAGTTTTTACCACAAAATCAGCAAGAAGTAATCAAACTGAGATTTTTTGACGGCCTGAGTTTCAAGGAAATTGCAGATCATACAGATATGAGCATTAATACGACCCTTGGAAGAGTACGGTATGCACTGATCAACCTGAGAAAAATCATGGATGAAAATAATATAATATTAACCAGATAAATAATATTTCGGGAAATTTCACGTTTTAAGGAAAACATAGTTCGCTTATGAAAAAAAATGACTCCTTAAAAGTGAAAACTTTGAAACCTAAGAAACAAACTATTAATTTTTTGCTTAATTTTTCTAAAAGCCTTGAAATTGTGAAAAGCAAGAGCAAGAATTATCCAATTTTAAAAAATTAAAATGATTAACTTTGTGCTGTATGAAAATGCAGCATGTTTTTTTTGACCTGGATAATACACTCTGGGATCACCGTAGAAATGCCTATCTTACCATCAGGGAACTTTTTGAAAAACAGGATATAACTTCAAAGTACAATATTGACTTTGAAGAGTTTCACTCTGTTTACCATGACATCAACGAAGATTTATGGGAAAAGATCAGAGATGGGATTATTGGCAAAGAATATTTGAGAGAACACCGTTTTTATGACTCATTCAAACATTTTGGAGTAGAAGATAAAGAACTTGCCCTTTATTTTGAAGAGCACTTTCTTGACAATATCGTGAGTCATAATGAATTGGTAGAAGGAGCTGAAGACGTCTTGGAATATCTGAAAGCTAAGAATTATACATTACACATTATCTCCAATGGATTTCAGGAAGTGACGGAAAGGAAATGTACCTTGTCCGGAATTGCGCCTTATTTCAAGACCATTACCAGTGCAGATTCCGTGGGAGTAAGAAAACCTAATCCAAGGATTTTTGAATACTCCTTAGGACTTTCTGAAGCCAGAAAAGAAGAAAGTATCCTGATTGGGGATGACTGGATTGCTGATGCCATGGGAGCAACAGACTTTGGAATGGATGCTATTTTCTTTGATGTTTATAAAGAAGATAAACAGAAGGAAGGATTAAAAGCTATTACTCACCTTCAGCAGATTAAAGAATACTTATAAATAAAATCTACAATATAAATAGAAGCCACTAAGATCATCTTAGTGGCTTTTCTGTTTTTACAGACTTGGGAAATCAACCTAAATATTATTTATTTTTTTTACCTACCGGATGAATATTCCTAATTCTTTCCCAAATTGATTGGGAACTTTGCTCCATAATAATGACAGAAAAATTAAATGTTATGAAAAATGTAAAGAAAATCACAGGAGTATTGATGATCATGTTTTTCTTGATGGGAAGTTTTGTTTCTGCACAGGACAGGGCGATCAATGCTAATCAGCTACCCAAAACAGCTAAAAACTTTCTAGCGGCCCATTTTAAAGGAATTCCTGTAAACTCTGCGATAGAAGACAGAGAAATCTATGGCGTAGATGAATACAAAGTATATCTGACTAACGGAATGAAAATGGAGTTTGACAGCAATGGAAACTGGAAGGAAGTGGATGGAAAACATCAGAAAATTCCGTATGGTTTTATCCCGGCATCAATCCGAAACTACAGCACGAAGAATTTTCCCAACACTTATATCATCAAGATTGAAAAGAAAAGATGGTCTTATAAAGCAGAACTTTCCAACGGATTGGAGCTTGAGTTTGACAGAAACGGAAATTTTAAAAGAATTGATGATTAATACTTAACTGAATATAAACACTAAATCTTAATAGTATGGTCAACTGGAATTTAATAAACAGCAACGGAAGAAAGATTTCTTCTGCTCAGATTAGAAAGAATATGGTTTCATTTATGACAAGGAACCACCCTTGTAGCGTCATTGAATCTATTGAGAAAAAATACAATGCTTACAAAATTCATTTGATGAACGGTCTGTGTCTTGTTTTTGATGCAGATGGGATGAATGTAAAATCAAATTAGAGTATTCATGAAAAAGTGCGTGAGGGAAGAAGGTAGAGAATATTTCCATTTTATAGACATCTTATCGATAATTTATCATATAACCCTTATACTGATCATATTCTCGTAGACTTTCGGATGTGTATCTCTATCTCCGGCTTCCCTCCTTATAATTTCCTATATTTGATATAAGTTAATCGTGCAGCAGAACATAGACCCAGAGGTATGAAGATTTTAATAGTAGAAGATGAGCCCGAACTGAAAGATACGGTACAGAAATTTCTGGAGGCAGAACATTTCATTGTGGAGTATGCAGAGAATTACAGCAACGGACTGGAGAAAATTATTTCTTATGAATATGACTGTATTTTGCTGGATATTATGCTCCCTGATGGAAACGGAATGGATCTGCTGAAAGAGATAAAAAAGATGCACAAAAAAGATCCTGTAATCATCCTTTCTGCCAAAGATTCAGTAGATGATAAGGTAACCGGATTGGAAATAGGGGCTGATGACTATCTTGCTAAACCTTTTCATCTTGCAGAACTAATGGCGAGGATCAAATCCGTGATCAGAAGAAAAAACCAGGATGGTGAAAATATCATCCGATATAAAAATATAAGTATTGATCCGGAGAACAGGACGGTGAAAGTAGGAAATGAGGAATTGGTCCTTAACCGTAAAGAATACGATCTATTGTATTACTTTGTGATCCATCCCGAAAAAACTTTGCAGAAAACGACATTGGCAGAAGCTATCTGGGGAGATTATATCGATCAGGCAGACAGTCTGGATTTTATTTATTCACAAATTAAAAATCTTCGTAAAAAATTAAAAACGCTCAATGCCGAAGCTGATTTCCAGGCGGTGTACGGGATAGGATATAAATTGATCTGATGAAAATTTCTTTAAAATATTATACCATAAAATACCTGATCATCATCCTGCTGTTCATTATTGCAGTTTGGGCAGGGCTGTTTTATGCTTATATCCTGGATGAAGTGCATGATAATGTGGATGACGGATTGAAGGACCGGAAAATACAGATTATCAAAGCTGTTTACCTGAATCCTCAGCTGTTGAAGAATAATGATTTTGGATTTAATGAATTTAAAATCAATCCCATTAAAGCTGAAGAATATCAGAATAAAAGCAGGCTGTACAATAAGATGTATTATATGGAATATGATGATAAAGACCAGCCTTACAGGGTTCTTGAGGCAGACTTTATCGATCAGTTTAAAAATAAGCAGAGGCTTGTCATAAGAACGTCTACCGTAGAAGAGGACGAATTGATCTACGACCTTACGACCGCTTTAATTGTGCTTTATATTCTTTTGGTAATAAGTATTGTCGTAATTAACGGATATCTGTTGAATAAAGCAATGAGGCCATTCTATCTGATTTTGGATAAGCTTAAAAAATATCAGTTCGGAATTCCTTTTTCACAGGAAAAGCAGACTTATAAAATTACCGAGTTCGAAGAATTGAATGTGGAAATCAATGAAATGATTGAACGTAATGAACTTGTTTTTTATCAGCAGAAACAGTTTATTGAAAATGCGTCCCACGAACTTCAGACCCCTTTGGCTATTGTTATTAACAAAATTGATCTTCTGATTCAGAATGATGACCTTGATAAAAAGAGTCTGACCTTCCTTACCGAAGTTAAAAATGATCTGCGAAGAATGGTAGGCTTAAATAAGTCATTATTAATGCTTTCCAAAATTGAAAACAGCCAGTTTAATAAAACATCAGACGTTGATTTTAACGGAATGATTGCTCAGTTGGTTCAGAATTATGAAGATTTCATCACATTTAAAAAAGTTGAGGTCAATATTATAGAGAAAGGAAAGTTTGTTGCAGATTTTAATCAGGATCTTGCAGATATTCTGCTGTCTAATCTTCTTAAAAATGCAATTAAATATAACAATGAAGAAGGGACATTAAATATTATTGTTGAAAATAACCGGATTACATTCCAGAATAGTGGGGCATCGGTTCCTTTGGATAAATCCAGAATATTTAATCGTTTCTATAAACAAGGATCAGATCATACCTCTACCGGATTAGGATTGTCTATCATTAAGACTATAATAAAACAATACCCGGGATGGGATATCGCCTATGAATTCGGAGATCAGATGCATTATTTTATTCTGACAAAGAATAACAGACGTTAAAAGTTATAACTTATATTAATAGAAAAAGAGGCTGCCTCAAAAGTGTCATTTTGAACGAAATGAAATGTAATGAAGAATCTAATATATCTGATATCAATAAGATTCTTCCTTCGTCAGAATGACAAAAAGTCAATTATTGACTTTTGAGATAGCCTCTTTCTTATGTTTATAACTTAGAATTAAAATCCTAAGCTTGTTCTTACTCTTTTAAGAGTTTCCAGTGCAATAGGTCTGGTTTTCTCGGCTCCTTGCTGCAGTTTTGCTTCCAGCTCGTCAAGATTATTCATATAATAAGCGAATACTTCTCTTTCTTTCTCAAAACGTACCAGAATAAGATCCAGTAATTCCTTCTTAGCATGTCCGTATCCGAAGTTTCCGGCAAGATATTTTGCTCTTAGCTCTTCAGTCTGTTCAGGAGTCGCAATAAGTTCATAGATCTGGAAGGTTTTATCCGTTTCAGGATCTTTTGGTTCCTCCAGAGATTTGGAATCAGATTCAATGCTCATTACCTGTTTTTTCAGTTCCTTTTCAGGTAAGAAAATATTGATAATATTTCCCATAGATTTAGACATTTTACGACCATCAGTTCCGGGAACATATTTCGTATCCTGCTGAAGTTCTGCCTGTGGTAAAACAAGCACTTCTCCCATCTGGTTGTTGAATCTGGACGCTACATCTCTTGCAATTTCCAAATGCTGAAGCTGATCTTTTCCTACAGGAACAATCTCTGCATCGTACAGTAAAATATCTGCAGCCATCAGAATAGGGTAAGTAAATAACCCTGCATTTACATCCTGAAGTCTGTCAGCCTTATCCTTGAATGAATGAGCCAATGTTAGTCTTTGATAAGGAAAAAAACATGATAAATGCCAAGAAAGTTCACAGGTTTCAGCGATATCACTTTGTCTGTAGAAAAATGTTTTTTCAGTATCTAATCCACAAGCAAGCCAAGCCGCAGCAATCTCGTAGGTATTTTGTCTTAACGTCTGCGCATCTTTAATCTGTGTAAGCGTGTGAAGATTCGCAATAAATAAAAATGATTCATTTCCTTCCTGCTTGGATAGCTCGATAGCAGGAATAATGGCCCCTAATAAATTTCCAAGATGGGGTGTTCCGGTGGCTTGAATGCCGGTAAGAATTCTTGACATTGGTTTAAAATTTATATTTAAAAATTAATGAATAGCAAATTTACGAGGTTTGCCGGGAATAACGAAAGATAAAAGATAAAAGATAAAAGATAAAAGATAAAAGATAAAAGATAAAAGATAAAAGATAAAAGATAAAAGATCTTGTTATTAAAATTCAATTGGGCTGGGTTTTAACCCAGCCAACGATAAATCCCCCTTCCATTGGCTTTAGCCAAAACCTATCACCTTTCAATAATCTATATGCCTTTACGCATCATCCGTGAAAATCTGTGCAATCTATGGGAAAAATATTAAGGAATCACAATCTTCTCCCCGCCAAATTTCGGTTCTACCCCAAAAAGAAGATCCCAGTATGCCTTAGCTTTGGCCGCATACTCTCTGATATTAGTCTTTAATCCTGCATATTTATTTACATCAGCAGCATTATATCCAAAGGCTTCCATTCCATTTTTTCTGGCCAGGAAAACAGCTCTTTCATTATGAAACTTCTGAGAGATAATAATCACTTTTGTCTGGCTGAAAATATCTTTTGCCCTCACAACAGAATCCAGTGTTCTGAATCCGGCATGATCTAAAATGATTTTATCCTGAGGAACTCCTTTCTGCACTAATGCCAGCTGCATATCTTCAGGCTCATTATAGTCTTTGGTGCTGTTGTCACCGCTTACAATGATATATTGGATTTTTCCGCTTTTGTATAGGTTGGCCGCTGCTTCAATTCTATTGTAGAAATAAGCATTCGGGGTTCCGTTGCTCAAAAGTTTTCCGGTTCCCAGCAACAGACCTGTTTTTGCTTCCGGTACATCAGCAATATTATAAGAAATGAAAGGTTCACTATCCTTTTTGATGCTGTAATTTGCCCAGGCAATAAAAATAATTCCTGCAACAAGAAGAAGCAGGAAAATTTTAAAAATATTTTTGATTATTTTTTTCATCCGAAATAGATCATTTAAAACTCCAGTCCGTTAGGAAAAGCTTTTTTTCTGAAAATTAATAAGAATGCGGCACCGACAGTAATGGCAGAGTCGGCAACATTGAAAATATACTTGAAGAACTCAAGATGTTTTCCACCAATTAAAGGCCAGCTTTCAGGAACATTCCAGTCTACCAATGGGAAGTGAAGCATATCCACTACGCATCCCTTCATAAAAGTAGAATATCCGTGTCCGAAAGGAGCAAATTTAGAAATACCGCCGTAGCCGATCCATCGGTCAATACTAGGGTCGTATACCGTCCCGCTGTCGAAAATCATTCCATAGAACATTCCGTCAATAAGGTTTCCGATAGCACCCGCAAAAATAATCGCCATAGGGATCAAAAGATAATTGGAAGCTCCTTCTTTCAGCCATTTTTTAAACATGTACACCATTCCTCCGATCAGGAAAATTCTTAGGATCACCAGGAAATATTTTCCAATGATTCCTCCAAAGTGAAATCCATAGGCCATTCCCGGGTTTTCCACAAAGGTGAGTTTAAATCCCGGTAAAACAGTGACACTGTCATCCAGATTAAAATGAGTCTTGATATAAATTTTTGAAGCCTGGTCAATTAATAACACCAAAAATGTTATCGCTAAGATCTTTTTCATTACTGCCCTTTAGGTTTTGAAGGCTTTGCAGCCGGCTTTACATTTTTATTATCGCTTGCTTTCTTGACTATTTTCTGTCCGTTATACGAACTTTTAACATGAGCTTTTTCAAATTTAATGCCCATTTCCTTCAGAACACTTTTCAGCGCACTTAGCTCCATTGCATTTTTTGGATGTACTATAATAGATTCCATTTCTTGTATTTAAATATTTACATTTTGGACAATTCGTCAAGTCTTTTTCTGTCTTTCTCAGACAAATCATTCACTCCGTTTTTACCCATTTTGCTTAAAAGTCTGTCGATCTCTTTTTCCCGCTCGCGTTTATCAGAATTGAACTTGTCATCAATCGTATAGTTTTTCTGCTGATCAGGAAAGAATCTGTTTTTGATCCATTCTCTGTTGAGAAATAACAATACTATTGCAACGATAGCTCCCAAAATTAATAATTCGCTCATGGGTATACATTAAAAATTAGGTTTATAAAGTATTCGTGAATACGTTATAAACCCAATATTATTTTTTACAAACCTTACGGTTATTTCTGCATGTTTTTCGCTTCGATGCTCAGCGTAGCGTGAGGAACGGCCAAAAGTCTTTCCTTAGGAATCAGTTTTCCTGTTACTCTGCAAACACCATACGTTTTATTTTCGATTCTGATCAAAGCATTTTTAAGGTCACGCACGAATTTTTCCTGTCTTCCTGCCAGAATAGAGTTCTGCTCTTTGCTCAGAGTTTCTGCTCCTTCCTCAAAAGCTTTGAAGGTAGGAGAAGTATCATCCGTTCCATTATTCTGGTCATTGATAAAACTTTCTCTGATAAGCTGAAGATCTTTTTCTGCCTTTTCTATTTTTTCTTTAATGATCGCTTTAAATTCCTGTAAATCAGCATCGCTGTATCTAACTCTTTCGTCTGACATATTCGTTCTCTTTTTTAATAAAATTATGAAATGGAATTTGAAATATAATAACTACATGTTAATTTTTTTCAACATTTATCTTAAAATTAACCTCATCTATTTCGATTTCGTTAAAATTTGAAAGTGAAGATACAATTTCTATTTTATTTGACAAGACTTCAGAAGAAATATATTCTTCATTTTTCTTAATATCACTAAGGAAAGGTGAGTTTTCTTCAATGGAGATATTAATCTTGTCTGTCAGTTCAAAATCTTTATCTTTTCGCAGGTTTTGAATTCTGTTGATGAATTCTCTTGCGATACCTTCAGATTTTAGCTCATCGGTTAACGTCAAATCTAATGCCACAGTTGTTTTACCGTCTGAGGTAACCGTCCATCCCGGGATATCTTTTGTAGAAATTTCCACATCATCAAGGGTGATTTCATATCCCTGAACATCTAGTTTTCCTTCTTTTTCAAGACCGGCAATCTGTTCTGTGTTAAGATTTGCAATCTCGGCACCTACTACCTTCATGTCTTTTCCTAATTTAGGACCAAGCGCTTTGAAGTTAGGTTTTATCTGTTTTACAATTAAGTGAGATGCTTCTTCAGCATTGATTAACTGTAATTCTTTCACGTTTACTTCCTGCTTGATCAGATCCGCAACAGCAAGAATTTGCGCTTCTGTTTTAGAATCCAATACAGGAACCAATACTTTTTGTAGCGGCTGGCGAACTTTTACATTTTCTTTCTTTCTTAAAGAGAAGACCATACTTGTAATGTTCTGAGCCAAATGAGTTTTTTCAACCAGATCCTGATCAATTAAGCTTTCATCAGCTACCGGGAAGTCTGTTAAATGTATAGATTCACAGTTTTCCTTACCTGTTACTTTATTTAAGTCCTGATATAACTGATCCATAAAGAACGGAGCAATTGGAGCAGATAGCTTGGCAACTACTTCAAGACATGTGTATAAAGTCTGGTAAGCAGAGATCTTGTCATCAGAATAATCTCCTTTCCAGAAACGTCTTCTGCATAATCTTACATACCAGTTACTCAGGTTATCGTTCACAAAAGTGCTGATCGCTCTTGCTACTCTTGTTGGCTCATAATCTTCATAGAAAGCTTTTACTTCTTTGATCAGAAGGTTCAGTTCAGAAAGAACCCATCTGTCAATTTCAGGGCGGTTCTCCACTTCTTTTTCTGAATAGTTGAAGCCATCCACATTCGCATATAAAGCAAAGAATGAATACGTATTATAAAGTGTTCCGAAGAACTTTCTTCTTACTTCGTCAATTCCTTCAATGTCAAACTTCAGGTTTTCCCAAGGGTTTGCATTAGAGATCATATACCAACGGGTAGCATCCGGTCCGTACACAGAAAGGGTTTCAAACGGATCTACAGCATTTCCTAAACGTTTTGACATTTTTTGCCCGTTCTTATCCAGAACAAGACCGTTACTCATTACATTTTTATAAGCAACAGAATCAAAAACGGCTGTTCCGATTGCATGAAGTGTATAGAACCATCCACGGGTCTGGTCAACTCCTTCTGCGATGAAATCAGCAGGGAATGCTTTATTGTTGTCGATTAATTCTTTATTTTCAAAAGGATAATGCAATTGAGCATAAGGCATAGACCCTGAATCGAACCAAACGTCGATCAGATCGCTTTCACGCTTCATTGCTTTTCCTGAATCAGAAACCAATATTACTTTGTCTACTACATTTTTGTGAAGATCCACAAGCTCATAGTTAGACTCAGACATATTTCCGATGATAAACCCTTTGAACGGGTTTTCAGTCATCAGTCCGGCTGCAACTGATTTCTCAATTTCGTTGTATAATTCTTCTACGGAACCAATGATCTTCTCTTCTTTCAGGTCCTCGGTTCTCCAGATTGGCAACGGAATCCCCCAATATCTTGAACGGGAAAGATTCCAGTCGTTTACATTTTCCAACCAGTTGGCAAAACGTCCTTCTCCGGTAGCTTTTGGTTTCCAGTTGATTTCTTTGTTCAGATTAACCAATCTGTCTTTTACAGCGGTCATTTTTACGAACCATGAATCCAACGGATAATACAATACCGGTTTGTCAGTTCTCCAACAGTGTGGATAGGAGTGAACATATTTCTCTACTTTGAAAGCCTTGTTTTCTGTTTTCAACAGGATCGCAAGTTCTACATCCCATGATTTCTCAGGAGCTGTTCCTTCATCGTAATATTCATTTTTGATATAGGTTCCGGAGAATACCTCAGGAACATTTTCTCCTTTGATGAATCTACCCTGTAAATCTACCAATGGTACAAGATTGTCATTTTCATCTTTTACCAACATTGGCGGGATCTCAGGTTGAGCCATTTTAGCAACTCTCGCATCATCAGCACCGAAAGTAGGCGCTGTATGAACTACACCTGTACCGTCTTCTGTTGTTACGAAATCTCCTAAAATTACTCTGAACGCATTCTCAGGATTATCGTTTGGTGTAAACCAAGGAACTAATTGCTCATATCTTGTGTCAACAAGTTTTTCCCCTGTGAATTCTTTTAAAACTCTGAAAGGAATTACCTTAGTTTCCGGAGTATAGTTAGCAAAATCCTCATCTGTACCTTCTGCATATTTTTTACCGAAAACTTTAGGTAAAAGAACTCTTGATAAAACAACAGTTACAGGTTCAAATGTATATTGATTGAAAGTTTTAACCACAACATATTCAATATCTCTTCCTACGGTAAGTGCGGTATTGGATGGAAGCGTCCATGGAGTAGTCGTCCATGCAAGGATATGAACATCTCCGTCAACATCATTGAATAACGCTGAAGAGTCTTTCTTTACCTTAAACTGAGCAACCACCGTTGTATCTGAAACATCACGATACGTCCCGGGCTGATTCAGCTCGTGAGAAGAAAGTCCTGTTCCCGCTTTCGGAGAGTAAGGTTGGATAGTATACCCTTTGTACAATAAGCTTTTATCATACAATTGCTTTAGTAACCACCAAACGGTTTCCATATATTTTGACTTATACGTGATGTACGGATCATCAAGGTCTACCCAATATCCGATTTTTTCTGTAAGGTTATTCCAAACATCGGTATAACGCATTACCGCTTCACGACAAGCTTTGTTGTAGTCTTCAATAGAGATTTTTTTGCCAATATCTTCTTTCGTAATTCCTAATTCTTTTTCCACACCCAGTTCCACAGGAAGACCATGCGTATCCCAGCCTGCTTTACGGAAAACCTGTTTCCCGTTCTGGGTCTGGTAACGGCAGAAAATATCTTTCAATGCTCTTGCCATTACGTGGTGAATTCCAGGCATACCGTTTGCTGAAGGCGGACCTTCATAAAAAACAAACTCAGGATTTCCCTGACGAATCTCAACACTCTTATTGAAAGTTTTATTTTGTTTCCAAAATTCCGCTACATTCTCTGCTACGTCAATAAGGTTGAGGTTTTTGTATTCTTTAAATTGGCTCATGTAAATATCTCAATATCGTTGATTAATTAAGTCTGCAAATTTACTAAAATTTGTCGGTTTATAATATATGTTTTATTTTGATATCATCTATTAAAAAGTTCAATTTCAGAAATATAATAAAGAAAGTGGAGGAAAGTGAATGGTGAATGATCAATAGGTGAATTTTTCTCGCTGTTTTTTATGTGAAATTTTATGTAATTTATTCAATAGGAGCGGGCTTTAGCCCGCTTAAATAATAAAAACATATCCAACGGCTTTAGCCAAAACTTAATGGTCACGCAAAGTTCACAAAGATGTATGGATGATGTAAGATCGATCGCAAAGGCGTTTCACTCAGCAGGGGAAATAAGGGTAAGAAAACAAAATTGATTCTAAAAATTGGCTAGAGTAAGAAGCGCTGATTGGGCAAAATTTTGTACATTTAATTAGATCTATAAACTCAAATGTTGTATGAGAATCTTTTCCAAACTGATGTTTATTATTTGTTTAATTAATAACATCATCACACACGCCCAAAATTATCCACAAAACTATTTCCGGAATCCGCTAAACATTCCCATGCAGCTCGCTGCCAACTTTGGGGCGATCCGTACGAATCATTTTCACATGGGGCTGGACCTGAGAACCAATAGCCAGGAGAATCTGCCGGTTGTAGCAGCTGCAGAAGGGTATGTCAGCAGGATAAAAGTAGAGCGGTACGGATTTGGAAATGCAGTGTATATTACTCATCCCAACGGTTATACCACAGTCTATGCCCATCTGAACAAATATTTTAATAAGCTTGATGAATATGTAAAGGAAAGACAATATAAAGACGAAAAATGGGAACAGGACATTACTTTCCAACCCGGACAGTTTCCGGTGGAAAAAGGACAGCAAATTGCACTAAGTGGAAATACCGGAGGCTCTGCTGGTCCACATTTACATTTTGAAATAAGAAATACCAAAACAGAAGAGTGTCTCAACCCGTTACTTTTCGGTTTTGCCATTCCTGATACTGTTGCACCAATTATCAGTGGACTCTACTGGTATGACAGACGTTTCAGTACTTATGAACCTGGAGCGAACGGAATTGCAGTGAGAAGAGCAGGGAATATTTATACTTCTAATCTTGTTCAGGTTAATTCTCCGGAAATAAGTTTTGGCATTAAAGCCGTAGATAAAGCCAATCAAGGGTTTAATCTGGGGATTTATAATGCAGAATTATTGATGGATGGCAAGCTGATTTACAGTTTTAAAATTGATAAAATACACTATGATGATACCCGTTATATCAACGGCTGTATAGATTATACTAAATTCATCAGGGATAAAATGGGAATTCAGCACCTGGCTGATTTACCGGGAATGAAACTTCAGAATTACAGTACCCCGAATTTGACAGGCATTATCAATCTTCAGGATGAGGAGGTTCATAACATTGAAATAGTCCTGAAAGATACCAATGGGAATACCAGCCGATTAACAACAAAACTCCAGTTAAATACAACTTCAGAAAAAATAACTGCTACAGGGAAAACGGTAATGCCTAATGAAGGAAAAACAATTTCCACCGAAAATGCAGAGATTAATTTCAGCAAAAATGCAGTGTATGATGCAGTTAACTTCAATATGTATGAAAAGGCGGAAGTCGATCAGAATACGGTTTCAAACAGCCTTGTTTTACAAAATCCTTATATTCCGGTTCAGGACGAATATACTTTGAAAATAAAACCCAATAGAAGACTATCTGACGCTGAAAAAGATAAAGCCATTATCCTCCTTGATTATGGAAGTGATAAGGATGTGGTAAAAGCAAAGTGGAATGGTGACAGGGCAGAAGGGCAGTTCAACAGATTGGGCACAGCAAAATTATTAATAGACAATACCCTGCCGTCCGTTTCATCAGGATGGGCAGAAGGAGCGTTGGTAAACAACAGTTCTTTATTGTTAAAAGGAACAACGAAAGTGGGTGATATCATTTCATTCCGGGCTGAGCTGGATGGAAAATGGCTTCGCTTTGCCCGTGTAAAAGATAATTTTGTTTACACCTTTGATGAAAAATGCCCGAAAGGATCAGGGGTTCATACTTTAAAGGTAACAACCATAAATACCGCTGGAAATACAAACGTACAAACCTTTACCTTCCGGAGATAAAACAGGTTAATGCTTGAATTTTTAAATCTTTTAATTTTAATTAAATAAATTTGCTCTTTAAAAATTAAAATCATTGGAATTTTATCCGTCAATCGAGAAAGCAGACATTCAGGAAATCAAAATATTTCAGGAAGAAAAACTTCGTGAGCTTTTGATCTATCTTGAAACTCATTCACCCTTTTATCAGAGACTGTTTAAAGAAAATAATATTCATATTGCTGACATTCGTACTTTGGAGGATCTTCGTAAGATTCCTACTACCACGAAGAATGATCTGCAGCAGTACAACCATGATTTTTTCTGTATAACACCAGATAAGATTGTTGATTACAGCACGACTTCCGGGACTTTAGGAGATCCGGTTACTTTTGGACTTTCAGATAATGATCTTGAAAGGCTGGCATATAATGAAGCAATTTCTTTTGCCTGTGCCGGCATTCAAAAAGGAGATGTTGTTCAGATGATTACCACCATAGACAAAAGGTTTATGGCGGGCCTGGCTTATTTTCTGGGTTTAAGGAAAATGGGAGCAAGCGTAGTGAGAATGGGGCCTGGAATTCCTGAACTGCAATGGGATTCTATTTTCAGATATAAACCTAAATACCTGATCACTGTTCCTTCTTTTCTGTTGAAAATGATTGATTATGCTGAAAAGCATGGATTGGATTATAAAAATTCAAGTGTTTATGGAGCTGTATGTATCGGAGAAAGTATCAAAAATCAGGATTTTACAGATAATATTCTTTCCCAGAAGATCAAAGAAAAGTGGGATATAAAACTTTTTTCCACTTATGCTTCTACCGAAATGAGCACCGCTTTTACAGAGTGTGAATTCCAGATCGGAGGACATCACCATCCGGAATTAATTATCACCGAAATTCTGGACGATAACGGAAATCCGGTTAAAGAAGGAGAAAGTGGAGAACTTACGATCACAACTTTAGGCGTTGAAGCCATCCCTTTGCTAAGATTTAAAACCGGAGATATTGTAAAAGCACACCATGAGCCATGCCGGTGTGGAAGAAATACGATGAGGTTAGGACCTGTAGTGGGAAGGAAACAGCAGATGATCAAATATAAAGGAACAACGCTGTATCCGCCGGCAATGAATGATATTTTAAATGATTTCAACAATATTTTATGCTATCAGATTGTCATTCAGGCCAACGAAATAGGTCTTGACGAAATTATCATTAAACTAAGTACAGAAGAAGAACACGATAGCTTTGTCAATGAAGTGAGAGACCATTTCCGGGCAAAGTTGAGAGTAAGTCCGAAAATTGAAATCATCGATTTTGATATCCTGTCTAAAACAGTTTTCAATCCAAACAGCAGAAAACCAATTACTTTTATTGATCTGAGATAAAATTAATTTAAAGAAAGACCGGGAAATCCATTTTTACTATATCTTTGGTCGCTTAAATATTAGAGCTAATAACTATGAAAAAATTATTACTGCTGCTTTTTGTAGCAATTACAACATCAACTTTCGCCCAGAATAAAATTAATTTTGAACAGGGAAATTTTGATTTTTTAAAAGATCAGTCTGAAGTAAATGTACAACTGGTATTTGATAATGCCGTTTATCAGGAGAAAAACTTTACAGAAGCCCAATATCTTGAAAACAGGAAAGCTGATATCACAGCTAAAAAAAGTGAAGCTGTTTGGAACAACTGGATGCATCAGTGGGACAAATTTAAAACTTCAGAATATTTGGATTATTTTCTTAAAGGGATCAATGGAAAGTCAAAGAAAGTAGTTTTCAAAGGTGATGCGAAAACAAAATACACTTTAATCATTGATGCAAAATGGATCTACGCCGGCTGGTATGGCGGAATGATTGGCTCACAGGAAGCTAAACTGACTGCTGATATGAAGTTTGTAGAAACAGATAATCCTTCAAATGTAGTGATGAGATTACAAGCAGATAAAATAGGAGGTAAGCAGATGAATAAAGAATTTGCATGGGAGTACGGAAGGATAGCTGCAGCTTATGAAGTTACAGGGAAAAAATTAGGAAAAGAAATTAAAGCAGTTATAAAATAACAAAAAACGGTCTGAAAATTCAGACCGTTTTTTTATGCTTGGTTTTGCTGTTCCTGTTTTTCTAGCTTAATCAGGTTGGCTAGGTTTTTAATCACAGTATCATGCTTTTTCACAAAAGGATTGTCTTTGTTCCAGACATACCCTGCTAAAACAGCACAGATCTTTTTCTTTACGTCCGGATTTTCCGGCTGATGGAAAAATAGTTCCTGAAGATTTCCGGTATACCATTCTTTTACATACGTGGTGAAAACATCCACGCCGTATAAAATATAATCCGTGTATTCTGTCTGCCAGTTGATTTTTTCTCCGTTTAATTGTCTTAATGCTAGTTTTGCAGCCAGCATTCCGGATTCTGTGGCAAAAGCCATTCCCGAAGAAAATACCGGATCAAGGAATTCTGATGCATTCCCGGTTAAGGCAAATCCGTCCCCGAATAAACTTTTAACGGAGCAAGAATAATCTTTCAGATGTTTAGGTTCAAAAAGGAATTCCACATCCCCAAAACGTTTTACATAATAATCAGACAGAGAAATAGCTTTTCTTAAAGCTTCGGCTGCATCTCCGTTTTCAGATAATTTATCAATATATTCAGTAGGGCCTACAATTCCTAAACTTGTATTTCCGTTGGAAAAAGGAATTACCCAAAGCCATACTTCTGTTTCAATAATGTCAAAAGAAATTAAAGTTCCTTCTTCTCCCGGCGCTCTGTTAATATCATTTACATGAGAAAAAATCGCGGAGTGAGGAGACAGCTTTGAAGGTTTTTCAAGATCTAGCAGACGAGGCAAGACTCTTCCGTAACCGCTGGAGTCAATCACAAACTTTGCATGGATCTCTTTCGTTTCTCCATCCTTATTTTTTACTGTAGTTACAGAATCTGTTCCATTAAACTTGATGTCAATAACTTCAGTCTCAAATTCAAGATCAACTCCTTTATTAATGACTTCCTGAGCAAGAGTATTATCAAAATCAGCCCTAGGAACCTGCCAGGTCCAGTCCCAGCCTTCCCCGAATTTGTTGCTGAAATCAAAAATGCAGACCTCATCACCACGAAGGAAACGTGCCCCAAGCTTTTTTTCAAAGCCCATTTTATCTAATGCAGGGAAAAGTCCGGCCTCTTCAAAGTGATCCATTACCCTCGGAATTAAGCTTTCACCCACTACCAGTCTGGGGAATTTTGTCTTTTCGACTACTTTCACGCTGACGTTATTGTTCTTCAGGTATGAAGAAGACACGCATCCCGAAGGTCCGGCTCCGATTACAAGAACGTCAACAAATTCTTTGCTCATCTTTGATTTTTTATTTTAATAATAACTTTTATCTTTGCCGCAAAATTAGTGACAAATAATCAATATTTTAAAAAATTATCAACTATTACTTTTAATTGATGAAAATAAATAACTTTTTAGAACTGAAAGACTTTCAAAAAATTATCATTGAGAATGAAAAAATAGAACTGGATGAATCACTTTTATCAAGGGTGGATAAGAGTTTTCAGTTTTTAAAGGAGTTTTCAAAAAATAAAGTAATATATGGAGTAAACACCGGTTTTGGACCGATGGCTCAGTTCAAAATCAGTGATGAAGATACACACCAGCTTCAGTATAACCTGATCAGAAGCCACTCTTCAGGAATCGGAAACCCTTTGCCTGCAGATGAGGTAAAAGCATGTATGCTGGCAAGGCTGAATACTTTGTCATTAGGAAATTCAGGAGTACACCAGTCTGTTATTTACCTTCTTCAGGAGCTGATCAACAGGGATATTATCCCACTGATCTTTGAACATGGAGGGGTAGGAGCAAGCGGAGACCTTGTTCAGCTGGCTCATCTGGCTTTGGTACTGATCGGTGAAGGAGAAGTCTTTTATAAAGGAGAAAGAAAATCCACCAAAGAGGTTTTTGAAATCGAAGGATTAGAACCGATAAAAGTAGAGATCCGTGAAGGACTTGCTTTGATGAACGGGACTTCCGTGATGTCAGGAATCGGTATTGTGAACGCTTATAAAGCGAATCAGCTTACAGATATTTCCCTTAGACTTTCTTGTGCCATCAATGAAATTGTACAGGCTTATGATGACCATTTATCAGAAGCTTTGAACGGGACAAAAAAGCATTACGGTCAGCAGAAAGTGGCAGAAAGAATGCGTGCTCATCTGGCAGACAGTAAGCTGATCAGAAAAAGAGAAGATCATCTTTATACTCACTTTGAAGAACAAGAGAAAGTATTCAAGGAAAAAGTTCAGGAATATTATTCTTTAAGATGTGTTCCTCAGATTTTAGGCCCGGTATTGGATACACTGGAATATACAGAGAAAGTTCTTGAAAATGAGATTAATTCCGCGAATGATAACCCGATTATCAATGTTGAAGATCAGCATGTTTACCATGGAGGAAACTTCCACGGTGATTATATCTCTCTGGAAATGGACAAGCTGAAAATTGTGGTAACCAAACTGACAATGCTTGCAGAAAGACAGCTAAACTATCTTCTGAATGCTAAAATTAATGAAATCTTACCTCCTTTTGTAAATTTAGGGAAATTAGGTTTCAATTTCGGGATGCAGGGAGTGCAGTTTACGGCAACTTCTACTACGGCAGAAAGCCAGATGCTGTCGAATTCTATGTATGTTCACAGTATTCCAAACAATAATGACAATCAGGACATCGTTAGTATGGGAACTAATGCTGCGGTGATCTGCAGAAAAGTGATTGAAAATGCTTTTGAAGTATTGGCGATAGAAGCCATTACCATTATTCAGGCTGTTGAATATCTTGGGTTCCAGGATAAGGTTTCATCTTCTACAAAGGAATTGTATGATGAGATCAGAAAAATTATTCCTGCTTTCTCAGATGATATGGTGATGTATCCGTATCTGGAAGAAGTGAAGAAATATCTGAAAGGGATGTAACTATTAGCTGTCATGGATTGTCTATTCAATTAAAGACATCCTCTCAACTTAAAAAAACTAAAAACGATATAAACACTAACGCATGAAATGTGCAATTGTAACAGGAGGCTCCAGAGGAATCGGGAGGGCAATCTGTATAAAACTGGCTGAAGAGAAAAACTATCACATCCTTATCAACTACGCTTCAAACGAAACCGCAGCAAACGAAACGTTGGCTAAAGTGGAGGAATTGGGTGCTACAGGAGAAATCCTTAAATTTGATGTAGGGAATACCGAAGAGACAAAGACTGTTTTAACGGACTGGCAGGAGAAAAACCCTGATGCAGTAGTAGAAGTGATTGTCAATAATGCCGGAATCACAAGAGATGGTCTTTTTATGTGGATGCAGAAAGAAGACTGGAACAGCGTGATCAATACAAGTCTGGACGGCTTTTTCAATGTAACCAATTTCTTTATCCAAAAGCTGCTTCGTAACAAATACGGAAGAATCATCAATATGGTCTCGGTATCCGGAGTAAAAGGAACCGCTGGCCAAACAAATTATTCCGCGGCAAAAGGTGCTGTAGTAGGAGCTACAAAAGCCTTGGCTCAGGAAGTTGCCAAAAGAAATGTTACTGTAAATGCAGTGGCTCCGGGCTTTATCAAAACGGATATGACCCAGGAGTTCAATGAAGAAGAATTGAAAGCCATGATTCCTGCCAATAGATTCGGAGAAGCAGAAGAAGTGGCAGATCTTGTCGCATTTTTAGCATCTAAGAAATCTTCTTATATTACAGGAGAAGTGATTAATATTAACGGAGGAATTTATTCATAACATGGAAAATAGGGTTGTAATTACCGGAATGGGAATTTATTCCTGCATCGGGACATCTTTAGACGAGGTCAGGGAATCCCTATACCAAGGAAAATCCGGTATTGTTTTAGATCCGGACAGAAAAGAATTTGGTTTCAGGTCCGGCCTTACAGGAGTTGTTCCAAAACCCGATCTGAAAAACCTCTTAAACAGACGCCAGCGTATCAGTATGGGAGAAGAAAGCGAATATGCTTATCTGGCGACCATGGATGCATTGAAGCAGGCGAATCTGGATGAAGCGTTCCTGGATTCTCATGAAGTGGGAATTTTATACGGAAATGACAGTGTTTCTCAGGCAGTCGTAGAATCTATTGACATTGCAAGAGAAAAGAAAGATACAACATTGATGGGATCAGGAGCGATCTTCAAATCAATGAATTCAACGGTGACGATGAACCTTTCTACCATCTTTAAACTGAAAGGAATCAATCTTACCATAAGTGCAGCATGCGCAAGTGGTTCACACTCATTGGGACTGGCTTATATGATGATCAAGAATGGTTTTCAGGATATGATCATCTGCGGAGGAGCTCAGGAAACCAACAAATATTCTATGGCGAGCTTTGACGGATTGGGAGTTTTCTCAGTGAGAGAAGATGAGCCTGCAAAAGCATCCAGACCTTTCGATGCAGAAAGAGATGGATTGATCCCAAGCGGAGGTGCTGCCAGTCTGATTGTTGAAAGTTTAGAATCAGCCCAAAGAAGAGGAGCTCCAATCATTGCAGAAATTATCGGATATGGTTTTTCTTCAAACGGAGGACATATTTCAACACCCAATGTGGATGGGCCTGCTTTGGCGATGGACAGAGCACTTAAACAATCAGGATTAAAAGCTTCAGACATCGATTATATCAATGCTCATGCAACTTCTACTCCTATCGGTGATGCCAATGAGGCAAAAGCAATCTATGAGATTTTCGGGAGTGAAGTTCCGGTAAGTTCTACCAAATCTATGACCGGACATGAGTGCTGGATGGCAGGTGCAAGTGAAGTAATCTACTCAATTCTGATGATGCAGAACGATTTTGTAGCACCAAATATTAACCTGGAAAATCCTGATAATGAAGCACAAAAGATAAATTTAGTCGCAAAAACAAAAAATCAAAAAATTGATGTATTTTTGTCGAATTCTTTTGGGTTTGGGGGAACCAATTCTGCACTAATAGTTAAAAAATTTGATTAAAAACATGGAAAGGGAAAAAATTGTTGCTATTGTTAATGATTTTCTTGTCAACGAATTTGAAGTTGATGGAGACGAAATCAGTAATGATGCCAACCTTAAAAATACACTGGGCCTGGACAGCCTGGATTATATCGACATGGTAGTCGTGATCGAATCTAATTTCGGGGTGAAATTAGGAGAAGCAGATTTCAAGAAAATGGTAACATTTGATGATTTCTATACAACGATTGAAAACAAGATTGCTGAAAAAAACGCGTAGTTATTGAGTAAATCTTTATTCTATAAAAATGAGCCAATGTAATAATATCACGGTGATCCGGTAATGGACACACTTAAAAGGTATTATTACATTGGTTCTCTGCTATATTAAATTCTATATATGAACAAGTGGAAAGGTAAATCTAAAGGAACAGTACTCGGATACAGAATATTCGTCTGGTGTATTAGAAATATCGGGATCAGAAGTTCATATGGAGTGCTTTATTTTGTCGCGGCATATTACTCATTATTTCAGAAAAAGAGTAATCAATACATACGGTATTACTTTCAGAAAAGGCTGAACTACGGGTATTGGAAATCCAAAACTTCTATATTTAAAAGCTATTTTACTTTCGGAAAAGTTCTGATCGACAAAACGGCCATTTCTGCAGGACTCAGAGAAAAATATACCTATGAATTTGATGGTATTGAAAATCTCAGAAATCTTTTAGAGGCTAAAAAAGGAGGTGTACTCATTAGCGCTCATATCGGTAATTTTGAAATTGCTGAACATTTTTTTGCAGATATCGACTTCGACTGTCAGATCAATCTGGTGACTACAGATCAGGAAGTTACCGTGATTAAGGAGTATCTGGAAAGCGTTGCTGTAAAAAAAAGTAATATCAAGTTCATCTATGTAAAAGAAGATATGTCGCATATCTTTGAAATTAACAAAGCTTTGTCAGAAAACGAGTTGATCTGCTTCACCGGAGACCGTTATTTTGAAGGATCCAAATATCTGGAAGCAGAACTGCTGGGAAAGAGTGCAAAGTTTCCGGCGGGTCCGTTTTTGATTGCCTCAAGATTAGGTGTTCCGGTAGTATATGTTTATGTGATGAAAGAGAATAATCTTCATTACCACTTATACGCGAGAGTGGCTCAGAATATCAAAAATCGTGATTCACAGGGGCTTTTACAGTCATATGTTCAGAATCTTGAAACCATGGTGAAAAAATATCCCCTTCAATGGTTTAATTATTTTGATTTTTGGGATGATGTTGATTAATTTTTCTATTTTTATCCCGTAAAAACAAACGAAAAACTAAAAACCATTAAGATTTACTAAGAATTAAGATCATTAAATAATATTTTCCAAATAAAATTTCTTTGTTTACTGTACCAAAGTAAACTTTAAATATCTTAAATTCCCTGTTTCTTAATTATTAAAAGCACGTTCTCTTTTGAAGAAAGCATATGACATACTTGTAATCGGCAGCGGATTGGGAGGTCTTGTTTCGGCTCTTATTTTGGCGAAAGAAGGTATGAAAGTGTGCGTTCTTGAGAAAAATAATCAATACGGAGGAAATCTGCAGACTTTTTCGCGTGACAAACTGATTTTTGATACGGGAGTACATTATCTCGGAGGTTTATCCAAAGGTCAGAATCTGAACCAGTTCTTTTCCTATCTGGAAATTATGAATGATCTCGAGCTTCAGCAGATGGATGAAGATGGATATGACAGGATCAGTTTCGGAGAAGAAGAAATAGAATATCCGCATGCACAGGGTTATCAGAATTTTGTTGAACAGCTTTCCAAATATTTCCCCGAAGAAAAAGGAAACCTTGAAAACTACTGTGAAGAGATTCAGTATGTCTGCAGCCAGTTTCCAAGATACCATGTGGTAGGAAAAGACAATTACAACGAGGAAATACTGCATCTGAATACCAAAAGATTTATAGAATCCGTTACCCAGAACAAAAGGCTTCAGGCTGTTTTACTGGGTTCCAATTTTTTATACGCGGGAGATTCTGAAGATGTACCTTTCTACGTACATGCTTTAACAGTAAATTCTTATATCCAGAGCGCCTATAAATGTGTAAAAGGAGGCAGTCAGATCTCTAAACTTCTGATCAGAAAACTTCGGGAATATGGAGCGGAAGTTCATAAGCATTCGGAAGTCTCTGAATTTGTTTTTAATGAAAATAACGTATTGCAATCCGTAAAAACAAAAGAAGGGAAAGAATATTCAGCGAAACAGTTTATTTCAAATATAGAGATTCGTTCCACTATTAAACTAATCGGAGAGGATAGACTTAAAAAATCCTTTCTGAACAGGGTTTTGAGCTGGAAGCCGGTTTCATCATGCTTTAGTATTTATCTGGTTTTAAGACCTCACAGCCTTCCAAATTTCAATTACAACAGATACCACTATTCATCAGAAGAACAGGTCTGGAATGCATTCCGTTACCGGAAAGAAGCCTGGCCGGAAACCTATATGCTTTCATCTACCCCTTCAAAACATCATCCTGAATTTGCAGAAAGCCTTACCGCAATTTCCTATATGGATTTTGATGAGGTGAGAGAATGGGAAAATACATTCAATACTGTAGCAGATGAGCATGAGAGAGGAGAGGCGTATGAAAGATTTAAGCTTGAAAAGACCGAGAAAATGCTGGATGCCCTGGAAAAGAAAATTCCTAATCTAAGGCATGCCATCAAAACCATATATACTTCTTCTCCCTTGTCTTACCGGGACTATATCGGGAATTTTGAAGGAAATATGTACGGATACATGAAAAGCTCAGAGAATCCCCTTAAAACAATGGTTTCTCCCCGCACGAAAATTGACAATCTTTTTCTGACGGGACAATCTGTGAATATGCATGGGATTTTAGGAGTAACCATTGGTGCTTTTAATACCTGCACAGAGATTCTGGGAAAAGAAACAATTGACATGCGGTTGACACAAATGATTAATAAAAACTAAAAGTGAAAAAAACGAAAACCATTTATTTATCCTATAAAAGAACTCTTCTTTACCTTACTTTTTGTTTTTTCCTCACTGCCTGCGGAATATCAAAATCTATCCATCATATTCCTGATGTAAAACACTATTCACTCGAAGTTCCGGAAGTAACCCGTATCAATGACAGTACTTTCAGTTATAACCAGAATTACCTTACGAAAAATAAACAGCAGCTCTGGGAGCTTTATATCAAAGGAAACCCATTGCAGTTGGGATATAATAATGGAGCGCTCACCCAAAGTTTAATGCAGAAGCAGGAAAGTATTTTCTTTTCAAAAGTGGAAGGATTTGTACCTTCAAAATTTAAACAGAGGCTGTTGAGAGGCTTTTTAAAATGGTACAACAGAAAAATGTACCTCAATGTAAGAGAAGACTATCAGGCAGAATTATACGGTTTATCACAATATTCCTCTGATCAGTATGATTTTATTGCTCCGAAATATTTAAGAAATCTTTATCTGCACGGAGCTCATGATATCGGGCATGCCATGCAGGATCTCGCTATGGTAGGCTGTACTTCCCTTGCGGTATGGAATGAAAATACAGAAGACGGTGATCTGTTGATCGGAAGAAATTTCGATTTTTATGTAGGTGACGATTTTGCAAAAAATAAACTGGTAGAATTTGTTCAGCCGGAAGAAGGAATTCCCTATATGTCGGTAAGCTGGCCGGGAATGATCGGTGTTGTATCCGGGATGAATAAAGAAGGAATTACAGTAACCATTAATGCTGGAAAATCAAAAATTCCTCTGACTGCAAAAACACCTATTTCCCTTGTTACAAGAGAAATTCTGCAGTACGCTAAAAATATTGATGAAGCCATTGTCATTGCTAAAAAAAGGAAAGTTTTTGTATCTGAATCTATCCTCGTAGGAAGTGCTAATGATAAAAATGCTGTAATTATTGAAGTTTCACCTAAAAACCTCGGTGTTTACAGCGTGCAGAATACCAGCAGGGTTCTTTGTACCAACCATTTCCAGTCAGAAGCCTATAAAGATGACAAAAGAAATCAGAAGCATATAGAAGAAAGCCATTCGGAATACCGATATGAGAAACTTCAGGAGCTTTTGCAGGAAGAAAAAAAGATCACACCGGAAAAGATGGCATCCATTTTAAGGAACAGATCCGGATTAAAAGATGAATCTATTGGTTATGGCAATGAAAAAGCACTCAATCAGCTTCTGGCGCACCATGCTGTTATATTTTCGCCTCAGAAAAAACTGGTTTGGGTGTCTTCCAATCCTTATCAGCTGGGAGAATTTGTCTGCTATGATCTGAACAAAATCTTTTCAGATAAAGGATTACAACCTAATCATTTTTCAAAATCAAGTCTGAATATTCCACGTGATCCCTTTGCAGACTCTGAAGAATTTAAAAACTATGAACTGTCTAAAATGTACGGAAAAGAGGTCAATGAGGCTGCCGATGATAAAAATACACTGTTGACAGATGGCGCTATTTCTTCCTATCAATCTATGAATCCGGATTTTTGGCTGGTTTACTATCAATCAGGAAAATATTATTTTAGCAAAAAAGAATATTCAAAGGCCAAAACTGAATTTGAAAAAGCTTTGACGAAAGAGATTACAACGGTTCCGGACAGAAAAAATGTAGAAAAATACCTGAAGAAAACTTTAAAGAGACTGAAATGATTCCTAAATATATAAAACTGCTGTTCTGCGTTCCCTTTATCATCATTATTTGCTATTCGGCTTATTTGTGTACCGTTTACAGCTCAATACCTGATACCATAACCATTCATGGATATGGAAATATGAAAGACAATTATGGCAGCAAAATTTTTCTTGTAATGCCGGTACTTATGAATCTGGTGATTCTTCTGTTTATCTGGTTGATTATCAGAAGGCCTGATAAAATAAAATTTACTTTTGAAATTGACGAAAACGAAAGAGAAAAAATTTATCATATAACGCAGTTAGCTCTGGTAATTATTGCGATATTTGTTACCATCATGATGACTCCGTTAGCATTTTCTGACGTTGTTTTTAAATAATTGATCTATGAAAAAACTTTTAACCCTATGCTTTACCGTATGTTTTCTACTATCCTTTTCTCAGGACAGAAAAGAGATCGGAAATACTTTCATCAAAACGTTATTGGTAGATAAAAATATTGAAAAAGCACATTCTTATTTTGATCCTTCCATAGCTGGGCAGATTCCGGTAGATCAGCTTAAGGCTGTTACAGAACAGCTTCAGGGACAAATTGGAAGTTTTAAAACAGTTCTTGAAGTAAACAATGAAGGGAATATCTACTATTACTATTCAGAATTTGAAAAGGCCAAACTGGATGTCCAACTTACCTTTGGAGAAAATAATAAAATGTTCGGCTTCTTTTTAGTTCCCCATAAACCATTTGAAAAGCGGGATGAAAAGACCACCCTAAAAATAAAAAGCGATGCCCTGGAATTGAATGGGACTCTATTGATTCCTCCTTCTTCCAACGATAAAAAAAAGTTAGTCATTTTTGTTCATGGCTCAGGAGCACATGACAGGGACGAAACAGTAGGAGAAAATAAACCATTTAAAGATATTGCGGAATACCTTTTAAACAATGGAATTGCTTCCTATAGATATGATAAAAGAACCTACTCTTATCCGGAAGCATTCAACGAAAAATCTACTGTAGAGGAGGAAACAATCAATGATGCAGTAAATGTGGCACTATATTTTAAAAACAATGCAGATTATAAAGGATATCAGATCATTATCGTGGGACATAGCCAGGGAGCTTATATGATGCCTGAAATTGCTGAGAAAGCTCAGGTTTCAAAATATGTTTTCATGGCAGGTAATGCCAGACCGCTACAGGATTTGTTGGTAGAACAGTATGATTATCTTCATTCCATAGATCCGGCCAAAGTTCCTGCTGAAGCTGTTCAGGAAGTAAAAAAACAGGTTGCTTATTTAAATTCATCCCAATTCAGTTTAAGTTCACCGGCATCAGAACTTCCGTTGGGACAATCTGCTGCCTATTGGAAATATTTAAAAGACTACAATCAGCTTAATGAGGTTAAAAAAGTAAAAGCTCCCATGTTTTTTGCACAAGGAGGAAGAGATTATCAGGTCACCGAAAAAGATTTTAACCTTTGGAAAGAAACATTGAAAAATGATAAAACAGCAGTGTTTAAATTGTATCCAGACTTAAGTCACTTATTCATAGCAGGTTCCGGAAAACCATCTCCAAAAGATTATGAAACAAAAGGAAAAGTTGATGAACAGTTTTTGAAAGATCTTGTACAGTTTATCCTGAAATAATTTATTTTCTTTTTTTATGAAATTTAAACTAAATAAATACATTTATTTGGTGTGATACATGTATTTTAAATAAGTCCCGCGTAATTATGTAACATTTCAGATTGTTTTCCTACTAACTATTAATATTTGTTAAAAAAGTAATCTAAATGAAAAAAATTCGACTTAGTGTTAAGCTGCTGTTGTTTTGTTCACTTTTAAGCGCAGGTGTAATATCTGCACAAAAATATGAACAAACAATTAAGGATTATGTTAATTCTGCTCAAGGATCATTTCAGAGAGTAAACCCAGAACTGAAAGCATTTAAAATCATTAATGTAGATCCTTCAAAGAGCTTAAATGGAGATGTAGTAGGCATACAGCAAACGATTAACGGAATACCTGTTTTCGGAAGTTCTGCCAATGTTTTAATCAGAGACGGAAAAGTGTTAAACTTTGCAGATACTTTTATTAAAAATTATCCTTCTGCTATTAAAGGTAAGGAAAGTGGTAGAAAAGACGCTTTAGTAGCATCAACAATTGAAAAACTGAACGGATTGTCTTCTGTAAAGAACATTGATGGTAAAGAAAGCCCGATAGCAGCTAATGCTGTGTATTTTGCAAAAGGAGGTGAATTGATCCTTGGGTATCAGTTTTATGTTGAAGAAAAAGGAACTGGTAATGTATGGAATACCATCGTAAGTACAGAGGATGGTACTATTTTATACCAGGAAAATACTACTTTATCATGTAACTTTCACGATGAATCCTTCGATCATCATACAGGTTCAGCCCAACAAAATATTTCGACAGTTTTTCCTGCCAATATAACTGCTCCAAATCAGCAGAACCCTGCCAATTTCGTATTAGTACCGGATAATGCATCTTATAATGTGTTTGCATTTCCTACAGAAGCGCCTACATTTGGTGCAAGAACATTATTAACAAATCCATGGGATTTGACAGCTTCACCGGAAGGTTGGCATTCTGACGGTACCAACCATTATACAATAACAAGAGGGAATAATGCCTTTGCATATACTGATGAGAATGCTACTAATACACCACAGTTCTCTCCTGATGGAGGGGCAAACAGAGCATTTGATTTTCCTCTAGATGTAACAGCTGCCCATACTACTTATACTTCAGCAGCTGTAACCAATTTATTCTACAATTCGAATAAAATGCATGATGTATTCTATAAATTCGGATTTACGGAATCTGCAAGGAATTATCAGGTAAACAATTTTGGAAACGGAGGTGCAGGTAACGATCCTGTTCTTGCAGAGTCAAGGGATGGGAGTGGTCTTAATAATGCCAACTTTAACCCAGGTGCTGATGGAACAAGTGGAAGAATGCAGATGTTCCTTTTCTCACCAGCTGGAAACGTAAGATATCTTTATTATAATTCTCCATCAACCTATACTGCCAGAGCTCCAATAGCTACTACTGCAAATTTTGGTCCTCAGATTATGGGTAATCCACCAGTGACAGGAGATCTTGCTCTTTCTACTCCAGCTGACGCATGTACTGCAGTTACGGCTGGGAGCCTTATAGGAAAGATTGCGGTAGTAAATGCTGCAGGCTGTGGCTTTGCTGTTAAAACAAAGAATTTACAGAATGCAGGTGCAGTAGGGGTTATACAATACCACCCGTCAAGTAACACACCTGTAGGAATGGGAGGAACTGATGCTACAATCACAATTCCTACTATTATGGTGGGCATGTCAGAAGGTCAGTTTTTAGTGAATGAGTTGACGAATGGTACTGTTGGAAATGCAACCATCAAAACGACTGCGGTTTATAAAGATGCGAGTTTAGATAATGGAGTAATCAGTCACGAATATGGCCACGGTATTTCCAATCGTCTTACGGGAACAGGAAGTTCATGTTTATCTTATATTTCATCTAATGAGCAGATGGGAGAAGGATGGTCGGATTTCTTCGCCTTGATGATGACAACCAGACCTGGAGATACTTCTACCATTGCAAGAGGTGTGGGGACTTTTGTCTCAGGGCAAGGAACTACAGGATTAGGAATAAGACCAGCAAAATACTCACCTGATTTTGCTGTCAATGATTATACTTATGGACGTACGAACGGTATGAAAATAAGTACAAGCATCTCTGGAATACCTGTTACAGTTCCGGATGTCCACAGCATTGGGTTTATCTGGGCTTCTATGCTTTGGGATCTTAACTGGAAATATGTAGATAAATATGGATATAACAGTAATGTTCTTGCTGACCCGAACAGTGGAAGTGCAAGAGTTTTACAGTTGGTAATGGATGCTCTTAAACTGCAGCCATGTAATCCTACGTTTGTACAGGGAAGAGATGCAATTCTTGCTGCTGACCAGGCCTCTACGGGAGGACAAAATAAATGTATGATCTGGAATACATTTGCTAAAAGAGGATTAGGGGTAAATGCCTCTGCAGGTGCTCTTAACGGCTTAGAATTTGGTGCGAATCAACCTTTAGCAGACATGAGTGATCAGGTGGAAGATTTCACAGTTCCTGCAGAATGTACTACATTGGCTGTAAAAGAAATTAATGATTCTAAAGGAATATCAATCTATCCAAATCCTGTAAGAAATGAATTCACGATAAAAACTCCATCTGATCTAAAGTTATCAGGGATCACTACAGTTTCTATCTATGATTTTACAGGAAAACTGATTTCTAAGGAAAGTATCAACCTTAATAAACAAAATACGATCAGTGCAGAAAAATTGATCAATGGAGCTTATATTGTAAAAGTCAATAATGACTCAATTGATTATTCTCAAAAGATTATTGTTTCTAAATAAGAAATTATAGTAAATAATTGTGATAAGCCTGGAATTTTATTCCGGGTTTTTTTAATTATTTTCCGGGCTCACTTTATTCAAAAATAAAAAAGATGCCACTCCGGCAAGAGCAGAAAGTGAAGTGCTTAAGATAAAACTGCCGATGATATATTGCAGCAGATTATTTTTTATCAGTTCAAAATTTAAATCCTGGCTTAAAATATCACTGTTACCACTTACAAATGGTGCTCCCAGAAACAGAGATGCGGCAATAATAAAAGGAATAAAAGGAGGAAGGCTCACATTGGAGGCTACAAATGCAAGTACTTTATTGAGTTTAAAAAGTACAGATAAGCTGATCACTAAAAGTGTCTGAAATCCCCAGAAAGGCGAAAGTCCTATAAACACTCCCAAAGCTATGGAAAATGCTTTAGTACGATTGCTCCCGTCACTTTCTAAGACATCTTCCTGTATGAATTTTTTAAAGCTTTTTTTTTTGAAATTATTCAGAAAATTTCTCGGAATAATATAAAATAGAGTGATTGTGACCAGAATTGTATTCAAAATACTTATTCTCGTAAAATCTTTAAAAGGTCTGAAATGTGAAACCCGTTCTGCCGGATCATATAAAACCTTGATCGGAACATTTTTTACAGGAACGTGTCTCCATGCAGTTCTTACAATGATTTCGATTTCAAATTCAAACTTAGGCGTAAAATATTTCTTTGGAATTTTATGTAAAGGATAAAGCCTGTAACCGGACTGTGTATCTTGCAGTTTGATTCCGGTTTCAAACCAAAACCAGAAATTGGAAAAACGGTTTCCAAAACTGCTCTTTTTGGGAATACCATCCTGAGACATATTTCTGTTTCCAATCAGAAGAACCTCTTCTTTTTCCTGGAGCAGAGCTTCTGCAAATACAGGAATATCATCCGGATAATGCTGTCCATCCGAATCAATAGTGATGGCATAATCATACCCTGACTTCTTTGCCTCTCTGAAACCTGTTTTAAGGGCATTCCCTTTTCCTTTGTTCTCCGGTAATGAGATAATAGTAATCTGAGGATATTGAGTAAGAATCTGAGGCGTAGAATCTGTAGAGCCATCATTGACCACAATAATACTTCCGGTGTAGTTGAGAACACCGTCAATAACCCTGTTCAGGGTCTTTTCATTGTTGTAAGTGGGTATTAAAACGCATATCTTCTTTTCAGAAATTGCATTTTGTACTTCAGCAAGGGACATTCTTTTATTTTAAAGTGGCTCTTTCCGCCTCTGTCATGGTTTTAGACTGCATTGCAAACTTTTTGATATAGCCTTTTAGTGCTGTATTCTGTTTGCTGTAATTATTCAGAAGGAATGCCTTATCATCTTTCAGACTTCCGCGGTATCCAACAATTTTCGGGATGTTTTCCTGAACACTCATTCTTATCAGACGAAGTTCTGCATTGTTCGGATTACTTTTGATAATGCTTTCAAGGCTTGTAGCACCCGTCTTCACCAGAGACTTTCTGTTGTTTTTGGTAATTTTGGCCTCCATAATCTTTGCAGCAGCTTTATACCCAACAGTTACGGCATCAGAACCGGATTGTTTTTCCGCAGTTTCAATGAAGCTGGCGGTATTGGTATTGGATTCGTTGGCTTTAGCATAGCTGTTTCTCAGCGTTTCAAGGTCAGACTGAAAGAAAAAAACAAATGCTGCTATGAATGATAAGATAAGTTTCATGATGGTATTTTTTTATAGCTTACAGACAGTTTTAATGCAATAGTCTCGCCAAAAGAAGTTGTATTTTTTACTTTAACGTCTTCTTCATTTTCGTTAATATCCAGCTGAAGTTGTAAGTCAGGAGTCTCAAAAGGATTGATGATCGCCATGAATTTTACATTGGATGCGGTTTTTAAAAACAATTTTGAACCTGTAAATTCCTCAGTCAGTTCTTTGATGATCTGCATCATGCAAACGCCGGGAGTTACCGGGTTTCCAGGAAAATGTCCTTTGAAAATATCGTGGTCTTTATTAAGATGAATGTGAGCAGTAAACTTTCCGTCTTCTGCTTTCTCATAAGAGGTTAAAGTATAAAAGTCTGTAAGAATGGTTTGCATGATCTTATTTTTAAGATTAAATGTACAATACAGCCGGTCTGAAAAACGACACTTACTTATTGTACAGTTTTCCTGTTGGAAATTATTCTGTTTCGGTTATTTGAAATAGTTTTATATTGATCTTAAAATCTTTGTGCTGTAAATTTAAGCTATCCGCGAAGATAGGTTTTTTTGCATCAAAAGTAAAATCGATTTTTTCCTTATTATTTTTCGTGTAAATGATCTGTTTCAGTAAGCCATTTTCCTTATTGAAGAATAAATAATAGTTTTTATTCTCAATTTTTGAAAGAAAGATTTTAGCATTATCATTCTCAAAACTTTCGCTCACCGGGTACTGTCTTTTCAAAAGCTGCTGGAAGTCATTTTTCAGGAAATTGATGACTATTTTTTTATCCAGATCAGGAAGTACATAATTCAGTTTGAAATTATTGTCAGAAACTTCAAAATCAATCAGTTTATTCCCAAAATCTGATGTTAATGCAACACGATGCGTTGTTTCGTTCAGTTTTTTGATGATCAGAATACCGCTTACATGGTTTTTATAAAGGTCCATCTGGCATTTGTACACATAATCTTCACCGGAAGAGAAATATAAATTTTCAACCGTCTTTTCAGATGTAGAAACTGGTTGGACATCGGTTAGCTTATACGTTTTACAGGAAACAGCCAGACTCAGAATCAGGCTATAAAGAAAACTCTGACGCAGGAATTGACGCATTGATTTTGGTATTTTTGAAAACAATATTCGTAGTATCTCCGGAAGCTTCCGTCATATTAACCTGGGAAACTGTAGACTGGTTCTTTGGGAAATACAGCTCTATCTGTTTAATATATTTCAGCAGTTGTGATGTTTTAGGAATAAACTTAGCGACATTATAATTTCCGTTCTTAAAATACGTTACCGTAAACTCAGGATCATTGAACATCGTTCCGTTTGAACTTCCTACAATCAGTTTGTTGATTTTTTCAAATGTTTTGCTCTTGGCATCTACAGATGATTTTTTCCCCTGATCATTGATGAAGATCTTATTGCTTTTAAAAACAATACTGTACTGATAAGGCTTGGTATATTTCCAGCTTAGCATATTAGGAGTCTGCAGTGACATTCTTCCATAGGTAACAATACTTTTGTCCAGAAAGTCCATTTTTTTGGTCTGGGTAAAATCACTCTGTAAAGTTTTGATCTCTTTAGTTTCCGAAGATACCTTAGACACAAATGCTTTAGCTTCAGCTCCTGACATGGCCGTATTTTGTGCAAAAAAGAAACCGGAAACCAGTAAGAATGCTCCGAAAGCAATATTTTTAATCATTTCTATTTGAATTTATAATTGTATCAACCGTAAATGTTGAATATTTTTTGTCCTTCAAAAATACTAATAAATTGGCCAGCACACGACAGGTCTTTTCCGAAGTATCATGAAGCAGGATAATACTGCCTTTCTTCAAGCCTTTAGTCACTCTGCGGTAGATTTTCTTTTCATCATCAATGATGGTGTCTAAAGACCGTACATCCCATCCGATGCTTATTTTATTCGTTCTTTTGATGGCTTTTGCAATATTGGGATTCGTTACTCCGAAAGGAGGTCTGTAAAGAAGGGTTGTTATATTTCCCGTATTTTTAATCACTTCATCACACTTTTTAATTTCCTCAATCATTTTTGAGGTAGATAAAAATCCTGTAGAATTGGAGTGTGATAACGTATGATTTCCGATTGTATGACCTTCTGCAATGATTCTCTGAAACGTTTCAGGATATTTTTCAATCTGTTTTCCGATACAGAAAAAGGTGGCTTTTACCTGATGCTCTTTAAGCAGGTCTAAAAATTTTGGGGTAAATTCAGTTGGGCCGTCATCAAAAGTGAGGGCAACTTCTTTGATCTTTGTGCGCTTATGAGTAATGCTGTTGACAAAATATCCCAGTTCAATATCAAAAGAACCCCAGACTACGACTGCGGAAAAAGCAAAAAAACAAAACAGATACACCCAAAAGCTTCCATGAAAAGCATAAATAAAAACGTTACAAAAAAGATAGAACAGGATGAATGGATAATGTTTCATTGCTGGCTGGTTTATATGGTTAAACTTTCTTGATGTATACACATTTTGTCATTCTGAGTGTAGCGGAGCGAAATGAAGAATCTATAATATGAAAAGAAGAGATTCTTCCTTCATCATAATGACAACCGTACTGCTTTAATTGTAAACATTATTGTTTTTTCTTCAACTAAACCTTTTCCAATAATACCAGACTGTGATCATGACCCGCCAGATGGTTGTAAAGAAGTACATTCTTTATACTTTCCTTTTTTTCTGCATTGATCATCATGACTTCCGGAATCTGCTGTTCCTTAAGGATATGACAGGCGATGAATGTTGAAAATCCACTCGCTGTATTGAATTCTCCACTCAAATGCTTGTAATAAAGCAAAGATGAGTTTGGAAACAGATCCATTGCTTTTGAGTAGTAAACGTCAGAATCTGCATCTCCGCTGAATCCTAAAATAACAGCATCAATATCTCCGGTTGAAAGATTATTCTTAGCTAAGAAATTTTGGATACAGTCCTGTACTTCATCTAACTCAACTTTGTTACTGATATTGATATTCTTAAGTTTTGCGTAAGAACTTTCAGTCTTATCTTTTCCTACAACAAAGAAGCTGGCACCTTCGCCCCAAACCACGCCATTGGTGGTGGAATGCAAATAATCGGCAGGAAGATCTGCTTCTTTTTTTATCGTATTATTTAAACAGTAAAGCTCCATTGTTCTGACAGTCTGCTCGTCTGTAGAGCCTACCAAAACATTTTCTGCCTCTCCGTCATTGATCTGAAGCTGAGCATCCAGTAATGAAAACTCCAGTGACGAGGAGGTGTTCACATAGGTGAAATTATAAGCATGACATTGTAGTCCCAGAGCAATTTGCCCCGCTACCGTATTGTGGGTAGATTGGATGAAAAAGGTAGGGGTAAGGAATTCTTCATGATTATCAATCACATTTTTCAGGAACTTTTCAGAATCCTGTGAGCATCCCATTCCTGTTCCTACGATGATGGCATCCGGCTGATCAATACCTGCTTCTTTTAAAGCGTAATGTGAGGCTACAGAACTCATTTTTACCGTTTTAGACATTCTTCTGATCATGGCTGGCGGAATGAACTCTTTATAATTGGGCTCTATCGCTTTGATGATATTGGAAGAATTCTCAGGAGTAAGGTTCTGAAGAATATTTTCGTTTAAAGTGTCCTGAACGGAGATACAGGATGCACTGTTGATGTATACTGCACTCATGACTTTGAAAGAATTAAGGTTGAACAGTTTCCTCCAAACCCAAATGAATTGGATAGTACATGATTAATACTTTTCTCTTTCAGTTCGGTAACAGGAGTAAGATCAAATTCTTCCATTTTTGTTTTGAAATTCAGATTCGGGAAGATAACACTGTTTTGCATGGCTAATATTGAAAATACGGCTTCAATTCCTGCTGCTGCGGCCAAAGTGTGTCCTGTAAATGCTTTTGTAGAGCTGAATTCGGGAACCTGGTTTTCACCAAAGATTCTGATCATCGCAATTCCTTCTGATAAATCATTATTAGGAGTAGCCGTTCCGTGAACGTTGATATAATCTATATTTTCTTTTTCTAATCCTGAAATTTTTAACGCTTGCTGCATCGCTAAAAATGCTCCCTGTCCGTTTTCAGAAGAGGCGGTCTGATGGTGTGCATCGTTGGCATTTCCGTATCCGGAAAGATAAGCAAGAACTTTTTTATTTTCTTTTTTAACTACTTCTTCAGATTCAAGAACTAAGAACGCAGCTGCTTCTCCAAGATTCAATCCTTTTCTGTTGTTGTCAAAGGGAGTATTGTAAGAATCCGTAAGGATCATCAAGGTATTGAAACCATTCAGGGTAAATTTTGAAAGAGAATCTGTTCCTCCTACAATAACACGGTCCAAAACTCCGTTTTTGATCAGTTTAGCACCCATCATAATGGCATTAGCTGCTGATGAGCAGGCTGTGCTGATCGTAGATACCATTCCTTGTAATCCCAGATAATCGGCAATTGCCAATGAAGAATTTCCGGCATCGTGGGCGTCAATATATTTTTGCTCTTCAGGAAAGTCTTCGTAAGAGTAGAAATATTTTTCAGTAATATCCATTCCTCCTACACTGGTAGAAGAGATCAATCCGGTTTTGTAACCGTTGATATCTGAAATTCCTGCACTTTCTACAGCTTCTTTAGCAGCAACCATCCCCAATAAAGAAGTTCTTGTCACGTTGTTGTCTTCATCAAGTTGAAGCTGCTGTACAAGTTCTTCGTTGGATAATTTTATTTCACCTGTTTTAATAATTCCTGCATGTCGGGTTTCAAACATTTCAATGTCTGAAATTCCATGTTTTCCGGATTGCAGTGAAATAAAATTTTCCTCCACATTGTTTCCGATGGAGGAAATGATGCCCATTCCCGTTATGGCAATTTTTTGACTCATGGTATTACATAATGTAACAGTGCAGCGATCTAACAATTGATCAATAATTGCTACATGGCTACACTGTTAGATTGTTATATTAATTTATTTCGTTCTGTTGTCTTCGATGAATTTTGCCATCGTGTCAATAGATTGAAAGATTTCCTTTCCTTTTTTAGGATCAGCTAATTTTATTCCGTAGTCTTTATCAAGAAGAACGATCAGTTCCAAAGCGTCAATAGAATCCAGTCCCAATCCTCCTCCGAACAATGGATCAGTATCTTTGATTTCTTCTACAGATACATCTTCAAGATTAAGAACTTCAATAATTTTGTGTTTCAATTCTGTTTTTAAGTTTTCCATAATTAAGTTGGTTTATCAGTGCTTCAGTATATCATTAAGATCATTATATCATCACACTGTTATATTGTTACATTTTTATAAGGTTAGCAAATATACAAAAGCTTTGTAATTTTCCTGATACAATTCCACCCAGCCGCACAATACTTTGTCAGCCTTTCCGGACAGCAGGATTTGTTCTGAATAATCGGTTAAAAAATTTTCGTCAAATTCATCCAAAACAAAAAAAGCATTTTCTGTCTGCATTTTGTGTTTAATGCTGATTTCACCTACACAGATATTAGGAAGAGTGTAGACAAAAACGGCCGGACTCGGATAGAAGTTATCCTGATCATTGATGCTTTCCTGATATTTGAAATCTGTATCCAGACTGGAAGATCTGTTAGCAAAAACGATGGCGGTTCTGCTGTGATCTTCATCTTTCAAAATGGTTTCAGCGGAAAGAAAGGCCAGTTTACTCAGCTGATCCATTTTATGAAACTTGGGATAGCTTAGGTCTAAACTTTTATAGGCTTCTTTGGCAAATTCTTGAAATGTTTCGCCAGGGCTTTCAAAAATAAGATTTCCGTCAACTATTATTTTTGAATGTTCTATGGTGCAGATGTTTGTTTTCTTCATGACGCTCATTTTAACATTTTTCCAGCACAACAGCTGCATTGCATCCACCAAAACCTGAAGCTGTCTTCAGAAGGTATCTTACAGCTGCAGATTGGTTTTCTGTGATGATATTCAAAGGCTGGGTTACTCCCATTTCTTCAAAATTCTTTGAGGGAAGCAGTGTGTTATGAAGGGCACTTTCCATAGAAATAATGCTTTCAAGTAGTCCTGACGCTCCCAGACAATGTCCGTAATAGCCTTTCATACTGTTGAGTGGGACGTTTTGAAGTTCCATTCTGTTGAAGGCAATAGCTTCCATTTCGTCGTTATATAAAGTCGCCGTTCCGTGGGCAGAAATAAAATCAATCTGTTTTGAAGAAACTTTCGCTTCCGTCATTGCATTTCTGATACTGGCATACAAACCGTCACCCGTTCTTGAAGGTCCGGAAATATGGTTGGCATCATTCACTGCAGAATCTCCCAGGACTTTAAATCTGAATTTTTCATTTTGTGAGATTCTTCCTTCGTCAGAATGACAGCTGGTTACATAGACAGCTGCTGCGGCTTCACCGATATTAATCCCGTCTCTGTTTTTATCATAAGGCTTGCATGGCCCTGATCCTATAGCCTGAAATGAATTGAATCCTGAAATAACAAATTCAGAAAGTTCATCCCCCGCAATAATGAAAGCATCTTTATACTTTCCTGCCTGAATCATATTCTTTGCCACTGCAATCGCCATTACTCCTGAAACACAGGCATTGGAAACAACAATAGGCTTTGTTGTGAATCCAAAGAAATCTGCTGTTTTCTGCGCTAGTTTTGATAAATAAACGCCTTCCGGTAATTCAGACTGGTTTTTTAACAGGCTGATATTTCCTTTTGTTGTTGAAAGGATAAAAGCGGTGTCATCTGATGGGGTATGTTTTTCAACAAGAGGCCTTAAGCTTAAAAGAAGCATCTTTTCAAGTCTTGTGAAATCGATGGTATTCTGAGCAAAGAATCTATTAAATTCTTCATTCAGTTTTTCAGAATCAATCATGGAGGCATAAAAAGCATCCTGATTGTCTATGATTTTATGTAAAGCAACTCCGGATCTTCCTTCCAAAAGTGCCTTCCAGTTAGCATCTGCTGTGAATCCCAGCGGAGTTACACAGTTGTAATCTGTGATGTAGACTTCTTTCCTCATAATAATCCCATTTTATCTTTCCAGTTTTGAAAAAATTCCGGATTGTATAGGCATAAGCTTCCGTTACTGTCCAGAAATACCTGGATGGTTTCTCCGCTGCATACCAATTGATCTTCCTTGTTGAAGATTTCATATCTGTATATCAGCTTGGCAGATATTGAATTTACATAAGTTGTTACAATTCTGAAAGTTTCTCCATATTTTAAAGGAAGAAAATGCTCACAGGTACTTTTTACAATAGGCGTTACAAATCCTGCATTCTGAATATCAAGATAGGTTAAGCCGTGCTGACGTCCGAAAGCTTCTCTTCCGTCTTCAAAATAAACGATATAATGCCCATGCCAGACAATTCCCAGCGGATCTGTCTCATTGAACCGTACTCTTACTTCTTCAGTACATGTTAGTATATTTTCTTTAGACTGCATTTTGTTTTCTTCCGGAATTTTTATTGTTTTTTTTGGCCGTCAGGAAACTCCTGGTAATATTTGTCATAAAAATAAATTAAATATTTTGGAGCTTTCTTTCGTAAAAAATAGAAATTGCTACGGTGGCAAAGTAAAATAATAATAAGAACAGTAGTTCTTTAGCTATTCCTCCAATTCCACTATTTCTTAAAATAATATCATAGTAAGCATTCAATCCCCAGTTCATGGGAGAGAATTTCGCTATAGTCTGCATGAATTCCGGCATTAAAAATACGGGAACCCAGATTCCGCCGATAGCAGCCAAAACCACTACAGATGTTGCACCAAATGGAGCAGACTGTTCCTGAGTATCAGCAATAGTTCCTAATAAAACTCCAAATCCAATAGCTGCCAACCCTGCGAACAGTGTTACGATCAATAGCTGGAACATCTTCCCGGATACATCAAAAGCCGGAAGATCCATATAAGGGAAAAGATAAATTCCCACTGCAACCATCAGTAAAAACTGAATGATACAGATAATAAGATAGGTAAATGTTTTGCCTAAAATATGGACAAAATACGGCGTAGGGCTTATTCTCGCTCTTACACTTGTTCCCTGGCTTTTTTCCTTTACCAGATTGATGGATAAAGGAACTACAATAAAGAAGATCGCAAAAAGAGTCCAGGCAGGAACGTTGTGCTGAACAGAATTCGGCATGACGTCCATTGCGCCTTTCTTTGGTGTGATTTCCTTAAAGCTTATCAGGTTTTTATTTTCATCAAGATTTTCTGTTGTTCCCAGTTGCTCCTGGAATGCTTTGTAAATCTTTTTATTTTCAATCTCAAAAACCATTTTGTTGACAGAATTCATCACTGAGTTTTTGAATCCGGCATTGGTAGCAGGGTCAAAGTACAAATGAATTTCTTTGGCCTTTGGAGCTGCTGTTTTTACTTTTGCCGAATCTCCTTCCAGTCCGAATGAACTTACAATGGTCTGAACTTTAGAATCAATATTGGAATTTAAATCTTTCGTTAAATTATCAGGAATGACGATCGCCATCTGGTAATCTCCCGAAAAAACAGCATCCTGAGCAGATTTTTCATTGAAATTAGTCAACAGCTGGAATGTTTTGCTGTTTTCCAGCTCTGCTTTTATATTTTTTGAAACCTCAGATTTATCCTGATCAATAAAAATGATCGGAATTTTTGATCCTTCAAGGTTTTTAAAGGTAGAATCCTGAATAAGGGTAATGGTTACAATCAAAAGCAAAGGCATCACAAAGATGATGACAATTCCTCCGATATCTCTTTTCAGCAGAAGAATTTCTTTAATAAAGCTTCTCCACAGTTTATACAACAACATCTCTTAATTCTTTTCCGGTTAATGAAATGAAAACATCTTCAAGGTTTTCAGCGCTTGCTACTCTGTTCACCAATTCTTCAGGAGTTCCTACTGCATGGATCTTTCCATGGTCTATAATGGCAATTTTTGTACAGAATTCTTCTGCTTCCGAAAGGTGATGGGAAGTATAAATAATGCAGGTGCCCTGTTTATTTAAATCTAAAAGATAGTCAATAATTGCTTTTTTAGACTGAACATCAACTCCTACGGTTGGCTCATCTAAGAATAGAACTTTAGGATTGTGAAGCGTTCCGGCGATGAGGTTGCATCGGCGTTTCATTCCCCCTGAAAATTGTCCTACCTGTTTGTTGGCAAATTTTGAAAGCCCCATGATTTCCAGAGATTCATCAATTACCTTTTTAAGCTGGTTATGCTTTAAGCCATACAGACTTCCAAAAAACATCAGGTTTTCTTTGGCTGTAAGCGTTGGGTATAATGCATATTCCTGAGGTACAATTCCAATAATCTGTCTTATTTTAAATCCATCCTTGTGTGGGGATAAGCCATTGATTGTAAATTGTCCAGAAGTAGGTTTTATTAGTCCCGAAAGCATGGAAATTAAAGTTGTTTTTCCTGCTCCATTGGGTCCGAGAATTCCATAAATTTCATTTTTGCTGATATTCAAAGAGATATCATTTACAGAAAACTCATCAGAATTTTTGTACTTCTTATACAGGTTTTTGATCTCGATCATATTTTCTGCCATATCAGATCGCTTTTCTCAGTTTTTTATAGAAAGCTTCTTCCAGATCTGCAATATGCAGCATCGTTTTTGAAAGTTCATTGTAGATATTACTTTTTGAGTTTCTGTTTTTATACACTCTGGCAATATCCACGGCAAAGTCTCGCCAAAGGTCACCAATAGCAGTGATTTCTTTGGATAATTCTTTTAATTCATCATTTTTAAGAATCACAGATGCTTCCTGAAGAAAGGCTCCGTAGATAAATCTGAAACCTCCACCTCCGGTTCCGATTTCTTCCTGCATTCTGATGAGCTGTCCCAAATAATGGTTGGTTACTTTCGTTCCTTTCTTTTCTGCCCATTTCGGGATGCTTTTTGCGACCCATCTCATGGCTTTTACCCCGATAAGCGGTACAGGAGCCAGCATGTTTTTGCAGGTATCTTTGATCCCTTTTTTGATGGCTGCTTCAAGGTTTACATTTTCCGGAACATAAACAGGGTAGTACATATGTCCTTTTGGAGGAAGCGCTCCTTTGGCGTATCTTACTTTTTCCAGTTCTGCTTCGGAAAGGGAAGTGGTATAATCCATCACAGGATCACTGATAAGGAATTTCCCGTCTTCTTTTCCATACACCACAAGATTGTGGGCATTGAAGTGGAATTTATATTCTTCAGGGAAATAGGTAAGGTTGAAAACGCCTACCTGAAGTCCTGTTGGGATATTTTGTTCCAGATTTCTTTCAAGAGCCTTTTGGGCATCTTTAGGATTTGAGAATTTTTCTCTTTTGATTTTAATTCCTAATCTTTTCGCTGCTTTGCTGAAAATAGCACCCGGCATCGGACGATAGCTGAAGCCCGGAGCAAAATTCACCTTTAAAAAGGGAAGATAGACAAAAAACAATCCGGAACCGATCCCGAAGATCATGGGCTCACTTAGTTTCAGGCCTTTATTAAGCAGTAGATTAGAAGCAACACCGTTTTCGCAATGCGCAGTCTGATGGTGTTCAAAGTTTAATTTCATTTGCTGATTGTATCTTTTCATGGGGCAAATGGAACAGGCACTATATCGCCTTATTTCATTTATTTCCCGTTGAAGTTTTTTAATTCATCCACTGAAATCCCGAATGCTTCGGCATATTTTTTCAGTGCAGTTTCGCTTAGTGTGTTAAATACTTTGGGCTTAAAATGTCTCTTTACCCTCCATTGCCACATTCCGACATAAGAAGAAAGGACACCCAGATCCATTTTATTCAGTTCCATAAAATATACAATAGGACTTACCTTATGATTGGCAACATTTTGTTTTGCTTCCTCAATTCTTTCATAAATAAGTTCCATCGATTCATCCAGAGCAGCTTTCTTGGCATCCCAGCCGATACTGTTCGCTGTCGTGTAGTTGTCATTCTCATCCGTCACATACATAACTTCAGTCATGTTGGCGGATTTCAGGTTACTTTCGTCTTGAGGCAGGTCTTGTTTTTTCATCTAAATAATGTCAATTTTTTTAGATTCCAGATGAAAAATTTTCACCTGTTTTCTGATTCTTATAATCAGGTGGCTAAAATAGTGAAAATACATTATATGTAAATCATATTAAATCTGAGAGCGTTATCACCTTGACACAGAGGTTATATCAAAGATTATGATTACCCAATGTAATGATGTAAAATCTAATCTTATTTAACTGTTTTATAGAAAACCTTTAAGTGAAAAGTTATAGTGAAACAGAAAAGGTCCGTTTTTTTAGTTTAAAACTGTTTCTCGCTGATGATCAGAGTTTCACGAATTTTTATAATGTTTCACGTGAAATAATTCCTCTTGTGAGGATGTTTTTAATTTGTATTTTATTGATTTTCAGTTGTATTATATTGGTTTTTTTGATTTTAAATAAATAAAAAATGTTTTTTTATTGTAAAACAGTTATAGTCAATTCAATAGAAGTCGCTTTAACCCACTTGCAAAAAAGAAAAAGATCAACTGGCTTTAGCCAAAACCTATATTTAAACACAAATGGTACCAATGAATTACACAAATATTCACAAGCCCTAAGATCAAAAATAAAAAAGCTGCACGTTTCTGTACAGCTTTTATATCTATGTTGAATTGATCTTTAAGATGTTACCTCCTGAATAAACAGGTTGATTTCCGCCCTGATCAACAATTCATCATTATGAAATGTTTCACAGAAGATGTGGCAAATATTTTCAAATTGTGAAATAAGAGATGCCTTGGAAATGATTTTGTCATTCACCTTTGGAAGGGCAAATACTTCAATCTTCTTGATATTGGTAATAAACCCGATCACTTTTGTATCTGCTTCAGGATTTTCAAAGAAGCTTTGTCCAAGAATAGATGAGCAGGTCTGCGCAAGATTTTCAATTAATCCGGCTTCAGCAAATTCATTGTTGTGAACAAATATATTATCTTCTTTTATTTCAAAGGAAGTCACTACTTTTTCTTTGGTCAGTTCCAGGATATAGTCTGCCATTAGCATCGGTTCGCGATGCGGTAAAAAGTTGTGTATATTGATGATATTCTCTTCCTTTATTTCCATTTACAGTTTTATTTTACAGCGGTTTTCATTTGAGATTTTGCAATCACTTCACCGTTCAGTTTCGTAACGATATCTACCAGAGTTACTCCCATTACTTCATTAAGGATTGTTACTTCAGATATCAGATGATCTCCTGTTCTGGGCAGTATTTCAGCTTCAAATGATTTAATAGCTCCAATATATCCGGTGGGAGCATCTTTTCCCAGCAGATAATATTTATATCCGGTATGCAGTGCAACGCTCTGTGCCTGATGCTCAATCAGTCCCGAAGCCTGAAAAAAACCGTCCTGAATGAAAAGGTTATCTTCTTTGATCTCAAAACCGGATAAAAGATGGTTTTCAGAATATTCTGATAACTCATGCACCATCACAAAAGGAAACCGTTGCGGTATAAGGCTTTCTACAAAATCTTTATCGGAAGTCGGCAGTCTGTTTTCCATTAGCAAACAGTTAATAGAGCACAAGAATAAGCGAATCTTCCACTTTCAGGAACGCAAAGAAGTACTTTTTCTCCCTTTTTCAATGTTCCGGAATTCATGAGTTCTTCAAGGGCAATAAATATAGATCCTGCTCCAATGTTTCCAACCTCAGAAAGATTATAGAACCATTTTTCTGCAGGGAAATCCATTCCTTTTTTAGCAAACTCTTCCTTCAGTCCGTCTTTGAAATATCCTGAAGAAATGTGAGCCAATACATGGTCAATTTTTTCCGGATCCAGATTATGTTTGTCGAAGGAAGATCTTAAACTTTCCGCTCCTTTTACAAGGATATATTTATCAAGAATTTTAGTATCCTGTTTGATGGCAAAGATAGATTGCTTCAGCCATTCATCAGAAGGGTAATCTGCCCATGATTTCAGGCTTCCGTCTTCCAGCTTGTCACACCCTGCATACATACATGCTTCAATTTCGTGTGCGTAAGAATAGAAATCAATAAATTCTACTTTTAAGGAAGTGCTGTTTTCTCTCGGTTTATTTTCTAAAAGGAAAGCTCCTGCTCCATCAGAAAGCATCCATCTCAGGAATTCTCTTTTGAAAGCAATGATGGGTCTTTCTTCCAGTAATTTTAAATTTTCAGCCTCGTGGTTGAATTTATCAGCAGTCATCCACGCAGACATTCTTTCGGAACCTGCACATACGGCATTTTCCTGTACACCGGCTTTTACGGAAAGGAATCCATAGTTCAGAGCATTCATCCCTGAGTTGCAAAGACCTGTGGAAGTATTAATCTCAATAGATTTTCCGATATTCAGTTCACCATGTACCATAGAAGCGTGAGAAGGCTGGATCTGGTCTGGCGAAGTAGTTCCTACGGATAATAATTTCATATCTTCCTTTCTGAAATTTTCGTCAAAAAGTCCTTCAATTGCTTTTGCAGTAAGCTGCGCATTAGAGTGCGTAGGATTTCCCTCTTTGTCTAAAGCGTAGTATCTTGTTGTGATTTTATTATTTCTTAGGATAAGTGATTTTGCTTTAGATGGCGCATCATTGATAAGCCCAAGATAAGTCTCCATTTCATCATTCGCTACCGGCTCATTGGGTAAGTATTTTGATGCTTTTGTTATAAATACGTCGTACATTCTATTTTAAATTAATTCCTTGTAAATATCTTTTTTGTTTTTGTCTTTTAAACCAAAATATAGGGGTTGTAAGCAGGTGTAAAACCAAAACGACAGGTGAGATAATCCATATCGCCGCCATCAAATATACCTTAAAGAATTTTATCAGCAATGGGCGTTTCTCTTTTTTCTTTATAATCAGATTAGACCATACAGTGAAAATTTTATTTCCTACCTTTTCCACGCGTACTAAAAACGCACGGATTTCAATGGCTCCGTTTTTCACAAGATCCGGCTGTAAATTATTAAGGTCATTATTATTAAAATGTCTTTCAATAATCTGGCCATACTTTACCGAGCCTGCAATTTCTTCATCGGAAACCCCTGCGGCGGGAAGCATTCCGGATTTTTCTTTCTGTCCTGTTGTAAGCCATCGAAGGATAGTTAATACACTCGTATAATTGTCATGTCTGTCTACCAGTGCAATATTCCCTACAAGTTTAGCCTGTAAGTCTCTTAAGTATACCTTTAATTTTTCCTGCGAGAGCATCCACATATTTCTGGTTCCGGAGATGGTGACTACAGGTGTGTCTTTAAGAATACGTTCTGCATAACCACTCTTTAAAAATGAAATGATAGGAATGGATGGTGTGAGATACCATACCTGATAGCCGAAAAGAACAAGGTCGTACTTTTTGTTCAGAATTTCTTCAGATGGAGGCAGAATTTCTTTTGGAATCTGTAAATAAGACTCAGGAAAGGTGTTGAAAAAAACATCACCTGGCCAGGGAAAAGGAAAATCTTCCTTTAGCTGAATATTATAATAGGTTACATCGTATTTTTCCTTCTGAGCTTCAAAAGGTTTTGCAATGTTCCTCACAATATCTTCGAGTTGTCCGGTTTGTGAATAATATATGACAAGTATATTTTTCTTCATTAGTTTTCTTTAGCGTTTACAAAAGTATGTTTTTCATATTTATTATTTAGTTTTAAATACTTTTAATGATTCAGAACTAAATTGTAGTATATAATTCTCATTTTCAAACGAAGCATTCTTTGTATTGACAAAAATGATGGTGTCAGGAAGATCCTGAATCTCATTGAGGCTGAAATCATCATGCGAGATCAAAAGAACATCAATCTTTTTACTCACTTCCGAAAGGTCATTTATATACTGTATCTTTCTTCTTTTTACCAGATAGCTGTGCGCCGCAATTGCTCTCTTTTCGTCACTTTTTATCAGAGAAAAAATTCTTCGGCTGGCCTGATATAAAGTTAATAATGCATCTTTTTGTCCGAAGTCATCAGCCATGTGAAGGATGTTGGCTTCATTGGAAATATGCTTATTCAGTTCGAAATATACTGATTTTTTGGTGTTGAAGTCTTCTTTTACTTCATTTACCACTTCACTGTCTTTATAAAGATAGCTCAGGAACAGTTTCTTTTTAAAATAATTTTCATCCTCGATCTCTTCTCTCAGTTTTGCAAATTCTCCCCTGAAATAGGCATTGATTTTCTTTGTTCTTTGTGAATAGGTCTTGCCGAAGCTCATATCGTCTTTGCTGATTCTGCTTCCTACTTTTACGGTAATGCTTCCGTCATAGATAATGAAGTCCCCTTTTGGTAATACTTCAGAGTTTCCATGAATATAAAGAGGAAGTACATCCAGTTCAAATTGCTCAGCTAGATAAAACGCACCTTTATGGAATCTTTTGACATCATTGGTATATGATCGTTCTGCTTCAGGAAAAACAACAAGAGAATATCCCTGTGCAATTTTTTCTTTCAGCTTATCCATTCCATTTTCAATTCCCTGGGAAACCGGATAGAAGCCTAATGCTTTCACCAGTTTTCCGAAAACAGGAGAATCATATACCCAGTCATTCACCAGATAGATGATTTTATGAGTAGCCATGGCAATCGCCAGAGTATCTAAGAAAGACGTATGGTTGGCAATAATAACGGCAGGTTTGCTGAAGTCTTCAGCGGTGTTTTTAATGACTCTTTTCTTTACAAAGGGTGTTATGTAAAGAACTGATGTTAAAAATTTAGCCAGGATCAGTTTGATGATGTCTAATGTCTTTCCTTTCGCATTTTTAATAAATAAACTTCCGAAAGCTGAAAATACCAATCCACCTAATCCGTAGTATAAAAACGAAAATACAGCCCTTAAAAATAGCCTGAGGGTAATAGGTGATAAACCTTTTTTCGCCCGGTTGATAATAAATAACCTGAACCAGAAAGGATATAAGGTAGAAGTAATGATGATCACGGAGAACATTCCAATCAGGGCTACTAATGCTAAAGAATGCAGCGCAGGGTGCTTGGCAAAGATTAGCGATCCAATGGAAAGAATGGTGGTGAAAACAGCAAGAATAATGGATGTTCTGTAAGTTGGCAATTCATTTTTTCCTGTTGTGTGCTCTTTTTGCATAGCCTGTGTCAGGAAGATACTGAAATCATCTCCCACTCCAAAAACCAGTGTACATACTACAGTACTGAAAATATTTAACTCTAATCCTAGGAAATAAAGTATCCCAGCTGTTACAATTCCCGTTAAAACAATCGGGAACATAGTAAGAATGGTGAGCTCAAGATTTCTGAAGAACACAATTATGGTAAGAACAATTGCTAAAAGAGAATAATTGATCAGCGTATTGAAATCTCTCTTTAGCAAGCCGAGGAAATTTTCGTTCATCTGCTGGCGGTCAATGGCAAGAGCATCATGTTTCTTTTCAATATCTTTAATGAAGGCATCTCTTTTGTTTTCGTCTACTTTTACCACATTGGAAACGGTGTAAAAACCATTTTCACTGCTCATGAACTCTGAGATCTGAAGAGCCTTTATCTTTTCATAGTCTTTCAGGCTTAATGAAGTATAATTTTTATGCAAAGCTTCATTGAAGGTATCAAAAGCCGAACCGTTGAATCCAAATTTATTCCCGTTACTGATCAGCTCAGAAATAGTCTGACTCTTCTTAGAATCATTCCAGAAGCTGTTCCATTTTTCAATCTTTTTTTGCTGGTCCTTTTCCGAAAGAACAATGCTTCCGATAGAATTGTAACTTAATATTTTACCCTCTTTTTTCTCTTTTTCAAGGAAGCTGCTTAACTCAGAATTTCGGGTTAATGCCTGCTCTTCAGAATTTCCATAAGAAATTGTATAAATAGATTTTGAGGTAATATCAGAAAGTTTCTGAAGTTTGGCTTCACTGATTTTCAGATCTTTTGGAATATAATTAAGATCACCAATATCTTCATTAAAACCTACATGTCGGAATCCGAACAGGCAGGCAAGAATGATGACAGAGCATCCTATAATCAAAGGCTTGTTTTTCTCATAAGGATAAGATCCTATCTTGTCTATGAAATTCGTGTTGAGGTGTTCTCCATTTTCTTTGGGTTTATACAGCTGAGGAACAATAATCAATGCTGAAACTGAGGAGAGAATGACGGTGATAGCAGCAAAAAGTCCCAGATCTTTCAATGCCTCAGAACGTACGAAAACCAGGCAAAGAAATGAAACGGCTGTCGTTGCACTGCTCAGTATAATAGGCTGGGTGATTTCCTTATAAAGCTCTTCAATATTGTTGTTGTGCTTATAATGAGTAAGAATATGGAGGGCATAATCTATTGTAATCCCAATCAGAATAGCGCCCACACTTAATGAAATTGCTGAAATTTTATCTTTAATAAAATAAAGGACCAATAAGGCGAGAAGTACAGAGAATACTGTTGGTAAAAAGACAATGATGGGAGTAAAGAAGTTCCTGAAATAATAGATCAGAAGGATCAAAAGAACTGTCATAGAAATTACTACCGTATTCTGAATATCTTTTTTGATCTGTTTAGCATTGGCTACGGCAATCACCGGAGAACCAAAATAACTGATTTCTGTTTTTCCTTTGAACTGTTTATTAATGCCGTCTTTTATTGAGTTGAGCTGGTCTACAAAAACTTCATTGGCTTTCGTATCATTACTTTTATTTTTAGGGTCAATAAAAAGTAACAGGTTTTTTCCGTCTTTGGTTACAATATAGCTGTCTTCAAGCTTGAAATCCTTGCTGATGTTTAAGGCATTTAATTTTTTAATCCCTAAAAAAGTAAGTCCCAAAGGGTCTTTTTTTATAAATTCTTTGGTAACAAGACTTGTGGGAGAAACCAGCGAGATATAATTATTCTCTACCTGCTTGGCAATGCTGTCTTTCTGAAGTTTGCGGTCTATTTCCCTGTAATCATTTTCATTAAGGAATAATGGTAAGTTTTGACTGACGAAATCAAATGTTTCCGAGATCTCATTATCATTCACTTTACCCTGAACAGAACCTATATACTTTTGTAAAGGCTCTATCTTCTGTAAAAAAGTATCTGCCGTTTCGGAAAGCTGGAAGCTGTCTTCACCGGATTTATTCTCTATAATAACGATGATCTTATCCGAAAAATTAAGCTGCTTAAGAACCTTTGCTGTAAGATCAGATTTTTCATTTTTAGGAATGATCTGGTTGATATCTTCCTCAAAATTGATCTTTGATGCAAAAAAAAGGCATAAAACAGCAATTCCTAAGGCTGTAAGTACAGATAGGACTTTATTTCTGGAAATCAGATAATATAAAAATATAAAAAAACGATGCATTGCATGTAAATCAAGTCTGCAAATTTAATTTTTTAAGTATTAGTTCAAAATAGTTGGAGAGAAGTTTTGACTGAAAATCAATAAAATATTCTAGGAAGAATGAAAAAATATTCTACTTTTGCAAATGTTCCCCTTTAGAAAAATGTATTTTAAATCACAATTATTATTAAAAAATAAGAATCTGTTTTAGATATGTTGAAAAGAAATGATGAAAAAATAAACGGATATCTATTTGTAATAGTACTTCCGATTCTGCTGTTTGCCATGTCTTATTATGGATTTGAGTCTTCCTATACAAGACTGAAAACATCAGAAACAACTCCCGACTTTTTATTTTCCTCGGTATACGCTTACAGGGTGATTCCCAATTACCTGAGTGTGCAGATGACAGATCTGATGTATAACCTGATCAATGGCCCTCTTTCTTTCTTCAAAGATTTTCTGACAAAAAACGGAACGCCTTTTTATCATGGGCTTTTCCTGATGAACAGCGTGTTTTTTATTGGATGCTCCCTGATCTTGGATGCTGTGTTTAAACTGAAATCTACAGGTCTTCTGCTCAATATTAATGCAAGAAGAATTATCCATCTTTTATCTGTTTTTTTTATCGTAATTACTCAGTATGCACCAACAAATTGTGATACTATTGCACTTTTCTGCTATCTGGCCGGTGTGTTTTTAACACTGAAGTATTTAGATACCAGGAAAAATGTTTTCTTTTTTATTCTCATTGGTCTTATCGCAATCTCTACCTTGGTAAGAGAGACTGCCTGCCTGAATATTGCTTTTTTTGCCGCAGTATTTTTTAATATTGACGAATTGAAAAAAGGGAATTATCAGGTGATCTGGAAAATAATACCACTGGTTGTTGCATTTCTTGTTCCTTATCTGGGATTAAGGGCTGTACTTGTGAAGGATGAAACTACATTCGTAGAAGGCTTTTATATCAACAGGAATTTTTCCAGTCCTTTCAATCTTGCGGGATTGATCTTTGCCATCATTGTGATTTACTTTATATACAGGCTTTGTACTGACGAAGAAAACAGGTCTGTTTTTGGAAAATATTTTTTCTTTTCAATTCCTTACCTTATCATGATTACTTTAGTAGGGTTGTTTTGGGAGGTGAGACTTTTTCTGCCATTAATTCTAACGGGAATTATCACAGCATATCATCAGTTTAAAAAAACATCAGAGATTTAGCATGAGTTTATTACACCCATATTATATTATTGCAATCCTCTATATGCTGTTTTTCAGTATTCAGGAGGTGTATGGAAAGAAGGTTGATAAAAAATGGTTCTGGTTCCTTGCTGTGTATTTCATTATTATTGTCGGGCTTAGAAATGAGGTAGGTCCTGATTACGGAAGTTACAAAGGAATTTATATTTACTCTGACACCAAAAGCTATTACAGTATCTTTATGAAGATGCTCCATATGGAAGGATCTGAAAACCTGGATGTTGAATGGCTGTACACGCTGATTAATAAAATACTCCTCAATTTTTTTAACGCACCTTTTTATATGTTGACTCTGGTCATTGCTATTTTTGCGATGATCTTTAAAGTAGAATATACAGAAGACAATACATTTTATCCCTTTACTTTTACCCTTTTTATGTTTATTCCCAACTTTTTTATCGGAGAAAGTGGGCAGATCAGACAAAACCTGGGAACTTTTATTGTTTACTTTGCAATACGGTATATCAAAGAACGGAAATTCTGGCATTACTTATTTTTTATATTTATAGGATCAGGTATACACAGTGTATGTTATTTATTCCTGCCTATGTATTGGCTGGCTCGCGTTCCACTGAACAAAACGGTGATGCTGATTATGATCATAGGCTCTGTATTTCTATCTCCGTTTGAAATATACAGGAGTTTTGGTGGTTTCCTGGATGGGATGGCCTCGAATAGTACACTTGTAGAAGGTTTCAACGGATATATGGATGAAACGGTACAGCGATTGAATGGTGGTATCGGGATTCCGGAGGTAATGATGGCGATCCTGACCTTCTTCCTTTTTGTTTTTGATACTAAGATGAAAGAGCTTTATCCTTATTATGAATACCATAGAAACTATGCGGTGATTGGGATTTGTATGTACTTTATCTTTAGAAATAACCCTATTTTCTCATCGAGGCTTGCAGGAGCGTTCATCGGGTTCTCGTATATCATTATTCCAAATGCCATGTATGTTGTTTCAGCGAGGACCAAGAACATGATTTATGCATTTATTATTTCACTCGTTGTCTTCAATTTTGTCGTCTTCTCACTCTTTAATAATATTAAAGCGGGGCGATTTTCGATAGACCGTTATAAAAACCACATTCTTCCATAATATTTATAAGATGAAAATATAAAGACAGCTTTTAAGCTGTCTTTTTTTGTAAAAAGGTTGTTCATGTTTGTACTGTTTACTAGTTTTGTTTTGAATTATTAATATCATAATTCAAATATGCTATTAATATTTATAAAATAAATCTCTTTTTATTGAAATAGGCTTAAAAATTGTATTTGGATAATGACACTAAATTATAAGGTATGAAAAGGTTAGCTGGAAAATTAGCGGCAGTCTTCTGTCTGATACCATTCAGTATTTGTTTGAAAGGTAATATCGGAGGAAGGCATTCTTCGGTTGGACATATAAGAGCAATATCCGTTGCTAAAAATGTGGACTCACTGATCAGGCCGGCGTACGAATTGAAAAAAATATTTCTTCCGGATTGGAAAAAAGCACCCAACAGCTACATCTTTGATCCCGGTCAGAATAGTGAAGGCTTACTGGTTCCGGTAAAGAAAGCATATGCGATGTGGGAAGGAGGCGGATATCTCAACGGGAATGGGATTCCTGCAGGAACAGTGACTGCAGATGTACTTTGGGAAGATGCTCATGGTCTTATAAAATCCGGAGTAAATTATGCTCTCGAAATAATAGGAACAGGCCAGGATGCTAAAATAAAAGTTCCTATTAACAAAACAAAAGAAGGAAATGCTGTGGTTGCCTTTAAAGTAAATGGAGAAATCTATTGGAGCTGGCATATCTGGGTTACTGATGATCCTACAAATGGAGCAACCTACCGAAGTTTCAATCCTGTTAAAAGGATGAAATCAGACGGAACAACTGAAGTGATTCCGGACACAGATTGGAAATGGATGGACAGGAACCTGGGTGCACTTACCAGTTCTATCACCGCATCAGACTGGAACAAAAGTATAGGACTTCTTTACCAGTGGGGAAGAAAAGATCCAATTCCACCATTGGTTACCAGAGGAAATGATTTCTACGAAGCTTCAGGATCTATAGGAAGAGTCAGACATAGAGGAGCTAAAAATATGACTAATGCTGTGAGTATTGATGATCTTAGAAAATTTGTATTACTTTCCGCGGCGGAGGTTACCAATAACTTAAGGCTTTCTGTGAAGAATCCGCTGAGTCTTATCTATGTCAATAAGGAAGATAATTCCGGCCAGGCTTATTACAATAATAATGTCAATCTGCCTGTCAATTGGTTTGGGAAATCTACAACCTTACCTACTAACCGGCTTTCAGAGCTTAATCTTTGGTCTGATAATGCACAGGGAAAAATAGAAGCTGTTTACAATACCGATGACAAAGCAAAACCTTATCGGGATAAATCTTCATATGACCCATGTCCCAACGGATGGCGTATACCCTCTATGCTGGTAGCAAATCTTGCCTCCGGATCTTATGTGGATGATATCAGAATAGACTTTTCACCTTTCGGCGTAAAAACCAATATGGCGAAAAATGTTTTTGAAACCAATAAATACCATATTATAAAACCTACGAATGCTGGACTTCCTGCATTCATGACAGGGTTTAAGGTGTATCCTAATCTTGGTTTTGATCTTTCTGCAGTTGGGGGATACAATATGGGAATCTTTCCAGGAAATGGACAGCTTATCAGAGGAGCTCATGCGGGACAGTATAGTGATCAGCATCATATTGCATTGTGGACGGCTACCATGGCCCGCCAGTTCGATGCTTCTCCCGCTGTTACCGTTAGAGGGCTTTCTATGATTCCGGATAAAACGCAGCCAGATATTCCGGACGCTAATTATCCCAATATCAAGGGGCGTTATTATTACTTTCCTATGTCGGTAATGTATACCTCGGATGCCAACGGATGCAGATGTATAAAAGATCCTTTATACCTTGTCAATGATTATGATTTTCCTACAGAATATCTGCCCGCAGCCGCAGAATATAAAGAAGGAATCGACAACCCTAATACTTACCAGATTGTTAAAAGCGGAACCGCCGCTGTCATTGAAATACCGGTAAGTAAGGCATTTTCAGTACAAAGTCAATTGTTGAATAATGTAGAGATACTAAACTCTTCCAACTTTAATAATTTAAAAGGAAATGTTCTCTGGACTACGAATACCGGTCTTATCAGTAAAATTTCAATAGTCAATCCGTCACCTTCTTCGCTGCAGGATCTTACTAATTCAAAAATAGCTGTAGAAATAGCTCCTGATCAGAGTGGAAATGCTGTGGTGACCCTGCATAACGGAAGTATATCAGCTCCGGTATATTGGAGCTGGCACATCTGGGTTACGGATTCTCCTGTACAATCTTACACCTATACTACAGAATCTCCGGAAGTCGTGACAAATTATGTAAATTATGTGAACAAGGCGGATGTGATATTACAGACTACTTTTATGGATCGTAATCTTGGGGCAACAGATGCTTTTCCTAATGTTGCAAATCCTCTCGCGCCCACCGCCGAAGAACTGATGAAGATCCGGGCTTCTACAGGATTGCATTATCAGTGGGGAAGAAAAGATCCTATTCCTGCTTTCCAAAATGCGGATAACAGAAGTTTCTACAATATTTCTTTAGGAACTGCTGCTGCCAATGGAACTATTTCCTATGCTGCACTCGCTCCGGCTGATTATAACAATCTTTCCGGTAGTTATATTGTTCCTTACAATACCTATGCTGCTGCATCAAACGTACAGATTACAGACAAGCCGGTAGACAAGATTTCCAAAATACTGTCTTATTCCGTTAAAAATCCTTTGGTGTATATGATTCCAAGTACTTTTGCTCCTTATAACAGCACAACTCCTAACTATACCAACGGAACAGACTGGCTGGCAACAGAACCAAATCTGGCGCCTGACAGATGGGGAAGAGGAGGAGAGAAATCTCCTTTCGATCCTTGTCCGGCAGGCTGGCGAATTCCCGATCTGATGAATGTTGCCTTGGTTTCAGGAAGTGATTTCGGGCAGACTCCCTGGTATAAAAAAGATAAAAATATAGCCACATCATATACTATAGCAAATGATTACTTAGGAACCAGAGTGAGAAATTCAACCAACGCCACCGTAGGATATATGTTTAATAATCCTGCATATGCTTTAGGAAATTATCCTGATTCCGGATCCAGAGGTTTCAGAAGTGTGATTGCCAATCAGGCGGCTCAGGGAACCTTTAATGTCCTTAATTTTCAATATCCCGCGGTGTGGACGTCAGCTTTAAATTCAAATTATTTGGGAAGACCGGTTAATGTACTTTTTGATGCCGCTTCTACGACCAACAGGATGATAGCTTTTCATGATAACAATGATCCGTATTTTGGTACGGGATGCCGATGTGTGAAAATAGAATATGATGCAAATGGCAATGAAGAAGGGCCTGCTTCAAGAACCATAGTAATTCCTGGCGGCTCAACATTAAGTACGGCTAATGCGGCACTTAAAATGACGGATAATAAGATTTCTTTATACCCGAGTCCGGTTTCCAATATTCTCTATATCAAAGCTACGGAGAATAAAGAATATCGTTACCAGATTTTTAATGCTTTGGGGCAGCTTGTGAAATCCGGACAGTTTATAAATAATCAGACGGATGTGTCATCCTTAAATGCAGGAGTGTATCTGCTAAGGATTAATAATTCTGAAGCAGTTGTCAAAATTTTAAAACGATAAATTCCGAAAAGGAAGATTTAAAAAGCAGAATGAGGTCTCTTGTTCTGCTTTTTTATATATAAGCATATCTCTTACGTCTATGATGGCTGATGAAAAATTCTATATCATAAAATGTGGATAACTATATAACGCTCTAAAACCTATACTACAAAGGACTTGATTCTTTAAAAAATGGTTGCTGAAAAGGAGTATAAACCAGCTGGATTGTTAAATTAAACCCGTTTTACAAAAAGTATATAATAAAAAAGCTTTACTTTTGCAAAAATTTTTAGTTAGAATGTCGAAAAATTTAGTAATCGTAGAGTCCCCGGCAAAAGCAAAAACTATTCAGAAATACTTAGGAAAGGATTTTGAAGTGAAATCCAGTTTCGGGCATATCCGGGACCTTCCTAAAAAAGGGATGGGGATAGACCTTACTACATTCAGTCCTGATTACGAAGTTTCCGCAGACAAGAAGAAATTGGTAACCGAATTAAAGGCTGCAGTAAAGAAAGCCGATATGGTATGGCTCGCTTCCGATGAGGACCGCGAAGGGGAGGCTATTGCATGGCACCTGGCGGATGAACTGAAGTTGAAACCTGAAAACAGAAAAAGAATTGTTTTCCATGAGATTACCAAAAACGCCATTCTAAAAGCAATCGACAATCCGAGAGATATAGATCAGAACTTAGTCAATGCCCAGCAGGCAAGAAGAGTGCTGGACAGAATTGTAGGTTTTGAAATGTCACCCGTTTTATGGAAGAAAGTAAAACCGGGATTATCTGCCGGAAGAGTACAATCTGTAGCAGTACGATTAATTGTTGAAAGAGAAAAGGAGATTCGTGAGTTTAAACCAAAAGCAAGCTTTAAACTTGATGGAATCTTTTTAAATAAAACAGAGCAGGAAATAGCTGCTAAACTTAAAAAAGACTTCGAAAAAGAAGAAGAAGCAGAAAAATTCCTTGAGCAGGCAAAAACTACGGAATTTAAAGTTCTGAATGTTGAAACCAAGCCGGGTACACGTTCCGCTTCAGCTCCATTTACCACTTCCACACTACAGCAGGAAGCTTCCTCAAGACTTGGGTATAATGTAACCAATACCATGCGTCTGGCGCAAAGGCTGTATGAAGAAGGGTACATTACTTATATGAGAACAGACTCTATAAACCTTTCTCAGGAAGCTATTGAAGGAGCAAAAAAACAAATTACATCAGAATACGGAGCAGAATATTCTTCTCCAAGAAATTATACTACAAAATCTGCTTCAGCACAGGAAGCCCACGAAGCCATCCGTCCTACGGATTTTGGAGTGAAAAGCATAGGAGATGCACAGCTGAATAAGTTATACCAATTAATATACAGAAGAACACTGGCTTCTCAGATGGCCAATGCCAAAATTGAAAAGACGGTGATCGAAATCGGGAATGCATCATTACCCCATCATTTTGAAGCTCAGGGAGAAGTAATCATATTTGACGGTTTCCTGAAGGCTTACGGTATTGTGAAGACAGAAGATGAAGATGAGGAGAGCAATGATAAGTTACTTCCAAAAGTAAGTGTAGGAGAGATATTAAACTATAAAACCATTACCGCTACTGAAAAATTCACAAGACCAAGTGCAAGATATACAGAAGCCGGATTGGTGAGAAAGCTTGAAGAATTAGGGATTGGAAGACCTTCTACTTATGCTCCGACGATTCAAACGATTCAGAACAGAGAATATGTGGATAAGAGAGAAGTCGAGCCACATACCCGTGAAGTGATCAAAATGTCTTTAGCTAAAGATAAAATCAAAAAAGTAGTTCTTGAAGAGAAATTCGGAGGGGATAAAAATAAATTCTTACCCACAGATATAGGTGAAGTGGTAAATGATTTCCTGACGGATAACTTCAGAGAAATCCTTGACTACGGTTTCACAGCAAGAGTAGAAGAAAGTTTTGACGAAATTGCAAGTGGTGATCAGAAATGGAAGGAGATGATGACGAATTTCTACTCAAAATTCCACCCGAGAATTGAAGATGTAGAAGAAAATGCTGACCGTGCAACTGGAGACAGGCTATTAGGGGTAGATCCGAAGACTGGTAAAAATGTTCATGCAAGAATCGGAAGATTTGGAGCGATGATCCAGATTGGAGAAACTGATGATGAAGAAAAGCCAATTTTTGCTTCCTTAATGACGGGTCAGAATATTGCAACCATTACTTTTGAAGAGGCATTGGAACTATTCAAACTGCCTTTTGATTTAAGCGAAGTGGATGGACAGTCCGTTTCTGTAGGAGTTGGTAGATTTGGACCTTATGTAAAATGGGGAGAAACTTATATCAGCATTCCGAAAGGAGAAGACCCTCTTTCTGTAGATCAGAAACGTGCGGAGGAAATTATCAATGAAAAGAAAATTGCTGATGCTCCTATCGCAACTTATAAAGGAGAGCCGGTTACTAAAGGAACAGGAAGATTTGGACCATTTATCAAATACAAAGCTATTTTCGTAAATGTTCCAAAGAAATATGACTTTGAAAATCTTTCTCAGAGCGATATCAATGAATTAATTGATGCGAAGCTTGAAAAAGAAGCCAACCGATATATCCAGCAGTGGGAAAAAGAAAAAATTTCCATTGAAAACGGAAGATGGGGACCTTTCATCAAATTTGGAAAAGCAATGTTCAAAATTCCGAAGAAAGCAGACGATACAAAGTACGAAGCTGATGAATTGAAAGAACTTTCTTTAGATGAGGTTAAGAAATGGATTACAGATCAGGATCCCAAAGCTTTTGCAGAAAAGAAAAAGCCTGCCGCTAAAAAAGCAGCCACAACTAAAAAAGCTACTACGACAGCGAAAAAGCCTGCGGCTAAGAAACCGGCAGCTAAAAAATAAATAATTTTTATAATAAAATAGGAAAGCACAGATTTAGGTCTGTGCTTTTTTGTTTTGTAAAGTAAGTTACTACGTCATGACACAGGTTTTAAGGATGTTGATTTTCATTGTAATCATTAAAAAAGATAAAACTACATAGGGTAATGTGTTAAATAAATTTCCCTTTGTTGGGATTTAACCTTGCAAATGACGATGATTACTTAGCTCTAAGTATAAATACGCAAGTGAAAAAATCAGTACTAAGACTATGATATTCAGTGTTTTAATTCTTTAGTTTTACATCGTAATATTACAAACGGTGGAGCTCAGGAACCACTTTAAAAAACGAGGCGGATTCTGAAAAGCCAAACGAGTAAGAAAACAAAACTATAAAATCATGCCAGAATTTAAATTTAGCGAAGAAGCAATTTCGCACGCATTAGAAGCAGCAAAAAGATCGCACGAAGACAGTCAGGCTAGCCGCCGTTCATCTGGAGCGGATTCAGACTTAAGCCTTGCCAACGCCAGCGCAGGGTATCTTCTTGTAACAGCAGAGTGTATATCAATTACTGTTGAGAACAACAAAGTTTGTATCAACTTACCATTAGGTTTTGGGAAATATTGTTTCAGTATACCCTTAAGTATTCCCAATGGAACTGCCGGCCAGGCTTGCTTATCTATATGTACTACCTGGGGAATTCCAACAGGAATCAGAGTTACTATTATTATAGGCGGAATAACGATTATCAGCCAGTCATTCGGGAAATGCTAATCAGTTAACAACCGAATTAGAATAAAAATCCGTCTCATGCAATGTATGAGGCGGATTTGTTTTTACTGGTTTCATGAATAAAACCTTGTCAATGTTTTAAACATTGACAAGGTTGATGAAAAAATAAGGTCGCAAAAATACAAAGCAGTTAACAAATGTTGATGGCTTTTTTGTGAACAAAAAGAATACACCCTATTCAGTTCCCATGTTTTTTGTATGTTTGTTATATAAAGCAATTAATAAATTATTATATTCAAATATGGATTTCGAAGACTTTATCATTTCACCAAGAAATTTTAAAACAGAAAGCTGGCAGATAGGAAATCGGATTACAAAAGAGATCAAAGAAGACAGTATTGTTCTTTTATTTGTATCTGATTACAGAGGCGTGGGTGGAGATGCAGAAGTGCAGGATTTTACAGCGGTGAGGAATGAGTTTTATAAACTTTCGCAGATGGATTTTGAAATTCCTGTTGTAGATCTTGGAGATCTGGTGTCCGGAAAATCTGTTCAGGATACCCATTATATTTTGCAGGAAGTCCTGTCGGCATGTCATTACAAGAGAGCGATTCCTGTTATTGTAGGCGGATCTAATGATTTTGCCTTCTCATTATTTTCTGCTTTGAATTTTCATCAGAAAAACATCAATTATACCCAGATCAGTAATATTATTTCTCTTCAACAGGGAGAAACAATCAATGAACATACTTTTCTTGGTAAAATTTTCGGCGCCAAGAATTTTTCTATTAATAATTATCATCATTTAGGATATCAGAAACATTTGAATGAGATGGATTCTGTAAGACTGATCAAAGAAGTGGAGTTTGACATCATCCGTCTTGCTGAAATGATGAACTCTACAGAAAAAACAGAACCTTTCTTCAGAAAAGCAGATCTGGTAACTGTAAATTGTGATGCTGTGGAAAGTTTCAGCGAACCTTTTTCTATGAATCCACAGGTCAATGGATTAAACAGAAGAGAAATTTGTGCCTACATGAAAGAAATCGGATTAAGTGAAAATCTGAAATCTGTAGGGATTTTTAATTATAATATTTATTCAGAAAATCAGTTGAACCACCAGCTTTTAGCACAGATGTTATGGTATCTGATTGAAGGAATCAATATACAGCATTCCCATCCGAAGGAAAGACATTATGAATTGTTCTATGTTTTGATAGATGACAGACAATATGCTTTCAAGCGTGATACTTTCAGTAATTTGTGGTATTTTGGTGATGATGAAAATATAGAGAACTGCATTCCGTGTTCCAGAAAAGATTTTGATGAAGCTAAAAAAGGATGGCTGAATGCAAGGCTGACGAAAATTTAATGTATGACAAATGTTCCCCCAAAAGTATCCATTATTGTTCCTGTTTACAATGTCGAAAACTATCTGACAAAATGCCTTGACTCGCTGGTGAACCAAAGTCTTCCCAGTATTGAGATTCTTGTAGTGAACGATGGGAGTAAAGATAATTCAGGAAAAATAATTGAAGAATATGCACAAAGATATCCGGAAAAAATAAAAGCTTTTACCAAAGAAAACGGAGGTTTAAGCGATGCCCGTAATTTTGGACTTGACAGAGCTGCAGGAGATTATATTGGTTTCGTAGACAGTGATGACTATGTTTCCGAAACAATGTTTGAAGAAATGCTTCTGTTGGGAGAGAAGCATCAGGCAAAAATGGTGATCTGCAATATCCAGAAAGTTGATGAAACAGGGAAAGTTACCCAAAAACTGACTCAGCTTCCTAACATGTCTGAGAAAATAGTTCTTGAAAATAATTTTTCAGTGTTCTCGGATATCAGCTATTTTGCATGCAATAAACTGTTCAAAAAAGAACTTTTTAATCAGAGAAGATTTAAAAAAGGAGTTCATTTTGAAGATATTCAGCTTATTCCACAACTTTTACTGGAATGTGATACCATTGCACAGACCCAAAATTTCCATTATCAATATCTTGAACGTACCGATTCTATTACGAAAACGCATACGGAAAAAGGACTTGATATGCTGAAAGCAGTGGCAGATGTGGAAAATGTATTCAATGGATCTCAGTATTCTCACAAAAAAGAGGAATTAAAAAATTTCCAGATTTTTGAAGGAGTGTATTCATTTCTGGCTTATCTGGCCTTTGTGAAAAAAGAGGAAATATTTTATAGTATGTCTGATCAGCTGGTCCTTTTTATGAAGGAAAGACAAATAAAAATTCAAGATATATTGAACTATAGTCGTTTTGGTAAGAATTATCTTTTATCTTTGCCTTTGAAGAAAAAAATTTTTTATCTGTTGTTTTTTGGAGGACAGAAAAGATTGATAAGAAAGTTGATTTAATAAACACAAATGTACGTACTATTGTTTCGGGCAATAAAAAATGATGATGAAGTTCTTAGAAGTCCTGCATTACGAGTTTTTATTGAGAAATACAAGTGCTGAATAAGAAAGAATGAAAAATTTTGAATTGTTCTTAAGCGGATCGGGAATACCTATTTTCTATATAAAAATAGGACTTGGTTTCGTATTCGCCTTTTTAATTACCTTTTTCTCTATTCCTACTATCGTCAAGATATCGAGAAGGAAGAACCTGATGGATGAGCCTGGGATAAGAAGTTCGCATCTTAGAGAAATTCCTAACCTTGGCGGAATTGCCATTTTCTATTCAATAGGAATCTGTGCTTCCATTTTTGCCTATGAACTGTTTGACCTCTACAAATTTTTATTTGCCTCATTAATTATCCTGCTTTACGTAGGGGTAATGGATGATATTGTTGTAATGAGGGCTTATAAAAAACTTGTTGCACAAATTGTAGTATCTTCCCTGGTGGTTATTGGCTCAGATATTAGAATAAGAAGCTTATTTGGAATATTTGGTGTGTATGAGCTGGAATATTTTATAAGTGTCCTGTTCAGTATCATCACCTTTATTATTCTGATCAATGCATTCAACCTTATCGATGGGATAGATGGATTGGCGGGTGGTTATTCTGTAATCTGCAGTGCTTTATTTGGAATAAGCTATTACCGGTTAGGAGAATATAATTATCCGCTGGTCGTATTATCTGTTGTAATTATTGGGACTGTATTGGCGTTCCTGTACTATAATCTGTCCAACTACCGTACCCGTAAAATATTTATGGGAGATACCGGATCCATGCTGCTTGGCTTTTTGCTGGCCTTTACTTCCATTTGTTTTATAGATATTTTTATTGATAAAAACCTGGTAGATGTGCCAAGATATCACCTTCAGTCTGCTCCTGTGGTAGCTGTAGCGATCCTTATTCTTCCAATCGTAGATACCTTAAATGTAATATTTATAAGGCTTTATAATAAGAAATCACCATTTGACGCAGATAAAAACCACATTCACCATAAGTTGTTAAAGCTAAATCTTACCCATAGAAGATCTACTTTATATATCATTCTTTACTATTTGATGATCGTGGGGGTTGCTTATTATTTAAGACATATTGATGTCAATCTGTTATTATTGGTGATTATTTCATTAGGCTTTTTCGGAGCTTATCTGCCAGATTTGCTATATCGATTAAGAAATAACAAAAATTAACAATTAAATATTACTTTTGTAAACAATATTCAAATATGATGAAGAATTTTAAGTATTTATTTTTAATATTCCCTTTTTTAGTTACCTCATGTATCACAACAAAGGATGTGAGGTACTTGCAGCCGAGCGAAAGCCTTGTCATTAATGAAGAAGGTCTTATCCCGTACAATATTCCCGTGTACAGGATTACCAAAAATGACATCCTGAATCTTAATATTGTGACGACACCTAAGGGTGATGCTGCACAATTTTATTCTTCTTACAATACTTCAGGCGGTGTTGCCGGTGGAGGGGTAACAAGTTCTGCAATATCAGGAGGTGGTAGTGTAGGAGGTGTAGTAAGTGCTAACTCCGGTGGAAGCAGAGGCGGAAATATGAATTTCTATTTTAACGGACTCAAGGTTGACTCCAATGGTGATATCAATGTATTTGGAATCGGATATATAAAAGCTGAAGGAAGAACGCTTGACGATATTACGAAAGAAATCCAGGATAAAGTAAATGAAAATTTCCAGGACGGTAAATCTGAAGTTCGACTGAATACAGATGGTATTACCTATTATATTCTTGGGGACGTGGAAACTACAGGACTTTCAGGTGAGAAGGTTGCCCACAAAAATACCCTTACCATTACAGAGGCATTGGCTATTAATGGCGGATTGAACAGAACTATTGATAAAAAAGAAGTCGTTATCCACAGAAAACTTCCGGAAGGAATCAAAATTGCCAAAATAGATCTTACCCGTGAAGACCTTATGAACTCTCCTTATTATTATGTACAGAACGGAGACGAAATCTATCTGAATACAAGAGCGAAAAGCTTGAATGGATTCGGAAAAGACCCTATTCAGACTTTGACTACAGGAGTTTCTGTAATTACTACTGCATTATCTATTTATTTACTCCTTAAAAATCTTTAGCCATGATTCCAGAAAGAGTAAACACTGCAGAGAAGAATAATTCTCAAAAAGATAAATCCGGGACATTTGCATTATTTGATTTGGAACACTTTTTAAGAAGGGTTCTTAAAAACTGGTACTGGTTTGTATTGATGTTTATCATTGGCTATGCCATGTCATGGGTATACAGGAAATATTATGCACAGAATATTTATGCATCAGACTTATCATTAAGTACCTCCAGTAAAGGTTCAGAGTTTTTGCCAACACAGTCTAACCAATCTATTAACTTCATTTGGGGTGATACAGGAAATCAGGATGGGCTTTATTTGAAGAAAATGCTTTTATCCAGATCTCATAATGAATTTTTGGTGAAAGAATTAGATCTTTTTGTGAACTATTCTACCAAAGGACTTATAAAATCTACTTATCTGGACAAAGATGATTCGCCTGTTTTTCTTCAGATCGATAAAAAACACCTTCAGCAGATCAATTATCCTATTACGCTGATACCGAAAGGAAATGGGGCTTATGAAGTCGTTTTGCCTGAAGAAGGAGAGTCTACAAATTTATATAACTATGAAGTAGAGGGCTTTCAGGATATTAACTCTTATGGCAGACCAGCAGACAAAACCATCAAAATTAATGAGTGGTATACTTCTCCTAACCTGAGATTCAGACTACTTCAGAACCCTGTTCCTACCAAAATTAAGCTGGATAATATTATTATTAACCTGAACTCTGTCAACCAGAGTGTAGATGAAATTGTTTCTACCACAGGAGTGGACTTTGATAAAGAAATCAGGTCTATTATGATTATTACTAAAAAAGGATACAACCTAAATAGTACTGTTAATTTCCTGAATAAATCTGTTGCAGAGCTACAGAAAAAGAGACTTGCTGATAAAAATATTGTTAATAAGAATACAGATATTTTCTTAAAAGACAACCTTGCAAACATCCGTAAAAAACTTGATTCAAGCGCCAATGTGCTTAATTATTTAAAGACTTCCGAAAAACTTTATAACATTAAAGACAGGGATGAAAAATCTCTTGAAAAAATAAAAGAGCTAGAAGCTAAAAAAGCAGATATCATCAGTAAAATCAGTTCTCTGAATAATATCAAGAACACCCTTCAGTCTCAGAATTTCGATAAAATGATCGGAACAAATGCAGCAGGTTTTGAAGATGGTGTTTTCACAGCAACGGTTTCTGAACTTAAAGCTTTATATGCCAAAAAAGCAGAAATGGCCACTATTTATAAACCTTCATCAGAGCCTATGAGAGAAATCAACAGGCTTATTGATGAAGCAAGGATGGGATCATCTAATAGTTTGAGAAGCTATTATAACAGATATTATGAAGAAATCAATAAAATAGATCGTGAAATGGCTGGTGCCAATTCTGATTTAGCAACTTATCCTGAAAAAGAAAGAAGGTATCTGGATGCAGAGAGAGGATATAACATGATTGAAGCTACTTATAACAGTCTTTTGGGCAGACAGAGTGATACCCAGATGAGAATGGCAACTAATCAGTCTGATATTACGGTGATTGACCCGGCTAAGAATTTAGGACAAAGACCAATTGGACCGAATGTTAAACTGGCAAAAACAGCTATTATTTCAGGAATGTTGTTGCTTCCACTGTTATTTATCCTTATTGGTGAAGTGTTTGACAACAAGATCAGAAATATCAAAGAACTTTTAAGCGCTACGAAAATTCCACTTCTTGGGGTGATCGGAAATAACAACAATGAAAATATGCTTACTGTTCTGGAACAGCCAAAATCATCCGTATCAGAGGCTTTCAGAGGGATAAGAGCCAATATGAGGTTTTTGATAGATAATGAAGATCAAAAAGGTAAGGTCATACTAATCACTTCATCCATCGGAGGAGAGGGGAAAACTTATATTTCCATTAATCTGGCATCGGTAATAGGATTAAGTGATAAAAAAACAATCTTATTGGGGATGGACCTTAGAAAACCAAAAATCTTCGGGGACTTCAAGATTGATAATAAATATGGTATTTCCAATTATCTGACCGGAGAAGTAGGAATTGATCAGATTGTCAACAAAACAAAAATTCCAAATCTGGATGTTGCCACTTCAGGACCTATCCCGCCAAACCCTTCTGAGCTTTTAATGAGTCAGAGAAATATCAAATTTATAGAAGAACTGAAAGAAAAATATGATTTCATTATTATAGATTCACCACCGGTAGGATTAGTGGCGGATTCATACGAGCTGATGAAGCATTCTGATGCCAATATTTACGTTGTACGTCATGAATACACAGAAAAGTACATGCTGAAAATGATTACGGAAAAGTATCATAATGATGAGATTGATAATTTGGGACTTGTTTATAATGATTATAATACAAAACAGGGCTACGGCTATGGGTATGGTTACGGATATGGCTATGGCTACGGATATTTTGATGAAGATAAAAATTATAAAGAGCCGTTGTTGATAAGGATCAGAAATAAAGTACAGGTATTATTTAATAAAAAATAAAGCATTAAACCCTCATTTAATGGGGGTTTTTTCATATTTAATGTATTTTCATTCTATGAAAAAAAGAATATTTTTGCCACTTTGCCGTTTACTTTATAACAAATTATGTTTTTTTGTTTATTTTTAACTAAACATTAAGATTATCATTAATATAAAAATGTTTTATATTTGCAAAAATTAAATTTTAAAATAACCATAAATCCATATTCTTTTATGAATAAAAAATTATTGTTTAGCTTCCTTGCCTTCCTTGGAGTGGTAAGTGTTAAAGCACAAAGAAACGAATTGGGAGTTCGTCTAGGTATGAGTAACCTAGTGGGAGATGTAGGAAGGACAAATTATATTTTACAGAAGCCGTTGGATTTAAACAGAGTGTCAGATTGGGGCATCCCATTTTATGGAGGTTTGTTATATAGATTTAATTTTAATCCGCATCAGACTATTAGATTGGATTTAGGTTATAACCAGATTCAGTTTAGTGATAAAGCTGCGAAAGAAGATTATAGAAGAAATAGAAACTCATACGGAAAAAATAACGTGTATGAGGCGAGTTTAATGTTTGAATATAACTTTTTCCCGGTAAATAATGAGCAGATCAGTATGCTGAGCCCTTATATCTTCGGAGGTGTTGGTGCTTTGATGTTTGATGCTCCTAAAGCTACTCTTGTGAATGATTTCAGAAGAGATGCAGATGGTGTGGCGCAGGCGCCAATCAATGAATTGGATTTCACTACGAAAACAGATTATTCATTAGGGAAAAAAGTAACAATGCATATTCCTTTTGGGGTAGGTTTGAAGTATAAATTCAACCATTCCTGGGCAATATTTGCAGAAGCTACATTCAGATATACATTGACAGATCAGTTGGATCACAGTAAGATCCTTGATAAAGATGTAAAAACTTCTTTTAACGCAGATATTTTGGACCCTGCAACAGGAGGTTCATTATTACAGTCAGGAAATTATTATGCAGTTTCTAAGGAAAGAGAAGCAGAGTTTATTAAAAAGAGAAATATTGGAGATAGTAGATCGAAGGACTGGATGAATACTTTCAGTTTAGGACTTACGTATTCGTTCGGAAGACCTCCATGTTATTGTGAATAATATGTCGTTGATTAAAGATAAAATAAATTCTGAGAATTTACCAAAACACGTAGCCATCATTATGGATGGTAATGGAAGATGGGCAAAATCTCGTGGCGAAGAAAGAACTTTCGGTCACAAAAATGCCATTAATGCAGTAAGAAATGCTATTAATGCCTGTAATGAGATTAATATCCCTTACCTAACACTTTATACATTCTCTTCAGAAAATTGGAGTCGTCCTACTGAAGAAGTGAATACTCTTATGAATTTATTGGTAGAGACCTTACTGCTTGAGGCAGAAGAAATCTTCAGCAAAGGATTGAGAATGCACGTGATAGGGAACCTGGAAAAACTGCCTGTTTTAGTAAAAGAGCAGTTGGAACGTGTGGTAGAACTCACAAAAGAAAACACAAAAGGAAACCTTGTATTGGCTATAAGCTATGGCTCACAAAATGAAATATTGGAAGCCGTTAAAAATATAAGTTCTGATGTAAAAGAAGGAAAAGTAGAGATAGAAAACATTAACGAAAATTTATTTGAAAGCTATCTTTATACCAAAGATTTTCCTCCTGTAGACTTACTGATCAGAACCAGCGGTGAAATAAGAATAAGTAATTTCCTGCTTTGGCAGATCGCTTATGCAGAACTACAGTTTTTAAATGTTCTGTGGCCGGACTTTACCAAAGATATTTTCTTCCAATGTATTGTTGATTATCAAAACAAAGAAAGAAGATACGGTTTAACCGGTGAGCAAGTAAAAGGCCAATAAAATTTAAGAAAAGAAAGACTCGATAAAATGAAGTTTAGACTATTACCCATCATTATGTTTGCTGCTTCTGCACATTTTTATGGACAAGTAACTCCACAAGACAGCACAAAAGTAAATAATGCTGTTCATGCAGAAAATGAGGCAGGCACTTATACACTTAAAGACATCGTTGTAGATGGGGTAAAAAAATATACACCAGCTCAGATCTTAAGATTTACAGGTCTTACCAAAGGAGAAAGCGTAGACATTCCGGGACAGAAAATCAGCAATGCTGTTAAAAAACTTTGGGATACCCAATCTTTTTCTGAAGTGGAAGTTTATGTTCAAAGCATTGAAGGACAGACAATCGTTCTGAAATTTCACCTGCAGGATCTGAAAGAACTTGGAGAAGTAAAATTTGCAGGAAAAGGAATTGGTAAATCTAAAAGTGAAAAACTGGCAAAGGATAACAACCTTAAACCAGGAACTAAGATTACTCAAAACTTGGTTTCTAGTCTTAAAACAAATGTCCCTAAAGATTATATTAAAAAAGGTTTTGCAGATGCAAAAATCAGCATTCAGGATAAAGTAAATGCAGGAGACCCTGCTTTAGTAGACTGGACGATCAATGTAGAAAAGGGAAAAAGAATTAAGATTGATCATATTGAATTTGAAGGAAACGAAAATGTAACCGATAGAAAACTTAGAAACAAAGCTTTCAAAGAAACAAAACAAAAACGTTTCGGTATTGGTGGTATTTTGAAATCCTCAAAATTTATTGAAGATAAATACCAGGAGGATAAGCAAAGTCTTATCAGTTATTATAACTCCCTGGGATATAGAGACGCAAAAATCGTTTCCGACTCAGTTTGGAGAAATAAAAGAAATAACTACGAAATCAATGTAAAACTTAACGAGGGTAAAAAATATTACATCGGGGACGTTACGTTCACAGGTAATACGGTTTACGCTACAGAATACTTACAGAGATTATTAGGATATAAGAAAGGAGATATTTACGATGCTGTAGGATTCAACAAAAAAGTAGGAGAAGACGGTGGTAAAGAAGATGACTCAGATATCAAATCTGTGTACATGAACAATGGTTACCTTTTCTCTAATGTAACACCTGTTGAAAAATCAGTGTCAGGAGATGCCGTAAACCTGGAAGTTAGAATTAATGAAGGAGAACAGGCTACCTGGAATAAGGTAACATGGCAGGGGAACACTACAACCCATGACCACGTAATTCTTAGAGCACTGAGAACAAAACCGGGAGAGCTGTTCAAGAAAACAGAAATTAAAAGAACATATTTTGATCTGGCAGGGATGTCATTCTTTGACCCTCAGCAGATCGGGCAGGATATTCAGCCAAACCAGGTAGATAATACAGTGGATATTAACTGGAAACTGGTAGAGAAAGGTTCTTCTCAGGTACAATTGCAGGCGGGTTACGGTGGTAACAGCTTCATCGGTACTTTAGGATTAACATTTAATAACTTCTCATTAAAGAACTTCCTTAAGTTTAAAGACTTTAAACCAGTACCACAGGGAGATGGACAAACGTTCTCTATTCAGGTACAGGCAGGACAGTACTTCCAGAACTATGGGGTATCATTTACAGAACCGTGGTTATTTGGTACAAGAGCAACAGCTCTTTCTGTAAGTTTGAACAACTCAAGAGTAAGATATACAGATCAGTACGGAGCTGCTCAGAAATTGAATATTTTCTCTGCTTCAGCAGGTTTGAACAGACTGTTAAACTGGCCGGATGATTACTTCTCACTATACACTGGATTACAGTTCCAGAAGTATGACTTCAATAACTATCCTTTCCAGTTTGGAAATACTACGGAAACTAACGGTACTGCCAATAACTTTAGTGTAAACTTAGGTTTGAGCAGAAACTCTGCAGGTATCGACCCAATCTTCCCGACAATGGGATCCAATATTGAGCTTTCAGCAAAACTGACACCTCCATACTCATTGTTTAAAAAGAAAGACTATTCCACAATGTCAGCTATCGACAAATATAAGTGGATGGAATTCTATAAAATTAAATTCAAGGCAGATGTATATAATGAAATCATTGGAAAACTGGTCTTAAGATCTTCCGCAGAAATGGGATTCATGGACGGATATAACAGTAAATTGGGAGCTCCGCCATTTGAAAGATTCTATATGGGAGGTACAGGTCTTTTCGGAGGTCGATATGACGGTAGAGAATTGATTCCTTTAAGAGGATATGAAAATGCCAGTACAGAAGGAGGCCAGGCAGATGATATTACCCAGACAGGTGGTGGTACAATCTATAACAGATTTACTTTAGAATTGAGATACCCGATCTCAATGAGCCAGACTGCAAAAATCTACGCACTGACATTTGCTGAAGGAGGTAACGTATGGAACTCATGGAGTTCTTACAGCCCATTCCAATTGAAAAGATCAGTCGGAATCGGTGTAAGAGTATATATGGGAGCATTTGGATTGATCGGATTTGACTTTGCACTTGGTCTTGATAAAACATTATCAGGTGATAAATCAGGATGGCGTAACCACTTCTTGATGAACCAAACATTATAATTACACATATGAAGCACTTTAAAATAACTTTTACATTCGCATTACTTTTGTTTTTTGGATTCAGCAATGCCCAGAAAATAGGAGTGGTGGATACTAATGAAATTTTAAATAAATTACCTCAGTATAAAGAAGCTGAAGCAAGACTGAATTCTCAGATCGATACCTGGGAGTCTGAACTTCAAAACCTTCAATCTGAATATGAAAGAAAAAAGGCTGCTTTCGAAAGTGAAAAAGTATTATTGATAGGGGACCAGCTTAAACTGAGAGAAAAAGAAGTTGTAGACCTTGATAAAAATATTAAAACGACTACTAGCTTACGTTTTGGAGCTAACGGTGAGATTACAAAACTGAGAACAAACCTTGTTTTGCCTTTTCAGGATCAGATCTGGGGAGCCATCAAAACAATGTCCGAAAAAAATGGCTTGGGCATAGTTCTTGATAAAAGCAATAACATTAGTGTTATCTTCCTTCAGTCTAAATATGATTACACCGAGAAAGTATTGTCTGTTTTGCTGAAAGGAACAGATAAGAAAGAAAAAACAAATAGCAAAGGCAAAAAATAAGTTTAAAAAATTAACTTTTGCTATATTTTAAAATCTAAAAACAAATTAAATTATTTATTTACCAGTTATGAAAAAATTAAGTGTATTATTTGCAGCAGTAATGATGGTTGTATCTGTAGGTATGGCAAAAGCTCAAAAAATTGCTACTTTAGATGTAATGGGAGTTCTTAACGCTATGCCGGAGAAAAAGAAAGCAGATGCTGATCTTAAAACATTCTTAGATACAAAACAGGCTGAGATTAAGAAAAAAGCAGACGCAGCTCAAACTAAATATCAGCAATATCAGACAGAAGCTCCGAAAAAAACAGCTGATGAAAACGCAGCAAGAGAAGCTGAAATGAAAAAATTAGCTGAAGAAATCCAGCAAATGCAGGACAAAGCTCAAAAAGATCTACAAGGTAAGCAAGACTTGGCTTTCGGACCAATTGAGAAAAAACTGAATGATGCAGTAGAGAAAGTAGCTAAAGCTAGTGGATATGACTACATTATGGATGCAAACTCACCTGCATTCCTTTATAAGGCAGGAGCAGATGCTACTGCAGCTGTAAAGAAAGAATTAGGAATTCAATAATTTCAGCAAATTAACAAAGATTTATAAAACTAACCACCTCTTTTAGAGGTGGTTTTTTTATTTTTGCGGAATGGAAAAAGAAGTATCAACTACGGTAAAAGTTAGGTTTAGTGACTGTGATCCCATCGGACATTTGAATAATGTAAAATATCTGGATTATATGTTCAATGCCAGAGAAGATCATGTAGAAACATTTTATGGATTTACCTATGAAGAATATACCAAGAAAACCGGCTGTACCTGGATTGCCATTCAAAATGAAATAGCCTATTTAAAAGAAGTAAGATATAACACCCAGGTCGTAATCAGCAGCAAAACCATCGATGTACAGGATAGAACTGCCAAAGTGGAAATCCTGATGAAAAGTTTAGATGAAAAAACAATTCATGCCGTACTTTGGGTAACTGTTATTTATTTCAATGTCAAAACAAGAAAATCCGAAGTTCATCCTGAAGATGTCAAAGAAATTTTCGATAAGTTTTATGTAGATTTGATCCAGAAAGACTTCCAGTCAAGAGTGAAGTTTTTAAGAAGTCAAAATGCTAAAAATTCTTAATCAATAACTCTTATTGAAGATTCCAACTTAAAAATTAATAATATATAAATGAAAAAAATAGCAGTAATAGGAAGCAACGGACAATTAGGAAACTGCATTAGAAAAATAGCTCCGGACTTTGAACATCAATATGAATTCTTATTTACAGACTCATCCACCCTTGATGTTACCAATGAAGACCAGGTGAATGACTTCTTTTATGATAACAAACCTGATTACTGCATCAATGCTTCAGCATACACAGCAGTAGATCTGGCTGAAACCGAAAAAGAAAAAGCTTTTGCTGTAAATGCGTACGGTGTAGCTCATCTTGCCCAGGCATGTGCAGATTATAAAACTACCCTGATTCATGTTTCTACCGACTATGTTTTTGATGGAACCACAAACCTTCCCTATTCCGAAGATGATTTTACCAATCCGATAGGAGTATATGGAGAATCAAAAAGAAAAGGAGAAGAACTTGCTCTGGAAATTAATTCTAAAACAATTATCCTGAGAACGTCATGGCTGTACTCAGAATTTAATAAGAATTTTGTGAAGACAATGCTGAACCTCTTCTCTCAGAAAAAAGAATTAGGAATAGTTGCTGATCAGTTTGGGCAGCCAACCAATGCAAATGATCTGGCAGAAGCTATCATGAAGATTATTGAAGCTCACCATAAAACTTACGGAGTTTTCCACTTTTCAAACTATCCGGAGACTACATGGTTTGAATTTGCCAAAAAAATTGCTGAATTTTCAAAATCTTCAGTAAAACTGAATCCATTAACAACCGAACAGTATCCAACACCTGCCAAAAGACCTGTAAGAAGTACAATGTCTTTAGATAAAATAGAAGAGACTTATAAAATTGAACCCAAACATTGGGAAAACAGTCTTGAAGAATGTGTTGATACACTTTCACAACAATAATATATATGAAGAATATTGCAATCATCTTTTCCGTATTGTGCATCCAGCTGTGGAATGCCCAAAATGTTTATCTGACTAAGGTTGAAAAAACAAATGACAACCCGGATAAATTCTTTTATAAAAAAGAAGCCGCCGCTGCAGATGCCGTTTACTTAGGAGAAGTAGAAGTACAGGGTTTTTCAAAAGATGATGCACTTATATTTTCTTTAGTTTATAAAAAAGCAAAAGAGATCGGTGCCAATACCTTTGAATTAAAACCCTTCGAAAATGTAGATGGGACAGCTCAGTCATTCAACGCCGCCAATTATAAGATTGCTTTATATTATACACCTAAAGAAAAGTTAGCAGCTCAGCATGGCGAGATGTATATATTTGCCTCCTCTGAAAAAGATCAGAAAATCAGCATCAATCGTAAAGACTATATTATCTCTCCAAGATCATTTTTAAAATTAAAAGTTGTTCCGGGAGAAATCTATGCTATTTCAACCAAGAAACTTTTAGGTTCTACTATCAAAGTTCAGCCAAAGGCGAATGATGATAACCTATACTTTCAGGTTTCCTCTTTAAAAGTAAAGTCGGACAACTCAGGAGTAGGAGGTTTGAATCTTAAATCCGGCGATATTATTGGGCTGGAAAAGTCTTATGCTGAATTTTTGAGCGCTATTTACAAAGAAAGCAATCCTTAAGAAATAGGCTTCAGCAGTATTATTACTGGTTTTACTTTCGGTAGATTTAAATTGAGAACAAATGTTTAAAATTTTTGTTCCTTTGTTTCAGTTGTTTAGGGTTAAATATTACGGGGATGTAAAATTTATGTTAAATAAAGTTGCGTAGTGTGTAGTAAGTTTCTATCTTTGCCCCACTGAAAACGAGAGTATATCAGTAGCGCAGAAGAGCTTTTAGATAAGCTAAGACATTAAGATACTTCAAGAAGAGACAGGCGAAAAAACTTTAAAACTTTTTACAAAAAGAGTTGTGAGTTTAAAAAGAGTTTGTATCTTTGCAGTCCCAAATAAAGGGAGCGCAGGAGTAGGGTGATTGAGGTAGAGAGAGGGGTTAAGGTTACTTAAAAAACTTTAAAATTTTCTTTCAAAACATTTGGTCATTAAGAA
>NZ_FXTC01000008.1 GCF_900182655.1 Chryseobacterium rhizoplanae
AAGACTTAATCTAAAAGGAAAGAGTCCGGTACAGTACCGAACTCTTTCATATAATAATATTGTTTAATTTTGTCTAAACTTTTGGGTGCAGTCTACACTGAGGGATTTTTTATATTTAAGAATGATTCTTATTAAGCTTCGTTAGAAGGAGTTTCGTTTTCCACTGGTTTTTCGCTTTGTGGTTTTTCACCTTGTGGCTTCTGTCCTTCAGGTCTTCTTTGTCCCTCTGGTCTTCTTTGCCCTTCCGGTCTTCCCTGTCCTTCTGGTCTACCTTGTCCTTCCGGTCTTGGAGGTCTTGGTAAAAGAACTTTTCTTGAAAGTTTCATTTTCTTACGGTCATCATAACCCATGAACTTCACTTCTACTTCATCGCCTTCAGCATAAGGAACTTTGTCCAGACGAGCCCATTCAATTTCAGAAATGTGAAGAAGTCCTTCTGTACCTTTAGCAATTGCTACAAATGCACCAAAGTCCATTACTTTCACTACTTTACCTTTGTAAACTTCACCTACAACCGGTACGAAAGTAATTTCGTTGATCTTAGCAACAGCAGCATTGATTTTCTCTCTGTCTGTTCCTGCAATCTCGATACGTCCGATTTCTCCGACTTCTTCAATAGCAATAACAGTATCAGTATCTTTCTGCATCTGCTGAATGATTTTTCCTCCAGGCCCGATTACAGCTCCAATGAAGTCTTTAGCGATCTCCATTACTACCATTTTCGGAGCGTGAGGCTTCACGTCTGCTCTTGGCTCAGCAATTGTTTCAGTGATTTTATTTAAGATGTGTAATCTTCCGTCTCTTGCCTGCATCAAAGCTTTTTCCATGATATCCATAGAAAGCCCCTGGATTTTGATATCCATCTGACAAGCAGTGATACCGTCTGCGGTACCTGTTACTTTAAAGTCCATATCTCCAAGGTGATCTTCATCTCCTAAGATATCAGAAAGTACAGTGAATTTACCTGATTTTGCATCTGTGATCAATCCCATTGCAATACCGGAAACAGGTTTTGTAATCTTTACCCCGGCATCCATTAGTGCCAGTGTTCCTGCACAAACTGTTGCCATTGATGATGAACCGTTTGATTCCAGGATATCAGAAACAATTCTGATGGTATATGGATTTTCTTCAGGAATTACAGCCTGCAATGCTCTCTGAGCAAGGTTACCGTGTCCTACTTCTCTTCTTGAAGTTCCTCTTAAAGGTCTTGCTTCACCTGTAGAGAACGGAGGGAAGTTATAATGTAAGAAGAATTTTTCGTCGTGTTGCGTAATTACGCTGTCTACCATGTTGGCATCTTTCACAGAACCTAACGTTACTGCTGTTAAAGACTGAGTTTCACCTCTTGTAAACACTGCAGAACCGTGAGCTCCCGGAAGATAATCAATTTCTGACCAGATTGGACGGATCGTTTGAGGATCACGACCATCAAGACGGATATTATCTTCAAGAATCATCTGACGCATTGCTTCTTTCTCTACATCATGATAATATACTTTTACGAAAGGGGTTACTCTTTCCAATTCTTCTTCGTTATCAGCATATTGAGCAAGGAATTCTTCACGAACCGCTTTGAATTTCTCTCCTCTCTCCTCTTTTCCAGATGGAGTTCTTGCTACTTCATATACTTTATCGTAAGTTTCTTTCCATACTTTTTCACGAATTTCTTCGTCATGAGTTTCGTGAGAATATTCTCTCTTAGGGAAAGCTTTTCCTACTTTTTCTGCTAATCTCTCCTGAGCTTCAATTTGCTTTTTAATTTCAGCATGACCAAAATTAATAGCTTCTAACATTTCCTGCTCAGAAATTTCTTTCATTTCACCTTCTACCATTACGATGGAATCCTTAGTAGCTCCAACCATGATGTCCAGCTCAGAATTTTTCAACTCTTCATAGCTTGGGTTGATAGAAAGTACTCCGTCAAATCTTACAACTCTTACTTCAGACATTGGTCCGTTGAAAGGGATATCTGTAATAGCAATGGCTGCAGAAGCTGCCAAACCTGCTAAATCATCAGGAATTGTTTTTCCGTCATAAGAAATTAATGAAATCATCACCTGAACTTCGGCATGGAAATCTTCAGGGAAAAGCGGACGTAAAACTCTGTCCACCAAACGCATTGTTAAAATTTCCTGATCAGAAGGTCTTGCTTCTCTACGGAAGAAGTTTCCAGGAATTCTTCCACCTGCGTAGAATTTTTCTCTGTAATCAACGGTTAATGGTAAAAAATCTACACCAGGATTTGCTTCTTTATTGGCTACAACAGTTGCTAAAAGCATTGTTCCACCCATTTTTACTACCACAGATCCGTCAGCCTGCTTAGCCAATTTCCCTGTTTCGATAGTGATTTCTCTGCCGTCAGCAAGAGTAATCATTTCTGTAAACGCTTGAGGTATACTCATAAATTTGTCTTCTTAATACTCCGTATTGAGTATGAATTAATATTTAAACTCTTTAAATTTCGTGTGCAAAGGTACTATATAATAATGAAATATTAAATTTTTCACTTGCATAAATAGGTCGTCAAAATACAAAAAATTGGCTATCAGTTGATGAAAGATTCAAAATTTTATAGCTGTAACCTCAACTTATTCGTTATTTGTGAAAACAAAAATGTGTTTTTCTGAAGATAATGCATTGAAAAATGCTGGTGTTTTTGTATTATTGTCTCAAAAAATGAAAATAACATTCTAAATTAAAAAGAAGGATACATTTCATTATAAAAACCATTAAAATTATTGCAAAAACATAGGTAGATCCCTATATTTGCCTTACTTCACAAAATGCAATGCTGTGGGCAAAAAAGTTAAGGACTTATCCTTATACAGATAAATAAATGTTTATGATTAATAAAGAAGTACAATCGCAAAGCAGGAATTATACGGTTCCGTTGATTACCATCACCCTGCTGTTTTTTATGTGGGGATTCATCACCTGTATGAATGACATTCTGATCCCCTATCTGAAGCAACTTTTCAATCTTACCTTTTTCGAATCCATGCTGGTACAGTTCTGTTTTTTCGGAGCTTACTTTATCGGATCGCTGATTTATTTCCTGATCTCTATTACAAAAGGAGATCCTATCAATAAATTGGGGTATAAAAAAGGAATCCTGTTCGGAATTTTTCTCGCGGCTTTTGGCTGTGTCCTTTTTTATCCGGCAGCTACGTTTTCGTATTATCCGTTGTTTTTAGGGGCCTTATTTATTTTAGGATTAGGTTTTACGGTATTGCAGATTACTGCCAATGCCTATGTTTCGTTACTGGGAAGTGAGGAATCTGCTTCCAGCCGACTGAATATGACACAGGCATTCAACGCATTCGGAACTACGATTGCTCCTGTGCTTGGGGGCCACCTTATTTTTGAATTTTTCTCATCCCCGGATGGATCATTCAGTGCGGTAGCAACAAGAATTCCGTATCTTATTTTCGCGGGTATTCTCTTGTTGGTAGCCCTACTGATTTCCAGAGTTAAACTTCCATCATTCCAGATGGGTGAAGAAGAAGTTGTAAAAGGCTGGGGAGCGCTTGAATTCAGCCATCTGAAATTCGGGGTATTTGCTATGTTCTGCTATGTGGGTGGAGAAGTAGCAGTGGGAAGCTTTATTATCAGTTTCCTTGAGCAGCCTCAAATTATGGGCTTCAATGAAATCATCAGTAAGAATTACCTTTCTCTGTATTGGGGCGGTGCCATGATTGGCCGTTTTCTTGGAGCTATCTCTTTGAACCAATCTTTAAGCCAGAGTAAAAAGGCTGTTTTTATGCTCGGGGCAGCAGGAGCTGTTTTCCTTGTAATCTTCAGCATTGTAAATCTTACGTTCTCTCAGATCAGCTTTTTCCTTGTATTTATCGTTCTGAATTTCATTGCCTTTTTCATTGGTAAAGCGGCTCCTGCAAGAACGCTATCAATCTTTGCAGCGATCAATGTCGTATTATTAATTTCAGCCATGGTTAATCATGGAGAACTGGCTATGTACAGCATTTTAGGAATCGGGATTTTCAACTCTATCATGTTCTCTAATATTTATACATTGGCTATTTCAGGATTGGGTAAATATACCAGCCAGGGATCATCATTAGTGGTAATGGCTATCTTAGGAGGTGCTATTGTTCCTATATTTCAGGGGTATCTTGCAGATCAGTTTGGAGTACAGCATTCATTCATTATTCCTGTATTCTGCTATCTGGTTATTCTGATCTTCGGCGCTTACTGTACCAAATATCTTGGTCATGTAGAAACCACTGAATCCAAAGCAGGGCATTAAAAATCAATCATATCAAAATGTATAAGCGGAATATCTCAAAGGTGTTCCGCTTTTTTTCGATCTTAAAATGTAACTTTCCACCATAAAAAAGAACTTATCTAATAATTAACACCAAATTATTATGAAAATACAATTAAAGCTTGAATACGCAGCATTTCTGTTGTTAGGGATCTATGCTTTTGCCCAAACGGGATATTCATGGTGGTGGTTTGCCGGACTATTCCTTGCGCCGGACATTTCAATGCTGGGGTATACGGTGAATGCTAAGGTTGGAGCATTTTTCTATAATCTATTCCATCACTTTGGAGTAGCTGTGATTGTTTATTTTGCCGGAACAGCTTTATCACTTCCCTATTTGCAGATGATAGGAGCCATCTTATTTTCTCACTCCGCTTTTGACAGGATTCTGGGCTATGGATTGAAGTATCCGGATAGTTTTCAGAATACGCATTTGGGAAAGATTGGAAAGAAGGCTGAATAAAATAGCAATTGTAGAGGGCTGACCACCCCGTCAAAAATTCTTTGAATTTTCGCCACCCCTCCGGAGGAGGGGAATTTTCGCACCTTCAGTTGTGCTATTGGCTCAAGTTGTAATCTTTTTATGGATAATAAAAGCTGGATTCTTACGGAATGACAAATACAAAGCTCCATTTGAATTGTGTGATTCCGCAGAAATCTAAATACTCTTTATTAAAATCAAAGACTTTCAAAACTTAAGTGTTCTTCTCAAACATCTAATAGTTTCTAAAAAAGCTTTTGTGCTTTTTATAGTTAAAGATTCCAAGCACTATAAAACAAAAAAGCAACCTCTTTCGAAGTTGCTTTTTATTTTGAAAATCTTTATAGATTATTTTCTTAAACCTAATGCAGCAATAATAGCTCTGTATCTTGCGATATCTTTCTTTTTAAGGTAATCTAATAAACTTTTTCTCTTACCTACCAATTTCACTAGAGATCTCTCTGTGTTGAAATCGTGACGGTTAGCCTTTAGGTGTTGAGATAAGTGGTTGATTCTGAAAGTGAAAAGAGCAATTTGTCCTTCTGCGCTTCCTGTGTCCTGTGCAGATTTTCCATGTTGTGCGAAAATTTCCTGCTTTTTGTCTGTTGTTAAGTACATTCCAATATTGTTTAATGATTATTATGTAACGGGTGCAAAATTACGACTATTTTTTGATTCTGCAAACATTATTGATTTCATAAATCAAATTTGATAGAAAAAAATGTTAAAAATTTCTTAATAAATTTTATGCAATCCAACGAAAAGGCAGTAATTTTGCATTCGAATTACAAATGAAAAAAATTATATTCTTTACAGCAATTACTTTTTTGTTCATCGGGTTTACTTCGGTAAAAGCCCAGAAAACGGCTGATGACAAAATAAAAAAAGTTCTGTACTTCAATCCTGAAGTAGAGCCTGATATTGACGAAATAAAAGACCCTACCAACAATGCTTTCTTTGATGCCGTTACCGATAATTTCAGTGGCAGAAGAAATAAAATGCTTCGCGCAGAAGTTCAGGTTCCCTTTGACAGCATAGATAAACAAACTATTGTAGACTACTGCCTCAACAATGATGCAGATTTTGCCATTGTTTCCAAAGTGAGATATTTCAAAGTTGGATTTGGAAAATATGTTTTCTCCAATCAGGTGGTTGTGAGTATGAAACTCTTTGGTGCTGACGGCACTCTTGTAACCGAAACTGACCATGATACCTATCGAAAAAGCATGCGTCTGCTGGGCTCCACAACCAATTCTGTCAAAATAGGAACCGAAGGAGCGATAAAGGGAATCATCAAAAAACTGAGAAAACTGAAACCGACGGAAGCAGAGCTTTGAGTTCTGAGTTTAAGGTTTAAGGTTTAAGGTTGGAATATAAGACTTTTGAAAATCAATGGTCAATTTTGCTTCGCAAGTCAATTGTGAACTGTTATTCCTTTGCTCAATTAGCTGTACCAGAAAAATTCATCATTCATCATTCATCATTTTTTACAAAGTACTTCCCGTCTCCAGAATTATAAATATTTTCATGTTAAATAAAGCACTTGTCCGCACTTATGGAACAGGTGCTTTTCACTTTAAATACATCATAAATAATTGATTAACAATTAAATATTTTCACCAAATAAGGAATTATTAAATATTTTTTACTATTTTAGTCTTACATTAAAACCAAAATATCATGAAAAATCTAAAGAAACTCAGCAGAGAAAAAGCAAAACAAGTGAATGGAGGCTCCATGGAAAGATGTAGCGAAACCAATCCCTGTGCTGTTGGATGGTGCTGCTTCGGAATCTGTTCACCCTTCATCTGTCTTGAATAGAATGTAAAAAATTAACTAACTCACATAAAATCAAATCTCATGAAAAATCTAAAAAAACTCAGCAGACAAGTTCAAAAGGAAATCAAAGGCAGCGGACCTTTCAAAAGATGTACAGAACATTACGAATGTCCGGGCGGATCATGTTGTCATAACACCTGTGTTGTGAACCCATGTCCCCTGGAATAATATATGATCATTACGGACACCTGCAATTGTAGGTGTTTTTTTATTTAAAAATTAAATAAAATATTGATTTATGGAAAAATATTTTCACCACCAAATGAATAATATAAAAATATTTACTATTTTAGTTTAACATTAAATCTAAAACCATATGAAAAATCTAAAAAAACTCAGCAGACAAGCTGCCAAAGAAATTAACGGTGGTATCGGCCCGTTCAGATGCAGTATAACAAGACCATGTTCTGTGGGATATTGCTGTAACGGAGAATGTTGGGATCATGACTGTCCGATAGAGCCTTAATCTTACTATATTTGATCACCATGAAAAATTCAAATCTTAAGAAGCTCAACAGGCTGCAGCAGAAAAATATTAAAGGAAACGGAATAAAAAAGTGTGGGGACAACTCAGATTGCGGCCCCTACCAGTGCTGTACAAATGCTGTCTGCACATACATCCCTACCTCGGAATGTGAACCAATTTAAAGAATATTGGAATTTAAATTTAATTTTTGAACATCCGCTTCGGCGGGTGTTTTTTTTGGCCTTATACTGAAGTGATAAACTTTAATTAATCCTTAATTTTGCCACTTTATTGCTCAGTCTTAAAAATTTGAATTATTTTTGCATATCCAAAAAAATTCACGTTTTGAATTCTAGAGACGAACTTATCTTCAACCCTGCCGATATTGCCGAAACTCTCAGCGAACTTCCTGCTGATGAGAGGCTGCTCGCGTTTCTGAAGGTTCCGAAAGAATACAAAGCAGAGGTTTTTTCACATCTTGATCCTGATTTTCAGGAAGATACCATCAGAAGTATCGGAAGCGATGAAGTTTCTGAGATCCTGAATGCAATGACTCCGGATGATAGGACTGCTCTTTTCGAAGATTTCCCGGATGAGCTAATTAAATATTCTATTAATCATCTTAATCCTCAGGAAAGAAGAATTGCTTTAAAGCTTCTTGGGTATAACTCAGACTCTATTGCCCGTCTGATGACGCCTTATTATATTCAGATCCGTAAGGAATGGACGGTAAAGAGATGTCTTCAGCAGATCAAAAAGGTTGGAAAAAGAGTGGAAACCATGAACTACCTGTATGTGGTGGATGAAAGAAACCGTCTGATTGATGACCTTGCCATCGGAACTTTACTGCTGGAAGAGGAAGACACACTGGTTTCTGATATCACAGATAATCATTTTGTAGCGATTACCACCACTACTTCCAAAGAAGATGCGGTAACGTATTTTGAAAAGTATGACCGTGGCGCTCTTCCTATTATTACGGAAGCCGGTGTTCTGGTAGGAATTGTAACGATTGACGATATTCTCGATCAGATTGAACAACAGAATACGGAAGATATCCAGAAATTCGGGGGATTGGAAGCATTGGATCTTCCTTACATCCAGACCTCATGGACTGAAATGATCAAAAAAAGAGCAACCTGGCTGATTATTTTATTTGTTTCTGAAATGCTGACGGCTTCTGCCATGGGGTATTTTGATAAAGAAATTGAAAAAGCTGTTGTCCTTGCTCTATTTGTTCCTTTGATTATTTCCAGTGGAGGAAACTCCGGATCGCAGGCCGCAACGTTGATTATCCGTGCAATGGCGCTTCAGGAAATCAGTCTGAAAGATTGGTGGTATGTCATGAAAAAAGAAATTATCTCAGGATTGTGTCTTGGGGCAATTTTGGGAATTATAGGGTTTATAAGAATCATGCTTTGGCAGCAGATTGGTCTTTTTGATTATGGCCAGTACTGGGCTTACGTTGGATTAAGTGTTTCCGTTTCATTAATCGCCATTGTGCTGTGGGGAACGCTATCCGGTTCTATGATCCCGTTTGTCTTAAAGAAATTAAACCTTGACCCAGCTACTTCTTCGGCTCCATTTGTAGCCACATTGGTGGATGTGACGGGACTTATTATCTATTTTACCGTAGCCGGACTTTTCTTAACCGGAAAACTTTTGTAATTTTAGGCATCATCTAACATGCCAATATGAAAATCGTTTCACTTGTACCCTCAATAACTGAGGCTTTATTTGACCTTGGTCTTACTGAAAATGAAGTTGTCGGGAGAACAAAATTCTGCATTCATCCTCAGGATAAAATAAAAAATGTAGCCGTAATCGGCGGGACCAAAAATATCAATATTGAGAAAATAAAAGCATTACAGCCGGATCTTATTCTTGCCAATAAGGAAGAGAATGTAAAAGACCAGGTAGAAGCTCTGATGGATGACTACAAGGTAACGGTCACCAATGTAGAAACGATTGAAGACAATTATTACCTGCTTAAAAATCTCGGAAAACTTTTGGGAAAGGAAGAGAGGGCCCAGCTTTTCAATCTTAAAATATATGAAATTTTGAATCAGGCCAAGCTGGAAACTCCTGTGAAAACGGCATATCTGATCTGGAAGAATCCTTATATGACTATTGGGTCAGATACGTTTATCCATAGAATTTTATCAGAAATCGGCTTTGAGAATATTTTCAAAGATAAAACCCGTTATCCTCAGATTATTGCTGAAGATCTTGCGGATGCGGACGTTATCATGCTGTCCTCTGAGCCGTTTCCGTTTAAAGAAAAACATATTGAGGAACTGCAGGCTTTTTATCCTGATAAAAAGATTATGATTGTAGATGGCGAAGCATTTTCCTGGTATGGAACCCATATTGCGAAATGTGAGAATTACTTTAAAGAACTGTTGGCTGAGATTCATCTGATGCAGCAAAGCTAATTTTTTGACCATTAACTTTAAACTCTAAAACATTAAACTCACATGTCCGATACAGTTATATTATCTGAGGGAGCAGAATTTGATCACGTTATTCAGGAAGTTTCAAAATACATCAATCTTTATGTAATGGCTTTTGAAAAGAATGAAAGGGCCATCACACAAATGGATAAACGTCTAAATATGTATGGTGGAAAAGGAACGGTATATATGCTGCAGATGTTTGACCAGAAAGAATTGGCTAATAATCGTCTGGCAGCGTATATGGTTTTATTGAATAAGGGGGATGAGTCCGGGTTTCATACGCACAACCAAAGAAATGAGCAGGAATTGTATGTAGTCGTGCACGGGACAGGAGAATACCGTGAAAGAACCGGAGTTGAGGGATCCATACGAAAAAAGACTCTTAAGAAAGGAGATATTACAGCGATCAGTTCTATAGGGTATCATTCTATCGAAAATACAGGAGATGAGCCTTTAATCATGTTTGTCATTACAACCAATAACCCATAAAAAACTCCGACTATAAAAGCCGGAGTCTATATTATATTCGTATTGAAATTCTATTATAAAATCTTAGAAACTTCGTTACAAAGCCATTCTAATAATTCACGGTCTTCATTGGTGAAAGGATCTACCGTATGGGAATCAATATCAATCTGGCCGATGTTTTTTCCGTCTTTAAAGATAGGAACTACAATTTCTGCTTTTGTATCAATAGAGCAGCTTAAATAGTTGCTTTCTTCATTCACATCAGGAACTACAAATGTTTCATTGGAAACTGCTACCTGTCCGCAAATTCCTTTACCGTAAGGAATAATGGTATGATCTGTTGGTGCTCCTACATAAGGGCCTAAAATCAATTCTTCCTTATCTCCGTTTTTGAAATAGAAACCCGTCCAGTTGAAATAAGAAATTTCCTGATCCAACAAGTGGCAAACTTTTTCAAGTTTTTCTTCTGTATTATGTTTAGGACTTTCAAGAATTGAGGAAAGTCTTTTCTTTAATTCTGACATTGTATATATTTTTTTAAGAGAATTGTTTTAGGGAAAGCTCTTCTTTATATCCAAACATTCCACGCTCTTTAATCATTTCTGCTACGCCTTCCGGAACCTGACTTTCCCAGCCTTTCACACAACATGCAATTTTTCTCAAAATTTCTCTTGAATAGATTTCCAGAAACTCCGGATTATAGTTGGTAATATCTACAATACGATTGTTGTGTTTGAAATATTTATAGAGTTCTTTCAGGTTTTCTTCTACTTTCAGGTTTGAAGAATCCAGCAATTGGTGGGTTTCAGGATCTTTATAAGGATACAGATATACTCTCATCCCGTTTCTGAAAAATTTTCCGAATGCTTCAAGGATTCCCCCTGACATATTTTTGTAATACTTCTCGTCAAATACCATCAACAGGTTATTTACACCCATTGCTACTCCAATATCACCACTTGTATAAGAGGCGAAATAATCAATCAGCCTGTAATATTCAGAGAAGTTGGAAATAATAACGGTATATCCCAGTTTAGCCAGAATATCAACCCTGTCAAGGAAGTCTCTTTCATCAATATCTCCATCTGCCCTCAGATTGGAAATGGTGATCTCGATAAGAACTTCTGTTTCGTCATGGGTACAGATCGCATCTTTGAAAAACATATCCATCCCGTTTTTAAGCATATCAATGTTTACTTTCGTTACCGGTCTGAAACTTCCTCTTACCGCGAAAATATTTTTCTTGTACAACACATCTGCAGGAAGCATATTGCTGCCCTGAGAATTGAAAATAACGGCATCGGTCATTCCATTTTTCACCAACTGCAGTGACATCAGTCTGTTGTCAACATAAGCAAAAGCAGGACCGCTGAAATCAATCATATCAATTTCCAGATTGTCTTTTGCAATATCGTCGTATAAGGACTCTACTAAAGTTCTTGGATTGTCAAAGTAATTAAAAGCTCCGAAAATAAGATTTACCCCCAGATTTCCTAAGGTTTCCTGCTGAAGGGTGGCATCATTTTCTTTGAATTTTACGTGAATCACGATTTCATTGTAATCTTCATTTTCTTTGGTCTGAAAACGAATTCCTACCCAGCCATGGCCTCTTACAGTCTTGTCAAAATTGATGGTTGTTACCGTATTGGCATAAGAAAAGAATTTTCTATCGGGATTATTATCTCTTGAAATTCTCTCTTCAATCAAAGCTACTTCATATCGAAGCATTTTGCGAAGCCTGTTTTGGGTAACGTACCTGTTTTTTACTTCCTTTCCATAGATGGCATCACTAAAATCTTTGTCGTAAGCAGACATCGCCTTAGCAATCGTACCGGAAGCTCCTCCTGCTCTAAAAAAGTGGCGAACAGTCTCCTGCCCTGCTCCAATTTCTGCGAAAGTACCATAAATAGTAGGATCTAGATTAATTGTTAATGCTTTTTGCTTAGGAGTTAGTTTCTGATACATTAGGACATGAAATTTTTTGTAAATTTACCAAAATTAAACCAACCTCAAAACAAAATGAAGTTGAAATTTTTAGGAACCGGTACTTCCCAAGGTGTACCCGTTATTGGCTGTACATGTGAAGTGTGTACTTCTGAAAATCCCAAAGACAAACGCTTACGTTCTTCCGTGATGGTAACTACGGAAGAAAATAAAAAAATACTGATCGACTGCGGTCCGGATTTCAGGCAGCAAATGCTTACCAACCACGAACATACCGTAGATATTGCGTTGATAACTCATGAACATAATGACCACGTAATCGGGCTTGATGATATGCGGCCATTGATTTTCAAGAGTGGAAAAGATGTTCCTCTCTACTGCTATTCAAGGGTTGCTCATGAAATAAAAAACAGATTTCCTTATGCTTTTGCTGATGTAAGATATCCCGGAGCGCCCGCTTTTGAACTTCATGAAATTGAAAATAAACCTTTTCATGTACTGGATACGGAAATCACTCCAGTAGAAGTGATTCACTATAAAATTACCGTCTTCGGCTACAAATTTAAAAACCTTGCCTACATCACAGATGCCGGGTTCATTTCTGAAACGGAAAAGGAGAAACTGAAGAACCTGGATGTTCTGATCTTAAACTGTATCAGAAAATTTGATCCCCATCCTGCCCATTTTATTCTTCCTGATGTTATTAAATTGTTTGAAGAACTAAAACCGAAAAAATTATTTTTAACACATATCAGCCATCATTTGGGATTGCATGACATTGAAGATAAGCAGCTTCCCCCCGGAATACACCTTGCCTACGATGGTTTGGAACTGAACTTTTAAAAATTTTTCTTCAAAAAGCTTTTGAACATTGAAAAAAGTTTATATATTTGCACACCAATTTGAAACAAACATCACGTTTGAACTCAACATCAAGCCCAGGTGGCGGAATTGGTAGACGCGCTGGTCTCAAACACCAGTTCTTAGGAGTACCGGTTCGATCCCGGTCCTGGGTACAAAGAACCTCTGAAATCATTTGATTTTCAGAGGTTTTTGATTTTTAGGGCAGCACTTTTACACTCCTTTATTCTTCGTAACTAATAATTCTCCAATTCTATCAATCCTAAGTTTATACAAGAAATAATTCCAGATTTAGTATTTCAAAGTACAACATATGAGGCTGCACTTTTACTCTTATGATATCGTTCTTATTTTTCCATCCATTAGAAATAATCTAAACAGATTTATTAATAAAAGTTAAGAGTAACATTATTTTTCCACGTCTTGGTATTTTACTTTACTTTTGCGGAAAATATTTTTATGAAGATAAGATTTGAGTTTCTTGACGGGATAAGAGGAATTTCAGCTTTATGGGTCGTTTTATATCATTCTTTATTATTTAATGGCTATTCTACCGCTCACGATATTAAATGGTCTGATGATTTTATTCTACACTTTATACAAAAATCTACATCAATTGGTCATTTGGCAGTATCTATATTTATAGTTCTTTCCGGTTTTTGTCTTGCCATTCCAGTGGTTAACAATAACATGGAAATAAAAGGAGGGTTTAAAAGATACATCAGCAGAAGAGCCAAAAGATTAATTCCACCATATTATATTGCTTTACTATTATCAGGATTAATGATCTTATTTTTCCCTTTGTTACAAACTACACAAAATACAGCTTGGGATAGTAAGATACCAGTCACTTTTGGATCCGTTATCAGCCATATCGGGCTAGTTCATAATTTGGATTCTTCATGGATTTATAAGATCAATGGAGCTCATTGGTCTATAGCTACAGAATGGCAGATTTATTGGCTTTTTCCACTTATGCTTATATTTTGGAAAAGAATTAATATGTATGTATCATTTGTTATATTCGCTGTGTTGGCATTATTATTAAAAAAGCTGATTCCGATGGCAAAACCTGAATTTATAATTCTATTTTTTATGGGAGTTATATGTTGTTATTTATCATTTAAAAAGACGACAATCAATAAATTTTTAATTCCGTTAGCCACAACTCTTTTCATAGGAAGTTTAGTCGTATTCGCGTTATTAGATATTAACGGTTTTTTAATGATATTGATTACAGGGATAACTTTCTCTTTTTTACTGTATGCATTAGTCACTTATAAAAAATTAACAGGAAAATCAATCAATATTCTTGAAAACAAACCATTAGAATTTTTAGGAAAAATATCTTACAGTCTATATCTTATACATGGACCCTTCCTTGCATTGATAAACCTTTATTTATTGAAAAACTTTGACCTCACAAATGATAACCGGCAGTGGATTATCTTTATATTTATTTTTGTTTTTATAATACCTGTAACAACTATTTTTTATCACTTGGTTGAAAAGAGATTTTTAAATAAATAATAGTTATTTCCAATGAAGTGAAATGTGAGTATAATTATAATTTCTTCAAAATGGGCTCAAAATAAAACAACAGCATCATCCTGGTGCTGTTTTATTTTTGGTATAATTTTAGAATATTCGTTGAATTTATCGTAAACACATTGGTTGGAACCCTTTTATAAGAAAGTTGTTTAATTTCATATCGGGTTTCTTTTCCTAATCCTACCTGAACTGAAATCACTTTTTCATCATAGATATTTTTGTTTGGATCTATAAAAATTTCACTGTCAGTAATAAGCCTGCTTTCAATATTGGTATGTTGAGTATATTTCAAAGATCCATTATTGGATGGTATTATTTTTTTCTCCAGTTCCTGATCTCCTTCCACAGATTCTTTTAAAACATATTTTGGCATTCCTTTATCATCATATAAAAACTTCAGATTCCATTTGTCAAGATAATCACTTGCCTGTGTTCTGTAAGACTCCATATATCCTTTTATTATTTTGAAGTCCTTATGTTTATATTTTTCATATGAAGAAATATATTTTAAATCACCAAGATTATACCCCGACAGAAAGTCTTCTAAAAAATCAATAAGATCTGAAATGTTTAAATACTCATTAACGTTTTTCTGCAAATAGCTGAAATAAGGGTCATTTAAATAAAATACATCCTTTTCTCCCACTAAAATTGTTTTATCCTTTTCATTGAATGCAATTTTAAGTTGGTTTGTATAACTTTCATTTTTAGAGGTTAGCAAAAGAGTATTTTCGTTTTTTGTTAAGGTATATACATCCGGTACTTTCTTTTCTGATACCTGCGAGTCAGTAAATCTGTAAAAAGCAATACTGTCTTTTTTCGGACTGAATATATAAATAAGGTTATTTGTACTTGTCTTATCTTTTTTATCAATTCTTTTCTCATCAACATATTCTCCCTTATCAATAGTTTTATTAACAATATGAGTGATAGTATATGATTTAGGCGCTTGTGCACAGGCATTTGTATGAAACACCGCCAAAATGAATAATATGTATGCTAATTTTCTCATGATTAAACTTTTACTTTTTTCCAAAATATAGTATATCCAGCAACCCGGGTTGCTTCCAGGCCGAAAGATCTCTTAGTTGCATTTTTATAATAAAAATCACCAGTTGTCCAATAGTCCTTTTTTGCAAAATCTTCATTAGGAAGAGTATAAACTGCTTTATTTTTTCCTTTTACCGTTTTGTGTGTATGTGTCCCTTTATCACACCCTTCTTCATGAACCGAATTATAAGCTAAAGTTGTTCCTCTTCTTCCGGTTATTTTACTTTCAAACGAATCATAAAGGCTTTTACTTATTTTTATATAATCATACTCATCAAACTTATTATGCCCATATTTTGTGGTACTGTCCGGTTTTAAGTCTGTATCAATACCCCAGGCAAGAAAATCTTCGCCATCCCATTGTGTTGCATTATCGGTAGGATCATTTTTAACCTCATCCACGTCTCTTAAAAGAGCATCAATTGCCCCCGCTCTGGAATACAAAGAAATGGTATCTTTTTCTGAAGTTTTCATTTCAACCTTATCCTTAGCATCCACACTGGAATAACTGGAATTTAGTAACTGGAACATTGTTTTTCCAACTCTTTTTGCTTCATTATAATTTGTATGAGCTATGTATAAATATTCTTCTTTTTCTGATGAAAGACCTTCATGTTTAATAATATTACATACTTTCTGAAAATCACTATGTACAATATTCAGCTTTTTAGGACTTTTATAGATATCTTCTTCCGATCCTTTTCCTTCACAGGCATATACATCATTTTCATTTCCTTTTTTCTGCCCTTTTACATTTCCTTCGAAGCTTCCATTATAATTATAAAAATAACCATTTATTTTTTCTTTTGATTCAGGTACAGGGGCTCCGGCTACATCAACGGTTTCCGGCTGATGAATTTGTCCGCTATCGGTAATTTTAATATCTACACCACCATAAGTACATGGAATGGTACTTTTCTGCAGCAATATAAATTGTTCCTGAGAAAGATAGGTACCTATATCCTGCCAATCTCTTACATTCATAACAGAAGCACATGGTGCTGCCATTTGTGGGCTTTTTTTACAGTTTCCTGTGAAAATTAAACTTTTTGGCCCTCTCTCTTTTACAGTTGCGGTTTTCTTTTCCTGTATTGTTGGGGTATCATAATTCACTTTCATAATACCCTGGGGAACAGTACACAATGTGCATTCCAGTGTTGCTGTATCTATGACAACTTTCAACCCATCTTCTACTTTATCTTTTTCCTCATTTTCAGCACGCTTCTCCTCCATCTTCTTACTGTTTTCTGCCTTCATCTGCTCGCTATCCTGTGTCGTATTTTGAGCTTGAGTCTGAGTTTCCGGAGTATTTCCTTCTCCATCGTTCTTTAACCTATCCATAATAATGAATGTTTTAAGTGAGAATTCTGTTTTTTAATGGCTACAAAACCTTCTTCATACGTGTTTCCTTTGCAGATAAATATTCCTCTGAAATCATCAATTTCTGTGTGTTCCAGGTTTTGAGCTGAGATTTTTAAAGTCATTTTCTCTCCATCTTTTTCAGGAATCATGATTTCTGTAAATCCTTCCGGAGAAATTCTTTTTCTTTTGGTATTGAATGACTCCAGCAAGCCGTTGAAGAGCAGTCCAAACATATTATAGCCTGTTAAAAAATCAATCAGTTTTGTTTCATCCTCCAACAGACTGCTGATCTGGCTGAAATAGTTATCTATAGCATCACCTTTGTGGGTTTTTGATAATTCAGACTGAATTTTGCCCCATCTCAAACGCAGGAAAAGCAAATTATCTACGGCAGTTATATTCCCTTCGTTATCTACTCTGAGTTCCAGTTCATCAAACAGATAGCTGAGCTTTCTTACCAACTTCCCCATCGCTGTATCATTATCCGAAAAATCGAACTCAACTACCAGAATCTGAAATTGATGTTCATCCTTCGTTTTCCCGAGATAATATACTTCAATTTCCCGGGCATAGCTTTTTGTAATGGCATAAACCGGATTTCTCTGCTCTGTTACAATGGTTTCAAGCCTGTATGTTTTCCGGTGAAGATTTTCCAGTAGCGTAAACATTATTTCAGGGGATATACTATTCTTTTATAATTACTATTGGGGTCCATTCCCATCCAGTCTCTGTTTGCTGACCAGTGAAGATATTTATTACGCATAATTCTCAATAATGTCTGAGGATGATAGGCGGTAACTACCACCTCCTGCAGCGTCTTTGTTTTAATGATATTGCCATCTTTATCCACTACTTCATCCGGTATTGGTTCCTGCACAGGCTCTGGTTCGGGATTTTCTAATCTTTCTCTTGCTCTTTCCTCTTTTTCTTTCTTAACTTCTTCATCTGTTTTGAAATTCCATTTTTCTCCGTCCTCAAAAACATAATGGTGTAAAATATCTCTTGCCGACGGCAGATATTTGTCGTGCTCTATAGAAAAGGTTGTTTCGGTTTTTGTGACCACCTGATGATCATAATGGTGCTTTCCGTGTTCTTCCATGAACTGAAGCGGAATATAGCTGTATTCTTTTCTGAGGAAACGAATTCCTGTAATCTTACGGTATACTGCCCCCATTGTAAGAACATTCAGGAAGCTGTTATTAATTGTTATCTGTTCATCATCAAACCAATGTTCATCAATCAATTGCTGTCTGCGCTTGTTTAAGAACCACACTGGTTTATGATTGGAGGTTTCTATTTCGTCTACAGTTTCTTTTCCGTTTTCATAAGCTCCGCCAATATCACAGTGAACACCCGGAAATTCTTTTTCTACGCTGCCCGGAAAGCTTGTTAATGAAAAGTTTTCCCTATGTTCATTTCCTGCTGTAAAATGAACGGCTTTGAAATATGATCCCGGATTCAGCAGCTGTAACTGTTCTACATCGTCTCCGAAATTATAACTGGATCCTAATGTAGAATGCTTCATTCCTTCCCATCCTACACGTCTCATTACTCCCATATCACCAAATTCTTCATAAGACGATACAGTGTCATACACCCCAATAAAACGGACGTCCAGATCTAAGGCTTCCAATTCTTCTTTGGTGAGTACATCTTTACTTAAAAGATAATATCCCAGAAAACCAAATTTCGGAAGCTTTCCATCTACAAGGTAATTAGGATCTACCTCCGTTTTATCTTTATCTATCCAGATATCTCCATATTCCGGAACAGTAATGGGGCCTTCAGGAGAATCCATTTGGGTATATCCTACTATCTTTCTGGATTTTTTTATTTCAACATCAACGGGTCTTTTTTTTCCATTGATTTCGTAAGCGAAATTCCTTGCTGCGGCAGCTCCACGACTGAATCCAAAGGTATCTATGTATATTTTTGCAAATTGTTTATCTGCATTTAAACCATTTCTAATGATTACTTTAATTCTTTCCGCCAGTTTTTCACATCCTTTTCTCACTTTTCCTCTTACCCCTGTGATACCGGATCCGTATTGGAAGCCATCATCTACATCTCTTCGGTTATCCAGCGTCCCAATACCTTCTATATAAATGGCATAGTTACTCTGCTCACAACATTTATACAGTCTGGCAACATTCGTAAAATCGTTGCTAAAGCTATTATCAACACCCATTTTATCTAAACGGCTCCTGTGAATTGCTTTAAGGTACTGTTCATATTCGGAACCTACATCCGGATTTTTTTTATGATCTAAATTATCATACTCCTTTTCCTGCTGTTTAGTAGTATTGTCTATAGCTTCTTCTTTTTTTGCAACTACATCATCAGAATCTGTGCTTTCAATTTTGTTTTTGCCATCTTTATATTTTTGACGGAGCTCAGTATTTTTAAGATTATTCAAAGTTCCGTCAAAGAAAACACCTACCTCCAGATGCAATTCATCTACAGGAGGTTTAGCATTGCCAGTGTTATATACTAATGTTTTTCCCATAATCTTAAATTTGAGAATTTCTTAATTTTTCTTTTTCGACTTAAACATTTCTAATGAATCTGTCTTGATAAAAGCTTCCTTACCATTCTCTCCTTTTAGTTTTACCGTAAAAAAGCTAAAAGCTTCATTCACTTTTATAATTAATTCTGCTTTAGTACTTTTGGGATCATCCCCAAAAACGGTGTTGAAAGCATCAAGGCTGGATTTTCCGTCCAAATTACATGCTGCTCCGTATCTATTATTGTCTTTATCTGATACAGACATTGAAATTGACCGGGGAATTGCCCTAAAATCAAAATCTGATAAAGGATTTTTTGCAGCATCAAACTGTTCTTTTTCACCATTTATCATTTCAATCCCAACATCTCTCAGCGGGTTTAATTTTGCATTTTCCGGAAGTTCAAAAACGGGTTTCCAGCTAAATCTTGTTCTGTAAACATCCCATAAACCCAATGGTATTGGTTTTCCTTTGTTTTCTTCCTGTACTTTTTTGGGAATGATTTGTTCTCTCGTGTGTACCATTTCCAAATAATCTTTGCGCCAAAACCGGTTTTCATGACTGTCCAGCTTAGCAATTTCTGATTCCGGAATGGTTACTTTTTTACCCTGATATCTTCCTATTTCCTTTTGCCATCCAACTCCTGATATCCAGACAACGACCACTCCTCCCGGTGCCATGCCTACAGAGATAACATCATAGTTTAAATGTTGCGGTTTTCCGCTAGCTCCTTTTATTTCAAATCCCTGGCTGAAATATTTTCTTATCTTTTCCGTATCTATTTCTGTATCTACCTGGTAAAACTGGTTTTCCAGATAAGACATCCAGATAAAATCCAATCGCTTTGGTAAGCTTTTGAAACCATTACTCATCCCATTATTGATGGTTCCCCAACCTTGATTTCCCGATGCTATTCCAAAATTTAATCCTACCCATTCTCCTCCTTCACACTCTATTCCTCCTTTGTATACTTCCATAGGATAGCCTAAAGCTGCAGAAGTTCCTTCGGTCCATTCGTATTTTGTCATAGTTTTAGTTTTTTGATTGCTTTTTTTATCCTGACACGAGATCTGGATAAAAAATAAAAAGCTCAGTAAAAATTTTATCGCTTTATTCATTCTTTAATGCCTTGCTGTACCGTATTGATAACTGATTTATTATTTGGATTACCCTTTATTCACTTTAGCATCTATTTTACCTAACATTTTGGCTACGCCTGAGCTCTGCAGTAAAATATCTCCGTTTTTTGCTTTATGGGTAGTGGTTGAAGTAGTTTCTTTAAGATCACCCGTCACATTAATTGTTTTATTTTCATTGACGGTCTGTTTATAATTTTTTGAGGTAAACCTATGATCATTGATGATACTAACGGCATTATCATTTCCTACGCTGGTCTTCATATCTTTTCCTACGTTGATTGCCAGGTTTTCCCCTACATTAAAGGTCATATTTTTAGGAGCAGTTACAATAATATTTCCTTTACCATCCATCAAATAGTTATTCCCACTTGGGTCTATGATATTTACACTTCCTTCAGCATCATTCATTAAAATACGGATTCCGCTTCTGGTTTGTATTGATTTTAAATGATTATCTACTCCGCCTCCAAGAGCTGTTCCTCCATGAAACATTCCTCCCATGACAAAAGGACGATCGGGATGATTGTGTACAAAACCTACCATCACCTGATCTCCAACTTCCGGTATCGCTACATACCCTCTGTTTTGAGTGATTTGATCTGTTCCTCCGGCATCAGGAGCCATCATTCTGATAAAATTGGTGGTGTCATGCAGCTGCCAGTCGAATCTTACTGTAATTCTTCCCTGTGCCAGCGGATCTGTATTGGAAATTACGGTTGCAATCTGTGGCTGTGCGATAGGCATAGTAAAGTCCGGCGTCGGAATATAACCTGTATCTGAGGCAATGGCCTCGAATCTTCCTTTGTAACGCCCGAGAGTATCTACTTCATGAATAACTTCTGTCATCATCAGTTTGGTGAAATACGCTGTTTTGCTGGTATCTGTCTTTCTCATATTGATATCAGCTACACATCCCGGATATAAAAACGGAATAGTAGTTCCTCCGGAAACGGTAAAAACTTCCACCGCTTTGCTTCCGGCACTACTTGTTTGAGAAATAACAACATCCATATCGGTTGCTGCTTTTATGGGAGCCACCTGCAATGATGGAGTTTTGAATATTCCTTCATTATTTTTATAGGCTGTCTGGGCCAGATTACCAACATGTTTTATAGGAGTTTCACCAGAAATAAGTTTAGCATTGGAACTGCTGTTATATCCATAAAAATGAGGTTTGATATGAACGGCTTTCAGTTCCACATTCACATCAGAAACGTTGCTTCCGTATATTAATTCGAGTGATTTGTTCTGAGGCGGCATATTTCCGAAATGCAATACTTCACCATCGTAATAAAACTGTTCTCCATAGGCTTCTGCCATTCTGCAGAGATAATTATAGTGGGTTTCATTATACTGGGCACTGTAAAGAATCTGGGAAGATGCCTTCGCATTCACTCTTACATCAAATTTACTGTTTTCTATCCCCTGTTTGATGACATCTTCAGCAATGATGCCCATATTCACAGGTTTATCCCCGCCAAAACTTTGGGTATGAGGAGCGCCATCCAGCAAAATGGTAGGGCTGTACCCTTTCAGTACAATATTTCCCAAGCTATGGTTCTCCTGGCTGAATCCTACTTTCGTAATGACCCCTACAAAGGTTCTTTCCGGGCTTCCTTCAACGTCTTTATATTTAAAAACGACTGTTAATCGTTTTCCTAAAAACTGCTGAGCTTCTTCCAGGTCATGGTTTTGTACTCCGTCTAAAGTATCATGGGCTAATGTAAGTTCAAAATAATGGTGTTTTTTTACGCTCTGCTGTAAACGGAAATGTTTGAAGTGCTTAATCATTTTGCCTTCAATCACAATATCCAGTTTCACCACACGGTTGATTCCAGGAATATGATTCTCTGAAATCTTTTCGGAATTCGAGATATTTTTATTCATATGATGTAGAGTGTTTGGTGAGCTTTCTATTTTTGAAAAAAACTAAAATAAACAGCTTTTTATAAAGTTATCAATTTTTCACAATATAAAGTTCACATTATCAGTTTATTTTTCTAAATCTTAGTGAAAATAATGTTCTTTTCTAAGGGAAAAGATTACTGACAAAAAAACAGAACAGGATTCCTGATAACGGATCTACTATTCTGTTTTTATGTTTGTAATTGTTAAAGGATTTTATCCCTGAGATCCAGGCCAAGCTCCGTCATAAGATGAATTACCAAGCTCAATCTGCTCTGCACTTATCACAAAACTGATGTACATACTGTTTTCATCTACTGCATCGAAATCTACTTCGTGCTGGATAACGTAACCGTTTGTCCATTTCAATGTTGTTAAAGTTCCTTCTTCGTGAGACTTATTGAAAGTTACCTCTCCTACGGTAGGCTTGTACTTTCCGTTTAATAAGCTTTCAAGGATGTCTGATTTTTCAGTAGCTTCTACTGTAATTTTGATAAGCGCATTGGAAGGGTCTGATGCTACACGTCCTGAAACGTCTGTAGCTCTTGATACACTGTAGTTTAGTTTTAATAACTTTTGCCCTTCACCGTTGTTGAATTTTAAGATTCCTCTGGAATTTCTTTCTGCCATGATTGTAAATTTTAATCGTTAGTACTTTATGATTTGATGTTTGTTATATCACCAAATTTAGAAGTATTGATCATAACAAAATAAAATTCAGGCATAAATCTGAAAAAGTGTAGTATTTTTACGACTAACACTTGTTAGGTTAAATTTAATCTATAAATCAGAACATTACCATCAACACAGCAAAAAAAGTTATAGTAAAGTTGTTTTGCTTTGCAGTAAAAATTCAAAGAAAAACTGCAATTTTTCAGGCTACATTGACCCCAAAAAGATGACCGACTAATGCTGTAATTCCCATGGCTACGGTTCCCCAGAAACAGATCCTCAATACAGCTACTTTAATACCGGAACCTCCTGCTCTGGCAGAAACGGCTCCCAAAAGCATTAAAAATATAATTGAAAATCCATATTGGAAATACACCATTTGCTTAAGGGGTGCTAAAAGTGAAACACAAAACGGCAATAAAGCACCTACAGCAAATGAACCGAAGGAAGCCATTGCTGCCTGTAAAGGTTTTGCCTGTGTTATTTCATTAATTCCTAATTCATCACGAGCGTGGGCTCCCAATGCATCATGCTCTGTAAGTTCAATGGCTACCTGCATCGCTGTTTCTTTAGTGCATCCCCTTTTTTCATAGACTTTGGCAAGTTCTCTAAGTTCTATTTCCGGCATTTCTTCAAGCTCACGTTTTTCACGAAGTAAATCTGCTTTCTCAGTATCTTCCTGTGAACTCACGGAAACATACTCCCCTGCAGCCATAGACATTGCTCCGGCAATCATACCCGCAAGCGCTGCAAGAATAATAATATGCCGTTCCGGTTCTGCAGCCGCAACCCCAATGACAATACTTGTGGTGGATAACAATCCGTCATTCGCACCCAATACAGCTGCCCGAAGCCAGCCTACTCTGTTTACATAATGTTTCTCCAACTGATGATGCATAGCTTTTTGTTTTGGTAGTACGCTAAAGTTACCAAATGTTTCATCAAGAATCATTTTAAATTATGTTCATTCTTATCTTAAATAAGACATCGTATGTTCATTATCTGACCTACAAAAATCAACCTATAGCCTTCTGAAAATCAAATTGAAAAATACCGAAATACGTCCATCCGGTCCGGAAATTCCTATTTTATTATCTTTGCAGGAATGAATTTATTATATATCAACTGGGATGTGAATCCCGAAATCGTCAATATTCTTGGATTTCCTTTAAAATATTACGGACTGCTATTTCTTACAGGACTGGTTTTATGTTTAAATATTTTAAAACGTATTTACAAAAAAGAAGGTCTTAGTTCGCAGGCTCATGAAGCTTTATTTTCCTATGCATTGATAGGAATTCTACTGGGCGCCAGACTTGGACACTGTCTTTTTTATGATTTTGATTATTATTCTCAACATCCTCTTGAAATCTTATTACCGATTCAAAAGGGAGTGGACGGAACCTACCACTTTACAGGATTTGCAGGACTTGCGAGTCATGGTGGTGGTATCGGATTGGTGATCATGCTGCTTATCTATGCGAGAAAATTTTCTATCCCGTTCATGACAATTTTAGATGCTATAGCGATTGTGCTTCCGTTGGGTGGTACTTTTATAAGGCTTGCCAATCTGATGAATTCTGAAATCATAGGAGTTCCTACGGATCTTCCATGGGCTTTTGTATTTCGCCAGGTAGATGATCTTCCGAGACATCCTGCCCAGCTTTATGAAGCGATCTCTTATTTTATTATTTTCCTTTCTGTGTATTTTATTTACAAGAAAAACATATTTAAAATCGGAAGAGGGTTTTATTTCGGAATCAGTATTCTGCTGATCTTCATCATGAGAATTCTGATTGAGTTCATCAAGGTAGACCAGGTAGAATTCGAGCACGGAATGAGTCTGAATATGGGACAACTTTTAAGTATTCCTTTTGTTCTTCTGGGCTTATTCTTTATCATCAAAAGTATAATGGAAAAAGGAAAGGTAAAAACCATTTAATTTCTGATTTCTTTAAAATAAAAACTCACTGAAAGCTGTTTTCAGTGAGTTTCTTTTTAATAGATCATCTAATGAATTATCTTGTTGTATATCCTCCGTTAGCAAAGATCGTCTGCCCGGTAATCCACCAGCCTTCTGTTACCAGAAATTCTACCAGAGGAGCGATATCTTTAATATCTGTAAGTCCTCCTAATGCGGATGCAGATTTATGATAAGCAACGGCATCATCTGTTTCCTGTCCATAGAAGAAAGGTGTATCCATTGGGCCGGGTGCTACAGCAGTTACAGAAATTCCTCTTGCTCCGAATTCTTTGGAAGCAGCTCTTGTAAAATGCTCTACGGGTGCTTTTGCGCCTGCATAAGTAGAATACAATCCTGTGTAAGCAGCCAGTAATGATGTAACAATGGTACAGATTTTCCCATGATCGTTCAGTTTTTTACCGGCTTCCTGTAAAAAGAAATAAGCCGATTTTGAATTGACATTGAACATGGTATCGTATTCTGCTTCTGTAGTCTCTGAAAATGGTTTTTTAAGTACCATTCCCACCGTATTGATTGCAATATCAATCCCTCCGAAACGGGAAATTGCTTCATCAAAGAATTTGGTAATATTATCTACCTGGGTAAGGTCTCCCTGGAACAAAAAAGCCTCTGCTCCTAGCGCCTGTACCTCAGCAAGGGTTTTCTCGCTATCTGCTCTAGAGCTTTCACTATTATAATGTATTGCCAGTTTTGCTCCTTTCTGTGCAAAATCTCTACTTAACAGTCCTCCAAGGTTTTTACCTCCTCCGGCAATTAAAACAACTTTTCCTTTTACATTTTGTGTTGACATCGATTTTATTTTTAAATGTTAATAAGGCAAAGATGAATAATAAAAACGGTCTCAACATGGTGAAGTTTTCGGAAATTTTAAAGAAAAAGGTATTATTCTGATTCTAATTTAAACGAAAGACAAAAACATTTATATTTTTTTATATAAACAACATTTTTTAATAGAATGCTATTTACCAGCCAGATATGACCTGAAACAAGCATCATATATTAAACAAAGCCTTATAATTCACTATTCCGCATCAATTTTAGGCATAACATTTGATACTTTCACAGCCATATTATACACCACTTCATTTTTATAATATATTTTTTTATAATCCTCAGTATTCTGAGGATTTTTTTTATGCACTTATTCTGACTCACATTATCGTCTTACACTCAGACTATAAAGGTATCTCGGTAAATCTGTTGTAAAACCATTTCTGATAATCAATCATTTAAAACCTGATAATTCATTTTATTGTTGTATATTTGTACATTAAATAACCAAGTCAATACTTTGTTTTCTGTAACGACCCGAATATTTTTATTCAGTCTTTGCTTTTTGAGCAGCCATATTTTAAACTTTTATTCTTCTACTAAGAACAATACTTGTCGGAATTTTAAAGCTCTGTATGATTGGGAAAATCTAAAACAGAAAACATAGACAGGCTTTATAGGGGTCTAAAACAGACCAGATTGAACCAATTAATTTATAGAAACTAAATACTAAAAATAATTTATGGCAGATTCTTTTTCTAAAAAGGAAAATTTCAAGAAAAAAATTCAAAAGCAAAAAGAAAAGGCGCTAAGACGCGAAGAACGTAAAACGAACAACAACAAAGGAGCTGAGGATGTCTTCATGTATGTAGACGAATTCGGAAGATTAACTTCTACTCCACCTGAACAAAGACAGGAAGTAAACCTTGATGATATTCAACTGGGTGCTGCTCCTATTATTGAGGAAGATCCAAGAAAAACAGGAATTGTTACTTTCCTTAGTGAAAAAGGATACGGTTTCATCACTGAAGACAATTCTAAAGAAAATATCTTCTTCCACAACAACAACTGTGTGGAACCGGTAAAAAAAGGAAACAAGGTATCTTTCGAAAAAGAGAAGTCTCCTAAAGGATTCTCCGCTGTTGAAATTCAGATTGTTAAATAATATGTACTTATAAAATGTTTTCTGCGGTACAAGCAGATTCGTTTTAAACCATATACAAAGAGACTGCCCTATTGGGACAGTCTCTTTTTTTGGAACATATAAAAAAAAGTTAACTCAACTTATATAAAGTTAGAATCTAACGCAATATCCTTTAATTACCTCCATTCCCATTACGGGAACCCGTAGAACAGCGTTAAAATATAAAAGAAGCTGCCTAAAAGACAGCTTCCTTCATCGTAAAAAAGTAAAAATTAATCCAGCTTCCCGCCCAGCGCTTTAAATAGCAGGACGTTATTTCTGGTATTCTGGTGCTGGAACTGTAATAAATCCAGTTCAGCAGTCAGTTTGCTCTTCTGAGAGTTGATCAGCTCAAAATAATTGGCATATCCTGTCAGATAGAGATCGTTGGAAACCTCCACACCACGGTCCAGGAAACCTACTTCTTCTGATTTCAGCTTCAAAACCCGTTCATAGATCTTAGTCTGTTTCAGAATCGACTGGAGCTCGTTAAAAGCAGTCGTAATACTTTTCTGGTAGTTCAAAAAAGCAATTTCCTGCTCTTTACTCGCTACTTTGAATTCATACTTCAACTGTCCTTTATTAAAAACAGGTACCATCAATCCACCCAACAATTGCCCAGCCAATGAACTTGGTTTAAAGAATGTTTCTACAGAAAAAGAATTGAGTCCGAAACCAGCTCCAAGATCAATCTTAGGATAAAAAGCAGCTCTTGCAGCCTTTGCGTCAGCCTGTGAAGCTTCTAAAACATAATAGTTTGCCGCTACATCAGGTCTGGAATGGATAACTCCTTCCACATTAATAGTTTTATTTAAGACTTCCATATTGGTAGGCATCAATATTTTTCCACGTTTTACCTCTCCACCGTAGCTTCCTGTCAACGTAGTAATTGCCTGTTCCACTGTAACAATTTCTACCCTTATATGTTCAATCTCTGCCAGCCAATTGTTATTCTGTGCTTTGAACTGCTGTACAGCCAATTCTGTAGCTTTTCCTACTTCACGCTGGGCCAGAACAATCTCAAATGCTCTTTGCTGAAGGTTGTAATTCTTCTGGTAAATGGCAAGACGGTTGTCTAAAGCCACCAGCTGGTAATATAGATTGGCAATGTCCGTAAAAAGTTCTACCTGCAACAACCTCAATCCTTCTGTGGAAGCCAGATACTTCTTCTGGGCAGCAATCTTTTTATTTTTCAGTTTGCCCCACGCATCAATTTCCCAGCTGCTTCTTGCTCCCAGCCAGTAATTAGGGGTAAAATCCCTGTTAATTTTCTGGTTTTCCGTAATATTGGGAGAAAGGTTGGTATCATAGTTTCCAACTCCTTCCATTGTATATTTTCCGTATCGGTCGCCGGAAGCCTGTACTCCCACTTCAAGGGAAGGCAGTAAATCCATTTTTGATCTTTGAAGGAAACTGTTGGCAATTTCCACTCTTTGCTGCGCAATCTGGAAATCCGGATTTGCCTGTACTACTTTATCAAAAAGTTCGAGCAGCAGCGGATCTGTAAAGTAAGCCTTCAGGTTGATCTGCTGAAATTCATCCGAATTTTTATTTTTATCTGTTTTGATCAGTTCATTCGGTAATTCCTGGGCTTTTTTCAATTCGGTTACTTTGGGAACAGCGCATGAAACCAGGCTTAGTGAGGCAATTCCGTATATTATAGTTCTATGATTTAATCTTTTCATCTTTCTTCTTATTTTCAAGTTTTGCAAAGAATATATACAGTCCCGGAATCACAACCAATCCGAAGATAGTTCCTATCAGCATTCCTCCTGCCGCTGCCGTACCAATGGAGCGATTACCTATGGCTCCTGCTCCTGATGCAATACATAATGGAATAAGTCCCGCTACAAATGCAAAAGAGGTCATCAGAATAGGTCTCAGACGCTGTCTTGCCCCTTCAATCGCAGCCGGAATGATATCAAATCCCTGTTTGTTTCTTGCCACCGCAAATTCCACAATCAGAATGGCATTTTTAGCCAGAAGTCCGATCAGCATGACCAATGCCACCTGGGCGTAAATATTGTTATCTAACCCCGCAAGTACCAATGCGATATAGGAACCGAAGATCCCCGTTGGAAGACTTAATAATACCGGCATCGGAAGAAGGAAACTTTCGTATTGCGCCGCCAGCAAAAGATAGACGAATAAAAGGCAGATCGCGAAAATGTAAACAGTCTGGTTTCCTGATAAGATTTCTTCTCTTGTCATCCCTGACCATTCAACATCAAATCCTCTTGGCAGTGTTTCTTTGGCAACACGCTCTACGGCAGCAATGGCATCTCCCGAGCTGTAACCGTCTGCAGGTTCTCCATTAATCATCGCAGACATATACATATTGTACCTCGTCAGTACTTCGGGTCCGTACACTTTTTCAATAGTGATGAAGGTAGAGAACGGAACCATTTCGCCTTTATCATTTTTTAAATATAAATTCAGAATACTTTCAGGGGTATCTCTATGCTCCGGACTCGCCTGTACCATCACTTTATACATCTGACTGAAACGGATAAAATTCGTAGCATAATAGGACCCCAGCATTGTCTGTAAGGTAGACATTGCATTGTCTACGGAAACTCCTTTCTTCGCTGCCATATCATAATCCACATTGATCATATATTGCGGGAAAGTAGCATCAAAACTGGTAAAACTGTTCTGTAATTCAGGAGATTCATTGAGTTTTTTAACAAAGTCCTTAGTAATTTTATCTGTGTTCTCAATGGTTCCTCCGGTTCTGTCAAGCAAACGCAGTTCAAAACCACTGGTATTACCGAATCCGGGAACTGTAGGCGGCGCAAAAATCTCAATCTGGGCATCAGCAATGCTTTTTGTTTTGTCAGAAAGCTCTGTAATCAGATCATTCACGGAAATATTTCTTTCTTTCCAGTCTTTAAGATTAATCATCGCCATTCCGTATGATGAACCTGCGATTTCCGTTACGATACTGTAACCAGCAAGAGTGGTTACGTTTTCAACTCCTTTAATCTTCTTGGCAATAACGGTCACTTCATCAAGGACTTTTTCAGTTCTTTCCACTGTTGCTCCCTGTGGAGTGGTCACACTTACATATACCATTCCCTGATCTTCCATGGGAATAAATCCGGTTGGCAGAAATTTGCTGGTCACAAAAGTCAATCCAACGAATAAAAACAACAGTCCAAAAGTAACTGTAGTTCTTGTCGCAAATTTTGATAAAATATTTACATAGCCATTAGTCAGCCTTTCAAAACCTGTATTGAAACTCTGGAAAGCTCTGTCAATGATGGTTTTCTTTTTATCATGATGGTGAGGTTTTAAAATAATTGCACAAAGCGCTGGTGTAAGCGTCAATGCATTCACTCCGGAAATCACAATACTGATTGCCAGTGTCAATGAAAACTGACGATAGAATACCCCTACCGGACCATCAAGAAATGCCACAGGAATAAATACAGCTGACATTACAATGGTAATAGCGACTACCGCTCCCGCAATTTCTTTGGTTGCACTGATGGTTGCATCCATGGCATTCATTCCTTCTTCCATTTTGACATGGACGGCTTCAACGACGACAATGGCATTATCGACCACAATTCCAATGGCAAGAACCAATGCAAACAATGTTAAAAGGTTGACAGAGAAATCAAGCGTATTCATGAAGGCAAAAGTTCCTACAAGCGCTACCGGAACAGCCAGCACAGGAATCAATGTGGAACGCCAGTCCTGAAGGAAGATAAATACCACAATTCCTACCAGAATAAAGGCTTCGATAAGAGTTGTCAGTACCGCACTGATGGAAGCGTCCAGGAATCTGGAAACATCATAAGCCATGTTGTACTCCATTCCGGGTGGGAAAGATGTGACTTTTAATTCTTCCATCTTTGTCTTTACACTTTCAATCACCTCGGAAGCATTGGAGCCCGGACGTTGTTTCATCATAATAGATGCAGAGGGTCTTCCGTCTGTTTTGGAAACCATTCCGTAGTTCATCGCTCCGAATTCAACTTTAGCAATATCTTTAAGCTTTAAAATGGTTCCGTCAACATCAGATCTGATGGGAACTTCTTCATATTGTTTAGGCTCAAAAAACTTCCCTTTATATTTGATCACATATTGAAGCTGGCTGGAAGTTTTCCCTGATGTTTCTCCTACTTTCCCAGGTGCTGCAGAAATATTCTGTTTTTGTAGTGAGGTAATCACTTCATCCGCAGAGATATTGTAAGCGGCCATTTTCTGTGGGTCCAGCCATACTCTCATCGAATATTCTTTCTGCCCCATGATCTCGGCTCGTCCCACTCCATCAATACGTTTCAGTTCCTGAAGTACATTAATATCCGTAAAGTTATAGATGAACTGCTCATCCTGGCTTGGGTCTGTACTCGTGATGTTGAGGTACATCAGCATACTGTTCACCTCTTTTTCAGTGGTAACTCCGGCCCTTATCACTTCTTCAGGAAGTTCATCCAAAATTGTTGTTACTCTATTCTGAACGTTTACCGCCGCTACATCAGGATCTGTTCCTACTTCAAAGAACACCTGAATAAGGGTAAGACCGTCGTTGGATGTTACTGTTGACATATACGTCATTCCCGGTACCCCATTGATTGCCCTTTCGAGAGGAAGAGCTACTGCATTGGCAGATACTTCGGCATTCGCTCCTGTATATTTTGCCGTAACCGTTACTGAAGGTGGTACGATGTCCGGAAACTGGGTAATAGGCATCTTTAATAAAGCCATTATTCCCAGCAGTACAAATAATATGGAAATAACCAACGAAAGAACCTTTCGTCTTATAAACATTTCTACCATAGTCAATAGATTTAAAGATTATGAAAGGTTAATACTTCTTTTTGATTCTGATAATATCACCGTCTTTCAAAGACTGAGTGCCTTCATAAATGATTAAATCTCCTTTCTTAAGACCGCTTTCTACCATATAAGAATCCCTTAAGGTAGTTCCGATCTTAATGCTGGTCATTTTCACTTTATTCTGTTTATCCACTACAAAAACATAGGTCTTATCCTGAATGGAAAAGGTTGATTTTTGAGGGATAAGAATTGCATTATTCTGTTGCTCGGAAATAATAAGCTTTCCGGAAGTTCCGTGTTTGATCAGACGGTCCGGATTCGGGAACAGTACTTTATAACGGATAGAACCCGTGGCTCTGTCGATTTCCCCTTCAGCGGTTTTCAAAGCTCCGTTGAACTGGTAATTGACTCCGTTTGGCAGTGTCAGTTCTATCTTTTGGTGACTTCCGATCTTATCGTTGGCCAAAAGCTCAAAATATAGGTTTTCAGGGATTGAGAAATACGCATATACTTCATTCAGCTGAGACAGTGTAGTCAGCAACGTACCATTTTCCACCAAACTTCCATCTTTATGAGGAATCACGTCAATGACCCCATCAAAAGGCGCCGTAATCCTTGTAAAGCTTATTTTCTGAAGAACGGTTCTCTTTTCAGCATCGGCAAAAGCATGTTTTGCTTTAGCGGAAGACAGCTTTGCCTTCACCATTTCCAGCTCGTTGTTGGCCACAAATTTTTTAGCATGAAGACTCTGAATCTGTTTCAGTTCTACTTCTGCAATACGAACATCAGCTTCTGTCTGCTTTAATGCCGCATTGGCTTTCAGAAGTTCCATCTGCAGCTCGGCATCATTGATTTTAAATAAAGCCTGCCCCTGATGCACAAATTGTCCCTCATTCACATAAATATGCTGTATAATACCTCCGATTCTGGAACGCATCTCAACATTCTTTTTAGCCTGGATATCAGTGACAAACTGGTTGCTCACCAAAGTATCTTTTTCTTTGATTTCCAGTACGGGAACTTCTTTGTCTTTTTTATTATTTTTCTCCTTGTCTTTACTGCATGACACAGCGAATAATGTTGCCAAAAGGCAAATTATTACAGTTTTAAAATACATTTTTAAATGTTTAAGTTATAAAATTTTTGTTAAAATAATCTGATTTTCAATAACTTAAACTTAGTACAACTGGAGGAGATGGAGAAAGGATTTAACTCCACAAATAGTAGATACAGCAATCTCCGGAAGGGTGATTTTCGGAATAACTTTTAAAATTCCTGAAAAATCCGCAATTGCAGGATCACTTTTTTTGACGGAATGTTTTACAATTTTGGCAGCAGCAGGCAATGCATGCGTGTTCATATCTGCCTCTTCGTAAACATCCAGAAGATAAATATTGGTTACATGGGGAACGTGAGGAACATTCTGCAATGATTTTTCTGCCCAATTCGAATTGAAAAGGGTAAAAACCAGCATGATATAAAATAAGAAAAATGACCTCAGACCTGCCATGTCAACCAGAACACATTTAGTTTTTTAGTAAAAACGATATATTGCAAAAATAGTGATTTCTACTGGGAAATACGGTCATTGAATTGTTAAAAAAACTTAAACAATGGATGAATAATTCCAATTATTGGAATGTAGATTTCTATGGGATGACAAACAGAACGTTAGATTTATCCATAGTATTTGTCATTTGTGGAAATCTAGATAAAATCATTAGGTTTCGGCTAAAGCCAATGAAGTTTTGATTATTATTTTAAACGGGCTTCCTTCGTCTAAGCTCAGGATTATAACCCGTTTCTATTGAATAGCTAGAACAATTTACTCAAAACCCGAAAACGGTAATCAAAGATATGATCCAATTTCTTTTTAACGAAAAGACGATGGGCAATTTCGCCTAGAAATCCCATGGGAAGTTCATAATCTATGGTATCTTTCATCAGAACGCCGTCTTCATTGGGAATAAATTCATGATGGTGGTTCCACAATTTGTAGGGACCTTTTTTCTGAAAATCAATAAAGCTTTTTTGGAAGTCTACATGGGTAATCTCCGTCTGCCATTTCATTTTAATACCAAACAATGGTGAAACATAATAGTCGATGAGCATTCCTTCGTAGATTTCATCATCTTCCATTTCCGTCAATACAATAAAACCCATGTCTTTTGGGGTGATTTCTGAAAGGTTATTGGCTGAAGAGAAGAATTTCCAGGCGGTTTCTATATCACAATTGAGCTGTTGTTCGCGGAAAAGGGTATGTTTCATAAGAAGGAATCAGTTAACACGATTGTTATGAAACAAAGTTAAAGATTTAATTATAGATCCACATCAGTACAGGTTTTCCCGACTTTTGAATCATCGGATCAATTTCCTTCATAGCATTGTTGGAAACGGTAGGACAGCCCCATCCTTCAGGTGATCCTTTTGGAAAGACTTCATCATCACTCATCATATCCCAGGAATGAAAAACAATAAACCTTTTTAAGGCATTGCTGTTTGTTTCTTCAAAGCCGTGCATCAGGTATTTTATGTTGATTCCCCAGTCGCTGTACCCTCTTCCTTCAAGCTTATATTTTCCTAAGGATGAAAGGTGGCTTCCATCCTCATTACTGAATCCCGGATTTGTTTTAGAATCATCCTTACTCCATGAATTGGAGCCACAGCCATGGCCAACCAGATATTTTTTTGAGATTTTATTCTTTTTAAAATCCCACACAAAAAAGCGGTTCACCCCGGAATGGAGACTCATATCGATAAGGATACAGAAATCATTATTAAGATCCTTTGAATTACAGAACCTCAATGCTTCCTCAGCTTTTATTTTTATTCTGGAAAGGTCAGCATCAGGTTTTTTTTCAGCCACAGCAGGTATTTCAGCAGTATGAGTGATACTGTTTTTTTTCTCCTGAGCACAGGAAAACAACCAGAGAGTGATGAAAAACAGATAACTCCTCTTCATAAACTATTTATAGTGCTGGAAAATCCCGAAATCTGACGGAGTCCAAAGGGCCGCTTTCTGACCAGCAGCCTTTAAAGCATTATTCGACCATGTATTGCATGTATAAAGAAAGCTATAGGTACCTTTTGCGTCATAAAAGGCATCATTATCACCATATACAGCGTTTGTAGGAATCAGTATGAAATTACCGTTCTGATCCCTGTCAAACTTATCTTCAACAAATTTTACCAGATTTTCATACTGGCTTCTGCTGATCATGATCATTTTACAATCGTCACCTTCTTTCATGGTATTATAATAAGTACAGTGCATAGCAGAATCACTTAGCCAGAATGCAGCTTTCACCGCTGTTGAAAACTTCAGGTCAGCCCAGGTAGGCGTATCAAGATAAAATCCTTTGTCACCCCAGCCTATTCCGATATACTGATAATCTGTTTTTTTTGATTTTGTATTGGCAAAAGGAATTTTCAGGCTCCAGTCCTGCAGATCATTTTTTACAGGCATAACTATATCTGTATGCACTCCGTTGGTATAGATATAAATCGGAATTTCTTTCTTCTGTCCATCATCTTTAGCCGAAACCGGAATATAGGGAATCAGCAATCCGAGAATTACATAAATTACCACAATTCCTAAAATAATTCCTACCACTTTCAGGAGATACATTAATATAGTTTTCACCGTCATGTTTTAATAAAATTTAATCTTTAATTTTTAGTAAAAGTATTTGTTTTAATCGAAAAATTAGCTATATTTAGTTACGAAATATTCACAAATATGCGTAAAACTATCAAATCCCAAAAAAGGTTTAAAGTAAGAGTAAAAACTGCTCCTAAAAGAATACAAAAAAAACGTTGATTTTCGGTGAGATTCTGATCTCCTGAAAATCAATTTTTCTTTATAGGAAAGGTTTTTCAAGTAACTTATTGGTATAAATCTTTACCTCCTTAAAGCCAAAAATTTAAGGAATGGTCGACTATCAGCTCTGGTTTGGAACTTCAAAAAATTCCAAAAGAGGGATTGTCACCAAAAGTTCAGAGAAAAATCAGTCAGAAGATTTCTGTAAAAACTCAATATTTCTCTTCAGACCTGCAAATTTGGTCCTTTTCACGGGGGACTTCCTGAAGATTTCTGAGAAAATTTCCTGGGTAAGTTCCTTCCATTCTCCTTTTTTGAAGTTTTTCAACGCTTCATTGGGTTGGAAACGGCTTTGTTTATTAGGCGCTGAGAACCTGTTCCAGGGACAAACATCCTGGCAGATATCACAACCAAACATCCAGTCTTCCATTTTATCTTTAAAATAATCAGGAATTTCATTTTTTAGCTCGATGGTTGCATAAGAAATACAACGGCTTCCGTCAATAATTTTCTCAGAAACAATAGCATCTGTAGGGCATGCATCAATACATTTTCTGCAGCTTCCGCAATGATCTGTGGTTGCATGATCAGGAATCAGTTCCAAATCACAGATAATTTCAGCCAGAAAATAAAAAGAACCGCTTTGTTTGGTAATGAGGTTTGCATTTTTTCCAACCCAGCCAATTCCTGATTTTCTGGCCCAGCTTCTTTCCATAATAGGTGCAGAATCTACAAAAACACGAAATCCGAACTCCCCTATTTCCTCCTGCAGCTCTGCAACCATCTCCCGGAGAATCTCCTTGATTACCTCATGATAATCTTCTGCATAGGCATATTTTGAGATTTTGTAATTTTCTAAAATTGAAATTTTTTCCTCGGGAAAGTAGTTGTATGAAAGTGAAATAACAGATTTGGAGCCCTCAACCAAAAGTCGGGGATCAAGTCTTTTATCGAAATGATTTTCCATATACTTCATTTCGCCGTTATAATTGTTCTTCAGCCATTTTTCAAGATGAGGAGCATCTTCCTCCAGAAAATCAGCTTTGGAAATGCCACAACTCTGGAATCCAAAACTTTTTGCTTTGGACTTGATCAGTTGGGAATATTTTTCAGCGCCTGCATTCATAATTTCACACTGCAAAATTAAGATTATTTTATCAATCTTCTGATTTCTGTGGAGATTCGTCTGAACTCCTGTTCCTGCCCTGCTTCTTTTCTGAAAAATTATGTTTTCATTAGGATTTTTTTCAAAAAAAAATTGCGTAATTTCGTTTCTAATTTAATGTTTAAACCCAACAACTATGTCTTTAATAGAAGTAATACAATCCGGAAACTATGAATTAATAGACGTTCGTGAGCCAATGGAGCTTGAAATGGACGGTAATATAGATGGTGCTAAGAATATTCCTCTAGGTGAAGTAGAAGACAGACAGGATGAAATTCTATCTGTTGAAAAACCAGTAATCTTATTCTGCAGAAGCGGAAACAGAAGTGGAAAAGCATTGGATTATCTTAATGCTCAAGGATTAAAAGACGGTTATAACGGTGGAGGCTGGGCTGAGCTGAAGGCTGTTCTGGAAGCAAATCAGGGAACTTTTTAAAAGTTCCTTTTTTTATCCCTTTATTTCTATGAATCTGAAAAATCAATTTGACCAGCTTTGCGCTCCGTTTACAGAAGATCAGCAATTAATCCGTGATCTGTGGGTGGAAATTGAAACCAGATACTCTGAAAAAGGCAGGCATTATCATAATCTTCTTCATCTTGAAAATATGTTTAAAGAGCTAGAAGCCGTGAAAAGTAATATCTCAGATTTTACAGCTCTTTCTTTTTCAGTATTTTACCATGACGTTATCTACGATGCAACTTCCAAAACTAATGAAGAGAAAAGTGCTTCCAAAGCAGAAAAAAGACTTGCAGAATTTCATTTAGATAAAAATAAGATTTCCATAATTTCAGAGCAGATCTTAGCAACAAAATCCCATCAACGATCTGATCATGAAGATACCAATTATCTTTTAGATGCTGATCTTTCTGTTTTGGGAAAAGATTTTATAACTTATTTAGAATATACTCAAAATATCAGAAAAGAATATTCCATTTATCCTGACTTCCTTTATAAGCCGGGACGGAAAAAAGTACTCAGACATTTTCTGGAACTTGAAAGTATCTTTAAAACAGATTATTTTAAGCAGAAATATGAAGCCCAGGCAAAGGAAAATATTGCTGGAGAACTCCGACTGCTGTAATTGAAAGGGATATTATTTAATTTTTCCCTTTTTAAATTAATAAGACACCCATTGAAAGGTGCCTTATTTTATATTGTGCAGAAAGTTTCTGATTTAAGAATTTTCTTTAATAAATGCTTCAGCTTTGCCCAACACCAGTTCAGGAACTTCTTTATGCGGCGTATGCCCGATATTAGGAATAATATATTTTTCAGCACTCCCGCTCACCTGGGTAATTGTTTTTTCTACCTGATCCAATGTTCCGTATTCATCGGCTTCTCCCTGTATAAATAATAATGGAGTCACGATATTTTTCAACAGATATTCAATATTCCAGCTTCTGTAATCTTCACGCGTCCAGGTCTCAGTCCAGGCCTTGAAAAGCATTTCTACTTTATCTCCATGGTATTTCTGTAAACGTTCGGGAAGATTGGTTGTTTTGTAAGCTTCCCAGGCATCATATACTCCTTTTAAAGTAATTTCTTCAACAAATATATGTCCTGCTTCACAGATAACGGCTTTTACTCTTTCAGGATATTTGGCAGCGGTAATTAAGGCTATTGTTCCTCCATCGCTGTGCCCGAAAAGAATTACATTATCAATGTTCATTTCAGCCAGTAAACTGTTTAGTATATCTGCTTCCAGCTCCATATAATTCACCGGTCTTTCATGAGTAGACAGCGGATTTGATTTTCCATAGCCCAAACGGTCATATGCCAGAGTGTTGCATTGTGTGGTTTCGGATAATTTGGCCGGAAAATCTCTCCACAGCTGTACTGATCCTAATGAATCATGCAGAAAAATAATGGTAGGTCTGTCTTCAAACGGATTATTATGTTCTATATATAATTTTTTACCCTTTACATCAATTATTCTTCCCTCCATTGAATAAATTATATTTAAAAAGTTGGCATTTTTGTTTCTTCAAATTCTTTTAACAGGTGACTGAAAACAGTTTCCACAGGAAGAACTTCATCAATCAATGCAGAAACCTGACCAATTTCCAGCTCACCATCTTCCATATCTCCTTCAAACATTCCGCGTTTTGCTCTGGCTCTTCCCAATGAGGCAACCAAGGCATCTTTATTTCTTCCGATCTGATAGATATCTTCCAGCTCACTGAAAAATTTATTTTTAACCATTCTTACAGGTGCCAGCTCCTTCAAAGTAAGATGGGTATCTCCTTCCTGCAGTTCTGTGATTTTCTTTTTCCAGTTTTCATGGGCACTGGCTTCCGTAGTGGCGGCAAAACGGGATCCGATCTGTACACCATCTGCTCCAAGAATCATTGCTGCTTTGATCTGTGAACCCAAGGCAATTCCTCCCGCAGCAATTAACGGCTTAGAAATATGTTTCTTTACATTCGGAATCAAACAGAATGTTGTTGTTTCATCTCTTCCGTTGTGGCCGCCTGCTTCAAAACCTTCTGCAACAATAGCATCTACTCCTGCATCTTCACATTTTACAGCAAATTTAGTTGAGGAAACTACGTGCGCTACTTTTATTCCTTCTTTCTGAAGGGTTTCCGTATACGTTTTCGGGTTACCTGCTGATGTAAATACAATCTTCACTCCTTCTTCAAGAATGATCTGAATGATTTCTTCAATATTAGGGTATAACATCGGCACATTTACCCCGAAAGGTTTATCTGTAGCCTGTTTGCATTTCTGGATATTTTCTCTCAGAATATCAGGATACATACTTCCTGCTCCAATTAAGCCCAAACCACCACAATTGGAAACCGCAGAAGCGAGCCTCCATCCGGAATGCCAGATCATACCTGCCTGGATAATGGGATATTTAATATTAAAAAGGGTTGAAATTCTATTTTGGGTAGCCACCATGTCATGAAGTTTTTTTGCAGCGTTAAAATCTATAAAATTGCTCATGTGTAAAAATACTAAAAACAACGGTTTTCAAGAGAATATGCAGTGATATTTTCATTAAGAATTTGAATGCAGCTTAAGCAATCATCTTAGATAAAAGGCATAAAAAAAACCTTCAGAAGTTCTGAAGGTTTTCATTTTATTTTGCTATGGATTGTTTCTTCCAGTTAGACTTAAAGCTACAATTGTCGTAACGTCCGTCAATAGATATAAAAGTTGTCGGTAACTTAGAGTTGACAAACTTTTCAACCATTTCACTTTTCTTTTTATTCAGTGCCATCTGCTTGATTCTGCTGAAGTCTGTTTCCAGTGTAATCTGGTGAGAAGGAATCACATCTTCAATTTTAATGATCTTGATCTGCTTTCTTTTGTTTTCTTCATCTTCAAAAGCTGTAGTAATGTCTCCTTTGTTCAATCCTGCCAATTCGTAGCTGATTGTTCCCGGAATACTTTCTCTTTCAATTTTGTCAGAACCATCTGCTCCGGGAATTACCCCTGCGTTGAATTTTGTTCTTTTATCATCCGAGAATTTAAAAGCAGCATCTTTAAATGTCATTTTACCATTCACGATAAGACCTCTGATACTGTCTAGTTTTGCTTTTGCAGTTTTAAGCTCATCATCAGTAGGTACAGCTTTTAGCAGGATATGTCTTGCATCATACACTTTACCTGATCTTTTCAGCAACTGGATAATGTGGAATCCGAATTCTGATTCGATAGGATCTGAAATTTCATTTTCCTGAAGGTTCAGTGCAGCAGCCTCGAATGGCTTCACCATCTGCCCTTTATTGATATTTTTATATAAACCTCCGTTAGCAGCCGATCCTTCATCTTCAGAATAAATTCTGGCCTGGCTCTCAAAAGTTTCCCCTCCAAGAATATCCTGCTTGATCTTTTTTAATCTGTTGATAAGCTCTTGTTTGTGTGCTTCCGTTAAGGTAGGATAGATCATAATCTGAGCTAAAGTAACTTCATCTTTTACCTGTGGCAGCTGTGATTTATACATATTATAGAAGTCAGTTACCTCATTTGGAGTTACGTCTGCTTTATCAGTAACTCTCTGGTATTTTGCCTGTCCGTAATACTGGTCAGTATCTATCTTTTCGATAGCATTTTTCATTTCATAAGCGTTTCTGAACTTATAAGCGGCAAGCAATGTTTTTTCATCCGGAAATTGAGAAAGCAACTGACGGTATTTTGCGTTAGCCTGTTCTTTGATTGCTGCAGAACGGTTTTCAATTAAGGTATCTTTTTTTGCTTCATATACAAGAAGCTTGTTGCTGATAAGGTTTTCCAGGAACTCACATTTGTCTGTGTTGGCAGCTCCCTGCTGTTTTCCATAATTCATTTGCTCAAGTACATCAGATTCCAAAACAATCTCATCCCCGATAACAGCTGCAATACCATCCACCAAATCTCCTTGTTTTAGCTGGGCATTCATCATATTTGAAGAGAATATCATGATGAAAATCCCAAGGAGAAAAGTGATTTTTAGTTTATTTGTCATTTTACTATTTTAACAAGTTGCAAATTTAGAATTCTTAACGAATTTCACTCAATTTTTTATTATAAATATTTCTTAAAAAGACTTATTTACTGCAGTTCAACATCAAAAGTCGTTAATTCTTTAAATTGTCTCAATCTGCTGAACATATCTGCTTCGCTTACTTCCTCTATTCTTTCTGTTCCGAACTTCTCTACAGTGAATGAAGCCATGGCAGATCCTACGATAAGAGCCGATTTCATGGTATCGAAATCTATTTTCTCTTTTTTAGCAAGATAAGCCGCAAAACCTCCTGCAAAAGTATCTCCGGCTCCTGTTGGATCGAAAACATCTTCTAACGGAAGTGCCGGGATAGCAAATACTTTATTATCATGGAAAAGTAAAGCTCCGTGTTCACCTTTTTTGATGATCACATATTCAGGTCCCATTGTATGAATCTTTTTAGCTGCTTTCACCAGAGAATATTCTCCAGAAAGCTGTCTTGCCTCTTCATCATTGATCGTAATTACGTCTGTTTTCGCAATCATATCCATTAAGATATCCCATGCAGAATCCATCCAGAAATTCATGGTATCAAGAATAACCAGTTTCGGACGGTTGTTCATTTTTTCAAGTACGGATAACTGAACTCCAGGGTGTAGGTTTCCAAGTAACAAAATTTCGGCATCCTGCATTGAATCCGGGATTTTCGGATCAAAATTCTCCAGCACATTTACTTCTGTAGCCAAAGTATCTCTTGTGTTCAGATCATTGTGGTATTTTCCAGACCAGAAGAAAGTTTTTCCTTCTTTTACGATTTCAATTCCTTCGATATTTACATCTCTGTCTGTGAACATATCAAGATGTTCTTGTGGAAAGTCTCCTCCTACTACAGAAACAATTCCGGATTTAACGCCTAAAATTGATGAAGTGATTCCGATATAAGTGGCAGCACCTCCTAAAATTTTGTCCGTTTTACCAAATGGTGTTTCAATTGCATCAAATGCAACACTTCCTACAACTAAAAGTTTCATATATTTTTCAATGTATATTAAAAGTAATTATTTTTTCCATTCAAAAGTGTCCAGCATGTGTTTCATATCATTTTTGATATAGTTCACTGCAGGCGCAAGAGAATCCGGTTTCGGTCTCGTATTAAAGTATAAGTAAGCAGTAACGAAGTGTTTCGTACTGTCTGTAATGTAAAACTGAAGGTTGGAAGCACTCTGCCCTTTCAGCTCATAGAAGTTCCCGTATACTTTCTTTTCAGGGTATTCAAAGGATTTTGTATCTATAGAACTGGCTTTGATGGTATGCTCATATACCATTTTTTCAGCTTCTTTGATGTGGTCTGCAAAGTCGTTTTGTATCGGGTAATAGGTAACGAAAAGCTTTGCTTTCATTTTAGGGTAATTCACATAGAACCAGCAAGGTTTTTTAGCCGGTGCAATAGTAGCAAAGTCCGAATACTCAAAGGTATAGGCACAATCGTTTTCAAACTTTTGGTATTTCGGTGCAGGATATTCAAGACGCAGCTCTCCATAAGGCTTTGGTGAAGGATCTTTTCCACATGAAATTAAAAGCAGTGATACAAAAATAAAAATGACTTTTTTAATCATTTTGCAAAAGTACAAATTAGATTTCAGATTTCAGAAGACAAATTTCAGTCTTTCAGAGAGTTTTGAATGTAATTTTCCAAAGGCTTCGGAAACGATTTTTCGTGAGAGCCTTCAACATCTGTAATCAGGTATTGATTTTCAGCAATAAAATCATTCCATATCTTTTGTGAAGTAACCTCAACATTCAATATTTCAATGCTTAAATTCTTATGAGTAAGTTTATGAGCAACCGTTTTTGAACCTGTTATGAATGGTTCCATATCCGAAGAAATGGCTGCAGGAAACTCAAATAACTTCTTCCATATGAAGTCATCTGCTCTCTGACGGATCAGAAACTGGCCGTTTCTATGAACAAAATAATAGGTCAGAGCAAGATCTTCCGCTTTTACTTTTTTTGTTTTTACAGGATAGTCTGAAATTTTCTGCATAGCAAATGCCAGACAGTCTTCATTGATGGGACATTCTCCACACAATGGATTTTTGGGTTTACAGATTTCTGACCCTATATCCATCATGGCCTGGTTAAAATCACCCACATTTTCCGGCATCACCAAAGCAGCCAGCTCAGAAAAATAGGTAAAAGCTCTTGAATTAGAAATATCAAAATCATCAGCAAAAAGGCGGCTCAGAACACGGTAAAAATTCCCGTCAACAGCAGGCATTTTCCCGCCAAAACATATGCTTGAAACGGCTGCTGCTGTATATTTCCCAACTCCTTTAAGTTTTAAAATTTCTTCGTATTGTTCAGGAAAGACGCCGTGATAATCATTCATGATCTGCCGGGCAGCTTTATGGATATTGATCGCTCTGGAATAATAGCCTAATCCCTTCCAATACAACAGCACTTCATTTTCTTCAGCTTCTGCCAACGTTTTTACGTCCGGAAATCTTTTAATAAAATTATTATAATGATTCAATCCTTGATTGATCCTTGTCTGCTGAAATACAATTTCACAGATCCAGATTTTGTACGGATCTTTTGTCTGTCTGAAAGGCAGATCTCTTGCATTATTTTTATACCATTCCAGGATTTTGCTGCCAACGTGTGGAAATTCTGAGGCTGTTTTATTTTTTTCCAAAAACCAATCTTGTTTTAAATCATTGAAGAGATAATTTTCTCTTCCTCTTTAACATTATTTTCAATGTTGCAAAGATAGGCTTATTTTATTTTTTTACCTGTTTTGATTTTTAAAACAGATTTTTGCATCTGTTCCATGAAAAATAGATTTATGGAGAAAATATCCTGACTATGAATCCGTTATTATATAATTTTATTTTTTCAACAGGCCCATCTGGAGAAATATTCCATTCTTTATTTCTAACACCATCACTATATTCACCATCCATCCATACAGATTTATTATAATCAAAAGAATATCTTTTTTCTTCCCAATGTCCATTTTTCAGATGATTTTTAATAGTCCCCTTTATCTGATAATCATATATATTATCTTCATTTTCACCCCAATTTCTATTTATCTGTTTATTATCAGTAGTAAAATAATCTAAAAACATATTCTCAGCTACTAGATATTGAAAATGATTGTAGTCTTTTTTATCCTTTTGTAAAATAATGTTTAGAACATTGCCATTATTAATTTTTGAATACCTTTTATAAAGTTCTTCAGAGAATTGATTTTCATAAACAATAATAGAAGAATTATCTCTAGTATTTACTTCTAAATTACTTACCGTTAGCAGAATGGATTCGTAATTTGCATCCTCATATTTTATTTTAATACAATATGAATTAAAACTCATATTATTGATAATATATTTTTTATAATTATAAATTTTTATAAAATTTTCATTGTCTGGTAAAAGTGCATCCCATATATAAGGTCTCTCAAAATCTCTTTCTAAAGCTTGTTTATAGAACTGTATAATTTTTTTTCTCATTGAATCAGTAATTTCTTGACCAATAGATGAGTTATCTATTGATGTGAAATCTAGATTTTCATTTTGAATTTGAGATATGTTGACTTTTGATTGAATTTTAAGGAATTCTTTTTTCTCTTCACCCTTACAAGAAATGATGATTAATATGATAATCACTAAAAATAGATTTTTCATAAATTTTATATTTTTTTTAATTTAGGTGTAAAGGTCTGGACGTGCAGATGGTCGTGATGATCTTCAAATTTAATTGCATGATTTAATAGTTTTCCATTATACTTCCAAGATAGCATACCTTTCCAGCCATATCTATAAAGAGCATCATTAAATTTATTTTGTCGTGTTTCATCCATACCTCTCCATCCACATGGATCTCCCTTTTCTTCATCATGATTTAAATAAACTTTTTTACCTGACTTATCTTTCCTAAGGTATCTTAAGTCTCCATTCATACCATTTTTATGAGATTTGCTCCCGCCTATAGATTCACCTCTTTCATTACTGAAGCCATTGAATGTATAGTCTTCATAGCCACAATCTAACATTGCCCCTAATAAAGCGGCTAATGTCACATCGTTCATATAATAACGATTGGTGTTTAGCTCTAATTTAAATTTAACACTACCATTCTTATAGTTTTTTAAAGTCCGGATATCAACTAAATATATATTATTTCCTTTTATTCGATCTTTATAAAGATCACCATAGTTATTTTTGATTTTTTTTAAATTGAACTTGCCTAAGTTATGAATATTTCCGGTTGAGTCATGGTAGAAATATTCAGCAGTTTCTCTCTTATCACTTTGTAATTTATAGTTAATTTCCCCAGTTGATGCTATTATGTGATACTCTATGTCATTATCAGAGTTTGTTTGTTGAAAGGGTTCTGTAATAACTTCTTTACATTCATCAGTCTCTAAAATCAGTTTTATTTTATTTAAAATTTCGGTCCTTGCTACTATATCTAGTGTTGTACCATGAACTAATCTAGTTGTTTCTTTAAAGTCCCCTTTTTTAGCAACTTCATTAATATCCTTTTCAGTTCCATCTTTTAATAAAACCCCATGCTTCCAAAACCAACCAGCTGATCTTACCATTAAGTCTAAATCCTGTATGAGTAAATCAGGATTAGTAACTAAATCTTTTACTGCATATTCTCCAAATCTCCTGTATCCTTTTTTTCTAGTTATCTGTAAAAGACCACGACCCCTAAATTTATATCCATCACCTGATTGTTCATTTCCATTTTCAGCAATGTTTCTATACACATAATTTCCAAGTTTTTCAGGATTTCTAAAAAAGGAATAAGGATTAGAATATAATAGAGGGTGGCTTTCTTTTTTCCAATAAGTATGAAGTGCTTGTTCAGAAGTATAATATAAATTTTCATCAATTCTGGAAAAATAGCCTGTTTCTTTGGTTAATTGGGCTAAGAAAAAAGCTTTTTTTATACACGTGTCAATATGAAATTCTAGAAGTGTTTGGTTTAAACTATCAATGAATTGTTGAATAGTAGTTGAAGAAAGATTATTTTTTCCGACAGAAAATAGTTTATTGATATTTGGATATATTTTATTGAATTCATGTATTGTAATTGGTTTTTTACAATTCGGGCATTTTTCGCCTTTAGTTTTCTCCGGTTCCGGTTGCTTCTGCACCCCCGCCGCACTCTTCACCTTGTCCACATCCATCAAGCCTTCCGAATTTACCCCAAATTTCTGAGATTCCGCAGAAAGTTCTTTGGAGATAATTTCTATAAAATAGTTTTGTTTATCTGCATCCGGATCGCCTATCGGCGATCCGATTCCTTTTTCAAAAATCTCATTGCTAATGATAAACCCTGAAGTGTCGCATATATCTGCAGGTATTTTAATCATTCTGCTTCGGTAGACTTCATCGTTAGAAGTGGTGTCATATTTCCAGATTACATATTGAATGTGCTTTCCCACCATATTTTTGGAGTGAATTCTTACCCTCACTTTATCTCCTAAAGCTACTTTGGAAAGCTCTTTTCCAGTATCATCAATGAAAACAGCTTCTATGATATTCCCTTTAGAATCGGGTTGTTTAGGGACATTTCCTTGTCCGGCCGGGAATTTTGGAGTGTCTTTCCGAGGCTGCGGTTTGGGTTGTGGCTTTGGCTGACTTTGAGCCCGTTCTTTATCATCCGGATTGGCCACATCCACATTCACCTGGCTGGCACCCTGAATTTTCCCGGAGTAAGTGGCTGTAACATAATATTCATGATTGGCTCCTTCATTTTTATCACCTCTCATCATAAACTGATTGGCCATATGACGAAGAATTTTTTCATCAGACATCAGAGGAATGGATACTTCCGCAATTCCTTTTTCATTGACACGAGCCTTGTAGCTGCGTGTGTGACGGTTGTTTTTATTAATATTGGGATCATGGCCTTTACCCGGAGCATCATCTTCCCAAAGGTGAAATTCTATTTCCTTATTGAACATGGCAATGCAGTGTGCCTGCGCAATAAGAGTATCGCGATAGCTGGCTTTATTGACATCCTTTGCTCCTCTGTTAAAGAGTACTACTTTATCGATCTTCGGAACCTTGTTGCTGTTAGGAATAATGGTAAGGCTGCCAACCAGTTCCCTGGTAATTGGAAAACCTGGTAAAATCCCTTTTTTAGTTTCATACACCTTCATTTGAAATTCTATTCCCAGCGCTATTTCCCCAAATTTGTAAGTCACTTTTTCACCGGTTTTCGGTTTTCCGGTGATATCTTTCCAGCTTCCGTTTTTCTGTTTCTTAAAAAGATACCATTCATAATCTCCATTCAGTATGAATAAAAGTCCTGAAGGCTTTATTTCGTAGGAACACGCTGTTCCTACCCGAGGATTCTGATCCCCGGCAATTTTCCCTGTCATGGCTAATAAAATTTAACTAGCTTCCTGCCGGAAGCTATTGAGACAGGTATTACTTTTCAGATTAAATTGTTGGAGAGGATGTAGGATTATATCCTCATACAGGATTACGCTTTTTTTCATTTTTGTTTTTGTGTTTGTTCAAAAACAAAAATATAAAAAATCATTATACAGTGATATAAAAAAATAACAGATTCAACGTTATTTCTTATCCACATTACAAACAGGAGCAGCTTTTAGCCACTGATAATTAAGGTTTCTGTCTTTCTTTAAAAAGCGGTATCCTTCCAGATTCTTCAGGTAAACATACATAGAATCTGTGTTTTTTATCTTTAATTTATATTGGGATAAAAACAACATAGGCATTTCTACGGTGGAATCTCTTACTGTTTTTAATACTTTTCCAGATCTTACTTTGTAAAGGTAGAATGATTTTCCACGGCCTTTTGAACTGTCTGTCAGCTTTACGTCTGAACTTGCAATGACAAGTTCACTGCCATTAAAACATTCATCTTTGTTCATGATGTATGCCTTACCTTCCTGATGCTCGTCTGCAAAAAGATCATTTTCGTATTGGCCTGGGCTTTGGTATTTTTTCTCACAACTTAACAAAAGCACCATCAATATAACGGGCAAGCCAATGATAAGTTTCTTATTCATATTAAATTTCATAGGTGTTGGTTGAAAAAAAACCGATGTAAAATTGCATCGGTTTTTGTTATGTAAAGTACGTTGATGTTACTCCTGAGTATATTCTGCATCCCATTCGTTACCATCATCTCCCTTGTGTCCGTCAAGTTTAATAACGAAACTTTTCGTAGGGAAATAAGGCGTCATACGGATATCCAGCCACACTCTGTCTTTGTTTACTCTATCCTGCTCGAAACGAACAATTTTGAATTTCTCAATCAATTTGTCCGGTCCTTTGATATTATCAAGGAAAGTTACGATCTGTCTTCTCAAATCGTCTTCGTTTTTAGCATTCCAGTTTTCGAAAGCTCTTCTGTTCAGGAAGTCTAGAAGTACTTTGGTTACGTAATCGAATACACGAACTACCGAATACGTCTGAAGACCGATATTGTCTCCTGTAAATAAGGTCTTCGCTGAGAAGGCCATAATTTTTCCGTACTCGTTTACCATGGGTACAAGACCCATTTTTTCCAACTGAGAAATTTCACTTTTCTTCAATTCGAATTTTACAGCGTCTACTTCGTTGATGTTACCATGTTTTTTACCTGCTGCTACCTGAGACATCAGGGTTTTATGGATTTTTCCTGCCAATGAAGTGGAAGGTGGAAGTTCTACGTTTTCTTCTTCCCCTACTTCTTCAGCTTTACCACGACCTACAAGCCAGTTACACGTCATAATAACGTTACTTCTGTGAAGTTCTCCTCCGGTAAGGTTCGCAGAGTGGAATAAATCTACTACGTCATCCGGTTTATCAAGGTTGGCGAAGTCTGTAACCATCATTACTTTGTTTTCGTTACAGATTTTTGCCCACTTCTCGATAACCTTGTTAGATCCTAAATATCCTGGGATTGCAAGGATTGAATAGTTATCTCTAAGATCAAGACGGTCGTAATAATTTTTGAACTCTTCTGAGATTGCATCAATGAACAAAGGATTATCCAGATCGGAAACCTGTTCAAGGCTTGCATTTACGATACTTACGTTATCCACTTTATCCAATTCTGTGTTTTTGTAGAATTGAGCTACTGTTCTGTAGTTGGTTTCCAGCATACGAACGGCATCCAGTGTATTTTTTAAGTTTGTTTTTAGGTTTTGGTCGGCCTGTTGTGCTTTACTCTTGCATGTATCGGCCATTTTATCTGCAGATTCGCTACCTTCTAAAAGGTTTACCCAAAGATTGATCTTCTGAAGAAGTTCTTTTCTTTCGTCTGCTTTATTGCTGTCATTCAGGAAGATTTCTTTTCTTGCCTTTCTTGTTGGGTTCATATTGGCAATACCGTCTACAACGGATTCAACAAAGCCAAATCCTCCCATTTTATTGAGCTCTGCAAGCGGGTTGCCTTTCGGTTGTCCCGAGTGCTGCTGCTGACCCTGCTGCTGGCTTTCTTGTGCCTGTAATTTGCTATCCATGATTTAATGTAAGTCTTTAATTATTTTTCAAGTTCTTGTGCCACTTCTTTCAATACCTCTACGAACGCTGCTCTTGTCTGATCGTTCTCCAGCATATTGCGTAGAATTTTGTTTGTTTTCAGCTGACGTACTATTTTATTGTACTGCTCCTGCTCCATGCTCAGCTGCTGCAGATAATCTGACTTCTGAGTAAGGCTTTTAGGGGTAAAGTCTCCAAGGTTTTGAAAACGGAATTCTTCTTCTACCACTCCTCCGTCTTCGGTTTCGTGTTGTACCGATATTGAAGGCTGAAAATGTTTGAAAACGTCTTCCACTGTTTTTAATCCTGTTACGATTTCAGGAGTATAAGACTCTTCTGTTGTAAGCTGGCTTACTATCAGTGATTTATTTTCCTGTATTTCCTGAATAGCTTCATTAGCGTCTACTTTTACTTCGTTTCCGCCAACACCATAATTAAACATTGCCATATTATTGTTATTTTGAGATTTCTTATTCTGGTTTGGATCTGTCTTTGAGTAATTTACAGATGAATCAAATAAATTACCAATCCAGTGTTTAAATTTAAAAAAAAACTGTAACATAAAAAATTTTACTAAGATTTTTCTTGGATCATCTAAATTTATCTACATTTATTCAACATAAAATCACCATATTACGATATCACTAAGCTATGAAAAAATAAATAAAAAAATTCAAGAAAAAATAAATAAAATTTTGTCCGCTTTATTTTTTATACAAAAGTATCCAATGAATGTTAAAATAAGAATTCCTCAATTATTACAAAAAAAAATCTTTATATTTAATCAAAGTGAACAGTGTCATGAAAGATGTAAAAATAGCGTTCAGAAAACCCATATTTCCAGTTTCAGAAGCATTACAGCAGTATCTGGAAAAATATAACAGAACTACCAAAATCAAGTTTCTGTATGAAGATCTGCTAAGGTTCAGTGACAGTGTGAGAATTCTGGATAAAGAAGGCAAAGATACTTTGTGGCTTGGGGTGTTATATCCTGAATTTGAGTTTAAAGAAATAGAAGCCAATTTAAATAAGATTTACACCTTGCTTCATTCTGATGGGGATATCGCTACTTTACCTTATCTGAAAGTGGATACCATTGACTTTTGTACTTTCGGGAATTCCAAACCTTTCCGGATTCGGGTAAGAAATGTACTGAACGATAATTATACTTATTTTTATATTAAACAGGCCGATGCTTCCCGAATATTCGGATTGGAACTTGAAGACCTGCTTTCTCCCAACCGGATTAACTTTCTGGTTTACAAAAATACTTTGATTGAAGAACATATTTTGGGAATTCCCGGAGATGTTTTTATTCAGAAACATTTATCCAGCTGCTCAGAACTTGAAAAAGCACAGATTTCCAAGGAATTTGTGAAATTCAATGAGCGTTGTCTTATTGGCCTCCTTGGCGACATGCGTTCTTATAATTATGTTGTTATTCCCATCCATGATTTCGACCAGGTGATTTACAGAATTCGCCCTATTGATTTTGACCAGCAAACGTATGAGGGAAATCTGAAAGTCTATCTTCCGCAGTATTTCAAGGAAAACAGCCAAATGGTCAATATGGTACTGGAAAAGCTGAAGCCTAGTTCTATAGAGCAATACCGCAAGGAAGTACGTTCACAAATCGTGAAAAGAGTAACGAGCAGTCAAAACAGATTTGATGAACTTATTTCTATTATGAAAAAAGACAATATTGCACCGGAAGCCAATGTTACAGAACTAAAGACTGCTTTACAAAAACTCACCTATGATGTCAATTTCAAGTACTGTAAAAGCATGGGAGACATTATAGAAACCGGAATAAAATTTGTGCTCCGGAATTATAAGAAAGAATATTAAAAAAGAGAATCCGCCCACATTGAGACGGATTCTTTCTTTTCTAACAATTTCTAAGGTAAAATTACCAGATTTTTATTCTGTCCTGAGGAGCTTTATATAGTTTGTCCCCTTGTTTAATATCAAATGCCTTGATGAATGAGTCCTGGTTTACCAGTGGCCCGAAAGCTCTGAACATTCCCGGAGAGTGCGGATCTGTTTTCACCTGGTTAATCATATACTGATCGGTAGCTTTTGTTCTCCAAACAGTAGCCCAGCTCATAAAGAATCTCTGATCCTGAGTAAATCCGCTGATCTTACCTGGATTTCCTTTATCTTTTAAATACATCTGAAGGGCATCGTAAGCCACTGCTACTCCACCTAAGTCACCAATATTTTCTCCACTTGTAAATTTACCATTCACAAAGCTTCCTTTTACAGGTTCATAAGCACTGTACTGAGCTGCCAGCTGACCTACTTTTGCATCAAAGTTTTTACGGTCCGCATCCGTCCACCAGTTATTAAGGTTACCATCACCATCGAAACGTGAACCGCTGTCATCAAATCCGTGAGAAATTTCGTGACCGATAACGGCTCCGATTCCTCCGAAATTCACTGCTGCATCAGCTTTAGGATTGTAGAAAGGCGGCTGAAGAATAGCTGCAGGGAATACAATTTCGTTGTTTGATCCGCTGTAGTATGCATTTACCGTTTGTGGAGACATTCCCCATTCTGTTTTGTCAACAGGTTTTCCTACTTTATCTAAACTTCTCTGATACTGCCATGCTGCTACATTCTGAAGGTTAGAATATAATGTTGCTCCATCTTTTGGAGATTCTACTTTTAACTGTGTATAATCTTTCCATTTATCTGGGTAAGCAATTTTCACGGTAAATTTGGATAGCTTTTCCTGAGCTTTTACTTTAGTTTCAGGAGACATCCAGTCTATGTTTGCGATATGGGATTTGAATGATTTTAAAAGGTAATCAATATACGTTTCCATCTGCTTTTTCGCTTCAGGAGTAAAGTATTTGTCTACATACAGTTTCCCGAAAGCTTCTCCAAGAACGCCATTCACAAGGGTAAGCCCTCTTTTGTTCATCGGACGCTGTTCTTTCTGCCCCTGTAAGTATTTCGCATAGAAATCGAATCTGATCTGTTCCAGACTGTCATCCAGATTGCTTGCATTTCCATTGATAATGTGATATTTCAGATAGTCTTTCAATAAAGGAAGATTTTTCTGAGTAATGAACTGATCCATATTCTGGTAATATTTCAGTTCTCCGATGATCACTCTGTCTGTATTTACACCAGCATCTTTCAGGTATTTTGCAAGATCAACATTTTTCACAAGGCCAGATAGTTCAGATACATTTTTAGGGTTGTATCTTAAGTTGGCATCTCTGTTCTGCTCAAGCGTCAATAGGTAGTTGGCAAGTTGCTTTTCAAAGTCTACCACATTCTGTGCAGCCTGTGGAGAATTTTTATATCCTAAAACTCCGAATAGTTTTCCAACATAAGTCTGATATTCAGCCAATGTTTTAGTATTGGCATCATTTACTTTCTGATAATAATCTCTTCCTAAACCTAAATCCGGGCCACCAAGATATACTGCATTCATATTGGAATTCTTCATATCAGCACCCACTCTCCATCCGTAGAAAGAGTTGTCTCCCAATCTTGTAGCCTCCAAAAGATATTTCTGAAGATCACCCAGACTTTTAATAGCATCTACTTTGGCAAGATCAGCCTTGATTGGTGACAGACCTTCTGCATTTCTCTTATTGGTATCCATAAAAGAAGCATACAGATTCTGAATTTTCTGTCCTTCTGATCCGGCAGGATATGATTCTGTAAGGATTTTGTTTAATATATCTAATGAAGCATCATCTACATTTTCTCTCAAAGCATTGAAAGAACCCCAGTTGGCTTTGTCGGAAGGAATCTGAGTAGTTTTCACCCAATTTCCGTTCACATAGCTAAAAAAGTCATCCTGCGGGCGGACACTGGTATCCATATACGATAAATTGATTCCCTCTTCTTTTGCTTCTTCTTTTACCGGTTCAGCCACTTTTGCCGTAGCTTCTGTTTTATTCTCTGTCCCTGCAGTCTTTGCTGCACCACACGAATTAAGAAATACAAAACCTGAAAGGGCAAGTATTCCAATATTTAGCTTTTTCATTAAAGATTATTTTTGATTTTACACAAACTTATCAAATATACAAACTTTAATGATATGTGATGAATGGTAATTGGTAATTCAGGGTTGAATGTTAGTTTAGAACCACCCCGTCAAAAATTCAAAGAATTTTTGCCACCCCTCCGAGGGAGGGGAATGATGGAAGTCGTTATGACAAATAGAATTCTTCCGATCTCCTAATATCTAATCCCAAAATCCTATTCACTGCTACCTATCATCTGCCACCTGCTACCTAAAAAAACAAAACCGCCCATTCCTGAGCGGTTGTTATTTTTACCAGATTTTAATTCTTTCTTCCGGAGTTTTGTATAATTTGTCTCCTTTTTTCACATCGAATGCTTTGTAGAAAGCATCGACATTGATAAGCGGACCAAAACTTCTGAAGTATCCCGGAGAGTGCGGGTCAGTTTTCACCTGGTTTACCATATATTTCTCACTGGATAATGTTCTCCAAACCGTTGCCCAGCTTAGGAAGAATCTCTGATCCTGAGAGAATCCACTGATTTTCCCTGGATTTCCTTTGTCTTTTAAGTACATCTGAAGAGCGTCGTAAGCAATGTTTACTCCTCCTAAGTCAGCGATATTTTCACCGTTTGTGAAAGTACCGTTTACAAAGGTTCCTTTTACAGGCTCATATTTGTCATATTGAGAAGCAAGGGCTTTTGTTGCTTTTTCGAAGTTCGCTTTATCTTCCGGCGTCCACCAGTCTACCAAGTTACCGTCTGCATCAAACTGCGCCCCTGAATCATCAAATCCGTGGCTCATTTCGTGACCGATAACGGCACCGATACCTCCGAAGTTTACAGCAGCATCAGCTTTAGGATTGAAGAATGGCGGCTGAAGGATTGCAGCAGGGAATACAATCTCGTTGTTTACCGGGTTGTAATATGCATTTACAGTCTGTGGAGTCATTCCCCATTCTGTTTTATCTACTGGCTTACCGATTTTAGCTAAATCTTTATTGTATTGCCATTCTCCGATGTTCTGAAGGTTTTTATACAGGTTTCCACCTTTTGCTTCAGAAATGATATTTAATTTTGAATAGTCTTTCCATTTGTCAGGATAAGCAACTTTTACCGTGAACTTGTTCAGTTTTTGCATTGCTTTTTCCTTAGTTGTTGAAGACATCCAAGCTAAGTTATTGATATGAACTGCGAAGCTTTTCTTTAAATAGTCGATCAGTTCCACCATCTGAGCTTTAGCTTCAGCAGGGAAATATTTTTCAACATATAATTTTCCGAACGCTTCACCCAAAGAACCGTTGATCAGCTCAAATCCTCTCTTGTTAAGAGCTCTTTGTTCCTGCTGCCCTCTAAGATATTTACCATAGAAAGCAAATTTCATATTTCCTAAGTTTTCACTTAAATAAGAAGCGCTTCCGTGGATCATGTGGAATTTCAGATAATCTTTGATCACAGAAAGATTCTGAGCATTTACTAATTTATCGAAATCTTTATAGAATCCTAATTCACTGATAATTACTTTATCTGTATTTACTCCTACTTTTTTAAGGTAACCAGGAAGATCAACATTTTTTACCAAAGCAGAAAGCTCCGTCATCGTCTTAGGATTGTACTGAAGCGTGTTATCACGGCTCTGCTCGTTGGTCAGATACGTCTGTGCAATGCTTTTTTCATAATCTACGATACCTTTTGCTGCTTCATCAGCATTTTTGTACCCTAATTCTTTTAGCATTGAAGCTACGTATTTCTGATATTCAGCGATAGCTTCTGTATTTTTTTCGTTTACTTTCTGATAGTAATCTCTTCCTAAACCTAAAGAAGGATTTCCTAAGTAAACGGCATTCATTTTAGAATCTTTAAGGTCTGCGTCAACACCCCATCCGTAGAAAACATTCTCCCCTTCTTTCGTTACAGAAGTAAGGTAGTTTTGAAGATCAGCCATGTTTTTGATAGCATCAATCTTATTCAGGTTTTGTTGGATAGGTTTGATTCCGTCTGCATTTCTCTTCTCCATGTTCATGTAAGTAGCATACAGATCCTGGATTTTTTTCCCTTCACTTCCGTCAGCAAATTTATCTTTCAGAAGAGAGTTCAGGATGGTCATGGAATTGTTATCCGTATCCTCAGCCAGTTTATTGAAGCTTCCCCAAGTTGGTTTATCAGATGGAATTTTGGCAGTTTTCATCCAGGTTCCACTCACGTAGTTGTAAAAATCATCCTGTGGACGCACCGAAGTGTCCATCAAGCTAAGGTCTAAACCTTTATCTGTGTTGTTCACTGCTACTTTAGCAGCTTTAGCTTGTGCGCTCATAGTCGTTTGAGTACAGATCCCTGCTATTAAAAACAAAGAAAGCGTTATTTTTTTCATTATGATAACAATTTTTAGAATATGTATGATTTATTTCGTATTTGTTACTTTTTAAGCAAACAAATTTAAACAAATAACATTACAGCATTATAAAAATTTATAAAAGATGGAAGCTGGAAGTTATGAAATCGTACAATAACTTCCAGCCTCATTCTTCTGGCTTCCCGGCTTCTTAAGAAGTGGCTATCTCTTTCACATTCCCGGTTCTTTTCAGGAACCCCCAGGACTGCATTTCGCCTTTCAGTGCTTTTCTTAAACTTTTAAACAAAACAATATACATCAGCCATCTATACCCGAATCTCTGTGGAATAATATACAGCAGATTGATTAATTTTTCACGCTGCATAATAAATGCCACTAAAGCTAAGGAAGCATCTACCAAAAGAAAGATCAGATAATAGGTGAATATTTTATCTCCGTTTCCGGACAAAATTCCAAAGAACATAATCACATCTGCCAGCGGCGAGAAAAATGGAATAATATATTGGAATAATAAAATATTCGGCATTGCCCAAAGTCCCAATCCTTTATATTTGGGGTTAAGGAAAGTCTGTCTCTGCTTCCAGAACATCTGCATGATTCCATAGGTCCAGCGGAAGCGCTGTTTTAAAAACTGGTTCGCAGTTTCCGGAGCTTCAGTAACGGCAACCGCTCTGTTTTCATTGGCGACGGTATATCCTGCTTTTAAAATTTTCACGGTAATATCACAATCTTCAGCTAAGGTATCTGATGAATAGCCTCCTGCCTCAATAATTACAGCTCTTTTGAATGCACCGATAGCACCCGGAATTACGGTAATCGCATTGATATTCGCATATGCCAGCCTGTCAAAATTCTGACTCGTCGTATATTCTATAGCCTGCCATCTGGTAAGCCAGTTGACTCTGTTTCCCACTTTCACGTTTCCTGCTACGGCTGCAATTTTTTCTTCCGGATCTGAATTTAAAAATCTCGCAACCAGATATTTTACGGCATCCTGCTGCAGTTTGGTATCTGCATCAATACACACTACATATTCTGCATCCGTCTGTGCTATTCCGAAGTTCAGGGCGGTAGCTTTTCCGCCATTTGTTTTGGTGAAAATTTTCAGTTTCGGATGATCAGGGAATGCTTCTGATACCTTTTCATAAGTGGAATCCTTACTTCCGTCATCTACCATAATAATGTCAAAATTCGGATAGGTCTGCTTCAACAGATTCTGCAAGGAAGAAACAATATTCACTTCTTCATTATAAGCGGGTACAATAATGGAAACTTTAGGATAAGATTCCAAGACCGGAAATTCGCCAAGTTTTTTCTCTTTTTTTCTTTCTTTAAAAGCCCAGTATGCCATCAGCAATAGTCTGACTAATCCTAATACAATGAAAATGGTAAACAAAGCTACCAGAAAATGGCTTATTCCATAAATTACAGTGGCCAGTACAAGGTTGAGCTGCATGATATAGTATGACTTTGTTTTCGGAACTTCAGGCATCAGTTCACTTCTGGTTTTATGCAGAATACTGGTCAGGTTGGTAAAATGATAGCCTTGTTTCTGAAGTGTAGGGATCAGTATTTTTAAAGCTTTCACTGTTTCTTCTCTGGTATCTCCGCCCGCATCGTGAAGAAGAATGATATTTCCTCTCTGTAGTTTAAGCCCGGCCATTACACGTTTTACAATTTCATCTGCTTTTATTCCCGGCTGCCAGTCTTCAGGGTCAATATTTTCCCCAATATCAAGATAATTTTGTTGTCTTGCCAGTGCTACCGGAATGATCTCTTCCGAAGTGGTAGGCTCAGAATCGGCATTATACGGAGCTCTGAACAAAATTGTACTGTGCCCTGTTACGCATTCTATCAGTAATCTTGTCAGTTTCAGTTCCAGCAAAGCTCTTTCCGGGCTTACTTTTGCTACATTTTCATGGGTGAAAGTGTGGTTTCCGATCTCATGTCCTTCACGGTAAATCCGTTTAACAAGTGGAAGGTTCTTTTCCGCATTTAATCCTACCAAAAAGAATGCTGCGGGAACATGATATTTGGACAATACATCTAATATCTGCGGAGTATACGTTTCGTCCGGACCATCATCAAAAGTCAGTACCAACTCTTTTTGGGGAGCACTTCCATATTTTTTTACTTCGTAAGAACTTGGATAAGTGATGTAGTTCTCGTCTGTAATTATTTTTTCTTTCGGATCAATTTCCAATGCAATTTTCCCGTCATGAGGAGTATTCAGAACATCCAATACTTCTCCGTCCCCGATATAATCTACCATAGTCTGCCCTTTTACATTTTCCAGGGTTTTCAGATTCAGTTTGGAAAGGCCGGCAAACGTAAGGTCTTTATCATAGAAATTCCAGACTCTGCTGTCTTCACTTCCCAGTCTCCAAAGTGCTGTTCCTGCCAATGGATATTCTGAGGAAAAACGCATTGTATTGAAAATAGAAGCGGCATCATTGAAAAATACGGTATGGGTTAAATTTTTAGAATCTGTATAAGAATAATTTAAATTAAACGTATTGTCATTAAAGTCAATGACTGCTTTACTGGCACTGGCTTTGGTAATCGCCTGCATATAAGTTACAGACGTATTGTCATCTTTATTGGAACTCCAATCGTAGCCATAAGCACCAAGACCCAAGATAATTTTTTGCGGAGAAGTTTGTTTTACGATTTTTCCGGTCTGTTCTTCGATCCATTTTTGAGAAGAAACAGGACCGGCATCACTTCCGGCAGAATATTCATCGTAAGCCATCAATACAAAGTAATCTACATAAGGATTTAATCTTGGTATGTTGTAATCATCATTATCCGTCATGGTATCCATTGTCACCAGCAGCTGATTTTTTTTGAAAGTCTCTGAAAGCTCTTTCATAAAGGCAATCAGGTTTTCATCAGAATTCAGGTTCATATCCTCAAAGTCAATATTGATTCCTTTGAAATGGTATTTTTTACATTGCTGGGTAATTTTTTGGATCAGATGGGTTCTTTTCTGAGGATCATTAAGAACTTTTACCAATCCTTCTGAATGGAATTCCTGATCAGAGTTGTTACTCAACATTGGCATTGCGGCAACTCCTGTTCTTTTAATCACTTTGTATCCTTCGGGATCTACATTGGTTTTCAGATCTCCTGTTTTCGGGTCAAGGAAAAACCATTCCGGGAAAACCAGATTAACGTGTCTTATATTTCGTTTCAGAGACATGAGAGACTGAGGATCCCAAGCTACATAGAATGCAGACCGGATTCCACCTGGAAACTGAGCCCAGTTTCTGTTCTGATTTTTATATCTTTCTTCTCTCGCCTTCTGAATTTTGTCGAGATTGGTATGGATTGTTTTTTCCGAAATAAAGCTTCTGAAACCTTTATATTCTTTGGAAATTTTATTCTCCTGAAGATAAGGTTTATTGGCAGTAATTACAGCTTTATAATCTTCTTTAAAAGGAATTTTAGGACTTCTGTCCAGGGTCATCATCAGCCCCAAAGCAAGCAAAAGCAATATTCCTACAAAGATAAAAATACGGCTTCCCCACTGTACACTTTTCCAGCGTTTTTTGCTGTTGGTCTGAAAGATCTGTTTGGAATTTTCCACGATTTTTGAAATTTATTGAATGATTCTCAAAAAGTGTGAAAAACTCTATTAAAATTAATTAAAAAAAAATTAAAAAACAGAAATGTATCTAACTGTTTATAAGAAGGCTTACAAGATCCTGAATTACCTTTTGTGAAACGAAGTTCATAAAGTCTACTCTTTCCAGATGCGGCATGTATAATTTAAATGTTTCTGCTTTGTCATTAATCCTTATCGTATAATATACCGTTCCGATATCTTTCCCATCTTCTCCTTTTCCAGGGCCGGCAACACCAGTTGTAGAAAGTGAAATATGGGTTTCAAATAATTCCTGACAGCCTTTTGCCATTTCCTGAGCAACCTCTTCACTTACTACAGTAAACTGATCTATGGTTTCTTTAGAAACATTTAAAATTTTAATCTTCTTTTCAGTGGCATAAGGTACTATTCCGCCATGGAAATATTTTGAACTGCCGGAGACTGAAGTGATCATTTTTGCCAATTCACCTCCTGTACAGCTTTCTGCCGTGGAAATGGTCAAATTTCTTTCGATAAGCATTTCTGCCAGAATATTCTCGATTTTATCTTCAGATACAGCAATTACGTGACCTTCTACTAAAGGAAGTAATTTCTGAATTTCTTCTTCAGTGATTTGTTTCAGCTGTTCTTCATTATCACCGGAAGCTGTCAGACGAAGCTTTACACGGGTTCCTACCGGAAGATAAGAAAGTGCAATATTTTCCGGAAGCGCCAGTTCCCAGTCTTCAATTTTGTCTGCAAGGATACTTTCAGGAATTCCCACAACGGAAACAATTCTGGTATGGATATAATGAAGTTTGAATCTTTCCTGTAAATAAGGAATGATCTGGTCTTTGATAAGTGGTTTTACCTCGTAAGGAACCCCCGGAAGGCTGTAAGACAGTTTACCATTCAGCTCCATCATCATGCATGGAGCCGTTCCGTAATGATTCTGAAAAACAATGGATTTGGTAGGGACAAAAGCCTGCTCTTTGTTTCTTTCGAGAATATCTGCCCTTCCTCTTCTCTCCATATATCCTTTAAGGTGATTGAATGTCACCTCATCCAAAGCAATTTCATCATTGAAATATTCAGCAAGTGCCTTTTTGGTTTTGTCATCTCTGGTAGGCCCAAGTCCTCCCGTTGTAATGACTAGGTCACCTGTTTCAAAAGCAACATTCAATGCTTCTTTAATGGTTTCAATTTCGTCTGAGATTGTAAGAATCTGAGTAACTTTTATTCCTATGTTTTTTAGTTCAGCAGCAATAAAGTTAGAATTGGTATCTACCGTGTTTCCGGAAAGGATTTCATCACCAATGGTAATCAGAACAGCTTTTTCCATATGCTTTTTTGTTGAAAAAAATTCTATGCAAATGACGGAAAATTCTGTGGCTGCAGCAATATAAATTGATTTTTTCTATTTTTGACGAAATTTATTTAAAACTACAATACAAATTATGTCTAAATATGATGATGCTTCATGGCATTATGGTGGTGATTTTCCTGAGGAACTTCCTCAGAAAAACGGAGCAACGCATACAGGAATGTTCCTGAACTGGTGCATTCAGAATGATCTGATTTCTGATGAACTGAAAGAAGATGGTGAAGAGGAAATTGAAAAAATAAAGCGCAGAGAAATCACTGGTGCAGAATTCATTATGGATTCCTGCGACGGAAAATTTTCAGAATATGACCTGAATGAGCTGGGAAATCTTTTTGCAAAGGATTATTATGCGGATGATACCGATTTCGGAAACAGATACAGCTCGTTTGCTGATGATTACGTAAATATTTTTGATGCGAAAGCTGAGGAAAGTGATTATGAATATGAAACCTTCTACCACATTGAGGATACCTACGAAAACTATGATCTGATGAAACAGGTTATTGATCATCGTTTTGAGGAATGGAAAGACTATATTAAAAACTAAAGAGCGAAAGGGCAAATTTGCAAATCACTGAAAACAATCAGTTTTTAAACGATCTTGCCCTTTTACTTTTTTATTGATTATGTTTTACCCAGATCAGTTCATTGGTATTATAACCGATTTTTTTTGCTTTCTGAAGGAAACGCTGGCGGATGCTTTCCGGAATAGTAGTGGTACGGGACAGAATCCATAAATATTTTAAACTGCTTCCTGCCACCAGAGCATATTGATAGTCTTCATCAATATCTATAACGTTATAACCGGCCCAGATTGGTTTAAAAAATGAAACTTTCAGACGGGCTTCTTTCGGATCTTTTACAAATTTTGCTTCCCCGATCGATTCATTCCATATTTTTTTAATGTAATCGTACCCTTTATTTCTGACCTGAACTGTTCCATCCGGATTCTCTGTATATTCTGCAGTAACATTATCCATATTTTTCTCGAACCTGTAATCAAAACGGGCGATCTCATACCATCTGCCAAGATATTTTTTAAGATCAAAATTCTTTACCGCAGAAGCACCCCTGGGAATTCTTACAGAATATGAATTGAAAACGATAAGCCCTAAAGCTCCCAATGAAACGGGAAGTACAATTTTATGAATGGTTTTCATGACAGAAATATTTTGGTGGTTATAATAAAACGTCAAAAATAATGCCTTTGGTCTGTTAAGGACCCATAAATTCTATGAAAAGACTTTCAGGAAATTATCTTTAAAGCTTCCTGAAACTTCAATTTCCGTATCATCAGACAACATTACGGTTCCGCTTTTATGGTAAGATTTCACAAATCCTGTATTGATGATATGGGAACGGTGAACTCTCGCAAACGGGCTTTCCAACAGATCATCGAAATGTTTCAAAAAGCGGCATACCATCTTTTTTGAACCATCTGTAAGGTAAACCTGCGTAAAATTTCCATCAGCCTGGAGTCTCACAATATCTTCAGTTTTTACGACATCAAATCCCTGCAGGGTTGGAAGAATCAGCTGCTGTTTTTCAGGTTTTAACTTCAGGTTTTCAAGCAGAATCTTATTCCGGTTGAGTTCTTCTTTTTTCTCAAGACTTTCTACTACTTTATTCACCGCAAGAATCAGCTCCTGAATGTCAATAGGTTTTAAAATATAATAACTTGCCGATTTGTTTAACGCCTGCAATGAATATTGTGAAAACGCAGTAATGAAAATGGTTTCATAGGAAAATGCTTTGGTAGCTTCCAATACGTCAAAAGCATTTCCGAAGGGCATTTCTACATCCAGGAATACCAGCTGAGGTTGCTTTTCAGCAATCAATGGCACTGCTTCTTTAATATTTTCAGCCTCGCCAAGAATTTCCACCTGTGGACAGTATTTGGTAAGATAGCTTCGTAAAACTTCTCTTGCGATGAGTTCATCGTCTATAATTACGGCTTTTATTTTCATTGAGGTCAGATATTAGGTGGCAGCCAATGGGTTGCAGATGCAAATTAAGAATTTTTAATCAATCATACAATCTGGCCAAAGAGCTTATAGAGTTATATTCCTCTTTATATTATCCTAAATTGCTATCAATTTATAAAGAAGATCTAACCTGAATTCAGATTAAATCAAATTGATCTGGAGCGTTACCAAAACTCCGGTATTATTTTCTTTATCCTGTACAGAGCAGGTAATATCTTTTTTATACAAATCGTTGAGCAGCTGAATTCTTTCCAAAGTATTTTTCATTCCTCTGCCCTCTCTTGTTTTCTGATGCTGGGTTTTCTGCTTTTTGCTTTCTTCGATACCTATTCCGTTGTCTTCAATAAGGATTTTAAGGTAGGATTCACTTTTCTCAAAGTTTAGTTTTAAAAAACCTTTTTCTGTTCTGTAGCGGAGTCCGTGCCATATTGCATTTTCCAGAAACGGCTGTATGAGCATTCCCGGGATTTGCAGGTTTTGCATATTCAGACTTTCATCTACATCAATTTCGTAATCGAATTTATCAGCAAAACGCGTTTTTTCAAGGGCAAGATAATTTTGGAGAAGATCAAGCTCCTGCTGAAAAGGAATAAAATCTTCAGTAGAATTTTCCATCACGCCACGCATCAGCTTGGAGAATTTTGTCAGATACTGATTGGCTTCCAGCTCATTATTGGTCGCAATAAAATGATTAACACTATTCAGGCTGTTAAAGATAAAATGTGGGTTCATCTCCCTACGCAAAGACTGAAGAGCAATTTTTTTATTCTTTGTCTGAACCTTTTTCAGAGTTCTGAAAATAAAAATAATCAATCCGGTAAGCAGAACCAAAGCTCCGATCAAACTATAGTTGAATACATTTTTCTTACGGATAAGCTCGTCTTTCAATTCTCTTTCCTTTTCCAGCTGTGAAATTCGTTGTTCGGTATCTTCCAGGATTTTATTGTCTACGAGACTTCTGTCCTTTGAAACAAGATTGGGAAGTTTCCCCAGAAAGTCTCTGTACAGTTGAACGGAAGCATCAATATTTCCTGAAATGGCATACAGGCTATCCAGTTTTTTTACACTTCTTTGAGCTTCCAGCGTATGACCTTTGTCCAAAGCAATCCCGTAGGCATTTTTCAACAGATCCACTGCTTCTTTCGGATCATTTTTTTTAATATAAATATCCGCCAGTTCCTGTATTTGATTAACTTTTTCCTGTGAGTTTTCTTTTACAAAATCTTCCTTCAAAACTTTCTTTTTAGCTTCAATAGCTTTTTCAAAATTTTTGTTTTCAACGTAAAGATCTGCAAGCTTCTGATTGATGGCCAAAGCTTGCTGCGGCGCTTCTCTTTTAGAAATTTTATAGGCTGTATTCAGGTTTTCTTCGGCACTGGAAACATCTTTCTGTTTAAGATTTACATCAGCCAGCTGACTGTAGCTTTCTGCAAGATCACCTTGTTCGTTTTCTTTTTTACTTAAGTTAATATTACTCTGGATAGCTTCTGCCCTAAGCTCTGGTGTAGGAGAAGAAAGCCTTGTAACATCATTGGAATTAACGGCCTTACTTTTTTCACTGTACCCCATTTGTGCCACTCTGCTATAGTTGCTGATGGCCGGGGTTATTTTATTCTGTTTTTCCTGTGACTGGGCCAATCTGCGGGTTGCTTTTTCAATATTTGGCTTGTCATTAAGTTTTTCATACAGATTTTTGGCTTTGGTATAATACTCTTCACTCTTCGGAAAGTTCCCGCTGTTAAAGAAGGTTTCACCAATATTATAATAAGAATCTGCCTGGGCAGGTTCATTTTTCGTGTCCATTGCTTTTTTCAGCTTCTTTGTTTCTACCTGTACATCTTCCACCGCAGCAGTAGTGTTATTAGTCTGGGAAGACATTGTATTTCCCCAAAGCATCAGTAAAAAGATTGAAAGAAGTGTAAACATTTTCATAAAACAAAGATATACATATATATAGTGTACTCAAAAACTATTCACCAAGCGAAAATCCCCTTTCACCAAGTTTAGTCTTTGATAATGTGAGCGTAAGGCTAAGTTTGGAGCAAAATAATTCAAATTTAAAAATCATGAAAAAACTAACTCTTACTTTTTTACTCATTACGGTATCTTTTTTAAGTCTTTCAAAAGCACAGGTCGGAGGAAACCAGATCTACAGAGACAGAAATAACAACGACTATTCCACTCCCAGAAATTTAGAATTCATCAACACCAATACCTATTTTGCTACCGATTCAACCTTAATTATCACCGTAAAAGTATTGATGAACAAAACGGCAGACCAATATAAACTTACACTGGGTTTGAATGAAGAAGCAGCCACTCCAAAAATTGCCATTGAAAATATCAACAGGAGAATCAGCGGTTTTATGAAAAGAATATCCTCAATGGGCATCAAAGACAATGATATCTTTGTAGACTTTATCTCTCAGACCAAAATCTATGACTACAACGTTAATAAAGATTCACAGACTGCCATCCAGAAAATGGATGGATTTGAAACCAAGAAAAACATCATTATTACGGTAAACAAACACTCAATGATTGAAAAACTGATCTCTGAAGCTTCAGACTTCCAGATCTATGATGTTATTAAGGTAGATTATATCAGTAGTGATATTAATAAAATCCAGGAAGAACTTCTCAAAGAGGCTTATTCGGTTTTCGACAAAAAAAAGGAAAATTATTTTAAACTGTTTAAAAAGGAAATTATTGGAAATCCCACCGCTTCTTCAGGCTTTACTTATGTCTTTCCAAAAAGCCAATATCAGAATTATACAGCTTTTGAAAGTGCCAATGTTATGTATGGATATGATTCCAAATATGTAAGAAAGGAAGAAAGAAAATCTAAAACCTTTTATTATGATGGGACAGATTATACCGGCTTTGATAAAGTAATCAATAATTCTGATCCGGAAGTGGGTATACAATATATCATGAACCTCAACGTAAAATATGATCTGAAAAAGAATAAAGGAAACTAATCATTTTTCGGAACTCACCAAGTGAAAGCTCCGTTTCACCAAGTCTCCCGGTTTCGGGCTTCTGATCGGTGTAATTTTACATCAGTAATTAAAAATTTAAAAACAGGAAATTATGAAATTGAAACATTTTTTATTAATCGGAATTTTAACTCTTGGAAGCTTTGTAAATGCTCAGACACAAGAAATAAAGAAAAATGCAATTGAAGTAACAGGTGTTGCGGAAATGGAAGTAGAACCGGATGAAATCATCTTCAGCATCGGAATAAAAGCAGACAACAAAAATGATCTGGCAGATAATGAGAAGAAGTTATTTGAAACCTTAAAGAATGCAGGCGTAAAGAACGAAGACATTAAGTTCAAATCAATGTATCAGAATATTTACTCTAAAACAGCCAAGTTTACTAAAAGCTATCAGTTTAAAGCCAGCGCAAAATCAAGTCTGAGTAAAATTTTTGAAGACCTGAACCAAAAATGGGTAAGCAGCCTGAACATCGCAGAGATAAAGAATACTAAAATTGCAGATTTCAGAAAAGCAGTAAAGATCAATGCTCTGAAAGCCGCTAAAGAAAAAGCAGATTATTTATTGGAAAGCATGGGTAAAAAGACAGGAAATGCTCTTGAAATTGTAGAAATAGAAGACTACACCAGCGATATGATCATGCCCGCAGCTTATAAAGGAAGAGCAAGCAATATCCAGCTGGAAATGGCTGATGCTCCAGTAGATTATTCTTTCGATAACATTGAAAACATCAAGCTGAAATACAGCATCAAAACACGATATGAAATCCTTTAAAAATAAATAATTTAAAAGACAGTTCCTTAGGAGCTGTTTTTTATTTTTTTACCTCCAGCAAAACTCACCAAGTCAAAAGGCCACTTCACCAAGTTGCCTGATTTTCAGCCTCAAATAGGTATAATTTTACTCTAGGAATTTAAAATAATAAACGATGAAACGCTATTCATTCATTACAACAAATAACCAATAAAAAAATAACAATATGACAACTCTAAAAATCTTAGCACTTGCAGCGAGTACAGCTTTTTTAAGCTCCGGTAATATTCCGGAAAGCCTCTCTACAAAAAGTACTGTTGAAAGCCATTTACCGGCACAAAAAGTAACATTGATTCCGGCCAACGCAATAAAGGACAATAAAATTCAGGTCGCTCTTTTACTGGATACCTCCAATAGCATGGACGGATTGATTGATCAGGCAAAATCCAGGCTGTGGAATATTGTAAATACGTTGACCACTTTAAAGTACAACGGAAAAGCCCCGCAGATTGAAATTGCCCTGTATGAATATGGAAATGATGGAATCCGTGATGAAAATTACATCCGTCAGGTTGCTCCTCTCACTCAGGATCTTGATCTTATTTCAGAAAAACTATTCGCTTTGAGAACCAATGGCGGCAGTGAATATTGCGGTGCTGTTATCCGTGATGCTTCTGCCAACCTGAACTGGGACAGCAATGATAAAAGTATGAAACTGATTTATATTGCAGGAAATGAAGCTTTCAATCAGGGAAAAATAAATTATAAGGATGTTGTTCCAAAAGCAAAGGATAAAAATATTTATACCAACACTATTTTCTGCGGAAGCCGGGAAGAAGGAATCCAGACGTTCTGGCAAAACGGAGCATCTTTGGGAGGTGGAAAATATTTCAATATCGACAGTGACAGAAAAGTACTCTATATTGAAACACCTTACGACAGCAAAATTTCCGAATGCAATGCAAAGCTGAATGATACTTATATCTATTACGGAAATCACGGTTCGGAATACAGACTAAAGCAGATCACTCAGGATAAAAACGCTGAATCACAGTCAGCATCCAACTTAGTGGAAAGAGCCGTCGCCAAATCTAAAAAGAACGCTTACAAAAATGACCACTGGGATCTGGTAGATAAAGCTGAAAAGGATGCCGGATTTATTGCCAATGTAAAAGAAAGCGAGCTTCCTGCCGAGCTGAAAGGAAAAAGCAAGGAAGAAATTCAAAAAACGATTACGGCAAAGTCTGCCGCTCGTGATAAAATTCAGAAAGAAATTGAAGAACTTTCCAAAAAGCGTCAGAGCTATATTGACGGAGAAATGAAGAAACGAGGCAATGACGATTCTGATGATCTGGGAAAAGCCATTGAGAGATCTATTGTTGAACTGGCTAAAAAGAATGGGTATAGTTTGTAGTTGAACAGGCAGTCTTTTTGTGACTGCCTGTTTTTTTAACCACCCCGTCAAAAATTCTTTGAATTTTTGCCACCCCTCCGAAGGAGGGGAATTGAGCAACCCCAATTGGAATATTTGTTGAAATATCTATTTATCACATTTTTTCAAGTAATTTAAGCAGGATTTCTACGGAATGACACAATTGAAACGCTAGTTTATACAGGCAGTTTGTCATTCCGAAGGAATCTAAACAGTTTTTATATAGATTAAAAACCGAAGGCTTTCAAAAATTTAAGTGTACTTCTTGAACACTGATTAGCAGGTTAAAACAACTTAAGTGTTTAAAGACTTTTGTGACTTTTGCGGTTAAAAAAACCGGGACTATCTACCAAATTTAAAATACCTTGATAGCGGATGCTTTTTGTTCTTCATAAATAGAGAAGCCATCTCCATTCCTGTAACCGAAAAAGTAATCCCATTTCCTCCAAAACCTAATACAAAATAGGAGTTTCTCAATTTTTTATGTTCCCCGATGTAAGGCAGCCCATCTTTAGTCTCTCCAAAAGTTCCCGCCCACACGAAATCAGGGTAAAAATGATAATCAGGTTTTATTTTCTTTAGATTTTTAAGGATTTCTTTTTCTTTTTTATTGAGGAGAGCGTCCCGTTTTTCAGCATCATAAAAGTCTTCATCTCCTCCTCCGATCAACATTCTTTCGTCGTCGGTAGTCCGCATGTAGAGGTAAGGATCATCGGTATTCCAGACCAATGTATTGCTGATATTTTTAAACTTATCTTTATCTATTTCAGAAACAACAGCATACGTACTTTTCAGGTTCACAAAGTTTTCTTTCAATAAATTTTTACTCTCATAACCAATGCAGTAAATAATCTTTTTTGCTTTGATCTGATATCCACTGTCTACGGTAACCAGATTAAAACCTTTATACTCCTCCACTTTTACCATTTCTGTCTTATCAAAGATCTTCAGTCCTTTCTTTACATTGTACATAAAAAGTTCATGGGCAAACTGAAAAGCATCAATACTGGCTCCCTGCCTGGATAATATTCCGCCATAGGTGTTCTCAAATTCAAATTTCTTCAGAATCTGTTCCTCTCCCAGCCACTGCACTTCAAATCCGTTTTCTTTTCTCGCCTGATATTCCTTCTTCAGCCATTCTGTATCTTTCTTTTTTGAAGCAAAATACAAGGATTTCTTTCTTTTAAAACCTGCATTTGATTTAATCATTTTTGAAAGTTTCTCCAGTGTATCAATGGCATCACTACAGGCCTTATAACTTAAAACAGCTCCTTTTTTGCCTATTTTTTCTATCAGTTCATAAAGAGGAACATCTATTTCGTACTGCAGCATAGAAGTGGTAGCAGAAGTGCTTCCGTTGCAGAGTTCTCTTTTATCAATAAGGATGGTAGTATAGCCATCTTCTATCATCTGATGGGCAATCAGGCTTCCTGTAATGCCGCCTCCCACAATGAGAACATCACATTTTTCATTTGATTGTAAAGAAGGATAAGAAGCTAACAGTCCGTTTTTTAAAAGCCAAAAAGGTTCATTTGATTTGAGATCCATATTAGTATTTTACACTGAAAGTAACAATATTTATACCTTTTTTAACAATTTATCATCAAATTATGGTGTAATTATTGTTATCCTTTTAAACTCAAACCACCATAAAATATTTATTATGATAACAATTATTCCAGAAGCCCCGGAAAATGTTGCAGCATTCAGTGCAACGGGAGAAGTAACGAAAGAGGATTTTGAAAGACTGGTAATTCCGCGCGTAAAAGAGAAGGTAGAGCAATTCGGTGAGCTGAATTACTTATTGTATTTGGATACCGATCTGGATAATTTTACCATGGGAGCATGGCTTGAGGATCTGCTGTTAGGATTGAAAAATCTTACCAACTGGAACCGGTCAGCCATTGTTACTGACAAAGAAGGTATACGTGATTTTACCAGTATTTTCAGTGTCCTGATGCCGGGAGAGTTTAAATCTTTCCCCAAAGAAAATTTATACAATGCCCTCTATTGGTGTAAAAATGGAGATGAAGTAGAGGCATAAAACTTATTTTTATACAGAAGAGCCTGTTTCAATGAGAAACAGGCTCTTTTTTTATTTCAACCGTAAGAACGATCTTATTACTTATCACAAGATACACATTCTGCAGCCACTTCTTCTTCAGTCTTTGAACCGTACAGATACATATATCTTACACTTATAACCACTCCTATAAAAGTCATTCCTACTCCTACCAGCGATGGATAGTTAAATGAATACCCGTATTCCAGAGGAATTCCTCCAAAGAAAGCTCCCATTGCATTAGCAATATTAAAACCAGCCTGCATAAAAGCAGCGGCCATCATTTCGCTTTTTGGAGCAGCTTTCATCATCATAATATTGATAGGTGATGCAATAGACATAGATAAAGCGCCACACATAAACGTCAATACCAAAGCAATATTCTTATGTTCTGCAAGAAAGAAAACACCTCCAAGAGACAGCATCATTAAAAAGATCAGAAGGGCACATGTTTTTTCAGGTCCTAATTTATCTGAAACAATTCCACCTACCAGGTTACCAACTACCATTCCGGCTCCGGCAAGAACCATCACATAGGCCATTTGGCTGCTTTTGATTCCGGCAACAACAGTCATCAAAGGGGTAATATAGCTTAACCATGTAAAAAGACCTCCAAATCCAATCGCTGTAATGGCAAGGACAAGCCACGACTGTTTATTTTTAAGGAATTTCAACTCTTCCATGAAGTGGGTATTTTGGTTGGATTCCATGGCGGGAAGCCACAGTTTCAAAAATAATATGGCAAAAAGACCAATCACCGCTACAATAGCAAAGTACAGTCTCCAGTGGAATGTATGCCCAATGTAGGTGACCAGAGGAACCATAGCCAGGTTGGCAACCGTGAGCCCTGTAAACATCATTGATATATAAAATGCTTCTTTTCCTTTTCCTGCCATTCTTGAGGCAACTACTGTTCCTACGCCGAAGAATGCTCCGTGAGGAAGTCCGGACAGAAAACGGATAACCAACATACTGTCATATCCTGGAGCAATTGCAGAAAGACCATTAAATAGGGTAAAAAGGATCATAAAAGCTATCAAAACTTTTTTAGGAGGGAACTTTACTGAGTACCCGATCAGAATCGGAGCTCCGATAACTACTCCCATAGCATACGCAGAAATTAAATGTCCGGCCTGCGGGATTGTAATCTGTAGTGTTTTTGCAATATCCGGCAACAGTCCCATTACGGTAAACTCCGTAGTTCCTATTCCCAAACCACCGATAGCCAGTGGTATTATTCTTTTATCAATCTTCATTATATCTAAATCTTTTTCTGAATTAATTTCTTTTCAAATTAAAATACCTTGAGTCTCTTCATTTTGAAAGTGCAAAAATCGCAAGAAAGTTTGAATTTCACTCCTCTTTGAATGATAAAAATTTGCTCCATATTAACCTTTTTATTTAATTTTATATTCAGAAACAATCAAATGAGAACAAGATGAAAATCCAGAAAGAAATTATTGAATTTGAAAAAGGGAAATCATTCAAACTATTTGCCCCTTCCCTGAAAAATTGTTTTTTCTGGCATTATCATCCGGAAATAGAACTGGTCTATGTAGAAGCGGTGAACGGAATCCGGCATGTAGGAAAAGATATTTCTGCCTTTACAGACAGTGACCTTTTATTGATTGGATCTAATGTTCCCCACCTTAATTTTGATTATGGTATTCAAACAGAGTGTCAACAGCTTGTGCTGCAGATGCGGGAAAGCTTCCTGCAGAATATTATTCTTCCTGTTCCCGAATTTGAAAATATTAAAAACCTTTTGGAACGTTCGTATCTCGGGCTTTCATTTTCCGGAGAAACAAAAAATACAGTGGTTGAAAAACTACAGATCATTAAAGATAAAAACTCCTTTGAATCCCTGGTAGGATTAATTGAAATTCTGCAAATTCTCGCTGATTCAACGGAAGTAAAGGAACTTAACAAGGAAGATACCAGGATCAAGTGGTTTTTGAATGATAAAATCAGAATGGGAACCATCTACGATTATATCCACGAAAATTACGACAAGAAACCCAATGTCAATGAAATTGCTAAAATTGTAAGTCTGAGTACTCCTGCTTTCTGCCGTTATTTTAAAAAGCAGACCAATATGACCTTTACAGATTTTGTGAATAACTACAGAATCAATCAGGCTAAAATATTTCTGCTGAAGGATTATTCTGTGACTGAAGTTTGCTTTCAGGTAGGGTTTGAAAGTCTTTCTTACTTTAATAAGCTATTCAAACAACATACGGGAGAAACCCCTTCCGAATTTAAGAAGAAACATTTTAAACCCATTGAAATCAATGGGCGGATTGGGGTGATTACAAAGGAAACGGCTTGTAATAAGTAGGGCGTACATGATGTAATGTAAGCTATTGATGGAACGACTAAACCACCCCGTCAAAAATTCTTTGAATTTTTGCCACCCCTCCAAAAGAGGGGAATGATAGAGGACATTATTATAAGGATTGTCACATTTATTAGCTAATCCCTAACATCTGATACCCACACCTATCACCTATAATCCGCCACCTAATCCCTGCTACCTAAAAAAACAAAAACCGCTCATTACTGAACGGTTTATATTTTAATGAATATGTTTTTCTGCGTGGTAAGAACTTCTTACAAGAGGAGAACTTTCAACGTGTCTGAAACCTAAGCTTCTTGCAAAATCTCCAAACTCATCAAATTCTTCAGGAGTGATGAATTTTTTTACAGGAAGATGTTTTTTAGTCGGCTGCAGATATTGTCCAAGGGTAATAACATCTACATTTGCGTTTCTAATGTCCTCGATTGTCTGGAAAACCTCATCTTTCGTTTCACCTAATCCAAGCATTACTCCTGTTTTGGTTCTTCTTTGTCCGGCTTCTTTCAGATATCTTAATACTTCAAGGCTTCTTTCATATTTTGCCTGGATTCTCACTTCTCTGGTCAGACGTTTTACCGTTTCCATGTTGTGTGAGATCACTTCCGGAGCAACTTCTACCAGTCTGTCCAGATGTTTTGTGATCCCCTGGAAATCCGGAATCAGAGTTTCCATCGTGGTTCCCGGAGAGATTCTTCTTACAGCATTCACTGTTTCACCCCAAAGAATAGACCCCATATCTTTCAGATCATCACGGTCTACTGAAGTAAGAACGGCATGTTTGATCTTCATTAATTTGATTGATCTGGCTACTTTTTCAGGTTCATCCCAATTTACATCCAGCGGTTTTCCTGTTTTTACGCCACAGAATCCACAGCTTCTTGTACAGATATTTCCTAAAATCATGAAAGTTGCTGTACCTTCACCCCAACATTCTCCCATGTTCGGGCAGCTTCCGCTTTGGCAGATTGTATTTAATTTATATTTATCAACCAAAGTTCTCAGCTCTCTGTAATTCTTTCCGGTAGGAAGTTTTACGCGGATCCATTTTGGTTTTTGAACGGTAGTGTCTTGAACTGAATTTTCCATTTCTAAAATTGAAGTTCAAAGTTAAGGAATTTTTAATGGAAACCATCAACCAGAGATATTGATGAAACTGATAATTAAAAATTTCATTGTACATTTAAGTTTTCAAAATTTTTTATGAGAAAAACAGTATTTCTTTTATGTATGGCCGCCGGAACATTATGCCTTGCTCAAAAACAGTTTCAGCCAGCAGGCTCTACCCTTCTGGAAACGATAGACGGAGATCTTGATGGTGATAAAATTCCTGAAAAAGTACTCATCTATACAACAGCAGATGAAGGTGAACTGGGAAAAATCCGTGAGATTCAAATTCTGAAAAATGCAGGCGGAAAATGGACTCTTCTTGAAAAATCCAGAAATGCCATTCTTGAAAGTGGTGGAGGTGGTATGATGGGTGATCCTTACGGAGAAACTAAAATAGAAAAAGGAATTCTCATCATTTCTCAAATGGGTGGAAGCAGCTGGAAATGGGATGTTACAGACAAGTACAGATTTCAAAACGGACATTTTGAGCTCATAGGAACTTCCTCCACGTATGGAAGACCCGGAGATTACTGGAAAGATGTAGATTTCAATCTATCAACAGGGCAGCTGAACTATACAAACGAGGTAGAAAATACAGCTGAATATGGTAAATCTTCAAAGGAAACCTATATTCATAAAGGTGTAAAGATTAATCTTCAAAACAGAAATCAGGATAAACAAAGAAAAATTATTCTTCCGAAAACAAAAGAAGAGGTTTATTTCTAGGTAATAAGTTTTGGCTAAAGCCAATTTTGAATCTTGCCATTCTGACGAAGGAAGAATCTTATTAATGAATAAGTTGATGAGATTCTTCACTACATTGCATTTCATTCAGAATGACATTTGAAAGCCCGTTTCTATTGAATATCCTGTATTGAGTTTCAGGCTTAATTATCATCAAACTCATTATTCTTCAAAAGTTCTGCTAAGACTTTTTTAGCACGCATTACCCGTACTTTGGTATTGGCAACGGAAATCCCCAGCTCTTCAGCAATTTCTTTGATGCTTTTTTCTTCAAAAAACCTCAGCTTGATAATATCCTGGTAGTTGGCATCCAGAGATTCTATGGTTTTGATGATTTTCTTCTGTTCTTCTTCAGAAATCAGAAGTTCTTCCGGAGATTTGGCATATTGGTTTTTGACTTCATCAAGATTTTCAACAGCATCTTCGTTTTCACGGTTCTTTTTTCTCCAGAAATCAATAACGGTGTTCTGTGCAATGGTCAATATCCAGGTTTTAAACTGAAAATGAGGGTCAAACATATCCAGTTTCGACAATACTTTTGAAAAAACATTTACGGTAATTTCATCAGCATCGTTTTCATCTCTCACCTTTTTCATGACAAAAGAGAAAACATCCACCCAAAAAACATTGATGAGTTTAGTCTGGGCTTTCTGATCTTTATCTTTGGCCTTCTGTATGAGCAGGAATAGCTGTTCGTCGTTCATTAATAACAAATATAGCGTATTTGGAGCATAATTGCAAAAGGGAAAATATCGAGCCTGTTTCACGCTGGCAAAGTTATTATCAAGGTATTTTAGGTTTTTATGATTTTGCTTATTTGCAGTTTCTCCTTTTTCTCTTCCTTCTGAATTTACTATCTTTGCTTCTTAAAATTTTAAAGTTAACAATCAATGAATTCCTTTATAGAAGAACTGAAATGGCGTGGTCTGTTTGCCGATATGATGCCTGGAACCGATGAACAACTGAATAAAGAGGTAACTACTGCATATATTGGTTTTGATCCTACTGCCGATTCTTTACATATCGGAAGTCTTATTCAAATAAAAATTTTAGCTCACTTCCAGCAGCATGGCCACAAACCTATTGCTTTGGTTGGAGGTGCTACAGGAATGATTGGTGATCCTTCCGGAAAATCAGCTGAAAGAAATCTTCTGGATGAGGAAACTCTTTTGCACTATGTTGACTGTTTAAAAAATCAGCTTTCAAAATTCTTAAATTTTGATGGAAATGAGCCCAATAAAGCTGAACTGGTGAACAACTACGACTGGATGAAGAACATTTCTTTCCTTGATTTTGCTAAGAATGTCGGGAAGAATATCACAGTCAACTATATGATGGCTAAAGATTCTGTAAAGAAAAGACTATCCGGAGACGCTGGTGTTGACGGAATGAGTTTTACAGAGTTTACCTACCAGTTAATTCAGGGATATGATTTCCTTCACCTTTACCAGAATAACAATGTAAAACTACAGATGGGAGGCTCTGACCAGTGGGGAAATATCACTACAGGAACTGAACTGATTCGTAGAAAAGCCCAGGGTGAGGCGTTTGCATTAACGGTTCCTTTGATTACGAAAGCTGATGGCTCTAAATTCGGAAAGTCTGAAAGCGGAGAAAATTATTGGCTGGATAAAAAGAAAACATCTCCTTATAAATTCTATCAGTTCTGGCTGAATGCTACTGATGATGATGCGGAAAGATTCATCAAGTTCTACACTTTCCTTGGAAAAGAAGAGATTGAAGCCTTAATCGAAGAGCATAAAACAGCGGCGCACGAAAGAAAGCTGCAAAAGAAACTGGCTGAAGAGATAACGGTTTGGGTACATGGAAGAGAAGAATATGAAAAGGCACTGAAAGCTTCTGAAATTCTTTTCGGACGCTCTACTGCTGAAGATCTGGTAAGCCTTGATGAAGAAATATTCCTTGAGGTTTTTGACGGCGTTCCTCAGAAAGAAATTGCAAAAACTGATGTTTTAGGAGTGAATATAGTAGATCTTCTTTCTGAAAAATCAGGATTCTTAAAATCTAAGAGTGAAGCTCAAAGAGAGATCAAAGGAAATGCAATCTCTATTAACAAGCAAAAAGTGAATGATACTTTTACCGCTAATGAAACTGATCTTATTGACGGTAAATTCCTATTGCTGCAAAAAGGTAAGAAAAGCTACTTTATTGTAAAGGTTCAATAAGTTGAAAAAGACTTCATATAATAAAAAAGACTGTATAAAACAGTCTTTTTTTGTTTCAAAGCCCATACAAAAGCCGTGAAATATATTCACGGCTCTGTTGAGAAAGTTACCATTTTTTAAAACTTGCTGTCACTGCTGATATCGTATAGGCTATGAAAAAACTGATTTGTATTGAAAATAATAATAGAGTTTAAAATTTATAAGTAAGCCCGGCTTTCCCTCCTGAAGCTACAGATCCTCCACCCAATTCTATATGAGCTGCAAGATTTTTGGTGAAAAAATATCTGCCCCCAATTTGTCCTGCGAAACCAACTCCTGAAGACTTTCCATCAAAATAATCGAAATCTGATCCGTTATATTTATAGGAAAAAGAATTGTATGCCAAGGTAGCTCCTGCATATACGTCCCATTTATTTGGAATTTTAAGCAAAGTATTGAAGTGGTAGTTTCCGTTAGCTCCTATTCCAAACCAGCTTCCTTTAATGTCTCCTGAATACTTTTCAGTAGCATAACTACCTTCTATTCCCACTGTGATATCATTATGTATAGCGTAGTCCACTCCTACTGATACAGGAAGTCCCCATCCGTTTGCTACTCCAATATCCACATTGATCTGAGCTTCTCCCTTCTGTATTCTCTGTGCATGCATACTCCCAAACAGGGAAATCATTCCCAGGATAAAGATTCTCTTTTTCATTCTTAATAGTTTATTTTTTGTTATTGTCTGTTCTGCAAAACTATCAGTGGACGTAACAGAATACAACCCTTAAAAAAGTGTATTTTTTTCTACTGATTTTTAGGTATATCATAACATCCGCTAAACCTGTATATTTGAAGATACAGACCCAAAATCGCAATTCCTAGGTTTATAATATAATTGATGATTTTAATTTTATAATTTTAGGTGGTCTTTCTATTTTTGAATTATCAACAACTATATTGTAAAAAAAAGATGATAAATAAATATTTGCTTTTACTTCTATTTACTTTGGGATCACAATATGTATCTGCTCAAGGCTCATATTTTTATTATCTTGAAAAAAAGAACAGTAATTTCGACAGTCTGGTTGCAGCTGCTAATCATGAAACTATAGACACTATAAAGGCCATAAAATCCTACCAGATATGTGCTACTTATTTTACAAGACAGGATTTAGACAATTATAATAAATACTTAAAACAAGGTCTGGAAAGCTCTTCTAAAAGTCAGATATACAAAGATATTGGATTATATTATCAGGCTCTCATCCACTTTACAAAACCTGATTTTGCTGCTCTTCTTGAAAAAGATTTTGTCACCGCAGAATCTGCCCTAAAAAAATATCGAAGTACTGAAGCTAAAAGAATAAGAATCATTATGTTTCAAAATCTGTCTCTGCTAAAAGTAATGCAGACCAAAGAAACAGAAGCTATGAATCTTATTATTAACAAAGCAGTCCCTATTGCAATATCCATTGGAGATAATGAACTTATAGGTGGTTTGTATAAAAATGTTGCCCTTCTGTTTTATAACTCCCATGACTTTTCAAAAGCGATCGAATACTGTAATCTGGCAGAATTATTTTTAAGCAAATTAAAAAAGCAAACTCCCCAATCTAATGGTATAATGGGAGAAGTTCTTTTACTGAAAGCAGAATGCCTGATGAGAAAGGATAAACTACCGGAGGCAAAAATAGAATTGAATAAAACCTACTCTATCATTAAAAATTACCCGGAATCTAATTTCAACTCATTATATTTAAGCAATTTAGGATATTATCAGATGAAGCAAAAAAACTATCCTGAAGCTCTTAAAACTTTTGATCTGGGTCTGCAAAATGCAGAAAAATATAAAAACACCAATATTACGGAAAGGATAAAACTGTTCAAACATCAAATCTATCAAGAGCTTAAAAACTTCAAACAATCTAATAACATTTTAAAAGAAGTCTATCAGAAAACCTCATACAAAAGAACAAAACAGGAGGTTATGAGAGAATTCTTTAAAAATTATACCGCATTAAAAGACACTGTTAAAGCCAATCTCTATGCTACCGAATATATTAATTCTCTGGATAGCATTAATAATATCAGCATTCACAAAAACATTGCACTTCTGGAAGCTAAATACAGAAAAGCCGAAGATGAGAAAAAAATTGCGTGGCTGTATACCGAGAAGGCAAAGAAACAGATGGAAGTAAGCAAAAAAAATTCGTATTTATGGTTATTAAGTCTGGCCTTATTATCTTTCATCGGTCTTCTTATTTTTCTATATATTATTTACAGAAAAAATAAAAAACTATCTGAACAAAAGGAAATCAATCTTCAGCAAAAAATAGAAGATATTAAACAAAAAGAAGAATTATCACTTACCAAAGCAATTCTTGATGGTGAAGAAAGAGAAAGAGAGCGTATTGCCAGAGATCTTCACGATGGTCTTGGCGGTATGCTTGCCGGAGTTAAGATTAATTTCTCAGTCTGGTCTTCCAGCCACCTTAATCCAGAAAAAGATCAGGAATTTTATAAGATTTTAGGACAACTGGACAATTCTGTAAGTGAGCTCCGACATGTAGCCAGGAATTTGATGCCTGAATCATTGCTTAACTTTGGCCTGGAAACCGCTTTACATGACCTGTGTGAATTTTACAACAGAAAAAACCTCGAAATTGATTTCCAGGCCATTGATATTGACAAGGCATTACCTTTAAATATCCAGCTTAATATTTACAGAATCGTACAGGAGCTATTGGCTAATGCTATAAAACACGCTGAAGCAAGCAGCATCTTGCTTCAATGCTCGCAATCCGGTGAAAGTTTTCTGATTACAATTGAAGATAACGGAAAAGGGTTTGATAAAAATATAGAAAAAACCACCAAAAGTATGGGACTTCGCAACCTGAAAAACAGGGTCAATTATCTGAAAGGAAAAATGGAAATCAATTCTGATCATCAAGGGACAATAATTAATATAGAACTCAACATCCATGGAGAATGAAAAAATAAATATAGTCATCGTTGATGATCATCCTATTGTGATCGAAGGTCTTAAAATGTTGCTTAACAGCCAGCCTTTTTTCAATATAGCGGGAAGTTTTACTTCCGGTGCAGAAACGATCAGCTTTATCCGGTCGCAAATGGTGGATATCATCCTTCTTGATATTACTCTGCCCGATGCCAATGGAACAGAACTGTGCAGAGAAATAAAGAAAATTTCTCCGAATACTTCAGTGATTATGTTCAGTAATCGCTCTGAACGAAGCATCATCATGCAGTCTATACAAAACGGAGCGAGTGGCTATCTTCTCAAAAACACGTCTATCGATGAGCTTGTGATATGCATCAGAGGAGCGCTATCAGGTGATATTGTTTTCTGTAATGAGACAAAACAGATCATCAGCCGTCCTTCCCAACAAGACCTCCCAACACCGCGGCTTACCAAAAGAGAAAAACAGATCCTGCAGATGGTAGCACAGGGGAAAACAAGTAATACGATTGCCGAGGAGCTGTTCCTAAGCCCTCTTACTGTAGATACCCACCGTAAGAATCTGCTTCAGAAATTCCAGGCAAAAAACTCAACAGAACTGATCAATCTTGCAGTACAGCAGCAATTGATTGAAAAGTAAAAAACCGCTCCAAGAGCGGTTTTTTGTATATAATATTGAAATATTTTATGGTTCCAAGAAACTGTAATCGATAGAAGCAACTAATACTCCTTTCCCTTTTTTCTTAACAGTTCTTACAACTTCTCCATCTATGTAAAGATTGATCGTTAACTCAGAATTATCATCCGGCATTGACGCATTAGCATCAAGATTCAACTGTGCCTGGCTGGAGTTCACAAAGAATTCCCCACTTGTCCATGGTGAAATTATCGGTGACTGCGGAGTATTGTATATCGTGTTCTGAGCTGTGCCCACCTGTGTTACAACACTTATAATGCTCCCTCCTGTAGTAGTCTTCACTTCAAATTGAACCACATGATCCTTAAATTCTTCATCGTCATCTTTTTTACAAGAATTGACAACGGTAATTACAGAAAATAATAAAACGAATAAAAAAGAAAGTCTAAGTAAACTTTTTGAATTGTAAAATTGCTTCATTTCTCCAAATAGATTTTTTAATGTTTCAAATATAAGTTTTTTATTAATATAAAAATAACTTTTATGAAAATTTTCCAACAAAGATTTCCAAATAATATCAAATCAACAAAAACAAAAACTCGTCTCTAAAGTCCAAAAATATACTTCAAAGAAACAATCTTTAAACATAAAGCATCATCCGGCTAAAGTTCATTGTATGAATAATAAAAGTTAAGATTCTGTATGTAATTTAATTATCTTTGCTGTATGAATTTAGATTATCTAGTAAGGGAGCCGGAAAACATTACCTCCAATACCCCTATTCTTTTTATGCTTCATGGCTACGGCAGTAATGAGCAGGATCTTTTCAGCTTCAGGGAAACACTTCCCAATGACTGGATCATTGTAAGTTTCAGAGCTCCGCGTGATACTCAATTTGAAGGATATTCATGGTATGATATCAATTTCAACGATCCCGAAAATTTCATAGATGTTCCTCAGGCAAAGGAATCTTTACATGCAGTTTTGGAAAGTATGCTTAAGATCATCAACCATTATGGACTTACAGAAAGTAAAACTCATCTGTGTGGTTTCAGCCAGGGAGGAATTCTATGCTATGCTTTGGCTTTAAAACATCCTGAATTGTTTAATTATGTTGCCTGTCTAAGCAGTTATCCTGAAGATAAAATTCTTGACAATATTGTAAAAGATAAAAAGAAGCTGGAAAGACTTCGTTTCTTCATTTCACATGGTTCAGATGATGCTGTAATTCCACTTGAATGGGGAAGAAAAGCGGCTGACCTTCTGTATGATCTTAGCTGTTATTTCACTTTCAGAGAATATATGAGCGGACATGGTGTCAATCAAAAAAATTATATGGATCTGATGGAATTCTTTTCCAAATAACCAGGATCCAATTTAAAATAAATCCAACGAATAAGCCTACTTCATTGTAGTTTATATAAACATTCCAGCTTTTGGAATGTTTTTTTGTTAACATATAGATAATTTCAGTAAATTCAGTAAATGAAATTCAAATTGCTTTTACTGGGATTATTTCTAAGCATTTTTATAAATGCCCAGAACTCTTTTGAGTTGATTAATACGGAAAAAGCGGTGATTCCTTTTCAGTTTATCAACAATCTTATCTTTATTCCTATCAATGTCAATGGTGCGGAACTTACCTTCCTGCTGGATACGGGAGTTTCGGAGACTATTCTTTTCAGTCTCGAAAATAAAGAACTGAAACTGAGTAATGTTGAAAAAGTTAAATTTTCAGGTCTTGGGGGAAGTTTAAGTATTGACGGCTTAAAATCTGAACGTAATTTGGGCAAAATAGGAAATGAAATTGTTAACACCTCCATGTCTCTCTATATTATTATTGATGAAGAATTTAATATTTCGCCTCATGTAGGAATTCCTGTAAATGGAGTAATCGGATATCATTTTTTTAAAGATCATCCTATTTATATTGATTATGCCTCAAAGAAAATAACGGTTTATGAAAATGCTGATCTTCTAAAAAAGAAAACTAAAAGATTTGAAGAATTCCCAATCACGATTGAAAAAGACAAACCCTATCTGTATGCTGGTGTAGAAATGACCAATGAGAAGAAAGATTCGAAACTTTTAATTGACCTTGGCAACAGTGATGCTATATGGCTCTTCCCTACTCTTATTAAAAACTTTGTCTACAACAGGCCTAATATTGATGATTTTCTGGGGCGCGGTTTCAATGGAGATATTTATGGTAAAAGAAGCCGTATTCATAATTTCTATCTTGGAAATTTTAAATTTGAAAAACCTCTTACTGCTATGCCGGATGAATTTTCTATCCAGCATGTAAAATTGGTAGAAAGCAGAAAAGGTTCTGTGGGAAGCGAAATTATGCGAAGGTTTACTGTAGTTTTTGATTATCCCAACCAAAAACTGTATTTGAGGAAAAACAGATATTTTGACGATCCTTTTCATTTTAATATGAGTGGCCTCGATTTCAAACAAGACGGCCTGGAATGGCAGGAAGATAAATTAAAAATTGAGACCCAAAAATCAAACATGGCAACAACTGAGGTTTATAAAGACGCCTTCCAGTATAAGTTCAGTTTGAAACCCATATTTTCCATTGCAGGGGTAAGAAAAGATTCCCCCGCTTATGAAGCAGGTCTGAAAAAAGATGACAAAATTATAAGTATCAATGGAGAGCGAACATCAGATATGACTCTGGAAAAAATTGTAGAACTCATGAAATCCAATGAAGGAAGAAATATCACAATGGTTATTGAAAGACAATCTGTAAAACTGACATTGAGTTTTGCACTTGAAGATCCCATTCCTTATCAAGAATAAAATTATGAATACCGAAGAGACCACATTAGATAGGATAAGAACCCGGCCAAGATTTAAAATGTTTACTCATCTTACCAAAGAAGAGTACGCTGAAAATCTGAAAAAATATATGGAAGAACATAAAGATGAGTTTTCAGGCAATATCAATAAGGAAGTTGCTACCATCTGGATAAAAACAGATTATGACAACTACTGGAAACCATGTCTTGCCCTGCGGGTAGAAATGGAAGATGAGCATACAGCGATACGCGGAGTATTTGGTCCCAGTTCTGCTGTGTGGACATTCTTTATGTTTCTGTATTTTTCCTTTTCTATTCTCTGGATGACTTTCTTCACGATGTATTATGTAGAAAAGCAAATAAAAAGCGCCGAATACCCTTGGGCACTAAGCGCTTCTTTTGTCATGTTATTTTTTATTCTTCTTACTTATATTGCTGCAAGATTCGGGCAGCATAAAGGTAAAGATGAAATGCTTAAGCTGAGAAAGTTTGCTGAAGAATCTACTTTACAGTTTGAAAAGAAAATTAATTAGACGGAGATTCTACAGGCTTTTCATTCTGAATAGGTGTAGCCATTGCTTTTGCTGTTTTGATAGAATCCACCACTTTTTCTCTGTTGCTTTGTTCTTTCAACATTTTCGGAACCTCAGGCTCAAGGAGCTTGGTGAGTTCTTCAACGGATATATTGTTGGCATTAGGATCATCTAAAAGCTTTCTCCATGGTTTTCTTCCACCCCATTTATAATCCCCGAATACCATTACTGCTGTACCTTTGGCCTTCGTTGTAGCACCACCAGGATTCAGTATCCAGGTATCTGCATAGGAATACAGCCATTGCGCATCTTTTCTCAGCAATCGAAGACATGAGTGTGAGGCAGGATATCCCGGAAGCGTGTATTCATGCCATCCAATCCCTCCAATATTGTGAATATTGAAATTATACGGAAGTTTCCATTCAGTGCTCACTGTGGAAATAGCCAGTTTCTTTTTCCAGTTGGCAAAAGTAAGTCCTCTTGTTGTCTGAGCTGCCTTTTTACCCATACTTGTAGGTCCCCATTTCACAAGGCTCCCATTGGAATATACCGCAAAAGCTTGTATTGGGTACGAGAATATGACAAACTTTTTCACTCCACTTAATACATCCAACTGCATTGGGAATGGTGAATATGCCATCAATGTTGTATCTATTTTCGCTGGAACCACTAGTGTATCGGCATTCCATTTACTTTTAGAATCCAGCCTGTTTAGAGCTAAAATAGCGGTACGTTCTTCTACACTGTATTTCTTACTGTATTCAGCATAGATAGAATCACGCATCTTTTTATCCTTTGGAAGAACAAAAGCATTGTAAAACCCATTCTCCTGCATGGCAGGTGGAATAGATTCTTTTTTTACTACAGGAACAGAATCCTTCTTTATAGAATCCTTTTCTGCCTCCTGTACTTCAGAAGAAGAAACGGTATCTTTAAAGGTATCGCTTATTTTATCTATTTCCTTTTTACAGGAAACAAGAAAAACTGCGCATAAACAAGCATATAGAAAGGATTTTTTCACAAATATGTTTTTCATAAATAAATCGGCCATTTAGTTTGGCTACCCAGTACAAATATCAGACCTAAAATTGAATCACAAAAGACATTATTAAAAATACCGTAAAAAAACGGAGGCTTTATCACTGCAAATGAGGAGTTATAGTGTACAAGGTTTTATAAATAATAGATTTTAAAGGTATTTTCAAACGTTGAACAGAAACATTATTCTTCTGGCTGTTCTTTCGTGGCAACCCATTCTAAGATCCCTTTTTTACCGAAGCGGTAGACATCCTGATGCCATCTTGCCCCACCTCTGCATCCTGTTTTTAAAAGTTTCTTACTTTTTTCTGCAGTCACATCACAAAGACATGAACAGCTTGAGCGGGAATAATCCGGTTCTTTAAGTTTTTCAAAACGTTTGCTTCCAGGATTGTACAGATAAATATCAAACATTCTGTAAACACCCATTCCTTCATCAGGAACAGAGAATGCGATATCATCATAGCCGTCAAAGTTATAATCCTCTATAATGCTCTGTCTGACAAAAGAAGGTTGATCAGGAGCCGGAAGTTCTATAGCCGTTTTTTTCCATCAGGATAAGTAATGGTGAAGTGATTATTATAAAAATGATTAAACGAAAGTAAAGCCCCATGCAGGAGATACTTGCCGCTTCCGTCGTACTTTTTTTCATCTTCAACCATTTCCAGTGTAAACTTTCTGTTATCCTTTCCTCTTGTATAGCTAATGTTTGAAGCCTGATGCTGCATGATTTCAAACTTGTATACTCCATTTATTTTTCCTCCAATCATCTCATTCCAGATGCAATACTCGATATCCGGCTGCCCGTCACTTCTCCCATCCGTATCAACTCTAAAGCTTTTTACCTGTAAAGAAATGATTTCTTTCTTTCCGGAATATTGCACAAAAGCTCCCTTTCCCTGAGCGCCGTAATAAAGAGTAAGGCTGAAATCTTTTGCTTCTCCTGTGGATTTCAGAGTAAAAGGCTGTGCGGAATACCCCCCAGAGATCATAATAATACAAAATAGCAACAATTTTCTCATAGAAATAATTTATATAACCAAATTAACCACAAATCTTACCATCCATAATAAGACAATCAACAGCAGTATTGAAAACTGAACTTTATTGACGTTTTTATTTCCGAATTTCCATACGAGAATCCGGTCTATGATCATCACGAGTACTATGGGAATCAGGCTGCACAGAATATATATACCGAATAATCCATCATTGGCAGAAACTCCTGCCATTAGAATAACAGAAGCAATCAACGCGACAATTATTGCTAGAATTCCTACGACAAAGAAGAGCGTCCAGTTTTGAAATTGTTTTTTCATGAATAATATTGTATCAATGATTGGATATATTGAAACGGATATTGAATCTGTAATAATAAAACATCCAAAAAGCCAGCCAAGGCAGATTCATAATCAAAAAAACGATTGCTTCCTCACCGCTTAGCTTTTCATCAGTAATCATAAAAAAGGAATATATGGAAACTGTTACAGGCAACAGAAACCAACACAAAACTGTTTTAATTTTTCCTTGAAAAAATTTTACAAGAGAGAACAAACTACTTAAAGACAATATACTTAGAAACTGGATCCAAAAAACAGTAAAAACACTGGCGAGTCCGTTCATACCACATTTTCTTGGAACATCTCTTACTTCATTGGTTACATTTAAAAACAGAATCAGAAGCACACAGGAAATCAACGTAGAGATCAGCCAGGTTTTAAGTATTGAGTGTAAAATAAATTTTCTTTTGGACATCCAACTTATGCTTATCAGCTAAAATAGCAATATCCTCTCAATATACAAAACCGGGAATCCCTGAAAAACTGATCAGAATTTGTCTCTTAATTGCATATTTCTAAACTCATATTTAATAATTTGTTAAAGATGCCATGCCCATATTATCTATAATTTTGGCAAAATATCAGTTATCATGTTATATATCATTATGGTAGTTGTACTACAGGCACTTATCACCCTTACGCTGCTGATGTCCCTTATCAAAAACAGGGAATCAGTACTGAATATGCTGCTCCTGTACATTGGAGTGGTTGCACTGGATATGGGCTATGAATATTTCATCATCCAAAGATTTGGCTATGAATCTGTTTTATATGAAATTCCGGGAAGCCTTCGGGTTTTTAAAGGGCTTATTTTTCTTTATATCACTACCCATTTAATTCATGCAAAATGGAGAGATAAGCTTAAATATCTCGTTATTCCGCTGACATTGGTGGTTATTCATCATGCAATTGCAACTTCTGCCAAAATGCTTGATCTTTCCTGGGCAGATCTGGCGATTGCCTCTTACAAATCCTATTTCGTTTATTACAGTTATTACTGGATCGTGTGTCTTGTTTTATGTATTTATTTACTGACAAGATACCGCAAAAACATTACACATCCGGTAGCCGGTAATTTCCGTTATCTGGTTGGTTATGTATTATTGGGAGTATTGGTTTTCTGGATGGTCTATCAATTGGGTTGGGATACGCTGATCTATCAGAAGATCTACAGCCTTCTGTTTCTCTTTCAGTTCGGGTGGATTTTGTACGTTTATATTTTAACGTACCAGCACAAACTGCAGGAACAGCAAAATATATCACATTCTTCTGCCCCCAAAGAAACCTATCAGTATAAAGATCTTTCAAAAATAGATTTCGATTCTGTACAAAGTGCCATTATTTCTTTCTATCAGGAGAGTCATATATATCTGGATGAGGAATTTACCTTAGACCAGCTTTCGCATCATCTGAAAATAAGCAAAGCGGATTTAAGCATCACTTTTAATAAACATCTTCATTCCAATTTCCACGAATATACCAATAGAAGCCGTATACAACATTTTAAACAGATTCTGTCGGAAGATCCTTCAGCAAGTGTTACAGACCTTGCTTTTCAATGTGGTTTTAAATCCAAATCTACTTTTTATAAATATTTTAAAAAGGAATTTGACTGTCTTCCTTCTCAGCTTGTTCATTAGTTACAATTATTTAACATTAGCAACTGTTTGATTTACAATATTGTTCACCTCGAACTCAACGGAAGGAGTTGTATAAAATTTAAATGAACGAAAACTTTTGAGGGAGCTGACATCTTTGCACCAAACTTTATAAGGATGTCACGAGAAAGACTTTTTTTAACAAAAGCAGCATTTTTTCTTCTTGGGCCATTGGCCTTTGCACAAACCACCGTACACGGAACTATAGTAGACAGTCAGGGAAACCTTCCAAATGCCCTGGTTTATATTGAAAACAGCGGACAGAAGGTAACTTCCGATACCGATGGTTCCTTTGTTCTCAATAATGTGTATGACGGCAGTTATAAGCTTGTTGTAGAATATAAGGGATATGATAATGTTTATATTCCTTTCACCATTACGGATAAAAAGGAAGTAGACCTTGGATTAATTAAATTCGGAGCCAAGTTTAAAGAAAACAACCTTCAGGAAGTAGTGGTTACCAGTGTGTATAAAGCATCACAGGCGAGAGCAATTACCATGAAGAAAAATTCCAATACGATTACAGAAGTACTGTCTGCCGATGCTATCGGGAAACTGCCGGATCGTAATGCTGCAGATGCCGTACAGCGTATGCAGGGTGTTTCCATTGAAAGAGATATGGGTGAAGGACGTTTTGTAGCGGTAAGAGGAACGCCAATACAATGGACTGCTTCCACTTTGAATGGTAACAGAATGCCAAGTGCCAGCGGTGACAATGCCAACCGTGGAATTCAGATGGATATTTTCCCTTCGGAGCTTATTCAGAATGTACGTCTGTCTAAGGCTTTAACCCCCGATCTTGATGGAGATGCTATTGGCGGAAATGTGGATTTTATCACGAAAACTTCACCCAATAAAGAAACTCTGGCTATAAGTATGGCTACAGGCTATGTCAATATGTCCAAATCACCTACCTACAATACATCCATTGTCTATGGAAATAAAATTACCGATAAGCTGAAATTCATTACCTCAGCAGTGATCTGGGAACGTTCCACGGCTATTGACCAGATGAGGAATATTTATAACTATGGACTGAAAGATAAAACAGCCTCCTACTCCATCAATCAGCTTCAGCTTCGCGATTACCTTGCGAACCGACGAACTTTGGGATTCAATATAGGATTGGATTATGAGATAGACAGCAGGAATAAATTATACGCCAAAGCACTATACAGCCAGTATAAAGACGGCCAGTCCGTAAGGGAAACCTATTTTAATTTTGACAGTAAAAATGTACTTCTTCAGGCTCGTCATGCAGATTATCTTACAGATTTGTATTCTATGCAGCTGGGTGGTAATCATCAGGTGGGACAGCGTATGGAGGTCAATTGGTCCGTATCCAAGGCACGTTCTGAGTTTAAATTCAATTCTCCTGATAACCTTGATCCTCATGAAAGAGGTTATCCTATGGTCAATTTTATGCAGCCAATGACTTATGGAAATCTTTCTGCTGACGGAAGAAAATATATGGCAATGGACGCTCCGGATGGCATTGGCGATACCGGAAGATATACTCTGCCTTCTAACCAGCAGGCTATTGCAGCGGATAAACTTAAATTGAATCAGATTATTTTAAGCCAGAACCGTAATAGCGAAACAGATCTAAGAGGGCAAATTGATATTAAATATAAAGCAGCCGATAATTTTGAACTTAAATTCGGGACCAAATACAATAATAAGAATAAAATCGTCAACAGTTCTCTGCTTGTCTGGATGCCCAAATCATCATTGGGAATTCCCGGAACACCGGTAACTTATCTGAATCAGCTTGAGCGTGAAGCTTTTCAGTATAAAGGAGGTTTCATGAATCCATTGAGGAACCCTTACAACGCAGTGATCATCGATCAGATTACCAATGTGCAGATTGATCAGATGTACAATCCTGCCACACAAAACGGCTTAGGATTGATGCAGGTGAGCGGTAAAGACAGCAACTCAAATATTACAAGTTCCTACAGAGGTACTGAAAATGTTTGGGCGGCTTACCTGATGGGAACCTGGAAGATTTCAGACCAGCTTCAGGTACTGGGAGGTTTCAGAAATGAATATAATGACGTTACCTTCTGGGGCAAAAAAGTAACCTCTGATAAAGACAGTAAAACGGAAGACATTAAAGACAATAAAACTTACAATGTTGTACTTCCTATGGTAAATATGAAATGGAATATCAGCAGTGACAGAATCCTGAGACTTGCTTACACCCGCTCTTTTGCAAGACCGGACTTCAACGATCTGAATCCCGGAACCATCGTCAATGACATTACCAACACCATTACTCAGGGAAATACCAAACTGGATCCTACGTTTTCAAATAATTTTGATCTTATGTTTGAGAACTACTTCGGTAAACTGGATCTGATAACAGCCGGAGTATTCTATAAAGATATCACCAATCTTATTTACAAAGACCAGTCTGTGGTAGATCTGGCAGGAAGAACGTATACTTTTACAGCTCCAAAAAACCTTGAAGGAGCCAAACTATTTGGTTTTGAATTCGGAATATCCAAACGTTTTGAAAACCTACCCGGATTTTTGAAAAATATCGGTTTTGAAGGGAACTATACTTATATCTCTTCCAAAATGAATATGCCAGTGTACGAAAACGGCAAACAGACCGGAACAATGTCTACCACCATTCCTAATCAGGCCAAACATATTTTCAATACTATTCTGTTCTATGAAACCAGCAGGCTGATGGTGCGTGTTGCCGGAAACTACAAAGGAAATTATGTAAGCGAAATCAGAGCGGCCGCGGGGGCAGATCATTATCAGTATTTTGATAAAAACTTTACAGTAGACCTTTCCACTTCTTACAGCCTTACAAAGAAAATCCGTCTGTTTATAGAGCTTAACAATATTCTTAATGAACCCAACCGCTTTTATATGGGAACGAAAGACCGGGTAGAAAATATTTCTTATTCAGGAATGCGCGGACAGCTGGGATTCAACTTCAATTTTTAATCAAAAGTTTTTTATTCATATGAAAAAGTATATATATGGAGCTGCATTTTGTATGACAGCACTGATACAGGCACAGGATAAGTGCCAGAATCTAAGAATCAATCAGCTGCAGATTGTGGGAACTCACAATTCTTATGCCCAGCCGGCAGACCCTAAAGTACTGGACCTGGTCACTCCTATCATCAACGGAATGATGCAGAAATACAGCAGTATGATGTCTGAAGAGCAAAAAGCCAAATTTAAAGAGTACCACCCTTACGGAATGGACCTGAAAGAAGGGCTGAATTATAACCACCCTGATTTCACAGAGCAGCTCAATGCCAATCTGAGGGGCCTGGAAATAGATGTATACTATGATCCGGAAGGTAACAGATTCAGCCATCCTGCCACCTATGAGATATTAAAAGCAAAGGGAGTAACAGATCTGGCTCCTTTCAATACAAAAGGCCTGGATCAGCCTGGCTTCAAAGTACTGCATATGGCGGATATCGATTTCAGAACGCACTATCCCACTTTGAAAGATGCACTTACCGCTCTTAAAACCTGGTCTGATCAACATTCTGATCATACTCCTGTCTTCATGATGATCGAAGCCAAAGATTCCGGTTTCCCGATTCTTGAAAACAGTACAAAAGTCCTTCCTTTTGATAAAAAAGCTTATGATGATCTGGATACAGAAATTGTAAAATATCTCGGAAAAGACAAAATCATCACTCCAAAAGAGGTTCAGGGTAAATACCGTACACTCAAAGAAGCTGTAACTCACAATAACTGGCCTAAACTGAACGACAGCAAAGGAAAATTCATTTTTATGCTGCTTCCCGGAAGTGCAGGAACTTTATCTTCAAAAAACAATCCTTACCTCATAGACGGTTCATTAAAAGAAAGAGTGATGTTCCTGAACAGTGAGCCTGATGATTCTTTCGCAGGGTTTATATTACGGGATAACGCCATCGTAAGACAGAAAGAGATACAGGATTTGGTAAAGCAGGGTTTTATAGTCAGAACCAGATCAGATATTGAAACCTATGAAGCCAAAACCAACGATTTCACTCGGTCTAAGGCAGCTTTCAGCAGTGGTGCACAAGTAATCTCCACCGATTTTTTCCGCTCGGGAAATACTTATGGAACTCCTTATTTTGTACAGCCTCCGAAGGGGAAAGATTATCTTAAAAACCCTTTAAATTCTTTTTGCAAATAAATAGCAAGCCGGTTCTGCTCAGAACCGGCTTTTTAGTTTAAAATTATTTTAAAGATAAAACAGTATTCTTTTATCGTGTAAAGGTTTCTGCCTGACGACCACTCTTTACGATAATTCTGAATTTTATGAAAAGTTATTGAGTCGTCCTGAAATAAGTTGACAACTAATCGACTTATTTATGGACGGGACAAAACTTTAAACTTAAAACCCCCGATTCTCAGCTTTTTTGCTAAATTTCGGGTTTGATTTATATAAGCACACAAATCAATTCACTGATTTACAATATTTTGCACATTTAATGAATGTGCCTATATATGTTGAATAAGACAATGATACTGGTTTTGCAGGAAGTATTATAAATGGTTCATAGTTAAGTTTGTTGAATTTCGGGATATAACCGTTCTACCTTTCTCATCAAGGCATTAAACTCGACAGCGAAACCGATATCATTGCCTATCCACTCGCGGGTAATCCTAGCAGTATCCTCATCTACCAGTTTTAAATCTTGCTGTTCCAATGCCAAAATATTCAAACGACATGCCCGTTCTATAGCAACCATCCGCATGACAGCCGCCTCAATAGTATTTCCGCACGTGATAATACCATGATTACGCAATATGGCAGCATCCATTCCGTTAAGGGCCTTCGCCAGATTAAATGCATCTTGCGGATCGTTTACGGGCCCATTGTATTGTTCATACAACGCATGGTTTTCAAAAAACAAACAACAGTTTTGGTCAATCGGTTTAATTTGACGATCAAGGGCACTAAAAAGCGTACCCCATGGCGAATGTGTATGAACTATGCAATTTAGATCTGGCCAGGCCTCATGAATAGCGGCATGGATACAGAATCCAGCAACATTTACCGGATAATCCCCTTCAAGTACTTTACCCGTTTTATCCACTTTGATAAGATTTTGAGGAGTTACTTCTTCTGCGAGCAAACCGAAAGGATTCACCCAAAAGGCATCCGGCTGTCCCGGAACCCTCATCGTTATATGACCGCTAATTCCACCTTCATCCAGATTTTCAGACACCATGATACGGTAAGCTATAGCCAGCTTGTATTTTAACAGATCGTGGTCCTGATCATCAGCCGACATATTAACAAAAAACTGAGCAGTCTCCCTGCGAGTTTCTGACACCACTTCCTGGTTGGTTGGCTCTTCTTTATTCGTTTGATGATGATATGGTTCTGCCATAGCTACCATCACTTTACGATCCCCCATAAATGGATTTCTTCCGTGAGCAAATAGTACATTATCAATCATCAGCATATCACCTTTTTGCCAATCAAATATCAATTTCGTTTTTTCGTATGCACGGCGGATTTCTGTCAAATAGACATCTGGAATTGGGCTTCCGTCACCAAAGCAGCTATTTCTTGGAACATTGTCAATACCACATTGGTCAATTAAAAATTCTTGTACTCCAGGTTCCAGGTTAGAAATATGAAAAAGATGTGCCTGGTTAAACCAAACCAAATCATTGGTTTGGGTATGACGAAATATCGACTGGCAAACCTGCTTAGTGCGAAGATTTCCGTCACTTTTCCATTCATAAATTATACCTGCTTTACGGCAATAATCTTCCACCTCAGTCTTGCTTTCTGTTTGAAAAACCTCTTGCCAGGGCAAGTCGAGTTTATCGCTAAAATTGCGCACATACATCACGCCTTTGCGGATAAACTCTTCCCTAATCGAAGCATCTATCAGGTCATATACTTTACGGCTGTCACAAATAGGAGTTTGACCTCCTGTTTCTGAAGGCTGCGCACAGTAAAACCATAACTTTTGTGGCCAATGATTGCTGTACGAATGTTCGTTATGCATCGGTATAAACTGGTCTCTGGGATATTCGGTAGAGGTATATACTTTATCTGCCACCTTACTGCGGGGAGTAGAAGGCTCAGAATAATCCATCAATTCATTTGATAGTAATTGCGTGGCAGCATTAAACTCCGAATTTCCCTTTACTTCAAAACCACGAAAAAGAACTAATCCTTCTTCCGAAAATTTCTTCTCAACTAATACTTTGTTTTCTTTAATCCAGTCTTCCAAAGAGATTGACTCTGGAGCCGTATACATGGCAATATCTCCTTTATCAAGTCGCAGGGACGATGACTTTACTTCTGTGAAATCTACTAGGTTCACTGAAACAGGTTTTGTATTTAAAAGGCTTTGAAGCCCCATTTTCTTAGATATCATAAGTAGGTATATTTATTTCTGTAATTATTAACTTAGTTTAGGCAAAACTCTAGTGTGCTAAAAATTCTCTTCTTTTTAGTACAGCTTTATCTTCAATAATTTTCCCATAATCAAATTTCAGTATCCGGTCACAATGCTGAAAATAATGATCATCATGCGTGACAGCTATCACCGTTTTGCCCATATTCTTAAGGTCAACAAGAATTTTCTCGTAGAAATAAGCTCTGAATATAGGATCCTGCTCTGCAGCCCATTCATCCAGAACAAATATTTGTCGCTGCTCCATTAGGGCGTAAATTAAGGCTAAACGCTTGCTCTGCCCTTTTGATAAACCGTTACTAATTTTCTTACCCAGATCATCAATTTTCAGGATACCTTTCAATCGCATTATTTCGGTATATGCCATTAGATCTTCATTTCCCGTATGCAGCTCAAAATCGTTGTAATTCTCTTCGAACAAATAATTATTTGTAAAAATGGCAGCAAACTGATTACGATAATTGGCTTGAAGCTGCGGTGTAATGTGAGTGCCATTTAAGTAAATTGCACCGCTTGTAACTTTATATAAACCTGTTAAAAGGTTGATAAACGTACTTTTGCCACTCCCATTTCCTCCAGTTATAAAAATTACTTCACCTTTTTTAATGGTTAGATTTATTGGACCAACGATGAAGGTACTTTTCTTCAATTCATCGAAATATTTGTAGGTAACCTCATCGAATATCAGCTCATCAAAGTTTTTATTTATTTCTGTTAAATCACCATGACCAAGAACCGAATTTGATTTTACATTGATATCTGCTTCTACTTTTTCGATGCGGGTAATGGCCACTTTGATATTATTTAAGTGAGATAGTATTCCTACCAACAACGACAATGGACCCATTAAAAAAAGCACAACAATGATGAAAGGCGAATATTCCATAGCGTTCATATTTAACAATGTTGGCAATACAAACAAAACCACTCCTAAAGCAATATACCAGCTATATCTGCCGATCAGTTCATTATCCAAATAACGTATTGCGGTCTTTTGACCTATTGCCCGTGCCTCTACTCGGTTTGCTTTTAAGTATTTGTTAAATAGATTTTCATTCCGGCTGATGCTCATTTTTACCTCTTTAAAACCATTCAATAAATCCAGTAAATATTTATGGTAAGTATCCTGGAGATCCCGTACTTTATTTAGATTATTTTTAATCACGTTATTGCGGAACATATAAAATACCAGTAAACAGATCATCAAGGAAAGCATGCTGGCCCCTCCGACAGGAGAAATCCAAAACATATAACCTAAGGCACAAAAAACTAGAATAGACGAGTTAATCATAACCACCAATACTTCAGGTACCATCGCCAATACTCTTACATCATTAATAGCAGTATAAATACGCTGTGAACCAAGGTTTTGAAAATCGAAATAAGATGTAAAACGTAATTTTTCAAGGACATTTAATTCATAGTCGTACAAAATCTCCTGTGTGAGTTTTACGATATAGGTTTGAAATATTTTTGTTGAAACTATGGCGATCACCAGAGAACCGGTAAAGGTCGCCCAGCCGTAACCCGGCAAAATAGGAAAAGGTTTTTGCTGTAGTGCACTTTGAATAAACATCAGTAACACGGTCGATGTTAAACTGTTAATGATGCCCAGTAAGAGCAGTGCAAGATAAAACAGTTTGGATCGGTTTTGAAAGATTTTTAAAATAAACATGCTTGATTTTATTAATGTATGTTTTTAGTGAGGAGTACTTCATTTACAAGTCTGATAAGATTCCATCATGGCATTTGGAAGGACAAAGGTTTATTTAAATACTTCATCCTATTAATTCTTTATGGGTTGTTAAGCCCGCAATTTTCATTAAACAGCTTTTAAAAGCATATGCTAGTTTCTCAACCGTTGTTTTTCTGTATTGTTTATTGCTAAAATCAATACGCACAATAAGTTCATTATTTTCTATATAGCCGGTTATATAAAAATTATAACCATGCCTGAATTCTTTAATATTTTGTGTGTGCCCAGTTGGTTCGTTTGCCATCGGGATAGCTAGCTGATCAATATCTCTATCAAACTGACCAAAATAATTGAAGCAGATTTGCGGACTCACTTCTATTTCGGAGGTATATTGTGCAGGGGCTAAATGCTTTAAGAGTCCATATCCGATACCTTTAAATGGCACTTTATTTAACATCGCTTTTACAACCAACAATTGATTTTCAAGGTTGTCATAAAATGAACTATCTATAAAAACTGGATAAGTAGAAGTGAAATAACCAACCGTTCTGGTGATGTTAAGCTTAGTGATCTCTTCACGACCATGACCTTCCATATCCAGTAACAGTGTATTGACACTGAATACCTGCTTTACAGCCAAGCCCAACGCTGTTAATAAAACATCATTTATTTCGGTATTAAATTGCTCACTGAGGTCAAATAAAATACGTTTGGTATACTCTTCTTCCAGAGTGAATATAAATTTCTCTGAATCCTCAAGCAGGGATACTTCGGATTCAAAATCTGTGGGAATAATCTGTTTAGGTTCTCTTGCAATCCGATTCCAGTAAGGTACCTCTGAATTTAGAAAGTCGGGATGCAGAGCGTACTTCTGCAATTGCAAAGCCCAGTCTTTAAATGAATCTGTCTTAAGTGGCAATTGCAATGCCTCACCCATCTGATGTTGCTGAAATAAAGTCGTTATATCTTCAAAAATTATTCGCCAGGAAACAACATCCATTACCAGATGGTGTATCACAATTAACAGCCGATCACTATCCGAAAAACGATATAATACCAATTTCATTAAAGGTCCGGTTTCCAATTGAAAACTGGATTGAACAGTCTCGGCATGATTTTCTAATGCTTCCTTTTCATCTAATGCTTCCCGTAAATCAACCACTTCCAGAGAAAATCCATAATCGGTTCCATGATTTATTTGAGTAACTTCTGAACCGGATAAATCGAATGTTATTCTTAACGCATCATGATGATCCTGAATTTTCTTAAAAATGGATTTGATTGCAATTTCTTCGGTTCCCGAATCCAATTTAAACAATAAAGCAAAGTTGAAGTGTTCCCGAAACTTTCGCGGTGATTTAAAAAAATCATGCTGTATGGGGGTTAACGGAAATTTTCCGTTAACAAAACCTTGTGGAGCAAATTCATAAATATCTTTTGCATATATTGCCAGGCTTTCAATTGTTGGATTTGTCAATAAATCTGATACGCTAATCTGCAGGCTTTTCTGATATAATAAGGATGAAATCTGTACGGCTTTAATAGAGTCGCCACCAATTACAAAAAAATTCGCATCTACACTAATTTTATCCCTACCCAAAACCTGTGTCCATACTTTCTGGATTATTTCTTCTTTGTAATTTGAAGGTGCTTTGCATCCCGAAGTTAGAACTGCTTTATCAGGATCCGGTAATGCCTTCTTGTTTACCTTGCCGTTAGTTGTTAAAGGCAGCATCTCCAGTTGAATAAAGTACGAGGGCACCATATAATCAGGCAACTGGACAGTTAAAAACTCCCGCAACGTTTCTCCCTTTAAACTGCTAGATGATGTAAAATAGGCTACCAAGGTTTTTGATCCGGCGTCTTCTTTAACCGTAATTGATACTTCCTTAATCTGGGGATGACTAATTAAAACACATTCAATTTCAGTTAATTCAATACGATTTCCCCGGATTTTAACCTGATTATCAATACGCCCCAAATATTCAAGTTCGCCATTTGGCAACCATCTCCCCACATCACCTGTTTTATAAATTTTATAACTTTTTGATGAAAAAGGGTTGGCAATAAACTTCTCGGCAGTAAGTTCTGGTTTATTAAAATATCCCCTGGAAATACCCGCACCTCCAACTACTAACTCACCTTTTATTCCCAATGGAACAAGGTTTTCGTGCTTATCCATCAAGTAGATTTGAGTATTAATAATCGGTTTGCCTATCGTAATATCTTCCCCATTACGCACCTCCTTTACCATGCAGCCAACAGTAGCTTCAGTAGGACCATATTCATTATAAATCTTAATAGATGGATTAAGTTTTTGCAGGCATTTCACCTGCTTGGAGGTTAAGGCCTCTCCTCCAGTAATCAGGTGAGTAATATTGGTTTTTTGTAAGTTAAGATGACTTACCAGACTGATATGTGAGGGGGTTAGTTTAACTGCATTGATAGGTGTTTTAGGGTCAAATATATCCTCAAGAATAGCTGCCACCTCCATGCTGTCACGATATACAAAAAGCGTATCACCACGAAGCAAAGTGGTAAAAATGCAGGTTATGGTAAGATCGAAAGACAGAGAAGTGAACAGGGGGAAGTGTATTTCTTTTTGTCCAGAGAAATAATAATCATTTGCCCACTCAATGTAGTGGATAAAATTATCATGCTGTAACTCCACTCCTTTTGGCTTCCCGGTTGATCCGGAAGTATAAATGATGTAAGCCAGGTCTGTTTGTTTATTAATTGGAGGAGAATTCTCTGCATTTTCTTCCTCTGATAGCTGATCCACATATATAAACTCACCAGAGTAATCTGTTAAAGCCTCTGTATTTACAGATAAATCTGTTAATAGTAAAGTAGTTCGGCAATCTTCCAGTAAATACTTAATACGGTCGACGGGATAATTAACATCAATTGGCAAAAAAGCCGCACCCGACTTTAAGATGGCAATAAGTGCAATAATCATCTTCTCGGAACGTGGAAGTAAAATACCAACCGTCTGGTTCGGTTTAATTTGATAAGTATCTCTGATCTGTTTTGCCAGCTTATTTGCTTCCTGATTAAGTAAATCATAGGTCAATTTAATTTCACCGAAATCAACCGCAACTTTATCCGGATAGTATGAAGCTATCCGCTCAAAATTGTCAGGCACTGTGTTTACACTCTCAAGATTGACAGACGAGTTATTTAAATCAAATATGAGCTGCTGACGTTCTTCAGTAGGTAAAATATCTATTTCACTCACCAAGAAATTCAGATTTGAAAAGTACCCTATCATCTTATCGAAATGCATTTTTATCCGCTGGATAAACCCTTTCTCAAAATGTACGGGATTAAAAAAGACTGATAATTGTATTCCGAAAGCTGTTCTTTCAATGTTTAGGTGCAAATCATATTCAGACGCAGTTGCCGGCGGGGTCTGGTGAATGTTATCAAAACTCATCAGAATATTAGATTGAAACATTTCTGCCTGGTTTTTACCCAACAACACTCGTGGAAAGTTTTGATATCGATATGCTTCCGCAACAATTCCTTTTACTTCAATTATAAATTCTTTCAGGGTATGTGTTTGTCTGGGATGTAATACCAGCGGCGTGTAATTTTCATATTTTTCTTGAACACCATGACTTTTAAACAATGGCGTATGAATAACCACTCGGCTCTGATGGGTATATCTTTGCAGCATCAGGCCGAAAACTGTGGTTAGCACTACAAAAATTCCCGAATCGCTTTCTTTTACCAATTCAGTTAACTGATTTACCGCTGCATCACTTAATTCAAATGAGTGGACATCTATCTCGGTCTTTTGATTAAGAGTGCTGTTATTTTTCTGGCTGAAATTAAAAGTCTGCACCTCACCATCATCCACTAAAAACTGCTTCCAGAATTCATAATAAGTTTGATAACTGCTATCTGTAAACTGTGTTCTATCTATCTTCATACTCTGTTTAAAAATTGAAATTGAAAGACTCGCTGATCACATTTGTAGTCATTAAACTGGTGTGTTCAGTGCCAGATAATCGAATATCTTCAATTCTTACATCTGGGTTTTCCATAACACTTGTAAGCACTATCATTAGCCGGTCACAAAGCAATTGAATGCTTTCTGTAACGAACATATCAGTGTTGTAAACCAGACCTAGAGTTAATTGCCCATCATTTTCGAAAAACCGGAAAGAAAGATCGAATTTGCTGATCTTATTCTCTGTTTTAAATAACTGAAGCGTGATTCCGTTAAGCTCTTTAACTTCAGCTTCTATTACCATGTTTTGATATTCAATACCAACATCGAATAATGGACTGCGACTTTTGTTTCTTTCTAACTGTAGCATAGCTACCAATTCATCATATGGATAAAACTGATGCTCAAAGGCACCAAGGATAGTATTTTTAACATCTTCAAGAAGTTCATTAAAAGTTCCATTGCCATTAAAAACTGTTCGTAATGCGAGTGTATTGACATAAAAACCTATCTGGTTCTCCAGCAAATAATGATCACGACCAGAAATTGGTGTCCCAATGATAATATCTTCCTGCCCGGTATAACGATACAAAAGTGTTTTTACTATAGCTGTTAAAACCATAAAAGATGATATTCCTTTCCTATCAGCCAGCTCACGAATCTTAGAAAAAATCTGATCGGGAATAGTGTGAAAATGAACACTGCCGTTATACGTTTTTACAATCGGACGTTCGAAATCTGTTTCCAGGCTTAGCACAGGCAGTGTTCCTTTAAACTGATCTTTCCAATAGTTTTTGTGGATTTCTATATGCTGTTCATCAAGCCTGTTTTTATGCCAGTATACATAGTCTTTGTACTGAACTGCAAGCTGCGGCAATAAAATTGGCTCGTTCTTACTGTATGCACTGTAAAGCTGCGTTACTTCATTGATGATAACACCCATGGACCACGCATCAGAAATGATATGATGCATGGAAAACAGGAACAAATATTTTGCTGCATCCAGCTTTATGACTTTCACTCTTAACAACGGACCTTCTTCCAAATCGAAAGGCATTTCGACTTCTGCCAGTTTTTGCGCTTCCTCTTCTACATTCGGTAATAAACTGATGTCAAATTGCTCAACTTTAAAACCAGTCATACCAGGTTCAGAAATACGCTGACGAGGTTGTCCTTCGAATAAAACGAACGTGGTCCGTAAAACTTCATGTCGTTCAATTAGTGTCATGAACGATTTTTCGAAGGCATCTATATCCAGATCTCCGTTTATTTCATAAGCTGTCGAAATGTTGTAAGCGAGATCATTTTTATCCGCTTGGTTTACCAGCCAAAGCCGCTGTTGCGCATGGGATAATTCATAATATTCTTGGCTTTTTACCTGTGTAATCTCTTGAAAAGTTTTTTCTAATGAGCTCTCAATGATTGGTGCCATTGTTTCAATAGTTGGATAAATAAACATGTTTCTAAGCTCCATGCGTACTCCAAATTCTTTATGTATTCTACCTAATAACCGGGTTGCATTCAGCGAATGTCCTCCAATTGCAAAAAAAACATCGGTAATACTTATCTGCTCAATATTTAAAACCTGCTTCCAAATTTCAAACAGCCTGATTTCTGTTTGCGTTACCGGAGCTTTAAACGTTCTTCCTTTTACAAAATTTAAATCTTTAGGATCAGGAAGTGCTTTATGATCTACTTTACCATTGGCATTTAACGGCAGTTTTTCCAGCTGGATTAAATGAGATGGAATCATGTAATCTGGAAGAGACTCTAACAAGAAAATCCGTAAGTCCTCTGCTTTCAGTTCCACCGTACTAGTGAAATAGGCAACTAAAAATTTGTTATTCTTTTCACCTTTGGAAACTACAATTGCTTCTTTGATTAATTCATTTCGTACCAGCGCAGTATTTACTTCGCCAATTTCAACACGGAATCCCCTGATCTTTATCTGATGATCTTTCCTTCCCAAAAACTCCATATTCCAATCCGGTAACATGCGTCCTAAATCACCGGTACGATACATCATGCCCCCTAACAATTGGTTAAAAGGGTCATTTATATACGAATAAGCGGTTTTTTCCGGATCGTTTGCATAGCCCCGGGCAACACCAACGCCGCCAATAAACAGCTCACCGGGAATACCTTGCGGCACAGGGTTTAACCATTCATCCAGAATGTAGAAAAAGTTATTGTCCAAAGGTTTTCCATATGGGATGCTCGTCCAGCCTTCTTTTACTTCTTTAACAGGATAAAAGTTTGACCATACGGTACCTTCGGTTGCCCCCCCCAAACTAATTACCTCCGTTAGTGGGAAATGTTTTTTTATTCGTCCTGGCAAATCCACCGGAATCCAGTCGCCGCTCATAAACACCACCCGAAGCGAATTTTGGATATAACTGCTGTCGTCATCTTCTAATCCGGCAATAAGATGGTTCATGGAAGTGGGTACAGAATCCCAGAAGGTAATTTCTTTATCCATCATCAACCTTTTAAGTCGGGCAACATCTCTTACTTCTTCCTGCGTTGCTATAACTACCGTACCGCCAGCAGCCAGCATTCCGAAAATATCATAAACCGAGAGGTCAAAGCACATGGAAGTGATGAACAGCAAGCGGTCTTTCTTATCAACTTTATATGTTTTGTTAACCCATTCAATAAGGTTGACTGCCGAATGATGCGCTATCATAACACCTTTTGGTCTGCCGGTAGATCCGGAAGTATAAATGGTATAGGCAAGATCCTGACTGGATTTTGTTGTAAAATCTAAATTATAGTTCGAATAAGACGCAAGAATAACTGCGGAAATCACAATAAACGGCACTTTCTTAGGCAATTTATTGATAACCGGATAATGATGATCGGCAACAAATAATGTAATTGCAGAGTTTTCACAGATATAGAGCTGTCTGTCTATTGGGTAAACCGGATCAATTGGCACATAGGCACCACCGGCTTTCAGAATACCGAGCATCCCAACAAGCATGTTTAGGTTGCGGTCGGTCATGATACCCACATTATCACCATTTTGCAATCCTTTTTCCAACAAATGCCTGGCAAGCTGATTAGCTTGTTCATTCAGCTCCCGGTAAGTTAGATGTGTTTCGTTTTGTTCGGCAGCAATCCCGTTAGGATTTAGCTGAACCTGTTCTTCAAATAATTGATGAATAGTTTTTTCCTGTGAATAAGGTGTTATTGTATTGTTCCAATCGTACACAAGTGCATGCCTTTCTTCGCTGGTAAGAATATTCGCCATATTGATACTTTCTTCTGCATTAGCGGTTACACTTTGCATGAATTGATTCATGTGCTGAATCATCCGTGTGGTGCGATCACTGCTAAAAAGATCGGTATTGTACTCCAAATTAAGCGTTAAAACATCTCCCTCCTCGTAAAAATTAGCCTGCATATCGTATTTACTCAATGTGGTTTCAGGTTCCAGCCGTTCAACAGAAAGTCCAGCAAATTTATCCAGCTGTTCTTCTTTGATCGATGTATTGTGAAGAATTACAGCCACATCAAACAAGGGTGAACGGCTCATTTCACGAGCAAGTTGCAGATCTTCCACCAACCTGTCAAATGGATAAATTTGATGTTCATAAGCGCCTAGCGTGGTATCTTTTACTTTTGCCAAAAGGGCAATAAAAGAATCTGTGGGCTCAAATACGGTACGTAAAGGAAGCAGGTTTACATAAAAACCAATCTGGTCTTCCAAATCCTGATGAATACGCCCGGCTGACGGAGAACCTAAAATAAGATCTGTTTGTCCGCTGTATCTGTAAAACAACGCATACATTACTGCTAACAGACCCATGTGCAAACTGCTGCCATTTTGCTGGCACAGGGTTTTAAAATCTTTAATTAAATCCTTATCAAATGTATATGTACTGCTTGCACCATTAAAAGTTTTTAGAACAGGACGGTTCCCTTCATAAGGCAGCTCCAATATGGGTAATGATCCCCCTAATTTATCTAGCCAATATGTTTTGTGCTGCTCCAGTTTTATACCCTGTAATTGCTCAGTTTGCCAAGTAGCATAATCTTTATACTGGATTTTTAATCCCGGAAGATTTAATGAAGTTTCATTTACAATAGATTGATATATGAGCAACAGTTCTTTAATCAGAATTTCCATGGACCAGCCATCCGAAATAATATGGTGCATAGTAAAAGGCAGCATATATTGATTTTCACTTACCCTGATGATGTTTGCTTTTAATAAAGGTCCACGTTCAAAATCAAAATATGATAAAGCTATGGTAGCAGAAATCTCTAATGCTTTTGATTCTCCATTTGCATCATTTCTTAAATCCAGATACGGCAAGTTGAAATTAATCTCTTTTGCAGGATGTACACACTGTTTTATTTCATCATTCTGGATGATAAACGTAGTGCGCAAAATTTCATGCCGTTCAATTACCTTATTGAAAGCATTTTGCAATGCCTCGATATTTAATGTCCCCGTAAGGATAAACACACTCGACATATTATAAACCGCTGTATCACTTTCCAGCTGGGTTAAAATCCATAATCGTTTCTGACCTTGGGAAACCGGATAAAATTCAGCTTCTGGAATTGCCTTAATTTCTGTGGTGTCTTCTTTAGTTGATTTATCGATAAATGCAGCCAGTTCGGCAATACTTTGATAACTAAAAATAGCCCTTATACTTATTTGCGTATTAAATGCTTTAAAAACTCGGGTTACAATTTGAGTAGCTTTTATGGATGTTCCGCCTAAATTAAAGAAAGATACTTTTCTGCCGATTCGCTTTACATCCAACACCTCTTTCCAAATTTCTTCTAAGGTTTGCTCGGTTTCGTTTATAACAGCTTCATAATCGGTTTCGTTTACTAAAAAGTCTTCGGGTTTAGGTAATTCTTTTTTGTTGATTTTACCATTGCTATTTAAAGGAAACGCCTCTAGTCTGATGAAATAAGACGGAATCATATTTTCATTGAGTTCTGATACCAGTTCCTTTCTGAATGTAGCATCGTCTTTTTCAAGTCCGGTGTAGTAACAAACCATTTCGTGGAGGTTATCATTATTTTTATAACCTGTTACATAAGCTTCTTCTACACCCCATGTATCCAGAATAGACTTTCTGATTTCTTCGGGCTCTATACGAATCCCGTTTATTTTGATCTGATCATCTATCCGCCCTAAAATTTCGATGCTCCTGTCTTTCAAATACCGTCCAAAATCACCAGTTTTATAAACAATATCTTTAAAATCAGTTACCAAAGGGTTCTGAATAAAAACCTGGTTTGTTAAGTCATCATTACGATAATAGCCTTTAGTTTTATAAGGAGTGCATATGTAAATCTCACCTTTTTCGCCGATGTTACAGAGTTGTTTATTATTGTTTAAAATAGCAATAAACGTATTGGCGATGGGTTTACCGGCATGAATACCTTCTGATGGAGATAGCGGAACTTCTTTTATACGGTGAAAGGTTTTAACCATCGTTGTTTCAGACGGACCATATAAATTCACAACTTCTGTATGTTCACCAACCTGTTTTCTCCAGTTCATTATATCTTTAGCGAATAAAGGCTCACCAGCTAGCAGGAAATATTGAAGGCTTTTAAAATGCTCCTTTGTTTCAGACTGCTGCAATTCTTTTGTAATCAGTCTGAATAAAGATGGAACTGTATGGATCAATGTAATCTCCGACTGTTCTATCCACTGTATCAGCCTGGTGAAGTTAAATTTCACATCCGCTGGTGGAATGCATAAAGTACCTCCTGCACAAAGCGGAACAAAAATATCCCGAAGCGAGGCGTCAAACGTAAATTGCGTTAACTGACTCACCTTTATCTGTTCATTTAATTTAAATTCATCAATTTCCCACGTAATAAAATGACTTAAACTTTTATGACAGCCTAGAATAGGTTTGGGCTTTCCGGTTGAGCCGGATGTATAAAATATATAGTTGGCATCGTCGGGTTGAAGCACTTCATCCGGAGCAATTTGCAAATTTACCAGAGATCCAGCTCGTTTAAATTCTAGATCTGAGGCTTGCAGAACAAGAGGTTCATCTTCCCCTAATAAAATAATGTGCTGCGTTTCTGGACTAAAATTTTTGACTAAAGAAATTATATCTTCATCTAAATCGATACAGCTAATGATAATTTCGCAGGGAGACTGTTCAAAAATATCAGCAAGGCGTTTTGGTGCAAATTCAATATCAACCGGCAAGTAAATAGCTCCTGCACGGAAAACAGCAAGAATTGAGGTAACTAAATTAATGCCTGAAGGCAACACAACACCAACAATCGTATCTTTCTTTACCCCCAACTTCTTTAAAATAGACGCCAATATGATACTTTGTTTATTTAAATCGTGATACGTAATCGCTCGTTTTGCTTCTTCTATTGCAATTTTCAGCGGTGCTTGCTGCACTTTCTTTCCAAATTCAATATGAATCATTTTACTTAAAATGGTTATTGGTTATAATTCAATACTTTCTCTTTATAATAACATTCCTCTATTGCCTTCTGCGCCATCAAATCCATGGTATCTATGTAAGGAATAGGTATATCACTCTGCTGAACAGCAATGGATATCTCTGAGCACCCGCCCACAATTATTTCGGCACCACGGTCAATCAGCAATCTGACCGCATTGTGCATTTTATCAATCGTTTCCTGAGAAATAGTTGATGATTTCAGACCGTTTTTCCCGTAAACGGATTCCATAAATAGGTTTTCCTGTTCCCAGGAGTCAAGTTTAATAATCTCCTTGTCATATTGCCTTAATTCATTGTCAAACATATTAGCAGCCATGGTTCCGGTGGTTCCCAGTATTCCAATTTTTTTAAATCCTTTTTCAACAACGTACTCTCTTAATAAATGGATTGGGTTTAAAACTATGGCATCAGCATATGTTACAAACTCATCATAATAATGATAAATGGTATTGCATGCCAATAGCAACAGTTCTACACCGGATTTATTCATCAGATCAATAGAACGGATCATTTCCTTTAATGGAGATTCTTCGCCATAAACAATTGCCCTGGTGCGGTCCGGAATTTGTGAGTTGCTGTGGAGAAATACTTCCATAAACCCCTGATCATTGTTGGCAGGAGAAAGATCAATTAACTTTTGGAACAGATTAGCACCGGCTTGTGTACCCATACCACCAATAATTCCTACGCGCTTTTTACTTATCATCAAAAATGGTTTAACTGGTTTTGTAATACTTATTAAAGATTAAACATGGCCTCCATAAAGGCAGTACTTTCATTCTTTGCTACTAATTCAATTTCTGAAAGTTTCAATCCAGTATTTTGTATTAGTTTATCGGTCAGCACAATCAAATCATCCTGCATTTTTGAAATGGTGTCTATTTCAAATAGGTCTGTATTATAATTAGTAATCAAACTGATTAATCCGGCATTATTAACGAAGTTGAAAGTGAGATCATTTTTACTAAAAGCATGATTAATCTGAAACTCTTTTACCTTCAATCCTCCAAGTACCTCTGAATTTGCTTCCACTTCCTGATTATACAATTGCATCCAAACATCAGTAATTGGTGAACGATTTGGCATATATTCAAGCTTAAGATCTTCTACCAAACTTTCAAATGGATAAAGTTGATGGATCTCAGCATCAAGAACTGTTTTCTTTATGGATTGGAAATAATCTGCAATAGACTGGTTCGGGTCAAGATTTGATCTCAACGCCAGGCTATTCACATAAAAACCGATTTGAGCATCTAAATCACTATGCACACGTCCTGATATTGGTGAACCGATAATAATATCTTCCTGACCGGTATACTTATGCAACAGAACTTTAATCACCCCTAACAAAGTCATGTATATACTCAAACTATGCTGTTTTGAAAAAGATTGAAGTTGCTCGCTTAACGCTTCACCAAAATCAATAGCTGTAGTGCTTCCGTTATAGGTTTTAACTTCAGGTCGAGGATTATCCGTCAATAAATTTAATATTTGGATTTCACCTGCAAACTGATTGCACCAATAATTTTTTAGGGTTTTCAAATTGATGCCGCTTAACAAGTTGCGGTGCCAAACTGCATAATCTTTATACTGCATAGTTAAAGCAGGTAACGGATTTTGCAACCCATTGATGCCAGCATGATAGAGTTTCATCAGTTCTGTCAGAAACACATTTGACGACCATCCATCTGAAACAATATGGTGCATGGTTAGCACAAACACTTGATTTTCATCAGTAAGCCGTAATAAACTAGCTTTAATAAGCGGTCCCTTCTCCAGATCGAAAATGGCGGTTGATTCTTCATCAACCATTAGTTGAACTAATTCTGTAGAGGCATGCTTATCTCTTAAATCCTTATAGGTGATACTAAACTCCTTACTATCAACATCATGAATAATTTGACGGGGCTCACCCTGATGTACTATAAAAGTGGTCCGGAGACTTTCATGGCGGTTAATTACCTCTTTGTATGCTTTTTCGAAATTAGGCAAGGATAATCTCCCATCCATTTCAAAAGCATCGGTAATATTATAAGCCGCTAAACCTTCCTGCATCTGATCTTGGATCCACAAACGGTTTTGTGCCACCGATAAAGGATAATAATCTGCATCAGCAATCTGTTCTATTTTTTCATAAACTGTTTTCTCTTTAGCATCAATTACATATGCTAAATCAAATAAAACCGGATTCATAAAAAGATCTCGTAGTTGTATCGATATACCAAACTCTTTGTGAACTTGTGTAATTACCTGGGTAGCTTTTAACGAATGTCCACCCATTTCAAAGAAATGGTCATCTTTTCCAATAGTCTCTATTTTTAAAATCCGTTCCCAGATGGTGGCCAGTTTTTTCTGCGTTTCAGTTACCGGAGCACTGAATCCTTTCTGATTTCTCAAATCATTAATATCCGGATTTGGTAAAGCTTTATGATTTATTTTACCGTTAGGAGTAAGCGGCAGTTCGTCTAAAATTAGAAAAAATGAAGGCAACATGTATTCAGGGAGCCTCTTTTTAATGCTTTCCTTTATGTTGGCAATAGCTTCTACATTATTAAGTGAGCAATAAGCAATTAAGCGGTTATGTCCATCCTGATCTGGTTTTGCCAGCACAGCAACCGATTTTATTGCTGGATGCTGTAGCAAAATATTTTCAATTTCACCTAATTCAATACGATATCCCCTAATTTTAATCTGGTTATCATTACGTCCATAAAATGCAACATTCCCATCGGGCAGCCAGCAGGCTCTGTCACCGGTTTTATAAACTTTTTGAGAATGAATAACTTCCGGCAATTTAATAAAACGCTCTTCATTTAGTTCATTCCTATTCAAATAACCGTTTGAAACTCCCGCTCCGCCAATGTACAACTCACCAATTACGCCTACCGGGACAAGTTTCTTATTGTTATTTAGGATGAAATAACTGGTATTGTGCATAGGTTTTCCAATAGGAACATTACCTTCTTTTGGCAGCAACCCTAAAGATGATTCGAAGTAAGAAGAATCAATAGTGGTTTCTGTAGTACCATAACTATTGATGATCCGCATATGGCCACTGAAAGAATTCAGTAACCATTTAAAGTCTTCAATTAAACAGGTATCAGAACCCAAAATCAGGAGCTTCATGAAAGATATATCCAGATTATTTTCCTGAATATAGCGCATTAAAGGAAGTATAATGCCTGGCGTTGTTTCCAGGATATTGATTTGATGCTCGTGGATTATTTCATATAACGCAATCGGATCACCTCTGAAATCGCCGGGACAGATCACCATTTTCCCACCATTTAATAAACAACGACAAAAATCTCCTATAAAAACATCGAAGGAAATACTTGCCAGCTGCAATAAATTAGGGCTAAACTCATGCAATTTATATCCATCACGCCAAGAATTAGCAATATTGCTCAGGTTACGATGATTCACTATAACACCTTTCGGGTTTCCGGTAGAACCAGAAGTAAAGATGATATATGCTGGATTATCCGGATGGATTTGATTGGTTAAATTACCACTTATACAATCGGCTACTTCATTCTGAACCGCATACAGATCAATCACTTTTACAGAAACTGATAAATTACTAACCGTTTCTGCAGAATCAGTTATCAAAATATGAGCACCACTTTCTTGTATTAAATATTCAATACGATCTAGCGGGTATTCCGTATCAATAGGCACATATGCCGCTCCCATTTTTAGCACCGCTAAAACACTAACCAACATTTTTTCGGAACGGTTCATCAATAATCCTATCCGTAAATCGGGAGATAATAAAAGCTGAGCACTTAGATAATGAGCCAGCCGATTTGACTGTTCGTTAAGCTCTGCATACGTTATTAATTTGCTTCCGAATGATACCGCAATAGTATCCGGGTATTTTTCAACCTGGTCGTAGAACATATCTACAATTGTTTTCTCGGTATCATAAGATGTGATGGTATCGTTAAAATCTTCCAGAAGCTGTTTTACTTCTGCAGATGATAAAATATCAATCTCATTTAATGGAGCTTTAGTGTTTTGAAGAATTTCGCTTAGCATTTTTTGATAATGTCTCAACATTCTTTCCATCCGCGAAGGCTTGAACAAATCGGTGTTGTATTCAATACTAACCTTGATTCCGTCTTTCATTTCCTGAAAATCGAAAGAAAGATCAAACTTGCTAATGGTAGATGGAATGGTAAATTCTGAAACCTGAATGTCTTTAAATTTTTCGAACTGTTTAGCCGCTGTATCTGGGTTAGAAAGTGAAACCATCACGTCAAACAAGGCAGAACGGCTTAGGTCCGTTTCCAAATTCAGGTCATCTACCAATCGATCGAACGGATATATCTGATGCTCTTGTGCTTTCAGCATGTTTTCCTTAACACCCCGCACCAGCATTTCAAATGATTCTGTAGCGTTAAAACGGGATCGTACCGGCAATGTATTTACATAAAACCCGATTTGGTTATCCAGATCTGGATGCTCCCGACCTGCAACTGGAGTACCAATCACAATATCTTCCTGATCGGTGTAGTGATAAAGCAGTGCATTAATCGATGATAGCAGGGTAATGAACAATGTAGTAGATTGCTCCTTGCTAAACTGAACTAATCTTTCACTAAAAGTTCTGTCTAATAAAAGGTTCACCTGAGCGCCATTGTAGGTTTGGATAGCAGGGCGAGAATAGTCTCCCGGAAATTCTAAAATCGGAATTTCATCTTTAAATATTCCCCACCAGTAAGCTTGTGCCTGCTTAACTTCTTCATCCTGAAGTTTCTGATTTTGCCAAGACGCAAAATCTTTGTACTGAATGGTTAATGCCGGTAATGGGTTTTCTTCATCGCGACTAAAAGCATGGTAAAGTGTTAAAACTTCTTCAATGAGTACACCAATCGACCATCCATCAGAAATAATATGGTGCATGTTAAATACAAACACGTATTTCTCAGGTTCCAGTTGTAGTAAATGCGCCCGTAAAAGTGGACCTTTTTCTAAATTGAACGGTGTATCAGCCTCAGCTTCTACAAATTTTTGTGCTTTTTCTCTTTTGTTCGGGGCAGTTTGAAAATCGATATTTCTAACCTCAAAAGAAAGTTCGCCAGGTGCATGTATTTGTTGTTTAGGCTCCCCATTAACCGTGATAAACGTAGTACGTAAACTTTCATGTCGCTCGGTTACCTTTACAAAAGCTTTGCTAAATGCTTGTGCATTAAGTTTACCTTCAATAATACACGCCGCTGGAACATTGTAAGCAACCTGATCATTTTCTAATTGATCTAAGATCCAAAGGCGACGTTGCGAATGCGAAAGATCATAATAAGGCTGGCTGGCTAATACCGGAATAGGTGCAAATTTAACCACACCATTTTCATGAAGAAAAGCGGCAAGTTTTTCTATAGTAGAATAAATGAAAACATCCTGCAGCTTGATTTTAATATCCAGCTTTTTTGATAACTGGGTAACCAGGTTGATCGCTTTTAAGCTATGCCCTCCTATTGTAAAAAAATCATCGTAAACACCAATATTTTCATATTCTAAAATTTCTTCCCAAATCACTGCCAAACTTTTTTCCAGTTTGGTACGTGGGGCAGTATGTTTGCTTTCTGTTTTCAGTAGCGTCGGATCTGGCAAGGCTTTTTTGTCAACTTTTCCGTTCGCAGTAAGAGGGAATTTATCCAAACTAACAAAATATGAAGGAACCATATAATCCGGAAGAGTTTCCAATAAAGCCATCCGTAATTCTACTGTATCTATTTTATCTTGAGATACAAAATAAGCAGCCAGTTCCAATCCATAATCTTCTGATCGTCGTGGTATGATTAACACATGATCAATACCGGAAAGGGATTGTATAACCTTTTGAATTTCTTCCAATTCTACCCGGTAGCCACGTATTTTCACCTGATCATCTCTTCTTCCCCTGAACAGAATGGTTCCGTCAGGCATCCATCTTGCAATATCTCCAGTTTTGTACATCTTTTGCCCTTGTGTAAAGGGATCAGCGAGAAATTTTTCGGATGTGAGATCTTCCCTTTTTAAATATCCAGCAGCCAAACCTTTACCCGAAATCATGATTTCTCCATCTATTCCCGGAGCAACCAACGAACCATGTTCATCAACTATATAAATTGAATTATTGCTAATTGGGTTGCCGATAACCGGACACATAGCATATTCAGCCATTTGTGTATTGTCAATCTTATAAGCAATGGTACCAATTGTTGATTCGGTAGGTCCATAGTGATTAACAAGGTTTATTTCAGGTTTTATCTCAATTATTTTCTCCAGATCTTTCGGACGAATCGGTTCTCCCCCTAACAGTATTAAACGTAAATTGCTTTTAGCCAAATTATTACACTGTATAGAAGCCGTTAGAGTATGGAATAGCGAGGGAGTAGTTTTTATAAAGGTGATTGTATTTTCGGTAAGGTAATCAATCAGTGAGTCAGGATTCTTAACCATTTCATCATCAACCAGGTGCAGCGAGCCACCATTCAGTAGCGTTCCCCAGATACTGGTATATCCCAGATCGAATGCATAAGATCCCAGCAAAATAGAACTATCTGTTGCGTTGATATTAAACGAATCTGTAAACCAGGATACATAATTCAATAAAGCTTTATCCTGAATAATTGTTCCTTTTGGATTACCCGTTGTACCCGAAGTGTAGATGACGTATAAAATATCTTCGGCTGTTCTTTGGTGTAAAGTTGCTTTTGTAGTTATGAATTCAGAAATACTATCAATAGCTAAAGTCGGAATTTGAAGTAAAGCTGTTCGTTCTTCAAAAGCCGTTTCACTTAACAATATCGTAACGGCGCTGTCTTTTAGTATAAAATTGATGCGTTCTTCCGGGTTAGCCGGATCGATCGGTACAAAACCACCACCCGATTTAATAACTGCCATTAAAGCGATCATCAGGTTTTCGTTCTTACCGAACATCACACCCACTAAGTCTCCTGCCTTAATGCCGTAAACTTCTTTCAGATACAGCCCCAACTGGGTTGCTTTTTGATCAAGCTGCTGATAACTAAGCTGATTTTCTCTGGCAACAACCGCCACATGAGCAGGGAAAGTTGTTACTACATGGTCAAAAAGCTGACATACCGTATCAAAAGAGTGCTGTGGTTCAGAAGTTTGATTGAACTCTTTAAGGAGTTTTGTTTTATATAAATCACTCAGCAAACTCACCTGAAGTATGGGCTTAACAGGCTCAGAGATAAACTTGTTTAAAATATTTTCAAATGCATCTGCCAGAAATAAAACCGTTTCCTTTCTAAAAGCATTTGCATTGTATTGCAGCTCTACGGAGATGGTTTCGTTTACTTGCTTACAAACCAGTTTGAGTTTGATATTCTCAGTAAATGAGACTGCCTGGATTACGGCAAAATGTTGTGATTTAAGGATGGCGGTGGAACTAGTTTCAGCGTATTCGAAACTATAAGGGATGGTGTAGGACTTATTAGGTTTAGTTTCGCCTTTGAAAAAAACATGATGTTCAAAAGCTTCTTTGTTATTGCTTATGGTTTCTATTTCCTGTTTTGTCTGCCTAAGCACATCCTTAAAAAGCCAGGTTTTGTCCCACTCCAAGTGAAATGGCAGGGTTCTACAACAACAACCGCAAAGAGATTGTAATTCCTCATATTCCCTGAAAGAATGTACATAGCCCGAAATAAAATCGGTAGTTTCAAGCTGGCGCCATAAAAGCAAATTCCAGCAGGCAAACAAAATTTCTTCGGATGAATAATCAGGGAAATTCTTCTTCAGTAAAGCCAAAGAGTTATTTTTAATATCCAATACATGGCTAGCGGATACAAACTCTTTTTTTGAATCAATATCCTGATCAAAAGTTAAAAATTGGTTTAAACCACTTATTTTTTTGTTGCGCCAATACTTCAAGCTCTCCTGAGTTTCCTCTTCTTCCAAAAGTTGATTTTGCCACTCTGCGAACTGTAAATAGCTTAGTGCTTCCTCCTTCTTAACTTCGGCACCGTTTTCATAGAATCTGAAAATCTTTTCTGCAATAATTTCTAACGTTCGTAAATCGGCAGTAATAGCGGGCAGCGTAATACTAACTAAAAGTTGCTTAATTTGCAGCCTTACTAACTTTACCCAAATAAGAGGTCCTTCGGATATATTAATCTCTCTATTAATTTCATCCGACAATAGTCCGCTAATAGCTTCATCACTTGAAATTACTTCCGGATGATCCAGAAATTCAATCAAAGTTTTATTCCCGGGTATTTGCAAAGCATTAGACGGTTCTGTAATTTGATGATAGGTGGTTTTAAAAATAATATCACTATCAAAAAAGCTGGTAATTGCGTTTTTTAATTTATCGGTATCAATGTTTTCATCGCATGTAAAAGCCAATTGTGAATTCAGTTTTTCGGTATGGTTATACACCGTTAAAAAACGGCTTTGTTGTGGTGAAATGCGGTAACCTGATAATGTATTCATGATTTGATGATTTATTTAAATGCTTTAGTAGCCTCATCCCAACCCTTCCTTTCCGAGGGAGTTCTCTGGGCCGGAAGAAAGGGCTTATGGTTTTTTACTTTAGGCTTATTGATTGGATATTTTTTAGTTTATGAAGAGATTTTGCTTGTTTCTCTTTTTGCTGATCAACCGTTTTCTGATTCATTATTATTTCCAAATGGCTAATGGTTTTATCAGGATTTTCAATAATATTTTTCAGCAAGTCCAGATAACTGCTAACCATTTTTTCGATGGTAGACCGCTTAAATAGATCCAGCCTGTATTCTAAGCTTCCTATAAGTGTTGTTCCATCACGGGTTAGCCGGAAATCTGTTTCGTATTTAGCTCCAAGACTAGGCAGATTTATATTTGAAATGGTTAAAGGAGAATTACCACTGTTTAATTTGGCATTGAGTTCTGTAATGCTACTTGCAAAATCATTGAATACGAAACGCCCTTGAAACAGAGGAGTTATTCCGGAGTGTCTTTGAGGTTTTAATTCTCTTAACAGCACATCAATTGGAAGTAATGCATGAAACATATCATCCTTGAAACCGGCATCAAGCTGCTGAAGCTGTTGGTTAAAGGTTAATGTATTATCTATTTCTGTCTGCACAGGTATTACATTAACGAAATAACCAACCAATCCCTGAAGTTCATAATTTGTTCTTCCGGCTACAGAAGTACCTAAAATAAATTTAGACTCTCTCGTAAGCAGATGTAGCAGGATATTGTATGATGTGAGCAAAACAACAAATAAGGTGGTATTATTAGCTTTACCCAGCTGTGTTAATTGAGAAGTAAGCTGTTCGTCAATGAGAAATTCAAACGTTTCTCCCTTTGCAGATGGAATCAATGGTCTTTCAAAATCAAACGGTAAATTTAATACAGGCTGCTTATCTCCTAATCTATTTTTCCAGTAATTAACCAATTTCTGCAGATTTTCTCCCTGTAAATTAGTATGCTGCCAGGCAGCATAATCTTTGTACTGGATAGCAAGAGGTTGTAAAGCGAGCGGTGTATTGTTGCTAAAAGCATCGTAAGCAGCAAGCAGTTCCGAAAGTATCACATCCATTGACCATCCATCAGAAATAATATGATGCATATTCATGAAAATGATATATTCCGAATCATTAACCCGTAATAAGCGGGAACGAATAAGCTGATCTTTTTCCAGGTCGAAAGCCGTTTTGGCGTCCTCTTCTATAATTTTCAAGGCAGCTCCTACTGGATTTTCCTCCAGTCTTACATCCAAAATTTGAACCTGCAACGGATATTCTTCCGGATTGTGAATTAACTGCCGGGGCTCACCATCTATTAATACAAAATTAGTTCGCAGGCTTTCATGCCTTTTTACCACTTCTTTGAATGCATCACAAAAAGCATTTTCATGAAGGTTTCCGGTGATGAGGTATGCTCCGGCAATATTGTACGCCGACTGTTCCTGTTCAAATTGTAAAGCAGTCCAAAGGCTTTTCTGACTGTAAGATAAATCATACGAATCCTGGTAAGGAATAAGATTAATCTGGTTCGTGACACTACTACTTTCAGCAATTTCAATCTGCAATGCCAATTTGTGCAATACCGGATACTGATAAATGATTCTTAATTCAATTTGAGCCTGGAATTCTCTGTGAATACCCTCTAACAAGCGCATTACTTTTAAGCTGTGACCACCCAATTCGAAAAAATCATCATGGGGACTATTTACGTTGACACTCAGAATCTCTTCCCAAAGTCCAGCTAGCTTTTTTTCTGTTTTAGTTTCAAAAACAGATAGCTGATCCTGATTGATATTCTTCAATAATACCGGTTTAGGCAATGCCCTTAGATCGGTCTTACCGTTCGCAGTAAGAGGTATTGTATCTAACTGGATAAAATGAGCCGGAACCATGTATAAAGGTAGCCCTTGAGATAAAAACGTTTTCAACGCTGTACCATCCAGTGAATTGGAAGACGTAAAATAGGCCAGAATCTGATCTTGTAACCCTTCACAATGGTCTACGGTAACTACTGCTTTTTCGATAAGAGGATGGCTCAGCAGCGTATTTTCTATTTCACCCACTTCAATACGATACCCCCGGATCTTTACCTGAGAATCTTTTCGTCCCATAAAAGCAACGGTACCATCTTCCAACCAACGTCCTACATCTCCTGTTTTATATAGCTTTTCGCCTGGCACAAACGGATGATCGATAAATTTTTCGGCCGTTAAATCAGAGTTATTTAGATAGCCACGGGCTAATCCATCTCCTCCAACGCAAATCTCACCTTTAATACCAACTGGACATAAATTGCTGGTTTCATTTAATATATAAACCGTGCTATTGGCAACAGGTTTACCTAGCGGGATATCACATTCATAGAACCGATCAATATGATGACATATGGAAAATGTAGTGTTTTCAGTTGGACCGTACCCATTGATAATTTTTAAATCAGGGAAAGCCGTTTTTACCTTATTAATGTGTTTTGGTGACAATTTATCTCCACCTACCAGTAAATATTTAAGCTTACCAAAAACTGATAAATCAATATCAGCCAATTGATTAAACCAGGAGGATGTGAACCAAACTATATTGATTTGGTTTTCGTGCAAGCTCTTTTTCAGCAAAGGAGTATCAATGAGGCTCAAATGTGGTATCAAATAGATGCGGCCACCATTCAACAACATTCCCCAAATTTCAAAGGTAGTTGCATCAAAGGTTAAAGCCCCGGTCTGCAAAAGCCTGTCGCCTTCTTTAAAATCATAATAATTAGTGTTTTTTACCAGACGAACCACGTTTCGGTGTTTTATCATCACCCCTTTTGGCTGCCCTGTTGAGCCAGAAGTATACATGATATAAGCAAGATCTTCCGGACCGTTTTGGTTCAGATTATTTTCTGTATTGCATTCTGCTATTTCTGCAGTCTTTTCCTGTAAATTCAGTAATTGGATGGTTTCAACATTCAATTGTTTAGACAATTCTTCGCTTTCTGTAATGATCACAAGCATTTCAGTATCTTCCAGAATGTATTGTAATCGACTAACAGGATCAGCCGGATCTAAGGGTACATATGTTCCACCAGATTTTAAGATGGCCAACAATGCCACAATCATGTTTGAACTGCGGGCTAACAACACTCCAAATTTTGTATCAGGCAGAACAGTATAATGGTTGCTGATATAATTTGCTAACTGGTTGGCTTTTAAATTTAATTCATGGTAAGTGAGCGTTTCACCTTCAAAATCAAGCGCGATGGCTTGAGGTGTTTTCTGAACCTGTTCTTCAAAAAGAGCAACTATCGTGGTGTTTTTAGGATAATCTGTATCCGTATCTGTCAACGTATTCAGCAGGTTATTTTTTTCTTCTGTACTTAATATATCCAGCTGATTAATGGCCAGATCGGTTTCGTTTACTATCGCTGAGATCAAATTACTAAAATGGATCAGCATGCGCTCCATTTTTTCAAGACGGTATAAATCTGTATTATACTCTATACTCAATGAAAGTCCTTCTGATTTTTTTCTAAATTCAAATGAAAAATCGTACTTACTAATGCGGGATGGTAAATTGAATGATTCATTCTCCTCTTCCAATAAAGAAACCAGTACGTCAAATAATGTTGAACGGCTTCTATCTGGTGTAAGAGATAAATTTTCAACCAAATCTTCCATTGGGTAAGCCTGATATTCCTGCGCGTCAAGCATCAATTGCTTCACTTTTTGCAGTAAAATATTAAACCTTTCCTTACCGCTAAAACGGGTTCTGATGGGCAGTGTATTTACAAAAAATCCCACCTGATGCATTAAATCAGGATGCTCCCGTCCGGAGACAGGTATACCAACAATGAGGTCTTCCTGACCAGTGTATATATATAAAAGTCCATTAACACATGCTAATAAGGCAGTGAATAAAGTGGTTTTGTTTGCTTTGCAGTAAGTTTCAAATGAATCAGTTAATGATTTGTTCAGCTGCAGATAAACTGTATTTCCATTATAGGTTTTTATAGCGGGACGGGCAAAATCCGTTGGAAAATCCAGTATCGGCAATTCATCGGAAAACTGATTAAGCCAATATTCTTTATGTTTTTCTGTTTCCGTAGCCAGAAAATGGTTCTGCCAGGTTGCAAAATCTTTATACTGAAGTTTTAATACCGGTAAATTGTGCGGAACTCCTGTAGTCTTAGAACGATATAATTGCATTACATCATTCATCAGGACTTTAACTGACCAGCCATCAGAAATAATATGATGCATGTTCAGATAAATAGCAAATTTATCGGCACCCAATTTGATTAATTTTATTCTCATCAACGGTCCCCTGGCAAGATTAAAGGCTGTATTAATATCCTTTTCAACCAGAATCATCATATTTTGTTGTGGATTTCGCATCGCAGAAAAATCGATATCTTCCAAACTAACAGGAAAGGATGCTACTTCTACTATTTGCTGACGAGGTTCGCCATTAACCAAAATAAACTGGGTTCTCAAGCTTTCATGGCGTTTAACAAGTTCCTCGAACGCATACTGAAGAGCTGATTTATCCAACTCAATATTCCACATAAAAACACCTGGCATATTATAAGCGACCTGATTATTTTCCATCTGATCAACCATCCATAAGCGCTTTTGCCCTTGCGATACCGGATAATGATCTTGTAAATTCACTAAAGGAATTTCCTGAACATTTAACACATTGTGTGACTGGATTACTTGGGCGAGGCTTTGAATAGTGTTATTGGTATACACCGTCTTATAATCCAGCCGTATTCCCAGCACCTGATAAATCTGAAAAATCAATTCACTGGCTTTTAGCGAATGTCCGCCTATGTTGAAGAAATCATCCAGCATACTAATTTTGGAAACACCTAAAACCTGTTGCCAAATATTTAATAATTTTTCCTCTACTTCATTTGCAGGTACCACAAAGGCAATATTTTGGGAATCCGTAGTTTCAATTACTTTTAGAGCATGCCTGTCAATTTTTCCGTTAGGGTTTAAAGGCATTTGCTCCAAATAATTGAAGTAAGTCGGCACCATATATCCCGGAAGCAAAGATTCAAGGAAGGTTTTTATCTCATGTATTTCAGCCGGAACTTTTAACGTATAAAAAGCTGTTAGAAATTCAGCACCTGATACCATTTTTACAATAACTACCGCTTTTTTAACTGCTTCATGCTTTTCTATTGCCGCTTCAATTTCGCCCAGTTCAATCCGGTATCCTCTTATTTTTACCTGATAATCATTTCTGCCATCGAACGCAATATTACCATCAGCCATCCATCGCCCTAAATCACCGGTGCGATACAGCTTCTGCCCGGGTTCAAAAGGATTATCAATAAAACATAAGGAGGTTAGTTGGTCCTTATTCAAATAACCTTTGGCTAATCCTTCGCCAGATAAATAAATTTGTCCCTGAACATTTATGGGTACCAGATTTAAATCCGGATCTAAAATGTAAGCTTTTGTATTCGCTATGGGTTTCCCGATAGGTACAATTTCTTCTGTACCCTTAAGCCTATAAAAGGAACTGTAAGTGGTATCTTCTGATGGACCATATAAATTTCTGATTTCTATTTTTTTAGCATCTAATCCTTGCAATAGATTAGCAGAAAATACTTCGCCGGCAAGGTTCAATACGGTAACCTGATCTAAATTTATTTTTTCTTTGATAAGTGATTCGCATACTGAAGGGACAATATTCAAGAGTACGCGCTCATCCTGGCCAACAAAATCTTTAATTTCTAGCCCCGACTGAAGCATTCGGATGGTTTTTCCGATGGTTAACGGAAAAATTAATTCAAATACCGAAAGGTCAAAACAAATAGAAGAAGCTGCGTAAACCACCTCAAAACTGCTTTGTACAAACTCATCCATTGCCCAGTACAAAAAGGCTACTGCATTTCTATGCCGGATAGCAACCCCTTTTGGTTCTCCGGTAGAGCCGGAGGTATAAATAACATAACAAAGATCTTCAGCAGTATTAATTATTTCAGGGTTGGAATTCGAATAGGTATTTATTTCGTCAAGTGTTTTTTCGTTCCATATTAAAACTTGACTTGTAATATCAACGGCAGCATCAGATAAGGATTGATCCATCACAATCATCTTCATCCCACTATCTTGTATAATATAATTGATGCGTTCTTTTGGGTATGCCGGATCAAGCGGTACATATGCTGCTCCAGATTTAATAATACCCAGCAAGACAATCAACATTTGCTCTGAACGGTTCATAAAAACACCGACCAAATTCCCAGGAGCAATTGCATGTGTCTGGCGTAAATAATGCGCCAATTTATTGGCACTACTGTTTATCGCAGCGTAAGACCATTCTTGCGTATTAATTATCAGTGCAATTTTTTCTGCAGAGAGTGAAACCTGATCCTGTATTAAATCTTGTATTAATCTATATTTAGGATAATCTTTTAAAGTATTATTAAAATCAACAAGCAACTGTTGTTTATCTTGCAGCGATAAGATGTTTATATGAGATATTTTAGTACTGGTATCAGCACTGATTGACGCTAATATATTTTCGTAATACCTAATGAAACTGATGATAGTAGTTTCATTAAACAAATCGGTATTGTAATCACACTCCAGAATGTAATCACCTTGGTCTTCTGTGATATCAAACATCAGCTCAAAGGCGGTATATTCAATTTTTTTAGGAAGCAGATTCGTTTCTAATCCTGTGAAAACAGGCAAAACCACGTTACCTGGATTTAAATTAAATAAGGTACTTACTATCGGTGAACGGCTTATATCCTGTTCTACTTTTAGTCTGGTAACCAATTCTGTCAGCGCAAAATCCTGATTTTCGAAACCATTTAAAAGTTGTTTGCGGATAGATTTTAAAAAATCCAAAAGGGAATCATCGGGTTGAATCTTTGTTCTTATCGGAAGCACATCGGTGCAATAACCAATAATAGCCGCTTCTGTTTCGATATCCCTGATTGCCACTGGTATTCCTACCACAATATCCTGTTGCTGGCTAAGTTTTGACAACAATAAGCTGTAAGCTCCAAATAAGATCATGAATGGTGTAAAACCATTTTCCTTACCAACAGTAGCAACTTTTCTGGTGATCTCTGGATTCAAACGAACGGAAATAGTGTTTCCGTTATAGGTTTTTATTACTGGCCTTTTTTTATCAATAGGAAGCTGAAGAGCAGTTAAGGGTTTACAATATTGGTCCAGCCAATAAGCAGTTTGTTCTGCTAACGAAGACGATTTTTTAAACTGTTCCCTTTTTAAAAGATACTCCTCAAATTGAGTAGGTTTATTTAAATGTAGTGGAGCTCCATTTGAAAGTTTGGTATAAATCTCCCCTAATTCTGATGAAAGTACCCCTACTGACCAGCCATCATATACACTATGATGAACCGTTACCGATAAAATATACTGATTCTCATCGGTTTTCAATAAACCAGCCTGTAATAAAGGGCCGTTTATTAAATCAAATGGAGTCTGGCTCATTTTCCTCCGCCATTCGTTAACCCTGGCTTCTTTTTCGTCAATATGTATGGAAGAAAAGTCCTGCTCTAAAAAATCCACTTTCAAGGATTCATGAACCAATTGAGCATCTCCCCGTTCACTAAAAGTGGTTCTTAATGCTTCATGTCTGTCTACAATTATTTGCAGTGATTTCCGAAGAAGTTCTGCATTTACCGAACCATAAAGATGAAGTGCAACGGGTACATTATAAGCTACCGAGCCGGCCGGGTCCATTTGTGCCAGCACCCATAACTGTCGCTGTGCTTCTGAAATGATTTTTTTTCTTGGTTTTACTGGTCTCCGGTGTCCATCAGATTCCGGAAAGAAACCACCATCAATCATTTCATAGATAACCTCTTTAATTTTAGCTATGATGAAATCCACATCTTCATCTGTATGGGCTGCAGATAAAAAATTAATTCTTCGTTCCCAGGTAAAAACTCCCTTTTCTATTAATGCAAAATAGAAAATATCCATCTCGATGGGTTGCAATAAAGGGTTATATTTTCCAAATGGTTCAAATCGGAACAAGGAGCCGAAATTGACCACCTTTACAGTGATATTCAGTTCTTGAAAAAAGGCATTGATCTCAGTTGCTAAACGATCTGTTTTTTGATTAACCGCTTCCTGTAAAGCCGGGCCAGCCTCTTTCATTCGCAATAAAACCGCTTTGGCAGCCGCTAATGCTAACGGATGTTTACAGAATGTACCTCCAAAAAGAGTCATTTGTGTTGCCGGATAAGATTCATCACCATACTGCCACCAGCCACCATCAACCGCATCCAGATATTTTGCTTTAGCCGCAATAACACCAATCGGCATACCACCTCCTAAGATTTTTCCATAGGTAGTAATATCCGCTTGGATACCCAAAACTGCCTGAACACCACCTGGATGAATCCGGAAACCGGTAATAATTTCATCCAGAATGAGGGCAACATTTTTCTGGGCAGTAATTTCGCGGAGTTTAATTAAAAATTCTTTTGGAAAATGACCAGGTCGGCGGCTTTGTACTGGTTCAACCAACACTGCAGCCAATTCATCTGCATGTTCTTCAATATATTTTAAGGAATCATCGCTGCCGTAATTCAATGGAACGATATCATCAATCATCCCCTGAGTAGTTCCCGGTGCCGCCGGATTTGAAAAAATTAACGCTCCATTTTGGGTTGATTCTGCCAGATAACCATCAAAAGTACCATGGTAGAACCCTTTAAAAATGACAATCTTATTTTTTTTGGAAACTGTACGCGCAATACGCATTGAAGCCATCACTGCCTCTGTTCCGGTATTTGAAAAAGCAATGCGCTCATGCCCGGTAACTTCTTTGATCAGTTCTGCAACTTCCCCGACAATATCAGATTGAATAGCCAGTTCAAAACCTTTATCAATCTGTGCATATACTGCTTCCTTGATGAAATCTGGGCTATTTCCGAAAAAATTCGCACCAAATCCGATAGCCAGGTCGATGTATTCGTTACCATTTTTATCCCAAAATTTTGAACCGGATGACCGGACAGATACTATCTGATAGATCATTTCCTTGATCGCTAGCCTGAATCCAAGCGAATTGATCCAGTCTGCAAGTACGCCGCGATATTGCTGGGTATATTTTTTAGATTCAGAAGTTTTTTGATTATAGCGTACAATTAAATCAGCTAAAAATTGTGATTGATCTGGGGTAAGTTCCCGATCTTCTGTTAAGCGAATTGCATTAAATTTACTGGTCGCATCAGCCGCTGACTCTTCGGGTTTATTTTCGGGTGATTGTACCGCTTGAACCAGGTTAACAGGCTGAAAGGATTGAATTTGCTCAACTGGAAGTCGTTCCGATGTCTGCAGAACCTGCAGCTGGGCATTTATTGTTTGCTGTAAAACATCCATTTGTTTTATCATCAAGCTTTGCAAACTGCTATCCTGAGAAGTTGAAGGCAGTAAATTTTGAGTATTTACTGAAGGGTGGATTGTTTCAGGATGTATGGTTTGATCTTTTGCTAAAATTGGTTCGGCAACGTCCATATTTTCTTCTATGTATTCTGCAAGGTTTGCCAAGTTAGAAAGCTCCCCAAAAAGCTGACTAATTTTTAGTTTTACATGATAAGTTGTTTCTATCTTTTTTAAAGCCTCTACCAAAACAATTGAATCTGCACCCATTTTTACAAAGTCCATTTGTTCATCCAATTTGGTAGGGTCTTCATGAAGAATCTCAGCGAGAATTTTCTTTAATTCAGGTAAAATATCTGACTTATGCAAACTATTTTTACTCGTACCATTTAATTCTGGCCTATTCATTAGCGGGGTATTGGAAACCATTTGAAAAGTTTGATTAATTTGTTTTTTAGCAAGCCAATAGCTTTGCTTTTGAAAAGGATAATTCGGTAAGGTTACCTTAGCATACTGATAAGGTTTGTAGAATGCCGTCCAATTAATTGGATAGCCACTTATATAAATTCTTGCCAAAGCCTGATTGACGCACTGCCAGTCATTTTTTTTAGGATGTAAGGCCGATAACCACAACGTATCTGCAGCAGTTGTATAATCTTTAATCATTGCCAGCAGCGAAGGTGTTGGACCGATTTCAATATTAATGCTGGTTTTTTCTTTTTCTAAGGTTTGAATGCCTTTGTAAAACGCAACAGGAGCCAAAATATGATTGCACCAATATTCTGGATCAGCCATTGTTTCATCGGCTATTTGTCCCGTCAGATTAGAGATTACTTTAAGTTTAGGAGACTGAAAGTTTATTCTTTTTATAAATTGCCTAAACTCTGCCATAATAGGCTTCAATAATGGGGAATGAAATGCATGGGAAACCTGCAGTTTTTTAGTACGTATTCCTGCTTTTTGATAATTTTCCACAATTCCATCTATTACATGTTCATCACCGGAAATTACGATTAAACCAGGACCATTTACCGCAGCAATAGAAACCTTATCTTCAAACCCGGAAATAGATTTCATTACCTCAGATTCCGACGCAAAAATGGCCGCCATCGCACCGCCTGCAGGTAATTTCTGCATCAGTCGACCCCTTTCTGCAATTATTTTTAATCCCTCTTCCAGCGTAAAGACTCCGGCCAGACAAGCAGCTACATATTCTCCAACACTGTGCCCTATTAAAACCGAGGGAATTACTCCCCATGATTTCCATAGTTCGGCAAGCGCGTATTCTAAGGCAAATAAGGCAGGTTGTGTATAAGCAGTCTGATCGAGAAATGCGGCATTTTCCGGCAAATAAAGAATATCCGTAAGGGATTTGCCTAAATAGGGTTCCAGCATTAATGAACACTGATCCAGTATTGATTTAAAAACCGGCTGTGTTTCATACAGCTCTTTACCCATGTCCGGATATTGAGCCCCTTGACCAGTAAACAAAAAAGCAATTTTATGGTGTTTATTTTTATCAACCTTTGCCTTTATAATGTTAAAATTATCTTTTTCACCAAGTGCTGTAATTAGTTCTTCTGTTGACCCTGCAGGGATACTGAAGCAGTAATCAAAATGAGTTCTGGAAGCATTAGCCGTAAAACAAATATTTCCCAGATGTAAATCTTTATTCTTCTTTAAGTAATTATGATATTTTAAAACCTGCTGCTCCAAACCTTCTTCAGTTTTAGCTGATAGCGTTAACAAGTGCTGAACAGGTTGTTCAGGGATCCTGGTATTTTCCTGAGACACATATTCCTCCAATATTACATGTGCATTGGTGCCGCTAAAACCAAATGCACTTACACCAGCAACTCTTTTCTTTTCTCCGTTTTTCCATTTCAATAAGGATGATGGAATCATAACCGGAAGCTCAGTCCAGGAAATTTTCGTATTTGGTGTAGTTAAATGAAGCCCAGCCGGAATTTCTTTATGATGAAGTGCCATCACCGTTTTTATTACACCGGCAACGCCGGCACAAGCTTCCGTATGCCCAATATTAGTTTTTAATGCTCCTAAAATTAACGGGCGATCTCCCGGACGGTCTTTTCCATAAACGTTGGCAAGTGCATTTACTTCAATCGGGTCGCCCAGAGGAGTACCCGTACCATGAGTTTCAATATAATCTATCTCCGAAGGCTCCATTCTGGCAGAAGCTAAAGCTTTTTTCAAAAGCTTTTCCTGTGCTTTACCGTTGGGTACGGTTAATCCACCACTAGCACCATCCTGATTTACCGCAGAACCTTTTATCAAACCTAAAATGGTATCGTTAGCTGCTAAAGCATCTGAATATTTTTTTAATACAATAACTGCACAACCTTCTCCTCTTACAATTCCATTTGCCTTATCATCAAAAGTTTTACAACGCCCATCGGCAGAAAGCATATTCATCCTTGACATACCAATGGATGAGGTTGGAGAAATCAAAAGGCTTACACCTCCGGCAATTGCCATGCTACTATCACCGCTTCGTAAACTCTGACAAGCCTGATGAATCGATACCAAGGATGAGGAGCAAGCCGTATCAATAGCCATACTAGGTCCTTCAAGTCCTAAAACATACGAAATTCTACCTGCCGCAACGTTTAATGCATTACCGGTATTGAAGTAGGCATCCACCAGTTCCGGTTGCTGATCATCTAAGCTGTTTTGTGCGTAATCGTTTGTAGTAATTCCGATGAAAACTCCTGTTTCAGTTCCCCGGATTTGCGCTAACGTTTTTCCGGCATTTTCTAATGCTTCCCAGGTAACCTCGAGCAATAAACGCTGTTGCGGATCAATAGCCTGAGCCTCACGGGCAGAAATTCCGAAGAAATGAGCATCAAACTGATCAATGCCATCCAAGAAGCTTCCATACTTAGAATAAATTTTACCAGGAGTTTCGGGATTTGAATCAAAATAATCTTTAGCAGACCACCGGTTTGAAGGTACTTCCGTTACACAATCAATTCCATCTTTTATTAACTCCCAAAAATCCTCAGGCGTATTTCCACCCTGAGGGAAACGACATCCCATGCCAATAATGGCAATAGGTTCGTGTCTTTCGTTCTCTTTATCTTTAAGTTTAACTTCTAAATTATTAATAGCCAGCACCGCTCGGCGCATCAAATTCTGATTATTGGAGCTCATTATAGAAATCTGTTGATTTGTTCGTTTAATAAATTTTCTAATTCCTCATTTGAAAGGTCATCTATAGCTATACTTTGTATATCAGTAGATTTAAAGGACTTATCAGCTGGTTCAAGTTCAATACTTGCCGGAAAATAATCCGACAGTTTATCGACAATAAAGAAATCAACTAGATTTTGTATGCTTGGATAATCAAATACAACCGTTTGATTCAGCTTTACTTGAAGGTCTTTCTCTAATTTTTCTTTGATATTTACGGCGGATATTGAATCCATTCCCATATCAAAGAGACCTTGATCCACATTGGGATATTCCCCTTTTTTATATCCTAATATCCTACCTATTACCTCACGAACATAGTGTAGTAGCACATACGGGCGATCTGGCATTGACGTTTTTTCAAGGATCAATAAGAAATCAGATTTTTGGAACTCTGTTTCTATTTTCTCAATTGATACTTCCTCATCAAAAACGGGTCTGGTAGTATGAAATTGATAAATCTGCTGAAACTTTTCCCAATTAACTTTGGCTATAATCTTTTGAGAAGAACTACCTCCGATAAGTTTAGATAAAATGGCAAAAAGCGATTCCGGGTGAATTTCTCCTACACCTATCTTTTTAAATACATCAACATTTTCGGTGGCCATTCCTCCACCGAAAACCGGACCAAGATTCACCGTTAGTGAAGGGAGTCCCAAGTTTTTTCGGTAATAGGCAAGACTATCTAAAAACTGATTGGCAGCGGCATAATGTGACTGCTCTTTACCTCCCCAAATGGATGTAATGGATGAAAAGCAAACAAAGAAATCCAAATCAGCAACCTGAGTGGATTTGTGTAAAAACCAGGCACCTTTAATTTTAGGCTCTAAGGTTTCATCCAGTAGATTGCTATCCAAGTCATTTATCAGGTTGTAGTTTGAAATACCTGCCGCATGAAATACACCTTTTAAATTAAAATCACTTTTTTGAACTTCATTTACCAGGTCTTGTATTTGTTCTGCGTTTCCTAAATCGAGTTGTACAATGGAAATGTTAGCGCCCATTTTTTCCAGTTCCAGAAGTTCCTGACTTTTTATTACCAGATCAGGATGTTTTCGGGTGCTGAGTATTAATTGGCCGGCACCGTTTAATGCCAACCATTTTGCCATTTTTAAACCCAAATATCCTAATCCGCCAGTAATGAGGTAAGATCCGGTTTCCGTTAGCTGAAACGGCTTTTTATTTTGTTCAGGAGCTTTGGCTAAACGAAAGATATTCCGTTGATCATTACGAAGAACAACAAAATCTTCTGTACGGTTATATAAAACTTCCTGTGTAATTTGATTGATAATAACTGCAGGCTCCTGATTTCCGATATCCATGATGCCACACCAGAATTTTGGATATTCTAAGGGTACCGATTTCGCAAACCCCCAAAATGGTGACTGGAACAATCCGGAAATATTTATATTATCCGGGAATAATGCATTTTTAGTGAGGAGCCAAAGTGCAGGCTCAGTATCAAAATGAATATTGTTTATTTTTTTAACCGTATCCAGAAATTGGTAATACGGACTAAATGAAATATCATCCAGACCATCCAATGTGTTTTCTAAAGACCATAGGTAAATAAATCCCATCCACGGAAGTGTGATAGATTCTGTAATTTCTTGTAAAAGAATATCCAATCGTGATTCGTCTGCTTTAAAAATTTTGAAAGCAAAATGCCCCTGATCTTTTAGTTGCTGGGCCAATTCAGCACCAATTCCGTCTGTATCTGAAAAAATTAACCATGAACCTTTTTTATCGTTCGTAGGCACATGATCGAAGGGTTTTTCAATCCAGTTTATTTCGTACAAATGTTCATCCAGGTTATCAACTTCTTCTTCATCACTTACAGCTAACCAAGAAATAGTTTCGTTTGCATTTACCCAATAGCGCTGACGTTGAAATGGATAGCCTGGTATCGTAACTTTATGACATCCGGAATTGTTAAATATATCCTTCCAATTTTCACCTAACGCTTTCTCTTCTATCTCAATACCTTCTACAATTAACGCTAATTTCTCAGAAGCTTCTTCTTTACAGGAAGCAGTGATATGCAAGGTTTCTGTAAATGCAGTACGACCGAAAGCAGCAGTATAGCAGATATCTTTAAAAGCTTTATCCGTTTTATTTAAAAACTGCTGATAACTTAATGTTAACTCTTCTAGAGCTTTCTTATTTTTAGCAGATAAAACCAGTGGATAAACCTGATCATCATTCACTGAAAGAACCGGCTCTTGGTAAACTGCTCCTTCTTCCAGGATAACGTGTGCATTCGTACCTCCAAAGCCAAAAGCACTTACACCAGCAATTCTACTCCCTTCTTTGATAATCCATGGCGTATGTTCTGTTGGAATTCTAAGCACACTTTGGTTCCCGTTCTGGATATAAGGATTTATCTTGTTGAAATTTAAATGCTTCGGTATTTCTTTATTTTGAAGTGATAAAACAGTTTTTATCAATCCTGCCATGCCGGCAGCAGCTTCCAGATGACCGATATTAGTTTTTACAGAACCTATCCAGCAAGGCTCATTCTGTGTACGGTTTTTTTGTAAAATTTCATCTAAAACCTGATACTCAATCGGATCACCCAGCGGTGTTCCGGTTCCGTGGGTTTCCATATAAGAAACTGACAAAGGCTGCACATTAGCCGCAGTCATTGCTTTTTGGATAACCGCTTTTTGAGCCCTGCCGTTTGGAGCAGTTAAACCGTTACTTTTGCCATCCTGGTTTAGTGCACTTCCGCGAATAACTGCATGAATGGTATTTTGATCTTTAATCGCATCAGACAGTCTTTTCAGGATCACAATTGCACCTCCCTCTCCTCTCGAATAACCATTTGCCTGCTGGTCAAAAGTTTTGCATTTCCCATCCTCAGCCAGCATATTAGCCTCTGAAAAAATAACATTCAAAGCAGGACTTATCATAAGGTTAACACCACCAACCAGAGCTGTATCGCTTTCTCCCATTCGCAATTGCTGGCAAGCCTGGTGCAAAGCCACAAGGGATGAAGAGCACGCTGTATCCACCGCCATACTTGCACCGCAGAGATTAAAAAAATATGACAAGCGGTTGGCCAAAATACTTAAAGCATTACCTGTACCCGAATAGGCATTTAATTCTGCCAGATCATTTACCGTCAGACTTACATATTCGTTACCACTTGCACCAATGTATACAGCAGTATTTGTATTTGATAATTCATTTTGTGGAATACCTGCATGTTCCATTGCCTCCCAGGCCAGCTCTAACAAAAGGCGCTGCTGAGGATCCATTTCTGTGGCTTCTTTGGGCGAGATACCAAAAAAAGATGCATCAAACAGATCAATATCTTTTAGGTAATTGCCAAGTGTAACGGTTTTATTTTTGTTACTGGAAGTTAAACCTTCTACCACAGTCTTATTCCAGCGGGAACTTTCTATTTCAGAAAGACTATTTTTTCCGTATTTAAGCAAGTGCCAATATTCATCCAGATTGGTAGCTCCGGGAAATCGGCAAGCCATACCAATAATTGCTATAGGCTCGTTTACTGATTTCGGTTGATTGTTGTTTTCCTGATCAAGTTCCACATCTAAATCAATAAGATATTGAGTGAGGGTTCTGATATTCGGAAAACTCCAGGCTACCGTAGTACTTACGGTTTTACCCGTTTTTTCTTCAATAGCACGGGCCAATTCAACAGCCATTAACGACGTTACCCCTTGTTCTGCGAAGGTCGTGTCCAGATCTATATCATTCAGCGAAACATTCATCCGGTTGGAAAGCCAGCTACACAGCCATGCTTCCAAATCAACTGAACTGATTGAAAGTGTTTTAGGCCCTTGAGCTGCAGGCAATGTACATGTAAAGGCTCCGGCAATGAAATCATCTGCCAGTAACACGCGCTGGATTTTTCCGCTGGTGGTTTTAGGTATTTTTTTGATAGGTACCACCCAGCTAACCTCTATTCCTGCTTTGGCGGCGATGTGTCTTTTAAGCTTAGCCGCTAACGGTAAAAAATCTTCTGCTTTTTTTCTGGAAAGGACAAATAAAACCAGTTTTTCAAGACCTGATTTCTCATCCGGAATACCGCAAGCTACAACTTTACCAGCTTCAATTTCATCCAAATCCTGTGCTATTCTTTCAATATCATGTGGGTAAACATTCTGTCCGACAAGAAAAATAAGCTCTTTCATTCGTCCTGTGATATACAGACAGCCGTTATATATAAACCCCAGATCGCCGGTATTGAGCCAACCGTTACCAGTAATTACTTTATTTGAAGCTTCTTGATTATTGTAATAACCAGAAGTTACATTAGCACCTTTAATATTAATGAATCCAATATATCCATCTTCAAGCGCACTGTGAGATTCATCTGTTATTAAAACCGAACAATGCTTTATGGGTGTACCACAGTTTACCAATTCAACAGCATATTCGTCTTCTATTGTTATTTCTTGTGCTTTTTCACCGGGACCTAATTTTCTATGGTCAAATTTTAAGGAAGAAAACCGAACAGCAGGATTTGGAAATGTTACAGCGAGAGAAGCTTCTGCTAACCCATAAACCGTAAACATGACACTTTCTTTTAAGTTATAATGCTCTAGTTTATTTAAAAAACCACGACAAATATTAGCTGAGATCGGTTCAGCTCCATTAAAAATTAATCTCAAAGAAGACAGATCTACATCATGGAAATTATTTTCGTTAAATTGATTGAGAAAATGCTGATAGCCGAAATTGGGAGAAGAGGTAATGGTAATATTATGTTCTGATGCTTTCTTCATCCAAAGAGTCGGATTCCTAATAAATAACTCAGTAGGCATCAGGTATAAATCAGCTCCGAGAGCCAAAGGAACCAGGTGAAACCCGATCAAACCCATATCATGAGTAAGGGGCATCCAGCTCAATAATTTATCCTCTGATACAATTTCAGCACCTATTACTATGCCTTCAATATTTGCCAATAAATTACCATGGGTCAATTTAACCCCTTTCGGATCACCAGTTGAACCAGAGGAAAACTGGATGAAAGCTATATCATCTGAACTGGCAGCATATATTTCACCAGCACCAATCGCTTCTTTTAACTCCTCTAATAATACAATTTTTAAACTGACTTCAGATTCTGCAAACTTTTTAGATAATTTAACCACATTGCTTTCGGTGCTAACCAAGTGCGGATTACTTAATGTTTTCCAGATTCTGGATAATTTTTCAATACCTTCTTCATGGTGAATTACCGAAAGAGGTACTGGAATAAAACCACCTAAGATACAAGCCCAATAGGTAACGATAAAATCTTTGAGATTATCAATTTGGAATACAAGCTCAGTTCCCGGGATAAATCCCGAATCCTGTAAAAACTTTAAACTACTTAGTGCCCTTTCATAAAGAGCATGATAAGAAAGAAATTCTTCTTGGTCGCTCCCTAAAACAAAGGTGATTCCTTTATTTGTTAATGTGTTTAATGCTATTAAATATTCACTTATTGATCTGAACTTACTATTCATTAGGTTGTGAATTAAATCAGTTAATTGTGCAAATATATCCCGCTCAAATACATAATTATATTACGAATTTGTTATGGTTTCATTAAGTATGTACTATAATTTCACTAAGTATTAAGATAAAAATTCGTTTAGGTATTTAATTATGCTGGATATTACAAAATACTTCTAACGAGAATTAACGAACAATCTAAACTTAATATCTAATTAATAACCAGAGCTTTTTTGTTGCAAATTATTAACATTGATGATATTATTTAATCTACCAATCGAATACCATATTTACCTTTCTTTCTGCTCTTTCCAGCTCCTATGATGAATATTTAGATAAGTTTCTTGCATAGAAATTGAAAAATTATTACAAGAATTTGAAACCTAGTAAGTCATTATGTTCTGAAAGTGGCTAAGAAGGTTAGCAGTATATGGGAAAAGAGTAATATCTGTATATGTTTTCTATTTGAGGTTAGCTTTATATGCAGTTACCTTTAATTTTTCTGTCATAAACTGCATCATATGTAAGGAGTGGTTGAAAATAAAGAAGTGGTCACCATCCAGTTGTTTTATCTGAACCGATGCTGTACTCTCTTTTTTCCAGGCAAATGCCTGTTCTATACTGATATCTTCTTTAGTGCCAATCACAATATCAATAGGGATATCAAGCGGTTCTGCTGGTTGATAATCATGTTTTTCCAAGGCTTCAAAATCGGCTCGCAGAATCGGTTCAACAAAATCCATCAAATCACTGTTTTCCAGAATTTCTTCAGGCATCCCACCCAACTCTCTTACTTTTTGAATAAATTGGGCTTTAGGTAACAAGTGAAAGTGTCCCTTACTTCGTTTAACCGACGGTGCAGACCGCCCTGTAAAGAATAAATGAAGAGGTTTGGGCAATGACGATTGGACAATTTTTTGAGCTACCAAAAAACCAACAGTTGCCCCCATGCTGTGTCCATAAAAAGCATAAGGCTGATTCCAGTCTAATTGATTTTTAATATTATTAAAAGCATCCTCAACAATAGCATTCAAATCATTTAAGATAGGTTCTTTAAAACGTGCTCCCCTTCCCGGCCACTCTAACGGAACAAAATCAAGCGAAGCAGGAGCATGTGCAATAAATCCCCTGTAAGAGTATTTGTTCCCTCCCGCAAAAGGAAAACAATAGATTGTTAATTTTTCCATAGTATAATATTTGATAAGGCGTGCCAAAGATAAAAATTAAGCTATCACAAACTTATGGTCATACATTAACATATTGTAAACTTATCTGTTGCCTCTTTCAAGAAAATTTAAAAAAAGTAAATGAATATCCGGAGTATTACCTAAACATTTATTAACCCGGAGTGCATTATTAAATAGTGATTCCTGTACTACAGCTTTTGAAATACCCAATTTCTCAAAATAGAGATTTCGTTTTTCTTCATTTAAAAGTGTATTTAGAAGGTAATACAGTCTGTTTTGTACTGATCTCAGAAATTTTTCCGTCAATAGTAATTCTCATGTAGATGGGTGCTTTTCCCTGAGTGTTGATTTTAGCTTTTTTGAGATAAAAAAGCAGGTTGAATGTCTTATTCATACGTATCGTTTTTAAAAATTTCAAATTAAAATCATTAAAAACTTCCCACAAGATGTTCAATTTCTGAATAAAGCCCATGAACAGGCTTTTTTCTTACTTTTTAGTGACCTTTTTTCAACCTTTCTAACAGGTCACTGAATAGGTCACTTCCAGATTGTGGTTTTTTAGCTCCATTTGGAACATGCACAAAACAAAAAATGCTGTAAAACATCTATTTTACAGCATTTTGTACTATTTTGATTGAATAGTTGCGATCCGGACGGGACTCGAACCCGCGACCTCCGCCGTGACAGGGCGGCATTCTAACCAGCTGAACTACCGGATCAATTTTTTTTAAGGTAAATTGACAAAACTTTTACAATCCGGACCGAATTTCTGATTTTCAGAAATACCCTATCCATCTGCTTTAAGTAACTCTCTTATTTAGTAAATGATCTGATAAATCACTTTCGTAAACAATCTACGAGCGTTTGTTTTTAACTGGTGCAAATATATAGCTTTTTTTAGTTTTTCCAAAGGAACCTATTCCTTTTCTTTTAAAGCTATTTGTAAAATACACATTTTCAAATATAAAAATTTCAGATATAACTGTTCTAAACACCTCTTAGCAGGTTACACTCAGAACATTGAAGAAAATTGATTATAAAACACACACAAAATCAACATTCTTATTGTTTTAAAATACAGGCATTTTAAAATATAACTCTAAAACACTACGCATCTTATTTAATCTTAAGCACGAAATTCTCTTTCTTTAATCAGTTTCCTGTATTCGCTTAATATAGCGTTCCAAATCACAGACTGCTCGAATCGATCTTCAATCATCGGTCGTGCATTCTTTTTTAATTTCTGATAATAATCTTTGTCTAAGATCATTTTCTCCATTTCTTCTCTAAGACTTTCGCTGTCTTTTACAGGAACAATTACTCCATTCTCGTTTTCTACAATGATTTCATTGCATCCATTGATATCAGAAACTATACTTGGCAATTCCATTGCTCCGGCCTGCATCACTACATTAGGGAACCCCTCGCGATAGCTTGGAAAAACCAGTGCATCAGAAATCGCAAAATAAGGACGAACATCTTTCTGAAAACCTACAGAGACAATGTCCGGGTTATTTTCTATTTCATTTAATGTTTCCGGATATAACGGATCCAGCTCCTGTTCCAAAGGACCTACCAGCAATAATTTTGAACGCTGCTGATTTTCCTGTTTATTTAAAGCAGAAAATGCTTTTATCAGTTCATTAATTCCTTTGTCTCCCACCAAACGCCCTACAAACACGAAAACGAAATCTGTGTCTTTTATTTTCAATTGTTGTTTTAGAAGACTTTTCTGATCATCTGAAACCTGTTCGGGTGAAAAGAATGAAGTATCAATTCCGTTTGATGAACCGTTTCCGATTACTTTAAGCTTGTATTTGTCTGTATATTTGTGCTCAATGATATAATCAGACAGCCCTTTTGAATTTGGGTACACCTGGGTTGCAGAAGCATAGGTTAATTTTTCAACAAGATCTAAAACCTGACGTTTCACCCCTGTTACCTCCATCAATGGTAAACCTGCTACTGTATGCAGCCTATGAGGAACTCCTGCCATTTTTGCGGCCAACATCCCTACAATACCAGCTTTAGGGGTATGGGTATGAACAATTTGTGGTTTCTCCTTTCTTAAAAACCGATAAGTACTCCATAAAGATTTGATATCTTTAAGAGGAGTAATCTTACGAGACATATCAATCGCTATTACGTCTATTTCTTCATCTTTTTTCACTTCATCCAGTTCCTTACCTGGTGAGGAAACGCCTATTACATCAAAATGCTCTGACATAAACCGATGCTGCCCTTTCAGTAGAATTTTTAAAGAAAGCGGCACTGTTGTAATCCGTACCAATTTAGTTTTCAACTCTTCCATTTTTTTTATTATTATTTCTATAAAATCTAGAACTAATTAATAAATTTCTCATAAATCTATTGTGTGTTGTTGTTTTTTACTCATTTATTTTCAATTCACTTATTTGTGATTTTACAAAAGACAATATATTACTTTATGAACCACTACCAATCCAAAACTTTGTTTCAAACAGAACTTAGTTTTGGATTAACATTGCATCATTACTGTCCGGGAAAATCATTAATTTTCCGGTTTGTTTACGTGTTTTTTGAGATTTAATAGCTTTGTGGCAGAGATAAATGTGCATCATCTTCACATCTTCGCCAGCTATTTATTGGTAATTGAATACCTTGATGTCATCTATTCTACGTTAGATGATTTGATTGTTTACAGAATATTTCAGTTTTTCAAGTTTCATAAGCAATTTCATTATATTTTTAACATCCGGGAATATTAAAAAATTTCTATTTCAATTTTAAGTCTTTTTAAGCAATATACCACAAGCAAAAATCTTTCCATTATCACTTTTTTGGGAAAAATTATTATTATTTATGAAATAAGTATATTTTGTATATTATATTTTTTCATTTCAAAAACAAAAGTAATTATTGATTGTATTTTATTTTTTGCTGTGAAAATTTTTGTAAATCCGTTACAATTCCTTTATTATCTTTATGATCAGATTTAAAATCATTTACCTTCAAATTAATATTATCCAAAGATGAATTCTTGTATAAGAAATTAAAAGGTACTTTGTTGTATTTTAAGTCAATACCTGAAAAAACAATATTCCCCATCAATTTCTTTTTAGAATCATTTTTCTGGTTAGAATAGGAAATTCCACTTTTGGAATAAAAATCTTTAAAATTTTCAATAACCACATTAACGTTGTTGGCGTTAGTATCCCCTCTTAACCTAGCTAAATAAAAGGCAAGCCCGCTCACCTCATTATTAAATGTTATAATTGATTGTAATGAGATATTTACTTTTTTATTATCAGGAGTATTAGGTTCTATATCTATACCGGTTTTAGGATTAGCTCCATTTGTATTTGAAACCACTAAATTCTGCAGCAAAATATTGTCCCCGCTTATAACAGAAATTCCGTTTCTTCGGTTATTATCAATAAGACCGCCTATTACAGAAATATTATTGGAGAAACCATTCCCCCCTATATAGATACCATCTCCCCAACAGTCTTTGATGACAGGATTATAAACTTTTACATTTACAGCATCTTTAATATTTATTCCCATACCCCATTCTCCTGTTTTCCCTGTATGAACAGTTCTATCTCCTACAATATCAGGGTTATATATACTGACATTTTTCTTTCCTGTAATATCAATTATAGCATACCCCTGATTATTGGATGCCTTCAGTTTCAATTGAGAATTATCATCAAATAATAAGGTAGTATTATCTTTTAGTTGAAGTCCTTTATCATTAACTAAAATAGGGAAATTGGGTAGTAAAACAGTTACATTTTCATTAATTGCTTTTTGAATATATGCTGTATAATCTTCTGATCCGTCTTTTTTGTAATTATTGGGAAGAAGTTTTACAGCTTCAAAAGATTTTGCTTTTAAAGTATTGAAAGATGAAGTAACTTCAGTTTTTTTAATATAAGTATCAGGGACATCTTTGTAACTAAACTTTCCCTGCGCACATGATAAATTAACTATAAGTAAAGAAATTAATAGGCTTCTCATAATGTATAATATATTTCACGATAATATTTTGCAATTTCTTCAATTGAGAAATTTTTTGATCTATAAAAACATTTTTCGGCAGTTGTGTTGTAAAAAGATGAATTTGAATGTAATTTTTCAATTACTTCAACTAAATCTTTCTCCTTTCCTCCATCAAATAATATTCCATATTCTGAAACTACTTCTGAAAGTCCCGGAACATTTGAAGCAACCACAGGCTTATTACACGCCATACCTTCTACTGCTACAATACCAAAACCTTCATAATGTGATGATACCACCACTACATCGCTCATTTTGATGAGCTCAGCAATATTGGCCTGGTTACCTAAAAAAAAGGCTCTATTTTCCAAACCACTATTCTTAACAAGTTCTTTGCAGTTTTCTAACTCCGGCCCGTCTCCTACGAACATTGCTTTTACATGAGAAGGTAACAATGTAAGTGCCCTGATCAAGGTAGGCTGGTCTTTGGCAGCTCTAAAACTTGCTACCTGTATTAATAAAAAATCTTTATCAGATAAATTATACGCTGTCCGGGAATGAGCTTTTGAATTATAAAATCTACTAAGATTTACTCCATTATTTATGACCTTCATTTTCGCCTTAAACTCAGATCCCAAATGTTGAATAAGATTTTTTTCTGTGGATTCCGAAATACAGATAATAGAATTTAATTTGGAGTAAATAAATTTTTCTATTCTTTTAAAATACCATTTAGACCTTCTGTTATTTTCGGTACTATGTTCTGTAAATATTAACTTTTGCTTTCCAGAAAAGAAAAGTTTAGACAATACTCCCCAATATAGTGTAGGAAATAAATGCAAATGTATAACATCCGCATGTGCCACTATTTTACTTATAAAAAAAGGTATCCGGATGTCATATAGACTTTTTGAAGGAATTACTTCAATTTTTATTTTCCCATTATTTTCTACTTCTTTTTTTAGAGAGGTATCAATATCGTCTAATAATAACAAGTGTATTTCGTCTGAACCTCCTTCAGATAACTCGGTGCAAAGATCAACTACTAATCTTTCAGCACCGCCAAATCTTAAACTATTTATTATATGATATACTTTCATTATTATTGAGTGTTCCGATAATCAGAATAAGTGGGATAACTATATAATGTGTATTTATAAATGATGCATGGAAGTTTCCTCCAACAAGCATCAATAAAAAAAGAAAAAACAAAATCGGTTGTCTTTTTAAACCCTTAAACCATACAACAATTAGAAATAATAATAGCAGCAAGGTAAAAATAACTCCATACTGCACCAGAAAATCTAAAATAAAATTATGGGGTAACATAGATTTTGAAGTCTCACTAAAGCCCAAAAACCTGGAACCAAACCAGAAGTTTTTATAAAAATAGTTCAGGGCATTCAAATAATTGTCTAAACGTCCGGAATCATTAGATAAATTGGTTGTTCTATTTAAAGAATATATGTATAATATGGTTTTAATCAGGGGAAAACCCACAATTAATGATATCACAATAATTTTTATATTCCTCAGGTATATAAGTAAAAAGAAAAGAGCTATAAAAAGAGCTGCTATACCGGATCTTCCGGAAGTTAATACACTGGTTCCAACAGTAAAAAGCATGAAAATGATACTCCATTTATAATTAATGATGTACCTCTTAGTTAAGAATCCATAAAATAAGATCAAAGAGGCGCTTGATAAATAGATAGATGAAATACTATAATCATAAAACAGACCGGCAAAACCAGTTCTGGATTTACCAAACTGATTCTGAACGCCCAGATAATTTATTCCAAGGATTTTCAAAGACAGATATTGAATTAATACCATTAAACCTGCCACTGATGCTGCGAAAACATAGAATTTCATCATCGAAGAAACAGTCAGGTCGGACATTTTTAACTTGATTAACGCTATTATAATTATTAGTAAAAATAACAGTGTTTTTATCAATGTTTCGACCAAAATTTTCGGATAATTGGACTGATTAAAAAAATAAACACCCAAACAAAACAACAATAACCCTAGCCCTAAAATTTGAATGAGCAAGTTCTTTTTTGAAGAAAAGTTACTGGTAAGTAATACACAGATAAATATAAATTGAATAATAATAAAAAGGCTGAAAAAGCTACTTCCCACTAAAGGGCTGAAGCTGAAAGGTAAAGTTAATATTAAACAAATAGTAAGTGCTTCATTAACGGTAGCCCTTTTACGTATACGATTAAAGTAAAAAAGAAATAATAGAATAGATAAACCGCCTACTACTATCTGGTTTAAATTAAACATATATAATATTGAAATCACAAAACATATAGATGTACCTATAAGGTAATCAGATTTTGTGAATTTATCTATAGTATTATTTATTTCCAATCTTTTCATTTATCAATTCATATATTCCAAAAAAAGTTAATTTACTAAATGCTAACTTCATTAACTGAGTAAATGGCAACCTTTTTAAGTTAAATAATAAAATTTTAAGATATCTTTTACCTAAAACACAATTAACATTGAATTTATTATTCGGATAATTTGATTTCAGGTCTAAAGATAGCTTCTTAAAAAAGGAAAGAATAAAATCCACTGAAAAGTCTTCAAAACTAATATTTCTAATCTTATCAGATAAAGACAGAATATAAATAAAATCTAATTCTTTTTGGTCTAAAATAATATTCTGCTGCTGTAAAGCCAGCTGCTGAATATTAGATATTGTTCTCTTTCTCTGTTCTATCTGGCCGGAACCGATATTGGTCTGGCTATTGGGAGTATCTCTATAATACAACAAAGGCATTCTAAAATTATATCCTTTGCCATATTGCAGAATTTTAATCCACAATTGATAATCTTCAGCATACTTATAATCCTTTTCAAAAAAAAGATTGTTCTCTTTAATTATACCTGCCCTGAACATCACTGCCGGATGGGTAAAAGGGGTACTGAAAATTGAATGTATTCTAATTGATGTATCATCAACCGGAAGCACACTCAGGTGAAAATGAGAAATAGAATCGGCAAATTCCTTTCTGGATGAACTACAGATAATATATTCCGGATTCTTCTCCATGAAATCTATCTGCATTTGAAAACGCAATGAATGGCATATATCATCAGCATCCATTCTGGCAATATATTCACCTTTTGATAATAAGATCCCTTTATTCAAAGTTTCTATTAATCCTAAATTCTTTTCATTTTCAATGTATCTTATCCTATCATCATTATAGCTTAATATGATTTCTTTTGTAAAATCTATGGAGCCGTCATTAATAACCAGCAATTCAAAGTCTTTAAAACTTTGTGCCAGGATACTGTCTATCGCTGTTCTAAGATACTGTTCAGCATTATATGCAGGTAAAATTACCGAAATTTTAGGACTCATTTTTTACATAAAGTTTAACATTATTAAAATTCTTCAGCCATGCATCGTAAAAATTTTTACTTTTCCCATAAACGTTATCTAAGATAACAACTTCTTTATCCAATAAGATACTGAGGATCAAACCATGCAAACGGGTTGTATATACTTTATGATATTGATTGATGAACTCCTTTCCGCGGTTGATGTGCAGATCCATTCCATTCTTCTTTTTGAATCCGTAAGCATTATCAATTATTAAAGAAGAGGCGGGCAGATACTTGATGACTTTTGAAAGCTTACCGTCCAGAGCTTCTACATAATTGGTAATGGTATTCATTCTCTTTGAGGAAGAATTGTAAGTTGGCCAATCTTTTATATCATATTCACCTTCAATGACATTCTGAAAAGAATCTTTACTTGCTTCTGCATCAGTTCTGTTCAGATATAAGTTCTTTCTCGTTTCAGGAGAATTGGTCTTAATATCAGCATCAAAATCTAAAAAGAAAGCCATATCCGGTGCTAATTTTAATTTTTCTTCATTAAAATTAGCTTTTAAAGTATCATATGAAGGCTGGTCTCTTACCAATACGTGAAGATCACGATGATTGTTGAAAATAGCAAAATCTCTTTTTAAATTTGCTTCGCTATTGTAATGTACTGTTTGAGGCAGAACAATAATCCTATTATTAGGAAAATTTTCAATGATATATCTTTTGAAACTTTGACTTGATTCATATATATCACCAAAGTTTCCTCCTCCGTGCAGCAGAATAATTATCTTCTCAGATTTTATATCACTTTTTTTGAAAGTATATCTGTTGTACTGCCCAATACATTTATGAGCTAATGTTTTAAAAAATTCTAATTCTCCTTTCCAAATTAAAGAATCTCCAATATTTCTGTGGTTAGGTATATCCAACAGGATAAAATCATTATCAATGAGAGGAGTAAGCTGAGCAGATATTATATTTTTTAATTGTCTTATATTTTCTTTATTGGAATTCATATTTATTTTTTTAGAGAATTTAGTTTATTAAAGACTTTTTTAAAAATATCTTTATTAAAATAACCGAACAGGCACAACGACAATACCGTTAATGATATTGAAATTAAATGGCTACTGTTGACGTATAACAGAATAATTATACCAAAAACTACCAACAGCTGTATGATAAAAGACTTAATATCTATATCCAATTTTAAGATCTCAGCAGTTTGTCTATATCTTATAACAAACATAACAAAGAAGCTGACAAATGTTCCTAAAGCAGGTGCATAAAGACCAATATACTTAATAAAAGCCATTGAAATAAATACATTCACCAATGCTCCTATCATACTTGTAATAAAAATCCCCTTCGTTGATTTCGTTTTCAGGTAAATAGCGCCTAAAAAGCCGGAAATTGAAGAAAAACAAGATCCTATATACAGAAGAGTAGCATATTTCCAGGATTCATAAAATTTTGAATCAAATAAAATTTCCGTAATTAATGGGGTCGCAGCTATTAAAATAGTTGATAATCCAATATTTACAGCAATATATTTATTAAACAGCTTTGAGAAAAAGGGATTATTGGGATCATTTCCGGAGATTGCCATATCCTGCCAGGCCAGCATAAAGACGGTATTAAAGATCGTCAGAATAGCGGGAAGTCTTGCAGAAACGGCATAAATACCATTATCCTCTATTGTCAGAAATTTTAAAATAATATATCTGTCTGAAGCATTGATGACCCACCAGCTTATAGAGTTCAATATTAATGGAAGTGAGTAAAATAGAATCTGCTTTTGTAATGGATAATTAATTTTTATACTAACATATTTCTTAAACAGGAAGCTTACCTTAAACAACATCAATAAAATTGCAATAAAATTACTGATAAAAAGTGCATAAAATATTCCCTGTACCTTATCATGAAATATATCTGTCAGTAAGAAAAGTAAACTAAAGGAAAATATAAAAAAACTATTTATAATCCCTATAAATGAATAGTATCTCGTTAACCCCAATCCTCTTAATATTTGCTGAAAAAAAGGCAATAAACAGGAGCTTATAATCAGCAGTGACAATTCTTTCTGGTAAGGAATATGATAAAAGTACCCCGCTAGATAAAGCAACAGTTCAAAGCTGATGAAGGAAATCAATAGCAGAATACTACATTGCTTAAAAATATTATCAATATAATTTTCTTTTTCGTTTTCCTTGTCCAGAAACCAGCGATAAATGGCCTCATTCATCTGCAAAGAAACAAAAGGAACTAATAAATTGACACTAGTGAGCACTAAGTCATATTCCCCTAATTCTTTCCTGGAAAGGTAGTAGGAATAAATAGGAATTAATAGAAAAGATAAAATCTTAGATCCAAAATTACCAATGGTATATATTAATGTACTTTTTAGTAAAGTATTGCTATTCATTATTATAGTAATAAATATTTATTTAGTTCATATTTATTATAATCTTGAATGACTTTCTTCTAAGATTCCTTTTACGTCATAAATTATTCCATTTTCTTTCAAATGATTTTTTAAATCCAGATCATTGAATTGTTTATGCGCAACGGTAAGGATAATGGCATCATATTTTTCCTGTGGAATTTCATTCACAACCTCCAATCCGTATTCATGTTTTACTTCATCAGGATTAGCCCACGGGTCAAAAGTAGTTACCTGTAAAGCATAGTCTTCAAGCCCATGAATCACATCTACCGCTTTCGTATTACGTACATCAGGGCAATTTTCCTTAAAAGTTATTCCTAAATTCAAAACTGTGGCTCCATTAATCGTTACCTTGTTTTTAATCATGGTTTTCAATAACTGGGAAGCTACATATTGTCCCATGGAATCATTAAGACGGCGCCCTGCCAATATAATTTCAGGATGATATCCTTTTTCCTGCGCTTTCTGAGCCAGATAATAAGGGTCTACACCAATACAGTGCCCTCCTACCAATCCTGGTTTGAAAGGTAAAAAGTTCCATTTGGTTCCTGCTGCTTCCAATACTGCATGAGTATCAATATCTAAAAGATTGAATATTTTTGCCAATTCATTTACAAAGGCAATATTAATATCCCTTTGTGAATTTTCAATTACTTTGGCAGCTTCTGCAACCTTGATTGTTGGAGCCAAATGAGTCCCCGCAACGATTACAGACTGATATAAATCATTTACTATTTCCCCGATTTCAGGTGTTGAGCCCGAGGTAACTTTTAAGATCTTTTCAACAGTATGTTCCTTATCACCGGGGTTAATACGCTCAGGAGAATATCCTGCAAAGAAGTCTTTGTTAAACACCATTCCTGAAACTTTTTCCAGAACAGGGATACATTCTTCCTCAGTAGCTCCGGGATATACCGTAGATTCATAAATCACTATATCTCCTGCGGATAATACTTTTCCTACAGTTTCTGAGGCTTTATAAAGCGGAGTAAGGTCAGGTCGGTTATGTTGATCCACCGGAGTTGGGACAGTAATAACGTAAATGTCTGCATCCTGAATATCCTTGATATCAGCTGAACAATATAATCCTTTTTCAGCTCCCTGATTAAAAGGATTATTCTGAATTAATACAGATTCCAATACTTCATTTTCCACTTCCAGAGTACTGTCTACCCCCGTATTCAATTCTGCAATCCTTTTCTGATTGATATCAAAACCTACAACCGGATATTGAGTGGCAAACAAGCGGGCTAAAGGCAATCCTACGTATCCTAGCCCTATAATAGCAATTTTATGTTCTTTCTTCATAAAGATTCAATTAAAAAATGTTTACTTTAAATTTGTCCAATACCAGTTAATAGCTTCTTTTAAACCTTTATCTATATTATGGCTAGGTTTATATCCTAACAATTTTTCTGCTTTTTCAACTGATGCCAGTGAGTGTGGAATATCCCCTACACGATTCGGACCATGAACAGCATCAATGTTGGCAATCTCTCCATCAAATTCGCTAAGATATTTTTTAAGATATCCAATCAGATCATTCAATGTTGTACGATCACCCACTGCCGTATTATAAACTGTATTCACGGCATCCGGATTTTCAGTAAGCATGGCCAGCTCATTCATCTGAATTACGTTGTCGATGTATGTAAAATCACGGGAAAAATCTCCTGTACCGTTAATTTTCGGTGATTCATGGTTGATTAGTTGTTTTATGAATAAAGGGATCACAGCAGCATAAGCTCCGTTAGGATCCTGTCTCCTTCCAAATACATTAAAATATCTCAAGCCAATGCATTCCAATCCGTAAGTTTTTCCGAATACATCTGCATACAATTCATTCACATATTTGGTAATAGCGTATGGTGATAATGGTCTTCCGATAACATCTTCCACTTTAGGCAATGATGCAGAATCACCATAGGTAGATGAGGAAGCAGCATATACAAAACGTTTTACTTTGGCATCGCGTGCAGCAGTCAGCATATTTAAAAATCCTGAAACATTCACATCGTTACTTGTAATAGGATCCTTAATAGATCTGGGAACTGAGCCGAGTGCGGCCTGGTGTAGAATATAATCTACATTTTCCACTGCCTTCTGACAAACTTCCAAATCACGGATATCTCCTTCGATAAGCTGATAGTTTGGATTTTCAAGGAAAGGTTCAATATTATGACGGTGCCCAGTTGCGAAATTGTCCAAGCACACTACATAATAACCTTTATTTAAAAAATACTCTGTTAAGTTAGAACCGATAAAACCCGCTCCACCTGTAATTAAAATTTTATTCATTTTTATGATTTGAAGATTTTCCTCCACCAACTTTTTTTATCATTTGTTTGACTGTAGCCATATCCATAACTATAGTTGTATCCGTAACCTCCTGCACGTTTCGAAACATCATTAACGACAAAAGATACATTCTTCAACTTAGAGTCTCTCACCAGATCATTAGCAAAATCTATCAAAATATTTCTTGATACTCCGGATCTTACAACATATAATGTTGCATCTGCCGTATCAACAATGCTAAGAGTATCCGATACCAGCATAAGCGGTGCAGAGTCTATAATGATATAAGCATATTGAGATGACATTTCCTCAATAAGTTTTTGATATCTTCCGTTAGAAAGCAGCTCCTGAGGGTTAGGAGGAATTGCTCCGGCATAAATGACATCACATGATGGATTGGTAGTAGACGTATGGATAAGTTCTTCAACATTTACAGAATTATCATATAAATATTCTGTAAGACCTTTTCTTTTGGTTGGCTCACTGTCATATCGCTGAATCTGCGGGTTACGGATGTCAGAACCTATCAGAAGTGCTCTTGAATTTTTATTGGCAATAGTAAGCGCAAGATTTACAGAAACCAGGGTTTTCCCCTCCCCTTTTACCGAAGAAGTTACCATAACCACTTTAGCTGTATCTTTTACCGGTAATACAAATTTCAAATTGGAAACGAGTACCCTGAAGGCTTCAGCCAACTCGGAAAAATCGTTTTTCTGTATCAAATGGTTTTCATTATCCTTAAGTGAAGGAATATCTACCAATACACCCAATTCTGAACGTTCTTTAATATCATCTCTTGTATAAATCTTATCATCCAGCATGAAAAGGAAATATAAAACTGCAAAAGGAAATAATACACCAAGCAATAACGCTCCTAAAAGGATAATATCTTTTTTAGGAGATACAGGAATATCCTCTGTAAATGCAGGATTCACAATTTTAGCTTTCGGTACATTTACTGATAGATTGATTGCGTTTTCTTCTCTTTTCTGAAGAAGAAATAAAAATAACTGCTCTTTAAGATTTTGCTGACGTTCAATTCCTCTATAGACTTTAGACTGTCCTGGAACTTTTTCAATCATACTATTGTTAGTATTGATCTGGTTCTGCAGCTGAGAAATACCTGTCTGCACGGTCTGCTTCTGCTCACGGATATTATCACGTATTACTTCCTTTAAAGAAGCAATTTCCCTGTTCATTTCTATAACAGCAGGGTTTTCGTTGGTTGCTTGCTTAAGAGTTTTATTTCTACTGATAATCAATGAATTATACTGAGATATTGTTTGTTCCAGTGAAGGATTCAACCCAAGGTTGGATGGCATAAGCTGGTTATTACCTTTTGAAGCTTCTCCTGAAAGTGAATTCAGAAGATCCAGCTGAGCCTGCTGCTGAAGGAGAACTTTAGTATTGTCACTTGTATTCTGTAATGCCAGCTCTGCCTGTGCCTGGATGTCTACAATACGGTTACGGTTCTCAAAATCTTCTTTTTGATTTTCTACCCCTGAAAGGTCTTTGGTAATCACTTCCAGTCTTTTGTCGATGAATTCCTGAGTATTCTGAGCCTGTAAATTTTTATCTTTCTGACCATCCAGATTATATTGCTTAGTCACCTCATTAAGAATAGCCTCCGATTTTTCAGGAAGAGATCCTATCAGGTTTATCTCCATTAGCATGGCTTTTTCATCTGGTAAATTTATCTCAATCTTTTTCTCTAATTTTTTTACTTTCTCAATAGGATTCCAAAAAATTATTTTATACTTTGATTTAAACGGAAAAGCAGAATTTCTCTGAAACATCACTATTCCAAAATCTAAATTCAGAGGAATATTGAACTTACCTTTAAAGGTCGCTTTTTTTTCATTCTGAAGCGTAAACTCATCCCCCTTTAAATCTATCATTGTATATTCTGAAAATTTAAAATTCTCATTATTATTATATGATAATACTTTTGCAACAACTGGGATTTTACTAAATAGTTGTGAATCTTTAATTTCTCCTGTATTGAAATATTCTACACTAAGATTAAGATTTTTCACAACCTCCATGAGAATAGGCCTTGAAGTAACAACAGCTCCTTCACTTTTCAACTCATCAGCATTACCTAAGCCCATCCCAAGATTCTCCAGATCAGACAATGCCGAGGAAAGATTACTTTGCTTTTTATCAAATTTAAGGACCGTTGTTGATTCATATTGAGGTACACTGTATCTAAGATAAATGTAAGCTCCTATGACAAAAACTAAAATAGAGGCAACAAACCATGGCCATTTATATAGGTATTGAGAGATAACTTTTCTTAGATTCAAACTATCTTCCTTTTCCTGAAATTCTATCTTCTGCATATTCTATCTTCGTGTTAAGGCAATAATAAGCGTACCCGCCGTTAATAATGCACCAATAATCTGGAATGTAAGAGCTCTGTTTGGATTCGAGTTAGCCTGAACCTGTTTGTTTTTGTCCGGCTGTACATATAATATGTCATTTTGTTTCATATAATAGTACGGAGAACTTACAATATCAGATCTGGTAAGGTCAACATTAGCAATCTGATCAGTACCATCCTCTCCCGTACGAATTAGCTTTACATTGGTACGGTCTCCGAAATCTGTCATATCACCAGCAAGACCTAATGCCTGAAAGATGTTAATCTTTTGGGAAACACTTTCTTTCTGTCCCGGATTTTTAACTTCACCTAAGATACTTACATTGAAATTTTTCAGAGTAATGCTTACCATAGGATCTGTAAGATACCTCTTAAGTCGGGCCTCCAAGTCATTTTTCAGCTGTATCTGTGTCATTCCTTTAGCATATACATTCCCTATTACAGGAAAATATATATTCCCTTCCTCATTTACCAAATACTCACTTGGTTGCGCATATTGATTTATTCCGGCATTTGAAGTGCTTCCTACCTTATTTGTAGTGTTAAGATTAAATGGTTTTACTGCAACTTCATCCAGTGCAGAAACAAGAATTAAAAGTACATCTCCTTCCTGAATATGTAAGCCCTGGAACTTTGCTTTTGCAACTTCCTCTTCCATATTATGTTTCGATATATATACCATATTTTGCTTCGGTCTACATGATAGTAAAGTAACCGACAACAGTAATATATATGCAATAATAGTTTTATTCATATGTTTTTGTTCTAAGTCCACTTGAGTTAACTTCAATTTTATTTAAGATTCTATAGTATTAGTTTTTACTGATGCGAAGTGTATTTTAACACCTATATTTAAATCAATTCTTTTTCTAGCAATTTTCATTCCGTTTGGAAATAAAATAACGAAAAATATTATTTTACACTATTTTTTTCATTAATTTCATTTATATACTTTACTTATATACTTCATGCTCAGATATTTTATCCAGAACTTCAAATTCCGAATTATTGCTTATAAATTCCGGTACAATGACTTTTAATATTTTCACGATTTGTAAATTATCCTTATTCATTGCTGACATGATAATCTGTTGACACAAAGTATCTATATCTTCAAACTCCATCAGTGGGTCTCTGGATATCATAATTTTCTCATGATGGGTAGGAATAGTTGTGGAGTTATCAGTTAAAAGCTCTTCATACAACTTTTCACCAGGTCGTAAGCCTATAAAATCAATTTTAATATCAACACCCGGTGTATACCCTGATAATTTGATCATTCTTTCTGCCAGATCCAGGATTTTAACCGGTTTGCCCATATCAAAAACATAGATCTCACCACCTTGTCCCATTGTTCCTGCCTGAAGTACAAGTTCGCAGGCTTCCGGAATAGTCATAAAATAACGAATAATATCAGGATGAGTAATCGTAACCGGACCACCTTTTTCAATTTGTTTTTTAAAATGTGGGATTACAGAACCGTTGGAACCCAATACATTTCCAAAACGTGTAGTAATAAATTTTGTTGTGTTCTCCGGGGAATTTTGTAAAGACTGTACAAAGAGTTCAGCAGCCCTTTTGGAAGCTCCCATTACGTTGGTTGGGTTAACAGCTTTATCGGTAGATACCATCACAAAACGCTTAACGTTATATTTTTTTGATAAAAGAGCTAAGTTTTTAGTTCCTCCAATGTTCACAAAAATAGCTTCATGAGGATTATCTTCTATTAAAGGTACGTGTTTGTATGCCGCAGCATGATAAACTATTGAAAACTGATAATCATCAAACAGTTTTTCGATTCTGGAATAATTTGAAATATCCGCCAATACAAATTTGAATTTTTGATTCGGGAATTTCTCCAGTAACTCAAGCTGCAGTTCATATAAAGGAGATTCCGCCTGATCAACCACCACAATAAGCGATGAATTCAATTGTGCAACCTGTCTTACTATTTCACTTCCTATAGACCCGGCGGCGCCGGTTACTAAAATAGTTTTATTAACATGGAAACTTCTTACCTCTTCCCCCTCTATTTTAATGGCCGGACGATTGAGTAAATCTTCAATCTTAAGCGGGCGAATACCTCTTACAACATCATCTTCCTTTATTATACTGGCTACAGGTGCTTTTAATACTTTCAATCCATTATCCAATGCGAGGGCTGTCCATTCTTCCATTTCCCGCTTTGTCATCATATCTTTGATCAAAACCGCATCAAACTGTTCTCTCAAATTGCTTTTAATAAACTGCTTTTTATTATAAATCTTATGACCTAGCAGCATTGCTTTCTTAGAATCTGATCTCGCACTAAGAAATCCTGCCAGCTGGTATGGATGATCAGGATTATGAATAATAGCATTCGCTAATGAAACAGAAGCACCCCCTATCCCTACAACAGCAACCCTTTCCTTGGACGAAGCATCCTTAGGATTCATAAATACAGAAAAAAACTGCTTGGTTATCATTCTGAAAAAGAACATCAGAAAAATAGAAATCAAGAAAAATAAAAACAGAACCGGATATAAAAAGAGAGGTTTACCCAATGCCAGTCCAGATATAAAATTCATCCCCAGCAATGTAATAAGAGCACTACCCGAAGACCACAAAATTTTACAAAAATCAAAGAAAGTAGAGTGCCTTATAATTCCCGCATATGTTTTGAACAGGAGTATAAACAGAATATTAACAATAATTACTGAAAATATTTTTTCATTTTGATATTCAATAAAGTTAAGTTTTACCCCCAGACTTTTTAATAACAAATACGTAACTAAAACAGAAAAGAAAATAACTGAAACGTCGATAAAAAATACCGACCATCTGGGTATATACCTTAAATCCCTGATTTTAAAAATGTCCCCCATATACAAATAAACCTAAAATACCCTTTTCATTAATTCAACATTCAGTGGCTTTTATTATTGGACGAAGGTAATAATTATTATTAATATTTTTAGTAGTACAAGTTAATTTTGTTTTAAAATATAAATTAACATTTTAAAACAAAATTCCAAAAGTAACATTATTAAAAAGGTTCGTAAACCAACCGCCATATACAGACATTATCTTCTATCCCCACCTTCGTATCTGAACAATTCTCCACTTTTTTTAGAACCCACGTAAAACAAAAAAAATACTGTAAAACATATATTTTACAGTATTTTATACTACTTTCATATTGCAGTTGCGATCCGGACGGGACTCGAACCCGCGACCTCCGCCGTGACAGGGCGGCATTCTAACCAGCTGAACTACCGGATCAATTTTTTTAAAAGTAAATTGAGAAAACTTCTGCGATCCGGACGGGACTCGAACCCGCGACCTCCGCCGTGACAGGGCGGCATTCTAACCAGCTGAACTACCGGATCAATTTTTTTAAAAAGAAATTGAGAAAACTTCTGCGATCCGGACGGGACTCGAACCCGCGACCTCCGCCGTGACAGGGCGGCATTCTAACCAGCTGAACTACCGGATCAATTTTTTAAAAGTAAATTGAGAAAAACTTCTGCGATCCGGACGGGACTCGAACCCGCGACCTCCGCCGTGACAGGGCGGCATTCTAACCAGCTGAACTACCGGATCATTTTTTTAAAGAACGTCGTTTCTTTTTCGTGGTTGCAAAATTACACCTTTTTTTGTTATCTGCAAATTATTTTAGAAAAAATGCCTCCCAATACTGGAAGGCATTCATTATCAAACTTATTTTTTTATAAGTGAGCGCTTAATTTTTCAGCGATTACCTCTTTTGGAGCTACACCTACTAATTTATCTACTACTTCTCCGTTCTTAAAAATAAGAACTGTAGGGATATTTCTGATTCCATACTGCATAGAAATCTCCTGGTTGTTATCTACATCCACTTTCCCAACGATTGCTTTTCCTTCAAAATCTGAAGCAACTTCTTCGATGATTGGTCCTAAAGTTCTGCATGGTCCACACCATACCGCCCAGAAGTCTACTAATACCGGTTTGTCTGATTTTAAAACCGTATCCTGAAATGAGCTGTCTGTAATTTCTAAAGCCATTTTGTTTCTTTTATTTTAATTAATATTATTTTTCTTTTAATCCTTTATCGGATGTTCAAAATTACGATATTTAGCGCACAAGACTATCTATGCTCAACATTAGTTTTTTCTATAGTGTAGTCACTTGAAATTTCTTTCAGAGCATTCACCAATCTATCGATATCCGCTTTAGTCGTCATATGGCTGAAAGAGATTCTCAATGGTGTACAATGATCCATTTCGTCTTCAGAAAGTACCATCATCATCACCATTGAAGGTTTTGAAGCTCCTGATGAACAAGCACTCCCCTGAGAGATTGCAATTCCTTTCATATCCAGCTGAAGCCCTATCAATGGATTTTTGTATGGCAACAACGCACTTAAAACTGTATAAAGACTGTTTTCTTTTTCAGCACTTCTTCCATTGAATTTAATTCCTTCAATTTCAGCAGAAAGTCTTTCGATTGCATAATCTTTAATATCCTGCATATGGTTGGTATACTCATCCATATGATTCAGAGAAAGCTCTAACGCTTTACCCAATCCTACGATACCACTCACATTTTCTGTTCCGGCTCTAAGGCTTCTTTCCTGAGGTCCTCCGGTAATAATTCCTTTTAAACCTGTTGCCTTTCTGATAAACGCAAATCCAGCTCCTTTTGGCCCGTGAAACTTATGGGCACTACAGGAAGCGAAGTCTACAGGAATATCAGAGAAATCAAGATTCATATGAGCCATCGTCTGTACAGTATCTGAGTGGAAAAGTGCATGATGCTCTTTGCACAGCTGGGCAACTTGTTTAAGATTAATGATATTTCCGATTTCGTTGTTGGCATGCATTAAGCTTACCAATGTTTTTTTATCTGAAGCTTTTAACAGCTCTTCTAATTTTGTAAGGTCAATATCTCCTTTCTCATTCGGACGGATGTAGTTTACTTCTACTCCTTTTCTGCTTTTCATGTCCAGAATACTTTCAGAAACACATTTATGTTCCAGAGGAGAGCTGATGATCCTTTCTACTCCAAGGTGTTCTACCGAGGATTTGATGATCATATTGTTGGATTCGGTCCCACAGGATGTAAAAATAATTTCAGCAGGAGTTACATGAAGATAGTCTGCAACCTGTCTTCTTACATTTTCAATAAGTATTTTTGCTTCCTGGCCAAAGCTGTGCGTTGAAGACGGGTTTCCGAAATTCATCTTCATAGTGCCCACCATTGCATCTATAACTTCTTCTGCAAGCGGAGTGGTTGCGGCATTATCTAAATATACTTTATCCATTATTATTTTGAATATTTTAATTCTACGGAGGTAAACTTGTAATCTGTGGGAACAGTAAAAATAAACCATGGGCTGGAGATCACCTGAATTTCCATACCACCGGAAGGTTCTCCAGCCGGAACTTCTACATAGAGAATTTGATTTTTCACAGATACTCCTTTGATTTCTTCAATTTTGTGGCTTCCTGATCTGAAGGTTCCCAAATTGTATAAAACGACTTTCTTATTTTTCGGAAACTGAGGATATTTGATATAAGATTCTTTTCCCAGATCTACGATACCAAAACTTCCCTGGATAATGTTACGAAACTCTTTTTCGTTTTCAATAATCTTAAAGCCAGGTTTATCTGTTCCTCCCTGAGATTCAGAAACAAGGAGTTCAGTATTTCCCTGCATAGCAGAAGACTTCTGAGATGAAGCGCTTGCACAGCTCATCAATATTACTGCACATGCAATTAACAGGCTTTTCATTTTTTACAATTTTATCTTCCAAAATTAGTGAAAAAATTGATAATGTCCCTCATTTGCCCATTTCAACATTGCCCGATCCCCGGAAGTATCCCCAAATGCAATAATTTTATCGTACTTAGAATTGTTTATTTCTTCTTTAATTCTTACCAGTTTTTCTTTCCCGTTACAGTTTTTCCCTACAAAATTTCCAGTGAAAATTCCGTTCTTAAACTCTGCCCGCGTAGAAACAAGCTCCATTTTAAGTTCCTCAGCGAAAGGCTTTACCCAAATATCTAAGGATGCGGTTACCAATAAACTTTGTGTATTATTCCTATCGATATTTTTTATAAAGTCTAATGCATTTTCCCTTACAATTTTAGGATAGTGAAGTTCAAAAAACTGTTTAGATTTCATTTCGATCTTTTCCTGGGTCTGCCCTTTTAAAATAGACCCGATAAAACTTTTTTTCACTTTTTCTGTTTCGGCAAGCTTTAACTTCAACAGAATAAAAAGCGGTACATGTCTTAAAAATTGTATCCGGTATTTTGTAGAATCGTAGAATTTAAGGTACATAAACATAGTATCCTTATAGGTCAAAGTTCCGTCAAAATCAAAACAATACAACTTTTTCATTTCTTCTTAAAGCTTTAATTTCTTGAATATAAACTCAGGTATATTCCTGATAATCATCATAATAATACTCCAAACCGGCAAAACATATGCCACGTTTTTCTCCTTTTTGAAGGCTTTATAAATACAGGCAGCCGCCTGTTTCGGTGTTGCTGTCAGTTTCGGGTTCAAAGGCAGGCCTTCTGTCATTTTGGTTGCCATAAACCCTGGTTTTATCGTGAGAACGTGTACTTTTTTGTCAAAAAGATAGTTTCTCAAGCCACTCAAATAGGCTGTAAATGCTGCTTTTGCACTTCCATAGATGAAATTACTCTGTCTTCCCCTGTCTCCTGCTACTGATGAGAGCCCAATGATCGTTCCGGATCTTCTGCTTTCAAATTTATGAGCAAAATAATTCATTACAGGAACCAGTTTTGAATAATTAATGTCTATGATCCGTTCCGTATTCCTGTTGTCATACAGTCCTTCTTCTGTTCCTTCTCCCAAATATCCTACGGCACAAAATAATACATTTGAATTGATATTATCAAATCTGTTGTAATCAATTTCTTTGGTCAGATCCAGTTCAATAACTTCTGCCTGCTGCAGAAACTTCACATCAATATGTCTTGCGAAGCGTTCTGTAGTTTCTTTATTTGAGGTAAAAAGATAGATTTTTTCAAACTTTTCTCCTTCCTGAAGTGCTTTTTCCACAAAAGCCTGTGCCACTTCAGATGTACTTCCCAGAACTATCATTATGAGTTGTTGTTTATGATTCTTTTGTGCTGTAAAGACACAAATTTAGGATTTTGAATGTTTTTCAGATAATTGGTAAGCGATGATCTGCTCATACTGTCTTTGGTAAGGTAAATTCTTCCTCCGAACTCCTGAACAATTGCATCAAGCTGGTCTACCAGTTTTTTCAGTTTTGAATTGACTTTAAAATCCAGAGCCAGTGTATACCCTTCAACAGGGAATGAGTTGTAAGCCTCCGGATTGTGTTTTCCAAAAAGTTTTAAAACTGCCAGGAATGATCCGTTTCCGCTTTTCGCGATCGTTTCAAGGATTCTTTTCATCCCTTCTTTTCCCGCTTCTTTAGGAATTACCATCTGATATTGTATAAAACCGGATTTTCCGTAGATTTTGTTCCAATCATTAATAGCATCCAATGGATAGAAAAATGTTTCGTAATCAATAAAGTTTTTAACTTCTTTCTTAGACTGTTTTTTATAGTATAGCCAGTTGAAAACTTTTACCGTAAGGGCATTCAGCACAAATCCCGGAAAATAAAAAGGAACTGTAGGTGATAATTTTTTCTTTAATCTCAAAGGAGTTTTCGAAAATTTCTGGGGAAGTTCATGTTGAAAGGCATGTTCACCTCTCATCAGGATACTTCTTCCAATGTTTTTTCCTTTCTGAAGACAATCAATCCATGCAACGGTATAAGTCCAGTTTTCACTTTCATCAAACAGTTTAAAGATCTCATCCAGATTTTCTGCTTTGATACTTTCCTGACGAATGTATGCGGATTCTATATTTTTAAGCTTAAATTTTGCCGTAAGAATAATCCCTGTAAGTCCCATTCCACCAATGGTAGCCCAGAACTTCTCTGAATTTTCTTCTCTGGAACAGGTAATAATTTCCCCGCTCTCGGTCATGAGTTTAAATTCAATCACATATTCTGAAAAACACCCTTCTGCATGATGGTTTTTTCCGTGAACATCAGAAGCTATAGCGCCTCCTACTGATACAAATTTTGTACCCGGAGTAACATACAGAAAATATCCCTGCGGAACAGCAATTTCCAGAACATCTGAAAGCAGCACTCCGGATTCACATTCTATCACTCCGTTTAAACGGTCAAAATTGATAAACTTATTTAATTTTTTTGTTGAAAATATAGATTCTCCCAACGAAGCATCTCCATAACATCTTCCGTTTCCTCTGGCAATAATTTCATTGTGATTGAGTACAAATTCTTTTATTTTTTTGAAACTGTCCTCTGATCTCATTTCTTTCTCTACTACCGGGAAATTACCCCAGTTTGTAACTTTCTGTGTGAAATTCGGCTTCATTTCTTAAAATAAATTTGAATTAAAAATGCAGCTACCCAAAGTACCAGGGTAACCTGTATATAACGGTCCCGGTACACAATTTTTGTAGGAGACTCCGTTCTGTTGTAGACCAAAGTCTGCTGAAGGTATCTTAATAAGGCAAAAACCACGAAGATTACCGTATAAAAAACTCTTTCATGGAATCTTTCCTGAACTTCCGGAGACAGGGTAAACATCAGGTAACACACAATAGCCAGTGTAATAGAAATGGATAATGCAATATCTGCAAACTGAACATTATAGCCATCCAATGCCTTTCTTGTTTTTCCTGAAACCTGTGCGTTGATCAACTCTCCCCTTCTTTTTCCAATTGCAAGTACGAGTGCCAGTACAAATGTTAATAGAATAGCCCATTGTGAAATACTGATGCCTGTAATATAACCTCCAGCCAATACACGAAGTACAAATCCTATAGCAATAATAAAGATATCGATAATCGGAACATGTTTCAGTCTAAATGTATAGGCCAGATTCATCATCACATAGAAACCTATGATGATAGCAAACTTCCAAAGCAACTCATGGAAGTAGAGCTGTGTGAAAAATACAAGAACAATATCTGTAATAACCAGACCGATAAGAATTCCTATAGCTGTTGCTTTTGAAATAGCTCCACTGGCTAAAGGTCTTCTCCTTTTTTCAGGATGTTTTCTGTCTGCTTCAATATCATTGTAATCATTCAGGATATACACAACACTGGCCGCAAGCGAAAATATAACAAATGCGAAAATGCTTTTGGTAAGCAGATCTATGTTGGTAATATTGCCTGAAAAGAAAAGAGGGACAAATACAAAAAGGTTTTTCACCCATTGCTCTACACGGAGCAGCTTTAAATATTTCTTCATTTATGTTATTTCAAGTACAAAAATAATAAATTCAAAATTTCTAGCATAAAAATACAAAAAAAACCGCCGGGGCGGTCTTTTACGAAAATATTTATATGTAAAATTAATTACTGCCCTTGTTTGGCATCGTTAATCATTTTTTCATTTGCAGTAATGGCAAACTCTACTCTTCTGTTTTTAGCTCTTCCTTCATCAGTATCGTTGCTTGCAACCGGCATATTTTTACCTTCACCTTTTGTGAACATTCTGCCTGAAGCGATTCCTTTTCCTACTAAATAAGCTTTTACCGCATCTGCTCTTCTTTGAGAAAGCGACAAATTGTAAGCATCTTTACCTACGCTGTCTGTATATCCATAGATATTGATATTAGTATCCGGGTTATTTGCTAATACTTGAGCAAGCTTATCAAGGTTAGTCTGTGCAAGAGAAGTAAGGTTTGAAGAGTCAAATGCAAAGTTAACGATGCTTTCATTCATTGTTACTTTAATACCGTCTCCTACTCTTTCTACCTGAGCACCTGGTAAAGTTTCTTTAATATCTCTGGCCTGCTTATCCATTTTGTTACCGATAACATTACCAGCTACACCACCGATAATACCACCTAATACAGCACCAATAGCTCCGTTTCCTCCTTTTCCTACATTGTTACCCAAGATACCTCCAAGTACTGCTCCTGAAGCAACACCTACTGCTGTACCTCTTTGTTGGTGATTTGAATTCTGAACCGCCTCACAGCTTGTCAATAATAATGCTGATGACAAGAAAAGGGCTCCTACGTATGTTTTATTAAAATTCATTTTTTTGATCTTTTATGTTGATAAATTATTTCATTCCTGCTCTCTGGAAGTTGTAAACTACTTTTACATTTCCTCCTTCAAAAGGAACATCTTGCTGAAGTGAAAACTGATCTGTAGACTGGTTGATTAACATCATTGTATACCCTGCAGTATTTTGTTTTGCTTTAGTACCTGAAGCAATTTTTTTAAACATAAACGTGTTACCGTCTTTTACTTCAAACTTGATAGGCTGTGTAATTGCCGGGCAATCTCCGCCACCATTTAAAGTATACGCTCCTGTCCAGTTATTAGGAATCAGTCTCCAGTGGCTTCCTACGAAACACTGTGCGTCTGCACCTTCGTCAAAAGGTTTAATTTTATAACCTTTATCATAATCTATGCTTACAATCTGCCAGTCTCCTTTCATTTTCAGGAAGTCGGCTCTTTGATTTTGAGATGTAGCTGCTTTGTTAACAGAGGAACACGAAACTGCAAAAAGTGATGTTCCCAACATCCCTGCAAGTAGTAACTTTTTCATTTTGTTGTTTATTATTTTGTTACTATAAAGTTACAAAAAACCGTGCCAAAATTTAAAATAAAAAATAAAAAGTCCGAAAAAATTCGGACTTTTTATGGTTTCTCCTTAAAGACAGGGAGATAAATTATTTTTTAACAGCCTTTTTTACGGATTTCGAAGGCTTAGCAGTGCTTGCCGGCTTTCCTTTGTAGAAATTAGTATAGGCGTATTCTGCAGCTTTTTTCAGGTCGATAACACCTCCGGCCTGCGATTGATCTGTAAATCCGTTTGCAGTACTTGCATTGCTGCTTTTTACAAGCGCTTCAATAATCTGATAAGGTTTAAGATCCGGCATATATGCTAATAAAACAGCAGCTCCTCCAGCTACCACAGGGGAAGCCATAGAGGTTCCCTGAAGGTATTTGTATTCGTTTTTAGGAACAGTAGAATAGATTTCTTCTCCCGGAGCGAAAACATTCACCATTTTTTTATTGTAGTTAGAGAAATCGGCTCTTAAAGCATTGTTTTTATTGGTACTTGCTCCTACTACAAGAACGTTGCTTACAAATGGTTTTTCATCAGTAACATTTTTAAAGTTGGTAGGATATGCCAAATGTTCTGCGACATCTTCATTTTCGTTACCAGCAGCTTTTACTAAAAGAACGCCTTTATCTTCAGCATATTTAAAAGCATCCCAAACTACATTTTTACCTGGAGAAACAGGTTTCCCGAAGCTCATATTTAAAACTTTTGCTCCGTTATCTACTGCATATCTGATAGCGTTAGCAACGTCTTTATCTCTTTCATCACCATTCGGAACTGTTCTTACAGACATGATCTTAGCAACCTTTGAAGCTACCCCATGCTGAATTTCTTTTCCTTGCGGCAGTCCTGCAATAATTCCCGCTACGTGAGTTCCATGCTCTGCATCCGGTCCTTCGTAATGGTTGTTACCATAACTTTTTTCAGAATAGTCATCATAGTTATCACCTACAATTTCTTTTCTGGTATCATAGGAAAGGTCATATTGTTTTGCTGCCGGAGCAAAGTGGTCTATTGCCTCCTTCATCTCTTCTTTCATCTTTTTTTCAAATTCAGCGGAAGATTTTCCTTTGAATTCTGGACTTTGAGAAATCTGACCCAAAAATTCCAGTGCGATTGCATCTTTCTGGTCTGTAGGAGCTTTAATTGCTGAAAGTGTTTCAGCAGTGACAGGCTTACCTCCTAATAATTTTACCATATTAGGAATCAGCTCGTTCAGCATAGAATATGTTTTGAAATTCTGCTGAGCCTCGATACTTTTTTTATTGAACATATCTTTGGCCTTCATATACATATCAAACTCTTCTTTCATCTGAGCCTGATTTGCTTTATTTTTAGTGGAATCAGTTCCTTCAAAAACAGGTTTGTATTTGGCAACGACTCTTGTCACTTCCATATTGTCGATATCAACGTCACCGTTTTTACCTCCTATGAAGTTCCAGCCGTGTACATCATCAACATATCCGTTTCCGTCATCATCTTTACCATTTCCGGGAACTTCATTAGGGTTTGACCAAAGGTTCTTTACCAATCCGGGATGGTCTACCTGTACTCCACTATCCAAAACTCCTACCACAACGGTTTTAGGCTTCAGTCCTTTAGATTCTAAGTATTTATAAGCATTTTCCGTATTTACCCCATATACTTTTGAAGTTGCAAAATCTTTATGATACCATGTCATCAGATCTTTATCTTCGTTTGGATCAATACTTTTAGCTTTAGATTCCTGTGCAAAAGAAAAACTAAAACCTGCTAAAAAAACTGCAGCTAATAATACCTTTTTCATATGTTGAAATTTATTTTTTAAAAGAGAGACACCAATCGCCAACTTCTTCTGTTCTATACTGAAATTTCACTAATAGCGATTGTATGCTAATATGATTGTTTTACATTTTTTATATACATCAGTGACTCCGGACCTTTATTACAAATAAGGTCAAGAACCGAAAGGTCTTCCAAAAAGCCTAGTTTATCAGAAAACGTCTGGTAATATTCTTCCATTTGAAACTCTGACGGAAGCTTTGCCGAAAACTTTTCTCTGAAATTAATACTTTCAGGATTTTTGATATATTCTTCATTCAAAGAGTGTGCCTTTTCTGTTTTCAATATCTGTTGGATGATTTCTATCCCTTTAAGGTTAAAATCAAGAAGGTATTTTTCCTGAAGCTCAAATATTTTTCTGAACTTATCTTCATAGTATTCAAAATAAGGAGAACTCTGATATGCTGTCTTGATTGATTTCCAATGAAGGGCTCTCCAATCTTCGCGGTAAGAGATCTCAATATCTTTAAATTCTCTTTTACCGTTATGATGGATAGGAATTATTAAAGACAATTTTCCGTTGGCTCCATAGATGTTTGCTCTGTTTCTATAAGTCTGCTTGGGAAAGCTCTCAAACTGTTCCAATGTAATTTCATTCTCAGGATTTAATAATACTGAAAACCATGAAATTGGGGGCAAATAAAATGCCGGTAATAAAATATTTTGCATAATAATATAATCTAGTTTCTAGGATAAATTACTCGTCCTACAGCATCCTTCTCATCAATAAAGCCTAAATAACGGGAATCTAAACTTGCATTACGATTATCTCCTAAAAAGAATAATTTTCCACTTGGAACTTTTATTGGTCCAAAGTTATCTGCATTCCAATCTTTATGATAAATTTTGCGAACATCCTGATCTGTATTTGGATTTATAAACCTTTCATGAAAGAAATTATCATTAAGTTCTTTATCACTTAACTGGGTAATGAAGTAATTATCATCAATCTGAAAGATTTCACTTTCTTCAGTTCCTTTAAATAGGAGATCATTTGCATAGTCTCTGCCTATTTTATAAGAATGCTTCACATTAAACTTATCTATCAATGTGTTATTAATGTATAATTTTCCATTCTTAATTAAAATTTCATCATTTTCCGTTCCTATTAATCTTTGCACATAGACACCTTGAGGGTAATCTAAATTATTCTGATTGTAAGCAATCATTTCAAACTTGGCATAAGGAAGGATGTTAGTCATCACAATAAATGACTTTTTTTTGATGGTAGGTTCATTGCCTGCCGTTGGTACAAAAGCATATTGCAAAACCCCGGAGAGTTTTGCAATAATAAAAAGAGTTACAATAAAGCTGCCTATTAAAAGGACTCTATTAAATATTTTACTTTTAAACACTATTCTTCAGTTTTTTTCTTTCTGAATAATTTCACGAAATACTCCCATCCGAAGAACAGGATCAGGATCATTGCAGCAATCCACCAGTAAGAGGTTTTGTTAGCTTCTCCTGTATTGGTTGCTTTGAACATTCTTTCCCAACGGATTTTGAATGGCGCCTGATAAGTAGAACTGCTGTCTGCAAAAGCACCCTGAAGGCTCATCCATGTAAACATCGGTTTTCCTACAATATTTTCTTCCGGAACAAAACCAAAGAACCTTGCATCTAATGAAGCATCTCTGTTGTCTCCTACCATCATATAATAATCCTGCTGAATAGTATATTGGGTTGCTTCTTTTCCGTTGATAAAGATTTTGCCGTTCTTTTTCTCTAAGCTGTTGTGCTCATATTCAGAAATGATCCACTGATAGGTTGGAAGTGTTTCCTTATTGATCGCTACCACATCACCTTTTTTAGGAATTCTAAGCGGGCCATACCAATCCTGATTCCAAGGTTTGTTAATTGGGAAGATAGATTGAGTAGTATCAATTTTAGTTTTGGCTTCATCTCTGTAATATACTGCAGCTTCACCTTTCGCTGAAACTTCTTCTTTCATATCAAGAACATGAGGAAGTTCTTTAATTTCTTTAGCCGTCTTGTCTGTTAAACCCTGAAAACCATAAATGAATCCTCCGTTATCCTGCTGAAACTCCTGAACCGGTAAAAATCCATAAGCTTTATATAAGGTTGGGATATCTAACTGAGCATCTGTTGTTACAATATATCTGTGCTGTACTTCCTGATCTCCTAAAACAGTTTCCGGCTTTCCGTTAACGAAAAGTCTTCCGGCTCTCATTTCAAAAGTATCCCCTGCTGTAGCCACACAACGTTTTACGTAAGGGTCTTTTCTGTCGATCGCTGTATGCACAGAATCCTGAGGATAGTTGAAAACCACCACATCATTTTTCTGTGGCTTGTTGAATTGTAAAATTCTTGTGTAAGGAAGCTTTACTGCATCTACGTAAGATTTTGGATCATCTTTCGGGTTACCCTTTTGTCCTGTATCCATAATCGTCCCCTGAAGGAAAGGTATTGCTACCGGGCGCATCGGAAGTCTGTACCCGTAGCTCCATTTGTTTACAAAAAGGAAGTCACCCACCAGTAATGTTCTTTCCATAGATCCTGTAGGAATCCCGAAAGGCTGTGTTACAAAAACGTGGATAATGGTTGCAAAAACTACCGCAAAGGTAATTGAACCTACGAATGTATCTTTCTTTTTATCATTCTTCTCTTCATCTGTAAGAAACAGGTCGTTTGCATTTTCATCTTCTAACTCTACATCTTTAGAATAGTTGATCACCGCCAAATAAATAAACGGCAGGATCACGGTAAGAATCTGATCTTTGAAAAGGGTTTTCCCAAACTTTTTCACGAGATAAAGGTGGAAAACAGACATCATGATTGGCCCTACAATCGGAAGATAAGACAGGATCGCCCACCATTTCGGATGCTTTGTTTCTTTCAGAATGATGAAATAGTTGTAGAAAGGGATAAAAGCAAATAAAGGGCTATAGCCCATTTTCTTGAACAGTTTCCAAGATGAAATGCCCATCAATACGGATAGTATGAGGACATATACGGTATAAGTTAAAAAATAATTCATAAATTTTTGTGCCTATTCTTATGATAAAAATGATGAGTAATAAATGATAAAAGCAGTCCGCTGTTTACAATTCACTATTCATCATTTTCTGTTTATTGGTCTGCAATTTACAGAATTTGTTACAAATTAAAGTCCCAAAACGTCTTTCATTGCGAAGTTTCCTTTTTTATCTTTGATCCATTCGGCAGCTACCACAGCTCCCAGCGCAAAACCGTTTCTGTTGAAAGCAGTGTGCTTGATCTCGATTTCGTCTACCTCACTTCTGTAATATACACTGTGAGTTCCCGGAACTTCATCTTCACGTACCGCAAAAATTCCTAATTGTTTACCTTCTGTTTCTTCCAGCTTCCAGGCATCGAATTTAGGATTGTTCTGAATGATTCCTTCTGCAATGGAAATAGCGGTTCCGCTTGGAGCATCTTTTTTATGGATGTGGTGAATCTCTTCCAGCTGGCAAGAGTATTCATCTACGTTTTTCATCAGATCTGCAAGCTTTTCGTTTAAAGCAAAAAATAAATTGACTCCTAAGCTAAAGTTGGAACCATATAAAAATGCAGTACCGTTTTCTACAGCCAGTTTTTCTATTTCTTCTTTCTGATCCAGCCAGCCTGTAGTTCCACAGATCACCGGAATTTTATTTTCAAGACAAGCTTTAATGTTTTCAAATGCCACTTCAGGCAATGAGAATTCAATCACAACATCCGGATTATTAAGATTCTCAGCAGTTGGGGTTTCCTTAAGACGGGCAACTACTTCATGACCTCTTTTCTGCGCGATCTCGTCAATGATCTTACCCATTTTACCATAACCAACTAATGCTATTTTCATATAATCTTTTTTATTTTTGAATACTGCTTTCAACTGAGGTCTTTAGCAGATATGTTGTTTCTAAAATCTATAACTTAAACTGAACCCTGTTTTTGGAGCACTGTACCCATACTGATCCTGAATAACCGATGGTTTAAAAACCAGATCCGGGTCATGACGGCTTTCGTAAAGGTGTGCATCTACTACGGCATCTACAATATTCAGAATATAAATAAGTCCTGTAATCGCAATGGCGTAATCTCTTTGTCTCTTCGCTCTGTCCTGTGCGTTCCCCAATGCTCTTTTATCTAAAAACGGGTGGCTGTCCACAAATTCATTAGGAGTACCATTAAGTTTCGCGATGTAGTATTCACGATATTTTTTGTATTGGTTGTCATTCCATACGGCAATACCCACTCCGGCTCCTACCGCTCCCCAGACAATAGGAATCTTCCAGTATTTTTTGTTATAAAACTGTCCTAATCCCGGTAAAACGGCAGAATACAATCCTGCTCTGGTGGGATTCAGTTTTATGGTTTTTACTGTGGGACCATTGGCTTTTTCAAGATCTTCAATGATCTTTGCTTCTGTTTTACCTGGTTTTACCACACGGGGTTCCTCTTTCGGAGGAGTCTGCATCCGAACGGTATCAATAGGGTTTACTTGTGAGTAGGCCAGTGCAGCGATACACAAGAAAAATGTGAAAAATATTTTCTTCATTATTTAATATGGGATAAAATATATTCCAGCTCTTCTTCATTTTTGAAGTCCAGGACAATTTTACCTTTTTTACCATTTCCAGAAGATTTGATCTCTACTTTTACGTCCAAGATATCAGCGATTGTCTTCTGGGCTTTTTTATAGTTATTGGAAAGCTCCACTTTTGCTTTTTTGGCAGCGGGAGATTTTGGATTCTTCAATGCAGCAGCTGCCTGTTCTGCCTGACGAACGTTTAATTTTTCTTTGATAATAAGCTCGAACAAAACCTGCTGATCTTCTTCACTTTCAAGACTGATGATTGCTCTGCCGTGTCCTGCAGAAATTTCACCACTTCTGATAGCATTCTGAATATCAGGGTTTAGTCTTAACAACCTGATAGAATTGGTAATGGTACTTCTGTCCTTTCCTATTCTCTGGCTCAGATTTTCCTGTGTAAGTCCTATTTCCTCTAAAAGCCTATGATAAGTCAGTGCAATTTCGATGGCATCAAGATCTTCTCTCTGGATGTTTTCAACAAGAGCCATCTCAAGAAGTTCCTGATCATTCACTAAACGGATATAGGCAGGAATAGTCGTTAACCCCGCAATTTTAGTTGCTCTGTAACGTCTTTCCCCGGAAATGATTTCAAACTTTTCACCATCTTTTCTCAGGGTTATCGGCTGGATTACCCCTAGGTTTTCAATTGACTGTGCAAGCTCGTTTAATGCTTTTTCATCAAAATAAGTTCTCGGCTGCGTCGGGTTCGGATAGATATCTTCAAGCGAAACTTCTACAATATTTCCCACAAACTTATCTGCTCCTTCATCAGTAGCTGAATTGACAGTTGCTTTAGATTCTGCACTTAAAATAGCGCCCAAACCGCGTCCCATAGCTCTTTTTTTGTCCTTCATAGATATAATTGATAAATGATGTTTAACAAGTGATGACCAGCATACACTTATTGGCCATTTATTATTAATTTAATTCTTTATTAAGTTTTCGTTCCTCAAAAGAACTTCTTCAGCTAACTGAATATACTGAACAGCTCCTTTACTTTCTGCATCATAGTTCAGGATACTTTCTCCAAAACTTGGTGCTTCACTCAATCTTACGTTTCTGCTGATAATGGTTTCAAAAACCATTTCCGGGAAGTGCAGGTTTACTTCTTCCACTACCTGATTGGATAATCTCAATCGGCTGTCATACATCGTAAGAAGAAGACCTTCTATCCCAAGATCTTTATTATGGATCTTCTGAACGTTTTTAACGGTATTCAAAAGTTTCCCCAGTCCTTCTAATGCAAAATACTCACACTGGATCGGTATGATTACAGAATCAGCTGCAGTAAGAGCGTTTACTGTAATAAGACCTAAACTCGGTGCACAGTCGATGATGATATAGTCATAATCGTCTCTTACACTGGCCAGTGCTTTTCTCAGCATATACTCACGATCCTCCTTGTCTACCAATTCAATTTCCGCAGCGACCAGATCGATATGCGACGGAATAATATCCAGGTTCGGAGTCGCAGTTCTTTTGATGCAAACTCTTGTTTCTGCACTATGCTCCAAAAGATTATAAGTAGAATACTGAACATCTTCAACACCCAGACCGGATGTAGCATTCGCCTGAGGATCAGCATCAATGATTAATATTCTTTTTTCCAATACTCCTAATGCTGCCGCCAAGTTGACAGCGGTGGTAGTTTTACCAACGCCTCCTTTTTGATTAGCAATACCTATGATTTTTGCCATTATTAGAACTTTAAGTTTCAAAAATACACTTTTTTCTTTGCTCTCGGTGAGTGGGGAAAATCAAAATTGAGTTAAAATATTGTTAATAAGCAATTTAGCAATAAAAAAAATTATCCACAAAAAAAAATCTTTGTGGATAACTATTTGAAATGTGTTTTTCCGTATTAATTATCAAACTTCATTGAGATAGGAAATTTGAAATAACTTCTTACGAATTCTCCTTTTTTGTTTTTGGCCGGGATCCATTTTCCTTTGCTTGAGATGTTTTTGATTGTTCTCATAGCTTCACTGTTAAAGTCGGCGTTGGTTCCATTAGCTTTTACCCCTGAGATGGTTCCGTCCATTTCTACAATAAAGGTAACTGTCGTTTTTACTACATCTTCTGATTCAAATCCTGAACCATCGAAGTTGTTCATTACTTTATTTCTGAAGGCGTCTATTCCTCCTGTGAAATTAGCTTCTACACTTAATTCCGTTTCAATCTTTTTAGGATCTGTTTTTTCAACTACCGGATCAGCTTTTACTGCAGGCGGGCCATCGCCTCCAATTACGCGTGGAACAATCGGAATATAGGTTGTATTTGATACTTCTTTACCTTCCGATGTTTCTGTGCTTGCTACTGCATTCGTTTTATCTACAACCTGCTTTTCATTGGTAACAGTCGCTTTAGGCTCTGGCAATCTCTCATCATATGTTTTTACTGCGGGAGCTGGTGGCGTTGGCTTTACAATTTGTACAGGAGGATCTTTCGGCTTTTCTACATCTTGAATCTCAATCACATGTGGAAGACTATATATAGTTCCTGTAGGTATTTCTGCTGGTTTAAATGCAGAAATCACAAACGGTGTAATGGATACTGCTGCCATTAAACTTGCTCCGATAAAAAGCGCTTTGGTTAATATTCGATCTGATTCGTTTCTTAATGCATAGGCACCATATTCTTTATTGCGGTGCTCAAAGAGAACTTCGTTAAAACGAAATTCCTGGTTTTGACTATGTTGTTTCATCACTACTACTTTTTTAAACTGTTAAAAATTTTGATTATTAGTTTTGTTAGCTCTTATCGATAAGCAATGTTGTAATATCAAAACATCTGCCAATTTTTTAGCAAAACAACATAATATTAGAAAATTTTATGATAATGTTTAAATTTTAACATTTTTAAGTAGAAAAAGTCACACAGGAAAACAGAACTATTTCCTATGAAAATAAATAAGAACAGTAAACCACAAATAACAGATTGATAGCTTAGTAGAGAAGATTATATAAGCAGGAGAAGAAGAGTAAGCAGTATCAATAATCCCAAAGCATTGATTACTATCAGAATAATTGAACTGATCTTCGTTTTTTTATAACTTTTAGCCGCAAAATAAATCGCGCCTATACTAAAAACCAAACTGCAGACTATAAACAGGATCAGCAAAAAATCTGAACTGACTCTTATAGGCAGTCCCAAATAGACAATCAGCAAAGCCGCATAAGCTATTGTAAAGTATAAGCTGATTACAATATTATCCAGAAAGCGCTGAAGTATTTTATTTTCTTCCATGTGATTGATTTTCTGTTTATAGTTTTGTTCCAAGACAAAAGTATATAAAAATTCATGACCGGGATAATCTGCTAAAAGTCTCTTTAAGTTATTAATCCTAACTCTTGAACCCCGACCCTTGTCAAGGTTTAAAACTTTGACAAGGGTCATTTAAACAAAAAAAGAGACCATCCAATGATAGTCTCTTCGTTATTTTATAATCTAAGAATATTAGAATAATTCTTTTCTGATAATGTTCTGACTTCTTTCAGGACCTACAGAAACCAGGTATACATTGATTCCTAAATATTTCTCAATAAACTCGATGTATTTCTGAGCAGTGTCAGGAAGTTCATCATAGCTTCTTGCTTTTGTAATATCTTCGTTCCAACCTGGTAAATCCTGGTAGATTGGCTCGTAGTTGTATAGCTTTTCTGTTGAAGAAGTGAAATAATCAATAATTTTCCCGTCTTCAGTTTTGTAATGTGTTACTACTTTCAGATTTTCAATTCCTGTAAGAACGTCTAATTTCGTAATTACAAGATTGTTGATCCCATTGATCATACAAGCATGCTTTAAAGAAACAAGGTCTAACCAACCTGTTCTTCTCGGTCTACCTGTAGTAGCTCCGAATTCACCACCGATCTGTCTGATTTTCTCACCTAGTTCGTTATCTAATTCAGAAGGGAAAGGTCCGTTTCCAACTCTTGTACAGTATGCTTTTGCCACACCGATTAAGTTCTGAAGTGATGTTGGCGGAACTCCTGCTCCTGAACAAACACCTCCTGTAGATGGAGAAGATGAAGTTACGTATGGATATGTTCCGAAGTCGATGTCAAGCATTAATGCCTGTGCTCCTTCGAATAATACGTTTTTACCATCTCTGATTGCTTCGTTCAGCTCTAATTCAGTATCAACGATTCTGTCCTGAAGCTGTTTTCCGATCTCTAAATATTCGTTGTAGATTTCTTCAACGTCTAAAGTTGGTTTTCCGTAATATTTTTCAAAAAGAGAATTTTTAACTTTTAAGTTTTTCTCAATTTTATCTCTTAAAATTTCAGGATTTAAAAGGTCTACCATTCTGATTCCGACTCTTGCAATTTTATCTTCATAACAAGGCCCGATTCCTTTTTTGGTAGTTCCGATCTGAGTTCCTCCGTGTTCCTCTTCACGGTAAGTATCCAAAAGGATGTGGTAAGGCATGATTACATGCGCTCTTCTGCTGATAAAGATATGATCTGTTCTCAAGCCTTTGCTCTCGATCTGACCAACTTCTCTAATAAAAGACTTAGGGTTTACCACTACTCCATTCGCAATGATACATTTCCCTTTGCATTGAAGAACTCCTGAAGGAAGAAGGTGTAGAACGAATTTCTCATCACCTACATAAACCGTGTGACCAGCGTTGTCTCCACCCTGGAAACGTACTACATAGTCCGATTTTGCTGATAAAACATCCGTGATTTTTCCTTTGCCTTCATCTCCGTACTGAAGACCTACAACTACATAAGTTGACATATTTTACTTTTGTTTTTAGATTCGTGCAAAATTACTTTTAAAAAATTGGGTGAGCAAATTCTAGGTGGATTTTATTTTTGGTGGGGTGAAAATCATGAGGTTGAAGCTATATTTTTGACATTTATTATTATATTTGAAGTTAATAAATTACATAAATGAAGATATTTCTTGGTTCCCTAATTGGAATTATTTTAACAAACATTTTTAATAGATTATCAATTGCAAACAAATTAAATAATTATAGAAAACTAATCTTAAAATATAACGACGAAATTGCTCTTCCAAAATCAACAGCATATATTTCAGACTTTGATAAAACAAAATTTTACATTCTTAATTATTATTCGATAGTATTTGAAAAAAATAATTTCAATGGGAAATCACAACGAACTTATGATACTATGCCAATGTTTAACTCTGAAATTTATAAATCAATTCCAAGCGAGTATTTATTCAGACTCTTTACAGTAAGAAATGATTATTCAAAATTTATTGATATAATCTACAGTATTGACTATTTAAAAGAAAATTCACCTTTAAATATCTCAACTGATTTCACAGAACAAGTAAAACAACATATATCATATAAAAATTTAAAACCAGAAGAAACTACTGAACATTTCAAAAATTGTAGTTTCCTTGAAGAAAATACGGATTTATACATTTCCAAGATTACAAATTATACAAAAAGAGCTAATTCTTTAAAAAAAGAATTAAATGACATAAACTCAAATTTAAATGGACATAGCGTATACTGGTTATTTAGATATGTTTTTAATTAATATTTTATTATGCTTTTATCTCATAAATCCTCATATCATCCCTCCAACTCTAACAAAGCCTCCCAGATTTTCCACACCCTGTTTTCCCCGGAAACAGCAAAAGCCACCCTTCTCATTGTTCACGGCATGCAGGAACACAGCGGAAGATATGCAGAGATTGCAGCATATTTTGCTTCTCATGGAATTGCCGTATTGACTTATGATCACCTGGGACATGGAAAATCTGTAAAAGAGAAAAAAGACATCGGTTTCTTTCAGCTTGAAAAACCGGATGAAAGGCTTGTTTCCGATGCCGAAATGATGGCTGATTATCTTGCAGAGCAATATCCGAATGTTCCGCATTTTATTTTGGGACATTCTATGGGATCTTTTATTACCCGTTGTCTTCTTCAAAAGGCAAGCAGTAAATTTTCAGGGGCTATCATTACAGGAACCGGCGGACCTTTACCCGGAATAGACTTGTTAAGAGGTTATTTGTCATTAGCCACAGCTATCGCTCCCCGTCACCGTACTTTTTTGAATTCTGTTTTTACGAGCGTCAATAACAAACATTTTAAAAAGGACAAAGATTTCAGTGATACCAGCTGGTTGAGTGTAAATCCTAACAACAGAAAAGCTTTTGAACAGGATGAACTTTGTGGAATTCCATTTAGTCATAATGCCTTTTATACTTTATTTACTGTTTATAAAAAAGCTACGGCGAGAAACTGGGCTGCCACTATTTTCAAGTCATTTCCTTTCCTGTTTGTAAGCGGGCAGAATGACCCGATCGGGGATTTTGGAAAAGGGGTTATGCATACTGTTGACCATTTAAAAGCTGACGGTTTCCAGCATGTGGATGTGAAGATTTATCCGGAGATGCGCCACGAAATTCTTAACGAAGAAATACGGGAAGAGGTACTGAATGAAATCAGTCGTTGGATAGAAAAAAATTAAAATGCTTTCACAGATTTGAGGATTCATAAATGGATAAAGTCATGAGAATACATATTTTCGGAGCTTCAGGTTCCGGGGTTACCACTTTAGGAAAAGCATTGTCTGAGGAACTCAATCTTAAATACTTCGACAGTGATGATTTTTTCTGGCTTCCAACACCAATCCCTTTTACAGAAAGACAAAACCCTGAAACGAGAAATTCAATTGTTTCAGACCAACTTCATACTGCCGAAAACTGGATTTTTGGCGGCTCAATCATTCATTGGGGTAAAAATGTATTTCCTGCATTTGACCTGATTATTTTCCTCTATCTCCCACCTGAAGTACGACTGGAAAGGCTCCGAAAAAGAGAGCATGAAAGATACGGCGAAGAAATTATCACCAATCCGGAAAGAGCAAAAAAATTCCAGGAGTTTATGGATTGGGCTAAAGATTATGATCACCATACGGGTATTGCCAACAGAACGTTGAAAGCCCATTTGGAATGGCTGTCTAAGATGAACACTCCTTTGATTGAAATTTCAGGAGATTATGACCTGCCTAAAAAGATGGAGATTATTCTGAATATAATAAACAAATAAATAGTTTTTAAAGTTTATAGAAAATAAAAACCTGGAAATTAATTTCCAGGTTTTATTATGTAAGGTTTTGGCTAAAGCCAATGGAATTGTATTGATTTTTGAAAGACGGGCTAAAGCCCGCCTCTATTGAATATCTATTTTATCCTTTTAATTTGTGAGAAATACAATCATTAATTCAGTATCAATTCCCGATCAATTCCAATCTCCTTTAAAAAAACTTCATCGTGGGAAATCACCATCAATGTACCATGATAATCTTTAATGGAATGGGTGAGAATTTCCACATTCTGAAGATCGAGGTTATTCGTGGGTTCATCAAGGATGATCATATCCGGAGCTTTGTTGCTGATGGAAAGCCCGCAGAGAAGTAACCGCAAACGCTCTCCTCCACTCAGCATTCCACATTTTTTTTCCCAGGTATCCTTACAAAATAAAAATCTGGACAGTAATGTTTTCACCTCAGATTCCTGCAGCGCATTATCATTAAAGGTCTGGACAAAATCATAAAGAGTAGAGTCATTATCAATCAGTGAATATTCCTGATCAATATAAATGCTGTTAAAGTCTGTTCTGTCTATTTTTCCTTCGGAAGGTTCAGTATTTCCAAGCAGAAGTTGTATCAGGGTCGTTTTTCCTGAGCCATTGGAACCTTTGATTGAAATTCTTTCTCCGCTTCGGATCTCAAGGCTGAGATTTTCTTTCCATAGATTTCCTTTTCCATAATTGAAGTTAATATCTTCAGCCGCAATTAAAATCTTCCCCGAATGCAGATTGGAATCATTAAAATTCACTTTCATCTGCTCAGAATTCTTTAAGGAGGAGCGCAGATCTCTCAAGCCATCTGAAATTCCACTGATTTTCTCTGCATGCACACTTTTCAGCTTTGAACTGTTTTTTTCAGCATTATTCCGAAGGGTATTCATCATAATTCTTGCAACGCCCGATTTTTCCTGCTTTTGCTTTCCTTTTGCATCGAGTTTCTGTTTTCGTTCCAGCGTTTCCCTTTCTTTCTCTTTTGCTTTTTTCAGCGCCCGTTCTTTGGCATGAATATCATTATGCAAGGCTTCCTCCTCCACTTCCTTTTGCTCTGCATAAAAATCATAGTTCCCTCCATATGTGGCGATTCCCTGGTTACTTAATTCAAAGATGGTATCAACCAGATTCAGTAAAGTCCGGTCGTGGCTTACGATAACTACTGTTGCATCCGCTTTATCAATAAGGTCATACAGGAGCTTTCTTCCCTCAAGATCCAGATGATTGGTGGGTTCATCCAATATAATGATATCAGGCTGACTGATCTGAATTCCTGCAAGAAAGACCTTGGTTTTCTGGCCGCCACTTAAGCCTTCCAGTGTTTGATTGAGATCAAAATTATCAAGTCCCCAATGTTCTAATGCGTGTTGGCAACGCTCTTCAATATCCCAGTCGTCATTGAGAATTTCAAAATAGATTTCATCCACCTCTCCATTGGTGATTTTTTGGAGCGCATTCAGTTTCTGATCTATTTTCAGACATTCAGCAATGGTAAGATGATTAAAGTTTCCAAACATCTGAGGAACATAAAAAACAGAATCCGAAATAGTAATATTCCCGTTTAAAGGCTGTATTTCCCCCGCGATCATTTTCAGCAGGGTTGATTTTCCCATGCCGTTACTTCCCACCAAAGCAGATTTGGTGTGAGATGGTATTGTTAAGTTAGTATTATTAAATAGAAGATCCCCTCCCGGAAACCCAAAGGATATATGTTGTAGTAAAATCATGATTTCTTTCTTAAAAAATAGTTGAACACCAGTAACATCTTAGTTACTGTTTTTATTGAATCTGAAAGAAATGTTATCCTACATGTCCGTATTTTGGGTTTTGAAAGAACAAAGGTAGTCATTTTTTACAATATTCAGTTTTCCATAAATTATCAAGATATTTATCATCTCTTTTTTCTTCCACTCTTAAACACCAGGCATTTATTACCTCTTTAAGAATCTATTTTTCTAAGGCTATTCCTTTCTATGTCGTTCAATGACTTATATTTATTCTGATTTAAACAGCCTTCATCATAATCCCCCACTTTGTTGTGTCGAAACCGTCAAACTTTCAAACTCATAAAAACAGGAAAGTATTTTAATCAAAAATCCGTAACTTTGCCTCCTACTAAAAATTTTATGGAAAGCATTAAAGTTCACGACAAAACTTTCGTTCCTTATTTAAAGGATGCCGAAATTCAGGAAATTGTAAAAGAGACAGCGTTAAGAATTTATGAAGATTACAAAGATGAAGTACCCGTATTCATTGGCGTTTTAAATGGGGTGGTGATGTTCTTCTCAGATCTTTTAAAATATTATCCGGGGGAATGTGAAATTGCCTTCATTCAAATGAGTTCGTACGTAGGAACTGAATCTACAGGGATTGTTTATCAGAAAATGGAACTTACCAAAGATGTAAGAGACCGTCACATCATTCTTGTAGAAGATATCGTAGATACAGGAAACACTGTTGAAAGTCTTTTCAAATATTTTAAGGAAACCCAACGTCCTAAATCTGTAAAACTGGCGAGTTTCTTACTGAAACCTGAGATTTACAAGAAAGATTTCAAGCTGGATTATATCGGAAGAGAAATTCCAAACAAATTTGTACTTGGATACGGACTTGATTATGATGAATTGGGAAGAAACCTACCTAATTTATATCAATTGGAAGACGGACAAATCAACCATTAAACGCTGTTGGCTATTAGCTGATAGCTTTTAGCTTAAAACATTATATAAAGAAATAAATTTAATAATAACTTAAAAAAGCTGAAAGCAAAAAGCAAACTGCCAAAAGCCAGGAGCCAGAAGCGAATGCAAATTGCTGAAAGCGTATCAACATTATGATAAACATTGTTCTGTTCGGCCCTCCAGGAAGTGGAAAAGGAACACAAGCTCAGAATCTAATCGAGAAATTCAATTTAAAACAGGTTTCAACAGGTGATCTTTTCAGATACAATATGAAAAATGACACTGAACTTGGAAAACTGGCTAAGTCATACATCGATAAGGGAGAATTGGTTCCGGATCAGGTAACAACAGATATGCTGATCGATGAGATCAAAAAACCTACTGATACCAACGGTTTCATTTTTGACGGATATCCAAGAACAACTGCTCAGACAGAAGCTCTGGAAACTATCGTTAAGGAAGTATTGAACGACGATATTGACATCTGTCTTTCATTGGTAGTAGAGGACAAAATTTTGGTTGAAAGACTTCTGAAAAGAGGAGAAACCAGCGGAAGATCAGATGACAGCAATGTAGAGATCATCGAAAACAGAATTAAAGAATATTATACTAAAACAGCAGAAGTTGCCGAGCTTTATAAGCAGCAGGGTAAATATGTAGAGGTAAACGGTGTTGGAGAAATTGACGAGATTTCCCAAAAACTTTTCGCTGAAGTAGAGAAAATTAAATAATCGGGATACGGGTACGGGATAAGAAATTTCCTCCCGTAGCTCACAACTCGCAACACAAACTATATGTCTAACTTTGTAGATTACGTAAAGATCCATTGTAAAAGCGGACACGGAGGTGCTGGTTCTGCCCACCTTCGCCGTGAAAAATATATTCCTAAAGGTGGTCCTGACGGTGGAGACGGAGGTCGTGGCGGACACGTCATCATGAGAGGAAATGCTAATGAATGGACTTTACTTCCACTTCGATACACCCGTCACATAAAAGCAGAACGCGGTGAAAACGGAGCGAAAAACCAGCTTACAGGAGCTGACGGTTCTGATATTTATATTGATGTTCCCATTGGAACGATCGCTAAAAATGAAGAAGGTGAAATTATCGGAGAAATCCTTGATGACAAGCAGGAAATCATTTTGATGCAGGGAGGAAAAGGAGGAAAAGGAAACGAACATTTCAAATCTTCTACCAATCAGACCCCAAGATATGCTCAGCCTGGAATGGATGGCGAGGAAGGATATGTAGTCTTCGAGCTTAAAATTTTGGCTGATGTAGGACTTGTTGGGTTTCCAAATGCCGGAAAATCTACACTTTTAGCATCTGTTTCTGCAGCAAAACCAAAAATTGCCAATTACGCTTTTACAACCCTGACTCCTAACCTTGGAATTGTGGACTACAGAAATTACAAATCTTTTGTAATGGCCGATATTCCCGGAATTATTGAAGGAGCAGCGGAAGGAAAAGGCTTAGGACACAGATTCCTGAGACATATTGAAAGAAACTCTATCCTTTTATTTTTAATTCCTTCGGATTCTGAAAATCACTTCCAGGAGTTTAAAATTCTTGAAAATGAGCTGAAGGAGTACAATCCTGAACTTTTGGATAAGGATTTCATTATTTCCGTTTCAAAATCTGACCTTTTGGATGATGAACTGAAAAAAGAAATTGCAGCAGAGTTTCCTGAAAACAAGCAGCCATTGTTCTTTTCAGGAGTTACCGGAGAAGGTCTTATGGAACTGAAAGATGCCATCTGGAAACAACTACACGGATAGAAAAAACATTGATTCACCAGTTTTATTTTACAATGGAACTGCAACATACAAAACAGCCTTAGAAAATCTGAGGCTGTTTTTTAATACAATTAATTCTATTTCTTCTATACAATATTTTAAACCATTAAGAAGGATTTAAGAAATAAAGTATAGTTAAGTAAATCATTCTGATTCTTAAGCTTAAAGCAAAGCTTATCTTCATATTTTTAACATCTTCATGGTATCTTAATGGTTCAAATAAAGGTTAAGCAGGTTTTCCATTTTATATTTAACATAAAAACAAAGGAAGATTTTATCTTTTGGAACAATTATTGGGAGAATTTCCGAAATTTTAAACTATGAAATATTTATTGACCCTTTGTGCATTTGTATTTTTATTTTCCTGTACTTCTCAGAAAGTTAACTCCCAATATTCTACTATTGAATATGAGGCTACTCCGTGTTTCGGATTCTGTCCTGTTTTTAAAATGACGATCAGTCCGGACAGAACAGCAGTTTTTGAAGCTGAACATTTTAATTTTAATGATAAGCCATCAAAAGATGAGTTTTCAAAGCCTCGTGAAGGAACTTTCAAAGGAACAATCAAGGAAGAGGATTACAATAAATTAATCAGCTTACTGGATGGGCTCAATGTAAAAAGCTTAAACGATAAGTATGGTGAGAAAAACATCACCGACCTTCCAACCTCTTATTTAAGAATCAAATTCGCTGACGGCACTTCAAAAAATGTGGAAGATTACGGAAAACATGGAAGTGAAAAACTTTCAGAAGTCTATCAATTTTTTGAGAACTTAAGAAAGAACCAGGAATGGAATAAAGTGAAATAGCCTCACTAAAAAATATTTAATTTATCTTTGTAACAGTAATTCCTTCGTTTGGAGGAATTATTTTTTTGTAAAACTATTAACCATTTAAAATAAACATGAAGAAGTACATTTTTTTCGTTGCATTATTTGCTTTCTCAGCAATATTTAATGCACAGGAAACCACAAAAGATCCGGCATCTGTGAGCTTTGGGGTAAAGGGAGGATATTCCTTATCCAATATGAAGTTTTTTGGAACCGGGCTGGATTCAAAATCCTATTTTTATATAGGTATCGTAGCAGAGCAGCCTATATCTTCTAAATTTGGCTTACAGGCTGAATTACTGTATACTCAATTGGGTGGTAAAGATGCTTATCCCTGGTATGAATTGGTAGGCAACGAGGTCGTAAACATGGGTAATATGAACTTAAATTACAAATTCAACCAGATACAGGTTCCCATTTCATTAAAATATTATATTGTTCCGGAGCTTTCTGCTTCTGTAGGGATGAACTTAGGATTCAACATCTCATCCAAAGTAAAAATGAATACTGTTTTTGATGAGGCTGAAACACACAATTACGAATCTTTAAAAACCCTGAATTTATTTCCTTTTCTGGGTGCAGAATATAAGATTAATGAGAAGTTTTTTGTTGATGTCAGATACAATTTCAATTTTATAGAAATGAATAAAAGCAATTCAGTTCCTGTTAAAATCGGATTTCTGCAGGCTGGTGTAGGATATAAATTTAAATAAACTTCAGATTTTCATATCAATAAAATGGCTGCTTACATTCGGGTGGCCATTTTTGTTTTTCTTATAGTAAATAAGTCTGAAAAAGTGGAATAAGATACTTAAAAATATTTAAACTACCTTTGCAGAATGTAATTCTTTCAGACTGAAGGAATTTTTATTTAAATTTTAAAATAATTCATTTGAATTTTACAGACTTAAACTTAATAGAACCTATTGCAAAAGCAATTCAGGAACAGGGATATACGACTCCTACTCCTATCCAGGAAAGATCGATTCCTGATATATTAGACGGCAGAGACTTTTTAGGCTGCGCACAGACAGGAACTGGTAAAACAGCTGCTTTTTCTATTCCTATTCTACAGAATTTATCCAAAAATAAAATTCCCAATAAACATATAAAAGCATTAATCCTTACACCAACCAGAGAACTGGCCATTCAGATTGAGGAAAACATTAATGCTTACGGTAAATATCTTCCATTAAAGCAACTTGTTATTTTCGGAGGAGTAAAACAAGGAAACCAGGAAGCTGCTTTGAGAAAAGGGATTGATATTCTGGTAGCAACACCAGGAAGGCTTCTTGACTTTATTGCTCAGGGCATCATCAGTTTAAAAAACCTTGAAATCTTTGTTCTTGATGAAGCAGACAGAATGCTGGATATGGGATTTGTACATGATGTAAAAAGAATCATCAAACTTTTACCTCAGAGAAGACAGACTTTATTCTTTTCTGCAACAATGCCGGCTGAAATCCAGAAACTTGCTAATTCTATCCTGAATAATCCGGTAAAAGTAGAGGTAACTCCGGTTTCTTCTACAGCAGACACCATTAAACAATCTGTCTATTTTGTAGAAAAAGATAACAAACTGGATTTGCTTTCTCACATTCTGAAAAATGACATTTCAGACTCAGTATTGGTATTTGCAAGAACGAAGCACGGTGCAGATAAGATTTCCAGAAAACTTCAGAAAGACGATATTTCTGCTGAAGCCATTCATGGCAATAAATCTCAGAATGCGAGACAAAATGCTTTGAATAACTTCAAATCCGGAAAAACAAGAGTTCTTGTTGCTACAGATATTGCAGCAAGAGGAATTGATATTGATGAATTGAAATTCGTGATCAATTTTGAACTTTCCGATGTTTCTGAAACCTATGTACACAGAATCGGAAGAACAGGTAGAGCCGGAGCTGAAGGTAATTCTATATCTTTTGTAGACGGACTTGATCTTTTGAATTTAAAGAATACTGAAAAATTGATTGGGAAGAAAATCCCTGTGATCAAAGACCACCCGTTCCATACTGATGATTTGATTGCCCAGAAAAGGGATTCTAACAACAAACCTTTTAATGCAGGTGGTGAGAAACCTAAAACAGGCAACAGTAATAATTCAAGGCCAAATAACAACCGTAAAAAGCCTTCTACAGGAGCTTCAGTAGGTTTCAAAAAGCCTAAAAACAAGAATTTCACCAGAAAGAAATAAAAAAATAAAACCCTTTTCAAAATTGAAGAGGGTTTTGTTTATCTTAAAGTTGAGAACCTTTATGACTGAAAAAGATTCTTTGCATTTTCTGTAGTGATGCGGTCTATCTCAGAGAAATCTTTCCCATAGATATCCACCAGTTTACCGGCTACCAGATCAAGGTAGGAGCTTTCATTTCTTTTTCCTCTGTGGGGAACCGGCGCCAGATAAGGAGAATCTGTTTCCAGAACAATCTTATCCAGTGGAATTTCATTCAGAAACTGATCTATTTTCCCGTTTTTGAACGTTACGACTCCACCGATTCCCAAAATGAAATTAAGGTCAACAGCGTGCTGTGCCTGCTCCAGATTTCCTGAAAAGCAATGAAAAATTCCTCTGAGCTTCGGGTGTTTTTTTCTTTCCAGCACTTCAAAGGTCTCATCAAAGCTTTCTCTTGTATGAATCACAATCGGAAGATCTTTTTCTATAGCCCAGTCAATCTGCTGTTCAAAAGCTTTCACCTGAATATCCAAAGTTGTTTTATCCCAATACAGATCAATCCCTATTTCCCCAATTGCAGGAAAATGTCGTTGATCAAGATAATTTTTTACGATTTCGAGTTCTTTTTCCCACGATTCCGGTTTTACATAACAAGGATGTAATCCCATCATTGAAAAAATCTGTCCAGGATATTCTGTTTCCAGCTGCAGCATTTTCTCATGGGATTCAGAATCAATAGCAGGAAGATAGAATTCTGTAATTCCTTTATTTAAAGCCCTTTGAATAGCTTCTTTTCTGTCTTCATCAAATTCTTCTGCGTATAGATGTGTATGTGTATCAATCATTTTATTTAAAATTTCAATAGATCTTCATAAGGGTTTTTAAGTCCGAGCAACATTCCAAAGGCCGGCTCGGTTTTTATTCCCTGCTTTTTAAGTTCTATTATTTTTTGTTTAAATTCTTCTCCTTTTTCCTTTAATATTTTGTATTCAGCTACCATATGGAGATAAGCATTTTGCTCTTTTGTCGGCTTATTTTGGCCGAAAATCTCAATGGGGAATCCTTCCAGCATAAAATTCAATGTAATGCATTTTTCACCGTTTATGATGAGATGTTCAACGGTTACATCGTGAGGAATACATCTGCTCAACATTAAATCATCCAGAAAGTCTTCTTCAAATCTTAAATCAACCTCAAAAATAATGTCCAGATCACTTCCTTCGATATCAATTTCAATAGGAACTGTTCCTGCCAAAATGGGTGAATAAGCCTTTAATTTTTCAAAAATCTGATATTTTGCAAGAACATCATACGCCCTTTTTTGCCTTTCATTGCCGTTTTTCAGGTAGTTAATTCTGGTAAAATCAAGCATTTAAAATATTTTATGTTTTACCTTTTTACGCTGAATTTCAATTCTCTGATCTAATTTCTCCCTGAATTCTATAAACTTAGGGTCTTTCTTATCACTGGTTTTATGCTCCAGCGCCTTGATAATCTTAAAATTTTCTTTGATAAAATGCTGCGTCTCTGCTGAAAAATAGGCGTTTCCAAATTTCTCAAAAATATAATTAACCGCCTGTGTGCTGGGATGAATCATATCTTCTTTATAAAAACGGTAGTCCCGCAGATCATCCATCAAAATCTCATAGACCGGCAGATAATGGCAGTCTTCAAAGAGAGAAATGGACTCGTGAATAGCGGTGATTAATTTGGATTTACTTAGCTGATTTTCTACCATTCCATCTTTAGTGTGCCTTACGGGTGAAACAGTAAACAGGATCTGTACTCCTTCTTTGCAAATATCTTTAAGATCCAGAATCGTCTGATAAATAGAACTCGTCAATTCCTGATGGGAAAGCAGTCTTTTTTCAAAAAACTTTTGCGGGATTTTGTGACAGTTGGCCACGAGCTTTTTCTTGGGAAGAAACTCGTAAATAAATGAGGAACCATAGGTGATAATGATCCAGTCAGCTTCCTGCAGAAAGGCATTTCCGGCTTCAATAGCTCCGTTTATTTTGTCTAGTGTCTGATGAATATACCGGGTATCAAAACTGGTGTGGTGATCCAGAGAAATATATTCTTCCTTATAGGTAATCAGTTCCTCTTCTTCGTAAAACGCAGAATCATGTAACCTATTGACTGCATGATTGATTGAAAAAGGATTAAATATCGTCCCGAAAGGGTTATTGAGTGTCTGAAGCTGTCCATCCTTAAGCAAATCTGTCATTTCAGAGGCAAAACATGAGCCTATTGAAAATATTTTATCTTCAATCTCAATCTTTTTATCTGATGCAGGAATATCAACTTCTGTTCTGAATTTCATCGTATAGGTATTAGGTGGCAGTAAATAGGCAGCGGGTAAATTGCTGTTACCTGCTGCCTACCCTCTACTACCTCTATTAACTTTCTCTTCTCAACAAATAATTTGCCAGTTCGATAAAAGGTTTTTTCTTTTCCTCAGGAACATCTATCTTCTGAAGATAGCTTTGTCCGATTTCATTATGCTTTTCGATCAGACGTAATGCTTTCTCGTCTACTTTTGTTCTTCTGAATATCTTTTCTACTCCGTAAACTTTATCAACGTTTTCTGTCTTTTTAGAATACCAGTAATCCAGTTCTTTTCTTTCTTCATCGGTAGCATGTTCTCTTGCTAACAAATACAGAACAGTTTTCTTGTTTTCGTAAATATCTCCGGCATGTTTTTTCCCAAACTGTGCCTGATCACCAAATACATCAAGATAATCATCCATAATCTGGAACGCAATTCCGATATGTTTTCCGAAATTAAAAATAGCTTTTGCATCTTTAAAATCGGCTTTTGCAATCAAAGCTCCGATCTCAAATGATGAAGCGCTCAAAACTCCTGTTTTATAGGTAATCATTCTGATATAGTCATCAAAAGTAACATCTTCCTGAGTTTCAAAATTGATATCATACTGCTGTCCTTCACAAAGCAGAAGTCCTGTGTGGGTAAATATTCTGATACATGCTTTGAAGATTTCCGGCTCAAGATCCTCAAAAAACTTGTAGGCTTTAAGCATCAGTCCGTCTCCGGAAAGAATTCCCACATTAAGACCGTGTAAAGTATGAATGGTAGGCTTATTTCTTCTTAAAGGAGCTTCATCCATAATATCATCATGGATCAGCGTGAAGTTATGGAAAAACTCGATAGCCAATGCCGGCTTAATTGCCTGCTTAAGATCTCCGCCGAACATCTCGCAAGCCATCAGCACCATAATAGGACGAAGACGCTTTCCACCATGGGAAATAATATAGTTCATCGGCTCATACAGCTCTGAAGGTTTATCTTTAAAAGTATATTTTGTGATGGCGTCCGCAACAATCTGCTGGTATCTGTCTAAAAATTCCATAAAATCTTTTAATTTGAACAAAAATACGATTTTTCGAGGCTTTATAAAACAAAAAACTTTGCCCAAAAGGACAAAGTTTGTATAATTATATGATTTGTTTTCTAGAAAACGAAGGTTACCACCAGGTAAGTAATTCCTGCAACAATTGCAGAGATTGGAATGGTAAGAACCCAAGCCCAAAGTAAGCTTACAGTAATTCCCCATCTTACGGCAGAAATTCTTTTTGTTAATCCCACCCCGATGATAGAACCTGTAATCGTATGTGTTGTAGATACAGGGATACCAAAGTGGTCTGTGATGAATAAAGTAATAGCTCCTGCAGTTTCTGCACTTACTCCTTCTAATGAAGTTACTTTAGTAATCTTAGTCCCCATGGTCTTGATGATCTTCCAACCCCCACTCATTGTTCCCAAACCAATAGCAAGGAACGAAACCAAAGGAACCCACAGGTAATGCTGAGCGAAATAATCAAAACGTCCTGCAGCAGGAATGTTCAGATAGATTGGATCATGCAGCATTTCAACATGGTAGTAGATAAGCGCCGCACCAATAATACCCATTACTTTCTGTGCATCATTCAAACCGTGTCCTAAACTGAACAAAGCTGAAGAAGCCAGCTGTAATCTTTTGAAAGACTGGTCTGCCTTATGCGGGTTTGATCTTTTATAAAGGTGTACGATAATCAGTGTAATGATGATTGAGATAATCATCCCTATAATCGGTGCCATGAAAATGAACAGGAAGATAGGAATTACTTTATCAAACTTTACCACACTCTGATGAGTAACCTGGTTGAAAGCTTCTTTAACGGTACCCCACATTCCAAGTTCTGGCTGTGCTGCTGCCACCGCATGATAATCCATCATGAAAGCGTGCATAAGAGCCGCTCCCAGGAAACCTCCAATCAGCGTATGTGATGATGAAGAAGGGATTCCGAACCACCATGTAAGCAGGTTCCAGGCAATAGCTGCCACAAGACCGGAAAATATAACTTCCAGGGTAATAAAATTCTCGTTAACTGTTTTGGCAATTGTATTACCAATTTTGAATTCTCCAATAATATAAGCAGCAATAAAGAATGCTGCAAAGTTCCAAAGTGCTGCCCAAAGTACAGCCTGGAATGGAGTTAAAACTTTTGTAGAAACAATAGTCGCAATTGAATTGGCTGCATCATGAAAACCATTGATATAATCGAAGATCAGGGCCAACGCAATAATAACTACAAGTAAAATCGGAAATTCCATTTTTTGCTATGTATTAGGCGTATTTAATCATGATGTTCTCGATTGTATTGGCAACATCTTCTGCTTTATCTGTTACAATTTCAAGGTAGTTCAATACAGATGAAACTTTAATAATGTTGATTGCATCATTGGTTTCAAATAATTCTACCATTGAATTGGAAAGCAAATCGTCAGCAATATTTTCAATAGAGTTCACTTTAATACAAGCTTCTTTCACCTGCTCCATGTTTTTGAACCCTTTAAGGTTTTTCATTGCATTCTGAATTTCAAGACATGCTTTATGGATCAATAAAGAGAAGTCTGAATAAGCCTTCATCTCAGGTGATTTGTATAGGAAAATATATTTTGTGGAAGCGTAGATATAATCAGCGATATCATCCAGTCCTGTTGCCAACGTGTGGATATCCTCACGGTCAAAAGGTGTAATGAAGTTTTTCCCTAATTCTACGAAAATCTCGTGAGTAAGTTCATCATTCTTGTGTTCGAAGTCACTCATTTTCTTCAGCATAGAATCATCATTTAGATCGAAATCCTTGATTCCTGTGTTGAAATCTTCTGACATTGCAACTAGATTTTCAGTTACTTTTTCGAAAAGTACAAAGAAGATTTTATCTTTTGGTTGAAAAGCGTGGAAAATATTACCAATTCCCATTTTTTAGTATTTATAATTCGAGTGCAAATTTCTTAAAAAAGGATTGTACGTGAAACTATATGACATTAAGTTTTGTTAACATTCGCTTAACTCCTGATTATCAAATAAAAAAACCGGCCTTAAGGCCGGTTTTATATAGTAATTTGTGAGATTTAGTTTGCTACTTCAGCTCTCATATCTTTTCCTTTGAACTTCATAGATTGAATATTGCTCAAGACGTTGTCTTTAAACGATTTTTCAACTTCGAAGAAAGAGAATTTCTCTAAGATTTCGATATCTCCGATTTCAGCTCTTTTTTTGGATTTTCCATCACCAGTAGCCTTATTGATAATATCTAAAACATCAAGCTTCTTCAAGTGGTCTTTTTTTCCAAGATTAAAGAAGAATCTTACCATGCTCTCATCTCTTCTTCTTGGCTTTCCACCACGATCTCTGTCTCTTCCGCGATCTCTGTCTCTGCTGTCTCTGTCACGTCCGCGGTCTCTGTCTCTATCACGTCCGCGGTCTCTTCTTGAGTAATCATCATCTCTGGTGCTTAATTTCTGCTCAACAAGATCGTGTTTATCTTTGTAATATAAAGCAAGATCCTTCAATTGGAACTGTAGCAGCTGGTGCACCAGTTCTTCTTTTGTAAATTTGCTTAGATCCGGGATTAAGCTATCATCAAATTCAAAAAGATCCTCGTGCTCCGTCAATAATTTTTCGAATACACCTCCTACCTGAGCTTTGATAATATCATCACCTGTAGGAATGAATTTTTCGTTAATTTCAATTTTTGTTGCAGATTTGATCTGCTTCAGTTTTCTGCTTTCTTCAGGCTTAATTAAGGCCATAGAAATACCGTCTTTTCCAGCTCTACCTGTTCTACCGCTTCTGTGAACGAATACTTCAGGATCATCCGGTAAAGAGAAGTGAATAACGTGTGTAAGAGAGTTTACATCCAATCCTCTTGCTGCAACGTCTGTTGCTACAAGAATATCAATGTTTTTCAATCTGAATTTCTTCATTACCGTATCTCTTTGCGCCTGAGAAAGATCACCATGAAGAGCATCAGCTGCATACCCGTTCTGCATCAGGAAATCTGCTACCTCCTGAGTTTCCATTCTCGTTCTACAGAAGATAATAGAGTACTGATTGGGGTTAGCATCAATTAATCTCTTCAATGCTTCTTTTTTCTGACGGTACCCTACTACATAGTATTCGTGAGTAATGTTCTTCTTCACTTCGTTGATAGAACCTACTGAAATACGGTGTGGTTTTGTAAGGTAATTTTTGGAAATTCTTTCCACCTCTTTATTCATCGTTGCAGAGAATAAGAAAGTTTGTTTAGTTTCCGGAGTTTCGCTTAGAATGGTTTCCAATTCGTCTTTGAATCCCATAGAAAGCATTTCATCGGCTTCATCTAATACCAACCAATGAATCGCAGAAAAGTCAAGTGCTTTTCTGTTGATAAGATCAATTACTCTTCCCGGAGTTCCCACAATAATCTGTGGTTTATCCTTCAAAGATCTCATCTGGTCTAAAATACTACTTCCACCATAAACTGCAGTAGTTTTGATGTCTTTCATGTACTTAGAGTAATTCTTTATGTCCTTCGAAATCTGAAGACATAATTCCCGTGTCGGACAAAGCACCAATAATTGGATTTTGCGACTCGTATCGTCAATCATATCCAAAATCGGAAGCGAAAACGCTGCTGTCTTGCCTGTCCCTGTTTGCGCAAGTGCGATCAAGTCGCGAATATCTGAAAGAATAAAAGGGATAGTCTGTTTTTGGATTTCTGTTGGGCTTTCGTAGCCCAGTTCGCCAATTGCCTTAAGGATATCAGGACTTAAATTGGTTTCCGTAAATAAATTCATTAACTATTTTAAAATTTTTGCAAAGATACAATAAATATTTGACTTGTTTTTGAATAAAGTTTTAAATATACAATCTTAAATTCAGAATCTTTTAATATATTTTTAATTTTCTGAAAATTAAATGTAAAAAAAACAGCTTTAGGTTAAAAACTTGTTAAACATTATTTTTTTTTATTAAATTGGATTGATTTTTTCTGTGTTATTTATGAATTTTCAAAAATAAAACCATGGAACGCAAATTTTTCTTTTTGATATTCTTATGCATCGCCTTGGAAATATTTTCCCAAACCCCCAATTATCCGGCCACCTGGACTCTGGAAAATTGTATTGAATATGCAAAAGAGAATAATATTTCCATTAATTCTCTAAGGCTTTCAAAAAATGCAGCTCAGCAGGATCTCCTTCAGGCAAAAGATGCAAAATATCCCAATTTAAGCGGAACCATTTCACAAGGACTTTTTGCTCTCAACGGAAGTGACGGTCTTCATATGACAGGCGCACAATCTCAAAGTATCGGGGCCAATTCTTCCATGACACTTTATCATGCCAATTACATTAAAAACAATGAAGCCTCAAAAAATCTGCTCGTTCAGATGGCAGACTTATCTGTTCAGGAAGCACAAAACAATATTACCCTCACGATCACCCAGGCTTATCTGAATATTCTGATGAATCAGGAAAATATCATTTCTCTTGAAAATGTGCTGAAAACAACCCAAACTCAATTGAAACAAGGTGATCAGCTGTATAAAGCCGGAAGCCTTTCCAAATTAAATTATCTACAGATCCAGTCACAGGTTGCTCAGGATCAATATAACCTGACAGCTACTCAAAACAATCTACGAACGAATACTGTTAATTTAAAACAAATCCTACAGCTGCCCTCAGGTTATGATTTTCAGGTTGTAAAACCCGACAGTATTATTGTAGACGATCAGCTGAAAACCTTACAGGATGTTCAAAATTTAGCACAAGACCAACGTCCGGAAGTAAAATACGGGGAACTTAACGTAGAAAACTCCAATACAAATCTGAAGATGGCTAAAGCTTCCATTCAGCCCACCCTGAGTCTGACAGGAAATATTTCTACCAACTATTCCAATGAAAATGGAAATTACTTTAATCAGTTGGGAAATAACTTTTATATGCCCATTGGATTAAGCCTTGGAATTCCGATTTACAACAACAGAATTTACAAAACACAGATTGAGAAGTCAAAAATAGCGATTGAACAGGCCAATCTTGATTTACTGAATACCAAAACGGTGCTTAATCAGCAGGTAGAACAATCTTACATCAATCTCCAAAACGCGCTGTCTCAGTATGATTCTGCCTACAAACAAATGGACATCAGCAAACAGAGTTATGATATTGTGAATGCCCAGATGAAAATCGGAAGCATTGATTATGTACAGCTTCAGCAGCAAAGATTGCTTTATATACAGTCTGTCCAGAATTATCTTCAGGCAAAATACACTGCAGTTCTCAATAAACAGATCTACGAATTTTACGCAGGTAACCCTATAAATCTAAAGTAAGCTATGAAAACAAAGAATAAAAAATGGTTGTACTGGGTTGTGGGCGGCATCATTGCAATAGGTGCAGCCTGGTTTTTCTTCATCAGAGAAAAAGAAATAAAAATCCAGCTGGAAACAGTAAAGCCTGAAATGGGAGAAATATCCAATTCCATTACTGCTACAGGAACCATTCAGCCTGTAGATACCGTTGCAGTAGGTACTCAGGTATCAGGAATCATTAAAAATATTTATGTTGACTTTAATTCTACAGTGAAAAAAGGTCAGCTGCTGGCTACTTTAGATCCGGATCTGCTTCAGTTCCAGTCCCAGCAGATCAAAGCGAACCTTCAAAATGCAAAAAGCAATCTTGCTTACAACGAAATTAACATCAACAGACAGTCACAACTGTACAAAGTGGGAGCTATCAGTAAAGCAGATTATGATAATGCAACGAATCAGTATAATGCTGCGAAAGCACAGGTAGGATCTGTAAATGCTCAGCTTTCCACAGCCAACAAAAATCTGTCGCTGACTAATATCTATTCCCCGATTGATGGAACTATACTCAACAGGAATGTCAGCGAAGGGCAGACCGTAGCTTCAAGTTTCAGCACTCCTACCCTGTTCAGTATTGCCAAGGATCTTACTAAAATGAGAGTTCGTGCTTCAGTGGATGAAGCTGATATCGGAAATGTAAAAGTAGGTCAGAAAGCAACATTTACGGTAGATGCTTTTCCGGATGAAATCTTTGATGGTGAGGTTTCAGAAGTTCGCCTTCATCCTACCGTTTCATCGAATGTGGTGAATTATACCACCATCATCAACGCAGATAATTCAGGTTTAAAACTGAAGCCAGGAATGACGGCAAATATTACAATTTACACGCAGGTCCTAAACAATATTATGAAAATTCCGGTAGCAGCAACCAGCTTCAGACCAGATAGCTTGATTATCAAAAAATATAAAATAAATTCTCCATTTGCCAATGGTAAAAAACATGAAAAAGGACAATGGAAGAAACAGGGTAAAGAAACAGAGAATAAAAGTGAGGCAGCCGTCTGGATCATTGCTAAAGACAGCACTATTTCCCGCAAAAAAATAAAAACAGGAATGGATAATGACACCGAAATACAGGTTGTTTCAGGGTTAAATAAAAATGACAATATCATCACCGGTTATAAAGTTCTTTCAAAAAAATCATCTGGCGGACAGGCTAAAAGCCCGTTTATGCCTCAAAGAAGAGGTGGCGGAAATAACAGAAACAGTGGCGGTGGCGGCGGACCGAGATAATTCAAGCCTAAGCAAATCAACTAGCAACTAGCAACTAGCAACTAGCAACTAGCAACTAGCAACTAGCAACTAGCAACTAGCAACTAGCAAACCTAAAAACAAAAAGTCATGGCAGAAAAAATTCTGGAGATCACAGATCTGAAAAGAGAATTCAAGATGGGTGAAGAAGTTGTTCATGCACTGAAGGGTGTAACATTCACAGTAGAGAAAGGCGAATTCGTGACTATTATGGGAAGCAGCGGTTCCGGAAAATCTACCCTGCTTAATATTATTGGATGCCTGGATAAACCGTCTGGAGGTGATTATAGCCTGGATGGGGTTAATATTAAGAATCTTGACCGCGATGAGCTTGCTGTTCTCAGAAATCAAAAAATCGGTTTTGTATTTCAGTCTTATAACCTTCTTCCAAGAACCACAGCAAAAGAAAATGTAGAGCTTCCACTTCTTTATAACTCAAAAATATCTACTGAAGAAAGACACAAAAGAGCTATACAGGCTCTGACTGCGGTAAAACTTGAAAGCAGGATTGATCATCTTCCCAATCAGATGTCCGGAGGACAGCAGCAAAGAGTTGCCATTGCCAGAGCTTTGGTAAACGAACCTGTAATGATTCTGGCGGATGAAGCCACCGGAAACCTGGATACCAGAACTTCCTATGAAATTATGGCACTTATGCAGGATCTTCACCATCAGGGACGAACTATCGTTTTTGTGACTCATGAACCTGATATTGCCACTTTCAGCAGCAGAACAGTGACTCTTCGGGATGGAAAAGTCATTAAAGATGTTAATAATGATCATATCAAATCTGCCAGAAAAGCTCTTGAAAACCTTCCGGTAAACGATGATTACAAATAGTTTTAAACTAAAAATTTTATTACAATGAACCTCTCAAACCTCTTCAGAATTGCCTGGAAAGCCCTTTTACGGAATAAGCTTCGTGCATTCTTAACCATGCTTGGTATTATTATCGGTGTGGCTTCGGTAATTGCAATGACAGCCATTGGAGAAGGTTCAAAAAAAAGTATCAGTGATCAGCTTTCTTCTATGGGCTCCAATATGATCACCATACGTCCGTCCAGTAATGTGAATGTTTCAGGAGGGGCCAGAATCGGGGCTTCGGGATTACAGACACTGAGACCACAGGATGCAGACGCTATTTCAAAGGGAGCTCCTGATGTTTCTTATGTCTCTCCTGCTGTACAGACAAATGGACAGTCTATCAACGGGCCTAATAACTGGCCTACTCAATTACAGGGTGTGAATGAAGAATATTTCAGCATCAGAGACTGGAGCATTGCGAATGGCAACTCTTTCACCAGAAAAGATGTGTCATCTTCCAATAAGGTCTGTCTTTTAGGACAAACGGTTTACAATAATTTATTTCCCAATGGCGAAGATCCTGTAGGAGCCGTTATCAGATTCAATAAAGTCCCCATGAAAGTTATTGGAATCCTGGCCCCAAAAGGGTCTAATGCATTTGGGCAGGATCAGGACGATGTCATTATCGCGCCGTTCAATACTGTTCAGAGAAGATTTTTAGGAATCACCTATGTTCAGACCATTTATGCATCTTCTTCGAGTGAAAACACTTCACAGCAGGCTACCGATCAGGTTTCAGAAATTTTGAGAAAGCAACATAAACTTCCTGTCGACGGAAGCAATGACGATTTCAGTGTAAGAACTCAGGCTGAACTTATTTCTACCATGAGTTCTACCAGCCAGCTTCTGACAGTTCTGTTATCTGCTATTGCCGGTATTTCGCTTATTGTAGGAGGAATCGGAATTATGAATATTATGTATGTGTCCGTTACGGAACGAACCAAAGAAATCGGGCTGAGAATGTCTATCGGTGCCAGAGGAAAAGACATCCTGTACCAGTTTCTTATTGAAGCAGTGTTGATCAGTATCACTGGTGGAATTCTTGGAGTACTTTTAGGCATTCTGTCTTCAGAACTGGTTACTTTTTTCCTTTCGTGGCCTACTTTTATTACGGAATCTTCCATTATTGTTTCTTTTATCGTATGTGCCGTGACGGGAGTATTTTTCGGGTATTATCCTGCGTTGAAAGCTTCAAAACTTGATCCTATTGAGGCATTGAGATATGAATAGTTTTTGTAAATTTGAGTTATGAGATTCGGGATTCGGGGTTGAGAAGCCTTTATAATCTCACTTAACAACAATAAAAACACCTCACACAATATGTCTGCAAGCATTTCTTCTAAAACATTTGATTTTTTAAACAAATTAAATAAAAACAATAACCGGGAGTGGTTTAATGAAAATAAAAACCTGTATACAGAATCTCAGCAAAATGTTGTTTCATTTTTGGATGAACTGATTAAAGAGATGTCTGGTTTTGATGAAGAACTTGCTAAAATTGACAGTAAAAAAGCGCTGTTCAGAATTTACAGAGACACGCGATTTTCAAAAGATAAGTCGCCTTATAAAACTAATTTCGGAGCTTCTCTGGGAATGGGAAAAGGCAATCAGAAAGGTGGTTACTATCTTCACATGGAACCCGGAAAATCCTTTTTAGCCGGAGGAATTTATATGCCTGAATCTTCAGTTCTGAAAGAAGTACGCAAAGAAATATCGTTATACGGTGATGATTTCCTCAAAATTCTCAATAATAAAGATTTCAAAAAGCACTTCCCGGAACTTGACCAGGACGACAAACTGAAAAAAATCCCGCAAGGTTTCGAAAAAGAAGATCCTATGGGAGAATATCTGAAACTTAAAAACTTTATTGTAGTATATTCTTTAAAAGACGAGGAGGTACTGGATAAAAATGCAGTGAAAAATATGACTAAAGTTTTCAAGCTGATGAAACCATTCAATGATTTCCTGAACACTCCTTTTCTTTAATTGATCCTGAAAAACAGATGTTTCCTCCACAGACATCACAGATTTCAAAGATAATTAAGCCTTCTGGTTCTGAATAATTTACAAAAGTCCGGGGGATAAAAATGCCTCTGTGACAAATGTAAAATCCATTAAAAGCAATAGATTACAAAAACAGAAACCAAAGATAACTATTGAAAATCAACTTATTATATTTAACATTTTTTAAGAAAAGTTTTACATTTTTGCTTATCTTTGCTGTTCGTCAAAACGCATACGATGTCTTTATACCAAAAAATCGCAGAGAAACTACAATATATAAGTCCGAATTTCTACAAAAAAAGATATTTTAAAACGTTAAATAATCTTAACAAAAATAATTTTTCGGAACGTAATGTAGAACCGGAACTGGTATGGATCAAAGAATACCTTCCTAAAAATGCTGTCATATTGGACATTGGGGCGAATGTAGGAACTTTCCTGTACCAGTTGGAAAACTCATTGAACCATGATAATATTTATGGTTTTGAACCTAATAAAAAGCTTTGCAGACGATTGAAAAGACTGTTTCCAGCCATGCATGTCTTTCCTCTGGCTCTTTCTGATGAAAACAGTATTGCCGAGTTCAAAGTACCCATTATTAACGGAAAAACAGTTGCTTCCCGCGGTACTTTAAACACTTCTTACAAAGAAAAAGGAGAAGAAAAAAGCTATACGGAAAAAGTAAAAGTAATCAAACTGGATGAATGGGCTGCACTGGAACATTTCAAAAGGCTTGATTTTATCAAAATAGATGTTGAAGGAAACGAAATAAAAACCCTTTCAGGAGCGAGAGGGACCATCAGACAATTCAAACCGACTTTGATGGTTGAAATGGAACAAAGACACCACCAGACTCCGATATGGAATGAAATATCTGAAGTAATGAGCTGGGGATATGAAGCAAAATATCTGAACAGAAACAGCTTTACCCTGGAAAATCTTACAGAGGATATCATAACACAAAATACAAACGACGAAAAAAATAAAACCCAGTACATCAACAATATTATTTTTATACCTAAAAACATTTAAAACGACTTTATGAGTGTAGTAGCGAGACAAGGCTTCAAATATTCCATTATCGGTTATATTGGTTTTTTGCTGGGCACAGTTTCCGCAATATTCATATTTCCGAATGATTTTGAATTTTACGGAAAGCTTCGCTACATTCTTCCTACCGCAGAGATGCTGGTTCCTTTTGTAGTCCTGGGAATTTCCTATTCCAACGTGAAGTTTTTTCACACGGTAGAAAGAGATGGCAAAAAACAAAACATGCTCTCATTATCGTTGCTCACTGTTTTTATCAATTTTCTTATTTTCACGGTTGTATTTTTTATACTTCCCTATTTTTATCCAAAATTCAGACACTCGGAAGCATGGAAGATCAAAGAAATGATTCTTCCGCTGGTTTTAATTCTTTCGTTTTGTGCTATTTTCAATAAATACACCTCCAATTATAAAAGAATTGTGGTTTCTAATATTTTCGACAATCTGTTTCCGAAAATTGCAAACCTGGGAGCTTTCTGCCTCTTTTTCTTTGCCTTATCACAGAATATTACTGCTGCAACATCACAGAAAATTGCTTTTGCATTCTTTTTTGGAATATTCTTTTTAATGCTTTTGGGGTATATTTATTATACTAACAAACTGGAGAAAATCAAACTTGATTTTAATACGGATTATTTTAAGAAAAATAATTTCTGGAAAGAATTCTTCAATTACAGTTTCTTCGGATTTCTGGGAACTTTTGGAAATTACCTGGCCATCAACAGCTTTATGATCGGGGAATTTATGGGAATGGAAGAGGTAGGAATCTATTCCGTGTTGTATGCCCTGATCTCATTAATCTCTATTCCACAGCTTGGATTATTTAATATCTCCGCTCCTATCATCAACAAAACTCTGGCAGACAGAGATATGGTAGAGCTGGACAGGTTTCACAAGAAAACATCTTTAACGTTATATTTCCTTGGTGCTGTTCTATTCTCATGCATCATGGTTGGATTCCCCTATCTGACACAATTTATGCCCAAAAACGGAACGATGCTCAGAGAATATGAGCCTGTAGTATGGATCTGGGGTTCTGCTGTGCTGATAGATCTGGCAACAGGCTTCAACGGAAATATTATTTCGCTTTCAAAATATTACAGATTCAATATTCTGGTGATGCTTTTACTGGCCGGACTGACTATTGGACTTAACTATTATTTCATTAAAAACACAGACCTTAAACTGATCGGAATTGCTTTATCTACGGCTATTTCTCTTTCCATTTACAATGTTGTGAAGATTATTTTCAACTATTTTGTATTTAAAGTTTCACCGTTGAGTATTGAAATGATTTTTGTTTCCATTATCTGTACGTTGGCAATTACCGTGGCTATTGTTCTTCCCAACTTCAACAGCAATCTGATTAACCTGGTTTATAAACCGGCAGTTGTTCTGATCCTGATCTACATCGGAAATTACTTCACCAAAATATTCCCCATTGAAGACTATCTGAATATGAAGTTTATCAAGAGTGTATTTAAGATTAAATAGGTTTTTACGAAGAAAGCAAAGACATTTACTTTAAAAACCTATATCAGACCGATTAAGAATTGTTCCAGTTTTTTCTGCACCACTTCTCTGCTGTAAGTTTTATAAAAATCAAAAGGAGTTTCTGATAAGGTCGTCAACTGTTCAATAATATTTCCTTTTTCAGGAATGATAAAATCTAGTTTTGAAGGATAATTTCCCGGAAAAACAGCCAATTTTCCGTAAGCGACAGCATCACCAAGGTTTCCCGTCATTTTAGTTACCCCATATGTTTCTTTCATGCTGAAAAACTCTGTATCCTGCTGAATCGGACACCACAGGACATCTGCTTTCTGCATCCATTTTTCAAAGTTTTCAGAGGAAATCCTTTCGGAGAAATAAGTAATACTGATATTTTCAGGCACTCTTTGAGACAGTTGTTCTAGTTTCTTTAATTCATGATCCTTTGCTTTTCCAAGGAATACAAACTCATAACGTTTATCTGTATTCAAATCCTGAATGGTTTTTAAAATATAAGTATAATTCCTTCTCTTCTGTGAAACACCACCTGGAATTACCACTACAAGGTTTTCATTTCTTGCTTTATCAAAATCTCTGGTATAAAACAGCGGCAAAAACTGATGTCTTTCTGAAGTCAAAGCTTCATCCAGCACAAAAAGAGATCCGGATGTCTGATAAACTTTGGTTTTGTAAAACAGACCTTCTTTCAACCATAATTTAAGTCTGAAAATAACATCTCCTTTGAAGATACTTTTCAGCAGGTTCAGTTTTGAAGCTTTTGTAAAATTAAGATTATGGGTAATGATGGCTGTATTGTACTTTTTTGTTACTGCTAAAAATGTATTAAAATAACGATGCACAGTTCCAATTACAACCAGGTCATATCCTTTTCCCTTCAACTGATCCAGAATCATAGAACTGTCTGACAGGAAAACATTTTCATTGCTATCAATGATCTGATCTTTAATTCTTTTTGAAAAATAATAGTCTACAGCAAAATCCTGAGAACCTTTCATAATATCCATGAAGGCCTGAGCAATTTCTGCGTGGGTATCTATTTCTATGTAAGCTATTTTTTTCACGGATTAATGGAAGTTACATTCTTAAGTTTCGGCTAAAGCCGATGGATTTTATTTTTTGATTAAACGGGCTAAAGCCCATTCCTATTGATTTTACAAATAATAAGTTATGTTTTTTACATTTTCAGCCATTTTTTCTTCAGCATTCTCCAACGTTGATCATTAACAGCTTTTTGCTCTTCTTTTGTAATTTTAAGCTCCATTTTTTTTGATCTGCAATTTTCATAGGAATTGATAATGTCAAAGAAAAATGATGGAGACTTGCTTTTCATCGCTTCTTTTGAAGAAGCAACATAAGCCAGAAACCTGTTCAGGCCTAAGAAATAAAAATACCTGCCATAATAATCCGCTGGCCGTATGGTGTAATCGGCTCCTTTTACTTTAATCAGCTTCACATGGAGTTCCGGAAGAACAACTTCCTTCCACCCCAGATTTTCCAGCAGTATGGAATCTATATTATCCCATCCCAATGTCTCTCTTAAACCACCAATCTGAATGAAACATTCTTTACGGTAAGCTTTCATAGGGCCTCTTACATGATGTTTATTGGAATTTCCTTCATAGATCCAGTTTCCGTCTTTTTCTATGTATAAAAGACCTCCTACGAGACCATATTCCGGATTGTTTGCAAAAGCTTTTTCTACTGCTGACAGATAGTTTTCCGGAAGGATGATATCGGCATCAAATTTACAGATGATATCAAATTCATCCATCGGTTGAGTCCGGAGACCATTTTTAAAAGCATGAACGACTTTCGATCCCGGCTGATGTTCAGATTTCTGAAGATTAATCGTTTCAAAACGGGAATCAGTCCTGGTATATTTCCTGATGATTTCAGGGGTTCTATCTACAGAACCGTCATTCACTACCACTACTTTGAAATCTTTGCTGCTTTGCTTTTGTAAAGAATCCAGTGTAAAGGAGAGGTTATCTTCTTCGTTATGGGCAGGAATTATAATTAAAAACCTCACGGGAATTATAAGTGATTAATGATGAATAATCAATGATAAAAAGCTTTTTAAGACATCAATTATCATTGATTACTCATCGTTTAAAGATTTTATTTGTTATGCGGTTTCAGCATATTTTTCGGATCAAGGATTTCGTCCAGTTTCTCCTGGGAAAGAATTCCTTTTTCAAGAACGAGGTTGTAAACACTTTTTCCGGTTTCCAATGCTTCTTTGGCAATCTGTGTAGATTGTTTGTACCCGATATAAGGGTTCAAAGCTGTTACAATACCGATGCTGTGTTTCACCATATTCAGACAGATTTCTTTATTGGCAGTAATTCCAACCACACATTTTTCACGAAGGGTATCTAATGCGTTGCAAAGGAAATTGATATTTTCCATGATCGCATGAGAAAGTACCGGCTCCATTACGTTAAGCTGTAATTGTCCTGCTTCTGCTGCAAAAGTTACGGTAAGATCATTCCCGAATACTTTGAAACAAACCTGGTTGACCACTTCCGGAATTACCGGATTTACTTTACCCGGCATGATAGAGGATCCCGGCTGCATTGGCGGAAGGTTGATTTCAAAAAGACCTGCTCTCGGACCTGATGAAAGTAATCTTAAATCGTTACAGATTTTTGATAATTTCACGGCAAGACGTTTGGTTGCTGAAGAGTAAATTACATAAGATCCTGTATCTGGTGTTGCTTCCACTAAATCCGGTGCTGAAACAATTGGGTATCCTGTAATCTGAGCTAAGTTTTTAGCACAAAGTGTGGCATATCCTACAGGAGCATTTAATCCTGTACCGATAGCTGTTGCCCCCATGTTCACTTCTACAAAAAGACTGGCATTGTTATTCAGTTTAGAAATATCTTCTTCCAACGTAGCAGCATAGGCTTCAAACTCCTGTCCCAAAGTCATCGGAACGGCATCCTGAAGCTGTGTACGGCCCATTTTGATCACATCATGAAACTCCTGTCCTTTTGCACGGAATGCAGCAATAATTTTTTCAAGCTTTTCTACCAGCCCGATATTCATCTGCAGCAATCCCATTTTGATGGCTGTAGGATAAGCATCGTTGGTGGACTGGGAAAGGTTGATATGGTCATTGGGTGAACAGAATTCGTATTCTCCTTTATTTTTTCCTAATTTCTCCAATACGATATTGGCAATTACTTCATTTGCATTCATGTTGATGGAGGTTCCTGCCCCACCCTGAATCATATCTACCGGAAACTGGTCATGATATTTCCCGTCTACAATTTCATCACACGCTTCTGCTATTTTAAAATATAGGTTTTCGTCCAGAAGTCCTAATTCATAATTGGTTTTTGCGGCTGCTTTTTTTACAAAAGCCAACCCTTTTATGAAATCCGGATATGAAGACAAAAGCTGTCCTGAAATTTTAAAATTGTTGATAGCTCTTTGTGTCTGAACCCCATAATAAGCATCTAAAGGCACATTCAGTTCGCCTAATAGATCACTTTCTTTCCTGAAATTTTCCATTACAGATATTTTACTGTTTTTGATCGTTTAAAGATAGCAAAAACGCATCTAACCGATGCGCTTTAATTTGAATTATTTTACCGGATATTTTTGATTTAAAGCTTGCAGTATTGCCCATGTTTCGGCATCCATGATTCCGTCATAATTCTGCGGACGGAAGTGGTACTGAAATGCTTCAATTGTTTTTTTGGTAGCATCATCCCATGTTCCGCTAAGATCCAGCCCGTATCCGAATTTCTGTAGTGAAGTCTGAATAAGGAAAATAAAGCTGGATTCATTATATTTTGCGGTAATATCTGCCTGCGCCGCCTCAAGATAAGTCTGCTTGGCTGCTTCATCATACCACATCCCAATCTGGTATTCGTCATACAGCTTTTTCCATGGGAACATAGGTCCGGGATCCTGTTTTCTTGTAGGAGCAATATCTGAATGAGCAAGTACATAAGTAGGCTGAATCTGATATCTTGTCACAATATCTTTAACCAATGCAGCCACTTTTTTTACCTGGTCATCACTAAAAGGAGCGAATGTTCTTTTACCGGTACTATCTGTAGTATAGCCGGCATTTACAATTTCAATACCGATAGAGGTATCATTAAGGTTTTTGTCATTCCTCCATGAACTTACGCCTGCATGGTATGCTCTTTTATTTTCGTCTACCAACTGATAGATCTCGTTATCTCCTGTATTGTTTACCAGATAATGGGCACTCACCGCCTGCTGGGTAAGAACAGTAATCGATTTATCATCTGCAAGAGCGGTATAATGTAATATTAAATATCGCTGTCTGAAGTTTTGGGCTACTGCAGGGAAATAAGTCTTTACAACTTTATATCCTGCCGGTTTTGCAGATACAATAGAGCCATAACTTGCGGTATTGTCATTTTTTGTTGGGTCTGCTATATTAGTAGTAAAAAAATCTACTCCATGATCAGATACTACTTTGGGTTTCGGAGCAACCGGAGGGGTTGTCTGAACCGTCGGTTTCACCTGTGTTACCGGGGTTTTCGGTTTGTATGTATTTTTTTTTACATTTTGTTGAGAAGTACATGAAAAAACAAAAGTGCTTAATCCGATGATATATAATGTTTTACGCATCAGTTTGGTTTTTGGATGATTTATTACTTCAAAAATACACAAATTTTTCTTGAATTTTATTTGGTAAATAAAGAAATCTATTCTATATTTGCACTCGCAATAACGGAACAACGATCATTAAAAAATCAACAAAAAGGAGGGTTGCCGGAGTGGTTAACGGAGCAGTTTGCTAAACTGTCGACGCGAAAGTGTCGCAAGGGTTCGAATCCCTTACCCTCCGCTCTTCTATATATTCGGGGCGTAGCGTAGTCCGGTCATCGCGCCTGGTTTGGGACCAGGAGGTCGCAGGTTCGAATCCTGCCGCCCCGACTGTTTTAGTAGTTTTCTCAAAACTACTTAATGGGTGCGTAGCTCAGCTGGATAGAGCATCTGCCTTCTAAGCAGACGGTCAAAGGTTCGAATCCTTTCGCGCTCACTTAAAACTCACAATTTTCATTGTGAGTTTTTTTGTGTTTAATAACTCCATGCAGTAAGATCAGATAAGATAGAGCATCCCGATTTTTTAATCGGGACGGCAAGGGTTCAAATCCTTTCGCGCTCACTTAAAACTCACAATTTTCATTGTGAGTTTTTTTGTGTTTAATAACTCCATGCAGCAAGATCAGACAAGATAGAGCATCCCGATTAAAAAATCGGGATGCTGTCGCATTTTTGAGATAGTTTTTATTTTTTCAGACTCATCCTGATTATGTATTTCCCGGAATATGGAAAAATAAGACGAATTGACACCATTTTTCTTCTGGTATTATTTTCGACTAAACAAAAATCAACGATGATAGAGAATTCAACGGACTTCTCACAACGCTGATCCAAAATGGAATTGAGATTTATGACATAGAGTCTCAAAGTACGAATCTTGAGCAGATCTTCATTAATTTAATTTCTAAAAAACATGACTAATACCAATACTTTTTTAAAAGCTTTTTCATCCGAGCAGTATAAACTCTCGAAAAACAAAGAGATTTTCGGGATTCTGCTGCTTCCTGTTCTGATCATCTTTGCGATTGATCTGTACATAGTGTATGATGTACTCCGTTCCGGAGTGCAAGAATCTGAGGGAACAGTAAATCCCTGGAAAATGTCATTGGGAAGAACTGTATTTATGTTTTTCTATCTCCTCTACCCTATTCTGGTATCTCTTTTTGTACATGCCTGCTGTGATGTGGAATACCGGAACAATAATTATAAAATTCTTTTTACCCTTCCTGTTTCAAAGACTAAAATATTTCTTTCAAAAGCTCTGTTTATCCAGATCACGGTTTTCTTTTCTGTGCTTTTTTCTTACCTCACGTTTTTGCTGAGCGGATATCTTCTGGGAATTGCCTTTCCACAGCTTGGATTCCAGAACTATGATTTCAGGGAGGTAATATTTTATGTCTTTCTGAAGTTTTTTATTACTCTTTCTGCGATTGCGATGGTACAATTGACTTTAAGTCTTCTCTTCAAAAATTTCATTTATCCTATCGGGTTCGGGGTATTCATGCTGCTTTTTGCAACGATTATCCATCAAAAATCATTTGCAGATTTTTTAATTTACACAGGAGGTTACAAATCAATGGAAAACTTCATGAACGAAAATATTGCTTTCGAAAGAATGGATTATTGTAATATCGCTGCCATTTTTACCTTCATGGCTACAAGTTTTTATCTTTTTGTAAAGAAGAAAGGGGGATAGATGAAATGCTGGAAGCGGGGAGCCTGAAGATGGAAGTTACTGTCAGCCTACATATTAATTAATTTCCAGCTTCAGGCGTTCCAACAAAGGTTTATGCTACTCCTTTTATTTTTACACCAGTTTTAGCAGCCTCGATTTTCTTATTATTTCTAAGCTCACGCTTCATTTTACGATAATCCCAGGGTGCAACAGCATTTGCATCCTGCCAGAGACCGACTTTTCTATATTGTGCATTTTCCTGAATTTTACCTAAAGAAGCATCTTTGGAGTAAGAAAAATACCACCATCCCATTCCTGCTTTGATAAGCTCTTTGGAAAGGTATTTTCCATCATCATAATAAACCTTTGCAATAGATCTCCCATAGCGGTCCGTGTTCGTCTCAACAAAGCTTACCGTTTTTCCAAATACCTGGGCAGAAGTAAACTGTTTGGCATTTTTCCCAAATGCCTGCCCGCTTTCCGGACAATCGACTTCAGCTAACCTCAGCTTTTTTTGCTGATTGCCTTTTAACAGTAAAGTAATGGTATCTCCGTCTGAAATTTTGATCACTTTTCCAGTCGTCTGTGAAAATACGAATACAGGAAAAAGTACGTACAGCAGCATTAATCTTTTCATGGGGCAAATATAGAGATTAGTGGAGCTTTTTAATTAAAAAACCTCGCGTTTTACGAGGTTTTCATAATATTAAATTGAGTTATTTGATTTCCTACCTCAAAGTCTGGAGACTTTGAGAAGCGGAGGTAAAGAGCCGGAAATTAGGAAGTTGACACTAACATAAAATCTTCTATTTCCCAATAATTATCATGCAATCTTAGTTTAAATATAGCATTTCTACCGTAATAATCTTTTTTTATACGATGGTCAACAAAAACTAATGCTGTTCTTTTAGAAGTATCAAATACAATCTCTGAAAAATAGACAACACCTATCTCACATTCATTTGTATGTTTATCATACTCTGCCAGATCCAGGACTTTTGCAGTACACAAATTAAATTGACTTGCTTTTATAGAACTTCGTATGCTTAAATTTTTAATATCTGGACTATTAGAAAAGTCTTTAAAAGAATCCTTCGTTCTTTTTATGCGTCTTAAATAAACCTCGGTATTATCTGTCCCGAAATATGTATTTTTACTTTTAGTAGAATCTATATACAAATTGCAAAATTTTTCAGGATGATTAAAAATTTCGTTGTGGGCTTTTGTCTTCTCTTCGATATATAAATCATCATTATGAACTCTTAAACTATCAAAATATTTTTTTTTACCTAAATAATCTTCTCTAAAAAAATAAGGTATCAACTGATCTGTTAAATCATTATATAGTTTTACATTAGTATCGGTAGATTGACTTACACATTTTTTCATTTCCTCCTTACAATTCGTAATTAATAAAGAGAATAATAAAATTATAACTATTTTAGTTTTAAAATTCATATTATTTGGGGATTTTGGGTTAATAACATGGTCTTACTCGCAAATTATCTTTTGGTTTTTTATAATTATCTAAAACAGATGGCATTTTTTGTGATTTTAAGTCCCTGATTTCACGTTGTTGCCTAAAATCTTTTGCAGCATTATTCCTCCTAATTCCATCAAACTTTTCAGTAATTATGTCACGATCAGAAGCAGAAAATTGAGTATCTGTTCCAAAATAAACAGCTTCCCAATTATCTCCTGCATCTGGCCTACCACTTTTTGATTTAAGACTCATCTTAAAAATTCCGTCTTTTTCCTGGGATTTACCGTCCATTTGATAGTCTGCCCAATGACCACCTTCATGAATTATAATTTCTGCTAAATTATCAATATACTTTCTATCTCCTTTATTTTTTGAAACCGTGTTTACTACGCCAGAATCTATTTTAATAACATTGGGATTATCTGGATCAAAACTCGCCAAATCAAGTAAACTTTCATTCATTATAACAGTGGGCCCATCTTCATCTCTGAGCATTTTCCGTATCATTTTATCATCTACACCAAATCTCTCTTTAAACGCTCCTCGAAATTCTGAATCTCGAAACACCGCTTTTATAGTTTTTACTGCCTCTTTATATAATCTTCTTTGCTCTCTGGTAGCATTTGCTGGTAATCTAAAATTTCCATCAGGATCAATGTAATTAATAGGGTTGTTTCCACAATATGCATACGGCGACCAATTTGGATACTTCTCCGCTAGCGGATCTACACTATACCAAATGCTCGCTCTCGGATTATAATATCTCGCTCCATAATAATACAGCCCTGTTTCTCTGTCCAGTTCTTTCGCATTGAACTTATATGGGTTATCATATACACCTGTTCTCTGCTCCAGCATCGTCTCTACGAATGGTAAATTTAAGAAAAACAGTGTTGTCTAAGCACTGAATAAATAACATTACAAATGATAAAGACGATTCTTAAAGTACAAAACCTCGCAAAATGCGAGGCTTTGTATAATATTAAATTATTTACTTTTTCATCTAGAAGTCAAGAGACTTTATAGAGCGTTTTTTTGTTTGTAAAATGTTAATTCATTTGATAACCATTATTCTAAAGGAACAAAAGCTTGACATTCTTCTGAATATTTAACTATATAATAAGAATTAATACCTTTAATACTATAAGTTAGAACAATATCATTTGGGTCAAATTTCATATTATCATAATACCAAATTGTTACTTCATTTCGAGTAGTATTAAATAATACATAAGCTTTGTTTTGTCTTGAATTAATTTTATTTAAAAAGATAAATTCTCCAATATGACAATCTCCATAATTTTCTACTTCTTTAAAATATTTTTTAAACTTGAAATTACTCTTAATAAAATCATTGGGTAAAAAATTCAAAAAAGGTATTTTAACTAAAAATGATTTATAATATTCCAAATCATTTAATTTATTCTTATTAATTGTTTTGATACTGTAATAAACAATATTTGTTTTTAAAAAATTAAAATTATCTTGTAACTTATTATTTTTTAATTCAATACAATCCAAGGATATATTTTTTTTTGTTAAACTACTACCCTCTATAATTACGCTTGGTAGTTTTTCTAATGTCTTTGATTTTTGTTCTTTCTGTGGAGGTACTTTATGACACTGAGATAACACTATCAAACAAATTAAACATAAAAAGGTTTTCATATTATTAATAATTTTTAGGTTGTGGTTTTTTTGCTGAATCCCTCATTTTCAATACATTACCATAGTTTGAAGCTCCACCTCCATTATAGTTTTTACTTGCATTATCCCATGTCCTTCCACCTGTCCATTTTGTTTTTCCCTTACTTGTTGTAAGTCCTTTTTGATACATCAATCCAATACCAGCACTAACTGATTGTTCTGGAGTAGCTCCCCCTCCTTTTGTTAGTCCAAATTGAGTTTTATGTCCATTTGCCCAGTCATTTGAAAATTCACTATAATAAACATTTGCTTGCATAATATCGGATTTGGGGTTATTTAGATCATTAGGGTTTTCATCATATGTTCCCATCATAGATTCTTGCATGATTGTAGCTTTGACTAAAGTGGGATCTAAATCTGGTACTGTAGATGCGTCATCAATACTTAACCCATTTGTATGTTTAGGAGTAATACCCGCATTTTTGTATTGATTAAAATATCCAGTTTCTGACGCTATTAAATAATCATATTTTTGATAAATTGATCCAGTAGTATTACCTCCTCCTTTTTCTTGTATTACATTGGGCATTACCGCTTCTATCCATCCTTTTCCTCCGTTTGCCGTCAAACCACTTACTGCAACACTTTTTGCATTAATATCAATCATATAGGTCTTAAAAACTGTATTACTTTTAATCCTATGAATTTCTCGACCATTAACCCCCATAAAAACAATGTCATTTGGAGCTTGTCCGTCTGGGTCAGTAAATCTGATAGGATTATCAAATGTATAAACATAGGGACTCCAACTTGGATATTTTTCGGCTAACGGATCTACCCCATACCAAATACTCGCTCTCGGATTATAATATCTTGCTCCATAATAATACAGCCCTGTTTCTCTATCCAGTTCTTTTGCATTGAACTTATATGGGTTATCATATACTCCTGTTTTCTGCTCCAGCATTGTTTCTCCAAATGGTAAATTTAAGAAAAACTGAGTACTCTGAGCACTGGAATTGGTAACAAATGTTGCCGTTCCTAAATGGTCATTATGTAAATAGTATAATCCTAACTGGCTGGTTGGTCCGTTTAAAGTATTCAGCTCTGATAGGGAAATATCGCCTACTCCTGCTTTTTCAAGATATGTTTTAAAATCAACAGAAGGATCAAGCTCTTTCATTGCTGTTCCCTGATCCGATGTTCTGAGGTTTAATGGCACAAAAATATTACTTCCATCCATCACCCTGCTGGCAAAACGGGTTGCTCCTTCAAAATAATGTTTGGTATACTGTCCGTTTAAGGATACCGTTACATATGGATTAGGATACAAAGTATAATCAGTTAAGCTTAAACTACCCGGATCTACCAACTCTCCATTCTGATATAGCTGAGAGCTTCCATGAAGATTGTACTTTATCGTTCTTTCTCCTTTGTCGTCGTACGCATAATACTGGTATACTCCGGAGTCGTCACTATAGAATGCTTTCAAACGATCCTGCTCATCCCAGAACATCTTCTTAGAACCAAATTCATCAACATGCTCAATGGTATTCCCATTTTCATCATAGGCGAAAAGTTGCTGCGTACCACTGATATTACCGTCAATAATCGTCTTCACTTTATGAGTTTCCGGAATATACTTATAGTTATTCGAGTACGTATTCAATGGGTTCGGCTGCTGGTCGATCTGATGCACCTGCTCCTTCAATACAATTCCTCCACTTTCGTTATATGTTACCTTTCTAAGCTCAAAATGTGAGTTACTTTGCGCATATGGAGAAGTATTGGGTGTTGTAGGAGTTCCTCCTTTATCATTTAGCCCCATATCACTTTCCGTACCAATCAATCTGTTTAAAGTATCATATCCATATTTGAAAGCATAGGTTCCTCCCATCTGATTTGGTGTTACTCCTACGTCATTGGCAAGACGGATAATATTTCCTCTCTTATCATATTCATAACTGTTGGATAAGAATGCATTGGAATTGCTCCATAATCCAAAATGATTTAACCTTCTGTTGGTAGCAATATATGAATAATCTGTTCTTGTTCCATTTCCGTAGTTGGCTGCTGTTCTCTGCTCATAAAGGTCATATTTGATATTCTGAATATAATTATAACTTCCGTTGGTTACCGTTTTAAGATTTCCTCCGAGGTCATAACTGTAAGTAAGCTGTTCTCCATCCGGATACGTCAGCTTTTTAAGACGGTTCCAGCTGTCATAGACATAATCTGTTTTGAATTCCATCGTTGGAATATTGTATCCGAATATTCTGCGGGTTTCTGATATTACTTCACCCAGCTTACCATAATTATAATTGGTATAACCTGTCCCGTCTGTTTTTGTCGTAATCCTTCCTGAATTATTTCCTGAATTGGCAGGCATATAATCGTAATGAACGTTATTAGGATTAGTAACTCCGCTCGGAAGATCAGGAAGTATAATATCTGTCAGTCTGTTCTTATCATATTTATAATGAATCTGATGGGTTTGTATAGTAGGATCATTTGCCAGATTTGGAGTTCCAAACCAGGTAAGATGTCCTGCAGCATCATATACATAAGTAGTAAGCCCTTTATCAGGATGTAACATTTCTGTTCTTCTTCCGGCAAGGTTATACTTATAGGTCGTCTTAATACCCTGCGGATCAGTTACGTTAAGCAGTTCACCTATTGTATTGTATTCAAATTTTGTAGACAGCGGGTCACTACTCAGATAATTTATTTTCTCAACAACCTGTCCTTCCGCATTAGCAAAGGTTTCCGTCTTCATAACATCAAACTCTTCTGTAGTTTTAAGCAGGTTTCCTTCAATCTGATAGGTAAGATTCTTCATCACTCCATCTTCATCCTTCATACTGTTAATCCTGTCTGAATGATCATAACTAGTTCTTACTACATTCTGAGCAATTGACAGGTTAAGATTATCTGTCATCTGATCTTCCTGTACCGGATGATACTGTTCTATTGTTCTTCCGAATACATCAAATATTGATCTTCCTGAAACAGATCTTTTTTCCACACCACTTACATCAATATCTTTCTTCACCTGTATTACTCTGCCCATAAAGTCTGAATAAGAATCCGTATTGATAAGATTATTCGTATGGTCTGCATCATAATGAGAAGTTCTGGCACGGAATATTTTAATATTCTGATCTGAACTCGGCATACCATAATGATCATAATAATAAGAGTGAGTTATTGTAGAAACATTTGCAGGACTATAAGGTTCAATGATGGATATAGGCCTTCCATAGTCATCATACCCATATTGTATTACATTTCCTGTTATATCTGTACTTTTTGTTAATACATCCAAATAAGGACTGTACTGACCAAAGGAAATATATCCAAAGGCATCTGTTGTCCTGATTACATACTTACCAGTTTCATCATCATATTCGTAGGATATAGAATATCTGTTCTGTGATTCATCAGGCGGATAAGTTACAGTTTTAACATTACCAGAAGGTTCATAAGTATAATCTGTTATGATATCCTGAGAACCATCAAATACAATGTATTTTCCTATATCTCCTGTATTAACATTTACATCCTGGGTTTTTCTCTTCCTTAGAAGAGTAGAACCTGTTCCGTCATATACATTGATCTCTTTAGGTATTTCAATCATATTCTTATTCAGTCCGGTCCAATAAGTGATGACAGATTTATAGGAATTGGTAGGGCTGGTATAGATATAATTTGAAATCAATCCGGTATTATAATCATACTCCATTTTTTCCGTAGTTTCTATTTGCCCGCCATTTTCAAATCTCGTATTGATCTTTGTATTCAACAAAACAGTAGCCATTTTTCTACCTTCTGTTCCCCCGGTATCAAAACTTTCGGTTAAGTAATTAGGGTCTATTTTGGTTGTATTATCTTTAAATTTATATAAACGATAGTTATAGATCACTTTGGAAATTAACTCATCATTTCCCGAAAGGGTTTTACTTTCTTTAATTAATCCATTTAAGAAATAACTTGTGTTATAATACGTATCCTCTGTTCTACGGTAAGGATTTCCATCGATATTTATTTCTTCACGTGTTACTTTCTCAAAACCAAAATTATCTCTTTCTCTTCTGTCGTATCTGGAATTTTCAAATTTATATCGGGTTACAATATCTTTCTCTGTACTGGAAAGCGTATAGTCTGTACTAAAGACATCCGGGTTTAATATCTTAACATCTTTAACCACCAGCTTTGCATGCGGATCCCCATAGTTCGGCTGTGTAAACTGATAGTCTATAATGTACTTCCCTTTGGTTATGTTTTGAGTAACAGATTTCAGTTTATTGGTTTTCCCAATCAGGGAGTAATTGACTATAAATCCATTATTGTTATCTACGACAAGGTCTACAAATCCATCTCCGTTCATATCTCTGAAAGCCTTTTGGGTATCAGAAACATTGATCCCCAGGTTGGCAGTAGCCCCTGCCCCTACTTTTATGAAAAGATTCAGAATCGGAGCAGGAGGAATAATCGGGATAGGCCCTATATTCAGCATAAAATGACCCCCAAAAGAGAAGTAACCATTATAAGAGCCACTTTCTTCGGTGAAATCCACATTTCCTACTGTTTTAAGTAATGGAATTGCAGCATCAAATTTATGTCCTAAATTATAACGAACACTGGTTGATTTGACACATCCTGCTAAGCCATCACAGTTTTTTACCTCTAGAATATCAATGAGACCATCTCCGTTTATATCTTCATATACAACATCAGCGGTCCCCTTTGAAGCCGAGCCTCCCAAACTTGCACTGATTCCAAAGCCAAAGCTGCTCAAAGCACTCATATTTGCTGAAGATCCTAAACCTCCGCCAATAGAAATATTTTCACTTCCTATCGGATGAGATCGGTAAGTAAGCATATTTTCAACAGGCTTCCGCGTTAACAGCTTTTTCCCCAGGTTGAGCATTACTCCCATATTCAGATCGCCTCCAGCTACCACTCTGTCAGGAAGTCCATCTCCATTAATATCCATCCAAAAATTTCTTCCCGAATCAAATGAGTTAAAATACTTAGTAACTCCTGCACTGACAGATCCTGATCCTGACCAAGGCATTGAAGCATCTCCTTTTGAAGTAGTTCCTAAAAGACCATTTACACTTATTCTTCCACTAGCCGAAAAAAGATTGTAAGAGAATCCCAGAGAATTCATCTTCTGATAAGTATTAGAATCAGTAGGGAAGCCTCCCGAGGAAACCAGACTTATATCCTCTAAACTTCCGACTGAGTTCGTCATTTGAATAGATTCCGGATAAACCATATCAGGATAACCATCACCATTAATATCTGAGAATGTCTGAGTTTCGATACTTCCGTTCCCCCAAGGTACAGTTTCAGATTCGGCTGCAGATCCACTTATATTCCCTGATGATACACTTAATGTATTCGTTGTATTACGGGTGTAGCTGCTCTGTTTTCTACTGATAGCCTTCATTGTGGTATCCAATGAAAGTGCTCCTGTTACCAGAGTAGTAGGTATTACCGATGGTGTATTAGGTATAGGATTATTGAAATAATTGACAGTTTCATCATCCTTGAAAGAACTTGCAGAAGCAAACTGATTCTCTCCGGCTCCCACCCAAATACTTTTAACGGTGTAATTCGTACCCCCAGTATTTACCAGTGAACTATGTGGTTTCATTGGAGAAACAAATTGGGAAACTGTATTATTTCCTGTATTAGGATTTGCATTAGGTAAGTTATCAATACACTTAGCCAACTCCTCTGCAGTTAAAGGAGGCTGCTGAATACATTGTGGATAAGTATTTTGAGCTACATTACCCGGAGCCATAGCTTCTGCTTCAATTGGTTTTCCATAGGTATAAGCTTCTATAATTCCCGGATTATATAAAAATTGTCCCCAGTTATTATAGACAGCAGTTTTTGGGTTATACATTGCTGTATTTACCGAAGTTGGCGGTACAGAGGTAATCAGCTCACCACTTCCGTAAATTTTGAATGGTTTCCCTTGGAAGTATTGAGAATATTTATTAAATAAAGCATAATCACCATCTGTTTTACAGTATACCTGAATATTTACAAGATGGGGTTGACCAAATTCAGGTATTGTCAAATCTCCCTTATAAAAATTGATGGGACTTACTCCTGGAACATCAAATGCACCAATCATATCCTCTTCTTTAATCACGGAATTAGCTCCGTTAGCAGCTACAGTTACTTTTCTTTTTCCCATAACTGTAGATCCGGTCTTGATTACGTAATAAAACGATCCGGTTGAAAGAGTAGAAAAGTTTGTAACCCCTTTGTCTATCTGAACACCATAAGCTCTTTTCCCACTAACGATATTAGGATTATCCTGTGTACTTCTAAGGTCTATTCTTCCTCTTAGTTGTGTTACGGCATATGAAGGATATTGAGCAACGGGATACAGTTCTACGTTGACTGATGTATTATTATTTGAAACGGCATTATAATTTACTTTGATTTTATCCTTCCAGTTACTATTTAAAAATGATGCATGAGAATCAGATTCTACAATAAACTTCAAGTATACTGGCTCACTTGAGTTCACATTCAAAGTACCTGTAAAAGCTTCGGTAATAAAAGGATCATACGACTGAATATATTCTGAAGAATGAAGCACTGTAACAGCACCAGTATTAGCATTCTCCGCAATTACTTTAAAGGTAAAGCTATCAGTACTAGAGGTAAAATTAACACTTCCCACTGTAATATTTGCTGTCCCCGTACCATCCAGATACACTGATGATAATAAATTATTGGTCAGGAAATTGCTTCCATAATTTCCATTATTCAGCTTAAACTGATCCTGAAATATAAACTTGCTTGACAAAGGGGATCCTGTTGAGGGATCAACATAAATAACTTCCGGATTAGAGTTTACCTCTAAATTCTTATTCTGGCTTTTATGCAATCTTATATAAACTTTCTCACCACTTTTTACAAAAATCCTGTTGGAACTATTAGCAGCTCCTACCTGATTGGATACCGCATTAGATCCCGGGGAAATAGTATTCATTTCTGTATAATAATCATTATACTTCGAGATCGAGATATTTTTCGCAAGGCCCCCGGGATTCAGTTCCGTAAGATAAACTCTTGTATTAACAGAAGCACCCGAAGACATATAAGGGGCTTCCACCGAATAATACATTTTTATGGGTAAATCATTCGGATCTCCAGTATAAGGAGGTACGGATATATTATCTTTAATCGTGATATAACCATCCTGTGAGGCTATCCATACTTTTACAACATCAGTAATTGGTACTGCCGGAACATCTGGAGTAACAATAGGATCAACCGGTGGTAAAACTGGAGGTGCTATTGGTTTATCCTTCACTACCATATTTTCTGTGAATTCAGAATGTTTGGTCATTTCAGGCTGTTGTGAGATCTTATTATATTTATTAAACCATACCTGCCCATTATTGACAATATCAACTAATCCGTCAGAGTTAGCATCAATCAGATAGGTGGATGTGGTTCCTCTGGATGTAGATTTAATCTGGGATTTGCTGTATACAACTGCTCCCATATCCCATCCTGAATTGTTGGTTTTGGTTTCAGTATAAGTAAAGTTATTATTATAATTCAGTAAGGGCTTTGCTGGTAAAAATGATAAATTCCCATATTGGTCCAGTGTTCCCTGACTGAATTTCAGTTCAGAAGAAGTTCTGTAAATCATATCCTGAATACCATCTCCATTAAAATCAATAAGTTGCTGTGCATTTTTTGCTTCAGCAGTAGAATATCCAAAAGGGAATCCAAACATCAGATGCCCATATGCATCATTGGAAGAATAAAAGAAATTCAACCCAGCAGCCGGTCTGAAGTTTAATCCATTTTCAGAGGAAATATTTCCATTGATTTTGGAGGGTTTTAGGATGTTTTCGATCAGTCCATTATAGACATTTTCAGAATTCTGTACCTGTACCTGGGTATCAGGTCCAAATATCTGATTATTTTCTACCGGGTTATAGTATTCAAAAGAATAGTCATCAATAATAGGAAGCGGATTAACAAGCTTAATGTTGTATACCTGACTATATAATCTTTTTAACCTTGTTTTATTAAATTGTCCATCTTCGTATTCTACACCATATGTTCGTATTTTTTCTGTCTTATGTTTTATATCAATAGCTTTTAAAAGATATGGTTCCACTCTTTTCAATCCTTGCTTAGCATTGATATTGATATCTTTTCTGCTAATCCCGGTTTCAGCAATAAAAGTAACACTATAGTCCTGATTCTTTCCATAGGTTATTTTTTGAATATGAAAATAAACTCCTCCAGTTATATTATTGTTTATTCCAAGATCTAATGTATTATTCTGATAAGTGAAAAGCATTTTGTTGCCATGGGCATCTTCTATCATTCTCAATCCCCAATGAACAATCTGGCCTTCGCTATTTTTTATAACAGAGTTATCACTTCCGCCATAATAGCTTTTAGTACCATTGGTAGAGGTAACTGTCCATGAATAAGTCCCAATACTGTTTCCCTCCCTTTCTATAAGGGTAAAATCATGATTCTTTCTAAGATAAAACTGTTTTTTTCCTGTTGCATTTCTCGGTTGCCTTGCAGTTGTAATATCCGTAGATGTTTCACTTACATTATTATGTCTGTGAGGCAGGTAGCCCCCAGGATAAACAAGCATTTCGCCATCCAAGGTATATAGTTCTGTTTCCTGGCTACCAAACATAGGTGTTCCCCATCTGGTATCTACTGTAATCGCAGATAATCCCTGAAGATCCCATCCTTCACCCATCCATCCGTTACCGGCACCACTATTGTATCCTATTGCTAAAGACGGCTGTAATCCTCCCAATCCTGCAGGAACTTTAATAGGGTAATTCATATTGGCATCACCTTTCTGATTTGCTGTAGGTGCATTCATCAGTTGCATGCCTGCCATTGGATCAGCTGCTTTCAATCCGCTGATACTCGTAGGCGAAAAAGCCGTTGTCTGAGGAGATTCTGGAGCGGAAATAATTCCGTTGATATAATCATGATCTCCGTCTCCTTCTACCATTACCATTTTATTTTTCTCATCAACAACTGATTTGTCTGCTACCCATTGTTTCTTGGCATAATCAAAGTGAAAGATTTTAATATCTTTTGGAGAAAACAATCCCAGTCTTTTGGTATCGTAAGGAATAGTAATCTTTGCTTTTTTCTCCAGCTTCCCGGACACTACTGAAAATCTGTAAGCGGCGTTATTCAATGTTACATTTTTAAGCCCCTGGGATACCGCAGGAATATCTTTTTCTCTTAATTTCAGAACTTCAATGTAAGCTGACTCTGATGTTCCCTTTTCTATAGAAACATTCATATTTTCATAGCTTATACTGAATTCTTTATCTTTTGAAATTTCAACACCTTTTGGTTTTGCATAGTAATGGTCAACTACTTTAAAGGCTTTTGTTGAAGCCGGAATTTTGTAAGCAGTAGTTATACCTCCTGCAATAACAGAGAATGAACCCTCTGCCTTATTTTTTTCTGAGAGTTTGACAACTTTTTCAAACTCACCATTTTTTACAGCAACAACTTCATTATTAACTACCACATCTGATAACGATGCTGTCTTTCCTTTTACATACAACTGATCTCCTGACAGTGCAGAACTTACGATTAGATTATTATCAGACTTTTTATCTTTTTCAAAAACAATACGTAAGTTTTTTACTTTGTATTTTACCCCGGCTGAAGGTGAAGTAAATAATATGGAATTAGAACCTGTTTTAATCAGTTCCGAATTGATTTCCTCTTTTTGATGGCTCCATTTTGCGCTTGGAACAATAATTCCTCCTCCTATCGCAATATTATGATTAATAGATCTGGATACTGACTCATGAGAAGCCAATCCAAATAAATCGTATTCAAGATATGCTACAGTGTTTTTTTCCGCAGATGGAATGTCAATGGTAAAGAAATTATCAGAAACTTCATCTTCTTCCTGATCCGTGAAGGCTCCAATAGTTCCTTCTTTTTCCTTTGATGGATAAAAATTCTTATTGTCGACAGCAACATCATTTTTAAACTCAGAGAATCCTAAATTTTCCTTTGCTGAATTTAAAAATACAGAATGATTTTCACCTAAAATATTCTTTTCAGGTAATTTTTCAGATTGTGTTAATTGATTAGGAGGATTTTCTTTTGCATCCTGATCAAGTAAATCAACTTTTTTATCAGTCCATTTACTTATCAGCTCTTTTTTGAATACCTGTACCTTCTGCCTGTCTTCTTTGGTAAAGCTCGCAAAGACAAACATCAATGCAAAGAAGCCTATCAGTAAACAAGACTTCCTGGTAACAGGAAATTGATCCGTATTTATTTTCATGGTATAGTTTAATCAACGATTAATTTGAACGTTTTTATGATTTTTTTATCTTGAATAAGATTAATAATGTAAGCACTTTGAACTTCCAGCTGACCAGTGTAATGATTTGATTTTCGATCAATATTATCAAATTTGACCAATCTTCCTGATCCATCATAAATGGAAATTCCAAGTCCTTCCATAGGAGGGAAAGTAACTGTAAAAGTTTGTCCTTTTTTAACTGGATTCGGATAAAGATTAATTTTAGTGAGATTCAGTGATAACTCCCCGTTAATTAATAATCCGGAATCTGGATTTTGATTCGCTCGTTCATTCTTAGCATTTTTCAATGGACTTACTGCAAAAGTGAAATGAGCTGTATCACCACTATCAAAATCATTAAGGAAATCAACTTTATTAAAAATGATATAATTTGCAGCTTCAGATCCTTGAACTTTCAGAATACTTCCGTCAGGTTTTTTCAGGAACATCCAATAAGCAATAGGTAAAGACCTTGGATTCACCGTTTCTTTCAATATTCTTACACTATAATCGGTTTTAGGAACTTTATTACCTATAAAGTTAATTTCCCAGTTTTTTTGCAAAACATCAAAGGTACCATCGTTTTTTAAAGCCAGTTCATTATTATCATCAGACCAAATAACAAACTGATTATTCTCAAAAACCGCCTGATTCTCTATATTCGTTCTTTCAATAGAATTTTTCCCAATTGTTAAAAACAAATCAGCCTGATTGGAAGACTGTTTTTGGTAGAGTTCATTCCCATTGTCTCTTCCTAATCCAGTGGGTTTATACCTAAATTCTTTATGTTTTTCAGGATCCCAGATTACCTTTCCATCACTGCTATAATATTTCCCCTTTTCAAGTGAAATTCCGTATTTAATAGAGAGATAGGAGTGTATTTTACCAAGATCTGAAGATTTTGCTTTTCTTGGAAAAAATATCATCTCATAAAGATTCTGATCTTCAAATTTAATTTTCAAGCTATCAGATTTATCACGGTTCGGTTCTGCAACTGCTACAAACGAAAAAATACTTGGTCTTTTTTTAATTTCAACAGTTTTTTCTCCACCAGTTTTAAAGTTGCTATTTCCCAGCGAAATCTTTTTCTCAGTATTTTCCCATATCAATTCATCTTCCTTCGATCGGTGGACCGCTGTAAGAGTATGGCTCTTGTTTTTACTGTATTTAATATATTTTTTGAAAAGCTTATCCTTGATACCACAATGAAAATTGAGTAAATTTTCATCTTTGCACCTCGTTACTTCGCGAAGTGTTGGATTGGATTTTTCCCATAGCTGGGCATCAGATCCCACTAATTGAGAATAAACAGACACAGAACACGATAAACAAATTACCGCGAATGCCTTAGAATAAAAAGGGTTATACATGTGCTAGATATTTTTTACTAATGGATAGTCGACAGAAGCCAACCGAAGTTTAGATTGAAAAATTCATCAAAAAGAAAACTATCTTAGAAATTCAGGTATATGATAGTATATAAAGATGGAAATGACTGATTTTTTCATGGAATTATTATGGTTTTAGGTTTTTTTTGCAAATCTACAAAAGAAACATATACCACAAGTTTTTTTAAAACAATTTTTAACAGAGAGAAAAAAAATTATAACTCTTTCATGTGGTAGAACGATCAATGAGAAATAATTATTAAAAACAGAACCCATGAACAAACGGTTTCAAATTTCAAAAAAGAGAAAAAAAATGAAAATTTTTCCATCATTTTTCAAACACGATAAGTCAATGGTTATTAACCAGGTAAAGTTAATAAAATTCTATTCACTAAAAATTAATTAAAAATTATTCTTCATTTTATTTTTTTATTTAAAAAAGTATTGTACCTTTGCAACCGCAAAAACGAAGTAAATATCGTTACTGATGACACCCTCGGGGCGTAGCGTAGTCCGGTCATCGCGCCTGGTTTGGGACCAGGAGGTCGCAGGTTCGAATCCTGCCGCCCCGACTGTTTTAGTAGTTTTCTCAAAATTACTTATGGGTGCGTAGCTCAGCTGGATAGAGCATCTGCCTTCTAAGCAGACGGTCAAAGGTTCGAATCCTTTCGCGCTCACTTAAAACTCACAATTTTCATTGTGAGTTTTTTTGTTTTTAATAACTTCATGCAGCAAGATCAGACAAGATACAGCATCCCGATTTCAGTCGGGACGGCAAAGGTTCGAATCCTTTCGCGCTCACACAAAGACTTACTGAAAACAGTGAGTCTTTTTTTGTGTTTACTCTTTATCAAAAATTATAAGTATTCAAGAGTTATTGCGAATACAATTTACTTCAATTGATTTATCGTATTGTACAATTTGACAAAATTTGTTTTTTTGTCAAAAATATTTTATTTTTGTATTCCTATTTCAGATAATTTTCAGACAATGTCATCTCACACAGAACAAGATCAGCTTTCACAACAAATTCTGGAGACCGCTTCAGGACTGTATTTGAAGTATGGTTTAAAGAAGGTGACAATGGATGATATTTCAAAAGCAGTTGGTAAAAGCAGAACTTCAATTTATTATTATTATAAAAATCGGGAGGAAGTATTTCAGGCGGTTTTGGAAAATCTGATCAAGGAAGTTATTTCCGAGATTGATTCCAGGATGAAGAAGAAAAGAACTTTCGAAGGAAAAATCCAGGAGTTTTGTCTTGCTAAAGTAAAAACATCGGAAGAAAGATCTTCATTTTTCAGAGCTATAGAAGCAGGAATGGACAATGAAGAGAAGTCAAAACACATCACCGATGCCCACAACAGAATGATGGAAGCAGAAAGAAACCTCCTGTTGAATTTATTCTCAACAAGTATTAGCAAAGGTTCAATTCCAAAAGTTGCCATTGAGGAACAGGAAATCATCATCTTTATTCTACAGAGCAGTATCAGGGGAATAAGGCGCGAGATGAGTTTAAAAAACAATTTCGAGAACTTAAACAGTACAGTAAGCACTCTAACCTCTATGGTTATTAAACATATTGGGTAAAAATTTTTTATTTCAATTTTGACACTTTTACATTATTTGTCAAATAGTCTATTAAAAAAATGAACAAATTAAGTAATATCAGTACATTCCGGGCCTTCAGAAGCACCAATTACACATTGTATTTTTTCGGGCGTTCTGTCTCTCAATTTGGGACATGGATGCAGCGTACAGCAGTAGTATGGGTTGTATACAGCATGACCGAGTCTGCTTTTATGCTGGGCTCACCATTTTTGCAGAACAATTCCCTTCATTTTTATTTTCAGCGTTCGGCGGGGTTGCTGCAGATTGGTATAACCGGTATAAAATTATACAGATCACTCAAATTTTATCATTAATACAGGCATCTCTTCTAGCTTTCCTGGTAATGACGGGACATCAGAATATATGGAGTTTCATTATACTCAGCGTTTTTCTCGGCATTATCAACGCTTATGACATTCCGGCCCGTCAGGCTATGATTAATGAAGTGGTAACGGATGATGAAGACCTTCCAAGTGCTCTTTCTCTGAGTGCTGCCATGGCAAGTATCGCTAAATTGGCGGGCCCTGCCCTTTCCGGAATTATCCTCCAAAAATTCGGAGCGGGAACATGTTTTCTTATCAATGCAGCCAGTTTTGCAGCGGTAATGCTTTCGATTTCTTTGATGAAGATAAAGATCATTCCGAAAAAAACAACTAAAAAAGGAACTTTTACAGAATTAGCTGAGGGTTTCAGGTACCTGAAAAAAGAACCATCCATCAGTCTGGTTATTATTATGCTGGGTATTACAGGTTTGCTGATTTTGCCTTACGATACGTTAATTCCTGTGTATGCAAAGGAAATCTTCAAAGGTAATGCTAAGACGTTCGGTTATATTTCCAGTTTCATTGGGATTGGGGCAGTTCTCGGAACGGTATTTCTGGCTTCTCTGAAGAAAGGGGCATCCATGAGGAATATTCTCATCCTGAGTACAGTTATTCTGAGTATTGGATTGATATGCTTTTCGTATGCAACCAATTTCTATTGGTCTATGTTCTTTGCAGCGCTTACAGGATTGGGTGGTGTCGCACAGTTTACCACCTGTAATATTATCGTACAGTCTGAGGTGATTCCCGAGATGCGATCAAGAGCGATCAGTATTTTGCTAACTGCCATATTCGGGATGCTGCCTCTGGGAAGTGTACTTATTGGGTTTATCTCCGAGAAAATAGGAGCACCAAAAACATTATTACTGGAAGGAATTGCGGGAATTTTAGTTGCTATTGTCTTCAGACGTTTATTATTTAAAACGAATAAGACAAAAGCAGTGAACAACCAACTTTTAGAAGAATCTGAGGAACAATTTATTAATAAAGTGTAATTAAAATGGAAAACATAAAAACAGCATTATTGGTGATGGACATGCAGTCATCAATATTAAGCAACTTACCTGACACACAAGAATTGATATCTAATGTCAACAAGGTTATTAAAGCGGCCAGAAACCGCCAAATTCCGGTTATTTATATCAAAGTAGGGTTCAGACAGGGAATGCCGGAAATAAACTCTAATAACAAAGTATTTTCAGGAATTAAACAACATATGGCAGATGTCAATATGAAAGAATGGACCGCCATTCATCCTGAGCTTAGCCCTGAAGAGGAAGACATTGTTATTACCAAAAGAAGGTTCAGTGCTTTTACAGGAAGTGATTTTGAAGTAGTTCTGCGTGGTCTGAATATTCAACATTTGGTACTGACAGGAGTGTCTACAAGCGGTGTTGTTCTATCTACAGTGAGAGAAGCCTCAGATAAAGATTACAAACTCACAGTGATTGAAGATTGTTGTAAAGACGGAGATGAAGAAGTACATCATCTGCTGATGAGAAAAGTTTTCCCAAGGCAGGCTGATGTCATTAAAGTAAACGACTGGATATAACAGGAATGAATTAGTACAGCGGAGACATTATAAATCTACAAAATACGTTTCATTTGTTGAAAATTCCGTTTCACCTATCTATTTTGCTGAATCAGCTTATCTTTTAATTTGAGAGATGGGAAGATGTATTACTTTTACATGGTAAACGTAGCCGCAAGGTCACTTAGTTAGTTTAATTAGTATTAAGGAAACATTGATTAAGGATCAATAAAAATCTTTTTGTGCACTTTAATTCCCTGTAGCCTTTATGGCTCAACTATACACTTAATCATGTTTGATAGGATTGGCTTGTTCCAATCCTATTTTTTTGGCATTTATACAATAAAAAAACCGCTGTGGCTACAACGGTTTAATTTATTTTGAGGATGCTATTTTAACTTATAAGAACTTCCGTTCCAAAGATAGGTTTTGGAAGAATGCTTTTTCTTCTCTCTGTCTTTTTCATCTACTTCCATATCTTCTACTTTAAGGATAAATGTGTTGGGAATTCCACCTTTATCATTAGGGAAAACAAATTCTTCATTGTGATAAAAAGCTCCGGCATCCCCTACATTCATTAATTGTGGAAGGGCAATCAGTTTTTTATCCTTAAAAAGAACATACTGGTCATATCCTGCAATTCCGCAGGCTTCACCGGAAACCATTGCTTTGAGGGTAAATTCAACATTTTGAAGCTTGTGATTACTTTCTATGTTGAAAGTTGCTGTACTCAGCTCCTCTCCTCTTCCCGTATCAAAATACACCTCATCAATAAGGGTATTCCCTTCCATTGCTTTTATTCCTGCAATGTTCTGTTTTTCGGTCTCATTGGATTCTTTATTTTTCCTGTCAATTGTTTTGGCTAGCCCAAAAAGGAAATCATACCCATTTTTGTTACGATATCCTACACAAAGATTACCGCCCCAGATATATCCTTCCAAAGTATTTTCTCCTTTCTGATAAGAGATTTTATACCAGTTAGCAGCTCTTTCCCCCAACTTCAGTACTTCTTCTTCTTTTTTAAGAATCATTACCTGCTGATTGGTCTGCAATGAATCTGTAATCTGAGCGTTCACTCCTGGATCTAATCTCACGCGGGTCCAGTCTGTAAAAATTTTCTGCGCTTTATTTTCCTCAAAGCCAAAGACACCATCTGCATACACTTCATTTTCCTGCGCTGAAAAAAATTGCAGCATCAGTATCAATAAAGCTGTCCATAAAGTTTTCATATTCGTATTTTGTTTTTTGAGTGTTATTTTTCAAGCAGAAGGCTTACCCATTCTTCGCGCTGCAGCTGCTTTTTAAGCTCAAGACCGCTTTCTTTACATACTTCCAGGATATCATCTACGTCAAAGAAACAAAGTCCTGAAAGCAATAGTTTACCACCTTTATTCAATACTGAAACATAGGTTGGGATATCTGAAATAAGAATATTTCTGTTGATATTGGCTAAAATAACATCAAAATTTTCTTTTCCTAAATTTTCTGCAGTTCCCTGTTCAATATCCAGTTCTACACTGTTTCTTACTGCATTTTCTTTTGAGTTTTCTACGGACCATTCATCAATATCGATCGCTTTCGTATCTCCTGCTCCCTGCTGTTTTGCATAGATTGCCAATACAGAAGTTCCGCATCCCATATCCAGCACTTTTTTACCATTGAAGTCAATATCCATCATTTGCTGGATCATCAGGTGAGTTGTAGGGTGATGTCCTGTTCCGAAAGACATTTTAGGCTGAATAATAATTTCATGCATTCCCGGAACCGATTCGTGGAACTCTGCTCTGATCAATACTTTATCATCAATATTGATTGGAGAAAAGTTCTTTTCCCATTCTTCGTTCCAGTTGATATTCGGCATTTCTTCGAAAGTATATTCAATTTTTACGTTTTCGTTTTCAAAGATCGGAAGAGCCTTCAACTGATCTTCCTGAAACAATTCTGTCTGGATATATCCTAAAATTCCGTCAATTTCTTCTGTAAAGCTGTCAAAGCCTATTTCTATAAGCTCTGCCATTAAAATTTCATTCCAAGGCTGCAATGGAGAAATTTTGAAATTGAATTCTAAATAATTTTGCATGTGACTAATTTGCTGCAAAAATACTAATGTTATTATTGTTAAAAAAATGATGGAGTAATTTTTGGCTGAAACCAGGGATTTTTATGTTTTTTCGTACGGAAATGCAGTGAAGTAACTCATGTTATTAACTGTGAATAAGATTCTTCCTTCGTCAGAATGACACTTTGGAAAATAGCCCACTCCTATTGAATGAATGCTATGGAAAAGTTTATTTATAAAATTTTGTCCTCACTGATTATGTAGATGACAGATGATTGCATACAATATATTCAATAGGGACGGGCTTTAGCCCGTCTACAAAATCAAGACTAATTCCATTGGCTTTAGCCAAAACCTATCATTAGAGACCTGGAAATAAATTGCTAAATTTTTTGAAATGCGAGAAACTCCAAGTTTTGGCTAAAGCCACTAAGATTGGAAAAAGAAAAAGCGGGCTTCCTTCGTCTATGCTCAGGATAATAGCCCGCTCCTATTGAATTTTGCTATTCAAGATAGATAGATTAAGAGTTCTTTGCTGACGACGTTGAACATCAACCTTGAACTTTAAATTTTTAAGCTATTAAGGATTTGTAGAGAAGATAGAACCGTTTGCAATCAGTGCTCTTCTGTTCATTTTAAGAATATCTCTTACCCATTCTGCAAAGTCTTCCGGCTGTAATACTTTATCAGGATTTCCGTCTGTAAGTCCGCCCTGGATGCTCATATCTGAAGCGATGGTACTTGGAGTCAAAGTAATTACACGGATGTTTTGTTTTCTCCATTCTGCCATCATAGATTGTGATAAAGATACCACTGCTGCTTTTGAAGCGGCGTATGCGGACATATTTGGTCCACCTTTCAAACCAGCTGTAGAAGCTACGTTGACGATATCTCCTTCTCCTTTAGCTTTCATAAATGGGTGAGCTGCTTTCGCTGCATAATATACTCCGAACAGATTGGTTTTAATTACCTGCTCCCATGTTTCAGAAGGCATTTCTTCAATACTTCCGAAGTCTCCGATCCCTGCATTGTTGATTAAAATATCAATACCTCCTAATTGTTCTGCTAAAGATTCAATTCCAGCTTTTACCTGAATTTCATTGTCTACAGAAAAAACTGCATATGCGGAATTTACTCCCAGTTTTTTGATTTCTTCAACCGTCATTTTCAGGTTTTCCTCATTTCTTCCTGTAATGGCAACGTTTACTCCTTCATTAGCCAAAGCAAGTGCTACAGCTTTTCCTAATCCTCTTCCACCACCTGTTACGATGGCATTTTTTCCGTTTATATTCATAGTAATGATACTTTTCTTGATACAAAGTTACGAAAGAACATTTTTATGAAGCGGTGAAAACACAGATTTAACTTATATTTTATTCAACCACAAAAGTCACAAAAGATGATTAACATTGAGAATATTTGAAAGTTGTAATCATTCTGCATAAAAGTTCATATAAGATGAAAACGTATATTTTTTTATATAAAACCTAAGTGTACTCCATTCTACTCAAAGTCATAACTTAAAAAAATTGAGTGTTTAAATCTTTTGTGACTTTTATGGTTTCCCAGAACCTCATCAAAAAATTAAAACCGGCTCATCGAGAACCGGTTTCAAAATCTAAAAAAAGGTATAGTAAAAAAATAAAGCTTAAGGAATCTGAATGGCATTCTGAACTTCAAACTCTTCTGAAGCTGTAAATTCATTTCCGTACATATCAACAGCCTTCACCTCCACTTTATGCTTTCCTAACGGTAGTTTTTTAGGAAAATCTGCTTCCCAGATGTGCTTTGACATTTCAGGATTGGAAGGTCTTCTTCCCGGGAAAATTTTCTCTGTAGCATCCCATTTGAAAACTGAAAGGGCAAAATTCGGGTCTATAGTTTCATCGTACTCCATTTCTTCCCATTTTCCACCATCTATTCTGTATTCTACTTTGTCTTTTTTGCTTCCCATGAAGAAATTGGCCAATACTTTTGCAGAGGTTCTTGAGGAAGGAATCACTTTCGGAACATATAATTTGATCTGATAATCATCCGGTTTTCCGGCCGTTTTGTATTTCACTTTGTACTGATTGTCTTCAAAACTGATGAATGAATATCCTTTTGCCGTTCCGTCTCTCATGGTAGAAGTTGGCAGTCCGGCCTCATCCGGTGTTCCTGAGTACCAATCACCACAGGTAGTTCCAACGTTATATTCGTGGAGTTCTTTTATTCCGTTCCAGCCTGCTTTTTTTCCATAGAAAATCTGCTGTTGAATATGGGTGTGTGCTGACAGAAGTAATACATTCTGGAAAGGATTTAAGAAATCAAATAGTTTCTGACGGTCCGCATTTCTGAAGCTGTCTTCGTTGTTATGCTCCAGTGGAATATGGAAAGAAATGACGATCAGTTTATTTTTATCCACCAGTTTCAGATCGTTTTCAATGAACTGAAGCTGATCTTCACGGAATCCTCCCCAATATCCTTTACCATCTCTCGGATCCGGATAAAGAATATCATCCAGAATGATGAAGTGCACGTTACCATAGTTGAAAGAATAATTGGCCGGACCAAAATTCGACTCAAATGTCTCATCGGAAAGCTTATCTTCTTTTGCATCATAATTCATGTCATGATTTCCCATCACATTATACCAAGGCAGTCCGACTTCTTTCATGACGTCTGCATAAGGCTTCTGAAGACTTAAATTATCTCCTACCAGATCTCCCAGACTGATTCCCAGTACCGCATTTTTCTTCGTGTTCTTCACTTCATTTACAATTCCTCTTTTGAAATAGTCCAGTTCTTTTTCTGTGTAAGGCTGCGGATCACCGAAAACAAGGATATCAAAGTTTTTATTTTCGTTTTGCTTATAAAGCGGGAAGTTCAGTTCTTTGGGAAGATCTCCTGTAGCAGCCACTCCTTTGTATTTGAAATCCGCAGGGGAACCATTGGGTTTATGATGATAATAAAACTGTGGAAGATTATTAGCATTTAAAGCCGTCTGATATCCTGAAGGTTTGATGACAAAAATAGTCTGATCTTCCTGTACCGGAAGGCTGTATCGTCCGTTTTTATCAGTAAGAACTATCTGAGCACCATTGGAAACGGCTACGCCTTCAATTCCTTTTTCGCGGTTTTCTTTCTTTTGATTTTTATTACTGTCGTCGTATACATATCCGGAAACAGAAGTCTGCGGGAATGCCATTGCTGAAACCAACAGGCATGGCACTAAAATTTTTATATTGATACTCATTGTTTTTTAATCTTTAATTATTTTCAATTTTTAAATTCAATTTATTATTTATTCCACCACATTTTTACATTGATATTGTCTCCTCCCATGGATTGCACCGCTGCATTATAATTATCCGTATTCATCACTTTTGTAGCGGTAGGATACATGAATCTTACAGGCATCTGCCCTCCGTTCTGAAGTCCTCCGTTGTTAGGAAGTACCGGCAATTTTGTACGTCTGTATTCGTACCATTGCTGATGGTCTACAAAAAACAGGGAGATATATTTCTGAAGCATCAGTTTTTGCAGAGAGCCGTCGTAAGCGACGTTTGCATTACTGAAGTAATTGGCCGGAACCGTTGCTCCCCATTGTTCAATAATAGATTTCACTCCGGTTTCGTAATAAGTCTGCTGATTTCCTGTGATAATTCCTTTGTTGACTAATTCTGCCAGGATAAACTGCACTTCAGAATAAGTCATGATTAAAATCTTTAAAGGTGCTTTCGCCAGATTCTGATTAAGGTTGGAAGGCTGATAGTTGAAAGCTGTTCCCAAAGCATATCCTGAAGGCGCTCCTTTATACCCAAGATCTTCCCCTGTAGTTGCTTTCGCTTTGGTAAAAAACAGACTCAATCTTGGATCATTATTATCTTTCATGGCATTTACAAAAAATTCGCCTGCTGCCCTGTATGCCGTAAAATCCTGAGGACGGGCAATTGGCGGTAAATAAGGTGATATCCCTGAAAGCGGAAGCACCGCACTGTCCGTATTATTTTGGAAAATAGGATATTGTGCAGGATTATTGACAATTTCCTGGATTCTTTCATGCACGTTTATTTCACCGTTTCTGCTTAAAATCCTGGTCAGTAATCTCAATGAAAGAGAGTTACAGAATTTTTTCCATCCTAAAATACCCGTCTGGCTATTGGTATTGGCATTATAAAACAAATCTGTTTCTGCTAATGCCTGGTTTGGGTTGAATAGTGAATTAGCTGTTTTTAGATCATTTAACAGCTGGATGTAGATATCTTTCTGCTTATCATATTTTGGCTTTAAAATATTTTCTTCAATTTTCACCGCTTCAGATAAAGGGACATCTCCGAAAGCATCAGTAAGATTAGAGGCAATCCATGCATTCAGGACCATTGAAATGGCCAGATAATTATTATTCTGTTCTTTCGCAGCATATTTTCTCAGGTCATTGACCTGCTTAAGCCATCTGTAAGAAGTATTCCAGTAGCCATTACCACTTTTTTCGTCCATATAATACCGGCTGTAGGAATTTCCTTCATTGGGAAAGTCTAAAGCAATCTGCATCATATCAAAAGTGAAATCATCGGCTCTGTTATAGCCATAACTTCCCATTTCATATTGGATGGGAGCAAGAAGGCTGCCCACGGAAGGATCCTTGATCTTGCTGGTATCTGTATTGATTTCTTCAAATGTTCTGTCGCAGGACTGAAGCATGAAAACAGAAGCGACCAATGTCAGATGTATGATTATTTTTTTCATTTTTAAAGATTTTAGAATTTAAGATTTAACTGAAAACCAACTGTTCTTGCTGTTGGAAGCTGTCCCATCTCTACTCCCGGAGTGATGGTTGCGTTGTCCAGTGTAGCCACTTCAGGGTCAAACATTGGAAACTTGGTCCACATCCACAGGTTCTTTCCGAAAATAGCAATCGTAAGATCATCCAGACCTATAGATTTTATGGTTTCTTTCGGGAAAGAATAAGCAATCCTGGCATCTCTCAGTTTAATAAAATCTGTACTGAAGCTGTTGGTTTCCACATTGGCTCTTCTATAGTAATCTCCATAATAGGAAGATACTAGTACTCCTTTTGTATTCGGAGTGAAAGATCCGTCAGGGTTCTGAACAACACCGTCGCCTACAATCATACCGCCAGGATTATCTCTTCCGGGAAGGGTAGATTTCAGCTTGCCTTGCTCAGACATTTTATGATGAGACTGAGAATAAGCAATACCACCGTACTGACCGTCAAATGAGAAACTTATTGTGAAGTTTTTGATCTTGAAATCATTCTGAAGACCAGCTCTCCATTTCGGGAATGCATTGCCTACTTTTTCAATATCTGCAGGTCTTCCCGGAAGCCCATTGTCTCCGTAGATTACTTTTCCGTCCGGAGTTCTTAATAATTTAAATCCATACATGTCGCCAAGAGAACCTCCGACTTCCATTTTATAGAACACAACGTCTCCTACGTTGGAAACAATTCCGTCAAATCCTTCAGGCAAAGTCATCACTCTGTTTTCGTTGGTAGACCAGTTACCGCCTACTTTCCATGAGAAATTTTCGCCTTTTACAGCTAAGATATCCGCTGAAAGTTCAAGACCTCTGTTTCGGATTTTCCCTGCATTGATTATCCTTTTGGAATATCCTGTTTCGGTAGGTAATGATACAGGGATAATCTGGTTTTCGCTGACGTTCTGATAAGCAGTAAGATTAAGATTCAATCTGTTTTTGAAAAAACTGAAATCCATACCAGCTTCGATATTTGTATTTTTTTCAGGTTTAAGAGTTGGATTATTAAAAGTTGTAGGTGCTATTACACTTCCTGTAATGTTACTTGCAGTATAGTAGTTATCCAAAAGATACGGATCACTGTCTATCCCTACTTTCGCCCATGAAGCTCTCAGTTTCCATAAGTTCAGGTTATTACTTTTCAGATTAAAAATGTCTGAAAGAATGAAGCTGGTACTCACTGAAGGATAAAAGAAAGATCTGTTTTGCTTTGGAAGTGTAGAGCTCCAGTCATTTCTTCCGGTAACGTCCACAAAAATTTTATTGTCATATCCCAGCGTTAGTAATCCGTAAACACTGTCTACATGCTTGTCTCTTGGTGCAGGATATTTAACAGGAATAGAAAGCGCATTGGTAAGGCTGTATTCTCCTGCTGTTTTCAACCCGATAGCCTGGTAATCGGTCATCAGATATTCATTATAACGGATACTTCCCCCTGCAGAAGCGGAAATACTGAATTTATTCCAATCTGCTTTGTAAGAGAATAAAAGGTCATTGTTATATTCCTGATTTTTGATAAATTGTTCTCTATAGAACCCTTTCAGATAGTTTGCTGAGCTCCATGGTCTTTTGGTTGTTCTCTTTTCATTCAGAATTTCAATACCAGACCTCAGCATTAAACTGAAATTTTTATTAAACTGATAATCTGCCGTAATGTTTCCTGTAATGGTCTTTTTTCTGACCCCATTCAACATTTCGTAAGCAATCATATAAGGATTGTCAATAAAGGAACTGAAAGGATGGATTTGATCAACCTGCTCCTGACCCGGTTTCCAGATCGGTTTATACCATTCAAGATCTACATTGGGATTTTGGAAGATCATGAAATAAGAGATCGACTGATTGTTGTATCCCGTAGCAGGAAGGTTGTCACTCGTAGTAGTGTTATATGCAAATTTTGTTGAGATTTTTAATTTTTGGGTAAGCTGATGGGCAAAAGATAAGGCAAAATTGAACCTGTCAAAACCAGTATTCGGCATCATCCACTCGTTATTAAGGTAAGTCAATGACGTCCTGAAACTGGTTTTCTCATTGGAGCTTTCTATCGAAATACTGTTTGAGTAATTAGAACCTGTTCTCCAGAAACCTTTGATGTTATTTTCATAGGGTCTCCACAGCTGTCTTTCTTTGCTTTGTCCCAGTACATTTGGATCGTATTGGAAATAATATTGTCCGGCGAATTTAGGTCCAAATGCACTACTTGTGCCTCCGGTACTTGGTCCATCCGGAGAAAGGCCATAAGAATAGTAAAAATTTCCTGCTGGATTGACTGCCAGGGTTCCCTGCCCATATTCATACTGCCAGTCCGGCCATTTTAATACGGAATCGAAGCTTGAAGAAGAATTGAAGGTTACCCTCAGTTTCCCGTTTTTTGTTTTTCCGGATTTTGTGGTAATCATCAAGGCACCGTTGGCCGCACGGGATCCGTATAATGCAGCTGCTGAAGCACCTTTTAATACAGTTACAGATTCAATGTCATCCGGATTGATACTGTTTAATCCGTTTCCAAGGTCAATCGGAACATCCCCTCCGGAACCTGCTCCATACGCTGCCGTACCGGAACCTGTAGTAGAATTTCCCAATGGAACGCCATCCACTACAATCAGAGCATAGTTATGATCCATCATAATGGATTTCTCTCCTCTCAAAGTAATTCTGGAAGTTCCAAGTGGTCCTGCTCCGGCAGTCTGGATTTTTAAACCTGCCACTTTTCCTTCCATTGATTGTGCCCAGTTGTTATTCTGGGTTTCTTCAAATGTTTTGGCTTCTACTTTTTCTGCAACATACCCTAAAGCCCTGTCATGTCTTTTGATTCCCAAAGCAGTCACTACTACTTCGTCAAGTCCTTTAACCGTGTCTTTTTTAGCTTTCTGTTGAGCTGCCAGATTAACACTGACAAATCCTAACAGTGACAAAACCAACAGTTTTTGTGTCTCTTTACGCATTTACTTTTTGTTTGCGCAAAATTAGAACGACATTACAAGGATGACCTTAACACAGTTTTAACGTTTCTTAAAAATTTATTAAACCATATATTAATCTACCCTTAACAATATTGCATAAACAATTAATTAACAACTCATTAAATGATTAAGTATTTTTAATACTATTTTACATCCCTATTTATGTATCTTTATTGTCTTTACTTGAGATAATACCACACAAACAACATAACAATTTGATTAATAATACAATAAATCAAATTTAATTATACTGTTTTTTATTATTTATGAATATAAGGACTCAGCTCCCCTAAAAAAGAAACAGTCTGTCCCCTTTTTAAGAGTCAGACTGCGTAAATTATGATTGTAATTGATTGAGATGGGATGTCTTTTAAACCACCCCGTCAAAAATTCTTTGAATTTTTGCCACCCCTCCGGAGGAGGGGAATGTTTCGTCCTTCGGTTGTACTCTTTGTGAGAAATTTCCAACGGTTATTTATTCTTCAACTGGTCAGGAATATTGGTTGTTACGAACCCGATTCCCTGTTTTTTCAATTCATCGTAAACTGCAACATCATTCACGGTCCATGAATTGGTAATTAAACCTAATGTTTTTGCTTCAGCAATCCAGGTAGGATTTTTCTGGAAAACACTGTAGTGATAATCCATACCATCCAATCCTTCTTTTTTGATTTGCTCAGGGGACAATTCTCCGTTCAGGTACTGTACTTTAAATGAAGGTGCCAGTTTTTTGATCTCTTTACAGATATTAAGACTGAAAGAAATAAACTCACTCTGAGATTCCAGCTTCATATCCTTGATCATTTTGATCGTTTTCTCCGTGATCTCATTTTCAATTTCCGGAGTCTTGGCTGGCTTGATCTCAACGATCAGTTTCAGAGATTTATCTTTTTTCCCCTGTTTCAAATAATCTTTTAAGGTCGGGAATTTTTCTCCATTGGATAATTTCACAGCTTCCAGTTCTTTGAAAGTAGCGTCAGAAATTTCCATATTACCATGGTGCTCATCATGGTTGATCACCAATACACCATCTTTTGTCATTCTTACATCAAATTCAGACCCATATATTTTTAATTTCTGGGCATTTTCCAATGATTGAATTGAGTTCTCCGTTGTAGGAGGCTGAGCCTGAAAATATCCTCTATGGGCAATGATCTGGGTTTGTGCTTTCATCATAACTGTACTTAAAACTGCTAACCCTAAGATAAAATTTTTCATAATATAATTTAGATAATTTAAAAAAGTCCTGAAACTTTCTGATAAAGGTAGTTATTAAAATATGGAAACCAAAAAGACATAAAAGATTTTAAACTGATATTAATCGTAGTTCTTATAATTCTTTTATGTCTTCATTGATTAAAAAAGGTAATTATTAGAAGGAATACTTCGCACCAATCTGGATCTGGTACGGATTTCCTGTCATTGGAACCAGACCTCCTCCACTTACGTTTTTGGCATACTCATACTGCATGGTATCCTTATTAAATCTGGTTACTTTATACAAAGATGTATTTCCATATGAGTTGTTGACACCCCATTCTTTATTAAGAAGGTTTGCTACGTTGAAGATATCTACAGAAAGTTCAAAAGCTCCTACTTTATCAAATTTAATTTTCTTCGCTACACGAACATCCCAAACCCCGTAGAACCCGTTTTTACCTCCGTTACGTTCTGCTATTTTTCCGTTGTATTCGTTGATATAATCTTTCAGAGCCTGTCCTACCTGTGGATCATCCAAAATCGATTTGGTAAGGTTCGGGAAGATAAAAGCAAGGTCATTGGAATCTACGAAGTCTCCATTGATATTTCCTCCTGTTGTTGCAGAGAAACGGGTTCCTCCGATTCCCGAATATCTGATTCCTAATGTAAATCCTGCAATGGTAGGAGAGTTTCCATAGATCACGACTTTATTTCTGAATTGGTTGTCAGAATAGGTCATTCTTAAATCTCTCGGATCACTCTGAATCATGGTAGACAATGTTGCAGAGTTGGCTACGTTTCCGTTGTAAGAAGTATTGTCTTTGATGTCAGACCATGTATAACTTGCAGTGATTTCTCCATCTTTCCAGTAACGGTAGCTTGTATCGATGACGAATGAGAACTGGTTTACCTTACCATCACTCACCAACTCCAGTACTCTTCCGAAATTATTATTGATTCTTCCCTGTTTCCAGTCAAAGCTTACACTGTTATTGGCATTATTGGTAATGGCACCTGTAGGAATAAATACACCTCTTCCGCCTTCATTACTCAATGTAAAGAAAGGATTGGCTACCATGTTTCTGTCGTAGTAAAAATAATTATTTCTACCTAAAGCCATATATCCTGCGATTCCTGCTCTGAATCTTTCGTTGAAGAAATGGGTATAAGAGATATTCGCTTTGTAAACAATTGGAATTTTTGCGTCTTTACCCGTATAGTTGATGGTTGGAATCTGCTTCTGAGAAAGTGAAGGCACCGAATTGTAATCGTTTCTATAACTGTTGAAATCCGGGAACGGAACATCTTTACCCGTGACATCCACTGTAGCCAAATGTTTCCCATCAAATACAAGGTTGTTAATGATCATATAGTTGTTGATATCCGAAGAGAAAATTCCGGCTCCGAACTTCAGGAAGTCTTTGTTTTCTTCATTGATATTCCAGTCAAACTGGAATCTTGGCTGGATTACAAATGATTTGATCTGATTATCTGTTCTGATTCCCATTTCATCAAACAGCTTCTGGTTGAATTCTGCTTTCGGGTAACCACCGTAATCTAATCTTAAGCCAGCCATTAAATCCAAGCCTTTGGCCACTTTCGTCTGAAACTGCCCATAGATACCGATGTTCCAGATGTTTGATCTTACAGACGGATCGGCCATCAAAGGAACTTCTCTGTAGAATCGGTAAGGGGTCATTGCATCAAAATTGCTCATTCCCTGGAAATGGAACCTTCCGTTTACCTCACTTCCGTATACCGATTTTGCGGTTGTATACATCAAATCAGCTCCGAAAGTATACTTTACCTTATCGGTATTATAGTATAGGTTATCTACAATTTGAAATACATTATTTCTAAAGCTTTCCTGGGCAAAACGGTGTCCTCCGATCTGAATATTCGTAGACCCCGCACTGGAAGATACTCCTTCAACAATAGCTCTCGGAACAGGTTTTCCTAATTGATTGTTCTGATAACTGTCCTGGAAAGTATAAAGATACTGTGCCTTTAATTCATTGGTTAAATTAGGCTGCAAGTTTGATCTTAGGGTTAATAATAAGCTGTTGTCAAGGTTTTTATCATTTCCATAAGATTCAAAGAAATTGATATTGGTATTATCACCCAAACCGTTTTTATTAAGGTCATAGGTAAAGTTATTCCTTAATGTCAATAGATTTTTCTCATTGATCTGCCAGTCTAAACGTAAAAATCCGGCATCCGAGTTTCTTACTTTGTCAAAACTTCCAAACTGGGGGCCGCTTCCTACTCCATATTTTGCTCTGGCAATATCCACAAACTGATTAAGAGTCTGCGTTGTTGTATTGAATCTCTTTTCATCATCCGGAGATTTGATATCCGCAATCACCAAAGGTCTTGAATCCAGCTGATGATCCCATGCTACGAAGAAATGCAATTTATTTTTAATGATCGGTCCTCCCAATGAAAACCCGAACTGGGAAGTAGAGAAATCATTATCTCTTTTGTTTCCTCTGATATCATATGGGCTGGAAAGCCAGTTGGTTCTTAAATATTCCCAGGCACTTCCAGAAAATTTATTGGTTCCTGATTTGGTAACAGCACTTACGGTTCCTCCTCCACTTCTTCCCAATGTCACATCATATTGGTTGGTGGTGATTTTAAATTCACGTACTGCTTCAATAGAGATTGAGAAAGGGGCGCCGCTTCGGCTGGTAGTAGATCCTGCAGAAGTTGGATTTTTTGCAGTCATCCCGTCAATCGTAAAGTTGGTGGAAGATCCCAGCTGTCCGGAAAGATTTCCTCCTTTTCCGCTTAACGGCGAAAGTTCAGCAAGGTTGGTAAAGTTTCGTCCGTTCACGGGAAGCATGCTGATGTTTTTTGCAGAGATTGCCGTAGCAGCACCAAGGTTTCCGATCTTGTTTTTAAGGTTTCCGGTAATTTTTACTTCTTCAATGGTCTTTTCATTTCCAAGATCCATATTTACAGTAACCTGATCTCCGAAATTCACATTGTAACCTTCCTTTTTATCATCGTTTACAATAACTGTATAAGGGCCTCCAAGAGGTATTTCCTTAAAAATATACTCTCCTTTTGAGTTGGTTTCCGTTTCCGTTTTGAATCCTGTAGACTCATTCACGATCGTTACTTTCACTTTTTCCTGAGCCGTACTTCCCGGTCCGGTAACTTTCCCTACAATAGAAGCCTGCGTGGTCTGTGCATACGCCATTGTCCCAAGCCCTAAAAACAATAATCCCAATACAATCTTTACTTTTTTCATTTCTTCCGAAGATCTTTATGATTAATTTTTTGATTTTCGCCAGGAAACCTCTTTGATTTTCATGTTAATAGATCATATTGAGGTTTCTTTCAATCAGATGTGCAAAGGTATTTTGACTTTAAAGGCCAGGTGTTTAAGAAAGTTTTAACATTTTTTTAATTAAATCAGAACATTATGTTAAATTAGTTTAAACATATGTTTTATGTTATACAGAATCAATCTGTTAAAGCATATTAAGCATTTTTAATTTTCCTGTACTATTTTATTCTGTTATTTTTTAAATGCGATTACTTTAGTTATTTTTGCTCAAAAGATAGAAAAGCAATGTCTGAAAACATTCAACAAAAGATAGAACAGCTCCGCAAAGAGCTTCATCAGCATAATGAAAATTACTACCAACTGGATACTCCCACAATCACAGATTTTGAGTTCGACATGCTTCTGCAGGAACTTCAGGATCTGGAAGCCAGGTATCCCGAATTTTATGACGAGAATTCACCTACGGTACGTGTAGGTGGTGGTGTTACGAAGGTTTTCCCTACCATTCAGCATAAATTCAGAATGTATTCACTGGACAATTCTTACGATTTTGATGACCTTGAAGACTGGGAAAAGAGAATCATCAAAACCATTGAAGATCCTGTAGAATTTGTTGCTGAGCTAAAGTATGACGGTGCCTCCATTTCTATTCTTTATGAAAACGGAAAACTTTCACAGGCTGTGACCCGTGGTGACGGTTTCCAGGGAGATGAAATCACTCCAAATGTACGCACCATTTCAGATATTCCTCTGACTTTAAAAGGTGATTTCCCTGCTCAGTTTTTTATGCGTGGCGAAATTTATCTGACCAGAAAGAACTTTGATAAAATCAATAAGCTCCGTGAAGAAGAAGGCCTTGATCCCTTCATGAATCCAAGAAATACGGCCAGCGGAAGTCTGAAAATGCAGGATAGTGCTGAGGTAAGAAAGCGTGGACTTTCTTCTGTCCTGTACCAGTTTATTTCTGAAGATATTCCTGCAGAAACCCATTGGGAACTCCTTCAGAAAGCGCAGAGCTGGGGCTTCAAAACGTCTCAACAGGCAAAATTATGTAAAACCATGACTGAGGTACAGGAGTTTATTACTTTCTGGGACACCGAACGTCATAACCTTCCTTTTGAAATTGATGGTATCGTTTTAAAAGTAAATTCACTGCAGCAACAGAGACAACTTGGATATACAGCCAAATCTCCGCGTTGGGCAATGGCTTATAAATTTAAAGCAGAAAAAGTAGAGACAGAACTTCAAAGTGTTTCTTACCAGGTGGGAAGAACCGGAGCTATTACTCCTGTTGCTAATCTTAAGCCTGTTTTACTTGCCGGAACAATCGTTAAAAGAGCTTCTCTTCATAATGAAGATATTATCAAGAAACTGGATCTTAATGAGCATGATTTCGTGTATGTAGAAAAAGGAGGTGAAATTATCCCCAAAATTGTAGGGATAAACACCGAAAAAAGAACAGAAGCAAGTAAAGAAATTGAATATATCAAACATTGTCCTGAATGTGGTACCGAGTTGGTAAAAGTTGAAGATCAGGCCATCCATTTCTGTCCGAATGAACTTCACTGTCCACCACAGGTAGTGGGAAGAATGATTCACTACGTTTCCAGAAAAGCATTGAATATTGACAACCTGGGAAGTGAAACCATTGAACAGCTGTACAGAGAAAAACTGATCGAAAACCCTGCAGATTTCTATGTTTTGACGAAAGAACAGCTTCTTCCGTTGGAAAGAATGGCTGAGAAATCAGCTCAGAACATCATCTCAGGAATTGAGAAATCTAAAGAAATTGCTTTTGAAAAGGTATTATATGGAATCGGGATCAAACATGTGGGGGAAACAGTTGCCAAGAAACTGGTCAAAAACTTCCCGACTATTGAAGAATTAAAGAATGCTACTGTTGAAGAACTTTGCCAGGTAGAAGATATCGGGACTAAGATTGCAATAAGCATCGTTGATTTCTTCCAGAATTCTGAAAACGTATTGATGATCGAGCGTTTAAAATCTTACGGAGTACAGCTTGAAAAAGGAGAAAGCACCAATGAAGTTTTATCCAACGTTCTGGAAGGAAAAACTTTCCTTTTCACTGGAAAATTGTCATTATTTACCAGAGAATCTGCTGAGGAAATGGTAGAAAAGCACGGTGGAAAAAATATCTCAGCTGTATCCAAGAACCTCAACTATCTTGTAGTAGGTGAAAAAGCCGGAAGTAAGCTGAAAAAAGCTCAGGATATCGGAACTATTACCATTCTTGATGAACAGCAGTTTCTGGATCTGATTGAAAAGCAATAAAATTTAAAAATATTTTCACAAAAAGACCATTGAGTAATTCAATGGTCTTTTATTATTATAGAAATGAGTCGAATTAAATAATTCCTCACTTTTTATCTTCTCTCCTTCCATCCCAGATTGAAATTATAATCAATTCAGAAGCTGAAAATTCATAAAATATCAGATAATCTCTTACTATTTTTACCCTTACATTTTCAATATCTGTTTTTCTTCCAATGGCAGGATGATCTGCTAGTAATCTTACATTATATAAGATCAGCTTATTAAGTTTAATACTAAAAATTTTAGATTTATTTCTTAGCATCCAATATTCGAGAATATCTTTTCTCTCTTTATTGGCTTTAATAGTCCAAATTACTTTTCTTTTAACCATTCTTCAATATCCTGGTTGGCCTGATCTTCCGTAAGGTATGCTTTGTTCTTATATTCTTCTCTTCCTTCAGCAACTCTTTCTTTTTGCTCGGTACTAAGAACATATTCATTCTGGTCCAATTCAAAATCCAGAATCTTTTGAATTTCTTCAATAATTCTGGCTTCTTTTAATTGGGTAATCCTGTTAATTAAATCAATTTTTAAATCTGATGTATTCATCTTGTGTGATTTAAGTTCAAATTTAGAAATTTTATTTAAAACTATTTACTCAAATCATAAAATCTGCAGTGTTTGCATCATATTACTTCAGATTATATGTGCAGTCCTATTTACTTAAAAACAATAATAGTATATGGAGAACTTTCTCCGGTCTTTGGCAGAATCAGTCTGATATGTTCTTTATCCTTGTAATAATCTACATAAGGTTCTTTGGTAATGATTTTCCCTTTCTCTGTTGCTTTATACCCGTCCGCTAAAACCAGTTTAAGGTACTGATCATATTCTTTCTTTTCTTTAAATTCAAATTCAATTCTGTCTTCTGATTTTTCTTCTTTGTATTCAAACTTCCCGATTTTCGAGGTATAGTCTGGGGCTTCGTATTCTGTTAAAAGAAAACCTAAGCCTTCTGTTCTGTCATAAAACTTGAACTTTTGCTGTTTTATTTCCTTTTTAAACTCATCCATAGTAAGTTTGTTGAATCCTTTAAGCTGTTCTAATGTGAAAGTCTGGGCAGAGATCTGAATACTTAGTAAAATCAATAAAAGTCCTAGCGTTTTTCTCATTTCTATTTTTAGCGTAAATATAAAGAATAGGAGTTGAAGTTTTGTTTGAGAAAATTCTTATTAAATTCCTATTCTTTAATCAAAGCTTTCCGAAATAGCAAAATTTCTTCTTTATTTAGTCCTTCCAAAGAAATTGTGCGTTTTGTATTGGGCATCCAGTCAGGATAAAGAATCAGTTCAATATAATTGTCATATATATGAAATTCTCTCAGAACTTCCGGCTTTCTTGTATTTCTGCGATCTGATCCAAATCTCAAATTAATACACTTACCGGAAACAATGTAAAAATCTTTAGGAAACAAAAATATAGAATTCTGATTCATGAAAATTTCAAAACTACACCATCGAAATTTTTTACTATAGCTAAGATTTCCTTTAGTTACTGAAACAATGGTGCCATGGATATTTTTAAAAACTACCGCATCAGGCTGCTGATATTTTTCAATAATTTTATTTTTCTGCACATAAAAGAAAATTCTTGAGATGATAAAAACTGCTATACCTGCCAATGGCAAATAGAAAAAAGGATCCATGAATAAAAGAATAGAATTACAAATTTTTAAATAAGAAAATCAGATATTTTCCTATTCAAAGGTATAACAATAATCCTTAAGAAACCGGCAATCTGAAGTAAAACGTACTTCCATTATTCAAGGAACTCTTCACTCCTATTTCTCCATGTTGCTTTTCAATGAAGTTTTTTGAAATAGCCAGGCCCAAACCTGTTCCATTCTGATGTTCGCCGGGAACCTGAAAATAGCGGTCAAAGATCTGGCGGTGGTATTTTTCATCAATTCCACTTCCGGTATCAATAATACTGAACTGAATGAAATAATTCAGTTTCTCTACCACGATCTTAATATTTTCATCCTGAAAAGAGTGTTTCACCGCATTGGTAAGGAAGTTATTCATTACCCAGACTGTTTTATCAAAATCGGCAGTTACCGCATCACTTTCTTCTAAAAGATATTCTGTACTGATGGAGATATTTTTCTGCTCGGCAAGCTTTTCAACATTCTTTACAGCAGCCTGTACAATTTCTTTAGGCGAACATTTTTCTACAGTCAATCTGATATTTCCGGATTCTACCTGAGAAAGATTAAGCAATTCACCTGTGATATCCAGTAAACGCTGTCCGTCTTCATTGATGCTTTTCAGCAATTCCTGCTGTTGTTCGTTCAGTTCTCCGAATTTTTGATTTCCAAGGAGCTGTACACCCATTTTTATTGCTGAGATTGGAGTTTTCAATTCATGGGAAATGGTTGCAATAAAGTTGGTTTTAGCAAAATCCAGCTCTTTAAAAGGGGTTATATTTCTCAATAAAATTACCTTTCCGATGTATTTTTTCTCCTTTTCACCTGTTTTTACAATATTGATGGGGATAATATCCTGTTCAAAATAATTTTCCTTGTTATCCCGGACAATCTTAATCGGATCTTTTACCGGGTGGTCTACATTTTTCAGCAGTTCACGTATCAGATCGTTGTTGATTGCTACTTCATGAGCCGTTTTTCCAATAATATCTTCTTTATGGAGGTTGGTGATCTTCAAGGCTTCATCATTGATCATGTAGATAAAATGGTTTTCATCCAGCCCAATCACTGCATCGTGCATGTTATTGACCAATGTTTCGATACGTTTTTTATCCATCAATTGTTTGGAAAGTGTACTGCTTTCGTACTCCTGAAGTTTCTCTGCCATGGTGTTGAAGGATTCTGCCAGACTACTGAACTCTTCACTTCCTTTAAAATGAACCCTCTCATTATAATTTTTATCAGCAATCTGTTTGATACTGAAAGTAAGCTGATTGATGGGTTCTGCAATGGTTTGTGGTAAATTGAAAAGCAGAATAAAAGCAATCAGAAAACATACAGTTCCCAAACTTACAATCCAAAAAGTAGCATTTTCTGCTGTAATGATGGCGATGTCACTTTTCCTTTCTATACCTTTCATATTTAAAGACATGATCTTGGCCAGATCCTCACGGATTAGTTTTTCTTTATGGATATCAGGTGCTTTCAGATAGCTGCTGAAATGCATATTGAGGTTTTGAGTGGCTTCTCTTTCTCCAAATTCTGTAAGGTTTTTTTCCTGCAGCTTATTATTTTTTCGAAAATCTGCTATCGCAACGGTACTGTCTGTACTGATATTATCCAGCGCCAGAAGCATATTTTTAGAAAACTCCAGGCTGTTGTAATTGGCCGTAAGGATCTTTTCAGTATCGGATTTTAATTTATTGATGTATACAGAACCTATCACTGAAAGCAGAACAATCAGCAGAAATAAAAGGCCAACGCCTAAGGTAAGTTTCGTTTTAAGTTTCATTACTTTTAAGATAAAATAATAATATCTATCTGTCTTTCATTCAGCCTGTTCATGAGGGTATAGATCCAGCTGTACCCCAACAGCCGCTGCCAGAAACTGGCATGAGGTTTTCCAATGCAGACCGTTGTGATATTGTGGGCAATCACATACTCAAGAATCCCGTTATGAACACTGTTTTCTTTGATACGGACTACTTTGGCACCTAATTCCTGTGCTAAATTAAAATTATTAATCAAATACCGCTGTTTATCCAACGCTATTTTTTCCGGATTTTCTGAAGGTTTCTGAATGTACAAAACAGTCCATGGACTGTTATAATAGCTGGCTAACCTTGCTGTTTTCCTGATAATCGTTTTGGCAATTTTCTCGTTGCTGCTGATGCAGGCCAGGAATTTTATGGGTTTAAAATTTTCAGTTTTGATCTCTGTTTCTACCTTTCTTTCTACATGGGTGGCCACTTCTTTTAAAGCCAGCTCACGAAGCTGTAGAATATGCCCGCTTTGGAAGAAATTACTGAGTGCCGTCTGAATTTTTTCTTTTTTATAGATTTTCCCTTCTTTCAGTCGAGTAAGAAGTTCATCAGCGGTAAGGTCAATATTAACCACTTCATCCGCAAGCGCCAGTATTTTATCAGGAACCCTTTCTGCCACTTCTACTCCCGTGATTTTCTTTACTTCTTCATTCAGGCTTTCAATGTGCTGAATATTCATCGCACTGATAACATTGATGCCGTTATCAAGGATTTCCAGTACGTCCTGCCATCTTTTTTTATTTTTGGAACCTTCTACATTGGTATGGGCTAACTCATCGACCAAAACAACTTCAGGATGTTCATTGATAATGGCCTGCAGATCCATTTCTTCAAGATTCTTTCCTTTATAAAAGACAGATTTTCTTTCAATTTCAGGGAGACCTTCTACAAGGGCTACCGTTTCTTCTCTGCCGTGGGTTTCAATATAGCCAATCTTTACATCAATGCCATTTCGCAAAAGAGAATGCGCTTCCTGAAGCATACGGAAGCTCTTTCCTACGCCTGCACTCATCCCGATATAAATTTTGAATTTTCCTTTACGGGATTTCTGGATCAGTTCTAAAAAATCTTTTGCTGATGACATTGATTTTATTCTTTTTAATTTTACTTTAAACACGTTCAACTGTGGTTAAGCTGATTCTTAAAACCAGGCTGCAAGACTTGTTGTAATGAAGAAATTCCCTTTTCTAAATTCATCATTTTTAGCAAAAATGGCATCTTTGGCAGTAAAACCTCTTGCTTCTGTACGGAAAATCACATTTTTAAAGATCGCATAATCTACATTGAGAGAATATCCGAAAGTCTGAAATCCATTGGGAGTTTCTGTACTGATAATTACACCGTTTTTATCATTGTAATATTCCAATCTCCCTGCCAATGCCCATTTGTTATCTAATTGATATTTCATTAATACATTGGGACTGTACCAGATATTATACTGCTCACTTCCTTTTGATTTTTGCTCTGCACCTATATCAAATCCCAATACCGCAGAAAACTGATCTGTCAATTGAAAACTTCCATACAAATCATGGAAGTACCGCATTCTTTTGTCTTCTTTTGCTTTATCATTTCCTATGAATGAACTGCTGTTCAGGGTAATTTTATCATTCGGTTTATACGTCAACTGATGTCCGAAAGAAATACTCTGGTTTCCTTCCGGTTTTGCAATACGCTGCCATCCGTTCAAGACCAATCCGCTTAAAAACCATTTTCCGTTATCTGAGGTGTAAGAAATTTTGGCTCCGGTTTCAAAATACGGAGAATTTTCAGCCGCTAAACTTCTGGTCAGATTGATATTATCCTTTCCTATAGCACTTTCCCAGCCGATATGAGACGGCATAATCCCTGCATCAATCCAGAGGTTTTTATTTTTAGAAATTTTGATTCCGATATTGGCTTCATTTACATAGCGCAGTGCATTTTGTTCAGCTGCCATATTATCCTGGGCATAAGTTCCTGCCATTAAAGCAACATTAGCCCGGATATTTTCACTCTGATAATTGGCTTTAACTAAACCCAGATTAAGATTCATTTCATTGTGTCTGTTATATGAGTAGAGAAAATTTTGACGCACATGATTTCCAGGCTCATTAAAATCGTAGGTGTAAAAGAGTTCTGCATAAGCGGAAAACGTAACTTTATTTCCTCTTTTCAATGAATCTGATGATTGTGCTTTGGTTAAAAACAACCCTGATAGTGCACATATAGCTAGATATTTTTTCACTTTAGTTTTAAAGGTGTATTCATCATGTCAAAGTTTAAAACCTTGACATGATTATTGATTATTAAATGTATTATTTTAATTGATCCAAAGCAATATTAAGCTTCAGGACATTTACTTTTGATGGCCCGAAAAGTCCTAGTAACGGCTTTTCAGTTTGAGTATTAATTAAGCTTTTGATCTGCTCTTCTGAAAGGTTTCTCACTTTTGCTACTCTTTTTGCCTGGTACAAAGCTCCTTCTTCAGAAATATCCGGATCCAGACCGCTCCCACTTGCCGTAACAAGTTCTACAGGGACTTTCGCATTTCCCATTTCAGGATTTTTCATTTTTAAAGTATCAATTCTTTTCTGAACTGTTTCCAGATATTCTTCATTGCTGGGACCTTTGTTGCTCCCACCACTTCCTACCGCATTATAATTAACGGAAGAAGGACGACCGTGGAAATATTTTTCAGATTTGAATTCCTGTCCGATATTGGCATAAAACTTCTGTCCTTTATCATAGACAATTTCTCCGTTTCCTTTGTTAGGAAGTATTTTGGAACCTCCATATACAACACCCAGATAAATTCCTGTCACCACCAGCATTACAAGAGTTAATCTGAATGCTGAAACAATATGATTTTTCATTTTTTAAATTTTAATAGAATAAACTGATTACCAGATCAATGATTTTGATTCCGATAAATGGAACAATTACCCCGCCTAAACCATAAATCAAAAGGTTTCTTCTCAATAATGCACTTGCACCTATCGGTTTGTAAGCCACTCCTTTTAACGCCAGCGGAATCAGGAACGGAATGATCACTGCATTGAAAATAACCGCTGATAATATGGCTGTTTCAGGGCTGTGAAGGTTCATAATATTCAGCTTCTGAAGGGAAGGAATAAAAGTGATAAAGAGCGCCGGAATAATGGCAAAATACTTCGCCACGTCATTCGCAATACTGAAAGTTGTCAAAGTACCTCTTGTCATCAGCAGCTGTTTTCCGATTTCCACGATTTCGATCAGCTTTGTAGGATCATTATCAAGATCTACCATGTTCCCGGCTTCTTTTGCAGCCTGTGTTCCACTGTTCATGGCTACACCTACATCTGCCTGAGCCAATGCCGGAGCATCATTGGTACCGTCACCCATCATTGCGACCAGCTTACCTTCCTGCTGTTCCTTTTTGATGTAATTCATCTTATCTTCAGGTTTAGCTTCAGCAATAAAATCGTCTACTCCAGCTTTTTCTGCGATAAATTTGGCAGTCAGCGGGTTATCTCCGGTTACCATTACCGTTTTCACTCCCATTTTTCTCAGTCTTTGAAACCGTTCCTGAATTCCGGTTTTGATGATATCCTGAAGTTCAATAACACCCCACACCTTTTCATTTACAGAAACTACCAGAGGAGTTCCTCCGTTTTCAGAAATTTTGGTTACCGCATCCTGGGTTTCCTGTGGGAAGATATTCCCGGCTCTTTCAGTCAGTTTTTTTATCGTATCATAAGCTCCTTTACGGATTCTTGTTTCGTCAAAATCGATCCCTGAAGTTCTTGTTTCTGCTGTAAAATCGATATAAACAGGATTAGCAACTAATAAATCTTCGGATTTCAAAGCGCTTAATTCAATGATTGATTTTCCTTCCGGTGTTTCATCAGCTACAGAACTTAATGCAGAAGCTTTAATGAATTCTTCAAGTTGGATTCCGTTCGCAGGATGAAACTGAGTTGCCTTACGGTTTCCGATAGTGATTGTTCCGGTTTTATCAAGCAACAGAACATCAATATCTCCCGCTGTTTCTACGGCTTTACCACTTTTTGTAATTACATTCGCTCTCAATGCCCTGTCCATCCCCGCAATCCCGATTGCAGAAAGCAGACCACCGATGGTTGTCGGAATAAGACAAACGAAAAGAGATATAAATGCCGCTATGGTAATCGGAGTCTGCGCATAGTCTGCAAAAGGTTTTAAAGTGAGGGTAACAATAATAAACGTAAGAGTAAATCCTGCCAGAAGTATAGTTAATGCGATTTCGTTAGGTGTTTTCTGTCTTGAAGCCCCTTCTACAAGGGCAATCATTTTATCTAGGAAGGATTCTCCCGGTTTTGTGGTTACTTTCACTTTAATTCTGTCTGAAAGAACTTTTGTTCCTCCTGTTACAGAACTTTTATCACCTCCGGATTCACGGATTACAGGTGCGCTTTCTCCGGTAATTGCTGATTCATCAATGGTTGCAAGACCTTCAATAATCTCACCATCCATTGGTATCTGATCTCCGGCTTCGCAAAGGAAAATATCACCTAAAGTCATTTCAGCAGACATTTTCAATACTGTTTCTACCTGAAAACCTGGTTTATTATCAATGACCAATTTAGCCGGAGTTTCTTCCCTTGTTTTTCTGAGAGTATCAGCCTGTGCTTTTCCTCTTGCTTCTGCTATAGCTTCTGCAAAATTGGCAAACAAAACCGTGAAAAATAAAATAATAAATACTAAAAAGTTATAGGAAAAACTTCCCTGGGTTTTATCACCAGTCAGGCTGAACATGCTTACTATAAACATGACAATGGTTCCGATTTCCACCAGGAACATTACTGGATTTTTAAACATAATTTTCGGATTCAGCTTTACGAAGGACTGTTTTATCGCTTCGTTGACCAAATCTCTTTGAAACAATGTTTGTGACTGATTTTTCATTTTTTTGAAAGAATTTATATCATTGTAAATCAATAGTAACCATTAAGGTTCGCCAGATCATGAGGATAGATATGGATAATATTAAGTGAACGTTTCAGTAAGTTGTAAGACTAGCTTCCTAACTTTTCGGCTTCCTTAATGGTTGAATATTGATTTTAATTTTTAATGTTCACATTTTTATTTTGAGAAATACTGAATCTGCTCTGCAATAGGGCCTAATGTCAATGCAGGGAAGAATGACAATGCTGCAATCAGTAAAATCACCGCCAGGGTCATAAAGCCGAAAGTAGCCGTATCCGTTTTCAGTGTTCCGGAACTTTCCGGGATATATTTTTTCTGAGCCAGTAATCCTGCAATAGCAACAGGGCCTATAATCGGGATAAATCTTGACAGTAACAGGACAATTCCTGTTGAGATATTCCACCATGGTGTATTATCTCCCAATCCTTCAAATCCGGATCCGTTATTGGCTGCAGAAGAAGTAAACTCGTACAGCATTTCACTGAAACCATGGAAACCTGGATTATTCAATGTCTTTGCTCCGAATTCCGGTAAATAAGCCGTTAAAGCTGTTCCTGCAAGAATTAAGAAAGGGTGGAATAAAGCGACAATCATAGCAATCTTCATTTCCTTCGCTTCAATCTTTTTACCCATAAATTCCGGAGTTCGTCCTACCATCAGACCACTGATAAACACCGCCAGAATGATAAAGATGAAATAGTTCAGGATTCCGACTCCACAACCTCCGTAGAAGCAGTTGATCATCATGGCAAGCAGTTCATTCATTCCCGAAAGCGGCATTGTACTGTCATGCATAGCATTCACAGATCCTGTAGAAATTACGGTAGTGGCAATACTCCAATAACCTGATGCAGCACTTCCGAAACGGATTTCTTTCCCTTCCATAGCTCCAAGACTGTTATCTGTTCCCATTTGTGTAATCAGAGGATTTCCAGCCGTTTCATTCACAACATTCGGAATCGTAAGCGCAAGAAAACCGACTGTCATTACGGTAAAGATCACCCATGACAGTTTTCTTTTATTCAGATAAAAACCCAGTGCAAATACCAATGCAAATGGAATGATCATCTGAGTGACCATTTCTGTAATATTGGTCATATAATTGGGATTTTCAAGCGGATGTGCTGAGTTCGCTCCAAAAAATCCTCCACCATTAGTTCCTAAGTGCTTGATCGCAACAAATGCAGAGACAGGACCTCTGGAAACATCAGCCTTCTGACCTTCCAATGTGATGATATGGTCTTTTCCTTCAAAAGTCATCGGACTTCCGTTGATAGAAAGAATTAAAGCAACAATTACACTGATCGGAACCAGGATTCTTATTATTGATTTTGTGAAAAAATCGTAGAAATTGCCTAATTCTGTGCTAGTTTTTTCTTTAAAAGCTTTAAAAAGAACCGCCATTGCCGCCATCCCTGTCGCTGCCGTTACAAACTGCAAAAACATCAGATAAAGCTGGCTCAGGTAGCTTACTCCTGTTTCTCCCGAATAGTGCTGTAGATTACAGTTTACCAAAAACGAAATGGTCGTATTAAAAGCCAGATCAGGTGACATATTCGGGTTTCCATCAGGATTTAAAGGAAGCCAGGCCTGGTTCAGTAAAAGCAGAAAACCAATGATGAACCAGATCAGATTGATCGCCAGCATGGCATACATATTCTGTTTCCAATTCATCTGACGGGCAGGATTAATCCCCGATATTTTATAAATGAACTTTTCAATGGGTTCAAAAACCGGATCAAGAAAAGTTTTTTTGTATCCATAAACATTAGCTATGTATTTACCTAAAAATATTCCGATAACTAATGTGACAGCAAACATTGCTATAATGCCTAAAATTTCTGTATTCATGACCAATTAAAATTTTTCAGGTTTAATTAAAACATAACAGATATACACAAAGGCAAGTATTGAGAGGAAAAATAAACTCCACATAATTTATATTCTATCAAAAAATTCAACTGATTTATATAAAAGCCAAAACAATACTGCAAAAAGCAGGATTAAACTTATAAGCATCATATCTTAATCATTAGGGTTAAAAGAGTCAGTAATACGTACGATACAATCAGCAGACTAAAAGTAGAATGCTCCCGTTTTTTAAACGTTTTTCTTGAAATTGTCATTTTTAAATATTTTATTCAGAGACTATATGCCAAAAGAAAGTCCATTTTGAAAAACAACCATTTAAAACACTGAATAACAATAAATTAAATCATATCATCAAACCATATAAAAACAGAAAAGCCTATCAAAATGATAGGCTCTTTATTAAAATGATAATCAATTTATTTTAATCCGTATTCTTCCAGTTTACGGTATAGCGTGGCAATGCCAATCTCAAGTAATCTGGCTGCTTCCGCTTTATTTCCTTTTGTATATTGTAATACTTTCTGAATATGTATTTTTTCCAGCGAACTGATACTCAGCGAATCACTTTCCGGAACGGCTTTTTCAGAATAATGAGGAAGGCTGTCGGCATCCAGGATATTATTATCCATCAAAATTAAGCTTCGTTCCACGGCATTTCTCAGTTCACGAATATTTCCCTTCCAGTCGTTTTTCTCCAGTGCTTTATAATAATCCGGGCTTACCTGAACAGATGACAAATGAAGTTTATGAGAAAAAAGGTCAATAAAGTTCTTCGCAAGTACTTTCAAATCTTCCTTTCTATTGCGCAGAGGTGGAAGACTGATTTCAAATACATTCAGTCTGAAATAGAGGTCTTCTCTGAAGTTTCCCTGCTTTATTTCATCTTCCAGATCTCTGTTTGTAGCTGCGATTAATCTGAAATCAGATTTTGAAACTTTCGTCTCACCCATTTTGATAAATTCTCTGGTTTCCAAAACCCTGAGAAGCTTGGCCTGAAGTTCTATCGGCATCTCGCCAATTTCATCCAGAAACAAAGTACCTCCGTTAGCTTCTTCAATCAATCCCTTCTTATCTTTAACAGCTCCTGTAAAAGCCCCTTGTTTATGCCCGAAAAGCTCGCTTTCCAGAATCTCTTTACTGAATGCCGAGCAGTTGATCGCCACAAAGCTGTTTTTCTTTCTGTCACTACCTTCATGAATCGCACTGGCAAAGACTTCTTTACCCGTTCCTGTTTCTCCCGTAAGCAAAACAGCAGCATCCGTTAAAGCTACTTTTTCAGCCAATTTCTTGGCTTGTAAAATTAAAGGTGATTTCCCTATGATCTGGTCAAACCCTTTGGTGACAACTTGTTGTCCCATTCTGGATTTGTTATCCTTTACCTTTTCAAGAGCTTTATATACCAATGGGATAATTTTTTCATTGTCATCACCTTTCACCAGGTAATCATACGCTCCATTCTTCATAGCCTGCACTGCATCAGTAATATTACCGAAGGCCGTCATCAGAATAATTTCCAGCTGAGGATATTTGCTTTTAATAGACTTTATCAATTCTACTCCAAAAGCATCAGGCAAACGGACATCGCTTAAAACAACATCAAAATCATATTGCTCCAGCATTGTCATCGCTGAACGTGCCGTAGAAGCTTCTTTTACATTAAAATTTTCTTGGGAGAGGATCATTCCTAATAACTTAAGGAGTTTGATCTCATCATCGATGATCAGAATGTTTCCTGACATTATAATTATTTTTGGAAAACTGATACAAACTTATTGAATTTATTTGAGGAAAATAGGGATTATAGAGAATAGTTTTATGAACGACTCTGAAATTTCGGGAGCATTCTCCCGCTATCCATTCATACTCCTCACGCCAGCGCTTTCCTACACTCAAACCCACAGCTCTCCCACGCAAGCTGCGGGGTAACCATTGCTATCGGGGCTAGGGATGAGACGAATGACGAACGATTAATTATGAATGATGAGTTGCGGGATTCGGGATTCGCGTTACGTTTTACTGAGGTTCAGATTATAAATAATAGTTTTATCCTATTCAATAGGAGCGGGCCGTCATCCTGAGCGTAGTCGAAGGAAGCCGTTTACTCAAATATTGTCTTTGTCCGGCTTTAGCCAAAATTTATTATTTGGTAAGACATTCGTTGAGGAAAATGATACAATACAATCCCGTATTGTTTAGACTCCTTCGGAGTGACAAGGATGTGTTATCAATGATAAGTGACAAGTGATAAATAATAAATGATGAGGGATCAATGATGTATAATCTCTGATACTGATGACAATAGAACGATGAATCATTACTGGTTGTTCATTACCAATCAATCATTGCTCATTGCTGATTACTTATCTTTTAGGATTGTGCTGGTTGGGTATACAGCAAAAAAAAATCCTTTATCATAAGATAAAGGATTTTTAAAAATAAAATAAAAACTGGCGGCGGCCTACTCTCCCGCTTTCGCAGTACCATCGGCGCTGGTGGGCTTAACTTCTGTGTT
>NZ_FXTC01000009.1 GCF_900182655.1 Chryseobacterium rhizoplanae
ACAATTGTATTTTCAACAGAAATTAATAAATTTATAAACCTAAATACTCCTTAAGGACTTATTACAAAATGTCCAATTTAGTTTGAAGACTTACACATTGCTTTCAATAAACATCTCTTCCAATTCTTCCGAATTCATTAGCCAATACGGAAGTACCAAACTGTTTACGTCAAGTTTCTTCGATTTTGGAAATGCTGTTTTATACTCACCATGCAAATCAAAAAGCAAAATGTGAGTATTGTTTAAAACACCTCGTTCTGTTTGGTCGGCTGTTGGATTTATTCCTTCTTGTAAAATTCTTGCAACTGTTCCTGATTTTCCAGAACCAGTTGAACCAACTACTGCAATATGTTTGCTGAAAAATTTATCTCCATCAACTGCAATTTCAACACTTGGTTTCTGAGCCAAGTTTGCAAAGCAGAATTTTTTATCCTCATCAACTGACTCATAAATTCCTTTTAGTATGGTATCGTCTGCAATTGAAACATTGTTTGGAGGAATTGCGATTTGCTGACCTCCTCTTTTAAACTTGCCATCATCGTCCAAAAAGCCAATTGGCTGTGCATCCAAAATAAAAGATGGATTTGTGCTATCTGCTGTTCCACCTGAAGAAGTTTCCTTTATTTTAAAACTCTGTACTAAAGCAATGATTGAAGTATTTGAATCATCTGAGATTTTCAAATAACTACCAATTGTAAAATCATTGGCATCTTGTTTAAATTGGTCAGCATCCATAACTTCGATCTGAATAAGATTTGGTGCAACTGTAAGGATTCTAAATATTTCTGTAGAGTTCGCTGGCATATAATTATGGTGCTAATAGTTTATAAATATCTTTTAAGTTTTCACAGTATTTAAAATCAAAATATTGTCCGTTTAATAATGAGCTTGGTAAGTCTTCTTTAGAGAAGTTGAGTAAAACACTCCACTGTTGAATTGTCGAAACGTTTGAAATCAAACAGGCTCTGGAAATCAACTTCACAGAGTATGACGATTTTAAAATTTTCGCTGCGTTCGCAGTTGTATTTATTATTGGTTCTTTATTAAAAAAATGACTGGAGAAATGAATTCCTTCGTAACCATCATTGAAAGAAAGTTCGTTACTTATTAAAACTCTCTTTATATTGGTCAATAATGCTAAATCGCAATCAAGCACTATAGTAATAGGTTTTGCATCTCGCAAAGCCGAATTTAATTTATAATATCTAAAAACTAAATTCTCAATGAATGATTCAATTGGTAGTTCCGAATTGTCTGCCATGAGGATTTCTTTACCAATTACAATTGCTTTGGTTCTGATTGGGTCAAGTGCTCTTGTGGATTTAAGTGCTTGTGCGGCTAATTTTAGATATTCTTTTTTTGAACGAAGTTTTATAAACCACTCATTGAATAATTTCTTGCTACAATCAATTCCTTTGATAAACTCTACTTTACTGATCAGTCGTTGGCTTGCCGTTCTCTTAATAGCTTTGTCAATTACAATTCTTAGTGCATTGTTATAATATAAAGTGTCAGCTTCAAACTCGGAGCAATTAAATTTAGTTATTAACTTTTGAATTACTTCTTGTTGTTGTATTTCGAATTTCTTTCCAAAAACAAATTTGAATTGAGCGATAAAAGAACTAAGTTTGGCATCTGTGATTCCGTTGTCAATATGATGCTGCTTCTCAACCTTGCTTTCAGTATATGTTAAAATCGCTTTAAGTTTTGCAATATCTATTACTGGTTCATTACCTGGAGTTTCGTTTTCAAAGTGAGCATATAAAACATAATTATAATTGTCCGGAGTAGACGGATTCACAAAGTGATCTAACATAAGAGTTATTGGTTCTCTTACTGCTGAATTAATAAATCGTGGTTTTGAAAGGTACTTGCATTGAATTGTAGTAGCATCCGTTGCTGTAGTAATGTCAATATCTTCAATCCCTTCAATTGTGATAGTGTCTGTATCTGTCCCCAATTCCAGAAGTTTCAAGATAGAAGTGTCAAATTGATAGTAGTAACCTTTAATGGTTGCATCTGCAGCTCTTGTTGCCATAGTATATGTCTTTGAAAATTGCCTGTAACTTATTATGTAATCTACATCATTGAAAATAAATTATTTAAACTTACGAAAGTATATTATTTACAATTTACTAATACACAATTTATTATCAAATTTATTAAATACTATATTTATACATTTACGGAAATCCGTAAATGCATAAATTTAAAAATAACTTCAAAATGAGAACTCAGTATTTTCACTTAATTTTCAAAGAATTATCTTTAAAAAAGAAAATCCCAACTATCGTCAGGATTTTTTACTTTTAATTGCTTTAATATCGTATTTATTATCTCGGATCGGTTCATCAGGAAGAAAATCCTTAATGGAACATCCTAAAGCTATTGCAATTAAATTTAGGTGGATTAAATTATATTTTGCTTTTTTAGATGGAGCTTCTATTTGTGAAATAAATCCAATATTCTTCCCAATAGAAAGAGAAAGCTCCTCTTGGGTAATACTCTTTGATTCTCGTATTTCTTTAACACGTTTTATAACATATCTTTCTATTTCGTCTAATGATTCATTCATAAATCAAAGTGAATGAAAAACAGCAAAAAATATTATGTACTATAGTACATAATTTGAAAAATATTTTTATATTTGTAAAATAAGTTATTGAAATGTAACTTTGCGATACTTCAAAGAAATATAGAAGCTATTGCTTAGAATCTCGAACTGAAAACTGGTAATTTTTAATATGCGAGAGGATAAGTAAAGTAGCTCACGACCTAGGCGTGAGCTCACTTATCTGCATATAAGGTATACCAGTGCCCCAGTTCGGATATGTTGAGTTTCACGCCATTTATTTGCAGGCAAGAGGTAGTGACATAGTGCATAAAGTGGTACAGATAGTTCATTTGGTTATCTAAGCAGTTTCTTTTAGCAATCATTAAGCTGAAAAATACCGCTTATGAAAAGTACAAACTCACGGCACCGAAAGCTAACTGATTTTCAATTATATGAACTACTGAAAAAAGGTGATCCAACTTCATTAGAACATATTTATTTACGTTACAAAAGACTCCTTTTCTGGCTTGGAAAACAAATGCTCGATGATGATTTTGTGGTGGAAACCCTTGTGCAGGATACATTTCTTAAGCTCTGGCAACACCGTGACTCCATTGAAACTCCAAATCATATTTTTGGCTTTTTGCGGTTTGTATTGAAAAGAGACTGTATATCATATTTTACTGCTCCAAAAAATAAATTCGCACGCTTAACGGCTTCACTTGAAAGTTTCGAGAACTATCAGGATTATCTTATAGGTTTTGATCCCCAGAACGATAAAGAGAATCTCCTCAATCAGGAATCTGAACAAAAGAAATTTGATGAAGTCAATAAGGTTTTAAGGGTAATAAATCCCAAAAGAAAGCATCTGATTGAGCTATGCCTTCAATATGGCTTCCGATACAAACCTATTGCAGAAGCAATGGGAAGTAGTGTTAAGGACATTAGCAATGAGGTGAGCAAAGCTATAAATGATCTTCGGAAAATCCTTAATAGAAATTCTTTAGAACAGCCACAGGAAAAGAATTTCGGCAACAAAGAGCAAACTGAAAAACTCAGTGGTCAGCAACTCGACATTATAAAAAGAAGATTTGAACAGAAATCTTCTTTTGCAGTCATTGCACGAGAACTCAAACTTTCAGAAAAGGAAGTCCATCAAGAGTTTCTTTATGCTTATCAGTATTTGCAGAATCGAAATAACTCTGAAATAGTTACTTGATATGGAAAAATCTACGATGTCACTGACCCGAAAAATTCAGTTGCTGATTGATGTTCCATCAGATCAAAAAAATGAAATGTGGGAAAAACTTTATCGGTATCAGAACCGCTGTTTCCGAGCGGCAAACTTAATAGCTTCCCATCTGTATGTTCAGGAAATGATCAAGGATTTCTTTTACCTTACAGAAGAAATCCAATATAAGTTGGCTGATGAAAAAAAAGATCAGATGGGAATGTTTAATCGCTCGAAAACTGGCACTACGGCACGAATGGTATTTGACCGATTCAAAGGGGAAATCCCGACAGATATTCTGGGAAGCCTTAACAATACAATTCAATCAACTTTTTCTAAAAACAAAGCCGATTATTGGCAGGGAACAAAATCACTGAGAAATTTTAAAAGAGACATACCGATACCGCTGCCGGTTAAATGCATCAGCAAAATGAGATATGACGAAGAAACGAAAGCGTTTTGTTTCAATATGTTTGCGATACCTGTCAAAACATATTTAGGAAAAGACTATACTGATAAGCGACTGATTATGGAACGCCTGCTAAAAGATGAGATAAAACTTTGCACCTCTAAGATCCAACTGAAAGACAGAAAAATCTTCTGGCTTGCAGTTTTTGAATTTGAAAAGGAAGAGCATATTTTAAAACCTGAAATCATTGCTGAAGCTTCCCTGTCTTTGGAACATCCAATAGTTGTAAAAGTCAATAATGTCCGAATTAATATAGGATCAAAGGAGGAGTTTTTATATCGTCGATTGGCAATTCAGGCAAGTCAAAAAAGGATTCAAGACGGTATAGTCTATGCCCGTTCGGGAAATGGGGCTAAACGGAAACAGAAGGCATTGTATAAAACAGAGAATCTGGAAAGCAGATATGTAAGTCATCGGCTTCATCTATACAGCCGGAAACTTATCGATTTCTGTATCAGACAAAAGGCTGGTACACTTGTTCTCAAAAATCAAGAGGACAAAATTGGAATTGCAAAGGAACAAGAATTCGTGCTTCGTAATTGGAGTTATTATGAGTTGCAGACCAAAATAAAATACAAAGCTGAAAAAGCTGGAATTGAGTTGATCATTGGATAAAAAAAAACGAGGGTGCTTGTACACCCGTAGGGTGAGGTATTGAACGCTCACTAAATACTTAATTGTATATACAACGGCGTGGGTTCTTTTTTCAGAAAAAATATGAACTTAAATCTTCTTGAAATCAGCCGCTACCGCTAAACCCCGCATTTTGCAAAACCTATGTTATGTGCAGTTTTTATATAAATTTAATTTTTTACTAAAATCAGCTTCAATGACTTTGTTTTGAGTGTTATTGAATGGCTCAAGAATGCTAACCGTTCTATTTTCGAACGGCGAATCATTTATGTAATCAACAATTAAATGAGGAGTAGTACTATTATATCGATCTCCAATTTCGTCTACTTGTAATATTCTGTCAAAATGAATTGATTTTAATTCTATATAAAAGCCTTTGTTTTTATCTTCCAATTTGTTCCAAATTTCCCAAGCTTTATTATGATTTAATTGATTTTCATCTTTCTCATAATTAAAATCAAAAATTTCTGGATAGCGTAAAAATGCACTGTCATAAATATCAATATAATCCCATTCCTCAGTTTCCCAATTTATATAAGCGTAATGTTTTACAGCAATTACAGAGATACAATTAAATGGCATATATTCATATGCTTCGTAATATCTCCATAATGGTTTTTCTCCATTCAATTTTGGGTAGTTTAAAACATTAGCAGGGCGAATAAAAATTATTTTATGTTTAATACTTGATAAATCTGAAATATGTTTTATCAGTTTCCTTTTAGTGGCTAATTGGGAAGATAAATTTGACTTGATAGAACTTCTTTTTTTCTGTAAAGAAATACCAAAATACGCGAATAATAAATGGTCATATTTTGGTAGAAAAAGTAAGTCTTCTATTTCTGATTTCCCAAATATGTAAAACTCTTTTATTCCAAGTTCATTTAGTTTGTACTTAAAAGTATCACGTGCTTTTTTTGAAAAATTAGTTGAGGCTGCTAAGATATAACCATACGGAGGTAATGCTTGCTTTATTATATCATTTTCAATTATACCTTCAACTTTTTTTGGGGAAATAGCTTTCTCACGCTTACATTGAATTATCCAGACTCTTTCCTTAAGTATAAATTTATCATCATAATTATCATCATCATAATTATCTGCTTCCTCAAAATTATTTTCTATTGCTAATATATCGATACCATCATCGGAACCAAGTTTACCAGTTGCTTCGATTGATTTCCAATCTTTAAAATCATACATTAGTTGCCGAATTAGATCCTCAAATCGATGTGGTTCTAAATCTTCAAAATGTATTGGATTAATTGTTCTTGTAACCATATTGGAATAAAATTGCAAATAACGTTTCGGGGCTTTGCGATGGTGGGGCAAAAGCACAAATCTTCAATTTTGCACAAAAGCTGAATCGAACAAATATCGTTGAAATTTCTAGTTTCGTCCCACTATTTCAAAACCGTTGTTAGCTGCTGGCAATATTTGTGTTTGCTTTTAATATTTCACTCCGTGTTACTCTTGCGTTTCTACTATTCGTACCTGCATACATATTAGCATAATAGATTGCAAATTCATTTGTACTTCTATCAGATGATTTATTCTCTAAAACATTTATCTCGAATGCATTTAAGTCTTCAATCAAGTCCTCTATTTGTTTGCCACTCCAAAGTAATTCACAAACCAACGTAAAGTAATTTGATTTTCTATACCATATCGAGTCAGGAGCTAGGTCGCTTTGATTTATTGATAATATAGTTCTTATTAAGTTATCTCTCATTTCGATGAATCTTGGATATTCATCATTGAATTGTGCTATATACTTTTCAACCTCATTGTCAGCTGGGAAATATCCACCTTCTTCAATTGTAGCCATAATAAGAAGTAAAAAGTGAAGATCAGCCATTCTTGTCAGTTCGCTTTCACTGAATATTGGCACTTTAAACTCAACATTTTTGAAATGCTCTAATACATCTTTCGCACATTTAATGAATTGACCATCATAGATAGCATTATTAATCTCAATTGCATTTAATGTAAATTTGGTTGAGTTAATCCTTTGAAATATCTCAATCATTATTTCTGGACTTACGTCTTTCAAATCTCGAACTGTAACATCATAATTTAAAAAATCCGTCTTATCCTGGCCGGATAGATCAGCGAACTTTGGAATTCGTCTTTCAAAGTTATGTGTACCTTCAATATATCTTTTAATTGTAGTTAACCTTTGCTGACCATCTACAACAACATTTTGTGTAGAAAGTGTTTCTAAGTCAATTCCTTTTTGCGATATATATATTTCAGGAAACGGATAACCTTCTAAGATTGTCTTAATAAAATTCTCCATATGTTCTGGTGTCCAAACAAATCCTCTTTGAAACTCCGGTTGCAGAATTAATTCATTTCTTTGAATTTTTCCAATTAGGTCGGAAATTGTCTTTTTATCTGGTTGTGCTTGTATTTGCCTTGCCATATTTATTGTTTTATTTCTTTTTGCAATTGAGCTATACTGCTCTGATAGTATTTTTCTGCGTATGCTTGATTTTTAAATAAACCAGCTTTTACCTTATAGTTTCCAACTTCTGATTTTCCGTACGAAATTGTTTTAAAAAAATTATCCCATCGTTCTCTTATTTCAATGAATTCAACAGTGTTTGAAGGTAATAAATCAGGTCTCATCCAACCGGTGCTAAAGTATTTTAAGAACTTAATGTATTGATTGTACTGATCCTTCCTTAAAAATATTTCACGGTATCTTAACTTATATGTATAATCAGAAATTAGCTCAAAGTACTGCTCAAATAGTGTCTCATTACATATCGTAACATCAATATCAGATTCAAATGAAAACTCTGTAAATCTATATGGACTAAATCCGAATCTAGATGACCCAACTATATTTATATCTGTATATCTAATATTAAATTGGTCGGCTATTCTTTTAGAGAAATTGTAATAGTCACCATCTCTTTCACGAAACACAAAAGGTGTACCGTTGAAAAAATTCCTTTGAACAAAAGTTGTCCTTTCAATTTCAGTAGAAATTGCATTAAGTTCTGCTTTAAATTCTTCTAAGGTCATTTTATCGTTATTGTGTTATTTTGCTTGCAGCTAACTATTGGATTTACAAATTGCGTAAATCTGATTTATATGACCTGCGTGAAGCCATATTTACTGCTAATATAAAATTAATTTTGAAGACTTTATTATCAATTATTTATAAATATTTTAATTTGGCGAATGTTTTATTTCGAAAATTTATCGCAGATAAATAACACTTTTGTCGATGAAAAATAAAAATTTAATACTGTCAAACCTCATTACTTATTAATACCGCATTTACATCCTCCTTCCATTTCTTGTTTTCTGAATTGGAATGTCTTCATTATTATAATTCAGATTTTCATTTCCAAATCGCAATAGGGATAAAAATCTAACACTATTTTCTGGATCTTTTAAAATTTCATTAAAAGCTGAAAAAGGAATATTATTTTCTTCACTTACTTTTTCCGCGATCTCACCCATTTCAGAAATTAAAGTTTGTCTATCAGATCTATAAACTCTAGGAAATTTATACCGGCTAAATTTGATTTCCTTTTCAAGAATATTTGTAACAGAATCTAAATATTTTTTCTTTTCTGAAGCAAAAACATTTGGCTCAGTTAATAGCGTAGAATATTTATTTTTGAATGATTGAACTTCTTTATTTAAGCTATTAACTTTTGTACTGAGTTCTGTAATCTGCTTGGATTTAGATTCTAATTCTGCTTTATTTTTTAAAATTGTACTTCTGTATATTCGAAATACTTTTTCATAATTCGCAACTGTTTTTTCAGTATTGAGCCTCTTAAAACCCAGAAAATCATTTTCCTTCACAACCAGCTCCTCCGATTTCTTCGAGATCATTCCAGATTTCATCACATCATACCTTTCTTCCAAAACTTTGAGATCTTCTTCTTTCTGCTGAATCTTAAACTCAATTGCTTCCAATCTTCCTCTAGATCCAGAAATCCCTCGGTCCATATTCAGGCATTCAGCTGTCAGATCTTGCATTTTTGAATAATGGAAGGATTGGTGTTTAAGCGTTTTACCAGTATCCAAATCTTGCCAGTCAGCTACTAAATGAGCGTGGTAATTTGGTTTCCATTCTTTCGTGTCTTTATCAGTATGACCTTCGTCTTTATGAATGGCGATCTGAAAAACTCGAATTTTCAATTCTTCTTCTAGTCTCGTTGCCAAGTTTTGAAGTTCCAACATCGTTGTACTTTCTTTGATAACAACAACTGCTTCCCGAACTGGCATTGCATTCTTCTGCAATTTCCTTCGGGACTTTTCTTTGCAATACGCTTCGATCTTCTGGATTCGGTCAGATATTTTCTGTTCCATCCAATATTCATTCTTTGGCGTCAGATCTTTACGGATGTAGTCAAAAGTTTTCTTCCTGAAATTATGAGTTTCGGAATCCGATTTGACTGCTTTGAAATTAATTGAAGTCTTCATTAGTTTTCATCTTTTAAATTCGCTCTATGTATTTCTGATCAAAATTGTTATAGAAAAATTGTACAGCATTCCATTTTACCTGTACATATTTTACGCACCTTCGATAATAGACCTGAGTATTTTTTACACAGGTTGGTACCGGTCAACCCTATCCTATTTTACTCAGGTTAAAGCCTCGCAGAGCGTATTTGAAACTTTGTTGGGAGAAACGACCTTCAAAGTTGCGAATGCGCTCCTAACTTCTGCGAGTAGTGGTAAAAAATACAGCACGCCTTATCAGCGTTTTCTCTTAAAACCATTTGAATTTTTGATTATCGGGTCTTGATCTCTTTCTTGTTGTTTTTCCTGTTCTGGAGATTTTTCAGATTGTTTTCCTGCTTTATTTGATACATTATTTTTCATTCTGTGTATCAAATATTCGTTGAGATCTTTATGGTTGGAATAAATTCCGGAATGATCTTTTGCTTCCGGAAATGATTTTATGATCTGAGATTTACATTTTATTCCCGCAGTATCATTGTCGAGAAACAGATTGATATCAGAGTAGTTTTTCAAATGTTCTATCGACTTATTTAAAAGAGCAATGGAATTCATTACGAGAATATCTCCTGCGAAAGATCTCTGCATTTCGACAAAAGACAAGGAATCCATAAAGCCTTCAAAAACTGCTACACTTTTGATATTTTTAACTTCAACACTTGATATGTCCTGTAAACCACAATTGAGATTAATTATTGAAATATCCTTTTTCAACAATGACCCTTTATAAAAAGAATTACGAAGCTCAAAGCCTCCGGATAAATTTTCAAAGCCAATTGCATAGAGTTTCTTTTCTCCAACTGTAAATCGCACCTCCTTTATGTAATCATAGATTTTAGGACTTAATCCACGTTCCTGCAAATAATTTTTCAGGTTGGGATTCTGGATATCCATTATTTCATCAATTCTATAATTAGGTTTCGATTTTTTAATATGTTCTTGCTTATGAAAAGAAGAAAAATTTTGTTTTTGCGCCCAGTACAGAACTTCATTGACCGATGTTTTCAAATACCTTTTCATAAAATCGGTATTGTTCCCGCCGACACCTTCTGAATGAAGATACCAGGCATTAATTCTTTTATCTAATTTCAAAGATGCTTGGGATTCGGCGGCAAAGGGATTGAGATACCAAGCTTCTTTTTCATTTTGTTTCGTTGGAATGTGTCCGAGAGAAAGGAGGACTTCTTCCAGCGATATGCTGTTGAATTGTTTGCAGTTCATTTTTGTAATTTTTGAGTGTTTTTAGTAATAAATAGTTTGTGTGTTCTCGGCGAAAGTGGCTGAGTTTAGTTTTGACTAATTTTTGATGAATTGATGAGAAAGCCTTATAAAAAACTTATTGACAATACCTTACACTCTCATCAAAGTCTCATCATCTCATCAAAATGGAAATATTAATCTCATCATCCTCTCATCAAAAATGAAGGCTGAAAAGTTTGATGAGGCTTTTGATGAGATGTAACTAATTGATTTTACTTTCATTATCAATCAATTCATCATTTCATCAAATCTTTGAAGAATAAAATTCCTTTCTATTGTAAAATACCGTCCTGTTTTGTTCTGTTGAAAAAAGCTTAAACCATAATCTAGGTCGTATTTGATATAGGACAAAGAATTACTTTGAGGTTCAAGTTTCCAGTTTTCTTTCAGTATTTTCCTGACATCATTAACTGTCCAATATTGCTTGTTGAACATCTTACCAAGCATGTTGAAAATATCCTGAGGAATGCAATGGAGCTTGCTGTACTCTGTACTTTCAAAAAACTCATATAAAAGCTCGATGATTTTCGATTCAAGTTTGTTATTATTTTTCCAAACCAGTTTCTGAAGAGCTTTTGTTCTTATCTGTGATTCTGTGAACCACATCCTTGTCTCCTTACGACTGTGGAAGGGTCTTTGAATTAAGTATCGAAGAAAATATGGGATCTCTTTGTTGAGATTTTTTAAAAATTCGGTGTTTTCGCTTTTGATTGATTTTACTTTGATAATCCAAAATCTGATCTCATTCTCATCGATCTGAATAAAGTTATCTTCATTATTGGAACAGAGAATGAATTTGCCAAAGAATTCGACTTCTTCACGGTCTTTTCCCTTTGCCTCCTTTTTGTCTTTGTCCGTCGTCGAAAGATACTTTAAGCGTTCCGTGATCTCTTTTTTATCAAAGAATACTTCGTCGATAGCCACTATCAACATCGAAGTCCAATCTGAATTAAATTGACTGCTGAATGAATCTCCCTTGATGTATGTCATATTTAATCCGAAAATGGATTTAAGCCATTTGATAAAAGTAGATTTTCCGGTCGATCTTTCTTTACTTACCAAACAGAGAATAGGAAGAATCTGCGTTGGATATTCAAGCAATATCTTTATGTAATCTAAACCTAACTCCAATTGTTCTCTGAAAATATGTTCCATAAATTTTAGTGAGAATGGAATTTTGTTTTCTAAAGTTTCAGGACTTATACTTTCATTAATTGGTTGATAAGGAATTTCATTGTACATATTGTAAAATCCGTCTATGATCTGCTTATAGTCCAAATGAGAAGGAATACAGCAGAAGCCATCATACTTTGAAACTTTTGAAACGTAGATTTTTCCGTGGTCACTAATAATTGTTTCACGGTTCCATCGTACCAAAATTGATATCTTGTCTCCGGAGATCAATGGTTTCTCGATAGTTTTATAATAGGTTGTGCCTACCCTAAGGTATGGAATTTTTTCGCTCATATTTTAAAGGTTTGGTTTCGTACAGGAAATACGGAAGGGTTAATTAGAATATTTGATAAATAAAATATCTATCTATCTTTTATACTTAAGCGATTTGACCTCGTTTAAAGCATCCATCAGATCAAAATGATTGACTCTGTAGAATCTTCCTATTTGTTCTGCTTTGATGTTGCCTTTTAAAATGTGTGAGCGTACGGTCTGGTAATCGAGTTTAAGAATTTCTGAACACTCTTTGATAGAGTATAGTTTCTTTTTCAACTCGATTTCAGGTTCTTTTTTGAGAGAATAGAGTAAGTCTTTTACTTCCCCTAATTCGTCGAGGATGGTTTGGAATGGATTTGTTGTCTGCATAATCTGTGATATTTATTTGCAGACAAAATTGTAAGATTGGAATAACTAATGATGCAATTCTAATCAATTGCGTGAAGTTTAATAATTGATATATTGTTAATTACGTAAATTATTGGAGTAAACATATCATTCATCAGTAATTTAAAGATCAAAAAGATTGTTCCAATTTTTTAGAATTAATATAAGCCGATGTGTTATTTATTGAGTATGATAAAGTTGAATAGCTAATCTAATCTCTCTATTTTTATCACCATTTATATGAAATCTATAATTAAACCAATTTTCATCACTTTTTGAAACAAATCCTATATAATTAGGATGTTTAGGAGTAATAGTCTCTATTTTTGTCAAAATAGTTGTAAAATCTTTTTGCTTAACAAAGATAATTACTGAACCTTTTGTATCTCTCCAAGTTAAGTAATTGATTAATTGTGTTATTGTATTAAGATAACCTTTTTCACCTGTCCAAAATTTACATTCTGCAATAAAGATTACAGAACTGTCATATCTAAGTTGAATATCAGTTTTTCCCGTTTTATTAAATGTTTCACCAGAAGCAGAACCAAATTCAAAGTTTGGATCTAATGTCATAAGTATATGATCTCTTAAATCCTCTTCACCTTTGCCTTTATAAACACTTGGCATTCTTTCAAAGTTTTTTCCTACATCATTGATGAGTTTTAAAATTTGATTATAAATATCTAAATCTATAGTCGGTTCTGGTTTAAAAGGTTGGGTACTTGCTTCAGGCTTACTCACTTTTATTTTAGTTCGTAATGTGGGTCTTGGAACAGAAAATGTTTCAGGTGTATTTTTACTTTTTTTCATTGGAACACCTAAAGAATTCATAAATTCATTTTGTGATAAAAACTTATTTTTTCTTTTTCTTATTTCTCCAATAATCCAGCTTTTGAGAGAATTATTAAATTCATCAATATTCTGATGTAATTCACTTAATTTGCGTTGTGTAATTACAACATTTTCATCGTATTTTGATCTAATAATTTTTGCATCATTGTAAAAATCAATTATCTCAAGTTTCAATTTATCGAATTCAACTTCGAAATCAGAGCTTCCTCCACCTATTGTTATCCTGTTAATTCCAGGCGTATATTTTAATAATTCAGAATTTCCTGTGATTGGTACAAAGAATTGAATTACTTGTCTTGGATAAGACTCTCGATCCCCTATGTGGAATGACATTGGAAAATATTCTGCAGGAATGTCCTTTTCAAAATTATCAGCATAAACATCTTCAAATTGAATAATCGGTTTTTCAATTTGGTACTTTTCTAATAAATAGTCTGTAAATTGTTCTTCACTTACATTCAGAATGTAAGATTCACTAGTGGAGTTAATTTCAGTTTCTAAACTATTTGTATGAGTTTTAAAATATTCTACAATTGAACCTTTTCCTCCAAATATTCTACTTGACGAATTTCTGTACATCATGTTGGTATAATATTTCTGCTAACGTCCAAATATACGCAATTATTGGTAGTGAAAATTGATTCAGTTCTACCAATCACATAAAAGTCAATACTTTATATCAAGCAACTTAGATAATTCTTGGTAGATATTTTCTTCAAAGTCATTAGGTTTGACTGTGATTGCTCTAGAAAATGTTCCTTTATCAAAATTTGTATTATATTCATTTTCCATAGCCTCAATTATTGTGGTATCTTGAAAATCTGGGTTGATAATATGATTATCTTTTAGAAAACGGTGAATTCTTATAAATGAAGATTTCTGATCCACAAGCAAATTCTGATTTTCATCAATGAATTTTTTTTCTTTTAAAAATGCGATGAAAATTTTAGAACTATCATCACCAATCATAATATCTGATAAGCGAATTTCTCTACTTGTTTTGCCTTCTAATGCGAAATATAGAAAAAGTGTAGTTTCGGCACCATTTAAAAAATTGCCCTGCAACTTCATCAGATTACTTGAACTTAACAGGCTGTTTGATTCTTTTTTATATTGATCCAAACAGTATTGGATTTTTTCTTCAAAGTTGTGATTTCTTGATTCAGCAATATCTTTGAAATGAAAACTGAAGAAGTTGTCTAACTTTTCATATCTAATCAAAAATTCATTTCTCAACTTTTCGTCGAGAATGATTTTAGAGGATTTTTGTTGCGCTTTTTCAATTCTACTTCGCAAACGTTCGTGAATTTTTTGCCTTCCAATCCAGAAATAAATCATCATTGGATAGCCTACAAATTCTTCCCAAAAGTTCCAACGTCCGTAAAGTCTTTTTTTCTCCATAATGTAAAGTAATGATTATTTGAAAACTTCATTCATATAGTTGATCTTATCATCTTCACTTGGTCTGTAATAAGCATTAAAGACCTCCAAGCTAGTATGACCAGTATAACTCATAATTACTTTATCCGGAACTCGTTTGTTCTTCATTATAGTTATGAAACTTCTTCTAGCAGTATGAGAGGAAATTCTTGTCCAAAACTCAGCTTTTTGGTCTACCAACTCATCCCCATACTTCATAGTCTTCTTTATTTCATCAGTAAATTCTAACTTTTTAAAAACCTCCTTAATATATTCATTCATTTTCTGATTTGTAATACTAGGAAGATTATAATCATACTTTTCCAGAATTGATTTAGAAATACTATTTAAAGGAATTGCCAAGTTTTTAGATTTACTTTTTAAATCGATAACCCGGATAAAATTACCGTCAACATCACTTCTTGAAATTGTGCTGTAATTGCCAAACCTCATCCCTGTAGTGCATCCAAAAACAAAAAGGTCACGTACCCTTTCTAACCTTTTATTATCACTAAGGTCATAATTATAGATAAGCTCAACTTGTTCATAATTTAAAGCTATTTCATCAGTTGTGAATTTTGCAGGTTTTTTGAAAGTAATAAAATTGTTATTGTAAGTATATTTTTTGTTAAGAGCCCACAGGAGAAAAGTCTTTAGCAGACCGACATTTCTGTGTAATGTATTTGCAGAATGCTTTTTTTCTTCAATACAATACTTTAAAAACTTATTATAAAGTTTATCATCAAATTTTCCAAGAGTGATCTTAACTTTACAATTTCTTTCAAAATCTTCCAGTAGATTCTTATTGCATTTGTAACGCTTTAGCGTTGAGTTTGAAATTGAATTACCAGTATAGTCATTTTCCTTTTCATCTAAAAACTCCTGATAAATTCGAAAGAAATCACTTTTAACAGTAATTTTTTTGAACTTTTCATCAAATCTTTGTTTAAGAATATCGACGGTAAGTTCTTCATTTATGTTCTTATACCTATTAACGATCTCTGTAAAGAAACTGCTGTATCGATCTAATTGCATTTTGACGCTTCGATGAATTTCTGCCTTTTTAGTCCTTCCGTTTAGGTCATTTGGTTGTCTGCCTTCAAAATCCCATTCGCTTGGTTTTATTTTCTCACCCGTAGAATAGATGAAATTCTTATTTTCATTGTTGAAAAAAGAACGGAAATAAATCAAAGATTCCTTTGTACCATTGGGTTGCTTAAGTTTAAAAGTGTAGTTCATCAGGTGCCAGTTTAGGTGCTACTTCTTCTATATTTAGACATAAAAACTAAGTATATTAGCTTATACAAATATAGTTAAAATACTGATAAATAGATATATTACATATTTTGGGTTATGTTAAAATATAATAGGTTCAAAAACCTCCAACTCCACTAAAAACCGTTTAGTTCATCTGAGCGGTTTTTTATTTTCAAACGCCTTTATATCATTATCACCTCTTCTTCTTTCTAATTTCAGAATACTCATAATTGATATCAACCTATACAATAATAATATAGTATTCTTGAAAAGAAGATTCTGAATTATTCAAGAACTTAGATTTCAAAATCTCTTTCTTTTACCCCTAATTAAAGAAAGAGAAAAGACAAATTGATTTTTACAAGATTTAATTTCACAAAACAGAAATACATTAAGAAAAGATCCAGGAATCATATCTATTAAGTTTTTTTTAGCTTTTCAGGATTACTTTCATATTTACGCTCAGACCCTAAATATAACCTCCTGAAAACTAAAAGACTAAAGCAACACAATTTAAAATGAAAGCTTCTGGTCCACAAAAAAGGCTAAAAAAATGTTTTATCGTAAAGAATTTTATATATTTGCACCATCTAACAATTAAAAAAATAATTTACTATGTCAGACATTGCATCAAGAGTAAAAGCTATCATCGCTGATAAGCTTGACGTTGAAGAAACAGAAGTAACTCCTGAAGCTAGCTTCACTAACGATTTAGGAGCTGATTCACTAGATACAGTCGAGTTAATCATGGAATTTGAAAAAGAATTTAACATTCAGATCCCTGATGACCAAGCTGAAAAAATTACTACTGTAGGACACGCTATCGCTTACATCGAAGAAGTAGTAAATAAATAATATTCTTCAACAAAAAAGAAATTAAACAAAGTTTATGGAATTAAAAAGAGTAGTTGTAACCGGATTTGGAGCAATAACGCCAATAGGAAATAATGCAAAAGAATACTGGGAAAATCTTGTAAAAGGTGAGAGCGGTGCCGCTCCGATTACTCTTTTTGATGCCACAAACTTTAAAACAAAGTTCGCTTGCGAAGTGAAAAATTTCGATCCGTTACAGCATTTCGACAAGAAAGAAGCTAAAAAAATGGACCGAAACACTCAATTGGGGCTTGTTGCTGCCAGAGAAGCAGTAGCACATTCTGGAATTATTGAAGACAATGTAGATAAAAACAGAGTTGGAGTAATCTGGGGTTCCGGTATCGGAGGATTAGAGACTTTTGAAACGGAAGTGTTAGGATGGGCCAATACGGAAATTCCGAGATTCAACCCGTTCTTTATCCCAAAAATGATTGCGGATATCACTCCAGGACATATTTCTATTGAGTACGGTTTCCATGGACCTAACTACACAACTGTATCTGCATGTGCATCTTCAGCAAATGCTATAATTGATTCCAAAATGCTGATCCAGTTAGGAAAAGCAGACGTGATTGTGTGCGGAGGCTCTGAAGCAGCCGTTACAGCAAGTGGTGTCGGTGGATTTAATGCAATGATGGCCCTTTCTACAAGAAATGATGATCCTAAAACAGCTTCAAGACCTTTCGACAAAGACAGAGATGGATTTGTATTAGGTGAAGGAGCAGGATGTATTATTCTTGAAGAATACGAGCACGCTGTAAAACGCGGTGCTACAATTTATGCAGAATTATTAGGAGGAGGTTTAAGTGCTGATGCACATCATATGACCGCTCCACACCCTGAAGGCCTTGGTGCTTATCTGGTAATGAAGAGTTGCCTGGAAGATGCAGGTTTAACTGCTGATGAAGTAGATCATATCAACATGCATGGTACTTCTACTCCATTAGGAGACATCGCAGAATCCAATGCTATCTCAAGATTATTAGGCGAGCATGCTTATGACATTCAGATTAATTCTACAAAATCAATGACAGGCCACCTTCTTGGTGCTGCAGGTGTTATTGAAGCTATCGCTGCATTGGGAACTATTATTCATGGTACTGTTCCTCCTACCATCAACCATTTTACTGATGATGAAAATATTGACAGCAGACTAAACTTTACGTTTAATACAGCTGTAAAGAAAGATGTAAAAGTAGCCATGAGCAATACTTTTGGTTTTGGCGGGCATAACGCTTGCGTTCTATTTAAGAAAATCTAAATTCAATGAATGGAGTTACAGAAATACTTTTCTAAATTCCTTCTCAAAAAAAGAAAAAGACAATTAACGGAGAGAGAATATTTTCTCAGTACCGAGCTTAAAAAAGTTTTAGGTACAGAGGTACAGAATATAGCTCTTTACCGCGAGGCTTTTTCTTTAAAAAATTCTTCTAAAAATCAAGACAGCAACTACGAAAGGCTTGAATTTTTGGGAGATTCTGTTTTGGGTACAATTATTTCTTGTCATTTGTTCCAGACCTATCCTCAAGCTAATGAGGGCTATCTGACACAGATGAAATCTAAGATTGTTAATAGGAAAAACCTCAATAAATTAGGCGAAGACCTCAAGCTTACCAACCTTTTGCAAAAGCAAAACAGTTCTTCTGCTTTGGGCGAGAATATCTCCGGAAATTTATTCGAAGCTCTAATTGGTGCCGTTTATTTAGACTTCCATTATGATACCTGTAAAAGGATTATTCTGGAAAAATTGCTGACCCCTTCTGAAATCAACAAACTTGAAAATAAGATTGTAAGCTATAAAGGCCTCCTGCTCGAATGGAGCCAAAAGAAGAAGGTCAATATAAAGTACGAAACCTGTGAAGAAATACAGGCTAATAAATCTGTGGTATTCCGATGTCATGTATGGCTGGGTGATGGAAAAATTGCCAATGCAACGGAGACATCTAAGAAAAAAGCAGAGGAAAAAGCAGCACAAAGGGCGTTTTATATTTTAAATAAAAAAGAAAATATACTTGGAAATTCAAAAACTTTATGATCTTGATGATATAGAATTTGAAGATATTGCCATAGGATTGGTAAGATTAGCAAAAGATGTACCTGCTCATGAGTTTTTTTACAAAATAAATCAAGCCAACAACCTCAGTTTTTCAAGAAAAAAAGATCTTGTCTTTCATGGAGGGTATTATGATTATTTTTTTCCAAGATTTGAGGCCTACCACAAGTTTTCCAGGACCTGTTTTACCTTTATTTCCAATAAATCTTCTGAAAGTAAGCAAAAAAAAGTTCAGACAGAACTCTTTACAGAAGAAGAAAACATTAAATTTTTATTAAATAATCAGGTAGATGTAGAATATATTTTGCATAGTTCGGAACAGTTTCCTGATTTTTCCGTAATTTTGCTCCCTGAAAATCTTGTGTTTCCAATTCAAGATTATACACTGAGTTCTGATGAAGAACTTTATCAAATTATCCAGTATTATGAATAAGTATTTAAAGAAGACAAAAATTATCGCAACACTAGGGCCAGCTTCATCATCGAAGGAGGTAATGTTAGATTTAATGAAAGCGGGTGTTGATATTTTCAGAATAAATTTTTCCCATGCAGATTACGACTTAGTTCGAAAGAATATTGAAATAATTAGAGAGCTCAACAGCGAGTATGGTTATTCAGTGGGAATCCTGGGAGACCTTCAGGGTCCTAAACTGAGAGTAGGGGTAGTAAAGGAAGGTTCTTACCTGAATCCTGGTGATATTCTTACCTTCACCAATGAAAAAATAGAGGGAGATTCCACTAAGGTATACATGACTTACCAACAGTTTCCACAAGACGTAAAGGTAGGGGAAAGAATCCTTATTGATGATGGAAAACTAATGTTGGAAGTTATTGAAACCAATGAAAAGGATACTGTAAAAGCAAAAACCATTCAAGGAGGTCCGTTAAGCTCTAAAAAAGGAGTTAATCTGCCTAATACAAATGTTTCTCTTCCAGCTTTGACAGAAAAGGATATTCAGGATGCTAATTTCATGCTTGACATGGAAGTTGACTGGATTGCTTTATCATTTGTTCGTCATGCTCAGGATATTATTGACTTGAAAGAGCTTATCAAAGCACATCCGAATGGTAAATTCAAGACTCCTATTATTGCGAAGATTGAAAAGCCTGAAGGGGTAAAAAATATTGAAGAAATCCTTGTTGAATGTGACGGATTAATGGTTGCCCGTGGAGACCTTGGAGTGGAAGTTCCAATGGAAGAAGTTCCTGCGATCCAGAAAAATCTGGTAGAAAAAGCAAGATTCTATTCTAAACCAGTAATCATTGCTACCCAAATGATGGAAACGATGATCAACAGCTTAACGCCAACAAGAGCGGAAGTAAATGACGTAGCCAACTCAGTACTGGATGGAGCTGATGCCGTAATGCTTTCAGGAGAAACTTCTGTAGGTAGATATCCGGTACAGGTTGTAGAAAACATGGCAAAAATTGTAAAGAATATCGAAACCACTCATTTCTATCAACACAAGAATGAGCCTATCGAAAAAGATTACAACTGTATAGACGAAAGATTCATTACAAACAGGGTTTGTCTTGCCGCGGTAAGAATCGCTAAAACAACAAACGTTTCTGCTATTGTAACGCTTACCCACTCTGGTTATACTGCTTTCCAGCTTGCAGCACACAGACCAAATTCTCATATCATTGTATACAGTGGTAACAGAAGAGTAATAACAATGCTGAACCTTCTTTGGGGTGTTCACGCCTATTACTATGATATGAAGAAATCTACTGATGAAACAATCATCCAGGTAAATATGTTAACGCATAACTATGGGTATATTGAATCAGGAGACTTTGTTATCAATATCAATGCTACTCCATCATATGAAGGTGGAAAAACAAATACACTGAGATTGACGACAGTATAAGCAATAAGCAAAATTACTTTTTGCAAAAGCATATAAAAAATTCCCGGAAATTAATTTCCGGGAATTTTTATTTTTATAAGTGGTAATGTTGTCATTCTGAGCGAAACGGAGTGAAGTGAAGAATCTCTGAGATTCCTCGATTCCTCGGAATGATATCAATACATATTTAATTGCCTACAATTGTCTTTGCCGTTACGAACTCTTTTAAAGCTAATAGAGACAACTCTGTTCCATATCCTGAAGCTTTTGATCCTCCGAACGGAAAACGCGGATCAGAACTCGTCATTCTGTTGATATTGACAGTTCCGGATTCAAGGTTTTCAATGAAGAATAGCTGACGGTCTTTATCTTGAGTCCATACGGAATTGGAAAGCCCGAAAGGAATATCATTCGCCATCTGTAAAGCTTCTTCATCATTTTTCGCAATCATCACCATACCCAGGGGTCCGAAAAGTTCTTCTTTTAAAATAGGATTTCCTTCCTGAACTCTGATTAAACCTGGTTTAAATTCATTATCTGAAATTCTTTCCAAAGGAATAATAATTTCTGCACCATTTTCCAATGCCCTGTTGAATTGAGCTTCCAGCTCATCAGCCAGGTCAGGTCTTGCCATTCCTGCCAGTTTGGTTTCTTTATCTAAAGGATCTCCAATTTCATATTTTTTATATTCTTCAATGAATACAGGGAGAAATTCATTTTCAATTTTTTCGTCAATGATAAATCTTTTGGCCGCAGTACAGGTTTGTCCACAGTTTTGAAGTCTGGATTTTACTCCAGCTTTTGCTGCTGCTACAAGATCCGCATCATCAAAAATGATAAAGGCATCACTTCCCCCTAATTCAAGCAAAGATTTTTTGATATTTAAACCAGCTATTGATGCTACTTCTCCTCCAGCTTTTCCGCTTCCCGTAAGGCTTACCCCTCTTACGGCATCATGTTCAAGAATTTCCTTTACTGCTTTATGTCCCACTTCAAGATTCTGGAAAACACCTTCCGGAAAACCTGCTTCCAAAAGAACTTCTTCAATGGCATTTCCGCTACCAAAGCAAATTGAAGCATGCTTTAAAACTATTGTATTTCCGGCTAAAATTGCAGGAGTAGCAAATCTCAATACCTGCCAGAAAGGAAAATTCCACGGCATTACTCCCAAAATAACTCCTTTCGGGGCATAATGAACTTCGGAATAAGCAAATTCAGATTCTACTTTTTCAGGCTTTAAAATATTATCAGCAGCGGCATAATAATTCATCATTAAGGCACACTTTTCCACTTCAGCTATTGATTCTGAAATGGGCTTATTCATTTCTGTAGTAATTATTTTACCAAATCTCTCTGAATTATTCTTTAAAATTTCTGCTGCTTTTGCAATTAACTTCTGCCTTTCCTCAAACGGCACTTTTCTCCACACTGAAAACGCTTTATTTGCTTTAATAAGCTTGCTTTCAATTAATTGTTCCATAATATAAATCTGTTTTAAATTCAGCTAATGAATTTATGAGCGCTTTTGTTTTAAAAGCACGGTGAAATTAGCAAATTCCATTCCTTAAGGGTCAATAAAATAATGATTTTCTCTATCGGAAGAATATAACTTTATCTTAAATCATTAGCCATTCATTTACAAGACATGCTGCCAGTCTTGCTGTTCGGTCCTGGATATCAAAAGAAGGATTAACTTCCGCCACATCCATTGCAACCAATTTTTTATTTTTTAAGATATGCCTGTAAAAATGCATAAACGTATGATCCGCAAAGATTCCATTGTACGCTGCAGCCGAAACTCCGGGAGCGACTGATGCATTAAAGACGTCCATACAAATCGTAAGATAGGCATAATCTACAGTGTCCAATAATTCATCAATACGCTGATAGATGGATGGAAGATTTTCAAAAAACAATTCATCTGCCAGAATATACTTCATTCCGTGCTGATGAGCGGTATCAAAAAGCTTCAACGTATTGGAATTTCTTTGAATCCCAATATGCAAAGAGTTGATAGGACCTTCCTGGGCAATCTGCCAGAATCCGGTACCAGAGCTCGCCCCTACTCCTTTTTCCGGCTGTCTGTTATCAAAATGGGCATCAAGATTAATAATCCCTATTTTCTGCTCCGGAAAAGCGGTTTTAATTCCTAAATAATGGGCATATGTAACTTCATGGCCTCCACCCAGCACAAGGGATTTCCCACCTTTTAAAAGTACTTTTGAAACATTTTTGGCAAGACTGTTCTGTGTATTTTCCAGATTACCATCATCACAGGTGATATTCCCAAAATCCAGCATTGAAAAGTCAGGAAGAATCACCGGAAAATTGGACATGTTTTTTCTGATCACATCAGGGGCATCCTTAGCTCCCTGACGGCCTTTGTTTCGCCTTACCCCTTCATCTACAGCAAAACCATGCAGTACAAAGTCATCTGTTGCTATATTATCGTAATTGCGTTCTTCCTTTACTCTTTGAAATATTCTGTGATGGAGAAGTTCTTCTCCGTCCAATCTGCCTTGCCAAATATTACTCATTATTCAGTCATTTGCCTATTGTATGTATTCAATTAGCTGATATTAAATCTACTCGTTGAATGACAAAGTATGGTTAATTTATAATTTAATTCTTATTCCCATCAATATAAACAAGTTCAGCCTTTAAGCTTCCCTGATTATAGAGCACATTCTGGAAGTTATTGGTTTTGAAAGTAACAAAATCTGCTTTTTTCCCTGTTTCCAGTTGTCCTCTATCTTCCAGATTAAGCGCGTAAGCTGCACGGAAAGTCATTCCTGCCAGCACTTCAGCAGTTGTTAGTTTCTGGAATGTTGCTAAGATAGAAGCCTGGGTAATTAAATTTCCCATTGGTGCTGATCCAGGATTCCAATCACTTGCAATGGCAACAATAGCTCCTGCATCTAATAGTTTTCTTGCGGGTGTAAATTTTTCTCCTAACCCTAAGCTTGCTCCGGGAAGTGCTGTTGCTACGGTATCAGACTTAGCTAAAAACTCGATATCCTCATCAATAGTTGCTTCTAAATGGTCTGCAGATGCTGCACCCACCTCTACTGCAATTCTTGAGCTCCCTGGGGTAAACTGATCTGCATGAACGGTAATTTCAAAACCTAATGCTTTTGCTTTAAGTAAGAAATCTTTACTCTCTTCAGGCTGGAATGCAGATTTTTCTATGAAAATATCTACTCTATTTGCCAATTCCTCTTCTTTTACTTTTGGTAAAATTTCGGTAATGATATAGTTAAGATATTCAGGATTGCTTCCTTCAAAGTCTCTGGGCTTTAAATGAGCCGAAAGACAGGTAGGAACCAAAGTAGCTTTTGTTTCACTCTGTGCTTTTTTAATGATTCTAAGCATCTTCAGCTCGTTTACTACATCCAGTCCGTATCCGCTCTTGACTTCAATAGTAGTAATTCCTAAATCAACCAAAAAGTTGATTCTTTCTACTAAAGTTTTCAGCAATTCTTCTTCAGATGCATTTCTTGTATGTTGTACAGAACTCCAGATTCCACCGCCGCTTTCTGCGATTTCCAGATAGGTTTTCCCTGCATTACGCATGGCAAAATCATTAGCCCTGTTTCCACCGAAACAGATATGGGTGTGTGAATCTACAAAAGCAGGAAGAACAATCTGTTCTCCCTCGATCTGTTCAATTTGTATGGTAGGATTTTCTGTTTTTAATGTTTCAAAATTTCCAACTTTCTGAATGGTATTCTGATCTACTACAATTCCCCCGTCTACAATAATTTCAAGTTGTTCATCGGAAATTTTTCCTCTTATTGGTAAGTCAGCAAGCGTTACCACCTGCTTAAATGGTCCTATTAATTTCATTAGTTTAAAGTTAATGCTAATGTTCAGATTGAGGCCGATTCATTTATCATCGATATTTGCCTTCTAAACAATCAAAATTTCAATAATTTTTATCAATAATTTCTCCTCTCAAAAATACTTAAAATATCCCAATTATTTAAATCTTAGCTGTTCTCATTTTTCACCTTAGCCTAAACCAGGTGTCAATCTTAACCTTTTCTCAATCTGCCCTTCAACCTTAGTCTAAATTTGCTATCTTTGAGGTAAATGAAATGAATTAATGCCAGATTTTTTACATCCAGATAAGGAAAACTACTCACGCGAGGAGCTGATGCAGGAAGAACAGATCCGTCCCCAGAGCTTTAAAGATTTTGCGGGGCAGAGAAAAACGCTGGAGAACCTTGAAGTTTTTGTTACCGCTGCAAAAAGACGTGGCGGAGCATTAGATCATGTTTTATTGCATGGTCCGCCAGGACTTGGTAAAACTACTTTAGCCAATATTATTGCCAATGAACTTGGAGTAAACTGTAAGATTACTTCAGGGCCTGTATTGGATAAACCTGGAAGTTTAGCCGGTTTATTGACCAATCTGGAAGAAAATGATGTTCTTTTCATTGATGAAATTCACCGTCTTTCTCCTGTTGTAGAGGAATATCTGTATTCTGCAATGGAAGATTATAAGATTGACATCATGCTGGAAACAGGTCCTAATGCCAGAAGTGTGCAGATCGGGCTGAATCCTTTTACTTTAGTAGGAGCCACAACACGAAGTGGAATGCTTACCAAACCTATGCTTGCCCGATTCGGGATTCAAAGCAGGCTGGAATATTATTCTATTGAACTTTTGTCAATGATTATTCAGAGAAGTGCAAGAGTTTTGGGAGTTGTTATTTACGAAGATGCAGCGATAGAAATTGCAAGAAGAAGCCGTGGAACACCAAGGATTGCCAATGCATTATTGAGAAGGGTACGTGATTTCGCGGAGATCAAAGGGAATGGTGAAATTGAGATCAATATTACAAAATATGCGCTGAACTCTTTGAATGTAGATGAATTTGGATTGGATGAAATGGATAATAAGATCATGCGCGTTATGATTGAAAATTTTAAAGGAAAACCTGTTGGTATTTCTGCTTTGGCCACATCTATTGCTGAAAATCCTGAAACACTGGAAGAAGTTTATGAACCGTTTTTGATCCAGGAAGGATTTATTATCAGAACCCCGAGAGGAAGAGAAGTTACTGACAAAGCTTACAAACATTTAAATATTACAAGACCTAAAAATCCGGGAGAGTTATTTTAAGTTCAAAGTTTTGAGTTTAAAGTTTAAGGTTAATGAGAGTTTAGTTTATGTTTATACCAAAATTATACAGGAGTGAAGATTACCATTTGATGAGGGAGATCATCAAAGAAAATTCTTTTGCTTTACTGATTTCTTCTGTTGACAAAATCCGGGCAACCCATGCTATGATGATGTTAAATGAAGATGATCCTGAAAATGCTTATATTGAAACTCATATTTCGAGAGCTAATCCACAAGCGAAAACCTTGAAAAACGGAGATGAAGTTCTTTGTGATTTTTTAGGAGCTCACACTTATATTTCCAGCAGCTGGTATGATCATATTAATGTTTCTACCTGGAATTATGAAGCAGTGCAGATTTACGGAAAAATTGAACTGATGAATGATGACGAGCTTTACGCTCATTTGGACAAATTAACGTCCAAATATGAAAAATTTCAGCAATGTCCGATGATGGTGAAGGATATGGGAAAAGAGTTTGTGGAAAAGGAAATGAAAGGTGCTTTTGGCATTAAAATAATTCCTGACGAAATATTTATCAAGCAAAAACTTTCCCAGAACAGAAAAGAAGCTGATTATGATAATATTATCACTCATCTTGAGGGTTCTGATGATAACGCAAGAAAGATTGCGGAGAAAATGAAAGCAATAAAAAAATAATCAAAATATACATATGAAGTTATATCCAATACAATGTGGAAAATTTAAACTGGACGGCGGTGCTATGTTCGGAGTCGTCCCGAAGAGTCTGTGGGAAAAGACAAACCCGGCAGACGAAAAAAACTTAATCGAACTGGGAACACGTTCCCTGCTTATTGAAGACGGAAAAAAACTAATCCTGGTAGACTGCGGTCTCGGTAACAAACAGGATGATAAATTTTTCGGGCACTATTCTCTTTGGGGAGATGATACTCTTGATAAAAATCTAAAGAAATACGGTTTTATAAAGGAAGATATTACAGATGTATTCCTTACCCACCTTCACTTCGACCACTGTGGTGGTGCAATAGAGTGGAATGATGACAGAACCGGATACAGACCGGCTTTCAAAAATGCCAACTTCTGGACTAATGAAAATCACTGGCAATGGGCAACAGAACCTAATGCAAGAGAAAAAGCAAGCTTCCTGAAGGAAAATATTATGCCGATACAGGAAAGCGGCCAGCTTAATTTTTTACCGCTTCCTACTACCGGAAATTACGGTTTTGCTCCGGATCTGAAGATGGATGTCATCTTTGTAGACGGACATACGGAAAAGCAGATGCTTCCTGTAATTCAGTATCAGGAAAAAACAGTTGTTTTTGCGGCAGATCTTATTCCAACAGCAGGACATATCAACCAGGTATATGTAATGGGCTATGATACCAGACCTCTTTTAACATTGGAAGAGAAAGGTAAATTCCTAAAGCAGTGTGTAGATAACGAATATCTATTATTCTTTGAACATGATGCTCATAATGAGCTGGCAAGTCTTAAAATGACCGACAAGGGAGTAAGACTTGATGAGACTTTCACCTTTAATGATGTTTTTGGATATTAATTTTAAATCATGGAAGAACTACATTCAGAAACACAACAGGCGGAACCGGAACCAGCACCTAAGATCATAGGTTTAACAGGCGGAATCGGTTCTGGAAAAACTACAGTAGCACACTTTATAGAGGAATTCGGCTTTCCGGTTTATTATTCCGATGACAGGGCAAAAGCAATTGTCAATGAGAGTGAAGATCTGAAAATAAAGATCAAGGAACTTCTTGGTGAAGACTCTTATGATGAGCAAGGATTATATGACAGAAAATTTGTTGCCAGTAAAGTTTTTAATAATAATGATCTGCTTCAGCAATTGAATGAAATTATACACCCGGCTGTACGAATTGATTTTGAAAACTGGGTAAAGAAGCAAAGTAAATATTTGGTCTTCAAAGAAACTGCATTATTGTTTGAACTAAAACTGAACAGGCAATGTTATAAATCTCTTTTGGTAACGGCTGAGGATAATATCAGAGCTAAAAGAGTAATGGACAGAGATAACAAAACATACCGTGAGGTAGAGGCTGTCATGGAAAAGCAGATGCCTGAAAGGGATAAAATTAAAATGGCAGATTGTATTATCTACAACAATACCAATCTGGAAGAATTAAAAGAACAGACTGAAAAAGTAATTTTCAGTATTGAATAAATAAGAACTCGTTAGGAACTTTTCTAACGAGTTTTTTTATGCAAACAAAATTTCTTAGGAATTATTTCCATTAAGATGTTTTTATAAAAAATAAGCCCCCATTTCTGGAGGCTTATTCTATTTGAAATTTAGCTTATTTATTCTTTGATAAATTTCTTCTGAACAGTTTTACCGTTATCATCGATATCAATTACATAAACACCGTTAATCAATCTGCTTACGTTGATTTGGTTGTTTAGTAAGATACCATCTCCGATTACCTGTCCGGCAGCATTGTAGATCTTATATTTAGCTCTCTTGCTGATATTTTTCACAAACAATATTGAGCTTACCGGGTTAGGATAAATCATAATACTTGTCTGATCAATTGGATTAGCAACAATCGGTTTAGAGATTCTTACTGTGTAATCCTCTACTTCTCCGTCTTTGAAGCTTGCACAGTTTACAGGAATACCATCTCTTGACATTGCTACTCTCATTACAACATATTTGTAATCTGTCATACTTACAAACGCATCTGCCGGTACATTGAATTTACCTGAGATAGGACTGTCTGTATTTGGTGGAGAGCTTAACACTCTTTCATTGATGTCAAATTCACCATTTCTGTTGAAGTCGATCCAAACCGCGATTCCTTCGTTATAAGTATTTCCAGTCCATTTTTTCTCAATGATGATCTCATTGTCTGTTGACCCCTGGATCATTTCGATGAATGTTTTAGGAACTCCTGTATAATCTGTATACGTTGATGCTCCTGATTCATTCTCCATTGTTTTCTTACCGGTAGGCTTCACAGTAACTTTAGAAATATGCTCACCTACAGAACTTCCTGAATGCATCTGACAGTAAATTACTGTAGGAGTTGTGAAGTAATATGGAGGAGTATAATTTCCTGGTGTACCGTTACAGATATTGACAACCTGCATTTCATATTTTGTTAATTCTGTAAGACCTGTTAATACAAGGTTGTTAACTAATGATGGCACTTCTGTCCAGCTTGGAATACCTACTTTTCTATATCTAAGAACATATGTTGCTCCCGGGAAAGGATCCCACTGGATTGCTGCCGATGTAGGAAGCAATTGAGTGATTGTTAATCCCGGAGGCGGAATTTCACAGATTCTTTCTGTTGTAAATACTTTAGGGTTAGAATATGGATTCAGAGTTGTTTCACCGTTACACATATTAGCAATCTGTACTTCGTAAGTAGTGAATGGCTCTAATGGAGTTACACTTCCTAAAACATAAGTATTTGCAGGAGCAGCCGGTAAACTGATAATATTCCATGTAGTAGTACCTACTTTTCTCCATCTCATTGTATACGTAGAGCTTGCTGCAAGTGGAGCCCAAGTAATCAATGCTGTTGTTGGAGTAATGTTAGTTACCGTCACATTCGGAGGAGTAGGATCACATCTTGTTGTGAACGTCTTGATTGGAGTAGCTGTACCAACAACATCTCCACAAATTGCTGCAACTTCAACTTCGTAAGTAGTAGCAGGAGTTAACCCACTAATTAACAATGGAAGGTTTCCTAATTGTGTGGAAGCATATACTGATGTCCATGCTGTTGTTCCCTGAGCTCTGTATCTTACTACATAACTTACTCCTGCTCCTGTAATTGTAACAGTAGCTGTTGTATGAGTAGTAGTAAATGTAGGTGAGTTTGGAGTTGCATTGCTACAAGGTCTGATTCTTACTCTGTAGTCTTCCACTTCTCCATCTACAGCATTCTGACACATTACAGGAGCACTTGTACGTTTTAGTACAACTCTCATTGTAGTCGTCAGTGGACCTGTATAAGATGTTGAAGGAACGGTAAACGTAGCAGTAACAGGAGTAGTTGTATTAGCCGGAGAAATTAAAATTCTCTCAGCATCTGTAAACAGTCCGTCTCTGTCAAAATCAATCCATGCTGTTACAGCATCGTTTCCTGTTGCTCCAGTCCAACCTTTAGCTACAGAGATTTTATTATTTTGAGAGTTAACATCTAAAGTAATAAGAGTCTCAGGTGTTGTGTAGCTTGTATAATTAGTCTGTACTGAAGTATTGTTCATTGGAGGAACTCCAAGGTTCGAAGAGGTAACTGTTACATTCGAAATATGGTCATTCGTTCCGGTACCTGTCATCTGGCAGTAAGACAACGGTGGAGTTGTAAACGTAACTGATGATGAGTAAGCTCCTGTAGAACCTCCACATGTTGTAGAAACCTGAACTTCATAATTCGTCTGCTCACTAAGACCAGTAATTCCATAGAAGTTTTGACCCGCTGGCACAGTAGCCGTCTGCCAAACACCTCCAGGAGTAGTTCTCCATCTGATATTATAAGTAGCTCCTACAGTTGCAACCCATGATACTGTTGCAGTAGTTGCACCAATATTGTTTACTGTAATATTCGTTGGAGGAGCTGTTGAACATGGTTGAGAATCTACAAATTTCACTGCATAATCTTCTACTTCTCCCTGACTAAATGTTCCACAAGGGGTAGCATTATCAAAATATCTCATTACAACACGCATACGGGTAGGAAGATTTCCTGTATATACATTTCCACTCGCTACTGTAGGTACAGCAAAAGTTGCCGTTACCGGAGTAGTAGTATTATAAGTTGTATTGAGAATTCTCTCACTTGTTTCAAATGTTCCGTTTCTGTTAAAGTCAACCCAAGCTGAAACTCCATAAGATGTAGGAGAACCCGGCCAGTATTTATTCACAGAAATTTTATTATTTGCAGAACCTCTTTCAAAAATAATAACTCTTGTAGGGTCTGGTGTATAATCTTTATAGTTATCTGATCCTGAATTACTCACCATAATAGGAGTATTCGTAGGAGTAACAGTTACATTGTTAATATATCCACTAGTAGCAGTGTTACTTGTAGGACCTGCTGTACAATAAGTAAGTGCTGGAGTAGTAAAGTTTACACTCGGAGAGAATGCACCTGTAGTACCTCCACAGATAGTAGCTACCTGAACTTCATATGCTGTTTGTTCTAACAGGCCTGTAAGCATTTGGTTACTCACCAAAGGTGTATTTACAGGAATCTGCTGCCATGCACCGGAAGGAGAAACTCTGTATCTTACGATATAAGTAGCACCTGTAGTTGATGTCCAAGTAACGTTAGCTGAAGAAGGTGTTACATTGTTTACCTGAATATCAGAAGGTGGAGCTGTAGTACATGCTGATAAATCGATAAGTTTAACGGCATAATCTTCAGTCTCACCATAAGAATATGTTCCACAAGCATTAATAGGACTATACTCATTCATTACAACACGCATTCTGGTAGTAAGGTTTCCGGTATATGCACCCCCTGCTGCATTTGGTATATTGAATGTGGCTGTAACCGGCGTTGTTGTATTACTTGGAGAAGTCAATACTCTTTCAGATGCTTCAAAAACACCATTACGGTTAAAGTCAATCCAAACTCCTGTTAAGAAGCTATATTGATAACCCGGCCATGTTTTTGCTACAGAAACAGTAGCAGTACCACCTCTTACCAAAGTAACTAATCTTGTAGGATCTGTACTGTAATCTGTATAACCACTTTGATTAGAATTACTTGTCATTGAAGGAGCTCCTTGCGCATTAACTGAAACCTGGCTTATATATCCATCAATAAAAGTACTTGTAGCAGCTGAATTACAATAACTAAGTGCCGGAGTTGTAAAGTTTACGCTGGAAGAAAATGCTCCCTGAGTCCCCCCACATATAGTAGCTACCTGAACTTCATACTGGGTTTGTTCTGTTAATCCGGTAATGATCTGATTTCCTACCATAGGTGTTGTTACGTTAATTGTCACCCAAGGTCCTCCTGCTACAGGTCTGTATCGTACAACGTACGTAGCTCCTGCGGAAAGGTACCAGCCTACATTAGCTGTAGCTGTTGTCAGGTTTGAAACTGTAATATTGGTAGGAGGAGCTGTTGAACAAGCTGGCAGCGGATGGCTTTCCAACTGTATTCTAGGGATATCTGCAAGCCTGTCTTTTGCAGCAGGAGGTGCTGCAGGATCTGGGTTTGTAGAATCTTCATAATAGATCATCCCTCTGTTTGCTCCTGCATTATAAGATCCCCAAGCTGTACCTGGCGAAGACGAATAACCTGGAGTTTTTTCATTTACAGCAATCACAAGATTGTCTGTTCCGTTCCACAAAAACGGAGTAGCCAATTGAAGAGTTACCCAGTTCCCATTTGTTAGGTTAGGTAAAGTTCCGGCGAAAACCTGGGTTAAAGAATTTAATGGAACCCAGCTTGTAGTGGTTGCAAAGTTATTCTGGGTTGTGTTTCCCATATATACCACCCAGTCCTTATATACATCCTGAGATGTTGAAACTGTGGTGGAATAAAACTTTACAGCCGTGATATAGTTCGACGTACCTATGGCAGTCGTAAGCTCCGCAGCAGTATAAATCTGCTGGGAATAACTATACCCATAATAGGAACGTATGGGGAGATACACTGAGGTACCCGTTCCTGTCCCGATCTGTCCTGCCTGAGCCGAGACTTTGGATACAAAGCCTGTACAAATCAAACAGAGAAACAGAATTAAAGAGGTAAAGAATTTCTTCATAATGTTTTCATTATAATATTAATCATACAAATCTAATCATTTTTTGTTATTAATTTATAGGTGCATTTAGGTTTTTTTTGTAAAAACATAATAATATATCCACTTATGCTTTAAATAAAGAAATCCCCGGGACAGCCCGGGGATTTACTAATATTTAAAGGTTATCTTTATTTTTTGATGAATTTAGATTTGAATTGCTCAATTCCTTTATCATCTATTGTAATTATATAACCACCTTTAACTAAAGCTGAAACATTCACTTTTCCATTATTGATATTTCCTCTATCTACTAATTGTCCAGCAGCACTATAGATTTTATAAGTAGCTTTATCTGAAACTTTAGTAACATTTAGAACATCACTTACCGGGTTTGGATAAATCTGAATACCATTATTTTTAACAGCAGTTTCAGAAGTAGCAAGGGTTCCAGTAATAACTACGTTGTAATCTTCAACTTCACCATCAAAAAGTTCTCCACAAACATAATCTGAAGGTAATGATAAACCAATGTTACCTCCTCCAGTTCCAGCACCTACATAGAATGCTACAACTCTCATTCTTAATGGCTGTCCTTCTACTGCATTCGCTGGAATTGTAACGTTTCCGCTTACTACAGTTGATGGCTGCGTTAATGTTACAGGATAATTCAATACTCTTTCTGAATCACTGAAAACTCCATCCTTATTAAAGTCTATAAATGCAGCTACCGTATCATAATCAGCACTACCGGAGTTCCCTACGGTAACAGACATAGGGTAAACATTCCCTTTTGTTAGGTTAATCTGAAGTGCTGTATTTGTTGTATAGTTTGTATATGTACTATTTACAGAAGTGTTATTTACATTCGCAAGTGTCACATTGGCAATATACTCATAGTCTGAACTTGTTGAAGCAGCAGCACAGTAAGCAAGTGCAGGTGTACTGAAGTTTACGGATGCAGAATATGTTCCTACTGTAGTACCACAAACTAAAGCTACCTGAACTTCATACGTTGTACCATCAATTAAGTTACTTAAGTTGATTGAAGGAACTGCTGTATCAGCTTCAGTCCATACAGTTGTACCTACTTTTCTGTAACGTACTTTATAAGTTGCACCAGTATAAGACATCCAGGATACACTCCCTGAAGACACTGTAATGTTGCTTACAACAACATTAGTTGGAGCAGCACTGCTACAAGCAGATAGAGGTGCAATACTTACAGGTCCTACCGCATAGAAAACATTTCCTATTGAAGAAACTCTTACTTTAATTGTCTGACCGTTCAATGAAGAAGGGAAAGTGAAGTTTTCAGATCCGTCATTAGGTGTTGATGCTGATAATACCGTCCAGGTTGTTCCGTTATCTGTAGTGTAATCAATTTTTACATTAGCAACATTATAGGGAGCTGCATTGGTATTGGCAACAATCCATTGAACTGGAGTTGGAGTATTCACATCGGCATATTGGTTAGCTAATCTGAAAGGGCCATTATCTCCTACAACAATAGTCTGAACTTTAAAAGCAGATTGCTGTTGAGCTACATTGGAATTATTATCTCTTACCGTTAATGCAAAATTTGTAGTTCTTGCCGTAGTAGATACTGCCTCCCAAGTATTGTTTGCATTATTTAATACTCCGTTCATTACAGACGTAAATTTCGGGAAATATCTTGTTGGGCTTGCGTTTGGAGCAGCAGATCTGAATGAAGCTCCTGATGTTGTGTTTCCTAAGTTATATTTATCAATAGAAACTAAGGCATCATCTACCTCTTCCCAAGAATAAGTCATTGGGTCATTTTCAGGATCTGTAGCACTACCCGTCAAGGCAAAAGCAGTCCCTTTTGGTATAGTATATGTTGGCAGATCAGCAATTACCGGTGGGTTATTGGTAATTGTAGTTTCTACGTCACAAGTTTTTGCAATTAAGTTCGCTTGTACCTGACCGATACTTGCTTTATGGAAATAAGGATCAGAATTAGCCTGAACATCTGTATCAGGACCAGTAATACCGGCATATCCCATAATAGTAGTTCCAGAACCAGGTTCCATATTTACTCCACTTCCTTCAAGATTATGAGAGAAAGTATGATTAGCTCCTAACTGGTGACCCATCTCATGGGCTACATAGTCGATATCAAAACTATCTCCTGATGGAATTCCATTCGCTGGAGAAGTAAATCCTGAACCTTTTCCTTTAGGAACTGTAGTGGTAGGATTGATACATACACATCCGATACATCCTGCATTTCCTCCACCTCCTGATTTACCGAACAAGTGTCCGATATCATAGTTGGCATTTCCTACATTAGCTGTCAAAGCTGTTTGTAACTGTGTGTTCCAAGCTCCACCTGCTCCCGTTGCAGCAGCAGAATATGGATCTGTAGCCGGATCAATATAAATTACAGCTGGAAAATTCTGCAAATTCAAATGCAATGCAAAATCTTTCTCAAAAACTCCGTTTACTCTTGTTAAAGTATTATTGATTGCAACAAGTGCCGGAGCTCTTTTCTGATCATCCGTAGCTGTAGCAGGTACACCAGCAAGTCCCATAAAGTATTGCGTATACTCACCGGTAACAGACATAGCCAATCTCATTGTTCTGTATTTCTTATCAGAACTCTTGTTGAAAGTTGTAGTCTGATTTGAGAATGATTGCCCGTTTTTTAATAATTCATCTATTTCCTTTTTAGCAACAGGAGATTCTTCTGTAGAACATAAGAATCCATTTTTATCCTTTTTAGTTTTAGGATGAACGGCATACACTGTTTTATCTGCAGAAGCCGGGTCAATAAATTCATATTTATCTCCATGGATGATCATCGACTGAAAATCATTAGGAGCAATACTGAATCTTAAATACTTGGTAGGGTCTTCTACACTTGTTCCAACATAAGATCCTAATTCATACTTGTCCGCCAGTTCCTTTACAACTACTGGAAAACTGTATACATTAAATCTTTCAATCTTCCCGCTCATAGTGGGAAGAGAAATTACTACAGGAGTGGCATTTGTACCCATTTCCTGTGCATTCTTCAGCTGAGATCTCAGTAAGTTCAGGTCTAATTTATAGTACCCGTTACCTCTTACATTGGATTGATCTACTCTAAATCCTGTACTTCTTTTGTTATCGTCTCCTTTTTTAAAGGAAGTTGGCGTCCATTGACCGAACACGGCTCCTCCTATAAAAGTAAACATTAAAGCAGTAAATACTCTTTTCATAAATTAAAACACAATTATAATTTCCGCCAAATATAGCTATTTTATAAATCTTATGGATAAAATAAGTTAATATTTTTCAACATAATACATTCATCATCCATATCTATTAAAAAAAATACAAACTTTAGACTCAACTAAAGTTTGTATTTTATATATTTTAAATGCTAAGAAATACTATTTCTAAAACTTATAGGCAATATTCCATGCAAATCCCATATTAAATTTTGAAGAACTTCTTCCGAAGCCCGGAACAATCATTGGAGAAATATCATCCTGCTTGGAAGTATACACCATATATCTTGGCTGAAGATTCACATCGATATAGAAATTGGAATTAAATAATTGCACCCTGCCCCCTAGTGTTCCTTCCAGCCAAAAAGATGACTGTGATGAAGAAGGAAAGGCTTCAGAAGAATTGCTTCCTCCAAATCCACGAACAGGAATTGCCATATATTCCTGATTATAAAATGATCCGGCAGCTTTTCCCCCGGCATAAAATCCGTTGAATTCATTCTCTGCATCTTTTGCCAGCATATAGAATGCGCCCAACTTCACGAAAGGACCGCTTGCTTTTGCATCATAACCATTCTTCTGGTACACATTCTTTTCAAAACCTGCTTCAGCAATAGCATGGAGATTTCCTTTTATCTTTGACGAAATAAATCCCTGATACAGTTTTCTGTCAGAAAAGAATCCGGCTCCGGTATTCAATACATCAAGGCCAACCATAAAATTGGGTTCATATTTCTCCTGAACCTTCTTTTCTTCTTCCTTTTTTTTGTCCTGTGCCCAGCTTATTACTCCAAATAAACTAAAAAGAAAGGTAAAGATTAGTCTTGTCTTCATTCTCTATTTGATTTTGCCCGATTTCCACCTTTTGAACAGGATTCGGTGTTACTAATTCTGAACTTAAATTCTCGTAAGATTTTTTGATTCCGCATCCGGGAGAAACATACGTTGATCTTGTACTGTAATTAATCCTTACTTTAGATTCCGCCCCCTTAGATGTAAGTTTAAAATAAACGTCAGTATAAGGTGAGTTGTCTACCCGTAGAGGAATTAATCTGGAATCAATTTTTGCAACTTTCCCCAGATCTACTTTTCCGGCTCCGTAATCTACCGCTACATAGAGTGTATCAAGTGTCGTCTCTTTTCCGGTAGAAAGTGATCTGAAAGCTACCTTCATTCTGGGAGTTCCTTCTCCGCTTTCACAAATATCATCATCTCCCCCGCAGGAAAAAAGCATCCCTAAAAAGCAGATCGCTATGAGAAATTTAAAGTATTTCATATTAAGATTTGAAATTCAAATTTAAATAAATTATTTTTTAATCAACAGCGCGATGTTCTCAACATGGTGTGTTTGCGGGAACATATCTACCGGTAAAATCTTCACTAAAGTATAATGCTCTTTCATCAAAGCAAGGTCTCTTGCCTGTGTTGCTGAGTTACAACTTACATAAACTACTTTTTCAGGTGAAAGTTTTAAGATCTGTTCTACAACCTTCTGGTGCATTCCGTCTCTTGGTGGGTCTGTAATCAAAACATCTGCTTTTGGATGATTTTCTAAAAACTCGTCATTAAAGACATTTTTCATATCTCCACAATAGAAAGTTGTATTCGTTAAACCATTCAATTCAGCATGTTCTATAGCTGCGTCTATGGCTTCCTGCACAGATTCTATTCCGATTACCTGCTTTGCATTTCTCGCTACATACTGTGCAATTGTTCCTGTTCCTGTATAAAGGTCATACACTACTTCATCCCCTTTCAGATCAGCAAATTCTAATGTTTTTCTGTATAACTCTAATGCTTGTTTGTAGTTGGTCTGGAAGAATGATTTTGGTCCGATTTTAAATTTCAATCCATCCATTTCTTCCATCAGATAACCTTCTCCAAAATATACGTTGATATTTAAATCATAGATAGAATCATTCTGCTTAGGATTAATAGCATATACCAATGTTTTAATCTGAGGGAATTTTTCTAATAAGAATTCAAAAAGTTTCTCTCTGTTTTCTTTTTCTTCTCTGTAAAGCTGGAAAAGAACCATCCATTCTCCTCTGGAGTTTTGTCTCATCATTAAGGTTCTTAAAAAACCTTCCTGGTTTCTTACATCAAAGAAATCCAACCCGGTATTTACTCCATATTCTTTTACAGCGAGTCTGATTGCATTGGAAGGATCTTCCTGAAGGAAACATTCTTTCAAATCAAGAATTTTGCTCCACATTCCAGGAATATGAAATCCTAAAGCATCCTTACTTCCGAAGTTCTCTTCTGAGCTGATTTCATATTGAGTAAGCCATCTCGCATTGGAGAAAGAAAACTCCATTTTATTTCTATAAAAATACTGTTCTTCAGCACCCAGAATTGGCATTGTCTCAAAGTCATCAATTCCGCCGATTCTTTTAATATTATTATATACTTCTTCCTGTTTAAAATCAAGCTGTTTTTCATAGCTCATGTTCTGCCACTTGCAACCTCCACAAGTCCCGAAATGAATACATTTAGGATCAACTCTGTAAGGTGATTTTTCAAGTACTTCAACTGCTTCCCCTTCATAATATTTTGACTTTGCCTTTTTCACTCTTACATTGACAATATCACCGGGAATGGCGCCTGTTACCATCACAGCCTTTCCTTCTTCTGTCTTTCCTATTGCAACGCCTTTTGCTCCGGCAGTCAATAGCTTTATATTTTCAAGAATCAGATCTCTTTTTTTCTTCCTACTCATTCTAAAATTTTCTATTTTCCTAATTGAAACTATACGTTTCAGTTTGCAAAAATACAATAAAAAAAACCTTATCCGAAGATAAGGTTTCTATACTGTGTTAAAGTTTATTATTTTGTTGGAGCCGGCTGTGGATTTGCTGGCTGTTGAGCTGCAGAAGGATCAAGCTGTAATTGTGGCTGCATCTGCATATTTGGTTCTGCCTTTGGAGCTGAAAGACCAGTCTGCTTATCCAGAATAGTTACCAATTCCTGCTCACCAAGATTTACAAATGATCTGCTGGCAATTTTACCATCTTTATCAATGATCACAAAGCAAGGTAATTTGAATCCGTATACTCCATATTTCTTGGCAATATCAGAGTTCAGACCTCCTTCTCCATACACATTTACTCCCTGAACTCCTTTTAAAAGAGAATTACTGGTTTTAATAAACTGATCGTTTGTATCATCTACGTTTACGAATACAAAATTCATTTTAGATTTATAGAAGTTTACCACTTCTTTTAATACAGGTACCGTAGCTTCACTGATATAAGGGTTCCATGAAGCATAGAAAAATAACATATAAGGTTTTCCTTTGTTTTCAGAAAGTTTATAAGCTTTTCCATCTTGTTTTGCTAAAGCTGCGTCCGGAGCGGCATCTCCTATTTTAAGTCCTGTAATAGCTACCTGCATTTTTAACAGGTCACTTTTAATGGTAGCATCTTTAATATCTGAATCAATGATCTTTTTGATTTTGTCAATGTTTGCAGCCGGAGTTGTAGGATGAATATCCGCCTGAGCCATTACAAATGCCAAAAGGTAGTCTTTTGCAGTCTGAGATAAATCTTTCTTCGTTTTTAGGTACTGAGCAAACATCTCAGAAGTTGTAATTCCTGTTTTTCCTTTGCTGTTTGCTTCTGCATACTTCTGGAAATCAGGCGTCATTTTTACAAGAAGATATTGTCTGTAAAGAGGGATTGTTTTCACCATCACATCTTTATCTGTTTCCAGCTGAGTTTCGTAATCCTTTAATGCTTTAGAAGCTTTGTAAGATGGATTTCCGGACATTGGCCCGTGAGACATTTCGTAGTTGGCAAGCAAATTAAGAATGGTAACTTTTACGTCATTTTTCTTCCAATCCAAAAGTGCTTTACTAGGATTGTTTTTCTTAGCAAGATCATCTACATTTTTATTAATATCCGCTTCAATTTTATGCATCCCTTTCAAGAATGCAGCTTCATCTCCACCCATCAAAGCACCTATATTAACTTTAGTACCGTACTCAGCTAAGAACTTTTGACTTGCTGTAAGAAAATCATTATTCTTCTTGGCATCTCCGGTAACCACAAATTCATTTGGGAAAGTAGCTCCGTTTCCTGAAATATTCACTTTTTGTCCTCCTTCAAGATAGATTAGGCTTTGTCTGCCCGCATAGTTGATGACGTACATACCGTCCTTAGGAGCATCAAAACTTCCTGAAAAGTTTCCGTCTTTATCTAAACCAATATTAATCAAAGGCAGGGTTCCTACTCCTGAAGCTTCCACAAATTCGATTCTTTCTAGCGGTGAGCTTCCAGTAATTTTTCCTTTTACTTCTACTTTTTTTGAACAAGACATCACAAAAGCTGTGATGATAAACAATAAAAGATATTTTTTCATTTCAATTTTTAATATTACACAAAAATACGCTTTTTAGGGCTTGCTAATTCACACTAATTATTTTTTTTGAAAATTTTATTCCTGCTGTTCAAAAGGGACATTTCTGGTTATTTTATCCATCTCTTTTGGAATAGCAAACTGTATTTGAAAGTTAAAAAAAAGATTCAAATACCCTCCAAATATATACTTATTAAATAAAGAATGACTAAAATCCATCAATAAGTTAACAAACTTTAACAGGGTAATGCTATTCATAAAAAAATCGCCTCCAAAAATGAAGGCGATTTTTATGTATTTGAATCAATTCTATCCTTGATCTACAAGAGCAGCCATGTATTCTCTGTTCATTCTTGCGATGTTTTCAAGAGAAATACCTTTAGGACATTCTACTTCACATGCGCCGGTGTTTGAACAGTTACCGAATCCTTCTTCGTCCATAGCTTTCACCATGTTCAGAACTCTTCTCTTAGCTTCTACTCTACCTTGAGGAAGTAATGCATACTGAGAAACTTTCGCTCCTACAAACAGCATAGCAGATCCGTTTTTACATGTCGCCACACAAGCTCCACATCCAATACAAGCAGCGGCATCCATTGCTCTGTCTGCATCTTCTTTCGGAACCGGAATTGCGTTAGCATCCAATGTATTTCCAGAAGTATTCACAGAAATGAAACCTCCTGCTGCCATTACTCTGTCAAATGCGCTTCTGTCTACCATCAAGTCTTTGATAACAGGGAAAGCGGCACTTCTCCAAGGTTCAATAACGATAGTCTCTCCATCTTTGAACATTCTCATGTGAAGCTGGCAGGTAGTGATACCTGTATCCGGCCCGTGAGCTCTACCATTGATGTAAAGGGAACACATTCCGCAGATTCCTTCACGACAGTCGTGGTCAAAAGCGATAGGTTCTTTTCCTTCGTTAATTAAATTTTCGTTCAGGATATCCAGCATCTCCAAAAATGAAGAATCTGTAGATACATCTGATATTTTGTAGGTCTCAAACTGACCTTTAGTTTTACTATTTTTTTGTCTCCAAATTTTCAGCGTAAGATGTAAGCCTTTTTTTGCACTCATAATGTTATATTTTAGGTTGGAGATTATTTATAACTTCTAGTTTTAACCTCGATGTTGTCATATATCAGCTCTTCTTTATGCAACACTTCAGCGTTGATATCGTTACCCTGATATTCCCAAGCTCCGACGTATTTGTAGTTTACGTCATCTCTTTCCGCTTCTCCGTCCGGAGTTGAATGGTCTTCACGGAAATGTCCACCACAAGATTCGTTTCTGTGCAGTGCATCGATAGCCATTAATTGTCCAAGTTCAAGGAAGTCTGCTACTCTGAATGCTTTTTCAAGCTCAGTGTTCATCCCTTCTCCTTCTCCCGGTACTTTTACATTTTTCCAGAAATCGTTTCTTACTTCTTCAATTTCCTTAATTGCTTCTCTCAGTCCTTCTGGAGTTCTTCCCATTCCTACTTTATTCCACATGATGTTTCCTAATTGCTTATGGAAGTGGTCTACAGAATGAGTTCCTTTATTGTTTAAGAAGAAATCAATTTTTTCTTTAATTCCTTTTTCAGCCTCGTCAAACGCTCCTGTATTGGTAGGAATAGTTCCTGTTCTGATGTCTGCAGAAAGGTAATCTGCAATCGTGTAAGGAAGCACGAAATATCCGTCAGCTAACCCCTGCATCAATGCAGAAGCACCAAGTCTGTTGGCACCGTGATCTGAGAAGTTAGCCTCACCAATTACGAAACATCCAGGGATTGTAGACTGAAGGTTATAATCAACCCATACACCACCCATTGTGTAGTGAACTGCAGGATAGATTTTCATTGGAGTTTTATAAGGATCATCAGCTGTAATTTTTTCGTACATGACGAATAAGTTACCATATTTCTCCTCTACCCAGCTCTTACCTAAATCATAGATCTGCTGATCTGTTGGATTATGAATATGTTTTTCGATAGCGGATTCTTTACCTTTTTTCATGATCTCTGTAGAGAAATCCAGGTAAACCCCTTCCTGAGTATCATTATTTTCGATTCCGAATCCAGCGTCACATCTTTCCTTAGCTGCTCTTGAAGCAACGTCTCTAGGTACAAGGTTACCGAACGCAGGGTATCTTCTTTCTAAATAGTAATCTCTATCTTCTTCTTTAATATTTTCAGGTCTTAATTTCCCTTCTCTGATTGCTACTGAATCTTCAATCTTTTTAGGAACCCAGATTCTTCCGGAATTTCTTAATGATTCAGACATCAAAGTCAGTTTAGACTGCTGTGTCCCGTGAACAGGAATACAAGTAGGGTGAATCTGTACGTAGCAAGGGTTTGCAAAGTAAGCTCCTTTCTTGTGAATTTTCCACGCTGCAGAAACGTTTGATCCCATTGCATTGGTAGAAAGGAAATATACGTTTCCGTATCCTCCTGATGCAATTACTACCGCGTGAGCAGAATGTCTCTCGATCTCACCTGTTACGAGGTTTCTTGCGATAATTCCTCTTGCTTTCCCGTCAACAATTACAAGATCAAGCATTTCATGACGGTTGTACATTTTGATTCTTCCTTTACCGATCTGACGGCTCATTGCAGAATATGCTCCTAATAATAACTGCTGTCCTGTTTGCCCTTTTGCGTAGAAAGTTCTTTTTACCTGAACCCCACCAAATGAACGGTTATCTAACTGACCGCCGTAATCTCTCCCGAAAGGCACCCCCTGGGAAACACACTGGTCAATAATATTTGCAGAAACTTCAGCTAATCTGTAAACGTTGGCCTCTCTTGCTCTATAGTCACCACCTTTAATGGTATCATAGAATAATCTGTAAGTAGAGTCACCGTCTCCCTGGTAATTCTTAGCTGCATTAATTCCCCCCTGAGCGGCAATAGAGTGCGCTCTTCTTGGAGAATCCTGATAGCAGAATGCTTTTACATTGTATCCCTGCTCAGCTAATGTAGCTGCAGCAGAACCTCCTGCCAAACCTGTACCTACAACAATAATATCAATCTTATCTCTGTTGTTTGGTGCAACAAGGTTCATATGGTCTTTATGATTTTTCCACTTGTCTTTAAGAGGACCCGCTGGAATTCTTGAATCTAATTTACTCATACTAGTATATTGATATTATTGAGTTATAAAATGAAAAACTGCAACGATGATAAATCCTGCAGGAATAAGGATTGAATACCATTTCCCGAAAGCTTTGATCACCGGTGTATATTTTGGATGTCTTGCTCCGATAGACTGGAATGAAGACTGGAATCCGTGAGCCAGGTGTAATCCTAATAAAACAAAAGAGATTACATACAAAGCCACTCTCCAAAGATCAGCAAACTTCTCATGAAGTTCCGGCCAGAAACGTTCTGCATCCGGGGTTAATCCTTCTACATACTTGTAATTGATTTCATGCAACCAGAAATCATATAAGTGAAGCGCTAAGAAAGCTAAAATAACAGCTCCTGAAATAATCATATTTCTGGACATCCATGAGGAATTCACTGCTGCATTGTTTGCTGCATACTTTACCGGACGCGCTTTATTATTCTTGATCTCAAGCACAAATCCCATAATGAAATGGAAAATTACTGCAAAACCAAGAATAGGCTGCATTAAGAACTGCACAAAAGGATTATAGCCCATGAAGTCTGATGCAGTATTGAATGCATCCTTGTTCAGAACTGATAACAAATTGGTCGTCAAATGCAGTATAAGAAAAATCAGCAAAAATAGAGCTGATAATGCCATAGCATATTTTCTACCTATCGTAGAACTCGTTAAACCTGCCATATAAGTTTAAATTTGAATTTCTACAAAATTAAGAAAGTTTAACAATATCGAAAAGTGAGAAATCTCACAAATAGACAGTTTGTAATCTTTCTAAATAAGAATTCTATACATTATAAATACAGGAAAACACATAAATTACAACCGTTATTTCAAATCATAAATCCTATTCCTGAAAGCTACTTTTTGAACTGAACTTGAAAAGGTTTTAAGCTCAAAATCATGTATTCTCCGTGAAGAGCAGTAAGGCTTTACAACAAATTGTAAAACCTTATCTTTATTTTCCATATTTGAAATCCAGAAACAGGCCTTATCTCCGCTTTTTATTGAAATAAAATTGTTTTTGCCGAATGTATGAATCAGCACCTCTTCTTTTTGATTTTCAACGATATTACTCCCCGTTCTTATGATCAGAAATGCAATGACAGCCATCAACAATACTGAAGAGTTTCTAGCATTGAAATTTAAGACAGCTGACCTTAATAAATAAACAATTACAAACAATGAAAGCACCTCTAATCCGTTCATTGGAATATTTTCAAAAAACAACACCTCAACCTCAGCAAACCAATGGATCATTTTCAACAAAACCTGAATAATAAAATCATATATCACATTCATCAATTCAAAGTCAATCCCAAAAGAAATTAGGGCAGTCATCAAAAATGAAAAAACGATGATCATTTCTGAAAAAGGAACTATGACAATATTTGCAATGATTGAAATGAGTGAAAACTGATGAAAATAATACAATACCAAAGGAAGTGTGGCTAATTGAGCTGATAAAGATATCGTAATGGTATTGAACAGGAGTTTTTTAAGATAATTATCCTGTTTTGGAAAATACATCAGGAGAGGCTGATTCAGCCAAAAAATCCCCAAAACAGCAAGAAAACTAAGCTGAAATCCTACATCAAAAAACTGCTGTGTATCTCCAATCAAAATAAAAAAAGCAGATAAAGACAATGAGTGAAGCAGGTCAGGTTTCCGCTGAAGCAATACAAAAATAAAATAAACACTCAGCATGATACAGGACCGCAGCACAGAATTTCCAAATCCAATAAAAACAGCAAACAGCCAAATAAAAAACAAGCTTAGAATGACTGCATATTTTCTGAATTTCAAAGGAATAAAACGAATCAGCAAAAAGTAAAACATCCCGAAAATAACAACAATATGAGTTCCGGAAATAGCGAGAAAGTGAACCATTCCGGATTTATTAAAGTCCTGCACAGTGCCTGCATCAATCTCTGTACGATCCGCCAGAATAATTCCTTTTAAAAATTCTTTGGTCTTCCCTGACATTCTGGTTTTATCGATATTTTTGAGAACCCTAAATCTATATTGGTGTAACTTATCTGTTGGCGTTAAGTCATCCCGTTCTGTAGATTGAATTTCTTTTGAAACATAAGCCTGATATTCAATATGTTTTCGCTTCAGATACTTTTTATATTCAAACTGAAAATCATACTGAGGCGCTTTAGGTTGTGTTATATAAGCATCAGCCCTGTAGTAGTGAACAAAATCCAGCTCTTTACTATCCTTGGGAACATAAAAAACTGAATTAAAGTTTATATTTCCAACCTGTCCTGTTCCTTCATATTTCTTATATTTCTCAGTGGTATTTAATTTTTGAGAGATTGTAAAAATAACCGTTTCTTTTTTATTTACAAATAAAGAAGCATCTGAAAAAGTATTGTGAAAATGAAGAATAATTCCTGCTCCAAAAAACAGAAACCCCAGCAAAAAAGTTTTGATTTTATGTAAGAAATAAGAATGCAAACATATTGCAGCCAGTATAATCAGACATATTACAATAACCAGATAAAATGTAGTACCTGCTAATGCCATTTTCTCCTGAAAAAGAATTCCAAGAATAAAACAGATCACCAGAATAAGTAGAGGCTGGTTGTGCAATTTCAATTAATTATCCCTGTAAAATAGATAATTAATCAATGAAGTATTATCTCATGAATAACTAAATAAGTGCTTTGCGACCTATCAAAGGTATCAACAGAACACTTGATTTTTTACTATGAAATTAAAGTTTGAAAGTATGTTATCTCTTTTTCAGAAATTTATCCGTTAAACGCTTCGTTTCTTTGATATAAAATAATGGATCTTTCCCATAATCTTCATATTTGAAATCTCCCCCTTTTTTAGGAATAGCAGGTTCTATCTGTGTTCCTTCATGCCATTCATTGAATGATGTGATTCCGATGAAGTCCGGATTTACTTTCATGGCAGCATCAAACATATTTTCATAATACTTTCCATGGTTTCTGCTTTTGAAGTTAGCTTCATTCCATGGACGTATTTTGGTATCTGAATAACCGGGCCCCACACAAGGAATAAAAATCATATGGTGATCTTTAGCATAGCTGGCCATAAAATCCCAGTTAGCAGTTGTACTTCCATATACAAATCCTTCGCTGGCAAAATAGGTGTAGAAACCATCAAAGCCGGATGAATCAAAAAATTTCGCATCATCTTTCTCTACCCATAATCCAATGTAAAATGCATCCAGTTCTGTATTTCTAACCGTTTTCCCTCCGTCTTTGGCTAACATTTTAGCCCACTCTTCTTTAGGAATTTTATAACTGTCGTAAACATAAAACAATGGCTTTCCTTCTTTTTTATAGAAAGCATGATGACCAGAATATGTTTTTACGAGATAAGAAAGCTGTTCTTTTAATTCTGAAGTATTTTTATAAAACGGCTCAATGTGAAATGCAATTTTTAAATCAAAATGATCGGCAATATCAAGGTATTTGATAAGACTTTTATCCGTGAATGAATCTTTCCCCAGCCAACTCACAACTACCACTCCCACTCCGGATTCTTTGATCATTTTCATATGTTTTTCAATGATCTTTGGGTCGTTGGAACTATAGTTTCCAAGCGCAGGATAAAAATTTGCTCCAATATCATCTCCACCTTTGTGATGTCCCAGATTGTTCCACTTCGGATTGCTCCAGTGAGGAAGGATTTCATGGTTCCAATGCTGATAACTTCCGTCCGTTTCAGGATTTCCATACCATCCATAATAGAATATCTGAACTTTATCTCTTGAGTCGCTCTGCTGAGCAGCACCTTTCGAGAAAAACAATGTAAACACTAATAATAATAGAAAACGGTTACAATAATTCATAGTTAAAAAGTAGATTAAAGTCTCAATACCCTTGATAAATTATACTTTCAATATTACCTCAGCAGCATGATCACTGGCACCTTTTCCACCAAGCTTTTCTCTCAAAAGTTCGTAATCATTCAGAACCTGTGTTCTTTTTTCACCGGATATAATTTTATTGAGTTCTTCTACCAGATTTTTGGTATTCAAATCATTTTGAATAAGTTCTTTCACCACCTCTCTGTCCATGATAAGATTAACCAGAGAAATATAATTGATGTTTTTCACTAATCTTTTCGCAATGGCATAAGAAATTTTACTTCCACGATAACAAACCACTTCAGGAATATTCAACAGTGCTGTTTCCAGGGTAGCTGTTCCGGAAGTCACAAGAGCGGCTTTGGAACACCTCAGCAGATCATAGGTTTTATTGGATACAAAATGGACGTTCTCATCCACATATTTCTGATAAAATTCTTTAGGAAGGCTCGGTGCTCCGGCAATTACAAACTGATAGTTTTTAAAATGCGGTCTTACGGAAAGCATTATTTCAAGCATCTTTTCCACTTCCTGCTCTCTGGAACCCGGCAAAAGCGCAATGATTTCTTTTTCGTTCAGCCCATTATCTGATTTGAATTTTTCAATATTGATTTCCTGCAGATCCGAAATAGCATCCAGCAAAGGATGTCCTACAAAATGGGAATGAACTCCATGTTTTCTGTAAAAATCTTCTTCAAAAGGAAGAATCACCATCATTTCATCCACATACTTTTTGATAATTTCTACACGCCCTTCCTTCCATGCCCAAAGCTGCGGCGAAATATAATAAACGACTTTGATTCCAAGCTCTTTGGCAAATCTGGCAATTCTCAGATTGAAACCAGGATAATCTACTAAAATCAAAACATCAGGCCTGTTCTTTTGGATATCCTCTTTACAGAATTTAATATTATTCAGAATGGTTCTGAGATTCATCACCACTTCCAGAAACCCCATAAAAGCAAGATCACGGTAATGTTTCACCATCGTCCCGCCCTGAGCTTTCATCAGATCACCACCCCAAAACCTGAACTCCGCATTCGGATCCTTTTGTTTTAAGGCTTTCATCAAATTGCTCCCGTGTAAATCACCGGAAGCTTCTCCTGCAATAATATAATACTTCATTTCTATAGTAAGGATAGAGAACAAATTAAAATAGATATAATCTTAATTCGTAAATTTGTTCAAAGATAATGATAAAAAATGTCAGAAGAATTTGAAATCCGTAATAAAGTTGCTGAAAGCGGCCTTATCAATTTTGACCTTGCCACTTTACTTCCAAAAGGAGAAAGAAAAGGTATTGACCTTAAAGATTTCCTTTTTCAGGAAATGATCCTGAAAGAAAAAGATTTTCGTGAAAAGGTAGAGGCTATAGATACAGAACTCTATAAAGACTCATATATATATATTTACAATTCCGTAGATACAATTATCCCACTTTGGGCTTATTTTGTATTGACCGCAAAACTTACGGATGCTGCAAAAAAAATAGTCTTCGGAAGCCGTGAGGATCTTGATGTTATTTTAATGCACAATGCTATCCAGACTCATGATTTTGAGGAAATGAGAGGCAAAAGAGTTCTGGTAAAAGGCTGTTCGGATAAAGATATTCCTGAAAATGCATATATAGAACTGGTAGAACAGTTAAAACCCATTGTAAAATCTCTGATGTTCGGAGAAGCATGTTCTAATGTGCCGATCATAAAGAACTAATATGAACAAATATTTATCAGCCTTATTTTTGTTTATTATTTTTCTTGGTATCTACTATTTCGGAAGTTTTTCAAAAATTCCTTTTGCAGACTGTGTAGGATTTGTGCTTGATGCAGAAAAAGGAATATGGGCAACAAATGCTACAGCAACGAGTCACTTTTTATATATTAATACCGTTATTTTTATTAAAAACCTGACAGGGATGAATGCCATTGAGGCAAGCCGGTTTTTGGTTGTTTCGTCAGGTGCTGCAACAGTTTCTATTATTTATCTCACGGTAAAAAACATTTCAAAGACGGAATGGGCCTCCCTTACGGCTGCTTTTGTTTTTGGCTTCAGTTTTTCGTTTTGGAGAAATGCAGAAATAGTAGAAGTATATACTTATAACTCACTGTGGGTAAGTCTTTTTTTCTTTTCGGTTATAAAAAGTTTTGTTGAAAATAAAAGAATTTATATCCTGTTAAGCAGCCTGTTTTTAGGGATCAGCTTATGGGTTCATATTCAAAACATACTGCTAATACCTTCTTTATTAGTCTTCTTATTTTATTTCAGAAATGAAAAGAAATATGCAGCGACTTCATTATTGATTTTTGCAGCATTCTTTAGCTTTTTATTTATTCTGAATATTTCCCAGGGGCTCCCCTTCAAATCACCTTATAGCTCTGATCAGGGAACGTGGGTGGAAGATTCTTTGAAAAAAAGTACAATTCAGTATGTGAAAGATTTTTTCCAATCTTTGGTATATCTTATTTATAATTTCAATGTATTTACGTTCTTCGGAGTCGCAGGCATTCTGCTTTTGTATAAAACTAACCAAAAAATGTTTTTTGTCTTTACTGTTGGTGCAGTATGTGTATATGGATTTTCTACGTTTTATGCGGTATCCGATAATTATGTCTTCTTTTTACCCTTCAATATTATTTTTGCTTTATCAATAGGCTACGGTCTTTCTTCTGCGAAGTATGCCTATTTAAGAAATTTCTCATGGACGTGCCTGCTGATTCCTGTAGGCTATCTTGTCTTCTATAAAGTTGCACTATTAACAGAGAAAGGAAAAGAATTTCATGCATTTAAGGAGTACAAAGGCGGTCTGGATTATTATGCTCTTCCATGGATGAATAATAACATTGGTATTTTGGAGTTCACCATTGATAAAAAGCAGGCACCAGAACCTATCGACTGGATGACCATAAGCGCTGTAGAATATATCAAGGTGCTAAAAAGCAAAGGTTATACAGAAGAACAGATCAGAAAACTTTAACAATAATTATGAAGGGCGGTCATTTTATGAGGCATATTTTTTGATAACTTTGGTTTACTTAATACTAACAAACACAAAAAATGAGTTTAATTGACCTACTTACAGGGAACACAAGCAACCAGGTTGCTGAACAGGCTGAAAACAAATTCGGAATCGGCAAAAACCAGGTAATCGCCCTATTAGCAGTAGCGACACCTCTTATTATTTCTTATCTTAGAAATAAATCTCAGGATGCTAAAGAAGCAGAGGCTTTAAATAATGCTTTAGATAAAGACCACAATGGAAGTATCTTAAATGACGCTTCTCAGATTGAAGCAAGACAGGCCGAAGGTGGATCTATTCTTGATCATATCTTTGGAGGACAAAAAAGTACTGTTGAAAACCAGCTGTCACAAAACACAGGAATTTCAATTGACAAAATAGGCCCTATCCTGGCGATGCTGGCACCTGTTGTAATGGGATATATTGGCCAGCAGAAACAGCAGAGTAATGTAGGCGCAGGAGGTCTTGGAGATCTTTTGGGAGGAATCCTTGGGAATGCTTCCAGCCAGGCTCAAGCTCAACAGTCTAATCCTTTGAATGACATTCTTGGAAGTGTTTTAGGAGGCGGAACACAATCTCAATCATCTGGAAATCCATTGAACGATATACTTGGAAGTGTATTGGGTGGCGGTGGAAACCAACAACAAGGAGGTGGTGGCCTAGGCAGCATCCTTGGTAATATTCTTGGAGGTAAATAATTAATTTAATTTTCATAAAAAAAGACCGGAGACATGATCTTCGGTCTTTTTTATTTTAATTATTTTTTTGATTTTTCTTCTGAAGCTGTAAAAGATTTCGAGGCTTTCTTAGGTCTTCTTTTACCATAACTTCCGGAATTGATTTTCCCTCTTCTTGATTTTTTGTCTCCTTTTCCCATAGTAATTATGTATTTGTTAATTACGAATTTAGAAAATACAACTCTAAAATCCAATTAATGAAGCTGTTAAAATTTTATAAAATAAAAAGGGAAGCTGGAAGAGGAAGGCTGGATGTTATTATTGATTACTATTTTCAATTCTCAGCCGCACATCAGTTCTCTCGATATTACTTATAAAAACTATTTTAGATAATTCACCCTTCATTACTTCTCTCTTCCAGCTCCCATCACCTATCCTCTCTAAACTTTTATTGTTTTCCACTTTCCTTTTTTGAATAAGATAAAAGCAACTATGGTAATCAGCGTTTCTGCGGCAGGAATTGAAATAAACACTCCTTTTGGACCCATTTCAAAATATTTTGACAGAAAATATGCCAGAGGAATCTGAAACAGCCAGAATCCAAAAAGATTAACCCAGGTAGGTGTCCAGGTATCTCCGGCTCCATTAAATGCATTAATCATAACCATCCCGATTCCGTAGAAAATAAATCCTGTGCTCATGATCTGAAGAGCATTTTTAGCAAAATCTTTAATAGCCGTTTCCTGGGTGAAGAAACCAACTAAAAAATTCCCCATAAAAATAAAAATCAGGCTTACAATCAGCATAAAGATGACATTATATTTCACGGTTTTCATTACGGACTGTTCTGCTCTCAGCATTTCATTGGCACCCATATTTTGTCCTACCAGTGTAGATGCCGCATTACTCAGTCCCCAGGCAGGAAGCATAAAGAACATCATCAGTCTTAAAGCTGTCTGATAGCCGGCGGATGCATTTTCGCCCCCTGTAGTTGCTACCAATTCTGCGAGGAAAATCCAGCTGCATGAAGCGATGACAAACTGAAAAATTCCGGGAGTTGCAATCTTTATAATAGATTTGATTAATTCATAATTTGGTTTAAAATAAGGAATCTTTATACGTATTTGGGTATCTGCTACTAAAAGATGATACAACTGGTAGATCACTCCGATACTTCGCCCTATTGTTGTTGCCAAAGCTGCGCCAGTTAATCCCAAAGCAGGAACAGGTCCTAATCCTTTTATCAATATTGGACACAGAATAATATTGGCAATATTCGCTATCCACAAACTTTTCATAGCAATCATTGCATTTCCAGCTCCCCTGAAAATCCCATTAATCAAAAATAACAGCATAATAATTGTGCTGCTGCTCATCATAATTCTGGTAAAATTCTTTCCATAGGCCGCAGCTTCAGGCTTTGAGCCCATCAGAATCAGAATTTCTTCAGCATAAATTACTCCCAGTAAACTTAAAACAAAAGTAATCACAAATGAGACCAATACTACCTGTGCAGCACTTCTGGAAGCCTGCTCCGGATTTTTCTCCCCTATTCGTCTTGCCACCAAAGCTGTTGCCGCCATACTCATACCGATCGCAATAGAATACATCACAGAAAGTACAGATTCAGTAAGTCCCACAGTCTGGATAGCAAAACCACTTTCTTTGAGGTGTCCGACAAAATAGAGATCAACCAGCGCGAATACAGATTCCATAGCCATTTCCAGCATCATGGGAATCGCTAAAAGCAACACAGCACTTCTGATATTCACTTTCGTAAAATCTGTTTCTTCGCCACTGAATGCTTTTTTCAAAAATTCAACATATTTTGTCATGATTTCTTTTAGTTTACTTAGCAAAAGTATTCATTCAAAAGCAATTAAAAATTGGCATATGGAAAGTTTTTAATAAGATTGCTCTTGTAAGAAAATCAAAATTATAATAAAAGTTTAGCGTGATATGGTAAGCTTTGAAAGAGTATCAGTCATCTATCAGTAGTACAACTGAGGACTATGCCCGGAAATATGAGAAACCTGAAGTTATTAGCTCCTGGAGTAATTCTAAATTTATGACAGTCAAAACAGCAGTTTTACAATTCTATAATTAATACGAGAATAATCTGATTAATAGAACGATAATTATTATCAAAACTTAGCAATTGGTAATAAAATTTAATTTAGATTTGTATATTCTTAAAAAAGTATCCTTATGAAAAAAATAATCTCTACTACCTTTCTATTTGGAATATTATTATCTGGTGGCATGCTTTCTGCCCAGAAGATGACTCAGGAAAAGATGAAAGCCATCTATTCTGATGATGTGGCAACATTTAAAAAACAGTTTGCCCCGGGAGATTACAACAAATGCTTCCTCGTTGGAAACATAGCTTATTCACCTCTTGGTTTTAGTGTAATGTCTGATAGAAAGAATATTATAAATTTCCTGTTGGACAATAAGGCTAATGTTAATAAAAAATGCCAGAACAAGACACCTCTTGAAGTAGCTGATGATACAAAAGGTACTGAAGAAATAAAGAAAATTCTGACCGAAAAAGGGGGTAATAGAAATTAAAAAACCTGAAAACAACATACGAAACTTCCGAAAGGAAGTTTTTTTTATTTATAAAACCTGCAAAAATCTTATCTTTGCCAACGAAAAATTCAAGGTTCGGAATTGAACCTTAAACATTGAACTTTAAACAAATAATTATGTTTCGATCACACACCAACGGAGAGCTATCTCTGAAAAATCTGAATGAAGAAGTTACACTATCAGGATGGGTACAAACTATCCGTGATAAAGGATTTATGATTTGGGTAGATCTTCGAGATCGTTACGGAATTACCCAGCTGGTTTTTGATCAGGACCGCTCTTCTGCGCAACTGATGGAAGAAGCTAAAAAACTGGGCCGTGAATTTGTGATTCAGGCTACCGGAAGAGTTATTGAAAGAGTAAGTAAAAACCCTAATATCCCAACAGGGGAAATTGAAATTCTGGTAGAAAAACTGACTATTCTGAACGATTCTCAGCTTCCTCCTTTCACTATTGAAGATGAAACAGACGGAGGTGAAGAATTAAGAATGAAATACCGTTACCTGGATATCAGAAGAAATCCGGTAAAAGATAAACTGATCTTCCGTCACAAGATGGCACAGAAAGTAAGAAATTATTTATCTGAGGAAGGTTTCATTGAAGTGGAAACACCTGTTCTGATCAAATCCACTCCGGAAGGGGCAAGAGATTTTGTTGTACCAAGCAGAATGAATCCGGGACAGTTTTACGCATTGCCACAGTCTCCTCAAACTTTCAAACAGCTATTGATGGTAGGTGGAATGGATAAGTATTTCCAGATTGTAAAATGTTTCCGTGATGAGGATTTAAGAGCGGACAGACAGCCGGAATTTACACAAATCGACTGTGAAATGGCGTTTGTAGAGCAGGAAGATGTCATGAACGTCTTTGAAGGAATGACTAAAACTCTTATAAAAGATATTACAGGTCAGGAATTCGGAGATTTCCCAAGAATGACTTTCGCAGATGCGATGAGAAAATACGGAAATGACAAACCGGATATCCGTTTCGGAATGGAGTTCGTAGAACTGAACGAGCTGGTAAAAGGAAAAGACTTTAAAATATTTGATGATGCAGAATTAGTAGTCGGAATCAATGTAGAAGGATGCGCAGAATATACAAGAAAACAGATTGACGAGCTGGTTGATTGGGTAAAACGCCCTCAGGTTGGAGCTTCTGGGATGGTTTGGGCTAAATTCCAGAATGATGGAGTAAAAACCTCATCAGTAAACAAATTCTACAACGAAGAAGATCTGGCGAAAATCATCGAAAAATTCGGAGCTAAAGAAGGAGACTTAATGTTGATTCTTTCCGGAAATGAAAACAAAGTAAGAGCCCAGCTTTCTGCTTTAAGAATGGAACTTGGGAACCGTTTGGGATTAAGAAAAGGAAACGTATTTGCACCGCTTTGGGTTGTTGACTTCCCGCTATTGGAATGGGATGAAGATACTGAAAGATTCCATGCAATGCACCACCCGTTTACTTCTCCAAAACCTGAAGATATCCACTTATTGGAAACAGATCCTGGAAAAGCAAGAGCCAACGCGTATGATATGGTTCTGAACGGAAATGAAATCGGAGGAGGATCTATCAGAATTTTTGACAGAGAACTGCAGTCCAGAATGTTTGATTTATTAGGATTTACAAGAGAAGAGGCAGAAGCTCAGTTTGGATTCCTGATGAATGCATTCAAATACGGAGCACCACCACATGGAGGTCTGGCATTCGGGTTTGACCGTTTGGTAGCAATCCTTGACGGAAACGAAGTCATCAGAGATTATATCGCATTCCCTAAGAACAATTCAGGACGAGATGTAATGATTGACGCACCGGCATCGATTGCTGATGCACAGCTCGATGAATTAGAATTACAATTGAATTTAAAAGCATAAATGTAAAGCGGGGTATTGGCCCCGCTTTTTTTATATACTAAATTTCAGCACTTCATTAATTTGTTAATAGAATAAACTTTATGCTAGTATAAGTAAAGTTTTGGCTACCATATCAATTATTGGTGAAATAACTTAATTTGAAATCTGATAGTAAAAATTAATACAAAAACAGGAAATTGTCGAAATTAATACACATTTAAAATAAAAACACAACAAAACAAACATTATATTATGTTATATACAAACATAATATTTTATTAATATATTTACGACATACAGCTGAATTATAATGAAGACTTAATCAAAACTCAGGGTTTGATTAATTTTATAATCTTTTGCGTAGGGTAATAATATAGCTGTTCATATTTAGCCTGATTACCAAACCAATATTAAATAATATGAAAAGTAAATTATTATTCTTATCAGTATGCCTTGTTCTGGCACTGAATTCATGTAGGTCGGATATTGAAAATGCACAAACAGATTCAATAGATCTTACAACCACGAAACTGGACAATGCAAAGATTCACAAATTATTAATTAACGGGAAATACACGTATGTGAATGAAGTAAATGGTGAATATTTTTATGCAGATGATATTACTATTAGTGCTGAGCAGTTTGATAAATTAAAGATGCAGGCCAATTCTGAAATGTCAACAGCTGAGAAAAGCACCATTGTAAGTTCTTTTATTAAGACTTGGCCGAATGCAACAGTTTATTATACATTACCCAGCCAGGGAAGTCTGAGCATTCAGAATTACAATACATTCCTTACCAATATCAACAAAGCGTTTGATATGATTTCTTCCCAAACCAGCATGCAGTTTGTTGAACGTACCAATCAAACAGAATATATCACCTTTACTTATACAACAAGCAACAGCTCACCACTTGGATGGCAGAAAAACAGAGTGAACGGGATTAAAATTTATAATATTACTTATCCAGCGATTATCGCCCACGAAATAATGCACTCAATGGGAATCATGCATGAACAGTGCCGTCCGGACAGAGATCAGTATATTATTGTAGATGTTAACAAAGCCGTGGAAAGCAGCCGTCATAACTTCAACCTTTATAATGATTACGCAGGACATGGTGCATTTGATTTCGGATCAGTGATGATGTATCAATCCACAGACTTTGCCATAGACTCAAGCCAGCCTGTAATGACTAAACTGGACGGATCTACCTTTACCAAGCAAAGAACAGGATTATCTGCCGGTGATTATGCCGGAATAAATCATTTGTATGGACCTGTGAATGCCACCTCTGCAATCAACGGAACTTATACAATGAGAACAGCTTTAGCGAATGACAAAAATGTAGATATTTCCGGAAGTTCCACTACAGACGGGACGAGTATCATTCTGTATTCAGCTTCTACAGGCAATAACCAGAGATTTACTTTCAGCAAATCAGATCATGGATATTATATTATCAAATCTACATTAGATCCTGCAAAGGTATTAACCGTAAAAGGTAACGGAACAACGAATGGAACAGCTGTTGAATTAAGAACCAATTCCAATACAGATTCTCAGAAATGGTTATTATTCAACCTGGGAAACAATGGTTTTGGATTTGCTCCCAAAAATGCTCCGGCATTGAGATTAGAGGTAAAGGATGGTTTAACAACCAATCTTACTCCTATTGTAATCGGCACTACGGATCAAACGGTTCAGCCTTTCATAAAACAACGCTTTATCCTTACAAAAGTTAACTAAACTTTTTTACATAAATAAAGAGGTTAGGAAATGTATTTCCTAACCTCTTTTGTTTTTATATAATTCCTGTTAAATCATTTTCAACATCTGCTCCCTTCCCGGCCCTGTCGAAAGATATGCCACCGGAATGCCTAATTCTGTTTCCAGAAATGATAGAAACTCAATGACTTCTTTTGGCAATTCTGAAGAACTTTTCATAGTAGAAAAATCAGCATTCCATCCATTCATCCATTTCAGTACAGGTTTTCCATTTTCAGGAAGTAAACCTGTTACATCTACCGTTTTTCCATCTTCCAGTTCATAATGAGTGCACACTGCTACTGATGGTAATCCGCTTAACACATCTGCTTTAGTCAGAACCAACTGAGTAACTCCATTGATCATTACAGCATATTTTAAAGCAGGTAAATCTAACCAGCCTGTTCTTCTCGGACGCCCTGTATTGGAACCAAATTCATTTCCCTTTGTTCTGATCACTTCACCCAACTCATCAAATAGTTCTGTTGGAAATACTCCGTTTCCCACCCTTGTACAATATGCTTTAGCGATTCCAAATACCTCACCGACCTTTTTCGGTGAAACACCTAACCCACTGCTCGCACCTGAAGCGGTAGTTGAAGAAGAGGTCACATAAGGATAGGTTCCGTGGTCAATATCCAGCATTGCAGCCTGAGATCCTTCAGCTAAAATTTTCTTTCCTTCTGCCAGCGCATTGTTTAAATATATTTCTGTTTCAGTACATCTGAATCTTTTCAGAAAATCTACAGCTTCAAAAAACTCGTTACTTATTTCCTCCAGAGAAGGAAGTTCCATACCTCCTGCGGTCAGTGTTTTATAATCTCTTTCTAAAATATGCTCTACTCTGCTTTTAAAGTCAGGAACAAACATATCTCCCACTCTCACATTCTGTCGTAAAATTTTATTTGAATACGCCTGTGCAATCCCGTTTTTCGTTGTCCCTATGGTTGTATAATCCATACTTTCCTCCATAAAAACATCGAGAAGCTTATGAGTAGGCAGTACAAAGTGAGCTTTCGATGAAATGATCACATTATTTTCCGGCTGAACAGTAGTATCAAATGTCTGAAGATTTGCAATTTCTTTTTTAAAGCTTACAGGATCCAGAACAGTTCCCGTTCCAATCACATTCTGCACTCCGTTCATAAAGATTCCCGAAGGAATCATTTTAAGCGTTATTCTGCGTCCGTTTCTTTCAATGCTGTGTCCAGCATTAGATCCGCCATTAAAACGAGCTGTAATGTCGTAATTTTCACTGATCAGATCAATAAACTTTCCTTTACCTTCATCTCCCCATTGTAACCCCAATACAATATCCATATTCGTACTTTAAATTTTATGGGACAAAGCTATGACAGTCAATGAGAAAGACCATTGTCATTTGGCAAAAAGAGATTTGAAAAGAAATGAAAAGTCAGATATTAAGATTAGAGATCATTCACAAACTCTAAAACATTCTTACTCTAAAACTCACAGTATTCATCATTAATCAATTACCATCTATCATTAATAATTCTAGACTATATTTCTTCTGATCCTGCTCAATGAAGAAGGCGTCACACCAAGATAAGATGCCAGCATAGATTGCGGAACCCTGTTGGCAAGACCGGGATAATGATTTAAAAAATGAATATAACGTGATTTTGCATCCTGGTTCAGCATGATGCTCGCTACCTTCAGTTTATTTTCCACAACAAAAGCATGGATTCTTGCAAATAAAACCGGCCACACTGTTATTTTCTCTTCCAGTATTTTAAAATGTTTAAGATCAATCGCCAGCAATACAGCATCGGTAATAGCTTCAATATCTTCGTGAGCAGGCAGCTGATCGGTAAACCCCTGAAAATCTCCGATAAATCTTCCTTCATAGATGAAATACCTGGTAAAATCATCACCCTGTTTATTATAATACAAAGACCGGAAGACCCCTTCTTTCACAAAAGCAATTCTTTGGCTCACCTTTCCTGCTTCTATAAAAGGTTCTCCTTTCTTCACAGTAATTTCCTGAATTCCTTCAGCAATTAAAAGTTCATCCTGAGGATTAAGTGTCCCGAATTTTTTGATATAATTAAAAAGTTCTTCCATATTTTTTGTAACCACAGATTACGGAAATATAAAGGTATAAAAGTCCGGGCTAAAAACAATTGTCATTTGACAAAAAGCCTGTTAAAGGTACCACACGAGTCTCCAACGGCATGTTAATTGCTTGATTTTTAAAAACGTAAGACAATGAAAGCAATTTGGAACGGCGCCATTGGCTTTGGATTAGTCAACATTCCTGTTAAAATTTATTCGGCAACGGAAACTACAAAACTGGATCTCGATATGCTCGACAAATCTGATTTTTCCAATATCCGGTTCAAAAGAGTAAATGAAAATACGGGAAAAGAAGTAAAATGGGAAAATATCGTCAAAGGTTATCTCATGGACGACAAATATATCGTTCTTGATGAGGAAGATTACGAAGCGGCAAGCCCCGAAAAGACAAAAATACTCTCTATTGACCAGTTTGTAAAAGAGGTGGAAGTAGACAGTATGTATTTTGAAAACCCTTACTATCTGGAACCTCAGAAAAATGGGGAAAATGCATACAGACTTTTACTGAAAGCTCTTGAAAAAACGGGTATGGTAGGAATAGGGACGTTTGTGCTCCGTGAAACAGAAGCTATTGGAATGATCCGTCCGTATAAAGATGACATCCTCGTGCTCAACCGTTTGAGGTTTGATCAGGAAATAAGGGATTATAAAGATCTAAAAATTCCCGCTCAAAAAGCTCCGAAGCCGGCAGAACTTAAAATGGCGGTTAATCTTATTGAACAGCTTTCCCAGGAATTTGATCCTGCGATGTACAAAGACACCTATTCTGATGAACTGATGAAAATCATTAAGCAGAAAGCAAAAGGTAAAAATATAAAAGCTAAAAAAGCACAGCCTGCAAAAGAAGGTAAAGTGATTGACCTCATGGCCCAGCTAAAAGCCAGTCTGAATACTTCTAAATCCAAATCCGCATCATAATGGCTCTCAAAGATTATAATAATAAAAGAAAGTTCGATGAAACCAGCGAACCAAAAGGAAAAACGAAGAAAAGCAAAGACAAACTTATTTTTGTTATTCAAAGGCATGCTGCAAGCAGACTTCATTATGATTTCCGGCTTGAAATGGAAGGTGTACTGAAAAGCTGGGCTGTTCCGAAAGGACCTTCTTTAGATCCAAAAGATAAGCGCCTCGCCATGATGGTAGAAGATCACCCTTATGATTATAAAGATTTTGAAGGAAATATTCCTGAAGGAAATTATGGTGCCGGACAGGTGGAAGTATGGGACAGCGGAACTTATGAGCCTTTGGAAGAAAACACTAAACTTTCTGATGAAAAAGAGCTGCTGAAAGAATTACATGCAGGATCTTTAAAATTCATTTTACACGGTAAGAAACTGAAAGGTGAGTTTGCTTTGGTTAAAATGAAAAATACGGATGACAACTCATGGCTGCTGATCAAACATAAAGATGATTTTGCAGAAAGCCCATATGATGCTGAAGAAAACACCTCGTCAAAATCATTGGTCACAAAATTTTTAGAGGAAAAAAAAAGTCTAAAAATAAAGGAAAAAAAGAAGTCATAACTTCCGAAAAAACTTTCAGAAATTTCAACTCTTTAACGAACGAAAAAAAATTAAAGTCTTACATCAAACCCATGCTGGCCAAGCTTTCCGAAGAAGCCTTCAATGATAAAGACTGGATTTTTGAAATAAAATGGGACGGCTACAGAGCCATTGCCGACTTAAGTCATGACGTCCCTCTCTTCTATTCCCGGAACGGAATTTCATTTTTATCCAAATTTGAAAAAATAGCGCTGGAGTTCGAAAAACAGAAACATCATATGATTCTGGATGGTGAAGTAGTAGCGTATGACGAACAGGGAAAGCCTAATTTTCAGTTTTTGCAGCAAATGGGGGATAATCCCGACGCCGCTCTTGTTTATCATGTTTTCGACCTTCTATGGCTGAATGGTCATTCTACCGAAGAGCTTCCCCTTATCCAACGAAAGGAACTTTTAAAAGAGGCTCTGACAGAAACTGATCGTATTAAATACTGTGATCATATTCAGGAAAAAGGTATTGAGTTTTTTGCACAGATGAGAAAAATGCAATTGGAAGGGATGATTGCAAAAAGGGCAGAAAGTGTATATATTGAAAATCACAGAACCAATGACTGGCTTAAAATCAAATTTTCCAACACCGAAGAGGTTATTATTTGTGGCTTCACAGAACCGAGAGGTTCAAGAAAGAGTTTCGGGGCTTTAATTTTAGGAAAATATCTGAATGGAAAGCTTACTTACTGCGGACACACAGGGACAGGTTTTAATAACGCTTCTTTAAAAGAGCTTTACCAGAAACTTCAGAAACTGGTTGTGAAAGCATCTCCATTCGAGACTATTCCAAAAACCAATATGCCGGTAACATGGACAAAGCCTGAACTGGTCTGTGAAATCAAATATTCTGAAATTACACGAGACGGAATCTTCAGACATCCTGTTTTTATAGGAATAAGAGAAGACAAAGACCTTAAAGAGATCAAAGATTCATCCTTCACCGAAAAACCTAAAGAAATGAAAACAAAAACATCGTCAAAAAAAACAGAAGTTTCCGAGAAAGAAAAAGAGATCACATTGGACAAACATTTGATAAAACTTACAAATCAGGATAAGATCTATTTCCCAAAAGATGGCATTACTAAGGGAAACGTTATAGATTACTATCAATCGGTAGCGACTTACATCCTGCCTCATTTAAAAAACCGGCCGCTTTCTCTGAACCGCTTTCCGAATGGAATTGAAGAACAGGGTTTTTATCAGAAAGATGCCGGAGATCATATTCCGGACTGGATAAAAACCACACAGGTATATTCTGAATCCAATGATAAATACATCGACTATATTTATTGTAATGACAAAGCAACTTTAGCTTACCTGAATAATTTAGGATGTATAGACCTAAACCCTTGGAACAGTTCTTTACCTGATCTTGAGCATCCTGATTACCTGGTATTAGATCTGGATCCATCTTCCAAAAATACATTTGATGAGGTGATTGAAACAGCACTTCAGGTGAATGAAGTTTTAGAAGCCATTAAAGTAAAAGGATATTGCAAAACTTCGGGAAGTACCGGAATTCACATTTATATTCCTATGGGTGGTAAATATGATTTTGACCAGGCAAAAGATTTTGCTCATATTCTTATGAAACAGGTCAATGAAAAACTTCCGAAACTCACAACTTTAGAACGAAGCCTTCAAAAAAGAGATAACAAAAAAATCTATCTCGATTATCTTCAAAACAGGACGGGACAAACTTTAGCAAGTGCCTACAGCCTGAGACCTAAACAGGGTGCATCAGTTTCAATGCCATTGGATTGGGATGAACTAAAGCCCGGAATGAGACCTACGGATTTTAATATTAATAATGCTCTGGACAGAATCAAAGAGAAAGGAGATTTGTTTAAGCCGGTTCTGGGTAAGGGAATTGATATGATGAAAGCTTTGGAATTGCTACAAAATATTGATTAAAAAAAACTCCTACATCATTGTAAATGCAGGAGTTTCTTAAAAAAATTAAATCTAATTATTGATTATAAACATGAATATCCCGCTGTGGAAATGGAATTCCGATTCCGGCTTTATCGAGAGCTTCTTTACAGCCTATAATAAGTTCTTCGTTCATCGCCCAGAAGTTCTCTGTAGAAGTGCTTACCCTTATGGATAAATTAACAGCGCTTTCTCCAAGTTCAGTCACTACAACTTGCGGTGCTGGTGTTTCAAGAGCGTATTGATTATTTTTAATAACATTCATTAAAATATCTTTGGTCTGCTTTAGATCTGCATCATAAGCAACTCCAATATCCAATGATGTTCTTCTTGTTCCCAGGTGGGTAAAATTGGTAATACTGTTATTTGAAACCACACCGTTAGGAATAACGATCAATTGGTTTTGTGGGGTAACCAGTTTCGTATGGAAAATATCTATTGCCTGCACGGTTCCTGAAACTCCGGAATTCGTAGAAATAAAGTCGCCAATTTTAAAAGGCTTTAATAATAAAATTAAAATTCCCCCTGCAAAATTCGTCAGAGAGCCTTGTAAAGCTAAACCTACCGCCAAACCTGCTGCACCAATCATGGCAACAAATGCCGAGGTCTGCACTCCCAGCTGAGTTACAACAACAATAAACAACAGAATATTAAGTCCCCAGTTGATAATATTCAGCAGAAAATGCTGCAGAGAAGCTTCCATATTACGTTTTTTGAAACCTTTCTCAACCAGTTTTTTAATCATTCTTATCATCCATGATCCAATCAGATAAATCAATAATGCAGAAATAACTGCGGTAAAAATTCTCGGTGCCCATGAAATTGCTGAAGAAATTAACGTGTCCCAGTGTTGTTGAATTTTGTTCAATTCTAAATCGTCCATTTTATACTATGTGTTTACTAATTATATCAATGAGATATTACGTTCTGCAGGATTTAAAAATGAATTGAATAGCATCTGTCTAAAAAGAAATTTTCCTTCCACTTTAAAAGTGAAAGTAAATGATATGATAGATTAAAATAGATTGGCAGCTGAACAGATTGTTTCAGCCTTACTCAATAATCATTCAGAAATTGAATCTTGCAGGAAGAAATAATTTTCGGGTCATAGAATTACAAAAACGATACCGAAGTACTGTAATTATCAAAATTAACTTCCTGTAAAATTAAAATTATAAATAAAACAGCGCCTGCTGATGAATATTTTTATGGTAGTTTTGCAGCCAGACTTTCCGGTAAAAGTCTAAGAATATGGTAAATAATTTGCCATTTGAAATTCGGAACAATGGTAAAGGAATTTCCGGCATTGACAATATATTTTGCCACATAATCAGGTTCCATAATCAAGGATTCATTCAATTCTAATCCTTCATTGATTTTCGTTCTGATATAGCCAATAACTAAAGCATTCACAATAATTTTCCGGGAAGCTAATTCCTGTCTCAACCCGGCCAGAAACTGAGTAAATGCAGCTTTTGTACTTCCGTAAACAAAATTACTTTTCCTTCCTCTCACTCCGGACAGTGAAGAAAGACCAATTATTCTTTCAAGGTTTTTGTTGCCTTTATCCATTGCAATGATACTCAGGATAGATACTCCACCCATATAATTCACTTCCATCATTTGCTTGGCACCTTTAAAATCAGTTAATGCTTTTTGATTATTAACTAAAAAACCTGCAGCATATACTACAATATGAGGTTTCATGGGAAGATCAGAATAAAATTTCTGATGCGAATCAAAATTTGCGGCATCAAAATATAAAACAGAAACTTTTGAAGAGCCCAGATTATTTGAATGAATAAAGTCATCCAAAGATGTTGTGTTTCTGGAAGCAGCAATCACTGCAAATCCTTTTTCAACATATTGCTTTATACATTGTTTTGCTACATCTGAATTCGCTCCCAGAATAAGAACCGTTTTATTTGTGTTTTGATTCATAGGACAAAGATAATTTTATTAAACACTAATGAACAAAAAAAATGACTTAATCATTTTCATATTTTCTGGTTGATAAGTGTATAAAAAGACTGCGGCGGGTGAACTTCGTTCACCCGCCGCAGCTAAATATTTTCAGACTGAATTATTTTTTTTCTTCAGTTGCTGTTTCTTTTTTGTCATCCGCCTTATCTACAGATTTTGCTTTATCTCCAAAACGAGATTCCGTCATTTCTCTGGAAACGGCTGCTTTTTCGAATTTCAGTTTTCCTGATAAAGTTTCAATAACAAAACCGTCATCCTGCACCTGAGCAATTCTTCCGTGAAGACCTGAGGTAAGAACTACTCTTGTTCCTACTTTAAGATTTTCCTGAAAGTTTTTCTCTTGCTTCTGCTTTCTCATCTGAGGTCTGATCATCAGGAAATAAAATCCTACAAACATCACTCCCATCATGATCAGCATCATAGGTGAAGATCCACCTGCTGCCTGTAAAAATAGTGTCAACATATTTTAAATATTATGGTTGAATGTTTGCTGTGAATGTTAATCTGATTGGCGCTTTTTCTACGTTTGCAAAAACATCTGCATATTTCTGAACGTTTCCGTCAAAACTTGAAGAATCAAAGTGCAATGTAACTTTTCCTTTTTTACCTGGCATAATCGGTTCTTTTGTAAAATCAGGAGCTGTACATCCGCATCCTGGTTTAACTTCAGAAATAATTAAAGGGTTTTTGCCTGTATTCGTAATTTCATATACGTGCTCTACTTTATCTCCTTTTTTGATTTTCCCAAAATCGAAGCTGTTTTCAGATAAAGCAACAGAAGTCGATGGTTCGTTAGAAACCGGAGCAGCTGCTTCACCAGTTACAGATGCTGCCGCAGAATCTGTGGTTACCGGAGCCGCAACAGCTGCAGAATCAGTAGTTGCAGTTTCAGTACTTTGAGTTTCTTTGTTTTCTTTTTTACATGAAACTAACCCAAAGCCTATAATAGACAAGGCGATAATTGATAACGTCTTTTTCATTTTATATTCTATTTTGATCTTTACAATATTTATCTAAAATACCATTGATGAAGATATTGGAACGGTCTGTAGCAAATACTTTTGCAATTTCAATATATTCATTAATAATAACTCTTGAAGGCGTGAAAGCAAAATTATCCAATTCTGCAATTGCTGTAGACAAAATTACTTTATCCATTAAAGAAACTCTTTCCAGATCCCAGTTCTCCAATCTTTCTCCCAGTTTCTTTTCATTGTTTTCCCAGTTGTTCAGAGTATCTCTCAACAATTTTGCAGCGAAAGTCTTATCCTCTTCATCTTTAATCATTTTAATTAAAGTTCTGCTTTCTTCATCTTCTCTCAGGAAACCAATTGTTTTTTGTACCATGGAATTGGCAATGTGAATATCATCATACCATGAAAGTTCCTTATCTCCCAGATAATCATGAAAATCTTCATTTTCAGCAATATATCTTAAAAATAATTTTCCGATAAACTTCTGATCTTCTTCAAAAGAGTATCCATCTTCTTTCATGAAATCCTGATAACGCTTTCCAGCAGTAATTCTTTGGAAAGTTTTTACCAATAGATCATCATGCATATCCCATTTCAACTGCTTGTGCTGACCTGTAAAAAACAATCTTTCAGGGTTTTCTTCCAGTTTAAGCAATACCTGGTTGTTGATGAATTTTTGGTTAGGATTAATGTCAGAATCAGTTTTAAGATATTTGTTCTTCCCAATTTCGATCTGGTGTTCTGCCAATTCTTTAAGAGCCACCAAAAAATTGAGCTGGTAAATGTATAGATAATAGATTTTCTCTATACCAGCAAACATGTTTTTCTCTAAAACATCAAACTTTACAGGATTTTGGTAGTATGAATACACTGTCTGTACTACTTTTTCACGGATTTGTCGTCTTCCTAACATTCAAAGAGCTTTTTTATGGGTGCAAAGATACAAAATTTAAAATTGATGAAATTCGTAGTGTGATGACATTTTTGTAATTTTGTACAACTATATGAAAGCGCTTAAAACCTTAAACCCCTATTTTTGGAAACACAAAATACTGCTGTTTTGGGGAGTACTATTTATTATTGCCAGTAATTTCTTCAATATATATAAGGTACAGTTTGTAGGAAAATCTGTGGATGAGCTTACAAAAAACGGAAACCTTGGCTTTAACAACCAGGTTTTGATCTATGTTGGAATTATTGTAGGCTGTTCACTTCTGACCGGATTCTTCACTTTCATGATGAGACAAACCATTATTGTAGCTTCCAGAAGAATAGAATATGAACTTAAAAATAAAATCTACAGACATTATCAGGATTTATCATTAACCGATTATAAACAGACAACCATTGGAGACTTAATGAACAGATTGAGTGAGGACGTTGTTGCTGTGAGAATGTATCTTGGCCCTGGCGTGATGTATGTTGCCAACCTGATCGTTCTGGTAGTGATCACGGCAATTTACATGGTAAAAACGGATGCATCCATGACGATGTGGACTTTGCTTCCACTTCCGATCTTGTCTTTTGCTATTTATAAGGTAAGCTCAATTATTAATAAAAAGTCGAAGATTATGCAGAAAAGCCAGTCTGCTATCTCAACTTTTGTTCAGGACAGTTTTTCAGGAATCCGCGTTGTAAAATTCTTCGCAAGAGAAAAGTATATTGAAAAAAACTACGGAATCAAGGTAACAGATTATCAGAATAAGGCATTGGATCTGGCAAAAACAGAAGCTTATTTTTTTACTATTATCCTCTTTGTAATAGGGTTGCTGAATGTGGCTATCATATGGATTGGAGGCACAAAATATATTGCCGGAGAATTAAGTATTGGTAAAATTGCGGATTTTTTCATGTATATCAATACCCTTATCTTCCCTTTCTCTATGGTTGGTTGGGTAACATCTGTGAATCAGAGAGCTGAAGCATCCATGCAAAGAATCAATGAATTCATGGATAAGAAATCTGAAATTATTAATACTAATTTTGAAAACTACCCTATCAAAGGAGATATTGAATTCAGGAATGTTTCTTATGTATATCCTAATACAGGAATTAAAGCATTAGATAACCTAAGCTTTAAAGTGAAAGCCGGAGAATCTTTGGCCATTATGGGTAAAACCGGAAGCGGAAAATCAACGATCGCTCTTCTTTTATGCCGATTGATAGATCCGAGTGAGGGAGAGATTCTGATTGATGGTAAAAACCTGAAAGATCATAATCTGAGCAACTACAGAAACTTCATTGGATATATTCCTCAGGAAAGCTATTTATTCTCTGATTCTATAGAAAATAATATAGGCTTTGCCATTGATCATCCTTCTCATGAGAAAGTCGTAGAATATTCAAATATTGCAGATGTTCACAAAAATATTGTAGAGTTTAAAGAGCAATATAAAACACTTGTAGGTGAACGTGGAGTCATGCTTTCGGGAGGGCAAAAGCAGCGAATTTGTATTGCAAGAGCCTTAATTAAAGACCCGAATATCATCATTTTTGATGATTCATTGTCTGCTTTAGATACCGAAACGGAACAGAACATTCTGGAAAATATCGATAAAAAAATAAGTAACGCTACTTCCATAATCATCACACACAGAGAGTCTAGCGCTCAAAAAGCCGATCAGATTATCAACCTTACGGAAATTGCCAATTCTGTAACTGCTTAGCCATTTCGTTCTCAATTGTTAAATAAATCATAAAAAAAATTTTGTGATTAAAAGAATTCTTTTATATTTGTTCTTAACAAGATTAAAAAATATCTAACAATGAGTGAATACAAGGAACGCCATGAAAATGAGATTTTCACGAAGGTGTTAAAAGCAGGGAGAAGAACTTATTTCTTTGATGTGCGTGAGACGAAAGCAGGAGATTATTATCTTACAATCACTGAGAGTAAGAAAAATTTCGGAGAGAATGGGGAAGCTACATTCGAGAAGCATAAAATTTACCTTTATAAGGAAGATTTTAAGAGTTTTCAGGAGATGTTTAATGAGTCCACAGATTTCATCATTAATGAAAAGGGTGAGGATGTAATTTCAGAAAAACATGATAAAGACTTCAAAAGCAAATCATTCACAATTGATTCTGACGACGAAGTTTAAAAAAGAATATCTAAAAACACAAGCATCTGAAAAAGATGCTTTTTTTGTACTATACAATCAAAATTCAACAAACACTTATTGCTATATAAAAAAACGGGCTAAAGCCCGTTTAATATTATATTGAATATTTAATCTATTGTAAGTGATCTTGCTATCTTACAGATACCATTTCTTTTGATTCCTCATTATTATAAGATGCTGATTTCAGAAAACTGAATAACACGTCTGGCACTTCATTCTGACATGGATCTGATTGTTTATTGAACTGAAGAGGGTTTTTAACAATTTGTGCTGCTGAAAACATAACTATGCCTCCATCTTTTCTAAGAGTAATCAATTCATCATTTTGTGAGCTTGAATCAAAATTCCCAAAACACATAATATTGTCTTCAGTTTGTAAGACAGGAAAACTTTCTGCGCCGAAAGTGCCTAAAATATTCCCATTTAATTTAAAAACTTTATAATCTCCATCGAAATTTCTGTGAGCAAGAATCTCATCCGCTCCATTACCATCAAGATTTCCAACAGCTAATCCTCTCCATTCTGAACCCGAACCCCAACCTGTAGACTGTGCTATTTTTGTCATAATCCCATTATCATCTATATTATAAACATATATACCATTTTGCATATTATCTTCAGCATCTACAAGCAGAACAATCTCATCTTTACCAACACCATCAAGGTTACCTGAAGCAACTGCCGTAATTTTCGAATTCACCGGTAGATTAAGAGCGTTAGTATGAACTAACTGAGGAGTCGCCCCATTAAAATTAAAAACAAGAACTTCTTTATTTAAATTTTTGACAGCAATAAAATCATCCTTTCCTCCTGTAATAAAGTTTCCTGCTGCAGCTCCCACCCAATCAGATTGCGCATCCCAACCTATAGATTTTGTATGTTCAACAATATTATTGTTTTCAATTTTTAAAATATAAGCCCCATTATTATTTGGATCGGAATGATTACTTAAAGCGATAATCTCACTTTTGCTATCTCCAAAAAAGTCACCGGCAGCTACACCTCTCCAATCGTACTGTCCACTATAATATTTATCATTGGTAACGGAATGAAATTTCTTCCCATAAGGTTCCATTGTACCTATCATTCCATCATAATTTCTGATGATAACAAATTCATTTGCATTATCTCCATCAAAATTACCACTTGCAGCACCTCTCCAATCGGAACCAGATCCCCATCCATGCTCCGTATTGACAGGCACAATTAAGTTTTCATAATAGGCCAAATAAGCCACTACCAAAGGAAAGTTTTCAGGTGTTAAAGGTGTATAATAATTTTCTGCAGTTTGCATTTCAGCAAGTAACTGATATATTTTTTTATCATATTCAGATAAAGAAGTCCATTGGAAGCAGGTATAGGTACTTACGTCTTCGCCAACAGGATGTGGATACTTAAGATTCCAGGGTGAATTAGGATAACTCACTCCATTATTTATATATAAGGGGGATTTATAGATATCTTTCGTTAGGGTATTAACATAGGCTTGCATATCAGAATCCGTATAAATAAGCGTTCCACCTCTGGAAATATTATATTTACGGCATTCATGAGGAAAAGATATGGTTAAACCACCGTGAGAAATATCTTCCCGCAAAGTACTTGTTTTCCAATACGTCCAGCTATTGGACCCCAGATTAGTATTAAAAGAGGTATTTGCCTTTAAAAAATTGGCAATTTGGTTAAGTTGTGTAAGATAATCCGGGTTATCTGTTGCCAGATACATCTGTACCAATACTCTTCCCATCGAACTTTGCATATTAAATGGTAAAATTTCACCAGCGTTATCTATTGGCGGATTATCATTTCGATCTTTATAATAACCTATAATATTATTTGCATTAGAATTAGGTTCAGTATACCATTGACCTGCATGATAATCAATAGTTTCTTTTACTTTTTGTTTAAGATCGTCAGAAATAGCTTTAAAAGTCATATCATTATAACGCCCCCCCAAAGTATATTTTAAATGATGAAGAGTAGGGTCTTTCTGAACTATTGCGGCAAACTTAGCCATAGGATAAGTTATGTTTGCACTGTGCACTACATGAGCATAAGCTTTTCCATCACCTGGGGTTGTATTATAATTATCTGTTGACCATGCAGGACCAATACTATCCCTATAATCAGAAATATTGCTTAAACCTAAACTTGGTGTCTGCTCTCTAAGATCATCTCTTCTGTCAATCACATTTCCGATAGTTCCTATTAAAACATTAGCGTATTTTACATCATGTGTTTTTTCATACATCAATGCTAATGCTTCCATATGAGCAGATACAATCCATGAAAATTCTAATTGGTTTGAACTGGTTGAATTAAGAGGTACTACAGCATATCCCTTACTATCAAATAGGTCTGTGTAGTAGGATTGAGCATAAGACTTTATTACAAATAACAGGGCAAGGATTGTAAAGAACTTTTTCATATTTTATTTTTGTGATTATTTAAAGTGTATTTTAAGACAACTTTAGTTATTAGAATAAGCCGGATTCAAAAAGCTGAACAACACTTCCGGCAATTCATTTTTACATGGATCTGATTGTTTATTAGCAGAAGGTGGACTTTTGACAACTTTTGCCGCAGAAAACATTACAATCCCTCCATCTTTTCTAAGGGTAATCAGTTCATCATTCTGTGAGCCTGAATCAAAGTTTCCAAAACACATTACATTATCTTTGGTTTGCAATACAGGAAAACTTTCAACACCAATGTTATCTAAAAATTTAACGCCATTTGATTCCTTCAGCTTAAAAACTTTATAGTCTCCATCAAAGTTTCTATGAGCAATAATTTCATCAGCTCCATCACCATCAAGGTTTCCAACAGCCAATCCTTTCCAATCCGAAGCTGAACCAAAGCCTATAGACCTATCAATCAGTGTCATCACCCCATTATCATCGATATCATAAGCATATACACCATTTTGCATATAATCTTCGGCATCGATCAACAATACAATTTCATCTTTTGGGTCATCATCAAGATTACCAACAGCAACCGCTTTAATTTTAGAATTTACAGGCAGATTGAGCTGATTAAAATATATCAATTCAGGGTCAGTACTATTAAATTTATATAGTCTTACTTCTTTGTTATAATTTCGGACAGCAATCAAATCGTCTTTGCCTCCACTGATAAAATTTCCAGTAGCTAATCCTACCCAATCTGACTCTGCTCCAAAACCTGTAAATTTTGAATGCTCAACGATCTGATTATTTTCAATTTTAAAGATATAAAAGCCATTTTTATTAAAATCAGCATGATTACTCAATGCAATAATTTCGCTTTTATTATCTCCAAAAAAATCACCTGCAGTTAATCCTTTCCAATTATAAGAGCCACCATAGGCTATACTGTTTGTAACAGGACGAAAACTCTTACCATAAGGCTCCAGAGTACCCATGAACCCATCATAGTTTCTAATTTTCACAAATTCATCATCATCATCGCCATCAAAATTACCCTTTGCTACCCCCCTCCAATCAGAATCCTCTCCCCATAAATGGTAGGTATTCACAGGGACAATAAAATTTTCATAGTATGCTAAAAGTGCCAATGTCAAAGATGAACCTTCTACATTGATACGATCATAATAATTTTTTGCAGCTTGTAAGTCCGCAATTATCTGATATATTTTTTTATCATATTCCGAGGACAGATATAACCACATGTAGGAAACATATGCATCATAATTGGTATTATTACCTGGAGGAAGATTATTTATAGTATGATATTTAATATTCCATTTCAACCCGTTGTAATTCACCGCATCATGTATAGATAGAGGCCCCTGATAAATATCTTTTGTAAAACTTTTAACATATCTCTCCATATCTAAAGATGTATAAAGAGAATCGTTGGCGTTGTTCTTTATATTATATTTAAAGCATTCATAGGGGAAACTCACCGTTAAGGCTGCGTGGGATATATCATCGCGTAAAACAAAATAATTCCAGTATTCCCAGGTATATGACCCTAGATTACTGTTAACAGAGGTATTTAATTTTAAGAAATTAGCAATTTTATTAAGCTGTTTAAGATAATTCTGGTCATTTGTTGCTCTATACATTTGTACCAAAACTCTTCCCATAGAGCTTTGCATATTAAAAGGAGCAATTACACCTTTATACTTTATTGGAGGGTTACTATTAACATTAACAGAGTCTCTTTCTTTATAATAACCTATGTTACCATTCGGATTAGGACTTGATTCCTCCTTCCATTGATCTTCATGATAGACAAGTGTTTCTTTTACCTTTTGTTTAAGATCATCAGCAATATTTTTAAAAGTCATATTATTATAACGACCACCTAATTGATACAATTTATTTTGAATAGTACTATCATTTTTAACGATAGCCGCGAACTTAGCCATTGGATAGGTTATATTAGCGCTATGGACAAAATGACTATAAGGATCTCCAGAATTTGCGTTCACATTATAATGATTAGTGGACCATGCAGCACCTGAAACATGACGATAATCAAAAATCTGACTTAGGCCCGGCACCTGACCTCTAAGGTCATCTCTCCTATCAATGGTATTTCCAATACACCTTATTAAGGCATCAGCATATTTTTTTTCTTTTGTTTTTTCATACATTAGTACTAATGCCTCCAAATGTGCAGGTACTCCCCAAGAAAACTCAGCCTGATCAGGACTGTCTGAATTACCTAATGATGTATCATAATGCTTCTCATCAAACAGATTTTTATAATAGGATTGTGCATAGGATTTTATCACAAATAGCAGGGTAAAGATTGTAAAGATTTTTTTCATGTTAAGAGTTTTGATTTGAAATAATTTAAAGAGAATTATTTCCCTTGATTTTGGCTAAACAAATATAAAAGTTTCAATCACCAAACCATGAATTTATTTTTAAGAACTTAAACAGAACCATTTTTGTCCATTAACATACAAATTATAAGCGTATGATGGAAAAAGCTTTTAGAAAGAATGTGAAAAAAGTAGTGTCCATTATTATTGAAACAGACATAAAATAAAAAAGTACACTTGTAAAAAGTGTACTTTCTTTGGGTGAATGAGGGGTCTCGAACCCCCGACCTTCGGAACCACAATCCGACGCTCTAACCAACTGAGCTACAATCACCGTTTTGTGAGTGCAAATATAGAACATTTTCCTCAACTACCAAACAATTCCATCAAAATTTTTCAAAGAAATTAACTTCTCAGACGTAAATCCCTCAGCATAAGCAACTCCCGATAAACGCCCTAAATCCTGTGCACGGTAAGTTAAGCTCTCATAAAAGTCTTTTGTTGTAATCGGAGTTTCTGGTTCTTTAGAAGCCGGATCATAAAACTGAGTTTTATAGGCCATGCAGGATGCAATCTTTGTCTCCAGAAATTCTGAAATATCAATAACAAATTCCGGTTTTATATCTTTCCATTGAATATAATGAAAAACATGCTTAGGTCTCCACACCTCCTGATTCTCGCCTTCTTCTACGGTCTCTATTTTTCTCAGTCCGGACAAAAAGCACGCATCTGATACTAATTTCGCTCCTTTTGCATGATCTGGATGTCTATCATCAATTGCATTGGCTAACACGATTTCCGGGCGGTATTTGCGAATCATTTTTACGATCCTCATTTGGTACTCTTCAGAGTTGACCAGAAAGCCATCTTTCATTCCAAGGTTCTCTCTTGCTGAAAGCCCCAAAATTTTAGCAGCATGCGCCGCTTCTGCCTTTCGTGTTTCATCTGTACCTCTAGTTCCGAGCTCACCTCTCGTAAGGTCTACCACTACACATTTTTTACCCTCTGAAACCATTTTAGCAATAGTTCCGCCACAACCCAGCTCTACATCGTCAGGATGTGCTCCAAAAGCAAGTATATCAGTTTTCATATAATTCAAAGATAAGGTTAAAAATAAAAACTTCCCAAACATTACGAATGGGAAGTTTTAATATCTATAATTTACATTTTAAATTACTTATTGATCTCTGCATTTAATTTTACAGCATCCTGGTAAGTAGGATCTAACTGTAAAGATTTAGCTACATAATCTTTAGCTTTTGCAAGATCAGTATCTTTATTCATATAAGCTACAGCAAAGTATGCATAAGCAAGAGTCTGCTTGTTTGCTTCCTGATCAGCAGGTTTTACTGTACTGATGAATTTTTCGTAAGCCATTTTTGCCGCATCATTGTTTCCTGCCTGTTGGTAAGAATACCCCTGGCTATAATAAGCAGGAGCCCAATCAGGAAGCAGAGCTGACATTTTTTGCCATGTAAGGATTGCTCCGTTCCAGTTTTTAATATCCTGGTAAGCTGTTGCTAACTTGAATAATGCATCAGAATCCTGATTATTCGCAGCAACCTGCTTTTTCAATGCTTCAATAGTTGGGTTAGTAGGTCCTTTGTCAACTTCTGACTGAGAAACACCTCCACCACCAGCGATGTTAGCTAATTCAAGATCCCACTTCATTGTTTCGTCTTTAGCAGCTTTTGCAATAGCAACTTTCTGCTGAGCCTCCGTCATTAAAGCCGTTTTTTTAGCAGCATCTTTTTCATCTTTTGCTAAACCTGCAGCAATAAGTCCTTGTAGACCTTGGTCAGCAGGCTGTACTCTTGTTTTCTCAGCTTGAGAAACGAAAGTATCCATGTTTTGCTTAGCATCCGCATAGTTTTTATCTGCGTATGCATTGTAAGCTCTTAATTTGAACTTGATAGGATCCTCAATTTTATCAAAAATCTTATCTAATACCATTTTAGAGTTTGCATAATCTTCGTTTGTGAAATATAGTTTTGCAATTTCTAATTGAGTATATGGATCTTCATCAGCATATTTTGTATAGTTGATAAGGTCTTGTGTAGCCTTTGCATTCTGTTGGTATCTGATATCATAACCAGCCAATGCTTTATATGCAGGAGCATAAGTAGCATCTACACCGATAGCTTTATCGATATTCTGCTTAGCTTGCTGCCATTGCTGTGCTGCCATCCATAAAGTTGCCATTCTTGTATAAACGGAAGCCTTATTTTTAGCAGTAGGTAATGCTTTATCATAAGCAGACATAGCCTCTCCCGGCATTCTTTTTAATCTGTAAGCATCTCCTAATGTATAATAATAATGTGCAGGAACACCTTTTTTCTCTGCTTTTTCAATAGCTTTAGTCAAAAACTGGATCGCAAGATCCGGTGAACTGTTCTTTTCAAATAAAGTTAAAGCTTCTGCAGCTCTGAACAGAACTTCAGCATCTTTTTCTCTTGAATCAGTTACTACTTTCTGAATTTCAGCAACAGCGTTTTTGTCACCTTTACCTAATTTAACAGCAGCTAAACCGATTTTGTTAAGATAGCTTTTTGAATCAGCAGCTAATCCTTTATTGAAGCTTTCAATTGCTTTAGCATAGTCTGGCTCTCCCTGTCTTAAGAAAGTATTTCCCAAATAGAAGTAGTTTTCAGCTGTAGGCTCTTTAGCGATCATTTCAGTGAAATTCGTTTTTGCCTGAGCAAATTTATCACTGTCTATACTGTTAATACCATCCTGCAGTGTCTGTGCAGAGGCAAAACCGGTAAAAAATACCACAGCTGCTCCAAAAGCAATCTTCTTTACATTCATATTCATTATATCTTTCATTTTATATTTTCTAATAATTGAGTTATATTCTACACAATTTTCAGACCAAATCAATATTTTTAACAAGGCTAAATTGTGAATTTAATATTTTTTAACGCATCTGAACTTCTCTCTTATAAATATTATAAGGCTGTAGACCTTCTTTCTGAACAATTTTCTGACCTAAATGGGTACATGAGAATCTAATAAATCCATTGGCAATATTAAAATTACCTTCGTTGATCAAGAAATAAAGAACTCTTGTAAACGGATATTCCATTGTGCTAAGCCCCTTAAAATCTGCATTGTAAAGTTTACCCTTTTCTACAACAGGAAGAACTTTCACCATTTCTCTCAGTTTCTCAGAAGTTTTATCATAAGGACGGCTAAAAGTGTTAAGCCCCACAACCCCTATTTTATTGGGATATTTCCCTAATTCTTCTATGATCTTCTGATTTCCCGGAATAATGGAAAATTGAAGGTCTTTCGGCTGTTTTTTAAATTTTTCAGCGACAAAATTCAGATTACTTGAGTTGGTTCCATCGAAAATGAATTCTTTTTTATCAGACATCAATCCGCTGTTGATTTCCTCCATTGAAATACTTTCTTTTGGAGAATCTTTAGGAACTACAAAGACTACTGCATCAGCAGCAAATTTAGCAGGAAGAAACTTTAAATCTGTTCTTTCTTCGTATGTTTTTATTTCTTCAGGGGTAAGATTTCTGGACATTACCACCACTTTAGCACTTCCTTTAAGAAGATCCAGAAGTCCTAAATCTTCTTTTTTAGTTTCTACTTTGATGTGGGTTTCAGGGTAATTGATCATATACCCCTCAGCTAATGCTTCTGTGACACTTTGAAAGGACTCGTCAGTAAAAATTGTAAGATCACCTTTGTGATAGGAAGGAGCATTTTTCTCCTTTTTGCAGCCTGCAAGCATCATGCTTAAAACAAAAATTACTGCAAGCTTAAAACTATTCTTCATTTCTCGATTTTTTAATTCTTGAGATTGCCCTGTAAATTCTGAAAATACCATAGATAACCAGTACTACACCTAATGCATAGGCAACAGCAGGTTCTAAAATAGTAAAGAAGAATTTGTAGACAATCACTACAATTCCTAAAACGATATAAAACAATCCCGTAACCAGGGATAACCAATTGAACATCATGTAACAAAAATACCAAAAAAAATAAAAAGAGAAGCATATGCTTCTCTTTTTATTTATATTTTGAATAAATAAGTCTTATTCAAAGTTCATAGTAAATGGTACACTATAGTAAGATCTAACACTCTCCCCGTTTCTTTTCGCAGGAGTCCATTTTTTAAGTTTCTTAACTACACGTACAGCTTCACTGTTGAAGTCGCTATTCGGAGATTTCTCTTCAATAGTAACTGCAGAAACAGTTCCGTCTTTTTCTACAACGAACTTAAGCTTAGCTTTAAGCGTTCCTTCACCTCCTTCCATTAAAGAAGTATCGAAATTATCTCCCAAGAACTTTCTTAATGCTCCCATACCTCCAGGATATTCTGCAGATTGGTCAACATCTTTATAGATCTCGTTAGGATTATTTGCTTTTACTTCTACAGTACTAGCTTTAGTACCTGTAGATGGTGGTGGTGGCGGTGGCGTATAAGCCGGAGCCTTTACCCCCTCCTGATTCTGTAAACCAGTTGTTGTTTCCAACTGTTTAGAGATTGGCGGCGGTGGCGTTTCAATTTTCGGAGCTTTTACAGGCTCAGGAACTACGTTCTGAATCACCTCAATTTTCTCTTCTTCTTTTGGAGGAGGAGGTGGCGGTGGTTCTTCTTCTTTAGGCTGCTCGATAATTGGTTCTTCTTCGATAATATCTACTAGATCTGCCTTTACTTCTTGCTTAGGCGGAGCTGTAAGATTTTTAATCGTAAGATAGATGAACGGAGACAAAGCTGCCAAAAGGAATAATGCTGTTCCGATAATAAAAGACTTGGTTAAAAGTCTCGGATACTGATGTCTAAGATCATAGGCACCATATTCCTTGTTTCTATTTTCAAATACGATCTCGTCTAAAGTAAGATTCTGACCGTATACATTTTCATCTGCCATAGATTAGATATAACAATTTTATGGTTAAATTACTTTGTAGCAGCAGCTGGTGCAGCAGCACCTCCTACTTTTTTCTCGTAAACAGCTTTTTCCCAAGGCTTCACATCGGTAACACCGTACTGCTCACTTTTGGTAATTGCCATTTCATCAAGAATATCAACAAAGTTCTTATATACAGCATCGTCAGTTGGCTTAATGATCACGGTAAATTTCGTTTGATCTGCAGCTCTAGATTTTGCCTGCTGAATTACTTTTCTAATTCCTTCTCTATCAAGAGTAGTTTCCATAAGAGTTTGGTCATTCAAGGATGTAGCATCCTGCTGGTGCCAGAAAACTCTATTATTTTTTCCTAATAAAATAGAAATTGAGTTAGAAAGTTTAATTTCTGTTGGAGGTGGTTTTTTTGTTTCATCTTTCGGTTTAGCCGGAAGACCCAAATCCATCACGTTCGGTTTACTGAACGTAGTTGTGAACATAAAGAAGGTAATCAATAGAAAACCCAAGTCCACCATCGGAGTCATATCGACTCTGGTACTTTGCTTCTTGGAACGGACCTTGCCGCCCTTGCCGCCTTTCTCTTGTACTTGTACTTCTGCCATTTCTATCGATATTATTCGTTAGGTTTACCTTCTTGTGATGTAATCAACCAAAATTTAAGAAAATCAATATCTCTTAAACCCTCAAATAGACTTTTAACTTTAGGATACTGAGTTGTAACGTCACCTTTAATCGCTAACTTGTAGTCGGGGTTAACGCTCAAACTTTCTTTTACCCAATCAATTAATTGCTTATTTGTACTGTCCATAGGAATACCTGTAGGACTCTTATAATTTTTCTGCTCATCTGCAGGCATATCCAAGTACCCTTTAAGTTGGTTCATTGGAACTCCAATTGCCTGAACTTTCTGGAAAGCTGCTTTCTGGTTGTTGTCAAAAGTAATACCATACTTTTGTCCCATTTTATCCAAAAGAGCAATTCTTTCTGATGCGTTTTCTACTGGCTGGAAATAGAATTTTCCGTCCGGAGTAGCGTTGATAGTCATTAAACTAGCATCAGGAAGCAATTTTTCCGAAATTGAAGATGGCGGTTTGATCTGCTCCACGTCAGGTTTTTTAAACTGAGTGGTCAATATAAAGAACGTAAGGAGTAGGAACGCAACGTCACACATTGCAGTCATGTCCGTAATTACTCCATGTCTTTTTGGTTTGACTCTCGCCATTATTATAAAATATTTTTAATTAAACTTCTTTTAATTGCTAATGCAAATATCTTGCTAATTCTTAGTTGAATTCAGCGAAAGATTGTTGGATACTCATAGAGATCTCATCGATCTTGTAAGTTAATCCGTCAATTTTAGAAGTAAAGAAGTTATAAAGGATAATAGCGATTGCTGAAGTACCAATACCTAATGCCGTGTTGATCAAGGCTTCAGAGATACCTGTAGATAGAGCAGCAGCATCCGGAGTACCACCTCCTGAACCTAATGCGAAGAACGCCTTGATCATCCCGATTACCGTTCCAAGTAGTGCTACTAACGTTGCAACAGTACCTAAAGTAGAAAGGATCATCATGTTTTTCTCAAGCATTGGCATCTCAAGAGTAGTAGCTTCTTCGATAGCTTTGTTAAGCGCTACCATTTTCTGCTCCTTATTTAATGTAGTATCGTGAGATAGTGCTTTGTAAGTAGTAAGACCTTCTTTTACTACGTTACCTACAGAACCTTGTTGTCTGTCACACTCTTCGATAGCTTCGTCAATTTTGTTTTGGTTTAGTAAGCTTCTTACTTGTACAACGAAGTTGTCTAAGTTTCCTTTTCCAGCAGCTTTACCAAGAACGAAATATCTTTCAAAAGAGAAAACGATTACAGTAATCATGAAAGTAATCAAGATTGGTACGATAACCCCTCCTTTGTAGATAATACCTAAAAACGATTCTGGGTGAATGTCTTTTCCTTCAACACTTGAAAAGGCTACAGATCCACTTCCTAGTTTATCTGCATCTTTAAAGTTTCCTGGGCTACCAAGAACGAATAAATAAATACATACTCCTATAATAAATAGAATAGGAATAATAACAGCTGGATTTAAACCTCCTGCCTTTCTAGCAACTACTTGCTCATCATTTTTTGAAACATTCATTTCCATATTTAACTAAATTATATTGTTTTAAAATTTTACAGGGTGTAAATTAAAGGCAAAATTAATTAAAATGCAAGAGTCTTAATTAAACATTTTGCTTTTTTTTGATAAAGAAATTTTAATACGATTTCGATATAATAATTATTTTTAATTATTTTATTTATTTTTTCCAAATTTAACATTTGAGTTAAAAAATCAAAAAAATAAGACACCCATTTTTTTTAATTTCCCAATGTTAAATTTTATTTAAATTACGATATTCACAATACGGTGAGGGACTACAATGATTTTTTTAGGGGTTTTACCCTCCAAAATCTGTTGCATTTTCTCACTCGAAATCACCAAATCTTCCACTTCTTTGGCAGATAATTGAGCTGAAAGTGAAATTTTGAACTTCATTTTACCGTTTACACTTACCGGATACTGAATTTCGTCTTCTACAAGATAATCTTCATTTAATACCGGGAAGTGTTCAAATTCAATAGACGTATCATGTCCTAACAAACTCCATAGTTCTTCACAGATGTGAGGAGCATATGGAGAAATGATAACGGCCAGCGGTTCTAAAATATTGCGCTTGTTGCATTTTATTTTCTGAAGCTCGTTTACTGCAATCATAAATGATGATACGGATGTATTGAAAGAGAAGTTTTCAATATCATATACCACCTTCTTTATTAAGGTATGTAAAACTTTGTATTCCGCTTTTGTAGGTTCTTCTTCTGAAACTTCAAATGAGTCTTCGTTGAAATACAGATTCCAGAATTTTTTAAGGAAGCCATATACTCCACTTAATCCCTGAGTATTCCAGGGCTTGGATTGTTCTAATGGCCCCAGGAACATTTCATACAGTCTTAAACCGTCAGCTCCGTACTCTTCACAGATGTCATCAGGGTTTACCACATTGTATTTTGACTTGGACATTTTCTCTACTTCACGGTCTGTGATGTATTTTCCGTCTTCCAGAATAAATTCTGCATTAGCATAATCCGGTCTCCAGGCTTTGAAAGCTTCGGTATCCAATTCATCAGAAGTTCCTTTTAATAAGGATACGTCGACGTGAATCTGTGAAAATATATTCTTACTTGGATCATAAACCTTTAGAATAACATCATCAATTTTGTAATCCCTATTAATTACATCATTTATCCTATCTAAAATTGTTTGTTTATTATCCGAAATAATATCATTCAGAATTGAGACTGTAGAATCATATGAAACATTCTTAGAAACATAGTAATTATTTAAAAATGATGGAGAGCTTCCCCACGCTAAAGACTCATTAGTTTTTGCATCGAAAACTTCTATACCAAAATGTAACCTCTTTACAAATGCGCTCATCCCTAAGATCATCCCCTGGTTGATCAATTTCTGGAATGGCTCATCATGATTGATATACCCTCTGTCTTTTAAGAACATATTCCAGAAACGGGAATATAATAAGTGGCCTGTTGCGTGTTCGCTGCCACCAATATATAAATCTACCTGTCCCCAATAATCTGAAAGGTCTTTTGCACAGAACTCTCCGTCATTCTTAGGATCCATATATCTAAGGAAATACCATGAGCTTCCTGCCCAGCCTGGCATAGTAGATAATTCTAATGGGAAAATAGTTTTATCATCAACAAGATCTGTAGCAACTACTTTCTGGTTAGCTTCATCCCATGCAAATTCTTTCGCATTTCCTAATGGCGGATCTCCGTCTTCTGTTGGCAAATATTTTTCAACTTCAGGAAGTTCCAATGGTAAAGCAGAGGTCGGCAATGTGTAAGGCATCCCATCCTTATAATATATAGGAACAGGTTCTCCCCAATAACGCTGTCTTGAGAAAATTGCATCACGCTGTCTGTAGTTTGTTGTTCCATGACCGATACCTTTAGTTTCGATTTCAGCAATGATTTTTGATTTCGCGTCATTATAACTCAATCCGTTTAAGAAATCAGAGTTTACGCAAACGGAGTCTTTGGAATCAAAAGATTTCTCCTGAACGTCTTCTTCAGTTTCTACAACTTTTTTAATTTCAAGGTTAAATTTCTTTGCAAATCTGTGGTCACGCTCATCATGTGCCGGAACAGCCATAACCGCTCCTGTTCCATATCCCATCAATACATAGTCTGAAATATAGATCGGCATTTTCTCATTGCTGAACGGATTGATTGCATAACTTCCTGTGAAAGCTCCACTCACGTTTTTCACATCAGACATTCTGTCTCTTTCTGTTTTTTTGGAAGTTTCTTCAATATAAGTATCTACTTCTACTTTCTGAGCATCGGTAGTAATAGTTTCTACTAATGGATTTTCCGGAGCCAATACCATAAAGGTTGCTCCAAAAATGGTATCAGGTCTAGTTGTAAATACCTCAACAATTTCATCGTGGCCTTCAACCTTAAACTGAACCTGTGCACCCTGAGATTTTCCAATCCAGTATTCCTGGGAATCTTTCAATGGCTGTGGCCAGTCCAAAGTATTTAATCCTTGTAATAATCTTTCAGAGTAAGCAGAAATTCTCATACTCCACTGCATCATTTTCTTTTGGAAAACAGGGAACCCTCCTCTTTCAGATTTACCGTCTTTCACTTCATCATTTGCCAATACAGTTCCTAATGCAGGACACCAGTTCACCGTAGTTTCAGCTCTGTAAGCAAGACGATAATTTAACAGGATATCTTCTTTATCAAGATCGGAAGCCAGCTTCCATTCCTCTGCTGTGAAATTTAATTCATCGTTTTGATTGGCATTTAATCCTTCGGTTCCTTTTTCTTCAAAATGTTGGATTAATGAATCAATAGATTCTGCCTTATCAGTATTTTTATTGTACCAAGAGTGGTACAGCTGGATAAAGATCCACTGTGTCCATTTATAGTAAGAGGCATCTGAAGTTCTTACTTCTCTGCTCCAGTCGAATGAAAATCCGATTTTTCTTAACTGCTCTTCGTATCTGTTGATGTTTTGTTCTGTAGTAATAGCCGGATGCTGTCCTGTCTGAATAGCATACTGCTCAGCAGGAAGTCCAAAGCTGTCATATCCTACCGGGTGAAGAACATTAAACCCCTGATGTCTTTTGTATCTTGCATAGATATCCGATGCTATATATCCCAGCGGATGACCTACGTGAAGACCTGCTCCGGATGGATACGGAAACATATCGAGTACATAAAATTTGGGTTTATCTGTATTATTAGAGGTTTTATAGGTTTGATTTTCCTCCCAGTATTTCTGCCACTTTTTTTCTATCTGCTGATGATCGTAAAACACTTTATATATATGTTATATGTTAGACTTTAAAATATTGAATTATTTTTTCTTTTTAACAAGATTCACAAAAATAATGATTTTAAAGTAAATGGAAATTTAATTTATGATGAATTGCAATTCTGTCTTCAACAAAAAAATCCCATCCGGAGATGAGATCTGTTTTATATCCTGAAGTATATACTATTATTGAATAACTCTTTTGAAGGTATATGTTCTTGTCTGGAATATTTTCGGATCCTGAGTTTCCTCTCTTACAGCAAGATTGAGCGTTGTATCATCCAAAGTAATAACCTTTGCATTCTGAGGCTCTACAATCCCCTGAATTTTCATTTGAACGTCTTTTCCTTCCTTATTATAGGTATAATTGAATTTTACATCAGAAAGAATAGCACACTGACCAGGCGTAGCCGTATCTCCCCAGTTTGTTTTTCCTCCTTTGGAGTCAGCGCTGAACCACCATCTTGTTTGTTTCTGACAATCTGTATAAGTAATCGTGTTAGAAACCGGGTCTTCACCCACCTCAACAGTAGTAACTACTTCTTTTAATGGTTGCCAAGTCCCAACTAGAGGAGCTTCCAGAACAGTATCATTATTATCACTACATCCTGTAGCTGCAAACAAAGACAAACCTGCAAATAGTAATGCTAATTTCTTCATAGATCAATTTTTTCAAGCGCTAAAATTATAATTTTTTTGATTTATATTACTATTTTTTATGAAAAATTATTTCATCGACCTTTATTTATATATATTTTAAAACCCTCAGACCTCATTTTCCCTTTATTTAACAAATAATGAATAGAGGCACCCATTCATTTTATTAAAAAAGTTATTTTTGCAAGAAAGAAAATACAAATGCAGGATATTACGAAAAACAATTTTGATTTCATACGTGTTCTCCTAGCCTTTATTGTCTTTCTTGGACATCTTGGCACCCTCAGCGCTTCTCCCGATCTTAAAATTTTTGAGCACAGCCCTATAGAAATTGCTGTTTTCGGTTTCTTTGCAGTGAGCGGATTTCTTATTGCAAGGAGCTATGACAGGTCTTCAAGCCTGAAAAGTTATTTAAAAAAGAGAATCAGAAGAATTGTTCCCGCTTATTTATTGGTTATTTTCTTATGTGCAATTTTATTAAGTTTGGTAAGTACGTATTCTCTCACCGAATATTTCAGCAATACACAAGTTTATAAATACCTTTTTTGGAATTCATTATTTTTAAATTTTAAAGCACCCTGGCTTCCCGGAGTTTTTGGAAATCAAGCAGTGAATGGTGCCTTATGGACACTGAAAATAGAAATGTGCTATTATTTCTCTGTACCGTTATTGTTTTTGCTTTTCGGAAAGAATAATAAATACAGGAATATAAGCTTAATTATTTTATACTTTTTATCACTTATTTATCTTAATTATTTTGAATCTTTACATAAAATTTCAGTTGCCAAGCAGCTTCCAGGAACACTATCCTATTTTATCCCCGGAATGCTGATTTACTTTAATTTTGATAAATTCATCAAGTATAAAAATATACTCTTCATCATTGCTCTTGCCACGGTGTGGATCGATTTATACTTAAACATTCAGCTTTTTTCCCCAATGATGATCGGTGTTATTGTAATGTACATTGCCTATTCATTCAAATTCTTAAACAATTTCGGAAAATATGGTGATTTCACATACGGAATTTACATCTTTCACTTCCCTATTATCAGAACTTTTCAGACTTTAGGGTTGTTTGAAGATTACAATCCATTTGTAATGGCTTTGGTATGTATGTTGGTGGTTATTGCGGTAGGGGTAAGCTCCTGGCATTTTTATGAAAAAAGATTTTTATAATTTTACAGTCTTAAAAAGCATAAATGAAAGATCTTGTCTCCATTATCACTCCCTGTTATAATTCTGCAGAATTTATCGAGGAAACCATACAGTCTGTTCTTAACCAAACCTATGAAAACTGGGAATGGCTGATTACTGATGACCTTTCCAAAGATAACACTGTTGAGATCATCAGAAAATACAATGATCCCAGAATAAAACTGCAGGTACTGGAGAAAAACGGAGGAGCAGGAAACGCCAGAAACAACAGCCTGGAAAGAGCCCAGGGCCGATATATTGCTTTTCTGGATTCTGATGATTACTGGTATCCTGAATATCTGGAAACAATGACGGATTACATGCAGGAACATAATGCAGAACTGGTCTATTGCAATTATTCCAGATGTGATGAGCAGCTTCAGCCTATTCTGAAAGATTTCATGGCTGATAAAGTCGTTACGTTTTCCAATCTGCTGAAGACATGCCGTCTTGCACCGGTTTCCACGATGTACGATACCAAAAGGGTTGGAAAGTTTTTGTTCCCTGTAAAAAGCAAGCGTGAAGATCATGTGATGTGGCTTAATCTTTTAAAAGTAATTCCTGAAGGAATCCCTGTAAAAAAGACACTCGCAAAATACAGAATGCGTGAAAACAGTGTTTCCAGAAAGAAAAAAAACATTATCAAAGATCAATATCTTGTTTATAAAGATTTCATGGGCTTTTCAACATTAAAATCATTGTACTATACGGCGAACTGGGCACTGAACGGATTCATGAAGTATTCGAAAATTTTCAATTAATGGAGTATTCAAAAGAGTTCAAAGCCGCTCTGAGCGCTTTTTCCGGTCCCGAAAAAGACAAACTTATTTTCAGACTTCTGAGAAAGGATAAATTATTGTCTAAAAAGTTGTATTTCGAGCTTATTGATCCTGAAACCACAGATGATAAGAGAAATACAATGGAGGAAATTGTAACGGAAAAGGTTCTTTTAGCCTCAAAATATACCGGAAATGTGCCCTATTTTCTGACCATTATCCGAAAGATAAGTGCAGAAATCACTGAACACATCAAAATTACCACTGATAAATTCGGGGAAGTTTCACTGAATCTTCTTCTCGTCAATAAAATCCTGGAAAACAACAGCGACCTCAGCAGACAAAGGTTTGACAATGTTTATAAGCTTTATATTTACATCATCAACAAAGTATTCAAATCCTTGACTCTTATTAAAAAACTGGATGAGGATTACTGGATGGAAATTGATGAATATCTGCGGGACACTCAAGAGAAAATATTGGCGAACCATTATCTTCAAAAACTATGCATTAACAACGGCCTTGATTTCAATTGGTTTGAATGCGAAAAAATACCTGACAATATTGATCAAATTATGAAGGAAATAAAAAGTCAGGGATTTTTAAGATAAAATTTTCTGCAGAATCATTTGAGTCGAATCTGGTTTTCCGTCTACGAATTTCCCTGCATTCTGAGACATTTCTGTAAGCTCTTCCTGATTATCTTCATTCATAAGAAATAAAACAAATTCTGCGGCTGTATATTCGTCTGGAAATGATTTTCCGCCATTCGCAGCAATCAGGTCATCGGCTTCCGGATTCTTTTTATAATGATTTCCAAAAACTACAGGAACGCCAAAAGTTGCCGCTTCCAGAATATTATGAAGTCCGGCATCATGAAATCCTCCTCCTACAACAGCTGCATCTGCATAAGAATATAATTTTGATAATAAACCGATGCTGTCTATAATCAGAAGTTGAACGTTGTTAGTTGATATTTGAGCGTCTTGTATTTGACTATATGATAAAGCATCCGGAAATATACTTTTCAAATGCTCTACTCTTTTCAGATCATGGGGTGCCATAATGAGTTTCACTGTATTATTTTTACGGGAAACTATTTCTGCTATTTTTTCTTCAGCCTGCCATGAACTCCCAAAGACCACAGCTTTATTTTCTCCTATAAAATCCGCAATAAAATCAACATGGTTGTTCCGTTCACGAAGTTGCTTTACTCTGTCAAACCTTGTATCTCCCGTTACAGAAGACTTCATCAAACCTACACTTTTAGCCAGGGCTAATGAAAATTGAGTCTGATGAAAAAACCAATCTACATCTTTCTGAAGCTGCTTCACAAACCATTTACCATAAGAGGTAAAGAAAGATTGTCTTTCATAAAACAGGGCGGAAATAACGTAGATTTTTGTGCCTTTATTTTTAAGTTCAGCAAGCAGATTATACCAATAATCATATTTAACCGTAAAAAATAGTTCTGTATTAAACTGTGATACAAATTCCTTCACAGTGTTTTTTTTATCAAATGGCAAGTAACAAATAACGTCTGCGATATGTTTCTTCTTAACGACATTTTCATATCCTGAAGGAGAAAAAAAAGTCACCAGAACTTTATGTTGGGGAAAATTCTCTTTAAGCTTTTCCAGGACAGGCAGTCCCTGCTCATATTCTCCCAGACTTGCAGCATGCATCCAGATTACTTTATCCGTTTTTGCAAATGCTGATTTTACTTTATCTAACGACTGCTTTCTCCCTTCAACGCCTTTTTTAGTTTTACCATTAATCAATGCGAAAACCTTCATTCCGAAGATAAGGAGACTGATAAATATATTGTATAGAAAAGCCATGTTTATTATTCTTTTATTTCAATTCTATCATGATCCGCAGGTGGATTGGATATGACTAAAAATTCGATTTCTTCCGTGGATTCATTAGAGATAAAATGTTTTGATTCCGGTGCTATAGAAATAGATTCTCCCTGTTTAACCGGATATTTCTCTTCATTGATATAGAATACAGCTTCTCCTTTCAGAATATAAAAAAACTGTTCTGCCACTTGATGATAATGCAGTTTTTCTGAAGTTCCTGCAGGCATCTTTTCCTGCTTTACAGATAAGCTTGGTGTATTTTTAAGGATCCAGCTGTCACAATGGTTTCCCCAGGTATAGTGTTCTGAATTATCTTTAGAATGTATCATTTGAATAGATGGGCAATAAAAAGTAATGCAGGAGTAAATAATACAACAGATAGAAATATAGTGGCAAATGAAATTCTAGGTTTTGCTTTCTCATCTGTAGCATATCTGAACATATAATCCTGAATATTTGTAAAAATGACTGCCAGTATCACAAAAAGAATTCTCAATCCAATTTTCATAATTAAAAACTGAGCATTCATATTCTGATCTGTAATTTCTACAGGGAAATTAGTATCTTCAGGATGTCTTAATCCATAAACAAACAAAGCATATAGACCAAGAGCTAATACAGGCATCAGAAATGCATATATTTTCCCACCAAATCCATCAGCCTTTCCCTGCATATCAAAATGTACAGGAATTCTCTCTGGCAATGCGCTATAGTTTTTCAGGGTAAATCCCCACAAGAAAACGACCCATCCAAAATTAAAAATATCAAAAATTGTAAAAAGAATATTTTCCATTTCAGATGAGAATTAATGAGAATTAAATTACACTTTTCAGCACTCTCAACTTGTGAGTATGTTTGTTCATTTCTTTATTGAAAATCCCTGTGGAATCCAATGTATCAATTCTTACTTTTCCGGAAGCATGAATAATTTTTTGATTATCCAGCATAATACCTACGTGAATAATTTTTCCTTCTGCATTTTCAAAGAAAGCAAGATCTCCTGGCTGTGTTTCTTCTACAAAGGTAAGTGGTTCTCCTACCTCAGCCTGTTGCGAAGCATCTCTTGGAATTTTAATATTGTGAATTTTATAGACCAGCTGGGTAAATCCGGAACAGTCTACTGCAAAAAAGCTTTTGCCTCCCCACAAATAAGGTACATTAAGGAATTCTTTTGCCGTAAGTGCGATACTTTCCCGTACATCATGACTTCTCCTTGAAGCAACCACCGGAAACTCCACTTCTGATCCCATAGACAATAATGTCTTCCCGTCATTCATTAATACAGAAGAAAAATCTTCAGTAACAACAGTCACTTTTCTTGCTGCCAGTTCTTCATCCGTTACCGGTTTCAGCTGTTTGGTATCCATCCATCCTTCATAGCCGTCGTAGTGCATTTTTATTTTGGTCCAGTTTTTATCTACTTCCAAAATATCAGCACTTTCTCCAAACAATATTTCCGTAACAATTTCAGCTCTGTCAGAATTCTCTGCACGAACCGGCGCTACTGTAACAATACAAATTCCTTTATTCATTAACTCTCAGTTTAAAGATTGAATAATTTAAAGATTAAAAATACGATAGGTACCTCTTTAAATGTTTAATCCTTGAATGTTTTAATTACTTTCTGCGAAGAAAGTTGACTCCATCACGCAAAGGTAAAATAAGATTTTCAAAATCTTCGTCTTTTGCCGCCAAATCATTCAATTCCTGGATAGACTGGGTAGACTTCAATTTTGGACTTTCTTCAAGCACTTTTCCATACCACAAAACATTATCAAACAGGATTACCGTTCCGGACTTGGTGTGTGGTTTTATCAGTCTAAAATATTCCGCATAATTTTCCTTATCAGCATCCACAAAAATCAGATCAAAAAACTCGTCTGTTTCTTGTAAGAATTCTTTAGCATCCTGAAGTTTAAAATCAATCTGACTGGCATATTCACTTGACTCAAAATATTTTTTTGGCAGATAAGCAAGATCTTCGTTCACATCCAGCGTCGTAATTTTCCCGTCTTTTGCCAATCCTGATGCAAGGCATAGGGTAGCATATCCTGTGAAGGTCCCTATTTCCAAAATACTTTTCGGCTGCAGCATCTGGGAAATAATAGTCAATAACCTTCCCTGCTGGTATCCGGAAATCATATGAGGCTGTGTCGTTTTCTGGTAAGTCTCTCTTCTCAGTTTTTTCAGCATTTCGGATTCCGAAGAAGCGTGTGCTTCCAAATATCTGTCCATTTCAGGATTCTTTTCTTCAAAAAAACTCATACCATTTTAATTTAAAACAAATTTAAGGATTTTAAAGCTAGTTTTTAAATTCAACAATAAGATACAAAAAAAGAGAGAAATTAATCCCTCTCTTTTTCTTAGCCAGATCTAAATTTTATGTAAAAAATCATTATACGGCTATACAATATTGTCTTATACCAGCACAAACCCATCCCGGGCAGCACTCTGTTTGAGGGCTAGTACAAAATATCTGTGGATTACACCCTCTAATAGCACCTTGTACAGTTTTCATTTCTACTCTTGAAAGTTTTTTTGAATTTTTCATAATTATTTTGTTTAGTATTAATTTCCTACTCTTTAGATTTTCGGACACCTCTTTAATTATTTCCTTTAATAGAGATTTAAATATACATATTCTTTTATTAATCAACTAATTAAATGTATAAAAATCCATATATCAGTGAAAACCCCATATAAAATACCGTAAAAACACGGATGATATTTTTGTGGTATTAGTTATAAGTTTGCAATGAGAATAAGGGGTAAAAACACTAAGAGAAACAAGATGATTGCAGGAGAGACACAAACTAACCATGGGAATCACAAAAAAGTTATGCTGAAAAGCACAACTGATTCTTCTGCAGCAAAAACTAAGAAAGAAATATCCACTTCATTTTTGCTACGAATTATTTCGCTCCTGAAAAAGGAAGAATTAATTTGATTAAAAATAAATCCCGGCCACCTTCGGGATTTGTTTTTTTTAAAGCCATCCTATTTCCATTCAAGCCAATTCAATTAATCTTATTCCAGGAACCATATTTTCACCAACTTCAATTCAAAGTAACTTTTCTGAGTTCATCCGATTTTTTTTATTCCAAGCACCAACAAAACATCCTGAATTATCATTAGACAGCCTGTTATTTCGGGATTTTCATCTTTACATTTATTTACATTCCCATCTTAACAGGGTAAAGTCCTTGTAAAAAAACAGGATAAACACTTATTCTTAAGCACTTACATAATCCTACATTTGATCTAAGTTTCTCGACCATGAAACACTCACACCAAGGAGGTATCCGAAAATCCTAAAACAGAGTAGGGATATTTTAAAACAACCACATGAAAACAAAGACTTTATTTTTAATTGGAGCAATAGTGGGAATTGTGATGATATTTTCCCAGCTAAAACCTCAGGAAATGTCTTTTTATAAAGAAAAAGGCAATTACATTGTAGACAACAATTACATCCTTAAAGATGTCAAAAAAATTTCTGATGAAGATATAAAGAGTTTATTAAAACTACAAAAACTCCATCAGAACAGTTTGGGTACCAATTTCATTATTTACAAAATCAACAGACAGTATATCATTCGCGGATGCTTAATGAAAGCGAATATCGATTGGAACAAATATGGAGATCTGAGAGCTAAAGTAGATGGCATCCTGAAAAAATACGGGGCCAAAGAACTTGGAACAGATTATTATGCTATTCAAAATAATCAGGTGGCAACTAATGCGGCATTGCTTACCCAGAAAGACATTGCTTCTTTAGGCAAACTTACCATAAGAGGAGCTGAAGAATACACGATCTGTCCGCCAACTATGGGAAGAAAAAATCTTACCAATGTGATCATTAAATCTTATAAAGTCAATACAGCTATTGATCCAAGAATCAATGTAAAGCTTAATAATGTATTGGTGAACTATAAATAACCGTTAAAGGCTGTTTTTGTTCTGAAGACAGCCTTTTTTAAATCTTTTGTCATGAAAAAAAAGCTTCAGTTATCGGGAATTTTTATTGTTCTTTTGATCGTATTCACCATAGGCATGAAGGGAACATTTGATGGTTACTACGGTTTTTATTATGAAAACAATAACTATGATAAGCCTCTGGCCTATGTGATATCAGAAAATTTTGCCCTATCAAAGCCTATCAATATGTTTACTTCTTATACCGGCTTTGATACAGGATATGGTTTTTATGCACCGAATGTTGCCAGTGACTTTGTGATGAGCTTTGAACTGAAAGATAAGAACGGAACTCTCCTGGAACAAAAGACGATGCCTTATTTCAAAAGTAAGGAGAGCAGAGTAAGATATACTACTGTTTTTAATATGTTTCTGGATAAAATTTCCGACAAAAACACTTATGACCGTAAATATTATCAATATCTGGACATTATCATCAGACAGATTGCAGAACACGTGATGAAAGAAAATCCAAAAGCATCAAGTGTTACTACCAAACTTTATCTGTCCGACTACCCTACTATTGCAGATTTTAAACAGGGAAGAACGAATGAAAATCTTATTCTTATTGATGAATTCAAACATTAAAGTGATGAAAAAGCTGAATGTACTTTATACCAAAATTGAAAATTTCTTTTTCAAACAGGATAATCAAACAGAATTCTTAAGCTTCTTCCGTGTTGCTATAGGAAGTGTTATCCTTTTACAATTTATCGCAGTGATACCGGATTTTGACAAATTATTTTCAAGCAGCAGTATTATTCCACAAGATATCATGAGTGTTTTCACACCTGAGTGGCTGATTACCTTCTCAAAAATTGTTACCTTTTTACAGGGCTTCGGTATTGAAGAGAGTACAACAGTTGTGATGACGAAAATATCATTTATTACATTGTGTATTTTGATCATTACCGGGTTTTATTCCAGAATTTCTGCACTTCTTTTACTTATACTGCAGATTGCATTACTCAAGGGAAGTTCTTTCTTTGCCTATGGTGCAGACTTTTTCACAAGTATGTCTTTATTTTATCTGGTACTTTTTCCTTCAGATCAATATTTTTCAGTCAGGAATTTTATTTTCAACAGAAAACCACGGGAAATAAATATCACACCGGTCAAAAGGTTATTTCAGATTCATATTTCTATTGCTTATTTCTTTTCCGGACTGGATAAAGCTTTAGGTTTTAACTGGTGGAATGGCGAATCTATCTGGAAAGCCATTCATCTGCCCTATTCCAACAGAGATCTGAATTTTGATTTCAGCTGGCTTATAGAACATTCTTATATCTTAAGTTTTATAGGATGGAGTACAATTATCATCGAAATGTGCTACCCGCTTTTCATCTGGTACAAACCGACTCAGAAGACATGGCTTTTCCTAACTGTTTCTATGCATCTGGGAATTGCACTCGTTCTTAATTTATATTACTTTTCAGCCATTATGATCGTATGGAATATCACCAATTTTTATTTTGAACAAACCGCTAAAAAAGCAGTTCCTTCATCAAAGAAGAAAATATCAGCTCAGTATATTCCGAAGCAGATTAACTCATAAACAAATAAATCCCGAATTGCTTCGGGATTTATTATTATGTATGGTTGAGTGATTATTTCTTAGGAGCGATATCCATCAGTTTCATAAACTCATCCAGCTTAGGCATGATGATGATTTCCGTTCTTCTGTTTTCTCCTCTACCTGAAACGCTCATGTTTGTCGCTTTAGGGTTGTATTCAGAACGACCTCCTGCTGTAATTCTTGCAGGATCTACTCCAAACTGAGTCTGAAGAACTTTAGCCACAGAAGTACCTCTTAATGCAGAAAGATCCCAGTTGTCTCTTGGAAGATTTGGAGAGTTCAACGGAGCGTTATCCGTATTACCTTCAATCAATACTGAATATTTATCATAATCATTGATTACTTTAGCTACTTTTCCTAACACTTCCTGAGCTGCAGGCAGGATATTGTAATCTCCTGTTTTGTATAACATATTATCTGAAAGAGAGATCATTACAACTCCTTTCAACACCTTCACCTGTACATCCTGATCTGATACATTATCCAATGATCTTTTCAGCTTGTTAGATAATGCCAGATTCAAGCTGTCATTCTTAGCATTGTTAGAAATCAGTTGCTTGATATAAGAATTGGAAGCATTAATTTCTCCTACCAATTTATCAATGTTAGCAGAGCTTTTCCCGGTATTGGAAAGACATGCATCAAGTGATGATTTTAAAGCATCATGCTGGCTTTTCAGCAAGTTATTTTCACCGGACAATGCAGAGTTCTGAGACTTCAAATCCTGAATTTCTCTCTGTCTTTCTCCAATATTTTCAATACACTGCTTATAGTTTGTGCTCAAAGCATCATACTGCTTTTTGCTGACACAAGATGTCATCCCCAGCGCCATTGCAGAAACTGCTACAATTTTTAAAATCTTCATAAATAATCATTTTTAGACTACTCAAAGTTAGGGAAATTCAATTGAATTATATCGGTTATCTTTGCATAAAAGAAATTCTCAACATCTATGTTGGAAAAATCAAGCTTTATCAACCAATTAAAAAATCTCGTTCACGACCCGGAAAATCACACGTATCTTCTGGCGGTAAGCGGAGGGGTAGACTCTATGGTTCTTGCCTCATTGTTCAGGGATTTAGGGCACGAAATCAAGGATTCAAAATTCCAGTTTCAGGTTGCCCATATCAATTATAAACTCCGGGGTCAGGATTCAGATCTGGATCAGAAAACGGTAAAGGATTTTTGTGAGAAAAATCATATAAAATTTCATTTGTATGAAGTTTCGGAAAAGGATCAAAAACCTGAGAATTCTATTCAGCTTTGGGCGAGGGAACTCCGGTATGCTTTTTTTAAAGAAATTCAGGAAAAGGAAAAACTGGAATTTCTGGTTACCGCTCATCATCTGAATGACCAGCTGGAAACTTTTATTATCAATCTTTCCAAGGCTGCAGGCATCAAAGGACTAAGTGGAATTCCATCCAATGACAATTATATTCTCAGACCGCTTTTAAATTTTTCAAAAAAAAATATTTATCAGTTTGCTGAGAAGAATACTATTGAATTCCGGGAAGATCTGTCGAATAAAAAAAATGATTACCTGAGGAATAAGATTAGAAATGAGATTGTTCCGATGCTGATGGAAACCAACGATCATTTTCTGGAAAACTTCAGAAAAAGTTCTCTGTATCTGAACCAAACTAAAGATTTTGTGCAAAAACAGATTCAGGAGATAGAAAATCGTCTGACAGTATTTAACAAAGACTATAAAATCTTATCAAAGGAAAAGCTGGATCAGGAAAGCGATTTCGTAAAATTTGAAATTTTAAAAAAATACGGATTCAACCAGGAGGAAGAAATCCCTAAAATTTTTACGGCCGAAAACAACAGTTCATTTTTCTCAAAAGAATATCAGTTGATTGTTAATCGTGATGAACTGATTTTCATTGACAAAAGCAACGAAAAGGAAACCGGAGAGGAAATTGTACTGATCGATCATTTTGATTTTTCAGAAAACCAAATCAACATCAATCTCGTAGATTACATTGAAAATATTGATGGGATCAATAAAGAGTTTGAATGGGATTTTGATGCAGACAAACTTCATTTCCCACTGCGTTTGAGAAAACAAAAAGAGGGTGACGAGTTGTATCCAACCGGTTTTTCCGGGAAAAAGAAAGTTTCTAAGTTTTTTAGGGACGAAAAATTATCTGCTCTGATCAAGGAAAAGACCTGGTTACTCTGTGATTCCAGAAACCATATTTTGGGGGTTATCCCTTTTAGACAGGACCGCAGATATCAGGCAGGCAGAACTACTCAAAAAAAGATAACTGTAAAGTGGACAGAAAAACAACTAACTCGTTAGCTGTTGATGATTTTAAAAAAGACAGCAATATAGCTTTTGGAATTTTATACCAACAGTATTTCGGTTATACTCAAAAATTTATTCTCAAGAATAAAGGCAATCCGGAAGATGCAGAAGATGTTTTTCAGGATGCATTACTCATTCTTTATCAAAAGCTGAATGCTGATGAATTTAAAGTTCAGACCTGTCTCGGAAATTATATTATTGGAATTGTTAAAAACCTGTGGTTTAAAAAATTAAAGCATAAGCATTTTTATATAGAATCTCCTGAAAACTATTTCATAGAACATCAGCAGGAAATAGCTGCTGCCATAGAGAATGAAAGATATTACTGGGAAAAGCTGCTGGGTTATATCAAGTCTATTTCTTCACACTGCCAGAATCTGATCCATGATATTTTTATTGAAAATAAAAGTATAGAAGAAATTCAGGATAAATATCAGTATTCCAGCAGGCATAATGCACAGAACCAAAAGTACAAATGTGTCGAACAAATCAAAAAAATTAAAAATAGCAGCATTTTTTCTACCTGATAATCAATACACTGCACAAAACAATCAACAGCATGGGTGATTTTTTCCTTACTAAAGGAACATAATAAGAAAAGAAATATATGTTCAAAAAAATAATATTGAGTTTTCTTATAGGAATAGGAATTTCAATGAATGCACAAAGCAAGGGTATCAATTTTCAAAAAATTGATCTGGAAGCCGCGAAAAAAATCGCAGCAAAAGAAAACAAACTGATCTTCATTGATCTGTACACCACCTGGTGCGGACCTTGTAAGCTCATGGCAAAAAACACTTTTACCGATCCTGGGATTGGAGACATGTTCAACAAAAATTTTGTGAATATTGCAATTGATGCAGAAAAAGAAGGACTGAGCCTGGCCAAAGAATTTAAAGTGGTGAACTACCCGTCCTTCTTATTCCTGGATCCAAAAGGAAAACTTGTTCAGTATGATTTCGGATATTATAATCCTGAACAGTTTTTAGGAGTAGGGGCATCTGTTCTGAAAAAAAAAGCACCTCAATCCGGCAAAACTTTAGATCAGGTAAAAGGTAAGATGATAGGAGATAAGATTGATAATTTCACAGCGAAAGATCACTTAGGCAACACATTTTCTTCATCAAAAGAAAATAAAAAGATGGTTATAGTTTTTATTCGCGGGCAATGGTGTCCTTACTGTAACAAATACATTGAAACCCTACAGAATCTGTCGCCCGAACTGAAATCAAAAAATGCACAGCTCGTAATTATTTCTCCTGAAAAACCGGAATTTATAGAAAAGACGATAAACAAAACAAAGACAGATTATACTGTTTTATATGATGAAGGCTATAAAATTGCTGAGGCATTCGATGTTCTTTATACGCCTGACAGTGAAACGCTTAATTTTTACAACTCAAAATTAAAGGAGGATTTCGCTGACAGCAGGTCAGATCATTCGGGAAGACTCCCTGTATCAGCCACTTACATCCTTAATGAGGATAAAGAGATTATATGGAGACATTTTGATACCGATTATAAAAAGAGAGCATCTGTAGAAGATATTATAAAAAACCTGAACTGATTGGATGAGAAATTGTTGTCTCGCTAAGACTGTAAGTCACTAAAATTGACAAAATAAATAATCATTTTTAATGATAGAATAGCTTATAATTATCTTGTTATGAAGGCAAAAGACGGAATATTTTAAATATAAGGCTTGAAAAAAGAAAGTTTCTAAGTTTTTTAGGGACGAAAAATTATCTATTTTAGCGAGGCAAAAATCTGGATACTGTCTGACAGCAATGATTCTTCAGGCAGAAGAGAAGATATACAAAGAATGAGAAGACAAAATGGAGTCTCAAAATTTAATGAAATGAACAATGAAATTTAGAAATTGGTTTTTATTAATTCTGTTATTTTTAGCAACAGGGATTAATGCGCAGATAAAAAATCCTGTAAAGTTTAAGTTCACCATCAATGACCTGGGAAACAATCAGTACGAAGCAGTATTGAATGCTACTATGGAAAGCGGATGGCACATTTACTCAAAAGATTTACCGGAAGATACCGGAATTCCTACTGAGTATAAGGTTACGGGAAAGAATATTGAGTTGATCGGGAAGTTTACTGAAGTAGGAAAAAAGCATGAAGAGTTTTCTGAAGCTTTTGGTGGAACAATTGTTTTTTACTCCAATTCAGCAGGATTTAAACAGAAATTTAAATTAAAAGATCCGACAAAACCTGCGGATGTCACTTCTGAAATTACGTATCAAACTTGTGACGACAGAGTTTGTCTGGCTCCCAATACATTAGAATTCAACCAAAAAGTTACCCCAAAAGGAGCAACGGAAGAAGCTGCAACTGAGGAAACCGCTGGCCCTGTGAAAGATTCAGTAAAAATAACGGAGACTGTTACCGAAAACCCTGCAAAAACAGAAGCTACGGTCACAGAAACGTCAAAACTGGATCCTAAGCAGCTGAAAATTGCAACAATCGATTTCAAAAAACCATTGACAGATTGTGGTACGGCATCTACTAAAGTGGATGAAAACTACTGGACTTATTTATTTTTAGGATTTATCGGAGGATTAATCGCATTGCTTACTCCTTGCGTTTTCCCGATGATTCCACTTACTGTTTCATTCTTTACGAAAGGCAGCAAGAATAAGGCTAAAGGAAAAAGAGATGCTCTTATTTATGGGTTTTTCATTCTTCTTATTTTTGTTTTATTAAGTATTCCTTTCCATATTATTGACGGAATTGCAGGAAATATCTTCAATGAGATTTCTACCAGCGTATGGCTGAACATCGCGTTCTTCATCATATTTATCTTCTTTGCCGGAAGTTTCTTCGGGTATTATGATATCACGTTACCAAGTTCAATTGCCAATAAATCTTCTAAAGCGGAAGAAGCAGGAGGTATTATCGGAATTTTCTTCATGGCATTGACATTGGTTATTGTTTCTTTTTCCTGTACAGGACCTATATTAGGAAGTTTACTGGGAAGCGCAGTAACCGGTTCTACCAATGTTCCGATGTTATTGACATTTGCATTGGCTGGATTCGGTCTTGCTTGGGCAATCGTTTTCGGATTATTGGCTTTATTCCCGCAAGCATTACAAAGTCTTCCGAAATCCGGAGGATGGATGAATACGGTAAAAGTAGTTTTAGGTTTCGTAGAATTGGCTTTAGCCTTGAAATTCTTATCTAAGGCAGATCTTGTTTCTAAGACATTCTTCTTAAAAAGAGAACTTTTCATCGCCATCTGGATTATCGTTGCATTAGGATTAGCATTATATTTATTAGGATTCATCAGATTCCCGCATGATGATAAAAAGCCTAAAATATCCATTACAAGAAAGGTATTAGGGGTATTGGGAATTGGTTTTGTAATCTATTTAATCCAGGGTTTAATACCGTCTGACCGTCCGAAACTTCAGCTGTTAAGCGGAATTTTACCTCCGTTAAATGTAAGCTACTTCCATGATGAGAAGGACGGGATTTTAGGAATGCATCCGGAGCACGACTTCTTCCAAGCAATAGAGCTTGCCAAAAAAGAGGATAAACCAATCCTTATTGACTTCACAGGATACGGTTGTGAAAACTGTAGAAAAATGGAAGAGTTTGTATGGAGCGAGCCGGACATTTTACCTATCCTTCAGAATGATGTAGTATTAGCATCTCTGTATGTGGATGACAAGGAAGAGCTTCCTGAAGATCAAAAAACAAAAATTGACCTGGGAGAAGGACAAATTAAAAAAGTGAAAACAATCGGTGACAGATGGAGTTTATTCCAACAGGTTAACTTCAACAATAACTCACAGCCTCACTATGTTTTGATCACTCCGGACGGTAAGGTAATCAACACGCCGGTTTCAGGATATATGCCAAAAGAGGATTTCAAGAAATTCTTAGAATGCGGAGTTAATTACTATAAAAAGAGTAAATAAACATTTACATAATATTTAAAAACTCACACCTTACCGTGTGAGTTTTTTATTTATCATGATAATTTTAAAATCAGTAAAGCAAAAATATCATAAACATTCCCTTTCTTCAGGAAGCTTATGAAAACAAACAGAAATATTTAAAATTCACCTGAAAACCATCAATAGATTCATGAATTTATAAAGTTTTTAATAATCAAGGCATATGTTTTGTATGAATTCTTCAAAAAAAATACCGTTTAACATTTAAAAACTTTAATCATGGCAGAAGTAATTGCACAAGAAAAACAGGGCAGCAAGCAAAAGAAAAAAATGATCAGAGTAGATATGACTCCTATGGTAGATCTGGGATTCCTATTGATCACTTTCTTTATGTTTACCACCAATTTTACAAAACCTAATGTAATGGATTTAGGGCTACCCGCAAAAGATCCAAACCCTGATCCGAAAAACATTAAAGTAATTGGAGATAAAAACCAGATTACATTTATCCTCGGAAAGGACAACCGCGTGTTTTATCATCAAAGCAATGCTACGGATTTAAATTCCGCTAATCTTAAAGAAACCGATTTCAGTGGAATAAAAATTTCAAAAATCATTGCAGAGGCTTATAAAAACGCTCCGGCACCTAACAAATTCACAGTGATTGTAAAACCAACGGATGACGCGAATTATAAGAATTTTGTGGATATGCTGGACAACCTTGCGATTTCCAAAAAGGAACGATATGGCGTAACAGATATCAAGCCCTGGGAAACAAAGATTTACAAGGAATTAACTCAATAAAAACACAAAGGGCATTTTTAAAGTGCTCTTTTTTGTTTACTTTTGAAAGAAGAAATAGATCTGCAGTGTGTAACCGGCTGTATTATTTTTAACCTTCTATAATTTTGGAATTATGCTGAACTTTGAAAGAACAGGAAACGGAAAAGAAACATTGGTACTTCTTCACGGATTTATGGAAAACATATCCATCTGGAGCGATATGGAGCACCATCTTTCCAAAGATTTTTCATTGCTTAAAATTGACCTTCCCGGGCATGGACAGTCTGAAATTTTAGCAGAAGTTCACACCATGGAACTAATGGCTGAGGAAGTAAAAAAAGTTTTAGATCAGCAAAATTTAGAAAAAGTACATCTTCTGGGACATTCCATGGGAGGATATACTGCACTTGCCTTTGCTGAAAAATATCCCAATTCTTTAAAAAGTCTCACATTATTTTTCTCTACTTATTTTCCTGACGATGAAGAGAAAAAACAGCAGCGCATCAAAAGCTATAGAATCATAAAAGATGCATTCGCCCATTATGCAAGAGCCGGAGTTCCAAATTTATTCAATCCGAATGAAAGAGATATTCTGGAAGGGAAAATAGAAACAGCTCTTGAAACCGCACTATCTACAAATAACCTTGGGGCTCTTGCCTGTGTGAAAGGCATGGTAGAAAGAACCGACAAAAAGCACATTATTGACACTCTGGAAGCTAAAATATTAGTATTGGCAGGAAAACATGATAACGCTGTAAAAACCGATATGATGATCAAACACCTTCCGGACAGAACCAATATCAAATCTTATATCCTGGACTGCGGACACAACGGTCACTGGGAAAAACCCGGTATCTGTGCCGAAATCATCAATACAGAACTTCTTCACAACCTTCCTAAAAAATTGGTTTTATAAAATAGATTACCTCACAAATTAAAACCGCCCTTAATGAAAAATCCTGTATATTAGTAGAGGATAATTTTGGTAATGGCTTTATTTTCATTCAAAAAAAAGAAACCACCGGCACCACCGGTTATCGGGCTTACACTTTCAGGCGGAGGAATGCGTGGAATTGCGCATATTGCTGTATTGAAAGCGCTGGAAGAATATAATCTGAAACCGCATATTATCTCCGGAACCAGTGCTGGTTCTATCATTGGTGCTTTTTATTCTTTTGGAAAAACGCCGGATGAAATGATGGAAATTGTAAGACAGACTTCTTTTTTTTCCCGATCCGCTTTAAAATTATCAAAAAACGGAATTTTCAGCTCCAATTTCATTTTAAAACTGCTTAAAGACTATTTACCGGAAGACAATTTCAATATTTTGGAAATCCCTGTATATGTTGCTGCAACAGAGATGACTCATGGTATTGTGGACTTCTTTTCTGAAGGTGAACTTTTCGGACCATTGCTGGCCTCTTCCAGCGTTCCTTTTATTCTTCCACCAGTAAGGATAGGTGAGAAAATCTATGTGGATGGCGGTGTCCTGGATAATCTTCCCATTGAACCTATCATGGATAAATGCAATTTTCTTATTGCCTCCCATGTGAACTCCATCAGTTATGATCAATTAAACAAAATGAGCCTGATGAAAGAATTCGACAGAATCCTTCACTTAGCCATTGCAAAATCCGTGTATTCCAAAGCGAAATACTGCAATATATTTTTAGATCCGCCTAAGATGACGAAATACAGCCTTTTCAACAAACGATATATGGATGAAATGTTTCAGCAGGTGTATGAATATACCTGTCAGGAACTTGAAGAAAAAGGATTTCGTAAAAGTATTTAGAATTTGAGATGCCGAGAATATACGGATACTCCCTCTTCTACAAGCCTTCCTCTTTTACTTTCTCTTTAAAGTTGGCGATAGTTCCGGATAAAGAGTCTAAAGATTTTCCTCCGGCTGCATTGATGTGTCCTCCACCGTTAAAGTACTTTCTTGAGAATTGGTTTACATCAACATCATCTTTACTTCTGAACGAAATTTTAACAAAATCCTCATACAAATCTTCCATGAAGAAGGCAGACATTTTTACGCCTCCGATACTTAAACCATAGTTTACAAAACCTTCCGTATCTCCTTTCTGGAAACCAAATTCTTTCAATTCGTTTCTTGTAAGGCTTAAGACAGCTACCGTTCCGTCATTCACCACTTCTATTCTTCCCAGAACCAAAGCAAGCAAATGAAGGCGGGAAACCGTATTGGTATCCCAGGTATTGGATGTGATCATTGCCGGATCTGCACCATTTTCAATCAGATTAGCAATAATTCTGTGGGTAGTGGCACTGGTAGAACGAAAACGGAAACCTCCTGTATCGGTCATAATTCCGGTATAAAGACATTCTGCCATATCCTGATTCACCAGTTTTTCATCATCCATTGCTTCAATGAAATGATAGATCATCTGTGAAGTTGCCGGAATTACGGTATCAGAATAAACAAAATCAAATTTTTCCGGCTGCTGGTGGTGGTCAATAAGAATTTTCTTTCCCTGAGCTTTCACCAGCCAATCTCCTAATAATCCAATTCGTGACGGAGAATTAAAATCCAGACAGAAAATAACATCTGCTCCTGCAATCATATCAGATGCCAGCTTTCTTTTATATTCTGCAATAATCACTTTCTTAGACTCCGGCATCCATTTCAGAAATTTAGGAAAATCATTAGGCACAATCACTTCTGCATGAATTCCTTTTGCTTTCAGATAATGCTTCAATCCCAGACTTGAACCAATAGCATCTCCATCCGGATTGTAGTGGGTAAGGATAACTATTTTGCTTTCTTGAGTAAGTAATGTATTGATATCTAAAAGTTCTGCTGGTGTAAACATCTGGTGTTTATTTTCGTTAAAATTAAAGTTTTCAAAGATAGAGCTTTTATATAAATCATTTAAATATTATTTTTGCACACAGAAATGGTATTCTTATCAGGGGTTTACCATTGTCGGGTAAAAAAACATTGCATTTAATTTCAAAAAAAAATAATTAAAGTTTGTAACTTATAAAAATTTATATATCTTTGCAACCTGAAAATTAATAGATTAATTACGATTTAAACATATAGTAATGAGTAAAAGAACATTCCAGCCATCAGAAAGAAAAAGAAGAAACAAACACGGTTTCAGAGAAAGAATGTCTACGCCAAATGGAAGAAGAGTTTTGGCTGCGAGAAGAGCTAAAGGCAGAAAGAGTTTAACTGTAAGTGCTGCACGCGCTAAGAGATAATCTTTTTATTATCATATACAAAACATGCTTGAGAAGTTCCTTTTCAGGCATTTTTTGTTGTTAAAATTTACTAAAATTTAGGCTGAATCAACATCTTTTTCTATTTTTAAAAGTTGAAATATTTTTGTTAGAAACAGTCTTTAAAATTAAATTATGCCACATACAAATATCTCCGGAGACAATATTATAAGTTTACAAAACGCAAAGATTGCGCAAAAAAACTTCACTGTACTTTCTGATGTAAATCTTAACATTAAAAAAGGTAGATTCTGCTATCTTATCGGAAAAACAGGTTCCGGAAAAAGTTCCCTTCTGAAAACGCTTTACGGACATATTCCATTGGCATCAGGACATGGAGCTGTTGTAGGATTTGATCTGGCAAAGCTAAAACCTTCTGATATTCCTAACTTAAGAAGAAAATTAGGAATCGTATTCCAGGATTTCCAGTTACTTTCTGACAGAACAGTTGAAAAAAACCTGAAATTTGTTCTTGAAGCCACAGGCTGGAATGATAAAGTAAAAATAGAAGACCGTATCAATGAAGTTTTGGGAAGCGTGAACATGAAAAGCAAAAAGCACAAAATGCCACACGAACTTTCCGGAGGTGAGCAGCAGCGTATTGCCATCGCAAGAGCCCTTCTTAACCACCCGGATCTTATCTTGGCGGATGAGCCGACAGGAAACCTGGATCCTGAAACTTCCAACGAAATCATGACGCTTCTGAAACAGGTTGCCCTTGAAAATGGCGCTGCAGTAGTAATGGCAACACACGATTATCACATGATTCAAAACTTCCCTGGTGAAGCCATCAGATGCGAAGATGGAAAAGTATCTGTACTGGATACGGCAGAATTGTTTGAATAACAATTAAGCAAGTCGGAAATTACTATTTTTCTAAAATCCAATTTCTAACTTCTCTACTTAAAAACATGAAACTCCTTGGTGAGTTCAAGATATTGGTCCGAGTATTGTCTCGGACTTTTTTCTATAATAAAATCAGATTCACGGATTTCTTTTTCTTGTGATGAGAATTCCAGAATAAGCCTTTTAGTTTTTGAATTTTCAATTCCTTTGATATTAATCCTTCTGTTTACAAACAGATGATTCTCTTTACCTATTGAAATAAAAACTTCTCCAGCTTCAACAGGAATAATTACGGAAAGAATCCCGTTTACAGATAATAATCGTACTGCATTGATAATTAACTGCCTGAAATTTAATTCTACAGTCTGGCGTGCAATCTTGTCTTTTTCAGATCCTGATTCTTCAAAATAGGGAGGATTGGAAACAATGAGATCAAACCGCTCCTCTGTTTCGAAAGTTTTAAAATCCTGATGTCTGTTTTTCAGCCTTGCATGAAAAGGAGAATTTTCAAAATTAAGCTTAGTAAGTACTGCGGCATCTTCATTAATATCCAGTCCTAAAAAATAGGCCTGCGGATTTCTTTGGGCAAGCATTAAAGAGATCAAACCTGTTCCAGTTCCCACTTCCAAAACATTGGAAGCACCATCAACATTTGCCAAAGCACCAAGCAAAACTCCGTCTGTTCCTACACGGAAGACGTCTTTGGACTGTTCTATCTTAAATTGTTTAAATGTAAAAGGTTTCACTATAAATTGGTAGGCAGAGTAATGATGAATGTAGATCCTTTTCCTAGCTCAGATTTCACAGAGATCTCACCTTTATAATCTTCAATCATCTTTCTTACCATAGATAAGCCCAGACCCATTCCGCTGCTTTTAGACGTAAAATTCGGCTCAAAGATCCTTTCGTACATATTTTCAGGAATTCCTATTCCGTTATCCTGAACAGAAATAATCACTCTCCTCTGATGCTGTTCCACATCTACATTGATGATCAGTTTTCTTTCATCACTTTCGGCCTGTTTTGCATTGGTAACCAAATTCGTTATAATTCTGGAAAGATAAATTCTATCCATATTAATCATAATATTGCTCTTATTGGCATGCATAAAGATACTGTCATCATTGAAAACACGGAGAATATCCTCAACCTCTGTATTCAGATTGATCACCTCGTTGTTTTTTTCAGGAAGTTTCGCAAATTCTGAAAAGGCTGAAGCTACCGTTGCAATCAGATCTATCTGATCTACAATTGTTTTACTCATCTGTTTTACCCTTTCTCTGATATTCGGATCTTCCGGATCAAATTTTCTTTCAAAATTCTGAATGGTCAGTTTCATCGGAGTCAGAGGATTTTTCACCTCATGAGCTACCTGTTTGGCCATTTCTCTCCAGGCTTCTTCAGACGCCTTGAACCTAAGTCTTTCTTTCTGGTCCTGGATCTGCAGAATCATTCTGTTATAAGCTCTTGCCAAGGCATTAAGCTCATCATTTTTATAATATCTGATAGGCCGCATTTCATTTTCAAATAATGTAATACGGGTAATCATATCAGAAAATTTCGTAATTGTTTTTGCCAGACTGTTGGAAGTCACCCAGCTGATCCAGATACTGAACAGAATAAGAAATATATCGACTAAAAGAATATACTTTACATATTGATGAAGAACCTCCAGATAAGCAGATTCATTATGATATAAAGGAATATAGACAATTCCGATGGGTTCCAGCTCATTATTTTTCAACAAAAGATAGGAAGAAGTAAGTTTTGCATCTTTTGCAGCATCATAATTGACCATATCCACCCTTGCATCGGTAGACAGAATCTTGTTGATGATTTCGATAGGAATCGTTTTCTGCTCAACCAAGGCTTCATCCTTATTGGAAAGCAAATAATTTCCTTTCAGATCGTAAATAAAAATGTCGTGCTGATTGATATCCGCTATTTCGAAGATTTTATTCCCCAAAACCTCCGGAAGATCTTTTGTTTCAATAAGTTTCTGACTTACCGCATAGTCCAGATATCGCATTACAGCATTGGTTTTATCCTGCATATCGATATTACTTTGCTGCAGAGAGTGATTTCTCAGCACAAAATAAGGGACAAGCGACGTAGCGACAACACTTAAAAAACATACCAGCAGGAAACCGAAAAACACACGGTTCCTTAAGCTATATCCTTTATACTTATTAATTGACATTCTACTTTTTAATTAACCTAGCAATATACTTACCAATGATGTCAAATTCCAGGTTTACTTTATCACCGATTTTTAAATGTTTCATATTGGTAAATTCCCAGGTATAAGGAATAATAGCTACAGAAAACTGAGCATCTTCACTTTTTGCAACAGTAAGACTGATTCCGTTTACTGTGATTGATCCCTGAGGTACAGTCACAAAACTTCCGTCATTATCATATTTCATGGTAATAAAATAACTTCCGTCTTTGTTTTCAATCCCCACAACCTCACCAGTTTTATCAACGTGTCCCTGAACGATATGTCCATCCAGTCTTCCGTCCATCTTCATGCAGCGCTCCAGATTCACAACGGTCCCCAATTCCCATTTGCCAAGATTGGTTTTTTCCAGGGTTTCGTTAATAGCTGTTACTACATATTGATTGTCTTTTATTTCAACAACTGTAAGGCAGCAGCCATTATGCGCAAGACTCTGGTCTATTTTTAATTCGTTTGTAAAGGGGCATGTCAAGGTAAAATCTATATTGCTTCCTTTTTCTTCAATCTTCTCAATAACGCCAACTGCTTCAATAATTCCTGTGAACATATTATTTTTTGCTAAATTTGTAAATTATAATCTTCAAAGATAATCAAAATGAGCCCAAAAAACCATAAAGTACGAGTAGGAATTTCAATCGGTGATTTCAACGGCATCGGCCCGGAGATCATAATGAAGTCTCTGAAAGACAAAACTATTACGGATTTTTTCACTCCTGTAATTTTTGGTTCGGGAAAATTATTCACTTATCAGAAAAACATTTTTAAGCTGAATCTTAATTTCAACTATATTAATGAGGCTTCGCAGGCTCAGGCAGGGAAACTTAATATGCTTAACCTGACAAAGGAAAACGTGAATGTAGAATTGGGAGTTCCTACGGAAGAGTCTACCAAAATGGCTATTGACTCTCTGGAAGCAGCAACTGAAGCTCTGATCAGAGGAGAGATTGATGTTCTGGTAACCGCTCCTATCAACAAAGATGAAATGGTGAAAATGGGCTTTAAACATGCCGGACACACAGGATACTTCGAAGAAAAATTCAGTAAAAAGGGATTGATGTTCCTGGTAACTGAAGATCTTAAAGTAGCCGTATCTACGCATCATATTCCAATTTCGCAGGTAGCTGAAAATATTTCCAAAGAAAAAATAAAGAAACAGATCCGAGTTCTGAACCAAACCCTTATAGAAGATTTCTGTATCCAGAAGCCTAAAATTGCCGTATTAGGATTAAATCCTCATGCCGGAGATGGCGGTGTTATCGGAAATGAAGAAATTGAAATCATCAGCCCGGCCATCAAGGAACTTTCTGACAACGGAACATTGGCATTTGGTCCTTTCCCGGCAGACAGTTTTTTCCAGCCAAACAAATACAAAAATTTCGATGCGGTTTTAGCAATGTATCATGACCAGGGATTAGCTCCTTTCAAAACATTAGCCTATGAAGAAGGGGTGAACTATACAGCAGGACTTCCTTTTATCAGAACTTCTCCGGATCACGGTGTAGCTTATGATATTGCAGGGAAAAATATTGCTGATGAGCAGAGTTTTACAGAAGCAATATTCACAGCTATTAAGATTTTCAAGAACAGAAGTGAATACAGCGAACTCATGAATGACCGCATGCAGCCTAGAAAAATGGTTGTAGACAACGGAATAGATGAGGATCTACCGGAGGAAACTGAAGGATAAATCTTTAAAACAAATTTTAAATTAATTTGTTTCAGATTTTATTTGTTATTATAAAAAAAATGCATATTTTTGCACACTCATTTTATGGACAAGTTAAGAAACTATGACGTAAGCTTTTCTGGGTTAAAAAACGGAAAACACGAGTTCAAGTTTGAGATAGATAAAACGTTCTTTCAATTATTTGACACTGAGCAGGAATTTACAAATCCTAGAATAGAAGTGAATGTATCGCTTGATAAACACACTACTTTTTTAGAATTTGAGATTAAAATTAATGGATTGGTTGAGTTGGTTTGTGATATTACAAACGAAAATTTTGACTATCCAATTGAGAATGAAATCAAGATTTTGGTGAATTTCGGGGAAGAATATGATGACAGCAATGAAGATGTTATTACCATTCCTACTGCAGAGCATGCTTTCAATGTAGCACATTTAATTTATGAAAATGTAATGCTTTCTATCCCTATGAAAAAGATTTCACCCAATGTAAATGATGAAGATCTTAAAATTCTTGACCAGTTCAGTCCGAAAGATATTGAGGAAACAGAAGAGGAAGAACATGAAAACGATCCCAGATGGGATGCTTTAAGAAAGTTAAGAGACAATAATTAAATAGAATAATTTAAATATGATGAGATGATGAATCTCATCGCTCATCAATTAAAAAAGTTATTAGAAAATGGCACATCCAAAGAGAAGACAGTCGTCGACAAGAAGAGATAAGAGAAGAACTCACTACAAAGCTGTAGTTCCTCAATTAGCTAAAGATGCAACAACAGGAGAGCTTCACCTATACCACAGAGCTCACTGGCATGAAGGAAAACTTTACTACAGAGGTAAAGTAGTATTGGAAAAAGAAGTAGCTGCTACTGAAGAAAACTAAGAGTCGCTTTTCATTGAAAAAGCCTCGTTTTAATACAAAAACCGCCCAATTTTGATAAAATTTGGCGGTTTTTTGTTGTTTTTTGCGTTTTTTTGGTATCTTTGACCCAAAATCAAATATCAAATTTATGGACATTAAAGACATACAAAATCTTATTAAGTTTGTATCTAAAGCTGAAGTTTCAGAAGTAAAATACAAGACTAAAGATTTCGAAATCACTATTAAAACTCCATTAGCCGGGAGCGATGCTGTATATGCACAGCCAGCAGTATACCACACTGCACCACAAGCTGTAGCGGCTCCGGCACCTGTTGCAACTCCTGCTGCTCCTGCTGCTGAAAAAGCTGAAGCGGCATCTGATGACAGCAAATATGTAACAATCAAGTCTCCTATGATTGGTACTTTCTATAGAAAACCATCTCCTGATAAAGATGTATTTGTAAATGTAGGTGACGAAGTTTCTGTTGGTAAAGTAGTTTGCGTTATTGAAGCAATGAAGCTATTCAACCAGATTGAATCTGAAATTAGCGGAAAAATCGTTAAAATCTTAGTTGACGATGCTACTCCGGTAGAATATGACCAACCTTTATTCTTAGTAGATCCATCTTAATTTAGAAGTTAGATGTTAGACATTAGATGTTAGATTAAATTCTACATTAAAATAACATTATCTAATTTTCAAATTATCTAATTTTCAAATTGAAGAAGATGTTCAAAAAAATATTAATAGCCAATCGTGGCGAAATTGCAATGCGTATTTTACGTACTTGTAAAGAAATGGGGATCAAAACCGTTGCAGTATACTCTACTGCTGATAAAGACAGTCTTCACGTAAGATTTGCTGATGAAGCGGTATGTATTGGCCCTGCAATGAGTAAAGACTCCTATCTTAAAATCCCTAACATTATTGCGGCTGCGGAAATTACCAACGCTGACGCCATTCACCCAGGGTATGGATTCTTATCTGAAAATGCTAACTTCTCAAGAATCTGTCAAAAGAATGGTATCAAATTTATTGGTGCTTCTCCAGAGCAGATTGAAAAAATGGGGGATAAAGCTAACGCTAAGGCTACCATGAAAGCGGCAGGTGTACCATGTGTACCAGGTTCTGACGGATTGATTGAATCTTACGAACACGCTGTAAAAGTGGCTGAAGAAACAGGATATCCGGTAATGATCAAAGCAACTGCCGGTGGTGGTGGAAAAGGAATGAGAGCCGTTTGGAAAGCTGAAGACCTTAAAGATCACTGGGAATCTGCAATTCAGGAAGCTGTAGCTGCCTTTGGAAACGGAGGTATGTATATGGAAAAACTGATTGAAGAGCCTAGACACATCGAAATCCAGGTTGCCGGTGACCAATTCGGTAAAGCCTGCCACCTTTCTGAAAGAGATTGTTCTGTACAGAGAAGAAATCAGAAATTAACTGAAGAAACACCTTCTCCTTTCATGACAGATGAACTTCGTGAAAAAATGGGTGCTGCTGCTGTAAAAGCTGCTGAATTTATTGGATACGAAGGGGTAGGAACTATCGAATTCCTTGTAGACAAGCACAGAAATTTCTATTTCATGGAAATGAATACAAGAATCCAGGTAGAACACCCTATTACTGAACAGGTAATTGATTATGACCTGATCAGAGAACAAATTCTTCTTGCGGCAGGAACTCCTATTTCAGGAATCAACTATTATCCTAAATTACATTCCATCGAGTGTAGAATCAACGCAGAAGATCCTTACGCAGACTTCAGACCGTCTCCGGGAAAAATCACAGGATTAAATATCCCTGGCGGACACGGAATCAGAGTAGATACTCACGTATATTCCGGATACAGTATTCCTTCTAATTATGACTCAATGATTGCTAAGCTTATCACGACGGCTCAAACCCGTGAGGAGGCTATTGCTAAAATGAAACGTGCTCTTGAGGAGTTCTATATTGAAGGCGTAAAAACAACAATTCCTTTCCACAGACAACTGATGGATAATGAAGATTATCTTGCAGGAAACTATACTACAAAATTCATGGAAGATTTTGTAATGGATAGAAAATACGATAATCACTAAAAGAATTATCATTCATATAAAAAGAAGGCGTCTGAAAAGACGCCTTCTTCAGTTTTATACTCTATCTCCTTCTAATAAAGCAGGAAAAGTTATTTTTGTAACATCAATTAAAATCAACATAGAGCGATGGCATCAGCAATACAAGAGAAATTAGCAGAGACACTTCAAATTTCTATGGAGCGTGCAAGGGAATTTCTGGACATTTGCTACATCGTAACTTATGATAAAAACAAAATGATAGAACCTCAAAATGGAGTTTTTGATCGTTTAGGTTTCATTTTAAATGGTGCTGTCCGGATATATTACATCAACGAAAAAGGCGAGGATATCAGCTATCTTTTGCAAGTGAACAATGATGTCATTGGCGATTATGCAAGCTATATCACCGGAAAAAAATCAATGGCAGTTATACAAGCTCTTCTAAAAACTGAAATTTTATATTTTGATAAAAAAGATGTCGAGATTTTAATTCAGAAAGATATTTACTGGCTTGGGCTGGCAAAACGCATATCCGATTTAGCTTTTCTGGATGCCAAACAAAGGCTGGATGATTTGTTTTTTTATACCCCGGAAGAACGTTATCTCAATCTCCTGAAAAAGTCACCCGAAATTCTGAACAAAATTCCACAGAAATATATTTCGTCATATTTAGGAATTACACCACAATCGTTGAGCAGAATCCGGAAAAGAATTTACTGATTCCAGAAAATTAACTTAAGTGAACGTTTTTGATTTTTCCGACCTTTAATTTTGTCTCATAATATAAATGTAATCACAATGAAAATAGCAATTATCGGTGGCGGAATTGGTGGTTTGACAACAGCTTTAGCCTTGCAAAAAAATAATCTGGACGTTACCATTTACGAAAGCGCACCCGAAATAAAACCTGTAGGTGCCGGAATCATCATGGCTAATAATGCAATGCAGATTTTTGACAAACTTGGCATTCGCCACAAAATCGAAAAAGCAGGTCATAAAATTTCAACTATTAAAATTACTGATCCACAGCTCAAAACCTTATCAGATGTACAGCTGAATACATTCGAAAGTAAATATGGAGTAAGCAATATTGCCATTCATCGCGGCAACTTGCAGATGATTCTGGCTGAAGAAATTGGTTTTGAAAACATTAAACTTTCTAAACGCTTATCCAAAATCGAACAGGGGAATGGTTATCAGCTCACTTTTGAAGACGGGACTATTGCTAATGCAGACGCTGTTATTGGTGCAGATGGAATTAAATCAGTAGTGCGTCATCAAATTTTAAACATTGGAAAACTGAGATCTTCCGGACAAAAATGCTGGCGTGGCGTTATTGAATCTGATTGGACAGAAAAATATAATCACCATGCTTATGAAGCCTGGGGAAAAGGCAGACGCTTCGGCTTCGTGAAAATTAGTGATCACAAAGTTTATTGGTACGCTGTGGTTAACGAGAACCTGGTTAAAAATCCCAATAATCTTGCTGAGCTTTTTGCTGAATTTAATCCCGAAATTCACAGAATGATTTCCATAACACCCAAAGAAAAAATATTTGTCAGTGACATTATTGATTTGAAACCGATGTATCAATGGCAAAAAGACCGCGTTTGCCTGATAGGTGATGCAGCCCATGCAACGACTCCTAATATGGGGCAAGGTGCCTGCCAGGCCATTGAAGATGCATATATCCTCGGAAAACTTTTTGGTGAAGGGAAAAACCTGGATGAAGTCTTCACTCAATACGAAAAACTGCGTATGCAAAAAGCGCATTACATCGTCAATACAAGCTCAGTCATCGGTAAAATTTCTCATTATGAAAACGGTCTGGCGGTTTGGCTCCGCAATACTTTACTAAGAGCAACACCTGGCTCTATTAACGAAAAACAAATGGAAAAAGTTTTTGATATTTCGTACCGGAGCAATTTATAAGATAAATCCCGAATCAAAAGCTGTTTAGGAAACAGCTTTTAAAAATATTATAGTCCTGACGGAACAGCAAATCAATATGGGAATGATCCGGTATTTTTAAAAAATGTAGAATTCCCTTCTCGGTATAAATTTCTTATTCTTAAAGATAGAATACCTGCAACTGTTTATCCGTTAAGAAAATATTTTCCATTAAGGATTCATTTTCCCTTAAAATACACTCTAATCACAGCCATATACTCTACTCTATTTTTGTTTATGGGTATCATTAATATTGTGTAAATTTGTTGAAAACCAAAATTTATGTCAACAGCAGAACAAACAAAAAACTCACAGTATTTTATTGACCTTGAAGACAAACATGGAGCACATAATTATCACCCGCTTCCGGTAGTGCTAGACCGCGGAGAAGGCGTTTTTGTTTGGGATGTGGAGGGCAACAGATACTATGATTTTCTTTCAGCATATTCCGCTGTGAACCAAGGACATTCCCATCCTAAAATTGTAGGAGCCTTAGTAGAACAGGCACAAAAACTGGCTTTAACTTCAAGAGCATTCTACAACTCCAAATTGGGAGAATACGAACAAAAAATCACGACTCTTTTCGGGTTTGATAAAGTTTTACCAATGAACTCCGGAGCTGAAGCTGTGGAAACCGCAGTAAAACTAGCCAGAAAATGGAGCTATGAAGTAAAAGGAATTTCAGAAAACGCAGCAAAAATTGTTGTTTGCGAAAATAATTTCCACGGAAGAACAACCACTATTGTTTCTTTCTCTAATGATCCTGATGCCAACCAGAACTACGGACCTTTTACTCCAGGATTTATCAAAATCCCTTACAATGATATTTCTGCCTTAGAAGAAGTTCTGAGCAGAGAAGCAGATACTATTGCTGCATTCCTTGTAGAACCTATTCAGGGAGAAGCCGGAGTATATGTTCCGGATGAAAACTTCCTTAAAAATGCTTCTGAACTATGTAAAAAACATAACGTTCTTTTTATTGCTGATGAAGTTCAGACTGGTATTGCAAGAACAGGCAGACTGATTGCATGCCACCACGAAGATGTACAACCAGATATTTTAATTTTAGGAAAAGCCCTTTCCGGAGGAATGTATCCGGTATCAGCAGTTTTAGCTAACGACAGCATTATGAATGTTATCAAGCCGGGGCAGCACGGTTCTACATTCGGAGGTAATCCTATTGCCTGTGCAGTAGCAGTAGCAGCTTTGGACGTTGTAGCTGAAGAAAAACTATCTGAAAGAGCTGAAAAACTTGGACAGTTATTCAGAGCTGAAATCAATAAGCTGATCGAAAAAACAGACCTTATTACCAAAGTAAGAGGAAAAGGACTTTTAAATGCCATCCTGATCAATGATACTCCTGAAAGTTCCACTGCATGGAACCTTTGCTTACAGTTGAAAGAAAACGGATTACTGGCAAAACCTACTCATGGTAACATCATCAGACTGGCGCCGCCATTGGTAATTACTGAAGAGCAATTACTGGATTGTGTGAAAATTATTGAAAAGACTATTCTTGAGTATAAATAAATGGCTCTTTCCCTTGCAATCATTACTTATAATGAAGAAGAGAACATCGTAAGACTTTTAGATTCATTAACAGATACTGTTGATGAAATTATTATTGTTGACAGCTTTTCGACAGACAGAACCAAAGAGATTTGCACTCAAAAATATCCTCAGGTAAAATTCTCTGAGAAAAAATTTAACGGGTATGGTGAACAAAAAAACCATGCCCTTACTTTATGTTCTCATGAATGGGTTTTGTTTCTGGATGCTGACGAAGTTCCTGATGAAGGCATGAAAAGATCCATTACGGAAATTGTGTCTTCAGAAAGAACAGAGTTCAATGTGTATAAAGCAAGATTCAACAATCATCTTGGCGTTCACCTGATCAGATTTGGAGGATGGGGAAATGTATGCCGTGAAAGATTGTTCAGAAAAAAATACGCCAGGTATTCTGATGATAAGGTTCATGAATTTCTGATTACCGATCAGAAAGCCGGTCTTCTGGAAGGAAAACTGAATCATTATACCTACAAAAGCATTCATCATCATGTCTCGAAAATCAATAAATATTCTGATATGATGGCTGAAAAAATGTACGAGAGAGGGAAAAAAATCAATAGATTTAAAATTATTGTAAGTCCTATCTTTGAATTTATCAAAGTATTTATTTTCAAAAGAGGCTTTTTGGATGGATTTCCCGGTTTTTACATTGCCAAAACGATGTCTTATTACACTTTTTTAAAATATATTAAATTGCACGAAAAAATAAGACTAGTGGAAATAGAAAAGGAAAAAAACAGAATAAAATAGTATGATTCTTTATCTTATTCCTGTTGTATTGGCGGTATTTATCGTTTTATATTTCCGTCTCTATCTATTTGCTTTCCCGCACAACAGACTGGTTATTCTTATGTACCATCAGATTGAAAAGGAAAGCCATGAAGATCTTACGGTAAGTTTAAAAAATCTTGAACAGCAGTTTTCTTACCTGAGCCGTAAAAAATATACTTCGCAGTTTTTTTCAGAACTTACTGCTTCCACGAAAAAAAATATCATCATCACCTTTGATGACGGCTACAGAAATAACCTTGAATATCTGCCTTCTTTACTGGAAAAATATAATCTGAAAGCTACTATTTTTATTCCAACCGAATTTATTGAAAAGGGATATAACAATTATTCCATGATGACCTTTGATGAAATCAGAAATCTGGATAAAAAATATTTTGAAATTGCCCTTCACAGTCATTCCCATGAAAATCTAAGAACTTCATCCATCAATTTTATAGAAAAAGATCTAAAAAAAAACATGGAAATTCTTGATGCCCAAAACATCAGGTATTCAAGAGTTTTAGCATATCCGTATGGAAAATATCCACAGAAAAAAGATGATAAATTAATATTTTTTTCTATTTTAAAAAAAATAGGAATCGATTTTGCAGTAAGAATTGGAAATAAGGTGAATTATTACCCTACCCGGCATCCTTACGAGCTATGTAGAATTGATATAAAAGGCAAAGATTCGATCATAAAATTCAAATTAAAACTTATCTTTGGCAGATTAAAACTATTTTAAAAACAATATTAAAGGAGTATTCACGTACTTCTCTATCAAACAAATCGTTGTGATGAATATAAGTGGTTTGATCATAACATATAATGAAGAAAAAAATATACAGGATGTCCTTGAGTCTTTTGATTTCTGTGATGAAATAGTAGTGATAGACTCATTTAGCACGGATAAAACTGTAGAAATTGCAATGAAATTCCCTAATGTAAAGGTGGTTCAAAATAAATTTGAAGACTTTACAAAGCAAAGAAATTTAGCTCTGGATTCTGCAAAAAATGACTGGGTGCTGTTTTTAGATGGTGACGAAAGACTTACACCGGCCCTGAAGCAGGAAATTAAAGATGAGCTGAATAAACCCGTGCAAAAAGATGCCTACTATTTTTACAGGAAATTCTTTTTTGCTCAGAAACCGATTCATTTTTCAGGAACACAGTCTGATAAAAATTTCAGGCTTTTCAGAAAATCGAAGGCCAGATATATGGCAGGAAAAAAGGTACACGAAACTCTGGAAGTCAACGGAACCATTGGGATTTTAAAAAATAAATTACTACATTACTCCGTTTCAGATTATGAATCTTATAGAAAAAAAATGATTCATTACGGAGTTTTAAAGGGGAAAGAACTGGCTGCAAAAGGTAAAAAGTACAATGTTTTAGTGCAATATCTTAAAACAGCTTTTAAATTCTTTAAGGCCTATATAATGAGACTGGGTATTTTAGACGGCAAAGAAGGGTATGAGTTATCTTACCTGCAATCTTTAAGCGTTTTTGAAACCTATGAATCATTAAAAAAAGAGCAAAATTAGTTGAATGAAGATTTGTATCATTAGTTATGATTTTTGGGATTATGATAAGTATATTGTTGAAGCATTATGCAAACGGGGTATTGATGCCCATCATATAAAGATCAGCTCAGTTACTCATTCCAATTTCAATGAAAGAGCTGTAAATGCTTTAAGCAAAACCTTTTTAAACAAAAATCTTAAGACTGAAAAAAGACAGAAATACGTTCTGGATGCCCTGGAAAAATTAGGACATCAGGATCAGATACTGGTGATGAACCCTGATACATTTGATCTTTCAACCCTTGAAAAAATCCGAAAATATACAGACCGTCTGGTTACTTATCTTTATGACAACCTTGAAAGAGTACCTGTAGAAGATAAGCTGTACCTTTTTGACAAAGTATTTTCCTTCGATTATATAGATGTTAAAAAGCACGGGTTTGAAAAACTGACGAATTATATTTATCTGCCGCATTGTGCAAAAGAAACCCAGCAGCCTGAAATGGATCTTTTCTATATCACCTCTTATGATAACAGAAGGGTTTCACTGATAAAATTACTGGCTAAAAAGCTGATTGAACAAGGTCTGAAGTTTCAGATTATGATCATCGGAAAAAAATCATGGAAACATCAGCTGACGAATATTTTCATGACAGTACCTAAAAACCTCTTTCTGATTTTCAGCATCAAAAAGATTCCTCATAACGATCTTCCTAAATATTATAAAAATTCGAAAGTGTTGCTTGACCTGATGCGTGAAGGTCAATATGGACTTAGTTTCAGGGTTTTTGAAGCAATGTCTCTGGAGAAGAAAATCATTACTGATAATGAAGCCATTAAAACCTATGATTTTTACAACCCCAATAATATTTTGATTTTAAACAAAAATATTAGTAATCTTGACAAATCTTTTTTTGAAACACCTTACGAAAAAATTCCTGAGGAAATCTACTACAGATATACTTTGGATAGTTGGGTAAACAAAGTTTTTGAACTTGATACTAAAAACTAGCAAATGGGACTCTTAAAAAAAATAAAAAAACACTTCGAAAGGAAACAAAAGCTCAAATATCTTCAGTCTAAGGATATAGTCAACATCAATCTGTATGACGATTCCCAAAAAACAATCCTGTTTGCATCAAGAGATTTCCCTGCCCATGATAAAGAATCCGGGGCCAACAGACTGAAGGAACTTATATTAATCTATAAAGAATTAGGATACAACTGTATTTTATTTGCCCCTCATATTTTTGAAGACGATTCTTATGTAAAGTTTTATCAGCAGCATCATGTTATGGTGTATGTAGAGAACAATAAGTACAAGAATATCTATGATTTCCTGTCTGCTTTTAAAAAGGTAGATTACGTTTGGTTTAACGGGCCGCTTGCCCTGAATCTGTTTTACAAAAAGATGAAAGCTATCCTGCCTTCTACCCGATTTATTTATGATATGGTAGATATTCATTTTTTAAGGTTTAAGAGAGCAATTGAACTGGAACCTACCCGTATTTCTTTAAAGAAAAATTATAAACACTTCTTCCGTTTGGAAACGGTTGTTGCCCCACAGCTGGACTACATTATTGCCATCTCTGATAAAGAGAAAGAAATCATGAGCCAGTACGCAGATAAAAATAAGATCATTACCATATCGAACATTCACTATCCTAAAATTGATATTACGGAAAGGAAGAACTTTAGTGAAAGTAAAGGAATTACGTTCATCGGATCTATCCATGAACCGAATATTGATGCGGTAAAGTTCCTTTATGAAAAAATAATGCCCATTGTCTGGAAAACCAATCCTGAGCTGGAAGTAAGCATCATTGGAAATGTTTCTGAAAAACTGGATCTTAAACTATATCCTAAGTTTAAATTTTTAGGATTTGTAGAAAGTATTGAAGAGCATTTCATGAATTCTAAAATCATGGTGGCGCCTTTACGCTTTGGAGCTGGGGTAAAAGGGAAAATAGGGCAGGCCTTTGAATACTTTTTCCCGGTGGTCACTACAGATATCGGCGCTGAAGGAATGAAGCTTACAAATAAAAAAAATGTGTTGATTGCCAACGATGAAAATAGTTTTGCAGAAGCCATCATTCAGCTGAATACTAATGAAGAGCTTTGGAATACATTAAGCCAAAATTCTGTAGACAGCCTGAGGGCATTTTCACCTGAAGAAGTAAAAGAAAAACTTAAAACACTATAATATATGTCATTAAGCGTAAACTATCACGGTTTTTTTGAGGGAAATTTTGGGATAGCAGAGGCAACAAGGCTTAATGCTGCTGCTATGGAAAGCCAGGGCATTACAGTAAACCGCATCAGCTACTCCAGTGACACTCTTGAAAAGTCTAAAAGTGACGCACAGCCCAATGCATTAATTAATATTTTTCACATTAACAGTAATGTGACCCACGAGTTTTTTTCAAAAAACCAGGATATCAATCTTGCAGGTCATTACAACATTGTCTATTGGGCCTGGGAATTTCCCGAAGTTTCAGATAAAACAGTTGAGTTTCTGAATATTTTTGATGAATTATGGGTTCCTAGTGATTTCTGTGTCAATATTTTCACAAAATATACAGGAATTCCTGTGATGAGATTCTCCCATCCGATTCAAAAACTACCTCCTTCTGATGAATTTGATTTTGAAGAATACAATATTAAACCCGGCTCAAATGTATATATTACAATTTTTGATTCGTTAAGTACTACCATCAGAAAAAATCCTGAAGCTACAATTGAAGCCTTTATCAATGTTTTCAAAAATGATACGGAAAGTGTTCTCATTGTAAAAACGCATAATCTTGACAGGAGTAAAGATGCACAGACAGTATTGGAAAAATACGCCGGGATTTCAAATATTATCATTATTAATGAACATTTTTCAAAAGAAAAACTTCATTCATTGATTCAGAAATCTGATGTTCTTATTTCTTTACATGGTTCTGAAGGTTTCGGACTGACGATGGCAGAAGCTATGTCTTACGGAAAAATTGTTGTAGGAACCGGATATTCCGGAAATCTGGACTTTATGAATGTGAACAACAGCTTTCTTATTCAATATGATTTTATTAAAACTTCTAATACAAAAGGGTTAATTGCTGAAGGACTTACTTTAGCAAGGCCAAATTTGGAGGATGCTACCCAAAAGCTTCAGTATATAAAAGATAATTTCCAGTCTTTAAATTCTATTAAACAGAGTGCGGAAGCTCAGATCAGAGATCATTTTTCTCTTGAGACTATAGGAAAACTGCTTAAGCTGAGACTTTCTTTTATTGACCAGATGGACAAAAAAGAAAATACTTCAGAAAATAGTGTCGGGAACGTTTTTTATCTTGCCGAAATAGACAGATTGACTGGCAGAGTAAATTACCTGGAAAAGACATTATACAATAAAATACGAAAAAAAGTAAACATCTTTTTAAAGAAAATAAAAGGTAAAAAATAAAAAAGAGCGGTGGTTTCATTTGAATCTACCGCTCTTTAATTTTACTGAAATTATTTTTTCCCTTTCCTATTTCTGAAATACATTTTGATATCATATATCCACTGAATAGGCTTACTCTTTTTGTAAATCCTCAGATCTTTTTTCAAAAATATACTGTCCGCATATAATTTTATTAATGCTGATCTGCTTTGCTGAATCTTACCCTCAGAAATCAACGCTTCGGACCTTTCTCTGATCAATTTCCCTACTCCTTCGAGTGAAAAATCATTGGTAATTGTTTTACGCGCATTATCTGATGCGGCTTTTACATCATCTCCACCCTGATATATTTTTTGTAGATATTGAGAAGCTTCTTCCAGTGAAGGCTCAGACCAGATGGTATTAGAATCATAATTAAGATCATCTGAACCGTAAGATACTTTCTCAGCATTCACTAAAAAACTGTTTTCAGCATTCATAAACTGTAAATTTCCGGAATATCCTGTAGCAATAACAGGTTTTCCAAAATACATAGCTTCTGCCATCGTCAGCCCGAAACCTTCAGATCTGTGAAGAGAAATATAGCTGCCACAGGTACTGATCACATAGTTCAGGGCATTTTTGTCAAAAATCTTTTCTACCACTTTGATCTTCACAGAGTTTCCGATAGCCTCTTTTATCTGTTCCCTTTCCAAAGAAAACTTATCAGATTTAGAGGTTTTAATGGTTAAAAAAGCGTTATTCTCTTTTCCGTCAAAAGTCTCTCTGAATACCTTGATCAGATTGAGCACATTTTTTCTTTGGATAGAACTATTGTAATCGAATATGAATAAAAAATTAAAGAAGTCAGTATTATAAAAATTCAATGCTTCAGAATCTTCTGTCGGCTTCAGGTTAATATCAATGGGATGCGGAATCACTTTTACCGGAGAAGCGATATACTTTTCAATACATTTTTTGCAATATTCTGAAGGAGTCCATACCTCATCGAAAAGATTAATATTCAAAAGATAATCTTCCGGAATAGTTTCTGATTCCCAGGCCATATACAGAATATTGTATTTTCTTTCAAAAAAAGAATAATCAAAATATTCAAAGAAGTTCGACATTTCCGAAACAGATGCTGAAACCTGAACCAAATTGATAGGATGATCTGCTTTATCAGAAAACCTGGTAAAGGTCTGATCATTAGTATCATGATTGGTTCTCACATCATAATTCATCAAATTAATGGGAATTCCTGCACTCTGCATCGCTTTACAATTAAGCCTTGTTGCCTCCGCAATGCCAAACTCGCCATTAATAAATCCAAAAACGTTAATTCCTAAATCTGCCATTTTAGTTGTGTAATAATTCAACCTGATTAATCTTCCAAAGTTTCATAAAAATCATTCTGCTTTTGCTGCTTTTCAAAATTCTTTTTATGAATTAATGATAATTCATATTTTTTTGGAATTTCTGTAAAATTTTTATTTCCATAGAGTACTTCATGTACTTTATTTTTCCAGAAGATTTTTTTATTGTTTTTAATAATCCTCGCCTGATAATCAGGAAAATTAATATAACCTTCGTTATTCATATTCCAGCCCATCTGCTTTACATATTCTTCTGTAATTCCTTCTACAATATTGATTCTGGGAACGTAAAATATTTCTACACTTTTTTCTTTTTTAAGATAAGCTTTCAATGTCTTGATGAAATGCTCAGTAGGATATTCATCTGCATCAATCTGAAACAAATATTGGCATGTTGCCTTTTCTACTAATCTGTTTTTAAAAGTGGCAAAATCTCCGTCCAGTTTTGCTTCAAGTTTTATAATATTATCATAGCTACTCAGTAATTCTGTCACCTCTTTATTTTTATTGGTAATATCCTGAAGTACAATTACCTCATCATTCTTGTCAATCAAAGGAAGAAGAACATCCAATAATTTTTTCAGTTCATCAGCTTCATCATTGACCGTAATACCATAAGAAACTGTTATAAATTTGCTGGAAATTCGTGAAAGTAGGCTCATAATTTAATTGTAGATTATAGGATAATTGCCGGAAAAATGAGTAAAATAATTTTCCGCAATGACTTGTTGTACGTAATTCTTATACTTCTTTGTGGGATAAAAACAGTATCCTGATTTTTTGTAATAATATTTCCTGAAAAACTGCGGAAGTTTTTTCTCATCGTGCTCTACCTCTTTTCCTTTTTCTGTTCCTTTTATTTTGTATAAAATCTGAACATTAAAGGCAGGAGGTAAAGCTTCAAACCAATTATTGATCTGGGAAAAATAAGCAAATGGTGTTTCTTCAAAACTATTCAGTTCACCCTGATTGTGTTCTGAAAAATAATATTCTTTAAAGATATCAGCTACTTTTTCCGGTCTGAAAATAAATACACCACCATTGATACTTCCCTGCAATAAAGGATTCGCTTCAAAATGACGGTCAGTAAAATACATCTCACTGGTCTCTTCAAGTATTCTCGGAATATGCCCCCAGGTTTTGTTGAATTCTTCAGTACCTCGTGGATCGAGAACAGCTCCGAAATATTTGTCTTCCGGAAGATAATCAAACACAGAAGGTGCTTTATCTGAAATAATGATATCAAGATCTAAGAAGAGAACCATATCATACTCCTTTGTTTCTGAAGGAATCAAAAGCTTCTGAGAAAGAAGCGGGCGATGAAAACTATCATCCATTGGTCTATCAATGATCTTTAAATCTGCTCCACATTTTTTAGCATAGCTTTCAAATCCGGCTCTGTTTTTATTATACATTTTCCAGTACTTTTCTCCTACGATAAAAAGGCAGATTGCTTTTTTCATTGATCATCTAAATTTATAAGCTACAAAAATACATTTTTAATGATAAGACTGCCGGAAATATTCTTTCAGTATTCTGCTATCAATGAAAATAATGTAGGAATATTTATTTTATCCTTTATTCAAATAAAAAACCGCCCTAAACAGGACGGTTTCTTTGGTTGTAAAATTTTAATATTTCTAATTAATAGGCATAGAATTCAATCCCTTCCTTAATATAACCCGAAGGTGTTACGCTGGATCTTGAATAATAATGGTCTTTACCGTTCCAATATTGGTAAATAGGAACTGTATTAGGCTGCGGAGTAGCAAAAGCATTGAACTCGATTCCTTCGTCTACATACCCTGAATAATATCCTGGAGTTTTTGTATAGTAATGATCTTTACCGTTCCAATATCTGTAGATAGGAACGGTATTCGGAGCTTTATATAAGAATGCATTAAACTCTGTTCCTTCAAATGAATATCCGCTGTAGCTTCCCTGAATTTTTGTGTAATAGTGATCTACTCCGTTATAATATCTGTAAATTGGAATTGTTTTAAATTCGAGATACACTTTATTATCAATCAGATATTGGTCTACATACGCTTTAAGCTGAGCTTTTTTAACAGGATCTTTTACAAAGTCATAAATAATAATTAACCCATTGCTTCCAAAGTCTACCAAAACAGAATTACTTACATTTGAGCTGTTCTGCCAATTGGAAATATTAACTTTAGTATTGGTCTGATCCAGGTTCAAATCTCCTACTAGACCTTTTGAAGGATCCCCTCCTCTGGTTTTGTAGGTCAATTTCTTAGAAAAATTCATGTGGTATTCAGAAGTATTCACATCATTATCCACATTCACATTAAAAATATTTAACATACCTGCCTTTATTCCGATTCTGGCTGCCTTATCACGAGTCTGACTCGTTGTTTCAGACTGGAATAAAATATCAAGCTTTGCTCCTGTATAAATATCAGTCATTACATGAGTTCCATAATCCTGAACAATCTGCTGTGGAGTTTTTGTTTGTAAATCCTGAGCAAATTCAGGAGTTACATAATCACCTAACATATCTGTAGTAGCATTGAATCTTACTCTTTTTTGTTTAATGGTAAGGTTATAACTTCCGTAGATATATTTTGCATCAAACTTATTGTTGGTTGTTACCGCTGAGCCAAAACCTACAGAGAGTATTTTTTTAAACAATGGAAAATTAACTGTTGCATCCACTTTGGTGGAAACCATTTTGGAATAAGCTTCAGCATTTTCACCATAATCTTCAGCATACTCTTGGGAGTTTGTATTTTCACTGATTAATCTATTTGTCTGCTCTACTTTAAAACGGTCAATATCAACCACTTTAAAACCAGCTGCCGTTGCATTGGCATATTCACCGGTAACATTATAACCATGCCCTAAGACATCGTAAATTCCGTCTCCTGCAAATTTGGCTGCTGATAATCGATTATTAGCTTTTGCTGCCGGGCTTTCAGGGGTTACCTCATTATTCAGTTCTTCCGTTGAACATGAACTCATGAAAAGCATCAGTAGACTACTGAAGCAAAATAAAATTTGTTTTTTCATAGTATTAATTAAAAGTTTCCGGCAAATATAATATTCATCAGTGAGTGAAAAAAGAAATTACATAATGATATATATCATTATTTAGTGAATTTAATCATTACTTAAAGTACCATTAACAAAGGTTTAAAATATCACAAATTAGAGATTTAAAAACAAAAACAAATTATAAAAACCGATTTTTTAACATTCATTAAAAACACACAAATATCAATTCAACAATTTCTCTTTATGAGCTTAATTTCCACAACACGGTTATTCATAACTATCATCCATGAATTTAAATTATGATCCGGAATAGAAGATTGAGAGCTTTAAAACAGTATTTCACAAAAACCTGTAGAGTAAATACAAAAATTGGAATCAAAAAAAAGAATACCAGGTCATAAATCACCTCTTAAACGCATAATTTTAAGTAAATTTGCAAAAATTAAAAATTGAAATGGAGAAAGTAAGAGTACGTTTTGCTCCAAGTCCTACAGGACCATTACATTTGGGAGGCGTAAGAACCGCATTATATGATTATCTTTTTGCTAAAAATCAAGGAGGAGAATTTGTATTGAGAATAGAAGATACAGATACTGCCCGATATGTAGAAGGTGCTGAAGAATATATTGAAGAAGCTTTGGAATGGTGCGGAATCATCCCGGATGAAAGTCCTAAGAAAGGAGGGAAATATGCTCCTTACAGACAGTCTGAAAGAAGAGATATCTATGACCGATATACAGAGCAGATCTTAAAAACAGATTATGCTTATATTGCTTTTGATACTGCTGAAGAATTGGACGGTATTCGTGCACAGTACGAAGCTAAAGGTGATGTTTTCTCATATGACAACAAAACCAGAAACGGTCTTAGAAACAGCCTGACACTTTCTGAAGATGAAGTTCAGAGATTGTTAGACGAAAAAACTCCGTATGTAGTAAGATTCAAAATGCCTGTTGACAGAGTATTAAATCTTGAGGATATCATCCGTGGAAAATTCTCTGTAAATACCAATACTTTAGATGATAAAGTTCTGGTAAAGAATGACGGAATGCCAACCTATCATTTTGCCAACATCATTGATGACCATGAAATGGAAATCTCTCACGTTATCCGTGGAGAAGAATGGCTGCCATCTTTAGGACTTCACACGTTATTATATGAAGCCATGCAGTGGGAAGCACCACAGTTTGCGCATCTTTCTTTAATTTTAAAACCTGAAGGAAAAGGAAAACTAAGTAAAAGAGACGGAGATAAATTCGGGTTTCCGGTATTCCCGCTTGATTTCAAAGATCCGGCAACGGGTATAGTTTCCAAAGGATACAGAGAAAACGGTTATCTTCCTGATGCTTTCATCAACATGGTTGCATTATTAGGCTGGTCTCCGGCAGACGATAAAGAAATTCTTCCTTTAGAAGAAATGATTAAGGAATTTGACCTTCACAAAGTACATAAAGCGGGGGCAAGATTCAGTAAAGAAAAATCAGAGTGGTTCAACCATCAGTATATTCAGATGAAGTCTGACGAAGAGCTTCTTCAGATATTGAAAAACACTGCTATTGATTTCGCAGGTGCTTCTGATGAAAAACTGTTGAAGGTGATTCACCTGATGAAAGAAAGAGCAACTTTCCCGAAAGATATTTACGAAAACGGAAAATTCTTCTTTGAAGCTCCAACTTCTTATGATGAAAAAGCTTCGAAAAAAGCATGGAACGATGAAACATCTGCAATTTTAGCAGAATTGGCAGCAGCTTTTGGTTCTACAGACTTTACTGCAGAGACATTGAAGCAGACCATGCATGATTTCGCGGAAAGCAAAGGGCTGGGTATGGGTAAAGTAATGATGCCGTTACGTTTGTCTTTAGTAGGAGAATTGAAAGGACCGGACGTTCCGGACATTCTGGAAACCCTTGGTAAAGAGGAAAGTACCTCCAGAATAAACAATGCTATAAATAATTTTAAATAGAATAACCATAATTTTTCATACATTTGAAAGATTTAATTTACTTCAAGAAATGGAATATTTAAGTTTCGAACTTCCTATCAAAGAATTGATGGATCAATACCAGACGTGTTCTTTAGTAGGAGAAGAAAGTGGTGTTGATGTAAAATTAGCATGCAGCCAGATTGAGGATAAGATTTTAGAAAAGAAAAAAGAAATCTATGGAAATCTTACACCTTGGCAAAGAGTACAACTGTCCCGTCATCCGGATCGTCCTTATACATTGGATTATATCAATGGGATGGCAGACAAAGGCAGTTTCTTAGAACTTCATGGAGACAGAAATTTCGCTGATGATCCGGCAATGATTGGAGGATTGATTACCCTGGATGGTCAGAAAGTTATGATCATAGGGACTCAAAAAGGAAGAACAACTAAAGAGAGACAATACAGAAGATTTGGAATGCCAAATCCTGAGGGATACAGAAAAGCTTTAAGACTAATGAAGCTTGCTGAAAAATTCAATATTCCTGTGGTAACTTTAGTAGATACACCGGGAGCTTATCCGGGATTGGAAGCTGAAGAAAGAGGACAGGGTGAAGCTATTGCAAGAAATATTTTTGAAATGGTTCAGCTGAAAACGCCTATCTTCACTTACATCATCGGAGAGGGTGCCAGTGGTGGTGCATTAGGAATAGGTGTTGGAAATAAAGTATATATGTTGGAAAATACATGGTATACTGTAATTGCACCGGAAAGCTGTTCTTCTATCTTATGGAGAAACTGGGATCACAAGGAAGATGCAGCCAATGCATTGAACCTTACACCAGCAGATGCTTTAAGAGAAAAGTTCATCGACGGAATCATCGAAGAACCACTTGGCGGAGCTCATTATGATCAGGAGACGACTTATTTAAACCTGAAAAATTCAATTTTACAGAATATCAAAGCTTTCTCCAAATTTACAAGACAGGAGCTTGAAACCCAGAGACAGGATAAATTCATTGCGATGGGTCAGTTTAAAGGATAAAAAAATAAAAAGGTTAAGAATTTCTTCTTAACCTTTTTTCTTTAGCTTTCTTCTATCTGTTTTATTCTGCAACATTCAGGGCAATTTCAATATCCTGGGTAATCTTCTTCGGAGCAGAATATTTTGCATCACACACCATTGTTGTCATTATATACTCTCCTTTATCTACCAGAATGAAGTTTTCTCCTTTTGCAGGAACACTCAGGTTATAATATTTTTTACCACTTATCTTTACAATAAGATTACAGGAAGATCTGTTTTTGATATTTACATAGGCTTCACTTTTGTTTATATCATTATTAAAGAGATGCGTCAGCATTGCAGCCCTTCTTTTATTTTCTTCACTCGGTTCTGCTTTAGAAGTACCGGCACTTTTTGCTGAACCTGCAGAACCCACTGATGCAAAAGTGGTTGTTCTTCTTTCTTCTTTTAAAGCTTCAATAGCTGCTGCAGTGTTATTGGAAACAGGCTTTCCGTTTGCCGTATACGTTTTATTTGCAGCAACAGTTTTACCGCTGTTTAACTCATTATTCTTAACGATATTTTCAATTTTATCTTTACTGATCGGTCTAATCGTAGGTTTCGCTTCAGGAGAATTGTCTGCCATGATAATATCAATCAGTTTTCTTTTAAAATAATCTGTTTTAGCATGTCCCGGATTCTGTTTCAAAAAGCCGGCAATCACTCTGGCTTCTTTTGAAATCTCAGCTTCCTGCTCTGTATAGATAATTACAGTTTCTTTTTCAACAACAGCTTTTGATTTTGTCTTTTTCTTTTTTTGGGAAAAACCAAGTGAGAAAATGCATATAAATAGAAGGAATAAGATTTTTTTCATTAATCAAATCTTTAAAATAGTATTAAATATATTAATAACGTGAAAAGTCATTTTTTAGTTTATCATTAAAATCATTATCTTTGCACTGCTCTAAATTTAAGCTAAAAATTAATACTAATCTTAAATAAAAAAAATAATAGATATTATGTCTTATACACCAGCTGCTGCAGACGTAGCAAAATTGAGAAACCAAACAGGTGCAGGTATGATGGACTGCAAAAAAGCTCTAGTTGAAGCTGAAGGAGACTTCGAAAAAGCGGTAGATATCCTTAGAAAAAAAGGACAAAAAGTTGCTGCTAACAGAGCTGACAGAGAATCTGCTGAAGGTGCAGTAATCGCAAGAGTAAACGAAGACAACACTTTAGGTGTAGTAATCTCTCTAAACTGCGAAACTGACTTCGTTGCTAAGAATGAAGCTTTCATTGAGCTAGCTTACGAATTAGCTGAGATGGCTATCTTCGCTGCTACTAAAGAAGAACTTTTAGCTACTGATTTCCACGGAATGACTGTTGCTGAGAAATTAGTAGAGCAAACAGGAGTTATCGGTGAGAAAATCGAAATCGGATCTTTCGAAAGAATCCAGGGAGATTTCTTAGGAGCTTACATCCACGCTGGAAACAAGATCGCTGCAATCTCTTCTCTTTCTGCTAAAGTAGACGGAGCTGACGAAGCTGCTAAAGCTGTTTCTATGCAGGTTGCTGCTATGAACCCAATCGCTTTGGACGAAACAAGAGTTTCTCAAGAGACTATCGATAAAGAATTAGAAATCGAAAGACACAAACTTACTGAAGAAGGTAAGCCTGCAAACATTATCGATAATATCCTTAAAGGTAAAATGCAGAGATTCTACAAAGACAACACTTTGGTACACCAGGATTTCATTAAAGACGGAAGTATCTCAGTTGCTGACTATGTAAAATCTGTAAATGCAGATCTAAAAGTAACAGGATTTGTAAGAGTAAGCCTATAAGCTCATCTTCAAAAAAATATTGAATCCCGGTGAAATTCACCGGGATTTTTTTATTCCCAAAATCTTTTAATTACAAAATAATACAGAGGCAGACGTCTGTAACACACAAATCAGCTGTTACCATTAAAATTGATGGCTCATAAGACCATTATTTCATCAATTTTCTGATAGGAATTATTTCTGTCCCCGAAAATCAAATAAAATAAGTCTTACAAAAGGGATATATTTCCATTTTTCAGATAAAATGCCTGAAATCCAATTACCAGTTTGACACTCAGGATGGCTTTTATTTAAAAATCGGCAATATTTTTTTAACATTTATTTATATTTTATTAAAAGTATTTCATTTTTTATTTTAATTTTGTAGAAATCCTAATTCCATACACATGAAAAGATTTCTACTCAGTCTGGTATTAATTTTTTTGACAATTAATACACTCTTTGCACAAAGGGATACAGAGCATTGGATTGCTCCTTACTATGATAGTTATGGCGGTAATACTTATACCAACATGATCTATTTGTCTACTGACTCACCCACCCCCTTTGATGTAACCATATACAATAACAATGCTCCAGTAACTACCGTTACCATTAGTAAGGGTAACCCGCAAACCTACAAGGTTACCAATAGCCTTATTAGTGCAACTACAACTACAGAAGCATTCACTGTTGGTAATAAAGGGCTGTATTTAAAAGCAGCAAAACCTTTTTACTGTAGTTTAAGACTTGCCCAAAGTGTTCACGGGGAAGTAATTACCAGTAAAGGAAAAGCCGGAATTGGAAAAACATTTTTCGTTGCTGCTGCTCCCAATACCTACACCAGCAGTATTCAGAACTTTACAGCAGGAGTGCTTGCTACTGAAGATAATACCAATGTAACAGTATCATGGAACCCTACTGCTGGAGTTGTTTTCATTAATGGAAGTCCTACAGGAAACACGCAAACCTTTACCTTGCAGAAGGGGCAGTCTTTTATTCTTGCAGGATCTGGAACACAATCTGGAAACCTAACGGGGTTTATTGGTGCAAAAATAGTTTCTGATAAACCAATAACCCTTACCAACGGAAGCTGTAATGCCAACTTCTCTGCCAGTACATCAGGAAGTGATCCGGTTCTGGATCAATCTGTACCTGTTGACAGACTTGGAAATACTTTCGCAATGGTAAAAACAAGATCTACTGCTCCCAATTTAAATATGGAGGGAGGTCTTATTGTTGCTACTGAAGATAACACTCAAGTATTTTTAAATGGCGGAGGAACTTCCGTTGCAACACTTGCTGCCGGAGAATGGTATAGAATTAATGAAACCAGCTATGTGGCTCAAGGGACTTCAGGACATTCAAACATGTTCATTTCGACGACTAAAAATGTATACTTATACCAATTTATTGGAATTCAGGGAAGTGATGCTACAAACGGATTTAACTATATACCACCGTTGAACTGTTTCCTTCCGAGAAAAATTGATGAAATCGGAAAGATCAATGAGATGCCTATTGGCTCAGGAGGAGCCAGTGCAGTTCAGGATATCATTGTCAAATTAAATATTTTAACAGAGACAGGAGCAACTGTGATGGTAAATGACGCCCCAGTTGCAGCTACAGACGGACCATATCCTGTAACAGGAAATACTAACTGGGTAACATATGGAATCACCGGAGTAAGCGGAAATATTAAAATCACTTCTACAAAGGCTGTAACAGCTGGTATCAACGGAGGATTCAGTTCTGCAGGATACGGAGGCTACTTTGCGGGATTCTCATCAATTCCTGTAATTGCGAAAAAAACAGGAGAATGTGTACCGGGAATCATTCTTGAACTGGATGACGGATATGAAACATACCAGTGGTACCGTGACGGAGTAGTCATTCCGGGTGCTACTTCTTACACCTACACTCCTACACAATCAGGAAACTATACTGTAAAAGTAACAATGGGAACATGTCCTCCTGTGACAACTCCTATCTATAAAGTACAAACTTGTTTAAAAGAAACAACTCAAACGCTTAACGCTTGTTCTACTAAAATCATTACTCCTGCGTTTACTTCGTCTACACAAACCGTGGTACCAAGTACAGTAGTAATTATAACTCCTCCTACAAAGGGAACAGCCGTGGTTAATCCAAACGGAACAATCACTTACAACCCAAATCCCGGATATTTAGGACCGGATAAAATAGTTTATAAATTCTGTGGAAACTCTGTTGAGTTTACAGATTGTGAGCAGGTAACACTCAACCTTACCGTAGTACCATTCATTGTAACGGATACTTCTATTAAGGCATGTTGGTATGATGTAGCTCCTTATGCTTATTTTGATCTTACAAAAGCTAAAGTGACAGATTATAATGCCGTTACTAAGAAATACTATCGTACATTAAATGACCTTACTGCTGGCATCAATGAAATCACAACACCAGATAACTTCCCTTCAACAGGAGGATTTGTATATGTGAAAGTAACCACAGCTGAAGGATGTACAGCCAATGCAAAAATCGAATTGATTGTACTTCCAATCAAAAAATCTCCGATATTGGTAGATCAGTATATCTGTATGGATGCTAAAACCAATCTGGACGCAGGTTCCGGATATGATTCTTACCAATGGAGCACAGGCGCTACCACTTCAGGTATCAGAGATATTGGTGTTGGAGAATATACTGTAATACTTGGTAAGAACGGATGTTTCCTTACTCAGACAGTAAAAGTTAAAAAAGTTGAAGATCCGGTAATCCAGACGATTGAGATCAACAACAATACAGCAACAGTAATTGTAAGCGGAGGTAAAGCACCTCTAAAATATGCGGTTGACGGAACTGCTAACTGGCAGGATTCGAATGTCTTCACAGGTTTAAGCAGAGGACAGCATACATTCTATGTAAAAGATTTCTACAACTGTACTCCTACTTCCGTAGAAATTACGGTTCCTAATCTATTGAATGCCATTACCCCTAATGGAGATAACGTAAATGATTATATAGATTACAGCGAACTTGCTTACAAAGAAAACCTAAGTTTTGTAGTATATGACAGATATGGAAATATGGTATTTACCGGAAATAAATTCAACAACTACAGATGGGACGGAAAACACTTCGATAAGAAAATTGGAACAGGAACATACTGGTACCATATCAACTGGAATGAATCCAACAAAGAAAAGACTCCAGTAAAATACACAGGTTGGATTCTTGTTAAAAACAGAGAGTAATAATTAGTTAAAACCATATTGGTAAGCCACGATTTTACAATCGTGGCTTTTTTATTACATTTTCAAGCATTTAATACTTTTTATTGTTAAATTTGTGATAAATACTACCGCTGAATGAAGAAAATTCTATCTTTTTTATTTATATTTTATATTTTCACCTCTGCTTTTGCCCAATTGGACCGGGAGCATTGGTTTGCTCCGATGGTAGACAGGACTGGTGCACCCAATCCTTATCAGAAACTGTATTTATCCACCAACAGAACAACTCCTTTTCCGGTAAATATTTATAACAATAATGTTCTGATCGGAACGGTGAATATCAGTAAAAATAATCCGCAGAAATTCGATGTATTAAGGAATTATATCATTACCACACAACAGGCGGATTTATTTACCCCTACAACCAAAGGGCTGTACCTTAAAGCAGAATTTCCTTTTTATGCCAATTTAAGGTTCTCGGTATTCAACCACGCTGAAATCATTACTTCCAAAGGGATTCCTTCTACGGGAAAATCGTTTTACGCAGCCTCCGCTCCTATCACTGTGAGCAATAATATTCTGAACTTCATGACCAGTGTACTGGCAACTGAGGATAACACAACTGTCACCATCTCCGGATACACGCCTACGGTTCAGTTTTCTAATGGAACTACCGGAGCTACCAATCCGACAATGACTTTCACTTTAAATAAAGGGCAATCTTATATCATTGACGGAATCGGGGATATAGCAGGAAATTTTGATGGCTTCATAGGCTCCAAAATTATTTCAGACAAGCCCATCAATGTTACCAACGGAAATTTTAACGGGCAATATGCAGGTAATTTTCCGTCCAGTTCTGATATTTTAATGGACCAGGCAGTACCTGTCAACAGACTTGGAAATGAGTTTGCCCTTGTAAAAGGTAACGGGCCGATAGGTGCCAATATGGAAGGCGCTGTTGTTATTGCCACCGAAGACAATACCCAGATCTTTGTCAATAATGAAATACCTCCTATAGCGACCATTAATGCCGGGAAATATTTCGTTATTCCTGATTCCAAATACATTCTTCAGGGAAACGGACATTATAATTTATATGTAAAAACATCAAAAAATGCCTATGTCTACCAGATTTTAGCCGGAGACTCAAATTCGGGAAATGAAACGGCTACCGGAGGATTCAATTTCATTCCGGCTTTGAACTGTTACTTACCGAAACAGATTAATGAACTGGGACTCATCAATGAAAACTTTGTTCATTCCAATGGTAATCCCGGAGGTATTCTGAACATCCCGACAAAACTGAATCTTATAACAGAAAGAGGAGCTATTATTACAGTAAACGGAACTAATCCTCCTGCAGTAACAGGTCCTTACAATATGACAGGGACCACCAACTGGGTTACTTATGGAATTCCCAATGTAACAGGGACCATTACAGTAGTTTCAAATAAGGCTATTATGGCAGGCATCACTGCCGGAAGTGATGCTGTAGGATACGGAGGTTTTTTCGCTGGTTTTCCTACGCAGCCCGTTATTTTACAATCAGGTGTAGGCTGTATTCCCGGTATTGTTCTTACTGTGGATCCACTGATCTATGACTCTTATCAATGGTACAGAAACGGTACCCTTATTCCGGGAGCTACGGCATCTTCAATTACCCCTACATTACCCGGATATTATACATGTTCTGTAACAATGGGAAGCTGTGCACCTTTGGTTACTGAAAAATTTAAGGTTCTGAATTGTACAAAACTTACCAATGCTTCTTACAATGTTTGTACTTCGCAGACTATAACACCTGCTTTCAGCAGTTCATCACAAACTCCTGTCCCAAGTACGGTAGCGATTACAACAGCACCTGCTCTGGGTACTGCAGTGATAAACCCTGTTACAGGAATCATTACTTATACTGTCAATACTCCCGGAACCTCCGGAACAGATACATTCACTTATACATTCTGCGGAAATGATCCGGACTTCCCGGATTGCGAAACAATAACAGTTACCATCAATATTCAGGCTCTTACGGTGATGAATACCACATTATTTGCCTGTGATATAAACGGGCAGGGAACGTTCAATTTGACTACAGCCAACGTCACCAACAATTCTCCTGTTACCATCACTTATTATCCTACTCTTGCAGATGCTCAGAATGAGAATACCACAGCATTAATCACCAATACAACATCATATACAGCGCCGAATGCGACTATCATATATGCTGTTGTCAAAAACAATATTGGATGTAAAAGTATTGCCCAAATTACATTATCTCTTTTCAATAAAGCAATTGTTCTGGATAACTACGATGGCGTTTTCTGTGATGATAATCTGGACGGAACGGTTACTCTCATCCTTTCCAACATCACCCCTATTGTCCTTAATAATCCTAACTATTTTACCAATGTAAGATATTATGCAAATCTGGCAGATGCTAACGCAGGAAACAACAATACTCTTCCTAACAGCTGGAGCTATACAGCAACAACTACAATTTACATCAGAGTAGATTCTCCTGACGGCTGTGCTTCTGTGATCAAGCCTTTACAGTTTAGCATTGGAGCTAAAGTGACATTGATTACCAAAACCGTTACGGAAAGTGTTTGTGATGATGATCTGGATGGAATAAAAAGTGTGAATTTAGCGCAGTTTATTCCTCAGTTTACACTAGATCCCAACGTTACTTTCACTTTTCACGCAACATTGGCAGATGCTCAGAATAATGTAAATATTGTTTCATCCCCGGTTAATATTACAACTTCCCAGACTTATTATATCCGTTTCGAAAAAAATGGAGTCTGCCCGGAAGTAGGCACTCTTAAAATCAATATTAAAGTTCCTAAAAAATCGGATATATTACAAGATAAGGCTATTTGCTCTAAAACCACAACTACACTGGATGCAGGACCCGGTTTTGAAAGGTATTTGTGGAGCACCGGAGCTACGACTCCTTCCATCACCAATGTAGCACCGGGAAGTTATTGGGTAGAACTCACTTTCAATGGCTGTGTATACAAACAATATGTAAATGTTACTGAACTGCCTCTTCCTATGATTACGTCTATTGAAATTGATGGGACAACAGTAAAAGTCGGAGTAAGTGGTGGTACACCTCCTTATGAATATTCTCTGGACGGTGTGGTGTGGCAGAGTTCCAATGTTTTCTACAACGTACCAAGAGGAGCTCACAATGTATTTGTAAGGGATTCTAAAATGTGTGAAGAAGTCAAAAAACCATTTGCCATTATTAATCTGATCAACACGATTACTCCGAATGGAGACGGTTATAACGAAGGAATAGACTATTCTGCTTTGATGGCCAATGATAATCTTGTATTCAGGATCTTTGACCGGTATGGTGCGGAAGTCTTCAGAGGAACTCCGGAAAACAGATATACCTGGGACGGAAGAATAGGTGGAAGATACGTGCCTACAGCAACCTACTGGTATTTCATCACCTGGACAGAATATGGCTCTTCCCTCACTGTAAAATACTCGAGCTGGCTGCTTGTAAAACATAGATAAAAAAGGAAGCCGGAAGAAAGCACCGCTGAAAATTCAGTATTCTTCTTCCGGCTTCTCTACTTGTATACACTCTTTTTTAAGGGAATTATAAATTTCTAACAGTCCTTAACAGTTTAATGTTAAAGTTTAATATAACTTTAACCACTATTCTTTATCTAACTAGGGAAAATTGCTTTATTTCTATGTAATTTTGCGCATTATATGAAGAAACTGTTTACTCTACTGCTATTGGTTTTTCTGGCAAAAATTAATGCTCAAATATATTCCGGGGAGGTATTTCTGAGAGACAACTCTATTTTATATCTCAATCAGGTATATGTCACTAACCTGAACACCCAGAAAACCGTTCTTACGGACTATAACGGTAATTTTAATATTCCTGCCAATCCCGGAGATGTAATCCGGTTTACCTCTATTGTTACTGAAAGAAAAGATATTAAGCTAACGCCCCAATCAATGGTACAAAAAAATCTGGTTGAGCTTAAAATTGCTTACTATGAGATTCAGGAAATTGTACTCAGCAGGTTCAAACCTACCGGAAACCTTCGGTACGATGTCAACTCTTTAAGAAAAGAGGATAAGGCCTATGCTCTTAAGAAAGTAATCGGGCTTCCTGAACCGAAAGGGGACGGAACTCCTCCTGAACTTCCTGTTGCCGGATTGCGGGATGGCGGGCTTACCTTCAGTCTTGAAAGTATCTATGATATTCTTTCCGGAGAGAGAAAGAAAAAACAGCGTTATCAGGCTTATGAGAGAATGAACAGCTCCGTTGCACAGATCAAAAATTATCTTGGGAAAGATTATTTTACAAGGTTTAAAATCCCTGAGAATTTAATTGATAACTTCCTTCAATTTGTTTATACTTCTGAAAACATTCAGGCTTATGTATTAGCCGGAAACTTTGAAGCTGTAAAGATTCCTATTGAAAAATATCTGCCAATTTATCAGAAGAGACTTAGAAGTTCACATCTTCAGGAAGTTGTAAGCAATAATTAGAAAAACAATTCCAATCCATATAAATAATCCATGTCATTCACATGGATTATTTTTTTTGAAATAAACGGAAATCCCGTGGTGTTCCCCTTCCACACGGCATCCGATACAGATTATTCAACTTTTATTGCATATCATTCTTCAATATTCAAAAATATGTTTAATTTTATCTCACAAACAAGTGTTTAAAATAAAATTACTTGTATTTCGTTATCCAAATAAAAACTAACCAACCCAAAGCGCAAATTAAGAGAGAAGCACCTATTTTTAAACTTAATATTAATTAATGAAACAAGTACTTTTACTTCTTTGCTGTATGTTTTTGTTTACTGTGTCTGCTCAAAAAAAAGGGAAAGACTATAGTAATATTCTGAAAAGTAATAATATCTATGAAATCAACGCTTTCTTAAGAGATGCCCATCCTGATGATCCCCGGAGATCTGTCCTGAAACCAAGAGTAATGGAAATGATGAAAGAATACATCAAAAATGCACATCCTGCTGATCAGAAAGTAAAAGATATGCAGGAAATGCTTGCCATGCTGAAGAGAAGGCCTTCCACAAAGATCACTTTTGATGAAATGAATGCGATCATCAAACAAAAGCAGATAGCAAAATACAAAGCAGAACTGGCAGCAAAACAACCTACTACCGTTTATACTCCAAGTACAGCCCAGAATACATTTGTTGTAAATGCAGCAGCCAATACAGCAATTCCCAATGCAGAAGCCGAAGAATTTAACATGCTTATGGCGGTTTCTCCCGTAGAGCATAAAAATAAAACGGTAAAAATCCTCAACTCTTTATTTGATAACGACCCCAATGCTAAAGAATGTATTGTTCTGATTCAAAATAAATCAGACTGTAATATCATTGTAAGAATGGAAGGTGTAGGGACTACCAAATACAGACTTGCTGTTCCCGCTCAGGGCGAAGGCTCAATTGTTATAGAAAAGGGCCAGTATCTTTTCACCAGTTTGGTTTGCGGGGCACAATATGCATCACAAAAGACAATACAAAGACCTATCATGGTGGCTTTGGGAAGTCAATAGCCTTAATCATAAACGGATTATCTCTCTGTCTTTTACCTTCAAAAGGCAGAGATTCTCCATAAATTTTCACTATTTTTGCACTCATTTTATAACTCAATGGGCAAGAATAAATTAGCAAGATTTGCAGAAAACAAAATATTACCGAATGTAATCCAACCTACAAGGGAAGACGCTTTACAAGGTTTCGAACTGAAGGGAAAATGGAGAGAAAATTTCTTTAAAAATGACAATCCGATTGTATTGGAATTAGGGTGTGGAAAAGGAGAATATTCTGTAGGACTCGCAAAAACATTTCCTGAAAAAAACTTTATCGGAATTGATATTAAAGGAGCAAGATTTTGGTTTGGTGCTAAAGAAGCGGTAGATAACAATATGACTAATGTCGCTTTTCTGAGATCACAGATCGAGCTTGTTGATCATTTTTTTGCCGAAAATGAAGTAGATGAAATATGGATTACGTTCCCGGATCCACAGATTAAATACAGAAGAACAAAGCACAGATTGACTCACCCAGATTTCTTAAACCGATACAAAAAGTTTCTGAAACCGGGCGGGATTATTCATTTAAAAACCGATTCAGAGTTTTTACATGGATATACACTGGGATATTTGCAGGGAGCCGGCTATGAAATCATCAGCGCTCATCATGATATCTATGGAGCACCGGAATATGATCCTGATACGGAACACCTTAGAGATATCAAAACATATTATGAAGAACTTTTCTCAGCGAAAGGAAAAACAATTACTTATATTAAATTCCGAATAAGCTGATGAAGTAAAAATAACAATTGATGAAAAAACTTTTACCCTTTTTATTCTTCATATTTCTGTTCCCCAACTTAATATCTGCTCAAAAGAAAGTAAATAAAGACATCCTGAAAAGCGTTGATATTAAAGAAATTGAAGAGTATATTAAGAACACCCATCCGGATGACCCGAAGAAAAGCGTACTGAAACCTAAGCTTATCGCTTTAAAAAACGCAGAGTGGACCAAAGGAGCCCGTACCGCCAAGCCTATGGAAGCAAGGCCTATTATCTCCGATATTCCTAAAAGCATCATGAGAAATCCTTATTCAGAGGATGCTGAGGAATTTAAAAAGCTCATTGCTGAAACTTCTGCTGAGCACAAAGAAAAAACAGTAAAGCTTCTGAATGCAATGTTCAATGAAGATATTACACGCAAGGAAGCGATACTCTTATTCAAAAATAATTCAGACTGCAATATCGTACTGAGGATTGAAGGAAAAGATTATTATAACCTTGCTGTTCCCGCCCGCGGAGAAAATTTCGTTGTAATTAATAAGGGTTCATATACGCTCAGCAGTAATATCTGCGATATGAAATACATCTCCCAGAAAGACATTAAAAAAAGTATATTTGTAACGATTGATAATCCAAGACTGCCTGAAACTGAAGTAAAAACTACTGAAAAGGAAACTTCCAAAGCAAAGGAGTCTTCGAAAAAAAGAAAAACCAAAAAGTAAACTAGTATGAAAAAACTATTAGTTTTTGCCGGGATCTCAGTGATCCTTGCCAGCTGTAATGTAAATTATGGCAGCTATCCGGGAAGAACCTCCTACCCTTCCTCTACCGGCAATCCAGGTAACAGAGCCAATACAGAAAGAGAATATAATGAACTGATAAAGACCTTTAAGCCGGAAACTGCAGACGTTCTTAATGATCTTCTTAACAGTGATGACCCCAAAAATCCGAAGACTTCTATTTCAGTAGAAAATAAATCTCCATGCAATATGGTCCTTACGGTAAGCGGAAATAATTTCTTCAAGAAAATCCCTATTGGTGCGGGAAAAATAGGATACACAATGGTTCCTAAAAATCAAAATTACAGGTTATCCGGAGTTTTATGCAACTCGACCTATCAGTCTACAAAGTTTATCACGACCTCATATTCTATAAAACTTTCAAACTAACATACAACCTGCAGGATTCTGTGGGTTTTTATTTTAATAAATGTATTTAAAATATAATATATAGTTAGCATTCATTTGAAATCCAAAACAAGCCATTTCTGAAGTTTTTTTAATAAAGCCAACCAACTTTTCTAAACTTTCTAAAAACGTCCGACAAAGTCATCTGAACAACCAGGAGAGGTTAATAAAGGCTCATTGCATTGACTTTAGATACAATGTGAAAATAATCACAAATCCCGTCATTAAATAGTTAAACCAAGTAAAATAAAAATATCCTATTGTAAATCATACACATAACAAATATTTCCATATATTTAGAAATATAATTGCGGTATCCGAAAAGCATATAGAGTAGGAAAAAAACTAAACTAAAAACCATGAAGAATTTAAAAAAAGTCTTAAGAAGTGAGCTAAGAACCATTAAAGGAGGATACAGAAGCTGTATAGACGGCTGTAGTATGGAGCTCGGAGAAATGTGTTGCGGCGGTGTATGCAGAATTGGAGTAATTATTCCTAGTACCGATCCTAATCTGCCTGACCTTATGGTATGCCCTAAAAAACCTTAGTATGAACAATAAAAAAAACGCTGGACCTAAATCCAGCGTTTTTCCTATATTAAAGAAAATCTTTAATTATTCTGCATCGAAGTCAGCATCTTTATCAGCAGATACTACTTCTCCTTCTTCTTTAGATTTTTCTTTATCAGCTTTTCTCTGAGACTGACCTTCTTTGATAGATTCTGAAACAATGCTCAAGATCATATCGATAGATTTAGAAGCATCATCGTTTCCTGGGATAACGAAGTCAACTTTTCTAGGGTCAGAGTTTGTATCAACAATACCGAAAACTGGAATACCTAATTTCTTAGCTTCAGTTACAGCGATGTGTTCTCTCAAGATATCTACAACGAAGATTGCAGAAGGAAGACGAACCATGTCAGAGATAGAACCTAAGTTCTTTTCTAAGTTAGCTCTTTGTCTGTCAACTTGTAATCTTTCTTTTTTAGATAAAGTTTCGAACGTACCGTCTTTTTTCATTTTGTCGATAGCATTCATCTTCTTTACAGCCTTTCTGATAGTAACGAAGTTCGTTAACATACCTCCTGGCCATCTTTCTGTAATATAAGGCATATTAAGTTCAGAAGCGTGTTTTGCAACAACTTCTTTCGCTTGCTTCTTAGTAGCTACGAAAAGAACTTTTTTACCTGCAGAAGTTAATTTTTCTAAAGCACTGCAAGCTTCATCTAATTTAACTGCTGTTTTATGTAAGTCTACAATGTGAATACCGTTTTTCTCCATAAAAATGTATGGAGCCATATTTGGGTTCCACTTTCTAGTCATGTGACCGAAGTGTACGCCAGCCTCTAAAAGGTCTTTTACATTTGCTTTTGCCATGTTTTCTGTTTTTGTTAGTTTACTTTCCGTCTTTTAAACAATCAACAACTTCTTTAGATGGGAGAAGCGTTTGGATGCTAAACGTAACGGGCAATTGGCGGTCTGCTTTTTGCTTTTGGCAATGGGCTTTTCGCCGAGATTAAGTTTAAAAAAAATTTAATACATTTCTGTAGGCAATAGCCATAAGCCATCTGCCAACGAGAAATCTTAACGTTTTGAGAATTGGAATCTCTTTCTTGCTTTTTTCTGACCTGGCTTCTTTCTTTCCACCATTCTTGCGTCTCTTGTAAGTAAACCAGCTGGTTTCAATGCTAATCTGAATTCAGCGTTGATTTCGCATAAAGCTCTTGAAATACCTAATCTGATAGCTTCTGCCTGACCTGTATTACCACCACCGAATACGTTTACGGTAACGTCATACTGACCAACAGTCTCAGAAAGGATAAACGGTTGGTTTAATTTGTAAACCATCACGTCTGTAGAGAAATATTCTTTAGCATCTTTACCGTTTACTGTAATAACACCAGAACCTGGTCTTACATAAACTCTTGCTACAGAAGTTTTTCTTCTTCCGATTTTGTGAACTATAGACATAATTAATTATTTAAATTCGTTAACATTAATTGTTTTAGGCTGTTGAGCTTCATGTTTGTGCTCAGTTCCTTCATATAAATAAAGGTTCTTAAGGATAGCAGCTCCTAATCTGTTTTTAGGCAACATACCTTTTACAGATTTCTCTAATACCTTTAAAGAATCTTTCTTTTGAAGTTCAGCCGCAGTCATAGACTTCTGTCCACCAGGATATCCTGTATGCCAGATATAAGTCTTATCAGCCCACTTGTTTCCGGAAAGTGTAATTTTCCCAGCATTCAAAACGATCACGTTATCACCACAATCTACGTGAGGTGTAAAGTTCGTTTTGTGCTTACCTCTCAAAATCTTTGCAACCGTAGAAGCTAGTCTACCTAACGGCTGTCCTTCAGCGTCTACCACAACCCATTCTTTATTCGCAGTAGCTTTGTTCGCTGAAACAGTTTTGTAACTTAATGTATTCACACGTTTTAGTTAAAGATTAAACATAATTTACCCCTAAAAGGGTGTGCAAAGGTACAAATTATTTTTGTAACCCAAAAACATATTTTATTTTATCTATATAATCAGGTCCACACACCCCTATATCAATAGATTTTAACACTATTATAATTTTGGCATGCATCTTGTAAATTGTTGTGGCGATGAAAAAAAACGCTTAGACGATTCTAAAAACACAAATGATACAGCAAAGAGTTCATTCCCTCAACTCTTTCTTTTATTAAGTTTACTTTAAAGATTTCCGTAAAACACATTAATATAATTACAGTTTCATTGAAATAATTATATTTGCGTCAATCATATTCCATAATTCATGAGCCACGGAAAACTAAGAGATGATAAAACCTGCCTGAACTGCGGACATCAGGTTGATGAAAGGTTTTGCCCACACTGCGGACAGGAAAATATTGAAAGCAGACAGCCCTTTCATTTTCTCTTTACCCATTTCATTGAGGATTTCACCCATTATGACGGACAGTTTTGGAAAACCATGCAGTATCTGTTTACCCGTCCGGGAACACTCACCAAAGAATACCTGGCTGGTAAAAGACAACTGTATGTAGCTCCTGTAAAGCTGTATATATTTATAAGTTTCATCACATTCTTTCTACCCAACATCTTACCTCACGCCAAGGAGGAAGCAGAAAGACCAAGCCAGATAAAAAAAGAAACAAAGGCAAAAAAGCCAAAAGAAATTTCACAAGACATTGTAAAAGATTTACAAAAAGAAGGTGTTCTGTCCCATGAAGTAGCAACAAATACTCAAAAGGTGTTGGATACTTTAAAAACTTTGGATACCCTAAAAATTAAAGACACCCGGGAAAAGACTGAACTTTTTGACCGTACGTTCGATACGAAAGAAGAGTCTATTATGAATGCCTATACAATAAAACAGTATGATTCTATACTTGCAAAGGATAAAACAGGGATATATTCATTAGCGAGACCCCTGGCAGAAAAAGCTTTTTCTTTAAAGGAAGAAGGATACAGCAAACATCAGATCTGGGAAAAATATAAAGACAATTTCATTCATACGATTCCTAAAGCGCTCTTTGTATACCTTCCTATATTTGCATTCTTTTTATGGCTGTTCCATAACAAGAAAAAATGGTGGTACTTTGACCACGGTATATTTACCCTTCACTATTTCTCTTTCCTTTTATTAGGAATATTAGTATTTATAGTAGGAGAAAAGATAACAAGTTATCTACCGGACAGTAATTGGCTTACCCTGTTATATGTTTTAGCCTGTTTAGGACTATCCGCCTATATGACGATCTATTTCTTTGTTGCCCATCACAGGGTATATGAAACAAAAAAAAGAACGAGTATACTGAAAGGGTTGCTACTATTTATTATTAACTATATCGGATTACTCCTGATGTTTATGGTACTGATGTACCTAAGCTTTGTTATGCTTCATTAATTTCTAAGGGATTTATTTCCTCTGAAGCTTGCAAATAAATAATACGCAACGAAAACGGTAGAAAATTTCAGGATAGAAGGAATCGCTAATTCAAGATTAAAAATTAAAGCTCCTACAAGAACAAGAATTCCCATCCCTACAAATGACAGCCCTAATTTCTTAGGCAGCGAAAAATTGGGTGTGTCCAGATAATAGGCAAGTCCCCAGGCAGAACCAAAGGCCACAGCATAATAAATATCAAGTCCGATATTCTCTGAACTTAAAAAGAAATAATTGATCAGGAAGCTAATTATGGTTCCTAATCCGAAGTACATCAAAGCTTTTTGCATGTCTGTAAAAATATTCTGCAAAAGTAGAGAATTTAATTTGAGAATGTAAAGATGGGTGTCTTTGAAAACGAAGTCACTGCAACTTGTTTTAACTCTGTGGTTTCCCAACTTTCCAGGTATCCAACCCAAAAAGGGGATATACAATTAAATAAATACAATCAATCAACTGACAATCAAAAGGATAAAATCAAACACGCGGTTCTTTTTTTATTGTTATATTTGAGAACTTAGAAACTTTCTAGAATTTTTATGGAAACCCAAAAATATACTCCAACCAACAAGGTAAGAATCGTAACTGCTGCCTCATTATTTGATGGGCATGATGCTGCGATCAATATTATGCGTCGTGTTATTCAGGGAACAGGATGCGAAGTGATCCATTTAGGACACGATAAATCAGCAGAGGAAGTTGTAAATACAGCAATCCAGGAAGATGCCAATGCTATTGCATTAACTTCATATCAGGGAGGTCACACAGAATATTTCAAATATATCTATGACCTTTTGAGAGAAAAAAATTCACCACAGATCAAAATTTTTGGCGGCGGCGGCGGTGTAATTCTTCCGGAAGAGATCAAAGACCTGATGTCTTATGGAATAGACAGAATTTATTCTCCGGATGACGGCCGTGAACTCGGGCTTCAGGGAATGATTGATGATCTTGTACACAGATCAGATTTTGCAACAGGAAAAGATGTAACTGCAAAAGATCTGGATGCCATCAGCTTTGAAAACTCAACAAGCATCGCCAGCATTATCTCTGCTGTTGAAAACTTCTCAGAAGAAAAACCTGAGCTTGTAAAAGCAATTGATGAAAAGTCTAAAGATTTAACCATTCCAATTATTGGTATTACAGGTACCGGAGGAGCTGGTAAATCTTCTTTAACAGATGAATTGGTAAGACGTTTCTTACGTTCAAATACTGATAAAAAAATCGCCATTATCTCCATTGACCCTTCGAAAAAGAAAACCGGAGGGGCTTTATTAGGAGACAGAATCCGTATGAACGCGATCAACGATCCTAGAGTTTATATGCGTTCTATGGCCACCAGAGAAAATAACGTTTCCGTTTCTCCATTCATTCATTCTGCATTGAATGTACTGAAGCTGGCTCATCCTGATGTCATCATCCTTGAAACGTCAGGGATCGGACAGTCTGGTTCAGAAGTTTCAGATTTTGCCGATGTTTCTATGTATGTAATGACTCCTGAATATGGAGCGTCTACACAGCTGGAAAAAATCGACATGCTAGACTACGCAGATCTTGTAGCCTTAAACAAATCTGACAAAAGAGGAGCTCTTGATGCTCTTCAGGCTGTAAGAAAACAGTTCCAGAGAAACCACCTTCTATGGGAAAGCCCATTGGAAGACATGCCTGTATATGCTACAAAAGCATCTCAGTTTAATGACCACGGAACAACGGAACTATACAACAGGTTAATTTCTAAAGTAAACGAAAAATTTGCTGATTTAAAACTAAACGCATTTGTAGAGCAGGAAATCACAGACGAGGTAACCATTATTCCACCAAAAAGAGTTCGTTACCTTTCTGAAATCGTTGAAAACAACAAACAATATGACGCCAATATTGAAAAGCAGGCTGAACTGGCCAGAACAATGTATCATATTGAAGGCGTAAAAAATATAATTTCCAATGAGGTTTTGGATGCTGAATATCAAAAGGCAGAAAAACACCTTCAACAGGAAAATATAGACTTCCTGAAAACCTGGGATGATACGAAAAAAGCTTTCCAGGCAGAATTCTATTCTTATTTTGTAAGAGGAAAAGAGATTAAGGTAGAAACTTCCACAGAATCTTTATCCCATTTGAGAATTCCAAAAATTGCATTGCCAAAATACACTGACTGGGGTGATCTGATCAAATGGAAAGGACAAGAAAACCTTCCGGGAAGCTTCCCTTATACGGCGGGAATTTATCCGTTCAAGAGAACTGGTGAAGATCCGACAAGGATGTTTGCGGGAGAAGGAGGCCCCGAAAGAACCAATAGAAGATTCCATTATGTTTCTGCAGAAATGCCTGCAAAACGTTTATCCACAGCTTTTGACTCTGTAACATTATATGGTCAGGATCCTGCTTTACCACCGGATATTTACGGAAAAATCGGAAATGCAGGGGTTTCTATCGCGACATTGGATGATGCTAAAAAATTGTATTCCGGATTTGATCTGGTGAATGCACTGACTTCAGTTTCAATGACCATCAACGGTCCTGCACCAATGCTACTGGCTTTCTTTATGAATGCTGCCATCGATCAGAATGTTGAAAAATATATCAAAGAAAACGGTTTAGAAGCTAAAGTAGAGGCTAAACTTAAGGAAAAATTTGACGATAAAGGTTTAGAAAGACCCAAATACAAAGGTGAACTTCCTCCATCCAATAATGGTTTAGGATTACAGCTTTTAGGATTAACGGGTGATGAAGTAATTCCTGCAGATGTATATGCAGAAATTAAGGCTAAAACGATTGCTACCGTTCGTGGTACCGTTCAGGCTGACATCTTAAAAGAAGACCAGGCTCAGAATACATGTATCTTCTCTACTGAATTTGCCCTTAGACTCATGGGTGACGTTCAGGAATATTTCATCAGAGAGAAGGTGAGAAACTTCTACTCTGTGTCCATTTCAGGATATCATATTGCTGAAGCAGGAGCAAACCCTGTTTCTCAGTTAGCATTTACACTGGCCAACGGTTTCACTTATGTGGAATATTACTTAAGCCGTGGAATGGATATCAATGATTTTGCACCAAACTTATCTTTCTTCTTCTCCAACGGTATCGACCCTGAGTATTCAGTAATCGGGCGTGTGGCAAGGAGAATCTGGGCAAAAGCTATGAAATTAAAATACGGAGCTGACGAAAGAAGCCAGATGCTGAAATACCACATCCAGACTTCAGGACGTTCTCTGCACGCTCAGGAAATTGATTTCAATGATATCAGAACAACTCTTCAGGCGCTGTATGCAATCTATGATAACTGTAACTCACTCCACACCAATGCTTATGATGAAGCAATCACGACTCCTACTGAGCAATCGGTAAGAAGAGCGATGGCAATCCAGTTAATCATCAATAAAGAATTAGGATTGGCTAAAAACGAAAATCCGCTTCAGGGATCATTTATCATTGAAGAATTAACGGATCTTGTGGAAGAAGCTGTATATACAGAATTCGACAGAATCACAGAAAGAGGCGGTGTTCTTGGAGCAATGGAAACAATGTATCAGCGTTCAAAAATCCAGGAAGAATCTATGCATTACGAATGGTTGAAACACACAGGTGAATATCCGATTATCGGGGTAAATACTTTCTTAGGAAAAGACGGTTCACCAACTGTTTTACCAGGAGAAGTTATCCGTTCTACAGAAGAGGAAAAACAGGCACAGATTGAATCTCTGCACAACTTCCAGCAAGCAAACGACAGCAGATCTGAAGAAGCTCTGAAACAACTTCAACATGCAGCCATCAACCAGCAAAACTTATTTGAAGTGATGATGGATGCTGTAAAATACTGTTCTTTAGGACAAATTACCAATGCCTTATTTGAAGTGGGTGGTAAATACAGAAGAAACATGTAGTCCGCAACTGGACATACATTTTTTATAAATTAAACCTCAAAGGATTTCTTTGAGGTTTTTTTTATTACTTTAGAAAAAATAAAATAACCATGAGTTTTAAATTAATTGCAATACAACCCTTACATGGACATAATGCAAATTTTATAAAAAATTTACATCCAAATACAGTTTATCAGTTTTATAGTGATTATCAATTTAATAAAAATAAATCAGGAAATATAACCGAAGTTATTTATAAAGAAAGAGTTCCTAAAAGCCTTTACGAGGAAAAAGTAAACATTTCAGCTATTGTTGGTAAAAATGGGAGTGGCAAAAGTGCTTTAGTTGAATTATTATACGTGACTTTTTATAAAATTTCGAGAATACTTGAAATTCTAGATGCTGAAGAGACTGATTTTTCAGAAATTGAAGATTTTAAACCTGAAATCTTCGAAATTGCGTTTGGGCATTTTAAACAAATATTTGAAAATAAGACTATTGAAAATAGAGACTCAAACCTTAAAGAGTCTGCAAAAAATTTAGTTGGGAATTTAAATAGATTTACAAGACCAAAGACAAAGTTTAAAGAATATGATAAATACACTACAGATTTAGGTATTAATATTTTCTATGAAATTGAAAATGAAATCTTTTGTTTAGGTATTAAAGAAGAGTCATTATTTCTTTTTTCCTACACTAATGGTACAATAGATATTTCCACTAAAATCAAGTTAAGAGAAAATGCTAAAAAAATATTCTACAACTTAGTTATTAATTACTCAATATATGGATTAAATTCTGAAGAATCTGGAAATTGGATTGAAAAATTATTTCACAAAAATGATTCATATCAAACACCTATTGTAATAAATCCTTTTAGAGATAAGGGAAATATAGATATTAACACTGAAAATTATCTAGTTAGACAAAGATTACTTGCAATTGTCTTCAGTAAAGAAATTATTCATTCTAATGAATTAATTGAAAACAAAACTATCCAAAAAATAAAATTTAGATATCGTAATAAATCTAATTATGAGTATAATTTAAATGAACCAACCTTTATAAATAACATTTTTCCCAAACTATATCAAAAATTTTTTAATGAGGTATTTATTGATTATAAACAAGAAACTATTTATCAAGAAAGTGTCATATATATAATTAACAAGATTTGTTCTATTACTGAAAGATATAATACTTTTTCCGAATTTAAAGATTTTGATTCTGGAGATGAAGAGCAATTGGAAGGTTTAGTTAATTTATTATATGAAGACAGAAGTCATATCACATTAAAATTAAGGCAAGCATTAAATTTTTATAAATATCAAAACTATATAGATTCTCAAACCGTTAATTTACAAGAATATAATCAAGAGTATACATTTAAAGAAATATTTGATAAGATAAACAGCCAAATAACTTTACCTGATGATCATTTATTTACATATTTAATAGAATATCTACCTCCATCATTTATTGATATTGAATTATATTTTGATGAAGATGAAAATAATTCTTTATCGAATTTAAGTTCTGGCGAAAAACAAAGAATTTATAGTCTTAATTCGATTATCTACCATCTAAGAAATTTACTATCAGTCAATTTTAATAGAAAAAAAGAAGATTTAATAATATATAGTAACTTTAATATTATCCTTGATGAAATCGAACTATATTATCACCCTGAGCAACAAAAATCTTTTGTAAAAGATTTGTTAGATTATATAAAAAAAATAGACTTTAAAGACCTTTATAAGGACTACATTCCAAATATAAATATTTTATTCATAACTCATTCACCTTTTATACTTTCTGATATTCCGAAACAGAATGTTTTATTTCTAAAAAAAGGATTGCCAAGTGAAGATTTTTCAAATAAAAATACATTTGGAGCAAATATCAATGATTTATTATCTAATAGTTTTTTCTTTGAACATAATGATAGTAAACTTTTGATGGGTGAATTTGCAAAAAACAAAATTAATGAAATAATTGATTGGCTTAATGAAAAAGAAGTATCATCTGAAAACAAAAAAGAGTATAAAAGAATTATAGATTTAATTGATGAACCACTGCTAAAAAATAAACTTGAAGAAATGTATTTTTCTCGCTTTCCAAATGAGTTTGATGAAAAACTTGAAATTGAAAAACTAAAAGTGAGAGCTATTGAATTAGGTCTAAAAATTAAAGAAAATGATTAATATAATACCAACAAAAGAAGCAATTGATTTTCATGAATCGAAAATCAGCATTTTTTTTGAAAAAATAATTTCTGATGGTTACATTTTAAGAAATAGAAAACAAAAAAAATTACCTGATACTTTTATCAGATTTTTATCAGATTACAAAGAAGATTTAATATCTGGGACACCGCAGCGTTTACAAGAAATCAATGAAGAATTCAAAAAAAAACATTTCTCAAATTATCATAAAGATTTGATTAAAAGTACATTTATTCAAACAGGCTATACTAATTTCCAAAAGAACCACGCAAAGGAGTTTTTAAGTAAATTAAATATTGATTCTTGTGTTTATTGTAATAGAAATTACACTTTAGATATTGTAAAGAATAGAACTAGGGCTGAACTAGACCATTGGTTTCCAAAAGAAAGTCATTATGTTTTAGCCTTATCTTTTTATAATCTTATACCAAGTTGTCATTCATGCAACCATATTAAACATAATAATAGTCCTGAAGGAGGATGGGAAAATGCAATTATAAATATTAATCATCCTTATTCAAAAGATACAAATCAAAGTTTTACATTTAATTATATTTTAAAGGATTTAAAAACTCCCAAGACAATTACAAGGTATAATGAAACCAATTTAAAAGTAAAAAAAACTTTGGATTTTAATAAAACAAGAGAGATTTATGATACCCATTCTGATAGAGAATTAATAGACTTATATAATTTAAGGTATAAATATTCTGATAATTATTTAAAAATATTAATTGATAGCTTTCAAAATTTCACTACAAAACATGAGGCTTACAAATTATTGTTTGGTATTGAAGTTGAGGAAAAAGATTACCATAAACGTCCATTCAGTAAATTCAAAAAAGATATTATTGATGAACTATTAAAAAACACTTATTAATAAACTACCAATGAGGCTTGTTATTTTTACAATGAAACCAAAAGCTTTATTCAACTGGAGCAGCGGAAAAGATTCTGCTTTTGCCCTTTATAAGATACTACAGGAAGATCAATATGAGATTTCTACACTGCTTACAAGTATTACTCAGGAATTTCAAAGGATTTCCATGCATGGAGTTCATATTTCTCTGTTGGAAAAACAGGCAGAAAGTCTCGGAATTCCATTGATTAAAATGGAGCTTCCTAAAGAACCGTCAATGGAAGAATACCAGCAAATCATGAGTACAACAATGACCGGAATTCAGGCTCAGGGAATTACCCATTCCGTTTTCGGTGATATTTTCCTGGAAGATCTGCGAAAATACAGAGAAGATCAATTAAATGCTGTCGGTATGAAAGCCGTATTTCCCCTGTGGAAACAAGATACATCCAACCTCATCCGTGAATTTTTAGATCTTGGTTTTAAAACCATTGTAACCTGCGTCAACGGAACTTATCTGGATAAAAGCTTTGCAGGACGGATTATTGATCAGAAATTCATAGATGATCTTCCTGAAAATGTAGATCCATGCGGAGAAAATGGAGAGTTTCATACCTTCACTTTTGATGGCCCTATTTTTAAAAATCCTGTTCAATTTGAAATTGGAGAAACCGTCAAAAAGACTTATCCTAAACCTAAAATAACTCCTGAAGAAGAAGACAGCGAATATGTTTTCTGGTTTTGTGATCTGCTGATAAAATAAGCCTGTGAATATTAATCCACAGGCTTTTTCAATATATTATTGTATTTCAGCAATGATTTCATTCATGAGATCAAATACCTGTCTGATATCTTTTTCACTGGTCATCCAGTTTACAAAAGCGGCTCTTATTCCTTTATGCTGATTATAAAAAGTAGGTGTCATAAAAACTTTTCCCGTGTCATTAAGCTTTTCAAGAAATTGTTCTACCTCATTCTGTCTTGTATCATCTTTTAATGTAAAACAGACCGTATTCAATCTTACCGGAGCCAGCAGTTTAAAATCATGACTGTTCTCAATCATCTGGCCAAACTGTTGTGCCCATGTTATATTATTATCTACAATCTCCTGGTAACCTTTCTTCCCATATGCCATGAGAGAGAACCATGCCGGAAGAGCCTTTAATCTCCTTGAGTTTTCAGGAAGGAAATTTAAATAGCTGAAATTCTCCAACGGATCGCCCAGATAAGGAGCATTGGAGTTTTGAAAAGTTTCTACCTGTAAAATTTTATATTGCTCTTTAATCAGAAATACTGCACTTTCATAAGGGACATTCAACCATTTGTGGCAATCTACTGTAATACTGTCGGCATATTCCCACCCTTCCACAAGATGCTGATGCGTTTCCGAACAAGCTGCAAAACCACCGAAAGCAGCATCAATGTGCCACCAGAAATTGTATTTTTCTTTTAACCTGCTGATCGCTTTAAAATCATCAAAATCCACCGTATTTACTGTTCCTCCGCTTGAAATTAATATAAATGGGCCACCATTAAGCTTCAGAATATTTTCTTCCAGATCTTTGATATGGATTGCTTCACGGTTTCCTTCTTCCGTTTTGATCTTAATGATATTACCGCTGCCAAGTCCCAATAGTGACAATGATTTTATTGAAGATGAGTGAGGTGTCGCCGTAAGTACCTTTACTGTTCCGGAAACGCCTTCTTTGGCAATATCTCTTCCCTGCTCTTTTCCCAGCCATTGACGACCAACAGCCAAACAGGTAAAATTAGACATCGTAGCTCCCGATACAAAACCTCCCAGAAAGCTTTCCGGAAGCTGAAGAAGTTTCAGTAAAAGCTGTATGGTTTCCATCTCTATTTTTGCGGAAGCATCTCCCTGCTCTGTTACTGACTGGGGATTCTGGTCATAAACCGTCGTCAGCCAGTCACCTGCTATCGATGCCGGTGTAGCTCCTCCTGTTACAAATCCCCAATATCTCGGCCCTCCCGATCCAACCATGGTCGGTTCAAATTTTTCATTAAAAACCCTTAAAGCTTCTTCTGTTCCTAATCCTGATTCCGGAAGCTCCTGCCTCTCCGATATAGTATTATTGATTACTGATGTTAATCTTTCTTCAATAGAATTCAGGTAATCTGTTCCCTGTTCTTTGATGATATTCAGCAGATTTCCGATGTTTGCTGAATCATTTTTCAAGTGTTCATTCATATTTTGTGATACATTTTCTCTATCAAATGTATTAAATGCTCACTAAACAACCCCATTAAATCCATATAAAATTGATTCAAGGCCCTTCCTAGCACGTAATTTGCATCCCTTAATGCTCTTGGATATTTTAGTATCTTTAAGAGTAACAACCATTATTTAAAAATACAACACCTGTGATTAAAAATTTAGTATTCCTGACCCTATTCTGCGTTTTATTTTCCTGTACAACAACTGAGGCTCCAAAAGCCACTCCTGTTGATAAAAAAGCCATTATTGATTCTACTGTTGCAGCTTTTCAGAAAACACTTTTAGAACAGCAGATTGATTCTACTTTTAAAAAGTACCATTTCAATGGAAGCATTGCCGTTTTTAAGGACACCATTCCCCTTTACAGAAGAGAAAACGGATATTCTGATTTTAAGAAGAAAACTAAAATTGACAGCAATACTATTTTTGCCATAGGTTCGGTAAGCAAGCAGTTCACCGCTGTTTTGGTCTTACTTCAAATGGAACAGGGAAAACTGAATGTGACTGATAAAGTTTCAAAATACCTGAAGGAATTCCAGGGTAAAGAATATGAAAACATTACGATTCATCAATTATTAAATCATACTTCAGGATTGAATATAGTGGGAGGAAAGCTGATGTTTAAGAGCGGATCCGACTTCTTCTACTCCAACGACGGATTCAATACTCTTGGAAAGATTGTGGAAAAAGTTTCCGGAAAGTCCTATGCTGAAAATGTTCAGGAACTCTTTAAAAGAGCAGGAATGAAACATTCTTCTACAGGAGACACTTTTAAAGGAAATAATTTTGCCAGTGCTTATCTGGGTACTCCTGCTAAATTTCAGGAAGTTCCCAATATGCCGAAAAGATTAGGCGGTGCAGAAATCGGAACTCCGGCTGGCGGAATATTATCTACCATTCAGGATCTTCATTCATGGAACAACGCTTTGTATGGCGGAAAAATTTTAAAGCCTGAAACCCTGAAGTTATTCATGGCAAAAAGCGCAGAAAGACGCCATGCAATCTTTGGAAAAATGGGCTACGCTTATGGTATCATGCTTAATATCGGGAAACCCAATTCTTATTTCCACAGCGGCTATATAAAAGGTTCTCCTTCATTAAATATCTATTATCCGGACACCAAAACTTCCGTAATCATCCTTTCTAATATTGCCGATGAAGAAAAAGGGAAAGGAGTGATCTTCAGACCTCATATTGAAGTAAAAAAGATCACAGATCATCTTGAGAATACTCTTACACAGCTTAGATCACAACATTAGTTGAATGGTGTATTATTTATGCGGGTTTAAGGAATTCCTGCATTTTCACCAAACTCTTTTTGTGTTCCATAAAATTGAATACAGCAAAAACAAGTGCCGTCTGCAGTATAAACGGCAAAATCAAGGTCACTAAAGTCAGAAAAACTTCAGAATGGTTGTGTTCTCTGAAAAACTGATAAGCATAATTTCCGTTTTTCATGACAACCTGTGCCATTGAAGAAGCACATACAACCATCAATCCTATATTCTGTTGATACATTGTATAAAGGCTTTTCCCTTTATATTTAAAATCTGCTTTCAGGTATTTCCAGATCTTATAATTAAAAACCAATATCAATACTGAGCCCAATAAAAAAGACCCGTTAAGCAGTTTGAAAAACAGATTATAATGGTCCTGATTTTTTGCTATAAAAATCAACAATAAATTAATTATTAAAGCCAGCAGCCCTATCATTAGAGATTTTCTGAAAAGCCCGGCATATTTTTCCTGTATAATCCTCTTGGCAATCAAAGGGATTGCCGTTGGATAGAATAGCAGATAATTAACTAACTTAAATTCTCCATTCCAGGATTCTTTTGTCTTTAAAAAAGCATCCTCGAAACTGATATTATCCTTATTCTGAAGATCTGAAATCTGACTGATCATATGATCTCTGATTTCTACCATAATATCCAATGAAAGCTGCTGAGCGATCAGATAATCTGTAATTTTATTTTCCTGTTCTCCGGTTATCATAAATTGAATATGGTTTGTAGGTTTAATAAGTAACTTTTCATCTCGGTTTCTTTTTCTGCCTGTTGTGTTTTTCCTTTTTCAGTCAGCAGATAATATTTCCGGTCTCTTCCGTTGATCTTCTGAATTTCAGAAATAATCATCCCATCACTCTCCAGTTTGTGCAGCAATGGATAAAGTGCTCCTTCCGTCATTTCAAGCTCACCTTCTGTGAGTTCTTTCGCCCTTTGGGTAATCTGATATCCATACATTTTAACTTCTTTGGAAAGAAGCTTCAAAATAATATTCTGCAGGGTACCTTTATAAAGACTATTCTTTTTCATAAAATGATTTATACCTTGCAAACATATGCATAATTTTCTTATGTATATAAATTTAATATAAAAATTTTAATTTGCTTTATGAAAAAAATGTACTTCATAGCGATTTTTCCTCCTCGGAAGATTGTTGAAGAAATAAAAATATTTAAAGAAGACCTGGCAATGAATTATGCCAATTCCAAGGCTTTGAAAAATGAAGCCCATATTACACTATTTCCTCCCTTTTCCAGGGAAATTGAACTGGAGGATGATATTCATGATGCTTTTCAAAAGATCAATACAGAAATCACACCATTTGAAGTAGAACTGGATGGCTTTGGAAGCTTTGCTAATCCTAAAAACCCTGTACTCTATATTCAGCCGAAAGAAAATATTCATTTAACCGCGCTTTATCTTAGAGTAAAAGAGTATTTTAATTTTGCCCTGTATTCTTTTAACCCTCATGTAACTGTAGGATTCAGAGATCTGAGTTGGGAAAATTATCTTAAAGCCTGGAAAAAATATGAAACAAAGGAATACAAAACTAAGTTCTTAGTCGATAAAATAATTCTTCTCCGTCACGATGGACAATGGATACCCATAGCAGAGAAAAAACTGGAAAAATAAAACCGGCTGCTGGAGCCGGTTTTGTTCAATTTATTCTTTTATGATCTTTTGAGAAAGAATCAGGTTTTTATTTTCTTTTACATTCAGCAGATATGTACCTGTCGGAAAGTTTTTAATATCAATCTTAATTCCGGCATCTTTAAATTCAAATCTTGATGGAATCAGTTTTCCCGAAGTATCATAGATTTCTACTTTTACATCTTTTGAAAAATCCTGTTTTCCTTTAATGAAAAATTCTCCGTCTGTAGGGTTCGGATAAACACTGAAACGTCTTTCTTCAGCTTTTACTTCTGAAAGTTTAAGGGTAGATTTACTCAGTGTCCATGAAACCGTAGTAACATGCAGAGTGCTGTGGTTATCAACTTTCAAAAGCGGATTATTATCCACTACGGACAATGTTAATGTATTATTTCCATTGTTCAATTGGGCAGGAGTAATGGTAACGCTGCTCCCTGTTGATCCAAGCGTTGTTCCGTTCAAGATCCAGGTATTGACTAAAGTATTAGGATTGGGAAGAATTTCAGTAGCTGCAAAAGTAACATTAGATGTAGCATCTACAGTCGTATTATTGGCAGGTGTATAGGAATCTATAGGAGAAACTAAACTATGGATTTTTTCGATAATTGCCTCTTTACATACGGAGCAGAACTGCTGGTTCAGATACCTCATCTCACAACTCTGATGCGGACGGAACCAGCTAGGACTTTCAGCATGAGCATACACTCCTACTCCATTCAATCCTACCCAATTTTTCCATTTGATCGTTGCAGGATTGGAATTCTGTGTTTTATTAGGAGATTCCAGTGAACCTGAGAACCAATATTCATCTGCCAACTTTCCAAAAGAGTGTCCCAGCTCATGCACTACAATTTCATTTGAAGATCCGTTTAATGAAGCAAAAGCATAAGTTCCTCCACAGCCTCCATATTCTGTAGAATTCCCCAAGATATAAGTAATATCATAATCAGGAATATTCGCAGCCAGTACCTGACCTACTTTATTGGTTGTATTACTATATATACATCTGTGAACTCCAACATCGAATGTTGAGCCCAGATAATTGTTCGGATTGGTAACCGGGATTACAGGTTCAGTAACATCCGTTGCTGTGCCCGGATGTTTCACCCCTGATTCTGTGGAAATCACTTTTACGGCATAAGCATTAAAGTAATTTTTATATTCCGTATAGGGACTCTTTGTAAAAAGATAATTGACCGTATTCTGAGCTGATGTTGTAAAAGCAGTTTGCTGTGCAGCAGTGAATCCGTCTCCTAAAACAGCAATAATAATCCTTTTGCTGTTGTCTCCGTTCTGTAAAAGCGGAACAGTATCGAATGTCTGGGCAAAGCAGCTGCTACCAACTAAAAGGGATAATAAAACTTTTTTCATAATTATAGTTTTTTGGTGAATAATAGTTGTGCTCCATCATCGGTTGCCTTTTCAACCTTTACCGTCTGAACATTTTCAGAATAGGAAAAGCGGGCACTGAATTCCGTGCTTTGAAGGGAAGCTTTATGTCTGGAAATCCCTTCTTTTTCGTATACTTCCAATTCAGGGTTAAAAGGATCTTTCACAAGCTGTCTGGCAACTTCTTTTCCGTCAGACCCTGTCAGCGTAATAATAAAGTCTCCTTTATGAGCATCACTTCTTTCGAAGGAAGAAATCTGCTTCAGTCTGCCATCCGTAATTTTGCTGTTCTGAAGAGTAATTTTTGCATTTCCGGATTGATCTTTATCTGCCTTGAAAAACAAATAAATAATACGCTCGCCTTTTCTTGTCACAGTTTCAGAAAGCGATTGCCTTTTTTGTGTTAATCCGTTCTCTTTCTGAAAGCTACAGAACAGAAAAACAGGAACAATGAGTACATTAAATACATTTTTCATAATCATTTTTGTTTAAAGGTACTAAAGTTTTAAATATAAATGAAAGTCATTTCCAATACTTTTTCACTCTTAAAAAACTTAGAAAGTCCTATCTTTGAGGCAATGATTTCAGAGAAAATAATTTTAGGTATTGACCCGGGAACAACTGTGATGGGGTTTGGCATTATCTCCGTAAAAAAAGGAAAAATGGAGATGGTTTCTATTCATGAACTGATCTTAAAAAAGTATCCCAATCACGAAACAAAGCTCAAATATATTTTTGAAAGAACGCTGTCTCTTATCGATGAGTTTCATCCTGATGAAGTAGCTCTTGAAGCGCCTTTCTTTGGAAAAAACGTACAGAGTATGCTTAAACTTGGCCGCGCACAGGGAGTGGCCATGGCTGCCAGCCTTTACCGAAATATTCCTATCACCGAATATTCTCCGAAAAAGATCAAAATGGCCATCACAGGAAACGGAAATGCCAGTAAAGAACAGGTAGCGGGGATGCTTCAGAATCTTCTTAATTTAAAAGAGTTCCCTACCAAATATCTGGATGCTTCCGACGGGCTTGCCGTTGCGGTATGCCATCATTTTAATTCCGGAACTATAACGGATACTAAATCCTATACCGGATGGGAAAGCTTTTTGAAGCAGAATCCGGATAGATTGAAATAATTTTGGCTTTTCTTATATTCTTTCAAACTACTGTTTTAAACCACTAAAAAACAATATTTTACAAAAACACACATAATTACTTGGTAAAACATAATACTATCTTTTACATTGGTATGATTTTTAGTACTACCTTTGTATAAATTTTCAGTTATGAAAACAAACCAACAAACTATAAATCAAGGGACTCATAAAATAAACTGGTTCCAAAAGTTTCTGATGGTATGTTCCGGCGGGAACATCCATATCTTAAGAAAGACTCCGAGTGAATGGAATAAGTTTTCCGGAATTGGGGGGATTGTACTTTTTACTGCAGTATTCGCCACTTTGTCTGCAGGCTATGCGATGTATACGGTATTCGACAATATCTGGGTTTCCATAGGATTTGGAATTCTTTGGGGGCTGATGATCTTTAATCTTGACCGTTATATTGTTTCTTCGATTAAAAAAACAGGAACCTGGTGGAATCAGATTCTGATGGCTATTCCCCGTCTTATCCTTGCTACATTTTTAGGGATTATTATTTCAAAACCATTAGAGCTTAAAATTTTCGAGAAAGAGGTAAATAAACAGTTGAATACAATCATCCAAAGGAATAAAAAACAGCTTCAGGGTGAAATGAACGGAAGGATTCTTCAGCAGAGCGGGCCTTTTGAAACCGAAAAACAACAGATTTCAGGAAAAGTAGCACAGTATCAGAAAGCCTATGATTCCGCATCAGTAGAACTTGAAAAGGAAATTCTGGGGAAACAGTCGGGCTTAACCAGTGGAAAAGAAGGTTACGGACCGAATGCAAAACGTAAACAGGAATTAAAAGAGCAGCGCAGACAGGATCTTGAAAATTATCAAAAGCAAGCTGCTCCCAGACTGGAATATCTGGATAAAGAAATATCCAAGGTATATACGAACCTTGAAACCGAAAGAAAATCTACAGAGACTTTTGAGGATAAATTCAACGGATTTGCAGCAAGGCTTCAGGCATTGGATGAATTAGGTAAAAATTCGGCAATTATAGGATTAGCAGCAGCTTTTATTATGGGCTTGTTTATCTGTCTTGAGATATCTCCGGTTCTGGTAAAATTAATTTCTCAAATAGGGCCTTATGACTATCTTTTAGAAAAAACAGAAAATGATTTCAGATTGTATTCCAAAGAGAAAATTGAAAAGGGAAATGCTTTGACCGATTTCAGGATTGAAAATTTTAAGGATAATTTGAAAAATTAAAATAATAATTCATTATGTCATCCACTTCTAAACATTAGAGAAAAAATCTATAATAATTAATTTTTTAATAAATAAAATCTAACCTTTCGTTATATAACGAAAGGTTTTTCTTTTAATTAAGTGTTTTGTGTAAAATATTTTCTAATTTTATACTACTTAAAATTCTTGCTATCATGAAAAACTTAATTTTTGCATGTACACTGCTAATCTGCAGTGCATTTGCTCCTGCCTTAAAAGCTCAGGCATCAGAACCTTTTTTAGGGCAAATAGCCTTTGTACCTTATAATTTTGCTCCAAAATACTGGGCAGAATGTAATGGGCAGATCCTGCCTATCGCTCAAAATCAAGCACTTTTTTCATTGCTAGGAACCACTTACGGAGGAAACGGAACCACTACATTTGCCTTACCTGATATGAGAGGAAGAGTACTTGTTCATAACGGACAAGCTCCGGGAGGGGCAACGAACTATACTATGGGAGAAACCGGCGGAGCTGAAAGTGTAACATTACTGATAACACAGATGCCAGCCCATAATCACACAATAAATGCAGTAACAGCGGAAGGAAATCAAAACTCACCTACCAACAGCCTTCCGGCGGACACAAAAGTTCTTGACAAAGAATATTCCGATGCAGCTGCTAATACTACGATGAAAAGCACAATGGTAGGAAATACAGGAGGAAATCAACCTCATGAAAACAGACCTCCTTTTATTACCCTGAAATGCATCATTGCATTGGCAGGAGTCTTTCCATCACAAAATTAATAGTTATGAAAATTCTTTACGTATTATGTCTTGCTATGGGAAGCTCAGCTTTTACGCAGACAATAACTTTTAGTGGATGTCCTAATCTGTTTAGTAGCCCGCCTAATACTTATGTTTTTAACAAAACAGGAGTAGATGCTTTTAGTAAGAACATCTATATGACTACTCCTATTGATGGTGGACAGGATTGTAGTGGATTGGGTACCTGTGAATTTAAAATCCAATGGAATAATACCCTTACCAGATGGGAATTTCTTGGTGATGAAGGAAACGGAACTTTTACCACTCCCTATCTGATTTATTATAATTCAACAGGAAATAATTCTGTTCCGATACCTCCAGGTAATAGTATTGGAACCTGGGTTGAAAATACCACAATGACAAACGGGCAATGCGGCGGAAACCTTACCGCGGTAAATTCTACCATGACAGGTGATGTACAGACCACAACATTGGGAATTTCAGATCTTTCTAAAAATAAAATCCAGATCTTCCCTAATCCTGTAACAGATTTTATTCGTATTTCCGGCATTGAGGACGGGTTATCTATTCAAATTTACAATATGGATGGACGTCTTATAAAATCTGAAATGTTTGATTCAAAGATTGATGTCTCACAACTTGTTCCAGGTGGTTATATATTAAAAATAAATACCCGGAATTTTCAAACTCATCAATTTAAATTTGTAAAAAAATAATCTGCTCTTTAAAAAAAACAGATCTTTGAAGCTTTCGGAATTTCCGGGAGCTTCTATTCTTTCCTGACAAGGAACATTTTTTGTATGAACGTCTAACATGCCTTCAAGTGTTGTACATCATTTCATCTATTTCCCAGATACTGAAATATTAAGAATTATATATCAGTCAGGAGCGGTTTATGATTATCTTAAAGTACCACCTGACATTATTGAAAAGTTTAAGGAGGCAAGATCCAAAGGGCAATTTTTAAATAAAGTGATCAAGCCTAAATTTAAATACCGTAAAATTGAATAAAAAAATGTCTCCATCGAAATGGAGACATTTATAATATATTAAAATTGAATCAATTTATTTGATGATCAATTTTGAAGTTTTAGATTCTTTTCCATTAGAAACCTGAATCATATATACTCCTTTTCCTAGCTGCTGGTCTACTTTGAAAATACCATTTCCTTCTTCAGTTGCAGAAGGGCTTGCTACCAATCTTCCTGCCATATCAGAAATAGAAACTTTCAGGTTTTTACCATTTTTAGCTTTAATGAAGATCTTATCCCCGGTTGCAACCGGGTTAGGATAAACAGTTAAATCACCATTATCTGCTTTCACTTCGCTTGTCCCTAAGTTCGTAACAAATTTCACAGTATAGTCTTCAACCTGTCCGTACATTAATTGTCCGCAAGGAGTCATGTTAGGATTTTCATCATCTACAAGAACTCTCATTCTTAGCGGAGTGTTAAGTACCACTGAAGCAGGAGCCGTAATAGTAGTATTGTAAGTACCTATTTCTGTAGCTGGATCTGCTATAATATTATCAGCAGAAGCTACAAGTTCAGAAGCTTCAAACGTTCCATTATTATTATAGTCAATCCAAACTCTTATTTCATTATTTGAACCTGAAACATTTACCTGAAGGTTATGTGTTCCCGTTGATGAAAGTTCAGTTGATGTAGCTTTCAGGCAGCTTGCTCCTGTATAGTCTTCATAAAAACTAGCATTATTATGCCAATATCCAGTAGTTGCATTATTAATACTTCCCAGTTTTACGAGAGTTGGTCCTACAAAATAATCATCTGCTGTAGTAATGCCTGCGGGATTACATGTTGCAGCAATAGGCGTTCCAATCGCAGCAGCAGTAGATGGAGCTGTTCCTCCTAATGAAGAACTCAAAGATCCTCTCATTAAAAAGAAGTAAAGAGCAGCCCTGTCATGCTGTCCATTGGTAAACTTAAATGCTATTGGATTGGTATAATTCATCATGTTATACTGTACTCCCTGATAGTTTGCTCCTGTACAATAATTCATATCATTGTTAGTAGGTGCAGGATCATTCAGTAAGCTTCTTGATCTTTCTGTATCACATACCTGATCATCATCTTTATTACAATCATTATAAGTCATCGCCGGGCAGTAGGTAGTAGAAGTAGTACCTTGTGGCGGTTGAGCGTTAGCATTACCAAATGTATGAAGTAATCCCATACTATGTCCAAATTCGTGCGCCAAAGTAATATCATCCTGTAAAGTAACTACAAAAGATTTCATAAAGGATTCGTAGTTATCATCAGAATTTTGAGGCAATCCGGCCCATCCCATAATACCATAAGTTCCGCCTCCATCTACTTTGTTCATAATATAAATATTAAAGTAAGAAGCTTCTGGCCAGTGCGGAGCAATTGTTTTAACCTGTGCTGTAGTAACACCAGATGTACCACTACGGTTTACCCCATTGGCATCATATCCTGGAAGAGTACCACCATTATATCGAACAATTCCTGTAGTAGCATTACAATTTGGGTCTCTTTTGGCCAATACCAACTTAATCGGCATTGTAGCTGCAGTACCAAAATCTGCAGGAATTCCCTGAGCCCATTGATAAGTACCTGCATACATTTGATTACAATGATCCAGCCACGCCTGAATTTGTGCATCACTCTTATTGTAAGCGGTACCAATAGCAGCTCCTGTAGGTGCTATTACGTGTACTACAACAGGAATTTCATAAACTCCATTTACAATTTTGTATGCACTTCCACCTTTAGCAGTTGTATTTTGATTACTGCTAATAATTTTGTTACGCATATTGCGAACCATTTCATCAATTTCCGCATTCTGTTTCTGGTGTACTCTCTGTTCATTATCAAAGTCACACCATTCTTTTTTTTGCTGTGCTGAGATTGAAAGGGAAAGTAACAATGCCCCACAAAGGATAGTTTTCTTCATTACAATAATTTAAAAAAATTAAACAAGTTGAAAATTCATTAATTTCACATATCAATCAACAATATTTATCATCAAAACCAATGTAAAATTTTAAATTTCACTTCAGTTAGTAGAAAAAAGTTCATTATTGTTACATTTTTAAACCAAAATAAAATTAACATCACTTCAAACTACTATTACTTTATTTAAACTTTCCTTAAAAAAATATACAAAATAAAGAGAAATATATAATTTAAAAAATCAAAATACAAAATCAACACACTGATATTCAAATATTAAAGTAAAATTACAAAATAAAAAAACCGCACAAATTGTGCGGTTTTTAATATATAAATTCAATAGTGATTTTATAAAGAATAATTCGGAGCTTCCTGTGTGATAATTACATCATGCGGATGAGATTCTTTCAATCCGCTTCCTGTAATCATTACCAGTTTAGAATCTTTTTGAAGGGTTTCAATATCCTTAGAACCACAGTATCCCATACCAGCTCTTAGGCCTCCTGTTAACTGGAAAATTACATCTTCCAGTTTTCCTTTATGTGGAACTCTCCCTTCAATTCCTTCCGGAACGAATTTTTTAGCTTCACTTTGGAAATATCTCTCTTTACCACCTCTCTTCATTGCTGAAAGGCTTCCCATACCCTGGTAAGACTTGAATTTTCTTCCCTGGAAAATAATTTCTTCACCCGGAGCTTCATCTGTACCCGCTAAAAGTGAACCCAGCATTACTGCTCCTGCTCCACTTGCAATCGCTTTAACGATATCTCCTGAAAGTTTGATTCCACCATCAGCAATTACCGTTACATTTTGTGATTTAGCATATTCGTAAACGTTGTAAATCGCAGATAACTGAGGAACTCCCACTCCTGCAACTACTCTTGTTGTACAGATAGAACCCGGTCCTACTCCCACTTTAAGTACGTTAGCTCCAGCTTCAATAAGGTCTTTAGCAGCTTCTGCAGTTACAATATTTCCGCCTACAACATCAAGGTTCGGATATGCTTTTCTGATTTCTGAAATTTTGTCTAAAACTCCTTTAGAATGACCATGTGCTGAATCGATTGCTACGATATCAACTCCTGCCTGTACCAAAGCCTCAATTCTCGCCAAGGTATCTTCTCCTACTCCTACTCCGGCTCCTACGATAAGACGGCCGTTCTGGTCTTTATTAGCATTTGGATATTCCAACTGATTATCAATATCCTTGATGGTAATTAATCCTACAAGTTTATTATCTTTATCTACAATCGGAAGTTTTTCAACTCTGTTTTTAAGAAGGATTTCTTTTGCCTTTTCAAGGTTGGTATCTTTGTCTGAAGTGATCAGATTTTCTTTGGTCATGATCTCCTCAACTTTCATATCAAGGTTTTCCTGATATTTTACATCTCTGTTGGTGATAATTCCAATCAGAACATTATTAGGATCTACCACCGGAAGACCGGAAATCTTATATCTTGACATAAGATCTCTAGCTTCACCTAAAGTATGATCTTTAGATAAAGTTACCGGATCTGAGATCATTCCGTTTTCGGAACGCTTTACACGGTTTACCTGAGCTGCCTGCTCAGCGATTGTCATGTTTTTGTGAATAAAACCTAATCCTCCAACTCTTGCTAAAGCAATAGCGAGATCAGCTTCGGTAACAGTGTCCATCGCAGCGGAAACTATCGGAACATTCAGCGTGATTTTGTCGGTAAGTCTTGATTTTAATGAAACCTGGTTAGGTAAAACTTCTGAATAAGAAGGGACTAGAAGAACGTCATCGAAAGTGATGGCTGTCTCTACAATTTTGTTATGAATAGACATCTTTACTTTCTTTGCAAAATTAGGTTATTTTAGTGAGATATGAAAATCCTTTTTAATAGTTTAAATAAAATTTAATAATCAATAACTTAAATCGAAAAAACCGCTCTTTTATCAGAACGGTTACGGTACAAAATAATTGAATATGTAGAAACTACTTGTTAAGTCTAATCAAGATGGCTGTTAACAGGTCTATTTTACCGGGTTTCCATTTTCATCTAATTTATCAATATGGGTCTGATTATTTTTATCGATGTATACTTTTAATCTTACTTTCCCTTTTGTATCCCGGATAAATATCCCTACATCACCACTGGCTGTTTTACCGGCAAAGAAGCGTTCATTGGTAAGCTTTCCTTCTTCTCTGAGTTTTGCATAGGCTTTTTTACTTGCACTCGGATCATTTAATTTTTTCAGAGAATCTTCAAACTTAATGATTTCTTCCAGCGGAAAATCATCAGGACGATCCCAGAGTTTTAAGCCGTATACCCTGTTTTTATCTTTTCCTGATCCTTCAAAATACTGAAGCTGCATGATCTGATCTGTATTTCTCTGATCAACAGAATACACCATTCCGGATTCTTTTTCATTGCCATCATATACAAGGCCTCCGCACTCATCTCCCATAGAATTGAAGAAAATAAGTCCTGCCTCTCTTTCACGGGGTTTCAATTCTTTATGATTTACCAAACCAGGGTGCTGGCGTTCTTTGTTACTGATTACCATTTTTAAAGTTCCGTCCTTCTCAATGATATTGATACGTTCTACATCTATTTCCTTAAAACGTTCGTTGGAAGATGAGTTTTTGAATGCGAGAAAGAAAAACATAGCACACAGTATGGTAAGTACAACGGCATAGATTTTAAGGATACGAACTTCTCTTATTAGTTTTTCCATGCTGTGAATGTTTGAGGTTATACAGCTTTATTTATCGGAAACAGAATTAATCATTTTTGAGATATCATTAGCGGTAAAGTTTCCTTTAACGTCTACAAACACGATATCATTTTTCTTAGAACCTACCGTGATCAGCATATTTTTAATGATCTCCCCATCCTGCTTTACACGTATATTGATATCATCTCCATCATGTTTTATGCTTGCCCACTCTTCGTAATGGTTATTACTTAAAAACTGTACGTAGTCGTTCAGCATTTCGCTGCTTCCGTTTGTTACGGTAAGCACTTTTATTTTAGAAGCTTTCTTTACAAGATCTATGGTCTCTTCACTTTCTCCTTCTTCTCTCAGGGCTTTCTTAATATAAGATTTAGCCAGAACCATCGGTACATTGATACTTGCAAACTGAGCTCCCTGGAAATCATATTTTGAGTTCTGGAAAAAATCGATGTTCGGTTTTTCTGAAACGACACACGACTGAAGCATGCCTATTGTCAGAACAGTAAGGAAAATGTTTTTAAGAGTCTTCATAGTTTAGTTTTTATTTGATTTGTCTGAAGCTTCCTCCCGAAACTTTATCTACTTTGGCATCCAGTTCAGGGTTTCCTCTCAACTTTACTGCCGCTCCTGATGAAACACTCACTTTCAGCTTCTCTGTAACCAGTAAAGAAAGACTTGCTCCTGAGGTAGATTCTACTACTGCTGTTGCGATCTTAAGATCATCAGCTTTACAAGACGCTCCGCTGCTGATATCAATTACGGCAGAGGCCGCCTCTCCTGATAAGCTAATACTTGCTCCGCTGGAAGTATCTAATGCCAGCTTTGGTGTTTTAATATCAATATCTATTACTGAACCTGAGCTTACTTCTACTGCTGCAGACTCTTTTACATTGAATGTTCCTTTAATAATAGAACCAGATTCTGCTTCAATTGCAAGGCTGCTTTCTGTAACAGGATTCACTGCTGTAAAGACACTTCCTGACGATGTTTTTATAGCACTAATGCTGGGAGCTGAAACATTGACATTAAGATTTTTAAATCTCAGGTTTCGAACACCTTTATTGTCAACATAGATCTTTAAAACTCCGTTTTCTACTTTTGTAATCACATACTGAAGCTTATCTGCATCTGCAATTACTTTTACACTTCTTGTATTTTCCTGTTTGTAGGTAACATTTACTCCTACACTGGCATCTATTTTTGAGAATTCACCCACGTTTCTGTTATCTCCGTTCAGGTAAGATGATGTATTGCCCGAAGTGAGGTCATTTCTTACGGAAGTTGTCACAGAAGAAGTGGTTGTTTCACCGGAATTAATGATCTTATTCACATCAGATAACTTCATTTTTCCATTAAGAATAAAAATAATATTCTCTTCTTTGGAATCAACGTTGAAAACAAGATTTTCAAGATAGTTATCTTTCTCATCTTCAGCCAGGAATTTCATAGAAGTTCCATCGCTGCTCATAGACATCAGCTCATTGAAGTTTAAAGATTTCAATGCATCATTTATTCTCGCCGTTTTATCTTCATTCATTTTTATATTGGCAAGATTCTCATCTTTTAAACGATCCGGGAAGGTAATTTTAGGGATAATCAAAATTTTAAGCCCATCCACATCGTTCAGAATCGGTTTTATTTTTCCGACGTAAGCATCGTCAACATCAATGGTATTCAGTAGCTTGAACATCGGTTTTTTAATATTGATAGAGGTTACTCTTCCCTTTTTTTCAAAATCCTGAAAAAGCTTGTCTAATTTCTCAGTCTGTGCAGAATAAGTTGCAAAGCTGCTTAGCATTACGGCTATTATAAAAAATATTTTTTTCATGGGATTGTTCTGATTTTTAGTATTCGCTGTCAAGATTTTCATTTTTTTGAGAAGATGCTACTGTTTTTTTAAACTCGTTTCCTAATTTCATAAAGGAATATTTGGCAACATCTATGGCTTCTTTTTCACTGCTGATTCTTTTGCCGTTTACAATAACATAAGAGTCATTGTACGAAGATGCAGAATCACTTAAATTTTTATTGTTTGAGGCATTGCTTACATATCTGGGTCTTGTTTCCTTTTTAAGTCTTCCTCTTTTTGGCAGAATTTCATCCATTACATCTTTTTCTGCCACCTGGTTGTCCTGAAAAACAGAATCTTTTTTCACTCCGGAAATGGAATCTGTGTGATTTACAGCAACCTGTTCCTGGTGATCACTGTTTTCTTCAATGAATCCGGATTTCTGCTTTAAGATTTCATCTTTTACCAGCTTTTCTTTGTCCTGCGCATCCTTATTACTGTTATTCAGGAAGAATCCGATGCTTAAGACCAGCATTACACTGGCGGCCATCCAGAACCATTTAGGAAAGGAGGGTTTCTTCTTTTCTTCCAATGGAATAACAGGTGCTGTATTCTGTTCAGGTTCCGCACCTTCTGCAGTCTGAAGAAAGTCTTCAAAACTCCAGTCCATTTTTTCTTCCTTAATATCCTGGAAGATTTCGTTATATTTATCTTGTAATTGATCTTTTTTCATAGCTCATCAGTTGTGAGATTTGTTCTTTTACTTTTTGTCTCGCACGCATCAGGTTTACCCTTACTGCATTTTCCTCCATTTCCAACATTTCAGAAATTTCGGAAACATCATACTCTTCTACATCTTTCAAGTGGATGACCATCTTCTGTTTTTCGGGGAGCTGATTGATAAATCCTATAATATGTTCCTTAAGGTTATCAACTTCCATACTATAAAGCTCCGACCGATGAAGCTGCATATCCGCAAAGCCGATCTTTACATCGTGATGCTTCAATCTGTTCAGGCATTCGTTCCGGACAGACTTCAGTGCATAGGATTTAAAATTCCCGAACTGCTCAAGCTCATCCCTCTTCTGCCAAAACTTCATCATGAGATCCTGTACTACATCTTCTGCTTCATCACTGCTCATGACAAACCGTTTCGCAAAACGATACATCTCGTCTTTGAGAATAAACACCGTATTCTTGAAAGTTTCTTGGGTCATGAGTTTTGTTTCTTATAGGTAAGACAATTGCCGTTACAGATCTATTACATCAAAAATAAAAAAACTTCAAAAAAAATTGAAGTTTTTATTTTTTACCGAGAAGCTGCTTGAGAAATGCGATCTCCGCATCCTTGTCTTTAAGCCTTTGTTCGTATTGGTCTATTAGTTTTTCAGAGGCATTGATGGTTGCATAATTCTGAGCTATTGCAACTTCATTATTATTTTGATTGACAGTTATACTATCTCCACTCAAAAAATCCAGAACGCTTGCCTCTAACACTTTTGCAATATCCTCCACCTGAGAAAAAGCGGGTTTACTTTTATCATTTTCAAAATTGGAATAGGTTTTCTGGGAAACATTCAATGCTTCCGCAAGATACTCCTGGATAAAGTTCTTATTGATTCTCGCTTTTTTCAGTTTTTCTCCTAGAGTCATAGCACAATGTATTTTTATCAAAATTACATATTTTTTCTTTTAGAAAAATAATACGGAAACCAGTATTTTTCTACTGTATTGTTTCAGTTTATTATTCACACATTTGTAGAGTTATAAAAAAAGTATATATTTAATACCTAAAAAACAAATGCTTATGAAGAAAAATTTAATCTTTCGGCTTTTCCTGCCGATGGTTCTCTTTACCCTGTTCCATTCCTGTATTCATGATGAAACATTAGCTTCCTCAGATCCGGCTTCTAAAGAATACACCAATAAGAGCTTATGGAAAGAAGATGAAAAGTATATCATGAATGTCATGAAAATCTATGAGGATAATGAATTTAAGATCAAAAAAAGTAATGGCACTCCTTACTGGAACTATGCTACTACTGTGGACCAGTATGATGAAAGCTTTCTGATGGTACCTGTAGTAGAGAACGGGAAAGTGGTATCTGTATTACAGGTTCCGAGACATCAGGATAAAGTGTATTTTATTTATACGTCTTCAGATGATGATATTTCTTTCTTTCAAAATCTGTTTTCTTCTAAACTAAAAAGAGTAATAGACACAAAAGTGAGTGATGAGGCCAGCAAGCTGGTTTGTACTACAAAGGTCTATTCTATATGGTATCCTGATAATGAGTCTAATCCCGATCCTTCGAGCGGATCAGGACATTGGGGAACTTATCACGTCACCAACTGTACATTTTCACAAGCGGAAGCTTGCCTAGGTATTGTAGGGCCTAATGGAGAGTGTCTAGAAGGCGGCGGCGGTGGATATAATTATCCAATAGGAGGCGGAACTAATAATAACCCACCTGATCAACAAAATCCCTGTGATAAGCTAAAAACACAAACTTCTAATATTACGTTTAAAAATAATATAACTTCCCTCGAAGGAAAAACTACTGACAGCTATGAAAGTGGTTATAGGATAGGAACTAATTCTGATGGATCTTTACAAAATCAATTATTACAAAATAAGCCTGGAACACAACAAGTGGATCTCAAAGCCTTCTCAAATACAATAACATTAATGCATTCACATTATGACGAATTGTATCCAATGTTTTCACCAGGTGACATCATCTTCTTTAACCAATGGATTGTTTGGGCACAGAATTGGAACTCAGTACCTAAAAACATGCCTAAGATACCATTAAATAATCTTACATTCACCCTAGTAACAAGTAATGGAAATTATTCTTTTAATTTTGATGGAACATCTACAATCCCTTTACCTAATTATACAATTCAAGAATTAGATAAATTGAATAAGGATTATATAGAAAATCTAAATAAAGCAGTTACTATAGGAAATGTAAGTGGAGATGCAAGTTATAATATGGAAAAGTTAGAAACAGAATTCCTTAAATTTATGAATGATAAAATGAAGATGGAGGGGCTGCAACTTTATAAAACCACAACTAGTGGAAATTCATCATTAACTTTAGTAAATGGAACACGTCAGGAAACTGATTGTCCGAATTAAAAAATTATAATTATGAAACAAGCATTATTAATATTACTAGTATTTATTACAATCTCATGTAATGCACAAATTTATCCTTTAAACTATAAAGAAGATGTTCCGAATGGAGCCTACTACAAAGACTTAGATGGTGAACTTGATAAATATGTTGGTTTATGGAAAGGAACATGGAATGGAAAGACAGTGTACTTAGAGTTAAAAAAAATTAAGGATTATAGTGATGGAACTCATCCATATTACAAGGACAGGATATTGGGAGAACGAAAAATTATAGCTTCAAACGGGACTGTAGAAATTGATAGAATTTCTAATTTCGGAAGTGAGGGAACAGAGTTTTGGGGAATTGGGTTTAATTTAAAAAACGGAAATATAAAACGATTATATTTCTCTCCTAGAAACATGTGTAAAAAAACTGCAACTTTGGATATTACAAGTTTCACAGGAAGTCAAATGACTTTACATTTTGAATATCTTCCAAGTATTATAGATCCTAATTGTCAACATAACGCCTATGTAGATCAGTATGGAGATTTTCCTATTAATTTTCCGAAAGATATTGTATTAACAAAACAATAAACAAAGCCTCTTCGGAGGCTTTTTCAAATGATGAAATATGAAACGAATACTATTTATTTTAATCTTTTTATCTACTTGGTTTAACGCTCAGGTTATAAAAGATTCAATTTTAGGGAAACCAAAATTCGTAAAAGAATACGTAGTTTTTCTAAATAATTCTGGTCCATTTACCTTTATGAAGGGTGATGATGAATATGGACATGCTGTAATCATGACACCCAAAAACCTAAGAAGCAGAATGCGGGAGACATGGTTTGAAACAGATTTCTGCCGATATATAAATAATGAAACTTACTATGATAAAAACCGGAATATAACAAAAGAAACGTGGTATTACAAATCAGGAGAAATTGTTGATGATTATGATTATACGTTTGATAGCCTTAATAGATTAATTGCAGAAAAAAGGAAAAACAAATATTCAGAATCATCTTTTCATTACTTTTTTAATGGAAACAATAAAACTCCAAACTTTAAAGAAGCTTACTACAGAACTAAGGATAAGCCTATGGAAAAATACATAAGCAATCTTGAAAGTTTTAAGCCTCTGTATATAACTAAATTTGATACTCTAACAAGAACAGACAGTATTTTTACAATAACAAATGATATTTGGAAAAAGGTAGGTGAGCGTTCTTATACTGAGGTTAAAGACTCTATTTATCATAAGAAACTAAATCGTGTAAAAATTTATGATAATCAGTATAGGGTAATTGAAGAAAAATCTTTCGATCATAAACTTGATTATGAAAACAAAAAAATATTTTTAAGCAAGCATATGAAATACGAATATGATAAATCTGGAAATCTAATACAGAGAGCTGAAATTAAAGACGGAAAGTACCATTATTATACTATACTTGGAAACGGTAAAATAATCACAGAAGAAAAAGATGGTAATTATGAAAAACCCTCGTTTATTACTTATACTTATACCAAAGATCAAAAATTAGAAAGAACAACAGCACACTACAATAATAGTATTTGGTATGATATCCGATTTGAATATAAAGATAATTATATAAGTAAAATATTTTATTTAGATGAGAGAGATAAAAAAAATGAACCAACAGTAATTATTTTCAAATATAGGTTTGATAAGCAAAAAAACTGGACAGAAGTTATTAAGAATATAGATGGAAAAGATTTATATAAATGGGTCAGAAAAATCGAATATTACTAAAACTACCCCTCAGAAATTCTGAGGGGATTTTATATTTTTAATACGTATCAAAAATATGTTTCAAGATTGCTTTATCCTCTTCTGTTAAAGAAACTTTTCTCCTCGCCATGGCTCTTTCTGCCACTTCATATACTTTATCAAGTTTGAACCTTTCATCATCTTTCAATCCGCCCCATGAGAAGTTTTCCACAAGATTGGGTGGAAAACCAGGTTTGAAGATATTGGAAGCAACACCAATTACCGTTCCTGTATTCAATTGGGTATTGATTGCTGTTTTGGAATGATCTCCCATGATTAATCCTGCAAACTGCAATCCTGTATCTTCAAAAGCTTTGGTTCTGTAGTTCCAGAATTTTACGTTTCCATAGTTGTTCTTCATATTCGAAGAATTGGTATCAGCTCCGAAATTACACCATTCTCCAATCACAGAGTTTCCTACAAAGCCTTCGTGTCCTTTACTCGAGTATCCGAATATAATAATATTGTTGACTTCACCTCCTACTTTACAATGCGGTCCTACCGTAGTTGCCCCGTAGATCTTAGCCCCAAGATTAAATTTGGAATCATCACAAAGCGCTATTGGTCCGCGAAGATGACAGCCTTCCATGACCTCTGTGTTTTTACCGATATAAATCTTACCTGTTTTTGTATTGATTGTGGAGAATTCAATATAAGCTCCTTCTTCAATAAAGAGATCTTTTTTATCTCCTAAAAATCCATTGGTTGAAGATAATTCCTGCGAAGTTCTTCCTTTAGTCAGCAAATCAAAATCGAAATCAATAGCATGATGATTATAGGTAAACAGATCTTTTGGTCTTTTAAAGAAAATAAGATTCTCTTTAATATCCGTCATTTTTTCAATCTGGTTCAGAGAAAAGCCTTTCATATTGATTTTAGCCGCAATCAATTCGTCTTCATAAACCAATGCTTCTCCCTGCTTAAGGTCTTTAATCTGTTGAATTACAGTTTCTGTAGGGAGGAAATTCGGAACTAAAAAAAGACTTTCTTTTTCCTCCGGATTTTTAAATTTATCCTGAAGATATGTTTCCGTGAAGTAGGAAATCTCTGTGTTTTCCAGGATTTTCTGCCATCTTTCGGAGAATGTAAGAATTCCGCATCGCATTGCAGCAACCGGGCGGGTAAAAGTAAGCGGAAGAAAGTCTTCCCAATATTGTGCGTCTGAAAATACTATCTGCATCATTCAGTTTTTAAGTTTAAAGTTTAAAATTCAAGGTTAACAAATTTACAATAAAAAAAGTCTCCCAAAAATTGGAAGACTTTAATATTTTAAGTGTACAAAAATTACTTAGCGAATTTTTTGTATTTGTTCATGAACTTATCAACTCTACCTGCAGTGTCAACTAGTTTTACTTTACCAGTGTAGAAAGGGTGAGAAGTTGAAGAGATTTCCATTTTGATTAATGGATATTCTTGTCCTTCAAACTCGATAGTGTCTTTTGTTTCTGCAGTAGACTTGCAAAGAAACACCTCGTCGTTACTCATATCTTTGAAAACAACAAGTCTATAATTTTCTGGGTGGATTCCGTTTTTCATAATACTATTTTTAAAAAAATTAAGTTTGCTTTCGAAATAGTAATGGATATTTCTCTGCTAAATTTTAGGTTGCAAAAATACAACATTTTTTTAAAATTCCAAATACTGAATTCATTTTTTTTTATTGGTAAGAAATTTAAAGTATTTTCGTTAAATTTGGAACTTACTTAAACTTTAATTTCAATGAAATTCAAATTATTACTGGCTTTTTCCTTCTGGATGTTACTTGTAGCAGTATCATGTAATAAGGATGATATTACGTTTGACAGCCCTACCCAGCAGCTAAGTTTCTCAAGGGATACGGTATTCTGTGACACGGTATATCATCAGGTACGTTCAGAAACCTATGTAGTAAAAGTATATAATAATGAAGATAAGGATATCATGATCCCAAGGGTGAATCTTGAAAAAGGCGCCGCTTCATTATATAGAATCAATGTAGACGGAAAACCTGGATACGATTTTAAAAATGTTCCTTTAAGAAAGAAAGACAGTCTTTATATTTTTGTTGAAATTGCCCCGGAAGCTACCGGACCAGAAGCGATTGCTGAGGACAAAGTTCTTTTTACCAGCCCAACCGGACAACAGCATGTCACTTTATTTTCTGTAGTTCAGGATGCTGAATTTTTTATTCAGACTCCCGGCAACCCGAATATAATTACCAATTCCACAACATGGAATAACAATAAGGCAAAGATCATCTACGGAAACCTTACCATCAATCCAAGTGTAACGTTGGATATTAATCCTGGAACTAAGGTATACTTCCACAAAAACAGCGGAATGAAAGTTTCTTCCGGAGCGGTTTTAAATATCAACGGAACGCAGGCTGACCAGGTTATTCTTCGTGGAGACAGGAATGATACTTATTATGATACGATTCCTAAAAACTGGAATTCTATTAAAATGGAAGCGAATTCTACACTTAAGATGAACCATGCAAGACTTTTCGGAGGAACAAGAGGTCTTGATATGAGACAAACGAATGCTACCATCACCAATTCATTCATCCATACTTTCTTTGAATATGGAATTTACGCTGTAGGTTCTACTGTGAATGCCAATAATCTTGTGATGAACAATTGTGGTTTATCATGTGTAGGTATTTTCAGAGGAGGAAAACACAGCTATACTCACGCTACGATTGCCAACTACTCCAGAACAATGAGCTCTTTTGACAGAAGCGGAATTTTTGCAGCCAATGAATGGAAGAATGATGCAGGACAATCAGAACAGGGCGCTTTACAGCTGCTTGATATTAAAAACAGTATTGTATATTCTGACAGGGATGATGCTGTTCATTTTGAACAGACTCCAGGGCAGCAGTTTGAATTCTTACTTCAAAATTCATTAATCAAATATACGAGTGCAACAGGATCCGGCTTCACTTTTGACAACAATCCGAATGTGATACAAACAACAAAGAATACCGATCCACAGTTTGTCAATTATTTTATGGCTAAAATGAATTTAAGAGTAAAGCCTGGTTCTCCAGCCCTTGGAAAAGGAAATGCAGCTGTTGCAGCAACAGTACCTTCCGATATTGTCGGTGTATCCAGAACTACAAACCCAACGCTTGGAGCTTATCAATAATGGAAATTACTGAGTTACAGAAGCAGGTAGATGAATGGATCAAAACCATTGGGGTAAGATACTTTAATGAACTTACCAACATGGCAATGCTGACAGAAGAAGTAGGTGAAGTGGCAAGAATCATTGCCAGAAGATATGGTGAACAAAGCGAAAAGGAAAGCGATAAAACGAAAGACCTTGGTGAAGAGCTGGCAGATGTACTTTTTGTAACGTTATGTCTGGCCAATCAGACCGGAGTGAACCTGCAGGATGCTTTTGACCGAAAAATGAAAATCAAGACGGACCGGGATAAAGACCGGCATCAGAACAACGAAAAATTGAAATAATTATAAATGATGAGTTATGAATAATACCTAAATTTGTAACTCATTATTTTTTTAAGATAATGTAGATCATAATGAAGCTAGAAAAATCAAAATTATCAGGAGGAAAAACAGTACAGATCAGCGGTTCGAAAAGTATTTCGAATCGTTTATTGATTCTGGAAAGCCTGTTCAGCAATATAAAAATCGGAAATCTATCCAATTCTCAGGATACTCAATTGCTAAAAAAAGCGTTATCTGAGGATACCGAAGTGGTAGACATTCATCATGCAGGAACTGCCATGCGTTTTCTTACTTCTTATTATTCTATTCAAGAGGGTAAGACCACTATTCTTACCGGTTCGGGGAGAATGAAAGAAAGGCCTATCAAAAATCTGGTAAGTGCTTTGAGGGATCTTGGAGTAGAAATTGAATATATGGAGAACGAAGGTTTCCCCCCTTTAAAAATTACAGGAAAAAAGATCACTCAGACTTCCGTGAATGTTCCGGCTAATATTTCAAGCCAGTTTATCACCTCTCTGCTTCTTGTTGCAGGAAAACTTGAAAACGGATTAGAGATTAATCTTGTGGGAGAAGTGACTTCAAGATCTTATATTGAAATGACCCTTGATATTCTGACAAAATTTGGCATTCAAAGCAGTTTTGAAGGAAATACCATCAAAGTAGAGCCTTTCACTCCTGACAATAATGAAATAGTACAGTATGAAGTGGAAAGCGACTGGAGTTCGGCTTCTTACTTCTACTCTATCTGCGCGTTGGGAAGAGAAACCATTCATCTGAAAAGTTTTTACAAGGAATCAACACAGGGAGATTCTGCAATTGCCAACATCTATGAGAAGTTCTTCGGGATTAAAACAACATTCTCTAAAGATGAGCATCAACTAACACTGGAACCTCAGCCAGATTTTTCTTTTCCTGAAAAAATTGTTCTGGATATGAATGACTGTCCTGATATTGCACAGACGCTTTGTGTAACGGCAGCCGCCTTAAAAATACCTTTCGATATTTCAGGATTGGGAACTTTAAGAGTAAAGGAAACCGACAGACTTCTTGCTTTATATAATGAACTGCAAAAACTAGGTACTGAAACAGAAATTACAGATCTGACGATTAAATCAATCAGTTTTGGAGAGCCACAAGACCATATTTCTATTAAGACCTACCAGGATCACAGAATGGCCATGAGTTTTGCACCATTTTGTCTGATCGGAGAACTCAATATTGAAGATGAAGATGTAGTGGAAAAGTCTTATCCAATGTTCTGGAAAGATCTTGAGAGCATACTGACTCATTAATAAAAACTATAAATGTGGTAATTTGAAGATGATTATTTTTTCGGATTACCACATTTTTAATTATACTGATAATCATGAAATCTGTCTTTCACTTTTTGATATTCTTATCTGTGACGAACTTATCTGCTCAGAAGCTGAAAAATTTTTTGGTTCCGAAAGGTTATACCCAGATTGCAGAAGCCAAAGGCGATCTTGACAAAGATGGAAAAGATGAAACTGTCCTGGTATTTAATACGAATATAAAAGTATCAGACAACCAAAAACCGGAAGGTACAAGTGACTATAAAAGGGTTTTCTATATTCTGAAAAAGGAAAACAGTGGTCTGAAAATATGGAAAGAAAATTCTGACATCCTTTTTTCAAGCGAATTCGGATTTTATCCTTCTGACAATACTCTTACAATCGATATAAAAAATAATTGTCTTATTATTGAACAGCAGTTTTTTACCAATTCAAGGCATACCCAGCAATATAAACATACCTTCAGATTTCAGAACGGAGATTTTTATCTGATAGGTTTGTACGATCATTTTGAAGACACCTGTGATTTCAGTTTCACGAATGAAATCAATTTTTCTACAGGCCAGGTGATTGTTGACAGAGAATATTCATCCTGTGATGATGACACCAAAGTACCCGAAAACTCACACAAAGAGTTTACTCATAAATTCCCTGCTCTTATTAAAATGAATGATTTCTTTATCGGAGACCACAAGTTCAGGCTTCCCGGCTTGAAGGAGGATTTTGTGTTTTAAGATGGAAATCTTCCGCTTAATTTTAAACACAAAGTAAAAACAATACTGCCGCAATATTAAAATATGCAAAGAGGCCGACCTATGTCGTTGACGAAGCTTGATTTATACATCGGCTTAGAAAGAATCAATTTCATTGATTTCATCTTTGCTTCCTTTCTATTTCCGGAACCAAAATAAACGTTGTGTTAATAAAAACCGGTCTTCTTTCTTCCAGCTTCCATCATTCAACTCCCCGACTTTATATCAACTTAATCATCTCTTAAAGTTAAATTAACTCCTCATGTTTTGATATATTCTTATTTTTAAGCTGCATTAAAAAATAAAAAAACTATGTTCAAACAAAACATGAAACGCTTTACAGCCATCACTCTTGGTGTTGTTACTGCGTCAATCTTCTTTTCGTGTGCCAATGACAGCATGATGGAAAGAGATTCTAATGAAAACCCTATGGCTTCTTTAGCAAAAACAAGTAATAGGGCTTCATTATTACCTATTGCCATGAATAATTGGATGTCTGGTCTTCAGGATAATATTTCAATTTCAAAAATCTCCATTCCTGGCACTCATGATTCCGGAGCACGTGTAGATGCCCCTGTGGTATCAGGTACAGCTAAAACGCAGGACCTCAGCATTGCAGAACAACTGAATGCCGGTGTACGATTTCTTGATATTCGCTGCAGGCATATTGACAATGCTTTTGCCATTCATCATGGTTCTATTTATCAGAATATGAATTTTGATGATGTATTAAATGCATGTTATGCATTTCTCCAAAGCAATCCTTCTGAAACGATAATCATGTCTGTAAAAGAAGAATACGATGCTTCCAACACCACCAGAAGTTTTGAACAGACCTTTGACTCTTATGTACAGAAAAATCCTTCTAAATGGGATCTTGGAGCTAATATTCCTACCTTAGGTTCTGTAAGAGGAAAGATCAAATTATTGAGAAGATTTTCTTCGGGAACAACCAAAGGAATCAATGCTTCTCCGTGGGCAGATAATACGACGTTTGATATCAATAATTCCGGTGTACAGTTGAAAGTTCAGGATTATTATAAGGTTACAAACAATGATGACAAGTGGAATGGAATTTCCAGTCTGCTTAATGAAGCCAAAAATGATACGAATGGTAAACTTTTCGTGAACTTCACCAGCGGTTATAAACCAGGAATCTTCGGGATCCCAAGTATTCCTACGGTGTCCAACAATATTAATCCAAGGCTTAAAACATTCTTCCAGGCGAATACTCAGGGTTCATATGGAGTAATGCCGATTGATTTTGTGAATGCAGAACTGTCTGAATTAATTGTGAAAACCAATTTCTAAATCATTATTTGTTAGATATACTCAAAGGCGGTCTCTATTTGAGGCGGCCTTTTTTATTTTCTATCAGGATTCTACAGAAAAGACTGCCTCAAAAACGAAACAGTCTCTCTTTGTAAAAGTAAAAAAAGTATTAAAAATCAAAAGTTATTTCTGAATTCCGTAGGCTGCCATTATTTTGTTAAAAATCTCCGTATTTTCAAACAATCCAGTGAACTCTTTAGAATTCGGGCCATAAGCAAAAACACTTGACAGAATAGAGGTATGGTCATTGGTGCTGAAGTTTCCAAATATCCAGCCATCCTTCAGACTTCCGTCCAATAGGGTAAGACCTCCTGTTTCATGATCTCCCACCACGATTACCAGAGTTTCTTTATTTTCATCAGCAAATTTCATTGCCTTACCCACCACATAATCAAAATCCAATAATTCTGTAACCAGCTGCTCAATATTGTTGCTATGACCTCCTCCATCAGTCTGAGACGCTTCTATCATCATAAAAAATCCGTTTTTATTATTCTTTAAATCATTTAAGGTGAGATCAAATGCATCAGAAAGCCAGTTTCCTCTTCCGTTGGTTATTCTTTGTGAAGCCAGAGGATCAATCACCAAAGTACGGTTCTTTATTGTATTGACTGATTTCAGATCCTGATAGAGATCAATTTTCGCATCTTTAAATTTCTGTATATTTTCCTGGGACAATCCACTTGTAGGACCTCCGATCAGAATTTTCGTTTTTGAAGTAATAAAATCTTTCAGAATAGGTTCGGAACTGTTTCTGTTGTCTGAGTGTGCATAGAAATCAGCAGGCGTTGCATCTGTAACATCACCCGTAGAAATCAATCCGGAGACCATTCCTTTCTCAGCGATAATATCAGGAATTTGTGCGAGCGCTTTTCCCATATTGTCAACCCCTACAAAAGTATTTTTAGTTTTCACTCCTGTCGCAAATGCTGTAGAACCCGGTGCGGAATCTGTAATATAGGCATTGGATGAATTGGTTTTGGAAAGTCCTGTAGATTTCATGTTGAAAACATTCAGTTTCCCTTTGTTGGCTGTAAAGGCCGCATAGTATTGTGGCAGAGAAGTTCCGTCTGGTATAAGAAGGATAACATTCTTTACTTTTTTACTTACTCCATCTGATGCATAAGTCGGTGTATAAGTGCTGTATTCTTTTGTATTTTTATAAAAATTCTTCGGAATAGCGTTCATGAATTTTTTAAGATCAGGAATATGGTCGGTATTGATATAATCCACTCCTATATCCATAAGATTCACCCATGCATTTGGGAAATCCGGAGCTCCGTAAAAACGCATTGGCTTTTGCTGGGAATGTGCTTTTTCAACAGCAGTTTTAATTTTTTCCGTTTCTTCGTCTCTTGGAATTCCTTTTCCATTCCATTTTACCAATCCGGGAAGGTCTGCACTGAACATTCCTATCCTTTTTAACTGGTCTGCAGAATAATTTTTGTCAAGATCTCCATCAAAGTAAAGATAGTTTGGATAATTTTTAAAGTCTGCCGGCTGAGGCCGTCCTCCGGTAATCACAATTTTAATTCCTGAATTTTCCGTGATCTCAGGATATTTTTTTAATGTAGTCACCAAAGCAGCCAACGATGTTTTATAATCCTGCTTAATATCAATCAGCAGCTGAAGCTTCTTACTGGCATCCGGATAGATATTTCCCTTATTCAGTTTAATCTGTTTTGAAATATTATCAAGATAAAGATTTTCCAGCGTTCTGTCTGCAGAAAGCTCTTTTTCGGTATGCGCCACCCAGAGATTACCTTTTACAAGAAAGACATCAGCTTCTATGGAACCAAAGTTGGCATAATATGCCTGCCAAAAAGGGATCTCCTGCATATAATCATTATGTGAATGTGCATTGCCAACATTGTAGTTTAAATAATTCTGAGCCTGATTTTCAGAAAAAACAGCCAGGGCTAATACAGCCAAAATTTTTGATAGTTTCATTCGTATACCATTGTTATTTTTATAGGGTAAATAAGATGTCCTATCCCTATACCTTTGAAAAAACTATATCATCACAGAAGCTTCTGCAATGATATAGTGGCTTATATATAAAAGATTAAAAATTACCAGCCTTCATTTTGTTTAATGATTCCATGACTGTTTACGATTTCAGCCTGCGGAACTGCCCAAACATTATGTACAGCCGGATTAAAGTTTCTTGCTGCCCAGACTACCTGCCCGTTAATACCATGAAGAGGCTTCGCATAAGCTGCCTGCGCATCTCCCCAACGTACAAGGTCTCTGTGTCTGTCTGCCCACTCCCCTGCCAGTTCACAACGTCTTTCATGCTTCAGATCGGACATTGTACATCCGTTTTTCGGAGATAAACCTGCACGTACTCTGATCATATTGATTTCCTGGTCTGCAGATTTCCCCTGCATCAGTGAAGCTTCTGCTTTGATAAGGATTACCTCAGCATAACGCATGATCGGAACGGCAAGGTCTGTACACGGATAATCTCCATTGGCACTCACGTGACCGCTGTTCAGCTGATATTTGAAGGCATCCATATATTTATTGAACTGGTATCCGGTAAGAGAATTACTGGAAGCATAGATTCTTTCCTTTCCATTAAAGGTAAATTTATCCCCTATTTTCAGGATGGAAGCACTTCTTCTAAGATCTCCTGTTTCATATTCGTCATAAAGTTCTTTTGTCGGCTGGAAATATCCCCAACCGTTATATTCTCCCCATCCTTTATTTTCAAGCATTACTCCCGGAAGAATACTTCCCCAAGCTGTAAACTTAGGAGTTCCGGGAATAGACCAGATATATTCTGAGCTGTAGTTATTTTCTGCTTTGAAGACATCAGCAAAATTTCCAAGCAAGGCCCTGTTTCCTTTTGTCATCACTTCATTAGCCCAGAACTCTGCATTCTTCCAGTCTTTCATAAACAGGTATACTTTTGCCAAAAGTGCCCATGCTGCAGCTTTATGTGGTCTTCCGTAATCTTTTGCAGGAAGTTCTGCCTGAGTAGGTAATAATTCTGCCGCCCTTTTCAGGTCATTCACGATGTAAGTGTAATTTTCCATTACGTTGGCTGCTCTTGGAATCGGGTTTGGATCCGGATCTTTTGAACGGTCGATAATCGGAACTCCTGCTTTTTCATTTCCGTAAGAATAAGAAAGTTCAAAATACATTCTGCTGCTCATGAACAAAGCTTCTCCCAGATATTTATTTTTAATGGCTTGTGAAGTCTGGATATTATCAACATTGCGGATCACACGGTTGGCGACTCCAATTACATTATATCTTTTGTTCCATTGAGTTTCAAGATCTCCTGCCGCAATGTAATTGCTGCTGAAGTTTTTTGCGTTATCCGCTTCACTTTTTGCCCTTCCGGTAACCATATCATCACTGGCATTGATAAACCAAAACAGGCCTCTTCCGTAAAATTCACCATCAAACAAAGGTTTATACATCGCGTTAGCTCCGGTAACCAGATCATTTTCTGTTTTCCAGAAACTGGCTTCAGTAGGTGTTCCTTCCGGTTGAACATCCAGCTCTCCTGTACATGATAAAAGCATTACAGATATTCCTGATACTAAAAATATTTTATTGAAAAATTTCATTTTTTACTTTTTTGTTAGTTAAAAATTATAAACCGATCTCCACCCCAAAGATGAATGAGCGTGCCTGAGGATATCTTCCGGTATCTACACCATAAGAATTCATCCCCACTTCAGGATCAAATCCTGTATATTTCGTTATCGTAAACAGGTTATTGGAAGTCATATAGATTCTCACCTTATTCACATCCAGCTTGCTGTACAATTCTTTCGGTAATGAATATCCGATGGTAAGGTTCTTCAGTCTTAAATAAGACCCGTCTTCCACATAGAAATCCGATACTTTAGAATAATTACCGCTTGGGTCTCCGTGTACCAGTCTTGGAATATCAGTGTTTGTATTCTGAGGCGTCCATGCATTCAGGATATCTTTATCCATGTTGTAGTTCTGCCCTGTCCCACCTGGATTTAAAGAAATAAACTTCATCCCGTTGAATATTTTATTTCCGTATACTCCCTGGAAGAATAAGTTCAGATCAAAGTTTTTCCATGTCATATTGTAAGAGAATCCGTAAGAGAACTTAGGATATGGACTTCCAAGATTGACAAAATCATTATTATTAAGCACTCCTGTGTTTCCTTCTTTTTTCAGGAATTTGATATCACCGGGTTTTGCATTCGGCTGGATAAGATTTCCGTTGGCATCTTTATAATTGTTGATCTCTTCCTGAGTCTGGAAAATCCCTCCGGTCTTGTATCCATAGAAAGAATACAGAGGATCACCTACTTTTACACGGGTTGGTTTCAATACGCCTCTTACTCCATTATCGTTGATAAAGATCTCATCTACATTAGCAAGCTGCTTCACCGTATTCTTTAGTTGACTCATGGTAGCTCCCACTGAGAAAGTAAAATCACCGGAAACTACTTTGTTATAATTGATACCCAATTCATACCCTTTATCCTGGAATAATCCTGCATTTACATACTGATTATTATACGTTGCTGTACTTGGTAAGCTTACATTGAAGATCTGATCTTTGGAATTCTTTACGAAATAATCAAACTGTAAGGAAAGGCTGTTGTGAAGGAACGAAGCATCTACCCCAAAGTTAGTCTGTTCAGATTTCCCCCACTTCAGATCCGGGTTTGGACGTGTGGTAGCGTAATAAGCAATATTCTGAGAAGGATCCTGTCCGAAAATCACATTATTATCTCTGGTCATTAATGGGTTAACAGCTTGTGGAGAAATTCCTCCAAGGTTACCCAGAATACCATAGCTTCCTCTCAGTTTCAGACTTGAAAGCCATGAAATATCCTGCATAAAGTTTTCCTTAGAAACTACCCACGCACCGGACACTGCATAATAATTTGCAAATCTGTTCTGTTTTGCTACCAGTGAAGAACCATCACGTCTTCCCAATACACTTACAATGTATTTCCCGGCATAGTCATAATTTACTCTCGCAAGATAGGAAACCAAAGACTGCTTGTATCGGTAGCTGGAAACATCTTTATTGGTATCTGCAGCATTCTGAAGGTGCTGGAAAACCTCAGCCTCACTTCTGAAATCATAGGCTTTTGCTACGAAACCATCATCAATGGTCTTCTGGAAAGTAAACCCACCCAGGAAATCAAAATTATGTTTTCCGGCCGCAATTTTATAGGTAAGCAACTGCTCTGCAAGGGCTGTAGATGAATTGTTGGACTGGTATTCTAAATTATTGGTATCAAAAATCTTCCCGACTTCCAATACTCTGTAGGTGAAGTTTTTTACATCACCCAGTTTAAAAGTCTGTGAGAAGTTGGAACGGAATTTTAAATCTTTTGCCAGCGTAATCTCCGCATAGGGATTGATCAGGATCTCATGAGTAGGATTTCTGATGCTGATCCTTTTCAGGTAAGCCACCGGATTAATCATATCTCCGTAACCTCCCGCCACATCAATTGGTAATCCGGAAAAAGCACCGCTTGGTGTATATACCGGAACATTTGGCGGATAATACATCGCAGCTACTAAAGCTCCTGTATACCCACTTTTTGTATCTGCTGTATTTCCATCAGAGTAGTTATAGTACATATTTTCTCCAATCGTCAGCCAGTCTTTTACTTTATGTTCAGAATTGACTCTGAAGTTGTATCGTTTTGCCTGTGTATTCAGTAAGATTCCTTCCAGGTTTCTATGGTTCATTCCCACAAAATATCTGGATTTTTCACTTCCTCCGCTTAAGTTTACATTGTATTCCTGGATCGTTCCTGTTCTGAAAATTTCTTTCATCCAGTCTGTTCTGGTAATTCTTCCGTCAGGATATTGATTAGGGTTAAAAGCTATTGGTAAGCTTCCAAGTTTCCCGGCATTTTCATAGGCCTTGTACATCACATCCTGGAACTCCGCTGCATTCAGAGATTCTTTTAATCTCCATGCCTGGTTCACCCCATATTTCACATCAAAGTCTACCGTAAGATTTCCTTTTTTTCCCTTTTTAGTGGTGATCAGGATAACCCCTCCGGAAGATCTTGCTCCATAAATAGCTGCAGAAGCATCTTTAAGCACAGAAATATCCTGGATATCATTTGGATTAATAGAAGGTGTTCCATTGAAAACTACTCCGTCTACTACATACAAAGGAGTTTCTCCATTGATTCCTCCCAGACCACGAATATTTACTTTAGGTGAGCCGTTAGGATCTCCACCTTCATTCACTACAGTTACCCCGGGAGCTTTACCCTGAAGAACTTCTCCTACACCAGACAATGATCTGGAAGTAAGCTTATCCAGCGAAGCCTCCGAAACAGCGCCGGAAACTTTACTTTTTTTCTGTGTTCCGTATCCTACAACAACAATCTCGTCGATGGATTTTTCTTTTAAGCTGTCTTTTTTCTGTGCGAGGAACATCGGTGAAGCTGATATTGCACCAATAAGTAATACCCTTCCCGTTAAATAAGTTACGGATACAGGGATTTTAAATACATTCATGATCTCCTTTTTGATTAGGTGCAAAATTAGATCAGTCGGCTCCCATGCCTCATTAAGGTTTTCTTATGTTTTTATTAAGAAATTTTAGCTTTTTTTAAACACCATCTACCACATGAATAAATTAAACAACTGTATTACAAACACATACATCATTAAAAGTAATCATTCCAAAAATATCTCATGCATGGTTGAGATTAACTTTATTTTAAGTTTATCATCAACAGATAGCAATAGATCAAGAAATCATTAAAATTATTTCAGGAATAATAAATAACTGAGTTCATTTTTCTTTTTTTACATTTGCTGAAAATAGATTTTACTTTTGAACACAGACCTGTAAAAACGTCTCCCTGGCATCAGAAGAAAAATAAAAACAATAAAATCAGACAATTCAATGACCATCATTATAACAGGAACCTCATCAGGAATCGGGTTTGCATTGGCCGAATATTTTGGTAAAAAAGGACATCAAGTATACGGATTAAGCAGAAAGCATACAGAAAGTGAGTATTTCAAATCTATACCTACTGATGTAACTGATAACACGGCTGTTCAGAATGCTATCGCTGAGGTTTTAAAAACAGAATCAAGAATTGATGTTCTGATCAATAATGCCGGAATGGGAATGGTAGGCGCAGTTGAAGATTCTACGAAAGAGGATATTTTAAAATTGTTCAGTTTGAATCTTGCCGGACCTGTACAGATGATGAGTGCAGTTCTTCCGAAAATGCGTGAGCACAAATTTGGAAAAATCATCAATGTTTCCAGTATCGGAAGTGAAATGGGTCTGCCTTTCCGTGGATTTTATTCAGCTTCAAAATCTGCTCTGGATAAAGTAACGGAAGCAATGAGATATGAAGTATACCCTTGGAATATTGACGTATGTTCTCTGCATCTGGGTGATATCAAAACCAATATTGCAGACAACAGAGTTATTGCTCAGGTTTCACAGCCTTATAAAAATGTTTTTGATAAAGTATATGCTCTGATGAATTCTCATGTGAATGACGGAACTGATCCTTTGGAAGTGGCAGAATACATTGAAAAACTTTTAGCAAAAAATAAATGGAAAGCTCATTATTATTTTGGTAAATTCGGGCAGAAAATCGGCGTTCCTTTGAAATGGATTCTTCCACAGGGAACTTATGAGAATTTGATGAAGAAGTATAATAAACTGGATTAGTTTCAGTTGTATAGAAAGCTATTTGATAATAAAATTTTAAACCATTAAAAAGAATTAAGTTGTAAAGAGTCATTAAGATAAGCTTCGCTTTAAGTTTTATCTTAACTACGCTTAATTTCATCACTACCTATGGTGTAGATATATTTGGGATTGAAACTGTTTCTGAAAATATTTTTTGTACTGTTCTGCGTTTTTACACAAGCGCAGAAGAAGCAGTATTGGCTGATTGATACAGAAACCAATGTCAGGAAAAAAGTAAAAGATTCCACTGCAGCGGTAAAATTTCTTGACTCATTAGCTCAGAATAATTATTTCTTTACCAAACTGAAGGATGTAAAAGTAAAAGGTGACAGCACTGAAATTTTCTTTGATAAAGGCAAGAATTTTAATGAAACGTATGTCAACCTTACAGATTCTCTTGTTCAGAAGCTAAAGATTCAGAAAGATTTTTTCACTAAAAATTTAGATTCCACCAAGAAGAGCATCAACAAAACTTATATTGATGACGGATATTCTTTCAGCAGAATCAAATCCAAATACAAAGGACAGAAAAACGGCTATCCCATCGTAGAGCTTGATATTAACAAGAACGATAAAAGAACGATCAATAATTTCGTAGTGAAAGGATATGAAAAAGTTCCTAAAAGATTCATCAAAAATCTTGAAAAAGAATTTAAAGGCAAAAACTATGATGATAAAAACCTTCTGGCCATCAATAAAACCTTCCAGAGTCATCCGTTCCTGACGCTCGAACGGCAGCCACAAACTTTATTTACAAAAGACTCTACAAGCATCTACCTGTTTCTGGAAAAGAAAAAGACCAATACTTTTGACGGGGTTGTCGGTTTTGGAAATGACAAAACCTCCAAGTTTACATTAAACGGGACAATGAATGTCAATTTCAGGAATATGTTCAATGGTTTTGAAACGGTCAATTTATACTGGCAGAGAAACCCGGACAGAGGACAGACTTTCGATCTTCAGGTGGATATTCCGTACCTGTTCAAATCCAATGTCGGGATGAATGCAAAAGTGAATATCTACCGACAGGATTCTACGTTTGCCAATGTAAAATTCCTGCCTGCTTTCTATTATCATATCAACAACCGAAACAAAATAGGTTTGAGAGCCACCCTGGAATCTTCTACGATCATCGACACACTGTATGTTCAGGGAAAAGATTATAACAAAAAGGGAATCGGGGTATGGTTTGAAATGACTGAGCCTACTGATATTGATCTGTTCCTTTATAAGACAAAGGTCACTGCAGGCTATGATTTTTTAACAACAACCTATTCCAAAGATAATATCAAGGCGAACCAAAACCAGTTTTATTTCTTTGGGGAACACAATTATCATATCTCAGGAAATCACTTCCTGAATATTAAGGCAGAAGGTGCTATGATGGATTCTAAAGTAGAGTTTACCACCAACGAATTATACCGTTTTGGAGGATGGAACTCCATGCGGGGATTCAATGAAAAGTCACTCGCCGCCGATTTCTTCTATTATGGAAGTCTGGAATACCGGTATCTGATCGGCAGCCAGGCCTTCTTCGACGTCTTTGGGCAATATGGACAGCTCAATAATAAATCTTTAAATGTAAGGCCCAAGCTTTATAGTGTAGGACTCGGTTTCAACTTCTTTATTCCAATTGGTCTGATGAGCTTCCAGCTGTCTAATGGTAACGAATTTGGAAATCCATTTAAGTTTAATGATACCAAAATCCACTGGGGAATCCTGAGCAGGTTTTAAAAAAGAAAGGGAGAGGGAAGCTGGAAGATCGAAGTTATTGATGTCCCGGTTTTACTATCCTATTATTTTTATTGTAAAGATTTACATTGACTGCTCAGAAACCTATAACACAATAGCGACTTCCAGCCTCCCTATCCAAGCTTCCTGCCTTATATTAATATAATAAAGCAAAACTTACTATATAAAGGTTATTTTTCACTTTACCTTTCTATTAATTCTTCATGTTAAAAAATATTAAATCGTATTTTTATTTTAATACATCATTAAAATACAGGTAACAGTACTCCGCTAAATTTGCCTTCAAAAAAAATGAAGAAAACTTTAGCTACTTTTGCCGTTTTTTTACTTCCATTATATTTTTCTGCACAGGAAATCAATATTTCAGGAAATGTAAAATCAGAAAACGGCACTAGTGTTTCCGGTGTAAACATCACCGACAAAAACACAGGAAAGACTGCTATTACAGATGAAAATGGTAATTTCACCATTTCTGCAAACCCGAAAGACATTCTTGAGTTTTTTGCTCCTGATTTTTCTGTTTATACCGTTGAGGTTTCTTCAAAAAAACAGTATTCCGTTGTCTTAAAAAAACCAAACGAAAAGCAGATAGAAGGGGTGGTCATTACCGCATTAGGTATTGCCAAGAAGAAAGAAAAAATTGGTTATTCCACTCAGGAAGTGGGAACCAAACAGTTTGAAACCATTACTACACCAAGTATTGGTAATTTATTCTCAGGACAGGTTGCCGGTCTGAATGTTTCCAACCCAACAGGAATGCAGCAGGCACCGCAGTTTACTCTTAGAGGAAATTCAAATGTAGTTTTTGTCATTGACGGAGTGATTGTGGAAAAGGAAGTTTTCCAGAATTTAGATCCCAATAATATTGAGAATATCAACGTATTGAAAGGAGCTACTGCTTCTGCATTGTATGGCTCCAGAGGCCGTTACGGAGCCGTTTTAATCACAACCAAATCAGCTAAGAAGAAAGGGTTCTCTGTAGAATTTTCACAAAACACCATGATTACGGGAGGGTTTACCAATCTTCCGAAAACCCAGACTGAATATGGAAACGGATCTCACGGAAAGTATGAATTCTGGGATGGAGCCGATGGTGGTGTGAATGACGGGGATATGATCTGGGGGCCAAAATTTGTCCCGGGTTTACAGATTGCCCAGTGGAACAGCCCTATCAGAGATAAAGTAACCGGACAGGTGGTTCCATGGTATGGAGCTGTGACAGGAACTCAATATGATGATAAATCAAGATATGAAAGAGTTCCTATTGACTGGAAATACCACGATAACTTAAGTACTTTCTTAAAGCCTGCGGTGATCAACAATAATAATTTCGCCATCAGCTATAGAGATAACAAAGACATCTACAGATTCTCCGGGAACTTTATGAATTATGATGACAGAGTTCCCAATTCTTATCTCCAGAAATATGGAATCAACTTCTCTTCTGAAAACCATCTTGGAGATAAATTGATCTTCGACACAAAGTTCAACTTCAATCAAGCCTTTACTCCTAATATTCCTAACTACGATTACAACCCAAGCGGACACATGTATACCATCCTGATCTGGATGGGAGGTGATGTTGACGGAAATGCCCTGAAAAACCACATGTGGATTCCTGGAAAGGAAGGAAGAGCGCAGGCCAACTGGAACTATGCATGGTACAATAACCCATGGTTCGGAGCGGAGTATTATAAAAACCAGAACAGAACCAATATCATCAACGCCCAGACAGGATTAGAATATAAGGCAACCCAGGATCTTTCTGTAAAAGGAAAAATATCCATTGTGGAAAACCACAGCAAAACAGAAGTTTTAAGCCCTTATTCTTATTTCAATTACAGTGCGCCAAGAAGCGGAGGATATATTCTGAAGGATAATAAGACATGGAACCTCAACTATGATGTCCTTGCAACTTACAAGAAAAAAATATCTGAAAATTTTGATTTCACCATCAATGCCGGAGGTTCAGCTTTTTATTTCAAAAATAATAACAATGAAAGATCTACGGACGGATTGAAGATTCCTGAAGTATACACCTTTGAAAACTCAATCGGAGCGCTTAAAAATTATACCTATCTGAAGGAAAAGTTGATCTATAGTGCATATTCCACGATTGACATCGGATTGTACAATGCTTTCTTCATCAATATTTCAGGACGTAATGACTGGTCTTCTACGCTTCCTAAAGCTAACAGATCTTACTTCTATCCTTCCGCATCCATCAGTGCTGTTATTTCAAACCTGGTAAAATTACCGGAGTCTATCAATATGTTGAAGCTTTCTGCTTCATGGGCTAAAGTGGCGTATGATTTCCAGCCTTATTCCATCAGAAATTATTATCTGAATAACCAGGGAATCACTTTCAACGGAAATCCTACGTATTATTATCCTACCACTCTGAATGTAGAAAACTCTCTGAAGCCGGAGCAGACAAAATCTTACGAATTAGGATTAAGCGCAGGCTTCCTGAACAACAGAATTACTTTAGATGCCACTTATTTCAGAACTCTTGATTATAATAATATTCTCCAGTTTCCGGCGGCAGAATCATCAGGATTCACGTCACAATATGTAAACGGGAATGAATACACCACCAAAGGATTTGAAGTTTCTCTCGGTTTGGTTCCGGTAAAAACGGCCGATTTCAGCTGGAAAACCTTGATCAACTGGAGTACTTATGAACAAAAACTGACTTCCATTTATGATAATATGCCCAACTATCAAAACATTAAGCTGGGTGAAAGAATGGACAGCTATTACGATTACACATGGCAAAAGTCTCCGGACGGAAAAGTTATTCTTGATGCCAATTCAGGAATGCCGACAAGAGCCAATGCTCCAAGTAATTTAGGACATTTCAATCCGGACTGGACTTTCGGTTTCAATAACACTTTTAAGTATAAAAAGTTTACTTTAAACATCGGGATAGACGGCAGTATTGGAGGTGTTATGAGATCGCAGGTTGTTGAAAAAATGTGGTGGGGAGGAAAACATCCTAATTCTGTAGCCTACAGAGATCTTGAGTATGCGAATCCGGGAACGTATTATTTTGTACCGGATGGTGTTAATTATAATCCTGCAACCGGACTTTATACTCCACACACCAAAGCGATCAGCTTCCAGGACTGGGCACAGAATTATCCATATCAGGCAAGGGTAACTCAGGACGAAAGTGAAGAGTTTGCAAACGTTTTTGACAGAACTTTCATCAAGCTGAGATCTGTAGTATTGGAATATGATTTCTCTTATCTGCTTAATCCAAAAGGAATGGTAAAAGGTTTCACTGCCAATATTTCTGCCTATAACCTGGCAATGTGGAAAAAATCAAAGAACCTTTACTCCGATCCGGATTTCCAGATCAGATCAGGCAGAAGTGGGGATGTCGCTAATGATATCCAGGATCCGTCCAGCAGATGGTTCGGAATCGGGTTTAATCTTAAGTTTTAACTAAAAAGTACGTCAACAATGAAAAATAATATCAATAACACGAAAGGACAGAGAGGTAAGGCCGCAAAATGGCTGATGAAATCTCTATTTGCGGCAGGACTTCTGACATTGGCTTCATGTGAAACCAGTCTTGACACCATCAATGAGAATCCCAATGACCAGGCCAGCATTGATCCTAAAAACCTTCTGACTTACGTAGAAAAATACACATTCCAGGTAAACGGTGATAATATGTATGCTTCAAGAATGATGATTGGAACTGATGGTGAAAATGCCTATCAGTATATGAAATGGAATGACGCCTCTTTTGAAGTATATACAAAAGGACTCCTGAATACAGGAAAAATGATGCAGGAAGCAGAGAAAAGAGGAAATAAAAATTATCTGGCCATTGGAAAGTTTTTAAGAGCGTATCATTTCTTCAATATCAGCTTAAAGGTAGGAAGTACTCCGTATTCTGAAGCAGCAAAAGGTGAATCCGGGATTACCCAGCCTAAATATGATACACAGGAAGCGGTAATGTCCGGAATTTTATCAGAGCTGAAAGAAGCAAATGATCTTATTAATACCAATGACAAAATTGAAGGTGATATTGTATACAACGGAGATGCGTTGAAGTGGAAAAAACTGATCAATTCTTTCCGTCTGAAAATTCTGATCACTTTATCTAAGAAAGCCACAGTAGGAAGTTACAATATTGCCACAGAATTTGCTTCAATCGCAGGAAGCCAGTCTTTGATGACTTCTATTGCTGACAATGGTGAGCTTAAGTTTGCCGATGCTGCAGACAGCAGATACACAATGTTTAACAACAGTGGATATGGTTCAAGTTTGTATATGGCAGATTATTTCATCAACATGTTCAAAGACAGACATGATCCACGTCTTTTTACTTTTGCAGCACAAACTACCGGTGCTAAGGAAGCCGGAAAAGCCATCACAGATTTTACAGCCTATAACGGAGGGAACCCTACGTCTCCTTATTCTGACAATGCTGCTCTGATCACGGCTAAGAATATCTCAAAAGTAAACGACCGTTTTTATAAAGATCCTACCAATGAACCTGCTTCTGTACTAAGCTACTCAGAACTTGAGTTCATCCTTGCGGAAGCTACGGCAAGAGGCTGGATTTCCGGATCGGCAAAAACCCATTATGATAATGCGATCAAGGCAAGTTTCAGTTTTTATCAGACCTATGTCAAAAATCAGGGACAATATTTCTCAGGATTTGATGTGAATCAGTATCTGGCAACACCTTTGGTTGTTTATAACACTGCTGATCCTTTACAGACACAGCTGGAAAAAATTATGACTCAAAAATACATGACCATGTTCCATCAGGCACAATGGACTTCTTATTATGATTATTTAAGAACAGGATACCCAAATTACCCCCTGAAACCCGGAGTTCCAGCTCCTTTCAGATTCAGATATCCACAGTCAGAATACAGTTATAACAGCAGCAACTTAAAAGCAGCGCTGGCTGCCCAGTATAGCGGAAATGACAACATCAATTCCAAACCTTGGTGGTTACAATAAAAATCTGATTATTTTTATATAAAAAACAAAGAAACCGCAGGAAAATCCTATTAACTTGCGGTTTCTTTCTTATTACGATTGAACATGAACAGAAGAGAATTTTTAGAGAAATCAAGCCTTTTATTAGCGGGATTAGGAACATCAAGTGTTCTGCACCCTTCCATTTTAAAAGCTCTGGCCATTGATCCGGCTGCCCAGTCTACATTTTATGATGCAGAGCATGTAGTCATCCTGATGCAGGAAAACCGTTCATTTGATCATGCATTCGGTGCGCTCAAAGGAGTGAGGGGGTTTTTGGATAAAAGAGCATTTGTAAAACAGGATGGGCACTCCGTTTTCTTTCAAAAGAATGATGACGGAAAATATGCATCTCCTGCCCGCCTGGATTTGAGAAATACAAAATCAACCTGGATGAGCTCACTACCTCATTCATGGGCAGATCAGCAAAAAGCACTGAACAAAGGAAAATATGACCAATGGCTTCAGGCCAAAGCTTCAGGAAATAAAGATTACAAAAATATTCCGCTGACACTAGGATATTACAATCGTGAAGATCTTCCGTTTTATTATCAGCTGGCAGATGCATTTACCATATTCGACCAATATTTCTGCTCTTCACTTACCGGGACTACACCGAACAGATTATTTCTTTGGTCCGGAACGTTGAGAGAGCAGCAGAATGGAAAAGTAAAGGCCAATGTCGTGAATGAAAACATTGACTATGACAAAGCGAGACAGGCCAAATGGAAAAGCTTCCCGGAAATTTTGGAACAGCAGAATGTCTCGTGGAGAATTTACCAGAATGAAATCAGTCTTCCAAAAGGAATGTCCGGAGAACAGGAAGCGTGGTTAAGTAATTTTACCGATAATCCTATTGAGTGGTTTTCAAAATTCAATGTTAAGTTTTCAAAAGGATATTATGAGAACATTCCCAATATCATAACCTATCTGAAACAGGAAATTGAAAAAAATCCTGATCAGAAAAAACGGCTTGAGGCTATGCTGGCTGAAGTTCAGGAAGATCAGGTAAAATATCATCCGGATAATTATTCAAAACTTTCAAAAGAGGAAAAAAACCTTCACGAAAAAGCTTTTACCACCAACTCCAATGATCCTGATTACTGGAAACTGGAAATCGGAAAGGATGAAAACGGAGAAAGACTGGTAGTTCCTGAGGGTGATGTTCTGTTCCAGTTCCGTAAAGATGTGGAAGAGAAAAAACTTCCGCTGGTTTCCTGGCTGGTAGCGCCTGAACACTTCTCAGACCATCCGGGATCACCATGGTACGGTGCATGGTATATTTCTGAGGTTTTGAATATTCTGACCAAAGATCCTGAAACCTGGAAAAAAACAATTTTCATCATCAATTACGATGAAAATGACGGATATTTTGATCATGTACTCCCCTTCGCACCGCCTGTGAATCCAAGCCAGCCCGTTGATATGAACGGAAAAGAAGGAGTGGAATATGTAGACAAATCCCAGGAATATATGTCAAATTCTTCTTTAAAAAATTATGAAAAAATTGAAGGAACGGTTGGATTAGGTTATAGAGTCCCTATGATTATTGCTTCACCATGGACAAAAGGAGGTTTTGTAAATTCTGAAGTTTCGGATCATACTTCCATCCTGCAGTTCCTGGAAAATTTCATCATGAAAAAGTATAAGAAAAATGTTCATATTGACAATATCAGTGACTGGAGAAGAGCAATATGCGGAGATCTTACGTCTGCCTTCAATTCTTCCAGTGTGAAGGCTCCACAGATGAATTATCTGGATCAGAAAGAGTACGCTAAAACCATTAATGCGGCTAAAAACAAACCTGTTCCGGATCTGAAATGGTATTCTGAAAATGAACTTAACGGTAATTTACTGGAGATTCAGGAAAGAGGTCTGAAGCCCTCAAATCCGCTTCCGTATCATTTCCATGTCAATTTAGAAGGTGAGCAGATTAAAATGACCAATTTAAAAGAGAACGGAGTTCCATTGTTAATCTATGACAGAACTCAATTCAACAGTACTCATTATCATTTTTCATACGCCTTATATTCAAAACAAGAACTATCTCATGCTGTACATTCCGGAGCTTATGATTACGAAATTTTCGGTCCCAATGGCTTTTTCAGGAAATTCAAAGGGAATAATATTTCTGAGTTAGAGGTAATTTTGGTCAATATGACTGCAAAAAATCAGATTGAACTGATCATCAGAACTCATAAGAATAAAAATGCCTCCATCCATCTGGAAGACTTATATGGAAAGACTCAAAAAACAATCACGGTGCAAAAACCGGAAGAAAAAATTATGATCGATCTTGATAAAAATAAAGGCTGGTATGATTTGAAATTAACGTCAGATGAATGTCTGTGGCATTTTGCCGGAAGAGTAGAAACGGGAAAGGTTTCTGTTTCTGATCCACACTGGGCATAGAAAAACGCTTACAATTTAATAAAAACCTGTACCAAAAACGTACAGGTTTTTTTTGAGTTATTCTTTAAATATAATGCATTACATAGTTCAAATAAGCAATAATATAAAAATTGTGGTATATTTTTCTCACCATATGCTGAATTTTATTATCTTCACTTAACTAATTAACAGTGTCATGAAAAAATTAAATTTAACTATTGCAATGTCTGTATTTGCATTGGCTCTATCCGGGAATCTGAGCGCCCAAGACCTCGCTACAGATAACCATACGGTTACCATTTCTATTCCCGAAGTTGCATTGGTAGATATTGAACCATCTGCCACAAAAAACATTACTCTTGGATTTACAGCGCCTACAGAAGCAGGGAATCCTATCATTCCAGCAACAGCCAACACTACTTTATGGCTTAATTATTCATCCATTAAATCTGTTGCAGATCCTACCCGTAATATAAGTGTAACAATGAATGCTATCATTCCCGGAGTTGATCTTCAGGTAACAGCAGCAGCAGCTACCGGAGCAGGAGCAGGAACATTGGGAACCTCTGCAGGTCTGTTGACATTAAATGCTGCCAACCAGACTATCATTTCAGGAATCGGAAGTGCTTATACAGGAAATGGTGCCAACAACGGACACAATCTTACGTACGCAATTGCTGCAGGAAGTGGTCCTGGAGGGGTAGCAGCCTACGCAGATTTACAGGCAACAGCCACTGTAGCAGCTACCGTTACTTATACGATATCCGACAATTAGAATTTAAATAAAATTTTATTCTCTATTTCAAAAACAAGAAGAAGTTGTCATTCAGTTTCTTCCTGTTTTTGTATTACTCATCATTTAACTCCAAACTTTACATAATGATAAAGCGTATTCTTCTGTTGATCACCTTGATTTTGCAGTTTAGCTTTTTACATGCGGGCATTGTGATTCTCAATGGACTTACACATTCTTACAAAATTGAAAACGGAAAGGTTTACAAGGGAAAAGTAGCCATTGAAAACACCAGCAATAATCCTCAGAGTGTAAAATTATTTTTACAGGACTTTTCTTATCATGCTGACGGAACGATCAATTATTCAGCTTTGCATACAAATAAACGTACCAATGGAGAGTGGATTAAACTCAACACGAATCTGATCACTCTGAAAGGCAAAGAGAAGACGGAGGTTTTGTATGAGATTACAGTTCCCGATCAAGCCAGAGATGCCGGAAGCTATTGGAGTGTCATTATTGTAGAGCCGGTAGAGGATATAAAACCCAGCGACAATAAAGCGGGAGTAAACATCACTTCTGTTATACGTTACGCGATCCAGGTCATTACAGATTTTGAGACAGAAAAGGCCAAACCGGACCTTAAGTTTGAAAGTGTAAAAGTAGAAAAGCTGGAGGGAAAACAAACCGTGAAAATTGCCGTAGCCAATAATGGTAATCTTTACTGCAAGCCGACAACAGCCATTGAAATTTATAACCGTAAAACAGGTGAAAAAATAGGAACGTATTCCAGTTTAACAATGGGACTGCTGCCTGATACCTCCAAAACATTTTACATCGATATCAGTAAAATACCGCCGGACAAATACAAAGCCGCCATAATAGCTACGGATGAAGAAGAGAATGCATTTGCACTCAATGTGGAATTAGAAGTAAAAAATGATTAGAATTTGGACTATATTTATTATCATATCATTATTCCCGATATTTATTTTTTCTCAACAGCAATCCAACCGATTGTCCAGTAAAAAAGATAGTATATTACCGGGAATGTCAACTTCTATTCCTTTTACATTAGAAAATAATTCGGATGAAAACAGGTCTTATGAGATATCAGTCTCCACTTCAAGTCCGTCTATAACACCCATTTTAGCAAAAGGAGAATTTCAGATTGCTGCCCGTGAAACGTCAGCTTATCTGGTTCCTTTGCGTATTGCAACGGAAACGAGCCAGGGAAATTATTCTGTAACATTGAACATTACTGACCGCAATAACGGAATATCCTTTACAAAAACATCAAAAATAACAGTTTCAGGAAACAGAAATATTTTCCTGACTCCTTTGAATTCACCTGAGTTTGTAAGAGCCGGAGAAACGATCCGGGCTTCTTTTCTCTTAAAAAATAATGGTAATATAACAGAGGATATTCATCTTGAAAGTAAAAATGCCATTCTTGACAATGAGCCCTCATTGATACTGGAGCCCAATGAGTCAAAAATCATTACAATACACAAAGTAACCAACCCTGAGCTCAGTCAAAATGAATTTCAGAACCTTAATCTTTCGGTATACTCAAAAGGTATTCCTAAGGAAGTTCAAAATGTTTATATAAGTACTCAGATTATATCCGTAAAACCCTCTGAAAACGATATCTACCACAGGCTTCCTGTTGCCCTTTCATTATCTTTTATCGGAATGCAGAATATGGGAGTTTACAATGATGGCTTCCAGGGAGAAATTTACGGTAAAGGAACTCTGGATAAAGATAACAAAAACCAGATTGAATTCCGGGCAGTTACCCACAACCCTGTCGATCTCAATACCTTTACCCAATATGAAGAATATTTTGTGAACTATAAACGGGACAACTTCTTTATTCATCTGGGTGATAAAACGTATTCTTCATCTTATTTAACGGAGTTTGCAAGATATGGCCGCGGCGCAGAAGTACGGTATGATTTTAACAAATTCAGTCTGGGCGGCTTCTATAATCATCCCAGGTTTTTCAGAGATATTAAGGATGAATTTAATATGTATTCCAGCTTCAAAATCCGGAAGGAATCAGAAATTTCGGTTGGATATCTTTACAAAACTCCAAGAAAGGAGGAAATCCGATATGGAGATCTAAGCCTGGATTCGGATGCACACCTTCCTTATACCAAAGGAAAATTCAAGATATCAAGAAACATTAATGTATCTGGAGAATTCGCTTACAGTACCACAAAAAAAACAGATGGAACAGCTTATATGCTTCAGGCTGATGCTATTTTTGAAAGGTTCAACGGAAGTTTAATGTATGTAAAAGCAAGTCCGGAATTCGCAGGATATTTTACGAATACAAATACCTTTAACGGAAACATTAATTACAAAATCTCCAGAAAGCTCAGTGCTTTTGTCAACTATACACAGGATGTTAAAAATTTCCAGAGAGATACGCTGTTTTTAGCAGCTCCCTACAGACAGTATCTGCAATATGGAGTACAATATAAATACCTGTCAAATGGATCTGTTATCCTTAATAGCGGGTATCAAAAGTATCAGGATCGCTTAGAACCCAAACAGTTTGATTACTACGAGCGTTTTTTCAAAGTGAGTATTAATCAGCAGGTGGGAATGTTTCAGGTGAATATTGAAGGGCAGTTTGGTAAAACAGACAATTATCTGACAGGTTTCAGCGGGAATTCAAGTTTTTATTCTGCCAATCTTTCATTTCAAAAATTCAGAACCTTTTTTAATGTATTCGGAAGCTATGCTATAAGCTCAAGATACCAGCTCCAGAATCAGAAACAGCTCTATTACGGAGCAAGAATTTACAGCCGTTTTTCTGATAAGACTACTTTAAGTATTTTTTATCAGAACAATTATATGCCGGAAGAGTATTTTAAAGACAGAAATCTATTTGAACTTCTCTTCCACCAGCAGCTGTTTCCCGGAAATGAAATTGATCTTTCCGGCAGGTATTCATTACAGAGAGGAGAAATCGGGGATAAAGATTTTATATTTTCAATACGGTATACCTGGCGCCCTAATGTTCCGGTGCAGAAAACAGCTGAATATATTTCGTTATCCGGAAATATCAGCAATCTTGGGATAAAAAAGACAGAAGGCATAAGATTAATGCTGGGAAACTATCTTTCAGTTACCGATCATGAAGGAAATTATGTATTCAAAAATGTGATTCCTGGAAATTATTTTCTGGAAATCGACCGTTCAACAACAGAGATCAATGATATTCCCACATTAGCTCTTCCGGCAGCCCTTTCTCTGAGTAATAAGGAAAACATTTTTAATTTCGGATTAACGACTGCTGCTAATGTTCAAGGCCATATCCAGTTTGTAGAAACAGAAGATAAAGATCACACCGGACTTACTGAGCTGCTTGCTAAGAAAGAGAAAAAGAAAAAAGAAAGTATTATTATAGAAGCTACAGGGAAGGACCAAACCTATCGTAAAATTTGTTTTATAGGTGAGGATTTTGATTTTACTTATCTAAGGCCCGGCGACTGGACTGTTAAAGTTTATCGCAATGGTCTTGATAAACGTTATAAAGTCTCGAACGATAAATTTCAGTTTACACTTGCCCCTTCCGAAACCAAAAAATTAAACATTCATATTGTCAAGCAGCAAATAGAAATAAAATATCAGCAGGAATCCCTAAAGGTAAGCTATAATGAAATAAAAAAGAAAAAATGATTTTGATCCGTTCCCTATTGTTATTAGTGTCTTTTGTTTTGTCTGGATTGTTCTATTCTCAGACTACTGTCACGATGACCTTACCTACCGTAACTTTAATGGATATTGAGCCTACAGGAAGTTTTGCGCTCAACTTTACAGCTCCTACTGAAGCAGGAAATGCCATTGGCAGCCCTACCCCCAATACTTCAAAATGGGTCAACTATACTTCTGCGATTGCACCCGGAGGTCTTACCAGAAAAATTACAGCCTCTGTGAATAAAGTTATTGCAGGGGTTAATATAAGATTACAGGCTGCAGCCGCTTCCGGAGCTGGAGGAGGAACATTGGGAACTTCTGCAGGAATAGTTACATTATCCACAACTGCCACTACTATTATCAGTGGGATTGGAGGTGCCTACACAGGAAATGGCGCTAATAATGGCCATGCTCTCACTATTTCTCTAACAACCAATACCTATGCTAATTTAATTGCACAGGCTAATACTGCTATTGTAGTTACCTATACCATCACAGAATAAAATTGAAAAATGAAAATCAATAGTTGTTTTTTCAGAGAAATCCGTTTAAAAAAATATGTAAGCAGCATCTTTCTAGCAATTGGCTGCTGTCTTGGAGCGCAAACTATAAATGTTGGCGGCAGTAATTGGACTGTAAGTGTACCCACCATTACAGAAGCCGGAACAAACTATGCCGGAACTTATGAAAGCGCTACCAATTTGATAACTCTTTCGGGAAATTTACCCGGATCATTTCTCAACCTTCTTACCACTGGTGCTGCCAGAGTGAGTGTACATCATACCCCTACAACCTGGAACAGCAACCTGCACCTTTATGCCAAAAGAAGCGGTGGAAGTGCCACTATCAGTGGACTCTGTGTTCTTTGTACAGCAACAATAAACGGAGGAACAACTTACGTAGAAATACCACAAGCTGTGGATACAGCATTTTTTACAATCAATTTTACCGGAGTTCTGGGACTAAGCAACAGTGTATCATACACAGGTATTAATACTCAACTGCAAATAAGTGGAGTTTCTGTAATTGTACCTGCAACAACCTATAATACCCAAGTAGTTTTCACAATTGGAGCAAATTAAAATACTCCAAAGCCATCCATATACTTGTCATAATTAATTGAACAATCCATCTAATGAAATATTGAGTCAATTTGTATCTAAAAAAACAATCCTTTTCAAAATCAGAAAAGGATTGCTTTTTATTATTTAACCTTAATTAATGTTTGGCCCACCAAAGAGGAGTCAGTACAGCATCTGCACCACCAAGTAATTGTACAGCCTTATCATATCCGGGCTGATCCGTATTTCTGAAGGTACTTGGATATCTTAATCTCTGAGGGAAATTCTGAATAGAATTCGTCATATAGTTCCCTGAGCTCAGATTAGGAAGGTTGGGCAATGGAGCTTCGATGGCTGGGTTTTCAAAAAACGGCAGCCCGAGTCTTCTCTGATCACTCCAGGATTCTAATGGCAGCCAAGGCATATTGGCAATATATTTCTGGGTAATAATTTTTGTCAGTTTATCATTCTTTACCGATCCATTCTTATAAATGGTATTTACAGGATATTTAATTTCAACAGAAACTAAGTTCCCGCTTACAGGATCTTTATATTTCATCGTATGGCTTACTCCCGGTTCTGTAATATGACTGTAAGAAACAGAAGTACCATCACGATTATAATCTGTTGAAGCAATATACTGACCATAGAATTGTGAAACCCCATTATAAGCAAAACTTTCCTGAATTCCTTTATTATAGGCAGCTTCATCACCCATTGGAATTGACCAGCCTTTCAGTGCAGCTTCCGCCAAAAGGAAATAGGTTTCCCAGCTTGCAAAAAATATTCTTGAATTTTTACTTTCCCTATACTGCTTACCCAAAGCCGGCATACATCCTACAACATTTCTCAAGCCGTTTCTCTGTCCTTTTACCCCCCAGTTTCCAATGGTATAGGCATTCCAGGTATTTACGGTACTTATTGTTATTTTAGAATTGTCTTCAAACGTAAGATCTCCATGATTGGTAGTTGCCTGATTGGTATACGTGGGATACAATGAGTAAACCGGGCTTGTAAGATCCCCGGGAATATAGAATGTTTTATATGCTCTCGGATCGATTTTGTTGGGTAATCCGTCCAACCAATATCCTGCACTTGGGTCGTTGGTCATTGTAGTGAACTGTTGATCATATTTTATACCAATATAATCAGGTGCCTTTACCTGGGTATGTTGAGCTGTTGGTAACTGGTCTGTAGAATTTACTCCTCCTAAACCAATGTATAAATTATTAAGCGTTGCTGATAAGATCTGGGAGTTCCATTCTCTGGACATTACGCCTGTTAGCGCATCCCATCCCGGCTTTTCAGCTACTTTAAAATTATCTGTACTTGTAGCGATAAACATATTTGAATTAGCCGCTGCTTCAAATTCTGTTTTTGCTTTTGAAGGATCTACTTCGGCAATTCTCATGGCAATTCTCATCCTCATAGAGTTGGCATACTTTACCCATTGAGTCCAATTGAACCCATACACCATATCATAGGCATTGGCATTTGATGGTGCTCCTTGGGTTGTGTCCATTTTTGCGACTGCATCTTTTAATTCTTCCAAAATAAAATAATACACTTCTTTTTCAGAATTGAAAGTAGGATTCGTTCCCTGAAAAGCCTGAATAGGTTGAGGTCCGAAATTATCCGAAAATTCACTCATTAAATAAGCTCTCCAGATTCTGGAAATCTGAATAACATTGTCATAATAAGGTTTTCCCTGCCCGGCCGCCTTTTTTTCATTAGCTAATTGAATGGCCGCATTCGCATTATTCAGCCACTCTGAAACGTATTTCCAGTATTCGGAAGTCCAGGAATCGTCGTAAGTTCCCCCTGCAATTCCTGTTGATAAATGCTGTCTTGCTGCCGTTTTCCAGTATAAAACAAAAACACGTTCTGCGATATTAGGATCCTGCTGAGCACCGAGAATTGAGTTATTTAAGAAATATTCAGGTTCTGCCTTACTAGCATCTACGGCAAACGGGTTATTATTGATGTCTTCAAAATCATTACATGAAGTACATAGTAAACCAATCGTAAAAAATGATAAGATATATTTTTTCATTGTTTCAGTTGTTAATTAAAAGCCTAAAGTGATTGTAAATAAATAAGATCTTGAAGTAGGAAAAGCAAGGTTTTCAAACCCTGTAGCATTAGAATTAATTGCGAATACAGATTCCGGATCAATTCCTTTCGCTTTGCTATAGATCATCCATACGTTATTTGCCGTAAAAGCAACCTTAGCACTCTGTAAGGCTAGTTTCTGGAAAATACTTTTAGGGAAACTGTAGGTCAGCTGAATATTTCTTAAACGAATATTGGTAGCATCATAAATATTTTGTTCTGTAATTCCTAAATTTCCAGATGTTACAGCTCCCCAATAATCCTGTTGAGTAATTTCTTTGGTATTTGCTGTATAACCGCCATTTCCCTCCACTACTGCATCTAAAATCATATTATCACGTTTTCCTCCGGGTGCAGTGTCTGCAGCAAGTCCATTCGCTTGTAATGCAGCCTGCGTTGCAGAGAAAAATTTACCTCCGATTCTTCCGTCAATTAAAAATGAAAGTCCAATATTTTTATAAACAAAGCTGTTTGTAAAACCAAACAAAGCTCTCGGCGTTTGATCTCCAAGATAATATTGATCAGAAGTAGCCTGCGGTAATCCGTTTTGATCCACAATAAGCTTTCCGTAATGAGGGCTGCTCGTATCTTCTACTCTTAAGAATTTTGTTCCATAAATCGCTCCGTAAGGTTTTCCTACTTCTGCAAAGAAAGCAACGTTATCAAAACCTGATAAAGGGTATTTTGAAACAATACCATCAATTTTATCGATGTTGCTTTTTAGGGTTGAAAAATTGGCATTGACATTCCATACAAAACTTTCCTTCTTAAAGATATCCGTATTCATTACAAATTCAAACCCTTTGTTATGCAGTCCTCCTGAATTAATTTTCTTTTTCTCATATCCTGAAAGAGGATTTATTGGTAAATCTATAAGCTGCTCTGTTGCATTATTACTAAAATAACTTACATCCAGAGATACTCTGTCAAAAAACTTCATATCTGCACCGACTTCAAAAGTTTTAAGCTTCTCGGCATGAAGATTTGAATTGAAAAGAATTTTATTTCTTGTAAGCACTATATGTCCGTTTGGATCTGTGGAAGCGGTATAGGTATTATATAACTGTTGGGGTGGTAAAGAGTTTCCTGTAACTGCGTAAGCCGCGCGAAGCTTAGCAAATGTTAAAGCATTTAAAGTTGTACCATTTAATTTTTTCAGCATATCTGTCAAAACTAATGAAGTACTCACAGAAGAATAAAAATAAGACCTGTTATCTATATTCAAAGTAGAAGACCAATCATTTCTTGCCGTAGCATTCAGAAACCAATATCCGTCATAATTAATTTCAGCAGCAGCAAATACTGAATTAATTTTTTTCCACATATCAACTTCAGTTGTCGTAACAGAAGCAAGATCACTCGTATTAGATGTACTGAAGACATTGGCAAGAATAAGATTTTGTGTGGAAAAATATAGTGCCTTATCTCTGCTTTCCATCATTTGCCCATAAACAGAAAGCGATCCTCCCCATTTACCAACAATATTATCTTTTTTAGCATTAAGACTTATAATATAATTATTCTCATAAAACTTTTCCTGACCGGTGGAGTAAGAATTATTACGGCCAGATCCTGTCCAAACCCTTGCATCAGTATTTAAAGAATAAAAATCCGTTCCTAATCTTACATCTGCGCTCAGCCAGTTATTAAATTGATATTTAAGATAACCGTTTAATAAAAACCTGTCTTTTTTATCAGCGTTCAGTGCATTATAAGCTGTCCAATATGGATTAACTCCATTGGGCGTTATCCAGCGCGACATTACTTCATTTTGCATCTGCCCCTCACGATAATCTCTTACATCAATATTTTGAGGCATCAGAAGGATTCTTGGATAGTAATTTCCATCACCTTGTCCTCCAGAAGGTCTGTTTGTTCCTTTAACACTCATATATTGAGCTTTCACCTCACTTGTCCATCTTTTATTAGCTCCAAAATTAGAATTCATTTTTGCTATAAAATTGAACCTCTCGTATTTTGAGTTTGGAATCTGGTTATTATTGTTTAAATAATTAGCAGAAGTGTACAAGCTTGATCCTTCGCCTAAGGTCTCTTGAAAACTCAATGTATGCTGTGCGGTAGTTCCTGTCTTAAAAAAGTTTTTTAAGTTATCATGAACCGTCATATTTGATCCTTCAAAAGTGGGTCCCCAGGAAGTTGTGTTGTCGGTCCCTGGTGGATTGACTAACCCATTACTTCCTTGTGCGAAACTATGCTGCAAATCAGGCTTCATAAAAATATTTTCAAAGCCTAAGCTTGTAGAATATGTAATTCCTAATCCTCCTTTTCTTTTGCCGGTTTTTGTAGTAATCAAAATAACTCCGTTTCCACCTCTGGAACCATAAAGAGCAGAAGCAGCACCACCTTTTAAAACGGAAAGACTTTCAATGTCGTCCGGATTGATATCACTTAAACCATTACCCATATCAAGATCCGGATTCCAGAAATCGTTATTAGAGTCTTTTCCATTCTGCTTGACCTTTGAGCCTAAGCTATTACTTAACGGAATTCCATCCACCACAATAAGGGGCTGATTATCTCCTGTAAAAGAATTAAACCCCCGCAGGTTAATTTTGGAAGAAGAACCAGGTCCAAAACCTCCTTTAATAACTTGTAATCCGGCAACCTTACCTGCTAATGCATTGGTTATGTTATTTTCTTTAGCATCGACAAGGGTTTGGCCTTTCACATCCTGGAAAGAATATCCAAGCGCTTTTTTTTCTTTTTTTACACCATAAGCTGTAACAACTACTTCATCAATCTTTGACGCTTTAGTTGAATCGCTTTGTGCATACAATCCACCGAAAAAGAATAAGGATTGGAGCAGTCCAACCTTAAAAATGGTTTTTTTCATAAAAATTAGATTTGGTATATATTTAATAATATCACAAGATATTTCAACAAATAAACGTAATTCTTATTAAATTAATATGCAATCATTAATTATTTATGCTAAATACATCAATAAAAGCAACCAAACCTTTTTAATCTCAACATATTAAATCATTAATACGGGTTTAAAGGTTTTGATACTTAAATGATTAAGTAAAATTTGAAGTTAGATAAGCTATAGTCAAAATCTAATACTTTGTGGGGATTGACTTGAAGAAAATAATGGATTTGTTTAGACTCCTTCGGAGTGACAAGGATGTGTTATCAATGATAAGTGATAAGTAATAAATAATAAATGATGAGGGATCAATGATGTATAATCTCTGATACTGATGACAATAGAACGATGAATCATTGTTCATTACCAATTACTCATTACTCATTGCTGATTACTTATCTTTTAGGATTGTGCTGGCTTGGGTATACAGAAAAAAAAAATCCTTTATCATAAGATAAAGGATTTTTAAAAATAAAATAAAAACTGGCGGCGGCCTACTCTCCCGCTTTCGCAGTACCATCGGCGCTGGTGGGCTTAACTTCTGTGTT
>NZ_FXTC01000010.1 GCF_900182655.1 Chryseobacterium rhizoplanae
AATACCTACCACAAAAGGCTTGGCTCAGACCCTGAAAAGCTTATTGTAGAAAAATTCACCTATGATTCCCAGAACAGGCTTCTGACCCATACCCACCAGGTGGGCAGTAACCCTGTTGAATACCTGTCTCAAAATAAGTATAATGAACTTTCCCAGCTTGAATCTAAAAAAGTGGGTGGAATAGCTGCAGCCTCTCCGTTACAGGCCATTGCTTACCAATACAATATCCGTGGCTGGATGACAAAGGTTAATGATCCTGTCAATCTGAATGGGAAATTATTCGGGTATGAAATGAAGTATAACAATCCTGTTTATACCAATACTTCATCCGGAAGATTTAATGGGAATATCGCCGAGATTGATTGGAATATTTCCAGTGCCGAGGGGTTGAAAAGATACAATTACCAGTATGATGCATTAAACAGGATGTTGAAAGGAGCTTATTCCCAGCCCAATTCTTCACTCGCCCAGAATGATTACTTTAATGAAGAGCTAAGCTATGATCTCAACGGGAATATTAAAACCTTAAAGAGATTATCATGGCCTGCTGCCGGAGGAACAACCGCAGAGAAAATTGATGATCTGATCTATAATTATCAGAATGGAGACAAAAGTAATGTACTGGACAAAATTACCCTTCCTCCGGGAGTTATTAACAACAGTTCAGGATATAATGCATTACAGGGAACCATGGTCTATAATCCCAACGGGAATATGACGGATCATCCTGACAGAAAAATGAAGATCATTTACAATTATCTGAATCTTCCCAATAATATTGCGGTTAATGCAGGGATAATGGACAGTTCCAACACCAGCTATATTTATAGGGCAGATGGCACGAAAGTCTCTAAAACATATAGCAATAACGGATCTATAGAAACCAATTACCTGGACGGTTTCCAGTATGATAACAGGCATGCCTATGATACCTCAGCCTCCCTTTATACCATTCCTGCATTGAAGTTTTTACCTACCTCAGAAGGATATTATGATTTCACTGAAAATAAGTATATTTACAATTACACGGATCATTTAGGAAACGTAAGAGTGAGTTACAGAAGTAATGGCAGTGGTGGAACAGAGATCATTGATGCCAACAATTATTATCCTTTTGGATTAAAACATCAGGAGAGCCCTATTGTCCCAGCTCCTTTTGGAGGGGTTCCGTATAATTACAAATACAACGGAAAGGAATTGCAGGAGACGGGTATGTATTCCTATAAATTCAGGCAACTAATGGTTGATCTTACACAATGGACAACTCCAGATCCATTGGCAGAGCTATATCCGGGGCAGAGTCCGTATGCTTTTGTTGGTAATAATCCAATAAATAGAATAGATCCTTTAGGTTTAACAGATTATAAAGTAAATGGAGAAACTCGAACAATTGATGACGGACATACAGATGTAACAATGAATGTAACAGAACGTCAATTTAATCGTCTACAGAATAGGTTTAATAAAGGAGGTTCTAGTTATGAAAGATTAATGAACCGATTATCTGATCGCAACGGTTACACGACTTTCTCTGCAAATGGGAGTGGCGTTGGTGATGGTTTTACAATCACGAAGCATAAACCAAGTGAGGACACTTATGGCCAATGGTCAATCCAGAATAATCATCAGACTTACGGAACAGTTGAACATATAGCAAGAGTTACGGATTCTAGTTTAGGATCTGTGACAGGTCAATTTGGAAATATTAATGTTGGAAGTAACAATAAGCTTTACTTTAGACAAAATACTGGAAGAATCTTTAATGGTAATCAGTATGTAAGAACTGTTTCTGCTGCATCAAAATATAGCAAATTAGCCAAAGGAGCTAAATGGGGAGGACTTGCTACAGGTGTTGCATTAGGTGGATATGAAATATATCAAGGAGTGCAGCAAGATGGAGGTACTTACGGATATAACGCGCAAGTACAAACAGGTGGCGCAGTTGGTGGTTTGGCAGGAGGATGGGCAGGCGCGGAAGCGGGTGTTGCAGGGGGAGCTGCTATTGGCGCTTTGTTCGGAGGTATTGGAGCTATTCCCGGAGGAATAATTGGAGGATTGATAGGTGGTGCTGCAGGAGCTTGGGGTGGAGACTATTATGGAGAAAAAGCAGCAAAGGCAATTATTGAATAAACTATAACTTATTATGAAAGATGTTCTATTGCTATGGCAAAAAATACATTATAATATATACAGATTTAATGTATTTACAAGCATATATGTATTTGGATTGCCTATCATGCTGCTACTAAAAAATAAATATATTCTTGAAATATATAAAAAAAAAGGCATTAGTAATCCTGAAAAATTAATTAGAAGTACTGTGTCAAATTCTAAAGTAGGAACAATCAATTGGTTAACTGATGGATTTATGATATTATTTATGGCGTTAATTTGTTTTTCTATTTTAAATTTTATTACGATAATATCAGGATATGTAATTTGGAAAAACTGGTCCCCTTTAATTTTTATTTTGTTAATTGGTATTCCAGCAATAGTAATTAATTATTTTGCTCTATGGCAAAATGACAAATACCTCACATATTTTAAAGAATTTGAAAAAGAAACAAGAAATATGAAGCGTAAATGGGCTTGGATAAGTTTTAGTTTGATTCTTGGGATTTTTGGATTATTAATTTTCAGTTTTTACTGTATTAATCATACATCTAGAAGTAAAAATTCAACTTATCAAGCTAAAGAGAAAGCAATAAATGATATTTTGAACAAAGCTGAAGATAGTTTATACCAAGGTATTGATAAAGACTCAATTGATGCTAATATAGAGACTCGATTAGAAAAAATAGAAGATAGCTTATATAAAAATATAAATTGAAATAGTCAATACTTAATCTGATAGTTTATAAAAATGATTGGCTTTACCATAATATCAATAGGTAAAGCCAATCATTTTTATTTTAAGCCACTTTCAGGCACTCATCAGTATTATCGATACCAACAACTATTACCCTTTTGGGCTGAACCATATTTCAGGGGCTTTCAGTACTTCAGGTTTACTATCTTCAGACACTTTGAAATGGTCTTCAAACACTATTATAAGTATCCCGAGCTACTTGATCAAGTGCCGGGAACCATTTCGTAAACTGTCTCAAGCCATTTGAGAAATGCTTTAAAATACTATTGTAAGTATCTCCAGGCACTTCATCAAATAGGGATAACTATTTTACAACCGCCTCAAACGTTTACATAACTTCCTATAGCTATTTATTCAAGTAGCTTGCGGCTGTTACTGAACACTCTTCAGCCATTATGTAACCGGGTATAGCCCCTTGTCTAAGGGGATAGAGGGAGTTGGTAAAGAGGATAAGCCTGCTTCCAATATATGGATTTGGGTGAATGGAAACAGGCCATCTCAGTATATTTTAATTTCCTAACTTTGTAGTTCTCAATAACAATCAAAATAAAACTATGTCAATCACGAACGAAGATCAGATGACCGGAATGCAAAAAGTAAGTGAAGCCGTTGCCTATACCTTGAAAAAGATGATGGAATATGCTGAACCGGGCATGACCACAAAAGATCTTGATGAATACGGAGCCAAAATACTGGAAGGCTTCGGGGCAAAGTCAGCGCCTTACCTGACTTACGGATTTCCTGGCTGGACATGTATTAGCGTGGATAATGAATTCTGCCATGGTATTCCAACTGATCAGAGGATTTTGAAGGAAGGTGATCTGATCAATATTGATGTGTCTGCCGAACTGGGCGGATATTGGGCTGATAATGGCGGTTCTTTTGTCATCGGAAAAGATATTCATGGACATCAGAAACTGGTGGAAGCATCCAAAGATATTTTAAGAAAAGCTATTGATAATATAAAAGGCGGTGTTAAAATAGCAGACATAGGGCATTTAATGGAGACAGAAGCAAAGAAAAGAGGTCTTAAAGTCATTAAAAATCTTGCCGGACATGGAGTGGGAAGAAGCTTACATGAGCAACCTGATGAATTGCTCAACTACAAAAACCGTTATGACACCAGACGTTTTAAGAAAAACTCTGTGGTGGCTATTGAAACTTTTATTTCCACTGATTCCAACCTTGCAGTAGAATTAAAAGACGGATGGACTATGGTAGGAAATAAAGGCGGCTATATGGCTCAGCACGAACATACCATTGTAATCACCGATGGAAAACCTATCATTCTCACCGAAATGAACAAAATCCTGAATTAAAGAAACCACGACGGTGCGAAAACAATCATAATCATTTTTTAAGGCACAAGAATATTATTGTAATTCCCTGCTGAAAATCTTTGATTTTCTTGCGCCTTAAATATACATCAGAATAAAATCCTTTAGCGCCTTTGCGTTAAAAAAAAAATACTATAAAGCTCCAAAGCTTCATCCAATCAACTTGTTGATTCCTTCTTCGCTCCCCCTATATTCAGGATCAAGAATAGAAAACTTTGCGTTTACAATAAAATCTGCTTTCAAAATACTTCATTCGTAGAATTAAAATCTTTCAGAATACTTTCATAATCTGCTGTAAACCCATTCTCCATAGTCCCTTCAATACGATAGGTTTCTACATCCGTAATTCCCGTATAACTCCTGAAAACATCTTTGATATAAGCGGAAACATAATCCGGAGCACCTTCTGCACTCCTGCCTCCGGAAGCAACTGCTAGATATACTTTTTTACCTTTAAATTGTCCTACGCGGTTCCACTGCTCATCAAAAACATAAGTCACTCCCGCCCGGATCAGCTGATCCAGCCATGCTTTCAAAGGAGTGGAAATTCCCAGATTAAACATGGGAGTTCCAATGACAATAATATCAGCCTCACGCACTTCATCCACAATTGTATTGGCATAGGAAAGAAGCTGCTGGCTTTGCTCATCATACAATCCCGGATGCTTATAAAACTCATGAATAGACATTTCATTAGCATGTGGTGGAGTGTCTTTAACCAGATCCCGGACTGTTATCTTATTGATATTGCCCTGTTGTAAAAGCCTTTCTAAGATGAAAGTACTCAATTTATTGCTATAAGATAGTTCTCCTCTCGCGCTGGAAATAATGTGCAGAATATTCTTCATACTTTATTTTTTGTTCTTATGACGATCTGATGTTCATAATGGGGACAGATGTGTGTACTTTTTATCAGTCTAAAACTTAAAAAGTAGTATTCAAGAGATTTTACGATTGAGAAAGCTTGGTTTTAAATTGTTAAACAATAAATACTTTGCTATATTTATAGGATCAAACCACCTCACAAAACTTATCTGCTATGAAAAAAGTTCTTTTAATCCTTCTGGGAATCATTGTCATTCTGGCCGCTGTAGTATTGATTAAAACTTATACCTATCCGTTTAAGAAAAATAATATTGGAGCAGGTGAAGGATGGAAACCTATAAAAAATGATTCTGCAGTCATGAGGCTGTCGGGAGGAATAAAGGTTCCAACCGTTTCTACAGGAAGTTTAGGCGAATTCAATTATGCGCCGTTTGATCAGTTCAAAACTTATTTAAAAACATCTTATCCATTAGTGTATCAGAACACAGAAAATGTTGAGGTGAACCAATATGGGTTGGTGTTCAGGCTTAAAGGGAGCAATCCTGCCCTGGAACCCATTTTATTTCTTTCCCATATGGATGTTGTTCCACCGGGAGATGCTGATATCAAAAATAATGAAGAAAATGTCTTCCGTCCGGATGATAAACCGGCAGAACCTGTTGCAAAAGTAGCGGAAGACTGGGATTTTGCCCCTTTTTCCGGAGCTGTAGCGAATGGAAGGATCTATGGAAGAGGTGCAATAGACATGAAAGGAATGCTGTTTTCCTTAATGGAATCCATGAATTCTATGATTAAAAATAAACAGATTCCAAAACGCGATATTTATCTGGCGTTTGGTTTTGATGAAGAAGTTGGCGGGCAAAAAGGTGCTATTCAGATTGCTGATTATTTTAAGAAAAAAGGCTTGAAGTTCGATGCCGTATATGACGAAGGCGGATTGATTATGAGAAAGGGAAATGTGGCAGGGATAGATACAGATGTTGCTGTTGTAGGATGTGCTGAAAAAGGCTTTCTTTCCGCAAAAATTAAAGTGAAAGGACTCGGCGGGCATTCTTCTATGCCTCCAATGGAAAGCGCTATAGGAAAAGCGGCTGTTATTATGCAGCGTCTGGAAGATGATCAGATGAAACCTGTGATTACCCCGTTAATCAAAGAGTTCTTTAATAATATCGGAGGGGAAATGCCTTTTACAACACGAATGGCGCTTGCCAATCAATGGCTTTTAAAACCTGTTTTGATTTCACAACTCACTAAAAACAATACAACCAACGCATTGGTAAGAACAACAACAGCACTGACAATGATGAAAGGCAGTGATGGGACCAACGTACTTTCTCCTGAAGTTGAATTTGTGGTTAATTTCAGATTGCTTCCCGGAAATTCAGTAAAAGATGTACGGGATCATATAGCTAAAGCAACTGAAGGTTTCGATGTTGAAGTAGAAGAAATTGACAATACAAGAGAAGCTTCTGCTATTTCCCCAACCAATACGAAAGCTTTTAAAATCATAGAAGCGGGCATAAAAGAAATTCATCCCGGAGCAATTGTTACCCCATATCTTACCATGGCAGGAACGGATGCCGGGAAATATGAGATTGTGAGCAAAAATGTGTACAGATTCATGCCTATCAAGATCAACAGCGCAGAACAGCAGAGCATACACAGTACCAATGAATATCTCAGTATCGAAAACTACCTGAAAATGATTCACTACTTTGAGTTTGTGATGAAGAATTATGATAAGTAGTTCGGGGTACGGGATCTAGGGATAATGCATACTATTAAACGCAGAGTTCGCGAAGTTTTCTATACTATCTTATTTTTTTTTCGATCGCAAAGGCGTTCCACTCAGCAAAGAAAAAGTATGTCTCTCTGCTAAATGAAATGCCTTTGCGAACAAATAAGCTATGTATATTAATAAACTTTGCGAACATCAGCGTTAATATCATTGAGGATTGACTTTGCGAAACAAAAATTGATCTTTGACCAAAAAATATTTTACGAAAAATATATTACGTCAAGTTTTGTCGCATTACGCATATAGCTTTGTCATATCAAAATTACAGAGCTATGGAATTGCCATTTTACTTAAACTTTAACGACTTTGAAAGTAATTATTACGACAACCTTGAAAAATGGTTTGAAGAATATCATAATACCAGCGAAACAGATTATCTGAATGCTCTTGCTGAACTTTACCGTCCGTATGTCTATTATAATTTTACAGATGACATGCTAAAGCCGGATGCTTCCATTGAAGTGAAAGACTGCTTTTTTCCTTATCATGAAAAAATAGGGATTTCTTTCTGTATTGATTGTGAAAACGGAACCTCTCCATCCAATGGAATGAACCAGGTTTTTGAATTTAAAAATATTTCCATGATGGAGTATGCCCAGCATATTCTGGATAAGATTAATAAGTTTTGTTCAAAAAATCCAAGTGCTTTTGACGGTACCAAAAATATTCAGGATTATCTTAATCACTATGCTATCATTACCTCTATGGAAGGAGTAGGGTATTGTATCAGCTACAACCGCCATCAGAAAGCCATTCCTTTTTTGAAAGCCTACCTTCCATACTATGGCCAGACGGTGAGTATGGCGGTATACAGAGACTTTCTTTTCTCTGTGGTGCAGATTGCCGAATTCATAGATCAGAAACTGAAGACAGTACATGCATTTAAACAGACTATCTATGCCCGTTCAAAAGCTGAAGCCAAATTCAATGTGCAGTTGAGCCGCCAGTTTCTGACGTTGTGCAACTAATATTTACACCAACATTCATACTTAATTATATTGCAGAGAAACTTATGTTTCAAACAAAAATCCCGGTCAGCGACGACTGGGATTTTGTTGTGGTTATAGTATTATTCTTTTTTTTATCTCTTTCTGTAAGGAATATTCCAGATCAGGTCCGCTGCCAGATAATGAACGCCTCCATGATGAATACTTCTGCTGTCTCTGATCAGATCATCCATATATCCTACATCTACTGTAAAAGGAGAATTGGGGATTGTAAACATATAGTAAGCTGCAATTCGCATTTCACGATACCCGAAAGAACCCCAATGCGGGCCAGGTTCATTGAGATGACTGATGGAGAACAGGGCTTCTGCACTCAATGCCAGCTTTTGATTGTTTTTAGGAGATAAATTATAGGTTAATTGACTCTTGATACGCGTTCTGAATTGAAAATCTTCCTCTACTTGATGAAAGTCTGCATCAAAAAATTTTCTGAATTCCTGTCGCACTGTATTTTTTAGTTTCCATTTCTGTCCAAGGTCAAAAGTATACGCATATCTTCCGTAAATTCTGAATTCCTGTTCCATATTTTCTTTATCATAAGGAGCTGTGTTTTCGTACTGTGGCTGCCGGCGGTAACTGATGGCGTAGCTGTACTGCTGATGGGGTGCAAAAGAATGATACACTTCGTGATTGAGGACAATGATAGCCTGTTTTGAAAATAAATTATGATCATCCGGACTGCTTTTTCGCCCGATGGCAATATAGCTCAACGCCTGTTTCTTTCCCAAAGAATCCAGCTGTCGTTTGACTCCAAAGGCTCCCCAGAATGCAGTATTGGCATCTCCCAAACCGGGTGGACTGATCTGTGCTTGTAAAGTTGAACCGATAAAGCCCAATAAAAATAATCCGGCAAAAAGTTTCTTTATGCTCAACATCATGGGTGGCTGCTTTTTTGTTAGTTTTAAATGACTGCGAAACCATGAGGTGGGCAAAAATACCATTGATACGCAGAGAGAATACTTTAAGATGTCAAAATTAGAGGCTTTGTTCATAGAATGTTTATTCAAAAACTTTTAATACTGTTTAAAAACATGACAAAATAAAGAGATGATTTAGGATAGATTTAGGAATGGAGCTTTCTGAATCAAAATAACGATTGTGGATAAAATGTTAATAACTTGTGGAAAAGTGGATAACTAATCATGAATCAGTTTTTACAATTAGCGTATGCAATTGTTTTACTCTTTCTATTTTCAAAAAGAATATAATATTTGTTAAAATTTATTTAGAATAATTCAAATTAATATTGTGAGAGAATTTGCTATTCCGTTATTTTGCACCTTTATTTATAATTATTTTAAATAAGGCTGAAAAAATGATACAATCAAATGAATATATGCTCTCATCAGGGCATATGAATCATTCCGGAACTATTCCTCAGAATGATATACCTACCCATCACAACATACAATGGTCTAAGCAGCTGCTCATCCTTTTCTTTTCGTTTCTGAGCTTTGTAACTCTATATGCACAGGATTTACATGGGGGAATAACCGGGAAAGTGAGTATGGTAGACGGACAGCCTCTGAGGGCAATATCAGTCTCATTACTTGAAACAGATCGACAAACCCTTACAGATGATGAAGGGAATTATCATTTTGAAAATCTTAATGCGGGTTCTTATACCCTAAAATTACAAATTCTGGGAAGTAAGGAAATCCGTCTTCCTGTGGAGGTTAAAACAGGGGAAGACACAAAATTGGACTATCAGCTTACCAAAGAAAATATTCAGGCGATACAGGAGGTGGTTATCATGAAAAATACCAACAGGTTTTCCAAGAAAGAAAGCGGATTTGTAGCAAGATTACCCTTAAAAAATTTAGAAAATCCACAAGTATACAATACGGTGACAAAAGAACTTTTCCAGGAACAGGTTGCTGTAGATCTGGGAAGTATTTCTAAAAATGTACCGGGAGCAGGAGTGCCCATGATTGCCAATCAGGGAAGAGTAACATTCCGTTCAAGAGGATTCGAAACAGAGCCTAATGCAAGAAATGGAGTGGCAGGAGCAGCATTCTCAGTGATTGATCCCGTAAACCTTGAACGTATAGAAGCTATTAAAGGACCATCCGCTACATTATTCGGGAAAAGTGTAGCCAGCAGCTATGGTGGAGTCTACAACAGGGTAACGAAAAAGCCCTATAATAATTTTGGCGGTGAAGTAGGCTATGTGGGTGGAAGCTGGAGCTATAACAGGTTAACAGTAGATGTGAATACTCCTGTTAACAAAGATAGAACTGCTCTTTTCCGTCTTAATGCAGCGGGAACTTTTGAAAAGAGTTTTCAGGACCTTGGTTTTACCAATTCCTTAGCGATTGCACCTAGTTTCTCTTACCAGATCAACGATCGTATGTCGCTTCTTCTTGATGTGGAATTTAATCAGGCAAAAGGAACATCTGTTGTTCGTTTCAATCCTTATACGGGAAATAACAAAACTCAGTCTATTGCAGATATGAAATTTCCGTATTATAAAAAATTCTTAGGGGATGATCTGGCGTATGAAACGCAGATGATGAATATCTTTGCCCAGCTGAACTATAAAGTTTCAGAAAACTGGACTTCCCAGACCATATTATCCCGTGCAAGATCAACCATCAAAGGGTATATTTCTGCAATTAACGGAAAAACAGACTCTACAGCAAGTGCTCAGGTAATGGTGGGAACAACTTCATTTATTGCCACAAATATCCAGCAGAATTTCATCGGAGATTTCCATATTGGGAGTTTCAGAAACAGAATGGTGGTAGGATTGGATTATTATAACAATTCCAATCATTTCGACCGTTACCATACCAATACCAAAGTATTCAACTTTGTTCACCCTTCAGCGGATTTCAGAGTGAATCAGAATATCATCGATGCCCTTACGGCAACTTCCGCTTTCAGAAAAGAAAACAATAGCGATAATACCTATGCGGCGTATGTATCGGATGTATTCAATATTACAGACCAGCTTATGGTAATGGCTAGTTTGAGGGTAGACAGGTTTCAGTTTAAAGGAGTTTATGATATCACCACAGGGGAAATTAAAGGAGGCTTAAGCAATAGCGGAACCCAGTCAGGTCCCTATGGACAGACCGCTTTTTCACCTAAGATGGGAATCGTATATGAAATATTGAAAAATAAGGTTTCCTTGTTTGGAAATTATATGAATGGTTTCAATAACGTAAGCGGTGTTGATATCAATGGAAATACATTCAGACCGGAATATGCCAATCAGCTGGAATTTGGGGTGAAGGCAGATATTTTCAATCACAGACTGGTAGGAACCTTAAGCTATTATAACATTCGTGTAGATAATATTTTACGAACCAACCCTGACGATGTCAACTATTCAATACAGGACGGAACACAGCTAAGCAAAGGAATAGAAGCTGAAATTACTGCCAATCCCTTTGATGGATTCAATATTGTGGCGGGATATGCTTATAACGACAGTAAATATACCAATGCCAATCCTTCTGTTGACGGTTTAAGACCTGCACTATCAGGCCCAGCCAATATGTATAATTTCTGGATCAGCTACCGGATCTCTGAAGGAAAATTAAAAGGCCTTGGAATAGGTGGAGGAGGAAATATGGGTTCCTCTTCTTATCAAACCAATACACAAACAGCGAAAGTTATAATCCCATCTTATAAAATGTTTGATCTTGGGATTTTCTACGATCAGCCGAAATATAGAGTAGGATTGAAATTCGATAATATAACCAATGAAAAAGCATGGTCTGTACGTCTGACACCACAGGCTCCGGCACGTTTTCTTGGAAGTGTTTCTTTAAAGTTTTAAATAATTATTATAATTGAAAAAATCCCGGACTGATGTTCGGGATTTTTATTTTTTATGATTAAGATAAGATCAGTTGATCCAAAGGCAGTAATTATTCCGGTAACGTATTTTTCCATAGGAATTCCCCTGAAAAGTTCCGGGAGTATTGTCATTCCAGTCCTGTCGGATTACATACAGCCCCGCAAGAGTTGGCTTAAATACAGCTTGATGGTTTTCATCAATAGAAATGTTTTTCTCCCAGTTTTCGGGGTTAAATATCCTGATGGCAGTTCCTTTTTCAACAGGTTTCATGTTCCTGTACGGAGAAATAGTATAAATGCCGTTTTTTTCCTTAAGAATAATATCCATGAACTGGACAGGTAATATCAATTCCGAAGGTTTCCCGACATGATAAGCACTACACATAAAATCAATTGGTCTTACATTTTCAGCAGGATTTTTAGAACGAAGAAGAACAGGCTGCTGATCGTTCATTCCTAAAATCCGGTAAGTTCCCTCCTGATCTGGGGTGAAAGTTCCTTCCCAATAGTCTCCCTTCATTTGTAATTCAAACTTTGATTTTTCTCCTTTGGCATTCAGGATAAAGAATTGGAAATTTTTGATTTCATGAAATTCTGGTCCAGTGGTCCGGTGGCACTCGCTAAGATCATCAATAAAACCATAAAAAACCTGAACCTTTACAGGATCTTTTAATTTTCCCGATCCGTGAATTTCCATCCAGTAGGCACTGGCTTTCGCCAATTGCGGAAATAGAAAAAGCGTTGAAAATAATAGCAATGAGAATACTGTCCTGAATGTATACATATTGAAAAGTCCTGTTTGAATAAGCGAATTTAGTGAAAAAGGAAATAAACAAATTTTTAGATTCAATAGTTTTCTCGTCATGAGCATTTGAAAAATGTTTTACAGAGAATAGTAAATTGCCACAGTATGCAAAATACTGTGGCAATCTGGTTTTATGGACTGGTTTTATTTATATTTTAATTTTGCCCTGTTTTACACATGGCATCCCATGTCGTCCAAAAGTGGGCATTGATAGCGCCGATAGGAGGATTGGTGCTGTCGGCAACAATACCTACCATTGATGCACAGTTAGAATTACAGCCTATTTCATTATGGCTTCCGTTCTGAGGAGGAATCTGGCGCCATGTACCGGTAGATCCGCTTAGCAATTCTACTTTAATCTCAAAGATCCCTGAAAGATTGGGAGTCTGAATTTGTTTGGTCGGATTTTCACTGGAAATCGTATCGCTCCAGTTTCCCTGTGAGAATGTTACGCGCCATGTAGATATCATTCTGGCGGTGTCGTTTTGAGGTGAAAGGTATACCCAAAACTGTGCTCCGTTTCCAAGTACGAGTTGACCTGAAGAATTTGCATTTACACTTGTTGATGTCATATTGATTTGGATTTTAGTTGATTAGATTGTAATTCAAAGTAACGAAGAACAGAAATGATATTGTATAGTATAAATTACCAATTATGTTTTTGAGTATAAATACTTATGGAATAGAGAATTGAATATAAATCAGGAATTTTAACCAAAAAATAAGCCTGTGCTTCATTAGCACAGGCTTTAATTTTTTTTGCAGAGAGGAAGGGATTCGAACCCTCGATACAGTTACCCGTATACTACCTTTCCAGGGTAGCTCCTTCAACCACTCGGACACCTCTCTTTTTGAGATTGCAAAAATAGTGTAATTTCTTTAATATCCAAATTATTCTTGCAATTTAATCCGTAATTTCTCCACAAAGGCTTCTGGTGAAATTATCAGCAAAGCTTCCGGTGTAGCTTGGATTATCAATAAGGTGCATTGCTTTGGTAATAGCTGTTTCCGCAGTCATGTCCCTTCCGCTGATGGCACCGATTCTGGAGAAAATATTACTGTTTTCATACTTTCCGAATGAGATACCTCCTGATATACACTGGCTTACCACTACGATTTCCGTTCCGTTATTTCTGATTTCCTGAAGTGTTTCCTGGGTTTTTGCACTGCTGAAAATGGTTCCGGAACCAAATACCTGAAGAATAAGCACCTTCATTTTAGGAATTTCCCTGAAATGACTTAAGTGCATTCCCGGAAAAATCCTCCAGAATAAAATATCTTCGGAAATATGTTCATCTACATGGAATTCTACTTCAGGCTCACAACGGAACAGGTTATCTTTAAGAATATTCAAATGAACTCCGGACTGACCCAGAATAGGATAATTCGGACTTGCATACGCATCAAAATACTCGGCAGAATATTTCAACGTTCTGTTTCCTCTTAATAGCTTGTACTCAAAATAAATGGCAACCTCCTGAATGACCGCTTCATCATTTTCATAAAGGCTGGCATAATAAAGGCTGGTCAGAAGATTTTCCTTGGCATCTGTCCTCAGGTCACCAATCGGAAGCTGAGAACCGGTCATGATGACGGGTTTTCTTAATCCTTTTAACATGAAGCTTAATGCTGATGCCGTATAAGACATAGTATCTGTCCCGTGAAGAATCAGGAATCCGTCGTAGTCATTATAGTTTTTAAGAATATAATTGGCGATAATCCTCCATTCTTCAGGTCCCATATCCGATGAATCCAGTGGTTTGGCGAAAGGGTGGACAAAGACTTCACATTCCATAAGCCTCATTTCAGGCATCTTTTCAAATATATTACCAAAATCAAAGGCACGGAGACTTCCGGTTTCATAATCTTTTTCCATCCCGATGGTTCCACCGGTATAGATGAGCAGGACTTTTCGCTTCATGTACTATTTTTAATTAAGAATTGGAGCCCGATTAGGGTTCATAGGTCAAAATTACGTTAATTTGCAAAGATTTGAAAATGAATGAAACGCTTAGATCGAAATTTTATAAAAATAAGATGGTAATTACAGGCGTTATATTAGGCTATTGAAAAAATAACTAAATGCAGATGAGTGATTTAGCACAGACTTATGAATATTTAAAACAGTTTTTAACTGAAGAAAGGCTGGCAAAAATTGAACATTTCTCGCAGGAAAGTTCAGACTTTGTGCTTCCGGTTGTAGAAGATGTCTATCAGTTTAGAAATGCAGCAGCAATTGTACGCTCTGTGGAGGCTTGCGGCTTTCATAAGGTGGTGGCTTTACAGGAAGAATATAGTTTTGAACCTAATCTTCGGGTAACAAAAGGCGCAGATACCTGGGTTGAGGTAGAAAAGCTTCCGCGGAATATGGAGTCCTTTCAGAGTATTAAAGACAGAGGATATAAAATTGTGGTGGTTTCATTGGAAAATAATGCTAAAATGCTGCCTGAATATGAAATCACGGAGCCGATTGCATTGGTTTTCGGAACCGAAATGGAAGGGGTGTCTCAGGAAATTTTAGACTTTGCAGATGAGACACTGGCAATTCCAATGTATGGTTTTACAAGAAGCTTTAATGTTTCGGTAGCAGCTTCAATCTGTATGTATGAATTGAAACAAAAGCTTATAAAATCTGATATTGATTATAAACTGGATGAAGAAAAACTTTTAAGGATGAAAATTCTCTGGACCGTAAATTCGATCAGAAGCGGACAGCAGATTTTTGAGAAATATCTGAGAGAAAACAATATTGACTGGAAATAGAATCAGAGAGAAAAAGAGAAGGTGCTGAACCTTCTCTTTTTGTTATCTATATCATGTTATAATAATTCCATGCGGCTACAAAAACCCCTGCAGTTTCCGTTCTGAGCCTTTGATTTCCGAGAGAGACAGCCTTTACTTTATTCTCTGCCAGAAATGCAATTTCCTTTTCAGAAAAATCACCTTCAGGGCCTATTAAAAAGGTAAGCTGTTTCAGTTGAGGAATATTTTTAAGATCAATTCTTTCCAGATTCTCATGACAGTGTGCTACAAAAGTATGTTCCGGATCAGTATTTTTCAGGAAGTCCATTAGTTTTACAGCATCATTGATGACCGGAAAATGAAATCTCAGACTTTGTTTCGATGCCGCTACAGCCTGCTTCCTGATTTTATCAATATTAATATTTTTACGTTCCGTTTTCTCAGTTACGATAATACTGATCTCCGAAATGCCCATTTCTACAGCTTTCTCCACAAAAAACTCAATCCTGTCAATATTCTTGGTGGGAGCAATCGCAATATGAAGTTTAGGAGTGAATTCCGGTAGACTTTCTTTGGTCTCAGAAACATCAATACCTGCCTTTTTACCTTCTATAAAAAGTTTTCCGGAAGCAAGTTTCCCTTTTCCATCCGTCACATGAATATCTTCACCATCTCTCATACGTAGCACTTTCACAATATGCTGCTGTTCTTCGTCATGGATGGTGACCTGCTGATCTGTTATTTCTCCGTAAAATAGTTTCATATATCCTGAGTTAAAAATGCAACTCCTGTTTTTATAGTTGTGTAGATGTCTGTATCACATTCACGGTAAGAACACATGTATATTTCTTCAATCCAGATATTGTTAATAAAAATCAGATTTAAATATTCCTGCTTTCTCAAATTATTTTTGATCGATAAATAGTCTCCTTCTTTTGGAGTATAAGGAAAACTGAAAAGATGCTCGGAATTTATTTTTTTTATAATTTCCTCTTTTATATCCTGGATATATCCTGTCTCGGAACTTGATGGAAAGTAATCTAAGGCATTTTCTGCATCTTCATTTTTTCCTGTAACCGTTTCTAATACCCAATAATATTTTGAATTCTTTTTAGAATGCGTGCCCAGTACTTTTTCTTCTAAGAGTATTTTCATAAATCGTATTTTGCTGTTGCCGAGGTTCTTAAATCTGTAAATTCACCTCTCTCAAACTTCAGTTTTGCTACCATGGCAATCATCGCTGCATTATCTGTGGTATATTCAAACTTAGGAATGAAAATACTCCAGCCCAGCTTTTCTTTGTTGTCTTCCATTGCTTTTCTCAGTGCAGAATTGGCAGATACACCACCTGCAATAGCAACTTTATTGACATTCAGATCCTGAGCTGCCTTTTCAAGTTTATTCATCAGGATTTCAATGATGGATTTCTGTACAGATGCACATAGATCATTTAGGTTTTCCTTGATGAAATCCGGATTTTTTCTGACTTCTTTCTGGATGAAATACAGTACCGAAGTTTTAATGCCGCTGAAAGAATAATCATAATTTTCCAGCTTCGGTTTGTTGAATTTAAATGCATCAGGATTCCCTTCTCTGGCAAGTCTGTCAATGATAGGTCCGGCAGGGTAGTCAAGGTCAAAAATCTTTCCGATTTTATCAAAAGCTTCTCCTGCGGCATCATCAATGGTTTTTCCGATAATTTCCATATCGAAATAGTCTTTTACCAGTACAATCATGGTGTGTCCGCCACTTACCGTAAGACATAAGAATGGAAAAGTAGGCGGCACAGGATTTGCATCTTCGATAAAATGGGCCAGAATGTGGGCTTGGAGGTGATTTACTTCAATTAAGGGTACGTTCAGGCTCATAGCCAAAGACTTAGCAAATGATGTTCCTACAAGAAGAGATCCTAAAAGTCCCGGTCCGCGAGTAAATCCTATAGCAGAGATAGCATTTTGTTGTATATTTGCTTTAGAAAAAGATTTTTCAACAACGGGGATAATATTTTGCTGATGGGCCCGTGAAGCCAATTCAGGGACAACACCACCATATTCTTTATGGATGGCCTGGTTTGCGGCAATGTTTGAAAGAATAGAATTTCCCTTGATGATAGCTGCTGAGGTGTCGTCGCAGGACGATTCAATACCTAAAATTATAGAGTCGCTCATAATAATGGCAAAGTTAGAGAATAATAACGAGAATGAGAATAAAAAATCGGTAGCTGAAAACCTAGGGGATCAGGTACAGAAAACTGTCGAAAATGTTGAGGAAAAAGTTCGGGAGACAGTAAAAGAAGCATCTGAGCTGGCTTCAGATGCCATACATCATCCTGTGGAAACGGCTGAAGAGTTTGGAAAGCAGGCGGTGAAAGATGTTACCAGCTATACATGGTGGGCGAAACTTCTTTTGATTCTCTTTTGGATTGGTTTATTTCTGGTAGGAAGTGTATTGGTTATTATCAATCTTCCGGTAACAAAACAATGGGCAGCAGATCAGGCTCTTCAGATTGTAAATCAGGATTTTAAATCAGGGTTTTCCACAGAAAGTGTGGATGTTAACTACTTTGGAGATGTCACCATCAAAGGTTTAAAAGTAAAAGATTATAAAGGATTTGATTTTATTAAAGCCCGTGAATTTCGTGCGGATTCCGACTGGATTTCTCTCGCGGTAAATGCTATTTCAGGAAATAGTAATTCTCTAAGTTTTAATTCTTTGACCCTTGTCAATGCTGATATAAAAGTGATTACCTACAAAGGAGACAGCATTTCAAACTTTGTGAGATTTACAGAACTATTTGATAATGGTAAGAAAAGAGATCCTAACAAACCTCCTTTTCAGCTGAATTCCAGAGTGCAGATTATTGACTCTAAAGTTTCTATCATTAATGATAATTCTCCCGGAGAACAGGGAAAATGGCTTACAGCTACACAATTCAACTTAAAAGCCCCAAACGTAAAAGTCAACGGCCCGAATGTTTCTGCATTGATCAATAATATGTCTTTTGTAACCTCAAGATGGGGAAAATCTCATATTGTGGATACTTTTTCAACAGAACTGTCTTTAACGAAACAGTTTTTGTCATTGAAAGACCTTACATTAAATACCGATCATACCTTACTTCAGGGAGATATTAAATTTAATCTTCATGACGGATCATGGTCAGATTTTGCTGACAGAGTACGATGGGATATGAACATTCAACAGGGAAGCCAGGTGAGTGGTTATGACATCAGCTATTTTGTGACGAACTGGGATAATATTAAACCGTTCAATCTTTCAGGGACAATGACGGGACCTTTAAATAAATTCCATCTGGAGAATTTCCTGATCAGAAATCCTGATGTTAATATTGCAACCAAAACCATGAAGGTGGATAACCTGCTGAAAGGACATTTTGCCATTGAAACAAAAGATCTTTCCACAGATTTTACATACAAGGATTTAAAAGCGATGATGCCTTCCTTTATCTCTAAAAAGATGAAGAATTTTGCTGATGATTTCGGGAAATTAAAATACAACGGAACAGCAAGAGTAAATCCGGATCAGATCTATGTGGACAGCGGGAATTTAATGACAGGAATAGGACAGGCTAAAATCTCCAAACTTACGTTATCGGGTTACAGCACCGCAATGCCTAAATATTCAGGTTATCTTGATGTGAAAGATCTGAATACATCTGTCATTACAAAAAATAAAACAGTAGGCTTAATCTCCGGTAAATTTGATCTTAACGGGCAAAGTTTTGATGTGAATACTATGCGTCTGACCACTAAATCTCAGATTGCAAGTGTTGAAATTATGGATAAAACGATCAATAATCTGTATCTGGATGGATTATTGGATCATAAAAAATACAACGGACTTATTACCGTAAATGATGAGCAGGCAAAAGCTACAATCAAAGGATTAATAGATTTCAGTACTTCAAGAGTGGCTATGGATGTCAACGCGGATGTCACTTACCTGAACATGAACTATTTTACCAATAAGCCTGGCAGTCAGGTGGTAAGCGGTCAGGTTGAAGGAAAGATGGCCATGTCTTCCATTAATGACCTTACACTGGACGTTAATGCCAACAATCTGAACTTTGCTACAGCAACTCAAAAATATAATATTCCGAATGCCAAATTAAAAACCTTTGTAGAAGCAGGAGGCCGTGTGATTGATGTAGATGCTCCGGGAGCTGCAACAGGCAAGATATCGGGAAGATACAGCCTGGCAGATCTTGCAGGAATGGTAGAAAACGGAGTCGGAAAAATATTGGTGGGACCACCGCCGAGAAAACTATATCGCGGACAGAATTTTGCGCTGAAATTTGATGTTCAGCAGGGATTAGTCAATTACTTTTTACCGGAACTTAAAATCCCTCAGGGAGCTATTGTGGAAGGAGAATATGATGGAAATTCAAACAACCTGATTCTGAACCTGGATGCTGCTTCTTTGAAATATATGATGACGAAGGAGGATGAGATTACAGATGCTGATAAAGCGCTGGCAGCTTCCAATCCTGATTATAAAGTTCACGACAGAAAGAACATCAACAGAGACAGTGCAATGGTGGACAGTGTTAAAGTAAGAATTAATACTGCTGACCTTAACCAGCAATTGTACGCAAAGATCAATAGAGTAGTTTACAATAAAAATGTAATCAAAGATTTTGAGCTGAAAGGGAATAATGAAAATGGAAATACTCTTCATTTAGCTACCGTATTCAAGCATGGAAGCCCTGATGATGAAATTAATGAAAAGCTTAAAGAATACGCGATTAATGTAGATCAGTCTACCGATGCAGCCGGTGATTATGTTTTCCGGTTTGAGCCTACTGAAGTGAAATTTAATGAAGTGACCTGGGCTATAGATACAAGTCCGGAGCTCAATCATTCCATTACCTATAGAAGGAAGACCGGAGATTTTGATATCAGAAATCTAAGGGTTTATTCCGATAAAAGTGCCTTGTTTATTAAAGAAGCACAGTTTAAATCGGCAAAAGATTTTTATGTAGATGCCGATATCAACGACTTTTCAATAGAAAAACTTCTGGAAATGCAGTCCGGAGGAAATACAATGGACATTAAGGGTCTTGCCAACGGAAGTGTCAAGATCAAGATGGATAAAAGTACACTTCAGCCACTGGTAGATCTTAATATTGATGATATCAAGATGAACGGCAATGATATGGGAGATATTTCTATTTCTGCCACCAATGGTTTCTCACTGAATGTTTATGATATAGATGTAAAAGTACATTCTGCAGGAGTCCTTGGAAATAATAGTCTTAATTTAACAGGAACAGTCAACAATAATACTTCTTCTCCGATCATCGATCTTACGGCAGAAATGCGTGATTTTGACCTGTCATTTACACAGCAGTTTGTACAGACTGTTTTCGCAAACCTTCGTGGAAAAGCAACCGGAGACCTTAAAATCAACGGAAAGCTCAACAATCTGGATTATAGCGGTGATATTGCTTTAAAAGATTTCGGCTTAAAGCTTTTGTTTACGGGGGTAGATTATTCATTTGATGATACTGTGATTCAGCTGACCAAAGGATTAGCCATCCTCAACAATATTGAGGTACATGACGGCAGAACCAATTCCAAAGGAAATGTTTCCGGGGCAATCCAGTTTGAGACCCTTTCTTCAATGGGTGTATCTCTCGTAATGAGAGCAGATAACCTGTTGATGCTTAATACTACCCAAAAAGATTTTGACCTGTTCTGGGGAAGAGTTTACGGGCAGGGAGATCTTTATGTGGACGGACCTGTCTCAGGATTAAGTATTACAACTCCTAATATGAAGGCACTTAACGGAAGTACCTTTACCTTTAATTCCAGTTCCACATCCAATGTTGAAGAATTCAAGATGCTGAGGTTCCTGAAAGAAGGGAAAGATGGCCTGATTACGCTGGAAGAAAAGAAGAAAACAGGAGCCAATATGAATATTGATTTCAATCTGGCGGTAGATAAAGGAACAACTGTAAACGTACTGGTAGGAGATGATGTAGGAAATATTACCGTAAAAGGTTCAGCAGATCCGTTGAGATTCCACATGAACAGACAGGGAAATATCGCGATGAGCGGTACCTATAAAGTAGATAACGGAACATTTGTCTCTAAGGCAATTCTTAATAAGACTTTCCAGATTGAAAAAAACAGTAGTATCAGATGGGATGGTGACGCTATGAAGCCGGCATTAGACATTAACGCCAATTATATAAGGATGGTGGCCAATGTTGGAGAATATCTGAGTATGGGAAAACTACAGCCTATCAGTGTTTTACTACAGGCTCATATTACCCAATCTTTAGTAGATCCTCAGATCGATCTGAATGTAACGGCAATGGATGTGTCCAGTCAGGTAAGAGAAACGCTGGCTGCTAAAATGAGTCAGGAAGGAGAGAAAGTACTCCAATTCGGTTCAGTTCTTTTGCTGAGCACCTTTAACGTGTCCAATAGTGGCGGAGTGGAAGTAAACGTAGGTAACGTTGCGGAATCGCAAGGGTATAACATGCTTCTTAAACAGTTGGGATCTGTTCTTAATACAATGAGTAATGAATTTCAGATTGACCTTAATTATGTGAAAGGAGACCAGAACTCAACAGTTGGAGACAGAGCCAATGCAGGAGTAAGTGTAGCGGTTTCTCCCAGAATTAATATTAAGACCGGATTGGGAATTCCTCTATCGAAAACAGATAATACACAGAATAACTATCTTTCCGGAGAAGGGTCTGTAGAATATGACCTTTCAAAAAAGAATGATGGAAGTTTAATCATACGAGGATATTCTAAACCCACTAATATTGGGATGGGAATGGTGAGCACAAACGGTTCTGCAAATCAAGCCTATGGAGGCGGGGTAGTGTGGAGTAAAAGCTTCAATTCTTTGTTTAAAAAGAAGAAAAAAGACAAAAAAACTTCAGATGCAAAAGGTGAAATAAAAACAGATTCTATAAAATCGAATAGTAAATAATCAGAATATTTTAATGATTTTTATCATCTGTGTTAATTATTGTTAATATTTGATATATATTTTTTAGTTAAATTATTTTTCGTAAATTTGCAAAAAATACATAGATTTTTTAAAGAAATTGTAATTTAACTAATATGAACTATCAACTGGACGAAATAGACAAGAAGATTCTTGATTTCTTAGTAGAAAACACAAGAATGCCTTTTACTGAAATTGCAAAGCAGATGGATGTTTCTGCTGGAACAATTCACGTAAGAGTGAAAAAGATGGAAGATGCAGGTATTATTTTGGGATCATCTCTTAATATCGATTATGGTAAGCTGGACTATCACTTTACAGCTTTCATAGGGATCCTTTTGACAAAATCAAATCGTACTCAGGAAGTATTGAAAGAATTGTCAACTTTACCTAACGTCATTGAAGCTAGCGTTATTTCCGGAAAATATAATATTTTCTGTAAAGTAAGAGCTAAGAATACCGATGATGCTAAAAGAATTATTTATCAGATAGATGACATTCAGGACGTAATGAGAACGGAAAGTATGATCTCTATGGAAGAATTCTTAAGTGACAAAAATAGACTGATCAACGCTATCTCTATATAAGTCAAATTTTAAACGAATAATTATAAAAGAACTTATGAAATCTCTCATAAGTTCTTTATTTTTGCAGGTATGGAAGAATACAGCTATTTTGATGAAGATCCGAAGAAAGGATGGGGATTTGTACTGGCATTTGCAGCTCTTATGTTGTTTACCATCATGGGGCTTGGAATAGATGTGGATGAATATCTGCAGCATGAATACCTGGAGATTCCAAGGTGGTATTTCTATGTTATTTTTTCAATTGATGTACTGATGATGATTGGGCTGGTGCTGATGTTCTTCTACAGAAAAATAGGAATTTTCATGTTCCCGGCTTTACTGGTGATGCACTTCTTTATGCACAATTATTACCTGTCTACATTTCTGTACACAGATGTTACCAACCTTTTCCTGTTTACAGGATTCGGAATGCTGGCCATTATCCCGAAATGGAAGTTTTTCAGATAAGAATATAATCACTTTATAATAAGACGAACGGCTTTTAAATTCAATTTAAAAGCCGTTCTTGAATATAAGAGGGAATGGGAAACATTATATGAGTTCTGATGAATGAAAAATTTTTTGCTTCAAAGGATTTTTTGTCCAGTCTTCCCAGACTCCTGAATAGGGATTATAACCACATTTTAGAGGTTTTGATACATTCAGGCTTTCTTTGCTTTTTTCTGCATTTTCGGTGTAAGCCCTACAGTCTGTGCAGACATAACGGAACTCACAGTCTCTGCAGACTTCTATATTGTCTTTGGTCAGATCCCAATATTTTTTGAAATCAGGTTGGGCTATTGCTTCTTCAAGGCTGTCATTATGGATGTTTCCAAAGTTTTCAACCATCAATGGGCAGTTTTTAATGGTGCCGTTTCGGTCAATACCCATCTTTTTATACAGGCATGAATTATGGTTCATTGCTTCCAGTACTTTTGGAAGGTTGGTGTTGAAATATTTCAGTTCTACTTTTCCACAGGCAGATATTTTCAGGTCATCTTTCAGAAAATTCAGCGAGAATCTGTATTCATCTTTAGCTTTGAAAGGAGGGTTCGAACAATTGTAGAAAATGAGACTGTATATTCTGACTGTATTTTTGTGAAGAGCCTGTATAAAAGATAGATTGGTTTCCTGATGAAATGGTGAAAAGACTTCTATTCCTGACAGCACTGAGGTTTTAAAAGTATCATCAATTTCTATGAATTCATTGATTGTTAACGGTTTTAAACTATAAATAACCAAATGTTTAATGCCAAGGTTTTCCACAGAAGGTTTTATTTTTTTCAGCAGCTCTATATCTTCCATTTCGATAAAGAGATTTGTTATAGCACTGGGCTCATGATATTCATAAGAAAGTGGGGGGAAGTTCCTGTCCCAGTCGTTTTCAGTAACAAATCCATATTCTTTTTCCAGCAGCAGATTAATGTATTCCTGAACAATTGGCCTGGATTCATCATCATAATCTTTCAGGATGTCTTCAAGAGAATGTTTTTTCATTTCTTCTATCATCTCGTACAATTCCAGGGGATATAGTTCAGATACATTTCTCTGTAGATCCGAAATAAGAATTCTGGTGGCTCCTTTGGTGATCAGGATTGTTGAAAAAAGATTAAAGTATTTCATAAGCTATGTAAAGTTGGAAAATGATCCGTATCAATTTTTCTTTTTCATTTTTTTGAAGAAATCCTTTGTGATCAACTGAGCATGCTGTAAACTTGGCAGCCCTATGCTTTTGCGATTACGATTGACGGTTGCGGAATCTTTTATATTTTCATATCCTTGATAAACGCCATAAGTATAAGGTACTTTATGGTGTAAATTATTTCTATCTACCATAGCAGCATAGTCTCGTGGGGGACATTCACCAGATTTTACATACTCTAATAGTTTTATTTTCAAATATTGGTAATGATCTTCATAGTCAGCCATGTGAAGTAATATCGGTCCGGAAGGCATAAAAAAATCATCATTCCATAAACCTATTTTTTGCACGTCTGGAAATCCATAGTTCTCAAACATCCACTTCAGAAGCTCAGCATTCTTTTTGTCATTTTTACTGAGATCTGTATAATTTGGATCAATACGGCTGTCTTGGTCACGTTTAAACGCAACAGTAAAAGAATCTATAAGTTTTTGATTAAGTCCTTTTTTCCATTCTTCAACTTTCAATTCCATTTCCTGCCTGCCAATACCATATTTTTGATAAAGTTGTATAAAGCTGGAGTCTTGCTTTTTATATTTCCAATTAGGTGCAACTAAGGGAATAAGCTTGTAAAGACTTTTCTTACCTCCGAAATTTTTGTGATGTTGATCTGCAAGCTTTATGTAATTTTCATATTCCTCCCTCCGTTCCTGGTTTTTGGGTTTGTATTTTCGGAATAATTTTCGGTACTGCTTTATAGCTTCGTCGGGTTGATGTGTGACACGGTAAATACTGTCAATTTCGTTTACCTTGTTATAGTATAAAATATAATTTCGATTTTTGCAGGCGGACAGAAATAAGCAAAGTATCAAACAAATTATGTACGTTAAAGTAATGTCTTTGTTTTGTGTTTTTATATTAAAATACTTCATAATAATCTGACAAGAGGTTTCATAGGTTTAATGCTCATTAAAAAATCAGTTTGATATTCTATAGAGGTAACATAATTAATCTTATGACTGTTTTGTATTTTATCAGAGGCATCTCTAAAATTTTCTATATACTTTAAAGTAAGAGGCAGCTTGTTTTTTTCTTTGAATTTCTTTTTCATAAGTATTCTGCTATTTCTTTTTCAAGTAAGTAATTACAAATGGCAGATAATCCTAAAAACTGACCAACAGGGTTGATTTCTAAGAAGTAAAAATCATTTTTGTTTTTTATAAAATCGAGTGAGCCACAGGTTAAATCTAGTTGTTGCATAAGGGTATGTATTTTTTCTTCAACTTCTTTTGGGAGATTATATCTTATATTCCGGATAGGTATTTCATGATTATATTTTCTATGATCAATTTGAGTTTTCTTATCAGTTTGAGAAAAAATAGCGGTAGCCCATATTTTACCATCAAGATAAAAGGCTCGTACTTCAAAATCTTTTTCAATCTTTTCCTGAAAAAAAGTAATAAAGAAGTTTTCAGTTTCCTTTTCTGTAATAAGTGAAGTATACAAAATGCCTTCAGAAAGATTATCAACTGATTTTAGTATTATATTTTCAGCAATAGATTTAGTAATAGTTTTATTCACAATTATCTTGTCTGTATTTTCCGCCAGATAGTATTCTGGAACTTTAAGTCCTGCTTTTTTTGCCTGTTCAAGTACTAGAAGTTTATTCAAATGGCTATTACTTTGTTTATTAATGTGCTTTTTAGTTTCAAGTATTTTTATGACATAATCTTCAAGCCAATATTGAGTTTCGTCCATATAAGCATTAATTGAAGGATTGTCATATTCTTTCCTTATAAATTGTAAACCTCCTCTGCGATACCAAACACTAGTAATATCTTCAATAAAAAAACTATTTCTTTGGCTTTGTAAGAAGATCTTGTTTTGATATATTTTTATTTCAAAAATTTCATCTTCATGTACACGAATAAAGGCTTTGCCTAGTGCTTTGAGCCATTTGATAACTTCATTGGTTGTTGTTTCCTGATTAGTAGAAAGGATAAGGATCATTTTTTCTTAAATTTATCTTTTCTGATTTTAGATGAATGTTTTATACTGGGAAGTCCAATACTTTTTCGGTTGCGATTAATCCGGATAGAATCCTGATCACTATTCCGTAAGCTGTATCGCACAGCAGTATTTCTATAATAATCATATGTGTCAGACATTAAGGCATATTCTTGAGGAGAACAATTACCAGATTTCACATATTCTAATAATTTTTTTCTGAATTCGGGATATTTTTTTGAAGCAATCATATGACTTAGCAATGTAGGCATGGCAATGAAAACATCATTGTTTCCTAATCTACCTATTTTTTGTCCATCAGGAAACCCATATTTTTTGAATGTCCAGAAAAAGAGATCTGCATTTTTTTCAATATTCTTAGTTACAAGGGCTATGTTATCTGGTCTTCCTTCCTGGTCACGAGTCATTGCAATACTGAAGGAATCTATTAATGTTTTGTTCAGGCTGTTTTTCCAGTCAGCTACTTTTTGATCTACCTCCAGACTATCTATTCCATATTTTTTGCAAAGCGGATAAAGGTTTTTATAATCATGACCATAAGGAGCTACCAATGTAATAAGCTTGAATAAACTCTTTCTTCCCCCAAAATTTTTATTATGCTGATCTGCAAGTGTAATATAAGTTTTATATTCTTCAGTAAGCTCTTGGTTTTTAGGATCATATTTCTGAAACAATCTTTTGAATTTTTTTATGGCTTTTTCAGGCTTGTTGGCCATTCTATAAATACTGTCTATCTCATTTACTTTGCTGTAATAAATAATATAATTCACTTCCCGATTTTTACATGATAAGAAAGATATCAATATAAATAATAAGACATAATAAGTATATTTTTTCATATGCTCATTAAGGAGTTATTAGGACATTAATTTTGAATAATGAAAAAGGAGGGCAATGCCCTCCATATTCTATAGCATTAGTTTACTGATTGTGTTGGACTACATACGGTAATTCTACCTATATATTTCCCTCCCGGCTCAGTATAGGTATCATATTCTATACAGCCTTCTCCAACAGAAACGTTAGATTGAACATTATAGCTGCCTCCTTGAATTGTTTTAAGATCTTTCAACTTTTTGTTTTCCAAAGAAGAGAAGCCTCCCTTCATTCCATTTAATTTTTTCATTGTGATAATTTTTAAGATTAAGAATCATTTGTGTCATATAAACCCTGACATTGGGATTGAATACTTCACCTATTTTTTTGTACTGTACACATACAATGGAAATACGTAAAATGTATTCCGTCAACGTTGATGTTTTCAAATCTATAAATATTCATTTCACTTCAGTGGGATAAAATATGTAAGTGATTTGCTTATTTTATGTACAAACATGCATATTCAGATTGTACCTGTATCAGAAGGTTGGGTGAAATATTTCAAATATTGAAAAGTATAAAGTGAAGTCTGGAAATGTTATGAAAGCTTAGGAATATAATAGCCTATTGTAGAGTAAGATATTCTATTGTACAATACGGTGGAATAAATGGATTTAACATTAGAAATCACATGATCATTCATTCATTTTGAAAGAAATTTGTATGTTTCTAAGGATGTTTTTTGTGGAAAAAGTACTGGTTTTGAATGAAAATAATCTGAAAAACGTGTTGCTTTTATATCCTTTCACCATCTAAGTAATTGTGTTCAATCATAAAAATGACTTTTTTTAGTTTAGTCCGGTAAGTTTTTGTGATTTAAAGTATAGCGGTGAAATGTAGTTACAGTTTACAAATTAAATACCCTGCAAAAAGTCTGAAATCATATTTTAATTTATACCGGACTTCTTTTTTAATCGGTATTTGGTCATTCTATATTTTCCCACTCTTGCATCAAAAGAAACAGAGGTATCTGCAGAAATAATCTAAATACTCACTGTGAAACTATAAATTAGAATAGCTATAATCATGAATTTGGCTATACTTATAAAGAATATAAGGTGCTGATTTGACAGGATAAAGGTAATTTTACCGCCCATTTTAAAAAAGAAAAGAAGGATGGATTTTGAAATTTTGAAACAGCAGATAGAAGATGCTGCTAAGAAAGCTTTTTTAGAAGTGTATGAAAAGCATGGAGCAGAAGGGGTTTACAGCTTTGCATTGTACAGTGATGAAGGTGCAATGACAGTATGTCCTGCAGCCAATACCATAAAAGTACTGGAAACGGCAGATGAGGAGGATGCTCTTTATTATAAATATGAACCGGCAGAGTGGACCTATGAAATGGAAGGAGCTGATGAAGAGTTCAATGAAATCTGTACTCAGCTGAGAGCAGAACTGGATCAACATGAAGATGATGATCAATGGTTTGAAGGTTTCCAGGCTAAATTGTATTCGGCTTGCATCGAAGTGTTGGAAAAACTTAAAAATGAGAACTTTTTCACAAAGATTACAGGCAAAGATATTTTCTTGATTTTCACGGTCTCAGATTATGAGTTTGAGATGGAAGAGCTGAAAAATCTTGTTGTAAGACTTAATAATAATGAATACAGAAGTGAATATCTGAACTGGATGGCTACCTGGGGCAATTAAAAGAATGACGAATTAAAAAAACACTTTAAATATATACATATGAAGCCCGATAAAATAATTGTCTCAGAAGCCTCTTATCAATCACAGTCTCTAAAAGCATAATAATCATATCAGTAGCCAAAAATTAAACAACAATTATATTAATTATGAACAACTACAAATTTTATAAACAAGAAGGAAATCAATATATTTTTAAAAACCAGCCGGTATTTGTATCTGTGCTTTGTATTATCTTCCTGATTGTAGCAGCATTGCTCTTTAACAGCGTAAGAACTCTTAGCTATGTTATCATTGCTGTGGTAGCACTTATTCTGGTTAATTTTTTCACCAAGAAATTCATCATTGATATGGATCGCATGACAATTACAGGAAAACACACCATTTTTGTTCCGGCAAGAACCTATCCGATAGATAACTTCAGAAATTTTCATGTACTGGCAACAAAATACATGGGTTTTATCACCACAAATGTAATGCTGTCGATGTATTTTGAAGTGAATGGCAAAGAAAAACAGCTTACAATAGGCCAGGCTCTTACCCAAAAAGGAATACAAAAGATGGTGAATGAAACAGAAGATATTATGAACATTAATAATCCTGAGAATGGATATCAGAGACCGCTATAAGTTTGAAGAAAACGGAAGTGAAATAAGCTTTATGCCCAACTACAACTTCCTGCGTACTTTGGTATGGTGGCTGGCATTGGGTGTCATTGCACTTCCTGTAATCCTATATTATTTTAAGGGTAAAACTTCCGGAGATCAGTTTAAAATGGCAATGGGACTATGGACAATTTATATGATCTATTTCCTGTTTGATCTGCTTTTCAGGGTTCCTGTGAAATATATTTTTGATAAATCAGAGAGGTGTATATACAGAAAACTTTTACTGTCTAAAAAGCTTATGAACTTTGATGAAATGACTTATTTTATCAATGATGAGAGAGGAGGATACTATTATTCAATTGGGAAAAAAAGAAATCAGTTTGTAAAAAACTACAGAATCAGCAATTATTTTTCAGGGTCAAAAGCTTCCGGTAGAAGAGAAGGAGAGTATATTGAGAAAATACTATGTCCTATTTTGAACGCCGTTGGAATTCCTTTAAACCAGCAATCAGAACAATAATAATGAAGGATAAAAACTAATACAATGAAGAATGGGTGTATAACCATTCCCCTCCTCCGGAGGGGTGGCAAAAATTCAAAGAATTTTTGACGGGGTGGTCTATAACGTAATTACAAAAACTCCGGCGGTTTCTTCGAAACCGCCGGAGTTTTTCTATTATAATAGCTTCTTAAGCTAAAATTCTCTTTACAGCTTCTTTCACTGCAGCAGCATCAATTTTATACTTTTTCATCAATTCTGCTGGTGTTGCAGACTCTCCGAAAGTATCACTTACCGCTACAAATTCCTGTTTTGTAGGTCTTTTTCTTGCAAGCATACCTGCAACAGATTCTCCTAAACCACCAAGGTAGTTGTGCTCCTCAGCTGTTACAATTTTACCTGTTTTTTCAACAGATTTCAGAATGATCTCTTCGTCAAGAGGCTTAATCGTGTGGATGTTGATTACCTCACAAGAAATACCTTCTTTCTCAAGCTCATCTGCAGCTACAAGAGATTCCCATACAAGGTGCCCAGTTGCAACAATCGTTACATCAGTACCTTCCTGAAGCATAATTCCTTTTCCGATTTCGAAAGGCATATCTTCCGGAATGAATACAGGAACTACCGGTCTCCCGAATCTTAAATATACAGGACCTTCAAAATCTGCAATCGCCAGAGTAGCAGCTTTGGTCTGGTTATAATCACAAGTATTGATCACTGTCATTCCAGGAAGCATTTTCATCATACCGATATCTTCAAGAACCTGATGAGTAGCTCCATCTTCTCCTAAAGTAAGACCTGCGTGAGAAGCACAGATTTTTACATTCTTGTTAGAATAAGCGATAGACTGACGGATCTGGTCATATACTCTTGAAGTAGAAAAGTTAGCAAAAGTTCCTGTGAAAGGAATTTTCCCTGTAATGCTAAGACCTGCAGCCATTCCCATCATGTTTGCTTCTGCAATCCCTATCTGGAAGAATCTTTCCGGAGCCTTCTCAATGAATTTCTCCATTTTCAAAGAACCGATAAGGTCTGCACAAAGTGCTACTACATTAGGATTTTTGTCCGCCAGTTCTGCTAATCCTGCTCCGAATCCTGAACGAGTGTCCTTTTTTTCTGTATATGTATATTTCATTTTTATTGTATTAATCGAGATGTTAAGATATTAGTAATCAGCCGGAGCTTCTAGGTACAATTGCTTGAATGCTGTTTCTAGCTGCTCATCATTAGGAGCTTTACCATGCCATGCATGAGATCCCATCATGTAATCAACCCCGTAACCCATTTCTGTATGAAGAAGGATGGCTACCGGCTTCCCTTTTCCGGTTTCTGTTTTTGCTTTCTCAAGGATTGCAATCACAGCTTCAAGATCATTACCGTTCTTTTCTTCCAAAACAATCCATCCGAATGCTTCAAGTTTAGCATGAAGATTTCCTAAGCTTAATACATCATCTGTATCCCCGTCAATCTGACGTCCGTTGTAATCAATAGTAGAGATGATATTATCTACTTTTTTAGCAGAAGCATACATCAATGCTTCCCAAACCTGACCTTCCTGAAGTTCACCATCTCCGTGAAGAGTGTAAACAAGAGATTGATCACCATCTAATTTCTTACCCTGAGCCACACCCAGCGCTACAGAAAGTCCCTGTCCAAGAGAACCTGAAGCAATTCTCACTCCCGGAAGTCCCTCATGAGTAGTCGGGTGCCCCTGTAACCTTGAATCTAATTTTCTGAAAGTACTCAGCTCTTCAACAGGGAAGAACCCGAATCTTGCCAAAGTAGAATAGAATACCGGAGAAATATGTCCGTTTGATAGATAAAAATGATCTTCATTTTTGCCTTCCATTGTGAAAGGAAGTTTATAGTTCATTACCTTTCCATAAAGGGCTGTGAAGTATTCTGTACAACCTAAACTTCCGCCCGGGTGTCCTGAATTTACAGCATGAACCATTCTTAAAATGTCTCTTCTGATCTGCGTAGTAAGAGATTTTAGCTCTTCAATACTTTTACTCATTATGTCTGATTTATTTGAACGCGAATTTACAATTTTTTACCGGCTTATGGAAATGCAAAAATCCGGATCTGAAACCCCGGATTTTAATTAATTTGAATTTTTTTCCGCTTTTAACAGCCTTCATTGAGGTAAACAGAGATTTCGGTTACTATATTATTAATGAATTTAAAGCTTAACATCGTTCCTGCCTGGCTGTCTTCAATATTAAAATAACCGGAATCTTTGATGGGTTTGCTATTGTCATCCCAATCCGGACGTACACTGAAGTTGGGATAATTTCTGTAAGCATTAATAAGGTCATCTCTGGTGCTTCCAACCCCGATTCCGCTTTTGGTTTTAAATTTTTTACTCTTTGTTGTCATGTAAGTAACAGAAGGAACACTCGGATTGGCTTCATTAATATAATTGTCGAAAAGATCAATCTGGATGATTTCTCCATTATACTTTACATTATTTTTTTTCTCCCCACCAGAGTTCGTAAGTTTTGTTCCAGCAATTTTTTCAGCCTCCACCTTGGGCATAAAGACTTTAAAAGGTCCGATTCTTAATGTTGACACCTCAAAATTTTCCTGAGCATTCATAAATGCGAATGTTAATGAAAACATGAAGATTGAGATAATTTTTTTCATAGTTTTTTAATTTCTGTTTCTTTTTATTTTGTTGGATTTTTGAATGGATTTATATCATTCGGATCAAAGATAATTAAAATATAAAAGTCTATAAAATTAGTTATTTTAATAAAGGAAATTTACTTATTGAGTAGAATGCTTTGTGGTAGCTTGATTATTGATTTTTTACTACTGAATATTATTTTTTTTTGAATTTTAGTATATAATATTTGAATAAATTTAATTAATTTTATAATTCAAGATTATTTGAATTATAAACCTTTAACTGGTTATTTTTTAGTTTATGGTCTTGTTATTTGAATTAATAAAAATTACATACCATTATATATGAAAATTAAACAATTATTTTATCTGGGGATATTTGTGATATCCATTTCTTCAGGGAAAGCCCAGGACTTTTTTACAGTAATCAGTGAAAGGTCCATTAAAGCAGATCCTAAAAACAGGACCGTACAGCCGGAAAAGTCATTAACTTACACATTAGATGTGGCTGGAATGAAAAGTTATTTTAATTCCGTTCCGGAGTTAAAAGACAGTGATCGTAAAGATAACGCTCCGATTATTGTTTTGCCAATGCCGGACGGTACGAAAGCAAAATTCAAAATCTGGAAATCTTCGGTGATGGCTCCTGGGTTAGCCAGCCAGTTTCCTCAGATCGTTACTTTTACAGGGCAGGGAGTAGATGATAAGTATGCTACTATCAAACTTGATTTTACTGAGTTGGGGTTTCATGCACAGATAAAATCTGTGGTAGCAGGCGATACTTACATTGATCCTTATGCAAAACAGGATATTAACAATTATATCATTTATAAAAAAAGTGACTTAATTGATAAAAATCCAAGATCCTGCGGAGTAAAAGATGAGGACGATTCTCCATTAGGAAAAAAAAACGCTCAAAAAACCGTAAGTCCAAGCGTAGGAACTCAAATTAGAGTTTTTAGGTTTGCTGTGGCTTGTACCAATCAGTATGCAAAGGCAGCAACGGGCTCAGCAACACCTACTGTTGCCCAGACTTTGTCAGCGATTGTAACTTCTGTAAACAGAGTAAATGGAGTATATGAGCAGGAAGTAGCCTCAAGATTGGTGTTAGTGGATAGTGAGACGAATGTCATCTTTACAAATTCTGCCACAGATCCTTTTACCGGAAATGATAATGCCGGGACATTAATTAATGAAAGCCAGACTCAGATTGATGCGTTGATTGGAAATGCCAATTATGACATAGGGCATACTTTCAGCACAGGTGGCGGCGGATTGGCCGGATTAGGAGTGATCTGTAATGCAACCAATAAAGGAAGAGGGATCACCGGTTCTCCTAACCCGGTTGGTGACCCCTACGATATTGATTATGTAGCCCACGAAGTAGGACATCAGTTTGGAGGTCCGCATACTTTTAATGCAACTACAGGAAGCTGTGGAGGGAGTAACCGCAGTGCTAACAATGCCGTAGAACCTGGAAGCGGAATTACCATTATGGCATACGCAGGAATTTGTGGAAGTACCAATAACTTAGCACCTAACAGTATTCCTACTTTCCATACCAAATCATTCCAGTCTATTACAGCGAAAGTTCAGTCAACCACATGTCAGGTGACAATTCCTTCTAACAATTTTCCACCTTCTGTAAATGCCGGAGGTGATTATACTATCCCTAAGAGTACACCATTTAGATTAGAAGGATCCGCTTCAGATATTGATAACAATCCACTTACTTACAGCTGGGAACAGAATGATGTAGGCCCGGCAGGTGACTGGAATGCCCCAACAGGGAATGCGGCTATATTCAGGTCATATGTGCCCGTAACCGTTCCTTACAGATACTTTCCGAAACTTACAGATGTGATCAATGGCACTGTGTCTAAAGGAGAAGTGAGACCAGCCTATGCCAGAACTATGGAGTTCAGACTGACGGTAAGAGATAATAATGCAGGTTGTGCAGGAGTTACCAATGATGATGCCATCATTACTGTTGATGGAAATTCAGGGCCGTTCAATGTAACTGCTCCTACCACAGCTGTAAACTGGGCAGGTAATTCTACTCAGACTATAACATGGGATGTAGCGAATACAACAGCCTTCCCGGTAAATTGTGCTACCGTAAACATTTTCCTTTCCACAGATGGAGGTCTTACGTATCCTACACTTATCTTAGGTTCTACGGCAAATGATGGTTCCGAGACCGTAACGATTCCTAATATAACGACTACGCAGGCCAGAATTATGGTGGCAGCAGAAACGAATGTATTTTACAATATCAACCCTATTAACTTTACGATCACACAGACATTAGGAGTGAACGAAACAGCTTCAAATAATGATGTATTCGTAGTATATCCTAATCCGAGTAAAGGGCTTCTGAATATTAAATTTACCAATTCAAATGAAGTGTATGATATGACCGTATATGATGTAAGTGGAAAATTAGTATTCACTCAGGCTAATAATAAACTGAGCCATGATAAAACAGGCACTTTTAATTTATCACAATTGGTTAAAGGTAATTATCTGATTAAAGTTAAATCCAAGACTATGGAGAAAACGATCAAGTGGATTAAAGAATAAAGAATCCATTCACCAACATAAAAAAGGCTGTCCTTCAATGGAGGACAGCCTTTTTATTTTTTTATAAAGATTAAACGACTCTTAAATAGTTTTTGTTTTTTACCAGCCATAGGCCAATAAAGGTCAGCAATCCGTTAAGAACAATCAGTTCCACACCAATTTTGTAATCGGTATAAGTTGTAACGGCAAGGTTGATCAGATAGGTAAGCACAGGTGCTAAAATAGTCACTGTAAGGATGGAGTATTTTCTGGAAATCTGAAACTTCGTGAAAATTCCAAACGCAAAAAGGCCTAAAAGTGGTCCGTAAGTATATCCTGCAATTTCCATGATCAGATAAACAATAGACTTGTCATTCATTGCTTTGAAAACCATAATCAGGATGAAGAAAACTACTGTAAAAATCAAATGCACTTTCATACGAAGGTGTTTCTTTTCTTTTTCCGTTTTGGTTTTATCTTCATTAAGGTTTAATAAATCTACACAATACGAACTGGTTACAGCCGTTAAGGCACCATCTGCAGAAGGAAATAATGCTGAGATCAATCCGATAATGAAAATAACGGAAATCATCATTGGGAAATGCCCCTGAAGTGATAAAGCCGGGAAAAGGTCGTCTCCCATTATATTTTTGATATTTCCAGCATTATCTTTAAATCCGAAAATATTCGTGACTGTTTCTCCGTTTATAGTTCCATATTCTGCTCCATGTTGTAGGGCAAAAAGATATAATAATCCTCCCAGGAATAAGAAGGCAAGATTCACGATAAGAAGTGTTCCTGCAAAGGTCAGCATGTTTTTCTTTGAATTCTTAAGATTGTCTACAGAGATATTTTTCTGCATCATTTCCTGATCCAGTCCCGTCATCGCAATCGTAATAAAAATTCCGCCTAAAATTGTTTTTAGGAAAAAGGTTTTGGAATTAGGATCAAAGTTGATAAAATGGGTGTAGTTTTTCTGTTCCAGAATCGTATACGCCTCCCCAAATGATAAATTCAGGTTGGATAAAATATAAACAATACATGCTACAAGGCTGATAATCATAAAGGAAGTCTGTAATGTGTCTGTAATGACAATTGTCTTTACACCGCCTTCAAAGGTGTACAGAAGGACCATCAGCAAGAGAACAAGAGAAGTTACCCAAAACGGAACTCCCAAACCTTCAAGCAAGAATATCTGTAAAACGTTTACCACCAGATATAATCTTGCCGTAGCGCCAATTGCCCTTGAAATAATAAAAAAGATAGAACCTATTTTATGAGCCTCCACATTGAATCTTTTCCCCAGATACGTATAGATAGATGTGAGGTTCATCTTATAATAAAGCGGGAGCAGTATTGCTGCAACGATAAAATACCCAATGAAAAACCCGATCACCATCATGTAGTACTCAAAACCACCATAAATGTATTCGGAGCCAGTCATTTTTCCTACAGTTCCCGGAACAGAAATAAAAGTAACCCCGCTTAAGCTGGTTCCTATCATCCCGAATGCAACGAGCCACCATTTACTCTTTTTATTACCGATAAAAAATGACTGGTTATCAGAATTCCGGCTGGTGAAATAAGAGATCACCAAAAGGCCGATAAAATAGATGAAAACAAATAGCAAAAGGATAGTTCCTGAATTCATGCTTGATTTTTAAATTTTAGCAAATATATAAAAAAGATCAGTCGGGAATCATGAATTTACAAAGCAGTCAATTTTATAAATGTTTGAATAGTGTTTTGAATTCAAATTAAAAAGTAAAATACAAACCCAATATTCATAGATAGCCGAATCTTCTGCTGAGTGAAGCGCCTTTGCGAACATTTTAAACAGTACTTAGAATAAAAAAATTGCGTATTCTGCGTTAAAAAATAAAAAACCTTCCAGAAATACTCTGAAAGGTTTGTATTGTAAGGGTGGAAAACAGTGGCTAGTTCACTAAAACATCCTGAAGTTCCTCACTTTTCTGGAAACTTGCCTTAGCGAAAGGGCAGAGGGGAATGATCTTTTTCCCGTTTTTTCTGGCAAAATCCACTGCAGCCAGAAGCATTTCCTTGCCTACACCTTTTCCGCTGTAGGCTTCTTCCACCTCGGTGTGGTCTATAATAAATCTTTCTTCTCCCGCCCAGGTGTATGTCATCATTCCTGCGCGACTTCCATCTATGAAAGCTTCAAAACTTCCGTGTTTATCGTCGTTGTTTTGTTTTACTTCGATCATATTACGAGAATTTAGTTAATATTTCTATGTCGTTGGTTAATATTTTATGAACAGGGCATGCATCTGCAATAGTGTGAAGTCTTTTCAGCTGCTCATCATCCAGAATACCTTCAAAGCTGATATCTCTTTTGAAAACCGCTCTTTTTGTCAATGGAAAATTTTCAAGCTCTACTTCCACATTGATGTTTTCTATATCCCATTCTTTTCTTTCAATATACATTCTCAAGGTAGCAGCCGTACAGCTTGCCAGTGACGTTGCCAGAATTTCCAGAGGGTTAAAACCTTTGTTCTGTCCGCCTTTATCAATCGGTTCATCAGTGATGATCTTATTTTCACCGGCTGTTACCTCTGTATAATATTTTGTTTTTCCTAAACTTGCTTTTACCGTTACCGCCATTATTTTTCTGTATTGAATTTATAACTTAATGCACCTGAAGGGCATTGGTCTATCTGTGTTTTAAGTTCTTCCGGGCTTGCATTTTCTGCTTTTATCCAAGGTCTTTCTTTTGGATTGTAGACTTTAGGGAGCAATTTTACACATACAGCCGAGTGGATACACTTTTGAGGCTGCCAGATGACGGTGATGTTACCGTTGGGATATTCGTGTGTTTCCATATCAATTTTCTTTTAATGATTTTTCGATTCTTCTGTCCGGAATCAGCCATATAAGAGCCACTAGATAATAAAAACCTATGGCAATATAAGGATAAAAAAATGAAGTAGCGATGCCAAGAACATAAAAAATAATAGAGATATACTCCTTATATTTCGAATGGATGGCCTCTTTCAGCTTGGAATCTTCTCCCTCGCAACGGATAATGACATGCTCCATAATGGTATAGGCAATTGCCGCCATAATGAGCCCGATCCCATACACTGCAACAGGATTTTTAGCGAAACCGGTAGTTCCGATCCATTCCGTGGCAACAGGCATCAATGAAAGCCAGAACAAAAGGTGAAGATTGGCCCAAAGAATGCTGCCATTTACTTTTTTTACCGTCTGAAACAAATGATGATGGTTGTTCCAGTAGATTCCTACATAAATAAAACTGAAAATATAAGCCAGGAACTTGGGAAGAAGAGGTTTGAGGCTGGCCCAGCTATCTCCTTCAGGTACTTTCAGTTCAAGTACCATAATGGTGATAATAATAGCAAGGACACCATCACTGAATGCCTCTAATCTTCCTTTAGTCATTTGCTTTAACCTGATTTTTAAAGTTTTGTATTTTTCCTTTCAGCTCATTCAGCATATCCGGATTGATGACTCCGCTTTCCATATCAAAATTTTCATAAAATTTAGGCAATGAAAAAGTTTCCTTGATATCTGCTGCAAACTGAGGGAAAAATGTTTTTGCTGTATTCATTACATTTCCGCCGCCGTAACCTCCGGGAGAGGTACTCATCAGAAGCATGGGTTTATTCTGAAATACTTTTACATTAATTCTGGAAGACCAGTCAAAGACATTCTTAAAAGCTGAGCTGTAAGAACGGTTGTGCTCCGCAAGAGAGCAGATGATTACATCACATTCTTCAATGGCTTTTAAAAACCCATGGGCTTCATCCGGAAATCCTTTCTTTTCAAGATCCACAGAGAAAACAGGCATAGTAAAATCGTTGAGGTCAATCAGGTTGATTTCTTCATCCTGAAAATCTTTCAGAACAAACTTTACCAGTTCCCTGTTGATAGAAGTGGAAGACGTACTTCCTGCAAATGCTAATATTTTCATGGTTTGAACTGAAATTATTTTCTGTTTAAAATAGCCTTAGGAAGTGGAACATATTCATTTTCATCGCCCGGAACCAAAGGAAACGCATCATGATTCTGATCATTCCAGTTTACTTTTGCCTGATCAATTAATTCTTTATCAGAGTTAACGAAATTCCAGAATATAAAACGTTCTTCATCAAATGGCTCACCACCGAAAAGATATACCGTTCCGTTTTCGCTCATATCAAATTCACATAGCTTGGTATCTTTAGCGATCATCAGCTGTTTTGAACCATAAGAATTTCCTTCTGTAGTAACTGTTCCGTCCAGAACATACATTGCAGCTTCTCCGTAAAGATCTTTTCCGATGCTTATTTTCTTAGCATCTTTTGTTTTTATTTCGATGAAAAATAACTTGCTGTGAACAGGAACCGGAGATTTTCTGCCAAAGGCTTCCCCTGCAATGAGTTTATACTGAATACCATCTTCTTCCCAAACAGGGATCTCATCTGCTTCAATATGATGGAATGTAGGCTCAGACTGTTCAAGGTGCTTAGGAAGTCCTACCCAGATCTGGAATCCATGAAGTCTTTTATCGGTGTGTCTTAAATATTCAGGGGTTCTTTCTGAATGTACAACTCCTTTTCCGGCAGTCATCCAGTTAACGGCACCCGGTTTTATTTCAAGAGCACTTCCAATACTGTCTCTGTGGAAAATAGAACCTTCCAGCAGATATGTTAATGTAGATAACCCGATATGCGGATGAGGGGGAACATCAAGGTTCTGATAATCCTTTAATTCCGAAGGTCCCATATGATCAATAAAAACAAAAGGTCCAACAGCTCTTTTTTCGCGGAAAGGAAGAAGTCTTCCTACCAGGAAATTTCCGATATCTGCAGCTTTTTCTTCAATGATAAGTCCAATATTTGACATGATGATGTGATACTTTTTAAAATGTTAATTAAATAAATTGAGTGGGCTTACAGGAAATTTAAAGTTTGTCATATCCTTCAAATTTCTCATCCACGATACGTTTCCATTCAGGATGTTTCTTAATAAAAGCGAAAACGAAAGGACAGAAGGGAAGAAGCTTTTTTCCGCTTTCTTCAATATAATTCAGCGTTTTTTCTACTACGGCAGCCGCGGCACCTGTTCCTGCCAATTCAGGGTCTGCTTCAGTATGTACCAAAGCGATCTGGTGCGTTGTCTCACGATAATCAATGAATGCATAATGCCCGTTGAATTCTATTTCAAATCTTTTTTCAGCTTTTACAAGAGGTATATTTTCAAATTCTGGTTTCATAATTTTGTATTAAAAGTGTCTGTTTTGCAATAGAATAAACAGAACTCAGTTGTTAAAACAGCTAAACCTTATAGGTTTCAAAACCTACAAGGTTTGCCATTATATAAAGTTAATAAAAAAGGAATTACCTAAGATTAAGATAAATTTAATTCTTTTAATCTTCAAGGTATCCGAACTTTCCGGTGTTGAAATCCTCAAAAGCCTGCATGATTTCCTCTCTGGAATTCATTACAAAAGGGCCATGTGGATAGATCGGTTCGTTGATCGGTTCACCACTGATGATTAGAACAACAGCATCTTCTTTTGCTTCAATGGTGAAAACTTCACCTTCGTTTTTAAATAATGCAAGATGATCTGTTTTCACAGTTTCTTCACCATTGATGATAATACTACCTTCGATAACCAAAGCTGCAGTATTGAAATGAGCCGGAAAATTAAAATCAGCTTTTCCACCTGTCTTAAGTTTGGCATTCATCATATGAACCGGAGTAAAAGTGCTTGCAGGACCTTTATGGCCGTCATATTCGCCGGCAATTACTTCCACAAAACCATTCTCACCCAGATCTACTCTTTCCATTTTAGAGTTTTCAATAGCCTGGTATTTCGGGCAGCTCATTTTATCCTTTGCCGGAAGATTTACCCAAAGCTGAACCATCTGAAAAATTCCTCCTTCTTTTGCCCATGCTGTTTCATGGTACTCTTTATGAAGAACTCCTTTTGCAGCGGTCATCCATTGAACATCACCTTCTCCTATAACACCGCCGCCGCCAGCGCTGTCATGGTGTTCTACTTTTCCGCTATATGCTATCGTTACTGTTTCAAAACCTCTGTGCGGATGAACTCCCACACCTCTTGGTCTGTCGGAACCATTGAAATGAAATTTTGAATTGTAATCAAGCATAATAAACGGGTCCATTCTTTTCATATCTAAACCGGATACTCCCGGAATAAAATTGTGAACCCTGAATCCATCGCCTACAAAGTGCGCAGGTCTTGGAGATACTACGATTTCTATTTTTTTAGTTGCCATTACATTGTTGATTATGTAAACAAAATTACCATAGTTATGTGCGAAAAGCATTGATCTGTGTTAAGTTCGTAGGAAGGGTAGAATGGCAAAATGAAAGAGTGTAATTGTAAATTGGCCCTTTAAAGTTTTATTTTTTACTCTTCCTTCGACTTCATATTCTTTCCATCCGAAATATGCAGTCTTCTGAAAACAAATCCTGATAAAATCGTTAATATTCCTACCGTAAGAAATGTAAGTCGAAAGGCATTGTGGATTTCACCATTAATCAAATTTGTATTTTCAAACAGTTTTAAAACAATCAATCCGAATGCAATCCCGAAACCGATAGCGAGCTGTTGATTCACTGAAATTAAAGAGTTTCCGCTGCTGGTCTGGAAATTCCGAAGGTCAGCAATAGAAATAGTGTTCATAGAGGTGAACTGTATAGAGTTGAAAAATCCTAATACTGCAATAATGGGAACAAACCAATATAAAGAAGTGTGAATATCAGGTATGGCAAGAAGACAGATGAGTGTTCCGATGATGAACGTATTCACCATTAAAGTCTGACGATAGCCGTATTTATCCAGAATTTTAATCACGGACGATTTTCCGAAGATAGCCGTTAAAGCCATAGGAGCAATAATCCAGCCCGAAGTTACAGCTGATTGTTTATATGCAATCTGAATCATCAGGGGAAGCAATAATGGAACAGAACTGATTCCTAATCTGGTGGCCAGGTTTCCTACAATACCTACCCGGAATGTTCTCACCTGAAAAAGGTTTAGCGGGAAGATTGGATTTCCTCCCCTTTTAGCATGTTTGTAATAATAATACAGGAACAGGAAGCCCATAATGAATACAAGCAAAACAGGGCTGATATTCTGCATGTCCCCGAAAAGTTCCAGTGAAACCGAAAGCAGGAGGGAGGCTGCTGCAAATATTAAGAACCCCTTTAAATCAAAATCAACATCATCCGACTTATAATTGGGCATGAATTTCAATCCTAAAAGAATTCCTAAAATGCCAATTGGGATGTTAATCAGAAATATCCAGTGCCATGAAAGGTAATCTACCATATAACCCCCCACTAACGGACCGAGCACAGGACCAATAAGAGCCGGAATGATGGCAAAGTTCATCGCTTTAAGCAGTTCACTTTTATCAAATGTTTTGATGAGTGCCAGCTTCCCGACAGGAGTCATTAAACTTCCCCCGACTCCCTGGATAACTCTGGAAATCACTAAATGGGTGAGATTCTGAGACAAGGAACAAAACAAAGAACCTAAGCTGAACAATACCAACGAGAAAATAAATACTTTTTTGGTCCCGAACCGGTCTGCCAGAAATCCGCTGGCAGGCATGAAAACAGCTAATGTCAGAACATAGCTGATAATTGCGTTCTGCATATTAAGCGGAGACTCATGCAGATCTTTTGCAATAGCGGGCAGAGAAGTATTCAGGATCGTGGAATCCAGCATCTGCATAAAAATAGCCGTGGCCAGAATTAAGGGAAGTATTTTCTTTATGGACGTCTGTTGTGTGTTTGCTTCTGTCATTTTGTATAGGCTGGAATGTGAAAAATGTCCAGACTTGTTTTATGTGAAGAGCCGCCTTCTTTAAGCGGTTTGATCCTTAGATAAAGAAATCCATATAAAATTAAAAAAGTCCTGTGAAATTTCACAGGACTTTTTGATTTATTTTCTAGGTTTTTCTACTCCTTTCCATTCATCACCGGCTTTTCTGTACTGGCTTAAAGTGAAAGTTTTGAAATCCTTTGTTTTGTATTCGATGTTATCGGTATTCTGCTCAAACGGCATGATGTAATAATATTCAATGTCTGTTTTATCAGACTTGTTTCCTTTTTTTACAGTAGGAACATATTTCGAAAACTTATAGCTTGGAAGATATTGTTTCAGTCTTGCGTAGAAAGCTTTGTCTTCTTTTTCGCTAGGAATGATATCTACAATATTCAAATCATCTTTTTTCTTATCAATCCAAAGGTAATACGTCTTTTCTTCTCCTATATTTCTGTTGAAAGAGTTGAAGGCAAATAATTCTTTCGGTACAAGTTCCTTGATTTTTTCAGGATCAACCTTAGTGTAGTATTGCCCTTTTGAAGGATCTACATACGTTTCAAGGTTATACATTAATACAGAATTGTTTTCAAATTTTTTATTTTTAAAATATTGATTTAAAGATAATTCTGCAGTGGCTCTGAGTTCTTTACCTCTGGCATCCAGTTTTTTTGTTGGATTCTGAGGATTTACATATTTTACAAATTCATATAAAACAACAGGTTTTATATCTTTAAGGTGAGGATACGTTTTTAGCTGCTCTGCTTTTACAAGCCAGTAGAATTGTTGGTAATAATCATCTTTATCCTGATCTTTTACACTTTTATAAGCCAAAGCAAGCTTCTTTGAATTCAGATATTTGCCATATTTTCCTTGTCCAAAAGCAAAACTTATGGCTAATAAGGCAAATAAAACAGTTAGGTTTCTTCTCATTTTTTTATAATTGATATTTTCGTTTTCCAAATATAATTATTTATTAGATATTATTTTGGATTGTCAGTTAAATTATGCCATATTGTTATTGTTAATTCAAAAGAAAATCCTGTATTGCTACAGGATTGATAAATTATAACTGAGGGAGTTATATGTTTGAATGAAAAATATATATATTTTAATTAGTGAATTAATATTATTGGCAAGGTTAAATAAACGCTATGGTCGCAAGGTTTATATTTTAATCCCATATATTTCGTTCGCAAGGGCACTTTGTTCAGCGAGGATATCAGTTTGTCTGTTGCTAAGTGAAACGCCTTTGCGATCGTTCTTAAACACTAATGGAAATAGCTTAGCGTACGCCGCGTTAAAATATCCCGAAACCAGAAACACGCAACAAATTTACCAGCGCAGCAGATTGACGATTGACTATTCATCAACATACCTCTCTAATACGAAGTTTCATGTACTTTCACCGCTCTTCCGCTTGGATCATTCATTTTTTTGAAGGCTTCATCCCATTCTAAGGCGATAGGAGTGGAGCATGCGACAGATGGAACAGAAGGTACAGTCGCGGCTGCTGTTTCACTTGGGAAATGTTCTTCAAAAATAGTTCTGTATCTGTATTCTTCTTTGTTCTGTGGTGTATTTAGCGGAAATCTGAATCTTGCGTTTGCCATCATTTCATCCGTTACTTCTTTTTCAGCAACCTCTTTTAAAGTATCGATCCATGAATAACCCACACCATCCGAGAACTGTTCTTTCTGTCTCCAGACAATAGAATCAGGAAGAATGTCTTCAAAGGCTTTTCTCAATACCCATTTTTCGATTTTTCCTTCAGCGGTATTGATCATTTTATCTTTTGGGTTAAGAGTCATGGCAATATCCATAAATTCTTTATCAAGGAAAGGAACTCTTCCTTCAATTCCCCAGCTCATTAAAGCCTTGTTAGCTCTTAAGCAGTCATACAGGTGAAGTTTACCCAGTTTTCTTACTGTTTCATCATGGAATTCCCTTGCGTTGGGAGCTTTATGGAAATATAAATATCCACCGAATAATTCATCTGAACCTTCTCCTGAAAGTACCATTTTTATCCCCATAGACTTGATTACTCTTGCCAGCAGATACATTGGGGTGGATGCCCTGATGGTTGTTACATCATAGGTTTCCAGGTGATAAATGACATCGCGTACAGCATCCAGCCCTTCCTGAACGGTAAAGTTAACTTCATGATGAACAGATCCGATGTGTTTTGCAGCGGTCTGTGCAGCAGTCAGATCGGGAGAACCTACAAGTCCTACAGCAAAACTGTGAAGTCTTGGATACCAGGCTTCCTGTGTATCTCCACTTTCAACTCTCTGGCGGGCAAATTTTGCAGTAATTGCTGATATAACCGAAGAATCCAAACCTCCGGAAAGAAGCACTCCATAAGGAACATCACTCATCAGTTGTCTGTGAACAGCATCCTCAAGGCCTTTTCTCAATTTTGCGATATCTGTTTCGTTTTCTTTCACATGATCAAAGCTGTCCCAATCTCTTGTATACCATTGCTGAAGCTCTGTGCCGTCTGGACTGTAAACAAAATGACCCGGTAAGAAAGTTTCGATTTTTTTGCATACTCCTTCAAGGGCTTTTAATTCAGAAGCTACATAATAGTTTCCGTTTTTGTCCCAGCCTTGATAAAGAGGGCAGATTCCCATATGGTCACGGGCAATAAGATAGACATCATTTTCAGTGTCGTATAATGCGAAGGCAAAAATTCCGTTCAGTTTTTCAACGAAATTTTTTCCATATTTTCTGTAAAGAGCAAGGATAACCTCGCAGTCAGACTGAGTTTGGAACTCATAATCAGGAAATTCTTCTTTTAGTTCTCTATGGTTGTAGATTTCGCCGTTCACAGCTAATACTACTTTTCCGTCTTTTGTAAATAAAGGTTGTTTTCCAGAGGTAGGATCTACAATAGCAAGTCTTTCGTGAGAGAAAATTACTTTTTCATCCTGAAAAACTCCGCTCCAATCCGGTCCTCTGTGACGGATTTTTTTTGACATTTCCAAAACCTGAGGTCTTAATACTTCAGTTTTCTGTTTGGCGTCAAATAAACATACAATTCCACACATAATTTCTATTATTTATGAGACAAAAGTAAAGTTGATGTTTATAAATAACAATAAAAAATGTTTGAAACGGAATATTTTTAATCAATTAATATTTTAAAGTTAAAAATATCAACTATTTGTTCGATTTTGCGTGTTTTTGATTGATTTTTTTCGTTAGGCTAAAATTTGTAATATTTCCATACAAAATAAAAATGACATATTTATTAATCTATGGTAATTAATTATATGAATTTTAACCCTTACTTTGTGGCTCGAAATAATTTTTTTTCATCATTTGTGTTTTTACCTTCTTGCAATTCTCATGCAAGAAGGTTTTGTTTTTATTGTACTCCAAGTAACGTTCCCGAAACATTCCATGAACTGAAACTTGTGCCTTCGGAAGCTCCCTGAGGAATTTTTACCTGGATTGTATGTTTACCCGCTTTCAAATCTCCAAGAGGAATAAAGTTAGGATTGGTAACCGTTCCCGGGCACCAGTTTGATCTGCTGAGGTCTGATGATGAAAGACCGTCCTGGAAATTTCCTGATGCAGGATTGTACAAACGGTACGAACCACAGTCTGTTCTCCATGGCACGAATGAAAATATTTGATTTCCATCAACGAAAATAGAATTGGCTTTAGGAACAAACTCATCGCCGTTTTCCCAACCTCCATGTCCGGTTGTGGTATATCTTAGCTGTGCATTTTTCAAATCTTTATTTAAAGTGAAATTGACAAGGAGTCCTTTATCCTGATTGAACATCGTAGAGTAATCCTGTCCGGCCATTTCCATAATATTTAAAGTATTGAATAATGGTATCGCTGTATTGTTTTTATTAATTGTCTGATCGCTTTTGTGAATGGTGATATCAAGGCTTACTTTATGTCCGCCTTTGTCATAGTTGCCAATAAATGTACCTACCCAAAGTTCTTTTCCGGATAATGCAGGTTTAAGATCTGTAATATCCTGGCGGTAAGGACTGATGGTCTGCCAGTTTTTTCCTTTAAGCTGGATATGATTAAACTTCTGGATTCCAAAAGCGGTAAAGAATCTCATCATTTCCATAGCAGGACTATAGTTGTCTGTAGCTATTATCCCATAATACTGCTTTCCGTTTCCATTTTCGTAGACAGGAAGTGTTTTTGCCCCTTTTTCCAATCCATCAAAAAAGGATTTTTCTTTATCCTGAGGAATGAAAAATACGGTTCCGGTTCTGTCATAGGCATCACCGTTCGATTGTTGTTTCAGTTCTACAAAAATATTTTCTCCTTCCGTAATCGCCGGGAATTTTATCTTTTTAAGAATGATTGTCCCGTTGGCGTATCTTTTTATCTTATCATCTGATTTAGAAGTATCAGAGAAATTGATCGTTTCATTTTCAAAAACATTCAGCGTGGTAAATCTGCTTTTCCAAAGTAAATCTTTGTATCCCAGCTGATCTGTTGTTTGTATGTTTCCTTTTACAATATTTTCAATTCCGGTATTTTTTATTTTTTTGATCGAACCGGCTGTAATTAAAGAGTTCTTATTTCTCTCCACTTCCAGAACCAGACCTAAACTCTGTCCTAATACAGAAGGCCCTCCTTTTAGCTTTAAATCATTCGTATACCAGATCTCAATGGTATTTGAATTGACTTTGGTAACTGCTTTTTTACAGTTGTATCCTAAAATCTTTTTAGTTTCATTGGTAAGTTCAAAATCCTGTTTTCCTACAGACTCATTATCTGATGTTGAAATAATGGATTCCGGTTTTAAAAAGGCGTATGAAACAATAGTATTTGATGGTTTTTCTACCTTAGTGATTTCATAAGGGAAGCTGCTTTTTTGTTCTTTGATGGTACTGTTGAGGATGAAATTTTCTTTCTCATTAACCCAAACGATAGTGGAGGGCTGGTCAGCAGTAGTTTTTCCGTTATATGAGCTGGTATACTGAATTTCATAGGTCTGTGCAGAAAACAAACAGTATAAGAAAATGGCCAGGAAATTGAAAACAGTTCTTGTATGCATAAAAATGAGTTTGCTGCAAAGTTATTCTAAAGTTTCCACAGCATCAAAACGGTTGAATTTATACAGTTAGTAGACAGTATGCTTTAAATGTTACAAAAAATGTTACATTTTTTAGAAAGATTTTTAAATAAAAAAAACTACTCCAGAAAATAGAGTAGTTTTATGTATTGTTTATTGGTTGAGATTAAGAAACTCTCTCAATCAAAGCCATGTAGAATCCGTCATAACCTTCGCTAGGCATTACTTTTTCATCCTTAATCATTTTGAATCCAGGATTGTTTTTGATGAATTCATCTACCTGCAGATTGTTTTCAGAAGGAAGGATAGAACATGTAGCGTACACCATTTTTCCTCCTTTTTTAAGCATTTTAGAATAGTCCTGAAGGATTTGCTGCTGTTCTTTTTTAATTCTGTCAATAAAGTCCTGATCAATCTTCCACTTACTGTCCGGGTTTCTTTTTAAAACTCCAAGACCGGAACATGGTGCATCAATCAGAAGTCTGTCAGCTTTTTCATGAAGACGTTTGATTACTTTGTTATCGGCAATCATACGGGTTTCAATATTGTGAGCTCCGGCTCTTTTAGCACGGCGCTTCAATTCGGCAAGTTTCCACTCGAAAATATCCAGGGCAACAATCTGACCTTTATTTTTCATTAATGCTGCCAGGTGAAGAGTTTTTCCTCCCGCACCGGCACATGCATCCACCACTCTTTGCCCTTCCTGTACATCAAGGAAATAACCGATCTTTTGAGAAGAAGCATCCTGAACTTCAAATAATCCTTCTTTAAAAGCGGTGGTAAGAAAAACGTTTTTCTTCTCTTCTAGCTGAACAGCATCAGGATAATTTTTAATAGGGAAAGCAACAACACCTTCATCAGAAAGGTCAGAAATAAGTTCTCTTGTTGTTGTTCTTAAAGAGTTTGCTCTTAAAACAGTAGGTGCCTGCTCATTCAAAGCAGCCATTTCTCTTTCCCATTTGGGTCCAAGTTCTTTTTCAAGAGTTTCGGCAAGCCATTCAGGAATAGAATGCTCTATTGCTTTTGTAGGAACTGTATTCTTTTTAAGTTTTGTAAGAATGTCGGCAATTTTGATTCCGTCAAATTCTTCAAATTTTTTATAATTGGTTTTACTCCAAAGTAAATAGGCGATGATAAGCTTGTAAATATTGTTGGGTTTTACACCTTCCCCCATGTAATATTCAAGACGTTTTTTCCAACGGATGATATTGTAGAAAATCTCAGAAACAACGGCTCTGTCCTGGCTTCCCCATTTTCTGTTTGCTTTCAGAAGTCTTTCAATAACCTTATCGGCATATTTGTTTTTTTCAAAAAATGTCTCCTGTAGGGCATCGTGAATTCCGATGGCCAAGTTTCTGTGAATAAGTTCCATAAATTTGCTTCGCTGTTTGAATCTGCAAAAATACGACTTTTAATTGAGAGTTTGGAATTTGGGGTGGGAGAGTTTGAGAATAGGAGAGTGAATGGTGAATGGTCAATATGCTGGGCTTGTGAATTTTTTTCGGGGTACGAGATGCGAGATGGAAGATTCGGGGTTTGGGGACTTTGGTTGAGATTGAAGTTGGGAATTCACCTTTCACTTTGCGAAGTAAAAATTGACTTACTGATGGTCTCATTATTCCCTCTTGACTTCAACCTCTAAAAAGCTCTACCTTTGCAAAAAATAAAAAATATGAGTGATACAGTACTTTGTCCGAAATGCAGCTCTGAGTTTACCTATCCGAGCGATAATATGATGGTTTGTTCCCAGTGTTTCTACGAGTGGGATCCTGCAGAAGCGGCTTCAGAAGCAGCTAACGAAGGGAAAATATTGGATTCAAACGGTAACGAACTTCAGGATGGAGATTCTGTAGTCGTAGTAAAAGATCTTCCTGTAAAAGGAGCACCAAAACCGGTAAAAGCTGGAACCAAAGTGAAAAATATCCGTTTAAGACCAGGAAGTGATCACAATATTGACTGCAAAATTGATGGTTTCGGAGCTATGGCTCTTAAGTCTGAATTTGTAAAGAAAGCGTAAGAAAACTTTGTTTTTTTATGCCCATAAAATAAGAAAAGGAAAAGATTGGACAGTGTAATCTTTCTAAGACTTAATTGCAAGATTGCTAATGTCCGTCTGGAAGGCAGAAAGAGAAATAACCAAAAATTTCCTTAAGCTTTGGAAGTACAAATGTAAGAAAAAGTTTTATAACCAATTCTTATGTTTGTATTTTTTTTATAGATAAGTGTAAGTAAATGTATAGGTTATGTAAAATGTAGGGAAGGGTAAAATGCTTCATCTACAATAACCATCTTACCTTTCTGGCTTTAAAAAAATGAAATATTTACAGATCCGGATATTCTCTCGTCCGTATAAATTACAAGTTCTTTTTCCTTTGCTCTTAGCTTATTCCAATAATAGTTTCCTGCAAATCTGCTTTCAAGGACCTCGGCTTCGAGACCGCTTTCCGTAATTTTGATTTCTTTAGGATAATAGGAGAATTTTGAAAGCTGGAAATTTTTAGCTTCGGTTTCACTGAAAATATTCACTTCCCCGAATAATTTCGCAACATATGAGTTGTAAGGGTGTCTGTAGGTTTCTTCCGGACTGTCATTCTGAATCAATCTTCCTTCCTGAAGAATAATAATCTGATCCAGCCATGGCATAATATCCTGAAGTTCGTGAGTAGAGATGATCAAAGAAACTCCATGCTGCTTTACGTATTTGAAAAGCCTTTCTCTGAGCTCAATTTTTCTCGGAAAATCCAGATTGCTGAAAGGTTCATCTAAAATCAGAAGTTTCGGAAGTACAGATAATGCTCTGGCAATGGCCACTCTTTGCTGCTGTCCACCGCTTAAATATTTGGGAAGGATATGGGCAAATTCCTGCAAACCTACCACTTCAAGAAGTTCCGTTACGGTTTCTTTTTTTTGTTTTAAATTGATATTAGAAATAAACTTTCCTACATTTTCTGCAACTGTAGCATAAGGCATAAGGTCAAAATTCTGTGCTACAAATTTCATTTCCGGCTCTCCGGGAACAAGATTTCCTTTCGGCCCTAAAAGCCGGGTTCCGTTAAAAATGATTTCTCCGCTTTCCCAATCGAGAAGCCCATAAATAAGGTTGAGAAGCGTAGATTTTCCACATCCGCTTTCTCCGGCAAGAGCTATAATTCTGTTTTCGTCAAACCTTAGGTTAAGGTTCTGAAACAGGGGGTTTTCTTTGGTGTGAGAGAAAAATAAATTGTTTATTTCTAATAGCATATTACAAATGTAAGGTTTTTATGAAAACATAATTTTTTTTATTATATTAGCGGAACTAATAAAAATAAATCAAAAATGAGAAAAAAACTGTTTTCGATAGCTATTCCTGCTTTATTCGTTGCTGCTGTAATGGTTTCTTGTAAAAAAGATAAACCGCTTACCAGTGAGAGTAATGAGGTGACTACTACCAAAGAAGGTAGCCAGTTCACTTTGGATACGCTAAACAGTAAGGTTGAATGGAAGGGATATAAAGTTTTTAAATCTGAAAATACGAGTCATTTTGGAACAATCAGGTTTGAAAGCGGAGATGTAACAGTGAAAGACGGAAAACTGGAAAGCGGAAAATTCGTTGCTGATATGAGCTCATTAACTTCTGTAGACTTGAAAGACAGCCCGGAAGATTTAGGCAAATTAAATGGCCACCTGAAGAGCGGTGATTTCTTTGAAGTTGAAAAATTTCCAACAGCTTCTTATGAAATTACAAAAGTGACTCCGGCTACGGAAGGGGATTACAATACTCTTTTGGATGGTAATTTAACGATTAAAGGAATTACAAAACCTGTTCAGTTTAAAGCTAATGTTTCTGTGAAAAACGGAGAGGTGAGTGTGGCTACTGAACCGAAAGATATTAAGAGAGAAGAGTTTGGTGTAAAGTTCCAGGCTCCTGCTGAAAACGGAGTGATTAAAGATGAGGTGACTCTTCAGATCAGCGTTAAGGCTTTAGAAAAGAAATAATTTTTTTATTTAAGTGAAATAAGTGATTGAAGTCTGCCTCCCGAAAAAGAGGCAGATTTTTTTATGACGGACTTAATATTCAACTAAAAGTCGTATTTTTGCAAAACATTTTGAAAGGGTAAAACAATGATAGAAAAGATAGAAGAACTACTGATCGAAGTAAACGGCTTCAATGCTACCTCCAGGGAAGATATCGAAAACTTCCGAATCAAGTACAATGGTAAAAAAGGGGTTCTTAATGATTTTTTTGAAAAATTTAAAGAAGTTCCTAACGACCAGAAGAAAGAATTCGGACAGAAGATCAATACTTTGAAACAGGCAGTTGCTGTAAAATTGGAAGATTTGAAAAATTCTTCTGAATCTTCTATTGTCGTAGAAAAAGAAGATCTTACAAGACCTGCATTTCCATTGGAACTGGGTTCAAGACACCCGATTAACCTGGTAAAAAACAGAATTATTGAAATCTTCAAATCTATTGGTTTTGCAGTAGCAGACGGACCAGAGATTGAAGATGACTGGCATAACTTTACGGCGCTTAACCTTCCGGAATACCACCCGGCAAGAGATATGCAGGATACATTCTTTATTGAACAGAATCCGGATATTCTTTTGAGAACACACACATCTTCTGTACAGACCCGTTTTATGGAAGAAAACCAGCCGCCAATCAGAATTTTATCTCCGGGAAGAGTTTTCAGAAATGAAGCGATCTCTTCACGTTCTCACTGTATTTTCCACCAGATTGAGGGATTGTATATTGATGAGAATGTAAGCTTTGCAGATTTAAAGCAGACCATCCAGTTCTTTACTACTGAGCTTTTCGGAAAATCCAAGATCAGAATGAGACCTTCTTTCTTCCCGTTCACAGAGCCAAGTGCTGAAATTGATGTGTATTGGGGATTAAACTCTGAAACAGACTACAGAATTACGAAAGGAACAGGATGGCTGGAAATCATGGGATGCGGAATGGTAGACCCTGCGGTACTGAAAAATGTGAATATCGATTCTGAGAAATATTCAGGGTATGCATTTGGAATGGGAATTGAGAGAATTACAATGCTTCTTTACCAGATGAGTGACATCAGAATGTTCTTTGAAAACGATATCAGAACACTTGAACAGTTCAAAACACTATAAAAAATCAAACCTCCGGAGCTCCGGAGGTTTTTTGTTTTTAATTACTGACCTAAGAAACAAAACGTAATTAAAAACTGATCTTATTGAAAAATTTACACGTGTCTGTTTCTTATGTCCATACTTCGGTTGGAATCCGCTAGGTATTTCAAAGAAGTATTGACATACTGCAGCTGTAGGGCTGCCTCTATTATTAAGACAACCTGCGTTAATGATATATTACATCAGAAATAAAAAAGCCTGTAAAATTTACAGGCTGTATATTCAATAATAAAGATTGTTATTTACTAAATTTCAAAGGATATTTTACATTTTTGTAATCGTCAATACTGGCTTTTAGTGAACCTACTGCCAGTTCAGCTTTCAACAGCATCGGAATATGATTGGCATCATTGGAAACCCACATCGTTACGCCTTCTTTTTCTTTAAATACTCTTCCGCTTTTTACAGATGGAATAATCTTTAAACAATTGATGGTACCGAATTTTGTCTTTAAATTTTCTGTACCCGTTACTTTTAACTGGAAAGGAAACATTTCATCGTCAATCCATACATTCATATTGATCACTGTTCCCACCTTCAGTTCATCCGGGCTTTTACTTCTTAAATAGTAAAAACATGAAAGCATATCCTGAACTCCTTTTACTGATTTTAAGACCTTAGAACCATTGGCGGGAGTTTTCTTATCTGTTAAAATTAATGTATTATTATCATGATTAAAAACCGTTTCAAAATGCTGGCGATAACTTCCTTCACGTACATTTCTGACGTAGAAACTTGGTAATCCTGTTTGGGTATTGATGAAACTTTCATATAGATCTTCCACTTTGAAGAATGCTTTTACGGCGCCGGTAGTCTGTCCTGTACCTTTTACATACAGATGGGGAATCCCTTTGTAATTGGTCTGTTTTGTAGTAAGGTTGGCTGTTCCTGCGTTAAGGAAGCCGTAATGTATTCTGAGAGTGATAGATTCTCCGTCCGCGATGTTATCAATCTGGGCTGAGCCTAAAAAGAATATAAATACTGCAAAGAGGTTTAAAAATTTCTTCATAACAAGACATTTACAAAAACATTGCCAAATTTAAAATCTTAATTGATAGATATTTGACAAATCTCAGGTTTTTATTTAGAATCAATTAAATATGCTTCGCATTAAAATTAGTAAATTTGCAGTTACATGTATAATTAAATTATCTTAAATATTATGATAACCACTGATATATTGATCATAGGTGCGGGACCTACAGGACTTTTTGCAGTTTTTGAAGCTGGTTTATTAAAAATGAAGTGCCATATTATTGATGCACTTCCACAGCCGGGAGGGCAGCTGGCGGAGCTTTATCCTAAAAAACCTATTTTCGATATTCCAGGTTATCCTTCAGTGAACGCTGGAGAATTGGTGGATAATTTGATGGAGCAGATCAAGCAGTTTCAGCCTGGATTTACTTTGGGAGAAACCGCTGTTTCTTATACTAAAGTGGATGATGAATGGTTTGAAGTGATTACTAACAAAGGAACTGTTCACAGATGTAAAGCAATTGCCATTGCCGGTGGTCTGGGTACTTTCGAGCCAAGAAAACCTACGATGGATAATATTGCAGACTACGAAGAAAAAGGTCTTGAGTACTTTGTGAAAGAACCTGAACATTTCAGAAACAAAAAAGTAGTGATTGCCGGAGGTGGTGACTCTGCTCTTGACTGGAGTGTTTTCTTGTCAAATGTAGCAAGTGAAGTTACACTGATCCACAGAAGAAATGAGTTCAGAGGAGCTCTGGATTCTGTAGAAAAAGTTCAGGATCTGAAAAATCAAGGAAAAATTAAACTTATCACTCCAGCTGAAGTTACAGCAATTAAAGGTGATGGAAAAGTAGAAGCGATTACGGTACAGGTTGACGGTGAGGAAGCTTATGATATTGAAACAGATTATTTCATTCCATTATTCGGATTGACTCCAAAACTGGGAGAGATCGGAAACTGGGGATTAAATATCGAGAAAAATGCTATCGTTGTAAATAACGCTTTAGATTACCAAACGAACATTGACGGAATCTACGCCATTGGAGATATCAACACCTATCCTGGAAAACTGAAGTTGATCCTTTGTGGTTTCCACGAAGCTACTTTGATGTGTCAGAGTGTTTATAACAGACTGAATCCTGGTAAAAAATTCGTATTGAAATATACAACGGTAAGTGGTGTTGACGGATTCGACGGAAGCCGTAAAGAAGCAGAGAAGGCAGTTGTGAAAAAAATTGACTAATTTTGCAGAATTATGTCAGACGTTAATATTAAAATTACCGACAGAGAAGGGGTAACCCATGATGTCGTAGCTCCTACGGATATGTCCATGAACTTAATGGAAATTATCCGTTCCTATGAATTGGCAGAAGAAGGTACTATTGGTGTATGCGGAGGAATGGCGATGTGTGCTTCATGCCAGGTATATGTAATCAATGATCCTGGTCTGGAACCAATGGGAGATGAAGAAGATGCTATGCTGGGTGAGGCTTTCCATGTGAAAGAAAACAGCAGATTAGGATGCCAGTTACATATTGCCGATTCCATGGAAGGGCTCGAAGTGGAAATTGCTCCGTATCCTTAGAAAATATTTTTTAATCTTAATAAGAAACCCGTCCGGATTTTTCGGACGGGTTTTGTTTTTATTTTGAAGATACTTTTTCAACAAGCTCAGAAAGGTCTTTTTCTAAAATTTTTCTGTTGGCAAGACTGTTAGTCAATATAATAAATCCTGACTGAAGCCCCGGGAAAAATTCCAGAGAACTTCTTGACCCGCCTGTTCCACCGGTATGTTCGTACATGATATTTCCGTTTTTAGTGGTATGAAAGAACCAATTGAGTCCCAGAGAGCCTTCTTCTCCTTCAAATGTATACTTATGGGATAATGAAATATTCAATTGGTTTCCGGCAATATTGGCTTTGATATACTTAATCATATCGCTGGTATTTGATCTTAATTCTCCTGTGGCTACCAGTTCTGGAAAATCCCAATACGGCGTTACCTCTCTGTTACTGTTATGGGCTTTGGCAATATTATTTTTATCAACATCTGCAAGGCTTACTGTTGTATTGTTCATTTGCAGCGGTTTCAGAATATATTTTCTGACCAATGAAAAATAGCTTTCATGATAAACATCCTCTAGAATATATCCTAATAAATTTACGGCCATATTAGAATACGTATATTTTACACCTGGCAGCGTATCCATTTTCATATTTTTCAGTCCTTCGTAGAACATTTTTTTAGAATAATTACTGAACGGATTAAGTTCTATATAATCTGGCCTTTCATAAAGATTAGGAAAAATTCTGGTAATTCTTGAAGTATGGCTGGCCAGATTTACTATTTTAATGGGATGGTTGTTATATTGTAAATTAGGATAATTCTCAGGAAGGTACTTCCGGATATCATCTTCCATTCCTACCTTTTTATCTAAAATGGCCTGGGCAGTAAGAATTCCTGTAAATGTTTTGGTAATGGAACCTATTTCATAGATGGTTTTATTATCAGGAAGCACTTGTTTTCCATATTCTAACTGTCCGTAATTATAGTAATAATCTTTGCCTTTTACGGTGATTCCAATTGAAAGCCCGACGGCTTTGGAATCTTCATAGTATTTTTTTACGTATTTGTCTACTTCCAGATCAAGTTCTGATTGTAATGGATTGTCCGTTTTTACAGCTTTTCCATTGGATGGTAAATTTTGATTTTGTGAGAAACTCCAAAAGAAACTGAGAAATAATGTCAGACAAAAAATATTTGTAATTGTTTTCATATATCAGATTTTTTTGTGGTGCTGTTGATATTTCAGATAGTCATTTCTAGTGTTTAACGGTTATTTTATCCTTTGGAACACTTCTCTAAATTAGTATTTTATCTGGATTTTTTTCGATAATAAAAAAGAGATATTCATGAATACCTCTTTTTTTATTAAATTTTTTCTTTAGAAATCCACTTTCCAACCGTAGGAGCCTGATAATTTCTCATCTTTTCCAGCAGATCGTCAATCATATCACTGATTAGCAGCATATCTCTGTTTACCTGCTTTAAAAATCCTTTATCTACCATGGTCTGAACCAGTTTGATAAGATCATCATAAAAGCCGTCAATATTCAGAATTCCGATGGGTTTTTTGTGAAGTCCGAGCTGTGCCCAGGTGATCATCTCGAAAAGCTCTTCCAACGTTCCGTAACCACCGGGAAGAACGATAACACCATCACAAAGTTCGTTCATTTTGGTCTTTCTTTCATGCATGGTTTCCACGATGATAAGTTCGGTCAGGTTTTTATGAGCAATTTCTTTGGCTTGTAAAAACTTGGGCAGGATTCCGGTTACCTTACCGTTTTCACCTAAAGCTCCATTGGCTACCGTTCCCATTAAGCCGGTTTCCGAACCGCCATAAACAAGTTGTATATTTTGTTTTGCCAAGGTTTGCCCCAGCAGGAATGCCTGTTCTTCATAAATTTTATCTGTGCCGAAACTTGAGCCGCAGAATACTGTGATGCTTTTCATTATTTTTTATGTTTTGGATGCTTCGACAAGCTCAGCATGGCATCTCTAATACTAACTTTTTTAAAGATGAATTTTTAGCTGTGTCATGCTGAGCCTGTCGAAGCATTTTATTTCAATTAAAATTAAAAATATCCAAAATCATAAGACTTTGGATATTCAATATAGTAATTTAATGTTCTATTTCTGAGGAATATTGGCTAAAATATCTTTCAGGAAGCTCCAGAATTTCTGTGCTGAAGGGATATTAGCTCTTTCATCAGGCGAGTGAGCACCTCTGATCGTTGGCCCGAAGCTCACCATTTCCATTTCAGGATAGTTGGCTCCGATGATTCCGCATTCAAGACCTGCGTGACAAGCTACTACATGAGGTTTTTCACTAAACTTCTCTGTGTAAAGCTTTTCCATCAGCTGTACAATTTCCGAACCTGGTTTTGGTTTCCATCCCGGGTATGAGCCACTGAATTCAACGTTCATTCCAGCTAATTCTGCTACAGATTTCAATTGTTCTGCCACTGAATATTTAGAAGAATCTACAGAAGATCTTGTAAGGTTTAAGATCTTAAGTTCTCCACCTTTCAATTCTACTCTTGCTACATTATTGGAAGCTTCTACAAGATCAGTCACGTCAGGGCTCATTCTGTATACCCCGTTGTGAAGAGCTTTTAGGGTAAGGATCACCTTTTTAGAATCTCCTTCTGAAATTGCTTTGTCAGAAGATGTAGAATTCTCAATATTGATTTGAATTCCCGGTTCTACAGTGGCAAACTCTTCTAAAATATCTTTTTTAAGAACAGTTACATTTTCAATAAACTCCTGAGCATTTCTCACAGAAATAATGGCTACACCTTCTCTTGGAATTGCATTTCTCAGACCTCCGCTGTCGATAGAAACCAATTCAATATTCTGATTTTCCAATCCGGTGTAAAGAAGTCTTCCCAGAATAATATTGGCGTTTCCAAAACCTTTATGGATATCCATTCCGGAATGTCCTCCCTGAAGACCTTTTACTTCAATTCTTACAATTTGTCCTTTTGGAGCTTCAGCAGCATAATTTTGAGTAATGGTTACATCAACACCTCCAGCGCAGCCGATATCAATCTCATCATCTTCTTCAGTATCAAGATTCAATAGAATTTGTCCTGTCAGTTGTCCTGGTTTTAATCCTAAAGCACCTGTCATTCCAGTCTCTTCATCAATGGTGAAAAGGGCTTCCAATGCAGGGTGTGGAATATCTGAGCTTTCAAGGATAGACATGATAGTTGCTACTCCTAAGCCGTTGTCAGCTCCTAAAGTAGTTCCTTTTGCCTTTACCCAGTCACCGTCAATCTCCATTTTGATTCCTTCCGTTTCAAAATCAAAATTAACATCATTATTTTTCTGGCAAACCATATCAAGGTGCGATTGAAGCACGATAGATTTACGGTTTTCCATGCCAGCAGTGGCAGGTTTCTTAATAATAACGTTTCCTACTTCATCTACCGTAGTTTCCAGCCCTAAATTTTCACCAAATCCCTTGATAAAAGCTATTACTTTTTCCTCCTTTTTTGAAGGTCTTGGAACAGCATTTAGTTTGGAGAAATTTTTCCAGATAATCTGCGGTTCTATATTAGATAATTCCATTGAATTTTATTTTTCTCAAATTTACAAAATAAAAAATGCTTCCGTGAGATACAGAAGCATTTTTGTTGTATGATTTCGCTTTTATTAACATCCACACTCACCATAGATCGGAGTCGTAAATGTAGTTCCGTCTGGTTTCTCAATAGTCAGAGTCCCTTCAAACAGTAAAGCTTCTTCTCCTTTTATTTTTTTACCTTTCACAGAAATTTTATAATTATCATTTTCTATTTCCTTAGTCAGTAATTCATCGACTTCCATATCACTTGATGAGATAAGATTCAGAGCCAGTCTTTTACCGTCCAGCATCATATAAGCTGTTTTCCCGGCATCATCAGCGTAGATGTATCTTTCATTTTCAAAATCAGCTTTGCTGATGGCAAAATAACAGGAGCATTCTTTGATTTCTTTGGGAAACGGAATGGTTCCCACCAGAATATTGCCTGAAGATGTACCTGTTGAAGCAGAATCTTTAGCAATATGTGAAGAATCGGCAGAAGCAGAAGCTGAAACCGTTTCTTTTTCCTTTTTGCAGGCCGTCAATAAAAGTGCGGAAAATAAAATGATTAAATATTTCATGTGTTTGTGGTTTTATTATTTGTTACCCTCTTGCTCTTTCAAGAAGTGTCATCATTAATAAAGAAAGGATTACTAAACTTTCTTCCTCATCATCAATATCGATCAGTCTGTCCAGCTGGAATCTTCTTCCGAAGAATGAAGGCATTTTTTTAAGCTTAAAATAAGCTTTCCCGTCAATACCTGTTACCGTATAAGATGGATTAAGGAAATAGCCGGTGAACATTCCGATGATAGGAAGTTCTCCTACAAAGCTGTCCCAGAATCTTACCCATGCGCTGTCTTCCTGAACTTTAAACTTAGGCTGATCTTGGGCATCCAGAATATCATAGCTTGCTTTCCAGATAGAACGCATTCCTTTTCTTGCCAGTCTACCGAAGTTTTTGTTGTCAATAAGATCATTCAAAGAATACGAAGCATTGAAATCTATCCATTTATTTGCCCGGATTCTGAAAAGTTCCTTAGACTTGCTCTCATCGTTGAAAACAATAACATCTTCTTTCAACTTGAACATTTTCTGACGCACATACGCTACATAATTTCCGTTTTTGTCAGTAATGTTGAAGTCACTTGCTAAAGTAGTGATTTTGAATTTGAAATCCAGAGGATAGTTAAGATTGTTAAGTACCATGTCAGTTTATTTTTTTCATATTTAATTTAAGCCGCAAATATAAAGGTTTTTTTAGAGTTCTCAGGTATGGGAGAAAATTTAAAATATCATATTGAGACATTATGTTGGCGGAAATTTATAAGGTGATTTTTGTGAAAAATAAAACTAAACGCTGAGTTCGCAAGGTCTGTTTGCTGTTTTATATGTTTTGTTCGCAAAGGCACTTCGTTCAGCTGAGATACAAGTGATCATTTTTTTTAACCTTTAGACATCTTAGCGCGCTCAGCATTACTGTGTAAAAATTCACAAGCGAAGTGAACAGACGATTTATTATTCACTATTAATTATCAACTTTAATCCTTATTTTTGTACCTATGGATTATCCAAGTAAAGTATTGGCAAAGGCGGTAGACGAGATTTCGGGATTGCCTGGGATTGGAAGAAAAACGGCTTTGAGATTAGCACTGCATTTATTGAAGCAGCCCAATTCCAGAGCTGTGAGTCTTGGAAATTCCCTGATTAACCTTGTCAACGAAATAAAATACTGTAAGGAATGTCATAATTTTTCGGATTTTGACATCTGTGAAATATGCAGCAATGAAAAGAGAAATGGCGAGCTTATCTGCATCGTTGAAGATGTACGCGATGTGATTGCCATTGAAAATACAGGAAAATACACGGGAAAGTATCTGATTCTTGGAGGGAAAATTTCTCCAATGGAAGGAGTAGGGCCTGGGCAATTGAATATTCCAAGCATTGAAAAGAAACTGAATGACGGAAAGGTGAAGGAATTTATTTTCGCATTGAGCGCTACGATGGAAGGAGATACAACGGCTTATTATATTTACAAGAAATTTAAGAGCTTCAATGTGAATTTTTCCAGCATTGCAAGGGGAATTTCAGTAGGTGATGAACTGGAATATGCTGATGAAATTTCATTAGGAAGATCTATTATCAACAGGTTGCCCTATAATGAAAAGGATTAATATGAAGCTGTCTGTTATTATTGTTAATTATAATGTTACCCAATTACTCAGAAGCTGTCTCCTGTCACTTCAGAAATATATACAAGAGATAGAATATGAAGTGATTGTCATTGATAATGCATCTACAGACAGTTCCTGGAGCGATCTTATTCCCGAATTTCCAAACGTACACTTTATATCTTCTGAAATCAACGGTGGTTTTTCAAAAGCGAATAATCGGGCGATTCAGACGGCAAAAGGCGAATATATTTTACTTTTAAATCCTGATACGGAATTTGAGGGCTTTTACATGAAAGAACTTCTGGATTTTGCCGATTCTCAGCCTTCTTTCGGATGTTTGGGAGTAAGAATGCATGATGCAGAAGGAAGTTTTCTTCCGGAAAGTAAACGTTCAGTACCGGATATGTTTAATTCTTTTGAAAAGCTGTTTACGAATTTTAAAAAGAATGGTTCCAAGTCTTATTACAGAAACGATATTGAAGAAAATGCAGTTGCTGAAGTAGAAGTGATGACAGGTGCATTTTTATTGATTAAAAAAGAGGTCTACGAAAAAATAGGAGGGCTGGATGAAGCTTATTTTATGTATGGAGAAGATATTGATCTTTGCTATACCTTCTTAAGAAACGGGTACAAAAACTTCTATTATGGTAAAGTTTCTATTCTTCATCATAAGGGGGAGAGCACAATCAGGAATGATGTATATCTCAGGAGATTTTATGGGGCTATGCAGATCTTCATTGATAAATATTATAAAGAGTCGAAGCCCGTACAATATTCATTTTTAAAAGCAGGATTGAAACTACGCTATCAGATTGAAAAGATCAGGTTAAAATAAAAAAGCAACTCAAATTGAGTTGCTTTTGTTTTATATAAGATGGTATTCTTCTTATTTTGCCGGTGCTACAGGAGTTTGTGCCGGAGTTGTTGTAGAAGCAGGAGCTGACTGTTTTGCAGGAGCTTCTTTCTTCACGGGTTGCTTCAGTGCAGGAGCTACCTGAGATGGCTTACCTGTGATAACAACGCTTATAAGGATAAGAACAATGATAGTTCCGCCTAGAGTCCATGTTGCTTTTTCCATGAAATCATTGGTTCTCTGTACTCCAAACTGTGCAGATGATGCACCTCCGAATGTACTGGAAAGGCCTCCTCCTTTTGGATTTTGTGCCATAACGATGATTACCAATAAAACGCTGGCAACCATAACAAGAACCATCAATAGTGTAAATATAGTATCCATTAATTCTGATATCTTTTTGAATGGGCAAATTTAATCTTTTTTTACTGAATGACAAAAAAAGAAGTCGCCAAATGTTGATAAAAATAAAAACGGCAACAATTGTTGCCGTTTTTTCTATAAAAAATGGATGTTGTTATTTAAAATCAGCATCTGTAGCCTTATTGATCTCATAAGACTTTACATTCATGGTCATATCCATTCCCATCTGGCTTACAGAGATGGTGTATGGCATTTTTACCCCTTCTACCTCTTTGTAATTAGAGAATGTTGTCGGAATTGTCATTTCCTGACCTTTAGCTTTTATTTTCTTGGTTTCTCCGGTTTTTAATCCCGTTGCAACACTATAGTAATAAGTGGTATCTCCACCTTTAATTGCATAAGAATCTTCACCTCCGATTTTTTCAATTCCTCCTAATTTATAATCAGCAGATTTTGCAAAACCTAATTCTTCGAAAAGCTCCGGGTTCTTTTGTTTTTCAGCAATTTCTTCCGGTGTGATGTCAACTTTTTGTCCCATTTGCATAGAATAACCAGTCTTCCCATCAAATACCTGCTTCTGAACAACCTGCCCCATTGCTGTTACAGTAGTCAGCTCTTTTCCACCTTGTGCCTTAATGATTTTAAAATCGATGTTTTGTCCTTGCATAGACATTGAAGCATTGGTAGTATATGAAGTAATTTTAGCCAGATTAGCTTTTCCTCCGATAGCGTTGATGTATTTATCTGCGATAGAAGCAACCGTTACACTTGCATCTACTTTTTGTACAGTTGGTTTTGCAACAGGGTTGGCGTCCTTATCAAAATATTTTACTGGGTACCCTAATTTTTCCAGTCCTTCAGAAATGTCAGATGCTTTACCTGCAATGAAAATTCTGCTCTGGTTAGGTAAAATGGTAGCTTTTACAGCATTGGTAACATCTGCAGCAGTTACTTTATCAATAGATTTCAGATAATTGGTGTAGAAGTCAGCCGGTAAATCCTGAACTTTTTGGTTTAATGCAAATCTGGCAATAGTAGCAGGCTGCTCTAAAGACATGATGAAAGATCCTTTCAGTTTTGCTTTTGCATTTGCCAATTCCTCCGGTTTTACAGTAGAAATTGCATTAAGTTCATTCATGAATTCCTTAACGGCCTTGTCTGTAACCTCATTTCTTACGCTTGCGCTTGCAGAGAACTGTGGAGAATACTTGCTGGCAACCATACTTGAATATGCACCGTAAGTAAATCCGTTCTTCTCTCTAAGGTTCATGAAAAGTCTTGCTTCACCACCACCTCCAAGGATGTAGTTCGCGATTGTTGCAGGGAAATAGTTGGCATCTTTCATTTTCAGCGTGTTCAGGTTGTTTAGGGAAACAACAGACTGTACAGCAGAAGGAACGTCTACTACATTAATTTCTGTTTTGGCAACATTAGAAGCAGGCTCCAATTGTGCAACAGGAGTGTTTGCTTTTTTCCAGCTGCTGAAAGACTTTTCGATCAATGGTTTTACCTGGTCAAATTTTACGTCTCCAACGATTACTAAGTAAGCATTATCCGGAGCGTAGTATTTTTTGTAAGTATTTTGTACGTCAGCTAACTGAATTTTGTTGATAGATTCAACGGTTTCAAATTCACCTCTTGAAGTATTTTTTCCATACATCAAAGCGTTAGAAACTTTTGATGCGATAGAAGAAGCATTTTTTTCCTCAGATTTTAATCCTTCAACAGCTCTTTCTTTAGAGTTCTGAATTTCTTCAGCAGAGAATTTAGGATTAATAATTGCATCAGCCATCAAGCCTAATACTTCAGGGAAATATTTTGAGAGTGAGTTGGCAGAAGCACCATTGGAAGAGAAATTAAGATTTGCTCCCAGATAGTCTACTTTTTTGTTGAAATCATCTTTGGAGATATTTGTAGTTCCGTTTTCGAACTGTTCAGCCATAATTTCGCTTACTCCGGTTACAGCTCCTTCATTGTATGGAGGTCTGTCCATAGAAAGGCTTGCACTTACTCTTGGCAGTTTGTTGTTCTCAACCACCATTACCGTAAGACCGTTGCTTAGCTGGAAAGTTTTTGGCTTGGCAATGTTAATCGCAGGAGTAGGTCCCGGTTTCGGCATTGCATTAAGATCTATTTTTTGTGCTGAAACCATTCCTGTAAAGAAAAACGCTGCAGCTATATATGTTAATTGCTTTTTCATTTGTAAAAATTTAATTTTTAATAATCATAATATCACCTTAAAAGTTGAAATGATTACTTTTTCTCAGGTACGTAATTAATGATTATTCTTTGGTTAGAATTAAGATACTTTTTAGCCGCATTTTGAAGATCCTGTTTTGTGATAGATCTGTAAATGTCGATTTCTTTGTTGATCAAATTCGTGTCACCCATCAATACGTGGTTGGTTGCCAATGAAGCAGCAATTCCCTGAATGCTTGAGTTAGCGTTTACAAACTGGTTTTCGTATTGGTTTTGAAGTTTTTGATAATCTTCTTCAGAGATTAAAGTAGTCTGAAGTTTTTTGATTTCAGCATCAATGTCAGCCTGTAAAGCCTGCTTTGTAGTCTGTCCCATCGGGATCGCGAAGAATGCGAAAATACTGTAATCTTCAAGACCCTGATTGAAAGCAGCTACCTGAAGTGCTTTTTTATCCTGGTCTACTAATTTTTTATATAAAACTGAAGACTTACCATTGCTTAAATAAGAAGAAAGCATATCTAAAACATAAGCATCTTTCTCTTTGTTAGCCGGAGTTCTGTACGCGAAAACATAAGCAGGAAGCTGGATGTTCGGGTCAGTTGCTGTTACTTCTTTTTCCTGAGTGATAGGAGCATCTTTAGGGAAATCTTTTGGATATAAAGTTCCTTTTGGAATTCCTCCATAGTAAGTTTCAATCCACTTTTTAGTCTGTTCAGGTTTGATATCTCCTGCAACTACCAAAGTAGCATTATTCGGAACGTAATACTTTTTGTAGAACGCCTGGAATTCTTCTAATTTAGCGGAGTTCAGATCTTCCATAGAACCGATTGTAGGCCAGTTGTACGGGTGGTTTGTAAATAAATTTTTCTGAATTGTAGTGAAAAGGTTTCCATAAGGCTGGTTATCCATTCTTAATCTTTTCTCTTCTTTTACAACCTCTCTCTGTGTATCTACCCCAATCTGGTTGATCACTGCATGACGCATTCTTTCAGCCTCCATCCAAAGTCCAAGCTGTTCGTTGTTGGAAGGGAATGTTTCATAGTAATACGTTCTGTCATTGGTGGTGTTGGCATTGTTCTGTCCTCCGTTGGAAGAAACAATTTTGAACCAGTCTCCTCTTTTGATATTAGGAGTTCCCTCAAATAAAAGGTGTTCAAAGAAGTGAGCAAAACCTGTTCTGCCTTTTACTTCATCCTTTGCACCTACGTGGTACATTACACCTGTTGTTACAACCGGCGCCGAATTATCCTGATGAAGAATTACGTGAAGACCATTGGGAAGATCATACTCTTCGAATTTGATTTGCTGTGCATTCAGCATTAGCCCGAAGAAAGCTACGGCAGCAGCAGAAAGAAGACGCTTTTTCATAAAATTTAGAAATTGTTTACCAATTAGTACGAAAAGTGAATTAAATGTTACAAAGTTTATAGAAAAATATGATCAGTTGGGGGAATTTCCAGAAATTAAAAGTGAATATATAGGAGATAGATATTGATAAATTATCAATTTATATTTTAACGTAAGGTTCGCTATGAAATTTTATAATTTTTAAGCACGATCGCAAAGGCGTTTCACTCAGCCATAGTTAAAATTTGATATCCTGGCTGAACGAAGTGCCTTTGCGAACAAAAGATATAGTATAAAATTAATCATTAGCCTTGCGAACATTTGCGTTTAATTTAAAATTACAGTTAATATAAAGTGTTTAGGATTCAAAGTTGAATACTTCAAATCCCTAACTTCTATATGAAAGTTTGAATTCTCCTTCGAATACCTTAATTTTGTGTTCCCAAAATTTTTTTGCTGTATGGACTATTTGAAAGGACTCAATGAATCACAATATGAAGCCGTTACCTCTCTACAGGGACCTTTGATGGTGCTTGCAGGAGCAGGTTCCGGGAAAACGCGTGTACTTACCATGCGTATTGCCCATTTAATACACAATGGAATAGACCCTTTCAATATCCTGGCGCTTACCTTTACCAATAAGGCGGCCCGTGAAATGAAAGACCGTATTGCAAAAGTAGTGGGAGACAGCAATGCAAGAAGTCTGTGGATGGGAACTTTCCACTCTGTTTTTGCAAGAATTTTAAGAATTGAGGCTCATTATCTTGGATATCCTTCCAATTTTACCATTTATGATCAGCAGGACGCCCTGAATGTGATCAAAAAAGTACTGAAGGATATGAATATAGATGCCGATCTTTATAAACCTAAAAAAGTTCAGGCAAGAATTTCAACCTATAAGAATAATCTGATTACGGTAAAAGCTTACTTCAACAATCCGGAACTGATGGAAGCGGATGAAAAGGCGAACATGAAATTCATCGGGCAGATTTATCAGAAATATGTGGACCAATGTTTCAGAAACGGTTCCATGGATTTCGATGACCTGTTGTTGAAAACCAATGAATTATTGACTCGTTTTCCGGAAGTATTGGCAAAATATCAGGACAGATTCAGGTATATTATGGTAGATGAGTACCAGGATACCAACCACTCTCAGTATCTTATCGTAAAAGCATTAGCTTCAAAATTTGAGAATATCTGTGTGGTAGGGGATGATGCACAATCTATTTACTCTTTCCGTGGAGCTAACATTTACAATATCTTAAACTTTAAAAAGGATTATACTGATGCTAAAACAGTCTCCTTGGAACAGAATTACCGCTCTACACAGAATATTGTAAATGCAGCTAATGTAGTTATTGCTAAAAACTTACAGCAGTTTAAGAAAAATGTATTCAGTGACAATGAAGAAGGAGATAAGATCAAAATATACCGGTCTCTTTCCGATGCTGATGAAGCGAACTTTGTTGCCGGAAATATCTGGGAACTTCGTAACCGTGACCAGAGAAAATACAGCGATTTTGCCATTTTATACAGAACCAACTCTCAGACGCGTGCTTTTGAAGATGCGCTGAGACGTAAAAATATTCCATATAAAGTCTATGGAGGACTTTCTTTCTATCAAAGAAAAGAAGTAAAAGACCTTATCGGTTATCTGCGACTTCTGATCAATGAAAATGATTCTGAAGCATTGATGAGGATTATCAACTATCCTGCAAGAGGAATTGGTGAAACCACTCAGAATAAACTGATCGTTTTTGCAGATGCTCACAATATTGCAGTATCAAAAGTGTTGGAAAATCTTCCGATGTATGCACCTCAATTAGGGCTGAACAACGGAGTTTTGAACAAGCTGAACGATTTCTGGTCTATGATCAAAGCTTTTCAGGTATTGCTGAAGACAGAAACGGCTTACAGCGTTGCTATGGAAGTGGCAAAACGAAGCGGGTTGATTAAGTTTTTAAAAGATGATCAGACTCCTGAAGGAATTTCCAGAGTAGAAAACGTGCAGGAATTGATGAACTCTATGCAAGGGTTTATTGAAGAGCAGATGCAGCTGGAAGACGGAGATCCGAGTCTTTCCAATTTCCTTGAAAATATCGCCCTTTCAGCAGATACTCAGGATAAGAACCTGGAAGATGATATGGTTTCGTTGATGACCATTCACCTTTCAAAAGGATTGGAATTCCCGGTTGTTCATTTGGTAGGATTGGAAGAAAACCTGTTCCCAAGCTTTATGAGCTCTGCCACCAGAGAAGACCTTGAGGAAGAGAGAAGACTATTTTATGTAGCTTTGACCAGAGCTGAGAAACAGGTGTTTTTCTCATATGCTGTTTCCCGTTTTCAATGGGGAAAAATTACTGATGCAGAACCTTCAAGATTTTTAAGTGAAATTGATGACGAATATATTGAATTCCTGAATCCGGCTCTTGAAAAAAGGTTTATCAATAATTCAGGGGTAAAATCCAATATTTTTGATGAACATCCTTCTGAAATGAAATCTTTCAAAAAGGTTGAAAAGAAGACTATCGAGAGAGGTGATGCTTCAAAACCCGCTCAGGAAGTAAGAAAACTGAAACCGGTGAGTACGGCTAAAATTATCAATCCAAGCGGAGCTTCTTCCCAGGATATTGAAGTAGGAGATAAGGTGAGACATGACCGTTTCGGAATTGGAGAAGTGAGCTTCCTTGATGGAACAGATCCTCAGAATATCAAAGCAAAAGTTATTTTCATCCATGAAGGAGAGAAAAACTTGATTTTGAAATATGCAAAACTGACTAAGATTTAGTTTCAAAATAATACAAGATAAAGTAAACGGATTCAAAATTTGGATCCGTTTTTTTATTTTTTAAACACGAAGTTCGCAATGTAAATATCATGTTGTTTTTATTTTTTCGGTCGCAATGGCGTTCCACTCAGCGAAGGAAATTTTCTCTGCTAAACGAAGTGCTTTTGCGATCATAACATTTTATCAAGTTTTTTAACGCGATGTTCGCAATGTTTTTAAAGAGAACTGCTTCATTTTAACGTTCGCAATGGCGTTCCACTCAGCGAAGGAAATTTTCTCTGCTGAACGAAGTGCCTTTGCGATCGAAGAATAATAGAGAGTAACATATTTCCTTGCGATCATAGCGTTCTCTATATTTATTTTGAATTTAATCATCTGTTTTGTTGAGATCTCTATAATTAATATTAACTTTAAATAGGGATAGAAAGAAACAATAACCATTTTTTATAAAAACAAAGTCTATTGATTTTGTGGACTAATAAATATATTTTACATTTGCACCTTGTAAAAAACATAAATGTTCAATCAAATTAAACTATATGAGAAATAAAAAAACTATTCTTTCGGCCTCTGTTTTATTTTTTCTTGGCGTATTTACTTACGGACAGGAAAAAGACAGCATCAAAACAAATAAAGACAGCATAAAAACCAATAATGTAGAAGAAGTAGTGGTGCTGGGGTCAAGAGCCGGAGCCAGATCTAAAACAGACAGCCCGGTTCCTGTAGATGTTTTCAATGTAAAAGAATCCTCAATAATCCTTCCACAAACTAATATCGGACAAATCCTGAATGCGGTAGCCCCTTCATTTACTTCTACTATTCAAACCAACTCAGATGGAACAGACCATTTGGATCCTGCTCAACTTAGAGGTTTGGGACCAGATCAGGTATTGGTTTTGGTGAATGGAAAAAGAAGACATACTTCAGCATTAGTGAATGTAAACGGAACACCCGGAAGAGGTACTGTAGGAACGGATTTAAATGCTATTCCGTCTTTTGCATTAAACAGAATAGAAGTATTAAGAGACGGAGCATCGGCACAATATGGATCTGATGCCATTGCCGGAGTAATCAATCTTGATCTGAAAAGAGATACAGGAAAACTGGCTGGACAAATCAGCTACGGAGGAAATTTAACGCCAACAGCTAATGACCATACCGGCGATTTTGACGGACAGAATATTCAGCTGGATCTGAACTATGGTAATAAAATCGGAACTAAAGGAGGTTTCTTTAATATTACATGGTCTTCACAGTTCAGAAATCCTACTTATCGAGCAGGAACAGAAAGCGGTACACTTTATAATGCTTATAATGCTATTGAACAAAGAGCACTGAATGATGGTGTAAACCTTTCCTCTTTGTTTACTAATATCAATAATACTCCAAATTCACAACAGATTGTAAACTACATTCATCAATATGCCCAGGGAGTAAATTATTTTAACAACAGTCAGCTGGCAGCCATTCAGGGAGCTTCTACCATTCAGGATATTAAAGATTCTCAGGGAAATGTACTCCAAAAGGGTCTTCAATCCTTATTGAATTTCGATGTTACTGATCAGGAACTGGCTTACAGAGGGCAGACCAGAAAAGACTTCAATATGCAGGTAGGGCAGTCTAAGCTTAACAATCACCAGCTTTTTGTGAATGCTGAGATCCCTGTCAGTGACAACTGGAAAGTGTATACTTTTGGAGGTTACAGTTTAAGACACGGAACTTCCGGAGGATTTTACAGAAGACCCAGAGAGAGCAGGACCTTTACAGGATTATATCCCAGCGGTTACCTTCCGCAGATTGGAACGGATATTCAGGATATTTCGCTGGCTGTAGGAATCAAAGGGAAATGGGAGGGCTGGAATATTGATTTCAGTAATACTTACGGACAGAATTCATTTACCTATAATATTCAAAATACCGGAAATACTTCTTTGCGTTTTGCTTCACCAAGAGAATTTGATGCAGGAGGGCTGAGATTTTCCCAAAACACAATCAATTTAGATTTCTCTAAAAAATATGACGTATGGGAAGGGATTAATGTCGCTTTTGGAGCCGAGCACCGCTATGAGAATTTTAAAATTACTCAGGGAGAAGAAGCTTCTTATGCAATATATGACGCTTCCGGAAATGTATGGAACGGAAATTCTGTAAGACCTACTGATTTCTTTGGAGCAGCGCTTCCGGGAGGCTCACAGGTATTCAACGGATTTAAGCCTGAGAATGCGGTGGATAAAAACAGACAGTCGGTGGCAGCCTATGCAGATGTAGAATTTAACTTTACCAACTGGCTATTGGTAGATGCGGCAGCGAGATATGAAAATTATTCTGATTTCGGATCAACATTCAATTATAAATTAGCTTCAAGAATCAAGGTTGCCCCTAATTTCAATGTGAGATTTGCAGGTTCTACAGGGTTCAGAGCGCCATCTATCCACCAGATTTATTATAATGTAACCTCTACATTATTTACGAATAATCAACTTTTGGAGGTGGGAACTTTCAGTAATGATTCACAGCTGGCAGGATTGCTGGGTATGCCAAAGCTGAAGCAGGAAACTTCCAAATCAGCAAGTGTAGGATTTACCTATAAGATTCCTTCAGCAGGCCTTAGCTTTACAGCAGACGGATATTTTACGAGAATTGATAACCGTATCATTCTTACGGATCAGTTCTTAAGAAAAGATGTGCCTGCAGATGCACAAAAAGAATATGATAAATTAAATGTGAATGGTGCCCAGTTCTTCACAAATGCCATCGATACGGAAACAAAAGGTTTAGATGTTGTGATTTCACATAATGTAAGATTTTCAGGAATAAAACTTGATAATAACTTTGCGATTAACCTTAATAAAACCAAACAGGTAGGAGATATTCATTCTGCAGGACTTTTACAGTCACCACAGCTTGAAAAAGTATATTTTTCTGAAAAATCAAGAGTGTATCTTGAAGAAGCAGTACCCAGAGTGAAAGCCAGCCTTTCGCACACTCTTTCATGGAAGGATGCTACATTCTATCTGAGAAATACTTATTTCGGAAAAGTAACAGGGGCTGATATTATTGATGTAAACGGAGACGGGATTATAGATTTCAATGAACATCAGCAGATCGGAGATAAAATCATTACCGATATATCTGCTGCTTACCAATTTACTAAAAACGTAGGATTGACTTTAGGAGTGAACAATTTATTTGATATTTATCCAACGAAAAACCTTACTGCCTCTACCAATAACGATCAGTTTATTTATTCACGTTCCACTTCACAGTTTGGACAAAATGGTAGATATGTCTTTGCAAGACTTAATTTTAATTTTTAAATAAAAGAATACCAATAATGCTTAAAAAAAAACAGTTCAGAAATTCTGAACTGTTTTTTCTTTATGTAATATGAATTAAACTTTTATTTTTGAAACATTAAGATAATATTAAGGTGATAAGAGTATTAAGATAAGCTTCGCTTTAAGCTTAAAAATCAGAATGATTCATCTTAAATATACTTTATTTCTTAAATCCTTCTTAATGGTTTTAAATTTATAGAATGTGAATGTTATCTTTCCACAAGTTCCTTCACAGGTTCTCCATAATGATCAATCACTGTTTTGTTGATCTGAAGCAGTTGATACCATTTTCTGAAAGCTCCTATAAATACAATAAGCATCAGAATCATTGCTGTTGCCGCTAATGCAGCCAGTAAGTACTGTCCTTTTGGAATATATATAGCGGTAACCTGGATATACCCGGCCCAGAATGTAATTCCGGCCATGAAAACTCCCGGAACAGCAGAGCATAAAGCATATTTTCCCCTGTTCATCCTTATCAGCATCGTGGTACAGACGATGAGTCCGCAGGCAGCCAGCAGCTGATTACTGATTCCGAATAACGGCCAGATGCTGTTTACGTTTCCGGTATATACCAGATATCCCCATGCAAAAGTAAAAATAAGACTGCTGATAATAATTCCCGGAATCCAGTTTTTATCATTGAATTTTGGAACTACAGAGCCCAGCATTTCCTGTAAGAAAAAACGACCTACTCTTGTTCCTGCATCAATGGCAGTAAGAATAAATACCGCTTCAAACATAATTGCAAAATTATACCAGTAAGCCGTCAGCTGATCCATATAAGGGATTTTGTTGAAGATATGGGCCATTCCCACAGCAAGAGACACCGCACCTCCGGTTCTTCCATAAAGATCAATTCCTATTTTTTGTGAATAATAATCAATATCTACTCCGTGTAAAGAAGGGTGGGTTGCCAAAAATGAATCATAAGCTTCTTTTGGAGTATTGATCGCAAAATAGTCACCCGGCATCAGTGTACATGCTGCAATAAGCGCCATCAATGCTACGAAGCCTTCCACAAGCATTGCTCCATATCCTACAAAAAGAATTTCTCTTTCTTTATTAAGCATTTTCGGAGTTGTTCCCGTAGCAATCACCGCATGGAATCCGGAAATAGCACCACAGGCAATCACAATAAAAATAAATGGAAGTACAGGTCCGCCAATAATAGGTCCGCCACCATTTACAAAAGCTGTGATAGCCGGCATCTGTATGGTAGGGTGAATCACAATGACCCCGATAGCCAGCATGATAATAGTTCCAATTTTTAAATAAGTAGAAAGATAATCCCTTGGAACCAAAAGCAGCCATACCGGTAGTACAGAAGCAATAAAACCATACAGAGGAATCGCAATAGAAATTGTTTTAATATCCCAGGAAAATAAATTATTCATGGTTGGATTCTGCATTAGAGTATGACCTCCGATAATTCCGGCAATCAGAAGGATACCACCCAAAATACTTGCAAACAAAACACTGTTCTTTCTGTAGCGCATGATCAGTCCCATGATAATGGCAATAGGCATGGTAATGACTACTGTAAAAAGAGACCATGAAGCTTCATGCATCGCATTGATACAAGCCAGCGATAAGCCTGCCAGTGTAAGAATCAGGATGAATAGTATTGCAAAACCTGCTACCGTTCCGGTCGCTTTTCCTATTTCTTTAGAAGCGATGGTCGCAAGACTTTGCCCTTTGTGTCTCACAGAGGCAAAGAGTACAACCATATCATGAACTCCGCCTCCCAATACACAGCCAATCAGAATCCATAATGCGCCCGGAAGATATCCGAACTGAGCAGCGAGAACAGGCCCTACTAATGGCCCGGCAGCCGCAATGGCTGCAAAATGATGTCCGAAAAGTACATTTTTATTCGTAGCAACATAATCTTTACCATCTGCAAATTCTACAGCAGGAGTCATATTCTGGTCGTTAAGCTTGAGAACTTTATTGGCAATAAAAATACCATAAACACGGTAAGCTATCGCAAAAATAAGAACAGATGCAAATATGAGCGTAAGCGCATTGATATTATTCAGAGAATCCATATTATGTATTTTTTTTAATGAATGATTAATTTATTGGTTGTTTTATTAAATATAATTTAAACAATAGCCAAGGTAATTAATTTTCAATTAAAAAATAGTGATATGTATATCAATCTAGCATATTTATTGTTTTAATATAGTTTATTTAATTGATTTTTAATGTTTTAATATTATTTTACGTGAATGATGTATATTATCTTTTCTGTGCGATGATAAAATCCACCATTTGATCTGTCATCTGATCCAATACAGCTTTATCTGTAGTCCCAAAACCATGTACGCCGCCATCAATGACAACCAAAGAATTTTGCACTTTTGCACTTTTGAGCTTTCTATGAAGTTTTTTAGACTGGCTTAAAGGGACAATTTTATCTTTATTCCCCTGCATAATTAAAGTAGGAACCCCTCTTGAAACAAAATATACAGGAGAAAGGGTTTTAAGATACTCTATAGATCTGTCCTGATCTTTTCTGATATCATATCCGGAAATTCCTTTCACCAGATTTTCCTGTAAACCGACAATTTTTTTTGACATTAATCCGATCATTCCTACCGGAATTGTTCCTAATCTTGTATGGAAAAGCTTATTAAGATCAGCCGGACCATAATGATCGATCACGTAATTTACTTTCGCAGAATAAGATGAAAGTTCCGGACTTCCCAGATAAGTATTATCAGGGGTATAGGCTGCCAGCAGGGAAAGATGAGCCCCTGCTGAAGCTCCGAAAAGGCCAATATTATTCGTGTCAAGGTTATATTTCTCAGCATTCTTTCTGACCCATCTTACGGCATCTTTGGTGTCTTCTAAAGGCAAAGGAAAATGGATGCTGTCACTCAAAAGCGTATAATTGATGCTGATAACTGCATATTGTCTGGTCATCAGTTTTTGAATGGTTGTTTCAAGATAATTACCGGCATGAACCACTTTGTCTCCCTCTATCCAACCACCTCCGTGAACGTAGATCAGTACCGGAAGTTTTCCGGTAGCAGCATTTTTAGGAACATACAAATCCAAAGCAAGAGGTTTTCCTTTTCTATTGGTTTTGTAAACAATATTTTCAGAAACTGTTGCAATCTCTGGAAGTAAAGTACTTTTTACAGGAGGAGTCTTAACCGGGATTTGTGAGAAGTTTTGTGAAAAAAATAAATTTGATATACTTAAAAATAAAACAAAAAACAGGTTTGTGAAAAACCTGTAGATTGATATGTTGTATATGGATGATTTCATAATAAACTTTTTAGAGGGTGTTATTTTACTAACTCCTCAAAAAGTTTACCAAAAGTACTGTTTAAGTCCTTGGACTTTCCCGGATGAGGTCTGGAAGTCTGCACCACAGCACTCCTTACGGCCGTAAGCCAGCGGAAACGCTCAGGAATATCAAGCAGAGCAATAGGTCCGCCATCTTTATCGCCATTGGCAATTTTCTGAAAACTTTCAAGATTCTGGATAATATCTTCATAATCCAGCTTACTGTGCATGAGCTTAAATTTATCAGGACACAAATAAAATTCTACCCTGATGAATTTTTCCTTTTTGGAAAACATCACCAGCCCGATATTGAAAAATTCTTCTCTTTCAACTTTAGGCACCAGGCGTATTACCGCATATTCATATATTTTATCCTCTTGCATTTTTAGCTTCGTTTATAAAGATTTGAGAATTTTCTAATCTGGTTTTCAGAAACTGAAAATAGATCTCACGGATTTCGTCAGGGGTTTCATCAGCATCATTCCAGTGCAGCCAGTCTTCAGGAATTGTATTGACAATCTCCCTGAAAAGGGTATCATTCAGTACTTCATGGGCAAATTGATCCGCTTCGTCAAGCATTTTTGCTTTTGGAAGAAGTACATGGTCTTTCACATACTTGAAAGGTGTTTTTGCCGCTGTATCAAAATTCTGCCATGAATGGTGGAAGTAGAACGAAGCACCATTATCAATGATCCAAAGCTCTTTATTCCACATCAGCATATTGGTGTTCCTGAAAGTACGGTCAATATTGGTAATGAAGGCATCCAGCCATACTATTTTTGAAGCCAGAAGAGGATCAACGCTTACTCCCGGATCATAAGTGATAGAACCGGAAAGATAATGCAGCCCAAGGTTCAGACCTTCGGAAAATTTCAGAAGATCCTGTATTTCCTCATCGGCTTCCGTTCTTCCGAAATCGGCATCAACATTGATAAAAACAAGTTCAGGAATTTTTAGTCCCAACGCTTCGGTAATCTTTCCGCCCAAAAGTTCAGAGATCAGCATTTTTACCCCATGGCCCGCGCCACGGAATTTTAATACATATTTGAAATCATCATCAGCTTCTGCCAGAGCTGGAAGAGATCCTCCTTCTCTTAATGGCAGAATGTAACGCGTTACGGTTACAGTTCTTAAATTCTGCATGAAGCAAAAATAAGGTTATTTTTTATAAATTTTAGCTTGACTTTTAATAAAAGAAATAAGGATTTTAGGACTGGTAAACAGGTTTTTTTTCATAAATTTCAAATTGAATTAAAAGCGTAAGTATAAATTAATAAGAATCTATTTATGAATTTGATTAACGAGAAGAATTTAATTTTAGAAAATAGAGAAACAAAAGCTTTTCTTGCTGATGCTTTTTACAAAGATGATGGCCAAAAGCTTCCCTTAGTGATATTTGTTCATGGATATAAAGGTTATAAAGATTGGGGAGCATGGAATCTGATGGCGAAAAAGTTTGCGGAAGCAGGTTTTTTCTTCGTGAAGTTTAATTTTTCCCATAACGGAACTACTGTAGATGATCCCTATAACTTTGGAGATCTTGAAGCTTTTGGACATAATAATTATTCTAAAGAGCTTTCTGACCTTGGAGTGGTCATTGATCATTTTAGTAAAGATCCGCATGTAGATGAAGAAAAGATCGTTCTTGTAGGTCACAGCAGGGGAGGAGGGATTTCTATTATTAAAACTTTTGAAGATGAAAGAATTAATGGGCTGATCACTCTGGCCAGTGTGGATACTTTAGACCGCTTTCCCACAGGAGAAGCTTTTGAAAACTGGAAAAAGAACGGAGTTTATTATGCTCTGAATGGCCGTACCAAACAGGAAATGCCCCACTATTATCAGTTTTATAAGGATTATGAGCAGAATGTTCATCGTTTTGATGTAGAGCGGGCAACGGAAATGGCAAAAGCTCATATGCTGATTATTCATGGGACAAAAGATGAAGCAGTAGAGGTAAAACAAGCCGAACACCTTCATCTTCTTCACCCGAATTCTTCACTTTTCCTGATTGAAAATGCCAACCATACTTTCGGCGCAAAAGAGCCCTGGACAGACACAGATTTACCCAAAGATCTGAATACTGTAACCGAAAAATGTATTGATTTTATCAAAGAAAAATTGAAATAAAACGGTTAAAACTACGTTATTATAAATTAACCACCATATCAGTATCATTATGAAAAAAATTATTGCAGGGGCATTTGCGCTCTCATTATGTGTTATTTCGTGTAAAAAAGAAAATAAAACAGAATCTTCAGCAAGCACAGATACTTTGGCTACAGTAATGCCTAAAGATTCTGTCATTACAAAAAACGATTCTGTAGCATCACCACCTCCTTCTGCTCCGGCTCCGGACAATATTATTACCAAAAATGTTGGTAAGTACCCTCATGATATCAAATTCTTTGAGGATAAAAGCATCACAGATAGACTGAAAAAACTGGCAGGAGCTCAATACAATGAAATGGTGAAGAATTTCAATGTAGAAAGTCCTGTCACATCAGAAAACGGAATTTATAAACTGTCAGGATGTAAGCAGCATGACTGTCCGGGTTATGCAACACATATCTACTATGATGCCAAGAATGATAACCTGAATGTTTCTATTGATAAAAACGGAAAGGTAACAGACTTTGCTGAAAAAGGGAAAATAACGGTTTCCGAAACCTTGAAAGCGAAGTAAAATATAAGTTGGGAAGCTGGAAGCTATTAACGGTGCTCTATATCTATTGAAATCAAAATAGGACTATTTTCCAAAAGTTATTAATTGGGGCAACAGTTATTCATAAGACTTTATGTACTTCCTGCTCCGAGCCTCCAACTTCGAGTATAAAAAAAGAAGCCTGAAATTTCAGGCTTCTTTTTTATTTTACCGTGAGTAAAACCCAGGCTTCTTCCACTTTACTTTCCAGAAGCAGTTTCTGGGCATTAAGGTGGATATTTTCATCCGCATGGAAGTCACCGGCAGGTAATATTTCTGTATTAGCAAGCATTCCAAGGTCATTGCCTGTGAATACTGTACTGTACTTAATCGCATCAGGCAGCAGATCAAAGCCGATTCCTTTTGTGACCAAAGGTTTTGGAACTTCAAAAAGGCTGTTCTCATTACTTCTGGAATACCAGTTACTGCCTAAACGGGCTACCATGTCCAGTTTTTTCTGATCCAGATTTCCGGTTTCATTCAGGTATTCTTCTCTGATATGAATTTTCTGCACTTCACAGATCACAAGATTCCCGGCACCGCCCTGATCTCCCAATGACTTTACCTCTAAAACTTTACATTCAAAGTTGACGGGGCATTCTTCAATCAGTTTAGGCTGTACAAGATCAGCATCTTTCATGGTAAGTCCGGATTTAATAAACTCATTAACTCCGGTTTCATATTCTGTAGAAGCTAATGAAATCTGCTGTACAATCGGAAAATTGACTGTTCCAATAACGACTTCCGGTACTTCAAGAACATTTTCCAGTGTGTGCTTCGTCGTATTGTCGCGTACTCTCCTTGATGGTGAAAAAATCAAAATCGGAGGAACCGTACTGAACATATTAAAAAAACTGAACGGGGATAAGTTGATGGTACCATCTTTATCCACTGTGGATGCCAAAGCAATAGGGCGTGGTGAAACAGCCGTCTGCATGATGGTCTGAAGTTGTACTGAGGTTATCTCGGAGGGGATTACTGTTTTCATATTTTATTTAACCACAAAAGGCACAAAAGTTTTAAGCTAAAACAGCTTTAATTTTTAAAGTTCAAAAAAGCATATCATAATATTGGTTTACGAAGGTTTCCTGTCCTTCATGATATAAATTTTTCACATTAAAATTTACCAAAATGCCTTTTGGTTTCTTCATTAAGTTAATATAATTTAGAAGTTGAGCTCTATGAATCTCCGTTAGTTTTGATACTGATTTTAATTCTACCACAATCAAGTCTTCAATTAAAAAGTCACAAAAGAAATCACAATTAATTTCTTTTCCTTTATAATATACCGGAACTTTTAGCTCAGACTTATAATTAATATTTCTCAATCTAAATTCTTCTTCCAGACATTTATGATAGACACTTTCCAATAAACCAGGCCCCAGAACTTTGTGAACTTCTATACAAGCACCATTTATCTTATATGTCAGATCTGTTAAATAGGACTGTGTAATCATAATCCTTTTGTGACTTTTGTGGTAAAAAATTAAAGTGTCGGAATAATTTTACCGGAAACTTCACCGAAACCTACTCTCACACCATCTTTTTCAGCCCAGGCTTTCATGGTAACGGTATCATTATCTTCAATGAATTTTCTTTCTTCACCGTTGCTTAATGATAAAGGATTTTGTCCTCTCCATGTAAGCTCAAGCATAGAACCGAATGATTTTGGATCGCTTCCTGAAATGGTACCGCTGGCATATAGATCTCCCACTTCCACGTTACATCCGTTTACGGTGTGGTGTGCCAGCTGCTGGGTCATATTCCAGTACATGTGTTTGTAGTTGCTTTCGGAGATCAGGTTTTGTTCTCCGTTTTCTGGCTGAATATAGACTTCAAGGTTGATATCATAGTTTTGATCCCCTTCAAATTTTAAATACTCTAAAACCTCAGGATCCTGTACTGGTGATGCTGTTCTGAATGGTTCTAAAGCTTCAAGAGTAACTACCCATGGAGAAATAGAAGAACCAAAGTTTTTTGCAAGGAATGGCCCTAACGGAACATATTCCCAGGATTGAATATCTCTTGCTGACCAGTCGTTGAAAATAACCATTCCGAAGATGGCATCTTCTGCTTCTTTGGTAGAGATACTTTCTCCCATCTCTGTATTTTTATTGATGATGAAAGCCATTTCCAATTCAAAATCCAGTTGTTTACATGGTCCGAATACTGGTTTATCAGCATCAGCAGGTTTCATCTGACCTTTCGGGCGGTTGATTTCTGTTCCGGATACTACAATTGAAGAGGCTCTTCCATGGTAACCTACCGGTAAATGTTTCCAGTTGGGTAATAAAGCGTTCGCCGGGTCACGGAACATTTTTCCTACGTTGGTAGCATGTTCAATGCTGCTGTAAAAATCTGTATAATTGGGGATATGAACAGGCATCATCATTTTTACTTTATCAAGATCATAAAAAGCTTCTTCTATGGTTTTCTGATCCTTTGATAAGATTGATCCTTCCTGTAATAAGGTCTGAATTTTAGTACGAACTGCGTTGGTAACAGGTTTACCAAGCTCGATAAATTCGTTGATGGTATACGCTTCAAAAACATTGTCGTCTAATCCTTCAATATCTTCAAAATAGCCAAGATCATACAAAGTAGCAAGATCAACTACCTGATCTCCGATTCTTGTACAGCATCCGATATATTCTTTGTTAAAAACTGCGACTCCGAAAGGAATATTATGTATAGAAAAATCCGAGTTTGAGGAATAGTCTACAAATGATTTCATAAGTTTAGATTTTAGTTAGATTAAAATATTGCTGAGAGCATTTTCTCAGAACATTTATTTTGTCTTTTTTGAGTAAGATGCTTCATCTATCCATCGGTCTCTGGTATTGACATCGATGAGATATAAAATATTATCCTGCTGGGTCAACAATAATGTTTTTGTAACAGGCATTGGGATTTTTTTATTTTCAAGCATATCTGCTCTTAAAGAAATAATATTTTTTTTTCTGACGATATCCCCGGTGAAAACATTAGAACTGCTTTCTCCAGTAGCTTTATCATCGAAAACTTCTACATAAGTGGCATTGTTCCCTTTGATAATAATAAAGTCCCGTTCCGTATGATCAGCCTCATCTTTGATGAAAACAAATTTCTTGTTGTCAATATTTACATTTTCAAGATGCTGATTGATGCCTTTTCTTTGTTCAAGTCGGTTAAGGATTTCATTCAATGAACCATATTGAGCTTTAAGCCCCAGAGTCCCTAAAAGGGAAATCCCAATTAAAAGTTTTCTCATATACTGTGTTTTATAAAAAAGTTTTGCCAGAATACTGTATTCTGACAAAACCTATATTTTTAATGTAAAATTAAAGATTACCTCTTCTTTCCTGCTCTCTTTCTAATGCTTCGAATAAAGCTTTGAAATTTCCGGCACCAAAACTTTGTGCACCGTGTCTTTCAATGATTTCGAAGAATAGAGTAGGACGGTCTTCTACAGGCTTGGTAAAGATCTGTAATAAGTATCCTTCTTCATCATGATCAATAAGTATACCTAAATCCTGAAGTTTTTTAAGATCTTCATCAATATGGCCTACTCTTTCAGGAACCATATCGTAATAAGCTTCCGGTGGAGCAGAAAGAAACTCTACACCACGTTTTTTCAATTCCGTTACAGTGTGGATGATATCTTTCGTAGCAACAGCGATGTGCTGTACACCTTCTCCTTCGTAGAAATCAAGATATTCTTCTACCTGAGATTTCTTTTTACCTTCAGCGGGTTCGTTGATAGGGAATTTTGCATATCCGTTTCCATTAGACATTACTTTAGACATCAAAGCAGAATATTCTGTATTGATCTGTTTGTCGTCAAAAGAAAGGATGTTTACAAACCCCATTACTTTTTCATACCATTCTACAGTCGGGATCATTCTGTTCCAGTCAACATTTCCTACGCAGTGGTCTACATACAATAAACCTGCTTCTTCAGGCTTATAGTCACTTTCCCACTTTTCATAGCCAGGCATGAAAGCTCCGTTGTAATTTTTTCTTTCTACAAACATGTGAACGGTTTCTCCATAGGTGTAGATACCGGACATTCTTACCTCACCATGCTCATCAGTTAAAGTTACAGGCTCTAAATACGGTTTACCCCCTCTTTTAGTTGTTTCTTCAAAAGCTGCATAAGCGTCATCTACCCAAAGTGCCAAAATTTTTACTCCGTCACCATGTTTTTTTACGTGCTCACTGATAAGAGAGTCAGACTTAAGTCCGGTAGTTAATACCAATCTGATTTTTCCCTGTTGAAGCACATAAGATGCACGGTCTCTTACTCCTGTTTCAGGACCCGCATAAGCTACAGACTGAAAACCGAAAGCGGTTTTGTAATAATGGGCAGCCTGTTTTGCATTTCCTACATAAAACTCAATATAATCTGTACCGTTAATCGGTAAGAAATTTTCTGCTTGAGCTATTTTCTCGGCAAATGTAAGTGTTGACATATTTTCTCTTTTACTTTTATTTTATTGGTATGCAAATTACAAAAATCTTAGACATTGCGAAAATATTCCCCTGGATTCATTGAATATATTTAACATAAAGTTAAAGAAGAGTTTACTTAAGTATATTTAAGTTTCTTACGTTTAAAATCGGGTACTTACATTTGTAATACAAAAGACAAGTGAAAAAAAATATTTCGAAACATGAAAGCCGTAGAAATTTTCTGCGGCTTTCTTTTTATATTGTTTCTATCTTTCTGTTTAACATTCCGGCATCGGGATTATAATTATCCCATATCTTCCAGGTATTGTTTATTTTGCGGATGAAGTAGATCTGAGTGCTCAGCTGGTTGACAAAATGCTCTTCTCCTGTTTCTCCCACTTTGAACAGAAGGTTCCAGAACTCCTGAGATTCCAGTATTTTTTTGTCCGGTTCATCTGTAACGATATGAATGTCAAAAACTTCATAATTGGACCTGTTATTTTTAGTAACAAGATGAAAATCCTTATCACACAGTTCTTTACTAAATTGTGAAACCCGTTCTAAAAATGGAGAATCATTAAATACCAACTCTTTAAAAAGACTGGTATTATGATCAGGAAACTGTCTGCAGAATTCAAAAGCGGTAGCACAGTAGTCATAGACCATCTGCGTAAGATATGACTGATTATCAGATCCCTCATTTTCCTGTTTCTTATGTCTCACAGATAGAATATAATCGTTCAGGTCTTTGTAACCTAAGAAAATACAGATCTTATCCAATGTTTTTAAAAATCTTAGATCACTATGGGTTTTGTCCTGATAATCATTTTCAAAAAAACGTTGCAGGGTGACATGCGAAATGGTATTTCCAATTTCAAATTTTTTCCCCCCTTTCAGTTCTTCAGCTTCTGAGAGTTCATCTTTAATAATTTCGGAAAGAATAATATAATGGCTTCGCTTCCATTCATTCACATTCCCCAAAACAGAATTCCTTACCTTGGAATGCTTTATCACTTCTTCCCGTATCGAATTATATATAGTTTTCAATTTGCTTGTTTTTGAATGAGTTTTATCAAAAATACTGCCAAAAGATTAGTGCTTTTTTATGATTTTGCGGAGTTGGGTTCAAAATATGTTTTGAGATTTTAGATAAAAAATAATTTGGAAATGCTTACCTTTTGATTATCAGTGTTTAAATCTTTCGAAGGCTGCTCTCTCCAGCATTTCTCTGTCGTCCGGATGGGCAATGCTGATGAGCTCCTGTGCTCTCTGGCGAAGGTTTTTCCCGTACAGATAGGCTGTTCCGTATTCAGTAACAACATAATGGATATGTCCTCTTGTGGTTACTACACCAGCTCCCTGTTTAAGAAAAGGAACAATTCTGGAAACTCCTTTTTTCGTCCTTGCAGTAATGGCTATGATAGGTTTTCCGTCGTCACTTAATGCGGCACCACGCATAAAGTCCATTTGTCCTCCGATTCCGCTGTACTGCATAGTTCCGATAGAATCGGCACATACCTGTCCTGTAAGATCTATTTCGATGGCAGAGTTGATGGCAACCATTTTTTTGTTTCTCATGATATTGATCGGGAAGTTTACTTCGCTCACATCTCTGAAGGCAAATACGGTGTTGTCATCTACATAATCATACAGCTTTCTGGTTCCGAAGCAGAAGCTTGTAATGGTTTTGTTATCGTTGTAGCCTTTGTATTTATTATTGATCACATCATCCTGAATAAGGTCAATAACCCCGTCACTCAGCATTTCGGTATGAATTCCCAGATCTTTATGGTTGGTAAGGCATTTTAAAACTGCATCAGGAATGGTTCCGATGCCCATCTGAAGGGTAGATCTGTCTTCAATAAGTTCAGCTACATTTTTTCCGACAAGCATTTCTTCAGGACCTACTTTTGATCCATAATCTATGGTAGGAAGTTCTTCTTCATGCCACACCAGTTTATGAATTCTGCTGATGTGGATCATCCCGTCTCCATGGGTTCTTGGCATTCTGGGATTAACGATGGCAACAATGATTTTTGCAGTATCCACCGCTGCTCTTGCAATATCCACAGAAGTTCCCAGCGTACAGAAACCATGTTTGTCCGGAGGAGATACCGTAACAATTGCGACATCCAGAGGCAGGATATTTTTTCTGAATAAAATAGGGATTTCACTTAGAAAGACAGGCACAAAGTCTCCTCTGTCAGAATTCACTGCATCACGCACAGGAGTGGAAACAAATAACGAGTTGACGAAAAAGCTGTCTTTGTATTCCGGTTTTGCAATTTCCACATTGCCTTGTTGGGTAATGGAAACCATTTCTACATTTTGCAATCGGTGAGACTGTCTTGCCAGCTCATCAATCAGGTAGTTGGGAGTACATGCACTGCCGTGAAAGAATACACGGTTTCCGCTTTTTATAGTATATATTGCTTCTTCTGCGCTGATGTAATTATTCATATTTTGTCTTTTATTAAAGGGTGTTCAACGTATTTTACATCTCATAAAAATACTGCTCTTCTTTCAAAGATAATCTTTATAACTTTATATTCATATAAATATTTTTAGGATATTATACAGACTTTTGTCATATGAACCAACCAGATATGATGTAACAGAAAAAAGGACTAAATGCATTGGCATTCAGTCCTTTTTGTCTTATTTGTTTTTTGATGAAAATTTTAATTAGCGGCTTCTACAGCAGTTTTCTGCTTCATACTTCCGGTTTCTGCAAATCGTAAATGCCAGCTGAATGATTCTTCCAGCAAATGAGGAGTATGTCCTCCTCTTTCACAGGCTCTGTCAAAATAAGATTGCAATTCTTCTTTGTAATCCGGATGAACACAGTTGTCAATGATTTTCTGTGCTCTTTCTCTCGGCGCCAATCCTCTTAGATCGGCCAATCCTACATCCGTTACCAGAATGTCTACATCATGTTCTGTATGATCCGTGTGAGAAACCATTGGAAGAACATGGGAAATATTATTACCCTTTGATGCAGCCTGGGTCACGAAAATACTTAAGTAAGCATTTCTCGCAAAGTCGCCGGAACCACCAATTCCGTTCATGATTTTTGTTCCTCCGATATGGGTAGAATTTACGTTTCCGTAGATATCAAATTCAATAGCAGTATTGATGGCGATAACTCCCAATCTTCTGATCAGTCCGGGAGTATTGGAAATATTCTGAGGTCTTAAAACGAACTTGTCTTTATATTTTGAAAGGTTTCCTAAGACTCTTTCATAACATTCCTGAGAAACGGTAATGGATGATGCTGAAGCAAAACTCAATTTCCCGGAATCGATCAGATCAAATGTACTGTCCTGAAGTACTTCGGAAAACATGGTCAGGTCATAAAAATTACTGTCTTTGAATCCTGTAAGAACGGCATTCGCTACTTTACCAATTCCTGCCTGAAGGGGAAGTAATCTGTCTGTAAGACGTCCTAACAGAACTTCATTTTCGAAAAATGCAAGAAGATGTTTGGCGATAGCTGTTGTCTTTTCGTCCGGTTCTGCAATATCTGCCGGGCTGTCTTTACGGTTGGTAAACACAATGGCTTCAATTTTTTCGGGATCTACAGGAATGCTTTTTCTTCCGATTTTGTTCCATGGTGCTACAATAGGAATAACGTTTCTGTAAGGGTAATCTTCAGCCTGGTAGATGTCGTGGATTCCATAGACTTCTTCGGGAACTTCTGTATTGATTTCGATGATCACTTTTTTAGCTAAGGCAGCGAAAGTTACTGAATTACCCACAGAAGTGGTAGGAACTATGCTTCCATCTCTTTCAATATAAGCCGCTTCGATAATGGCTACATCAATGCTCTGAAGATTTTTGGTGTGGAGAAGTTCGGCACTTTCGCTCAAATGCTGGTCGATGAAGAGAATTTCACCGTTGTTGATCTTGTTTCTTAAAATAGGATCCACCTGGAAGGGCATTCTTTTCTTTAAAACATTAGCTTCTGCCAGTTTTCCGTCGGTACCATGCCCCAGTGAAGCTCCGGTCATTAAAGTGACTTTAAGGTCTTCTGTTTTTCCTCTTTCTGCCAGTGCCGGCAAAATAGCTTTGCTGTCACCTGCTTTTGTAAAGCCGCTGGACCCAATGGTCATGCCGTCTTTAATAATTTTTACAGCATTTTCTGCCGTGGTTACTTTTTGGTGTAGACTTTCTAATCTGATTCTTTCTAACATGTAATATTGATTTTGTTTTAAACCACCATTACTTAGGATGCGTCATGAAAAATAATGATGGCTAATATGTTAACCATACCTCACAAAATTACGAAAAAAGACGCTTTAAATAAAGGATTTAAAGCGTCTTTTGTATGTATTCAGCAATACTTTTTCAAATTAAAGAAAGTATTTCTTTTGTTTTATTCCAGCCATGAAGTTTTATAAGAAGGATCTTCTACTTTTAAAGCTTCTTCGGTAATTTTCAAAGGACGGAAAGGGTCAACCATAACGGCATATTCTTCCGTGAATTTTTTACCGATGCTTCTTTCCATCGCTCCCGGGTGAGGTCCGTGTACAATTCCTCCCGGGTGAAGGGTAAAGTCCATCAAATCAATATGATTACGGCTCATGAAATCACCTTCTGTATAGAACAATACCTCATCAGAATCAATATTGGAGTGGTTGTAAGGAGCAGGAATAGCCTGTGGATGGTAATCATACATTCTTGCACAGAATGAGCATACTACGAAATTGTGGCCTTCAAAATTCTGGTGAACCGGTGGCGGCTGGTGAATTCTTCCGGTAATGGGTTCAAAGTTTTTAATATTGAATTTATAAGGATAGAAATATCCGTCCCAGCCTACTACATCAAACGGATGTGTTGCATAGATGAAGTCCGTAATCTGGTTTTCTTTTTTAACTTTAATCAGGAATTCTCCTTTTTCATCCACTGGTTCTTTGAAAGCAGGAGCAATCATGTCTCTTTCGCAGAATGGAGAATGCTCTAAAAGCTGCCCGAATTCATTTCTGTATCTTTTCGGAGTATAAATAGGAGAGTGGCTTTCCAATACAAAAAAGACGGTATCATCAGACTTCAGTTCAACCTGATAAATTGTTCCTCTCGGAATAATAAGATAATCTCCGGTTACGAATTCAAGGTCTCCTACAAAAGTTTTTAATATTCCGGCTCCGTTATGAACGTATAAAAGCTCATCACATTCTGCGTTTTTGTAGAAATAATCCATTGATTTTCTTGGCTTGGCTAATCCCATTTTCAGATCATTGTTCATCAAAAGGATTTTTCTGCTGTCCATAAAATCGTCTTCAGGAGTTACATTCATTCCTTTAAACATTCTTGGAGCAACATTTTTTTCCACAGCGATTTTGGGAGTGACATCTTTCGGCTCACCGATAGATTTGATCTGCGTAGGGCGGTGGATATGATATAACAGAGAAGAAATACCATGGAAGCCTTCTGTACCGAAAAGCTGCTCATAGTAAAATTTATCTTCAGGAGACTTAAAGATTGTGTGTCTTTTTGGTGGGATATTTCCCGATTGATGATATCTCATTTTACTTTGATATGTAGTTTCTCAAATTTAATCATTTTTCATGAATTGACTCAACCTATATTTTTTGCATTAAGTTTTGTATTTGAAAAATAATTGTTAGATTTGTCTAACAATTATAATTTCATGAAGCGAATATTATTTTCTATTACTTTTTTATCATCATACTGTTTTGCGCAGGAAACAGACAGCTTAAGTTTGCAGGCCAATAAAACCCTGGATTCTGCCAGAGTTACCAGAAAAGAAATTAAGACCAGTAATATTGAAGATGTAGTGGTTACCGGAACCATAAAACCGATGAGTAGGTCAAAAAGTCCCGTGGCAGTAGAGATCTACAGCCAGAAATTTTTCCAGAAAAATCCCACTCCAAGTATTTTTGAAGCTATTGCTATGGTGAACGGAGTAAAACCTCAGCTGAACTGTTCCGTCTGTAATACAGGAGATATCCATATCAATGGATTGGAAGGACCTTACACGATGATTTTGATTGACGGAATGCCGATTGTAAGTTCACTTTCAACAGTATATGGATTAAGTGGAATCCCGAATAGTCTGGTAGATAGAATAGAAGTAGTAAAAGGTCCTGCATCATCAATCTATGGTTCTGAAGCAATGGGAGGGGTTATTAATATTATCACTAAAAATGCTTTGACAGCTCCTAAATTGAGTGTTGATATGATGACCAGCACATGGAGTGAAAATAATCTGGATCTTTCTACCAAATTTAATGTAGGAAAGAATGCCGCTTCATTATTAAGCTTAAATTATTTCAGTTTTCAGGAAAGAATAGATCAGAATAAAGATAATTTTACCGATGCCACTTTACAGAGCAGGATTTCAGTTTTTAACAAATGGAATTTTAAAAGAAAGGAAAACAGACAGGCAAGTTTTGCAATGAGATATCTGTATGAAGACCGCTTTGGAGGAGAAATGCAGTGGAACAAATCTTACCGTGGCAGTGATCAGGTGTACGGAGAAAGTATTTATACCAACCGGGCAGAGGTTTTTGGTTTGTATGAATGGCCTATGAAAGAGCATATTGTGACTCAGTTTTCCTACAACTACCATGATCAGAATTCATTTTATGGATCCAATCCTTTCAATGCCACGCAAAAGGTCGCTTTTGTACAAACGTATTGGGACAGAAGCTTCGGAAAACATGATATTACTGCCGGACTTACTTTTAAAAGGACTTTTTATGATGACAATACACCGGGAACATTAGCTGCAGACGGTATCACGAATGCTCCGATGAAATCTCCGATCTGGGGAGCTTTTGTCCAGGATCAGTGGGAAATTAATGATAAACATATTTTATTGCTGGGATACCGATATGATTATGATAAAGTACATCATTCCGTACATTCGCCGAGGTTCGCATGGAAATTTTCACCCAATCCGTATCATACGCTGCGTTTCAATTTTGGAACAGGTTTCAGAGTGGTGAATTTATTTACGGAAGATCACGCTGCATTGACAGGTTCAAGAGAAGTTGTGGTAAAATCAGATCTTAAGCCGGAAAGATCAGTGAATGGAAACCTGAATTATATCTGGAAAATTCCTGTAGGAAACCGAATGGTCAATCTTGATGCTTCTGCATTCTATACCTATTTCAGTAATAAAATTGTGGGAGATTTTGATTCTGATCCTGATAAAATTATTTATGATAATCTTCACGGATATGGAATTTCAAGAGGAGCTTCCCTGAACGTTGATTTTGCATTTCAGTTTCCGCTGAGTGTTAATCTAGGAGTAACTTATCTTGATGTATACCAGAAATTTGATAATGAAAATCAAAAAACACAGCAGCTGCATGCTCCAAAGTGGAGTGGAACTTATAACCTGACTTATAAATTTCCGAACAATCTGACGGTAGATTTTACCGGACAGTTTTATGGGCCGATGCGACTTCCTGTTTTAGTGAATGACTACCGCCCGGAATATTCACCATTCTATTCTTTGGCTAATATTCAGGTGTCCAAGAGTTTCAAATCAGGATTTGAGATGTACTGCGGAATTAAGAATTTATTCAATTTTGCCCCTAAAGATCCTTTGATGAGACCGTTTGATCCATTTGATAAACATGTTGATGATCCTGTCAATAATCCCAATCATTATACTTTTGATACGGCATACGGCTATGCCCCAATGCAGCGCATCAGAGGTTTTCTGGGAGTAAAATATACTTTGAAATGAAAAAAATAGCTTTATTTTTAATGTTAGTGCCCTGTTTTTATCTGTCTCAGATGAAGACAGGCACTTTTTCTGATCTCGAGGTACAGCAGAAAGAAGATCCGAAGCCGGTTGTTATTCACCTTTATACAGACTGGTGTGCGGTCTGTAAAATTGAATCTTACCGTTTGAGTAAAGATAAAGAGCTGGTGGGTATGATGAATGATCATTTCTATTTTGTGAATTTTGAGGCAGAGAAGACGAAGGAGAAAATTCATTTCCAGAATCAGGATTTTGAATACCTGCAGAATGGAAATTCAGGAATTCATGAATTGGCACTTGCTTTGTCAAAGAATAAAAATCAGCCTGTTTATCCTTTATGGGTATTCCTGGATAAGCATCAGAATCTGGTGTATTATCAGGAAGGACAGATGACGCCTGAAAAAATGAAGGAGAAACTATTGGAAATTTCTGCTTTGTAAATTGGGAGATTTTTGTTGGAAACGCAAGGCGCAAGTTTTTTCTTTGGTGATATTTTTAAGTCGCAAGGATTTTATCTGCGATAAAATTGTATAATTCTAATACTATATGCATTAAATCCTTGATGAAAATCTTTGATTTTCTTGTGCCTTAAAAAAACACATTATTTATTTTATTTGCACCTTAGCGTTTTCCAACAAAATAAATTTAAATATCAGCATCTATCAGCACGGCCAGCTGAATACAAGGTTCATCAGAACGGTTGCTCCACGCATGATTGGTTCCTCTTTGGATGACAATATCGCCCGCTTTCAGAAGTGTTTCACCTTCTTCCATGATCAGATAGAGTTCACCGAAAAGGATAATGATATAGTCCAGTGTTGCAGTTTGATGCATCATCGGATGAGGTTCATTCTTTTTCCACTCAACCCCTAAATCTTTATCCGGCGGAACCACTACATACCGGAAATAAGTACCATTTTTGGGAGTTTGCGGAAATCCGGTGTTAGGAATTCTGGTTTCAAATTCTAAGCTTGCTGGCATTGTCTGCGTATTCCACACGTCCGAAATGATCAGTCCAGGAAAATGTTCCACTGCATTTTCTACCTGTTGGTCTTCTACAATGATCGATTTCCCGTTTTTAATTCCTGTTACGATCCGTCTTGGTATTTTGTTCATAATTTAGTGTTTCATGATAAGTTTATGACCTTGTGTCTGATTATTTTTTAATAGAGAATGCGCCTGCAGAACAGTGTCCAGAGAAAGATTTCCTATGAGTTTATGCTGTGGAGGAAGAATCGTTTCGTTTTCAATGAGCTTTTTTATTTCAAGTAAGCTGTTCTTGTAATATTCATATTTTTTGATCATTCCGTAAGTGTAATTGGAGATATTCATAATCAAAGTTCCTTTGTTGAACAATGCTTCATGAGCATCTTTAGTGACTAAAGCTGTTACATCAACATAAGTTCCATTAATCTTTAAAACTTCTGCCGTCACTTCAGACATATAATTTCCTACGAGATCGATTCCATATTCAAAAGGTTGATCATTATTGGCTTTTAAAATATTTTCAATGAGATTTTCATCTCTGTAATTAACGATCTGATGACTTTTTAATCCTAAATTAAGAAGCATGTGCCGGTTTTCTTCACTGCCAACGGTTGCTGTGATCTGCCGGATATTATGGGCCAGTAAAAGTTTGATCAAAAATGAACCAACGCCTCCAGCTGCACCTGTTACAAGAACTGTATTTTCCGGATTTAACTTCAGACGGTTAAAGATCTGTAAAGAGGTAAGTCCTGCTGAAGGAATGGAAGCCGCCTGTTCAAACGAGATATTTTTTGGTTTAAAAGATACAATAGCTTCAGGTACGGCAATATATTCTGCGTAAGTACCGTTGCTTCCCATAGAGCCGCTGCCACAATAGACCTCATCACCAATATTGAACTGTGAAACTTCGGCCCCTTTGCCAGCAATGATTCCTGATAGTTCTCTTCCTAATATAGGTGAACTGATTAGCTTTCTTTCCAGTTCGTTTTCCAGCATCTGATAATCGATAGGATTGAAACCACTGGCTTTAATCTGGATTAAAACCTCATTATCTTTAGGTTTTGGCTGTTCGGTAAAGCCGTCTTCCAGTTTTCCGTTTTTATTTAAAATAACTGCTTTCATTATTGTTAATTTGATACACAAATGTAAAGAGGGAATAGTTTATATTTGCTACTAGTTAACTAATGGTAACTAGTTACCTTCATGAAACTATTATGGCAAAAATTACTGAAAACGGCATCGAAAGAGAAGCCAGCTGTACGGAAGAACTGTTCGCAATGCGGGACAGTCTGGATGTTTTAGGAGGAAAATGGAAACTGATGATTTTACGATATCTGACGAACAGACCGGATCAAATGATCCATTTTAAAAAACTGGAACGCGGTATTGAAGGAATATCCGCCAAAATGCTGAGCAAAGAATTAAAAGAACTGGAAACAAACCTTCTGATCACCAGAACCATTCAGGATACGAAACCTATCACTGTAACGTATGCGGTGACTGAATATGGAAAATCTGTATTTCCTGTGACAGAAACATTAGTCAATTGGGGAATAATCCATCGGGAGAAGATCAAAGAATCAATGGGATAGTTATGAGATATTGGAAAGCGCAAAGACGCAAGAATTTTCCTTTAAATATACTTTAAGGCGCAAGGATTTTATCTTTGATAAAATTTAATTCTGTTGAATTTTAACTGAAACAAACTTGCTGAAAATCTCCCATTGAGCGAAGTCGAAATGTTCTCGCGCCTTGAAGCAGTATGTTATTAAATTTCTTTGCGCCTTTGCGATTACTAATAATATTACTTCATAGAGAAAAAATCAATTAATCTATGTCGATAAAAAAATCCTCAGAACCGTGTGGAGCTGAGGATTTTTGATAATACCAAATTGTTTATTAATTTTTATCCAGCCAGGACTGTACAAGGTCCGAGTGATCTTTCACCCATTCTTTGGCGGTAGCTTCTTTATTTTTACTCTGTTCCATTTTCATTAAAAGGTCAGACATATTTTCATCATCAAAATGAAGTTTAGCAAAGAATCTGGCCAGTTCCGGATGGTCATTCCCAAAACTTTTTCTGGAATAGGTTTTAATCTGTTCTGCTTCTCCATATATTTTTTTTGGATCATCAAGAAACTTAAGCTTCATTTTTCCAAACATCCAGTGAGGCTGCCATCCCGTTACCACAATCCATTCTTTTCGTTGTATGGCATTCTGCAATTCGGTGATCATAGCAATGGTAGAGGAGTTGATCTGTTGATAATCCAGTTTATAATCAATAATTGTTTTGTCAGTTCCGGTGGTTAATCCTGCTCCTTTTTCGATTCCAATAATTCTGTGGCTGAATTGATCTTTATGTTGATTAAGTTCTTCAATAGAGCTAACAGGAACATACTCCGGTACGACCAATCCTATACGGCCGTTGTCATAATTGGTTCCAAGATGAGTCAGTCCCGGAAATTTAGCAAGCTTTTTGGCATGGGTGTAAGGAAGCCAGACTCCCATGAAAAGATCTGTATCTTCATTATTCATTGAAGCCAGAATCATATCTGTAGAGGCTTTTTGAATAATAACGTGATATCCTTGTTCGTCCAGAATAGCTTTAGCAATATGCGTCATGGCTACATCTTCCGCCCAGCCATCTACCATTCCGATGGTAATATATTTAGAGTTTTTTATGTTTTCACACGAACTTAATGCTGTAAATAGTAACATTAAAACGGGAAAAAACAGATATTTTAATTGTTTCATCTTATTGCTTTTTCTTTACAAATCCCTGGGTAATCCTGTCGAGGATAATGGCTAAAATCACAACGGATAATCCGCTTTCAAATCCTAATCCGATATCCAGGTTATTAATTCCTTCCAGTACTTTTTCACCTAAACCACCTGCAGCAATCATTCCTGCGATCACCACCATGGATAAGGATAACAGTATGGTCTGATTGATCCCTGTTAAGATCGTTTTCATTGCTAAAGGAAGCTCTACTTTAAACAGAATCTGTCGGTTGGTTGCCCCAAAAGCTCGTGCTGCTTCCACAATGTCTTTCGGAACGGCTTCAATTCCCAATGCTGTTAATCGTACCGCGGGCGGCATGGCAAAAATGATGGTTGCAAAAGCACCGGGCACTTTACCAATACTGAAAAACAGTACAGCAGGAATCAGGTAGACAAATGCGGGCATTGTCTGCATCAAATCCAGTAAAGGGCGAATGATTTTGTCGGCTATTTTGCTTTTAGCAGCCAAAATTCCCAGAGGGATAGAAAGGATAAGGGCAGTAATGGTGGACACAAAAATAAGTGCCAGCGTTTCCATGGTTTCTTTCCATAATCCCATTAAAAATATTAAGCTTAGTCCGGCTGCAGTTACCACAGCAATGCCTTTTCCGGCTTTCCATAATGCCAGCAGGGTAAAAAAGAGAATGATTACATAAAAAGGAGTGTTTGTTAATACCCATTCAATCCCCATGATAGAGGAGTTTCCTACATGTTTTATAACATCAAATACAGGTTTTCCATTTTCTGTGAGCCAATTGATTGCAGTTTCTACATATTGACCTATATCTATAGTTTTATTCATCTTATTGGTTGTTTGCGATTTCTTTTAATTCAATAATTTCTTCTTCGTTAAACTTGGTCGCTTCTATGACAAGAGATAACTGGGTAACAAGACCTAAAAATTTGTTGTCTTCATCAATTACTGCGATGGCTGATTTACTTCCGGAAATTAACGGTAACATTTCTTCTACCGTAACTTCAGGATAAACCGAAGGAACATTACTGTTGATAATTGATTCCACCGTTGGTTCTTTCTTTTTGGCTATGCGAACAACATCGTTAAGGGTTACAAAGCCCAGAAATTTATTTTGAAAATCTACCACCGGCAAGTTTTCTAATCCGGTAGCTCTCATTTTTCTTAAAGCTCCTTCCGGACCGTCTTTTCTGAAACGTACTACCGTAGCTTTGTCGAACATCAGAGATCTGGCAGTGATAATTGTTTTACGGTCTACTTTCTCCACGAATGCTTTCACATAATCGCTGGCAGGATTGGTTAAAATATCTTCTGCTGTGCCTATCTGTTCTATGACACCATCTTTCATAATGACGATACGGTCTCCGATTTTAATGGCCTCGTCCAGATCGTGCGTAATAAAGACAATGGTTTTTTGTAAAGTATTCTGCAGTTCAAGCATCTGATCCTGCATTTCAGATTTTATCAATGGGTCCAGTGCGGAGAAAGCCTCATCCATAAGCAGTACTTCAGGATCATTGGCCAAAGCTCTTGCCAGCCCAACTCTCTGCTGCATTCCTCCTGAAAGTTGAGAAGGGTATTGATTTTCAAAACCATTTAAGCCAACAATATCTAATGCTTTCTGTGCTTTTTCATCGCGGGAAGCTTTGCTTTCTCCTCTGATTTCCAGCCCGAAACCTGCATTGTCTAAAATCGTATGATGAGGCAGCAATCCGAATTTCTGAAAAACCATACTCATTTCCGTTCTTCTTACTTCCAGCAGTTCTTTGTTGTTTTTACCGGTAATATCATCGTCATTGATGTATACTTTTCCTGAGGTAGGCTCATTCAGTCTGTTTAAACAGCGCAGTAATGTGGATTTTCCACTTCCGGAAAGTCCCATGATCACAAAGAATTCTCCTTCATAGATCTCAAAACTGGCTTTATTGATTCCTATGGTGCAGCCTGTTTTTTCAAGAATTTCCTTTTTGGAAAAGCCTTTGTCTAAAAGTTCCTGAGCTTTTTCTTTGTTTTTGCCAAAAATAATAGTCAGATCTTCCACTTTAAGTTTTACTTTTCTACTGTTTTCATTTTTTTCCATATTCAGAATTTTTGAATTAATAAATGATATAAAAAACTGTACACCAATTCGTTATATGCGTTTAGCTTTAGTTGTCCTGCTGATGAGGATAGGATAAAATAATTTACTAAGCTTTTAATGATAAAAGCTTTTAACAAAAAAATAATGTATAAGAACCATGAGGCCTTATGTTTATTTTAAATATTTCAATAGATTATACTCTAGAAAAAGAGTGTATCATGTAAAAAAGAAATTAATCTCTTACATAGATTCTACAATTAAATTACTGATGAGGTAATTACAGATATGTGTACTGAACAACTTGAATGCCTACTTTGCATCAAAATGCAGGCCAGCATAAAAAAATGGGTATCAATTTTTTATGACGGTGCAAATTTACGAATTTTATATTAAATGGATTTTCATAACTGTAATGTGTTGATTTTCAATGGTGTTTTTAGGTTGGGATTTCATGAAAATTTTTCTCTTATCACAAAGCTAAGAGAAGATTGACATGGTCTGGATGATCCGGTAAATTACTTCAGTAATACTGCAATGATTGCCAGTATGGCAGGTAGTGCCTGTACGAAGAATATTTTTTTAGTGGCTGAAATGGCGCCGTAAATTCCTGCAATGGCTACACATCCTAAAAAGAATAAAGCTACATTGGTCTGCCATTGCGGATCTTTAATCAAAAACGACCAGATGAGTCCGGCAGCAAGGAAACCATTGTAAAGCCCCTGGTTGGCTGCAAGTCCTTTCGTTGGTTTAAACATTTCTGCAGGCAGAGCAGCTTTAAAAACTTCCTTTCCTTTTGTCTCCCAGGCAAACATTTCCATCCAAAGAATATACAGATGTTCCACTGCAACGATTGCGATCAGAATTTTAGCAACGATTTCCATAATAAATATTTTCTCATTGTAAAACTAAAAAAATAAAGTTAAGTTTGAGTATTAATTCTTACAATGGATTCATTCAAAGCGCATTTAAATAAATTTATTACCATCACCGATGAAGAATATATTTCTATTGTATCTTTTTTCCAGGTTATGGAGGTAAAAAAAAAGCAGCATCTGATGCTTGAAGGCGAGGTCTGCCGGAATATGTATTTTGTGGTCGAAGGCTGCCTGAGAAAATTTTTTATTAATGAAAAAGGAGTGGAGAATACCACTCAGTTTGCCATAGAAAACTGGTGGATTACAGATACATTTGCTTATGAAAGGCAACAGCAGACGGATTTTAACATTCAGTCGGTGGAGCATTCTACTATTCTGGTGATTGATTTTAAAAATCAGGAATTATTGTTTGTAAAACATCCTTCAATGGAGCGTTATTTCCGGATTATTTATCAAAGGGCTTATGCAGCTTCAGAAAGAAAACTCCGCTATCTGTCTGAGTTTTCAAGAGAAGAACTGTACATACATTTCAGCACAATGTACCCATGGTTTATTCAAAGGATTCCCCAATATCTTGTTGCTTCGTTTCTCGGATTTACACCGGAATATTTAAGTGAAATTAAAGCAAAATTACGTTCTTAAACCAGTTTAAGATTTTTACAGATCATAAACCGGAAATTTGTCATGTTATTAAAAGCCAATACAATGACAGATATCAAAAATCAATTTCCGCAGCTGTTTTTAAGACTTGCTCTTGCTGTAACCTGCTTTCTGCAGTGGCAGACCGATTTGGATTTTGGAGCAAAGAAAATTCGTCATGGGGAAACATGGAGAGTTTTAAAGAATATACAAGACAGCTGACATTTTTTCTGCCGGAAGCTTTAAGTACGGTTTCAGCCTATGCTGCTACCTTTTTAGAAATTCTTTTTCCTTTGATGCTGATCTTTGGATTTAAAACAAAGTTTGCAGCATATGGAAGCAGTATTCTGCTGTTGATTTTTGCCATATCCATGACCATTGCTTCAGGACCTAAAGCTCCACTCAACTATTCTGTATGGGTGGGAAGTGCAGCCGCTCTTTTACTGGCGGTACAGCAGCATTATTCTCTAAGTATAGATCAATTAACCAAAAAATAATACATATTATGAGCGCAAGATTAAATATTGCAACAGTAGATTCAGCAGCTTACAAAGCGATGATGGGATTAGAAGGATATTTACAGACAATTTCTTTAACTCACATTCAGAAGGAATTAATTAAAATCAGAGCTTCACAGATTAATAAATGTGCTTTCTGCCTTGATATGCACACCAAAGATGCCATCAAATATGGTGAAACACCTCAAAGAATCTTCATTCTGAACGGATGGACGGAAGCAAAAGACTTCTTTACGGAAGAAGAGCAGGTACTTTTGGCAATGACAGAGGAAATTACGCTGATCAGCCAAAACGGATTAACTGAAGAGACCTTCCAAAAGGCAAAAAAGTTCTTCGATGATAACCAGATCGCTCAGATCATTATGGCGATTGTAACCATCAATGCATGGAACAGAATTGCAATAAGTACTCATCTTCCGGTTGCAAAATAGTGAAGTCCGGGAGCGGAGAGATGAAGATGGAAGTTAATGAAGACTATATAATTTACGGATGTTCACTTTTTATAAAAACGGCCTTTCAGTTTTTGAAAGGCCGTTTTAATGTAAAATTCAAAGTAACAATGTAACACAGTTTGGGTATTAATTCTAAAATAAATTCTAAGGTTAGCTTTATTTTTTAACTGGAATTACTTTGTTACTCTGTTTTTTAATTAATAAATAGCTACAGGATTTACATTCACCTGAGTAGAACCTACGTATAATGGCTGTCCCAGTACGAATAGAAATTCCCATACTTTTTGTTTCACCAAAGGACGGCTGTCAATCAGTTCCAGGTTATAAATTCCTTTTTTAGCCAGCATAAACTGGTTAATGGGGAACTCTTCTTTACTTCTCGGGTTAGGATAGACTTCAGAAGCCCAGGTATCACCGCCAAAAGCTACGATTCCCTGATCGGCAAGCCATTTTGCGGCATCCATTCCGATACCCGGTTCAGTTTCTAAGAATTGTTGATTGTTTTTACCAATCAATTCAAGCCATCCGGTATTGAAAAGAATAATATCTCCTTTTCTTAGGGTAAGTCCCTGCTTCTTTAAAACAGATTTGATATCTTCTACCGTAAATTCTGTTCCGCCGGGTACTATTGATTTTCCATAATGAGCAGTCATATCAAGAACTACACCACGGGTAACAAATGGTGGTACTTTTTCAACACCCAGTTTTTTTACACCTTCTACGGTTACAAAATCTGTTGCTTTATTTCCGTTATAGTAAGTATTATCAATACCAATGTGTCCGATACCGTTGAGCTGTGTTCCCACTCCGGTCCATCCGTTTACAAGTTCATCATTGAAGGTAAATTTGTTCGGACCAATACTTTTTCCGCCCTGTTCTCCGGGTTGAATATTATATAAATTAAAACTTCTGTGTCTGAAAGCCGGAAGATTTTTATCAATAGGAACGGCAAGAGCTAAGGTTTTACCCTGTTTCACAAGTCCTAATGCCTGTTTTACAACTTCAGGAGTCAGTAAATTAGCGGCCCCGATTTCATCCTGTGCTCCGTAAGCAGAAGGATACCATGATTTATCTTCGGGATTGACAAGTGTCTGAGCATTTAATGTAATGCTGTTAATAGCCGATAGGGTTACTAACCCGAACATTTTGATCAGATTATTTTTCATTTTCTATGAAGTATTAGAGTTAAAGAAAGGAAGTGGGAAGCTGGAGGAGGGAAGTTCTATGAGTGTATTGATAATTAGGAGCTTCTATTGCACTATTCTGCATGTAACAAAGAGATTCCTCCTTCGTCGGAATGACAATTGAAGTTCAATTGTAACCCAATTTATTTATTATCCGACATCAATAACTTCCATCTTCCAGCCTCTTTCTTCCAGCTTTATATTATATCTCGCTTAAAGCCGAATTGATGAAGCTCAATTCTTCCTGGGAAAGGTCAATAGACATAGCTTTTGCATTTTCGATGGCTTGCTGGGCATTTCTTGCTCCTGCCAATACTATTGTGATTGCTGGCTGCAGCGTAGTCCATCTTAGTACCAGTTGAGAAAGGCTGGCTCCTTTTTCCTGCGCTATAGATTCAATTTTTTCTAAGAAAGTTTTCACTTTATTCAAATCAAACTGTGAAAAATATCCGTTTCTGTGGTCGTTATCTTTCAATTGGGTTTCTTTGAAATATTTACCGGTTAAAAGACCTCTTTCCATAGGGCTGTATACGATAATTCCTGAATTATTTTCCAAAGAATAGGGAACAAGGTCGCTTTCAATGCCACGGTTCAGCATGCTGTAAGAAACCTGGTTGCTGGCAAGTTGTAAAGTTCTGTTCGCTTCTTCTATTTGAGCTACACTATAGTTACTTACCCCTGCAGCTCGGATTTTTCCCTGTTGGATTAATAGTTCCATAGCTTCCATAGTCTCACAGATAGGAGTGGTGCTGTCTGGCCAGTGAAGTTGCAAAAGGTCGATATAATCTGTCCCTAATCTTTGTAAGCTTTCTTCAACTTCTTTGATGATGTTTTCTTTGGAAGCCAATTTATACACAGGAAGGGTCTTTCCTTCGTCTTCTGCATCAAAGAAAAATTCTCCTTTTCCGTTATTGCTTCCGTCCCATACCAACCCGAATTTAGTTAAAAGCTGGATTTTTGAACGGTCTTTTCCTTTGATCGCTTCACCAATCATTTCTTCACTTAATCCAAAACCATAAAAAGGTGCCGTATCGATAGAAGTTACTCCGTGATCTAATGATGCATGAATAGAGTTGATAGAATCCTGCTTTTCATTACCTCCCCACATATTTCCTCCGATAGCAAAGGCTCCGTGTGTGATTGTTGATAATTCTAAATCTGTATTTCCTAATTTTCTGTATTCCATTTTGTTTTAAAATTGTTATGTGTAAACCACCCCGTCAAAAATTCTTTGAATTTTCGCCACCCCTCCGGAGGAGGGGAATTATCGTCATTTCAATGGTGGCACTTTTTAAGAGCTTTTCTGATTTAAAGAACTTAAAATCTTTTGTGATTAGAAATTATTTGTTATTTATTTAATTCCTTTAAAATAGCTTCTCCAACGCTCTTTGCAGATTGAGGATTTTGTCCTGTGATCACTCTCTGATCTGTAACTACGTGGTTCTGCCAAAGGCCTGATTTTTCAAATTGTGCGCCTCTTTCTTTCAGTTTGTTTTCTAATAAGAAAGGAACAACATCTGTTAATTTTACTTCAGCTTCCTCTTCATTGGTAAAAGCATTGATTTTCTTTCCATCTACAAGGTATTTCCCGTTATTCAGCTTGATATTCACCAATCCTGCAGGTCCGTGGCATACTCCTGCTACAATACCTCCGTTTTCGTAGATTTCCGAAGCAATATCAGACAGCTCTTTATTGTCTGCAAAATCCCACATTGCTCCGTGTCCTCCTGCATAAAAGATGGTTGAATACTCTTTCGGATTCACCTGTGACGGGGTCATAGAATGATCAATCTTGTTCTTGTATTCTTTGTTTTCCCAGAATTCTTTGTTTACCGGATCTTTCAAATCGAAACCATCTACCGGAGGAGTTCCGCCTTTCGGGCTTACAAAGTCAATTTCATAACCTGCTTTGTGAAGAACTTCCCATGGGTGAGAAACTTCTCCCAAATAATACCCTGTATCTTCACCAGTACTTCCTTTTTTATCGTGGCTGGTTACAACAAATAAGATTTTCTTTTTCATATTTTTTGATTTTTTAGTTTGTGCCTGCGCGAATCCTATTGTAAAGATTGCCAGTATTAAAAATGCTAATTTTTTCATGATTAAATAATATTAGTGGTATAAATCTGTGGTTTTTCCTGAAGCTTTTCATCCACCAAAGCCCCGAAAGCCTGAATGTAAGGTTGCTGGTTGTGCTGATCCAGACCTTCTTTACTTTTCCAGATTTCATAGAAAACAAATTCGTTTTTGTCTTCAATTCCCTGATGAAGGCTGTAAAGCTCACATGCTTCTTCTTTTCTTGTTTCTTTTACCATATTCTGAAGAACTTCCAATACTTCTGCCTGATGTTCTTCTTTGGCTTTTATAATGGCTGTAAGATAAATTTTCATATTAAATAAAATTTTCAATTGAGTTATAGATGGGTTTCCATTCCAGTTCTGCTCTGGCTTTGTCTGCGCTGCATATACTGTTGGATGCAAAACCGAAATAGCCGCCCGCAGGACCGAAATTATCAACGGCTTCCTGTATACTTAAAGACTGCGCCGGTTCCAGATTATATTTTTTACTGATGATTTCTGCAATGTTCCTTAAAGATGAAGCCCCGTTTTCTGCATAATAGATAGACCCTTCTTTTGCTTTTTCCAAGGCGAGTACATACAGATCTGCCAAATCTTCGATATGTAAATTGGACCAGATATTTTCACCTTCTCCAAAATAAACACCATGCCCTTTTTTCTGAGAAAAATTGAGCAAGGCCGGAATCTGGATACTGTCTTTTTTTATTCCAAGGCCTTCCCCGTAAACCATGGTAGGAACAATAACGATACTTCTTATATCTTTTTGAACAGACTGAAGAACATAATTGTTGATAAGAACCCTTGATGCCATTTCCAGTCTTGGAGTCAGAGGGAAATCTTCAGTATACACAAAATCACTTCTTTTACCATTTTCTTTACCTCCGAAAATAGCAGATCCTGAAGTAAATATGAATGTCTTATGACTTCCTTCCATTGCTTTGATGAAATTATCCACGGCGTAAGCGTCATCCGCAGAATCAGCATTATGGATGACTGCATCAACGCTATCAACAGCTGTTTTTATTACATCTTCATTGTGAATATTCCCTACAATGGTTTTGATTCCCAATGATTCTAATTCCTGTACGTGAGCTTCGTTACGAACTAACCCGGTTACTTCATAATTTCTGTCAAGCAGTTTTTTTGCGATAGTTCCGCCAATATAGCCGGTAATACCTGTGATCAGTATTTTTTTCATGATACCAATTCTGGTTTTAATTCTTTTTCAAATACGTTTCTTACATGTTCTCTGTAAAGCTTCATATCACGCTCTACATTGGCATTTTTCTCCACATCATGGAAATGGAAACTTTCCATTTTCTCTAGTGAGACAAAGGCATTCATTCTATGGAAACCAAATAACGGTCCATCATCTACACTTTTTTCACTGAAAAATTCTCCGGGAAGTGTGAAAGCTGTTGCAGGAGCGTTCCAGCTGGTAGTCAGCATATATTTTCTGCCGCCAAGCATCCCTCCCGTACCATAGTTGATTTCAGGATTCTCAGCCTTTCTTCCGTCGCTCATATAAATTCCTTTTGCATGACCTGCTGTGAAAACTTCATCAATATATCTTTTTAATCCGTTCGGAAGCTGGAACCACCAGATCGGAGTATGGTAAATAATGTAATCTGCCCAGACAAATTTTTGCACCTCTTCATGTTTATCATAATTTTCACTTACATTAGTGATCTTTACTTCTACATTGTCAAATTCTTTAAGAGCGGCTACTGTATTTTCTGCAATAGTCTGATTATATTTTCCTCCGGAATGTCCGAAATTCTGTCCTCCGTTGATGATTAGTACTTTTTTCATTTTTTTATGATTGTTTAAATTTTACTCTGCAAAGTTAGGATGGATATTTGTATAATAAAAATAATATAAATCATAGTAAAGTATTATTTAAATTATAGTTTTATGATTCAAGGTTTTGGGTTTAAAGTTTAAAGTTGGGAGTGAATGGTCAATTCGCTTCGCTTGTGAGTTTTTAGGGTTACGGGATTCGGGTTGCATGATTCGGGATCCTGAACAATTGATGCTATGTGGAAGTTTCTAATCGGAAGTTAATTATTCATTATTGACTTTGCGTAGCGAAAATTCAACCATTCACCATTTCCCTTTTCATGGTAAAATGTCATATCATATCTGACCTGAAATTCCCTTCCGTCGTGTAAATTTGTTTAATAAATTGAAGGACAATGATACAGATAGCCGTTTTTAGTGATGTGCACGGAAATCTTCCTGCTCTGGAAGTAGTGTTGAAGGATATTGAGAAAAGAGGAATCAGGCAGAGATTTTGTTTAGGAGATCTTGTGGACTTTGCCCCCTGGGGAAACGAGGTGATTGAGAAGATCAGAAGTTTAAACATTCCTTGTCTCATGGGAAATCACGATGAAAGAGTTGCTTTTGATATTCCTGTTGTTCCTTTGTCCAAACATTCAGTAGAAGAGACGAATGCCAGATTCATAGCGATTGATCATTCTAAAAAAAATATTACAGAAGAGAACAAAAAGTTTTTATCAGAGCTGCCTTTTCATTTAAAATTAAACTATAAAGTAGGGAAGAAGCATTGGGATATTCAATTGGTTCATTCCAGTTTATCAAACAATGATACCTATTTGTACGAATCAGAAAAGGATGAGATTTTTACTACTATGCTGAAAAACTCTCAATCTGACGTTATTGTGATGGGACATACCCATTTATCTTTTAAAAAGCAGTTTGAAAATAAGACATGGGCAATCAATTGTGGCTCTGTAGGCCGCTCTAAAGAAGAAAACAGACTGGCTTCTTATGTCGTATTCACTTTAGATGAAGAAAAAATTACTCCGGAAATTATTCAAATACCCTATCCGATTGATGAAACTGTCCGTCAGATAAAGGACAGTGGGATTCCGGATTATTATGCATCATTTCTAAAGAACGAAAATGTATTAATATTATAATTATTTTGTAAATTTGCATCAGAATATTAATAATTAAATCATGGTCAATTTAGAATGGTATCGTACTTTTAAAGCGATATATAAAACCGGGACATTGACGGGTGCTGCTGATGCTTTATTCATATCACAGCCGGGCGTGAGTCTGCATTTAAGTTCTCTGGAAGCTTATGTAGGATACAAACTATTCGACAGAACCGGTAGAAAAATGATCCCTACAGAACGCGGGAAAGTATTATTTAATGCCGTTGCTGAGCCAATTACCAAACTGGAAGATGTAGAAAAAAACTTTCAGAAATCTACAGAGAAACATACGCCTACCATTAGTGTCGGAATGTGTTTTGAAACTTTTCAGACGACGTTGGAGCAATATGTTTCTTCACTGCCTTTTAATCTGATTATCAGTTTTGGAGAATATCCGGAAATGCTGGATCAGCTGGATAAAGGAATTCTTGATCTTATCATCACTCCGAAAAAAGGGTCTTCACCCAATATAGAACATGAAGCTTTCTCTTCAGAACAGATCATTCTGGTGGGTGGAAAAGATGTAGATGCCGCTGCTTTCAATAAAGTGTTGAAAACAAAAGATGCAGAGCAGATTGAAGAATGGCTGAAGAATGAAAAATGGTACGGAACTACCGGAGATATGGAACACCTTTTCCAGTTCTGGACCTTGAACTTTGGTCATAAACCTAATTTCCGTCCGAATTATATTGTTCCTAATCTGAACTCAATTATCCGTTGTCTTAAAGGTGGAACAGGACTAGCTGTCATCCCTGATTTTTTATGTAAAAAAGACCTTGAAAGTGGCGAAGTTCAGCTGATTTGGGAAGGGAAAAAGAAGCTGGAGAACACGTTGTATTTCGGATGTCGTAAGAAAACCAATTATCAGACAGAAATAGAACATATCAAAGGCTTATTCCGTCAGGTGATGGCTTAATACAACCATATCACGCATTTGTAAACCGTTTTCATATATCGGATCTGAATAATTTTCAACAAAAAAATCTTTCAGTATCCCGCTTTTAATAAAACCGTTTTTCTCATAAAATCTGATCTGTTGGAATCCGGTATCCGACGTTCCAACAGTCAGTGTTTTATAATGATTTTCTTTGGCAATTTCCTTCGCTTTATTCATCAGAATACTTCCGATTCCTTTGCTTCTGTAGCTTTCAATTACTGCAATATTTTTAATTTCCAGTTCTGTATTGTTGCTTTTATACAACGCCATCACCGCAATATTTTCTGTGCCGTCATGTAAAAGATAAATGTCGGAATTGAAAATATACCGATCAATAGCTTCTTGGGTTTCATCCGCTAACAGCAATAGTTGATAAGGAATTTCCGCATCCGGCTTTAATAAACTGAACGTAAAATTTTCCATTTAAAGACTCATGTGAATAAGTGGATAATCTTTTCCTGAACCATCTTTTTCTGATCGCCCGATCTTTCTGAACCCCATTTTTTCATAAAATCCAATCGCTTGTGGATTCTGTTCATTCACATCTACTTTGGTCAATCCGGTCTTTTCTTTCATAAATTGATAAAGGGTTTTTCCATATCCTTTCCCACGGGCATCATCATGAATGAAGAGCATTTCCAGGTTACCTTCTGCTACGGAAGCAAAGCCTTTAACTTGATTATCCTCACTCATTAAATAAACTTCCAGGTTAGGAAGATAATCTCTTGGAATAGCTTCTTTAAAATAATTGAAATCCTCTTCTGCCAGAAAATCGTGGGTTGCCCTTACGGCTGACTCCCAGATTTCCATAATTCTCGGATAATCCTCTGCTGTAGCCAATCTGATGTTTTGTGACATGATTTTTAAATTTTAAGCAAAAATAGAGAAAATAGCGATGGAATGCCAGCTGGAGCCATAAATTTACAACTAGCAACTAGCAACTAGCAACTAGCAACTAGCAACTAGCAACTAGCAACTGGCAAATGGCAACTGGTAACTCAAAGCTGCAATTACATAACAATTTTTTGAAGAGAAACAGTAAAATTGGTAGGCAGAATTTTCAATTTTTTGTTGCAAATTTGTTTATCACTTTATATTAATAACTAAAATAAAGACTTATGCAAAAGAAAACCTATACAGGGCAGCCTGTGGTAACCTTAAATAACGGAGTGGATATTCCTGCTTTAGGCTTTGGAGTATGGCAGATGGAAGACCTGAAAGAATGTGAGAATGCAGTAATCAAAGCTATTCAGACTGGATATAGAATGATTGACACTGCTGCTATTTATCAGAATGAAACCGCTGTAGGTGCCGGGGTGAAAAATAGCGGAGTAAACAGGGATGAACTGTTTATCACTTCAAAAGTATGGGTTCAGGATCATGGATATGAAAAAGCTAAAAGTGCTTTTCAGAGAACCTTGGACAGATTGCAGATGGATTACCTTGATATGTATTTGATCCACTGGCCTTATGGAGATTTCCTGGGAACATGGAAGGCTTTGGAAGAATTATATAAGGAAGGAAAGATCAAAGCTATTGGGGTATGTAATTTTACCGTTGAGAAGCTTGAAGAATTAAAAGCTAATTCAACAGTGTTGCCGGTGATTAATCAGATTGAGCTGCATCCGGTATTCCAGCAAAAAGAATTGCAGGTTTACGACAGGGAAAATAATATTGTAACACAGCCCTGGAGCCCGCTTGGAAATGGTAATGCTAACCTTTTAAGCAATCCTGATCTGAAAGCGATTGCTGATAAATATGGTAAAACTGTAGCTCAGGTAATCTTAAGATGGCACCTTCAGGAAGGATTCGTAGTGATCCCGAAATCTGTGACACCGTCGAGAATTGAAGAAAACTTTAATGTATTTGATTTTGAATTAACAGAAGATGAAATGAATGTCGTTCGTTCTTTGGATACAGGAAAAAGATTATTCTTTGATCCTAAAGATCCGGAATGGGAACAGAAAATGCTCAATTCCGTTGCGGATATTTAATAAAAATAAAGAATAGAATATTCCCACATATTTCGCAGAAAGCACAGATTTAATCCGCTGTATTTGTGAAATTTGTGGGAATACTATTTTTATTCAGGTGAGGAATATCATAATCCTGTAGGAAATGAAGTCTTCCTATTTTTTGTACCTTTTTAATTAAAATAGTTCTTATGTTTTGGCCCGATACAATCAGTAAAAAACTAGGGATACAATATCCTGTGATTCAGGCTCCGATGTTTGGAGTGAGTACGGTACAAATGGTAGCCGCAGCAGCTAAGGCAGGCTGTCTGGGATCATTGGCAGTGGCTGATCTTTCAGCAGATCAGTCTGTTCAATTGATCAGGGAAACGAAAAAACTGACAGATAAACCTTTTGCAGCAAATATATTCGTCCATCACATTCCTGAAGTGACGGATGGTTTAAAAGAAAAGTATATTAAAACCAAACAGTTTCTTGAGCAGCTGGCCAGAGAAAATGATATTGAAGCAGAGCTTCCGGAACTTGAAGCCATCAGTATAAATTGCTACCATGAACAGATAGATGCTATTATTGAAGAAAACTGTAAAATCCTGAGTTTCACATTCGGAAATCTGGATGATCAGAGTATTCAGAAATTAAAAGAAAACGGAGTTACCCTCATCGGAACCTGTACGTCTGTGAATGAAGCTTTGCAGCTTGAAAAATCAGGTATTGATATGATCAGTGTTCAGGGAATAGAGGCGGGAGGTCACAGAGGAAGTTTTGAGGCGGAGAATATTCTGCAGATTGGAGGGTTGTCTTTGCTGTCACAGGTGTATGATCATGTGAGTGTTCCGTTGATCTATGCAGGGGGAATCTATGAAGCCAGGACATTAAAAGCTGTTAAAGACTTAGGAGCGCAGGGCTTCCAGGTGGGAAATCTTTTATTGGCTTCTCAGGAAAGTGCTTTACAGCCTTTTGAAAAGGAAAGACTGAAAAAAGTAAGAGAAGAAGAAATTGTTTTAACGAAGAGCTTTTCCGGACGATATGCCAGAGGAATAAAAAATCAATTTATAGAAGCGGTTGAAAACTCAGAATATATTTTACCATATCCTTATCAGAATAAACTGACCAATGCGTTGCGTAAAGCAGCAAAATCTCTGCAAAATCCTGAATTTGTAGGAATCTGGATAGGGCAGTCTATTCACCAGTATAGTGAACTTTCCACTGAGGAAATTTTGCGAAATCTGATTAAAGAATGTGAAAGATAGATCAAGATAGTTTCAATTTGCTGTTAATTGTCTATTTTCGTGAAAGATAAAAACTAAAATCAACGAAAATAAATGAAATTTTCAGAGGGAATTCAGAGATCACTTCCGTTCGGCTACCTGTTTCTTGTCGTAATGGGAATATTAAAAGAAAGTGTCTTCTATTACCAGATAGGCATTAATATTTTAAAATACTCAACAATTATGGACATCCTGATCAGCCCGATTGCTACCTTAACGGCTCATCCTGTGATATTGATTATCCTTATTGGTATCATTATATTTTCATTTGCTTTTCCCTCTTTTTTATCAAAACAGGCCAGTAAAAATAAACGTTGGGCATTCCAGATGGCATCTCTCAAAGGACATGAAAATATGAGCAAAGAGGCTATTGAAAATCATTTTACCAATATGTTTGTGAAGTTTCTGGCCATGATGCTGCTGTCTTTCTTCGTAGGAATAGGCTTGGGAGAAGGATTTGGGCTTACCAGAAAGATAAGGGAGAATAAACTTAAATATGACTATAAATTAAACTATGGCGATGATAAGTTTGAACAGGTTCATCTCATAGGATCAAACAGTATGTATTACATCTATCTGGCAAAAGGAAACAAAACGATAAAAATCTCACCGGTAGGATCAATAAAAAGTATTGAGCTGGTCAACAACAAAAGATTGAATAACTAGAAATAATGCTAATAAAAAAGCTTCAGATAAGATTCTGAAGCTTTTTTTACTTATTTTGTTAAATCAAGACCGCCAAAATTTCCGGAACTCATCATGAGATAAACACCATCCGTTTTATCCAATGTATTCCAGTAGGCATGAAGATCTTCAGCGTTTGTGAAAACCTTTAAATTTTCATTCTTGAATTTTTCTTTAATAAACTCTGGAGATATAGGTTCCATTCTCTTGATCTTCAAAGCGTCTTCAGAGTAGAAAACGATGGCTTCATTCAAGCCGTCCATTGCATGATCATATTGCTCAAGGAAGGCCGGATTTAAACTGGAATAGGTGTGCAGTTCCAGAAATCCGTATTTCTTATCATTTTTAAATTGTTCCGTGAATGCTTTTACAGCTGCCTTCACCTTGCTTGGTGCATGGGCAAAATCTTTATAAAGCGTTCCCTTATCTTCTCTTTCTACTTTTTCAAGACGTTTGGATGCTCCTTTAAAGCTCATGATAGCCTCATAGAAGTCTTCATCCATAATACCCAGCTGTCTGCAGATATGTCTTGCGCCTTCCATATTCAACAGGTTGTGGGCTCCAAAAACAGAAAGCGGAACATCTCCCATTTCGGTTTTTAAATACACTTTACCGTTGCTGATTTCGTATTCAGGAGTTCTATATGGGATTTTTCTGAAATAGTTTTCAGCATTTTCCACTACTTTCACTACTTCCGGATCTTCTTCGTTATATACCAGAACGCCTCCTGCTGTAATGCTCGCCACAAATTTTCTGAACTGATCTATATAGTCGTCAAATGTTTTGAAAACATTGATATGATCCCATGCAATACCACTCATTAAAGCAATATTCGGCTGATACAGTAAAAATTTAGAACGAAGGTCAATAGGAGAAGAAAGGTATTCATCACCTTCCAGAACCATGAAATCATTATCCTGAGTCAGTTTCACCATACAGTCGAAACCTTCAAGCTGAGCGCCTACCATGAAATCCACATCTTTCTGGTGGAAATTCAAAACATGAAGAATCATTGATGTGATGGTAGTTTTACCATGTGATCCGGCAATGACAACTCTTGTTTTATTTTTGGACTGTTCGTAAAGGAATTCAGGATAAGAATATATTTTCAGACCCAGTTCCTTTGCTCTTGCCAATTCAGGATTATCCTGATGGGCATGCATTCCAAGAATAACAGCATCAATATCCGGAGTGATCTTTTCCGGGAACCAGCCCATTTCCTGAGGCATAATTCCTTTCTTTTCCAAACGGGATTTTGAAGGCTCAAAAATGGCATCATCAGACCCTGTCACCTGATATCCTTTGTCTTTTAACGCAATCGCAAGATTATGCATGGCGCTTCCGCCAATGGCAATGAAGTGGGTTTTCAATTGTATTTACTGTTTTTTAACATTAGTATTAATGACCTGCTGGAAAGCTTCAAGAATGTTGTTCCAGTTGGTCTGATAATTTGGGATGATCATGCTGGCATCTGATTTACTTCCTTCATTCGGACCTTTCTTGATATTGATGGAAGTTGAAATATTGTCGTATAATTTTTTACGGTCTTCCTGTATTCTTCTGAAATTATTCTGAGAAAGTACCTGATCCAGTTTCTTTAAATCTTCATCAGAAATTTTAAAATCCTGTTTATATTTTTTACCCTGCCCTTCAAAAGAGTAGTGTACATTATTCCCTTTTATAAGCATATTTTCATATACAGGAGCGTAGCCTCCACTTTTCGAATAACTGATATCAAAATCCGAATATACCTTCTGGCTGTTGCATGAAACTAATACTATGATTGCGAATAAGATTCCAAGTATTTTGTTCATAATTTTTGTCATTACTTTAATTATTTGAGTCCTTTTGTTCTAATTTTTTAGCTTTAAGTTCTTCATCATAACTGTGTAATAGGTTGAAATCTTCTGTCTGCTCAATGGCAGTCATGATTTTCAATAAAATTTCCGGTGCTTTTTCATTATCATAATCAATATCCAAAGGAGCTTTAAATTCCATCGTAGGTTTTACACCGGTTACCTTTACGCGGAGTCCTTTTTTATCAAAAGCTCTTCTGAATCCGTTTATTTTGATCGGAATTACAATAGGGCGCTGATTTTTTACCAATTTGGCCGTTCCTCTTCGTCCCTGTGCAAAAGCGGAAGTAGTTCCTTGAGGGAAAGTCGCTACCCAGCCGTTGTCCAATGCTTTCATGATGTTGTCTACCTCGCTCATGTCTACCATTCTGTTGACATTCTTTCCTTCGGCTCTCCAAGTTCTTTTTACCGTGACAGCACCTGCAATTTTGAAAATTTTGGGAAGAATACCTTTATTCATGGTTTCTTCTGCTGCTACATAGTAAAAATCGATCTTTGGGTTCAATAGGTAGATCGGGTTTTTTATCGTGTTCAGATATCCGTTATTTACAGCACAGAAAGCATGGTACATTGCTGCCACATCTGCAAAATAGGTCTGATGGTTGGATACAAAAAGTACGTTAGAGTCCGGAAGATCCACAAGGTGTTCTGTTCCGGTTATCTTTAACTTATTAAAGCCGTTGAATCTTCTGTATGATACAACTCCTAAAATAAAAATAATAAACCTTTTCAAAAAATAAGGTGTTCCGAATGCATCGGTGAAAATATTTTTCTTCGCCATCTCTGAATTAAACACGGTAGTGCAAAGTTACATTTTTTTCAGCAACTGGCTGAATTCACTTAATATCATCGCTGTAGCCCCCCAGATAATGTATCCGTTGAAATTGATCACGGGAACCTCATATCCGTTTGCATTAGGCAGCGCCATGATTTCCGGGGTGTCAGAAAGGTTCAGAAAGGAAGTGATGGGAAATTCTATGGTTTCCACAGCTTCCGTCTGTTGAAGAACAAAGGCGGGATTCTTTTTAGTATAAGAAATGTAGGGATATACATAAAAATTGCTCGGTGGAATATAAATAGGAGACATTTCTCTGATAATCCTTACATAATGTTTGTCTATTCCGATCTCTTCGGAAGTCTCCCGAATTGCGGTTTCAGCAAAATCTCTGTCCATCTCTTCACGCTTTCCTCCAGGCAGTGAAATCTGCCCACTGTGTCTGTCGTGCTCGTTAATTGTTCTTTGAATCAATGGAAAATACCACTCGTTGTCTTTTAAATATAAAACAATATTTACAGCTGCAAACTTAGGGTTCTTTGCCAATACTTCATCATAAGTAAAGACCGGGCGTGAGGGAGGTGAGAAAACTCCATGCGCGTGTTCACCGGGAAGTTCTACACTTTTTATTTTTCGTAATAAATCTTTTCCAAAATTTTCCATACCTCAAATTTAACAATATATCTTGAAGAAATAAGGGCCTTAACATTAATTAACCATGTAAGATCAGGATGAAAAGATTAGTGACTTTGGATTTTCTTTGACAAATGAAAGATGGATAATTGGTGATCGTAATATTTTAAAACCCAGCGTTGTGAACTGTTATTACCCATGATGAATTAAAAAAATGAGTGAAAATAACGTCAGGAGATTATTCAATATTCACCACTGAATGAGATGGTTATGATTCTTAAAATGACTCCCGTATTTTTCCGTAACTGAAAACAATGACTTTCCTGCAACGGCAAATGGTGACCCTTACAACTATAAACAGTGACTTTTGAAATTTACACTTTGATGGTGGTTTTTCATTTTGACCCAGAGGCTACCTTTGCCTTACTATTAACCAATTAATTTTTACTAAGATGAAAAATTTACTTACAGGTGTATTTACACTATTCGCCATGAGTTTCGGATTTGCACAATTCAATATTGATGTAACTACCCAAACTGGAAACTTAAATGTTGCTACTGTGGATCAGACTGGCCTTTTGAACATCAACTCTTTGACACAGACAGGGAATCGTAATACTGCAGACATTGATCAGGTAGGTATTTTGAACGCTAATACTGCAAAAAGTATCGGAAACAGAAACTCTATAGACGTAGATCAGGTGGGTATCGGAAACTCAAACGAAGTCATGCAGATGGGAAACAGAAACTCTGCTTCAACATGGCAGCTTGGAGTTCTTAACTCTACAGAACAAACTCAGATCGGAAGAAGAAATGATGCTTCTTCGGTACAGGTAGGATTAGGTAACTCTGTTGTTCAATATCAGGACGGAAGAAGAAATGATGCTTCAGCTATTCAGTTAGGTAGCGGTAATCAGGCATTTCAGGTTCAGCTGGGAAGAAGAAATGATGCCAGCGGACTTCAGATAGGAGCTAACAATGTCCTTGTTCAGTATCAGGATGGTGATGATAACAGTGCTAATCATGTACAGGCAGGAACAGGTAATATCGCAGCTTCAGTTCAGGTAGGAGATGATAATACTTCTGTGGGAGTACAGGCAGGTAATGCCAACCAGCTTTATCAGTTCCAGATCGGAAATTCCAATACAGCTATTGACCTTCAGATGGGTAATGGTAACTTTACCTGGGTAGCTCAAAGCGGTACTGGCCATGTCCACTTAGGAGCTCAGATGGGTAACGGAAACTCAATGATTGTGAATCAATCCAATTAAGCCCTATAACACATACTGTAAATCTTAGAAATTGTAAAGGAGAAGCTACAGGGTTTCTCCTTTTTTACCTCCGGTTTTTTCGATTTGCATTAATATCTTTAAAACGTAGAGGCCATGTTTACTTTAAGATGGAGTATTCTTGCTCTTTTCATAGTATTGCCATTGCAGGCACAGGAAATAGACTGGGATAAGATCAACAGCAATACAATCTTTAATCTTATAGCCAGGCAGCAGACTGATCATACTTCATTCGGTTCCAATATCATTCAGATAGGAGAGTATAACAATGCCGAGCTTTCTCTGAATGCCAGAACTCATATTGCTGTAAAACAACTGGGAGACTTTAATACGCTTTATTTTATCAACTCATTTACAGATAAAGAAACTAAAGCTGCAGTTACCGCACAAGGAAACAACAATATTATTGATGTCACGGGAAGCAACAGTATTTCGAATGGAATTCAGATCAATGTAAAGGGAGACAATAAAACAGTTTTCATGAGAAACTATTAAAATACAAATGATGAAAATTTTATATTCCCTTAGCCTGAACACATTTTTTAGCTTCCTGTCTGTATGGACGTATGGGCAGGAAGATAAAAAAGTAAATGCCAGGATAGAGAGCAGTCTCCTTGAAAATCAGATTATCCTGAAAGCAATTGTAATGAACAATACCACCGTTTATAAGGAACTGAATTACCTTTTGGTTTCTATTAAAAAAGGAAACAGTGGGAACCTTTCAAACAATCAGCAGAGTGGTAAATTTTCTGTGAATCCCAATGAAGTTAAAATACTATCGGAGATCAGTGTCAATCTTGAATCAAAAGATGCCTTGAAAGCCTTTCTTTATATCAGGGATGAAGAAACACAAAAACTGGTCGCCAAAGACAGCCTGGAGCTTAACAGCGATCTTTTTAAAAAGAAAACCGCAAAGGTAGAAGAGGATGCAGCTTATGAACTGAGAGGACTTACCATTGATGAAACCAAAACCAAGGTTGGAAAAGATTTTTATGATCTGTTTTATATGCAATACAGCCAACTCCCGGATAAAAGCAGCAGTGCCGTTACCATTACAGAGCTTCCCCTTCGCGGAACAAGCGGCCAGATCAATATTCAGATTGAGGATAAAATTATTTACAGTTTTATGACCAATCCGGCAGAAGATTATTTAGCAGAACAGCTGGTCTACAGCTTGAAATATATCAAAGAATTTAATGCTAAGAAAAACCTTATTAAAAATGAATTTATCTACTAAAAATGTCCGCCATGAAAACCTTTATCATTATTTTGACCTTTATTGCAGGTATTTTCTACGGAAAATCTCAGCAGCTCGTCTACAAACCGATCAATCCGGCTTTTGGGGGTGATACGTTTAATTACCAGTGGCTTTTAAGCTCTGCCAATGCACAAAACCAATTTGACGAAAAAAATGATTTCAGCAATCTGCTGGATCGTGTAAACTCTCTTGACAGCTTTACCCAGAGTCTCAACAGACAAATTCTCAGTGAACTTTCAAGAAAACTGTTTGATGAACAGTTTGGTGATGGAAACATAAAGCCGGGAAATTATCTTTTCGGATCACTTTACTTACAGATTACCAATACTAATCAGGGACTTTTAATCAATATTTTGGATACCAGCAATGGCGATCAGTCCGAGATCGTAATTCCGAAATAGGAAATCACTAAAAATAAACTTACCATGACAACCTACACTTACACCAGAATCTTTTTCTGTAGTTTCCTGCTATGCATTCTGCAGGCTTGTAGCTCAATATTTGGTTTACCTTCGGATCCCGAAAAACCAACAATGGGAGAGGTTACTTCCTCTACCGCAGAATTGAAAAACCTTCCCCTTCCCAAAGAAAAAATTGTAATAGGGGTCTACAAATTCCGGGACCAGACCGGCCAGTATAAACCTTCCGAGAACGGAAACAACTGGAGCACGGCAGTCCCTCAGGGAACCACCACCATTCTTATCAAAGCACTGGAAGACAGCCACTGGTTTATCCCAATTGAAAGGGAAAATATTGCCAATCTTCTCAATGAAAGACAAATCATCCGTTCCACAAGACAGGAATACATAAAGGATGCAGATAAAAACAGCCAGGCACTTCCTCCTCTTTTGTATGCCGGAATTCTTCTTGAAGGCGGTGTAATCTCCTATGACAGCAATATTCTTACCGGAGGACTTGGGGCAAGGTATTTCGGAATTGGTGCTTCCACACAATACCGTCAGGACAGAATTACTATTTACCTTCGTGCTGTCTCCACCCTTAACGGAGAAATTCTTAAAACAGTTTACACCTCTAAAACCATTCTTTCAACCAGCGTCAACGGAAGCTTCTTCAGATATATTGATACAGAAAGACTTCTGGAAGCTGAGGTAGGACTCACCCAAAATGAGCCCGTTCAGCTTGCTGTCACCGAGGCTATTGAAAAAGCTGTAAAATCTCTTATCGTAGAAGGAATAAGAGACAAAATATGGGGGAAAGCAGTGGATACTAATGGAGGATACGAGACCTTAATCAATGAATATAACAGAGAACAGGAGCAAAATGATGGAAGAGCAGTAGGTGGCAAATATCCGGAAAACTACAGACAGAAAGTTTCTGTATTCGCCAATGTTGAAGGGCAGAAAGTGAAAGATGATTATGTTGGCGCTAAAATGAATGTCGGAGGTAAAATAGGATTTAAATATTTCCTTACTCCTTATCTGAATATGGAAATAAATGGCAGTTATTTTACGCTGGAAAATTCAAATATTGTGAAAAGAAACTATTTCGGTCCCGAAGTGAATCTGGAATATTTACTTTTCCCTAAATACAGATTCAGTCCATACGTTTACGGTGGGATAGGAGCCATGTATTCAAAATATAAACCTCAATATAAAGCACAATTCGGGGGCGGACTGGAATATATGATCAGCAGGAATATTTCACTGAGAGCATCAGCCCAATATGACCTGGGTTTCAAAGACGACTGGGAAGGCCTTGTAAACGGAAAAAGGAAAGATCAGGCTTTACGCTTCGGTATAGGAATCAACTTTTACTTCGGAAACAAATAAAAACACGAATTATGAAAACTTTAATTAAAATACTCAGCATATTCATTTTTGCTTTTTGTCTGTTTTCATGCAATGAAGACCTTGTAGAACAGGCTCAGACAGGAACATTAAAAGGAAAAGTCGTAAAAAGAGGCAGTAATGTGCCGCTTTCCAATGTGAAAATCTTTACCAATCCTACAACGCAGACGGTTTTCAGTGGTACAGACGGTTCTTTTGAAATTGCAGCAATGCCGGTAGGCAATTATTCAGTAAAAGCGGAGCTTTCAGGATATATTACCAGCTTTCAGTCTGTCAATATACAGAATCAAAATCAAGTGGTAACAGCAGTTTTTGAGATGGATGATGACACCTCATTGAATTCTCCTCCCGCTACGCCACAGTTGTTAAGTCCGATAGATAATGCAGTCAATCAACCTTTGAGCGTCGAATTAACCTGGAGCGCAACAGATCCGGATACAGCGGATGTTTTAAAATACAGTTTGGCAATTAAAAATAATCTTGACACTAATGTGATTCAGGTTAATGATTTGACAGCTAATCATTATACGCTTTCAAATCTGAAGTTTGGTGTAAGTTACTTCTGGCAGGTGTCTGTTTCGGACGGCATTCACCAGCCAGTTTTAAGCTCTATCAGTAAATTCACCACCAATACGGTACCGGCCAACAGGTATCATTATACACAAAAACAGAATGGAAACTTTGTTATTATCTCCAGTGATGATCAGGGAAATAAATTCCAGTTTACCAGTTCTTCCTACAACAGCTGGAGGCCACGTAAGAACAATAATGCAGGCCTCATTGCTTTTCTTCGTACAGAAGGCGGAAGTACTCATATTTATACAGCCAATCCTGACGGTTCCAATCCTTTTAAAGTAACAACGGTGGCTGTAGCAGGGTTTAATAATTATGAAATGGATTTTGCCTGGAGTACAAATGGTAAGGAGCTTATTTATTCTAACTTCAATAAACTATACAGGATCAATAAAGATGGCAGCGGTCTGAGTCTGGTATATACTACTCCGGACGGAAGCATGATATCCGAATGCGACTGGAGTTATGACGGTAGTAAAATAGCGTTGAAAACCAACGATTATAACGGTTATAATACCAAAGTTTATGTTATAGACATGACAGGAAGTGTCCTTAAAACCGTTTTATCCGGTTCGCCGGGAGCCAGCGGTGGACTGAATTTCTCCGTAGACGGACAGCTTCTTCTCTTTACCCGTGATGTCTCAGGATACCTTGATGGAAGCGGAAATTACAGACAACTGGATTCACATATTTTCATTTACAATCTGGCTACAGATGCCATAAGTGATATTTCCGCCGAAAGCGAAAAAGTGATGGGAACCAATGATCTTGATCCAAGGTTCTCACCGAATAATGCACAGATCATTTTTATGAACACTTCCAATGATAATATTTCGCAGAGAAATGTAATGGTTATTGACCTTAACAGTAGTTTGACAGATCTTACCCGAACAGCACTTTTCAGCAATGGGGAGATGCCGGATTATGAATAAAGTTCAAGGTTTTAAAGTTTAAAGTTCAAGGTTGTGAGCTAGAGATTAGAAATTTGGGTTGTTTCTAGATAAACAATAGGGTCAAAATTATATAAGTTTTTTCATCGCTCAATTTCTGATCTCTATGTCTCACTTCTCATCTCACAATGAAAAAGAATTATTAATTTACGCCTGATTCTGGCAATTAGAATGAATTCAGGCATAAAAAAATTCCAGACTGCCAAGTTTGGAATTTTTTGCGTTTTTCATGGGGAAATTTCAGTCGATAATATGATTCTCAATAGCATATTTTACAATTCCGACTGAGTTTTTCGCATTGAGTTTCAAAAGAATTCTTTTTCGGTGTGTTTCTACCGTATTGATACTGATAAAAAGTTTTTCAGAGATATCTTTACTGCTGCATCCGTCGCAGATCAGTTTAAGGATTTCCATTTCACGGCGGGTGAGTGGTTCCTTGATGTGTGGGCTTTGCTTTTCTTGTTCGCTGCTGATGAAATTCATCATTTTTTCCTTTGCATGATCGCAGATATAGATTTCATTAAGGAGTAAAACATTAATGGATTTCAGGAACTCATCATAAGTGCAGTCTTTGTCCAGATAACCTTTGATGCCTTTGTTGAAGAGCTTCCGCATATCTATCACGTCATAAGAGCTTCCTATGACAATGATTTTGGTGTTTTTGTGTTGAGAAATAATGCTTTCTACCAATTTGCAGATTTCTGTAAGCATGAGCATGTTGGAGCTCATGACAAGCATTTCCGGTGGTTCTTCTTTTAAGTGTTGGGAGAGGGTTTCTAAAGAATTACAAATGTCAATAGTGCTGAAAATTTTGCTCTGTGTAAGCAGTCTTGACAATCCCTCGGTATAGAGCATGGGCTCATCAAAAATGGTCAATCTTGGTTTCATCATGGTTTGTTTTGTTTATATAAAAATATGAAAAAAACTTGACATTTTGAGTAAAATTGATAAATATTTTAAAATTATTGTGTTTTTATTTATGGTAAAACATTGTTTTCATTGATTTTTTATTAAATAATTCTCTTTTGGTGGAATTTTTTAGAGTTATTACTGTTAAAATGTAATATTCATCATTGTTTTATGAATTTAATTTAAGATGTGGTATTATTTAACTAACGTGGTAGGGATATGCTTCACCGGAAAATTGACCGAGTTGGCAATGAAACAAAATTCGTTGGCTTTATGATGAAGCTGTTCTGCTTTTTCAACCATTGATTCTTCTGCAACTGTTACTTTGGGATGCAAGGTTGCTTCCGTAAAATGGCCGCTTCCATTGGCTGTTTCTTCCATGATGCCAGTCGCTTCATCAGTATATTCAGTTACAATAATACCGGCTTCAGAACAGAAGTGCAGATACCAGAGCATATGACAGGAGGAAAGGGAAGATAAAAGCATTTCTTCCGGATTATATTTTGTTTTGTCACCTCGGAATGCCGGATCAGATGAACCCTCTATCATAACTTTGTTTTCTGCTGAGATCCTATGGCTTCTTTCATAGTCTCTATATCCACTGGTTCCAGTTCCCTGGTTTCCTGTCCATTGGATAGTCATTTTGTAATGGTGTTTTTTCATGTTTTAAAGATAAAAGATAAAAGATAAAAGATATTGTTGTTAAAATTCAATAGGGGTGGGCTTTAGCCCAGCCTAATAAAAAAACCTCCAGTACAACTGAAGGTCTTAAATTTTTAATTAGAGAATTCTATTAATTCTTCTTTTTTGGCATTGTAGATTTTGTATTCTAAATATTTAAAAGAATCTCTTGGAACAATGGTTACCCATTTTTTGTATTTGATAAACCATTTCATTTGGATGCTTTTGATGCCTTTGGTAAGGTAGGCCTCCACAAAGGGGTGTACATGCAGGTAGATTTTTCCTTTTTCTTTCTGCAGGATGGTTCTTAAGGTTTCACCCATTTTTTCCACGATAACAATAGGAGCTACAATTTCTCCGTCTTTGTTCGGGTTTTCTTCTTTGGTGTCGATCTGTTTTTCCGGACGGTTTCTTTGTCTGGTAATCTGGATCAGTCCAAATTTACTTGGAGGAAGTATTTTGTGGCGAGCTTTGTCGCGCTTCATTTCCTCTTTGAGATGCTCGTAAAGATCTCTTCTGTGATCAGAATTCGGCATGTCTATGAAATCGATTACAATGATACCTCCCATATCGCGGAGGCGAAGTTGTCTTGCGATCTCAGTAGCAGCCATTTTGTTCACTTTCAGTGCATGTTCTTTGTTGACAGCGGCTCCGGTAGTAATATTGTTGCCGGAGTTGACGTCAACGACGTGAAGTGCTTCTGTGTGTTCAATAACAAGATAAGCGCCTTTGGAACTTGGAATGTTAACGTGTTTTCCGAAGCTCTGTTTAAGCTGTTTTTCAACATTGTAATATTCCAGAAGAGGAATATGGGAATCATAAAACTGGACAATATTTTTCTTTTCAGGTGCAATTACTTCCACGTAATTTGTCATTTCGTTCACCATTTGCTCATCATCGCAGATGATATTCACGAAATCCTGATTAAAATTGTCTCTTAAAATAGCTGAAGCTTTGTCTTCTTCGCTTAAAACTTTGGATGGAACTTTATTTCTCTGGATATTTTTAAAAGTGCTTTCCCATTTCTGAACCAGCTGGTTCATGTCATTATGAAGATCTGCTACTTTTTTTCCTTCGGCCACTGTTCTGATGATAACCCCGAAACCTTCAGGCTTGATGCTGTCGATAAGGGTTCTCAATCTTTCCTTTTCTTCGAAGCTTCGGATCTTTTTAGAAATAGAAACTTTATTGTCGAAAGGGATCAGAACCAGAAAACGTCCTGTCAGAGAGATTTGGGTAGATATTCTTGGGCCTTTTGTAGAAATAGGCTCCTTAGTGATTTGCAGCAGAACGATATCGTCTTTGGCGATCACTTTATCTACCGTTCCATTTTTGTCTATTTCGGGTTGTATCTCGAAATTCTTTAAGCTTGAAGTGCTTTGTTTTTTAGAAATAGTATCTTTTAAAAACTTTCTATATGTAAGATACTGAGGTCCCAGATCCTGGTAATGCAGAAATGCATCTTTATCATATCCGATATTCACGAATGCTGCATTCAGATTGGGTGCCAGTTTTTTTACTTTTCCTATAAACAGATCTCCAACTATAAAATCGCTTTTGTCCTCTTGCTCATGAAGTTCACATAGTCTTCCGTCTTCCAGTAATGCAATCTTTGTAAGATCATCTTCATGCGAAACTATTAGTTCTTTCTTCATTTTTTAATAAGATAAAATTGTTAAGATTATAGGAATGGGATGTTTTTCTGATTAATTCATCTATTAAATATAAGGATTTTGGATGAAAACCATTATATGTTTATTAAAATAATATTTGAAACCATCCGTTTTCCGCGGAATCTTATAGTTGCAAACAAAAATATAGTTAGTGAACTTTAAGAATTTAAATCCACCAACTATATTATTATATTGTAAATCTCGAAAAGAGGAGATTATTTTTTCTTATGTCTGTTTGCTCTTCTTCTTTTCTTTCTTTTGTGAGTCGCAACCTTGTGTCTTTTTCTTTTCTTTCCGCTTGGCATAATTTTAATTTTTTAGTAACTAGTTAATATTCAGTTAATGTTCTTATTTTACTGCAACTTTAGTTTTTACTTTCTCAACAAAAGATTTTGAAGGTTTGAAAGCAGGAATGTTATGAGCAGGAATCTCAATTGCAGTGTTTTTAGAAATATTTCTTCCTGTTTTAGCAGCTCTTGTTTTAATGATAAAAGATCCAAAACCTCTTAGATAAACGTTATCCCCATTATACATAGAAGTTCTGATCTCCTGCATAAAAGCTTCTACAACTTTCTGTGTTTCATTCTTTTCTGTTCCCAACTTATTTGAGATGGTGTTTACCAATTCTGCCTTTGTCATTTCCTTATTTTAATTTTAAATTTTAGGTGTGCAAATTTAGTTAAAAAAATTGAATACTAGCAAATTAGTGGCAAAATATTTTTATTCAAATCGTTGAGCTTTTTATGTATATGCTATATTAAGGCAGGGTAGCAATAATTTAACAATAAAATAATCTAACGGTATAAAGGTACAAAAAAATTAATGAACAAAATTTAATAAACGGCGGTAGCGATAGCTTTGGCAGGGTTTTCTTACTTATATTAAGCATTTATAAACCCTCCTCAGCTTCCACCAGTTAGCCGGAATTTTAAATTTTCAAATCTGAAATCAGAATTTTTATAAACTGGAATTGTAATAGCCGTTTTCTACACAGAAACGGATAAGGTGGAGCTTGGTTTTCAGTCCCAGTTTTTCTGTAAGCCGGTTAATGTAAGTGTCAATAGTTCTTGTGCTCAGGTTAAGTTTTTCTGCAATTTCTTTATTGCTGAATCCCTCATAGCAAAATCTCATCAGCTGTATTTCGGCTGGAGAAAGTTCTTCCTGACCTTTTTTCTGCCTGTCCATATATTCCTGTACTGCAAGTGGCTGCTGCTCCCATTCCTTGGAATAGGTCTGGTAGTCAAAGTCTTCAGAAGTGATGCTTCCCTTGATGATATCTTTTATAATGGTGCTTTTTTTCTGACAGTAATAGGTATTAGGAATTTTTGAAAGAATTTCAGCCATATCTTCCTGATAAGTGCCGGAATAAGTGATAATAGGTGTTTCCGTATTGTTTTTCCGGATGTATTTAATCGCTTCAATTCCGCTTAAAACGGGCATAAATAACTCAATGATGAACACATCCTCCTGCCTTCTGTAGATTCTGTTTACCAGCTCGTGCCCATTGTTACAGTCATTCAGAAGCATATAGAAAGGATTCTCCATGAGTGTTTTGATCATTATTTTTTTAAAATAAAAATCACTGTCAGCAATAGAAAAACGTACGGTATTAGATAATATTTTACTCATTCTTAATATCGATTTGGCGAATGATATTTAAAATTTAGAGGTCTAATTTATGAAAAACTTATCAAAGTGGAAATTAATATTAATTTAATCAGGGTTTTCACGAAACAGGTTTGGGGAAATTACGTATTGTGCATAAAAATTTTTTTTTATATTTTCACAGGCCAAACAAATCGCAAATTATGTCTTCTAACAGGGAAAAAAAATTAAACAAATCTGACGTCAGAATAGGCATTTGGAAGTTTATTCTGTCTTTTGTCGTTTTGTCGGTTGTAACTTTTGCGTGCTTATTTCTCTTCTTTAAGAGTTATGACATACAACGTGAAGGAATCAGCCGGGAAGCTGAAGCCTATAAAGAACTGATGCTTCGAAGCGACGTGCTGAAAGATCACATTGATGAAATTTATGACAAAATGAACCAGCTTAGTATTAATAAGGTGGAAAATGATGTGTTCCTCAGAACCAGCATTATGGATAACGTGAGAGACGCCAAAAATATTATGGGCAAAGACAGTGCACAGAGCTTTAAGCACTATGCTATATTGATGAAGCAGATAGTACCTATGATGACTTTAAAGGCTAAGATCATTGAAGTGGAATATAAGAAGAAAACCGTTTTAAGAGATCTGGATGAATGTATGGGTAAAATAAAAGTAACCAATAACGAGCTTAGAAAAGACCCTACAAGAAATTTCACAGGAAGTAAAAGAAGAAGATAAAAAGAAAAGATATGCAAGGACAAATCACATTATCGAAGAAAGAAAGGCATTATCAGTTTTTTTATTTAATACTGATGCTTGTGACTGCTATGTTATTTTTAGGAGTGATATTTTTAAAAGGATTTGTATCTCCGTTTTCTGATGAAGATGTGAGAGGAATTCAGAATCTTGAACAGAAAGCTGAATTTGAGCATCATCAAAAAATCGTTATCCCAATCATGGACAGTACTTATACCATGATCACAAAACTTACTGATGACGGCCCGCAGCCTTTTGTAGAAAATAATATTCAGTTGGGGGTTAACGATCTTAACAGTTATTTCGGCAGTACTGATGTTGTTGATATCAGAAAAGATGCTTATCCTCAGATTGCAAAATTCTATAAAATGTACTTTGATGACAAAAAAGTGATTTCAACTACTTCAGAAGATATTAAAGTTTTTCAAAAGCAGGTGGATGAGTGCAGAATCGGATTTAAGGACAAGCAAAATAAGCTTTATCAGCGTGAGCAGGACCTGAAAGCAAGAGTACAATAAGTAATAAATACTAGGAACTTTATATAAAACACATCACAATTATTAACTATGAATTATTTTCAAAAGAACAAGAAAAACATTATTATCGGTGTTGTTGCAACTTTGCTCATCGCAGCATTAGTTGCTCTATGGCTGCAGAAAAAAGTTATCCATTCAGCCGATGATATTGTTGGGGTGGTTTATCCGTCTTCACTGGCGGTAGGAGACACGCTATTATTCGAAGATAAAACCCAGTTTGCGAAAACCAAAAGATGGAATTTCGGAGACGGTACAACTTCAGATAAAAACAGCGGGATTCACTTCTATAATAAACCGGGGTACTATCAGGTGAGTTTGATCGTTGACAATAAGTATACGAAATCTTTCCCTGTAATGGTAAGCGCAAGAAGCGTTCAGAAAGCAAAAGATACCGCAAAATCAGCAACTACTATCGAAGCAGTAGCTCAGGCTATGCAAAATGAAAGCGTATCTTTCCGTGCCATTTCTGATGCAAAAGTGTTTGCATGGAAATTCGGAGAAACAGGAAATACAGATTCTAAAGATAAATTTACAATCTATTCTTATAAAAAACCCGGAGATTATGTGGTAACGCTATACACTGAAGAAAGTCAGGAGCCTATTTACCACCATATTAAAATCCTTCCGGCTTATGATGCACTTGCAGAAGAGGAAGTTTCAGTAGAAGATTCTTACGCAAGAGTAGATAATGATTTCAAATATCACCTTCAGCAGATTGCCAATGGAAACAGTTTCAATATGCATTACAATTACCTGTTGAAAACCTATCTGTGTAACAATGAAAATACAGTAGTAAAGGTAAATGACAGCAAAGTGAACAACTTCTACATGTACTGTGCCGGTCTTCAGTTTGACAAAAACACGGTGATTCAGACTGTAAAGGTGAACCTTGATGATAAACAGGAGTGTGTAACGAAAGTAGAAATCAACCAAAGCAAATAATATCATCCGGTTTACGGATGCGCCAATCATTAAAGATAAAATAGGATGAAAAATAAATTTCCTCTAGCAGCATATTATATAGGGTTATCAGTATTATTGACGAGTTGCCAGGTAAAACTGCCGTCAAAGAAAACCCCGGAACCGTCACAGTACGGACAGGTGGATGCTTCCCCTGTCGTTAACGGTTATCCTAAAAAGTCAGCTCCATGGATCGTTATTTCAGACAGGTCGAGAAATACGGCTTATCTGGATAAAGATGATGAGAAATCTTATAAAGAAGTAAAATTCCTGGAACCTCTGATGGTTTTAAAACATAGAGACGGAATGGTAAAAGTAGCGGAATATGTTCCGGATGCTTTAATGAAAAAAGTTTCTTCAAAATCTATCAAAACATATGGATGGATTCCTGAATCTGAACTTCTTCTTTGGAATAATGCTTTAAAAAGCGAAAAAACAGGATATCCTGTAAGAGTTGCCGTAGTACCAAGTAACAGTGAAGTGATTAAAAACGCTGAAAGATACTATAAGAATGACTCTATTATGGTGTTTAATTCACCAAGCCTTATTGAAACAGCCAATGTAAAGATTCCAAACGGACAAATTGTTTATGTCTATAAACAGGCTGAAAACAACAAGCGATTTTTAGTAGGTAAAAAGCCTTCAATTGACATAGACAGCATTGGCAAAGGACTTTACGGATGGGTAAGTTCTAACGTGATTTCCAGCTGGGGAGAGCGCTCTGCGATCAAACTGAAAAATACAACAGGGATCAACGATTCTTCTTTAGGGATCTATGAAGGATCTCCGGGAGGATCTGGATCTGATGCTGAAAATAAAAAAGCAGTTCTTCTTACAGACGTTAACAAAAGAACACAGCTTGAGAATATCTTTCCTGTAAATCTTCCATTGGAACAGGCTCCAACTCCGGATTCAAAAACAAAATATTTCACCAATATTTTAGACTACAGCAAGAACTTTGTATCGAACGTATTGGGTGAACCTATTTATTTTGACCGCTACAGAGAGATCACGGAAAGAGATAAAAATATTAATATTGTCTTTGCGTTAGACGTAAGTGCAGGAAATGCTCCTTATGCCCCTATCGTAAAATCATTATTACAGGATCTTCAGCTTAGATTTGAGAAACCATCTTATTTTAACAATGTTAAATATGGAGTGGTGCTGTACAAAAATAACCCTTGCGGGGAAAATATTTCTGTATCCAACCTGAGTGCTGACTACAGTAAAATGACAACGTTCATTGATCAGAAAACGAATGAGATGAACTGTGCAAGCAACAGCGGTTATCAGCCGGTTGGTGAAGCTCTTACTGCAGCAGGAAACCTTCTTTCCAGCGTACCTGATGAAACCAATATTGTGGTGACTGTAGGAACTTCTGCCAACCAGAGCGGAAATATGTACAGTGTGATCAGTTCGCTTACTCAGGCTCAGGCAAGACTGATTATGTTCCAGACGAGTGCAAGATCATCAGATACCTACAATGATTTCGTATTGATGGCAGAAAATGTTGTTACCAATACGGCTAAAAATATTGCTGAACTTAAAAAACAAAAGATCATCAACCAATATGATGTTCTTACCAAAAATAACTTCAGCCTGGTAGAAGGAGATGCCGGATTCTTCTCATTGGCTTACCCTAAACAGAGTATGTCTCAGGGATTTGTTATTTTCCCTAAAAAAGGGGATATTACAACTCCCGGATTCCTGAAAAAATCTGTTGACAGCCTTATTTCACAGGTTACTTTAGATAATCAGAATATTGATAAATCACTTAATGAATATTTCCATTCATCAGTAGGAGCAGGAAAAACAGATGTTGATGTAAAATATAAATATCTGTATCCAGGTCTTACCAATCCGGTTTCTGCAGGAATTGCAGCACAGCTGATCAACTACGGAAGCCCATTCCTTGTAAAAGGATACATTCCGAAAGATCTGAAAGATTATACTCCGGGAATAGAAAAAGGAATCCTTATTTCTGAATCAGAATATGACAACTTAAAAGCTTTCTATACCGAAGTATACAGAAATACTCAGGCAGACCGTCCGGATTTTAATCAGGCAAGAGCAGTGAAAGAATATGTGAAGCTTCTGAAAAAGTATAACCCGACTATAAAATTCCTGGATAAAGGAGCTCTTTATGAACAGCCAATGTCGTATGCTATTGGAATGAGTACAGGATTTGATCTTTCCGAAGAAGAACTGATGGCTAAGTACAAACTGAAAGGGTGGAAAAAATCAAAAGTTGTTCCTAGTGAGACTGTGAAAAACTATTTCTATCACTACAAAAATTTAGCAGACAGAATGCTTGCCAACAGAAATAACCCAGCTGTAAAGATTCAGCAAAACGGACAGACTTTCTATTGGCTTAATGAATACTTTACGCCGTCAAGAATTCCGACGGAACAACCGGAATATACAAAGCACTAAAAAATTCATTTTATCATATCAAAAGCAGAAGTTACCTCCTTCTGCTTTTTTTGTGTCCCAAAACCGGAAGTGAAAAGTTGAAACACCTAGACCTTAAACTTTAAATCTTGAACTTTAAATTTAAAACCTTGAATCAAAAATTCACAGAAAAGCGAATTGACCATTCATAATTCACCTTTAATTTCCCGATTATCTCTCGCTATAGTGTAAAAATAATTTTTATCTTAAAAATGGGATTTAGTCTAAAATACTGTATTGGTGGGTGTTGTGATGTGGTGTTTAAATCTTTTGTCGTAGAATTACGACAAGAAATCGTAGAACTACTACAATTTCTCAGATTTATATTGAAAAGTTTTTTTTAGCGAAAAAGAGCCTCTATCTTTGCTAAACAATCACCGAATCACAAATATTACTAACGATTAAAATTTACTAATCATGGCCGAAAGAAATTCAAGAGGAATCTTAAAATTCAACAACGGTGAAGGACAGAAGCTGTTAAAAATGAATTACAGCGTATCCAGATCTACAGACGTATCAGGACGTGTAGCATCAGATCCTTCTAACGCACTTATTAAAGTAACAGTAGAAGCTACTGAAAAATCTGATATTCTTGAAAGCTTGCTGAATGGTAAATACAAGCCAACAGTAGGAGAAATTACATTCAATAAATCTCACGAAGAAGGAACATTGATTACTTTGAAATGGGAGAACGGATATGTAATTCAACATCAGGTTGATTTTGATGCAATAGACAGTAATAGCATGCTGATCAGCTTCGTAATCAGTGCTGAAACTATTGACTACGGTACTTCTCAGTACGCTGGTCTTTGGCCTTCAAGCTAAAATTTACACACATTATCAACATTCATAAGAAAAAAGACTGTCCCTTTTAAAGGCGGTCTTTTTTTGCCTGATAAAAACTTATACCGGAAAATTTTACTCTAACATGCTTATATAACCTCTGTTATATAAAATATTGTTATCTTTAATCAAACACAAACACAAAGCATATGAAAACCGAATCAAAGACAAAAGGATCTTCCTTCCGTCCGTCACAGAATGCAGACGGGATATCCGAGAATCATCATGCAGGAATCAACCGGCTGGTTAAATTGTCACTGGTTGTGGAAGGTAAAATTATTAAGTACTACAAACACTTCACTCTTAAACAAAAAGCCAGTCACCATCACGAATTCAGTCTTACCCTTGCCCATGACGCATTGGGAGACAGACAGAGCCATACTCTTGAAGAAGCTAATAAATTTTTAGGAAAGCGACTTACAGCCGTTATTTCTTACAAAGATATTGAGAAAAGCCCTGAAAGAAACTTTGTCGGAATTATTACTAAAGTTGGATTCAGCCAGGAAAAAATGAGCCTTGGAAATATCGTACTTTCCGGATACAGTCCTACTATTTTATTGGATGGAGCTCCGCATATCCAGAGTTTTGGCGGCGGGCAATCTGTTAACATGGGAATTATTGCTGAAGAAGTAATCAAACAGGGAATTGATAAAGAACGGTTTGATATAAGAATTGATACAAATGATTATTCTCAGATCATTTACAGCAGCCAGTACAATGAAACCCATTATAATTATCTGGCTAGAATGGCAGAAGCATATGGAGAGCAATTTTATTATGATGGTGAAGTATTGCATTTCGGGAAGCTTCCACCACAGAATAAACCTATCAAACTGCTCTATGGAAGCAATGCAGATCATGTAAAAGTAGAGTTAAAAGCTGTTCATACAAAACCTCAATACTACGGTTATAACAGCAGTAAAAATGAAAAACTTACTTCCGGGGAAACTCCCGTAAACCATTTAAGCGATCTTGCCAATACAGCATACAGCCATAACGATAAAATCTATAAAACCCCGGCGCTTCAGGTTGCCCCTATTAAAGCAACAACGCATCTGGATGTTGAACATTCTCAAAGAAGTACTTCAGGCAGCGAAGCGGTAAATGTATTTTCCGTTTCCGGATCTACAACAGTTCCGTTTTTACACCCGGGATGTGTGGTGGATATTTATATGAGAAAGCCGGACAGTAATGAAACTTCCTACTTTACAAAAGTAATGGTAACAGAGGTTGTTCACGAAATTGATACGATTGGACATTATTCAGGAACTTTTGAGTCTATCGCTGCGGATACCGGTTTTTTACCGAAACCCGAATTCAATGTACCTGCCGCACAGCCACAGATCGCGACCGTAATTTCTAACACGGATCCGGAAGGACAGGGAAGAGTTCAGGTGAGATTTGACTGGCAGATGAATGATACCACCCATTTTGTCCGTGTAATGAGCCCCGATGCTGGAGGAACAGACCAAATCACCCAAAACCGTGGCTATGTAGCCATTCCTGAAGTAGGAGACCAGGTGATGGTCAATTTTGTTCACAGTCACCCCGACAGACCTTTTGTCATGGGAGGAATGTTTCACGGTGGAATAGGCCTTGGAGGTGGTGCGGACAACCGTGTAAAATCTATACAAACACGAAGCGGCCACAGAATCGTTTTTACAGAAGATGAAAGTATCATTATTACAGATAAAAGCGGTAATGAAATTCATCTGGATACGACGGGAAGCAATATTAATATTACGGCACCGGAAACGATGACCCTGAACTGTAAAAATATGAATATTAATGTAGGAGAAAACATGACTACGACGGTGGGGATGAATAAGTCTGATAGTGTCGGATTAAATAATACCGAGACCGTAGGCGCTATGAAACTTACTTCGGTTATAGGAAATGTGAGTACATTTATTACGGGGAAACTTACTGAGATCATTGAAGGAGATGTACACAGCGAAACAAAGAAAGGCAAAACGGTGATTAATGGTGAGGAAGGAATTGAAACAAGTACCAATGCTTCTATCAATAAACATGCAAAAAGTAATATTGATAATAGGAGTGGTGAAAAAGGAAAAGCTCATTAATTACATAACCAATTAAGATGAGTAGGGTAAGAATTGTAAAAGGAAAAATATATGAGGCTGTTGAAGGAAATCTTAGTTATTATTCTGAAACAGACATTATAGAAAACGCAAGTATCATATATAGTGAAAATAGTGATACTGAGATTCTTTATGGAGGGAATCCTGAAAAACCTCCTATGGCTGAAATCAATATTGCTGCGGATGCAATAGTGCATTTTCGCCCCATGAGAAATTGGAAGGGAAAAGAATATGGTTTTGATTGGATGCGTATCAAGGATACAGGTTTGTTTGGTGATGATTTATATTCAGATTTAACAGGAACATATGATAAATATCCTTCAGCTGACCCTGCAGCAAGATTTACTACCTCACCTACTTTATTTACAGATCTTAAAAGAGAGTATAGTAATCCTGTATACAGTATACCTTGGTTGCTAAAGGATAGAAAGCCAACTAGCTACTATCCTTCTTGGATATGTGTTGAAAAAAATAAAAAAATCAAGCTATCTTTAAAAGTACATATAAAAGATAAGGAAAAACTTCCGACAGAATTGGTAATTGCTTATGATAAGACATTATGTGAGATTACGACAAGTTTGGGACAAGGTGTTGAAAATGAAAAAAGTGATCCTACAAAAAATACACATTATGCAAAAATTGTAATTAAAAAAAATGAAAGTTACAAATTAGAGGACGAAATAGAATTGAAAGTAATAAAAGATATTACGACTCCTGAAATTTTAAAAGTTCTTTGTGATGGGAATGAAGCAGGATATTTAAAGTTATATAATAACAAAGTGAAAAGGCTAAATGTAGTGTGTGTGAGGGTGAAAGCTAATATAGGAAATGGAGAAAATAAAGGCTCAATAAAAGGTAAAACTGAGTTAGAAAATTATTTAAAGCAATCCCTGATTAAAACAAATATAGTTGAAGAAGATTTGAATATTCTCAGAAATATTGATAGTACACCAAATACAGATTTATCATTACCTTCTATAAGTAATGGAAGTGGAATTAATGTTGGTGGAAATATTAGAGGTAAATCACTATATGATTATCTAGATGAAAAGTTAAAAGCTATGTTTCCAAATTTTGGAACTGATGGTAAAGCAGATGGGACAGGTAAATATGATAAATTTTTACGACTTTATTTTTTTTCTGAAACTGCGTATCTGGTTCATAATGGAGCAACAATAGGTGTAGGTGGAATTGGAACTCCTATAGGTGCAGGGCGAGGAACTATGTTTTCAGGAATCACAGATGCTGATGTAGCTCATGAAGCGATGCATGCTATTGCATTGGGGCATTCATTTGGGACACAAGAGAGTATATCTGCAATAACACCTTATCTCTTTAAATATAAAAAGACAGAAAACGTTATGGATTATGCTCATTTAGATAGTAAAGATAAGTACTCCACTTGGAAATGGCAGTGGGATAAATTGAGAAATTTTAATTTATTAACAGAATAATGGTAGAACAAATAATTAAATACTCTAAACATTCTGTTTTTTTTCTTCTATTTATTTTTACTATAAATTGTTCAACATATAAACAATTGGAAGGAAATATAGTTAGAACTGGCATTTTATCTAAAAATGATACTGTTATTGTTCAATCGACAATGAAGTTTGATACATCTCATTTGTTATGCGGGCAAGATGTTCATGAAATATTAAATAATCAATCATATTTTGGAAATATTAATGATGGTAAAACAATTAAAAATAAAAAATTAAATAGGATGTTAAAAGGTTTACCTATAACGGTTTTATGGTCTGAACCTTATAACCCAGTGTATTATTTTATGCAGAATAATATTATCAGCTTTAGTCAAACAAAATCTCAACGATTACTTAGAGAAAAAGAATTATTACAAATTAGATATTCTGCATATAGTAGAAAAAAAATGAGAATATATGTGATGCAAACAAATTGGAATGAAAAAATAAGAAAAAAAAGGGAGTATTTTTTTTCTGGTGAAAAAATTGATAGCGTAAAAACCTACGAATTTATTTTAAAATAAATATTTTGTTAAATCATAAATAATGAGAATACACACCCAATTAATATACTGTTTCTTCCTGAGTTTTATATTTTATCAATGCGATGCACAAAAAGAAACCTTGAATAAAAACAAATATATCATGCCTATGGACTCAATAACTGAAACATTAAACATCAATAATCCCAGATTATTAGAGACTAAAAAAGCTCAAGGTCTTGTTGAACCCTATTCTTCAAGGTATGATGTTGATATGACTGAAACTCTAAGTGATGGTAGTACACAAACAACTATGGGAACCCTAGGATTGGTTTACAGTCAAAGAACATTATTACCCAAAGGCTGGTTTGATCTTTATAAGGAATACTATCCAAACGGAAATATAAAGCTAAAAAGGATTTATAATAAAACTTCTAAAGGAGATTATGGATTGATGTATGAATTTGATGAACATGGAAAGCTAACTAAGACAATTGATTTTGATGAAGGTTGGAAGACTTCTTTTGAAACTATTACTGAAATTGCAAAAAAATATATTCAAAAATATAATTATAAAATTGATGCTTCAGCAAATGCTGTAATTAATACAGACCAGCAGTGGACTAAACAGTATATAAAAATATGGAGAAAAGAAAATGATGGAAAAAAATATTGGCAGATTGGTCTGAATAAAGGTCATTTTGAAAATCCGGATGATAAAAAATGTGAACGAGTTATAATTCTCGTGGATGACAGTTCCGGAAAAGTTTTAAAAAATGAACATTATTTTGACTGGTATAATCGTTTTTTCAAGGAATTATAAATAAAGTTGAAATTTTAACTGAAATGAAATGTATAAAAAAACTTTTTATAATCCATTTATTATATGGGTAGTATAAATATAAAACTATTTGTAGTATTCTTGTTGGTTTTTTTTATCCAATGTCAATCTCAGGAAGTACAAGAGACAATGATTCCAAAAATGAGTAATGAATTTGAAAAGATTACTATAGAGAATTCTAAGAAAAAAGAGGATGACAGATGTATTGAAACTCCGGAAGAAAGAAAAGAAATCTTTTCTGCTTCTAAAGGTGGATATAGATTAAGTATTTACTATGAGAATTCTTTTTATAAATCAGATAAATTCTATTATAAAAATGGGTACATAAAAAATAAATCATTGTCATTTAATATGGGTTCTCCAATAGGAATATTATATCATTTCGATAAATCAGGGAAGCTTATTAAAGAAGAAAATACAGATGAAGGATATAGTTTTACTCCTGAAAAGATAGTGGAGTATTGTGAAAAGAATAAAATTAATCTCCCAAAAGGCTATCATGATTCAGGTTATCAGACAAGAGTATTAAAACAGGATTTTGAAGGCAAAAAAGTATGGCGGATTTCTCATCAGACTGCAGGTGATACAATTGTGGAAATCATATTAGATGGGAAAACAGGGAAAGAACTTCAGAAAAAAACAGTACCTTTTTATAATCCGTAATTATTGATTAATAAAAGTTTAATAGGAGATTATATCTATTCAAAATCACTATTTGATAGTAGAAACAACTCATAAGACATGCATACTATTGCATTAAATTATTCATTTGAGATACAAGAGAGTGTTCCGCAATAATTCTTTTTAAATATAAAAACAGAAAATGTAATGGATTATATTTATGGAGATGTACTGATCACTTTTTGGAAGTGGCAGTGGGATAGAATTCATAAAGACACAGACGATATGAAAGCAATAGATAAATCGAAAAAAAATGAAACTGAAAAATAAGAAGTCAATCATCTTTAAGATGTTAGTTTTTATTGGCATAGTAATAAGTTGTCATTCAAATAGTCAAAATATGCAGGAATATAATAAAGAAGTTGAGAAGTTTAATGTTAAGGAACTGTACCCAAACCAGAAGATTGCGTATGAAAAAAATGGAGATATTGTATTGTTTTACGCACCTGGGAGACAGCATGAAATATACGCAAAGGTTGATCTGAAATCGCAAGTTTTTGATATACAAAATTCAAAATTTCTGAATACGGATGACTTGCTGGAGATTAGCCGTCTCAAATATTTTTCTCCCAAAAAGTATTCTACCTTTTATAAATATCCTATTGGAAGAAGTGGAACCGCAGGAGGTGATTTTTTTACACTCATAGAATTTAATGAACTTGGACTTATTAAAAGTATCGAAAAAAATCTCCCGGATGCTAAAAATAAATATTTATATCACTACAATAAATATGGGCAGCTACTGAGGATAGCTGAAGATAAAATAGTTGACAAAATCCTGTTAGAGAATACATATGATGAAAACGGAAGACTTATTTCTCAAAAGAAAGATACCAAAGATATACAGTCAGAAAGAGAATTTACCTATGATAAAAATGATAATATTCTAAAAGAAAATATAAAAGAAAAAGAAATAGCCCCTAATGGAAAAGTAGTAAAAAATGAAGCTTATGCCTTACTCTATCAATATAATAATAAAGGGCAAATTGCAAGGAAATATACTGAAAATGAAAATCATATCATTGAATTCCAGTATGACCCGGTGGGTAATGAACTCATGAGTGTTGTTGAATACTATGGCGCTCCAGATAAATCTGATGCTAAAAAATGGGTAAATCATTTTACGAAAATAACCTATAGGTATGCTAAAGATCAGATTACCGAAGAGAAAAAGTATGAATATGCGATTGTAAATGCTTCGGTTCTTATAGATAAAAAATGGACTCCAATAACTGTTGAACAACAGAAAGCATTAGGCTGGAAAAAATTTAAAGAAGAATCTGAAACACCGCTGTCAGGAATTGAAAAAAACTATAAATACGAACCAGAGGCAATTACTACAGAAATCAATACTTACAATTTTTCCAATCATTTTAAAAATGGTAAAACAGAAATAAATAAAGAACTTACCAACGGTGAAAAAATCAAGTTTACACTGGATAATAATGGAAGAATAACCCATAAAGAAATTAATAGTACCCTAGAAAACACATCAGAAGTACAAATGTTTTATTATTGAATCATTATCTTCAACAACAATTTAAATAACCCTTAACTATTAAATTATCAACATAAAACTGCTTGTCATAAGGCATCTCATAAAACTAAATAACCATCAACGTCAATGAACAAAATCACGGATCACCTGAAATATTTCTCCAAACTATCCGCAGCATTCATCCTCAGTATATTTAAAATTTATGCAATAGGACTTATTTCTACGATTGTTACCCTGGTATTTGGAATTTATATTTTAGCTGATCGTTTAGGCCCGTCATTAGGACATACAGGAGCAATTGCATTTATAATAATCACAATTAAAGCAAAACCTGTTTCGGCGGTTCTATTTTATTTGTTAATGATCATAGCTCCGTTTTTTACCATTGTTTTTGCTTCAAAATATGCAATGTCAGTAGTGATCAGCAAGCTGCTTCAGGATCATTCCAAAACAATTGTAATCCCGTTTATCGATAAGGTGATTGGGATTTTTAAAGCCAAACAGCCAACTGTTATCCGCACAAGTGCTGATTTTGCAATCGCTAAAGTTAAACTTCTGAATGAATTTAGAAATAGTTCAGAAAACAAAATACTCAAACGTATTTTAGGGTATGCTTTAAATAAAATAAAGTTTGACGAATTGAATCTGGGAAATGATAATGCAGATTTTTCTGAAATTATAAAAACTACTCTGATTGAAAAACTGTATGAGCTGGCAGAAACTTCGGTCATGTTATTCTATATCTACATCGGACTTCAATGGTTCAGTTTGATTTTATTATACTTTTTGAATATATAAAAGAAAAAAGAAGGCTTAGGTGAGTAATTTATCACAAAACTTCGCCATCAGAATTATATTGAAAAACAAAAAACACCGTTGTTACTTCTCTATTTGAAGAATTAACTATCTTTATATCGTTTAGAATAAAATAACTAATTTTAGCATCATAAAAAGAACAATTTTTTATACCCTGATAAAAGGGATGGAAAATATGGATCGAAACCATCAAATCAGCACATAAAAACAGAACGCAAATATATTAATATAAGAAAATTATAAATGGGAGTACTAGTAACCAACGAAACCGTAAAGCAACTATTTCACATTGCTCAGTCGATAGCGAAGGAAAATTATAACGGAACCTATGGAGGCCCGCACATCCTGCAGGCTTTAATGCATAAAGATATCGGACTCAATGAATTCCTGAAAAGTATAGATAAAGATCCCGGCTATTTCTATGAATGGGCAGATGTCCGTATTGAAGAATATCCTAAGACCAATCACCTTCCCGATGAAGTAGGTCAGGATGATGCGATAGATAATCTTATTGAAGAAGCTGATGATATCCGCTTAAAATTAGGATTGGATGAGATTACCCCTATTTGTATCCTGACAGCAATTGTAAAACCACAGGTTGTGTTCTCACTTCAGCAATTGAAATCACTTCCGTTGAGAGAACATGAGATATTCAATCTGTATAGAAAAGATACACCGTTTACCGTTTCAGAAGATGGTGATTTCTCATCATTATTTTCAAATGGTTCAGACTATTCAGACTCTTCTTTTCCTTCCATTAAAAGCTATTGTGTAGACAGAACGGCACAGGCGAGAAAAGGAGAAATTGAAAATATCATCGGTAGAGATAAAGAACTCAGAATGCTGGTAGAAATTCTTTGCCGCAGAAGCAAACCGAATGTGATCATCATCGGGGAACCCGGAGTAGGAAAAACTGCATTGGTGGAAGGATTTGCCACTGAAATTATCAGAGGAAATATTCCCGAAATGCTTAAAAACGGTACCCTTTTAGAACTGGACACCGGAGCATTGCTAGCCGGAACTTCTTATAAAGGTGAAATTGAAGACCGTCTGAAAAAAGTCATCAATGAATGTAAGAAAATTGAAAAAGCGATTCTTTTCATTGATGAGATTCATACCCTTTTAGACCCGAAAGGAAGCATCGGAAATGTTGCCAACCTTTTGAAGCCTGAGCTTGCCAGAGGTGAAATTACCGTAATTGGAGCTACGACCCAGGAAGAATATAGAAAAATTATAGAGCCGGAACAGGCTTTCAACCGTCGTTTCGAGGTCTTAACCGTACATGAACCGGATGAAAAGACCTGCGTGAAAATGATTGATGTTCTTCTTGAAGGCTACAAAAAACACCATGGTATTGAAGTCGAAAAAACTGCGATTCCGGAATGTGTGCGTCTCGCTAAAAGATATGCAAAAGGTAAAAAATTACCCGATGCCGCTATTGATTTATTAGACAGAACAATGGCAGCCATCAAAATGCTTGATGAATTGTCAGAAAAAGAATTGAGCAGCTGGAAAGAAAGCTATGATGCTATTTTAGAAGAAGAATATGCAGATAGCAAAGATAAAGCGGACGAGCTGATCTGGACTTATAATCTCCTGAGGGATAAAATAAGCCCGATTCTTTGGGGATCGCTGAGTGAGCAGCCTGCCATTGACAACTCTATGCCGGTAGATCAGATTCAGAAGATTATTGAAGATACCTATGCAGAACTTCTGCAGCATGCTGCGAAAAAAAGAGAAAAAGTAGACAGACTTGAACTTGCCGCTGTAATGGCTGCGAAAACCAATATTCCAATCGGAAAGATCCAGGCTCAGGAAAAAGAAAAACTTTTGAATATGGAATCTCTTCTACTAAACAGAGTAGTAGGACAGGATCATGCATTAAAAATTCTTTCCGATGCTATTGTAGAAAACCGAAGCGGATTGAATAAACCAGGGCAGCCAATTGGGTCATTCTTCCTTCTCGGACCTACTGGGACGGGTAAAACAGAGCTGGCAAAATCAATGGCAGAATTACTTTTCAATGATGAAAAAGCAATGGTGCGTTTTGATATGTCAGAATTTAAAGAAGAACATTCCGCAGCCTTACTATACGGAGCGCCTCCGGGATATGTAGGATACGAAGAAGGAGGTATGCTTGTCAATAAAATCAGACAACAGCCCTATACCGTTGTTTTATTTGACGAAATTGAAAAGGCACACCACTCAGTTTTTGATGTGTTCCTTCAGATTATGGACGAAGGAAAAGTTCACGATAAATTAGGTAAAGAAGGAGATTTCAGCAATGCATTGATCCTGTTTACCTCCAATATCGGAAGTGAAGAAATTGTAAAGCAATTTGAAGAAGGAAAAATTCCGGAATCATCTTCACTGATGCAGATAATGTCAAATTCAGGACGATTCAGGCCTGAGTTTTTAGCAAGAATCACAGAGATCATTCCTTTTGCACCGATCACAGAATCTATTGCAGAAAGAATCTTCAATATTCAGCTGAAATCACTTCATACCTCATTGACAAGATTGGGAATCACTTTAAAGATCAGTGATGATGCGGTAAGAAACCTTGCATTAGGCGGATTCAGCAGCAAGTATGGAGCAAGACAGATCTCAGGAGTAATCCGTGCACAGCTTGCCAGACCGATCTCTAAAATGATTGTCAGAGAAGAAGTAAAATCCGGCCAGACCATTCATGTAGATTGGAATAAAGACGAAGAAAAACCAAGCTGGAAAGTAGATTAATTAGGAAGCGAAAGGGCAAAAAATACATTTGCCTTTTTGCTTATAAATACAAAAAAAATGAAAACCATTGTCAGAAATATTTTTACAGGCTTACTATTATTGGGAACTGTTATAAGTGTAAACGGGCAGTTTCTTGCTGCTTCAGATACGTCAGAAAGCAGTGTGAGAAAATATAAAGGCATCATTAATGCCAATAAAGATCTTGTAGAATTTATTGAACAGTTACTCCTTCAGAAAGGACTTCCCAAGCATTTAAGAAACCTGGCCCTGATAGAATCCCATTTCGACAGAAACATCACTTCCGGAGCCGGAGCCGTAGGCATATGGCAGCTGATGACTGCACATGCCAACCAATACGGACTTACGGAACAGAATCGTACCGATGTTTATAAAAGTACGAAAACAGCAGTTATCTCATTAGCAAACCTTTATAAAAAATATAACAATTGGGTAACTGTTGTAGCTGCCTATAACTGTGGTGAAGGAAATATTGCCAAAGCGATGGAAGCTGCAGGCTCCTCTCAATATCACGAATTCTCTAAATACCTTCCCGGAGAAACCATTAATCATGTGAAGAAATACCTCAATGCATGCTATGCTACCGGAGAACTTCAGAGTGTTTTAAGCAACTACAATTCTTCAAGGATCAACAAAGTTTTCTTTGAGGACGGAAACAGAAGAGTGATGGCTGCTGCGCTTTCAGAAACAGAAATCAATGCCGGATTCAATCTGAAAGTTGTTGCTGATGAACTTAAAGTGGACATGGATAAAATCCTTACCTGGAATCCCGGCATCGTAGAAGAACTGCAGAAAAAAGGAGAAAGCCCTTTCTATCTTCCGGTTGACCTGATGCCGGATTTTCTGCTAAGAAAAAATAAAATACTCGTTCGTTCCATCAAAGAGGGAGCTAGTATGCAACAGTAATTAAAATACAAATAAAAAAGCAATCAATGTTAAGTTGGTTGCTTTTTTTATGCAATAACTGATTGTTAAAAAAAGGCCAACTTTATATTAAAGGAATCTTAATATTTCTCACTCAAGTGGAAAATTTTTATTTTTACTGTTGTTTTTTAATGCGTTGAAATCCTTTGCTGGTGGCGTTTTGAATGGATTTGTTAAATCAATTGTCGTAGAATTACGACAAGAAATCGTAGAACTACTACAATTTCTCAGATTTATATTGAAAAGTTTTTTTGAGCAATAAAGAGCCTCTATCTTTGCTAAACAATCACCGAATCACAAAATATTAACGATCAAAATTTACAATCATGGCAGAAAGAAATTCAAGAGGAATCTTAAAATTCAACGGAGGAGAAGGACAGAAGCTGTTAAAAATGAATTACAGCGTATCCAGATCTACAGACGTATCAGGACGTGTAGCATCAGATCCTTCTAACGCATTGATCAAAGTAACAGTAGAAGCTACTGAAAAATCTGACATCCTTGAAAGCTTGTTAAACGGTAAATACAAGCCTACAAAAGGAGAAATTACATTCAACAAATCTCACGAAGAAGGAACATTGATTACTTTGAACTGGGAAAACGGATATGTAATCCAGCACGAAGTGGACTTCGATGCAATCGACAGCAACAGTATGCTGATCAGCTTTGTAATCAGCGCTGAAACTATCGACTACGGTACTTCTCAGTACGCAGGACTATGGCCTTCTACAGGTAGTAATTAAGCCTATTCATCATCTTAGTAAAAATAAAATTGGTACAGAACAGCGGGTAAGAGACGCTGTTCTGTTTTCTGCTTTAAAATAAGTTTCAGATAAATAACCACTAAAATAGAAACCAATATCTGGAATGTACAGAGCCGGTAATTATACCTATGGTTTCAATTCAATATTTATTAACTTAAACACGCAACACTATGTTTCAAGATGATAAAATTAAAGTAAAGAATTCTCAGCAATCTATCAGCCAGAATACAGAGACAATTAAAAAAACTGCACAGGAAAATGCGGTTGCAAAAGCAGAGGAAAAGGTAAGTAAAGCAGGGGATAAAATAAAAAAAACAGCTGAAACCACGCAGTATTTAAACCCGGCACAAGAAACAGGTAAATTTCTGAATCAAACGCTGGTTTCCAATGATCCTTCCGTTGTTGAGACAAAAGTGTGGGCTAAGCAGCCTACTTCAAAAATACATAATGCAGAAGCTATCTCTCAGAGTTATATAGCAGGGATCAATCGGGTTATCAAGCTCGATGTCATCATAGAAGGAAAGATCATTAATCATTTCAAGCATTTTAAGCTGGTGCAGAGTGCTACCAGGCACCATGAGTTCAGCCTGATGCTGGCCCATGATACCTTGGGTAAACCGGAAAACCACAATCTGGAAGAAGCCCAGAAATTTTTAGGAAAAAGAATCACAGTTGTTTTCAAATATAAAGATATTGAGAAAGGAGCTGAACGTAATTTTGTAGGAGTGGTTACAGAAGTGGGATTCAGCCAGGAAAAAGGAAGTCTTGGAAATATTATGATCAAAGGTTACAGCCCCACTGTACTTCTGGATGCTGCCCCTCATATTCAGAGTTTTGGAGGGAACCAGCCTGTAAGTCTGAACAGTATTGCTGATCAGGTAATTAAAGAAGGGCTGGGAAAGCATAAATTCGATTTCAGAGTAGATGCCCAGCATGGAAATATATCGTACAGTTCACAATATGAAGAAACCCATTATAATTTTCTCGCCAGAATGGCCGAAGCCTATGGAGAGCAGTTTTATTATGATGGGGAAGTTTTGCACTTCGGGAAACTGCCGCCTCAGGAAAAACCAGTCAGGCTTACTTATGGAAGCAGTGTAAGTGATATTGCCATCAAAATGAAGGCTCAGCATGTAAGTCCTACTTTTTATGGCTATAACAGCAGTAAAAATGAGAAGTTGACAGCTGGCAGTTCAAAAATTAACCATACATCAGATATTGCAAGACGTGCGTACGAAATATCAGAAAAAACTTTTACCACCCCTTCTTTGAGAGTTGCCCCTATTAAAGCTTCTTCCTTTATGGATATTGATGCTTCCCAGAAGGGAACCGCAGGAAGCAAAGCTTCAGAAGTTTTTATTACTTCGGGAACTACAACAGTTCCTTTCTTATACCCGGGATGTACCGCAGATATTGAAATGCGTAAATCAGAGAGTAATGAGACTGCTTATTTTACAAAGTTGATGATTATAGAAGTCACTCACGAAGTAGATGCCAGGGGCTACTATGATGGCAAATTTGAAGCGATTGCAGCAGATACAGGATTTATCCCACGTCCCGAATTTCAGATGCCAAAAGCAGAAGCCCAGTTTGGAAAAGTAATTTCAAATACCGATCCTTTAAATCAGGGAAGAGTGCGGGTGCAGTTCGATTGGCAAAGCGGACCTGATACTACTGAATTTATCCGCGTAATGACCCCGGATGCGGGAAGTAGTGATAAGGTAAGTAAGAACAGAGGATTTATGGCTGTTCCGGAAGTGGGAGATCAGGTTATTGTCAACTTTGTACATCAGCATCCGGATCGTCCGTTTGTGATGGGAGGAATGTTCCATGGTGGAATCGGTGGCGGTGGAGGAGCCGGTAACAATATAAAAAGCCTAAGCAGCAGAAGTGGAAATAAATTAGAATTAAATGATGGTGAAGGCTCTGTTTTTCTAACAGATCAGGGCGGGGCCAATATGAAGTTTGACGGGGCAGGAAATGCGCAGACTAATGCCAATAACAATAAAACGGTAAACGTAGGAAATAATAATACAGTAAATGCCGGCAGTACAAATTCCATCAATGTTGGAGGAAAAGAAGGCGGGGCAGCCAATTCAGTCCTGACAATGGACGCTGGCGGAAATATTTCTCTGGAAGGAAAAACAAAAATTGAATTAAAAGTTGGTGAAAATAGTATTACAATTACTAAAGAGGGGATTACTATATCTGCAAAAGAAGGAATGCTGGATTTGAATTCACTAAAAAATGCATTACTGGTAACACAGGATAACCTGAGTATTCACAGTAAAGCAGTGACCTCAATGAATGCTACAGGAGATATATTTATTACTGGAAGTAATGTTGATATTAACTGATGTCGCGAATGTATTCTAAAACGTATTAAAACATGACTTTGGACCCGAATAAAGTTGAAAAAAATGACCAGCTGTCAGGATTTAAATATGCCTGGTATAAAAAAGGAGAATATAATATCAATATTAAATCCTATCTTACTTTAGGTACAGGGAAAGCCAACGAGACGGAAATAGAAGAAGACTGGATAGTAATGCCGGGAGAATATAACCATATTACCATACAGTCTTCTACCCAGCGATATATTCAGGCAGACGGGCAGATGCAACCGTTTTATGAAATCCTCGAAAAAATAAATAAAGCGACCGAGGTTATTGAATTATCTTTAAATACCGATAAAAGTATTCATGAAGTAACCAATAAAAATGAAATTGTAAGCAGGTGGGAAGAGATAAAAAAGGACCTGCATTTTTTTGAGCTGGTAAAAGAAAGTTACAAGGCATTTATTCAGATCTATGATCAGGAATTTAACAATATAGATCGTAATATCAAACTAAATTTTTTGTATCAGATCATGTTTTATCCTTTACCTGTATTCTGCGGAGGAAGTTTTACAGATGAAATTCCTGTAAGAACAGCTTTGTCAACCCTTTTTCCGGGGGAAGAACTTGAGTATAGTTCCTTATATAGAATTTTAAAAAATAAAGAAGGGGGTTTCACTGTTAAACTGGATGGCAAAAGTAAAGGCAACCAGTCCAGCTTTGAAAGTATTTATAAAGATAAATATCAGAGAACGCTTGGAAATGCTTTGGAATATAAGTACGCCATTGAGGGAGAGTATGTTTATAATGAAGATTCTGTATTATCAGAGGTGATATTCCATGTGAAAGAAGAACTCAATGAAAAGATGATCTATGTTTGCAGATACCATATAAAGTTAAATAAAAAATAACAATTAATACCATCACTATGAGTCAATTATATATCGCACAGGATACTCCGCTTACTTGTAGTAAAGGCCGTAGACTTATAGGCATTGGAGTCAGTTCCCAGTCTTCGGTAAAATTGAAAAAGGGAGCTAAGCTGATGGCTACGGAAAAGGACCGGTTTAAAGATAATTTTATTTGTCCTGAAATGATGATGGCAGGGGCTTTAGCTGGTGTAGCAGTCGCAGCAGCTTTCTCCGGTGGGCTTTTTGTTTTAGCTGCAGCAGCCTGGGCAGGAAGCGCCCTCATAGATGACTGCCTCAATATCTGTTCATTTTTATGTAAGGGAAGCGACTGGCAGAATACCCATCCCAAAGTAAAAATTGAAAATAAAAAACCTCTGTTGCAAAATTCCAGTTTACACTGTTTCATAGGAGGTAAAATTACCTTTCATTTACCTGTTGCCCAGCTACAGGAAGCCTCTATTGCCAGTAGAATGGCCCAGGATTCTTACGAGGATAATAACGGGAAAAATACCAGTATTGAGGGCTATACAAGAATCAATACAGATGATCAGGCTGAGCTGGATAAGCTGTTCGGTCCCGGGGTGTTAACCAGCAAAGATTTCAACACCAATAAAGATAACGGTTTCTTTTCCTCTTTATATTATAATAAAGAAACAGGAGATTATTTTGTGGCGTTCAGGGGATCCGAACCTAAAGGAATGCAGTTTTATCATGACTGGCTCATTGAAGATGGAGGGCAGGCTCTTGGTTTTGCAACCCCTCAGATAGAAAAAACGAGAATGCTCGCTGAAAAAATGGATTATGCTACCGGAGGAAAAGTGAAATTTACCGGACATTCATTAGGAGGAGGAAACAGCGCCATGGCATCCTATTATACAGGGCTTCCCGGATACACCTTCAATGCAAGAGGAGTACACGGCAATACACTCGATTATCTCGATAAAAAAGGAGCTGTAAAATCAACTTCAAACATTATCAATTACAGTACAAGTAATGATATTCTTAACGGGCTGCAAAATAACAGGGAAGGTCTGCTCTCTACATTGGCTTTATCCAGAATTCCGGGGCTTAACAAAATTGCAATTTTCGGAGGTTTAACAGGAGGTGTTCCAAGGGCTTTAGGACAACAGCATGAAATTTTCGGGTACATTGATGATAATGAAGGGCTTGGAATCAAAACCATTGGAAGCGGACATAGCGCATATAATGATGCATTTCAGGCAATGCTGGCCACTATAAATACTGATGTTGTAGCTAATAATATATAATATGAAACCATTTATTTTAATAATACTTTCCATCATGACACTTTTTTCCTGCTCAGATTTTAATCTTAGGTCGCGTAAAAACGAAAACAGAAATCAATATCCTCCTTCAAGAATGTTTACAGGAGACGCTTTATCAGCTGCCCAGAAAATGTTTGACGGAGATCTTAAAGGCATGGAAGAGCTCATTAAGGAAAAAAATATTGACATCAATAAATTGCAGGAAAATACAGGATATACCTTACTGATGTATGCTTCCATTATTGAAGATTTAAAAGCAATGGAAAAGCTTTTAGAGCTGGGGGCTGATCCCAATATCATAGTGCCTCATGAAGGTCTTGAATCTCCTTTGAATCATGCCGTAGCACTTAGTAATTACGAAATGCTGCAATTGCTTTTTAAATACAAAGCCAATCCTAACCCGGCTTTAGGGAATTCCCCGTTATCCGATGCAATGACCCTTGGAGGTGATGAAAGTACCGAAAAGAAAATGATTGATTACTTACTTCAGAATGGAGCTGACATCAATAATGTTTCTTATAACGGAAGCAATATTATGGAAAGCGCTGCCAGAGATGATCTGGATATGGCTGAATACTTTCTGGCTAAAGGAGGATTGCCTAAAATAAAAGGAACAAACCTTTGCCCAATTGCAGATTATATTCAGTATAAGGAAAAGCAGAAAAATGATCGTAATCTGCCTGACTCTCCTTATTATGAAAAATTATTCAGAATTAAAAAACAGCTGGTTGAGAAATATAATGTCTTGTTCCCATATAAGAAGGACACATTGGAAGAAGCAAAGCTCAGAATAAAACAATATGAATCGTTAAACCCTAAAGACAAGCTATCAGTAAATTTCAAAAAAAATTACGGAGAAAACCTTTATCAGGAAGATGTAAACAGGGTTAAAGGAAAATAACATCATAAAACGGTTAAGAATATAGTTATTCCGGGGTGTTATTTGTCTTTAATTTGTGAAATGTTTTATTTTTTATAACTCTTCTTTTTTTTACGTAATGTGTTTGTATCCAGTGGTTTAATTTGATGTTTAAATCCATTGTCGTAGAATTACGACAAGAAATCGTAGAACTACTACAATTTCTCAGATTTATATTGAAAAGTTTTTTTTAGCAATAAAGAGCCTCTATCTTTGCTAAACAATCACCGAATCACAAAATATTAACGATCAAAATTTACAATCATGGCAGAAAGAAATTCAAGAGGAATCTTAAAATTCAACGGAGGAGAAGGACAGAAGCTGTTAAAAATGAATTACAGCGTATCCAGATCTACAGACGTATCAGGACGTGTAGCATCAGATCCTTCTAACGCATTGATCAAAGTAACAGTAGAAGCTACTGAAAAATCTGACATCCTTGAAAGCTTGTTAAACGGTAAATACAAGCCTACAAAAGGAGAAATTACATTCAACAAATCTCACGAAGAAGGAACATTGATTACTTTGAACTGGGAAAACGGATATGTAATCCAACACGAAGTAGACTTCGATGCAATCGACAGCAATAGTATGCTGATCAGCTTTGTAATCAGCGCTGAAACTATCGACTACGGTACTTCTCAGTACGCAGGACTATGGCCTTCAGCAGGTAAATAAGCCTATTCATCATCTTAGTAAAAATAAAATTGGTACAGAACAGTATACTCATCCGGGTTTACTGTTCTGTTTTTTTATATAAGATCAGGTTGTTTATAAAAGAGGGAATGAATAATACATATTCTCTAGTCTCTACCTGTTCATATATGCAGTGAATAAAAAGAACGAATTTAATTCCTGTAAAGTTGTTTTTTTGACATTTTATTTCTCTTATTGGTGGTATATTTGATGAAATTTTCATATTTCCTTATAATATTTAATATGTTTATTTATAGTGTGTTATAATTTATTTTAAATCTTTTGTCGTAGAATTACGACATGAAATCGTAGAACTACTACATCAAATCGTACAATTACTACACTTTTTCATATTTCTGTTCAAATGCTTTTTTTTCAAAAACAAGGGAGCTATCTTTGTTATATAATTATTGAATAACAATTTATTACTAACGATTAAAATTTACAATCATGGCAGAAAGAAATTCAAGAGGAATCTTAAAATTCAACAACGGTGAAGGACAGAAACTGTTAAAAATGAACTACAGTGTATCAAGATCTACAGACGTATCAGGACGTGTAGCATCAGATCCTTCTAACGCATTAATCAAGGTTACTGTAGAAGCTACTGAAAAGTCAGACATCCTTGAAAGCTTGCTAAACGGTAAATACAAGCCAACAGTAGGAGAAATCACTTTCAACAAATCTCACGAAGAAGGAACATTAATTACTTTGAAATGGGAGAACGGATACGTAATCCAGCACGAAGTAGATTTCGATGCAGTAGACAGCAACAGTATGCTGATCAGCTTCGTAATCAGTGCTGAAACTATTGACTACGGTACTTCTCAGTACGCAGGACTATGGCCTTCTACAGGTAAATAATCCCAATACAATTTTAAAAAAAAAGAACAGTATACCGACGGTATACTGTTCTTGTGTTTTCATGCACCTCCACCTTGAACCTTGAATCTCCATCCCCGAAACCCTTCCTCAAACTACCAACTTTTACTCCTATTTTCTTATATTTGTTCATTATTCAAAATATGGACGCAACACAAGATAAAAGGCTGTTTCTCATCGATGCCTATGCGATGATTTTCAGAGGATATTACGCATTAATCAGGAATCCGAGACTCACCAGTAAAGGGGTGGATACTTCTGCGATCTTTGGTTTTACCAATTCTTTGATCGAATTGATCAGAAGGGAAAAACCTACCCACCTGGCAGTAGTTTTTGACGTAGGACAGGCGAGTGTAAGAACTGATGACTATTCGGATTACAAAGCCAACAGAAGCGAAACTCCTGAGGCAATTAAAATTGCTGTTCCATATATCCACAGAATTCTTGAAGCCATGCATATTCCACGCCTGGGAGTGGAAGGTTATGAAGCGGATGATGTAATAGGTACTATTGCGTGCAAAGCAGAAAAGGAAGGATATACCACTTTCATGGTAACACCGGATAAGGATTTTGCACAGCTGGTTACAGATAACATTAAAATTTATAAACCAGGTTTAAAAGGTGGTGATATTGAAATTCTCGGAGTAGAAGAAGTAAAAGCAAAATACGAGATTGAAGACCCTAAGCAGGTAATTGATTTCCTTGCTATGATGGGAGATGCAGTGGATAATATTCCCGGGCTGGAAGGTGTGGGAGAAAAAACGGCGATGAAGTTCCTGAAAGAATTTGGAAATATTGAAACTTTACTAGCCAATACTGATAAGCTGAAAGGGAAGCTGAAAGAAAAAGTGGAAGCTTCTGCAGAACGTGGTATTTTATCTAAAAAATTAGCAACCATTATCTGTGATGCGCCTGTAGAATTCCATCAGGAACAATATGATCTGGAAACCCCGGATTTTGAAAAAGTAAAAGAAGTCTTTGATGAAATAGAATTCAGAAGACTTTACGAAAATCTTTACAGAGCTTTTGCACCTGCTCCAACAGAAACAGTGGTGGTGAGCGAAGTAGAAGTGAAGCAGACTCCTGCCGGTACAGAAATCAAAGGACAGGTGATGCAGCTTGATCTTTTTGCCAATTTTGAAGAGCTGGAACAGGCTACTTCTACAAAATCTACCATTGAACAGAACGATCATCTCTATCAGTTCATTGATAATCCCAAGGCTCAAAAAAAATTAGTTGATAATCTGTTACAGCAAAAAGTGGTTTGCTTTGATACGGAAACCACTTCATTAAACGAACTGGAGGCAGAATTGGTGGGAATGAGTTTTTCCTATAAAAAAGGACTTGCCTATTATATTCCGCTTTCTGAAGACAGAGCTGAAGTGCTGCAGACGTTAGAGATTTTCAGGCCGTTTTTTGAAAAAGAAGACCTGCTGAAAATCGCCCACAATCTGAAATACGATTATAAAGTTTTAAAACAATACGACATTACCGTTAAAGGAGCAATGTTTGATACCATGATTGCCCATTACCTGTTGAATCCGGACGGAAGACACGGTATGGATTACCTTTCAGAAGTATACCTGAACTATAAACCTGTATCCATAGAAACCATTATCGGGAAAAAAGGTAAGAAACAGGGAAGCTTCAGAGATGCAGATCTGAGAACACAGACAGATTATGCAGCAGAAGATGCAGATATTACTTTCCAATTATATGAACTTTTTGCACCACAGCTGAAAAAAGAAAATCTGGAAGAGCTTTTCTATAATATTGAAATGCCATTGATGGAAGTCCTGGCAAAAATGGAACTGGCAGGTATTTCTTTGGATGAAAAATGGCTGGCACAGGAAAGTGTAGATCTTGAAAATGACCTGAAGCAATTAGAAACCACAATTTTTGAACTTTCCGGAGAAGAATTCAATATGAATTCGCCAAAACAGCTGGGAGAAATCCTGTTTGAAAAAATGCAGCTGGATCCGAAAGCCAAAAAAACAAAAACAGGACAATATGCAACCTCAGAAGATGTTCTTCAGAAATTAAGTTCAAAGCATGAGATCATTAAGCATATTCTGGAATACAGAACTTATCAGAAATTAAAATCAACTTATGTAGATGCTCTGCCATCACAGATTGATAAAGAAGATAACAGGGTACATACCAATTTCTCACAGACTACAGCCGCTACTGGCCGTCTGGCGAGTGTAAATCCGAACCTGCAGAATATCCCGATCCGAACTTTGAGAGGACAACAGATTCGTGGGGCCTTTGTTTCAGGAGAAGGAAAGAAAATTATTTCTGCCGATTATTCACAGATTGAACTTCGTTTAATTGCTGAAATCTCGGGAGAGGATAATATGATCAAAGCGTTCCAGGACGGAGAAGATATCCACGCTTCCACAGCTGCAAAACTCTTTAAAATTCCTTTGGAAGAGGTTTCCAAAACCCAGAGAAGCCAGGCAAAGACTGTAAACTTTGGTATTATCTATGGACAGGGAGCTTTTGCATTGGCAGAACAGACCGGATTGTCCCGTACAGAAGCCAAGCAGATGATTGAAGCGTATTTTGAAACCTATCCAAAACTGAAGGAATACATGGCCGAGCAGGTGAATAAAGCACGTCAGCTTGGTTTTGTAGAAACCATATTAGGAAGAAAACGTCATTTGAAAGATATCAATTCCAACAATTTCGTGGTAAGAGGACATGCGGAAAGAAACGCAGTAAATGCACCGGTTCAGGGAAGTGCCGCAGATGTTGTAAAGCTTGCGATGATTAAAATAGACAGAGAACTTGAAGAACAACAGCTAAAAACAAAAATGCTGCTTCAGGTACATGACGAATTGATATTTGAATCTCCAACAGATGAGATTGAAGCCGCTTCAAAACTGATTAAAACTGAAATGGAAAATGCTTTAAAAACGCAGGTTCCGTTGTTAGTAGAAATTGGAGTAGGAGACAACTGGCTGGAAGCTCATTAATCAATATTGCAAATCATACTTTAAATAAAAAACTTCTGTCTTTTGGGCGGAAGTTTTATTTTTTTTCTACAGAATCGTATGCATTACTGACAACATGATCCAGGGAAACATTTTCAAATAAATATCTCTCCTTTTTTACCTGAACTTTTCCATAAGCTGTTTTTAGTAATGATAACCACTTTTGAAAGCTTCAAGTTTTATTTGCAGATCCTGTTTTATCTTCTCATTAATCGTTACCCATTGATGAGGATTATCAAGTTTGAAATCTTTATATATACCTAGTAATTCCTCAAAATTAGTTTTAAAAAGATTTAATTTCTCAAATACTCCGTTTTCAAAAAGGTCGATATATTCATCAAAACGGTAAAGAAGAAATTGCTCTTCATCGGTAAGCCGTTCTTCGTAAGAAATATGGGTGGCGGTTTCAAAGATATTTTTTAAAACTACTTTATTCTCATCTAGCAGATGATATAAAATTCCCAATACAGCTCTGGATGTGATTTCTGAATCTGAATCAAGAGTATTCTTGTTTAAGACCTGTATGATATCGTGTGTATTTGCACAAGTGGAAAGCTCAATGAATGCATATTCAGATTCATTCTCAGATGCCAATATGGAATCAGCCCAGCTAATAACCTTCTCTTTTCTGATCACACCATAATCTAAAAGGATTACAAAAACCTTCAGAAGATTCCGGTAATCCTTTATTGAAGCTCTTTTCATTTGAAGGCTAAATGTCATATTCTATTTCACCCACATAATGCAGTGAATAATCATCATTCTCTACAGAAACAGGATTAGGAATTACAAATCTTGTTGCAAAAATGATAGCATTCACTGGAGTATCCAGACTTAACTCATTCAGTTTGTTTTCCAGGATTGGAAGCCATTGGTCAGCATAAGAATATTCTGCAAACTTGTCATAAAGACTAAGTCTTTCATCTTCAAAACCATACTCTATAAAATCATCATCAAACCATTTGATGTTTTGTGATTCTGCGAATTTTGAAACATACTGATCATCAGTTTCCTCTTCTATATAATAATTTTCATCCTCTTCTACGAAACTATAAAATTCTTCTTCATTCTTGAAATACCCTAACCAGAAGTGTGAAATTTCTTTATCCATAATAATTTTTTTATTCTAATCTTTTTGATTGTTTACTTGTATCAATAGCTTTTTCAAGCCGTGAAAGCCTTGTTTTTTCCTGTTTGGCACTCATAATCCAGTGTATAATTACCTTTTTATAAGAAGGCGCCTGGCTTTCAAAAAATTCCCAGGCAGCCTGATGATTCTTAAACTGTTTCTGATAAACAGGATCAAAAGTAACTTCTGCTTTTTCATGGGAATAAATTCCGGATTTGTTCTCTTTTCTAAGGTCAAATGCTTTTTGCCCTGCTGGAGTCATCAATCCTGCTTTGGTGAGCTCTTCAACTTTCTTTATATTGATGTTACTCCAGATGCTGGAAGGTTTTCTTGGTGTAAAACGTATAGAATAACTTTCATGATCTATGGATTTTCTTACGCCGTCAATCCAGCCAAAACACAAAGCCTGATCTACAGATTCAGACCAGCTCATAGAAGGTTTTCCACTTCCGGTTTTGTAGAATCCCGTTAAGAGTTCTTTCTCATCCTGATGGTGCTTCTCAAGCCATTTTCTGAATGCTTCCTTTGTTGAAAAAAATGTAGGTTTCATAACTCCTGTATCTGCCTTTTACATTTAACCTGTAATATTACGAAAGTTTTCAGTCAAATAAAATCTTCTTGCCCCAAACAAAGTTCATTGATAACCCAAAAGATAAATTTTTATTGTAATTTTATTCTAGGTTTAAATTATAAAAAATGGATTTTCTTCAGGACCATTACGCTGTCAAAAATGAATTATTACTCATTCTTATTTCTGTTATTTTAGGACTGTTTATTGGTGCTGAACGTGAATACCGTAATAAATCTGCGGGTCTCAGAACTTTTATACTGGTTTGTTTCGGTGCCTGCCTGTTTACCATTCTTTCCATCAAAATAGGCGTTGGAAATCCGGATCGTCTCGCAGCCAATATCATTACAGGAATCGGATTTCTGGGGGCGGGAGTTATTTTCAAAGGAGACAATAAAATTGAAGGAATTACCACAGCAACCACTATTTGGGCAACGGCTTCTATTGGAATGGCGGTAGGTTCCGGATACATTTATATTGCAATGTTGGGAACCGCTTTGGTATTAGTTATTTTGAATGTATTAACTTACCTGCAGAATTTCATTGATAATTATAATAAAGTAAGGGAATATAAAATTGCTGTGACAGGTTCTGCGGATATTCAATATTGTGAAAATATCTTTAAAGAACACCACCTGAAATACCTGATGATCAAACAGCAGTATTCACCGGAAAGTTTAACCGTTATCTGGCGTCTTACCGGCAAAAATTCCCGTCATGAAGAAGTAATCAGACGTCTGGTAGATGACCCGAAAATCAAAGCCTATCAGTTTTAGAAGATATAAAAGCAAAAAAATAAAGGCCGAAGCCTTTATTTTTATTTTTTCTTGAATACATAGAGATCCTTGTTGGGACCATCAATTTCTTTTCCTTCCATATCAAGCTGGATCAGCATATTTTCACCCACTTTATATTTATAATTGGCAGATTTACCTTTTAAAGTAATCATGCTTCCCGTAGAATCCCATGCAAAAGAGCCTTTATCCTGGTTCTTTGAATTTCTGTCAAGATATTCTTCAGAAATGCTGAATGTTTTATCATTATTCAATGTTAAAGAAGTCTTGATTCCCGGGCAGTCAGCACAAGGAACTGTGGCTTCATAAGTACCGGCCCAGTCCAGTGCATTTTCAGAAGTATCACCAGCTGCTGTTGGAGTAGCTTTCGTGATGCTGTCTGTAGCAGCGGGTTGAACAGCAGTTGCAGAATCTGTGGTTGTACCGGTTGTTTCAGTCGTTTCTTTTTTAGAACATGAAGCAAGGAATAAAACCGCTCCCATTCCCAACATGAGCATTTTGCTTTTCATCATAATAATAGATTTAAATAGGTTTTTAATAATAAAGTTACTTCCAATCAACAAAAACTAAGCCAGAGGGGAGGTTTTAATGTTTAATGTTTAATGTTTAATGTTGCTGGTTGATAGTTGTCAGTATATGGTTCGGGTTTACTGTATAGATCATGAAATGAATTTTCTGCTTTCCCTTCATTAATACATTTTACAAAAACCTACTCTTAACAACTTTTCCGGCTGTTTTATAAGGTCTATTCTTATTTTTCTTTGTAAATTCGGGCAAAATTTTGATTATGACAAAAAAGATACTTTTATCTGTATTTCTTTTGCCAGCTGCAATGGCATTTGCACAACAATATGGAGGAATGTGGATTCCTATTGAGCTGAATGAAAAGGAAATGAAGGATTTGGGAATGAAGATTTCTGCAAAAGATATTTTCAACCCTCAGAAACCAAGCATAAAGGATGCGGTAGTACAGTTTAACGGCGGATGTACTGCAGAAATTATTTCGCCTAAAGGACTGCTTTTAACCAATCACCACTGCGGTTTCGGTCAGATTCAGGCGCATTCTACCGTTCAGAATGACCTTCTTTCAAACGGATTCTGGGCAAAAAATACACAGGGAGAATTGCCTAATCCGGGCGTAAAAGTAGACTTTATTGTAGATATAAAAGAAGTTACTGATCAGATTTTGGAAGGTACAGACAACCTGACGGAACCTGAATTGACTAAAAGGATTAACAACAATATTGAGGTTTATAAAAACGCTCAGAAAATTGAATCTTACCAATCGATCATGGTAAAGCCAATGTATTATGGAAACAAATACTATGCTTACACCATCGAAACCTATAAAGATATCCGTCTTGTAGGAGCGCCGCCTCAAAGCATCGGGAAATTCGGAAGTGATACAGATAACTGGGTTTGGCCTAGACATACGGGAGATTTCTCTATGTTCAGAATCTATGCAGATAAGAACAACAGGCCTGCAGAATATTCAAAAGACAACGTACCTTACGTTCCAAAACACTACTTACCGGTTTCTATAAAAGATAAAAACGAAAACGATTTTACTTTTGTGTTCGGATTCCCGGGAAAAACTACAGAATATCTTCCTGCAGTTGGCGTAGAGAAAATCATGAAGGATATTGATCCTGCAAGAATTGCGGTACGTGATGTTGCTTTAAAAACATTGGACGAAAAAATGCGTGTTGACAATGAAACACGTATCAAATATGCTTCAAAATACGCTTCTGTAGCGAACTACTGGAAAAAATGGATCGGTGAAGTAGAAGGATTGAAAAAATCCAATGCAGTAGAAAAGAAAGTAATGTATGAAGGTTCTCTGGTGGCTAAAAATCCGGAGATCAAAAATACACTGGATCAGTTGAATAAACTGTACAATGATCAGGCACCTTATGCATTAAACAATGCTTATTTTACAGAAGTGGTAAGAAATGCTGAGACTTTGAAGCTGGCCGGTGATTATTATGACTTTGTAGCTTCTGTAGAAGCGGGAAGAATGGATGAAAAGGAACTTACAAAGCTAAAAACAAAATTAACCTCTTTTTACAAAGATTACAGTGCAGAGCTTGATGCTAAAGTAACCGCAAAATTACTGGCTTTATACGCTAATAAAACAGCACCCCAGTTTTTACCGGCTGGTTTCAGCAAATATAAAGATGAAAGCCCGAATATTCCTGTAATAGAAGATATGTCTAAAAATTCTATCATCACAGGAAGAGCTGCTGTGAATGGGGGAACATTGACAGCAGATATTGATAAAGCGTTTTCTAACCAGGATAAACTGATCAAGACTTTAAAGAAAGATCCTATTTATCAGCTGTATGTTTCTATGAAAGAAACGTATATGAAAACTGCAGATCCACAGTATACTTCAATGCAGGCAAAAATTGATGCTTTACAGAAAAAGTTCATGGCACAGCAGATGCAGACGGATAAAGACAGAAAATTCTTCCCGGATGCTAACTCAACGCTTCGTGTAACGTATGGTAAAGTAAAAGGGTCTACACCTAGAGATGCGGTTTCTTATGGATATCAGACTCACCTGGCAGGAGTAATGGAAAAATATGTTCCGGGAGATTACGAATTTGATGTTCCAAAGAAACTGATTGACCTTTACAACAAAAAAGATTTCGGTAACTATAAAGATAAAACAGGTGACGTTCCTGTAGGATTCACTGCAACGAACCACACCACCGGAGGAAACTCAGGAAGCCCCGCTCTTGATGCCAACGGAAATCTTGTAGGATTGAATTTCGACAGACAGTGGGAAGGAACCATGAGTGACATCAACTATGATCCACGTTTCAGCAGAAACATCATGGTAGACACAAAATATATCCTTTTCATCATCGAAAAGTTCGCTGACTCAAAGTGGCTTGTTGATGAAATGAAAATTATAAAATAATTTTTAAAAGTTATACCTTTAAGAATCTATTTGAACTGAGCTTTGAATAGATTCTTTTTTATTTTAAATAAGATGAAAGACAGGATCATCAATGTTTTGGCAGCTTTTGAATCTGATAATATCGGGAAATCTTTTCCGCTGGATTACTGTTTACCACTTTATCACAGTGTTTCCGACAGAGAACTTCCCCATATAAAACATGTGATCCGTTATAAGAATACAAAACAGTTTGAAGAAGATCTTGATCATCTTGCAAAGAATTTCCGGTTTGTCAACTGGCAGGAGTTCAAAGATTGTATGTCCGGGGATTTTAAACCTGAGAAAAAGATTGCCCTGCTTACGTTTGATGACGGTTTCAGAGAGTTTTATGATATTGCGGCTCCCATTTTGGAACGAAAGGGAATTTATGCCTGCAATTTTGTAAACCCTGCTTTTATAGACAATAAAGATATGATGTTCAGATGCAAGGCCAGTCTTCTTGCGGATGCTCTTGAAAAAAAGAAAACCATTGATCCTGAAATTTATTTTATGCTATCGCTGCAGAACGCCGATAGAAGCATTTTAAAGAAGAAGATTTTATCTGTAAATTATCAGGAAAAAGATATTCTGGATCAGCTTGCTGAAAAACTTGAAGTGGATTTTAATGCCTATTCAAAAGAATTCAAACCCTATTTAAGCACAGAAGAGTTAAAAGAACTTGCCGGAAGAGGTTTCGGAATTTCGTCTCACAGCTGGGATCACCCGAAATACGGAGACTTATCTTTGAAAGAACAGATGGAAACTACGGATAAGACTTTTGCTTATTTGAAAGAAAACGGGTTCCTCTATGAAAGTTTTGCATTTCCGTTTACTGATTTTGAAGTTCAGAAAGATTTTTTTGATGAGCTTTTTAAAAATGAAGAAATCTACTGCAGTTTTGGCTGTGCAGGGATAAAGCTGGATAGTGTGAAGAGAAATTTTCAAAGAATTCCAATGGAAATGGGGGAGAGCGGAGAACAGATACTGAAAAAAGAAATGGCATACTTCAAACTGAAAAAGCTGATTAATAAAAATACGATTCTGAGAAAATGATAACGCTGAAAACATTCAACAGAAAAGAACTGGAAGATTTTATATCATCCGGAGCATTTTTGCAGTATGATTTTCTTCCTGTTACGAAACATCGAGCATTGTCCCATATTCGGAATCCTAAAGCATCAGAGGAAGATACCCTTCTTATTCTGGCTTTCTCTGAAGAAAGACTGATCGGTTATGTAGGATGCTTCCCGGATTATTTTGTCATTGATGGAAAAGAAATCAGATATGCGTGGCTGAGCACTTTGTATGCAAACCCTGAATACCGGAAAAAAAGACCCGCAAAAGCATTGCTGAAAAAGGTTTTTGAAGAATACGAAGGTAGAATTGCCATTACAGAATTTACCAAAGAAGCAGAAGCACTTTACAATATCATGGGTGTTTTTGAATATGTCTTTCCTAAACAGGGGAAGAGGTATTACTTCAGAACCGATGCCGCTAAAATGATTCCTGAAAAAAAACCGGGAACACAACCATTGAAACCGCTTTTTCAGACTTTGGATGCTGCTGCCAATGTATTCATCTCAATAAAAAACTTATCCATACAGAAACCGGATTTTAAATATGAAGTTCTTCCTCATATAGACAAAGAAAGTGCTGATTTTATGACTGAATTTTCCGGGGTACGCAATGCAGATGAAATCAATACTTTTATAGATTATCCATGGGTGTTGGAAGGTAAAAAAGATGAAAGATATCTCTTTTCAAGTTTTGCGGGTACATTTAAATATTTTTGGATTAAGATTTTCGATCAGAATAATCACCTCAAAGCTTGCTTACTATTGCAGCTCCGCGATGGATACCTTAAAATTCCTTACCTTTTTTCAACTTCTGATCTGGCTCAGGTTGTCAGGTTTTTAAATTACTTCATCGTTACCAATAAAGTGAAAGGATTTACCAGTTACCAGACCAGCCTGAATAAGGCAATACAGGAATCAAAAACGTTTTCCCATATCTATGACCGTGATTTTAAAAGAGAATATCTGTTTCATCAACAGCTGTTGGAGTTACTTCCCGACAATTTTAATCCCAACTATCAGGATGGAGACGGGGATTGTATGATGACGTAATAGAATTATAAATTATGAATTATCACTGATCAATTATCATTCATCATTTAAAAAAACAAACCGCCCGATAATGCTATCAGGCGGTTTGTTTTTTTAATGTCCGAAAATATCTTTCAGACTTACTTCTTTAAATGTTCCCATTTTATGGACGGCTTCCATATTCAGATTTTCTTTTTTACCGATAATGGCTGTATTAAAATCTATGGACTTCACTTCTGTCTGATAAAAATGTCTGATATCCTCAAATTTCAGATCCTGGATCTGTTTATAAATATCTTTTCTGAAATCATGATGAATATTCAGTTTCTTCAATCTTAATGTATTGAAAAATATATTATTTCGGGTAATCCTTGTTGAAGCAATCTGTTTCAGAGCAGCATTTCTGGCGTTTTCAAACTGAATAGGCACTTCAGGAAGTTCGTTCATCAGTTCATTCAGCGTATCCACAGCAATCATAAGTTTGTCAGGCTGAGTTCCAATATAAGTTGTTACATAATCAGGATGGTTAAGTTCAGAGTTGGCTGCATAAGAAACGTAAGCAGAATAAGCAAGACTCTTACTTTCACGCATCTCCTGGAAAACAATTGAAGATAATCCCCGTCCAAAATATTCATTAAATACATTGATCTTTCCAAAATGAAGCGGATTCACCAGATTTCCCTTTCCAATCTTGCTCATTTCCATCTGAACCATATCATAATTGATGAAATTTACATTTCCTCCGGTGGCGGGCTCTGGATATTGTTTAGCTTCCGGTATCTGAAGACTTTCAGTTTCTATATACTGACCAATATATCCCTTGAAATTCTCAAAGTTTTTACCATAGAAGAATACCTGATATGGATATTTGAAAAGCTTTTTCATTCTGTCAGTAAATACTTCAGAATTGCTGCTTTCAAGTTCCTTTTTCGAAATAACATCCGTAAAACGTGACTGAACACCCAGTTTGGTATAATTGGTCAGCGCTGTCATAATACGGTTTTTATCCTTCTTGATAGCCTCTCTGTTTTCCAGTACAGTTCCCACAAACTGATTGTAGATTTCCTGATCTGGTTTTACATCATGCATCCAGTGCTGCAGAAGAGTAATTCCCTTTTCTATATTTTCCTCCAGTCCGCTCAGAGAAATAATCAACTGGTCATTTGTGGTTTTGAAATCATTGCTGATCCCGATTTTAAAAAATTCCTTTTTTAAATCTTCGGGCGAAAGCGTATCCGTACCCAGGTATTGCAGCAACTGAGTGGAAATTCCGAGATCTCTGTCATTATCACTTCCAAAAGGGAAAATGAAATGCAGCTGTGCAATATCATTATAGTTGTTCTTTACGAAGCTTAATTTCTTTCCGTTAAGCTGATCGGTGGCAATCTCTTTCTGATAGTCGATAAATTCAGGCTTTATATCCTCCGTCTTATCCATTAAAATCTCTCTTAAAAAATCAGACTGAGTATCCCTGTTGATTTTTACAGGCGTGATACCCGGGTTTTCAACTCTGATTAATAGGTCGTTGACGCCTTTTTCTTTATTGACAACAACATAATTTTCTTTGAAAAAATCCCTGGCGAAATTTACTACATCTTCCTTCGTAAAAGCAGCATATTCATCCATCTCATTCAGTTCCTGCTCCCATGTTCTTCCTTTTATATAAGAATCGTACAGGTTCGTAGCAAGCCCTTCTGCTGTTTCAAGGCCTTTCATTCTCTGAATTTTGAAATCATTGATGATGGCTGGCAGCATCCAGTCCGGGAAATCACCTTTCTTTATCAGTTCAATTTCCTCCAGGACCATGTTCTTTGCTTCTTCCAGAGTTTGATTTTCTTTAGGTACGGCTACAATAGAAAAATATCCATATTGTCTTAAACCTACGGAAAATGCCTGAGCCCAAAGCATTTTTTGAGTCTGATTGATGTGCAGATCCAGTAATCCGGCTTCACCTCTGTTGCTGAGGATATTCGCAACAACATCTGCAAGCATGGCATTTCTTGTTCCATAGCTTTCCGTTCTCCATGCCAGTTGAGTGCGTGGAGTAGTGGGGCTTTTCACCGTTCTTGTGACAATCTCTGTAATAGGTTGTTCAATAATCGGTGTCTTTTTCGGAAGCTCTTTATAAGGTAAAGTGCCAAAATATTGATCAACTAATTGAATGGTTTCTTCAAAATCAAGATCACCAACCAGCACCATAGCATAGTTATTAGGAACGTAATATTCATCAAAATACTTATGAATAGCCTTCATAGAAGGGTTTTTCAAATGCTCCGGTCTTCCCAGTGTTGTCTGCTGGCCATTGGGATGCTTAGGGAAAAGAGCACTCATCAATTCATAGTTTACAAGCCTTGTATCATTATCCTGAGCTCTGTTGAACTCTTCATATACAGACTCCAGTTCCGTATGAAAAAGACGAAGTACAATTTCAGAAAATCTCTCCTTTTCTATTTTCAGCCACTTTTCAAGCTCGTTGTTCGGGATATTGTTTTTATATACTGTTTCATCAAACCACGTATGCGCATTCGTTCCTGTAGCTCCCAAAGAAGAAATAGCTTTGTCATATTCATTGGCAATGGCATATTGGCTGGCTTCCTGAGAAACTTCATCAATCTTTTTATATATTTCTTTTTTCTTTTCGGGATCCTGTTCTGCTTTATGCTCTTCATACAATGCTGAGATCTGGTCCAGAAGTACTTTTTCCCTTTCCCAGTTTTGAGTTCCGATTTGTGAAGTCCCTTTAAACATCATATGCTCTAGATAATGAGCCAGTCCTGTGTTATCTGCAGGATCATTATTGCTTCCGGTTCTTACAGGAATAAAAGTCTGTATTCTCGGAGCATCGAAATTTTGGGCAAGAAAAACTTTCAACCCATTTTTCAAAGTATAAATTCTGACGTTATTTTCGTCATGTGTTATCGTAATATATTCGTATTGGTTTTTATCAGTATGAACCGTTTCCTTATATTTTCTGTCTGTCATATAAAACTCATTTCACTCCTTAGAATCCGGAATGCACTACAAATGTATGAAATCAAAAAAAGATGATGGCCGGTTTTATGACAATTACATCTATGGTAATAGTTGAAAAGGTAAATCATAAGGATGAAAAACCTATTATAGAAAGGAAACAAAGGCTGCTGTCGGTACTTTCTTTTTTATTTAATATCTTTCATTACTATATATAAGTATAACCTTTACTATTCATTATTATATAGTACGATTTTTTTCAGGAGCTTTATCCTGCTATCCATTCCTACTCCTCGCGCCGATACTTTCCCACGCGCAAACCCATCTGCTCTCCAACCCAGGCTGCGGGGTAACCATTTCTATCAGGGCTAGGGAGGAATTATAAATTATGAATGATGAATGATGAATGATGAGTTTCGGGGTAGGAGGGTTTCGGGTTTCTATGCAGAAAAGGAACATTGGTGTTGAATTTTCATATTCCTGATTTCTATAGAAGGTGGTTAGTGAGTATAAATCTCTAATCCCATTGTGTCAGCTGGAATCCCAACTTCTTTACGAGAGCTCTTAAAGGAAGTAAGTTGCCAGGATACTATTTAAGATTTTTTTTAGCAGTTAGTATTCGCAGTGTCATGCTGAGCTGAGTCGAAGCATTTTAATTAAGGTTATATCTGTGCTATTATAAATTTTACAGAAGAGTTTTGTCCAGACTCCTACGGAGTGACAATGCTAGAATAATAATGATTATAAAGACTATACCGAAGCCAAAACTTTTAAAAAGCTATTCTATATAATTATAATACTCTCATCCCGAATTATTCACCCTCACTCATACCCCGCACCCCGCATCTCGCACCCTTAAAACCCTCTCCAACGCTCAAACCACCTGCTCTCCAACCCAGGCTGTGGGGTAACCATTTCTATCAGGGCTAGGGAGAGAATTTATAAATGATGAATGATGAATGATGAGTTTTGGGGTAGGAGGGTTTCGAGTTTCGTGTTTCTATGCAGAAAAGGAACATTGGTGTTGAATTTTCATATTCCTGATTTCTATAGAATGTGGTTAGTGAGTATAAATCTCTGTTCCCATTGTGTCAGCTGGAATCCCAACTTCTTTACGAAAGCCCTTAAAGGAAGTAAGTTGCCAGTATGAGGTTTAAGATTTTTTTAGCAGTTAGTATTCGCAGTGTCATGCTGAGCTGAGTCGAAGCATTTTAATTAAGGTTATATCTGTGCTATTATAAATTTTACGGAAGAGTTTTGTCCAGACTCCTACAGAATGACAATGCTAGAATAATAATGATTATAAAGACTATACCGCAGCCAAAACTTTTAAAAAGCTATTCTATATAATTATATAATACTCTCATCCCGAATTATTCACCCTCACTCATACCCCGCACCCCGCATCTCGCACCCTTAAAACCCTCTCCAACGCTCAAACCCTCCAACTCTCCCGTCTCCTTCCAAACATTTGTTTAAAATTTTTGTTCCTTTGTTTCAGTAGATTAGGGTTAAATATTACGAAACGGTAAAATTTATGTTAAATAAACTTGTTTTGCTTTGTAATAAGTTGTTATCTTTGCCCCACTGAAAAACGAGAGTATATCAGTAGCGCAGAAGAGCTTTTAGATAAGCTAAGACATTAGGATACTTCAAAAAGAGACAGGCGAAAAAACTTTAAAATTTTTTACAAAAAGAGTTGTGAGTTTAAAAAGAGTTTGTATCTTTGCAGTCCCAAATAACGGGAGCGCAGGAGTAGGGTGATTGAGGTAGAGAGAGGGATTAAGGTTACTTAAAAAACTTTAAAATTTTCTTTCAAAACATTTGGTCATTAAGAA
>NZ_FXTC01000011.1 GCF_900182655.1 Chryseobacterium rhizoplanae
TATAGATTTAATTGAACGATGAGAATTTTTGTGAAGGTTAATACATTCTAATTTGAAAGCAACGCTAAATTTTTCTTTTCTATACATAAAAAAATGCCCCTAAAAAGTGTCTAACTTTTTGGGGGCAGTCCAGTGTTCAGCGGAGTTTTTATTGATATACTCGCATCTACAGAAGGTAATGGGTAAATGTTGATTTCTTTTCAAGATTATTCTTCTTTCTTAAAACTCACCACCAAATAGTCTCCGTTTGAACAATATTTCTTACAGCTATCATCTTTAAAATTTTCAGGTTTTTTGGTGTATTCTTCGATATATCTGGTGCTTTCAGATGTATCAGCAGGAACTATGACAATATGGTAATTGTCAACTACTGTACTGTCGGCTTTTTTTAATGCATCTTCCTTGTATTTCAATGCCTCAGTGTATTTCATATTTAATATCAATAGGATTAGTATAATAAAAAATTACAAAAACCAAGCCGTTTGAAGAGAAACAAGCCGCCACACTTCTTATAAATAGTGATTATTTTAATTAAGACTTTTTCTATGCTTTGCATCCAGCATCCTTTATTCCATATTCTAAGTATTTTAGCTAATTCTTTTCGTAAAGGTAAATCATCTAAGCTGCCTATCTGGTCAGAAATGAATTCTTTGCTAATAGCCTTCAAGAAGACAGTAATATTAGTACCATTTTCTATTTAAATTCTGTTATCGTCCTCTGGATATATGGGTTCTGGAAGAGTATCTTGAGGTTCCCAACCTAATCGAATCTATAAAAAACCCTTATTTTATGAGTCCTCCAACCGGGAAATTCTGTATCCCGAATCTATTAGGCCCCCTAAAGACCTCCGGAGAGTACTTCAAGATGTTAAAGAAGTGCTTTAGAACTGTAAAATATTACTTCAGAACCGAAACCTATATATCTGAAACCTAAAATTCCAAACTTAAGGATCAAAAAACACAATTCAACTCAGACATCCAGCCATAATTACGGAATTACATTACCTAAAAATCAAGATTTCTATTATCTTTTAAACAATAAGTTTATCATATTTATATAATATTTAATCATTTCATTATCAATCATTGACACACTTTATTTTTATTGATATTTTTACCGTATGATGAGAAAAAGCTATTACCAGAAACTGGCATTTATGGTCACATTGCTGACTATTTTATTAGCCTATCAAAAGTACACCAGCCGGGAAAAAGAACCTTTTCCTGATGTAAAGTTTATTACCAGTACTTCAAACTCTGCGAATCTATCCGATTTTGATCCCAATACTCTGGACAAAGAGCAATGGCAGAAACTTGGCTTTTCAGAGAAGCAGACTGCTACAATTCTTAAATATAAAGATATTGTAGGGGGAAAGTTTATGTCAAAAGAACAGTTGAAAAAATGTTACGCAATTTCTGACGAGAAATTCAGGGAATTGGAATCATTCATTTTACTTCCTGAAATAACAGAGAATGGGAAGCCAAAAGGATTGAATGCGTATGGAAAGAAAGAAATTACGATTTCAGGGAAATTCAATCCTGATCGGCTTTCTGCTAATGGCTGGCTCAAAATGGGTTTCAGTGAAAGACAGGCAGAAGCTATTTTAAAATACAGAAATTATCTGGGAGGAAGCTTTATCAGTAAGGAGAAGTTTAAAGAATGTTTTATCATCTCTCCGGAAAATTACAGCAAGCTTGAACCTTATTTGCTTTTACCTGCAAAAACTCCCGAAACTTTTCAAAATTCAGCAAAGAATAGTATGGCCAAAACCAAAATTCAATACCATTCTTTTGATCCTAACCAACTGGATCTGGAGGGTTGGAAAACCTTTGGATTTTCAGAAAAGCAAGCCATTACCATCATTAATTACCGGGATAGAAATCTACGGGGAAGCTTTAAAAGCCTGAACGATCTGCAGAAATGTTTTGTGATTTCTGCTGAGAAATTTCAGGAAATGAAACCTTATATCAAACTCCAGGAGAAGCAGCAGGAAAAAACTGATTTTTCAAAAACAGATCTCAATACCATTACTTTCAGACAACTTATAGAATTTGGTTTGGATGAAAAAAGCGCAGGTTCTATTATCGGTTTCAGAAAAAAGTTAGGGGGCTTTATCAATAAGCAACAGATTTTAAGTACATACAATATTGATCAGGATCTTATTCAAAAGCTGATCTCAATTGCGCCACTAAATTCCTCAGATGTCACCAGATATTCATTAGTGGATGCCCCCGAAGAATGGCTTAAAAACCACCCCTATTTCAAATATTCTGCAGACAAAATCATTTTCTACCGGATCAGTAATCCTGATGACAGAAAAATATGGAAACTTTTAAAACTGCAACCTGAGTATGAAGAAAGAATGAGATTGTATGTAAAATAACTTAAAACGATTCCAAAATAATATTTTGGAATCGTTTCTCATCTGAAATATTATCCCCGAATTTAATGATGCATATAACTGCTTGGTCCATTGGTGCCTTCAATGGATTCCGGCAATATTCCATAGCGGTTGCGCAAATCGACTGTACCTAAGGTTTTTCCTGTGTTGATGTCAATTACACTAACGGTTCCTGAGTTCAGATTAGGGAGATCCAACAGGTTATTTTGTACTGCTACCACTTCTTTTCCTGACTTGGTTTTAAAGAAAGCCATATGGTGTGCCCCTTTATCAGCATCAAAAGTCTTTAAAAGCTTTAATTGGGGGAGATTATTTATATCAAAGACAAGTATCTTCCCAGGATCTGCAAAACTTACATACAGTTTGTTTGAATCATCAATATACATTTCGAGTGCCCAGCCTAAACCTTTTGTGCTTCCGTCAAAGATCTTAGTAAAGGCATCATATTTTTTAGTGGCAGTATTGTATGGAGCAATCCAGATATCTCCGCCAAGCATGGTTGTAGCAAGTGCATACTGTGGAAACTTTCCGCGCAATAGTAATACTTCCACAGGAGCAGATAAATCAGTTGGGGAGTCTGCTACCTGATAGGTTTCCTTTATTTCATAAGTGTTCAGATCTAATAAAGTACAGGTATTGCCCATTCCCGTAGTGAGGTCCGGATGAATGGTTGAACTGACCATCATTAGTCCTTTTTCTTCATTAATTGAAATACCATGCGGATACATTATAAACTGATTGGGATTAGCCTGAATTGGCGCTTTAATAGTTTTGATCAGCTGATTATTATTAGCATTAAAAACACCTATGCTGCCATCCTTCGGGCCTCCTGCTCCTCCCATAAAGGTCATAAAATATCTTCCGTCAGTTGTGAAAAATAAATTTTCTCCTACCGTATTCTCACCAGTATCAATAGGCGTTGCATCAATTAATTTTGGCAATCCATTTTGATCTTCTCCCGTTCTTATCTCATAGAGATAACTGCCACCCAAAGCCGTTGTGAACATTTTTTTTGCATTCTGGTTGTAATAAATATGATGGGGCAATACCCCAATACCCAATTCAAGTCTGCTGCTGATATTTCCAAAATCCGGGGCTTCTGGATCGAGTTCTATAACGGCAATTCCGTCTGGTAATCCTTTTAAGCTTCTGTAATCAATATAAAAGGAAGAATCATGTGAATGATCCGGATCGTGCTCATTCAGACAACCCGTAAAAGTTATCAAAGTCACAAATAAAAAGGCTGCAATAAATTTTAATTTCATGATTTTCAGGTTATAAGTGTTATTGTTATAAATATAATATATTTTCTATGAAAAATAAAATATATTACACCAATATGTGAAAAATAATGAAATAAAAATAATCCAATCGTGTTTCCAGTAACTTATACCGGAAAATATAGGAGGAAAACCGTTAAAGTATTGTATAAGTTTTAGTCGAATGTTTTACTGGAATCGGTGAGCATAGCATTCAATGCATTCAGTTCATCTTCGGTAAGATCTCTCCATTTTCCAATCGGGAGGTCTAGTTTGATATTCATGATACGGATTCGTTTCAGTTTTTTCACTTCGTATCCGAGATATTCGCACATTCTTCGGATTTGTCTGTTGAGTCCCTGGGTAAGAACAATTCTGAAATTCATATCATCAATCTTTTCTACCTCACATTTTTTGGTTACGGTATCCAGAATAGGAACTCCGTTTCGCATTTTTTCTAAAAATCTAGGATTGATCGGCTTATCTACACGAACAATATATTCTTTTTCGTGATTATTACGGGCTCTCAGAATCTTATTGACGATATCACCATCACTTGTCAGTAAGATCAGTCCCTCACTTGGTTTATCTAATCTTCCGATAGGAAAAATCCTTTTCGGGTGGTTGATATAATCTACGATATTATTTTTTTCACGTTTTGTATCCGTAGTACACACAATTCCTACCGGCTTATTAAAAACGATATATACAGGTTTTTCCTGAGGTTCTCTGATAGCTTTACCGTCTACCTCCACAAGATCTTCATCGGAAACTTTTGTTCCCATCTCAGGAATTTTTCCGTTTATTTTGATCCTACCCTCTTCTAAAAGTTTATCTGCCGCTCTTCTTGAACAGTACCCTACTTCTGATAAATATTTATTGATGCGTGTTTTTTCCATTAGTCTTTTCCGTAGCTGGTATAATTTTTATTGCTGAAAATTGTAATTCCATAACTTAACCCTATGAAAAATCCATCAGCTCTATCTTTGAGTTTATGTGATTCAAAAACAATTCCTCCTTCCTGACTCAATCTTTTTGAATAAGAAACCTGCATTCCCAGTCTGCCACCCCAGAATTCAGTATCTGAAACAGCGGAGTGATTAAGCTGTTTTCCATAATTAATATCAATGTAAAATGGTCTTTCTCCCGGAGCAAAAATGATCTTCGGCTGAATAACCCAATACACCAGATGATAATTATCTTGTATAAAGCTATATTTGATTCCGGTTCCTAGTGCAAAGTTAGGAAGAAAATTATATCCTCCGATAGCAGTAACACCATAAGTCAGATTTCCTAATGAGGATCTGTTTTCAATATACTGCGAATTGGTGATCTGGTCTTTCTTCTTAATATTAAATCCGATATTAAGGGAAGGATTAAAATAAAAATCCATTTTTGATTTTCCAGATTCTGTATCCTGAGAAAATGTCTTAAAAAAAGCGAAGATAAATATTAAAAAGGATAATTTTATTTTCATAGACTTTCAAATCTGTACTCGTTATTTAAAAACTGATCTGTAGCGTTTTCAATAGCATAGTCACCGATTTTAGTACGTCTTAATTGAGTCAGATAGGCTCCTACTCCTAATTCCTGACCTATATCGTGTGCAAGACTTCTGATATAGGTTCCTTTTGAACAGCCAACCATGAAACTTACTAAAGGAAAATCTATCTTAACATCTTTAATATAATGAATGGTGGTTTTTCTGGCCTTCATTTCTACTTCTTCCCCAGCTCTTGCAAGATTGTAAGCTCTTTCACCATCAATTTTAATGGCTGAATAAACGGGTGGTTTCTGTTCAATTTCTCCAATAAACTTTTCAAGTACTTCTTTTACCTGTTCTTCAGTAATATGAGAGATATCCTGATGAAGGATTTCAGGTTTCTCAGTATCGTAGGATTCTGTCTGTACTCCGATCTTAATCTCCGTCCAGTATTCTTTGGGAGCATCCTGAATTTCAGGAATTTTCTTGGTGAATTTTCCGCAGCAGACAATCAGAAGCCCTGTTGCTCTGGGATCTAAAGTTCCTGCATGCCCGATTTTAAATTTTTTAGGAAGATCAAATTCCCTTTTAAGCTTATATTTCATTTTATTGACAGCCTGGAAGGAAGTCCAGTCCAAAGGCTTATCCAATAAAAAAATGTATCCTGATTTCAGTTCTTCAGCAGTCATGAATGGGTATAAATGAGTGATTTCTTATTTAAAGAAATAAAAATAAATCAACAGAGCAATTCCAACAAAAATACGGTACCAGCCCCAAGGTTTAAATCCGTATTTATTAAGCACTCCAATAAATGCTTTGATAGCGATAAGTGCTACGATAAACGCGACAACATTTCCTACTACAAAGATCATAATGTGATCCTGTGATGCCATAATCATTTCATATCCTTTCTGTGGATTTGCCGTTTCTTTTCCCCAGGTTTTAACAAAAACTGAATATACCGTTACTGCCAGCATGGTAGGTACAGCAAGGAAGAAAGAGAATTCTGCAGCAGCTTTTCTGGTAAGTCCCTGTGTCATTCCTCCAATAATAGAAGCCGCACTACGGCTGGTTCCAGGCATCATTGCAAGACATTGCCAGAAACCAATGGTCACTGCTTTTTTGATGGTAATTCCTTTTTCGTCGTCTATTTTAGGGTTTTTAAACCATTTGTCTGCAAACAGTAAAACAACACCTCCTAACACCAACACTGAAGAAATAGCGATCTGATTCCCCAGCACAGCTTCAATTTTATCATCGAATAAATATCCTAAAACCAGAGCAGGAACTACAGCAAAAGCAAGTTTAAAATAGAACTGAATATTGTTTAAGTCAAAAAACTTTTTCCAGTAGGCCACTACCACTGATAAAATGGCTCCAAATTGAATGGATACCTGAAACATTTTTAAAAATTCTGTTTCTTCAAGCCCCATAAGGTTGGCTGTAAATCCCATGTGTGCGGTAGAAGAAATCGGAAGATATTCCGTTAACCCTTCTACAATGGCAATAATAATTGCTTTGATTAAATCCATATTCTTTTAAAAAATTAAAAGATTAAGAGATCCGGAAATTCAGAATGCATTACTCTCAATTTCTTAATCTCTTAATCTCAAAATATAAAAATTTATTTATTTTCTCTTTAAGATAGCGTATACTTCTATTACAAATCCAATAACAACAAACAGAGGTGCTATCCTGATTCTTCTGATAGAAAAGATATCATCATTCCATGAGTTCGGGTCAAATTTACCATCCACCGTATTGGCGTCCGGGCCCATCATCAATAGAAATCCTACGACAATAAATGCCAGTCCTATCAGCATCCACTTGAAATTCTGTGGTCCGAAATAGAAAGCGTTTTGTTGTGGTACTTCAGCTTCATGTCCAAAGTCTGAAGCGGAAAATTTATTTGTTTTTTTGCTCATTGTTAAGAGTAATATAAATCGTCAACGTTTGATTTTAAGAACCTCCATGTAGCGAAAATTGTACTTAAGACAGAGATAAAGACTCCTACTCCCAATACCAGGATCACTAACCAGAAATACTGGTTGTTGTCCTGTACGAAAGCAGAACCAATCTGGCTTGTGAAATAATACCAGACACCACCCAAAGCAATAAGACCAATTACAGAGCCAATAGCCCCTAAAATGATTGCTTCTATAATGAAAGGCTTAAGGATGAATCTCCTTTTCGCTCCTACCAGCTGCATTGTTTTAATAATAAATCTTTTTGAGAATATTTTCAGACGGATAGAGTTGTTGATCAATACAACAGCCAATACAAGGAACAGAATTGAGAATCCGAAAATCCACTTTAAGATTCTGCTCAGGTTATTGTAAACATCTACCATTAAAGTACTGTCATTTTTAACATCGATAATTCCTGGAACTGATTTGATCTCTTTAATAGCCTCATCAATTTTTGCCGGATCTACGAATTCAGGTTTTAGAGCAACTTCAATAGAAGATGGGAAGATATTTTCTTCAAACAATGCATCACTGTCAATTCCCATACTTTTCTTGGCTTCTTTTGCAGCCATGTCTCTTGAAATATAGGTTGCTTTTTTTACCGGAGCTAGTGTCTGTACCTTTTTAAAAGTTTCTTCCTCCAGTTTTGCAATTTTTACAGAATCTTTAGCATCATAATTTTCATCAAAGTAGGCGTTCACCACCAACTGTTCTTTGATATAGTCAGAATACTTCTGGGCATTAATTAAAATAAGCCCCATTAATCCTAACAAAAATAACACTAAGGCAATACTTATCACTACTGTAATATTGCTGGACCGAAGCCTTTTCTTATTAAATTCATCTACAGATTTAGCCATTAATATTAAAATTTTTGGCTAAAATAGAAAAAAACTTCCGAAATTTGGGACGAAATAAAGAAAATCATTGTTAATAAAATCATAAAAAACCTTGAGTGTAAAAGCAAAAAAACATCTTGGACAGCACTTCCTGACAGATGAAAACATCGCAAGAAAAATCGTAGAAGGTCTTAGTTTTGAGAACTATAATAACATCATGGAAGTAGGTCCCGGAATGGGAGTTCTTACCAAATATCTTCTTGAAAAAGATCAGAACATTTATCTTGCTGAGATCGATACAGAGTCTATCGAATACCTGAAAAAAAATTATACAAAGGTTACTGAAGAGACTTTTGTGGGAGATTTCCTGAAACAGGACTTCAGTTTTATCAAAGATGATCAGATTGCTATCATTGGAAATTTCCCCTATAATATTTCATCACAGATCTTGTTTCAGATTGTAGATCATTATCAACTGATTCCGGAAATGGTAGGAATGTTTCAGAAGGAGGTGGCTGAGAGAACGGCTGCCGTTCCGAGAACTAAAGATTACGGTATTCTTTCTGTCCTGATACAGGCTTATTATGATGTATCTTATATGTTTACAGTACATGAAAATGTATTTAATCCACCGCCAAAAGTAAAATCCGGAGTCATCCGACTTACCAGAAATCCAAAGGAAGGTCTTGCAGGCAATGAAATTCTTTTTAAGCAGATTGTAAAAACAGGATTCAACCAGAGAAGAAAAAAACTGTCTAATGCATTGAAATCCTTAAATATTCCGGAAGCTTTAAAAGGCCATGAATTTTTAGATAAAAGAGCGGAAGAACTTAGTGTAGCAGATTTTATACATTTCGCCAATCTCTGGAAACAAAATCAATAAACTTCAATAAAAAAGGCTCCTGATAAAGGAGCTTTTGTGTTGGATTAAGTGATCGTAAATTTACTTCTAAAAAGCAGAAAGCCTTTCAAAATAAATCTGAAAGGCTTTCTTTTTATATTACATTATCAATTCTAGTTTCTGTTTTTCAGCATGATCCATCCTGACCAGTTCATCTGAGCTTTTGATTTCGGATACTCAAAATTGAACTTATACCAGTATGTTGCTGTAGGAAGTCTCTTACCTCCAACTGTTCCGTCCCAGATAGGTTTTTCTTTTGAGAATCTGAACATTTCCACTCCATATCTATCATACACAGAACCTGTAAAGTTTTTAAAGTCTCCAAGAGCTTTAAGGTCCAGTACATCATTGATTCCGTCTTCGTTCGGAGTAATAATGTTGTTGATCTGCAGGGTAAAGAATTCAAGAGATCCTACACAGTGCGTCCCTACTCTTCTTACCAAAACAGTATAATTTGTATTGTCTAAAAGATTGCTAAACACGTTTGAATCCTGCCAGGTGATTCCGTTATCAATAGAATATTCCAAAGTACTTGGCATATTGTTCATCGGAGGATTTTCAGCTGTAATTGTTACTGTTTTCTTGATGCTTTCATAGTTTAATCCAGTCACAAAAGGCGTAGCTGCACCCATTACTTTAGCTTCAAAAACTTTCTTACAAATTCCGTTATCAACTTCTACGGAATAGATACCCCATTGGTCTACATCAATTTTCTGTGTTGTTGCCCCTGTACTCCAAAGGTATTTAAAGCCTTGTCCCGCACCTGCATCAAGAGTCACTTTATCACCGACACACATTTCAACATCTTTTAATGGGGAAGTGATTTCCGGAGTAACTTCAATTCTTATTGTTGCCGGATTAAGAGATTTACAACCTTGTGCACCAATTGCATACACTGTAAATGTAGTTGTCTGATATAAAGTAACAGTCTGCATATTTCCTGTTCCCATGAAATTGCTCCATAGGTAAGTATCTCCTCCTTCAGCAGTAAGGGTTACAGATTCTCCCGGACATATTTTTATTCTGGAAGCTTTTACTTTAGCTGTTGGGGTTACTTCTTTATGCAATGTCAATTCTACCATTTTACTACAGAATCCTCCATTGGAAACTACAACATACAGAATCTGACCATCGTTACCGTTATAGTTTAATGGAGTCTGAATATAATTACCGTTCTGTGCAATTGCATCCGCCTGATTTACATAGAACTTAAAAATAGCTCCTGGTGTCGGGCTGATGGTAGAGGTAATTGTGCTTAAATCAAAAGTGGTAATATCCGGTGTAGTACAAAGCAGTAATGTAGCATCCTGAGCCTGCGGAGTTGTTCCCCCATGAATCTGAATAGTAGCTTTACCCGGACATGGATTCCCCGGAACACTTACTTCGATAGTATAAGTACCTGGCTGTACAGCCGTAATTGTATTGGTTGTAGCATTAGGAACCGGTGCTCCGTTATAATACCACTGATATACAAGGTTAGGATCATTTACAGAAGCCGTGATTACCTGAGGTACATTATCACAAACATTGATATCAGAAGGTAATTTTGTTCCTGCAGGGTCTAAAAGATCTACCCCAATATTGAAAGATCCTCCTTCCAGAAATACTGCAGAGTCATAACTGTGGTCACTATAATCGGCAATTACCATTTTGAAGTGGTATTCCTGCCCTGCTACTACAGTTGCTGTAGCAGTCAATGGAATTGTTCTTCCGTTAAAATTGGTTTCGACGTTACCTGTGTTGTAACCGGCAAAATATTGTTCATTTACCGCTCCACAGCTGCCTGGTACTTCAGGGTGGATATTCGTAATACTTACAGGTCCAGCACCTCCGGGAAGTACAGCCATATTCACATAAGGTCCGCCCGAGGTAGGTCTCAATAAGATCGCAAATGCATCTGCAAAAGTACAAGGGAATGAACCTGTATATTCTTCGGATGCAATCAGATAGTTAAATTTAATCTGGCTTGTTGTTGGAACGAAGTCAAATTCCAAAAGAACAGCATCATTCAATCTGCTTTCCACTACTCCAATCACCTGTGCAAGATCAGCATCTGAACCTCCACCGTTGACGTCACTCAGTCCTCCTTCAAAAGTGTTACCTGCTCTTCTCGCATACCCTGTAGAAAGAATAAGCCCGTCTTTAAAAGGGAAATTGGTTGTTGCCTTATGAAAATATCCCCATGCTCTGTCTGCATTACTTGCAGCATGATTAGGAGTAATTTTCACATTGGTTACATTGGGAGTAAGACAAGTATTGGTTCCGGATGAGATCAATACATCTTTTACCATTTTTTCAATAGTGTAAGTAGTTTCAGGATACTGCGGAGCATTAACGTCAATAAAAACACCTGCTCTTCTGGAGGCTGCTGTAGGAATTTCCTTTACGTGTTTCCTGGGTGGTAGATCTTGTGAAAATAAAAAAGTCGAGATGACTAAAAAAAATAAACAAAGCGGTAGATATCTTCTCATAATATTTTTGTTTCAACAAATTTAATTTTTTTTTAAATATCTCACATACATATTTATATTTTTTACCATAAAAAAACAATACATCAACCTTTTAAAGTAAATTTTCGTTAATCAATCCCTATTCGTACAAACCATAAACAATGTGGTAGCATCGTGTTACAAATTGTTTTAACATATTTATCTTCTATTTTAAATAATTCACAAAACACAATAACATTTCCTATATAAAACAACAAAATCTTTCATTGCTGAAAGATTTTGTTGTCTATTTTATTTTAATAAATTCTAGTTTCTGTTTTTTAAGAGAATCCAGCCCGAGCGCTGTTCCATTTTCTTACTGGCCGGGTTTTCCCACTGTACTCTATACCAGTATGTCCCTGTAGAAAGGTTAATTCCTTTTAATGATCCTGTCCAGATAACATCGCCTTTTGAAGCTTTGAATACCTCTGCCCCATATCTGTCAAAGATAGAAGCTGCAAAATCTTTGTATCCGCTGATTCCTGTGAAATCGATGGTATCATTTACACCATCCATATTAGGAGTAATAGCATTGCTGATCACGAATGTAAAATAGTCCAGTGAAGTACCGCATTTAGCTCCTTTTACTCTTACCATAAGAGTATACATTGTATTATTCAGGATACCGGTAAATATATTCGATGACTGCCATGTTAATCCTCCATCAATTGAAAATTCTAAAACACCTCCCGTCGGGTTACTTGCCGTAAGGGTAAGAATGTGGTTATCATATACAACATTGGTAAATTGTGGCAGATCAGGATTAATCAGCTGGGCAGAGAATGTTTTGGAACAGACTCCATTACTGATTATTACAGAATAAGCACCCGCAACATTAGTTGTTATTGTCTGGGTAGTTGCTCCTGTATTCCATAAATATGTATAATTGGGTCCCGGACCTGCATCAAGAGTTCCTTTATCTCCAGCGCAAACAAATACATCCTTCAATGTAGAAACAATTGCCGGAACTACTACGATGGTAACTTTAGCCGGATTTACAGAGCTACATCCGTTTCCTCCCAATGCAAATACTGAATATTCTGTTGTTGTGGTAGGAGTAACAACCTGTGTATTTCCATTTCCGGTAAGTCCTATCCAGTTATAAGTAATACCTCCGGTAGCCGTCAATGTTACAGATTCCCCTTCACAAATCTTCAATTTAGATGCGGTAAGTCCTGCGATAGGCGGACCAACCTGAACTGTAACTGATGCTGGCGTTGCAGAAATACATCCATTAGCCCCAACGGCAAATACTGTATATGTCGTAGTCACAGTAGGTGAAACTACCTGAGTATTTCCGTTCCCTGTAAGACCATTCCCCCAGTTATAGGTTACTCCTCCTGAAGCTGTTAATGTTACTGATTCACCTATACAAATACGAGGTACTGACGAAACAACAGCTGCAACCGGTTGTACTTTATCTTCCTGTACTGTTACTGTTGAAGTATAGGGACAGCTCAGATTTCCTGGCTGTGATACATTTGTAACGGTTAAAGTATAGGTACCGCCTGCACTTACAACAGGGGTAAGGGTATTGCCTCCTGAGACGATAGTTCCTCCGGTTGTTGTCCATGCAATAGTAGATCCTGCTGGTACAACTGATGCGGAAGCATTAATTGTAATCTGAGGAGTTGTACAGGTAATTGTTTGCGGTGCAGCAATTGTAAGAGTAGTTTGAGCCGTGCTTAATAATTGCAGAGATACTACATAGCTACAACCTCCATTACTTGCTAAAACATAAATCGTCTGGCTTCCTCCCGGCGGCGTATATGCTGTAGGGGTTACGATAAAGTTTCCGTTAGCAGCATTGGCATCAGCCTGATTTATATAATAAGTGAAAGTAACTCCACCTGTAGTTGTGATCTGAGGCTGAGCTTCTGTAAGATTATAAGTTAATCCCGGCTGATAACATTTATGTAGTATTGCGTTCTGTGCTGTAAAAGGTTCTGACACTTCAATTGTTATAGTGGCAGGATTTTGAGACACACAGCCATTAGCACCTACTGCTGTTACAGTATAAGTAGTTGTAACGGTAGGTGAAACCACCTGTGTATTTCCGTTTCCGGTAAGGCCATTGCCCCAGTTATAGGTAGCACCTCCTGTTGCGGTAAGTGTTGTGGACCCGCCTTTACAGATTTTTATTTTGCTTGCAGTAAGTCCAGTCACCGGTGGGGCACTGTTTCCTGTTACCGTTACGTTACCTACTGCTGTACAAGTAATATTTCCTGGCTGGTACACTTTTGTTATGGTTAAAGTATAGGTTCCCGCAGCATTGATAACAGGGTTTAAGGTAGTTCCTCCTGAAACAATATTTCCTCCTGTAGTGGTCCAGTTGAATGTAGCACCTGCCGGATAAACGGAAGCTGATGCATCCAGTGTAGTCTGAGAGTTAGCACAGGTAAGTACTGCCGGAGGGGCAATAGTAGGGATCATTTGTGGTGCTTTCACCAATTGAAGCTGTGCCACTTTTGCACAGAAACCGTTTGCTACTCTTACATACACCGTTCCTCCTGCACTCTGATGAGCTGTGGGATTTGGAATTGTATTTGTATTTCCTGCATTAGCGTCTGCCAAGGTAGCATAATATGAAAACACGGCTCCCGGAGTGGTACTTATTGAAGCTTGTGCTGATGTTAAATTAAATGTAGCATTGCCGGCAGCATAACAGGCCGTTAACGTCGCATTCTGTACTGTTGGAGATGTCCCTCCTACTACTGTAATGGTAGCTTCTCCCGGACAGCTGTTTCCCTGAATAAAAACCTTAACAGTATAAACTCCTGGCGCTGTTGCTGTATAACTTGCATTGGTAGCCCCAGCAATCGGATTGGTTCCCAAATACCACTGATAGGTTATATTGGGTCCCTGAACAGAAGCTGTAAAAGTCTGTGGTGTATTATCACACATATTTACTGATGCAGGCAGCTGCGCTCCGGCAGGGTCTAAAATTTTCACTCCAATATCGAAAGATCCTGCTTCCAAAAATACTGCAGAATCGAAGTTGGGATCCTGATAGTCGGCAAGAACAATTTTAAAATGATACGTTTGCCCTGGGACTACAGTTGCTTTTGCTGTAAGAGGAATGGTACGGCCGTTAAAATTGGTTTCAATCTGTGCGGTATTGGTACCTCCGTAATAGGCCTCATTTTTAGGTCCGCAGTTTTGATACTGCGGGTGGATATTCGTTACACTTACAGGGCCTGCTCCTGCCGGAAGCACTGCAAGATTGGTATAAGTAGGATCAGATGCCTTTTTTAGAAGCAAGGCAAAACCATCGGTGATGGTACATGGAAAGTTCTGCTGATATTCTTTTGAAGCAAATAAATATCTGAAAGTAATTTCAGTAGAAGCTGCAACAAAGTCAAACTCAATAGAGGTAGCATTGGTCAGGTTATTATTACCTATTCCCAAGGCGTTTGCCAGATCTACATCTCCTCCTGTTCCCAGGTCATCACTTAAAGTTCCCTGAAGAGTATTTCCTGCTTTATTGGCATATCCGGTAGAAAGTATAATTCCTTTGCTAAACGGAAAATTGGTATTTGATTTATTAAAATATCCCCAGCTTCGGTTCTGATTGGAAGCCGGCAGGTTTGGAGACACCGTTACATTGCTTACACTTGAGCTGGTACAGGTAGTACCTCCTGAGATAAGAACATCATTGATCAGCTGGGTTATAGGATAGCCTGATTCCGGGTAACTTGGTGCATTCACATCTATAAAAGCACCTGCTCTCAAGGAAGCAGCACTGGGTTTTCTCGCAATTTCTACCCTTCCTCTATTTTGAGCCAAAATAAAGTTGCCTATGAAAACTAAAAATAACGCTAAAAATAAATTTCCTCTCCTCCTATTTAACATTTTATATTATTTTAAACAAAAATACTATTTTTTTTAATTGAAATTCAAGTTAACACAATTTACATTATTACTAACGCAAATTTATTTATGTTAGGATATCAACTCTATTTATTTTAATATAATAAAAAAAGACTGACAAAATAGTCAGTCTTTCAATTATAGTTTTAATTATTCTATATTTTTAAGTAATATCCATCCTGTTTTCACTGTAACTTCTTTACTCGCAGGATCTTCAAAGGTTACCTGATACCAGTAGGTGGAAGTAGGTAGTTTTTTACCCTGGAAATATCCATCCCAATATGGTCTTATCTTTTCAGCTTTGAAGACTTCTCTTCCGTATCGGTCAAAAACCTGCCCGCTGAAATCTTTATAGTTGACCACTCCGCTGAAATCAATAATATCATTAATATTATCCCCATTTGGAGTGATTACATTTTTCATAACGAATGTAAAGAATTCAAGGAAACCTACACAGCTTGTGAATTTAACTCTCACCCTGATTGAAATGATTTTATTTTTAGGGACATTGTTAAATACATTGGAAGACCGCCATGTAACTCCGTTATCCACCGAATATTCAAGAGTACCATTACTTGGATTGCTCGCTGTAATGATCATTACCCCATTTTCATTATAGTCTACTTTTATTACTTCAGGAATTACTGCTTTAATAACCTGTGCTTTAAACTCTTTTGAGCACACCCCATTGCTTATCATTACTGAATATTCTCCCGGAGTAGAAACCGTAATACTCTGACCTGTTTCTCCATTACTCCACTGATAGGTATACCCAGGACCTGAACCTGCATCCAGAATGATTTTATCTCCCTGGCAGATATGTCCTCCTTTCAAGTTTGAAACGATAGCCGGTACTACTTCTATTGTAATACGTGCCGGCTGAAGAGATTTACACCCCTGTGCTCCGATAGCATATACGGTATATGTTGTTGTCTGGGTAGGGCTTACAGTTCTTATTCCACCTGTAGTGGCTGCAGAATCACCCCATTGGTATGTCACTCCACCCGAAGCTGTTAATAACACGGATTCCCCTGCACAGATTTTTAATCTAGGTGCTGTAAGCAATGCTGTTGGAGTTTCTTCTTTTCTTAATGTTAAAGTTGCAATTTTACTACAGAAAGCTCCATTGGAAACCAGTACATATAATATCTGTCCATCTGTACCGTTATAGGTTGTCAGATTGGTAATATAACTATTATTTTGAGCCTGTGCATCAGCCTGATTAGCATAAAAACGGAATACCGCTCCCTGTGTTGTACTGATCAGGGGTTTTGCTGCTTCTAAATCAAATGTACTGAGTGCAGGTGTTGTACAGAGCTTAAGCACAGCATTCTGTACTGTAGGACTCGTTCCTCCGATAATGGTAACGGTTGCTTCACTAGGACACTGATTGCCCGGAACCATTACTTTCACAGTATATACTCCTGGCTGGGTGGCAACATAAATAGCGCTGGTTGCTCCCGGAATAGCAACTCCGTCTTTATACCACTGATACGTCATTCCCGGAATGGCTGCTACCTGTGCTTTCAATTGCTTTGGTGTATTGTCACACATGTTGATACTGCCAGGTAAAACTGCTCCGGCTTCATCTACAATTTTAATTCCGACATCAAAAGATCCTCCTTCCAGGAATACAGCTGAATCATGGGTAGAATCTTTTGCATCTGCCAACACCATTTTAAAATGGTATGTTTGTCCCGGAATTACGTCTGCTATAGCTGTTAAAGGTGTTGTTCTTCCAAAATAATTAATAAGCAGATGCGGGTTTGCCAATCCTCCAAAATAAGTTGCATTGATAGGTCCACAACTAAATCCATTGCCTGCAGGAACAATATTGGTTGCACTTACCGGGCCTGCACTTCCCGGTAACACCGCAAGATTAGTATAGGTAGGATCCCCCACTTTCTTCAGCAATAATGCAAAAGCATCAGAATAACCCAGACATGGATAATTCGAAGTATACTCATCGGAAGCAAATATATAGTTGAACTTTACCTGGTTGGAATTCGGGACAAAATCAAATTCAAGCGCCACGGCATCCGTTAAACTAACGTTAGCTCCTGTAGCGGCAACAAGGTCTGCATCACTCCCGGTTCCTGTAGATTGCCCAACAGCTGATATATAATTATTACCAGCTTCCGAAGCATATCCCGTTGTCAGGACAATACCATCAGTAAAAGGAAAATTTGTTGTTCCTTTATGAAAATACCCCCAAAATCTGTTGTTGTTAGTCACATCCTGATCAGGAGATACTGTAACATTGGTAACATTGGCTGTTGTACAATTGGTACCACCATTGATCAAAATATTCTTCACCAATTGCTCAGGTGTATAATTTGAAGGGACGTAAGGAGGTACATTCACATCTATGAATGCTCCGGCCCTGAGACTGGCAGCAGAAGGCTTTATCTTCTCTGATTTTCTGACTGGTCTCGTTTGAGAAAATGCAGAAACAGAAATCAATAAAAAAGAAAAAAGGAAAAAATAGTTTTTTAGTCTATAGATTAACATTTTGTTTTCATTTGTTCAAATGTAGCAAAAATAATAATAACAAATCAGCCTTGAATGTTACTATTTTTCAAATAAACACCTAGATTCATAAGATTTTTTTCTTATCATTACATTTTCCGTAAATCATTATGGAACAGAAATTTATAAAAAAACAGACCAATTGTATTGATCTGTTTATATTTTATTGTCATAATTCAGTTGCAATTATTCTTCTTTTTTCAATTGCTCGATTTCATTTTGCAGTTGAGAGATAATATCTTTTAAAGCCTTTATTTCGTTTTTATTAGAGTTGACATTACTCCTCAATATTACATTTTTTGCTCTTTCATTGTGATCTTCTTCTTCCTCTTCTTCATTGATCTCTTCAATGTCTTCCTGGATATCTTCTATATCTTCATTGATCTCTTCAATATCTTCGCTGATCTCTTCAATATCCTCACTGATCTCTTCGATATCCTCCTGAATGTCTTCAATATCTTCACTGATCTCTTCAATATCCTCCTGGATATCTTCAATTTTCTCGTGACTTTTATTCACTGACATCTGGATAAAAATAGCCAGATAAATAGCTTCCAGAGAAAGCACTGTAGTAAGAATCAGCAGCATCTTATCAAAATCTACGATATGCAGCATCGGAAGCACAAACGAAGTTAGAAACAGCAGAGTATGTACAATCAGAGACTGAATAGACCCTATCCATGATGTAATGCTGTCCGCTATTTTTTCAAGAACTTCTGTTTTTTCGTTATATTTTTTCATCCTTTATATTTTTACAACAGTTCTTTGGTAACGCCTAATCCAAACAAGGCAAAATCATATTTTGCAGGATCTGCTTCATCAAATTTTCTAATGGCAGCATCCAGTTCTTCCACCGTTTTCCAGTCATTCTGTGTTCTGGAAACCAATCCCAGTTTTCTGGAGATATTTCCGGTATGCACATCCAAAGGAATGGAAAGGTTTTTCTGATCTATATTTTCCCAGATTCCAAAATCCACTCCCCGTTTATCTTTACGCACCATCCACCGCAAAAACATAATAATCCTTTTGGCTGAAGAGTTTTTGTAGGGCGAACTGATGTGCTTATGGCTTCTGTGCTTTTCTGTTTCCAGAAATCCGTTTCTGAATCGTTCTATCGCGTGGAGAAAATTATTCTCCGGTTCTTTTACTTCAAACAGGTTTTCCAGGCTTTCATTTTCTTTATAAATTCTGTTGAACTGTCTGATGAAATAGGAAAAATCCTGTCCATTGAAAGTTCTGTGAATACTTTTATCCTGAATAGCTTCCAGATCCTTTTCTGAATAATTCATCACAAAATCATAGGGAGAGTTTCCCATAATATCGAGCATCTTATTCGCAGAATTGATGATCGATTTTCTATTCCCCCAGGAAATTGTAGCCGCCAGAAATCCTGCAATTTCAATATCCTGTTTTAAAGAAAAACGATGAGGAATCTGTATGGGATCATTTTCAATAAAATCAGGAGCATTGTACTGATCTGCCTTTTCGTTGAGAAAATCTCTGAGTTCTTCAAATTTCAGCATATTCATTTTTAAATCTTTACACTTTCCAATGCTTTTGGTAAAAATGTATTGGGGAAAATATTTCTTGCTTCATCAGTAAATACCGTCAGATCACCATATCTGTTGGAAAAATGTCCTAAAATCAGTTTTTCAACCTGAGCTTTCTGAGCAATAGTTGCCGCTTCCAATGCCGTGGTATGCCCAGTATAATCAGCCATTTCCTTCAGGTCATGTAAAAATGTGGATTCATGATAGAGAACGGTAGCATTTTTAATAATCGGAATAACACTTTCAAGGTAGCGGGTATCACTGCAAAACGCGTAGGATACCGGCGGAACAGGCTCAAGAGTGAGAATTTCGTTTTTAAGAACATAGCCATCGCTCAGTACAAAATCTTTTCCTGCTTTTATATTGTGGTAATCACAGGTTTCAATTTCGCTGTATTTCGCAATTTCTTTCATATTCAAATGCCTGTCTTTCGGCTTTTCCTTAAAAAGGTAACCATTACAGTAAATCCTGTGATCCAATGGAATCGTATATACTTCTACTCTGTTGTCCTCATATATTTTTTCGGAATAATCTTTATCCAACTCATGATAGACCACTTCAAAACCACGATGCGTTTCTGTAATCTGGAAAATGGTTTCCAGCATCTTCTTAATCCCTTTCGGGCCATAAACATGCAGCGGAGTATCTCTTCCTAAAAGACGGAAAGAAGCAATAAGTCCCGGAAGCCCGAAACAATGATCCCCATGAAGATGGGAGATAAAAATATGATTGATTTTTGAAAATCTTGCTTTTGCTTTTCTCAGCTGCACCTGCGTTCCCTCTCCACAATCAATGAGGAAGAGTCTTTCTTCCATTTCCAGCAGCTGGGCTGTGGGTGATGTATTGATGGTTGGAATCGCTGAATTAAAACCTAATATTGTTAAATAAGTACTCAAATCAATAATTTATTATAACAAATGTACGATAGAAAATCTAAATGGTCAGTTCACCCTGATATTTAAACTTAATCAGTCACTTTTAAAAAATCCATAAATAAATCTAAGGCCTGCTTGCGGTGGCTGATTTTGTTTTTATCTTCCGGATTCATCTCTGCAAAGGTTCTGTCATGCCCTGCAGGAACAAAAATAGGATCATATCCGAATCCTTTAAAGCCTTTATTTTCTGTCAGTAAATTTCCGTGCACTCTGCCTTCAAAATATTGAGCTCCTTTTTCATCATAGTAGCAGAGAACGGTAACGAAATACGCTTTTCTGTTTTCTATTCTCTGCATCTCTTCCAACACCTTTTCGATATTTTTTGCGAAATCATGGTCTCCGGCATAACGCGCAGAGAAGATACCAGGTCTTCCATCCAAAGATTCTACTACCAGGCCGCTGTCATCTCCCAAACTTGGGATGCCTGTTTTTTCAAAGCAGTATTTTGCCTTAATCAGGGCATTAGCATGAAAAGAGTCTCCATCTTCCACAATTTCTTCGTGAATATTGTAATCGGTAAGACTTTTCACAACGCAATCACTTCCCAGGATCTGTTGGATTTCTTCTTTTTTATGTTCGTTGTGTGTAGCTACTAATAATTCCATTTCTATATTCATTTTCAATTTTACTTTTTTAGCCTGGATACTTACATTTCAGCATAATGCACTTTATACTTCTTCATAAAAAGATAATAGAATAAAGAGAAAAGTACAATTCCTACGGCCAGTACAAGCCATTCTGAAACATGAAGAACTTTTGCAAAACTTTCATCTTTACCATACAAGACCAACAGCGACAGGGTTAAATTATTGAACGCGTGTAACAGTATAGGCATCAGTAAAGATTTTGTTTTTTGATAGACCAATCCCAGCACACAGCCCAGCATCACTGCGCTGATAAACTGCCATGGATTTCCGTGAACCACTCCAAAAATAATGGAAGCATACAAAATTGCTTTCCATGGTTCTACTCCTTTATTGATCAAACCTTTCTGGATAATTCCTCGAAATATAATTTCCTCGAAAATCGGGGCCATAATTACTGTCATAATGATCATTACCACAGGATTATCGGTCAACTGGCTCATCAACCGGGTAAAATACTCGTAAAAATCACCAAAAAAAGGTCCTGTAATAGGAATCTGGGCGGCAATAAACTCTGAAATAAACATCATCCCCGCCATCATTGGAAAAATAAGGAGATAAGTAGAGAAGTTAACGGATGATAGATTGAAGTTAAGCTTCTTTTGGGTGGTACGCCTTACAATGAAAAAATCAAAAAAGGCAATAGCCGTAAGGAATCCTACAGAATTTGCTACCATCAGAAACCAGTCTTTCAATTCAATATTTTCCCTGAAAACAACTTTCCAAAGGGTGCTGAATAAAGAAACAGCCATTGTTCCCACGAATAATCCAACCACCAAAACTACACCGCCAAACCATGTGAACGTAAACTTCGGATATTTGCTATTTTCCATCCTTTCTCTGTAAAAAGTTTATTAGAAACAAAGATAATTTTTTTGACTGCTACAGGCAACTAAAAAAGGATTTTCTTATTTTGGCTCTTTTATCCATGAACACCACAAAATGAATACAGAATCTCCGTTTCAGAGGATTGAGACTGCAATAAACAAATTTGCAACTCATATGATAAAATTACTTACTGCCCCACACTCTCAATCTCTTCTCTCCAGCCTAACCAACATTGTCGTAATATAATTTGAAAACCTCGTAAAAAATCACGATTTTTGCAACTTCAAAATACGATATGTCAGACTTAATCAAAGAAATACAAAAAAGAAAGACCTTCGGGATCATTTCCCACCCGGATGCCGGAAAAACAACTCTTACGGAAAAGCTACTTCTTTTCGGGGGTGCTATCCAGGAAGCGGGTGCGGTAAAATCCAATAAAATAAAAAAAGGAGCTACCTCCGACTTTATGGAAATCGAAAGACAGAGAGGGATCTCTGTAGCGACTTCTGTATTGGCATTTGAATATAGAGACCATAAAATCAACATCCTCGATACTCCGGGTCACAAAGACTTTGCGGAAGATACTTACAGAACATTAACTGCTGTAGATTCTGTAATTGTCGTAATTGACGTTGCAAAAGGGGTTGAGGAACAAACAGAGAAACTGGTTAAGGTTTGCAGAATGAGAAACATTCCTATGTTGGTTTTCATCAATAAGCTTGACCGTGAGGGTAAAGATGCCTTCGATCTGTTGGATGAAGTAGAACAAAAATTGGGATTAACTGTTTGCCCACTATCTTTACCAATTGGTATGGGAAGTGACTTTCAGGGAATTTATAATATCTGGGAAAACAATATTCAGTTATTCTTAGAGGAGAAAAAGCAGAAAGTTGGAGATTCTATCAAGTTTGATGACATCAATGATACTTCTATTGATGAAGTAATTGGTGAAAAAGCAGCAAAAACTTTAAGAGAAGAACTTGACCTTATTCAATCTGTTTACCCTGAATTTAACCGTGAGGATTATATGAAAGGTGATCTTCAGCCTGTATTCTTCGGTTCAGCTTTAAATAACTTTGGTGTTCGTGAATTATTGGATGCTTTCATTGATATTGCTCCCATGCCACAGCCAAAAGAAAGTGATACCCGTTTGGTAAAACCTGAAGAAAGTGCATTCACAGGATTTGTTTTCAAAATCCATGCGAATATGGATCCTAAACACAGAGACAGACTTGCTTTCGTAAAGATTGTTTCAGGAACGTTCAAAAGAAACGAAAATTACTTATTGGTAAGAGAAGGTAAAAAGATGAAATTCTCCTCTCCTAACGCATTCTTTGCAGATAAAAAAGAAGTGGTGGAAGAAAGCTTCCCGGGTGATATTGTAGGTTTGCATGATACCGGAAGTTTCAGAATCGGAGACACATTGACTGGTGGAGAAAAATTGAGCTTCAAAGGTATTCCTAGCTTCTCTCCTGAGCATTTCCGTTATATCAACAACAATGATCCGTTAAAAGCCAAGCAATTGGCAAAAGGTATTGATCAGTTGATGGATGAAGGAGTTGCACAGCTGTTTACCTTGGAAATGAATGGAAGAAAGATCATCGGAACGGTAGGTGCCCTTCAGTATGAAGTTATCCAATATCGTCTGGAACATGAATATGGTGCAAAATGTACTTATGAGCCACTATCCATGCACAAAGCATGCTGGGTAGAAGCGGACGAGAAATCTGAAGAGTTCAAAGAATTTGCAAGATTAAAGCAGAGATTCCTGGCAAGGGATAAATACAATCAACTGGTATTTCTTGCAGACTCATCTTTCACGATTCATATGACACAGGAGAAATTCCCGAATGTGAAATTACACTTCATTAGTGAATTCCAGGAACATTAATTAAAAGATAAATTGCTTATCATACAGATCCGTAGAAAATTTCTACGGATTTTTTTATGATATATCTTAAAACCACCCCGTCAAAAATTCTTTGAATTTTCGCCCCCCCTCAAGAGGAGGAGAATTTTTAGATTTCCAATTTGTTATTCGAAAAAAAACAATAGCTTTTAAAGAAATTTAGTGCTTCCAATAAAGAAAAACACTTTGTAAATCTTTTGTAAAATAAATACAAAACACTGAAAATATAACGGTTAGCATTTTACCAGCACAATACATTCCATTTACAATCTTTACAAGAACTTCCCTCCTAATTTTACTTCATCAAAAAAATTAATGTTATGAAAAAGTTCATATTACTCGTTGCTTTATCAGGCACTTTCATTATGTGTAAAAAAGCAGGAGCTACACAGGATGAAATTAATGAAGTAATCCATAAAGCTGACAGCGCAGCTACTGTTGCTACAGAAACCATTGACAATGCCAGTAAAGCAGCAAACCAGGTAATGGATTCTGCCAGTATTAAAATAAAAGATTTTGAAAATACTAAAAGTGATATTCAGCAAAAAATAGAGAACACTTCCAAAATGGTAGATTCTTTATCTGAAAAAATCGCTACTACAAAACTGGAATCCAAAATAGAGAAAAAAGATTCCGTTGAAAAAAAATCTGAAAAAATTGCTGTAAAGTCTCCGGCTCCAAAGGTTATTAAAGAAACCAAAATCATTTATAAAAACCAACCTAAAAACGACAGCTATGAACTGAATATCCCAAAAGATAAAATGGTAAAATCAGGATATCTTGTGATAAAAGCAGACAATTCGGAAACGGTGAAAGAAATAATCAGAGAAGAAGCCCATAAAAACAACGGTTATATCAAAAGTGAAAATCTTTCTTATGTGGAATCTGCCAGCCCTTATGGAGAGAATCAAAAAGTATACAGCCTTGATATCAAAGTTCCTATACAGCATTTTGATGGTTTAATGGATGCTATCAACGACAATGTTAGAGATATTGACACTAAAGATATTCAGGTTTCAGGGCGTAATTACGCAGATAATACCATCTGTACAATCAATGTAAGTATCAGCGACAAGGCTCAAACAGAAAAAGAACCTAAAACTTTCGGTGGAAAATCATTGGCAGCTATTGAATCAGGCTGGGAGGTGATCACTTCTATTTTCCTTTTTATTCTTCCGTTGTGGCCTTTATTTCTTATTGCCGGTATTGGGTATTACTTTTATCAAAAGAGAAACAAGAACGTTCCTAATAACGATCTTCATTAGATTTAAAATCCATCCTCATGGTGGATTTTTTAATGTTTTTTTAATGAGGTTTAGAAGGTAAGATTAATTCTTATGCTTAATTTTATAACATTAATAAAAACAGCTTGTTTATTAGGAAAATTCCTCTTAACTTTAAGTGTAGATAAAAATAATGAATCTTTGTTATTACAACAGGATTCACCACAAAACTGGAAATTTTTATTTCATATATTAATATTTTGTGATTTGGTGTAAAATAAGGCCCTCATATTGAGAGCCTTATTTGTTTTTATTTCATATTCACTACTTTGTCTACGACAAACTTTGTATTTCCTCTCCACGGAAGAGCACCGTTGTATTCTTTGTAATGCAGATCAAAGCTTTTTCCGCTGTTGGTTTCCAATTGCTTGAAAATTTCAGGGTCATCTACAGAAAACTCAAACTCGTAGCTTGTAATGGTTCCTGTTTTTCCTCTCCCGAAGCCTTCCTGAATCAGTTTACCTTCATAGGTTTTGAAGATATAACCTTTTTTCATGGCATAGTTCAGGTATCCGGATTTCACGCCTTCTCCAAAAACAAAATAGTACTTATACCAGACAAATACGCCTAGTAACAACAATACAACACCGAGGGTGATCCACAAAGATTTTTTCATAAGTAGTGTGTTTTATAAAATGTTATTTTGCAATGCTTCTTGAGATCACGATTTTCTGAATTTCAGAAGTTCCTTCGTAGATCTGAGTGATTTTCGCATCTCTCATTAATCTTTCTACGTGGTATTCTTTCACGTATCCGTATCCACCGTGGATTTGTACTGCTTCAATAGTAGTATCCATTGCTACCTGAGAAGAGTATAATTTTGCCATAGCTCCACTTTCAGAGATATCTTTTCCTGCATCTTTTTCACATGCTGCTTTGAAACATAGCATTCTTGCTGCCGTGATCTGCGTCGCCATATCAGCTAATTTGAATGCAATTGCCTGGTGGTTGATGATCTCAGTTTTGAAAGCTTTTCTTGTTTTAGCATATTTCAGTGCCAGTTCGTAAGCACCTGAAGCAATACCTAAAGCCTGAGAAGCAATACCGATTCTTCCTCCGTTCAATACTGCCATTGCAAAGTTGAACCCGAAACCGTCAGCACCAATTCTGTTTTCTTTTGGAACTTTTACATTATTAAAGATCAAAGAATGTGTATCACTTCCTCTGATTCCTAATTTGTCTTCTTTTAGCCCGATTTCAAATCCTTCCCATCCTCTTTCTACGATGAAAGCATTGATCCCTTTGTGTTTTTTCTCAGGATCTGTCTGAGCAATTACAATATAATATGTAGCTGTTCCACCATTGGTAATCCAGTTTTTGATTCCATTTAAAAGATAGTAATCTCCTTTGTCTTCAGCAGTTGTTTTTTGAGAAGTTGCATCAGAACCGGCTTCAGGCTCAGATAATGCAAAAGCTCCGATTACCTGTCCGCTCGCCAGTGGAGTAAGATATTTTATTTTCTGTTCTTCAGAAGCAAATTTTTCAAGACCGGCACAAACCAATGAGTTATTTACAGACATTACAACAGCTGCAGAAGCATCCACTTTTGCAATCTCCTCCATTGCCAGCACGTAAGAAACGCTGTCCATACCCGCTCCTCCGTATTGTGGATCTACCATCATTCCTAAAAGGCCCATTTCTCCCATTTTTTTCACCTGTTCTGTAGGGAATTTCTGGTCACGGTCTCTTTCAATCACTCCAGGTAATAGTTCGTTTTGTGCAAAATCTCTTGCTGCCTGCTGAATCATCAGCTGTTCTTCCGATAAATTAAAGTCCATAAAAAAAATAATTAGATAGCCGTAAATTTACACTTTTTAAGCAAATCTGAAAAAATAAATTAAAAGCAGGAAAAACGCATAAAAAAAGGGAGTTGAAATAGATTTCAAGGTTCAAAGTATATGTGAATGACATCCTGATTTGCCAATTGGGAATACCATACCATTCAGGAAGAAAAATAAAAATAGCAGACTAGGATATTCCGAGTTCGTAATGAGCCACTACAACCAGCCTTTAAAGGCTTCCTGTCCCCTTTTTAATTCAATATATTATGGCAAGCATTTAACTAATTCCTAATTATTACATTGATACGTTTTCAATTAAAAAAAATGCTTATATTTAAATTTCTTTATAAATTATTAAAAAAAATCATGACGATCAAGAGATTATTCGATATTCCGCACTACGCCTTAGAAAAATATCCTAAAACGGATATGTTTGTAACGAAGTATCAGGGTGAGTGGAAAAAAACTTCTACACAGGAGTTTATTAATGAGGGAAATAAGATATCCAGAGGGTTACTGAAGCTGGGCATAAAACCGGGTGATAAAATCGCTTTGATTACTACCAATTCCCGTACTGAATGGGCTATTATGGATTTTGGGCTTTCCCAGATCGGAGTCGTTTCTGTACCCGTTTACCCAAGTATTTCATCTGAAGATTATGAATTTATCTTCAACAATGCTGAAATTCAATACTGCTTTGTTTCTGATAAGGAGCTATTGACCAAGGTAATGAAAGTGAAACATAACATCCCAAGTCTACAGGGAATATTTACTTTTGACAACATCAGCGGTGCTGCCAACTGGAGAGAAATCCTTGATCTGGGTAAAGATGAATCTACGCAAATTGAAGTAGACGACCTTTCCAATGCCATCAATACAGAGGATCTGGCGACTATTATTTATACTTCCGGAACTACCGGAAGACCTAAAGGAGTAATGCTTACGCATAATAACATTGTTTCAAACGTATTGGGTGCTATTTCAAGGATTCCAAAGAGAAGAGGTTTCGATTATAAGGAAGCCAGAGCATTAAGCTTCCTTCCTATCTGTCATATCTTTGAAAGAATGCTGTTTTATCTTTATCAATACAACGGTTTTTCTCTTTATTTCGCTGAAAGTATCGAGAAAATGGGCGAAAACGTAAAAGAGGTGAAACCTCATTATATGACCGTAGTTCCAAGACTGGTAGAAAAGGTATATGATAAAATTTACAACACAGGATCTTCTGCCGGAGGATTGAAATCAAAAATATTCTTCTGGGCATTGAACCTGATCAGTAAAAAGAAAGTAATCTCAAAACCATCCGGGCTTCAGGAGATTATTGCTGATAAACTTGTATTTTCTAAATGGAGAGAAGGTTTAGGTGGCGAAATCGTGACTTTGGTTTCAGGATCAGCGGCATTGTCTACAAGACTTAACTTAATGTTTCAAAATGCAGGAATTCCAATTCTGGAAGGGTATGGTTTAACAGAAACCTCCCCGGTAATTTCCGTCAACAGTTTTGAGAAAATGAAAGTGGGAACGGTAGGTGTTCCATTGGATAATTTAAAGGTAAAGATCCAGGAAGATGGTGAAATTACAGTAAAAGGACCATCTGTTTTCAAAGGGTATTTTCAAAACGAAGAAATGACCAAAGAAGCTTTTACAGAAGATGGATTTTTCAAAACCGGAGATATCGGACATATTGATAGTGACGGATTTTTACAGATCACTGACCGTAAGAAAGAAATGTTCAAGACATCCGGTGGAAAATATATTGCTCCTCAAACGATTGAAAATTTAGCAAAAGCTTCTAAATTTATTGAACAGATCATGGTAGTAGGTGATGGTGAAAAAATGCCATGCGCTTTAGTACAGCCTGATTTTGAATTTGCCAAAAGCTGGGCGATGAGAAACAATCTGAATATAGGTTCTACTCCGGAAGAGATTGCAAAAAGTACTGAGCTGAAGCAAAGAATTGAAAAGGAAATCGAAGGAATCAATGAACATCTTGGAAACTGGGAGAAAATCAAAAAGATTGAACTAACTCCTGAAGTATGGAGTATTGAAAGCGGATTGCTTACTCCCACTTTAAAACTGAAAAGAAAGGCTGTAAAAGAGAAGTTTATTGCTTTATATAATAAGATGTATGATCACATGAATAAATAATATCAACCGCTTCATTTTGAGGCGGTTTTTTTATGTTTTGGCTAAAGCCGATAGGAAGATTTATTTTTTTAGTTAAACGGGCTAAAGCCCGTTTCTATTGATTCACACCATTGAATTTTTTAATCCAATTACAACACAACCTTTGTCATTCCGTAGGAATCCATCCATACTATAATCAAAAAGTAGAGTTGAGATTCCTGCGGAATGACAGAAACATCATGCTAAAGACTAAAGCCGTTCCTATTGAATATACACAAAAAAAGCTGCTTCATTTCTGAAACAGCTTTTGTATAATTTAAAATCAATAATTAGAACTTAATTACAGATTTCATTCTTTCGTTTTCTTCCATTACCAATTCGTCATCAACAAGGATTTTCCCTGAATGCTCATCAATAATAATTTTCTTTCTCTGAGCAATTTCCATTTGCTTTTGAGGCGGGATTGTAAAGAAAGACCCTTTTGGAGCTCCTCTTTCTAATCCTACTACTGCAAGACCATTGATAGAGTTTGTTCTGATTCTGTTGTAAGAAGCTAATAATCTCTCATCGATTTTACCTGCGAATTCTTTAGACTGCTCTAAAAGATATTCTTCTTCTTTCTGAGTTTCAGAGATAAGACCTTCTAATTCTTCCTTCTTGAATTTCAAGTGGCTTTTCAAATCTTCGATCTTCGTATTCAGTTCACTTAAAGTTTCGTTTTTGTGAGCAATTTTAACTCCGAATTCTTTAATTCTTTTTTCAGCAAGCTGAATTTCCAGATCCTGGAATTCCATTTCCTTTCCTAATGCTTCAAACTCTTTATTGTTTCTTACATTATCCTGCTGAGATTTGTATTTTTCAATTAGAGTTTTAGCATGGTTAATAACTTCATGCTTTGTTTTGATCTGATCTTCTTGTTCTTTGATATCAGCATGAAATTTTTCAGCTCTTTTTTCAAGACCTTCAATCTCAATTTCAAGATCTTCAACTTCAATTGGCAATTCTCCTCTAGTATTTCGGATTTCATCCAATCTTGAATCAATGATCTGTAAATCGTATAAAGCTCTTAATTTTTCTTCAACTGAAATATCGTTGGTTTTTGCCATATTTAAATGAAATAATTTACTGGGTTTGTTTTTTCAATAGATTTTGAAATTGCAAATGTACTAAATTTTTGTGACAAAATTTCAAATAATTGTTGAGTAACAAATTGTTCTGATTCATAATGGCCAATATCGCAAATCAGCATTTTAGACTCAGCTAAAAAATAGTCGTGATATTTAAGATCTCCGGTTAGGTAAGCATCACATTTTCTGGAAGCTGCAGATCTTATTCCACTTGCTCCGGAACCGCCCAGAACCCCTACTCTTTTGATTTTTTTATTGTTGAAAGAAGAATGCTTTATGACTTCAAGACCAAACTTTTCTTTTACAAACCCCAGAAAATCTTTTTCATCCATTTCCTCTTCCAGGTCTCCATACATTCCCAATCCGGCATGTTGGTTTTTATTATCAAGGCTGTATATCTGATGAGCCACTTCTTCGTAAGGATGTACTGCTTTCATTGCGCTCACAATCTGTCCTTGTTTAAAGCCTTCAAAAATCACGGAAATCATATCTTCATCTGCATTTTCACGAATACCCTGCTGTCCTGAGAACGGATTTGAACCTTCTACCGGTCTGAATGTTCCGTTACCATTCACCGTAAAACTGCATTCGTCATAGAAACCGATATTTCCGGCTCCGGCTGAAAACATAGCTTCTTTTACTTTTTCTGAATATTCTTTCGGAACAAAAACCGTAAGCTGTTTTAGATTGTTTTCTTTTGGCTGAAGAATTTTCATATTCTTTAATCCCAACTGTCTGCAAATTCCATAGTTGACCCCAAAGAAATCATTATCAAATGCGGTATGAACGGCATAAATCGCCACTTTATTTTCAATAGCCTTTAAAACAGCTCTTTCCACATAGTTTTTTCCTGTTAAAGATTTAAGTCCGGAAAATATAATCGGATGAAAGCATACAATAAGATTGCAGTTTCTTTGAACAGCTTCATCTACCACATTTTCCAATGCATCATGACAAACCAGAATCCCGGATACATCACGATCATAAACACCACACAACAATCCTACATTATCAAAATCTTCTGCCTGTCTGATACTTATCTCCTCTTCAATCTTTGCAATTACAGTTTTTAGCTTCATTAATTTATATTTTACAGTTACAGCGAAGATATTAATTTTACTAAAATTCCAAAGAATATTTCTGCGGCAATAAAAAACCGGCTTTCATCGGCCGGTTTGAATTTGATATTAAAAAAAAATAAATAGACTGTTAATCTTTGAAAAGCGATACTCTTGTAAAGGACTCCATTACCACACCACAGTTTATATCGGCTTCCATAAAAAGCTGATAGCCTCTTCCCGGATCAAGACTCGCAGGATCTGCAATGGTATAGAAATAGAATGTAAGAATGTTACCTGCTCCACTTGAACCACTTGGGACTAATTGGATAGAGTTAATTTCAAAACCGGAATCAGGATTTTTAAAAGTAGCTTTTATTGATCCTGATGAATTGGACCCTGGGGTAATTGTAGCAATGGCTCTCCAGACATGTACTTGTCCGTAAATTTCATTTTCTCTCCATTTACCACTGGCTGCAATATAAATATTGGAAGTCACTCCCGGAAATGGAACTGTGGTTTCCGGCCAGCTTGTAGTAGGACTTGCAGCAAAGACCAGCGGTGTGGCATAAAGAACCTGTTGTCTTGGCCCATACCCGCTTCCTGCTGCACTTAAACTGAATGAAGGTTTTACATTTGCGTTTCCAGAATTTATTTTAACGACACCGTCGTTACCAGCCTGAGAAGATGTGGGAACAAAAAGCTGTCTCCAGAGGGTACCATCCCAATACTGGAAGTTATTCGTTGTCGTATTAAAAATAAGTGTTCCTGCAGTAAGGTTAGCATTCACAACACCTGCAGGTGGTACTGTGGAAACGTTATTATCTGCCAGGTATGTATCCCGGTCAGTATCTGAAAGACGAGGAATGAGAATCCCTTTCTGATTGGAGACTATATCCAGTACTGCAGCACCATTGGGTGTTGTAGTATTAATCCCAACCTGAGCATCTACAAAACTGCTTATAAAAAACAGAATAAACAAGGTTAAAATTTTTCTCATGATATAAAGCTTTTGTTGAATAAAATTACAAACTTGAATCAATATTATGTTAAAAAATAAATTTTTATATGTCATTTTTTATCCGTATTTTACTTATTATAATACATTGAAAATCATTAAATTAAGTTATAATAATTCACTTTTTAATGATGAAAAATACTTTAACATTTGCAGGATTCTTTTAACAGTCATATCTTTACCCTATACTCTATAGAATTTATTAACTTCGCTGTGAAATAACCAATATAAATGGAAAGAGAACATAATCTTGTTCCTGAGGACAAACTTTGGAAAAGATTCCTTTACCGGATCATTTATCGCTCCGATACGAAGCTCGGAAAACTGTTCGATATCATCTTATTATCTTTAATTCTTGCCAGTACTGCCATCATTATGATGGAAAGTGTCCCTAAGCTTGATAAAAGATTTCATTATACCTTCCTGATTCTGGAGTGGGTGATTTCCATTTTCTTCACTATTGAGTATTCTATGCGTATTGCTGTGGTGAAGAATAAACGGAATTATATATTCAGTTTTTTTGGAATTATAGATTTCCTGGCTCTTGTCCCTTTTTACCTCAGCTTTTTCTTTCCTATCACTAAATATTTCCTGATTTTCAGAATGCTGAGAATGTTGAGAATCTTCAGGATTTTCAATTTGCTGGATTTTATGAATGACGGCTATCTTATTGTGCGGGCTCTGAAAAACAGCTCGAGAAAGATTTATATTTTCCTTTTATTCCTGATTATATTCTCTGTGATTGTAGGATCACTGATGTTTATGGTGGAAGGCGGTCGACAGGGCTTTGAAACCATACCGCAGTCTATCTATTGGGCGGTGGTTACGGTAACTACCGTAGGATATGGTGATGTATCTCCTATTACGCCTTTAGGAAAGTTTTTCGCGGTTGTTCTGATGCTGGCCGGTTATTCCATTATTGCTGTTCCTACAGGTATTGTAACAGCTGAAATGAGAAATAAAAGACAAAACCTGGAAATGGTATGTGAACGCTGTGGCAACGAAGATATTGATGATGATGCCAGATATTGCAAGCAATGTGGCAAGAAATTAGCTTAATATTTGGTATAAGTAAAATTTATTCACCAAATACCACAAAATCATGGAACCAAAAAAGAAAAACAAACCGAATAGCTTAGTGATCATTCTATTTGCACTGGTGGTGCTGATGATCATCATTTATTTTATATTAGTAATGTTCTTCCCAACTGTTTTTGACCTCATGAACAAGGGTGAGATCCAGCCGGTGCCTAATAAATAATGAGTAATGAGTAATGAGTAATGAGCAATTGGTAATGGATAATTCCTGACAATTTATTACATAAGAGTCATATGACAAAATAAAAAGATGAGTGAATTATTTCGCTCATCTTTTTTGATCTATTGATTTTAAAAGTAAATATCTTCTTCATAAAAAGGACGGATCATTAATGATCCGTCTCTTTCTATTTAAATGATACATTATTTTTTAATGGCTTTGATGGTCTGCTTAGATCCGTCTTTCATTTCTAACGTTACCAAGTAAACACCCTGCATCAAGTCTCTTAAGTGTATCGTAGATTCAGGGTTTGCAATAGTTTTCACTAATCTTCCTGTAACATCTGTTACGGATACATTTTTCACGTTTTTCACATCAGAAATGTTCAACACATCCGTAAATGGATTAGGATATACTTTGATACTGTTTTTAGCTGCAGAAACTTCAGATGTTGCCAAATTTGCATTATTAATGCTTATATCATCTACATACAGGTTATATTGGTCTGCATCTGAATAGGCATTAAATCCAAAGTAATACACTCCAGTTGCAGCAACTGTAAATGTTATAGATTCTGTATGGGCCATTTCATCGTTGATTGACGGATAATCTGCCACTGAATTAGTCATTGCAGATGCAGCCGGTGAAGTTCCGTAAGCTACTTTTAGCTTTTCAGCATAAGTAGATGAGTTATTCCCATACTTATAGCTAATGGTATATTGTGTTCCTGCTGTCAGGTTCAATCCCTGGGTAAAGAACCATGCATTGGCAGAATTGGAAGAATTATAATGATATCTTAATACATTGGTAGTAAATCCTTGGCTGTCAGAAGGCGGATCTACTGTTTCCCAATTATTCCCAGATCCAGCATTAACATTCATTGTACAGCCTGGAAGCGCAGGAACAGTAACATTTTCAAAATCTATTGTATAAGGAAGGTTCGCACTTGAGCACAATGTTGTAAATGTAGCAGGATCACTCCATATACTTTTGCTGGCTGCACTACATGCAGATCTCACCCATACATAATAAACAGTGGAAGCAGCTAAACCTGGAATATTATAAGTAGTTGTCGTAACTCCTGTAAAATTAGGTGTAGTTGTAGCTGTAGGTGCTGTATTGGTCGTGCTGTAATAAATATCATAGCCGCTTGCCGGTACAGGGGTGGCAGCTGTCCATGAAACTGTAGCTCCTCCGGCAGTAATATTTGACATTACTAATGCATTAGGCTCACTACAAGCTGGTGCTACATCTATATTAATATCATCCACGTACAGCTTATTCATATTAGCATCAGAATATGCCTGGAATCCAAAATAATAAACCCCTGTGGCAGCTGGTGTGAAATTCACAAAAGTACTGGTTGCTGCACTGGTAACTACATTCGGGTGGTCTGCCAGCGTATTGGTCATTCCTGCACTTGTAGCTGAAGTTCCGTAAGCTACTTTTAATTTTTCAGCATATACAGTTCCTTCTGCATTCGCATATTTATATTTAATTCTATAGGTAACTCCCGCAGTAAGGTTTATTCCGTTAGTGAAAAACCAGGTGTCAGCATTATTGGCATAGTCATATGAATATTCAAGAACATTTCCCGTAAATCCCTGAGCGTCCAGATCACCTGTCTCCCACATATTTCCTGAACCGTCATTTACTACTGAAGTACAGCTTGGAAGATCAGGTGGAGTTATGCTTTCAAAATTCAATGCATATGGTACCCCTACAGAAACGCAGGATGTCATAAATGTTGCCATTTGAGACCATGCACTCTTATTGGAAGTACTGCAAACAGAACGTACCCACACGTGATAAACAGTAGCCGGAACAAGTGTAGATAAGCTAGCTGTTAAAGATGTACTGGTTCCGGAAGCTACAGTAGCAGCCGTAGGAAATGTACTGGAAGTTGAATAGTAATATTCATAACCGCTGCCTGGAGCAGAAGCTGGAGCTGTCCATCCAACCTGAGCTGAATTTGCAGTTACTGCAGATACCGTTAAAGCAGATGGTGCAAAACAGGTCGGAACTGCACCAATTACAACCGTATAATCATGAGCTTCTCCGTACCCATCTGTATTACACGGAATAGGATCACTGGAGAACCGGTCTCCTACTCTCATTCTGTAAGTACCAGGAGTTACAGTAGAAGGAATTGTGATAAGTCCTGAAGTAATATTGTTTGCTCCTACAAGAGTACTGCTTGCAGACGCTACAAGTTCCGGAGCTGCATCATCAAAAGTTCCGTCGTTATTAAAATCTATCCAAATACGTACATTCTGATCACTGTAATCATGTTTAACACTAAAATCATAACTCAAACCTGCACTAAGGTTGATCGTCATGGAAGTGTAATCTCCATATGCATCAGTAGAGCACCCCGTATTAGGATGATCAAATCCGGCACCCGGAATTGCAAAGGAATCTATCACATCTCCGCCACTACATCCACTTGCAAACGCAGGCGTACAGTAAGTCTGTGCGGAGGACAAAAAGCCGGCCATTAAGAAACCAACAAGTAAAAAATTTCTCATATAAAAAAACAGTTTAGTTACTCAAATCTAGTGAAAATCAACAATAAAAAAAATATTTTTTTAATTATATCACAATGAATTCAACTTTCCCTTTTATAAAAGACAATTCCACTGATAAAAAGAGAGGCCGCTCAAATTGAGCAGCCTCTTTTCTATTTTTAAGAAATTATTTATCTCTTAATTGCTTTAATTGTTTGTTTAGATCCGTCTTTCATATTCAGCATCACTAAATACATTCCTTGTTTCAGATCTCCCAGGTGAAGTGTAGAAGAAGGATTGTCAATAGTCTTTATCAATCTTCCGGTAGAATCCAGAATGGAAACTGATTTTACATTATGTGGTTTTGCAATATTCAGTACGTTTGTAAATGGATTTGGGTATACTTCTATAATTTCTTTTTTATCAGTAACTTCAAGAGTACCTAGGCTGGTTATCTTTTCTATAGTAATGGTAAAAACCCCTTCCACTGTATCAGTATCATAATCCCGATCTCCGATATTTATATAATATACGTTTCCAGCAACGGTTGGCAAATCCATTATAACCGGACTTGAACCAGTAAAATTTACTCTTTTTACACACGTTAAGTTTCCACAATTTCCTTTATAGGCACCAATACCAAAATTAAATGTACTATTCAAAGGTCTTGAAACCGTAATCTTATGCAGAAAACCATCACCAACGAAGGTAAACCATGTTCCGTCATTCATTGCAGAATTACAAGAATTTATAAATCCGTTATTATTGGTAGTATGCTCAGCATCAACCTGTGTATAAGTATATGGAAAATTTGAAACCGTCAAAGCACCAGTACAGTCATCATTAACAGGCGGCTGCAATGTTCCCACGCAAATATTGAATTTAACTGCAACACCAACACCTGTACTGTATGCCCTTATATAATAGGTTTCACCCGCAACCAACCCTGAAACATTATTAATATAACTAGAACGATTAACACTTCCACCACATTTCACACTTGTTAAAGCACCACAACTCCCTTTGAAAACCTCAAATCGTATATCTTGCTGCATACCACTCACTCCAACATCTATAATATTTTTAAAACTAATTCTGTGGCTGGTTCCTGTGGCAACAAATTTAAACCAGACATCATTCTGAACCCCGATTCCGGCACACGAAGCTGCTGGTAACATCGCTGAAACTGTGGCTCCCAAAGTACTTCCTTCAAGTCCCCCAACACAGGTCAAATCCGGATTAACAGTCAAAGAAACAGCATTTGTACATTCATCATTTACCGGAATCGGTGTCAAATCTTTTGTAATACATAAATCAAAATTGAAACCCGATTGGGGCATGCCTTCTACATCAAATACTCTGAGATAATAAGTTTCTCCCACCGTAAAACCAGTAACAAGCCCAACAGCTCCTCCTATTCCTACACATACAGGATTAGCACAACTGCCACCAAGCACATTAAAATTTAATCCTCCCAAAGAGTTTGGTTCTCCCACAGCAACTTTATTAATCAATTTAATGATATGCTTGGTATCAGTTGCTATAAATTTATACCATACATCATATCTGGAGAAATTGTCACAAGATATAGCAGACTTCGTTGATGATAAAGTTGTTCCGGAAGTAACATTGATACAATCCATCCCAGAATTCACAGGAACATTTATAGCATTGGTACAATTATCATTGGATGGCGGCGGTGGAACTGTCCCCACACATATATCAAATTTATGAGATGAATAGCCTGATCCGCTAAATACTTTTATGTAATAGGTATCTCCTACAGTAAGGTTATTAACAACAGAAACAGGACATGATGCACTTGTCATATAACCACAATCAGATCCGGAGCATAATATACTTGTCAAATTACCACAATCACCTTTTAAAACCTGAAAATAAACATTACCACCTCCTAATGGCACAGAGGTTACATCCTTCAGATTAACTGTATGCTTAGAAGAAGTAGCTGTAAACTTATACCATACGTCACCAGTACTCGTCCCACATGATGATGCAGGAGACGATACAGTTGACATCACAGTAGTCCCAGAGGTAAAACTCACACAATTCACATCTGGATTTACAGTAAGATTTATAGCATTGATACACTCATCATTGGAGGGTATACCCGGCACTGTTGTAAATTTCTGATTAGCACAACCGGAAGACTCTCCTGCCGATCCCACTGCTGTTACTTTAAGATAATAAACTGTACTTGCCAAAAGTGGAGATGACGGAGTAAAGTTTGTTGTCGTTACAGACTGTTGATTAACAATATCTGTTCCTCCCGCAGTAGTTCCCACAGAAACTTTGTAACCTGTAGCTCCCTGTACAGCAGCCCATGTAAAAGTAGGCAGAACCGGTACATTCGAAGCATTGTTTGAAGGATAACTGATTATTGGACAATCCGGTAACAGATTGGGCACTAACCCCATAAGACTGACCATGGGTTTATAAGGTAGAAAATGGCCAATTGGAGGATTTCCAGGGTCCGGATTAACAGTATTACTTTCAGTATAAAGAGCCTGCTCCATAGTATTGTATACAAAAAACGGATTATTTGAATTAGAATTAAATCCATTTTCATCTACCGCAACAACTAAGTTTCTTACATTATCATAGGGGAAAGGAGTAGCCAATGTCACCTCTACAACTCCGTTTACATTAGTAACCGTACCTGAATAAACCTGAGTCATTTCCCCAACAGGAATCCACCCAATTTGATAATCTAAAGAGTTTTTTGTAGTGTGTCCTAAATAAACCACCCAATTTGATAAATAAGAGGGATTTGCGGAAGGTGTTAAGTAAAACTTAAGCCCTGTAATATTTCCTGCTGCATCAGCATGGATTTCTTGTTTTGTATAAATCTGCTGGGAATAAGAGAAGGTAAAACCACTGTTGACCGGCGCATTACCCACGTCTGTACTTCCTGCACCTAATTTGATTTGAGCACTTAATACGATGCTCATCATCAGTAAGCATACCAATAAGATTTTCTTCATGTATAAGTTTTTGGTTATTAATACGTCTACGAATTTACAATAAATTTAAAACACCTTTTTAAAAAGTTTAAAAATAAAAAAACGACAGCTGTTTAGCTGTCGTTTCATGTTATATAATTAATACATTTTATCTTTTGATTGCTTTAATTGTTTGTTTAGATCCGTCCTTCATATTCAGTACCACTAAATACATTCCTTGTTTCAGATCTCCCAGGTGAAGTGTAGAAGAAGGATTGTCAATAGTCTTCACTACTCTTCCTGCAGCATCAACTACAGAAGCAGATTTCACTTTAGAAGCATCTGAAATATTCAGAACGTCTACAAATGGATTAGGGTAAGCTTTAATTTCATTGTTTTTCTTTTCCACTTCAGCCGTTGCAAGCCCTGAACATCCTTGCGTAACGGAAATACTATAATTACCAATTCTGGTTGAAGCATATCCTGTAAGCAATACATAATAAGTAGTCCCTGCAACTCCGGTAAATGTTAATGTCGGAGCATTATAAAGAGTATTTACACAACCAGTATCAGCATATCCTACACCTGAAGTGTTGCTGAAACAAGTAAGTGAACCACAAGACCCTGTGTATACCCTTAAATAAGCATCATATTGTGTACCACAAGCATCAATAGTAATAGGACCGTTTTCAGTAGCTTTTACGGTATACCAAACACCTTTATAAGATGCCGTACTTCCAGAGCTACCACACGTTGAAGCAGGAAGTGTTTCATCTCCGGCAAGAGCATTAACACCCTGAGCTGTTCCATTACAAGCCAGTGCAATAGCTGTATCACAAGTATCGTTAGTTACAGGCGAAGGAGTAGTTACAGCAATCTGGAAATTGGATGTTGTAGTTGCAGTACTTGATGAAGAGTATACTCTAACATAATATGTTTGTCCTACTACAAGGTTTTGTAATAATACACTTGAATTTCCATAAGCGCCATCAAAACAAATCATCGCCGTTAAAGCCCCACATGTTCCGGAATATATCTGTGTACTTGTTGCATTATCAGTATATAAAACATGTACAAGATGTGTAGCACCTGTTGCAGTAAATGAATACCAAACATCATCATTGATACCGGATGCACTACATGTAGGTGCCGTAACGCCTGAACTCTGAGTAGCACTCACTGTAGAACCATTCACAGCATTCAGGAAAGCATCTGTACTGCTTACAGAAAGAGATGCAGCATTTGCACAATCATCATTTGCAGGCGGTGGCGGAGGTGTACCAATACAAATATTGAAGCTATTGGCATATAGTGTACTACCGTTTGTATTGGAGTTATAAACTCTCACATAGTAAGTCTGACCTGGAGTAAGACCTGTAAGTGGTGTATTTACTGCAGTACCACATTTAATGCTTGTCAAAGCACCACAAGCCCCGCTGAAAACCTGAGTATATACACTTGTAGATGTAGAAGTTCCAACCGCAGTAACGTTTGAAAGCAATACTACATGATCTGTACCTGTAGCTGTAAATTTATACCAAACATCATCATCAGCTGTTCCTGTACATGGACTTACTGCCAATCCTGAATTAGTAGCACTTAAAGTTGTTCCAGATACCGGTGAAGCACATGTCAGTGTAGGGCTCACAGATAAAGAAACTGCAGCAGAACACTCATCATTAGCAGGAGCTGCAGGAAGTGTTCCCATACAGATATCAAAAGAGTCAGCATAGAAGCTTGCCCCTGAATTAGAATCGTAAGTATATACTCTTACATAATACGTCTGACCTGGAGTAAGACCTGTTAAGTTGGTAAAGTTTGTATTTGAACTGATACATGCAGTACTTACCAAAGCCCCGCAAGCACCACTGAATACCTGAGCATATAAAGATGTTGTAGAAACAGTTCCTACAGAAACTATATTTTTAAGCTGGAAAGTATGACCTGTTGATGTTGCAGTAAATTTATACCAAACATCATCGTCAGCTGTTCCTGAACAAGAACCTAGAGCAACTCCTGAACTTGTTCCTCCCAATGTTGTCCCTGCTGTTACACTGGCACAGCTCATATCAGGATTAATAGTAATAGCCACCGCATTTACACAGTCGTCATTAGCTGGCGGTGCCGGTGGTGTACTTACACAGATATTGAAACTTGCATTGGCAGTAACAGTAGATGAGTAAGTATATACTCTGATATAATAAGTCTGACCCGGAGTAAGACCGGTAACGATATTCGTATCAGGATCAGAACATAGCATACTTGTCATAGTACCACCACAGCTTCCTGACAATACCTGGAAATACATATCCGTAGTTCCTGTTGTAGTTCCTGTAGAAGTTACATTAGAAAGCGCTACAACATGACTTGCAGCTGTTGCAGTAAATTTATACCAAACATCATCATTTGGAGCTCCGCTGCAAGTACCTGCAGCCATAGATTCTGTAGCTCCCAATGTATTACCAGGAGTTGTAGCAGTACAAGTCAAAGAAGGATTTACTGTTAAATTTACAGCACCAGAACAATTATCATTTGCCGGAGGTACTATAGTAGTTGTGAAATTTCTTTCAGTACAGCCTGTTGATACAACACCGCCGTTATAAGCAGTAATAGTATAATAATACTGTGTTGTAGGGTTCAGCTGCTGTGCAGGAGTAAGGGTATAAGTAGTAACATTACCCATATTAAAATTACTCAGAACATTGGATGAACCTGCAGATGTCCCGATGCTTAGGTTATATCCCAGCGCTCCACTCACTGCAGGCCATGAGAAAGTAGTTAACACTGGTAAACCAACCTGAGCAGCTGTAGGCGCACTCACAGACGGACATCCCAAGGTAGCCATTGTAGTGAAAGATCTTTCTGTACATGCAGGAGAAACTCCCATAGAATTGGCAGCATATACTGTATAATAGTATTGAGTATCGAAACTCAAAGAATTTGTAAGAGTATAAGAAGTGACATTTCCTACATCCTGCATGTTCATCACATTGGTTGCTCCCGGTGTTGTTCCGATGCTGATCTTATATGATGACGCAGAACTTGCAACAGCCCAACTGATGGTTGGCAATACAGAAACACCTGTTGCCGCGGCCGCAGGTGCAGAAACAACAGGACAAGCGGGAATTCCCGGAGTAAGTCCTAGCAGACTTGCAACAGATTTTGTTGCTGTTCTTGTTCCTGTAGGTGGTGAAGCTGGATCCGGATTGGTTGCGTCACTTCTATAATACAAAGTTGAATTGGAAGCCCCTGTAAAAGTATAGAATCTATTTGACGTTGCTGTGTAGTCTGTAGTATTCTCATCCACAGCAACAACCAGGTTATCCGTATTGTTATAAGCAAAAGGTGTGGTAAAGTTTACAGTCACTTCACCTCCGGAAGCACTTACTGTCCCTGAAAACACCTGAGACAGGCCAGATACAGGAATCCAGTCTGTAGTACTGGAAAAAGATGTTTTAGTAGTATGACCTACATATACCACCCAATCTACTGATTTTGTAATATCAGCATTATTCGGTAAATAAAACTTCATCCCGGTAATATTACCCGCAGCGTTGGCGTTAATTTCACTTTTAGTAAAAATCTGCTGTGTGTAGTTGTATCCGTAGTTGACATCAATAGGAACATACCCGCCCTGGGTAGTCCCGCTTCCCAGCATTATCTGGGCATTGGTAATGGAAGCTATTAAAAATAGACTTAATAGTAATAATTTCTTCATAAATAGTAATAATAAAAGTTAGGGCGATAAATGTATAAATATTATTTCAAATATTAAAAATTATCATAAAATTTTAATAATAAATAGCCAATTACATTCACAAAATCAAATAAAATCAAACGTTTATTTAATTTAAATATTTATTTCGCAATTTGTTGAAAAATGATTAAAGCACTAACAATCAAATAATTAATATAGTATATCATTAAAATAGACTGTAGAAAATTTTTCTATTTATTATAAAAAACTATTTATAAATTTTCATCAAAACTTATAATACACAAACAAAAAAAAGAGTGACTTTTGGTCACTCTCTATACTTATTGTCTATTTTTCTAGTTTAAATAAAACTCATATTTATTAAGAAGCTGAATTTCTTTAATCAAATCCCCATTCAAATCCACCGAATGTTTCATTGACTGTACTTCAATATGGGAATCATCTTCAAGATTTTTAATAAAAAACTTCAGCTTTTGATTTCCTTTGTTCCTATCAAGAACCGTTCTGAAAAAGTCAAGATCTTCAGCCCGTACATCCATAACATCCATAACCAAGGAAATACTCTTCGCAAATCGTTCGAATGCTTCCTGAAGTTCTATCACATCATTTACATTTACAAAGACTCTTCCATCTTTCACCTGAGCGAATTTTATTTTGAAAATAACAAACCTCTGAACTTCCAGCTTTTCCTTCAGCCTCATATAATCCCGGTCTCCCAATCTGAATGAATACGATCCCGAATAATCTTCCAGGGTTACAAAAGCTACTTTCTCGCCACTTCTGAAACCATCTTTCACCACATATTCCGTGATCAGACCGGCAACAGTATATTCTTTTCCACCGCCACCGTTTTCTCTTTCTTTTTGCAGGGTTTTCCAGTCTTTTTTCTTTTCTTCAAAAAGTTCCTCCTGTTTATTGGCAAAAGCCTGTTCTTTATAAGCATCTACTTCATCAAGATTCAAAAAATGAAAAACGCCTTTCGGTTCAGCTTTTTTTGTAACTTCTTCTATGATCTCTTCCTCTTCACCGGCAACAATGTCATCAGAAACAATTTCTATAAGATCTGCAACCTCATCAGTAGAGTCTTTTTCCAGAATCGGCGCTTCATCTATGACTACTTTTTCCTCATCTTTTTCCAATACAGACTTTTTAGAAAGCTGCCCCTGCATAAATTGATATTGGTATTTAAATTCATCCAAAGGATGCGCAGAGAGATAAAATCCAATCGTTTCTTTCTCTTTATTAAGCTTATGCATATTTGGCCATTCCGGGCAGGGTGGCAGTTTCGGCTGCTCAATCTGAACTTCTTCTGCAAAATCCGCAAAAAGAGAATGCTCCATCTCATTTTTACTCTCCTGGAAGCTTTGTCCGTATCTGATCAATCTTTCAAGATTGGTTCTTCCAGACATATCAATATCAAAATACTGACCTCTGTGGAAAGAATCCAATTCATCAAAAGCTCCCGCAAGTACCAAACTTTCCGCTACCCTTTTATTCATTTGCGAAGGCAGAATTCTTTCAAAGAAATCATAAATATTTTTGAATCTTCCATTCGCTCTTTCCCGTGTAATTCCTTCACTCGGACCTTCCCCAATCCCTTTGATTGCTCCCAACCCGAAACGGATCTGCCCTTTTTCGTTTACAGAGAATTTATATTGAGATTCATTTACATCCGGTCCTAATACATCCACACCCATACTTTTACAATCCTCCATGAACATGGTAATTGAATCCGTATTGTTAATGTTATTACTCATTACACTCGCCATGTACTCTGCAGGATAATTGGCTTTCAGGTAGGCTGTCTGGTAAGCAATAAATGCATAGCAGGTAGAGTGAGATTTGTTGAAGGCATATTCTGCAAAGGCTTTCCAGTCATTCCAGATTTTCTCCAGCCTTTCTTCATTCAGGTTGTTCTTTCTCCCTCCTTCAATGAATTTCGGGTACATTTTATTAAGGACATCAATCTGCTTTTTACCCATCGCTTTTCTCAAAGTATCGGCTTCACCTTTTGTAAAATTGGCCAATTTCTGGGACAAAAGCATTACCTGCTCCTGATAAACGGTAATCCCGTAGGTTTCTTTTAAATATTCTTCTGTTTCCGGTAAGTCATAAACAATCTCTTCAATTCCGTGCTTTCTGTTAATGAAGTTTGGAATATATTTGATTGGCCCCGGACGATACAAAGCATTCATGGCAATAAGGTCAGCAAAAACCGTTGGCTTAAGCTCCCTCATGTATTTTTGCATTCCGGGACTTTCATACTGAAAAATCCCTACTGTTCGTCCTTCTTTAAACAACTGATATGTTTTGGCATCATCAAGCGGAATAAGATCCGGATCAATATCTATATTATATCTTGCCTTTACAAGCTTCAATGCATCCTTAATGATCGTCAAAGTTCTCAACCCCAGGAAGTCCATCTTCAGAAGACCAGCACTTTCCGCCACGGAGTTATCAAACTGTGAAACCAGAATATCCGCATCTTTTGCAGCAATGGTAACGGGCACAAGATTACTTACATCTTCCGGAGTAATAATCACCCCGCAGGCATGAATACCGGTATTTCTGATACAGCCTTCCATTTTTTTCGCACTCGCAAGTACATCATGGCGGGCATCATCCGGACTATTCAGAACATATCTCATTTCATCAACAAGCATTTGTTCTTCCGGTTTTAACTTATCATATTTGGATAAAGCTTTCGCAATGTTCATCCCCGGGCTTGGCGGAATTAATTTTGCAATATTATTCGTATCAGGAATAGGAACATCTAATACTCTTCCTGCATCTTTTATCGCAGATTTCCCCCCCAAAACAGAGTACGTAATAATCTGTGCTACCTGATTTTTACCATATTTTTCAACTACCCATTTGATGATTTTATCACGTCCCTCATCATCAAAGTCAATATCAATATCCGGCATGGAAACCCTTTCCGGATTCAGAAATCTCTCAAAAAGCAAATCATATTTAATAGGATCTACGTTAGTAATTCCTGTACAATATGCCACAGCAGAACCTGCAGCAGAACCACGGCCCGGGCCAACCCAAACACCCATTTTCCTTGCTTCATTACAAAAATCCTGTACAATCAGGAAGTAACCCGGATATCCTGTATTAGCAACTACTTCCAGCTCAAAATCCAGACGTTCTTTAATTTCGTCCGTTATTCCGGTATCTGCATATCTTATTTTCGCTCCTTCATATGTTAAATGCCTCAAATATGCCATTTCACCACGTTTTCCACCATCAATCTCATCTTCGGGATGAATAAATTCTTCCGGAATATCGAATTTTGGAAGTAAAACGTCTCTTTTTAAAGTATAAGGTTTAAATTTTGCAGTGAATTCTTCATAAGCATCAAAAGCATCCGGATAAGCTAAAAACGCTTCTTTTATTTCGTCAGAATTTTTAATGTAATATTCTCCGGTAGCCAATCCTCTTCTCTTTCCAAAGCCTTTTCCGACAGGAGTTGTCAATTTTTCCCCGTCTTTGATACAGCTTACAATATCCTGAATATTAGAATCGTCTTTATTGGTATAAAAAGTTTCGTTTTGGGCTAAGATTTTAACATTATATTTATCTGCAAAATGCAGTAAAACATCATTTAAATGCTCTTCTTCAGGCAGTTTATGATTTTGAATCTGAACATAAAAGTCATCTTCAAAAGTATCTTTCCACCATTTGAAAAGCTCCTCCCCTTTTTGCTCACCGGTATTTAAAATAGCATCCGGAATATCTCCCAGAATTCCGGAAGTAAGGGCAATTAAACCTTTTTTATACTCAGCAATCAATTCCCTGCTGATCCTAGGAACTCCAAAATAGAATCCTTTTAAGAAACCGATACTTGAAAGTTTTGCCAGGTTTTTATATCCTTCAAAATCTTTCGCCAGCAAAACCACCTGCGTTCTTCTGTCAGGATCATCTTTGGTAAACTGCTTCTGTTCGTAACGGTCTGAAATATAAAATTCACAGCCTACAACAGGAATCAAAGGTTCTGAAACAGGCTCAGCCTCATAAAATTCTTCTCCGTTTTCCTCTGCTTCCTGCTTTTTCGCCAGATATTCTTTATGCTTTTTTGCACGGTCAGCATTTGCCCCTTCAATTGCTGAAACAAATTTAAAAGCACCCATCATATTTCCCAAATCCACCATTCCAACGGCAGGGAAATTGTCATCCGTAGCTTTTTTAATTAAATCATTAATGCTGGAAGTTGCCATTAATGTTGAGAAAACACTGTGATTGTCAAAATTGAAATATTTGCCCAGATCAATTTCATCAACTCTTCCGAAATCCTGCTGCTTTTTCTTATTATGAAAATCTGCAACCTGCCTTCTGATAACAATATTGAAAGGTTTTATCGGATCCGGATAAAGGCTTTTGAAATACGCCAGCTGATCCTCAGAAATCTTTAATGTTTCTGCGGGAACCACTCCAATTCTTATCATTTCAAAGAAAGCCCTTGCCGTAGCATTTACGTCAGCTGCAGCATTATGGGCTTCATCAAACTTACTTCCATAAAGCTTTTCATAAAGTTCTTCAAGTTTTGGAGATTTGTATTTTCCACCCCTTCCTCCGCCTAACTGGCAGAAGTCGGTTCCCAAAATCATGGTATCTGCTTTGGGTTTTTCCTGCAGATTATCTTTAAGGTTTTTTCTGTAAAATTCTGCTCCTACGATATTGTAATCGAATTCCACATTGTGTCCGGAAACGACTCTTACTCTATCTAAAACTTCAGCAAATTCTTTTAAAACTTCTTCAAGGTCACGACCTTCTTCATTGGCAATTTTCGTAGTAATTCCGTGAATACGGGCTGCGTTGAAGGGAATATCATATCCTTCAGGTTTTATTATATAATCCTGGTTTTCAACCAAATTCCCGTCATCATCATGTACCTGCCATGCAATCTGAACCATTCTTGGCCAGTTTTCCGAATCTGAAAGCGGAGCGTTGAAATTTTTTGGTAAACCTGTTGTTTCTGTGTCAAAAATTAAATACATATAATGTTCTAACTTTTTTATAAAAGAGAATGTAAAGTTACTCCATTTTTTCCAAATAATTTACACCAAACATTAAGAATAAAGCATAATTCCCAATAACAAAATCAATACGTTTTTATTAAAAATATAAACAACTCAAAGAAGTATAAAATAAAATATTAAAATATTATTAAAAAAATTAGAATTATTTACCAAAACCAACTAGTTATCAGCTTTTTGCTATAAATTTGACCAACTATAATTTTTACAATTTATTACTCAAAAATGAAGAAACAATTACTTTTAATCAGCACATTGATCATTACATTGACAAGTGCACAAAATAATGAAGAATTAATTAGAAAATTAGAACGTCAAAGAATAGACAACAATGAGAGGTTTGATTCTTATGTATCTAAACGATATGGCTCTAATAAAACAACTGAAGTTTTAAAAGAGATTGAGCAGCAAAGAACCAATCTGGCAGGATTTTTACCCGATAACAGACCTTATTTTTTTCAAGCTCATGATATGGACCAGATTAAAAACTCCAATTCTGATTTTTTACAGGGAGGAACTATTACAGGTTTAACAGGATCCTTTAATGGAGAGGGTATTAAGTTCACCATTTTCGACGGAAGCACCTCATCCGGAGTAGCAAGAGTATTTGCTGGTCACGTTTTTTTTAATAATTTACCCAATAGAATAACGAACAAAGAAAGCAGCACTGTCAACTATGGGGATCATGCAACAGCTGTTTCCAGCTTTATAGGTGCAAAAGATTACCCATACACTGTAACGTTTACAGATGGTACAACAAGACAGGTTAATTTCAAAGGGATTGCACCAAACTCTACTATAGATGCTTATGCTTTTGGAACTTCTGTTCTGGACGGCGAAACTACCCAAAAAACAGTATTTCAAAAAATCACAACAGCCCAACCCAATATTTCTAATCATTCCTATGGAACCAATCAGGGATGGGCAGATCCTCAACTGATTAATAATGAACCTTCATGGGTATGGAATGGAGCATTTTCAAGCCCCAATACTACATTTGATGCTCAGGGAACTTATCATACCAATGACCGTGATTATGATCAGATTGTATACAACAATCCATCATACATTATTGTAAAGTCCGCAGGGAATTCATTTGGTGAAGGACCTAGTGCTGATACAAGCACTTATAAAAAATATTATAAAAATAGTTCGGGAAATCTGGTTGAATTCACCGCAACCGATGTTTTACCTCCCAATAATTGCGCTCAAGGGTATGACTGTATAGGAATTGGCTCTTTAGGGAAAAATATTATCGTTGTAGCAGCAGCGGATAGAATTACAACTAATGATGGGAGATATACAAACTCTTCAGATGTTATCCATTCCGTTTATAGCAGTGCAGGACCAAGAGATGACGGAGGTATCAAACCGGATATTACCGCTGTAGGAACAAGTGTTGCCAGTGCATGGACAGACAATAACGCCACTGGAGGCAGTACAATTAGTATAGGTGATGGGACTTCTTATTCTGCACCTGTAGTAACAGGGATCGTTGGACTTTGGACCCAGATTAACAAACAACTGTTTTCCGGAAACTTATTGAATGCAGCATCAGCAAAAACCTTAATGGTACACTCAGCGAAAGAAGCAGGAAATATTGGCCCTGATCCACAATTTGGTTGGGGGTTTATTGATGCAAAGAAAGGAGCTGAACTTCTTGTAGGGAAATCCAACAACAGTATTATCTTTAATGATGAAACATTAAACAGCGGGGTTGCCAATGTAAAAACAGTAAAAGCATCCGGCTCTGAACCCTTAAAAGTTACGATATCATGGATAGATCCTGAGTTTACCAACTTTACTAATCAATGGAGTAATATTTACAATAACAGAAGTTCCAAACTGATTAATGATCTGGATCTGAAAATTACAGACACTACTACCAATACGGTTTATTATCCATGGAAACTGGATGCCAACAATCCAATGACTCCCGCTACCAAAGGAGACAATACTGTAGATAATGTGGAACAGGTTGTAATTGATGCTCCGGTTGCCGGAAGAACTTATAAAATAGAGATCACCAATAAAGGAATACTGAAAAACAATACAGGAGGTAATGTTCCTCAAAACTATTCTGTCATAGTAACCGGATTTACTGAGTTATTAGGAACTAAGGATGCTGCAAACTCTCTTGGCAGTCTTGCCATTGCTCCTACGGTAACGAAAGATTTTACAAACATTCTGAAAGCTCCTAAAAAATCTACATTCAATGTATATGACCTTACTGGTAAGAAATTACAAAGTGGTACTATTAATAATGAGAAGGAAACAGTAGATTTATCTTCTTATACAAAAGGGATATACATCATTGAAGTAAAAACAGACAAAGATGTTATTTCTAAAAAAGTGATCAAGGAATAACCTATATCTACAAAGATTTTATACAAAATACTAACAGTTGTTAGTATTTTGTTTTTTTGTGTATATTTGCTTCCTATGGAAAATGCACTTCACGAAAAAGTTTCTCAGGATATATTGCTCAAAGCGTATAATCATATGATGCTGGCCAAAGCAATGGCTGATATTTACGAAGAAAACAGAAATATCTGTAAATACGTTCATAGTACTTCAAGAGGCCACGAAGCAATACAGCTTGCAACAGCCTATCAGCTAAAGAAAGAAGACTGGGTTTCTCCTTATTACAGAGACGAGAGTATTCTTTTAGGAATTGGTTTTGAACCTTATCAGTTGATGCTTCAATTACTGGCTAAAGCCGATGATCCTTTTTCCGGAGGAAGATCTTATTATTCCCATCCTTCAAGCAGAGATGAAAACAAACCTAAGATTGTTCACCAGAGTTCTGCAACCGGAATGCAAACGATCCCTACTACAGGAGTAGCACAGGGAATCAAATACATTCAGGACTTCAATATGCAGGAGTTCGAAAATAATCCTGTTGTGGTCTGCAGCCTTGGAGACAATTCTGTGACAGAAGGTGAAGTGAGTGAGGCTTTACAGTTTGCCGCTTTACATCAGCTTCCTATCATCTTCCTTGTACAGGATAACGAGTGGGGAATTTCCGTAACGAAGGACGAAGCGAGAACCTGTGATGCCTATGATTTTGTTGCCGGATTCACCGGATTGAGCAGAATGAGAGTTGACGGAACAGATTTCGTAGAAAGTTTCGAAGCGATGAAGAAAGCCGTAGATTTTGTAAGAACCGAAAGAAAACCTTTAGTCGTTTGCGCAAAAACAGTTTTGATCGGCCACCATACTTCAGGAGTAAGAAGAGAATTCTATAGAGACGAAGAAGATTTAACTAAACATAGAGCTAAAGATCCGGGAGAAATCCTTAGAAAACATTTACTGGAAACAGGTACTGATGAAGATCTTTTAAAGCAGATCACAAAAAAGGCCCGCCTGGAAGCAGAAGAAGCTTTTGAAAAAGCTAAAAATGCAGAAGATCCAAAGCCTGAAACCGTTATGCAGCACGTTTTCGCTCCTACTCCTATTACTGAGGAAGCAGGAATACGTGAACCAGCCAACGGAGAAAAAATTGTAATGGTGGATGCTGCCATCCACGCGATTCAGGAACTGATGTGGAAACACCCTGAAGCTCTTCTTTACGGACAGGATGTAGGTGAAAGAATTGGTGGCGTATTCCGTGAAACGGTTACTTTAGGAAAAAAATTCGGAAGCAAAAGAGTTTTCAACACAGCCATTCAGGAAGCTTATATCATTGGATCTACAGCGGGAATGAGTGCTGTGGGCTTAAAACCAATTGTCGAAGTTCAGTTTGCTGACTATATTTATCCGGGAATCAACCAGCTAATCACAGAGATTTCAAAATCCAACTATCTAAGTGGCGGAAAATTCCCTGTAAGCAACATCATCCGTGTTCCTATCGGAGCATATGGCGGTGGTGGTCCTTACCACAGCGGAAGTGTTGAAAGTATCTTAGCTAATATTAAAGGAATCAAAATAGCATATCCAAGTAATGCAGCAGACTTTAAAGGTCTGTTAAAAGCAGCTTATTACGATCCGAACCCGGTAGTAATGCTGGAGCACAAAGGATTATATTGGAGTAAAGTTCCGGGAACCGAAGATGCTAAAACGATAGAACCAGCTGAAGATTATGTTCTTCCGTTTGGAAAAGGTAAAGTAATCATCGAAGCTGATAAGGAGGAAACTGAAAAAGGCAGAACCTTATTAGTGGTTACTTACGGAATGGGAGTTTACTGGGCTAAAGAAGCCGCTAAGAATTTCAACGGAAGAGTTGAAGTGATTGACTTAAGAACATTAATTCCTCTGGATGAAGAACTTGTTTTTGAAAGAGTAAAGGCTCACGGAAAATGTATCGTTCTCACAGAAGAACAGCTTAACAACTCTTTTGCAGAAGCTTTTGCCCACCGTATCTCTAAAAACTGCTTCAAATATCTTGATGCACCGGTAGAAACCATGGGATCACTGGATGTTCCAGCTGTCCCAATTAACCTGATACTGGAAAAAGAAATGCTTCCTAATGCTGAAAAGCTCAGCAGTAAGATCGAAGAATTGCTGAAATATTAATTTTACATAAAATTAAAACCTCTAAAATTTTTAGAGGTTTTTTTATGCATTTTTTTCACTACATTTATTTAAGATTATCAATCTCAATCCTAGACTATTATCAACCAAGAAAACCCGATTATCCATTACCTGACAGGCATTACAAAACAAAACCCATCACAGTTTGGTATTTATTTTGTCTCTACACGCAAAACACATCTATCTTTATGATCACAACCAAATACGTCAATTATAAACAGGTTCTCAATCTAGCAGGTATACATCTTGTCTTAATCTCTATCTGGTGTACATTGATTGCTGTTTTCTTTTATTTCTTCAACTGGCACTGGATGACAATTCCGTGGGTTCCTGTGGCACTGATTGGTACAGCAGAAGCATTCCTTGTTGGTTTTAAAAATAACCAGGCTTATGACAGGCTTTGGGAAGCCAGAAAAATCTGGGGCGGTATTGTGAATTCAAGCCGTTCATTTGCTTCTATGGTATATGCTTTTGATACCAAAAATGAAGGAATTGGCGTTTTTGATCTTGAAGACCGTAAAAAAAGAATCGTCTTCCGACATATTGCATGGTTATATACTTTCCGTGAACAGCTTTTGGTGCCTACAGAATGGGAACATATCAGTACAGAAAAGAAATTCGGGAATATCAACCTTCGAAGAAACAGACTGATCAAAGCTGGATTCCCGGATTACGGAAGAGCTCCTATTTTCCTCCATAAATACCTTTCGGAGGAAGAATATGAACTTAAAGATGATTACAAAAACTTCGCCACCTACCTGGTATCTCAACAGGCTAAAGACATCAATGAGCTTAAAAACATGGGTGCGATTACAGAATTCAACCAGACTCAGCTGCAGAACGCTCTGAATGAATTCTATAATTTCCAGGGACAGGCCGAAAGAATCAAAAAATTCCCTTCTCCAAGGCAGTTTGCCAGTACAGCCTTTGTTTTCAATATTCTTTTTATCATGCTTCTCCCGTTGGGACTAGTGAATGAGTTTGCAAAGCTTGGTGATTGGGGAATATGGACTTCTATTCCATTTTGTATCATTATCGGATGGATCTACATTATTATGGAACTGGTGGGAGATTATTCTGAAAACCCTTTTGCAGGATTGATGTTTGACGTTCCCATGCTTTCCATCTGCAGAACCATTGAAATTGACCTCCTTCAGATGAGCGGAGAAACCGATCTTCCGGATCCTATTTCTTCTAAAAACGGAGTGTTGGTTTAATTTCTTTCTTAAAAGTAGACTATTTCACACCCTGAAATCATTAAAAAAATTAAAAATATTCTTTAAAACATATTTAAAACTTCATTGTTTTTCATAATTTAGAGGAATTGAAAACATCAGCTAAAATCTGTCCAAAATTGAATTACAGTTCTGTTTCGGACAGATTTTAATGTATTTTTTCACCAACTAATAATGTACCCTTCTTTTTTAAACAATGAGATCAAAGCAAATACTGCAGGTTATGACAATGCTGTGTCTTACCCTATTCTGTTCTGAATTGAAAGCACAGACTGCCTTCAACAAAGAATTACCCAAAGAGTTCACAGACCAATTCACCAAAGAAATCAATGACAGCATTCCGTCTCTGGGATCTTTTGTTGTTTCTGAAAATGACAAGGTAATTTATGAGCAGTATTTTCACGGAGCGAATAAAGAAACAGTCTTCAGTATAAAGTCTGTTACCAAAAGCATCGTCTCTGTTTTGGCAGGGATAGCAAAAGATAAAAACATACTGCCCAATCTCAATACTCCGGTTTTAAAAATCCTTCCGGAATATAATATTTCAAGAAGCAGTTTTAAAAACATTTCCAATATTGAAGGGAAAGTTCTTCATGATTCTATCAGAAATACATTAACGTTAAAAAATCTCCTGACCATGCAAGGCGGTTTCGACTGGACTGAAAATTCAAAAATTTCAACAGCCATGTCATTTTCCGGTGATCCTGTAAAATTTGTGCTGGATCTTCCTTTTGAAGAATATCCGGGTACTGTATTCAACTATAACAGCGGGGAATCTCATCTTTTTGGTGCTGCATTGGCAAAAATTGTAAAGACCAATCTGAAACAATTTGCGACAGAAAATCTTTTCAGGCCTTTAAAAATGAATGTTACCCGATGGGACACAGATTCCATGAACAGAAATTTTGCTGGCTCAGAACTTTTTATGAAACCAGATGATATGCTGAAGTTTGGATCCATGATCCTTAACAACGGAAAGCTTGGCGGCAAACAGATTGTCTCTCCAAAATGGATTCAGGAATCCACTTCTGAACAGGTAAAGCTGGATTCATGGGATGTAATGCCTAATGCCAACGGATATGGCTATTATTGGTGGCGAAGAAAAACCAACGGACATCAGGCTATTGTAGCAACCGGCTATGGCGGTCAGCTCATCTGTGTCATCCCGGATTTAAAAATGGTTATTGTGACGACCTGCTTTTTAAATGATAAAAACAAAGGAAGAGCAGACATTAAAAGACTTCATTATTTTATTGATAAAATAACGAAAGAAAACCAATAGCTAAGCAGGAAAATTTTCAATAATCTACAATACAATCGCCGTTGTATTTTTAACCTCAGAAATCATAAATGAGCTATGTGTGCTTGCGATGTGCTGCAGCGTTGTAAGCTTTGTCAGCATAAAATTACGGTAGTCTTCAATATCTTTCACCCCTATTTTAAGGATATAATCATAATCTCCGCTCACATGAAAGCATTCAGTAACTTCCTGTAAATCCATGACTTCTTTTTCAAATTGCAGAACAAATTCTTTTTTATGCTGGCTTAATTTTACATGACACAAAACGATAAAATTTTTCTTAACTTTACTCTTGTCCAACAAAGCTACATATTTTGATATGACACCCGCATTTTCAAGCTTTTTCACACGCTCATAAACTGCAGTAACAGATAATCCAAGCTTACCGGAGAGCTCTTTGGTGGTTTGCTTACAGTCATCCTGCAAAAAAAGTAACAGTTTCTTATCAATTTCGTCAAGTTCCATAGATATTTTTTTGGTAAAAGTTTAACAATATCGAAGATACTAAATAATTTTTCTAAACAAACAATATTTTACAGTTTTATTTTCTATAAATTCAAATTTATGTTGTAATAATTAGCAAATTAGTGCAAATTGGAACAATAAAATAAAAACAATATTTATGGAAAACTTTAACGCAGCCAACGAGATCCAGGATCTTCAGTATTTTGGGGAATTCGGAGGAGTAAATCCTTCTATCTCTGATAGTTCTACTTATACATTCCTTTCTGCAAAGACCATGTTTGATACTTTCGAAGGAAATGCAGAAGGATGCTACCTGTATTCCAGACATTCATCCCCGATGAATCTTTATCTGGCGCAGGCTCTTGCCAAGTTGGAAAACACGGAATCTGCCAACGTTACAGCATCAGGAATGGGAGCTATTACTTCGGTTTTGATGCAGGTGTGCAAAAGTGGTGACCATATTATTTCAAGCAGAACCATCTACGGAGGAACGTATGCTTTTCTTAAAAACTTCATGCCTCAGTTTAATGTTGCAACCAGCTTTGTTGATATCAACAATTTTGAGTCTATAGAAAATGCTATCACTCCCAATACTAAAGTAATCTACTGTGAAAGTGTAAGCAATCCGCTTCTTGAGGTGGCAGACCTTAGAAAACTTTCTGAAATCTGTAAAAAACACAATCTGAAACTGATTGTAGATAATACCTTCTCTCCTCTTTCAATCTCTCCAACGTTATTCGGGGCAGATGTTGTGATCCATAGTTTAACAAAGTTCATCAACGGAAGCAGTGATACGGTAGGAGGTGTATATTGTGCAACACAGGCATTTATTGATGATACTAAAAATGTAAATTCCGGAGCCTGTATGCTTCTTGGACCTACCATGGACAGCTTAAGATCTTCAAGTATCTTAAAAAACCTGAGAACATTACATATCAGAATAAAACAGCATAGCCACAATGCCATGTATCTTGCTGAAAGATTTGAGGCAGATGGCTTAAAGGTATCTTATCCGGGATTATCATCGCACAAAAACCATGAGTTAATGAAAAGCATGATTCATGAAGAATACGGCTACGGAGGATTACTGACTCTGGATGCAGGCACCACAGAAAAAGCCAATGAACTGATGGAGCTGATGCAGGCAGAAAACCTTGGCTATCTTGCAGTAAGTTTAGGCTTCTATAAAACACTATTCTCATGCTCAGGGAAGTCTACTTCATCTGAAATTCCAGAGGAAGAACGAGCATCTATAGGGATTTCTGACGGATTGATCAGATTCTCCATCGGCCTTGACCACGATATTAAAAGAACGTACCATAAAATGAAGGAGTGTATGCTGAAAGTAGGTGTTCTTAACCACCATGAAAACATTTCCATATCCTAATTTATTGTAAAAAGGCTGTTCCAATTGAAACAGCCTTTTTTTATTTTTAGTTTAACTCACTAGATTCCTGTCTAGATTCCTACGGAATGAAAAGCGGAATGTATATATGTACACTTATTCAATACAAATTATTCGCTTAGATTATCCATACAGTCTGTCATTCCGTAGAAATCTAGGTTGATTTTTTTTAATTTGGATAATAAATTAATGATAAATAAGGAGTTGGATTCCTGCGGAATGACAAACGTTGTGTTTTATTATTTTCCGTTTTAATTTATACCATAAAAGAATTCAATAGGAATGGGCTTCAGCCCATTTATCAAAGAAATAAACCTTTCAACGGCTTTAGCCAAAACCTGTACAGGCTGCTCCTATTATTTCTTATAATAATGATGCGGAAAAGCCTCTTCCGGTTTCATTCTGAAAACATTCAGCAAAATCCAGGATTTCAGAAACCCATATCCGTAGGAAAACATCTGAATATAAGTGGAGATAACCGCCATACCGGCAATACTAATATTTTTAGTCAATAATAACGCATGAAAAAACACCAAAAAAGTGTACAATCCATAGAAGGCCAGTATGATCCCTCTATGCATTATAAAATACTCCAGAAAGCCCATCATATAGCCCAACATAAATAAGGTAGGAAACGCAAAAGAAATCTTCACATAATTCGGATGTCTCTGATTAAGGATCGGTCTTGCACAGCCAAACTGATAGACCTGCTTGGAGAATTTACCAAAATCAACTCTACGTTTATGATATACTGCAATATCATCAAAAAAAGCAGTGGTAAATCCGTTTTCCCAAAGGGTCATGGATAGATCCGGATCCTCTCCTATTCTCATTTCAGAAAATCCGCCTACTTTCCTAAAGACCTCTTTTTTCACGCCCATATTAAAACTTCTGGGTTGAAATTTGGAAACTGCCTTTTTACTTCCTCTGATTCCTCCGGTTGTAAAAACAGAAGTCATGGAATAGGAAATAGCCTTCTGCATCAGATTAAATCCTTTATGAGCCTTATCCGCTCCTCCAAACGCATCACAAGGAATGGTAAGGATATCGTTTTTAATATGTTCAATATAATCTTTTTCAACAATGACATCACTGTCTACAAATACCAGCCATTCATTTGCTGCTCTTGCCGCCCCATAATTTCTTGTCAGTCCCGGTCCTGAATTATCTTTTCTGAAATATTTAATATCCAATCCCTGTTCAAAGTTCCTGATGGTAGGTTTCAGATCGATCAGAGAACCATCATCTACAATAATGATCTCAAACTCCTTATCTGTCTGCTGGGTAAGAGAGGTAAGCAACTCAAAAAGTTCGTCTTTTCGGTTGTAAATGGCAACGACAATGGAAATAGTAGGCTTCAAATTGAAAATTTTTCAAAATTACTTATTCGCAGAACAACCTACAAACAGTTTAACAGCTTATTCAGAGAAATTAACGAAGTGGCTTTTTATCTTTCTCAGAAAATGGATTTTACAAATGAAATTCTGAGCCAAGACATTTGACATTTTAAACAAAATAAAGCTAAGGAATCCATCATAATTTTGCTTTAGAAATTAAAACAACAACAAAATGGAATCTATTATCAGCACAATGCAACAACCTATTCAATCAGGATTTAATGCTTACTCAACAGCTCAGGAAGTCATAAAGGGAATTGATCTTACCGGAAAAACAGTTATCATTACCGGCGGGTATGCAGGAATCGGCCTTGAAACGACAAAAACCCTTACCTCCGCCGGAGCACATGTCATTATTCCCGCAAGAGATATTGAAAAAGCAGGAAAAAATCTTTCAGGAATTGAAAATGTTGAACTCGAAAAAATGGATCTGATGGATCCGGCATCTATTGACGCTTTTGCAGAAAAATTTGTATCGTCAGGCAGAAGCCTGGATATTCTCATTAATAATGCGGGCATCATGTGGGTTCCTCTCCGCAGGGACAGCAGAGGTATCGAATCTCAATTGGCAACCAATTACCTTGGGCAGTTTCATCTTACCGCAAAATTATGGCCGGCTCTGAAAAAAGCAGATGGAGCAAGAGTTATAAGTGTTTCTTCATATGGTCATCAGATGGCTCCTTTTGATTTTGAAGACCCGAATTTTGAGAAAAGAGAGTATGACACGCTTTCCGGATATGGACAATCTAAAACAGCCTGTAATCTGTTTGCCGTGGAACTTGATGAAAGAGGAAAAGAATTCAATATCAGAACGTATTCTCTTCATCCAGGTTCAGTCTATGGTACTGATCTGGGCAGAGAAGAACCTATCGAGCTTTTTAAGCAACTCGGAACGCATGATGAAAATGGAAATATCAAACCGGAAGTTGAAGCACGTTTAAAAACCATTCAACAAGGAGCTGCTACTACGATCTGGTGCGCTGTAAGTCCCCAGCTTAACGGAATCGGCGGAGTTTATTGTGAAAACTGTGATATTGCAGAAATCGACAGAGGGCAAATTGAACACAGGTTTGATGAACCGGCTACCATCCGTGGGGTACAGCCTTATTCTATTGACAAAAAAAATGCAGAGCAATTATGGAAATTGAGTGAAAAGATGTTGGGATTTAACTTTGACACCAAATAATTGTTTTTAGGCAATTATATACAATCCTACACTAATCCTTCTATCTTTTTATGACACTGTCATTCTGAATGTAACGCAGTGAAATGAAGAATCTAAACTTTACATGAGATTCTTCCTTCGTCAGAAATCGAAGATTCGACGTAGTCCATGACAATGGTGTAAAATTCTATATAGTCGCCGTTTTTTAAATACATTTGTAATGAAAAACTTTTGACAATGGATTTCCAGATACAATACCTCACGCCGGATATCAAGCTTTCCAGTTATGATGATAAGCTGTTCAAAACAGAAACGGTTTTTGAATATCATATGCTGGTCTGGTTCATATCAGGAGAAACGAAAATTATCCAGGCAGACAAAACCTATATTTTCAAAGCCGGAGATCTATTTCTGATTCCGAGAAATCATCTTGCCACGATTATCAATTATCCAAAAGACGGGCTTCCTCATAAAGCAGTAGTGATGCATCTTACCACAGAACGGTTGAAAGCATTTTACAGCGCTGTTGACTATCAAAAGAACAACAGTCCACGGGAATCCAGCATTCACAGTTTCAGCAGTCATCCGCTTCTGAACAGCTGTCTTGCGTCACTCATTCCTTATTTTGAGATTGAAGGATCATTTCCTGAGAATATCGCTCACCTGAAGATCACTGAAGCCATCAGTATTTTAAGGGAAATTGATCCGGATATAGATCATGTACTCGCTGATTTTGATGAACCGGGAAAAGTGGATCTTATTAATTTTATGGAAAAGAATTATATGTTCAATATGTCTTTGGAACGATATGGCTATCTGACGGGAAGAAGTTTATCTACTTTCAACAGAGATTTCAGAAAGATTTTTCAAACAACACCACAGCGCTGGCTTACGCAAAAACGTCTTGAACTGGCCTATTATCAGTTATCAGAAAAGAATAAAAAACCTTCCGATGTTTTTCTTGAAGTAGGTTTTGAGGACCTGTCGCATTTTTCACATGCTTTTAAAAAGCAGTATGGATTTGCTCCTTCACTGGCCAGATAAGATAAAAGAGGCTGCACACATAAGTACAGTCTCTTTTTATTATTTTAATTCAACTGAATTCTATTGCAGTTATTCTTTCTGTTGAATATCCGGATCTTTTAGCTCTTTCTTTTGAGATATTACATTATGATTTAAAGCCTTTCTTTTAAGTTTTGAGCCTGATGATTTTGATCCGGAGCTAAACAGGCCAAATACATCCAAAACCACATCAAATATATCTAAAAAATTCCAGGACATCGCTAATCTTTATTTTCCTCCAGCTTATGTACTTTCTTCGTTCCTTCATACATTTCGTACTGTAAAAATCTCGTTTCCAGCTTCCCGTTGAAAAGTTTGATCTTTCTTGAAGGGCGTAAACCAATTTTCTTCACGGCTTCAAGATCAGAAGAGATCAGCCATGCTAATGTATTCGGATAATTAGTTTTGAAGGTATCTCCGATTTTCTTGTAGAAATCATCATCATTAATGGAAATTCTCTCGTCATATGGAGGATTGAATACCATCAATAAAGGGAAAAGTTCCTTTTTAGACTCAAAGAAGTTTTGTTTTTTAATCTCAATAACATCTTCCATTTCTGCCGCTTCTACATTCATTCTTGCAGCGTTCAGCATTCTTGCATCAATGTCATATCCAACAATTTTCCCATCAAACTGTCTGACTCTGTTGATTCTGAATTCTTTAATTTTCGAGAACAATTCTGCATCATAATTATTCCAGTTCTGGAATCCGAATCTCTTTCTGAAGATCTGAGCCGGAAGATCCATAGCAATCATAGCCGCTTCAATCAGCAATGTTCCGGAACCGCACATAGGATCAAGGAAATTTCCTTTTCCGTCCCATCCTGCCAGCTGAAGCATTCCGCTCGCCAGCACTTCATTGATAGGAGCTTCTCCCTGTTCTCTTCTGTACCCTCTTTTAAACAAAGGATCTCCTGAAGAATCCATTGAGATCATCACCAATTCTCTGTCAATATGAAGATGGAATTTAATATCCGGATTTCTCGTTTCTACATTCGGACGTCTTTTAAATTTTTCCTGGAAATAATCCACGATAGCATCCTTCATCTTTAAAGTCACAAACTGTGAATGTTTGAATGTTTCAGAGTTTACGGTGGCATCAATAGAGAAAGACTGGTCTACATCCATGAAGTTTTCCCACTCAAACTTGAAAAGTCTGTCATAAAACTGATGCTGGTTGAAAGCCTTGAACTCATGAATGGGCACCAGAATTTTCAATGCTGTTCTTGCAGAGTAATTGATCTTGTAAAGAAAACCCAGATCTCCTTCACAATTTACCGCCCTGTTTTTAATTTCAACATTTCTTCCACCCAATTTTTTGATTTCTTCTGCCAGAATCTGCTCCAATCCGAAGAATGTCTTTATCTGTATTTTAATATTTTCTGTATCCATAAGTATGAATTAAAAGATTTAAAGTTTTAATAATTAAAAGATTAGCCCTCCAACTTCTTGTCCAATTGAATTTTTCAATCTCTTAATGTTGTAAAATACTTTGCTTTTAACCGCACAAATTTAGTTATTTTTGCATTATGGAATGGTTTGAATCTTGGTTTGATACCCCTTATTATCATTTGCTTTATAGCAACAGAGACTATACTGAAGCTGAAAACTTCATTAAAAAGCTCACAGCGGACCTTCAGCTTCCGCCTCAGTCGAAAATCATAGATCTTGCCTGCGGAAAGGGAAGACACTCTGTTTTCCTCAATAAATTAGGGTATGATGTTTTGGGACTGGACCTTTCAAGACAAAGTATTGAATCTGACAAAAAGTATGAAAATCAAACCCTCCTTTTTGAAGTTCATGATATGAGAAACCCAATTGATGCAGACCCGATGGATGCTGTATTCAATTTATTTACAAGTTTTGGATATTTTGACAATGAAAATGATGATAAAAAAGTATTCCAATCGGTTTACAATGTATTGAAGCCCGGAGGATATTTTGTGCTGGATTATCTGAATGAAGAGTATGTAAGAAAAACTTTAGTTCCTGAAACAGCAATCACCCGCGGTGATATAGATTTCAGGATTCTTAAAAAGATAGAGGGCAGACATGTCATCAAAGATATCCGTTTTGAAGCAGACGGTAAACCTTTTCATTTCTTTGAAAAAGTAAAGCTTCACACATTAGAAGCCATTCATGCTTATGCTTCCGAATGCGGTTTTGAAAGAATAAAAATATGGGGAGATTATCAGCTGAATGAATTTAACAAAGAAAGTTCCCCACGTTGCATCAATTTATTTAAGAAAAAATAATGACAACAGTACTTTTACTGATTCTAAGTGTAATTACAGGAGTATTCCTGGGAAAACACTTTGGTAAAAAAGAAAAACTGGCCAAAAATCTACTGATCTTAAGTGCCGGTTTTTTAATTACAATCTGTCTCAATGAAGTTTTCCCTCAGGTCTATACCTCTGCAGGAAGCAATAATCTTGGGATATTTGTAATTGCAGGAGTGCTTCTACAAATGATTCTGGAAGCTCTTACCAAAGGTTTTGAACATGGCCACTTCCATCATCATAATGAACACAATATTCTTCCTGTTGCTTTAATGGTGGGATTATTCATCCATGCTTTCATTGAAGGAATCCCTCTTGCCAATGAAGAACACGAGATGTCTCCTTATCTTTGGGGAATTGTATTTCACAATCTTCCTATTTCATTTATTCTGGGAGCATTTTTATTCAACAGAAAAGGAGAATCAAAAAGTTCTTCATCTTATCCTTCTATTCTCATTGTAGCCTTATTTGCCTTGGCTTCTCCAATGGGAATGCTGTTAGGAAACTATTTCAATCCTGATCTTCAGCCCTATTTTCTGGCTGTCGTGGGAGGAATTTTTCTTCACATTTCATCAGTGATTATTTTTGAAAGTAATAAAAATCACAATATAGACTGGGTAAAAATCGGACTGGTAGTTTTAGGAGTCTCACTTGCATTGATGATGCATCTCTTCCATCAGCACCCTTCTGCTCATTCTCATTAAAAAATAAAAAAGCTCCGGAAAATTTCCGGAGCTTTTTATTGTATATAGCCTATCTAAAGCTTAGAATTTCCATCCTACTGTAAGGAAGAAATTGTTTCTGTTATTTTTAACCTCACTTGCTGCATATGCATCGCTTTCAAAGATGTTATTAGCAGAATAATAAGATGAATCAGAATTTCCGTCCATATATCCTCTCATAAAAGGGTTAGTGTACTTAGATGAGATATTCTGATAAGATGCATCTACATAGAATGATTTGAAATCATACCCGATACCGAAAGAAAGTGTATTTCTGTCACTTAGCATCATGTTGCTGTACGATTGATCTCCTACAGTACCTGCATCATTAAATCTACTGATCGTAAGAGCATCAAAAGGACTTGACTGGTAGGCATAACCTCCTCTCAGTCTGAACTGCTGTACTCTGTACTCAGCTCCTACTCTTACTTCAGAAAGGTTTTTGTAATTCTCCTTAAAGAAATCATTTAATGATCTTTCTGCACCGCCATATACTTTATAATCAGGCTTTGTAAGTCCAAGGGTATAGTCTACGTTCAAAGAGAAGTTTTTACTTGCTACAAAGGCAGCACTCACTGTTGCTTTAAGCGGTGAAGTAAACTTTCTGTTTTCAGCACCCATATCGTCCCCGTAAACAGGATCGTTATAGAAATAATAATTTCTGTCTATCGTCCAGAATGTAGGAGTTTCAAGAGATGCTCCCACCCTGAAGTTAGGACTTAGCTTTCCAATAACCCCTAATGAAGCTGAAAAACCAGAAGATCTTTCTGTATATGGAGTATCTTGTTTACTGAATCCTTCTGTGGAATTATTGGCCAGGTTTCGGTAAAATAAAGTATCATATTGATCAACTGAAGCGTTGAAAAAATTGAAACCTGCTCCTAAATATAAATTATGATTGTAATTCGCTCCTACCCCAAAACTCATCTTTGACAAATTACCATATCTTTCATAAATATGTCCTGCCAATGCTGCATCCTTGGTTATATCATCTTTATCAAAAGCGTAAACAACATTGTTGTTACCCGGTGATTGGATTACATTATCAAGAGACTGGTTGGAAAAATTAATACCGATATTAATAAACTTCCAGGCCGTTTCTGTCATCAGTGGGAAAGCAATGATCCCTCCTGCATTTCCAAGGTCTCCCTTGGTTTTGCTGTAGTCTATGGTAGATCCAGCTAAAGAGCTGCTGTTTTTATTGCCTAAAATAGATAAAGTTCCTGAAACCTCTCCTGAAATAGCTACCCCTAAACCTGCCGGGTTGGTAAGCAAAGAGTTTGCATCACCACCCAGTGCACCATTAGCTCCAGCCATTGCATTAAACTTAGCCGATCCCACCATAGGAGTACTTGAGTAAACATCCACGGTATTTCTTATCACAGAAACATCCTGAGCCTGCGCATAAAATGCAGCAGAAATACTCATTAATACTAAAGATTTTTTTAACATTATTTTTTAATAGTTTATTCGTTTGAAAATTATCTGAATCCACCTCTGCCTCCGCCGCCGGATCTCATTCCGCCACCGCCGCCAGAAGAACCGCCTCTGAAGCCGCCTCCACCGGAGTTGAAGCCGCCGCTAGATCTGAAACCTCCTGAATCATTAGATCTGAAGCCTCCACTATTGTTGTTTCTAGGCTGTGATTGTTGATAATTATAATTAGGTCTTGTCTGTGGTGCAGTATTACGGAATCCACCATTAGATTGAGAGTTTCTGAAACCACCATTTGAGTTGGAGTTTCTGAAGCCACCATTATCTGTGTTTCTAAATCCGCCGTTACTGTTTCTGAAACCTCCGTTTGAATTAGAATCTCTGAAACCTCCGTTATTTCCGTTTCTGAAACCACCATTCGTATTTCTGAAGCCTGAATTGGCTGTATTGGTTCTGTATACTGCGTTGGCTACACCCGTATTCTGGAATCCTCCTCCACTGGCACCGCTTCTTCTGTAAACAGGTCTGTTGTAGTATCCGCCACCCCAGTAACCGCCTCCGTATCCCCAATAAGGGTTTCCGTAACCGCCCCAGAATGGATCATAATATCCACCGTATCCCCAGTATGGACTTCCCCATCCGTAAGAGCCTCCCCAGCCCCATCCGAATGATCCGCCCCAACCCCAGGACAAACTTGCACCCCAGCCCCAGCCACGGTTCATGCCCCAGCCCCAATATGGGCTGTAACCACCATACCAGCCCCAAGGGGATCCCCATCCCCATGAATTGTCATAGTAGTTTGTCTGCGAACCTGCATAAAGTCCCCAGTCTGAATCGGTAGCATTGGAGCTCCAGTTGGTATTCGTACCACTCCAGTCATTATATCTGTTTTGCTGTTCTCTGGAATTCGCCTCTGCATTTTGAATAACATTGGAATCCTGATAATAGTCATAATATTCTCCTACTCTGTTTCCGCTATCATTGATGATAACTCCTTCAGGTAGCGTATCCTTATTGGGGTCGTAATACACCCCATCCGTCTCGCTATACCCTCCCATCTGAGCACCACAAGACACAAGTAATAATCCGCCTGATATTGCCAACACCCCTTTGGATCTTAGCAGACCAAGCAAATTTTTATGTATATTTCTTTTCATGATAACGTAAAAATTTTTAATTTAAATTATATTTGCAATCTGTACCAAAAATGTACCAAAATACTGGTAAAAAAATCTATCAAAAATAGATTTTTATTTTTAGATAACAATAATGTACAAAAGTTAAAAAAATTAAAAAAAATAATGGCAAAATTAACCTCAAGAAGCGAAGATTACAGCAAATGGTATAATGAGCTGGTTGTAAAAGCTGATTTAGCTGAAAACTCAGGCGTGCGTGGATGTATGGTGATCAAACCGTATGGCTATGCGATCTGGGAAAAAATGCGTGATGAAATGGATAAAAAGTTCAAAGAAACTGGTCACGTTAACGCATACTTCCCGCTTTTTGTGCCCAAGAGCTTGTTTGAGGCAGAGGAAAAAAATGCAGAAGGTTTTGCAAAAGAATGCGCTGTTGTTACTCACTACAGATTAAAAACCGATCCGGACAATCCATCCAAACTGATTGTAGACCCGGATGCGAAACTGGAAGAAGAGCTTATCGTTCGTCCTACTTCAGAAGCTATTATCTGGAATACCTACAAAAACTGGATTCAGTCTTACAGAGACTTACCGATACTGATCAACCAATGGGCGAATGTTGTTCGTTGGGAAATGAGAACACGTCTTTTCTTAAGAACTGCGGAATTCTTATGGCAGGAGGGCCACACCGCTCACGCTACAAAAGATGAAGCTGTGGAAGAAGCAGAAAAAATGAATAAAGTATATGCAGATTTTGCAGAAAACTTTATGGCAATGCCGGTAATTCAAGGGTTAAAAACACCTTCTGAAAGATTCGCAGGAGCTGATGAAACCTATTGTATTGAAGCATTAATGCAGGATGGAAAAGCTTTACAGGCTGGAACTTCTCACTTCTTAGGACAGAATTTCGCCAAAGCATTTGACGTAAAATTCACCAATAAAGAAGGAAAAATAGAACACGCATGGGCTACATCATGGGGAACATCAACTCGTTTGATGGGCGCTTTGATTATGACCCACTCTGATGATTTCGGATTGGTACTGCCTCCTACCCTGGCACCGATTCAGGTGGTGATTGTTCCGATCTTTAAAGGAGAAGAGCAATTAGAGCAAATCAGTGAAGTAGCGTTGGACATTCAGGCTAAACTAAGAGCTAAAGGTATTTCCGTGAAATTTGATAATGATACTCAGAACAAACCGGGCTGGAAATTTGCAGAATACGAATTGAAAGGAGTTCCTGTAAGAATCGCAATGGGACCAAGAGATCTTGAAAATAAATCTGTGGAAATTGCGAGGAGAGATAATCTGACCAAAGAAGTACGTTCTATCGAAGGTCTGGATTCTTATATCGAAGATCTATTGAAAACAATTCAGCAGGATCTTTATAACAAAGCTCTTGAATTCAGAAAAGATAATTTTACGAAAGTAGATACTTACGAAGAATTCAAAAAAGTTCTGGAAGAGAAAGGTGGTTTCATCTATGCTCACTGGGATGGTACCGCTGAAGAAGAAGAACAGATCAAGGATGAAACGAAGGCTACCATCAGATGTATTCCCCTAGATAATGATGTAGAAGAAGGGATTTCATTAGTTTCCGGAAAACCTTCTAAGAGACGTGTGTTATTCGCAAAAGCTTATTAAAAATTTTAATGATTTAAAAAAAAATCATTAAAATTTAAAGAAATATTCAAAAAAAAGTGACATTTGGACGGATTTTTGTTTAAATTTATCTCAACATTAATCAAAAAAATTTATTATTATGTCTTTAAATGTCATTGATTTAATTAAAGGACAATTAGGTCCCGCTTTGGTTTCACAGGCTGCCTCGCAGTTTGGAGAAAGTGAATCCGGTATTTCTAAAGCAATTGGTGGATTATTACCTGCAGTAGTAGGAGGATTGGCCAATAATGCAGATAAGCCTGGCGTTGTGGATGCTATTACACAAGCCTCTTCAAGTGGAATTTTAGGAAATTTATTAGGCGGTTCGTCCAGCAATCCTATTATTTCTAACTTGTTGTCTTCAATTTTTGGAGATAAAGTAAGTGGATTAGTTAATTCCATTGCTAGTTTTTCAGGAGTAAGCAATACTTCTGCCAGTTCTTTGTTAAACCTGGTGACTGGAGCTACAGTAGGCACAGTTGGAAAATATGCAGCAGACAATAATTTGGGTGCTTCAGGTATTTCCAGTTTACTGAACGATCAGAAAGGCATTATTTCTTCCTTATTGCCGGCAGGTCTTTCTTTGGCTTCCTTTGGATTAGGAGCTGAAAATTGGTTTGGCCAGGCGAAGGAAACTGTTTCTTCGGTAACTTCTACTGCTAAAGATAACATCGCAGAAGGTGTAGCTACAGCAAGAGAAAATGTTTCTGAAGGAGCTAGAGAAGTAAGAGAAAGATTTGAAAATAATAACAATAATAATCAAGGTGGAGGCTCCATCTGGAAATGGTTGCTTCCGCTTTTACTGTTACTGGCAGCCGGGTATTTCTTGTGGAAACAGTGTGAGAAAAAACAGACCACTACCACCACTACTGTTACGTCTGACTCTGCTACAACCAGTACTACAACAGATACTGCTACAACAGGAACTGCAACGCCTGTTCCGGCTACTGCTAAAACCGACGAAAACATTGATCTTAACGGAGTAATGTTAAAAGGTTATAAAGGCGGTATGGAGGATCAGATGATTACTTTCCTGAAATCCGGAGCTTACAAAAATGCAGCTGATGATTCAGCATTAAAAGATAAATGGTACGATTTCGACCATGTTAATTTCAAAATGGGAAGTTCTACTGAACTTGAAGCAGGTTCACAAGGACAATTGGATAACTTAGTGGCTATCCTTAAAGCTTTCCCTGATGCAAAAATCAAAATCGGTGGTTACACTGACAAAACAGGAAACGAAGCTTCAAACGTAAAATTATCAAAAGCCAGAGCTGAATTTATTAAAGCAGCTTTAGCAAAAGCTGGAGTTGGAGCTCAGGTTTTAGAAGCAGAAGGTTATGGAAGCAAATTTGCTAAAGTAGACGCAAAAGCTTCTGACGCAGAAAGAGCTGCTGATAGAAAAATGTCTGTAAGATTTGCAAAATAATCTTTAGATTCAATAAAAATTAGATCCCGGGAAGTAATTTCCGGGATTTTTTTGTGCCATGATTTCTCTGTTTACATTTATTTAATTAAATTTGTTAGTCATTTCTAACATTTATGAATTTCAATATAAAAAGCGCCTGGCGAAAAGATAAAACATCTCATTCCTTATCAGAGGTTTATTCATCCATCAAAGTTCCTAAAAATGCAAATTTCTGGAGAAAGTATCTTGCATTTGCCGGACCGGGACTGATGATTGCCGTAGGATATATGGATCCGGGAAACTGGGCTACAGATATTGCCGGAGGAGCTCAGTTTGGGTATACTCTGCTATCCGTAATTCTTATTTCCAATATTTTCGCAATGGTTTTGCAGCATTTATCTGTGAAACTGGGAGTTGTTGCAGAAAGAGATCTTGCACAGGCTTGCAGAGATCACTTCAGTCCTACTACCAATTTTATTCTCTGGGTATTTTGTGAAATAGCCATTGCCGCCTGTGATCTCGCAGAGGTCATTGGTTCTGCGATTGCATTAAACCTATTATTTCACATTCCGCTAACGTGGGGAATTGTCATTACCACAGTGGATGTTTTAATTATCCTTTTACTTCAGGCCAAAGGTTTCCGATGGATTGAAAGTATTGTAGGAGGGCTTATATTCATCATCCTCGCCTGTTTTGTCTATGAAATCGTTATTTCTAAGCCTGCTTTCAATGAGATTCTGGGAGGATTGGTTCCTCAAAAGGAAATTATTCAGAATCCTGCAATGCTTTATATTGCCATTGGAATCTTAGGAGCCACCGTAATGCCCCACAACCTGTATCTGCACAGCAGTATTGTACAGACCAGAGATTATAACCGGGATACGCAAGGAAAAAAAGAAGCCATAAAATTTGCTACCCTGGACAGCACGGTTTCATTGATGCTGGCATTCTTCATTAATGCTGCAATCCTAATTCTGGCAGCGGCCACCTTCCATACGACAGGGAACGAACATGTTGCTGACATTCATGATGCCTATAAAATGCTAACCCCTATTTTAGGAGCTTCCATGGCAAGTATTGCGTTTGCTATTGCACTATTGGCATCCGGACAAAACTCAACATTAACCGGCACTCTTGCAGGACAGATTGTAATGGAAGGGTTTTTAAATATCAGATTAAAACCCTGGCTGAGAAGGCTTATCACAAGACTTATTGCTGTAATTCCAGCACTTATTGTTGCGATCCTTTATGGCGAACAGGGAACGACCGAATTATTGGTTTTAAGCCAGGTTATTCTATCCATGCAGCTGAGTTTTGCTGTTGTCCCATTGGTTATGTTTACCAATGATAAAGCAAAAATGGGTGAATTTGTCAATAAACCGTTTCTTAAAATCTGCGTATGGGCAATTTCCATTATTATCATTGTTTTAAACCTGTACCTATTGTATCAGACGTTTACAGGAAAATAAAAAACTACACACCTACAAATTCACAAGCGAATCATATTGATTTATTCACTTTTCACCGTTATACATTTTTCTGCCTTAATGTCCTGATTTCAGATTTGGCAGGCTCTTTGTCAAACAAACAGTAAATAAATATTGAATTATGGAAAACCAGGATATTAACGAAGAAAGCATCAATAATCAGGAAGAAAACAACGTTCAGAATGACGCAACGTCTCAGGACAATGTGACAGCAGCACCTTCTCCAGAAGAACTTTTGGCAGAAGAAAAAGACCGTTACATCAGATTGTATGCTGAATTCGAAAACTATAAAAAAAGAACAAGCAAAGAGAAGATGGAATTCTTCCAGTATGCCAACCAGGAGATGATGGTTTCAATGTTAGGGGTTTTAGATGATTTTGAAAGAGCATTAAAGGAAATCGCTAAAAACGGAAACCCGGCTGACCTGCAAGGTGTAGAGCTTATCTATCAGAAATTCAAAAATAAACTTACCGAAAAAGGCTTAAAAACAATGGAAGTAAGAGCTGGTGACAGCTTTAATGTTGATTTCCATGAAGCGATTACTCAGATCCCTGCTCCATCGGAAGATTTGAAAGGAAAAATCGTAGATGTTATTGAAACTGGATATACTTTAGGTGATAAAGTAATTCGTTTTGCAAAAGTAGTAACAGGAAATTAAAATTCATAAATGATAAATGATGAGTGATAATTGATGAATGTTTCACTTATTAGCTTTACAATATCTTTTATCATTTATCAACAATCAATTATAAAATTGTCATGTCAAAAAGAGATTATTACGAGGTTCTTGAGATCAGCAAATCTGCATCCGCCGACGAAATAAAAAAAGCATACCGTAAAATGGCCATCAAGTTTCACCCGGACAAAAATCCCGGTGATAAGGAGGCTGAAGAAAAATTTAAAGAAGCTGCTGAGGCTTACGAAGTTCTGAGCGACGATCAGAAACGTGCCAGATACGACCAGTTCGGTCATGCCGGAATGGGTGGAAATGGCGGTTTCGGAGGTGGAGGCTTCGGAGGCGGAATGAACATGGAAGATATTTTCAGCCAGTTTGGAGATATTTTCGGTGGTGGTTTCGGAGGATTTGGCGGCGGCGGTGGAGGCCGTCAGCAGGTAAAAGGTTCTAATTTAAGAATCAGAATCAAGCTGAACCTTGAGGAAATGGTAAACGGTACTCAGAAGACCATTAAAGTAAAAAAAATGAAGATGGCAGAAGGTGCCACTTCAAAAACATGTCCTACCTGTAACGGTTCCGGTGTTCAGCTTAAAGTAATGAATACCATGTTCGGTCAAATGCAAACGCAAACAACTTGTGGTACTTGCCAGGGAATCGGGAAAGTTGCTGACAAGATTCCTGCAGGAGCCAATGCACAAGGTCTTATCAAAGATGAAGAGGAAATCACGATCAACATTCCGGCAGGAGCAAGAGACGGAATTCAGCTGAATGTAAGAGGAAAAGGAAATGATGCTCCATTTGGTGGAATTCCAGGAGATTTATTGGTGATCATTGAAGAGGAAGTAGATCAAATCATTAAGAGAGAAGGCGATAATCTTCACCAGGAACTTTATGTTTCTTTTGCTGAAGCTGCGTTAGGAACGAAAAAGGAAATTCCTACCGTAGGCGGAAAAGTAAAAATTACTGTTGACCCGGGAACTCAGTCCGGAAAGATCTTAAGATTGGCAGGAAAAGGACTTCCAAGCATCGACAGCTACGGAAAAGGAGATATGTTTATCCACATCAATGTATGGACGCCACAAAAGCTTACGAAGGACCAGAAAGACTTCTTTGAAAAGCAGATGTCCAGCGGAGAAATGGTTGCAGAACCATCCGGAAAGGAAAAAACTTTTTTTGATAAAGTAAAAGATTTATTCAATTAATATAAGAGAGGCTTTTTAAGCCTCTTTTTTGTTTTGAAGAAAGCTCCGGTTTTTGTGGCAACGAAAGTAAACAATGACAACTTTGTTACTGAAAAAGCTTTATTAACAAACGTATGCCTATAGGAAAGCCATTTACCTTATTTCAACTTTTTGATCTTTTTTAATAACAATGGCTTCGACAGGCTCAGCCTGACAACGCTTAAAATTTTGGTTGGCGTTCGAGTTATCCCCTGAGCCTGTCGAAGGGCAGCCAATAAGAAAACCTTTCTTAATTATTAATCCCGAGTATTAATTAAAAGGATAAGCAACCAACTTTACTCCATCTACTTAAACATATTGAAATGAATTCTTTACGTTAAACAAAATTTCATAGGTTTCAATTATAGCAAATATCAGAATCTGCAACATTGAATAAACCAATAAAAATCCTGTACTCTCACGAATACAGGATTTTTTGGTTATTTAATTCTAATTCTGTTTTATTTTTTTGTTGCCAGGGAATAGATTCCTTTTCCTAAAGTGAAGACAGCAACCGCTGCCAATCCGCCAGCAACTCCAAGCGTAAGCTCTTTCAAAACATCCGGCCAGGTTGGAAGTATGCCATGAAAAAATTCTACTCTGTGTAGAAAAATTCCTCCAGCAACCATTATTAAAGCAATTGTTCCGACTACTCCTAATATTTTAATAACAATAGGTAAAGCCTTCACTAATACATGCCCAAGCCTCCCGAAAAAACCCTTATCGTTACTTTTTTTTATTAATTTAAAGCCTGCATCATCCATTCTTACGATCAAAGCTACAATTCCATACACTCCAACAGTCGCGATAAACGCCACCAGGCTCGTTACTAAAATCTGCGTAATGAAAGGATGGCTTTCTTCCAGTACGGTTCCTAAAGCAATGATAACGATCTCGATTGATAAGATAAAATCCGTTGTAATTGCCGATTTTACTTTCTCTTTTTCTATTTCTTCAGAACTTTTTTCGTCATCTACAATTTCCTCTATGACTTCATGCCCCTTTTTATCACGATGAAAAAGAAATTCTATTACCTTTTCAACGCCTTCAAAAGCAAGATAGAATCCTCCAAGAATCAATACATAATTAATAGCCGGAGCATACAGCCAATTGAGTAAAAAAACGATAGGCAAAATGATCAGTTTGTTGATAAAAGAACCTTTTGTAATTGCCCATAAAACCGGAATTTCCCTTGAAGAAAGAAAGCCAGTGGCCTTTTCCGCATTTACAGCCAGATCATCTCCTAAAATCCCTGCTGTTTTTTGTGTAGCAACCTTACTGGTAACCGCTACATCATCCATCAATGCTGCAATGTCATCCAAAATTGCAAAAAAGCCTGATGCCATATTTTAATAATTTTTTAATCTTTGTTAAGTCTAGCAAAAATAAATATTTAATTCCGTTTTTAGATTCATAAACTGACAATAATTTTGAAAATTATAAGAATGATTAAGCAATGCTCAGCTTTCAATATTTTATATCTTTGTTTAAAATCTATCCAATGGATGAAAACTGGGAAACCCAATTACAGAGTATATGGCTGAAACTCGGAACAATAAGCAATGAAGAGTTTATTCATCAAATTAAAAACCATACAGAATTACTAACGGATTCCCAGGCTATTGCTGATTTTGAAAAAGCCTGTGCTTTTGATTCCACGGGACATGAAAAGGAAGCAGAACCTCTGTACAGATCAGCATTAGATAAAGGACTAACCGGTTTAAGAAGGAGAAGAGCAAGAATCCAGCTGGCAAGTACCTTAAGAAATAATGGAAAGATAGAAGAAAGCATTCATATTTTAAGGGAAGAAAAAGCTAATTATTCTGATGAACTGAATGATGCAGTAGATTCTTTTTTAGCGCTGTCTCTTTCTTCAGCGGGAGAATACAAAGAAGCATTATCACTTACCCTGAAAGCAATTTCAAAACATTTGCCCAGATACAATAATTCTCTGAGCCGCTATGCTGAAAATCTATAGTTTGGCTAAGCAATTTCCCAGATAAATAATGATGCTCCTGGCAGTTGAGTATTCAAAATCTCATATAATAAATTATGTACTAACAACATAACAAAAATCTGCTTACTTTTAACCGTTTTAAAAATCTGATACTATGCGACGTCAATCCTCTGTTTTAGCCTTAATATGTTCTATTATTATGTTCGGCATATCCTGTTCTCCTTTAAAAGCCCAGACTGAAAAGAATATCAGCATTATTGATCAGGAAAAGAAAAAGCAGGAAATAGACAGTATCATAAAGGCATACGCAGCTATCAATAAATTTAATGGAACGGCTCTAATCCATTATCAGAATAAAATCATTTTTGAAAAGTCTTACGGCTGGCAAAATGCAGAAAAAAAGATACCCAATCAGAACGGAAGTGTCTATCAGATTGCTTCTTTGACCAAATCTTTCACAGCTCTGATGATTATGAAATTAAGTGAAGAGGGAAAACTTTCTGTGCATGATCCCATCTCAAAGTTTATTCACGATTATCCGAGAGGAAATGAAATCACGATAGAGCATCTGCTTACCCACACTTCTGGTATCTATGAAGTATTGCAAAATAAAGAGTATTTCAGCCTGCTTCACACCGGAAAAAGTATTACCAGAGATAAAGAGCTTTCTTATTTTAAAAACGAACCTCTGGCTTTTGAACCGGGTACCCAATTCTCATATACCAATTCAGGATATATTCTGCTGGGAATTATTATTGAGAAAATAACGGGCCTTCCTTATGAAGATGCGATAAGAAAAAACATCTTAAACCCTCTGAAGATGACTCACACCGGATTTAATTATCTGGCTCTGAAAAGTCCATACAAAACAGTTCCCTATTCATATATTTCAAAAACAAAACAGGAAAAAACAGAAGTCTGGAATTCTACATTAACAGGTCCTGCAGGACAGATTTACAGTACTGCTGAAGACCTTTACAATTATTATAAAGGATTAAAAGATTATAAAATTGTATCCAAAGAAACATTTAAAAAGGCCACAACACCTTATTTGAGCGGCTATGGTTACGGATGGTTTATTGATGGTCTGTATGGTAAAAAACTCATCAACCATGGTGGAAATATAGAAGGTTCTACAAGCTATTTTGCCATGCTTCCTGAAGAGGACCTCAGCATTATCCTTTTGAATAATATCACAAGTAAAAAGCTGGAAAAAGCTGGGAACACTATTCTAGCAGCCCTTTTAGATCAAAGCTATACTCTTCCCCAGCCTAAGAAAGAAGTCACTTTAAGTACTGATTTACTTAAAAAATATGCAGGTAATTATAAGCTTTCGGACGACAGTATTATTCATATTCTGTACGAAAACGGTCAGCTTTTTATTCAGAGCGATACTATTCCCAAAGTGAGAATGCTGGCTGAAAAAGAGGATCTGTTTTTCCTTCAGGATGATGACAGCGAAATTTCTTTCATTATCAAGAAAGGAGAAAAAGATGTTATCAGCATCAAAAAAGGACTTTCATCAAAAACCGCTGAAAAACTTTAATATTCTGATATCTATCATTGACAAGACATCAATTTTTTTGTAAATTTAATTAATGAAAAAGCTCATTCTCAGGTATCATTTTTTCGTAATGGGATGCTTCGGTTTTCTGCTGCAGTCCTGCAATACGAAGTTCAGAGTCTGGGTAGGTACCGGAGGCCAGCAGAAAATTTACAATTTAAAATACGGTGAGCATAAAAGACAGAAAATGGATGTCTTTCTTCCCAAAGATTATGCTGAAGATTCTCCTGTGGTTCTTATCGTTCATGGCGGTGCCTGGACTTTAGGTAAAAAAGAACACATGATACAGGTCCAGAAAATGCTTTTTGAAAACAGAATTCCCAGTATCAATATGAACTATAGGTTGGTTTCTGCAAAGAAAGAAATCACTTATAAGCAACAGCTTGAGGATATTGGCCTGGCGATTGAAAAATTCAATTCTTTAACGGAAAAAGCAGAGCTTCAGCCCAATAATTATATTCTTCTGGGAGAAAGTGCCGGCGGACATTTGGCGTTGCTTTACGGATATCAGCATTCTGATCAGATCAAAAAGATTATTTCTCTCAGTGGACCAACAGATTTTTACAGCTCTGAGTATCTTAAATCTTTTTATTCTAAATATACTTCTCCCACTTTTCAAAAGGTAGTAGGCAGTAAGTTTGAACGGAAAAATGTTTCTGAAGCCTTCAAAGAAGCAAGCCCTATTGCGAATATTACCAATGTTCCTACGTTGTTGTTTCAGGGTAACAATGATTTTTTGGTCAATCAGCATCAGGGAATTGCCATGGACTCAGCGCTTACCCAAATGAATATTCCGCACAAGTTTATCTTCATGAAGGGAGCAGGCCATGCCCCAAGGTTCTTCAGTAAAAGAAAAAGGGACAGCATTATCTATCCCAACATTCTGGAATGGATTAAAAAATAGCTGTTATTTAATGCAATAAATAATTAAACTACTATTTTAAACAATTCGTTCATAAAAATATTTTAAATATCCAGCATAAAAAATTTTCGCCTGCTAGATGTATTTAAAAACGTTACGTTCGCAAAGAAATTTTAAAGCTTATATATCGATCGCAAAGACACTTCGTTCAGCAAAGTAGATTACTTAGCTAAGTGAAGCGCCTCTGCGAACGAAAAGTAACGGATCATAATAATAACCTTGCGAGCTTTGCTTGGTAAAAAAACATTTCTCTTACATAAAAAAGCCGCCTCATTTCTGAGACGGCTGTATATTTTTGATTGAATTATTTCTTATTCAGAATCGTTGTTTTCATATTTGGAAAAATCATCTTTTTTTCCGAAAACAAACTTAATAATCACCGGAAGTGTTGTCACCAAAACAATCACAATAATGATATATTCCAGCTTCTCTTTCAGGTTGATTCCAAACTGCTCCATAAACAGTTTATCCAGATAATGTCCGGCAAAGATCAAAATGAACGACCATAATACAGCACCAATAATATTATCTCTTAAAAACTCTTTTTTATCCATCTTCACAATTCCTGCTACAATGGGGGTAAAAGTTCTTACAACAGGTAAGAATCTAGCCATAATAATTGCTAATGCTCCGTGTTTTTCAAAGAAGTCATGAGCCTGGTAAAGGTATTTTTTCTTGAAAAGCATTGAATCCGGTCTTTTATATAAAGCAGGCCCGGCCTTTCTTCCGAAATAATATCCAACTTCATTTCCAATAATAGCGGCAAGAGCTACTCCCGAAGCTAATAATGTAGTATCTAGGAAATCGCTTCCTGTAGATCCAAAAGTCTCTTTGATGATTTCAACAGCATAAATCCCCGAAACAAACAAAAGTGAATCTCCAGGCAGGAAAAACCCTACAAAAAGACCTGTTTCGGCAAAAACAATGAATAAAATAAGCCAAAACCCTCCCATTTTAATATAAAATTCCGGGTTTAATAAATCCTTCCAGCTATTGAAATCTTCCATAAATATCGATGAACAACAAAAGTAAGTCTAAAATATCTGAAACAAAAATTAATTATAAGATTTTAACTAAAATTCAAACATGATTTTTATAAATCGAGATCATCATCGGAAACTGCGGTCCCATCGGCCATCAGGAATGCTTTTAAGAATGGAGTAAGGTTTCCGTTCATTACCGCATCCACATCTGAAGTTTCATGACCTGAACGCACATCTTTTACCAATTTGTAAGGGTGCATTACGTAATTTCGGATCTGGCTTCCCCACTCGATCTTCATTTTGTTGGCTTCTATCTCATTTCTTGCCTTCATACGCTCTTCAAGTTCCATTTCATATAGTCTTGAACGAAGGAGCTGCATTGCTTTTTCTTTATTCTGAAGCTGAGAACGGGATTCTGAGTTTTCAATGATAATTCCGGTTGGTGCGTGACGAAGACGTACAGCGGTTTCTACCTTGTTTACGTTCTGCCCTCCTGCTCCGGAAGACCTCATCGTTTCAAAAGATATATCGGCAGGGTTAATATTGATTTCGATCGTATCATCTACCAAAGGATAAACATATACGGAAACAAAACTGGTATGACGTTTCGCATTGCTGTCGAAAGGCGAAATTCTTACTAAACGGTGCACTCCATTTTCACCTCTTAAATATCCAAAAGCAAATTCACCTTCAATTTCCAGGGTAACGGTCTTCACACCTGCTACATCACCTTCCTGAAAGTTCAGCTCACGGATTTTATATCCTTGTTTTTCTGCCCACATCGTGTACATTCTCATCAGCATAGCCGCCCAGTCGCAGCTTTCTGTACCTCCTGCCCCAGCGGTGATCTGAAGTACAGCAGAAAGCTCATCACCTTCATTGGAAAGCATGTTTTTGAATTCAAGATCCTCAATTTTTTCTACCAATTGCGGAAAGGTCTCATCCAGTTCCTTTTCAGAATCCGGATCTTCTTTAGCAAAGTCCACTAAAACCTGTATATCCTCAAACTGAGTCTGAATTTCATCATAGCTTTCCACCCATTTTTTCTTGGAACGAAGCTGTTTTAAGAATGCTTCAGCAGTTTTCGGGTTGTCCCAAAATTCAGGAGCTGCTGTTTTTTCATCATCATTGGCAATTTCTATCTTCTTTTTTTCAATCTGAAGGTATCTGTGTAAGTCTTCAATCCTGGATTGAACTTCTTTTATCTGGTCGTTGTTAATCACGAATTTTTCTTTTTACAAAAATAAGGAATTCTTTTAGAGTGGAGTATTTTGAGTTTAAAGTTCCGGGGTTAAAGTTTTGAGTCGGGTTAGAGGTTTATTAAAGTTTCATAAATTAATCAGAACTCACGATTCTCTGATGATTTCGGCTTCAAAGCTTCTTTTAAGGTATTCTTTTGATTGTTTACTTTCCGATTTGAAACCTACCATAGTTAAAGCATAGACAAACAAGAGCATAAATAAAGGAAGAAAAAATTCTACAGATATTTCTTTTTCTCTTATATCTCTTATGGACACACCTACGAAGAAAATCAGGGCAAATGAACACCAAACTATTAAAAAAAAGGTTACAAATGCATGTAATGAAAAGGTCACCTGAATTTGTGTCCCATCATTGTCATTTTGAATTCTACCGTTTATTTGAGGAATAAAAGAATTTCTATATTGAATAACTTTGCTGATTTCAAAGCTATTTTTATTGACGAAACCTTCATAATCCTTCATGGGATTTCTCCCTAAACCGAATTTTTTGGGTTCTACAAAGCCGGAAAGTCTTGTTAAAACTTCCTGTTCGGATAAATTTGTTTTGTAAGTAATACGCTCGTAAGGTAAGTATTTCATTGGTACACCTCTTTATTTTAAATCATATCAGCCATTATTTCGCCCATCTTAGGAGCCAGGGCAACTCCCATCCCTGAAAGTCTTACTGCGCAAAACTGTCTTTCTGAAAGTTGTTTTACAATGGGTGATTTTTCCTCGCCCATAGCCATTATTCCTGACCAGCGGAGTGCTATTTTAAAGTCTGTATAAGGAAGTATGACTTCTTTTAAAAAATTTTCCAAGTGATTTTGTAAAAATTCTGTCGTTTCAAAAGCCGTTGTTTCTTCTGTCTTAAAATCCTGATTTCTTCCGCCTCCCAACAGAACCTGGTTTCCTATATTCCTGAAATAATAATACCCTTCATCATAGTGAAAAGTTCCTTTCAGCTTCAATTCTTCTATGGGTTCTGTCAGAAGAATCTGTCCGCGGGCAGGAACGATATTTTCTTTTTCCAGGAATGTGGAAGTGAAAGCGTTGGTACAATAGATTATTTTATCTGCTTTTACGGAAAGACTATCAGGAAGACCAACCGCAATCTCATGGGCTGTTTCTTCAATATTTCCAACTTCTCTTCCGAATAAAAATTCCACTTTCAGCTCATGACACTTTTCAAGCAGTTTCTGCAGCAGTTTCCCTGAATGCAGACTTCCTTCACAAGGGTTTTCAATCAGAAATGACGATTTTCCCAACCCGAATTCCTGTATTTTGTCCTGTTTGAGAGTATATGTTTGATCCAGACTGGTTATTGCTTTCAGCTTTTCATTAACGGAATCAATATGGAATAAAGGTTCTTCAGTATTTAAAACTTCATAACCTCCGGTAAGTTCAAAATCAATTTCATCACTTTTAAAATAATGTTGAATTTTCTGAAGTCCGTCAAATCTCATTTTAACAAGCTCCAGCGTTTTTTCCCAGCCCATTTTCTCTGAATCAGCAATAACTTCGGTAAGGCTTCCGAAACAGGCAAACCCGGCATTCCTCGTTGAAGCTCCCAATGGAATAGCATTCCGTTCAATGATGAGAACAGATTTTTCAGGATACTTCTCCTTGATGAATATGGCTGTCCAAAGCCCGGAAAACCCGGCACCAATGATAATGATATCTCTTTTCCTGTAGAAAGTGTCCAATTCCCAAATGCTGTTCATGAGTAATGAGTAATGAATGATGAGTAATTATTCTATAAACCTAAATCACCTACCCTTTATCTTTTTCCTCCTCATTATGCTGGAATCCGATAGCTCTTTGTGGTTCTTCAACCACTCTGTAGGTTTCCAGTTCGCTCTTCAATGCCTGAATCCTGAACTTAAAATCATCAAAATTATTAATAATAGCATCCGCAAGGAATCTCGCTACCTGATCCAGATATTCTTCCGTAAGTTTTGAACCAGCATCTCTAAGTGCTCCGTTCAAAAGATCCTGATCAATCTTTAGCTTTTCATTTCTGGTTCTTTGATAGAGATTTTTAATTCTTTTCTTTAAACTTTGGGTAAAATCTATCAGCATCGTGTTGCTGAATGCTTTCATCTTTGATGAGATGTCATGCCAGAAAGGAATTTTATCTGCTTTGTTGTTTTTAAGTATTTTATAGAGTAAAGAATCCTCTTCTAATCCTCTGGTCATGGCATATAAAATGATTTCTGATCGCTCTGAAGCGTTGGGAGGAAAGATCGGAATCATCACATCAAATCTTCCCGGAGCCAGAATTTCTTCGTCAATTTCTGAAACAGAATTGGCAGAGCCAACCATCAGAACGCCTTCTTTTTCAAATTTTCCGATATAATGAAGGATAAGCTCCTGAGCTTCAAGATTGCAGGAAGCAATATCTGTTTCGGCTCTTCTCTGCATCATAATTTCATCAAAATCATCCATGAAGAGCAGCATTTTATTTTCTTTCATCATACTTAAAAGAAAATCACTGAAGTTGATTTCATTTCCGTCAATCAAGGAAGTTCCCAGATAATGTTTCTTGACTTCTTTAAACTGATAGCCAATAATCTCAGCAATTTTATTCGCCCAGAATATTTTACCACTTCCCGGAGGTCCGTACAGAATAATTCCCGCAGGCTTATTGATTCCCCAATCTTTGATCTGCTGTGGATTCAGGAAGGGTTCCAGAACAGTAGAGGTATAAAAAAACAGATCTCTGTATCCTATAAAATCTCTTTGCTGAAGGCTGGTTTTACTCCCGAAATAATCATAGACAAACTTATAATTTCCGCCTAATTTATTATCAATTCCATAACTTGATATGGAGGATTTGAAAAAACCGTTATCAAAAATATTGAGGTTGTTATCTTTAATCACCTTTTCTACCTTGTCTTTAGGCTGATTGATGACTTTGGCAATCTGTTCAAGCGTTTTATTTTTGTCCAGATCTTTTTCATATAATCTTAAAAAATCTACGTTTTCGCGGGCAAATTTTTCAAAATCATCTTTGACTTCAAAATTCGTACTGACACAGTCTACCAATTCAAGATCGAAATCCTGTATAAACTGTTTTATGGCTTCTGCAGAAACATTCAGTTCTTCTGCCAGTTCAATTAGCTTCATAAGTATTGATTAATTCTATCAAATTTAATGTATTTACAAATAAATTGACATTGATTTATGATAATTCTGTAACATTATCTAATTTATATAGACTACTACTATGTAAAACAAATTACATGGAAAAGATTTTATCAGTAAAAAATTTAACGAAAAAATTCAAAAGGGTTGTGGTTAACAATATCTCTTTTGACGTTGAAAAAGGAAATGTTTATGGGCTTCTGGGTCCGAATGGAAGCGGAAAATCCACTACTTTCGGGATGTTGCTTTCAACCATCAATCCTACCAGCGGAGACTGGTTCTGGTTTGGTAAAAAGGGAACTGATCCGGAAACTTTAAAAAAGATCGGAGCAATTATTGAACAACCCAACTTTTACCCTTATTTAAGTGCAGAAACCAATCTTAAAATTGTAGCAGAAATTAAAAATGCTCCTTATTCAAGGATTGATGAAGTCTTGAAAACCGTAAACCTGTTTGAAAGGAGAAAAGATACGTTCAAAACCTTTTCTCTGGGAATGAAACAACGTCTTGCTATTGCTTCAGCGATGCTGAACAACCCTGAAGTAATGATATTGGATGAACCGACCAACGGACTGGATCCGGAAGGAATTATTCAGATCAGAGAAATCATCAGTGATATTGCCAAACAGGGAATCACGATCATTATTGCCAGCCACCTTTTGGATGAAATTGAAAAAATCTGCAGCCATGTGATTGTATTGAAAGAAGGAAACTCCATCTACTGCGGAAGAGTGGATGAAATGACTTCCAACAACGGATATTTTGAATTGAAAGCAGATAATAATACACTTCTTTTCAACACGTTGAATGAGCTGCCATGGTTTAGTTTTGTCAATCAGGACAGAGATTATATTAAAGCTCAGATCCGTGATGATGCATCAATTTCTGCTTCGGCACTGAATCAGAAACTGGCTGAGAAAGGGATTTTCTTATCTCATTTGGCCAAGAAAAAACTTTCTCTTGAATCTCAATTCCTTGAACTTGTAAAAAACACCAACTAATCATGATAAAATTATTAAAACTGGAATACTACAAAAACCTGAACTATAAGCCGTTCAAAGTTTTTACCATATTATATTTCGCTATTCTTATTGCTTTGCTTTTCATTGGATTGGTTGATTTTGATATTTTCGGAGGAACCATTAATTTAAAAGAGCAGGGAATTTATAATTTCCCGGAAATCTGGAACTTTACCACATGGATTGTCGCTTTACTGAAAATTTTCCTGGGACTGATTATTGTCTTCTCTATTTCACAGGAATTCAGCAACAGAATGTTTAAGCAGAATACGATTGATGGATTAAGCAGAAAAGAATTTATCACTTCAAAGCTGCTGACAATAAGTATTTTCACGATCGTTTCAACGTTGATTGTATTGGGTATTACTATATTCCTTGGTTATCAATATTCAAATACAAAAGAATCTGCAAAGGTTGTTGCTGAGATTTTCTTTATTGGAAATTACTTTGTAAAACTGTTCACTTTCTTCTGTTTCTTAATGTTTCTTTCTATTTTACTGAGAAAATCGGTGTTTGTATTTCTTGCTCTTTTTGTCTTCTGGATTGGCGAAGGAATTTTAACTGCCGTGGAAGTATTCTCAAAAGTAAAAGGGATGCAGGGGCCGCAAAGGAATGAAATTCTTCAGAATGACTTTTTCATCACGCATCTTTTACCGTTGGAAAGTATGTCCAGCCTTATTCCTAATCCGATGATGAGATTAAATATGGTGAAAATGATGGGCGTAAAATATGAATTCCACTACCCTACAGAAAGCCTTATTGCTTGCCTGGTTTGGTCTGCTCTATTCATATTCGGATCGTACTGGATTCTGAGAAAAAGAGATTGGTAGGTTTCAATGATTAGAATTAAAGATTCAAAAAAATTAAAGTGGTTCGTTTCGGATCACTTTTTTGGCTTAAAATTTTCATTAGGTTTCGCTAAAAACTAACCATGAAAAAAATATTCTACGTACCCGGGTTAATCAGTGCCATACTGATTCCTGTTCTGTTTTGGTATTATGGAAATCAGAAATTTGAGGAAATTAACCTCAATGTCATTGATATATGGTTGCCACCTAAAAATGAATCAGGAAAAGAAGCGTCTCCTTTAAGCTTTGAACCTTACAGAAACTGGAATTACAAAAAAATTAAAATAGAACCAAGCACAGCCAAGCAAAATTCAAAATTATATGTTTCTGAACTGAAAAATCTCCAGAAAAGAAATGAGAAAGAGTCTGGTATTGAATTTATTTTAGATCAAAATAGTACCTATGGTGATTTTGTATCTGTTTTGAATGATTTAGCGATAGCCAAACAAGATCAATATGCCGTTGATCTGGAGAAATCAGGACATATTTTTGCTGTTTACAGCTATGTTGACCCTAATGCTCAACCGCTTGAATATGAATGTTTACTTTGTAATGATACCATAGATTGGGGACCAGCAGAAACTGTGAATATTTTTGAATCTACCCGCTATGGGAAAATCTTTAACTTGTTTACTACTGTTTCCAAAGAAACCTCCTACCTTATTTTTGGATTTCTGATATTTCTAAATATTTCCATGCTCAGCATCAAAGAAAAATTTCAACTATATCATTAATTCAAAATAAAAAGGCTGCCATTTGGCAGCCTTCCTTTCACATTACTTTTTATCTAACAACGGAAGATATTTTCCGTATCCTTTTGTTTCCATTTCAGCTTTCGGAATAAATTTCAGCGAAGCACTGTTGATACAGTAACGAAGTCCGCCTTTGTCTGCAGGGCCGTCTGTGAAAACGTGTCCTAAGTGGGCATCACCGGTTTTACTTCTTACTTCTACCCTGGTCATTCCGTGGGTACGGTCCATTTTTTCATCAATCAAAGCCTTTGTAATTGGTTTTGAGAAACTTGGCCATCCACAGCCGGATTCAAATTTATCTGTAGAAATAAACAAAGGTTCTCCTGTGGTAATATCTACATAAATTCCTTCGCGGGTTTCATTCCAGTATTCATTCTGAAAAGGTCTTTCTGTGCCGTTTTCCTGCGTAACATTATACTGTTCTGCAGTCAGTTTTTCTTTTAAAACTTTTTTATCCTGTTTTTGATACGTTGGCTTTGGAAGCGGATTGGCTTTTTTGGCCATTTCAAAAAGTCCCGGTTCAATATGGCAGTAGCCTCCCGGATTTTTATCCAGATAATCCTGGTGATAATCTTCTGCTCTGTAGAAGTTTTTCAGTGGAATAGTTTCTACCAATAAAGGTTTATTATAGTTTTTTGCCAGTTTCTGAACCTCATCTTTTACAATAGCTTCATCTGTTTTGTTGGTAAAATAGATTCCTGTTCTGTACTGGTTTCCTCTGTCATTTCCCTGCTGATCTTTACTGGTAGGGTCAATGGTTTTAAAATAAAGGTCAATTAACAGTTTCAGATCTACCTGCTCGGGATCATACTTCACTTTCACTGTTTCAGCAAAACCTGTTGTATGGCTTACTACTTCTTCATAGGTAGGATTTTGAGTATTCCCGTTGGCATAGCCCACTTCTGTTCCTACAACTCCACGAATCTGTTGAAAAAAATGTTCTGTTCCCCAGAAACATCCCCCTGCAAAATAAATCTCTTTAACGTTTTTATTATCCATAATTTTCTCATTTTCTTTTTTTACTTCCACTTCATTATGCTTCGCTTTTTTAAAAAGCCCGGATCCTGCAGCAAAAACTGCTATACCCAGAATGATTCCGAGTACAATTAATATATTTTTCATTTTTACCTTTTTATTCATTACTTATTATTTTGAACGAGCATCAATCCAAATCCTAAGAGCATCAGGTCCTTTACAATAAAGAAATCTGTCACAGGCACTCCGTCCACCACTTTCCACATTTCCGGTGTTGTAAACAAATAGCTTAAGGTTACCAGAAAGGTGACTATCATTCCAATTCCTGCATACTTCTTCAGTACAGCAAATTTCGCACTAAATATCAGGAGTAATGCAATGATAATTTCTATCGTTCCGATAAGATTTGACACTGCCTGAACGCTCATAATCTTATATACGAAAAAAGTTAAGAAATGGTTTTCCACCAAAGGTTTTATTGCGGCTGCTTCTGTAGGGGTAAATTTGAAGATACCGATCCACAGCAAAATAAGAGCTGCTCCGAAGAGGGAGATATAATACCCGGCCCGGGTGAATTGATTGTTAGTTTCCTGTACTGTTCCGACCATGTTTTTAAGATTTTAATTGAATACTTTATTGTTTTCAATAGTATAGTCGGAGCCTTTTTACAATCCTGACAGAATTTTTCCTAGAAATTCAATTTATCGATCATTTTATTTTTAAAATCCTGAATTTCAAACTCATTTATTTCAGTTTCTTTTTCAGAAAAAGTTTTTTTAAAAACTTTATCCAGAATTTCCAGCTTTTGTTTATACATTCTGCACCATTTACAGATCATCAGGTGCATGCTCAACATCCTGTTTTCTTTGGCAGAAATAGATTGGGCATTCCTTTTTTCCATCAGTAAAGTGGCTTCACTACATGGTAAAAATAATTTATGTAATATTTCTTTTATCATTTTACTTACGATCTTGAAAACCAGTTAAACTCCAGGCATTCTCTGAGCTGCATACGGCTTCTTTGCAAAATCTTCCAGAGATTAGTCGTAGAAACATTCAATTCCTGACTTACTTCCGGAGCTTTTTTTTCTTCTATATAGTACATTTTCAACAGAATCTTCCATTTGGATGGCAGTTCCTCGATGCATTCTTCTAATGTTTTATTAAAATCACTGTTGTCTAAAAGTTCATCTCCATCACCTGACACATTCCAGTCATTTAAAACATCATTATTTTTCCACGATCCCGTTTCATCAAAGAAATGATCAAGTCTTATATTCGGTTCCGATTTATATTTTTTCCGGTAAAAATCTGCAACTTTCCTGTTCAGAATAGCCATCAGCCAGGTAAGAGGATTGCTTTTTCCTTCAAAAGAATCATATCCTGAATAGGCTGCAAGAAAAACTTCCTGAACAACATCCTGTGCGTCTTCCTTATTAGAAAGTACATACAGTGCCCGCTTCAAAAGTGGCCCTGAATACTGTTCTATCCAGCTTTTCAATTCTTCATCTTTTGTCATAGAAAAGGATATTTTATCTTAATCAGATGGTGACGAAGGTAGTAAGTTAAGTGGGAAATTGCAAAATTAAATAATGATCATTGGTTTTAGGCTTTATAAACTTAGTCAGGAGCATTCATCATCAAAATCCGGCACCATTCAAAACATAGCATAAAATTATTACAAATCGCTTAAAAATCTTAAATTTGCATCTTATCAAAAATTTGATATTTAAAAAAGCAAAAGCAATACTATGACATCACAAGAAATACGTCAAAAATTTTTAGACTATTTTAAAAATAAGGGGCATCTTATTGTTCCTTCAGCTCCTATTGTGCTGAAAGACGACCCTACCCTTATGTTTTCCAACTCCGGAATGACGCAGTTCAAGGATTTTTTCCTTGGCTACAAAACGCCTACCGCCCCTAGAATTGCCGATACACAAAAGTGTCTGAGAGTTTCAGGGAAACACAATGACCTGGATGATGTGGGTAGAGATACTTACCACCACACCATGTTTGAAATGTTAGGAAACTGGTCTTTCGGGGATTACTTCAAAAAAGAGGCTATTGCTTTTGCCTGGGAATTACTGACTGAAGTATACGGAATTCCAAAAGAAAATTTATACGTAACGATTTTTGAAGGTGATGCTTCTGAAAATCTGGACAGAGATCAGGATGCTTATGATTTCTGGAAATCTCACATTGCAGAAGACAGAATTATCAACGGAAATAAAAAAGATAACTTCTGGGAAATGGGTGAAAGCGGACCATGCGGACCGTGTTCAGAAATCCATGTTGACTTGAGAACACCGGAAGAAAAAGCTAAGGTTTCAGGACTTGAGCTGGTAAATAATGACCATCCACAGGTTGTAGAAGTATGGAACCTGGTTTTCATGGAGTTCAACAGAAAAGCAGATAAATCGTTAGAGAAGCTTCCTGCTCAGCACGTGGATACGGGAATGGGCTTTGAACGTCTTTGTATGGCGCTTCAAGGGAAATCTTCCAACTATGATACCGATGTTTTCACTCCGCTTATTGCTAAGGTTGAAGAACTTTCAGGTAAGAAATATACCGGAATCTTAGAAGACGAAAAAGATATTGCCATCCGTGTTGTGGTAGACCACATCAGAGCGGTTTCTTTTGCTATTGCAGATGGGCAGTTACCTTCCAACGGAGGTGCCGGTTATGTAATCAGAAGAATTTTAAGAAGAGGAATTTCTTATTCTTACCGATTCCTGGATATGAAAGAGCCTTTCCTTTACAAATTGGTGGCTGTTCTTCAGGAGCAAATGGGACCTTTCTTTCCTGAACTTGAAAAACAGGGAAAACTGGTTGCTGAAGTTATCAAAAGTGAAGAAGATTCATTCTTAAAAACAATTGAAAACGGTCTGATCAGAGTTGAAAAACTGATCCAGCAGACAACAGCCAATAATCAGAAAGTACTACCAAGTGAAGAAGTTTTTGAGCTGTATGATACTTACGGTTTCCCTGACGATTTAACAAGAATTATTGCTGAAGAAAAAGGGCTGACCATTGATGAAGAAGGTTTCAAAGCTGAAATGGAGAAACAAAAACTTCGTTCCAAAGCTGATTCTGCTCAGAAAGTATATGACTGGGTAAATCTTGAATCGAAGCCTGAAACCTTTGTAGGATATGACCAGACTGAATCTGAAACGTATATTACCAGATACAGAAAGGTAGAAAATAAAGACGGAGAATTTTACCAGGTAGTACTAAGCAGCTCTCCTTTCTACCCTGAAGGTGGTGGACAGGTTGGAGACAAAGGTGTTCTTGAGAATGCAGTCGAAAGCTTTGAAGTTTTAGAAACCAAAAAAGAAAACGGATTAATCATTTCTTTGATCAACGGCCTTCCAAAAGATGCAGGCGCAGTTTTCTATGCTAAAGTAAATGCTTCAGAAAGAAAAAATTCTCAGGCCAACCACTCTGTGACTCACCTTCTGCACGAGGCTTTAAGAGATGTTTTAGGAACTCACGTAGAGCAGAAAGGTTCTTATGTAGGTCCTGACTATCTTCGTTTCGACTTCTCTCATTTCAACAAAATGACTGAAGAAGAACTGGCATTAATTGAAGAAAAAGTAAATAAAAAGATCAAAGAAAGTATTGCTTTACAGGAATTCAGAAACATTCCTATTCAGGAAGCTCTGGAGAAAGGAGCAATGGCTTTATTTGGTGAAAAATATGGTGACAATGTGAGAATGATCCAGTTTGGAAGTTCAAAGGAACTTTGCGGAGGAACTCACGTAAAAAACACCAGCGAAATCGGTCATTTCAAAATCACTTCTGAAGGTTCTGCTGCTGCGGGAATCAGAAGGATTGAGGCGATTTCAGGAGATAAATCTGAGGAATATTTCAACAATCTTGAAAAACAGATCACTGAACTTTCTCAATTATTAAAGTCTAAAGATGTTGTAAGATCTATCGAGAAACTGATCGAAGAAAATACGTCATTGAAGGCTGAAGTAGACGCCCTTAAAAAGGAAAAAGCAAAAGGAGAAATCGGAGAATGGAAAAATGCTTATGAGCAGAAAGGCAACAAGCAGCTTCTTGTGAAGAAAACTTCCTTGGATGCAGGTTCTGTAAAAGACATCGTATTCCAGCTGAAGAGAGAAATCCCTGCTTCTGTAACGATCATTCTTTCTGATGCAGACGGAAAACCAATGATTACTGTTGGAGTTTCTGATGATCTGGCTGCCGATTACCAGGCTGGCGCTATCGTAAAGGATCTTGCAAAAGAAATCCAAGGTGGTGGTGGTGGAAACCCAGGTTTTGCAACAGCAGGTGGTAAAAACCTTGAAGGGTTAGAAAATGCTTACCAAAAAGCTTTGAATATCTAAAATAGGATACCTATTATAAATATTAGAACCGGCTGTTTCATTTTGAGACAGCCGGTTTTAGTTTTAACTATTATCTTTTATTTAACGCTAAGGACGCAAGAAACCCTCATATCATCATAGATATTTTCGTTCGCAAAGGCGTTACGCTCAGCCATGAAATGATTGCGTTTTTTGCTAAATAGAATGCCTTTGCGAACGAAAAAAAGTAGGTATTTAAAAGCCTTAGCGTCTCTGCGTTATAATATAGCATTCCTTATTATTCAGATATTCATCAAAATCTCTCTATTTATATCCATTCTAATTATTGACCTTACCTTAACAAATCATTACTTAATCTTAAACTATTTGTTTTGTCTTCTTAAAACTTAGTTAACAATAGACCGTTAGTTTTGCCTTAATCGAAATTCAAAAAATATAATTATGAAAATTAACAAAACTATCGGAGCCCTACTCTTTGCTTCCCTTGTATTTCAAGGCTGCAACGATGACAATAATGGGGATTCCAATACCCCTTCCAATGGCAAAATCAAGCTTGAAAATTTTTCTAAAGAACCTGCTTTCGTTTATGGAATGCAAGGTTTTGAAAATTTAAATATTACGACCCTTATTTCCAGTTCTGATGTGCTTCCAGGTTCTCCTGATTTCGTTTTCGGAGGCCAGCCTGATGGAATGGGACTTATGAAAGATCCTAATTCTGACGGTTACCTGATGATCACTAATCATGAGATCAAGCAATCTGTATCAAGAGTATATTTAGATAAAACGTTTAAACCTGTAAAAGGAGAATATATTTTAAACGGAACCGGAGGAATGACAAGATTATGTTCCGCTACATTGGCAACTCCTGAAATTCACGGTTTCAGTGCGTTCCTTACTGCAGGTGAATCAGGTGAAGAAAGTATGGTTCACGCTTTAAATCCTTTGGCTCCAACTTCTCAGGCAACTGATAAAACAAGAGTAAAACCAGCTTTGGGAAAGGCTTCTATGGAAAATGCGGTTCCACTTCCTAAAGATGTTTCTAACGGAAAAACTTATATTATTATTGGTGAAGATCAGTCTTATTCTTCTTCTCACCAGTCTGCAGGACAATTAATCATGTATGTAGCCGATACGCAGGGAGATCTTGATAACGGGAAGTTATATTCTTTAAAAAGAACCAACAGCAACTACACTGAAACAGATATGACAAAAGGAAGCAGCTACGATGTAGAATTTGTAGAAATTCCTAATGCCAAAAATCTTACAGGTGCTCAGATTAACCAGAAAAACATTGATAATAACGCCATCCGTTTTTCAAGAGTGGAAGATGTGGATTATAGAAAAGGAGCAGGAAAAGGAAGAGAAATTTACTTTACCGCTACAGGAGAATCTTCTGACGGTATAAATCCGAAAGCGGGATTAACAATGTGGGGAAGAGTTTATAAGCTTGTTCTGAACTCCAATAATATGCTGACAGGAAAGCTGGAAATTGTAGCTGAAGGAGATTCCAATCCTGGAAATAATCTTATCAATCCTGATAACTTATGCGTGACTGAAAACTTTGTATACATTCAGGAAGATGGAGATTCTTATTACAAAAATGCCAACCACGATTCTTACATCTGGCAGCTGAATATCGCTACAAAACAATACAAACCATGGTTGAACATGAAGCACAACAGGGGTGATTCTGCATGGCAGACTGCTTACAACCAGTCCGGAGATCTGCAGAAATTCGGTTCATGGGAATTCGGGGCAATGGTTGATATTTCAGATATCATCGGAATTCCGAACACATTCTCTGTGAACATCCACTCTCATACATGGCAGCTGGATAAATTTAAAAATCCTGACGGTTCCGGAATCAACACCAATAAAGAAGGTGGACAGATTGTAATCATCAGAAACGTAGAAAAATAGTTTCAAATTCTTCATATCAAATTCAATTAAAGTATCAATAGAAAATCTCTGTTGATACTTTTCATACTTATGAATAAACTTTCAAAATACCCGATACTTCTTTTTTTATACTGTGCAGCAGCACTTTTTACGCTCTATTATTGTAAAAAAGATAAACAGCAGCCCGTATATGAAGATCTTGGTTCTGTAAAAAGCAGGATTATCAAAACCAATACTGATTTTGAAAAACAGATCAATGAACTGAAAGCCCTTATTTCCAAAAATTCTGACGAAAAACTTCTTCAGGAAAAATTTCAGGATATCAGAAAAACCTACAAAAAAATGGAATGGGCTGTAGAATACTTCTTGCCCCACTCTGCGAGATTTATCAATGGTCCTGCCCTTCCTGAAATAGAAATGGATGAGCATACAGAGCTAGAACCCGAAGGACTGCAGGTGTTGGAAGAGATGCTTTATCCCTATGATAAAGGGAATAAAGATGAGGTGATCAGAATGCTCAATAAGCTCATCAATAAAAGCAATACCATAGCCACCAACTTTCAGGTCATTACCATCAGTAAAGACCAGGTTTTTGATGCATTAAGGCAGGAAGCTTTCAGAATTTCAAGTTTGGGAATTGCAGGTTTTGATACTCCGGTTTCCGGAATATTTTTACAGGAAATGCCTTCTTCACTGGAAGGAATCAAAGAGACACTGGAACAAATTTCCACTGAACGTTCGAAAGACAAAGCTTTAAAAAGTATCATTACAGAAATCAATTCAGCCATTGAAGTCCTGCAAAGAAACACAGACAAAAATACTTTTGACTATGCCAGTTTTATCCCTGATCATTTGAACAAGATCACCACTCTGATGCTTGATTTTAAAAACCAGGAGAAAATTCCGGATGTTGAGGTAACGACAGCTTTAAACAAAAATGCGGCTACATTCTTTGCTAAAAATGCTTTCAATCCTAATGCTTTCACTCCGGGAAAAGAATATGTATTCTCTGAAGAAAAGGCAGCTCTCGGGCACCAGCTTTTTAATGATAAAATCCTTTCCAACAACAATAACCGAAGCTGTGCAACCTGTCATATTCCTGAGAAAGCATTTACTGACGGGCTTGCCAGATCTATGTCACTGGAAAATTCGGAGCTTGCAAGAAATGCTCCTTCCCTCAACTATGCAGGCTATCAGCATGGCCAGTTCTGGGATATGAGAAAGGACGATCTGGAAGGACAGAGTTCGGATGTGATCTCCAATAAAGAAGAAATGCATGGTGATCTGAATGTCATTCTCACGAAAATCAATCAGGATAAAAACTATCAAGCGGCATTTAAAAAGATTTATCATTCCCAAAAAACAGAGGTGTGGCAGCTTCAGAATGTACTGGCGAGTTATATTCGTTCTTTGTCAAAATTCAATTCTGCTTTTGATGATTATATGAGAGGAAATAAGTCGGCAATGACGGAAAACCAAAAGCAGGGTTTCAATCTTTTTGTTGGAAAAGCCCAATGTGCAATATGTCATTTTGTTCCTTTATTTAATGGTACCGTTCCTCCCAATTTTAAGAAAACTGAGCAGGAGGTTTTAGGAATGGCAGTCAATGGAGAAAATAAAACCTTTGACAATGATCCGGGAAGAGGAAAATTCCATGAAACAGTACCATCGTTACAGCATTCCTTCAAAACGCCTACCCTCAGAAACATTAATAAAACAGCTCCTTACATGCACAACGGAGGCTACAGGACATTGAAAGAAGTAATGAATTTTTACAACAAAGGCGGTGGAAAAGCTTTTGGATTTAAAGTAGACAATCAAACACTGTCTGACGCTCCTTTACAGCTTACTGATAAGGAAATAGATGATATTATTGAATTTATGAAAGCTTTGGATGATCAATAAACCATAGAAAACCAAATACCAGCTGATCAAAAACTCCTGAACGACTAAGGTTAAGGAGTTTTTTTATTGGAAATTTCCATGAAATACAGAAAGACTATCTAAGTGTTCTCATCATTCAGTTTTATACAGTCCAAAGTCCATGAAAACATTAGATTAAATCAATGTTATACTATGTTAAAAACTTTTCCAGAACAATAAATATCATTAATTTTGACATAGTAATTTTACATGAAAAGGGGTTTACTGTTATTATTTTTTCTGATCTGCTTTTTGGGGTATTCGCAATCAAAAATTAAGATTGTGGATGACGCCAGTCAAAAGCCTGTTTTTAATGCAAAAGTGTCATGTGATAACACAATCATTGGATACACTAATGAACAGGGCGTTCTGGAATTTAAAACAGAATGTAAAAACATTGATATTGACGCCGATTCTTATCAGAAAGAAACGGTATCAGTGGAAAGCAGTATGGAGGTTTCCCTGCTCAAAAAGTCTTCAAAAACCACCAGCATTGAAGCTGTAGTTATTGAAGATAAAAGTGATCCCCGGGCTTTGGAGATTCTGAAAAAAGTGAATAAACTTTTTAACGAAAACTCTCCAAAAAGCTTAGGCTCCTATTCCTATAAATCCTATGAAAAAATATCTCTGGATATTGATGAGGACAGCCTTACACAGTTTAATCAGTATTTCAATGATTTAAACATTTTCAAGAAAAAAAGGGAAAAAGATTCATTGAACAATATTTCTGCAAGAAAAGTATTTTCAAAAAGTAAACTCTTTCTCTGGGAAAGGGCACAGGAGTTTTTATATTCCAAAAAATATGGTGAAAAGATCAATATTCTGGACAACAGAATTTCTGGTCTGAAGCAGCCTATCTATGAAATGATTGCACTCCAGCAGAGTAACAGGGATATTGTTCCTGAGCAGGTGAAGCCCGAGAACAGAGGATTGTACAGATTCTTTCTTTCGGATACCGTTACTCTTGACGGGAGAAAAAACTTTGTGATCCGTTTCCGTGAAGTTAATTACAAAAAACCGGACAGAAAACGAAAGTATAACGGTGCCATATATGTAGATACGGAAACCTACGGAATCAAAAAGATTGAAAATTTCAGTAAAAATAAAAACGACGGAATTATTACCAGCACATGGATATTCTATAATAATAAATGGTTCCTCGCCCATGAAAAAACCAAGCTTAAAATGGGTAAAATGGCGATGGACGACAAAGAGCATGCTGACGATAAGAAGACTAAAAAAAGTTTTGGAACCTACGCTTTTCTTACCTCAAAATATTTTGATTTCGAAGCTCCTATCGAAGAGAATCCCAAAGATTTCAAAGGCTATACCTTTTCTGTAAAAAATATTGACGGCCATTCTCTGGACCGTTACAGAACAGAGCCTCTTACTGAAAGAGAACAAAATACCTATAAGACCATTGATAGTTTAGGTAAAAAATATAAAATTGACAGAAAAGCACAGATCTTATCCGGATTACTGAATGGGCAAATCAGAGTGGGTTCTGTAGATTTCGCGGTGGATGAAATTGTCAATTATAACTCTTATGAAGGCTTCAGATTAGGTTTAAAGGCCAAACTTAATGAAAATTTCAACCCCTATTTTTCACCAGACTATTATTTTGCATACGGTGTAAAAGACAGAAGATGGAAATACGGAATGGGGCTTGATATGAAAACCTCACTGGAAAAAAATTCAATTTTCAGATTTGAGGTATATGATGACGTGACGGCATCAGGAGAATTCAACAGAAAACTCTGGAATTTTAAAATGAGAACGATGAATTTCGGGAATAACCTGAATAATGATAAATATTTTCACTTTAAAGGAGCTGCTTTATCCTATATGAATGACGTGACCAATGGTCTTACCCTTGCCCTTGCCGTAAGAAGAAATACTGAAGAGGCAGAATTTGATTATCAGTTCAGAGACAGAGGGACTTCATACAGGAATTTCAATACGCTTTTTACCTTAAAATATTCTCCGAATTCTACCAATATTATGACTCCCCAGGGAAAATCTCTGATTGACCAGAAGTATCCTGAGTTGTATTTTAATTATGAGCAGAGCTACAAACTGCTGCAGGGGAACTTTAATTATTCCCGTTTTGATGCTCTTTTTGTTCATAATTTCAAGACACCAATCGGGACTACCGGTTTCAGGTTGTATGGAGGTGCTGTTTTGGGTGAAGCGCCAATCTGGAAAAACTTTACGATGAACGGGCTAGCTTCTCCTGGTAAGGATTTCAATTTTAACCTTACTTCTTACCTTGGATTTGCTACCCTGGAGGGAGGAAAATATTATAATGACAGGTTTATCGCCTATTACTTCACCCACAAGCTTCCGTTGTATTTCAAAAGTTTCGGGCACAATGTTTCCAGCTTTGATTTTGTTCTGAGAGGAACTATCGGAGATATGAAGCATCCTGAATACCACCAGTTTAAGTTCAGAAAGCTGGATCACCTGTATCAGGAAGTAGGGTTGGAATGGAACAATTTCCTTTCCAGTTATTTTAACTTAGGCTTGTTCTACAGAGTGGGTTATTACGCAACTCCTCATTTCAAAGAAAACTTTGCCATTCAGTTTAAGCTGAAGTTTCTCGAGTTTTAACCGTCAGAAAAAGACAAAATCTTTATTTTTGAATGTAAATTCAGGAATATTCACCGATAATATATAAAAAAGAGCATGCAGAAAATCGAAATCAAAGCAGAACAGTTTTTTGAATTATTAAAATTAAAAGACACTCCGATGTGGGAAATTTTCTCACAGATGATCGATGGGAACGAAAAGGAAATTATCTTTTTAGACAATGAAGACAAGGTCCTTTTTACTTATATTTTACCTTCTACAAAGGAAAAACTGGAAGAAGACAGAAAGGAATTTTCAAAACAGTTTTCAGAGAAATTAGCTGAATTTAATTAAATACTGCTATGAATAAAAATTACATTTACGCTCTGTTGAGCCTTTTCCTGTTTACCCTGGGAAATGCTCAGAATTATAAAAAACCTTTGGTTTCTGCCATCAAAGAAGCTGATCTTCGTACCGATATGTATCAGCTTGCTGCAGATCAGTTCTGGGGCCGTGAAGCAGGAACGCTGGATGAATTAAAAGTCTCCATGTGGCTTGCCGACAAAGCCAAAGAAGCAGGAATGAAACCTGCCGGAGATAACGGAACATTTTTCCAGTTTTTTGATATGTACAGACATCAGGTAATTCCACAAAGCAGTCTGAAAATTGGAGACAATAGTTTAAAATTATGGAAAGATTTCCTTGTTGCAGAGCCTGTAAATGCTTCTGTAGACGCTGAAATAGTATATGCCGGAAATGCAGAGCCTGAAGATCTGGCAAAACTCAATATCAAAGGAAAAGTGCTTGCTGTAAACGCTTCAGATAAAAATATTTCTAAGGATATGACCCTTTTTGTAAGAAGATATCCGGGATTTGTAAGGAATAAATATTACAATAAAGCTTCTGAACTGGGAGCAAAAGCAATTATTTTCATCACCGATGACACCTCTGAACAAAGCTGGGTGGAAGTACTTCCTCAAATGACAAGAGGAAGCTACGGTGTGGAAGGATTAAGAGAAAAAATCACCAATAATATTCCTGTTTTATGGATCAAAAGAGAAAATGCAGGATGGGTAAAAAACAATCCTAAAGCTTCGCTGAATCTGATCACTGAAACCTACAAATATCCATCTGTGAATATCATCGGAAAAATAGAGGGTACTGATCCGGTTCTTAAAAACGAATATGTTCTGCTAAGCGGACACCAGGATCATGACGGAATCCGACATCCTGTAAAGAATGATACGATCTACAATGGTGCTGATGATAATGCAAGTACCTGTGTTGCGATGCTGGCAATGGCAAGAGCTTACAAAAAGCAGCCGGGAAAAAGAAGCATCCTGTTTGTTTTCCATGGAGCTGAAGAAAGAGGATTGCTAGGTTCCAGATGGCATGCAGCGCATCCGGTTGTTCCAAAAGAGAAAATTGTAGCCGTACTTAATGGTGATATGATTGGAAGAAATGACAATAATGAAGCTGCTTTATTAGGAGGAAATGCTCCACACAAGAATTCTGAAGAGCTTGTAAAAATGGCTGAAGAAGCCAATAATGAGAGTACAAAATTCAAATATCTGAAAGATTGGGATTCTCCGAGCCACGCTGAATATTTCTATTTCAGAAGCGATCATCTTCCTTATGCTAAAATTGGTATTCCTGCTATATTCTTCACGAGTGTACTGCATGATCAGTATCACACACCACAGGATGAATCTGAGAACATCAATTACAAAAAGCTTTATAAAATGACGGAATGGATGTACAGAACATCATGGAAAGTTGCTAATGAAACAGAACGTCCGAAAGTAATTTCTAATTTTTCACTGGAAAGATAATTGATAAGGAAAAAAATTTAACCATTAAGAAGAATTTAGATTATAAGGAAAGTTAAGATTCAAATGAATTTGAATAAAGCATTCTGCTTAATAAATATCTGAAGATATTTTCCTTCATTATTCTTAAAAACTTAACCATCCTTAATGGTTTAAAATAATTTTTAATTAATGATACTTCTTTTGTCTTAAAACAAAAGAATCAAAAATTCAAGACTTAGAAACTTCCGCTAAAAATGAAATCTGTTCTCTAAAAACTCTAAAACTCGTGCGGTAGCAATGTATGTTTAGAATCATATTATGTCCCGCACTCAGACAGTAGAGTTTTTTTAACGTTCTCAGAATTCATTTTCTTAACGCTCCAGTTTCTTATGTCATTTGACATTGCCAAAAACATAAAAGCTTCACAAATTGTGAAGCTTTTTTCATCATTGTGTTTTTAGAATCTGATTGACTACGAAATAATTTAATATTGAATATGTATTTAACCATTAAGTAAAATTAAGATTGTAAGGAAAGTTAAGATTCAAATGAATTTGAATAAAGCATTCAGCTTATTAAATATCTGAAGATATTTTCTTCATTATTCTTAAAATTTTAATCCTTCTTAATGGTTCAAAAAATAAAAGCTTCACAGATTGTGAAGCTTTTTTCATCATTGTGTTTTTAGAATCTGATTGTGTACGAAATAATTTAATATTGAATATTTGTTATTGTTCTTTTGTCTTGAAACAAAAGAACCAAAAATTCAAAACTTAGAAACTTCCGCTAAAAATGAAATCTGTTCTCTAAAAACTCTAAAACTCGTGCGGTAGCAATGTATGTTTAGCATCATATTTTGTCCCGTACTCAGACAGTAGAGTTTTTTTAACGTTCTCAGAATTCATTTTTTTAACGCTGCAGTTTCTTATGTCATTAATATGGTCGATAAAAGAAAATTTCTGTGTTTAATAAACATTCCTTTAAATAAGAAGATTCATCAGTGAAGGGTCATTGTTCAGATAGTTGACAAAAAAATCATATTGTTTCATCTTATCGATTAAAGGAGTGAAATCTTTATTTTGTTTCAGAGCAATTCCTACCACTGCAATACCCTTTTCTTTTGAATTTTTCTGGGTGTATTCAAAATAGGTGATGTCATCATCAGGCCCCAGCACATCCATTACAAAGGTTTTCAATGCTCCCGGACGCTGTGGAAATCTGACCAGGAAATAATGTTTTAATCCTGCATAAAGCAACGCTTTTTCCTTGATTTCTTCCATACGGGTAATATCATTATTGCTTCCACTGATGATGCAGACTACATTTTTACCTTTTATTTCATTCCCATATTTTTCCAATGCAGCCACTGAAAGAGCTCCTGCAGGTTCTACAACAATGGCATCTTTATTATATAATGACAATATGGTTTCACATACGAGTCCTTCATCTACCGTAGCCATATCGTGCAAGATATTTTTACAACGTTCAAAAGTAAGATCTCCCACCTTCTGCACAGCTGCTCCATCTACAAACCGGCTGATCTTTTCAAGAAGGACAGGCTTTCCTTTTTCCAGCGCTTTTTTCATACTTGCTGCCGCCGAAGGTTCTACCCCAATGATTTTTGTCTCCGGGGACAGATGCTGAAATACGGAACAAATTCCTGCTGCCAGTCCTCCACCTCCAATCGGGACAAAAAGATAATCAACAATACCTTCAGCCTGCTCCAGAATCTCCAGTGCTGTTGTGGCCTGCCCTTCAATGATCGCAGGATCATCAAAAGGATGGATAAATGCGCTGTTATGATCTTCACAAAACCTCAGCGCAGCATCTTTAGCCGCATCAAATGTATCTCCAAACAAAATGACTTCAATATATTCTCCCCCGAACATTTTCACCTGTTCAAGTTTTTGTCCGGGTGTTGGTAAAGGCATGAAAATAGTACCTTTCACCTTCATAGTATGACAGGCAAAAGCCACTCCCTGTGCATGGTTTCCGGCACTGGCACACACGACTCCTTTTGAGAGTTCTTCCGGTGACATCGTTGCCATCTTATTATAGGCTCCTCTTATTTTATAGGATCTTACCCTTTGAAGATCTTCTCTTTTGAAACGGATATTCGCCTCATAAATAGCTGACAGATTGTTATTGACAGCCAAAGGTGTTTTTACCACTACATTTTTTAATCGTTCCTCCGCTTTATAGACATTCTCTAAAACGGAGGAACTTATTTCCTCTTTCATCATCTTGTATAAGTATTAATTGTTTTCGGGTCTCAGGCTTCGTACGGTCTTGCCGGCCTTCCACATTTCGCTTTCTCTTAACTCTGTAAGTTCTACTTCCAGTTTTTCACGATAATCCGGCTTGCTGTTACTGTCGATCGAACGTTGTGCTTCATTTCCTTTGGCAACGTTGTCATACAATTCTTCAAATAAAGGCGAAGTAGCATCTCTGAAACGTTTCCACCAATCTAAGGCTCCTCTCTGAGCAGTTGTGCTGCAATTGGCATACATCCAGTCCATCCCGTTTTCTGCCACTAAAGGCATTAATGACTGCGTAAGTTCTTCCACCGTTTCATTAAAGGCTTCAGAAGGGCTGTGTCCGTTTTTTCTCAATACATCATACTGAGCAGCAAATATTCCCTGTACGGCACCCATTAATGTTCCGCGTTCTCCGGCAAGGTCGCTGTAAACTTCTTTTTTAAAATCGGTTTCAAACAGATACCCGCTTCCTATCGCAATACCCAATGCAGTTACTCTTTCTCTGGCTTTTCCTGTAGCATCCTGATATACGGCAAAACTGCTGTTCAGACCTCTGTTCTGCAGAAACATTCTTCTTAGCGACGTTCCTGAACCTTTCGGTGCTACCAGAAATACATCTACATCAGCTGGAGGAACAATTCCTGTACGTTCGCTGAAAGTAATCCCGAAACCATGAGAAAAGTATAATGCTTTTCCTGGGGTAAGGTGTTGTTTTACTTTTGGCCAGTATTCAATCTGTGCAGCATCGCTCAGAAGGTAGCAGATTATGGTTCCTTTTTCTAAAGCTTCTTCGATTTCAAATAAAGTTTCTCCCGGTACAAATCCGTCTGCAATTGCTTTATCCCATGATTTGGAGTTCTTTCTCTGCCCTACAATGACATTAACTCCGTTATCTTTCTGATTCAAAGCCTGTCCGGGTCCCTGTACTCCATATCCAATTACGGCTACGACTTCATTTTTTAATACTTCCTGAGCTTTTTCCAACGGAAATTCATTTCTTGTTACTACATTTTCTTCTACTCCTCCAAAATTCAATTTTGCCATTTTTTTTGATTTTATAATTATTGATTATGATGTTTAATTTTATGTTTAGCTTGCATATTCTACAGCTGTCAGGTATGGATTTCTGTGATAATGCACTTCCAGAACGTCTACCTGTTTTTCCATTTGTCGGCTGATCTTCTGAACAGAATCTTCCGTTTCTCTGATCACGATGACAAACTTTTTAACTTTTTCTATTTCTGAAGGACCTACATTGAAGGTCACCATAGAAATTCTTCTTCTTGAAAAAATAGCATTGATCCGGCCGATCAATCCTAAATAATCTTCTGTATACGCTGTAATGGTATATTCTTTATGATCTGTTTTCATTTTTTTTATTTTTAAAATTTATTATTCAGTACAATTTCTGAAACACTTTTCCCTTGAGGAATCATGGGGAATACGTTGTGTTCTTTTCCCGTCATGACCTCAAGAAGGAAAGATCCTTTGTGATCAAGCATTTCCCGAAGCGCTCCTTTCAACTCTTCTCTTTCAGTTACCCTGCTTCCCGGAATATTATATCCTTTTGCTACCTGAACGAAATCGGGACTCTGAATATCCACTGAGGAATATCTTTCTTCGTGAAACAATTCCTGCCATTGTCTTACCATTCCCAGATAACAGTTATTAAGGATTAAAATTTTAACCTCAGGATGATACTGCATAATGGTTCCCAACTCCTGAATATTCATTTGAGCACCTCCATCTCCCATGACAGCAATTACAGGACGTCCAGTCTCTGCGTAGGATGCTCCTATTGCGGCAGGAAGACAGAATCCCATGGTTCCCAATCCGCCACTCGTTACGTTGGTCCGGGGATTTTTAAATTTAGAATAACGGCATGTTGCCATCTGATGCTGTCCCACGTCGGTTACAATTACCGCCTCTCCTTCTGTCATCTCGTTCAGATAACGGATAACTTCCCCCATTGTAATTTCTCCTTCTTCAGGAAAAAGTTCTGTATTGATGAGGTTGATACTTTCAATTTCATGACAGTTTTTAAATCTTTCATGCCATTCCGGGTATTCTCTTTTTGTAATCCATTTTCTAAGAAACGGAAGGGTGTGTTTACAGTTTCCAAGAACCGGAACATCTACTTTTACATTTTTATTGATCTCTGCCTTATCGATGTCCAAATGAATGATTTTTGCCTGTTTCGCATACTGATCCAATCTTCCTGTCACACGGTCATCGAAGCGCATTCCGATGGCAATCAATACATCACATTCATTGGTTAATATATTCGGTCCATAGTTTCCATGCATTCCTACCATTCCAACGGCTTGCGGATGATCAGTAGGAATAGTACTCATTCCTAAAACCGTCCATGCCACCGGAATCCCTGATTTTTCGGCAAACTCTAAAAACTCTTTTTCAGCATTTCCCAGCATAATCCCCTGCCCGGCGATAATGAAGGGTTTTTCTGCCTCATTGATCAACTGTGCCGCTTTTTCAATATTTTCAAAACATGGATCAGGATCTGGTTTATAGCTTCTCAATGAATGACATGGAGAATATCCTTTATAATCAACAGATTGCAGCTGGGCATTTTTAGTAACATCAATCAGGACAGGACCAGGACGGCCTGATTTTGCGATGTAGAATGCTTTTGCCAGTACTTCTGGAAGCTCATTGGCATCAGTCACCTGATAATTCCATTTGGTAACCGGACTTGTAACATTCATTACATCTATTTCCTGAAAGGCATCGGTTCCGAGAAGGTGTTCAAAAACCTGCCCTGTAATGCAAACAAGCGGAGTATTATCCAGTAGCGCATCAGCCAGCCCTGTTACAAGATTGGTAGCTCCGGGACCACTGGTTGCCAACACAACACCTACTTCTCCAGAAACTCTTGCCAGCCCTTGCGCTGCATGTACCGCAGCCTGTTCGTGACGTACAAGCACATGTTTCAGGTTCTTCTGATAGTCATAAAGAGCATCATAAATAGGGATAATAGCACCTCCGGGATATCCGAAAACTGTTTTTATGCCTTCGTTAAGAAATGCTTCCAGAATGATCCGGCTTCCGCTAAGTTGTATTTCTGTTGATAAATTCAGGTTTTCCATATACTTTTATTGAGTGATTTCGTCCGTTACACAGCCTTCAGCAGCCGATGATACTGTTAATGCATATTTATAAAGCAGTCCTTTCTGTACTTTAAGAGGTGGTTTTTGCCATCCTTTTTTTCTTCTTTCAATTTCTTCGTCTGAAACTTTGAGCTGTATGATATTGTTTACGGCATCAATTTCAATGAGGTCATTATCATTTACAAAGGCGATCAGACCTCCTTCGTGAGCTTCCGGAGTGATGTGACCCACTACAAATCCATGGGTTCCTCCACTAAATCTTCCGTCTGTAATCAAGGCAACGCTGCTTCCCAGACCGGCTCCAATCAACGCACTGGTAGGTTTCAGCATTTCCGGCATTCCGGGAGCACCTTTCGGACCTTCATTTCGGATGACGATAACATCACCATGTTGTACGGTACCATCCTGAATTCCTCTGATCAGATTTTTTTCGCCATCAAATACACGGGCTTTCCCTACGAAACGTTCACCTTCTTTCCCTGTGATCTTTGCTACACTCCCTTTCTCAGCAAGGTTTCCGTACAGAATTCTCAGATGTCCGGTAGCTTTTACAGGTTCTGACAATGGTTTTATAATTTTCTGTGTATTAAAATCCAGATCTGGAACATTTTCTAAATTCTCGGCTAATGTTTTCCCGGTTACCGTTAAACAATCACCGTGTAATAATCCCTGGTTTAAAAGATATTTCATTACTGATGGTATTCCTCCGTGCTCATACAGATCCTGCATCAGGTATTTTCCGCTTGGCTTTAGATCTGCCAGCACCGGAGTTTTATCACTCATCTTCTGGAAATCATCCTGAGTAAGAGGCACTCCAACACTTTTTGCCATGGCTATAAAATGTAAAACCGCATTGGTACTTCCTCCTAAAATAACAATCATGCGAAGAGCGTTTTCAAAAGCTTTACGGGTCATGATATCCGATGGTTTGATGTCTTTTTCCAATAATATTTTCAGATATTTTCCTGCTTCATAACATTCTTCCTGTTTTTCTTTACTCAAAGCAGGGTTGGAAGAGGAATACGGAAGACTCATTCCTAATGCTTCTATCGCCGAGGCCATTGTATTGGCTGTATACATTCCACCGCATGCGCCTGCTCCAGGACAGGAGTTCTTTACAACCCCATCAAAATCTTCTTGAGAGATTTCTCCTGCAATTTTTTTTCCCAAGGCCTCAAAAGCAGAAACAATGTTAAGCTGTTCACCTTTATAACAACCGGGAGCAATAGTTCCTCCGTAGACCATGATGGATGGCCTGTTCAGTCTTCCCATCGCAATAATAGTTCCCGGCATATTTTTATCACAGCCCGGCAATGCGATCAATCCGTCATAATATTGAGCTCCGCAGATGGCTTCAATGCTGTCAGCAATTACATCACGGCTTACCAGAGAGTAACGCATTCCCTCTGTTCCGTTGCTCATCCCGTCACTCACTCCAATGGTGTTAAAAATTAATCCGGCTAACCCATGATTCCATGTTCCCTTTTTTACAACCTGAGCCAGATCATTCAAATGCATATTGCAGGTATTTCCGTCATAACCCATACTGGCAATTCCGACCTGAGCCTTGTGCATATCTTCTTCTGTAAATCCTATCCCGTACAACATTGCTTTGGCTGCGGGCTGTTCGCTGTTCTGCGTGAATGTTTTTGAATATTTATTTAACATATTTTTCCTGCATTTTCTATTATTTTCCTTTCTTTAAAATGGAGTTCTTTACTAAATTTCGATCCAAAACTACATTTTGTAATATTCTTTTCATTTTCATTTTTTATAAAAATTACAATATTCAATCGTTTTAAAAACAGATACATTTTACTGATAATCAAATATTTAAAATCTAAAAATCTACAATGACAGAACTCTTACCAATTTCAAATATGCCTGCTGTACTCTCCCGCTTGCAGTCTCTTCCCAGTTCCTCGTAAAGGGAACATCATCAAGAGAATCCAGGGCAACAATTTCTGCTGCTGTACCACAGAAAAAGCCAGCATCTGCACCACGCATTTCTTCCGGTTTAAAAAAGGTCTCTTTCACAGGAATGTTTAGCTCATTACAAATCTCCATAACGGTTTGTCTGGTGATTCCCGGAAGAATGCTCCCTTTGGCTGGAGTAAACAAAACCCCATCTTTTTCGTAGAAAACATTGGCCCCGGAACTTTCGGCAACGTTTCCGTTTTCATCCAATACCAACGCTTCATCATAGCCTTTGTCTTTGGCATCCTGGCAGGCCAATATTGAGTTTACGTAATGTCCTCCTACTTTGGCTTCAACCTTGAAAGCTTTAGGATTAGGACGTTGAAAAGGGGAAGTCATAATTTTCATTTTATCTGCCAGATAGCCGTTATTCCATTCCCAGGCAAGAAGCGACAGATAAGATTTTTGTCCTTTTGAAAGGGACATATTGGGTGAGCACGTGACCAACGGACGGATATAAGCATCTGTAAAACCATTACGATCCAGAAGTTCATAAGTAAGTTCTGTAAGCTGGTTCACAGAATAATCGAAGGGAATATGCATTAACTCAGCTGATCTTTTTAGCCTTTCATAATGTTCTTTTGCTTTGAAAATCCTGGCTCCATGATCGGTGCTGTAAGATTTAATTCCTTCAAAAACAGAGTAACCATAGTGAAGTGATTGTCCATACAGATCTGTTCCGGCATCTTTCGCTTTCATAAATTTTCCGTCAAAGTAGATGGTCGTGTCGTCGTTGTAATACATGTTATAGAGGTTTAAAAAATTAACAAAAGGGAATAAAAAAAGCCCTCTCACGCTGTGAGAGGGCTCAATATATGTACAGTCATACACCTTCCTTCTCACAGACGCAAGGGAATAATAATGACGATAATAATTACTGATACTAACTGATACATATTTTTACTATAAAAAATTAAAACAAAAAAACCGTTTCAACATTTGAAACGGTTCTATATATAATTTAAATTAAAATCTATCTAAAATGCCGTTTCCTTACTGTTGCTAATGACAACAGCGATAATAGAAATGACAATAATATTTTTCTGATTCATAAAATTCATACTGCAAATGTATAAACTTTTTAATTACTCACAAGTTTTTTTCACACTTTTTATTTTTTCCGTAAAAAATGGGTGAGGGTTTCCTTTGTTTCAGCAACTTCATGGACTCTTAAAATTTTCGCCCCCTGCTCCAAAACTTTCATGTGAAGTTTTTGCGTTTCTTCATTGATATCCAAAGGGGATTTCCCAAGAGGTTTGTAGATAAATGACTTCCTGGAAATCCCTATCAACAAGGGAAACCTTCCGAATCCAAGATATTCAACCTCATGAATCATTTTCATCTGATCTTCTACTGTTTTTCCGAAGCCAAAACCGGGATCAAGAATGATGTCATTCACTCCTTTTTCTAAAAGTTCTTTTGTTTTTTTAGCAAAATATTGGTTCACTTCCAACGTAATATCTTCAAATTTTATTTTATCATGCATGGTTTCGTAGGAAGGATTTACATGCATCAAAATGTACGGAAGTTTTGTCTGAGCTGCTGTATCAAACATTTCTGCATCATACTGGCCTCCGGAAATATCATTGATCAGATCAATTCCTTCACTGAACCCAAACTTTACGGTTGCTGCATAAAAAGTATCAAGAGAAATCAGGGATTCCGGAAATTCTTTTTTGATCAGAGAAATAATATTTCCGATTCGGTTTATTTCTTCTGAAGCGCTTAAAAACTCTGCATTAGGACGTGTAGACTGAGGTCCGATATCCAGTATTTCTGCCCCATCTTTCAACAATTTTTCTGCATGTTCCAAAGCTGATTTTTCCTCATTGAATTTTCCGCCGTCAGAGAATGAATCCGGAGTCAGATTGAGGATTCCCATGATTTTTGGGGTATCAAGTTGTACTAAACGACCGTTACAGTTGATTGAGTAGGTTCGATCTGAGTGTTGGAGTGTTGGAGAGTTGGAGAGCATGGGAGTTTATAATTGATGAATGATAATTGGTAAATGATTTTGTATTCTGCAAAATTAGTGATTTATAGCTTTTAAGAAATAAATTGAGGCTGGAAGTTGAAAGATGGAAGCTGGAAGTTAGGCCAGACAATCAAACATCCTTACTCTCGAAGACTCCCACTCTTACCCCCAAAACCCATATCTCGTATCCCGTATCCCGTATCCCGTATCCCGTATCCCGTATCCCAAAACTAATCAAACTCTCAAACCCTCCGACTCTCCTACTCTCCAATCTTCTCACTCACAAACTCACCTCCTCAAATTCAAAAATCTAAAACCGAATTCGTATATTTGGAAGATTAAGAAAATTTATGCTAAAAACATCAGTACAGTTCGAGAAAGTTATCAGTCAGTGTCGTGATCTTTTCGGTAAAAAATTACAGGATTATGGTGCTGCATGGAGGGTGCTAAGACCGAGTTCCATTACAGATCAGATTTACATCAAAGTCAACAGAATCCGTACCCTTCAGATGACTGATAAAAAAATGGTGGATGAGAGTGAGGAAGATGAATTTATCGCAATTGTCAATTATTCTATTATTGGACTTATTCAGCTTGAGAAAGGTCTTTCCAATGATTTCAATGAAAATAAAGAAGAAATTTTAGGTCTGTATGACCAATATGCCAATGAAGCGAGAGCTTTAATGGAAAGAAAAAATCATGACTATGGTGAAGCATGGAGAGATATGAGAATCTCTTCAATCACAGATCTTATTTATCAGAAAGTATTAAGAACTAAACAGATTGAGGACAATCAGGGAAAAACAATCGTTTCGGAAGGACTTGACGCCAACTATTTCGATATGCTGAATTATGCGGTCTTCTGCCTGATCAAGTTCTCAGAAAAAGAAAATCAATTCGAACCCAAAAATATTTAATATGCTCAAAGGTTTATTACGCTTTATTATTGCTGTTATTTTTATCCTTTCAGGCTTTGTGAAAGCCGTGGATCTGGTAGGTTTTTCTTTCAAAATGGAAGAATATTTTGCTCCTCCTGTTTTCAACATGCCATTTTTAGAAAAGTTTGCCCTGCTGTTTTCCATTATCGTAGTGATACTGGAGCTTTTCTTAGGATTTATGCTGCTGCTTAAATTAAAGCTTAAATTTACCTTGTCCGTATTAATTGCCCTTTGTATTTTCTTTGGGTTCCTTACTTTTTATTCGGCGTATTTCAATGTCGTAACAGATTGTGGATGTTTTGGTGATGCCATCAAGTTTACGCCCTGGCAGAGCTTCCTTAAGGATGTTGTACTTTTGGTAGGATTAATCATATTATTTGTCTTATACAGAAAAGATTTCCGTAAAAAAGATGAGTACGGAGTGACCAAGAAAGAGTCTTCCCATACTTTTAAATATGTTCTTTTAACTGTTTTTTCTCTGGGCATGGTTTACGTTATGGCACAGGGAATTATGCATGAACCGATCATTGATTTCCGTGATTATAAAGTAGGAACAGACATTAAAGGTGAAAAAGTAAAAATCGAAAAAAATCCTTCTGAATACAAGACTTTTTACTCTCTGAAAAATCAGAAAACAGGAGCTGTTATCAAGGTAAATCAGGATGATTATATCAAAAAGACAGAATACTGGGCAGAAGGTTCTCCTTGGAAAATTGAGGAAGGAAAAAATGAATCTGTGCTGATCAAAGAAGGTTACAAATCTGAGATTGTGAAATTTAAGATTGAAGATCCTACAGGAATGGAGGTTACGAACGAAATCATCAATGCTCCAAAAGCTGTTTTGGTATTTTCTTATCATCCCAAAGATGTTCCTGCTGATCTGCTCCAGAAAGTGGAAGCTAAAGTAAATACACAGAAAGGAGCTCTAATCTATGGAGTTTCTACCTATCCGAATACTTTTAAAACGATTAAAAATGCAATGATGGATGGAACAGCCATCAAAACTATAGCGAGAAGCAATCCGTTTGTACTGATTCTTGAAAATGGAAAAATTATAGACAAACAGCCTGCAAAGGACTATATCAACTAAATACTTCACCGTAATGGACCAAAATTTCGATTATATTAATGAAAATTATATTACAGAAGATGAATTGTGTACTGTAACGGATATCAGTAAGGAGGATCTGGCTGCACTTATTCAAAATCAATTAGTACCACAGCCTTCTTACACTGTTTCCCGAAGTATCAGAATTACATCGTCTCTTAATGATGAGTTTGAAAGTGAGATTACAGAAAAATATTTCAGTAAAAACTGCATTTCTCTGGTTAAAAAGAATAAAGAATTGAGCGATATCCATCAGTATAAAGAAGAATTCAAAGAAAACTTCATTCGACATCTGATGAATCATCCCCATAAAGGTTTTGCTTATGACAGTATATTCAACACCTCTTCCCATGGACAGGAAAAGCTGGATGAAATATTTGAAAGTGAATGGGCTGCCTATTGTAATGGAATCTATGGGATTTGTACTCTACATTCTACTGAGGAAGAAATTGTAAAAAAGGAAATTGCAGTAAAAAAACTGATCCATTTCAATACAAAGTTTTCTGATAAAAAACTTACTACAGATGAATCAGAAGAACTGATCAAGCTGAGTGAAGAATTCAACGAAGTAACACAGAAATTCGCTCCTTATCAAAGAAAATCAAGCAGCAGAGGTAAGTATCTCGATAAAATTTTAGAAGAAAACAACTTAGACTATCTAGTAAAAAAATATTAAAAACATGCAAAAATCAAATAAATCAATTGCCGGATATCACTTATTAATGATCCTTTCTTCTGTAGACGGAGAGTTTGCTCCTGAGGAAGGAATGCTGGTACAACAATACCTGGCTGATGAATTTCCCTTCAGAATGAATCTTGACAATGAACTAGACACATTAGCTCTTTTGCAGCCTGAAGAATGGAAAGATCATTTTGAATTCCATGCAAGATGCTTCCATGATGATTCTACAGAAGATGAACGTGTAAAGTTTGTTCAGTTTGCAAAATCATTGATCAAAGCGGATAATAAAGTAACTGAAGAGGAGCATACGTTCTACGTTCTGCTGAAAAACCTTTGGGGATTATAATACTACAACCACTAAAAGTAAATCAATCAATATATAAATCTTATGAGAAGAAAAATAGTTGCAGGCAACTGGAAAATGAACAAAAATGTAATTGATGCACAACAATTGATGATTCAGTTACTAAGCTATAAAAACAACAATGCTACCAACTGTGAGGTTTGGATCGCTCCACCATCTTTATATTTAATGATGGCAAAAGACATCTTTGAAAAGGATGAAATCGGGGTATTTTCTCAGGATATGAGTGAGCATGAAAGTGGTGCTTACACTGGAGAAATTTCTGCTGGTATGCTGGAATCTATTGATGCTACCGGTTCATTGATCGGGCACTCTGAAAGAAGACAGTATCACGGAGAAACAGATTCTCACTGTAACAGAAAAATCAAATTAGCGCTTGACAAAGGTCTTATTCCTGTTTACTGTAACGGGGAAACTCTTGAGCAGAGAAAAGCAGGACAGCACCTGGAAGTGGTAAAAAATCAGACTGAAGTAGCGCTTTTCACACTTTCTGCTGAAGAGATCAAGAAGGTAGTGATCGCTTACGAACCTGTTTGGGCAATCGGAACAGGAGAAACAGCAAGCCCTGAGCAGGCACAGGAAATCCATGCACACATCAGAAGTATCATCGCTGCAAAATACGGACAGGAAGTTGCTGATGAAATTTCAATCCTTTACGGAGGATCTGTAAAGCCGGACAATGCAAAAGAAATCTTCTCTCAGCCGGATATCGACGGAGGTCTGATTGGAGGTGCTGCTTTGAAATTAGAGGATTTCTCTAAGATTATTGAAGGTTTTAACTAATATTGAAATAATAGGTGGCTAAAGTCTGTTCCTATTGATATAAAAACGGCGACATCTTCGATGCCGCCGTTTTCCGTTAAAAAAATCTAATTATTGAATATCGACTACGTACATAGTTCCTTTGTCTACCTTCCCTGTTTTAGGAAGAATCTTAGCTTTCGGGTTTCCATTTCCATCATCCACTACCCCAAAGTCATCATCATTGAAAACAGCCAGTTTATTATTTCCCAAATAAACGATTCCCTCAAACTTATCATGTTCATAGCCCAGTTTTGCAACCAGATCCACCGCTAATGTTTTTGAAACAGCTTTTATCCCCGCATTGGTAATCTCGTCCCATGAACACTGCTCTAAGGCTTTTCCATTGATTTTCATTCCGTCAACTGCATTAATGTCAGTTCCATTCACATCGGAAGCATTGCTCAGGTTGATTCTGTATACTTTTTTAATTCCTCCCTGGGATCCGAAATTTCCATCTCTTTCAATCACCAGAAATTCATTGTTACTTAAGGCTGTAATGTCACACACTGAATCAGAAGCGCCTCCGTCCTGCTTATATAAAAACTGTTTGGTTTGCCCAGTAATAATATCAAATGTGACAATTCTCGTTAAAGTAGTATTGGTTGCCAATGCTTTGCTGGGTACATGCATCATTGACTGTATGGTTCCTACCAGCGTTCTTCCATCCTGAGTAATACAAAGTCCTTCCATTCCTCTGTTGGCTCTCCTTTTCGCTAAAACGGCAGGTAGTTTTCTTGGTCCGGTATTTACACCTACCGGGCTTATTCTTTCCATTTCGATCCCGTCTGCACTATAATGAACGATGTGCGGTCCGTATTCATCAGAAACCCAGAATGTACCGTCAGCTGCTGCTACAATACTTTCGCTGTCTAACCCATATTGATCTGTCCCTAAAACATTTCCGGAAGCATCATAAGCTATTTCTCCGGTACTGCCCATTCCTACAGGGTTTGGTAATCCTGTAATAAGCTGCCCGGATGGATTTTTAAGTTTAATATATTTGATTACCTCTACATTTCCGTCAGCATTGATTTTAAAATGCATAATAGTAGGCGTAAAGTTAGGAGCAAGAAACTTTTTACCATTCTGGAAATCAGTATTCGGTCCTCTGTCTGTTATGACGTAGAATTCACCTTTTCTTGTGGGGTGAGCCGCCGCTCCGGAGCCAAATCCGCCATTGATGACATCTACTCCGTTGATCGTAGCCAGTTTTGTAAATGGAAATTCCTGAGGGAGTTTGGAATAATTAATATCCTGATTAATTATTGTGGTATCATCATCACTTTTACATGAAGCCAATACTGCCAGCACTACAGCAGACCATAGTAATTTTTTCATATTCACTTTTATGGCTGCGAAAATAGAGATTGATTATAAACTGATCTTGAATATAATGATAATTGTATTTTAACAATAGAATTATAAAATGATTAAGATTCTATGCAGCCAATGACAAAAATCAAATAATTTGACTTTTAAGACAGTTTCTTTTTTATGAGGATATGGAAACCACCCCGTCAAAAATTCTTTGAATTTTCGCCACCTCTCCAAAGGAGGGGAATTTTTACGTCTTCAGCGGAGAATTCCATAGGAATCTGAACAGTCAATACAGTTTAAAATCCAAAATTAAGCCAACAAAAAAACCGCACCAGATGGGTGCGGTTTCTTATGATTTTGCAATCAATTATTTTTTCTCAGTAGATCTTTGCAGAACCTCATCTACCATTCCGTAGCCTTTCGCTTCTTCAGAAGTCATCCAGTAATCTCTGTCAGAAGATTTTTCTACCCACTCATACGTTTGTCCTGAGTGGTGACCAATGATTTCATAAAGTTCCTGCTTCAGTTTCAGCATCTCTCTTAAGTTGATCTCCATATCAGAAGCAACTCCCTGCGCACCTCCTGAAGGCTGGTGAATCATTACTCTTGAGTGCTTAAGCGCAGAACGTTTTCCTTTTTCTCCGGCAACCAATAATACGGCTCCCATTGAAGCAGCCATACCTGTACAGATTGTCGCTACATCCGGCTTAATGATCTGCATCGTGTCATAAATACCTAAACCTGCATAAACACTTCCACCAGGAGAGTTGATGTAGATCTGAATATCTTTTGATGGGTCTGCACTTTCTAAGAATAAAAGCTGTGCCGTAACGATGTTTGCTACCTGATCATCAATACCCGTTCCCAGGAAGATAATTCTGTCCATCATCAAACGGGAGAAAACGTCCATCTGAGCAACGTTTAATCTTCTTTCTTCCATGATGTACGGAGTAAGATTCGTTGGGCCATACATTCCCATATACTGATCGGTAACCAAACCGTTGTTTCCTAAATGTTTTACAGAGAAATCTCTGAAATCTTTTTTAATGTCCATATTTCTATTATGTATTATTTTTATACTATTCTCGAAGTTTAAATTACAATATTTATTCCTAAAATTTTATAGGACTTTTTGTCACAGAATATGAAAAAAACTGACTTAAAAATTATCTTTTTCTATCTCCATAGATTCCTTTGATAGGCGAATATTCGATAATATTACTCAATCGCATGGAAGCCTGTTTCAATAAGGTAATCTTTTTGATGAGCTCATAGTACTTTACTTCATCAGTATCTCTGTACAGATCCAGCTCTTTATCTGTTTCTGTAATTAAATAATCAATATACCTGTATTTATGCAATAAAACATCTCCCTGGATCTGATCTGCCACTTTATCCCCGTAATTGGGAGGATAAATATTTCTGGAAGCCCAGTTTTCAAGATCGTCCAGCGGAATCAAGGCATCCACCACCTTTGTGGTAATCTCTTCATCCATAAAAGATACAAAAAAGTTTCCACTTCTGAGCTCATCTTTTTGAATTCCCTCTCTCACCTGAGTGATAATGATTTCATTGCCTTTGACTAAAAACGTATACTGTTCTTCTTCAAAATGATGAAGTATTTCCTCAATGACTGTAATCTGATATTCTTCACCCTGTTCATTTCTACGTTTCAGAATAATATCCCCAAATGCCAGCATGTGCTCTACAAGCTTGTTCTCCATGAACAGTACATCAAACAGGAAAGGATCTTCTTTTTCCTTTTCCAAGGGAACAATCTCCATCTTCGGAGCTGCCTTCTCTTTTTGCTGTTGCTGAACATGGTGGGTCTGATTCTGTGTGATCTGCTTCTGAACATCCAGTTCATTGAAAAGGCTCTGCTCAGAAAGTCCGAATTTATTGGAAACCTCTTTAAGGTAAACTTCCCTTTTCAGTGCATTCTGTACAAAAGAAACAGATTTTACGATATCCCTTATTGCTTCTGCTTTTTTAATAGGATCATTGCCAACATCCCTCAACAGGATTTCCGCTTTAAAGTCGATGAAATCCATCGCCTCATTTTCAATATACTTTTCTACATATTCCTGCGGATGTTTTCTGGCGAATGAGTCAGGGTCATCCCCATCAGGGAAAAGCAAGACACGGATGTTCATTCCTTCCGTAAGCAGCATGTCAATACTTCGGAAACTGGCTTTGATACCGGCGTTATCTCCGTCAAAAAGAATCGTTACGTTTTCTGTAAGCCTTTTTATCAGTTTGATCTGTTCCGTTGTCAAAGAAGTTCCTGAACTGGCCACCACATTTTCAATTCCGGACATATGAAGTGAAATCACATCCATATATCCTTCTACCAAAAGACAGCCGTTCTTCCTTGAAATTGCCTGCTTACTTTGGTTTAATCCATAAAGGACATTGGATTTATGATAGATCTCCGTTTCCGGTGAATTGAGGTATTTTGCAGTCTTAACATTATTTTTAAGAATCCTTGCCCCAAAACCCAATACTCTTCCGGAAAAACTGTGAATAGGGAAAATAACTCTTTCCCTGAAGCGGTCAACACCTGAAGGAGTATTTTCCGGGAAAATAGAAAGTCCGGATTTTTCAAGAATTTCTTTGTTGTACCCTTTTTCCAGTGCATAAGCAGTAAAAGCATTCTTTTTCTCCGGTGAATATCCCAACTGGAACTTTTTGATAATATCATCCCGAAGTTCTCTCTCTTTAAAATAAGAAAGTCCTATGCTTCTCCCTTCATGATCATCCCAAAGAATTTCCTGGAAATACGTATTGGCAACCTCATGAATTTTATATAAAAGATCTTTTTCAGTCTGTGCATGTTTTGCCTCTTCAGAGATTTCACGCAGATCTTCTTCAATTTCAATTCCGTACTTTTTTGCTGCGTGGCGAAGGGCTTCAGGATAGGTAAAGTTCTCAATTTCCATAAGGAAAGAAATTGCCGTCCCTCCTTTTCCGGTTGAGAAATCTTTCCAGATCTGTTTGCTTGGTGAAACAACAAAACTTGGAGATTTTTCTTCATGAAAAGGACTGAGTCCTTTAAAGTTAGACCCTGCTCTTTTCAATTGCACATACTCACCCACAATCTCTTCAACGCGGATTGTGGAGAATATTTTATCAATGGTCTGTTTGGAAATCATGCTGTAAAATTAAGTAATTTATGGAGAAGTAGGAAGTATTAAAGTAAGAGGACTTTAGTCTATTAGGAATAATAAATACAATCATAATTATACAATTTGCCATTGATTAGCTATTTTTGAACAACCATGAAATTGTTTGCCATGAAATATCTAAAAAGATTTTTACTTTTTATAATTACATTACTTATTCTATTACTTCTCTATTTGGAATTTGGAGGCATCTATATTTTAAATACTGATAATAAAAGAGAAATTGTATGGTATATGCGAAGTAGTAAAAAATTACCAGGAAACTTCGTCAACTTTTATAATACTGTGTATCCAAATTCTACATTGCAAAATTCATGGAATTTTTATATAAAATCCATTACTCACTCGAATTTACCTGCAAATGAATGCCCTTGCCGTCAAACTGGTAACAGAATTATGCCCATTCTGGATATTCAAAATAAATCAACATTAGATTATTTTCTTCTTATACGATATATTGAGCAAAATTATAGTCAGGAAGATTGTTTGAATTTTAATTTCAGTAATTTTGACTTCTTAAATAATAATAAAGGTATTGAACAGGTTTCTCGATCTGTGTTTAATAAACAGGCTGAAGAGTTGCAACCTCTTGAAATGGGAGAAATACTTGCTCTGTACAATAATCCCCGTAAAAGTAATCGCTATAGAAATCCTGAATATACAAAGGAAAGAGCAACCTATTTTTATAATTTATATTTAAATAATTTGAAAAAATAAAGATGAATTATTCCATCAATACAATCGAAGACTGGCAGGAAGTTGTTGACAGCATCATTCCGGAATTAAAACATAATATTCTTTTATTAAAGGGAAATCTGGGAGCCGGGAAAACTACTTTCACACAATTTCTGCTTAAAAATATGGGCAGCAAGGATGAAGTAAATTCTCCTACCTACTCTATTGTCAATGAATACAATACGGAAAAAGGGAAAGTATATCATTTTGACCTTTACCGCTTAAAAAACATTGAAGAAGTCTATGATATCGGAATTGAAGAATATCTGGACAACTCTTTTTTATGCATTATCGAATGGCCGGAAGTGTATGAAGAGGAGCTTTATGGTCTCAACTATCACACAATGAGTATTGTGAACACGGGTGAATACAGAGAAGTTTCATTCGATTAAATATTATGTATCTTTGCTCATTAATTGAGTGTAAATAACAATCTGTAAGACATAATTTAATTTAAGGATGAGTACAAATATTTTTACTCCTTTCACAGAAGAAGAATTGATGCCGAAAGAGGAAAAATTGGAGGTTATTAAAAAGGGAAAACAGTTCAGTATTGGAATTCCTAAAGAAACCTGTCTCAACGAAAGGAGAACCTGCATCACTCCTGACGCCGTACAGGTGTTGGTAGAGCACGGCCATGAGATTATTATAGAATCCGGGTCCGGGGAAGGTTCGTTTTTTACAGATTTACAATATTCCGAATCAGGAGCGAAGATCACCAATGATCCTAAGGAAGCTTTCGGACAGGATCTTATTCTGAAGATCAACCCTCCTACTGAAGACGAAATTGAGTATATGAAACCTAATACTTATCTGGTTTCAGCACTTCAGATCAACCTCAGGGATAAAGAATATTTCTTAAAGCTCGCAGAGAAAAAAATAAATGCCATTGCTTTTGAATTTATCGTTGATGAATACAAACAGCTGTCACTGGTAAGATTAATCGGGGAAATTGCAGGAACTGTTTCTATTTTATATGCTTCAGAATTATTGGCCTTATCAAACGGACTAATGCTTGGAGGTATTACAGGAGTAAGGCCTGCAGAAGTAGTAATTCTTGGAGCCGGAATTGTAGGTGAATTTGCTACAAAAGCAGCAATAGGTTTAGGAGCCAGTGTGAAAGTTTTCGACAACTCTTTATCAAAGCTGAGAAGACTTCATACGATTGTTGACAGCCGGGTACCGACTTCCATTATTGATCCTAAAGAACTCAGCAAAAGTTTAAGACGTGCTGATGTGGTGATTGGAGCGCTGCCAAGATTGAACATGACTCCTATCGTCACTGAAGATATGGTGATGAAAATGAAAAAAGGCAGTGTCATTATCGATATTACCATAGATAACGGTAAAGTTATTGAAACCTCTGAACTCACTACCATGGAAGATCCATATGTCATCAAACACGGTGTCATCCACTGCGGACTTCCGAACCTTACTTCAAGAATGCCAAGAACTACCACGAAGGCCATCTCGAATTTCTTCCTTTCCTATATTTTAAATTATGACGAAGAGGGCGGCTTTGAAAACATGCTGATCCGCAAAAACGAAATGAAGCAGAGCTTATATATGTACAAAGGAAGACATACCAAGAAGATCATCTGCGACCGTTTCGGACTTACGTACCACGATATCAATCTTTTAATTTTCTAATGAAGAAACTGAAATTTTATGCAATAGGCTTCGTTCCGGGGCTTTTGATCGTATTTTTTATTTTAAACAAAAAAGGGGCAAGCTGCAGCGGCTATCTACCGAACAGCCGTGTTATTGCTGAAAGCCTTTCCAAAGAGTTCAAATATTCTGACGAGGCTAAGAGCGCAATGGCAGCCTATAAGATTGATGAGAAATTTATAAAAGACAGCATCATTACCAACGGGAAAGTAGATTTTGACCGCAGCCATGCACAAAAGAAACCCTGCCCAAGCTATCTTTTAACCTATCCCGAAAAAAATCCGTCTTACGAGATCACCTATGAAAAATGTGAAGAAACGGTGATGGTAAACAGCCTTAAAAAACTTAAATAGTTTTAATACCATAGTATGGACGGCAATTACTACATGATTCATGACTATCTGATATTCATCGGAGTTTTTGCCATTTTCCTGTTTCTGACAACCAGTATTTACCTTTTCAGCCAGCATGAGAAACTGAAAAAGAGAAATAGCAAATTATCGGAAACCAACAAACTTATTGAACAGCGCCTGAATGAAGTCCGTCTGGAACATATCGGTACAAAGCTGAATCCGCATTTGTTTAAAAATATTCTTAATTCGGTTCAGTCTCATGCCTATCAGACGTATATGTCACTGGATAAGCTGGCGAATGTGCTGGATTATATTTTATATGAAAGCAATAATAAGTATGTAAGCCCGAAAGAGGAACTCAATTTTGCATTAAGCCTTATTGAAATTAATAAAATAAAGATCAATCCTCTTTTCGATTTCAGAATCAAATCAAGGATCAACAAGTCTGATTCTTTGTATGAAGAAAAGGTATTTGCTCCGCTGATCACTGTGGATCTTATTGAAAATGCCTTTAAACATACGGATTTCCTGGCTCAGGACTCTTTTATTTCCATTTATATGGAGCTTGAAAACGGTATTTTCACAATGAAGGTAAGTAATAAAGCTTCATTAAAGAATATTCTGGAAAAGGAAAAAAGCGGTTTCGGAAGCCAGTCTTTTGATCAAAGGCTTAAAATGATCTACAGCACTTACTACCAGCTGGAAAGAAGTTCAAAAAACGGAATCTTCACTGCAGAATTAAAAATCAATTTAGGAGAATTCTATGATAAAATGCGTTATTCTGGATGATGAATTATTGGCTATCAGCTATTTAAAACTTCTATGCGAGCAGATCGACAATGTAGAAGTGGTAAAAGCATTCAATGATCCTAAAATCTTTCTGAACGAAATAGATAACATCGACTGCAATCTGTGCATTCTGGATATTGAAATGCCCGGAATGACTGGTCTTCAGGTAGCCGAAATTATTTCCGGTTCCAAGAAAATCATCTTTACAACGGCTTATAAAGAATATGCAGCCGAAGCTTTTGACCTGAATGTGGTAGATTATGTAAGAAAACCCATCAAAAAAGAAAGACTGATCCAGGCTTTCGAAAAAGCTAAAGAACTGGTGGAAGACAGCCGTAAAAAAGCTTTTATTGAATGGAATACCAATATCGGCAAAACCGTCATATTTACAGAACAGATTTCTTATATTAAAACTTCCGAAATCGACAGCAGGGATAAAGATATCATCCTAAGTGACGGAACCACAATCGTTCTTAAAAACCTGAATTTTAAAAACCTTCTGGAAATGCTTCCTGCCAAAGATTTTGCCCAGGTTAACAAAAAAGAAATCATTGCGCTTTCTTCCATTAAAGTATTTTCAACCAACGAAATTATTACCACAATTGCCACTGAAGACCATACTTTTCTGAAACTTCAGATCGGTGATGCCTACAAAAGTTCCCTGATGGAGCTATTCGGGAAATAAGTCCTTTTTCAAATCTTCAGGGTTTCGTTACAGAATTTCTACGCTTTATTACAACCCCTCTTTTTCAACATACAATCCATTTATTTTTGCACAGAATTAATTGATTGTATAATGAAAAACTGTTTCTATGCTGCAGGACTTCTCATATCCGGCTTGTGTTTTTCCCAGGAGACACCTTCAAAAATGAAAGTATCTTTTTTTGACGGAATAGCAGTGGCCGGATATGTAGATCATGGTGCTTTTATTAACTTTACCGGACCCAATGTAAGTATTACCCACCACAATGTAAAATTCGTATTGGGAATGCTTCCTTCACTGAGAATTAAAGAAGACCGTTCATCGGGAACAAAAAACAGTCCTATTATGCCCACATTGGGTGCTGGTCTTACCATGATTTATAAAAAGGTTGCCCTTCAGATTCCGGCTTACTATAATACCAAAACGGCTGATCAGAATGGCAACTGGAGAATAGGAATCGGGCTCGGTTATTCTTTCAGATAGATTTTATTACATTTTTTAGAACATTCATTACATTTTAAAAAAAAGAATATTTAACATAACTATATTCTTATCAAATTTGCATAAAATATTGGAATCATGAATTTGGGGAAATACAAAAATTTAATTTTCTACATTACTACCATCGCTGTTTTTTCGTGTCTGATGTATTATTTCATTATTGAAGGACAGACTTTGGAAGTAAAAGAAAATATCGTTGCTAAAACCAGCAGTGGTTCTACCTGGGAAAATTTCCTGGAATCTTTTAAAACCAATCTTCATCATCCGCTTGCATTATTATTGGTGCAAATCGTCACTATCATTATGACTGCAAGGCTTTTCGGATGGATTTGCATGAAAATAAAACAGCCCACGGTAATTGGAGAAATGATTGCAGGTATTGTGCTGGGGCCATCACTTGTGGGAATGTACTTCCCTGAGTTTTCGGCATTTCTTTTCCCAAAAGAATCATTAGGCAACCTTCAGTTTCTGAGTCAGATAGGTCTTATCCTTTTCATGTACATTGTTGGAATGGAACTGGATCTGAGTGTATTAAGAAAAAAAGCTCATGATGCTGTAGTCATCAGCCATGCGAGTATTATTATTCCTTTTGCTTTGGGAATAGGACTTTCTTATTTTGTTTACCAGGAATTTGCACCTGAAGGTATCCAGTTTACTTCTTTTGCCTTATTCATAGCTATTTCTATGAGTATTACAGCCTTTCCGGTACTGGCAAGAATTGTACAGGAGAGAAATCTCCAGAAAACCAAACTGGGAACTATTGTTATTACCTGTGCGGCTGCAGATGATATTACGGCATGGTGCATTCTTGCTGCAGTAATTGCTATTGTAAAGGCAGGTTCTTTTGCAAGCTCCATCTATGTAATTATTATGGCCATTGCTTATGTATTTTTAATAATAAAAATTGTCAGACCATTCCTGAAAAGAATCGGGGACCTTCAGGCAGGGAAAAATACAATCAGTAAACCAATGGTCGCTATTTTCTTTTTGACTCTTATTTTATCTGCATATGCCACTGAAGTAATTGGTATTCACGCGTTATTCGGCGCGTTTATGGCAGGAGCTATTATGCCTGAGAATACAAAATTCCGTACTCTTTTTATTGATAAAGTAGAAGATGTGGCTTTGGTGCTTCTCCTTCCGTTGTTCTTCGTATTTACAGGACTTCGTACCCAAATCGGACTTCTGAATGACAGCCACCTATGGATGACGGCAGGATTTATTATTCTGACCGCTGTTCTTGGAAAGTTTGCAGGGAGTGCACTCACGGCCAGATTTGTAGGCATTAACTGGAAAGAAAGCTTAACGATCGGAGCTCTGATGAACACGAGAGGTCTTATGGAACTTATCGTACTGAACATCGGATATGACCTTGGAGTTTTGAGCCCTGAAATTTTCGCAATGCTAGTCATCATGGCCCTTTTCACCACTTTTATGACCGGGCCAGCCTTAGACTTTATTAATTTCATTTTTAAATCTAAAAAAAATCAGGACGAGCCCATTCATGAAAATGATTCCAAGTATCGTGTTCTCCTCTCTTTTGATAAACCGGAATCAGGAAGCACTCTCTTAAAACTAGCTCACAATTTTACCCATAAGATGAATGGCAATAAAAGTATCACTGCTATGAATATTGCCCCGGTAGATGAAATGCATGCCTACGATATCAATGAGTATGAGGATTCGCAATTCCAAAACGTCATTGAAACCTCTCACGATCTTAATCTGGAAGTAACTACCCTCTTCAAAGCCTCTACCGATATTGAAAGTGATCTTACCAGCATTACCAATAAAGGACATTATGACCTTCTGCTGATCATGCTTGGAAAATCCATGTATGAAGGAAGTTTATTAGGACGATTACTGGGTTTTACAACCAAAATCATCAATCCTGAAAAACTTCTGAATACAGTGAAAGGTAAAGGAAATATATTCAACAATTCTCCTTTTGACGATTTCACCCTTCAGATCCTGGACAAAACCAATATTCCTGTGGGAATTTTGGTGGAAAAAGATTTTAAAGCAGCGGATAAAGTATTTGTGCCCATCTTTAATCTGAGTGATTTTTATCTTCTTGAATACGCGAAAAGACTGATCAATAACAACAATTCTCAGATTATCATTCTGGATGCTGCAGGACAGATCCGAAACAATATTGAAGTAAAGGAACTTATCAGAAGTATTGAACAGGTAGCCCCTAATCATATTACGCTATACAATGAGAAAAAGATTGAGAAAGAATTTCTGAACGCTCAGGATCTTATGCTGATCAGCAGTAAAAGCTGGAAAAATCTGATTGATACAAAAAGTCTTTGGCTTTCTGATATCCCTTCTACATTAATAATTTCAAACCCATAGCCAAAATAACACACCGATATTTCTATTTCTACCAGAAGCTGTAAATATTATTCGTTGTCTGTAAAGAAAAAACGGGTATATTTATAGCTTCAATTTTTTGGGACATGCTGATTAACAGTGAAAATGGAGTTATAGAGCTGAAAACCTTCAATACACGGCTTTATCGGGGAATGAGTCCTGATCAGCTGAAGCAGACTGATTTTTATAAAGAACAATATCATAATATGTGGGATGTAAAAACCGGGTATTTTTGGTATTATTTTAAGCATATAGAAGTACTGGGGTACCAGTTATCTTTCAGCTTATGCTTTTTTGAAGATCAGCTGGAAATCATCCATATGAACACATGGGAAAATGGTGATGCCAAAGACTGGAATGAATGGACCGAGGAAAAAGAAATGAACGTTTTTCACAGAAACAATACTTTTCTTATCCAAATCCTGGAAATGCTTCCAACCCAAAAAAAGAAAAAACCTTACCCAAGCTGCACCTTCAAATTTCCCTGGGGAGATGTGTGGTCGGTCTACGACCCGAGAAGCGCCGCCAGCCTGATGGGAATCAATTTTAATGAAGAGGAAAAACAAATAAAAAATAACTTATAACCAAAGAATAAGATTTTACTATGTGCCGATATGCCATGATGGTTTACAAAGGACATTATGCCTGTTTTAACTGCCAGAAAACATTCAAACGCCGCCACCTGAAAGACGTGGATAGGGATGCTCAGACTTCGGTGGAAGCCAAGTGCCCCGAATGTGGAAACCTGATGGCCAATATGGGACTTGATTTTAAATCCCCTCCGAAAAATGACGACAAACAATGGGCGCACATCCGTGATTTGTATACGGTAGGAATCACTTTTCATTCATGTGGATGCTCTGGTCCCGGATATATTCCGCAGGACAGAAAAGCCATTATTGATTATCTGGAAAAAGTTCGTTCAGAGTATATGAAATCCCTCGTATTCTGGAGATACCGGATAGAACCTGAAAATAAAAAGGAACGGGAACTGGATTATCAAAAGAACAGCTCACATCTATGGGCTGTAAGCCGTAATGCTTTCAAAGAAACAGTGACCAATCAGGAAGGAATCAACTATTGGCTCAAGAGAATCAATGAGGTGGAAGAAAGACTGAATATTATTAAAGCAAATAAGCCATAACAATCATTTAATCTGCTAATTTCAGAAGTCTTTTAAAGTCTTCTTTGATATTTTTCTCCTGCTCATCGGGATAATCCGCACTGATATTATACCCGCGTCCCGTAGTAGCATTGATTAAAATAATATTTCCGTTTTCAAAATAATTCCGGGTCATTGTAATTTCTGATTTTTTCAAATCAAATGCTTCTGTATCATTATTTTCTGTCATTGCTTTAGCATCATAGAAAAGCGGTCGGTTATACCTATACTCTTTCTCGAAAACAAACGATAGCTGTCCGTTAAGAAGATAATATTCTATCAGCTTCTGCCCCATTTCACCATAATGCCTGGCAATAACTTTTTCCAGGCCTTTATCCGTATAATAAAATGTAGCCTCCCCGCCTTCTGCAGATTCGCCTTCAATATCCTTCTTTTTGACAGAGGTCCATTTTGTTATAGAATTAATCCTTTTAAAATTGGCCTGAATAGGTTTCAGCTGTTTTTTTAAGCCCTTGCTATTTGTTGTATCATTTTCATTGAATGTTTCGCTGATCCTTACAGTATCCTTTGCTTTCGTAGTGAAAAAAACAGACGCTTGATCACCTGACTTCTGAGCATACACAGAGCCTAAACTGATCAATATTATGAAAACTCCGTATAAGAATCTATTCTTCATATTTGCTTTTTATGGCTTTAAAATTAATAATTCCACTGGAAGGGAGGCGAAAACTCAAAGAATTTTGACGGGGCGGTTTTCTTCACACCATCAATTTCATGTCGTAATTCTACGACAATTTTTAAAATTTAACCCTAAAAATTAATTTCAAATAGAGTTTTTTAATAGTTTTATCCTATAATTCACATTGGATGGAAATTGATTTCTTACAATATAAGGTACGTAATGGAGACACATTGACCTCTATCGCTTCCCGGCTAGGCATGACCGGCGAGGAGCTAAAACTGTTTCACAATTCCCATTGCCAAAAGATGGATAAGGTTTGGTTTGAAAATCTTAATGAGGTTAAAAATATCTATGTTCCTACCAATTTTAAAACAGAGACTCAAAAAGAACAGGAAAGAAAAAACAGTTTTCCTTCAACATTTTCCGAGTCTTTTCTTGCTACAACCTATTCCGTGAATGAGACCTTTGAAAGTCCGTTTCAACCTTCCGTCACTATTGATTATATCATTGAGCTTGCTCTAGACAAAAACAAAAGTACAGATCAATATATTTTGAGCTATAGCCAGAACGATTTTAAATCCAATGGAAATACGCCTGATGATAAAGTAAGCAGCTTATCCATTGCCTGTATGAAAAGTATTATGCCTCTTGAATTTATCGTGAATAATAAGGGTCAAATTACCGGCTTTGCGGATCACAAGAAAATTACAGACACATTTACCTGTCAGCGTAAAGATCTTGAAGAGTTTTATGTAGGAGAAGTTACTCAAAATTACATGGATTCGTTTGAAAGGAGCATCAGCGATGAAACGGTTTTCTTGAAACAATTGCAAAGTACACTCCTCTTTCAGACTTTACTTCCTAAAATAGATTGGTTCCAGAGAAAAAAGAATTGGAAAGAACCTTTTTATTTTTTACAGAATTCGTTTTCTGTACAATGTGAACTCAATATTGAACAGTTAAATGATGATGAAAACTCTGTTTTGACCATTTTAAACGGTAAAATCACAGAGCTATGCACTCCACAGGAGATCATGCGCGGTATTAAGTTTAAGGATTCTGCAGCTGAACCTGCACAAGGAAATATAATTTTAGAATACACCACCCACACAAAAAATAAGAATCTTCTACAGGCTAAAGCTTCAGTTTTGCTCAGTCATGAAGAAGAGTTGATTCACCAGCACCATATCAATATAACACAAGGATCAATATGAAAAATTATGTCACACAAAAAGGCGATACTTTCAGTTCGCTGGCCCGGCAGTTTAAGCTGAAAAATGAGGGCATTTTAAAAACCTATCATAACCTTCACTGTCCGCCGGAAGACATCATGCAGGAACCCGTTCCCGGAAAAACCATTTTTATTCCGGAAGATCCACAGCTTTTGGCTGAGGAAACAGAATCTCAAAACATCTCTGCATCCTCCTCTCAGGAAAAAACTAAAGAAGATGTAGTTTCTGATGAAGGAAATTCAACGGAAGAAACTCCAAATGAAGAGCAATCATCAGGAACAGCAGAAGAGCCAACCAATAAAGAAAAAAAGAAAGATAAAAAAGAAGACAGTGGTTCCAGTCCTCATGAAGGAAAATATTTTATTGTACAGAAGGGAACCGTGCAGTGTAATCAGGGATTCAAATTTCCGAAATTTAAAGTCACCAGCCATCAGAAACATTACTGGAATGACGGAGAAGGAAATGCTGATTATCTGGCAGTAACGGAGGATGATCTTCAGCTGGATCCGGCTGCACAACCGTTTGGACAGTGCAAACTTAAGCCATCTTCCGGAGGTTATCTTCCATGTGCTTATGCCCCTGCTGGAAAGTGGCAGAAGACGTATGAAAAAGTAAAAGTGATGGGAAAAAGCTGTCTTACGGAAATCTCAGAACTGATGTGCAGTACGGGAGGAAAAATCACCATTCTCAAACATGGACAACAGAGTGAAGTCGGTAAAAGCCAGGTTGCCAAAGCGAATACGCAGGAACAGCAGGTTTACAATCCCGTTGTGGATTTTGATGAATTCAAGGAAGATACAAAAGGTACAGACGAACTTTATTATAGCTAAGCCATGACAGGAAGTATAATCGGGAATCAGAATCCTCTGGTAGGAACAACCTATACCTACGAAATAAAACCTTCAGGACTTTCATTCGGTCTGAAAAGTGACTATGAATGGTATCTTTATAAAAAGCAGAAAAACGGAATCTGGAAAGATATCACCAACAAGCCCAAAAGGGGAGAAAAAGTAACGTACAGATTCGGAGAAATAGGCCTGGGTATAGAATTTCAGATGAAAGTCTATGAGATTAAAAAAGGAATTTTACCCGGCATGTCTGCCACCAAAGAACTGGCCGGCAGCTGTATATTGGTTCCGACCAGTGATAAGGTTTCAAAAATAGAGAAGGTAATTCTTTTCAACAGAGGCGCAAAAGATGTCAATAAGGCAAGTTACCGCGATACTCTTATTGCGCAGGCACATTGCATCGCCATGTTTAATAAAGAGATCGAATTTCATCTTTGGGAAGATGATGCGCCTGGAAAAGGCCACGATGCTAATATCAATAAAAATAACCGGCACACAAGAAGTTATAAGGCTCGGGTCAATGAAAAAGGGATTGCAGAAGTGTCAATTCCTCTGATGTCTGATGAGAAAATTCTTCGTCAGATGGCCAATCAGTTTCTGATGAAAGGTGACAGAAATGAAGGCGCCAATCATGAGTATTATGTTACAGCCACTTATTCAGGAAAAATCCAGGGAGCCAGCCAGGTAAATGTAGATGTTGCCAATCCTGATGATAAAGGACAGCCTCAAAATCAACCCCAACCTAAGTCTCAACCCGGCACCCAGACCCCAAAATTTCCTACAAAACATGGAGGTGGTCCCAAACAGCCAGATCCTAAGGGTAATATTATAGAAGCTCTTTTCATTGATGATACAGGAAATGAACTGTCCAAAGTAGCTGTAGGAGATAAAGTAAGAGTAAGAATCCACTCCAAAAATATGGTGGGAAAACACATCCAGTATGTAGTTTGGGAATATGATTCTACTTCCAATGATGAAGTTTACAGAAGCGGAAATATTAAAATTCCTGCTGATGTATGCGACACTTCAGGATTTATCATTACAAAAGCTATTTTTGAAAAAGGAGTAGACTCCCCTATCGGCGATCCGGATTCCGATAAACAAAATTATTTTATAGAAATTATCTCCAAAGATCTTTCTGCAGAATCTCAGAAATTTGGGGTAAATTCGGAAGGCCTGATGCAGGTGGAAAAGGTGAAGAGTGCGGCGGGAGTGCAGAATACGCAGAAACCAGATAAGCCTGGAAGTTGTATATGTCAAGAACAATACAAAGATTTAATATGGGGTGGAAAAGTAAGTTGTGAGTTTAGAAAGAAAGTAGTTCAAATATGCGCTGAATTATGGGGAGAAAATAGAAAAATGGAAATGGCCAATGGTTTAATGGCTGTTATGAATGTAGAGACAAGTGGAAGTTTTAAAGCACAACAATTAGAAGGATGGAACTCAACAAAAGACCCAAAAAAAATGACAATAAAAGACTTCTGGAAAGAAGGAAACAGAAAGTCATCAAGAGCAATAGGCTTAATCCAATTTACCCAAGATGCTTTACAAAATAATCTTAAAGAGTATAAAAGCAACCCAAAATTATCTGTTGAAGAACGCTTTGATGAACTAAACAAACTAAAATTGGAATATGCTCAAATGGGAGAAATAAAACAACTTGATAAAGTGAAAAAATATTTTGAGCCTCAAAAAAACAATATTAAATCTCCTGAAGATATTTATTTATCAGTTTTTGCTCCAATAGGAGTCGGTAAAAGTGATGATTTTATTTTATATCAAAAAAATGATAACCCACAAAATAATAAAGAAAAAACTAGTAATAAAAATTATAATGCAAATAAAAGTGTAGATGAAGAGAATAACAATGATAAGAAAATTCAAAGAAGAGAAATATTAGGTAGGTATAATATTAGTTTTAGCCGAGGTTCGGGTAATAAGCCCAAAACATTCAACTGTGAAAATGCTATAACAATTCCTGAAAGTTCTCCTCCTAAAAGTACTAAATGGCATGATCCCGTTGACAATCCAATGTTATGCCTTTATACTCAAAATGGAAACTACAGGCCCAGATATAATGTTTTTGGAACAGTTAGAAAGGAAAGAAGTAATCACAACCACCAAGGAATAGATTTTCTTGCTTTACCAGGATCAAATGCTTATGCATGCGTTGACGCATATGTAGAATTTATAAGTATACAATCAGGATATGGAAATGTAATTTGTTTGAAAGTAAAAGATCCTAAAGAATTTTTAAAAAGAAAAAGAGATTTCAGTTTACAATATTCAAATATGGGAGAAATACAAAGTGGATCAGGTTTTAGCTTTAATGGAGATTTTTATTTATTTTATGCTCATTTACAAGAGGTAGAAAAATCATTAAAAGCTAAACAAGAAGTTAGTTGTGGGACAATTATTGGCAAGAATGGCACAAGTGGTTATGGACAAACTAAAGACCCGCACCTACATTTTGAAATTAGAAGTTCTGCTACAGGTGGTGGATTAACTAATCGATGTCATCCAGGTATTTTTGTATATTACAAAGATGAAAATACAATGTCACAAAAAGAAAAAGATTATCAAAAAGAGATAGCACAAAAATTTTGGGATTAATTATATGAAAAAGGTAATAACAATTTTAATTTCGTTCTTTCTATTATCTTGCCAAGGGCAGAAAAAAGAAGAAGAAAAAAATAGTAAAAAAGAAACATCAGTATCTGAAGTTTCAAGCAAGACAGATAATACTAAAAACTTAATTCCATTAAGTAAAATCAGCTGTAATCAAGAAAGTACAGAAACAACAAATTATAATTTAAACTGTAAAAAGTTCACTATATCAAATACACTTATTGATGGAAGTGACCAAAACAGATATGAGCTTATAACTTTTGTTTTTAATGACATAGAGAAAGCTATAATTAGAAAAATCAATAATGAAGATTTGGAAACCTCCTCTCCGATGGTATATTTTTCAAATACATCTAAAAATTATATTATCTTTTTTCCCATAAATGGTGAAAATCATTTTGGATGGAAATTGTATCTGTATAAAAATAAAGTCTTATATCCATTAGGACAAAGAGTGATGTATTGGAAACCTGATTATGAAGAAACTAATATTAATTACTCTGACATACTAAACGTTTTTGAATCTGAAGATAAAGTTTTAGTTGAAATACCAAGCAAATACATTATTAAAGACGATAATGACTATAAAAATTATCCAAATTATTTGGATGGAAAATATTATGAAGATAAGGACAAATCATATTATGAGTTTTCTACATCAAAAATAGAATATTACAGAAAGTATAAAAATGGGCTTTTTGAAGGAGATTATAATAAAATGATTAATAATAAAATAATTGATCTTATAAAATAAATCAGTTATAATATAAGTAGTAAATGATGAAACCCTTTTTAATTCTATTATCATTCATATTTCTCTCATGCTCACGTGAAAAGAAGAAACAACAGAAAGATGTTTTTATAAAGGACAATACAAAATCAAACAAAACAAACCTTTTAATTACTGAAAATGAAATTCAGTCTTCAACAATAGTAAAAAAAGTAGATTCTATAACAATTTCTAAATCTTCTATTTGGTCAACTGACTGTACAGCTGATAAATTTATCAGTATTAAGACAGATATCAATAATATGCAGTTTACAGTCCCAGGTAGATTTTCTATGAATTCTCAATTAAAAAAAGTAGACAATAATAAATATGAATTTTACTTTACCGATTTTCCTCCGATTATTCCTCTTCCTGATGAAATGCAAAACTGGGAAAATTTAGATAACAAAAAGGCCGTTGGTTACATTCAAATAATTGATGAATCTAAAATAACCTTAACATGGTTTGGCTTTTATAATAAAAAAACTAAGAAAAATATACAAACTGAAAATCCTTTCAATAAGGAGCATAATGTTTCTGCAAACCTTATTAAGTGTTCTGAATAATATAAAATATTTGTAGTAAGTTATGAAACACCTTTTAGCCTTTATATTGTTCTCAATTGCACTTTTTAATTGCAAAAAGAAAATTGAAAACTCGAAACCAAAGATTCAAAATATTCAGCAGACGCAAAAAATTTCTGATGCTACAAGGAACTATACTAACTTTTGGAAAGGAGAATATCATTTTGAAGCATCAAATAGAGATGAAGCAAAAACAGTTTTTAACATAACGATAAATTCTCTGGAAAATATTTCTGTAGATGTTACTGAAGAAGGAACAACAAATAAATATTCTAAACTAAGGGCAGAAGAACTTAATCCTCAAAAAATTAAAATAAAATATGATGATTCTCCTGATGAGATGGGAATTATTTACATTGAAAAATCAGATGACAATTACTTTATTTCAGGAAATCCAATATACTTTATCAACCCCGGAAATAATGAAATGCCACTACAAAAATTAAAAGATAAATAACCTCTGATCAATGAAAAAACTAAACTTTATTGCTATAACATTATTAGTATTGACAGATTGTAAAAATGAGACTCAAAAAGCGGCCAATGAAATAACCACTACAGCAGCACCTAGAAAAGATAGCGCCGTCACAAGAAGTATAGACATAGAAGATACAGCTGCTGCTGATAAAGATAACCTTCCCAATATTCGTATATCAGAAAACTTACAGACCGTAAATTCTAGTTTTTCAGGGGACTTTTCTGTAACCCAAGAAACAGAGGAAACAACAACTGGTACAGCATATATTACTTATAATTTTAGTATAAAAAAAGATAAAGCAGTTTTAGCAACAGAAACCTATCATGAGCCAATTATATGCAATGGCGATTATAAAATTATTGAAAACAACAACAACATTCTAGAATTGTATTATTCAGGAAACGATAAAAATTGTCAATCAATAACTCCTAATTTTAAAATTAAAAAAGAAAACAACACTTATTATATTAAAGGAGTTGGAGGCGAAGCTACATTTAATGAATGGATAAAATTAGATAAAACGAAATAATATCTATATAAGGTAAAACCTAAAAAAAAACAATTCATCCCATCTATACACAATTTAGAAAAGAAATTTCGTTTCATTTAAAAAATATTTATACCTTTGCTTTGTGATTTTTAACAACGGAACATATTATTATAGAATTTTTACCTCAGCTCTGGGATAGGGATTCTTATGAATATAATTTAAAACCTCGTCCTAGGGACGAGGTTTTTTTATTTAAAAAATTTGAAAAGATGAAAATAAGTATTATTGGAGTGGGATTAATCGGAGGTTCGATGGCTTTGAAATTAAGAGAGAAAAACCTGGCCAGCTTCATCTACGGAATCGATAACAATATACAGCATATCAGTGATGCATTGGATCTTAAGATCATTGATGCCGGAGTAGATCTTGAGCATGGAATTAAAAATTCGGATCTGATTATTCTTGCGATCCCTGTGGATGCTGCGAGAAAACTGTTGCCTTCTGTTCTTGATCTTGTGACTGATCAACAGACTGTAATGGATGCTGGGTCCACCAAAGCAGGAATTGTAAATGCTGTAAAAAACCATCCAAAACGTTCAAGATTTGTCGCTTTCCACCCGATGTGGGGAACAGAAAACAATGGTCCGAAATCCGCCATTGCAGAGAGTTTTTCCGGAAAAGCAGGGGTGATATGCAACAAAGAGGAATCCGCGGACGATGCCTTAGCTACTGTTGAAAAAGTAGTCAATGCCCTTGATATGCACATGATTTATATGGATGCTGAAGATCATGATGTCCACACTGCTTATATTTCCCATATCTCCCATATTACCTCTTATGCCCTTGCCAATACCGTACTGGAAAAAGAGCGTGAAGAAGAAACAATTTTCCAGCTTGCCAGTTCCGGTTTTTCAAGCACCGTACGTCTTGCCAAATCGCATCCGGAAATGTGGGTTCCCATCTTTAAACAAAACAAAGAAAATGTACTGGACGTTCTGAACGAACACATCACCCAGCTCAGAAAATTCAAATCCGCTCTGGAAAAAGAAAACTATGAATACCTTGAAGAGCTGATTTCCAATGCCAACAGAATCAGAGGAATTTTAAGGTAAAATTTCCTTATACGATACTAAAAGCCCAACGGTTTTTACTTTTATTTTATTAAGAAACCCTTAGTCAATAATGTCTAAGGGTTTTATGTTTTTAAAACTTATTATTTCTATTAACATTCCGGAACGTTGACTGCAATTGCCAATCCGCCCTCAGAAGTTTCTTTAAAACGGTCACTCATGGATTGAGCCGTTTCCCACATCGTAAGAATTACCTCATCCAATGTCACTTTTGCTTTGGTAGGATCACTTTCCAATGCAATATTGGCTGCCGTAATCGCTTTCATTGCTCCCATCGTATTTCTTTCAATACATGGGATCTGTACCAGCCCTTTGATAGGATCACAGGTTAATCCAAGATGATGTTCCATAGCAATTTCTGCTGCCATCAATACCTGCCCGACACTTCCACCTAAGATTTCTGTAAGTCCGGCCGCAGCCATTGCAGAAGAAACTCCGATTTCCGCCTGACATCCTCCCATTGCTGCAGAAATGGTTGCATTTTTCTTAAATAATGTTCCGATTTCTCCTGCCACAAGCAGGAATCTCACAATATCATCCTCACTCGTAAATGGAGTAAACGCCTGAGCATACATTAATACCGCCGGAATTACTCCACTCGCTCCATTGGTAGGTGCGGTAATAATTCTTCCGAAACTTGCATTCTCCTCATTCACAGCCAGCGCAAAACAGGCAATCCATTTGTTGATATTGGTGAAATTCTCTTCAGCATCTACAACCTGTTGGAACCACTCGTCTTTGTTTTTATAGATTTTATCTCCTAACAGTTTTCTGTTGATTCCTGCAGCTCTTCGGGAAACATTCAGTCCACCCGGAAGAATTCCTTCTTTATTAACACCTTTATAAATACATTCTTTAATCTGCTGCCAGATGTAAAGTGCTTCCTGCCGCGTTTCTTCCTGAGTTCTCCAGCTTTCTTCATTCATGAAAATTAAATCTGAAATTTTATCAAATCCAAGTTTCTCGCAGTATTTTGCAATATCAGAAGCTTTATGACAAGGATATAATGTACGTACACACTGCTTTTGGATAGAGTTTTTTTCCTGACTGGCAATAAAACCACCACCTACAGAATAAAAGTCCTGCACAAGCTCTGTTCCATCTTCAAAAACAGCTCTGAAGATCATCCCGTTCGGGTGAAAATCAAGGCTCTTTTTCATATTTAAAATCAGATGATGCCCGTAGATAAACGGAATAACTTTCTCACCTCCCAGATTAATGGTCTGAGTGCTTTTAATGTAATCTATTTTTTCATCAATTTTTGAAGTATTGATGGTCTTAAAATCTTCTCCATTCAATCCAAGCATTCCTGCAATATCAGTTCCGTGCCCAATCCCCGTTTTTGCGAGTGAGCCAAAGAATTCAAGAAAAACCTCTTTAACTTCTTCTATTGATCTTTCTCTTTTTATAATCCTGATAAATGCTGCTGCTGCGTTCCAAGGTCCCATTGTATGCGAACTGGACGGGCCTATTCCTACTTTAATAATTTCAAAAACCGATATTGATTCCATAAATGATTCGTCATTTTCCTCAAAAACAAAGATACAGGATAAATCCTAATAATAGCATAGCAAAATCCCAGATTTATTTGGTTTTGACTGCCCATAAAATAAGTATTTTTGTCAATGAAATATATAGTATCAATATCAATCAGATCCATCATTATATTGTTCTTTTTAACTATTTTTTTAAATGGAAACATTAATTAAGAGTATTCTGCAGCATGTCCCACTAACTCCGGAAGAAATAGCCTTATGTAAAAGCTTCTGGACAGAAAAAACATTGGAAAAAGGAGATTTTCTGTTGCGAAATGGAGAAATCTGCCGTCATGACAGTTATATCATTTCGGGAGTTTTAAAAGCTTTCTGCATCAATGAAGAAAATGGAAATGAAGAAATCCTCTTTTTAGCCATTGATCATTGGTGGGCAACAGATATTTCCAGTTTTTCAAAACAAAAACCTTCCATTTACAATATACAGGCTGTAGAGAAAACAAAGCTTTTGCAGATCAGCCATCAGTCTTTTCAAAAAATGCTGAAGGAAATTCCAGCTTTAGAAAAATATTTCAGGATTATTTTAGAAGGTTATCTCGGAACCCTTGAAAAAAGAGTGGTGTTCAATCATATGCACAAAGCAGAACAAAAATATTATGATTTTCTGGATACTTACCCAGATATTTCCTCCAGGGTTCCCCAGTATCTGATTGCTTCTTACCTGGGAGTATCTGCTGAATTTATCAGTAGAATCAGGAAAAAAAATAAATCATCTTGAACTAGATCAATTTTTCAGAACTCAATAATCAGGAATTTTGCTGTTATAAATTCTTAACAAATGAAAATACTGATTATTAACGCCAGTGTAAGAAATGAAAGATCTTACAGCAGAAAACTGACACAGCTTTTCGCTGAAAACTGGAAAACAAGATATCCTCTTGATACTTTCACCTACAGGGAAGCAGGAACTGACACTATTCCCAATATTGATGAATCCTGGATCGCGGGAGCATTCAAAAAACCGGCAGACAAAACCGAGGAAAACCAAAAACCTTTACAGCTCAGTGATGAACTCGTCGTAGAACTCAGGGAACATGATGTATATGTAATCGGAACCCCTATGTATAACTGGTCTATTCCGTCTGGGTTAAAAGCTTATATTGATCAGGTAATGAGGATTAACGAAACCTGGAAATTCAGATCCGGAATGCCGGATGGTGATTATGTTGGACTTCTTGAAAACAAAAAGCTCTTTATTCTCTCAACCCGTGGAGATACCGGATATGGAGAAAATGAAAAGAACGGACACATCAATTTTCAAACTACCTATCTGAAACATATTTTCGGGATTATGGGGGTGAATGATGTTACCATTCATTCTTTAGATAATGAGGAATTTGGAGGTGAAGTTTTTGAAAACTCCAAAAATAAAATCTTTGAAGCGATTCATTCCATTCAATAAATCATTTCTTGATCTTTTTAAATATCAATCAGGGCATCAGTTAACACTTATGCCCTTTTTATCAGCTGAAACTTTCCTCGTGCTGAGAAAGATCAAGTCCTTTATTTTCAGATTCTTCAGAAACTCTTAATGTAATTATGGAATCTGTAAGTTTATATAAAAGCAATGAACCGAAGAACGTAAAAACAGAAACCAAAACCAATGCAGCCATATGATGAAGAAAAACCTCTAACCCTCCATGCAGTAAGCTTGCTTTTTCACCATGAGCAAAAATAGCGGTAAGAATCATTCCCATAATTCCCCCTACTCCATGACAGGCAAAAACATCCAGCGTATCATCTATTTTCTTTAAAGGCTTCCAATTAACCATTACATTAGAAACTATTGCAGTAATAAACCCGATAAAAAGGCTTTCCTGAATACTTACGAAGCCACATCCCGGAGTAATCGCCACCAAACCTACTACAGCTCCGATACAGGCACCCAAAGCAGAAACACTTCTCCCATTGATTCTATCAAAAAAAATCCAGGTCATCATTGCAGAAGCAGATGCTATGGTAGTTGTTCCAAAAGCTGTAGCCGCAGAAGCAGAAGCACTCAGTGCAGATCCTGCATTAAATCCGAACCAGCCAAACCATAGCATTCCTGTTCCCAGAAGAACATACGGAATATTGGAAGGCTCATGATGCGGGTTCTTTCGGTTTCCTACCACCAAAGCTCCGGCAAGTGCAGCAAAACCGGCACTCATATGTACAACCGTTCCTCCTGCAAAGTCTTTTACCCCAAAATATTTGTTTAAAAGCCCATCAGGATGCCATACCATATGACAAAGCGGTGTATAAATAAAGATGCTGAAAAGGACAATGAATAATAAATAAGAAATAAAACGAACCCTTTCCGCAAAAGATCCGGTAATAATTGCAGGGGTAATAACCGCAAATTTCATTTGAAATAAAGCAAAAAGAATAAAAGGAATAGTAGGCGCCATCATTTTATGAGGCAGATTCCCTACTCCGCTAAAAAAAGGATAACTGAGCGGGTTTCCAATAATTCCATAATGTTTTCCGGCAATGTTAATACCCAAAGATTCTCCGAAAGATAAAGAAAAACCTACGACTACCCAGACCATAGAGATTACTCCTAAGGCGATAAAACTCTGTAGCATGGTAGAAATCACATTTTTCCTGCCAACCATTCCTCCATAAAAGAAAGACAGTCCGGGTGTCATCAACAGGACAAGCCCAGCTGCAGCCAGAATCCAGGCAACATCCGCGCCTACAATCTTATCTTCACTTAAAAATTCTCCGGTAACAGGAATATCTGCAGCCGGATTCCAGAATAAACCACCAATTGCAACGAGTGTAATTACTGAGAATGAAACGATCCACTTCAAGCCTACTTTCATATAATTTATATTTAACCCTATCAAATTTAAATATAAATTCTATAAAAATCATATTTTTAAAACAAATACCCCTAAAAAAACTATTTAAATAATAATATTTTTATTTTTAACAGAATACTTCATTCAATATTTTTGAAACTTCTTTGGATTTCGTAGCGGGAAAAAGATGGGTTCCTCCTTTTATTATATAATCCGGATTGGAATAACGAATTGGAAAAACAATGTCTTTATCACCTAAGATCTGAATCACATTGGGGTTTTCTTCAAACTTCCACTCGGACACTTTTTCCACAGACCATTTCAGGTAATAGGGATCTCTTACTTTAAAATATTGCAAAAGTTTAGGATTCTTAGGATCAAAAAGCTTTCGGATAACAGCATATACATTGGCCGCCTTATCGTTGAACAAACCTACCGGTAATATTCTGGGGATTTTGGTCATCTCACCTGTCTTGATGAATTTTGACTTTTCCTTGTCAGATTTTATACTTCCAAGGATTACCACTTTCTCTGCAGGCTTCAATTTGTCAATTTCCTGAACAATGATACCTCCGAAAGAATATCCCAACAGGCAGAACGGTTCAGAGTCATCTACCTTATCAGCCATTCTTTTAACATAGGCATCAAAAGGCTCATTTTTTTCAGGGATGAGCCAGTCTATAAAAATCAATTCACAATGTTTGGGAAACTCTAATCTTTCAAGGACTTTAAAGTCTGCTCCCAGACCGCTGACGATATAAATTTTCATAATACGAATTTATAAAAAATACAGGGAACAGTAAATGATTAAGCCAAATCTTTGATGTAACAAAAGCATAAAAAATGAGCAGCTCTGGTGAACTGCTCATTTTATATTGATCGTATGTAATCTTATTTTTTCTTTTTTGGAACTCTGTTCTCGTTATCCAGCATTTCTGTAGTCACTTTGAACTGGATGTCCATTTCGTTCTTAATGAAATAATCTTTCAATGAAGACTGATAGAATACTTTAAAGTCTCTTCTGTTCAGAGAGAACTTCGCAGATTCAATAGAGGTTGTAAACTGAGTAACATATACATTCGCAGGGAAAGAAATTGTTTTTCTCACTCCTTTAAGGGTAAGGTCTCCGTATACTGTAGAATTGTATTCACTGTTTGCTAAAGGAATAATTTTAGTCAAATGGAATTTTGCGATAGGGAATTTTTTCACTTCAAAGAAGTTCGAGCTTTTCAGATCGTTGGTAAGCTTGATCTGATCTTCATCAGAAACATCTCCTGCCATCATACTTCTCATATCTATGATAAACTCTCCATCTACCAGAACCGTATGGTCAAAATTAAATTTTCCACTTTTCAGCTTTACTGTTCCTGAATGGGAAGTTTCTTCGGTTTTTACCACTTTATACCCCCACCATCTGATCTCTGATGAAGTCACTTTTGAAACCTTATCAAATTTCTTCTGAGCAGAAACAAATGACATGCTTGCGCACACCATAGCAAACAATAGTAATCTTTTCATTCTTTTTTATTTACAATTCAACAAAAATAAAAAAAAGTGTAGAACTTCTACACTTTTAACAATCTTTTTTTGATTAATTTATTGAGCAGTTACTTTTACCTGCATATCAATATCATCTTTCACAAAAACATCCTGCATTGTAGACTTGTAAGCTACATCAAATTTCTGTCTGTCGAAAGAGAATTTATTAGATACTAAGCTTACTACTCCTTTGCTGTAAGAAATCTTTGCAGGGAAAGTAATTGGATTTGTTTTTCCTTTTACAGTAAGGTTTCCTGTTACAAGAGAACTGTAGATTTTATCGCTGTTTTTCTTGATTCCAGTGATTTTAAAGGTTGCTGTAGGGAATTTTTCAACTTCAAAGAAATCACCGTTCTTAAGGTGTCCGTTTAATTTTTGCTGATATTCTCCTGTAAGGTCAGTTGAGCTGATAGAAGTCATATCCAATACAAAGCTTCCGCCTACCAATTGGTTTCCTTTCATAATCATATCTCCGGACTTTACTTTTACAGTACCGTCGTGAGAGCTCGCCTCAGATTTTGCTACTTTATATCCCCACCAGTGTACATCAGACGCTACTACTTTTTTTGACTGTCCAAATGCTAAACCACCAGCTAAAACTGCTAATAAAAATATTTTTTTCATTGAATAGAGTTGTTTACTTATTTAACGGTACAAAGGTAGTATCTTATTCAATAGATTTCATTGATGTACATCAATAAAATTTATTATTTCCATGAATAATATCATTCCATAAAAAAACTCCGAATTTCTTCGGAGCTCTGTTTTATACCTGATAGTAAGCTGTATAAAGCGCTATCCCATTTAATGCTGTATGATTTTGCTTGACCAGATAGATGGGAGTGTTTTTAAGCATCTCCTCCATTTTATCACTGATCTTGAATTTCTCATAGAATTTCGCCTTATCAATATATTCTGCGATCATCTGTGGAATATCTCCGGCAATCAGCAATCCTCCGGTAGCTTTCAATTTTAATGTCAAGTTGTTAGCTTCTCTTGCCAGAAACTCCAGGAAGGTATCTAAAGCGATTCTGCAGATCAATACATTCTCCTCGATTGCCGCTTTATAAAGTTCTTCCACAAAATTCCCCTGTGTAAGGCGCTCTCCTAACCATTCCGGCTCAGGATGTCTTTTCACATCTCTTAAGAATCTATAGATATTGAATAATCCAGACTTGGAAAGTACATTTTCCCAGCTTACAATACCGTAGATATTGTTTAGGAACTGGTAAAATTCAACTTCTACATTGGTTCTTGGTGAAAATTCTGAATGCCCCCCTTCTGTAGCGAAAGGTCTCAGGTATTTTCCGTCAAAGAAATATCCGGCTTCACCCAATCCGTTTCCGGGAGCAAGGACCGCTACATTTCCTTTTTCAAGATGTCCGCTTGTATAAATAGCTTCAAGATCGTTATCTTCAAGAAGAGCCATTCCGTAGGCAGACGCCTCAAGGTCGTTCAGCATGTCTACTTTTTCAAACCCGAAATCACGGGCATACTCTTCAACATCTAAATTCCAACCCAATCTTGCAGGACTGCTTTTTCCGTCAAGTACAGGACCTGGCACTGCCATCCCAAGACGTTTTACATTCTGCAATTGATTATCCTGAATAAACTTCTTTAAAATATCTGAAAAAGAAGTGTATTCTTTGGTTGCATATTTATTTTGTACTTTTATCTCAAGACCTCCGTTCCCGGAAACGAAATAGCCTAAGATCGTTACATCTTCACGGAGACTTGCCCCTATGATAGAAACATTATCATTATTACTGTTCTCTACTCCTGGTAAATAAAGTGGAAATTTTGGATTCAGAATCATAACCTCAAATTTTACCAAATATAATAATAGTTTTTGTAAATCCTGCACAGAACAAAAAAACCTTTCCACTTTCGTGAAAAGGTTTTGGTTAATAATTGTTTATATATTAAATCTAACTACTTTCCTAATGGAATATTGTAACCGAATCCTACACCGATATTCCCCACATTATAGTCCTGACCTGGCAAATCTCCTTTTGTTCCTACAAAAACCTTTTGGTATTGTACGAAGAAATTCCAGTCTCTGTTGTGGTAACCGATCTCGGGTTTAAGGTAGAAACCTCCGCTTGCTCTTTCAACATTGGTGTTGGATGCCACTGCTTTATCTCCAACAAGGAAACCATATCCTAAGTCTGTTCCGAAATAGAAACCGGTTTGTTTTGGATAAATTCTGATTAAAGCTGCTACAGGAACTACTCCTACATCATTATTTTTATATCCGTTGTTCTCTTTTCCAAAGTAGTGAGTATATCCTGATGCGATACCTAATCCGAATCCTGGTGTAATCAGGTTCTGGTAAGATACATCCACTCCTACTGCAGCGGAAAGATTATCTGCGGGAACTGCTAAACCAACATTTGCACCTACTTTGATCATATTATTCATCTGAGAACTTTGGGCGCTTGCGATACCTGCTGTTAAAATACCAGCCAGTACTATTGCTTGTTTAAACATTTTCATAACTCTAATTTTTAAATTTTATTAAACAAGAGGATGTAAAAATCATGCCAAGCAAGGTTTTTTCTTTGATTTTAACACCATTGAAAATCATAAAATAATGAATATCAGCTCGTTATTTTTAACAAAATTTAAATATTTGTTTAACAAAAATTATCAAAAAATTGACCTCAAAAAGTGAATTAAAGAAAAAAAGAAAGGAAGCAAGAAGATGGAGGATGGAAGTAATATGCTGTTATATACAACTTATGTCTGTTATAATTAAAGTAAAGGAAAATTGCTCCCTCCTGCTCACCATAACTCCCAGCTTTCATTCTTCCAGCTTCCAGCCTTAAAAATAATATTAACAATCCTTAACCCGTTATCATTTTAACCTTTTTCTTCAAAGCGTATCAAAAAAATAAATTCCTCATGACAGCTGATTCATTATTAAAAAACAAGCATCTTCTTTGGCGGGCGGGTTTTGGTGTTGGCATTCATCAGATTGATGACTTGAAAAACAAAAGCACTAAAACTTTAATGGCTGAATTATTGAAAGAAAACAGCTTCAGCGAGGTCACGTATGACACGCCTGATACGGATTTGGCGACAGATTATATGAACAGTACAGCTCCTGCAGAAAAGAAAAAAGAAATGCAGCGGCTCAACAGGGAGCAAAACAATGAACTGAATCTCAATTTTCTGAATACAATTGTAAACAGCAAAGAACAAATGAGGGAAAAGATGGCGTTCTTCTGGCATGGACATTTTGCTTCAAGAGTAGTCAATCCAAGATTTAACAAACAGCTTTTAAATACCCTCCGAAAGAATGCACTGGGAAGTTTTAAAGATCTTCTTTTCGAAGTAAGCCAGTCACCAGCTATGCTTAATTTTCTGAATAATCAACAGAATAAAAAGGATCATCCTAATGAAAATTTCGCCCGTGAGGTCATGGAACTGTTTACCATGGGCAGAGGTAATTATACTGAAAAAGATGTAAGAGAAGGAGCCAGAGCCTTTACGGGATGGAGTTATGATAAGGAAGGAAATTTCAGGGAAAGAAAAAATCTCCACGATGAAGGCTCTAAAACTTTTTTAGGTAAAACAGGCAACTTTGATGGAAGTGATGTACTCAATATCATCCTGGAACAGAAAGCAACAGCACAATTTATAACCACGAAAATCTATAAGTTCTTTGTGAATGAAAAGGTAGATCAGGATATTGTCAATACACTCAGTGCAAACTTCTACAATTCAGGATATGACATCAAAAAACTGATGACTGAAATATTTTCAAGCACATGGTTTTATGATCAAAAGAATATCGGTAACCGGATAAAATCTCCTGTAGAACTGATGGCTGGTATAATGCGGATACTTCCCATGCATATTCAGAACCCTGAAAACCTCATCGTTTATCAGAAGTTATTGGGGCAAATGCTGCTTTATCCACCGAATGTAGCGGGATGGCCGAATGGAAAGGCATGGATTGACAGTTCTACTCTGATGGTGAGACTCCAGATTCCACAAATCTGGTCCGGGCTTCGGCCTTTGGAATACAGCCCCCGACAGGATGATGATATCGATATGGGAATGAAATCCAGAGAAACAGCTTTTAACAAGGGCTTTAAAAACCCGAATATCACCATCGACTGGGAGCGTATTGAAAAACTATTTGCCCATAAAAACTGTGAAGAGTATCTTCTCCAGAATACTCAAAGCCTCGATATGAACTCAGTAAGAAATTTTTCTGATAAGAGTATCAAAATGAATGTCATCAACCTGATGTCTACCCCGGAATACCAGTTATGTTAGGGAGAAGATTTCAGGTTGCAGGTAGCAGGTAATACCTGTCGTAGTATAGCTTAATTACCATTTATTTATCTTTTATTGTTATAAAAATAAATGCCAGTAAAAATGCAACCTAGTCCTACAACCTACAACCTACAACCTACAACCTGCTACCTATCATCTGCCACCTATCCTCTGCCACCTTTACCTAAAAAAACAAAATTATGCTAATCAAAAGAAGAGAATTCCTCAAAATAAGTTCGCTGGCTACGGCTTCAATGCTTATGCCTAATTTTTTAAAAGCGATGACGCTGGATGAGGCTTTGAATCCCAGTCAGAATATTCTGGTAGTGCTTCAGTTTACAGGAGGAAATGACGGTTTAAATACTATTATTCCGGCTAAAAATGATATTTATTTCAGAGAAAGGAAAACACTGGCCATTCAGGATTCAATACCATTGACCGATGAAGCAGGAATCAACCCGGCTCTCTCCTACTTTAAAGAGCTTTTTGATAATGGAGAACTTTCTGTGATGAATAATGTAGGTTATCCTAATCCCGATAAATCTCACTTCCGGAGCATGGACATCTGGCAGTCAGCAAGCAGAAGTGACCAGTTTCTGGAAACAGGCTGGCTGGGACGTTTTCTGGACGAAGAGTGTTATCGTTGTGACCACCCGACTCAGGCGCTGGAAGTAGATGATATGCTAAGTTTAGCTTTAAAAGGAGAAAACAATAAAGCTTTTGCCTTTAAAGATCCTAAAAGGCTCTATCAAACCAGCCAGGAAAAATATTTTAAATCTCTCTACGATCACCATCACGATGATGAAACCGTGTCTTATCTTTATCAGACATTAGGTTCTACGATTAATAATGCAGATTATATCTTTGAAAAAAGCAAAGCCAAGAAGACAGAACAGGTTTATCCTAATTCTCAGTTGGGAAAAGACTTTAAGACTGTGGCTTCTTTAATAAAATCTGATATCAATACACAGGTTTACTATCTTTCGATCGGAAGTTTTGATACCCATGTTAATCAGAATGACAGACAAAAGAAGTTATTTGATGACATCAATGAAGCCGTAAAATCATTTGTTGCTGATATGAAAAATAACGGGCTTTTCAATAATATCCTCCTGATGACATTTTCAGAATTTGGTCGCCGCGTAGCCCAGAATGCCAGTAACGGAACGGATCATGGGACCGCTAACCAGATGTTTTTTGTCAGCGGAAACCTTAAAAAGAAAGGTCTGTTGAATGCACTTCCTGATTTGCAAAATCTGAATGAAGGTGATCTGATCTATAAAGAAGATTTCAGAAAAGTATATGCAACAATCCTGAAAAACTGGCTTAAAGCGGATTCTTCTAAAGTACTGGGATGGAAGGACGGTATTTATGATTTTGTATGATCTATCGAACCACAAAAGCTTTTTAAACACTTAAGTTATTCTAAGATACTACTAAATGCTTAAGAACTGCACTTAAGCTTTATCTTAAAACTATAATAAAACTGTTTAGATTCCTACGGAATGACAAGGTGAAGGGATAGACCATTATTCCAATTGTGTCATTCCGTAGGAATCCAGCCCATGTGATCCGTCAAAAAAGTATCGAAGCTATATCCATAAAAATGTTTGAGTTGAAAACGTAAGGATTCCATTCTTCTGGAGGGGTGGCGAAAATTCAAAGAATTTTTGACGGGGTGGTTTTCAGCGTTCATCAAGAATATCCATTAACAAAAAAAAGAGACTGTACCTAGTTATGACAGTCTCTTTTCAATAATTTTAAATTTTAACTACTTTTACGTTTAAGCCGTAATCTGCTTTGGTTTTTCATTCTGATCTTCTTTTTTATCAAGTTTCTCAGATATTTTTTTAACAATATATTCTATCGCTATGGGTGCCAGGATCGCAATTAATGCTTTAAATATTCTTGATTTCATAAATTTAATTTTGTGTGTTTAAATAATGCAATTTCCAAGCCAAGATGAAAATAAGCAGAAAGCTTAGTTTTCCTCAGGAACAATCAAACTCTGGTAATTTCTGTATCCTGCTTTAAACTTTTCTTCCATTTTCAACCGCAGTTTCCGGGGTTTATGAACAATCAGACTGTCCCCAAATCCCAGCAGCAATCTTTCTAATTCAAAATTGATCTGAACACATATTTTAAATAAGGTACCGTCTTCATCTTCCCGGATGATCTCCTGACTTTTGTGCAGCGGTTTTGTTTTCACATAAGGAGCATTTCCTGCATCTACCCAAAAAATCACATTTCTCGGGTCCATTGATTCCGAAACGGTAACTCCTACAATATCTTTGAAGTATTCATCTCCATCCAGATCTTTATCAATATAGGGAAGGCTTTCATCTGTTTCAATACTTTCCATCCTGTCCAGTGCCAGATTGTACATTTTCTGTTTATAAAGACAGATCAGAAACCAACGGTTGTTGAATTCCTTCAACAGCTGCGGATGTACCGTAAATACATTGGATTCTCTTGCCGTAAAGCTTTTGTAAAGAATCTTCAGTACTTTTTTATTCGCGATACTTTCATAAAGAATATCAATATGTTCCAATCCTTTCAGCTGTTCATTTTTATCGAGGTGAATAATTGATTTCTGATTGGTTGCATGAATTGAGTCTTCCAGTTTCTGAATAACCCCATTCATCTCTTTGAACATGGAAAAGTCCTTAAACTGTTTTAAAATCTGGACTGCATTGTTCATAGCCTTCAGATCACTTTCATTCACAGAAATATTATGAATACTGTATTCCGGATCACTGTAGCGGTAATATTTTCTTTCATAGACTTCAATAGGAGCTTCATACCCGAATTTCTCACTCCGCATATTCTGAAGGTCAAGCTGAACCGTCCGTTTGCTTACATAGGATTCTTTTCCTTCAAATTCGAATAATGCTTCTGAACATTCATCAATGAGATCTTCCAGCGTATATTTCCTGTATTTGTTTTTAAGACATTTGTCTAATGTTTTATACCGGATCAGAGCGTTTTTATTGGATGACATACCTTAGTGTTTAATGATTGGTGTTTTAAATAAGCTGTTCACTTATTTATTTTTGCTCTTTTCTAAAAGTTATTTTTCCTTTAAAGCATTTTCGTCAAAAGTAATTCCCTCCCAACCGAATTTGATAAAGTTTCGGATATTCTGGTGATCATTTCCCTCCGGATTTTTCAAAACATCATCTCTATAAAATTCTCCAAAAAGCCAAAGTGTCTCTTCTTTCGTCAGATCCTGCATACTTGCGAAGCTGAATACTTTACACGATCCATTGTTCTGCCCTGCCTGATTGGTAGTATCTCCGTTTTGAAAAGCTGTAGGAGTAAATTCATAATGTTCATCAATGTAAGCGATAACATCACTAAACTGAATCGTTTCAGGGAAATGTTTTAGTTGTTCTAATAGTACCATAACTGCAGATTTTAATTTTGTTTATATTGTTTCAGGCTTATGTACCAATTCACGGATCAGCTTTCCGGCCTTTTTATAACTTTTTGTAAAAATAATTAAAATTTCTTTATCTACGCAAAACTATTGCGCAATAATGATATTACTTTGCATCATCAAAATGAAACAAAATGGAATTTAATGGAAATCATTTAATCGAATTAGGATATAGACCGGCAAAATGGTTTAAAGATGCCATTAGCTATATCAATGAGAATAACCTGGATGAACATCAGATCTCAGAATATCTGGTGCAGTTCAAGCAGCCGGATATTATTCCGCTTCATGAAACAGCTAAAGATTTTGTGATCAACATCCGTGCAGAACATGAAAGTGAAAATGATAATGTGGAAAAAGTAATCAGAACCATGAAAGTTCTGATGAAAACCCCTACTCTCGTTGGTGGTGCAATAATGCCTGATGCCTGCCCTACAGGTCCTGAAGGTCAGATTCCGGTAGGAGGTGTGGTCATTGCAAAGAATGCCATTCACCCGGGATTCCATAGTGCTGATATCTGCTGTTCAGTGATGCTGACAGATTTTGGAAAAACCAATCCTAAAGAGGTTCTGGATGCTGCACATTCTGTAACGCACTTCGGATACGGAGGAAGACCAAGAGGTGAACAGATGCCGATGTCTGAGGAACTGATGGATGCTTTCAGAGAAAATGAATTCTTAAATGATGAAAAACTGATCAGCATTGCCCGTTCTCATATGGGAACTCAGGGAGACGGAAACCATTTCCTGTTCGTAGGAATTTCCAAAAATACCGGAAATACAATGATGGTCACTCATCACGGTTCAAGAGCACCGGGAGCTGCATTATATGATAAAGGAATGAAAACAGCCAACCGTTTCAGACAGGAAATCTCTCCTGAAACATTGAAAGAAAATGCATGGATCCCTTATGATACTGAAGAAGGTAAATCCTATTGGGAAGCGCTTCAGCTGATCAGACAATGGACAAAAGAAAACCATACTTCCCTGCATGATGCAGTTTTGAATAAACTGGAAATGGAGAAGGAAAACAGATATTGGAATGAGCATAACTTCGTTTTCAAAGATGGAGATCTGTTCTACCATGCAAAAGGGGCAACGCCGCTGGATGATAAATTCATGCCTGATATCACGGGACCAAGATTGATTCCGTTGAATATGGCAGAACCGGTACTGATTGTGCAGGGAAAAACAAATGAAAGAAACATAGGTTTTGCACCGCATGGAGCCGGAAGAAACTTTAGCAGAAGCCAGCATAAGAGATCTTTAGCTCATAAAACAACTGAAGAAATCTTCAATGAAGAAACAGAAGGATTAGATATCCGTTTCTACTCTAATGAGGTTGATATTTCTGAACTTCCGAGCGCTTATAAAAGTGCCAAGAACGTAAGAGCACAGATTGAAGAATATGGACTTTGTAAAGTTCTGGATGAAGTGATGCCTTACGGGTGTATCATGGCCGGAGACGTGCAGAAGAATGCTCCATGGAAGAAAAAGAAGAAATTCAGAAAAGCATAATTTTTAATATAAACCTTACAGGTTTTCAAAAACTAATAACCAGCCTTGCAGGTATAAAAGCCTGTAAGGTTCATGAAAACTTTTTATAAAGGCAGGGGCAGTAGCTCAGATGGCAGAGCATCAAAATTACTTTTCGCTGCAGGCAGCTAAAGTTCCTATACATCGCCAAGATTGTGGGTCACAGGTTCGAGTCCTGTCTGCTCCTCAATACAATGAAAATATTTACATTAACCTATTCATTTTCATCAGTTAAAAAATTTAAGGCAAAGAAAGTTCCTACAATTCAGAATTACTTTCCGCCTTTTTACAAATTATAAGGCAAAGGGAGTTCCTATATTTTGGAAAAATACTCCCCGCTTTTTATAAACTATAGGTAAAAGGAGTTCCTATACCCTTCACTTTTAATGAATATACTCCTCACTTATTTTTTAAACTTAAAACAATGAAAACACTACAATTATTCAATGCGGTATTGGCCAAAGAGTCGAATTCAGAGCCATTTATTTCCAATGACGGTTTTGTTATTGAACCGAATGCAGTTTGGGCAAAAAATGAAATCATCTCTTATTATGCCAAGGAAAAACTGAATGGGAATGATTTGAATAAAACCTTCCATAAATCCTGGGAGAAAATAAAAAATACTTCCAGAGTTGAATTGTTTTTTGAACAGATCAGACATTATATTTCGACCTATGGAAGTAATTTCCAGAGTGAAATTTATATTCCTGAAGAACTATTGAATGTTCCTGATGCAAAGTTGATCTTTAAAGTCATCAAAGCTTATACCGTAGAAGAAATGCAGGAAAAATGCCTTTCTCTCCTAAAGTCAGGGATTGCTTTAAAAGAAGAAACCATTGATGATTTGCTGTATATTCTGCATACGGAACTGGAATATGATTTCACAGGAAAAGAAAATATCAGAAATAAGGAAGCCATTATAAAAATAGCTGATTTATACGACATTTATCCTGAGAATCCTGTTGAGTTTTTCCGTTATGTCATTTATAAAACGACCAATACAACACTTTTAATCAAAAACGATGAATTGATTGATTTAATTAAGCAAAGTAATTTTAACCCAGCCTATCTGTTTGAAAGCTTTGGTATGGAAAAACTGGCAGAAATTTTCAACAGATTTAAGCCTTTATTCCTTGCGTATAAAAACAAAGCTCCGAAAGTCATTAATAAAATTTCAAAGCTGTCTAAAGTAAACCATAAGCCATTGGTCTCAAACCCATTGAATGACGCCACCAATACATTGCTGGAAAACAGTGATTGGCATTGGCTGGAAAATGCGACACCGTTTGCATTATTTAAAGCATTGTCAGCCTGTTACTCAAGAATGTACGGTCAGGATACTTTTGTCTATAGAGTAAGAAACGGAAAATCGTGGGTAAAAAAAGGTAAGGAAACTTACGTGAATCAATTCAACTATGATTTTATTTTAGATTTTCTGAAACTGAAATATGAAAACCTTTCCGGAAAGAAATTCTATTTCCCTGATAATGTAGAATTTGCGTTACCAACTTCTGAAAAAATGTTTGTTGGAAATATTCCTACCGGAACCCGTTTTTATGCTGATAGACTGGCAGTAGGTATTTATTGGGAAGATCAATGGGGAGCCAATGACCTTGACCTTTCAGGATTGAATATCGCCGGAAAAATAGGTTGGAATGCTGCTTATAACCATGGTGACGGACAATTGATGTATTCAGGAGATATGACTTCTGCTCCCAACGGTGCTGTTGAATATCTTTATGCCAATACAGGTCATTGTGCACCAACACTTGTCATGAACAACGTTTTCAGCGGAGCTGCCAATTGTGGATATAAAATCGTCATCGGAAAAGGAGATAATATTTCTTACGATTATATGATGAATCCCAACAGTCTATTTGCTGAAGCGAGATGTAATTCTGTTCAGAAGCAAATGATTCTGGGAATGCTGGTCACAAAAAACGAAAAGCAATGTTTCGTACTATTGAATTTCGGAGCCGGACATTCTCATGTTTCTGGAAATAGTGAAGTTTCCACTATGGCAACAAGCGCATTATATCAGCAATGGTATGATGCCATGCCCTTCAATGAGCTTGTAAAAGAACTTGGGGCTGAGATTACGACAGAAAAGTCCGAGGCTGACTTTGATTTTTCTTTGGAAAGTCTGGAAAAAGATAGTTTTATCAGAATTTTTAAATAAATTCTTCACGTCATCTGATAGTATCGGATGGCGCTTTTGGTTTTATCTATTGGAACACTCTCAACGACAGGCAAATTATTTTTTTTAAAGTGATCATCTTTTTCTATATATTTGCCGACCTAATTAAAAACTAATAACATAATCATGAAGAAATTATTATTTCTATTCTTATCTCTTACGCTGGCATCATGTGGTTCAGACGGCGGCAGAGATGATGAAAACGGTACAACCAACAATGTCAATGCTTCTCCAAAAGTGGTAACCGGTAAACCTACTTTCAGTAATGCACAGTTCAAATTTGCAGGAACAGTAACTTCTTCCGGATCCGGATATTCAAGACGCGGGTTCTGCTGGGCAAAGAATATTAACCCTACCGTCATCAACTCCAAAATGATTGAAGAGTATACCAATACTACAGGAGATTATCAGCTTGTGGCGACTTACAGTACTGATTTTGAAAAGTCAACAACTTATTATGTAAGAGCATATGTTGCGACTAATAACGGGGATATTATTTATGGAGATAATGTAACATTCGTTACGCCCGCAAAGATGGATATTACTTTCAAAATAGCTAAGGCAATATATACTACTTCCGCCACTTTAAGTACTGATGATATTGCGGTGAATTATCTTGAAGCATTCTATCCTGATGAAAAAGGATTCTGCTACAGAACGAGTGCCGGAGTTAATATATCAAACGGCCAAATCATCAAAATATCAAATCCTAACAATTATTCAGCGTACGAGCTGGAAGCTACGGCATTACTTCCGAACACCACATATTATGTAAGATCTTATGTAAAAGAAGGAGCACAGATATATTATTCGGACGAAAAAACATTTAAAACAGCTGGTGCCATTGGTGCATCAGGAGGATATGTTTTTTATGATAAGGGAGAGTTTACGGACGGCTGGAGATATCTGGAAGCTGCGCCTGCCAACCTTACTTATAATGGTTCTGATAAGATCAAATGGGGATGTACATTTAATATCATCAACCAGACTCAGGCTGTCATGGGATCAGGACCTGCCAATACCACAAGAATTATTTCCCAGTGTTCGGATGCCAACTGCGCGGCCAGATTATGTGCTAATTACACTGTGAATGGCATTGGTAACTGGTTTTTACCATCTGAAGAAGAATTAATGGCATTTTATAAAAGTGCCAAGAATGTTTACAATATTGCATCCAACCCATGGAATGATGTTTCTCAAAAGTATTATTGGAGTTCTACCGAAATACCGGGTGGTAACTCAGCAAGAATTCTGGACGGATATGCTGGTTATATGTGGGAATATAACAAAGATTACAACATGGTAAGGGTAAGACCTTTCAGAAGATTCTAAAATATAAAACCGCTACTCTTAGCGGTTTTTTTTATTGTAATGAGAATATAAAATGATTTTAAACATTCACCTTTTTAACAGAAAAAATTCCTTCATTCACATTGATGATGACTTTCTTTCCATAATCAATCTGGATACTGAACATATTTTCCAGCGGAAACTGAAGCACAGACTGAATAATCAGGCGGATAACTCCGGTATGGGTAACAATTAAAGCTTTTTTGATATCTTTTTTCTGAATCAATTCCTGCCAGAAGTTGAGAACCCTCTTTTGCATTTCAAGAAGATTTTCTCCTCCTGAGGTTTTTTCATGAACAAAATCTTTGTACCAGGGATTGATTTCTTCTTCCGGAATATCAGTCCATTTTTTCAGTTCCCAGTTCCCGAAATTCATTTCCCGAAGTCTTTCGTCTGTGTGATACTCCAATATAAAATAATCGGCCAGAAGATAGCATCGCTCAGAAGGACTTGAGACAACTATATCATAATCATCATCTATCTCTAATGTATTAAAATCTTCAGGATAATCTTTTCTTAAAGGCATTTCAGCAAAACCATAACACAGGTTCTCCGGATTTTCTACGGCAGTATGACGGATTAAATGAATTTCCATACGATTATTGTTCCTAAGTAAAATAAAACTTCACAAACCTGCTGTACGGATCCTAAACAATCACCTGTGTAACCGCCAATGTGCTTTTTAAAATACCATCCCATATATATTTTACCTAAATAGGCCAGCGCAAAAGCGAAAATCAAACGCCAGTCCGGAACCAAGGCAAAAGCAATTAAAACACTGATAAATCCTACCAGCAAAGCCATTCCATCCAAAGGTTTATTGGCCAAAGGTTTTGATTTGCTGATATCAATATCGGTAACATATTGGTGAGTATAAATCATTGTTCCTGAAATAAACCGGCTTGCCGTATGCGCTAAAATAATGATACCCAAGACTCTTAAAGGAGCAACAACTCCCAAAGCCTGAATGCTGTAAAATTTCAAAGCAAAAAGAAGGATAATACCAATCGTTCCATACGCTCCTACCCGGCTGTCTTTCATAATAGTCAGGATTTTTTCCTTTCCATATCCGCCTCCGAAACTGTCGCACATATCTGTGAAACCGTCTTCATGAAACGCTCCGGTAAGTAAAACACTGGAGATCATCATTAAAACAATTCCTATTTCCAAATTAAAAAGTATTGTGGAAAAATACAGAACCAGCGCATTGACGGGTCCTATCACTAATCCAACCCAGGCAAAATACTTTTGAGATTTGTTCATAATCTCACTGGAGTATGGAATGGTAAACGGAACCGGAATTCTTGTGAAAAACATCAGTGCTGTTGCAAAGTAGATCAATTCATTTTTTATGGCTTTCATTTAATCTTTATTTGATACCTGCGCTCCCTCAAAACTCGACATTTCATTCAGGAAATTAACTGCACTTTGAATAATCGGATAGGCCAATGCACAACCTGTTCCTTCCCCAAGACGCAGGTTCAGATTGAGAATAGCTTGTTCTCTCATCAGTCCCAACAATTGAGGATGGGCATTTTCATTGCTTACATGGCAGAAAATACAGTTGTTCAGGATTTCAGGATTCTTTTTCCAGACCGTGGCTACCGCTACCGTTGCAATAAATCCGTCTACCATGATCAGCATGTTATAATGATAAGCTTCTTCAATGGCCCCAATCATTTGTACGATTTCTAATCCTCCGAAGGTCATAGCAATTTCATCTTCAGTCATTTCAGACGGATATTTCTCTATCGCTTGTGTTAAAATATGGATCTTACTTTGTAATTGATGGTCATTCAAACCTGTTCCGCGACCGATACAATTGGTAATCGGAATGTCAAACAGTTTGCTCATCATCAATGAAGAAGCTGAAGTATTCCCGATTCCCATTTCACCAAAACCAATGATATTACAGCCTTTTCCTGCAATTTCAGATACCACAGACTTCCCATTTTTAAGGGCCTGCTGATATTCTTCAGAAGTCATTGCCGGTTCTTCAAGAATATTACGGCTGGATTTTCTGACTTTCTTGTCTACCAGATTCAGCCCTTCCGGAAAATCAAAATTCACTCCGGCATCTACTACTTTAATTTTAATTCCATTCTGTCTGCAAAAAACATTGATGGCCGCTCCTCCGCCCAGGAAATTCATCACCATCTGATAGGTTACCTCCTGTGGATAAGCACTTACACCCGCCGTGGCAATTCCATGATCGGCTGCAAAAACTACCATATGAGGATTCAATAACTGTGGTGAAGTGGTTTTCTGAACCATTCCGATTTTATGAGCAAGGTGTTCCAGATGTCCTAATGCGCCTAAAGGCTTTGTCTTAAAATCAATTTTATGCTGTAATTCTGATGATAACATGGATGTTTAATAATTATGTTAAATGGAAAAGTGCAATATTAGTAAAATAGAGAGTATTTTGTATCGTTTGTCTGTAGTTTTTATAAGTTGGAAGCCAGAAGCTGGGGAGCTGGAAGTAAGAAGAAGAAATTTCCCACACCATTCTCAAACTCTCCTACACACAAACTCACCAACTCGGAAACTCTCACCCCGCATCTCGAATCCCGTAACTCAAAATAACTACGCGAGTACATTGCGCACTATTCTTTTTACTTTGTAACATAAATAAAAAAACAATGACACCAAAAATACTAGAAAAAATAAAAGAAGTTGAAGCAACACGGGGCGTAAAAGTCCTTCTTGCTGTAGAATCAGGGAGCAGAGCCTGGGGTTTTGCGTCTCCTGATAGTGATTATGATATACGTTTCATATACCGTCATCAAAAAGACTGGTATCTTTCTCCCTGGGATAAGGATGAAACGATAGAATTTATGACAGAAGATGATCTGGACGGTTCCGGCTGGGATTTGAGAAAGACCTTTCATCTTTTACTGAAGTCGAATGCGGCCTTGCTGAGCTGGTTCTACTCTCCTATCGTCTATAAAGCAGATGAAAAGTTTGTGGAGTTGTTCAGACCTTTGGCAGATGACTGTTTTTCTCCGGTTGCTGTTTCTTACCATTATTTAAGCATGAGCAAGAAATATCTGGAAGCCTGCAGAAGTAATGAAGTAAAATTAAAAAGTTACTTTTATTGCTTACGAACGACATTAACAGGAAAATGGATCATAGAAAAAGGTACGGTTCCTCCTGTGTTATTCAGTGATCTGCTTGTTTTAAAAGATGATAAAACCAGACGGAAAATAGAAGAACTTGTCGTCTTAAAAGCAACCAAAGGAGAGTCTTACTACCACCCAAACGATTGGGAATTGTTTGATTTTTTGGAGAAAACAATCGCGGAAAATGAAGAGAAATCGAAAGGTTTATCAGGAGGAAAGGCGGATAAAGGTGAGATGGAGAGGGTTTTCAGGGAAATATTATCACTATAAATCAAAACAATACTAAGAAAACTTTGACAATAATTGAACAGTTGTATTAAAAATTAATACTCATGAAAAAAGAAAACTCTTTTATTAAACATTGTAATATCATACAGTCAAAATATGGAATTATAATACCAGAAAATATACAGACTTATTTTGCCAAATTTTCAGAAGATTCCGACAATTTTTATTATCAGACACTTAAAAAAGCTGATGATTATAAAATATTTTATACTAAAGAATTTGTTAAGTTTATTATCAGCAAATATCCAGATGCTGCTATAGATTTTGAATTTCTTCAAAATATAATTGATGAAGGGAATTATGAATATTCATTGCTTGAAAAAAGATTCGTCTCTGAAAATATTGATTTTTCTTTTTTGAATGAATGTCTTCAGGAATATCATTCAATTCCTTTTTATATTGGAATTTATACATTTGAAACCTGTGGAGGTGAAGAATTCCTCATAATTAATGATAACAAAGCCGGGTATATTGCAGGACGTTCTCATTATGATTTTAAAAAAATTGAAATTAATACAAATTCTATTAAATATCAAAAAATAGATTTCATCAAAAAGCTCCAATTTAAGTAGTTAAAAATGACCATCCAAGATCTTAAAAACAAAAACCTCCTCCTCTTCGAAGCTATTTCCGGAAGCCGGGCTTTTGGGCTGGCAACGGAGAATTCTGATACGGATATCCGCGGGGTGTATTATCTTCCGAAGAAAGATTTCTTTGGTCTGAACTATATTCCGCAGATTTCCAACGAGACCAATGACCTTACGTATTATGAAATCGGGAGGTTTGTAGAGCTACTGCAGAAAAATAATCCTAATATTCTTGAAATTCTGGCAAGTCCTGAAGATTGTATTCAATATAAACATCCGTTGATGGATCTTCTGAAAACTGAAGATTTCCTGTCAAAACTCTGTAAAGATACCTTTGCAGGCTATGCTATATCACAGATCAAAAAAGCGAAAGGTCTTAACAAAAAGATTTTAAACCCTATCGATAAAGAGAGAAAATCTATTCTGGATTTCTGTTTTATCCTTGACGGTCAAGGTTCTGTACCGTTGAAAAAATGGCTGCATGAATTCCCCTCCTCTGGAGGGGTGTCCGCAGGACGGGGTGGTTTATCACAAGAGAAATGTGGATTAATAAGCATTGATCACACAAAGGGAATGTATGCTTTATTCTATGATGAATCGGGAACGTTGGGATATAAAGGTGTTATCCAGAATGAAGAGGCCAATCAGGTTTCTGTGTCGTCCATTCCTAAAGATGAAAAACCGGTCGCTTATCTGTTCTGTAACCTTGATGCCTACTCTACGTATTGCAAAGACTACAGGGAATACTGGAAATGGGTTGCTGAGCGTAATGAAGACCGTTATAATGTCAATCAGACCCACGGGCAAAATTACGACAGCAAAAATATGATGCACACCATCCGGCTGCTGCAATCCTGTGAGCAGATTTTTAAAACCAGTTCACTAACGATCCGCGTAGAAAACCGGGACGAACTATTAGATATCAAAGCAGGCAATCAACCGTATGAAAGTGTAATGCAAAAGGCAGAACATCTTATACAATCAATAGAAAAACATTATTCAATATCCAGTCTTCCTGACGGGCCGGATCTGGAAAAAACAACAAAAATATTAATTAAGATCAGAGAAAAACTGTACGGAGATAATGATGAATTATAAATGATGAGTGATGAATGTGGGATTGTGAACTCCATCACTCCCACTCTCTTACTCTCTTACTCTCTTACTCTCTTACTCTCAAACCCAACAACTCACTTCTTCGAAGTCTTTGCTATCGGATTATAATCCAGACAGATCCTGATCCAATATTCAAAATCAGCTGCTTTTTTAAAACCAATGGGTTCTACATAGCAATACCCATTGAGCTGCTTCCCTTTCATAATCATCGGCAGAAAACCTTTTTTCTCCGAAACCTCATCTTCCATTTCAGGATCATAACGGCACATCAGATTGTCGTGACTGATATTGATACACATTTTCCCGTTCACCAGAAAAGACAGTCCGCTAAACATTTTCTTCTCTTCAACCTCAATATTTTCTATGATTGAAAGCCGTTCACGTACCCGGTCGGCAAGTTCAGTACTGTAAGCCATGGTTTCTATTTTTTTATTATTTAAAATTAATTAAAAACAGTGATTATCACAATGTTTTCAGTACTTTATTCTCAAATTTTATATAACACAAAATAAAATTTTAGTTAAACTAATTATTGTTTTACGATAATTAATTATACATTTGCAATAGTAATTATTCTTCGTACCATGAACCAGACCAAAATTATTTCAAAAATTTTATTCTATATCTGTTCTGTATTGTCGGCCGGATATTTAATCACTTTTGTGTATTCCTTATTCTGCCTGATCAGCGGGTTTGCGGTTACATCTTATAAAGAGGGAAAGTTCCTCCACATTAATTATCCGTTTACAGAACAGCCATTTCTGAATATCGAAAACAATTACTCCTATATGATTTTTTCATTTCTGTCTGTACTCATCACCTATGGAATCTTCTTCTGGTTATCTGCCAGGGTTTTCAAAGTATTTTTCCAGCAGAAACTGTTTACTCAGGAAAATATCATTCAGCTTAAGAAATTTTACCTGTACAATATTTTCATTCCTCTTCCGATGGTGATTATCGCGAATTTCTTTGTGGAAGTAGAAAGTATGATATGGGGACTGGTGTTTATTCACTTTATGCTTGGAATTTTCTGCCTGTTTCTTGCGAATATCTTTAAGCAAGGACTACATTTGCAAAACGAACAAGACCTATTTATTTAAAATGCCAATTATAGTCAACTTAGATGTGATGCTTGCCAAACGAAAAATGCAGAGTAAAGAATTGGCAGAAAAACTGGGTATCACGCCCGTAAACCTCTCTATCCTGAAAACCGGCAAAGCCAAAGGGGTACGCTTCGATACCCTTGAAGCCATCTGTAAAATCCTGGAATGCCAGCCGGGAGATATTCTTGAATTTAAAGAGTAGACGAGATTCGGGTTGCAGGGTACGAGTTGCGTGTTAGAGAGTTTGAGGGTAGGTGTGTAAAAATCCTACTTCTAACTTCCAGCTACTAACCTCTAGACTTTAAACTCTAAACCCTAAACTTTAAACTTTAAACCTAAACTAGCTGCCGAAAGGCCGCCTGTCCTTCTATTCCCCAAACACAACGTTATGAACACATTATCAATCAACAACCTAAGTCTCACCTACAAAAATGGTTTTCAAGCCATTAAGAACATTTCCCTCGACATCCAAAACGGAATGTTTGGGCTTCTTGGTCCCAACGGAGCCGGAAAATCTTCTCTGATGAAAACCATTGTAGGGCTTCAGAAACCAACATCGGGAACACTGCTTTTCAATGAAGTAGATATTATTAAAAATCCCGATTATATCAAACAGAATCTTGGATTTCTACCCCAGGATTTTGGAGTTTATCCAAAGGTATCTGCTTATGATCTATTGGAGCATATCGCTGTATTGAAAGGTATTACCGACAAAATTAATCGTAAAAATCAAATTCTTGGTCTTCTTGAAAAGGTTAACCTTTCTGATTTTGCCAAAAAAGAAGTACACACCTTCTCCGGAGGAATGAAACAGCGTTTCGGCGTAGCTCAGGCATTATTGGGAGATCCGAAAATTATTATTGTGGATGAACCCACTGCAGGATTAGACCCTGAAGAACGTAACCGATTTAATACATTGCTTAATGATATCAGCCAGGAGGTGATCGTTATTCTGTCCACTCATCTCGTTGAGGATGTCAGAAACCTTTGCTCAGAAATGGCGGTAATGAATCACGGACAGATTCTCAGAAAAGGAAATCCGGGAAAATTAATCGCAGCGCTGGAAAATAAAATCTGGTCAAAACCGATTGACAAAACCGAACTGGAAACCTATGGTTCCAGCTATGAGATCATCAGCAGACAGCTTCTTGAAAGAGAACTTCATATTACCGTATTTTCTGAAGAATCTCCCAAAGATTTCAGTTCCGTAACTCCTTTACTGGAACACGTTTATTTCCATACGCTCATCCAAAAACCTTAATCATGAACACTATATTTTTATTTGAAGCCAGACGTTCTTCCAAGCACTGGCTCACCTATCTTGTGGCCTTACTCTTGGTTGCTATTGGTATTTTTTGCGGGAGCCAGTTTAATCTTTCAGTAGGGGAAGGAATTTATTTAAACTCACCCTATACCATCGGTTTTATGACCGGAATGCTAAGTCTTGCCGTTATTTTTTTTGCTACCGTGTATGCCTTACAGCTCTTGTTTAAAGATCAGGATTCAAAATTTGACCACATCCTGTTTTCATTTCCGATTTCAAAATCTACTTATCTAAAAGGGAAATTCACCGCTTATTTTCTTCAGACATTTGTAAGCTTTTCGTTTCTGATGACAGGATTTCTCATAGGACAAATCATGCGTACCGGAAGTGAGATGCAGGAAGGTTTTAATATCATCCATTACATCTACCCACTATTGATCTTCGGCCTTATCAACAGCTTGTTTGTCTGCAGTTTCCTGTTTCTTATTTCATTTATTGTTAAGAAAAAACTACTGGTTGTAGTGGGTGGGCTGCTTTTGTATGTCTTTTATATGGTTATTTTATTATTTTCCAACTCACCTTTTATGGCGGGAAGCTTGCCTCAATCTCTGGAAACACAGCAGTTTTCAGCTTTGATTGACCCTTTTGGACTGTCTGCTTATTTCATGCAGGCCCGTGACCTTAGTTCGCATCAGAAAAATATTCACATGGTTCCTTTTACAGGTTACCTGTTGTTCAACAGACTCTTATTTATCCTTATATCAGTTGGATTTCTTTTTCTCTCACTCAGATTATTTTCATTCTCCAATGTATCAGGAAAGAAAGTAAAAACGTCGGGAATTGTTCAGTCATTATCGGAAACGAACAGATCAGAATATTCAACTGTTTCAGCTAATTTTGGTGGAGTCTCTTCTTTTCGGGCTGTATTTTCATTTGTGAAAACCGATCTTACCTATCTGTTCAAAAGTATTGCTGTTCCTGCAGTTTCTATCCTCCTATTATTTTGTATCGGCATGGAAATGTATGCCGAGATTGAAAAAGGGATTCGTCTTCCGCAGAAATATGCCGGTTCGGGACTTATGGCCACAACGATTTCAGAGAATTTTCATCTGCTTGGTCTTCTTATTTCAGTGTATTTTCTGAACGATATCTTCTGGAGAAGCCGCTCTTCCGGATTTTTTCTGATTGAAAACAGTACTTATTTCTCCAAAAACAGATTAACAGGACATTTTATTTCGATCAGTCTTCTGCTGTTTTTCTTTACAGGAATTCTAATTGCCCAGGGAATTGTTTTTCAGGCCGCTTATCAGTATTTTCATATCGACTGGAAGGCGTATCTCGGTGTTTTCCTTTTCAATACCTTCCCTCTGATGCTGTTTTCCGGATTGATCCTATTGATTAATGACAGAATTCCTAATAAATTCATTGCACTTGGATTTTCCATTCTTGCAGTTTTTGTATTGTCCAGCCCTGTTTCCGGGAAAATCATCACCTACCCTCTTTTCAGAATATTTTCAGATTTCAAAGGCACTTACAGCGATTTCAACGGCTATGGAATCTATGAAAAAGCTTTTGCACAAAGGCTTCTGTTCGGAGCGGGTGTTATCTCTACTTTATGGATGTTTAATGGTTTAATCAGGAGTAAAAAAATATCTGTTGCCTCTTCCATTTTAAGTATTCTTCTGCTGGTTTCAGGAATCTTTGCCGGAATATTTTTTATGAGAGGATATATTTCTAAAAACAAAGACCAGAACCTCTTAAGCTCTGTAGAATATGAAAAAAACTTCAGGAAATATGACAATATTCCACAGCCTGATATTACCGATGTTACCACAGAAATTAAGTTGTATCCTTCAGAAAATGCCTATCAGATTGCAGGAAAATACACCCTTACCAATCAAACCGATCAGCCTGTCAACAAAATACTCATCAATTTTAATGAGGATTTAAAGCTTGAATCTGCTGCATTGACATCAGGTCCTGAAACAATGAAAATTGATAAAAACACTACAGAAATTGTACTAAAACATCCTATTCAACCGGGCAAAACTGCTTTTCTGAACTTCATCCTGTCTTACCAATGGTTTGCTGTTAATGGTCATCAATCCTTTAATGTTATTATTAAAAACGGATCTTTTATGAGAATCAGCAGATATTATCCCACCATTGGTTATCAAAAGGATTATGAAATTCAGGATGAAAAGCAACGCAGCCAGTTCAAATTGGGAAAGCTTACGGAACTGAAAAAACCAGAAGCTCCTGAAGTGGTAAAAAAGGATTTCATTAATCTTAATATGACTGTTTCTACCGAATGGAACCAAACAGCCATAGGTACAGGAGATCTGATAAGGAAATGGACAAAATCAGGGCGTAATTATTTTAAGTACAAAGCAAGTGAAATTCCCTTTCGATTTGCCATTTCTTCAGCTAACTATGAAATAAAAAGTGAGAAGTATAAAGGAATTACCATCAATATCTTTTATCATCAAAAACATTTTGAAAATGCAGATCATCTTCTGGAAAATGCAAAGCTCACTTTAGAGTACTGCCAGCAGAATTTCGGAAAATATCCTTTTAAAACCATCAATTTTGCAGAGATTTCGTCTTTTACCCGAGGTTTTGCTGCCACGGCCTATCCTTCTGCCGTCTTTATGCCTGAAGATATGATTTTCCATGCTAATATACAGGCGGATAAAAAACAGGATGTCATCAATGAACTGGCAGGACATGAGCTTTCACACCTCTGGTGGGGAAACAGCCAGATCAATCCTGACGACAGAGAAGGTTCTGTAATGCTTACCGAAACACTGGCGATGTATACGGAAATGATGCTTTACAAGAAAATGCATGGCAGAGAAAAAATGATGGAAAGAATAAGAATGCATCAACAGATGTATGACAATGAAAAAGGATTATCCGATAATGTTCCTATCTATAAGGCTACGGGAGATGTTCCTCATATTTCTTATTCCAAAGGGGCTGAAGCCATGGTAGAATTGAGCAATTTAATCGGTGAGGATAATGTCAATATAGCATTAAAAAGCTTCTTGAAAAACAATCAATATCCGAAGAAGCCTACGTCATTGGATCTGATAAAGGAGTTTTATAAAGTTGCCCCTGATGCCTCAACCAGAAAACAGATTGACAGATTATTTAAAACCATTTAAAATTTGAATTTTACCTATGATTCTCAAGGTAAGAAATTGGAATAGATTGCTTCACCTTCGGTTCGCAATGATATAAAAGCAAAAATCCCTCAAATTGGACTGCCCCCAAAAAGTTAGACACTTTTTAGGGGCATTTTTTTATGTATAGAAAAGAAAAATTTAGCGTTGCTTTCAAATTAGAATGTATTAACCTTCACAAAAATTCTCATCGTTCAATTAAATCTATA
>NZ_FXTC01000012.1 GCF_900182655.1 Chryseobacterium rhizoplanae
TTTTTAGGTGTTTCCATAATTAAATGTAATTCTTTTTTGAAAACACTCCTTAACTTTTATACTATATACTGTCTACTTTTTGCTGACGATTTACAATTGGATTTCTGAAGGTAGGGCAAAAGATTTAACATGGAGATTAAATGGGATAACTGAATTTAGTAATGGAACTAATTATAAGAATGTAATTTTTGCCTCCTTTTATTTGCTGCATGAGTCAATAAAAGATAATATGATAGAGTTTGAGGTTCTAGCATATAAACTAGTAGAAAAAGATTGGGTAAATCTTTTTGGAAATGAAGTCAATGCTAAAAAATATTTTATTGATTTATTTGAAAATGTGAAGGTCGAATCAATGAATAAAGGAGCATATCTATTATGTGAAATGATTAGAAAAAATAAACGTAGGGGGGAGACGAGTCGTTTTATCTTAAGTGAAAGTGAAATGTTTGAAATCTTAAAATTTTATGTAATTAATCAATTAGGAAGAGAGGAATTATTTGGAAATGATTTTTGGAATCTATATTATAAATCTTTAACTAGTAATCAGAATGGAGAAAAGATATGTGATGAGGAGATTAAAAAAAAGATTTTAACTGTTTTAGATTCTCGGGAAAAAAAAGAAAAATATGTCAAAAGTTTAATTTTGTATTTTAGGGATGAAGGATATAACATAAGAAATAACGATATCTCTATTATATTTGGTACCAAAGAATCTTTTGAGGAAAAAATTTTTGATAAAGTTGATGAATCTGAAATATTGAAAGAATTTAAACACTTTTATGAAATGGTAAAGAAAAATAACTGGATGCCTATAGATTTTAAATTTGAAAAAATAAATATTGATTATTTTGATTAGAATAGTAGTGTAGTAATTACTTGTTCTTATATTATGAAAAAAAACTGTTTTGTTAAAAAATAAGCTTTTATTTAAATTATTCTTTAACACGCTTAAACCCATCTACATCCACAGCACTTCATACAACTCCAATATTTTTATAGATAGTTGATATAAAGTAAATATAACTCCATCTAATGCCACATAAATACACGGGGGACATTACAGGTGGGACCACAGAAAATCAACCGCTTACGTAATGTGAGCGGTTTTTTTAAATCTAATATAACACCTATTTAACAATCAAAACTGGTAGATTATACCTATCAAACTGGCTTATAATATTAAGGAAATGATTACTTTCAGACGGAGTCGCCGAGCCTGTTGTTCTATTTTGAATTCCCAAACTATTTGAATCCAAAGAAATTTCGCTTTCGAAAACTAATGTATTGTTTGAATAGATATATATCATACTCTGTACTGTTGAGACGTCTGATCCGGTGTATTGGAACTTACAGTTCAGTAAATCATTGATCAAAGCTGCATTGCTTGTTTGTAAAACTTTCCATTTTGGAATTTGTGGGCTGAGATTTTTTCTATCCTCACGGGATGAAACAATATATATAAAACTGTATTTTGAGAATTTTTTAATTCAGGAATATCTTTTAATTTAAATACTTGGTCGGGTTTAAAATTAATAGATTCAGGATCTTTTATAGCTGCTAAGGATATTATCATTGGGTTATAGAAAAAATATCCTACGACTAAGAGGAGTAGTGAAAGAACAATTTTTTTGTCATGCAATTTTATCATAATTATTAGTATCGTGAATGTAATAAAAAGGGGAACAGCTTTTAAAAATAGTTGAACAAATTCTACTTTTCTGAAAAGTGATGTTTTTGCAGCTTTAAATTTCCTATGCATAACATTAAACATTTGTTTAAAAAACCATAAAGGATAGTTAAAACTCAGTTAACAGCCTTCTTCCACAGATACCGTTGCTTTGCAAAAAAGGAATGATGGAAAACAACAACCAATTCAACAGAAGAAAATTTCTTAAAAATTCACTATTGGCAGCCGGAGGAATTTTTATTGCCCCTTTGATTGAAAGCTGCAGCGATGATTTTACTGAAAATGGAAATGCTCCCGATGATCTTAAAAACGGAGGCTTTGAATCCGGAGTAGCGAGTTTTGATCCAAGTGCAAGCGGAATCATTATCTGGACGAGATATTCTAAAGAAACTGATGCAGAAATTACATGGGAAATCAGTAAAAGCAACAGCTTTTCAGAAGTGGTAAGAAGAGGTCAGGCCAATGCCACAGTAGTAAATGACTTTACGGTAGCGGTGGATGTGCAGAATATCTCTTCCAATACAAAATATTACTACAGATTCTATAATACGAAAACTAAAGAAGTAAGTGTAACAGGGGAAACCCTTACTTTGCCTTCTAAATCAGATGTTGTAAATGAAGTGAAAATGGCAGTGGTGTCATGTTCCAATTTTCCTGCAGGACTTTTCAATGTCTATGGGGCGATTGCAAAATCTGAAGCCGATGTAGTGGTGCATCTTGGAGATTACATCTATGAATATGCTCCGGGGCAATACGGAACAAACCCTTATACCAATCAGTTAGGAAGAGCCCATCAGCCGGCTAAGGAAATTCTTAACCTCAGCGATTACAGAGAGCGATACAGACAGTACAGAGGTGACAAAAACCTTCAGCTTCTTCACCAGAAAAAACCATTTATCTGTGTTTGGGATGATCATGAGTTTGCTAATGATACCTATAAAACCGGAGCAGAAAACCATCAGCCTAATGAAGGCGATTTTCAGGTAAGAAAAATGGCAGCCTTCCAGGCGTACAGCGAATACATTCCTCTTAAAACAGGGAAAGATATGAGAATTTACAGAAGCTTCAGCTTCGGAAATATCGTTTCTCTTTATATGATGGATACTAGGGTAATTGCAAGGGATAAACAAATGGAATATTCTGATTATCTTGATAATGCAGGAAACTTCAATCAGGTGCAATTTAAAACAGATTTCCTGAGTACCAGCAGAAAACTGATCGGGAACGAACAGATGTCATGGCTGGGTTCTCAAATCAATGGGGATACTGCAAAATGGAAAGTACTCGGACAGCAGATTTTAATGACTAAAATGATGGTCCCTGCAGAACTTCTGATGGTATTGAATCAGATTTTAGCAGAAATAAAACAGCACGGAAGCGCACAGCCGGCTACCATGCAGGCACTTCAGAATACCATCACACAATTAATTATTCTTAAGACAAGATACCAACAGCAGGACCCGACACTAACGCCACAGGAAATTGCCAGAATTGCAACTACTTTACCTTATAATTTAGATGCCTGGGATGGATATTTCATGGAAAGGGAACAGCTGTATTCTATTCTTGCAGGAAAAAATGTAGTGGTATTGGCAGGAGATACCCATAATGCATGGTTAGGAAAGTTAACTGATGCTCAAGGGAAATTCATCGGAACCGAACTGGCCTGCAGCTCCGTTTCTTCTCCGGGATTGGAAGGCTATCTTGGAATAACGTCTGATCCTGCAAAAGCAATAGAACTGGCGCAGGCATTTTCGTTACTGATTGATGATCTTGATTATGCCAATCTCTATAAAAGAGGATATCTGCATGTAAAATTTACAATGGGAAGTTCCGTGGCGGAATGGAGATTTGTAGACAACGTGATCTCTGATACGTACAATACAACGACAGAAAAAACATATACGATTTCATAAGTTTCAATTTAATTATATCTTATTTTCAATTTGGTAAAAAGAGTCATGGTGTGCCACTGTGGCTCTTTTATAGTATTCACTTTTTTCGTATCTTGAACAGATGCAAGAGGATGTAAGAAAAGATTTTTTACCGTTAGTTTCTAAATCATGGAGGTTCATGACCTGCCTGACCAGAACGTCGGCTGTACTTTTATTATTGGTGTTGTCCTTAGTGTTACTGATATTGCCCGTTATCATTTGTAAAAATATTACAATGCTTGTTGTAGTATCAATATTGTACTATCCGGCCCTGGGTTTTGGTGTATACCGTTTTATTCTTTACCAGAATACGGTCAGAAAAAGAGTCGTTAAAAGAATTGTGGTAGATGATAAGGGAGTTCACTATGAAAGAAAAGATGGTACAACAGACCATATTCTTTACCAGGATCTGGAAAAATATAACCTTGCAGATGAATATGATGTAGATCTTAGCCCCAGAAATAAAATCTATGTATTGAAAGTAAAACACAAAGACTCTGTAATATATGTGGATTTTGATGGAGTGGATGCAGGTTACAGCAGCTATATTGTCAATCTCAAAGCTTTACGGAGAAGATATATTCAGGGAATTGTTTACTTCAGACCGGATTTGCGTATAAATCCTTCTGTTTATACCGAATACAATATCAATTCTGTAGATTTTACATTTGATAAAAAGGAATACCGGATGGTATTTGTCAAGACTTTAGCTGTATTAATCCTGTTAGGTTCAGTATTGGGATGTATTATGCTGGGACTGGCTAAATGGCTTTCCAAAGCTCAGATTTATTTACATTAAAATCATCCGGCAAAAATTTCACGGTCGATTAAATTTATTTTCACTTCTCAAAATCTTATGCTTATATTTATTTTCTTTTAAATTTTGTTATTCGATAACAGAGACTTGATTTAAAATTAATTGAAAAACAATGGTGGAAAATTTTATTTATTATTTAGGACTGGTCCTTGTCATTATCGGGGCCATTATGCTGGCCAATCGATTGAAAGTAGCATATCCCATCATCCTGGTGATTGCCGGACTTCTTATTAGTTTTATCCCTGGATTGCCGGTGTTAAAAATAGATCCTGAACTTATTTTTATTATTTTCCTGCCTCCACTTTTGTATGAAGCTGCTTTTGCAGTCTCATGGAAAGAAATATGGAAAATGAGACGAATCATTACCAGTTTTGCATTCATTGTGGTTTTTCTTACGGCAATCTCTGTAGCTTTTGTAGCGAACTCATACATTCCCGGATTTTCACTGGCATTAGGTTTTGTGCTGGGGGGAATTGTATCACCACCGGATGCAGTAAGCGCAGGAGCCATTTTAAAATTTGTAAAAGTTCCTAAAAATCTATCTACAGTTCTTGAGGGTGAAAGTTTATTCAATGATGCTTCTTCGCTCATCATTTTCAGGTTTGCAATGGTAGCGGTGGCTACAGGTCAGTTTATATGGCAGGATGCAGCCACTAGTTTTGGATGGATGGTTTTCGGAGGACTGGGAATAGGAGTTGTATTGGCTTTTGTATTCCTTGAAATTGAAAAAATATTCCCTACCGATGTCAATATGGATGCTATATTAAGTCTGGTTGCTCCCTATGTGATGTACATTGCTGCGGAAGAAGTACACTCTTCGGGAGTACTGGCAGTAGTAAGCGGCGGATTATTTCTTTCCGTAAGAAGACATGAGATTTTCAGAACGTCACAATCCAGATTAAGAGGTTCCAATGTCTGGGAAAGTTTTGTATTTCTGATCAACGGAATTGTATTCTTACTCATTGGATTAGATCTGCCGGAAATTATGGTAGGATTAAATAAAGAAGGCATCAGTCTATCAGATGCTATTGGCTATGGACTACTCATTACAGCGGTACTGATTATTGTACGTTTTCTGTCATCCTTTGGTGCCGTTTTTGTGACTCTGATTATGCGGAATTTTATTAATGTAGCAGACAGAGATCCGGGAATGAAAGCCCCATTATTGATGGGTTGGACGGGAATGCGTGGGGTAGTTTCTCTTGCAGCAGCATTATCTATTCCTGTGGTGATGGAAAACGGGCAACCTTTCCCACATCGTGATCTCATCCTCTTCATTACTTTCATTGTAATTCTTGCCACTTTGATTGTCCAGGGGCTTACATTACCTGCTTTGATCAAAAAACTTAATTTATCTGATACCGGAGGAGGATATTGGTCTGAGGAAGAATCTGAACATTTCTTAAGAAGGGAAATGCGCAAGATAGCCTTTAAATATCTGGATGAAAATTATAAAGAAAGAAGAAGCGAAAATGAATATTTTAGTAAACTGATGGACCGCTGGGAGCAGGAAGATAAAGAAGACTCTATTCATAAGCTGTCTGAAGAAGCGAAAGCAATCTATTTTGAAACCCTGGAGCAGCAAAGAATCTGGCTACGGGCAGAAAACAGACGCAACCCGAATATTGACGAAGAATATATAAGACATTATCTAACAAGACTTGACCTTGAGGAAGAAAGGCTCAGAATGTAAAAATAAAAGGGAATGAAAAATTTAAAAAAGCAGCTCGGGCAGTTTCCCGATGAAAAAAGAAAAGAATATTTCAATACACTTCCTAATTATCTCAATGGGAGATTTCAGAATATATTGACAACACCTTCTTTACTGGAAGGAGAAAGCATGACCAAAGTGCTTTTCCATACTTTGTGTAAAGTGGAAAATACTTCGCCAAAAACAGCACTTCCATTTATAATAACAGATCTAAAGAACCTTCATCCGGAAGAAAATGTTTTGGTATGGTTTGGGCACAGTTCCTATTTCATACAGGTAGATGGCAAAAAATTTCTGGTAGATCCCGTTTTTAGCGGAAACGCTTCTCCAATGCCGGGTTCTATAAAAGCTTTTCAGGGAGCTGATTATTATAAGCCGGAACATATGCCGGAAATAGATTTTCTGCTGATCTCCCACGATCATTGGGATCATCTCGATTATAAAACTGTTCAGGAATTAAAAGATAAAGTTGGTAAAGTTATTTGTGGTTTGGGCACGGGCCAGCATTTTGAATACTGGGGCTGGGATTTCGACAAAATCATCGAAAAAAATTGGTGGGAAAGCATAGACATCGCAGAAGGCTTCAGAATTACGCTCACTCCGGCAAGACACTTCTCCGGAAGATTGCTGAACCGTAATATCTCACTCTGGACTTCCTTCGTTTTAAAAACACCTACAAAAAAACTGTTTTTGGGCGGCGATAGCGGTTATGGAAATCATTTTACAGAAATTGGAGATAAATATGGACCGTTTGATCTGGCCATCATGGAAAACGGACAGTATAACGAAAAATGGCCATATATTCATACGTTGCCGGATCAGCTCATCACAGAAATAAAAGAACTGAAGGCCAATAATTTTATTCCTGTCCACAATTCCAAATTTAAGCTGGCTCAGCATGCATGGTATGAACCCTTAGAACTTGCCTCAAAAAATGCTGAAGAAAACAATATCCCCATTACCCTTCCCATGATCGGTGAAAAAGTAGACCTGAACCAGCTCGGAACCATAACCTGGAAAAAATGGTGGGAGGATTGTTGGTAATGCATTACAAACAATACATTCCTTTTAATTTAAAATATAAAACCTGCCCATTACTGAGCAGGTTTCTTCCTTATTATCAAAAAATAATCACTACAAAGGCTCCTTATGGTTGACCTTCGTATGAATAATGTCGTAAAATACAGATGGGTTATTGGCATCAGGAGTAATTCTGTAAGTGAACGTTGTTTCATTCAGAACCAGAATATCCACAACACGTGTAAAAGTTGGAGTGGTAAGTGTTCTCTTTTTCCCGTCCGGAGAAATAGACCATGTCCCTTCAGATCTCAATACATCATTTAATCCGAAAATTTTAAAAGTTCCGTTAGCTTTGAAGTAAGAATATCCTACGAATCCGGCAACATTAGGATCACTTAATGCAACATTATTTCCGCTTTTATCCTTCGCACCGGTTGTTTCCCATGGCGTGGAAGCTAATATAAGCTGTCCGTTGGTGGGTTCCGTATGAGAAGTTCTTGTGTGGATGATGTCATAATACACAGAAGGATCACTTGAGTTAGGACGGATTCTGTACGTGAATTCATTTTTGTTCAAAACAAGAATTTCAACATCACGGGTGAAAATAGTAGTTCCATCCGGGTTCAATGCGGCAATAGTTCTTGTTTTTCCCTGCGCATCTACAGACCATGTTCCCATAGATCTCAATACATCAGTCAGATTATATATGGCAAACTTTCCGTCTGCTTTGAAATAAGCAAAACCTACATATCCGGCAACACTGGCATCTGTAAGTGCTACACTATTTCCACTTTTATCCTTAGCTCCGGTAGTTTCCCATGGAGTGGATGATAGTACCTGCGAGGGAGTCTGCTGTTCAGTAATAATCTCATTGTCATCACTTGAACAGGCAACAAAAGATGCTGATAACAATGTGGCTGCAGACAGGTAACATAATTTTTTCAGTGTATTCATAAGGGTATTTTTTAAGTCTTTGCAAACTTATTCCTAATAAATATTAAAACTTTGTACAAAATATCTCTTTTGTTGTAGAAAACATAACAGATCATGGAAATGAATGATAATTCACACTGGTTTCTATTTAATAATATCCATATTGATAACGAATAGTACTATTAATCGGCGTAATTCCCCTCCATTGGAGGGGTGGCGAAAATTCAAAGAATTTTTGACGGGGTGGTTTTAATATCCCAGATAAAAACATATTTCTTACCATAAAATTCACCAAAAATTCTATTTTTGAGTATGAATAGCAGAAACCGCGGAAAAAATACGGGTGATGATACCTTGTTCGGTTCAGAGAAGCAGATCAGTAAACTGAAACTGGCTGTTGAGGATATGCGGTATCTTCTGACCAGAGAGTACCCGGAAAAAGCAGCTTCCGAATTGGTTGGAAACAGATATAGATTGAAAACCCGTCAGATACAAGCTTTACGGGGAGCTTCAGCATCAGATTCACAGCTTCACAACAGACGGTTGAAACATGTAGAAACTTTGGATTTAAAAGGGAGAACGGTTTACCTTGACGGTTTTAATGTCCTGATCCTGTTGGAAAGTCTGCTTTCCGAAGCGTATATTTTTGAAGGATTGGATGGCTGTATCCGCGATCTTTCCGGTGTTCATGGAACCTATAAAAGAGTTAATCAGACACTAATAGCCGTAGAATTGATTGCTGCTTTTTACCAGAAAAATCAGATTCAGAAACTGGTATGGATTTTTGACAAACCGGTTTCCAACAGTGGGCGGATTAAGCAGATTATTCTTGAATTCGCTGAGCAGCACCAACTCAACTGGGAAGCTGATCTGCAGTTTAATCCGGATAAGTTTTTAGCGGAAAGTTCAGAAATTATTATTTCTTCTGATGCCTGGATTCTTGATCATTGTAAAGAATGGTTTAACCTGATTGGCTATTTGATCAGAGAAGAAAAACTTCCTGTTAATCTGATTAAAATGTTGTAAAATATGAACCTTTTTGATCCCTATATTTCCTTTTTTTCTGAAGAATGGAAAAGCAAATATAAAGCTGTTTTAGCAGAAGAACACCTGGAAGCCCTGGAAAAAAATATTTATAGATATAAAGAGAATACATTAGAACTTCACCTTCCTTATTTTAATGAAGAAATAATCATTGACAGGCAGGAAAGCTTTGAAAAGTTCATTGATATTCTTGAAAGTAATGATTCTGATGAGGTGAAAACAGAACTATTAGAAACAATTCCGTTTGAGCATTGGCTGAATATTTTAGGACAAAGATTAACTTCTGCAAGCATTCGCGATGAACATGCGATCCCGCCTTTGAAAACAATGCTTATCAATGCGTGTCAGGAACCCTTCAATAATGAAATTACCATTGCACAGAGAGCCTGGGAAAAACATATTGGAAGAATGGATGATAATTTCTGGGGAGAAATCAAAGGAAACAATCAACAGAAACAGGAAAAAGTAATGGCTAAAATCCATGATATTCTGGATAACAGAACCTGGTGGAATGTTTTCTTCCACTACAAACATGAACTGGTTTTTGAAGTCAGAGAAAAAGAAGGCCACGGAATCCGTTGGAGCCATGGCGGAACAAAGCTGATCGGCTTTCTGGAAAAATTTATCAACGAATAAATCTGCGAAATCTGTGAGAAAATAAAAACTCTCGCAGATTGGCAATAAAACAGATTCTATATTCACAGTACAGATTAGCGATTTTAACTCTTCGCTTTTTAGTATTTTTTGCCCTACGTAAAAATATTGCGTACTAAACTTATATTTTTACAGCCATAAAACAGGAGTCATGAATTTTTACCAGCTTCCATTTTATATTTGAAAAATAATACATAATAAAAAATAAAAAAAATGAACACATACATTGATATTGGCATTAATCTGACCAATAAACAGTTCTATAATGAACACGAAGAAATTATCAACCGTGCTTTGGACCAGGGTGTAGAACATATGATTCTCACAGGTACGAGCGTAAGAGGAAGTAAAGAATCTGCTGAGATTGTAGAAGAATATCCGGAAATTTTATTTTCAACAGCCGGAATTCATCCCCACGATGCCAAATCGTTTAACGGAGAAAGCATCGCTGAACTCAGGAAATTATTAAAACAGGATCATGTGATTTCAGTAGGCGAGTGCGGACTGGATTTTGACCGTGATTTTTCCCCCAGACCCGTTCAGGAAAGATGTTATAAAGCCCAGCTGGAATTGGCTATAGAAGTCAATAAACCCCTTTTTCTTCATGAAAGATCCGCATTTAAAAGATTTAATGACATCACAGATGAATACCTTTCCCAATTACCGGAAGCCGTTGTACATTGCTTTACCGGAACATTGGATGAAGCAAAGATCTATCTGGACAAAGGATTTTATTTAGGATTTACAGGAGCTATCAGCGATGAGAAAAGATTTAAACATCTCGAAGACGTTATAAAATATGTTCCTCTTGACCGGATGATGATTGAAACAGACGCTCCCTTTATGCTTCCGAAAAATATGCCCGGAATGCAGAACAGGCGAAATGAACCCTCATTTTTACCTTATGTAGCACAAACAATAGCCCATCTCAAGAAGATAAGTATTTCCGAGGTCGCAGACGAGACCACAGAAACGGCCAGAAATTTTTTCAGACTATAAAAAAGAGCCCTACTGATAAAGTAAAGCTCTTTTTTTATAAGCAGAATTGTCTTTCTTTTTACAGACTCTTTATTGCGGATTCCAAAGCCAGTTCCATCATTGGATTCAAAGCTTTTTCTCTTTCGTCAGCAGAGATTTTTTCATGCGTTGGAATGATATCCGTTACTGTAAGGATAGTCGCTGCATTTTTTCCTAAGTGCTGAGCATTGGCAAATAAACCGAACGCTTCCATTTCTACTGCAGGACAGTTGTATTTTGTAGCAATTTCAGGAGTCGCAGGATCTTTTCTGTAGAAAATATCACTACTGTGGATGTTGATTGCTTTAGCGTTTAATGATAATTCTTTAGCCGTTTCATTGATGGTACCAAAGATATTTCCCTGGTGAGGAAGGATTTCATCTTCAATTCCCCATGCATATTTGGCATAAGTACTTTCGCTGGCAGCATTTTCAATATTTAAAATATCAAAAAGTTTAAGATCCGTATTGTAAGCACCACAAGTCCCGATTCTGATAATCGTCTCTACTTCATATTCTGTAAATAACTCAAAAGAATAGATCCCGATGCTTGGGAATCCCATTCCACTAGCTCCTACAGTGATCTCTTTTCCTTTATAAAGACCTGTATAATAAAAAATTCCTCTGGTTTTGCTTACCAGTTTAGCATTTTCTAAATAATTTTCAGCGATATACTGTGCACGAAGCGGATCCCCCGGCTGCAATACTACTTTGGCAATTTCTCCTTTTTTTGCACTGATGTGAATACTCATAATGTTATTTTGAATGGAGCAAAGATAATAACTTTTAGATTGTCTCCATGATTACGATAATGGAAACAAGGAAGCCTTCTCATATCAACAGAATATATAAGATGTTATCAATAAATGCTTTAAATAATACGATATATGCTGTCTTTTGTATAATTCAAAACGTAATCTGGTAAATACAGAACAATAAAAGAATAATATGGAGCAGGTGTAATGGAAGCAGTCAGGCTAGTTTTGCATAAGTAAAACAATAAAATTTTAAAAAATGAAAATTGAGCATGTTGCCATCTGGGTTAAAGACCTTGAAAAATCCAGAGCATTTTATCAGAAATATTTCGGAGCGGTTTCCAATGAAAAATACCATAATCCTGTCAAAAATTTTCAGTCATACTTTTTAAGCTTTGATAATGGCTGCAGGCTTGAAATTATGACCAAACCAGATATCAGAGAAACCGAAAATTCCTATGAATCCCAACAGTATGGAATTATCCATCTTGCATTTTCAGTAGACAGTAAAGAAAAAGTAGATGAACTTACAGAGACATTAAGAAAAGACGGATACACAGTGGCTGGAGAACCTCGTATCACCGGAGATGGTTATTATGAAAGTGTAATCCTTGACCCGGAAAACAATATCATTGAAATTGTAGCCTAAACCGGTCATTGCGAGAAGCTTTAGCGACGAAGCAATCTTTATAAACATAAGTCAATAGGTTGGAAAACGCGAAGGCGCAAGGTGTTAAACATTATGCTGTTTTAAGGCGCAAAAAAATCAAAGATTTTCAACAAAGATACTTCGTAGTGATTTACTTTATTAGAATTATAGTTCACTGTATTAAATTTTATCGAAGATAAAATCTTTGCGCCTTACTACATTGCATATATTAAATTTTGCGCCTTTGCGTTTTCCAACAATTTAATTCCATATTTAACCATGAATCTTCACTTTAAAATTTTATTCTCAGCGAAATAATTTTATTTTTGTTAGATCATGGAAACCAAGTCACCGTTTTTAGACACGATCTTTTTGCTTCGTAAGGAAGAATGTATTACTCTCTTCTCAAGCTTACAGCAAATTTCCCCTCAGGAAGAGGTGGAAGCAGGAGATTATTTTGAAACAGAATTTGAAAAAGAAAGACTTGAATTTTTATCAGACCAGTTAATCTGTAACAAACTGGCAGCTGTATGGGCAGCAAAGATTCTCTATCACAGCGCACAGCTTTATCTGATCAGAGAAAATACAGAGAAAAATATTGAAAATCTTATTCCCGTATTTAAAGGAAGCCGGGATATTTCTTCTATCTTATCCGCAGACTTATCGTTGAGGTTTTTACCACAAATTATTGTTGCTTTAAACTCTGTAGATCCGGAAGACCCTTTGATTGCCATGCTGGAAAATATTCTGGCACAGTTTCATTATTCAGGAATCGGGTATGATCTCGATCTGAAAAATGTCAATTGGCAGGAAGAATTGAAAGATACAACCTACAGAAAACTCTATCTGGAAAGAATTGTTGAAAAAAAAGATTATAAACTGGCGGAAATTCCGTTTATCAATAAACTAATAACAGCCGAATTCGGAATTCACAAAGACGCATTCTGGCGAGAACTAAAAACTATAACCGAAGAAAACAATGAAAACGTATGAGAAAGTATTTGAATTTTTAGCTGACCCTACCAAAGAAACCTTTCTGAAATGCCGTGAACTGGTAATCAATGATCCTGAATATGACCCATATTCCGAAGATATTGAAAACATGCAGGATTTACTTAACGAAGGAAAATTTGAAGAGGTTATACAATATGTAAATGTCAATATTCTATTAAGCCCCAGGGCTCATATTTATAAATATTTTGCATACAAAGAATTGGGTGATGAAAAAGGAAGAAGTATTGAAATGACAATCGCTCAGATTATTTTTGAATGTCTTGAAAAAACCGGAGACGGAACCAAAGAATCTCCCTATATGATTACAAGAATTTCTGACGAAAGGGATTTAGTAAGACATCACCTCAATAAACAGGACGTATCCCAAAATCTGGTTAAAGATGGAGATAAAATCATGGATGCACTTACACTTGATGACGGAACGCAACTGTACTTTGATATCAAAGACCCTTATCAGAGACTCGCTTTTTCATTCAGCAAAAGAAATGAACAGGCAGAAAGTAAAGATGAAGAGAAACCCCACAAGAAAAAATGGTGGAAATTTTAATTTTTTAAATCAATGAATCAGAATATCAATCAACTCAATACAGTCCTTACCTACGTAAAAGAAACCTTTGTAGGTAAAAATGATGTCGTAGATCTGTTGGGAATCTGCCTTTTGGCAAGAGAAAATGCTTTTTTGTACGGTCCTCCGGGGACTGCAAAATCGGCGATTGTCAGAACCTTGGCAAAAACCGTAAAAGATGGCAAAAACTTTGAATATTTATTAACCCGCTTTACAGAACCGAACGAAATATTCGGACCTTTTGACATCAGAAAACTGAAAGAAGGAGAACTTCTGACCAATACGGAAGGAATGATGCCTGAGGCTTCCATGGTTTTCCTGGATGAAATTTTCAACGCCAACTCTGCTATTCTGAATTCCCTTCTGATGGCACTTAACGAGAAGATTTTTAAAAGAGGAAAAGAAACAAAACACTTACCTGCACTGATGTTTGTAGGGGCAAGTAACGTTCTTCCTGAAGATGAAGCATTGAACGCATTGTTTGACCGTTTTCTGGTGAGAATCAATGTAGATTATGTAAAACCTGAACTGTTACAACAGGTGCTTTTAGCCGGAAGAAAACTGGAGAACCAGGAAGAAGTGGAAATTCCGGAAATCCATGCCGATGAGATCAGGCAGCTTCAGAACCTGTGCAGAACCATAGACCTTAAACCAATCTATGAAGTTTATCTCAATACCATTATGAGCCTTCGGAATACAGGAATTGCCATTTCAGACCGTAGAGCCGTAAAGCTTCAGAACCTGATTGCTGCAAGTGCCCTGATCTGTGGAAGAAAAGAAGCCGTGCTTTCTGACCTCTGGGTATTGAAGCATATCTGGGATACAGAAGAGCAGATTGAAATTCTGGAGGGAATTATCAACAGAACCATAGAGAAAGACGATCATCCGGATTCCCACCCTCAGGCGATGCATAACAAAACTCCCAATCCCGAGGAGGTTATGAAAGATGTGACAATTCTTGTGGAAAAATGGAATGGCGGAATGCTGAGCTTTGAAGAACAGAATGTAATAAAAGATAAACTGAGATACCTGCAGACCCGTTGTGACTGGATCAGAAATCCGGAACAGAAGCAGTATATCCAGCAAGAAATTGAAAGCTTATGGCAGAAGATCCTTCAAAGCGTTTAAAAGAATTCTGGGCAGAACTTCCCCGTGCTGATGAAGACTTTCTGGGCTCTGTCAGAGACTGGAAAAACATTCAGATCGCTGTGGAGGAAGAAACAATCTGGCTGAAAGGCTTTACCGACGAACAGGCAGAATCTCCGGAAGTACAGCAGTTGCCGGACTTTATCCTGTATGAGCTTCGGGATGGTCTTTTATTCAGGAAAGAAGCTTTGGTTCCAAGTAAAAAAATGAGAACAGCATTGCTTTGGATACCTATAGACAAGGCATTGCAGCTTACTTTTCCTCCTTCCAATCAGAACTATTTTGGAATTCAGGAACAGGTTCAGGTAAAATTAAAAGAAAGCAATGAAGAGCAGCCGGTAATCTCTTTATTAAGCAATATTGCTGATATTAAAGAAAGTATCGCAGCATTACCGAAGTTTAAACTGGAAAAAATAAAATGGACTGTTTTAGGAAATAAAGCCCTGTTTGTAGGCATTCCATTATTAAGCTTTCCCGGAAAAACATATTGGACAAAAGACAGACATTTATTGCCGGCCGGTCTGGATTTTGAATTTAAAAATCTGAGTACGCTTTTACAGCAGAAATATAATAAAGATCCGGAAGGATGGTTACTTTGGGATGAAAACGGGAATTATCTTTTAATAAGAGAAACAGATTTCCGTCCTTTGTCGGTAAGTTCATTCCGTCTTACAGAAAAATCAAGAGAATGGAATTAAAGGCCTATTTCCAGTCCTATGAAAATTACTTCTGGGAATGGAAAACTGATGAAGATGTTCCCGGTGATTCCGGGTATCATGAAAACAATCTCCTCTCGGTTCCGGGAGTGGGAGCGATAGCTTACAGGCCTTATGTGATGGAGATTCTTAAAGAACTTCAGCCACAGGGATGGCCTCCCTTTGGAGCATTGCTTATGGTTTTGTATGCGATGCAGGACGGCTATATTGATTTTGCCGGCCCTTTGAGACGTACCGCAGAGTTTTACAGCATTGGAAATTTTGATTTCAATACAGAAAAAGAAATTGAATTTCTTGAAAAAATACAATCACTTCCCAATGTTTATAAGCAAAAACAGAACAGAATTGTACTGCTGCAGACTTTGTTCAGCAATAGCCACAACAGAATATCTTCAGTAAATGCTGAAGCGAATATAAGAATCTATTACAAGCGGCCGCATGAGCTGGCTTCCAGTGCAGAAAAACAACATGCTGGTCCATCTGCTTTAAACAAAGATTTAAGTGCTTTAGATCTGAATGAAAAATTTCCTACTGTACAATCCATCATTAATGCGATGAAGGGGCTAATCGATGAGCCTGAGTTGGATGATGAGGTAGTAGAAGAGGAAGCAACAGCGGATACTGATAAAGATTTTATCAAAGAATTAATTGAAGAACCAAAGACATTTCAGGTAGGAAGTCTCATCAAAAGAATTTGGAGTGGTCTGAAAATTCCGATGCGCCATCTTTCACCAGGAGAACAGCCTGTCGGAGGAATTTCTGATATGACCAACAAAGGTGATTTTCACAGGATGCTTCTTTCCGAATTTGCCAATGAAGATGACGTATTCATGAATCGGGTAGCCAATAATGAAGCGCTTTACATTCAAAGAGAAATTCCGCCCGAAGAAAATATTTTTGAAAGAATTATTTTGATTGATACTTCTCTCAGAAATTGGGGAACTCCAAAAGTATTGGCTTTTGCCTCTGCAATTGCTGTCATCAAACACCCGAAAGCCCATTCTGAATGTAAAGTTTTTGCCTTAGGACAGGCAGGTGTTCCTATTGCTCTTAATAAAGTAGAGGAAGTGGTTGAAAACCTCAATCAGGTGAGTCCGGTTCTGGAAGTTTCCGAAGCATTGGAAAGTTTTTTTAATCAGGAACATACCGAAAAGGATATTGAAGTGTTCTTCATTACCCATCAGGAGAATATGGAGGATGAAAAAGTGCAGCGGGTGGTTCATCAGAACAGAGACAGGCTTAAGTTTCTGGTGACTACAACATCAGATGGTGAAATTAATTTTTATAAACATCATAAAGGAACCAGAAAACATATTCAGAAAATAAAACTCCCATTGCAGGAGCTGTGGGCCAATCCGCCACAGCAAAAACAGTCTGTTCATAATTTCAATGGAAAGAAAACCGATCTTCCACAAAACTATCCTGTCTTATTTCCAACCCCTGTTAATAAGATTGCCAAGTTTTTATATGATGGCGAATTTTTCATTCTGAGTTCTAAAAAACAATTATTGAAAACTTATCTTTCTGATAATTATTACGATAAACATTCTTATGATTACTATAAAACACATCACGGCTGTGAAGTTCTGTTTGATAATATTTCCATAAAACCCAAAGGGCAGTTTGCCCTTGCAAAAAACAAGCAGCAGCACTTTATTCTGTGCCAGTATCAGCATGATCAGAAATTAATATCAAAGCTTAACCTTAATACAAGAGAATATTCTGAGCAGAATCTTACAGGGATGAATATTCCGGAGTCGTACAAACTGATTTATTTTGGACGGAGCTTTTATCTCCATCATCCGGATAATTCTACCCACTATAAAATAAACATGGAGGGAAATATTTCTGTAGAACCTATTACCGGAAAAGATAAAGAGTTTGAAAAAAATAATATAAAAGCTGAAGCTGAAGTTGCGAAACTGAAGGGAAGCGGATTGAGAATTATCAATAATTTCAACAAAATAGGAATCAATCAATATGAAAATCTGGTTATTTCCGGACATGAATTGTACAGTTCTTCAGAAAACACGCTGGATTTTTCCAAAAATAAATATGATATTAAAATTTTTGCTGAGCAGAACAAAAATAAATTTACATTTCCCGATGGCAGCGAAATTATTACAGACTCACGAGGAATGCTGACTTTCCGAAGCAGTAACAAAAGTATCGAAGAATTTTTTATTCCTTCCACGGCTCATGGGTTTCTCTCTTTGGCAACCTATACAGAATTTGGAGGATCAGAATATTACCTTCCGGAACATGCCTTGCTGAAAGTAAGAACAATGGATGATATGTGCGACAGGTTTTTGAAACCGTTTATAGAACAGATTTTGGATTATGGAGCTTAGAATAAAACCTTTCCCGAAAAATAACTATCCCAAAAAAGGTCTCTTGATCAGAGGCTCTTCACCTGTGGTATGGCTTCAGGAAATGGAGACGCTTGGCATTAATGTAAGCCAGGTAACATCTTATGCAATTCCTGCCAACAGTCCTGATCTGCTGTATGGCTGTTTCCTTGTTTTTAATGAGCAGGCTCCGCAGGAAATAGGTAGGAACGCTTATTTTCAATGCGTAGACAACAGGCTTTTTATTCCTGAAAACACTACTTTTTATCCTAAAATAAATCCTGAAGACTGGGCACAGCTTGATTCCCGTTTTCTGATTATGCATCCTGAATTCGGACTCGTAAAACTCTCTGAAGAAATCGACTGGATTTCATTAATTCTGCAGCCCGGTAGTATAGACGAAGGCATCAGAAAACCACTGAACGGAGTTTCAATTCCCCAAAAAATTGAAAGCTATACGGTTGAAATAGATGACGAAAAAGTGATGGAAGCATTACAGCCAAAACAAACCGAAGAAGAATGGATGAATAACCTTCCGTTTGACCTTAAAAAAGTAATGGCCGGGAATAAAAAGGAAATAGAAAAGTATTTACAGTATATTGAAAAATACCCTGAAAGAGCAGTAGAACTGGGTGTTTCGCTTGATGTAATGGGAACTTCCAGAGGAGACGGCTTTGGCAAATTTACCTGGTTGGAAGGATTATTTGGTAGAGGTTCCGGAGGGAAAACCGAAAGTGCAGGAACAAGAAACTTTCGCAGAATTTTCTGGGCGGTTATTATTGTGGCTATCGTCTTAAAGATTGCGTTGCCTTCAGACAAAAATAATGCTGATCAGGAAGAAAATACAGCCTCTTCCGGAAAAATTGCAAGCAACGCAGTAAAAGCACCATCTGATATGATTGCTTTCCAGTCCGGGACCTCAGAAATTGATCTGAAGATAGACTCTCTATATCATCAGGAGAGAAAAGAACTGTCCAAAGAACTTATTCATGCCGGGATCATAGAATCCAAAACAAAAGAAGACAAAGAAAATTATAAAAAAGCGGGTGGAAGAGAAGTCAGTGAAATAGGAAGAGATATCGGAAAACTTGTGAATAAAGAAAAACAAAGCAGAGATTCTCTTAAAACCATTTATACCCAAAAGATTACAAAGCACCTTGAACAAAAATCTGAAAAGCTGGAACGTAAAATTTCAGATTCCCTGAAGCAGTATACCAATGGAAAACCTGTAAACGGAGAAGTCGTAAAATTCCTGCTGAAAAAGAAAAAAGCTTTGATGGCCGATTCTTTGGGTAAACTTTACGGAACATTGGATATTGTAGACCCTTCTTCTGCTTCCATTGACAAATCCAAAGTGAAAGCAGTGGGGACGGAAGGGACTCCATTGGAGAATAAAGCCCCGGTTTCAGATATTATGTATATGGTTATCCTGATGATTGCTGGTGTAGGACTGTATTTGTTCTTATTTAAAAATAAATCATTAAACCTTGGCGGTGATAATGTACCTGCTTGGGTGAAATTTATTTTAATAGCAATCCTTGTGGCGATGCTGGTGTACCTATTTTATCCGTTGGTAAAAATGTTTGGCTACAACTGGTTTGTATGGGTGCTGGTGATCTGCGTAATGCTGCTCCTTTATCGTCTGTTCAGAGAAGATAAAACCATTTTAAAATCCGATGATGATGAATAAACAGAAATTTATAGACAAATTTATGGCGGCATTCGTACTGCTGGCTATGTTTAAGGTCATCGGAATTGTTGCCCAATTATTCCATGAAAGCTTCTGGAGTGTGATTGGAACATTAGGGATCTTTTTAATTGTAGCCTTTATTATCCTTCTTGTGATCACTTCCTTAAAAGATAAAGAACAGAACAACAGAAATTCAGCAGGAAGAAAAGGCAGTGGAAGCAGTAGTTTCTATCTGGAAAACTCACTTTTTGACAGAATCCGGAGCAAATATGAAGAACTCGCCGAAAAATATATTGCTGAAAACGATTATAAAAAAGCAGCAAGAGTCTATATGAATTTGCTGCAGGACAACTACAGAGGTGCAAAAACACTGGAAAATGGCGGGTTCTACAATGAAGCAGCCGTAGTATACCTTAAGAAACTGAATAATAAAACTGATGCAGCAGTTTGCTATGAAAAGGCAAAGCAATATAAAAAGGCAATCGACCTTTATAAAGAAATGGAGCAGAAAGAAAAAGTGGGCGATCTCTATAAAGAAATCAACGATCTTAAAAATGCCCACCATTACTATCAAATAGTTGCAGATGACTATACAATCAATAATCAGATGGTGAAAGCTTCCCTGGTATACCGTAAAAAAATGGAAAAAGCTGAAGAGGCACAAAAAGTACTGCTAAAAGGATGGGAAGAAGACAGAGATGCTTTCAATTGTTTGAATAACTACTTTGCCAATATTTTTGATGTTAAAAAACTGGAATCTGAAATACAGCATTTATATCAGAAAACTCCGGCTCATAAAAAGATCACTTATCTGGAAGCCATGAAATATGAATTCAAGAAAGACCCGAAATTACATACGGCAACCAGAAATATAGCCTATGAAATTATTGCTGAAAAAGTAGCCACCCGCTCAGAAATTGTGAATGAGCTAAAATATTTTAATCCCAATGATGAAGTGATTCTAAAAGATATTTCAAGATTTAAAACCGGAAGAAATAAAATGTTTAGGAATTAAATATTTAAAGATTGAAGAATTTAAAAATTAAAGAAAAATTTTGCCTGATTAAATCAATATAATTATTTGCATTATTCAGAACAATATTATTAGCGGTATTAAATTTTATCGGAGATAAAATCCTCGCGCCTTAAAGCATATTTTTTTAATATTATTTTGCGCCTTTGCGTATCTAAAACTTTCCAGAGATCGTGACAATTATAAAATAATACCAAAAAAGATTTATCTTTGCCCCAGAAAATTATGACAATACAAAGAGCACATATCAATGCGGAACTATTCGGAAGTCCTTCTAATAAAGGATTATTCGGGTATGATGAGATGATATGGAATGAGGCGAAATGTGCTGACTTTGGAAATTATTTACTGTAAACTTGTAAAAAATTAATCAAAATACAACAGAAACGCCTCGGAAAACCGAGGCGTTTTTTGTTTTTTAGGTCAGAAATTATTTAGAATGAAAAAAAATAACCATAAACATGAAAATTTTTTAATTAACAATGAAACTTTAATACGATAAAATAGAGTGATAAGCAACCCGATGAGAGACAGTCATTTAGGTATTTATGATATCTGCAAAATATTGCGGACAGAAATTCTCTATTCTAAAGATTAAATGTAATTAATTGATTATCAATGACTTGATTTGAAAATTTATTTGCGGATTCCAAAAATTCATATTTACTTTGCAACCGAAAATTGAAAGCAACAGGTTTTCAGGATTCAGTTAAAAATAATTTAGAAACAAACAAAAATAAAATGAAACAGTTACACAACATATTCAATCAATATTCAAGACTATTCGGACATGAGCCGGCAGGAGTTCTGTGTATTTTTGATAGTGAAATTGTGGATGAAAGGTGCTTATATACGTGGGTCAGCTAATGATCTCTTACGTTTAAAAATATGAAGCGCCTCCCGAAAAGAGGCGCTTTTTTTATGGTTTCTTTAGCTTATTTGGTAAAGCGCCGGTCTGTGGAACCGGAGAACAGGGTTCGATTCCCGGAGATACCCAAAATATAAAATCTCATAGCTCAAGTGGTTAGAGCACCGGTCTTTTAAACCGGGGGTTGAAAGTTCAAATCTTTCTGGGGTTACAAAAACGGTTCCGTAGCTCAATTGGATAGAGCATGGGTTTTCTAAACCCAGGGTTAGAGGTTCGAGTCCTCTCGGAATCACAAAAAGGTCTATTGAGGTAATGGCTAACCTGCCCGACTGTCTCTTGGGCACTGCGAGTTCGATTCTCGCATAGACCGCAAAGATTCATAAAAGATTTCGGTTCCGACTGTCTCTCGGAAAAGAATTTTAAAGTGAATCTGCAAAGCTGGAAAGATAACGGTGGTTGTTTACCCGTCTTGGACGCGGGAGGTCGCAAGTTCGAATCTTGCTTTCCAGACAATTTGTTCCATTAGCATAGTGGTGAGTGCATTCGGCTTTCTACCGAACGACAAGGGTTCGATCCCCTTATGGAATACAAATGATTCCGTAGCTCAAGTGGTTAGAGTATCGGTCTGATACACCGAAGGTTGAAGGTTCGAGTCCTTCCGGAATTACAGTAACTAATTGTTAATTGTTTCAGGAGAAAAAGTAAAAGTTTGTCGAGCGCAGAAGATCTTTACGCCAAACACGAAAATACAGACAGGCTTTTCTTCTCTCCGGATTAATTAAAAGTTAAGAATATCATTTATAAATTTTTAGGTAAAAATAAAGTTTGTCAAGCGCAGAAGTTCTTATATCAAACAATTTTAGACAGACTTTATTTTTTTAATCTGATGGTTCGCCGAAGTGGAAGAGTCGGGGCGGTCTGCAAAACCGTTGTGTAAACTGAGTGGGTTTGAATCCCATAGCCATCTCAATGTAAAAACTATAGGAGATATAAGAATCTTTTATCAATGATCTTTTATCATCTATAGCAAAGAATATCCTTTATTAATAAAAGAAAAAGGCTGTCGAGCGCAGAAGATCTTTAATCAAACATTCAATAAAGACAGACCTTTTCTTTTTTTCAAAGGAAAAATGAGGAATTACTTATTATTCATTACTAATTGCTCATAAAAATCCGGAAGTACGCCGAAGTTGGAGAGTCGGGGCAGACTGACATGAGGAACGAATTGAACGATTCCATAAAAAATGAATGTAATAAAGTTAAAATCTGTTGCTTCATAGCTGATTAGGTTCGAATCCTACTACTTCCACCAACCACTGATAATGTAATGGCAGCATGCAGGAAATGTACTCTTGTTGTTCAGGTTCGATTCCTGGTCAGTGGGTTAACGCTCTATTCGTCTAACGGTGAGGACGCCTGCCTTTCGAGCAGAAAACAAGGGTTCGATTCCCTTATAGAGTACTGGATGTGAATAACTGGTCAATATTGAATTGATATAATACCATGAAAGTTCAGATTTTTTTAAAAAAATTGGCCAGTTACCATTCACACAAAAAATGAAGAAAAGAGAAAAGGTCTGTCAGGAGCAGAAGATCTTTAGTCAATAAAAATAGACAGCCTTTTACTTTTTTAAAAACAAAATACATTAGGAAATGAGAAAGGTTTGTCAAGCACAGAAGATCTTTACAAATACTAGCAGGCATACTTTATAAACAGACAGAGCTTTCTCAAACCTAAACACAATATGATAAGCAATGAATAATGAGCAATAAGTAATCAGCTGTACAAGAATTACTCATTACCAATTATTCATCACTCATAAAAATCTGCGGGAATGGTGGAATGGCAGACACTCTTGATTTAGGATCAAGCTTTTGAGGGTTCGAGTCCCTCTTCCCGTACCAAAATATAAATGATAAGCAATGGGCAATAAGTAATGATATAGAGTGAAAATTACTCATTACCAATTACTCATTGCTTATAAAATCCGGAAGAGTGGTGTAGAAGGTCTGCACGTTAGTCTGAAAAACTAAAGGTACAGGTTCAATTCCTGTCTGTTCCACAAAAATATGAATGATAAGTAATCTGCAATGAGTAATCATTGATACCTGACTGGTTTCTAGCATTACTCATTACCAATTACTTATTACTCATTAATTTAAATACTGATTCATAGTGTAATAGGCAGCACACAAGATTTTGATTCTTGGAGTTTAGGTTCGAGTCCTAATGAATTAACAATTTACTCTGATAGTGTAATGGCAGCATCTCAGTCTCCAAAACTGATGGTATTGGTTCGAGTCCGGTTCAGAGTGCAAAAAATAGAAATTAGAAATTAAGTTAGAAATGATGACAGCTAGTGATCATTTATCAATTATCAACAATCATTTATGAATTAAAACATGTAGAAAAAATGGAAACGCAACAACAAACATGGCAGAATATGAATGGAAAATTTTTCCACAACTCTATCACACAGCTGGTAGAAGAAGCCATCATCCGCGAACAGGCAAACGGACACCGTCTGAAAGTATGTGTGGGATCAGACTCTCATGTATATGGAGATGCCATCAATTATGCTACGGCAGTAGTATTTATTCGCGAGGGAAAAGGAGCGTTTACCTTTATCAGAAAAGAAAGAGAAATACAGAGTATCAGTATCAAAGAGCGAATGCTGAATGAGGTTAACAAATCTGTTGAAATTGCATACGCGATCTGCTCTGTGTTGGATACTTATGGTGTGGAAATGGAGGTACACGCAGACATTAATACCGACCCGGATTTTAAATCCAATGTAGCATTAAAAGATGCAATGGGATATATTCTGGGAATGGGATATGTGTTCAAAGCAAAACCTTTTGCCTTTGCAAGTTCTAACTGTGCTGATATGATGGTTTAAAAAGAAAAGAAGCCAGAGGCTGGAAGCTGGAAGTTTTTAGCAGTACAATATTACTTTCAATATCCGGTTTCTAACCCAAAAAGCAAAACAATGAAAATGACAAAAAGACTATTATTTCTGGATGATATAAGATATCCGATTGAGGCGTATCATTATACCAGACAGGATATTTTCCTCAGAAACGACTGGCATATTGTTCGGAATTACGAACAGTTTGTCAACAGGATTTTGGAAAAAGGACTTCCGGAAATGATTTCTTTTGACCATGACCTGGCTGATTTGGAGCAGTATTCTCAGGAATTTGTCGAAAAGACAGGATATGACTGCGCCAAATGGCTGATAGAATATTGTATGGACAATTATCTTGATCTTCCACAATTCTATAGTCACTCTATGAACCCTGTAGGAAAGGAAAATATTATCAGCCTTTTAAAAAACTTTAAAAAACTGTAATGGACATTTTTAGATATATTCAGGATATAAAAACACATCTGAAACTCACATTTGATGAGGTAGACGGATGGTTTAAAAAAGATAAAGAAACGTTGAATCATCAGCCTTCAAACGGAGGCTGGACGATTCAGCAGATTTTAGAACATATTTATCTTACGAATTTTTACTTGCTGATCCTTATTGAAAAAGGTTCCAAAAAAGCAATGAAAAATTCTTTGAATCTTGACCTTGAATCTGAAATGAAAAACTACAGTTTCAATAAAGAAAACTTTGACAGAGTAGGTGAACATGGCGCTTTTGAATGGATAAGACCGGAACATATGGAACCGAAAGGGGAAATGAGCCCGGATGAAATCAGAAGCCTGATTACTCAGCAATATCTTCAGTGTCTACACTATCTGGAAGTAATGAAAAATGGGGAAGGTTTCTTGTATAAAACAACAATGACGGTGAATGAACTGGGGAAAATTAATGTATACGAATATATTTATTTTCTGTCACTCCATGCTCAGAGACACATTACCCAGATGAAGAAAAACGAATCAGAAACAATTAAAAACTAAAAACAAAATGATTTTCAAAACATATAACTCTATAGAAAATGCTTACCAGGCCCGCGTGATCGAACAGATCAGGATGCAGGGTTTTGGGATGAGGTTTTCATAGTACAGGAAAAAGTTCACGGAGCTAATTTCTCTTTTTTTACCGATGGAAATGAAATTAAAATTGCGAAGAGAACTGCTTTCATCGAAAAAGATGAGAAATTTTTCAATGCACATCAGATTTTGGAACGCTACAGAAAAAATGTAACAAGAGTGTTTCAGAAAGTGAAAACCATTCACCCGGATGTAGAAACTGTAGTGATCTATGGTGAATTGTTCGGTGGCGGTTACAAACATAAAGAAGTAGAACTAGTGAAAGATGCTGTGAAGGTACAGAAAGGCATTGAATATGCCCCTCATAACGAATTTTACGCTTTCGATATCAAATTGAATGGGATTACCTATTTGGATACAGACGTTGTCAATCGGATTTTTGAGGAGACAGGATTTTTCTATGCTAAAATCTTGTTTCAGGGAACCCTTGAAGACGCTTTGAGATTCCCCAATGTTTTCAATTCAAAAATTCCTGCCTGGCTGGGATTGCCTGAATTGGAGGACAATATGTGTGAAGGTACCATCATAAAAACCTTGAAAACCAAATATTTTGGAAATGGTGCAAGAATTATTCTTAAAAATAAGAATGAAAAATGGATCGAAAAAGCTAAAATGGTTAAAAAGGAAGCTAAAATTGTTCATAAACAGGTTCATTTCAGCGAAAAAGCTCAGGAAATCTTGGGTGAAATCCAGAAATATGCTACTGTCAACAGACTGAATAATGTTATCACCAAAATTGGTGAATTCCAGCCTAAAATGATAGGTAAGGTGATTGGCCTTTTTGCTCAGGATATTTTAGAAGATTTCGAGAAAGACTTTCCGGCAGCTTTTACAGTAATTGAAAAAGAAGAGCAGAAAAGGATCAACAAAAAGTTGAATTCTTTAGTAATTGATTTTATAAAAGAAGAGTTAATGACTCTTAAAGTATAGTTTCGGTAATTCATTTACCGAAACTTTTTATGTATAAAACCGTAAAAGCTATTCCATCTTCCACCTTAATAATTAAATTATAAACAAGTGAAAACAACAGAAAATATATTAATAGTAGACCTCGAAGCAACATGTTGGGAAAACCGACCGCCAAGAGGCCAGGAAAGCGAGATCATCGAAATCGGGGTCTGCATCATGAATGCAAAAACCGGTAAGATCTCCAAAAATGAAGGGATTTTAATAAAACCCCAACATTCAAAAGTAAGTCCGTTTTGTACGGAGCTTACCACCCTTACCCAGAATATGCTGGATAATGAAGGAATCATGCTGGATGATGCATTCGATATTCTGAGAGCAGAATATGATTCAGAAGAACTTACGTGGGCCAGCTATGGAAATTACGATCTGAATATGCTTCAGAATCAGGCAAGAAGATTCTACACAGATTATCCTATGAGTGATGATCATATCAATGTGAAAACATTATTCGGAGAAATTCATCCTACCATCAGGAAAAGTGTTGGGATGAACAGAGCTTTGGGCGAATTGGGTCTTACCCTTGAAGGCACCCACCACAGAGGAGTGGACGATGCCAAAAACATTGCAAAGATTCTGCATTGGTGCCTGAAAAATTATTAAAGTAATGTTGGATTTTCAACATTATCAATCAAACGGACTCTCTTGAAAAAGGGAGTCTTATTTTTTATAAATAGGGTGTTTTTAGCCTTTTATAAATTAACTTTGATGAAAACTTTTTATTCATTGGACGGACTTACCGAATTACTTGAACATACCAGCAGAAATGTATTTTTGACAGGGAAAGCAGGAACAGGGAAGACTACTTTCCTGAATGAGTTTGTAAAAAAGACCCGCAAAAAACACATTATCGTTGCACCCACAAGTATCGCAGCCATTAACGCTGGTGGCGTAACCATTCATTCATTATTTGCAATTCCTTCGCGTACATTTGTTCCCACCACAGAGCCTGTTGATCCCAATCTGGCAATGAATATTAATGAACTTTTCCCTCATTTTAAATACCGGAAAGATAAACTTGATCTTTTCCGAGAAATTGAATTGATTATTATTGATGAAGTTTCAATGCTGAGAGCCGACCTGCTGGATATGATGGATCATTCATTAAGGAGAGTCAGACGAAACCAATTGCCGTTTGGAGGGGCACAATTGCTGTTAATCGGAGATTTATACCAGCTGCCTCCGGTGGTAAGGTATGAATCGGAGCGGATTTTGTCAAAATTTTATCAGACACCGTTTTTCTTTTCTGCCAAAGCATTTCAGGGCATTCCATTGATAACAGTAGAGTTACTGAAAGTATACCGTCAACAGAGTCCTGAATTTCTGGAAATACTTGATGCAGTAAGACATGCGGATATCTGTAATTTGGATTTTGAAAAATTAAATTCCAGATATAATCCTGATTTTGAGCCTGAAAATGAAACGTATATCCATCTTTGCTCTCACAATCGGATATCCGATCATATTAATCAGAAAAAACTGAATGAGCTCCCTGACGATTCCCATTTTTATAAAGCGGTTGTCATTGGTGAATTTAAAGAAACCCAATATCCCAATGACGAAACGTTAGAACTCAAAGTAGGAACCCAGATCATGTTTATCCGAAATGATTCATCTCCTGAAAAAAAGTTTTACAATGGTAGGCTGGCAAAAATTTCCTATCTGGATGAAGATCTGATCAAGGCTGTATTTGAAGAGACGGGAAAAGAAATAACAGTAACAAAAGAAGTTTGGGAACAAAAGAGATATACGCTTGATGGAGAAAAGAATATCAAAACAGAAGTATTGGGAAGTTTTGAACAATATCCTATACGCTTGGCATGGGCGGTCACTATTCATAAAAGCCAGGGACTAACCTTCGATAGGGTAATCATAGATGCGGGAAGATCTTTTGCCAGCGGACAGGTATATGTTGCATTAAGCCGATGCCGGACTCTGGAAGGAATTGTTCTTAAGTCTAAAATTACACCGGAAGCCATATTTTGTGACCACAGGATTGAACATTTTCAGCAGTCAACCCATGCTAATGATATTTTAGAACAGCTCATTGAGCAGGAAAAGTATGATTATACACTGCATAAACTCCGGATGACCGTAGACGCTGGCTGGTTGAAAGATACCGTCATGATTTGGGCTGCGGCTGCCTTATCAGTAGAAATACCGGATCAGGCAAAATTAAAAAGGCTATTAAAAGATTTTGAATCAGAAAGTGAAAAACTCTTTGCCGTTTCTGGGAAATTTGGAAAAATTATTCATCAAAAGGCATTAAGTTTTGCAGCCGGAACCTGCCATTGGACTGAAATTGAAGATAAATGTAAAGGTGCTGTAAATTTTTTCTATAAAAGCATTGCGGAAGATTTCTTGCTACCTTTAAAGGATTTATATTCAGAAACTGCGGGAACAAAAGGACTGAAAGCCTTTAATGAAGAAACGAAAATATTCCTTTATGATCTTGCAGACTATATTGAAAAACTGAAAGAATGCTATCTCCTAGAGCTTCCTTTATTTGACAGAACACTTGAAGTAGATACATCAATAGTCATTGCGAAAAAACCTACACATCTGATTACCTTTGAATTATTTGACAAAGGAATACCTCCTTCTGAAATTGCAGAAAAAAGAAATCTTACCTTACCAACAATATACAAACATCTGGCAAAAATGGGGTTGACAGAGGTGGAAAAAACTTTTAAGATGTAAGTCATTGATATCATAAAATTATCAGTTTTGCAGTCAGGAAGTGATAATCATATTATCTGGCTTTACGATCCCGAAATTAATACAATCTCCGATTGCTGACCTCCTCAAAAAATTCATGCTGCAATATTTTAAATAAAATTAACGTATCTGTGCTATATAATGTTTTATTCTGAGACATTATAGATTTTAAAAATAAGACACCAAATAATGTGTAAATATCATGATAGAGAGTCTTTAGCCACTTTTTTACTATTATATCTTTAAACAGGGAATTGTTTTTGTGATGTTAATGAGATGATATTAGTTGTTTTATTAACTTAATATTTTGTTAAAAAATTCACTTTAATGGGATAATTTACTGTCTGTCAGTCATTTTTTTTTATTTTAGCTGATAAGAATGAATTTATGCTTATTGATGAGGATTTTAAGAGAAAATATTTAAACTGTAAAATAAAAGAGATGGTTCCTTTTCTTAAAAAGCTTACACCAAAAGATAAAAAAGAAGTCGTTGCTCAATAACCTGAAACAAATTTATACATCAAATTAGAAGCACATGAAAGAAAGACTTTATGAGATCCTTAATGAGGAAAAGATACATGAGATTATCCCTTTTTTAAAAGAGCTTAGTAATGAAGAAAGGAAAACACTGGTGCCATCTATAAAGAAAATGGATAGGGAGATCAGTAAAATTGTGATGACTAAAAACTCCTACCATACGGCAGGATCTGTGAATCAGCATTCCATTATTGATATTGCTTCATTTGTCTGCATGGATAAAAAGAATTTTGGTAAAAATTACTGGAGTCTTTTTCGTAACGCAGAACAAACCGAACAGATTCTGGAATGGGGCTGCCCGGAATGGTTTTCAGATTTTATCAATGAATCTGTAGAAGCTGAATTTACAGCATTTAACTATAAGGACATTTTAGGATGGACAGAAAAAGGGTATGTACAGCCCAAACCAGAGTTGCTTGGACATCATCTGAGTAATTATCCGGCTGAACTGGACCGCCACCCAGAAACCCTTAATATCCACTTTTGGTATTTATGTGAATATCCTTCCAAATCTTTACCCTTCCGTAAAGAATGGTTTCCTATCGTTCAGAAGCTGATCGCAGAAAAAAAGATTGAAAGGAAAAGGTTTTTGAAAGAATGCCTTCTGGCTTCCAACAGAAATTTTAATAAAAATGTCACAGGCTGGTTTATGGATGCATTTACCTCATTAAAACCAACTGAAGAAGAACTGACTGAACTGCAGGATGATTTACTCGCAGGGCTGGCTTCCTCACAGTCAAAAGCTGTGAATACCATATTATCACATTTGAAAAAAATTGTGGGGGTTCCTGATTTTAAAAATGATGAATTTTCCCATTACCTTCCGAATCTGTTGAGCTCAGAAGTAAAAACAGTGGTTGTTTCCAGTCTGGTACTGACCGAAAAAATATTCCAGAGAAAGAAAATAGATCCCGAAATGTTGGGAATGGCTTTAAGTACGGCATTTGTGAGTAAAGATGATGGTATACAGTCAAAAGCAGCAAAGATCATTCTTAAATATATTCCGGCTTCAGAAAATATGATAGAGGCACTTTCCCATTATTCAGATAATATACTGACCAATGTACGTCCTCTTCTTGTAAAATATATTGAAGAAACACAGCCGGAACTGGTGGCAATAGCTTCGGAAAAATTATCTCTGACTACAGAAGAAAATGCAGTGAAAGTACTTCAGAACTTTGAAGATCTGATGTTTTATCTTCCTGTGGCTATGGATGATCCATACAGTCAGCATTGTGATATTGCCTTGGCTGGATTTATCCGTTTTGCCGGAGACGTAAATGCCGAATCCGTGAAATTAATAGAACCGGTATTTTTGAAAGCCTGTAAAACAATTTCGAAATGGGAAGTTCCTTATCTGAATGTTTTACTGTGTAATGCCATTATCAATTATGGCTTGGATCTAATGGAAAAATATCCTGTTCCGCTTAAAAACCTGGAAAAGATTTATCATAAGACCAAAGAAGAGGAAGCTGCAAGAGAATCTTATTCCAATTATCAGAAAAAATTGGGGCCGATTGAAAATGTAGGAGCAGATTGCCCTGCAAGAATTGCGTTTAAAGAACTTGCTATTTATACGTATGAAAAAATAAAATCAGGAGATAAGATCCCGTTATTATTCACGGTTACCCATGCTCCATGTTGGATTTCCCCAGTGACGCTGGTGGAAAGATTGGAAAGTTATCAGAATAATAATATTATCCCCCATCATCTGGATATTCAGCTGGCATTGCAGCGTTGTGCTTTAGATAATACTTCAGAAGCTATTGCAGAAACTGAAAAAAGATTAAAAGGAGAATATAAAGAACTGTTACTTTTCTTCTTTGGCAAAAATGCTAAGCCGGAAGGAAAATTTGAACACCCTTCATGGTGGATGACTGCAGGAATTACCCGTTCGCCGGAAACCGTGTTTGAAGAATTCAGCAGTTTCGGGTATGATGATATTCCTGTAGAATTCTTTTCAGGGGCTTACAAATGGAAGACCATCGATAATAAGAAAAACTCATACTATCCTGTAGATCTGAAGATTGTTATTCCAAAATATCATCTTGCCAAAAGGAAAGAACCTTTATTCGTGGAATATTTCGTTGCCGAACAGAAAGAGCTTATCGAAATTCCTGCCTTGATGCTTTGCTTTCCGAATACTCCGGCAAATGCTTTGGCAAAAGTAATCAAGCATTGCCTTTTCTTTTCAGGAATTGCTGAAGTTTATGAAAGAAGCCTGGTTTTGAATACAGCCAATGCACTTTATCAGATCAAAAAGCCATTAGACGAAATCGGGTACTTATTCTTAGGAACTATTTTCCTGGACAGCGATAAAACCATTCGTGGTACAGCAGCTGAAATATGGCTGGAACATGTTTCTTCCCAAACGATGGATAATGCATGGTTAGGAAGAGTGATCGGCCTGCATGAAAAACTGGAATGGGCACCTGTTAAAAGATTGACGGATCTTATACAGCAACATATGCTGAATGTGAGTAAGAACCATAATATTGCCCTGGAAGAATTGATTTCCAATATATTGCTTCAAATGGATGCTCCGGTTACCAATCTGAAAAAGATTCTGGAAATCTATCATGAAGTATTGGCTTTGAATCATTCAGAAGCTCATAAAGAGATCATCGGGAAACTCAATAGCTGGAAAGAAAATTCAAGTCTGAAAAAAATCTGCAGTCTTCTTCTGAAAAAATAAATCATGGAGGAAACGCTTATTTACAACTATTCAGGTACATCCTCTTTAGTAAGGAAAGATGCGCTTGAAGGGCTTTTTCTTGCTAAATACAGTGAGATACATAAAAATACCGATGCTCCATGCTTTTTCTGGGGAAATGTCAGACAGCCTTTTATTTTAGCGCGGTGTCTTATTACACTGTCCAATATTGTAAAATCGAGCTTTAACCTGTCTCCGTTTCAGGTGGCACTTCTTAAAGATCCGATCGTAACAGCGGGAAATCAAAGATTACGCTTTGAAGGTTTTTCTCACTGTGCCGGAGTTTATGCAAGAGTTGACATATTGCCTGCAGGTCTGGAAGGAGAATTTTTGGAAAACGGAACTACGAATGTAGATTTTAACCAGCCTATGATAACCGCTCTGGGAAGCATCCGTCCGAATGAAAAAATTATGCTTTCTGTGGGAAAAAAAGAAGTAGGCCTGTATAAAGAAGAAGATAAAGTGATAGAAAGAAAAGTTCCTTTACCCGCAAAATGGATTAAAGGATTGGGAACGGTTCAGGTTTATTTATCGGAATCCGAAAAACGTCATACTTTCAATAAAATTCAGACCCAACAACTATTCCGCGGGATGCCGAAAGGAGTGGTAAAGTCTGATTATTATTTGATTGTGAGAGGAAATAAACCCATTTTTTCTCCGGTAAAGTCAGCGGATACTGTTTGTATAGGCGGGCTTCACAGACTTCGTCTTTTAGAACCTTTGCTTCCTTATATTGATTCTATGCAGGTTTTTTCTCATTCTAATATGCAGTCTACAACGTGGCAGCTTTATATGGGACCTATCAGATTTTGTTTTTCTTTATCCAGAGAATGCTGGAGAGGTTTCTCAGGAGAAGGAGCTGTCTTGGAAAATCTGATTTCTGAGGTTTCTGATGAGTGGATTGATGCTCTGGATAAGTATGCTTATGCCAACCAATCTTTTAATCCAGATATGCTTGCTCTGGAAGAGAATCTGAGTTTCAGTAAAACTGATACTATTACAGGAAGACTCGCTGCAATGGGATTATTGGGGTATGACCTTGATGACCATGAATTTTTCTACCGCAGGCTTCCTTTTAAGTTAAGCCGCATTATCGGACTCAATCCCCGCATAAAAAATGCCGATAAGTTGATAGAAAACGGAAAAGTAGAGATTTTAAACAATAATAAAGCAAGAAAAGAAGCCAGAGTAGAAGGAACCGGCGTACATCATACGGTAATCATTGAAGAAGAAAAAGAACGCTGTACCTGCGAATGGTTCAGTAAATATCAGGGTGAAAGAGGGCCTTGTAAACATGTGTTGGCAGTGAAGAAACTGATAAAAACAGGTGAAACTTTTTCTATCTGATTATATTATTTTGCTGACAGTCAAAGAGACGCAAAAAATTTTGTTTAATAAGAATTCAATTTCGTTCCCTTTAAATCTTTTTTTTTGCGCCTCTGCGTTATATTAGCATCTAACAGTTTTTATATCAGTTTTTTACAGAGTTCATCCATTCTTCATAGCTAAGTACACCCAATTCCGGTTTGCTTTCCCCTTCAAGAATGGAAATAAACTCAAGCTGGTTTCCATCCGGATCATTGAAATAAATGGCCAATGCAGGCATCCATGCAAATACCATTGGTTCAACACTTCCATTTTTTAGGAAATTATAAGGTTTTAAATCTTTATTTTCTAAAAATTCTACTGAATAGTTTAAAATATCTTCTTTACTACTGGAAAAAGCAAAATGTCTGGTTTGAAGGTTCTCCTTCTGTTCCCATAATCCTAACATAAATTCTTTCCCTTCTCCAACCCATAAAAAAGCAATAGGCCTGGTTTCATCTCTGTGAGCCAGTTTCAATCCTAACACTTCCGTATAAAATTGTATTGCATTTTCCAGATTGCTCACCTGAACATGGGTCTCATATATTCCTTTAATCATAGCTTAATTTTAGTAATAGCAAATCTAAAGAACCCTCATTAGAAAACGTAACATTACCCATTTCTTTAATTGAAATGAATGATAGAAGGATTTTATAATTATGAATTATAAGTTATAAATGATGAATGATGAATGATGAATGATGAATGATGAATTAGATTGTTATCAAATATCAATAATTGTTTTCAATATTAATTCAATAGCGGTGGGCTTTAGCCCGCCTTATAAATGCCCCATTCATACGGCTTTAGCCAAAACTTAAAATCTCTAAAGAAATCTATTCGCAATAAAAAATTTAAAAAAAAATGAAGAAAAATTTTCTACGCAAAAAGGTTGCGTAATACTGTTTTTACTTTGCATCAGAAATCAGAGAGGAAGTATCAATCCTTCCCAATGTTTAACAAAAAACAGTAACCATGAAATTTAATTTTTTAAAAAAAGAAACTAAAGTAGTATTGAACTACGAAGGTGCAAAAGCATATGCGATGACACCTGCAGAAGAATTGTATAGTGCTGTTGTTACAACAGGACTGTCAGATGCCAACTATGAAAAAGGAAATGACAGATTGGAAAGAATCCAGTCTCTGATCAAAAAAAATGATCCGGAATTTGTGGCAAAATTGGCGGTATACGCAAGAAAAGATATGTATTTGCGTTCCATTCCATTGGTGTTGGCAATTGAACTGGCTAAACAGACTTCCGGTACGGATCTGGTAAGCAAAACAGTAGAAGGTGTCGTTCAGAGAGCTGATGAAATCACAGAATTGCTGGCGTACTACCAACTTGCGAATAAAAGAACAGATACGAAAAAGCTGAATAAACTGTCAAAGCAGATTCAGAAAGGTCTGGTGAGATCATTTAATAAATTTGATGAATACCAGTTTGCAAAATATAACAGAAAGGCTGAAGTTACCTTGAAAGACGCATTATTTCTGGTTCACCCGAAAGCTAAGGATGAAAGCCAGCAAGCTGTTTTCAATAAAATCGCCAATAACACATTGGAAACCCCATACACATGGGAAGTAGGGCTCTCCGTTTTGGGTCAGACAAAATTTGCTAATGACGCAGAAAGAAGATTAGCTTTCAAAAATAAATGGGAAGAACTGATCTTCAGCAATAAATTAGGGTATATGGCAACTATGAGAAACCTGAGAAATATCCTGGAAGCGGGCGTATCACCAGATGCGATGAATAAAGTATGCAGATATCTTTCAGATGAAAGAGCGGTATCCAATTCAAAACAGCTCCCATTCAGATTTCTGGCGGCTTACAGAGAATTAAAGACTATAGATTCTCCTTACTTGTCATCCGTATTGGAAGCATTGGAAGATGCTGTGGTAGTAAGTGCTAAAAATATCAAAGGCTTTGGTTTTGATACTTCGGTAGTGATCGCTGCGGATGTGTCCGGTTCTATGCAGAAAGCAGTTTCCAATAAAAGTAAAATTTTGCTGTATGATATCGGTTTGCTGATGTCGATGATCCTTCAGTCACAGTGTAAAAACGTGGTGACAGGTATTTTCGGTGACCGTTGGCTGAGAGTTCCCATGCCTAAAAACGGTATTTTAAGAAATGTAGACGCTTTCTACAAACGCGAAGGTGAAGTAGGATATTCTACGAATGGTTATCTCGTTATTGAAGATCTGATCAAAAGAGGTGAAATAGTGAACAAAGTAATGCTATTCACCGATACTCAGATGTGGGACAGCACTGGAAACAGAAAATCTTTTGAAGACCTGTGGAACAGATATAAAATGATCGCACCCAATGCAAAGCTGTATATCTTTGATCTGGCAGGTTATGGCAGACAGCCGATTGATATCAGAAAGAATGATGTACATCTTATAGCTGGCTGGTCAGATAAAATTTTCGAAGTGCTGAACGCGTTGGAAGACAAAAAATCAGCTGTAGAAATGATTCATAAAGTAGTGCTGTAACAGGCACTGCTTTTAAAAATAATAATTGATAAGCATCAAAACAATCAATATTACAAAAGGGAAAATGGGAAAGTCTACTTCTCAGAATATACAGAATCCAATATTGAAGATGTTGAAAATATAAGAATTGTTGCAGAAGTAGAAGAATCTGAACTCAAAGCTGAGTTAGAAAAAGTAATCATGCAACAAATCAATTTAAAAAAAGAATAGTATCTGTTCTAAAAACGCGGAATTGTAAATATCCAGAAAAATTTCAAAACAATTGGCTGGAATTAAAGAATGACATAGGAAATGGAGACGTTAAGAAAATAAACTATGCGAACGTTAAGAAAATTCTATTGTTTGAAGCGCGACACAGAAATTGAAACGAAGAAGTAATATTACATTCGCGCAAGTTTTAGAATTTTTAGAGAGTGTAGATTATTTTTAGCAGGAATTTCCAAGTCTTGAATTTTTGGTTCTTTTGCTTCAAGGCAAAACGAACAAATATTTAAATAAAAAAAACTACGTAAAAAGATTGCGCACATACAATATAATTTTGCAGTGTTAAATAATACCAGTGCCGTTAGAAAGACATTCTTCGATTCTAAACTGACAGAGTCTTTCGACAGATTGCCCGGTAGCTATAACCAATGCCGTAGATAAGAGTTTCATCGTCAACTTCCAATTGAATATCATTTACTCTTATTATTTAATTGCTTGGTTTTTAATAAAAATAGAACTGCGTAAAAAGAATGCGCACTAACAATATAAATTTGTAAAAATTAAAACTAATAACAATGAATAACCATAAACCAAATCTAAAAGAAGCACTGTATTGAGGTTAATACTCAATACTAATGAAAAAAGCAAAGATAGTAAGAAAGAAATTCGGATTCAATGAATATGGATTGATTGACTTTCCAAAGAAAATTTCCGGTGTACAGATTTCAAGAATCTTGTACGGGAATGAAATGGGTTGTTCGTACTGTTTTCCACATGGTTATGATGTGGTGAATGCAAAGTACACAAAATTCCAGAGAAACTGGAAGAAATATAGAAAAACCCAATGGAAAAAATAATATCAGGTGCCGTTTTGGAGTCATACTTCGAGTTAAGTCTTCAGATGTAGGTTCAATTCCTGCTATTCCTGTTGTAAACGGAATGTAGCTCAAAAGATAGAGCAGAAGAAAAAGAAAAGATTCCGCCGTTTTGCCCTGATACTATAAAAAGTGTAGTAGACATATAAATAAAAAAATAAAAATCAAGTGTCGTTTTAGAATCATACTTCGAGATTGAGTAAACATTGGGTCGCAGGTTCGAATCCTGCCTTTTCCCTCGAAAAGGAGAGGTAGCTCAGCAGGTAGAGCAAATGCACGGAAGATTCTGAGAATTTTACCTTGATTGTATAAAGAGTGCCGTAGAGAAGGCCTACTTCGGTTTAATTTGGTTCGACTCCACAAGGTCATGGAAATGATCTTGTACAAGTCTTTTCGAATCTTGCCTCTTTTTATTTAAAAAACAAACAAGTGCCGTAGAAAAATGTTACTTCGCTCATCACGACGGGGTCACGGGTTCGAGTCCCGTCTCTTCCACAGCAAAAAAACACGATGTATATAGGAAGAGTAGCTCAGTTGGTTAGAGCACGACTGCATTTTTCGGATGTTGCCTTGTTTTCATAAACTTAGAAGCCGGAAGTGGAACGTTGAAAGATATCTTTGTATTATAATTTTCTATAGAGTCGGAGGAATCTCAGGCTTGCCATCTTTCTTCTTCCCACTTCCAGCTTCTTTATAGTACGATTATGAAGTGTCGTTAGGAAAAAATTCATCGTAACACAATTAAGGGAGGAATAGCGAAGCCGGTCATTCCGGCAAGGTTATCCGGTTCGACTCCGGCAAACGTACAGCCCTGTTTTTTCCTTATCATTACCTTTTATAAAATGCCGGTAAATTATTTACCGGCACTTTGCATTGTATCAAGTTCTTCTTCAAACATGAGCTTCCATTTTGAAAGAGTCGTTCTGCTTATTTTATATTTTCTGGACATATAGCTTGTAGAGTGACCGTGCTTTTTCTGATACTGAAGCAGTTTTAGCATAGTCTGCCTGTCATAGGTTTTGAGTTTTTGATTTTCTCTGGACTGCTTGAACAGCTTTTCATTGAACTTCAAAACATCCTCACTGGTATTAAGTTTTTCAAGAAGTTCTTTGATTTTCGGATCCTTTAGCTTTTCCGGATATTCCATCTTTAGCATATCCTGATAAATTTTTTTGTAATTGGGGCGCATATCTTATCTGTTTATCCGTTTACATTATCGCTCTTCTGAAGCCATCTGTGAAGGGTACTTTTCGGAATAGAATACTCTTTAATGACTTCACTTTGGGTCATTTCACCGGAAAGAATTCTCTTCATAATAAAATCTTTAATTTCCTGAGTGTAAATGTTTTTCCTGAAATAAGGCGTTTTTTCAGACTTCTGCTGGTTTTTGTTGATGGCAGAAGGCGGTGCATATAAAATTAAATGTGAGCTGTAAAGTCTGAAAAAATCATATTCCAATAATTTGCTCCATCTTAAAAGAAGATCTGTATCCATCGATTTGCTGTCATACATTACCTCGATTGCCCCTTCATCTTTGCTTAAAAATTTGCATATCCTTTCTATTGTTATTTCATTTTCATCTACCCTTTCCTTAATAAATTTCCCAATATGGATTTCTTTATATAACATTTTTATTGAATATTATTCTTTTGTTTAAACTTATGTATCAAAAAAACGAAAATAGAATCCATATATTATTTTATGTGGTAGGAAATAACTCACTTCAATTTGAAATTGATAAGAAATAGAAATTATGATGTAAGAATGTTAAATTGCGTTTAATAAGACGATGAGTCTTAAAAAAACAGATTAGTAATTTACCAAATATCAAAAAAAAGGTGGGTAGGAGTCACCTTAATGTACTTGGGATATATTCTTTATTTTCAATGGTTTCTTCTTCTTCTCTTTCAAACTTCTCTTCCTGCCATTTGTGTAAATAATATATGACCTATTAAGGTTTTTATACAATTCTATGTGTTGAAGCTGCAGATAAATTGATATACAGCTTTTTACGCGTTGAATTTTTTAATGAGTACCAAATAATTGCTTATTCGCTTTCAAATGTAAACAAAAATAAGAAGTAAAAAGAGATAGAAATGTAAAAATCATACTTTATCTATTTATTTTAATTAAAATTAACATATTATAACAGTTAATGTGTGAATTGCTTACAGCTGATGGGCTTCCTCATAGAAAAATGATAAAAAGAAAAATTGTATTCCATACCTTTGCAAATCAATGAAAAATACTATAAGCTTATTCGATTTTTCGAAGAAAATAAATTATAAAAATGAACTGCTGGCTGGTTTTACGGTAGCGATGACGATGATCCCTGAATCTCTTTCGTTTGCTATTCTTGCCGGTTTGTCTCCTCTTACAGGGCTTTATGCAGCTTTTATGATGGGATTGGTAACCGCCGTTCTGGGAGGACGTCCCGGTATGGTTTCCGGTGGAGCTGGTGCAACCATCGTTGTATTGATTGCTCTGATACAATCTCATGGCGTAGAATATCTTTTTGCTACTGTAGCACTGGCCGGAATACTTCAAATGCTGGTAGGAATCTTTAAACTGGGAAAATTTGTGAGATTGATTCCGCAACCGGTTATGTACGGATTCCTGAACGGATTGGCCATTATTATCTTTATGGCGCAGGTAGAGCAGTTTAAAATTACAGACAGCAGCGGAGCCGTAAGCTGGCTGCAAGGAATGTCTTTGTATATAATGGCTGGTTTAACTGCCCTGACGATTGCCGTAGTCTATTTTTTTCCAAAAATAACGAAAACAGTTCCTGCTTCGCTCGTAGCGATCATTATTGTCTTTGCTGTAGTTCTTGGATTTAATATTCCAACCAAAACAGTAGCAGATATTGCTCATATCAGTGGAAACCTTCCAAGTTTTCATATTCCAAAAATCCCTTTTTCACTGGAAACGTTACAGATTATTTTTCCATATGCTTTAATTATGGCTGGAGTAGGCCTTATTGAATCTCTTCTGACATTATCCATGGTGGATGAAATCACCAATACAAAAGGAAGTGCCAATAAAGAATCTGTAGCTCAGGGATTAGCCAATATTACGAACGGTTTCTTTGGAGGAATGGGAGGCTGTGCAATGGTGGCACAAACTTTAGTGAATCTTAATGCAGGTTCCAGAGCAAGATTATCGGGAATAATAGCATCACTTCTAATTTTAATAATCATTTTGTGTGGAGCGCCTGTCATTGAGAGAATTCCTATGGCTGCTTTAGTAGGAGTAATGATGATGGTGGCAATCAGTACTTTTCAGTGGGTGTCTATCAGGATTGTTAATAAAATGCCAAAATCAGATATCTTCGTAGGAATTACTGTAGCATTGATTACTGTAATTTTACATAACCTGGCATTGGCAGTGTTAGTTGGAGTTATCATCTCTGCGCTGGTTTTTGCATGGGATAATGCCAAAAGAATACGGGCAAGAAAGTATATAGATGAAAACGGGGTGAAGTATTACGAAATATACGGACCGTTGTTTTTCGGTTCTGTAACAGCATTTACAGATAAGTTTGATCCAATGAATGATCCTGATCAAGTGGTTGTGGATTTTAAAGAAAGCCGTATTGTGGATATGAGTGCTATAGAAGCTTTAGGCAAATTATCTAAACGGTATAAAGAACAAAATAAAACAGTACACTTACGACATCTCAGTGAAGACTGTAGAAAAATATTGAAAAATGCAGAAGCTGTAGTAGAAGTTAATATCCAGGAGGATCCTACTTATAAGGTGATGCCGGAAAAATAAAGAAATTAAAATTGAATTTGTATCAATTATAAACCTCAATAACAAGACAAGGACTGTAAGAAAAAAATCTACAGTCCTTGCTTGTTTAGATGATTAATGTATCTGCAATAAAATCAGGCACTAAAGCATAGTGCGACAATTTCATGCTGATGGAAGCACGTCCGCTTGTCAGCGTTCTAAGATCAGAAATATACCCGAAAGTTGAAGCCAACGGAACTTCCGCTGCAAAAACTTTTCTTCCTGACCTTTCATCAATAGAAGTGATGATTCCCCTTCTTCTGTTGATATCTGCAGTGACAGCACCCGTATATTCTTCAATACTTTGAATCTCCACCTGCATGACTGGCTCCATAAGTTTGGGACTACATCCTTTGGCCGCAGCTTTGAATCCTTCTCTTGCCGCAATCTCAAAATCAAGCGCCGCAGAATCCTGAGCGTGGAAAGAACCGTCCAGAAGAGTAACCTTCATGTTTTCCAGAGGATATCCTTTTAAAGGTCCGTTTTCCATAGCTTCTCTGAATCCTTTTTCAACAGATGGAATAAATTCAGTGGGGATAACTCCTCCTTTGATCATATTGATAAATTCCAATCCATGTTCATTATCATTTCCTGGCCCGATCTCAAAACTGATATCAGCGAACTGCCCGCTTCCTCCGTTCTGTTTGGAAAGTTTCTCTCTATGAACTTTGGTTGCTGTTAAAATCTCACGATAAGAAACTTTAGGTTTTCCCTGATTAACTTCAATACCGTGATTCAGGCGTATTTTTTCCAAAGTAACCTCAAGATGAAGCTCTCCCAGTCCACTCAATAAAGTTTCTCCGGTCTGTTTATCCCTTTCAACCACCAAAGAAGGATCTTCTTCCTGGATTTTTGCCAGCACCAAACCAAATGATTTCTCATCACCATTGGTTTTCGGCTCAATAGCCACCCTGATAACAGGAGTTGGGATCGTAATCGATTCCAGCAATATAGGCTTGTCTATAGAAGATAAAGAGTCTCCAGTTTTGGCATCTTTTATTCCTGTCAAAGCAACAATATCTCCCGCTTTAGCTTCTTCCAGTGATAACGTTTTGTCAGACTGCATTTGTAAAATCCTGGAAATCCTGAAACTTTCGCCCGTTCTTACATTCAGTAAAGTATCTCCGGATTTAATTTTTCCGGAATATACACGGAGCATAGCCAGTCTTCCCATATGCTTGTCAATCACAACTTTGAAGACAAGCCCTGAAAAAGAAACAGTTTCATTCCTTTCCAGTGTTATCGTTTCTTCTGTGTGAGGATCTCTTCCATGCAGGTCAGCAAGCTGATCAGGTGCCGGAAGATACGCTACAACCGCATCAAGAAGAGGCTGAATTCCCTTATTCTTAAAGGCAGAACCACATAGAACGGGAACGGCAGATCCTGTTCTGCAGACTCTTTGTATAGCTTCTGTAACCATTTCAACATTGATTGTATGTTCAGTATCCATGAAGATTTCAAAAAACGTCTCATCATATTCTGCCAGGGTTTCCAGTAATTTGATTCTGTATTCATCGGCTTCAGGCTGAGAGGTGGCTGGAATTTCCTTCTCTGCAATAGTTTCTCCATTTTCATCGGTCCAGTATAATGCTTTCATTTTGACAAGATCAATGACACCTTCAAAATGGCTTTCAGCTCCAATCGGGATTTGAAGAGCCAGAGGAACAGTACTTAGCTTCGTTCTTATCTCATGAAGAACGGCAAAGAAATCTGCACCAATTCTGTCCATTTTGTTGATGAAACAAATCTTGGAGGTTCCATATTTTTCGGCCTGGAACCAAACATTTTCAGTCTGTGGCTGAACACCTGATGAAGCACAGAAAACTGCAACTACACTGTCCAGAACCCTTAGAGAACGCTCTACTTCTACTGCAAAATCAATGTGCCCCGGAGTATCAATAATGTTGATATTATAAACAGTATCATCTTTTTTCCATTGTGTTGAAACCGCAGCGGATGAAATGGTAATCCCTCTGTTTCTTTCCTGTATGTCTTTATCCATGGTGGTATTTCCGTCATCTACATTACCGATTTTATGGATAAGTCCTGTGTAATACAGAAGTCTTTCAGATAAAGTTGTTTTTCCCGCATCTACGTGTGCTATAATCCCTATATTTCGTGTGTTGTATTTCATTTTTTTTAATTTAAATTGTTGATTTTTAGATCTGTATTTGGAAAAGGCTCTGAAAAAAATAAACACAAAATACACTCCGGTCTCATGGAGCCGGTAAAAACATTTTTGTATTGTGTATCAAAGTGAAATTTTCAGAAATCTTAACAAATAACAGAAGTTGTGTGAATTGTTAAAGTCTGAAATTAGGGCAGCAAAAAAGACCTATCCGAATAGACAGGTCTTTAATATATTTTTGGGTATAAAAGATCTATAGAACTATTCAGATAAATATTCAGTGCTGCCAAAGAACACAGCTCTGACAGGATTACTTAAGTTAATAATATTTATCATTTTTGTTGACATTGTTGATTGTTAATCGGTTGCGAAATTATAATTTTTTTTTGATTTTCAAAGAATTTTTGAAAATATTTTTTGTGAACGGATATTAAACACTTTTTAAATCAACTTCTGAGAATCTTTCAAATCCATAGAATTTCATAAAAATATCTTAAAACAGATAACGAACGTAATGCTTTTATGATAAATATTTTATCTTTGGGAAGAATAGTATTGTAAACACTTTTTGATGATTAAAAAATTTTAAATCTTTTTCAAGAAGCTAAATAAAAACTTTTAACTTAAAACCTATTGAAAACAGATATCGACATCCATAACCACTGTCATTTTTCCTTTGACCTGTGGCTCACTTTAATCAAATCTCATCCTGAATTTAAAGCAAAAAGAGTTGAGCTGTTCTCCTCATTTTTTAACGTAGATAAACCGATAGAAGAAGTTGCGAAAACTGTAAAATATTACGATGATCTTTGCAATACTATTAATGAAGTGACTGGAGGGAATATAGACACTTTTGAAATTTATCTGATGATTCTTGGTTCTTTGGGCGTGGATATAAAGCAATTGAATAAAGAAAAACTTAATGAGTTTTACGGAAAAAGTGAAGATTTATTTCTGGAATACAGGCCGATTGTGATTTTTGAGAATATCCATGATTTTTTTGAGGATATTAAAAATCAGGGAAAGACCATTAATATTTTGAGCAATACAGGATTTATCAAAGGAAAAACCATGAGGAAATTTCTGATCCATGAAAATCTGGATCAGTACATAGATTTTCATATCTATTCTGATGAAATTAACTATTCCAAACCGAACCCGCTTATTTTTCAGGAAGTGAAGAATAATATCAAAGATCAGGATTTGCCAATGCATCAGATTCTGCATATCGGAGACAATCAGTTTGCAGATTATGAAGGGGCAAAAAACTTCGGTTTCAGTGCACATTTACTTAAACACTAAAAATAAACATGAATAAAAGATACAGCTTACACCACATTCATTCAGCAGATGAGTTTACTTTCTCACCCGCGGAATACAGCTATTTCAAATATGGCGATAAGTCGTATGCTGAAAAATTTGCAAGAGAATTATTCGACGGATTTATTTCCGAAAACGAAACACTTTTAGATACTGATAAAGAGATTGTAGTACTTCCAAGCCCTTATATGGCGATTCCTACGGCTTCTAATTTCTTATGTTTTTTCTTTAAAAAGCATCTGGATTTTTATCTGTTTCAAAAAGGGAAAAAGTCAAGCATTTTGTCAAAAATCAACCGTAATCATACCTATATCACAGATTATGGAAACCTCAATTTTGAAGACCGCAAAAATCTGATTGCGAATGATACTTATTATATCGATAAAGATTTTTTGAGAGGAAAACTTTGTATTTTTATAGACGATATAAAAATCACGGGAAGTCATGAATACACAGTCAACAGAATCCTGGACGAATATAGCGTAGAAGCAGACTTTATGTTCCTGTATTATGCTGAACTGATGAATTTTGACCTTGATCCTAAAATTGAAAACTTTTTTAACTATTACGCAGTAAAAAATGTAAATCATGTTGCAGAAGTGATGAATAAAGAGAGTTTTGAGTTCAATACAAGGATTGTAAAATATATTTTAGGCCTGGAATCAAGTAATTTTGACTATCTTACGTCTAAAGTAAAAAAAGAACAGATGGATTTGCTTTTGGAGCTGGCCATCAGCAACAATTATCATTTAATAAAAGAATACGAAAATAACATCAATACTTTAACACAAACGGAATTATATTATGGCTATTAACTTACAAAAAGGACAAAGAGAAAATATTAACGCACCTAAATTTACTGTAGGTTTAGGATGGGATATCAATAATACTTCTACAGGAACAGGATTTGACCTTGATGCCTCTTTGTTTTTGCTGGGAGACGACAAAAAATTAGTTTCAGATAATCACTTTATTTTCTATAACAACCTTGAGTCTCCGGATAAATCGGTAATCCACACAGGAGATAACCTTACAGGTGAAGGAGCTGGAGATGATGAACAGATCAAAATTGATCTTACCAAAATTGATGATGCCATCAAAGAAATTACAGTAGTGGTAACCATTCACGAAGCAGATTCAAGAAAACAAAACTTTGGACAGGTAAGAAATTCTTTCATCAGAATTTTCAATACAGATACGAATGAAGAGATCTTAAAATATGAATTAGATGAAGATTTCTCAATCGAAACTGCAGTAGAATTCGGAAGAATCTACAACAGAAACGGAGAATGGAAATTTGAGGCTGTAGGGGCAGGACAGAGAGAAGGCCTTGAGAAATTTGTATCAATTTATCAGAAGTAATTATGGACAATCAGGAAAATCAACCCATAGATCCACTAGGATCAATAGAACCTCTTAAAACCTTTGAACCTACTCCAATGGTTCCTCCAACTCCGGCTCAGTCTGCTCAGAATGCAGCGCCGGCGGTTCTTGTGGACAGAGAGGGAAATGTAAATCTGACACAACTGCAGTCAGAAGAACGTCAGAAATATGAAGTTCTTGCGAACTCTATTGATGAAGCCAATCCGGGCTCCATCGTGAACTTTGGAGCGGAACTTCAAAAAACATTAACTAACCAGAGTGACAGCTTTTTAGGAAATGTAAGAAGATCAAATTCCGGAGAAGTAGGAGGCCTTATCAATGATCTTTTGGTAGAGCTGAACTATGTAGATGTAGAAGAGCTTAACGGAAACAAAGTGAAAAGTTTTCTGAGCAAATTGCCATTCATGAAGAAGGTGATGACCCAGGTAGAGAACTTATTTGCAAAATACGATAAGATCATCAACAATATTGAGCAGATCTCGTATAAAGTAAATGCAGGAATTATCACTTCTACAAAAGATAATGCTGTACTTCAGACTATTTTTGAAAGCAACGTAAATTCTATCAAGCAGATTGAAGAACTTGTGATTGCCGGAAATATCAGAATGGAAAGAGCGGCAGTAGAGCTTGCTCAAATGGAGGCAGCTCCTCAGAATTTTCAGGATTATCAGATTGCGGATAAAAGAGATTTTATTGCAAGATTAGACAGAAGAATGGCTGATCTTAAAGTGGTGCGTGTGATTATGATGCAGTCACTTCCGCAGATCAGACTGGTACAGAACAACAACGTTTCTATTGCTGAAAAAGCTCAAACGATTCTTACCACGACACTTCCTGTTTGGAAAAATCAGCTTTCATTGGCTGTAGCAATGTACAGACAGCAGCAGAATATTGAAATCCAGCAGAAAGTATCTTCTACTACAGAAGAAATCTTAAGAAAGAATGCAGAACGTCTTGGCCAGAATTCAATAAATGTTGCCAGAGCGAACGAGCAGACGATTGTATCTGTGGAAACATTGAAAGAAACAACATCAATGTTGATCAATACATTGAATGAGGTGAAACAAATCCAGAAACAGGGAGCAGATAACAGAAGAAAACTGGATCAGGATCTTCAGACATTGGAACATGAACTAAAAGCGAATGTCAGAGGTTAATTTATAGGATACCAAGGTGGGGGATGATGCAGCAACCATATTGTCGCAAAGCAAAAGAAGATTAACAAAGCTTAAGCTTCTCGCTAATTTTTTTGAACATATTGACATCATATCAATTTACATCAAAACTGATATTATCCACAATCTGTTCCAGGAAAATACGGCTTTGGATTACAATAAACTGGAACTTTTCCACCTGCAGTATACTGACAGTCTCATAGAACTTCTTACTAAGATTAAAAAACAGAAGGAAAATGACATGCTGGCTGTTATCAATGAAATTAACATCAACAGTAAATATATTTCAGGTTTTGAAGAAAGACGGGTAGACAGTTTTGAGACTGACAGGAAAATGTACAGCGGTGTGTTTTCCCAACATTTGAAAACGGTATATAAAGACCTTACCGAAGATCGTTTTACGGCCAATTGGGAAAATGTACTGTATTTTCATAAAAAATATGCCCAGGAATTTTACAGAACAGAAGCAGATGAAACACTGCTGAAATCTGATTCTTTTCCTGCCTATCAGTATAAAGATTATTCCATTGAAAGAAAACTGTTGGGTAGGCTTAATATACAGAGATTTAAAGTACGTTTCGTATGTGGATACCTTATAGGAACCCATGATTATGAACTTTTTAAAATCTTTCAGTCTGATGATTATTTTATATTCAGTGTAGACGAAAAGAAATTGTATCTTTTTGACAAAGAATTGGATAAGCTGGATATTTCTGAAAATCAGTCTAATCAGAGCTCCATTATTGATCAGCTGAGAAATAAAAATGAACAGTTGGAAAACAGTATGAACGAAAGAAAACGTGCATTACCAGCTGAAGTGGAAGGTGTTTTGAAAGATTATATTAAAAACCTTGAAAATATGGATATTATGAGCAAAATATTTGATTTTGACGAAGAAACAAATATTCTGCGGGCGATGCTTAATTTGAATCTGAATAATAACTAAAACGAAATTTGTAAAGCAAAGAATACGCTTTTTTGCAAAAAGTATTTAACAACTAAACATAAAAAGATGGCTATCAACTTACAAAAAGGTCAGAGAATAAACCTTAAAAAAGAAAATGGAGCTGAGCTTTCTCAAGCTTGTGTGGGAATTAACTGGGGAGCAATTGAGAAAAAAGGATTTTTTGGAACTAAAAAAGAAGCAGTAGACTTAGATGGAAGCTGTATTTTATATGATTCAAACAAAAACGTTACTGAAGTAATCTATTTCGGAAACCTTAAATCCAGAAACGGATCTGTAAGACACAGCGGAGATGATCTTACCGGGGACGTAGATGGTGACGACGGATTGGATAATGAAGTAATCACTGTAGATTTCAGCCAATTGGAGCCTAACGTAGAACACGTTGCAATGGTACTGAACAGCTACAGAGGTCAGGATTTCGGAACCATTCCTTTTGCTTCTATCCGTATTTATGAAGGAACACCTACTAATGTGAGAGAAGTGTTTGCAAAATATGATATTGCCAATGATGCTTCTTTCAGAGGGCATGTTGCTATGGTAATGGGAGTGTTCTACAAGAGAAATGGAGAGTGGAAATTCAATGCAATAGGAGATCCTACTGCAGACAAAAAGCTGGAGCAGACGGTTCAGACAGTTCAGATGAATTATCTATAATCAATTGTCAATCAAAAGATAAATAAATTAGCAATATTTGTACTCTGTGCATCTATTGCTTTTATCATATAATAACATAACTCAAGTGGAACATCAAAGTATTTTAGAACTGCACCCAGGTCTGGTGTGGGGATTTGCAGTAACAGTCGTTATCATGCTGCTCCTGGACTTAGGGGTATTTAATAAAAAAAGTCATGAAGTCTCTTCCAAAGAAGCTACCATCTGGTCTATCGTATGGATCTCACTTTCAATGGTTTTTTCAGGAGTGGTGTATTGGGTATTCAATACCGATGGAAGTCCCGAAAGCCACGCTTTGGCAGTAGAGAAATTCACACAATACCAGGCTGCCTATTGGATTGAAAAGGCCCTGTCTGTGGATAACTTATTTGTATTTATCCTCGTTTTCGGTTTCTTTAAAGTTCCGAAATACCTTCATCATAAAGTTCTTTTCTGGGGAATTATCGGAGCATTGATCTTCAGAGCCATCTTCATTTTTGCTGGCGTAGGATTAATTAACCTGACTTACCTTCCTGAAATGAATATTTTTGGTAAAGCTGTACAAATCAATATCGTTATGGCGCTGTTCGGTTTATTTCTGGTATATGCTGGAATCAAATCCTGGGGCGACGGTGACGATGGTGACGACGAAGATTACAGTAATACAGCAGGAGCAAGATTGATCAAGAGTTTCTGGAAAGTTTCTGACAACTATGATGGAGATAAATTTTTCACCATTCAGAACGGGATCAAAATGGCAACTCCTCTTTTAGTGGTAGTTGGTGTTATTGAATTTACTGACGTTCTTTTTGCAGTAGATTCCATTCCGGCGATCTTCGCAATTTCAAATGATCCATTTATCCTTTATACGTCAAATATCTTCGCGATTTTAGGATTAAGATCATTATACTTTCTATTGGCGAACTTTATCCATATGTTCAGCAAACTTCCTTACGGATTGGCGATTATCCTGTCCTTTATTGGAGTTAAAATGCTTATCGCACCTTGGATTCATATTCCGTCTCCGGTTTCTTTGGGGATTGTAGGAGGAGTATTGGTGATCTCTGTTCTTTTATCCATCATCTTCCCTGAAAAAGAAGAAGATAAGAAAGAAGAATTGGAAGAAAAATAATCTTATTTAAAAATATATTAAAAGCCTCTGGAATTCAATTCTGGAGGCTTTTTTGTTGGAAGAACGCAAAGGTGCAAAGAAGATGAAAATTATGTGCTTTTTAAGACGCAAGAAAATCAAAGATTTTCAGCAAGGATAATTACTTATATTAATTATTCGCATTATTCAAAGCCATATTATTACCGGTATTCAATTTTATCGAAGATAAAATCTTTGCGCCTTAACACATTATTTTTCATAAAAACTTCGCGCCCTTTAGTTTTCCAACATTTTACCAAATAATTTTTTTTTAAAAAAAATACAGACAGACTGGTCTGTATATTATTTTTTTTCATACATTTGTTCCAGAAAAGAAAAACAATATGAAATCTCCAAGAGAAAGAATAGTAGAAACAACCTTTGAATTGTTTGCAAAACAAGGGTATAATTCTACAGGAATCAACCAGATCATTTCCGAGGCAGAAGTAGCTAAAGCAAGTTTTTATCAATATTTTAAATCCAAAGAAGATCTATGTGTAGAATTTCTGAAAGTAAGACATGAATATTGGTTCAGTGAACTCAGTAATTTTTTATCAAAGGAAAAAGACCCGAAATCTAAAACAACCAAAGCTTTCGATTTTCTGGTATATATGAATAAAAAAGAAAATTTCCGTGGGTGCAGCTTCCTGAATATTTTATCAGAAATTCCAATGGATAATATTAAAATACTCAGCGTAATTCAATCTCATAAAGCTGATCTCAGAAACTTTTTTTTAGAATTACTGAATGATGATACTCTTTCCGATCACATTTATATGCTTTTTGAAAGCAGCATTATAGAAAGCCAGCTTTTCAAATCCAATGAATTAATTGAAAAGTCAAAGAAAATAGCAACCAATTTAATACAATAAGTCATGGAACAAAAACATCCGCTTCCGCCCTTCACTCTTGAAACGGCACTGGAAAAAATTCAAATGGCAGAAGATGCCTGGAACAGTCAGGATCCTGAAAAGGTTTCCAAAGCATATACCATCGACAGCGAATGGAGAAACAGAGATACATTCGTGAATGGAAGAGAAAATATTGTAGTATTTCTACATAAAAAGTGGGAAAAAGAGCTTCATTATCATCTTAAAAAAGAATATTGGGCACACACAGACAACCGAATCGCTGTTCGTTTTGAATATGAATATCAGACTAAAGACGGCGACTGGTTCAGAGCCTATGGAAATGAGAACTGGGAATTTGATGAAAACGGGCTGATGGCGAAAAGATATGCAAGCATCAATGATCTGGCGATCAAAGAAGAAGATCGAAAGTTCAGATAAAATAATAAGAAATTATCTCAAAACTCAAATTATTTGGTTTTTGTCATTCTGACGAAGGAAGAATCTTAATAATAAACAATGATGTGAGATTCTTCACTACATTTCATTTCGTTCAGAATGACACTTCCAAGAAATACTTTTTTTAGATAAAATCTTTGTTTTGCATTCAAAAATTCATAACTCATCATTTATAATTCATCATTATTTTAACTGTTCTTCCCATGCAGCAGCTTATTAATCTTTCTCCTCGTCTGTACAGACACTTTATAAGCTTCATCACGTAATTTCTGTATTTTTCCTACAGGCTGAAAAAAGATCTTACTTTCAAAAGGATTGAATGAAAGCAGTTCATTGCTACAATCACGGGAATCCAGCAATGAATCTTTAGTTATTTTTACCTCACCGATTTTAATGAAGGGAGAATTTTTCCATTCTACATTCAGTTTATTGACCGGTTGATCATGAAGATCGTAACATAGCTGGATCAATATATCAGCAGTAAAATCATGGGCTTGCAGGTAATTTTTTAGTGAGTCTTTGATCTGCTGTTTTTTACCCGTATGTTTATCCACATTTTTAGGAGATAACTTTATTTTAATGATTTGATCTCCCAGTCGGTAAGCACCTACAGAATAATAATCAAAGGAGAGGATAAAATCGTTTCTTTTACCCATTAGCTTGATTATATTGCGAATCATATCACCTGTCAATGCAGAAGGAATTACTTTAATTATCTGAAGCAGCATTGGAAACAGACTGCTCCATTTTTTGATGTAAAACTTATTAATAGCGGTAAACAATTTCAGGAAAGTAGATACAGAATTAATCGGGAACAACGGAAAATTCACCAATGGATAATTGGCAAGTAATCCACCGTTCTCATCCTTGATCTGCACGGCAAACCCATAAGCAGGAATATCCTTTTTAGAGTTTTTAATTTTCAGCTGGGCATTGGAAAACCGGATGGTCAGATCAAATTTTTCCTTATCAAAAAAAGGCTGCAGTGATTCCGGAATATCCGGTTCAGTCCAGAATGTTCCCTTTGCTGCCGCATACGTTTTTGCATGGGCATTTCGGGTAGCATAATTGACGTCACTGATGGAAGAGGATTGTTCAACAAAATCCGCTATTGTTTTTTTATTGAGTTCCAGAAGTTTCTTTTCCTCCTCATTCAGTTCATCAAACTTCTTATTATATTTTAATGGATTTGGCATTTAGTTTTTAAAATTCAATTATAACGCCAAGTTTCGAAATCTGTGTTAAGTAAGTATTACAATTATTTGAATTTTGTGGAAAAGATGTTTAAAAATAGGGAAATGTAAGGCAATATGATTAGTAGATGTTAAAAAATAAGCTGTTTAACTTGTTGATTATTAGTATCTAGTTTTTTTTAATAAGAATGAATTAAAAGCGTGTTGTTATGATAGGAAATGCTCCGGATTTTTAAACTTCCCTCATCGAGCTTCCATCTTCCAACTCTAAAAAGCCTTATCTTTGTAAAAAAATTATAATATGGGAGTAGCAGATATGTTATTTAAACGTAAAAAAGAATTGGCAGAAAAGAACCTGAAAGACGGTAAAGAATATATGGAAGAGTATGGTAAGAGAGAAAGCGTTGTGCAGTTACCAAGCGGCTTACAGTATGAAATCATTACAGAAGGAGATGGAGCAAAACCAGGTCCTAAGTCTACTGTAAAATGCCACTACCATGGAACTACCATTTCCGGAAAGGTATTTGACAGTTCTGTAAAAAGAGGTACACCTGCATCGTTCCCTTTAAACAGAGTAATTTCAGGTTGGACAGAAGCACTTCAGCTGATGCCGGTTGGCAGCAAATGGAGACTGATTATTCCTCCGCATTTAGCGTATGGAGATCAGGAAATCAGCAAAGAAATTGGTCCTAACAGTACCCTTGTCTTTGAAGTAGAATTGCTGGATATTAAATAATCCTTCTTAAAAATAGATTAAAAAATTACCTGAGATCAGGTAATTTTTTTTATTTATACTATATTCGTATTGATGAATTGTAAGATGGAGAAGAAAAAAGAAATGATAAGCTTACAATATATCCGGGCAGCACAAAATATGACTGTATGAAAAAACTTTTTTACCTATTTGCTATTGCTGGCTTACTGGTGTCCTGTGTTTCCAAAAAAAATCAGGCAATCCAGCAGAATATTCTTACCCTTAAGGACAGCTACTGTAAAGCTCCCTTTAAATATAATTACAATAATAAACTTCCGTCTTATAATTCGGATTCTATTTTAACGGCCAATAAAGAACTCAGCGGAATGTTTACCGATCAGAGTATATTAATTTTAAATGCATTGGGTAATCTTAATGATGTTCACAAAATCATCGAACTGAAAAAAGATTCTTCCCTCACCTCACAGGTGAAAATATTGCAGCTTAAAACCAAAATCAACAGCAGAATTACCATTGCTTTGACAGAGCTGGATGCAGTGGCTGCAGAATTTGACTGTGAAGGAGAAAGAGTAGCTCAGATCGGAAGTTATGTGGACAACCTGAATGCCTCAAGAAACAATAAACTGATTTTATATTCTATCATTGCCGGAGCAGCCTCGTCCATTGCCGGCGGAATCGTGAAAAGTGATGGCTGGGATAATGCAATAGGTATCGGAGGAGGTATTTTAGGAGCAGGGTTTGGGTTGGCAACCCTCAATCCCAAAGGAAAAAAAGTAGAATTTATCCATCAGAGAAATCTTTTAAGGGATATCTGGAAAGAAAAGCTGGAATCTCCCAACTTTCCACCTTTCATCTGGTATATGTATACTGAGAAAAAGTTTTCCAACAAAGAAGAGTATTCTATCATAGGAAATATGAAACAGAGATGGCTTCATTACCAGTTTGATGATGTAAAAGAAGCTGCGGATAAGTCTGTGATCTTCAGCGACGGAGGATTTTACAGAGCAGATGATCTCAATAACCGCGCTGCTATGCTCAATCAAATGCAGTCAGCAACGCGTACCATCAATCAGAATATCAATTATCTGCTGCTTGATCTGGATAAATTAATCCTTTAAGAAAAAATTAACTGTAATAAATCTTGTTACATTTAAAAAATGTGTATATTTGCACTGTAATTACAATGAACAATACAAGATTTGCTACGGCAATACATATTATGACCTTATTGGCGAAGAGCCCTCAGGAGTGGCTTACTTCCGAGTGGATCGCCGGTAGTATCAATGTGAATCCGGTGATTATCCGAAAGGAGATCAGCGTATTAAGAGAAGCAGGCTTGATTATCAGCAGACAGGGAAAAGAAGGAGGAAGTCAGCTTGGTAAAACTGCAGAATTGATCACTATTTCAGAGATTTATAAAGCAGTCAAAAATACAGAAGTATTAGGCAAAAAAAATCAAAATCCCAATCCGGCATGCAGTGTTGGTAAGGAAATTAATGTTCATTTAAATACATTATTTGAAGAAACAGATCATTTGGTAGTAAAGTTTTTAGGAGACAAGTCATTACAGGAATTCGCTGACCAGTTCGAATAAAAATTTTTTATCTTTAAATGTAACAATATTTATTACAATTTAATTAAAAATAAGACATTATGAAAAAAGTATCAGTAATTGGTGCAACAGGATTTGTAGGAGCACACGTGGTAAAAGAATTAGCAGACAGAGGATATGCCGTAGAAGCATTGGTAAGAGATGCATCTAAGGTAAAATCCCAGGCAAATGTAACAGCAAAAAGTGTTGATGTAAACAATGTAGATGAATTAGCTGAAGCATTAAAAGGAAGTGATGCTGTAATCAGTACCTTCAACGCAGGATGGACCAATCCTAATCTTTACAACGATTTTTTGAATGGTTCTGAAAATATTCAAAAAGCAGTAGAACAGTCCGGTGTAAAAAGACTTATCGTAGTAGGTGGAGCAGGAAGCCTTTATACCCCGGATAATGTACAAATTGTAGACACTCCTGATTTCCCGGATGCTTACAAACCAGGCGCTACAGCAGCAAGAGATTATCTGAACAAAATCAAAGAAAACAAAACGCTGGACTGGACATTCTTCAGCCCCGCAGTAGAAATGAACCAGGCCAATGTAGGAGAGAGAACAGGGAAATACAGAACATCATTGGAAACTCCGGTATTTGATGAAAACGGAAGAAGCCGTCTGTCTGTAGAAGATGTAGCCGTAGTTTTGGTAGATGAACTGGAACAAAACAACCATATCAGAGAACGTTTTACAGCAGCTTATTAATGATAAAAAAGACAGAAATGATACAAAAGAAATTATTGTCGTTATTGACGTTGTTGGGGTTTATCAGCATATTTGCGGGAAACCTCAAAGTGAAAGTATATAATCCGGGAACCAAAGCTATTTTCCCGATTACTTCCACCATTATTTACGGGGATAAAGATGCGATACTTGTTGATGCCCAATTTCAGAAACAATACGCAGAGCAGCTTGTGAAAGAAATAAAAGCAACAGGAAAAAACCTTACAACAGTTTTTATTTCTCACAGCGATCCTGATTTTTATTTTGGATTGGATGTTATCAGAAAAGCGTTTCCTGATGCAAAGATTATTTCAACAGCGCAGACAGCTTACCTGATATCAGCCTCCAAAGATGAAAAACTTGCAGTGTGGAAACCACAGTTGAAGGCAGATGCTCCATCAGAAATTATCGTTCCTGAAGCTGCTGTTTCCATTCCTGATCTTGAAGGAAACAAAATCGAAATCAGACAAAATCCTGAAGACCCTGCACACAGTTTTCTTTGGATCCCTTCCATTAAAACCATTGCGGGTGGTATTTCAGTCTCCGTAGGCTCACACCTTTGGATGGCAGACACTCCGAATGTAAAAGCAATTAATCAGTGGATAGGACAGATCGATGCCATGAAAGCATTGAAGCCGGAGCAGGTTATTCCTTCTCATTTTGCAGAACTTTCTACCACTCCAAAATCTCTTGATTTTGTGAAAAGCTATCTGGAAAACTATAGACAGGCAGTGACAGAAAATAAAACTTCCTCTGCTGTTGTAGATTTTATGGTTAAAAAATATCCTGATCTTCCGGGAAAAGACGAACTGGGAATGGGAGCTAAAGTTTTCTTTGGCGAAATGGATTGGGATCTTAAATCTCCATACCCGGCCATTGGTCATAAGGTTGAAGTTGATTTTGGAACAGTGAAATTCCTTCTTGATTTTAAAGATAATAAAACAATGACCTTTACCGGAACAGCCGGAAGTTCAAAAAACAGTACAGATACCGTAGAATATACAGCTGTAGAAGTAGCAAAGAATGTTTTCATGATCTATTGGCATGAGCCTCATCTTGGCTTCAATGTAACCCATATCCAGGATTATAATAAAAATATAGTGTATTCAAATATCGCAGGTCCTGATGGGACATTTACCCATCCGAAAGGAACCCTTAAGATTTTGAAATAATCAATAGAAACTGCTGTCACGAGACAGCAGTTTCTGTTATAGATCAATACTTAAATATCAACCAACTTGTTGATCCCTTCTTTTTAAACTTAAAATTTACAGGTTAGAAAATGAAATTTTGCGTAAAAAGTCTCTCAAAGACTTAATTGATTATATAGTAAGTAAGGGGAAGGAGAAATTTATCCTTCTATTCAATTTATATATAAATTTATAGATGATATTCAATTTATATATAAATTTATTCTTTGTTAAAAGTATAATCATTATTCTCTTGAAAAAAGACCATATTCATCTTTATTCTGAACAGGAAAGTTTTCATAACAGTAAGATAGAAAACTTTTACATTAACTATTATAAGGATAAAAATATCGAATACGTAAATAGGGTAGACGAACATCAGCATACTTATTATGAGATTATTTGGGTAGAAACCGGCCATGGAGTTCATACAATTGATCTTACCGATTATTCCTATTCCGGGCCCTGTTTATTTCTGCTCCATCCAAAAAATGTACATAAAATTCATAAAAAAACACTTTCAGAAGGAGGAGTCATTAAATTTAATGATAGATTTTTTGAGAATGATGAACCGCAATCAAAATTCTTATTAAAATTTACTGTTTTCAATGATATAGATGTTTTCCCGGTAATCAATCTGTCCGCAAGTGAAGCAAAAGAAATAAAATCGCTTTTCGGGATTCTTCATTCGCAGGCTAAAACGGATCAGATATTCACTTCAGCTTTAATTCTAAATTTATTAAAATCATTGTTGCTGAAAATCTACCAGATTAAAAAAAAGAATGTCCCTATTCAAAGTATCTCCAATTCATCATTCATTCAGTTTCAAGAATTTCAGACTTTAATAGAAAATAATTTTAGAAATCAGCACAGGCTTACTTTTTACAGCGAAATATTAAAAATATCAACCAAAACGCTTAATGAGATATGTAAAAGTATTAGTCATAAAACTTCGCAAAAAATTGTAAAAGACAGATTATTATTGGAGGCTAAAAGAATGCTGATTTATACAAACCTCTCTATTAAAGAGATTGCTTTTCATCTTGGCTTTGAAGATTCTGCCTATTTTACACGTTTTTTTACTACAAATATTAAATTAAGTCCTAAAGCGTTCAAAAAATCTAATTCTTAAAAATCCATTTCTTTTGGGCATTTGTCCATTTTTTTTAAGCTAGTATCTGTTCAATTTTGTACTATAAAAATTATTATGGACAGAAAAATATTTTTAAGAAACTCGGCACTGGCAGCTTTATCCCTTCCGATAATGTCATTTGCAGACCAGCATTTACCAAAAGAAATTAAGATGAAAAAATTATGTACCGCTTGTGGAACACAGTTTCCGGAAAGTTATCAAAAAGAATTATGTGCTATCTGTACAGAAGAAAGACAGTATGTTCCGGCTACCGGTCAGTCCTGGACAACACATGAAAATTTATTGAAAGCCTATAAAACCCAAATCATTAAGATTAATGAAGATCTTTATGAAATAATTATCACGCCGAAATTTGCTATCGGGCAAAGAGCTTTTTTAGTGCTTTCAAAAGAAGGTAACATCCTCTGGGATTGTATTCCGTTACTAGATCAAAACATCATTGATTTTATTAATAAAAAAGGAGGGATTAAAGCCATTGCAATCTCACATCCGCATTATTACAGTAATATGAATGATTGGGCGCAGCAGTTTGACTGTCCTATTTACATTCACAATCGCGATAAGGATTATATCTCAGATCATGGAGAGCATATTCAATTATGGTCAGATAAATCTCTTCAGCTATGGGATAATATCACTATCGAAAATATTGGTGGACATTTCGACGGCAGCAGTGTGCTACTTGTCAGAAATCTATCAAAAGAAGGAACTTTATTATGTGGAGACACCATGTATCTTTCACCCAGTATGAAGCATTTTGCCATTATGTACAGTTATCCTAACAGAATGCCTCTTCCGAAATCTGAAATTTTAAGGATTAAAGACCGTTTAAATGAACTCAATTTTGATGCGGTTTATGGCTTTTATAGCTACCAGAATCTAACAACTGACGTAAAAAAAATTCTTAATAATTCTATAAAGCGATATTTGGAATAGAGAATTGTTATATTAAGAAATTCAGATAATTCTAAGTAACTACAGTTTAAAGAAATGCTCATCTTCATATTCTTAAACAACTAAGTATAAAAATGGCTGCCAAATGGGCAGCCATTTTATTATAGATTCATAAACAATTTCGGGTTAATCGGAGTATTGTTTTTGTGTACTTCATAATGAAGATGAGGACCTGTAGAACGTCCGGAATTTCCGGATTTAGCAATCACCTGACCTACTTTTACTTTATCATTTACCTTAGATATAAGTTGAGATAAGTGTCCGTACAGTGTAGCCAGGCCGTTTCCGTGAGAAACAATCACGCAGTTTCCATAGCCTCCTTTCTGTCCGGAAAAAATAATTGTTCCGGCAGCCGCAGCTCTTACATCAGAGCCATAGGCAACAGCAATGTCCAGCCCTTTGTGGAATTGCATCTGATCAGCTTCAGCAGGTGGATTGTTTTTTTCAGCAGCTGTAGTTTTAGTAGTAGTTGTAGTCCCAGCTACAGCTTTTGTTGTAGAAGGTGCTGATGCTGCAGCCACAGGAGCAGCCTTTGGAGTAACCATTACTTTCACTTCCCTTTTATTTCCATAGCTGTCTGTAAGTTCAATGATTTTCTCAACAGGCTCAGCTTTTACTTCAGGCTTTGGAGCTGCAGCCACTGCCGGTTTTACTTCTGCTGCTGCACTTGTTTTTACCGAAGCAAAAACAGTTTTGAATGGAATCGGGTTTTTTCTCACCCCAAAGTTAGAAGAAATATATCCGTCTGTAGGCATACCTAACGGAACTTGCATCAGTTTTTTCTGAAGATCCATCAGATACTGGCTGTATCGGTTGGCCTGTTTTGAAAGATAAATAGAATTTGAAATACTGTCCTGGTTGAGCATCATCAGTTTTTCGTTGGTAATGTCTTTGGACTTCAGGAAGGAGTTAAGTTGACCCACTGTCTGATCTACGAGGGTAAGATCAGTTTTCATTTTTAGATAATCTACACTGTCTTTTTCAGTGTTTATTTTTACAAGATTGACTTCGTAGGTTTTATCGTCTCTTTCAGAAAAGAGCTTCGCAATGAAGACACCTTGTGCAAAAACTACTAGCAAAAGTCCTCCCAGGAGAATGTTTACGTTCTTCTTGCTGCTTAGAAATTTTTTCATATTTCTTTTCTTAGTAAATTTAAAACGGTTTTGAAGCTGCAAATTTAATTAAAAATAAACTTTGTAGGTTATTTTTAATTAAAATTCAGTTTTTTCTGTATTTAACGGTTAATTAGCTGTTTAATTGTGTTGAAGTGTTAATTTTTTCAGAAAATGGCGTTTATCATAGTTTCAAAGCCTTCGTTACGTCTTTGTTTTAATATCTTTGCAGTTCACATTCCAATTATGGCTAAAAAGAAAATTATTTCAGAATCTTCGAATCCAAAAAAGAATAAAAAGGATATTTCTGTAGGAGTTGTAGGGAGCGGAAGTTTTGCAACCGCTATCGTAAAAATGCTTGTTGAAAACTGCAAAGTTGTACACTGGTGCGTAAGAAGTGAGTTTGTAAAAGGAGCCATTGAGCTTCGCGGACACAACCCGACTTATCTTACAGCTGCTCATTTCAATCTGAAAAGCTTAAAATTAACGACGGATATCAATGAACTGGTTTCTGCCTGTGACGTTATTGTTCTGGCAACTCCGTCTATCTACCTGTCTGATACACTGGATAAGATGACCTGTGATTATTCCGATAAGATCTTTATCTCCGCAATTAAAGGGATTATTCCTAAAGTAAATGATGTGGTAGCCCATTATCTGCGTGATGAATTTAAAATCGGGTTCAGAAATCAGGCGGTTATTGCAGGACCTTGTCATGCAGAGGAGGTAGCAATGGAAAGACTTTCTTACCTTACCATTGCAGCAGTAGAAGATGAAACGGCTGAAAAACTTGAAGGAATCTTCAGTTCAGACTTTATTAAAGTACATACCAGTAAAGATATTTTAGGAAATGAATACAGTGCCATTCTTAAAAATATTTTTGCGATAGGAGCGGGAATAGCAAGTGGATTAGGGTATGGCGATAACTTTACGGCTGTTTTTGTTTCCAATGCAATCCGTGAAATGGAAGCTTTCCTGGAAGCCATCTATGAAGCACCGCGAGATGTGAATGAAAGTGCTTATCTGGGTGACCTTCTGGTAACTGCTTATTCACTTTTCTCAAGAAACAGAAACCTTGGAAACCTTATCGGAAAAGGATATACCGTGAAATCTGCCATTCAGTCTATGAATATGGTGGCTGAAGGATATTATGCTGCCAATTCTATTTATAAAACAGCAAAGCAGAAAAATCTTAAACTTCCAATTATCGATACCGTATATGCCATTCTTTATGAAGGTAAAAATGCTGAAAAACAGTTTAAAAAACTGATCGCAAAATTGAATTAAAAAACAGGACTTGGAATAAGTCCTGTTAAACATAAATAATGAAACTTAAGTACAACAAGTGCTTAAGTTTTTTTATAGACTCATCTTAGTAATGACAAGTGATAATGATGATCTTACATTCAGATTGCTTGCTGTAAAGCCGTTTCCTGAATCAAATTCAAATTTCTGACGGATAGTTGTTGGAGCCGTCAATGTTAAAAAATAACTGCCCTGGAAGAATGTAAAAGAGCTTGACAGCTGGCACATTCTGTTGGTTTCCGTAATGGTTGCACTGGTAGCGGAGTTAATCAGATAAGAACGGGTACAAGTGAAATTTTGAGAAAGATACCGAGTATTAGCTGTTCCGTTGTTATTATTCGCATTGCTGGAATCTACAGAATAACGCACAATGTAAGTTCCAGCCGGTAATGTGATCGTAGAGGTATCTGCACCCAGTGAAGCTCCTGTAATTTTATTGGATGTAACAGTAAAGCTACTCAGCGTGTTATTTGTACTTCCGGTAGGAATTAATATTCCGGGGTTGATAAGCAGTGACATTATCTGGGGCTCAGAACCGGAAACGATAATACGCTGCCATTGATTTCTTTCCCAGACATAATATCCTTTAGGAAAGGTAGATGCTCCTCCGCTATTATAGATTATAAGTCCCTCTGCAGGATTTGCGACAGGAGCTGAGGTACTGTTCAAAACCAACAGATCATACTGCGGAAAAAGAACCCCTTTACTGGAAGAATTAATATCCAGGACACTACTTGTATTAGGTGAGTTTGTATTAATGCCAACTTGTGCATTTGAGAAAATGCTTAACAGCATCATACAAATGATATAAATAGATGTTTTCATTGTTCAATTGATTATTGATTAAGTGCTGATCTTTGAATATCAACTTTAGCATTGGTAATAATGATTTCTCCGTTATTAGGAGCTGTTCCTCCGGATCCGTTCTGGTAAGTCCCTCCTGCATCGTGAGCAATGGCGGGTACTAAAAGGATAGGGGTTGCTGAAGTAGTCACAAAAGAGAAGCTCATATTGAGGGTATGGGTTTTATTGCTGGCTATCGACTGTGCATTGATGCTGATTGTTTTTCCATACTGATTTCCGGTAGACGGATCAATAAGTTTTACCAGATACTGATGCAGGTGAACAGGCGTTCCTCCGATTCCGGCAGTAGTGCTTTCAAGCGCTGTTCTGATGTTCAGACATACATTCACCAGGTAGCCGCTGTTTCCGGGAAGAGTAATGACTCCTGTAGAAGTGTTGTATAAAGCTCCGATATCATTCGATACAACAGTAAATGCAGCATCGTTGAAATTCTTGTATGTGCCGTTGGTGAGACCTCCAAGTATTGTATAGTCAGAAGTGCGCTGAAGCATCATATAACTTACCAGATTATAGGTGTCAGACAACTGGGTCCATCTGTTGTTTTTCCATATATAAAGACCGGGGCTGATAGAATTGCCTTTATTGTATACCACCAGTCCTTCTGCCGGATTATTGACCGGAGAAGTGTTACTCAAAACATCCACAATATCCACTCTTGGAAGAAGTACTCCTTTATTGGTTGCCTGTGAGACCTCCAGAACCGACGAGCTGTTTACGGAGCTTTTCCCAATAGCAACCTGTGCATATATGATCTGGGCTATCATTAATAATAGCAGGATATAACTTTTTTTCATATGTTGATTGTTTTTTTATAGCTGAGATATTTTAATATAAGAACCGGTAGGGATTACATTCACAAGATCATAGAATGTACTGTTCTGCATCCTGCCGAGATTTAATCTTAATCCTCCTATAATATTAGTATTCGCATTAGCAGGAACAGTATAATAATAAGACCAGGTAGCGAGATGGTTGGTATTGACTTTAGAAACAATAGGAACTTCTTTCCTTGTGGCACTCCCTGCTGTAAAGGTATTCGTCGTATTATTATAGGTATCGCTGATGAAATCTATAAAATACCCCATCAGGTAATAGGTACTTCCTGAAAGCGGAGCTGTTCCTCCCTGGCCCGATGGGCTTTCCTGAGGTGAATTTAAATTCAGATTAACCTCTACCAGATAATTTCCCTGCGGAAGAATCAGGGAATATCCTCCGGAACTGTTTGGAAGAACTTTAAATCCACTGATGTTTGAAACTCCTGAAACTGCCGGATTATTAGCCATAAGCTGAGTACTGGCACCCGCTACAGCATTGTCAAGGGCAGATAAGGATCCGGTAAAATCAAGATAGGCGACTTTGGGAGTGTTCTGAGCATCAATAGTACTTTGCCATGAATTGGTTGTGCTATTGAAAAAATGAAGCGCTTTGTTGTTGCTGTTAGTTCCTCCATTGAACCCAATAAGTCCGTTGGCAGGCGAAGCAACAGGGCTTGTTGTGCTCGTTAGGTTAGCAATATTCAGGTTGGGAAATAATAATCCTTTATTACCTCCGGAAACAATTACTGTAGGAGCAGTAGTGTAGCCACTTCCTCCGTTGTTAATCGTTATACCTGTAACCTGACCGTTGGAAATTACTGCTGTAGCACGGGCTTTTGAACCTCCGTTCACGACAGATCCTCCTCCATAAAAATTAATTGTTGGCAGGGAAGTATAGCCACTTCCTCCGTTGTTGATGGTAATTCCGGTAACAGCTCCTCCAGAAATGGCAGCAGTAGCTGTGGCCGGTGTTCCACTGAAGTTCTCAATGTGCAGAATAGCACTGGGGTCCGGTGTGGACGTGTTGATTCCTACACTTCCGCTTTGGGCAAATGCCACTACCGCGAATAGTGTACTCACGAAATTAATAATTTTCATCTGTAGAATGTTTATGAAATAATTTTAATTAAATCCTTGTGGAATAAGTATTAAATCAATTGAAAGGTACGTAAAAAAAACAATTGTTAAATGTGTTATGTATAGAATTAAATCTATAAAATTATATATTTATCAATAAAAAGTGATATTATGTGTTTATAGTGTAATTTTTATCACTTGTTGTTGATAAACTATAATAGCGTAAATAGTTATGATTACAGTCTTTAATATGGCGGACTTAAATAAACTTAAGTTTTTATAAAATTTTATCGTTGAAAAAAAAATTAATTACTTACCGTTCAGTGAAATAAAAAAATAAAAATTTAACATTTTAATCAATAAAACTTTTAGATTATCAATCATTTCAATGGTGCTTTATTGAAATTTTCCATGGTTTTTTGTTGTGTACTCAATAAGTGTTTTGAACGAAAAAATAACGTGTTAAAATCGTTCCTGTTTTTAAAACTTTTCCCGAAATTTGAAGTAAAATTTAAAATTATGTCACAATCGCTTACAAGCAGAACACCGAAACCTAAATATGACGTTGTACTGATAGGCGGCGGAATCATGAGCGCCACTTTAGCAACGCTGCTTCATGAATTTGATCCAAATCTTGAAATCGCAATCTTCGAAAGACTTGGAAGGTTTGCCAAAGAAAGTACAGCAGCATGGAACAACGCCGGAACAGGGCACTCCGCATTTTGTGAGCTAAATTATACCCCGGAAAAATCAGACGGATCTATTGATATCACCAAAGCAGAAAGTATTGCAGAACAGTTTGAAATTTCAAAACAATTCTGGGCATATCTGCTCACCAAAGGCTATATTCATGAGCCAAAAGAATTTATCAATTCATGTCCGCACATGAGCCTGGTATTCGGTGAAAAAGATGCTGAATACCTTAAAAAACGCCATGATAAAATGGCAGAATCTGTTCTGTTCTCAGGAATGGAATTTTCTACAGATCACGAGAAACTGAGAGAATGGATTCCTTTGGTAATGAGCAAAAGAAATCAGTCCGAAGTAATGGCGGCAACGAAGATGGATATGGGGACGGATGTGAACTTCGGAACACTGACAAGAAAAATGGGGAGACATCTTCTGGAAGATTCCAATGTTGAGGTTTTCCTATATCACGAAGTGAAAGACATAGATCCAAGAGAAGACGGGAAATGGGGAATGAAGGTAAAAGACAGAATTCATAGTCACAAGCAGGAAGTGGTGGCAGATTTTGTATTCATCGGAGCAGGAGGATATGCGCTTCCGTTATTGGACAGTTCAGATATTAAAGAAAGTGAAGGCTACGGAGGTTTCCCGGTTTCCGGACAATGGCTGGTAAGCCATAACCAGGAACTGGTAGAAAAACACCAGGCTAAAGTATATACACAGGCTACGGTAGACGCACCTCCAATGTCTGTACCACACCTTGACCTTAGAATTATCGATGGTAAGAAAGCTCTCCTTTTCGGACCTTTTGCAGGATTCTCCACTAAATTTCTGAGAGAAGGAAGCTATCTTGATCTTCCTGAAAGTGTAAACACCAAAAACCTGAAATCGCTTTTCGGAGCATGGTGGCATAATATTCCTCTGACGAAATACCTGATCCAGCAGGTTGCCATGACGAAATCTCAGAGAATGCAGCATTTGAGAGAATTTGTCAAAGATGCCAAAGAAGAAGACTGGGAATTGAAAGTAGCAGGCCAGAGAGTTCAGGTCATCAAAAAAGATGAAAAAGAAGGAGGTAAGCTGGAGTTCGGGACTGAGGTAGTAGTGAACAAGAGCGGAACCATCGCTTCTTTGCTGGGAGCTTCTCCAGGCGCATCTACAGCAGTATATGCTATGCTGAATGTGCTGGAAAAATGCTTCCCGGAAAAACTTCATGGCGAATGGAAAGGGAAATTGCTTGAAATGGTTCCTTCTTACGGACAAAAGCTGGCTGAAAATCCTGAACTGACCAATGAAGTGAGAAATTATACAAAAGAAAAATTAGAATTAGAATATTAATACCAATAATGAGCAAGGAGTAGCAGCATCTATTACTCATTGCTCATTACTTATTATTTATTAAAAGGTGGAAGAAGTAATTGTAAAACCTGTTATTGCCAAGGAAATCCTGGAATCTCTTCAGGCGAAAACGGAAGAGGAGAAGCAGGTAATAGTACACTGTTGCTTTCCGGCGTCACCGTTTTTAGGAAACCTGATCAGGATCTGGCATTCGACCTATCTTTTTGATAACCAGTCTGAGCATAGGAGTAAATTGATTCATGCAGAAAATATTTCAATTTCTCCTTACTGGACAGCGGTTCCTTTTATGAAAGACTTTTGGTTTACGCTGATATTTTCCGGGCTCCCGAAAGACTGCAAAAGTTTTGATTTAAAAGAAGTAATTCCTGAAGAAGGCGGCTTTTTTGTAGAATCAATCAAAAGAAATTCTTCCGATGTGTATCGGGTAAAAATCTCAGAATCTTAATAACAATGAAAGTAAGGGAAGAAAAACTGAAACAGATTATTCATTGGGCTGAAAACAATCCCGATATCCGTGCTGTTCTTCTGACCAGTTCACTGGTAAACCCTTATGCTCCTGTAGATGATTTAAGTGATCTTGATGTAGAGCTTGTTTTTGAAAACAGAACATCTTATGAATCCGGAAATGAATGGACCAGGCTTTTTGGTGACCCTATTTCCATGATTGAAGAAGATGACAGTGTTTTTGAGGGAAAGCATGCCATGAAAATGGTTTTGTATAAAGACCATGTGAAAGTTGACTTTAAGCTCTACCAGGTATCTGAATTTATTGAAGAAATCAATGAAGAAACTCTTCCCGAGGATTGGGATGTAGGGTATCAGGTTTTAATAGATAAAGATGGTCTGACAAGAAATATGAAACCGCCAACCTATCAGTCGATCATGATACATCAGCCTACGGAAAAAGAATTTCAACAGCTGTTCAATGATTTCTGGTGGGATACAACCTATGTGGCAAAGTGTCTTAAACGCGGGGATATTTTTTATGCCAAATTTATGTCTGAAAATGTTCTGCGTACAGATTATCTTGTTCCTTTGATTGAATGGTATATTGCCGGAAATCATGACTGGAATACTATTACCACCAATAAACACGGAAGACTTTTCAAACAATATTTATCTTCGGACTTATGGAATAAAGTGGAAGCTACTTTCTCAGGAAATGATATTGAAGAAAACTGGAAAGCACTGCTTGCGTGTGCCGATCTGGTACATGAACTGGGAACTTCTTTGGCCCAAAAACTTCACTATATCTATCCGGTGAAACTGGAAGACGATATCCGCAACTATCTTACAGAAATACAATTATTGCCCTGATTTCAGGCAAATTCATTCTGTTTGATGAGGTTTTCAATACAGTATTCTGCAATCGCAGTAATCGTAACAAACGGATTGACGCCAATGGTTCCGGGAATTAATGATCCGTCCAGGACATACAGGTTTTCATGATCTTTTAGCTTTCCATATTCATTGGTAGCTTCACCCAGAACACATCCTCCAAGCGGATGATAACAGATGTCAGCCCCGAAACCATTATTGAAAAGCAGATGGCTTCTCGTACCGCCATTGGCTTTATTCATTTTGCGGATAAAATATTGGGCATTTTCCTTCATTTTAGCAGTATTGCTTTCGTCCCAGTTCAAAGTCAGGGATTGGCTGGCTTTGTTATATGCAACTTCTCCCTTTTTATCAACCCTGTTAATCAGCAGATATAAGGCCGTAGCGACATCCATTCCCATTGGTAAAGGAGCAATCTCTGTGAAAAACGGATGCTCTGGATCGTCCCAGTTGTCAATGCCGCCTACCGGAATAGTAGATTGCTTGGCTCCTGTACCGCCAGACAAAGGTTTTACCCAGTTTCTTCCGGTCATAAAATTCCCGTTATTTCCCCATTTTTTTCCGATCTTTTCATGAACAGGGAAGTTGTTTTCTGCATGAGATTGCAGCAGAAGCTGTAAAGTTCCCATTGTTCCTGCGGAAAGAATCAGCTTTTTACAGTTGAAAACTTTGTCGGCAATCAGAATTCCCGACGTATCAATCTGCTGAACATTTAATGTATAGCTTTTATCATCATTAAGTTGTATCGTTTGGACACGATGAAGATCAAGAATTTCTAAATTTCCAGTTTCAAGCGCTTTTCTGAGATAGGTTTTATCCAGGCTGTTTTTTCCATAATTGTTGCCATAGATCACTTCAGTATTAAGAGCAGAACGGGGAACTTCATTGCGGAATTCTTTTTCCATATACTTAAAATCATACACATTTGGAACTCTCATGGTTTTAAAACCAGCTTTATGAGCCTCTTCTTCACCTACTCTTGTGAATTTATAATAAGGACAGTCTTTGAGAAACTGTTCATCAATTACATTTACCTTGAGTTCTTCCCGTACCAGAGGAAAGTAATGACTGTAGAATTTTTCAGCATCAAGATCCGGAAAAACTTCCCTGAAATAACTTTCTTTGGGCGTAACAGCCATACCTCCGTTCACAAGAGAACCTCCGCCAACACCTCTTCCTACCCAGATATTGATATGTTCAAAATCCAGACGGTCTAATATTCCGGTAAAAGGAGTCAGAGAAAAAATATTCATGAAAGGGGCAATGCTTTTCTTTTTCAGCCATGCAGAACTTTTCCCGGGTTTCAAAAGATTCGAGAACGGAATTCCTGCTTTCTCCCAGTTAAGACCCATTTCAAGCATCACTACTTTTTTTCCGGCTTCACAAAGGCGTAATGCAGATACAGCTCCTCCATAACCGCTGCCAATGATTATAATCGGAACATCAGTATTTTCTGTTATCTGGCTGTTTTTTCTTTCCGCGGCCCGGAATAATTCGGATTGAAGAAAATAGAAACCTGATATTGCCAATGCACTGGTCCTGATGAAATTTTTTCTGTCCATGAGCTTTATTTTTCAAAAAGTATGCTAGATCAGCTGGTGCTTATTGTATTTAAAACAGATTGTGTTTTTTTTATCAGAATTTTAACTTTTGTTGTTCCGGAAATTCATAGTTTTACTTATAATTTTATATTCATGAAAAAATATATAATACTCTTTTTACTCCTTCCATTATGGGCTTTTTCTCAGAAAACGGTTTCAAAGGAAGAGAAAGATGTTCAGAAATTTCAGAAAGAGCTCAATGCTGAATATCTCAACCCAAAAGAGACTCCGTTAAGAGGAGATAATTTTAAAAACTTTAAAGGGCATCCTTTCTTCCCTTTTGATGCCAAATACAGGGTAACCGCAAAATTTGTTAAATCAAAAGATACAAAACCCTTTGAACTGCCTACTTCTTCAGGAAAAACAAAGACGTATCAGGAGTATGGAAAAGCCACATTTATGCTGGATAATAAACCCTATACGGTCACTTTATACCAAAGTCTGGCTTTAATTAAACAGGATAAATACAAAGACTATCTTTTTCTTCCGTTCCGCGATGCCACCAATGAAAAAGAAACCTATGGAGGAGGGAAATATATGGATCTGAAGATTCCGAAAGGGAACACTATTGTGCTTGATTTTAATCAATCTTATCATCCTTTTTGTGCGTATAACGCTTATGATTACAATTGTCCTGTTGTTCCTGAGGAGAATAAACTTCCCGTGGAAATTCGTGCAGGAGTAATGTATGAAGATATTTACCATCACTAAAACTATGATACATTTAGAATTCTATAAACCGGAGGATCTTTCCGGAGTCAGTTATGCTTTGGATGAAAATCAGATGCGTTTTACTGCCACTGCTCAACAGGCTTTGCAAAGTATCAGTGAACGGGATGATGACGACGCATTTCCGGTGACGATATTTGAGAATGAACTGCCTGTTGGTTTTTTTGTGCTTGATTTCGGGAAAGATAAATTTGAACTTACCGATGATGAAACATCTGTTTTACTACGTTCTTTATCTGTAAATCCCCGGATGCAGGGAAAAGGAATAGGGAAAATGGCTATGCTGGAAGTAGGGAATTTTGTAAAAACTCACTTCGGGGATTGCAATGAAATTGTACTGGCCGTCAATCAGAAAAATGATTCTGCTTATCATATTTATCTTCAGTCAGGATATATTTTTGATGGTAAAACAAGAATTGGAAGAAGTGGCCCTCAATACCTGATGTACAAAAAACTTTAATAAAATTTTAAAATCATAATTTTTTATCTGCTGATATCTTTCCATAACTTTGAGTAACATCAAATTACAAAACATGGAAATATCACTTCGAAATCAGGTAGCTGTGGTTACAGGTGCCTCCAGCGGAATAGGTTCAGGAATCGCAAAATCATTAGCGGAAGCAGGAGCAACAGTCATTGTCAACCATTCTTCGGAAAGATCCTCAGAAGAAGCTAAAGCTGTTCTGAAAGAAATTACCGATGCCGGAGGAAAAGGGATCACCTACGCCTGTGACGTCTCTAAAGAAGATCAGGTAATCAAAATGTTTCAGGATGTTGTTTCTGAATTTCAAACTGTAGATATTCTTGTGAATAACGCAGGTATTCAAAAGGATGCAAAGTTCACTGAAATGACAATAGACCAATGGAATGCCGTCATTGGTGTCAATCTGACGGGACAGTTTCTATGTGCCAGGGAAGCTATCAAAGAATTTTTACGAAGAGGAATAGATCCTTCACGTTCTGTTGCCTGTGGAAAGATTATTCATATCAGTTCTGTGCATGAAATTATTCCATGGGCCGGACATGCCAACTACGCATCAAGCAAAGGAGCTATCAGAATGTTGATGCAAACCCTTGCTCAGGAATATGGAGCAGCCAAAATCAGGGTCAATTCTATTTGTCCGGGAGCCATTCAGACTCCCATTAATCAGAATGCTTGGAATACGCCTGAAGCACTCAATTCTCTTCTTACCCTTATTCCTTATAACAGAATCGGACAGCCGAAGGATATCGGGAACTTAGCTGCTTTTCTTGCCAGTGATCTTGCTGATTATATCACAGGAACCAGCATCTTCGTGGATGGTGGAATGACTACGTTTGAGAGCTTTTCCACAGGAGGTTAAAAAGTTTAAAGTTTAAAGTTTTGAGGTTGGTCTCATAGCTTTCAATGTGGTCAAATATTACTCATTGCTCATTATTCATTACTTATAATTATTGCTTATGTCAGAAAAACAGAGAATTTCAGATGTTTCATGGAAAAAATGGGGCCCGTATGTAAGTAACCGGGAATGGGGCCTTGTTCGTGAAGATTACAGTGAAAACGGCGATGCCTGGAATTATACCAGCCATGATACTGCAGAAGCCAAAACATACCGTTGGGGTGAGGAAGGCATATGCGGAATCTGTGATGACCTTCAGAAGCTGGTATTCTCTGTCGGATTCTGGAATAAAAAGGATAAAATGGTAAAAGAACGGTTCTTTGGGTTGACCAACGGACAGGGAAATCACGGTGAAGACGTGAAGGAATATTTTTACTACCTGGATTCTACACCTACGCATTCTTACATGAAAATGCTGTATAAATATCCGCAAAATACTTTTCCCTATGAAGATCTTGTAAAAACAAATGCTTCGAGAAGTAAGGATGAAACGGAATATGAACTGATTGATACCGGAATTTTTGATAACAATGAATACTTTGACATCTTTATTGAATATGCAAAAGAAAGTCAGAATGATATTCTGGTCAGACTTACCATTGTCAACAAATCTGAAAAAGAGGCTTCTCTCGTCATATTGCCTACGGTTTGGTTCAGGAATACCTGGAATTGGGGATATGACGACTATCAGCCAAAATTATATGCTGAAGATGCAGACCGGATTAAAGTAAATCATCAGGATATTGACATCAAAAATTTGTATGCAAAACAATCTTTAAAAACCCTGTTTTGTAACAATGAAACCAATAATGAAAGACTTTACCAGTCACAAAATGAATCAAAATTCTGCAAAGACGGGATCAATAATTTTGTAATGACGGGTAACTCTCAGTCTGTAAATCCCAAAAATGTAGGAACAAAAGCCTCTTTTTTTATTGATGAAGATTTTAAAGCCGGGGAATCCAGAACATTTGAATTCAGATTATCAGATAAGGATTTACGAGAGCCGTTCGGTGATTTTGACACTCTTTTTGATCAAAGACAGAAAGAAGCCGATGAATTTTATGCCGAAATCCAGAAAGGAATCACTTCGGAAGATGAAAAACTGGTACAAAGACAGGCTTTTGCAGGAATGTTGTGGAATAAAATGTTTTACCACTACAATGTTGAAAAATGGCTGAAAGGTGATCCGGCTGAAATGCCTCCTCCAAAATCGCGGGGAAAAATAAGAAATTATGAGTGGAAGCATCTTAATAACGAACATATTATTTCCATGCCGGATAAATGGGAATATCCGTGGTATGCCACCTGGGATCTGGCGTTTCACACCATCAGCTTCTCCCTGATTGATCCGGACTTTGCAAAGCATCAGCTGAAACTTTTCCTGTTTGAATGGTATATGCATCCCAATGGACAGCTTCCCGCCTACGAATGGAATCTCAGTGACGTGAATCCTCCGGTACATGCCTGGGCAGTTTTCAGAGTATTTAAAATTGATGAATATTTAAAAGATAAACCCGACCTGGAATTTTTGGAAAGCGCTTTCCAGAAACTATTGATGAACTTTACCTGGTGGGTGAATAAAAAAGATACCAATGGCAATAACATATTTGAAGGAGGTTTCTTAGGTCTTGATAATATTGGCGTTTTTGACCGGAATGCTGTTTTACCCAACGGAGAACAGCTGGAACAGTCAGACGGTACAAGCTGGATGGCTATGTTTGCCCTGAATATGATGAGGATTGCCCTGGAGCTGGCACTTTATAATAATGTGTATGAAGAGATGGCGATGAAGTTTTTTGAACACTTCCTGTCAATTGCCAATTCACTGGATAATATGGGGGATGAAGAATTCAGTTTGTGGGATGAACAGGATGAGTTTTTCTATGATGCCATAGCTTCTAATGACGGAACGCATATGTATTTAAGATTAAGAACCATCGTAGGGCTGATCCCGATGTTTGCTGTTGAGGTGATAGATGATGAGATGATTGAAAACCTGCCTAATTTTAAGAAAAGAATGAAATGGGTACTGGATAATAAACCGGAACTGGCTTCTCTGGTTTCAAGATGGGAAGTCAAAGGTCAGGATTCCAAACACCTTTTGTCCTTGCTTCGCGGACACCGTTTGAAAAGATTGTTAAACAGAATGCTGAATCCGGAGGAATTTTTGAGTGATTATGGGGTAAGGGCACTATCAAAAGAATATGAAAACAATCCTTATACTTTAACTTTGAATGAAACGGATTATAGGGTGAAATATACTCCGGCAGAAAGTGACAGTGGACTATTTGGTGGGAACAGCAACTGGCGCGGCCCGGTGTGGTTTCCGATTAATTTTTTGATAATCGATAGTCTTCAGCGTTTTTTCTTTTACTACAGCCCTGATTTTTTAGTGGAATATCCTACAGGAAGTGGAAACTATTCAAATCTGGATCAGATAGCAGATGCTTTAAACAAAAGGCTTGCAAAGATTTTCTTAAAGGATGAAAATGGAAAAAGACCGGTTCATGGGCAATATGAAAGATTTCAGACCGATCCGGACTTTAAAGATTATATCCTGTTCTACGAATATTTTCATGGGGATAACGGCCGTGGAGTAGGAGCTTCCCACCAAACGGGCTGGACGGGACTTATTGCCAAAATCCTGCAGCCAAGATTTTCCAAAAAAGAAATTGCGGAATCTGAAACTGAAATGCCTGAAGATATTGAAAAGACAAAAGAACCATAAAAGAATTCTACCAATGAGGATCGGCCTATTCAAATATCTGCTGGATAATTTCCAAAGAAGCAGGCGTCTTGAAGTCTGTGATATGATAATGATAGTACACCAAAAGGCTGTCCAGGAAATCTTTTCTTAATGAAGAATGGATTTTGATGGCATAAAGATTTTCGGCACAGAGTGCTTCTTTCCACAATGCAGAAATTTCTTCGTTGAATTGCTGATGGCAGATCACAAGGGAAAAAGTTCCGGTTTCCGGATCTAAAAACTTACCGTCACCCAACAATGGAGCAACCCCTTGAATCTTTAAAACAGCCAGTAAAAAAAGCAGGTGTGCCTGGTAATTTCTGTTTGTCAGTTCATTGATAAAATGATCAATACCGGCATAGATAGGAATATTTTTATCCTCATATCTAAGGATGTGGCTCAGGAAATCTGAAATAAAGAAAATAACGGTATTTACTTTTATATCCGTATAAATGTCATTATTTTTTACCAGTTCAAATTTTGAAACAGTCGGAATACCATTGCCACGGAGCGGATGTATTGAAAAATTCAGCTGGCTCAATGGCTGCAGCAGGGCTTTCTTTTTATTCTTTTTAGAATAAATTCCTTTTAGAAAATAGCTTTGAAAACCCTCTTCTTCAGTAAAACAATGCAATACCGCATCATTTTCTCCGTATTTTATAAACGAAAGTAAAAAACCGTTTTGTGAATTCATTATTAATTAACCACACCTATTTTGGCTGTAGCTTTATCAGATCCATCCTCATTGGTCATCAGAACAAAATACATTCCTGATGCTACTCTTACCCCTTTCTGATTATTAAGGTCCCATTCATAATAACCTCCTCTTGCTACTGCAGAGTGTACCACATTTCCTGCCGCATCTACAATTCTTATATTGGTTTTTTCTGCAAGGCCTTTAAGCGTAACTTTCCCCTTAAAATTAGAATACACAACAGGGTTAGGATATACCACAACATCACCGAAATTGGAAGTTACATCAGCAACATCACCCTGATAGGTTACAATACCATTATACGTTACAAAATATACTTTTCCGGTTTTCTTATCAACTTTTATATCTGTAACACTATTGGTAGGAAGAGGTGAATTTTCTTTAGTAAAATGTTTTATTGTTTTCTGGCCGTCAGCAGAAAGGTAATATACACCACCACCATCAACAGAAACCCACTTGTAATTTCCTTCGTCTACTGCAATCTGAAGAATAGTTGATTCTCTGAAAAGCTCTTCACCCAGTCCGTTTTGTTCTATTACTATAGGTTCTACTTCAGGCTGTGGGGTTTTTATTTCAGACGCAGCGTTAGACATAACTCTTAAACCTGAGTCTGTACCAATCCATGCATCTCCGGACTTATCAAATGCTACAGATAAGATTCCTCCTGAACTGTTAAATCCATTAGAACTGCCCAGGATATAATCTGTATCATCGGAAAGGTTGGTTGCATTTTTATAGTCATATACCCAAAAGTTATTAGATCTCGGCAGTGGAGTCCATAACATATTTTCATGGTAAACCGTCTTTTGTATACCATCACTGGCAAGAACTATTTTCTTTATAAGAAAGTCGTCAGAGGCTTTATCATAGATTCCTATGGAAGGGTTTCCGTCATTAAATCCAAAAGAAACAAAAAGGTTGTTCTGGGTATCTGTCGCAAATCCTACAGGACGTCTGTAATAGGGTTGTGCCCCTAAATTATAATATTTTACCAGTTCAAAATCTTTGCTTGTTGCATTATATTTCATTTTATAGACCCCGTTATCCAACATGGTATAATTGGTAAAGAGAACTTCATTACTGTTATAAGGGCTTATAATAGCATCCAATACGTTGATGAAGGTTGGACGATTGGGATTACTTTTATTGAAAAAAGAAGGATAAATCCAATCCGTACCGTTGAAATAATAAAAACCAGGTTCCTGTGGCTGAATAAACGGATGGTTATAGTTATTTGCTCTGGCACCAGAAGAAACCAGAAGCTGATTATTATCAAAAAGGTTAATATTATACGCAAAATTGAAGTAAGGACCCGATGGTTTAAAAGTATTGTTACTTTCATCCTTGATCCCTGATAATACAGTGCCTCCAAAGATTTTTCCACCAGCCGTTATGGCAGTGTTGCATTCTTCTCCAAGGCTTATCGCATTTTGTGATACTCCGTTTGTTCCGTAGGTATATACCCGATTGTCAGTAACAATAATATTATTCGATGTAATAACGAGGTCACGGATATTTTCGAAACTTGTAGGAAGTTGTGTAGGAGTACCGTTGTTATAAAAATAAGCTGCTGTAGCGGATGAATATACCAGCTCAGATTCTGAGTCTATATGTTTGAATGCGCCTGGAGCTTCTGTAGTCCATGTAGAATATACCGGGAAGGTAGTATTCATCTGATGGCTCTTCAATCCTGTATTGGTTACAGAATATACCTTATTCCCAAATATGGTTGCTTCATTACTCGCTTCATAAACCCCGCCGCTCAGGAAAAATGTAGAATCTCCGAACTCTTTATTGTTCAGGTTAAATATGGAAAGTCCATAGCCTACAGAAATGACAGCCTGGTTTCCGGTTATAGAAATATGATTGATTTTTTTATTTCCGTTATATCCGGCAGCAATAGGAATATCAACAATATATTTGATTTCCTGCGGGGTGATAACGTCCATGGAGCCGTTTTCATACCCGATAAGTCCTGTTTTAGTCTGTGGGTTGTAATCGAAGGCTGTGATTCCGATATTATGCAGACCATTGGCTTTGGACAACTTCGTAATTTCTCCTGTTGATATTGTATAATAGAATATTCCATTTTCTGTAGCTGCAATAATTTTCCCATTGTCTTCTTTCATAGCTAAGACTTTGTTGTAGGAAAATAGATCTGCCCATTTTTTTGAAGAAATGACCTGCGCTTTTGTAAACTGCAGGGATGCTAAAATACCAAGAGAAATTATAGAGAGTTTTTTCATATTATGCGGTTATGCTATGCTGCTGTCTATTGCCTGATTGTTCCAGGAAATATGCTGTACGTTTTTGTTTGTATCAAAATAAAAATCTATTCTACCCAAAAGGAGACCTGCCCATCCTACCTGATTGACAAGAACGTTTTTGCCCTGTCTGTTGGTATAAGATTGAGGTTCCGGTAAAAAAGTATGCGTATGGCCTCCCAGGATAATATCAATATTTTCTGTACTGGCCGCTAAAATTTTATCGCTTATTTTATTCGGTTCATCTTTATAATCATAACCGATGTGTGAAAGACAAATCACAAGATCACATTTCTGATCTTTTTTAAGATAATTGGAATAATGCTGTGCTACATCTACCGGATCGGAATAAACGGTTTCTCCATACTGTTTTTTACCTACAAGGCCATCCAGCTGAATTCCCACTCCGAAAATTCCTACTTTGATTCCATTCTTGTTGAAGATCTTATACGGGGAAGTTTTCCCGTCGAGAACCGTATTTTTAAAATCATAATTGGAACAGATAAAAGGAAACTTCGCATTGGGAAGTACTTTTAAAAATCCATCAAGTCCATTATCAAAATCATGATTTCCCATGGTAGAGGCATCATATTTCATCATGGACATTAATTTAAACTCCAGTTCTCCCCCGAAGAAATTGAAATAAGGAGTTCCCTGGAAAATATCTCCTGAATCAAGAAGCAGTACATTGCTTTCCTGATTTCTGATCTGCTGAATTAAGCTCGCCCTTCTTGCAAAACCTCCCTGGTTAGGATTTTTTGTATAGCTTGCATCGAAAGGTTCTATTCTGCTATGCTGGTCATTGGTATGAAGGATAGTCAGTTTATTTGCGGATTTAAAATCAAGAATTTTCAACTCTTCCGCCATCATCATATTGGGAGCTAAAGCCATTGCCAAAGATCCGCCTCCTATTGCTCTTAAAAAACTTTTTCTATCCATTACTTCTTCCCGATAAAATTTAAACGAACATCTGAATTTACTACCACTTCAGGAGTTTTCTTAAAATAATCAATAAACAGATCTCTCATTTTAATTCCTGTTGAGATGGATTCTCCTTTTGCAAAGAATTTCATATTGTCTCCTCCCAGTGCAAGATAGTCTGAAGTGGCAATATAATAATCTTTAGCCGGATCTACTGTTTTCCCGTTGATCAAGGATTTGATTACCTGTCCGTTATTGGTCTCAATATATAAGTGAGAAACAGGATTGTTGACCTGCGTTTTTGCATAATACTCAAAAAGTCCCTGTAAATCTGCTCCCTTCATTTTTACAATTACCACCTCATTTTCAAAAGGCATTACTTCAAATACATTTTTGAGTAAAATATCTCCTTTTCCGATAGTGGTACGGATTCCCCCGATATTGATCAATGCTGCATCTACATTTTGCTTAAGATGAGTTTTTATCCATTCATTTCCTCCTTCAAACGTATAGTCAGCTAAAAGATTACCCAGATTGCTGTTATCGCCCTGCTTGGTAAGATCTACATTGGTATGAGAGATCTTCTGGTTCATTTCTTTATCCAGTTTTTGCTTATAAGGTTCAATAAATTTTGCAATCTCCTCATCATTTTTCAGCTCATTATTAATAGAGATATTTTTCTGGGTCTTTACATCCGCAATTTGCAGCGTAGAAGCTGTTTTGCATGCTGTAAGGGTTGCCAGGGCAATTCCTATTAACAAGAATTTATTTTTCATAATATCTTTTAGTATATGCAAATATAACTATATGTATAATAAAACATTATTATTTATTACAAATTCTTACTGTAAATTATTAAATTTGACAAAAATAATTCTAACAGATGAGCATTTTAAAAGGAGTAGGTGTTGCATTGGTAACACCCTTTAATGAAGATTTATCCGTTGACTTCGATAGTTTAACAAAACTAGTGGAGTACAATATCGAAAACGGAACCAATTATTTGGTAGTATTGGGTACTACGGCAGAAGCCGCAACGCTTTCTGCAGAAGAGAAGAAACAGGTAATTGAGCATATCATTAAGGTGAATAATAAACGTCTTCCTTTAGTTTTGGGAATTGGCGGCAACGATACTCTTGACGTCAAGAAACAGATTGAAGAAGCAGATCTTTCTGCATTTGAAGCAGTACTTTCAGTATCTCCTTATTACAATAAACCGAACCAGGAAGGTCTTTATCAGCACTATAAAATGTTAGCTTCCACAGGGAAAAATATTATTATCTATAATGTTCCTTCAAGAACCGGACAGAATGTAGAAGCAGATACAACCCTTCGTCTTGCCAAAGAATTCCCTAATTTATTCCTGATTAAGGAGGCTTCACCCAATATTTTACAGTATTTTGACATTCTGAGAAAGAAACCTGAAGGATTTTCATTGGTTTCCGGGGATGATGAATATACATTACCGGTAACACTGGCAGGAGGAGATGGTGTAATTTCAGTAATAGGACAGGCATATCCTAAAGAATTCTCTACCATGGTACAGTTGGCTTTTGAAGGAAAAGTGAAAGAAGCTTACGCAATTCACAATAGGCTGGTTGATATTACCCGTTTGATTTTTGCAGAAGGAAACCCTTGCGGTATTAAAGTAATACTGGCTGAAAAAGGGATTATTAAAAACTTCTTAAGACTTCCTTTGGTTGCTGCTTCAGAAGGTCTTCATGCAAAAATTAAAGCTGAAATGGCAAACATTTAATTTAATAATGAATTGAATTTTATATTACTTTAAAATTCAGCAGTTCATATTGAAAAATATAAAGGGTGGAAAGTTTAGGCTTTTCACTTTTTTTAATCATAATAATACAATAAATCATGAAATTAAGACAGGCAACAGTTGCAGATATTCCTTTAATTCAGGATCTGGCACGAAGATCATGGGAAAATGCCTATGCAGACATTCTTTCGACAGAACAGATGGAATTTATGCTTTCCGAAATGTATTCTGAAACAGAAATTCTGAATCACCTTCAGAATCCTCATTACCATTATTATCTTATTCAGGATGAAAATAATGATTCTTACGAAGGTTTTATCGGATACGAACACCATTATGAAGAAAAAACAACTAAGCTGCACCGTATTTATCTGGTTCCGGAGAGTAAAGGAAAAGGATTCGGCAAAAAGGCACTTCAGTTTCTGCATGAGAAAGTTTCTGAGAATGGAAATGAAAGAATTATTTTGAATGTGAACAAAAATAATTCTGCCAGAAGCTTCTATGAGTCCCAGGGATACAGGGTTTATGGAGAGGGTGTTTTCGATATCGGGAACGGGTTTGTGATGGATGATTATATGATGGAATTTCTAATTCACTCATTATTGACTTAAAATTTTGTAACTTTATCCTGTAATTCTATAACAAGTGATTTCTTTTTTTAAATGATCTTTGCTTCAGAACCAAATCACTTATAACAATACATTCATATGCTTGGTTTTGAGCTGACACAGCTTTTTATCAGTATATTTTTTTCATCCTTAGTGTTTAAATTCCTGTATTCTTAAATACAGGAGTTTTTGCGTCTATATGGTAAAAATAAAAAATTTACACCTATTTCACTTTTAAATGAAATAAATTATTATATTTACTAAATAAAACAGGCTTATATATACTAGGATGAAAATGTATGTTAAATTTGATTTCAATGCCCTTTGCAAAAAGGTATTGGACGAAAAACTTAAAGAACACGGGCTGAAGTACAGGCTGCTGAACTTCGGTGAAGTGGAATTTTATGAGCCCCTCACAAAAGAACAGCACAGTCTTTTTAAGCAAAATCTTGAAGATTATGGCATAGAAATCATAGAAAGCCAGAAGACTGCGCTGGTACAGAAAATAAAAGATGCTATCGTAGAACTGGTCTTTTCTGACGAGATCATACTGGTAAAAGCATCCATATATATTTCTGAGAAACTGAACCACAGCTATGGATATCTTTCCAATCTATTTTCGGAAGTTGCTTATACATCTATTGAGAATTTTATTATTCTGCAAAAGATAGAGCATGCGAAAGCACTGATCATAAGAAACAAACAAAGCCTTACAGAAATAGCCCATAAGCTGAATTACTCCAGTGTAGCGCATTTGAGCACCCAGTTTAAAAATACAACAGGAATCACTCCCTCCCAGTTTCAAAAGATTATTGGAAAAAGAAGAAGAGCTCAAAGCACGGTAATAAACCCTAAAATGCAGTATGAATAAAGAATTTCTGAACGTAATAGTAGCAGATAACGATGAAAACACCTTGATTTTCTTTAAAAATATTTTGAAAGAGTTGAAAATCTCTATAAAAGTTCAATGCTTCTCTAACGGTAAAGATATGATGCTATATCTGAATAATAATGATGCCGTAGTTCCGGAAATTGTTTTTATAAAATATACCATTCCTGGAAAAGACAGCATGGAATGTCTGGAAGAAATTGAAGCAAACTCAAAATTCAATAATATGGTGACTGCTATTTTTTCTGAATCGATTTCAGAAGATGAAATTGAAGATATTTTTGTAAAAGGAGCTAATATTTTCATGAAAAAACCCGAGTCTTTTGAGGCGCTGAAAAAGGTGCTTACAGAAATTATTACAATCAATTGGCAGTATCATACTTCAGGATTGAATAAAGATCATTTTATTCTGAAAGTATGATGAATAAAGGTTTTATTAATTTAATATTAAGAAAATATTAATCGTATTTAATGCATACTATTCACAAATAAGTGAAAATTTTATAACTAATACTTAAAATAATATAAAAAGGATCTGAATTAATATACTGACATTTGTAAAAGTAATCTGAGACACAAATTTCATTATAAAGTAGAAGATACAGATGAATGAGAAGTAATTGTTTCTAAAAACAAAAATTATATAAATCACGATGTTAGTTAACAAAATGAATTATACTGATTTTCCAATTTTAAAGCACAGAAGATCTTTAAACAAAACGGTACAATCATGAAAACTCAAAAGTAGTTGGAGATATTTTTATTCGTTTCATTCCCTCATCTCCACCGAAACTCAGTTAGTTTTTATAATAAGCAAGTTGGAAAAAAATAATTCATTTTGTTTTTCATAATTTGTTTTAATAGTTAAGGTTTTAGCTTATCAAATAATATTGTTATATAGATATTTTCACACCACATCACAAAATATTAAGCCTTAACTATTAAAATGAATTTTTTGGATATCCAAAAAGTAATTTCTTCTAAATAACAGTTTTATAAGGGGGCCGCAGGAAGTATTTTTCTGCGGTTTTTTTATGAAATTTTACTCCATTTGTTTTTTCCTTTGTAGTATCTGATATAATAGTTTTTAATGATCAGATTATCAGGTCTGGACAGCATTGGATCAGCTTCCAGAATTTTTTCTACCGTATTTTTTGTCGTTTTAATGATCGCCGAATCATTAATCAGGTCTAATCTCTTAAAATCTACCACACCACTTTGCTGGGTACCCAGAATATCTCCAGGACCCCGAAGCTGCATATCCACTTCAGAAATTTTAAAGCCGTCATTGGTTTCAGTCATTGTCTTAATACGCGTTCTGCTTTCTTTCGATAATTTATCTGATGTCATCAGGATACAGTAACTCTGTTCAGCACCTCTTCCTACACGTCCTCTCAGCTGATGGAGCTGTGAAAGGCCAAACCTTTCTGAGCTTTCAATAACCATTACAGAAGCGTTAGGGACATTCACCCCGACTTCAATCACGGTAGTTGCCACCATAATTTCAGCTTTCCCCGAAGCAAAATAAGCCATTGCCGCATCTTTCTCATCCGGTTTCATTTTCCCATGAAGCATGGTCACATTGTATTCTGAGAAATAATCCATGACATGTTCCAAACCTTCCACCAGATTTTTGTAATCTAAGGTTTCAGATTCCTCAATAAGCGGATATACAAAGTAAACCTGCCGGCCTTTCTTAATTTCGTCTTTACAGAAGTTATAAACATAAAGTCTGTCTTTTTCACGTCTGTGAGCAGTAATGATGGGCTTTCTTCCCACAGGCATTTCATCAATCACGGAAACATCCAGATCAGAATAAAAACTCATGGCAAGTGTTCTTGGAATAGGAGTAGCGGTCATCACCAGAATATGAGGCGGTATTTTATTTTTGGCCCAAAGCTTAGCCCGCTGGGCAACTCCGAATCTATGCTGCTCATCAATAATTGCGAGTCCCAGATTTTTAAACTTCACCTTATCTTCTAAAACAGCATGGGTCCCTACCAGAATTGAAAGTGTACCATTTTCCAGTTCTTCATGGATAATTCTCCTTTCTGCTGCTTTGCTGGATCCGGTCAGAATGCGGATATTGATTCCTGTTTTTTCTAACAGTTCTTTAATACCATTATAATGCTGCTGGGCAAGAATTTCCGTAGGAGCCATCAGACAGCTCTGAAAACCGTTGTCCATAGCAATAAGCATGGTTAACAAGGCCACCATCGTTTTCCCTGATCCTACATCACCCTGCAAAAGCCTGTTCATCTGAATCGGCCTTTTCATATCAATCCGGATTTCCTTTAATACTCTTTTCTGTGCATTGGTAAGCTCAAAAGGAAGGTGTTTTTCATAGAAGTTATTAAAATGATCTCCAATAATTGGGAAAGGATTACCATAAGCCTGTGTTTTATGGTGAAGTTTTTTCAATCCATATCCTAATTGAAAAAAGAACGATTCTTCAAATTTTAATCTGTAATCTGCCTTATCAAAATGCTCTTTATCTTTTGGAAAATGAACATTCAGAAAAGCATGCTGTCTTGACATGAATTTAAAGGTTTTCATCAGATATTCCGGGAAATTCTCTTCAATAAGACTCGGAATTTCTTTGCAGATATTTCTCAGTGCATTCTGAAAAAACCTTTGACTTAATCCTCTTTTAGTCAGTTTTTCTGAACTCGGATAAATAGGTTTAAGTCTTGTATCTCCTTCTTTATTTTCTTCAGCTTCTATTTCGGGATGCGGCATAGAAAACTGACGGTTGAAAACATTGATTTTCCCGAAAATATAAACCTCTTTGTTAATTGGAAGCTGTTCTTTCAGCCATTTTGAATACTGGAACCACACCAGATCCATGCTGCCTGTTTCATCATTGAATTTCGCAGATAATCTTTTAGTCTTTCCGGTCTGGATTTCCTGAACATGAGTGATTCTTCCCCTCAATTGTATTTCCTGGCTGCTTTCTTCCTGAAGCTGAGAAACGGTATAAATTTTACTTTTATCCAGATAGCGGATAGGGTAGAAGTTCAGCATATCTTCAACAGTGGTTAGGCCCAATACACTTTTAATGAGTTTGGCTCTTTCCGGACCTATTCCTTTTACGTATTCTATGGAGGTTTCGAGATTCATTTTCAGATTTCAGGATGCGGGTTTTTGATTTTTTTGATCCTTATTTTTTGACAAAAGAAATAAAGGTTCGAATTTCGGTAAAATTAAAAAGACTTCCAAAAAATTGGAAGTCTGTATGGTGAATTTTTAGCATTAAATCCTAAAATCGGATCTCTAAATTAATCTTTGATTTTAGATTTGAACTTTTTCTGGTAATCTTCCCATTGTTCTCTGGTTTTAATCTTTTTGAACAAATCTTTTGAGATCAGTTCAAGATAGGGTTCCAGTTCCTTGGCAGATAATTCTCCCTGAAGAATGGTAATGGGATCTCCATGTTCATCCAGAAATACAGTACTCGGAACAGCACCTACATTCATATACTGTGTAAATTCATGCAATGAATTTTTTCCTTTTCTGTGTTCAGTATTGGGATTTGAAAATGTTCTTCCAAAGATATCAATACTCTTTTTTTCTTCTGCATTAAACTTTACAGGATAATAATTCTCGTTCAGATTCTGAGCAATTACAGGATGTCCGTACGTTTTTTTGTCCATTATTTTACATGGGCCGCACCAGTCTGCATAAAAATCAATCAGTATTTTTTTAGGATTTTCCTTTTGGGCTTTTAAAGCTTCCTCAATGGTCATCCATTGTACCTGGGCAAAACTAAAGTTTAATAAAAGTAAGAGAACTATGCTTAAAATTTTCTTCATATTGTGATATTTAGGTAAAAATAAGCATAATTACTTATTTTTTATTTTACATCCTGCATTAATTTTTTCACGTACGGAGATATCAAAATTAATACCACTCCGGCAATTACCGCGTATAATCCCAATTGTTTATATCCATCAGTATAAGTGATCAATTCATCATAGTTGGTAGAACCTTCTTTTGCCGTAGCAAGACTGGCTCCGATAATCCCTGCAACATATTGTCCATAAGCAGAAGCAAGGAACCACATTCCCATCATCATCCCCTGAAGATTCTTGGTAGAAAGCTTTGTCATAATAGACAATCCGATAGGAGAGAGGCATAATTCCCCAAGGGTAATGATTAATAATGCCAGGGTAAAGAAGTTCAATGAAGTAATTCCCTGAAGGTCTGCAAATAGCCGGGTAGCAAACAGAACATAATATCCTAATCCCAGGAAAATAAATCCTAATCCGAATTTAATAATGGTATTAGGTTCAATTTTTCTCTTATTAAGCCAGATCCAAAGAAGCCCGATCAATGGTGCAAGGAAAATAATGAAGAAAGCTCCTCCTGAATTATTCACACCATTCGGGTCTAATCCAAAAAGATCTTTGTTCAGGTTTTTAGCGGCAAAAATGCTTAAAGAACCTCCGCTTTGTTCGTAAATTCCCCAGAATATGATGGAGAAAATAATGAAAACCAAAGCTGCCCAAAGCTTTTTGCGTTCTGAAGCAGTTACTTTAGACATTTCATAGAATAAATAGATTAAGGTTAATGGCCCGATGGTCCACATGAAATAATCCGTATATTCTGTTTTAGCAACCATTGTCATAATGATAGGTACAAAAATCAATGACAAGACATATACTCCATATTCTTTCCATTTTGGAATTGGAGCTGCCTTTGTCTCTGCTAAAGGATGTCCGGGTTGTAAACCAATAGTACCTAATGTTCTTTGCGTAAATACAAAGTTAATCAAGCTGATCACCATTACTATTGCAGCTAATCCGAAAGCAATATGCCATCTCATTTCTTCTGCAATAACATTACTTAGGAATTCTCCTTTACCAATAGCAATACACAAATAACCACCTAACAATGCTCCAAGATTAATTCCCGCATAGAAAAGCGAAAAACCTGCATCAGCTCTTGAATCATTAGGTTTATAAAGTTGTCCCACCATGGATGAAATATTAGGTTTAAAGAAACCTGTCCCTACTACGGTGAATGCTATTCCGAGGAAAAAGAATTTATGGGGATCTGTAGCAAGAATTAAACTTCCTACAATCATCAGGAGACCTCCCCAGAACAGGGATTTTCTGAATCCTAAAATTTTATCGGCAAAAAGACCACCTACAAAAGTAAAGGCATATACGAAAGCCTGGGTGGCACCATATTGAAGGTTGGCTTCCTTTTCATGGAAATTAAGCTGTGAGATCATAAAGAAGACCAGCATTCCACGCATTCCGTAGAAACAGAAACGTTCCCACATTTCAGAGAAAAAAAGGCTCCAGATCTGTCTGGGATATTTTCCTTTGAAATCTTGTATTTCATCTAAAGTTAAGCTCATAATGATATATGATTAAGTTCTAATTAAGGGTTTTTATCTTTCTGATCCAGTTCAAAACGGATTCTGTCCTGGTCAATAATTTGTTTTAATTCTTCTTCTTTGGGGAGGTACAGCAGGTATTTGCTAGCGAATTGATTTGTCTTTTGAGATCCCTGTAGTTCCAGTTATTTTGAACAGATTCGTTGATATAATAATTCATTTTATCACTATTGTCCAGCTTTATCAAGAGTCTGTAGTGGGTCCAGCTCAATTGTTGACGCAATGCGTCAACAATTGGAAACACTTTGTAAAACTTTCGCATATTGGATAAGTTGGTATAATCAAATCCTTTTCCAAATTCTAAGGTAAGCTTCTGAGAAAGTTTTTTCAGTGTATATTTTCCGTATTCTGCACGTTCCTTTCCCTGTTGCTCATCTTCCACAATAAGTTTTCCGATTTGCCAGTAGGTAAGCAATAAAGTAGAATTCGCTATCCGAAAAACCTTTTCGCGCGACTGTCTAATGATTTCCTTTACGGATTGGAATAAAGAATCTTCGGAAATTTCCATCGTACGAAAATAAAAAAAACCTCTGACTTAGCAGAGGTTTTATTCATATTTTGTTAATACACTTAGTTTACACCGTGCATCATTTTCTTTAAGATAGGTGAAATTAAACCTAAGATTACAGAAGCAATACCACAAAGTACTACGAATACCATGAAGAATTCAAATAGATTGTGAATTTCAAATCCTACAAAAGTAGGGTTATGTAATGGAAGCTGAGCTTTATCAAAAGCAGCTACCTGATCTGCAGTTAAAGTTACTTTTTTATCTAATACATCCTGTAGATTAACGCCCAGTTCTTCAGCTTTCTTAAATTTATCACCTGTTGCAGGGATAAGCGCTCCTAATGAACCTGCCAATGCATAACCGGCAGCGTTAGAAATGAAGAATACACCATATAATAATGAAGCGAATCTTTTTGGAGCCAGTTTACCTACTAATGATAAACCAATTGGAGAAAGACAAAGCTCACCACAAGTCTGGATGAAGTATAAAAGCATTAACCATTTGATTGCCAATAATCCTGAGTTTCCAAGATCTTTTACATTGTGGGCAATGATGAAATAAGAAAGAGCAATTAATGCCAATCCCATAGCTTGTTTGAATGGAGATACCGGCTCTTTTCCTTTTGCTCTTAGTTTATCCCAACACAAACTGAAAGGAACAGCCAAAAGAACTACGAAAATTCCATTGAAAATCTGAACCATTGAAGGAGGCATATTCCATCCGAAAATGTTTCTGTCCGTTTGGTTATCCGCGATAAATGTTAATGAAGATCCTGCCTGTTCAAAAGCTGCCCAGAAAAAGATGATGAAGAATGAAACGATATAGATTACCCAGATTCTTTGTCTCTCAACTTTGTTTTCTGCAGAAGACATAATCAGGAAGGCAAGAGAAATCCCTGCCGCGTAGATGAAAGGATAAATAATTCCTTTGATCAGCTGTCCCATTTCTACTGAGTTGAATCCAAACTCCCCTACAAGAAGGTATCTGAAAGCAAAGAATAAAATAACAAATATTCCGCCTGTGATTCCTAGAGCCTGCCCTGAGAATTTAGCAGTCTGTGTTTCTCCTTCCTCGAAATCGGCACTTGTATTGTTTTTTGGCAATCCTCCGATAGGTCTTCCTTCCGGAGTTACTACATATTTGTTTTTAAGAATAAAGAATGTTATTGTTCCGATTACCATCGCAATAGAAGCAGCTAAGAATCCCCATTTGAAAGCGAAGATATCTCTTACTCCGGTCGCAGCATCTTTTACATCTCCTACGTATGGACAGATAAACTGACCTAAGAATGCTCCGATGTTGATCCCCATATAGAAAATGGTAAAAGCTGAATCCAGTTTAGATTTTTCCTGTTTTGGATAAAGACTCCCTACCATTGAGGAAATATTCGGTTTAAAGAATCCATTACCGAAAATGATAACGAATAATGCCAGCCACATAATCAGTTTAGCACTTCCGATGTCTGCTGAAAAAGTTGAAGCACTGATAAATAATAAGAACTGGCCAATAGCCATTAACGATCCACCAATGATGATCGCGAATCTGTTTCCAATATACTTATCAGCAATAAATCCTCCCAAAAGAGGTGTTAAATAACATAACGCTAGAAATCCACCATAGATGATCGCCGCATCAGCTTCTTTTATTAATAAGGAATTTACCATGAAGAGCGTCAAAAGTGCTCTCATCCCATAAAAGTTGAAACGCTCCCACATTTCTGTTCCGAAAAGAACCCATAATCCTTTAGGATGCCTGGAATTCTTATTCTCTACAAATTCATCCGGTTTCGGGCTCAGTGCTTCAATATTATCCATTTCTATTGTTAATTTTTGTTAAGACTGACAAATATAGTTTATTTTGGGTTTTTGGCAAGGTTTTAATTTTATTTTTAAATAAAAAAGCTGCGGAACTATTCCACAGCTACTTATCTTTATAATATCAATGATTAATGTCCTTTTTCCTTCATAATTTTATTCAGTCTTTTTAACATAGAAAGACCTAAAAGTGTAGCAAATATTAACAAACCGAAGTTAACAAGGAAATAATTCGTTTTGTTTTCGTAATTATACCACGTACTCGCCAGGATTCCGGAAAGCTTATTTCCCACAGAGTTGGCAAGGAAGAATCCTCCCATCATCAATGCGGTAATCCTTGCAGGAGAAAGTTTTGAAACGAATGAAAGTCCCATTGGAGACAAACATAATTCTCCGATGGTAATTACCCCGTAGCTGGCAACAAGCCATAAAGGAGATACTTTTACAGCTCCATTATCTCCGGCCATTACTGCTAAAACCATTACCAGACAGGAAAGTCCGGAAATAAATAACCCTAAAACAATCTTGGTAGGAGTTAGAGGTTCTTTTCCTTTTCTTCTCAACAATGCCCAGAACCCGACAATCACTGGTGTCAGTGCAATAACCCAGAACGGATTGATAGACTGGAATAATTCTGTATTGTACAGATAAACTTTATTTTCAGGGTTTTTCTCAAGGGTAGCACGCTGTTCAGGAGATATATTTTTAAAATAAACATCTTTGCCCATTTCTTTCTTCGTCTCTCCTTTGTCATCTTTTTGAGATCGGAACTGATTATCATAAACGGGTACTTCTTTGTTTTCATAGCTCTTACCTTCCACCATATAAATACCTTCCAATGGTTTTTCAAGAGAAGCAGGAACACTTCTGTCCGTATAATAATTTGCCCATCTCGTTAAAGCTGTACCATTCTGTTTGAAAACAGCCCAGAAGAACATACTGATCAGGAATACAGAAAGTAATGCTCCGATAGAAGCTTTTTCGTCAGGTTTGGCTTTAAAGTAAAGAGATGCGTAAAAGTAGATTACAGGTATACAAGCAAAAATAAAGGCATCTGTACTGTCACTTCCAAAAATATTGTTAGGAACAAACCAGCCTATTACTCCAGCAATAATGGCAGGAACAAAAACTTTAAGCATAATTTCCGAAAGCTTGGTATCTCCTTCCTGTACAGGTTTCATCTGTGCAGCATGGATATAATGCTTTCTTCCGATGGTAAAAATCACCATACCGATAAGCATTCCCACTCCGGCAGTGATGAAAGCCTCACCCCAGCCAAATTTATTACGCATAAATGCTGCAATAATGTTACAGATAAATGCTCCGATATTGATTCCCATATAGAAAATATTATATCCGGAGTCTTTATTCGCTTTATAAGGTTCTTCAGAATAAAGGTTTCCTAATAATGTTGAGATCGTCGGCTTAAAGAAACCGTTTCCTATGATAATTAATGCCAGTGAAGCATAAAACAGAGGTAAATCTTTAAATACTCCCATTCCTATATATCCGGCAGCCATTAAAAAACCTCCCAGGTAGATAGATTTAATATATCCTAAAACTCTGTCTGCCAGGAATCCACCAATGAAGGGCGTCAGATAAGTTAAGGCAATATAAGTTCCGAAAATGTCATCAGCAGTTTTATCCGGAAGTCCAAGTCCGCCTTTCATACCCGTAGGCTCAATAACATACAGAACAAAGATTCCAAGAATCAGGTAATACCCGAAACGCTCCCACATCTCAGTGAAAAAGAGGAAGGGCAGCCCTTTAGGATGTTTAGTCTTCATATATTCAATTTTCAAATTTCCCAAAAATAGGTTTTTAATTTTAATTGATAAAATAAATAAAACTGCCGTAAATGATTAATGAAATAAATAAGAAATATCAATGTGCATACGAGTTTTCTTTATCCAAAAACTTGTACATATTTTACAAATTAAAGGAAAATGAATAAGCATAAAACATGCATATGTATTTCCTTTTCAAGTGATATTTGTTTTCTATTTTCGGTAATGTCAATAGTGACATATAATGATAAAAAAACATTTTATTATGAAAAAATTAAAGAAACTTTCGAGAGAGAATTTAAAAAATGTTCAAGGAGGTAGAAAAGATTTTTGTCAGCCGGGAGCTGGTGATGTATGTGGACAATATGGATTGGAATGTGGCTTTTGGTATACGGTACAAAATGGCCAGGTGGTTGAGTCTCATAATGCTTGTATGTAATGATGTTAACCTGAATAACAGGTTTTTAAAGAGATACAATTAGTATCTCTTTTTCTTTTTCTCTAATACTGAATACTACTTAAACTGTCATGAAAGCATTACTTTTTATCTTATTATTCATATCGAATATTTTGGCTGCACAGAATATTACTTTTATATATGAACTTATCTTTAGAACTGAAAAAAAAGATGTAAAACAAGAATATTATTATCTGGATGTTCTGGGTAAGCAATCTGTTTTTAGATCAGAAAAAGCACGTGAAGCAGACTCATTAATGCAAAAAAATGGGTATTGGCAGAGGCGTCAACCTATTTTTGAGAATATGTATTCATTCAAAAACTTAATCAGTAATACAGTTTATAAAAGTATTACACACCCGTCAATGTATGATTTATATTATATTAACATTGATGATAGACTACAATGGCAGATTCTGTCTGATACAATGAAAATTGGTGATGTGGAATGTCAGAAAGCGGTAACAGAGTATGGTGGACGCAAATGGATTGCCTGGTTTGATCGTGCAAGCCCACTACAGGATGGACCTTATATATTTTATGGACTTCCGGGATTAATTGTTAAGCTTTCTGATGATAAGGGTGATTTTGATTTTGACCTTATAAAAATAAAAAAATCTGATAAAAATAATATGTTCTATTTGCGAAAAGGGAGAGAAATAAATTGGGATATTTATAAGAAATTGCAAAGTGATTATTATAATGATCCCTTTGCTGAAGTAAAAGCCAGAAATATTAAAACAAAAGTTGGTGATGTCAATGGAAATCCTGTAAATTTAAGCTTCAAAGAAATTACGGGAAATATTCAAAAACAACTTAAAGAAAGTAATCCCATAGAGCTGGATAAAGCTGTAAAGTATCCTTAGCGAATAAAATCACTGGCTTATCCTTTTAATCAATATCTTTATCAATGATACGGAATACCCGGTTCAGTATGAAAGAGCAGATCCGGAGTTCTTTATCCCGGAATTATTATCAGAAAATTAAATTATTATGAAAAGCTTATTATTTATATTGCTGGGAACATTTATTTGTTTTTCACAAAGTAACAGATTTATATATGAAGTAACTTCTAAGAAGGATTCTACCTCTGAAAATAGGATGAAAGAAAATTTTAATCTTGATATTACGCCCGATGATATAATTTATTACAATAGATTATACTATGTTAATGATTCATTGTTTGCAGCTAAAAATCAATACGGATATAAAGGGTATAAACTGACTTCATTTCTGATAAAAAAAAATAATAGTAATGAATATCAAAACTATGAATACATAGGAGATGTAAACTTCTATAAAATTAGCGAAAAAGCAGAGCAGAACTGGAAAATTTCAGATAGTACCAAAACATTTGGAGGATATCAGGTTCAAAAAGCTATAACGGAGTTTGGAGGAAGAAGCTGGGTGGCATGGTTTTCCAAAGATATTCCGATGCCTTATGGTCCCTATAAGTTTAATGGGTTACCCGGATTGATTATGGAACTATATGATACCAAAAGGAATTATTATTTCAAAATTATTAAAAGTGAAAAAATTCCTGAGGATTATAAACGGGTTTCATTAGATAATTGTATTTCCAGAGCAATTCCTGTGGATTATACAAAATTGAATAAGTTAAGATTAGAACTGTATGACAACCCTTTCAAATATATAATGAATGGAAGACTGAACTTGTCAGAAGGAAAGAAATTACAGCTTGATGATGGGACGATCCTTACAAAAGAGGAACTGAAACCTGCAGAAGCAAATGAAAGAATAAAATTTAAATCCTTTAATAATCCTATTGAACTGGATAAAGCAGTAAGATATCCTTGATGAAAGCTTCTTTCAGAATATTTTTAAAATACTAAAAAACCTTTCAGAGCTTCTGAAAGGTTTTTATTTAGATATAATATGATATTTATAAGTTATTCAGGATAAAATCCGTCATTTTCTGATACAACTGAGGTCTTGTCTGCCCACCATAGATTCCGTGGTTTTTATCCGGATAAGCCATGAAATCAAACTGTTTTTTGTTTTGAATTAAAGCCTCGGAGAATTCCATAGAATTCTGGAAGTGAACGTTATCATCTGCCGTTCCGTGAATCAGGAGGAATTTACCTTTCAATAAGTTTGCATATTCCGTAGGAGAGTTTTTATCATATCCATCAGGGTTTTCCTGAGGCGTTCTCATAAACCTTTCCGTGTATACAGAGTCATAATATCTCCAGTTGGTTACCGGTGCTACGGCAATTCCCATTTTGAAAACATCCGCACCTTTAGTCATTGCCAGACTGGTCATATACCCACCAAAGCTCCATCCGAACATTCCGATTCTGCTTTTGTCAACATAAGATTGGCTTCCAAACCACTTTGCTGCAGTGATCTGATCCTCAATCTCATATTTCCCTAAATTCATATACGTTACTTTCTTGTATTTTGCTCCTTTGTAACCCGTTCCACGACCGTCTACACAAGCTACGATATATCCTTTTTGTACAAGATGGTTGAACCACATTGCATTTCCATTATCCCATGAATTCGCAACCTGCTGAGAGCCCGGTCCGGAATACTGGAACATAAATAAAGGGTATTTTTTATTCGGATCAAAGTTTTTAGGCTTCATAATCCATGCATTCATCTGATCGCCTGCCGCATTCGGAATGGTGATGAATTCTTTTTCAACAAAATTATCCGTTTTTAATTTCTGTAACTGATCATTGTTATTCTGAAGCTCTTTTACCGCTTTTCCGTTCCCGTCTTTTAAAACATAAGTGTAAGGTTTTGCAGCTGTAGAAGAGGTCTCAATGAAATAATTATAGTTCTTGCTGAAATTGGCAGAGTTGTTTCCTTCTGCATTGGAGATCAGCTGAGATTTTCCGTTTTCAATATTTACTTTGGAAACAACTTTATTGATGCTTCCTTTTTCAGTAGTCTGAACGTAAATTTCTTTTGATTTTGGATTGAATCCATAATAATCTGTTACCTCCCAGTTTCCTTTTGTGATCTGCTTTTTAAGCTTACCATCTTTATCATACCAGTAAAGATGGCGGTTTCCGTCTCTCTCAGAAGCCCAAAGGAATGAATCGTCTTCAAGGAATTCCAGGGTAGGACTGTCAGTATCAATCCATTTATCATCCGTCTCAGTAAACAACTTCTGAACAGCTCCTGTTTTAGTGTTTACTTTTAAAATATCTGAAGCATTCTGGATTCTCTCAGAAGTAATTAAAACAATTTCATCCGGTTTTGCAGTCTGGAATACATTCGGGATGTAATAATTCTTGAAAGAACCTAAGTTCAGCTGTATTGTTTTCCCGTTATCCAGACGGTAAAGCTGTGCAGAAACAACAGAGTTTTTCTCTCCGGCTTTTGGGTATTTATAACGCATTTCGGCCGGGTAAAGACTTTTTCCGTAGATAGGAATATAGATTTCCGGTACTTGTCCTTCGTCAGATTTTACAAATACAATCGCATCAGAATTTTTGGTCCACTCATACTGTCTCGCATGTCCGAATTCTTCCTCATAAACCCAATCTGCCAAACCATTCAATATTGAATTCTTTTTACCATCAGTAGTAATCTGTGTGATTTTTCCTGAAGCAAGGTCCTGATAGAACAAGTTGTTGTCAGAAATGAATGCCACTTTTGTTGCATCCGGTGAAAATGTAGGCTCCTGAACTGTTTTACCGTCATTAAGACTGATCACTTTTCCGGATTTTAAATCTTTTACATCGAATTTCCCAAGGAAAGAATGTCTGTAAATAGGCTGGCTGCCGGTCTGTAAAAGGATTTTAGACTCATCATCAGAAAAAATATAGCTTTCAAACTTTCCATCTACAAGGTTTCCCTCTTTCTGTGAAGTTTTATAAGAATATTTTGCAATTCCTGAGGGTTCTATCACAAGATAATTTTCACCGTTTTTCATGGAAGTGATTCCTGCGATCCCTTTTCCACGGTAGTATCCTGAATATATTTTATCTAAAGTAATTTCCTGTGCCGATACATTTTGGAATACAGCAGCAATGGTAAGAGTTAATAGGAGTTTTTTCATTTTCAATTTTAATGATTCCAAATTTAATAATTCTTACTTATATAACCATATAAAATGCAAAATCAGGATTTGATATCCTTTTTTATGTTATAATAATTTCAATAATGAAATTTTTGAAAAAAGGCAATTTGGCAAAAGAATTGAATATATAATAACTATAAATCAAATCAAATGATAATTATGGAAACGAATGCATACAACCAGAAACTGAACCGTTATGTATTAAACGACCAGATTGTTTATACAGGTTTTTCCAGTTTTAATGACGCTGAAGAATGCGCCCATAAAAAAGGAGGAACATTGGTAGAAGTAGTGTTTAGAGATGGGAATGATAATCCCGAAATTACTGATGAAGCAGGTTTGATAGAGAAAAAACTTCATTACCATGTGGATGCAGGCGATGAATACAAATTTATTCATTCCTCAGATCCCGGATTCAGAAAATATGCGGATGAGTTGCAAAAAATTAAAGCGAGACAACAGCAATCTCCACCCGATGAAAGATATTTTGCCAATTTTGAAATTGAAAATGCGGAAGACCCGATCATTGTGATCAAAAATGATCATTTTGAATCGGTAACATCAAGAGAGCGTTCAAAGTATTTGAAACATGCCTGTGTTTATGAAATAGGGGTTTCCCTGCCAAAATCTTAAAAAAAATCAAATCATGAGCAAGACTAAATATTCAGAAAAAGCTCAGGACAAAGTAGGAAAAGTGATGCACGAATTCAAGGAAGGAAAACTGAAATCTTCTTCCGGAAAGAAAGTGACAAGCAGAAAGCAAGCCGTAGCTATCGGCATTTCTGAAGCTAGAGAAAAGGGACTTAAAACGCCTGCAAAGAAAAAAAGTAAATAAACTTATAGAGAAAAGCCCGGCAATTTTCCGGGCTTTTTTATGAAGTGTAATGAATTCGTATTTATCCTATTTCGTTTCATTATAAAGCACTTTGTAGTACTCATCTGCCATCCTGTCGCTGTTGAAGTGATCTTTCACATCATTCATTGCATTGTGCTGGATTTTTCTCCATTCATCAGGATGATCATAATAGGTTGGAAGAATTTCGTTTTCAAGGATTTCATATAATTTGTTTAAATCATAGTTGTCCTGTTCATAGATGCTCATGTTCATATAATCTGCTTTCGGAACAACGAAAGAGTTTTCTCTATGTTTGGCAAATTCCGGAATCCAGCCGTCGTCAGTGGATAAATTTACGGAACCGTTCATGGCGGCGGTCATACCGGAAGTTCCTGAAGCTTCCCTTGGAACCCTGGGGTTGTTAAGCCATAGATCCGAACCTTGTTTTAAAGATTTACTTAAAGCAAGTTCATATCCTGTAAGAACAGCCATACTTTTATGATTTTTACTTTCCTCGACGAGAGTATTAAATGTGGAAATGGCGGAATAGTCCATTGGATAAGGCTTTCCTGCCCAAATGATCTGTACCGGATATTTCGGGTTGTTCAGAAGCCTGTAGAATCTTTCTTTATCATGCAGAAGAAGTTCCGCTCTTTTGTAGCCCGCAAATCTTCTTGCCCAGACAATGGTAAAAATATTAGGGTTGAATAAATTTCCCGTTTGATCTGCAACAATACTGAAAAGCTTTTTCTTCAAATACTTTTTACGGTAGTCGAAAACAGTTGCATCATTTTCGTCTTTGGCATTGTACAAAGGTTTATCAGACCAATATTTAAATTCCTGTGCATTAGTGATAGAGGTAATCTCACAGATGTCAGAATATTTATTCCACATGGCTCTGGAAACCACACCATGAAGCTGGGAAACGCCGTTGGCAATTCTGGCCATCCTCAATGCACAAAGGGAATGATTGAAGCGGTCATCATTGGAACCTTCAATCTTTTTTACTTCTTCCATGCTGTAGCCGGAGAAATAAGACATATCATAACATAATCTGAAACTATGTTTTTCATTTCCTGCTTCTTCAGGCGTATGCGTTGTGAAAACCAGCTTTTCCTTAACTTTATTGAGGTCTCCGTTATATTTTTTCAACAGGTAAAAAGCTGCCGGAAGTCCGTGAGCTTCATTAAGATGGTAAACATCTCTTTCAATATTCAATTCGTCCAATAGTTTGGCTCCTCCTTTTCCTAATAAAATATATTGGGCAAGTTTGGTAGATTCATTGGCATCATATAATTTGTGACAGATTGTTTTGGAAACGTGATCGTTTTCCGGGACATCTGTGGAAAGGAAAAACATGGGTGCCGTATTGAAAGTTTCAGGATCAAGGTACCATACTTTTACCCAAACCGGAGCACTGTGGATTTCGATTTGAAATTTTATTCCGGTGTCTTCCAGAAAGCTGTACATTTTCCTTGTCCATACAGGCTGTAAAGTCTGATCATGATTTCTTGCCTGGTCATAATAACCAAACTTCCATAGAATACCGACTCCTATAAGGTCCTGCTTAAGATTGTAAGCGCTTCTCATATGAGATCCTGCCAGAAAGCCAAGTCCTCCCGAATATATTTTAAGTACCTGCTCAAGAGCAAATTCCATCGAGAAATAGGCGGTTTTTTTGGAGTATTGAGGATTGATATTGTAAGGTATTCTGAAGTTCCTAAAATCCATAAATGTGCGTTTGTGTTAGAAAAAGACAAAGGTATTAATTATGAAAATAAACTTTACATTAATTAACAGATAAATTAATTTTAAAACTAAGTGTTGAATTGTTTTTTTACTTATCTTTAAGTGTGTAAAATTTTGATTATCAAAAACTTTTAACGATGAAAGCCCAGGGCTGCATGTGTTCTTAAATAAATAAAAAAATCACACATGAAAAAGACGTTTTCTGAGGAAGATCTGATAAAGAATCTGAGTTTATATTACCTGAACAGGCATTTGAAAAAAAAGCCCATAGAGAAGTATCACCGTACCATAGACGAATCTCCGCTTCATGACCGTGAAAAGTACAGAAAGAAATCCGAGATTCTGCTTCTCAATTCTTTTATGCATCACTTCCCCGAAGTGAAATTTGAAAACCTTACCTGCGAGAGCCCGGACTTTATCGCAAAGTTAAACGACAAAAAAATTGGAATAGAACTGACTGAAGTAATCAATCATCTGGAAATGAAGAAAGTGGAAAGCACTTTGAATAAAATGTTCCGTCGGGCAGAAATATTATTAGAACAGGAAGACACTACGAAATATCGTGGTGTTTATTTTTTAGAATTCCATTCGGAAACCAAATTTGATCATCTTGAAGCACAGCAGGAAAATATCATTAGTATCTATAAAAGCATCAAAAAAAACAAACCCATGGGTTGTGTAAAAAGTATCAGAAAATCTTTTCACCGAAGAAATGTCTTTATTACTCATGAATACAGTATGAGCCTTTTTGATGAACTCTGCTCGGAGAAAATTCTGGAACTCATTGAAAAGAAAAATGAAAAATTTCCTTATTATGATACCTCGGTAGATGAATGCTGGCTGGTGATTGTTTCAGATATGAATTCTATTGCGTCAAGATATACCTTTATTCAGGATAAGGAACATTTGAAAGAAGTGAAAAGTCCTTTCCATAAAATATTTCACCTCGAAAACCTGTGTGGGAATATTACCAGTATAAAATAAAGTTTTTGATTTTTGTTGTATTTAGCTATTTCGTGCTTTAAGTTGTGTTTGTGTAAACTATTTTAAATTATTTCGTGTTTTAATTTGAAATAGTTTAAAATTATCTAGATTTTATTGTTTGTAATTAAAATATGGGTATATTTGGTGTGCGTTGAATATCAATATGATGTATAACTAATAAACCATAAAAACATGTAATCTATGAGAAAACTTTTACTTTTTATACTTCTGTGCATCTCTCATACTTATTATTCTCAGGCAGATTGTGCGACTGCATTATCCGTCTGCGGAAACTCAAATATCACTTACAGCCCTACAGGATATGGTAATATAAAAGAACTGGTGAACTCGGGAAGTTGTATAGATTTTACCGGAGAACACAATTCTATTTGGTATAAAATTACGATTGCTACCGGAGGTACCCTTACTTTTGATCTGGTTCCGAATAATCCGGATGCCGATTATGACTGGGCCATTTTTGGTCCTAATGTAACTTGTGGAAGCTTGGGATCACCCATACGTTGTAATGCTGCAACCGTTATCGGGCCAGGCCCGGCTACAGGATTAAATATGACAAGTACTCTTCTAAGTGCAGCCGGAGGTTCTTTGACTCCTTATTGTAAATATATGGATGTTTTGCCGGGGCAGACGTATTATTTGTTTATTGATAACTGGGTAAGCAGCACCAGTTCTACAACGGCTCCGTTTTCTTTGACGTGGGGCGGAACTGCCACACTGGCTTCACCGTTTACAGACCCTAATATCCAGACACAGCCATTTACTCCTCCTGGAATTCCTGCAGCCAATCCTGCCGATCCGAGAGAAGTGGTAATATGTTCAAGTACGGCTCAGTTTGATTTTTCTACATTGTCTGCGGGAATTCTTAATGGAAATCAAAACTTTAATGTAAGTTATCATTTGAGCCAGAATGATGCTTTAACAGGGAATAATCCTATTACGGCTCCAATCACGGTAAATACAACCACTGTTTATTATTACAGTATCAATTATACCGATCCAACCAATGCTACCAATCCGCTTAATAAGTGTAAGCAGGTTGGAACATTTAAATTCAAAAACGGTTCTATTACAGTTAAGAATGTAACATTAACCGAATGTAACAATAATAATGCAGGTACAGCTTTATTTGATTTAACTACAGCAGATGTTATTGGAAACCCGAATGTCACTAAAAAATACTATCACACGATGGCGGATCTCAATGCCGGTATCAATGAGATCACTACTCCTATGGCATTTGTATCCGCGGAAGGGATTGTTTATGTAAAGGTCATCTCAGAATTTGGCTGTACTGCAGTGGCACAGATCACTTTGAAATTTTATCCGGTTGTCGTTGTGAATGAAGCGACATTAAGATCATGTTTCATTGAGGCGAATCCATCCACTGCCTCTTTCAATCTTGTAAATGCTTCAGTAACAGGTCAGACCAATCCGACCAAGAAATACTATCCTTCATTGACGGATGCTGTTAATCAGACGAATGAGATTCTGAATGCTAATAATTATATTGCCCCTAATGGATTTGTATATGTAAGAGTTTCCAATGCCCAGGGATGTTATACAATAGCCAGAATTACTTTAGTTGTTATTGCTCCGGTATATTCTACTACTCTTAAAGATGTAACCATTTGTGCAGAAGATCAGACCACGCTGGATGCTGGTCCGGGATTCAAAAGTTACGAATGGAGCACAGGAGCTACTACCCAAACAATCAAAGCAGGAATTGGAGTGTATTGGGTAAAACTTAAAACCGGAGAATGTATTACAACCCAAACAGTAAAGGTACTTCCTTCTGAACAGCCGGTTGTTTCCGGAATTGATATCTCAAATAATACAATTACAGTTTCAGTAACAGGAGGAAATCCGGCGTATAAATATTCAATAGACAATATTATCTGGCAGGATTCTAATGTATTTAATAATCTTTCAAGAGGAGATCATAAAGTTTACGTAAAAGACGCTTACGATTGCGATCCTATAGAAATAGGAGTCGTTGTACCTAATTTAGTTAACGTGATTACCCCGAACGCGGATGGAGTGAATGATGTGATTGATTATTCAGCATTAGGCAATAAACAAAACTTGATCATGAATATTTTTGACCGTTACGGAAACAAAATCTTCCAGGCTGACAGATCAAATGGTTATAGATGGGATGGTACGCAGGGCGGAAGAAGAGTACCTACCGGAACTTACTGGTATTCTATCACATGGAATGAAAATGATAAAAATAATACAGCAATCAAATTTACAGGTTGGGTATTGGTAAAAAACAGAGAATAACAATAAATATAATACATAGATAAAACCACTTCGTTTGAAGTGGTTTTTATTTTTAAAGTTTTTAAATTAGGTATCAAAATAAAAAAAATGAAAGACCTGTTTGTAAAACGTTTTGAATATTATAAATCTCTGGGAGATAAAACATTTGGCCAGCTTACTGATGAACAGATGTTCTGGCAGTATAATGAGGAGAGTAATTCTATTGCCGTTATTGTGAAGCACATTGCAGGAAATATGCTTTCAAGATGGACCAATTTTCTTACTGAAGATGGAGAGAAGTCATGGCGTAACCGTGATGGAGAGTTTGTCAATACATTTACTACTAAAGAACAAGTGCTGGATTTTTGGGAAAAAGGCTGGGAATGTTTTTTTGATGCCCTTGAAAAAATCAATGATGACAACCTTTATTCAACTACTTATATCAGAGGGGAAGCTCACCCTGTTATTGATGCTGTTCTCCGCCAGCTGGCTCACTATCCTTATCATATCGGTCAGATTGTTTATATCGCTAAAATGATAAAAAATGAAGATTGGAATACACTGTCTATTGCCAGAAACCGTTCTCAGGAATTTAATACAGAAATGAAAAACAAGTTTTTAAATGGTGAGCCAGGCACCAATTCATCACCCGTCTGCTTTCAAAACAGCCCTGAAATAAGGGACGAATATAAACAATAGATTCAATCAATCTTGGATTCTTATTAAAATTACTATCTTTGCACCCATAAAATTCAGGAGTAACAAATGTCTACTTTTCATAGAACTGCCGCGTTTCATACACTTGGCTGCAAATTAAATTTTGCGGAAACATCTACTATTGCCCGTCAATTAACAGATGCAGGTTATGATAAGGTAAGTTTTGATGAAAAAGCAAACGTGTATGTTATCAATACATGTTCCGTGACAGAAAATGCTGACCGTGAGTGTAAACTGCACGTGAAAAGAGCTATGAAAGCCAATCCGGAAGGACTGGTAGTTATTGTTGGATGTTATGCACAATTGAAACCTGAAGAGATTTCCCAAATTGAAGGAGTTGATCTTGTTTTAGGAGCAAAAGAAAAATTCAATATTCTGAGCTACCTGGATGATTTGGAGAAATCTGAGAATGAAGGAGTAGTGCACTCATGTGAAATTGAAGAAACAGACTTCTTTATCGGAAGTTATTCTATTGGTGACAGAACCAGAGCTTTCCTGAAAGTACAGGATGGTTGTGACTATAAATGTACATACTGTACGATCCCGTTAGCAAGAGGAATTTCACGTTCCGATACTATTGAAAATGTTCTCAGAAACGCTACAGAAATTGCCGCAAAAGACATCAAAGAAATTGTGCTTACAGGGGTGAATATCGGTGATTATGGTAAAGGGGAATTCGGAAATAAAAGACACGAACATACTTTCCTTGATCTTATTTCGGAACTTGATAAAGTAGAAGGAATTGAAAGAATCCGTATATCTTCTATTGAACCGAACCTTTTGAAAGATGAAAGTATTGAACTGGTTTCTAAAAGTAAAAGCTTTGTTCCGCATTTTCATATCCCGTTACAGTCCGGAAGCGATGATCTCCTGAAAAAGATGAAACGCCGTTACCTGACAAAACTGTACAATGACAGAGTCAACAAGATCCGCGAGGTAATGCCTGATGCGGCTATTGGTGTAGACGTTATTGTAGGATTTCCGGGAGAAACAGAGGAGATATTTATGGAAACCTATAATTTCCTTAATGAGCTTCCTATCACTTACCTTCACGTATTTACCTATTCTGAAAGAGAAAATACGGAAGCCGCTGCAATGGAAGGTGTTGTTCCGGTAGCTGAAAGAAAAAAACGTAATAAAATGCTTAGAATTCTATCTGAAAAGAAGAAAATGGCATTTTATCAGACACAACTTGGAAAATCGCTTCCTGTTCTTTGGGAGCATGAAAATAAAGACGGGAAAATGTTTGGCTTCACAGAAAACTATGTGAGAGTCCAGAAAGACTTTGATGCTGCATCCGTAAACCAAATCGAATTTCTGAATTTAGAAAAAATCCTGTCAGATGGCACGGTTTCTGTGCAGTCCTCTTATCAAAACTTTTTAGCAAAAGCGTAGGCTCTTTGCTAAAATTCTACTAAATTTATTTTTAAACTTTTAAATACTACATTCATGAGAGATAAGTTTTTATCTTGGGGAATTGTATTAGTAATTGCTACATGGATTATAGCAATACTGATCAGAGCGCATTATTGGATACCAACACTGTTATCCGCAATTTATGCATTAGGTGTATACAATGCTTACCAATCGAAACATGCTATTTTGAGGAACTTTCCTGTATTGGGATACTTCAGGTATTTTTTCGAGAGTATTTCACCTGAAATGCAGCAATATTTTATTGAAAGGGAGACAGATGGGAAACCGTTTCCAAGAAATCAGCGTTCTGCAGTATACAGACGTGCGAAAAATTTAAGTGATACCGTAGCTTTCGGTACACAGCTGGAAGTTAATCACAGAAAATATGAAGGGATCAAGCATTCTATTTATGCAAAATCACCGTCAGAAGAGCTTCCGAGAGTATGGGTAGGAGGAGAACAGTGTACACAGCCTTACCACGCCTCATTATTTAATATCTCAGCCATGAGTTTCGGAGCATTGAGTGACAGAGCTCAGATCTCCCTGAACAGAGGGGCCAAAAAAGGAAATTTTTATCACAATACAGGAGAAGGAGGAATTTCGCCACACCATATGGAAGGAGGTGATTTATGCTGGCAGATCGGAACAGGATACTTTGGATGCCGTGACGAAGAAGGAAAGTTTAATCCGCAGCTTTTTGAAAAATATGCTACACTTCCTAATGTGAAAATGATTGAGATCAAACTATCACAGGGAGCAAAACCAGGACATGGAGGAGTTCTTCCCGGTGTAAAAAATACTCCGGAAATTGCAGCGATCCGTCACGTAACGCCTGGAATGACTGTTATTTCACCACCATCACATACCTCATTCTCTGATGCAGCCGGATTGCTGAGGTTTGTACAGCAGCTGAGAGAACTTTCAGGCGGGAAACCTGTAGGTTTTAAGCTTTGTATAGGGGATACCAAAGAATTTGAAGACATCTGCGTTCAAATGAATGTTTTGAAAATTTATCCGGACTTTATTACCATAGACGGAGCGGAAGGAGGAACAGGAGCTGCACCGCCGGAATTCTCAGATGGAGTAGGGATGCCATTGGAACCGGCCTTGATATTTGTGAACAGAACGCTTAATAACTATAATGTAAGACACAAACTAAGAGTGATTGCCAGCGGAAAAGTTCTTACCAGTCTGGATATTCTGAGAGCAATTTCGATGGGAGCTGATATGTGTAACAATGCAAGAGGGTTTATGTTCTCTCTGGGATGTATTCAGGCATTGAGATGTAATACAAACAACTGTCCTACAGGAGTTGCTACCCAGGATAAAATGCTTATTAAAGGACTTGATGTGACGGATAAGGCAGAAAGAGTATATCATTTCCATAAAAACACGCTTCATACCTGCAATGAGCTGATTGCCGCAGCAGGAAGAAGTTCTTACGAAGAAGTAGATGCTACCATGTTTATGAGAGGAGATGAATTTGACCACCTTGCAGATCTTTATTTCCCGGATATCTTAGGAAATGTGAAGCAGAAGGCAAGATGATCGTAATATATTACATAAAAAAACACCGCTATTGAGACGGTGTTTTTTTATTATGTGATTACTTTTATTGTTGTTGTTCGGATGTTTGTTTTTCACCATCTGGTCTGCTCTCTCTTCCATAAATCTGAAAGTTGAATACAAAAGATTTATTTCTGTAAGAAGTATTCAAGTACGGATAATGAGGGTTTCTGGCAAAAGCAGCTCTTGAAGGAACAATAATCACTCCCTGCAAGTTATAAGGAGCCTCACTAGAAGGATTATTGAATGCTTTGAACTTCTGTAAAGCTTCTCTGAAACCAGGAATCTGGTAATATTTTGCTTTTTTTGCAGCATCAGTTGTACCAGCCTCCAGTATTGATCTCTTTGTATAATAAAACATAGGGTCAATAACAGGAATACCAGTTCCGTCAATGGTATTTAAAAAAGCAGCTTTTGACGTAAATGAAGTGTTTCCGTCAGAATTAACAGCCAGATAAGAGTAAGCTCTTCCCATGATTTTGATAATATCATCGTCTTTGATTGTAGATTCATAAGCAGGAGTGGGGTTAGCAGGAGGCTGGGCTCCGCTTCTGACAATATAGATTGTTCCTGAAGGAAGCGTTACAGGCGACAATTCAGATAGTTTCTTTTCGTTATCATCCGCAGTATCCGTAGAACTGAAAGCTTTTATATTACCCTGTGCATCCAGATAATTCTCATCCATCAATTTCTTAATGGCTTGATCATCATATGTGTTTTGTGTTGCAATGTCTTCCGGCTCTACATAAACGTCTGGCGTATCATCTTTTTTACAGGCGGAAAAACACAAAGATCCTGCAAGGATATATAAAAATATTTTTTTCATTTCAAAAAACTTTAATTACTTTACAAATAATATAACGGCAAAAGTATAAAAAAATATGAGAATAGATAAATTTTTATGGAGCATTCGTTTTTATAAGACGAGAAATATTGCAGCAGAGGAGATTAAGAAGAATAGAGTTTCTATAGGAATGTCTGCCGTAAAGTCATCTAAAGAGGTAAAAGAAGGAGATACTATTAAAATCCGTAAGAATCAGATTGATTATAAAATAAAAGTAATTCAGATTCCTAAAAGCAGGATAGGAGCCAAGCTGGTGCCTCTTCATATTCAGGACGTGACAGATAAAGAACAATATGAACTGTTGAAACTTCGTAAGATGTCACAAGACTATTACAGAAACAAAGGAGAGGGAAGACCTACGAAGAAAGACAGAAGAGAAATGGACGATTATGTAGGTAACGATATTGATTCTGACTTTACAGACTGGGATGATTTCTTTGGAGAGACAGATAATGGGGAAGAAAACGAAGATTAATATAAAATAGAAAAGCTCTAGAGATAGAGCTTTTCTATTATTTCGTTGACAATATCTTCCGGTTCTCTGGAATCTGTACCTACAGTGAATTGTGCTTTACTGTAAAACTGATTTCTTTCAAATAAATGTTTAGCGATGAATTCCGGGAGGTCTTCATCGGATATATTGGCAATCAGCGGTCTTTTTTCTTTCTGTTTTGAAAGCCTTTCAACCAATGTTCCTACCGAACTTCTTAAAAAAACACTTTTGGAATTATGATTGATGATCTCCATATTATTGTAATAAACAGGAGTTCCTCCGCCAAGACTTAAAACTACATTTTCTTCCGAAGCCAATATCTCTTCCAGGGCCTCTCTTTCCAGCTTTCTAAAGTAAATCTCACCCTTCTTTTCAAAAATTTCCGGGATGGTTAATTTATTTCTTCTGGAAATCTCTTTATCGAGATCAATCAGTTTAAAATCGATTTTTTCGCTTAATATTTTGGAAATGTGAGATTTGCCACTTCCCATGTATCCGATCAATGAAATTACCATGAATTTTTTTTAAACAAATTTGCGAAAAAGTTTTGAGATAAAGAAAAAAGTCATATCTTTGCACCACTTAAAACAAGGGACATTACTTAAATGAAAACTTGATGAGTAAGTGACCGACTCGGTAGCTCAGCTGGTAGAGCAATACACTTTTAATGTATGGGTCCTGGGTTCGAATCCCAGCCGGGTCACAAGCAATAAAAATTACTGGATTTTGTAATTTTATTGCCTGCGTGGTGAAATTGGTAGACACGCCATCTTGAGGGGGTGGTTTCCTAAGGATGTGCTGGTTCGAGTCCAGTCGCAGGCACTGCAAAGAAAAATTTATAATTAATATTGAAATTTATTTCATTTTAATTGTGGCCGACTCGGTAGCTCAGCTGGTAGAGCAATACACTTTTAATGTATGGGTCCTGGGTTCGAATCCCAGCCGGGTCACAAGTTTACTGAAAAGTAAATTTTTTTCATATTAATATTTTGTGATTTGGTGTTTCAAAGGCTTCCTTCAGGAGGCCTTTGATTTTTTATATTCTACTGTAATAAATTAAAAAAAACTCTGACATCATCAGAGTTTTATCTTATAAAAATAGGTGTTCTTATTGTCTTAATCTAAATGCATATTGTCAATTAATCTCACACCATCTACCACTACTACAATGAATGCTCTGAATTTTCTGTCTTTATAGAAGAAGTCAGTTTCCTGTAGGGTATTTTCATCGGCTATCAGGAAGTACTCCAGCTTCATTCCCTGCTGATTGTCAAAAATGTCCGTGACTCTTTCCTTTATTTCTGGTATGCTAACGGTTCTGAACCAATCGTTTACTTTTTTTAAAGTCTCATAAATGACTTTGGAAGCTTCTTTTCGGTCTTCATGTAGTCTCTGGTTTCTTGAGCTTAATGCCAATCCGTTGTCTGCTCTGTAGATGGGAACTCCTGATATCTTAACGGGAAGATGCTTTTTATCCACCATCTTTTTAATAATAGCAAGCTGCTGAAAGTCTTTTTCTCCAAAATAAGCATTGTCAGGCTGTATTTGTCTGAAAAGCTCTTCTACAACAGTCCCTACACCGTCAAAATGTCCGGGTCTGGATTTTCCTTCCATCTCATTTTCCAATCCATCAAAATCATAGTGCTGGCTTTCGGTTTTTTCAGGGTAGATATCTGCTACCTCAGGGATGTAAACAGCATCTACAAGGCCTGAAGTTTGAAGGATAAGAATATCCCTGTTAACATCTCTTGGGTATTTTTCAAGATCTTCAGAATTATTGAACTGGGTTGGATTTACAAAAATTGAAGAAATAACAAGGTCATTTTCTTTTCTTGCCTCTTCATACAGAGAAAGATGGCCCTTATGTAAAGCGCCCATCGTAGGTGCGAAGCCAATTCTTTTCCCCATTTCTTTCTGTCTTTCAATAAAATCCTGAAGGACTTTCCTGTTTTTTATAACTTCCATAGTTTATTTTAATGCTATTTCAAAAATACTAAAAATATCGCATAATAATATGCACTTTTAATAATTTGGAAAAGGGAATTTTCGTAAAAAAATGTTAATTAAAATAATGTTGGATGTTTTTTTGTAATTTTGCACATTAAAGCATTTTTACAAAAATTAGATAGAAAGTTTATGCCGAATCAAAAAATACTGTACATTACTACAGAGATGTATCCATATCAGGAAGATACAAATATGGCTGCAGTGGTAAACAAAATGGCACTTAAGATGCACCAAGAAGGCAATGATGTAAGAGTTTTTATGCCAAGATTTGGACAAATAAGTGAGAGAAAATTCCAGCTTCATGAGGTAATCCGTCTTTCAGGAATGAATATTATTATCAATGACCTGGACCAGCCTCTGATCATTAAAGTAGCGTCTCTTCCGGGGGAAAGACTTCAGGTTTACTTTATTGACAACGAAGAATACTTCAAAAGAAAGCAATACTATTTTGATGATGAAGGAAATCCTTTCGACGACAATGACGAAAGAGCCATTTTCTTTGCCAGAGGAGTTATTGAAACCATTAAAAAGCTAAACTGGGTACCAGATGTAATTCATTTAAACGGATGGATGGCTTCTTTTGTTCCAATTTATCTTAAAACTTACTACGAATCAGATACTTATTTCAAAGATGCAAAAATTGTACTTTCTCTTTACAATGAGAAGGATGCTGATTTGGATAAAAAGATCGACGAAAAACTGCAGTTTGATAATATTTCAGGATTAAAAGCGTTAGATAACCCAACAATTAAAAGCTTTGTTATCGAAAGTATGAACTATGTAAACGCTGTTGTGAAAGGTGACGAGTTTCTGGATGAAGACCTGGATAAGGCTTTCAACGAAACTACTGCCGAGAAGTCGGAATATCTTGACATAGATTCTATAAATCAACTTTATTAAAAACACATTTTTAATGACTCATAATCTTAAAAGGACCTTCGCCATGCTTTTATTGGCGATTTTCGGAAGTGCAATCCTTTATAACTGTGAACCGGATCCAGATTCTCTTGGTGAACAGTTGTTCAATGATGATGCAGCACAAGGTAATGAAATTGCATATCCAGTTATCGCATACAATTACAACAATAACGATTCAATCAGAAGTGATGCTGCCAGATTAATCAGCGGAGTGAATGAATCCGGTGCAGCCTCATATGTTGGTGTTCTTGGAGCTTTTACTGAAAGTCAGTTTGGAATGCAGAGAGCATCTTATGTTACTCAGCTGAGAATGCCGGTAGATAATTATGATTTTAACGGAGCGAATCCAAAAGTAGACTCCGTTGTTCTTGTAGTAAGACCACCAGCCAATACTACTGCAAGTACTTATTTCTTTGAAAGCGATTCATTAAAAACAAATACATTTGAGAAAAGTGATTTTCCGGTAGATGGAGTGGCTACAGCTGTTTCAATTGAGAAGAAAACTTATCCTGTTCGTAAATACGGTAAAATAGGGGGTGCTTCAAAATCAATGAAAATCAATGTACATGAAGTTACTACGTTCTTAGATTCAAATGATGATACTTTTAAACGTTCCAATAAGACAATAAGCACGGGTGAATTGTTAGGATCAGGAGTGTTTGACGGTAACATTAATTCTATATCTATTACTAAGAAATCTGATAATTCAGTTGTGTTTACAGGGAATCTTGGTTTCAGAATGAAATTGAGCAATACAAACTTTTTCCAGACTCATATTCTTGATAAAAAAGGAAAGCCTGAACTTCAGGATGCTTCTAACTTTATCAGATATTTTAAAGGAATAAAAATTTCTGTGGATGAAACGGATAAATATCTTTATCAGTTCTCTCCTAATGATCTGCAGCTTATCATGTATTACAAATATGATAAAACAGATAATGGAACAACAACAAGACCACAGACAAATCTTGTCTTCAATTTAGGAGGTTCTAATGCTCATATCGGATTATATGAATACAGCAGAATTAACTCATCTGTTGAAAAAGCATTGGCTGCAATTAATACTTCTGAAGGTGATGAAAAGCTTTATGTTCAGGGAATGGGTGGTCCTTCTGTAGTAATGAAAATTAAGGATGAGACCATTGCAGACCTTAAGAAGATTTATGTTGAAAAGAAAGCAGGTATTTTAAGTGCAAAGATAAGAGTATATGTGGATCCTTTAAGCTGGAAGAATACGAACTCAACGGAAGATCGTAGATTTTCAATTCTAACCAATACATTAAATAGTAATGGTACTATTGATTTCTCAAAATTAGCTTATACTTCAGACTTGTCAACAGGACTTGGGTTGTATAATTACAACAAGGATAAAGATTATTATGACATTGTAGTAACAAAAACAATCAAGGATCTTGTTGAAGATGTAAAAGACAGTGATGGGAACTTCATTAAGAATAAACCACTAATAATCAGTGCCGGAACATTTGCTGCAAATGCTACAGGAACCCTTTTAGGAGTTCGTAATACAACCAGAGCATTTGATATGAACAGAATTATTCTTACAGGTATAGATAAAACGAATACCAATCCAAAGAGAATCCAGCTGATGGTGACTTATGGTACGAAAAAATAAATACAATAAATACAAAATACACTAGACAAAATTTAATATGTGCGGAATAGTAGGATATACAGGTTTTCAAGACGCTTACGAAATTGTAATTAATGGTCTTAGAAGATTAGAATATAGAGGGTATGACAGTGCCGGAATTGTTTTAGAAGGTTCAAACAATAAGCTTGAAGTAGAAAAAACAAAAGGCAAGGTTGAGGATTTGGTGAATATTTCGAAAGAATTAAAAGGGAAATATAAAATTGGAATGGGGCACACGCGTTGGGCAACCCACGGAGTTCCAAGTGATAGAAATTCCCATCCGCACTTGTCAAACAACGGAAAAATAGCTATTGTACATAATGGTATTATCGAAAACTATGATACCATTAAAACAATGCTTACTGAGAAAGGCTTTACTTTCAAATCAGAAACAGATACTGAGGTGTTGGTAAACCTTGTTCAATACTTTATGGATCTTAATCCTGAAACGGATTTCCCTACAGCAGTAAGATATGCATTAAATGAAGTATATGGAGCGTATGCTATCACTGTACTTCATGAAGATTATCCGGGCGTACTGGTAGTAGGAAGATTAGGTTCTCCTCTGGCAATAGGTATCGGGGAAAAGGAATATTTTATTGCATCTGATGCTTCTCCTTTCGTAGAATTTACAAAAGAAGCCATCTATCTTGAAGAAGGGCATATGGCAACAATCTCTCTTGAAAATGGAGTAGATATCAGAACCATCAATGAGAACTCTAAAATTGAGCCGGAAATTCAGGAGCTTAAAATGAGCCTGGAGCAGATCGAAAAAGGTGGATACGAGCATTTCATGCTTAAAGAAATCTTTGAACAGCCTAAGTCTGTACACGATACAATGAGAGGGAGACTTCTTGTAGACGAAGGAGTGATCAAAATGGCAGGAATCTGGGATCATGTTGAAAGGTTTAAAAATGCCAACAGAATCATCATTATTGCCTGTGGAACTTCCTGGCATGCGGGTCTTATCGGAGAATATCTGATTGAAGAATATGCAAGAATTCCTGTTGAAGTAGAATATGCATCAGAATTCAGATACAGAAATCCAATCATTACAGATAAAGATGTGGTGATTGCCATTTCTCAGTCCGGAGAAACAGCTGATACGATGGCTGCTTTGAAACTGGCAAAAGAAAAAGGTGCATTTATATATGGTATATGTAATGTTGTAGATTCTTCAATTGCAAGAATTACAGATGCAGGTTCATACACGCATGCTGGTCCTGAAATCGGGGTGGCTTCTACAAAAGCATTTACAGCACAGCTTACTATCCTTACTTTAATTGCATTTAAATTAGGAAAACACAACGGAAACTTAGGAAACGCTGAATTTATGAGCTTAATTGCTGAGCTTGATGCTATTCCTAAGAAAATTGAAGATGTGCTGAGTACGACCCACGAGCTGACTCAAAATATTGCAAAAGACTTTGTGAAAGCTACAAACTTCCTTTATTTAGGAAGAGGATACAATTATCCGGCTGCCCTTGAGGGAGCGTTAAAATTAAAAGAAATATCTTACATCCATGCAGAAGGATACCCGGCTGCAGAAATGAAGCACGGTCCAATTGCCCTGATCGATGAAAATATGCCAATTGTAATTATAGCGCCTAAAAAAGGTCACTATGATAAAATTGTAAGTAATGTTCAGGAAATTAAAGCGAGAAAAGGAAAAATTATCGCTGTAGTTAATAAAGGAGACCGTCAGGTGAGTGAAATGGCAGATTATGTTATTGAAATCCCTGAAACTTCAGAATGTTTCTCACCTATCGTTGCTTCCGTACCTCTGCAACTGCTTGCTTATTATATTGCAGTATATAGAGGGGCAAACGTAGATCAACCGAGAAACCTTGCAAAATCTGTTACCGTGGAATAAAAAGTTGTTGTAAATAAAATAAATTTAGATTTCTTCCGTTATTTCAAAAAAAATCTTAAAAGTTTCTTAAAAAAATTATATATTTACGGCTTAATTATAAAAATTAACATGAAAAGGATATTTCTTTTATTATTGTCTGCGTCGGTAGCATCGGTATCTTGTTCAGGTGGTGGCAGCTCTTCTGTAGGGAAGCCAGGAACAAAAGGAGAATTGATACCAAGAGAAAAAACTAAATCATTTGTTGCGGAAAGACCATACGGAATGGTCGCTATTCCTGCAGGTTCATTTGTTGCTGGTTTAGCAGACCAGGATCCAACAAATACTCCTGAAAAAGCAGCATTGAAGACAGTTACTGTTTCTTCTTTCTTCATGGATGAAGCAGAAACTACCAACTCGGAGTACAGAGTATTTATCAACTATGTAAGAGACTCTATCGCGAGAACTTTACTTGCTGAAGCTGCCGGAGAAGGTGGTGATGAAGGCGGACGTAAAGGAGCTAGCATAGGGGATTATGCATATCTTGCTAAAAAAGAAGAAAATTTAACACCTTATCAAGAATATATGGAAGGCCAGGGTGGCCGGGAAGACGGAAGTTATGATGCCAGCAAAAGATTAGATTGGAAAATCCCTTTGCACTGGAGCACAACGAAATATCCGGATGTAGAATACGCAGAAGTTTTAGAATCTATGTATCTGCCTTCTTCTTCCAGAATTGGAAACGAAAGAATTTTAGATGTAAGCAAGCTTAAGTATACTTACCGTTGGGGAGATATGGACGCTGCAGTTGCAGATAACGAAAGAGGAGCTAATTACCTGAAAAGCGAAAGTATCGCGATCTATCCTGATACTACAGTTTGGGTAAAAGATTTCCACTTTGCTTACAATGAGCCATTGTTTGAACAGTATTTCTGGCACAAGGCTTACAAAGACTATCCTGTTGTTGGGGTAACCTGGGATCAGGCAAGGGCTTATTGTAACTTCAGATCTAAATTGAAAACAGATTACAACGAAAGTTTAAAAAGAAAAAAACAAAGACCATTAGAATTCCGTCTTCCAACAGAGACAGAATGGGAATATGCTGCCAGAGGAGGAATGCAGAATGCTACTTACCCTTGGGGTGGTCCATATTTAATGGATGACAGAGGATGTTACCTTGCCAACTTCAAACCGAAGAGAGGTAACTACATGGAAGATGAGAAAAAAGGTACTTATACATATACAGCTCCAGTTAAGAAATTTAAGAAAAATGGGTTTGGGTTATTTGATATGGCTGGAAACGTTTCTGAGTGGACATTATCTTCGTTTAACAATTCATCAGCTGGATTCACTTCTACATTAAATCCTTCTACTAAGGATAAAAAAGATACGAAGAAATCTGTAAGAGGTGGATCTTGGAAAGATATAGGATATGCACTAATGACAGGTGCTAGAGATTGGGAAAGAAAAGATTCCGCAAGAAGCTATATCGGATTTAGAACTGTACAGGATATTCCTGAAGCAGCTGTTAAGCCAAGAAGAGTTAACAGAAATTAATCAGACAATTTTTCAATAACAATTTTATTTAACATTAAAAAAACTAACTCAATATGTTTAAGACTAAAGATGCTTGGATGAATTTCTTTTATTCATTCGGTGCTGCAATTGTAATTCTTGGAGCTTGGCTTAAAATTACTCACATTACCTTGGGACCAATTAACGGTAACATCGCTCTTACCGTGGGACTTATTACTGAGGCGATTATCTTTATCATTTTTGCATTTGACCCTCCAAAATCTGAAGAGTCTTATGCCTGGGAAAATGTTTATCCTGAATTATTAGATAAGCATGCTAACCCAAATCCATTACACTCTAATGTATCTTCCAGAAATAACAATGCTGCAGCTCAATTTGCAGAATTAGAAAATTCTCTTTCTAACAAATTGGACAAAATGCTTGAAGATGCTAGATTAGATGTTCAATTATTTGAAAGACTGAGAACAGGAATTGATAAATTTTCAAACTCTGTTGATCAGATCAATCAAACGGTTGACGTATCTGCTTCTACTCATAAATATAATGACCAATTAAATAAAGCTGCTCAGCATATGGAAAGCATGAACGCTCTTTATGCAATGCAACTTGAAAGTGGTAAAAAACAATCAGAATTTGCTAACAAATATGTAGCAGATATGCAGAAATCTGCAGAGCAATCTGAGAAATTCAATCAAGAGCTACAAGGTTTAACTTCTAATCTTAATAACTTAAATAGAGTTTATGGTGGTATGTTAACTGCTATGAAGTCTTAATTCCTAACCATTTCTAAATTTAACTACTTAATCAAAAAACAAAGAAAAGAGAATGGCACAAGGAAAACAGACCCCTCGTCAGAAGATGATCAACCTGATGTATTTGGTGTTCATCGCGATGATGGCCCTAAATATTGATGCAGAAATCATCAGATCATATTATGACTCTACCAGAGCATTGAATGAAACCAGAACTTTAACAGAAAAAAAGAACGAGAAGATCTTTGAAAGGACGTTGGAAGCTAAGGCTCAGCAAGTTCCGGATACCTATGCACAGCCTTGGGCTCAGTACAAAGTATTGAAAACCAAAATTGATGCCTTGGTAAACTCTGCTCAGGATGTTAAAAATTTGTTGAAAAAACAATCTGAGTTTCACGATAAAGATAAGGACGGAAAAGATATTGATGTAAGTGAAAACTTTGCCGCACTTAACAACAACGAAGCAACTACTGAATATTTCTTCAAAGAAGGAGATGAAAATACTCCATCAAAGAATGCATTAGATCTGAAAGCTAAAATTGATGATGTAAGAAACTATATCAATTCTACTTTTGGAAGTAATGGGCAGTTACAGGATTTAGTAGCAAGAGCTAACAAGTCTCTTATTGCGGAGTATCCTAAAGGAACATCTCCAAATGAAAAGACCTGGTTTCAGAATAAATTTTACCATCAGCCGCTAATTGCTGCAATATCTAACTTGGAGATTATCCAAAATGATGCCAGAAACGTTCAGTCTGATGCATTGGCGCTATTACTTCAGGAGAAAGTAGATGCGAATATTAAATTCTCAAGCTATGAGCCTATTGTTTCAGGTCCGGTTGATATCCAGGCAGGAAAACAGGCTGAAGTAAAAGTAATGTTAGGAACTTATTCTAACAGCAATAAAATCAGCATCTCTGGTGTAAGCAGAGTTGAAAATGGTAAAGGTATTACACAGATTTCAGGTTCTGGAATTGGTGAACATAAATTAGGAGGTACAATTACATTAACAGATGCTTCAGGTAAGCCACAATCTTTCCCTTGGACGCATACTTATAATGTAATCGCAGGACCTAGAGAAGTAAAACTTGAAAAAGGATTATTGCTTTCTGCCGATAAAATGAACGTAATGTATAGAGGACTTGAGAACCCTGTTTCAGGATCAATCTTAGGTGCTGATAATTCTAAACTTTCATTATCTGCTGCAGGAGCTACTGTAAAAGGTAAAGGTCCAGGTAAATGGGATGTAACTCCTACTACAGGAAATGTAGTGAAGTTAACATTATCAGGAACAGATCCATATGGTAAAACAGTTTCTCAGGTATTTGAGTACAGAATTAAGAATATTCCTAGACCTCAGGGTCAGATCAGAGGTAAAGCTGTAAACTTTATGCCGGCAGGTTCTATCCCTAACCAGATTGTATCAGCTACTTTACCTGACTTTGACTTCCCTGTTTCGTTTACTGTAAATAGCTTCATTATCAAGCTTCCAGGAAAAGCAGGTACTCTGATTCAAGGTAGTTCACTATCAGGAGCAGAAGGAATGCTTAGAAACCTTAGACCTGGTGATGTAGTTCAGATTTATGATATTCAGGCTACGGCTACAGGATTGGGTAACCAGAGACTTAAGGAAATTTCACCTGTAATTATTAATGTACAATAAGGTTAATTTGTAAAATCATATTATGAAAAAATATATTAGCACCCTTTTAGTTTTAGTTTCGGGATTCGCATTTTCCCAAACTATTCTGAATGCTGCTTCTCCCGAAGAATTCAGACAAATGAGATCTGAATCAATGAGAAAAGCAGGGGATACTGTTATCAGCAATAAAGTAAAGCCTCTTGAATATGGTTTCGTTGATGACAAAGATATTTACAAAAGTATGTTTGTTTGGGAAATCATTGATATGAATGATAAGATCAACCAGCCATTCTATTATGACAATCCGGATGGTCTTCTTTCAAGCTCTACAAGATCTTTATATCAATTATTACTTGATGGAGCCCTTAAAGGTGACATTAAGGAAGTTTATGATGACGAAAACTTTGTGACAAGACTTTCACCTGAAGCCATTCAGAAAAGATTGGAAAGCATAAGACTTGACGAAGAAGCTATAGATATTCTTAACTCTGGAAGAACACTTACAGAAGATGAGAAAAAAAGATTAACAGATATCATCAGAACTACAACTGATAAAGTAAAAGTTCTTAAAGTAATGGGTATGTGGTTTATCGATAAGAGAGACGGTCAAATGAAATACAGACCTCTTGGAATCGCAGCTATGGGACCAGATCCTACATCTGTTGGAAGAATTGGTCCTGACGGTCAGCCTTTAGCTGGTGCTGATGAATTGATCGACTTATTCTGGATCTATTATCCAAGTGCTCGTGATATTTTAGCAAACAATTATGTTTTCAACAGAAAAAATTCTTCTGCCGACTTATCTTTTGATGATATCATCAATGCAAGAAGATTCTCTTCTATTATCTACAAGTCTTCAAGCGGCTTAGGAGATGGTACTATTAAGGACTATATTCCTAAAAATGCTGATGAACAGATTGAAGAAAGCGATAGAATCAAAGCACAGATTCTTGACATGGAAAATGATATGTGGAATTACTAGATTTCACTTGATATTTATAGAAAACCTGAGTATTTTTACTCAGGTTTTTTTATGATGAAATCGCCCTTTGTTTATTGCCAATCAATAATCAATGAGATAGACGATTACATATAACCTTTAAACAAATGAAATTTCTCATATGAAAGATGTAGATTATATTATTGTAGGAGACGGATATGCAGGACTTTTTCTGGCTCATCAGCTGATTAAAAACAATAAGTCCTTTGTGATCTTTTCCGAAGGGAGAAAAAGTGCTTCACAGGTTTCAGCCGGAATTATCAATCCTGTTGTTCTCAAGAAGTTTACGACTTTCTGGAAAGCACAGGAACAAATAGACTTTCTTAAAGACAGTCTCAAAGAAATAGAATCCTATACCGGAGAAAATTATCTGATCAATGCTCCCATTCATAGAATTTTTCATGATGAGAATGAACAGAATCTTTGGCTGAAAAAATCAGGGAATGAAGAATTATCAGCTTTTCTTGATAAAAATTTTGATTCTTTAAACGGGGTAAAAAACGATTTTCAGACCGGAAAGGTGAATCAGTCTGCCAGACTCGATGTTAATGGATTTTTTAATGGTTTATTCAATTATTTGGAAAAAAATAGCCATTTAATAAAAGAAAGATTCGATTATGCCCGATTGAACCCTTCCGAATCTGTTTATAAAGACTTTTCTTTCAAAAATATTATATTCTGCGAAGGAATGGGAGTGAAAGATAATCCATACTTTTCAGAAATTGCTGTGGTTCCCAATAAAGGACATCATATAAAAGTGAAACTTTCCCAACCGATTCCGGAAAACATCACCATTAAAAAGAAGCACTTCTTATTTCCCACCGGAAACGGACTTTATTTTTATGGTGGAACCTACGACAGAGATCAGCTTCATCACCATATCGATGATTCAGCGGTCACTCAACTGGTTAATGGACTTTCTGAGTTCTATCCCTATGATTTTGAAGTGGAAGAAGTGCATTTTGGCTTCCGTCCTACTGTAAAAGACAGAAGGCCAATCATTGGAAGACATCAAACATGGGACAATTTGTATGTTTTTAATGGAATGGGGGCCCGTGGTATTCTGAATGGATGCTATTTCTCACGCGATTTATTCCGTTTTATTGAAAACGATATCCCTTTGCATCAAGAAGTGTCATCAAAAAGGTTTCAATAGTGTAGATATTCAAAACCACAAAACTTATGGACGTAAATGTATTAGGTATCATTGCCGGTTTTCTTACTTCGGTTTCGATGATTCCCCAGCTCGTAAAGGTGATCAAAGAAAAGAATGTGGAAGATATTTCTCTGGTCATGCTTCTGGTTCTTATTTCGGGACTTTCACTGTGGGTCTGGTACGGGATTAAAAAAGACGAACTGCCTATTATTTTATCCAATGGATTTGCCGTTCTGGTCAATGTCAGCTTACTGATCTGCTATTTTATTTACAATAAAAAGAAATAAAGTCTAACACAAAAAAAGACGCCTCAGAATTGAAGCGTCTTTATTTTTTATTTAAGTGAAATACGATTATTGAAGAACAAATTTAGCTAAAGGAGCCATTCTTGCCTTGTTTAAAGTAAGCGTGTTACCATTTACAGAGTAGTTATCTGCAGCAAGGACTGCTTTTGTGAACTGGTTTTCAATATCCAGATCTTCACAGGCCATCATCGTAGACATTCCCTGATTGAATTTTATTCTCATGATTTCAGGTTTGATCTCGAAAGTTCCTCCAAATCCGTTACATCCGGCATGACCTTCATATCTCATTCCATCCATATTAAGTTTGAAATGAGGATTGTTTTTAGGATTTTTAAGATCAATCGGTTTTCCGTTAAGCTCGGTAAGTTTCCAGGTTTTCCCGGTAATATCAGTAGTCGCTTTTTGTGCGGTTTGTGTTTTACATGAAACAACAAGGAATGTTACAATAACAAGTGCCGATAAGTAATAATATAAACTTTTCATAATGCTTATTTTTTTTAAATGAATGCTAGTCCTTATGCTAATACGATGCCATTTTTGCCGGACCAGACTCTTTTTTTGCCTGTTTAAGATGGAACAGTACCATGTCCACATTCTTTTTTAGGAAAGTTATATTTCCCTTAATATCAGAATATTGATACTCTTCATTGGAAGCTGTATACTCAGGTAAAGCATTACTTTTTTTAAGGTCAAAAGTTTTGCCGTTTAAATGTATTGTTGCGGTATTTTTAGTATTGTTGATCGTTACTTCTATCTTTTCTCCATAGCTGTCAACATACACATCTTTGAAAATTTCGTCTGTATTTTCGGGAGCAGCAGCGGTAATGGTTTCAGCTTCTTTTCCGGGATGTTTACACGCTGTTAGGGAAAGAATGGTCAATCCCAGAAGGATTGGTGTTAATAAATTTTTCATAGTGATAAGTGATTTTAAAGTGTTTCATGAATTGTGATATTAATACTATATAAATTTACGAATATTTTTAATAAATATATGTTAATTTTACATAAAGTAACAGTAATTTTAAATTTATATATTTTTAACTCACTGTTTTTTGAAACATTATTCACGAAACAGGAAGTAATAGTTATTGTAGAAAATTGTGGATAATCGTTGTTAATGGAGGGATTTTAACAGACTTGTTTTCAGTAGTATAATATACTTTTTTTTCATTTTTCATTTGTTGTGTAAATTTTTGGCAAAAATAATTCAAAAAGAAGAGAATAACAATAAGTTAATGTTAATAATCAGAAATCATGACAAAGTTTAGGTTTGACTACGGAAATTTTCAAAAATGGCATACCAGGCTATTAAAATGTTCAAAAAAGTAACAACGTAAAAATTAAAATTTCCTTAATTCAAAAAAATGGCTTGATTTTTGAAAATTTAAACCTGCACAGATGAGATGTCAGAATTGCTGGAATTACCTTTGGATAAAGGAACTATTTAATATTTATTATGTTTTCAGATTCAGGTAATTTAAAGGATAGTTAAATTTTGTTAATCTACTATGATAATATCATAATCTGGGTGTACATTTGCCACTTCAAAATGAGAAACTTTATAGTATACTTTTTAACGGGTCTTTTTCTGCTCTTTGTAGTAGAAAGCAGACTTGATGTTAAAACGCTTCGAAATGACTATTCCGGTCATGTTTCTCATCATATGCCAAAAAGAGCCAACCGTTTGAATCAGACTTTTGAAAAACTCTCTGTTCAGCAAATGGCCGATACCGTAGACAATTCCACACTTGAACTTGCTGAAAATGATTTCCAGCTGTCTGATGTATGGCAGGCCATTGTTGTTTTTGCAGGAGTTTTCAGCCTGGTCTATATTTTTGGATTAAAAAGCTACAAACGGTTCAGACCGGATATTCATGGCTTTGTGTTTGGTCTTACAGCCAAAAGATTCATTCTGATCCGCTCTATTAGAATTTAAAATTTTCTCGATTTATTCCTATTTCTGCCTGATTCCGGGTAGAAATACTTTGCGTTGTGTATGCCGGTAATCATCATATCGTACCCCTTTTATTACCGTTTTATTTCTATCAAAACATTAACGATTTATATAAACTCTAGAATTATGATAAAGAGAGTTGCTTCGGGAATTGCGTTGAGTGCCCTTCTGTTGGCGGTTGGCTGCAATAAGAAAAAAGAAGAAAAAGAAGAAGTTACCGTATACCCGGTGACGTCCCCTGTAGTAATGGATACTGTAATCAACAAAGAATACGTAGCCCAGATTCAATCCGTAAAAAACATTGAAGTAAGAGCGCAGGAAAAAGGGTTCCTGGAAAAAATCTTTGTAGATGAAGGACAGTACGTTCAGGCGGGACAGACCTTGTTCCGAATTATGCCTAAACTGTATCAGGCAGAATTATTAAAAGCAAAAGCAGAGGTAGAACAAGCTTCTATCGAACTGAAAAATGCAAGTACATTAGCAGGAAACAATATTGTTTCTAAAAATGAGAAAGCTATGGCAAAAGCCAAACTGGATGCTGCCAATGCGGAAATGAAACTGGCTCAGATCCATCTTTCATTTACTGATATCAAGGCACCGTTCTCAGGTGTTATCAACAGAATTCCTTTAAAACTTGGAAGTCTTGTGGATGAAGGTGATTTGTTGACTTCATTGTCTGATAATACAAGTGTCTATACTTATTTTAATGTTTCAGAACCGGAATATTTAAGCTATCAGACTCACGCTGCAGACAGAGGAAGCAATCAGGTATCCCTGATCACAGCAAACGGTGAAACCTATTCGCAGAAAGGAGAAATCCAAACTATTGAAGGGGAATTTGATAATGAAACAGGGAATATTGCCTTCCGTGCCAAGTTCCCAAATCCTGATAAGCTTTTGAGAAATGGAGAAACAGGAAAAATACAGATGTCAATGCCTGTTCATAATGCTTTAATTATTCCACAGAAAGCTACTTATGAAATTCAGGATCAGAAATATGTATTTGTCATTGATAAAAACGGGGTTGCTAAATCCCGAAATATCAAAATTGCTTATGAACTTCCGGATCTTTATGTAGTAGGTTCAGGAATTTCAAAAGGAGATCAGATTCTTTTGGAAGGAGTTCAGAAAGTGAAGGATGATCAAAAGGTGAAAACAAAATTCCAGAATCCTGAGAAAGTTCTTCAGTCATTGAAATTAAAAGCAGAGTAGTGGTCTCTAAAATGAAGCAGTATGTTTAAAAAATTCATTCGCAGACCAGTTCTGTCTATAGTAATCTCATTGATTATTGTATTTATGGGGATATTGTCGTTGGTAAAACTTCCGGTGACACAGTTCCCATCCATTTCTCCGCCTAAAGTAAATATTACCGCAGAATATCCGGGAGCTAACAACGAATTGTTGATTAAATCCGTAGTGATCCCTTTGGAAAGAGGATTAAACGGAGTTCCGGGGATGAAATATATGACCTCCGATGCAGGTAATGATGGAGAAGCCTCCATTCAGCTTGTATTTGATCTGGGGACAGATCCCAATGTAGCTGCAGTAAACGTTCAGAACCGTGTATCTTCGGTAGTGAATAAGCTGCCGCCTCTTGTCGTACGTGAAGGGGTAAAGATCACGCGTGAGGAACCCAACATGTTGATGTACATTAACCTGTATAGTGATGATCCTAAAGCTGACCAGAAATTCCTCTTCAACTACGCAGATATCAACGTGATGTCTGAATTGAGAAGGGTAAGTGGTGTTGGTTTTGCCGACATCCTGGGAACCCGTGAATATGCGATGCGTATCTGGCTTAAACCGGATAGATTAACAGCTTATAATATTTCAGCTGATGAAGTAATGGAATCTCTGAATGAGCAAAGTTTGGAAGCTTCTCCAGGTAAAACAGGGGAAAGTTCCGGAAAGCGCTCTCAGTCATTTGAATATATATTAAAATATTCGGGTCGTTTCAACAACGAAAAAGATTACGGAAATATCATTTTAAAAGCAAAGCCGGATGGAGAATCGGTAAGATTAAAAGATGTAGCTGATATAGAATTCGGAAGTTCCATGTATGATATTTATTCTACATTGAACGGGAAGCCTTCTGCAGCGATTACGGTAAAGCAATCCTATGGATCCAATGCAAGTGACGTTATCAAAAATGTAAAAGCATTGATGAAAGATCTTGAAAAGAATAACTTCCCTAAAGGAATGCATTACGATATCAGTTATGACGTTTCCAGATTCCTGGATGCCTCCATGGAGAAAGTAATTCATACCTTATTTGAGGCCTTCGTTTTGGTGGCTATCGTGGTATTCTTATTCCTTGGAGACTGGCGTTCAACGTTGATTCCAGCACTGGCCGTTCCGGTTTCATTGGTAGGAACATTTGCGGTGATGTCAGCCTTTGGAATTACCCTGAATATGATTTCCCTCTTTGCCCTGGTAATGGCGATCGGGGTTGTAGTAGATGACGCGATTGTGGTCATTGAAGCCGTACACGCCAAAATGGAAGAAAAACATCTTTCTCCGTTAAAAGCAACAGAAGAGGCAATGCACGAAATCAGTGGGGCGATTATCGCAATTACATTGGTAATGGCATCTGTATTCATTCCGATTGCATTTATGTCCGGACCGGTTGGGGTATTCTATCGTCAGTTCTCTATTACAATGGCTTCGTCCATTATCCTTTCAGGAATTGTAGCTCTTACTTTGACACCGGCATTGTGTGCTTTGATCTTGAAAAATAATCACGGAAAAGCTAAGAAGAAAACTCCGATTACTATTTTCCTTGATAAATTCAATAATGTATTTACAAAAGGAGCCGGGAGATATGAGAAGATGCTTAACAAAACAGTAACGAAAAAAACAATCACATTGCCGTTACTGTTAGCATTCTGTGCCTGTACATTCTTCCTGAGTAACTCTTTGCCTTCAGGATTTATTCCGGCTGAGGACCAGGGGATGATCTATGCTATTATCCAGACTCCTCCGGGATCTACATTAGAAAGAACCAATCAGATTGCTAAAGAACTTTTAAGAGAATCTGAAGATATTGATGGAGTGCAGTCTGTTTCATCCCTTGCAGGATATGAGATTTTGACAGAAGGTACCGGATCCAACTCTGGAACGTGTCTGATCAACTTGAAAAGCTGGGAAGAACGTAAAGAATCCGCCGCTGAAATCATTGAAAAACTCGAGGAAAAAGCAAAGAATATCCCAGGTGCCAATATAGAATTCTTCCAGCCGCCGTCCGTTCCCGGATATGGAGCTGCCGGAGGTTTTGAACTTCGTTTACTCGATAAAGCTGGAAGTGGAGACTACCATAAAATGGAACAGGTAAGTAATGACTTTGTGAAGGAGCTTAAGAAGCGTCCGGAACTTGGATCTGCATTTACTTTCTATTCTGCGAGTTTCCCGCAATATATGCTTAAGATTGATAATGATCTTGCAGAACAAAAAGGGGTGACCATTGAAAAAGCAATGGATAACTTATCTACATTGATCGGGTCCAACTATGAGACGAGTTTCATCCGTTTTGACAGACCATATAAAGTAATTGTTCAGGCAGGGCCTCAATACCGTGCCTTACCAACAGATATACTGAAATTATACGTTAAAAACGATAAAGATCAGATGGTTCCGTATTCAGACTTTATGAGATTAGAAAAGGTATATGGATTATCTGAGATTACACGACACAATATGTATAACTCTGCAGAGGTGAGTGGAACTCCGGCACCTGGATACAGTAGTGGACAGGCGATTCAGGCGATTCAGGAAGTTGCGGATAAAACGCTTCCAAGAGGATTTGGTATCGACTGGGCAGGTATTTCTAAGGATGAAGTAAGCCGTGGGAATGAAGCGGTATTTATCTTCCTGGTATGTTTAGGATTTGTTTATCTGATTCTTGCTGCTCAGTATGAGAGTTTTATTCTTCCGTTACCGGTAATCTTATCTCTTCCAACGGGTATTTTCGGAGCCTTTTTATGTTTAAAACTTTTAGGGTTGGAAAACAATATCTATGCGCAGGTAGCAATGGTCATGCTTATAGGACTATTGGGTAAAAACGCAGTGTTGATTGTAGAATTTGCCGTACAGAAGAAAGCAGAAGAAGGAATTTCTGTAGCAAAAGCTGCTATTGAAGGCGCTGCCATTCGTTTCCGTCCGATTCTGATGACGTCGTTTGCATTCATTGCCGGTTTGATTCCATTGGTTATTGCAACAGGACCAGGAGCCGTTGGTAACAGAACAATTGGTACTGCAGCAGCAGGAGGGATGTTGATCGGAACCATTTTCGGATTGATGATTATCCCTGGATTGTATTACATCTTCGGAACCATTGCAGACAAGTCCAGACTGGCGAGATATGAAGAAGAGAATCCTTTAACAGAACAAACCGAACCTTATGAACATGATGGAAAATTCGAAGACTAAAAATATAATCACAGCCATCGCCTTATCGCTTGTACTTGCAAGTTGTAAGGCGCCCATGGCGACTGTCATAAAAGACGAGGTAAAAGAAAATATTCCTCAGAACTTTAATCAGGAAGAACAGCAGGATGCGAATAACAATAGCGGAACAACTCCATGGAGACAGTTCTTTACGGATCCAAATCTGGTAACCCTGATCGAAACAGCTTTAAAAAATAATCAGGAACTATTAATTACCCTTCAGGAGATTGAAATTGCTAAAAGTGGGGTTTTAGCTAAAAAAGGAAGGCTTACTCCAACGGTTTCAGCAGGAATAGGTGCCGGGTTGAAAAAAGCTGGCCGTTACACTAGTGAAGGAGCAGGTGATGCCACGACAGAAATAGAACCCGGAAAAGAAATGCCGGATCCGCTTGGAAACTTTGAAGCAGGATTAAATGCAAGCTGGGAAATCGATATCTGGAAAAAACTCAGAACCGAAAAAGAATCTGCAGTAGCCCATTATCTTTCTACCGTAGAAGGTAAAAACTTTGTCCTGTCTAATCTTATTGAAGAAGTTGCTGATAATTATTATGAATTGCTGGCCCTTGATAATCAATTGGATATTATACAGCAGTATATCAAGCTTCAGCAGAGAGCGTTGGAAATTTCCAAAATTCAGAAAGAAGCTGCGGCTGCAACGGAACTGGCAGTGAAGAAATTTGAAGCAGAATTGGCGAAATCCAAAGCTGCCGAATATACGATCCGTCAGCAAATTACTGAGAAGGAAAACGAAATTAATGCATTGTTAGGAAGATATCCACAACCGATTGTGAGAACAAAGGAAAACTTTATGTCTACAATCCCTCCAACCGTCTATACCGGAATTCCATCACAGTTATTGGCAAACCGTCCTGATATCAAGCGGGCAGAACTGGAATTGAAAGCATCAAAGCTGGATGTGGAAGCGGCAAGAAAAGAGTTTTATCCTTCCCTGGAAATTTCTGCAACATTAGGACTGGAGGCTTTTAAACCATCTTATCTTGTTAAATTACCTGAATCCATTGCTTATAATCTGGCAGGTGAATTGGCAGGACCGCTTATTAATAAAAGCGCCATAAAAGCGAATTTCCAGACAGCAGATGCAAAACAGGTTCAGGCATTGTACGAATATGATAAAACCATTTTGAATGCTTATCTGGATGTTGCCAATCTGATGTCCAAGGTTAAAAATATAGATCAGTATTATCAACTGAAGTCTCAGGAAACTAAAGCCCTGGATCAGTCTATTGATATTGCCAATCAGTTATTCCGTAATTCCAGAGCAGATTATCTTGAAGTTCTTTTGAACCAGAGAGATGCTTTGGATGCCAAAATGGAACTTATTGAGGCAAAACAGAAACAGCTCAGCACAGTCGTTGACATCTATAAAAGTTTAGGTGGAGGCTGGAAATAAAACATCATAATTCTATCAATAAACAGTTAATGTTTTTTGGAAGGGTCAATTCTTTTGAGTTGGCCCTTTTTTATTTTTTATACGACAAATTTTGTCGCTATCCGGAGATAATTTTGCATCAGGATCAGATAGATTAAGATATTTATGATAATAGTTTAATAATAAATAGGATGATTTACAGCATACCACATTAAAATAATTTTCATGTCTTAAAAAGTGTTAAATTCGCGAAGTTTTAAGAAACTAATTACTAACTCAAAAAAACAACAATACGGGAATGAAAAAAATCTATCTCGGAGCGCTCACTTTATGCGCCATTCTGAGCACATCTGCTCAGGAAGTGGTATGGCAGAAAGATATCAAATCCTCTACCCAGGATTTTCTTAGCCAGGTTACTACAACCATCGATCAGCAGTATCTTATCACGGGAAGCTCTATCCAAAACGATAAGCAGCAAGCTTCACGTAGCAAGCAAAATAATGGTTACGATTTTCATTTGGTAAAGCTAAACCAGCAAGGAAATGAAGTCTGGGAGAAATACTTCTCAGGATTAAACCATGATTATTTGTCAGCTACAGTCACCACACAGGACGGTGGGTTTCTATTAGCCGGAACCTCTTATTCAGGAAAAGGTTTGGATAAAAAAGATGATTCCAAAGGAGGATCTGATATCTGGCTGATCAGAATCAATGAATTCGGTGATGAATTATGGCAGAAAACATTAGGAAGTTCTTCCGATGAAGAAGCCAGAGCAGTTATCCAAACTACTGACTTAGGATTTTTTGTGGCAGGAAATGTACAAAATTCTTCAAAAGGTTATGGCTCCAAAGATGTATTAATTACCAGAATCGATAAAAACGGAAAAGAACTTTCCCAATTAATCTTAGGCGGAAAAGGCTTAGACGAAGTAGAAAAGATGATTCCAACGAAAGATGGAGGAGCATTATTGGGAATTTACTCAAGGAGTTTCGAGGTTCGTGTTTCGGGATCTGAAAAGGGTTCCGGGATGCGAGATGCGGGTTCGGTGTCAAACGTTCAAAACCCGAACCCCGTATCCCGTATCGCAAAATCAACGGATAACTTCGGAGAAGGTGATTACTGGATCGTAAAACTCGATAAAAACGGAAAAGTAGAATGGGAAAAGAACTTTGGAGGGAAAGGAGATGATCATATCAGAACGCTGGCTTTAACTTCAAATGGCTTCATCATTGGTGGAGAATCCAGATCAGAAAGATCAGGGAACAAAACTGTAGGATTAGAAGAAGGCACAGACCTGTGGCTGATTTCTTTAAATGAAAGAGGAGAAGAACAGTGGCAGAAGTCTTACAACTTCAAAAACAGAGATATTTTGATGGGAATGAGCGTAATTCATTCTGCAGATGCTCAATCTTCCAAAGGAATTTTGTTAGGAGGTTACACCCAGGCTGAAGGAAGAATACAAACTGATGATGAAACCTTCTGGATGCTTTACCTTGACCAGAACGGAAATGAACAGTGGAGAAAACATGTGAAAGGAGAATCCAGACAAAAAGAAGAAAGACTTTCAGATTTAAAGCTGAACAGAGATGGCTCAATTGTTCTGGCAGGAACCAGTGCAGAAGAGTTAGGCAAAGAGAACTGGAAGATTGTGAAATTGGGAGATAAGCAGGTTGATCAGTTAATTGAAAAATACGATATCAAAATCTATCCGAACCCTGTATCAGATTATGCTTATGTAGAAATAGGATTCAATGATTTCAAACAGGCTGATATTCTGCTATATGATATGAGTGGAAGACAGCTTCAGAGTATAAAAACTAAGAACAATGTGACTAAGATCAATACTCAAGCTTTGGTACAAGGAGCTTATTTGGTTACTATAAAAACGGATAACAATAAAACAGCGAATGCAAAACTGATTAAGAAATAATTGAAATGAAAAAAGATATACTAAAGAAGTTCATAGTTTTAGGTTTGCTATTCATCAGCTTAATGTACTATGGACAAGCTTCAAATTTAGCTCCTAATACAGGTGTAACACGACCGGTACCTACTATTTCTTCCCTTGCAACCTATAATAATGTCCCAGTTTCGATACAAACAGGAATACCTGATATATCCTACAACTTATTCAGTGTTCCTTCAAACAATAAAAGCTTCGGTATTGATATGGGAATCAGCTACCATCCGGTAAATGCAACTGATGAGTGGATTGGTGATTTAGGACGAGGTTGGTCTTTATTTGGCCAGGGAGTAATTTCCAGAGAAATAACAGGTGAGTTTGATGAGCATTTTACACTTGGGGACAGTTATTTAAAGAATTATTTTGATGATGTTTATAATTATACTATTCCTGGAGAATCAGGAAAATTCAGGTTTATAAGAGATACTTCGAACAATACATTTAAATTGGTAAAACTTACCTCAACCTCTTCAACAATTAATTATCAACGATCAGTAAGTAATACCTCTACTCTGGTTGTAGATTCCTTTACCATTATCACGGACAAAGGTATAAAGTATAGATTCGAAATTTACGGACTTTCCAGAGCAAGAGTAATGGTACATCAATATCCTAATGGAGGAATATTGTATGGTAATCAAAATTATCGCAGTGCATTCTTTCTGACGTCTGTTGAGGATGAAAGCGGGAATATTCTGGCTGCTTATAATTATTTGAAGGAAGTGACGCATCCAATTGGAGAACCTGATGTGATTGAATCTGAAGAATATAAGCTTACAGATATTGAAGTGAAAAATCAGGGAATCATTAAACTTGAATATGATAAGATAAATGAAACAGATTTGGGAAATATAAAAGCAGATAAATTCAGATTAAAAAGTGCTTTATTAAAAACAATTACTGGTCAATTTATTTCTAAATATACTTTTCAAACAGGACTTGAGTCCTTTACCAAAGTTGATGTAAATAATAACGAAATAGAAAAAACGAAATTCAAATACGGAGGTGCTACTTTTATTCAGGAGCCGAATACAGAGCTGAATCCTGAACTTGTTATTCCAACAACTTTAGGAGAAGTTCAGTTACCTTCTGGTGGAACAATTAAATATACATATGATTTTATTCCTTTTTATTATTCAGAAGAGAAAAAGACGGAGATACCGGAAGTAGATTTGGGAAATGTTTCATTTACAACAATTAATAGTATTGCCAAAAAAAAATTTTTTACTGTACCAGTCAACAATGATGGTGCTCCATTTCCTAATAAACCCTATTATATTGCGATCGACATTAGTGCAGGACAGCTTGCTAATAATTATTGGTCGCTGGTTTTTTATAAAAAAGTAGGCAGTTCCTATCAGCCTGTTCCTATTTCATTAGGACCTGCTGTAGAACCTGATCCTAATTATCCTACCAGGCAGCTTTTACCTTTTTATGAAGCAGATGCCGGAGATTATTATGTTTCTTTGATGAGTGCGGAACCAGGTATTACCATACCTTTTGGTGAAGTTTACTTTGAAGCAAAACATTTAGGAGAGCCGGTTGAAACGATTGTTCGTAAGCCTTCTTCAACCGGACAGGCGAGAATAGCAACCATAAAATATTATAATGAAGTATCATCTTCTATCCAAACAGGAACTATTCCTGCAAAAGTAGAGGAATATAATTATAATAAGTTTGATAATCCCGCAGAATCTAGTGGTCTCTATGTAGCAGGAGGTAACGCTGAGGACGGTTTAACAGCCCTTAATCCTGTCATATTATATCAAAATGTAAAAATCTCAGGAGGAACTGAAGGTTATACAAAATATTATTTCAAAACACCTTACGATTACCCCCTTACACAACTTAATTCTCTCCCTTTTTGGCCTAATTTCAGTATTATGCGTAATGGGCTGCTTACTAGAAAAGAAATTTACAACGCTTTAAATGGAAAAGTATCAGACGAGGCATTTGATTATACTTTTATGGAATATGATGCCCCTGAATATTTACCCGTTCCCAGTGGTGTAATAGGAAATTTCTATATAAAAACAGTTTGGATAAAAGACCATACTTTGATATCACGTAATTATTTTAATTCAGGTATTACTGAAACAAAGAAAGCGGTCTATAATAACACGAATAATTACAGACCTAACTTAGAAAAAGTGACTTCATTTGACGGGAGTATCCAAGAAGTAAAATATAAATATGCGCTAGATAAAAACAATCAAAAATTAATTACAGCCAATATGATTGGTATTCCTTTAGAAACTGAAACAATACAAACTATTGGAACTGCCACAAAAACACTTTCTAAAACGGAAACAAAATACGATAATCTATTGAACTTACTTCCAAGTTCTGTAGTATCTACGGATCTACAAAATGTTGTCTCTACAGAAGTGACTTACAATCAATATGACAGTAAAGGAAACTTACAGCAGTATACCACAAAAGATGGCATTTCAACGGTTATTATCTGGGGTTATAACCAGACTCAGCCCATTGCTAAAATAGAAGGAGCTAAATTAACAGATATCCAGCAATCATTAATTGATACTATTGTTACTGCCTCCAATACAGATGTTTCAGCAGCTCCTGGTAATGATGAGACAGCATTTTTATCAGCATTGAATGCCTTTAGGACTAATACAGCTTTATCCGGTTATCAGACCACTACTTATACTTATGATCCATTAGTTGGAGTAAGAAGTATCATACCGCCATCAGGAATTAGTGAATTTTATATTTATGATGCATCGAACCGATTACAAGAAATCCGTCAACAGGAAAAAGACAGCGGCGGCAATATGATCTATAAAACGGTAAAAGAATTCAAATACAACTATAAAAACTAAACACAATCATGAAAAAACTTATAATTCCTATAGGCATTCTCATAATGGGAACAGCCAAGTCCCAGCTTACTAGTACAGAAAACTATGTGTATTCCAAGACCTATTTGTCCGATCCTACCCTGGCCAATGTTAAAACCTCCGAGACGGTTCAGTATTTTGACGGGTTGGGAAGACCCAAACAAATCGTTAACGTAAAAGCCTCTCCATTGGGAAAAGATGTAGTCATTCCCATTAAATACGATCAGTTTGGAAGACAGGTTCAGGAATATCTTCCTGTTCCTCAGGCAGGAACGCTCAACGGAGCCATTACCCCTGATCCATTATCCAATGTGAGCAGTACCCCTTATGGTTCAGAGAAAATTTATTCAGAGAAGATTCTGGAAAACTCACCTTTGGACAGGATTCAGCAGCAGATTCAGGTGGGTACAGCATGGAGTACAAAACCTGTACAATTTGGATATGATGCCAATGCAGATGGTGAGGTTAAAAAATACACCGCCACTTTTAATTATACTACTTTTACTTCCCAACTCACTTTATCCGGCTCCTATGGAGTAGGACAGCTGTATAAAAATACGGTTACCGATGAAGACGGCAACTCAACCATTGAGTTCAAAAACGGACAGGGACAGGTGGTATTGGTAAGAAAAATAATAAGTGCTACAGAAAGTGCCAATACCTATTATGTTTACAATGATTATAACCAGCTGGCTTTTGTAATTCCTCCCAAAGCTTCTGTAGAAGCAGATCCAAATGCCGTACTGAATGACTTATGTTACCAGTATAAATATGACGGAAGAAATCGTTTAGTTGAAAAGAAACTTCCTGGTAAAGGCTGGGAATATATGGTGTATGACAAACAGGACAGGCTGATCATGACCCAGGACGCTGTCATGGGAGCATTAAAACAATGGCTTTTTACCAAATATGATCAATTTGGAAGGCCAGCCTACACTGGACTCTATACCAGTACTCAGGTATATGGTACGGCAGGAAGAGCAGCGGAACAAGTATCAGCAGATGCTAAAGGCAGTAATAACGTAACCAGGTCCTCTACGGTAGGATTCACCAACAGTGGAGTTGG
>NZ_FXTC01000013.1 GCF_900182655.1 Chryseobacterium rhizoplanae
AAGACTTAATCTAAAAGGAAAGAGTCCGGTACAGTACCGAACTCTTTCATATAATAATATTGTTTAATTTTGTCTAAACTTTTGGGTGCAGTCTAAATTCAGGAGGATTTTATTTTTACATTCTGTTTACTGTTCCTATTCCCAATAGTTCCAACGATTTTTTAATCGTTTTCGCTGTGATATCTGAAATATTCAAACGGAATTGTTTTACATTTTCATCTTCCTGATTCAGAATTGGGTTATTCTGATAGAAAGAGTTATAAGCTTTAACCAGATCATAAACATAGTTTGCCACTAAAGCCGGACTCAAAGTTTCCGCTGATTTGGCTACTACAGTTTTAAAGTTTGTCAGCTGCATAATCAATTCTTTTTCAGATTGATTTAATTCAATATCAGCTGTTTCTGTTTGTAAACTACCAGCTTTAGACAACAATGACTGAATACGTGCATAAGTATATTGAATAAATGGCCCTGTATTCCCATTAAAATCAATACTTTCTGCCGGATTGAAAAGCATTTTTTTCTTAGGATCTACTTTAAGCATAAAGTATTTCAATGCTCCCAGCCCCACTGTTTCATATGATGCTTCTTTCTCTTCTTCAGAAAGGCTCTCCAGTTTTCCTAATTCCTGAGCTTTAGATTTCGCTGTTTCATACATTTCCTGCATTAAATCATCTGCATCTACTACCGTACCTTCACGGGATTTCATTTTACCTTCCGGAAGTTCAACCATACCATAAGAAAGGTGGAATAACTGATCTGCCCACTCATACCCCAGTCTTTTAAGAATCTTAAATAAAACCTGGAAATGATAATCCTGCTCGTTTCCTACGGTATAAATCAGCTTTTGAATATTATTTTGCTTGAAACGTTCAACTGCTGTTCCAAGATCCTGTGTCATATATACTGATGTACCGTCTGAACGCAGCAATAATTTCTGATCAAGTCCCTCATCGGTAAGGTCACACCAAACAGAACCGTCTTCTTTCCGATACAGCACACCTTTATCCAGTCCTTCCTGAATAAGATCTTTTCCTAAAATATAGGTATTACTTTCGTATTGAACCTGATCAAAGTCAACACCCAGTCTTTTATATGTTTCATTAAATCCTTTGTAAACCCATGAATTCATTTCTTCCCAAAGCGCTCTTACCGTTGCATCTCCATTCTCCCAATCCAGAAGCATTTTCTGTGCTTCTTTCATCACCGGAGCATCCTTTTTAGCCTGCTCTTCTCCTACTCCCTGCTCTACAAGCTCTGCAATTTCTTTTTTATAATTTTTGTCAAATTCTACGTAATAGTTTCCAACAAACTTATCTCCTTTGGTATTCGTTGTTTCAGGAGTTTCTCCCTTCCCGAATTTTTCCCAAGCCAGCATTGATTTGCAGATATGAATTCCTCTGTCATTAATGATCTGAGTTTTAATTACATCATATCCGGCTTCTTTTAAAATCTGAGCTACTGAAAATCCTAATAAATTATTTCTGATGTGCCCTAAGTGAAGTGGTTTATTCGTATTCGGTGAAGAATATTCTACCATTACCGTAGCATTTTTCTTTTCTATAGTAGAGAAATTCTTGCTTACAGATCTGAAGTTATCTACAAACAATTGATTTTTAATCTTAACATTAAGGAAACCCTTTACGACATTAAAGCTTTCAAAAATTTCCGTCTGCTCTGTCAAAGCCTCCCCTAATTCAACCCCGATACTTTCAGGATTTTTTTTCAACTGTTTCACCAACGGAAAAGTAACAATGGTAAAATCACCCTCAAATTCCGTTTTATTTTCCTGAACTTCCAGCTTGATGTCTTTTAACTGGTATACATTTAAAATGACTTCTGAAAGTTTTTGCTCTATGATATCTTTAATATTCATTTCAAAATTTTGAAGTACAAATATACGGAAATAAAAAAACCGCCCGAAGGCGGTTTTATAAGTAAATGAGATATTTATTCTTTTCTGAAAACTAAGACTGCCTCATCATTGCCGGGCGTAGTGTCCAAGTTTTTGCTGTTGTCATTAATTCTGAGTTCAGTAGTAGAATAGGAATCTATTTCCTTTTTCAATGTTTTGGAAACTCCAGCTTCTGTATAGGTAAGAGTTAATGTCTGATACATTTTATCAAAGGTCCATTTTCCTCCAAAGGAATCAAACAAATTACAATTTCCGGAAGAAGAAGAAACATCATATCTTTCATAAGATCCTGAAAAATCTGGATTGATAAATATAACTCCTTTCTTTTCACAATCTGTCAGGACGATATCTTTACCTTTGAACTCATATTTATATGGCTTCCAGGTTCCGTTAATACTTACATCTTCATTTACAACTACGCGGTCGTCATCACTAGAACATGATGTAATGCTCATAAAAAGAACAATTCCTATAAAAAATCTCATATAAAAGTTTTTGTATTCTTCAAGCCATAAACTGGCCTGAAGAATTATTATTTAAATTAAAATTTATCCCAAAACAGTTTTGTTGATACTTTATCACCTCCAATTTTTGAAGCTGCAGCATTTACATTTTTAGCATTAAGAAGGTATTCCTGGTCAGAATATTTCATTCTTACCGGTACTGATTCTACTACAGAACCTCCTGGATTTTGAAATACAGGGAAATCTAATCTTCTTGCAAAGTTCCATGCCTGGAATCCTTTATTAAACATTGCTACCCAAGCCTGCTCTCCTACAGATTTTTTCCAATTAGCTGCATTATAAGGATTAGCTGCAATAAATGCAGTGGCAGTAGCATCGTTAATATTATATTCAGTCATTGAAGCCTTAATTGCTGCGGAATATAAGTTAGCTGCCGTATCTCCAACACTAAAACCTCTTGCAGCAGCTTCAGTTCTAAGGAATTGGATTTCAGAAAAATCTAGCAAAAAGCCTTGTGCATTCTCCCCTGAGATAACATTTGTAAAGTGAGAATAGCTACTGAAAACATTCTGATCACCATATACACCTCCAACATAAGCACCAGCAACCTTTGTAAACCATGTTGCTCTTCTTGGATCAGATGTAGTATTCATGAAGTCAACAAGAATATCAGACGGAACAAAGTCATTTCTACCAGATTGGATTACATCCTGATATACCGGGTTTGATAATAATCCCGATGGGAACGTCTGAAGACCAAAATTATCTCCTTTCTCAGTAAATAATCCTGCTGTATAAGCTGCTTCAGCATAAGATTTAGCCAACGCCGGATCACTATCAGCCAATGTTACTGCCATTCTGAACTTCAAAGAATTACCCATTTTTTTCCATTTGCTCATATCTCCTTTGTAGATCAAATCATTGCTATATCCACTACCAGTAGTATTAATCATGGCAACAGCCGCATCAATTCTCTTAATAAGATCAAGATATATCGTTTTAGCATCATCGTAAGGGATTTCCGCACTTCCAGGATTTTCAGCGGTAGCTTTCAATGCTCCAAAATAAGGAATATCACCATAGGTATCTACTAAATTGGCCCATGCGTACACATTTACCAATTCAATCATAGCAATATTATTGTTTTTGGTAACAGCATCTACACCTTCACTGTCAAGAAATCTTCTGGCATCTCTTAGTGCAGATAATACTCCGGGAGAGTTAATGGTTGCTGAGGCAGATGCCATCATACGATTATAATGATTCCTTGGAATTGGTCTTGTCACCATATCATAATTGGTCTCATCAGTATAAGTCGTTTCCGACCATTGCTGCGTAAAAAATCTTGTAATATTACGGTTTACATTAGCAGACAATACCTGATCAAGAAGTGCATGTTCAGCGCTTGCAAAAAGTACTCCTGAAGGCACTTCGGTAGGGTGTTTAGGATCATCATTCAGTGAAGTGATATCTCTTTCACATGATGTAAATGTTAACGTTAATGAAGCTAAACCTATAATTAAAAATAATTTTTTCATTTTCTAGAATTTTAAAGTTATATCAATTCCAATATCACGGGTAGTAGGTAATACCCCAATAGAATTACCTTTAGATGCTAATCCATTTCCTGTACCCGCTTCCGGGTCTGCATACGGTAAGTTTTTGTGGATAATCCAAAGGTTTCTCCCTACAATTGAAATTTTTGCGTCACGGATAGAAGTATTGGCAAGGACTGATTTAGGAAGACTATATCCTATACTTGCTTCTCTCAGTTTTACGTAAGATGCATCATAAACAAATCTTTTATTCGGCATTCTTCTATATCCGTCAACGTTACCAAAAGATCCAGGATTAATTGCAGGTGTTGTATTTACGTTTCCATTTGGATTAACCCCAGGATGCACAAAACCTCCTTCTCTGTAGTCAGCAGTTTCTGCGTAAAGACCAGTTGCCAATCCGTAATACATATCGGTAGAGAATACATCTCCTCCTTTTTTAACATCAATAAGGAAACTTACTGTGAAATCTTTGTAACGGAAACTGTTTCTGATACCCCCTACCCAATCTGGCGTGATATTTCCAATAACCTGATTATTATTTCTTAAATAACGACCGGTAGCAGGATCTATTACTTTATCACCATTAGCATTGTATACATAATCCGAGCCTACTAAAGCTCCAAAAGATTCTCCCACACGAGCATTAAGAGATACTCCTCCCTGGTAACTTGCCATCAAATAGTTTTGAGAATCGCCATTTAATGCAATAACTTTATTTTCGTTTTTAGACCAGTTCACATTAACATCCCATGTAAAATTATCTGTTTTAAATGGTGTACCGTTTAGCTGTACCTCAACCCCTTTATTGTCAATCTGCCCTGCATTTACAAGGAATGTTCTATATCCTGTTGCGGAAGAAACCGGCAAGTTGATAATCTGATCAAATGTTCTTGTTTTATAGATTGCAACATCAAAACCTAATCTGTTTTTGAAAAACTGTGCCTCCATACCAAATTCAGTTTCCTTAGATCTCTGAGGTTTAAGGTTTGGATTCGCAAGGAAATAAGGCTGATCAAATAGACCCTCACCTCTAGCTTTGAAAGTATTGACCAATCTGTAATTATTGGTAGAAGAACCTACTTCAGCGTAGTTTGCTCTCAACTTCCAGAAACTTAACCATGGTTGTTTTACAAATTCGGATAGAATAACAGCACCTGTAACAGAAGGATATCCATAGCTGTTATTTCCTTTCGGTAAGTTAGAAGATTGGTCTACACGATAAGTACCATCTACAAATAAGAAGTTTTTATATCCAAATGATGCTGTTGCATATAAACTGGAAGTAACCCATTTTGCATAATTCTCATCAGGTGGAAGGATGGTTCTTATGGAGTTTGATATCGCGAACAGTCCAGGTTTAGATAAACCTCCTTCTGTACTCATAAAAATATTATCCACAAGGTTTCTTCTAACGTTCCCCCCCGCAATACCACTAACACTCAGGTCTGAAGTAATATCAAACTTGTAATTAGCAAATAAATCAAAGTTGATCTCAGTATTTTTCACATTGGTTCTTGCATATCCCGAACTTACATTAAGCCCGGATGCACCAAATGCCTGAGGAAGAGAGCCATTCATTAATCTTTCTTCTACCACCATTTGTAAATCATCGTAAGATAATTTCCCTGTAATTCCAAAATTCTTGGAAACATCATATTTCAACTGAGCATAACTGAATATTCTGGTTCTGTCATCAGACTGATAATTCTGATATCTCTGGAAATATGGATTATTCCAATACTGAGGAGTTCCATCTGCAGCTGTAGACCTATTCCAGGAAAAGTTACTATTCCCGTTGTTAGCATAAGCATCTCTTAATGCCAATACGTCTACGTTTGTCTGCCACCACTGTCTGAAACCAGTAACAACGTTGTCAGAATATCCTGTTTCGTTACGCCCTTTTGTATCTTGTAAAGTTAAAGTGGTAAAGACAGAAGCATGTAGCTTGTCTGTGAAATCATGATTAAATTTCGCTGATATTGTATTTTTTCTCAGCTCTGAATTAGGCATTAGACCATTGGAAAGCATATTAGAATATGATAAGGAAAGGTTTGAAGTTTTATTTCCTTTTTCAATGGTAATTGTATTAATATAAGTGACTGGTGTTTCAAAGAATTTAATAGGTCCGTTTTTCGCGGCAACCCAAGGTGTGGCTTTTCCATAGTTTGGAGAAGAAGGATCAAATGAATCCCATTGGTAAACCAATTGATTAGGATTAAATGCAGGCCCATAAGATGCATCATCTACAAAGTTAGCATAATTGTAACCTCCAGGACCCGGGTCTTCATTCCATGCCTGGCCACCATATCCTGCACCATACTTTTTCTGATACGTAGGGAATGTAGATTTATCAATAAATCCTGCCGTGATTCCCGAGTTTAAAGTAACCCCCCAGCTTCCGTCGTTGTTTCCTCTTCCGCTTTTCGTTACAATCAGGATTACCCCATCGCTCCCTCTTTCACCGTACAAAGCAGATGCAGCAGCTCCTTTCAATACGTTTACAGATTCAATATCTTCCTGATTGATATCTGATAGGAAGTTACCATAATCGAATGTAGATCCGGTTACCGTGTTATTGTTAACCGGTGAACCATCAATTACAATAAGTGGAGAACCTCCTGACAAAGATTTATATCCTCTGATTAAAAGGTTTGCAGATCCGCCAAAGTTGTTATTTGTATTTACCTGTAGTCCGGCCACCTTTCCTGAAAGAAGAGATGCTACGTTACCTGTATTGGTAGTTCCACCGGTTAATTCTGCAGCTTTTACTTCTTCAGAAGCATAACCAAGAGATTTTTTTTCTCTTTTAATCCCGAGTGCGGTTACAACCACCCCCTCAATTTCTTTTGTTTTAATAGTATCATTCTTTTGCTGGGCGTTCGCAACAGCTATGGAAGAAGACAGTACTAAAACAAGAAGACTTGCTGTTAGTTTCTTCATATCAAATTAATTTTTGTGACTTTACAAATTTGTAAAACTTTATTAATACCACAAAGCAAAATTTAAAAAAATTACATTTCTTTTAATTTTTTTGAATTAAAACAACAAAATAAGTATTAAAATAAGTTAAAAAATAGATATTTAACAAAAACAAATTAGTTTATTGTTAATTTTATTTAAGAAATAATAACAATCATATAAATTGATAATATCTATATTAAATCTTCACATAAAAGAGATTAAACAATTTGAATGTCAATAACTTGAAATCCAGCAAGAGATAAAAAACTTCTATAATCAGCACATATACTATGCTATACATATTTTAAAATTTAAAGAAACATTAGATCTTAAAATAAAAAAAACCGCCCGAAGGCGGTAAAATATATTAAAATTGTATTGTAAGAATTAGTTCTGATTCCAGAATGGAGTCGTTTGATTCTTAGTAAAGCACTGCGCATTTGAAATCTGAGGAACGTTCGCAGAGTTAGCTACATATTCCGATGACGGATACATCAATCTGTAAGGTTTATTAGGCTTCGCTGAAGTTGTTGCCATAGGCGTAACCGGGAAACCAGTTCTGTTATAATCAATAAAAGATTCTGTAGGGTTAATTCCTGCAGTCGCTAACCACTTCTGAGTCATGATCGCTTCAATCTTATTATCATTAGTACCAGTCCATCCTAAACCTACTTTAGTTTGAATTGCAGCAATGTAAGTAGTAGAAGTACCAGCTGTTGCATATAAGTAATCAAAAGATGCCTTGATACCATTTTCGAACTTGGTTTGACCATTAGAGAAAATAGCTGGATATCTTACAGCAGCTTCAGCTTGAAGGAAATCACTCTCTGAACGAGTCATTAAAACACCTGGTTTAGCAGATCCCACAGATGTTAGCTGGGCATTACTTGTAGGGCTTCCTGCACCAAATATCAAACCATTCCCAAATCTTGAAACAGTAGTAAGATCCGTTGGAGCTCCTGGCTGACCTGGTGTAGCACCTTGTCTAACTCCTTTAACAACGGGAAGACCATTGTAAGAAATTAATGAGAACATTCTTCCTCTTCTTGCATCAATGATTCCATTAAATTTCTGATAAACATTATCAGTCATATTATAAGGGTTACCGTTAAGACAAGTTGCAATGTGCTCAGAAGCTGTAAATAATGTATTGTTTTGCAACTGAGAATTAGAACTATTTCTTACATAATATCCAAAAAATGGATTTTGCTGATCATCATTAGCAGCACTATAACCAGGGTTAACTAAAACATCACTTTCTACGAAGTCTGCTCCTGATAAAGTTTGAAGCTGCTGATCTCTAAAAGTAGCCATAGAACCTGTTACTTTAGACATTCTAACCAACATTCTTAATTTCACAGTATTAGCAAGACGCTTCCAGTTATCCATATCCCCTTGGAAAACAATATCAGTAGGGCCTAATTCAAGAGCTGCAGCATTTGCATTATCAATAATCGTAATTGCATCGTTGATACCAAGAATTAATGATCTATAGATTTCCTCATCATTGTCATATTTTGGAGTGGAATTTGCCTGCCCCATAAATGCTTGGCTATAAGGAGCATCACCATATAAATCTACAACTGTCTGCATATAGAATGCCTTCATTACTTTTGCAGCTGCTAAGTAATTATCATATTTATGTGTTGAATTGTCAAATTTTTCAATCGCTACAAAGTTACTCACGTTTCTATATAAACCATCCCAGATTTGTGGATAAAAAGAACTATCTACATTCAGAGTATATTCATTACCAAATGGAGATCCAAAAGAATAAGAGTTACCAGCATAAGAGTTCATCATAAGCCCACCAAATCTATTCATCCATGTAGCTTGAGTTCTATAAGTCTGAGCAACAGCACCAGGGAACAATAAGGTTGGAGTAATAGCTTCTGCATGGATGTTATTTGGATTTTCATTAATATCCAGATAATGATCACATGAAGTCAACGTCATAGAGGCAACAATTAAACCTAGTATTGTATATTTAAATTTTTTCATTTTCAAGTAATAATTAATTAAAAGTTTAGAAAGATGCTTTAAGATTTAAACCAAAGCTTCTAGTCGATGGATACTGCGTCGTATAAGCAAAACCTGCAGCATTCCCCGTTGTACTTGCAGTTTCCGGATCCGCATAGTTTCTATTGTTATCTGCGTACTTAAAGAATGGGTTTCTTGAGTAAACACCAACCGTCAGTGAGTTCAAGAAAGTAGAACCTAGGACAGATTTTGGTATATCATAGCTCAATGCGATTTCTCTAATCTTCAATGCAGTTGCATCCACTACTAAGTTTTCTCCAACAGCTCTATAAGCACTACTAGAGAAGTAGTTAGTAACGTTAGTATAAGTTCCCGCACCTCCAACTGGAGTATTGTTAGGAGTATAAACCGGATTGGCTGCCGTACCTGTGTTTTGTACTGAATTAGGGACAACATATCCTTGCGTTCTGTCAAACTCAGCTGATTCTTCTAAACCTCCTGTAAAGGCAAGTAAGTTTTTCGTAAACGATACAAATTTACCTCCTTTTCTAAAGTCTCCCATTGCAGATAATGTGAATCCTTTATATTTAATGTTAGTTGAGAATCCAAGAATATAATCAGGGGTAGCTCTTCCTAAAACCTGAAGGTTACTTGTTGTCAAAGGATTTCCTTTAGAATCAACAATAATTCTTCCCTGATCGTCTCTCTGGAATGCACTTCCTTTAATAACCGGGAAGTCAGATCCTTTTACAGCAAATATACCTACAGCCGCTGCAGTACTGCTCAATAATGATACCTCATCAGCTCCATCAGCCAATTCTAATACTTTAGACCTGTAAGTAGAATATGACACTTTCATATCCCAAGTAAAATCTTTTGTTTTAATTGGGGTTAATCCTAAATCAACTTCAAGACCTCTTAGTCTCATTTTACCTACGTTATCTAGAACGCTGGTTAGACCAGATGCACTAGATGTTGTTTTAGCTGTGATCAAATCATCAGTAGTAGACTGATAAACTGAAGCATCTAATCTAACTCTATCCTTCAAGAATCCTAGAGATACTCCGAAATCTAAAGTATTAACAAATTCAGGTTTAATATCTACTGCCGTAGGAGTTTGGTTATTGATATATGAACTTAAGCCGTTGAAAGGGAATCCTGTTGGAAATACTCCGATCTCATCTGTTGCATATGGAGGAATCGCAGAAGTATTACCTACTCTTGTATATGAACCTGTAATTTTTGCATAATTAAGAATATCTCCTTTTAAATTAGCAAATGCTTTTGTAGGAACAAAAGACAAACCTACAGAATAATATGGATAAACCGGGTTTGTTCTCTTACCTGTATTATAAGGGATTGTAGACATTACTGAAGATTGCTCAATTCTAAAGGTAGAGTTTAAGAATAAATAATCATTATAACTTAAATCTAAATTCGCAAATCCTGCAATGATTCTACTATTCGTTTGATAGTTATCTAAATTTGCACTTGAAAAAGGATCTGGATTCAGGACGTTCCTAATATTATACCAACCTGGGATATCAAGATTATTCCCCCCCACAGAGGTTACATTATAAGTTCTGTCCTGGATGTTATTACCAATGTTAAGTTTTAAGTTGATTTTATCTGTTAAATCATAATTAAAGTTAACCATTAAATCACCATAAAAATTTCTTTCTTTTGATGTACTTTCATAATACCAAGAAGTGATATCACCCTGTCCTAAATCACCAAAAGTAATTCCATCAATAGATGTTCCTGGAAGATTATATGTTTTACTGAAAACTGCACCATCATTATGTCTTGTATAAGTCATTCCTCTTGATGTAAGGTTTCCGGTATACGTAATATTGATATTTTTATTTAGCTCATAATCCAAGCCAAGGATAGCACTGAAATAATCACTACGTCTGTCATATCTCTCGTGATCGATAGTCCAGTAAGGGTTTACAGCATATCCTGTATAATATCCTTCAATACCACTATTTCTATAAAGCTTGATATTATTATTAGTAGGAGTCTGAAGAATATCATCGTATAAAGATGAGTTAGTATTAGATACTATTCTATTAATATAGTTGATGTTACCATCAATTCTCAATTTTCCAATTTTCTTACCTCCTTTGAAAATAAAACTGTTTTGTCTCAATTTATCTCCCTCAACTACGAAATTGTTTTCTGTTCTGTTGGCAGAGAAAGATACATATGAATCAGATCCACCTGCAGTTGCAGTAATTCCGTTTTGAGTTAATACTCCTGTTGAGAAAAATTTGTTCATGAAATTTTTCACTGGAGCATATTTTTCATAAATAAATGATCCATCAGCCTGTGGAAGACCTGAAGGCATCATAGTTCCTCCGATAACCGGATTGTCATAAGCAGCACCCCAAGACATGTTTTCCCACGGCACATAGTTTGTACCACCATAGCTTACATCACTCCAACCTTCATCCTGAACTCCTTTCCCGTATTTCTGCTGAACTTTTGGAAGCATGAAAACGTTAGAAATATCAATAGATGAATTGAATGTCATCTGAAGTTTCTCAGATTTCGTACCTCTTTTTGTAGTAACAATAATCACCCCATTTACCCCTTGCTGACCGTAAAGAGCTGCTCCTTGTAAACCTTTAATTACGTTAATGTTTTCGATTGCTTCTGGTGGTATCTGCTGTAAGATGTCAGCAGATGAAATAACGTTATCAATTACAATTAATGCTTGATTGTTACCCGTTATAGATTTAGCACCTCTTAAGACAACTCTATAACTAGGATCTACACCATTATTTGTCAAATTGATTTGTAAACCTGAAACCTTTCCTGTCAACGCCTGTACAGCAGTTGGTGCAGACGCTTGATTCAGCTCTTTTGTCGTTACAACTTGCTGTGTATTTGTTACCGCATCAGCCTTTCTTTTGATACCTAAGGCTCCGGTAACAACTATCTCCTCTATATTTTTGGTTTTTAGAGTATCCTTCGTGTTTTGGGCTGACATCATCACAAATGAGGACGATAGCACAACCGCAAATACACTCGCAGTTAATTTCTTCATATCAAATTCAATTATTTTTTACAGGCTACAAATTTGTAAAACTTTCTTAAAATTACAAAGGATTTTCTTAAAAAAAATAAAATTTTCAATTATTAACAATAAAAACTAAAAATAAAATATTAATATTTGTTAAAATTATTTCTCTTAACAAATATTAAAAAAAAATCAAACAATATTTTTTTTAATCCCACAATAATAATTTTATCGATTTTTTTGACATCAATAATAAATGAATAAAATTCAAAAACCTGATTTACAATTAATTAATTGAATTCATTAAGAAAAACACCACAATATTAACATATTAGGAACATTATTTTCAATACTTTCACTTTCACCAAAAAAAACAAAAAACATAAGAAATCAGAAACAATAATATTATTATCAAAAAAAATATCTTTTTCATAAGAAATAACCATCTAACATCTTTAGGAAATCACCTTAAAAAAAATTAGTATTACGTCAATTTGCATTTTGACAAAATCATCTTACCAAACCATGGAATACTATCTTTGTTTTTTTTAATTTTGCATCTATTATTTGACAAATATGGAGCTAATAAAAAACTGGTCGAACATTTACATCGAGGCTGGATGTGATGAAGTAGGAAGAGGATGTTTAAGCGGTCCGGTGGTAGCTGCTGCAGTAATTTTAGATGATGATTTCAAACAAAATCTGGTGAATGATTCAAAAAAATTAACGTTCAAAACCCGGATGGAACTGGATAGCTACATCAAAGATAATGTGAAAAACTATGCCATAGCAGAGCTTCCTCCTTCGTTTATTGATGAGCATAATATTCTTAACGCAAGTATTCATGCGATGCATCATGCACTGGATAAGCTTACCATAATTCCGGAGCTTATTCTGGTAGATGGAAACAAATTTCATCCTTATAAGTACATTCCCCATCAATGTATTATTAAGGGAGATTCTAAGGTTTTATCTATTGCTGCAGCATCTATTCTTGCCAAAAACTATAGGGATAAATTAATGATCCAACTTCATGAAGAGCATCCAGAATACGGTTGGGACACTAATTTTGGCTATGCCACAAAAAAACACCAAGAAGCCTTGATAAAGCATGGTCCGACATCTCATCACAGACAATCTTTCAGACTGAAATATGACTGAAACACCTCATTTTCAATTATTAAATTCTCATGCCAAGATGAGAAATTTGAAATCATTCTAAATAAAATCCAAATAAAAAAAGAGAAGCAATAAATCATTGCTTCTCTTTTTTATAATATAATTTAAGAATTATTTTTTCTTAGTTCTTTGCTGCTCCTGAACTTTTTGCTGCTCCTGAGCTTTCTCCATCATTTCTCTCATTCTCTTCTGGAACTTACCTTCTGCTTTCGGTTTTTCCTTGTTAGACTGAATCTGAGCATGGATTTTCTTTTCATCCAGGATCAGGTATTTAATTACAAGGATAATTAAGATGTTAATCGCATTCGATACAAAATAATACCATGAAAGACCTGAAGCCGAAGTATTAAGGAAAAATAGGAATGTAATCGGGAAGATATACATTAAAACCTTCATATTTGGCATTCCTTCCTGTTGAGGCTGCTGCATATTTCCTGAAGTCATTACCGTATATATTAAGATAACAATTGTACAAGCTAATGCAAAAATACTCAGGTGATCTCCCAGGAAAGGAACTTTAAACGGAAGTTTGATCAAATCATCATAAGCCGTTAAATCTTTTGCAAACCAGAACCCCTGCCCTCTAAGGTCAATAAAGTTCGGGAAGAAACGGAACAATGCATAGAAGATAGGAATCTGCACCAATGCCGGTAAACATCCCGCCATCTGATTCACTCCGGCTTTTCTATAGATCTCCATTGTAGCCTGCTGTTTCTTCATTGGATCCGCATCCTTAAATTTAGCATTCGCTTCATCAATTTCCGGACGGATTACCTTCATCATCGCACTCAATTTATGCTGCTTATACATAATTGGTGATAAAATCAACTTCACAATGATTGTCATTACAAAAATTACCCAGCCTGCAGATAATCCCCAGCTAGCGATAACACTATACAACCACATAAAGAAATAACGGTTCATCCAACCGATAAAAGACCATCCTAATGGTAAAATCTCATCAAAGTTTTTATCATAAGATTTCAACAATGGAAGATCCAATGGCATAAAATACCATGTAAAATCCTGATTCAATTCACTTCCGGTCATCTGAACGAAACCTTCATAATTTAGTTTCTTCAAATACTCTCCTTCCTCAACAGTCTCCTGGTTACCTTTACTATGTGTAAAACCATTTTTAGCTTCAATCACTGAAGAAAAGAACTGCTGCTTTACTCCAATCCAGTTAAGCGTTTCTTTCTCCTCATCCATTGTTGTTCTTCCATCATAATCATAATCCTTATAATTATTGAAAGCATAAGAGAATTCTGAGTGAGACTGCTCCTGAGCTCTACCTTTTTCCAGGTTTCTTACATTGTAATCCCAGATAAAATCTGCTTTATTGTCAGATGTGATATTGGCTAAACCTTGAGTTCTTACTTTAAAATCTAAAGTATATTTTGGAAGTAATGTATAAATAAACTGGATAGCAGCACCATTATAATTGGCCGTCATCGTTACCGAATTTCCATTAACAGCAGGTGAGAAAACTAAATCTTTAGTATTGATTACTTTTCCTGTTTTATCTTTAAATTGGAAACCGTAGTTAGAATTATTTTTATTGATCAGGTAAAGAGGAAGATCTGCTTTATCTGTTTTGTGATCATATGCTTTATATTTTGAAAGCTGAACTTTAGAAACCTGTCCTCCTAAGCTTGAGAATTCAACATTTAATTCTGTGTTTGACAGGCTGGCAGTCTGAATTGCACCCGGAGTTACATTTGGATTGATATTGTTTGCCTGAGTTTGTTTTACGGCATTTTTTACCTGTTCCGTTTTCTGCTGCTGAGCTTTTAACTCCTCTTCTTTCACTTGTTTGTTCTGGAAATAGAACATAAAACCGAAGAGAACCAGGCATAAAACCGCGAAACTAATCATTTGCTTCTTATCGATTCCGTTGTTTTGTTGCATTTTATTTTTGTTATAATTAAAATTTCCTATTCTTAGCTTACTGCAGAACTATAAGAAAACTGATAAATCTGCAGCAAATTTGAGCTGACAAAAATACTGTTTTTTTATCAAAACTCTATACTATAATACATTACTATATAATAAACTCAAGCTGAGAATAATCAGCCTGAGTTTATGTGTAGACGTTTATGATAAAATATTACCTTATTTCTTTTCGCAAGCTTTGATGAAAGCTCTGAATAAAGGATGCGGTGTTGCTACCGTACTCTTATATTCCGGGTGATACTGAACTCCCACATAGAACGGGTGATCAGGAAGCTCAAGCGCTTCTACCAAGCCTGTCTCAGGGTTTGTACCTGTAGCAAGGAAACCATTTTTTTCAAATTCCTGAAGATAATCACTGTTGAATTCATAACGGTGACGGTGTCTTTCAGAAATATTCTTGCTTCCGTAGATGTCAAATAATTTAGAACCATTTTTCAAAGAACATTTCCAGGCTCCAAGACGCATTGTTCCTCCTTTATCTACTACATTTTTCTGTTCTTCCATTAAAGAAATTACAGGATCCGGAGTTGCTGTATCAAATTCCATTGAGTTTGCTTTGGTGTGTCCTAAAACATTTCTTGCAAATTCAACCGTCATGATCTGCATTCCTAAACAGATTCCCAACATTGGAATTTTATTTTCTCTTGCATATTTTGCAGTAAGAACTTTTCCTTCAATTCCCCTGTCTCCAAAACCTGGAGCTACAAGGATACCATTTACTCCTTTCAGAGTATCTTTAATATTCTCCTCTGTGATATCTCCACTGTATACCCATCTTACTTTTACTTCAGTTTCAAGGTCAGCTCCTGCATGTTTGAAAGCTTCAGCAATAGAAATATATGAATCCTGAAGAGAAATATATTTTCCAACCAATGCAATCTCAACTGTTTTCTTTGGATTCTGGAATTTCTTAAGGAAGTTCTTCCAGTCTTTAAGATCAGCTGTTTTATCACTTTTCAGATCCAGTTCTTTCAATACTACATCATCAAAGTTTTGTTTCTGAAGATACATCGGAACTTCATAGATTGTTTCCAGATCTTTACACTCGATAACGTTTTCCAAGGCAACGTTACAGAATTGAGCAAGCTTTGCTCTCTGATCTTTAGGAATTTTATGTTCCGTTCTGCACACTAAAACATCTGCCATAATTCCGCTTTCCATCAATTGACGAACGGAGTGTTGGGATGGTTTTGTTTTTAATTCTCCACTTGAAGCCAGATATGGCAGTAAAGTAAGGTGAATCACCATAGAATTGCGCTCTCCCAATTCCCATTTCAACTGGCGAACAGTTTCAATGTATGGTAAAGATTCAATATCCCCTACCGTTCCTCCGATCTCCGTAATGATGATATCGTAGTTCTGTTTTGAAAGGATTTTAATTCTACGTTTGATTTCGTTAGTAATATGAGGAATTACCTGAACTGTTTTTCCAAGGAAATCTCCTTTTCTTTCTTTTTCAATTACAGTCTGGTAGATTTTTCCTGTAGTAACGTTGTTGTTTTGGGATGTAGGAGCATCAAGATAACGCTCATAGTGGCCTAAATCCAGATCCGTCTCCGCACCATCTTCAGTTACATAGCACTCTCCGTGCTCATAAGGATTCAAAGTTCCTGGGTCGATATTGATATAAGGATCTAATTTTTGGATCGTTACATTAAAGCCGCGTGATTTTAGTAGAAGTCCCAGAGAAGCAGAAACGATTCCCTTTCCCAAAGATGAAGTTACACCTCCTGTCACAAAGATGTACTTTGTATTCTTTTTACTCATTAGATTAGGTTTGTGCAAAGTTATGGGAAAAAGAGATACAAAGCAATTATTTACATTTTGAAAATTAAAAAACACCACTCAAACAATAATAAAACCTGATAAAAATTTTTATCTATATTCGATATAAGCAAATGAAACAAAGTTATAACCAACATGATTTCTCTCTATCAACTAAAAAGGTTTTCCATTGAGTGGAAAACCTTTTTAGTTTTATGTTTTGAAATGTTACTGCTTAACAAATTCAAAATAAGCTGTTACTTCAACATCTTTTGCTATTCCAGCACCAGACGGATCATATTTAATGCCATAATCCAGACGATTCACTGTAAATTTCGTCTGAATTCCCATAACTTCTTTTCCGTCTTTATTTTTTGTAATTCCACCGAATGTAGCCGGAGCACTGATTTCTTTCTCCACACCTTTCATCGTCAGTTTTCCTTTTACGATATAATTGTTGTTTTTATCTTTTGTAACGGAAGAACTTTTAAATTCAATAGTTGGATACTTTGCAACATCAAAAAACTCTTCGCTTATAAGATGTCTGTCTCTCATGTCCACTCCCGTATTAATGGTTGGAACACTGATAGAAAAGTTTAAATCGGCATTATCCAGATTAGCACTACCAGTGGCTGCTTTTCCATCAAATTTATCAAACCTTCCCTGCACAAAACTAATTCCCATGTGCTTGATATTAAAGTTAATCGATGAATGCATCTGATCTACCTGCCAGGTTCCCTGTGCAAACGCTACAACACTTAAAAGCGCAAATACGAAAGATAAAAATACTTTTTTCATTGTAATTATATTTTACATTACTATTATTAATTGAACAAAGCTAAGATATGAAAGATATTTCTACCGTGGATGGATTAGTTTTTAATATTAAATCCATTTAGATTCTGAAAGAAAAATGCTTTTTTATAACTTCGCAGTATGGCAAAACTGAAAACAGCATATTTCTGTCAAAACTGCGGAACACAATATCCTCAATGGCTCGGGCAATGTAAAAACTGTGGAGAATGGAACACTCTGGTAGAAGAAGTGGTTGAAAAACCCTCTCATAAAACTCCCCCTTTCTCAAAAACCAAACAACATGTGATCAATATTGTTGAAGTGGTAACGAGTGAAGAGCCGAGAATAAAAACTCCTTCTGATGAATTGAACCGTGTTTTAGGTGGCGGAATTGTTTTAGGCTCCGTTACTTTGATTGGTGGTGAACCTGGAATCGGGAAGTCTACGCTTCTGCTTCAGCTTGCTTTGAAAATGAAGAAAAAAATCTTCTATGTTTCGGGGGAAGAAAGTGCTTCTCAGATCAAAATGAGAGCAGACAGGCTTACAGAAATTCAGAATCCAAACTGCTTCCTTTTTACTGAAACGTCATTGGAAAAAATCCTTCACGAGGCCAAAAAACTGGAACCGGATTTCATGATCATTGACTCTATTCAGACGCTACAATCTCAGCTGATAGAAAGTTCCCCGGGAACCGTTTCCCAAATCCGGGAATGCTCCAATGAGATCATCAAATATGCCAAAGAAAACAATACTCCGGTGTTTCTTGTAGGACACATTACCAAAGACGGACAAATTGCAGGACCAAAAGTACTGGAACATATGGTGGATGTGGTTCTGAATTTTGACGGAGACAGAAATCACCTTTTCAGGTTGCTGAGAGCGAATAAGAACCGTTTTGGATCTACTTCCGAGATTGGGATCTATGAAATGGTTTCTCAGGGATTAAAAGAAATTAAAAACCCTTCTGAAATTCTGATCACCAAGAAATTTGAGGAACTGTCCGGAAACTCCGTTGCGGTAACTCTGGAAGGAAACCGACCTATGCTTCTGGAGATTCAGGCATTGGTAAGTACTGCTGTGTATGGTACTCCTCAAAGAAGCTCTACCGGTTTTGATTCCAAAAGGCTGAATATGCTTTTGGCTGTACTGGAAAAAAGAGCTGGTTTTCAATTAGGGGCAAAAGACGTTTTCCTGAATATTACCGGAGGAATAAAAACAGATGACCCGGCACTGGATCTGGCCGTGGTAGCTTCTGTTCTTTCATCCAATGAGGATATTGCCATCTCAGAACATTACTGCTTTGCCGGAGAAATTGGATTAAGCGGTGAAATACGTCCTGTAGCACAGGTGGAACAAAGAATTACTGAAGCTGAAAAGCTGGGTTATGAAAAAATATTTGTTTCCAATCTTAATAAAATTCCGAAAAGAAAATTTGGGATAAAGATCGAGGAAGTGAGTAAGATTGAGGATTTCCATGAGAGACTTTTCTAATGTGAATGATCAATTTTGCTTCGCAAGTCAATAGTCAATTGGACTTGGATAAAAAATTCACGAGCGAAGCGGATTCACTATTATTCACTATTATCAAACATTCACTTTTAATTCATACCTTTAAGTTATGAATTATCTGGCTCATTCTTTTCTCTCTTTTACCGACGGGCAGATCGTGGGGCAATTTCTCGAAGATTTCATCCGTAACAGAGATCGTTTTTCTTTTCCAAAGGATATTCAGGACGGAATTACCCTGCACAGAGCTATTGATACGTATACAGATTCCCATCCTGCTATTCATGAGGCTAAAAAAATATTTGCTCCTTTGGTAAGACTGTATGCCGGTGCATTTGTGGATGTTTCTATGGATCATTTTGTTGCCAGAGATCTTTCCCTACACTCTTTGGCAGAATGGAAAGCGCATTCTCTTAAAGTTTACAGCGTTTTGAATGCCCATCAACAATGGCTTCCGGAAAATTTCAAAAAAATGCTGGTCAAGATGGAACAGGATGACTGGCTTTATAATTACCGCGAAGACTGGGGAATTAAATTCAGTATTCAGAATGTATTGAATAAAGCAAAATATCTGGATAAGGATATTCCTGTTTTTGAAGCTTTTTTAAAGAATAAAGATCATCTTCAGCAATGTTATGATGATTTTTTCCCTGATCTTCTTGCCCATGCAAAAGGGATTAGTACGCTGCTTCAGCTGGAAAATTAATACGCTTAGAACTGTTTATAGAGATAGCGGTTAGGATAAGTAAGTTTTTCACTGCTTCTTTGTCCGTTTACAATGATATGAACGATATTGATCTGATCATCGAAAAGGTTGTACAGAAAACTTACGGCAGTTTCCACTTTTTTAGGCGTGGCTACAGGTTCAGACTCGAGAAATATATCTACAGATTCCTGGTCTTCTTCATATCCGATATAATTTACTTTTAAAAATTTGTTATCAGCTTTTAGCTTGAAATATTCAGAACAGTATTTTTGCAGAGCATCATTCAATTTTGCTTTATATTTTTCATCATTAAAATGAAAAGCTCCTCCATATTTTTTTCCCAGACCATTTTCCATATCATCAAGGAAGAATCGCCCGGTCACTTCAAACGTTCTGGATTTTGAATTATAATTAATTTCTACAGAACCTACATGGTAAGGATGAAAAGCTTCATCGCTCACAAAACTCTGAAATACTATAGTTACGAATAAAAAAAATCCCAAAAAAAGCTTACCCGACATGAATTCTATTTTTACAGCAAATATAAAAAAAGCAGCAGTTATAAAAACTCCTTCCAATTATAATTGATTCAGGAAAAGTTGATGTAAAAATTCCATATGATTAGCTCCCATCAATGAAATGTTTATTTTTGCAATAAATATTTTTAACCAAAATGCAGGATTTTCTTTTTTACTTAAACCTCGGATGGGAACATATTATTTCTTTGGATGCTTTAGATCATCAGTTGTTTGTTCTGGCGTTGATTGCTGTTTATTCTTACAGCGACTGGAAAAAAATTCTGATTCTTGTTACTGCATTTACCATCGGGCATTCCATTACATTAGCTTTAAGTATTCTGGATGTCTTCAGAGTTCCGTCTGACTGGGTTGAGTTTTTAATTCCCTTGACGATTGTCCTGACATCACTGGATAATATCATCATGAAAAATCAAAAACAGACCCTGATGCGGGCCAATTATTATCTTGCTCTGATCTTTGGTCTGGTACATGGGATGGGATTCGCCAATACCGCAAGAGTCATGATTGCGAAAAGTCAAAGTATTGCTTTACCTCTGCTGGGATTCAATATTGGTCTGGAACTGGGACAGATTGTAATTGTTGCTGCAATCTTAATCATCCTGTTTATTGCACTCAATCTTTTCAAAGTGAATAAAAAAGACTGGATCCTCTTTGTTTCTTCCGGGGTATTTGCTTTATCCTTAAAAATGACTTTGGAAAGAATTCCTTTTTAAAAGCTAAATATTTTCATTATTTCAAGAGCTTATTACTATCTTTGATCATTAATAAATCATTTCGGTTATGAAACTAAAAGTTGTTATACTTTCACTTTCTGTATTTGCATATACAGGTTTCACCGCACAAAATATTCAGAATAACCCGGGCAGCAACCATGGCAACAAGTTTGAACAGCTGGGAACTATTCTACCAACACCCAACATTTACAGAACAGCTTCAGGAGCTCCGGGACACGGATACTGGCAAAACAGAGCCGACTATAACATTTCCGCTTATCTGGATGAGGATAAAAGAAATCTGAAAGGTTCAGAAACGGTAACTTACTACAACAATTCTCCGGATGATCTGGATTATATCTGGCTGCAGCTTGATGAAAACGAACACTCAAACATCAGGAATGCCGGGTATGATACTTCATCTGTTCTTCGTCCTTCAACGACTGATCAGCAGCTTAAAGTAACTGACCTTCCCGTTAAAGATAATGGTTATGGAGTAAGTCTTGAAAAAGTAACAGATGCTTCAGGGAATGCTTTGAAGTACACGGTTAACAAAACCATGATGCGTATTGATCTTCCTAAGGTTTTGAAAAAGGGTGAAAAATTCGTTTTCAAAGTAGACTGGAACTACAATATCTCTAACAGAATGAAAATGGGAGGCCGCGGAGGTTATGAAAACTTCCCTGAAGATGGTAATGATCTGTATACGATAACCCAATGGTATCCAAGAATGTGTGTATACAGTGACTTCCAGGGCTGGCAGAACCACCAATTTACCGGAAGAGGTGAATTTGCATTGGTTTTTGGAGACTTTAAAGTTTCAGTGAATGTTCCTTCCGATCATATTGTAGGCGGAACAGGAGAATGTAAAAATTATGATCAGGTATTAACGTCTGATCAGCTATCAAGATACAGAAAAGCTGAAAATGCCTCTGAACCTATTGAAATTGTAACGTTGGATGAAGCTAAAAAAGCAGAGAAAAATCATTCAAAACAAAGAAAAACATGGGTTTTTGAAGCAAAAGATGTTCGTGATTTTGCCTGGACTTCTTCGAGAAAGTTTGTATGGGACGGAATGCGTGTAACGATTCCTGAAAACAATAATAAAGTAATGGCAATGAGTTTCTATCCAAAAGAATCCTATGGTCTTTACAGAAAGTTTTCTACAAAAGCTGTTGCTCATACCATTAAAACCTATTCAGAATTTACCATTCCTTATCCATATCCTGTAGCACAATCTGTAGAAGCAGCCAACGGAATGGAATACCCGATGATCTGTTTCAATTTCGGAAGAACTGAAAAAGACGGAACCTATTCCGAAGGAACCAAAAACGGAATGCTTGGAGTAATTATTCATGAAGTGGGACACAACTTCTTCCCAATGATCATCAATTCTGATGAAAGACAATGGGCATGGATGGATGAAGGTCTGAATACATTTACAGAATATCTTACAGAAGAAAAATGGGATAATAAATTCCCTTCCAAAAGAGGACCGGCATGGACGATCGTAGATTATATGAAGCTTCCGAAAGATCAGCTGGAGCCTATCATGAGCAACTCTGAAAATATTGTTCAGTATGGTCCGAACGCGTATTCAAAACCTGCAACAGGATTGAATATTCTTCGTGAAACGATCATGGGAAGAGAGCTTTTCGACAAAGCTTTTAAAACCTATGCTAAAAGATGGGCATTCAAACATCCTGAACCTGCAGATTTATTCCGTACCATGGAAGATGCCAGTGGTGAGGATCTTGACTGGTTCTGGAGAGGCTGGTTCTACGGTACGGATCCTGTAGATATTGCGATTGATAAAGTAACGGTAGCCGTTCCCAACCTGGATACAGACCCGAAAGCAGCTGCTGAAGTGAAATATCAGGTTGAAAAACCTTTGGTAAACAGTTTTGAAGATCTTTCAAAAATCAGAAACAGAGAAGATAAGAATATTAAATTCTATGTAGATACTGATAAAGCTGCTCAGGATTTCTATTATAAATATGACAGGGGCCAGGAAAAGGTTGATAATAATAAGGAATACACGATCAAAACAGAAGCTAGTCTTCCTTTAGATGCTAAGGATAAAGAGAAATTCAAAAATATTACAGGATATCAGATCGATTTTGTAAACAAAGGCGGACTGGTAATGCCGATCATTCTTGAGTTTACATTTGAAGATGGTTCAAAATTGTACGATAAATCTGCGGCACAGATCTGGAGGCTGAATGAGCAAAAGGTTTCCAAGACGTATTATTTTGATAAGAAAGTAAAATCTATCCAACTTGATCCAATGAGAGAAACTGCTGATATTGATACAAACAATAATTTCTGGAGCAGCACCGGATCAGCGACTGAAAATTCAAAATTCCAGCTCTTTAAACAAAAACAGGAAGGCGGAACTGTAAGAGGAGGCTCAACCGGAAAGGTAAATCCAATGCAGGCCGCAGGAAAAAGTTAAAAACAAAAAAGTTGTAACTTTTAACAAATACAGCACTACTTATTAGTAAAAAGATCATGAGAACTATTCTTTTCCTTTTACTACTAAGTAGTGCTAATTTTTTTGCCCAAAATCTTCTTAGTCCGGAAAACTCCGGGATCAATTCAAAACTAATAAAGGATGAAACTACTGAAGCGGTATGGTATGCTGAAAAAGCAGATACAAAAATAGAAATAGGAACCATCATTACAGAGATCAAAAGATTGAACAAAACCGACCTCCTCATCAAAACAATGGTAAAACTGAAACAGGCTCCTGATGCAAAATGGACCGATTCTACCCTTGTGAAAATATCGGACTTCGCACCCATTTACCATTCCTCTTACAACTTGAACAGAGACATGGTTATCAAGTCCGGAAAAGATAAAGCCACCGGATATTATCTTGATAAAAAAATGCAGAAAAAAGATGTTATTGATATCTCTGCAGCTCATTATTTTGACAGCAGCAGCTATGCAATGCTCATAAGATATCTTCCTTTAAAAGAAAATTACACCGCTGAAATTTCAATTTTTGACTACAATCCTAAATCTGAAAAAAAAGGGATGATGAAAGCTTATATTCTAGATACCCAAAAAACAGAGTATAAAGGAAAACCGGTTTGGGTAGTTAAAACAAATGATGATATCAGCGGCAAAACCTCTACAACTACCTACTATATTGATCCAGTAACAAGAAAGATCTTGAAACAAGACATGGATATGGCAGGAAGAAAAATGTCTTTGGAAACAACTCAGTAAATTACTGAAGATCAAACACGAACACCTTATTCCCGTCTACAAAAAATATAACAACCTGACTTAAAAAGTTTTATATTTGAATCACCATAAACACCAAATGTCAAAAACCTGATTGACAATAAATGTTCAGGATTTTAAAAAAAACAAAATATTACTTATGAAAAATGCCAAATTACTAAGCAGAGATGCTCAGAAAACCATCAACGGCGGAATTGCTGCCAGAATTGTATGCTGTGAACGCGACGATAACGGAAAATGTACTTTATGGATCGGTCCGGGACAAAACTGTCCTTAGTCCTATAATCTGATAACAATTTTGAATAAAGCCGGATAGTTCCGGCTTTCTCTTTTTATCCTCAATATTAAAATCCATTAATAATTGATAATCAAAATTTTATTAAAGAAAAATAGAATAAAATATTTCACATAATATAGAAAAATAGTATCTTTGATCCACTTCTTTTACACCAAATGTCAAAATCCTGATTGACTTTAAATGCTCAGGATGTACAAATCAAAATATTACTAACTATGAAAAACGCTAAATTATTAAGCAGAGATGCTCAGAAAACCATCAATGGCGGAGCAGCAGGACGCTTTTGCTGTGAGTACAATTACAAGGGACAATGTATCCTTTGGATCGGACCCGGACAATATTGTCCATAGTTCTGTCATCAGATACAATTTTGAGTAAAGCCGGAAATTTCCGGCTTTAATTTTTTAGCTTAAATGTGCTTTTAAATTCTTTTTATAGGTTCTTCCCAATGGAAGTTCCTCCCCATTTTTCAGGAAAACATGCCCGGAATTATAAGAATTGATATGATCCGATAATACAATATAAGATTTATGGATTCTGATAAATCCAAGGTGCTGAAATTTCTCTTCAAAATTTGACATCCTTTCCAGAATCATATACTTTTTCAATGGTGTCATCAATACGATATATTCCCCAAACCCCTGTATCCAGAGAACATCTTTCAGGAAAACCTTGTTCATCACATAATTGGATTTGAACATAATAAAGTCTTCCTGCTGTTTACTGCCGGCTGAACTTTTAAACTGAACAAAATCCCTCGCTTTATTGACTGCTTTTTTAAAGGTATCAAAATCCACAGGCTTGATAAGATAATGAACTACATCCAGTTCAAATGCTTTCACCGCATATTTTGTCTCAAGGGTAAGGAAAATACACAAAGGCGGATCAGGAAGCTGCTGCAGAAGTTCTACACCATTCATACCAGGCATATTGATATCGAAAACAACCAGATCTACTTTATTGGTTTTCAGAAACGCCAGTGCCTCTTCCGGTTTCTGAAATGAAGCCAGCAGCTCAACATCTTCAAGCTGATCGCAATATTGTTTTACAAGCTGTAATGCAGGATACTCATCATCTACATTAACGATAGTCAGATTAGCCATTGATAGTAATTGTTAAAGCAATTTTATATTGATCATTTTCTTTCGGTCCGGAATAAAATTCATAGTGATCAGGATAAAATTTTTCCAATATATGAATAATTGCTTCATTACCCAATCCGTGATAATCAGATTCAGATGCATGAATTCTACCTTTCCCTACAGAATTTATAATTTCAAAATACAGTTCTGAGCGCTCAATATTACAGAATAATTTTATAAAACCATGAGCATCCTCTCCTATTGCTGAGTGTTTTAAAGCATTTTCAAATAAAGTAAGAAGGATAGCAGACGGGATTTCGGCTATGTCAAATTCTTCCTGCTCTTCAATATCCATGACAATATCAAGCTGGTTATTATACTTGAGCTGATATAATGCTGCAAGCGCTTTCAGGGAAGAAAATTCCTGAGAAACGGTCACTTTTTCTTTTCCGCTATCATAAATAATATATTTCAAAAGCCTGCTCAACTGCAAAATAGAATCCGATGTCTTCTCCGAATGCGTAAAACTGTTCGCATAGATATTATTAAGAGTATTCAACAAAAAATGAGGATTCAGTTTAGACTTCAGCAAATCAAGATAAAGCTGGTCTTTCTCTTCTCCAAGACTGATTACATCCTGTTCTATTAAAAATTTGTCTTTGGTAATTCCCAAAAAAGATCCCACCAGAATGATGATCCCCTGGGAGATGTATACATTATAAAGAAAACCTACATGATAGCCTTTTTCGCTGAAATCCATCTGAAAAACCGCAGGCTCCCACAAAATCCTGAAAAGACTGGACACCAAAAAGCAGATTAAAGCATAAAGGATAAACTCAGGGTACTTATTGGATAAATAAAACCGGGGAACAAGATAATAATATACCAGATAATAGATTCCCACATTGAAAATTGTATTCAAAATAATGCTTATTACCAACTGAGTTGAATCCAGGAAGTAGTTTTCGGTGAAATAAGTCATCAAAATGAAGATAAAAAGGAAAAATATATGCTGAAACCTCAACAAGAACTTCCAACGGTACTTCATAAGACTTTCCAGAATCTTACCACTAAATAAAATCCTGATAATCAATAATATAATAATAAAATTAATGATTAAAAACATAGCCCATACCTTATTTTGAAACGCATCAAATATAATATCTTTTTGTCTCAAAATGCAGTTCGTTGAGAAAAACTGTCATTGATTGAAAAAATCCGGGCCCGCTCTTTCGAATAAATATATTTGAGAAACCGCAATATTAATCAAATATTACATGAAACTTAATATACAATTAACGCTTATTTTATCATTTTGTTTGATAAATGGCCTTTTACACAGTCAGAGCAAAGACAATTATAATATGTGGTTTCAGTACCTGATGTCGGCAAAGATTACCGATAAAAGTACTTTAACTGCACTTACCCAATACCGTTCTTTCGACCTGGCTTATGATACAAGACTTTTTCTGGTGAATGCTTATGTAGATTATGAAGTGGTGGAAAACATAAAACCCGCTGCGGGAGCTATGTTTTTGATCCTTGAATCTTATAATAGTGACGATTCTAAAAAAATAAGATATGAAAAAAGACCTTTTCAACAGGTTACTGCTGATTATTACATCGGCAGAACGTCAATCTCCAACCGCCTTAGAGTTGAAGAACGTTTTATCAGCAACCCTGATGAATTTGAGGTAAGAATCCGTTATCTGATCTCTGTCCGGATTCCTTTCAATAAAAAAGGCGAAAAGGAAAAACTCTATGGCATTCTTAAAAATGAGATAAGAATGAATGTTGATAAGCTGGAACCTTTCGACAGTAATCGTATTACGGCAGGTCTTGGAATAAAATTAGGAAAAAATTCTGCGTTGGAGCTTGCCTTCATCAATCAGCTGGAAACCAAAAAAACGAGTAATTACGGATTTATAGGTTTCAGAAACAATTTTGACTGGAGAAAAAAGAAACAACAATAACCTCATTAATATTTACATAAAACTATGCTTACATTTCTTGGTTTTTTAATGATTTTCATCTTCATGATTCTCATCATGAACAAAAAGATGACTCCGCTTACGGCTTTGGTACTTGTACCTGTATTGATAGCTGTAGTAGCAGGATTCGGGCCGGACCTTGGAAAAATGATGAAAGATGGAGTAAAAGAAATAGCGCTTACGGGGGTTATGCTGATTTTTGCCATTCTGTACTTCAGTCTGATGATTGATACAGGACTTTTTGAACCTCTTGTGAATGTCATATTAAAGGCTGTAGGAGATAATCCTGTAAAAACAACCATCGGAACCGCCCTTCTCACCACTTTGGTTTCGTTAGACGGCGATGGCTCTTCCACTTATATTATTGTAGTGGCAGCATTACTCCCGCTTTATAAAAAACAAGGTATGAATCCTTTGGTTCTTACCTGTATTATTATGCTGGCAGGTGGTATTATGAATATTTTACCATGGGGAGGGCCTACTGCGAGAGTAATGAGCTCTCTGAAACTGGGGCATACAGAAATATTTGTCCCTATGATTCCGGTAATGCTTATAGGGTTGGTATGGGTATTTTTTGTTGCCTATATTTTAGGCGTAAGGGAGAAAAAAAGAATAAGCAAGCATGGAAAATATACAAAATACAGCGGACAGGATATTGCTGGTGAAAATGATCCGGAATTAAGACGTCCCAAGCTTATTATTATCAATCTGATTCTGACAATTATCCTTCTTTGCGTGATGATCCTTGATATTATTCCTTTGGGAATTGCCTTTATGATTGCCTTCTGTATCGCTTCCCTGATTAATTATCCGAAACTGAAAGACCAGCAGAAAATCATTTCAAAACATGCAGGGAATGCCTTATCTGTAGCAGGAATGATCTTCGGGGCAGGGATTTTTACAGGAATCTTAAATGGTACCGGAATTATGAATGCTATGGGAAACAGTATTATCAGTATTGTTCCTAAAACCTGGGGCGGCTATCTGAACGTAATCACAGCTATATTCAGTGTACCGCTTACTTTTTTCCTGACCAATGATGCGTATTATTTTGGAATATTACCTGTGATTACAGCAACCGGCAGCCAGCTGAATATTCCTCCTGATATTTTGGGACGTGCCAGTCTTGTGGGGCAGGCTTCCCATTTATTAAGTCCATTGGTTCCGTCCACTTATCTGCTGGTTTCACTAGCAGGTGTTGAATTCTCTGATCATCTGAAATTCACCTTAAAATGGGCCATAGGATCATCAATCGTAATGTTGCTGAGTGCATTGGCTCTTGGTATTATATAAGGTTATATCTTTGAATTTTGTAATCTTATCATATAAAAAGCGGATGATGAAACCTTTTAAGCAAAAAACATTTACAGACTCCTATTTAAGAAACCTTACCCTGTATGTGTTCACAGCTATTATCTGTGGAGCATTAACGGGCTATTATTTTCCGGAAGTCAGTAAACATCTGGAAACGGTAAGCAGTTACTTTTTCATGCTTCTGGAGATTTTGATCATTCCCGTTATTTTCATTGCAGTAACGTATGGAGTAAGCTATATTTTCAGCACTAAAAACGCATTTAAAATTGTAAGCCAGATGGTGATCTATTTCTTAATCATCACTTCCATCAGTATTTTATTGGGAATTGGCTCCGGGCTTCTTTTAAAACCGGGAGCCAATACGGGAATTATAATTTCTTCCCACAAAGCACTTCCGGAAAGATTTTTAGCAAAGACTACAAACCCGCTGCACATCAGCAATTATGTACTCTTTCTTTTAATATCCATATCTGCAGGAGTACTGCTTGGTCTTTCAAAGAAAAAGGATAACATTCTTAAAGGCTTAGACGCTGGAAGAAATTTGTTTTTCAAGCTCATCAAATATGTATATATATTTCTTCCGATAGTCATTTTCTGTAATATTGCATATGGAATTTCAGTATATGGAATTAATACTCTATTGCCATTAAGTAAAATTGTTGCCACAGTATACCTTACGAGCGTGTTTTTCATTTTCGGAATATTAGGAGTTATTACAGCTTACTTTAAAATTAACCTTTGGGATTTCCTGATCAGTATCAAAGAAGAAATCATTCTCGTAGTAGCCACTTCTTCTTCCAAGATGGCATTCCCCATGATTTTTGATAAAATGGAATCACAGGGCTATGACCGGAAAATCCTTCGCCTTATCATTCCTCTCGGGTACAATTTTAATCTGGCGGGAGCGTGCATTTATCTTTCCATCTCATGTATTTTCCTTATCCAGTTCTATAATATTCAACTTACTTTGAAAGATTATTTCTGGCTTTTTATAACGATCTCAATTGCTTCAAAAACCGCTTCGGGAGTTCCGGGATCAGGCTTTCTTGCTCTGATGTTTACCTTAAGCCGGTTTGGAAAAATCCCTACCACAGATCTTGCCCTGTTATACAGTGTAGACCGCTTTATGAATGAAGCCAGATCTGTTACCAATTTCATAGGCATTTCAGTTTCTGCTGCCATTATTTCAAAACTTAACCAACATACTATTTCTTTAAAAAATGATATTTCCTGATTTCACCCACCTTTTCAATGACATTTTACAAAACCCTGCAAAATCTATAGCAATTATCGGCAATCTTATCCTTATAGAAAGTCTTCTTTCCGTAGACAATGCTGCAGTATTGGCCACCATCGTAATGGATCTGCCCGAAAATCAAAGAAAAAAAGCCTTAAAATACGGAATTCTAGGAGCTTATGTATTTCGCGGACTGGCCCTTATTTTTGCATCCGTCCTGATTTCCGTATGGTGGCTGAAACCATTGGGAGGACTATACCTGCTCTATATTTCAGTTGACTGGTTTATCAAAAAAATAAAAAACACAAATGATGAAGAAAATCAGGAGGAAAATCCTGACAAAGAATCCAGCTGGCTGTATAAAAATTCAATTGGGCTGCTGGGACAGTTCTGGGCTACGGTTGCCATTGTAGAAGTAATGGATCTTGCATTTTCTATCGACAACGTTTTTGCTGCCGTAGCATTTTCAGACAATTTACTTTTGATTACGCTGGGTGTATTTATAGGGATTTTAGCCATGAGGTTTATTGCACAGTGGTTTGTCCGTCTGATGCAGATATTCCCTTTTCTGGAAACGGCCGCTTTTATAGTGATTGCTATTTTAGGAGTTAAACTAAGTTTGTCTTTATATGAACACTTTTACCCTGCTACAGCTTTTGCCCAGTTTTTAGCCAGCCATACCATGGAAATTCTGGTTTCCGCCATTACTGTTCTCTTGTTTGTAGTGCCCGTAGCTACCAGCTATCTCTTCGGATTTCCGGCCCGCAAAAAATAATTTTTCTGCCAAATTTTCACATTCGGAAATAAAAATCTGCCATTTCATCCATCAACGTCTCATGGCATACATTTAGAGAATTAGAAGACAGAAATAATTAAAAAATTAAATATATTATGTCAGTAAACTTTAAACCATTGGCAGACAGAGTTCTGGTAGAGCCAATCGCAGCAGAAACTAAAACAGCTTCAGGTATTATTATCCCGGATACTGCAAAGGAAAAGCCGCAAGAAGGTACTGTAGTAGCAGTAGGTCCTGGTAAAAAAGACGAGCCTACAACGGTTCAGGTAGGTGACAAAGTTCTTTATGGAAAATATTCAGGAGCTGAATTGAAGCTTGAAGGAAAAGACTATTTAATCGTAAGAGAAGCTGATTTATTAGGAATCATCGGGTAAGCTTCTCGCTATTGGCTTCTGGCAAATGGCTTTTTCTACATGAAAATTAACCTATGAGAGATTTCAAAAAATTTGAAGTATGGCAGCTAAGTCATCAATTGACTTTAAAGATTTATACTTCAACCAAAAATTTTCCGAAAGAAGAAGTTTTTGGACTTACCTCTCAAATCAGAAGATCATTTGCATCTATTGGATATAATATTTCAGAGGGAAGTGGCAGAAATTCAGATAGAGAATTTGCCAATTTCATCAATATTGCTCTGGGATCATCCAATGAAGCTGAAAACCAATTAATTCTTGCTAAAGACTTAGGGTATATTCATGAAAATGATTACCACAATCTTTTGGAAGAGTTGACAACACTAAAAAAGAAGCTTGTAACCTTATGGAACAGGCTCAATGGAAATTAAAAAAATAAAGTTAAACTAACGAATTCGCAAAGCTAAAAGCTATAAGCAATTCGCCAAAAGCTAAACAACATGGCAAAAGAAATAAAATTCGATATTGAATCAAGAGACGCTCTAAAGAGAGGGGTAGATGCATTGGCTAATGCAGTAAAGGTAACTTTAGGTCCTAAAGGAAGAAACGTAGTCATCGAAAAATCTTTCGGTGCTCCACACGTAACTAAGGATGGTGTGTCTGTTGCAAAGGAAATCGAACTTGAAGACAGAGTAGAAAATATGGGAGCTCAAATGGTAAAAGAAGTAGCTTCCAAAACTAATGATATCGCAGGAGACGGTACTACTACCGCTACTGTATTGGCACAGGCTATCGTAAGAGAAGGTCTTAAGAACGTAGCTGCAGGTGCTAACCCAATGGATCTTAAAAGAGGGATCGACAAAGCAGTAACTGCAGTTGTTGAAAACCTTAAAGCACAGTCTCAGGCTGTTGGAGATTCTACAGATAAAGTAAAGCAAGTAGCTTCTGTATCTGCTAACAATGACGAAACTATCGGTGCTTTAATCGCTGAAGCTTTCGGAAAAGTTGGAAAAGAAGGTGTAATCACTGTAGAAGAGGCTAAAGGTATCGATACAACAGTAGATGTTGTAGAAGGTATGCAGTTCGACAGAGGTTATCAGTCACCTTACTTCGTGACTAACCCTGAGAAAATGTTAGCTGAACTAGAAAACCCATATATCCTTTTGGTAGAGAAGAAAATTTCTTCAATGAAAGAATTGTTACCAGTTCTTGAGCCAATTGCCCAAGGTGGTAAGTCTCTATTGATCATCTCTGAAGAAGTGGAAGGTGAAGCTTTAGCTACTTTGGTAGTCAACAAACTAAGAGGTTCTCTTAAAATTGCTGCTGTAAAAGCTCCTGGATTCGGAGACAGAAGAAAAGCAATGTTAGAAGATATCGCGATCCTTACAGGTGGACAGGTGATCTCTGAAGAGCAAGGTTTCACTATGGAAAACATCTCTTTGGATATGCTTGGAACTGCTGAGAAAGTAACGATCGACAAAGACAACACTACAGTTGTAAACGGTGGTGGTGACGAAGCGAAAATCAAAGGAAGAGTAGCTCAGATCAAAGCTCAGATGGAAACTACAACTTCTGACTACGACAGAGAAAAACTTCAGGAAAGATTAGCTAAGTTAGCTGGTGGTGTTGCTGTACTTTACGTAGGTGCTGCTTCTGAAGTAGAAATGAAAGAGAAAAAAGACAGAGTAGATGATGCATTACACGCTACAAGAGCGGCTGTAGAAGAAGGTATTGTTGCAGGTGGTGGTGTTGCTTTAGTAAGAGCAATCTCAGCTTTGGAAAACCTTACAGGAATCAATTCTGATGAAACTACAGGGATCAAAATCGTGAAAAGAGCCATCGAGGAGCCATTAAGACAAATCGTTGCTAACGCTGGTGGAGAAGGTTCTGTAATTGTTGCTAAAGTAGCAGAAGGAACAGGAGACTTCGGATACAACGCGAAAACTGACGAGTATGTTCACATGCTTGAAGCAGGAATCATTGACCCAACTAAAGTAACAAGAGTTGCCCTTGAAAACGCAGCTTCTGTATCTGGAATGCTTCTTACTACTGAATGTGTAATCACTGAAGTAAAGAGCGCTGAACCAGCTATGCCAATGGGTGGTGGAATGCCAGGAATGATGTAACGGTCAGCGACCGAGGCAAATTAATATACTAACCGTTCTACTTTTGTGGAGCGGTTTTTTGTTTAATATTGTTTTATAACATTAAAGATTATGCATTTTGGAAAACATAAAAAATAACTAAAAATATGTTCTTCAAAAGTTGCAAAGTTTCATATATTTGAGAATTAGACCTTACTTAAAAGAAAAAACAATAAAATATGGTGACACTGAAAATAAAAAATTATTTCATCGTTTTTTTTAGAATTGTATTCTCTTTTTTTTCATTCTCTCTGCCATTTATTTTTACAAAAGGAGCATATCAAAATATGATTTCAAAAGGTCATTATTTATGGTTCTGTTACTTTATTTTACTCTTTCTGCTCACAATCTACATAGTAGTGAAAAAGAATTATTATGAATTGATATTTTCTAATATTCAAAACGAAAATCTAGTCTATCACAACTTCTTATTTATAAAAAAAATTATACCCCTAAAGAACATTCTTGGATATAAACACGGAATTGATAATGATGGAAATGAATTTATAAGTCTATACAATGATAAAAACAAAAAAATAGTTACGCTAAAAGTAAACATATATTCCAATTTACCTGAATTTGTAGAAGCTTTACATTGTAAACATATTGGATATGAATTAACTCCTTTTCAATACGTTATTGAGAGGGTTAAAAAACTTTTTACAAATACATAAAACGTCTTACAACTTCTATATAAGATATGCTTCAAAAGCTGAACCAGCTATGCCAAATGGATGGTGGAATGCCAGGAATAATGTAACAACGTGTCGTTGAAATAAATTAATATATTAACCGTTCTGCTTTTGTAGAACGGTTTTTTGTTTGTAAGGTGTAAGTTTTTTAGCAAACGTAGCTGGATTGATATCCTTGTCAAGGTTTAAAACCTTTACAAGGATACGTACATATAGAAAAATAGTTGCATCACATAGTATTGCCAAAAATGTCTCCTGAACTCATCATTTGAGGCTCCAGATATCCCGGCCAAGGTTTTGAAACGCTATTTGGCGTTCTTAAATACGCCTTTGAGATCTTCAGCTTCTCCCGATAGGTTTACAATACCAAATTTCTGATCAGTGAACCCCAACAGATGGGTTTTATATAGCTCCGGATGGTTTTAGAACCACAAAAGAATATTCTGGAACTGGATAAGAAGGGTTAAAATAAAAAGAAAGAGTGCACGTGGCAAATTAATATACTAATCGTTCTACTTTTGTAGAACAGTTTTGTGTTAAATACGATTTCCCATAAGGAAGTGCTCATAAAATATTTTAATTTAGGAAAATGTAATTAAAACAACAAATAATATGTATAAACTAAACACACAATTTAAATCATTCAAATTTGACGACACAATTCAGCATGGATCATTTAATATTACTTGGTATAAGCTAGAAGAAGGTAATGATGATGAATATGGTAAAGGACTAACTAATGAAGAATTAAATCAGCTTCAAAATTTTATATCTAATAACCCAAATAACTTTCCGGGAGATAAAAACTACCATATTTGTAGTGAAGAAGATTCTCCATATTGTAGTATGATGTCGATGATTCCTTCTCAAAAACTAAATTTCCCATTAAATATTATCATTCGAAAAGAAGCAAAATTAGATAAAAATGGGAGTATTTTCACATGTATGGATGTACTTTTAACTGATCAAAATGGAAAAGATACCCATAATTATAACTTAGATTTTGATATTATAGGTGAAATTAATCGGTAATATACAAAGTTATAATTTTTTTGACACTGTTTTATAGATTGCTACAACTGAGCATGTAATCATTGAAGTGAAGAGTGTTGAACCAGAGATGCCAATAGATACTGGAATTTCAGGAATGTTGTAACAGTGTATTACTGAAATAATTTAATATATTAACTATTTGAAAATAGAGAAAATTCAGTTAACCTAAAACTCTTATTACATTTCAAGTCCTTATTTTTTTGTAAGTTAGCAAAAATGGAATGTTTGTTCTTATAATTCATTTTTTCATTTAATATAAACAGTAATTTCATTAGTAGAAATGGATAAATTTTTAACCAAGGATGTATTTGGGATACAAAGAGATATCCCATTAAATTATATAGAAAGAGAGGCAGATAAGGTATTTATAGATTCTTTAGATAGAAGACATCATGTTGTTATATTCGGAAGTTCTAAACAAGGGAAAACATGTTTACGAAAAAGAAATCTAAATGATAAAGATTATATCACAGTTCATTGCGATAATAAAATGGATCTATATAATTTAAATATTACTATTCTAAAACAAGCAGGTTTTACAGTTCAAGTTTCCGAAAGGAAAACAATAAATGGAAAAGCAAAGGTAAAAGTTGGTTTCGGTTGGAATTTATTTGGTAAAGCCGACTTTGAAAGTGAAGTAGAGGGAGAAAAGGGTAATGAGAAAGAATATAAGCCACTTGAATTAGATCCAGAAGATGTAAATGATATAATTGATGCTTTAAAAAGTCTAGATTTTCAAAAATATATCGTTATAGAAGATTTTCACTATTTAAAAGATGAAACCCAAGTTGATTTTGCAATTGAATTAAAAGCATTTCACGAAAACTCTGATCTCACATTTATTATAGTAGGTGTTTGGTTAGAAGAAAACAGACTAATAGCATTAAATGGAGATTTGTCTGGAAGAATTAAATCTGTAAATGCAGATGAGTGGACAGATGAAAATCTTGAAGAATTAATTAGAACTGGAGAATCTTTATTGAATATACAAATTCCCGATGAAGCAAAAAAACACTTAATAGAAAAAAGCTTAAATAATGTTTATATAGTTCAAGAAGTTTGTTATGAGCTATGCATAGCAAATAAATTAATAGAACAAACAGATTCAATTCAAATATTGAATTGTGATGATTTAGATATTTTATTATCAAAAGTAATTTCACAACATTCAGGTAGATATTATAATCTGATTACTAATATATCAGAAGGTTTTCAAGTTACTGAACTTGAAATGCATAAATGGATTATGTATGCAATATTAAAAGCTGAAGTTGAAAAACTTGAAAATGGTTTAAAAAGAAGTGAAATCAACACACTTTTACAACAAGAACACCCAAGAAAACATTTATTAAATCCTGGGAATTTAACACAAGCTTTGAAATCAATTGCTTCATTGCAGGTTAAGAAAAATACTATTCCAATAATTATAGACTATGATAACAGTAATTTAAAACTTAGTATTGTCGATAAAGGGTTTATAATTTGGTTATCTGATCAGAATAGAGAAGAGCTTATTCAAGAATTGGGTGTAAATTAAAATATTGCGCTTAGCACAGGCTCCCGACTTTTCGCCAATAAAATAAAACCAATCTATTATAAAATAAACTCCGAAGTCTGAAGACTTCGGAGTTTATTTTATATTCTAATTAAGTACAAATCTAGAATTTCTAATCTATTTTAAAATCCAATAAATCCTTAGGCAATACATTTAGACCTCTGGCCAAATCAATTAACGTAGTAAATGCAAAGTTTCTTTTTCCATTTTCTATATCGCTTACTGTACCTTTAGTAATTTTGGAACTATTTAGAACAACATCATCTTGAGTAAGTCAAGATTTAAGTCTTAAATCTTTAATGTGTTCTCCAAATCTTTTTAGTATTTCATCTTGTAAAACGTCCATTTAAAGGGGTAGCTGCACTTGATAGTGTAATACAGAACGTGAGTGAAATGGCTAAAAGCAATTTTAAAAAATTCTCTTCAACTTTTTCCTATCTTTAAACCACGAATATTCTATTAAAGTTCGGTACTGAAAATAAGCCCGAATCATTTAAAGAAAATAAACACTAAACCCGGTACCATTGAAAACAAAATTATTATTCCTTTCATTTTTGGGCTCATTACTCACCCAGGCACAAACGCTTAATTTTAAAAGTCTGGCCAATATGTCTGTAGGCAGAGGTGCCATAACCAGTGTAATAGTGAATGATAATATATATGTGAGCAATGGATATCTGGAAAACAGCGGTAACGCCAATTATATTGAAAGATATAATATTACGGATAACAAATGGAGTGTTTTCAACTCTTCTCTGCTTTCCAAAAAATTTGCTAACTCGGAAACTTACAATAATAAAATTTACATTTTTAATGGCTGGGGAAATAGCCATCTTGAAATTGTAGACCTTGAAACGAATAAAATAACGAAAGGGGCTGTTAATCGTTCCTACACAGGAAATGCGGGTTCTGCCATCTATAACGGCAAAATATATGTATTCGGTGGCAGCGGACTAAACGGTGCTGCAACCACTAAATTTTCTAATAGATTTCAATATTATGATATTGCTTCCGATACCTGGCATCCATTACCCGATATGCCCACAGCCAGAGAAACAAAGGGCAAAATTGTGAATGATAAGCTGTATGTCATTGGTGGTTTCAACGGTACTTCATCCCGACTGATCAATGTTTACGACCTCAATACTGATCGCTGGACCGATCAGTTTACGATGCCCGCCGGGATATCCGGACATTCATTAGCAGTATCTGGTAATAAGATTTTTATTGCAGGAGGGTATAATAATCAGACTTTTCTGGCCTATTTTGATACTGCAACCAATAAGTTCCATCAGTTATCATCCAATATGATTCCCAGAAGACACGCTGCCGCAGAAGTATACAACAATAAACTATATATCATCGGTGGAAGCACAACCTCTGTAACTAAATCAGCTATTAAAAGCATCCAGGTAGCAGATATCAGCGAAAGCGTACTCGCAAATACAACCAATGAGGACCGAATATTGGAAACAAAAGTCTATACCAATGCATCCAAAGATGGTTTTATCATCAGCAATAAAAATAACAGCAATCAGTTTGAATATACGGTTTACTCCACAGGTGGAGAGGTGGTCAGCAGAGGCTTTGCCTATTATAATAAAACGATAGATCTATCCAGAGTACGACCAGGGAATTACATTTTTAGTTTTAAAAATGAGAAAGGGGTTCTGCAGCAGATTAGAATTTTCAGATAATAATTACTTACAATCATCTAGTAAAAAATACAATGATTAAATCAATTTAAATTTTAATATAAATGATGAAAAATATTAGAGATTTAATTCCAAAAAATAAAGGTGATTTGTCTACCGCTGAAAAACTAACAAACTATTCCTACGAAGAACTCAAAGAAATTATTCCGAATTTACTTGAATGGCTGCAAGATATGAACTGGCCGGTTGCAAAACCTGTTTCAGAATATTTAGAAAGTATTAATGATAAAATTACAACAGAGTTACTTTCAATTATAAAAAGGAACGATGATGAAGTATGGAAATATTGGATTATCACTATTTTTGGTCCCATCACTCAAAGTCCTATTATCAAAAATGAAATCATTCGGATTGCTACTTCTCCAAAAAAAAATGAGATAATTGAAGAAGTAGACGAAGTTGCGAAAGGAATTGTGAATAGTAGAAATTGGAAATAAAAACGGCTGATGCCCAACTCTACAGAGTCTAAAGCAGTTTAATAATTTTTTGAAAATAATAGGTGATTACCTGATTGAAAACGATCTGATCCCTGAAGAGTTGAAACAAAAAACATCCAAATGATCATCGAAAACAAAGGAATCAAAACAGATAAATTTTACGTTCCCCCATTTACACTCAATGAAGGGGAAATTATTATTATAAATCTTTTCAACGGACCATACTTTCACGAAACGGAAATGTTTCTTAAGGATCTATTTTGTGGTAAGACACCCCATGAAAATGTTATCATCCACAAAAAAATGACTTTTGTTGAACATTTCAGAGAATCGAAGTTTAGAGATATTTTTTATCCTATGACTGTTGGAGAATATTTAAAGAAAAATGCAAATCCTGCTAGTCCTTATTCCGAAAAAATTTATGAGACGGAATGGATTAATAAAAAAATAAAAGTAAATACCCTTGCAGGTAACCCCAGACGTTTATTAACCTTATATTCAACGCTTACAAAAACGCAGAATATTGTTTTTGATTTGGTAGGACAAGACCCTATGGGAGCTCAAGAAGCTTATAAAATAGTAAAAGAAGTCGTGAAAAATGGAGGTTCAGCAATTTTACTCGATGGATATGATGATATGAAAAACGACTGTACAAAATATATTGAACTGCAATGGAAACAAGCATAACCTCTCTAAATAACAACATGAAAAAAGCATTTGAATTTCTCACCCATTTAAAAGAAAACAACAATCGTGAATGGTTTGCCAAACACAAATCCGAATATGATGGTATTGTAAAAGAAAACAAAATTCTTTTTACTCAGATCTATCATGAACTTCAGGAGCATGATCAGCTCAAAGGAATTCATATTTTCAGGATTTATAATGACGTCCGTTTTTCCAAAGACAAGACACCGTATAAAACCAATTTCGGTGTGGGATATTCCCGTTCGAAGCCAATGTTAAGAGGTGGATATTATATTCAGATTGAACCGGGTAACAGCTTTGTTGGAGGTGGCTTTTGGGGTCCGGAAGCCAAAGATTTACTTCGTATCCGTAAAGAATTTGAAATCAGCAGTACAGAAATCGAAAAGATTATTTCAGATAAAACCTTCACTAAATATTTTGGTGAACTAAAAGGAGATTCTGTAAAAACAGCTCCGCGAGGTTTTGATAAAAATCATCCGGCTATAGATTTAATCAGGAAGAAGCAATTTCTGGTCATGCGAAAATTTACCGATAAGGAAGTCTTATCTGACAGTTTTCAAAAAGAAGCCCTTCTCACCTTGTTGGCTATGCGTCCTTTTTTCGATTATATGAGTGAAATTCTGACAACAGATTTGAATGGAGAGCCCTTGTTCTAAAATTCAGTTATCATCTATTTTTTAAAAACTAAAAACCCCATGAAACTTCTCCTCCTATTATCTTTTTGTGTATTGATCTCAGCATGCCATTCATCAAATAAAGCTGCAACGATCAATCCAAAACATACATTTGAATTTGTTAAAGTGACAGATTCAACGTCTTTTATACGTTGGACTAACGGAAAAAGAACATTCAAATCTTCCACGTCTGTTAGTAACCATTATCTGGATGGGAAAACATCTTTACAATGGAGCAATGATGACTATATGTGTCTGAGACATCCCAATGGAAGCGATACATGGACAGATTTAATTTTACCATTTACTAATAATGAAGTCAAATTCTATGAAAACACATTGGCCTATGATAAAATAAATGGTATTGTTATCTATGAAACAGATTCTCTCCCTTACAAATTAATTGCTGAAAATATTCCGGGAAAAGAAAAACAGTTCCTGGGAGAAAACTGGAAAAATTGCTCAAGCCTTTTTCCTCATTATTGTATTGACAGTATACATATTGAAAATAAAGAGCTTTATGTAGATTGGGTGACCCCTAACAAAATCGACAATCCCAATACAACGGAAGTGCAAAAAATTAAACTGAAGCTTTAAACAGTAACCCGCCATGAAAAATATCGCCTCATTCATTTAGAAGCCATTCAGACCTTGCTGTTTACAAAATAGTATTTGGGGTACAGAAAAAATTCCGAATTCTAATTTTTTGTATTTTATATCCAACTAAAAATAATCCATGAAAATAAAATTTATCCTGCTTCTTCTATTCATCATCAACACTGTAACAGCACAAATCAAAGAGAAAATAACCATTCCCAATGGAGTTGTTTATAATTATGCTGATGATAAACTAAATGAAAAAGCAAAAAAATTGCTTACTGAAAGTCTGACGAATACAACCAATGATAACCTGTTGGGAAATAATTTAATCATAGGACCCACGCTTTGGAAAAGATTTAAAAATATTGAAAGCTTAAAAGCGATACCTGACAGTTTGATCTTTCATATTGACGATATAGAAGTAGAGGGAAAAATGTCCAAAAATTTGAAGGATTCCAAAAAGATTTGGGATGAAGTAAAAAAGGGAATTTCCGGGAATTATCAGATACGAAAAGCCAATGAAGACGAATTAAAATATTACTGGTCAACCATTTCATTTGATATTGAAGAACCTTTGTTTGTGCTGCAAACCGAAGACCATCTGTATATTTTAAATTTTCTAAAAAAAGAAATGAAGTTATTCTGGCTGGATGAGTTTCCCAATAAAAATGCCTATAACAATCCAATTGACAAAGGAACATACAAAACAGAAGGAACGATCAAGACTTATAAAAATGGAAATGAAGTTTATATTACTGATAAAGGAAACAAAGAAACCAAACTCGAGAAAGTAATATTTTTGACTAGTGATCCGGAATTACAGAAAAATTCGTCTGTAGAAGATCTTCAGTCAGTTTTTGAAAAAACCAACAAAATTTTTGAACGTTTATTTAAAAACTCTAAACGGGAAGGAAAAATAATGGTTCAATTTGAATTGGGAGAAAAGAAAAACGAAATTCAATTTGCCGTTAAGGATGATCTGGATTTAGAACTCATGAAAGAATTTGAAAAACAGGTTAACGAAGAAAAATATCCGTATACAAAGAAAGACACTATAAAGTTTCAGCTGATTTATAAAGTCAATTCTTACAATGATACCGAATAAGTCTTCCGTTTTTGTAATTTAGCTGCTGAAAAACTAATATAAAATTCATGAAACACTATATTTTACTTTGTCTTCTTTTTATTTTCGGCATCGCAGCCGGACAGGAAAAAGAATATCCATCCATCAAAAAAGGAGATTTTCCGGAAGGCGTTTATATGACACTGGAAGATGTTTTGAATAAAAAACCGTCTTCCACCGAAGAAATATATTTCAAAGCCTGTGAAAAATGTGATTCTCTTGATCTGCCGGAAAAGGCTTTTTTTTACTTTAAGCAAAAGGATAAAAGGGTTAAGTTCCCGCTGGCTATTTCGCATAAAGGAGAAATGTATTTTCAGACCTATAGAAAGTATACCAATAGAGACGACAAAGGATATGATCCTGACCAATATTCAAGATTTTGTAAAGTTTTGAATTATGGAAGATTCATTTATTTTGAAGAGAACATGAAAGGCTTATGGTCGAAAGCATTCTTAGGCGCATTAAGTCCTCTTACCTACTCCATCAATGGAAAAACCAAAGGAATTGTTTTAGATCTGGACAATAAAGAATTTAATATTCTGCAAAATTGTGATGATTTGAATGATTTCCTATCAGCCCATAATATTCCTGAAATTCAATGTAACTCAGAAACCTATACCATTTCAGATTTGAGAGCAAAAATTGAAGAAATCAATCTGCCATACCGTTAGACTGCTGTACCGGTTTACATTGACAATATATTTAGAACCGTTCCGTAAGAACGGTTTTATTATTTTACAAAAACTTTTCACGATGAAAAAAACACTCACCTTAATCTTAACTTTTCCATTTATTTTCCTTGCAGCTCAGGATAATGACAACGCATGCAAATATATTTCCTCAGGACTTAAAGAAAAACCTTTGGAATGCATTGACAAATCAACATTTAAAAAAAATGATGAAGTCTATCAGATTTTCAAATGGTCTGCATTTAAAGACAATTATTTAATCAGAATTGAACACACTGGGAATAAATATATACTTGTTAAGAAGAAAATATTTACCGGTGAATATGATCAAAAGACAGGCGAAAAAATAGATTCAAGGTTTACAATTCTTGTACAGAAAAATTTAACTCAAAAGCAATATGTACAATTTATGAAGTTGTTATCTGAAAATCATTTTTGGACCAACAATGACTATAATGTTCCTTCAACATGTAATGATGGAAGTGGGATATTTATTCATGCCCTTAAGAAAAATAGTTTTCTGAAAATGAGTAATGGCAATTGTTCTCCCAAAGACGAGTATTTAAATACTTTATATCAAAAAATAATAGAACTGTTTAATCTATAGAGTTTGTTGATAGAAATCAATTAAACGCATTAGCGTTAGTAATTTTTTTATAATAATGAAAATACTGCAAACCATCGGAATCCTCCTCTTAATAGGGTTTTTAAATTCCGCTTCTTAAAGCTTTAATCATCTTAAGCAGGAAATCCAGAAGCTGGTCTACAACAAATTTCACTTAATGAACGATAAGAAAGCAATATATTTGCTTTGAAAAACACATATGCGCAAAATTATTATTTACTTTCTCAAAATAAAATAATACCCAACCAATGAAAAAAGTAATATTAGACCTTGCCACTACTTTAGATGGATTTATTGAAGGACCCAATGGAGAAACAGACTGGTGTATCATGGATGATGATATGGATTTTGATGGATTTCTAGCAGGGATAGACACTATTTTTTATGGAAGAGTAAGCTATGATGCGTGGGGAAATTATCAGCCGGAGGAAAATGCAGGCCCGGAAGAGCAAAAACTTTGGGAAGCTGTTCATTCCAAAAATAAATTTGTCTTTTCCAGTCAGAGCAGAGAAGATGAAAATGCCGTTTTTATCAATTCTGATATTGCACAGAAAGTTTCCGAAATAAAAAACCAGGGCGGAAAAGATATCTGGCTATATGGAGGAGCGAGTCTTATCAAAACATTTATTCAGCTTAACCTTATTGATACCTATAGAATATCTGTTCATCCGATTGTTTTAGGAAAAGGGAAACCTCTTTTTGAAGATTTAAAAGAAAGACTAAATTTAAAACTGGTTAAAACCAATGTTTTCAAATCCGGCGTAGTACAACTTATTTACGAGGCTTAACCTTAAAACAGTCAAGACATGAACGCTCAGCTTGGAACTATTATTCTCTATGTAAAAAATGTGCAGCTGCTCAGGAACTTTTATGTGCAACATTTTAATCTGAAGGTGATTGAAGAAGATCCAATCTGGATTTTGCTTGATGCCGGAGGTGCTCATATCGGACTTCATAAAATCGGAGATCAGTATCTTGAAAAAATGGAAGCGGGGCATCTCTTCGACAACAATACCAAACTTGTTTTTGAAATCGACATTGACATAAAATCTGCAAGAAATGAACTGGTCTCAAAAAATATTCAGATGAGAGAGATCAAAACTTTTGAAAACTACCCTTTCTGGCTCTGTGACGGAACCGATCCGGAAGGAAATGTATTTCAACTAAAGAGCAAAAAATAAAACCAGCCCCCATCTGCAACCATGAAAAAGATAATTGCTGCCACTTGTCTTGTTTTAATCCTGACCCTTTACAACTATCCTATTTTTGATGATAAAAAAATTACATTTGCTGTTGTTTTTCTGTGTTTTGTTGTGATCATATTTTCGGTAGCAAAACTTTATTCTCCTGTTGAAAAAGAGGATTATGATTCTGTTGAAAAAGAAATGGACAGGTTGCATAATGATGACGGAATTTTTCAATACACAGACAGCGGGTTTTGCTTTAAACAAAAAAACACAACAGAGCTTATACAATGGGATGAAATTATTTCAATATATTCTTTCCGTATTCCATCTCCATTCAGTGAAAGAAAACAATCCGGGTTGGAAATTATTACCGACAGAAAAAGCTATGAGTTCGATTATAGTGTAACGCCTGGAATCATAAAACTTACCGATCAACTTTACAACTATCTTCCGGACTGGGAAGAAGATTCACCTATGGAGATAAATAATTTCGGTCTTGAAAAAACAAAGTTGTATGAAAGAAAACCTCCACAGTAATCAATCAGACATGCCAGCGATCATTGAAATAAAAAACAAAACCAATTGGCTAACTGCCTTTATCACAAGTATTGGCTTAATTTTCATGTTTTTGATGGTACTTATCATCATCATTCTTGGGCTCCTGCAGTACGATGATTTTTTTGCACCAGTTTATCTTCTATAACTGCAGTTATAGCCTGCCTTTTTATTTTCTTCCTCTATATCTGGTTATGGAATAATTTCGGAAAAACAGTTTTGACCATTGACCACGAAACCCTGACAGTACAATATAAAAACAAATTATTCACAAGTCCTAAAACTTATCTGAAAGAAGAAACAGATCGTATTGGAACGAAAAATTTTGAAGTAGAAAGACATCAATTGGGAGTCCGCTACCATTTTTCAATAAGTGGTTCAACCTATTCCGTTATTCTCATACAAAAAGAAAGTGAAATAAGAATCGTAGACTGGATCACGAAAGTTAAAGCGGATGAAATTGCAGGTGAATTAAAAAGAATTTGGTATTAAATACAGATAACCAAAAATAGTTCATTAGCCATGTAATAATATCACACTTAAAAGTGTCTTATTTAAAAAAAAATCAATGAAGTCTATTTTAACCTGCATTATAATATTGCTTGCAGCCAGTCCACTTTTTTCTCAGAAATCAGAAAAACTGGAACAATTATTCTCCACTTATGAAAAGGCCGGCTTGTTCAGTGGTTCTGTTCTCATTGCGGAAAAAGGAAAAGTTATTTTTGAAAAAAGTTACGGCTACAGAAATGCGCCTAAAAAAATAAAAAACACCAATAACAGCCTTTACCGGGTTTTCTCTACCACAAAAATGTTCACTGCAACAGTTATTTTTCAGCTGGAAGAACAAGGAAAATTATCTTTGAATGACAAACTTTCAAAATATTACCCTGATTTTCCGAAGGGAGACAGCATCACTTTGGCCAACCTGCTTTCGCATACGTCAGGAATTCCCAATGATACAAACTCTGAGTATACTGTAGATGAGGAAACATTTTTAAAGTATATTTCCGCAAAACCACTGAATTTTTCACCTGGTAAAGATTGGGATTACTCTAATTCCGGATATTATATCCTAGGTTATATCATTAAAAAAGTGACAGGTCTGAACTATGATAAAGTGATAGAAAACAATATACTGAAACCCTTGAAAATGAATCACAGTGGGTTCAACTTCAATACTGTTACGGATGAAAATAAAGCATTTGGGTATGAGTTTTTATCCGATAATAACTCAAACGAAGCATTACGTTTCAAAACCGATCATCCTTTTGGGGCAGGAGCCATGTATTCTACAGTGGAAGATCTTTTTAAGTTCAATGAAGCGCTAAAGAACTATACCATTCTGAAAAAAGAAACAATAGATAAAGCTTTTACTCCTTATCTTAAGGATCATTATGGATTAGGCTTTCAGATTTCTACTGTTTTTGATAAAAAACGGGTAGGTCATGATGCCGGCGGACCTGGTTACAGAAGCAGGTATTACAGAATTCTGGAGGACGATATTTGTGTGATTGTCATTTCAAATTCAGAGCTTTCACACACAGATTTTATTTTTCCTCTGGTAGAAAAAATACTGTACAATAAACCTTATACTATTCCAGCTATTGCAAAAGTGAGTACAGAGGATTTAAAAAAACTGGATGGGGTTTATTCCACTGAAAGTTCAAACTTCTATATAAACAGTGCTGATGGGAAACTGATTTTTAAAGAAGGTAGTTATCCTAGAAATGCCTTGCTGCCATTAAGCAAAACATCATTTCAACTGGATGAAAAATTTACCTGTACATTTAAACCCGATCAAAACGGGAAAATAGATACTGTTGTCATTCATTTTTGGGATGGAACGGTGAAAACAGCTAAAAAAAATACACAAAATCTTACCTGGGGGATCATAGGAAATGCTACTCCTAACGGCTGGGATGGAAAAGATATCCCACTGCAGACAAACTCTGAAACCCCTAATATTTATTTTCTTAAAAACTATAAACTGAATAAAGGCAATTTAAAATTCAGATTTAATAGCGACTGGGGATACAGCCTCGGATTGAATAATGATAATAAAAGCATTGCCTTTGATGCTTATGATTTTCCCATCAATGAAGAAGGTGCTTATGACATTGTACTCGATATGACCAATACTGTAAAACCACAATTCAGCATCAAAAAATCAGTTCAATAAAACCTTGCATTTACACCGTAAAAAATACATATTTTTCAACCGCTCTAAAGTAGGGTGGTTTTTATTTTAAACATCCATTGATATTTTTTATTATTTTTATCTCACTCAAAATCAAACCACAAAATATAATCTATGCCTCATTTTATTATAGATTGTTCACAGGATATTCTTCAGCTGAGAACGCCCGAAGAATTAATGGATGCACTATATGAAGTGGCTGATGCAACTGGTCTTTTTGCTCCCAATGATATCAAAGTGAGGCTTCAGCCTTATCAGTATTACAGATTAGGAACAGGCAAGAAAAATTTTCTGCATGTCTTCGGATACATTATGGAAGGCCGTACTACGGAACAAAAAGCGCAACTTTCCAGACAGATCAGTACCAGACTTTCTGAATTACTCACTGATATTTCCTTTCTTTCTGTGAATATCAATGATTTTGAAGCCTCAACTTACAGCAATAAAGCACTCATTAATCCTGAAAATATAGATAAAGACAGACATTTCGGATTATAATTTTCTTTCAACACCAACTAAATACTAATATTATGAGCTTAAAAGCATTAGTCAACAAAAGCGTACAGTACAACAATTGGGTAGTCAATAAATATATTGACTGGTTATCCACAAAGTCTGACGAACAATTGAATCAGGAAACAATTTCAAGTTTTCCTACTATCCTAAAAACCTTACACCATATCTGGCAGACCCAGGAATACTGGTGGAGTCACATTTCTGAAAAAAATGATTTTGATTTTGCTAAAACTACAGAAACCACAGACAAAGAAGATGTTTTCAATGCTATTAAAAACAATTCACAAAAGCTGGTAGATTATGTGGAAAGTCTGTCTGAAGATGATCTTTCAAAGAATGTGAAGATAGAATCTCAATGGTTTCAATGTGATTTTTCAAAGTATGAATATATTCAGCACGCTATTCTTCACGGGACTTATCACAGAGGGCAAATCGTAACGATGGGACGAAATATCGGAATAACAGATGCTCCGATGACGGATTTTAACTTCTGGAATATTTATAAGGATAAGCAATAATATCAACCTTTTGTGGATAAGTCTGACATTAAATTTAAAAACATTAAAGAACTTTTTAAAAATACTTGATTTTAAAATAGTTACCTGCATAAAACCAGGTTATCCACACTTTTCAATATTTGTGGATAACTTTTCAACATCCCATTAATAGCTGTGGATAAAGTATGGATAAGTTTTTCACTCATAAAAAACAGACAACATAATATATTGAAAGTAAACAATTTAAATCAATGTTATTTTTTTTGAGAATTTCTGAAATAAAAAATCATGTGGATAAGTTCTGTGGATAACTTATCCACATTTTTTTTTGACCTTATTATTCGCAGTTATTATTTTTAAAGCGAATACCAGAGGTTATCGACAAAATAAATTGCTCAATTACCAGAATTGCTTTCATACCGGATTATTGGATTTTTTGTAAGTTAGTTGATAGGGAATACAACCTCATTTTTCAATAAAAGTTTAATATAAAAAAGTTTAATGTACAACACTACAATCCAAAAAGAATGGTTCTCAGAAGGAGAACGTTATGCGAAAGATATCAATGAAATGGTTGAGTTTGGTGAAAAAAACGGCTGGGAAAACTGGAAGGGTGAAGAACCTGAAGATAAAAGAGCCAATATTGCCCGCGAAGTTTTTGAACTGCTTAAAACCGCTAACAAAAACGGAGACACAGAAAACTTCAGAGAGCATTTTCCACCCGCTCATACTCCTATCATTCCTTTAATGGAAAATAAAGCTCAGAATATTGAGCATATGCATTTTATCACTGAGGAAAAAATTGTTTTCATGACAGGCACTTCATATGAAAAAAGACAGGCTTATCTTCTTGATAAAGATATTGTCACAAAACTTGATGAAAATATCCATGCAATCGGGAAATCCAAACGGGAAAACATTTTCGCCATTGCAGATGCTCACAAAATATATTTATACAAAGGTTGGAATGGAGACCTCATCAATGAATTTGAACTGGATGAAAACCCAGATTTCGGGATTACAGATTTATACCCTTTCAATGATGGAAGCAAAGTTGTGATTGTTTCCTCAGACGGAATTTTTCTGATTTCAAATACTGAAAAAAAACTCATCCATCCCATCAATGAAGATAATGAAGAAGACTGGAGCTCTCAGATTGACATGGAAAATGCGGCATTATCCAACGACAATTCTTATATCGTAGTAGGAGACCAATGCTATGATCACAGAATACTGGATCACGAAGGTAATACCGTAGGATCCATAGGGCCACAATCATCTTATCCACATTTTTGTCTTTTTGCAAAAGATGACAGCCAGCTGATTACAAATTCCTGCCATTTTTACAACGGAATTACCATCGGAATCAATGCCGATCAATATGTAGGAGCTGATATTGAAGCGTATACAGAAAGTGAAGACTTTACTTTCATTGATGAAGAAATGAGAGTTTATGAAGGGGTTGCCATAAAAGATTATTATATTCTGGGAGACGCTTACGGCTATATCAAAGCTTTTGATAAGAATGGAAATCAGCTTTGGAGATACTTCCTTGGGTCTACTATTACAGGAACAGCACTTTCTGATGATGAAGAAACCCTGTGGGTAGCGGCACACTCAGGTATTTTACACAAATTAAAACTAGAGAAAGGACACAGAGATACCCACACCATCGGCAATGGGAAACATTATGAAGAGTTCAGATTGCTGATCTGGAAAGATGAGCCTCAGATCTGGAAGTGGTAATTAAAACCTTAATCCCAATATTAATAATAAAGTCATGCAAAATACCAAAATTTTCACCACGGCTTTTGCCAGCGTTTATCCCCATTATATTCAAAAAGCAGAAAAAAAGGGACGTACTAAATCAGAAGTTCACGAGATCATCTGCTGGCTGACAGGTTATGACGAAAAAGGCCTGCAGGAACAGATTGATAAAAGAAATGATTTTATTACTTTTTTTGATCAGGCTCCTCAGATAAATCCAAATGTTTCATTGATTAAAGGAGTTATTTGTGGATATCGTGTAGAAGAAATTGAAGATGAGCTCATGCGGAATATCCGGTATCTGGACAAACTGATTGATGAGCTGGCAAAAGGAAAGAAAATGGAAAAAATATTAAGAACAGTTTAAAAAAATAAATATTTCTTTATCATCTTATAAATCTGAAATATCTCTTCCCCATTTCAAAAAACTTCCCGAAATTAGCAGTCTGTGCGTTAAATACTATTCAATGAAATAAAAATTTAAATTACAACATACAGCAAAACTTAGTATAAGTTTTCTTCGGGGCAGGGTGAAATTCCCTACCGGCGGTTACAGTCCGCGACTCCTTTCTTTTGAAGGGACTGATCTGGTGAAATTCCGGAACCGACAGTTAAAGTCTGGATGGGAGAAGAAAATGAGATGACCAATAAGATTCCTTATGGACTCTTGTTGCGTTGTATTTCATTTCCATGTACCGAAGACTATTTTAACTTTTAAAAGTAAAATAACATGGAAAAATTATTAGAACAATTCGGAGCAACCTCCAAAGAACGTGTAGAAAAAGCACTTTCAACTTTACAACAAGGAAAAGGTATTCTACTGGTAGATGATGAAAACCGCGAAAACGAAGGTGATATCATCTTTCCCGCTTCTACTATTACAGAACAGGACATGGCACTTCTGATCCGCGAATGCAGCGGTATCGTCTGCTTATGCATTTCTGAGGAAAAAAGCCGCCACCTTAACCTTCGTCCGATGGTGGAGAACAACAATTCAAAAAATCAAACCGCATTTACCATTTCCATTGAGGCCAGAGAAGGCGTGGAATCAGGAGTTTCAGCAAAAGACCGTGTAACAACGATCAGAACCGCTGTGGCATCCAACGCCAAGGCAGAGCATATTGCAAGTCCTGGCCATGTCTTCCCCCTGATTGCCAGAAAAGATGGTGTCTTTGAAAGACGCGGTCATACCGAAGGCAGTGTAGACCTTGTAAAAATGGCCAACCTGGGTGATGATGCCGTACTTTGTGAACTGACAAATGAAGACGGTTCTATGGCAAGACTTCCTGAAATCGTAGATTTTGCCATCAAAAAAGGGATGAGCGTCGTAACCATTGAAGATATTTATGCATACCGTAAAATGGTGATGAGCAATTAAACTTAAAAATTTTTAACGCACAGAGCCGCCTGTTGATATGATCAGCAGGCATTTTTGTTAAAAATTTAATGAAAATCAAATAAAATTAACATTTGAATACTATTTTTTAATTATTTTTAACAAAAAAAAATCTTGACTATGAAAAAATCTTTACTCCTTTTACTAGGAGCTTCTGCAATGTTTTCTGCGCAGATCACGCTTACAAAAGCAGCCAATGACCCTATTTCCGGAAACGTTGTCAATTACAATCATGTAACCGGAGTGGTAAACAACTCCGCAACAGGAGCTAACGTTACATTTTCAAACGGAGGTCTTACCATGGGAGTTTCGTCAATAACGACTTATTCTACTCCTACTTCTACCGAAATAAGCACTTTTCCAGGTTCAACTATTAAAATGGCAGATGGGGCAACAACTGTTTATTACAAAGCTTCTTCCACTAAACTGGAAATCACGGGAATTGTAAATCCACAAGCAACTTTAAATTTTAACGTGGATAATGGCACTTATAATAGCTATCCATTGACCTACGGACCTGCCCAAAATGATACTGCCAAAGGAACTTTCTCTTCATCTTCTGCCAACGGATTGTTCAGCGGTACAATGGCTGCCATTGCTGATGCATATGGAACTCTGATTATAGGTAATCAAACATACAGCAATGTTCTTAGAGTAAAATATACACAGAACTTTAATCTTTATGCATCTTTTGATGTTACTTATGCCAACCCTATCGGAACAATTACCAATACAGCCTATGCTTATTACGATGCTTCTCACAGATATGCTTTGCTAAATTCTACAAGCGGAAACATTAGTGTTCCATTGTTAAGTATCAACCAAACAGTAGCTACTGCATTGGCTTTAAACGAAACATTTCTGGCTACCAGCAACGCTGTAAAAAAAGAAAACCTGATTGTTTACCCTAACCCTGCTCAGGATTTTATTGGCTTCAAAGGAAATACGGATAATTATTCCAAAGCCAATATCTATAGCCTGGATGGTAAACTGGTGAAAACATCAGATGTAAAATCCGGAAATATTCAAATTTCAGATCTTCCACCAGCGTCTTATTTTATAGAGATCAGTGGAAAAAATGCCACAGACACAAAGAATACAAAATTCATCAAGAAATAATAAAAACAAAATCCCCGCTCCTACAAATGAGCGGGGATTTCTTATTAACATTCAAATTTGCCATTAAAAAGTAGCAGCAGGAGCTGTTTCATTATTAAGCTTTCGCTGAATTTCAGTCTTTTTCCCTTTGGAGAAATCATAACTTAATCCTAATACAAACATAGATTTATTGTTCATAATCTGAGTATGAACTTTATAGTCCACTAAGCTTTCAGGTAAACTTTTCGTTTTATATTCGGAAGGCATTCCTATCCAGTACATGCCTGTGGAAAATGTCCAGTTCTTGTGTTTATAGCTTATAAAAATATTATTCTGGTTTTCATTTGTATTGAGGAAAGCTCCATTAAGATTATACACCGGAATATTGAACTGATACTGAAGTGAGAAAGATTTATATTCTGAGGAAAGCGAAAAATAATTTCCAAGATAGTCATTCTTAATCAAAGCCCCTGTACTTGTTCTTACCGTTTCAGAAGTAGGCGTAATCACAGCTTTTATTACAAGCAGGCTATTCCCGAACGGTTTATAAGATCCTGTAAGCTGCACTCCGTACCGCTGTCCGTTTTTTCCGTTTTCATAAGTCAGCGCGTAGCCTCCCAATACGTCATCCTGAACATAATACTGATTGATCACCCTATTGGTATACCGGTAAAATAAACCTGCATTGAAATCAAAATATTTGTTATTAAAAGAATAGGTCAGGTTATTGGAAAACACCTGTTGAGACTCTAAAAAGGGATTTCCTCTCTGGACAATATTTGGAGCCAGCTGCACGACATTACTACTCAAAGCATTACTCCACGGACTTACCGGATTATAGCTTGCTGTAAATCGAAGATTCTGATTATTTTTGATCTGATAAGCTAAAATAACCTTCGGGGTAAAAGTCCATTCATCAAAAGTATTCTCTGCGCTTTTGTTGTGAATATTCGTAAGACCAGCTCCGAGGCGGTAGCTGAATTTATCAACTTTCCCTGCAAATTCGGTATAAAAATACTGTTCCAGATAATTGACACTGTATAGAGAATATCCGGCAAGGTTATTCAGATCATTGGAAATGGAAGACCTGGAAATACGGTATCCGGATGAAAGTTTCCCTGCTTTAAAATCATGAGTATGGGCAAGCTCTCCTACCAGACTCGTTTGCTTTGCCTTCAGAACCATATCATTATCGTATACTGAAAGTCCTGAGCCTGTAATCCATTCACTGGCAGTTTCTGAAGTATTGGTGGTGTAATGAGATCCTACTAGATTAATACTCAACTCATCTTTTTCGCCTATTTTTTTGGAATAATAAAGATCCAGCTTAGGAATCACATAATCCGAACCGTTATTTTTAAACATTGCATGTTCTTCCTTCAGTTGATCTTCAATAAAGACACTCTGCCCTACTCCTTTTGAAAACCTGCTGAAAATATCCATATTCAATTTAACCTGAAAAGCATAATCGTCAGGAACAAGCCTGGTATAACGCAAAGCAACATTCTGGAAAGTATACCCGAAGTGATCTTTCCTGTTTTCATCAGAACGATAATGCTTTCCGCTCAGCTGGTAATCATAGATACTGTTTACTCTTCGGTCATCATAATCCCTTACATTCAGGGAATATTCAAGTCCGAAATTATTTTTTCCCTTAGTGTAATTAGCATAAGCAGAACCGTTCACAAATCCGGTATTCAAAGCCGTAGATACATCAGCCCCGAAAACATATCCTGTTTCTGTGGATCTTGTCAGAATATTAACTACGGTATCAGCTCTTGTAGCCCATCTTGCCGGCGGAATATCATAATACTCAACTTTCACAACCTCACTTGGGGCAACACTCCGGATCTGCATATCTGTAGCTTCAATCCCATTGATCAAAAAAAGCGTAGTTCCTCCCTTAGTACTGGTAATTGTATTGGATATCGGATCCAGCTGCAATTCAGGAAGGGTACGAAGCAGATCTTTTGCATAACGTGCTCTTTCCAGCGCCTCTTTATCAAAAGTATAAACGGCTTTATCTGCGAACTGTTTCTTACGTTGTGATTTTAAAATAACTTCCTGAATTTCTTTTGTTGCGGCAACATCGGCTGTATCATTTTTCTTCTCCTGAGCAAAAACAAAAGCTCCGCAAAGAAAGAATATGGTATAAATAGTTTTTTTCATGTCAAAAGACGAATTATACTATTAGGACAATCAATCTCCGATGTATATTACATTGATGATCGTTAATATTAAAGATTTATCAATAAATTTGCTTTAAATCTAATTATTATGTTAAATACAGCCCGTTTTTTGCTGCTATTATTTAACATCACAAAATATAAAGTCATGAAAAAAGTATTCATATTACTTCCGTGCTTTCTTTTTTCAGTATCGGGAGCTCAGGAAATTCAAACCAATTCGGCAGAAAAGATGAATATCATCAAGACTAATGTCACAGCTTATGCTTTCAGAAATATTAATCTTTCTTATGAGCGGGCCATCAACCAATGGTTTTCAGTAAATATCGGGTTCGGAACAATGCCAGAAGGAAAAGTCCCATTCATTAATTCCTTTCTGAAAGATGAAGACGAGAAAAGATTCCGGAATCTTAGGGTAAAAGCCACCAATTTCACCATAGAACCAAGGTTTTATATTGGAAAAGGTTATGGAAAAGGATTTTATTTTGCACCTTATTATCGATATTCAAGTGTGACTTCCAACACTTTTGATTTTTATTATGATTATAATGGCCCCAATGGTGTTACCTATCAAATTCCCCTTAAAGGACAGGGAGACACCAATGGAAACAGCGGAGGTCTGATGGTCGGCGTACAATTTTTTCTTACCCGAAGTCAAAATCTCGTCCTGGATTTCTGGATTGCGGGCGCTCACTACGGAAGCGGAAAAGGTGATTTTATGATGACCTCAGATTATGTACTGACTCCTGACATGCAGGCTCAGCTTAAAAAAGAAATTGAAAACCTTGACATTCCATTTGTAAAATATACTGTAGAAACCAATGCCAATGGAGCCAAAATAAAAGTGGACGGTCCGTGGGCGGGATTCAGAAGCGGGCTTTCTATTGGATACAGATTTTAAAAAATACACAGCCTATACCTGTAAATCGTTCTTTTTCAGAACGATTTATTTTTTTCTGAAATTTGTATCTTGGGTGTCAAAAACTTGTCTGAAATAATACTTTATGAATTCATCCACTATCACTACTGGTCAAAGAATCAAAGCCATCATAGGCGGATCTATAGGAAATCTTGTTGAATGGTATGATTGGTATGCTTATGCAGCCTTTGCTATTTATTTTTCACATTCATTTTTCCCGGATTCTGACCTGAATGCACAGCTGATGAATACAGCAGGAATATTTGCGGTAGGCTTTCTGATGCGTCCCATTGGAGGCTGGGTATTCGGAAGCATTGCTGACAAGATCGGGAGAAAAAAAGCGATGACACTTTCTGTATTACTGATGTCATTCGGATCTCTGCTGATCGCTCTTACTCCTACCTATAAAACCATCGGAATCCTGGCTCCTGCGTTATTACTGCTCGCCAGATTATTACAGGGATTGAGTGTAGGAGGTGAATATGGTGTTTCTGCCACTTACCTCAGCGAAATGGCATCAGAAGACAAAAGAGGATTTTATTCAAGCTTTCAGTATGTTACTCTGATCGGAGGGCAGCTGATTGCATTGGGAATACAGCTGATCTTACAGAAATTGCTTTTAACAGAGGCTCAGCTTGAAGACTGGGGCTGGAGAATTCCTTTTGTTATAGGAGCATTACTTTCTGTTATCGCTTTATATTTAAGAGCCAATCTTCATGAAACCGAAGCTTTTGAGAATAAAAAAGAAATCAGTGAAAAGAAAAAAGGAACAGTAACAGAACTCCTCAAGCATCCAAAAGCTTTGCTTACGGTAATCGGGCTGACACTAGGAGGAACTCTTGCATTTTACACTTATACTACTTATATGCAAAAGTTTCTGGTAAACACGGTTCACCTGACTAAAGAGCAATCTACCCTTATCTCATTTATTTCATTATTTATATTCGCATGCCTGCAGCCTGTTTTCGGAGCATTATCAGATAAAATCGGACGAAGACCGCTTCTTTTGGGCTTTGGAATTTTGGGAACGCTATTCACTGTACCGCTTCTTACCGCTTTAAGTACAACCACTTCAATGTGGACTGCTTTTTTCCTGATTATGGTATCTCTGATCATTGTCAGTGGATACACCTCCATCAATGCTGTTGTAAAAGCAGAACTTTTCCCTTCAGAGATCAGGGCGCTGGGGGTAGGACTACCCTATGCACTTACAGTAGCTATTTTCGGCGGAACGGCGGAATATATTGCCTTATGGTTTAAACAGATAGGAACAGAAAGTTATTTCTACTGGTATATTACAGGATGTATTTTATTTTCCCTGATCGTTTATGCCGGAATGAAGGATACAAAGGAAACTTCCACACTTGATAAAGATTAATAGTATACCGCTTTATAAAAACCGTGCGCCGCAGAGAATCTGCGGCGCACGGTTTATTTCTTAATGATAGGCTTGCTTAAATTTTTCAATCATACTGTCCAGATTATGACGCTGAACATAGATACTTTTTACCTCTTCATACCTGGGCGATTTATAGAAAACCTCATGGAAATCCATACTACCGTTTCCTACTTTTACAACTTTCTGTACTTCGATATTCAACTTTCTCAATTCGTCTTTGAAGACTTTAAACTCATCTTGGATACTACTGCTCATTAATATTTTTAGTTTTTTAGTTAAAAATTCCATTGACCCCTTTCAATGTCAGGGGTAACCTCTTAAATTCCGAATAAAGTTAGTAAATTTATCAACACAAAGTAACACTTTGACAATATTTTATTGATTTTTTTGCAAACAGTGTGTAAATTTTTATCTTATTGATACATATTCCGTATTTTTAAGTCATCAAAAAATCACAACAACGTTATATAAACTATGAATATTAAAGCATTTTTATCTTTATTCTTTTTAACACTGCTTACTTTCCTGCATGCACAAAAAATGGAACTTAAGGCACCTGATTATTCTTTAATTCAAAAAAATATTGAAGATAAAAACTCGGAATTGTATTATCCGAAGCTTTTAAAAAGATTAAAACAGAATGATACGCTTCTTACAAGCAGTCAATACCGCCATCTTTACTTCGGCTACACCTTTCAAAAAGACTATCAACCCTATAAAACAGGCAAGAAGGCTGAAGAAGTGGCCAAATATTATCGTGGGGAAGGTATTTCACAAAAAGATCTTTCCAAGGGAATCCAGCTGTTTCTGGATGCACTGGATGAAAACCCGCTGGATCTGCGTGCCATGAACTATCTTGCTTATTTATATCATTTAAATAATGATGAGGCTACTGCTGAAAAAATTGCAGGAAATTTTCATGGGTTATTAAATGCTATTCTTACTTCTGGTGACGGATTGAAATGTGAGACAGGATTTCACGTTATTTCTGTCACAGATGAATATGTACTCTTAAACAGGTTTCAAATGGAAACCAAGGCACAAAGCCACAATGGAAAATGCGATTATCAGGAATTTGAAAAAGGTAAATATAAAATTCCGGGGTTTTATTTTGATATCAGCAGGTTTTATGGGAAAATATTAGATTAATTTTTTCAATATTATATTCAAAAATTCACTAAAGTTTATCATTTAAGAATAAATTACTAAAATATTTTCATATAATTTTCCCCTAATGAAAGGGGTTTCGGAGTAAGGAGGAATATTTTTTTCAAAAAAATTTAAAATCTAGTGTAACATTTTTTTGAAGTTCGTCTCTAAAAGGCAAATAAACCTTAAAACTTTAGAAATCATGAAAAAATTTACATTCCTTCTTATCATCATGTTATTTTTCTTAGCGGTATGCAATATTTTCGGTCAGGAAACAGCATATCCGTTTGAAGTAAAGAAAACCGGAAAAGGAAATCAGTCTTTATTATTCATTCCGGGATTTGCCTCTTCCGGAGACGTATGGAACGAAACGACTGCAAAATTTGAAAAAAACTTCACCTGTTATACTTTAACGATGGCAGGATTTGCCGGAACAAAACCACAGGCAGATGCCAGCTTTAAAGACTGGGAAAAAGGAATTGCTGCTTATATAAAGAATAATAAAATTGACAAACCTATTATCATCGGACACAGCATGGGAGGTGGCTTTGCCCTCGCCATTGCCGCAGATTATCCTGAGCTGGTAGGGAAAATCGTTATTGTAGACACACTTCCTTGCCTGGCTGCCATATCTGATCCTAATTTTACCTCTAAAGAAAATAATGACTGTTCCTCTACCATTACTCAATTAACAGCGATGAGTGATGATCAGTTCCGCAAAATGCAGACACAGATGATGCCGCGTCTTCTGGCAGATACTTCTATGCAGGAAACTGTAATCGGCTGGAGCATGAAATCTGACCGAAAAACATTCGCTAAAATGTACTGTGATTTTTCCAATACCGATCTGAGAGATACAATAAAAAATATACAGTGTCCTTCTCTTATCCTTTTGGAATCGTTTTTTACCAACCTGAAACCAACTATCGAAGGTCAGTACAAAAATTTAAAAAATGCCAATATGCAGTATGCTTCAAAAGGATTGCATTTCATTATGTATGATGATAAAGATTGGTACTTTAATCAGCTTACTCACTTTTTATCTTCGAAATAATGGCTTTTGAAGAGATATACGAACTCTACTGGCAAAGGATATTCCGTCTGTGTATGGGATATGTGAATGATACTGACCTCGCCCAGGATCTTGCCCAGGAAACATTTATCATTGTATGGCAGCATCTTCCGAAATTCAGAAATGAATCCAGCGTAGGAACATGGATCTTCAGAATAGCTTCTAATAACTGTCTGCGGCAGATTGAAAAGGAAAAGAAGTTTACAAAAACAGATCTGCCTGTTAATCTGGAAGAAAAAAAGCAGGAATCTATGGAGCCTCAGATACAAATGTTGTATCAGTTTATTTCGGAGCTGCCGGAAACAGACAGAATTATTATTTCATTGGAGCTGGAAGAGGTAAAACAGGCTGAGATAGCACATATCGTAGGACTTTCAGAATCCAACATACGGGTAAAGATTCACAGGATAAAAGAAAAATTAACACAAAAGTTTAGAGAAAATGGATTCTAATATCGATTTCAAAAATATATGGAAGCAGCAAACTTCCAGCAAACCCAATCTGGAAGAGCTTATTGGTAAGTTGAAAAAATTCCGAAATCAAAATCTGCGTAAGCTGATTCTGGCCAATATTGGATTAATCACCACCTCATTATTTATCATTTATATCTGGTATCGTTTCCAGCCTCAGATGATGACTACAAAAATCGGGATTGTGCTTGTCATTCTGGCCATGGTGATGTTCCTTTTTGCTTATAATAAAATGTTTATGGTTTTTTACAAAATTGACCAGACCCAATCGAACAATGAATATCTCCAGAGTTTATATGTGGTAAAAAGTAAGCAGAAATTTATGCAGACCACTATTCTCAACTTATATTTTATTATGCTTTTTCTGGGAATATGCTTTTATATGTATGAATACACTTCAAGAATGACAATAGGCGCAGCGATTCTGACCTATACAGTAACATTAGCATGGATTGCTTTCAATTGGTTTTATTTAAGACCTAAAACAATAAAGAAACAACAGGGGAAACTTGATGAATTAATTAATAAATTTGAAGAAATAAACAATCAATTAAAAGAATCATGAGTTCTTCCGACAACAAAAACCATTGGGAAAACGTATACGAAACCAAAAATCCTGATCAGGTAAGCTGGACCCAGAAAAAGCCACAGACTTCCCTTGACTTTATCAAATCTTCCGGATTGGGAAAAGAGGCCAAGATTATTGATATTGGTGGCGGCGACAGTAACCTTGTTGATTTTCTTCTTGAAGAAGGTTATGAGAATATTACCGTCCTTGATATTTCTGCCAACGCTTTGGAAAAAGCACAGAAAAGACTCGGAAATTTAGCTGATAAAGTAAAATGGATCGCAACCGATATTACTGCTTTCCAACCAACGGAAACTTACGACATCTGGCATGACAGAGCTGCTTTTCACTTCCTGACAACTCCGGAACAGGTTTCAAAATATATTGATATTGCAGAAAGGAATGTAAATAACTTTATGATCCTTGGAACTTTTTCCAAAAACGGACCTACGAAATGCAGTGGATTGGATATTCAACAGTATGATGAGGAATCATTGTATGAAAAATTTGAAAAAAGTTTTACAAAAATAAAGTGTATTACTGAAGATCATATCACCCCTTTTGAAACTGTTCAGAATTTTGTTTTCTGTAGTTTTAAAAAGCATTAATGAATTCTACATATTTAAATAAAAAAGAGAGTCACTGACTCTCTTTTGCTTATTATATTTCCTTATGGATTATGATTCTTTTCCTTCTTCCATTTCCACTTCATGGCGCAGCTGGGCTTTGTAAAGAGTAGAATAATATCCGTTCTTATCCAGAAGCTCAAGGTGCTTCCCTTCTTCTACAATTTTACCATGCTCCATCACAATAATCTTATCTGCTTTCTCAATCGTGGAAAGCCTGTGGGCAATAATAATGGAGGTTCTGTTTTTGGTAATTTTTTCGGTGGCTCTCTGAATCAGCTTTTCACTTTCATGGTCAATGGAGGACGTTGCTTCATCCAGAATTAAAATTTTCGGATCTGATAAATAGGCTCTCAGGAAAGACAGCAATTGTCTCTGGCCTAAAGAGATTGACGAACCTCTTTCGCTCACTACATAATCATATCCGCCAGGAAGCTGCTGGATAAACTGGTCTACCTCAATTTCTCTGGCACCTGCTTTTATTTTATCTAAAGTTATACCGTCATCTCCAAAAGAAAGATTTTCAAAAATACTTCCATGGAAAAGGAAAACATCCTGCAAAACAACTCCGATGTGGCTTCTCAGATTATAAAGCTCATAATCTTTTAAATTCACATCATCAATCAGAATATTTCCGGAGTTGATATCATATAATCTTGTGATCAGACTGATAATGGTAGATTTTCCGGCACCTGTTGCCCCTACAATAGCGACTGTTTCTCCCGGATTTACTTTAAAATCAATTCCTTTCAGAACTTCCTGCTTTTCATCATAGGCAAAATGTACTTTCTGGAATTCAATTTTTCCGGCAAAATGGTCTTTCTTCACCGTACCGTTATTCGGCATTGAATTTTCTTCATCCATTAATCCCAATACTCTTTCTGCTCCCACAATCCCTCGCTGAATATTGTTGAAACGATCTGCAATCTGTCTTAAAGGACGGATCAGCATTGAAATATACTGAATAAATGCAATCACGACTCCGGCACTGATGGTAATATATCCTCCATAGAAAAGGATAAATCCTATGAATAACGAAGAAATAAGTTCTACCACAGGAAAGAACAATGAGAAAATGAATACCGTTCTCAGCAATGCACTTTTCAGGGTAATATTGATGTCATCAAATTTTTTGAATTCAGCTTCCTGTCTGTTGAATACCTGAATGATAGACATTCCTGCCAGTCTTTCCTGAACAAAAGAGTTCTGATTGGCAGTCCAGTTTCTCTCGTCCCCAAAAGCTTTCTTCAGTCTTTTCTGGAAAAATCGCGTAATGACTACCATTAAAGGCAAAATAGCCAGCGTAATGTAACTCAGGTGAACATTGGTACTGAACATCATAACCAATACAAACAGGATTCTCAGAATATCCCCGAAAACCATCAGGAAACCATCCGTATATACAGTGGCAATTGTTTCCACATCTCCTACCGCACGTGTTACCAGCTGTCCTATAGGTGTTTTATCAAAAAATGAAGTCTTGAAATAAATCAGTTTAGCATATAAACGCTCTCTGATATCCCTGATCACATTCTGTGAGATAAAATTTGAAAAATAAACCAGGAAAAAGTTTAAAATCGTTTCAGCAAACACCAATCCTACAAGGATATAGATATGTTTCATCATCAAAGCCTTATCATGAAGCTTTGTAATATCATTATCCACCACCTGCATAGTAAGATATGGCCTGTAAGTAGAAACAATGGAAAGGAATATAGAAATTATAAGCGTAAGGATGAACCATGAACGGAACTTCATTCCGATAAAGAACAGCCTTTTTATAATCCCCCAGGTATCTTGTTTTTTCATTGTACGAATCGAAAGAAAGAATTAAAATAAAAATTCTATGCAAAAATAAGACTTTATAACCGGACTGCCTTTACAACTTTTGCAAATCGTCATAGAAAATTTCAGATACCTACCATTTACAATATGAATATATTAAGCATTCTTTTCTTCGCCTGTTTCTCCATTAATAACATAAGAGCCAAAAACACCATCAACAATAAAACTCTTCAGACAATCTGAAATCTTCTTGAAATTAAACTATTTCTATGATGAATTGATGATAATTTTAAAATTCGTATCCCACATCTACCAGATACAACCCATGTCCTGGGGCTGAAGTTCCGGCAGCGTTGCGGTTTTTATCTTCAATTACTGTACGAAGATCTTCCGGTTTCAGTTTTCCGGTTCCTATTTCTACCATTGTTCCAACGATAGCACGAACCATATTTCTCAAAAACCGGTTAGCTGAAACAGTAAATTTCAGTTCTGAGCCATTCTGCTCCCACTCTGCTTTGTAAATTTTGCAGATATTGGTTTTGTTGTCTGTCTTTAATTTGGCAAAACTGGTAAAATCCTCGTATTCAAAAAGAATTTTGCAGGCTTCATTCATAGCATCAATATCCAGAGTTCTTTTCCAGTGTTGCCAGGCCGATTCCTGAGTGAACGGATTTTTTTCCAGTGAGATATAATACTCATAGGTTCTGTATGTAGCATCAAAACGAGCGTGGAAATCATCTTTTACCGGAAAAATCCTTTTAATGGAAATATCAGGCGGGAGAAAACTGTTCAGTCTGCGTGGAAGCTGATCGTTTACTTCCTTTTCCGTATCAAAATGAGCAAATATTTTTTTGGCATGAACCCCTGTATCGGTTCTTCCTGCACCTGTAGTTTTAATCTCTTCCCTTAAAATTGTGGAAAGTGCTTTTTCCAGTTCTTCCTGTACAGAAATGGCATCCGGCTGTATCTGGTAGCCGAAATAATTCTTTCCGTTGTAAGAAAATTCTATAAAGTATCTCAATGTATTGTAATAACTCCACAAAAATACTTTAATTTAACGAAATATTTGTTGAAAAGTCTTTGAGAATAATATACCAAATGCTTACGAAAATTCCTATTTTTGCAATCGTATGAAAAGATGGTACCTTTATCCTTTTTCCCTTGGTTATCATTTGGTAACGGGTATCCGGAACACAATGTATGATCTGGGAATTTTAAAATCGACAAAATTCAAAACACCGATAATCAATGTCGGGAACCTTTCTGTGGGCGGAAGCGGAAAGTCACCCATGGTGATGTATCTTGCCCAATATCTATCCAAACATTACAGAACCGGAGTACTTTCACGAGGCTATGGAAGGCTGACAAAAGGCTATGAAGTAACCAATTATGAAAGTAATTACAAAATGGTGGGTGATGAGGCGATGCAGCTTTTTGAACGTTTTAAAAATCGTTTTGTTATTGCTGTTTCTGAAGAACGTGTTCCCGGAGCCAAAAAAGTAATTGAAGATATGGACCTTGAGGTTCTGGTATTGGATGATGCCATGCAGCACAGAGCCATCAAGGCAGGATTCAATATTCTGATGACCGATTTTAATGATCCATTTTTTAAGGATTATCTTCTTCCGGCAGGAGATCTGAGAGAATCCAGAACAGGATACAAAAGAGCCAACATCATTATGGTCAGTAAATGTCCTGATGAACTGACTGAGGAAACAAAAAGGTATTATATCTCAAGAATAAGACCTTCTTACGGACAGAAAGTTTTCTTTTCATCCATTGGTTATGACGAAAATGTATACGGAAAAGATAAAATGCTTCCGGATAACAACCTGAATTATTATGATATTTTACTGATCACCGGAATTGCAAATCCAAAACCGCTTCTGGAGCATCTGGCAAAATTTTCAAAAAGGGTAAAACATTTAAAGTTCAGGGATCATCACAATTTCACGGATGATGATATTAAAAAAATCCTTGCCGAGTATAAAAAATTAGGGGAATATAAACTGATATTAACCACAGAGAAAGACTATGTACGTCTGAAAACTTTTGACTATCTTAGAGAAATTGTTTACTACTGGCCTATCAATGTACTGATTGATAAGAAAGAAGAATTCAATCAAATCATCTTAGATTATGTTAGAAAAAATTAAAGAGACCGCAGATTTTATTAAAAATATTATTCAGGAATCCCCTGATTTTGCGGTTGTTTTAGGATCCGGATTGGGGAAATTACAAAATGAAGTAGAACCGATCCATATTTTAGAGTACAAAGACATTCCTCATTTTCCACAAACTACAGTAGCAGGGCATACCGGAAAACTGATTTATGGATTCCTGGAAGGAAAAAAAGTCCTGATGATGAGCGGACGTTTCCATTACTACGAAGGACATTCGATGGAAACTGTAACTTTTCCTGTGAGAGTTTTTCACTTACTGGGTATTCAAAACCTGATTCTTTCCAATGCATGCGGCGGCGTAAATCCTGCTTACAGTGTTGCAGATATTGTTATTCTGAAAGATCACATCAATATGATGCCTGAGCATCCGCTTCGGGGAAAAAATATCGATGAGCTCGGACCACGATTTGTGGATATGAGTGAGCCTTATAACAAAAAAATGATTGCCGCAGCGGAAAAGGCTGCTGCAGATCACCAGATAAAAATCCATCAGGGAGTTTATGTAGCACTACAAGGACCAACTTTTGAAACTCCGGCCGAATACGGCATGATTAAAGCCATCGGCGGGGATATGGTAGGAATGAGTACCGTTCCGGAAGTCATTGTCGCCAAACATATGGGAATGGATGTTTTCTGTGTCTCCGTAATCACGGATCTTGGCGGACCGGATGTAGCTTTTGCCGTTTCTCATGAAGAAGTTTTAAATGCAGCCAATAAGGCAATGCCCAATGTAATTGCCCTTGTGAAAGGCTTGATTAAAAACTACCAGTAAAAATAATCCTAATATTACAACTGAAGACGTAACATTCCCCTCCCGCGGAGGGGTGGCGAAAATTCAAAGAATTTTTGACGGGGTGGTTCCACATTTTCACTCTCCTACCCCATAGAATCCATCAATATTATAAATTTTTCCTAATTCAGCAGAAATCAATCTCAGATTGCAATTCATTGTTTAGATTTGTACAAATGAAATTGTACAAGATGAGAAAGTTGATACTAATTTTTATGATGGGTATTTTTGGGATAAGTTATTCACAAAAAGTTCCTGCCGTTCTTAAAACGGGATTTTCAAAAGAGGCTTTGCAACAGAAACTGGAAGATGAAGAGGGAAAAGCCGTTACCATCCAGCAGATTCTTGATCAGCATAAAGGAAAAGTTTTAGTCATTGATTTTTGGGCGGGATGGTGTAGAGATTGCTTAAAGGCACTTCCAAAAGCCAAGGAACTGGAAGATAACAACAAAAATATTGATTTTGTGTTTTTATCATTAGACCGTTCCAAAGAAGGGTTTGAAAAAAGTCTGGAAAGATTTGAGATGAAAGACAAAGAAAATTATTGGTTTTCCACAGGATGGAAAAATGACTTCAACAATTATGTAGATCTTAACTGGATTCCAAGATATATGGTAATCGATCAGAAATCTTCTATTGCAAAATATTACGCAATATCACCTGAAGATCCTGAACTTCAGCAAACCATAGATCAACTTTTAAAATAACTTTCATTATTTTAATCCAAAAAACATAAAAACTCATTGAAAACCATCGCTTTCAATGAGGTTTAAAATTTCAGATATATAACACCATGATCACAAGAGAAGCCACAGAACAGGATTTAGAGATCCTTTTAGAATTTGAGCAAGGAATTGTTGCTGCAGAAAGACCTTTCAACAGCACACTTATTGAAGGAGAAATTCATTATTATGATTTAAAACATCTTATACAGTCTCCGGATGCGACTGTAATTGTTACCGAAAAGAATGATGAAATAGTTGCATCAGGATATGCCCTTATCAAAAAGTCAGAAAAATATTACAATCAATTTGAGAAGTATTCTTATCTCGGTTTTATGTATGTCAAACCCGAACACAGAGGTAAGGGGATTAATAAAGTGATTACAGATGAGCTTATTTCCTGGTCAAAATCAAGGGGAATCAGTGAGGTAAGACTTGATGTATATGCTCAGAATGAATCTGCCATAAAAGCTTATGAAAAAGCAGGTTTTGAACCTCATCTTCTCACCATGAGACTGAAGGCATAAAAGGCAGGAAGATGGGAGATGGAAGTTGTTTATGTCCTAAGAATAATTTGTGGCTTTTTTAGTCAGTTTTCAATAATTAAGACATAAATTTCCCTATCGTCTTCATTAATTTTCTTCTCCCAGCTTCAGACTTACCTTCTTGAAAATAATTTACCGTCAATAAAGGAATCCATATCTTTGTATATGGATTTTTCTTTGCCCCTTCGTAAAATTATTCATGTGGATATGGACGCATTCTATGCTTCTGTGGAGCAGCATGATAATCCTACATTGAAAGGCAAGCCTATTGCAGTTGGAGGACAGCATCGTGGTGTAGTTGCTGCGGCAAGCTATGAAGCCAGAAAATATGGAGTACGTTCTGCAATGCCCAGCAAGACCGCAAAAGAAAAATGTCCACATCTTATTTTTGTCCCTCCCCGATTTGCCAGATATAAAGAAATTTCAAAAAAAATCCGGGAAATTTTCTATGAATATACTGATCTGGTAGAACCTCTTTCTCTGGATGAAGCCTATCTGGATGTCACCGAAAATAAAAAAGGAATGGAATCTGCCAACCTGATCGCTAAGGAAATCCGTCAGAAAATTTTTGAACAGACAGGATTGACGGCATCTGCAGGAATATCAGTGAATAAGTTTTTGGCTAAAGTAGCTTCTGATATCAATAAACCGAATGGACAAAAAACCATTCATCCTGATAAAATGGAGCATTTCCTGGAAGAACTGCCTGTAGAAAAATTTTATGGAGTTGGGAAAGTTACCGCTAACAAAATGTTTAGTTTAGGAATTTATAAAGGAAAAGATTTAAAGAAAAGATCACTTGAAGATCTGGTAAGACTTTTCGGGAAGTCCGGACAACATTATTACAACGTAGTGCGTGGAATTCATACTTCCGAAGTAAAACCTCATCGGATCCAAAAGAGTGTGGCTGTAGAAAGGACCTTTTTTGAGGACCTTCTGGATGATCAGCAGATCAATGAAAAACTGGAAAGCCTCGGACAGGAACTTCATCAGAGATTACAGAAAAATAATATTCTCGGGAGAACTTTAACGTTAAAAATAAAATATAAGGATTTCTCTCTTTTCACAAGGAGCATCACAAGAGAAGATTATTTCTCATCACCGGAACAATACTTTAATACGGGAAGAAAACTCTGGGAACTCCGCCCTTTTGATAAGGCAGTACGCCTTCTCGGCTTATCCCTCTCCCACCTGAATACGGAAGAAAAAAAACAGGTTTCCGTTCAACTAAAAATCCCGTTTGAGGAATTTGACAGTGAATAGGTCATATTTTTTTGCTAACTTGTATCTACCAAATCAGCAAATTTATGAACCCAACCATGATTCAGTTTTTTCACTGGTACTCTGAAGGAGACGGAAAGTTGTGGAAAGAAGCCGAAAAACAGGCCAGATATTTAGCAAAACTGGGGATTACTTCTGTATGGTTTCCTCCTGCCTACAAAGGGACAAATGGAGGTTACTCTACCGGATATGATGCTTATGATCTCTATGACCTCGGAGAATTTGACCAAAAGGGAACCGTTGCTACAAAATACGGCACTAAAGCCGATTATATAAAAGCCATTAAAGCCTTAAAGAAACAAAATATACAGGTAATTGTAGATATTGTCCTGGGGCATAAAGCCGGTGGTGATGAGCTGGAAAAATTTAAAGTGGTAAAAGTAGATGAAGAGAACAGAGAAAAAGTTATTTCAGATGTCATCGAAATAGAATCATATACCAAATTCACCTTTCCCGGAAGAGGAAAAAAATATTCTGATTTTGAATGGAACTTCACCTGCTTCAGCGGCGTAGATTACGCAGAAGGTATGGAATCCCACATCTATAAAATACAGTCTGAATATGGAGATGACTGGGAAGAAATGATTCACGATGAAAAAGGGAATTACGACTACCTGATGTACAATGATATCGAACACAGAAATCCTTTTGTACGGGAAGAGCTTAACCACTGGGCAAAGTGGTATTTTGACCAGACAGATTTCGATGGAGTGAGACTGGATGCCTTGAAGCATATTTCGTTTGATTTTTATAAAGAATGGCTCACGATGCTTCGTTCCAATTCCGGAAAAAATATTTTTGCCGTAGGGGAATACTGGGCTCCCGGATATCTTCATCTGCTTCAAAAGTATATTGAGGTGACGGAAGGCTGCATGAGCCTTTTCGACAGTTCTCTTCAAAACAATTTTCATAATGCTTCAAAAGAAGGCGGTTCTTATGATCTCCGCAGAATTTTTGATGAAACCCTTACCCAGGCAGATCCGATGCATGCTGTAAGTCTGGTGGCCAATCATGATACCCAGCCGCTTCAGGACCTTGAAGCTCCCGTAGAGTCCTGGTTCAAACCTCTTGCTTATGCTTTGATCTTATTGAGAAAAGATGGATATCCGTGTGTTTTTTATCCTGATTTGTATGGTGCCCATTATATTGATAAAGACTCGGGAGGTCACGACCAGGAAATATTTATGCCGAAAGTGGACGGAATTGAAGAATTATTAAAAGGAAGGAAAGAGCATGCTTATGGTGACCAGCAGGATTATTTTGAGGATGCCAATTGCCTTGGATGGGTTCGTGCAGGTGATGATGAACATTCAGGATGTGCTGTAGTATTAAGTAATAAAGATGCTTACAATAAACCTATGGAAGTAGGACAGCTTTACGCAGGAAAAAAATTTAAAGATCTGTTGAAGCGATTCAAAGAAAAAGTAACCATTGATGAAAACGGATGGGGAAACTTCCCTGTTCCGGCAGGAAATGTAAGTGTTTGGATCCCTGAGTAAGAGCCTTGTCAAGGTTTAAAACCTTGACAAGGCTTTCAATTAGCAATAAATATATCGGCAATTCCAAATATCTGCAGCCCATTCGCAACATTGCCCATCTTCGTTGGAAGTACAGCATACTTTACCCCAATTTAGATCTCCTGCCTTTAGGGTCTTCAGTTGCTCACGTTTAAGTTTTTTTACTTTGAAATCTTTGTTTGTTTTCATAATTATTATTTTTATGGTTTAGTAATTAAATATACATTAAAAATTATAATTATTGCGAATATTTATCACTAACTACTTGATTCAGTATATATAATCCATAGTAAAATCTGAGAATAAATATTGACTGCAGGGGTAAACCACCCGTCAAAAATTCCTTGAATTTTCGACACCCCTCCAGAGGAGGGGAATGTTTGTGTCTCCAGTTGAGATATTTGTTAAAATTAGAAATTTTCTAAGCTTGCTATGCGGTTACATCTTTTTGAGTTCCAGGATTTCCGGTTTTTCGGAGGTATCAGCTATTTTTCCGGTTCTGGCAAATTCTGCCCAGAGTGCCCGCAGCTTTTTACCATTCTCATGAATACGGCTCCAGGGAATATCTTTCAGCAGTTCGGAAGATTTCCAGGCAGATTCATTCCCAAAGATCAAAGGAAGATCAATACAGTGAGGAGCCCCGATATGATTGTCTTTCAGTTTTGAATGAATTCTGAACAGATAAATATTTCCACCAGCGTCAGCCAGATTTTCAGCAAACCGTCTTGCAGGAGTTCCATAGATGAATTCTGTAGTCTTTTCAACAGTTTTATCCATGATTTTTAATCCCAGTCCCTTTCCGAAATATTTATTTAAAGCTTCAGAAGTTTTGAGATAAAAGGCAGTTTCATCATTGTTCAAACCAATCAAAACGTCATATTTCTGTGCATTTTTTTTCCACATCTCTACCGACTCTTCTTCTTTACATAGAGGAAAATATCCGTATTGTGTACCAAAAGGCATTGCTGCTTTCAGACCATATTTTATTACAGAAGGTACCAATGTTTTGTAGCCATCCATCATTTTTAAAACATCAGTTTCATCTTTCAATGCTTCTGTTTTTTTGAGAAATTCTGCGGACATTTTCTGTCTTTGATGACGTAAACCCAAAGGTGCACTCTGGATAATTACACGTTGAAATAAATCCTCTACTCCTTCAGAAATCATTAAATGCGCAATGGCATCACCTCCCGAAGACTGTCCAAAAAGGGTAATATTGTTTTCATCTCCATTGAAATCTGCAATATGGGTTTTTATCCATTTTAATGCTTCGATCATATCCAACAGGCCAAGATTAGCAGGCCTGGTTTCGTCTCCACCTAAAAAGCCAAATAATCCCAATCGATATGAAACAGCAACAACAATGACATGCTGTTCTTTCACCCATTCCGCGGGATCTGCAGTGGCAAGATCACCACAGCCTATTTCATGAGATCCTCCATGAATCCAGACTATAACGGGAAGCTTTTCATTTTCAGAAACTGTTTCAGGACGGGTGATGGAAAGATATTGTGTAGATTCATCAGCTTCAAAGCTTTCAACAGGGGTCGTTCCAATCATTTTTTCCACAAGTGGACTTAAAGCTTGAGGACACACCGGAGTTTTTTCAGGAGCAATAATATCAGATGATGAAAACTTTACAGCAACAGGTTTTTGAAATCTCTCAGAATGGGCATAGCGAATACTTTTAGCCCTGATAATTCCTTCTTCTTTCAATGCTATAATTCTCCCGAAACGGGTATTAAAAATAAAGGTTTCTTGCTGATTTGGTGTCATCTTTGGAAGGTGAAAACTTTTCTCTTTAAATTTAATTATTTAAACACAAATCTCACAAATAAATGCACTAATATTCACAAATAATTATGGTGTCATTCGTGAAAAGATCAGTGTTAATCCGTGTTGAAATCTAAACACGAATGTCACAAATGAGTACACAAATATCCACTAATTTGAATGGTGTTATTTGCGAAAAGATTAGTGTCATTAGTGTTGAAAAAAATCTAAACACGAATATCACAAATGAGTGCACAAATATCCACTAATTTAAATGGTGTTATTTGTGAAAAAATTAGTGTTATTTGTGTTGAAAAAAAATCTAAACACTATCAGTACAAATGAGCTCACTAATATCCACTAATTTGAATGGTGTCATTTGTGAAAAGATTAGTGTTATTAGTGTTGAAAAAAATCTAAACACGAATGTTACAAATGAGCTCACTAATATTCACTAATTTGAATGGTGTTATTTGCGAAAAGATTAGTGTCATTAGTGTTAAAAAAACTAGTTCAGGATTTTATACTCACTTGGAGAAATACCAACTTTAGTTTTAAAGAGCCTTGTAAAATGCTGCGGATATTTGAAACCTAAATCATAGGAAATTTCACTGATTGTTTTTGCCTGATCCAGAATCTGTTCTTTGGCGATTTCAATAAGTTTGTTGTGGATAAATTCCTGCGCAGAAATTCCCAGTTCTTTTTTAATCAGGTCACCGAAATAATTGGCAGACAGGTTCAGTTTTTCTGCAAAATAATTAACCATGGGAAAACCTATATTTTTCGGGTCCTCAGATTTTAAGTAATCATCAACCAGATTTTCAAATTTCCCAATCACTCCCTGGTTGATATGATCTCTGGTAATAAACTGACGGTCATAAAAACGCATGCAGTAATTAAGGAACAGTTCAATATTATTAACAATTAAAGATTTACTGTGTTTATCAATAGCCTGTTCCAGTTCCAGCTTAATATTTTTAAAACAATCCAGTACCACTTCTCTTTCTTTTTCTGAAAGATGGAGTGCTTCATGCACATCATAAGAGAAAAATGAATAGTCTTTCATATTCTTCCCTAAGTTGGTTCCTTTTATTAAGTCAGGATGAAAGATCAGGGCAAAACCTGCAGGCTGAACAAACTTATCTTTATTATAGATTCCATAGGTTTGCCCGGGAGCAATGAAAACCAGTGTCCCTTCCTGATAGTCGTAGCTGTGCTTTCCATACAGCATGTCTCCGCACATTACATCTTTCAGAAAAACGGTATAAAAGCCGAATTTTCTTTTATGCTGGCAGATAAGATCGGATCTGGAAAAATCTATGATGCTTACCAGGGGATGCAGGGTTTCCTGATTGGCCATTTTATTATATTCCGAGACACTGTTATAGATTTCAACCTCCTGATTTTCCATGAAGTATATTTTTATTTCTATTCAAAATTACCACTTTCCTGTGTAACTGAAACAGGGTCTGTAAAATTGGTAGGTAATTCGGTAATCTGTATAAGTCCGGTTTATTGAAAAGTTTCGACTTTTGTATCGTTATGGATTTTCACTCCGAACGGCAGACTTACTTATTGACAACGGATTGTAAAGCAACCAGACCATAACAAATAAAAGACACTATAATTTATCCTAAATAAACTAAATATAAAAAAATGAGTACAATTACAGTAAAAGCTTATGGAGCAGAGTCTACCACGGCAGATCTGAAAGAAATGAATATCGAAAGAAGAGAAATCACTGCAAAAGATGTAGAAATTGAAATTCTATACTGCGGAGTATGTCACTCTGATCTTCATACTGCAAGAAATGACTGGGGCGGGTCTTTGTATCCTGTAGTTCCGGGACATGAAATTGTGGGGAGAATTACCAAAGTAGGAAGCGAAGTTTCCAAATTTAAGGCAGGTGATCTTGCAGCAGTAGGATGCATGGTAGATTCATGCGGACATTGTGACAGCTGCCAACATGATCTGGAACAATATTGCCAGAATGGATTCACAGGGACTTATAACGGAAAAGACAAACATCTTGGTGGCCATACTTTTGGAGGATATTCCCAAAAAGTAGTGGTTGATGAACATTTCGTTTTAAGTGTTCCTGAAAATCTGGATCTGGCAGCAGTAGCACCTCTTCTATGTGCAGGAATCACAACATGGTCTCCGTTAAGACACTGGAATGCTGGTCCGGGTTCAAAAGTAGCTGTTGTAGGATTAGGCGGTTTAGGGCATATGGCTATTAAATTAGCAAAAGGATTGGGAGCTGAAGTTACTTTGTTCTCAAGAACTCCCGGAAAAACGGATGATGCCAAACAGCTTGGAGCAGATCATGTAGTCATTTCTACGGATGATTCTCAAATGGATGCTGTAAGGGGTAAATTTGATCTTATCATTGATACAGTACCTTATGAGCACGACATCAATCCTTATATGCAAACACTTTCTCTGAATGGCACCCTGGTTCTTGTAGGATTCGTAGGTGAATTCCAGGAAACACAAGTAAGCACCAGACCTATGATCTTCCAGCGTCGTTCTGTTGCAGGATCTTTGATCGGAGGTATTGCAGAAACCCAGGAACTGTTAGATTTCTGTGGCAAACATAATATCGTCTCTGATATTGAACTGATTAAAATGCAGGATATCAACAATGCGTATGAAAGAATGCTGAAAAGCGATGTAAAATACCGTTTCGTGATTGATATGCAGTCTTTGTAATTCTTCTGTAAAATAGTAACAGAAACAGGCGCTTCAAATTGAAGCGCCTGTTTTTATTTTTTTAGATTTTGGCTAAATGTATTCTGAGCCTGATTCACAATATATTGGTTTCCTTCAGCATATTTATTATCATTTCTTTCCATATCCTGAAAAGCCCAGGCTGCCATGGCATCAATAACGGGAGCAAGCTCATTGCCTGCTTCACTCAATTTATACGTCACATGAGGCGGCACTACAGGTTTCGCCGTTCTGATAATCAATCCGTCTGTTTCCAGTTGCTTCAGATGCTGAATGAGCATTTTTTCCGTTACGGCAGGAATTGCTTTTTTCAATTCGCTGTATCTTTTTTCTCCGGTGGAAAGATTGAACAGGATAATCGGTTTCCAGAATCCACCGATTCTTTCCATAACATACATTACAGGACAATCCAGTACCGTCTTTCTGTTTTCCTGAATGGTTGAACTTTCTTTGATTGCTGTCATATCTACATACTTTAGGGTAAGTACTTGTATAAAAGTAAGTACAAATATAACTTTGTTCTCAGAAATAAAAAAATATTTACATATGAAAATCGTAATCACAGGATCATTAGGAAATGTAGCTAAACCATTAGCACAACAATTAATTGCCGAAGGGCATACTATTACCGTAGTCAGCAGCAGCGATGCAAGAAAACAGGATATTGAATCCCTTGGAGCAACTCCAGCTATAGGTTCTATCACAGATGCTAACTTTTTGACTCAAACATTTGAAGGCGCAGATGCTGTTTTTGTAATGACTCCTCCGGCTATCAGCCCGGATAAGATTGTTGAAAACACAACTAATGCAGGTAAAAATTATGCTGAAGCTTTAAAAAATGCTAATGTAAAAAGAGCAGTAATGCTAAGCAGCGTAGGAGCAGAATCTCCGGTAGAAAACGGTCCTATTGCAGGTCTTCACAATATTGAAAAAATATATAACGACGTAGAAAATACTTCTTTCACTTTTTTAAGAGCCGGATATTTTTATAATAATTTTTTCAATGATATTCCTTTAATTCAAAATGCAGGAATCATTGGTGCTAATTACCCTGCAAGCATTGAAGTCCCTGTAGTTCACCCGAATGATATTGCCAAAGCAGCAGCCGAAGAGCTGGTAAAAGACGGAAATACCAACAACATCAGATATATTGTAAGTGATGTACGAACAGCTTCTGATTTTGCGAAAGTTTTAGGCACTTCTGTTAACAAACCGGAACTTCCCTGGGTAGAATTCTCTGATGAAGATTCTTTAAACGGAATGCTGCAAGCCGGACTTCCAGAGGATATGGCACATCTGTATGTTGAAATGGGCAGAGGAATAAGAACAGGTGTTGTTCAAAAGGATTTTATTGATCATGGTTCTCCTGTTACAGGAAATGTTAAACTGGAAGATTTTGCTAAAGAGTTTTCTTCTAAATTTTAATTTCTCAGTCAATCTATAAAACCATTTTCGGCGCACCTTTGGTGCGCCGAAAATGGTTTTAATTTCTATTTTTTAATCCTCAGATTATTTTTTTTCTTTCAATGTTTCTTTTAAAACTTTCAGTTTTCCATCAATAGGCTGATCAATTTTTAATCCTAAAACTTCAGCAACCAAAGGATAAACATTGATATTGGCAAATTCTCCGATTGTCAGATTGTTTTTAAACTCAGGGCCCCAGGCAAAGAAAGTCGCTTTCATTTCCGGAACAACTTTAGGGTTGTAGCCATGTTTTCCAACCGATGTTTTCTTTCCTTTTTCCAGGAATATTTTCGGAGCTTTCGGGATCAGAAGAATCTGCCCGATCCTGTTATATCTGTCATCTCTTGTTGCAAAATGTAGGTATTTGGGAAGTTTTTTATCCAGATATACTTCGTAATCGTCAGTTTTATTGGCTTTCAGTTCTTTATAAACTGCTTTTACCTCATCCGGATTCTTAACGTAAACTCTTAACAGGGTTTGAGAATTATAAAAATCAAATCTGTTTTTATCAAAAAGAACAGCCGGAATTTCCAATGGTGTACCACCGTCTACTTTAATCATCCCGTGATCGGAAACAAAAATAAAGTTAACATTTTTTAATCCTAATTCATTTACTTTCTGAACAAGGTCACCAATCGCCTGGTCTATCAAATGAACAGCCGTTTCTGTTTCTTTGGCGTCCGGACCATAATGATGCCCGCTTCCGTCTACTTCAGGGAAATATAATGATATAAAATGAGGTCTTTTATCTTCCGGTAACCTCAGCCAGTTCACTACTTTTTCTACTTTTTCCGAAGGGGTAAATTTTTCATGGTAGGGATAGTAATAAGTAGGTCGCATTCCTCCTGCATCGCTGGCAGACCCTACCCACATTAAAGAAGCCGATACCATTCCCTGTTTTTCCGCAAGTCCCCAAAGTGGTGTTCCTCCATACCAGCTGCCGTCTTCAGCATTTTTCTTGCTGTTCATCGCATATCCTTCTTTTCTTTTATAATCATAAAAAAAGTTATCAATCAAACCATGATGGGAAGGATAAAGCCCGGTAATTAAACTCCAGTGGTTCGGGAAAGTAATACTTGGATAGCTCGGAATCATTGCATCAGATTTTACACCACTATTAGCCAGTTTCAAAAGATGTTCAGCATTATATTTCTGAGCATAATCATAACGGAAACCGTCTGTAGATATCATAATCACATAAGGTTTAGACTGCGCCTCTACACTATTTTGCCTACCCGGGATCACCACCTGGGCTGTATCAATATTGACCTGTTGTGCAAAAGCCGTAAAGGAAATTAGCAGCAGTAAAAAATGGATTCCTCGCTTCATTATTTTAAATTTTCTGCAAAGTTACATCCTATCCTTCTGCCTGAAAAGTTTAAGAGATTAAAAGTATATTAAAAGCGATGATTTTTTTGAATCGAAATTAAAACTCATTAAATAGGTCTTTTCATTTCAAACTGTGACAGCCAATTGTTCAGTCCTGCTTTTTCACTAAGAAATTTACTGGTGTTTTCTGAAGAATCATCTACATTGTTCAATGCTATAGTCTGCCCTCCATTTTTTTTCGAAATGGCATTAAAAAGCATCGTCCCTATTCCCTGATTTCTGAAACTTTTATCCACAGCAAACTGGTATATTTTTTTCGCTGCAGGACCATACACAATATACCCAACAAGCTTCTCTTCAATATAAGCACCCAAAGTTACATAGTTCTCAGGCATAGGCTCCAATACGAAAACGGATCCCTGCCATGAAGGTTCGATATCCCAGAAAGAACGTAATTTTTCCCATTGAAAGCCCTTCAAATCCTTAATAGAAACCTCAGCATTTTCTTTTCCCTGCTTAATGCTACCGTTAAAACAAAGCAGCCTTCGGACAATACTAAAGCCTAAGTTTTCATAGGCCCTTATGGCAGGCTGGTTTCCTTCAATAACCTCAAGCAGTAATGTATTGGCATTTCTTTCTTTTAAAACAGGAATAATAAAATCATACATTTTTCTCACCAATCCTTTACCTCTGCTTTCCGGAACGACTCCTGTTCCTCCGTTATAGATTATCTTTTCTCCATTTTCAACTTTTTCAGACTGAAGAATAAAACCAACCAGTTTTCCGTCTTCAAATGCTCCGGCAGATAAATTCATGTCTAATTTTTCAGCTGCAATTTTTGAGACAAGCACCTCTTTCGTTAAGTGAAAAGGAACAACATAGTCAGAAAATGAATGATTGAATACTGATAGAAGTTCATGAGTTGTAACATTGGTTAAGGTCTTAAATTCCATAAATATTTTAAATTTTACAGTATTACGCTTTATTTTGTTGGTTCAAATACCATTGAATAGCATTACGCTCTTCTTTTTTTATAAATGGATCTTTTTCCTGATTATAATCATTCCCGTCAAACCATTCTTTTTTACTCAGTTCTTCTTTCAGTTTTTGATATTCTTCCTTTACCTCTGGATGGGTACGAAGATAATCTCTGAACGCAATATGACGGGTCCAGTGTTCTGAAGAAGTAGGAATGACGTGAATGTGGGCCATACGAAGGTGATGGTCATGAATCCTTTCCGGAATTTCCTCTTTTGAATAAAAAACCTCAGGAAATCCCAGTTGTTGGGTACTGGCAACAAGTTTAATAAAAAAACGGCGATATGGCATGTCTTCGTTATATGTTTCATAATATACATAATCCCTGCCCGCCAGTAAAGGTGGAATTTTATCCAGTTCTTTTTCATCCTTTACCCCAATCATAATATCAATAACAGGTTTTGCAGATAAACCTTCCACAGATGTGCTGCCAATATGTTCAATTTCCGGATTCAAAAAACCGATATAGTTCTCAAGTTCATTTTTAATGATTTCAAACTGCTTTTTCCAGAAATGATTATATTTTTCAAAGGTAACTTTCATAGGTATCCAAATATTACACAAATATAAAAATTTTATCAGCAATCCCTCTGGAATAAGTACTTAACAAAAAATGATACCCCTGAAAAATCAGGGGTATTCATTACTAATTATTTAGGTGTGTTTTTTCTGAAAATTATTCTTTAATCAGCTTTTCGTAAGATGTAGTTCCATCTTTTAAAGTGATTTCAAAATAATAAGTACCGGATTTTAAATCTCTGACACTGATATTTTCTCCCTCAAGCTTTACAGATCTTACTTTTCTTCCGGCAGATTCATAAATATCAACAGATTTTATTTTATCTGCATTTTTAAAGCTCACTGTTTCTTGAGCCGGGTTTGGATAAAGAACTATTTTCTTATTTTCCGAAGCTGTTTCTTTAGTACCTAAAGTACCAAAATTCAGGGATGTAGTACCACAACTGTTAGAACCGTGATAACCAATCGTAAAATTCGATAATCTACGTCCATAGGTAATGTTTAAAGGGCCTGCAGGAGGAACAGTAAAAACATAGTCATTAGCATCTCCTGTGTTTAAAGCTCTTGTCGCGATTACGGTACGAACACTTCCTGCCACTGTATTAGATGTTACAGTCCAGTTTTGAGTCCCGTCCAAAGGCGGAACCACTCCTTGTCCATTAAATGTTCTGTCACTTAAATTAGTCCCATCAAAAATGACAACGTCTTTCCCTATATCATCCATATTCGTTGTATTGAAAGCCATTCCCAGCCATCCCGTAGAAGGCCCGATAAGGGTAAGGGTAACTAAAGAAGGGGTAAGGTCAATCTTAACTGAATAAGCCAAATCTGCTCCTCCCGGTGTGGAAAAAAGAGGTACAGTTCCTGTCGAATATTGACTTTTTACCTGAAAAAAAGCAAAAAATCCGATCAATAATAATGTAGTTTTTAATTTCATATGATCAATTTTTTAATAAGTTAATAATATCTTGATTTTTAGTAAATAATGCATATTCAAAAACAGTTTTCCCTTGTTTATCTGATAATGTCTTATTTGCTTTATTCTTTAGCAGCAGTTCTACCATTTCTTTATTTTGTGACTGGACAGCATATATTAATGGTGTTACTCCACTGCTGCTTGCCACATTGGGATCAGCTTTGTTCGCTAATAATTTCTGAGTAAGATTTTTATCTCCTTTAAAAACAGAAGCCGTTAAAGCTGTTCCTTCTCCACTTGCGTAATTCATATTTTTAACGTGAGTAATTAAAAATTCTGCAACAGGGATATTTCCTCTGTAACAAGCTAAAATAAGGGGAGAGAATCCGTTTTCGTTCACCTGATTAATAACATCCGGGTTTTGTTTCATCAGCTCCTGTACTTCAGGAACTGTTCCGCTTCTGGCAATATCAAATATTGATTTTGCCTTTTCCTGAGCAGATATGAATGAGCTCAGAAATAGTCCTAAAATTAAGATGACATTTCTCATTGTTTTACCATTACATAGTTGTATTCGATGTTGACATTTTCTGCCACTTTCTTGGTAACCATTTTAGGGATGGTCACTTTATAATCTGCAGGTTTGGCCATAAAACCACCCTGCATATAGATTTTACCATCTTTTGCATATAATGTGGCTGAAGAAGCTACCGCTTTGTCTACACCATGAAAGTTAAGCGTTCCCTGAACGGTATATTTCTGAGGACTGGCCGTAAGTTTTGTTTTATCAAAGTTGACAATTTTCCCTTTGAAGGTTGTTTTTGGATATTTTGCAGATTCAGCATAACTTTCATTGAAATGCTCTTCCATTAATTTGGTTTTAAAGTGAAAGTTTTTAACGGTAGAAACGGATGCCATTTCGCCGTTATCTGCGTTCAGAATCACAATATTATTGTCATCCTGTGCAAAAATATCATCAAACAGAGGTACTGACGCTTCAAAAGTTACTTTTCCCGTCTTAGAACTGTATTTTTGTGCTGAAGCATACCCGGTAGAAAGCAGTAATACGCTTAATAATGCTAATTTTTTCATATCAATTTTTTTAATTTTCATTTAACCCGTCAGCTTTCCACTTTATGAAAATATTGATCTGAGCTGCAGACAAAGATCCTCCCTGAGGCATTTTACCGGGATCACCATTAGGTCTTTGGATGCGGTCCAGAATTCCGTCTATATTATTTTTTACCTGATCATAAGTAACGAGAGGTTTATAGCCAGTGGCAGAATGACAGCCAATGCAATTATTATCCACAATGGGTTTTACATCTGCTGTATATTTTACAGGTGCAGTGATAGGTGTATTATCAGAAATCTCTTCATAAGTTCTGCTGTCACACGCAGTCAGTATGATTGCTGACGACACTATCAATAAGGATGTTAGCTTTTTCATATTAAAAAACTCTATAAAGATTAAACCCAAAGAAAATATGTCCCTTTCCCCATGCTCCTGTGGCATTGGTAAGATATCCGATATCAGAATTAATCTGGGAGTTCGTGAGTAAAAGCTGGAACACATGTCCTCCGGTTTCTATATCTACTCCTAATGATAATGGGTTTTTATAAAAACTGTGATCGTCGAAATTCACAAAGTATTCTGCATTCACAGAAACTCTTTTGGAAATTTTATAGCGGCCTCCCAAACCTGCCAAAAACTGATTTTTGTTTTCAATGGTAGGTTCATAAAGATTTTTATGAACAAAGGAAGGCGTAAGCTGTAATGAAAGTTTATCGTTGAACCTTCTTGAGATCAATGCCTGCGTAAGATAAGAAAGCCTGTCACTGAATTTAAGATGTGGATAATTATCTTTATCAAGCTCAGTATTGGCACCCATTACATTGTAGCCCACAATATCTACCGGAAAGTTTTCATTTTGTCTTACCAGCCTGTATTTTACGGCTCCTTCAAACGTTTTCATATTCGTTTCTCTGGAAAGACTTACGGAAACAGCGTCTGAGATACCATAGATAACCCCTAACTTGGTTGAGGCTTGATCCAGACCGAAAAAGTCTTTAAACCCAGCGCTTATATCTCCAAATCTGTGGGCAACAATGATGTACCATTCTTTTTTAGCAGCGAGTTTTGTGGATTGTCCTGTTACAATCTGAAGGGCTTTAAAGGCGGGTTGTGAAGTTTCTGTGTTGGTTTTCACCGTGTCAATATCCTTCAGCAGATCTTCCTGTGCAAAGACAAGACCTGAAGAAAATACTGACAAAAATAAGAGAGTTTTCGTCATATACAATTTGAATTAAATTATGATATAACAAACTTATCGAGTTCTCAATTCAAAAACAGGTGATAAAAGTCACCATCCAAATTGTTTTTATCAATGATGGAAATAAACTTTTCAAACAATTGAAATTAGACTATCCTAACATTTTCATTTACAGGAACTTTTATTCCTTCTTTAGTCTGCACAATTTCTCCCTCGCTTTCAATTTTTTTCAAAACTCTGCTTACCACTTCCCTAGAGGTTCCCAAACTATTGGCAATTTCACGATGGGTGATCTTAATAGGATTGTTTCCGGTGGATGAAATCTGCTGTTTGATATAGTTCAGGACTCTTTTATCCAGCCTGTGGAACACCGCATCATTCACCATATTCATCACTTCTGAAAATCTACGGTCATATTCATGATAAAACAACTTGTTGATTTCCGGGAATCTGATCAGCCAATCATGCATTACGGAAACGGGAATAAGAATAGCTTCCGAGTCTTCTTCCGCAATGGCATACACTCTGCTCACATAGTCTGTAAGAATAGATGAGAAGGTCATGAGGCAGCTATCTTTGGGCTTAATATAGTAGTAGATAAGTTCTCTTCCATCATTAAGGGTAAAAACCCTGATAGAGCCTTTGATAAGGAAAGGGACAAACTTATTTTTCTGCCCTTCTCTTATGATCTCAGTTTTTGCTTTTATATCAATGGCAACAGCATGTTTTTCCAGCTCAGCTAAAAAATCAGCACCCAGAAAGCCAAATTTACTTACAGCGAACGCGTTATCAATCATATCCTATATTTTCTACTTTTTCTTAAACAAAGATATAAAATTGATGTATGGTTATTATATATTTTTATGTTATTAAATAAAATTAACAATTCATAAAGTTCAACATTTATTTATCCTGCCTTACAGTAATCATCATAAAAAATACTCTAATAAATCAGAGTATTTTTATTTTATTCAGAATAATACCATGCAATGGGGCTATTTTACATTTCAGAATCTGTATTTAACATTGAATCCATAAAAGAAATAAGCTTTACCAGGCCCGGGATTAAGATCCGTAGCCACTCCTTTAGGATAACCGCTGCCTGCATCAGAATCATTGATGCTGTTCCCTAAGAATAGAAATGTATAGTTGATCTGGTTTGTAAGATTATTTCCCATTACATATACATCCAGATCAAGCTTGTTGAAAGATTTTTTAAATCCTAATTTTGAATTAAGCAATCCAAAACCTTTTACCAGATTTGTATTGTTAAAATCGGAATAAACATTTCCCAGATAATTATAGGTATTCACAAGATAGAATCCCGGTTTGGTAAAAATATCCAACCCGACAGCGTATTTATTCCTTGGAACTCCTACCACCGATTTATGATCATAAGTTTCTTTTCTTCCTCCCACTATAGTTGTAAAATCTTTATACTTCGCATCATAATAAGAAAGGTTTACAAATGGAACAATTCTTTCAATAAAAGAATTGTCTGTTCTGTACTGATACCCTACGCTAAACTCAAATCCCGTATTTTTTTGGCTTCCGGTATTGGTCCAGTAAGTTTGCCCCGGGACAATACTTCCAGGAATTACTAACTGTGTAAGCTTATCAGAATAGTCTATTCTGAATGCGGAAATACGGTAATCTAATTTTGTATTCAGTAAAAGCCCATGGACACTGAAGTCAAACATTTTTGCACGTTCTGGTTTCAGATCATCATTTACGGTATTGGTTGCTGTTATAAAAGAAGAAGCTGCCGTAGGAGAATTGTATCCTTCACTATAGCTTAGATTAAAGATCTGATGTTTCCATTCTTTCTGCAGTGCAAAGTGAGGAGTGTATGCCATGTCATATTTCTTGTTGAAAGACTGGTCCTTTCGGCCGGCAATCAAACCTGGCAATGCAAAAAGATCTTTCCTGTCATAATTGGTTCTATTCCCACTTACACCAGCCAACAATGTAAGTCCCCAAGGTTTATACGTAAGATAATCGATCACAAAATAGGTGGATTGATTGTTATTGTATTTAAAATACGATGCTCCACTCATCCCAGTTGTTTGTAAAGGCTCTGTTTCAGAACCGGTAAACCGATAACTCGATGTAGTAGATACAGAGTTTTGTATTTCGGTTCCAAAATCTAAACGGTTTTCAAAGTCTTTAAATTCATTCTTCAAAGTAAAAGTGGAACGCAATCCTACATTGGGAGAACTTGTCACCCCATATGCTCCGGCTGAAACACTTTCCGTGTTTGCGTTGTAATAAAACAGGGTTGTATAATTTCTTAAGTTTGAAGTAAGACTTACGGTATTACTCAATCCTACTCTTGTAGATTTTATTTTAGTCCCCGAATTTTTTCGAATATAAGCAGGATTTCCATTATCAATACCTGCATAATAGTCATCATATGAAATCTGTCCTGAAGTGTGTTCATAGGAATAAGCCTGGCTTGCAAAGAAACTTAACTGATCTTTTTTGCTCAACTTCACCGTACCATTTACATTGAAGAAATTTTTCAAACCTCCTCCATTTGGTCTGTATCCATCTGTTTCAAGATGTCCATAAGCAGCACTTACTGAATAATTATCATCAGCAACATTCAACTGTGTCCTTGACTGAAAAGTTTTGAAAGCACCAAACATTGCATTTTCTGAAACCGATGCTCCTTTTGTAAAATCCGGACGTGTGTAGAAACGTACAGCTCCACCTACGCCACCTCCATACATCGTTGCTGCCGGACCTTTGATCACCTCAACATTGGTTACATAAGCAAAATCCACATCATCCAGAATGGTTATCCCTTCAGCATTTGTTAAAGGCATATTGTTCCAATACGCTTTTACGCCCCAGTTATTAAATTTCTGATCATTTCCATACCCTCTCAAAACGAGTCTCTGACCTCCGAAATTGGTTCGTTTATCTACCTGAAGCCCTGGCATTGTAGATAAAGTCTGATCTATTGCTGCGGGGTTATTTCTGTTAAGATCTTCTTCAGAAAGAGTTTCTACAGATTGCGCGTGTCTTTTGAATTCAGCTCGTTCCTGTTTAATTTTTTTTCTCCCAAGGATATTGACTTCATCAATTGATCCTTCCTGTGTTTGTTGAGCATGTGCAATAGTACAGCCTAACAAAGCTACTATGCCTATATATTTTTTCATTATTTAAATTTGTTACCATTAATATTATATTCGCTTTATTATAAAGCTCATTTCCGGTGGAGGAAAAATAATGGATAAATAATGAGTGTTTTTCTTTTGATTATGATATTTTGAAATGGCTTCTAAGAAATGATTTGTAAAAAGACAGAATTCTTTTTTATCAAAAACGGCAAAGGAACCTGGAGTCTTAAGTATGCTTTTGTTTTGACCGGGAAGATCAATCTGCAGCTTTAAGCAAGTTTTTTTAAAAGCAAGTTTTTTTGAAAAGTCCAGTAAAGAATTGATGATGATATCTTTTTTATCAATATAACAGAGAAAATATTTCTTCCCATTCACTACACTGATCCGGATAATATCATAAGAAAATCCATGAAGTGTAAATTCTTTTTCTTCTTTCCATTCTGCTTCAGTAAGATCCTTTTCGGTAAAACAGATCGTTTCAGATTTTCTGAAATTACTCTTTGCAATACTATATTGTGTCTTTTCATACAGTTCTCTTTTAACATGAGAAACTACAGAATACACCACATTGCTGAATAATATGATTACCGGAATACACAGAAAAATAAAAAGTAGTTTTTTATTCAAAGAATGAAAGATATTTAAGGGGCAGGTTCTTCAGATGATTCTGCAGGAGTAAATTTTGAAATATTTATTTTGTAAAGTGTTTGAGATCCTTTTATAGTGTACTCTATCCAGTTATCTTTTGGATCTAATTTTTGAGGAACAGGATTTTCTACAGGTGCACCACCCGGCATCTGATCAGCAGTCTTTAAATCTTCATTATTTTTATAAGCAAGATTGCCTCTTATCATTATTGTACTGCCTGTATTATTTTGAATAAATGGAATGGTATTTCCTTCCGCTCTAAAAGCTTTTACAGTGACAACACTATTATTTTTCTTCTTCAGTTTCACAGTGTACACGGCTCCTCTTACTCCGGCTCTTCCTCCTATCCACTCTGATTTTTCAGCAGAGATCACAGATACTGTCTTATCCTGAGATAAAGAGGATACCGGCATCCCGCAGGAAGCCAGCATCCAAAATAATATTAAATATATTTGATTATTCATTTTCTAATCATCATCACCTCCGGTACGTCCTAATACAAGGAAGTTACCACTATATACGATTTGACCTTTAGACTCGGCTTTCAAAATATAATTTCCAGGTACAAGCTTTTGTCCGAACTCTTCATCAGACTTTACATTTTTCTTACTGTATACCAATCTTCCTGAGCCATCCACAATGCTTATATCCACACTACTATATTTAGCAGCATCAAATCTCAGATGAGAAATTCCCTTGGAAGGGTTCGGATATATAATGTTCATATCCTTTTTAGATTTAGTTTCAGCTGTTGATAAAGCAGGTACTGTATTCTGGGTTGTCCATGCTCCTCTACCATATGTAGAAACCAATACTGTTTTGGTAACTGGTCTGTAATCTAAATTGGTAATTCTCACATTTCCTATATTGCCGGTTACTGAAGCCCATTCAGGCGTTGTTGCTAGGAAATTGGTAGTTCCCCAAACTCCCATTTCAGTTCCTACCAGCACTTCGTTTGGGTTGTCAGGATTTCTTAATACAGTTCTTACAGGCATGTCAGGAAGATTCCCTTCTTTGTTCTGCCATGTAGTTCCTCCATCTGTAGAGTAGAAAACACTGGTAAGGTTATAATTGGAGAAGGTTACAATAATTTCATTTTCGTTGGCACCAAATTCTATGTCAGAAACAGTTCCTGTTATTGGTGATGTCAATAAGGTTGCTGCGTATGCTGTGGTGTTGGCATTTGTCACTTTAAATATTCTCCCCAGGTTGGTTCCTACAAAAAGTGTTGTAGAAGCGGTTGTATAAGGAGATACTTTCATCCATGAAATCTGTTCGTTTGTTTGTGCGGTTCCTACTGTCACCACATTATTGGTAAAAGATGTCGCTGATGCAGAAAGTCCGCTTGTTCTGAAAAGTGTAAGTCCGGAACGGTAAGAATAAAATACATCATTGGTTCTGTCTAAAGCGATTTCATTTACGAAGTGCCCCATGTTCCTGTTAGCACTAGTAACAAGATAATATGTACTATTAGTCAATAAATAATGGCTGTTGTAAACATAACTTGCAATTTCATAATTATCCTGATCGTCATACTCGGTATACATACCGTCTCCACCTGTAGCAGATTGGCTTGTAAGGAAGTTATTAGCCTGTGGTACTCCATATAACCACCATGAGCCATTATCCTGTGCACCTGCCAGTAATTCTTCATTGGCCGGTGTTTTTATCGGATTCAGCATGGCAGAGTAAAACTGCGTTACATTATATCTGGTATTTCTAGGGGAAAACCCACCAACAGTACCAATATTAGCTTTATTGGCCGCATAATAGATCCCTCCATCATTTCCAAACATCATTTGTCCTGTTGCGTAATTATTGTAAGGATTGAATACGATTTCATGCTGGTCAGCATGTACCTGTGAAACCTGCAAAGCAGCCATATTATTGTTATTTGACCACTTTGATATCTGTGTCCAGCTTGTTCCTCCATTGGTAGATTTATGCAGATCAATACCTCCTATATACAAGGTATTATCGTCCAGAGGATCTGTTGCAATGATCAGGTCATAGAAAGATTGCCCTCTTGTAAAGTCATTAGCAGGAATACTCGTATCTGTTGCAGTAGGCAGCGCCAAAACAGGCGCAGCATCATTTGTTGCCTGCCAGGTTGTTCCACCATCTGCAGATTTTGCTATTCTGATAGGTTCTGCAGAAGATGCCCCCTGCATAAATGCATATATTTTGTTGGCATCTGTTCTTGAAAGAGTAAAGTTGACTCTCGAACCACTGCTTCCTACATTGTATACCTGATTAAAAGTATTTCCGTCTGTGGATTTAAAAATTCGCCCTCCGGAATCTATATTAGAGAATCTGGAAGATCTGGTAGACACCCATACTGCATTATCTGCCCCAATTTCTATCTGTTGGATAGAATATCCTGTTGTGCTGGTTACGCCGGTAGTTGTATTAAGAGCCAGTAAGCTGTTATTTTTTGTAAATGTTGTTCCACCATCTGTAGACTTATACAATCCAGCCTGGCTTAATCCCTGCCATCCGTCATTAAATGTAATTCCTACATAAGCACCGCTTACTCCGGCATATACTTCTGAAACGCCATTATTATTTCTTACTTTGATATCATTAATATAGAAGTTACCATTTCTTACCCCGGAAGAAGAATAGGTAACAGGAATGGTAAAAATCTGCGTCCATGTTGTACCGCCATTAGTTGATTTCCATATCCCTGATCCTACAGCATCAGCAGTTGGAGCTTCTCCTGTTCCTACGTAAAAAATTTGCGGATTGTTTGGGTCATAAGTAATACTTGAAATGGAGGTATTCGCCCAGAATGTACTTAATGGCTGCCATTCATTGGCTGCTACTGAAGGGTCCTGATTTACCCAAAGCCCTCCTGAAACACTTCCTGCAAAAACTCTTTTCCCTGTAGGATCATTGGGATCATACATAATTGCCCTTGTTCTTCCTCCTACACTATATGGCCCTCTTTCAATCCAGGGTTCGTCTATTATTTTACCTGTAGCAGAGGTATTGTGATTCGAAATAAAAGACATAGGTTGTGAAGGTTGATATTTACCTGTTAAGATATCCTCGTTTACCTTTGCCAGCCCTTCAAAGTTGGTTCTCCCTGTTACAGGATCCATTGTTCTTTTGTAATCCTCTTCATTGTATAAATTAGGAGGTATTCCTGCTGCTTTTGCATTTTTATGAGCCTTTTTAAGATCTTTTTCATATTTAGCATACAGCTCCTGCAAATGCTTTTGATTTTCCTTAAGTGTACTTTGCTTTTGTGCGTACACATTCATGCAGAGTAGAACCGCTGCAATAGGGTAGATTTTCATTCCATTCAATTTTTTACAAATTTAACCAAGCAGAATGATAATTTTTAACTAATTTAAATTAATTTTTATTAATTTATAATGATAATTAACAAAAATATTTCAATTTTATTATTCGTATTTTTTTAGTATATTTTTAAAATAAAATTACGAATAATAAAAAAAAGATAAAAAAGGAACCAATTAGTGAATTATATAACTCAAAAAAAAATACCCCGGCAAAAACCAGGGTATTCTTTATTTTATGTAAAAGAAATCTTACGCTTGAACGTTGTTTCCTCCTAATACGAAAGGCTCAACTTCTTTGATTTCTCCGAACTGCTGCTCGTAGTTAGCGATGTTCTGCTGAAGAGCGTTTAATACTCTTTTAGCGTGAAGTGGAGCAAGAATAACTCTTGATCTTACTTTAGCTTGCTGAACACCTGGCATCAACTGAATAAAGTCTACTACAAATTCAGATGGAGAGTGGTTTACTAAAGCCAGGTTAGCATAGATACCAGCAGCTACCATTTCGTTTAATTCGATGTTGATGTTTCCGTCTTGTGGATTTTGATTGTTGTCCATTGTTATAAATTATGTTTTTAAAATTCGAAATTTGAGATTGTGAAAATATAAAAATAATTTCAAATCCCAAATTTCAAATCATTAATTTTAGTTAAGGTCTTCGAATTCTTTCTTAGAACCTACAATAACGTTCTGATACTCTTTAAGACCTGTACCTGCAGGGATTCTGTGACCTACAATTACATTTTCTTTAAGACCGTTAAGATCGTCTACTTTACCAGCAACCGCTGCTTCGTTAAGAACTTTAGTTGTTTCCTGGAACGATGCTGCAGACATGAATGACTTAGTCTGAAGGGCAGCTCTTGTAATACCTTGCAGTACAGGAGTTGCTGTAGCAGGAAGAGCTTCTCTTACTTCTACCAATGCTAAATCTTCACGCTTCAACTTAGAGTTTTCATCTCTTAATTCTCTTGCAGTAATCATCTGACCTGGCATGAATTCTTTAGAATCACCAGCATCTACTACTACTTTAAGACCGAATACTCTGTTGTTTTCTTCCAAGAAATCATACTTGTGCTCAAGAGCTCCTTCAAGGAATTGAGTATCACCTCCATCTACGATAGATACTTTCGTCATCATCTGTCTTACGATAATTTCGAAGTGCTTGTCGTCGATTTTTACCCCCTGTAGACGGTAAACTTCCTGAATCTCATTTACCAAGTATTCCTGAACTGCTGTTGGGCCTTTAATTCTTAAGATATCTTCCGGCGTAATAGAACCGTCAGAAAGCGGAGAACCTGCTCTTACGAAGTCATTCTCCTGTACTAAGATCTGGTTTGATAATTTAACTAAATAAATTTTTCTTTCTCCAGTTTTAGCTTCAACAATAAGTTCACGGTTACCTCTCTTAATTTTTCCGTAAGAAACTACCCCGTCGATTTCAGTAACAACCGCTGGGTTTGAAGGGTTTCTAGCTTCGAATAATTCGGTAACTCTCGGAAGACCTCCGGTGATATCCCCTGCTTTCGCAGATTTTCTTGGGATTTTGATTAAGACTTTACCAGCCTTAATTTTTTCACCATCGTTAACCATTAAGTGGGCTCCTACCGGTAAGTTGTAAGCTTTCTGCTCAACACCTTTAGAGTCTACCACCTTCAAGGTAGGTACGGCTTTCTTATTTCTGGATTCAGAGATTACTTTCTCTTCGAATCCTGTTTGTTCGTCAATTTCAAGTTGGAATGAAATACCCTGGATAATATCCTCGTATTCTACCTTACCTGAAGTTTCAGCAATAATTACCGCGTTATATGGATCCCATCTACAGATTGTATCCCCTTTCTTCACTTTATCACCTGGTTTTACAGCTAATATAGATCCGTAAGGTACGTTAGCTACCATTAATGGAGTTCTAAGCTCATTATCAGCAACTAATCTGAATTCTGTTGAACGGGAAACGACAACCTCAGCTGTATTACCGTTTTCATCTTCAGAAGTAATCGTTCTTACTTCATCCATTTCAACGATACCATCTCTTCTTGCAACGATAGACGGGTTTTCTGATACGTTTCCTGCAGTACCCCCTTGGTGGAAGGTTCTCAACGTAAGCTGAGTACCAGGTTCCCCAATTGACTGTGCTGCAATTACACCTACCGCTTCACCCATGTGGATCACTTTACCTGTTGCTAAGTTTCTTCCGTAACATTTAGCACAGATACCTTTCTTAGCTTCACAAGTTAATGGTGAACGAACCTCAACTGATTCTAATCCAGCTTCTTCGATTCTTTTCGCCAATGCTTCAATGATCACCTGATCTGCGCTTGCAATAAGCTCGTCAGTTTCAGGATCGTAAATATTATGTAGCGATACTCTACCTAAGATTCTTTCAGAGATTTTTTCAACGATCTCATCATTTTTCTTAAGTGCAGTAACTTCTGTACCTCTCAGCGTTCCACAGTCATCTTCTGTAACGATAACGTCCTGTGCAACGTCTACCAATCTTCTCGTTAAGTAACCAGCATCAGCTGTCTTAAGAGCGGTATCCGCAAGACCTTTACGGGCACCGTGGGTAGAGATAAAGTACTCTAGAATTGAAAGACCTTCCTTAAAGTTGGCAAGAATCGGGTTTTCGATGATCTCCGCTCCGGTAGAACCGGCTTTCTGCGGTTTTGCCATCAAACCTCTCATCCCTGATAACTGACGGATCTGTTCTTTAGAACCCCTCGCTCCAGAGTCAAGCATCATATATACAGAGTTGAAACCACCTTGGTCAGTTTTCATTCTGCTCATGATCATTTCAGTTAATCCTGCGTTGGTGTTTGTCCAAACGTCGATTACCTGGTTATAACGTTCTGTATCGGTAATTAGACCCATGTTATAGTTAGCTCTAATTTCGTCTACAGTTTCAATGGAAGAAGCAATCATCTGCTTTTTCTCAACAGGAACTACAATATCCCCAAGTGAGAATGAAAGACCTCCTTTGAATGCGTTTGAATATCCTAAGTCTTTCATTGCATCAAGGAACTTCACAGTGGTAGGGAAATCTGTATCAGCAAGGATCTTACCGATAACGTTTCTCAATGATTTCTTCGTAAGAAGTTCATTGATATATCCTACCTGCTTAGGTACAATCTGGTTGAATAAAATTCTACCTACAGAAGTTTCGATCAATCTTGTTACTATTACTCCATCTTCTTTAACAGGTAGTCTACATCTTACCTTAGCATTTAAAGAAACTCTACCTTCAGCATAAGCGATTTCCGCTTCCTCAGGAGAATAGAATGCAAGACCTTCTCCTTTTACTTTCATATCTTCTGTAGAGCTCAATTCTTTAGTCATGAAATAAAGACCAAGAACCATGTCCTGAGAAGGTACTGTAATCGGAGAACCGTTTGCAGGGTTCAAAATGTTTTGAGAACCTAACATCAATAACTGAGCTTCAAGGATTGCCTCTGGTCCTAACGGTAAGTGCACCGCCATCTGGTCACCATCGAAATCGGCGTTGAATGCTGTTGTTACCAACGGGTGTAGCTGGATTGCCTTACCTTCGATCATCTTAGGTTGGAAAGCCTGGATACCCAGTCTGTGAAGCGTAGGTGCTCTGTTCAATAGAACAGGGTGACCTTTCATCACGTTTTCAAGGATATCGTAAACTACCGGTTCTTTTCTATCAATAATTCTCTTTGCAGATTTTACAGTTTTTACAATCCCTCTTTCAATTAGTTTTCTAATGATAAACGGTTTGTAAAGTTCAGCTGCCATATCTTTAGGAATACCACATTCGTGAAGCTGTAAGTTTGGACCTACAACAATTACGGAACGCGCAGAGTAATCTACCCTTTTCCCTAGTAAGTTCTGACGGAAACGACCCTGCTTACCTTTCAATGAATCAGAAAGTGATTTCAATGGTCTGTTTGATTCAGATTTTACTGCAGAAGATTTTCTTGTGTTATCGAATAATGAATCTACTGATTCCTGAAGCATACGCTTCTCGTTTCTCAAGATTACTTCAGGAGCTTTGATCTCCAATAATCTCTTCAAACGGTTATTTCTGATAATTACTCTTCTATAAAGGTCATTCAAGTCAGAAGTTGCGAAACGTCCTCCATCCAATGGAACCAATGGTCTTAATTCTGGTGGGATAACAGGAAGTACACGCATGATCATCCACTCTGGTCTGTTGATCATTCTTGTATTAGCACCTCTCAATGCTTCTACAACATTCAATCTTTTCAGAGCTTCTGTTCTTCTTTGTTTTGAACCTTCGTTGTGAGCTTTGTGTCTCAAGTCGAAAGACAATGCATCAAGATCGATTCTTTTTAACAGATCTTCCACAGCTTCAGCACCCATTCTGGCGATGAATTTGTTTGGATCAGAATCATCAAGATACTGATTTTCTACAGGAAGAGTTTCCATAATATCAAGGTACTCTTCTTCTGTAAGGAATTCCATATTTTCGAAATCGGAACCATCTAATTTTTTAGCAATACCCTGCTGAATCACTACATATCTTTCGTAGTAGATGATCATATCTAATTTCTTAGAAGGGATTCCTAAAAGGTATCCGATTTTGTTTGGCAATGAACGGAAGTACCAGATATGAGCAATAGGAACAACCAAACCAATGTGTCCGATTCTTTCTCTTCTTACTTTTTTCTCAGTAACTTCTACACCACAACGGTCACAAACGATCCCTTTGTAACGAATTCTCTTGTATTTACCACAAGCACATTCGTAATCTTTTACAGGACCAAAGATTTTCTCACAGAATAATCCGTCTCTTTCAGGTTTGTGAGTTCTGTAGTTAATAGTTTCCGGTTTTAAAACCTCCCCTCTTGAGTCTTGTAAAATAGACTCCGGTGAAGCTAAACCGATGGTTATTTTATTAAATCTACTTGTTTTATTTTTATTTGACATTTTTTAGATTTTAGATTTTGGATTATAAATTTTGGATAGAATTCTGAACGGGTTCAAAATTCAACAGGCAAAATTTAAAATTATTCCTCAAGTCTTACATCAAGTCCAAGTCCTTGTAACTCGTGAAGTAATACATTGAATGATTCCGGAATACCTGGTTCAGGCATAGATTCACCTTTTGCAATTGCTTCATAAGTTTTTGCTCTACCAATCACGTCATCCGACTTCACAGTCAGGATTTCTCTCAGGATATTGGATGCACCGAATGCTTCAAGTGCCCAAACCTCCATCTCTCCGAATCTCTGACCCCCGAACTGAGCTTTACCTCCTAACGGCTGCTGAGTAATCAATGAGTAAGGCCCAATAGAACGTGCGTGCATCTTATCATCAACCATGTGTCCTAGTTTCAACATGTAAATGATACCTACTGTCGCAGCCTGAGTAAATCTTTCTCCGGTACCACCATCATAAAGGTGAGTGTGACCGAATTTAGGAAGACCTGCTTTCTCTGTATATTCAGTAATCTGATCCAGAGTAGCTCCATCAAAGATTGGTGTAGCGAACTTCATTCCCAGTTTCTGACCAGCCCATCCAAGAACGGTTTCATAGATCTGACCGATGTTCATACGAGAAGGTACCCCTAGTGGATTCAATACGATATCTACTGGTGTTCCATCTTCTAAGAACGGCATATCTTCTTCACGAACGATTCTTGAAACGATACCTTTGTTACCATGACGTCCTGCCATCTTATCTCCTACATTCAGTTTACGTTTCTTAGCGATGTAAACTTTAGCCAACTTCATGATCCCTGCCGGAAGCTCATCTCCGATTGAAATTGCAAATTTCTCACGGTTTTTAACTCCTTGGATGTCGTTATATTTGATTTTGTAATTGTGAATTAATTGTTTGATCAATTCATTTTTGTCAGCGTCAACTGTCCAGTCTGCACCACTAACGTTTACATAATCTTCAACTGAAGTTAATAACTTGTGAGTAAATTTCACACCTTTACCGATGATTTCTTCGTCAAGGTCATTTTGTACCCCTTGAGAAGTTTTACCGCTTACCAGTGTATTTAATTTTTCAATTAAAGTATTTCTCAACTCGTCAAATTTAGCCTTGTAAGTGTTTTCAATTTCTTCAAGTCTAAGTTTTTCTTCAGTTCTTTTCTTTTTGTCTTTAATGTTTCTGGAGAACAATTTCTTGTTGATAACAACTCCTCTTAATGAAGAGTCAGCTTTTAATGATGCATCTTTTACATCACCAGCTTTATCACCGAAGATTGCTCTAAGAAGTTTTTCTTCAGGAGTCGGGTCAGATTCACCTTTTGGAGTAATTTTACCAATCATGATATCTCCAGGCTTCACTTCAGCACCGATTCTTATCATACCGTTCTCGTCAAGATCTTTAGTAGCTTCTTCAGATACGTTTGGAATATCTGCTGTAAGCTCTTCCATACCTAATTTGGTATCACGAACTTCAAGAGAATACTCATCTACGTGGATTGAAGTAAACCAGTCTTCACGTACAACTTTTTCGTTGATTACGATTGCATCCTCGAAGTTGTACCCTTTCCAAGGCATGAACGCTACCACTAAGTTTCTACCAAGAGCCAATTCTCCTTTTTCAGTAGCATAACCGTCGCAAAGTACCTGTCCTTTTTCCACTACATCACCTACTCTTACGTTTGGTCTTAGGGTAATTGTTGTACTCTGGTTGGTTTTTCTGAACTTAGTAAGTTTGTATGTTTTAGTAGCAGACTCGAATTGTACTAAATCTTCGTCTTCACTTCTTTCATATTTAATAACGATTCTGTCAGCATCTACGTACTCTACAGTACCTGTACCTTCAGCGTTAATTAAGATTCTTGAATCTCTTGCAACCTGCTGCTCAAGCCCTGTACCAACGATTGGAGCCTGTGGCTTCAATAGAGGAACGGCCTGACGCATCATGTTAGATCCCATCAATGCACGGTTCGCATCATCATGCTCCAGGAAAGGAATCAATGAAGCGGAAATACCTGAGATCTGGTTTGGAGCTACGTCGATAAGGTTCACCTGAGCAGGCTCCACTACCGGATAATCACCATCCAATCTTGCAATAATTCTGTCTGTTAAGAAGTCTCCGTTATCACTCAATTCAACGTTTGCCTGAGCAATTACTTTATCTTCTTCATCTTCTGCATTTAAGTAAATAGGGTCAGCGTTAAGATCAATCTTACCACCTTCTACTTTTCTATATGGAGTTTCGATGAAACCAAGGTTGTTGATTTTCGCATAGATCCCCAGAGATGAAATCAAACCGATGTTTGGTCCTTCCGGAGTTTCAATCGGACAAATTCTTCCGTAGTGAGTATGGTGAACGTCACGAACCTCGAAACCTGCTCTTTCTCTTGATAAACCACCAGGCCCTAGTGCAGATAATCTTCTCTTGTGAGTGATCTCTGATAACGGGTTGGTTTGGTCCATGAACTGAGAAAGCTGGTTGGTACCAAAGAATGAGTTGATTACAGATGTTAATGTCTTCGCATTTACAAGGTCAAGCGGCGTAAAGATTTCGTTATCTCTAACGTTCATTCTTTCCTTGATTGTTCTTGCAATTCTTGAAAGACCTACTCCGAACTGTCCTGCTAACTGCTCACCAACAGTTTTAATTCTTCTGTTTGATAAGTGGTCAATATCATCAACCTCAGCTTTAGAGTTTACCAATTCGATTAAGTGTCTTACGATCGCAATGATATCTTCTTTTGTAAGAACCTCAGTTGTTGTAGGAATGTTAAGACCTAACTTTTTGTTCAATCTGTAACGTCCAACTTCACCTAAAGAGTATCTCTGCTCAGAGAAGAATAATTTTTCAATGATTCCTCTTGCCGTTTCCTCATCTGGCGGATCTGCGTTTCTTAACTGACGATAAATATACTCTACCGCTTCTTTTTCAGAGTTAGTAGGGTCTTTTTGTAATGTATTCTGGATGATAGAGAATTCGTTGCTGTTTTCTTTGTGAATCAGGATTGATTTCACACCAGCATCCAGGATAAGATCTAAGTGTTCTTTTTCAAGGATTGTTTCTCTATCCAGGATGATTTCGTTTCTTTCAATAGAAACTACCTCACCTGTATCTTCGTCTACGAAATCTTCGAACCAGGTGTTCAATACTCTCGCAGCCAATGTTCTCCCTTCCACTTTTTTAAGGGCAGCTTTAGAAACTTTCACTTCTTCCGCAAGGTCGAAGATCTGAAGGATATCTTTATCAGATTCGTATCCGATAGCTCTTAATAAAGTTGTTAATGGTAATTTTTTCTTACGGTCGATATACGCGTACATCACGCTGTTGATATCGGTTGTAAATTCCATCCAAGATCCTTTGAAAGGGATAATTCTTGAATAGTAAAGTTTGGTCCCGTTCGCGTGGTAAGTTTGCCCGAAGAATACACCAGGTGAACGGTGAAGCTGCGTAACAATAACTCTCTCAGCACCGTTGATGATGAAAGAACCACTTGGCGTCATATAAGGAACCGGACCTAAATATACATCCTGAACCACTGTCTGGAAATCTTCGTGTTCCGGGTCAGTACAATACAATTTAAGTCTAGCTTTTAGAGGAACTGAATAAGTAAGTCCTCTTTCCACACACTCATCAATTGAATAACGTGGAGAATCTACCAGGTAGTCTAAGAATTCTAATACGAATTGGTTTCTAGAATCCGTAATTGGGAAATTCTCTTGGAAAGTCTTGTAAAGAGCTTCTGTCTTTCTGGCTTCAGGAAGTGTATCAAGCTGGAAAAATTCTCTGAAAGACTCAATTTGGATATCCAAAAAGTCCGGAGTGATGATTTTTCCTTTCGCTGATGAGAAATTAATTCTCGGATTTCCTTGAGTTGTTGATTTTGTTTTACTCATAAAACTTTTAAGAAAGGGTTAAAAAATATTTTGATTCATTAAAAAATATCAGAAAAAGAACAAAAAACAAGGTAAAAGTAAAAGGTAAAAGTGTTTTTGGCGCTCACAGAAGACCTCAGGACTCTTTTAACTATGCACTTGGCTCTTTCTAACTGCAACACTGGTATATCTTTTCACAGTGTAATGCAAAATATTTTTATTACTTTTGAGGCAGCATTACCGCAATATCTACATATACGAAATCCCTCTCACGTTTCCACAATGAAAGAGTTGATTTTCAGTATTTTATAAATTTACAAACAATTTTTCGCGCCAAAAGAAGGGCAAAGATACAAAAATCTATCCACAATAACAAATAAATCATCTCATTTTGAGACTCTTAAAAACAAGAGAGGCTGCTCAAATATGAGCAACCCCTCCACAACACAAGCTAATCTTATGACTATTTCACAATAACCTTATAAGATTTTATTTTTGATTTGGTTTCTATTTTAATGATATAAACTCCTGTAGGAAGTGAAGATGTATCAATACCGGTATTGGCATTAAACTTATCTGCCTTAATTACCTGTCCCTGTGCTGAGAACAGAGTATACACTCCTTCTTCTGCAGAGGTAATTCTAAGATTTTCTCCTGCTTTTACGGGGTTTGGATATACTTTCACATCATTGGCAGCATCATCAATTTCCGCAGCTGTGGTTTTTGCAGCAGTTTTAGAAGCATTTTTCAACAATGAAGCATATGGTGAAAGCGGAGAATCAGGAGAACCTCTTTTCACCAGGTCAGTATCTACAACAGCCTGAATACCGTCTTTATCCTGATCATTAATTGTAGAGATAAATCCACCTCCTAAAGTATCCAGATTACCCTTTCCGATCTGATAAAGGTCAAGATCAGAACCATTGGAAGTGATATCCAGGAAGTCCGGTTTATCATCTCCATCTGTATTTTTAACTGCATATTTCAATATTCCTGAGTCCGGTGATGTTTCCAGAATATCAGCGATACCGTTTTTACCTACCGGAACATTGGCATCAATAACTCCGTTGTGATCTGCATCAATCTGGTTGATGACTGATGTTGGAATTCCTGATTCAAATAAGTCTAAGATACCATCGTTATCAGAATCAAGGTCCAGATAATTCGGAACCGAATCTCCCAATACCGGCGTCAACAGGATATCTCCTTCATTATCATCATCCTGGAATTTTCCATTTTTATCAAAATCTTCCACAGCATCAGGAATACCATCGTTATCAGAATCCAGATCACAAGCATCCACAATACCATCTCCGTCTGTATCCAGTGCAGGAGATTTATCATTTACGGCTGTACATCCTTCTGCACAATCAGGAATTCCGTTTCCGTTGTTATCTATATTATCATCTCCTCCCTGACATTGATCGAAACAGTTTGGAACACCATCGTTATCATCATCTCTGCTCGCAAAAGCATTATAGATATAATAATTCTGAGGGAAACGAACCGCAGTTCCGCTGTTGAATGTAATTTTAATACGGTTGAATGGCTTTGTTGCTTTTCCTCCAACATAGAATTTATTTGAATTTGTTGTGAAGAAGTTTCCGCTGATAAGACTTCCTGAGCTTGTAAAGGTATCTGTCAGGGTATTTCCATTGTATAAGGTCACGGTAATATTTTCCAGAACACTTACTCCAAGAAGATTTCCTGCTTTTTCTACAGTAAACCCGGCCATCGTATTGACAGGAAGCACAGTATTGCTGCTTACCGTTGCAAAGGCTGAAAAAATACTAAGAAAAGACGCTGCCGGAACAGTAGCCGTTGCATAATTAGACGGATTATTATCTACAATAGCTCCCGGATTGGTCATCTTTGCTAAAATAAGACCAAGGAATCCCGGACCTGATGTCCATGAAGTTCCGGTTACCAAATTTCCAGGTACCGCAGAACCACTTGTCTGGATTTTATCGTCACATTCGCAAGAAACTGGTTCTTCAAAAGCATAGTAAACTTTTAAAGCTCCTAAATTAAATCCAACTGTCTGCGTAATTTTTAATCGTACTTCATTGAAAGGCTTAGTAGTCGTTAATGTAACTTTCTGCTTTCCTGAACCGAATCCCAACACTTTTATATTAATCAGACCACCTCCGTCAGACAACTGTTTTGAATCCTGAAGCTGGCCGTAAAGATAAGTTTCTATTGTAATATTCTTCAAAAACTCAGCACTTAACAGTTTCCCCTGATCATCCGGTTCTATTACAAAACCTGTCCTGTTACCAGCAGGATATACCTGATTTTTATCAAGAACCCCAACTGAATAAGACCCCAGTAATCCGACCGGAAGAACTATTGACCCGTAAGAGTTTTTATTTCCATCTCCAATTCTTTCTTTATTCTGAACATAAGAGAGCGGAGCCAGGAAACTGCTGCTTCCGGATACATTCCCGTCAACACCGCTTCCTGCAATGATATCATCACAAATACCATTATTGTCGGTAGGCACTTTTGCCGGATCAAATGCAAAGGCATAATACACATTCATAGCACTGAATACGGAAAGAACATTGGTTTGATACAATCTTGCTTCATCAAATTCTTTTGAAGTTTTAAAATGCAGGAATATCCTGTTTTTGCTTCCTCCGAATGCCGGAACTGACAAAAGAGTACTGTTGGTAGTGGTCTCCTGAAGAACACCATTTTTATAAGTACTGATCCGCAAAGAACTCAAAAGATCTATGGTAATAAAACTCGTTCCAAGATCCACATTGAATCCGGTAATATATCCTGCCGGATAGGTTGTATTTTTATTCTTCACAGAGATTCCGTTTCCACTTAACAGGGAGGCGAAATTCCCCATGCTTACGCTGTTGTCAAGGCTTGCGTCCACCACCGGATTCATGCTTCCGTTATAACATGCCAGGCAGATCCCTGAATTGTTGACAGGTTTTGCCTCTACACCCATCCCACGGATCGGTTCATAGCCCTGCTGCGCAAATACTATTGCTGACATCATCAGTGTCATAAGCATCGCAGCTAACTTTTCGAATAATTTTCTGGTCATTTTTATTTTTTTAAGGTTTGTGTTTATTTATATTGAATTAGTAAAGTGCTTTCCAGTTAGTTCCATTACAACCTTCATGTACTCTGGCAGTTGTATTATATCGGATTGCACCTTCCTCAGCAGTAGAACAACTTGCATTAACACCTGAAGCGATTCCTTTCATCTGAATGGCAGCACCTGTAGCTGTAGCTGCAGTAGGAGTCATATTGATTCCTAATATGGTGTCTGTTCCGTTATTTTTATTGAAGAAAGCGTGTTGTTTGTTGGCATAAACCATCTGTCCAGCTGCTGCCTGACCTGAAAATCCAATTGCAAAAGCTTCTGTACCAGTGGCTGTATTCGCTGAACCGACAGCAATATTGTTCAATGATGTTGTATTCCCGCTTCCGATAGCAATTCCGCCACTGTTGATATGATTGTTCCCAACTGTGAGTCCTGTGAGCCCTGTTACGGTATTAAGGTTTCCAAATACCAAATTATTAGGTCCTGTAGCATTGTTGGTATTCCCTATTACTTTAGCACCATTATTTGCTGTATTTCCCATTCCGATAGCAACAGCGAGAAAATTCCCCTGTGCAGAGACAGTGTTGTCTTTTCCCAATGCAATATTAGAAGAGGTACTGTTGGTAAGAATATTATTGGATCCCCAAGTGAATGACGCGTAAGGACCCGTTGCAGAATTGGAATTTCCACCTTGCAGGGTTCCATTCGTATCTAATATCCCTTTTACATTTTTCTGAGTAGCCAAAACCAAATTCTGACCATCATTTGTTCCTAAATAATTTCCGCTGCCAATATCAGTTCCTAAGGTTGCCGTTGTTGCTGTTGTACCAGAATTTCCTACTGTACGCCAGCTTCCGCTTATGCTTAGCCATTTGGCACCATCAAAATAATAATACCCTGGTGAAACCACATCAATGGTCTGCCCGGACGGCGTAGCTTCAGCTGGGGTAACGTACACTATGGCTCCTGTTTGAGCTGTTGTATAGTTTTTAGCTTTTAATTGCACCCCTGTAAGCCTGGGAGCAATCACGCCATCAAGTTTACCGGGGTTTGAAGGTGAGCCTACTATATCAAAGGTTGCCTGAGGTTGCCCGGTATTAATCCCAACCTGTGCTAATGCAGGCAAACCAAATGATAAAAGAGCGATAGTAAATAATCTGTTTTTCATGTCTGATGATATTTGCTGTTTTTTATGAATATGTGTTTTTTTGAAAGGCCAATTCCCGGGTATTCTCATTCAATAATAAATGAAAATAACAGACAATGCTGTGAGAAAGTGTATAAGATTGTTAGAAATATTAGGAGATAAAAGAATGGATTAATTTATCAGGAATTTTAATAATAAACTTAAAGCCATCAACAAGTTTACAAGGATTGACACAGAACTTGCGGGCTGCATTATTAAATGTCAGGAAAATATATTCTTTGCAGACAGCGTATGAAAAAGCCCATACAGAGGCAAATCTTATATTCCTCAGTAGAAATAACTGAAGAGCGTTATTCTTAAAAAAAGAAAAATTATACTGATGGCTATTGCAATAGAATGCAAAAACTTCATTTTGAACAGCAGACAATTTGTTTGCAGTCTTCAAATCATTTTCTGCTTCAGACAAATAAACTGAAACATCAGCTAAACATCGCTGGGGATGATTATTTATAACTGCGCAATAAGATAATTCAGTCTTACCTATTGTGCCGGTTATAAACTTAGCGTTTAATTTTCCTACAGCCGCCATAAGCAACAGAAGTGTAATCTTGTGGCCGTAGGAAAGAAAATAATTTCTATCCAATTATGTTGTGTTTTTTCGGTACAAATATAATATATTTTTAACCAAAACAATATTTTATTAGTAAAAAACTAAACAAAATTAACAAATAGTAAAATAGAAATAAAATATTATGTTAATTGTTATTAAATAAATAACCATATTAAAATATAACAAAGAAACATCCAATAATATTCAAATACTATTATAAAATAACATACACATTTACAAAGATTTACATACAAAAAGAGCCCGGGCAAATGCCCGGGCTCCTATATTTATAATAAAATTGAGATTATTTCAATTCTACTTCAGCACCAGCTTCTTCTAATTGCTTCTTAAGAGCTTCAGCTTCGTCTTTAGAGATACCAGTTTTGATTGGAGCAGGAGCACCATCTACGATATCTTTAGCTTCTTTAAGACCAGCACCAGTTAAATCTTTTACTAATTTAACGATAGCTAATTTAGAAGCACCTGCAGACTTAAGAATTACGTCGAATTCAGTTTTTTCTTCAGCAGCTTCTCCACCACCTGCAGCAACTACTACAGCAGCAGCAGCTGGCTCAATTCCGTACTCATCCTTAAGGATAGTTGCTAATTCGTTTACGTCTTTTACTGTTAAGTTTACTAGCGTTTCAGCTAAATTTTTTAAATCTGACATTGTTGTAATGTTTTTGTTGATTATTTATTTAATTTTTTGAGTGTAATTATTCAGCACTTGTTTCTTCAGTGCTTTCTGCAGCAGCTTCAGGAGCTTCAGCAGGAGTTTCTTCTACCGCAGGAGCAGCAGCTTCTTCAGCTTTAGCTTCTACAGTTTCAGGTTTATTTTGAAGAGCAGAAACAACTCTTTGAATTGGAGATTGAAGTAATCCAATGATTTCTCCGATCATTTCCTCTCTAGACTTGATGTTAGCAAGTGCAGATAAGTTTTCGTCTCCAACGTAGAAAGTTTCCTGAACAAAAGCAGACTTTAAAGCTGGCTTTTCTTCTTTCTTTCTGAAACCTTGGATTAATTTAGCTGGACCGTTTGCAGTCTCAGAAATCATTAATGCAGAGTTTCCTTTAAAAGTCTGGAACATTTCAGAGTAATCTACTCCTTCAATCTGCTCCATTGCTTTTTGTAAAAGTGTATTTTTCACCACTTTCACTTTGATATTTTGCTTGAAAGCCTGTCTTCTGAATTCTGAAGACTTCGCAGCGTTCAAACCGTCTAGATCTGCTACGTATACTACTTTTGCATCCTGAAGCAAGTCTTTGATCTCTTGTATTGCTACAACTTTTTGGTCTTTTGTCATTGTCTTAAGGATTTATATTAGTTAACAGATTTAGTATCGATTGCAATACCAGGGCTCATTGTAGAAGACAAATAAATGCTTTTTACATAAGTTCCTTTAGCAGCAGTTGGCTTCATTTTGATCAATGTAGAGATCAATTCCTGCGCATTTTCTTTGATCTTAGCAGCATCGAAAGATACTTTACCAATACCAGCGTGGATGATACCATACTTGTCTACTTTGAAATCAATTTTACCTGCTTTCACTTCAGTTACCGCTTTACCAATTTCCATTGTTACAGTTCCTGATTTAGGGTTTGGCATTAAACCTCTTGGACCTAATACTCTACCTAATGGACCTAATTTACCCATTACAGCTGGCATAGTAACGATAACGTCAACATCTGTCCAACCTTCTTTGATTTTTTGTAAATATTCGTCAAGACCTACATAATCAGCACCAGCAGCTTTAGCTTCTGCTTCTTTATCTGGAGTTACAAGAGCTAATACTTTAACATCTTTACCAGTACCGTGAGGAAGAGATACAACACCTCTTACCATTTGGTTTGCTTTTCTTGGGTCTACCCCTAATCTTACAGCGATATCTACAGAAGCATCAAACTTTGTAGTGTTCACCTCCTTTACAAGAGCTGAACCTTCTTCAAGGTTATAGATTCTTCCTTTTTCTACTTTGCTTAAAGCTTCCTTTTGCTTTTTAGTTAATTTTGCCATTTCTTTAAGTTTTAAGCGTTAGTTGGTTTAGTTCCTGTTACTCTTAATCCCATAGATCTAGCAGTACCTGCAACCATAGAAACTGCAGAGTCTGTTGTAAAACAGTTAAGATCCGCCATTTTATCTTCAGCGATTTTCTTTACTTGTTCCCAAGTTACAGAACCTACTTTGTTTCTGTTTGGTTCACCAGAACCTCCCTTGATCTTAGCTGCATCCATTAACTGGATTGCTGCAGGTGGAGTTTTAATAACGAATTCAAAAGATTTGTCTTCGTATACTGTAATTACTACAGGTAAAACTTGCCCTGGCTTATCTTGGGTTCTTCCGTTAAATTGCTTACAAAACTCCATGATGTTCACACCTGCAGAACCCAATGCTGGACCTACTGGTGGAGAAGGGTTAGCTGCGCCACCTTTCACCTGAAGCTTTACCATTTTAAAGACTTTCTTAGCCATTGTTTGTTTTTTAAATTTGAATAATTAATGAGTTTGGAAGCATTTATTATTCAGTAGGTTATGCACTCACATAACAATAAACCTACTTTTTGGACTGCAAAAGTATAAAATATTTTTGAAATAGCAAACGGAAATTGCTGATTTTTAAAAAGTTTTAAAAAAATAATTGAGATACAGAATTATTTTCCCGGATCCTCTTTTGCAATATCCCCTTTCAAGAGGAATTTTGAAATACATCTCATTCGGTAAACCTTTTAGCCAAAAAAAGAAGAACATACATTTGCTCTTCTTTTTTTATTTATAGACTCAAAGAATTACTAAAAACCTGATGGTTTGGTAATTGTTTGGGTAGAACCATTATTCCCGCCAAGATCAGCAGTAACATCACTGATATTTTGTTTTGTAATCAACCTTCTGTAAGCCATAAGATAAAGATCTACCGTAAAGTTGTTATAGTTTCTTGACGGACTGGATGAGTTCACAGCAATAATTCTACTGTCTGTAAATCTTGCTCTGATATGCCATGTTCCGTTACTTTTGAAGGCTACAACATCAGGTGAGCCCTGTTTGTTATCATTAATACCGTTGTCGCCATAATCAAGCATCACATTGGTATTCCCGTCATTCAGTTTGAATGAGTAGTTATGAAGCACAACCAGAAAGTTATTCGCATCAATTTTGGTATCATAATCCGTGATTCCTGTTCCGGATACTCCTGTAAGAGTAAGTTTAAGATAATTAAATAACCCACTGCTTTCCAAAGCCGGATCATACAGCTGCAAACCATTTTGTGAAGTTGCTAAGAAACTACCTCCTGTCATGGTAGGCTCACCCGGATTTCTAAGATATAAAGAATTCGTGTATGTTTTTCCGTTAACGTCAAGTGTTTCTGTAGGATTAGCTGTGTTTATCCCTACTTTTCCTATTTGGGCATTCAAGAATATCCCCAGACACATGATTATTGTGATATAAATTTTTCTTTTCATAGTTTTTTTATTGAAGCCCTAGAGGCGTGTTGGTTGATACTCCCGAATAAGCTGGCGAAGCAGATGCTGAAACTGAACCATTGAAAGTTCCCCAGTCTTTAACTAATGACTTTTCAAAAACATTCAGGGTAAGTGTCCATGTTCCATTTTGGGATGAAACGGTACCGGCTCCTTTAAAGCTTAAATTAATCGCATGATAATTTTTACCCCCACTTGCTATCTGAGTAACTTCAGTAGAATAAGAACCATATGATTTTGGGTTAGTCGTCGTATTAGCTGCCGACACCGCTCCTGTAAAAACGGCACCTGTAATGGCCACAACATATTTACTTACATCTAATCCTGTATTGAGATTCACTACTTCATCCTGTCTCACATTTTTCAATACAATATTATACATATTTACAGGGGCTACATTACGGAGCGATATATCCAACAGCTTTACCTTACCTACCGGTGAAGTATCTTTTGAACGGGTAAGAAGAAGATAGTTTCCGCTTGCCTTCGTATTTTCAGTATCTATTAAATAGGACTCTACCAATGTTTCTCCTTCAACATCGAGAGTTCCTTTGGGTGTGCTAGTATTAATTCCAACTTGTGCATTAATGCTTAAAGCAGCAAAACCCGTAAAGAGTATCGCAATAATTTTTTTCATAAAGTATTTGTTTTATTGAATTAATGGAGCTGCAGCAGCACCCGTTGTTGAAGCATTAAGGCTTTGTGTAGAATTAAAATCTTTGGCATAGGATCTGTCAAATACCAGCAAATTCAGTGTCCAGACTCCTGTAGGAAAAGACGCATCCGGAGAAAAGCCCTGATAATCTGCTTTAAGCTTCCATGTTCCTCCTGCAGAATAAGCAAAAATCTGAGGTACCGGTGTAAGCCAATCTGCAGAAAAAGTTCTTGTAGGTTGTGTAAATCCAAAGGAAGAAATTACCACCAAAAATTTACTAGAGTTGATCTTTGTGTCAAATTGATTTACCCAATCCTTGTCTGAAGGATCACAGGTAATTTTAAATTGAATAAGGTTAATAGGTGCCGGAGAATTGGGTACAAAGGAATCGTTGTACGCCGTAATTTTGTTTTCCGGAGCTGGAGATTTGATAATGAAAGTGTAATTCTCATCCGCTTTCAATTTCTCCATAGGTTGCTTGAAAACAACTCCTGATGTCTTCATTGTACCGTTCACGGTAAGTTCTTTTTCTGGTTTCGCAGTATTGATACCAACCTGCGCACTCGCGAGTACGGACGTACCCACAAGAATGACCATCGAAATAATTTTTGTCATTGAGTTATGTGTTTATAAGGCTTGTGTTTTAAATAGCTAATCCAAACTTTATATTTTTAGTTAAAAACATAAAATTACCATACACCTGTAAAGAGTGTATGAAATACAAAAAACATAAAATTTATGGATTACTTAACAGCTTGGTTGCAAGAACTATGCCATCTGAAAATAAATTAAAGAATTGGAAGAAAATTTAAAGCAAAAAATTTTCAAAATAAAGCAATTAAATTAAAAAATTTCATTGTAGAAGAAATCAACAAAATGTCTGTAGTAAAAGACAATACCATAATTTTTTATGGCTACTATATATAATTTTACACCATTGTCGTTCTGACGAAAGAAGAATTTCATGTAAACCGTGGATTCTTTATTTCATTGCGTTACATTCAGAATGACAAAGTCATAATAAAAAGATAGCAACATTAATGTAAAATTGTATATAATTAATAAAGTATAATAAAAGCAAAAAGACCGCTTAATAGCAGTCTTTTTTATATTTTTATAAGTAATTGTTATACTTTTTCTACTTGCATGTAGCTTAGCTCCATTGGAGTTTTTCTACCGAAGATCAGTACAGAAACTTCAATTTTCTTTTTGTCTTCAAGAATCTTCTCAACCGTACCATTGAATCCGTTGAAAGGTCCATCGATTACTTTAACGTTTTCACCTACTACGTAAGGAATTTCAACATCGCTTGCAAATTCTGAAAGTTCATCCATTCTTCCAAGCATTCTGTTAACCTCTGATTTTCTCATTGGAACAGGATCTCCTCCTTTAGTTAAACTTAAGAAAGAAATAACTCCAGGAATATTCTTGATAACGTGAGGAATTTCTCCCATCAGATCAGCTTCAATCATCAAGTATCCAGGGTAATAAGGTCTTTCTTTAGGAACTTTTTTTCCGTTTCTAATTTGAATTACCTTTTCCATAGGAATAACCACTTGAGTAACGTACTGATCAAACCCTAGACGTTTGATTTCTGTCTCAATATAGTTTTTCACTTTATTTTCCTGTCCGCTGATTGCTTTCAGCACATACCATTTCAATTCGCTCATTATGGGAAAATACTTTTAATTAATTGAACAAGTTGATTAGCATTCCAATGATGTTGCTGATTGATTTAGAAAACAATTCATCAACTCCAAAAGTAAATAGAGCCAGAATCACTGTCGCAATAGTCACTACAATAGTAGATGACTGAAGGTCAGCCCACTTTGGCCATTCAACTTTATGTCTGAATTCGTTATAAGAACCTTTTAAAAAATCGACAAATGAACTCATAATTTATATTTGCACGGGCACAAGGATTCGAACCCTGATCAACGGTTTTGGAGACCGGTATCCTACCATTGGACGATGCCCGTAGATAAAAAGCTTCCGAGAGTTTCCTTTCGGAAGCTTTATTTATTTTAAGATGATTAGTCTAAGATTTCAGTAACCTGACCTGAACCAACTGTTCTACCTCCTTCTCTGATCGCAAATCTAAGACCTACGTTAAGAGCGATTGGTTGTAACAATTCTACAGTGATCTCTAAGTTATCACCAGGCATTACCATTTCTACACCTTCTGGTAAGAAGATCTCACCTGTAACGTCAGTAGTTCTTACGTAGAACTGAGGACGGTATTTGTTGTGGAATGGAGTGTGACGTCCACCTTCTTCTTTAGAAAGGATATAAACAGAAGCCTTGAATTTTTTGTGTGGCTTAACTGAATCTTTCTTAGCGATAACCATACCTCTCTTGATGTCAGTTTTTTCAATACCTCTCAACAATAGACCTACGTTATCTCCAGCTTCACCTCTATCTAGGATCTTTCTGAACATCTCAACTCCTGTAATAGTAGAAGTTAATTTCTCGTCACCCATACCTACGATATCAACTGGATCACCAGTGTTGATAACACCAGCCTCGATTCTACCAGTTGCTACAGTACCTCTACCTGTAATAGAGAATACGTCTTCGATTGGCATCAAGAATGGCTTTTCAGTATCTCTTGGTGGTTGCTCGATCCAAGTATCAACAGCATCCATCAATTCTTCAACGCTCTTGAACCACTTATCTTCTGTGTTAGCAGGAGAAGCAGTAGCTGCAGTAAGAGCTCCTAGTGCAGAACCTTGAATTACTGGAGAGTTGTCTCCGTCAAATTCGTAAGTAGATAATAAGTCTCTAAGCTCCATTTCAACAAGCTCTAATAACTCTGGATCATCTACCATGTCAACTTTGTTCATGAAAACAACGATTCTTGGTACGTTTACCTGACGGCAAAGTAGGATATGTTCTCTAGTCTGAGGCATAGGACCGTCAGTTGCAGCACATACTACGATAGCTCCATCCATTTGAGCAGCACCAGTTACCATGTTCTTAACATAGTCGGCGTGACCTGGACAGTCAACGTGAGCATAGTGTCTTTTTTCAGTTTCGTATTCGATGTGAGCAGTATTGATAGTAATACCTCTTTCTTTTTCTTCTGGAGCAGAGTCAATTGCAGAGAAGTCTTTTTTCTCAGCAAGACCTTTGCTAGCTAATACAGCAGAAATAGCAGCTGTAAGAGTAGTTTTACCATGGTCAACGTGACCAATAGTACCAATGTTCAAGTGTGGTTTGTTACGATTAAACGTTTCCTTTGCCATGATTTAAAATTATTTATTTATTGTTTTTCAAATTTTCGGTGTGCAAATATAATGAATTTTTAAATACCAAAAACTTTTTATTAAAAAAACTTTCAATATTCTCATCCAGTGAAGGACAAACCTTATATTTAACGTATTGAGACTGCAAATTTACAAATTTTTCCGAATAGAAAAAATCCTTAGAAACGTTTTATTAAAAATATAAAGTATCTTACTAGTTATGAATACAATATACAGATAAAAAAATACGGGCAGTTATCTCCATCCGTAAATCCAACTTTATTTTTTTCTCGTAAATATAAAACAACAACTAAAATTACTATTATGAGAAAACTATTACACATGTATTTAGCCCTGTTTGCTATTATAACATTATTTTCATGCGACAATTCGGATGAAAACAACATGCCTGAAAATATGACATCTCAAGGTCCAGATCTTATGGTATACGGAATAACCGCTATGAATGAACTTGTTTATTTTAATTCCAACAATCCTAAAACTTTCACCTCAAAAACAGCAGTAACCGGCCTTGTATCAGGAGAGAAATTATTAAGTATAGATTTCAGACCTGCGACCGGGGAATTGTATGCATTATCAAATGCCAGCAAATTATATATTATCAATACCTCCAATGCTTCAGCAAGAGCGGTAAGCTCTACAGTATTTTCTCCTATGATTTCAGGAACAATAGCTTCTATTGATTTCAACCCTACTGTTGACAGGATTCGTTTGGTGAGTAATACCGGACAAAACCTTCGTTTACATCCGGAAACCGGGGCTGTTGCTGCTACTGACATCAATATTAACGGAACAGCAAACCCTTCCATAACTGGAGTAGCATATACCAACAGTAAAGCTGGTGCTTCCACTACTGCTTTATTTGACATAGATCCGGCTTTGGGAAAATTATACAAACAAGACCCACCCAACAACGGAACTTTAGTGGAGGTTGGAAGCTTGGGAACTACTTTTACAGGACAGTCTGCGTTTGATATTAGATACGATAACAGCACTGCATTATTAGCTTTCAATGATAAATTGCATGTTCTGGATCTGAATAATGGTAAAACGACTCCGATAGGAACTCTTCAGCAGGCAGTCATTGATATTGCCATTCCTACAGAACCGACAGCTTATGCCATTGACAATTCAAATAATCTTCAAATTTTTAATCCAAACAATCCCATACCTGTTTCTAAAACCGTGACCGGTTTACAAAGCGGTGAGAATATTTTAGGAATAGATTTCAGACCGGTCAACGGGCAATTATATGCTTTGGGAAGCTCAAGCAGAATTTATACTATTAATTTAGGGACAGGTGCTGCTACAGCGGTCGGCACTTCTCCTTTTTCAACTTTACTTTCCGGAACGGATTTCGGATTTGACTTCAATCCAACAGTTGACAGAATAAGAGTAGTAAGTAATACTGGGCAGAATCTCCGACTTAATCCTAACGACGGAACAATAGCTGCCGTAGATATTGCATTAAATCCGGCAAGTCCAATGATAAGCGCCGCCGCATATACGAACAACTTTGCAGGAGCCACTTCTACTACCTTGTTTGTCATTGACCATAATACAGATAAATTATATCAGCAAAACCCTCCCAATAACGGAACTTTAGCAGAGACAGGTTCTTTAGGTATTAATATTACCAATGCTAATGGTTTTGATATTGGAAGTATGAGCCAAAAAGCCTATTTAATGGCATCGGTAGGTTCCTCTACAAAAATTTACTCTATAAATACCACAACAGGAGCTGCAACTTCAGTTTCCGACTATCCGAATACGGTAAAAGCTTTTACCATAGGATTAGGATTTTAAACTCATCATATTTTATTTCAATAATGGAGAAGCGCGGAAAACAAAGTTTTCCGCGCTTCTGACTAATATAAATGAAAGATAATCTAAATTTAAATATGGCTGAGCTTTTTGGTCCTGTTGAATATCCAGAAAATAATTGGAAAAATAAGCAGTGTAAGCACAGTGGCTGTAATAAGCCCTCCAATAATGACAATCGCCAGAGGTTTTTGAGATTCTGAGCCGATCCCTGTAGACAATGCTGCAGGCATAAGACCAATAGAGGCCATAAGTGCAGTCATAATTACGGGTCTGGTTCTGGATTTCACTCCGTTTAATATTGCGGAATCTATATCGAGACCATCTTTCACATTCTGATGAAATTCTGTGATAAGAATTACCCCATTCTGAATACAAATTCCCAGGAGAGCAATCATCCCTACTCCGGCAGAAATTCCAAAATTGATTCCGGTAACATGTAAAGCAATAATCCCTCCTATTAAAGCAAAAGGTACGTTGGCCAGTACCAACAGAGAATCCTTCATATTTCCAAACAGAATAAACAAAAGGAAGAAAATCATCACAATACTTACGGGTACCACCTGTGCCAATCTGTGAGAGGCCCTCTGCTGGTTTTCAAACTGCCCGGTCCATCCTACGGAATAGCCATCAGGAAGCTCAATAGTCTCAACTTTTTTCTGGGCATCGGCAATGGTGCTTCCCAAATCTCTGTCACGGATGGAAAATTTAACCCCGATATATCGTTTGATATTGTCTCTGTAAATAAATGCTGCCCCATTATCTTTTACAATGGTACTTATTTCTTTTAAAGGAATTTTTGCTCCGTCCTGGGTAGGAACCATCAAAGCGGCAATATCGTTTTCATTGGTCCTGTATTCCTGTGAATAACGCAGACGGATCGGGAATTTTCTTTCACCGTCAAACATTTCTGAAGCGGTTTTCCCTCCAAAAGCCATTTCCAATACGGCCTGTGCATCTGCCGGCATTACTCCATAAGCAGCCATTTTATCTCTATCCAGTACAACGCTTACTTCCGGCTGACCGATGTTTTTAATAATTCCGGGGTCTTTTACCCCTTCTACATCTTTAATTTTTAAGAGAACTTCATTGGCTATTTTATCCAGAGTTTCCAGATTATCACCATAGATTTTAATTCCGTTTTCTGCTTTAAAACCTGCTACTGCTTCCGCTACATTATCTGAAATCGGCTGGGAATAATTGAAAGTAATTCCCTGATAACTTCTGAGCTTTTTATCAATTTCATTGATCAATTCATCATAGGTAATCTTACGTTTCCATTCTTCTCTTGGCTTAAGGTTAACAGCAAATTGTACAAATCCAAATCCATTGGGGTCTGTTCCGTCATTACTTCTTCCCGTCTGTGCCAGAACATCTGTGACTTCTGAAAAGCTCATAATGTCTTTCTTTAAAAGGTCTGCTGTTTTCAGAGATTCTTTTAATGATGAGCTCATCGGCATTTCGGCAGTGATCCACAATGAACCTTCATTCAACTGAGGCAGGAATTCTGTTCCTAAAAATTTACCCGAAAATAAAGTGAGTGCAAGAAAAGATATGGCAACAATCATACTCGTTTTTTTATGCTTAAATGTTAAATTAAAGCCTTTCAAAACGATTCTATCCCAGAAATTAACAAACGGATTATTTTTCTCTTTTACATTTTTATTTAAAAGAATATGTGAAAGAACAGGAACCAGCGTTAAGGTAAATATTAATGCTCCAATTAATGCAAATCCCAGTGTAAAAGCCAAAGGAGAGAACATTTTCCCCTCTACTTTCTGAAATGAGAAGATAGGAATCAGGGAAGTAATGATGATCAATTTTGAAAAGAAGATTGCTTTTCCCAATCCTGTTCCGGTTTGTTTGATCCAACCTCCTTTTGCCAGTTTATTAAACTTTTCCGTTCCATATCGGTGCGCCTTATGATCGAGCATTACAAAGAGTCCTTCTACCATGACGACGGCTCCGTCTATGATGATTCCGAAGTCTACAGCTCCTAATGAAAGCAGGTTAGCACTCATCCCGGCCAGTTTTAGGCATAAAAATGCAAAGAGTAAGGATAGAGGAATAATGATGGAAACAATCAGCGTTGTTCTCCAGTCGGCCATAAAGATTAAAACGATTACCGTTACCAGCACAATTCCTTCAATAAGGTTGTGCATTACAGTGTGGGTGGTAAAATCCATCAGATTGTCACGGTCATAGAAAGTAACCATTTTGACATCTTTTGGAAGGATTTTTTCGTTCAGCTCTTTAATTTTAGCCTTTACTCCTACCAAAACCTCTCTTGGATTTTCTCCTTTTCTCATCACAACAATTCCTTCTACCGTATCGTCGTGATGATTCAGGGCAGCCTGTCCTACTCTGGGCATGGAACTTTCATGAACCTCAGCAACATTTTTTACCAAAACAGGGTTTCCACTGTCATTCTGAATGGTAATATTTCCTATATCGGCCACAGATTTCACCAAACCAATCCCTCTTACAACGTAGGCCTGACCGTTTTTTTCAATGACATCACCTCCTACATTCAGGTTACTCTTGGTGACAGCATCATATACCTGAAGCGGAGTCAGATTATATTTATCCAATGCTCTCGGATCAATGCTTAATTCAAAAACTTTATCCTGGCCTCCGAAAACGTTGATATCAGCTACACCTGGCACTCCTCTTAATGCACGGTCTATGACCCAATTTTGAAGGGTAAGTAACGCTCTTGAATCTTTTGTTTTACTTTCCAGCGTATATCTGAAAATCTCACCGGTTGGCCCGTAGGGTGGCTGTACTTCAGGATCTACCTCATCAGGAAGGCTAATGGTTCTTAATTGGTTATTGACCTGATTTCTGGCAAAAGTATCGTCCACCCCATCGTCAAACAGAATTTTAACAATGGAAAGACCAAACATTGTGGTACTTCTCACGCTTGTTTTCTTCTGAACCGGGCTCATCGCCAATTCGATGGGTGTAGTGACAAAACGTTCTACTTCTTCTGCACTGCGCCCATTCCATTGGGTAATGATGACAATCTGGGTATTGGTAACATCCGGAAAAGCTTCAATAGGCATATTTTTGAAACTTATAAAACCGGAGATGGCTAAAATCGCTACCCAGATAAAGGTAAATGCTTTATTTTTTAATGAAAAAGCGATTATATTTTTTATGAATTTATTCATGATAGATAAATTGATGACCTAAAAAAGCCGTTAAAGAAAAACATCAATATTCTTAATGGTTAATAAGACTAGCTGTTCAGTGAACGGTATATCAGCAGCTGGTTATTGGTAATCACTTCTTCTCCTTCTTTTAGGCCGTCTGCTATATAAGTAACATCTCCTACTTGTTTTAACACTTTAATTTCTCTCACCTTCACATCTGTTCTTGATTTAAAAATCACCACAAAACTTTTGTTATCATCAAAAATCACTGCTTTGGATGGAACAGTCAGCATCGTATTGCTCTCCAGACTGGAAACTTTTATCGTTGCTTTACTGTCCGGAATAAGAAGCCCATTAGCATTATCCAATACCACTCTTGCCTGCATAGCATTGGTCTGCGGATCAATAATCTTGAATATTTTATCAATTTTTCCATCAAAGACTTTATCCGGATAAGAAAGAGTAGATACCTGCGCTTTCATTCCCAGACTGATTTTGTCAATATCCGATTCGTTGACATTCATAATTGCCCAAACATTGGTTGTATTGGCAACATCAAAGATATTATCACTCCTGTCACTTCTCAGCTGCATATCTTTATTGATACTTTTCTGAACAATATAACCGTTGATGGGGGCTACTACGCTGTATATATTTCCGGTTTTCACGTTATAAACCGTACTTACTGCTGCAGCTCTCTGTAACTGGTCTTCGGCTTTTTGTAACTGGCTTTTGGCTTCCAGGACATCTCTTTCTGTATTTAATTTTCCTTCGTATAGCTCCTTCGCAACACGAAGATTATTTTTCGCCACTACCAGATCCGTTTTTGCATCGCTTACATCTTTTTGAATTTCTGCAAGCTCGGTGCTCCTGATTGTTGCCAGCACCTGCCCTTTTTTCACATAGTCACCCAATTCTACATTTACACTCATTACATTTCCTCCTACCAAAGGGTAAACATCTATATAACTGTTTTTGTCTGCAGAGATCTTTCCGTAAAAGTTGTATTCATCTTCTATATTCTTTTTTTCAACTTTTGCCAGGGAAATAGAATTCAGCATCGTATTGCTCAGCTCAAATCCTTTTTTGGCGTGATTGGTTTTCTCTTCCTCTTTTTTTGAACAGGCCAATAATGAAAGGGCCATCAATACGGGGATAATATATGTTTTCATGATTTTAATAGAAGATTTTAGTTTGTACGAGTTTATTAAGCTGCTCTGCTGACTGCATGATCTCATTTTTCATATCGTAGATCTGAAGGGCTGTTTCCCTGTAGCTGTCCATAAAGTCTGTGAATTCAATCAGGTTGACATTTCCTTTTCTGAAATTATTCAACATTCCGTTGTATACGAGGTCCATATTCTGCAGGTCTGAAGTTTTGATGTCCAAAAGCTGGTCATACTGAGCCTTCCATGTTTTATAAGCAGACTGAACTTTCGTTTCCAGGGTCATTTTTTGAAAGTCAGCGTTTTTCTGATTCTGTTGAATAGCATAGTTTGCTTTTACCACATTCCCCTGATTCACTTTCCATAAAGGCAAAGGAATTCCTAAGGTAAGGTTCGCTTCATTATTAAAAGTTCCGCCTGCCTGATCCCATGCAGCGCCTACTGTCACATCCGGCACATTCAAAGATTTCTGCCATTGTGCATATAACTTGCTGTTATCTATGAGTTTCAGATTGTATTGGTAATCTGCATTATTTTCCAGCGCTTTATTTTTCAGTTCTTCTTCATTTCCGAAAGGCTGTGCTGCCAGAGATTCCTTAGCTTCAGCTTCAGACATCGTTGGTTCTATTTCTTCCGAAACTCCCGTTAAAACTTTCAGGTTCTGTTCAAAATCCAGAATATTTTTATTGATCTCCAGTTTATCATGATTCAGCTGGATCACAATACTCTGTAACCTGACGGCATCTTTAAGGGAAACATTTCCTTTTGCAGACTGTACACGATAAGCATTCAGAAGATCATTCATATACCCTAACTGCTTATTGGTGTTCTCCAATTTTAGTTTTTCGTAATAAAGGTTGAAATAGGCGGAACGAAGCTGAGATCTTAAATCCGCCAGCAGTTGGGAAAACTGAAGCTGGGCAAGTTCTTTATTGGATTTGGCAAAAGCAATTTCGTTTTTCTTTTTCCCACCCATATAGATCAATTGAGTAATTCCTGCTCCTTTTGAGTGTCCCACATCAAAAATCTTCTTATCCTGAGGATTATAAGCATTGAATTGTCCGCTTAGTTGCGGTAGTTCCCAGATTTTAGCCTGCAGAATATCTGCATCAGCCATATTGATGTTGTATTGTTCGGCGAGCAGCTGGAGGTTGTTCTTCTGGAAGGCTTCTTCGCAATCCAAAAGAGACATCTGCTGTTGTGCTGCCATGAATGAGGAAACGGCGAGACACAGCACTGCAATTCTGTTCATTGTTTTTCTTTTTAAATTACAAAATTGCTCTGATGCTATTAAAAGAAACTTAAATGAGGCTTAAAAAAATATTAAAATCTCCTTATACAGGCTATTTCAAAGAAAAAAATAAAAGCTGAACAGTTATTTTATTCTCCAATAGTTGAATTTTTCATCAAAAATTTAATCCGGAGTTTAACAAAAAAGCAACTGCTTTTGAGGTCAGTTGCTTTTGAATATTATTTTTTAAAGATTAAAGTAAATTTATTACTATATTCCTGAGGGGAAGAATAGATGATATCTGCATCATGATATTCCAGAATCCTTTTGACAATTCTAAGTCCTAAACCTGATCCTGCAATATTCTGTGCATTATTTCCTCTTGTGAAAGCTTCAAAAAGTTTGGTCTGCTCATCTTCAGAAATAGTATTTCCATGAGAAAGTACTTCTACAGAAAGATTATCGTTCGTTTCGGTAATCAGGACATTCACTTCTGAATTGTCAGAATATACCGCTGCATTTTTAAAAAGGTTAATAAAGACAATGACCAATAATGATTGGATTCCTTTTATCATCAGAAAAGCATCCTCGGAACTCTCTTCATTAATCAGAAAATCCAGCTTAAGCTGTGGATAACTTTTCTCTACCGCTTCAAAAGCCTCAAAAATGACTTCATCAATCCTTACTTCCTCATAAATGCTCTGAATATTTTCTTTATCAAATTTTGTAAGCAGCAAAAGTGAATTCGTCAAATCCGACAACTGGTATACATCCCGCTGAATCTGTTGTAAGGAAGACAGGGTTTCCGGGGAATGTTCTTCAAATTTTATGAGGTTCTCCAGCTGAAATGCCATTCTTGTAATTGGCGTCCTGATCTCATGGGAAGCACTTGCAGTAAAGTCCTTTTGTGACTGAAAGACATCATCCAACCTTCCGATCATTGTATTAAAGGATTTTGCCAGTACACTGACTTCATCATTAGACTGCTCCACAGGAATCTGTTTTGTAAGTTTATGGGCCGTGACTTCAGAAATCTCTTTGTTCAGATCTTCCAGCGGACGCAAAAACTTTTCCACAAAATAATAACTGAAAAAGCCAATAAGAAGAGTACTCATGACATAAGCTGTGATCAAAAGGTATTTCAAATATCCCAGCTTCGATTTTCCGTTGGTATCAAAGGCGCTGGTAAGGATATAATAGTCTTCGCCATTAATAGTTCTGAGTGCAGCATAGATTTCCGGAACAGTTCTTTCCGTATAGATAATCTTTTTCTTATCCAGTTCTTTAAGCATCGCACTGTCCCAGGTGACATTCCGGTCTTTGATGGTGCTGTAGATCAATTCTTTTTTTTCATTGAAGATTAAAATCTTTTCATTCAAAAGAATGTTATCTGAATTTTCATTGAAGAAAACAGGGGCTTCCTCCTCAAAGTCTTTGGATTTTGAAATGAAATGAGAGGTGAATTCAAGTCTCTGTCTGAAGCGTTCTTTAAATTCATCTCTTCTAAAATCATTAAAAGATAAATAAATGACCGCCATCACCATTCCAAAAAGTAATGAAAAGGCGATACTGATCGTTAAGGCTATCTTTCTTTTTAAAGACATTTATAGTGGGCTAAGATAATATCCGAAACCTGAACGGGTATGGATCAGTTTTATTTTAAAATCTTTATCAATCTTTTTTCTCAGAAAATTGATATAAACTTCTACCGTATTGGTATTCGTATTAAAATTATGTTCCCATACATGTTCCGTAATCTGCTGTTTGGAAACTGTTCTTCCCTGCGCTTCCGCAAGATAAACCAGGAGCTGAAATTCTTTTAATGTAAGGGTAATTTCATTTCCTCCACGATAGACCTTCTGTTCGGTTTTGTTGATAATAAGGTCATCAATTCTAAGAATATCCTGATCTGAATTATCGGAAGGAGCTTTTCTTCTCAATAGCGAATTCATTCTTAAAAGAAGTTCTTCAAATTGAAAAGGCTTTACCAGATAATCGTCAGCCAGTCTGGTGAAGGCATCTTTTTTATCAGAGATATCTCCATAAGCAGAAATGATAATGATAGGCGTATTCTTATCAAAGGAACGAATTGTCTGGCAGACGTCAAGTCCATTTATTTTAGGAACATTAATGTCGAGCAAATACAGTTCGTAAGTATTATTTTTTATCTGGCGGAGAAAAGTTTCCCCGTCATAGATTTTATCACAGTTAAAATTATTTGATTCTAAAAATCGGCAAAGTTCTGCAGACAGAATGAGATCATCTTCTAATAAAAGAATATTCATCAAAAATTATTTTACACGAATTTAACGAAAATTTTATGATTGTGATTCTAAAGATGAAGTAAAAGTTTTCCGGAAACTTCTATACTTTATTATTAATAGATAAAAAGTGACCCGAAGCAAAAGTTAGATGGAATCAATTTTATGATTTTATTTAAGCAAGTGTTTAACTATAAAACTTCTTAATTGACACAATCATTTTTAATCTTCTTTTCAAAAATAGGGGTAAAAAAAAAATCCCGAAGAAATTCGGGAAAATCGAGAGCCAACTACGGGACTTGAACCCGTGACCTCTTCCTTACCAAGGAAGCACTCTACCGCTGAGCTAAGTCGGCATCAACTAAAAAAATCACACTAAGTAGCGTGATTTTTTTTGAGCGGAAGACGGGGGTCGAACCCGCGACATTCAGCTTGGAAGGCTGACGCTCTACCAACTGAGCTACTTCCGCAATTTTGTTTCCAAAACTATTGGTAAACGCTGTGCAAAACTAAGAAAACTTATTTAATTTTGCAAGTTTTTCTAATATAAAATGTGGGGAGAGCAGGATTCGAACCTACGAAGCCGAAGCAACTGAGTTACAGTCAGTCCCATTTAGCCACTCTGGAATCTCCCCAGATATTTTATATTAAAATGAGCCTCCAGAGGGATTCGAACCCACGACCCCGAGATTACAAATCACGTGCTCTGGCCAACTGAGCTATGGAGGCATTTTAATAAAAGACTGAAAGCGACTGAGAGAATCTACTCTACACATTTCAGTGTTAAAAAAAATCACTCTTATTGAGGTATTTTTTTGAGCGGAAGACGGGGGTCGAACCCGCGACATTCAGCTTGGAAGGCTGACGCTCTACCAACTGAGCTACTTCCGCAATTTTGTTTCCAAAACTATTGGTAAACGCTGTGCAAAACTAAGAAAACTTATTTAATCCTGCAACTTTTTTTTTATAAAAATATAAAGTGGGGAGAGCAGGATTCGAACCTACGAAGCCGAAGCAACTGAGTTACAGTCAGTCCCATTTAGCCACTCTGGAATCTCCCCAAAAGTTTATATTTTATGAGCCTCCAGAGGGATTCGAACCCACGACCCCGAGATTACAAATCACGTGCTCTGGCCAACTGAGCTATGGAGGCAAATATAAAAAAGAATTCAAAAGATCGCTGTTCCTTTTTTGCGAGTGCAAATATAGAACGGATTTTTTGAATTCTCAAATTTTTTATAAACTTTTTTTAACTTTTTTTCCTATGCCATTTCTTTTTTCTTGATTAATAGCTTTTTAGCAGTATCAACGCAAAGGTCCAGACTTTCTTCAAAACTTGCAGATGTCTTTTTTACTACAATATCATCTCCCGGAACCGCCAGAATAAGCTCAGTTGTTTTGTTCACTTTATCCGCGTTATTTTCTACTTTTAAAAATACCTTACACTCCTGAATCTTGTCATAGAAGGTATCTAATTTACTTACTTTTTTGTCAATGTGTGACTCTAGTGGTTCGTGTGGAGTTAAACCAATTGATTGTACTGAAATCTTCATAATTCTTCTTTTTTTGAAGCTCGAGGGTGAGCCTGATTAAACACTTTTTTCAATTGTTCAATATTAGCATTCGTATAAACTTGAGTACTGGCAAGACTGGAATGCCCTAATATTTTTTTCACTTTGGAGATCTCCGCCCCATTATCCAAAACGTGAGTAGCAAAGCTATGACGAAGGATGTGAGGACTTTTCTTTTCTTTCGTTGTTATAAGACTAAGGTACTTATTAACTACCACATAAACAAATTTTTCGTTGAGTTTTTTCCCCTTCTTATTTACAAAAAAATATGATTTAAATTCTGTCTGTGGATTTCTTATTTCCAGATAACTTTTAAGGAGTTCAGACAATTCATTGGAAACAGGAATTACCCTTTCTTTATTTCCCTTTCCTATTACTTTTAATTCATTTTCATATAAGTCAACATTCTCAAATATCAGGCCACAAAGTTCCGCTTTACGTATACCGGTCTGATAAAGCACTTCCATGATACACCTCTCAAGCACATCATGCAGCTGTTCAAAAATTCTGTCATTCAGATCCGCCATCTCTTCCTTAGACATAGGAATCTGTTTTTCAGCATAAAACTTCAGGGAAGAAATCCCTTCTGTGGGAGAAACTTTAATTTCGCCTATTTTTAAAAGAAAAAGGTAAAAGCTGCGGAGAGAAGATAATTTTCTGTTGATACTTCTTTTGGAAATATTGTTTTCGCTCAGTTCAACAATGAAATTTCTGATGATTTTTTTGTCTGCCTTGGCCAGATTATCGGAAGATTCTGTTCGGAGAAAGAAATGGGAGAAGTCTTCAAGGTCTTTTTGGTAGCTTGTAACAGTATGAGGAGAGTACCTTTTTTCGAATTGTAAGTATTCTAAAAACTTTTCCAGCATCATGGGTATAAAAATAAAAATTCACTCCTCAAATATAAGAATTTAAGAAGTGAATTAATATATGGTTAAGAAAAAATCTTAAGCCTGCTCTTCTTTGCTAAGTGCTCTTTGTTTGTAAGCAGCTTTCAACCTTGATTGTCTCAAAGTTACAGAAGGCTTGATAAACGCTTGTCTAGATCTTAATTGACGAACTGTACCTGTTTTATCAAATTTTCTCTTGTATTTTTTTAAAGCTCTGTCGATGGATTCACCATCTTTTACTGGAATTATTAACATATTTTACATCTCATTTTGGATTGCAAAACTAGACAATTTTTCTTAGATCACAAAATATATTACCATAAAGAATTACTCTTCTCTCTAAATATTGCTAACAAACCTAGTATTATAAGCATTTAACACATACTAATATTTTATCCACAATGACTAAAATTTCAATCTGCAACAACTTCAAATTATTCATTTTACTACCCGCACTCATTAAAAAGCACCCATATTAATGAAATGTAAACAAAAAGCATTATCTTTGCATTCACTTTATTCATGGGGTTGACTGGTTTCGACAGCAAGACCAATGGGTAAGTAAGCATGCAGAGAACCGTGGCGCGATCTCTATAATCCCTTGCTACAAAATTTTAACTGGCAACGAAGAGTTCGCTCTTGCAGCTTAATATCGAAGTATAGTAGATCAAGCGTTTTCCTGAAGATAGTAAGGAAGCAAGATATCTCACAAATGCTCTGTTCTGCGGCGTTTGATCCTGAGATATAGGAATGCAGGAATAAGATTTTAGAAGCTTCGGCTAAAATTCGAAAACTTTAGAAGATAAGCTGGAAGTTGGGTGTCTGCCCTCTGCCTCCAGTCGAAAACCAATGGTAGAATAAGCATGTAGAAATCTTATGTATTGCTTGTTTGGACGAGGGTTCGAATCCCTCCAACTCCACTTTAAACCCTGCAAACCATTAGTTTACAGGGTTTTTTATCTTGAGGTGCTAGATTGGGTGCTATTTTAAATTTTATATAAAACTCATATAAGAAGATGATATTTAAGGAAGAAAAATATCTGCTATTCTAAGAGTTAACTGTCAAATTTAATATTAAACTTTTTAATTTTAGTTCGTTAAGTTGACTTTTAAATTGATCAAAAAACATCTTGCAATATTGACCAAAAATGCGCTGAAGCTAACAGCACAATACCTTTTCCAATTTTTCCATACTCGCTCACTTCCAAATCGTTATACTATTTCAAGAATTTGGGTATTAATACTGGCAAATTTTCAGAAAGTGGCGCTTCATATTGGACGATGAAATCGCTGAAACTACCTGACACCAATGGCATTGGTGTCAGGCATTGACGCTATTGTGCGAAGCTACACCTAAACTCAGTACAAAAGCTAACTACTCAATCCACGTGGGTGCTGGTCCATGTGGAAACTTCCACTCTATACCAGTCTCTTTAGTTAAAGATGTAAGCGCATTCTGAAAAGTATCATACATAAAACCATCTAACCATTCAAATAACGGAGCCCACTTTTTTGGTGCTCCCAACCAAAATCCTAGCTCAAGTTTTGGCGTGATAATAAAGGCAGAATCTATATAGCTAACTTCAATATCCATTTCTAATGTTGAGAGTTCTCCGTGATGTGCATATTTAGCATGCCTGAGATCTATAATTTCTTTGTGAACTTCTAGAAGTTCAACCGGTAAAATTTTTTCTTTTAGAACAGTACTTCTAGTTCCTCCGCTAAAAATTCTTCCATATGAAACTATAATACTCGTAGTATATGCTTCCATTTGCAGAATATCTTGGTATATGTCCTCCGATTTACGAAAATTCAATAAACAAGAATACCAAAACCGGATGTTTGCAAGAGAATTAACATTCAATAGCATTTTATACATTTGTTCAATTTGCTTCTTATATTTATGCAGAATTTCTTCAATTTCTTTTTCAGATTTTTTCATATAATACGCACTTTTCTTTTTTCAGATTTTAATTATTAAAAAAAAATTCAAATTGCATTCAATTAGCTCGAAAATTCATAAAGTTTGCTGAAAGGATTGTCCACTATCAACGAGAATATTTCAAAATAAATTTGCAAGTATACTATTTCTATAACATGTACTCTTTAAAATAATGATGTAGTGTTTGGAAGCGTATATTTTAACACCAATGGTCCCTCCAGAAAATCATCACTTCTTGCAATAATCTCCAATTCAATTTCTGCTGGATTTTCAAAATAAATAGCAATCTGGCTATTAAAGATGTCTTTCGTTTTCGACTTCTGTTTTACTTTTACAGCAACTTTATCCAGACGTTCAGGAGTACGTTCGAATATATCATAATGAATATTACTGCTATGTTCGACATATGTAAGTCTTCAAACTAAATTGGACATTTTGTAATAAGTCCTTAAGGAGTATTTAGGTTTATAAATTTATTAATTTCTGTTGAAAATACAATTGT
>NZ_FXTC01000014.1 GCF_900182655.1 Chryseobacterium rhizoplanae
TCATCGTTCTATTGTCATCAGTATCAGAGATTATACATCATTGATCCCTCATCATTTATTATTTATTACTTATCACTTATCATTGATAACACATCTTTGTCACTCCGCAGGAGTCTAAACAACCCGGGATTGTATTGTATCATTTTCCTCAACGAATGTCTTACCAAATAATAAATTTTGGCTAAAGCCGGACAAAGACAATATTTGAGTAAACGGCTTCCTTCGACTACGCTCAGGATGACGGCCCGCTCCTATTGAATAGGATAAAACTATTATTTATAATCTGAACCTCAGAAAAACGTAACGCGAATCCCGAATCCCGCAACTCATCATTCATAATTAATCGTTCATCATTCGTCTTACCTAGCCCCGATAGGAATGGTTACCCCGCAGCTTGCGTGGGAGAGTTGTGGGTTTGAGGGTAGGAAAGCGCTGGCGCGAGGAGTATGAATGGATAGCGGGAGAATGCTCCTGAAATATATGGAGGATTAATCAATTTATATAGCTCGAACTACAATAAAACTGATTATGCAGGGTGAGGAAATAACTGATATAACTATACATTCATTAATTTATCATCAACTTTATTCAAATACCCGGGATTTTTGTTTTTTTAACTTGAAAATTGTGTAACTTAGTAATATCAAAATGATTACGAATCTAAAAATATATAGCATGAAAAAACATTTATTCCCTCTATTTTTATTGTTATTCGGTGTGAATGCACAAGCACAGCAAGATTTCTTTGCGATTGCTGGAAAACAGACTCAGAGTATCACTTTCAATGATTTCCGTACCATTGATGCGGCTAATGGAACTTCCGGAGAGAAAATTTTTACGGCCGATTCTTCAGCGAAGGTATTTTCACAGACGAGAAGAGGCATTGTAGCTGAAGATAAAAGCTCATACAGTAATTCTCAAGCCATAACGATGGCTGCACTAGCCTATGATCCTTCGAATAATAATCTGGTGTATATGCCTATGTTTTCGTCTAATATCTATGTTTTAAATCCACAGACTAAGGAGATTACATTGGTAGAAAATACAGTTGCCAGAGTATCATCATGTGATATCAATTCTCATATTACAAGAATGGCAACAGGCTATAATGGAAATGTTTACGCAGTAAATAATGCCGGAACACAGTTTTTGGAAATCAGTAAAAAAAGTGGACAATATACAGTAAATGATCTGGGGATTATTAAAGATGATCCTTCTAACGGAAGAAATTCATTCACCACTATGGAAACTGGGTTTGGCGGAGATATGATAGCTGATGCAGATAATAATTTCTATGTCTTCGCAGCTTCAGGAAATGTTTTTAAGGTTCTGACAAAAGAGTTAAAAGCAAAGTTCGTTGGTAAAATTGCCGGAATTCCGGATAATTATTCTGTTAACGGATCCGCTGTAAACGCTCAGGGTAAAGTGGTGATTGCAAGTGCAAAAGGAGCAGCCTTATATGAGGTAGATCTCTCAACTTTAGAGGCCAAACAGCTACCGGGAGAACAAGGGCTGCATATTTACGATCTGGCAAGCAAATATTTTGCGAACGATAAAGCTTCCAATATCAACGCTGTGGCAGCTAACCTGGATATTTACCCAACAAAGGTTGATGAGCATTATATTAACGTTCATACTAATAAGGATTTGAAAGGTACTATTAAACTGAATATCTTTGATATGTCAGGTAAAAATGTAATGACTCAGGCTCTGTCTGTAAAAGACACTTCACTGGATGAGAAAGTATATCTTAAAGGATTGGTGAGTGGGGCTTATATAGTAAATATTACTGATGAATCCGGAAAAGCAATTTTCAATAAGAAGATTCTCGTAACAAGATAATTACAAAATATCATTAAGAATATAAAGACCTTTTCAAATCAGTTTGAGAAGGTTTTTTAATGATTATTTGATATTCAATAAGTTTTATTTTTCGATATTATAATGTACTTTTATAAAAAAATATAGATGAAACTATACTTTAATGTAGGATATATTGTAAAGGCTGGAGAAAGTTTGCAATTGGTCATTGGTGAAGAAGGAACTGCAGTACATATCCATACTATGTTTTATGCTGAGAATGGAGTTTGGAAATGTGAAGTTGACAATTTCTCCAAATCTATTTCTTACCAATATCGGGTAGTTAATGAAAAAGGCAATGTATTAAGAGAGGAATTTGTTCCGCATCATCTTAGTTTTCCTCATAATTATAAGGAGTTTATAGTTTTTGACGAATGGAATAACAAAAATTTTCCTGAAAACTATTTAAACAATAAAATCCTTTACAATAAGCTGCATGATTTTGTTCCCGAAAAAATAACGGTTTTAAAAAAACATACCCATTTATTCCGAATAGAAGCCCCTATCTATAATCCGGATTGGAGAATTGTGCTTTTTGGAAGCACCGAATCCTTAGGAAACTGGAGTTACGAAAAAGTTATTCACCTGCATCAGACAGATTTTGGTATGTGGGAAGCTTCTGTTGAAATTCCGGAGGATGAATTGATCCAATTCAAATATTGTATTTACGATATCAAAGAAAACAGGGTCATTGATGTGGAAACCGGAGAAAACAGGTTTACGGTTGCTAATCCGTTAAGTGATGTTCTGCAGATTGTTTCCAATCATTATTTTAGATTCAAGGGATATCAGATGTATCATGATGCCGGCGTTGCTGTTCCCGTATTCTCTCTGAGAAGTGAAGATGGCTTCGGGGTAGGAGAGTTTGCGGATATTAAAAAATTAGCAGACTGGACAAAAGAGACGAATCTTGGTATTATTCAGATTCTTCCGATCAATGATACAACAGCGAATTATTCCTGGACGGATTCTTATCCTTATGCAGCAGTATCTGTTTATGCTTTGCATCCACAATATATCTCTATAGAAAAGCTTGATTATTCTTTACCGAAAGAATTAGTTGAAGTATATTTAGCTGAAAAAGAGAAGTTAAATGCTTTGGAGCTGATTGATTATGAAAAAATGATAGAAGGTAAGTGGAAATATCTTACCGCTGTTTTCTATGCGGAGAAAGATAAAATCTACAAAGACAAAAACTTCAAAAAATTCATCAAGGATAATGAATATTGGCTTGTTCCTTATTCTGCATTCTGTGTATTGAGGGACAAATATAAGACACCTAATTTTAACGAGTGGAAAACCCACAAAAAATATATTGCAGGAAAAATCTTACAGTTTTTTACAACAAAAAGTAAAGATTATGATTCCTCTATGCTTCATGCATGGGTACAGTATCAATTGCATGTACAGTTGAAGGATGCTGTTGATTATGCCCATAACCTGGGAATTTCGTTGAAGGGAGATCTTCCGATCGGAATTTACAGATATTCCGTAGAAGCCTGGACAGAGCCGGAATTATTCGGGATGGATTTTCAGGCAGGTGCACCCCCGGATCAATTTACTGAACTCGGACAAAACTGGGAATTCCCGACTTACAATTGGGAAGCCATGAAAGCAGATGATTACAGATGGTGGAAAAACAGGTTTAAAGCACTGGAACAGTATTTCGATGCAATGAGGATTGATCACATTCTTGGTTTCTTCAGAATATGGAGAATGCCTGTTTCTGCCGTACAAGGGATTTTAGGGTACTTTTATCCGGCTGTTCCTATAGTGGTGGAGGAATTTAAAGCCTGGCAGATTCCGTTTAATTTTGACAGGTATTGCAAGCCTTTTATCAATAATCAGGTTTTATGGGACTATTTTGGAAAAGATAGCGGAAAAGCTCTTGAATTTATGAACCGTAATGTAGACGGAACCTATGCATTCAAAGAAGAGTTTGATACCCAGAGAAAACTGGCTGATTTCTTTAAGAAAAAATCATACGGTCCGCTTGAAGAACAACTGATCGCTCTGTGTGCCAATGTTTTGTTTTTACCAGAAGAGAGAAACGGGAAAACAGTTTATCACCCAAGATTCAATGTATACAATACAGAGTCTTACAAACATCTTTCCGAACTGGAGCAGAAAAATATTTATGACCTGTATCACGATTATTTCTTCAGAAGACAGGATCACCTGTGGTCTGAAAAAGCAATGGAAAAGCTTCCCGTTATCCTGAATGCTACTAAAATGCTGATCTGCGGAGAAGATCTGGGAATGGTTCCTGCATGTGTACCGGTTGTAATGGACGAATTGGCTATCATCGCTTTGAAAGTACAGCGAATGCCTTCTGAAAATATTCCGTTCTATAATCCTAAGCATGCCAACTATATGAATGTAGTGACTGCATCTTCACATGACAGCTCTACCTTGAGACAGTGGTGGAAAGAAGATCCTGCCCTTACCCAAAAATATTATAACCAGCAGCTGATACAGTATGGTAAAGCCCCAGCAGACTTGAGTCCTCACCTTGCAGAGATCATCATGAAGCAGCATTTATACAACGAAGCTATGCTGGCTATTTTTCCGATTCAGGAGTTTCTGGCAACGGATGCTGCACTTACTAATAAGAACATTGATAATGAAAGAATTAATAATCCTGCGGTTTTCCCACATTATTGGCGTTACAGAATGCATATAAAGCTGGAAGATCTTAAACAGCAAAAATCTTTCAATGAAAAGATAGCTTTTTGGATAAAAGACAGTGGCAGGATGTAAATTTAACATCTGATTATCAATTGGTTAAAAATAATTTAAAAGAAGTTTGATCTTATGATTTAACTTCTTTTTTTTATTTGTATCAAAAAGATAGAATTAAGATATTCTGCTATATATTAACCAATTAACGACTATAGAGATGAAAAAAATATTTTTAGGATTAGCTTTTGGGTTGGGCGTTTTGACGGCAGCTCAGCAGTATCCGAACAATGGTTGGGGTGATGACGGTTATTATCAGAATGGAGATGGCTATTACAGCGATGAAGATGACAGAAATTATTTCCCTGACGATTATTATTACAATTATCCTCAGGACTATTATCCAAGTGATTATTATCAAAGCTATTATAACGACTACAGAGGAAGTATCATTAATATCGACTGGAACGGATTTTTCGTACAGAACAGATTAAGCCGCTGGCAGGTAGACCAGATCATGAGACTTAATAATCTGTATGCAAGTTTTACAGCGTGGGATAATTTCTACCGATATAATCCGGACAGATGGTACTATGACAGATTTTATGCACTGGAAAGAATTTTGGGACCAAGAGTATTTGTTGTTTTCCAAAATAATTATTACAGAGGTTCAAGTCCTATTGTCTATTTCCAGAATTACAGAAGATCATATTATGGACCGAGATATACTGTAATGCCAAGATATAGAAATATCAATATCAATATTTACAGAGTAGACAGATCAAGATTCCGTAGAATGGATAACCCTACTTTTGATATTGTCAGAAGAGACAACAGAGGGGGCAATGGTTTCAGAAATACGAGAACCGAAAACTCAGGTGGTTTCCGTGATAATAATGGCGGCTTTAGAAGCAGTAATGGAGGAAATAGAGGAAACTCTGACAATAACGGTGGCTTCAGAAGTAATAATGGAGGATTCAGAGGGAATTCTGACAATGGAGGAACCCGGGGAAATTCCGATAATAACGGAGGATTCAGAACTAGTAACGGAGGTGGTTTCAGAGGAAACAGTGAAATGAGAAGAGAAGCTCCCAAAAGAGAAGATAACGGCGGATTCAGAGGAAATGGAGGAGGCTCCAGACAAAGATCTGAAAGTTCTGCTCCAAGCCAGCATAACCGTGGTAATAACGGAGGCTTTAGAGGCAGCTTAGTAAAGAATTAATTTTCATATATTATATTTAAGTGGTGTGAAGGGCAGGTTTTTATAATCTGTCCTTTTTTTTGTTTGTTTACTAATTTATTTTAGTTAAAATTTAACATTATTTATGAATTTGTTAATTTAACTTATGTTTTAATTAATAATCAAAAAGGTATAATAACAAAATAACAATTAATTAAATTTTAAAAAGATGAAAAAATTAGTTTTAGCAATAGCATTTATCGGAATGGGAAGTTTTGCCATGGCGCAACAGACTACAACTCCACAGGATAGACAGGCAAGAGCCGTAGAAATGAAGCAGAAAATGGAGCAGAAACAACAGGAACGTCTTGCAGAAATGCAAAAAGACCTTAATCTGAACCAGTCTCAGGTAGCTCAGATAAAAGACCTTCAGGAGAAAAGAAATGCAGAAAGGAAAGCCGAGTTTGAGAAAAATAAAGGAGACAGACAAGCTAAGATGCAGGAGATGATGGCCAAAAGAGCACAAATGGATGCTGACATGAAGAAAATTCTAAACCCTGAACAATATGATAAATGGCAGGCTGACAGAAAAGCAAAAGCAGAAAAAATGAAGATGGCAATGAAAGAAAGAAGAATGATGAAAAAGCCGATGAATACTGGAGCTGCTGACGTAAAATAACAGCCTGTAATTTTAGTTTTTTAATGTGTTAAGGATGGATTTTTTTCCATCCTTTTTGTATTAATTTTCTTTAAAACTTTTGATTTCGGGCTTTTATTCCCTATTTTTGACTATAAATTTAATACTTATGGTTAGCGAAAAAATTGCAAAATTAATCAACGAACAAATTGCCCACGAACAATACGCCGCTCAATATTATCTTTCAATGTCTGCATGGTTTTCCGGAAAAGATCTGGATGGAATTGCCAACTATTTCAGAGTACAGAGCAAAGAAGAATTAATGCACGCAGATAAAATGTTTGATTATTTGAATGATGTAGGCGGGGAAATTATCATTGGAGAAATTCCAAAACCTCCACATGAGTTCGAAAATGCAACAGATATTTTTGAGAAAGCTTTGGCCCATGAGAAAATAGTAACTAAAAGTATTTTCAATATTGTAAAAAATGCAAACGATGAAGGAGATTTTGCAACAACGTCATTCCTGCAGTGGTTTATCAACGAGCAGGTAGAAGAGGAAGCCAGCGCTTCTCAGTACGTAACGAAAATCAAAATGGTATGTGATAATCCATCAGCACTATACCTTTTTGACCAGGAATTGTCTCAGAGAGTATTTGTTCCTGCTACGACAGCTTAAGACTTAAACTTCTTAAAATATAAAACCGCTTTTCAATAGAATAGCGGTTTTTATTTTTATCTGAAGATCTTTTAAAAAGAAAAATTGGGAATTGGAAAATTTATAAATAAATAATCTGAGTTTTAAGAACCTTTTTACCCAGACGTTCAAGGATATTTTTATAACCTTCCACCTGTGCCTCGTCCTTAGTTTTTTGTTCACCAGTTTTAAAATCAACAATGATATATCCTTCCTCACCCTTTAAAATACGGTCAGGCCTGAAGATATGACTTTCCCCGTTTTCTGAGATCATAATATCTTTCTCGTTGATCACTTCCCATTTTTCATCAAAGAATTCCGCATATGTTTTCACAATCTCCTCTAAAGTGAGCTGTATTTCATTTTTTTCCTCAAGCGTAATCTGTCCTTCCAGCGCGTAACCTTCCAGTACTTTTGAAATATCTTTTTCAGTATTGATTTTTGATAAAAGTTCATGAACAAATAACCCGATTCTTACTTTTTCATTCCGTACCTGGTAGTTTTTAGACGGTGTAGCAATCTTGATAGAAGTACTTTTTTCATTGACATTCTTGAGATCCTGAATATTCTGTGTTTTAAAAGATGAACTTTTATCTTTCGAATATTTTTTCAGCATTTCAGGATTCACTTCATACACATCAAACTCATCAGCCTGTTCCGGATTTTTTGTTTGAAGGAATTCAAGAAGCTCAAGATTATTAGAGGTCTTATTGGCTTTCTGAAGATAGAAAAACAGCTGCTCAACAGGTCTGGTGGTCGCAACATACTGCAGACATAACCTGTCAATCATGTTTTTATAAGAGTTTTTACTGTTGAAAAACAGGATTTCCTCATCATAAACTTCCAGATTTTTATTAAACTGATTGATGTTTACAGATTTTAAAGCTTCATTTTCATTTGTATCAAACCAGTTGGTAAATTCATTATCCCGGTTTTTGTTCATCATAGGAATAAAAACAATAGGGAACTCCAGCCCTTTAGACTTATGGATAGTCATGATCTGGATGGCATCAATGTTTTCCGAAGCCTGAATGGTGTAAGAAGAAGCTTCTTCATCCCAATATTTCAAAAATTCTTTCGTACTGGCACCCGCATTCTGGGTGAAGTTGAAAAGCATTTCCAGGAAGTTCAGTAAAAAGTCGGTCTCTTTTTTTTCAACAGAAAATTCGTTGATGTAATATTCTATGAAATTATACAGATTAAATCTTGGGAAATTATCCTGCTTAAGCTGCAGCGAATATTTCTGCTGAATAAACTGAAGTATTTCTTCATGGCCCTCAATATCCAGAATTTCTTTCATTTCCAAAGTGAAATCCGGCATATGAATTTTTCCCAATGTATTCAGATGATACATCATCATGATCAGGCAATGCTTATTCTTAGGATTAAGTTCCCACCGCAGAAATTCAATAACAGCCTTTAACGTATTGGAAAGTTCCAGTGTAAGACCTTTATCGGAAATTGTTTTAATATTTGTTTCCCCGCCTCGATATTGAACTTTTAAACTTCCCAGTTTTTGAGAGTAGCTGAAAATATCAAAATTTCCACGACAGAGAATCGTAATGTCAGAAAACTTAAAGCCATTATCCAGACATTCCTGGATATCTTTCCGCATTCTTTCTGAAGTATCATTGTAAAACTCTTCATTCGTAAGATTGTCGATCAGGTTCACCTTTACACGTCCGTCAAACTTTGATTTTGGACTTTGCTCAGCATCTTCCCCGAAAATATTTTTATGTTCTTCCAAAAGCCCTTCAGAATGGAAACGGTACAGCTCATTATTGAACTTCACAATATTTCTGGCACTTCTCCAGTTGTCCTTTAACACAAGAAGATCGGCTTCCTTCGGTGAAAATTCTTTTTTGTTGATAATATCCAGCATCAGTTTACTCTCTCCACCACGGAATCTGTAAATACTCTGCTTGGGATCTCCCACCAAAGTAAATGAAGTATACTCTGTAGAAACACTATGATCTCTCAGCGGAACAAAATTCTGCCACTGCAGCTCTGACGTGTCCTGGAACTCATCAAAGAAATAATGCTGAAACTGCGCTCCTACCTTTTCGTAAATAAAAGCAGAAGGTTCATTTTTAAGATTTTCATTGATCAGGATATTAAATTTAGAAAGAAGAACAAGATCATTTTCCTCTTCAATTTTTTGAAGTTCATCCTGAATATCCTTATTTACCTTTAAAGGAAGAAGAGCAGACAAAACTTTCTCTTTCTTCTGGGTCTCGATGTACAGAAGAATAAGTTTCATTCTGTGATCAAGAAGTTGGTCAAGAATTTCGAAGATCTCAGATTCTTTATGCTTTGATTTTGAAGAGGCTCCCTTTCTGTAATTGTTGATAACAGACTCTTCCTGAGTGGTGGGAAAAGGAAACCCGGGTCTTTTCTGCTGGTAAAAATCTATAACCTTTGTAAAGAAACCTCCGATTCCGTTTTTACCCTGAGCAAAATCTTCAATATCAATATTTCTGGATTTGAATAATTCAATAGAGCTGGCAGCAAGTTCTGCAGACTGTTTCTTATTGAGAACAATTTCTTTACGAAGTGTATTCTTGATCTTCTCATAATTGGCATCGTCAAAACTTTTGTTGCTTTTCAGATGCTCATAGTGAATATCCTTTACAAATTCTTTTGCCGAATCATAAAGGTTTTTATTAAGATTAATTCTTTCATTATTTTCAAGACTATAATCTACATAATCCATGAAAGAATTGGAGATCGTTTCATTTTCCCCGATCTGGTCCAGCATTTTATCAACTGCTTCTATCAAAAAGGGTTCAGCTTCAATTTCAAGATTAAAATTTTTAGCCAGTCCCAGTTCATAAGAAAAGCTTCTTACCAGCCTTGAATTAAAACGGTCAATAGTTCCGATATTCAATGTGGAATAATTGTGGAGAACATAATCCAATAATTTCTTAGAACGGTCATGAAGTTCATCAATCGTAATTTTTAACCCCTGTTCTTCAAAAGCTTTCTGGATATTTTTAAGATCCGTATTCTCAGCATAATCTTTAGCGGAGAAATTTCCCAGCCAGGATAAAATTCTTTCCTTCATCTCATTGGCTGCCTTATTGGTGAAAGTCAGAGCGAGAATATTCCTGATCGATTGTTGTTGATTAGGATAGCGGAGACAGATCATCAACAGCCTTTGTACCAGGGCATAGGTTTTCCCTGATCCGGCAGAAGCATTGATGACTGTGTAAGAATTTTGCATTGTAAAAAGAGAATTGAGACTGCAAGTTAGCTAAAATTTAAAAGAAACTTTAACAATTTAATCAGGCTATTTAACAGTTTAGAAGGCAAAAATCAAAAAGAAATATTAAAACGCGTTAACTGTGGTTAAACTTATGGTATACATTAAAAATAATTTTAGCTTTGCTCTATAAAAAACAGCCAGTGAAACTCAAACTATTCTTTTTTTTCTCCTTTATTTTTTTTGTCCATACCCATGCCCAAAGTTATATATTCGGAAAAATTACTTCTGAAAATGGTGCTGAAATGGAAGATGTGAATGTAATCAATATCCGGACTGATGAAATTGTACTTTCAAACAGAGACGGCCATTTTATGATTTCCGGAAGACAAGGGGATGAATTACGTTTTATAAAAGCCGGATATGAAAGGCTCATGAGGAAAGTTTCTCAGGAAAATATACAGTCTCCTATGAATATAACCCTTGTTCGCCAAACCATTCAGATTCCTGAAGTGGAAGTAAAGCAAGGCCTTACCGGAAACCTGAAAATAGATTCAAAGCTCTACAACAAGCCTAAAAAGGTTGAAAAGCTGCTCAAAGATATGGACCAATATATGGCTAAGAAATCTGACCCAAGAATATTGGCGGCAAAACCCGGAGAGTTTGTACAGCCTAAAGGGCAGGGGTTCTTTATAGGAAAAGTGAAAGACAAATGGGATGATGTAGATTTGATGAAATACATCAGGGCAAGTTTAGGCGATGATTATTTTACCAATCTTAAGATCGAAAAGCCTCTGATAGACCATTTTATTTACTATGTTTTCGCAGGTGGTTTTGAAAGAAAAAAAATACTGAAATACGGATTCTGTAGTGATACGGATCTGAACAGGTTCCAACGTTTTGTTCTGACAAGAATTTCATCCTACCGCGCTCCACAAACTAAAAGATAGATGGAGATGAGATATACCGGAAGATTTTTATTTCTTGTGCTTTTTTGTATCGCTTCGGGATTGTGGGCACAGCAAAAGATATCTGGAAAAGTGATCACAGGGAATGAACTGGACTTAACTCCAGTACTCGTTGTTAATATTTCACAAGGTAAAAGCATGTTAAGTGATATGTCCGGGAAATTTGAGATTGAAGCAAAAGAAAATGATGAGATCAGATTTGTTAAAGAAGGATATTACCGTGTTGATAAGAAGATTACCAGTGAAGAAATGAATTCTCCATTGAATATTATTCTCAAAAGAATGGAAATCCAGATTCCTGAAGTGAAAATTACCTATAAGCCTACAGGAAATTTAGCGAAAGATAATCAGCATTTGAATGAATCAAGAAAGCTTCAGTCATTAAAATCAGATATGGAGGATTATATGAGAAGCCCGCTTAATCAGCCTTTGCCTACCAATGCTATTTCTAAAACTTTTACCGGACACGATTTTAATGCAGGGCAGGTCAATCTGTTTGGCGTCTTTAATGCTGTAAAGAAATTAGCTAAGCCTAAGGTTACCAAAGCGAATTATAACGAAACTCAGGATTTCCTTAAAAAAGTAAAAACCCAAGTTAATTTGAATTTCCTGAAAAAATACGGAATGGATGAGGAGCAGATAGATACCTTTCTCCTCTATGCAGAAAAGACACGCTCACTGGCCAAGAGATACAGGAAGGATTTTCAAATAAGTGTTGTAGAATACGAGCTTAAAATAGCATTCGGGGAATACAGTAAAATGAATAAATTAGAAGGAACTAAAGAATAATAAAAGTTGGGGTATATGACTGAAAATATTGAAACATCTGGGCAGAGAAAATTTCTTCTTTTCCTTATGCTTCTGTGCAGTACTTTTATTTTTTCTCAGCAGACGGTAACAGGACGGATAGTAGATGATAGTGGGGAAAACTTAAGTAAAGTGATCGTTATCAATATGTCTTCTGACAAAAAAGTATATTCTGATTCAGAGGGTGTGTTTTCTATAGAAGCCAATCCTAATGATGAACTTCGGTTTGTAAAAGAAGATTTCAACAGAACGTCCAGAAGAGTTCTTACTAATGGTATTAATTCTCCGTTGTTTATTACTCTTTATCAGATTCCAAAAGATGTAGGGGAAGTAAAAATCGTAAAAAAACTTACAGGAGATCTGGAAACAGATTCAAGGATTGTAGCAAAAGTAGATAAAGGCGAACAGGTGAGAGATGCGGTAGGCCTTCCGCAGCCTGTGGGAAAAATGAGAGAAAAGCCGGCCGAAGTGAAAAGTGTTCTTTTGCCGATACTCTTGGGAAATCTGAATGTTCAGGGAGTGTATGATCTGATAAGCGGTAAAGCCAGAAGACAGAAAAGACAATATAGATATGATGATCTTCAGGAACATGTGGCCTGGATTCGGGACAGGATTGAGGATGATTACTTTGTAAAAGCCGGAATTCCTGCCGACAGAATTTCAGAATTCATACAGTTTTCATTTTTAGCGAAGCCTCAGGTACGAACTTATGTGAAAGCAAAAAATCTTTCAGGTGTAATGTTGAGATTAGAAGAAACAGCACCTCTTTTTATACAAAGATTGAAAGAGAATCAAAAGTAGTTCAAATGTTAAAAAAGTCTTAAAATATTGGAATGGTAATTGATACAGTTTTCAATGTAACAACAACCCAAATTCACAAATTTTATGAATAAAAACATTTTTGCAGTAGCTATAGCCGCGCTGGGTTTCATAATCGGGCTCGGATTTTTAGGAAATGCCATTAAAAACAGAAACAAATCTGAAAATACAATTTCCGTAACAGGTCTCGGCACAAAACAGTTTACGTCGGATCTGATCACCTGGTCCGGAAGTTTTTCCAAAAATAATGCTGATCTGAAATTGGCTTATGATGAGCTGGCGACAGACAGAAAAGTCATCAATGACTATCTGCTTTCAAAAGGGATACAGCAGAAGGAGATCGTATTTTCTTCCGTGGATATTCAAAAACAGTTCAGAAGTTATAATGATGCTAACGGAAACTATGTACAGGGCGAATTCTCCGGTTATAATCTTACCCAAAAAGTTTCTATAGAAAGTAAAGAAGTTGGCAAAATAGAAAATCTTTCCAGAAATATTACAGAAATTATCAATCGTGGAATTGAATTCACCTCTTCTTCACCAGCTTATTTTTATACCAAACTGGCTACCGTAAAGCAGGAAATGATTGCCAGTGCAACAAAAGATGCCAAAGAACGGGCTGAAAAAATTGCTGAAAACTCGGGGAGCAGCTTGGGAAACCTAAAGAAAGCAACAATGGGAGTGATCCAGATTACAGCACCCAATTCTAATGAAGATTATTCTTATGGTGGAACGTTCAATACTTCATCCAAAGAAAAAGAAGCAAGTATCACAATAAAACTGGAGTATGAAGTAAACTAAAAGTTGTCCAAACTTTACGAAACCATAAAAGTCACAAAAGCATTCATTTTAAAACACTTTAGTAAGTTTAAAATGATGCCTCAGAAGAGCTCACAGAAGATGAAAATCAAAGTTTTTCACAAAACTTAGGTGTACTTATTAAGCATAAAGCTTAGCTCTAAAAGACTTAAGTGTTTAAAACTTTTGTTCCTTTTGTGGTTAAAAAAATAAACGCCGGAATAGTGTTTCCGGCGTTTTATATTTTAATGATAAACAATATCGTAAATTTCCTTTTTCGCTTCCTCCACATTTTCAGGAGTATAATTGGCAAGCAGCCATAAGTTCAAAGACTTTTTCCCCTCACCATAGCTCGGCTGAATATGAGTGTCATCAATCAGACTGAAATTATTTCTCTGATAAAAAGAATAACGTCTTGCAGCATCTTCACTCAAATCTGCAGGTTCAATTTCTAAAATAACACCCGGATAGTTTTCTGAGATATGATTGATGATATGAGAACCTAGTTTCTTACTTCTGAATGCTTCAAATACTTCAAAATGCTCTACAAAAACAAAGTTGCTAAGCTCCCACAAGATGAGGTAGCCAATAGCCTCCGATTCATGAATAACAGACATAAACTTTACATGCGGATTAGAAAATAAGCCTGTAAATTGTTCTTTATCTCGTTGCTCATCTACAGGAAAAGTAGTGGTGTAAGAAGTATAGATTTCCTGAACTCTATGATCTTCAGCAGCTGTGATCGGTAAAAATTCCATAATTTATAAATCAAAGACGCTAGGTCTTCTGGTGATAAAAATATCTTTAATCCAAAGGGTGAACGCCAATCCCAAATAGATCAGAAAGAAGAAGCCGGCTGTGGCAAAAGTAGAGTAGATGAAGAAAATTCTCAATTTTGAAACTGGAATTCCCAGCTTGGCACCTGTTCTTGTCAGTACACCAAACCACTCTCTTTCCATTTTATGACGGATATTACTCAGCATTTCCAGATTGTTATTTAAAAGTTTAAATCCAATACTGCAAGGTAAGGAATTTTTTTGATAAGGTTTTTGTATGTTGCTGTCTATAAAGAGAATTATTCTTTTAAAAGTTTAAATCCAATCCCACATGCTAAACAGTTTTTTTCTTCACAATAAGTTTTATGATGATAGATCAGACTTTGGCTTTCCAAAGCATTAGTAATATTGAGCCCAAGTTTTTTCCATCCTATAATGATGGTGTTTTTTTCAGGAGAAACAGTTTTGTACAGTTCAATAATTTCATCTATAATCTCTTCATGATGGTATTTGTGATAGGTATACTTTAAAGGAAGAACAGTATTTAAAATAAGAAGATCAATGAAATCCTTACTCAGTATTTTAGGCTGTACTTTTGAAATGTTTCCGAAATTAAAATGAAAATCCCAGTATTCGGAAGCTTTTATAGATTTAAAAATACTATACAGCTGATCCGCATTTCTGGCTTCCATCATCTTAGAAAATAAATGCTGATGTTTATAAAGGTCTGCCAGCTGAGACAATCGGATTGTAGGGAAATTAGGTGGCCTTAACCTTAAAAACTTAGGATGAAACTTCAGATCCGGAATCGAAAATTTGGCTTTAATGAAATCAAATTCTCTTTTCCATATTTTCATCTGCCCATCTTTTGGATCCTCGAGCCATCCCGAAATTCCAAATAATAAAGCTTCCAGCTGAAGGGGATTCTGGCGGATTTTATTGATAGTACTGTAATCCACACTTTCGGCAATCTGCCGGAAAATATGGGCATTGACTTTTAATCCGAATGAATAAGCAAAACTGTGAAATAGAATGGCTTCAAAATTATTTTTATACCGGATTAAACTCTGTTCAAGTTCTTCAGATTTTTCGTCCAGTTTTTTCAGGATATTCTCTTCGTGGAAGTGAACAGGAACTTTTTGGGGATTAAAAATGTTTTCACAAGGGATAAATTCATTTCCATTAATGAGCTTTTCATATTTCAAGATGATATTTTCATCGATATGATTTTTCAGTTCCAACGTTGGAACCTGTTTTCCGGTAAGCTCTTGAATGTCTAGGTCATGCTGAAGTACAACATGCAGAATGATATTCTGATAATTGGGATCCTGGGAATGATTATGGAAAATCCAGTCTGAGGAACGAACATGCAGTTCTATGTTTCCTGCGAGAAGCAAGCCGTTGATTTTGATTTTAGCATCCAGAAAATCCGGGCCGGCATTTTTATTCCATTTTCCGAAATGGATGATTTCAACGGAATTTCCTTCAATATCCTTGAAGTCAAAATTTTTGAAAACCTTATAGTTCCAAAGATATTGAAGTAGTTTTTCCGTCATAAGTGTGACGATAAATATAATAGAAATATTATACTTTCGTCAGCTTCTTATTAAAGTTTTCTATAGTCGTTCTATACATTTTCTCATAGATAGGAAGAATGTTTTTCAAATCGAATTTTATAGCCTGATCTTTCGCGTTTTGCTTCATTTTGGTTAAAAGTTCATCATTGCTCAACAGCTTGATGGTGTAGTTGCTCATAGCCTCCACATTTCCGATTTCAGCAAGATATCCTGTTTCCCCCTGAATATTCACTTCAGGAATTCCCCCTGCATTGGAACTGATTACCGGAGTATAAGCGGCCATCGCTTCCAAAGCAGCCAGACCGAAACTTTCCTGCTCGGAAGGAAGAAGAAATACATCAGAAAGCTGTAAAATTTTATACAGATCATTCACCTTTCCTAAAAGACGGATTTTTGAGATAAGATCCGGGTTTTCTTCTAAAAACTGATTGACTTTTTCCATATCGGGACCTTCACCAATGATAATCAGTTTGGATTTTACTTTTTTCTCCACATTCTTAAAGATCTGAAGAACTTCATCCACACGTTTTACAGGACGAAGGTTGGATACGTGAATCAGGATTTTTTCATCAGGATTGGCAAACTGTGTTCTCTGGCACTCAGAGCAGTCATCAAATTCAGAATTATCAATGAAATTGGTAATCACCTGAATCTCTTTTTTGATGTTAAAAAACTGAAGGGTGTCTTTTTTCAGACTTTCAGAAACTGAAGTAATAGCATCTGACTGGTTGATGGAAAACTCTACAGCATGTTTATAACTCGGATGCTGGCCTACAAGGGTGATATCGGTACCGTGCAGTGTAGTTACCAGTGGAATGTCATTATTGTCTTCCTGAAGCATTTGCTTTGCCGTAAAAGCTGCATACGCATACGGAATGGCATAATGTGCATGAAGAAGATCCAGTTTATATAGATTTACAACCCTGTAGATCATTGAGCTCAACGCAATATCGTAAGGCTGATACTGGAAAAGCGGATAAGTCTGAACATTTACTCTGTGGAAGAAAATATTCGGATTGGTAATGTCTAATCTTGCAGGAAGTGCAGAACTGATGAAATGTACTTCATATCCTTTATTGGCAAGGGACATTCCTAATTCTGTTGCTACAATTCCGCTTCCTCCATAGGTTGGATAGCAAAGTATGCCTATTTTCATTAGATTATTGTTGTTTTGATGTTGTATTATTTGGTATTTGCTGAGGTAACTGCATTAAGATCAATCCCCATTCCTGGTTTCAGCTGATCATTAACCAGCACAGGAAGTTTTCCCCATATTTTTGTTTTTCCGTTTAAAGCATCAGCAGCAGCGTTCATAGAGTCATCATTGTTTTCATAAGAGACAAGAACGGTTGAAACTTTTGAAATATCAATATCCTTTAATGCATAAGCACTTCCGAATACATTCAGAATTACATTTTGATTTTTGGTAAGATCAGAAAGTACCTGCTTGGATTCTGCTGAAACTTTATAAGGTTTGTAAGCTGTTGAATTATCTTTATGGAAACCTACAATTACTGTTGATCCCGCTGGAATAGTATTTATTTCACCCGCTTTTTTGATGATTACATTGTTACCCAATCTGTTGGCAAAAGTCTGATAAGGGGCTTCTTCCAAAGGAACATAGTAAATCTGCTTTCCTGCAAGAGGAAGTAATTTCTTTTCATCCTTTAATAAAGTCAGGGCATTGGAATAAAGATTCTGTACCAGCTGGATATGAGAATTATTATTTAAATCAGCATTGATGTTTTCCGGATTTTTTGGTGTGTACTGTGTAAGGCCAAGGAAATACTTGGTCAACAAGATTTTTTTCACACTTTCTTCTACTCTGGATTGAGGAATTTCTCCTTTATCAATGGCTTTCTGAATCAGTTTTTTGCCTTCAGAAACGCCTTGTGAAAAAAGCATAATGTCATTTCCTGCTTTAAAAGCCATAGCATCCAGTTCTCCTGGTTTGTACTTATTGGCTACAGCACCCATGTTTAAAGCATCGGTAATGATTAAACCTTTATAACCCAATTTGTCTTTCAATAATCCGGTAATGATATTTTTAGAAACAGAAGCAGGAATTCCTTTTCCTGATTCTAAGCTTGGAACATATAAATGAGCCACCATTACCCCGCCGATTCCTTTATTCATCAACGCTTTGAAGGGTGCCAGTTCTATTGTGTTAAGCCTTTCCATCGAATGGGAAACCACAGGAAGATCAAGGTGTGAGTCTGTGCTGGTATCTCCGTGTCCCGGGAAATGTTTAATTGCTGCTAAAATATTGTTATCCTGAAGACCATTGGAATAGGATAGGGCAGAACTGATTACATTATCTACTTCAGAACCAAAACTTCTGTTACCGATGATAGGATTATTAGGGTTGGTATTAACATCCACTACAGGAGCAAAATCCCAGTTGATTCCCATTCTGTGACAATCCTCAGCAATCTTTGCAGCCATCTGATACACAAGGTTTTTATCCTGAATAGCGCCCAATGTCATTGCCCATGGAAATTTATGAGCAGTGGCTATTCTCTGGTACAGTCCCCATTCTGCATCCATACCAATCATCAAAGGAACTTTAGATTTTTGCTGAAATTCATTGACCAGGTTGATTTCTCTTGCAGCATCGTCCTGCATTAGGATCAGACCGCCTATTTTATCATTTGTAACAATATTTCTTACCTGGCTGATATAATCTTCACCTTTATTGGTATAAAGTGCCACAATAAAAAGCTGTCCTAGTTTTTCATCCTGAGAAAGGTTTTTATAGGTTTTGTCAACCCAGTGCTGAGCCTTTTTCAAATCTTCCTTAGAAGCATTTTTAGGCTGATATTGGGCGTTCACCTTAGGACTTATCAATGCGACAATAAAGAGTGAAGTATATAATAATTTCTTCATGACTTTTTGAATAAGAACAAAAATACAATTAAAAAAATGAGGAAAACAAAGTTTTTGAGATTTTTGGTATATGATTTGAATACGCAATATAAATAATAACTAAACTTTAATAAGAAATGAAAAAAATACTTCTCTTTTTATTCCTGGGCGCTGTAGGGTTTACTGCTTATAGCTGTGATAATAGTGATGACACTGTAGTACAGGGAACAGATTATGATACTATAAACCAGTCGTTTGATATATCTCCTAGTTTTACTAAAATTGATGATAATCTTTACAGATGGAGCGATGATTTTAAAAGCCCATTAGTACAGTCCGATATGGTTCTTATTTATATGCAGGTTGGAACTGACGGAGGTTCTCCTATCTGGAAACTTCTTCCATATACACGTTATGTAGGTAATGCAAATAATGATGCTGTAGATTATATTTTTGAATTCAGTAAATTTGCGGCTACCATTAATATTAATTCAACAGCTGCATTTAGTTTAACAGCTAATCCATCATATTACCAGAATAAAAATTTCAGAGTTCTTATACTTCCTGCGAATGGAACAGGAACTGGTGGTGCAAAAATGGCAAAAGGTACTGCTGTAGATTACAATGATTATAAGAGTGTAATCAAATATTACAATATTGACGAGTCTAAAATCAAGGCTAAATAATTTAGAAATATCTTTTCAGTTTTTTATAATTAAAAAAGCTCCGGGAGAAATCTCGGGGCTTTTGATTTTTAATGACCGGTTAATTAATAATCAATTTTGATTGTATAATTCAAGTGTTTTGTGAAGGATAGAAGAGAATTAAAGTATTGTCAATTAAAGACCTATTTGAGTACTTTACATGCGAAATAAGCGCGCTGAATTTAAATGATAATTCTTTAATAGTAAAAATAAAAAGCTTCAGAATTTCTGAAGCTTTTGTTGTATTTAGTTATCATTGTCATCCAATAGATGTCCAAAGAAATCTTTTTTTGTTTGCAGATATCCTTTGCTTATTTCGTTCGCGGGAATCTGTAGCGGTACTCTTGAATTAAGGTGAATATTGCTGTCTACCACATATTTTACCTTTTCAGGATTATTGGTGAGAAGGTTGATATCTTTTACATCCAGCAGATTAAGGATTTCAATGGCTACACCAAAGTTTCTGTCATCTGCAGGAAGTCCCAGTTCAAGATTGGCCTGTACAGTGTCCAAACCTTTTTCCTGCAGGGAATATGCCTTCAGCTTATTGATGATCCCGATGTTTCTTCCTTCCTGGCGAAGGTAGATGATAATTCCACCGTTTTCATGGATGTATTTCATTGCAGCATCCAATTGTTGGCCGCATTCACATTTTTTTGAATGGAAAACTTCTCCGGTAATACATTCTGAATGGAAACGAACGTTGACAGGCTTTGAAAAATCTGTATTTTCAGCAACGATGGCCATATGAGGCATCCAGTCGTTTTCGTTTTCGGAGAAAGCTATCATTCGGAAAGTACCGTGTTCTGTAGGAACATTGGCTTCCGCCTGAATTTTAATCATTGATAGTTCAATTAGTTTTTAACTTCCTGGCAAAGCATCTTCAATAACAGAGATATTGGTTTTTAAACGAACCAGATATCTGTTGAGAACTTCATCGTCATCTCTGTCAAGATTCTGTCTTAGCTTTTGAATTTTTTTGTATGATTTTTCAAAGCTTTTAAGGGCTCTGCTCTTACCGGCAGAATTACTGGCATCAATAGCATATAAATAATTCTGAAGGCTATATTTCAAACTGGTAACCTCATCATTCAACCCATTGTTTTTAAACTTGGGAAAAGTGGAGATCATATTTGAAATTTCAGAAGCATTTACATTTTCTTTAACATTGATATTAAAATTCTTCTTTGAGCCTCTGTCGGAATCAGAACCTTTGGTATCACTATAAAAATTATTTGACAACGGGGAAAGGTTTAGCTTTTCCGTTGCACAGGAAGATGTTAATATGATAAGTACTCCAAGAAAAATTAGTCGTTTCATTTCTGTTGCCCTTTTTGATAAAGGATTGGGTTAAGACTTTCATCGTTATACATTTTCATTTGTTTGTATACTTTCATCTTAACGTTACCGTTTTCAATATCAGCAAGCAACTGATTAATAGAAGTTGACAGGTCCTCTTTCTGAGTAAGCAGAACATCCAGTTTAGCCTGGCAGTTGTTTCTGTGTTCTTCAGAAGCAGATTCTCTATTCGCTTCTAACGACATATGATAAACCTTTAATGCAAGAATTGATAATCTGTCTACTGCCCAAGCGGGAGTTTCGGTATTTATTTTTGCGTCAGATTTAGGAGTTATATTTTCAAACTTAGTAAGGAACCAGCTGTCAATGTATTCTACCAGATCAGTTCTTTTCTGATTGGAAGCATCTATTGTTCTCTTGAGTTGAAGAGCTTCAGCCGGATCAATATTTTCATCTCTAATTATATCTTCCAGATGCCATTGAACGGTATCAATCCAGTTCTTTGCATACAAAATCCGTTCCAAAGTATCTTTTTCGAACGGGTTATTAATTAGAGTGTTAACGTCATCAGACACGTGATAGTCTTCAATGGCTTGATTGAAGACTTTCCATGCAGTCTCAGTAAATTTCATTAATGGAATTTTAGTTGCTTGGAGAATTAGTATCGTTCGAAGTTGGTTTCTTTTCAGAACCTGGCTTGTCTTCTTCTTTTACTGCATCTTTAAATTCCTTGATTCCTGAACCTACTCCTCTCATTAATTCCGGAATTTTCTTTCCTCCAAAAAGTAATACTAAAAGTATTGCTACGATAAGGATATGTTGCCAAGATAAGGCAAGTATTGTTAGTGTATTCATCTCTTAAAATTTTTGCAAAGTTACACTTTTTTTAATATGAAATCCAACCTAATGGATCAACTGGTGTACTTCCATTCCATACTTGGAAATCAAGGGTATAAGCGCCATCAAAATCCTGAGCTATAGTCCCTATTGCAGTTCCTGATGAAACCTGCTGTCCTTTGGAAACATTGGCATTGGATAAGTTGGAATAAATAGTAAAATACCCTCCGTGTTTAATAATTACGGTCTTGGTACCATCACTGCTCGCAACAACCGAAGATACGGTTCCCGGGAATACAGATTTAGCACGTGTACCCGAAGGCACGGAAATTTTAATACCTGTATTGTCTTCAGAGATATTTTTGAAAACCGGGTGCTGCTGTCTTCCGAAACGGTGTGTGATTTGTCCGGCTCTGTCTGCAGGATAACCAAGTCTTCCTCTGTTGTCTGCAAAGTTGTTTCCGGTAGCGGTGGAGACTCCGTAGCTTGTCATTGCCTTTGTTTCAGCTGCTTTTTTATCTTCTTCTTTTCTCTTCGAAAGGGCAGCCTCTGCGGCTCTTGCAGCCGTTAATTTATCAGCAGCTTCTTTAGCTCTTGCATTGGCTTCATCTGATGCTTTTTTAGCAGCTATTCTTCTTGACTCATCTCTTGCATTGGCCTCTGCTTTGGCAGCATCTTCGCTGCGTTTTCTTTCTTCTTCAGCTCTTTTTGCTGCCAGATCTGCTGCTCTTTTAGCTTCAGCTTCAGCGAGTCTTCTTTCTCTTTCAAGGGCTTCTGCTCTTGCTTTGGCTTCAGCTTCAATTCTTGCTTTTTCTCTTTCAGCAGCTATTTTTGCCAAACGTATTTTTTCTGCTTCTGCTTTTCTTCTTGCTTCTTCCTCTGCTTTAGCAATTCTGATTTCCTCAGCAATAATAGCTCTGATCTGTCCTTCCAATGCTTTGGACTGAACTTGTTTCTGCTTAAGTTCAGCAGTCAGTTTGGATTCGTTTTTCTTAAAATCAGTGACCAATTGCTCTTTTTGGGCTCTTTCAGCGTTGATCGTCGCCAAATCCTTCTGTTGGTTTATCAGAAGGTTTGCTTTCTCTTTTACAGAGTTTTGTCTTTGTGCAATTGTTTTCTTGATCAGGTTGGCAGCATTGGTAATTTCAGCCGCTTTTTTATCCTGATAATCCGAGTATTGTTTCAGGTACTGTACTCTACGGATACCTTCTCCTAGATTTTTGGCAGAAAGAATAAAAGTTACTTTGTTCTGTACGCCTTTATTTTTATAAGCATTCACCAAAACCTCAGCATAGTTTTTTCTCAATACAGCCAGTTCTTTATTCTGGCGGTTGATTTCCAGCTGGCGTAAATAGATATCATCCTCAATGAATCTTTTTTCTTTCTGAGTATTATTATATACCTTCTCTCTTAAAACCAGCTTTTGGTTCACACTGGAAAGATAGGCTATAGAAAGCTTAGATTCACTTCTGGTTTTGGCTAAATCGGAATTTATTTGTGCAATTTGTTTTTTAAGTTCGGCATTCTGCTTCTGCAGCTGTTCTTTGTTCTGTTGTCCCTGGTGCAGTCCAAACATCAAAACACCTATTAAAAAGCTAAATTTTTTAATCATTTAATCTCAATTTTCTTATAACTGGATGGTACAGAATAAGGTGTTTCCATCCTCGAAAAGTCAAATTTCGTATTTTCCATTAAGATCTGACTAGATTTTGAGCCTTTTATAATTATTTTAACATTTTTCGGAAGGCGGATTCCTTCATATTCATTCCAGTCACTATACGAAACATCAAGTTCGTCTGAAGACTGGATATCTTTTAAATTGACGGACAATAAATCGTAATTAGTGTCATATTGAAGTGCAATTTTATATTCCCTGTTTTTTTCATCCGTCGTGATTTTCTGATTGATGTTAGAAACCATTTTGAAGCCCTGTGCATTCTGCGTCAGATCAAACTGTCTGTCATTTATTTTGACAAAAGTTCTTCCTAAAAGGATTTTCTCCAAAGATTTATAATCAATGAAATTAACGTTCAGTAAATTATTAAGATAATCAAAGTCAGAATCTATATAGGTTTTATTGATCTTATCCTGTCCTTTTATTCCCTCAGGAGTAGCAATACCTCTGGCTGCATTGATGAATAATGCTCTGAGATTCATCCACACCTTTTTATCATTTTCAATATAAACAGTAGCATCAAGAGTAGGAACATAACTTCCTGTTTCTACACGAACTTTACTGTCTATCTTGATCTGTTCAAATTTGGGTGGAATCAATACATGTTCGAAAAAAGTGAGTTTATCCCTCACCGGCTGGTTTACATCTTTTGGATTTCCATTGTCTCTATCTACCGTTGTAGTAATGCTGTCCCGTGTCTGATCTGTATCATTTTGAACTTTGGTACGGGTCTTACAGGATGATAGGACAAGAAGCAGTAAAAGAAGGGGAATCCAATTTTTCATGTATTTATCTTTAATTAAAAAAATACGTTGCAATATTAACGCCAAACCACACAAAACATTTTGTGTGGCCTGATGATATCTTGTTTAAGTTAAATAATTTCTACTCTTTTATTTGGATAGAAAATCTAAAACGGAATAATCTCCCAAAGAAATTTCTCTGGCTACTCCGAAATATTGTGCAGAATTACCGATCATAGAATTGGAAAGGTTTCCATGATTGATTCTGGTGTTTTCCTGAATCAGGGAGTTTTCAATATTAGAATTAACAACTGTTGTATTGTTTCCTAATGAAACTCCTGGTCCTACTTTTGAGTTGGAGATTTTTACATTTTCACCAATGAAGCACGGCTGAATAATCAAAGAATTTTCAATCACGGCAGAAGCCGGATGATTCTTCATTTCCTCTCTTTCGTATTCAAGGATTTTGCTGTTGGTTTCTACAGTGGCATTTTTATTACCGCAGTCCATCCAGTCATTTACTTTTCCAAGGGTAAACTTCGCTCCTTTAGATCTAAGGTTCTCAAGTGCTGTTGTCAGTTGATACTCACCTCCGTTTTTAATATCATTGTCCATGATATAGTTGATCTCTTCCATCAGTTTTTCAGCACTGTTGAAATAATAAATACCGATGATGGCAAGATCTGAAACGTAAGTAGTTGGTTTTTCAACAAAATCTGTGATAAAACCGTAGTTGTCTAATTTTACAACTCCGAAGGCAGATGGATCTTCCACGCTTTTTACCCAGATCACTCCATCAGAATTTTTGTCTAATTGGAAATCTGCACGGAAAAGAGTATCTGCAAAAGCAATAACGATATCTCCCTGCATAGACTGTTCAGCACATTTGATCGCATGAGCGGTGCCAAGAGGGTCGTTCTGATAATATATGCTTCCTTTTGCTCCCAGCTTTTCAGCGATCTGAATAAGGGATCTTTCGATCTCAGGACCAAAATCTCCGATGATAAAAGCTACCTCTTCAATATTTTCTCCTGCAACTTTAGCAATATCTTCCACCAATCTCTGTACGATAGGTTTTCCTGCAATAGGAATAAGCGGTTTTGGAACTGTCAGTGTATGTGGACGTAATCTGGAACCACGTCCAGCCATTGGGACAATAATTTTCATAAATTATATGTATAAAAGATGTTTTATTAGTTGTTTTTAATATTAGGTTAAAGATAATAATTAAAACCTTTGAGGAGTTATGATTTATATCTTTTTAAATAATTGTTTAAATTAACAATAGGTTTGTTTACAAGCAAAATAAAGACCAAAGTTTAATTCTTCCTGATTCTCGATAAAATCAGGCTTTTTTCGGAATAAACCAAAATTCCGGTAAAGGTCAAAAAGAGTAAATTACTTGTTAGAATATTATAGTTGAGATACTTTACAATGATGAAGCTAAAAACACCAAGCAGTATCAGAAAGAAAGACATTTTTTTCATTCTGTAAGGAATAGGATAGTATTTCTGGCCCAGCAGATAGGATACAACCATCATAATAACATAGGCACCGAACGTAGCCCATGCAGAACCAATCATACTGTGATAATAAGTTAGGGCTAAAAGATTGAGTCCAATATTTATTCCTGCTCCGAGCCACGAAATAACAGTTCCTACACTGGTTCTGTCCGTTACTTTATACCAGGTGGAAAAGTTATAATATATTCCGAAGCAGAGATTGGCAATAACTATGATGGGGATAATATCTATAGCGATCCAGTAAGATTTGTTGGGAATAAAAACCTCTTTCAGCCAGGATATATTGGCGATAATTCCTAATGCTACGGCACAGGCAAAAAAGGAAAAGTATTCTGCTACTTTAGCATATGTTTTTTTAGCATCACCTTTATCCATTTGTTTAAAAAAGAAAGGCTCAATACCCATTCGGTATGCCGTGACAAACAACGTCATCAGTACGGCCAGTTTATAGCAGCCGCCATAAGCACCGGCTTCTTCATCTGAAATATGATTTCTCTGGATGGATTTATCAAAGTTTTCATTGACCATAAAAGCCAGACCAGCCAGCATGAGCGGAAAAGAATATTTGATCATACGCCCGAACAAAGAGGTCACAAACTGAAATCTTACTTTTAATATAACAGGAAGGAGTAGTAAAATTCCTAAAGCACTTCCCGCCAGATTACTGAAGAACGGGTAATCCACATTTTGATCTAAACCAAAACTTTTGGATATATTTTCCGGAATCCAGAAGAATAATGCCGCCGTAAAAACAGCCTGAAATATAGCCTGAACAACTCTTACAGCAGAATATTTGATAGGCTTATTATGAAAACGCAGCCAGGCAAATGGAATCACGAGTAAGTTATCAAAAAACGCAATCAAAGCAAACCACCTGATATATTCGGGATTATCATGATAACCTAAATAATCTGCAATAGGCTGATTGAGCAAATAGCACAAGGCAAGAAAAACCGTGGACGTTGAAAACAAAAACCAGAATGAAGTATTGAAAGTTCTTTTTTCATTATCCTCTTCCGCTGAAAAACGGAAATAAGCCGTTTCAAAACCAAAAGAAAGAATGATATTAACAAAAGAAATCCATGCATACAGTTGGGTGAAAATCGCAAAACCTTCATTGGGAATTTTATAGATCAAAAGTGGATTCAGGATGAATAAAATAATTCTGGGTGCTATAGCCCCCGCTCCATAGATGATTGTCTGCCCTAATAGTTTCTTATACAAAGTCGAAATTTTTTACAAATGTAAAACTTTAAGTATTCGTTTGGTGATTTTGGGGTGAATTAAAACATAAAATCTTAATTTTACGGGGAAATAAATTGAAATGAAAGTTCTTATAAAAAACGTAAATATCGTCAACGAAGGAAAAGTCTTTGAAAGCGATATCCTTATAGAAAATGACTTAATCTCCAGGATAGCTGCTGATATTTCTGAAGAAGCAGATCAGGTTATTGACGGTTCAGGAAAGTATCTTCTTCCGGGTGTGATTGATGATCAGGTGCATTTTCGTGATCCTGGACTTACACATAAAGGAGACATTGAAAGTGAATCAAGAGCCGCTATTGCCGGTGGAGTAACCAGCTTTATCGATCAGCCTAATACAGTGCCAAATGCTGTTACCCAGGAACTGTTAGCAGATAAATATGAGATAGCTTCCCAAAAAGCTTATGCCAACTATGGTTTTATGATGGGAGGAACCAATGATAATCTGGAAGAGGTTTTAAAAACAAATCCAAGGAATGTTCCCGGAATCAAATTATTCTTAGGTTCATCTACAGGAAATATGTTGGTGGATAATCCGGAAACACTGGAAAATATTTTCAGTAATACGCAAATGCTGATTGCTGTACACTGTGAAGATGAAGCTACCATCAGAGCCAATACTCAAAAATACATGGATGAATATGGTGAAGATATTCCTGTAAAATTTCATCATTTGATCAGAAGTGAGGAAGCATGTTATATTTCTTCTTCCAAAGCTATTGAACTTGCCGAAAAAACAAGAGCGAGGCTTCACGTTTTTCACCTTTCAACGGCAAAGGAAATGGAACTTTTCAGAAATGATATTCCTTTAAAAGATAAAAAGATCACTGCTGAGGTATGTGTACACCACCTGACTTTTACCAATGAGGATTATGAAACAAAAGGCGGGCTCATCAAATGGAATCCGGCTGTTAAAACTCAAAAGGATAAAGATGCCCTTTGGGAAGCATTGTTAGATGACAGAATTGATGTTATTGCTACAGACCATGCCCCACATACCGCAGAAGAAAAAAATAATGTGTATACAAAATGTCCTTCAGGAGCACCTTTGGTACAACATTCATTAGTGGTAATGCTTGAAAACTATAAAAACGGTAAAATCTCCCTTGAGAAAATCGTTGAAAAAATGTCTCACAATCCCGCTATCCTTTTCAAAGTTGAAAAAAGAGGCTTCGTGAGAGAAGGTTATAAAGCAGATCTGGTTTTAGTTGATTTAAATGAAAACTGGACGGTTTCCAAAGATAATTTACTGTACAAATGCGGCTGGAGTCCATTAGAAGGAATGAATTTCCATTCCAAAGTTACCCATACATTTGTCAATGGGCATCTGGTGTATGATAATGGTAAGATTGCAGAGGAGAAATTTGGAGAAAGATTGCTTTTTGAAGCAAGGGACTAATGAGATATAATCGAAGAATGTAGTCTCAGTTTAATCTGAAATTGTCAAGATAATTCAATAGGAGCGGGCTAAAGCCCGCTCTCTTTATTTGTAATATTCCATTGGCTTTAGCCAAAACTTATTATTCAATCTTCACTCTCTTACTTCTTCGCCTTACTCCCCACATAAAAAGTAAGCTTCCCTCCATTCATAATCTCAGTATGCTTCAGTGTAAAATTTTTAATCTCTTTTCCATTCAAAAGAACCTTTTGAACATATATATTTTTCGGGCTCTGATTGATCGCTTCAATTTCAAACGTTTTTCCGTTTTCCAGATTCAGTACAGCGTTATCAATCGCGGGACTTCCGATAGAATAATCTTCAGAGCCGGGAGCTACAGGATAAAAACCTAACGTACTTAAAATATACCAGGCACTCATCTGCCCCGCATCATCATTTCCTCCCAATCCGTCCGGTGTTGCTTTATACTGCATTTCCAGAATACGGCGGATTTGTGCCTGTGCTTTCCATGGCTGTCCTGCCCAGTTATAAAAATAAACAACATGGTGAGCAGGTTCATTTCCGTGAACATATCCGCCAATAATTCCTTCACGGGTAATATCTTCAGTGTCTGCGAAAAACTCATCAGGTAGATGCATGGTGAACAGTTCATCCAGTTTTGAGGCAAATTTCTTCTTTCCACCCATTAGGCTGATCAGTTCATCAGGATTTTGCGGAACAAAGAAACTGTAGTTCCATGAATTTCCTTCAATAAAGCCTTGTCCGTGAGTACTTAATACATCGAAATCTTTCTTAAAACTTCCATCTGCCAGACGAGGACGCATAAATCCGATTGTTTTGTCAAAATTATTTTTCCAGTTTTCAGACCGCTTGATAAACTGATTGTAGATTTCTGGTTTGTTCAAATGTTTTGCCAGCTGAGCAATGGCCCAGTCATCATAGGCATACTCCAGTGTATTGGAAACTGAAGTTCCGCTTTTCTCAGCCGGAATATATCCCAGATCAATATATTGTCCAATGCCTTCGTAATTTCTTTTGTTGGCCGTTTCTATACATGCTTGTAATGCTTCTTCAGGATCTCCCTCATAATTTCCTTTAATAATAGCATCTGCTACTACGCTTACACTGTGATAGCCGCTCATACACCAGTTGTCATTGGCATAATGTGACCAGATAGGCAGCATTTTCATAGAAAACTGATTATAATGAGCCATCATGGATTTTACCATATCATTGTTCCGTTTAGGCTGAATAATATTAAAAAACGGATGAAGTGTACGGTAAGTATCCCATAAAGAGAAGGTCGTATAATTGGTAAATCCTTCTGCCTTGTGAACATTTTGGTCTAATCCTTTATATTCTCCATTCACATCCATGTAAGTGGTAGGATTGATAAAGGTATGATACATTGCGGTATAAAAATTGGTCTTCTCTGTTTCAGAGCCTTTGATGACAATTTTGTTCAGTTCTTTATTCCAGTTGTTTTGAGCTTGAGTTTTAGCCTGATCAAAAGACAGATTTCCTGCTTCTTTTTCAAGGTTTTCCAAAGCATTGGTCTGGCTGACAGGTGAAATGGCAAGTTTTACTTCAATCGCTTCATTTTCATTGGTATCAAAATCAAAAAACATCTTCAGGTTCTTTCCAGCAATCTCAGGGAAATTCTGGTTTTGGTCAAATTTTCTCCAAAACCCTTTATAAACCTGTTTCTCATCATAATTTTTTTGTCCATAAGATTTAAAAGGTTTTGAAAACTTCATCGCAAAATAAACCGTTCTTGTTCTTGCCCAGCCATTGGTCTGACGATAGCCCGTGATGGTATTTCCGTTTTCTACGCGAACATATGTCCATACATTTTTCCCGTCATAATTGTAAATACCAGCCATCAGATCCAGAATAATATGAGACTGGTCAGACTTTGGAAAAGTATAGCGGTGGATTCCCACTCTTGGCGTTGCTGTAAGCTCTGCCAGAATATTATGATCGTCCAGTTTTACTTTGTAATATCCCGCTTCTGCTGTTTCGTTTTGATGAGAAAACCTACTTCTATAGCCGCTTTGAGAATTGGTTGCTGTTCCAGGATTCAATTGAAGCTTTCCTACCGTTGGCATGATCAGAAAATCTCCAAGATCGGAATGTCCTGTTCCGCTAAAGTGAGTAGAGCTGAAACCTACAATGGTTTTATCTTCATAGCGGTAGCCGGCGCAGTATTTGTAAACCTCACCATTGTATTTTCCGTTAAGTTCATAAGAAATAGTATCTGTTTCAGGGCTTAGCTGTACCGCACCAAAGGGAACTGTAGCTCCGGGATAAGTATGGCCCATCTTTTCAGTGCCGATCAGCGGGTTGACGTAGTGTATTAATTTTTCAAATTTTTGGGCATGAAAGTTTGCACTTAAAAATACTAGAGACAGAAAAACAATAGGTTTGTGATTTTTCATTAATGACAATTTTTCAAAGTTTAAAATTAATTAAAATCATCATTTGCTGTTATGTTTTAGATAAATTCGGGGTTTATTTATTCTTTTTCAGAAAAGCGAAAACCTATTCCATGCAGGTTTTCTATTAAAATATTCCTCTCTTCAGCAAGTACCTTTCGCAATCGGGAAATAAATACGTCAAGACTTCGTCCCATAAAGTAGTCATCATCGCCCCAGATTGCCTTTAAAATGTCTTGTCTTTTTACAACCAGGTTCTTGTGACAGATAAAATAGAAAAGCAGATCAGATTCTCTCTGGGTAAGAGTAATGCTGTTTTCTGTCCCTTGCAGCGTATAGTTTTTAGGATCAAAATCATACTTCCCAACCTTATATTTTTGAGGAGATGTGTCTGTTTTTTTAGTACGTTTCAGGAATACTTCAATTTTCAGCATCAGTTCTTCGATGCTGAATGGTTTTACAAGATAATCATCGGCACCTATTTTAAGCCCTTTAATTCTGTCTTCTTTTAAAGCTTTTGCAGAAATAAAAATAATAGGAATTTCAGAATTTTTACTGCGGATATGTTCAGCTACTTCAAATCCGTTCATGCCAGGCATCATAATATCCAGAAGACAGATATCAAAATTTTGACTGTTAAATGCTTCCAATGCAGATTCACCATCAGAATAACAGCTGATATCATAATAACTTTCCAGACTGTCCTCTACAAGGAAAGCGATCGTCTGGTCATCTTCGGCATATAAAATTTTAGATTTCGCCATACTTACACATGATTATTTGAAAACGGAAAAAATAGAGTAGTCGTAATTCCTTTATCTTCATTATTTTCCACAGAAATTTTCCAGTGATGCTGCTGAACTACTTTTTTTACATAAAATAATCCCAGCCCAAAACCATTCACTTCTTCACTTCTTTTGGTATGTACCCTGTAAAATTTTTCAAAAATATGAGGAATATTTTTAGCAGGGATGCCCATTCCGTTGTCTTTAAACTTTAAATATAAGCCTTTTGAATCTTTGTCAGTTGAAATTTTAATCACAGGCTTTGTTTCACAATATTTGATGGAGTTATCCAACAGGTTGTAAATGATATTCGTAAAGTGAAATTCATCAGCCATCACTGAAGTACTGTTTTCAATATCAATCTCAATGCTGAGGTCTTTATTTTTGTGCTCTATACTGTCTGCAATCTCCTGAATAAAAGGAAGTAATAGAATTTTTTGAGGCTTTAATGACAATCCTGCGGCATCATTTTTAGCAATATTCAGTATTTTCTCAATGTGGTTATTGAGCTTATGACTTTGATTGATGATAATGGAAGTATAGGTCTGCAGTTTGGTATTATCCTGCACCAGATCCTGCTTATTGAGGGCTTCGGAAGCTAAAAGTATCGAAGATAGAGGCGTTTTAAACTCGTGCGTCATATTATTGATAAAATCACGCTGCAATTCTGAAAATTTCTTTTGCTGAATAATGGTATAAATAGAATACACATACACCAGAAGAATGATGATCAGGGCAAATGTAAGGAGATACCAGAATCTTAATGAACTGATCAGGTAAGTTGTTTTATCCGGAAAACGGATAGAAAAATAATAGATCAGATTTTTGTGCTTCGGGAAATTGATCACTTTATTACTGGGACTTTCCTGGTGTGAAGTCATGTACTTTCCGTAGACCATTTTATCACTGTGGCAGTTGTATAATGCATATACATAATCTGTATTGATCTGGAAGCGGGTAAATTCTGTTTTCAGATAGTATTCCAGAACTACGGGATGAAATTCATTATTAATATTAACTACGTAATAGTCATTGGCAATATTTTGTACAGGATTTTCAGTATAGGACGTTTTTCCTCCGGAGAGCTTTTCCGCAACTTCCATTAAGGCAATATTGACCTTCTGATTAAATTTTTTATCTTCAAGATTATAAGCCTGCCGGGTCCACATCAGCTGAGCTATTAAAATTCCGATAATAGCTACGAATCCCAGCGTTATTATAATATTGAGTTTTTTTATTTTCATTTCCTGAAACAATATTATCCAAAATTATCTATTTATCTTTTATCATTAACAACTCGTTAACAAATGTTTGACAGCGGTTAACAAGTTGTAATCACGGTCTGTTTTACATTTGCTATATCGAAAGAAAATAATAAGTTTCTAACTATTAAAATTTATACTCATGAAAAAATTAAAAATTACCGCTCTTTTAGCTGTTTTGGCTTTCTCTCCTTTTTATGCGAATGTTCTTACTGCAGATGCTCCATCCATTGTGAAAATGGTTGCAGATGCTATTAAATGGAAATCAGAATCTATAGATGTAGGAAATATTCCTCAGGGAAAACCAAAATTAATCAGATTTGAATTTACGAATACAAGTTCAAAACCAATCATTATTCAGAATGTAGCACCTTCTTGCGGATGTACTACAGCTGACTATACAAAAACGCCTATACAGCCAGGAAAAAAAGGATTTGTAGAAGCTAGCTACAATGCAGCAGCAGCAGGTCCGTTCATGAAGACTGTAAACGTTACTACAAGTGACAGCAAAACTCCTAAAACACTTTCTTTCAAAGGAGTAGTAGCTTCTTAATATATTGTTTTAACAGATAAAAAATGGCCTGGTAATTATTACCAGGCCATTTTCTTTTCAAATATTTGATTTGTTTTTAAATTAATCTAAAGAATAATTATTTGTAGCATTATTTATCGACCTTTTTTAAAGGATTGCATGTCAATATTTATTATTTTTAAGAAAAAATAATTTATGAGTCTATATACACAACCTATGCTGCGCGAAGGTGCACTAAAAGATAAAGTAGCAATTGTAACAGGAGGCGGAAGCGGGCTTGGAAAAGCGATGACGAAATACTTTCTTGAACTGGGCGCTAAAGTGGTGATTACTTCCAGAAATCTGGAGAAGCTGCAGACCACAGCAAAGGAACTGGAAGATGAAACAGGAGGTAAAGTACTTTGTGTAGCTTGTGATGTAAGAAACTGGGATGAGGTGGAAGCAATGAAAGAAGCTACCTTGAAAGAATTTGGAAAGATTGATATTTTATTGAATAATGCTGCCGGTAACTTTATTTCTCCAACAGAGAAACTGACTCATTCTGCTTTTGATTCTATTCTGGATATCGTTTTAAAAGGAACAAAAAATTGTACTCTTTCTGTTGGAAAGCACTGGATAGATTCTAAAACTCCGGGAACTGTATTAAATATTGTAACAACATATGCATGGACAGGTTCTGCTTATGTAGTACCATCAGCCTGTGCAAAAGCTGGAGTTCTGGCGATGACCCGATCACTGGCTGTAGAATGGGCAAAATATGGAATCCGTTTCAATGCGATTGCGCCGGGACCTTTCCCTACCAAAGGAGCCTGGGATAGACTCCTTCCGGGAGATCTTCAGGAGAAATTCGATATGAAGAAAAAAGTTCCGTTGAGAAGAGTAGGAGAACACCAGGAACTTGCCAATCTTGCGGCTTATCTGGTTTCCGATTATTCAGCGTATATGAATGGTGAAGTAGTAACCATTGATGGTGGAGAATGGCTTCAGGGAGCCGGAGAATTTAACATGCTTGAAGAAATTCCTCGTGAAATGTGGGATGCTTTGGAAGCCATGATTAAAGCAAAAAAATCAAATTAAATTAAACTTATATTAAAAAATCTCCCGGATGTGTAACAATTCCGGGAGTTTTTTTTACCTATACAGTAAAATAATATTTTTCATATGAATTTTAAATTTCCAACCCTTATTTCCACCGTTGCAGTTCTGTTGTTTTCAGGCTCTGTATATGCGCAGGAAACCCCAAAATATGATTATGTTGAAGCATTTAAGCCATTTTTCTATCCGCAGACAGGTACATCAACGCGTTCTGCAAGCGGACAGCCGGGACATGCGTATTGGCAGAATTCAGCAGATTATCATTTGAATGTCAGCCTGAATGAAGATAAAAAAGAGATTACAGGTACGGCAGAAATTACCTATACCAACAACAGCCCGGATAAACTAGGTTTTCTTTGGCTGCAGCTGGATCAGAACCTCTTTGCAAAAGATTCCAGAGGAAACGGAGTAGTTCCGCTTTCGGGAAGCAGAAACGGAGCTCATGGTGAGGAATTTAATGGCGGTTATAAGATTAAATCAGTAAAGCTTGACGGGAAAAGAGAGGTAAAATATACCATTACCGATACAAGAATGCAGATTGATCTTCCACAGGAACTGAAAGCCAATGGAGGGGTTGCCAAAATAGAAATCGAATATTCTTTTGTTTCTCCTGACTACGGTTCAGACAGAATGGGAATACAGGACACTAAAAACGGGAAAATATTTACCATGGCACAATGGTACCCGAGAATGTGTGTATATGATGATGTTCTGGGATGGAATACACTTCCATACCTTGGAGCTTCAGAGTTTTATTTGGAATACGGGGATATTACAGCCAATATTACCGTTCCGGCGAATCATTACGTCGTAGCATCCGGGGAACTTCTGAATGAAAAGGAAGTCTACAGCAAAGAAGAAATCAACAGATGGAACCAGGCAAGAAACAGTGATAAAACAGTGATGATCCGCCCTGAGTCTGAAATCGGTAAAAATAAAACTTCCGGAACAAAAACATGGAAATTCAAAATTAAACAAACAAGAGATTTTGCGTGGGCATCTTCTGCAGGGTTTATTTTAGATGCAGCAAAAATTGATCTCCCTAGTGGAAAGAAATCTTTGGCCATCTCAGCCTATCCTGCAGAAAGTGCAGGTGAAAAAGCCTGGGGGCGATCTACAGAATATACAAAAGCAGCCATAGAACACTATTCAAAAAAATGGTATGAATATACGTATCCGGCAGCAACCAATGTAGCAGGAAATGAAGGCGGAATGGAATACCCGGGAATTGTTTTCTGTCATATGGATTCAAAAGGAGAAGATCTTTGGGGAGTTACGGATCACGAGTTCGGACATAACTGGTTCCCAATGATCGTTGGATCTAATGAAAGACTTTTTGCATGGATGGATGAAGGATTCAATACATTCATTAACGGACTTTCAACCGAAGCTTTCAATAAAGGAGAATATTATCGTAAACCGAATTTGGCAAGATCAGGAACTTATCTGCTGACCGACAGCCTGGAGCCTGTAATGGTAGGACCGGATAATATGAAAGAAAGAAGCATCGGAGCGTTGGCTTATTATAAACCGGGAACAGGATTGGATGTTTTAAGAGAAACGATCCTCGGGCCTGAAAAATTTGACAAAGCATTCAGAACCTATATAGACCGTTGGGCATTCAAACATCCTACGCCTTGGGATTTCTTCCATACGATGGAGAATGTTTCCGGAGAAGAACTGAACTGGTTCTGGAGAGGATGGTTCTTTAATAAATGGAAAATTGATCAGGCCGTTAAAAATGTAAAATACATTAACGGAGATTTTAAAAACGGAGTTCAGATCACGGTTGAAAACCTTGGCCAGCTGCCAATGCCTACCACTGTACAGCTGAAATTCAAAGACGGAACGGCGCAAACAGTGAAAATTCCTGTTGAGGTCTGGAAAAGAAATACAGAATGGACATTTAAAGTAGATTCTAACAAGGAAATTGATGAGGTGAAGTTGGATCCGAATTCAGTAGTTCCTGATATCAATCTGGAAAACAATAGCAAAAAACCTTCATAGAGATATTGGATGCATTTAAATTTATCGCAAAGTTTTCATTTGTATACTGTAATGTTTTTAAGAGAGCAAAGGATGGAACCAATGAAATTGATTCTTTCTAAGCGAACGCATAGCCATGCAGCTTCATCAGCAACTTGTTGCTTTCTTGGCTTGCTTAAGAATAAGAAGAATTCATTATCATCTTTGCGTTTATGACAGATAAACAGCAGCAAAATATACCTGTTATAAAAGCCTGAGCTTACAACTGTAAGTTCAGGCTTTTTGTTTTAGGGTGTTTTTCCGGGGTAAGTAAAGGGATTTGCCTACAATCTTTTGAGCATCGGTGATCTACTTTTGTCTCACCATATTAATCAAAAACAAAAGAACATGGAAACATTAAAATCGGTGCTTGAAGCAAGCCACGCAAAAAAAACAAAAAATGAGTTAATCGACCTTTTATCAGGAGTTGAAAAAGTACTTACTCCTGCAGTCTATGAAAAGGTATCAGGAATTGAGACTTCAGAATTGAGTGCATTGACGAACAAAGAATTATTGGGTATTGTAGAAGACTTCAAAAAGAACTATGATGCAAAGTGGGAAAAATCTTTTTCCGGAGCTTCTTCAGAAATCATGAAACTGATTGCCGGCAAAATCGCTGCCGATGAAGAAATCTTCAAAACGTCAGATGCTGCCAGTGCAGATTTCGCTGCAGAATTGGGAAGTATTGACTTTGCTACTATTATTGGCGGACCTTTGGATGCCTGTGTAAAAGCACAGTCTAATGCCTCTATTGCCACCGTTAATTTCATCAATGAAGTTGGGTTTGAACTTACAGACCCTGCCAATGCTGCCAGTCCTAAAAAGCTGAGAATGGCAGAATTCAAATACAAAAAAAACATTCCGAATCCGGATTTTAAAGAAGATGAGCCAGTAAGTGCTACCAACCCTAAAACGGTTCCGAATGATGTAGAAATTTCAGTGCCTTTTATTGCGCTGCTGAATGTTCCAAGCTTTAGAATTGAAACTTGTGAAGTAGACTTCAATGTTAAACTTAATTCTACTTACACGAAGGACGTAAGTGATGAATTTGGAATCAACGCAGGAGTTTCCGGAGGATGGGGACCTGTAAAATTCAAAGTGGATGTATCGTATAAAAGAACTTCCAGCACAGGAATCAAAGTGGAAAAAGAATATTCTTTGGGCGTAAAAGTACGTGCAACCAATGATGAAATGCCTGCCGGACTTGAAAAGGTACTTGGACTTCTTTCACAATAATTTATTTTACGAAAAATGATAAAATTATCAGACTACCTGGATTATCTCAACAACGAGATAATTCAGGCTCGTAAAAAAGCAGACGAAAATGCAGTTCTTATTGCAAAAGAATATGCCCGTCATGAATACCTTAAATATTTTAAGGTTCCGAGATATGCGCTGCCCAGTGTAAAGATGGATATTCCGATCAAGATTACAGATATAGATTCTGCTCCTAAATATAATTTTAAACTGAATCAGGATCAGTTTGTTACTGAAATAAATGAGAGAATCCTTCTGGTGAACAAAGAGAAAAGGATGAATATCCCTGAAATTACGAAGAGACAGCTCCAGACCGAAGAGTTTAAAACACTGTTCAGTAAACTGGAAAAAAATGATCAGAAATTTGGAAAACTTCCTGCCAATGAAGTGCTGAAACTGGATCTTAGAAATAAAATAAAAATTCTTAATTCCGGGATATTCAGACCTCAGGATGGGACTACAGAAGAAGAAACCGATGAGCTGAAAGAAATCTTTTCAAAGGTTTTACTGAATAAATACACTCTGGTGAATGCAAAGCTGAACAACATTTACATAGATCCCAATACCAGCGCTGCGGAAGATAAAGACAAGCTGTTCATCAACCTTCACGTAGAAATGGAGGAAGAAGGAATCAGGATTGTCTCCTATAAAGATAAAGATGGTAATGAAATAGAACAGATAACTTTTGAGTAATGCAAGAACTTATTCACTTTACAGTACAGAAAATTAAAGAACTTCTGGAACATTTCAATGATGTTCAGGCTCTTTATCTGTCAAAATCATTTGACTTTGATGCCCGACTGGATGTATTTCTCAACGAAGTCCTGGAATATTTCCGTACCAAAGGAAACACCAGCCACGAATCTGAAGTGTTGAAGATTATGAATATGATTTCCACGGTGAAAAGAGGTTTTAATCCTATTAAAATGGAGAAAATAATGACAGGAAGACGGGAACTCCTCGGAGGATTTTCATTCAATGGAATGGAAAGCATGTATGGTATTCTAATGGAAATCTACGCAAAGGAAAATAAAAAACTTGACGATGCAGAAGAACTTATTTCAGGAATCATTGTGTCATTATACCAAAATGGAATTTTAGATGATGAAAAGCTGAAAGACATGAATTCTATTCCTAAAATTGAACGCTTCTGGACTTCACTGGTTGAGCAGAATACGGCCATATCCGGGATTAATAAAAAACTGAGACTGACCATTATCCCGGAAGATATTTACATCATTCTTGAAAAAGTATTTCTGAAATTAATTTAAAAAAAGAGCATTATGGACACCGGAAGATATATCGTTTTGCTGAAAGATCAGCAGAAGACTGCACTCAAAAAAATAGAGAAAGAGCTGGAAGTGAGTATTACTTCTTCGGAACTTCTTTCCAAAGAAAACCGTTCCTATGAAATTATTGATCAGGATAACGGAGTGCTTTACAAAAACCTGGGCATTCTTGTCGTGGACCATATGGATGAAGATCAGTTGAAAAGCGCTGTGAAAAATGAATCGAATTCTATCGTTTATTACGAAAAAGAACGGGAATTTTTCCCTGCAGATGAACTGCAGTTGATTAATGAGCTTAAAAAACAGTCTGCCGGGCTCACAGAAAAAATTTCAGAACTCGAAAAATACATAACCAGCAAACCTTTGCCTCAAAAATCATTCGTTGAAATGGAATGGGGACTACAAGCGATTGGGCTGGAAAACACTCGTTATACAGGAAAAGGTATTGATGTCTGCATTCTGGATACAGGACTTGAAACTTCCCATCCCGATTTTTCTTCTGAAGAAATGGAAGGGAAATCTTTCATTGATGGTGAAGACTGGAACAGGGATCCCAACGGGCATGGTACACACTGCGCAGGAGTTGCTGCAGGAAATACGAGATCTGATACCGGAAGACGTTACGGAATTGCCAGAGACTGCAATCTGAAAATTGCAAAAGTGCTCGCTGATAACGGGAGAGGAACTACCAGCAGCGTGATTGATGCTATAGACTGGGCGATTACGAAGAAATTCAGAATATTATCACTGTCCTTAGCATCTCCGGTGAAGCTTGATGATCAGCCTTCCATACTTTTTGAAACTATTGGAGAAAGAGCACTGGAAAATAACTGTCTTATTATAGCGGCCGCAGGAAATGACAGCAACAGGCCACAGATTCCGCAGCCTGTTTCAATGCCTGCCAATTCAAAATCTATTATGGCGGTAGGAGCTATTGACGGCCAGATGAAGATTGCCCGGTTTTCAAATGCTGGAATCAATCCTTCTACAGGGGGAAATATCAATGTCTGTGCTCCCGGAGTAGATATTGTAAGTGCCTATCCTAAAAACGCAAAGAACAAAAAGAACTTTTACTATACAATGAGCGGTACCAGTATGGCTGCACCACATGTTTCCGGACTTGCAGCTTTATATATGGAACAGTTTCCTGATAAATCAGCAAAAGAAATCTGGGAACTTATTGAAAACAAGGCAAGACCTATTGAAGGCATAAAATACAGAGATATTGGAAACGGATTAATACAGGTATACCTATGATCACTTATCTCGCCGTTTTAAAGAAAGATATAAATTTAAAAAAGCTTGAAGCTCTTCTTAAAAATAAAAAGATCAGGCTGGCTGCTCACTATACAACCATTGGGGTGGTAAAACTTGAAAGCAGTATACCTGTTTCAGAAACTGATTTTAAGGAGTATTTTATATCTATAGAAGAAGAAAAAGATAATTTAACAATATAATCATATCAATAAAGCTTTTCTGTCACAGAGAAGTTTTATTTTTGTCTCTTACTGATAAAATAACATATGAATTTAAGATTTTCAATGGTGTTCCTGATGTTTTTTGCATTAGGATTTTCACAGGACCTTACCGTAATGAGTTTCAATATCAGACTGAATGTTGAATCCGATAAAGACAATGCATGGCCGAAGAGAAAACAGGATGTTGCAGATTTATTAACCTATTATCATCCAGATTATTTCGGAGTACAGGAAGCGCTTCCGGGACAGATGAAAGATATTAAAACAGGATTAAAAAACTATGATTACATAGGAGTAGGAAGAGACGATGGTAAAGAAAAAGGAGAATTTTCAGCTATTTTTTATGATACCAACAAGCTTGAAGTAATAAAATCAGGAACATTCTGGTTGTCCGAAACTCCGGAAAAACCCTCAAAAGGCTGGGATGCTGCTCTGAACAGAATCTGTACTTATGCTATATTTAAAGATAAAAAATCAAAAAAAGAATTCCTTGCGATGAATCTTCATTTCGATCATGTAGGAAATGTAGCCAGAGTAAAATCTTCCGAACTGATCCTGAAAAAGATCAAAGAACTGAATCCAAAGAACCTTCCGGTAACTCTGAGCGGCGATTTTAACCTCACAGATGATTCAGAACCGATTAAAATTCTTTCCCAGAATATGAAAGACACTTTTTATCATTCCGAAACCAAGCATTACGGGCCGGTAGGAACTTTCACAGGCTTCAATGTCAATGAAGTTCCGAAAGACAGAATTGATTATATTTTTACACAAGGCTTTAAAATAAGATCTCACAGACATATCAATGACAGAAGAGAAAATCTGTTGTATCCATCGGACCATTTTCCGGTGATTGTGAATTTGTCTCTATAAAAATCAGTGGGTTGGAAAATCGACTTCAAATCCAATTCCTCTCAGGGATTGGATTTTTATTTGGGGATCGCTGTTGAAATACTTGCGGAGTCTGCTGATGAACACATCAAGGCTTCTTCCGGTAAAATAATCATTCGTTTCCCAAAGATTATCCAGAATATTATCTCTGGTGATGATCGTCCTGTTATGCTTCAGAAGATATAATAAAAGCTCCTGTTCCCGTATGGTAAGCCGGTTGTTTCCGTTAGGATGCGATAATAGAAGTTTGGTGGTATCCAATGAAAATTCCCCGATTTTTATCTGGCTTTCCGTAGCGACAGGAAACGTTCTTTTCAGAATGTTTTTAATTCGTAACACGAGTTCTTCAGGGTCGCATGGTTTGGCAATATAATCATCGGCGCCTATTTTCAACCCGGTCAGTCGGTCTATTTTTTGATTTTTAGCCGTTAAAAACAGTAACGGGAAATTACTTTTTTCCTTTAAAATCATTTGAGCCAGAGAAAAACCGTCGAGATTGGGCATCATCACATCAAGAATACCCATTTGAAAAGGAAAATCAGATTGAAGTAACGGGACTACATCTTCCGGATTCTGAAACCAGCTGACTTCAAAATCTTCCAATTCAAGATACTGCTTCAGAATCATTCCGAAATCCGGATCGTCTTCTGCCAGAAGGATTTTAGTTTTCATAAGGAATTGATATTTTAAAAGTACTTCCTGCCTGAGGTTTACTGGAAACTTCTATTTTACCTCCGTATTTTGTAATGATTTTTTTAACGAAGTAAAGTCCAAGTCCCAGCCCTTTGCTGTTGTGGATATTATTGTTCTGAATTCTGTAGAATTTTTCAAAAATATGATTCAATTCTTTTGTTTCCATGCCTTGCCCATTATCTGAAACTTTAATTTCAAGATGTTGAGAATGGTTTCGGGTATTTATTGTAACAGCAGATGCCCCATATTTAACACTGTTTTCACAAAGATTTTTAATGACTGTTTCCATCAGGTTTTTATCATAAGGAAGCTTTTGTGAAACTGAATTTTCAAGTTTAAAATCAATGTTCGGGTAAGTAACCGCAAGATCCTGAATGAAAAAATCCCAGTCTTCAGGTTGTATTTCAACCATTTCATCCGGCGTTTCATCCTTATGAAGCTGAACCATCAGGCTTTCAAGGCGGGAAATCTGGCGGTCAATAAGAGGCAGTGTTTCCGGGTTCCATTCTTTTTTTAATGCTTTGGAAGCTATTTTTAAAGTAGCAATCGGAGTTTTAAACTCATGTGAAATGTTATCCACAATCGTGTGGAGAACTTCTACCTGTTTCTGCTGCTGAATCAGATTTCTGATCGTGAAGATATAAAGTAAAAGAACTCCTGCAAGAAGTATAATACAGCAAATGATCAGTAGGGTAAGCTCTTTGAAAACAATACTTTTTATATTTTTAATCTCAAAATCTGTCTGGGTTTTAACCAGAAAACTATTCTTTTTTTCAACCTGCCCATTATCCGTATCATCTCTTTTGGTGGTTGAGGTTTCCCAGCTTCCATTACTGGCGATACGTGGATTTTTAAGCTTATCCTGTGTCTCAAAAATGACAATAGGTTCTGTAATTACTTTTGCGCTGTCTGGCAGATGGACAATGGAAAGATACCGGATTCTTGCGGAAATCTCATATCCGTCTTTCTGATAGCGGCTGTCGATATAATGGATCAGTCTTTCTCTGGCAGATTTCCTGTTTTCTATAAAATAATTGAGAAAATTCCTTTTGTTGATCTCGTTATTATGATACCTTATAATGATTTCCTGAAGAGAGTCATCATTTCTTTCTTTCACCTCCTGGATGTCTTCAAGACTGTCTGTAAAATGGGTAAGCCCGTCATTCACGGATCTGTAGATATCCCTTTCTTTTACCTGATAGGTCTTGTACATAAAGTAGACCTGTATTCCCAGTAAAAGCAGGAACAGAGCGGCAAAAACCGGAATCAGAATTTTACTTTTGGCTATCATTGAAACAAAGATAAAACTTTAACATTTTACTGAAATAGTATTTTTGTCATTAACCTTTTATTAACCTGATGGTTAATGTGTTTTTGGTAATTTTAGAAAATTAATGACCATTTAATGAAAAAGATACTCATTCTTCTGATTCTTATGCTTGGGATGCATACCAATGCACAAACCCATCGCTTTATATATGAACTTCAGTACAGATTTGAACCTAACGGGACCAATTATGATAAAGAAGAAATGGTGCTGGATATCAATCCTGATGAAGTGAAGTTTTATGAATCTGAATTTTTAGCAAGCGATTCCCTGAATATTCTTCACGGAGGAATTTCTTCCCAACATACCAGCCAGTCCGGACAAACCATTATCCGAAAAAGAAATTCCAATAAAAATAAAAACTTTGTTCAGATCATGATGATGCCTTATTATTATGTTTTTGAAACGGAGGATAATATCCAGTGGAAAATAGAGGCTGATACTAAAAAGATCAATAATTATAATTTACAAAGAGCAACTGCTGTGTTTGGAGGAAGAAACTGGACCGCTTGGTTTACGCCGGATATCAACATTCCTGAAGGACCTTATAAATTCAGAGGATTGCCGGGATTGGTTCTGTATGTAGAAGATGACAAGAAAGATTTTATATATTCTTTCTCCCGAAATAAAAACCTGCCAAAAACATACGATACAAAAAGCTTTCTCGAAAAACATTATTCACTGGATGCTATTGCCATTGACTTAAAGAAATGGGTAAAACTGAATCTGGAGTTTTACAATGATCCATATGCCAGAATGAGAACCGATTTTCAGCCGGACTGGAATGTCCGTATTAATGGGCAGCAAATCAAAAGCAAAGAAGAATTTGCAGGTTTGACTAAACAAACGCAGACAGACATCAAAAAATATTATAATCCGATTGAACTGGATAAAGCCATTCCTTATCCATAAAAAAATATACTCTATTAATTTTGAAACCTGAATTTACGAATTCAGGTTTTGTTATTGTAAAGAAAAGACATTAACCTATCATTAACCCATCATTAACCGAAATTCTCCCTTTCAATACAGAATTTTGTAGCCATAAAACAGAACAGTGTTTTTGTTAGGATAAAAAAATGACCATGTATAAAATTCTTTTTTTTCTGTGTTTTCCGGTTTTGATTCTTGCCCAGAAACAAAAACTTAAAGGAACAGTTATGAACACTGAAAATGAAAAGCTTTCATCGGTAAAAATAGAGCTGTATAATTCTCAGAATACATTAATTAAAGAATTAAAAACGGATGAAAACGGAAATTTTATACTGGAGGGAATAGCAGAACAGGATGTAAAACTGGTAGTTAAAAACCTGGGATACTCTTTATTTGAGAAAAAACTTGATCTGAAAGAGCTTGATCCTCTGAATGTTATCCTTAAAAAAGAAACGCAGGAAATAGAAGGAGTGGTAATGACGAAACGCAAGCCCTTGGTGAAAAGAAAAGTGGATCGCCTGGAATTTAATGTTGAAAACAGCAATATTTCCTCACTCAATGCCTGGGAAATTCTAAAGAATACACCAAGTGTCACCGTAAACAATGATGTACTCGGTGTAAAGGGAAGTACTGCAATTTTGGTGACCATTAATGATAAAAAGATAATGCTGACGGGTGATGAGCTTAAAAATCTTTTAGAAAATACACAGGGAGATGATGTGAAATCGGTAGAAGTGATTACCAATCCGCCAGCAAAATATGAAGCTTCAGGAAGTGCAGTGCTGAATATTGTTCTGAAAAAGAATAAAATTGAAGGCTACCGCGGAATTCTTTCATCCAAATATGTGCAGACACAATATGCGAAAGGCGTTTTTGGTCTTTCCCAATATTATAAAAAAGATAAACTTTCCGTTATGGGAAGCTATTATAGAGGGCTGGGGACGTACTACCGGGAAGGAACAGACTATGTAAACTACCCGGAGAGCCAAACCCGATGGGTTAGTACGATGAACAGGAAGGATAAAAACTATAACCAGAATACCCTGAATTTTAATGTGGAATATGAATTGGACAGCTTAACCAATGCAAGCCTCAACTACTCAGGGTATTTTTCTCCGAAATCCTTCGGAACCTACAATGTTCCTACACTGATCTATAATAATCAGGATATCGTAGAATCCAATTATACCACCATCAATGATCACCGCTCCCGTTCCATTAATAACTCTGTAAGTTTTCAGATAGACCGGAAGCTGAATAAGAAAAGCAGTCTTTCATGGATTAGCTATTTTACGGGAAACAACGCCGATAAATATCAGAATGTCATCACCAATCTGAACTTTGCGGGCCAGCCTCCAAAAGAAGATAATTTTCTTACGAAAAATAAAGCCGATGTTCAGCTGTATTCCACTCAATTCGATTATCAGTGGAAAAGTGATAAGCTGGAGCTGGAATCCGGAGCAAAATATAGTTTTGTAAAGACAAGCAGCGCACTTGATTTCTCTGACAATGAAAATGGAATATTACAATACCGTCCGGAAAAGAGCAGTATCTTTGATTATAAGGAGCATAATTTTGCCCTGTATTCTTCATTAGCCTACAATATTGGAAAATGGAATTTCAAAGGAGGGCTTCGCACAGAAATGACAGATCTGGAAGGAGTAGTCTCTGAACCTTATGAATTGAATAAAACCAACTATTGGAAGTTTTTCCCCACTTTTTACGCACAATATACCACAGAAAATAAACAGGAATTCGGTTTCTCTTATGGGAAAAGGATCAGCAGACCTTCCTATTCATGGTTGAACCCTGCAAAATCTTATTACAATCTGTTTTCGTATTATCAGGGAGACCCAAAGCTAAAGGCAACCATTACCCATAACCTCAATCTTACCTACTCATGGAAAGAATGGAATGTGGATCTGTATTACCGTAAAGAAATCTATCCGTCTATGGAAATTTCATATCAGGAACCCAATACCAACAGTCTCATTTATTACTTTACCAATATTGAGAAGGGAGAAGCTTTCGGGTTAAGTTTATACAAAAACTTTCAGGTCAAACCATGGTGGAATATCATTATGTCCGAAAACCTTGAACACAATGAAAATTATTTTAAAGGAACAGACGGAATGTTATATAAAAATAAAGTCTGGAACTGGGTTTCCAATATCTCAACAAGCTTTACACTCGATAAAAATAGTGATTGGAAGATGGAAATGGGACACCGTTACTATTCTCCCGGAATACAAGGGACTTTTAGAATTTCTGCGGCGTGGTCGGCATATTTTGTGATGAACAGAAAGTTCCTGAATAAAAAGCTGGAAGCAAGTCTTATATTCACTGATATTTTCAGAACAACAGGCCAGAAAGTCAGTACAAAATACGCGAATCAGGATAACTATTTTCTGGATTATACGGATGCGCAAGGCATTTCCTTTTCACTGAAATTCAACTTTGGAAATCAATCTGTGAAAAATGCAAAAACAATAAAGAAAACTGCCGAACAAGATAGACTGTAGAATAATATGATATAAACATCATTACAATAAGATATTATTATAAAAGAAATAACCTACTGATGTTACATTTTTGCTATTTTTGACACCTATCTTTAAAAAGGTCATTATGAAGAAAATTTTTTCCGGAATGCTGATGGTTGTTTCCTTGCTGCAATTGTCTGCACAGGAACTCTATATGCCGAGGAATATTAAAAAAGCGTATGAAAAAGGGACCCGCGATATCTCCGGAGCACCAGGTAAAAACTATTGGCAGAATAAGGGAGTATATAATGTGGATGTGAAAGTGGATGCCAATACCAAAATGGTTTCCGGAAAAGAAACAATTGTTTATACGAACAACAGCCCGGATAGTCTGAATGAACTGGCTATTCGATTTGTGAATAACCTTCATAAACCGCAGTCACCAAGATCGGGATTTGTGTCTAAAGATTTTCTGTCTTCAGGACTTAAGATTAAATCTTTCATTGTAAACGGAACAAAATATGACGTTAACAGTGATGATTGGAGTACTGTTGAAAAAGTAAAATTAAAAACAGCTTTAAAACCTAAATCAAAAGCTGAAGTAAAAATTGAATGGGAATATCCGCTTTCAGTACAGAGTGGAAGAGAAGGTCAGATAGATCCGGAAACATTTTATGTTGCTTATTCCTATCCAAGAATTTCTGTGTATGATGATTATAACGGATGGGATATGCTTCCACACTCAGACAGACAGGAGTTTTACAATGACTTCAACGACTACAGCTTTGCGATTACAGCACCTAAAAATTTTGTAGTCTGGGCAACAGGAGATTTCCTGAACCCGGAAGCAGTCCTTCAGCCGGAGTATTTAAAAAGATATAAAGCTTCATTAAAAAGCGATAAAGTAATGCATATTGCTACAGAGCAGGAAATGAAGTCTGGGAAAGTAGCCAAACCTAATAAATGGAATGTCTGGAAATTTAAAGCCAGTCACATTACAGATTTCTGTTTTGCAATGAGCAACCATTATGTGTGGGATGCATCAAGTGTTCAGTTAAAATCGAAAAGAGCAAGCGTTCAGGCAGGATATAAAAATGGCGCAGCAGATTTTGAGCACTATGTAGACTGGATGCGTTATAATCTTGATTGGTTCTCTAAAAACTGGCCGGGAGTAGAATATCCTTATAATGTAATGACTGCTATTCAGGGATATGCAGATATGGAATATCCAATGATGATCAATGATACCAGTATTCCTGATGATCTTCAGGATGCAAGGCTGACTGCAGATCATGAAATTGCGCACACCTATTTCCCTTTTTATATGGGTATCAACGAGACGAGATATGCATTTATGGATGAAGGCTGGGCAACTACCCTGGAATATCTTATAGGAGTTGATGAAAACGGCGAAGCTGCAGCCAAAGAATTTTATAAAAACTTCAGGGTTAAAAAATGGATCAATGACCCATCTGCAGAACAGGATCAACCGGTGATTACCATGAGTACGCAGGTGAGTGGTTCCGGATATGGAAACAATTCTTATGTAAAAGCTTCTTTGTCTTATCTGGCATTGAAAGATTATTTAGGAGACGAACTTTTCAAAAAAGCATTACATCATTATATGGACAACTGGAATGGAAAACATCCGGTTCCATGGGATTATTTCAACTCTATGAATACAGGATCAGGGAAAAACCTGAACTGGTTCTTCCAAAATTGGTTTTATACCAATAATTATATTGATTTAAAAGTAACAGGTGCATCCCAGATTAATGATATGCTTACAGTAAACATAGCCAATGTAGGTGGTTTTGCAATTCCCTTTGATGCGTTAATAACATATGAAGACGGGACTACAGAAAAACTGCATTTCTCTCCTTCTGTCTGGGAAAAAGATCAGAAGCTGACCGATCTTGTGATTCCTATTAAGAAGAAAGTGAAATCTGTAAAGTTGGATGGAGATCTGTTTATGGATTATACTCCCGAAAACAATCAGAAAAACTTATAAAATAAAAGCCTTCAGATTCTGAAGGCTTTTGTATTTTTAAAAATAGGCAGTTAATCTTAACCCTAATGTAATATAATTGATTTTTTCTTTAGCAATAAGGTGGTTAAGTTCCTGATCCAGCTCAGCACTTTCCTTGATCTCATCACTGAAGCGATACCGGATCGTAGAGTTTATCTGATTGTAATCCGTATAGAACGTAAGACCCAGCCCCGGATTGAACCTGTAAGTCATCGCTGCTCCTGTATTCCAACGGAAAGCGGGTTTAGGCTTGTATCGGGCTATCTGAAGTTCGTGGTTAGGAGCGTCTATATCATCTCCTTTTACAAAAACTTTTCCACTGGCAGTAGTAGCATATCCTCCGGTTAACTTTAAAGTAAGCTGCCATTTATCTGAAAATTCATGAGAAAAATAAGGCCCAATCCCTGCAGCCAGGAAGCCCATGGACTGTGTTTTGATTTCATGGTTGCCAAAATCCTGCCCGTCATCAAAAGTTATTCTCTGAGATTTAATAGGGAAGCTGCTGAAGGTAACATCTGCACCCACACCCCATTTTTTTGAAAAGAAATAAGCTCCTTCCAATCCGCCTTCAAAACCTACTTGTTTTTTGTCATCCAGTTCAGATTCCCTCAGGAAATTAGTCGTACCTAATGCGGTACCCATCTTCAGGGTAAGAAAAGAGGGATAATCATTTCCTTGTATTCTGGATAAGATACTTAAATTATCCCCTTTATTTTTATAAATTTTATCAATAAAAAAGTACCCCAGTTCTGTAGATATAATTCCGATACCAGCGCCGGCAAGAATATCCGGAACCCAGTGTCTGTTATTCAAATTTCTGCCAAGTCCTGTAATAGCGGCAGAACCATATCCTGCAATACTGTAGGCTGGGTTTACCATACCATATTCTTTATGCAGAAAACTTGCATTGGTAAAAGCCATTGCTGCATGTCCTGATGGAAATGAATTGTTTTTGGAGCCATCCGGACGTTCAACTTTTGCTGTATATTTAATAGAATTAACTAAAATAGCCATGATGACTAAACTTGTACCATAAGACAGAGTGGCCCGGCCCATATTATTCCGGCCTTTTACACCTGCCAGTTTTAATCCGTAAACAGTTGCAGCCGGGGCATACTGAAGATAATCATCAAATTTGACCTTGAAATTAGGAAGATAGCGGTTTCTTACTTCGCGGATATTCTCTTTTTCTCCCCATGTTGCAGCAGCAGCCGTGAAAAGAAGGGCAGGAGCTACTGATTTTTTCACCCACTCCTTTTTGAAAAATGGTGTTTTCTGCTGAAATACACAACCGGTGGAATTGGTAGGCACAATGTCTTCCATAAGATTTCGGGATCGGATGGTATCCTGTGTTTTAATTTGGATAGTATCCTGTGCTTTTATACAATATAGATGCAATAGTATTCCTGATGCTAATGCTAATTTTTTCATCGTAGTGGTGCTGAAATGTAAGTCGAGTAAAAATATTAAAAAAATCTATCCCAAAAATTGAGATAGACTATTTTAATATTTTTATAATATTCAGCTAACTTGCTAATTATCTTAAGCCAGATCTTGGCCCGGACGCTGCTACTACAGCCTGCATTCTTGTTTTTTGATTAGCTGAGAACATTACCATAGATTTGTCATCTACATAATCCATATAGTTCATGAACATCTGAGAACGGCTTACTCCTCCGCAAATTCTGTTCAGAGGATAAGTTGGGTTTCCGTAGTTAGGGCCTGGAGACACAGGAGTGTCATTAGAGTAATCTGTTTGGCATCCTGTATCAGATGATCCCCAAAGGTGTGGCAGATTCAGATAGTGTCCTACTTCGTGAGTTACCGTTCTTCCTAAGTTGAATGGAGCAGAAGCACCGGTTTTTCCGATATATTGGTATCCTATTACAAGACCATCATACCATTGTCCTGCATTTTCAGGGTAATAAGCATAGCCTAAGGTTCCTGGTTGGTTATTCTCATCAAGGATTGAGTTAACAACCCATATATTCATATTTTTAGTCACATCAGTAGCATCAATACCCCCTGTGCTTGCCTTTTTCATTTGCTCAAGATCAGATCTCCAACCTGTTTTTGTACTTTGTTTACGGTTGGTGGCTACTAATTTGAAACGGATTTTTACGTCTCCTGCTGCCGAAGGTTGAAATGCTGAAGGAATTTTATTAATGTCAGAATTGGTAGCACCATAATCAGCATTCAGTACTGCAATTTGTTCTGCGATTCTTGCGTCAGAAACATTTTGAGCGGAAGTATTGTAAATTACATTAAAAACTACCGGAATCTCAACGGTACCGTCTGCCAGAACTTTTCCCAATTTAAGATTTTCAGCAAATTTTTCAGTACCGAATTCAATATCGGCCATTTTTTGTTTTAGTGCAGGGTTTTTCAGAAGCATTGCCTGTCTTATTCCTTCTGAAGGACAGCTTCTTTTAAGAGCGCCTGGAGCGGAAGCTTCCTGATCCACAGGCGTTTCATTTTGATTACTTAAGTTGTCGGAGTTACATGCTGACATAAAGCCCAGAACCAGGGCTCCGAATAAGAATTTTCTCATATCGTTATAATATAATTTGGTTGAGGCTGTGAAATTATATTATTTAAAATTGATATGCAAACAATTTTAGAAAATATTTAAAGAATATTTATTTAATGGTTATTTTAATTGTGTTTATCTCATCTTAATTTAATATTTATTGAATTTTAATCAATTTTATTGATTTGTTTTATATTTCACGTATAAGTGTATTTTTAAGTGTAAATAATTTTATACTCTATATAATTTGTAGGATATTTTTTATTTAAAATTCGTTAATAAAAATATCTTAAATACATAATTAAAGTGATGTGTTTCATGCATTATTCCCATTTTTAGTTTTTTTTACTGTCCTATATGTTTTTTTAATAAAAAATATAGGTCATCTCTGGCTTTGTTTGTTGAATATATTACTGAGCTAATAATAGAATGGTATTGCTGAGTTTTAATCTAAAAAAGGTACAAAAAAAGCCTATCCCAAATTTGGAATAGACTTTATAATATAATAATTTAAAAATATGTATTAGTATACTCTTAATCCTGATCTGGCACCAGAAGAGGCTACTACAGACTGCATTCTTGTTTTTTGTCCTGAAGAGAACATGAACATGGCTGCGTCATCTACATAATCCATATAATTCATAAACATTACAGATCTTTGTACACCGCTGCAAGTATTGTATAGAGGATAAGAAGGCTTTCCGTAATTTGCTGTAGTTTGTGTAGGAGTATCACTTACCAGGTCATTTCCGCAATTAGCATCACCCCAGATGTGTCTTAAGTTTAAATAGTGTCCTACTTCATGTGTTGCCGTTCTTCCCAGGTTGAAAGGTGAAGATGCACCGGTTTTTCCAAAATATGGAGCAGCAATTACAACACCGTCATTCCAGAGACCTGCAGATTCTGGGAAAGTTGCATATCCAAGAATTGTACGTCCCTGGCTGGTCATTTTGCCCACCACCCATAAATTTAAATAATTAGTAGGATTAGTTGCGTCAATTCCTCCTTTAGATGCTTTTTTCATGTCGTCATTGGTAGCCCAGCTGGTTTTTGAAGTAGATTTTCTAACAGTATTAACAAGTCTGAATTTTACTTTTGTGTCACCAGAGCTCACAGTTTGGAATTCTGTTGGAATTTTGCTGGCATCACTGTTGGTGCCGGAATAGTCAGCATTTAATACTGCAATTTGCTCAGCAATTCTTGCGTCAGAAACGTTTTCAGCTGTAGTCTTGTAGATGACATTCACTATAACCGGAATTTCTACCGTACCATCAGCCAGAACCTTTCCAAACTTGATATCATTGGCGAATTTTTCTGTATTGGTTTCTAATGCTGCGAATCTTTGCTGAAGTTCAGGACTTTTTTTCAATGCTTCCTGTCTGATTTCCTCAGAAGCACAGCCTCTTTGAGCAAAACCTGCTGTAGTTACTGCTTCGTCAGTTGTGTTTTCATTTTGATTGGTGATGTTGTCATTGTTACATGCAGACATCACACTGAGCATAAGAGCTCCAAATAATAGTTTTTTCATATCAAAATCATTTAGGTTGAGGATGTGAAATTATATTATTTAAAATTAATATGCAAATATTTTTCTTATTTTATTAAATAATTGATAATTATTTAGAGGTTTGTTTGATTTAAATTCATGGTTATTTTAAATGTTTTGAATTTTAATCAATTTTGTAAAATTTGTTATTGTGTTTTCTGTTTTTGATTATTTTTCGTGAATACTTTTCGTTTAAATTTATTTAAAAAAGAATTTTTTCATGATAAATTTTAGTTTGCAAAACCATTTTTAATAGCAAATACAGCCAATCCGACACGGGTTTTTAAATCCAGTTTTTCACAAAGCTGATCACGATAACTTTCCACGGTTCTTGGACTGCAGCACATTCTGTCTGCAATTTCTTTATAGCTGAGTTCCGTTACAGTATACTTCAGGAATTCTTTTTCCCTGTCAGAAATTCTTACAGCAATTTCGGATTCTGTTTCTTTATTAAGGTTGGAGAAAATAATTTTAGAGGCCCAGTCCGGATAAAAGAAACCATCACTGTTCAATCGGGTAAGTGCTGTTTCCAGATCTCTTGGGTGGGTGTTTTTTAAAAGGTAACCTTTTGCCCCGCTTTTAATCATTTTAATTACACTATTGTCATCACCCTGCATACTAAGTGCCATGATTTTAATGGCAGGATGATTTTTTGTAAGCCAGACAGCGGTTTCAAAACCGTCCATAATCGGCATGCTGATATCTAAAAGAATGATATCCGGAATAGTATTTCCTTCTTCAATTTTTTGGATGAGGTCTTTTCCGTTCTCGCATACATAGATAACTTCAAATTCGTTGAAATTACCAATAATGCCTTCCAGGGCTTTTGCGATAAGTATATGATCGTCAACAATTACAATAGATTTCTTCATGACTGTTTTTTTAAGATAATATTGATTCGGGTTCCCGTATTTTTCTGACTTTCCATATGAAAATTTGCCCCGATGATTTCAGCTCTGTTTTTCATATTCGTAAGGCCTATTCCGTTGGATTTGATCTGTGAAGTATCAAACCCGATTCCATCATCGCGGATGTCGAGCTCCCAAAGGATATCTTCGGAAGTATTCAGGCATATAAAAATATTTTTACAACGGGAATGCTTTATACTGTTCTGAATAAATTCCTGTGTGATTCTGAGCAGCATGTTTTTATGAACAAAACCTAAATCAAGCTGCTTGAAATTATGTTCAAAGCTGACCATACACTTTTTAAAAGAATTCGTATTGTCTACTTCTTCCTGTATTAAAGTTACAATTTCCTTTTGATTGATGTTGTCGTCAGTCAGCGTTTTCGACAAACTCCTGAGATCCTGCAGAGACTGGTTAATGATTTGTGATACCTGATCTATTCTTTCGCTGGCTTCAGACACCTTATTTTCATAAAGCATTTGCTGAACATACAGGCTTACCAAAGTTAGTTTCTGACCAATATTATCATGCAATTCCCTTCCAATCTGCTGCATGGTGGCCTGCTGGATTTCCAATTGGGTAGCCAGAAGCTCTCTCTGATGAATTTCATTTTTCATCTCTATCTCTGTTAAATATTCTTTTTTGCGTTGTCTGTAACTCCGGATATAGATTAATACTGCCGTTACAAACATCACAAAGAGTATGTTAAATAGAATAATAACTATTAAGAGCTCTGTTTTCCCCATATGAATGAACTTGCAAATAAGATGTACATTACCGAAACCGAGACCAGGAAATAACTGAAATAAATGTCCCAAATTTCCTTGTATTTTACCAGAAGTGATAAAAATGCCATGAAAGGTAATGTTCCAATATATGATATTGTAATCCCAAGATTAATATAAAACATTTTGTTTTTATTGAAATTGAGGATTTCTTGTGAAGTAATTTGTTTATAATACTCCATGATTACCAAAAGCATCAAAATAAGACAGCCAAACGTATAGTTGAAAGCAAATACAATTTTACTTCTGGAAAAATATAATTCGTTGGGAATAAATGAAAGCAGATATAGAATGGAAAATATCCAAAATAATTTGGGTTTTCCTAAAGATTTTGCAGCATATAACCAGTAAAAAAATACAAACTGGATTGGCATTAAAAGGTAGTTGTAGTATTGAGCTTTGGTAAAATGAACAAAACTTCCCCATTTGCCATAAGCTTCCCCAAGAAAAATAAATACCAGATAAAACACAAAAAGTTTCCAATGTTGTTCTTTTAAACGGTTATAATGGAAAAGTGCTATGACTGCAGCAAGTCCTTCAGCCCAAAGCAGACTTTTTTGTGCAAATTCCTGGAATTCTGTCATACAGTTCTAAATATGATATATTTACAATTAAAAAGACTGGCCTAAAGGAGCTTTTGGTGGAACAAGTATTCCGTTATTTTCTCCAAGACTGGTATCATCATCTTCTCCCATGCCTTTGGCAGATTTGTTGGCTAATGCAAAAGATTTTCCTTCAGTACTTTGAAAAGGATTGAAATCATAATCAATAAGTTCTCCTGTTTCATTGGTTTTTTTTAATGTTGGGACCATCACTAGAGTGTGCCTTCCTGCGTATTCTATCGGAACAGGGTGGGAGTCCATAATAGACCAGTTTTCCTGTTTCGGGTAAGTAGCATAATAAAATCTGACCCCTAAATCTTCCGTAGATGCGTCTGGGTTCGCTTTGGTGGCCTCGGCTTCAATATTAGCAATAAAATTTTTTAATTTCGGAAGGTCAAACCAGATGGAATGAGCGTCATCTATTCCTAAAGCGGTATTGATAACATTTAGGTGGGTTTGACGGTAATTGTCGATGAGAGCCTGGATAAGACTATTTGACATTGTTCCAGGTTGTAACGGATTGTTTGATTCTGTATTCATAGCTTAGCAGTATTTTACGGATGAAATTCAATTAATATGCAAATTTCGGAAAAAATATGCTAGAAAATGTATTAGTTAATAGGGAATTATACTGTTATTTTTACCGTGTTTTTACGGATTGTATGTTTTGTGAAGAATTGCCGGGGGGTCAGAAAAAATCCTTCAATATAAATACTGTCTGAAAGAAGGAGAATAAAAAAAAGATCGCTTAAAGAAGCGATCTTTTTTATTTATTTTTATTACAGAACTCTTAATCCTGCACGTGGACCGGATGCTGAAACGGTAGCTTGCATTCTGCTGTTTTGTTGTTGTGTAAACATGAATAACGTTGTTTCATCTGAATAGTCCATGTAGTTCATAAACATTACAGAACGTGAAACTCCACCACATGTTTCGTATCTGGGATAAGTTGGTACACCAGAGTGTTTGGTAATCTGTTGAGGAGTATCACCCACTAAATCATCTCCGCAATTTGCATCTCCCCAAATGTGTCTGAGGTTCAAATAATGCCCTACTTCATGTACGGTAACTCTTCCTTGGTTGTGAGTGGCATCAGGGCCTCCTTCCCCTACATAGTCGTCCATCATAACAACACCGTCGTTCCAAAGTCCGGCGTCTTCCGGAAAAGTAGCGTATCCTAAAACATAACCGGTCTGATAAGGCATATAATCTACCACCCAGATATTCAGATACTGGTTAGGATCCGTAGAATCCATTCCTCCTGTAGATGCTTTTTTCATTTTATCATCCGGTGCCCATCTGGAAGTTTTTGTCGACTTTCTGTTAATGCCCGCCAATCTGAATTTAATTTTGGTATCTCCTGCATTTACCGGTTGAAATTCTGCGGGAATCTTGGAAATATCAGAATGAGTAGATGCGAAAGCTTTATTAAGTACATCTATTTGGGAATTTATTCTGGCATCTGATACGTTATTTGATGCCTTTGTGTAAAGGACATTGAAGATAACCGGTATTTCTACGCTTCCGTCAGGCAAAACTTTACCCATTTTTTTCTGCTCGATATAGTTTGCGGTTTGGCTTTCTATATGAAGCATTCGCTGCATAGCTGCAGGATCTTCAGCAAGGTGTTTTTTTCTAAGAATATCAGAGCCGCAGAAGGCTTCTTTGCCAGCTGTGATATTGGTTTCTTCCATGTTTGTGTTCTCTGGACTAATGTTTTCTGTTTCATTATTATTACATGAAACCAGGAGTGTGATTAAGACTCCTAAAATTGTTTTTTTCATAAAATCTCGTTTTTTAGTAAAAACGAATATAGGAGAAATTCAAATACGATATATTTAATTAATAATTTATTATTTTATGTTAAATTTAATTTATATGTGTTTTGTGTGGAATATTTACATTGTTAGTGCTGTTTTTTAATAAATATGCTATAGGTTGGATTTTTTAATAAGAATATTTTTTCTAAAAATTGAAATTATGTGGAAATTATTATTTATTGAAAATAAATTGCTTAAAAAGATGTTGGTATAAAAAATAAGTGCTGCAGAGTAATCTACAGCACTTATTCACAAAAATAATGTATATGAAAAAAACTATTTTATTGTTCAGTAGGTCTGAAAACCAAACCTGTTTCTACAAAATAATCCAAAGTAATCCTGTCTCCGTCATTTACCTTTCCTGCAAGAATTTCTTTTGACAGTTTATTTAATACTTCCTGCTGGATTACTCTTTTCAATGGTCTCGCTCCGAAAGCAGGGTCGTAGCCTTTTTCCATCAGATAATCTACCGCATCCTGAGTGAAAGTCATGATGATGTTTCGTTTAGATAACATTTCATTGAATCCTCTCAGCTGGTACTGAACGATTTTTCCGATTTCTTTTTTTCTTAAAGGCTGGAACAGTACAATTTCATCAATTCTGTTCAGGAATTCTGGACGCAGCGTTTGTTTCAGCAGATCAAAAACTTCTACTTTTGTTTTATCCACAATTTCATCCTGGTTTTCCTCTGTAAGATTCTCAAAATTTTCCTGAATAAGATGTGAACCTAAATTCGAGGTCATAATGATAATTGAATTCTTAAAGTTAACCACACGTCCTTTATTATCAGTCAGACGTCCATCATCCAAAACCTGAAGTAAGGTGTTGAAAACATCAGGATGTGCTTTCTCAATCTCATCCAGTAGTACTACTGAATAAGGTCTTCTTCTTACCGCTTCAGTCAATTGCCCGCCTTCATCATATCCTACATATCCCGGAGGCGCTCCTACCAATCTCGAAACACTGTGACGTTCCTGATATTCACTCATATCAATTCTCGTCATGTTGTTTTCATCATCAAATAAGAACTCTGCCAATGCTTTTGCCAGCTCGGTTTTACCAACTCCTGTTGTTCCCAGGAATAAGAAGGATCCGATAGGTTTTTTATCATCACTCAATCCGGCTCTGTTCCTTCTGATAGCATCAGCAACCGCCTGGATGGCTTCATCCTGTCCTACGACTCTGTGGTGCAGTTCAGATTCCAGATTTAATAATTTATCCCTTTCAGATTGTAATAATTTGGTTACAGGAATACCTGTCCATTTACCAATCACTTCAGAGATGTTTTCTGCAGTAACTTCTTCTTTGATCAGTTCATTCTGATGGTTCTGCATTTCCAGCTCAACTTTATTGAGCTCTTCTTCTTTTTCACGAAGTTTTCCGTATTGGATCTCCGCTACTTTTGCATAATCTCCGGCTCTGGAAGCCCTTTCTGCTTCATGTTTCAGAGATTCAATATCTTTTTTGATCTGGGTAAGATCTTCACTTTTCTGTTTTTCTTTCAGCCATTTGGCATTGATCTCACTTCTTTGTTCGGAAATTTTAGCAATATCTTCTTTCAGATGATCAATTTTGGTCTGGTTGCCTTCTCTTGAAATGGCAGCCAGTTCAATTTCCAGCTGCATCAGTTTTCTGTCCAGAACATCCAGTTCTTCCGGTTTGGAATTGATTTCCATTCTCAGTTTGGCAGATGCTTCATCAATAAGGTCAATCGCTTTATCCGGTAAGAAACGGTCTGAAATATATCTCTGGGACATTTCTACAGCAGCGATAATTGCCTCGTCTTTGATTCTTACCTTATGGTGGGCTTCATATTTATCTTTAATACCACGAAGGATCGAAATTGCAGATTCAGTATCCGGTTCTTCTACCATTACTTTCTGGAAACGTCTTTCCAACGCTTTATCTTTCTCAAAATACTTTTGATATTCATTCAAAGTGGTTGCTCCAATCGCTCTCAACTCACCTCTTGCCAAAGCAGGTTTTAAGATGTTGGCAGCATCCATAGCTCCTTCACCGCCACCGGCACCTACCAAAGTATGGATTTCGTCAATGAAAAGGATAATCTGTCCGTCAGATTTGGTAACTTCATTCACAACGGATTTCAGACGCTCTTCAAATTCACCTTTGTATTTGGCTCCGGCGATCAAAGCTCCCATGTCCAATGAGAATAAAGTTTTATCCATCAGGTTTTCAGGAACGTCACCGTTGATAATTCTGTGGGCTATTCCTTCAGCAATGGCTGTTTTACCTACACCCGGTTCACCGATAAGGATTGGGTTGTTTTTTGTTCTTCTGGAAAGGATCTGTAAAACCCTTCTGATTTCTTCATCACGTCCGATTACAGGATCCAGTTTTCCTTCTGCTGCTAATTCATTGAAGTTTTTAGCATATTTATTTAAGGATTGGTAGGTTTCTTCTGAACTTGCAGAAGTTGCTTTACTTCCTTTTCTTAATTCTTTGATAGCACCTTCCAGCAGATTTTTGGTTACGCCCATATCTTTCAGCATTTTGGACACTTCCGAGCTGGTTTCCAAAAGGGATAGCCATAAATGTTCAATCGTCACATATTCATCACCCATCTTTTTGGCGATGTTGGGTGCATCCAGCAATACTTTGTTGGCAGATTGTGAAAGATAAATATTTCCTCCCTGTACTTTTGGAAGTTTTTCTAAATTTTCACGGTTGCGCTCTCTTACTAAATTAGCGTCTGCTTCAGATTTTTTAAGTAGGAAAGGCGATATATTTTCATCCACCTGAAAGATTCCTTCAAGGAGATGTTGAGGTTCAATACTTTGGTTGTCCAATTCCATAGCAAGTTGTTGTGCTGCCTGGATGGCCTCCTGTGATTTTACTGTATATTGGTTCAAGTTCATATTTTATATATTTTTGGTATTGTGTTCAAAGTTTACTTTTAAAAAACATCAAGAAACCAAATTTTAAGGCTTAGTTTCTTAATGCCATCAATTATTTAATCATTTATTCGATGACTATATCGCAAAAAGTGTTCAATTATTAAATTTACAAAAAAATAGGACAAATTTTCCGGATATTGTATTTTTAACGGAAATTTAACTTGACAAAATTTCCGATATCGTAATTATTTCTTTGAAATTCATGACCAAATAGTCATACTGTGAGAAGAAAGTTCTACGGGTGAATATGAAAATGGGAAAATTTACTTGATGTAAGTGTTAAAATTCAGCTTTTTATTTTAGAATAATTACTTTTGCATTTTACCAGATGGAACTAAAAGAAAAACAGAGAAAAATATTAGACGTAGCAGTAGAGCTTTTCAAAGAGAAAGGGTATATGGGGAGTTCTGTAAGAGATCTGGCTACGAAACTCAATATCAAGGCAGCATCGCTGTATGCACACATCCGTTCAAAGGAAGAAATTCTGGAATGGATTTGTTTTGGCATTGCTCAGGAGTTTTTCGATGAACTTCAGGAAGTAAAAAACACAGATATTGCCCCAAGGGAAAAACTGAACCTGCTACTGGATAAGCATCTTTCCGTAGTTCTTAAAAACCGCGATGTTACTCACATTTATTCTAATGAATGGAGGCATCTGGAAGAGAAGCTTCCCGAATTTGTAGAGCTGAGAAAAAGATATCAACAGGAAGTAGAAAAGCTTATTTCCGAAATCTATACTGCAGAAAACTGGGAACTTAAATCACCATCATTTACCACAAGATTTATTCTTCATACTTTAAACAATTCTTATTTCTGGTTCAAAAGAAGCAGCGATTCTACTGATGAAATTACAGATGAAATCAGGGAGAAAATCCTTTTTGGTCTTATTGGAAATCAGAAAAATTAAACACTTCTTTGTCTTTCTGACGAAGGAAGAATCTCATTAAGCATTTTTAATTAGATTCTTCACTGCACTTCGTTTCGTTCAGAATGACAGATACCGTTATAAACCACTTTTCTTATTTAGAATCATTCAAAATGTGACAAAAGTCATAAAAATTTTGCCAGCTTGTAAAATCTTTTTAAATTTACACCTAACAAATGTTAGTTAGTTTTATGGATTTTGCAGTTGAATATCTGGAGCTGGGTCAGTTGAGACAGCTTCAATCCGACCGGTTGATGAGTTTGATCAGCTACTTGGGAGAGAAATCGGAATTTTATAAAAAGAAATTTGATGAATTACAAATATCTCCACAGGATATAAGGTCGATTGAAGATATCAGGAAACTTCCTATTACTTACAAACAGGATTTAAGAGATAACTATCCATTTGGTTTATTTACCGTTCCTAAGAATGAACTTCAGCGTATTCACTGTTCAAGTGGAACAACAGGAAAACCAACGGTGGTAGGATATACCAAAGAAGATGTGGATCTTTTCAGTGAAGTGGTGGCAAGATCTTTACACGCTGCAGGAGCGAAACCGGGAATGCAACTGCACAATGCGTATGGGTATGGAATTTTCACAGGAGGATTAGGACTTCATTACGGAGCAGAAAAACTGGGGATGAGTGTTCTTCCTATTTCGGGAGGAATGACGGCGAGACAGGTAGATCTCATTGTAGACTTTAAGCCTGAAGTGATTTGCTGCTCTCCATCCTATGCTTTGACTATTGCGGATGAATTTGCCAAAAGAGGAATTTCTGCAGATGAAATCAGTCTGAAGTATGCTGTGCTGGGCTCAGAGCCATGGACAGAAATTATCAGAGGTCACATTGAAGAAAAATTAGGAGTTCATGCAACTAATATCTATGGATTGAGCGAAATTATCGGTCCGGGAGTTTCAATGGAAGATTTCGAAGAAAAAGGAGGTTCTTATATCTGGGAAGATCATTTTTATCCTGAAATTTTAGATCCGGTTACGAAACAGCCGGTTCCTTTCGGAGAAGAAGGTGTATTGGTGATTACAACATTAACGAAAAAAGCAATGCCGCTGCTTCGTTACTGGACCAATGATATCACAAGCCTTTACTATGATGAAAATGCCAAAAGAACAATGGTGAAAATGAAACCTATTGTCGGAAGAGCAGATGATATGCTGATCGTAAGAGGAGTAAATGTCTATCCAAGCCAGATTGAGGAAGCTTTCTCTTATGTGGAAGGAGTGGTTCCCAATTACTATCTGACGCCTATTGAAAAAGAACATATGTGTGTCGCTTTGGATATTGATGTTGAAATTGATGATGAGCTGGTAAAGACACAGAAAATAGAAGCAAATACCGATGATTATTTTAATTTTGTCGGAAACTTCGGAAAAAACATAGAAAACGAAATAAAAAAACGGGTAGGAATCACCACGAAAGTAAAAGTTCATGCCCAGGACAGCCTGCCGAAGTGCGAAGGTGGAAAAATTAATAGAATACTTAAAAAATAATGAATTCATTTTATAAACTTAAAACAGTTAAAGTTCAGAAAGATACTTCCGAAGCCGTTAGTGTGGCGGTGGAAATCCCTGAAGAACTGAAAGATAAGTTCAGGTTCAAACAAGGACAGTATCTGAATTTCCGAATGATGATCAACGGAAATGAGGAAAGACGTTCTTACTCTATCTGTAATGCTCCGAGTGAAAAAAGCAATACACTGGAAGTATTGGTGAAGTTGCTTGAGGGTGGAAAAGTATCGGGCTATTTCAATGAACATCTCCACATGGATGAAATTCTGGAAGTAATGCCTCCAATGGGTGGTTTTAATACCTCTTATCATCCTACCAATGTAAAAACTTATGTTGGTTTGGCTGCAGGAAGCGGGATTACCCCTGTTTTATCCAATATTAAAGAAAGCCTTTATCAGGAACCTAACAGTAATGCTTACCTGTTCTACAGCAACAGAAGCATGAATCATATTTTAAGAAAAGCTGAAATAGATAGACTGGTAGAACATTTCAATGGAAGGCTGAAAGTTATTTATCTGGTAAGCCGTGAAAAACATGAAGATCCGGTTTTTGAAGGAAGAATTTCTGCTGAAAAACTAGAACAGTTATTTGAAAGATACACAGATATCGACGTAAGAGAAGCTACTTATTTCATCTGCGGACCTGCAGAAATGATCAAGGGGATCGCAGACTATCTGAAAAAAGATAAAAAAGTACCTGCTATCCAGGTGTTATTTGAGTATTTCACCGCTCCGGATGAAGAAAATACGGAGGAAATGAGTGATGAATTCAAGGCCATTGCCAATATTGAAAGTATGGTAACGGTAATTATTGATGATGATGAATATTCGTTCCACCTTAATTCTAAAAAAGAGAGTATCTTAGATAAAGCATTGAAAGACAATCTTCCTGTGCCTTTTGCATGTAAAGGAGGAGTGTGCTGTACGTGTAAAGCGGAAGTTTTGGAAGGAGAAGTTTTCATGGAGAAAAACTACGCACTTACCGAAGAAGAAGTAGCCAGAGGCTTCGTTCTTACCTGTCAATGTCACCCGACAACGAATGTGGTGATGCTTAATTATGATGTTTAATTCAATTTGAAAATGAATTAATGTGCTAATTTGAAAATGTGACTATTGCAGATTAATTTTCAAATTGCCTAATTCTCAAATTATTAATTTCAAATTCAAAAATTATGGACCTAGAAAAATTTGTACAATACGTACATGACGAAAATAAAGTAGAACCAAAAGATGTAATGCCCGATGATTACAGAAAACTATTGGTTCGTCAGATTTCACAGCACGCCCACTCTGAAATTGTAGGAATGCTGCCGGAAGCGAACTGGATTTCAAGAGCACCTTCATTGAGAAGAAAAATGGCTCTTTTAGCTAAAGTTCAGGATGAAGCAGGTCACGGTTTATACCTTTACTCTGCTACCGAAACTTTAGGTGACGGTACTATCAGAGCAGACAGAGACGCTACTTATGATGATATGCTGGAAGGAAAAGCGAAATATTCAAGTATTTTCAACTATCCTACCTTAAGCTGGGCAGATATAGGAGCAATCGGCTGGCTGGTAGATGGTGCTGCCATTATGAACCAGGTAATGCTGATGGGGAATTCTTATGGTCCTTATTCCAGAGCAATGGTGAAGATCTGTAAAGAAGAATCTTTCCATCAAAGACAGGGATATGAGATTCTAATGGCGCTTTGCCGTGGTACCAAACAACAGAAAGAAATGGCTCAGGCTTCATTGAACCGTTTCTGGTGGCCGGCATTAATGATGTTCGGACCGAATGACGACAGCTCTCCAAACTCGAAGATCTCTATGAATTACAGAGTAAAAAGAGAAAGTAATGACAGCCTTCGTCAGAGATTTATCGACGTTACTGTTTCTCAGGCAGAATTCTTAGGATTAACTGTTCCGGATAAAGACCTGAAATGGAATGAGGAAAGACAGCATTATGATTTCGGAGAACTACCATGGGATGAGTTCATGGAAATCTTAAAAGGAAACGGACCTTGCAATAAAAAACGTATCGAAACGAAACGAAAAGCTCAAAGAGAAAACTCCTGGGTAAAGGAAGCTGCAATAGCTTTTGCAGAAAAACAACAAAAAGAAGTAATATAATAATGTAACAATATACCAATGTAGAAATGTAACAATCATTGTCATGCTGAGCTTGTCGAAGCATCTCATTGTTAAACTGGTACATTGATACATTGTTAAATTAATTTGACTATGGCAAATTTAGATATGTGGGAAGTGTTTATTCAAACTAAACCGGGATTATCTCACAAACACGTTGGAATTGTACAGGCACCAACAGCAGAAATGGCTTTGCAGAACGCAAGAGACGTTTATACAAGAAGAAAAGAAGGAACTTCTGTTTGGGTAGTTCCAAGCAAATATATTGTGACTTCAGAAGGAGTGGATAAAGAAGCATTCTTCGATCCGGCTGATGATAAACTATACCGTCACCCAACGTTCTACGACATTCCAAACGATGTAAAAAATATGTAATAAGACTTTTGAGATAATAGACAGATAGATAAAAGACCTTAAGGTTTACTTGTCTATTTTCTATCCATCTATCATCTATCTGTCTTTAAATTGATTAAACAATGAACCCATTATATAATTATTTATTAAAACTCGCAGACGACAGTTTCATTATGGGACAGCGTTTGTCTGCATGGTGCGGTGAAGGTCCTTATTTAGAGGAAGATATTGCATTGACAAACATCGCGTTGGATGAGCTGGGACAGGCTAACAACTTTTATGTTTATGCTTCAAGAGTCATTGACAACGGTAAAAGTGAAGATGACTTAGCCTTTCTAAGATATGAACACGAATATGTAAATGCGCACTGGACAGAACTTCCAAACGAAGATTATGCTCAGACCATTCTGAAAGTGTACGTTTTTGCCGTGTATCAGAAACTGATGTATGAGGCATTGTCCAACTCTGCAGATCAAGAGCTTTCGGCTATTGCTCAGAAATCACTAAAGGAAGTAAGATATCATTATACTCATGCTGCATCCTGGATGAAAATTTTCGCTCAGGGTACAGAAGAAAGCAAATCCCGTGTGGTAAAAGCCATTGAAGATATCTGGGAATATACAAAAGGACTTTTTGCTAAAACAGAAGGTGAAGATGATCTTATTGCTTTGAACATCGTTCCGGATGCAGATGCTCTTTACGAAGAATTCATTGCCATTACGAAGAAAGATTTTGCAGATTTCGGACTGGAATATCCATCAAATCCTTTTATGCAGCCAAAATCAAGAACAGGATATCATACCGAATATTTCGGATTTATTCTTTGTGAACTTCAGTATATGCAGAGAGCATATCCGGGTTGTACTTGGTAACAAGTATGAAAAAGTTACTTCTTGGAATATTTGCTTTTTTTCTTATCGCATATGTGATGTTATGTGTGGGAATCTACTTCTATCAGGAGAAAATTATTTTTTATCCTGAAAAGTTACCGGAGAATTACAAATTTAAATTTGATGGTGATTTTGAAGAAATAACGGTTATAACACAAGATAAAAAACATTTAAACTCCGTTTTATTTAAAGCTCAAAACCCTAAAGGCGTAATTTTTTACCTTCATGGGAATGGAGGCTCATTAAGAGAATGGGGTGAAGTCGCTGAACTGTATACCAATATGAACTATGATACATTTATATTGGATTACAGAGGGTACGGAAAAAGTGAAGATAAGATTAATAATAGAGATCAGCTTTTTTCGGATGTTGAGAGTGCTTACAAGGGGCTTTTGAAAAGATATCCGGAGAACAAAATTATCATTTTAGGATATTCTATAGGAACGGGCTTAGCTGCAAAATTAGCATCAATGCAGAACGCAAGATTATTGATTTTACAGGCTCCGTATTATAGTATGGAAGATGAAATGAGTCAAAAATTTTCATTTCTTCCTAAGTTTTTACTGAAGTATAATTTTAAGACGGGTGAATATTTAAAAACCGTTAAGTCGCCCGTTGTAATTTTTCATGGTGATAAAGATGAGGTTATTAATTATAAGTCATCCTTAAAACTTAAAAATAGCTTTAAAAAAGGTGATAGTCTGATTCTATTAAAAGATCAGTATCACAACGGAATAACAGATAATTTGGATTATCAGAATTCAATGAAAATAATTCTTGATTCTGATAAAAAGTAAAATATGAATCAGCTTTTAGATTTATTAAAAACAATTCCCGATCCGGAAATTCCGGTGATTGATATCGTGGAATTAGGAATCGTAAGAGATGCACAAATCACAGGTGAAAATACTTGTGAAGTGATCATTACGCCTACTTATTCTGCCTGTCCTGCAATGTTTACCATTGAAGAGGATATTATCAAAATGATGAAAGAAAACGGGTGGGAAGCAAAAGTAGTTACCAAGATGTTTCCGATCTGGACAACGGACTGGATAACTGATGAAGCGAGAGAAAAACTTCGTGTTTACGGAATCACCCCTCCTGAAAAAGGAGCCGATGAACATCATATCGGGAAACCGAAAAAATGTCCACGCTGTGGTTCTGAGCATACCAAACAGATCAGCAGATTTGGGTCTACTTTATGTAAGGCCTCTTATCAATGCCTAGACTGCCTGGAACCTTTTGATTATTTTAAATGTCATTAGTGTAACGATAGATTAATGTACAATTTATCAATAAAACTGACGGATATGCAGAGCATAACGATGCTGTTGTTAGATTGTTAAAATCTTAGGTGGTTACATGAATTTATATTGTTAAATTAGTGCATTGTTAAATAATAAATTAATAAAAACTATGTATACACAACTCGATATTGAAACGCATTTTGACGGGAAGCTTAAAATTGCATATCTTAATCAACCGGAAACAATGAACGCCCTCACCAAGCCGGCTTTATCAGATCTTAGAGATTTTGTTAAAGAATGCAGTGAAGACGAAACGGTAAGATGTGTTGCTATCTCCGGAAGAGGAAGAGCGTTTTGCTCAGGTCAGAATCTGGATGAAGCTTTTGTGGTAGGAAAAGAACACCATGATCATGACATTATCAGAAAAATTGTGGTAGACTATTATAACCCTTTAGTGTTAGAAGTTACCCGTTGCAAAAAACCGGTTATTGCTTTAGTAAACGGTCCTGCAGTAGGAGCTGGAGCGATGTTGGCTTTAATCTCTGACTTCGTTTTAGCGAATGAAAAAGCATATTTTGCTCAGGCATTTTCAAATATCGGTTTAATTCCTGATACAGGAGGAACGTACTTCTTACCGAAGCTTTTAGGCAGACAATTGGCCAATTATTTAGCATTTACAGGTAAAAAATTATCTGCAGAAGAATCTAAAGTTCATGGTCTTGTTGCTGAAGTTTTCACTGAAGAAGAATTTGTTCCAAAATCTATGGAAATTCTTGAAAGAATGGCGAATATGCCTACAGCGGCTCTTAAGCTTACAAAAAAAGCTTTTGCCAATTCTTATACCAACACATTGAAAGAACAGCTTGAGCTGGAAGGAGACCTACAGCAGGAAGCTGCAGAAACAGAAGACTTCATTGAAGGAGTAAATGCCTTTTTACAGAAAAGAAAACCTAATTATAAAGGAAAATAAGAACTAATATAACAATGTACCAATGTAGCAGTTTATCAATGAGATGCTTCGACAAGCTCAGCATGACAATGATTGTTACATTGTTACATTGATACACTGTTACATTATGAAATATGTAGGAATTATCGGTGCCGGAACGATGGGAATCGGCATTGCACAAGTAGCCGCAACGAACGGATGCAAAGTTTGGGTATATGACGCCAACGCAAAACAAGTAGAAACGGCAACGGTAGGTCTGGAAAAAACATTGACCAAATTGGTTGATAAACAAAAAATTTCGGCAGAGAAAATGACTGAAATTTTAGCTAATATTTCCATTGCTACAGAATTGAAGGATTTCAAAGATTGTGAGCTGATTATAGAAGCCATTATCGAAAACAAAGAGATTAAAACCAAAGTGTTTACAGAGCTTGAAAATTATGTTTCAGAAAGCTGTATCCTTAGTTCCAATACCTCATCTATTTCTATCACCTCTCTTGGTGCAGAACTAAAGAAACCGGAGCGTTTCATCGGAATTCACTTTTTCAATCCGGCTCCGTTGATGCCTTTAGTGGAAGTTATTCCATCCTTATTGACAGAAAAAACTTTAGCAGAAAAAATCTATAACCTCATGAAAGAATGGGGGAAGACTCCGGTTATTGCCAAAGATATTCCAGGGTTCATTGTCAACAGAATTGCCAGACCTTACTATGGGGAAGGACTTAGAATTGTTGAAGAGAATATTGCAACACCGGAACAGGTGGATGATGCCATGAAAACTTTAGGAAATTTCAAAATGGGACCTTTTGAATTGATGGATCTTATCGGAGTTGATGTAAACTTCGCTGTAACAACAACCGTTTATAAAGACTATTTCTACGATCCGAAATATAAGCCATCATTACTTCAGCAAAGAATGTCTGAAGCCAAACTTCACGGCAGAAAAACAGGAAAAGGTTTCTACGATTATAACGAAGGAGCAGATAAGCCTGTCGCTCAGAAAGATGATTCTTTATACCAGCAGATATTTTTAAGAATCATTTCTATGCTGATCAATGAAGCGGTTGAAGCCAAAAGATTAGGCGTTGCGAATGACGAAGATATTGAGCTGGCAATGCAGAAAGGCGTGAACTATCCAAAAGGATTATTAGGCTGGGGCAAAGAAATCGGATATGCAAAAATCTCCGAAACCTTACAAAACCTTTACGAAGAATATCAGGAAGAAAGATACAGACAAAGTCCTTTGCTTCGTAAAATGAATTAGATAATTTGAAAATGTATCAATTTGAAAATTGATGATAACATGTTTTCATTTTCAAATTCTCAAATTTATTTAATTCTCAAATTAATATTATGAATATAGAAGAGTTCAGAGCGGAGCTGGAGACCAGGCTTTTCATTGAGAAAAAGTATTTAACTCAGGAGGCTTCCTCTGTCGATGCTGAGGAAAGGCTTGAGCTGTTAGGAAAGTTTAATGAGAAATATAAAGAGCTGATCAGAAGATTAGCTATTGAAAATGGAATTGATTTAAATGAATCCTATCCCTCTGAAAATTCATCAGACTCTGAAAATCTTTCATATGAGCAAATCATTCTGGGTAAAACAATGAATGTTTATGACAGATTATCCGATGAGCTGTATGAAGAAATAACAAACATATAATAGAAATGAATCCAAGACAAGTAGCAGATTATATGTTCAATCAGGATTATTTTTCCCAGTGGATGAATATTAAGATGATTGAAGTAAAAGAAAATTACTGTTTAATAGAAATGCCGATTAAGAAAGATATGATTAATGGGCTTAAAACAGTTCATGGCGGGGTTACCTTTGCTTTTGCAGACTCTGCGCTGGCATTTTCATCCAATAATACCGGGGATGCTGCAGTAGCGCTGAACTGTATCATCAATTTTACCAAAGCAGGAAAAGAAGGAGATGTCTTCAGAGCAGAAAGTGTGTTGGTGAATGACACGAGAAAAACAGCCGTTTATGATATTCAGATAACCAATCAAAGTCAGGAGCTGATTGCAAAATTTGTAGGAACGGTTTACAAAATCGGGAAGAAAGTAACAGACTTATAAAAACTAAAACCAGACACCAAATTAAACAAAATGAGAAAAATAATTGCATTGCTTTTCGGGATTTCAGCTCTTTTGATGAATGCCCAACAGAAAGTAAATGAAGCTTTGAAAAAAGAACTCGATGAGATTATGAAGGTGGATCAGGGATACAGAAAACTGTTTGATACCGAAATAACGCCGGAAAAAAGAGAGCAGCTCCTGACAACCCTTAATATTGACAAAGAAGAGTTCAAAAAGAAAGGCTGGCAGATGGTGGCAGAACATGATAGTCTGAACGTGCAGAAAATAGAAAATATTATTGCTCAATATGGCTATCCCGGAAAAACATTGGTAAGAGAACCTACAAACCAGGCCGCATGGTACGTAATCCAGCATTCAACCAAGATTGGAAAATATCTTCCTCTCATAAAAGAAGCTGGAAAAAAGAAAGAAATTCCTTTTACATGGGTTGCCATGATGGAAGATAGGTATCTGATGCAGGAAGATAAAGAACAGATCTACGGTACACAGGGAAAAGGAGAAATGACAAAAGATAAGAACGGAAAACAAGTCTTTGTCAATTTTGTCTGGCCTGTTAAAGATCTTAAAAATGTTAATAAAAGAAGAAAAGAAGCAGGTTTTGATTCCACTATTGAAGAAAACGCCAAAAGAATGTACGGGCCGGATTTCAAATACGAACCCTATACTTTAAAACAGGCTTTAGAACTAAGAAATAAAAACAAATAAATAGAAAAAAGGAGTTTGATAATTTCAAATTATGCATTATCCTATTTTCAAAGTAAAATTATGAACAACGTATACATCATAGACTATGTCAGAACTCCCATCTCAAAACTGCAGGGAGGATTATCAGAGGTAAGAGCAGATGATTTAGCTGCTATTGTGATCAAGGAAGTAGTTGCGAGAAATCCTGAAGTTCCTGTAGAGGAAATTGAAGACGTTATTTTCGGATGTGCCAACCAGGCAGGAGAAGATAATAGAAACGTAGCAAGAATGGGACTTTTACTGGCTGGTCTTCCTTATAAAATCGGAGGTGAGACGGTAAACAGACTATGTGCTTCCGGAATGTCTGCTGTAGCCAATGCATTCCGTTCCATTGCTGCAGGTGAAGGCGAAATTTATATTGCAGGTGGAGTCGAGCATATGACCCGTTCTCCTTATGTGATGTCAAAACCAAGTGCTGCTTTCGGAAGAGACAGCCAGATGTTTGATACCACTTTCGGATGGCGTTTCATCAATCCTAAAATGAAAGAATTATACGGGGTTGCCGGAATGGGAGAAACTGCTGAAAACTTAGCAGATATCCACCAGATCAACAGGGAAGATCAGGATAAATTTGCTCTTTGGTCTCAGCAGAAAGCAACGAAAGCTCAGGAAAGCGGAAGGCTGGCAGAAGAAATTGTAAAAGTTGAGATTCCTCAAAGAAAAGGGGATCCTGTTGTTTTCGAAAAAGATGAATTTATCAAGCCGACGTCTTCTATGGAAGGTTTGGCGAAACTGCGTCCGGCTTTCAGAAAAGAAGGAACGGTAACTGCAGGAAATGCTTCAGGAATGAATGACGGAGCCGCTGCTTTGATTTTAGCAAGTGAAGAGGCCGTAAAAAAATATGGATTAAAACCAAAAGCAAAAATTCTGGGATCATCCGTAGCAGGGGTAGAGCCAAGAATCATGGGAATTGGTCCTGTAGAAGCCACTCAAAAATTATTGAAGAGATTAAATCTTTCTCTTGAAGATATGGACATCATCGAACTCAACGAAGCATTCGCAGCACAGGCACTTGCTGTGACAAGAAGTTTAGGATTAAAAGATGATGACGCAAGAATAAATCCAAATGGTGGAGCAATAGCAATTGGTCACCCACTGGGAGTTTCCGGAGCCAGAATTGTAGGTTCTGCAGCTATGGAACTTCAGAAGCAGGATAAGAAATATGCATTGTGTACCCTTTGTATCGGTGTCGGACAGGGATATGCAATGGTAATCGAAAAAGTATAATTAATTTGAAAGTGAGTTGATTTGAGAATTTGAAAATGTTTTAAAGACATTATCAATATTCAAATTATCCCATTCTCAGATTTTCAAATTAAAAAATATGAACATCTACTCATATCACGGGATTCGTCCCATTATAAAACCATCTGCTTACATTCACCCGCAGGCAGTCATTATCGGGAATGTAGAAATAGGGGAAGAAGTATATATCGGTCCCAATGCGGTAATCCGTGGAGACTGGGGGAAAATTATCATTAAAGACGGAGCCAATGTACAGGAAAACTGTACCCTTCATGTTTTCCCGAATATAGAAACCATACTGGAAGAATCTGCACACATCGGACATGGTGCAATCATTCATTCAGGACACATTGGAAAAAACTGTCTGATTGGAATGAATTCCGTTGTAATGGACAAAGCCTATATCGGTGACGAAAGTATCGTTGGAGCATTGGCTTTTGTACCGGCTAATTTCAGATGTGAACCAAGGAAACTGATCGTTGGAAGTCCTGCAAAGATTATCCGTGATGTTTCCGATGAAATGATCCATTGGAAAACAGAAGGAACAAAACTCTATCAGGAGCTGGCAAGAGAAGGAAAAGAAGCTATTCTGCCTTGTGAGCCTTTTACAGAATATGTTCAGCAGATTCCAACAAAAATTGTTGATTACAGTATTTGGGATGATATAAAATAATAGTGTATAAGAAAATCTATTAGTTTCAAAATTTTAATACCAGATTTAAAATGATTAATACAGAAAATTTTGAATTTGAAGGTACATATCACATCTTCTCTCATGTAAATGGGACTGAAGTTATTTTTCGTGAGCCGTCAAATTATCAATTTTTTCTGAAAAAGGTAGAAAAATATATTCTTCCGATCGCTTATATTTATGCTTATTGTCTATTACCTAATCATTTTCATTTATTGTTAAGATTTAAGAATTTTGATGATGTGAATAGTGAAAATGAGCATCAGTTTTTAATGAAGCATTTTGGGAATTTATTGAATGCTTATGCTAAAGCTTACAACAAAAAATATAATAGAAAAGGAGCTCTTTTTCTGAATGCAATAAAACGAAAGAAAATATCTGATGAAAAATATTTATTGAAAGTTTTACATTACATCCATAATAATCCGATTAATCACGGATTGGTAAATAAAATTGATCAATGGAAGCATTCCTCGTATAATTCGTATTTAAATTCTGAAAAAGAAAGTAAATTGAATAGAAAAGAAATCATGCGGTATTTTGATTCGGTAGAAATTTTTAGAAATTATCATAAGTCTACTATTGAATATGATTTTTTAAATTTTGAATAATTGCTAATAATCAAACCTAACGGGTTTTAAAAACCCGTTAGGTTTAACAAAAATAAATATGATTAAAAAAATTGCATTTGTATGCAGTATGGTGTTGGCGATGAATAGTGTGGTATCAGCACAGACTGTTACAACAAAACCGCTTACAATAGGAGAAGTGAGGACGATCAAGTCCAAAACGTTAAATGAAGACAGAACGTTGAATATTTATCTTCCACAAGGCTATGATAAAACAAAATCATACCCGGTGATCTATCTGTTGGATGGAAGTATGAATGAAGATTTTATTCACGTGACAGGATTAGTACAATTCTTTAATCAGATGTATTCCATGCCGGAAACCATCGTGGTAGGAGTTGCTAATGTAGACAGAAAAAGGGATTTTACTTTTCATACAGATTTGAAGGACTTGCAGAAAGATTATCCTACAACAGGACATTCGGATAAGTTTATAGCATTCCTTGAGAAAGAATTAAAACCTTATGTGGAGAGTCAGTTCAAAACAACAGACAAATATTTGTTCGGCCAATCTTTGGGAGGACTTTTGGCAACAGAAATCCTTTTGAAAAAACCGGAAATGTTCAATAACTATTTTATTATCAGTCCAAGTTTATGGTGGGATGATGAAAGTCTTTTAAAACAGGCTCCTCAATTACTTGCAAAATCTTCGGATACTAAAAAGTTTGTCTATGTTTCTGTAGGAAAAGGAGAACATCCTGTAATGGTAAAAGATGCCGAAGCTTTCTACGATGTTTTGACAAAAGCAGGAAAGAAAAACTGGACATTAGAATATAAAATGATGGAAACAGACAATCACGCAACCATTCTTCACAGAAGTTTATATGAAGGATTAGTGAAAATGTTTCCCTATCAGGAACCGAAGTAAATAAGTTTCAGCTGATGAACGTTCTGAAAAAATACTGGATTGTAATATTGATTATTGTCATCATTGTGAATGCGTTAGGATTTTACTTTGCAAAAGAATCAATAGGGATTTCAGATGCTTTGGAACATGTTGAATCAGATGAGGTAATTGCCAGACTAAAGCAGAAAGACAATTTCTATATTTTTTTTGTTGAAATTGTCATCATTTTAGATTGCTGGCTGGCACTTTTTATCCCTTATCTGGTTATTAGCAATTTTATTAAAAAGAAAAATCTAAGCAAAAAGTAAAAAACTATATGGAAAAGTTAAAAAACTATATCTACGGAGAATGGGTAGAAGGCACCGGAAACGGAGTTCCTTTGTACAATGCCGTTACAGGAGAGCAGGTAGCTGTTTCCGATACAGAAGGGCTTAATTTTGAGCAGGCTCTTGACTATGGAAGAACAGTAGGATATAAAAACCTTTCTTCAATGACTTTCTACGACCGTGGAGAAATGTTGAAAAAAGTAGCACTTTACCTGCTGGAAAGAAAGAAAAAATATTACGACTTATCATATAAAACAGGAGCTACCCGTGTAGATTCATGGGTGGATATTGAAGGAGGTTTCGGAACTTTCTTTACCTATTCCGGATTGGCAAAAAGAATGCTTCCCAATACTTCATTTTGGGTAGATGGAGATACTCAGAAGATTTCTGCTAACGGAACTTTCTTGGGAACTCATATTTTAACACCTAGTGAAGGGGTTTCTGTACAGATCAATGCCTATAACTTTCCGGTGTGGGGAATGCTGGAAAAGCTTTCTACTTCATTGTTAGCAGGTGTTCCTTCTATTGTGAAGCCATCTCCTTTCGGATCTTATCTTACCAATGCAGTATTTCAGGATATGATTGAAAGTGGAGTATTACCTGAAGGAGCTGTTCAGTTAGTTTGCGGAGAACCAGGAAATATTCTGGATTATGTACAGGATGGAGATTCTGTATTATTTACAGGTTCTGCCCATACAGGAAGAAAATTAAAATCCCTTCCTTCTATTGCAGGAAATGCAGTCCGTTTCAATATGGAAGCAGATTCCCTGAACTGTTCTATCCTCGGACTGGAAGCAAAACCGGGAACTCCGGAATTTGACTTATTCATCAAAGAAGTTCGTAACGAAATGACCACAAAAGCAGGACAGAAATGTACAGCGATCAGAAGAATTATCGTTCCTGAGCACTTAATCGGTGATGTTCAGAATGCTTTGTCTAAAGCTTTGGATCAGACTAAAATAGGAAACCCATTAAGCAGAGAAACCAAAATGGGATCTTTGGTGGGGAGACAGCAGTACGAAGAAGTTCTGAGAAAAGTAAATATCTTAAAATCAGAAACAGAACTTGTCTATGACGGAAAGCACGAGCTGGTAGATGCCGATTATGAAAATGGTGCATTTATGAGCCCGAAACTATTCCTGAATGACAAGCCTTTTGAAAAAAATATCTCTCACGATGTAGAAGCTTTCGGGCCGGTATCTACATTGATGCCATATAAAGATGCTGAAGAAGCAGCTGCACTGGCAAAAAGAGGAAAAGGAAGTTTGGTAGGTTCAATCATTTCTCATGACGAGAATTTTATCGCAGAAACTTCATGGAAAATGGCTTCCCAGCACGGAAGAATCTTTGTATTGAACAGAGATAACGCTAAAGAAAGTACGGGCCACGGTTCTCCACTTCCTACATTAATGCACGGAGGTCCTGGTAGAGCTGGAGGTGGTGAGGAAATGGGCGGACTAAGCGGTCTTCATTTCTTCTTACAGAAAACAGCCATTCAGGGATCACCGGATGTACTGAAAGCAATTACAAAGATCTACCAGCAGGGAGCGGAGAAAAAATTCTCAGACAAACATCCTTTCCAAAAGTATTTTGAAGAAGTTGAAGTAGGAGATTCTTTGGAAACCGCAGGAAGAACTGTTACCGATGCAGATATTGTTAACTTTTCCAATGTTTCATGGGATCATTTCTATGCTCATACTGATGCAACAAGTTTATCAGGAACCATCTTTGATAAGACGGTAGCTCACGGCTATTTCATCCTTTCAGCAGCGGCAGGATTATTTGTTTCAGGTAAAAAAGGACCTGTTATTGCCAATTACGGATTAGAAGAATGTAGTTTCTTTAAACCTGTATATGCCGGAGATACGATCACTGTTTATTTAACAGCAAAAGAAAAAATCAACAGAGGAGTAAAAGGAAGAAATATTCCTTCAGGTGTTGTAAAATGGCTGGTTGAAGTGGTGAACCAAAGAGATGAGGTAGTTTGCGTGGCAACAATCTTAACATTGGTTGCAAAACAATCCCCTTTCATTGATCTGGATGTAAAAAATATTCAGAAAATGTTAAATGGATTAACAGAAAGTACGCCTGCGCTTTGGGGGAAAATGTCACCACAACAGATGATTGAGCATTTGGAGAAGGCTCTTCTGGTAAGCTTTGGTGAACCTGAAGCAGAAAAATGTTTCACTCCAGAGGAAAATCTTGAAAAATGGCAGGATTCTCTTTACAATCACAGAGCAATGCCAAAAGAATTTACGGCTCCATTCCTTCCTCAGGATGGCTCACTTCCGGAACCAACACACAGAAATCTGGAAGCGGCAAAACAATCATTCATGGATAACCTGAAGAAATTTGTGGTCTATTATAAAGAAAATCCACAGGCGGAACACATGAATTATGTATTCGGAAAACTGAATAAAGAAATGTGGGAACTAATGCACAAAAAACATTTTACCCACCACTTCCAGCAGTTTGGATTGATTTAATCCAGGAAAATATAAATTTAAAATCCCTTTCAGTAATTGGAAGGGATTTTTTGATGGACAAGGAAAAAGGGTAACAATTGTTGTTTCAGGAATATTTTATATTTTCAAAGTTTAAAAAATACAAATGAAATGGCAGATATTAGAACTACTCCAATTGAAGCAGACTGTTTTTACCATATTTATAATCGTGGGATTAATGGAGAACCTATTTTCAAATCTGAGCGGAACTATGAGTTCTTTCTCGATAAAATCTCCGAATTTCTTATTCCTGTTTGTGATGTGTATGCCTATTGCCTTATGTCTAATCATTTTCATCTTTTAGTTAAGATTAAATCTGATCCTGAATTGAGTAGCCTTGTCAAGGTTCAAAACCTTGACAAGGCTACTCAAACGGGTCTTAATTCTCCTCAGAATATTTTTTCAAAACAATTTGCTCGAATTTTCAATTCTTATTCCCAGGCTTTTAATAAAGAGAACAAAAGATATGGTGCTCTTATTGAGTCTCCATTTAAAAGAAAATTGATTACGTCAGATAAATATTTAATTAACATAATAATTTATATTCACCAAAATCCGCAAAATCATTCTATTGCTCAGTTTTCAAAATATAATTTCTCCTCTTATCAATCTATTTTGAGCAAGTCAAAAACGTTATTAAAAAGAGATGAAGTTCTTGAATTATTTGATAACAGGGAAAATTTTGTATTATCACATCAAAAGACAATTGATTTTGATGGTGAATTTTAATAACCTTTGTTGATTATCCTTGTCAAAGTCTTAAACCCTGACAAGGGTAATGATGAAAAAATGATTAACTTTAATAGGCGAAATCCGAAAAGCATATAGAGTAGGAAAGAATATCAAAACTGATTACTATGAAAAACTTAAAAAAACTTTCAAGACACGAGTTGAGATCTCTTAAAGGAGCCGGGCCAAACTGGTCTTGTGTCCTTAATCCTTGTCCTCCCGGAAGCTGTTGTCTCCCTGGAAGATGGCCTGATATTGCAAGAGCATGTTATATATGTGCCGATTCTTAGATTTTTTTAACTTAAAACAATACATAAAGCTGCATTTCCCTGTGATTTGTAGCTTTGTTTTTATAATCTTTTGTTAAAAATATAGTCTTATTTGATGTCTTTGGATTTATTCATTATTTTCAATCTTAAAATTAATTCAAAAATAAAATACTATGAGCCAAAGCTGGATGCAAAAATGGGAAGAAGTGAAAAATATTTTGATTTGCCCTACAGATCTGGAAGAGTATTTTACTTCTGATGAAATTCTGGGACAGAAAATGGATACAATGGAAATAGGAAATGTTTCTCTTCCTTCAGGAAAAGTGGTGGTAAGAGATCCGTTGGTTTCTTTAAATGCCAATCAATCACCTTATTTTATTCAGGCTCCGAAAGGAAATTTTCCTGTGACCATTGCTGTGGTAAAATCTGAAGATTGGGGAGACAGATATGCTGTTGTAAAAGTTGAATTTACCAAAGAAAAACCTGTTGTTTACAGAGAAGCATTAGTTGGGATTGAAGAATTGGAGGACGTAGCTGAAGATGATTATTTTGGTTTCGCCGTGGATGCTGGTTTAGGATGTATTACTGATAAAGAAGTACTTCCTTTTGTAGATCAATTTGTAGATGGAATGGCTGTTGACAATGTTTATGATGATTATTTCGCTGAAATTTTCTCACAAAGCTATAAAGACCGTCCCAATAATCAGAGGGAAGCGGGTGATTGGATCAATTGGACGGTTCCTGGTACCAGCTACCAGATTCCAATGTTTGCAAGTGGTTTTGGTGATGGTACTTATCCTGTTTACTTCGCGTATGATGCTAACGAAGAAATCTGTGGTTTATACATTCAATTCATCGATATTGAATTGGCTTTAAGTGACGAAGATGAGGACGAAGACGAGGGTGGTGATGACGATCAACCTGAAAATTTTGTTTTTCTTAAAAATTAAGTATGAATACAACTTTTGCAGATCATGTCATTGAGTTCAATAAAAACCTTAACTATACAGGAAAACTTCCTGAAGGTTTTGAAGTTCTGAACCCTTACCTGGATAATCCCGAAACATTGACGGTCATGCAGAAGTTTTATCATAAATATTATAATGATTCAGCCCAGAGAAAATTCATCATTGGAATCAACCCTAGCCGTCATGGAGCAGGGGTTACAGGCGTTCCGTTTACCGATACAAAAAGACTTGAAAGCATTTGTGGTATAAAAATGGAATCTGCCCGTACTCATGAAGTTTCTTCCGTTTTTATGTATGATATGATTGAAGAATATGGCGGTTCAGATCTTTTCTACAAAGACATTTACATCAATTCTCCATTTCCGCTGGCTATTGTGAGAAAAACAAAAAACGGATGGCTTAATGCCAATTACTATGATGATAAAAAGTTGTTTGAAGCAGTAAAAGACTTTATGATCGAATCTCTGCAGAAACATATCAGCCTCAATCTCGATACATCAGAGGTTTTTGTTTTAGGTAAAAAAAATGCTGACTTTATTTTAAAACTAAATAAAGAAGCAAAGCTGTTTGATACCATGACTGTCCTGGAACATCCCAGATACATTCAGCAATACAAATCAAAAGAAAAACAGCTGTATATAGACAAATATATTCTGGCATTGAAAAAACAAAACCCTTAATAAAACATTAAGGGTTTTGTCATTCATGAATTAGAATCTTTATGGGATATAGAACTTTTATAAAATTTCCTGAAATTAGTTTTTAATTACTTTCGTTGATTCTGTTGCTGTTTTGATAATATAAACTCCTTTCGGAAGGTCTGAAATATTGATTTCATTATTTCCTCTCTGGGTTTGTATTGTTTTCAGCGTCTTACCATCCAGGCTGTAGATTTTAGCTTCACTGGCTTTTTCCGTTGTGATAGAAATAGGTCCGTTGGTTGGGTTAGGATAAACAGTCAGGTCTTTTTTAATGCTTTTAGTTTCAGAAGTACCCAATACCAGATTGCTGTCTTTTACCCAGGTGAAAGCATCCAGGCCAACATATCTGAATGCTCCGCCAACTGTTAGTTGTAGTTCATCAATCACAATGTTGGAATAATTTTGACCATTTAAGTTGGTGAGATCAATCAGGGTATATCCGTTTGTACTTCCTAAGCTTGTTGCGAAGCCTGTAGTTTTTGTTTGGGTAAATTTTGTTACTCCGCTTAATTTTCCTGTTACAGTAAGTGTTCCTGCTACATTGAGATCTAGATTTAGTGCTGAAAGATACATCCAGAATCTGTTTACCTTAAATAAATTTGAAGTGGTTTTAATACTGAATGATGGCGGAAATTGAGTGTCATTGGAATTGTCAATGTATCTGTTATCATTCGCTGTTCCGCTCCATCCTGTTCCCGGAAAATTCCCCTGGATGTCAAAAACACTTACATGTGAAATGATATTGAAAATGACTCCATTGTCGGTGAAGCTTGTACTTCCGTGTGATTCCGTTTCAAATTGTTCTGTACTGGTCTGCCCGAATGAGAAAATTGAAATGAGCAGACTACAAATTGTTAAAAAAGTAGTGCTTTTCATGATTTTTTTGTTTTAAATATTAGGTATTATGAATATTAATCTCTTGGAGGATAAATGCCTTCAACACAGATGATATAATTTAAACCCAGATAAGGAGGCATATTATTCACTGGTACATTTTGTCCTACAAAAGAAATGCTTTGTCCGTTAATTACGGTGTCAGGATTAGAATCATTTATAAAGCTGGACACCACGTTGAAATCTCTTCCTACCTGTGTTCCCGAGATGGCAATAGATGATGTTGCAGTAGGGGTTGATGAGTTGGCGTTTTTATTAGCAACTTTCAATTGAAATCCACCTCCGATGCTTGGAAGATTTGAAGTTAAAAGAGTATTCTGTGTAGTACCGGATACCACTCCCAAAGGATAAAACTGGTTGGCATTTACATTTCCTGCTCCCAAAGCCATACGTCCTTTTAAATTAGGCAGCGCAAAAGTAGTGATACCATCTCCTCCGTAAGTTGTTCCTAAAATAGAGAATAAGGCCGAATTTCTTGAAATGCTTATTAAACTTCCGTCGCAAAACATCCAGCCTTTAGGCGCGAAATTTTCTGCAAATAACTTTACAATTCCAATGTACTCTTCCATGGTAATGATTTTTTAGTTTTAAATTCTCTTACTCTTTTAAGGGCTTTTCAGATTCCGCCTTTGGTTATTATTTCTAAGCCAAAGGAACAACTATTAAGAAATGAGTACTAGAGTAGAAAATACCAAATTAAAGATTCCGTATTTCTACGTATAGGGAATCTTGTAAAAGGTACATCTATAATGGAAATTATTATCTTTAAGTTTCTCTGAAAGAGCCGTATTTCGTATTTTTGTAAGAATCCAATAAAAATAAAAATGAGCGAATTTGTAGCATCAGAAATTAAAAATAATATTGCCGAGATCAGTTTCGGAACACCCAAAAGTAACTCTCTTCCGGGAGCAATTTTAGAAAAACTGGCAGCAACCATTCTCGAAGAGGGTGCAAAAGATGAGGTTAAGGCTATTTTAGTAAAAAGTGCAGGGGAAAAAGCTTTCTGCGCAGGCGCAAGTTTTGATGAGCTCTTAGCGATTGAAGAACTGGAAGCTTCCACGCAATTCTTTGGTGGTTTTGCAAAAGTATTGAATGCTATGAGAAACTGTGGAAAGATCGTAGTGGTAAGAGTTCAGGGAAAAACAACCGGTGGGGGGGTTGGAATTGCCTGTGGAGCAGATTATTGTTTTGCAACAAAAGATTCAGCTTTAGCACTTACTGAGATCAATCTTGGAATAGGACCTTTTGTAATAGGACCTTATGTAGAAAGAAAAATAGGGAAATCACAATTCTCAGCGATGGCAATTGATGCAGATTTCAGGTCTGCTGAATGGGCTGAACAGCACAATATTTACCATTCTGTATCAGCTTCTATTGAGGAGATGGATGAGAAGTTGGAGTCCTTTTTACAGACTTTGGCGTCAAGAAGCAATGATGCATTAGCATTAATTAAAAAAGTTTCTTGGGAAGGTACAGACCATTTCAATGAACTGATGCCTGCAAGAATTCATATGAGTGCAAGTCTGATTCTGGAAGATTCTGCGAAGAAAAATATTGAGTCTATTAAAGAAAAGTTGAGAGCGAAATAATTTTTTCTTTATTAAAAAAATAATAGGATTTTAATCTAAATATGAACCGGAAAAACATTTGTTTCTCCGGTTTTTTATGTCTTAATGTTCAATACAGATTTACGCTGGAAATTCCTGATTCCAAGAACGGAGATCAATGCCAATCCATTGATTGTTCAGAATCCGTTATAAAAAAACAAATTTTAATATATCTTTGAGAACCTCGCTTTTAGCGGGGTTTTCTTTTTCCTAAACAGGAAATCACTTGTTGCAAGATAATCAAAGCTCCTTGATAGAAAGAGCTGTTTTGCTGTATTTTAAATACGTGACAACAACTTTTGCTCCGGTTTTATATCGGGAATAATCATCCTGATTCACCAAGAGCCTTATTTTTTTATTTTTAGCTGGGCCGGCAAATGTCAGGTATCCGCCATACTCTGTTGTATCTGAATCAATCACAATGCTTAATAATTTGTTCTTGCCAGTGGTTTTATCTTTTGTCCAGTTCCGACGGTCATATCCGGTTACAAGAAGATACATTGTATAAGCAATACCAAACAGCACCAATCCCGCTCCTGCAAACAGAATGTAATCATAATATTTGAATTTGCTGAATTCGTCTTTAATAAAGAAAGCAGCCAAAGCCATCACAAAAAATGTACAGCCGCCAAGAATAGCAGGCATTACCTGCGTGATTTTTCTTTGATCTGTTTCAAATTTTTGTATTTCCTCATCACTTAGCGGAATATTCTCCTCCAAATGTACCTCCGTATAATCTGGTTGAATTTCTGACATATCACTTTATTTATATTATTTTCTTAAAGTTAGGAATTGCCGGAATGGGATGTGAAAAAAATATCATCAAAATTTAAAACAAATAATTGGTGGATTAAAAATAAATTATAACTTTGTAATTCAAAGTTCTTTTTATGGAGACAAAAAACTATCACGAAGACTTATCCCATATCCGTTCCATGATGGAACGGTCTTCCAGATTTATTTCTTTAAGTGGATTATCCGGAGTTGTTGCCGGATTAACGGCAATTATTGGGGCTATTTATGTATATTTTGTTTTTCAGAGGGAGGGAATCAGCTATTTTGATGGAGACAGGAATATTCTCGGTCCGGCCCTGGTTAAAGAACTTGTTGTAATTGGAATCGTTATTTTAGTGGTTGCTATTCTTAGTGGCTATATTTTTACCGCTCATAAAAGTAAAAAGAAAGGATTGAAGATCTGGGATGCCACTACAAAACGGCTTTTGATTACCTTTGCAGTGCCTTTGATAGCAGGAGGCGTTTTTTGCCTGGCACTTCTTTATCATCATCTTTTTGTTTTCATCGCTCCGGCAACATTGATTTTTTACGGATTGGCATTAGTATCGGCAGAACGATATACCTTAACGGATGTGAAGTATCTGGGATATTTTGAAATTGTCTTAGGACTTATTTCTTTATTCTTTTTAGGTTGGGGGTTAGTGTTCTGGGCTATTGGTTTCGGAATTTTGCACATCATATATGGTTTGATTATGCATAAAAAATATAAATAATGGGAATTGGCTTTGTCATATTGATACATCTTTTCTTCTTATTTGTTTTAAGCTTTATATGTGCTGTTGTAAGTTGTACAATTACTTATTTTATCAGTAAAAAAGAAAGAAGGAAAAGGAAATTACTATTGGCATTTATTGCTCCATTTGTTGGATTTTATACATTCTATATTGTTGGAATTATTGGTTTATCCATTATAACAAATAATAAGAAAGTTGACATCGGTATTGGTGATGCATGGTATGTTCCTTTGAAAAATGACTATCAATTATTATTTATTGACTTACCGGAACAAGCGAGCATTAATAAAGAAAATGGACCGACATTGGTTTCAGGAGTTACAAAAGTGGAAGAGTATGGCAATCAGATTTTTGGAAAAACTTTTGATAATGAATATTTTTTAGTGAATACAAAAACAGATGAGGTGAAAACTTTTCATACAGAGAAAGAATTGATAGGTTTGTATGCAGGAAGGAAACTCAATCTGGCAGACGCAACTGAGTTTTATTCAGAAAGGAAAAACGATATTATGGGTTATTGGCCTATGTTTATAGGATTCTTATCTCTTCTTGTCAGTTTTGGAGCAGTGTATATCTGGAAGATGATATTAATTTTTTAATATAAAAAATTCGCTTCATTCATTATAAATAAAGCGTTCCGGGAAAAAAGGAAATTTTTAATCCTTATTTTTGCACCGATTTTTTAAAGAAAGGAAATTGAATAACCGTGATTCTATTTTGGATAGATCTAAAGAAAATAATCAGCGTCAGCTGTTCAGAATAATTAAGCTAAAATAAAATGATTAAAATAAATCAGCTCAATAAAGAATTCGAAAGCCGTGTAAGACTGGGCATCATGTCCGTTCTTATGGTCAACGACTGGGTTGATTTTTCAGAAATGAAAGGCTTGCTTGGAATTACAGATGGAAATCTGGCCAGCCACAGCAATGCGTTGGAGAAAGCAGGATATATTGAGGTGAAAAAAGAATTTGTCGGGAAAAAGCCCAAGACATCTTACCGTGTTACGCAAAATGGTCGGCAGGCGTTTACAGAACATTTGGATGCTCTTGAAAAACTACTGGGACGATAGTCCTAAATTTTTTTGAAAATTAACTTTGAATTACAAAGTACTTTATAATTTAAAATTTAAATAAAATGATAACACAAAAACAAAAAACAGTGACAATTTATGCCCTTCCATTGGTTTTACTGTGTTTTCCATTGCTGGGAAATCTATTTTCTAAAGAAGTAAACTGGTCAGCTTCAGATTTTCTGATAGCAGGAGCTTTACTCTTTACAACAGCTTTTTCGATCAATCTGGTCAGGAACAAAATCAAAAAACAAAGTCAGAAAGTTTTGATCTGCATTTTCATTTTGCTGGCTCTTGCACTGATCTGGATCGAACTGGCGGTAGGGATTTTCGGAAGTCCGTTTGCCGGAAGCTAAATTACGATTACTTACTAAATCTAAATAACGATGAAAGATTCAGAAATAATAGATCTAGGCAGGGCTATATTCGGAGTGTTTTTTTCAGTGGGAACTCTTTGCCTTTTAGGAGCACTCGTTACAAAGGATGATTGGTTTGCTGGAGCAGGCTACTTGTTAATCATTTTTGGAGTTCCGGTCAACTTATTATGCATACTGGGGTTTTTGACATATGGTGTTATAAATACATCAAAATTCAAAGAATGTATGATAGCCATTGGTATCCTTTTGATCAATATACCCATTGCAATTTTTTATACAGCTATAGGACTTAATAGTCTACATTAAAATAAATACACTATGAAAAAAATACGCGTTCAGTTTCTGCTTTTTGTGTACGATAAAACTCAGAAATTATACAGAAAATACTTTAAAAAGAAAAAAAGACAATGGCAGTTCAATGAAAAACAGCTGCTGGAATTTCAGGAAGACTCTCTGGGAAGAAAGCTGGGTGAATTCTACAGGAAGCATGGGTTTTCAATGATCCCCAAAATGGAAAACCATGATGTACACCATCTGATCACCGGCTGTGGAACCAACTTTGAGGATGAAATCGCCATGCAGTACCTTCTTTTAGGAAACGGGAAGCTCAATGCGCATCTTTTGGCCGCAATTGTTTTAGGAACGGTTATTCTGCCTGAATATGCGAAAATTTATATCAAAGCCTATAAAAAAGGTCAGAATATGCGTGCTTTCCATCATTGGGATTTTGAAGGGCTGCTGAGTCAGAAGTATGAACATGTAATGGACTTTATTCAACAGAAAGAAACTATCGTTCTTCATTAAATTGAATTACCATGAAGAAAAATAAAATTCACGCAGTTCACATGGATTGACGAGGTTCTCAAAATTTAATTCTTTCAATCTTTTAGAATTTTAATTATCATGAAAACACATCACTATATATTTCTTACCGCCATCCTGTTTGTCATTGTCTTCTACGATCAGGATATTGGCTTGAACCTTGGAATTCTGGGAATCATTTATGCCGGATTAACCCTGTTTAAAACTTCTGAGAAAAATAAAACCAAAACCCTGTATATTCTTTTTGCAACAAGCATTTTATCCAGTATAGCATTTGCATGGTATGGAGATTTTCCTTCCTTTATTGCGATGGTAAGTTCTCTCCTTTTGTTGGGATATAAATCGAAAAACAGGAGATTGAAAATTCTATTTTTGATTCCGGTTTTTATTATAAACTGCTGCACTTCATTCTGCCGTTTTTTCAGTTTTGATGAATGGCTGCCCAAAAAGAATATTCCTGGATTATGGCAAAAAACGTTTGCTTTCATTTTAATTCCGTTGGTTCTGGTCTCCATTTTCTTTGGGATTTATTCTGCCGGAAGTGATCATTTTGCTGCCTTTTTCACAGATTATGAATTGGATATTAATCTATGGCAGGCGTTCTGCCTCTTTGTATTAGGTTTTTTTATTGCTTTTAATTACTGGAACTATGCTGTGGAAAAACTCATCTACAAAAACAATCATTTTTTGGATAATGATTTTCAACAAGATTCCCGGATACCGAAGGCTGCCTATTCTTTCCTTGATCTGAGTGCCGAAAGAATGAGTGGAGTCATATCCTTTATCTTGCTTAATATTTTACTGATCTTCTTTATTATTACTTACAATTATGAACAGTTTTATGAAGCCGTAAAAACACCTGTTCAGCTTTCCGAAGAAACCCATGAAAGAGTAAATGCCGTCATCATGTCTATTATAATGGCTATCCTGGTTATCATGTTTTACTTTAAATCCGGATTTAATTTTGATCCGAAAGCGGGATTACTGAAAATCTTAGCCAAAATCTGGATTTTCCTCAATGTTATGCTTGTCATATCAGCTGCTGTTAAAAATTATGAGTATATCGTGAATTATGCATTTACTTATAAAAGATTGGGCGTTTTTGCCTTCCTTATTTTATCAATAGTAGGTCTTGCTTTGACTTTTATTAAAATTCAAAAGAAAAAAAGAAACATATTTCTTGTCAATACAATGGTTTGGTATTTTTATGGGACCATTTTAGTGTGCAGTTACTTCAATTGGGGAGGTTTCATCACTTCACAGAATATGAAAAGAAAAGATTTTGCCGTCAACTATCATTTAACTTCTGTTAATTTCAGCGAAAAAGCCCTGTTGAAATATGCGGACGGAAAAAATGATCAGAAACTTAAAAAGACTTTGCAGACGAAAGTGAAAAGTGAAACCTCAAAAACATTCCTTTCAAAGATTATCTACTATCAAACCATTCAATAATCCATCATGAAAAAGCTCGTTGCGTCTTCAAGGTTTAAAATCAATATGCTCCTGATATTGATGACTGTATTCTGTTTCAGCCTCTCTGCTTTCAGATACTATATCAGTGATACAAAAGTGTTTCTGTTTCTCAACTGGAATCTTTTTCTGGCATGGATTCCTTTATTACTAAGTTCTTTTATTTTTGCCTTTAATATCAAAAGTAAAATATCACTCATCTTTATTATTATCGTCTGGATTTTGTTCTTCCCCAATTCACCCTATATTCTTACAGATCTCTTTCATCTGAGAGCGAGAAATTCAGTACCGATCTGGTATGACCTGATTGTCATTCTTTCCTATGCATGGACGGGACTGATCTGTGGTTTTATAAGTCTTAACGATATTGAAAAAAGCCTTTCCGAATATGGTAAAAGAAACGGTATCAACGCAGTCATTATATTCTTTCTTTTCATGAGCAGTTTTGGAGTCTATCTTGGAAGATTTTTAAGATGGAACAGCTGGGATGTGCTTAATAATCCTTTCGGCCTGTTCTCTGATATTGTGGTACGGTTTATCTATCCGCTGGAATATACCAAGACGTGGGGTGTCACTGTTTTGATGGGAATTATGCTCAACTTTATGTATTTTACATTTAAATGGGTTGAAACAAATAATGATAAAAAATTGAAGCTGGAAAAATAAATCGTTAAACGGATTGGAACAGTTTTAGCATTTAATAGAACTCACCAGAATGCTATGTTGGTACATTCTTAAACTTAATTATTATGAAAAAAAGCTTATTGTTGATTCCATTGATTATTATTTCATGTAAAAAAGAACCTGCCGTGACAAGCGTTCAGGATAAGGATTCTACAGTGGTTACAGAAATGCCGGATTCTGTGGTAAAAGCAGATTCTGTAGCATTGAAAGAAAGAGATTCAATCATTAACAATGCTCCTGCCACGAAAGAAGTTCTGCGAAAAGGCGTAATGAGAACTGAAAAAGAAGGGCAGATCATTAGAATAGCTGATGCTACCCAGCTTCCTTTCACGTTGGGAGAAGAATTTAAAAAAGATGATCAGGAACTTATTTTAAAGCTGACCCATTACGACCGCCCGAATATCAAAGCAAAAATTTCAACCAAAGAGAAAGATTTCAATATCCGTTTCAATCAGATCAAACTTCCTAATGGAGACTACGACGGGCCTTTCGGAAGAGAAATTACTTACGATACTCCCGGGAAAGGTGAAGTATGGCTGATTATCGGTAAAAGTAATATGGCTTCAGGAAATACCAAAGGAAGTTTTACTATAAGTGTGGAATAAGTTCAAATCAATTTGGTACAATTTCTGCAAACTAAACTCTAAGTTTAAAAATTTAAAATTATGAAAAATATAGTTCTAACAGCAATGGCCGCCTCAGCTGTACTTGTAAGTTGCGGAACCGTACAGTCGCTGGTTCAGAATACATTTCCATACACCACTAATGTTTTAGTCTCTACAGGGGTTCCTGCAGATAAAGAAGTTTCTTCCACTGCAACGGCTACCAATGTACAGACATGGTTCGGAGGAAATAATAATGCAAAGATTAAAGACGTAAGAATTTCAGATGCTAAAATTTCTGTTGCATCCCCATCAGGAGGAAATCTGAGTGCATTCAAAACCGTTAAAATATACGTTTCATCCAACGGAACTGGAGAAAGACTGATCGCATCACGCTCCAATATATCGACCAACTCTTCCAGCTTAAATCTGGACCTGAATGATACCGGATTCTTGGATGAAATTGTAAAAAGCTCAGGATTGACGGTAAGAACAGTCTATGAACTGAAGAATCAAACCTCTTCAGACATGAACATTAAAGTAGCCCTGAATTTCAGCAGCGTTCCAGCGCAATAACCGGATAAAAATTAATATTAAAAACCCTCTTCCAGTAGTCTGAAAGAGGGTTTGATGTGAAGTAAAATGTATAAAAATCTTTTTAAAGTTTTGTGAATTTTTCAACAACTCTTCTTTGGCCTTCATTGATATTGATGATATATTGACCCGTTGGGAGCTGTGAAATATCAATTTTTTCATCAGACAAAACAGAACTTTTGATTACTGTACGCCCCTGAAGATTGATGATTTCAAAATCCAGTTTTTTGTTTTCTGTACTTTGAATCGCAATACTACTGCTGGATGGATTAGGGTAAATTTTAACCTCCAGCGGAGATAATGTTTTTACAGGGGTTGCAAATTTACTTTCCAATTGCAGTATCGCATTTTTTACATTAGGAAGAGGCCCGATTTTCTGACCCGTTACAGTACCTCCCTGAGGAATTCCCGTAGAAATTAAAAGGTTTTTCATCGCAGACGGTGTCAGGTTCTGACCTGTAGTCTGGCGATAGAAAGACTGAATTAAAATAGCTGCAGACGATACTACAGGCGTTGCAGAACTTGTACCGCTGAAATAATTATAAGTTCTGTTGTTATCATTGTCATATTTGGCATAAGAACCATAGCCCGCAGCAAGAACACTGCTTCCCCAACCCTGAACGTCCACTCTGTTTCCATAAGTACTGAAACTTAATTTTGAATGGGTAGTATTAGGAGATCCCGCTCCTACAATAATAGCTCCGCTATTTCCTCTGGCAAGATAAGTTGCGTAAAACGGATCATCCAGATTCTGATTTCCGTTACCCGCAGCTGCGATGACAATAATTCCTGAATCAGTAGCTGCTTTCGTAAGATCCCAGATTACATTGTCATACTCTGCAGGACAATATTGGCCGTCTTTTCCTCCGGTCTGCATTTCATACAGAATAATATCGCCTGCCTGGGAAGCATTAATAGACCTGCTCACGGCAGAAGCTCTGTTGTATCCCACAGTAGTCCATTCCATATATCCTTTTATTTCAGAAGTACTGTAGGCAGCACCCGTAAGCCCGATGTTATCTTTTATTGAACCTAAAATACTCACCACTGCAGTTCCGTGGTCACGGTAGTTATTATTAGCTAATCCTGCATTCGGAGAATATCCCGGTTCAAGCTGTATAGAGTTTTGGTTGGTAAGCATCTCATGCGTTTTGTAAAAACCGTATTCTACATCCCTTACCCGAATATTCTGTCCCGTGATTCCTCTTGACCATGCATATTTTGCATTGATTCCCGGATTGTCATTCAGATAGGTCTGGATGCTTTCCAGATCAGGTGTTGCTACAAAAGCGTTAACTAAAGGAGGTTCAATAGGAGTTGCACTCATCACAGATACATATTCTATTTCAGGGAACCTTTCAAGGTTGTGAATGATTTTCTGAGTGGTTTCTTCATTTTGAAGAGGCAGATCAGCCTTATAAATTCTTTTCAGTTTCTCTACAGATTCTGAGGAATTTCCGATGGCTTTGCTGTTTCTGGCCATTTCATCAAGCTTGCCGTCTGTAAAATCCAGATCGTATTTGAATGAAATTTTATTTTCTCTTGAAAATCTCTCCAGATCAGCATTTCTGCTGAATGCTGTTTTTTCTGAATTAATGCCCTTTGAAAAGCATACATAGATGATGGAATTTTGATCCTGATTCAGTTTGGGCTGGCTTTCCTGACCAAAAGACAGGGAAGAACAGAACGCAAACAATGCGAAAAGGTTGATTTTTGTTTTCATGCGATTTTGTTAAATGGTTGTAAATCAGTTTTGATTTATACCAAAAATAATAATAAAATAAAAACAAATCACATTTTTGTGAATTTATTTTTTTATTTCTTATTTCTTCCTTATGTAGAAGACTTTCATCAATTCTTCATAATAAAGCTCACAGGTTTCAAAAAACGTTGAGGTTTGGAAAATATATCTTGCATGATTACAAAAAACCATTCAGGATCGCTGAATGGTTTTGTTGAGGCATAGGTTTTAATTTTTAAAGATCATCAAACCAGTTTAATTTGTTCTTATGGTAGATTACTTTCTGCTTATTCAGTATCCGGTATTCAATACCAATACTGTCCTGATTGGCATTAATGAGTTTTGCTTCCTGGATTGGAAGTCTTTTATCATCTAAATAAGTCTCCTTAGATGGCTGTACTGTTTTTTCTATAATGTCTGAATAAGGAATTATTGAGATTTGTTTTTCAAAAATGCCTTCTTTCTTGTAAATCGTAATAAGCGGTTTGTAAAGTGCTCCCGGACGACCTCTTTCTATTCTGTAAGTATCATCCAGTTGAATTCTTTGCTCACAGCCAATGGTGGAGAAATAATGAAGAATTCCAAAAAATGGAATCATCATGGGTAAAATGCTAAGAATGATCCCTGAGATCAAAAGACCAAAATATACTTTAATCACTTTTTTCTTCCAAAACCTGACAATGATAAAAATGGTCATCAACAGCCAGAGCCAGTTAATTATTTTATCAATGTAATATCCGGCGAAGCTATAATTATTAAGGCTTAAAATTATTCCAAACAGAAAAACTAAAGTCACTGCCAGATAAGTAATGACTATATTTTTATTACTCATCTTCTATACTTAGTTTTTGGTAACTGAGTCCATTACAATAGTGACTGGTCCATCATTGATCAGAGATACTTTCATATCCGCCCCGAAAATTCCGCTTTCTGTTTTTAATCCGGATTGGGCCATTTCTTCTTTAAAATAATCAAAAAGAGGGATCGCTTTATCAGGCTTTGCTGCTTTTATGAAAGATGGGCGATTGCCTTTTTTGTAATCAGCAATCAATGTAAACTGGCTGATGCAAAGGATTTCCCCTGAAATGTCCTTCACAGAAAGATTAAGCTTACCTTCTTCATCTCTAAAGATTCTTAGGTTTAAAACCTTCTGTACAAGCCATTCTGCATCTGTTTTTTCATCATTTTCATCCACACCTACCAGCAGCATTAATCCTTTCCCGATTTCACCAACAATTTTTCCGTCTACTTTTACACTGGCTTCAGAGACTCTTTGTATAACGATCTTCATTTTATATTCTAATAATAAACATTTAAAGTTTTACTTGGTACATCATAGCTATAAGGGTAGGTTTTAGGCGGCAGAGATGTTTTGGCTCCGGCTTCTGGCTGTCCCGTACTTAAGATCCATCTTGTGTTGTCCTGCGGGCAAATAATAGCAATATTGTCCTTTACTTCAAGGGTTGTATTGTTATCAGGGCATATATGAGGCGCATTTCTGTCGTATACTTTAAATCCGCTTGCCGTTCGCACAATAATCAGCCCTCTTGTTCCGGATTGCTGTTCATTCACGTAAATCCAGCCGTTAATATTGTTCAAAGCATAGTAAGCAGGCAGGTTTAGATTAAGAGATACATTAATAGGGTTATTCGGGAAACAGCTCACGGTATCTTCTCTGCTTCCACAAGAGTTTATAGTTAAGTTACTGAAAATCAATAAGCTGAAAATAGATATGATTGAAAAAGTTTTTTTCATTTCAATTTAAATTTTTATATATTTGTAAAAATTAAACGATTACAACACGAAAACATTGTCCGGCAAATGTCGGATTATTTTTTTATACTAAAACTAAATTTTGAAAATTATGGCAAGCTATGTAACTAAGGAGGGCCTAGAGAAAATGAAAGCTGAGCTGGAACAGTTGGAAACTGTAGAGAGACCAAAAATCACTCAGCAGATCGCGGAAGCAAGAGACAAAGGAGATTTGTCTGAAAATGCAGAGTACGATGCGGCTAAAGAGGCTCAGGGGATGCTTGAAATGAGAATTTCTAAGCTGAAAGACGTTATCTCTACTTCTAAAATTATAGACGAAAGCCAATTAGATACTTCAAAAGTTTCCATCTTGACAACAGTGAAACTTAAAAATAATGCTACCAAGCAAGAGCAGGTATTTACATTGGTACCGGATAACGAAAGTGACCTGAAGACAGGGAGAATTTCTGTAAACACGCCTATCGCAAAAGGTCTGTTGGGGAAAGCTGTTGGCGAAACTGCCGAAATTACTTTACCGAACGGAAACAAACTGTCTTTTGAAGTATTAGACATTTCTTTATAGTCTGATACAGTTTCTATTTCTAAACTTCTAAATATCTAACCCTAACTTCTGATAAAATGAGCACTATATTCACAAAGATCATCAATGGCGAGATTCCCTCTTATAAGATTGCAGAAAATGAAGACTTTATTGCATTCTTAGATGCAATGCCTCTGGTGAAAGGACATACGTTAGTAGTTCCGAAAAAAGAAGTGGATTTGATTTTTGATCTTGAAAGTGAAGAATACAAAAACCTTTGGGGATTTGCCCAAGAGGTAGCCAAGAAGATCAAAACTGCAGTTCCATGTGTAAGAGTAGGAGTAGCGGTAGTAGGGCTAGAAGTTCCTCATGCACACATCCATCTGATTCCTTTAAACAAGATGGAAGACATGAATTTTAGAAATGAAAGATTAAAATTAACGAACGAAGAATATACAGAGATTCAAAACTCAATTATTAATTCTTAACAATCAGAAAATCGTAAAAAAGTAATTTTTTACGATTTTCTTTAACATATACATATATATTATATCATATGAATTCCAACCAATGTTCTTTCTGTGGCAGAAAAAGAAATGAAGTACAGATGCTGATTTCTGGCCAGAATGGTTTTATTTGTGAAAATTGTATAGAGCAGGCACACGCTATTGTAAAAGATGGTGCATCCAAAACAGGATATTCACCTGCCGACAGTATGGCTGAACTTAAAAAGCCGAAAGAGATCAAAGAATTTCTTGATCAGTATGTGATCGGGCAGGATCAGGCAAAGAAGCAGCTTTCTATAGCTGTATATAATCATTATAAGAGATTACTCCACGCTCAGGATGAAAACAGAGAAGTGGAACTTGAAAAGTCGAACATCATTATGATTGGGGAGACAGGAACAGGTAAAACTCTTCTGGCAAAAACTATCGCCAGAGAACTGAATGTTCCTTTCTGTATCGTAGATGCTACTATTTTAACGGAAGCAGGATATGTAGGAGAAGACGTTGAAAGTATTCTGTCCAGACTTTTGATGGTAGCAGATTATGATGTGGAAAAAGCGGAGAAAGGAATTGTTTTCATTGATGAGATTGATAAAATTGCAAGAAAATCAGACAATCCAAGTATTACCAGAGACGTTTCCGGAGAAGGAGTACAGCAGGGATTACTGAAACTGCTGGAAGGAAGTATCGTCAATGTTCCGCCGCAGGGGGGAAGAAAACATCCGGATCAGAAATATATCCAGGTCAATACTCAGAATATCCTGTTTATTGCCGGTGGTGCTTTTGACGGGATTAAAGAGATTATCGAAAGAAGAATGAACAAGCAGGCGATAGGGTTCAGTTCTGAGAAAATCAATAAAACAGACGAAGACGAGTATATATTAACAAATATTAATGCAATTGATCTTCGTACTTTCGGATTAATTCCGGAACTTTTGGGAAGATTTCCAATCATCACTTACCTCGATAAACTCACGAAAGAGACGCTGGTAAGAATTATGAAAGAGCCAAAAAATTCAATTGTGAATCAATTTGTGGAGCTTTTCAAGATGGATGGTACAGATTTGGTAATAACAGATGGTGCAATTGAAAAAATCGTAGAGGAAACTATTGAAAAAGGATTAGGCGCAAGAGGGTTGAGAGGTACCACCGAAAAAGTTCTAGAAGACTATATGTTTTCAATAGGAGAGGACAAAGAGATCGTCTTGACGGAAGATAATGTTTTGATTAATAGATAAAATATTTTTTTTTTAAGAAAAATAATAATACCTTTGCGGGTGAAGATTGTATTAACACACAAATAATTTATACAATGAGAAAAAGTTTATTTGCTATAGGTCTTTTAGCAATTAGTTACTCTGTTCAGGCGCAGATACTATGTCATGTTGACACTAATGCTAATATGTATGTGAGCGAAGGCACCCTAGTTTATAGCGGTGGAGGTGTACAGACAAAAGGTAATGGTCTTTTGGATGTACATGGAAATGTTATGGTTGTAGGATCTGCTACAGATAGTTTTAAGACAATAGATGCTGCCGGAGCTGATAAAACTGACGGTGGAAATATCATCTTAAGGCTTAATACTCCTGGTTCTTTTGCTACTTCCACGTATGGTCAGCTGTACATTGACGGACTATCCCAATCCAATATTTCAGGTATTGTAACCAAAGAATACAGAACTACAAGTAACGGTAGCGGTAATTATTTCCAGCAAGTTGCTTTGCCTTTCTCTGGTAAAGCTTATAATTCATTATCCACTGAAGTTGGTAAAACTTTCAATACTGGAAGATATGACAATCCAATTCTTAAGTGGGATAATGCTAATGCTGTTTCTATTACTACCTTGAATCTAGCTCCTACCTCGACTACTTGGGATGCTTCAGGTTATTATATGCTTAAGGTTAAAAATAACGACTGGAATCCAAGTGCTCCTGCATCAGGAAACGTATTCAACATCAACGGGAAACCATATGCTCCATATGCGGGTGCTGTAACATTACAGAACGCAGGGAAATCTAACGTAGGAGCATCCAATGTTGTGTTCGGAACTAATGGTAATGCTCTAAACCAGTACAATGAGAAGTACAATACTTATCTTGATGACAGTTTTGAGTTTACTACAAACCCATGGTCCGGAACATTCGGGCAAAATTTCTATCAATTCGGAAACCCTTTCCTTACCAATTTAGATTTAGCTAACATCGGATATACTGAAAGTGTTACTGGATCTGACGGAAATGCAGTGAGAAATATCTGGGGTATTGAATATGACCCAGGTACCATCGTTACTCTTCCAAGTGGTTCTACTTATGCTACAGCTTCTAAAGTTGTTACTTTCTTACCTACAGGTGACGGAGTAGCTCCAGCTATTGGTGACGTAGACTTACTTGTAATCAAACCTATGCAGTCATTTAAAATAAAGTTAAGAGACAATACGGCTCAGACTTTAAATTTTAATACACTGAGAAGATTCAAATCAACTGCAAGAACAGCAGGTGTCAACTACGATGTAACAGCAGCTAAAATGTCTACTGGTAAGAATACAACCAATACTGTAAAACAGCTTGGTGTAATCGGTCTTGATGCTAATGGAAAAGAACTTTCCAGAACATACTATGTTGTTTCTCCAGGATTAACAACAGGGCACCAGATTTCTGCAGCAACTTCAGTTCAGTCTTCAGCTGGTAAAAATATCATCGGTACTTTTGAAGAATCTTTGAATGGTGGGTATGATAATAATAATACTAACTATTGGTTATATATTAACGAAGCTAATGAGAATAACTTCCAGGGGAAAAATGTTAAGTTAGTTAACTATTACCTTGATCAGGTGAAATCTTATAAATTCGAGATCAGAGAAAATGCAGCGCTAATCCCGGCTGGTGCACACCAGTTATCTTCAGGAATCGGGTTCTATTATAAAGCCGAAAACGGAAACTTAATAGAAGCTAAACAAGGAGATGTTGTAGCGGTAACAAATGAGGAAGCTAATTTGTATTATGGAGAACCAAGTAATATTACTTTAGCAGTAGAAAATAAAGCTGCTACTGCATCAAGAACACTTGTTGTTTATGATCCATCTATTACAAATTATATTGTCAGATTTGATCCAAAATGGAAAAAAGCAGACATCCAGGTTTATGATATGAGCGGTAAATTGGTAATCTCTAAAAAAGCGGTTGAAACATCAAGAGATTTTGTAATCGAGCTAGATGGCTCAGTTAAAAATTCATATGTTGTAAAAATCGTTTCTGACAAAGGAGAAACTGTTAACACTAAAATCTTAAAATAAACTACGATGAAAAAAACTATTAATAAACTAGTATTGGCATTTTTCCTGATTGTTGTATCTCTAGTAAATGCTGCTCCACCACAACCACAAGCAGCCCCAACAGGAAGTGGAAATGGAGGAAATGGTACCGGAGCACCTGCACCCATTGATATGTACGTATATATACTTGGTATTGTAGCAATTGCATTTATTGTTTACTTTACGAAAAAGTACAAGAGCGTAAAAGCATAAAATTTTATTAAAATAATATTAAACTCTCTGATTAATCAGAGAGTTTTTTTATTTTTACTCTATGAAAAAGATTTATACGCTCTCTGCGGTTTTAGCCGCATTTGCTCTGCAGGCTCAGTTTACAGTGACCATTCAGACTCCGGCAGACTTTAAAGATCAGGACGCTATTCTATATACATTAAACGGTTCAAAAGATATCATTGTTACTAAGGAACAGGGTAAGAATAGTGCATGGACTTTTAAATACCCAAGCAGCTATATGGGAATGATGAAAGTCTATTTCCCGGGCTCTAATAATACCGTAAGCTTTATTTCTGAAAATAAAAATGTCAACATTAAACTGGATATCCAGAATAATAAAGTTAAAGATGTTGCCTATCTGGATGAAGCGAATAACCTGATGAGTAAGCAGCAGGAAGGTTCCCAAAAGAAAGAGCTTATTTTGCCGGCTTTAGCACAGATCAAAGAATATTATAAAGACAATACGGACTTTGGAAAAGCACTGAAAATAGAGATCGACAGACTTTCCGGTACTTCCAGCTCTATTGATGCCGCTCAACATCCATTTATTACCTATTATAATACGAATTACAGTAAATTTGTTTCCCCTTCACAAGATGCTACCAAAAAAGTAGATCAGGAGGAAATAATCAACTTTCTGGACAAGTCAAATGATATGCTGGAGACGTCATCATTATTAAGACCAATATTGGTATCCTATCTGAACTCCGGAGGAAATACCAATGTTACTGCTTCTGTTGATAAACTTTTAGACCGATTAAAAGTGGAAACTCCAAGAGGGCAGACTGTTTTATCAGAACTGATCGATATTTTTGATGTATATGAGATGGATGAGTACAAGAGCAAATATTTGTCACTTGCCAAAAATCTTAAGTGTACCATCAACGACAGACTTGCTTCTACACTAAAATCGAATGCCAACATTGAAATGGGAGCTGCTTTCCCTAACTATAAGTTCCAGTCACCTGTAAATACTACCGCGAAGTCGTTATACGATATAAAGGCTGATAAAAAGGTTATTGTGTTTTGGTCATCCACATGCTCACACTGTGAAAGTGAACTACCGAAACTTCTGGAAAAATACAATGAACTGAAATCAAAGAATATTCAGGTTGTAGGGTTTTCTTTAGATGTTGACAAAAATTCTTATACTAAAAAGATTGCTGCATTTCCTTGGGTGAATGACTCGGAATTGAGAGGATGGAACAGTAGTTATACGGATATGTACAATATTCATGCAACTCCGACGTATTTTATTTTAGATGCTAACAATAAGATTATCAACAAACCAGATCATGTGGGAGATGTTTTGGAATATTTTAAGGTAAAATAATTTTGGAGGTAAAGAAATATTTTCTATATTTGCACCACCAAAACGGCGAGGTAGCTCAGTTGGTTAGAGCGCAGGATTCATAACCCTGAGGTCACGGGTTCAATTCCCGTCTTCGCTACAAAAAACCGCAATCATTGATTTAATGATTGCGGTTTTCATTTTTTAGAATAACTGAAAATCTATCTTTTTATTTTCTCCCAATTTTTTCATTATCATCTTTCAATAGAAAATTAAGGGAATGATCCGGCTTTTGAGCTTATCCTACTCTTTATCGAAATGTTTTTAAGATAGAAGGTTATTATTTCCCTTGTATTCGCTTTCTTACAGGCTTTTTTTGATAGATCTGTTTATTTATGATCTTAGATCCGCTTTTGCCTGTAAAAGCTGTAATCAATGAACTTTACTAATTGGATATGTTGAAAGTGTAACTAATCTAAAAAAACCATTAAAAAAAGCCGTTCTACAATCTGTACAACGGCTTTTATTTTTTTATCTAAATTCTTTATCAGACCTGGTATCCAAGAAGCTTTCTGATTTGATAGAAGAATCTTTCAATCAATCGGAGATCTTGCGTTACGATCTCTGCGCTGCCTCTGAGTTCTTTATCGAATGTAAGCGTTTTGTTATAGCTGGTTTTTAATCCTTTTGGCAAAATAACATCTACGTAATAGTTACCTTTATCATCAGGAATAAGAGAGATATTCTGTACTTTTCCTTCGATGATTCCGTACTCCTGGAATCGGTAGTTGTCAAGTTTAATCAATACTTTTTCACCAGGAATTATTTTTCCTGAGTTGGTTGTAGGAACAGACATTCTGCCTACCAGCTGCTCTTTATTTTTAGGAAGGATAGAAAGGATAGGTTCACCCACTTTTACAAACTGATTTTCACCAAAAAATTGCTGGAAGCTGGCAATACCATCCGTAGATGATATGACAAGGTAATTCAGTTCCCACTGTTTTAAAGATTTTCTCAGTTGCTCCAGGAGCTGTAAAGTTTGTGAAGAGTATGTAATTCTGTCTTTTTCTGTGTTAATTGCGGTTCCGCTTTTAGTTTTGTTAAGATTGGAAATACCCTCATCCATTTGTGAAATGGTGATGTTAAGATTTTCAAGATTTTGCTGGGCCTGAAGATATTTGATCTTTTCATTTTCAAGTTCCATAGCTGAAATAACTCCCTGATTGAAAAGTTCCTGAGACCTGTTGAAGTTTTTCTTGGTCAGATCATATTTTATAGACTCCAGGTTTTTCTGTTGTTTTAAGGTAGCTATTCTTACGCGGTATTCAGAAATACTCTGATTGGCTGCCAGGTTTTCCGGAGCATAAGGTTGTAATCTTGTAAAAAGGGCTTCATCCTGAAATGCTTTTGCAAAACTGTTGTATTCGCCCTGTAATTCTCCCAATTTGAACCTTGAAGCCTGGGCAAGAGGGAAGTTATATAAATTATCAGGAGTAATGGAGTCTATCAGCTTTTTAAGCTCTAGAATGTCCTTATAATTGGCCGCAGACTGCATGACCATCAGAACATCATTCTTTTTAACTTCCTGGTGGTCTTTTATGAATATTTTTTCAATTTTGGAACTTGTCCTTGCTTCGATCTTCTCCGGAGGATTCTGTGAAGTTACAATAATAGGTGCCGGTACAAACTCCGGATATTTTATAATGTAACTCATTAAGAGAATCAACAGGAGAATAATAAATATAACGGTATTTCCCCAGCGTATCATCCAATGAGGAGGCTGGGTAAGAATATCCTGTACGCTTTCTGAGCGGAGTTCAATATTGTCTAAAACGTCTTCTTTCATTTTTCTAAGATAAAATTTCCCCCAATATTTCAGGGGGAATATAATTTAACCAAATGGGCAATTCCCGTCGTACCACGATGGTGGTGAAGTATCTGCATCCGGTGGACATGCAATATGATGGACACGGCATGGCATCCAGCTGCCAAGACACCAGGAACCACAACAATTGTTGTCCGGAATAACTACACCTCCGCTGACAAATGCCAGATCTTTTCTCGAAAGTTTTTTTAGATTTTTCATGATTAAAATTAGTTTTTGTTTTTCCTACTCTATAAGCTTTTCGGTTACGCTATAGGTTTACTAGCTTCCTAATTCAAGCTGGTTTCTTACAAGCCTGTAATATTCTCCTCTTAAATCTACAAGGTCTGCATGACTGCCTTCTTCTACAACTTTCCCCTGATCCAGCACAATGATTTTATCCGCATGTCTTACTGTAGAAAGTCTGTGGGCAATAACTACCGCTGTTTTTCCTTTGAAGAACTGTTCAAGGTTTTCCATGATCACTTTCTCGTTATTGGCATCCAGTGCTGATGTAGCTTCATCAAACAAAATATATTCAGGAGATTTATAAACGGCTCTTGCAATGAAGAGTCTCTGTTTCTGACCACCGCTGACTCCAACACCTTCATTTCCGATTTTCGTATTATAACTTAATGGGAGACTTTCAATAAATTCTTTGATATTCGCTATTTCTACAGCACGTCTCAGTTTCTGTTTGTCAATATGATCTTCACCTACAGCAATGTTATTGGCAATAGTATCGTTGAATACATAGCCTTCCTGCATTACCACTCCGCAATGATCTCTCCAGTATCTTGGCGAAATATTCTTCATATTGGTGCTTCCGATTCTGATTTCACCCTGATCAGGGTCATAAAACTTCATTAACAGTTTCAACAGGGTTGTTTTTCCACTTCCACTGGCTCCCACAATAGCTGTAGTCTGCTGATAAGGAATTGTAAGGCTTAAATTCTCAAAAACCGGAACATCAGAACCAATATAGCGGAATGACATATCTCTGATCTCGATGTCTTTCTTTGGAACATCTGTAACGTACTGCTCATTTTTATCTTCCTCATCATCTTTATCATGAATCTCTCCTAATCTTTCAAGGGAAATCTTAGCATCCTGAGTCTGCTTGATAAAGTCGATAAGCTGAAGAAGAGGGCTGTTCAGCTGTCCAATGATATATTGTACAGAAAGCATCATCCCTAAAGTAAGGTTACCGCTTAAAACCAGTTTTGCAGAAAGGAAACTTACCAGAATATCTTTCATCTGGTTGATAAAGTTCCCTCCAACAGACTGCCATTGCTCTAATGAAAGAGATTTTATTCTGATTTTAAACAGTTTTACCTGAAGAAATTCCCAGTCCCACCGTTTTTGTTTTTCAGCATTATGCATTTTGATTTCCTGCATACCGTTGATAAGCTCAATCACTTTACTTTGTTCCTGAGAGACCTGTGAGAACCTTTTGTAATCAAGTTCTTTTCTTTTTTTCAGGAAGAAACTGATCCAGCCAATATACAATACCGCTCCAACAAGGTATACAATGAATAATCTGTAATCATAAAACAGCAATACAATACTGAAGATGATAAGATTCACCAGGGAAAATAAGGTATTTAACGATGAGCTGGTAAGCAGCTGTTCGATTCTGTGGTGGTCATTGATTCTCTGCATGATGTCTCCTGTCATCCTTGTATCAAAGAAGCTTATAGGAAGCCTCATAAGTTTGATGAAGAAATCGGAGATGATGGAAATATTAATCCTTGCTGAAAGATGGAGAAGAATCCAGCTTCGTATGGTTTCTATTCCCATTCTTCCGAGGAACAGCATAATCTGTGCAAGTAAAACTACATAGATAAAATTAATATCCTGGTTCTGGATACCCACGTCTACAATACTTTGGGTAAGAAACGGGAATATAAGGGATAATAAACTTCCTCCCAGAAGCCCTATGGCCAGCTGGATGACAAGTGTTTTATATTTAAGGAGATACTTAGAAAGAAACGTAAAACTGGCCTTACTTTCTTCAGCATCAAATTCTGTCTGGAAAAATGCAGGAGTTGTTTCAAGAATCAGAACAATTCCTTCTTCTGTATTTTCGTTTGCATTTTCTCCGATCCAGGATTTGATAAACTCTTCTCTTGTATAAGTGATCAGCCCATAACTGGGATCCGAAATATATACTTTATTATTTTTGTCAATTTTGTATACCACAACAAAATGGTTTTTATTCCAGTGTGCTATACAAGGGAAAGGAACCTCTTCTGTAAGGGTATTGAAATCAATCTGGACTCCCATTGACCGGAATCCGAGGTTTTCTGCTGCATCGCTTAGTCCAAGAAGGCTGCTTCCTTCACGTGTTGTTTCGGAAAGGTTACGGATCTGCTGCAGGGATATACTTTTACCATAATACTTACTTACGATCCTGAGACATGTAGGGCCGCAGTCTTTGGTATCTGGTTGCTTATAAAAAGGAAACTTTTTTTTCAAAATTACTAGTCATTATAAAATGCCGTCAACGGGTGACGACATTTACTTTAATTCAATTATATTTCAATGAAATGGTAAACCGGAAATAGTCCCATGGTCACTGTTTTTCTACTCTTTTTACATCTTGTCAGATGTGGTTTTTGTTTTTCCTAAGATAGTGAAATTTTCAAATGAATAATATTTATTTACTAAATCTCATCATCTTCTATTAATTCATCAATAAAGAACAAAATATCTTCACGATCATACTTGTCAGGGAATTGGTATCCGTTGATGATAAAAATAGGGGTGAAGTTTAATCCTGCGTTACTGTTTTCAATAGACATCTCAACTAGCGGACTCAGGTTTTCCGATGTTACATTTCCTCCGGAAAGAGCATTGATTTTACTTTCGTCCTTAGTTTCAAACCATTCTTCTACAGCGTGTAGAAACTCTTTTTCAGGCTTGTTATAATAGATATGAGTTAAGTCTGAAATAAGTTGAGTATACTTTTCAGGAGCTCTTTCAGGGCTGTAATTAAATCTCATTTGTAAAGAGATATTATCAGGATATTTTTCCAAAAGACCTTCTGCCAGTTTATGAGCATCTTTACAGAAACCACAATATGGATTGGAAACGATAGAAATGCGAAGTTTAGCGTCATTTTTTCCAACAGCAAAAGTTTCAGTATTCTGGAATTCGATTTTTGGATTCTGTTCCATCTGATTTTTGAAAAGCTCATAATTTCTTTTGAATCTAAGGTTTTTTGCATTAGACTTTTGAAGAGCCTCTTTTTGCTCAAGAAGAGTATTAAAATAAATAACAGCAGAGAATACCAGAGCCCATAGAATACCAGTTAATAAAAGTGTTCCCACACTGAAAGAAAGGTTCTCAAAAAATAAACTGCTTACTACTATCTGTGCAACAAGGATTGAAATAATCAAAAGGCAAACTCTGCAAAACGTTTTTTCTACAAAAGCCTGAATGTATAGAGAATACCCTATGGCAAGGACAGAAACAAAGGTAAATCCTTTTACAATATAAGCTGTAGCCGGTAAAAATAATCCCAGCACTGCAAGTCCTGCAAAATAGATCAGAGAAAAGTCTGCAAACTTTAAACCCAGAATACTGGTCTTATCCTGCTTTATAATTTTATCACATGAGTTGGCTGTCTGGCTGGCAGCAGCACTTCCGCCACCGCAGATACTTCCGATTACAGTAGATGTATTTCCGAATTTCTGATTGAAGATTTCCAGTGAAATATAAACTCCAGCCAAAGAAAGAAGATTGAATAAGGCTTCATAAATGGATTGGCTTATCAATGAGTAAACAAGAACAGCGGCAAAAATTAAATAAAGAACCGGTTTGAAATTGAAGGCCAGTTTATTTTCTGCATTTTCGGTTTTTTCAAATAATAGTACAAAATCAGTTGATTTGGTATAAAGTTCTTCTTTACCGAAGGTTTTTGCTTTTTCTGAGTATACTGAATAATTGCTACCTGACTTTTTTACGAGAGAAAATGAATTTTCAACAATGGCAATAAATTCTTCCGGAAGTTCATCCCAATATTCTTTGTCAAGTTCATAAGCATCATTTTTCACCCCCATAAAGTTAAGCGTGTCACTGAAAGCCAACGCAGATGGATAATTGGGATGTGAGTTGAACTGGAAAATAAATTCCTGTTTATCTAGTTTTAGGTGGTTAATTAGTTTGTCAAAAATCATGTTAATATTTTTATCTAAAATACACAGATGTTTTAAATATACAAAAATTTTTTTCTTTTATTAGTGAGATATAAATGACTGTAGGTAGATTTGATTTGACTTTCAATATTTTATTTCACAAAATTTGAGTTCCAAATTTTATCCTGAGATATGATATTCTCATAAAATTTTATGGCTTATCACTGCTTTAGAGTAAAATTTATTCATAGAATTTAAAGCAAAGAGTTTTAGCTGGGAATAATGAATTTTCAGATGAATTATTTTTGAGGTAAGGTCCAGCTCCCGCAGGCAGGTATTTTAAAGTTTTCATGGATATAGTTTTACATAAAATTTTACCTGCGGGAAACAATGGAGCCTTGCTTTTGTAACAAAGTGTATTGTGTTTTTACCTGGAGCAAAGATGCGTCTGTAGGCTTCATAATCCAAGAAAAGTATGTCGGAATTGACAAATTTTGGGTTCTTTATTTGCCGGATTAAAATTGGATTTTTAAAGTAGTGTGTTGATTTGTAGTGTTTTGGTGTTGGGTGTGTGAAATATTATAAAAAGCTAAAAAATGTAATATTGTGCCTTTAAAGAATATATACAAAGGATCTTTTTTATGTTTTCCTGTTGATTTTTTGCAGGGGAGTTTATACCTTTCTCACGTTATCTGAAAATTCCTGTTTAAAAAAATGGAAAAATTGAAACAATAAGTCTATTATTTTCTGATCAAAATATCTTGAAATTTTTGAATATAAATAGTAGAAATATACCATCAAATATAGCAGATAACTCCAATTTTTAAAACGGTAAAAACAGGGTAAAAACCGAATATTTTTTATTTAAACAAATGTTTGATTCTATGGTGATTTAATAGGCTATACGGGCTTAAATGGTGTTTTTCATATCAAATAATAGTATTGATTGCGATTTGTAATGATGTAGTGTAAACTCAAAAAAACTTAAAAAATCATAAAGTTTTCATAAAGTTTTAAAAAAGGATGTAAATGTTTTTGTATTTATAAAATATGTCGTACTTTTACATCGCCTTGAATGAGGGAACAAGTCAAGGTAATAAATTTTTTTTCATCATTTGTGTTTTTAGAATCGTATCGCCTGATACGATTCTTTTTTTATTTATTTTTCATAGTTTAAGAGAAGATCTATAAAGTAAGAATAGGTGACAGAGCCTTCCTGCTGATTGCTTTTCAGAAAGAGATTATTGGTGTATCCAAAAAAGTCATCCAGCCAACCCTGATGGCTTAGCACAAAGCTTTTTTCATACAGCCGGTCTCTTTTCATGGCAGGAGAGTATTGATGAAGAACCTTCTTGACGAACTCCGGATCTTCCTCCACAATGAATCTTAAAAGGCTTTTTAAAGTGAAAAACTCAGTACTATATCTTAATTCCTTATTACTGGAATGAACTCCTATTAAATACCCCACAAAATTAGCCTCCTGTTCTCTGGCAAAACCAAGCTGATGGGAACTTTCATGAGCGGTTGTGAAAGGGATGAATGTAGAAGGTAATTCAGCGTTATACTGAGCTTCAGCAGTAAAAGGATTGTAATATCCCAAAATACCAGTAAAACTCATTACATTTTTGAATAAGCTGGGTTTAATATCCAAAATCTGAGGTGCCTTTTTATTGGAAATATAAGAAGGTAATTTTGCCTGTTGATGCAGGATTTCCTTTTGTATAGAAATAAGATTCGTAATGATGAACACGCCTTTGTTATCTTCACGGACTGCCTGCCTGGTTGCTTTGCATTTTTCGAGATAAGCAAGAGCCAGTTTCTTGGCTTTTTCCATATCCGGCTCTTTCTGGCTGGAAAGTTTCTTAATAACAGGAGTCTGGAAATACAGCATTCCCCAAAAGATCTGATAGATAAAGTAAAAAATATTAATGATGATCAGAATCCTGAGCATAGAATCATGTCTCCGATGCTTTCTGAACAGCAGGATGAAATAATATAGAAGAAAAGCACCCAGTACAATATATATAAGATCTCCCATAGAAAATGGAATCCAGCTGAACAATGCCTGGTGCGTTTCTTTTTGAAGTTCAAAAAAGTTTTCAAAAAACGAGATCATCACCCCGGATTTTGAGCAGACATAAAACAAAAGAAATTGGGCAAGTAATACACCTGCCCAAAACCTTTTCTTTTTATATATTGTTTTCGTTATATTAATGACCATTGCCTTTAGATATTTTATCAAGATCAATGCCCTGGGCTTTTAGAATCCCACTCACACGGATCGCATAGAATGCAAGATAAGCAAAACAAATAACCCCTACGATATAACTGAAATGAATATTCGTAATATCTGCAATATACCCCTGTATAATGCTGACGATACCTCCACCCATAATCATCATAATAAGTAATCCTGAACCCTGGTTAGTATGCTTTCCAAGTCCGTTGATTGCTAATGCGAAAATACAAGGCCATAACGTAGAGCAGAAAAGACCTACACTGGTAAATGCATACACAGATACCATTCCCGTAGTGAACATTCCTATCAATAGAGCGGTAATCCCAGCCAATGAGAAGATCAAAAGCATTCTTGCCGGATTTCCTTTACTTAAGATATCACAAATAATCATTGCAATAATAATGAATCCGTATACATAGAATGGAGACAGATCATGCTTTGCAATAGCATTCACAAGTAAAAATACGCCAAATGCAAGATAAGGAGCTAAGAACCTTAAGACCTTTTTGAATCCGGCATTCACATCAAATGCTTCTATAGCACCTGTCCAACGGCCGATCATCAATGATGCCCAGTATAAAGAAATATAAGGAGCTACATCTTTGGTTTCAAATCCTAAGTTTTTTTCCATATAAGCCGGAAGATTACTGGCCGTGGAAACCTCTACTCCTACATACACGAAGATCGCAATCATTCCCATCACCAATTGAGGATATTGAAATGCTGATTTTCTGTGCTCACCCGGAACTGAATCGTCTGTATTTTCAGTATTCGTTGGAGTTACAGCAGGAAGAGAAGAAAATTTAAGCATTAAAGCTACAAGAGCAAAAGCTGCTCCTAATATCAGATAAGGAGTTTTTACACTTTCTATACTCGCTTCCGTGTTGCCTGCACTTGCAGAACCAAAAATGGCAAATGCAACAATAAGCGGTCCTATTGTAGTTCCTAAATTATTGATTCCCCCAGCCATTGTTAACCTCTGAGATCCTGTTTCTGTAGGACCTACTTCAATAGCAAGCGGGTTGGCAACAATCTGTTGAAGAGAGAATCCTAAACCTACAATAAATAATCCGGAGATCATTAGAGGGAAAGAATGCATATTGGCAGCCGGGTAAAATAATAAGGTTCCCAATGCGGAAATCAGAAGTCCCACAATAAGGCCGTTTTTATACCCTATTTTATTGATCAAATCCTGTTTCAGGCTCTTTGACACAATCATATAAATTAAAGAGCCTACAGTATACGCTACATAAAAGCATATCTGTACCAGCATACTTTCAGTTTGGGATAGATTGAAGGCTTTTTGAAAAACAGGGATCAGAATATCATTACTGGCTGCTACAAATCCCCAAAAGAAGAATACAGTAACCAATGGAATGAATTGGGCCCAATTGGTTTGTTTAGAATAATTTGACATATTTATTATAGATTTCACAAACAAATATAACTATTTCCTTTCAACGGAATACCTGATTAAGGTTTTTTTTATTTCTTCGTAAGCCTTTGCCTTTGAGTCTTTTGGCGAATCGGTAGGCTCAATGATTCCGTTGAAATACACCTTTACTCTTCCGGGATAGCCTTTTGAGTTTTCAAAAGGGAACATTTCCTTGAGTCCGATAAAGGTATAAACAGCAATAGGAGAGTTATGTTTTGAGGACAGCATAAACGCTCCGTCCTTAAAATCATCAAGGATGATAGAAGTGTCGTCCGGTACACCGCCTTCAGGAAAAATGGCAATACTGTTGCCTTCCTCCATCTTTTCAGCGCATCTGCGGTATACATCAGCACGGCTTTTGGCACTCGTTCTGTCTACCATGACACATATCCTCTTATAAATGGTTCCGAAAATAGGAATTTTTACCAGTTCTTTCTTCCCTACAAAACATATCGGATGATCGGGAAATACAATGCAGGTAAGCATTATATCCATGATGGATGTATGATTGGAGATAAAAACATAAGGTATGCTTTTATCTTTCTCCTGTTCTGAAAGTTTAATGAGGTCATATCGGAAACCCATACCGTAGAACATCCCGAAACACCACATCCTCACAAGTTTATAAGCGTACTTATAATGCTTTTTGTTAAAAGATAAAATATAGACAGGGATCCCGATAGTAACTGTCAGAAAAAATGCCAACAGCAGCAGCCAGAATCTCCAGAGATAATTTAAAATTTTTGTCACAGCCTAACCGTTAAAAATTACTTTCTTCTTTATCGAATAATTCAGAATGGAAACCAGCAATATTGCTGCAATTTTACTGATCATTTCCGGGCTCAAGGTATAAAAAAATAAATTGATATTATCTTTAAATATAAAACTGTAAAAGATCTGGAAAAAACCTAGGCTGAGTAATGTTGAAAAGAAAGAGACCACCATAAAATAAACAAACTCTTTTTTCTTTGAGTGTTTTCCTCTTTCAAATACAAACCAGATACTCAGGAAATAATTGGTAATAATCCCGCAGCTCGTAGAAAAAATGTTGCTTAAAGGATAATGTACACCATGGAAGTTGATTTCTTTTGCAAAGAAATGTGGAAGATAGGTGCTGAAAATCTTAAAGCTGCCTATTTCTACAATAGCACTCAGTCCTCCTGCAATGATGAAGAACAGAACCTGTTTCTGGCGTAAGAGTATTTCTTTCATGTAATGAATATAAAAACTAAATATATAAATACATATTGTATATAGACTGAAATGATTTATATCTCAGAATATAAAGCCTTTAGTGTATCCTGGTTGTTAATAACCGTTTTAGAATGCCAATAATGTTAAACTTCACAATATGAGTATGCAAATTTATAACTATATGTTAAACACTGAAAAAAGTTGTTAAAATATTTTTTTTAATTAAAATTATTTCTAATTTTAATATTCAGAATGATGTAATAATGACCTGATAATAAATTCATTTTCAACTTCTTGTGTTGATGGTTTTTTCTATCTTGTAGTGCACGATTAAGCGCATATACCCCTACATTTTATGACCCAATTATTAATAATATTTGTATGAAAAGTCAAAACAAATACAGAAAATTCCAGCTTCAACAGAAAAATATTGAGGCTCTTGAGAAAGAAAATTCCCGCTTCAAAAGAGTGTATTCAGAATATGAAAATATGTCAGATGAATTGTGGAATCTTGAAAACTCCAAAGGAGAACCGGTGCCTGATGATTTTATCAATGCTATGGTACTACAGACTTCCTATCTGGAAGATGAAATAGAAGATTGGCTGTTACAATTCAACGAAAAAAAAACACAGATTAAACATTAATGATTTTAGACAGCTTCCAGGTTGTTTATAAACGCTAATTGAAGATAAATTCCTAATTTAGCATCCTTAAATTAAAATCTAAAATATGGTTGCTATTGTAGATAGTGGTTCTACTAAAACGGATTGGGTAATACTTGATGACTTTAAGAAAGTTTTTCTGAAAACAGAAACAATCGGTTTCAATCCGAATTTTATCAACAGAGAACTTATCGCTCCTGAAATACAGAAAAATAGCAATCTGATATCGGTTAAAAATTCAATTACTAAGGTCTTTTTTTATGGTTCCGGATGCGGTGTGAAAAAAAACTGTGAAACTATAGAAGAAGAACTGGCAAAAGTTTTTGGAAAAGCGGAAATTATTGTGAAGGAAGATCTGATGGCTGCAGCTTATGCAGCATACAGCGGAAAACCTGCTATCGTGTGCATTCTTGGCACAGGATCAAATTCCTGTTTTTTTGACGGTGACAATCTGAAGATAGAATTACCTTCTCTGGGATTCCTGATCGGGGACGAAGGAAGCGGAAGTGCTATCGGAAAGCAATTGGTACGCAGATATTTCATGAAAAAACTGCCTTCAGACCTTCATACAGAATTTGAAGCCAACTATCAGCTTACCGTAGAAGATGCATTGAAAAATATGTATCATACCCCAAGACCAAATGCATATTTGGCAAACTTTACCAAATTTGTAATCGAAAGAAAAGATCATCCTTATTTCAGGGATATGGTGTTTGAAGAAATGAAAAATTTCTTTGAATATCAGGTTCTACCTTATGAGGAAGCAAGAGACGCCGAGATCAATTTCATAGGCTCTATTGCTTATTATTATGAAAATATACTACGTTCTGTAGCTACAGAACTTAATTTAAATGTGGGACATGTAGTTCAGAAACCAATTGAAAGCTTAGTAGATTACCACATTAAATACATACTTTAACAAAAAACAAAATTTTATGTCAAGTAACAACAATCGTGACGAAAAGAACTTTAGCCAGGCAGCGCTGGATTATCATAAAGCAGAACCCAAAGGAAAAATTGAAGTAATCCCTTCAAAGCCGCACTCTTCCCAAAGAGACTTATCATTGGCCTATTCTCCGGGAGTAGCTGTTCCTTGTATGGAAATTCATGATAAGCCGGAAACTGTTTATGATTACACAGGAAAAGGAAACCTGGTAGCAGTAATTTCTAACGGTACTGCCGTACTTGGACTGGGAGATATCGGTGCTGAAGCTTCAAAACCGGTAATGGAAGGGAAAGGACTTTTGTTCAAGATCTTTGCAGATATCAACGTATTTGATATTGAGATCGACGAGAAAGATCCGGACAAATTTATCGAAATTGTAAAAGGAATTGCTCCTACTTTCGGAGGAATCAACCTTGAAGATATTAAAGCTCCTGAAGCTTTTTATATAGAACAAAGGCTGAAAGAGGAATTGAATATTCCTTTGATGCACGACGACCAGCACGGAACCGCAATTATCTCAGCAGCAGCACTAATCAACTCTCTGCAGATTGCCAATAAAGATATTGATAAAGTGAAAATGGTAGTCAATGGAGCAGGTGCAGCAGCTATTGCATGTACTAAGCTTTATATTTCATTGGGACTGAAAAAAGAAAACGTCCTGATGTGTGACAGTAAGGGGGTTATCAATCATAAAAGAGAAAACCTTACTCCAGAAAAATTAGATTTCATTGCTCAGACAGATATTGAAACATTAGAAGACGCTGTAAAAGGATCTGATGTTTTCGTTGGATTATCTAAAGGAAATGTAATGACCCCGGAAATGTTGTTAAGCATGAACGAAAATCCTATCGTATTTGCATTGGCTAACCCTGATCCGGAAATTGCTTATGATCTTGCCATTGAAACGCGTAAAGATGTAATCATGGCAACAGGAAGAAGTGATTATCCTAACCAGGTAAACAACGTATTAGGATTTCCTTATATCTTCCGTGGTGCATTGGATGTACAGTCTACAGGAATTAATGAAGAAATGAAACTGGCTGCCGTACACGCGATTGCAGATTTAGCAAAAGAACCGGTACCGGAAGCTGTAATTTTAGCATACAACGTTCAGAACCTGCAGTTCGGAAGAGATTACTTCATTCCGAAGCCGTTTGATAACAGACTGATCACAAAAGTGTCAAGTGCTGTAGCAAAAGCAGCCATTGAAAGTGGGGTTGCAAGAAAAACCATTACGGATTTCGAAGAATATGAGCACCAGCTTTTAGACAGAATGGGAAGAGATGAGAGACTGGTAAGAATGATGCAGAGCCGTGCCAAATCCAATCCGAAAAGAATCACTCTTGGAAATGCTGAAGAATATAATGTTTTAAAAGCAGCTCAGATCCTTTATGAAGAAGGGATTGCGTTCCCAAGTCTTTTAGGGGATAAAAAATACATCAAGGAGCAGATGGAGCGTTACGGAATTACACTGGATGTTCCAATCATTGATCCAAGCGATGACGATCAGAAAGAAAACAGAAAAAAATACAGAGAAACCCTTTGGAAACTTCGTCAGAGAAAAGGAATGAACGAGTACAAAGCGAAGAGATACGTTCGTCAGAGAGATTATTTCGGACCTTTGATGTTGAGACACGGTGATACAGATGGTCTTATCGTAGGATTCTCTAAAAACTATACTTCAGTTTTACGTCCTGTTTTAGAAGTTATTGAAAAAGATAAAGGAGTAGATAAAGTAGCAGCAATGATGATGATTCTGTCTGAAAAGAAACCTATTTTCTTCGCAGATACTTCCATCAATCAGAATCCTACCTCAGAAGATCTTGTAAATATTGCTAAAATGGCAGAATTTACGGTGAAGTCTTTTGCTATAGAACCAAGAATTGCGATGCTTGGATTTGAAAACTTCGCTGCCATTTCTGAAACTTCCAAAAAAGTAGCTAAAGCAGTGAGCATCCTGCATGAGAAATATCCTAAAATGGTTGTAGACGGTGAGATTCAGCCGGATTTTGCAATGAATGCTGATCACCTGAGCGATTATCCATTCTCAAAATTAGGAACAACTCCGGCCAACACTTTCATCTTCCCGAATCTGGAAAGTGCGAACCTTTCTTACAAAATTATAAGAGGAATGAAAGTAGCACAGGTTATCGGGCCTATCCTGATGGGACTTAAACAGCCGGTACACGTTCTTCAGATGCGTTCAAGCGTAGATGAAATTGTAAACCTTGCTACGATTGCCGTTCTTGATGCTCAAAGAAGAGAAAAGAAATCAATCTAAAAATTGAGATCGTGATTAACCGTGTTGAGATAATAAAAGACTCCATATTTTGGAGTCTTTTGCTTTTATGTTAATTCATTGAATTCTTATTTGAAATTTAAGTTAAAAATCATTCGCACGTTAAATGAAAACATTAATTAGTTTAAATTGCTATATTTGGGAGTTTTAAAAATTAATAATGATATTTTCTTTACAAGGCAACGTTCAAGAACTTACGCCTACCTACGCTGTCATCAATGTACAAGGAGTTGGTTACTACGTGGGAATCAGTTTGATGACCTCACAGACGCTGGTTTTGAATCAGCCGACTTTTCTATTTATCCAGCAGATCATCCGTGAAGATGCCCATCTTCTCTTCGGATTTAACACACGTTCAGAAAAAGAAATGTTCAATCTGTTAATAAGCGTTAATGGAGTGGGTGCTGTTTCAGCATTGATTCTGCTGTCCACATTGAGCCTTGATGAGATCGCTTCTGCAATCCTTTCCGGAAACAGTGCATTGATTCAAAAAGCTAAAGGAATCGGTGCAAAAACTGCTGAAAGAATTATCGTAGATCTTAAAGATAAAGTACAGAAATACAGTGATCCGAACGCGAATATTTCTGTGATGGTGGATAATAAAATTAAGGAAGAATCGTTATCTGCATTAGAAGTTTTAGGGATTCCTAAACGAGCGAGCGAGAAGATTGCAGATAAAATTATAAAACAAAATCCAAGCATCTCAGTAGAAGAATTGGTTAAACAAATCTTAAAAAACATTTAACATTTGGTGGCGAATATTAAGCATCTTAACATATTTTTGTTCCTGTCGTTCCTGTGTATGTCTGTCAGTGCTTTTGCGCAGGTACAGAAAGATACGGCGATCATAAGAAAAAAATACGAAGTGGCTGACCCTACGAGGTACGAAGCCTATTACGATATAAAAACCGGGATGTACTATGTGTATCCCAAAATCGGAAATACCATAACAGGTCCTCCTACAGCCATGTCTCCGGAAGAGTATAAAGAATATATGCTCGCTACCCAGACTAAAGCCTACTATAAGGAGAAATCTGATAAATACAATCTCCTTTTCAGAAAAGACAGATCAGATGCAAGGAAGAAGGGACTTATCCCTTCATTGTTGATTAATAACAGGCTCTTTGAAACGATTTTCGGAGGTAATAAAATTGAAATCATTCCTTCAGGATATGCATCCCTGGATTTTGCAGGACTTTACCAGAAAATAGATAACCCGATGATCCTGCCACAAAACAGGACCAGTTTTACTTTTGATATTGATCAGAGAATTCAGTTGGGATTATTGGGTAAAGTAGGTGAAAATCTTCAGCTGAAAGCTAATTATGATACCCAAAGTGGTTTTGCCTTTGAAAACCGAATGAATCTCGTTTGGCAGGCAAAAGGAAGCTGGAAAGATCTTCAAAGCAAAGGCCTTGGAAATGTAGATAAACCTAACGAAGGAGGAGAAGATAAAATCATCAAAAGAGTTGAATTTGGTAACGTGAATATGCCGCTTTCAACCAGTCTGATCCGGGGTTCACAATCACTGTTTGGGGTGAAAACAGAATTCCAGCTTGGAAAAACTTTTGGAACCGTTGTCCTTTCCCAACAACAGGGAGAGGCCCGTAATATTGTAGTACAGGGTGGTGGTGTTATGAATAACTTTAAAGTCAACGCTATTGACTATGAAGAAAATCAGCACTACTTTTTAGGACATTATTTCTTTAACAAGTATGATGATGCCTTGCTTAATTACCCGCAGATCAACTCAACCATCAATATTACCAGATTAGAGGTATGGGTACTGGATCAGGGGAACAGTAACCTGGCTTATCAGAAAAGTATTATCGGGATCAGAGACCTGGGAGAAGCAGCAGGAGGAATTACTTTACCGGATAACTCTCTGAACGGATTATATGATAAAGTTTCAACAGTAGCCGGAACCAGAGAAGCCGGGAAAAATTATGGGACTATTTTCCAGGGGCAAGTGCTTCCGGGAGATCCAACTCCTTATGACAACGGAGAACAGTTTATATACAATACAAAAGCGAGAAAGCTGAATGCTAACGAATTTACCTTTCAGCCGCAATTAGGTTATATCTCATTAAATCAAAAGCTTAATGACCAGCAGCTTTTAGCAGTTTCCTACTCCTATACCGTTAACGGTAGTAACAAAGTATACAAAGTAGGGGAATTTTCTGAAGAAAGTCCTGTGCTGGTTACTAAAGTATTGAGAGTAAACAATAAAGTGAACACTCAATCTCCGATGTGGGACCTGATGATGAAGAATATTTATTCGATAGATGCAGGACAGGTGGCACAAGATGGATTTATCCTTAACGCATACTACAGAGACCCGAAAACAGGAGGTAAAGTAAACTATCTTCCGGATACTCCTGTAAAAGATCAGAATTTACTGAAATTATTTAACTGGGACCGTCTTAACATGAACGGAGACATCCAGAATAATAAAGACGGAAGCAAAGGAGATGGTATTTTTGACTTTGTCAATGGGATTACTATCAGACCGGAAACCGGAAGAATAATCTTTACGAAAGTACAGCCTTTTGGTAGCTACATGCAAAAGGTTTTAGGAGGTACATTTGATCCTCAATACGTTTTCCAGGATCTTTATACCAAACAAAAACAACAAGCGTCCGCCAGTAACCTTGCACAGCGGTATACAATGGAAGGCCGTTATAAAGGTGTTCAGGGGCAGGGTATATCTTTAGGAGCAGTAAACGTTCCTCAAGGATCAGTAAAAGTAGCAGCAAATGGAGTACAGCTTACAGAAGGAGTAGACTATACGGTAGATTATATGCTTGGTACGGTTACTATCATCAATGAAAATGTAAAACAGTCTGGGCAGGCTATCAATATTTCACTGGAAAACCAATTGACATTTAATACCCAAAGAAAAAGATTCTTAGGATTAAATTTAGAAAGAAGATTCAGTGAGAACTTTATTTTAGGAGGAACGGTGATCAACTATTCAGAGTCGCCGCTTACCCAGAAAGTAAACTTCGGACAGGAAGCGGTAAACAATACCATGGCAGGGATCAACTTGATGTACAACAATCAGGCTCCTTATCTGACAAGGCTTACCAATAAACTTCCGATGGTAAAAACTGAAGCACCATCCAACTTGAACTTCAAGATGGAAGCTGCGTATCTGATCCCTGGATTAAATAAGGGAACAAATAATCAGTCATACATTGACGATTTTGAACAGACAACTTCCAAAATATCATTAAAAGAACCGGCAGCATGGAGCTTAGCTTCAAAACCGGAAAAAAATAAATTACCGCCATTTAATACAGTACCAGGAAATGACGACATAACAAGTGGATATGGAAGAGGACTATTAACATGGTATAATATCGACCCGAGATTCTGGGGTGTTGGAGGAAAAGCACCTGCAGGAATTACACCGCAGTCTGTATCCAACCACGCTTCCAGAAGAGTACAATATTCTGAGATTTATAACAACAGAGATTTTGTAGCGGGTGAACAAACTTTCACCAATACTTTCGATATCTCTTATTTCCCTAAAGAAAAGGGACCATACAACGTAAACCCGGTAACAGAACAGGCACAAAGCAGATGGGCAGGGATCATGAGGTCAATCAGCGTTCCAAACTTTGTTACTTCAAACATTGAATATGTGGAATTCTGGATGATGGACCCATACGCAGATGGTAAAACATTGGGTACTGATCCAAAACTATTACTTCACTTAGGAAACGTTTCTGAGGATGTATTGAAGGATGGAAAAATGCAGTATGAAAACGGATTGCCAACTCCTGGTACACCATCTTCTACCACAAATTCAAACTGGGGAATACAGCCAAAACAACCTCCGATTCTTTATGCATTCTCTACGGAAGGAGATGATAGAAAAGTGCAGGATGCCGGATATGACGGTCTTACTTCTGATCAGGAAGCAATGAGATTTGGGAATACCTTTGTAAACCCGGTAACCAATATTGCTGACCCTGCAGTGGATGACTTTGTATTCTATCTTTCTGATAAATTTACAGGAAGCCAGGCTGCTTCAGTGGTGGAACGATACAAGTATTTCAGAAACCCGGAAGGAAACTCGGAAGCAAACTCTCTGAACGTAGCTTCACAAACTCCGGATGCAGAAGATATCAATAAAGATTATAACCTTGATCAGACTGAAAATTATAATCAGTATGTTATAAAACTTGACCAGCCAAGTTTGTCACTTGGATCAAATAATATTGTAGATGTAAAAACAGTAAAAGCAAGTTTCCAGAACGGTCAGTCTGCAGATGTAAAATGGTACCTGTTCAGAATTCCTGTTGCTAATTATGATCCAGCCGAAGGAACTGCAGATCCATCAGTATTGAACAATGTAAGGTTTGCAAGATTGATGCTGGCAGGTTTTGATCAGACTTCTACTTTAAGATTCGGAACAATGGATCTTGTAAGATCAGACTGGAGAAAGTATACAAGTAAAATTGCAAGTTTAAATGTTACTAATCCAGAAGAAGGAACAGGAACAGTGACAGATCCTAATTTTGAAATAGGAAGTGTAAATATTGAAGAAAATGCATTAAACCAGCCCCCATACGTATTGCCTCCGGGAATCGACAGACAGGTGTTGAGTGGAAATGCAGGAGCTCAGAGACAGAATGAAGCCTCGCTTTACATGAAAGTGAAAGAACTTAAAACTGAGGCAAGAGGTGTGTTCAAAAATACAACATTGGATATGAGAAGATATAAAAAGCTGAAGCTTTTTGTGCATGCTCATGATCCAGAAAATAGAGATTTAAATGTAGGAACGTATGATCCTAAGACAAAATTCTTTATTCGTTTTGGAAGTGATGCCACTGATAACTATTATGAATATGAATCTACAATGAAGCTTACTTCTACAACTTCTACAGCTCCTATGGAAATCTGGCCAATTGAAAATGAAGTTGATTTTGATGTTCAGAACTTTGTAGATGCTAAGATCAGAAGAGACAAATCAGGTGTTGCAATCACGAATAGAACAATGGATCTTGTCTATCAGGAACCGTATAAAAATATTTATATTAAAGGTAGGCCAAGTTTAGGAAATATTACCACTATTATGATTGGGGTAAGAAATGCAGATCCAAGAACAAACTCTACCATAACGAGGATTCTTTGGGTAAATGAAATCCGCCTTTCTGAAATTGAGAATGATGGAGGATATGCAGGAAATGCCAGCTTGAACTTTAATATGGGAGATTTGGCAACAGTTAACGCCAATGCTTCCTATACATCTGTCGGTTTCGGAAATATAGATTCAAAACCTGCGGAAAGAACTCAGTCTACTCAATCAGCATTCAGTATTAATACAGCGATCAATGTAGATAAATTCCTTCCTGAAAAAACAGGGGTGAAGATTCCTTTAAACTATTCTTACTCACAGACTATTGAAGATCCGAAATACAATCCTCTGGATACCGACGTAGAATTCAGTAAGGCACCAAACAGAGAGCAATTGAAAAAAGTGGCGAGAACCTATACTCAGCAAAGAAGTATAGGAGTCGTGAATATGCATAAGGAGAGAGTAAATCCGAATAAAAAGCCTAAGTTCTATGACATTGAAAACGTTTCGGTAACGGCTGTTTATAACGATGACTATTTCAGGGATATTTATACCAAGAGAAATTACAGACAGTACCTGAGAGGATATGTTGATTATAACTACACATTTAAGCCGTGGGTGATCAAGCCTTTCAATAAAATGATCAGTGATACCGCAAAATCTACAAAGTATCTGAGATGGGTTAAAGAATTCAATTTTAATCCGATTCCTACAAGAATATCTTTCAGAACTGAAATCGACAGAAATTACAACGAACTTGAGTTCAGAAACGTGGAAGCAATCCTGAACGGAAATATGAATAGTGACTTTGATGCCATCAGAAACAGAAACTTCTTCTTTGGATGGCAGTATGGGTTAGGATTCAATTTCACAAAATCATTAAAACTGGAAATCAATTCAGCAACCAGAACGCTGAATGACAATCTGGATGTAAATTCGATGGACAGCAAATCGATTTTCGGAAATGTATTCAGAGCAGGTAGACCGGTATTGTATAACCACAGAGCACAGCTGAATTATAAACTTCCGTTCCAGTATCTACCTTACCTGGATTTCATTGATGCAGAAGTAGGATACGGATTTACTTATAACTGGGCGGCAAGATCTACTTCATTGACTGGATTTGTAGATCCTAATACAAACCAGACTGCAAGTTTGGGATCTGTAGGACAGAATACCAATGTTATTCAGGCAACGGCTTCAGCGGATCTTCCTAAATTCTTTAATCAGTTTAATTACTTTAAAAACATCAATGCAAAACTACAGAAGCGCAGACAGGAGATGGACTCTCTGAATAATGTGTATACAAAACAATGGGAAAAAAACAGATACAGATATAAGAAATATAAATTTAAGAATAAGCTTACTCCACTTCAAAGTGCAGCATTCTTCCTTACTTCTTTCAAACAGTTAAATGTAAGTTATAACGAAACGAATGGAACAGTACTTCCGGGCCTAATATCAGCTCCAAACTTTTATGGATACGGACAGACATTGGGTGGGCCAACACTAGGATTCCTTTTAGGATCTCAGGCTGATATCAGAAGAACAGTAATGGAAAACGGCTGGGTAAGTGGTTCCAATTATATGACCGACCCATATGTAAGAATGTCGACCAAAGAATTGAAAGCAGACTTGCAGATGATGCCGATGAATGATTTAAGAATTGACCTTAGTGTATTGCACAATTACAACAGTAATTTTTCACATACAGGATTTAATTATACAAACAACGGCGTTGCGGATCCTGACTTTACATTTGCCAGCGAAATGATAACTTATTCCAACTCGGCAGTACTACTTAATACATCATTTAAAGATGGGCAGGCGGTTTACCAGGCGATTAGAGAAAATGCAAGAGCACTTTCACAACAATTGGGAGGTCCGGGAGCAGTATTGGATAACGATGGATTTGCGAAGCATTACAGCATTGGAAATGCCTATGTATTGATCCCAGCCTTTAGAGCAGCTATGGAAGGGAAATCTGTAACCCCAATGACTAATCCTAAAAAAACAGGATTCCCGTTACCAAACTGGAGAATTACGTACTCGGGATTAAAAAATATCCCTATAATCAGTGGGCAGTTCACCAAGTTTGATATCTTACATGGTTATACAGCAACCTATACAGCAACAGGTATCCAAAGCAATGTAGATTATCACGGTAACCCGGATGGATACTACCAGACAGTAGATGGTGCAGGAAATGTAATCAAAAACGATGGCGACAAGATCAATCCATATACATTCGCACAGGTAGGATACGTAGAATCTTTTTCACCACTTATTGGAGTAGATGTTACCATGAGAAACAATATGCAGTTCGGGATACAATACAATAAAACAAGAATGATGGTACTGGGATTGGTAAACCAGACGCTTACCGAAGATGCCAACACAGAATATGTTGTAAGACTTGGATATATTGTCAGAAACTTCAGATTGGGAACAGCCAACATCAGAGGTAGAGGAACAAGAGGAAAAGGAAGTGACCTTAACATCAGAGGTGATATTTCATTAAGAGACAGCAAGACTTCCATTATGAATATACTGCTAAATGATGCCCAGGTAACAGGAGGACAAAGACTGATGAACATCAAACTTTCCGCAGATTATAACGTTTCTGAGAATCTGAATCTGAGAGTATTCTATGAACAGATGACCTCAAAGTACAAGATCTCTACAGCATTCCCGCTGTCTACAGTGAGAGCAGGTATTTCTGCCACATTTACATTCGGAGATTCCGGAGGCGGATTCTAAAAATGATACAAACTTAAAAGTCCTTCAGTTTTGAAGGACTTTTTTTATATCCAATATTTGAAGCTACTATATTTTTGAATACATTTGTACAAAATAAAAATTAAAAAATGAACACACCATCAGAATTAAAGTACACCAAAGATCACGAATGGATCAAGATCGAAGGTAACGTTGCTACAATCGGTATTACAGACTTCGCTCAGGGAGAACTTGGAGACATCGTATACGTAGACATCGATACTGTAGATGATGATCTTAATGGAGGAGATGTTTTCGGAAGTGTAGAAGCAGTAAAGACGGTTTCAGATCTATTCTTACCTATTGCTGGAAAGGTTATTGAGTTCAATTCAGAATTGGAAGCTCAGCCTGAACTGTTAAATACAGATCCTTATGGAGACGGATGGATTATCAAATTGGAAATTGCTGATGGGGCAGATCAGTCTGAGTTACTTTCTGCAGATGATTACAAAGCTATCATTGGATAAGATTTCAAAAATATTTAGTAAGATATTGCCCATTTATTGGGCATTTCTTACTTATATGCTTCTCAAGCCCGGAGAAGAAAATCATGAATATTGGTTTATGTTCAGCGGGATTGATAAAATTTTACATTTAAGTATATTCGCAGCCTTAGGTTTCTTTTTCATTGCTGCTTTTCCTAAAATAAAATTCTCATACTTTTTTCAGATCATCCTTATCTATGCATTCCTTACCGAAATTCTTCAGGAAGAAATGGGACTAGGCAGATCGATGGAAACATTAGATATCGTAGCAGATACTATAGGATGTCTATTGGGATACTATATATATAGAATAGTAATCAAGCGCTTCTTTTAACTTTACTATTAAAAAAGAGTGGTATACTTTTCCTCTACATAATAACATTAAGGTTTTCTCAAACTTTTACACCTTCAAACTTAATTAGGAGCTTCATCCTGCTATCCATTCCTACTCCTCGCGCCGATACTTTCCCACGCGCAAACCCATCTGCTCTCCAACCCAGGCTGCGGGGTAACCATTCCTATCAGGGCTAGGGGGTACCGTTGTTCGGGTTATTGGGTTTCTAGTTTTGGGTTTCTATGTAGAAAAGGAACATTGGTGTTGAATTTTCATATTCCTGATTTCTATAGAAGGTGGTTAGTGAGTATAAATCTCTGTTCCCATTGTGTCAGCTGGAATCCAAACTTCTTTACGAGAGCTCTTAAAGGAAGTAAGTTGCCAGGATGAAGTTTAAGATTTTTTTAGCAGTTAGTATTCGCAGTGTCATGCTGAGCAGAGTCGAAGCATTTTAATTAAGGTTATATCTGTGCTATTATAAATTTTAC
>NZ_FXTC01000015.1 GCF_900182655.1 Chryseobacterium rhizoplanae
TTTTTAGGTGTTTCCATAATTAAATGTAATTCTTTTTTGAAAACACTCCTTAACTTTTATACTATATACTGTCTACTTTTTGCTGACGATTTACAATTAAGTTCTTTTGTTTCTATAATTGTTTTATCAGGATATGGTAGATGATGATTTTTAATTTTATTATATCCACTGTTTAACAAAATATTTACAATTTTAAATAGCTCCTCAAAAATTGCAATGTCACCACCGAAACAAAGTTTAGGTATCTCCTCGTTTGTTTTAAAAGCTTCTTCAACTTTTTTGTCAAGTAGAAGTGAAGGCGTACCTTTTCTATGCTTATAATGATAGTTTGCTCTGATTTTATATAGTCTATCTCTTAATTCTTTTAAGTTGATTGGGTATATTATATCAGGTCTTGGTAAATAATAATCAATTGGTTCTAGCTCGTAACCTAATTTTTTGTGGTAATAATAAAGTATTAAGTATGTCTTTTCTAAAAGTAAGATGTCAGAATTGTAGGTAATTAGTTTATTATTATTAATTATTTCTTTTAATTGTTTAAATAGGTTTTCTTTTATGATTCTCTTTTGGTTTGAAATTAAAAAAGAGGTGTTACTTCCATGTACAGAGTTTATTCCCATTCTTAAAAAATCATCTCTATTTAAATCTGAAAAAGGATCTGTTAAATTTTCAAATCGAATTTTTTTTGATGAATTAGGTTGTAAGTGGAATAGAGCATACCCGTCACCATTTAAAAGGTCCCGCGGAAGTATAATACCAATTTCTCCTTCTGTTTTTGGATCAAATAGTTTTTTTAATTTTTTGAAATTCTTTTCTAAGTAAGAATTATATTTATTTACATATTGAATAGCTTTATCCTCTTTAAATTTAGATAATATATATCTATGAGAGACACTTGCATTTTCCATATAAAAATCAATGGCACTTTGGCCGATATAATTCTCATAAAATTCTTTAATAGTATTGTAAAATTGTGAATCATTCAATTGATCAAGTTTGTAAGTATGAAAGCAAATAATATAATCTCGAACTTTAGAATAATAAAAATTTACATTATAAGACTCCTCTTTATTAGATCTAATAAGTATGTTTCTTGAAAATAATTCTTCTGGCAAGTTGTCATCAATTGCGAAATTTAATTTTTCTAAGAGATTATTGACATCCAATCCGGCATCTTTATACTTTTCTAATGAAGTATAATTATGGCCCATTAGTATTTTTCCAACTTTTGCAAGAATTCTTATACCAGATTGAAAACGTAATTCTGTTTTTTCAAGAGACTCCTTGATATAGTTTTTTATTAATTCTTTATCATCTATTTTATCAGGTATTTGTTTATTATTATAAACCTCACTGAATATTCTTAAGAAGAATCCATTTCTTAATTCATTTGATAAGAGTTTAGAAATATCTCCTTTTAAATTAAAGTTATTTTTATATAGTAGAGCGATATCTTTAATTTCATCATCATTAAATTCTTTCAATAAGAATCCAGGATTATTATTGGAATCACTTATTCTCTTATGGAATTTACAAAGTTCTTCAAAAAGATGTGTATTTGTCCCTTTTATCTTTAAAATACCATCCCAAATGTTTAATTTACAACTTATACAAATCTTGACCTGACTTAAGTTTCTACAGATAAGAGCTATTTCACTTAATTCTAATGAAATATTTGGGTTAGTACTTTCATCTATTGCATCAATGAATATTAAAATTTTTTTATTTAAAGATCTTCCTAATTCATTAAGTTTTTTTAAAATTAGGCTACTTTCACTTTTACTCGAAAAAACTCCATTTAAATCTTGAGCAATATGTTCAAGAGGTGATTTATTAATTATAGCAGCATTGTAAAAGAATACAAATTTATCTTCTAAATTTTGGATAGCTAATGAACACATTACATTTGTTTTGCCAACACCTGCATGCCCTACTATTCCAAAAAAAATTGCATCCGAGCTAATAAATTTATTAAAGACTGTTAATAATTCCTGTCTTTGATGGTAAAGTTCTTTCACAAATTTAGAAGACGGAGTATTAATATCTCCAACAATCGGTCCCATTCTATCTTGAATTTGATTCTTACAAAAGAATTTCAGATTTTCAGAAGAGAATGAAACAAACTTTTTAAGTGCCTCATATCTTATTCTTAGCTCCTCATCACTTGAAAGTGTATAATCATTTTTCCAAAAAGCTGATTCTTCTGAAATTTTTTTACCGGTTAATTCAGATCTGGATACAGAATCGAAAATTTTTGTTAGTTTTCCATTAGTAATTATAGTGAAAGGTGCTATATCGTCCAAAAGAGATCTTGCATATGAGATACCTTGATCTATATCATTTTGAGTTATAGAAATAGAGTCATTTTTTAATTCAATGATAAATAGATTTCTACCATTTCTTTTACATAAAATATCTGATCTTCCTTTAATAGTTTGTTGAGTTTTGCCAAGTCTTATGGTAAATGATTTTTCCAACGAAATCTCAGACTGGTCAAAACCCAAGTCATTCAAAAATGGTAAAAGTAATTTTCCTCTAATCTCTTCTTCGTTCATTAGTCTATTTTTAAATCATCTTAATAACTATGGGAATTAAGATAATATTCAAATATACAAATACATAAATGTTGTTGCAATAAATATTTATTTGATCATTGGATGTATAATTAGAAGATTCTCTAAGAAAAAAATCCCAACTTTCGTCAGGATTATTCATTTATAAGTTTAAAGAAATCAGATAAACTAATTTTTCTTGCTTCACATATTTTAAAAAGTGTTTCGACCGGTATTCTGTAATTTTCTTCACTTTTAATTTTTCTAATAGTGCTTTCTTCTACGCCATGATTTTTGGCAAAAGAATTTTGTGACTTGCCTTCTTGAAGCCAAGGTATTAACCATTTCTTTGTAATGTATAAACAAATTTTTTCGTTTATATCTGTCATAGAACAAATGAAATAATTAAATAATAAAAAATTACGGTCGATCGACCGTAATTAAATTTCTTTTCTTACATTTATAAAAAAAAATAAGTCATTAAGGAAATTGAAGAAAGATAAAGCACCTCGCTTAAAAAATTAGCTTCAGCTATGATCTTAATGTGTCTTAATTACTTAAAAAAATCTTAATGGTTAAGAAAATTTCAACAATAAAAAATACAACACATGAAAAAAAGCAGAACAAACTTTGATCCCCGATTTCGGGCACACAAGAAGAACTCCGGGTTACAGCTGATGGAAACTTTCTTTCAGTTCAATGAACTGGATGTTTCCAAAGAAAGGCTCAGCAACATTATGAATTATGCGGTAAAGAGGAATAGCTGGATCAATGAAGATCCGGCGATGATCTTTGAGTTTTACCAGTCGATGAGGTCATTGATCCGGGCAGGCTATCTCATGATGCTGAAGGAAAGAAAATGGACGGTTAATACCCAACCGGAGAAGATTTCTCCATTGGTTCTTGGCTTGCTTTCGGAGAAGGAATACCGGAATCCATTGCTGGTTTTCAAAACAGCATTCAGGGAATACACCATCAAAGAGTTTGATTATTTTATGTCCGGAATTGTCTATTTTTCAATGGGTGTCTATGAAAATCTACCGGAAAGAAATATCGTGATGCCCTACATCCACACGGTTAAAATGCTGGATGCTGCACACCTCATTCTTCAAAGAAAGAGAGTAAAAAATACTGCTGATAGTAACTCAGAATAGTAGGTAAGTACAAACAGAGGAAATAACATATTACTGTAGCATTTAAACCATTAAGAGAAATGAAGAGGATAAGATAAGTTAAGATTCATCTTTGATGAATGAAGAAGACAGCTTTATCAATAGCTTTAGCTATATTCTTAACTTTTCTTAACAGCTTAAAAAATCTTAATGGTTCAAATATATTCAATCATTTTTAAAGCTGTTGATTTTTAAGAGAACAAAGAATAGCATAACAATGACCATTGCGTCGTAGCATTCAGCCAACAAATATTTTGTTTTCAAAGTATTTAAACTTAAAAATAAGCGTTTAAAAATCTTTTGCTTCTTTTGTGGTTTAATGAAAAATTTAAACAGTTTTTTGTGAAATTCACACTCTGATTCTTTAATTTTGAAAGAAAGATGATTTACTTATATTTGCTCTGCAAAGTAAAATTAAATGTTTAAAAAAGTAAGTACTGTATTTATCCTTGGATTTTATACGGTTTTTTGTTCGGCCCAACAGGTCCGACCTTCAAAATCATCTGAAATTTACCGCGAACTCAAAACCCTTAAACATCTGCCTAAAGTTTTATACCTTGCGGCTCATCCCGATGATGAAAATACGGGATTACTCTCCTGGTTAATCAACGATCAAAATGTAGAAACGAGTTACCTGTCTTTAACCAGAGGTGATGGTGGTCAGAATTTATTGGGTACAGAGCAAGGTGCTGCATTGGGTTTAATCAGAACGCATGAGCTTTTAGAGGCAAGAAAGTTAGACGGTGCCCAGCAGTTTTTTACCCGTGCAATTGATTTCGGATTCTCTAAAAATACGACCGATACCTTTAAACAATGGGATGCGGACAGCATTACAGCGGATGTGGTTTGGGTAATCCGTCAATTCCGTCCCGATATTATCATTTGCCGTTTTCCACCTACTGCTGCGGCAGGGCACGGACAACATGCAGCTTCGGCGGTGGTTGCGGAAAAAGCTTTTAAGCTGGCAGGTGATAAAAATGCTTTCCCGGATCAACTAAAATATGTTAATGTATGGCAGCCAAAACGCGTATTGTGGAATACTTTCCGCTTTGGCGCAGTCAATACCACAGCTGAAAATCAACTGAAAGTTACCGTTGGGCAATATGATGCGCAACTGGGAATGGGCTATGGTGAACTGGCTGGATTAAGCAGAAGCTTACATAAAAGCCAGGGTGCAGGAACGCAATCTGTAGCCGGCATCAGAACTGAATATTTTTCACACGTTATGGGCGATCCTGCAAAAACAACACTTTTTGACGGAGTCATTAAAACCTGGACTTCACAGGGAAATGCTGATATTGACCAATCATTAGATAAAATTATTTCCGCTTTCAATTTCAATAATCCGGATCAGAGCTTGTCTGCGTTGCTTGCTTTGCGAAAAAAGGTTATGGCACTCAATGATTCAGACCTGAAAAAGGATAAAATTAAATCCCTTGACAATATCATTTTAAGCTGTGCAGGATTTATGGGCGAGGTAGTCACCAATCAGGCTGAAGCTGTTGCTGGGGATAAACACAATTTTAGGCTGAATTTGATTTCAAGAGCTGAAAATCCTGTCGTTTTAGAAAATGTAGAATGGTTAAATCAATCAGAAAGTTTCAACAGAAAATTATCAAAAGATTCTTTAATCACCATTCAGCATGACATTCAGATTCCTGCAGATGCAGCGCTCACAGAACCTTACTGGTTGGCAAAACCAGCCAAAGACGCAGCCACTTTCTCTGTTCCGAATGATACTTTAATCGGTTTGCCTGAAGCAGAATCACCACTCAATGTTTTGCTTGGTTTAAAAATCGGTTCAGAAAAGTTTCAGGTTAAACTTCCATTATCTTTCAAGAAATTAGATCCGGTGCGTGGTGATGTGGTTGAAGCTTTGCGTATTGTTCCTGCTTTGGAACTGAAATTTACACAACCACTTTATCTGGTCAAAGAAAATGAAGATTTGCATTTGAGTTTAAATATTAAGGTTAATTCTAACAAACAGTTCAGTAAAGGTAATTTAAGCCTTACGTATAACGGAGAACGGTTAGGTGGCGCTGATGTAAACTCTTTCAATGGAAAAGATTTTACCGTTGATTACGTTATTCCAAAAGCTAAGTTTGCTTCAATAAACTCCTCCCGTTTGCAATTGGATGCCAATTTTCTTGCAGATGGAGTCACTTATAATAAAAAACAGGTATTAATCCAGTATCCGCATTTACCATCCTTACAATATTTTGCGCCTGCAACGGTAACCGTAATGAAAGGGGACATCCAGGCAAAGGTTAAAAAAGTGGGGTACATAGAAGGTGCGGGCGATTTCATTCCTGAGTTCCTACGCATTGCAGGCGTTCAGGTAGATGTGTTGAAAGACGGAGATTTTTATGGCAACACGGATGAATCTAGCGGAAACGGTAATCAAAACAAGTTATCGCAATATGATGCCATCATACTTGGTGTTCGTGCCAATAATACGGAGAAAAAGCTGGGCCGCTGGATGCCTTTTTTATGGTCTTATGCAAAAGCTGGAGGTAATCTGGTGATGCAGTATAACACCAACCAGGATACAACCGTTGACCAATTGGGAATGTATAATTTCTCTATTGCCAATAAGCGTGTTACCGAAGAAAATGCTGAGGTTAAGTTGTTAAATCCAAATCATAAATTACTGAACTTCCCGAATAAAATTACTGCGGATGATTTTAAAGGCTGGGTACAGGAACGTGGAGCCTATTTCCCTGCTCAATGGGATGCAGCATATGAGCCGCTTTTTGAAATGCACGATACAGATGAGGAGCCGCTGAAGGGATCTACTTTATATGCAAAATACGGAAAAGGAAATTTTATTTATACACCGCTGGCATTTTTCAGACAGCTGCCTGCAGGAAATGCTGGTGCGGCACGTTTATTTTTTAACTTTTTATCTGCACAGAAAAACTGATGAACAAGCCACTTAAAAATTGGAATATCTGGTACCTGCTATTAGCGGTTGCATTAGTATTGCAGATCGCATTTTATTATTGGTTTACTAAATTTTGGGCATGAGTACTATAGATTGGACAGTTCTTATTTTTACACTTGTTGTAGTGGTGGTTTACGGCGTATTCATCGGTCGTGGCCAGAAAAGCAACGCATCTTATCTGAAAGCAGATAATAAAATGCCCTGGTACATTGTGCTTATCGGTATTATGGCGACGCAGGCAAGTGCCATTACATTTCTTTCAGCACCGGGCCAGGCTTATACGGACGGGATGCGTTTCGTGCAGTATTACTTTGGTCTGCCTTTGGCGATGATTGTGATCTGCATTACTTTCATCCCGATTTTTCAGCGTTTAAATGTCTACACCGCCTACGAATATTTAGAAAACCGTTTTGATAAAAAAACAAGAGTGCTTACTTCACTGCTTTTTCTTTTTTCCAGAGGCTTATCAACGGGAATCAGTATTTACGCTCCAAGTATCATCTTATCAAGTGTTTTAAACTGGAATATTTATTTAACCAATGTTTTGACAGGAGGCATTCTGTTGATTTATACCTATGTTGGCGGTGCAAAAGCGATTGCTCACACCCAGAAATTACAGTTTCTCATTATTTTGGGAACAATGGCTTTTGCAGGTTTTCTGCTTATTCAGAATATGCCAAATGGAATTGGGTTTAAGGATGCACTTTATCTGGCGGGGAAATCCGGAAAGCTCAATGTAATTACTACAGAATTTGACTGGAAAGACAAGTACAACATTTGGAGCGGACTCATTGGCGGTTTTTTTCTGGCACTTTCTTACTTCGGGACAGACCAGAGCCAGGTCGGGAGGTATATTACGGCGAAAGACAATACCAATGCTAAAATGGGCTTGCTGCTGAACGGATTGGTTAAAATCCCGATGCAGTTTGCTATTCTCCTGATCGGTGCTTTACTTTTCGCATTCTTTTCTCTGAAACCGGCTCCCATTTATTTTAATGAACGTTCTTATCAGTATTTAAAGGATACACAACCTGAACAGGCTGCGGTTTTTGAAAAAGAACATCAGGATTTACAACTAAAATTTAACGCAGAATCAAAAGAAATTCTGAAGCTGAAAGAAACTCATTCTCCCGAACTCAACAAAACAATTCAGGATTTTAAAGATACACAAACGCAGGTAAAAGCACTGCACGGCAGAGTAGAGGAAGCAATCAATAATTCAAACTATAATGCGGAGAAAACGGATACCAATTATATTTTCCTGTATTTCGTAAAAAATACATTGCCTGTAGGGATGATCGGTTTACTCTTTGCTGTCATTTTTCTGGCCAGCTGGGGCTCCATTTCTGCAGCCCTGAATTCCCTTGCCGCCTGCTCATTAAAAGATGTTCATTTAATATTCAGTAAAGAAATTCCTGATGAAAAAACAGAGTTGAAGTATAGCCGTCTACATACGTTAGGCTGGGGGATTTTCTCAATTGGTGTAGCCATGTTTGCCACGCAAATGGGTTCCCTTATTGAAGCGGTTAACGTATTGGGTTCTCTTTTCTACGGTCCGATATTGGGGATTTTTCTGGTCGCATTCTACTACAAAAAGATTAACGGCGCGAATGTATTTATTGCTGCAATTTTATCAGAAATTGCGGTGATTGCCGTGTATCAGTTCGATATCGTTTCTTTCCTTTGGCTTAATGTAATTGGTGCAGCGGCGGTTATTATATTTTCAGCAATCGGATTGCTGTTTTATAAGCAGAAAATAGTAAATTCGTAAACGTACAATAACAAAAACAAACAAATAAAAATATTATGAAAACGATTCTTAAATCTGCGACTGTACTTGTTGCTACCATGACGATTTCAATGAATGCCTTTGCGCAGGACACTAAAAAACCTGCCAGCCCACCGGCTACGGCTACGGGAAAAATTAAAGATGCAAACATTACCATCGCTTACAGCAGTCCTTCTGTTAAAGGACGTACAATCTGGGGTGGTTTAGAAGCTTATAATAAAGTTTGGCGTGCGGGTGCCAATGAAGCCACTACTTTTGAAACGGATAAAGACATTACCGTTCAGGGTAAAAAACTGGCTGCAGGTAAATACAGCTTTTTCTTAATCCCTAAAGAAAGCGGAACATGGACTGCCATTTTTAATAAAGAGCCAAAGCAATGGGGTGCTTATAAATACGAAGAATCAAAAGATGCTTTGCGTGTTGATGTAAAAACCAAAGCTTTACCAGCAACACAGGAGACTTTAGTGTATAAAATAAACAATAATGGATTCACAATGGATTGGGACAAAATCTCAGTTCCTGTAGAGATAAAGTAAATTTGAATATAAGAAATTAAAATCCCGTTAATACGGGATTTTTTTGTTTAAAACAGATTAAGAATTTCATGATTAAAATGTCGAATACTGAAAAATCAGATTATTATCACCTTATAAAAAATCAGAAATGTAATAGTTCTGAAATGATAATTGTCTTAAATATGGTAAAACACTATAATTGATCTTATGTTGGCCGGAAAGTATTGAATTAATGGAATGGTTAATAGAAAATTAATAGGAAGCCATTAACCAGTATCTTACTCATAAGTTCCTGATTTTTACGAAAAGCATTATTAAGTTTTTAAAAATAACCTTATGAAAGTAGTCTATACATTGATTCTGATTCTATTGAATTTTCTGCCGATATCAACAGTGCAGGCTCAACAAACATTGTGGGGTAGCCAGCAGGAAAAGGAAAGTTTATACAGTATTCAGGATAGTGTGATGATCCGTACAAGAGATGGAGGGGAGATTTCTGCAATGGTGGTGCGCAAAAAAAATGACAATATTCCAAGACCTGTCGTATTGCAATTTACAATCTATGTGCGGGATCAGGGACGGGATATACAGTCGCTTAAAGAAGCTGCAGATAGAGGATATGTAGGTGTTATGGCGTATACAAGAGGGAAGCGCTTCAGCAAATCTGAGATTTATCCGTATGAAACTGATGGAAAAGATGCCTATGATGTGATTGACTGGATCAGCAGGCAGCCATGGTGTAACCGTAAAATAGGAATGTTTGGCGGAAGCTACAATGGCTTCACACAATGGGCAGCAGCTAAAAATCTTCATCCTGCGCTGAAAACGATTGTCCCTTATGTTGCCAACCGCCCCGGAATGGGACTTCCCATGGAAAATAATATTTTTATCAATCCCAATTACGAATGGTCTTTTTATGTAAGCAACAATAAATATCTGGATAATAAAACGGGTGATGACAGAAAGAGATTCCGTGATATGATGTTCAGATGGTGGGAAACCGGAGCAGCCTATAATAAAATGGATAGTATTGATGGTACACCGAACCGCCTTTTCCAGCGTTGGATAAGTCATCCTGCCTTTGATTCTTATTGGCAGAATATGGCTCCGTATAAAGAAGATTTTACCCGGATTACTATTCCCGTACTGGCATTTGACGGGTATTATAATGATTCTCAAAATTCAGGAATTTACTATCTGCGTGAACTTAACAAGTACAGCCCTGAGACGCCGGCTTATCTGGTAATTGGTCCGTATGGTCATTTCGGGACACAAATGGGAGGACAGAAGGTCATCAACGGATATACAGTGAGTAAAAATGCTTTATTTCCAATCAAGGAATACACTTATCAATGGCTGGATTATATTCTGAAAGGTGTAGAAAAACCTGCTTTTCTAAAAGATAAAATAAACTATCAGGTCATGGGGACAGATGAATGGCGAAGTGCTGCTTCACTGGAGGCTATGCATAACAGTTATTTGAAATTCTATCTAAGTCCTGCTAAAATCAGCGATAAGGAGTATTTGCTGAGGCAAAATAAACCTGAGCCCAATACCTATTTGGTTCAAAAAGTAGATTTTGCGGACCGTACAATAAGCAATAATGATTATTATCCGGATCCTATTGTCCGGGAAAGTGTATCCGGTAACGGCTACGTTTTCATAAGCGAGCCTCTGGATGCTATGCTCGTAAACGGATCATTTCTTGGAAATATAAAACTGAGCATCAATAAAAAAGACGTGGATCTGGGAGTAACCCTTTACGAACTCACACCCGAAGGCAAATATTTTCATCTTTCCTATTATATTGGTCGTGCAAGCTATGCTAAAGACAATACTAAAAGACAATTACTGACCCCTGGTAAAAAAGAAACCATCACATTTGAAAATACACATCTGATCAGCAAACAACTGCAGAAAGGAAGCCGGCTGGTAGTTGTGCTGAATGTCAACAAAAATTCTTTCTCAGAACTGAATTACGGAAGTGGCAAACCAGTAACTGCCGAAACCATTGCCGATGCAAAAGAACCCTTGATTATCCATTGGTTTAATGATAGTTTTGTTGAGGTCCCAGTTTTGAAATAACCAATACTTCCGATTCATGGATTTTAAGTACATTCTCTGTTGGAAATAGAGCGGAAAACTTATTACCGCTCTATAATGTATGATTGGGTTCTTTTGAGTCAATTTAATTATTCCTATAAATATCTTGTTCTCAGAAAAAATATTAACCCGTTATTTTCAGGGATTGAATAAGCCCATCAGAGAATTGAAAATGATATTTCAAAACAATAGGACTGCCCGGAAATGTTCCCGAAGCTTCAGCCGATAAGATGTTTTCATTTTCGTTATAATCTAATGGCTGCATGCTGGCTTTGTATTCTTTGTTGGCTTTGTCAATCCAGCTTTCAATTTCTGCTTTTCCGTTGTGGGTTTTGCCTTCATCAAATACTTCTGCATTTTCGGTAAAACAATTTGCATAGGCTGCACTGTTAAATTCATTTTGAGCTTTCACTAGTTCTGTGACAATGTTTGGTAAATTCATTGTATTGTATTTTAAAATATTAAATTGTTGGTACTGTACCGCCATCGATTATAAATTCAGTTCCTGTTAAATAATTGGCTCTCGGTGAAACAAGAAAACCAACTAATTCAGCTACTTCTTCCGGCTCGGCAGGTCTTCCATAAGGGATTCCGCCCAATGCATCCATAACGCTGTTTTGCGCTTCTTCTACAGTACTATTAGCGTTTCTCGCAATTTCACCCAGCCAGGCTTCCGAAGCTGCTGTATTGATCCACCCTGGCGAAACAGTCAGTACCCGAATACCTTTGGGGGTAACTTCGTTCGATAAACTTTTACTATAGTTTCTAAGTCCTGCTTTTGCAGCGGCATATGGCAAAGTAGAATCGTATAAAGGCAGTTTTCCCTGAATTGAAGCGATGTGAATAATTACACCACTTTTTCGCTCAATCATTTGTGGTAAAAATCCTCTGTCCAGCCGAACCGGAGCAAGCAGATTAGCCTGTAGGGTTGATTCCCAATCTTCATCAGTTAATGCCGTAAATCCACCAGCGGGCGTTGATGAAGAACCCAGGTTGTTCACAAGAATATCCAGCCTTCCATACGTTGACAGCACTTCTCTGATTACTTTTTGGGTTCCTTCTGCTTTGCTCAGATCGGAAGGTATAAAATGCAGATTGCTGTTTTCTTCTTCAGGTGCGTTTCTTGCGGTAATAATAACTGTTGCACCAGCTTGTAACAGTCTTTCTGCTATTGCTTTGCCGGTTCCTTTTGTTCCGCCTGTTACTAAGACAATTTTACCTTGAATTTCGTTGTTGTCATTAAATAGATTTTCCATTGTTCAATTCTTTGATACAAATTTCCGAAGTATCACTTTTTCAGGCAATAACGGAAAATCGAATTGCATAGGGATAATTTATTCCCCTATTGTGCAATTTGGTACATTGGATTAAATTTGTGTATGCACGAAAGAAAAATACCTTTGAATTTAAACTGCGGTCTTGACCTTATTGGTGAAGTCCTTTACGGCAAATGGAAAATCCGTCTGCTGTGGTTTATCAATCAAGGTCATCTGCGCCCAAGTGAATTGCAGCGTAAAATTCCGGATGCTTCAAGACGGGTTTTAAATATCCAGCTGAAAGAACTTGAAGAGCACGAACTTGTTACAAAGAAAATCTATGCCCAGGTTCCGCCAAAAGTTGAATATTACCTCACAGATTTTGGTAAGACCTTAATTCCTGTAATTTCTACATTGGGATATTGGGCTGATGAAAATGAAGACAGACTTAGAAAAGTAATTTTAAGAAGAATATCAGGGAATGATCAATAGTTCATTAGATTTAAAAATCAATTACCAAAACTTTTATACTTCAGCATAAACAGATAGAATTAAAAAATATTTTTTAATTGATTTCAGCCAGTTACCAGCTGTTTACTCCATTTTGAAGTGCCTTTTCATAATTTTCTTTATTAAAGGAATAGAGATCTTGTGCCTTATGAGCACCACCTGTTCGCAGTTCATCCAATTTAGTTAGAATTCCTAAATTTTTTATTTTTCTATAGAAATTACCCCTGTTCAGAGTCCTGCCTAATATTGTTTCATATAACCGCTGCAATTCTGTCATCGTAAATTTTTCAGGCAGCAGGTTGTAGCCGATAGGCTTGTAAGTTATTCTTTCCCTGAGTGTTAATAACGCTTTTAAGATGATTTGCTTATGATCCATTGTGATAGAATACTCATCCAGGTTATTCACGTCCAGCCATTCAAATTCGTTGCTTAATTCATCAGCTTTTGGAGAAACGTCATGATAATTCACAAGCGCATAATAGCCGATAGAAATAAACCTTTGCTTATGCCACAAAGTATCATCATAATCACTAAAAACTTCCTCACTTCGGCCATTCTTCCCAAAAACGGAAAATTCTTCCAGGAAAAGATCTGTTACACCAGCGCGCTCACTTAAAATTCTTACTGCTGCGTCATCAATATGCTCTTCTTTCTTAAGGTAGCCACCCGGCAGAAACCATTGATTGTTGAACTTCATCTTAATAGCAAGGACTTTGAGCTCATTTTCGCTGAATCCAAAGATAACAGTGTCAATAGAAATATGGGGAAGATATAACTGATAGGCTTCTGCTGATTTTTCTAAAATCTGTTGATGAGGGTTCATATTTATTTTAATTGTTCGTGCTCAACAAAGTTAAGGGGATATTAAGGAAAGAACAAACATTCAGGCTTTTTAGCATTACTTTTTGGTAACATAGAATTTACATTTCCGGGTAAATAAATGCTTTTTTCATCATTTTATTTTGTTTTTTTAAGTGTAATTTATTGTTATTCAGTGATTTGTTATTGTGTTAATGTTTTTTTAACATTCATTTGGTTGTATGGAAAAAAGAATGTAATATTGAGTCGCTTCATAATGAAGCAACTAAAAAATATTAGGGAATATAAAAAATTACATGGATAAAATCCTGTTAGCTATTTGTTTAATTTAAAATTAGTTACCTATCTGAAATTCAACATTTCATTACACAATCCAAACAAAAAACAGATTAATTGATAATTATGAAAAACTCAAGACTCCGAATTTCCACTTTGTTGCTCATGTTTTGTTGCGGAGCATCATTTGGCCAGCAAACCGACAGCTTAGCTTTGAAGAAAAAAGTAATAACTTCTTCCAAAGAGGACAACAACAGGAATGTGATGCTCAATGCAGCCAATAATACCAGTCCCCGCGATGTCAATATCGGACTTCCTTCTACTGTTGGAGGAATCACGATTCTCGAAAATGATCTTCCGGTTGTTTATTTTTTCTGGCCCGAGCTCCCCAATAAAACATGGAGACAAAGTGTTGGGTTGGAAAGGACCGGGCTTTTAAAAATGGATCAGTTGGCCAATACAATGGGAGATCTTGGTTTTGCAGTCAATTCATATGCGCAGACAGGAACTAAAGACCTTAAGATCAAAGGCAAATTTACCACCAGTAATTTTGGCTGGCTACAGGCCGATGCCAATGTCTCGGGGCCTATTTCCAAAAATGGCTGGACCTATACCGCAGGAGCATTTTTGAATTATGATCCCAGTACCTTTAAGTTAGGCTTTGCAAGAAATGTTGATGAAACAAAAATTTTCAGAGCAGGGGTAACCAAGTATTTTAACGACAATAAAGGACAAATTACCGCGCTTTACAAATATGCAGACTCCTATAATGTCGGCAATTATGCCGTATTCCAATACGGGGAAAACGGTAAAGTGACAGAGCTGGACGATTTCAGGATAGGCAGAGACTCTTACGTGGTTAATGACGGGAAGATAAAGATGAAAGATATCCTGTCCGGTAGAGAGTATTGGGCTTCCATGAGCGGAAATGACAACAGGTCAAAATCTCATAATATCGATATCTTTGGTAACTATCTTCTTGATAATGGCTGGAATTTTAAATTTTCAACCCGGGCACATTTTTCCAAAGTAAAAATTTCAACAATTATTCCTTTGAGTATTTTCCAGGCAAATGCATCAAATGGTTATACACTGGCATCCAATGGGCAGCCTTACTCCGGAGCAGTCGGTACCCAGTTGGCGATGCACACCCCTGAAACACCGGTAACGAGTCTTTCGGGACGTTTTTCATTAAACAAACAGCTGGGAGCCCATAATCTGACGATAGGGCTTTTGGAACAGTATTATAAAGTTGACGATTTCACATCCAACCGTTCGTTCTTCTTTCAAACGGTGGGTGCACAGCCTCAAAGGCTGATTGGTCCCAATACAGATGCTGACGGATTCTACAATTACAATGTGGGCGGAGAATTCCACAGCGGTACAGAAAATAAGATATCACTATATGCAACTGATGAATGGAAAGTGTCCGATAACTTTAACCTTAGTTATGGCCTGCATTTAAGACATCATGCGGTTAACGGTACATTCTCCATGACCCCAAGAGCACCGGGATTTACTTTTGGGCCTGATGATTTTAAAAATATCAATGAAAATTGGTTCCATGTGGCCGGAAGCCTTAATGCGACCTATAATATTACCAAAAACTTCGGAGTTTTAGCCAACTTCTTATACACAGAAGAAAACAGAAGATTGGAAAGTTATTCCCAGGCTTTTGAACCCAATACCAATAAAATTAAAAGCCCATTGGGAGCATTCGGAGTTTTCTGGAATACCAACTGGATTCAGTTGATTTCTCAGGCTACCTATCTGAAGAAGAATAACAACCTTAACAGATATAATCTGGTAAATCCTGCAAATAGCTCCCAAGCACAAACCACAACCGTTTATTACGATATTCAGACGCTGGGCTGGACCACGGATTTTGTTTTAAAACCATTCAAAGGATTTAATTTACATTATCTGGTTACTTTCCAGAATCCTGTGTATAAGAAATTTAATTTCAATGCTTTCGGGAAGGATTATGATTATAACGACAACAATGTATTAGGGGTTGCTAAAGTTTTAATGGAAATCGACCCAAGCTATTCTATTGACAAATGGAGGTTCTGGGCGAGTTTCAGGTATTTCTCCAAACAATATGCGAATCTTACCAATGCATTATACTTTGCGCCAAGATGGGAAACTTTCGGCGGAGTAAGCTATACTGTTAACAAAAACATCAACGTAGGTGCAACAGTGATTAACTTCCTGAACCAGAGAGGAGCCAGTGGAACCATCAATGGTGCCGAATTGATTACAGATGCAAGCCCATATTACGGAAAACTGTTGACAGGAACGTACATTATGCCATTGACAGGTCAATTATCGGTAAACTTTAATTTCTAAAATATAAACAATGAAAAGAACGGTTTTAAATATTGCAGCATTATTTTTAGGAGTAACAGTATTTTCGCAGAATATTCAGATGGTCACGAATTCCAAAGGTCCTGTTTTAGGGTATTCCGAAAACTCAGGGGTTAAAATTCTGACAGTTGGTGGAAATAAATTCAAAGATTTAAACAGAAACGGAAAGCTTGATCATTACGAAGACTGGAGACTTCCTGTTGACGAAAGAGCGAAAGATTTAGCTTCAAAAATGACTATCGAACAGATTGCAGGGTTAATGCTGTACAGTGGCCATCAATCTGTTCCTGCACCTGCAGACGGTTTCCGGGCAGGTAAATACAATGGAATGCTGTATAAAGAAAGCGGGGCAAAAGCCTCGGATTTAACAGATCAGCAAAAGAAATTCTTAAAAGAGGATAACCTTCGTCATGTTTTGGTAACAACTGTTGAGTCTCCCGAAATTGCAGCACAATGGAGCAACAACATCCAGGCTTATATTGAAGGCTTGGGCTTGGGAATTCCAGCCAATAACAGTACAGACCCGAGACATTCTGCAACTGTAACGGCTGAGTTTAATGAAGGAGCAGGCGGGCAGATCTCACTTTGGCCGGATGGTTTGGCAATGGGCGCAACTTTCGATCCTGAATTGGTCAGGAAATTCGGGAACATCGCAGCTCAGGAATACAGAGCATTGGGAATTTCAACTGCTTTATCGCCTCAAATCGATCTGGGAACAGAGCCTCGTTGGTATAGAATCGCTTACGTTTTTTCTGAAAGTCCGGAACTGACAGCAGATTTAGGAAGAGGTTATATTGACGGTTTCCAGACAACCATCGGAAGCAAAAACGGCTGGGGTAACAAAAGTGTAAATGCTATGGTAAAACACTGGCCGGGAGGCGGCCCTGAAGAAGGTGGCCGTGATGGACACTGGGCAATGGGGAAATTCGCGGTTTATCCGGGGAATAATTTCCAGAACCACGTAAAACCCTTTACCGAAGGTGCTTTCAAATTAAATGGAGGAACAAAAGAAGCTTCTGCAGTAATGCCTTATTATACGATCAGCTTTAATCAGGATACAAAAAACGGAGAAAATGTCGGGAATGGTTACAGCAAATATCTGATCACAGACTTACTTCGTGGAAAATACAAATACGATGGTGTGGTGTGTACCGACTGGCTGATTACCGCTGATGAACCCAAAACTCCGGGAGGATTTGCAGGAAAACCCTGGGGTGCTGAGAAATTATCTATTGCCGAACGTCACTACAAAGTGCTGGAAGCCGGCGTTGACCAGTTCGGAGGAAATAATGATAAGGGACCTGTTTTGGAAGCATACCAGATGGGAGTGAAAGAACACGGTGAAAAAGCATATCGTGCAAAATTTGAGCAGTCTGCAGTTCGTTTGTTAAGAAATTTCTTCAGAACAGGATTGTTTGAAAATCCTTACGTTAACATTGAAGAGACCAAAAAAATAGTGGGTAATCCTGAATTTATGAAAGCAGGGTACGAGGCTCAGGTAAAATCCATCGTAATGTTAAAAAATAAATCCAATATTCTTCCCATCAAAGAAAGGAAAACGGTTTACATCCCGAAGAGATATTCTCCGGCAACATTTAACTGGTGGGGAATTTACACGGCTCCTTCTCTGGATTATCCTGTTGACATCGAAAAAATCAAAAAGCATTATAACGTAACCGAAGATCCTGCTAAAGCTGATTTTGCATTGGTTTTTGTGAAAAGTCCGCACAGTGAAGAAGGTGGTTACAGCGATATTGATGCTGCAGAAGGCGGAAACGGCTATCTTCCGATTTCTCTTCAATACAAAACCTATACAGCAACTGAAGCCCGTGAGAAAAGTATTGCAGCAGGTGATCCGGTTGTAGCCCCGAATGTACACGACAGGACATTCAGAAATAAAACTTCAACCGCTACCAACTTTACAGATCTGTTGACCATTGAAAATACCTATAAGGCCATGAACGGAAAACCTGTCATTGTTTCGGTAACAGCTTCAAAACCGATGGTTTTCAACGAATTTGAAAAGCATGCTGATGCCATTCTGATGAACTTTAATGTTTCCAATCAGGCGGTTGTGGATATCGTAACCGGAAAATACGAGCCATCAGGATTACTTCCGCTTCAGATGCCTGCGAATATGGCAACTGTTGAAAAACAAAAAGAAGATGTTCCTTACGATATGGAAACCCATAAAGATTCCGAAGGTCACAACTATGATTTCGGATACGGAATGAACTGGTCCGGTGTGATTAAAGATGCAAGAACAGAGAAATATAAAAAGTAATTGATAATTCCGGGTCTGTATTTTACAGGCTCAGAATTTTGCCTTTTGTAGTAAAAAACAATTTAGTATGAAAATCAGATACACAATCTATTCATTAATGCTGGGTTCATTGATGTTTGCTCAGGAAAACCTCGATTTCAGTGGAAAAAAAGAAATAATTTCACCCGAAATCAAAGGTAAAAACGTTACATTCCGCCTTCGTGCACCAGAGGCAAAAACAGTAATACTACAAGGAAACTGGATGCCGGGAAAAGGTTGGGAACCGGGAACAGTGGAATTAAAAAAAGATGCAGATGGAATCTGGTCGTTCTCTGAAAATGATCTGGCTCCTGATATCTATACCTATTCTTTTATTGTGGATGGCGTAAAAGCCAATGATCCGAACAATTCTTATCAGGTTCGTGATGTTTCATCGGTGATGAGTATGATTTTGATTGATGGAAAACAATCTGAAAATTACAAAGTTCAGAACGTCCCGCACGGAACCGTTTCCAAAAGATGGTATCAATCAAGCGGGTTGAAAGAAGACAGAAGATTAACGGTTTATACTCCTCCGGGATATGAAAATTCGAAAGAAAAATTCCCGGTTTTATACCTTTTACACGGAATGGGTGGTGACGAAGAAGCATGGATGACCTTGGGAAGGGCCTCGCAGATTCTGGATAATCTGATTGCTCAGGGAAAAGCAAAACCTATGATTGTTGTAATGCCAAATGGTCATACAAGCAATTCTGCAGCGCCGGGCGAATCTTCCAAAGGTTTTTATAAGATCGATATGAAAACACCGGATATTTTCAGTGGTGATATGGAAACTTATTTCAAGGAAATCATGGAATTTACAGAGCACAATTACCGGGTAAAATCAGACGCAGGAAACAGAGCAATTGCCGGACTTTCAATGGGTGGATTCCATTCACTGTATATTTCTGCCAATCAGCCAAAAACGTTTGATTATGTAGGATTGTTTTCTCCGGCAATTCTTCCGCCTGATGAAAAGAAAAGTCCTGTTTATCAGAATTTAGATCAAAAACTGAAAACTCAGCAAACCAATTCATACAAATTGTATTGGATTGCCATCGGAAAAACAGATTTTCTCTATAAAAACGTGACAGAATATCGTGAAAAACTCAGCAGGATGAACTTCAAATACCAATACGCAGAATCCGAAGGCGGTCATACGTGGAGCAATTGGAGAACCTATCTGAATGATTTTCTTCCTCAGTTATTTAAATAAACAAATTGAAAATGAAAAGAATATTCATAACCGCATTATTTATAACAGGAATATACAATGCATATGCACAAAAATCTATTCCTTTATACCAGGGAAAGGCACCGGGAACAGAAAACTGGAAGCAGAAAGAAGCACAGCAATTCAGCGAGCTGTTCAAAACAGAAGTTGTTTTCAATGTGTCTCAGCCTTCAATACTAATTTTCGAGGCAGATAAAACCAAGGCCAACGGAACAGTTGTTGTTATTGCTCCCGGCGGTGGCTTTCAAAGCTTATCGATCAACCGTGAAGGAATTGATATGGCAAAAAAGCTCGCAGAAAACGGAATTACAGCAGTTGTTTTAAAATACAGATTGCTGGAAACGAAATCTAATGATCCTGCCAAAGAAATGATGGAGAATATTAAAGACAGAAATGCTTTTGATGCCAAAACAGCTCCTGTTAAAGTGATGGCCGGAGAGGATATCAGAACAGCAATTTCATATATCAGAACGCACGCAAAAGAACTGAAGATCAATCCTGAAAAATTAGGCGTGATTGGATTTTCTGCCGGTGCCAGTGTAATTTTAGAAAGTGTTCTCCATAGTAAAGATGCTTCAACGTTACCAAATTTTGCCGCATCCATTTATGGTGGACCAAGTCAGGAAATTCTAAATACTGAGGTCCCTAAAGCTGCTCTTCCACTATTTATCTGTGCCGCGAGTGATGATCAACTGAAACTGGCGCCAAAATCAGTTCTATTGTATAACAAATGGCTGGAAGCAGGTCAGCCTGCTGAACTCCATATCTATGAAAAAGGAGGTCATGGCTTTGGTATGGGAAAACAAAATCTTCCCGTTGACAACTGGTCTGATGTGTACCTTGACTGGTTGAGGTTCCATAACTTTTTGTAGTTATTTAATCAATTTAATACTTTTTATATAGTTTCTTACATGGCATTTTCTGTCCAAGGGCAGAATGTGCTGTGGTTTCTGGAATAGCATATTTCAAACTTATACTTTGTTTAATAAAAACTAAATCTAAATATGAATAAGAATACATCAACACTGGCCGGACTTTTTTCCGGGAACAAATATTCAGTATTGTTTTTGGCTTTAATGGGTCTGTCACCTCTTACAAAGGCTCAAAATAACCCAACTATTACTGTTGGCGGAAAAGCGTTCAAAGATCTCAACAAAAACGGTAAACTGGACGTCTGGGAAGATACAAGACTTCCGGTTGATCAAAGAATAGATGCCATTGTCAGCCAAATGACCAATAAAGAAAAGGTTGATCTGCTGATTGGTACAGGCATGCCCGGAATTGAAGTCTTAACCGGACCTGTAGGTGATTCAAAGCAGGGACTTGTTCCCGGAGCTGCAGGTGGAACAGCTAATCTGGACAGATTCGGAATTCCCGCTACTGTTGTGGCGGATGGACCTGCAGGCTTAAGAATTGCACCAACAAGGGAAAAAGATTTCAAAACGTACTATGCAACGGCATTTCCTGTAGGAACAGCTTTAGCTTCAACCTGGAACAAAACGCTATTGGAAGAAGTAGGAAAAGCAATGGGGAATGAAGTGAAAGAATACGGCGTTGATGTTTTGCTGGCACCTGCCTTGAATATTCAAAGAAATCCATTAAATGGAAGGAATTTCGAGTATTATTCAGAGGATCCCTTAATTTCAGGGAAAACTGCTGCGGCAATAGTCAATGGAGTCCAGTCCCAGGGAGTGGGAACATCTGTTAAACATTTTGCTGCGAATAATGAGGAGACCAATCGTTTAACAATCAATGCGCATGTATCTGAAAGAGCATTGAGAGAATTATATCTGAGAAATTTTGAAATCACCGTAAAAGAATCTCAGCCCTGGACTGTAATGTCATCTTATAACAAAGTGAATGGGGTGTATACTTCAGATTCCAGAGATTTATTAACTCAGATTTTAAGAAACGAATGGGGATTCAAAGGAATCGTGATGACTGACTGGTTCGGTGGATTTCCCGGATTTGAATCCATCAGAACGGGAGGAATTTCTGATGTTGTAAAACAGATGAACGCAGGAAATGACCTGTTGATGCCTGGAATTCCGGCACAGAAAAAAGCGTTGCTGGAAGCTTTGGATTCAGGCCGGTTACCACAGGAAGTGGCGGATCTCAACGTGAAAAGAATTTTGGAATATATTTTCAGAACGCCAACATTTGCACATTATAAATACAGTGACAAACCAGATCTGAACGCCCATGCTGCGGTAACCAGAAGTGCTGCGGCGGAAGGAATGGTTTTGCTTAAAAATGAAAACAATGTTTTACCTTTTGCAGACAAGCAGAAAGAAGTTTCCTTGTTCGGAGTGACCTCTTATGCCTGGATTACAGGAGGTACAGGAAGTGGCAGTGTCAACAACAAACATACGGTTTCACTTTTGGAAGGGCTGAATGCTGCAGGGTATAAATTAGACAAGGAGCTGGTAGAATTGTATAAACCGCATGCTGAAAAAGAAGCTTCAGCAGAAAAGGAAAGAAGAAAAGCCAGGGGAATTTTGGCATTGCCGGAGAGGCTGCCTGAAATGAAAATGGATGATGACTTCATCGCTAAAAAAGCGGAAACTTCTGAAATTGCTTTTGTAACATTGGGAAGGAATTCCGGGGAAGGAGGTGATAGAGTAGTGAACAATGACTTTAATCTGGCAACGGAAGAAATAGAAATGCTTGATAAAATTTCCAAAGCTTTTCACGCAAAAGGAAAAAAAGTGGTGGTCATACTGAACATCGGTGGGGTTATTGAGACTGCTTCATGGAAAGATAAGGTAGATGCCGTTTTATTGGCCTGGCAGCCCGGTCAAGAAGGAGGACATTCTGTGGCAGATGTGATTTCCGGAAAAGTAAATCCTTCCGGAAAACTGACGATGACTTTCCCTGTAAATTATGCAGACCATGCATCAGCAAAGAATTTTCCGGGAGAACCATTGGACAATCCTGCAGATGTGACTTACAAGGAAGGTATTTATGTAGGATACCGCTATTTTAATACTTTTGGAATAAAACCTTCATTTGAATTCGGATATGGAAAGTCGTACACCGATTTTGAGTATTCAAATATTAAAACAAATTCTAAGACCTTTAATGATCATTTAGAAGTAAGTGTCAACATTAAAAACAAAGGAAAAGTACCAGGAAAAGAAATCGTTGAACTGTACCTTTCTGCACCCGGCAAGACCATTGACAAACCAAGATCTGAATTAAAAGCTTATGCAAAGACAAAAGAATTAAATCCGGGAGAATCACAAACGATTATTTTAACTTTAAACAAGAAAGATTTAGCTTCGTTTGAAACGGGAAAATCAGCATGGGTAGCTGAAGCCGGAAGATATAAAATTCTGGTAGGTGCTTCGTCGTTAGATATCAGGCAGAAGACAGAAGTTGATGTAACAAAAGAATTGGTAATTGAAAAGGTAGAACATATTCTCCCTGCTGATAAACAATTTGAAGATCTGAAGTCCCAACAATAATGAAAATAAAATAGGTTTTAGCGATAACTGAAATCTGTCAAGTAGGCAATACAATAGGTTTGATAAGATTTTCTATGAAAGTATTAGAAAATTGTAGTTCGTTTGAGGCAGATTAAACAAGAATTAGCTATTCTAAATCTGGTATTAAATTTCTTGTAGTTGTAAAGTTTTTTACAATGTAATTTTAAATGTCTGAAACATTTGAAGTTGAAATAGTTTGACTTTATTCTACTTTGATAGGCTTATATCATTCCATAAAGATTTTACGAATAATATGGTAGGATATTTAGCTTGTATTCAGCTGATGGGATTTATTTAGTGATGAAATTTTGCACATTCAGGTATATAATAACCTCATTAAAAAAGTGTTTTAAAAATTAAAATATACTTTTTGGTATAATTTATTTGTTTTTAAAAAATACTTTTTAGTATATTTGCAATGTTAAATCAAAATATAATGTTAACCAAAGCAGAAAAAACAAAGCAATTTATTCTGGAAACAGCAGCACCACTTTATAATGAGAAAGGGATTTCTGGTGTGAGTATAGATGATGTTTTAGAAGCCACAAAATTAACAAAAGGCTGTATTTACGGGCATTTTAATGGTAAAGACGATTTATCGGAACAAGTGATTGATTATTCACTAAATAAAATGTCAGTTAAAATGTCAACAATTGTTTCCCAAGGAAAAACAGCTAAAGAAAAAGTTTTTCTTTATCTTGATTTTTACAAAAATCCGATTGATACATTTATAGCGGGCGGTTGCCCGATATTCAATACAGCGGTGGAAGCAGATGATAATTTTCCGATTATTAAAAAGAAAGTTGCAGCTACTTTAAGAGCCGGACAACAAGGAATAGCTAATGTTTTACAGGAAGGAATTAATAATCTGGAGTTCTCAGAGAAGCTTAATCCGGAAGCTTTTGCATTCAAAATGATGGCGGCTGTAGAAGGCGGCATTATTCTGTGCAGAACAATGGAAACCTCAAAACCAATGATAGAACTGGTAAAAAGTTTAAAAAATGAATTAGAGCTGTATTCACTCTAATTTTTTTAACATAAAATATACTTTTTAGTATATTTTAGAAGTGATGGTATTTAGAAATCAAATTCAAAAAAATAAAATATGAACAACAGGTTATTTGAAAGCTATGAGCTTAACGGACAAAGTTTAAACAACAGAATCGTAATGGCTCCCATGACAAGAGCCCGTTCTGCAAACGAAGGGAATATCGCAACAGAACTTACAGCAGCCTATTATGCACAACGTGCAACAGCAGGACTTATCATCAGCGAAGGAACTTTTATCAGCGAAGAAGCAATTGGGTTTATCAATGTTCCCGGAATTTATACTCAACCTCAAATAAAAGGCTGGAAAACCGTAACCCAAGCTGTTCACGATAAAAATGGTAAAATATTTGCCCAGCTTTGGCACACAGGAGCATATTCTCATCCGGATTTACATAACGGAAAATTACCTTTTACACCTTCAAATGTTAATCCGAACCAACAAGCTTTCACACCGGAAGGTTTCAAACCAACCGTTGCTCCACAGCCAATGACGATTGAAGATATCAAAAGAACAATTCAGGATTTTAAAAATGGAGCAATCAATGCTTTTGAAGCTGGTTTTGATGGGGTAGAACTTCATGGTGCCAACGGATATTTGCTGCAACAGTTTTTTAGTAAAAATTCTAACGACAGAACTGATGAATACGGAGGAAACCCAGAAAACAGAGCCAGAATTCTATTCGAAATTTTAGATACCATCCAGGAAGTTGCCGATATCAGAAAAGTGGGTGTTCGCCTCAATCCTTCTTTGAACGGAATTATGGGAATTGATGTGGATGACGAAACCATCGCAACCTATGACTATATAATCAACAGACTAAACGACTATGATTTGGCTTATATACATTTAATTGAACCCTTCACAGACGTTACCGACAACGAAAATGCCATTCAGGAGGTCGCGAGACATTTCCGAAAAATTTACAACGGAACTATTATCATCAACCGTGCTTTCAACAAAGAAACGGCGACTAAAGTTTTGGAAAGTGGTGATGCAGATTTGGTGTCATTTGGAGTTCCCTTTATCGCTAATCCAGATTTAGTAGAGCGTTTCAAAACCGATGCCGCTCTTAATGTACCCAATCAGGAGACTTTTTACACACCGGGAGAAAAAGGTTATACAGACTATCCTTTTTTAACTATCTAAAATAATTGGGGCGACCGGGCAGGCTCTTCACTCTATCTTTTGTTCCGCTAAAGCTCCACAAAAGGATGCCGTTGCACCCGAGGCCTTTTGGCCGAACTGTACGAAGTAAATCCCTGTCGCAAAGCAGTCAATCATTATAAATTTTCAACAAAAAATAACAATTCAACAAAATGAAAACAACAGGAAATACCCTATTCATCAGTGGCGGAAGTGCCGGAATAGGCTTAGCAATCGCTAAAAAATTAAATCAAGCAGGTAATAAAATCATTATCAACGGAAGAAATGAAGAACGTCTCCAAAAAGCTTTGTCAGAACTGACGGATGCTGTTGGAATTCAGGGAGATCTATCCATTGAAGCAGATAGAATCCGTATAGCAGAAGAGCTGAAGACAAATCATGCTGATGTAAATGTCATCATAAACAATGCAGGAGCTGCATTCGGCTATTTATTAAGCGAAACCACCAACGCTCACGAAAAAGCTCAGATTGAGATGAATACCAATTATTTTGCCATCATCCATTTTACAGAACTGATGATTCCTCATCTATTGGAAAAAGAAGAATCAGCGGTTGTTAATATTTCGTCTATTGCGGTCTACGGAAGTCACAAATTCTTACCAACCTATGGAGCAACAAAAGCTGCTTTGCATAGTTACACAACTGCATTGAGACAAACTTATGAAGAACAGAAAAACCTTCACATTTACGAAGTGTATCCACCTTTGGTCAATACAGATTTCTCTGCGGAAATCGGTGGTGCTGCGGGAATTCCGCCAAGTGAGGTGGCAGATGAATTATTCATCGGACTAGAAAATAATCTATTCGATATTCCTGTGGGAGATTCAAAAATTTATGCAAATGCAATTGGAGAAGCAATGGCAAAGTTAGTTCAGGCTTAAAAGAAATAACTAATATAAACCATTTATTTTCTGTAACTTAATGCAGGCTATGATTGGTTTATTTCATTTTTAAATTTTATGGTCATGAATTTAAAAGATAAAACCATTCTGATTACGGGAGGAGCTTCCGGAATTGGGCTTGAAGCCGCAAAACAATTTTTGGCTTTAGGGAATAAGGTCATTATTACAGGAAGAAATCAGACGAAATTAGATGCCGTTAAAAAACAGTTTTCTGAAATAATGGTCATTCAATCTGATGCCGCGAAAGAGAAAGATGCAGTTGCTCTATATGAAAAAGTAAATGCTTTAGGCGGTATTGATATTTTATACAACAATGCAGGAGTTGGTGTTCACCCAATGAATTTGGGTATTGCTAATGAAAAACATTTGGAGGGTGCAGCGTATGAAATGGAAGTCAATTATTTGGGTGTTATTCGTCTGAATAACCTTTTTATGGAAATGCTGAAATCCCGTCCGGAATCTGCAATCATTAATACAACGTCTATTCTCAGCATTGTTCCATCGGTATTGGAAGCTACATATTCTGCTTCAAAATCGGCTTTGGCATTTTATACAAAATCATTGAGATCACATTTGCAGTCAATAAACGCTTCAGTGAAAGTCTTCGAATTGTTGCCGCCGTTGGTTGATACCGATATGGTTTCAGACCGACAGGATAAAAAAATAAGTACCACAGAATTGGTAAAAGGTCTTATGTTAGGAATGAAAAAAAATATTGACACGATAAGAGTAGGCGATACAAAAGCACTTTATCTTCTTAATCGAATTGCGCCTAAAAAAGCATACGACATAATCAATGCAAAAAAAGAATTCACAAAACTGAAATAATTATGAAAGCATTTTTAATCAATAAGTACACGAAAGAGGATTTGCAGTTGGCGGATGTTTCTGTCCCAAAAATCAAAGACAACGAAGTCTTGATAGAAATTTATGCATCAGGCTTAAATCTTTTAGATTCTAAAATCAAAACTGGCGAATTCAAACTGATTCTTCCCTATAAAATGCCACTTATTTTAGGTCACGACCTTGCAGGAGTTGTAAAAGAAGTTGGGAAAAATGTAAAAAAGTATAAAGTTGGAGATGAGGTTTACTCTCGACCTGCCGATTTTCATATCGGAACTTTTGCAGAATATATTGCAGTTAGAGAGGAGGATTTGGCTTTTAAACCGAAGAATCTTTCGATGAAGCAAGCATCTTCGGTTCCTTTGGTTGCATTGACGGTTTGGCAGGCTTTGGTGGAAATAGGACAGGTAAAAAAAGGACAAAAAGTATTTATTCAAGCGGGTTCCGGAGGGGTGGGAACTATTGCTATTCAGTTGGCAAAACATCTTGGAGCGATCGTTGCAACAACTGCGAGTACCAAAAGTTTTGATTTTCTTAAAGAATTGGGAGCCGATGTTTTAATTGATTATAAAACACAGGATTTTGAAGCGGTATTGAAAGATTATGATCTCGTTTTGAACAGTCAGGATAACAAAACACTTGAAAAATCTTTAAATATTCTAAGGGCAGGAGGTAAGATCATTTCAATTTCTGGTCCGCCAACACCGGAATTTGCAAAGGATATCAATGCGAATTGGCTGGTGAAAACAGCAACAAGATTTCTGAGCTTTGGAATTAAGAAAAAAGCAAAAAAATTGGGTGTTGATTACACATTTCTTTTTATGAGAGCAGATGGAAAACAATTAGCCGAGATGACAAAACTGATAGAATCGGGAATAATAAAACCTGTTTTAGATAAAGTATTTCCGTTTGAAGAAACCAATAAAGCTTTGGAATATGTTGAAAGTGGAAGAGCGAAAGGAAAGGTTGTGGTGAAGTTGAAATAATCGTGAAAGTGTAAAATGTTGGGTCAATTATTTAATAATATTAATTTAGGCAATTAAATTATATACTTGAATGTACCCAATCAAAAAAATATAATATTATTTAGTTTATGTATCAACGAGTAACAAAATTTATTTTCTCTTTATGTTTTCTAATGTTATTGCCAAATGTGTAATATTAATTTTAATGTATTTAGTTTTAATCTATTAGATAACTCTTCCTTCAGTATTGAAATAATGAACTTTAAGTAATTGAAATAAAAAAAAATGAACGTTGTTCAAAAAATGTTCATACATTTGCAGAAGAAATTCGATTATGAGTATTAGCGAAAGAAAACAACAGGAAAAAGAAGCATTAAGGTTATTAATCCTAAATGGTGCAAAAAAATTATTTGTTGAGAAAGGAATCGACCAAACGACCATTAGGAATATTGCTGACAAAATTAACTATAGTGTAGGAACAGTATATGTTTATTTCAAAGATAAAAATGCTATTCTTCACGACTTACATTCCATTGGTTTTAAGGAGTTGGGAGGCTATTTTAAAGAATTACTTTCCATAGAAGATCCTATGCAGAGAATTCGTAAAATGGGTATAATCTATATGAAATTTGCCTTGGAGAATTCTGAAATGTATGACCTGATGTTCAATTTGCGAGCTCCGATGGAGTATCTGGAAAATACAGACAATGACTTATGGTCGGAAGGAAATGAAACCTTTGGTTACGTTAAAAAAACGGTTGAAGATTGTATGTCCAGAGGTCATTTTAAAAATCATAATTCTGAAGCATTAGCTTTTATGATCTGGAGTTTGGTGCATGGAATGTGCAGTCTTGAAATTCGTCAAAGAACAAAAGGGTTAAAATTCAGTAGTCCTGATACTATTATGACGGAAGGGTATAATGAATTTTTAATAATGATAGAAAAATTATAAAATTTTTTTGATTAAAAAAAATGAACAAAGTTCAAATTATGAACATTGTATATGTTGGTAAGAAGAATGTCAGTCTTTTAGAGATAAAAGGTAAAATTTGAATTTATAATATTAACTATGGACAGAAGAAATTATTAAGTAACAGATCATTACATTTTTGTTGATCTGGTTCCTTCCGTCTTTTTTAAAGTTTCGATATGGAATTAAGCAATCAAAAAATTTACGATACAATTATCGTAGGTGGCAGTTATGCAGGACTTTCTTCTGCATTGACCCTCGGACGTTCTTTGAGAAATGTCTTACTTATTGACAGTGGAAATCCCTGCAATAAACAAACCCCTCATTCACAAAATTTCTTAACGAGAGACGGAATGCCTCCAGGAGAAATTGTGAAAATAGCCAAGGAAGAAGTTTCTAAATATCCTTCCATTGAGTTTTACAATGGTTTCGCAGTCAACGGAAGCAAAATACTGGAAGGTTTTTTAATCAAGACTTCAGATGGCAAATCATTTAAAGGTAAAAAACTAATTTTTGCTTCCGGAATTTTAGATATAATGCATGACATCAAAGGATTCGCCGAATGTTGGGGTATATCCGTTATACACTGTCCTTATTGTCACGGATATGAGTTCAGGAACAAAAAGACAGCTATTTTAGCGGAAGGAGATCGTTTGATATATTTTACGTCATTAATTAGAAATCTGACCGATAATGTAACCTTAATTACATCAGGTAGAACTACCAATAATGTTGATGGTATTGATACGCTTAAAAAAAATGGCGTAAAAGTAATTGAGAAAAAAATTTCAGAAATAGAACATCATAACGGATATGTCAATAAGGTCATTTTTTCTGATGGAACAGCTGAGAGTTTTGAAGCAATGTACGCACCCGTACCATTCCAACAACATTGTACCATTCCGAAAGAATTGGGATGTGAAATGACAGATACAGGTCTGATTAATATTGATTCATTACAAAAAACAAGCGTGGATGGGATCTATGCAGTAGGTGATAACTCTAATCCATTAAGATCAGTTGCATTGGCAGTTTCGTCAGGAAATGTGGCAGGAGTTGGAGTTAATTCTGAGCTATCTGCTGAAATGTTTTTGTAGATAAACAATTGACTTTCCTGATACAATTTGCTATAATAAATGTCCCTCCTATTCTCCAATAAATTCTTTTCCTGAGCTATTTCCTAAGGAAAAAGAGTTGATCGATGTCTTTTATAGGAATAATAATGAGTAATCAAATATTACTCTGTAATAAGCTAAAAGCTTTTTTTTACTTAAAATTTTGAACAATGTTCAAATTATAAACAATGTATAAATAAAATGAAAAAATTATCAACAGTAGTTTTGTTTTGCCTCGGATTTTTCGGGTATTCCCAAAGCTATCTCGACCGTTATATTAAAACCGGTCTGGAAAATAACGAAGTCATTAAACAGAAAAACTTCGACATTAATAAGAGTCTGTATGCCTTGAAAGAAGCAAATTCTCTGTTTTCGCCGACAGTGGCTTTCGTCGCAAATTACACGATTGCGGACGGTGGTAGAACCATCGATATTCCAATCGGGGATATGTTGAATCCTGTGTACAGCACATTGAATCAAATCACGAATTCCAATGCTTTTCCAATCTTAGAGAATCAGTCTGTATTAATTAATCCCAATAATTTCTACGATGTAAAGATTCATACGACGATGCCTCTTTTGAATTACGAGATTATTTATAACAAAAAAATCAGGGCGCAACAGACTACTCTGCAAAAGATCGAACTGGAAATCTACCAACGTGAACTGGTCAAGGAAATAAAAATTGCCTATTACAAATATTTACAGTCGGTGGAAGGCATCAGAATTTATGAAAATGCTTTGGCGATCGTTAAAGAAAATCAAAGAGTGAATAAATCGCTTTTCAAAAATGACAAGATCAACCGAACGGCTGTTTTACGAAGTGATAATGAAGTTACAAAAATTGAGGCGAATCTTGAAACCGCGAAAAATACAAGCAAAAATGCTAAAGCTTATTTCAACTTTCTTCTCAATCAAAAACTGGATTCAGACATCGAAATTGATGATAATATGGAATTGCCTGCGGAACTCATCGCAGAAAATATCATCAACAGAGAAGAGTTGAAACAACTGGGGCAGGCGAAAGAGATTAACGAAAATGTTTATCAATTAACAAGATCTAATTGGTTTCCAAAATTAAGCGGTTTTGCAGATTTGGGAATACAGGATTTCGATTTTAAAGTAGATAAATCTTCCCGCTATTATTTCGCAGGTCTAAGCCTTGAATGGAATATTTTTTCTGGCAACAAGAACAAATATAAACTGAAGCAGGTTGATGAGGAGAGCAAAAAGATTAGTTCTCAAATTGATAATGTGAAACAGCAGTTGCTTTTGCAGTTCGAAGTTTCACAAAACAATTTAAGATCAGCTTTGGAGCAATATGAATCTGATAACAAACAAAAAGAAACCGCTAAAAAATACAACGGTGACGTCACCAGACTGTACAAAGAAGGGATGGCAATCTACATCGAATTGCTGGATGCGCAAAATCAGGTGGTCAACACAGAACTCAATGCCAATATTTCATTGTATAATTCCTGGATTGCCTTTGCAGAAATGGAAAGAGCCAATGCCTCATTTAATTTAAATAAATAAAAATGATAACTATTATGAACAAAACAATCACAATATCACTCCTTTCCTTTTTCCTGATCTCGTCCTGTAAAGAAAATAAAAAAGAGATAAAATCATTTGAAAGTGCCGAGGTCATTCCCGTGAAAACTGCAACTGTTGGCTCTTTGGCATTGGCCGGAAACATCAGCACGTCCGGTTTGGTAACGACAGAAAATGAAACGACTTATTCCTTCAAGATTGGTGGAGTAGTGAACGGCGTTTTTGTGGAGGAAGGTCAGTTCTTCAGAAAAGGTCAGCTTTTGGCGACTTTGGATGAAACGGAAATCCGTGCAGGTCTCAACCAATCTGATTTGAATGTTCAAAAAAACGAACGTGATTACAAGCGTGCCACGAATCTATATAAAGACAGTGTATACACTTTGGAGCAGGTTCAGAATACCAGAACAGGTTTAGACATTGCACGAAAGCAGAAGGATGCTGTTGCATTTAATGTAAAATACTCAAAAATCTACGCAACTGCTGATGGTTTTGTATCCCAGAAAGTAGCCAATAAAGGTGAAATTGTAGGTCCTGGTTCACCTGTTCTACTTATCAATGAAACTTCAAACAATAATAATTATTTGCTGAAAGTTGGTTTAACGGATACTGAATGGGCATCTACGAAGATCGGGCAGAAAGCAATTGTAACACTGGACGGCTATCCTGATAAAAAATTCGATGCCTTTGTTTTCAGAAAATCGCAGTCGGCAGATCGGGCAATCGGATCTTTTCAGGTAGAATTGAAACTGACGATGAATGACAATAAACCCGCCGTAGGAATGTTCGGAAAAGCAGAAATCAAAACCGACCATTCTGAGGATTTTATCGTGATTCCTTACAATTCTCTGCTTGAAGCTGATGGAAACAAAGCCTTTGTCTATGTTGTTGAAAATACTAAAGTTAAAAAAAGACCTGTAACGATTGCCAAATTTGAAAATGACAAAGTATTCATTCAGGACGGGCTTAAGAAAAGTGACAAAATCGTGATTTCCAACAGTGCCTATCTGAATGAACAGTCAACTATTAAAATCATTAAATAAGAACGGATGAAAATTACAAATTTTGCAGTAAAAAACTACCAGTTTACGCTGATCATATTTCTTCTCGTTGCAGTAGTCGGTTTCCTTACGCTCTTCACAATGCCCAGAGCAGAAGATCCCTCAACACATCCGCCACAATATCTGATCACAGTTATTTATCCCGGAACGAGCCCGAAAGATATGGAAGAACAGGTGGTGAAACCGATTGAAAATAAGATCTACGGATTGGAGAATATAGATAAAATTCTGACGACCGTTGAGGATGGTGTTGCCGCTTTTCAGGTGAAATTCAAATATGGAGTTGATGTTGACAACAAATATCAGGAAATTTCAACCGAAATGAATGCACTGAAGAACAGTGAGCTTCCCAAGGATATTTATCAGATCAAAACAGAAAAAATATCATCTTCCGATGTGAAAATACTTCAGGTTGCTTTGGTTTCAGAAAATGCTTCTGAGAAAAAACTGCACGATGAGGCCGATAAGCTTAAATCCAAATTAGAGAAAATCACCAATCTCAAAAATGTGATCTATTCCGGAATTCCCGAACAGGAAATCAGAGTAGATTTAAAATTAGATAAATTGGCTCAGCTGAGAATTCCACTCAATGTAGTGATGGGAAGTTTACAAAGTGAAGCAGCCGATATTCCGGGTGGAAGCATTGATATGGATACCAAAATCTTCAACGTAAAAACCAGCGGGAAATTCAAGAATGAAGAAGATGTTGCAAACACTGTAATCTACAATGCCAACGGAAAGATCGTCTATATGAAAGACGTTGCCGAGGTAGGTTACAAATCTCAGACGGTGGATCATATCACGAGAATCAACGGACACCGCTGCGTTTTGGTTACTGCGGGAATGAAAGATAATGTGAATATTACTGATGTTCAGGAAGAGTTTTCTCCGATTGTTGAAGAGTTTTCAAAAAGCCTTCCTGAAAACATTAAACTGATTAAAAATTTCGATCAGGCCAATATGGTTTCTCAACGATTGGGACATTTAGGATTTGATTTTGGATTGGCAATTGTTTTGGTTATCATTACCTTATTGCCGTTGGGTTCCCGTGCATCAATTATTGTAATGATCTCGATTCCGTTATCATTGGCATTAGGACTCATTGCGATGAATGCGTTAGGATTTTCATTAAATCAGTTAAGCATCGTGGGATTGGTGGTTGCTTTGGGACTGTTGGTGGATGACAGTATCGTAGTCGTTGAGAATATTGAAAGATGGTTGCGTGAAGGGCATTCCAAAAAAGATGCGGTTCTGAAAGGTACCCAACAGATAGGAATGGCGGTTGTAGGTTGTACAGCGACATTGATCATCGCATTTTTACCATTGGCATTCCTCCCGGATGTAGCAGGTGAGTTTATCAGAAGTCTTCCAATGGCGGTTATCACGAGTGTTTTAGCTTCGATGCTGGTTGCTTTGACTTTAGTTCCTTTCTTGGGAAGCAAGTTTTTGAAAACCCACGATCACGAGGGCGGAAATATTTTCCTTCAGTATCTTCAGAAATTCCTGACGAACAGTTACAAAGGAATTATGCCTAAAGCGTTGAAATATCCTAAAATTACCATCGCAATTTCAGTTGGATTGAGCGCATTGGCATTTGTACTATTCAGTTTTACAGGATTTAAACTGTTCCCGACTTCTGAAAAACCAATGTTCTTGATCAATATCAAAACACCGCTTCAGTCCAATATCTCGGAAAGCGACCGTGTGGCGAAAATTGTTGAATCTGAACTGAAAAATCACAAGGAAATTACCTATTATACCTCCAATGTCGGAAAAGGAAATTCACAGATCTATTACAATGTCCATCCACAGGACAGGAAACCGGATTTTGCTCAGATCTTTGTTCAATTGGATGATGAAGCAAAACCTGAAACAAAGACAGAACTGATTGAAACCTTGAGAGAAAAATTCAAGACAATGCCTTATGCCAAAGTGGAGGTCAAGGATTTTGAACAGGGTACACCGATTGAAGCGAATATTGTGGTGCGATTGTTCGGGGAAGATCCTGTTGTTTTGAGGCAACTGTCTTCACAGGTTGAAAATATTTTGAGAAAACAGGAAGGTACGGTGTATATCAATAATGAACTGAATATCTACAAAACCGATGTCAAAGTTAAGATCAACAAAGAAAAAGCAAGAACACTGGGCGTGATGACAAGCGAAGTGGATAAGGTTATACGTCTTGCCGTGGCCGGATTACCGGTTGGAGATTACATCGATGACCGTGGAGATGCCAGAACGGTGACTTTAACATTGCCAAGAGAAAAATTTTCCAATCTGGAGGCTTTGAAAAACTTGTATGTCAACAATGTTCAGGGAGCACCCATCGCTTTGAATCAGATTGCGGCTGTTTCTTTTGAAACTTCACCAACAGCCATCAATCATTTCAATAAATCCCGTTTTGCAAAAGTAACGGCAATGTCGGCAAAAGGATATTATGCAAATGATCTCTTGGAGGATATTATTCCTCAATTGGATAAACTGAAAATGCCTGCAGGTTATTCCTACAAATTGGCAGGAGAAAAAGAATCGGAAGGGGATGCATTGGGTGGAAATTTTCTTTCCGTGATTATCTTAAGTACATTTTTATTTATTGCAGTGTTGTTGCTTCAGTTTAAAACCTTCAAAGGAATCATCATTGTATTGTCAATCATTCCTTTGGGAATTTTAGGTGGTGTAATTTTATTATTAATTGATGGAAGTCCAATGTCACTGGTCGCAATTATCGGGTTTATTGGTTTGTCAGGAATCCAGGTTAAAAACTCTCTACTTTTGGTAGATTTTACCAATCAGCTCAGACTGGAAGGAAAGTCAATTGACGAAGCGATTGCCATTGCGGGAGAAACCCGTTTCCTTCCAGTGGTTTTAACATCAATCACAGCGATTTGTGGTTTGATTCCTCTAGCATTAAACTCCAATCCATTGATTGCACCTTTAGCCATCGTATTGATTGGAGGTTTAATCAGCTCAACGATTCTTTCAAGAATTGTGACACCTGTAATGTACAAATTGATTCCACCGAGTCTGGAAATTGATAACGACAAAGAAAATTAGAATTAATCATTACAACTTAAATAAAATGGAAGAATACATACTAATAACCGGAGCTTCATCCGGAATAGGTTACCATATGGCGATTCAGCTTGCCGAGAAAAAAAAGAATCTGATTTTGGTTGCAAGAAGTGAAGAAAAACTAAAGCAATTACAGGAAGAATTAATCAAATCATACAAGGTTTCTGTGCATTATATTGTTAAAGATTTGTCAAAAGTTGAAAATGCAATTGCACTTTATAACGAGATTCAAGATAAAAATCTATTGGTAACTGGGTTGGTTAACAATGCAGGCGTAGGAACTTACGGCGAATTCACAAAGACTTCTTTGGAAGAAGAACTGAAAATGATTGATTTGAATATTTCCAGTCTTGTAGCACTCAATAAATTATTTGTCAAAGATATGGTCACAGGAAAATCGGGTAGAATAATGAATATAGCTTCTCTAATGGCTTTTTTACCATTTCCGTATTACTCAGTGTATTCAGCAACAAAAACTTTTGTTTTGTCATTTACAGAAACGCTTGCTTCCGAACTGGAAGGAACAGGCGTTGTGGTTACTGCCCTGTGTCCGGGACCAATTGATACAGGATTTTATAATGAAGAAATGCTCAAAGCCAATATGATGAAAACCAATAAGCCTGTTCATCCTGAAGCGGTAGCAGAAGCAGGAGTGAAACTTCTTTTATATGGAAAAGGGAAAAAGATTGTCGGTTTTATGAATTGGTTCCTTTCCAATCTTCCGCGTATCACACCTGATATTTTGATGATGCAAATCAAAAAGAAGCTGGCAAGTAAATAAGATTACACCACTAGGTAGGTTAATTATAACAATTTAGTTTATCTCATCATTTCAGAAAATAACGCCATTTAAAAACAAGTGGCGTTATTTTATTATGTGTGGCCAATGCAGGATTATCTTCAAATACTTTTATTGATGATTTTGTTTGCTTGAGCCAAATTAAACACGAATTACAAAGTTAATTTTTACTACATCCTTAATTATAATCTAAACTTTCTGTAATTTGGCTTTCAGTTAAGTAAAAAAATGTGACTTACTTGGTATATATTTAACTCGTTTTGTTGAATATCTTCTATTGGAAAAAATTGCGGATCATTAATTGAAATCTTTGCGAAACTTCACTTAATTAATCTAACTGAATATGAAATAGTACAAATCCCAATAACGCACCTCCAGCAACAATGAATGCAGTATTGATGTTCTTAAATTTAAAAACAATGATGCCACTTATAATTGCAATTACAATGGTTCGCCAGTCAACAATACTTTCTTTGCCCATTACAAGACACACAGATAATATAATGGCTACCGAAGCTACATTTACTGCATCAAGAAATACTGACAAACCTTTTGAGCTACGCATTTTTTTTACTAATGGATTGAGAAACGCTACCAATACAAATGAAGGAAAGAATATTGCTATTGTTGAAACAATAGCACCATATAATCCGTTAATCTGATATCCTATAAAAGTGACTGATGAAAAAACAGGTCCGGGGGTGAATTGTCCCACTGCAATTGCATCAATAAGTTGTTTTCTTGTTAGCAAACCTGCTTGTACTAATTCCGTATCCAAAAAAGCAAAAAGCACATACCCACTGCCATAAAGGATGGCACCAATTTTAAGAAATATAAAAAACAATTTAATATTGGTTGCATCCCAAAAAGATATTTGTGAGATTTTAATATAAGCAAAGGGTATAAAATTCTGAATCGTATTATTCTTAATAGAATATAGTAAATAAGCCAATAAACCTGCTCCAAACATTAAATAAATTTCGTTAGCACCCAGTAAAGAAGCTATCAGCACTGCAAGTCCTATTAAACCTAAAAATAATGATTTTATCGATTTTTTTGCCAATGGATAGGCCGCTCCTATAATGACTGCAATAATAGCGGGTTTTATACCATATATAAAAGGTTGTATTTCTGGTAACTGTCCATAATTATGATATAGTACCGCAAATAGTAAAGTAATAAAAACAGCAGGCAGGATGAAACATAGCCCTGCAATTATTAAACCTTTCCATCCTCCTCTTTCATAACCTATATGGATAGCCATTTCCGTACTATTAGGACCCGGTATAAGGTTAGTGGCTCCTAATAAGTCTAAAAAATGTTGTTCGCTTATCCACTTTTTTTTCACAACCACTTCTTGTTGCATCATAGCAATATGAGCAGCTGGTCCGCCAAATGCTGTAATTCCCAATTTTAGAAAAAGCTGAGTTATCTCTTTCAGATTACGATTTTTTTCCACTCTTTATTATATATTTATCAATAGAATAATTACCACTGCCAAAATAAAAAAGCATTATTAATAATAATGTCATTGCAAAATCAGTCCGGTATTCGTGAGCAAAACTCCAAAATCCTTTTTCAGTAAGGACAGGAACTTTTGTAGAAATAAATGCGACTACCATAATAATCAGCAAAAATATTGAAGCCAATCTGGACAATAAACCCAGAAGTAGTAAAATACCACATACAATCTCTACTGTGCCAACCGTTGTAGCCCAAAATTCAGGGTTTTGAAATCCAATTTTAGCAAAACGGCCTGAACCAACGGTTTCGGGTGTAATAAACTTTTGTATTCCTTCTGAAAGGAATGTAAACCCAACGATCATTCTTGGAATGAACAATGGTAGTTCCTTTGTTTTGATAATATTACTTTTCATTAGGTCATTTAAAATCTTGATTACTAAATGGAGGTGTAGAGGGTATTATAATTACATTAAACTCATGTTTGGTTACCTGATGACAAGTATTACAAGTATTCGTTAGATGAATATATTCTTCTTTAAAAGCTTTGCTACTTTGTTGTTCAATAGCTTTTCGAAGATTATCTAATGCAGGATTTATCATTGATAAAGACTTTGTTTCGGAGCGGTTTCTACAATAATCTTTAATACCTTCTCTATTTTCCTGAATTTCATCTATTTCAAAATTTGCAAGTTTCCAAATTACATAAAATATCAATTTCATTAACAGGTAGGTCAAAAAAAATTACACATGGGAGAGCTAAATTCCATGATTACTGGATAGTCATCACCACAAACAAAGATATCGTACAGCAGTGTGCCTTCAGGTTTTTGTATTGTGTAGCGATATAAATATTTGTATAGAATATTTATGATCCTTTTTTATTTTGAAGGGTTAATTTTCAGATTTCGGAAATAGCCATCTGTTCCTACATCGACAAATAAGCCAACAGCACCCGTTGCATCCGAGCCGTGTTTAAGATCGTTCACAATAAGGGAAGGGTATTTGTTTTTATTTAAATAAAGCTTTGCCTGGCAGCCTTGGATCTCAATTTTCATCTTGATCCATTCATTCAAACCCATATCGGTATACGACTCGTACTTCTCGGGATTTTCTTTTCTTAGACGTTCATATTTATAATCTGGAAAAGAAAAATATTGAATGGAGTGATTGCGTCTCACCTGCTCTTCGGCTCTGCCATTGGCAGGACGTATATATATAGATTCAAATCTGGAATTCATGTCATCGATTCTGAATGCCAGCCCAATAAACCCACGGTCGGTTGGAGCAGCCGTAGGGAGCAGCCGGCTTAGAACTTCTACCTCTATACTGCCATTTTTGAATTTCGTATTATTTATCTTAACAAATGTAGGTTCGTCCACATCCTTCATCGTACTGTCTTTTATGACCCTGACAATTTTTTCACCTTTAAGGTTGATAATTTTCATATAAACTTTATTAGATAGAAGATTGCTCTCGTCCAAAATTATTTTTTGGCTGTATGCACTTTCTGAGACTAATAGAAAAAGAAATAAGATTGTTCTTAATTTTTTCATACTTCTTATTATAAAAAGTTTATGACGCATGATTAAAAAATTATTTTTTAAAAAGTCCGGCATTCAGATTCGAACCCGATGAACCTTCCGCCAATTGCAGGTAATTGCGTTTACTCTGATCCTTTTCAATGATCACGGTTCCGGTAGTCTGTACGTTTTTCATTTCCAGAAAATCTGTAGGGGTAGCATTACTGTCACTCAACGGCCCGCTTCCGTATCCTGCCAGTTTATTATAATTTACAAAAATGCAGTCGGAAGCTTTATATCGGCGCGTGCTTCCTTTTTCTCTGATCCATACTGTGCTGGTGTTAGCGATAATGTTATGATGAAAATCGAAATCATCACCGTTGGTCCCTTGGGTAGTCCAGACCCCGCAGAAATAGCCTCCATAGACCAACGAATGTTGCATGGCACTGCGGCTACCGGTCTTTCCTTCATTTTTCCAGAAGACAACAGGAATTTTACAGTTGAAGAAAACACAATGGTCAATAACCAAACCATAACCATTGGCAATCACTCCTACATGTAATGGAAGTACCTCTTCATTCCCGGCGAATAAACATTGTGTTACAAGTAAATCATCCAGTTTTTTTCCGTCGCGCCAGATGGGATATGAACGTCGTAAATTATTGGCATCAAGATACGTGTAATCAGGGCTGCCTGTAAAGCGAAGACCTGCAATGGTAACGTGGCTTACCTCTGGTTGGATGCCTCTTGCTTCTTCTCCTCCCACACCGGGTTCAGTAGGTACAATGGTCATAACGACCGGCATCTTTTTTGGTGTCCAGTCTGCATCATCGGGCATTACTTCAGCACGGATGGTTAGACGGTTGGTAAAAGTATATTTATCATTGTTAAACAGTACTGTTTTGGTGATCAGATGCACACCTTCTGAAAGGATTATTGTTGTTTCTCCCTGATCTTTATTTAGATTAATGCGTCTGGCAGCCTCTGAAAGGGATTTTAACGGTTGTGCCTTTACCCCTGAATTCATGTCATTGCCGTTTATTGGATTAACATATAATTCTTCTGCCTTTACCAAAAATAGGTTCATGATGAACAATAGGAGACTAAGCGTTGCAGATTTGATCATTTTCTTTTTTTGTAAAATTAGAAATATTCATACGCTGCAAAATGGTCATTTTATCTTCAGAATTGTCAATTCATATATTCTTTCGGTATTGCTGGGGTGTCGTATGGGTAAATTTCTTGAAAAAACGGTTAAAGTTGGAAGGGTCCGAAAACCCAAATTCGTAGCAGATCTCTTTTGCAGATTTATTCTGGTGCAACTCTTTCTTTATTTCTGAAATGAGTTTGTGATGAATCATTTGTTGTGCTGTTAATCCGCTGAACTGCCTGCAGACTTTATTAAGAAATCCAGAACTTACATTAAGCATTTTAGTATAGCTTTCAACGGTTTGATTTTCTAAAAATTTCTTTTCCAGCAAAGAGCGGAATTTATAGAAGTCTGCATGAATGTAAGTATCCCTCTGAACGTTATAGATCTGGGCATAATAGCGGTTGAGAACGATAAGCAACTGATAAAGTACTGACCTGATCAAATGATTGCTGTCATTCTGAATTTGTCTGAATTCACGTTCTATTTCCTGTAAAAGCTCAAGGCATTTTCCAAATGATCTTGCATCGATAGTCATGTCAGTGGCATGAGAATACTGATGAAAGTATTGAAACCGGTAGAGGAACAACTCATCTGAAAAAAAGAGGTGAAGGAAATCTTTTTCAAAGAACAGCGTGTAGCCTCTTATCTTTTCTTTAATTTCCCAGCGGCGAACCTGTCCCGGACTGATAAAAATGATGGTTCCGGGAGTTATAGACATTACCTTGCCGTCCAGTGAAAATGTTCCCGATCCTTCTTCAATGAAAACAATTTCGTAAAAACTGACTTGATGTAAAGTGTGGTCCAGTACATAATTTTTCAATGTTTCAATACGTCCAAGATCCAACAATAATTCTGCTCCATATTTATAGGGCAGAAAATGATACGTTTTAATTGGAGCAGCTTTTACCATCTTTGGAAATTTTTACAATAGAAGGCTCACGTTATAAATATAAGTTTTTGTTTAGTTCTTCAAAAGATAAATAGATTTTAGCTTCAATATGCTATTGCTCTTTCTAGTTTAATATTTTTAAAAGGTAGTGATATACTTTTTGTGGCTGGGTAAAAATTATAGTTTGCAATTAGACATTTGCTTTAACCAATCTTAAAATTAAATTTATATTAAAAATATTCATGTACCCCTGAGTATTTCATTACCGTAAGGAAATAATGCTGCTAAATTTTGGTGAATGAATTTTTATTGCTCGGCATTCTTTGTTCAGATGTACAAGATTCCACGATGCAGAGATGACAAAGCGGGAAGTCATAGAACGTTTACTGATTATACAGCCTGAGAATCTCCACCAATTCGGGTATGGATCGTATTTTCAGCTTCTCAAACAGCCTGTTTTTATAAGTGCTGATCGTCGATGAATGGAGATTAAGTTGATTAGAAATTTCTTTGAGGGGAAGACCTTCAGCAAGCTTATTGGCAATTTGCAATTCACGGTCAGACAGCGCTTCAAAGGGTGAACTTTTTGTCGTCCCATTTATTGATTCTAAAAACATGGCTTCTTTTACGTTGTCACTTGCAAACCGGCCGGTACTGAGCATTGCTGTCAAAGCATTTTCAACTACTGCATTGGAGCTTTGTTTACTTAAATAGCCACCGGCACCCATCTTTAGATAACGCATTGCATACACCTCTTCATCCTGAGAAGAAAATATAAGAATTCTTAAGTCGGGTTGGTGCATTTTTATGTAATCAATTGCTTCCTGAACAGAGCCATTAGGCATATTGACGTCCATGATGGCCAGATCCAGCTCTTCCTTCAAAATTACTTTGTATAGTGATTTAAAATCCTCTACTTCAATGATTATAGCATCAGGCCGGAGGCGTTGTATGGTTTGTATTAAACCCATCCGGACGATACCGTGATCGTCTGCTACAATAATACGAACGTTTGCTTTTAAACCCATTATTCTATAAATTTACGTACAACAAGGGAAACTGTAGTACCCTTATTTTCTGCGGAAACGATTTGAATGTTTCCATGCATCAAGGATACAAAATTTTTTACAATTTTCAAACTTAATCCCACTCCTTTCTCACCAGCAGTACCAAGAAACAAGGGGGTACCATAAGTGAAGATTTCAGGTAAATATTTTTCATTCATTCCCGTCCCGAAGTCGATCACAGAAATTATCACCTGATGATCATCAGTAACTTCCTGCAAGTGAATATCGTTCCCGGGAAAAGAGTATTTCACTGCATTATTAAGAATTTTGTCTAAAACATATTGCAGCAACAGACGATCGGTTGTAACAAATGCATTGGGATCTCCTTTAAAATGAAATTTAATGTTTTTTTCTTTTAATTGAAGTGCATATTTCTCTTTAAAATGGTGAAAAAGATCCATCACCATGATTTTCTCAGGTTTAATCTTAAATTCCCCATATTGCGTTTTTAACCAGGAGGTGCTGTCCTGAATGGTTTGCAGATTCTTCTGGGCATCGCATTTTAACTGCGGCAACAACTTAAAAAAATCTTCCTCACTTATGGTCTTTTCTTCTACCGCTTCTATCAGCCACAGAAAATTCCCAAACATTTCTTTTGAATCGTGAGATAATATAGAGATCAGTCCGTTTTTAAAACTGATTTCATTTTCCAGTCTTTCAATTTTTAATTGTAGTTCGTTGCTAAGGTCATTCATAAATTCTGTATCAAAGCTTAAAAAAACTACTCCGGTATTTTTTTAAGCATAGTTTATTATTTATTCTTTTTCGATTTCCGTACCAAACCATTTTTGAATCATATCAGACAGGGTTTGTTTTAATAAAGGTTTGGTTAAAAAATCTGACATTCCGGCTTGCAGACATTTTTCTTTCTCACCAGGCAGGCTCCCTGCTGTTACTGCAATAATAGGTATTTCGATGTTTTTTTCCAAGGCTCTTATTTCTTTGGTTGCTTCAATACCATTGAGATGAGGCATCTGAATATCCATTAAAATAAGATCAGGGCTCTCTTTTTGGTATTTTTCAATTGCTTCAGTACCATCTTTTGCCTCGATAATTAAAGCTTGAGGAATAATATCCTTTAAATAAGTTTTGGTAAGGAGTAAATTAATAGCATTATCTTCAGCAATTAAAATTTTTATTTCACGCCCGCTCACTTCATTTGCTGCATTTTTTAGTTGCTCCGGTTTTTTGTTTTCAGAACTCTTTAAGGTGGATAAAACCCGGTACATCTGTTTCATACGAATCGGTTTTACAAGCCGGTTTTCTATTTCTAATTCGTCACATGCAGCCTGCAAATTAGCATCATCGGATGAGCTGTACAAAACAACATACGGTGATACGTGGTTGGCGTCGGGAATAATATTTTTCATTTTTCTAATGGTTTCAATGCCATCCATGATAGGCATATGATAATCCATAATGATCACATCGAATTTGGCCTTGTCCATAATCAATAGCAAAGCCTTCAACCCGCTATCGCATTCCGTTACCTCAATATTTTTTCGTTCCAGCATCCTTTTCAGGATTTTCCGATTGTTTTCATTATCGTCCACAATCAAAACTCTTTTAATATCAGTTAAGCTTAAATCATATTCCTCTTCCTCAGTGTCGAACAGAATGTCAAAGAAAAAATCGCTGCCCTTTCCCTGATCGCTTTCGACTTGTAATATACTCCCGGCAAGTGCCAGGATTTGGTTCGAAATGGTGAGTCCCATACCGGTTCCCCTATATCTTTTAGTAATACTGCCATCTCCCTGTGAAAAAGGATTGAAAATTTCAGCCTGTTTTTCACTGCTAATTCCAATTCCTGTATCGCGAACTCCAAATCGGATTCGTTTTTTTCCTTCTCCTAAATCATCTAAAACTTTAACATATGAAACAATTTCGCCTTCCTCGGTAAATTTTAAAGCGTTGCTCAAAAGGTTGACGAAAACCTGTTTTAAGCGCATCTCATCAGTCCATATATATCTAGGTATAGTGTGGTCAATATCGATGAGCATTTCTACCTGCTTTTTAGTATTACTGTACGCAACAATATTGAAGGTATCTGAAACCAGTTCTTCAATCTCTACTTTGTCGAGATTTAGCTTAAGTTTTTGCTTTTCTAATTTTGAGAAGTCTAAAATATCGTTAATGATGCTGTATAAGGATACACCTGATTGGTTGATGATTTCGAGATACTGTCTCTGCGTTTCGTCCAGATTGGTTTCCATAAGGAGCTCTGTAAAACCGATAATCCCATTTAACGGGGTTCTGATCTCGTGACTCATATTGGCCACAAATTCTGATTTTAAAACGTAGGCTTTTTCTGCCAGTTCTTTTTCTTTATCCCAATGCCATTTTGATGCCTGGTTCACTATCTTGTTGATCAACTCTTCCTCTGCTTTATCTAAATTTTTCTCTTCCCTGTCAAATAAATTTAAATGAGCGATCAGGTTGTCCTCAAGACCAGGAATGGGATAGCTCCTATGAAATTTAAATTCCGCATTCTTAAACTCATAAACAGAAGTCTGGTCATTCAAAAGAAAGTGAGGATTTTGGGGATAAATCTGATTGGGCGACGCATCACTGGAAGCGAGAACATAAACTTGCTCTTCCGAGGTAATGCTCATAGTGCAAAGCTCCATGTTGGTCATCTTGGCCGCTGCGAACACTAAGAAATCAAAAACATCGGTATATTTTTTTTCCAATGCATTTAATTGATCAATACAGTGCTGATCCGGCGATTGATTATTGCCATTAATGTAGTCCATAAGGAAGAGTTTTCTTAGAAAGTATTATTAAATTGCCGTGAAGCTATAATAAACATTGATAGAGTAGGTGGTATTTTCCTTCCCTACCAAACTTTGGGCACCCGCAGGTGGTATGGTGTATCTTACGTTCAGTCCCTTGTCTAAAACCGGTGTTCCGTTAAAGAGTATTTTTTGGGGAGTTTTGGATAAGGGAACATTTACAGAACTTCCGTCGATGCCAATTTGTAATATGTTGGAATTGATGTTGGTCTGCAGACCGCCTTTCTTGAAATAATTTTCGTCCGATTTTACATACAGCTCAAAATTTTCATTATTGGACAACATAATTTGGTTGGGAATCATTTGTGACTGACCATCGGTGTATTGGGCAGCGGTATTAAAATTGAAGTTTACATTGCGCCCGGAACTGGGGATGGTGATCTCGGACAGTGGAAGCACTTTTAACTGAACAGCCGTATTTTGCAAACTGTTAATTGAGTTATCTGTACTTCCTGCATTGAGGTTCAATTCAAACGTATAAGTTCCGGCTTCAAAAAAAAAGTTTTTAAAATCTTCCGCAGACACATAAAGCTCTGGAATGAAGCTGTTTCTGTTTCCCGCTACAACACTGAAATTAGCAGCAGAAAAATTCTGAAAATCGGCAGATAAGGTCTTAGTTGTGAGTGCAGATCCGTTACTGCCCAATTTAATGCTTGCTATATTTCTGGTTCCCGGAACCCCTTTAGAGGACGTGAACTGAACAGTTGTGGCAGCAGCTTTCGCCCAAAAATTAAAATCAACCGTATGCGCGATTTCCGTATTATCCAAAGTGAATACCCGTGTACCTGTATTGCGGTAGTCATTCAAAGAAGATATTTCAAAGTATTTTGTTAAAGAGTTGGTAACCCATCGTATAGATGAAGGAATGACTAAAATTGTTTTAAAATTACGAGGTGTGAAATCATTATAATTCTGAGTGATATCCATAGAGTAATTCCCGGCCCGAAAGGCATTGGCTGTAAATTGTGAGGCAGGAATTTTAAATGTAAAATTGATATTCCCCCTGTTAAACCCTCCTCCGATACTGAGTGATGGCGGTTCAAACCATCTTATAGCACTTGTGCTAAACGATTGAAAACCTGGTAAATAACCTGTTAGTCCGGTATATGGCAGCTGCCCGCCCATACTTTCTAACTGCCACAGAAGAGTGGAACTGGGTAAAGTAGATGAGGAAGAAGAGTGAGTAAAAGTTGGTCCGGAAACTGAGGTAAATGTTGGAGCGGTTGGGAGTAATCCCAAAAAGGCATAATCCCAGTTTGTTCTGTTGGCGTTCGTCATTACCCTTGTAGGTACTGAGGTAAATTCGGTCCTGTTAAAAATAGTATTATCAGGAACCGACAGGTATATATCCTGAGCTTTCGTGGCTGCAGACCCACAGAACATGGTAAAAATTCCTATTAGAAAAGCCCTCATCTTTTTCATACTTTTAAATTTAAAACTTTTTCACCTTAATGGTAGTGTCTTTCTTCTTATATTCAAAAACCACAGTTTTTGAATACCCTTCTTTTGTCACCTGAATAGTTTGAGTGGGTTGTATATAGCTGTATTTGTCATTTTCAATATAGAGGTTGTATTTTCCATCTTTCAGGAAAAACTCAAACTCATTTTTTTGGTTAACCACGGCAGTATAGATCACGCCATCTTCACTTTTTGCATACACTACTATTCCGGTTACATCCGTTTCCAAAACATCGTAGGCTTGCTTGATCTCTGTTAATTTCCCACTTACCCTGATGTTTTTTACCAAGCTTACTTTGCGGTTAATATTATTATGTACCAGAATGACAGGATCCATCATCAACCGGGCTCCTGCACTTTCGTTCACCTTCAGTGTGTAAGTACCTTCAGGCACATTCTGAAAAACTACTTTTCCATTCTTATCTGTCATCGCTACATAATTGTCCAGTTTTATAATTTCATTAGCAAGGACTGATTCGCCGGACTCCAGAAGTCCATTGAAATTTTTATCTTCAAAGAACTGGAACGTCACCTTATGATTTCCGAGAGCCGTAGCTGTGGTAAAATATTTTTTAATTCCCACTCTGTACTGGTAATAACTGCCACTGCTTGCATATTCAGCCGTAGATTTATAACCGGAAAGATTAAAATAACCTGTAGTGGACCAGGAAGGCGAAATTTTATATTCCAGATTACCGGTGATATTGCTGTTTAAATTTTTGTAAAGTTCCGAATAGAAGGTTCCGGCTGAAAAAGATCCAGTCAGATTATGATTAAGCATCTGGAAATTATACGATGCGTATACATTGTAGTTGGCGAAATTACGGCTTACATCATAATAAGAATTTAAATCAAAAACACTGATCGCATTCCATTGGGCTGTTCCGTTTAGGGAGAATGACTTATATCTGTAAGATAAAGTTGTTTTCAAACTATTGAACCAGTCCGCTTTATTGTTCTCTTTTGAATAAGAATATTCCGCCGTCAGGTTCAATCCGTGGGCACCTAAAGTAGTGCTGATGTTGGCCTCAAACCGGTAAGAAAAAAGTTCCTGCGAGGTGTAAAAATTAGCTGTTTTTTGCTTTTCAACCTTTGGAGAAAGTAGAAAATTCCACTTCCTTAAAGAAAACTGATAACCTAATCCCAAAGCTTCTGTACTGTTGAAATAATACCGTAAATTAGAGGTATTGCCAGGTTGGGTTGGTGCACCCTGGAAACTCAGGAACTCGGGTTCTACCTGCGAATTCTGATATTGTATAAAAGCACGCTGATTGACAGATAGTTGTCGACCGATCCGCTGATTTGAGAAAAAGGATCCCCGTTTGATCCCTGCATAGCTTTTGGTGGCAAAGGAATTAACAGATTGTATATCCCATTTTCCTATTTTTCCGTCGTAATTGGCTCCCATTGAAGCGCCTGCATTTTCATCTTTGTTTACAAGGCCTTTTTCGTGGCTCAGGCCCAACTCCGTGCGGATTGAATGTTTATCGTTAATCAACAATGATGTTACCGCGTTCGCTACCTGCGTATCTACGTTAAAGCGCGGATCATGTTCGAATATATAGGACACTTTCCCATTGAAAGATTTAGCATTTCCAAAGCCATATTTTGCACCCACCATGGTAGATCCTTCTGTTTGTTGGAAGTAAGTACCGTACAGATTATAATTATTTTCCAGCGCAAGAATTTCAATCTGATTATTTTTGCCAAATTTGGTAGAAATTTTCCCACCTCTTCCAAAAACCGGGTAATCGTAATCGCTGCTATTAACATTTCCCACCCTTAATACCGTATTTTTTCTCTCCAGTTCCAGCCACGTATCGTACAGGTTATAACGGCCGTCTTCAACATAGTAATCTGCTCCAATATTAAAGCGCGATTTCAAATTCTCAGTCACGCGGAATGCTATATTTCCCCTTAATTGAAGATAGTTGAAACCTGAACTGTTTTCATTATAGCTCATTTCTGCAAAATTACTTCCGCTCACCGCTTCGTTTCCACGGGCAATTTGTCTGTTGTGCGATAAAATGACCAGATAGAGCGTGTTGCTACCCACGATTTTATTATCCAGCAGGTCTGTGACGATGGCATTAATATTAAATTCCGGATAAAGTGTATTTTGTTTTCTGACCGCAATTTTGATCTCAATCGTTTGTTTTTCTAAACCTTCCAGAGATACAGTCTGCTGTTTTGGCATCATTTCCAAGCCATCAGGAATGGATTGCAAATCAATCTTAACGGTTCTTTTACTATAACCTTGGTTTTCTACAGTCAGCAGAATTGAGGATTGGGGCACAGCAGGGTTAATGAAATTTTCGTATGTAGCGGTATAAATTGCGATGTTTTTGTTCTCGCCTTTAACAACGAAGAACGATGTGCTTTCAGTTCTGGTGACCGTTGGAGTAGTATAAGAAACCTGGAATTTGATTTCATTGGATCTCAGTTTCATAAAATCCACGTTGGCGATCAGTTTCACAGGAAGATTTTTAGACTGACCTGCACCTAAGGTAAAGTCATTTTTGGGATAGAAAAGCAATCCCGGATATTTTTCCTGAGGTATGATATTCTGAATGATAATTTCTTCAGAACTTTTATTCTCAATGACCAGGAAATTAGTAAAAGTAGAACCTTTTTCAACAGCTACACTGTCATTTTCAAAATGGATTTGAATATCCTTTTTTTCCTGCGCAAAGGCCAACGAAAAATTCAGAAGAACAAATACAAAAAATAAGATTGTTCTTCTTAGGACTGATATCGATATTCCATTCTGTAGTTTCAAGACTTAATTTTAAAATTTAAAGTTTTTTTCGCCTACGCGTAAATCATTGGATTCTGCCATTTTAACAATAGCCACACCCAGGAAGTTTCCTGAAATTTTCTCTGGTAAAGAAAATTGAACAACCTGATTGGTATCCGGAAGCATGGAGATGGAAATTGCTGGCAATTTTATTTCCTTACCACTATCTGTGTCGGTGAGTTCAAACTCAACAGTGGCATCATTGATGGTGTTTCCATCATTATGGATGCTTACAGCTACTTTTCTTTTCGCTGTATTCTCATTACTCACCTCTGCAATATTGGTAATATCCAGACTTTTTACGTGGTTTCCCGGTGGAGTATAAAAAATGTGAAGTCCCACTTCAAATAAGGTGATAATACCAATACCATTCTGAACACGTGCCTTGTCTGCCTGCTGAGGAAGCTGGGTAAAAAACAACATACTGTTTGTAACAGCAGACTGTGATGCATTTGCCGGAATCTGCATGGTCACTACAATCTCCTTTGTGCTTTTCGCAGGAACTGTTACAGTGCTTTCTAAGGTGGATATCCAGGAGGCGTTGGAAATTTTTGAACTGCCTGCTTCAAGATAAACCTTATTTCCGTCTTCTTCTCTAACCCAATCTTTGTAGTTGAGATTAAAAACATAATCTTTATCCGAGCTGTTTTGAAGCGTGACTGTCTTTGTTACTTTTTCTCCTGGATTACCTGTGAAAAACAATCGTGTAGGTGACATGGAGATACTTTGTGCCAGAAGTGAAGAAGACCCTGTGAGGATAAAGAAAATAAAAAGGTGAATAAACTTGTGCATGGTGTAAATAGTTTAATAATAAAGATTCCCAAAACTACTGAAAACATAGCAAAAAGGAACCTTTACAAACTAAAATTTTTATTATAAAGCAGTCGCAGTATACGTTACCGTTTGTGTGTAAGTTCCGGCCGGTTTTCCTAAAATATCAGAAGATGAGGATTTTGCTGCTGGAATGGTGTAGTCCAGATTCAGTGTTAATGCACTTCCAAGCGGAGCATTTGATACTAAGGTTTGATCCGTTGCAGATAAAACTACAGCGCTTTTTGTTCCGCCCATTGTTCCGGCAGCAGTAGCTGCTTTGATCGTCAGAACATTTACAGGGATCAGGTTGGTTCCATTCATAAAATTAGCACCTCCTGCTTTTACCTTTACATTAAAGTTCTTTGTAGAAGTAACTTTTAAAGAGTTGGCTTTGGTAACCGTCTGATCAGAATTATAGTCTGCTGCAGTAGTATAGTTAAAGTCAACAGTATTCCCAATTGCTGTACTTCCCGCGTCGATGGAGATGACATCGTTCAGGGTAATGTTTACCGTTGTGGTTGCTGTAGTATTTTGAGCTTGAACATTGTTAGTTCCTAATATGATTGCTCCAAAAGTTAAGGCTGAGATTAAGATTAGTTTTTTCATGATAGTAATATTTAATTGTTATTTTTATTTAATTGTTCTTTTGTATACTGCAAATTTACAGCGGTGATAAAAGTTTCTTTGTAGTGGAAAAAGGAAGTTCATGTAGTAAAATCACTACAGGATTGCTCATGGCTTTACATAGAAAAACCCTCAATACCTGGAAAGTACTGAGGGTATATATAATTGATGTGTTTTTTTATAAAGTAGTCGCAGTATAAGTTACCGTTTGTGTATAAGTTCCAGCTGGCTTACCTAAAATATCAGAAGATGAGGATTTTGCTGCTGGAATGGTGTAATCCAGATTCAGTGTTAATGCACTTCCGAGAGGAGCATTGGATACTAAGGTTCTTTCTCCTGGAGATAAAACCACATCGTTTTTGGTTCCGCCCATATTTCCGGGAGCTTCTGCAACCTTGATTGTCAAAACATCTACAGGGATTGAGTTTGAACCATTAATGAAATTCGGACCACCTGCTTTTACTTTCACATTAAAATTCTTTGTGGAAGTAACTTTTAAAGAGTTGGCTTTAGTAACTGTTTGATCAGAATTATAGTCTGCTGCAGTAACATAGTTAAAAGTAACTGTACCACCAATTGCTGTACTTCCTGCATCTATAGAGATCACATCGTTCAGGGTAATGTTTACAGCTGTGGTTGCGGCTGTATTTTGAGCTTGAACATTATTAGTTCCAAATATAACTACTCCAAAAGTTAAGGCTGTGATGGCGATTTGTTTTGTCATGGCAGTAAGATTTAATTATTATTCTTGTTCTCTTTTGAACATTACAAATCTACAGCTGCTACAAAGCTGTTGCAGTATACGTTACTGTCTGCGTATAAGTTCCGGCTGGTTTACCTAAAATATCAGAAGATGAAGATTTTGCCGCTGGAATAGTGTAGTCTAGATTCAATGTTAATGCACTTCCAAGAGGAGCATTGGATACTAAAGTCTGATCCGTTGCAGATAAAACAACAGCGCTTTTTGTTCCGCCCATTGTTCCGGCAGCGGTAGCAGCTTTAATCGTCAGAACATTTACAGGGATCAGGTTGGTTCCATTTATAAAATTAGCACCTCCTGCTTTTACTTTCACATTAAAGTTCTTCGTTGAAGTAACTTTTAAAGAGTTGGCTTTAGTAATTGTTTGATCAGAGTTATAGTCTGCTGCAGTAGCATAGTTAAAGTCAACCGTATTACCAATGGCAGTACTTCCCGCATCGATAGAAATTACATCGTTCAGGGTAATGTTTACCGTTGTGGTTGCTGTAGTATTTTGAGCTTGAACATTGTTAGTTCCTAATATGATTGCTCCAAAAGTTAAGGCTGAGATTACGATTAGTTTTTTCATGATAGTAATATTTAAATTTTATTTTTATTTAATTGTTCTCTTTTGTATACTGCAAATTTATAGCAGCCATAAAAGTTTCTTTGTAGTGGAAAACGGAAGTTCATGTAGTAAAATCACTACACGGTTTATTGATTTGACTTAAATAGTAAAACCCTCAACGCTTTCTAAGCGTTGAGGATGTGTATAAATTCCTGTTATTTCTATTATAAAGCTGCTGTAATATAAATTACCGTTTGCATATAATTTTTCTTTAGGTTTTCACAAAAAAATATTTATAGGTTGGCAAAAATTCTACCTTACAGATGACAGATACTTATTCCCGGATTTTGAATTTTATCTATATCGGTACAATACATACAAAATCAAAGGCCTCCCGTAGGAAGCCTTCGAAACACCAAATCACAAAATATTAATATGAAAATTTATTTATAAAGCTGTTGCAGTATAAGTTACTGTCTGCGTATAAGTTCCGGCTGGTTTACCCAAAATATCAGATGATGATGATTTTGCTGCTGGAATAGTGTAGTCTAAATTCAGTGTTAATGCACTTCCAAGAGGAGCATTGGATACTAAAGTCTGATCCGTTGCAGATAAAACTACAGCGCTTTTTGTTCCGCCCATTGTTCCGGCAGCAGTAGCTGCTTTGATCGTCAGAACATTTACAGGAATTAAGTTGGTTCCATTCATAAAATTAGCGCCTCCTGCTTTTACTTTCACATTAAAGTTCTTCGTTGAAGTAACTTTTAAAGAGTTGGCTTTAGTAATTGTTTGATCAGAGTTATAGTCTGCAGCAGTAACATAGTTAAAATCTACCGTATTACCAATTGCAGTACTTCCCGCATCGATAGAGATTACATCGTTCAGGGTAATGTTTACCGTTGTGGTTGCTGTCGTATTTTGAGCTTGAACATTGTTAGTTCCTAAAATGATTGCTCCAAAAGTTAAGGCTGAGATTACGATTAGTTTTTTCATGATGGTAATATTTAATTGTTATTTTTACTTAATTGTTCTTTTGTATACTGCAAATTTATAGCAGCGATAAAAGTTTCTTTGTAGTGGAAAACGGAAGTTCATGTAGTAAAATCACTACAGGATTATTCATTTTGCTTAAATAAAAAAAGCCCTCAACACCTTTTAAGTGTTGAGGGCTTTATATTTAAAAATTGGTATTTACTTACAATGCCGTGGCAGTATAAGTTATTTTCTGTGTGTAAGTTCCCTGTGGTTTCCCAAGAAGTACCTTGGAGGCATTTTCCGAAGAAATAGAGTAAGCAATATTTAAAGACTGTTTAGTACCCACACTTGCATTACTCACCAGTACCTGATCAGCTGTAGATAAAGTGACCTCATTCAAGGTTCCTACCAGACTTCCCCCTGGTATTGCCTTTACCTGTAATATCTCTACAGGAATTACGTTTGCGCCATTTACAAAGTGTGCACCTTCAGATTTTACTTTTATATCAAAATTTTTAGAGGAAATAATGACTAAACTATTGGGAACGGTCACATTTTTTGATGAATTATAGTCTTTTGTGCTCCCATAATTAAAATCTACAGTGCCTTCTGAAGCAACAGTACCTATATCCATTGCAATAACATCTGATAAAATAATATTTACGGATGTACTAACCTTCTCAGAATTTTGTGCAAGAACCTGGTTGCTCCCTATAGCGATTGCTCCCAGGGATAGGGCAGTGATAACGATTTGTTTTTTCATGATTAATAAATTTAAAGAGGTGTAAAATATTGTCATTCAGAACTCATTATAAATTTAATAACATTATCCGACATTACCAAAGCTTTATTGTTATTGATTGACTAATTGTCAGTATTATGGTTTCGATAATGAAGGATTGGCTATTATAAGTGATTTTTTTATTTCAAAGAATGTTTAACTATGGTTTTAGGTGAGATAATGATAAAATATCATGAATCAAATTCACTACAATAAGAAAAGAGGTTAAATTAGCTTAACTTTTGTGTTTTGATTCCGAATTTTTTGAAAGGAATAGAGTAGTAATACCTAAATAGGAATCTAATTCTATTATAAAAAATAATTGAATCAGGACTCCGACGGTAAATGCTCAGATGAATAAAGGAGAATAGAAAGAATGCTATCCGGACTTGTACCGAAATTTGGTTAAAAAAATGAATACCAATGAAGAAAAAACAATCAGGAAACCATTCAAAATAAACTTTTATATTTTTCCAATATCTGCTGACAAATTTCTAAATTAATTTGTTACTATAAAATGACCTACTTTTAGTATTTTAGCACAAAAATACCCGTTCAATGCCGAAAAAAATTATAAGAAATCTTCAGACAGGCGTAGTAATTTCTCTTATGCTTTTGATTGCTAGTTCGATAGCATCTTATATAAGCATACATAAGCAGATGGAGAATAGGGAAGACTTATTAAAAAGTAAGGAATCTATAAGTTTAGTAAAAGATATCTTAAATACTCTTTTAAATGCTGAAACGGGTAATCGGGGATATCAGCTTACCGGCCGGGAAAATTTTCTTGAACCTTTCAATGAAAGCAGGAATGAATTTCCGCTGTTTGTTTCTCAAAAAGATAGACTTAATCTTAAAGATAAAGATCAGATTAATATCCTAAATGAACTGCTGCATACTTCAGAAATGCTGATGAAAGAATATGTCCTGCTTATTGAGAATCGTAAAAAGGGAATAGTAATGAGTCCGGAAGAACTTGTACAAAACAAGGAAGCTATGGACAGATGCCGCAGGCTCGTTCAGAAATTTGTAAAACAGGAGGAAGTTCAACTTGCCATAAAAAATAAAGATCTGAACAGGTCTACCCAATGGACTGTTTTATTCATCATTCTTTCTGCTATTGCAGCCATTGGTGTCACCGTTGTTGTTTATGTAAAACTAAAATCTGACATCATCCGCCGTGATAAGTTAGAAAAAGATCTGTTTTACACGAAGGAAATGCTTGAGGAAACAGGCTCAGTAGCCCAGGTGGGAGGTTGGGAAGCCAATATAAAGACCGGAAAGCTCTTCTGGTCTCAAAGTACAAGAGAAATTCACAAAATAGAAAATAATTTCCAGCCTACTTTTGAAAATGCCCTTGAATTTTACAAAGGAAAAAACGGGGAGAGAATGAAATATCTTTTTAACAGGGCAATACAACAAGGAATTGCTTTTGATGAGGAACTTCAGCTGTTGCGTAATGATGGCGTTACGATCTGGGTAAGAGTAAAAGGTATTCCCGAATTTGAAGATGATATCTGCAAAAGGGTTTTCGGAATCATTCAGGACATTGATGCCTTCAAAAAAATGTTTCTGGAGGTTACCCGCAAGGAGGCAATAATGAAGTCTTTTGCCACTGATGTTCCTGCTCCTTTGGCCATGTTTGATAGAGACCTTAACTATGTAGCAGTAAGCAGCAGATGGAGAGAGGAATTTAATATGAATAATGTAGATCTTATCGGGAATAATCTTTTCACTATATCACCTAATATTCCCGAAGAAAGACAAGAGATCTATGAGAATGCGCTGTTGGGAAAAACATACATCAACGGTGACTTTATGCTAAAGGTGGAAGGAAAAGAAGAAATTCAGCATTACGACCTTAAAGTCGGACCCTGGTATCTTACAAAAGATGAAGTAGGGGGTGTAATTATTTCCATACAGAATATTACAAATGCTGTAAAGATAAATGAAGAACTGAAAAATGCGAAGGAAACAGCAGATATAGCCAGCAAAGCAAAATCAGAATTTCTGGCCAATATGAGTCATGAGATCAGGACTCCTTTAAACGGAGTTATTGGTTTTTCAGACCTTCTCCTTCAGACACCGCTGAATGAAACACAGATGCAATATCTGAATTACATCAATGAGTCAGGGGAAAATTTGCTTAGCATCATCAATGATATATTGGATTTTTCTAAAATAGAATCCGGAAAAATGGAGCTTTTGATTGATAAAACTGATGTTTATGATATGCTGAGCCAGGTCATAAATGTTATTGTTTATCAATCCCAGAAAAAAAATATTGAACTTCTTCTCAATATTGAGCCGGGTCTTCCAAAAATACTTTTTTTGGATGAAGCAAGGTTAAAACAGATCTTGATCAATCTTTTGGGAAATGCTGTGAAATTCACAGAAGAAGGAGAGATTGAGCTCAAAGTAGAGAAGTTACACATGGATGATAGTACTATTGCTTTGCGCTTCTCGGTAAGAGATACGGGGATAGGCATCCCTGTTGAGAAACAGAAATACATTTTTAATGCCTTTACTCAGGAAAACAGCTCTATCAGCAAACGATATGGTGGTACGGGTCTGGGGCTTACTATCTCAAACAATATTCTGGGATATATGGGAAGCCATCTGTCGCTGAGCAGCGTAAAGGAAAAGGGTTCTGTATTTTTCTTTGACATTGAGATTCCTTATGAGATCCCTCAATTGAGAGAGGAAGATGAAATAACTATTAAAACAGCCTTAGTGGTTGATGATAATGAAACCAACAGGATCATTCTTGAGCACATGCTTAGCTATAAAAATATCAAGTCTACTTTGGCTTCTAATGGGATGGAAGCGTTGGAGATCCTGTTGAAAGGAGAGCGGTTCGATGTGATCCTGATGGATTATCATATGCCTGTTATGTCCGGATTGGAAACAATAGATAAAATAACAGTGCTGTTCAATCAGCGAAAAGAGACTTCTCCATTTATAGTACTTTCTTCTTCTTCTGAAGAACTAGGCATACTTGCTTCAGTTAGAAAAATAGAAAATGCACATTTACTGTTGAAGCCTATCAAATCACATGATCTATACAAAACCTTAAAAAAGGTAGATCAAAGTTATGCGGTAGAAATTCGTAAGGATCAGTCTGAGAAAGTTTCGCATTTATTTGCTCCAGATTTAGAAGTGCTTTTGGTTGATGATAACGTAGTGAATATGGTCCTGAATAATAGAATGATGAAGTCTCTTGTTCCTGGTGTACATCTAACGGAAGCAGTCAATGGGCTGCAAGCTTTGGAAGAATGCAGGAAAAAGCAGTTTTCCATTATCATGATGGATGTACAGATGCCGATCATGAGCGGCATTGAGGCGACACGAAATATTAGAATGCTGCCGGGATATGAACATATACCTATCATAGGTGTTACAGCCGGAAATGTGTTGGGTGAAAAAGAAAAGTGCCTTGAAGCCGGAATGAATGATTTCCTTCCCAAACCTATAAGGCAGGCAGACCTTGTTGAAGTACTCAAAAAATATATTAGTGTTTAGGTCTTGTGAAAAATGGAGTTAGGGTCTCTTCTGTTAATATTAGGTGACAAAATTTATACTAAGATAATAGGAGATGATTATTTTTAATCTGATATAATGCTTTTAGTAAATGAACTGCCTATTATGGAATGTGATCTTAAAAATTCTTATAGCGTGAAATATGAAGACAAATACGTATTCCAAAATGAGAAATGGCTGATTAAAGAAAGAATCGGATATTTTGTAATGATTGAATTGAGAACAATTTCATAATACAAAATTGGAAAATATTAAGTCTTTTCAAGATTTTTAAAGCGATAGAATTTTTGTTTCGACAGAGAATTCTATTGACGTTTTACTTCTATAATCATTTTAGAACTGATTAGTTTGATTTTCTTAACTTTGAAAAATGAAAGAAAAGCTAAAAAGAGTTGTTTCGGAGTTTAATACTGAATTAAAACTAAAAGGTTTCCGTGCATTCCAGATTGAGCAGGATGGAAGTGAAACCCGTGTCTACAGCAGAAAAGAATTTTATAAAATCTGCCTTACGACGGGGAAGAGTATGATTCATTATTCTGATAAAAGTTTCGAGCAGGAAGGAACGGTACTTTTTTTCGGAAATCCGCATATTCCGTATTCCTGGGAAACTATTTCAACAACTTATAAAGGCTATACCATTCTTTTTTCTGAGGAATTTTTTAAAAATTCTGAACGTTCCGAGAGCCTCCAACAGTCATCTTTCTTTAAAATTGGCGGAACTCCCGTTCTGAAAATTACTGAAGAACAAAGACTTTTTCTCAATACCATTTTTCAAAAGATGATTGATGAACAGGAAAGTGACTATGTCTACAAGGATGAGCTGATTCGTAATTACATCAGCTTGATTATCCACGAATCTTTGAAATTGGAACCTGCCGAAGATTTTGATCAAAACAAAAATGCGGCATCAAGATTATCATTCGTTTTTCTGGAACTGTTGGAAAGGCAATTTCCCATCGAAACTACAGGCCAATCTCTGCAACTGAAATCAGCTCAGGATTTTGCAAAAAATTTAAATGTCCACGTTAATTATCTCAATCGAGCCGTGAAAGAAGTTACTGGAAAATCCACAACGACTCATATTACGGAACGAATTCTCACAGAAGCAAAAGCATTGCTGCAGCACACCGACTGGAATATCTCAGAAATAGCTTTCGCATTGGGATTCGATTATCCAACATATTTTAATAATTTCTTTAAAAAACAAACCGGAACCAATCCAAAAACATTTCGTTTGAAGGAAGTTTGATTTTCTTAATTTTTGGTTTGATTATCATTAACTGTTAGCACGCCGCTGTTTCTAATTTTGTATCAGTAATTTTTAAACAAAATTCAGATATGAAAATAGTAACAACAGTGATGGCTTTGTCCTTTCTTTTCATCGGACAGGTATTCGCGCAGAATAAAAAATCAAATCCAGGAAAAATGAATACAACAGAACAAAACGAACATTATACTTTCCAGCTCAGTGATAAAGTAACCCGAAAAGAAGTTACCTTTAAAAACCGTTACGGAATCACACTTTCCGGAGATTTATATCTTCCAAAAAATGCAGGAAACGAAAAACTGGCGGCGTTGGCAATCAGTGGACCGTTTGGTGCGGTGAAGGAGCAGTCTTCCGGTTTGTATGCCAATCAAATGGCGGAAAGAGGTTTTGCTGTTATCGCTTTTGACCCTTCTTATACCGGCGAAAGTGGCGGTGAACCAAGAAATATAGCTTCACCCGACATCAATACCGAAGATTTCAGTGCAGCTGTTGATTTCCTGGGACTTCAGGAAAATGTGGACAGAAATAAGATCGGGATCATCGGAATTTGCGGATTTGGGGGAATGGCACTGAATGCTACTGCGATCGATAAGCGAATAAAAGCCGTTGCGACCACGAGTATGTATGATATGACAAGGGTAATTTCTAAAGGATATAATGATGTAGTTACCCTCGGGCAACGAACAAAAACGCTCGAAGACCTGAATCTGCAAAGATGGAAAGACGCGGAAACAGGGGAACAGGCATATCCATCTTCTCATCTTCCGGAAAAATTAACTGGCAGTGAACCTCAATTTGTAAAAGATTATTTTAATTATTACAAAACGTCAAGAGGTTTCCACGAGCGTTCAGTAAATTCAACAAAAGGTTGGAGATTGACCAGCGCACTTTCATTTATGAATATGCCCATTTTAAGTTACATCAAAGAAATTTCACCGAGACCTATGCTTTTAATTGCCGGTGAAAATGCACATTCAAGGTATTTTTCAGAAGACATTTACAAAATAGCTGCAGAACCGAAAGAACTGATGATTATTCCGAATGCGGTTCACGTTGACTTATATGACAAAGTGGATGTGATTCCTTTTGAAAAACTGGATAATTTCTTCAGAACCAATTTAAAATAATTGAACATTGCAATAGCTGAATCTGCTTTTTTAAAAAGCGGATTCATCCTTTTTATTTCTCTAAATATTTAATAATGAGCTTTAACGAAGATATCTTTACCAGACTAAAAAATGGTGAAACAATAATGCCCGGCGACCCGGAAATTCATAAATTGCTGGAAGCTTCTTATGAGATTAAGAAACAATTGATTGAATTAAATAATTCCACAGAACCGGATGAGGTTTTAAAAATATTAAGTCAAATTATCGGCAAAGAATTGGAGAATATAGCGGTGTTTACGCCTATTTACATCAATTATGGAAAGAATCTCAATATTGGTAAAAATGTATTCATCAATTTCGATTGTACTTTTCTGACTTTAGGCGGAATTACCATTGAAGACAATGTTTTAATCGGCCCGAAAGTAAGTCTGATAACGGAAAATCATCCTTTAGAACCTCAATACAGAAAAGGATTAATTGGAAAATCCATTTTAATCAAGAAAAATGCCTGGATTGGAGCCAATGCAACCATTTTACCGGGAGTTACGATTGGAGAAAATGCTGTAGTTGCTGCCGGAGCGGTTGTATCCAAAGATGTTTCGGACAATGTTGTGGTGGGAGGAATTCCTGCAAAAATCCTCAAAACAATTGAATCATAAATTAAATATAAAACAATGAAATATTTAATCATCATTCTTTTAGTGTTTAGTCCAACTGTAATCGCACAAAATAAAGTAAATTCAAACAAAATAAAATCAAACGAAATGAGTACAGATATTCCTAAAATAAGTGATTTTCCGACAGGTGAAGAAAACACAGCTTATGCGCAGTATTTTATTGGCAAATCCTATTTGGCGCCACTTACAAGCAATAAAGATTTAAATGTTCCCCTTTCTAATGTCACATTTGAACCGGGTTGTCGCAATAATTGGCACAGCCACACAGGCGGACAGCTTTTGATTGTCGTGGGTGGCGAAGGTTTATATCAGGAAAGAGGAAAACCCGCGCGTCGTTTAAAACCCGGAGATATCGTAGAAATTGCTCCGAATGTTGAACATTGGCACGGTGCTACCGCCGACAATTGGTTTTCGCATTTAGCAACGAATGGAAATCCGCAAACCAATCAAAATGTTTGGCTGGAAGCTGTTTCCAATGAAGAATTTGCTGAAGCCAACAAAAAATAATTTTCTATGATGAGCAAAAACAAGTTTCTACAATGGATTATTCTTTTTATTCTCACATTAAGTATAACAAAAATGAATGCACAAGAAAATAAAACCAATCAAAATTTGAATGCTAAAGAACAAAGTTTGGTAAAGATTTCTTCACTCACGGCAACTGGAAATCTTGGAAGTCTAAAACTTCAGTTACATGCCGGATTGGATTCTGGTTTGACGATTAATGAAATTAAAGAAGCCTTAGTTCAATTGTATGCATACTGTGGTTTTCCGAGAAGTCTGAATGCTCTTAATACTTTTAAATCAGTTTTAGACGAAAGAAAATCAAAAGGTATTAATGATATCGAAGGAAAGAAAATCATTGTCGAAAATAATGTTGAAGACAAATATGAACAAGGCAGAAAAACCCTTGAAGAACTTACAAAAATGCCACAAACCAAACCGGCACCAGGTTTTGGTGAGTTTGCTCCACGGGTTGACGCTTTTTTAAAAGAACATCTTTTTGCTGATATTTTTGTGAGCGATGTGCTGACTTATCAGCAAAGAGAAATGGTGACGATTTCTGCTCTGGCTTCTCTGGAAGGAGTAGAAGGACAGTTGCAATCGCATATTAATATGGGAAAAAATACCGGAATTACTGAAAATCAATTAGCTCAATTGGCTGATTTGGTTCAAGAAACCGTTAATAAAACTCAGGCAAATACAGTTCGAAAAATCATTGGAAAACCGCTTGTTCAGATTATTGAGAACGATATGATGATTCGTATTTCCGAAATTGAAATTATCCCTGAATTTTTAGAAGAATATAATTCTATTCTGAAAGAAGAAGCTTCAGCATCAGTAAAGCTGGAGAAAGGTGTGATTGCAATTTTTCCGATGTATCAAAAGGAAAATTCAACTCAGATAAGAATTGTAGAAATCTATGCGGACAAAGAAGCATATCAGTTTCATTTGCAAACGCCACATTTTTTGAAGTATAAATCATCAACCTTGAAAATGGTAAAATCCCTGAAATTAATAGATATGGAAAGTATTGACAAAGAAGCGATGTATGAGATTTTTAAAAAGATAAAGTAGTATCAGACAAACAGTAAATTGCAATATAAAGTCATTTTATTTACACGCTTAATTTTGAAAATTTTATTAAAGAATTCAGAGAAATTAGTCTAAAAAAAATTCAATAAAAAATGGCGCCAACTGTATTCAGTTGGCGCCGTTTGGCTTTTGGTGACCTCGACAGGATTCAAACCTGTAACCTTCTGAGCCGTAATCAGATGCGCTATTCAGTTGCGCCACGAGGCCTTGTGTTACCTTGTTGTTTAAAGGTTTGCAAATATAGCACTTTTTTCCGTTCTTTGAAAGATGAAACAAAGAATTTTACTTTTATTTACGGTTTTTGCGCTAACAGCTTGTAAAAGAGAATCAAAAATTTCGTCCTCAGATTGGACCAATATATCCGCCCGCACCCAATTTAAGGAACATGATGGTGCCTTGGCGCTAAAATCGGGAAATTTTACTTATAATTTTAAGCAAAATCAAACTCCATTCAAGAAAATAATCCTGTTGAATGCAAGTATGGCAGGGTATATTTCGGAGCTTGGAGCAGAAAATGTAATCATAGGAGTTTCAAGTCCGGAGTATATTTATTCAGATAAAATTCAGAATCTGCTTAAAGAAGGAAAAATCCAAAATGTAGGAAGCGAGCAGAAATACGATGTTGAAAAGATTATCTCCATGAAGCCGGATGCTATTTTTACCAATCATATTGCCAGTTTTGACAATACTTATGAGCTTTTGAAAAACAATGGTATTCAGGTGATATTTCTGGATGAATACATGGAACAGAAGCCTTTGGAAAAAACGGCTTATATTAAAATTTTCGGAGAGTTTTTAGGGAAAGAAAAAGAAGCAGAAACAAGATACCAGGAAGTTGAAAAAAATTATAGTGAACTGAAAAAACTAGCATCAACTGCCAAAGAAAAGCCAGTTGTTCTTGCCAATGAAATGTACGGGGACGTATGGTATCTTCCAGGTGGAAATACCTCTGTTGCTCATTATATTTCTGATGCCAATGCGAATTATGTCATGAAGGATAATAAAGATGAAAAAGCACTGACGATGAGTTTTGAGGAAGTATACGCCAAAGCCGGAAGCGTTCAGTATTGGGTGAATGCAGGAAGCCACGCTTCAAAAAAAGAAATGCTGGGCATGAATCCTTTCTATGGGAAACTGGGTGTGTTCAATAAAGGGAAAATCTACACCATTGCAGGAAAAGAAAAACTAAAAGCCAATGATTTCTTTGAAAGTGGCGTGGTAAGAGCAGATTTGATCCTTAAAGATTACATTAAGATCTTCCATCCTGAACTTTTACCGGATTATCAGCTTACTTATATGAAAGAATTGCAGTAACTCGTACTATTTGCTTATTTTTGCCTTTCCTTTTATCAAGTTATGTGGAAAAAAATTAAACAGCTTATCTTCATCATTCTTGTTCTGAATGTAGTTTTTATTATCTGGGGCAGATTCTTTAATCCGCCGATTACCCTTACCCAGATAGGAGGCCTTTTTGAATACGGAAAACTTCACAGGGATTATATTTCCTATGATGAAATGGGAAACAATGTGAAAAAAGCCGTAATTGCTTCTGAAGACCAGAAATTCTTTGATCATGACGGTTTCGATTATACAGCGATCGAAAAAGCGATGAAATATAATGAGAAAGGCAAAAAAATAAGAGGCGGAAGCACCATTTCCCAGCAGACCGCAAAAAATGTATTTCTTTGGCAGGGAAGAAGCTGGGTGAGAAAAGGATTGGAAGCAGTCTACACTTTCATTATTGAAAAAGTGTGGAGCAAAGATATTATTCTTGAAAGATACCTGAATTCCATTGAAATGGGACAGGGAGTATTTGGGGTAGAAGCTGCAGCACAGTATTATTTTGGAAAATCATCCAGGGACTTAAGTGCTTCAGATGCAGCCTGGATTGCCGCGGTATTGCCTAATCCAAAAAAATATGATCCTAAAAATCCATCTCCTTATTTAAGAAAGAAACATAATTGGATCATGAGACAGATGAGGAATGTGAGTTTGAAATAGTATCTTTGTACTAATGAAATTCTTTAATTCCAGCACAAACTTTGAGTCAGTTCTTAAAAAATATTTTTCTTTTAAGAATGAAACCCTTTCTTTAGAACCCTTTGCAGAGTTTTTAGAGACGATCAAAGAGGCAGACTTTACAGATGTGCTCAATTTTTTCAGAAGCAATCCTAAATTTGCTGAGAACTTTAAACATTATATCCACAATATTTTTAGAGGAAGACCTTTCAATCTTTCATTAACGGAGGCTAATATTCTCTCGGAAAATGCTTTCTTTCCGGAGCTTAAAAAAAGAATTCTGAACAAGGTTCTACCCCCCGTTGAAAACGAAAAGACCGTGTGGTTTATGATTGATAATGTGAGTCTTAGGCCTAAAAAGGATCTGAGATATATGCATAATCTTCCTGAAAACGAGATTGACGAATTTTTAAACATGCTGGGTGCTTCAGATTTTATTCTGAAACCCAATGTGAAAAAAGAGCTCATTTTCTCTATGAATATCCTTTCCTGGAGGGTTACTGGGATGGCTATGGAGGTAGAAGTGGTGAGAATGGCTCCGCAATACAGAAATCTGGACAATCCGTTTCTGGCCCTTCAGAATGAGCTGGAAACATTAGCAGAAGATCTGGTAAAAGATCCCGAACTTCAGCTTCACTCCAAAGACAGCAGATATAAGCAGATTAAAATCTATTCAGAACAATGCCTGGAATTTGTGAATATTGCCTTTAAAAATTCCGCCAAATATGGTATTTCAGGGAAGATTAACCAATCCCTGCTTAAGATCCGCCAACAGACTGAACGGATTTATGACATTGTGCAGTTATTGGTTATTGATACCGATGAAGACGTTCTGATAAAATCTAAGCAGTTGATATTTAATATTCTGAGCTACAAATCTCATAAAAATAATATCTCTGATCTGATTAACGACAGCACAAGACTGATTTCGCACCTTATCACCAATCATACCGCAGAAACCGGAACGCACTATATTACTTCTACCCGTAAAGAATATATGACGATGTTCTACAAAGCGAGTGGTGGTGGAATCATTGTAGGAGCACTTTGTGTTCTGAAAATGCTGTACGGATATATCCCGGGAAGTGACTTTTCACACGCTTTTCTGTACTCTATGAACTATGCAATGGGATTCGTGATGATCTATCTGATGGGCTTTACCCTTGCTACAAAACAACCGGCAATGACTGCTGCTACCATGACAAAAGTGTTGTCTGAAGAAGGAAATGCCCAAAGAAATAATACTGAGTTTGCCCATTTGGTATCCAAATTATTCCGAAGCCAGTTTATTGCCTTTGTAGGAAATGTACTGCTTGCTTTTCCGGTGGCACTATCCATTATATATGGCCTGGATGTATTTTTCTCTCAAAACCTTGCCGTAGAAAGATCAGATAAATTATTAAAAGACCTTGATCCTTTTAAATCCAAAGCGATTCTCCATGCAAGTATTGCCGGGTTTTATCTTTTTATTTCAGGAATTATTTCAGGGAATATCGGGAATAACTCAGTGTTTTACCAGATTCCGGAAAGAATTGCCAAAAATCTTTCAATCAAAAGCTTTTTCGGAAAGAAATTCGCGAAAGGACTTTCAAAATATTATGCTAAAAACTGGCCTGGAATTGTTTCCAACTTCTGGTTCGGTGTATTTCTTGGAGCAACAGCTCCGGTAGGAATGTTTTTCGGCCTTGACTTAGATATCAGACACATTACTTTTGCAGCGGGTAACTTTGCATTGGGACTGTATGGAAAAGATTTTTCAGTAGATTCCTATACATTCTGGATGTCTTTTGTAACGGTTTTTCTGATTGGTTTCTTCAACTTCCTGGTAAGCTTCAGCTTATCCATGTTCCTGGCATTCCGATCCAGAAAGATGAATTTCGGACAGGTAAGTGAGATCTATAAAGAGATTTTCAGATACTTTATGAAGCATCCACTGAAATTCTTCATACCATTAAGCTCCCGACTGGATAAAAAAGCCGATGACCTTATGAATAGTACCATTTCCAATAAATCTGAAGAACATTAATTAAAATAAAAAATGCTACCTGAGGGTAGCATTTTTCTATTGTTATAACTATTAAAGACAAATAGGAAGCAAAGGGCACTTTGTTGGTAAAGTTGTCCAATAGGCACATTCATTTTCATTAGCACAGCTTACAGCACAGCAGATCTGTCCAACGCCTCCCCCTTGTATTGTTTTTAAAGTTTTTCTTGTCAGTTTTTTTGATGCAATTGATTTTTTCATAGTATTAATTTTTTTTTGAATCATAAATATATCAATTAATACTGAATTATATGATTTGTATTTTAAAGTATCTCAAAAAATTTATAAAATTTGTAAATCCTTAAATTTATCCACTCCAAATTTATCCTGGAACTTTTTCAGATAAAAGCTTTTTCGCATTTTAAAATCATGCTTCAGCAAGGGAGAATCAATTTTAATAATAATACATTCATTTTCTATATTGACACTTCTTATTTCACGGAAAAGACTTTCATCAAGATAGTCCTCAAGGAAATCTTTAATGTCAAAAGCAACAAGTTTATGTTCAAAACCATAAATCCTGGCAAAAGATTTTACCAGTTCAGAGGATTGATATTCACGTTTTTTCTTCTTCATTGTCGTGGTGCGGGTTTCGGGTTGCGTGATTCGAGGTTATGGAATTCAGGTTTTGGGTTTTGGTTCTTTTTTTATTGTAAATTGTTTTTATTCCAATTTTCTATGACCCATTTTTTATAAATATTAAGTTTTCCACCTAGTGTATTATATGAATTTCTTAATGTTTCAAATTCTGAAGCAAAATTGGGGTATAAGATGATGATTTTTTCTAAATGATTAATTGTTTCATCATTACTTGCATGGCTATAAATCAGGAAGCGAATGTAGTCATTTCTGTAAGATGATCTTCCATAGCCTTCTACAATATTCGCAATCACTGAATCGGAAGATCTTCTCAGCTGGCTGCCTAATTCAAAAAGTTCATATTTAGGGAGAAGAAGTGATGCTTTATGCGTTTTTAAAAATAATTCAAAAGCTAATTTGTAAATGTCCAAGTTTCTATAACTCATATTATTTGTGTTTTAGGATATTAAGTTAAGATAAAAAGCATTTCGATAATAAATAAATTAATTTTTTATCATACAGATAAACTCGCAATTTTAACCTCGCATCTCGCACCTCGTATCCCGTACCTCGTATCCGCACTACACTTCAAAAATGATACTTTCTTCGTTAATTTTCTTCACAACACTTTCAGTTCTTTCCCTATGAGTATCGGTAATGAAGATCTGTCCGAAATTTTCACGATTTACAAGCTCAATCAACTGGGAAACTCTTATATCATCAAGCTTATCAAAAATATCATCCAGTAAAAGAATAGGGGTCTTTTGGGTAAGTTCTTTCACAAGACTCATCTGAGCCAGTTTTAGAGAAATAAGAAATGACTTTTGCTGACCCTGAGATCCTGTTTTTTTGATTAAAACATGGTCCATTTCAAAAAGAAGATCATCCTTATGGATTCCTTTTGAGGTATAGGTGAGCATACGGTCTCTTTCAATGTTTTCTTTTAAAAGGTTTTCAAAAGAATCTTCCAGCAAATGAGATTCATAAATAACAGACACGGTTTCTTTCCCACCGGAGATAATCTGATAGAAATTCTGAACAATAGGGTTGAGCTGTTCTACAAACTCTTTTCTTTTTCTAAAAATTTTAGTCCCGAATCGGGTAATTGGGTCATCATAGATTTCCAGTGAATCCTTATCCCATGTTCTGTTTTTAGCAAAATATTTCAGTAAAGCATTTCGCTGCTGAATTGTTTTCTGATATTGGATAAGGTCGAAAAGATATTCTGAATCCGTTTGAGAGATCATAGAATCCAGAAACTTTCGTCTGCTTTCCCCGGAATCTGAAATAAGATTAGAATCATACGGAGAAATCATAACACTCGGAAGGTAACCGATATGGTCCGCAAGCCTGTCATAGCTCTTGTCATTCTTTTTGATCACCTTTTTAGCTTCTTTGGGCTGGGTAATCCTGATAATATCTTCGCTGTCTTCATTCTGAATTTCAGCATCAAGAGTAAAGAAGTCTTCTTCTCTTTTAATATTGTTCACATCTGTATTTCCCAGAAAGCTTTTTCCTACAGATAAATAATGCAGGGCGTCAAGAATATTCGTCTTTCCCACACCATTATTGCCCACAAAACAATTGATCTGCGGGGAAAATTCAAATTTTTTCTCAGAGTGGTTTTTGAAATTGTAGAGGGAAAGCTTCTTGATAATCATTCGTCAAAAATACTCCATTATTAGTAAAAATAAAAAAGGAAGTGCAGAACAAGTTTCCACCCCGAATGAATAATAAGAGTCATCTCTTTTGTTTTCAGAGAAATAGATGAAAATATAAGTTATGATGCTTGACATAAAAAAAGCAAGAGCATATGCTAATTCAAGGTAGAAAACTGAGATCATACTGCTGATGAAAACAAGCGCATAAGCAATATATTTGGTATTTTGAACCCCTATCAGCATAGGAAAGGTCTTTACGGTGTCACTATTCATATCCCGGATATCAAAAGGAAGCACAAGAGCAGTAATAAAGAAAAAGCTGATCAGGAAAATAGGAATACTGAACTCAGGAAGAGTGAGCCAGCAGTTGACCAGTGCCCAAACCAATCCTACATAAAAAACTTTCAGCAGTGGGATTTTCCGGATATAAACATCGAGAAAAAAGCTGTTATAGAGCAGTCCCAATACGACAATAATGAACCATTTCAAAAGCCTTATTTCATTGTGGTTATGAATGATTAATAAGGCACAGACAATTCCTGCAACAGCATTGATGACCACTATTTTGAAAAAATGTTTGGTATATTGGTATTTAGTGTACAGATAACCACTGAAATAGGTGATGAAAATTAATGCAAAGGTAGGGAAACGGAATGTGTTTTGCTCTTTCATGAAAAATACTGCAAAAAGAGTTCCCATAAGAGAGACATAAAATTGACTGTCTATGACAGTTTTTTTCAGTATTTTTAAAATGTTCATTTATCAAAATTAATATATATGAAAAGATTTTCCAAGATTTTTATGCTTTTGCTTGTAATGCTGAGCTTTTCAATGGTATCCGCACAGAAAAATTACGATACCCAATGGAAAAAAGTTGCTGAAAACAGCACAAAAGGAGCTTACAAATCTAATCTTCCCATTATTTTAGACATACAAAAACAAGCCATGAAAGAAAATAATGCCTTTGAACTAATCCGTTCTCTGAAAGCTGAATTCAGTATTGTAAACCAAACGGTAGACGACGAACAGAATGATTCCGCTTCCCAATTTTTTAAAAAACTTAAAGATGCAGAGGGCAAAATGAGTGGGGAAGGAAAATTGGTATACAAAGTTTTACTGAATGGTTTTTTCATGGATTATTACAATCAGAACTCATGGAAAATAAACGGAAGAACCAATATCAATTCTCAGGATGTTGCACAGATTGAGACCTGGAGCAAGCTCGATTTTAAAAATTATTTGACAAAAAGCTTTCAGGAACTCGATCAGGAAAAACCTGAAATGAAAAAGATTTCTCTGGAAAAGTATAAGAATATATTTTCCGGAACAGGTGATATCGCCTATTTCCCAACATTGTATGATTGGTATGCCATAAAGAAAGTAGAGTTTTTATCTGAAAACAATATTTTCACAAAAAATGAACTGACAGCCAACCGTACTGCAATCAATGCAATTTATGATGAACTGATCGCTCAGAATACAGGAAATGCAAAGCTGTACTTTATGAAAGAAAAGATTACAGAGAATTGTAACTTCAATCACTGTAAAGATAAACTTGAACAGCTTCAGAATCTTTTAAAATCCAATGTAGAAGGAGATTATAAAGTGATGATCATGGGAGAGATCATGGATGAGCTTGTGGGTAAAAAGAAACCTAAAGAAGCTATTGCACTGGCTGCGCAGGCTAAAAATGAATATCCGAAATCTCCATTCATTGAGAATATCAAAAGTAAAGAAGAGCAGATTGTAAATCCATATCTGACTTTAAAATATGAAGCTCAGACTCAGAATAACCTTCCCATTCATTTTGTTGCACAATATCAGAATGTGTCAGAGTTTACCCTGAATATTTATGAAGTAAAAGATGACTTTACATCACTGCTTCAATACGTTCAGAACTCTTATTCCAATACTTTTGGAAAACTGAAAAAGAATCTGGTAAGGAAAGAAACATTCCAGCTTCCTGATCCTAAAGATTATCAGAATCATAAAACTTCACTGGAAGTGAAACCGCTTCCTTCAGGAGTATATGTAGCAGAATTTACGATTGCAGGAGCTGACATGAAAGATTCAGACTCCAGACAGAATTTTTACTTCCTGGTATCCGGAAACAAGATCATCTATCAGTCTAAAACAGACAGAAATCCTCTTTCTGATGAGTTAAAACTGGTTAATAGTGAAAACGGAAAACCACTGACGAATGAAGGACTTCGTTTTTATGAATTTGTTTCCAATAAGACATTAAATAAAATTGAAGGTAAAACCAATGAAAATGGAGTATTTAAGTTCCCTTCTTCGGAAAACAAAGACTATTACAGAACTTTCCTGATCCAGCAGCCTAAAACCAATGATTTCCAGATCATGCAGGTCTACGGAAACAGAGGGTCTGCTGAAGATTATAATCCTAACAAACAAACCCGCTCAACGGCTCAGATCTTCATAGACAGAGGTATTTACCGTCCCGGACAGACGGTTTATTTCAAAGTTATCAATACGAATATCAATAAAGAAGTTGAATCTGTTCTTTCAGGATTAAAGCAAAAAATAACTTTATTAAATACCAATAGCGAGGAGGTTTCTTCCCAGGAATTTACCACCAATGAGTTTGGCTCATATCATGGAAGTTTCATTCTTCCAAAAGGAAAACTGAACGGTAATTTTTACCTGAGAATAGAGGGAGAAAGCCAGGGATATAAAAACTTCAGAGTAGAAGAATACAAAAGACCGAAGTTTGAAGTCACCTTTGATCCGGTAAAAGAGGAATACAAATACGGACAGACCATAGAACTGAAAGGAAAAGCAGTAATGTTCTCCGGTGTTCCGCTGAATAATACCACAGTAAACTATGAAATCAAAAAACAGAATATCAGATGGAGATATTTCAGCTGGTATCCACAGGACGATGATAATGAGAACTCAATTCTGGGTGAAGCAAAAACCAATGAAAAAGGTGAGTTTACGATTCGTCTGGAACTTAAAAAAGATGAAAAACTGGAAGGGATACAAATTGATAACTATGCCATCAATGCTTCTGTAACAGACATCAATGGGGAAACACAGACTGCAAATACTCAATTGAAAGTAGCTTCGGTATCTCACTATATTCAGGCAGAAAATATCGCCAATACTTTTGCTGATGAAAATGTAAAAGTAAAGGTGGAAACCAAGAACTATAACGATCAGAATCTTAAGAAACCATATCAGGTTAAGTTATCAAAACTGATCGCTCCGGATAGAATTTTCAGAGATAATTTCAAATCTGATGTGCAGAATCTGCCGAAATATTCAAAAGAAGAGTTCATCAGCAAATTTCCACATGATCTTTTTGATGAAAATGATGAAATCAAAAACTGGAAAACAGAAAAAATATTGATAGAAAAACAACAGCAGCCATCTGCAGACAATGCTCAGCTAACAACAAATCTTGATTTAGGAAAACTGGAAGCGGGAGATTACCAGCTGGAACTTTTCAATATCGAAGGAAAGGACACGATAAAAAGTGCTCAGTATTTCAGTGTTTGGGATAAAGCTTCTTTAAAGCCTTCTCAAAAAACTTTTCTGACGGTTATTGCTCCGAAAGAAGAATTGTCAAGAGGAGAAAAAGCCAAAGTATATGTTTTCTCAGCAATTCCTGATGCATTGGTCAATGTTTTTGTACAGGACGGATCCGGGAAAACGGTTTCAGAAGTTCGTCAGCTCAAAAAAGGAATATTAGAATATACCGTTGAAGTTCCTAAAGACAAAAGTGTATCCACACTGAATCTGCAGTTTCAGCTGGTCGCATTTAATGATGTAAAAACAGAATCTGCAGCTTTAAATATAAAAGATACAGAAAAGCCGTTAAAAATTGAAACGGTGACCTTCAGAGATAAACTGGAACCGAATGCTAAGGAAAAATGGACGGTAAAAGTAACCGGAAATGATAATGAAAAGATCAATGCTGAGGTATTGGCCAATATGTATGATATGTCTCTGGATCAGTTTGCTGCAAACAGCTTTACTTGGAGAAAATTGTACACCCCATTTGTGATTGTTACTTCTTATGGAATCAACAATTACCTTCAACAGCAAAACTATCAGAAAAGACTGAGATATTTCGAAGACAGATATATAAATGTTCCTCAGTTTAATTGGTTTGATGGTGATTTTGCTCAATATGGATTAAAAGGAAGAGTTTCAGGGGTAATGGTTAGCGATATGGTAATGCCAGCTCCTGCTGCAAAAGAAGCAGCAATTGCCGGAGCCAGATTTAAGACTGCCAGAGCATCTGTTGCAAAAGAAGTTGTAATCAATGAAGAGGCGATAGATGTAATGGCATCTAATGCAGACGGTGTTTTAGATCATGATGATGTTGAAAAAAATCTGGAAAAAGTAGCGGTACGTCAAAATCTGAACGAAACAGCCTTCTTCTATCCGGATCTTAAAACCGATGCCGAGGGAAATGTAAACTTCGAGTTTACTTCTCCGGAAGCATTGACAAAATGGAAACTGATGTTCCTTGCTCACACAAAGGATGCAAGAGCAGCTACACTGGAAAAAGAAGTGGTAACGCAGAAAGAATTCTCTGTGACACCGAACTATCCGAGATTCCTGAGAGAAGGGGATGAACTGAACCTACAGTCAAAACTTTCAAATCTTACAGATAAAAAATTGAACGGTTCTGCCGAGTTACAAATTCTGGATGCCTTTACCAATGAAAATATTTCTTCAAAATTTGGAATGAATTCAGGGGTGCAAAACTTTAACTTAACTGAAAACGGAAGCAGTGCATTAACGTGGAAATTAAAAGTTCCTGACAACGTTTCCTCTGTTATTTTTAAAGTGGTTGCCAAAGCTGGCGCGTATTCTGACGGTGAGCAGCAAGCCATTGCTGTATTGCCAAACAGAATGCTGGTGACGGATGCCATTCCTGTATTTGTGAAAGAAGGAGAAACCAAAACATTTGTCCTGGATAACCTTAAAAACAATACATCCACAACAGCTTCTAATATTTCCAACACGTTAGAACTGACAACCAATCCGATCTGGGAGATTATGTTTGCCCTTCCAAGTCTGAAAAATGATCAGAATAACTCAGCAGATGTGATCTTCAATAAATGGTTTGCGGATGTGTTGGCTTCAGAAATATTCAAAGCAAATCCGAAAATGAAAACGGTTTTTGAAGAATACCAGAACAAAGGATTATTACATTCAAATCTCGAGAAAAATCAAGAGCTGAAACAACTCTTGCTGGAAGAAACCCCTTGGGTACTGGAAAGCAAAAATGAAACGGAACAGATGCAGAAACTGGCATTATTATTTGATGTCAATACGATGAAAAATTCGATTAATCAGGATTGGGAGGATTTCAAAAAACTGCAAAACCCTGATGGTGGATTCTCATGGTATCCGGGTTATCCAAGTTCTTACGGTACTTCATTGTATATCCTTAAAAACTTAGGAAAAATCAACTCCTGGTTAAAAGATAATGTGAAAGACTATCAAAGTGCCGACCAGAATGCTATTACAGCTAAATTGATTCAGTATGTAGACAATGAGGTGAATAAATATTTTGATGTGAAAAAGGGTAATGTCTGGAACAACTGGACTATGGATTATCTTGATACCAGAAACTATTGGGAAAAACAGTATCCTTTAAAAGGAAAAGGTGCTACTCTGAAAACGTTAGTTAAACAAAAAGCGAAAACGGCGAAGATCACAGATTTCACATTCTTCGGACTTCACCGCGCAGCGTTATTAATGAATGATTATGGTCTGAAAGAGGTATCTGATAAATTGATGACTTATCTTAAAGAAACCTCTACAGATACAAAAACACAAGGGATTTACTGGAAGCAAAACCTGAACGACTGGGGATGGTTTGGTTCCAAAGTGGTGAACCATGCAGGAGCATTGGAAGCATTCAATAAATTAAAATCCAACGATCAAAGTTTTATTGAGGAAATGAAGATCTGGTTGGTAACTCAGAAGGAAGTCAACTCATGGGGAAGCTCAAGAGGCACAGCAGAAGTGATCTTTACTATTTTAAATTCAGGAAAATCATGGACCGGAACAGAAAGTGATAAAGCGACTATCGTTTGGGGAGGAAAAGAACTGGTTCCTCAGACCCAGGCAACAGGCTATGTGAAATCAGCAGTGAAAACAGACATCGTAGATAAAAACCTAGCCACCGTAACCGTTACAAAACCTGGTCCCGGAATTGTTCAGGGTGGATTGTTCTGGCAGTATTACGAAGATCTCGATAAAATCAAATCTTCCGAAAACTATATTTCTGTAACAAAAGAATTATACAAAAAAGTGAAAACGGTAAACGGAGAAGAACTTCAGAAAATCTCTTCTGAAACGCCGTTGAAAGTAGGAGATAAAGTAACCGTAAGAATGATTCTGAATACAGACAGAGCCATGGAATTTATCCACATTAAAGATATGCGTGCAGCAGGATTTGAACCTGTAGATGTATTATCCGGATATCAGTGGAAAAATAATCTTGGGTATTATCAGTCGACCAAAGATGCTTCTACCAACTTCTATATTCAGTACATGCCAAAAGGAAAATATGTTTTTGAATACGATTTGGTAGCCAATGCATCAGGGAAGTTCTCCAACGGAATTACGACCATGCAGAACTACTACGCACCACAGATGAATGCTCACACCAAGGGAAGTAATGTGACAATATCAGAATAATTTATAAAAAGAGGCTGTCTTAAAAGTATCATTCTGAATGAAATGAAATGGAGTGAAGAATCTCATAAATTTGGTTATTAATAGGATTCTTCCTTCGTTGGAAATCGAAGATTCGACGTAGTCAATGACAAAAGCCAATTTATTTGAATTTTGAAACAGTCTCTTTTGTTGAAAGATTTAAATGTAAATAGAATTAAATCGAAAAATCAAACAATTGTTTAATTTTGGAATGGTTTTTGGAATTAGGTTAGTAGAAATTTAAAAAATTATAAAGATGAAATTTTCTAAAACTTTAATTACTGGATTGGTATTGATGGCTGGAGTAAATGCTTTCGCGCAAAAGAAAGCAGAAAAGTTTGAAAAACTACAGATTGAAATGTTCCCCAAAGCTAAAGAAGGATATAAGCAGGTATATATTCAGCTTCCCGTAGCAAAAAACGAAAACGATTTAAAAGTTGAACTTTTTGTTGGTGCTGAAAAAATGGTAGACTGTAACAACTATTTCCTGATGGGAGAAATGAAAACCCAGGATCTTCAGGGATGGGGCTATAATTACTATGAAGTAGAGTCTAAAGGAGAAACAGCAGGAACCCTTATGGGATGCCCAGGGCAGAAACAAACTAAAAAGTTTATTACTCTAAAGCCTGAAACCGTAAGATACAACAGTAAACTCCCATTGGTATTCTACGTACCGAAAGACATCGAAGTTCGTTACAGAATTTTACGTCCGGATGCCGGCATGAAAAAAGCAGTTCAAAGATAAATCAGCTTATTATAATTATACAGGAAACTCTTCACAGCAATGTGGGGAGTTTTCGTTTTTTTATATATATCAATTTGGAATTAATTGAACGTGTCGTTTGTCATTCCGCAGGAATCCAGGTTCGAAAATTCAGAATCATCTTATTATTAATTTTGTTTCCATTAACCTTAAATTTTATTTAAAACCAATTTTTATTGAATGATTTCAAGTAAATATTTCCTCATTATTTTCGCTGAGTGAAACGCCCTTGCGAACGAAAAAATAAATAATGATTTTGCGAACATCGCGTTGTATTATAGGTTTTGGCTAAAGCCGTTTGAAATTTTAACCTTTATCAAATGGGCTCCCTTCGACTAAGCTCAGGATAATGGTCCGTTCCTATTGAATAATCATTCTCGCAAATTTTACTGATTATTATTCCCCAAGTCTATCCACCACTTTGTCATTCCGCAGGAATCTAGATTATAATAGTCAGAATCAGAATAAAAAGTTAAGGGTGTTTTTTTTTAGATTGAACTTGCTTTTATTCCCTATGTTCTCTGAAAAAACACATAACAAAAAGGAAGTGCGAAAAGTAGAGTTAAATATTTTTTCAAACTTTTTTAGTTTTTAATTAACATTTAAACACACCGGGCAAAACTTTATTTTATAGGGCTTTAAACTTAAACAGATTTTAAACTTACTTTAAATTCACACTATTGTAGAATTATCTTGAAGGATTTTACTTTTTTTTGCATTATATTTGTTGTAAACATAAACCATGAAAAACAATTTATTGATTTTTACGTTTAGTTTTTTTGCTTTCCCCGCTTTTGGCTGGGCACAGTCTGCGCCGGATTTTAAAGAACTTCTGGATAGTGCTATGGTTCGGGACTCGAACCTCAAAATGCAGGTGACCCAAAACAAACTTACCGATCTTGATGAACACAAACTGAAAGACATCTTTCTTCCTACGCTGGAATTGAGTGGTAAAGCCGGCTATCTCAACGGAACAGCAAGACTGACGTCCCCTGAATTCAATCTCGCTCCCTTTATTAATATTCCTGAAGGGACTTTCAACAATAATTTCAATGTATCAGGATTTTCAGGTATCGCCAAGGCAGATGCCAAAATGCTTCTGTATTCCGGAGGGAAGGTCAAATACATGAAAAAAGCAGTTGAAGAAAAGAAAAAATCTGAAGACATCCTTTTGGAGAAGACAAAAGATGAGGTGATTGCGACTATTTCTAAAGCATACGATCAGCTGGCTCTCATTCATCAGTCTAAAAAAGTACTGGATGAAAGCAAAAAAAGACTTGATATCAACAGAAAAACAGCCGATAAAGCGCTTGGTTACGGTTTGATCACTCCTTATGACCATAAGAAAATTGAACTTGCTCAGGCTACTTTAGATGCAAAAATGGTAGAATATGAAGGGAAAAAAGAATTGCTTCTTACCCAGCTTTATATTTTAACAGGAATCAATAGAGAAAGGCTAAGAATGATAGATCCGGTATTATCTCCTGTGGAATTACTGGCCGCAGAAAAAGGAATAGAACAAAGAGCTGAAATCCGTGCACTAGAACATGGTATAAGTGCTGCAGATTATAAAATAAAAGCCGAAAGGACATGGATGATTCCTAAAGTGCAGCTGATGGCTTCCGCCTATTATATTGGCTTGTATGGCAATAGGATCAAATCTTCGGAAAATATAATCCCGGCAGTTCCGATACTGGGATATGAAGGAAAAAAACTGGACTGGAGACCTAACAATATCAACGTATTCCCTTTGATTACGGCAGGAGTAGGTTTTAAATGGGAGATTTTTGACGGTAAAGAAGGGAAACATGCTGAAGAAACAGCTAAAGTTGGAAAAGAAGTATTGCAGAACCAGAAAGAAGATGCGCTGAAAAAACTGACACTGAACCTGGCTAATAATCAGACCAATTATGATATCGCTTCCGCTCAGATTACCTTAAAAGCCAAAGAAAAAGAACTGGCAAAAAATGCACTCGTACAGGCAGAAAAAGAATTCCGCTACGGAATGAGCAAATCTTCACAGCTTATTGATGCGGAAAACGATCTTGAAGCTTCCGAACTTGAATATCAGAATGCCATTTTCAACCAGAGAAGAGCGGGAATAGAACTGATGAGGTCTACCCAGGAGCTGGATATCACCAAATTTTATTTAATCCCTTAAAAATTTAAATGATGCATAAAAATATATCTATACTCTTCGCTGCTCTGTTCCTGTTGGGGAGCTGTGACAAAAAAAATGAAAAAATAAAAGAACCTGAAGGGAAAACCAAAAAGGATGTAATTTCTTTTGCTCCTAAAGTTACCGGAAGGATCTTAAAAATATACGTTTCCGAAGGCCAGACGGTGAAAAAAGGAGATACCTTGGCACAGCTTGATGTACCTGAAGTATCTGCAAAAATAGCGCAGGCACAAGGCGCAGTAAATGCTGCTTCAGCTCAGGAGCAAATGGCAAAAAACGGAGCTACAGCAGATCAATTGAGACAGCTTAATGCCAAATATAAAGGTTTGAAAGAACAATATGAATTTGCCCAGAAATCTTACAAAAGAGCCAACAATATGTTCCGCGACAGCTTGATGTCTCCGCAGGCTCATGACGAAATTTATGCAAAACTGCAGGGTGCAAAAGCACAATATGATGCGGTAGTGGCAGAGCTGGATGACGTAAAAAGAGGAACCCGTTTTGAAAAGATAGAAATGGCAGCAGGACAGGCATCACAGGCCAAAGGAGCTTTGCAGGAAGCCAATGTAGCCTATTCCGAAAGATACATCATTGCCACCAATGATATGGAAATAGAAACCATCAGCTTAAACACAGGAGAGCTTGCTACAGCTGGTTTTGCCTTGTTCAACGGATATATCCCGGAAAGTACTTATTTCAGGTTTACCATCCCGGAAAGTGCTATTTCAAAATATAAAAAAGGGCAGGAGGTTACGATGCAGATCGTTTATAATAAAGAAAATATTACAGGAAATATTGTATATATCAAACAGCTTACAAAGTATGCAGATATTACAACGGCTTACCCTGATTACCAGTTGCAGGATGCAATCTATGAGATCAAAGTAAAACCCAAAGACATGAATAAGGCTAAAAGTATTTTAGTCAATGCTAACATAATTCTGAAATAAATTAAAAGAACGGATGAAATTTTTCTTGAATTTCATTCTTCAAAATATAAAAATATACAGATGAAAGAATTTTTCCGTCTTTTGAAACGTGAGTTCAAACTTTTTATCGGCAATTCTACCTTAAGGACGGTGTTCTTTTTGGCACCGGTCTTCTATGCAACCTTGCTGGGGTTTGTCTACAAAAGCGGAAAAGTTGAAAATACTCCGGTACTGGTTGTAGACAGGGATAATACCCCTTTGTCTAACCAATTGACGGAAATGCTGGACGATAATAAAAGCATCAAAATTATCAGATATCTGCAGGAGCCTCTGAGCATCAAAGATGAGGTGATCAGGCATGAAGCAGCAGCTGTAGTGATTATTCCCTCAAGGTTTGAAGGTGACATGCTTCAGAAAAAATATCCCGAACTGAATGTTTATATCAATACAGGAAATGTTTTAACAGCAAATTTTGCTTCCAAAGCACTTCAGTTAACCATAGGAACCTTTTCTGCCGGAGCATCCATCAAAGCTCTTCAAAAGGCAGGAATGCCCGCAGTAAAGGCAGCGACACAATATGAGCCTTTCAAAGCTAATTATATCACTCTCTTCAATACTACCGGAAACTACCTGATCTTCATGTGGCCGGCAATGCTGGCAGTCGTATTACAGCAGGTGATCCTATTAGCTATGGCTGTAAGTTTTGCTGCCGAATTTGAAAGAGGTTCTTTTGTGAAAGAATACCTGAAAATGAAAAAATGGGCCTTTCCAACCATGCTCATAAAAGTAATTCCTATCTGGGTATTTTCTATTCTCATTGTAGGTATTTACTACTTTATGCACATGATTTTCCATGTTCCGATGCCGGAAGGAATACTCAATTTTATTTTGCTGACAGCTGTTTTTGTAGGATCGGTCTCATTTTTGGGAGTATTTATCAGTATTCTGATTCCTGATGCATTGAAGGCTACACAGATACTTATGGTTATTGCTTCACCAGCTTTCATTATCAGTGGTTTTACATGGCCATTGAATGCGATGCCTGCTTTCGTTCAGTTTATCGCTAATATTATTCCGCTGACCCCTTTTTTACAGGCTTTCAAAATATTATTAATTCAAAAAGGTTCAGTAGAACTTACATTCCCTTACCTGAAACATTTGAGTATCCTTTTAGTGGTTTACGCTGTGATAGGCTGGATTGCATTAAAGATCAAACTTTGGTTTATTTTCAGAAAAGCAGCACCACAGGGAATTACGGTCGAGAATGCTCCTCAGGAAGATGTTGAGTAGTTTTGTTTTTTTAGTTGCTGGCTGCTAGTTTTTTAGTTTCTGGTTAGATAGATGATAGTTGTATTAGGTTGTTGGTTTCTATTAAGTTAAACAATTTAAAATAGCAGCAAAAAATAACCACATCGCTTAACTCTATATTATCATCACCCGAGACCTGCCAACTTGAAAATCGACATCATACATTCCATATCACTTCTTAACCTTTATCTCCACATTTAACCATTAAACCCGCAACCCGAATCCCGTAACCAACAACTCTCAATTTTTTCCGACAACTATAAAATCAAACAAAAAAACTGATATATTTGTCTGTAGTAAAATAGAAATTATATGGAAAATGTATTTGATGCAAAAGATGCTCAAAATTATATTGATAGGATAAATAAGTTAGTGGAAGACACCCATGGTTTGTGGGGGAAAATGACGGTGGACCAGATGCTGGCACACTGCTGTATAACCTATGAAATGATTTATGAGCCGGAAAAACATAAAAAACCGGGATCTATTGCAAAATTTATATTAAAAACCTTTGTGAAACCTAAGGTAGTGGGAGAGAAAGCATATCCAAGAGATTCCCCGACGGCTCCACAGTTTTTGGTGACTACCAGAAAAAACTTTCACGAAGAAAAAACAAGACTGATTGGTTTTATTCAGAAAACACAGCAATTGGGGGCAGAGGCTTTTGATGGGAAGGAATCTTTTTCTTTCGGAAAATTAAAAGCTCAGGAATGGAACAATATGTTTGCTAAACATCTGAACCACCATCTGTCACAATTTGGCGTTTAAAACTCACTGTATGAAAAAAACTTTATTACTCTTTCTTCTGGCGGCCAATTTTGTATTGGGGCAGATGCCGGATATTTCAAACACATGGCTGAACAACAGTAAACCTTATCTGGGAACTATCGGAAACAAAGGTCAGGAACTGAAACTGAAGATCAATATTTCTGAACAGAATAAAAAAAATGATCAGGAGTATTTTGTTTCAGGATATTCTCTTGTGGATACCAACTACACAAAATTTGAAGGTAAGATGACCATTTCAAAATATAAAGACTCCAGAAAGCAGGGAACCGTGTTTGGGGAATATGAACTGGCAGAAGAGAATAAAGGAAAACATTCAGGGCTTTTTAAGGGAAAATTTGTCTACAATTTTAAATGGAATAAGAAAACAGAAAAGATTGAAGGACAATATATTGAGCTTATAGGGGACTGGAAAAGCTATGATAATACCCTGGAGTTTAAGACTCATTTAAAAAACCAATAAAAATACGCTGACCTTCACATTCCGAAGCCCATATCTCGAATTCACACTTTAAAAACCACTAACATTATGAAACTAGGAGCATTTTCAATCAGCTTAAGTGTAAAAGACCTTCAGAAATCCAGGGACTTTTATGAAAAGCTGGGCTTTACAACAATGGCAGGAACTACGGAAAGTAACTATCTGATCATGAAAAACGGTTCTACACTCATAGGACTTTTTCAGGCTATGTTTGACGGAAATATGCTTACTTTCAATCCGGGATGGGATGAAAATGCACAGAATCTTGAATCTTTTGACGATGTGCGGGAAATTCAGAAAAAATTAAAGGAAAGCGGAGTTGAGATCGGAAAAGAAGCTGATGAAACTACTTCAGGTCCTGAACATATCTACCTGAAAGATCCCGATGGAAATATGATTCTTATAGATCAGCACAGGTAACCAATCTGGAAAACGGGACAAAAATTACTTAAAAAAACTTAACTAATAAAAAACAACTATGGCAACAGTAAACGTTTATTTAACCTTCAATGGAAATTGCAAAGAAGCATTCGATTTCTATAAATCTGTTTTCGGTGGAGAATATCCTTACATCGGAACATTTGGAGAAATGCCTCCAATGGAAGGGAAGGAAACTCCGGAGGAAGACAAAGACAAAATCATGCACGTTTCACTTCCGATTTCTAAGGAAACTATATTGATGGGAAGTGATACAGGAGGAGAGTGGTCTTCCAATTTCAAGGCCGGGAACAATTTCTCTATTTCTATCAACGCAGGGTCTAAAGAAGAAGCTGATAAATTATTCGGTGGTCTTTCTGCAGGGGGACAGGTAACAATGCCAATGGCAGATACTTTCTGGGGAGCTTATTTCGGAATGTTTAGCGATAAATTCGGAATCAACTGGATGGTAAACTATGATGATCCTGCGAAAATGCAGCAACATCCATAAAATTAATATTTTGTATTTGAAATATAGTTAGTTACCGGCAGCCACATTGCCGGTTTTTTATTTGCTCTATATGATGTAGTGAGAGAACAGGTTCCTGGATAATCTGTTATGTGGTGAAATAGTATTTGCTATTATTGATTTAAATTATTAATTTTGTTAAAAACGATAGATAATAGTAATTGGTAGGCATGAGAAAGGTTTTTACGAAGTTGGCATTCACGGTATTAGGTTTGGGATCCATATTGACATATGCTCAAAAAAGTGATCTGGGAGCATGGTACATGTATTTTGGAAATAACAAAATCAGTAAGAAACTGAACTGGCATAATGAAATTCAGTACCGTAATTTTGATGCGGTTGGAGATCTGGAACAATTACTGATCCGTACCGGGATTGGATATGATCTTACAGAAAACAATAACAATGTTTTATTGGGATATGGTTTCATTCTGAGCCAGCCTTATGTAAACGGTGAGAAAAAAGAAAATATAGAACACCGAATTTTCCAGCAGTATATTACCAAACAGAAATTCGGGCGTTTTTACCTTCAGCATCGTTACCGTTTGGAAGAACGTTTTCTGGAAGATGATTTCAGGATGAGGTTCCGATACATGTTGGGAGTTAATATTCCGATTACCCAAAAAGAAATGCTGCCGAAAACCCTTTATGCATCAGTATACAATGAGATTTTTCTGCACTTCAACAGCCCGGTTTTCGACAGAAACAGAGTCTATGGTGCTTTAGGATATGTCATCAATAAAAATATGAGGATTGAAGCAGGTTATATGAATCAGATTCAGGAAAACAGAAACCGCGGCCAGTTTCAGATTGGTTTTTATAATAATATTCCATTTACCAGAAACTGATTGTAACCGCTGCCGAATGCTTGATGAAGACCATTATTTGAAAATAAAAAATAATAAACACAAAAAATAAACACTTATGCATTCAGGAAAAAGATTTGGAGCCCGTGAGTTCATTATCTGGACCAGACGGAGCATTTATGCTCTGATCGTATTGTCAGCTATCCCTACAGTTTTGTATTTTCTAGGCTGGAAATTTCTCTCAGTTCCGTGGCAGCCGATTGCCATCATGGGGACAGCAGTCGCTTTTATTGTCGGTTTTAAAAATAATGCCAGCTATAGCAGGCTTTGGGAAGCAAGACAGATTTATGGCGCGATCATTAATGACAGCCGTAGTTTCGGATATATTCTGAGAGATGCACTGCTTTCCAAAGATGAAGGTAAAGTAAAAGAAATGTTTCTCCGTCATTATGCATGGCTTACCGCATTGAGATTTCAGCTCCGTGAACCAAGAGCTTGGGAAAACATGGGTACAGAGCAGTTTGATGAATATTCTAAAAAATATGACATTCCGGAGAGGCTTTCCAAACTGGATGAAGAATTGAAAAAATACCTGTCCGAACCCGAACTTCAGTATATTTTAAGCAAGAAGAACAGGGCAACACAATTGATGGCAAAGCAGAGCAAAGTTTTATCTGAAGCCTATGAAAAAGGAGAACTCAACGATTTTCAATGGACGCAGATCAATCAACAGCTGGTGAAGTTTACAGACAATCAGGGGAAAGCTGAAAGAATTAAAAACTTTCCGTATCCAAGAAACTTCTCTTCAATCACCACTTATCTTTTGCTGTTGTTCATTGTTTTTGTGCCTTTCGGATTGCTGAAAGAACTCGATAAATTAGGAGACGGAACAATAGTGGAAGGCTGGACATTGTGGTTTAATATTCCGTTTTCTTTATTGGTGACATGGTGTTTTCATACTTTGGATAGTGTTGGAGAAGCTTCCGTAAATCCATTTGAAGGAAGTCCTAATGATGTGCCGATTACTCAGATCAGCCGTACCATAGAAATCGATATGAGAGATATGCTGGATGAATCTGACCTTCCGCCGGCCATCACTCCAAAAAACAACATTGTCCTCTAATTTAAAATTAAAAGATTAAGATATTTTCCGCAAAAAGCAGGAAGTTTATTAATCAAAACAAAAGAATAACACTTAAAAAAAACAACTTAAAAATGATTCACAGCTATGTTATAATATCCATTGCAGTACTGCTGTCTGTGATGATATTGGTAATGATCGGCCAGAAACTAAAAGTCGCTTACCCGATTTTTCTTGTGATTGCAGGATTACTGATAAGCTTTGTGCCGGGAATGCCGCGTATAGAAATAGAGCCTGATCTTGTTTTCCTTATTTTCCTGCCGCCTATTTTGTTTGAAGCGGCCTGGTTTACCTCATGGCAGGACTTTCATAAATGGAGAAAACAAATATTTTCAATGGCCTTCGGATTGGTGTTTTTAACATCCATCGTTGTGGCTTACCTTTCTTCTTCCATTATTCCGGGGCTTACGGTAGCAATGGGATTTTTGCTGGGAGGTGTCAATTCTCCACCGGATGCGGTAGCGGCGACTTCGGTTTTGAAGCATATGAAAATTCCTAAAAAAATAACCAATATCCTGGAAGGAGAGAGCCTTATTAATGATGCATCCAGTTTAATTGTATTTAAATTTGCCCTTGCAGCCGTTATTTCAGGACAGTTTATCTGGAGAGATGCTGTACAGGATTTCTTTACGATGGCGATCGGAGGTATTGTGGTGGGAGTGGCGACCGGCTTTTTATTTGGGGCTTTGCTTAGAATTATTCCTACCAATTCTAATATCGATACCATTATTACCCTTATTGTGCCGTACATTATGTATGTGGGAGCAGAGCACTTCCATTTTTCAGGAGTGCTGGCAGTAGTAGCCGGAGGTTTACTGATGTCTTATAATTCTCATTGTTATCTAAGTCATACCTCAAGAATACAGTCCGGGAATGTGTGGAGTGTATTGATATTCCTGATGAATACGATCATCTTTATCCTGATTGGTCTTGAACTTCCCATTGTAGTGGAAGGAATGAAAGAATATACCATTTCTGAAGGTATTTTCTACAGTGTGGTAATTGGTGGAGCCATCATCGGGACAAGAATCCTGTACAGCTATGCATTGATGTATTTCCCAAGAGTTTGTTCTAAAGAATTAAGGGTAAAAGTTCCCAAACCAGATTGGAGAGAACCATTCATTATCAGTTTTGCAGCGATGAGAGGAGTAGTTTCACTGGCTGCAGCACTTTCTATTCCTGCTTTTTTACCAAACGGAGACGCATTTCCACATCGGAACATTATTTTATTCGTAACTTTCGTTATTATATTGATTACCCTTGTAGGGCAAGGATTATTGTTGAGCCCGATCCTGAAATTATTGAATATTCAGGATGCCGGAAGTGAATTGCCGGAAGAAAAACAGGAAGTGATCCTGATGCGTAAGCTGAAGGAAACAGCACTGCACAAGCTTGATAATGATTTCTCTGAACTGGCAGTCACAAACAGCTTGGTTCGTCATCAAAAACATAAGCTGGAAAATGAAATGATGTTGATGGCAGACAAAGCCCAATGTATGGCCTCCACAGGAGACTATGTATCCGCAATCAATGAAAATAAAGATGTACTGCGACAGATCATTCAGGCACAAAGAAATGAGCTGCATAGAATGAAAAGAGAAAAGATATTTGACGATCATGTGATGAGAACCATTGAAATGCAGCTGGATTTTGATGAAGCGAAGATCACAGGTTTTTCACATGCATAATTCAACAAAAAATAAACCACTAAAGTCACAAAGAGTGTAGATCAGAATAAGTTTAAGTGTACTTTTCATTATTTGAAATTTAACTTTAAACAAATTCAGGTTAAAACTTTTATGACTTTTGTGGTTAAATAGTATAGACAAAATGTTTAATTTTAGACATATTAAATCTATAATATGAGCACACCCATCACTGTTCAATACAAAATAAATGCTCCGGCTGAAAAAATCTGGAAAGCATTGACCGATAAAGATGAAATGAAATCCTGGTATTTTGATATCCAGGATTTTGCATTAGAAATAGGAAAAGAATTTAATTTCTACGAACCCGGAGGTGAAAATAAATACCATCATCATGGAGAGATTTTGGAAATAATACCCAATCAGAAGCTGAAACATACATGGTCATATCCTGATTTTTCAGTATTAAAAACTATTGTGACCTGGGAATTACTGCCGGAAGACGGACAAACTCTGGTAAAGCTGACTCATGAAAATATTGAAAATTTCAAAGACTTAGGTGATGGTTTTTCAAGAGATAGTTTTACACAAGGCTGGAACACTATCTTGGGACAGAGTTTAAAAGAATATGTAGAAAAGTAGACCATGATTACACTACAGCCCTTTACAATTCACGATGCGCCGCTGCTGATTTCAAAGATAGAAGATGAAAGAATGCTTCTTCAGTTTGCCGGGCCCGGATACCGTTTCCCGCTTACAGCAGAACAGCTGGAGACCGATTTGTCCGATGAAAAAAGAACCTTGTTTACCATTGCAGATCATACAGGAACAACGATTGGCCATGCTCAGATTTTCTTAAAGGAAAAGACATTTCTGCTGGGCAGGATTCTGATCTGGGATGAAAACAACAGAGGGAAAGGATATGGTAAAAAAGTAATGCAGGAACTTCTGAAATATGGTTTCAGCCATTTTGATAAAGAAATTGCAGAGCTTAATGTTTACGACTGGAATACCGGAGCTATTGAATGTTACCGGAAAGTAGGTTTTGCTTTTGACCCTGAAGTTAGAAGCGAAGCGAAGATTAATACAGAAACCTGGGTTTCCCTGAATATGAAAATCCATAAAAATACTTTTGAATTACAGGAATCATGACACAGTTTACTGCACTTCGTCCCATCCTCTGGACAGAAAATCTTGATGAGACCATAGGGTTTTACATGCACGTTCTGGGTTTTACCCTGATGGGTAGAAATGATGATTGGCAATGGGCTTCCCTTCGTAAAGATGAAATATACATTATGCTTTCTCAGCCTAATCAGCATGAAAAAAATACTTCAATCGGTTTTTCCGGCTCATTGTATTTTAATGTAAATAAGGTGGATGAACTTTGGGAAGAGCTTAAAACAAAGGCCAAAGTCTGCTATGAGATTGAATCTTTTGAGTGGGGAATGAGGGAATTTGCGATCTATGACAACAATGGTTATATCCTGCAATTTGGAGAACCCATAGATAATATTGGCAATACGGAATAAAATTTGCTATTTTTGGGGAAATATTTAGAAATTCAATGAAAAAAAATATAATAGCGGGTTTCGCAGCGATTTTATTACTGGCATCTTGTAACAAGAATAAAGAAATTCTTGATACACTGAATACTTATAATAATTCAATGGAGGCGAAAGGATACCATTTCGGAGATAAGCTTGAGCTTCCGAAAGAGGTAACGGAAAATGCAGAAAGTGTAACCATCAGCTTTGGAGATAAAGAAACAACAGATCTAACCGTTGATCCTAAATTTTTCACATTAGGTGATAATGCTGTTACCTTCAACGTTAAAACAAAAGGTGGAGAAGTATTGAATCAGGATGCAACTATTAATGTATTTGCAAAAAATCCTGAAAAAAATATTCCTTATCAGATTGTAGCAGAGTATCCTCACGACCCTAAAAACTTTGTACAAGGTTTCCAGGTGGAAGGAAATACCATTTATGAAAGTGACGGACAAAACGGAGCTTCCCAGATTTTAAAATATACATTGGGAACTACAACGCCGCTTGCTTCTACCAAACAGGCTCAGGAAGACTTTTCTGAAGGAAGTACCATTGTAGGAGATAAAGTATATCAGCTGACATGGCAGAGCAAAAAAGGGTATATCTATGATAAGAGCTCTTTAAAACTGCTTTCGGAATTTGCTTATCCAAATGTATTGGGTGAAGGTTGGGGACTGACGTATGACGGGAAAAACCTGATTGCTTCTGACGGAAGTAAACTTTTATATTTCCTTGATGTCAATAACCCTTCAAAACTGATTAAATATATCGCTGTTGCAGGTAGTTCTCAGGCCTACGATCAGTTAAACGAGCTGGAATACCACAACGGATTTATCTATGCCAATGTATGGCAGAAACCAATTATTTTAAAAATTAATCCGGCCAACGGTGAAGTAGTGGGTACTTTTGATTTCACAGAAATTGCCAAACAGAACACAAAAGGAAGTGATGATGTATTGAACGGAATTGCTTTCAAAGGTGATAATATGTTGGTGACAGGAAAGAACTGGCCGAAGATTTATGAAGTTGTAATTAAATAATAAAAGTTTAATAACAATTTCTATCTGAATAAAATAAAGTATGTAAATTGGTAGCGTTCCATGAGGAGCGCTATCTTTAGTAAAAAAGAATTTTGAGATTAGTATATCTGATATTGACTTTTGCTTTCTGCACATTTTCTGCGCAGAATATTCTCCCTTTAGATACTTTAAAATTAAAGGAAGCTAAAGATATGCTTGCCGATGACTACGGAAGTCTGTATATCTATAAAAACAAAGATTTTAGTTTTACCAAATACGATTCTTTAGGAAAGCAGATTGGAAAAATGATGCTTACTGTTCCTTACAAAGTGCAGAATGTACAAAATCCGTTGAATGTGCCTTTATTCTCTGAAAATGCTCAGGAAATGAAATTTGTGGATCAGAATATGAATGAAATTCAAAGGCTTGATTTTAAGCAGAAATTTGGGTTCATCAGAATGGCTTATGCCGAAGATCTGCAGCAGCTGTGGCTTTTGGATGACAGTACAAAACGTTTGATCCAGTACAATTTCAGGAATGATACTACCATCAATTCCTATCCATTTGATATCAGTTTTGAAGATCTGATGGATATGCTGGTCTACGAAAACAAGGTCTATATTTTAACAAGAAAACATATCAGGATTTACAGCCTGAAATTTGAAAAACTTTTTGAAGCCCCTTTAGAAAACGGCAAACGCTTTAGAAGAGAAAATGATGCAATTCTGGTTGTGGCCGGTAATTTTATTTCACAATACGTTCCTGAAAAAGGAATGGTGACGGTTTTTGAAGATCCAGAAGCGCAAATTGTGGATAAAAACATCCTTTCTTATTTTGAAATCAAGGGGAACAAACTCTATCTTTACAGCCTTGAAAAAGTAAAGAAAGCCAAACAGCAGAAACTGCTTGACGCTCAGCCGGAATCTCTACAGCAGCCTACAGCAAATCCCGTAGAAAAAACTGAAGAAAAACCCGTTGAGAATAAAGAGGAGAAGCCTTCAGACAATACGCTGCAGAAATTGCTTGAAGACACTTCCAGAGTTCAGACTGAGGGAATCGAAAAGCTTATCAATTAATCAGTAAATACAAGGAAAAAGAATATGCATATTGCAGTTACAGGAAACATTGGAGCAGGAAAAACAACTTTGACGACAATGCTTTCCAAGCATTACGGATGGGATGCACAATTTGAAGACGTAGATCATAATCCTTATCTGGAGGATTTTTATTCAGATATGAGCAAATGGAGTTTTGCACTGCAGGTTTATTTCCTGGGAAGCAGATTCCGTCAGGTAAAGGAAATCAGAGAAAGTGGTAAAAACATCATTCAGGATCGTACCATTTACGAAGATGCTCACATTTTTGCAGAAAACTTAAATGATATGAATCTTCTTTCGGACAGAGATTTCAATAATTACTCATCCGTTTTTGATCTGATGAAGTCTTTTGTTTCGGCTCCGGATTTGCTGATCTATCTGAAATCAGATGTTCCCAATCTGGTTAAAAAAATCTATAAAAGAGGTCGTGAATACGAAGCTTCTATCAGTATTGAATACCTTTCAAAACTGAATCAGAAATATGAAAAATGGATCTCCAATTATACTGAAGGAAAACTTCTGATTGTAGAAGTGGATGATCTTGATTTTGTTGAAAAACCGGAAGATTTCGGGTTTATTCTGGAGAAAATTGAAGCAGAACTTCACGGATTGTTTTAACATACTTTTATTAGAATATTAAGACATCTTTAGTGGGATTCTTCTTAAATTTGATAAAGAGAATGTAACTTTTTGAATAATAATATCATGGTAGTTAAAGTTTTACATAACGGGAACTGTTCAAAGTCAAATGCCGTATTAGAGTATCTTGACGAGAACGGTGTGCCTTTTGAGATCATTAATATCATTGAAGATCCGTTAAGCATCCTTGAGATCAGGACTGTGTTGAAAAAGCTGAACCAAAGTGTTTTTCATATCATCCGTAAGACTGATAAGCTGTATATTGAGAATTATGCAGATGAAAATTATTCAGAAGAAGAATGGCTGAAAATTCTGTCCGAAAATCCTTCTCTGATACAAAGGCCAATTCTGGTAAAAGGTTCAGTCGCCATGTTGGGAAGACCCATTGAAAATGTAAAATTCTTTATTGAAAAATAATAAAATACATAAATAAAAAATCCGTTCTGTAAAAGAGCGGATTTTTTTGTTTTGATTCTTTATTTGAGAGGCTTCTTTTGTCTTGGTTTTTGTAAAGTATTGTATAATGCTTCAAGCTCTTTTGGTGGAATACCAGCATCAAAAGTAGCGGAAGTATAGGTAACCCCATTGGAAGTGATAATAATAGTAGCAGCTAAAGCCCTATCGGTATATCTGCCGGTAGTGGGAGACTGAAGATCTGATATTTTGGATAGATTCAGAGCTTCTGCCTGTCTGGAAATGTTCTCCCATTCAGAAAGAGACATTGTCGTTTGGGTTGAATCTCCGTTTAATGTAGCGCTAATAAGGGTGGGTGTATATACAATACTCCGGTTGTTTCCCCGGGTTCTTTCTGTTAATTCGATTTTTTCAATTTTTTGTTGTTTTTCTGATTTGGTTAAATTTTTACTATTTATGTTGTTTTTATTTTGATTAACACAACCAATAGTTGATAAAATTGCAATAATATTAATTATAATAAATTGTATTTTCATTGAATTATTTTTATTTTATTTTGTATTTTGATAAATTATAAGTTGCTTATGGTGGTTTTTTTTGTATGTTTGCTAAAATACAAAAAATATAATAATGAATAACTCTATTATTTCGAGATCTTCTTTAGCTGTCCTATTCTTTATGGGAATCGGATTTTCAAATGCACAGATCAGAGAGGAAACAAAATCTCCGAAACGTCTTACAGAACAAAAGCTGGACCCTAATGGAATTGAAAAATGTGGAACGCTTGAATATGAAGCGAATCTAAAGAGAAAATTTCCTGAGAGACTTACAACAGAACAGTTTGAAAAGTGGCTTGCCCCTTTGATTGAAAAAGCCAATGCCAACAAATCCCAGAACGGAACTGTGATTACAATTCCTGTTGTAGTTCACGTCATCCACAGTGGTCAGGATGTAGGAACTGCTCCTAATATCACAGATGCTCAGGTGATGTCTCAGATTACAGTAATGACTAATGATTTTAGAAGAAAGATTAACACTCCCGGATATAATACTAATCCTGTAGGTGCAGATACTGAAATACAGTTTGTGCTGGCAAAGGTAGACCCTAATGGAAATCCAACCAATGGAATTGACAGAGTGAATCTTTGTAAAGACTATTGGGCGAATGGGGCTCCTCAATATGGATATCAGAATTTTATCAATGATGTTGTAAAAACAAGTACGATTTGGGATCCTACAAAATATATGAATATGTGGAGTGTGGACTTTGCAGATAATGGATTGTTGGGATTTGCTCAGTTTCCGTCTGACTCTGGTCTTCAGGGTCTTAATGCGAATGGAGGCCTTGCCAGTACAGATGGCGTAGTCGCAGGATATTCTACTTTTGGAAGTATGGATTATAATGACGGTACATTTTTAATGCAGGCTGGCTATGACAGAGGAAGAACAATGACTCATGAAGTAGGACATTTCCTTGGGCTTAGACATATCTGGGGAGATGCAGCATGTGGTACTGATTACTGTGCAGATACTCCGACAGCACATGAAGATAATTATGTGTGCGATCCTGCAATCCCAAGTTGTGATGATCCTGCGATTTTTGAAATGGTACAGAACTATATGGATTATACAAATGATACCTGTATGAATATTTATACCATTGATCAGAAGACCAGAGTAAGAGCAGTGATGGACAATTCTCCAAGAAGAATGGAACTTAAAGCATCGAATACAGATCTGCCTATTCCTTTGTTTGCCAATGATGCTGAGATAAAATTTGACGGAGGATGCTCAATAGGAGTCGTTAATTGTGGAGAAGGAGTGCTTCGCCTGCTTATCACCAACAGAGGTACGAGTAACTTGACATCAGCTGTTATTTCTTATTCAATAAATGGAGGAGCTGCTCAAACTTATAATTGGACGGGTAACCTGGCTCAAGATAAATCGGGGGTAATTAATATCCCTGTAAGTGGTTCTGTAGCGTCTTCTCCGGTTTCCTTCTCTCTTACATCTGTTAACGGAGCGACAGATCAGAGAAGCACTAATAACTCTACAAGCGGTAACTATGTAAAGCCAGTAGCCCCTCAATATTTTTCAACCACTACTGTTACCTTTAAGTTGCAGAGAGATAAGTATGGCAAGGAAACGAGATGGAATCTGAAAAACAGTGCGGGACAAGTTGTAAAAGAAGGCAAATATAGTAATACTCAACAAGGACAGCCTACTCCGGCTCTTATTACTCAGGTGTGGACTTTACCTCAGGATTGTTACGCATTTACAATTTCTGATGACTTTGGTGACGGGTTAGAGAATGGGTATGTAGATCTTGCTACAAGTACCGGACAGACCATATTTCATTTAGATAATGAATTTGTTTATCAGACCAAAACATTTACCACACGGGAATCATTAGGAACTGCTGAGGTTAATAAGAATAATAAATTTGGTATATATCCTAATCCGGTTAATGATATTATTAACGTTACCGGACTTTCAGGAGAATCTCAATTTGAAATTCATAATGCTGTAGGGCAGATCGTTAAAAAAGGAAAGGTTAATGATAATCAGATTCGTGTAGCAGACCTTGTAAAAGGAGTGTATGTTATTACAATACAGAACGCTAAAACTTCAGAAAGTATTAAATTTGTTAAGAAGTAATAATACAGAATATATCAATTTTTTAACATAGATGATCCGCCTCTATAATGGGGCGGACTTTTTTTATTAACTGGAAAGTAATAGAAATAAGAAAAGATTTAGAGTCAAGAATACTATGACTTGTACCTATTAATTCGGATGAAAATCTACGATGTAGAGAAGGAAATTTGGAGCACATCAGTACAATAAAAAACCGCTTCATCACTATGAAACGGTTTCTGTTTTTTACAATAGAATAACGCCTTCTATTTTTGCTACTTCTTTATAAATATTCACAACCTGATCTGCATCCAAAACAAATGCATTGATATTGCAGGCCGTGTATTTTCCATTTTTACTTTCGCGGTTTCCCAGTGTAAACTTAATGCCGTCAAAAACTCTGTATATTTCAGTAAGCTTTGACTGGTCTGTAGGAATAATAAATTTAAATAAATAATCTTCCGGAAAATCATGATGATCCTCCAGTTTATCCTTCAAAGACTTGTAAAAATCTTCAGGATTTGCGTGTTGATTTCCTTGTAATATATCCATCTGCAATTATTAATATAATATAAATATAACGAAATTTCTCCTATTTTCCAAATGGCCCCAGGAGAGATTTAGAGTTCTGATGCTCATAATCTTCAATGATATTAAATAACCCATTCACCAGTTGTTCAGAAGCCAGCTGGCTCAATCCACCTGAATTGACCGTATTTTTATTTCCTCCTAAAAGGCTGCCCAGGAAATTGCTTCCTGATAACGCTGTATTGATGGTTTTTACAATTCCATATTCATTCAGTTTCTCATCCACTTTGGGAGCGATTGCTGCAATAAGCTGTTGGGATGTTTTCTCTTTTAAAATTTGTGTTGCGGTAGTTCCCTGCATAATTCTGGTGACATCCTGAGCATTCAGACTGTTAACAGCATCCTGTAAAATAGGTTTTGAAGTATTCACAGTGTAAGCTGCTGCCTGTGCAATATAATCTCTTTCTTTAGCTACCAGTGAAGGAGCAATCTTCTCCAGCGTAGAATTGATATCTCTCAGCTCTTTGGGAAGTGCCTTATCTACCATATTATTCTGCAGAAAAGCCTCTTTGTTTCCGTAAATGCCCATTCCTTTATCAATACCATTAAGCAGAATCCTTTTTATAATAGAAAGCCCCATATCGGATGTGGCTAATGATGTGCAAGATTGCACACTGGTGGTAATAACAGCACCGGTTCCTATGATAAGAGCGGCTGCAATGATATATTTTTTCATTGATCTTTTTATTATTGATTTCTAAATGCTTTTTTGTCAAAAACTGCACCAAAGGTAATTACTATTCTCTATTTAACAAAATATTAAGTTCACATGAATATTTGGTGAATTTTTAAGTTAAAAACGTTAATTTATCATTAATAATATGATATTTAATTGATAATTATTTTAAGTATAAAATTATAAAATTTGATTGGTTACTATTTTTTACATAATAAAAAGAAATAATGTTTAAATATTTAAGATAGTTTAACATTGTTCAATATTTTTTCTATTTTTGGCTAATGTCTTTTTTTGAGATTTTAAATAACTCCACTATTTAGAGACAGGTACAAATTTGAATTTATTTGAATAAAATTGAAACTATATGAAACAAAGTAATTTAAAGTATTCATGTCTCATTGCTGCTTTGTACTTCGGTATGAACGTCAATGCTCAGACTACTCCAAAAGATACTACTGCCAAAGAGCAGAAGATCGAGGAAGTAGTTTTGATCGGATATGGATCTCAGAAAAAAGAAAACGTTACCGGAAGTATCGGAATGGTTTCTGCAAAGGACCTTGCCGATAAACCTAACGCTAACCCGATAAGCTCAATACAAGGTAAATTATCTGGTGTACAGGTTCTGAATTCTGGTACACCAGGGAGTTCTCCGAGAGTAGATATCAGAGGGGTAGGTTCTCTTACTGGTAAAACAGTATTCATCGTTGATGGAATGATCACTGATGACATCTCTTTCCTTGGTCCTCAGGATATTGAATCTATGAGTGTATTGAAAGATCCTTCCAGTTTAGCAATCTTCGGAGCAAGAGCTGCTAACGGAGCTGTAATTATTAAAACAAAAACAGGGAGAGGGAAACCGATATTCAATTTCAATTCTTATTTAGGAATCAAGAAAGTTACCAATGTTCCTAAAATGACTAATTCTGATCAGTATATTGAGCTTTATAACGAAAAGCTGATGAATGATAATGGGAATCTTAATGGTGCACTTTCCAGAGCTAATTTCCCTGCTGATACAGATTGGTTTAATGAGATTTTCAGAACAAGTATCATTAATTCTAATGATTTCTCTGCTTCAGGAAGTTTAGGAAAACTTAATTATTATGCAAGCATAGGAAATCTACAGGATGAAGGAAATATTGCTGCGGGACAGGGTATTAATTCAGGTTCAGGATTTAACAGACTTAATACAAAATTAAATCTTAGTTATAAGATTACGGATAACCTGACCATCGGGAACAATTTCACATTCTCTAAAATGCGTACCGATCAGGCAAAAAATCCTTTATTAAATGCTTATAATGCACCTCCTATCTTTTCTGTGATGAATCCGGGTACAGGAGACTACCAGTTCTTTAATGGATATTCTATTCCTAACCCACGTGCTATATTAGATTTATACCGTTCTCAAAACAGACAGGAGAGGTTATTGAACAATGTATGGGCTGAATATAAATTCTTGAAGGATTTTACTTTGAGAGTAAGCTATACAACAGACAATTATAACACAAATCTTTACGAATATACTCCTACATTTAATTATGTTCCTGTTTCCGATCAGAAGCCTAATAAGCTGATTACAAGAGATTCAAGAAACAGAAATTATATTTGGGACAATACATTAAGCTGGAAAAAATCATTAGGAGATCATAACCTTGAGATTCTTGCCGGTTTTTCCAGAACAAGAAATTCTTATTCCCAAACGTATTTAGAAGCACTTAATGTTAATTATGATGGAACCAATGCTTCGATGAATATTTTTAACGGGACCAATATTATTATGATTGACAAGGACGTAGAAGGCTATGATGTAGTCCCTTATCAGGATAGAATTGAGTCTATGTTTGCCAGAGTAAACTATGATTATAAAGGAAAATATCTGATTAATGGATCGGTTCGTAGAGACGGTACTTCAAAATATTCTTCAGGAGACAGACACAGGGTATTCCCAGCGGTAAGTGCCGGATGGGTAATTTCCAAGGAGAACTTTATGAGCAATCAGAATGTATTCAGCCTTTTGAAGTTAAGAGCAAGCTGGGGTAAATTGGGTAATCCCGATGTAACCAGAGCTTATACTTTAAGAACTACAATTCTTAAAGAAGGTGCTTATTATGGAAATTCAGGAGCGCCTGCACAGACCATTGACAGAGTGATTGATCCAAATATTGGCTGGGAAACTACAACGGGTAGAGATATCGGTTTAGAAATGGGATTATTCAATAACAAATTGAAAATTGATGCAACCTATTTTGATAAAGATACTAAGGATGTAGTATATGGTGTTACACAAGGAACGGTTTCGGGGGCAAGTAACTGGAAAAATTTTATTACCAATGCATATTCATTTAATAACAGAGGTTTTGAAGTTTCAGTAAATTATGATACGAAAATTTCTGAAAAAGTGAAATTAGGAGTATATGGTAACCTTACTACTCTTAAAAATAAAATTACATCTGTATATCAAGGTTCATACCTTGAAACAGGAGCAAGTTTATTTGGAAACTCTATTGTAAGACTGCAAAACGGACAGTCTGTAGGAGCATATTATGGATATGAGGTAACTGGGGTATTCCAGTCTGATGCAGAAGCTGCTGCTTCCGGTCAAACCGGAGCAAAAGCGGGGTGGCTAAAATTTGCTGATATAGACGGAAACGGAGTTATTGACACCAGAGATAAAACATTCTTAGGAAGCCCGATTCCAAAAGGAACTTATGGATTCGGAGTTAATTTAAGTGTTCATGATTTTGATATTGCTGTAGACTTCCAGGGGGTATTCGGTAACAAAATTTATAACTATAACCGTGAACAGCGTTATGGAAATGAAAACTGGGATCTTGATTTCTACAACAACAGATGGCATGGGGCAGGAACTTCCAATGCATATCCGATGACTACCAACAACCAGTCCATTATTCTTCCAAGTAGTTTCTTTGTGGAAGATGGAAGCTATTTCAGAATCAGAAATATTACTGTAGGATACAACCTTCCTAAAGACTTTGCAAAATCTTTATTGCTTACTAAATTTAGATTGTATTTAAGCGCTCAGAACCCTTGGACAAGCTTTAAATATAATGGCTTTTCACCAGAGATTGTGAATACGGACAGAGTACAAATGGGGGTTGATAATAATATTTATCCAATTTCAGCCATTTATACAATCGGTATGAATTTAACATTTTAATTAGAAGAACATGAAAAAAATATTTTTATCAATCGCTTTATTTTCACTTGTAATAAGTTGTAAAGACGATTATCTGGATATAAAACAGGAAGGAGTAACAGAAGCAGATTCCTTTTTCAAAACTCAGGATGATGCCATGCAGGCTACAAATGCAATTTATGTGTTTTTAAGAAGCTGGGAAAATTCTGCATTTCCTTATCAGTTTGTATTTGGTGTACCGGCAGATGATGTGGTAAAAGGATCTAATCCTGGAGACGCTTCTTTTATTAATGCGTATGACCAATTTACTTATACCGTAAGTGATGATGGAGTTAGAGGATATTGGATCGGACAATGGCAGGCAGTGAACAGATGTAACCAGGTGATTACAAATGTTCCGAAAATTGATATGGATGCCACTTTAAAAACAAGATTGATTGCAGAAGCAAAAATGCTGAGAGCTTATTTTTACTTTAACTTACTGAGAATCTACGGCGGCGTTCCAATCTTTGACGGAATTCCTTCTACTTATACAGTTCCTAGAAACTCTGCGGAAGAAGTGTATAACTTTATTATTTCGGATCTTACCAGTGCAGCAGAGATTCTTCCTCAGACTTATGCTGCTGCTGATCTTGGAAGAGTTACCAAAGGAGCTGCTTTAGGACTGCTTTCGAAGGTTTATCTTTATAAAAAAGACTGGCAGAAGGCTTATGATACTTCTAATCAGGTGATGTCTATGGGATATGATTTAGATCCTGACTTCAATCACTTATTCAGAATCGCAGGAGAATTTGGAAAAGAATCTGTATTTGAAGTGAACTGTGATTGTTCCACTCAGTTCGGAGGAAGCCAATATGCAGAAGTACAGGGTGTAAGAAACCAATTTGGATGGGGATTCTTTACACCTTCTCAGGCATTGGAAAATGCATTTGAGTCTGGTGATATAAGAAAAGAGCTTACTATTCTTAGAAATGGAGAAACTACTCCGGAAGGAGATCTTATTGCAATGGGGGATCCAAACTCTGTAACAACATTTAATCAAAAAGTATATGTTCCTAAAGCTTTGAATAACAGTGCTTGTGCTTACGGATCAAAACAGAATATCAGAATTTTAAGATTTGCAGAAATCCTTTTAATTAATGCAGAGGCAGCTAACGAGTTGGGTAATACCGCTACAGCAATTGCTAATCTCAACAAAGTAAGAACCAGAGCTCAGTTAGGAGGTACAACAGCATCAACACAAGCTGCTCTAAGAACTGCAATCTGGCATGAAAGACGAGTGGAACTTGCTATGGAAGGTGACCGTTTCGTAGACCTTGTAAGAACGGGGCAGGCAGCTACTGTACTTTCTTCTTATGGATTCAAAGCAGGGAAGAATGAATTATTCCCGATTCCACTGGATGCAATGAATGCAAGTTTAGGATTGTTCACACAGAACCCTGGCTATTAAAATAAACCATAAACATTAGAGGAGAATGAAAGTTCTCCTCTTCTTTTAGTTAGAAACCCTATAAAAAGAGATCTCATGAAAAGGAACGTATTATCAATGGCTATCACCTCTTTATTTTTTGTGTATTCCTGTAAAAATGCTCCTGTGGCAAAACAGGAAGTTGGAAAAACTGAAGCTGTAAAAAGTACTATTACTGATGAACAGCTTATGGATAGAGTACAGAAAGATGCTTTGAAGTATTTCTGGGATTATGCAGAACCTAATTCAATGTTAGGAAGAGAGCGTTATCACGAAGATAATATCTATCCGGATAATGATAAACATGTTATCACTACAGGAGGTTCAGGCTTTGGGCTGGCAACCATTCTTGTGGGAACAGAAAGAGGATTTGTTCCGAGAAAAGAAGCCGTAAAAAGACTTACTCATATCATGGATTTCCTGGCTAAGGCAGATCGCCATAAAGGTGCCTGGTCACACTGGATCAATGGGGAAACCGGAAAGACGGTTCCTTTTGGCAAAAAAGATAATGGCGGGGATCTTGTGGAAACCGCATTCCTTACCTCTGGAATACTGATGGTCCGTGAATACTTTAAAAACGGAAACGCAGAAGAAAAAGCACTCGCCGCAAAATGTGATGAGCTATGGAAAGGAATTCAGTGGAACTGGTATACAAAAGGAGGCGAAAAAGTTCTCTATTGGCACTGGTCACCGGAATACCAATGGGAAATGAACTTTCCTCTTGAAGGATATAATGAATGCCTGATTACCTATATTCTGGCCGCATCTTCACCTACGTATTCCATTGATGCAGAAACCTATTACAAAGGCTGGACGAGAAACGGAACCTACCTTACAGACAAAACAAAATACGGATTGCCTCTGTATGTAAAACACAATTACGCTGAAGAATATGGCGGACCGCTTTTCTGGGCGCAATATTCATATATCGGACTGGATCCTACGGGATTGTCTGATAAGCTTGTCAAAAACTATTTTGATATCAATAAAAATCAAACCCTTATCGACTACAAATACTGTGTTGAAAACCCAAAACAATGGAAAGGTTACGGACCCAACTATTGGGGATTGACAGCCGGTTATACCAGAAATGAGGATGGAAGCACAGGATACACGGCTCACATGCCTACTAATGATAATGGAGTAATAACTCCTACAGCAGCATTGAGCAGTTTCCCTTATACCCCGAAAGAATCAATGGCTTTCCTTAGATTTATTTATACTCAGAAACCTGAATTTATAGGATCCGCAGGCCCTTATGATGCTACCTCTATCAATTATAACAATTGGTTTACCCCAAGATATCTGGCGATAGATCAGGGAACAATAGCACCAATGATTGAAAACTACAGATCGGGATTCCTTTGGAAATTATTTATGAATGCTCCTGAAATTCAACAGGGATTAAAAAAACTAAGCTTCCAGTCAGCCAAATACGGAATAAAATAAATTCAGTATAAATGGGCTTTAGCCAAAACCGAAATAACAATATGAAATTAAAACTGAAACATATTCCTCTTTTACTGCTGCCATTTTCATTGAATGTGAATGCACAGGAGATAAAAGCAGAACTCAATAAAGAAATTAAAAGACAGGAAAAAATATCCTATATTCTGGATTATCCTAAAAATACAAAAGGAAATGTACCATTAATAGTCTTTCTTCACGGTTCAGGAGAACGCGGAACTAATCTTGATTTAGTCAAAGCTCACAGTCCGTTCACCTATAAAAACCTGATCAAAGAACCGGTAGCTATTCTGGCTCCTCAATGTCCGGAAGGAACATGGTGGGATACGGTTACCGTGTATAATCTGATCAAAGAAATTCAGAAGAAGTATAAAATTGATGCTTCCCGAATCTATCTTACAGGACTTTCTATGGGAGGATGGGGAACTTTGAAACTTGCCATGGAGCATCCGGAAATGTTTGCTGCTGTGGCTTCAGTTTGTGCTCCTACAGATCAGGTAATGACCGCTAATATTCATCAATTTAAAGATTTGAATATGAAAATATTTCATGGCGGAATGGATGATATCGTATTACCTGCCAATGCCTTTAATTTTTACCAAAAACTGCATCCGGTAAATCCAACCGCAGAATTGGTTATTTTCCCGAATGATAATCATAATTCTTGGGATTCTGCTTATTCAAATCCGCAGCTCTATGAATGGATGCTGTCTAAAAAGAAAGAAAAGTAATATGATACACACAATGATCGAAAGATAAACCCATCGAATTAAAGCAAAAAATATAAACAATAATTTAAGAAGATAGATTTATGAAAAAGTTAATTGTAATCGCCACCTTAGCATTGGCACCTGTATTTTCAGCGCAGGAAATGGTAACAAAGCCCGTTCAGTCTTATCAGACGGCTCAATATCAGGCTAAAAAGAAAGCTTTTGTAGACAATCTTTTAGCTAAAATGACATTAGACGAAAAAATTGGCCAGATGAACCTGCCGACTTCCGGAGATTTTACTACAGGGCAGGCACAAAGTTCTGATATCGGAAAGAAAGTAGAGCAGGGACTGGTAGGAGGTCTATTCAATATAAAAGGAGCAGATAAAATAAAAGCTGTTCAAAAAGTAGCTGTAGAAAAAAGCCGTCTGAAAATTCCGATGATTTTCGGGATGGATGTTATTCACGGGTATGAAACTACTTTCCCTATTCCTTTGGGATTGGCTGCTTCATGGGATATGAATCTTGTACAGCAGTCTGCCAAAGTAGCCGCCAGAGAAGCTGCTTCAGACGGAATTAACTGGACATTCTCTCCAATGGTAGATATTTCCCGTGAACCAAGATGGGGAAGAGTATCAGAAGGTTCCGGTGAAGATCCGTATTTAGGAAGTGAAATTTCTAAAAATATGGTATATGGTTACCAGGGGAAAGATCTTGCTAATGGAACCAATATCTTAGCATGTGTAAAACACTTTGCACTCTACGGAGCCGGAGAAGCGGGAAGAGATTACAACACGGTTGATATGAGCCATGTAAGAATGTTCAATGAATATTTTCCTCCTTACAAAGCTGCAGTAGATGCAGGTGTAGCTTCTGTGATGGCTTCATTCAATGAGGTGGATGGTGTTCCTGCAACAGGAAACAGATGGCTTCAGACTGAAGTATTGAGAAATTTATGGAAGTTTAAAGGCTTTGTAGTAACAGACTATACCGGCATCAATGAAATGGTAGACCATGGTATGGGAGACCTTCAGCAGGTTTCTGCTTTAGCTTTAAAAGCAGGTGTTGACATGGATATGGTTGGAGAAGGTTTTTTAACAACATTAAAAAAATCTCTGGCAGAAGGAAAAGTGACACAAGCTGAAATTGATATGGCGGCAAGAAGAATTCTTGAAGCAAAATATGACTTGGGTTTATTTGATAATCCATATAAACATGGAGATGCCAAATTAGCAGCAAAAGAAGTCTATAATATGGAAAACCGTAATATAGCAAGAAGTGCAGCTGCCCAATCAATGGTGTTATTGAAAAATGAAAATCAGGTGTTGCCTTTAAAAAAATCCGGAACGGTAGCGGTAATCGGACCATTGGTAAATAATTCTATGAATATGGCCGGAACATGGAGTGTTGCTACTAAACATGCCTCTTCAGTTTCTTTAATGCAGGGATTACAATCCAACTACGGAAAAGAAGTTAAGTTTTTATCAGCAAAAGGAGCAAACATAGACTATGATGCTAAATTAGAAGAAATCTATGCAGCTCACGGGAAGAAAACAGACAGAGACAACCGTTCCAAAGAAGAACTTTTAAAAGAAGCTGTGGACGTTGCCAACAAAGCTGACGTTATTGTTCTTGCGATTGGAGAATCTGCGGAAATGAGTGGTGAATCCTCTTCAAGAACAGAAATTACCATTCCTCAGTCTCAGGTTGATTTATTAAATGAATTAAAGAAAACCGGGAAACCTATTGCCATGGTTCTTTTCACAGGTCGCCCATTGGCTTTAACCAATGTAAAAGATACTCCGGATTCTATTTTGAATGCATGGTTTGCAGGATCTGAAGCAGGAAATGCAATTGCTGATGTTCTGTTCGGAAAAGTAAATCCATCAGGAAAACTTCCAATGACCTTCCCAAGAAGTCTCGGTCAGGTTCCAATTTATTATAATGCTAAAAATACAGGTCGTCCGCTAAGTCAGGATAAAGTAGATAAATGTACTTACGAAAGGTTCCGTTCCAACTATATGGATGAGTGCAATACACCGTTGTATTCTTTTGGTTATGGATTAAGTTATACAAAGTTCAATTATTCTGATATTACAGTATCCAATACCAATCCGAAAGGAGATCAGACAATTCAGGCATCCGTTACAGTAACCAACAATGGAAATTATGATGGTGCTGAGGTGGTGCAGCTGTATATCAGAGATATGGTAGGTAGTATTACAAGACCTGTAAAAGAATTAAAAGGTTTCCAGAAAATATTTTTGAAAAAAGGAGAATCTAAAAAAGTAACTTTTGATATTACTCCTGAAAACCTGAAGTTCTATAACGGAGATTTGAAATATGACTGGGAATCAGGTGAATTCGATATTATGATCGGAACTAATTCTACTGACGTGAAGCATTCAAAGATCAATTGGACTAAATAATAAAAGTAAAAAGTATTCACAGAAATGTGTATTATATCTTTTTTGGCACGATTTTTAATAATAATTCGGGTAATTATTATATACAAATTGACATGAAAAAAACACTTTTATTAAGTACAATGTTCCTTGGATCTTTAGCTATTGCACAAAATACACATGTAGTAGGAGGTGATAGAGATGCACATGGATGTATTGGTTCTGCAGGATATACTTATTCTCAAATTAAGAAAGACTGTATAAGAACGTTTGAACAGAAAATAAAGTTAACAGAAGTAGCTCCGAAAGAAAGTTCTACTTCAATAGCTGCAGTGATTTTCAGTAAAGACATGAAAAAAGCTGAGGTTTTTGTAAAAGATGCCGGTGAAAGAAGCATTATCCTTACCCGAGCAGGAGGTAGAGCCAAAGCATGGAAAAAGGATGGTTATGTATTGGTTCCTTACAAAAAAAACGGATACCAGCTTAAAAAGGATAATATTGTGATCTACCAATAAGATCAGATTTCAAAATGAAAAACCACTCGAAAGAGTGGTTTTTTTTGTACCTTAGAGGAATTAACTAATACCCTATTTAGGGATTTAGTTCTATCAATCAGAAAACAAAAATTTACCACATGAAAAAAACAATTTTACTCAGCACAATGTTCCTTGGATCCTTAATGTTTGCACAAAAACAAGCTCCTGTTCTAGGAGGCGATAGAGATGTTCACGGCTGTATTGGCTCTGCAGGATATACCTATTCACAGTTAAAAAATAGTTGTATACAAACTTTCAATCAGAAAATAAAACTGAAAGAAGTAAACACAGATAAAAGTTATACCTCAATGACGGCAGTAATTTTCACGAAAGACATGAAAAAAGCCGAAGTTTTTATTCCGGATGGAGCTGCAAAAAGTATTATCCTGAATAAAGGAGGAAAAGAGAAAATCTGGAAAAGCGGATCTCATATTAAAGACAGTTATGTTTTAACTCCTTATAAAAAAAGTTACCAGATCAAAAAGAATGATGAAGTAATTTATCAGTAAGATCAGATTTCAAAAAATAGGCAAACCACTCGAAAGAGTGGTTTTTTTTATGCTGTATATTCATTAGTTTCAAAATAGATTTTTAGGCGACAAGTTTTGTCGTTATGCAGAGATAATTTTGCACCAGGATAAGATAAATCTTAATATGCTTTAAAGAGGATTTAACAATAAATAGTATGATTTACAGCATACCACATTAAAATAATTTTCATGTCTTAAAAAGTGTTAAATTCGCGAAGTTTTAAGAAACTAATTACTAACTCAAAAAAACAACAATACGGGAATGAAAAAAATCTATCTCGGAGCGCTCACTTATGCGCTATTCTGGACACATCTGCTCAGGAAGTGGTATGGCAGAAAGATATCAAATCCTCTACCCAGGATTTTCTTAGCCAGGTTACTACAACCATCGATCAGCAGTATCTTATCACGGGAAGCTCTATCCAAAGCGATAAGCAGCAGACTTCAGGAAATAAGCAAAATAATGGTTACGATTTTCATTTGGTAAAATTAAACCAGCAGGGGAATGAAGTCTGGGAGAAATACTTCTCAGGATCAAATCATGATTATTTGTCAGCTACAGTAACCACACAGGATGGTGGATTTTTATTGGCCGGAACCTCTTATTCAGGAAAAGGTTTGGATAAAAAAGAGGATTCCAAAGGAGGATCTGATATCTGGCTGATCAGAATCAATGAATTCGGTGATGAATTATGGCAAAAGACACGGAAGCTCTTCTGATGAAGAAGCAAAAGCTGTTTTCAGACTACAGACTTAGGATTCTTTGTCGCTTGTGTCTGCATTATATCTGGGATAGACTTCCAAGGTTATAATAATCAACTACTAAAATTATTTTTCCATCATTAAACATTAAAACTTTAAAAATGATAAATAGTAAAATTTTCACTTTCTTATTTTGCTCTGCAACTTTATATATGAATGCACAACAGAATAAGACAGGTGAGCAAAATAATATCGGCAAGGCTACTAATGTAGTTCCGCCAACTCCGCAGGCCGACGAAATGACTCGATACGGAAATCAGCCATTAAATGAATATAAAGGAATGGCTCAGATCAATATTCCTGTCGCTGAAATAAGGGAAAAAAATATATTCAATAAAGTTGAATTAAATTATTCAAAATTGGGTGTAAAAGTAAATGATTTACCTAATAATGTTGGAATAAGCTGGTTCTTAGATGCAGGAGGGGTTATAACAAGAACAATTAATGATCTTCCTGATGAAATGCAGGTATCCTCTAATCGATTAATGTTTAATACTTCATCTGAGATTGAGAATTTAGTCAATATACCGGATGGATCAAACAATTCATTATTGGTGAAATCATATTTTACAGATGATTCTTACGATAATGAAATTGATATATTTAGTATTTCGGTAAATGGATTGACAGGGAAATTTTATTTAGATAAGAATTTAAATCCGGTTTTAACTACAGACAGTCATCAGTTCAAAATTGAAACTATAGGGGATTTTAAAACGACACATCAGTTTGTATTAACTACTTATGATGGTATTAAATATTATTTTGGAGGAGAAACTGCCATTGAGAAAACTTGGATTCGTGATGCAACTATATACTCAGGATATACAGGTTTTTATTTAACAAAAATCACTAATGTTGAAAATAATGAAATTACTTTTGAATATCAGAATATTGGTGCGAAGTCATTTTTAAACTCAATAACAGAAAGAAAAGTACTTAGGTCTCAGGAATTAAATGGTACTGTTTGTCAGGGAAATGGATCAGCTGCTATTTCAGACTATGTCAAAGAAAGTAATATTTTAAGAATTCAGGATGCAAGAGTTTTAATAAAAATAAAAAGCAAAGAAAAAACAATAAATTTTAATTATAATAATGTGAATGGTGTTTATTATAATAAAATTTCATCCATTGATATTGTCAATAATTTTTCAAATAAAAAATACCAGCAAATAAGTTTTGAATATTTGGATCTATACTCACAATTAAACCCTTCCGTTCTTGAACGGTTTTTTTTAACTAAGATAAAAAAATATAACTTTAAGGGAGATACCCCGGTATTTGATAACGAATATTCGTTCTCTTATGATGACCCTCAGGGGTTACCGGATAAATACAGCTATAATGCTGATGTATTTGGGTACTTTAACAATAAATTTAATTCTACATTAATCCCGAATTTGAAATTGTTAGGACTTTCTAATTTTTCTTATGCTGTTGGTGATTTATATGGCTATGCAGACAGGACTTCTGATTTTTCATCAGCAAAAAAAGGAACATTAACCTCTATTTCCTACCCTACAAAAGGAACCACTTTTTTTGATTATGAAGCCAGACCACAAAAATATGCTCTTTTACAAAGTAAAAATGGAGAAGTTCGTAGCAATCCTTATGATGTTCCCATAACAGAAAGTACGGCAACATTAGATGGAAGTAGTATTATTGATAATCAACTGGCCTTTGATTTAGTGATTACACAAAATGAAATTACTTCTATAACCACAATGCTGGAAGTTAATTTAAAAATTCTGGATGAGGTTACAGGCAGCGTGTTACTGAATGAGGTAATTAATTTGCCCAAAACTACACAAGCTGATATAGACAATGGTTCCAGAACAAAAAACAAAAGTTTGACTTTTACCACTGATCCAACTAAGAGATATATTGTAAAATTATCATTGGTACCAAAACCTAATGTTAACTATATGGGTACTTTTATGGTTTCGTACAAAAGTGGCTATGGGAGTCAGAATATAGCAGGCCTGAGATTAAAAAAGACCTATGATGTTGATGAAAATAATACCATTACCAATATAAAAAGAGTATATTATTCTTCATTTAAAGATATCAACAATGTAAATCTTTTATCTACGACTCTTTATCCTACAAACTATACTACATCGCAATATACTGTAGAAAGTTGTACTGGAGGGATGGTTCTTGTGCCTTTAGCGTATAATCACGATTTTGAATCATCAGAACTTATAGGTCCTTTTTCTGATTACTTTATGTACCCATCATATCCTAACGTTACGATTAGCTATGGAGGTGATAATTTTGAGAAAGGTGGAGAACAAAAAATATTTAGTAATGGATATCATCAAGATCAATTCATTATTAGAACGCCTGTGATGCCTGTATTTGACGGAAGTTATCAGAATTTTTTTGGTTCTGACGGTTATTTAGGAAGTGTAGTTTCAAATACAGTAAGTTCAATGGATAAAAGTTTTTCTTATGACGATTTTAATGGAAAACTTCTTGAAAATAGAGTTTTTTCTAAATCAGCATCAGGACAGTTATTTCTTAAAAGTAAAACATCAAATAATTATGACCTGAAAATCTTAAAAACCGTTTACGATTTACGAGGTAAAGAAGCATATGCATTATTTTCTTCACATGTAAATTTGCCTCTGGAGACAATTATTTCTAATTATAATATGGTGTCATTACCCAAAGAAAGTTATTATTCAATTCTTTCCAATACAAAAAATACTGAATATTATGAAAACGTACCTGTAGATATACAAGATGATACTCCTTACAAAAAGCTTATGACTACCATAGAATATTTATATAACAATACTTCTCATTACCAGCTGACTTCCCAGAAAACTACTTTTCCTGACAATTCACTATCTAATACCATCTTTAAATATGCTCATGAGAAAGGGAATCAACGTCTGATTAATGCAAATATGATTGGTATTCCTTTAGAAACTGAAACAACACAAACTATTGGAACTGCCACAAAAATACTTTCTAAAACAGAAACAAAATACGATAACCCATTGAACTTACTCCCAAGTTCTGTCCTATCTACAGATTTACAAAATGTTACTTCTACAGAAGTAATATATGATCAATATGATTTAAAAGGAAACTTACAGCAGTATACCACAAAAGATGGTATTTCAACGGTTATTATCTGGGGCTATAACCTGACCCAGCCTATTGCTAAGATTGAAGGAGCTAAATTAACAGATATCCAGCAATCATTAATTGATTCCATTGTTACTGCTTCCAATACAGATGCATCAGCAGGATTAAATAATGATGAGACAGCATTTTTATCAGCATTGAGTTCATTCAGAGCTAATATGGCCTTATCTGCTTATCAGATTACCACTTTTACGTATGATCCTTTAGTAGGAGTAAGAAGCATCACCCCACCATCCGGAATCAGAGAAAGCTATGTCTATGATTCGGCTAACAGGCTTGAAAAAGTGATAGATGTGAATGGCAAAGTGCTGAAGGAGATGAAATACAACTATAAAAACTAAACACAAACATGAAAAAACTTATAATTCCTATAGGAATTCTCATCATAGGAACAACCCAGGCGCAGCTTACTAGTACAGAAAATTATGTGTATTCCAAGACGTATCTGTCCGATCCTACCCTTGCCAATGTTAAAACCTCCGAAACGGTTCAGTATTTTGACGGACTGGGAAGACCCAAACAAATAGTAGGTGTAAAAGCCTCTCCATTGGGTAAAGATGTAGTTACTCCCATTAAATACGACCAGTTCGGAAGACAGGTTCAGGACTATCTTCCTGTTCCCCAGGGAGGAACGCTCAACGGAGCCATTACCCCTGATCCATTATCCAATGTGAGCAGTACCCCTTATGGTTCAGAGAAAATTTATTCAGAGAAGATTCTGGAAAACTCACCGTTAGACAGGATTCAGCAGCAGATTCAGGTGGGTACAGCATGGAGTACAAAACCTGTACAATTTGGATATGATGCCAATGCAGATGGTGAGGTTAAAAAATATACCGCCACTTTTAACTATACCAATTTTACTTCCCAACTCACTTTATCCGGCTCCTACGGAATAGGACAGCTGTATAAAAATACAGTTACCGATGAAGATGGCAACTCAACCATTGAGTTCAAAAATGGACAGGGACAGGTGGTATTGGTCAGAAAAGCAATCAGTGCTACAGACAATGCAGATACCTATTATGTTTACAATAATTATAACCAGCTGGCTTTTGTGATCCCCCCCAAAGCTTCTGTAGAAGCAGATCCCAATACCGTATTGAATGAGTTATGTTACCAGTATAAATATGACGGAAGAAACCGTCTGGTAGAAAAGAAACTGCCCGGAAAAGGCTGGGAATATATGGTGTATGACAAACAGGACAGGCTGATCATGACCCAGGACGCTGTCATGGGAGCATTAAAACAATGGCTTTTTACCAAATATGATCAATTTGGAAGGCCAGCCTACACTGGACTCTATAC
>NZ_FXTC01000016.1 GCF_900182655.1 Chryseobacterium rhizoplanae
ACAATTGTATTTTCAACAGAAATTAATAAATTTATAAACCTAAATACTCCTTAAGGACTTATTACAAAATGTCCAATTTAGTTTGAAGACTTACAAAATAGAATCACATCCTTGCGAAGTCAATCCAGCAAGGCTTTTCCGAGGAAGTTTAAGCGTATATTTCAGCGTCGTGATTTTTGAAAATAAAAAAGCCCCATAAATAGGGGCTTGTCGAGTTTCTGTAGTGGTCCCACCTGGGCTCGAACCAGGGACCACCTGATTATGAGTCAGGTGCTCTAACCAACTGAGCTATAGGACCTCAAAACTTGGTTAAATTTTGTGTTTGCAAAAATAGTAAAATTTCTTTCACTACAAAATTTTTTATTGCTTTTCTTGGCAAAGTTCTACCAGCACGCCGTTGGTAGACTTTGGATGCAGGAAGACAACTAATTTATTATCAGCGCCTTCTTTGGGTTCTTCGGAGATAAACTGAAATCCTTCTTTTTTCAGTCTTTTCACTTCTTCCAAGATATTTTCAACCCCAAATGCCAGATGATGGATGCCTTCGCCCTTTTTATCGATGAATTTTGAGATCGGACTTTCAGGATTACTGGCTTCCAACAGCTCAATTTTACTTTCTCCCGTTTCATAGAAAGAAGTTACAACCCCTTCCCTTTCTACGGATTCTTTTTTATAGGATTCTTTTCCCAATAATCTGGCAAAAAGCTCATCAGAAACACCTAAAGACTTTACGGCAATACCAATATGTTCTAGCTTCATAAATACTAATAAATATAATTAAATCGTAAATTTGATACTCCTGTTGAATTTCAAAGTATCAATTCAAACAAAAGTACTAAATTTGCAGAAATTATGGAAAGTAACAGACAAAGAAAAGTAGCACAGATTATTCAGGAAGACTTCGCAGAGCTTTTCCGCAAACAGGCTGCAGAAAGCAAACAGAGTATTTTAGTATCTGTTTCAGATGTAAAAGTAACTGCTGACTTAGGAATTGCTAAGATTTATTTAAGCATTTTCCCACAGGAATTCCGTACCGCTGTGATGAAGGAGATTGAAGAAAACAAAGCTCAATACAGAAACTTCATCGGACAGAAAATGTCAAAACAGGTACGTATCATTCCACAGCTTAACTTCTACCTTGACACTGCTCTGGATGATGTTGAAAAACTGGAAAGAGAATTAAGAGGCGAAGGCGACAATCCTGTTTTATAAATCTTGAAGAATATTGCATTTTACATAGCATCCAGATACCTTTTGGCTAAAAAAGGCAGTACCGCGGTTACGTTTATTACGTGGCTGTCTGTGGGTGCCATGACGGTTGCTGTGACTGCAATGTTCGTCATTATTTCTGTTTTTTCAGGTCTTGAGGATCTGAATAAAGATCTTATTTCTAATCTTCATGCTGACCTTACTTTAAAAAGTGTATCCGGAAAAACCATTAAAAATCTTGACACTGTCAACAAAGTATTAGGTACCCATAAAGAAATCAGCAGCTTCTCCCGTGTTATTGAAGAAAAAGTATACATCAGTTTCAATGGGAAAGGAGATATAGCCTATTTAAGAGGCGTTGACTCTGCTTACGTCAAAGTAAACCCTATCAATAAAGATGTTTTCTACGGAACGTATCCAAGCTTCAAATATTCCAATGAAGTATTGATGGAAAACAGTCTGGATAACAGACTTTCAATTCCTGTGGATTCTTCCAACCATTATGCAACAGTCTTTATGCCTAAACCGGGAACAGGGATTATCAATAAAGAAGAAGACATTTATAATAAAAGAGATATTTCGGTAACCGGTGTTTTCCCTGGAAAAGATCAACTGGACAATTATATCATCTCTCCTATTGAGCTTGCAGAAGAATTACTTAATCTTCCCAAAAAGTCAGCGTATCAGATTGTCATTAAACTAAAAAATCCGGAAAATGCAGATGCTGTAAAACAAAGCCTGCTTTCTTCTCTCGGGAAAAATATTGAGATCAAAACCAAGGAAGAGGAAAATGCCGCTTTCTGGAAAATGATCAATACTGAAAAACTTTTTATCTATCTTATTTTTGCCTTGGTTATCTTCATTACTACCTTTAACCTTGCCGGAGCCATCATTATCCTTCAGCTCGATAAAAAGGAACAGGCAAAATCACTTATTTCACTTGGCTTTCCTTTAAGTCATTTAAGATTGACCTATTTCTACACCGGGCTTCTTATTGTTGTTTCGGGAGTAATTACGGGATTGATTCTTGGAACTGCACTTTGCTACTTCCAGCTCTACACAGAGTTTTTCAGAGCCAATGAAGTACTGCCATTCCCGGTAAAAATTGTAGGAAAAAATTATCTTATCGTAGCCCTTACAGCTTCTTTGTTCGGGATCACTATTTCATGGTTCTTTTCAAAAATCAGTAAGGAATATATTACTAAGAAATAAGATTCTAAGTTTATATATTACATTAAGTTAATATACTTCGGTTTCATTTTTTCGTACCTTTACGCCCCAATTTTAAATAAATGAAACGAATTTTATCTTTTTTACTGTTAAGTATAACATTTATCGGCGGTTTTGCACAAGCTCCCGCAGGATATTACAATCAATCGCCAACCTTAACAGGTGCTGCTCTTAAAACAGCTCTTAAAGACATTATCACCAATGGACATGTAGATCATGGCTATGGTGGTTTATGGACAGGCTATGCTACTACTGACCGTGATTATTTTTATGAAAATGACGGAACTATTCTGGATATTTATTCTGAAAATCCAAATGGACCTGATCTATATAATTTCACCCTGGGAACCAGCCAATGTGGATCTAATGGCTATGCTAATGAAGGGGACTGCTACAACAGAGAGCACGTAATTCCTCAGAGTTTATTCAACAGTGCTTCCCCTATGGTAGCTGATATTCATTTTATCCGTGCTACTGATGGAAAAGTAAACGGAATGAGATCCAACTACCCTTTCGGAGTTGTTGGTGCCACTTCTTTCATCTCTAAAAACGGATCAAAATTAGGGACATCCGTATCACCAGGATACTCAGGTACTGTATTTGAACCCATTGATGCTTTTAAAGGAGATATTGCCAGAATGTTCTTTTATTTTGTAACAAGATACGAAGGCCAGCTTTCTAATTTCACTTCCGGTGATATGCTTGGCAATACAGCATTCCCGGGACTACAGCCTTGGGCACTGAATCAATATTTAGCATGGAATGCAATGGATCCTGTATCTGCAGAAGAAATTGCCAGAAACAATGCTTCTTATACATACCAGGGAAACAGAAACCCTTTCATTGACCACCCTGAATATGTTACTCAAATCTGGGGTTCTCCGGTAATTGATAATCAAGCACCTACAGCAGCAACCAATGTTGTTGCCAACAACCCAACCTCCAACTCTATCGCTGTAAGCTGGACTGCCGCTACAGATAACGTAGGAGTAACTTCTTATCAGGTTTATGCTAACGGTGCATTAAAAGCTAATGTTTCCGGTACAACAACTTCTACAATTGTATCCGGATTGGCTCCACTGACTCAATATACTTTCTATGTAATTGCTAAAGATGCTTTCGGGAACTCATCTCCACAAAGTACAACGGCTACAGAAACTACTCTTGACACACCTGTAGGAGGTGGAAGCTGTGGAACAGAAGATTTTGAAATGATCACCGGTGCAGCAAATACTTATCTGACAGCCAACTGGACGAACAACGGAATTTCATGGACTGCTACAGACGCAAGAGTTGACCAGACCATCAACAATAAAGCCATCACCATCAGAAATGGTTCTTTAACAAGTTCAACACTTTCAAGCGGAATCCAGAGTTTAACTTTAACAACACAACTGAAATTCTCTGGAAACGCAGGATATTTCAATGTTTTTGTAAACGATGTGAATGTAGGAACTATTCCTTACAGCAATGTTGTTACTACAACTACTATTAACAATATCAACGTAAGCGGAAATGTTGTTATTAAGCTGACCAATTCTTCAACTTCCAACAGAGTTGCTTTGGATGACCTTAGCTGGGCATGTTTCGGTACATTAGGAACTGCTGAAACTCAAAAAAACAAATCAGAATTCACGATCTATCCTAACCCGGTAAGAAATAATGAATTATTTGTAAAAGGAGAAAACCTTGGCAAAATTTCAAAAGCCGACATCTATGACCTTTCAGGAAAATTAATTGAAACGATCGCTAATCCTTTCAAACATTCAAATAAAATCAACCTTAAAGGTATTGTAAAAGGAACTTACATCCTGAAAACAGATAATTTCTCTACTAAATTTATCGTAGATTAATTATTAAAAAATATTTCAAACAAGGCCGGATTTATCCGGTCTTTTTTTTACATTTGATCTATGGATTCCAATAAAAAATTAGGATTGATAGGAAAAAATATTTCCTATTCTTTTTCTAAAAAATTCTTCGAAAACAAGTTCCAGAAGCTCATGCTGAAGAACTTCTCCTATGATATTTTTGATCTGAACGAAATCAATGAAGTGGAAAACCTTTTTGCTTCTCCGGATCTGCTAGGATTCAATGTTACCATTCCCTACAAAGAAAAAATCATTGATTATCTTGATGAGTTAAGCGATGAAGCAGAGAAAATAGGCGCTGTAAACTGTGTTCTTATTCAGAATGGTAAAAAAACCGGCTATAATACAGATGCTTATGGATTTGAAAAGACCCTTCTTTTACACAAAACCCCTTCACAGGACAAAGCATTGATCTTAGGAAACGGCGGTGCTGCAAAAGCAGTAAAATATACTTTAGATAAACATAATATTCCTTCTGTAACTATTTCCAGAAGTACGGAAATCAATTTTGAAAATCTTGATAAAGAAACCGTTGCAAAGCACAAAATAATCATTCAGTGTACACCGGTAGGTACTTTCCCGAATGTTAAAGACTGCCTCAATTTCCCTTTTGACGGGCTTTCTTCTGAACACCTGGTCATCGATCTGATTTACAATCCCAACTACACTCAGTTCATCATCAATGCCTCTGAAAAAGGAGCAAAGACAGTGAACGGGTATTATATGCTTGAACAGCAAGCAGAAAAAGCTTGGGAAATTTGGAATTTTCAAAAAAAATAACATAAATTAGTGCTTTAATTGGCCTTACAGCTATATTTAAAGGATATAAAACGCCACTCACATAAAAGATTTGCTATGACTACAGAAAACAATCTTTCTGAAAACGAAGAAAAGAACAATCCTAACGAAGTATCTCAGGACCCATCAGAAAACACGGTTTCTCATGATGCAAACCGACATGAAGAGGATGCAGAGCACCTGGAAGAACATGAAGAGGTAGAAATTTCCCTGACTGATGCTTTAAAGGAAATGGAGAAAATCATTAACACTCCCAATGCCGGCGAGAATTTCAAAAGATTCAACCTGCTGAAGGAAAAAGCAAGTCACTATATCCATGATGAAGTGGAGGATAAAAAGCATGAATATGTAGAAGCCGGAAATCCTGCTGAAAACTTCAGCTATGAGCATCCTTCTCAGAATAAATATTCTGCATTGGTTAATATTTTCAAGGAGAAACATGACAGCTTCCAGAAAGGACAGGAAGAAGAGCAGAAGAAAAACCTTGAACACCGTCAAAATATTATTGAAAGACTTAAAAATCTATACACCAGTTCTGAACCGGGGATCAATCTTTTCAAATCCATCCGTGAAATTAAAGAAGACTGGTCAAAAGCCGGACAGGTTGCAAAATCTGAATTCAAAATTCTTAATAACAACTATTTCCACCACCTGAACCAGTTTTATCAGATGCTGGATCTGAATAAAGAATTTCTGGAGCAGGAATACAGCCACAACCTTGAAAAGAGAGAGCATATCATTGCACGTGCTAAGGAACTGGAAAACGAACCGGTAATTCAGAAGGCTTTAAATGAGCTTCAGTATCTTCATAAACTTTGGAAAGAAGAAGCTGAGCCTGTTGCAGAGGAATTCCGTGAAAAAACATGGGAAGAATTCAAAGAAATTTCCAACAAAATTCACGAGAGAAAATCTGAGCTTTCCGCATCTATTGAAAAAGAGCAGACTGTAAATCTTGAAAAGAAAAACGAGATCATCGCTGAAATCAAGAAACTTTCTGAGCCATCAGAAACGCCTAATCACAACTACTGGCAAAATGCCATCAAAAGAGTTGAAGATTTACGCTCTGAATTCTTAAAAACCGGAAGTGTTCCAAGAAAATTATCCAACCAAAACTGGAATGATTTCAAAACAACACTCAGAGGTTTTAATACAACGAAAAATAATTATTACAAATCGTTGAAAGGTTCACAACAAGCGAATCTTGAAGAGAAATTAAAACTGATCCAGACAGCACAGGACAATATGAACAATGAAGAATGGGATATTTCAGTTCCATTATTCAAAAAACTGCAGGAAGACTGGAAAAAAGTAGGCCACGTTCCAAAGAGCATGACCAACAAAATCTGGGATGAATTCCGTGATGCATGTAATGCGTTCTTCAACAACTACAGAGAGAAAAGCAATACTTCTACTGATAACTGGAAAGAAAACTATAAAAACAAAAAAGCGCTTCTTGATGAATTGAAATTGGTTTCCAATGAAGAAGGCAGCATCGAAAGAATTGAGCAGATCAAAACATCATGGAACAACATCGGCAAAGTTCCTAGAGATAAAATTTCAATCAACTCAGAATTCAACAAGACGTTAAGAGAGAAATTGAAAATAAACAAAATCAACGAACTTGAACTGAAAGAAGAAGGTCTGTCTGAAAACCAACTTACTGATAAAGCAAGAAAGATCAAAAACCAGATTTCTGATCTTGAAGCTGAAATTGTAAAACTGGAAAACAACCTTTCTTTCTTCAACAAACCATCAAGGGAAAATCCTCTTTTAAGAGACACTTACAATACCATTGATGAGAAAAAAGCTCATCTGGAAACATTAAAGCAGAATCTCCACAGCATTATCAGCGGAGATTAACAGGTAACAAAATAAATAAAGGCGGAGCAAAGCAATTTGTCTTCGCTTTTTCTTTTTATCAATATGAACAACGACGAACTGTATATCAAAAGATGTATTGAGCTGGCTCAGAAAGCTCTTGGCAACACCTACCCCAACCCTCTTGTAGGAAGCGTGATCGTACACAATGGAGAGATCATTGGTGAAGGCTACCATCACAAAGCCGGAGAAAACCATGCTGAGATTAACGCCATCAATTCCGTTAAAAATAAAGATCTTATTCCGGAATCTACCATCTACGTTTCTCTGGAACCCTGTGCGCACTTTGGAAAAACACCTCCTTGTGCTTTAAAGATTAAAGAATTAGGATTTAAAAAAGTAGTTATTGGCGCTATGGACTCCCATGACAAAGTCAATGGCAAAGGAAAGAAAATCATCCAGGATGCAGGAATTGAAGCCGTTTCAGGAATTCTTGAACAAGAATGTATTGAACTTAATAAAAGATTTTTCACCTACCATGAAAAGAAAAGACCTTACATTATCTTAAAATGGGCAGAATCAGGTGATGGCTTTTTGGATAAAGACTTTAAACCAACAGCAGTTTCCAACACCCTCGTAAATCAGTTTGTTCACCAGTTAAGAGCTGACGAACATGCTATTTTAGTAGGAACCCAAACGGCCTTAAATGACAACCCGAGTCTTACCGTAAGAAATACAGAAGGGACAAACCCTGTAAGAATTCTCATCGATTTTGATTTAAAAGTTCCTCCCGGTTACAACATTTACAATAATGAAGCAAAAACATTGGTTTTAAATAGTGTAAAAGAAGGTAGCGAAGGATCTATCCAATTCATTAAAATAAACAAGGAAAATTTCCTGCCTGAACTTATGGAAGTATTGTATAAGGAACAGATACAGTCTGTGATTATTGAAGGCGGCCGTTTTACGCTGCAACAGTTTATCAATGCTAACCTTTGGGACGAAGCTATAGTCATCAAAAATGAAAATCTGAAGCTGGAAAACGGAACAAAAGCACCGGAATTCAACCATACAGCAACTAAAATTGAAAATTTCAGAGACAATATGGTTTCTTTCTTCAGACTAAAATAAAAGCACTTTATCACTACTGAATGAAATAATTTCTTTACATTAGTTATACAAAAAAATTACTATGAAAAATTTAAAGAAAGTTTCAAGACAGAGTTTGAAAAAAGTAAACGGAGGAAATGCTCCTGAATGCTGCTCATTTTATCCACCTTCATTACAGCACTGCTGTGCAACGCCTTCAAGTATGAGCTGTCCGCCACCTTGGGCAGATGGAACATTCCCATGTTAGTATTTTCGAATTAATCAAACAAAATATTACCATGAAAAATTTGAACAAGGTATCCAGAGCCCATATGAAAACCATTAAAGGAGGTATTTTTGTAACATGTATACTCCCTACCGGACAACCTACACGTTGTAGAGATCAATGTCCTCAGGATTTTTGCGGTCCTACAAGTTATATGTGTCTGATCCCAATGGAACTGTGCGGAGATGTAATGTAAGAGTGTAATTTTACATAGAAAATAGATAAGCCGTCAAATTCTGACGGCTTAATTTATGATCATGATGCAGAATACTAAAGCATTTAATATTTTTGCATAATTAAAGCCGGAATTTACAATGACGTTTGAATACAAAACCATAGAAAAACCCATAGAAAATACTCTTTTAAAGGAAAAAGGGAGCAAGTTTATCGGATTTGCTTTCCCGGTAACCAATGAAAGAGAACTAAAGAGCGCACTGGAAAAAATAAGGGAAGAACATCCGAAAGCTACCCACCACTGTTATGCTTTCAGAATGGGATTACATGGTGAAAACTATCGCGCCAATGATGATGGTGAACCTTCCGGAAGTGCGGGATTACCTATTTACAACCAATTGTTGGCTAACGAGGTTACCAATATTCTTGTGATTGTAGTCCGTTATTACGGAGGAACCAAACTAGGGGTTTCGGGATTAGTAAAGGCTTATAAGGAATCTGCAAAGATGACATTGGAAGAAGCCCGAATGATTACCCGTGAACTGGAAACAGAGATAGAGATTCAGTTTAATTTTAATCAGCAAAATACAATATTTACCCTGCTTTCAAAATTTGATGCCAAGGTTTTGAATTTTGATGCTAATGAAAACTGTATCCTTACAGCCTCGTTGAAGCTTGCACAAAAAGAAAACATCTCGGAAAAACTCTCCGAGATGCAATATGTTTCATTTGAATTTAATGATTAATCCCTTCTCCCACCAAGAAGTAATGATCCCCAGTAAAGAAGCTGTGCCAAAGACCCTAAGGCTGCCACCACGTACGTTCTTGCGGCCCATTTCAGGCTGTCCTGTACTCCTACAAATTCTTCTGCAGTTACAGTCCCTGTATCTTTAAGCCATTTCATAGCTCTGTTACTTGCATCATATTCCACAGGAAGTGTTACAAAAGCAAAAAGGGTTGTCACCGCAAACATCGCAACTCCAATGGCAAGAACGGTTGTATTTCCATTGGGATTCTCCATTGTTCTTGATGCAGCCATTACCGCGATACCCGCTATAAGAACAAATTGCATAAGATTGGAACTTATATTAACAATAGGAACCAGTTTTGAACGTAAATTCAACATAGAGTATCCTACGGCATGCTGTACTGCGTGTCCGCATTCATGCGCTGCTACTGCGGCGGCGGCGGCATTTCTCTGCATATAAACCCCTTCAGAAAGGTTCACTGTTTTATCTGCCGGATTATAATGGTCCGTCAACTGCCCAGGAACTGAAATTACCTGAACATCATTGATCCCGTTATCTCTCAACATTTTCTCCGCTACTTCTTTCCCCGAAAGACCATTTCGAAGGTGCACATTGGAATAATATTCAAATTTTGACTTCAACCTGGAAGAAACCCACCAGCTCACCAACATTGAAATACCAATAATGATATAATAACCCGCCATTTTATATAGATTTTGTGTTTAATTTTTATCCATAATGATGTAAAAACTGTGCCAAAGTATAAGATATTATTATTTATATTTGTCCTTAAATTACCATCAAAAATTATGTCTAAGGTTTCAATTATTGAAGTAAAAACAGCCGGTCAACTCAAGCAATTCGTAAAATTTCCGATGGATCTGTACAAAAATAATCCGTACTATGTTCCATCTTTTATCAAAGACGAAATGAAAATCTGGGATGCCAATGAAAATCCGGCATTCCACTATTCCGAATCCAAGCAGTTTCTGGCCGTAAAAGACAGTAAGGTAGTGGGAAGAATTGCCGTCATTATCAACCATAAGGAGGAAAAAGAATTAGACATAAAAAAAGTACGGTTTGGATGGATAGATTTCATTGATGATACTGAAGTTTCTAAAGCGTTGATCCAGACTGCTATTGATTATGCCAAAGAACATGACATCAATAAGATTGAAGGCCCTATGGGATTCACCAATCTTGATAAAGCCGGCATGCTGACAATGGGATTTGATAAACTGGCAACAATGATTGGAATTTACAATCATGCCTATTATCCTAAGCATCTTGAAAATCTTGGACTGGTTAAAGAAAAAGAATGGGTAGAATACGAAATGAATTTCCCGAAAGTACTTCCTGAAAAAGTAGAAAAATTCAGTGGACTGATCGCTCAGAAATATAAACTCAGTGTTCTTAGATTCAAATCAAAGGAAGAAATTCTTCCTTATGTAGAACCTATGTTCAAGTTGCTGGATGAAACCTATAAGCACCTTTCTACTTATACTCCAATTTCTGATGAGCAGATCAAAACATACAAAGAGAAATATTTCCCGTTCATTGATAAAAATTATGTGATCTGCGTTGTGGATGAAAATCAGCAACTGGTTTCTTTCGCCATTACAATGCCTTCTTATTCTAAAGCTTTACAAAAATCAAAAGGAAAATTATTTCCTTTCGGATGGTGGCATTTCTTACAAGCCGGCAAAAAAAATGACAGAGCCAACTTTTATCTTATCGGAATTCATCCTGAATATCAAAGACGTGGTGTAACGGCTATTATCTTCAAAGAGATTTTCGTGCGATTTACCAGTATGGGAATTAATTTCGCAGAAACCAATCCTGAACTTGAAGAAAATAAAAGTGTGCAGCTCTTATGGCAGGATTATAATCCGGTGAATCATAAGAGAAGAAGAACCTATTCAATGGAAGTGAATAAGTAATATTGCATTACAGGGTGCAGGAAATATCCAGTCCTGCATCCCGAAAACAATTGCAAACTCACCCTTTATCAACTGCCTAAGCCCAGAAATCCTTAACTTTACTTTATGAAACCACAGCTTATTATTTTCGCTATTCTAATCGCTGGATTTATCAGTTATAACTTATTTTTTCAGTCACCGGATGATAGAACCAATACTGTCATCAACATCCTTTTTGCCAGTATTCTTTTCGGATACATTTCTTTTATGGCGTATTCTGTTCTAAGGAAAATGAAGAAATAAAATACAAGACAGGCCTCCGCTAACCTGAATATAGCTCAACATTTTCACACATTAGAGGATGCTAAAATATCTTCAACACCCATGATGGGATATATTTTTTGGCACCTGCTACGAAAAAAGGGGAAAAAACATATAAAAAAATAATTACCAAAAGCTAATTTTTATTGATTCTAAATTACCGATTTAACTCATTTTCACCCTACTTTTAAGCTGATTAATTTCATGCTTTCTTGTTTATTCGCTAAATTTGCAAATTGAGATAATAATGCAAAAATGAATTTACCTGAAAGTTATATTCCAATCCTTATCCAGGCTGGTGTAGCAGTAGGATTTGTAGCTGTTTCTTTGCTTGGGGCACATTTCCTGGGTCCACAGCAGAAAAAAGGAAACTCTGTAAAAAACCAAAGCTGGGAATGCGGGATTCCTGTAGAAGGGAATGCAAGAACACCGTTTTCTATCAAGTACTTCCTGACTGCGGTATTGTTCGTACTATTCGATATTGAAATCGTATTCTTTTATCCTTACGCAGTAAACTTTAGAGAATTCGGCATGGAAGGATTCCTTGCAGTGCTTACGTTCGTTGCGATATTCTTCGTAGCGTTTTTCTATGTCTGGAAACGCGGTGCGCTGGATTGGGATAAATAAATTTTAACATTAAAAGATTGAGCAATTTAATCATTGAAATCAGAAATGATCCATTTTAAATGCTATAATCTTTAAATATTTAACAAAAGAAAATGTCAGATAAAAAACCAGTAATAAGAACAGATGCACCTGCTCCCGAAGGATATGAAGGAGAAGGGTTTTTCGCAACAAAACTGAGCAGTGTAATCGGGATGGCAAGAAAGTTTTCACTTTGGCCGTTACCTTTTGCTACCTCTTGTTGTGGTATTGAGTTTATGGCTACCCTAAACCCAACCTATGATGCTTCAAGATTTGGTATGGAAAGGAACTCTTTCTCTCCAAGACAAGCAGATATGCTGATGGTTTGCGGAACTATATCGAAGAAATTAGGACCAGTCCTGAAAGAAGTTTATACTCAGATGGCAGAGCCGAAATGGGTAGTAGCAGTTGGAGCTTGTGCTTCCAGCGGTGGTATTTTTGATACATATTCTGTACTTCAGGGAATTGATAAGATTATTCCGGTAGACGTTTATGTTCCTGGATGTCCTCCAAGACCTGAACAGATCATTGAAGGAGTAATGCAGGTACAGGCTCTTGCAGAAAGCGAAAGCATCAGAAGAAGAGACATGCCTGAATATCAGAAATTATTAGATTCTTACAACATAAGCAACTAAACGGAAATGACAAACGAATTTGTATTAGAAGCAATCACAAGAGAATTTCCGGAATCTGTCATTTCAAGCTCAGAACCTTATGGAATGCTGACCATTGAAGTGAAGAAAGAAGATATCAAGAAGATCATTCACTACCTTAAAGATTCGTCTTTGGAATTTAATTTCCTTACGGATATCTGCGGTATTCATTACCCTGAATTCCCTGAAAAGGAAATAGGCGTTGTCTACCATTTGCATAATATGATGGCCAATTTCAGATTACGTCTGAAAATATTCATGTCCAGAGAAAATATTGAAGTAGATTCTCTTACTGAGCTCTATGCCGGAGCTAACTGGATGGAAAGAGAAACGTATGATTTCTATGGGATTAAATTTAAAGGACACCCGGATCTAAGACCTATTTTGAATATGGAAGATCTGGGATACCACCCAATGTTGAAAGAATATCGACTTGAAGACGGTACCAGAACCGATAAGGACGATAATATGTTCGGAAGATAAAATGCGAATGGCCAATGGCAGCTAGCCAATAGCCAGAAGCAAATAGCTAAAAGCAATCATTATGAAAGATAACTCATTATCTAATATACTAAACCAGTACGAAAGTAAGGAACAGATTGACGGACAATTATATACCCTCAATTTAGGACCTACCCACCCTGCTACTCACGGGATTTTCCAGAATATCTTAACGATGGACGGAGAGAGAATTCTTCACGCTGAGCAAACGGTAGGATATATCCACAGAGCATTTGAGAAAATTTCTGAAAGAAGAAACTACTCTCAGATCACTACCCTTACGGACCGTATGAATTACTGTTCTGCACCCATCAACAACTTAGGTTGGCACATGACAGTAGAGAAACTGATTGGCGTTAAAGTTCCAAAGCGTGTAGACTATATGCGTGTTATCTTAATGGAGCTGGCAAGAATCGGTGACCACCTGATCTGCAACGGGGTAACCGGAATGGACTCAGGAGCTATTACAGGTCTTACTTATATGTTCATCGAAAGAGAACGTATTTATGATATGTATGAGCAGATCTGCGGAGCCAGAATGACAACCAATATGGGAAGAATCGGAGGTTTTGAGAGAGATTTCACTCCAAAATTCCATGAGTTATTACAGGACTTCCTAAAAACATTCCCACCAAGATTCAAAGAATTCTGTACCCTATTGGAAAGAAACAGAATTTTTATGGACAGAACCATCGGTACAGGAGCTATTTCTGCCGAAAGAGCATTAAGCTACGGTTTCACAGGTCCCAACTTACGTGCAGCAGGAGTAGATTATGATGTAAGAGTTGCACAGCCTTATTCTTCCTATGAAGATTTCGACTTCATTATTCCTGTAGGAACTTCAGGAGATACTTACGACCGTTTCATGGTTCGTCAACAGGAAATCTGGGAATCAATCAAAATTATTAAACAAGCATACGAAAATCTTCCGGAAGGGCCATTCCACGCGGATGTTCCGGACTTCTATCTTCCTGAAAAGGCAGATGTATACCAGAAAATGGAAGCATTAATCTACCATTTCAAAATTGTAATGGGAGAAACTGATGTACCGAAAGGAGAAGTGTACCACGCTGTAGAAGGTGGAAACGGAGAATTAGGATTCTATCTTGTGAGTGATGGAGGAAGAAGTCCTTACAGACTTCACTTCAGAAGACCATGTTTCATCTACTATCAGGCATACCCTGAAATGATTACAGGTTCTGTAATTTCAGATGCCATTGTAACAATGTGTAGTATGAATATTATTGCGGGAGAATTAGACGCATAATTAGAATTTAGAAAATAGATGAAAGATAAAAGACTTTCATCACCCAATATAAATTGAATTTAGGACACGAATTTCAGAGTCTACTCTCTCTTTTTCTATGTTCTTTAATCTTAGATAAAAAATGAGCGAAACAATAGCTTTTAAACCGGAAAGTTTAGCACAGGTACATAAAATTATCGCAAGATATCCTGAAGGAAGACAGAAATCTGCTCTTCTTCCTGTACTTCACTTAGCACAGAAAGAATTCGGAGGATGGTTAGATGTTCCTGTAATGGATTATGTGGCCGAACTATTAAGTATCCAACCGATTGAAGTATATGAGGTAGCTACTTTCTATACCATGTTTAATATGAAGCCGGTAGGTAAATATGTTTTGGAAGTTTGCAGAACAGGACCTTGCATGGTTTGCGGAAGCGAAAAAATCCTTGACCATATCAGAACCAAACTGAATATTAAGGATGGAGAAACTACTGAAGACGGTATGTTCACATTAAAACCAGCTGAATGTCTTGGAGCATGCGGATATGCACCAATGATGCAGCTTGGAAAATTCTTTCATGAAAATTTAACAATAGAAAAAGTAGACGAAATCCTTGAACTTTGCAGACAGGGACAACTTGCTTTAGACTAATAGAAATTTTAAACTCTACATTTTAGATTTTAAATTATTCACTTAACGTTTAATCATAATTAATGCAAGAAGCTACGCGCCAATTGCAATAAGCAAATAACAATGAGTAAAAAACTTTTACTTAAAGACGCACATATAGAAGGTATTCGCTACTTTGAAACGTACCGTAAACAGGGAGGTTATACAGCAGCTGAAAAAGCCTTGAAGATGACTCCTGACGAAATTCTTGAAGAAGTAAAAGCTTCAGGACTAAGAGGACGTGGTGGAGCTGGATTCCCAACAGGGATGAAATGGAGCTTTCTGGCAAAGCCTGAAGGCGTTCCGAGACACCTTGTTGTCAATGCAGATGAATCTGAGCCCGGAACTTTCAAGGACAGATATTTAATGGAGTTCCTTCCTCATGTATTGATCGAGGGAATGCTGATCTCATCTTACTGTTTGGGTTCTAATGTTTCTTATATCTACATCCGTGGAGAATATTCATGGATTCCGGATATCCTTGAAGAAGCTATTGAAGAAGCCAAAGCAGCAGGATTTTTAGGTAAAAACATCCTGGGAACAGGTTTCGATTGTGAAATTTATGTTCAGAGAGGTGGTGGAGCATATATCTGTGGTGAAGAAACCGCATTGCTTGAATCTCTTGAAGGAAAAAGAGGTAACCCAAGATTAAAACCACCATTCCCGGCTGTAAAAGGACTTTGGGAAAGACCAACGGTAGTAAATAACGTTGAATCTATTGCGGCAATTGTTCCAATTATTGATATTACGGGAGCTGAATATGCTAAAATCGGAGTAGGAAGATCTACAGGTACGAAATTGATTTCTGCTTGTGGAAACATCAACAAACCGGGTGTATACGAAATCGACATGACCATTACCGTAGAAGAATTCATCTATTCCGATGAATATTGCGGCGGTATTAAAGACGGAAAAAAATTAAAGGCTTGTATTCCTGGAGGAAGTTCTGTTCCTATTGTTCCAGCTAATCTATTGCTGAGAACGGTGAACGGAGAGCCAAGATATATGAACTATGAGTCATTGGCAGACGGTGGTTTCGCTACCGGTACCATGATGGGTTCAGGAGGTTTCATCGTTTTGGATGAAGACCAGTGTATTGTAGAACACACGATGACTTTAGCGAGATTCTACAATCACGAAAGTTGTGGACAATGTACACCTTGCCGTGAAGGAACAGGATGGATGTACAAGATTTTGAAGAAAATCGAGAAAGGAGAAGGAAAAATGGAAGATATCGATCTACTTTGGGATATCCAGAGAAAAATCGAAGGAAACACAATTTGTCCGTTGGGTGATGCAGCAGCCTGGCCGGTTGCAGCAGCAATCCGTCACTTCAGAGATGAATTTGAGTGGCACGTGAAAAACCCTGAGTTGTCTCAGACACAAAACTATGGATTGGCACATTATGCAGATCCTATTCCGGCTGTTGAAAAGAACGCATAGGTAAAATGAAAAAGTTATTGGTTGTCGGCTTAATGATGTCGAATTTTGTATTTGCACAGAATAAGAAAGCAGATACAGCAAATTATAATAGATCCGTTGAAGAGGATTTGTCATATGTAGCGAGTGAGAAACAGCAGATTAAAGCTGAGAAAAGGGAAAAGCCTTTACCATTAAGCAAGAAAGGTCAGGTTTTCGTATTTTATGGATGGAACAGAGCGGCTTACAGCAATTCTGATATCCATTTTACCGGAAACGGATACGATTTTCAACTGAATAATGTAACGGCACAGGACAGACCTACAAAATTTGGAATTGTCTATTTTGATCCAAGCTGGTTCACGGTAACACAGTATAATTTCAGAATAGGATATTTTATTAAAGACAATTTAGCATTGGTACTTGGGATAGACCATATGAAATATGTAATGGATCAGAACCAGACTGTAGGTTTCAAAGGTCATATTTCAGATCCTGAATACGCAGCAATGGTTCAAAACGGGCAGGTTAATCTTGCAGATGAGAAGTTCCTTACTTTTGAACATACAGACGGGCTTAACTATGAAAACTTAGGTCTTGAGAAATACAAAAATCTTGTTCATAAGAAAAATATAGATTTAGTATGGTCTTATGGAGCCGGAATCGGGTTTATGTTTCCGAAAAGTAATGTAAAACTTTTTGGAAATGAAAGAAGTGACCGTTTTCACGTTGCAGGGATGGGAACCGATATCAGATCCAGTCTTAACTTGGTTTTCTGGAAAAACTGGATGCTGAGATTAGAAGGAAAAGCAGGATATATCAATATGTGGGACATCAAAACCACGTTGAATAATAAGCCGGACAAAGCACGCCAGGATTTTGTTTTCGGACAGGTTCTGGGAGGAATTGGATATACATTTAATACTAAGAAATATAAATAACAAAGCCTATTGCTTAACGCATAAAGCTTAAAGCATATCATATGAGCGAAGAAGTTAAAAAATTCAAAATAACTATAGACGGACAGACTACTGAAGTGATGCCTGGTACTTCCATTCTGGAAGCAGCAAGACAAATCGGCGGAAAATCTGTACCTCCCGCTATGTGCTACTACAGCAAATTAGAGACCAGTGGAGGGAGATGTAGAACATGTCTTGTAGAAGTTTCTAAAGGGTCTGAAGCAGATCCTCGTCCTATGCCGAAATTAGTAGCAAGCTGCAGAACTAATGTAATGGATGGGATGGAAGTAAAAAACCTTACTTCTGAGAAAGCCCAGGAAGGAAGAAAAGCGGTTACAGAATTCTTATTGGTAAACCACCCGCTGGACTGCCCTATCTGTGACCAGGCAGGAGAATGTCATCTTCAGGACTTAGGATATGAGCATGGTGTAGAGAGTACAAGAACAGAATTCGAAAGAAATACTTACGAAGCTGATGATCTTGGACCGAACATCAAATTGAATATGAACCGTTGTATTCTTTGCGCAAGATGTGTACTGACAGCCAACCAGCTTACAGAAACAAGAGAACACGGTATTCTTTTCAGAGGAGATCACGCTGAAATTTCAACGTATTTAAATAAAGCTTTAGACAATGACTTTATCGGAAATATTATCGACGTTTGTCCGGTAGGAGCATTAACAGACAGAACAGCTCGTTTTGCAAGCAGAGTATGGTTTACAAAACCAATGAACGCTTCTTGCAAATGTGATAAGTGTTCCGGAAAAGCTGTAGTATGGATGAAAGGTGACGAAATCGTAAGAGTAACTGCCAGAAAAGACCAGTGGGGTGAAGTGGAAGAATTCATCTGCGATACATGCCGTTTTGAAAGAAAAGCATTATCAGACTGGAACATCGAAGGTCCTAGACATATCGACAGACACTCTGTAATTTCATTGAACCACTACGAAAAACCTAAGGATGAGCTAAGAGTTTTAGACAATCCTATGGCGAAAGAAATCAGTGAAAAAGACGAAAAATAAAATTTGAAAATTTGATAATGAGTTAATTTGAAAATGAGAAACTTTGATGATGTGACTGCTATAACTTCCATCTTCCAGCTCCCATATTCATAACTTCTAACATCTATAAAAATAAAAATGGATTTACTTACATTTAAACTTATACTTGTACTAGCACTTTTCCTGCTATCGCTTACGATTGCAGCCTACTCTACCTGGGCAGAAAGAAAAGTAGCCTCTATCATGCAGGATAGAATTGGTCCCAACAGAGCCGGGCCTTTCGGATTGCTGCAGCCTCTTGCTGATGGTGGAAAGTTTTTCTTCAAAGAAGACTTTACGCCGGCCAATGCAGAAAAATTCCTATTCGTATTAGGACCTGCTTTGGTAATGTTTATTTCATTGATTACAGGAGCTGTTATTCCTTGGGGTAAAAGTTTAAATATTGCAGGTACTTCTTTTGATCTTCAGGTTGCTAACATTGATGTTGGTGTACTTTTCATCATCGGAATGGCTTCAATCGGGGTTTACGGAATTATGATCGGAGGTTGGGCTTCGAACAACAAATATTCATTACTAGGTGCTATCCGTGCTTCTTCTCAGATGATTTCTTATGAATTGGCAATGGGATTAGCACTTCTTTCTATCATTATGATGACAGGAAGTTTAGATTTAAAAGAAATTACAGAAAGCCAGACTACCGGGAAATTATGGGGCGTTATTCCTTGGGGTTCCGGAATGAACTGGAATATTTTCTACCAGCCAATCGCTTTCCTTGTTTTCTTTGTAGCAGCTTTAGCTGAAACCAACAGACACCCGTTCGATTTACCTGAGTGTGAATCTGAATTGGTAACAGGATACTCTACAGAATACTCTTCGATGAAATTAGGTTTATATATGTTCGGGGAATACGTGAACATGTTTATCTCTAATGCATTTATGGTAGTTCTTTTCTTCGGAGGATACAACTATCCTGGTATTGAATGGGTAACTCAGAACTGGGGTGAGAACACTGCAGGAATTTTGAGTATCGTAGCATTCTTAACGAAGACCGTCATCGGAATTCTGATCTTCATGTGGATCAGATGGACACTTCCAAGATTCAGATACGACCAGTTAATGCACTTAGGATGGAAAACATTAATCCCGATGGCATTGGTAAATCTATTGATTACAGGAGCTGTAATTTTAGCATTTGCAAACTAAGAAAATTTGAAAATGAGCTGATTTGAAAATTTGATAATGAAATCAAAGTTTTATCTTTAGCCTATCATATTCAATCATCAATATTAAATAATTAAGATAGCAGACAAGATTAGTCTAAAATCTGGTGTCTAACATCTAATATCTATAATTAAATGAAACTTACAAACAGATCAAAAGTTGTTTCCAATAAAGAAATGACCCTTGCTGAAAAAATCTACTTACCTGCTATCTTTACAGGAATGGGGATTACATTTAAGCATGCTGTAAGAACCGTGATAAAAGGTGCTCCCGCAGTATATTCGTATCCGGAAGTACAGAAGCCAAGAACTACCATCTGGAGAGGCCAGCACGTTTTGAAAAGAGACGAAGAAGGCAGAGAAAGATGTACCGCTTGCGGACTTTGTGCGGTAGCTTGTCCTGCAGAAGCCATTACCATGACTGCTGCTGAAAGAACTAAAGAGGAAAAAGGTCTTTACAGAGAAGAGAAATATGCTTCAGTATATGAAATTAATATGCTGAGATGTATTTTCTGCGGTATGTGTGAAGAAGCTTGTCCTAAATCTGCCATCTATCTTACAGACAGATTGGTAGACGTAGAAACCAACAGAGGTTCTTTCATCTATGGAAAAGATAAATTAGTTGAAAAAATAAATGAAAGGATTGATATCACCACAAGACAATCCGAGAAACAAAAAAATGCGGTAAAATAATGGATCAGTTTTTATTTTTCTTGGTGGCGTTTTTAGCAGTGGCAAGTGCAGTGTATTTTGTATTTGCAAGAAATCCTCTCTATGCTATTTTGTCATTGATTGTTACGATGTTTTCAATTGCCGGAATGTACGTTCTCTTAAATGCACAGTTCCTTGCAATTATCCAGATTATAGTGTACGCAGGTGCCATCATGGTACTTTTCCTTTACATCCTGATGATGCTTAACCTTAATAAAGGAGACGAAAGTAAGAAGAACAATACTTTAAAGTTTGTTGGAGTTTTTACAGCAGGTCTTCTTTTAGTAGGTGTATTGGGAGTTTTCAGAGGCGTACAGGACAAACACATTGTTGTTGAAAATGTAGACAGAGGTATCGGTCTTACGAAAAATCTGGGTAGACTTTTGTTTAATGAATATGTTTTACCGTTTGAGCTTGCTTCCATCCTAATTCTGGCAGGTATTGTAGGCGCGGTATTAATCGGTAAAAAAGATTTATAAAATTATGGGAGAAGTAAATACATTTATACAAAGCATCCCTTTGGACTACTTCATCATTCTTTCATCAGTATTGTTCTGTCTGGGAGTAATGGGAGTATTGCTTAGAAAAAATGCTATTGTGATTCTGGGCTGTGTAGAGCTTATGCTGAATTCTGTAAACCTTTTATTGGCAGCTTTTTCAGCGTATAAAGGCAACGGCGACGGACAACTTTTAGTTTTCTTCATTATGGTGGTGGCAGCTGCTGAAGTAGCAGTAGGTCTGGCAATTATTGCTATGCTGTATAGAAATACCCGTTCTGTAGATGTGAGTATATTTAATAAATTAAGAGGATAAGAATGGAGAATCTAGTATATGCAATAGTACTTTTACCACTTTTAGGGTTTCTTATTAACGGTTTATTCGGGAAAAATCTTCCAAAAATATTGGTTGGATCTTTGGCTACGGCAATGGTTTTCGGATCATTCTGTATCGCTGTAAGTCTTTTCATGAATTTCAATTCTGAAAGCCAGCCTGTAATCGTAAAAGCTTTTGAATGGTTTAGAGTCAATGGAGTTCAAATCAATTTTGGATTCCAGATTGATCAGCTTTCTTTAATGATGGTGATGATCATTACGGGTATCGGTTCACTGATCCACTTATACTCTATCGGATATATGAGTCATGACAAAGGATTCTATAAGTTTTTTACTTACCTGAATCTTTTCATTTTCTCAATGTTACTTTTAGTAATGGGAAGCAACTACCTTATCCTATTCATCGGATGGGAAGGTGTAGGTCTTTGTTCTTACCTGTTGATCGGATTCTGGTATACCAACGAAGAATACGGTAAAGCGGCAAGAAAGGCTTTCATCATGAACAGAATTGGTGACCTTGCGTTATTGATTGGTATCTTTATGATTGCTTCTCAGACCAATGCTGTAGATTATCTTTCTGTAGCAGAAAACGCTTCAAAATTTGAATTAGACGGAACGGTGATTATCTTTATCACAGCGAGTTTATTCATCGGTGCTACCGGTAAATCTGCTCAGGTTCCATTATATACATGGTTACCGGATGCGATGGCGGGACCAACTCCTGTATCAGCCTTGATCCACGCGGCAACGATGGTAACGGCAGGGATCTATCTGGTAGTAAGATCAAACTTCTTATTTACTTTAGCTCCTACGGTACAGGGAGGAATTTTATTCATCGGATTCTTAACTGCTGCTTTAGCTGGATTCTATGCACTTCGTCAGAACGACATCAAAAAAGTATTGGCTTACTCTACCGTTTCACAGCTTGGATTTATGTTCATTGCTTTAGGTCTTGGAGCTTATACAACAGCGATGTTCCACGTAATGACGCACGCATTCTTTAAGGCTTTGTTATTCTTAGGTGCAGGTTCTGTAATCCACGCAATGAGCAACGAGCAGGATATGCGTTTCATGGGAGGTCTTAAAAAATATATTCCTCTTACCCACGCTACATTCCTTATCGGGACATTAGCAATCTCAGGTTTCCCTTTATTATCAGGGATGATCTCTAAAGACGAAATTTTAGTAGCAGCTTTCGCTAAAAACCCTATCTACTGGGTAATCTTATTTGTTTTAGCGGCAATCACTGCAACGTATATGTTCAGACTGTATTACCTGACATTCCACGGTGAATTCAGAGGTACTGAAGAGCAAAAACACCACTTACACGAAAGCCCGTCAAATATGACATTACCATTGATCGTATTGGCAATCCTTTCTGTAATCGGAGGTTTTATCAACCTGCCACACTTCATCGGTCACGGGCACTATGCTAAACTGATGGAATGGTTAAAGCCAGTTCTTACAGAACAAAGCTACAGCCAGATGGAAGCTACTCTTGCAGGAGTGCCTTTCAATACTGAAATGATCTTATTAGCAGCTACAGTGCTTATGTTCTTCTCCGTATGGTTTATCGTTAGAAATACCTACGTGAAAAAGAAAAAAATGGCTGTTGCAGAAGAAAGCTATACCGGATGGGAAAAGCTTTCTGCTAAAAAATTATATGTTGACGAACTTTACAACGCATTGATTGTAAAAACTGTTGAAGGATTAGGACGCGGAGGAAAGATGTTTGATAAAGGTATCTTAGACCGTTTTGTAAACTTTGTAGGTGATGGTGCTGAAGACAGCGGAAAAGCTATGAAGCGTGTTCAAAACGGAAATGTAGAGACGTATATTCTTATCATGTCTTTAGCTGTGGGAATTATATTAATTGTTAACTTTTTATTACAATAATAATGTCTTGTTTATTATTAACATTATTACTATTACCTCTAGTAGGTTCGGGATTAGTTTTTGCATGGAAGAGTAATTCCAGCAAATATTTGGCACTGGGAATTGCATTGGTACAAATGCTTCTTACATTTTATATACTTTCGGATTTCGATTTTACTCCGACGGTAGATAGTGTACTGCAGCATGAGATCAATTATCCTTGGTCACAATTTATGAAGAGCTCTCTTCACTTCGGTATCGATGGGATGAGCATGCTTCTTTTATTATTGACCAATATTCTGGCTCCAATCATTATTTTATCATCTTTCAACGAAAATGTAAACTATAGAAATACATTCTACGGACTGATTCTACTGATGCAGTTCGGTCTTGTAGGAGTGTTCACTTCTTTAGACGGATTGTTATTCTACATTTTCTGGGAAGTAACTTTGATTCCAATTTGGTTCATTGCCGGACTTTGGGGACAAGAAAATAAAAGGTTTGAATTCACTACGAAATTCTTCGTATATACATTCGTAGGATCTTTATTTATGTTAGCCGGATTGATCTATGTGTACAACCACTCTGCATCATTCGCTTTAACAGATTTATATAATGCACAATTGAATGAAGTACAGCAGACTGTGGTATTCTGGTTTATTTTCTTTGCTTTTGCAGTGAAATTACCGGTATTCCCTTTCCATACATGGCAGCCTGATACTTATACCTACTCTCCTACTCAGGGATCGATGTTGTTATCAGGAATCATGCTTAAAATGGCAGTATATGGTGTAATGCGTTACTTACTTCCAATCACTCCGCTTCCGATAGCAGGAATCTCAGGACAGATTGTGATCATTCTTGCAATTGTAGGAATTGTTCACGGAGCATTAATTGCTATTATCCAGACGGACATGAAGAGAATCATTGCGTATTCATCTTTCTCTCACGTAGGATTAATGGTAGCTGGTATCTTTGCTTCTGCAGTAGTTACGCTAAGAGGAACTTTCAATGTAGAAGGAGCTGAAGGAGCTTTGGTACAGACTTTCGCTCACGGTATCAACGTAGTGGGATTATTCTACTGTTGTGATATTTTATACAAGAGATTCAAATCAAGAGACATCAGACAAATGGGTGGTTTAGCTAAAGTAGCGCCTAAGTTTGCTGTATTGTTTTTGATCATTATATTAGGTTCAATGGGAGTTCCATTAACGAATGGATTCATCGGAGAATTTATTTTGTTGAAATCTGTTTATGATTTTAACGGAACAGCAGCAGTAATTGCTGGTCTTACGGTAATTCTTTGCGCTGTGTATTTATTGAGATTCTACGGAAAAGCAATGTTTGGGGAAGGTGACGAAGCCATTTTAAGTACAGCAAAAGATTTGTCAGGAGTTGAATTTTCTGTATTGGCAAGCTTAGCGGTTTTTGTGATTTTACTAGGTATTTTCCCACAACCGGTAATCGACATGGTGAGTAGTTCAGTGAAGTTTATCTACATGGCGATGGCTAACTAAAAAATTAAAAGATTTAAAAATTAAAAAATTAAGAGATTAGAGAGAATAAAGATAAAAGACGAAGAGATAAGAGACAAGGGCTTTTGAACCGGAATCTTTAAACTCTGAACCAGTAACTTTAAACTTCAAATCTCACATCTCAAATCTATATTATGAGTGTTTTAATTATTGTTTTCCTAACGGCAGTTATTGCGTTATTTTCAGGAGTTTTTGAACAAGGAAAATTCGCAAGATACATTGGGATTTTGGGATTAATCATCGCATTGTACGTAAGTTTTATGCCGGAATGTTCGTTCTTCGATCATTACAAGCATATGTATGAGTACAGTGGCAATACTGCATTATTCACTAAAATATCAATCGTAACAACATTATTATTATTCTTCCTGGGAGGTTTTGCGTTCAGCAACCACAGAAGCCACCAGTCAGAATTATATGCATTGATGCTATTTGCATTATGTGGAGGAATCATCCTTTTCGGATATCAGAACTTAGTGACGATGTTCCTGGGAGTTGAGATTCTTTCTATTCCATTATATGTAATGGCTGGAGCTAATAAAACTGATCTTAGATCCAACGAAGCTTCGATTAAATATTTCTTAATGGGTGCCTTTGCAACAGGTTTTTTACTGTTCGGGATTGCGTTCATCTACGGAAGTGCAGGAAGTTTTGATCTGTACAAGATTCACGATTTTGGAGTAGCTAATTCAGGGAATGTAATGTTCATCTTAGGAGTATTACTGATTCTTTGTGCATTGGCATTCAAAGTAGCTTTAGCACCTTTCCACATGTGGAGCCCTGATGTATATGCAGGTTCTCCTTCACTTATTACAGCTTTCATGGCGAGTGTGGTAAAGATCTCCGGATTCTTTGCGCTATTCAGATTGATGACGCTTGGTTTTACCGGAGTTACTCACGAATGGATCAACGTTCTAGGTGTATTCTTAATCATTACTTTACTTTTGGCAAACGTTATGGGTCTTGCTCAGACGAATGCAAAAAGAATGCTGGCATACTCTTCAGTATCTCACGCAGGATATATCGGATTGGTATTCTTTGGAATGACCAGCCTTTCTACTTATAACCTTGCCTTTTATTTATTTGCTTATTCTTTATCTACCGTAGGAGTTTTTATGTGTCTGATCTGGGTAGAGAAGTTAAAGAGAGAAACTTCTTTCGGAGCATTCAAAGGATTGGCGAAAACTGAACCTTTATTAGCAACAGCAGCAGCAATCTCTATGCTTTCAATGGCTGGGGTACCGTTAACAGCTGGTTTCATGGGGAAATTTGCTTTATTCTCCCAGGCTATGAACGGTGCAGCTTTCTTAGTATTGGTAGCAGTATTAGGTTCTGCCTTATCAATTGCTTACTATTTAAGACTGATCATCGCAATGTTCTTCTTTAAAGAATCTACATTCAAGTCATCAGAAAAAGTAACCCTTACTTACAACATCATTGCAGTAGTTGTTATTGCTTTGATTATCATCCTTGGGGTTTTCCCGGATTTATTTGCAAGAATGTTCGGATTGTAAAACGATCTTATTATAAATGATATTAAAACCTTCCATTTAATGGGAGGTTTTTTTGTTGATATAATCATTTTAAAATTCATTTATCACTTATCGTAGAATTACTACAGTTTATCTTTTCAAAATTTTATAGATTTACATTATTTGAAAAAAATTGATGATGAAAAAAGATTTTATCAAATATAAAGTGAAGCCAAGTGATAGCCTCAACTCTATTGCATTTCGTATGAATATGAACAAACACGACCTAAAAGAGTTTCATAATCAAAACTCTGGGAAGATGGATAAGTTGTGGTTTGACAGCCTGAGGGGAGTCGAGTTTATTTTGATACCTATAGCCTATATTTCAAAAGAAGAACATGAAAACCTATTACAAAAAAGACTTCCTTCAGTCCAGGATTTAGCTTCGTTTCACGCTGATGAATATAATATCACAGAAAATATACAGCAATTCAATAAAAGTGAACTAACATTTAATTATGAAGTTAATATTGAAATAGAACAGAAAGCATCCCAGGTTATTGCCACAACGAGACAGAAAGATGTCAAAAAAAATAGCAGCACACCGGTTGACAAAATATCCTCACTTGCGCTAGCTTGTATGGAAACAGTTTCTCCTATTCCATTTATTATATCCCCTGATGGGAAAATATCTTTATTTGCTGATCATAAAACTTTAGTACAAAAATTTAAAGATAATCAAACAGCGATCAGAGATTTTTTTACAGGTGCGCCTTCAAAAGCCTATATTGATTTATTTTATGAAAATATCTCAAATGAAAAATATTTTCTAAAACAGATAAGCTCTACCTTATTAAATAAAATATTATTTCCCAATATGAATTGGTTTAGCAGAAAATCAAGGTGGGTAGAATGTTTCAAAATATACCACAATTCTTTTCCCTTGAAATTTGATTTTAATGCCGAATATTTTCATGAAAATATAGAATATGTTGAAACAGTTATTAAAGGAATAATTGCAGAGAATTGCAGTCTTCAGGAATTAATAAAAGGATCTCGTTTTGAAAATGAAAAACAGGAAGAAAATATAAATGCCAGTATATATATACATTATTTCACGGATAAACTTACTAAACAATTAGTTGAAGTAAGTGCCTCAGTACTTATCTGTCATAGGAATGAATTATTTTATAAACACGATTTAAATATAAAAACACAAAAAACAAATGAAAATTTATATCACAAAGGACAATGATACTTTTGCCGATATTGCCCAAAAGTTCAATATAAAAGATGAAAACTATTTAAAAACTTTTCACAATCTTTCGTGCCCCCAAAATGATATTATACATGGAGAGTTAAAGGCCGGGAAACAAATTTGTATTCCTGAAGACCAACAGTTTTTAGCCAATGATAAAATCATCAGACCGAACGAAGATAACAATTCTGATATGCAGAAAACCAATACTAAAAATCATCCTGATAATAATGAAAGTTCAAACGAAGATTCATCTGCGGGAGAGTTAGGCAATACTTCTTCAAAAAATCAAAAAGAGACTAAGAAGACTGAAGAGGAAAATAAGGGCTCCAACGAACATGATGGAAAATATTTCGTTATTCAAAAAGGTATATGCCAATGTAATCAGGGGTTCAAATTTCCAAGATTTAAAGTGACAAGTCATCAAAAACATTACTGGAATAATGCAGAAGGTCAAGATGATTATTTGGCTGTAACAGAAGATGATTTACAATTTGATCCATCTGTACAACCTTTCGGTCAATGTAAACTCAAGCCGAGTTCTGGAGGATATCTACCTTGTACCTATACTCCCGCAGGAAAATGGCAGAAAACCTATGAAAAAGTGAAGGTAATGGGGAAAAGCTGTCTAACAGAAATTTCTGAATTGATGTGCACTACCGGCGGAAAAATTACGGTCCTGAAGCATGGGCAACAAAACGGAATCAGCAAAACACAGATTGCCAATGCTGATTCTCAGGAACAGCATATTTATAATCCTGTAATGGACATTGATGAGCTGAAAGAAGAGATTGATAATAAAAATAGTTATGCACATTAAAATTATAAGGCAATGTCAAAAAAAGGTGTAGCAAAAATAACAGGCCCCACAAATCCACAAATTGGTGCTCCGGCATCCTATTCAGTCACAGAATGGTATAAGGAAACTCCTGCCAGCCAACGAAATGGGAATAATGTCACTTGGGAACTCTTCAGAAAAAGAAATAATGGAAGTTATACTTCTACCAATATCAAAAAGAAAGGGGCAACTGCGACATTTACTTTTGAAGAAAAAGCTCTTGGACAGGAATTCTTTGTAGAGGGTTATCTGAATTCTCCTGAAAAAAAAGGCAATACCATTATTTACATAAAACCCACGAAAGGAACACCTAAAATTATATCATTAACGCTCCTTGACAGCAATAAAAATAAGATTACAATAAAACCTAAATATGGCCAGACCATAGTTGCGGAAATAAAAACGCAGAATATGTTTAAAGAAAAGCTGCTTTTACAGGTTTGGGAACGAGACACAACAGCAGACACCGGACACAACAAAGACGAAAATACACTACTGTATGAAAAAGAAATTACAGTTAATGCTAATGGAGTAAATGATGAAAATATAGTCCTTACTGAATTGATGATGAAAAAAGCTCAGGGAAGTGGAATATCTTTTATGATAGATGGAGGAGAACATGAATACTATTTGGTAGTTAAACATAATAATATTTCCACTTTCAGCCCACAAACAGTTCAGGTTCTGAATCAGATCATTGCGGTAAAAGGAAATGGTATCAATCCTCCACCGGAAAACCCCGAGACCGCCACCAATGTGGGACAGGATCCTAATCAGCAAGGTTCTGAAGGGAAATGTCCGAGGTGTGAAAAAGATTTTACGTGGGATGAAATAAAAGAAATATTTGGGGAAAGTGACAAAACTTTCAGAATGGATTGTGTTAATTGGATTAATAAATATAAATTAGATTTTGGAATAAATACATGTGCAAAAAAAGCTCATTTCCTAGCTCAAATTGCAGCAGAAACCCATTTTAGAGAAAAAGAAATGGCAGAAGGAAATGTAAAATATATTCCAAGAAATATCCGTAGCGGTACTTTTGGGGATCGCGGTAAACTATTGGATAAAAGAGGACAGATTGAAGAATTCTGTAATGAAAGACCCGATCAAAAAAAGTTATTCAGTTTTTTATATGCAGCTGAAAACGGATTTGGTAACGGTAATGGAAATGAAGCCAGCGGAGATGGCTTTAACTTCCGGGGAAAAGGCTTGATTCAGTTAACGGGCAAAGGTAATTACAAATCTGCAATGGGCTTGATTAAAGAATATGTTCCCGCAAAAATCTACAGCGAATTAATATCTTCGGAAAAAAGGATAAAGCATTTTGATAAATTTGAATTTGAAGAAAACAGAAAACAAAAAACTATAAAAGATGTAGATTTATTTGATTTTGTTACTTATTATGATATGCCCACAGAACCAAAATATGCTGTTCTCAGTGCATTAGCAGACTGGAAAGGTAAAGGGCTGAGTAATTCTGCTTTAATGGTTAATGATGTAAAAAATGTAAGACCTGTTAGAAAAAAAATAAATGTAGGTTTAAAAAATCTAGATGTAGCAACTGATTTCTTTAAAAAAAGTGTTTCTCATTTAAAAGTAAATGAATGTACACTAGGCAAGAACAAATCAACGTCCAATGAAAAAGGGACCGTAATTTTAGTGTCTGGAACGGATAAAAAAAGTGAAAAAGATCCCGCACAAAATATATATTGGATTATGTACAAGACAACAGTTTACAAAGATATTACCTTAGCAACATTCAAAAGGCTTAAAAGTGAAGATAAACTACCTAATCCCGACTATACAACATACTTAAGTAGAGATACACATCAAACTTATTCCAAGTCTTCTAATGAAACCTTTAAACATTCTGATAAAAGATTTGGAAAATATAATGAAATTCCCCCTGGTGAATACTTCCTGGTCCCAGGTTTAGATAGTCAAAAATACTTAGTTTATGTAATTGATTCTGAATCAAAATCTGCAGGTGATGAAAATGGAATAAATGGACCTGATGGGGCAAGAGGAGGAGTTGCCCTGCATCATTATTGCCCACGCTTTTCAGTAGGTTGTTTCACATTCAATTCTGGAAAAGATACAACACCTGTTAAAAACTTTGTTAAAGAAATATCCGATTTAAATTTAGGAGATAATAGACCTGTACATTTTATTGTTGAGCCGCGGCAAGTAAAAGAATCACAATGGGATAACCCAGCATATGGAACCACAAAATGGACAGGAATTTAAAATAAAATTAGTAATGAATAAGAATCTGCCACAAATAGTATTATTAATATTCACATTATCCTGTGGACAAAATAAAACGAACAAACAAATGAATTCACAAAATAAAGCTCCCTATAACCTGGTTGAAGAAGGTGATAACACTAAGTTCAATTATGATAATCTTTCACCAGATATTATCAATTATGGAGCTAAATCTTTAGAAAACTTCAATTATAAATTTCCTGATTCTGAATTATTTTCCAAAAGAATATCAGAAGTTTACGGGATAAATATTGATGAATATACCAATAGGATTATCTCCCTGAGAATGTCGGATTTTCCAGAAGTCGCTATAAAAAGTAAAGCATATATATTAGTACAGGATAGCGATTCTGATGCTAAATATTCTATCACGCCAGATATTTTATATCAGTATAATAAATTTATTATTTATAAAGATAAAACGGCGTTAAAAATCCTGAAAATGAGAGATCCTTATCTTACAAAAGATCTGGTTTTATATTATGGATATAATGAAGATAAAGATCTTGTAGATTTTGCTTTCAAAGATTTCGATTTTTCAAACATAACATCCTTCCATGAATTAATTTTCGGAAGAAAAAATAAAAATCAACAATTTGTACTTAGAAAAGGTATAGTGGATGATATTGAACAAATTGTTTATAAAGGCAAAACAAAGGAATTACTCTCTGAGGCCAAAGAAGGAAACGGGTATGATTCATTGGGAGAAATTCTCAATATGATGTATAAAAATCAGATCGATTATGCAGAGTGTGATAAAAGTATTGCTTTTTTATGTGAAAAGTCATTAAATTTAGGTGATATTGGAGATGTTCAGAGTTTTATCAATAAAAATAAAGGTTTTATTAAAAAGTTAGAACACAACAGTTATTATGGTAATGAAAGATTAAAAGTCTTTTGTGAAAACTTAGAAATATTCAATGGCCCGGACGACAATAAAGTAATTAATGACCCCGACGGATATACCAATTTAAGAAAAGATAAAAATACCACTTCAGAAGTTTTACAAAAAATAAAATCTGGTGAAAAGGTAAATGTTTTAGATCAAAGTGGAGATTGGTGGCTTGTGGAAACAAAGGATCGCAAACAAGGGTATATACATAAAAGTAGAATAAAGAATGAGTAATACGTAATAAAATATATTTCGGTTAGTAACATTTAGACGATTTTTCCATCTTTTTCGCCATTGTCAACATTTTTAACTATAAAGCTTTTCTATAGTCAATGGAATCTTTTATTTTTATTAAAACTGTATTACCATTTAAAAAGCTCAGATATTTTTATAAAAAGAAACAGAGATTCACTAAATTCAATATTCTTTTTAATAATTTCACTATAAAACAAAAATAAAGTGATAGAAAAGGCTATTTTCAACAATTAATAACAAATTTATAAATAGTGATTTTTTTCATAACTTTACTTTAAATTTCAGCTTTTGGCTAATCTCTATAAAAAAGACTCTCCTTTTCAGGTTTATATATCATTCAAAAAATATTTGGATGTCCTGGAGCATATCCGATATAACGACAGACTGGAATACAGGGTGAACTATGCCGAGTCTTTGATTGAGAGCACCAGAAATTTTAAAGAGCTCAGAGAAGGCTTTCAGGATACGGCTCTTCTCGAAAAATATGAAGACCTCATCAGATTGCTTCTTGCAGATCTTTTTCCGACAGGGCTTACTAAAAATGAAATAAAAGCAGCCAGTATTCCACTTTCCAACATCACGTTCAATTATACCGAAAGGTTTCAAGATATTCTGAAAGATGCAGGAAAAGACTTTGAAATAGAGCTCAGAAATATTTCAGATAATGAGTTTTATGTGTTCTGCTGCTGTCTGATTCTTCAAAGTTATTTCAAAAAAGATATCAAAAGTACGATTCCGTTTTATTATGACATTCCCAACAAACAGGGAATCATGAAGCATTATAAGATTACGGTCAATTCAGACTTTACGGAAATCATTCCTACTGAGGATGCCAAAATCCCTTCTGATGACACGCTGGATATGCTGCTGGAAAATCTGGATGATTTTAAACTTTGGAAAAAATATTTCCCTTCACAGTCCTGGATATTGAAAGGCTTTACCATCATTTCACTTGTGGACTGTACCTCTGAGGTGGCACTTTCTGATTTGAAATCAAGCATGATAGAAATTGACCCCGAAGATTTGAATCCCAATGAAAATCTGACGGAAATTTTCAAATCTTATTTTGATGTTTCGGAACTGAATTTCGGGCTGATGACTTTCAACAAAAAGGAACAGAAGCTGGATAAACTTCCGATTTATGAAAGTCTTCTTACCAATCATATCCTGGATTTCTGGATCAATGCATTTGATGAAGAGACGCGTAAGAGTACATTTAATAATTTAAATCATAATTCAAAACCTGTTGTTGTTTCTAATGTAAACAACCTGGACGAAAATATCAAGCTGCTTCCTTCCTTCAGTATTTTAAAGGATAACAATGTCAACAGTTTCATGGTAATTCCTATCATGAAAGACGGCGAGCTCCTTGCGATCATGGAATTCACTTCTCCTATTGCAGGAAGTTTTAATGGTTTAAAACTTAAAAAACTTGAGTTCTTTACCGATATGGTTCTTTTCTCTCTGAACAGATTCTACTTTGAGAAAAACTACCAGATAGAAGCCATTATTCAGCGAGAATATACTACCATTCATGACAGTGTGGTGTGGAAATTCAGAAATGAAGCTGAAAAATACTTCACCGCATCACTCGGAAAGAAAATATATACTTTAAAACAGATTGCATTCAAAAATCTTACTCCGCTGTTTGGTGTTTCAGATATCCGTTCTTCTTCTGAAAAACGTTTTAATCTGATGCTGCAGGATCTTAATCAGCAGATTGAATGGCTGAATGAAATTTTGACACTCACCAATTCCGATTCAGAAAAATTTGTACTGGCTCTGGATGTTTTTGAAAATGAGATCAACAATGAGATCAAAGCGGATACAGAACAACGTTTTCAGAGATTATTAAGGGAAGAAATTCATCCTTTTTTACAGGGGAAACTGGAAGTAAGAACCTCCAGAGAAATAAAGGCAAAAATCAAAGATTATTTTTCACATATCTTTAGCACTACGGATCTGTTTTATCACCATAGGAAAAACCTTGATGATTCTATCACGCTGGTCAACCGAAAACTGGCAGACATGCTGGATGAAAGCCAGGTAAAAGCACAGGAAATTTTCCCACATTATTACGAAAGATTTAAGTCTGACGGTGTGGAACACAATCTGTACATTGGTTCTACTATTGCTCCTGAACTACATTATACCTCAAAAGTTGTCCACAAACTAAGATACTGGCAGCTGAAAACCATCTGTAAAATGGAACTTGAATTTCAGTCATTCAAAAAATACCTTCCTGTACAGCTGGATATCGCTTCACTGATCTTTGTATATAATGAAAAAATAGACATCCGTTTCAGAATGGATGAAAAACGTTTTGATGTAGATGGCGCCTACAATTCCTATTACGAAATCATCAAAAAACGCCTTGATAAAGCGCATGTGAAAGATTCTGCAGAACGCATCACCGCTCCAGGAAAGATCACCATTGTTTATTTCGGAATGGAAAACCAGAAAGAATATCTGGACTATATTTCCAAACTTCAGAAAAAAGGTGTCTTACAACATGATATAGAATTTTTAAAGGTAGAAGATCTCCAGGGAATTACAGGATTACTGGCGCTGAGAGTTTCTTTTACACCTCCGCAGGAATAGAAGATCATTTTTCATCCACGATATAAGTATCGGCTGCAGAATCCCGGTTTGTTCAAAAACAGAAATTCATGGTACATCAAATGAAACTATGATAAATCAATCACGAAAAATATCATGAGCGTTTTATCATAGCTTTGGCTCTCTCTAAGAAAGCTTATCTGTTCATTTTTTTAATTAAAGACTAAGAAATGCTGCTCCAAAAGACAGAACAGAAATAATAATTCCTGCCATAAAGATCTTATAGGTAATGGATAAAAGCTTGTACTTCCTGTCCAGAACTTTCCCCAGATAATACAGATCTTTTACCATAGAATCGTAAATATAGTCTCTGTCTTTGATAAGGTCTTTCATTGCATTGTTGTAATCATCAAACAACATCTGCTGAAAGTTTCCAAAGAACAAAAGATTTACTTTTCTGTTGGCAATATCCTGAGGAGTAAACGTTGTTTTGGTCACATTCGGCTTTGTAGATAAAATAGCAAATATGATTGTAAATACACTGGATAACAGCAAAATGAAACTCGGAAGAATCAAATGTGAATTCTTAGGGGCATCCAGCTTCGGAACCAGCACAGAAAGACAAACTGAAATAATAATCGCGTTTACTGATAAAAGGATATTGGCTTTACTATCTGCAATATCGCTAAGTCTCGTATGATTGTTAAGGGTTACTCTGAATAAGGTATCTACACTTCTGTCTGACTTTTCTTTTTCTTTTTTACCCTCTGAGCTTTCCTTTTTATTCTCTTTGTTATCTTTTTTCTCTTCTTCTTTTTCCAGCTTCTTTTCGATCTTTTTAATGTTCTTCTTTTTCAGAGGCTCCCAGTTTTCTTTAGCGTAGTCTGTATAAAAAGTATGCTTATTTTTCAGCATATCCAGATTTCCGGCATTCCATTCCTCATTAGAAAAACATCTTACGTTGGTCAGTTCCCATTCTTTTCTCAAAGCATCGGAAATATCATTATAATCATGGCCTGCAAAATGACTGAAATCCGCGTCTTTCACAATTTTTTCCAGCAAGTTCTGAGGTTCATAATGTATTTTCGTTGCCAGAATCAGTTTTTCAACATCTGCAATATAATTTTCCGGATAATTTTCCTGCTGTAAAAAGGCTTTCATCACCTCCACACTCCTCTCTTCATGGTTCAGCGCACATTCTATATACCCCGTATCATGAAACCATAATGCTACGAGTACTTTCTCCTGATCCTCTTCAGAAACAGGGGTGTTTTTCATGATTTCCTCAGCCTTATTGACTGTATAGGCAGTATGGATAAAATTATGATAAAAATATACCGAAGATAACTTATCTTTGAATAAGATTTCAACATAATTTTTAGCTTTTTGTAGAATGCTCATTCCTGAAATTTTGTTAATGTAAATTTATGAATTTATCCTTTAAAACTCATCTAAAAAATACTTCTATTGTTCTTCGAACTGTAATGTCCGCAGGAGCACTTTATTCCTGTGCTACATATAACGTACAAAAGGGCAAAAACTTATTTGAAGTAAAAGATTCTGATATAAAATCTGAAAATGATTTTAAACTTTTTCTGATTGGAGATGCAGGAAATGCAGATGAACCTCAGGCACAAAAAACACTTAGTTTACTGAAAAACAAACTGGATTCTGCAGACAGCAACTCTATGCTGATCTTTTTGGGAGATAACATCTATCCCAACGGTATGCCCAAAGAAACAGATAAAGAGTATGCCTCAGCTAAAGAAAAACTGGAGAATCAACTTGCCATTACCAAAAATTTCAAGGGTAAAACATTGGTAATTCCCGGAAATCACGACTGGTATAACGGACTGGAAGGATTAAACACCCAGGAAGAGCTGGTAAAAAAATACCTCGACGATAAAAAAGCTTTTCTGCCTAAAAACGGATGTCCTATTGATGATATCAACGTCTCTAAAGATATTAAGCTTATTGCTATTGATACGGAATGGGTTATTGCAAACTGGGACAACTACCCCGGAATCAATAAAAACTGTAATATCAAAACCCGCGAGAATTTTTTTGATGAATTTAAAGATCTCATTATCAAAAATCAGGGCAAAAAAATCATTGTTGCGTTACACCATCCCATTATCAGCAGTGGAACTCATGCAGGCTTTAATTCTGCAAAGTCACATCTTTTTCCTTTAAAAAGTAAGATTCCTGTTCCTGGTGTTGCAAGCTTAATCAATATTTTAAGAAGTTCATCAGGAGCCAGTCCTGAAGATATCAATAACCAGCATTACGCAGATCTGGCCAACAGACTGAAAAGTATCGTTCAGGATAAGGAAAATATTATTTTCGTTTCCGGGCATGATCATAATCTTCAATATCATGAGGATGAAAACCTAAGACAAATCATCAGTGGTGCTGGTTCTAAAACAGACCCTTCCACCATTATAGAAAAAACTGATTTTTCTTACGGAGGCAGCGGTTTTGCGGTTTTAAATTTCAGAAAAGACGAAAGTACAGACGTTGAATATTTTTCTACAAAAGATGCACAGCTTCAAAAACTCACTCATATTTCAGTAATTTCCAAACCGGATGTATTTGTTAATAACTTTCCAAATTCTTTTCCGCAGACATTTTCCTCAACCATCTACCCGGTACAGCTTACTCAAAAAGGAAAATTTTACCGCTGGCTTTGGGGAGATCACTACAGAAACTACTACGGAATTCCGATTGAGGCTCCAACGGCCAATCTTTCAGAATTAAACGGCGGATACACCCCTTTCAGAGAAGGTGGAGGAAACCAGTCCAACAGCTTACGACTAAAATCAGCAGACGGACAGGAATTTGTGATGCGTGGAGTGAAAAAAAGTGCCATCCGTTTTCTTAACAATATGGCTTTCACAAAAAGTACATTGGGTGAAGAGCTCACGGATACCTTCCCCGAAAAATTCCTATTGGATTTTTATACTACCAATCATCCGTTTACTCCGTTTACGATCGGAAATATGTCAGAAAAGCTGAATATTTTACATAGCAATCCAAAACTGTATTATATTCCTAAACAACAAGCTTTGGGGAGATATAACGAGAATTACGGAGATGAAATGTATATGATTGAAGAACGCTTTTCTTCTGATCCTAAAACACTGGCTTATCTGGGTAATGCAAAAGACATTGTTTCTACGGATGATGTCTTAAAGAACCTTAGCAAAAGCAATAAATATTCTGTTGACAGAGAATCTTACATCAGAGCAAGATTATTTGATATGCTTATCGGTGACTGGGACAGACACTCGGATCAGTGGAAATGGGCAGAATATGAAATGGGTGACAAAATAGTATATAAACCTATTCCCAAAGACAGAGATCAGGCATTCAGTAAATATGACGGAGCCGCATTTAAACTTATTATGAACGTTCCGGCAATCCGCCATATGAAAACCTTTACAGAAGATATAAGCAGTGTCAAATGGCTTGCTATGGAACCTTACCCGATGGATCTTGTCTTTTTAAAAGGAGCTGATCAGACAGAATGGGAGGCACAGGCAAAATATATTCAGGAACATCTTACGGATGCGGATATTGATGATGCTTTCCATAATCTTCCGAAAGAAGTACAGGATGAAACCATTGCTGAAATTCAGAGAAAGCTTAAAGTAAGAAAAACAAAACTTCAAAGCTATGCCGCTCAGTACTATGATGTATTACAGAAAAAAGTACCTCTGGCAGGAACTGTGAATCCCGATAAGTTTGTCATCACCAAAAACGGACATTCAGTACTTGTGCAGCAATATAAACTGGGCAAGAATAAAGATCAGAATGAACTGGTTTTTGAAAAGATATACAATGATTCAAAAACAAAAGAACTATGGATCTACGGACTTGAAGATGATGATATCTATGAAGTGACCGGAACCGGAAATCCTAAAATGAACATCAGGCTGATTGGTGGATATAATCATGATACTTATAATGTTGCTGATGGGAGAAAAGTGAAGATTTATGATTTTAAATCTCAAAAGAATACTTATAACGCCGGTAATGCAACCAAAAATATCACTGATGATTATGACATCAACAGCTATAATTACAAGCACCCGAAATACAATTCCGTTGCCGGATATCCAAATCTGGATTATAACCCGGATGATGGTGTCATTGTAGGGGTTCTGGCTAATTATACGGTTAATAATTTTATCCGTGATCCTTATACCCAAAGACACAGCTTAAAAGCTAATTTTTATACTGCCACTGCAGGATTCAGTCTTACCTATAAAGGAGTATTTAAAAAGGCAATCTCAGGTTGGGATCTCAATCTGGATGCATTTTATACAACTCCAAGGTTTTCTCAAAACTTCTTTGGACTGTCTAATGAAAGTGAGTATGATAAGGAAGATACAGAAAGAGAATATAACAGAGCCAGAATTTCAAAGTTCAACTTTGCTCCTTCCATTTCTCAGAAAAGCTGGATGAATCTGAGTCATCAGTTTCAACTGACTTTTGAAGATAATAAGGTACAGAGAAAAGCTGACCGCTTCATTAATCAGTCACCGGATGTAAGACCAGGTGTATTTAACAGCCAGCAGTTTGTAGGAGCCAATTATACATTTGGTTATAAAAATGCCGATAATACAGCTTTTCCTACTCTTGGGCTTGAATTTATGCTTAATGCTGATTGGAAAGCAACCCTTTCAGACTTTAATAAAAACTTCCTAACTTTAAAAGGAAAGCTTGCCATTGATCACAGAATTGATAAAAAGGGAAAATTTGTTTTTGCCAATGCCAGCAATGTCATGTGGATGAATAACAATAATTTTGAATTCTATCAGGCAGCGGCTATTGGAGGTAACAACGGAATGAGAGCTTTCAGAAACGAAAGATTCTCAGGAAGATCTTATTTTACCAATAATTCAGAGATACGATGGGATTTCGGCAGAATAAGAAACAATATTATCCCTGCCAATATGGGAATTCTAATCGGGTATGATATCGGCCGTGTATGGAATGACAATGAAAATTCCAGAAAATGGCATCAATCTGCCGGAGCGGGTGTTTGGTTAAGTATTGTAGAAATGATGTCTGCAAGGCTGAATTATTTCTATGGCTCAGATGGTGGAAGACTTTCTGCAGGGATAGGAATGAAGTTTTAATTATTATAAATTTAAGACAGACACAAAACACTGTTTAACAACATATTAGAATTGATTATTATTGAATATCTAAAAAAAATCAATTTTAATTAAATTTAATAATTCTAATTTTCAGCTTACATTTTTCATTAATAAAACAAATATGGCTTTTAAATAAAAGCCATATTTTCAGCGATATAGGTCAACGCCACCCATAGCTCTATATGTTTATCAATTCTTTAAAAAAAGGACATTTTAAAAACACTTTATATTTGCTGCAACAAAAAATCAACAAGTGATGAAAAAAAAGCTATTGTTTATGGCATTATTTGTTATGTTCATTCATATAAATGCACAGGTAGGTATTAAAACACCAACACCGCAACATACATTACACGTCAACGGTTCTCTACAGGTTGTTAAAGACCTGAATGTAGGTGGCGATGACAGAACGAAGGGAAATTCAGGAAACAAAGGTGAAGTCCTCATGTCAAACGGAGCCGGAAATACGCCGGTTTGGAAAACGATTGAATCTGAAAACTTCTTAAAGGTAGTGTATGTGGGAAATAAAACAGATATCAGCCCATCCAGTGGCAGTTATACAGGGACACATTCTACTCCGGTCAACACTCATGAAAGTTATTCACAAACCTATGTTTTTAATGTGAGTAATAAGATTGATACAGCTTATCTGACCTATAACTCAACCACAGGACTTTTTACAGTAGTAAAACCCGGGTTCTACAATATTGTTCCTTATGCAACCTATGATCTTAATTTAAATCCGTCAGGACAAACTGCAGGAACAGCCAATTCTTATATCCAAAAAGTATCTCCTGCCCTTACAACACTTGCAGGAATATCTACCGGACATGGAGAACGTACTACAGGATTGAATCATAATCTTTCATCCATCAATTTTTTTAATACGGGAGAAACCTTCAGAATACGTTGCCGCTATACACAGGATTTTAGATTATCAAGTGGTAATATCCACATTTCTTACCTTACTCCATAGTCCACAAAAAGTCAATCACTTCAATACATTCATATATTCAAAAACCCCACAGATTTCTCTGTGGGGTTTTATTTAATCTTCTAGAGTGGAAAATACAAAAGTACCTGCCCGTTGGCATCGTAATTATAAGTCCATTTTGATTTTGATATTCCAGGCTGAGGAGGTATGCCCCCAGGATACTCTGCATATTCAATAACTGATTCCTTAGCTCTAAAATTATTTTTTGATAAACTTTTTTCGTAAAAGTCATCATTGATCAGATATAATTTCTTAAATGGATTTTTAGCATTGTCAAAATCTGAATACACGGTAGTTGTAAACTGCTTATTCTTACCTGATGTCTTTTCTAAAGTTTCGCTTTTAGAAAGGTTATTATTTCCATCAAAATAATACGTGGCAAAAAATTCCTGATATCCTCGCTTTGTATATACATTTATTGTATTGGCTCCATAGGCATAGGTTCTTGACATTTCAAGTTCGGCATCAGTTCCATTCTTATAATACTGTTCAGCCTTAATGGGTCTGTTATTTTCCATCAGATAAGAAGTCGTTCTATAACCAGAAGTTGTTTCTGTTTCAAGATAATCTATCTGTACCTTATTGTTTGTATAAGTTAACTGAGTAATTACATCAGGATAAAAAATTTGGACATTTGCTGTTACAAAATAGTTTCTTCCAAGCATTTTCTGTAAACGTCCGTTTTCATAGAAAAACTGATAATATTTTTCAGGACTACGTAGTGTTGTGCGCTGATCCATCTCAAAAATATACCCTTTATCAGGTTGTAAATCTTCAGTCTGATTTTCAGTTACAGTTGTAGTTTCATCATTAGTACTGCAAGAGAATAAACCCAGTACTAATAAAATATAAAATATTTTTCTCATAGTTATTTAATCAGCTGTAAAGATAAAGAATAGAAAGCTTACAATGAAAACGTATACACATTTCCCCCTTCATCCTTCCCTTTCTCATCAGCAATCATTACTGTTTTATCATCCAGAAAAACAATAGCTTCCTTCTGCGAATTATGATTCAAAGAAATTTTCTGAATTTTAGCAGAGTTGAAATCGTTGGTAGTAAAACCTGTAAGAACGTGAACATTTTTATGTGTCAGCAATACAATTTTATCTTTCGTACTGTTGATGGTAGCTGAAGTGATGGCAGCATCATTATAACCGCCCTGAAGTTTTAATGTTCCTATTAACTTTGCTTCAAAATCACCTTCTTTATTAGGCACCTGGAATACAAGAAAAGTCCCGTCAAAACCTTTGCTCCTGTTTTTCGTGAATAAATAAAAATTCCCATCCATTTCTACAAAAGCTTCACAATCGTACAACAGCTTCGATTTTTTTGGCGGAAATTCCGTCTGTCCCTGATAATGGAATTTTGTAGTCTGAACAACCTTGGTGGTAATTTGTTTGCTGTCTTTCAAATCTGTTTTTAAGATAGCCAGATCCTGTCTGTTATTATCATTATTTCCAAAATCTCCGATATAAATATTTCCCTGAGCATCTGATATGATGTCTTCCCAGTCTGTATTTTCAGCATTTTCTACCGGTATTTTTGCCAGCATATCACCTTTATCACTCAGACCATATATTGCATTTTTATTTCCTCTGTCTTCTATCATCCAGATCGTTTTCTTATCTTTTGACAAAGTAATTCCGGAAACTTCCTTCAACTTTTTAGGCAGTGAAAACTGGACTTTCAATTCATCCTCATTAGTGGGAGAATTCTGAGCTTTTGGATTGCAGCTCAATAAAAGCAAAGCAGGTAAAATAAGAAAACGTAACATATCTATTTTTATTTTTTTTAATTGAATGTAAGAAGCATTAATTGTTCCAATAATGAACTATGAAAGTTTTTTTGCTTTTTCCCAAAGAACATCCATTTCATCCAGAGACATATCTGCCAATTTTAAATCCTGTTCTTCAGCAAGCCCTTCCATTTTTTGGAATCTTGAAATAAACTTAAGATTGGTTCTTTCTAAAGCCGAATCGGGATTAATCCCTGAAATTCTGGCATAGTTAATCAAAGAGAAAAAAACATCACCCAGCTCCTGTTCTTTTTTGTCCAGATCAGTTTCAGCATGAAACTCCTGAATCTCTTCATCTACTTTTTTCCAGGCATCTTCGGCATCATGGAATTCAAAACCGATTCCTTTTACCTTATCCTGTATTCTGTAGGCTTTTACCAGACTCGGTAAGCTTTTCGGAACGCCTCCCAAAATAGATTTGTTTCCTTCTTTTAATTTTAATTTTTCCCAGTTTTGTTTTACCTCTTCTTCATCTTTCACTTCAACATCTCCATAGATATGAGGGTGACGGAAGATCAGTTTTTCATTAAGGGAATTGATTACATCTGCGATATCAAAACTTTTTTTTTCTGAACCAATTTTAGCATAAAAAACCAAGTGAAGTAAAACATCACCCAGCTCTTTTTTTATTTCCTGCAGATCATTCTGTAAAATAGCATCGGAAAGCTCATAAGTTTCTTCAAGGGTAAGATGGCGAAGCGATTCTAAAGTCTGTTTCTGGTCCCACGGACATTTTTCACGAAGATCATCCATGATATCCAGTAATCTTCCAAAGGCTTCCAGTTTCTCCTGTTTCGTATTCATAAGTATTGGGAAATTCAATCTTATACAAATGTAAGGGATATTTTGGGTCTGTGGTAGAGGTTAGTGTTGAAAGTTTATAGATGTGGGGTTACGAGGTGCGGGATTCGCGTTTATGTTTAATGTTTAAAGTTTAAAGTTTAAAGTTTAAAGATAAAGACAAAATTTGAACTCAGCAGAAAATTTCCCTGATCCCTGCTACCTATCATCCACCACCTACATAAAAAAACCAAAAGCCTTGTCAGGAAATTCCCGACAAGGCTTTGTATTTTTAATTCAGAACTGAATTATCCTTGTTTTCTGTGCGTGCTTTTCGGCGCTGATTTTGCAGCTGAAGTAGCTTTTACTTTTGGAGCAGCTGGTTTCTCTGCTTTTGGAGCTTTTTTAGCTTCTTTTTCAATGTTTAGCTCTTCTGCAGGCTCTCCATCCAAAGTTTCAGGTTCTGCCTTTACGAAACTTTCAGGAGTAATATATCCTGCTTTGTGAAGAACATTGTACCACTGAGCCAATTTCTTGATATCAGAAGAATATACTCTTTCTGTATCATAGTTAGGAAGAGATGCCAACATAAAATCTTTCAGCTCTGCATCAGAAGATTTGTGAGAAATAGTTTCCTTATAGTCGTTGTTTTTAGCAATATTTTCAAATACCTCAAACAAAGGAACTTCTTTCTCAAATGTAAACATGGCAATATTATCCAACAAACTTACCTGGCTTGAGTTTCCAATACTTACTTTTTTCTTACTGGTAACATCTTCAATGATGAATCCGTTTCTTAATTGAGAAACTAATTTGTAAAGTCCTGGTTTTCCAGAAATTGAAATTATTTTTTCTAACAGCATAATTTTATTTTTTGTAAATTCTGCAATCAGCTCTAAGCTTTTTGCTTTATATTATTTCTTTTATCCTTGTTTAATTTATTTTGGAAATCTCATTTTGTAACCAATGTTTACGTCACCCTGAGAGATTTTTGTCAGTTTACCTTTTACCAGTTTCTTTTTCAGAGCACTCAGGTGGTCAGTAAACAGTACCCCTTCAATGTGGTCATATTCATGCTGAATTACGCGGGCTCTAATATCGGAAAAAGTTTCTGTATGTTTCACAAAATTTTCGTCATAATATTCAATAACGATTGTGCCTTTTCTTTTCACGTCTTCCCTTACATCCGGAATAGAAAGACAGCCTTCATTGAACTTCCATTCTTCCCCTGATTCTTCAAGAATCTGAGCATTGATGAAAACTTTTTTAAATTCTGCCAGCTCATCCTTAATATCTTCATAATCCTCATCTTCTGCAAGAGGTGTCACATCTATTACAAACAGACGGATATCCAAACCAATCTGTGGCGCAGCAAGACCTATGCCATTAGCGCTGTACATGGTTTCGAACATGTTATCTATCAGTTCCTGTAATTCGGGATAGTCTTTGTCTATATCTTTTCCCACTTTTCTCAAAACAGGATCCCCAAAAGCTCTTATCGGTAATATCATCTTAATCTTTGTTCTAAAAAATTCTGCAATATGATGGTTGCACTTACTTTATCTATTAATCCTTTCTCCTGCCTCTTTTTTTTGTTTTTTCCACTTTGGGAAATAAAAAATGAAGCCATTTTGGAAGTAAATCTTTCATCAAAACGATGAACCGCAATATCCGAAAATTCTTTTTTAAATTCTTCAATGAATTTTAAAATATCGGTTTCCACTTCCGAAACATTTCCTTTCAAATCTATGGGAAGTCCGATTACTACCTCATCTACTTTATTTTCATTGAAATATTTTTTCAAAAATTCCATTAAAAAACGGTTCTCTACAGTCTCCAGCCCACTGGCTATAATCTGCATATCATCTGTTGCAGCGATACCACAACGAGCCTTTCCGTAGTCTATTGCAAGGATTTGTCCCATAAGTCTGCAAATTTAGTAAAATTTACTGATTTTATTCATAACGCAGTTTTTTTATATAAATCATGTTTTATTCCATTATTTTTTTTATAATTTTAATCTTCCAAAAAACAATTATATGAAGAAACTCATCCTCGTAAGACATGCAAAAAGCGACTGGCCGGAGGAAACGGAGGACTTTGACAGACCATTGGCAGACAAGGGTTTGACAGACGCTATGCACATGTCCAGATTCCTTAAAAGCAATAATATTTCCATTGATCACTTTGTGTCAAGCCCAGCAGTGCGTGCACTGAATACGTGTAAGATTTTTAATCAGGCATACCAGCTGAACTGTTCTACTGATGAAAAACTATATAATCCTTCGGAAAGAAGCTTTGAATCTGTAATTTATGACCTGGATGACAGCTTGAATTCAGTTGCTTTTTTCTCGCATAATAATGGAATTTCCAATTTTGCCAATTCTATTTCTGAAGATATTTTTCATTTTCCCACATGCGGAGTCGCTGGTTTTGAAGTAGACTGTGAATCATGGTCCGAATTTGACGGGGCCAAAAAGAAACTACTGTTCTTTTATGAACCAGGGAAAATATAACGTTTCTTTCCTCTTTTCTTATGCAGCCCTATTTATCCTTCTCTTTTCATGTCAGAAACAGAAGAAAACCTATTTTGAATCAATTGCGCTGAATGATATAAAGCTTTCTTCCCCCAAGCACGGAAGCTGGCGGTACAATCATGATGAAAAATTTCAGCAGTTTGAAGATTTTCAGCAATCAAAAAAGATAAAGCTCAAACCCGGAAAAAATACGATCTATCTCCAGCCGATCGGAAAATTTGATGAACTCCAGAAAAGACAAATAGCACTCACCAAAGAATATTTAAAGATATATTTCCAGCTGGAAACAAAGATTCTTCCCGAGTTACCCAACACAATCTTTCCTGAAAAGATCAAAAGAATTTCAAAGGAAGGACAGGAGCAGATTCTGGCAAGTTATGTCCTGGACAGCATTCTGATCAAAAGAAGGCCTAAAGATGCTGTAATACTCATGGGAATTACAGAAAAAGATCTTTTTCCCCAACCGGAATGGAACTACGTTTTCGGACTTGCATCTTATGAAGAAGGTGTAGGCGTAACATCTATATATAGATTTGCCAATGGTCATTTGACCGATTCCAATTTCAATGAAAGTTTTTTAAGATTAATAAAGATCAGTTCCCACGAGATCGGGCATATGTTCGGAATCAGCCATTGCCTGAATGCCAACTGCGTGATGAATGGAACCAATTCACTTTCAGAAACAGATTATCACCTCGCAAGAGCATGTTCACTCTGCCAGAGAAAACTGAATTCCAGTATACATTATAATAATAAGAAAAGACTTCTTGAGTTAAAAAGTTTCTTTGAAAAGCAGCATCTCAATACAGAACTTTCTTTAGCAGAACAAGACCTGAACCTGTTGCAATAAACAATATTTCTTTTACCAACTCCCCATTCCCCTCCTTCGGGGGGGCGGCAAAAAATTTATTTTTTGACGGGGTGATTAAGTTCTGGGTAAAGCCATTATCGTGTAAAATTGAAAAAACGGGCTAAAGCCCGTTCCTATGAATATCAAAAGTCATTATTTATAATTCCACGAGGAAATAATTTCTTCATAGAAACAAAAAGAACGGACCAATGCCCGTTCTTCAAAGAATATTTTTATGCTTCCTTTTTTATTTCTTCTTCAAATCCAGATCATCAAAATCAAAACTGAAATCGGTCACATCGGAAATCGCTTTCAATTTTGCAGATTCTGCCTTTCCGTTTTCGTCATAGCTGAAAATAATATAGGCATCCGCATCATAGCTTCTGTCATCCCATTTGATAATGAAAGAACTATTAGAGTAAGGAAGTAATTCTCCTTTTAATCTTGGAGAGTTTTTGCATGAAATTCTGTAAGTATTTCCCTGCTGAGAAATTTCTACATCCCCAAACCATGCATCATTATATGTCCCTGTAAACTGTTCTGCTTTGGGCTGAAGAGATTTTTCTTTTTTAAATGCTTCTGATTTTGCAAAGGCATCTTTCTTTTGCTTATTAAAATCCGCTTCCATCTTAGACATTCTGTCACCATATGTTTTCAGCCAGTTTCTGTCTGCTACACCAAGATAAGAATCCTTTACCGTATTGGTAATGGTATTGAAAGCTGCTCCGGACTGTTGGTTGGTCAATACAACAATTCCCAGCTTCATATCCGGAATCAAAGTAAACTGGGTAACCGTTCCAATTAAGCCGCCTGTATGCTGCACCTGCTTATGTCCTTTAACATCGCTCAGGAACCATCCTAAACCATATCCGTAGAAACTTGTATCATAAGGATTCTTCGCAGCTACTCTATCAGGGATCTGAAGATTCCAAAGCTGTTGAACATTTTTATCTGAAACTAATTTTTTTCCGTCTTTCGTGGTGAAATTATTTAACAGACATTCTGCCCAGGTTGTCATATCTTTAATGTTACTCATAATTCCCCCGGCAGCATTTGCTGTTTCGTTCCAGTCGTGAGGAACAGCAATAGCTTTTCCGTCTACAGGAGCATGTGCATCAATTTTGTTGGCCGTTGCTTTTGCTCTGTTATAGCTCCCAAAGCTAGAAGTCATTCCTACAGGCTTCATGATTCTCTGTTCAATAAAGTCTGCCCAGCTTAATCCGGAAACTCTGTGAATCACTTCCCCGGCAACTATAAACATGATATTATTATAATCTAATTTTGTTCTGAAAGGATTTTCAGGTTTCAGGTATCTCACATTATGAACAATGTCATTCACCGTTAAGTTCCCCCCTTCCGGAAAAAACATAAGATCTCCCTGGCCAAGTCCTAATCCGGCTCTGTGAGTGATAAGATCTTTTATCGTTACATTTTGCGAAACATACGGATCGTACATTTGAAACTCAGGAATATATTTTGAAACTTTATCATCCCAGTTCAGTTTTCCTTCATCTGCTAAAATTGCTAACGCTGTACATGTGAAACCTTTAGAGTTGGAAGCAATCCCCACCAATGTATTATCATCCATAGGCTGTTTGGTCGTAAGAGAACGTACTCCAAAACCTTTGGAATAAATCATTTTCCCATCTTTTACAATCCCTACGGACATTCCAGGTACATCAAACGTTTTCAGAGTATTTTGGATCAGTTCATCCAGCTTTTTTTCTTCAACCTGTGCATTGGCTAATCCTACGGTCAAAAGAAAAATGAAAAAAGAAAGTTTCTGTTTCATTGTTTATTTTAATTTTCCCAAATTTACTAAATATTAAGTGATGCTAATTTTAGCATGATTAAAAGTTTACTTATTTTACTGATAAATCTGTTGTATTCATGAAAAAGCCTATTTGTATCTGTATTTTCTCTCTTTTCGCAGCCGGTGGTATCAAAGCCCAGGACAGAACTTCCAATCCTTTACTTTTACAAACCTGGAATCTCAGTAAAATGGATACTTATATTTATACCTACGAAAAGAAGGATGGTTTTGAGGCAAGAAAAGAAGGTATAAGATTTCAGAAAAATGGAAAAATCACAGGAAACCTGATTAAATCTACATTAAGATATGATACTGTGGAAGAACCGGTTACTAAAAGTGAAAAACCAGACCGCTACATCGGGAACTGGAAAAAAGCTTCAGATTCTACAGTGACTTTGGTATTTCCTTCCAATACGAATATGACAGGCACTTTTGTTATTTCAAAGCTTACAGAGAATCAACTGAAACTAAAGAAGGTTTTCAGTGCAGATATAGAAAAGAAACTGGATTCTATCAGGAAAACAAAAAATATTACTGACTGATATTCTGAAAGTATTCTCTGAAAGTAAACCAATCTGATAAGTTGATTAAAGCTTCTTATATTTGCAATCTTAAAAAATCAAAAATGGCAGTAAACAGATTATTGGCTTTCTTCTTACTGATGATAAGCTGTAATTTATATTTTTCCCAGGACGTTACCATCAAAGACAATAAAGTTTTATTGGATGGAAAACAGATCCTGAAGACTGAAAAAATCAATGTAGCCCAGTATTCATTTTTCTCTATGAAAGATGATGAGGAAATTCTTCTTTACCGATATATGGATAATGAGACTCCAAGCTATGTAAGTGATGATTATTTTATCCTGAATTTTCTGCCTGAAAAAACAAAAGTAGAATCAACAGATATAGCCAAAATTGCCAATTTCATGAATTCCAAAAAAGGAATGGAAAAGCTGGTAAAATGGTTATTAAAAGAAAGAGTGATTAATCATGATGGAGAACTGAATCCTGACCGTGTAGCGATATTCAAAGATAAATACCACGAAAATATTACAGAAAGAACCTTTAGATAATGACAAAGATCCTTCTCCTTTCCGACTCTCATTCTTATATTGATGACAGAATTCTGGAATACGCTTCTCAGGCTGACGAAGTATGGCATTGTGGCGATTTTGGAAATCTTGACGTCATTGAACAGCTGGAAAAGATAAAACCTCTGAAAGGAGTATACGGAAACATTGATGATGCTAAAATCCAGGCTGAGTTTCCGGAGGTCAATCGTTTTTTCTGCGAAAATCTCGAGGTCTTAATGATTCATATCGGAGGTTATCCCGGAAAATATACTCCACTCACTAAAAAGGAAATAGCAAAAAAAGCGCCTAAATTATTTATCTCAGGACATTCCCATATTTTGAAAGCGATGTATGATGAGAAAAATAATCTCTTGCACCTTAATCCCGGTGCCTGTGGAAAACAGGGCTGGCATAAAGTAAGAACAATGATGCGCTTTGTGGTAGACGGTGAAGAAATCAAAGATCTGGAGGTAATTGAATTGGGACCAAGAGTTTGATGAGTGATAACATGGGTCTTTGAGCGTTGGAGGGTTTGAGAATTTGGGAGTAAATGAGTTTGCCTTCAATACATTTTACTTTCTACCTTTGCACCAATAATGGGTTCAGACAAGTCTAAAAAAATATGAAAATCGGCGATAAGGTTTCGGTAGTAGATGAAGATTTAAGCGGAGTGGTAACTTCCGTGAAGGGAAATATTGTCGTTTTTAAAGATGAATATGGCTTTACCCATCAATATCCCAAAGAAAAACTGGTTCCGAAAGATTCGGATCTTTATGAAAATATCAGAGTAGTAAGAAAAGCGGAGCCTAAAAAAATCATTTCTAAGAAACATCAGAAAAATCATTTGGTTTTAGACCTTCATTTTCATAATTTGGTAAAGAATCCCAATGACTATGACAGCTTTGAAAGATTGTTTATTCAAAAGGAGAAACTCATTGAAGTGATAGAGTTTTGCAGAAAGAACAACTTGAAGAGGCTTGAAATTGTTCACGGCATTGGTGACGGGACTCTGCAGAGGATGGTTCGGGATGTATTGGAAAGCCAGGTCAATATTGATTTTTATAATAAGGAAATACTTCACCATCAATCGGGTGCGGTAATGGTAGAATTTCACTAAATTTGCAGCAATTGAAATATGAACGTACTTAATTTACTTTTTACCAAAGACGGATTGATCTACCAGATTGTTAAGAACAAAAACATTCTGGAGGAAAAATCTTATTTCGTTACTGAAGAAACCCCGGCCAATCTTATTGAGCAAAAGCTGGACGAAGTTCTTATTAAGCAGCGCTATGATGAGATCCAGGTGATTTCAGCATTTAATCATTTTACCCTGATGCCTGAAGGTTTTTCTGAGCATGAAGCAGGATTTGATCTGATCGCCTTTAATGCACCAACTGATAGAGAACAGGAAGAGCTGATGCTTTCTATCAACAAAAAATTCAACATACAGTTTTATTATACTTTCCCGAAAAATTATTATAAAAAAATAAAAGAGCTGGCGATACCGGTTCATTTTAATTTCTCCGGAGAAAAGTTCTTAAGTTCAATTAATAATAAAACCAACAAGGAAATTCACATCAATCTTTATCATAACCAATGTGAGTTCTTTGCGATTGACAATAAAAAAATCATCCTTTATAATAATCTTGATGTCAACTCTGAAGTAGATTTTCTTTACTTCATTATGTTTACATTGAGCAAGATAGGTTTTGGAATCAATGAAACCAGCTTTTATGCTTATGGAGAAACTACGGAAAATGAAACATTCATTTCCGAGCTTCAGAAATTTGTAAAAAATCTGAAAATTGTTTTTGACAATATTCCAAACAAGAATTTTATACTCAACTAGGTTGCAGGCCGCAGGTAATAGGGATTGATCCCGGACATAATTACCCACCACCTATAATCTATTACCTAAACCCTAAGAAAATATGTTCAGAATAATATCAGGCAAATGGAAAGCCAAGAAAATTGCCGCCCCTAAAAACTTTGATGTAAGGCCTACCACCGATTTTGCCAAAGAGGCTTTATTCAGCATTCTGGAAAACAAATACGACATGCAGTCGATTTCCGTGCTTGATCTTTTTGCAGGAATTGGCTCTATTACCTTTGAATTTGCTTCCAGAGGATGTCAAAGTGTTACTTCTGTAGAAATGAATCCAAAGCATACCGCGTTTATCAATTCTACCGCTTCTGAGCTCGATATGGCACTTCAGATCAATGTACAGAGAGGTGATGTATTTGACTGGCTTAAAAAATTCAGAAATAAAAAGTCATTTGAGATTGTGTTCTCTGATGCTCCTTTTGAAATGGAAGAGAAAAAGTATTACGAGCTGATCTCTCTGGTATTAAATAATAAATACCTGAAAGAAAATGGAGTTCTTATTGTAGAGCACCAAAGCCGTATGAAGCTGGAACATCCCAACCTAACAGATACCCGAAAATACGGAAACGTGAGTTTCAGTTTTTTTGAACCGAATAAAGAAGATAATCAGGAACTTTAATTCCTGATTATTTTTTTTGAGATTACCGGAGCTTCTTCACCCCATTTTGTTATCGCTTCCAGAACAGGCAATAAGGTCCTTCCAAAACCTGTCAATTCATATTCAACTACTAAAGGAGGTTTTTCCGTAAAAACTTTACGGTCAACAATTCCATCCTCTTCCAGCTGTTTTAGCTGAAGGCTTAGTGTTCTTTCTGTAATGGTAGGAATTGATTTTCTTAATTCATTATATCTTCTAGCCCCATCAATAAGATGGTGCAAAATAACTGCCTTCCATTTACCGCCTATAAATTTCATAGTAACACTGGTACAGCAGGGATAAGATTTATTATCTATTGTATACATTTTTATACTATCATTTTTTACCGTTATTGCAAAGTTAGGAAACTTAAATTAATTTTGTAACTATAAAAATGATAGTATAAAATTATGAACTTTTTAAACAAAATGAAAAACAGGTATACGGTAAAAAAGTATAATCCTCAAGGAAAAATCAGTGAAGAACAGATTGAAGAACTTAAAGAGATCCTGAATCTGAGTCCATCATCCATCAACAGCCAGCCATGGAACTTTATCTTTGTCAATGATCCGGAACTGAAAAAACAATTGGGTGACAAATCTTATTTTAATAAAGCTAAAGTTTTGGACAGCAGCCATGTCATTGTCTTTCAGGTGATCAAAAACATAGAAAACTTTGAGAAGCAAATTGAAGAAAACCTTCCGGAAGGATCTGTCAATTATTACCGGACTATGGTAAAACCTAAAGGAGAAACTGCGATAAAATCATGGCTTGGACATCAGGTTTACTTATCATTAGGAGTACTGCTTTCTGCTTGTGCAGCTATGGGAATAGATTCCACTCCGATGGAAGGAATTGAGCCTGAAGGATATGATGCTGTTCTGAATAATGAAAAATATGAGACTTTATTTGCAGTAGCTATCGGGGAAAGAGATGAAACAGATGCCAACCAGCCTCAATTCAATCCGAAAACCAGACTGAAAGCTGAAAAAGTAATTGTGGAAGCGTAAATTAAACACGAATCTCACAATTTATTTCACAAAAAGACATTAATAAAAAAGTCTGCCTCATACAGAAGCAGACTTTTTATTTATAATACTTTTAATTCTAAATCAATTGTTTTTCCGAAGAACTTCTTAGAGATCTTTTCAAAATTCTTGGTAAGATCAGAAAGATAGAAATGATAGTTCGGTTTGGGATTGTTATCATTTAAAAGGTTGTACTTATCCAGAATAATCTTCAGATGATTGGCTACAATATTCGGAGAATCAATGACACGGACACGGTTTCCGTAATACTGTTTGATTTCATCTATTAAAAGGGGATAATGGGTACAGCCCAGAATCAATGTTTCAATATTTTTTAATTTACTATTGCTTAAATAATTATAAATAATAGCATGGGTGATCGGATGGTTTTTAAATCCTTCTTCAATGGCAGGAACCAGCAATGGTGTCGCCAATTCATCCACTTTGATCCATTTATTATGCTTTCGGATACTCTTTTTATAGAGCCCGGAATTCACGGTAGCTTTGGTCGCAATAACTCCTACATTATTATGGATTTCATAGGATACTTTTTCAGCGACAGGGTTGATAACGTCTATCACAGGAACTTTTCCCGCAACTGACTGCATCACTTCATTCAAAGCGTTAGCTGTTGCCGTATTACAGGCAATCACAATGGCTTTACAGTTCTGCTCCAGCAGAAAATTGGTAATCTTTGTAGAATATTCAATGATAGCTTCCTTCGATTTTTCTCCGTAAGGAAGGTGCTTTGTATCTCCAAAGTAAATCAGATCTTCGTGAGGAAGAAGTCTTTTGATTTCTTTGGCAACGGTAAGGCCTCCCACCCCGCTGTCGAAAATTCCGATAGGCTGGCTTGGTGAAAGATGTGAATAATCTTGTTTTTTAGTTTTCAAACGGACTGAAATTTTATACAAAAATAGTGAATTTTATGGCATATCTGTACACATACAAACATTATACAATAAACAAATCTGAAGCAATTCCGTCTGCCATAAACCAATGTTTCTCAGGAATTTTTAAATGGTCGTTTTCAATGATTAAAATACCTTCTTCTATTTTCGTTTTGATTTCTGTCTGAAAATGTTCCAGTAATCTCTCTGAAAATTTATTTTTTAAACTCATAAGATCCACGCCCCAAATCGTACGCAGGCCAATCATAATCATTTCATTGAACTGATCTTCATTAGAAAGAATTTCTTCTTCTTTGGCCAGCAATTTATCATTAAGCTTTTTAATGTATTGCTGGTTATTAGCTACATTCCAGCTTCTGACATCAAAACCGTTATAAGAATGTGCTGAAGGTCCTATTCCAAGATATTCCTGATATTTCCAATAGGATGAATTGTGACGGGAGTAGAAGCCTGGCTTGGCAAAATTGGAAACTTCATAATGTTCAAAGCCATTGTCTTTTAAAAAGTCAGACAGGTAATAAAATTCTCTGTTTTGTTCTTCTTCTTTCGGACTTTTTACTTTTCCTTTTGAAATCCAGTTTTCCAAAGCTGTTTTGGGTTCTACTGTCAGAGCATAGGATGAAATATGAGGAACTTCCAATGCCATTGTTTTATTCAGATTTTCTTTCCAGATCTCAAGATTAGAGGTTGGTGAGCCGTAGATCAGATCAATACTCAGGTTTTCAAAACCAAAGTCCTGTGCCCGCTTGATAGACCCTTCTGCTTCGGAAGCAGTATGGGCCCTGTTCATTAATTTTAAATCTTCTTCAAAAAAACTTTGGGTACCAATAGAGAGCCTGTTCACCGGTGTTCCGGCTAATTGCTTTAAAAAATTTTTGTCCAGGTCATCCGGATTGGCTTCCAGCGTGATTTCAATATCTTTTTCAAAACTGAAGTACCGTAATGCTTCATCAATTAAGGAATTGATTTCATCCACGGAAAGAATAGAGGGTGTTCCCCCGCCAAAATACAGGGATTTCAGTGTTCTGTTCTGTAATTCATCTTTTCTGAGCAACAGTTCGGTTTTCATGGCACTAAGCATCTCATCCTTGAAATTCAGGGATGTTGAAAAATGAAAGTTACAATAACTGCATTTTTGTTTACAGAACGGAATGTGAATATATATCATAAAAAAAGCTCTGAAATTTTTCAGAGCTCAAATTTATTTAAATTAAATTAATTAGTATCTAAATCCTCTAGCATTAATAAAGTTGTCAAAGTTATAACCAAGACCAATCATGAAGCTGTTTCCACCATAGCTCTGGATATCAGATATTCCAAGGTTATATGTTGCTCCGATCATGAATTTGTTAAATCTCACTTTTACAATTGGAGAGATACTCAGGTTCTGATTGTCAAATCTGTTCTGAACCGTTCTGTAGCTTACCCCGAAAGAGAATGCGTTGATATCATTAGAGAAAGTCGCCATCAAGTTCCAGTCGATCATTCTCGTTGAGTTTGTATTAAGGTTGATCAATGCTGAAGGTGCAATTGTAATATTATCAGCAATGTTCCAGTTATATCCTAAGTTCAAGAAGAATTTAATTGGAGAAGGCTCGTAGTTGTTTACGATAGAAGCATCATTACTTAATGCAATATCATTTACGGAAACACCCCCGAATAATCCTCTATAGGTAGCAGCCAAACCGAAGTTGGCATACACCATGAAGATGTTACTTTCTTCACCTCTCAATAACGGGTCACCACCTTCTTCAGTATTAATTTTAGAATAATCAAAGTTCATGTTATAGAAGTTAACACTTGTACCGAAAGAGAACTGGTCTTTTCTATCTCCTTCGCTACTTAGAGGAATAAAATATGAAGCACCAGCTGTGATTCCCCCTGCAGAAATAGGTCCATTGCTATCTCTGAATACGGAAATACCAGCACCTACTCTATCAAAGATATTCGCATTAATCCCGATTGACTGAACATTCGGAGAATTGTTGAACTTTGAAAATTGTTGTTGATAATTGGCGTTGAGCTGTACGTAATCTGTTTTTCCGTATTGAGCTGGGTTGAACAGGAACTCACCATCCAAAAGATATTGCTGATAGTATGGTAGTGATTCTTGTGCTTTGTATGCATTTGACAAAAGAGCTAAACATACGATAGCATATAGTTTTCTCATAACAAATCTTGATTTCAATTCAACAAATATAAAAAAATTCTCAATATATTTTTAGTTTTCCAAATAATTTCTCCATTTTTTTACAGCATCCGCCATATCTTTGGGCATTGGGCTCTCAAAATATAATTCCTTTTTTGTCGTTGGGTGTATAAATCCGAGGGTATGGGCATGAAGGGCATGTCTTGGTAAAATTTCGAAAACATTTTTAATAAATTGTTTGTATTTCGGAAGATTCACCCCTCTTAAAGGAGTATGTCCTTCATATCTTTCATCATTAAACAAAGTATGGCCGATATGTTTGAAATGCGCCCTGATCTGATGGGTTCTTCCCGTCTCAAGCTTACATTCTACCCATGTCATATATTTGAATCTTTCGAGGACTTTATAATGGGTTACGGCATGTTTTCCATGGCTGCCGTCTTCATAGACAGACATCTGCATCCTGTTTTTAGGATGTCTTCCGATATGCCCTCTGATGGTACCTTCATCATCCTGAGGATTCCCCCACACAAAAGCCCAGTACAGTCTTTTGGTTGTTCTGTTGAAGAATTGTTTCGCCAGAAAGCTTAATGCATATTCATTCTTGGCAATCACCAGCAGTCCGGAGGTATCTTTATCAATCCTGTGAACAAGTCCCACTCTGTCAAGATCAGACTTTGCTCCATTCTTTTCAAAATGGAAAGCCAGCGCATTTACCAATGTTCCATCCCAATTCCCATGTCCCGGATGTACTACCATTCCAGCTTCTTTATCTACCACTACAAGATCATCATCTTCATAGATAATATTGACGGGGATATCTTGTGGAATAATAACATTGGCTCTAGGCGGATGGGCAAGCAATACGGAGATCTGATCTCCCGGTTTCACACGGTAATTTTGTTTTACCGGGGTACCGTTCACTACAACGTTTCCGGCTCTGCAGGTCTGTGAAATTTTATTCCTTGAAGAATTCTGTCTGTAGATCAAAAGGAACTTATCAATTCTTAATGGCTCCTGTTTACTGTCAACAGTGATATTAAGATGTTCATACAATCCCTTATTTTCCTCATCAATATCGATGTTTTCAATACTGTGGGAATCTAATAATTCTTCATCTAAAAAATCTTCGTTATCTTCTGACATTGTTTTATATTTTTTACACAAAAGGCCTCAACATTTTGCAGTTGAAGCCTGTATTTTTGATATTAATCTGATCTTATTCTACGACTACCTTCTTAGCTTTTGGCTTTTGAGCAGGCTGTTGTGTCGTTGTTGAAGCAGCCGGTTTAGCTGTAACAGGAGCAGCATTAGAAGTTTTAGGCTTATCTGTTGCTGAAGCTGCAGGTTTAGAAGTCGTTGTCTGTGTCTTAGGGGTCTCAGTTTTTGGAACCTCAGGTTTTGGTGTTTCTTTTCTAGGTACCGGAGCAGGTACTACAGGAGCGCTATAACTTGGTTCGTTATGCTGTACTTCTTCATATCGAACCGGAGGTAGTGAGGTATCTACTTTCATACGGTAGATAGAATTCAGCTGCTCTATTTTCGCTCTTAGCTCTGCCGGAGTCTTTTTACTGGCCCAAAGGTCAATCTGCATTCCCTGATCACGCACATCTCCTGAAGCAGGATCCTGATAATAAATAATATCGGATTCGTCATTGCTTCCATCTTCATGTTCTACCAATCCAACTTCAAACATACTTTTGGTAATAACAGCTCTTGCTTCTTTTACCGTAAGCCCTACTACATTTGGAATCGAAATATTTCTCATAGGACCGGATCCTACTACTACGTCGATTACTGAGAATCTAGGTAAACGAGCTCCCGGATTCACGGCATTTCCTTTATACAAAATCCTTAAAAGGGCATCTTTCTGAATACTAGGCTCATAAATGGTATCTCCAATTTTAAGACCCACCTGATCCAGTCTCTGGAATGCCAGCCCTGAATATTTATTGATAACATCCGGAACGGCAATTGGAGCCCATGTTCTCGGGTTTACTGTAAGGTGCACAGTTCTTCCGTCCTTTACACGGGAACCCGGTGCCGGATAAACCTGAAGAACCTGGAATGGTCTGTATTTAGGATTATAATTAGCACTGTCTACTTCATATTCCAATCCTGTATCATCTAAAATTTTAACAGCGTCATGTATAGATTTATTAACAATATTAGGAACAGGTATTTCCTGACCATGATTGGTATGGTGTTCCAACCAGCGAAATGTGAGCCATACCAACCCTGCAAAAACACCGATGGCTATTACTAAATTCAGTAAAACTTTCCAATTGAAAAGTGATTTAAGCATACTTAAAAATACTTTAATTATAACCGCAAATATAGCTAATAATTTTAGAATGGACTTTTTATTTAACACAATTCATTTTTGATCTTAAAATTTGCCGATTTCCCATATTGCATTGCATAAAATGTTTAAATTTGCCTTAATTGATACTATATGGTTATGAACAAAAAAAGTGTTGCCGTAGTAATGGGAGGCTATTCTGATGAATACGTCGTTTCTTTAAAAAGCGGACAATTGATTTATGATTCTTTAGACAGAAATCTCTATGATGTATATAAGGTAGTAGTCCTTAAAGATGAATGGTATTTTTTAGGCGAAAATGATAAAAAATACGAGATCAACAGAGGTGATTTTTCTGTAACTTTAGATAATGGGGAAACCTTAAAATTTGATGTCTGCTTCAATATTATCCATGGAACTCCGGGAGAAAACGGAATTCTTCAGGCATACTGGGATGCAATAGGTCAGAAATATACAGGATGTAATTTCTACCAGAGCGCTCTTACTTTCAATAAGAAAGATACTCTTGCCGTATTATCAAAGTATGGGATTCCTTCCGCGAAAAGCATCTATTTAAGAAAAGGTGAAGACATTAATGTGGATGAGATTGTATCAGAATTAAATCTTCCGCTATTTGTAAAACCCAACCAATCCGGATCTTCTCTGGGAATCACTAAAGTAAAAGAAAAATCTGAACTGATTGCTGCTACGGAAATCGCATTCAAAGAAGATCATGAAATCCTGATTGAAAGCTTCCTGGACGGAATGGAAGTTTCTGTAGGAGTTATCGATTTTAAAGGAGAAACTATCGTTCTGGGAATTACAGAAATTGTCCCTACCAACGAGTTTTTCGATTATGAAGCCAAATATGAAGGGGCTTCTGAAGAAATTACACCAGCAAGAATTGATGAAGAAACCACAAAAAGAGTGGAAGAAATTGCTAAAAGAGCATACAATTCATTAGGAATGAGCGGGTTTTCAAGAAGTGAGTATATTCTAATGAATGGAATTCCTTATATGCTTGAAATGAACACCAATCCGGGATTCTCCCCTGCAAGTATTCTTCCACAACAGGCAAGACACTATGGAATTTCCATTATGGATCTTTGTGGAAATGAAGTTGAAAAAGCTTTAAATAAATAAAATAGAAGTTAGAAATTAAATGTTAGAAGATAATTCAAAGTCTGTAGCAGATAATTCACTCATCAAAATCATAACTCGTACAACATGAAAATTGCTGTTTTCCCGGGATCATTTGATCCGATTACACTAGGACATTACGATATTATAGAAAGAGCGGCACCCCTATTTGATAAATTAATCATCGCCATAGGGCAGAATTCTCAGAAGAAATACATGTTCCCTCTTGATAAAAGAATGGAATTTATCCAGAATTCCGTAGCAGAATTTCCCAATGTGGAAGTCGATTCGTTTGAAGGCTTAACAGTAGACTACTGTTTTGAAAAAAATGCTCAATACATTATCAGAGGATTAAGAAACCCCGCCGATTTTGAATTTGAAAAAGCAATTGCCCACACCAACAGAACGTTAGCTCACAAAAAACTGGAAACCGTATTCTTACTGACCTCTTCAGGGAAATCTTTCATCAGCAGCAGCATCGTAAGAGAAATTATCACCCACGGCGGCGAATATGAGCTGATGGTTCCGGATTCGGTAAGAGTGGAGAGATAAATATATAAGTAATGAGCAATAAATGATGAATAATTTTGATAGGATAGATTTTAACCAGATTTTCAGGGAAAGAACAAAAAGCTTTTCTATTGCTATCATTAAAACACTTTCTTCATTACCCTATTCGGACGATATTTCAATAATAAGGAAACAAATTATTCGGTCATCCACCTCCGTCGCTGCCAATTACCGAGCAGTACACAGGGCGAGATCCGAAAAAGAAAAGTTTGCTAAAATGTGCATAGTGGTCGAAGAAATTGATGAAACTCAACTTTGGCTTGAAATTATTGAAGAATTAGAATATATAAATCCGGAAAAAATTCTACATTTAAAAGCAGAATGTGAAGAACTTGTAAAGGTTATGACTAAATATAAGTTTAAACTTTCTCAAATTTAAATGGCATAATTTTTATTATTCATTGCTCATTATTTATCATTCATACTCATAATATATGCACGAACAGTTCAATTTTGCCATAGAAGTCCTGGGGACCATTGCCTTTTCCATGTCGGGAAGTTTTGCAGCCATGCAGAAACGGCTTGATCCGTTCGGAGTGCTTATTATTGCATTTGTAACCTCTGTCGGAGGTGGAACTGTAAGAGACCTGCTGCTTGATATTCCCGTATTCTGGATGCATGATATTCTGATGTGTACCCTGATTCTGGTGACCAGTATTTTTTCAATGGTCTTCAAATCTCTTGAGAAAAACTTTAAGGTAACTTTATTTATCTTCGACAGCTTCGGGCTTGGGTTATTTACCATTATCGGAGTTCAGAAAGGCTTAAATGCAGGGATCCATCCTATGATCTGTATCGCATTGGGAACCATAACCGGATGTTTTGGCGGGATTATCCGGGATATATTGCTCAACAGGATTCCATTGATTTTCAGAAAGGAAATTTATGCCACAGCATGTATCGTGGGAGGATCGGTATTCTTACTGATGACAAAATACTCGCTCCTTTCCTACACCTTTGTACAGATTCTCACCATCCTTCTTATTGTTGCTATACGAACGTTTGCTGTGAAATACCATTGGCAGATACCTAAATTTTATGGGTATGATCACAATAATTCGGAAATGTAACTTAATAAAAGTTTTTGGCTAAAAATACACTTTACAACGCCACACATAAAAAACAAAAAGTCCTGAAAAATCAGGACTTTTATATTGTATACTAATATTGATTAGAAGAATTTTCCTCTATTTCTCATATTAGGATTGTGCATGTGTTTCTGCATGGTCGGCATTTTCAGCTGATCTTTCATCATTTTGATCTGATCCGTCATCATTCCGGCGCTGTCTAATCTTTTGGCTTCTTCCAGTAGTTTCTGTCCTTCCTGTTTTCTTCCTTTAGAAATAGCCGCTGCTGCAAGATTTAAAGTAGCCATTGCTCTGTCATGTTTCATATTCAAACCATATTCCAGAGCTTTCTTCATGAAAGGTTCTACTTTTGCAGGGTGATCCTGGGCTTGTGTTAATCCCAATAAATAGTGGTAATATCCATACTGAGTTTTGTGAAGCTGTCCTTTATAGTCAGTTATTTTTGACAACCACTCGCCGGCTTTTTCCATATTCTGTTTTCTCAGTTGCCAGAATGCCAACAGGATATATTCATTTTTAAAGAATAGTAAGATCGGGGATGAAGCTAAAAGAAAAACAACAATACCCCATCCAAGATTTCTTGTGAAAATCATAAGATAAAGTCCTGCAAGGATAAGAACTGCTGCTATTGCAATTTTTATGTATTTATTCATTATTAAATTTTAGAAGTGCAAAGATAATAAATTTAAGGCTTAAAGTTCAAAAAGTCAATTGTGAATGGTCAATTCGCTGCGCTTGTTAATTTTTGTAAATGTGAAAATTCACGATTCACTGTGCGAAGCAAAAATTCACGATTCATTTATGCTTCCTTTTTAATTTTTTCAAACGTCTGGAAACAGAAATCATAGCCGTTCTTTTCATCTTTCTCATGACAGATTTCGTTTGTTTTTTTCCAGATCTTCGGATCTATTTTCGGAAAGAATGTATCGGCTTCAAGATCTGCTTTCACCAAAGTAACTTCAAGCTTGTCTACCACCTCCATCGTCTGTTCGTAGATATTTCCTCCGCCGATAACGAAAACTTCTTCGTCTATCTTTTTAGCAAACTTCAATGCTTCCTTGATACTTCCTACAATAAGGATACCTTCCTCAAACCAGTCTTTCTTTCTTGACACAACAATATTGGTACGGTTCGGAAGGGGTTTCCCAATACTTTCATATGTTTTTCTTCCCATGATAATCGGATGCCCTGAAGTAATATCTTTAAAATGTTTTAAATCTTTAGGAAGATGCCAAAGCAACTGATTATCAAAACCAATTTCATTTTTCTCTCCCATTGCCACCACTATTGTTGTCATTCAAATAATTTTTTACAAAATTAGCACATAATTTGTATATTTGGTTAGCACAAAAAATTTAAAAAAATAAACTATGAAAAATAAAGGATGTTTGGGCGCCGGAACAATTGGTATTGCCCTCCTTATCATTGTTGCTGTTCTATTCTTCTGGGGAAAAAGCGGATATAATAATTTCGTAACCAAAGAACAGACGGTTAACACAAAATGGTCAAACGTAGAAACTGTGTATCAGAAAAGAGCGAACCTTATTCCTAACCTGGAAAGAACGGTAAAATCGTATTCAAAATTTGAGCAGGAAACTTTAACGAAAGTTGTAGAAGCACGTTCTAAAGCTACCTCTATCAACATCGATCCTACGAATATGACGGACGCTGATATTGCTAAATTCCAGGCAGCACAGGGTGAACTATCCGGAGCATTGAGCCGATTGATGGCGGTAGTAGAGTCTTATCCTAACTTAAAAGCCGATCAGCAGTATATCAACTTCCAAAGAGAATATACCGCTATCGAAAACAGCATCAGAACAGAAACTGTTTATTACAACGAAGCTGCACAGGATTACAACACTTCTATCAAGACTTTCCCGAATAATATTCTGGCGAATTTCACCAACTTTAAAGAAAAACCTTATTTCAAAGCTGAAGCAGGTGCTCAGAAAGCCCCTGAAGTATTCAAATAAATAATGGGTAATTTCCTTACAAATCAACAGATCGCTTCCCTTGTGGAAGCGATTCAGTCTGCGGAAGATCATTCTACGGGAGAGATCAGAGTACATATTGATTCCAACACGGATAATCGGGATGCCAAAACAGCATTTGAGGTTTTCAAAAAACTCGATATGGACAAAACTGCTGAAAGAAATGCTGTTCTTTTCCATGTCAATTTTGAACAGAAATATCTGACCATCATTGGGGATATCGGAATCCATGAAAAGGTAAAACAGACTTACTGGGATCATCTTCACGACTATATTACTGCTGAGTTTGCCAAAGGACGTTATTATCAGGCTCTGAAAAGTGCCATCCTGGAAACAGGACTTGAACTCAAAAAACATTTTCCTGTAGAAGGAGAAAACCCAAACCAACTCCCAAATGAAATTACGTTCTCTTAAAATAGTATTTTCATTTCTATTGCTTTGCTTTTACACTTTTGTATCAGCACAATATACTATTCCTGAAAAACCGGCCGTTCTTTATCCTGTTTTTGATGAAGCCAATCTACTTTCTCAACAGGAAAAAGATGCCCTGAATAATAAGCTGATTAAGTTTGCAGATACTACCTCAACGGAAATTGAAGTAGTAATCATCCGTTCTACCAAAGGAGAGGATGTCAACTTTCTGGCAACCATGTTCGGACAGAAATGGAAAATCGGAAAAAAAGGAGTAGATAACGGTGTCGTTTTCCTTATCGCCACTGAAGACAGAACAATGTCTATCCAGCAGGGACGTGCTGTAGAACAATATCTTACCGCTTCAGTAGCAGGACAGATCTTAGATTATATTGTCACGCCTAACTTCAAGAAAGGGCTGTGGTACGATGGAATCAATGGAGGAACCTCAGCCATTATGGAAGCTGTTCAGGGGAAATTCAAACCTGTGGCAACAACGGCTCCTTCCGGTAATGGAAGTGCTTTTAAGGTTCTGATTATTGCTTTCGTTATCTTCATCATTATAACCATACTTTTCGGCAACAGAGGCGGTGGACGCGGTGGAAATAATGACGACGACGATGATGTGATTATTACAAGAAGAGGACGCAGAAATTATCCCGGTGGTTTCTTCCCATTCCCTGGCAGTTTTGGAGGCGGTGGCTTTGGAGGTGGAAGTTCCGGCGGCGGTGGCGGCGGATTCGGAGGCTTTGGCGGAGGCGGAAGTTTCGGAGGCGGTGGTGCATCCGGCGGATGGTAATTAGTCAATCATTTTCAAAATATATCAATAGATCAGGTCATCACGATCTGATTTTTTATTTAAAAACCTAAAATAACATAGATTCTTTAGCTTTTATTAACGTTAAATTGATTTTTACATATTAAAAAATTAACAAAAGCATCAAAAAACCAACTTTTATTCAATATTTTTCGCTATATTTACTGAAAACAGGATTATGAAGAAGACGCTGGTAGTATTTGCACACCCTTATCTGGAGCACTCCAATTCGAATGTAGAGCTCATCAATTTCTACGTTCGCCACCAGCATTATACCCTAAGAGATCTTTACGAAGAATACCCCGATTTTCATATTGCAGCCTTCAGAGAAAGAAAACGTCTCAAAAACTATGAACGTTTTGTTTTTCAGTTTCCTTTGATATGGTTTGGTATGCCTCCTCTTCTCAGATTATGGATTGATGAAGTTTTCGACAGAGACTGGCTGAAAGACGGTGAGTATAATCCACTGGAAGGAAAAGAAGTCTATATTCTGGTAACCACCGGAGGAAAAGAAAGATCGTTCAGCAAAACCGGAACCTATCAATATACAATCGATGAGCTGATCAGCGGACTGATTGTTTCCCTAAAAGTTTTCAAAGCAGATATCAGGCACATCAAGATCGTATACGAAGCCAATAAGCTGTCTAAAAAAGAAATTATCCTGCATAAAAAAGAATTTACAGAACTCCTCAATCAATAGCATATGGAATCCAGCTTAGCGATGAACACATTAATTTTCCTGGGTGTAGCCATTATTATGGTTCCATTAGCCAGGAAATTAGGGTTGAGTTCTGTAATCGGCTATATTTTAGGAGGAATCATTATAGGTCCATATGTACTCCGGCTTACAGGGAAAAATGTAGATGATATCATGCATGCCAGTGAGTTTGGAGTCATCATGCTGTTATTTCTTGTAGGACTGGAACTGGAACCCCGGAAATTCTGGGAAATGCGAAAGAAAATAATGGGTCTGGGACTTTCTCAGATGGTACTTACTATTCTGCTGCTTTTCTTAGTGTTTACCACTGTGGGCTGGAGAGTAGACAAGGCAATTGCTGTTGCCATGTGTTTTGCACTATCTTCCACGGCAATTGTTCTGCAGACATTACAGGAAAAGAATAATCTCAAAACCACAGCAGGAGAAGCCTCGTTCTCTACCTTACTGTTTCAGGATATTTCTGTGATTCCTATTTTGGCAATACTTCCTATTGTAGCCAATTATAAAGCCAAGCACCACGATAACGAAATCCAGATTCTGATCCAAAAGCTGCCGGAATGGTTGCAGGCAGGAACGGTAATTTTCGGAGTAGCGTTGCTTATTTTGCTGGGAAGATATGTCTTTGTTCCTTTTCTGCGCTATGTTTCAAAATCAGGAATGACTGAGCTGTTGACTGCCTCTTCCCTATTCCTGGTCATAGGTGTTTCAGAGCTTATGGTTGTTATCGGCCTTTCACCTGCATTGGGAGCTTTCCTTGCCGGGGTAATGTTAGCTAACAGTGAGTTCCGTCATGAACTGGAAGCACAGATTGATCCTTTTAAAGGACTGTTGTTAGCCGTTTTCTTCGTTAGTGTGGGATCAACTATCAATTTTAATATTATTCAGAAAGATCCACTGTTTATCTTCAGTACCGTTTTTGCTGTACTGGCCGTAAAATTTGTTGTTTTATATACCATCGGAAAGTTTTTCAGGATAGATACTCCGCAAAGTCTTTTTTATGCGTTTGCGCTTTCTCAGGTAGGAGAATTTGCATTTGTACTGCTCAATTATGCATCGGATCTTTATCTGTTAGGTCCTGAAATGAATGCACAAATGATGGCAGTCACTGCAATTACCATGTGTATTACTCCCATTCTTCTGATCATCAATGATAAGTTTATTACTCCAAAATTCATTAAAGAAATTCCCGAAGAAGAAAATGATTACAATATTCTCGACAATGATATAGTCCAAAAGAAAATTATCATTGTAGGTTTTGGACATTTCGGAAGTACGGTGGGTCGTCTTTTAAAGGCCAATAAAATATCTGCAACAGTTTTAGATCGTGATTCCGATCGTGTAAAACTGCTCAGAAGCTATGGTTTTAAAGTCTATTACGGTGATGCTACCAGAATACCCATTTTACGGGCTGCCGGAATTGAAGATGCTGAAATTTTGGTTTTGTGTCTGGATGATCCGGATGATAATAAATTCATTGCAGAACTTGTCCGTGAACATTATCCTGATGTGAAAATTTTTGTGAGAGCAAAAAACAGAATTGATGCCTATGAATATCTTAATAGTGGAGTCAATCATATTTACCGTGAAACATTAGGAACAGCAGTTGATATGGCCGTTGATGTTCTTCATGAAACAGGCATGAGAAAGTATGCAGCAAGACGTATGGGACAAAGGTTTATGGCTATTGATAAAGCTTCTATCAGGAAACTGGCAAAAATGAAGGAAAATAATGATGATATTACACTGTTTACCACAAAAGAAATCCTCCAGCGGGAGGAGGAATTATTAGCTTACGATAATCTTAATTTTGATAATAAAAATTGGGAAGGATCCTCATCCGCCGATGAAGAAGATGAGGATGAATCCCAGGGTTAGTTTATTGGATGTTTACGCTTCCGCCGCTACTTTCATCCTTGATCACATTCTTAAGTTCTCCTTTTTTAGAAATATCCACACTTCCACCGGATGAGGCACCTGCCTTCACACTGGAAACTGCACTGATATGAACACTTGCACCACTGGATGCATCTGCTTCTACATCATCAGCAATAACTCCTTTAGCTGAAACACTGCTGCCTGAAGACGCACTGATATCTGCTTTTTTTGCTTTTCCGGAAATATCAAGAGTAGATCCTGATGAAGCTTCAATATCAAGGTTAACAGCCCATATTTTACCATCATAGCTACTGCTGCTGCTTATGTTGATATCCATATCATTCGCTTCCAGATCCCCGGAAATACTGCCTGCACTTGACGCTTCAATATCTGTTTTCTCCTGAGTAAATTTATCTTTTATGATAATTCTCGCAGCTGAATCGGCCAGAAGTTTATTAAAGTCTTTGGTATAAATTTTAGCCGTCACTTTGCTAATATTCATCACTCTGATACCAGGTTTATAATGAATATGCAGTTTCCCTCCATCATTATCTACAAGAATTTCATCAATGATACTTTGAGGTGCTGAGATTTCTACTTTTTCTGTTTCGGATTTTATGATTTCAGCTTCTATTGCCTGGGAAACCTGAATTTCATCAAAATCTCCGTTAAATTCTTTATGTTGTATCGGGCCGCTTTCTTTGCTCACTACTTTTTCAACCCAGTTACTTCTGTCATCATCTCTATCTCTGTTTCTGTTCTCATGTTTATCATTACATGAGGCTAATGCCGCTAAGGCTGAAAAAATAAATAAAGTCTTTGTTTTCATGCTTATTTCTTTTGTCGATTATTTTTTTGATTTCTTTATATTTAAATAACAACTAATTTATAAAAAATATTACATTACCTATGAAAATACTGCAATTGTCTGCAATACAGATTTTTCAGAATGAAACTGATACATTCTGCAATACCTAACGTATTCATTTTAAAACCACTCACAAACGGTTTGAGTAAATACGTATTCTAAAATAGATTCTATGAGACAAGTTTTTAATATCTTTATGGTTTAATAACAACTATATTTATGAAGAATATTTCATCGGTATTATTAATTTCTGCCTTGGCGTTCAATCAATCTTGTACTACAATGAAACAGACCGATATTCAACAGGAGCTACCTGCACCTGATCCCTCTTTATCTTCAAATCCTTTCATGAAGAAGAGCAAGCTTCAATACGAAGCTCCGGAGTTTGACAAAATCAAAAATGAGCACTTCAAACCTGCTTTTGAATATGGTTTGAAGCAGCATGAAGCTGAAATTGTAAAAATTGCCAACAATCCGGCTGCCCCTACTTTTGAAAATACAATCGTTGCATTGGAAAAAAGCGGTGAAGTCTTAAGAAGAGCACAAATTGTATTCTCTAATCTTACAAGCGCGAATACAAACCCAACATTGCAGGCTTTAGACGAAGAATATGCACCTATTTTTGCTGCCCATTCTGACAAGCTGTACCTGAATGAAAATCTTTATAAAAGAATACAGTCCATCAAAGAAGACGGTCTTGATTCTGAAAGCAAACGACTTGTACAATATTATAAGCAGAATTTTGAAATTGCAGGAGCTAATCTTTCTGCGGCTGATAAAGAAAAATTAAAACAACTTAATCAGGAACTGGCTTCTCTTTCCACACAATATTCTAATAAATTATTGGAAGCAAGAAAGCAGGGAGGTGTATTTTTCTCTGATGCAAAAGAACTGGACGGGCTTTCTGCTGATGAAATTGCAGCGGCAGCAGCTGATGCCAAAACAGCAGGTCAACCAGGAAAATATCTTCTGGCTTTACAAAATACAACACAGCAGCCTCTTTTACAAAATTTAAAAAACAGAGCTACCAGAGAAAAGCTGTTCAAAGCTTCATGGACAAGAGCTGAAAAAGGAGATGCTAACGATACGAGAGCAACCATTGAAAAGCTGGCTAAACTGAGATTGAAAAAAGCTCAGATTTTAGGAAAGAAAAATTTTGCTGAATGGAAACTTCAGGATCAGATGGCAAAAACCCCTGAAGCGGCTACTAAGCTGATGAATCAGATTGCTACTCCGGCAGTGGAAACAGCCAGACGTGAGGCAAAAGATATCCAGGATCTTATTGATCAGCAAAAAGGAGGTTTCAAAGTAGAGCCCTGGGACTGGAATTTCTATGCTGAGCAGGTAAGAAAAGCTAAATTTGATCTTGATGAAAGTGAAATAAAACCTTACTTTGAAATCACAACAGTTCTCGAAAAGGGTGTTTTCTTCGCTGCTGAAAAATTCTATGGATTGACTTTCAAAAAGAGAACAGATCTTCCGGTTTATCATCCTGATGTAGTAACCTACGAAGTTTTTGACCATGATGGAAAATCTATCGCGATCTATTACCTGGATTTCTATACAAGAGATTCTAAAAACGGTGGAGCGTGGATGAGCAATTTCGTTGAGCAGTCTTATTTATTAGGGACAAAACCTGTAATTGTAAACTGCTACAACTATCAGAAGCCTGCTCCAGGGAAACCTTCATTAATCAGTTACGATGATGTTTCTACTATTTTCCATGAATTTGGCCACTCTATTCACGGAATGTTTGCCAGCCAGAAATATCCTTCCCTTTCAGGAACGAATGTACCAAGAGATTTCGTGGAATTCCCTTCTCAGATCAATGAACACTGGGCTTTAGATCCTGTAGTTCTGAAGAATTATGCTGTACATTATGAAACGAAACAGCCTATTCCGCAGGCTTTGGTAGACAAGATCAAAAAAGCATCTACTTTCAATCAGGGATACATGACTACTGAATTGGTTTCCGCTGCCGAGCTTGATATGGATTGGCATACGGTAAGCAATGACAGCCAGTTTATTCCTGTTTTAGATTTTGAAAAGCAGTCTTTGGCAAGCCATGGATTCAATTTGGCAACGGTTCCGCCAAGATACCATACTCCTTATTTTGCACACATCTGGGGAGGTGGATATTCTGCTGGATACTATGCTTATTTGTGGTCTGAAACATTGGATAATGATGCATGGGAATGGATCAGTAAAAACGGTGGGTTAACAAGAGAAAATGGTGACCGTTTCAGAAAATATATTCTTTCTGTAGGAAATTCTGTAGATCTTAACCAGGCATTCAGAGACTTTACAGGACACGATCCGGATATCAAACCTTTATTGAGAAACAGAGGTTTTATTAAATAATTATATGATCATCAATACAGGTATAAAAGTATTGTCCTCATTAATCATTCTGACTTGCTTTTCAATTAAAAACAAAAGATTGGAAAACAGGTCAGAATCTTTATTTCAAAAACAATCAGATACAACGATCTCTAAGGAATTAGAGGAATACATTAAAGAAGAGAGAAAATATCTGGATTCTCAATGTATTGCTGAAAAGGCAAGAGCTGACGCAGATATTAAAAAAGGCAAGCTTGTCTATTTTCATTACTTTGGAATGGTAAAAAGTTACAGAAGCAATGATGAAATGGATGTTCTTTTGAAACAAAATAATATTGAAGCAGGAACTGCTCTTTATTACTGCACTGTTCCACTGGAACTGCAAAATTGTTATGAAGGTGTAATGTCAAAGGAAATCAAGAGAAAATTTGGGCCAAAGTTTATTGACTCTTTGAGACACATCGCAGACTTGCAGTATATAAAAAAAAACATAGACAAGATCTATGATTTTGAAGAATGCGACACCATTTCAAGGTATCCGGGAAGCAAATCCTACAGAAGCTTTTTCAAAGATTATAAAAAAAACTTTTGGAAAAACATAAAGTATCCTGATGAATTTGAATATCGGAAAGACAAAGATTTTTATTCTTCCATTTCTGCAAAGTTTACGCTGCACAAAGATGGGAGAGTCTCAGACATAGATATTGATCTTACCTTCCAGAATAAAAAAAATTATAAGTACTCTTCCTACTTTATCAACGAAACTAAAAACTTTATAAAAAAAACAAAATGGGTCCCTGCCAAGACAGTGGGAATAACAGTAAACAGCAGGGTTCCTCTCACATTATTTTTTAAATAACCATGAAAAAAATTATTACAGCAACATTATTATTAGTCTTTGGAGCAATATATGCACAAAAAGGACAAGCAAAATCACAAGTCAACAAAATAGACAACAAGCTTGTAGGTTTATGGAAAGGCAGTGAAAAAGATCAGCAGATCGTAGGTATGGAAAAACGTTGGGTAATGGAAAGAAAAGCAGACGGTACTTTTATGCTTATTTTCACAGCTATCCAGGATTGCAACGTCGATCAGGTCATCGAGAGAGGTCAATGGTGGATTGAGAAGGGGGAGTTTCATGAACTCCACTTTAATTCAGGAAAAACAGATATCTATACTTATACGGTGATAGATCCATCGCATGTCAAATTCAATTCAAAAGAACAGGCGCTGGATATGGCAGTTGCCAATTATAGCTTTGTTGATACTAAAATTGACGAAGACAATCAGTAAAAATAGCGGGGAGCATTCTTTAAATAGAGTGCTTCTTTTTTTAGATTTAAAATTGGCGTTATCGGTTACATCTACGGAAAGAATTATTCAATATAAATTTTCATAGTGTAAGTTTCGGCTGAAGCCGGTGGATTTTTGTTTGTTTATTTTGAACGGGCTCCCTTCGTCTAAGCTCAGGATTATAGCCCGTTTCTATTGAATACATTATCATTCAGCATATTAATACCATTATAAAATTCAAATATATAGAAGGCCGTTTCTAATGAGATTCATTATTTTTGCAGTTCAAAACTTAAAATACAATATATGAACTGTCCCTGTTGTTCAGGAAAATCATACGAAGAATGCTGCAAGCCTTATCATACCGGAGAAAAGCATGCTCCTACTGCTGAAGCACTGATGCGTTCAAGGTTCTCTGCTTTTGCCATCCCAAATGGTGAATATCTGATGGAAACTACTCTTCCGGGAAAAAGAAAATACCACAATAAGAAAGATCTTCAGGAATGGGGAGAAATCAACCAATGGACAAAGCTGGAAATTATCCGCACTCCTGCTTTAAATCAGGTAGAGTTTAAGGCTTATTATACAGATCAGGACGGCCATCCGCAGCTTCATCATGAGTTTTCCTTTTTTCAGAAAATGAATGAACGCTGGTATTATGTTTCAGGAGAGTTTTTGGATGAGTAATGGAACTTAATTTGTTGTAAGAAATTTGATATAGAATCATTCTTGCGTAAGAACCACCCCGTCAAAAATTCTTTGAATTTTTGCCACCCCTCCGGAAGAGGGGAATGCCGAGCATTCAATAAATATTGTACATTGATATATAAAAATCCCCACAGACAGTTCTGTGGGGATTTTTTATCTTTTATCCAAAAGTGATCGGATTAATATTTTTTAGTGAGCTTCGTTTCCGTCAATTCCGTGAGCATGACCATGAGTCAATTCTTCTTCTGTTGCTGGACGTGTATTCAAAATTTCTACGTCGAAATCTAACACTTTACCTGCCATTGGGTGGTTAAGATCCGCAACTACAACTTCTGGTGTTACTTCTACCACAAATGCCTGGAAATTATTCCCCTGGTTATCAGATAAAGGTAAAATAGCTCCGATAGGTGGAGTTCCCGATTCTTTAAACATCTCAATCGGCAATTGAGCAATAGCGTCTGGCTGTCTTTCACCATAAGCTTCTTCAGGCTGAATAACAAAAGCAGCTTTATCACCCGCTTTTAAACCTAAGATATTTTCTTCAAATTTTGGAATCATCATTCCTACACCATACAAAAATGTAAGTGGATTTTCTGCTGTTGTTTCTTCTACAAGAACTTTAGTTCCGTCCGCTTCGATAGTGTGAAGGATGTAACGTACAGCTACAACGTGATTGTTTTCAATTGTCATATTTTTTCTTTTTTTCGTGATTTCGTTTCACGATTAATGTTACAAATATACTATTTTTGAAATGATTCAATAAGTTTGGAAGTTAGGAGATGGAAGAAGGAAGCTATGAAAGGCATAAAGAAAATATATATCCCTTTTTACTTTATATTAATTCCATAATAGCTTTAATAACTTCGAACCTTTATTTTTTCCTGGTTTCCTCTCTTTTTTTCTGTCTCAACATAAAAAGATACAGACTTTCCACTTTAGTTCTCGCCCAAGGTGTTTTCCTTAGAAACTTCAGGGAAGAATTGATGCTTGGATTATCTGTAAAACATTTGATATTGATCTGTTCGCCTAACCTTTCAAAGCCTTGATAGTATTCTACCAATTCTTCAAGGATAGCATCAAGCCTTTTTCCGTGTAGAGGATCTTTTGATTTTTCTTCCATAACGCAGTAAAATTAAAACATTTTATCAGACCTGAAGACTAAAATTGTTTAAACTCTTAATCTTTAGTATTTTTGATGAAGCTATTTTGTAGCTATAAAATTATTCGTTATCAACCAATATGAGCAAAAACAACGAAGCAAACAGGAAGAAAAATAAAAAGCAAATTGATCAGAAAAAACGGAAAATACAGAATGCAGAAGCAGAAAGGAAAGCTCGTTTAAAACAAATTCTGGAAGATTTCAAAGTAAAAGAAGAAACAGATAATCAACCGTAAATCCGTTCATTATTCAACTTATTTACTTTAAATAATAATAAATTTTATGAAAATTCTGCATACTGCCGACTGGCATTTGGGAAAAAGACTGGATCGCTTTTCACGTATGGAAGAGCAAATTCTGGTAATGGAAGAGATCATAGGCATTGCCGATGAGGAACATGCAGATCTTATTCTAGTGGCCGGTGATCTTTTTGATAATTTTAATCCGGGTGTAGAAGCCGTTGAGCTTTTTTATAAAACCCTAAAACGTTTATCCCTGAACGGGAAACGTCCTGTGATTGCTATTTCCGGGAATCATGATTCTCCAAGCTTAATCAACGCTCCTGATCCACTGGCCCGGGAATGCGGGATTATTTTAATAGGCCATCCCAAAGCTGAGATCACGCCTTTCGGAACGGAATATTTCAACATTACAAACTCAAAAGCAGGTTTTATAGAAATGAAAATTGAGGGTACAGATTTCCCCATAAGAATTCTTCATACCCCTTTCGCCAATGAAATCCGTTTAAAGGAATATTTTGGCGAAAATAAAGAGGAAGAAATCAATAAAGTGCTTTCAGAGACATGGAAAAGTCTTGCGGATCAGTTTTGTGATGATTCCGGAGTTAATCTTCTGACTGCCCATTTGTATATGAATAAGAGAGGTGCTGAAATTCTGGAAGAACCGGAAGGAGAAAAACCTATTAAAATCGGGAATGCAGATCTGATATTTTCCGACACTATTCCTGAGCAGATTCAATATACGGCATTAGGTCACCTTCATAGCTTTCAGAATATCGGAACGAAAGAAAAGCCCGTTGTTTACTCATCTTCTCCCCTTTGCTACAGTTTCAGTGAGGCAGGACAGACAAAGTACGTTTCGATTATTGATGCAGAACCGGGAAAGGCAGTTACCTACGAGAAAAAAGCATTGAAAAAGGGACGAAATCTGGTAAGAAAAACATTTTCCTCTGTAGAAGATACAGTTCAATGGTTAGGTGAAAATCCGAACACATTTATAGAACTTACCCTGGAAAGTGAGACTTTTTTAACAGCTGATGAAAGAAGGTTAATTTATCAGTCTCATAACGGGATTGTTCATCTTATTCCAAAAGTAAAAAACAGGGAGCTTGCTGAAGAGCAAGGCCATGAAATCAATTTAAATCAGAATATTGATATATTATTCAAAGATTATTTTAAATCTAAAAACGGCGGACAGGAAGCCAATGAAGAACTGATGAATTTGTTTAACGAAATTTTAAATGCATAAGCCATGATTCCTGTTCAATTAACTATCGAAGGACTTTACTCTTATCAGGAACGCCAGACCATTGATTTCAGAAATCTTACTGAAGCTGGATTGTTTGGTATTTTCGGTGCAGTAGGTTCCGGAAAATCATCAGTATTGGAAGCCATTTCATTTGCTTTGTATGGAGAAACGGAACGTCTGAACATGCGAGACAAAAGGGCTTACAACATGATGAATTTAAAATCAAACAGTTCTTATATTGAATTTGATTTTGTGAATTATGAGAATAAACTCTTCCGTGCTACCCGTGACTTTAAAAGAAATTCAAAAAAATTCGAGGAGGTAAAGCCCAATGCCGTTACTTTCTATGAAAATATCAATGGTAAATGGGTTCCTTTGGATCACTCGAATGCAGAACTTATCATCGGTTTAAGCTATTCCAATTTTAAAAGAACCATCATCATTCCGCAGGGTCAGTTCAAAGAATTCCTTGAATTGGGTGCTGCAGAACGAACGAATATGATGAAGGAAATCTTTACTCTTCAGAAATTTGATCTTCAGAACAACGTTTCTACACTGAATGTAAAAAACAGATCTGAACTGGACCAGCTTGAAGGACAGCTAAAAGGTTTTGAAGAAATCAATGAGGAAAAAATCCAGATACAGAAAGAACAGCTGGCCGGGGAACAGAAAATACTCTCGGAAACGAATGCGAAACTTGAAAAGATTTTCAACACTTATCAACAGCTGAAAAACTTAAAAAATGATTTTGACAGTTTACAGCAGAATAAGGAAAAATTCAGCAAACTTTCTGAAGAGAAACCTCAGATGGATGCGTTGGAAGCACAGACGGAATTATATGACCGTGTTTTCAGACTTTTCAATCCATTGATTATTGAGAAAAATAAGCTTTCAAAGGAAATTTCAGATAAGCGGAACGAGAGAGAAGAACAAGTGAAAGTATGGCAGGAAACTGAAAAAGCTTTTACTATCATAAAAGAACAGCTCACTGCTCTTGAACCACAATTTAATGCTTTAGATCATTCTAAAATTCAGGAAAATGACATGAGTCTTATTATTCAGATCCTGAAGTTTTCCGAAGAGATCAAAACCCTGAATGAAAGAACCCAGAAAGGTTCAGAAAAGGTAAAGGAGGTAGATCTCAATAAAGAGAAAATTCAAAAGACGATTGATGAACTTTCCTCACAGATTAAAATATTGAAAGAACAAAAACTGGATTCCGCCCTACTTTCTGAAGTGGGATACTGGTTTATTCAACAAAAGAATTTAAAAAAGTTACAGCAGGAACAAACTGAAAAGATCGGGAAACATCAAAAACAGATTGAAGAAATTGCTGAGGAATTAAAACCTTTTGCCTATAATGAAAATTATAAAGAAGATTTCAAAAACAGGAAAGAAACATTAGAAGTAAAGAAAAAAGAGCTTTCCCAAAAACTGGATCATCTTAAAATACAAAAAGAGCTTTCCCGTTTTGCCAGCGAGCTTCATGACGGAGAAAACTGTCCCCTTTGCGGTTCTAAGGAACATCCGCATATTGTGGAGTTTCATGATGTCAATGCTGAACTGCAGGAAATTCAGGAGAACATTACAGCCGTTGAGCAGGAAATAAACGGTCTTCAAAAGCAGGAAGCTGAAATTGATAAAATCCTGGACCGCAAAAAAATCTTTGAGGAACAGCTTCTTTCTGAGCAGAAAATTATTCTTCAGATACAGAAGGATATTGAAAATCATATTCTGAATTTCACATGGAAACCATTCTCTCCGGATCAGGAAGAAGAATTTGAGAAAAAACGTTCCGACTCATTTGCTTTGGAAAAAAAGATTGAAGAAACGGAGCGAAACATTGCTTTGGAAAGAGAATCTTTAGAAAAAGAAAGCAAAACACTGGAAAAATATAAGAGTGCTTTGGAAGCTTTCCGGATGGAAGAAATTTCAAAGCAGGAACAGATCAATATCAGTCGTTCAGGTCTTAAAATTCTGGAATGGAATCTGTATGCTCAAAAGGAAATAACAGAGGTTGATGATGCGTATCAAAAGCTGGTACGATCTAATAAAGAAACTGAGGAAAACTATCAAAAGGCATTACAACAGGAAAAAATTCTTTCTCCAAAACTGGCAGAGCAAAAAGCTATTGTCAGCCAATCTGAAAAACAGATCACAGAGCTTGAGAAGGAAATTTCCGGTAATGAAGAAGCTATTACGAAAGCTTTGGCAGATCAGAATTTCATTGAGTTCAAAGAGGTTGAAAATATCTTAGTTCTGGATATCAATATTCAACATATGAGAGCTAAAATCCAGAATTTTAAAGTTGAATTTGAAGCGTTGAAGAAATTCATCGGCGAGTTGGAATTAAAACTGAGGGGACTTTCATTCGATAATGAACAATTTTCTCTGGCTGAGCAACAGTTCAGTGAGGCCCAAATTGAGCAGAAAAAAATCAGTGATTCTGTTGTAACAAAAACAGCAGAAATAGACCGACTGGAAAAAGAATTTGTAAAAAAAGGAGATCTTCTGAAAGAGCTGGCAAAGCTTCAGAAACGTTCTGAGAATTTAAAGGTCATGATGAATCTGTTTAAAGGAGCAGGTTTTGTACAGTACGTTTCATCGATTTATCTAAGACAGCTTTGCGATCATGCCAATGTACGTTTTCATCGTATGACCAGAAACCAGCTGAGTCTGCAGCTTAATGAAAATAATGATTTCGAGATCATCGATTACCTCAACGAGGGGAAAAGCAGAAGTGTAAAAACGCTTTCCGGAGGACAGGCATTCCAGGTATCTTTAAGTTTAGCATTAGCGCTGGCAGAAAGCGTTCAGGCCAATGCACAGGCAGATAAAAATTTCTTCTTTATTGATGAAGGTTTTGGAACTCAGGATACGGAATCTGTGAATATTGTATTTGAAACCCTTACCAATCTGATGAAAGAAAACAGGATTGTGGGGATTATTTCGCATGTTGAAGAGCTGAAGGAAAAGATTCCTACGGCTCTGAATATTATCAAAGACGAGGAAAGAGGAAGCGTGATTGAAATTATTTAACTGAAAGATTTTAAATGACAAAAGCCACAAAAGAGTTGTTCTTTTGTGGCTTTTGCTATCAATAAACTTCCCTGTTACAGTCCTTTTATAACGGGTTTTACTTCTTTTCCAAATAACTCAATAGACTTCATCATCACATCATGAGCAGGATCTCCTACATCCATGTGACCGATAAATCTGGTAATTCCGAAAATCTCTTTCATATAAGCAATTTTATCTGCTACTTCAGCCGGACTTCCGATAAATAAAGCACCGTCTTTGCTTCTTCCACCATCATACTGCGCTTTTGTGTAAGGAGCCCATCCTCTGGAAGCCCCTATTCTATCCATCTGAGATTTATAATTATGGAAATACCCATCTACTGCTTTTTGATCATCACTCACAAAAGTATGTGAATGAACGGCAATCTGCATCTTCGACACATCGTGTTCTGCTTTCTGGTATTCCTGCTTATAGAACTCGATCAGATTTCTAAACTGAATCGGCATTCCTCCAATGATGGCTACCACTAAAGGCATTCCCAATTGTGCTGCACTTAAAACAGACTGTGGAGTACCTCCTACCGCTCTCCAGATGGAAAGTTTTCCATCATTTTTTGCTCTTGGATATACCGTTTGATTCTGCATCGGAGCACGAAGTTTCCCAGACCAGCTTACGTTTTCTTCAGAATTAATTTTCAGTAATAATTCTAATTTTTCATCAAATAACTGTTCATAATCATTCAATGAATAACCATATAACGGAAATGATTCAATGAAACTTCCACGGCCCACGAATATCTCAGCTCTTCCGTCAGAAATCAGATCCAGTGTTGAAAAATCTTCATATACTTTTACCGGTTCCGAAGAGCTCAAAACAGTAACTCCACTGGCCAGTTTTATATTTTTTGTGATACTTGCTGCCGCTGCCAGAACTATTTCCGGAGAAGAAACAGCATAATCCGGACGGTGGTGCTCTCCCATTGCAAATACATCAATTCCTACCTCATCCATCAATTTTACCTGATCCAGTATTTCACGGATCTTAATTCCTGCATCTCTATATTTTCCGGTTGACTGGTCAAAAGCCAGATCACCGAACATTCCTATTCCTAATTCCATATTGTTGATTTTAGTGATACAAAGTTACCACTATGGAAAATCAAAAACATTGATGTTTGGTAAGATCGACAGGTATTTTTTAAACACTAATAGCACTAATTTATCACTAATAACACGGATTGTCATTGCGAGCAAAGCGAAGCAATCTCGATACAGTTATATAATAATATTAAAGGAATTTTCAAGAAAAAATCCAGCCGTTCCGGCTGGATTGTATTATTATTTCTTCAGATATAAATCAAAATAATCTGTAATCTTCTGCATCAGGTGAACCCTGTCTTTTCCGATCACATTATGAGGATGTCCCGGATACGTAAAGTAATCTAACTGAACTCCGTTATCAACCGCAGACTTAATGAATTTTATAGAATGCTGCCATACTACCACATCATCCTGTGCCCCGTGAATCATCAGTAATTTCCCTTTCAGATTCTGAACTTTATCTAAAAGATTAGCTGCTGCATATCCCTGTGGATTTTCCTGTGGGGTATCCATATATCTTTCTCCGTACATGATTTCGTACATACTCCAGTCGATTACCGGTCCTCCTGCTACTCCTACTTTAAATACATCCGGCTTACGAAGCATAAAGCTTGTTGTCATAAATCCTCCGAAGCTCCATCCATGGATTCCCATTTTATCTCCATCTACGTAAGGAAGAGATTTTAAGTACTCTACCCCTTTCATCTGGTCGTTCATTTCTGTAGTTCCAAGGTTTCTGAATACAGCCTGTTCGAATTTCATTCCACGGTTAGAAGAACCTCTTCCATCCATTGTGAAGATAATATATCCGTTCTGAGCCATATATTCGTACCAAAGGTTTCCTGAAGCCGGGAAGCTGTTTGTGATCAGCTGTAAGTGTGGTCCGTTATACAGATAAACAATGGCAGGATATTTTTTATTCGGATCAAAATTGGTTGGAAGAATGATTTTCCCATACAAAGGAGTTCCGTCATCTGCCTTTAGTTCTACATTTTTAATTTCCGGTCTCTGATAATTTTTTAATGGATTTTCAGAAGTAAGAATATTTGTAGATTTTAAATTAGCTGTATTAATAATATTGGCAACTCTAGGTGAATTGGCATTGCTGTAAGCATCGTAAAGGTAGTTTCCATCACTGCTTAAAGTTCCGGCATGCATTCCTTCTGCACTGTCCAGTCTCTGCATTTTGAAATTAGTCCAGTTGATTCTGTATAAATGTCTTTCCAAAGGAGTTTCTTTTGTTGAAGTGAAATAGATTTCCTTTTTCTTTTCATTGAATCCTAAAATATCTGTTACCAGCCAGTCACCTTTTGTGATTTGTGCTACCAGTCCTTTTTCTAAACTATAATGGAACAAGTGATTGTATCCCGTTCTCTGACTCTGCCAGATAAAGTCTGTATTGGAATTCGGGAAGAAAGTAAGTGGATGCTGCGGCTCTACATATTTGCTGTCTGTTTCTTCAAATAATGTTTTCACCAGTTCTCCGGTAGCAGCATCGTACTGATTCATTTTCATATGATTCTGACCTCTGTTCAGAACTCCTACAAAGATGTACTTAGAATCCGGGCTCCATGTAACGGCTGTTAAATATTGATCTTTTTCACCTTCAACTTTTAAGAAAGTCGTAGCCTGAGTTTTAATATTGAAAACCCCTAATGTTACCTGGTGAGAAGTCTGACCAGCCATCGGATATTTGATATTGTGATTTACAGCAGGTGTTACAGACCAGTCAATGATAGGGTAATCTGCTACCATACTCTGATCCATTTTATAGAAAGCTACACTTTCGGAGTTGGGTGCAGGGAAAATTCCGGTATCAATTCCGAATTCATTTCTGTGAACCGCCTGTCCGCTGATGATATTTTCGTTGGCTTCGTTAGTTACAGCAATGGTCTTCCCATTTCTGTTTACAAATAAATTATTCTTTACTGTGAAGGCAAAAGTCTGACCATCGCCAAACATCTTCACATTTGCAGCATCCTGATCTACAACAGCTGTATTTTTTACTTTCCAGTCGTTTCCTGATTTTTCAATCCAAGACATTTTACCACCTGTAGTAAAATATCCATTGGAATTCCCAGTGAATTTGATGGCAGGAACAGCCTTCAGCTTATCGTTGGATAAGTTTCTATTCAGTTGGCTTAAAGAGATTAGTGTATCCTGTTTATTAGTTTTCAGATCTGTAATGAGATAACCGCCTTTCACAGCCTGGATATATGACTTTCCGTCTGCTGCCCATGAAAATTGGGAAATATTTTTCACTGCAAGGTTTGTTCTCATCCCATTTACAGCCTCTGCCATGGTAAATTTCTGGGTCTGGGCAAATGCTGAACTGCCCAAAACCAGCATCAATAAAGAAAATTTATGTAATTTCATTGTATAAAATTGAATCCATCAAAAATAAGAAATAAAAACCATCCGTTAAGAAATGTTAAATTAAAACATTCATAAAATGGAATTCATGCTTTCAAAGAAATTATTTCTTAACTTAATAGTAGGATTTAAAGGGATCAGAATAGGTGAATTGTGAATCGTCAATCCGCTCCGCTTATCAATTTTTTAAATTTTGTTACAGCTATTCACCATTCATTTGCGAAGCAATATTGAGTATTGATGTAAAAAAATGAATTTCTTATCCTATATCAATGACTTGTATATACTCCCTATCCTAAATTTGCATCATTAATAACAAACAAAAAATACAAAATACAATGGCAACAAAATGGATCTTAGACCCAACGCATAGTGAAATTACTTTCAAAGTAAAACACATGATGATCTCTAACGTAAAAGGAAGCTTCAGAACTTTCACTGCTGAAATTGAATCTGAAGACGAGTTTTTTGCAAACGCAAAAACTACAGCTACTATTCAAACAGATTCTGTATTCACAAACAATACAGACAGAGACAATCACTTAAAGTCTGCAGAGTTCTTCAACGCTGAAGTACATCCTACAATCACTTTTGAATCTCAGGCATTAAATAATTCTATTGTTGGAAATCTTACCATCAACGGAATTACAAAACCTGTAAATCTTGATGTAGATTTCGGAGGAATCAATGTAGATCCATGGGGAAATACAAAAGCAGGTTTTTCTTTTGAAGGAAAAATCAGCAGAAAAGACTTCGGATTAAACTGGAATGCAGCTCTTGAAGCAGGAGGCGTAATGGTAAGTGATGATGTAAAAGTAGCTGGTGAATTACAGTTTGTAAAACAAGCATAGTAAATAACATATAGTATAAAAGGTTCAGGGATTTTTCTAAAAGCCTTGAACCTTTTATTTTTTTATCCTCTTCAATAATTAATTTATGAACCTCAACGATCTTCAAAACATAAGCAATAGTTTTAACAACACACAGAGAATGCCTGTTTTATTTCTTGGACATGGTTCACCTATGAACGCCATTGAAGAAAACCAATTTGTACAGGGTTTCCGGAAAGCAGCCTCTGAAATTCCAAAACCTAATGCAATTCTTTGTATCTCTGCCCACTGGTATACGGACGGAACTTTTGTAACGGCTATGGATATGCCAAAAACCATACACGATTTTTATGGTTTTCCAAAAGCCCTTTTTGATGTGCAGTATCCTGCTCCCGGAAGCCCAGAACTTGCAAAGGAAACAGCAGAGCTCCTTCTTCCTGTTGATGTAGAAGAGGATCATAGCTGGGGACTGGATCATGGCGCATGGTCTGTAATCAAACATATGTATCCTGATGCAGATATTCCTGTGATTCAATTGAGCATTGACCATACAAAACCAGCCCAGTATCATTATGATCTGGCTAAAAGGCTTAATAAGTTGCGTGAGAAAGGTATTCTGATCATCGGAAGCGGAAATATTGTTCACAATCTCCGCCTCATCGACTGGAAAAATATTAATACAGTAGGTGTCGGATGGGATTGGGCAGTGGAAGCCCGTGAAAAAACCAACAACTGGCTACTTGATGGAAATTTTCAGAATATTATTGATTATCAGAAACAGGGAACTTTCTTACAGTATGCTGTTCCTACCCCTGATCATTATCTTCCTTTATTGTATACTTTAGGGCTGAAAGATCAGTCTGAAGAGCTTACTTTATTCAACGATGAACTTATCGGAGGTTCATTGAGTATGACGAGTGTAAGGATTGGATAATCTGATATTGCAATAAAAAAGGAAATACCTCAGCTGGGATATTTCCTTTTCTTTTTATAATGGTAATATTATTTTACTGTACTGCTTTTAGCACATTGATGTTTCCGTAGCCGTAGCTTGAATTAACATTTGGATAGTAGGTTGCAGACTGTCTCATTTTATTAAGCACCTGATCTCTTGTCCATGATGGATTTTTAGCCCAAACTAAAGCCGCAATTCCTGCTGTAGCTGCTGTAGCTACTGAAGAACCACCCACATAATCTGCCTGCCCGTTGTAATAGCTCAAAACCGGAACCGTATTTCCTGAAGCCCTTTCCATCTGGAAGGTAAAGTCGATCTGGCTTCCGGAGTGGCAAACATCACATTTCTGATTGGATGTATTCTCTTTTACTCCTGTTATTGCCTGGGTTTCTGACATTGACGCAGGGAAAATTACTCCCACAAAACTGGTAAAGCTGGTAGAAGTTCCTCCGGCACAGAAAATCAGTTTTCCTTTAGAATAAGCATATTTAACACCATCTTCAATTTTTCCGACAGAGAAAATATGTCCCATTGACATTGAAATGATTTTTACACTGGTATTGTTACCCAATTCTGTAAACGCTGTTTTTACAGCAGTCTGCTCACTGGATGTTTCCAGAACAACGTTTTCTGCAGCTCTGTAGGCGATCAGATTGGCATTATAAGCCACCCCTACAGGCAGTCCTGCATTATTTCTCGGAGCTGTCATTACGGAAGCCATTTTTGTTCCGTGCCCGCACTGATCTGCGGATCCATCTGAGTTATACACTCCTACTTTACTGATTGTTCTTCCTGAAGATGCACCGTTGTTAAAGCTTCCTCCCAGTAAAGTCTGCTCCGGAGAAACTCCTGTATCAATAAGGCCAATAGTAACACCTGCTCCTGTACTGTAGCTCCATGCTTCAGGAATGCTATGCTTGGTGAAAGCCCAGGGAATCTTTGCACTTGGTGTTGTAGAGGTGTAGTCTGCTGTACTTAATGTTGATGATGAAAAACCACATCCTGACGAACCGCTTCCGGAAGATTTTGCCGCTGCGTTATATTGAGCTTCAAATTCAAAATAATGATAATCGGCCGGCTCTACGTATCGGATATTTTTCATTTGTCGAAGAGCAGCAACGGTTTCTTCATTTTCAATAACAACATCCATTTGGTTAAGATACTGATCTGAAAGAAGAAGAAAATTTCTCTCCTCTTTTCCTTCATATTTTTTGATTACAGAAAGAACTTCTTTTTCCATATCACTGCTGTTCGGAGATTTACTTCTGTCAAAATCATCTTTAGAAGCTCCGAAACCGATAGATACCATTTTGTTTCCGCGGAAAACAGCACTCCAGACGAAATGATCAGATTCATTCTTCCAGTTGAAAGTTCCGTCTGTTTTAATAGCCTGATTGATCCTTTCATTGATCTGTTTTGCAGTCAGTGGATCTTTCTGTGACATTTCTGTTTTTACATTTTCGTTCTGAAGTTCTTCTCTGGAACACGAGTTTAAGGCAAAAAATATTGCCAGTAGGAATACAGTTTTTTTCATATGTTATAATTTTGGTTGGAGCCACAATATAACACTTTCATGGGAATTAAAAACTTAAAAAAAATGAATTTAGCATTACATGAATATTAAATTACAATATCTTCTCATAGCAGACACTTTGCTCTATTCCAACGTATTGTCCATAATTGGGTATTCTGTAAAAGCCGCTTTTCTCATACACGGAAATAGCATTTTTCAGATCCTGAGAAGTTTCCAACACCGCCTTTTTAAAATTCAATTCTGCGGCCCAGTCTTCCAGTTCCTTTACAATCGTTGAACCCAGTCCTTTTTTCCTGAATTCCGGATTAGTAAACATTCTTTTTATTTCTACCGTATCTTCGGAAAAAGGTTTGAATGCTCCGCAAGCTGCCGGAATAGTATCAATATAAACTACAATACAGTTTTTAATTGTATCAATTTTATTAAACTGAGCAAAAAAATCATCTTCCTCACCATTATGTTCTGCTAATGTAGCGTCAAGAGATTTTACTAATTTTTGAAAGTCTGGATTGGTAGAATCTGTTCTAAGTACATTCATATCTATTTGATTTAAATGAAGTTAAAGGCCTGCGAAAACAAAAAGCTCCCTTTCGGAAGCTTTATTTATTTTAAAGTTTAGTTGACAATAAATTTTCTTTCATTGATCAGCTCTGCAATTGCCAGCATATCTTTACCGATCAGTCGGTCATCTTCAAGCTTAGCAACTTTGGAACGAAGCACTGTAAAGTTTTCTTCAATTACTTTAGAGCATTTTGCAGGTCTTCTGAATTCCAGTCCCTGAGCAGCAAACATCAACTCAACGGATAAAATGTTCACAAGGTTTCCAAGAACCTGATTGAATTTTCTTCCTGAAATACTTCCCATGGAAACATGATCTTCCTGTCCTAAACTTGTAGGAATAGAATCTGCTGACGCCGGGAAACATAATGTCTTATTTTCTGTAACCAAAGCAGCTGAAGTATACTGGGGAATCATAAATCCTGAGTTTAATCCTGAGCTTTCGGTCAATAATCTTGGTAATCCGTACTTTCCTTCTAATAATAAGTAACTTCTTCTGTCAGAAATATTTCCTAATTCTGCAGCCGCCAGTGTAGCATAGTCTAAAGGCAGAGCCATCAGCTGTCCGTGGAAGTTACCCCCTGAAATGGATTCTTCAGCACTTAGTACAATCGGGTTGTCTGTTACAGAGTTCAGTTCTGTTTCCGCCATACTTCTAAGGTGCTCAAAGGCATTTCTGCTTGCTCCGTGAACCTGTGGTACACATCTCATGGAATAAGGATCCTGAACTCTCTCACAATCTTCGTGAGCTTTCATATTTTCTGATCCTTTTAAGAATTTAAGCATTCTTGCCGCTACTTTTTTACTGCCCTCAAAAGGTCTGATCTCATGAAGCTCTTTTTTGAACGGGCTCGCAGAACCTCTGTAGGCTTCGATGCTCATTGCAGCAGTCATATCCGCAAGATCTAATAAATACTCGAATTTTTCAAGTCCTTTGATTGCATGAGCAAGGATAAACTGGGTTCCGTTGATCAATCCTAATCCTTCTTTTGGTCCTAAAACCAGTGCTTCAAGGTCGTGTTTCTTCAGAACTTCCATGGTATCGGAAACCTGATTTCCTTCCCAAACCTGTCCTAAACCAAGTAAAGGCAACACCAGATGTGCCAAAGGAGCAAGGTCTCCAGAAGCTCCTACAGATCCTTGTTCAGGAACCACCGGAATAATATCTTTCTCCAGCATCAGAATCATTCTTTCAATAACTTCAAGAGAAACTCCGGAAAATCCTTTTGAAAGTGCATGAACTTTAGCAATCATCATGATCTTGGAAAGTTCTTTATCAATGGGTTTCCCCACTCCTACTGCATGAGAGATGATCAGGTTATATTGTAACTGCGCTGTTTCGTCTGCAGATATTTTAGTATCACATAAAGGTCCGAACCCGGTATTGATTCCATATACACATCTGTCAGACTCTACTATTTTCTGTACGTTTTTCTGAGATTTTAAGATTTGTTCTTTTGCGGCTTTATTAAGCTTGGCTTTATTTGGCTTTTTACAGATTTCCAGAACATCATGGAAAGTAAAAACATCTACCCCGTATATCATTTCTAAAAAATTTTCTTAAAATTACGCATTTAACAATAATTGGAAAAGCTAAATTTCAATCTTGTATATTTTTATATCAACAAGGAAATTATTTTACTATTTTTAGCCTCGAAATTAAAAACAATAATACATGAGACTGAAAACTCTACTCCTTGCTTTATGTGTAGCAAGTACAACAGCTTTCGCCCAGAAAGTAAAATACTCTAAAGAGGACATCAAAAAAATGGAAACTTACCTTTTTAATGAAGGTTTTAATACTCCATCTCCTAAGAAAACATCTACCATTATCTTAAAAGACGGAACTACCTACAAAGGTTTCTGTAATAAGATTGAAACCAAAAAAGGACAGATCTACGAGGTCGCTATTAAAGACAGTGTCACCAAAAAGAATACTACTTTCAATGCTGATCAGATCAATGAGATGTATGTGTATCCAAGCAATGCAGAGAAGATTGCAAAAGTGGCAAAATACATGGGGAATATCAGAAATTTCGGAACTAAAAAATTGACGAAAAACACCAATAATGATAGAATTTATTTTGTCAACCAGACTGTTTCTCTAAAGAACAAAAAAGATGATAAGGAATTTCTGATGCAGGTTATCAACCCCGGTTTTGATGATATTATTTCAGTATACCACGATCCCAGAGCTAAAGAAACCACAGGGTTTTCTGTAATGGGCTCTCCACAGCTTGGAGGCGGGGTTATCAAATCTTATTATGTAAAAAAGGGCGACAAAGTAATGTGGCTGCATAAAGATGATTTTGAAGATAACTACGATTTTCTATTCGGAGACAATGCAGAGTTTATGAAAAAATATCCTAAAAACTCTGTGGAATGGGATTACTTCAGTTTTCTTGTGAATGAATACACAACCATGACAAACGGATAAACACTTCCATCAATAAAATAAAGCCTGCAGACTCATCTGCAGGTTTTTCTTTTTTAAATAGCGAAAGTTTCCTTAATTTTGTTATATGAATCCTTCTTTAGAACTACAGCTCAAAACCTTACCATCCGAACCCGGCGTTTATCGTTATTATGATAAAAACGAACAGCTTTTGTATGTTGGGAAAGCTAAAAATCTAAAAAAAAGGGTTCTCTCCTATTTCAACAAAAACCTTTCCGGATACAGGATCAAAATAATGGTCGGGAAAATCCAGCGATTGGAAACAACAATTGTAAACAGTGAGTATGATGCGCTTTTATTGGAAAATAATCTGATCAAAGAACATCAGCCGTTTTATAATGTCATGCTGAAGGATGACAAAACCTATCCGTGGATCTGCATCAAAAATGAGGATTTTCCGAGAATTTTTCTGACCAGAAATGTAATTAAAGATGGGTCCGAATATTATGGTCCTTATGCAAAAGTGCGTCCCGCAAAGATTTTACTGGATACCATCAAGCATATTTACAAGCTTAGAACCTGCAACCTGAATCTTTCTCCGGCCAAGATTGCTGAAGGGAAATATAAAGTCTGCCTGGAATATCATATCAAAAACTGTGAAGGCCCGTGTGAAGACCTTGAAAGCAAGGAAGAGTATGATGAAAAGATAGATGCCATCCGTGGAATTATCAAAGGAGACTTCCGGAAAGCTAAGGATTATCTGGTCAATCAGATGATGAAACTGGCTTCCAATCTTCAGTTTGAGCAAGCTCAGATTATTAAAGAAAGACTCGATATTCTGGAGGATTACCAGGCTAAGAATACGGTAGTAAACCCTAATATTGACGATGTGGATGTCTTCGGAATGACCAGTGATGAAACGGCAGCATATGTCAATTTCTTTAAAATCAGAAATGGAAACATCATCCAGAGTTTTACGACCGAGATTAAAAAAATTCTTGAAGAAACGGATGAAGACATTATGGAGGAAGCTTTGATTGAGATTCGTCAGAAGTTTTCTTCGGATTCCAAAGAAGTGCTGTTACCGTTTCATCTGTCTGTAGAAATCCCTAATGTAAAACTGATTGTTCCTAAAGTAGGAGATAAAAAAAGAATTGTAGAGCTTTCCGAAAAGAACGCTAAAGAATATCGTCTGGAAAAGCTGAAACAGGTTCAGATTGTAGATCCTGAAAGACATACCAACAGAATCATGGCAGAAATGCAGAAACTTCTCAGAATGCCGGTTGAACCCAGACATATTGAAGGTTTTGATAACTCAAATATTCAGGGAACCAATCCTGTCTCTGCATGTGTTGTTTTCAAAGATGGCAGACCAAGTAAAGCAGATTACAGAATTTTCCATCCTAAAACAGTGGAAGGTCCTAACGATTTTGCTACCATGGAAGAAGTGATCTACCGCCGCTATAAAAGAATGCTTGATGAAGGTGAAGATCTTCCACAGCTTATTCTGATTGACGGAGGAAAAGGACAGTTGTCTTCTGCGGTAAAAAGTCTTAGATTATTAGGACTATACGGAAAAATCACCATTGTAGGTATCGCCAAAAGGCTGGAAGAGATTTTCTTCCCCGAAGATTCTATTCCCTTATATCTGGATAAAAAATCTGAAACTTTAAAAATACTTCAGCGTGTACGTGACGAGGCTCACCGATTTGGGGTAAAGCATCACAGAACGAGAAGAAAAAATTCTACGATAAAATCTGAGCTGGAAGAAATTCCTGGTGTTGGAGAAAAAACTATTGAGCTGCTTCTGTCTAAACTGAAGTCTGTAAAACGTATCAAAGAAGCCAGTATGGAAACGCTGGAAGAAATTTTAGGGAAAAGTAAGGCTAAAGTAATTTGGGAGTTTTTTAATGCCAATTGATAATCTGGCGCAGTTTAACAGATATTTTACACTAACAAAATAGTCCTTTTTTTATAAAATTTTACACTTATTTTCCATTTCATTAACAAGTGACAAAAATCAACACTCCTTTAAACTAAAGGATAATTTATAAAGAAAAACACAAATAAAATAAATATTTTACTAAATAATAGTATTATTTGTAATTTTTTCATAAATTAGTAATATCAACTAATAACGATAATACTATGAAAATTTTTCTCATTTTATAAATCTTTCTGTATTTTCCTTTGTCACTATAGATGGTGACTACCCCCTTTATATCTTTATAGTATTTATTTCATATAGAAAGTCTAGCCAAAAACACCTTCCTAACTTTCTGAAAAATGAAAAACACATCAGCATATATATTATAAAAGGCTCTTTTTCAAGAGCCTTTTATGTTTGTTATTTTTCAGATTATTTTGCTGCAAAAACTTCTTTGGAAAATTTTCCGTCACCCTGTGGCATATCTATCACAATGCTTCCATTTTCAAAATATCCTATGGTAGTATTTCCATCGGCCAGTTTCACTAAGAAAACTGAGTTCTTAGAAGTTGTTTTGAAAGCGGCAAACGGTACTGAACTGCCAGATTTTGCCAAGATAAACTGATTAGTATCAATCTGTATTTTCTGAAGATCCAGTTTCCCATTTGAGTAGCTATTCGCTTCAGGAATTGTCGTAGATGCAACAGATACAACAGGTTCAGGAGATGTATTCTGACCATTAGTGGATGCGGGTAAGAATGCAACAGGATTTGAAAGCGGAATTTTTAGTAAAGCTTCTTTTGTTGCATCCTGTAATCCTTCTTCATATTCTTTGATTTTTGAACCTCCTTTAGATTCCAGTATTACATTATTATTACAATCCTTGAACTGTACTATTACTTTATTTTTAAATACATTTTTATCATTAATAACATCAGCATTCACCACATTACAGAAATTACTTTTAGCTTCTGAAGGCCAATTATCTTTAATTACCGGCAGAATAATATATTTTTTACCGGTTAAAGCTTTGGTGAAAAAGTTTTTTAAACCATAATCTTCCTTAAACGTTTCAAATTTTTCAGGAACTGAAACATATTTGTAGTCTGAAACTTTTTGTGCAAAAACCATTGTTGAACTTACTGCCAACATCAATATTGATAACTTTTTCATTTCTATAATTTTAATCGTTTCTGAATGCTCCCATATCCAGTTTCAGGGAAAAGAAATTGGAATAGAAGTTAGATCCGCCTATCCCTGAATTCGTAATCGCATAATCCAGTGTAAGCCCTCTATATCTGATTCCAAGTCCCGCACTTGGCTGGAAAGAAACTTTTCTTTTAAGATCTTCTATATCTGTAATCGACTGAAATCTGTTGATCCCCAATCTCACAAAAATCATTTTCTGATAGCCCAGTTCAGCTCCGGCATAGGGACTGATACTTGCGAAATCTGTTGAAATCAATGAAGCAGTTTTAGCAAAATCCACATTAATTCCTGCTTCCGGTAATACATACACGCTGCTATTAATTTCAAATAATTTGCTGGCACCTACATTAAGTTTAGGCATTGTAAGTTCCAGTTTATCTTTCGGTGCCGGGTTGAATTCTTCTCCATTAACAACAGTTGAAAGTTCTTTCTGATTGATACTCCAGAAGTTTACGGTAGTCGTGATATCTCTTACCATACCTCCAAACTTCCATCCGTTATCTGCTTTATAAATAGCACCCACATCAAAACCAAAACCATAACCATTTGCAAATTTACCTACATTTCTGTAGACAATTTTAGCATTTACCCCAACATCCAGTTTGGGATTTCCTCCAGGCCTGAAAGCATAAGAAAGGATAGCCGCGTAATCGGATTGAGAGAATTTAGTGATTTTATCATAATCAATGTTCCCTTCAGAGTCAATCATCTGGGTAGTATTCAGAATGTTGTCTACACCTAGTCTTACCACTGAAACCCCAAAAACACCTTCTTCAAGAACTTTCGCATACGCCAGATAATCATACTTTGCAATAGACTCAAAGTATTCTGCGTGCATCGCTGCACCTTGCCAGTCTCTTTCAACTGACATCAAACCTGCAGGGTTCCACATAGGAGCATATACATCATCCTGATTGGTAATTACTGCCCCACCCATTGCAAGACCTCTTGCTCCGGCTCCGATATTTAAGAATTCATTGGAATATTTCCTGATAATCTGAGATTGAGACAGCCCAAACAGCAGTGAAAATGCAAGTAAAAGATATTTTTTCATCATATAAATTTGATGCTTAGTTTAAGTTTTTAGTTTTTCTGGCTTTCATTAATCCATTGACTATGATTGCCAGTATCATAACGCCTGAAGCAATATAAAAAATAGGGCTCATATGTTCTGATTCCCCAAAGATAAAAAAAGCTAGTATAATTCCGTAAACCGGTTCTAAATTAACTGTTAAAATTAAAGTAAAGGGTGATATATACTTCATTAATTTCACCGATTCTAACATGGGAAAAGCGGTAAAAACACTGGCTAACAAGCATATTAACGCTAAATCGCGGTAGTTTATTTCATTCATCTGAAAAATTTGCCCCGAAAGCAAATAAAATATCATTAAAATAAACCATCCACAGAAAATTTCATAAAAAATAATGTTTCCTGAACTCGTTTTGCCAAACATTTTACCATTAAAAACAGAAAAAACAGTTCCAAATACAGCACACAAGATTCCGTAAATAATGCCTTCTTTAAAATGAAACTCTGTTTTGAAGATTAACAATATGCAGGCAACGATGACCGTTCCCATAATAACTTCAGAGATATCAATTTTTCTTTTAAAAATAACAGGTTCCAGAATCGAGGCAAAAAGTGTAGATAAAGATAGACAACTTAGTGCAATGGAAACATTGGAAACTTTAATAGAATAGAAAAAGCAATACCAGTGAAGCGCCATTGCAAAACCTATTGCTGCCAGCTGAAAAAATATTTTTTTCGAAACTTTTATACTTTCTTTTTTAAAGACCCTGATGAATACAAAAAGAAAAACAGAAGCAAACAACATCCTGTAGAAAACAAGAATCTGGGCATTGGCATGGATTAATTTTCCCAAAATTGCAGTGAATCCCCACAAAAATACTATTAAATGCAATCTGAAAAGCGCCAATTTATGCATAACCTATCCCCTTTTAATTATAACGTGCAAATTTACAAATCACAATCACAAAAATTGATAAAAAAATACGTTTAATCTAAAAAAAGTTAATAAAAATTAAAACAGAGAGGAATCCATAAAAAAACCCTGAAAATTTGTTAAACTTTCAGGGCCTTCAAATAATAAACTATTAAAAAAATAAACTAGGAACTTAGAGTATTTTGCAGAGAATATCACCTCTGTTACTCTAGTGTAAAGTTAGAAAAAATATAAATTATTTAAAAATATTTTTTAGTTAAAAATTTCACAATTTACTAGAAACCAAACTATTAAACACTTGTTTTACTTCCTATTTGCATTCCTCATAAAAATAGTATCTTTAAGCGTAAAAAATTGAAAATTTTATGGACATCGAATTCAATAAACGAGAAGATCAGAACAGATTAAAATTATCTGAAATAAATCGCTTACTCACTGAGATCAAAAAAGGAGGTGGTGAGAAGAGGCTTCAAAAGCTTCGTGATGAAGGAAAAATGACAGCTAGAGAAAGAGTAGATTATCTTCTCGATAAAGATTCAGATTCCATAGAAGTAGGAGCATTTGCAGGATATGAAATGTATAAGGAGCATGGAGGATGTCCCAGCGGAGGAGTTATAGTGGTTATCGGATACGTTTCCGGAAGGCAATGTATCATCGTTGCGAATGATGCTTCTGTAAAAGCGGGTGCCTGGTTTCCTATCACAGGAAAGAAAAACCTGAGAGCGCAGGAAATCGCCATGGAAAACAAGCTCCCAATCATCTATCTGGTAGACTCTGCTGGTGTTTATCTTCCGATGCAGGATGAGATTTTCCCGGATAAAGAACATTTTGGAAGAATTTTCAGAAATAATGCTAAAATGAGTTCTATGGGGATTATCCAGATCTCTGCTGTTATGGGAAGCTGTGTAGCCGGAGGAGCTTACCTGCCGATCATGAGTGATGAAGCGATGATTGTGGATAAAACAGGCTCTATTTTCCTTGCCGGAAGCTATCTTGTAAAAGCTGCAATTGGAGAAAGCATTGATAATGAAACATTGGGTGGAGCTACTACTCATTGCTCTATTTCAGGAGTAACAGATTATAAGGCTAAAGATGACAAAGATGCTTTGAACAGAATCAAAAACATCATGAAATCTCTTGGAACTACTGAAAAAGCAGGCTTTGACAGAATTGAAAGTTTCCCGCCAAAAGAAAATCCTGAAAATATTTTCGGAATTATGCCGGTTTCAAGAGCTGAGCAATATGATACATATGAAATTATCAAATGTATTGTAGACAACTCCGAATACGAAGAATATAAACCTGATTATGGTAAGAGTATTATCTGTGCCACTGCCAGAGTTGATGGCTGGTCTGTAGGTATTGTAGCCAATCAGAGAAAGCTGGTAAAAAGTGGTAAAGGAGAAATGCAGTTTGGTGGAGTTATCTATTCAGATTCTGCAGATAAAGCAACCAGATTTATAGCCAACTGTAATCAAAGAAAAATACCTTTAATCTTCTTACAGGACGTTACCGGATTCATGGTAGGTTCCAAATCAGAACATGGCGGAATTATTAAAGACGGAGCTAAAATGGTAAATGCAGTTTCCAATTCTGTAGTTCCTAAATTTACCATCATTACGGGGAACTCTTACGGAGCAGGAAACTATGCAATGTGTGGAAAAGCTTATGATCCCAGATTAATTGTTGCATGGCCTTGGGCTGATCTGGCTGTAATGGGAGGCGCACAGGCTGCAAAAGTACTCGCTCAGATCCAGGAGTCTACGTTAAAGAAACAAGGAAAAGAAATTACTGAAGAAGAGCACAACGAAATCTTGGATACAATTTCAAAAAAATATCAGAAACAAACAGAATCTACCTATGCAGCTGCAAGATTATGGACAGATGCCATCATCAACCCTGCAGATACAAGGAAATGGATTTCTATGGGGATTGAAGCGGCTAATCATGCCCCTATCACTGAGAAATTCAACTTAGGAGTAATTCAAGTCTGACCAGTATATTTATAAAAACAAACACGGCTATTTCAGTTTGAGATAGCCGTGCTTTTATATATGCTTTCATTTTTTATTTTACAAAGATGGTGATTACATATTACCATTTCGGGAGCATTCTCCCGCTATCCATTCATACTCCTCGCGCCAGCGCTTTCCTACGCTCAAACCCACAGCTCTCCCACGCAAGCTGCGGGGTAACCATTCCTATCGGGGCTAGGGATGAGACGAATGATGAATGATCAATTATGAATGATGAGTTGCGGGATTCGGGATTCGCGTTACGTTTTTCTGAGGTTCAGATTATAAATAATAGTTTTATCCTATTCAATAGGAGCGGGCTGTCATCCTGAGCCTAGTCGAAGGAAGTCGTTTTATTAAGATTTCTTTCTTCCTATAGGCTTTAATTTGGTAAGACATTCGTTGAGGAAAATGATACAATACAATCCCGGGTTGTTTAGACTCCTTCGGAGTGTATGTCTTATCAATGATAAGTGATAAGTAATAATTGATCAATGTAAGGTATGATTTGGATTGGATGGCAACAGGAACAATCAATCATTACTCATTGTTCATTACTCATTAGCCATTACTGATTCCCGATTACTCATTACTTATATTTGAGTTGTGTATACAGCAAAAAAAAATCCTTTATCTTATGATAAAGGATTTTTAAAAATAAAATAAAAACTGGCGGCGGCCTACTCTCCCGCTTTCGCAGTACCATCGGCGCTGGTGGGCTTAACTTCTGTGTT
>NZ_FXTC01000017.1 GCF_900182655.1 Chryseobacterium rhizoplanae
GTTGCAAGAGACCGGGATGTATGATTATGGTGCAAGATTCTATATGCCGGATATGGGAAGATGGGGTGTGGTAGATCCACTGGCGGAAAAATCAAGAAGATGGTCACCATATAACTATGCGTTTAATAACCCACTGAGATTTATTGATCCGGACGGTAGAGAAAATAAAGATTGGTTACAACGTGGAAATCAAATATTTTTTGATTCGGAAATAAAAAATCAAGAACAAGCTACCGCTAAATATGGAGAAAATGCACAGCATCTTTCAGAAGGTAGTTCAATTACAACAAAAGAGAATGGAGAAACAGTTTCTCAATATACTTTTCACGATGATGGAACAATAACAAATGCTGATGGCTCTCAAAAAAGCAGTAAAGAAACATTTGAAACAAAAGATGGAACTACTATTATAGGCACAGAAAGTAAAGGTACTAGTATATCTTTTAGTATAAATGGAGTTTTAGGAGGGGGATTTGGATTTGACATTGGTTTAATTAAAGATTCAGGAAATAATTGGGGGCTGTCTTTTAATAGAAATATAAATTTCGGTTTAGGTTTTGAGGGGGGCTTCGGAATAGGACGAATTTCCTCAAATCATTCCGGACCATTTTTATTAGAAGATTACTCTGGTGAAGCAAAATCTTTTATATCACCTGTTGGGGTTACATATGGAGGTACTTTTGACCCCAAATCTACTCCCCTAGAAATGATGAACCCCTTAAATGTAGGAGCAGGGAAAAGAGGAGTTACTGAAATAAGTGCAGGATTAAAAGGAATTGGAACAGGAATTTTTTATAAACGCTCTAAAACATCTGTATGGGATTTTTAAAAAAAAATATTAACAAAATTATTTTATTATTTTTTGGAATTACATTTTGTGGGATAATTCTAAAAAAAATATTTGATCCTAACTTATCTAAATATAAATATTTTGATCAGTATTGTAATGGACGAGTTATTTCAAACTCATATGACCTTATGACGCATTTTAATGTTGTTAAATCATCAGATGGTAATAAAATTTATTTGGAAGATTTAAAAATAATTTCATTAATTAAGATAGGAGATTCTATAATAAAAAATAAAAATGCTACTTATTTGACTGTTTATAAAAAAAACAATACTAAAGTAATTTATGATATGTACAATAAAAAATTGAAAGTAGTAAAATGAAACATATTATATTAAGATTCTCTCCGCTGGCACGAGCGTCTCGCTCGTGCCCACAAATAAAACGAAACCTCTGCAACAGCGGAGGTTTTTATCTTTTTGTCTTAAGAAGCTATATTGAAGTACAATGACGCTCATACGAAGTTAATAAACAAATTTTCGTTATAAGTTTAATAAAATGAATTAGTTATGTTTTTATAAAAATCTGTATATTGGTATTACCAAATTAAAGCGTAATCCGAAAAGCATACAGAGTAGGAAAAAAATCAAAAAAACGTTACTATGAAAAACTTAAGAAAACTTTCAAAAAGAGAATTGAAAACTGTTCAGGGAGGTATCCCGATGTGTCTTGCAGGATACTTCTGGTGTTCATTTGAAAAAAAATGTATTCCTGTAGGATCGCCTTGCGGACTTATCGATTAATTTAATTCATGAAAATAATGTAAACAGGCTGTCTCAGAAATGGGATAGCCTGTTTTATGCCATCCCCACCAATCGACTTAGGAATCAGGAGCGTCAAGAAAATTTGAATGTAATCCGTTAAAAAATTTCCACTGTTTGAGCATGGGACTTACTTAGAACCGAAGCAGAGTCGGTTGATCCATACGAGTTTGGAAATTTTAGGAGTAGATTTAAATTTTTAGAGTATGATTCCCGTCTTGAACTTTTGTATCCTTTTGTTTCAAGACAAAAGTATAGATGAAAATCATAATCCGTTAAAAAATTTCCACTGTCTGAGCATGGGATGTATTTGGAACCAAAGCAGAACCGAATGATCCATGCGAGTTTGGAAATTTTAGGAGTAGATTTAAATTTTTAGAGTATGATTCCCGTCTTGAACTTTTGCCTACTTTTGCTTCAAGGCAAAAGTATAATTGAAAAAATGTTATTTTGCAATTTTAATTATAAAATTTCCGTGCGGTCCAGAAAAAATTATATTCTTGCTGTTTGTATCATTTTTCTCAATGTCATAATATTACTTGTAAATATATACATAATAAGAAATGGTTTTAGTCCCTTTGAAGGAGGATTAAATTTTTCTATCCTGCTAATGATTTCAAATATTTTTATCATTCCCGCAGCTGCAACATTTTTTTTAAACTTAAGTGACAAATTCATAATGTTGTTATTGAATATATTGGGAATAAGTATAGCTGTTTTAGGAACTTTTCTGGCTTTTATGATGATAACGATTCAATGTTAAGGGTAGATTGTGTCAATACCGACTTAGGAATCAGGAGAGTCAAGAAAATTTGAATGTAATCCGTTAAAAAATTTCCACTGTCTGAGCATGGGATGTATTTGGAACCAAAGCAGAACCGAATGATCCATGCGAGTTTGGAAATTTTAGGAGTAGATTTAAATTTTTAGAGTATGATTCCCGTCTTGAACTTTTGCATACTTTTGTTTCAAGACAAAAGTATAAATGAAAATCATATTAAATATTTCACAAGTTATTTGTTTTTACTTCCTTTTTAATCTGTGTCTTTTATTTATTAATGATATTAGCCAGCAGCCACAACATTCCTCTTCATGTATATCTTAAAATAGCAATTGCAATTCTAATTTCTACAATCCTATATTTCTATCTGCGATATATTAAAAAGAAAAAAATCAGCAGCTAGTCTCTCCTTGAAGATTGTTGTAAATGGGAAAAAAGACATCACATCTAATCGTATTAGTTTCTAGTGTTATACTGTTATTTATTAATATGTGACTTAGGAATCAGTAGCGTTAAGAAAATTTGAATGTAATCCGTTAAAAAATTTCCACTGTCTGAGTATGGGACTTATTCAGAACCGAAGCAGAACCAGATGATCCATGCGAGTTTGGAAATTTTAGGAGTAGATTTAAATTTTTAGAGTATGATTCCCGTCTTGAACTTTTGTATACTTTTGTTTCAAGACAAAAGTATAGATGAAAATCATAATCCGTTAAAAAATTCCCACTGTCTGAGCATGGGACTTACTTAGAACCGAAGCAGAACCAGATGATCCATGCGAGTTTGGAAATTTTAGGAGTAGATTTAAATTTTTAGCGGATGATTCCCGTCTTGAACTTTTGCATACTTTTGCTTCAAGGTAAAAGTATAAATGAAATCTTTATCTGATTCGCAATAGGGTTGAAAAATCATAAAAGCAGGATTTTTATCTCTCACTGAAAAACCGTATTTTTGTACATCTAAAAAGTAAAAGAACGAATGAATTCCTACAAAAATCCATTGGAAGAGCGCTACTCCAGTGAAGAAATGTTATTTAACTTCTCACATAATAACAAATTCCAGAATTGGAGAAAGCTTTGGATAGCTCTTGCTGAAATCGAAAAAGACCTTGGACTTGAAATTACAGACGAGCAGATCGCTGAGTTAAAAGCTAATGCTGAAAACATCGATTATGAGAAAGCAGCAGAGTATGAGAAAAAATTCCGTCATGATGTAATGGCTCACGTTCACGCGTATGGGGATGTGGCGCCTTCAGCAAAAGGAATTATCCACCTGGGAGCTACTTCGGCTTTTGTAGGAGACAATACAGACTTAATTCAGATACGTGACGGACTTTTAATCTTAAAGAAAAAGTTGGTTAACGTAATGAAAAATTTAGCAGATTTTGCTATTCAGTATAAAGACCTTCCGACTTTAGGATTTACACACTTTCAGCCAGCTCAGTTGACAACAGTTGGAAAAAGAGCTACCCTTTGGTTACAAAGTTTGGTTCTTGACATCGAAGAATTGGATTTCTTCCTTGAGACCCTTCGTTTCAGAGGAGTAAAAGGAACTACAGGAACGGCTGCAAGTTTCCTTGAACTTTTCAACGGAGATTACTCTAAAGTAAAACATTTAGATAAAGAACTTTCAAAAAGATTCGGTTTTGATAAGGTTTTCGGAGTTTCCGGACAGACTTACGACAGAAAAATTGATGCGAAAGTGGTTGCTTTATTAGGAAATATCGCACAATCTGCACACAAATTCACAAACGATTTACGTTTACTTCAAAACCTTAAGGAAATTGAGGAACCATTCGAGAAAAACCAGATCGGTTCATCGGCAATGGCTTACAAACGTAACCCGATGAGAAGCGAAAGAATAGGAGCATTGGCAAAATATGTAATGTCTCTGACAACAAGTTCTGCAATGGTAGCTTCTACACAATGGTTTGAAAGAACTTTAGATGACTCTGCGAACAAGAGATTAACCATTCCTCAGGCATTCTTAGCTGTTGATGCTATTCTATTGATCTGGAACAACATTCTGAACGGAATCGTTGTATATCCAAACAGAATCAACAAACACATTATGGAAGAACTTCCTTTCATGGCAACAGAATACATCATCATGGAAGAAGTAAAAGCTGGTGGAGACCGTCAGGAAATCCACGAAGTAATCAGAGTTCATTCTATGGAAGCTTCCAAGAAAGTGAAAGAAGAAGGAAAAGAAAACGACCTTATTGAGAGAATCTTAAATGATGATTCTTTAAAACTGGACAAATCAAAACTGAAAGAAGTTTTAGATCCTAAAAACTTTATTGGTTTCGCGCCGATCCAAACGGAGGAATTCATCAAAAATGAAGTACAGCCGATTATAGATCAAAATAAAGACTTAATAGGATTGGAAGCTGATCTTAAAGTATAAAACAATATGCAGTCTTTTCGGCTGCATATTTTATTTCCAACCCCGATCAATATGAAAAAACTACTGGTAACCATTTTATTGACACCCATCATTTCTTTTTCTCAGAGTAAAGAGGATTTACATTATTTCAAATCCAAAGATTCTCTGGTTGGAGTAAAAGATAAAACAGGAAAAATAATTGTTCCCGCACAGTTCAAAGTTTTTTCATTTCTTAAAGATGGAGATCCTGTAGAAGGAGAAACCATTCTTTTTGACGGAAGTAAAGAAGGCGAAGAACCGGAGAAAAATGCATGGGGCTATGTGTATGATAGAAATGGGAAATTCCTGTATCAGCCTTTCCTTTTTGACAATGGGGCAGATTATTTCTCTGAAGGATTGAGAAGATTGGTTAAAAATGGTAAAGTAGGATTTGCAGACCGAAACGGGAATACTGTTATTGTAGCTGAGCATGACTTTGCATTTCCTTTTAATTACGGATATGCTGCATTTTGTGACGGCTGCGATTGGGAAAAAACCAATGATGAACATAGATCTATTGTAGGCGGAAAATGGGGAGTGATGAATGTCAAAGGACAAACCGTTCAGCCATTAGCAAAGCCAACAGATCAGGATGTTGAAATAGATGGTAAATACTACCCGAATCCGTTTCAATACAATGAAAAGGAGAAGAATATCCTTCAGTTCTTTGAAAAGCAGAAGAAAAAACTGTCAGATCTTTATTATGTAAATTTTTATGACAAATTATCTGAAAAAGAAAAGAATCTGTTTTTCGAAATTGTAGAAAGGCCAAAAGAAAATTTTCCCTATTATCAGGTGAATACTTATAATGATAGGAAGAAAGATTTAGATATGCTTTACCGCTTCAAGTTTCTGGTTTCAGAAGATGGAAAAACATTTTATGCCATTGAGGACTTTAATGAAAAGAAAGTTCCTTTTGAAAATTGGCTGAAAGAAGAAATAAAAAATGCGGAGGATTATCAGAAAGAACATAAGGATAATCCGAATAAATTTATCAATAAATAATATAAAATTGGAAATTCGGCAGTTCAAATTTGAAGAAGATAGACTTATTCCTTTAAATTTGTACAGAATAATGGTTGAAGGAAAATCTCTTTCAAAATTTTCCAATAGAGACGGATTTAAAGAAATAAGCTTTAAGTTCAGAAAGAGTAAAAGAAAAATAAATCTAATATTAAAAATCTGATATTTAATTTTTAAATGATGTTACAAAATCAGAACCATCAGCAATTAATTACCGATCTGAAAGAACTGGTTGATAAGACTAAGTATCAGGTTGCGGCTCAGGTAAACTCAGCAATGGTGGTTTTGTACTGGAAAATCGGGCAAAGAATAAATGAAGATATTTTAGGGAATAAAAGAGCGGAGTATGGTAAAGAGATCATTTTTCAAATCTCTCAGCAGCTTACTTTAGAATTTGGAAATTCATTTTCTGAAAAAAACATCAGAAAAATGATACAGTTTGCCTCTGTTTTTGATGATTTTGAAATTGTCACATCAGCGATGCGACAATTATCATGAACATATTGAACTTATGAATCTGGAAGGGGATAACATAAAAGTTGCAGAATATTTACTTATCTTACCTTCTGAAAAAGTTTTGCTTGAAAAATTGCATCGTTCAATAGAGATAGCAAGAAATAAATTTGAAAATAAAAAATAAATCTAATATTAAAAATCTGACATCTAATGTCTAATAACAAAAGAATTTTCGTAGAAAAAAGAGGAATTTTCGATGTTGAAAGTCCAAAAATTTTTGATGAAGTAAAAGCGGTGGTTCCGGCAGTTCAAAGCGTGAAAGTATACAACGTGTATGATATTTTCAATCTGAACGACGGAGAATTTGAAAAAGTAGTGAACAATACTTTCGTAGACCCTGTTACTGATATTTTACACACAGAAAACCCTGCAAAAGCAATTCATTTCGGAATGGAATTTTTACCAGGTCAGTATGATCAGAGAGCAGATTCTGCACAGCAGTGTATCGCTTTGTTGACAGAAAATGAAAAATCAAAAGTAAGAAGTGGAAAACTGATCGAATTTGAAGGAGTTTCTGAAGCTGATTTGGTGAAAATCAAAGACCTTCTGATCAACAAAGTAGAATCTCAGGAAAAAGACTTATCAATTCTGGATATTCCTGCAGATGAAACGCCATCAAAAGTGATTATCCACGAAAACTTTATCAATTTCAATGATGCAGAGCTAGAGAATTTCTATAACAATCATGGTTTTGCTTTAGGATTGGATGACCTGAAATTCATTCAGGAATACTTCAAAACTGAAGAAAGAAATCCTACGGAAACGGAATTAAAAGTATTAGACACATATTGGAGTGACCACTGTCGTCACACGACTTTTGAAACACAGTTGTCAGACATTCAGTTTGAAGGTCAGTTCAAACATACATTGGAAACCATTTTCAATGATTATATCGAAAAAAGAAAATTCTTAGGCCGCGAATTGAAGCCAATTTCCCTAATGGATCTTGCAACAGTATGCGGTAAATATTTCCATAAAACAGGGAATCTTGATAACCTTGTCATTTCTGATGAGATCAATGCATGTACCATCCAGATCGAAGCAGAATACGACGGTAAAAAAGAACCCTGGTATTTATTATTCAAAAACGAAACACACAATCACCCTACGGAGATTGAACCGTTTGGTGGTGCATCCACTTGTTTAGGAGGGGCGATCAGAGATCCGTTATCCGGGAGATCTTTTGTATTCCAGGCAATGAGATTAACGGGAGCTGCAGATGTTTTGGAACCGGTTGATAAAACATTACCAGGAAAATTACCTCAGAAAACTATTACAAAACAGGCTGCCAACGGATATTCATCTTATGGTAACCAGATTGGTCTTGCGACTACAATGGTTTCCGAAATCTATGACGAAGGATACAAAGCCAAGAGAATGGAAGTTGGTTTCGTTACCGGAGCTGTTCCTGTGGATTGGGTAAGACGTGAGAAGCCTGAGAACGGTGATTCAATCATTATTTTAGGAGGAGCAACAGGTCGTGACGGAGTAGGAGGAGCAAGCGGAAGTTCAAAAGAACAGGATGAGACTTCTATCCATACCATGAGTTCAGAAGTTCAGAAAGGAAATGCTGTAGAAGAACGCAAAATTCAGAGATTATTCAGAAATCCTGAAGTAACGAAGCTGATCAAAAAATCAAATGACTTCGGAGCAGGAGGTGTTTCTGTAGCGATTGGTGAGATTGCAGACTCTTTGGAAGTCAACTTGGATGTATTACCATTAAAATATGAAGGATTAAACGGAACCGAACTGGCGATTTCTGAATCTCAGGAAAGAATGGCGGTAGTAGTAGATCCTCAGGATAAAGAAAAATTCATCAGATTCTGTGAAGCTGAAAACATTGTTGCCGTAGAAGTGGCAAAAGTGACAGACTCAGGAAGAATGCAGATGTTCTGGAAAGGAGATAAAATTGTAGACCTTTCAAGAGCTTTCTTAGATACCAATGGATGTTCAAAATCTCAGGAGGTGAAAATCACTCACCTTGAAGAAGTAAAAGAAGAAACAAAAGCTTTCACAGCAGAAAACTTCCTGAACATCTTAAAAGATAAAAACGTTGCTTCCCAAAAAGGGCTATTGGAAATGTTTGACTCTTCAATTGGAGCGACTACAGTTGCAATGCCTTTAGGAGGAAAATATCAGCAGACCCTGATGGAAGGAAGTGTGCAGACATTACCTGTTTTAGGAGCAAAAGATATTAAAACCGTTTCTTTGGCAAGCTGGGGATTTGATGCTGAAATTTCAAAACAAAATTCACTGTTAGGATCATCTTATGCCGTAGTAGAAAGTGTGGCGAAGATTGTTGCCATGGGAGGTGATTATAAAAATATCAGACTAAGCTTCCAGGAATACTTCGAAAAATTAGGACAAAATCCTGAGAAATGGGGTAAACCTTTAGCTTCACTTTTAGGAGCTTATGATGCGCAGATCAATTTAAGTTTGGCTGCCATCGGAGGTAAAGATTCTATGAGTGGAACGTACCAGGATCTGAATGTTCCGCCAACCTTGATTTCTTTTGCATGTGCCAATGGAGATAAAGAAAATATCATCTCTCCTGAATTGAAAAGCACAGGAAACAAACTGTATTTCTTCAACCATATCGCTCAGGAAAGCGGACTTCCAAACTATAATGCTTTAAAAGAAGTTTTTGAATTCATCTTCGAAAACATCAAAGCAGGAAAAATTGTTTCTGTGAAAACAGTGAAAGAAGGAGGTCTTGCAGTTGCTTTAGCAAAAATGAGTTTCGGAAACAGATTAGGAGCTGATATCAATGCTGATGAAAATATTTTACTGGCGAAAAATATCGGAAGCTTAGTTATTGAAGCGAAAGAAGAATTAAGCTCAGCAGCCCTTCAGCTTATCGGAGAAGTAAAAGATTCAGGTATTGTAAAGATCAACGGTCTTGAATCCAATATCGCAGACCTTGTATCTGCCAATACAAATACATTTGAAAACCTTTTCCCGACAGTAGAAAAAGAAAAGATTACGGTTGAAATTGATGAAAAATCAAACTCAATCCATCCAAGAAATATCATTATTAAAAAACACGGAATTGCACAGCCAAAAGTATTTGCTCCGGTATTCCCGGGAACCAACTGTGAGTATGACACGCTGAATGCATTCCAGAAAGAAGGTGCGGTAGTGAGCAGCCTGCCTTTGATCAATATCAACCACCAATTATTGGAGGAAAGTATTGATACATGGGTAGAAGAGATCAGAACTTCTCAGATTCTGGCATTCTCTGGAGGGTTCTCTGCTGGTGACGAGCCGGATGGTTCTGCAAAATTCATTGTTAACGTTCTAAAAAACGAGAAAATGAAAAATGCAGTTCATGAATTGTTAGACAGAGACGGTATGATCATCGGTATCTGTAACGGATTCCAGGCTCTTGTGAAATCAGGATTATTACCTTACGGAAGAATCAAAGATTTGGATGAAAACTCTCCAACGTTAGCTCACAACGCGATCAGAAGACATATCTCTCAAATGGTTACCGTAAAAGTAGTGAATGACGAAAGCCCTTGGTTAAAAGGAATGAAAGATCAGACTTTCACTATTCCGATTTCCCACGGTGAAGGACGTTTCATGGCTTCAGAAGAAGAAATCAAAAAGTTGTATGAAAACGGACAAATTGCTACCCAATACATAGATTTTGATGGAAACATCGCTCATGGGATGCCGTTCAACCCGAATAACTCATTATTCGGAATTGAAGGAGTTACCAGCCCATGTGGAAAGATTTACGGTAGAATGGGACACCCGGAAAGATTTGCCGAAGGTCTCATGAAAAATATACCAACCGCGAATTATCACAACATATTCAAAAACGGTGTTGAATACTTCAAATAACAATACAGGAAAAATGATCGTCATCTATGGCGGTCATTTTTCGTCTTTAGCCGGTTTCTACGAAGAAATTTCCAGTGTTCTGATGAAAGATGCAGATTGGAAAGTTGGAACGCTTGATGGCTTTGATGATATTCTCTACGGAGGCTTCGGAGTAATAGAAGGCAAAGAAAAAATTGAAATCATCTGGAAAGAATCAGAGAAATCAGAAAAGGACCTTGGTTTTGATGCCACTCGTGAATTCTACAACAATAAGATCAGACAAGGAAAACCATTCAATATAGAATTGATTCAGCAAAAATTAGATGATTTGACCGAAGGAAAAGGGCAAACCCTTTTTGAAATTCTGGTGGAAATTATAGAGTCCCATAGCAATATTACACTGACATTAGAATGATAAGTAATGAGTAATGAGTGGGAATATTTACATTTTCCAGCTAGCTTCAGCAAATCAACTTGTTGATTCATTCTTTGCTCCCTGGAATCAAGAGAATAGCAATAATATATTTGCGTCAAAAAGCAGAATACATTTTAAACCATTAAAAATAATAAAGACTGTAAGAAAAGTTAAGGTTCATCGCTGATGAATAAGGTATTCTGCTTCATAATAGCTTTAGCTGTTGCCTTAATAATTCTTCATTCCTTCAAAAATCTTAATGGTTCAAATAAGTTTATTCAACCAGGGTACAAAATTGGTCTATAGCTAAGTGAAACGCCCTTGCAAACGAAAACATAAAATTAATATAAACACTTAGCGCCCTTTTGCGTTAAAAACTATGCAAGTTGAAAGATATTAATAATTTTTCTCACTATTTTTACTTCAACAAAAAGGAAACAATAGAAGTTAATGAAGAAAATTATTTACGGGCTGTTCTTCGGTGACAGCATTACCTACGGAGAATATGACGGTGTTTTTGGTGGCTGGGTAGATATTCTGAAAAGATATGCCTTGCAGCAATTTCACGAGGGAAATGGTGATGAACTGATTTTATTCAATTTAGGAATCGGAGGAGAAACTACAGAAGGATTGCTGAAAAGAATTCTCCACGAGCTCAGTGCCAGAAATTCAGCTGATGGAAACCTTGTTTTTTTAAGCTACGGAGCCAACGACCTTGCGATAAAAGACGGAATACAGATTGTAGACCCTGAAAAATTTAAAAACAACATGAGTATAGCCATCGCGAATGCCAAAGAATTTCCCAACGAAATTTATCTTGTTAGCATTCTTCCTTTCTCTCAAAAAATAGATGGAGTGGTGGTAAGCTCCGGAAAAAAAAGAATCAACCAGGATGTTGTTGTCTATAATCAGATCCTTAAAGATCTTGCAGCAGAACACTCACTGGGGTATATTGATTTTTATTCTGCTTTCCTTGAAGATAAAGAAATTCTATTATCTGCAGACGGAGTGCATCCCAACGAAAAAGGCTATGGAATGATGGCTGAAGTTGCAATCCCAATTATTGAAAAATATTTATAATGCCAAATTTATTTTCTTACGGAACCTTACAGAAAGAGCAGGTTCAAATGGAAACCTTTGGAAGACTTTTACAAGGTGAAAAAGATATCTTATCAGGCTATAAATTAAAAATGCTTGAAATTACAGACCCTGAAGTACTGCGGAAAAGTGGACAGAAATACCATCCCGTACTGGAATTTTCAGGGAATGATGATGATCAGATAGAAGGTGTTCTTTTTGAAGTGACAGAAGCCGAAATCCTTCAGGCAGATGAATATGAAGTAGATGACTATAAAAGAATTGAAACCGTTTTTAAATCCGGGAAGAAAGGGTTTATTTATGTCGGAAAATAGTCATTGCAAGCAAAGCAATCTCACTAGTTCCTATAGAATTTCAACGGGATCTTTGTCATTCCGAGCAGAGCGAGGAATCTATACTATAATTGGTTTATAAAATATGTAGAGACTCCTACGGAGTGACAAAATTGGAATAGACTAAGCAAAAAGAGAATAGCCGCAGAAATTTAATTCAATAGGAACGTGCTTTAGCCCGTTTATCTAAAACGTCAACATTCAAATAGCTTTAGCTAAAACTTAAAAAAAATATCCTATTCAATCATTAAAAAAAACTACTGACACACACCTGTCACAACCTGTCCTTACTTTTGTCACAACAAAAAAATAAAGAAATGAATAACATGAAAGTGGAACCTTTTAAGGTCATCGGAATCTCAGTAAGAACAACCAATGAAAATGGGCAGGCAGGAAAAGACATTCCGGTCTTATGGGAAAAATTGATCAATGAGGATATTCTAAATTCAATTCCAAATAAGATAGACAATACCATTTATTCCATCTATACGGATTACGAAAAAGACCATACAAAGCCCTATACAACAGTTCTTGGATGTAAAGTGGAAAACCTTGATAATATTCCTGAAGGAATGGTAGGTTATTCTTTTGATGGTGGAGATTACATAAGATTTACTACAAAAGGAGATCTTTCAAAAGGGTTGGTGATCAATGAATGGTTGAAAATCTGGAAAATGGATCTCGGAAGAATATTTACTGCTGATTTTGAAATCTATGGAGAAAAGGCACAGAACCCGTCAGATGCCGAAGTAGATATCTTAATTGCCGTGAAATAAGAAAAAAGACTTTTTGCCTTCACAACTTATGAACTGAAGACGTGAAATTCCCCTCCCTCGGAGGGGTGGCAAAAATTCAGAGGATTTTTGACGGGGTGGTTTTAATCTACAAAAAACAGCTGCTTTATTGCTTGTATAAATCTTAAAATATATTTTCCATACACCAAAATCCCGACAATCACCGATGCAATGGCTGTCAAAACAACAGCACCAGCCGCAATATCTTTAATAAAGCCAATTCTTTTGTCGAAATCAGGTTGGATGATATCACAAATCTTTTCAATAGCAGTATTGAAAATTTCAGCACTTAAAACAGCAAACGAAGCAATAAAAACCAACGCTGCATCTGTGTTGTTCAGTCTGAAATAAAAAATAAGGAAAAGGTTTATAAAGAATGCGAGAACTTCGATCTGGAAATTTCTTTCCGTCTTCATCATCATGAAAACACCCCGGAAAGCATTGAGAAAACTTTTATGAAGGGGAGGTTTTTGCATAATTCTGAACTTTTCATACAAAGATAGGCTTTGTATTCTGATTGTTATGAATTATCTTTTATATTCGAAATGTGGTATTATAGGGAAAAATGATCAACATTAATTCTCTTTTGCTTCCAATACTCATGTTGTAATGCATTTTGAAGAAAAAATGTACAAATAGAAATCTGAATAAAGTGAATATTTGATGAAAATTACAAGATCAAAAGAAATTTAACCATAATATCAAGGCTCAAAACAAATTAAGGATATTTGTGAAAAACTCCTCCATATTATTCTTTTCTTTATTGTATCTATTTATTATATTTGTAGAAACTTATTTTATAAATCTATGAAATTTATTATTTCAAGTGGTGAACTGCAGAAGGCGTTGCAAACTGTAAGTGGCGTAATATCAAGCTCTCAATCGAGACCGATTTTAGAAAACTATCTTTTTGAATTAGACGGAAATAATGTTACCATTACAGCATCTGACGGCGAGACAACTCTTGTTACTTCTCTGGAAGTAAAGTCTGATGATACAGGTAAATTTGCTGTTCCTGCTAAAATTTTTCAGGATTTTATCAAGACCTATGGTGAACAGCCTCTGACATTTGTTGTAAAAGACAATGCCGAAGGTACGGGAAGCCAGCTTGAGATTTTAGATGAAAAAGATAATTTCGCAGTAGCATTAGACAATGCTGATGACTATCCTGAATTACCGGAATTTGACGCTTCACAAAGTGTTACAATGCCGGCTGGAGTTTTGTCTGAAGCTTTGACAAACACCCTATTCGCTACAAGTAATGATTCTCTTCGTCCAGTAATGACAGGAGTGCTTTTCCAGTTTGGAGAAAACGAAACCAATTTCGTATCTACAGACTCCCACAGATTGGTGGTATACAAAAGAGCAGACCTTATGAATGCGGAGCCGATGGAGTTTATCATGCCTAAAAAACCTCTGAACATTTTCAAAAATATTCTGGCGAGTTCCAACGAAGACGTTACGATCGACTTCAATGAGAATATGGCCAAGTTTACTTTTGGTAAGCATATCTGGATCTGTAGACTGATTGATGGTAAATATCCAAACTATACAGCGGTAATTCCAAAGGAAAATCCAAATGTATTGACAATCAACAGAAACCTTTTATTAGGAGCGATCAAAAGAGCATCTATCATGTCTAATAAATCTACCAACCAGGTAAGATTCAAGCTTTCCGGAAATATTCTTCACCTTCATGCAGAAGATACTGAATATGCAAACAAAGCAGACATGCAGATTCCTTGTGACTACAACGGAGAAGATATCAATATCGGATTCAGCTCAAAATTCTTAACGGAAATGCTGACCATTTTAGGATCTGATGATATTACTATGAAAATGTCTCAACCTAACAGGCCAGGGATCATTGAACCTCTTGATGGTCTTGAAGAAAATGAAAATATCTTAATGTTATCAATGCCTGTAATAGGATTATAAGATTAACATATACCCATAAAAAAGAAAGCTGGAATTTTTCCGGCTTTTTTTGTAATCCTGAATTCCGACTCATAATTGTAATGATATGGAATCGACTTGGAATTACGAGCGTCAAGAAAATTTCAATGTAATCTGTTAAAAAATTTTCACTGTTTGAGCATGGGATAGAATATTGAAACGAAGCAGAACCGGATAATCCATGTGAGTTTGTAAATTTTAGGAAGACATTAGATTTTTAGCGGATGATTCCTGTCTTTAACTTTTGTATATTTTTGCTTCAAGGCAAAAGTAGAGTAAAAACATTTTAATAAACATGAAAAAAATAACAATTCTCGGATCACTTATTTGCTCTCTATGGGCTTTTTCGCAGAAGAGTGCGAAAATGTACTATGAGCACACAAAAGATATTATCACTTACTATGCTGATAATATTGAAATCTATCCAATTTCAATAACGTTCTCCGAACAACCGGAAACAGAAAATCTGAAGAGTCCCGAAGCATTTAAAATGATCAGAGTGCTGCCTCCCAAATCAATGAAAAACAAAATTGCTTATTTTGTTGTCAACGATAATAAAAAAGGGTGGAAAATCAAGAAAATGCCTGCTTACTATACATTGGCTGGAGATGCAACAATAAAGACCTATGATGCTGACTATACCTATGATCTTCCTTTTCAAAAAGGGAAATCCTTTAATGTTTATCAGGGGTACAATGGAATATTTTCTCACCAGAATGAAAACTCTTTAGATTTTGTAATGCCTGAAGGAACCGAAATTACAGCGGCAAGAGAAGGTAAAGTGATTGATGCAGTTCAGAATAATAATACAGGATGCCCTACATCAAGTTGTGCTAATCAGGCTAATTATATTTCAATTTTACATTCGGATGGAACCATTGCGCAGTATTTTCACCTGAAACAAAATGGGGTTAAAGTTAAAATAGGTGATGAGGTTAAAAAAGGTGATTTAATAGGATTGAGCGGCAATACAGGCTGGACAAATGGCCCGCATTTACATTTCCAATGTTTTCTTCCCGATCCTTCAAAGCCTAAACAAAAGAATACACTCAAAACCCTTTTCAGAACCGGTAACGGAACTAAAACCGAGTATTTGACAGAAAAGAAAACCTATTCAAAAGAATATTAAACAGCGTTAAATCGTGTCATTTGTGAATCATTAGGGTTATTAGTGTTTTAAAATTGCTCATCATGAAAATAAAAATATACTCTTACCGCACTTCCGGTTTTCCCTCAGAATTTACCACTGAAAACTACAGTGTGGTTCTATGGAAAGGCTCTGGTATTTTTTCTGTGGATGATATTAATTATTCTTACAGCGGATACAATATTCTGTTTCTTTCCCCTTATCAAAAACTGAAACTGGCTTCGGAATCTGATGAAAATATTGATGTGCTTTTCTTCCATGGCGATTATTACTGTATAGAATATCACAAAGAAGAAGTGGCCTGTAACGGACTTCTTTTCAATAATATTTATCTGAATCCGGGGGTTGAACTCTCAGAAGAAAACTATAACTATATTCTCGAACTTTTCAGTCACATCAAAAAAGAAGAATCCGAGAAACATCAGTTTTCAGAATCCATTATCAAAACTTATATACAGCTTATTCTTGCCATTGGCAGTAAACAGAAAACCAGTATTGAGAATAGGGTATTTTCTCATGATAAACTGCCCAATAAAAATGCTGCAGAATTTCAAAAACTGTTGGAGACTCATTTTAAAAATGAAAAAGAACTGTCGTTTTACAGTGACAAACTGAGCATAACCAATAATACACTAAGCAAGGCTGTAAAGAAAGAATTTGCGAAAACACCCACTCAGCTTATTAATGAAAGAATCATTCTGGAATCTAAAAAATTACTGCATTTAACCTATAGATCTATAAAGGAAATTGCTTCAGAACTGGGATTTGCCGATGAATTTTATTTCAGCAGGTATTTTAAAAAATCGGTAGGATGTTCCCCAAAAAAATACAGAGAACAAGTGGGAATTTCCGTGGTGGCGAAAATGTCCATGTAATGTCCCAAAATATCTATGTTGGCGCTGTAGGCATGTGAATACCTTTGTTAAAAAATAAATCATATGCAAGACAACAGACTTTACCACCGTTTATTACAATGGGACACCTGGTTTTTCAATTTTCTCAGAATTTCAATTTTTATCGTTATGGCCTGGATTGGAGGCTTGAAGGCGTTTCATTACGAAGCTGAAGGAATTGTACCCTTTGTCGCCAATAGTCCCTTCATGAGTTACTTCTATAAAAATGCAGGGAATAAAGTTCTTAATGAAGACAAAAAGCCTGTTGCAGAATATACCCTGTATAAAAATCCGGAAGGAAAGGTTATCCAGAAAAATATTGATTGGCATAAAGAAAATGGAACATACACGTTTTCTTATGGTTTAGGGACAATGATCGTAATAATCGGAGTTTTGGTATTATTGGGGATCTGGTTTCCTAAAATCGGAGCATTGGGAGGTGCTTTAACGTTTTTAATGTCATTGGTTACCCTTTCATTTTTAGGAACTACTCCGGAAGTATATGTACCAAATATGGGTGGAGATTATCCCACACCACAGTTTGGATTTCCCTATCTGTCCGGAGCAGGACGTTTGGTGTTGAAAGATATTATTATGATGGCCGGAGGATTGGTATTATTTTCTGATAGTCTGAAGAAAGTAGTGAGACCATCTGATCATTAGATTCCTCAATAAGAAGCAGAAGTATTAATGAAAATTAATTATCTTAAAATCGCTTCTAAATTTCTCTATTTCTCAAAAAAACACGACATTTGTAGCTCGAAAATTCACACTTGAATATGGCGTGGAATTTCAAATAAAAATTTCAAAATAGAGCAGATGAAACCGAAAGGCTCATTTGACGAATTAAATAAGTAGATAGATTAACAAATGAAAATATCAAACAACTGGCTGAAGGACTTTGTAAAAACGGAATCAAAAACTGAAAGAATCGGTGAATTCCTTACAGATATAGGTCTTGAGGTTGAAGGGATAGATAAATTTGAAAGTGTAAGAGGCAGTCTGGAAGGAATTATTGTAGGTAAAGTATTAACCTGCGAAAAGCATCCGAATGCTGACAAACTGAAGAAGACAACAGTAGATGTAGGAAACGGAAAAGTATTGAATATTGTTTGCGGAGCTCCTAACGTAGAAGCAGGACAGACTGTTCCTGTAGCCGTTGTCGGAACAAAAATCTATGACAAAACCGGAAACTTTTTTGAAATTAAAGAAGCCAAAATCAGAGGAGAGGTTTCTCAGGGAATGATCTGCGCAGAAGATGAATTAGGTCTTAGCGAAGATCACGGAGGAATCATGGTGCTGGATGAAACCCAATATGAAGTAGGAAAAAACTTTGCAGACTATTTTGAACTGACTAATGATGAGGTGTTTGAAATCGGATTAACACCGAACAGAACAGATGCGATGTCTCACTATGGAGTTGCAAGAGATCTTCATGCCTATCTTTCTACCAACCAGCTGAAGTCCCAATTTAATAAAGTAGCTTCCGAAGCTTTGAATAGTGAGGGAACTCATGGTTTCAAACTGGAAATTGAAGATGCTGAATTATGCCCAAGATATATCGGAGCGGTTATTGAAGACGTAAAAGTAGCAGAATCTCCATCCTGGTTAAAAGACAGATTAAAAGCGATCGGACTAAGCCCGATTAACAACGTTGTAGATATTACCAACTATATTCTTCACGGGTACGGACAGCCGCTTCACGCATTTGATGCAGATAAAATTGCAGACAAGAAAGTGAAAGTAGGGGTCGTAAAACCGGGAACGAAGTTTACTACTTTAGACGGAGTTGAAAGAACATTGAATGGTTCTGAAATCATGATCAAAGACGGTAAAGATAATCCAATGTGTATCGCCGGAGTATTCGGTGGTGAGAATTCCGGAGTATCAGAAACTACCAAAACGATATTCCTGGAAAGTGCTTACTTTAATCCGATTGCGGTAAGAAAGGGGGCAAAGGCTCACAGCTTGAATACAGATGCGTCTTTCAGATTTGAAAGAGGAGTAGACCCGAATATTACACGAACGGCAATTACTCACGCTATTAAAATGATTCAGGAAATTGCTGAAGGAAAATTAGTAGGAGATCTGTTGGAAGAATATCCTAAGAAAATTGAAGACAGCTATGTGATCCTGAGATTCTCTAAAATTGAGCAGATTTTAGGAACAAAAATCCACAGAGAAAAAGTAAAGGAAATCTTAAAAGCATTGGAAATTCAGGTTTTAAATGAAATTCCAAATGGTTTTGAAATCTCTGTTCCTGCGTACAGAGCAGATGTAACAAGAGAAATTGATGTCATTGAAGAGATCTTAAGAATCTACGGATATAATAAAATTGATGCTCCACAGAAAATTTCGTTTACCCCTGTTAAGCTTAGTGCTAACGATCAGGATGAACTGGAAAACAGCTGGGCAAGAGCTTTACAGAGCATTGGCTTCAACGAAGTAATGAATAACTCATTGACTTCTGTAAAAGACGAAACTGATGCCGTAAAACTGTTAAATCCTTTAAGCGGAGATTTAGCATTCATGAGAAAGTCTTTATTGGAAGGACTTCTTCAGAATGCCGTATATAACATCAACAGAAAGAATCAGGATATTAAATTCTTCGAATTAGGAAAAATTTACCACAAAAAAGAAAAATACGAAGAAAGAAAACAATTGGCTTTGTTGGTTTCCGGAAGAGATGTTGCGGAAAACTGGCTTCAGCCTAAATCTGCTGTAAGTTTCTATAATCTTAAAGCTTATGTAAAAGTTTTATTGGAAAGACTTGCTGTAGAGTATAAAGAAGCAGCTCTGTCTGATGAAAGATTCTCTGATGCTTTGGTATATGAAGTTGATGGTAAAGCCTTGGTAAGAATCGGAAAAGTATTTCCTGCTTTATTAAAAGATTTCGATATTGATCAGGATTGTTTCTATGCAGAAATTGAACTGGAATATGCTCAGGAACTGCGTTCTAAAAATGAACTGAAATTCAAAGACATTCCGAAATTCAACAAGATCAGAAGAGACTTAGCTTTATTGATTGATAAAAATGTAAACTATCAGGATCTATATCAGACCGCTAAAAAGAATAAATCTCCATTCATTAAGAGTGTTAACTTATTCGATGTGTATGAAGGTAAAAATCTTCCTGAAGGCAAGAAATCTTATGCAATGAGCTTCGAGTTGTTAAACGAAGACAAAACACTGGAAGAAAAAGAGATCACAGAAGTAATGGATTCTCTGATCAAAGCTTTCCAGAAAGAATTCAACGCTGAGTTGAGATCCTAATACTTGAAAATATATATTTCAATATAACAGAAACGGACTTTTAAAAGTCCGTTTTTTTGTTTTATTGCGCTGGTGTTAGGCTTGGGCAAAAGCTATTGGTATGTTTGTATTTTAAACAAACAGGCTTCCTTCGACTAAGCTCAGGATAATAGCCCGTTCCTATTGAATTCCATTAGTGATATTAGTGAAAAGATTAATGTTATTCGTGTTTAAAAGAAAATAAGCATGATCATCCTTCCAGGAGCATTTTTTACTAAAAAGGACCAGAAAAATATTCAAAATAACAAGTGTTAAAGAATAATAAAATTCACCGCAGCCCGTTTAAATAATATAATTTCCGTAAATTTGGATTAATTCAAAAAGAAAAAAATGAAAAATCTTTTTTTAAGCATATGTACAGCTGCAGTATTGGCTTCATGTGGATCTATGACAAGCCCGTCTGCTTCTAAAGTAGGAAAAGCTCAGCCTGCTCTTGCCAACACAAAATGGACACTGGCTGAAACGGTAAAAGGAAAAGTTCCGACATTGAATATTGAAGGAGAGAAAATCACAGGAAATGCCGGATGTAATAACTATTTCGGAACGGCTACCATAGATCCGTCTACAGGTGGTTTTACAGCCGGACAAATGGGATCTACAAAAATGATGTGCAACAACATCGGAGTAGAGCAGAACTTTATGGATATGATGGGAAAAGCAAACAAATATGTGATTTCCGGAAATACTTTAGAATTGTATAAAGACAATCTCTTATTATTGAAATTCACTAAATCAGAATAAAAAAACAAAAGGAACTCAATTGAGTTCCTTTTTTATGTTTAGAGTGTTATTAATCTTCCTCTTCTTCGTCGTACTTAGCCAACTCTTCGTCGCACCATTTAAACGCTGCTTCTACTACTTTAGTAGCTTCGTCTGCCATAGTTTCTTCATCATCACCTTCAAGATCATCTAACCACTCAACTTCTTCTTCCTCAACGTTTAAGATAAATCTTGGGTATTCTGTATGAACTACAAATAGATCCTCTGGAAACTCCGAATTATCTGCTAATAAAAACTTTGGTAATTTCATTTTTTTAATGTTTTAACTTTCTCAAAGATAAATAAAATTATTGACTTTAAAATTACTTCAAAAACATTTTTGAAACTTTTTCAGCTTTTTTACTTTCAGAATAATCATAGAATCCTTCCCCTGATTTTACACCAAGTTTCCCTGCTGTTACCATATTTACAAGCAATGGGTTAGGCGCATATTTCGGATTTTTGAAACCGTCATACATTACATTCAGAATGGCAAGACATACATCAAGACCAATAAAGTCTGCCAGCTGAAGCGGGCCCATTGGATGTGCCATTCCCAATTTCATTACCGTATCAATTTCCTCTACACCAGCCACTCCGTTATAAAGCGTTTCGATAGACTCATTGATCATTGGCATCAAAATTCTGTTAGCCACAAAACCTGGATAATCATTCACCTCTACAGGAACTTTACCTAAAGTTTTGCTCATTTCATAAATGGCATCAAAAGTCTCCTTAGAAGTAGAATATCCTTTGATGATTTCTACAAGTTTCATGATTGGAACCGGATTCATAAAGTGCATTCCGATTACTTTATCAGCTCTTTTAGTAGCTGCCGCAATTTTTGTAATAGATATAGATGAGGTATTGGTAGCAAGGATACAGCCTTCAGGAGCCAGTTCATCCATTTGGCCAAAGATCTTCAGTTTAAGATCCATATTTTCTGTAGCAGCTTCTACAATAAGGTCTGCAGCACCTACTGCATCATTCAGTGCTGTAAAAGTAGTGATATTGCCAAGCGTTTCAGCTTTTTGTTCCTCTGTAAGATTTCCTTTTGCAATGATTCTGTCAAGATTGGTAGTAATGGTTTTCAAACCTCTGTCCAGAGCTTCCTGAGATACATCTACAAGATTTACTTTAAAACCGCTTTGTGCGAAAGTATGTGCAATACCATTTCCCATGGTTCCCGCTCCGATAACGACAATGTTTTTGATCATTTTTCCTTTATTTTTTATAGATAGTTAAATTTTTTACGTCAGTAAGATCCGATTGAGAAACAACCGTTGCCGAATCAAAGAAAACGGTTCCTGTACTTTGGTTTTTCTTACTGTTGTTCTGATTAGAAACGGTAGCCGTTAATCCTCTTATAAGACGGCTTTTCTGATTTTTTGTAAGATAGTCAGTACCAACATATAATGTGAATTCACCTTCTCTGCCTCTTCCTTTTTGTTGTAGAATTTCCAGGCTTTTTACCCTGCTTTTATTCTTGAATTCCTTCAGAAAGCTAATAACGGGTTTGTCTGAAGGCGGGCCGCAGCATACACTTCCATAGCTGATCTCCAGATAATTCTGATTCTTCTGTGAGTAAAAGAATGTGAAAGCCAGCAGAGCCGTTGTTACTATTATTTTTTTCATGTTAAAAATCGCTTAAAAATAAGCTTAAAATTTTATTTATTAAAATATACCCAAACCTCCTTGGAAATATCAGAAATCATCCTGCAGTTTACCGCATCTGTTTCCATTGAATTACTGACAAATACAGCTAATGCATAATGTTTTCCATTGGGTAAAGTAACGATGCCGATTTCATTTTCTGCCCCTGTTAAACCTGCCTTATTTTTTCCGGAAGCTCCCGTTTTTCTGGCCACAGGAGTGTTTTTTGGAAGTCGCTCTACCATTTTGTTTAACCCTGTTGAAGTAGATAACATGACCTGCATCAGATAATCTGTCGACTTTTTAGATAATAATTTTCCGTCATAAAACTTTTTCAGGACATCAACTGCAGATTGGGTAGTACTGTAATTTTCATACTGAACTTTCCAGTCTTTATGCATTGCCTCTTCATTATATTTGATCTGAAAACCTTTCACTCCTTTGGAATCCATGAATTTTTGTACAGGCTGAGTTCCTCCCAATAGCCTGAGAAGAATATCGCAGCCATTATTATCACTTTTAGCAACAGTATATTCAATCACTTCACTTAACGGAATTTCAACGTTCCCTGCCGGATATTGATCGCGTAGCGGGGACCATGTATTTTCAAGTAAATTTGATTTGTTGAGTGCAACTTTCTGATCTAATGAAAGTTTTCCCTGATCTACAGCATTCAGAACTGCAGCGGCAATATGAAATTTGAAGACACTTTGCATCGGAAGCTTTTTGTCTGCATTTTTATCATATTTAAAACTATTCTCAAAGCCTAAGACAGAAACACCAACAGTTGCTTTTTTGTTTTTAAGAATTGAGTTTATTTTTTGTTCCAACAAAGAAGTCTGGGCAAAGGTAAATGCCGAAATCAGAAGAAAAAAGAATGCTGTTTTTTTCATAATACCGAAATTAAAAAGCTCTCCTTTGAAGACCAAAAGAGAGCTGCAATTTAAGATAATTATTACTATTTTACTTCAAAATAATTCAGATTGGCACCATCATTTTCAAAGAATATTCTGATACTGTTTTTTCCTTTCTGAAGGCTTATGTTTTTTACAGAAATTGTTTTCCAGTTCTCATTTCCTCCACTTGAAGCTAATGATACCGTCGCTAAAACTTTTCCGGAAGCTGTTTCAATCCTTATTTTTGAATCAGTGGATGATGCATACCGGAGGTCGAACGTATAATTTTTGTCTCCTTTTGACTGAACAGTATACTGGAGCCATTCCCCGGATTCTGTTTTTCCCACATAATACTGATTGGTAATTTTATCATTACACTTATAAATATCTACACCATCATTTCTCATCTGCTGTCCGGAGTTCCATTCTGATCTTTTTGCAGGATCACTTACCCATAGATTAATGAAATCTTTATCCAGATAAGCAGAACCCATTCTTCCCAGATCATATTCCGAAGCAAATATCCTTCCCGGAACCTGATGATTTTTAAATGGTTTTGTTGAAGCATCCTTTGTCTGCCTGAACATCGCATCAATAACATCTTTTTTAACTTCCGTATTGCTCAGTTTATAGTTATCAGCAATCTGCATCAAAGCTTTTTTGGCATACTCTTTTGAAGGCTTTTTACCGCCGTTTTTCCAGTAATCCAATAGCTTTTCATATTCAGGAGTGATCTTTACATTGGTGATTCCTGCAATATTATCAATCTTTTTCATCGGCCAGAATGCATACCCGATATTATGTTGATCCAAAAGCTGAATAAGCTCAGTAAACCATACATTGGAATTTTCTCCTGTTTCACCAAGCCAGATCGGCATATTATGCTTTTCTCTCAGATCCAGTGCAAACTGCAGGGTTTGGTTATCATTGTAATTCCAGTATTTATGAAAGCTGAAAGCCATATTATTGTCCCAGATAGCCGGCAGTCCGTTATAATTATTTCCCCAGCCGTTTCCTTCAATGAAAATAATATGCTTTTTATCAACTTCTCTGATGGCAGCCGTGATGTCCTTCTGAAGTTTCCAAAGCGGAGCATTAGACATTTCATCAGTACCGTTCGGGTTTTTACCGGTGAAATTGATATTAGGCTCATTAATCAGGTCGTAGCCTCCAATCCATGGACTGTCTTTATATCGTTCCGCCAGTTTTTTCCAGAACGCTATAGTTTTTCTCTGATTCTCTTCATTGGCCCAAAGCGAAGGTTTTGACTTATCATTATCAGAAATATTGACATCATTTCCCTGTCCGCCCGGAGCAGCATGAAGGTCTAGGATGAGGTAAATTTTATTATCGGCACACCATTGAAGCAGGTCATCGGTCATTTTAAAACCTTCTTCCAGCCATGTATCTTTTCCTTTTACAGGTTCTTTTTCAATAGGAAGTGTGTAAAGATTGTAATGCATGGGAAGCCGTATCGAATTGAATCCTGATTTTGCCAGAAAATCAATATCCTGTTTGGTGATTCCGTTTTTCAGATAAGCCTTGTAAAACTCATTCATGCCATCTTCACCAATTAACTCAGCAATTTTCTCCTTGATTTTATACTGAGGACCGGCAAAGTCAGCTGTTTTCAGCATATATCCTTCCTGAAGCATCCAGCCACCAGGACCCAGACCTCTCAATTGGATATTTTCACCTTTATCATTAACGATTTTTTGTCCGGAAGTCTTTAATAATTGTGATGTCCCAAATTGAGACAATAAAAGTGCGGATATTACAATAGCTCTTTTCATAATGGTTTCAATGGTTTAAAATAGTAGGGAAATTAAAGATTATAATGAATGATGACAGGGTAAGATGATGCTATATTCACATCATTTATTACGTCAGATATCCATATATGTAAAACAAAATCTTTCAATACTTTATTGAATTGTTCTCCAAATATATTGTTTTTTTGTTTTGAAAAGGATTTTTAATTGATAAATCAGTAATTTTTAACGAAAAGTTTTTATTTCATTACATAAATGCTTAAAAAATAAAGCAGGAATTAGCTAAATAAGTCTACAGCTTCATCAAATAGATTTAATCTTTGCTCACTTAAAATAAAACCTTAGAAAAAATGAAACCTTTGCGTGGTAAGTTTGCAATAAATCAGAAAGACTTAATTTTAAGACTAACCTTATTGGAAAAAGGAATAGGAAACAGATAGCCTTTGCGCTGATACTTCCGATATCGATTTAAACGCTCCATCCCTATTCCTTGTTTTCTAAAAACCGAATAGAACGCTGTTTAGGTAAAATTCTCTTACCACGTTGGTTACAAGAAAACATATTTCCAATAAATAAAGAAAATTCTTATGGCAAATTTAGAGAAAAAAGTAATTGGAGTAGATGTTAGCTTGAAAATGCTTACTCTTAATTACAAGGATTCAGAGGGAGTAATAATAACACGTAATATTCCTAATCTTAAAAAAGATATTTTAGGTAATCTTAATATTTTTGATAAAGAAGAATATAAGATTATAGTAGAGGCTACAGGTGCTTATAGCAGCAAGATTTTATATTTTTCCTATGAATTAGGTTTCGAAGTAAGTATGGTAAATCCAGTAAGTATAAAAAGATATGGCGAACTAAAGAATCATATCAGTAAGACTGATGCTGAAGATTCCAGACTGATTCGGGAGTATGGTGAACAGGTAGAATTTAGGCCTTATACTCCTAAAAGTAAGACTTTGGAATACCTTGATCAGGAATTAAATCTTTGGCATGATCTGGAACAGGCGAAAAAAAAGTATGGTCTTAAGCTTAAGGCTCTTCAACAAAAAGCACTGTGTAGCAAGGAAACGATAAAACATTATGAAAGACTTATCAGGAATCATGACAGCGAGATAGAAAAAGTGATGTCACGGATGTCAAGACTTCAGGATGAAGAATTAAAGAGAGATGTAGATTTATTAAGTAGTATTTCGGGCATTGGAGAAAAAACGGCTTTACTGTTGTTGGTAGCCACCAATGGATTTAAAAATTTTGCCAATGCTAAACAACTATCCAAATACTTTGGTGTAGCTCCTCGTCTTTATGAATCAGGAACCAAAAAGAAAAGTCTTGGCAAATGCAGGACCACAAAAAAGCATGTAAGAAGTATTTTATATGTGTGTTCCTGGACAGCTATGAGATTTAACAGCCAATGCAGGGAATTATATGAAAGAATTTTGTCAAAAAATAAATCCAAAAAAGTAGCATTGATTGCTGTATGCAATAAATTACTCAGACAATGCTTTGGAATAATGCGAAACAAAATACCTTATCAGAAAAACTATTTACAAGTAGGCAATTAATTTTTTAGCATATTTATTTGCAAATTAACATAGAACGTTTTAAAGAATAACCTTAGAAATTAAAAATGCTACCTCATCATCATTTTTTGATTACAAGATAGCATTGTATGTATGGCTGTATAAAAAACAGCATATTTTTATTTTTAGCTGATCAGCCTCATGATTTCCAAAGCGACTTTCAATGCTTCAGTTCCGTCTTCAAGAGAAACCTCTACATTTTTATCGTCTGTGATGGCATCTGCGAAAGAGTTCAGCTCATCCAAAATAGCATTGTTGGACTGAATATTCGGGTATTCAAACAGGATCTGATTCTTTTCTCCATCTGCATTTTCAATAATCATATCAAATGGAGTAGGGTTTTCAGGAGCGTCTTTCATTCTGATCACTTCAGCCTTTTTCTCAAGGAAATCTACAGAGATATAAGCATCTTTCTGGAAGAATCTGCTTTTTCTCATGGCTTTCATAGAAATTCTGGAAGTCGTAAGGTTAGCTACACAGCCGTTTTCAAACTCTATTCTCGCATTGGCAATATCCGGAGTCTTGCTTACCACACAAACACCGCTTGCGTGGATATTTTTAACCTTAGATTTAGCCATGCTCAACAGAATATCCAGATCATGGATCATAAGGTCCAATACTACAGAAACATCTGTCCCGCGGGGATTAAACTCTGCCAGCCTGTGGATTTCAATGAACATCGGATTGCTGATATATTCCTTAGTGGCAATAAAAGCCGGATTGTATCGCTCAACGTGTCCTACCTGTGCTTTGATTCCTTTTTCCTGGCATAAACGTAAAATTTCTTCTGCCTGCTCAAGAGTCTGGGTTACCGGTTTTTCAATAAAGAAATGAAGACCTTTTTCAATGGCTTTTAAAGCATAATCGTAATGATAAACTGTAGGAGTGACAATATCAAGCATGTCAATCTGCTCAAGCAATTCATCAAAATTTTCAAAATATTTATATCCGAATTCGGCTTCTAATTTCCTTCCGTTTTCAACATCTTTATCATGGAAACCTACAAATTCATATCTATCTGATTGATTAAGAAGTTTTAAATGTATTTTTCCCAAGTGTCCGGCACCTACCAAACCTGCTTTTAACATAGCTGTATTAAATTTTTGTAAAGATAGTGAATGTACATTTATAAAATACATGACTTTTCACTTGGAGATATTTAAGATTGAACGCATGTATTCATTAAAGAAATTACAGTAAATTCACGGTCAGAAAAATAACGATGAAAAGAATAATTTCGATATTACTCATCTTAGGATTATGTACTGCCGGATGTATAGGAGATAGTCCATACGACCCGCAGGCTAAATGTGGAACTCCAGAAAATCTGATATTTGAAAAAGGAAGTAACCAGCTTTCCTGGAATATGATTAGCCAGGGCGAGGGATATTATGAAATACAGTATGGAGAGCAAGGTTTTACTTTAGGAAATGGAACAACAGTTGTAACCTATAAGAATTCCTATAATCTTCCATTGTATAAGAATAATAAATATGATCTTTACGTAAGAAAAAACTGCGGAATAGACAATGGCCGGAGCAACTGGGCGGGACCTGTTACCGTTTTGGCCAGTAATACAACAACCTGTATAAAACCAGGATATGCAACGTATTCAAAAACGACTTCTTCCGTTTATTCTTCCACTTTTGATGCTACAGTAACCTGGGAAAATGATGGCATTTCTGCATATGAAACTGTTTTGACAACCAGCTCTGCACCACCTGCGAGTGGAGAATTAGTGATTTCAGGTCAAAAAGCTATTTACATAGGATTAACTAAAACAGTGAACTATAACTTTTTTGTGAGAAAAAGATGTGCTGATAATACCTTCAGCGATTTTTATGGACCTTATCCAATAAAATGGGATTAAATAAAAAGAAAGCAGTCATTTTTTGATTGCTTTCTTTTTGTGGATAATTCTTTGCCCCAATTTCTGAAATCTAATTTCTAATTTCTTACTTTTGTCAAATGCAGGATTCGTTTGTACATAAAGGAAAAAGAAAGATTTTAGTTGATTACCTTCGAAACAGAATTGGAATTTCGGACGAAAATGTACTTTCGGCAGTGGGTGAAGTTCCAAGACACCTTTTTATCGAAAGTATTTTTGAAGATTTTGCCTATGAAGACAGAGCATTTCCCATCTTGGCACATCAGACCATTTCCCATCCTTCAACGGTAGCAGAACAGTCTGAACTGCTGCAGGTAAAACCAGGTGAAAAAGTCCTGGAAATTGGTACCGGATGCGGATATCAGACGGCTGTCTTAATAGCAATGAAAGCTCATGTATATACGGTTGAAAGACAGAAAGACCTTTTTGATTTTTCCAAAAAGAAACTCAGAGAACTTCACCTGTTTCCAAAATTCCAGAGCTTTGGAGATGGCTTTGCCGGGCTTCCTACTTTTGCTCCTTTTGATAAAATTATCGTAACCTGTGGTGCTTCTACTTTACCAACAGAGCTTTTAAAACAATTAAACGTCGGAGGAATTATGGTGATTCCATTAGGACCTACTGATGAGCAGGTTTTATACAGATTTACCAAAATAGGGCCTACAGAATTTGAAAAAGAGGAATTTGGAGCGTATAAATTTGTTCCTATGCTTGGAAATACCAATCAATAATTTTTATCCATCAGAAACGGAATTGGTAGAAGAACTGGTCTCAAACACCAGTTCCGTTGGATACCAATTTGATCAATAGGAACGGACTATCATCCTGAGCGGAGACGAAGGGAGTCCGTTTTTTTTTATCAACATACATTCTATCGGCTTTAGCCAAAATTTAAAATATTATAACTCATTTCGGAATGAAAATTGGACTCATAGGAGAACCCAATCACTAAATCTATTATTATGGACACGAACAGATTCAAAGCGTCACATGATTTTAGTAATCTTCAGAAAAACCTGAATAATAATCAGGGATATAGCGTAGAAAGTTATTCCCAGCAGGTAAAAGATTACATTCATGACATGAAAAGCAGGAATCAGGAAGCAACCAAACAGGGATTTATGACACAAGCTCAGAAATCCGCGAAAGAAGTTTGGGCCGAGATTCAGGAAATTGCTTCTGAAGCCTGGGAGAAAAACAAAAACCATTCGGATGAAAAGAAATAATTTTTAATATTAAAGTTCAGGAACCTTACTTTTTGCGAGTGAGGTTTTTTATTTACAATCATTAATCCATACCAATGAAAGTCTTTATCAATAAAAGAATTCCCGAAACAGGAATTAAAATGCTGGAAGAAGCAGGGCTGGAAATTACTATTCCGGAAAAAGAAAACCTTTCTTATGAAGAATGGCTGAGTTACTGTAAAAATACCGATGCTATTTTAAGTATTGGGGCAGAATTTAAATATGACAAAAACTTCTTTGAAGCCTGCCCGAATGTGAAGGCCATTGCTTTATATTCTGTAGGATTCGATCATGTAGATATCAAAGAAGCCACCCAGAGGAATATTCCGGTGGGTAATACTCCCGATGTTTTGAGCAGGGCGACTTCAGATGTTGCTTTTTTACTCATGCAGTCGGTGGCAAGAAGGGCAAGCTACAACTTCAGGAAAGTAAAAGATGGAAGCTGGGGAGCATTTGAGCCTTTGCATGCTTTGGGACAGGAGCTTTATGGGAAAACCCTCGGTATTTTCGGACTCGGGCGTATCGGTTATGAAATGGCTGAAAAATCAAAGAAAGCTTTTGGAATGAATATCATTTATCACAACCGCCATCATAACGAAGAAGCTGAAGAGGAATTGGGAGCAACGTATGTTTCTTTTGAAGAGCTGATCAAAAACTCAGATGTATTGAGTGTTCATGCCAATTTTATCCCTGACCAAAAAGAATTGTTCAATGCGTCCATCTTTGAACAGATGAAACCAAATGCTATTTTCATCAATACTGCCAGAGGTGGATTTCACAATCAAAAAGATTTGTATCAGGCGTTGGTTGATCAGAAAATCTGGGGAGCGGGTCTGGATGTTACCAATCCGGAACCTATGTCTCCAGACGATCCTATTCTTGAACTTTCAAGTGTTTGTATTTTACCCCATATTGGTTCTGCTACTATTGAAGCCAGGAACGGGATGGCAAGACTGGCAGCAGAAAATATCATCGCTTTTTCAAAAAATGAAAGAATGCCGAATTGTGCAAATCCTGACATTTATTCTGCTCATTCATCCTAACTTGGAATTATTTTTGTTTTGATTATGTAAACCTAAAATCTTAAATATTATGGCACCAGAGAAAAATATTAATCAACAAAACAAGAGGTTAGAACAGATGGATTATAACCCAAACGAAGATATATTTAAGAGAGAAAAACACATTCCACTTGACGGAGATGGAAATCCTATCTTAGATGAGGACTTAGACGAAGATAAAATAGATAAAGGCTTAGATATTCCAGGAACCGATGACGATGATGAAATGGAAGAAATAGGAGAGGAAGATGAAGAGAACAACTACTGGAGTCTCAGTGATAATGAGGATGACCATGAAGAAGAAAACGATGATGTTTTAACCTAAACTTTAACGATAACAAATCGACCTTACTGACTTTCAGTGAGGTTTTTTTATGTTGAATAACAACTAATATTAGTAAGGGCAATTCCCCTCCCTCGGAGGGGTGGATTCAAAAATTCTTTAAATTTTTGAAGACGGGGTGGTTCCATAATGCAAAACAATAAAATCCTCCAACTCCCTCATCACCACACTCAGGTTATTCCTCACATCAAAATCACTTATTCTGAAAACTAACAGTCCTAAAGATTCCAGATACTCCTGTCTTATTCCATCATAAATTTCTTTCTCATCATGACTTGAACCATCTATTTCTATAATTAATCCCAAAGTTTTTATATAAAAATCGACAATATAGTTTCCAATAATCCTTTGCCTGTCAAAATCAATTGTATGAAATTTTTTTGCACGGACTTTCTTCCAGAAGATTACTTCACCCAGAATACGGGCTTTGCGTTTTTCTCTTAATAATACTTTTAAATGAGGATTGTAGGGCAGATTCTCAACGAAATTCCTGCGGATCGGAATTCCGTTGATGACGGTAAGGATTTCTTTCATGAATGTGTTTATTTTAACCACCCCGTCTTTCAAAGTTTGATGAACTTTGAAATCCACCCCTCCAGGGGAGGGGAATTTGAGGTGCATCTTTTCAAATATAGTATTAAAATAGAAATGCGCTATACGGATTCAATAATTTTACATAAGCCATAAGCCATAAGCCATAAGCCATTTTGCTTTTTACTTGCTTATATTTTCTAATTTGAATATCTTTAAAACTTCAAACATTGTTTACAACATAGACCTTTAAATAGTAATATGACATTTCAAGAACAGATACAGCAGGGGATTCCTGATCAGCTGCCACAACCAAAACCATACGAGACCAATATCAACCATGCTCCGAAGCGTAAAGAAATTTTAGGAGAAGAAGAGAAAAAACTGGCATTGAAGAATGCATTACGTTATTTTGATCCTCAGTTTCACGCAGAACTGATTCCAGAATTTAAGCAGGAACTGGAAGATTACGGAAGAATTTATATGTATCGTTTCCGTCCGGATTATGAAATGAAGGCGAGACCTATTACAGATTATCCGGGACAATCTGAGCAGGCTAAAGCGATCATGCTGATGATTCAGAATAACCTGGATTATGCAGTAGCACAGCATCCTCACGAATTGATTACTTATGGTGGAAACGGAGCTGTATTCTCCAACTGGGCTCAGTATCTGCTGACGATGAAATATCTGTCGGAAATGAGTAATGAGCAGACATTGGTGATGTATTCAGGACATCCGATGGGATTGTTCCCGTCTCATAAAGATGCACCAAGAGTTGTTGTAACCAATGGAATGATGATCCCGAACTATTCAAAACCGGATGATTGGGAAAAGTTCAACGCATTAGGTGTTACACAATATGGGCAGATGACGGCGGGAAGTTATATGTATATTGGCCCGCAGGGAATTGTTCACGGAACAACGATTACAGCATTAAATGCTTTCAGAAAAATAAAAAAAGAACCGAAAGGAGGACTTTTCGTGACTTCAGGATTAGGGGGAATGAGCGGGGCTCAGCCAAAAGCAGGAAATATTGCAGGCTGCGTTACTGTATGTGCAGAAGTCAATCCGAAGATTACAAAGATCCGTCATGATCAGAAGTGGGTAAATGAGATCTATGAAAACCTTGATGAACTGGTAAAAAGAGTAAGAGAAGCACAGGCTAATAAAGAAACTGTTTCTTTAGCTTACCTTGGAAATATTGTTGATGTCTGGGAGAAGTTCGATCAGGAAGACTTAAGAATTGATATCGGTTCAGATCAGACTTCGCTTCACAATCCTTGGGCTGGAGGTTACTATCCGGTAGGACAGACGTTTGAAGAATCTAATACCATGATGGCTGAAAACCCTGAGTTATTCAAAGAAAAAGTTCAGGAAACATTAAGAAGACATGCTGCAGCCATTAACAAACATACAGCAAAAGGAACCTATTTCTTTGATTACGGGAATGCCTTTTTATTGGAAGCTTCCAGAGCGGGAGCTGATGTAATGGCAGAAAATCCTACCCTGGGAAGAGAATTTAAATATCCAAGTTATGTTCAGGATATTATGGGACCGATGTGTTTTGATTACGGTTTCGGACCGTTCCGTTGGGTATGTTCCAGCGGAAATCCTGAAGATCTGCAGAAAACCGATGATATTGCGTGTGCAGTATTAGAAGAAATGGTGAAAAACTCTCCTGAAGAGATTCAGCAACAGATGAAAGACAACATCCAATGGATCAAAGGAGCTCAGGAAAATAAACTGGTGGTAGGTTCCCAGGCCAGAATCCTTTATGCAGATGCAGAAGGAAGAATGAAAATTGCAGAAGCCTTCAACAAAGCTATTAAAAACGGAGAAATCGGGCCTGTAGTATTGGGAAGAGATCATCATGATGTTTCGGGGACAGATTCTCCTTACAGAGAGACCTCCAATATCTATGACGGATCAAGATTCACTGCAGATATGGCCATTCACAATGTGATTGGTGACAGTTTCCGCGGAGCTACCTGGGTTTCCATTCACAATGGTGGTGGAGTAGGCTGGGGCGAAGTAATCAACGGTGGTTTCGGAATGCTGTTGGACGGAAGCGATGATGCCGACAGAAGACTGAAGTCTATGCTTTTCTGGGACGTAAACAACGGAATCTCAAGAAGAAGCTGGGCAAGAAACGAAGGTGCTGTTTTCGCTATTAAAAGAGCGATGGAAGCAGAACCTAATCTGAAAGTAACTCTTCCAAACCTTGTAGACGAAAATTTACTGTAAAATATAATATTCAACATTGGCAACGATCAACAAAAATCTTTTTTCACACCTGAACGTAGAGGATTGTGATCCTGTATGGGAGAAATTTGCTGAGGTTGAATTTTCAAAAAAAACTCTGTTTACGAACAATAAAGCCTATCTTTTAGAAGATGGGCTTGTTCGTAAATATTATATCAGCAGCACTACAGATATCGATACTGAAATCTGTGCAGAATTTTACTTTCCCGGAGATATTTTTACCGTTGACGAAAAAGAATCCGATGCTGTTTATGAATCTATTAACAGCGGACTGGCATGGGAAATCACCCTTGATGAGGTGAAAGATATGTTTGTTTTAAATCCGCACTGCCGTTTCGTTCAGAATTATTATCTCAGCAGAAAGCTCAATGCAGCAATGAAAAGAGAAATGCTCCTGTTGAAAAACACCCCTCAGGATCTCTATGAATATTTGCTGAAGAACAAACCTTATTATATTCAGAATATTCCTTTAAAATACCTCGCTTCTTATATCGGAATTACACCTATCTCTTTAAGCAGAATCAGAAAAAGGATTGTATAAGCTGGAAGAGGGGAGCTGGAAGTTGGAAGTTACTACCCATTTCCTTATTTTCTATAGATTTAATAATTAAATTGATCAATCACTTGAAATAAAAGAGAGATATAGTTATTCTATCACCTCAATAACTCCCATCTTCCATCCTCCATCTTCCAACTTTAAAAAAACACCTTCATTAATTATCTTTTGTTTATTGACTGGCTCTCAGGAAGTCTTTTCCTTTGTTGAAAAAAAGAATATGGAAATACAAAAACTAAACTGGGCGGGCATTCAGCTCACTTCACACAACAAAACCATCTTAATAGACGCTGTAGAAGATTACACTTATTATAAACCCGTTTTGGGAGATGCTGTAGAGAATCTTATAGAATTTTCAGACCATGTAAAGGCTGATTATATTCTGTTTACCCATATGCACCTTGACCATTTTGATAAAGGAGTCATCAGAAAATGCCTAAAGGAAGACGGAAAACTGATAGTATATAAAGGGCTTGAAGCTGTGGTAAGAAAAATTGTAATTGACGCAGAGATCATTATTCTTGACCTGGATGAAACCTTTACAGAAAACAATATCACCTTCAAACCCGTATTTGCCATGGATGGATTGGGAGAAATACAGTCTTCGTGGATTGTGGATGACGGGGAAACAAAGATCTTTCATGGTGGAGACACCATCTGGCACAATCAGTTCTGGAAGCTCGGAAAAGAAAATCCCAATATAGATTACGCATTTTTACCCGTAAACGGAGTAGTTGTTAATTTTGAAATCATTGGATTAGAATACAGCCCTGTTCCCGCTTCCCTCAGTCTGAAAGAAGCCTTTGCCGCAGCCCATCTTTTACATGCTAAAAAACTGGTACCCATCCATTACGGATTGTTTGCTCATGAAAAATTTTATATTCCTCAGGTGTTTGATGACAATGATATGAAGCGTATTTCAGAGGAAGTAGGACAGGAGTATATGATTCTGAAAGATGGAGCAGTGTTGTTAAAATCTTAAATGGTATTTGTAAGGACAACTGTCATTCTGAACGAAATGAAATGTAGTGAAGAATCTCAACATCAATAGAAACGGGCTTTTAGCCCGTTTTTTTAGGATCATTTCTGTACCTCATTGTTATTCCACCCAATTGTCACTCCACGATCTGTTGTCATAAGTAGAGTTTCCCACACCCTTTTTATCATTCCACAGGAATCTATGCAGCAAAACTTTTAGATTGATGAAAAAAATAAGGGTTTAGATGGAATGACAGGGTGAGCACATAGGAAGACTATGTAAACGATTTTCCAACAAAATTTAAAATATTAGAAAACTTTACAACTATTTCCAACCTTTTCTGCCATAGGCTCATCTTTATAATAAAAGCTTACTATGAAAATTACGATACCCAAACCTTGTCATGAAAACTGGAATACGATGTCACCAGATGAAAAAGGAAGATTCTGCACTGTTTGTTCCAAAACGGTACGAGACTTCAGGAAAACTTCGGATGATGATATTATAGATGTGTTTTCTAAGGCCTCGGAAGAAATCTGTGGAAATTTTAATCCATCACAGCTCAACCGGGAGCTGCATTATTCTTATATCAATGATCTTTTTGTGAAATTTGCTGTTGGTTTTATGCTGACAACGGGAGGGATTGTAAGTGTGGATGCACAGCAAAATAAAATCTGTGATACCCTAAAGACTGAAGACTTACAGGAAGTTTTTTTGAATACTCAGGGAGACAGAAAATTGCTTGGTTCTGTTTCAGTAGTGCCAGCGATAGCTTTATCAGACAGCAAAGAAAAAGAAAAAAAAGAAATTGTCTCAAAATTACCAGGAGTAATTGGTAAGGCTCCTGAAGATCATAACAGTATACGTATTGGCGGAGCTCCCTCAAGTGGAGCAGTATACAAACCCATGTATGTAGTGAATGGAAAAATAAGCGATTATGAAAAAGTAAAAGCACTGGATCCTAATCTTATAAAAACAATGAATATTCTGAAGGGAGTTTCTGCAACTACAAAGTATGGCGAAAAAGCCAAGGATGGAGTAGTTGTGATTACTACTAAGAAGAAACGGTAAAAAAATAAAACAAGCATACATTATACGATATATTTTAAATTTTCTATTATTATTCTATCTTAGTAATAAAATAACTGACCATGAGACTAAATATTGAAAACCCTTGTCATGAAAATTGGGAAGAAATGACAAGCGATCAAAAAGGGAAATTTTGTTCCGTTTGTTCTAAAACTGTAACAGATTTTACAAGCTCCTCAGATGAAGAACTTTTAATGAGTTTTAAGTCTGATAAAAAAATGTGTGGGAGATTTACGGGTGATCAGTTAGGTCGAAATCTAAATTTTTCATTAACCTCTAAAATAGCTTTGGGATTATTGACTGCAAGCGGAGTGGTGACCACAGCCAAAGCACAGGAAGTAAAAGGTGAAGAAGTAAAGAAAGTTGATTTTAAGAAAGGGCTTGAAGGAGTAGAGGTCATCAACAATACAATCAATAAAACAATGTGGCTGGGCATGCCAAGTAAAGAGGATATTGAATCTACACAGCCAATGATTCTGCTGGATGGTAAGAAAATATCTGAAGAGAAAATGAAAAAAATAAAAGGAGATAATGTGAAAAGTGTAAATATACTTTCTGGTGAAGGAGCAACCAAACTTTATGGAGATAAAGGGAGATATGGAGTTATTGTGATTGAAAGTAAAAAATAGAATTGTTGAAAAAATATACCGTACACTATCAAAAAAAGGATTTGGTTTTAGTTTCAGAAAGTCAAAATGAAGTTGGCAGAATTATAAAGAATCGTAAGTTGTTTCATTTTGAAGAGTATATCACTTTCAATTCTAAGAAATATGATATCAGGAATGTAGGTTTTTTAAAGAATGATGTAGAACTCTTTGATTCAAATGTGATAACGTATTTCACAGATTTAGCAAAAAAAAGAATTATTAAGTCGGGCCAGGGAGTTAAAATTTATTATTTTAAATTAAAAAAGACCTGGCAATTAACTGAAAAAGGGGAATTACTGATCGAGATACGGGAGGAGAAAAGAAAAGGTAAAGAATCAATTTTTCATCTTGAAGTGGATCATTCTGTTGATGACTTATTAACTTTACTGTTCTTGCACTACTCAACTAAGGAATTTAATTCTATTGGTGGAGATGGAGATTAAAAAATGATGAAAATAAAGCATAAAAATCTTGCGTAAATATAAACTCCGGCGATCGAAGATCGCCGGAGTTTATATTTATTTTAAAGTAAAAGCTTATTATTTTACCGCTGCAATTGCCGCTTCATAATTCGGTTCCTGTGAAATATCAGGCACCTGCTCTTCATAGATGATCTTTCCTGAAGGATCTATTACTACAACCGCTCTGCTTAGAAGGCCCTTCATGGCAGAATCTACCAGTTCCACCCCATAGTTCCATCCAAAGTCTGAACGGAAATCTGAAAGCATTACTACATTTTTGATTCCCTCAGCACCGCAGAATCTTTTCTGTGCAAACGGAAGATCTTTGGAAATACAAAGTACCACCGTATTGGGAAGGTTTCCTGCCTCTTCATTGAAATGGTGTACAGAAGCTGAACAAACGCCTGTATCTACACTAGGAAAGATATTTAAGATCACATTCTTCCCTCTGTAAGATTCCAGTGTCTGATCATTCATATTCACATCGGTAAGGGTAAATTTAGGGGCTGGCTTATTCAGCGCCGGTAATTTTGCATAGGTATGTACTTCTTTTCCTCCCATCAGAACCGTATTGGTTGCTTTAGATTTTTGTGCAAAGCCCATTGCGGAAAAGAACAATAGTGTACTGAAAACTAATTTTGAAAACATGAAATTTATTTTTAAGCTAAATTATTCTTTTTTCAGGAGCTGAGATTAATTTTAATTCAAATAGATCAAATCTATTGTCAGATTGTTTTTTTCAAAACATTTTACTTCTACCTTTATATTATTAAACGAAGCCGTCTCAAAAGTCAAATAGTTTGGCTTTTGTTATTCTGACGAAGGAAGAGTCTTATTGATGTCTGGATATCAGAACTACATTCGCAGACCTTTAGTCTGTGGTCAGAATGACACTTTTGAGATAGTCTCAGTCTTATCACATAAAAAAATAGAAAGATTTATGAGTTCAGAAAACACTGCATCATTCCATCACATTTTTAAGAGTGAAAATGAAATTCCGGAAGAATATAAAGTTCCGGTCATCCACCAGAGAACTTATCTCCTGAACGGCGAACTGGTAGAGTGGGACGGAGATGTTACCGAAATCTATTCCCCGGTGTGCATTCCTACAGAAAACGGGTTAGAAAGAAAACTGTTGGGAAGTATCCCGAATATTGGCCCGAAGGAAGCTATGGAAGTCCTTGAAGCCTGTGTAAAAGCCTATGATAATGGTCTTGGAGAATGGCCTACCATGTCTGTGGAAGGGCGTATCAAATGCATGCAGAAATTCGTCTACCTGATGATCCAGCAAAGAGATCTGATCATTAAATTACTGATGTGGGAAATTGGAAAAACGCTTGCAGACTCCACCAAAGAATTTGACCGTACTGTAGATTATATCAACCAGACCATTGATGCTTTGAAGGATCTGGACAGAGAATCTTCCCGCTTTCAACAGGCAGAAGGAACAATTGCACAGATCAGAAGGGCTCCGCTTGGAGTGGTGTTAAGTATGGGGCCATTCAACTATCCTCTGAATGAAATTTTTACCACATTGATTCCTGCCTTGATCATGGGAAATACCATTCTGTTTAAACTCCCGAAACATGGTGTACTGGCTCATTATCCTTTATTGAACGCCTTTAAAGAAGCATTCCCGAAAGGAACTGTGAATACATTATATGGGAAAGGATCAGAAATCATCACGCCAATCATGGAAAGCGGAAAAGTGAATGTTCTGGCCTTCATCGGTTCCAGTAAAGTAGCTAACGGCTTGAAAAAGTTACATCCGAAAGTGAATCGTTTAAGAGCTATTCTGAGTCTGGATGCTAAGAATGCAGCCATCGTGACTAAAAATGCGAATCTTGATGTAGCCGTGAGCGAATGTATTTTAGGGGCACTTTCTTTCAACGGACAACGATGTACAGCACTGAAGCTTATATTTGTTCAGAAAGAGATTGCTTTAGAATTTACAGAAAAATTAAGTGCAGCGGTTTCTGCTCTGAAACCAGGATTACCGTGGGAGAAAGACGTAAAAGTAACACCGCTTCCGGAAGTGAATAAACCTCCTTATTTGAAAGAATGCATTAATGATGCTTTACAGAAAGGAGCCGCTGTTTTGAATAAAGACGGAGGTTATACAGATGAATCTTTTGTTTTTCCGGCGGTAGTTTATCCGGTAAACAGTGATATGAAACTGTATCATGAAGAACAGTTTGGTCCGGTGATTCCTGTTGTTCCGTTTGAAGACATAGAAGAGCCTATAGAGTATCAGGTGAATGCTTCGCATGGGATGCAGGTAAGTATTTTCAGTGAAGATCCTCAGGAAGTGGCAAAGCTGATTGATCCGTTTGTAAATCTTGTAAGCCGTGTCAATATCAACTGCCAGGCACAAAGAGGTCCGGATGTCTTCCCGTTTACCGGAAGAAAAGACAGTGCAGAAGGTACGCTTTCTGTATTTGATGCACTCCGTTCATTCTCAATCCGGTCTCTGGTAGCGGCAAAACTTACAGATTCCAATAAAGAATTACTCAATACCATCGTCAGAGAACATGATTCCAATTTTTTAAGTACAGATTATATTTTCTGATTCTGTTGTATTTAACATAATTAAAAATCCTCAATAAACTTCTTTGTTTGTTAAGGATTTTTTTAACTTAATGCCGGAAATTGGAGTTTTGTATTATAATAAGATGATGTTTCAATAAATATTATCTAAGGATCAGTATGTAAATCATGTCTTCACCGGAAAAAGAATTTTTAGAGAAAATTGAAAAGCACAAAGGTGTTATTTTCAAGATTTCTAAAATGTACATGGATAATAAGGACGATCAGAATGACCTCTATCAGGAGATCATCTACCAGGCCTGGAAATCATACGGTGATTTTCAAAAGAGAAGTGATTTCTCTACATGGCTTTACAGAACTGCACTAAACACTGCAATTGTTTTCCTGCGAAGTGAAAAAAAACGTAGTTTTATACAGAACCAGAATGTAGACGGGCTGGGTGTCCGGCAGGAACCTTATAATGATACGGATGATGTGAATATGAAGTTGATGTATGAAGCAATTCATCAGCTGAGTCCTATTGATAAAGCACTTATATTTTTCTTTTTGGAGGGTTTTTCAGGAAAAGAAATTGCCGTTCAGCTGGGAATTACCGAAGTGAATACAAGAGTAAAGCTGAAAAGGGCAAAAGAAAAGCTGAAAGAGATCATTACCAAACAGGGAACAGGTTCTCATTAAAAGATAAAACGATGGAGCTAGAAAATTTTAAACAACTTTGGAATAAAGATACAGGACAGGAATCTCCTGAAATTTCTCTTGAAAAACAGAAGGAAATACATTCCCCGTTACAGATGCTGAAAGTAAATATGGAAACAGAGTTCTGGCTGATGATTGTAACGCTGCCTTTACTTTTAACCAATTTCCCGTTTGCTTCTGCTGATTCTAATATCAAGATCATATCCGTATTTGTCACCATCCTGACCATTGTTATCATCGTCTATTTTTATTCCCGTTTTCTGAAACTGTATAAGCTGCTTCAAAAGAATAGTATCAATACAAATTATGATTTGTTTAATCTTAAAACCCAGCTTCTCATATCGAAAGAAATTTATATTGCCTACTATGTGTCCTATATTCCTCTTGGATTTCTTCTCTCTCTGATCAGAATTAATTTTCATTTTGAAATGGAATATAATCTGGCAATCTTCGGGAGCAGTCTTCTGATCACTTTGCTCCTGATTGCTTTTATTATAAAATACTGGATCTATTATATGTATGGAAGATATATTGATGATGTGGTGCGTTTGGTGGATGAACTTAACGAAATTGAAGTAAGTTCCAGACCGCAAAAGAAAAAAACATGGTTTGAGCGTTCTCAGAAATTTTTCATGAATAAAATGGGGATCAAAGGAAATATTCTGAATACCGTGATATGGTTTGTTTCCATGTATATTTTTATCATTTTATTTTTGACACTCGTTTTTTTGATTGTCATAATAGCCGGTGCCAAGCTGAACCTTCTTGATATAGGATCCCTGCAAAGAGCCTTAAATAAATTGAATTAGAATTTTAATATAAATAAGAACCTGATAGATAAGCTATCAGGTTTTTTATTTCTTTTGTAAAAACTGTAACAATTTTTTTAAATGAAAACTAACTCTATAGAGTAACAAATCATGACCTCATTAGAACAAGAGTTTATAAGTCAAATTGAACAGCATAAAGGAATCCTATTTAAGATTTCTAAAATGTACATGACTGAAAAGGATGACCGGGATGATCTTTTTCAGGAGATTACCTATCAGCTCTGGAAAGCATTTCCCGGTTTCAGAGGTGAAAGCGAATTTTCAACATGGCTGTACAGGATCGCTTTGAATACGGCCATTATTTTCCTTAAATCAGAAAAAAGAAAAAGCTTTATTACCAATGAAGATTTTTCCAATCATATCATTATACAGGAAGACTATGATTATCGCAAAGAAGAGCGCCTGGCTGAAATGTATAAGGCCATTCATCAACTTAATCCTATTGATAAAGCCTTTATATTCTACTATCTGGAAGATTTTTCAGGAAAGCAGATTGCAGAGCAGATAGGGATTTCTGAAGGAAATGTAAGAGTGAAAATGAACCGCGCAAAAAACAAACTTAAAGATATCTTAAGCCAAATAAAAACCAACAAACATTAAAATCAGTAATCCAATGAATATCGATGAATTGAAAAATACCTGGAATGAAGATATTATGGAGGAAACTCCTGAAATAAGTATAGAACAAAGAAATAAACTGAACCTTCCCCTTGAAAAAATACGTAAAAACATGCGTGTTGAATTCTGGTGGATGATAGGAATTTTTGTTTTTGCATTTTTGGTTTGCTCAGTCTGCAGACCTTTTAAACTGCAATTATATATAACGGTTTTAATTGCTTCCATGCTTATTGTAACCGTTTTCTTTTTCAGTAAGTTCTTTAAACTGTATAACGAAATCAGTAATCCTGCGCCCAAAACCTACGATTCTCTGAAAGATCTTGTGATGCAGCTGAATCTGAATAAACAATATTATCTTTCATACTATATCAGTTTCGCCCCGTTTCTGGTATGTGAAATCCTTATTGTTCTGGAATTTATCCCGTGGCCAAAACCTTTGAGTGAACTGAAAATTGCAGTGATCTTAATAGGTTCTGTAATCGGAGGATTGTTTTTACTCTATCTGGCCGGAAAATTCTGGTTTCACCGTTATTACGGAAGATATATGCAGCATATTGAAAATCTTTTGGAAGAATTGAAAAGATAGAAAAGAGTTTCGGCGGGCTGAAAGCCCGCCGAAACTTATAAATTATTGCCCTTTATTATCTTTTTCCTTAGCAATTTCATTTTTTATCCAATCCAGCTGTGGATCTTTTTTATCAATAATATCCTGCATGCTTTCAGTAACCACTACATCGGGAACAACACCTTTTCGTGAGTCTGAGAATTTGATATTAGGCTGTACCAGAAGTAATCCTATTGGGAACCTTATTTTAGAATTAGGAAGTTTCTGATATGAATAGAACCCTGCAACTGTTCCGTCATTGGCACCACCGGTTTCTTCACCTACAAGAGTTGCCCTTTTATCATTTTTAAGCTTGGCGGTAATAATAGAAGAGGCTGAGAAGCTTCCTCCGTTGATCAATACAAAAACTTTTCCGTGGAAAGCTTGCTTATTGGGTTTTGTAGGTTTATCAGCTTTCATTTTATAGAAAACTTTTCCGTCTTTTTTATAGGTGCTGAAAGCCTGTGCGAAGAAATAGCTCGGATAAGCAATGCTTTTAAGAGCATATTCTAATGGATTGCTTTTTCTGAAGTAATTGGTGCGCAGTGGAGTATTTCTTGATGTTACCTGAGAAGGTTTGATCAGGGTAAAAGGAGCTTCCGCTAAATAGGAATACAGGTTATTGATCTCATAGAGAGAGCCTCCATAGTTATTTCGCACATCTATAATGAGGTAGGGAGCCTTGACATCATTGATCTTGGCAAAGGTATTTTTATAAAACTTATCAGAATAGTCTCTGGAGAAACTCTGTACTTTTATATAAGCGATAGTGCTGTCTTTATCCAGGAATTTAAAACTCCTGTTGTAAGAATTACTTGAAGCTACATAATCATTCAGTTTCTTTTCAAGCGTTTTTTTCTTCATTTCCTTATCCTTCTCAAGGTCAGAATCAGATTTTATTTCTCTGCTTAAAGTATACGTTCTTTTTTCTCCCTGATAAAGCGTTTCCAGAGTTGCTTTACTCCCAAATCCGTTCTCTGCAGTATAAAAATTAAAGAAAAGATCTTTTAAAAAATAAGGATGGAAAGTCGTATTGTCACCATCACTGCTGATCAGACTTCTGTACTTTTTTATATAATCCGAAACAGGAACATGGTTGATGGATAAAATTTCAGTTCCGGGTTGTATATGCTCAATGGAATCTCTGTTTTGAATAATATACATTCGATCGCCTGATATATAATATTCAAAACGGCTGAACATTCCTTTCTGGTGTTCCAGTCTTTTAAACTCCTTTTGGGTAAATTTCTTTCTGGGAATTCTCAATGAAAGATGTCCTTCACGGATTCCCGCAATGACAGGCTGAAGTTTAAAATAAAACTGAAGAGGAGTAAGAGATTCTGTGATTGTCTGCTTAAGACTGTCAAATTTATGATCCAATTCCTTCTTGGGAATATACCAGTATAATTGAGGATGCATTTGCTGTAATTTTGAATAAGCAAAGTCCACATCCTCTTTGAGTTGCTCCGGTGGAATACATGAAGCCCGCTGTTCGTTGTGTTTTTTGATAGAAGCACAAGACGAAAGTATTGCGAGAAGAAATATTACCGAATAATTTTTCAATAGATCTGAGTTTTTTAGGGTGCTAAAATAGAAAGTTTAAAATTAACCATACCTTAAATGAATAATAAATTTTCCAAAATACATGATAAATTTAGTTAAAAAATGCATTGAAATTGAATAAGCTTTTTATTTAAAAGTAAAAAGTCAATACATTTGATATTTATTTTCTACAGATGATTTATTGGATTATTACGACAGTAGCTGTTCTTACGGTTACCTTTTTTATAGTGATCAATATGAAGGCGTTTGGCGGGGCGCCAAAAGGAAAGAGGCTGAAACGGATCAGGCAGTCAAAACTCTATAAAAAAAGACAGTTTCAGAATACCAGCCATACACCATCTATTACAGAGGGCTACAAAATGTCGAAAGTGACTTTTGATTTCTTTTTTGGGAAAAAAGATCCACTCTTAAAACCCCTGAAAGAAATTCCATCCCTTCATACCGATTTAAAAAACATAGACAAAAATCAGGATGTATTTATCTGGCTGGGACATTCATCTTATTATCTGCAGACAGACGGTATTTCTTTCCTGATTGATCCTGTATTGAGTTTGTATGGTTCGCCGTTTAAATATTTTAACAAGGCATTCAAAGGATCAGATATCTTTAAACCTAAAGATATTCCCAATATTGATTATCTGGTAATCACCCACGATCATTTTGATCATCTGGATTACCCGACTGTAGAATCTATCAGAGACAGAATGGGAATGGCTATTTTGCCTTTGGGAGTGGGAGCGCATTTAGAGAGATGGGGATATGCTGAAAATTCGCTTATTGAAGAAGAATGGGGAACTGAAGTGAATCTGAAAAATGATATGAAAATTGTGTTCACCCCTGCCAGACATTTTTCCGGCAGAAGAATAAGGCAGAATGATACCCTATGGAGCTCCTATGTTTTGATAACACCAACAAAGAAAATTTTCTTGGGAGGTGACAGTGGTTATGACAGCCATTTTAAAACAATCGGTGAGCAATACGGCCCTTTTGATTATGCTATTCTTGAAAACGGACAATATGGAGAAGCATGGAGATATATCCACACGTTGCCGGAAGATGTTATCCAGGCTGGTATTGATCTCAAAGCGGAGCGTATTATTCCTGTTCATGCAGCAAAATTTGCACTCGCTCTTCATCCATGGAATGAACCCTTACAAAAGATAACTGCCTTGGGAAAAGAAAAAAAACTGAATATCCTCACTCCGATGATCGGAGAGGTAGTAGATCTGAATCAGCATGAACAGCAATTTACAGCCTGGTGGGAAGATTGATCAGGCATGCCAGATGTCTTTATATCTTACAGGGTGGTTTTCAAACTGTTGACGTACAAAATCACATTCCGGGTCTACAAGCAAATCTTTTTCTTCTGCGTAGCGTACCAGCTCATCCAGTAATAGTTTGGCATATCCTTTTCCTTCACGCTCTTCATCAAGTTTCGTATAATACACAATAAGCAGTCTTCCGTCAACCTCTATGGACATATAACCAGCCTTTTTCCCATCAATAAGGAGCTGCAATTCATCCTGATATGGCGATACCTGAAACTTTATATTTTCCATGATAATGTAAGATTTGGTTGATAAAAAAATAATTTAGAAAACTTTCCGAAAAACATTCTCTTCACTAAAATTACGAAATTAAATAATATGAAATAATAGTTTTCGGGAATCTTAACGAAATTTATAAGATAAAAGATAAAAGATAAAAGATAAAAGATAAAAGATAAAAGATAAAAGATAAAAGATAAAAGATAAAAGATAAAAGATAAAAGATAAAAGA
>NZ_FXTC01000018.1 GCF_900182655.1 Chryseobacterium rhizoplanae
CGCGACTTTATTAATGATGTATCCTCTGGTGTTCTGAGAGGTCAGATGCATCAGGATCTGCCTTTTGAGAAATTAGTAGAGGTTCTTAACATTGAGCCTGATTCCTCTCGTCATCCTGTATTTCAGGTGATGTTCGGATTTCAGGGGTTTGAATCTGGAGCGAAAGAAACGTATGGTGAAGATTATTTTTTTCATCCTTACAACAGTGGGATACAGAATGAAACGTCTAAGTTTGATCTGACCACGATGATTGATGATCAGGGAGAAGAGCTTTGTGGAACATTTAACTTTGCAACATCTCTGTTCAAAGATTCTACAATTAAACATATGATCAGCACATATCAGTATATTCTGGAGCAGTTTTCTGATCTGTTTCAGCGTGGATCTTCTGAGGTTAAACTTAGTGAGCTACGCTGGATTGAAGCAGCAACGCCCGGTCTTCACGGAATCTGTTCTGATTATGACCAAGCAGTTACCCTTCATGGCTTATTTGAAGAACAGGCTTTCAGAACTCCTGATCTTACAGCACTTGTATTTGGAGATGTACGGCTTTCTTACTGTGATCTTAATGAAAAGGCTAATCAGCTTGCCCATTATCTGATTCAGCATTATGATATCCGTCCTGATGAACTTATCCCTATTTGTTTTAACCGTTCAGAAAAGATGCTAATAGGGATTTTAGGAGTTTTGAAAGCAGGAGGAGCTTATGTCCCTGTTGATCCTGGCTATCCTGCAGATAGACTGAGTCATATTCTGAATGATACAGGGGCTCGCCTTGTTCTTGCGGAAGAAGAGACCGTATCAAAGCTGCATGAATATGTTTCAGCAATTGCTAATAAGGGACCTGTTATTTTGAATCTGGATGATGCAGAGGCAGCAGACGGAATTCAAAAATATTTTAGAAAAAATCCTGTTACCGGAGTAAGACCCGACCATCTGGCTTATGTTATCTATACCAGTGGAACAACAGGTAGGCCTAAAGGTGTGATGATTGAACATAATGGTGTTGTGAATTTAATAGAACAGCAGGCTTCAATATTGGATATGGAGAAAGTTTTATATCGATCAGAACAGAAAAATTTACTTTGGTATGCTGATTATGTCTTTGATGCGCATGTTTGGGAAGTATATTGGGTATTTGCACTCGGAAATATCCTGCATGTTTTGCCGAACGAATCGAGAACAGATTTGGAGATATTGCAGAAATATATTATTCAGCATGATATTAAAGTTGCTACGATTCCTCCAGCGTTATTGGATAAAGAATCAATTTTACCATTAGAGAAAATCATTGTTGCTGGAGATACTACTAATTCTGAAATCATGGAATGCTACAGAAAATACGGAGTTGACGTGATTAATGCTTATGGTCCTACAGAAACAACAGTATGCGCTACTTATCATCATTATTGCGAAGAAGATAATTCTCTCAATATTGGTCGTCCGATTGGTAATACTTCAGCATATGTACTTGATTCCTATTTGCGTGCCGTTCCCATTGGCGCAGTCGGAGAGCTGTATATTGGTGGAGTAGGTCTATCCCGGGGGTATCTAAATCGTCCCGAGCTTACTGCAGAACGCTTTTTAGTGAACCCTTTTCAGACTGAAGAGGAAAAAGCATCATATTATAATGGGAGGATCTATAAAACGGGAGATCTCGTTCGTCTTCTTCCAAACGGTGATCTGGAATATCTGGGTCGTAACGATTCTCAGTTAAAGATTCGTGGCTACCGTATTGAACCTGGTGAGATTGAGGCCGTTCTTGTTGAGTTAAGTGGTATCCGCAAGGCTGTGGTGATGTGCAGGGAAAGCAGCCTGGGTTTAAAATATCTTGCTGCTTATTATGTGTCGGATATTCCGTTTGAGCCTGCTGATATTTCAGCTTTGTTATCAGAAATACTTCCGGATCATATGGTTCCTTCGGCTTATATACATTTGAAGGAACTTCCGCTGACGATAAACGGGAAGTTAGACAGAAAATCATTACCGGAACCTTTGTTTACAGGGGAAACGGAATATGTTGCGGCCAGGACCTGGATAGAGGAGCAACTTGTGTGGATTTATGGAGAAATCCTGGGTCTCGATCCTGATTATATCAGCATCTATGATGATTTTTTCCGTTTAGGAGGTAACAGTATTATGGCTATTAAGCTGATTGCTAAGATTCGACAGGATTTGGATATGCAGGTTAATGTATCAGTCGTATTCGATAATAAAAGTATTGTCGAATTGGCCAATGTACTTGAAATCTTACCTACTATAGAAACTATTCGTATAGATCAGGCAGATGTTCGATATGCGGAAGATCAGCTTTTGTCATTTTCTCAGGAAGGATTGTGGTTTATAGACCAATACAAAGGAGGAAACAATGCATATAATATACCGCTTGTATGTCGTATAGATAAAAGTGTAAATATTTCCATTTTGTCTAAATCTCTGGTAAGTGTTATACAAAGACATGAAATTCTTCGAAGTCTAATCTTAACTAGCAATGAGGGGGTAGGTTATCAACAGGTTACAGATCCTTACTTAGAATTGACTGTTCAGGAGGTAAGCAGTTTTGATGCTCTGGAAACGGAAATATGTAAAGAAGCAAAGAGAATATTTTGCTTGTCAGAAGAAATTCCTCTTTCTATACGTATTTTTTCAATGAATGAGAATTATTATTTGTCTGTAGTATGTCATCACATTGCTTTTGACGGAGGATCTGTAGAAGTTTTTTTACGTGAGCTGTATGCCATTTATCAGTCATTGTTTTCAGGTTGTCAATATGAACTTCCAATGTTGGAATTTCAATATAAAGACTACGCACTATGGCAGCGGAATCATCTTAACAATACAATTTTAAAGAAGCAGCTTGAATATTGGCAGTCTTATCTCAACGGTTTTGAAACTTTAAATCTGCCTTTGGATTTTAAACGACCGCCGGAAATATCATATGAAGGTAATACAATTTCATTTATAATACCTTCAGAAATAAGTTCTGATTTAAGATCTTTAGCAAAAAAACTTGGAGTCAGTTTATATAGTGTGATGCTCAGCTCATATTATCTAATGCTATCCTCTTATTCGGGACAGGATGATATTGTTGTAGGAACCCCATTTACTAATCGTCATTATCAGGGGCTGGAGAACATGATAGGTTTGTTTGTTAATACATTGGTTCTTCGTGAAACAATTGACTATAATACAAATGTCAGTGCATTTATCAAAAAAGTTTCTACTTCAGTTTCCGGGGCACAGGCCAATCAGGACATTCCTTTCGAAAAACTTGTTAGCGCACTTGATATTGCAAATGATTCTTCGCGGCATCCTATTTTTCAGGTGATGTTCGGATTTGAAAGTTTTAGTAAGATGCCAGCTAATGTGTTTAAAGGAAATTCTTTTCTTTATCCTTTTGAGGGCAGTGTTTCTTATGATACTGCTAAATTTGATATTACTACTATGATTGATGATACGGATGAAGTTTTATCCGGAACATTTAATTATGCAAGTTGTCTTTATACGGAATCAACAATAAAAAGGATGAAATCTGCTTATCTTTATTTTTTAAAGCAGATCTCGGCATTACACCTTTCTGGTGGCTCAGAAATAAAGCTTTCTGAACTTCAGCTGGTGGGGACGGAAGACTATAACTGGCTTTCGGCTTGCAATGAAACCTATTCTGCTTATAATAGAGAAGCTACCATTCACCGTTTATTTGAAAAGCAGGTGTCCCGGACTCCTAATCAAACAGCACTGGTTTATCAGGAAATAAGATTAACATACCAGGAGCTTAATGAAAGGTCGAATCGTCTGGCTCACTATTTACTTGAAAAATATAAAATAAAACCTGACGAACTGGTCCCCTTATGCTTACAGCGCTCAGAACAAATGCTCATTGGTATTCTCGCCGTAATGAAGGCAGGGGGCGGCTTTGTTCCTTTGGATCCCAGCTTTCCATCAGAAAGAAGAAAACATATCCTGCCTGATACCGGAGCTCGTTTGATTATTACTGAATCAGCTTCTGTAAGTAAACTTGGATATGAGATACCAGATATCATCTGTCTTGATGATGAAAAGATGATTAAAGAACTCGGCAGCTTTAGAGCTGATAATCCTGAAACAAATGTAAAATCCGATAATTTAGCGTATGTCATTTATACCAGTGGAACAACGGGCAAGCCTAAAGGAGTAATGATAGAGCATACGAGTGTTGTCAACCTCATAGAAGAAATAAGAGGAATATATAACTTTTGTGAAATGGGCAGATTTAGTGCCTATACTTCTTATGTATTTGATGTTTCTGTTTCAGAATTTTTTAGTGCATTGTTGTACGGCAATGAATTACACCTATTGGACGAACATACTAAAAAAGATATTAATTTAGTTAAGGATTACCTTTTGACTCATGAGATTACCCATGCTTATCTTCCTCCCGTAATGCTTTCTTTATTGCCTCACTATGATTTCCCTTCTTTACAGACTTTGATGTATGCAGGTGAGCCTGGTGATGGAGAAACCGTGAAGTACTGGTCCCTTTATAAGAACATATATAATTTATATGGTCCTACTGAAGCAACTATTTATGCCACCTATAAACAAATACGGCATCATGATAGTAATCCTCTTAATATTGGAGTACCTCTAGGTAATACTTCAGTGTATGTTTTGGATTCCTATTTGCGTCCTGTTCCTATTGGAGCAGTCGGAGAGCTGTATATAGGTGGAGTTGGAGTATCAAGAGGATATTTAAACCTTCCTGAGCTTACTGCAGAGTGCTTTTTGTCTAATCCATTTCAGACTGAGCAGGAAAAAGCATCAGGCTATAATGGACGGATTTACAAAACCGGAGACCTTGTCCGTATTCTTACCGGTGGTGATCTTGAATATCTGGGCCGTAACGACTCACAGATCAAGATTCGTGGTTACCGCATTGAGCCCGGGGAGATTGAAGCAGCTCTTCTTGGATTGGTTGGTATCCGCCAGGCAGTAGTAATATGCAGGTTGAACAATATGGGTTTAAAGTATCTTACTGCTTACTATGTTTCAGAGAATCCGCTTGATTCTAGAGATATTTTAGTGTTATTATCAGAAGTGCTTCCTGATTTTATGGTTCCTTCGGCTTATGTACATTTGAAGGAGCTTCCGATAACCATAAACGGGAAATTAGATAAAAAATCATTACCAGAACCCTTATTTACAAGGGAGACGGAATATGCAAGCCCTCAGACGCCTTTACAGGAGCAGCTGGTAGAGATTTATGGAGAAGTGTTAGGTCTAGATTCAGATCATATCAGTATCCATGATGATTTTTTCCGATTGGGAGGAAGTAGTATTATGGTTATTAAATTGGTCAATAAAATTTATCATCAAACAGGAATACAGGCTACGGGAGGGATGGTATTCAATCATAAAAGTATTGCAGGTTTATCACGGGCTCTCGAAGATTTGCCAGAATTTGCCGTTGAAGAGATTAGGTCTGTACCTGTAAAGCAGGTCAGAGAGCAATACTTGTCCTTTGGTCAGGAAAGATTATGGTTTATTGAAAACTATGAAGGAGGAAGCCATGCCTATAATATTCCAATGGTTTTCCGATTAGATAAGAGAGTAACTCTCCGTTTTTTAGAAGATGCATTCCATATGCTTCTTGACAGGCATGAAGTTCTACGTACCCTTATTTTGACAGATCCTGATGGATCAGGATACCAGTACGTGAGTGATTATTCCGTGGAATTAACTTTGGTAAAGATAGAATGTTTTGAAGATTTTATGCAGACGCTTAGTGGGGAACTAAATGAAAGGTTTAATCTTCGGGAAGACTTGCCTATAAGAGTAAAGGTACTGAATTATGA
>NZ_FXTC01000019.1:0-3454 GCF_900182655.1 Chryseobacterium rhizoplanae
GATAAAGGATTTTTAAAAATAAAATAAAAACTGGCGGCGGCCTACTCTCCCGCTTTCGCAGTACCATCGGCGCTGGTGGGCTTAACTTCTGTGTTCGGAATGGGAACAGGTGAGCCCCACCGCTAAAACCACCCTAAAGAAGGTATATAGCATCTGGCTTTTTGCTGCTGGCTATTGGCTTTTTGCCAATCGCTAACTGCTAGTCGCCATATGCGTTTTAAGCGATAAAAACTTTCACAAAGACAAAACCTTTACTGCGCATAAAGTACTTGTCGTATTTATTTATTAATAATTTGATATAGCAACCAAAGGCTATAAATCTACGGGTAATTAGTACTACTCGGCTATGACATTACTGTCTTTACACCTGTAGCCTATCAACGTCGTCATCTCCAACGACCCTTAAAAGATGTCTCATCTTGAGGCGAGTTTCGCACTTATATGCTTTCAGTGCTTATCTCTTCCAAACGTAGCTACTCAGCAGTGCACCTGGCGGTACAACTGATACACCAGAGGTTTGTTCAATTCGGTCCTCTCGTACTAGAATCAAGCCCTCTCAAACATCTAACGCCCGCAATAGATAGAGACCGAACTGTCTCACGACGTTCTGAACCCAGCTCGCGTGCCACTTTAATGGGCGAACAGCCCAACCCTTGGGACCTTCTCCAGCCCCAGGATGTGACGAGCCGACATCGAGGTGCCGAACCTCCCCGTCGATGTGAGCTCTTGGGGGAGACTAGCCTGTTATCCCCGGAGTACCTTTTATCCTATGAGCGATGGCCCTTCCATACGGAACCACCGGATCACTATGTCCTGCTTTCGCACCTGATCGACTTGTAGGTCTCACAGTCAAGCACCCTTATGCCATTACACTCTACGCACGGTTACCAAGCGTGCTGAGGGTACCTTTGAAAGCCTCCGTTACTCTTTTGGAGGCGACCACCCCAGTCAAACTACCCACCACGCAATGTCCTTCTAAAAGAAGTTAGGCTCCAAGTAAGTAAAGGGTGGTATTTCAACGTTGGCTCCACCTACACTAGCGTGCAAGCTTCAAAGCCTCCCACCTATCCTACACATTACTTACTCAAAGTCAATACGAAGTTATAGTAAAGGTTCACAGGGTCTTTTCGTCCCATTGCGGGTAATCGGCATCTTCACCGATACTACAATTTCACCGAGCTCGTGGCTGAGACAGTGCCCAGATCGTTACACCATTCGTGCAGGTCGGAACTTACCCGACAAGGAATTTCGCTACCTTAGGACCGTTATAGTTACGGCCGCCGTTTACTGGGGCTTCAGTTAATGCCTTCGGTTTAACCCTAAGCACCTTCCTTAACCTTCCAGCACCGGGCAGGTGTCAGACCCTATACAGCATCTTTCGATTTAGCAGAGTCCTGTGTTTTTGATAAACAGTCGCCTGGGCCTCTTCACTGCGGCCACCATTGCTGATGGCGTCTCTTCTTCCGAAGTTACGAGACTATTTTGCCTAGTTCCTTAGCCACGACTCACTCGAGCACCTTAGGATTCTCTCCTCGACCACCTGTGTCGGTTTTGGTACGGGTTGCTTCACTTCGGCTTTTCTTGGATCAGATTACACTACAGCAGCTTCGCCCGAAGGCTAGGCCTTGACTATTCCGTCAGTCTTTAGCAGCTACATCCAACCGTCCCCTTTTTAGTGTGAGCAAGTATGGGAATATTAACCCATTGTCCATCCACTACCCCTTTCGGGTTCGCGTTAGGTCCCGACTAACCCTCAGCTGATTAGCATGGCTGAGGAAGCCTTGGTCTTTCGGTGAGCAGGTTTCTCGCCTGCTTTATCGTTACTTATGCCTACATTTTCTTTTCTATCCGCTCCACAATACCTCACGATACTGCTTCGGCGCAAATAGAATGCTCTCCTACCAGATATATCTAAAATATAAATCCATAGCTTCGGTAATATGTTTATGCCCGATTATTATCCATGCCGGACCGCTCGACTAGTGAGCTGTTACGCACTCTTTAAATGAATGGCTGCTTCCAAGCCAACATCCTAGCTGTCAATGCAGTCCAACCGCGTTGCTTCAACTTAACATATATTTTGGGACCTTAGCTGTTGGTCTGGGTTCTTTCCCTCTCGGACATGGACCTTAGCACCCATGCCCTCACTGCCGTAGAACATTTATTAGCATTCGGAGTTTGTCAGGAATTGGTAGGCGATGAAACCCCCGCATCCAATCAGTAGCTCTACCTCTAATAAACTTATATACGACGCTGCACCTAAATGCATTTCGGAGAGTACGAGCTATCTCCCAGTTTGATTGGCCTTTCACCCCTACCCACAGGTCATCCGAAGACTTTTCAACGTCAACCGGTTCGGTCCTCCACTCTGTGTTACCAGAGCTTCAACCTGCCCATGGGTAGATCACAAGGTTTCGCGTCTAATCCTACTAACTATGCGCCCTATTCAGACTCGCTTTCGCTCCGGCTCCGGTACTTAATACCTTAACCTCGCTAGTAAAATTAACTCGTAGGCTCATTATGCAAAAGGCACGCCGTCACAGCATTACGCTGCTCCGACCGCTTGTAGGCGTACGGTTTCAGGTTCTATTTCACCCTTCTATTCGAAGTGCTTTTCACCTTTCCTTCACAGTACTTGTTCACTATCGGTCTTTCAGGAGTATTTAGCCTTGGAGGATGGTCCCCCCATATTCAGACAGGATTTCACGTGTCCCGCCCTACTCATTTATCACTCAAATATGCCTTTCATATACGGGGCTATCACCCTCTACGGCCGTTCTTTCCAGAACATTCTATTAAACATATAAAAGCTTTTGGGCTAATCCGCTTTCGCTCGCCACTACTTACGGAATCTCTTCGATTTCTTTTCCTCCGGGTACTTAGATGTTTCAGTTCTCCGGGTTTGCTCCTCTTGCGAGGTAATACATCTTCAATGTATTGGGTTGCCCCATTCGGACATCTGCGGATCAATTCGTGTGTGCCAATCCCCGCAGCTTTTCGCAGCTTACCACGTCCTTCTTCGCCTCTGAAAGCCTAGGCATCCGCCATACGCCCTTAACGATTTCTTTCCTATTGGTTACTCAAGCGCTTTATGCGCTCGGTTTTCTCTTTGTGATGTCTTTACCGTTAATGTCAATGATCTTAATGTCTTCTTGTCCAACTGATGAACAGATGTTGTTTTTGGCTCCATCCGTAACTTTTAAATCAGTCTTCCAAAACTGTGGAGAATAAGGGAGTCGAACCCTTGACCTCCTGCGTGCAAGGCAGGCGCTCTAGCCAGCTGAGCTAATTCCCCCTCTAGTTGCTTCTTGCTTATGGCTTCTCGCTATTGGCAAAATGCCAGCAGCCAAAAGCTATTCGCCATCCGCTTTAATTAGTAGTCTCGGGCAGGCTCGAACTGCCGACCTCTACATTATCAGTGTAGCGCTCTAACCAGCTGAGCTACGAGACTCTG
>NZ_FXTC01000019.1:3628-4729 GCF_900182655.1 Chryseobacterium rhizoplanae
TTGTATCTTGCGATACTAATTTTGTTTATCGTCTTAAAGACGCTCTAAAATGAGATGTTCCAGCCGCACCTTCCGGTACGGCTACCTTGTTACGACTTAGCCCTAGTTACCTGTTTTACCCTAGGCAGCTCCTGTTACGGTCACCGACTTCAGGTACCCCAGACTTCCATGGCTTGACGGGCGGTGTGTACAAGGCCCGGGAACGTATTCACCGCGCCATGGCTGATGCGCGATTACTAGCGATTCCAGCTTCATAGAGTCGAGTTGCAGACTCCAATCCGAACTGAGACCGGCTTTCGAGATTTGCATCACATCGCTGTGTAGCTGCCCTCTGTACCGGCCATTGTATTACGTGTGTGGCCCAAGGCGTAAGGGCCGTGATGATTTGACGTCATCCCCACCTTCCTCTCTACTTGCGTAGGCAGTCTCACTAGAGTCCCCAACTTAATGATGGCAACTAGTGACAGGGGTTGCGCTCGTTGCAGGACTTAACCTAACACCTCACGGCACGAGCTGACGACAACCATGCAGCACCTTGAAAAATGTCCGAAGAAAAGTCTATTTCTAAACCTGTCATTTCCCATTTAAGCCTTGGTAAGGTTCCTCGCGTATCATCGAATTAAACCACATAATCCACCGCTTGTGCGGGCCCCCGTCAATTCCTTTGAGTTTCATTCTTGCGAACGTACTCCCCAGGTGGCTAACTTATCACTTTCGCTTAGTCTCTGAACCCGAAAGCCCAAAAACGAGTTAGCATCGTTTACGGCGTGGACTACCAGGGTATCTAATCCTGTTCGCTCCCCACGCTTTCGTCCATCAGCGTCAGTTGTTGCTTAGTAACCTGCCTTCGCAATTGGTGTTCTAAGTAATATCTATGCATTTCACCGCTACACTACTTATTCCAGCTACTTCAATAACACTCAAGACCTGCAGTATCAATGGCAGTTTCACAGTTAAGCTGTGAGATTTCACCACTGACTTACAGATCCGCCTACGGACCCTTTAAACCCAATAAATCCGGATAACGCTTGCACCCTCCGTATTACCGCGGCTGCTGGCACGGAGTTAGCCGGTGCTTATTCGTATAGTACCTTCAGCTAC
>NZ_FXTC01000020.1 GCF_900182655.1 Chryseobacterium rhizoplanae
TTTTTAGGTGTTTCCATAATTAAATGTAATTCTTTTTTGAAAACACTCCTTAACTTTTATACTATATACTGTCTACTTTTTGCTGACGATTTACAGTTCGACATATGTATTTAAATATATAATGGGAGAATTAATTCCAATTGATAAACTATGCATAAAACTACTCGTTGCAGCATCCTTTTTGCCATCTTCAATTTTTCTTTCCAGCTCTTGTCTAAGTATCGCACTGTACTGTACCGATTTTTTAATTCTCACTTCCACGTCAAACTCAAGTGATTTCGTGGAACTGTTGATGGCGTCAATCCTTATACATCTGTATTTGGTTCTCCGTAAATCAAACTCCGTAAAAGACGAATTGTAAACACGGAAAGAAAGTTCATTTTTTCTATCCCTAGCAGTAGTATTGCGAAAATTATATATCTTCTCAAAATCGTCACGATTTAACTTTCTAGTGGAAGTTCCAGCCCTTACAAATCCACAACCTATATCAAAGCGAATGCTATTTGTGATTAAGTCTTTTTTTAATAAGTAAGGAAAATCTGCATTGTCAAACAATCTAAAATATGCCAGCTTATATCCTTTATATATAATCTCAGAATACTCAAAATTGATTTCAGGTTCAATATATTCATTAAGATATTGCTGATAGCTAGCTTGATCGTTAAGTTTATCTATTGATTCAAAACCACCAGCCATACCATTTAACTCTTCAACTCCCACAATGATATACTTATCCTCTTTAGAAATAAGATTTGCGAAAGCCATCATATCCTTCAGAAATTCAGGCTTTTTGGGATCTTTTTTTCCTATTGGGTACTGTTGCTTTTTAAAATCTAGATGTGAATATTCGCTTTCGTTTTCAATCTTATTAATAACAATATCTTTAATTTCTGATTTCATTCAATAAAAATAATAACTCTGTGGCAAAATTAGGTCTCAATTCCTAACAAATAACAAGCAGATTTCATTTAGGCTCTTGGTAAGTTTCTTTTTGAGTTAAGTATTCCACTAACTACTACTATCTCGTTCTAAAGCTGGTCATTTCCTCACTTGTTGCGGAGTAGACATAAAATCCATTTTTTTCATGCATTCTCTAAAAAAACAAATAAAAATATTGGGCGACATCTTGAAAATCTATATTGCTGTATGAAGAAAAATAAAAACCTTAATAAAATCAGGCTTCAAAATATGTCCTTATTAAAAAAAAAAATTTTTGGATGCAAATGGTTTGGTACCACCCTTTGAAGGTTTGGGCGCAGGATGATTATTATCTCTATTTGCTCATGATGGATTACCAGCTTTGCTTGGCCAATTTTTGTTTGAATTACTCATTTTTTAATTTGTTTTTTTGCCTACTACTTTTATCGTCAGTTGGGCCAGTTTTGGCACAATCACGTATTCGAACTACATTCCAAATGTTAAAAATATTTTATGACTTACTATCATAAATTACAAACCAAAATCTGCCAGTGGATGTTTGATTTTTTCAGTAGATGGAATCAAACTATTAAGCCTGATTATAATTTTAATTACTTGTTCAAAAAGTAACAATAAATCTTTGTAAATGATATTATTAGTCTGATTTTGTATTAATTCCAAAGTAACTTTGGATCGATCAATTACGGATGAAGTATCTTCTATTTGTATAATCTGATTAGGGTTTGAATCGGAATGAATACCGAAGTTGTGCATTGTATTTCTTAAATAAAAGAAGAATAAAATCACATCCTTATCGTTACTCTTAATGCTGGTAAAAAAATCTGTTTTATTTACATCAAATAGATTTTCAAAAGTTGCTTTAATTGAAGTTTTCTCAATATTTCCCTTAGCTGCTTCAAAATGTCTTGCGATGCTTCTTAAATTACTTTCAATACAGATAAAAAATTTAGTAAAAAGCGCATCTTTAACCAGACCTTCAAAGTTAAACTGAATATCATCCAAATCACTTTCTTTAAATTGTGGCGATATTTTACTATTAATATATTCGATATTATGCAGCTCCTTTGAAAGGAGCAAAGAAATATAAAAACTTTGTAAAGTTTCTGCTATACTATCAATAGTAATACTTCTGATATCCTCTTTGTCGGAATAAGAAGTATTTTCAGTTACAAGTCCAAGCAATTTAATTGCTAATTGAATCTTCTCATTAAGTTCTTTCATAGAATTGTTTTTAATTTTTTTATTATCTAATTTTTTTACTCAAATTAAAAATTATTTGAGACCATCTCTCGGTGGTTGCTTCTTTAGATATTCCTGTAGTACTTTAACTATAATTTCTGCCCTATGTTTTATGGAGAATTTATCTCCGAAGGAAACTGTTTCGTCACTTGCAAGTAATTTAAAGATTTCTTCTTTCATATCATTTGGCATGTAATTACCAAAATTCATTTTTTGAAATATTTGATCACATTCATAGAATAAATTTATACGATAAGATTCAGCGGCCTTGGCATGGAAGTGTCCATTTAACTTTAGAAGTGTATCAGTAGTAATAGCCAATATTTTCTCATCTGTTGGAAAATTGCTATTTTCCTCTGCCTCTTCTACCGGAAGTTTAAATCCGTAAAAATCCTTATTTTCTACGTCGATATTTAGTGATAAATAAACAATAAATTCATCCAATACTAGTAGATAAGGATTTTGAGATTCTGGATTCATGTGAAGAAGTGTACTTGCTTTTTCTGGCACATTTTGAGCTCTCATTAATTTATATTTTATCTTCTCAAAATCAGAAGTGATTTGCTTTTTGGAAAAATAATCATTTAATATTTTTCGTAATACATCCTCATCTTCAGGTATAAGACTTACTCCTGAATTCTTTGATATACTAAGTCGAAAAAAGATAGAAATCCAAAACAATAATGCCTGTTCAGAATCGATTCCACTTGAATAGTTAATTCCAATAGGCTGGTCATTTTTTGAAATACTAGTAGAATAATTATTTTCTAATGTTGCTAATTCAGCTTCGCATCTGCTGCAAAATATAAAATCCTCTATTAAGGGAATTGAATTACTACCAATCCTGTCTTCATCGACCTCCCCATATATTTTTTCCAATGTTTCAACATTGGTTGCTCTACCAAAATAGGAAGAAGGATTTTTTTCTGAAATAACAAAACCCATTTCTTTATCTCGACCCTTATGCTCAGAATCAATTCTTTTCAAAAGAAAATGAGGAATAATGTGTGATCCTGATTTATCAGCTTTAGAGTTACATATTTTACAATTATTCATAAAAAATTACTTATAGTTTATTATCATTCTAATTGCGGCCGCTCCATCAGGGATTTCATATCTTTGAGAATCTCGATCTTCATCAAACTCTTTTGAATCTGCGTATACTTGTCGATAGCCAAAAGTTTCTATTTCTTCCCTTTTAAATGTCTTACCTTTTGGTGGTAAATGTGGTGAACAACAAAATAGCTTTCTTATAGAATCTAAATGGTCAGGAAACACTTGTTCGAAATAGAGCATTTGAGAGTGCCTAAGAACATTCGTTCTTATGTCGGCAACTATACGTGTTTCAACAATACCAAGCCCCAATTCACTAATAAGTGGAATACCTATACAATCTCGTCTAGTTGGCTGGACATATGGAGCTCGCAGAGAATTTCCACTATATAAAAGATAGAATGTTTTACTACCATACACACTCTCATGCCGTAAAAGTTTATCCCATTGTTGAAAAGCTTCATTTCTATTATATTTCAAATCTTTGAATGCTCCGTTATAGGACATGACTTTTGCTTGCAGTGCATACCAGTTATAACTTCCTTCCCCATTTTGAATAAATAAATCTATATCATTACCATACACACTCTCGACAGTCCAAGGTAATTTGTAAATTTCGATAGTTTGATCATTAGTTACTGCAGAATATTCAACTATGTAAATCGTCAGCAAAAAGTAGACAGTATATAGTATAAAAGTTAAGGAGTGTTTTCAAAAAAGAATTACATTTAATTATGGAAACACCTAAAAA
>NZ_FXTC01000021.1 GCF_900182655.1 Chryseobacterium rhizoplanae
CCTCCCAATCGGAAAAAATCATCATGGATACTGATATGATCTGAATCTAGACCTAGCATTTCTCCGTAAATCTCCACCAGCAACTCCTGTAAAGGCGTCTGAGGACTTACATATTCCATCTCTCCTGTAAATAAAGGTTCTGGTAATGCTTTTCTGTCAACTTTCCCGTTGATCGTAACAGGTAATGCTTTCAAATGGACATAAGCCGAAGGAACCATATAATCAGGAAGAACTTCCGATAATAACACTGAAATATCTCCGGAGTCAAGCGGATTCTCTGAAACATAGTAAGCAGCAAGGTACTTTAAACCCATACTGTTCAGCCTGCACTCCACTACTGCCTGACGAATACCACTTAACTCAAGAAGAGCTGTCTCAATCTCCCCGGGCTCAATCCGGTAACCACGAATCTTGATCTGTGAGTCGTTACGACCCAGATATTCCAGATCACCGTTTGGAAGGATACGCGCAAGATCACCGGTTTTATAAATCCGTCCATTATAACCTGATGCTTTTTCCTGCTCAGTCTGAAAGGGATTAGATAAAAAGCGCTCTGCAGTAAGCTCAGGAAGATTTAAATATCCTCTTGATACTCCAACTCCACCTATATACAGCTCTCCGACTGCTCCAATAGGAACAGGACGTAAATAGGAATCCAGAACATACACCGAAACATTATCAATAGGGCGCCCGATATTAAGAGGATTACCATCTTCATCATAATGATGAACGGTCGCACATACTGTTGTTTCCGTAGGACCATATTCATTAAGGAAAATAATATCCTTATAGCAGCTACTGCCAATATCAGGAAAGCTCTCTCCGCCAGCGAAAATCAATTTTAGTTCCGTATCAGCAAGAAGATCCTTCAATAATACAGGAGGAATAAATGACACCTCTATTCCATTTGCTTTTATATAATGGTTAAGTTCTGCTACACAGGTCCTTTGTTCGTTACTGAACAGCCAAAGCGTATTACCGTGGCAAAGCACAGGAAATACCTCATTGACAAAAGCATCAAAAACATAATTCGAATAACAGCCCACATTTGTATATTCATTAAAGCGGTGGGACTGTGTCATAAAACTTACAAGATTCACTACACCGCTATGCTCAATCATCACACCTTTAGGCCTACCTGTTGTTCCACTGGTATAAATAACATAAGCCAGATGGTTGGATCTTACTCCGGTAACAGGATTTTTTCTAAAATATTTTTGAATTCCGTCTGCTGCCTCTGCATCATCCAGATTTAAAATCACGGGTCCTTTCTTAACAATTGCGGAAACATATTCATCCAGCTTTGATACGGTCTCTTCTTCTGCAAGAACAAGGCGAGCCCCTGTATCATTCAGGATATGACCCAGTCTATCTGCAGGATAGCCAGGATCAAGAGGAACATAAGCTCCGCCTGCTTTTAAAATACCTAAAATCCCTATTAGCATCTTTTCTGAACGGTTAAAACAAATAGGGATAAGTTCATCAGGACGGATATCATAATGCTGAATCAGATAATGGGCAAGCTGATTAGCCTTTTCATTAAGATCACGATAAGAAAGACGTATATCGCCAGATACCAATGCCGTATGTTCAGGGGTCCAGAATGCCTGTTCCTCAAATAAACCATGAAGCGTAGCCTCTCTGTC
>NZ_FXTC01000022.1 GCF_900182655.1 Chryseobacterium rhizoplanae
TGTAAGTCTTCAAACTAAATTGGACATTTTGTAATAAGTCCTTAAGGAGTATTTAGGTTTATAAATTTATTAATTTCTGTTGAAAATACAATTGTCTTCTTTTTCGGATTGAATCTGATTTTATTTGTCTTCTTTTTTCCAAAATCTGCTCAGATCTTCCGAAGTAAACATCCGCTGGAGGAAGGTTTTTCAAAGATTCGTGATATCGCTTGTTGTTGTAGTTTTCTACAAATTTTTCTAAGGCTTCCACTAGTTCTTCGGGATGGTAAAAATGATTGAGTTTAACCACATTTTTCATCGTTCTATGGTATCGTTCAATTTTGCCCTGAGTTTGCGGATGCATCGGTTTTCCGTGAACCTGCTTCATCTTTAAATCGTCTTTCAGGTATGTTCTGAGCTCGTTTGATACGTAACAGGAACCATTATCTGAAAGTAATTTTGGTTTGGCTTTAGACTTTAGTTTTGCTTTTTCAATCGCTGTATTTACTGTTCTTTTCACATCTTCAGCTTTCATCGAATCGCATAGCTCCCAGTGGATGATATACCTGCTGTAATCATCTAAAACAGTGCTTAGGTAGTACCAACCCCAGCCAATCACTTTAAAATAAGTGAAGTCTGTCTGCCACATTTGATGCACAAATTCTGTTCTATCCTTAAATTCATTTGCTGCTGAAAAAAGAAAATGATTCGGCGCAGGGATTAAATCCCGTTGCTTCAAAATCCTGTAAACACTGGATTCTGAGATGAAAACACCTTGTTCATCAGTAATTTTGTGTGCCAATTCTCTTGAGGAAAGTTCTGTATGTTCCAAAGCGATTTCTACCACCAAATCTTTTTGTTCTTCCGGAATACTGTTCCACTGTCTTTTAGATCTTCTATTGGATGTCTCCAAGCCATCGTAACCATTTTCAAGGTATTTCTGATGCCATTTGTAGAAAGTACTTCTTGCAATCCCAAAGCTCTCCAAGGTTCGTTTAACACCAATTTCACTTGTGGTTACGCCTTGAATAATTTCATACTTTTCTCCTGCTGATAGTCTCATAAACTTTCTGTATTTATGGGTTAATCCAGCATGTCCAAGCTTTTTTTTACGATGTCATAGCGCAAAACCAAATCGGCAACCATTTCCTTCAAGCGGGCATTCTCTTTCTTCAAATCCGACACTTCATCACTCGTGGCTTCTCTAACAACATCACCATTGAGCCGTTTTTTACCGGCTTCCATAAATTCTTTGTTCCAAGAATAAAACTGAGATTGGGCAATATTATGCTCTCGACAAAGCTCTGCTACAGAAGTTTCTGCACGAAGTCCTTCCATAACGATTAAAATTTTCTGCTCGGCTGTGAAGATCCGTCTGGTATTTTTACGGATGTCTTTTACGAATTTTTCGGAACTTTTCTTTTTAGGTGTTTCCATAATTAAATGTAATTCTTTTTTGAAAACACTCCTTAACTTTTATACTATATACTGTCTACTTTTTGCTGACGATTTACA
>NZ_FXTC01000023.1 GCF_900182655.1 Chryseobacterium rhizoplanae
TAGACTGCACCCAAAAGTTTAGACAAAATTAAACAATATTATTATATGAAAGAGTTCGGTACTGTACCGGACTCTTTCCTTTTAGATTAAGTCTTATCCTGTCGTTATTGTAGTAATTGATATACTTCTTTATTTCTTTTTTGAGCTCATCAATGGTTTTAAATTTCTTAGTATAGAACATTTCAGATTTTAAAGTTCCAAAGAAGTTTTCTATTACTGCATTATCCAGACAGTTTCCTTTGCGGGACATACTTTGGATAATGCCTTTTTCTTTTAACAAATGCTGATAGGCTTTCATCTGATATTGCCAGCCTTGATCAGAGTGGATAATGAGGTTTTCAGTATTCTTAATTTTTCTGAGTCCTTTTTTGAGCATATTCACAACCTGCGCAAAGGCAGGCCTTTCTGAGAGATCATAACTGATAATCTCGCCATTGTAAAGATCAATTATCGGCGAAAGATACAATTTACTGCCCGAAACGTTAAATTCTGTCACATCAGTGGCCCATTTTCTGTTTGGCTGATCTGCCTTAAAGTTCCTCTCCAGAATATTTGGTGCTATCCTGCCTTGCTCTCCCCGGTAGGATCTGTATTTTTTAACCCTAACTATACTTTTCAATCCCAGGGTCTTCATCAGTCTTAATACCGTTTTATGATTAATTACAATTTCTTGTTGTTTCATAATCAAAGTAATACGACGGTATCCAAACCGACCTCTATGCCTATGATAAATTTGTTTTATCAAAGTTTTTATTTCTCCATATTTATCCTTTTTGTCAAGAGCTTTCTGATGGTAATAAAAACTGCTTCTGGCCATACCTGTACAATCCAACAGGAGTGACAGATCATATTTTCGCCTTAATCCTTCGATGGCCTCTGCTTGTCCTTTTTGAGAGTTAAGGCGTCTAACTTTTTTAGAAAATCAATTTCAGCTCGAAGCCTTTCGTTTTCCAATAAAAGTTCTTCTTCTCTGGTCAATGGCTTATCAGACTTTCTTTTTTTACGCTTGTAATCACTCATAATGCTGGGGCTTCCTTTGGGGGTGTTCTTTAACCCTAAAATACCACTTTTTTCGTAATCCCTTTGCCAATTCAACACGGTAGACTGAGCTGCAATATTAAATCGGATACATGCTTCCCTTTGTGAGATATGTTCTGTTTCGATGGTTTTTAGAACTTTAACCTTGAAATTCAGGGAATAGCTCCTGTTTTTTCGCGGGTATAGTCCCGAGATTCCGTACTTGCTATAAAAACCAATCCACTTGCGCAAATTGCTTTCATTAAATCCTTTCTCTGTTGCTATAGATTTAATTGAACGATGAGAATTTTTGTGAAGGTTAATACATTCTAATTTGAAAGCAACGCTAAATTTTTCTTTTCTATACATAAAAAAAT
>NZ_FXTC01000024.1 GCF_900182655.1 Chryseobacterium rhizoplanae
AACACAGAAGTTAAGCCCACCAGCGCCGATGGTACTGCGAAAGCGGGAGAGTAGGCCGCCGCCAGTTTTTATTTTATTTTTAAAAATCCTTTATCTTATGATAAAGGATTTTTTTTGTTATATACCCAACACAAAGCAAACCAAATAAACACAAATCTCAACCCAAACATAAGCAATGAGTAATCAGTAATCAGCAATAGTTAATGAACAACCAGTAATGATTGATTGTTCCTGTTGCCATCCAATCCAAATCATACATTACATTGATCAATTATTACTTATCACTTATCATTGATAACACATCCTTGTCACTCCGAAGGAGTCTAAAACAATTTATTTTTAATTCTATCTCTTCAGTTATCCATATTATATTTGGCTAAAGCTATATAGACATGAATTCTTTGGTGAAGGACAGCTCTTTGCCTATGCTCAGATAATAGCCTGCTTTTTATTTTAATAGGAAGAATGCGGCATTTAAACTCCTAATCTGCAGCTCGGATGAAACCCCAAATGATTTATAATACATTCAAATGCCTTACCGTTGCAATCCTAATTAAGGAGGTGATGATATTGTTCTTTACTATTCCTATCATTCGTCAATTTTATGTTCAAATCTTAACACTAAAGTAAATTTCATTTTAATATATTCTAATGTATTATACTATTCGTTTTGAATTGTGGGATTAAATGAGCTACTATGATTTCAATTCTTCATTTCTTAAACTTATGTATAATATGCGATCTTGTATACTTATTTTAATGATGACATTTATAAACACTCATTGTGGATAAGTATAAATTGTATTTAATTATCTGAATAATAATGGAATATAAAAATAGTTATCCACTTTGTAAATTTTTATGTTAAATAAACTTGTTTTGCTTTGTAATAAGTTTCTATCTTTGCCCCACTGAAAACGAGAGTATATCAGTAGCGCAGAAGAGCTTTTAGGTAAGCAGAAACATTAAGATACTTCAAGAAGAGACAGGCGAAAAAACTTTAAAATTTTTATTAAAAAAGAGTTGTGAGTTTAAAAAGAGTTTGTATCTTTGCAGTCCCAAATAACGGGAGCGCAGGAGTAGGGTGATTGAGGTAGAGAGAGGGATTAAGGTTACTTAAAAAACTTTAAAATTTTCTTTCAAAACATTTGGTCATTAAGAA